>NZ_JAVFVS010000001.1 GCF_030929605.1 Flavobacterium sp. LHD-80
CTCCATAGGATTGACTTTTCTCCGAGCTTCCCATTCCCTGTTCTCTTGGGCAGGTTAAGGGTCGGATGGACTTTGTTGGATAAGCCGCCAACATCAGCATTTCACTGAATTAATTAAAAGTTAAGCCCACCTATAGAGGTGAAGCCCGTACAGCTTGTTAGGCAGCACAACGAGTCGCACTATTGTTGCATACAATGCGTATGGGTGTGAATGCTGCGGTAATGCTTCCGCTTCCATCATGTGAAGTTGTCAGGAACAAGTATTTTTCGATTAAATCCTCTTTACCAACCCTGATATAATCAGGCAGTTTAGCGGTTATAAAAATTCGCTCTCCTTTTCCAAGTGCGCCTGCGGTTTCGTATAAAATACCGTCACCACCTACGATGCTGTCAAAAAAAGAAAAGGCATCCCTGTTTTGTACAATTTGGTAATCTTTTCCGACCACGCCAAGTATTGCATCGTTATCGGTGCGAACCGTACTGAAATAATTCGGAACTTCTATTTTATTGTGGATTGTTTCATTATCCAAAATAATATCTCCTGAGGATGTAAATAGCTTGCGTTTTTCTATTTCATAATCCAATCCTGCGTGCTTAATTGCTTCGGCGCTTGTTGGGTAATCATCAATGATTTGCCCCAAACTATGCCATGCTTTTTCTTTGGTACTGAAAAAACTGTGTTTTCCTGACTGCTTGTTGTAATTTATATTATGTGCCATGATGTTAAATTTTAAGTGATTATGATATTATTAAAAAGGTAGGTCTTGCGCTTTTTTGGATTTCTTTTCCGTTACTGCTGAACTCTTTGTAACCGTTTCTGTCTTTTTTGCAAAAGCCAAAATTTTAATATTGTTGGTGTGAAAGGTCAGAGTACCTACTGCTACGCCTTCGCTGTTATTATATACATTGATACCAATGCGTCCAAAAAGCTGTACAAGTGTTCCTTTTTTTAGCCACTGTGCTGTTTTAGCATTTAGCCAATAGGAACAATTGATATAGGTTGTTACTTCCTTTACCTCGAGACTTCCTTTGGGCTTATAATTGTCATTGATGGCAATACTAAAATTGACCACTTGTTTGTTGCTGTTCACTTGCTGAACTACTGCATCCCCTGTTACTCTACCTGTGATTTCCATAATTTTAATTTTTAAAGATTATTACTATTTACTTTCTCTCTAATCCTGCTCAACAAAAATTGTTTTCAAAAGAAAAAACGGAAAAAAAGAAAGCAAGATGCCAGTGGATTAAGGATGCGCAAGTGCTATAAGTCCCGAAGGGTGGCAAGGGAAGCGCCGCCATTATGCGCACGCAGCATGCTTGAGCCACTATCTTAGCTGCCCTTTTAGCCCGTTTCGAGTGAAAGCTTTAAGTGAAATTCTTAATGGACTTTGATTGAAATACCAGCTATTATGTGATTAAATGACTTTAGAAGGAACAACTTCTATTATTTTATTAAAATATGGATAGATCTGTCCTTATAATTAATTTGCTAAAAAAATCAGTAAATTATTTTCTAATTGCATACCTGTCTTGTATATTTTTCGCCTTTACGGTTTTCCATATTTTCTTTCCGTTGCTTTTTCGTATTATTGTATATAAAATGCTATTAATGTTAATTAACTATTTTGATAACGCCAGTACAACCAAAATTGATTCAAGAGTTCTTGAAGCAATGTCCCCATATTTAAATGATTTTTTCGGCAATGCATCTAGCAATCATGAATTTGGAAAAAAAACTAAAAATTCTATAGAAAAAGCAAGAACCCAAGTTGCAGAATTAATAAACTCACATGATGATGAAATAATATTTACATCTGGGTCTACAGAATCTATAAATTTAGCTTTGAAAGGTTATGTGGAATCTAATTTTGATAAAGGAAATCATATCATTACTGTGAAAACAGAACATAAAGCTGTTCTTGCAACCTGTGAATATTTAGAAACAAAAGGATTTGAAGTTACATATTTGAATGTAGATCAGCGAGGAGTAATTTCTATTGATGATTTAAATAAGGCTATTAGAACGGGTACATTTTTAGTTTGCATAATGTATGTTAATAATGAAACGGGAGTTATTCAGCCCATTAGTGAAATAGGTTCAATCGCTAAAGAAAATAATATTAGATTTTTCTGTGATGGTACACAAGCCATAGGTAAAATAGTAGTTGATGTTGAAAAAGATAATATTGATATGTTATGTCTTAGTGGGCATAAATTAAATGGACCTAAGGGAGTTGGAGTTTTATATAAAAGAAGAGGAATAGAATTAACCCCTTTATTACATGGAGGAGGACAAGAGAACGGATTAAGAAGCGGAACATATAACACTCCTTTTATCGTTGGCTTAGGAAAAGCATGTGAGATAGCCCATAACGAATTAAAAGCAAATGCTTTAATTCTTGAACTTATTTCTAAGTATTTAATTCAAGAGTTAGAAAAAATAACTGGATCTATTATTATTGGAGAAACAAAATCAAGAGTTCCTAACATTATTGATGTTTTAATCCCTGGTTTAAATTCTGAAATATTTATTTCAAAATCGCACGATATAGCTATAAGTAATGGTTCTGCGTGTACTTCTCAAATTATTGAAAGCTCACATGTATTGAAAGCAATGGGATTTAGTGATCAAGAATGTAATCAAAGTATCAGAATATCAATAGACAAATCAACAACAGAAAATCAAATAAATGAATTAGTTAAAATCATAAAAGCCGAAATAATTTAGTAGTTATAAAAATAAAATTTTACTATAAAAATATTAAATTAATTGAACCGATAAAAGAACTAATTTACTTATATTACGTAATCATATAAACAATAAAAATGCAAACTATAAACCCTTATGGTGGATTTAAAATAGACAAAAACGAATTGTATAAACTTTTTTTTTTAATTTATAACAACCCTACTTTTAAGAAAAAAGATCTTCTCTTGGAATCTGGTTTTGGCGACAATAAAATTGAAAATTTAAAATATTATTTAAAACATTTTAATTTACTTGACAAAAACTATTTACCAACAGAACTTGCTAAAGTGGTTTACAAGTACGATAAATATTTTGAAGATGAGTTTACTTTATGGTTACTAGCTTATCATTGGTCTAATAAAATATCTAATCCTTTTTTATATTATCAACTTTACGAATCATCCGACTCAAAAACAAAAGATGAACTAAGAAAAGATTTTAGTTCATGGGCAATTATGAACGATATTAAAATTGATTATAAAAAGGATTTCTTAGGTGGTCTAGTTTCTATAACATTGAATTCATTTTCCGAATCAGATGCTTTTAAAATTCTAAATATTTTCAAGTTGCAAAATGAAAAATATTCAAGGGATATTGCTTATAAAATGAATTCTCATCTCTTAGCTTACGTGTTATATGATAATCGACAAGGTAGAACAACCATATCATTTGAAGAATTACTAAAGGAACCAAATAATATTGGAAAATTTTTTAATTTAGATAAGGACATGCTACTACAACAAATATATGCACTTAGAGACATTGGGCTTGTTGAGTATGTACAAACAGCTAATCTTCAGCATATTGTTTACATATATCAAGATTCAAATTTAAAATTAATAGAGAGATATTATGACCAATATTAATGAGTTTATTACCAATGTTAATACCTCAAGGAAAAGAACCGGTGTTGTTTATTGTTCAGGTTTATTTAATCCAGTTATTACACAGTTTGAATTAGAGATTCCGAATTTATTTTTTTTAGATTCTACTAAGCTCTATATTGATACCCTTACATTTTCACCAAAAGAGTTATTAGATAAAATTGAACATGAATCTAAACATAAAACCACGATAGTTTTTAATATTGAAACTTTTATTGTTTCTAATTCAGATGGTTTTATTAATCAGATTGCAAAACTATTAACTTCTAGAGAACCATCGAAGCCAATATTCTATTTTTTTTACTCAAAAAAAATATTTCGAAATTTCAAAGATGAGTTTGAAGCAAAAGAGCTCAATCATAAAAACATTATAGAATTATAATATTAAGAAAGAAACATATGAAACTAAACAAAATAATTAAGTTATCTGATGCATTTGCTACTGAAGTAAATGTATTACGTGACTATTCTTATAGAAGCCCAGAAGGGAATGAGGAGAAAGTTAAAGGATATCTCCCAAATAAAAGTTCTCGCGACATTCTAAAGAGTATATTATTGAGTTGTTCGGAAAGTACAGATAAGAAACTACATCTTATCATATCTTCATATGGAACAGGTAAATCATATTTGTTGTTGATTTTAGCTAATCTTTTAGCAAACAAAAAAATTGAAAATAGTTTTATTGATAAAATTAAAGACAAGGAAAACTATTACAACGATGGACTTTCTAAAAACTTAGAAAATCATCTTAATAATTCAGCACCTTTATTAATAGTTATTCCAGAATATGGTGACAATGATTTTGATCATGCATTACTAGAGGGCTTGAAATTTGCATTGAAAAACAATGAGATTGATTATGTTCCAAAAACTAATTTTGAAGAAGCCATAAAAACAATCAATCATTGGAATGAAAAAAGCCCTCAGAATTATCAACAGTTAAATGAATATATTAAAGAAAGCACTATAGAAAAATTCATAGAGCAGCTAAGTTCTTATGATCAAAGCACATATGTCGAATTTAAAAAAAATTATAAAGATATAATTGGGAATGCTTTTTCTGAAAGCCACACGTCAGCATATCCGATATTTTCAGATACTGCTAAAGCAATAAGAAAATTTGGATTTAGAGGTATTGCCATTATATACGATGAATTTGGAGAAATGCTTGGAAAACTTATCAATAGTTCTTCTTCTGCTACAGGATTGTCAGTTCAACAGTTTATTGAAGATGTAAAAGCAAAAAAAGACAATTGTAATATTCTTTTTATATCTGCAAGTCATCAAGACCCTCAGAGCTTGAGAACTAACAAAGAGAAAGATTTAAATAAGATTATTGGGCGTTTCGAAAGACATCAACTTATAGTTTCCGAAGCAGAAGGAGAAGAAATTATTGGAACTATTTTTATCAAAGAAGATCCTAAAGAATTCGAAACTATTTATAAAAATCCTTTGTTTAAAGAACATCTCCAAACTATTCAAGATTTTAATCTTTATCCTAATAAAGATACTTCTTGGATAGAAACTAAGGTGCTTGAAAATTTATATCCATTACATCCGCTTACCTCATATATTCTACCTAGATTATCAGCAGAATTTGCTCAAAACACAAGGTCTATGTTTAATTTTCTAAGCCCTATAGAAACAAAAGATGGTGCTTTAAGAAATTATTTGGATTCAAGAAATGTTTTAGATGATAATAAATTAAATCTTTTCACGCCTGATCTATTACTTGAATTTTTTCTAAAAAACATAAGAGAAGATAAGGGCGGTATGATACAAGCTTATTATGAAGCCTATAGAGAAGGCCTTGGGAAAATAAATGATGAAAACCAACAAAGTGTAATAAAGAACCTTTTTATGCTATATGTTGTCAAAAATGCACTTATTCAACCAAATAAGGAAACTTTATTTTGGGCTATGAATTGGCAAAGTTCCCGAAGAAATGAATTCTATAATCTTTTAGATGATATGGTTCTCTCTCGGGAACTTTTAGAGTTAAATCCAACAAATAACAATTATCAATTTCCAGACTTTGGGGCTGCTCCATTATCAAAAGTGATAGATGAGGAAGAGAAAAAATTGGATGAACTCTCATTATCTCAATGTATGACTATATGGGATGAGATTTTCAAACTAGAAAATTTTCAAACTAGGGATCATAACAATAATTTCGGTTGCAATAGAAAATTACATACTCAATCTATTAATGATATTGGGAATTTATTACATGCGATAAAAGAGTTAGAAGACTATTATCAAAGTAAATTTACTTATTTTGGTAATGGTTTCTTATTTTACTTACTCGGTACATCAGACGATGAACTTGAAGAACTCAAAAACGTTTTTAGTAAAAAAGCAGAGTTACTGCCATATATCGTATTTGCGACACCTATCAATCTTCCTCAATTTGACAATTTAATAAAAGAAACTCTCTTCTTCAAAGCTATTAAGAATACTGCCGAAAGACCAGATGTTTTACAAAATCCGGCCAGATTAAAAAACATCGAAGATCAAAAGAATGTAGCCTTTGGTAAGTTAGAGGAGAAGATTAAAATATTGTATGAACCTTCTAATTGGAAATGGAATTACCTCAATGAAAATGACATTGAGTTAAGTTCGAAGCCTAAATTTAGTACTTGGATCAATCAAAAAATAGACCACCTTTTTCATGAAACACCAACAATTAAAGATGATGCTCTTTGGTTTTTAGATGGAAATAAAGGAGCTAAAGATCGTAAACAGGCACTTTCTATATTACTCAATGATGGTAAAGATAGAATACCTTTACGAGATGACAACAACAGTGCTGCTGATAGAAGAATTATTCGAAATTTCTTTGCAAATACAGGAATTACAACGGATAAAAAAAGAGAAAAAAATGTTCAGTATGGTGAAATTAAAGTACCTGATCCAGATAGTCAGTTTTTTAAAGCATGGAAACTTATTGATAGCAAACTTAAATCAGGTTCACATGTAAATCCTATTGATATTATAAATCCCTTATTGCAAGCACCATTTGGATTGTCTGAAAACATTATAAAGTTTCTATTAACCGCTTATATTAGATATGATATTGAGAGAATTACTATTTCAGACAGTAAAAGGAAATCTGTATTAGCGATATCGACAGATCATATAGATTTATTAATAAACAAGCCTTCAGAATATTTGATTAGAAAAATTGAAATTTCTGGACCTGAACTACGATATTTAAACCTGTTAAAAAAATTATTCGATAAACAAGATATTAATACTTGGGCGGATTTAACTCAGAAATTTATTGGAGTTGGTCAATTCCTGACATCTCTTCAAAAAAGTATAATAAAAGATTCAGGAAATACTAATTTGATAAACTTTTATAAATCACTCGAAGATTTAAAAACTGAATTTCAAATAAATGGATCTGATAAAGAAAGAATAAGCAAAGAATATTTTCAAGAAAACTTGCCAAGTATACTCTTTAATGAAGGACGGACATTTATAGAAGATGATTCTAAAGTTAATAATTTGCTCAAAGATCTAGATTCTTTTAAAAAATATCCGGGTGAAAAAGAAACAGAGATAAAAAATGAGGTTATCAGAGAATTGTCTAAAGAAGTCTTTGGTGTAAACATTGTCACAAAATCTGAAATAACAGAGGTGGTTGCAAATTGGTTTAAAAAATTACCGGCACCAAATCAAAGTGGAAAATTTGGCAATGCCATTGTTACAAAATGGTTGTCAGAAATTAAAAATAAATTTATCAGTGATCCATTTGATTTGTATTTAATTGAATTAAATGAAAAACCAATCAAAGATTGGAGTGATATTTCATATGAGAAACGTGGGTTTATAAATAGATTTATAGATTATAAAAAATCCGTAGAAGAATATACCAAAAGTCCAATAGAGGTACTTCAAATTATTGCTCGCAGTATGTTTCAAAAACCAGCATCTGAATGTAATTCTGAACAAGTTTTTGAGAACTATATTATGGATTGGTGGAATACATTGCCAAATATTAATAAATCTGAACAATACAGTGACCAAACAAATGTATTCATTAGTCAAATCTCATTTCCTTCCACAATTAAAACTCGTTACCTTGAAATAATTCCTCAAGCATGGGAAAGGTTTGAATTCCTGCCATCACATATTCCAACTAATTGGGAATCATGGAGTAATTCTGATGCCGCGTTTGTTGGAGATAAGTATCTTGAATGTATCAAAGAAGTGATTAATTGGAAACCACCCGTTGAAGTAAAGGAACTCTTAATTTCTATAGGAAATATTTTTAATGGAGAGAAAATAGAATCCTTTGATCAGTTATATATTGTTATTAAAGAATGGCATGATCATTTGTCAAATAGAACAAAAAATGCTAATTGGGATCTTATCAATGTAGATGTTTCAACTTTAATGATTGCATTAAATGACAAAAATAATTTTGAAAAATTTATTACTCTTGATTTACCTTCTTTATTTAAGCTTGTAGAATTTAAGCAATGGAATGAAACAGTTTTGGATAGCTATATTAAAAAAATTGAACTTCTAAAAAGGAGCATCGAAGATTATAAGAGACCTCTTTTGGAGATAATAGAAATCATTGAAGAAAAAGATCATGACAAGTCTTCAAGTGAAGATGCTTATAAATTTAAACTTCAAACAATGATAAAAGAATCAGATGCTTATAAAAATAAAATAGATGTAGAAAATCTTAAAGACCCTGTTTCTAAAATATTGTTTACAATAAATGATAAGAACGAAGGTACTTCCTTTCTTGAACATATTATAAATTCAATTTCATTAAAATTAGAAATTGATAGCAATTGGAATTTGTGGACTGATAAAGAAGAAAAATCTTTTATCATAGCATTTAAAAAAGGTATTGATAATTTAATTAAATGGAAATTCCCTGAAGCAGAAAAAATAAAAAAGGCCAAAGTAAAAGTTAAGCAACAGATTTTGTTATTGCAAACAGAACTTGACTTAGATGAATCTCAAATGAGAAAAGTGCTAAATGATATAATAGAAGATAAATAAACTTAGATCATAATGAGAATAATTATAGATGTATATAATTTAGATTCCTATTCAGATGCTTTTTTTGTGACTGATGATGAAACTTTTATTGAAGCCAGAGAGTTAATTTTAAAATTTAAAAGAGAAGAAAAAGCAATTAAAACAATAGTTGTTACCTCTCATCCATATTCTAATTGGTTTTACGATTTAGAAAATGAAAGTCAAATATCTGTTGAACATGTTTTACCTTCAAAAATTCTTAAGCAAAAATTCGTAAATGTAGATTTAGATAAAGACCTTAAAGAAAATGATATTATATTTTTAAATCTTATTAATGATACTATTGAACCAACTGAAATATCAATAATAAATAAATTCATTGGTCCTTTTCTACTTAATAGCAAAAAAATAATTGAAGAACTATATGAAATTACTAATTACGTATCTAATGCTCCCAAACAATTCTTAGATTCTAAATATCTAACTAAAAAGTGGTCAAAGTATTTACAAACTAATGAGGTTAATTCCCCATTAGTTAATTCCTTACTTAACAACATAAGAGATTTGGATAAAGATTTCTGCAAGGTAATCAATAAATTGGTCTATATGTCTAATTCTAAAATTTTACTAAGAGATTTCTTGCACGATGAGATGGCGTATTTAGTGTCAAAATTAAGTTGTTCTGCAAGTGATATAGCAATCTTTTTTACAGATACGAGATTTAATATTTCTTTTAATGAGCAATATGAAGTTAAAATAGAAAGTTTTTTTAAAAATTTATTTCAAGAAGAAATTAATGAATTTTTTAATGAAAAAAATGGATATAAAGCAACAATAAAAGCATTTCTAAGACAAGCAAAGTCAATATCAACAGAAGAAAAAGAATTTATATATTCTAATTATGCCAACAAAATTGATTATGAAGTAGAAGAAAAAATAAGATCACTGATAAAACCGGAGCTTCTTTCTCCTCCAGAGATTGAAAATCTACCATTACACTCTCAAATAGATATTTGGCAAAAATGGGCCGTAGATTCATTTATTCCTTTTAAATTTTATCTTGATGAATTCCCTAATAATGAAGATATAAGTTTAGTTGAAAAATATGCTAATGTTTATTCTGACTGGCTTTTTAAATCTTATAATGATATAATTCAAACAGGTTTAAAAACTAATTATAATATTACCAATATAATTCATGATGAACTTTCTAGCTCAAGTATTATATGGCTTATTATTGATGGTTTACCAGCAGCTTATACTGAAACTTTAAATTCGATATTAAAATCACATGGTATTAATAAGGTTCAGCAAGATTATAATTTTGCAGCGGTTCCAACTATAACCGAAATAGGAATTCCAACTCAGTTAAGCGGTAAATTCCCGGAATCGGAAGACTATACAACGAACATGGCAGAGGCTTTAAAATTAGCGTTTAACTCAAAGAAAGTGGTCTTTAAAAATAGTATCAAACATTTCGGAGAAGCTTTAGAATCTGATTTTGATCTTTGTTGCTTGCATTGGCATGAAATTGATGAATTTATGCACAAGGAGGATAATAATATTGAAACAAGAAGGATAGAGGAAATAAAACGATTATTAAACTCCCGAATTAAGCAGATTGCAAATATTATTAAGTCAAGTACAGACAAAAGAATAAAACTAATCGTTTCTACCGATCATGGCAGTACTAAATGTCTGACCCAAGGGCTTAATATTAAAAATTCCTCTTTGTTAGAAGCTTGTAGAAACAACCCTAAAGAAAGATGTGTTGAAATTACTGGTAATCTATCTAAAGTAAATCTTGATGAAAATGAGATTTATTATTTAAAGAAAGAAGATACACTTAATACTAAAGATTGGGTAATTGCAAAAGGTTACAGGTACTTTGGAAGATTTGATTACGGATACCGTCATGGAGGATTAACACCGGAAGAGACAATTGTTCCTTTCTTAATTTGTGAAGTGTCTAAAAATGAAATAATGCCTATAAAAATAATATTTGGTGGGCTTGTTGATTTACAGCTTGGTTATACAGAAACCATTAAAATGCTTATTAGAAATGATAATGATGCTGTTGTTGTGATTGAGGAAATAAAGATACATGAAGACCAGAACTTCAATATTAATATAACTCAAAAGCTTCAACCGATGTCTTCCAAAACATTTGAAGGAAATATTAAAATACCAAAAAATATAATAATAGATAATCGTAAAGCAAAATTAAAAGTATTGGTTAATTATTTTGTATTTGGGGAAAAACAGCAAGTTACTTCGATAATTGAAGTGCCTATTAAAAAATCAGTGAATGAAAATTTAGATAATTTATTCAATTAGTAAAATGGAAAATAATTTAAAAGAAAAAATACTATCAGTTTTCGAAGATGCAAGTATAGATAAAAACCTATATAGCAGTTCTGGATTAAATGAGCAAAGTATTCCAGTTTTTGTCGGCGAATGGTTAATAGATAGAGAACTTAAAGGTGGAGATTGGGATGATGACGTTAAAGAAAAAGTTTTAGGTTTTGTTTCAAAATATATACCAAAAAAGAGTGACATAGAGCTTTTAAAGAGTAAACTTAAGAATGGTGAAAATGTTACAATACTTGAGTTCATAAGCCCTAAAGTTGATTTAAAAAAAAATGAAACATATGTTGAGTCCTCAAGTTTAGGAAATCAGAAAGTTTTTATAGAAGAACAATTGCTTGATCAATTTCCTAGATTATTACAAGGTGGTCTATGGGGCGCTGCTGTATATAATTATCAAGTAGCAGATAAAGGAGGGGAAGTTTGGCTTCAAAACTTTGTACCGCTACAGGCATCTCAAATTGATTTTGATAAATATGCGAAGCAAAGACTTGAATTTTCATTAGAGGAATGGATTGCAATTTTAATTAATTCTATTGGGTTAAATCCTGATGGTTATTCTACAGATAAAATTAAACAAGTCTTATTAACTCGTTTATTGCCTTTTGTTCAAAAGAGAATAAATCTCTTTGAACTTGCTCCAAAAGGAACTGGAAAATCATTTGTTTTTGGAAATTTTTCACGTTACAGCAGACTTGTTACGGGATCAATATCGCCAGCAGTTTTATTTTACAATGAAAACTCAAAATCACCTGGTTTGTTAACACAATTTGATGCTGTTGTTTTTGATGAAGCACAAAGTCTATCTTTTTCAAATCCTGCAGTCACAGTTTCTAATTTAAAAACCTACCTTGAATCTGGAAAATATGCTAAAGGGAAATTTGAGTCTACTGCAGATTCCGGAGCCGTTTTTATAGCAAATGTTCAAATGGATTCTAGTGGTTTACCTGTGAATTCAAAAAATCTTTTTAGAGAACTTCCACAAATACTTCAAGAAACGGCATTTATTGACAGAATACATGGCATTATACAAGGATGGGAATTGCCAAGAATTGAAACATCTACGTTATCTAATGGAATGGGATTTAAAGCAGATTTTATTGGTGAAATTTTCCACGCTTTAAGAAGCAGAGTAGAGTTTGACAAATTTGTAGAAGAAAGAAGTAATTTAATTGGTACTAAAGATTTAAGAGATAAAAAAGCAATTATGAAAATGGCTTCTGGTTTTCTTAAGTTATTATTTCCAAACTTAACTACAGTTACTGAATCAGATTTTATTAAACACTGTTTAGAACCTGCAATAGCACTTCGTCAAAGAGTAAGAGACCAGCTGCATTATTTAGATCCCGAATTTAAAAATTATATCATTAATGTAGTTGATCAAAACAGCCCGAGTCAAAATCTTGAAAAAATATTAATCGAAGAATCCGAAGAGATAGTGACATCACCAAAAATGGAAGTTTCAACATCTACTCGAGTGCTTGAGATAAAGGAAGGCGATTTAGGGTATTCGTATGAAATATTATTTTCACCTTTTTTTGAGTCGTCAAAAGAAATTAAATTAGTTGATCCTTTCATTCGACTTTCATATCAGATAGACAATTTTCTGGCTTTTTGTAAATTATTACCATCATTCAAGATTAGAAAAATAAATTTAATAACAAGTAATGGATATGAGGACGATGATGATCAGTTAAGGAAAAATAAAATTAAATTTGAAGAAATAAAAATGGTTTTATTAAAAAAAGGTATTGAATTTGAGTATGAGTTTTCTGAAACAATTCATGATAGATACATTGAAACTGATAATGGTTGGAAAATAACTTTGGGTAGAGGAATTGATATATTCCAAAGGCCAGAATCTTGGTATGATCTTGATAGGGATGATTTTACTAAGAGAAAATGTAGAGCAACAATTATTAGCTATAATAAAATATAATCGATAAACTTATTTTTCGTTTTCTGATGTCAAACAAAAAAGGGTTAACCTCTAAAGAAACAAAATCTCTTCTAAAAATAAGTGATTGTAAACTCATGCATTTACGTTTAGAAGAGAAAATTGAATATAAAAAAGAGGGTAGAGCTTTTTTGTATAAATTTAAATAAAAGAAAACTATCTTATATTTAATAATAAGGAACTTTTTTTTGGTAGTAAAATCTCCTTAGTATGTATAATTTTTTTTAAGAATATTTCCATTTATTAGTAATAGAAGTAAAATACTGCCTCAAGAAACGATATTACCCTCTTGTTGTGAATCCTTGATAAATATAACTATATAAAAATTATTAGTAAGTAAACAATATAAATATTAATTAAAAATACATTCTTGATTTATTTTTTGAAATAGAGGAATTATTGTTGAAACATTATTGAATCTCCTAAGTTTACTATGATGCAGCATTTTCCTTACAATCCAAAAAACTCTTTCATTTTCTCTATTAAAATCATGGAAATTAATATTTCCAATAGGAGCATTATATTGGAAAATATACCAAAAAACTTTACCTAATTGAAAAATATCAGATTGATGATCAATTTTACAATCATAATTATATTTAAATCCTTTTTTTTCATTTAAATACTTATTCATAACTTCAGGGGAAGCCCATCCACGAGGACCTATAAACTTCCCTTCTTCATAAAATTTATAATGAAGTTCTTTTCCATCAACTAAACCTAAATCACCTAGCTTCCATTTACCATTCGCGAAGAAAATATTGTCAGGTTTAATGTCTCGATGATAAAAGATTGCATTGTCTAGTTGATTTATTCCATCGAGTAATTCTAAACAGAATAAAACTTTATTTTCAAATTGAAGCCCATCATGTTTTTCTTCTATAAATGATTTTAAATCATAATCAGCAACTTCCATTGAATAAAACAAATAATGACTATTATTTATTACACATTCACCGGAATCATAAATCTCAATAACATTTTCATTTTCTAATTTCTTACATATATTTAAAGCATCTATCTCATTCAAAAAGCGTTTATGGGTATTGGTATAATCATTTGTTGTTTTCCCTTTGAATTTCTTTTTCCAAAATGAAAACTTCAATATTTTTAAAATTGCTATTGGCGCAATATCATCAAAAGTTTCTGCATCGGAAGCTTCGTCAACAGAATACAGTTTTAAAATAATTGAGTTCCCACCTTTGTTTCCATCATTAGATAAGTTATTAAAAAAATATTCTTTATCATTAATATTAATTATGTTATTTTTAATGTTTTCGAAATCAATATTTAAAATATCCGCATTGAATCTACTTTTCTCTATTTTTATATAATCTGGAAATTTTACTACAGTCATAAAGTTTAATTATTTAACAGCTCTACATCTATTAGAAGATATTCATATATTGATTTCAATTCTATTTTGTCTTCTGTAAAGAGATTACTTAAATATGTTAACACACTGAATAAGTTGGGATTCTTTTCTATATTTTCAAAATCCACTTTGTTTAGAAGTATTGATTCCCAAAATAATAATCTTTCTTCTCTTGCCTTCTTCGAATTACTTTGTGAGACGCAATTAATGGCATAACTTTTCAATGCTTCACTTTCCTCATTCGTAGGTCTAATATACTGATTGCCATCTTGGTCTTTCTGACTTAAAAAAAGTAAAATTCTATATTGATAATTTAAAAGATCGATAGGAAGTTGATTATATTTATTTAAATAGCAAAAGATTGTATAGAAGTCATTTTTTTTGCTTATATCTAGTTTTGTTAATTGGATATATATCATTCCATCCTGACAATATATTTATAATCCTTTCAAATGAATTAAATAGAGAAGTGAATTCATCTTCACTAATATCATTCGAAAAGAGCTCTTTTTCGATATATATTTTTTTATCTCTTATTCCTTCAAGACCAATATTTATTTTGTTCTTTTTATCTTCATCATATTTGAACAGGTAGCCAAGAAGTTCTTGTATAAAATCTCTATCATTAAATCTACTCACTGTCTTATCACTAAATAAATCAAGATTAATAAGAGACTGGTTATTTGATAATTCTTCTGCTAACTTTAAGAATAATGTATCACTATAATACGCTTTTTGTCTTTCAGGATCATTAAGATTGATACCTTTTTTATTAATAAAATAATAGACTTCTCTTATTTGTTCGTCACTTATTTCATATATGTAAGCTACTTGTATAATATAATCTAGAAAAGTTTCTTCATCACTTAACTCAATATTGTCCTTAGAGGTTATTTTTACCTCACCTTTGTTGTGCTTTATTATAGTTCTTGATCTTTGTTGCCCATCTACCATTTCCATTTGTCCATTCCCAAGTACCCTTATGAATATATTAGGCAATGGATATCCTTTTGAAATAGTATTTATCAAAGCTTTTTGGTCAGGTAGAGACCATATAAATCCTCTTTGATACGATGGTGAAAGATTTATTTTTTCAGTTTTGGTCAATTCTAATAATTCACGTATTGTGATTGTATTGTATTTGTAATACATATTTTATTCTTTTAAATAAAACAACTGGCACAACCTTCTCCTTCAGCAGCTAAGATTTCATCTTGCCAACTTGTCGTAGTTTTTGTGTTAGTTTTGTTTTTATGCATTCGTAAATAGTGTTCTTTTTTTATTGCGTTAACACGTTCAGGCTTCTTTAATTCTTGTAATGGCTCAATTGTCCATGTATAACCTTCTTTTTCATATTCAATAGCTTTATCATATAAAGTTGGATGTTGTTCCAACAACCAAACCCATTCAATTTTTTGTTGAAAAAAACAAAAGAAACAGCCAGAACGACTTCTAGAGTAAGTTCCTTTTTTCAACTCTCCATTTATTTCTACTTCATATTCAAGCGGTAAATAATAAGCTGGTATTCCTACTCCCGAATCATCTAAAATTTTAAAAATATCATCTATGCCTAAAACTTCTTCATTCTCAATCAAGGAGAAACTTTCCAGTTTACCAACAGGATAATCTGTGGTTTTTAAAAATTCAAAAACTACTTTATTAAATAGTTTTACATCAGTATCAAGTAGCGCATTTACTTTTTGTTTTTGTGTAAAACGCAAAGAAATAGGTTGCTCTACATATTGTAAAATCATTTCTAACTTTCCTTTGGGTGCTAATAATTCATAATTACTTTTTACAAAATCAATATTTGAATTTGTCAGGAACTTTTTAATCACATCTTCACTCCAAATATTTTTTCTGAAAGGAAAAATAGATTGAATGTTTTCTTTTTTAGAGATGTAGCCTTCTCTGTTTTCGTCACCGCGAATGCCAACATAAGAAATAGTTGGTGTTGTGCCAATCTCATTTTCAAATGGTTCTAGCTTCATTTTTCCTGTACACCACCGAGCAGTCGCAGAAGGTAAATAACCTCCATACATAGCCAAAAAGTGGTCAAAAGGATTTTTCTCAGGAGAATTTAATTCATCAATTGATTTATAAAGACGAATGTTTTTACCTAAAACCGAATTTAATTTATTTATTAAATCATAAGTCTCAGTCAATTCTTTTCCAGTATCGCAAGTGTAATATTCAACATTTACATCAGGGTGTTTTCGGCTCATGTAAATGGCTAACGCGGCACTGTCTTTTCCTCCTGAAATTCCTAATACATGTTTTATCTCACTCATAATACTAAATCTTGATTAAGTTCAGTAGATAAAAGTTCCATAAGTAATTGTTTGCGCTTATGAATATCTAATGTAATTAATTTTTCTTTTAATTGAACCCTTACCGCTTCAAATTCTTTGTTATATTCATTAGAAAGTATGATTTTATCATCAAGTATTCTACCTGATGATCCAATCATTTGTATGGATATCATTTTTTTGTTTTCACTAGATTTAAACTCATGAAGTTCAGAAGCCTTTATTAGACCTAGTAAAAAGTTTTCTAAATTTGTAATTAATAATACATCCTCCTCATCGATCATTCTGTCAATTGATTTTCCTAATGCAGCATCTGCTACTGATTTAAGCCAAGAAGCTCTGTCATCTAGTGGCGAAATTAATCGTTTGTAAAAAATAGATTGTTCAGTACCCAGTAAACTCAAATTGATATTATTTAATCTATCTTTAATTTCAATTTTATACTTTTCGAAATCCAGATTTTCGCAGTAAAAAGAGTGAATAATTTTTTCTTCAATTCTATCTAATAAAGAATTATATGCCGAACGTATTTCTCTAATTGCATCTTGAATATGGTAAGTAAATGATTTTAAAACCTCTTCATCATCACTTAGGGAAATGGAATGAAAGCCTAAGGCATTTGGGAAATGATTAAATAAAGCATCCTCAGGATCTTTTGCATTTTTAATAGCCTCTCTTAAGCTTATGGCTTTAGGAGAAAGTCTTTTAGTATTTATTGTGTATTCATTTAGACCTCTGTAAAAACGCAAGAAATTTCCAAAAATAGATAAAAATGTACTTTTTGTACCTAATTCAATATCTCCAACTTGCACCAATTCCTTATAACTTTCTAAAAGATTAACTTTCAGTCCAGATACATCATAACTTTTGATAGAATAATTCGCGGGTGATTTATGAACTAAATCTAATACATCTTCTGTTAGATATGGTATGAAACCATTAATTTCATGGAATAAAGCAAAATCTTCTTTGTTAATAATAAGAAATAGAGGAACCCAGAATTCGGTAAATCCTTTTTTTAATTTAAAAGGTGCTTTGCTTAAAATATCGTATAGTTCAGATAAATTTCTTCTAGAGGAATTAGCTGATTTTACGAATCTATTACATTCTTCCCATAATGGCAAAAAAGTAATATCTTTTGGAGTAGAAAAAGTATAGTATCTTAGTTCATCACTAAACGCATGCATTCCAGTATCTCTCAATAAAGTAATGTAAATTGATTTTTCGGGAGGAAATTTATCAATTGGAAAACCAAGATTCTCTTCACTTTCATTATTCAATAGGTTACGAATAAAAGATTTTCTTGCTGTGCTTATCTGAGAGCTCAAGAATTCCTTATTAACTAGTTCATTTTTGTAGTAAGGGGCTTTATTAAATTCTATATCACATATGGTAGATAGTGTTTCATTTAGAGCTTTTTTTGATCTAATATCTTCAACTCTCCCATTATAAAACCATACATTCTGATCATTAGAAATGAATAAATTATCTAAAACTAGTTTTTCTAATTGTTGTTTATGAAATTCTAGTTCTTTTGCTAATAATTTTCCTGCATTGATATCTTCCTTGTGTTTTGAAATTAAAAAATACAATTTGTTTATTGTGAAAATCTCATTGTGGATTTGTTTAGAATTTTTATATATAACAAAAAGATTACTCCCAGAATTTATTGATAATGCTCTTATTTCTTTTTCTTTAATATTTATATCAAAGATCAAATTAATATAGCCATCAAGAGCTCCTTCAGCTTTGGTAACAGAATTTATATTTTGTAAGATCCGATACTCGAAAAAACGTGGTGTACCTTTTTCGTAAGAATTCTTTTTGACCAGGATAACCGGGAAATTAACCAAGTCGGTTATAGCGTCATTTATCGAAAAGTCATTGTTTATTTCCTTTGAAGCATCAGCTAATTCTTGCTCGATGTCTAAATCTGTTCCTTCTAAAAAATTTATTTTGTTACTATGATTGTAGAACCTAATAATTCCCGATTTATCCAGTTTTTCTATAGTATTCTCGATATCAATTAAATCAAATTCACTTGTGTAGTAGATATAATTGGATATGAATTTTTTATCTAATAAGCTTCCTGCCTTAGTGAAAATATTAGCTAAACAAATAGTTTTTATTATATTAGTTATTAAATCATAATTTGTATTTTGAATCAATTCAGCACGCTCAAGTGCTCTAAAACAAGTTTGCCATTGCAAGCGATGTGGATTATTCGAACTGTAAATTTCACCGCCTAAAGTATTGACTAGATAGTCAAAAACATTGGAGATGGAATAAAATTTTCCTTTAAATGAAATAATGGAATATTTGGTTGTGTCGTTTAAAAATGTAAATAACGATCTTTCATTTTGTCCATATCTCTGCAAGGAATTGACCAAAATATTTGCAGATAACCAATCAAGAGGATATAATGACTTGGCTAGTTCACCAGAACTTATTTCGTTAAAACTAACAAGGTTACTTTTTTTAATTGCTTTATTTAGAAGGTTAAAGCTATCCTCATTTTTTTTGGGCAATTCAAAACTTTGAAGAGTATTTGATGCAAAAAACAAAAGTTGCTCAACAGGTTCATTAAAAAGTAATTCTACAAAACGGCCTTTAATTTTTTCCCATTCTTGTTTTTCGGACAAGGCAAGTGATGCAGAATACGAAATAAAACTTTGATGTAGGGAGATGATGAAGAATACATTTTTAGCATCATCATTAACCCATTCTGAGATTTGTTGCAATAAATAAAGATCATTTACATCATTGTTTTTACCAATAAATTCAAGAAATTTACCAAACTCATCGATAATTAAAACTAAGCCCCTATTTTTTTTGGCAGAATTAATTCTTCTGTTTTCCAGTTCTTCAATTATTTCATCTGAGGATGCATCTTTTAACTTTAAGGTTTTTAGTAAAGAAGCGCTTAAAGAAACATTATCTCCAACTAATTTTATAAAATCATATGAGCTTACCTTTGAGTCTACATTATTTCTAAAATAGATTTTTTCGTGTAGTAAGTTTTTTTGTAATGCCCAAAGAAATGTTGATTTACCGGTACCATAATTCCCGATTAAGGTAAATGATTTATTGCTTTTTCCTTCACTAGTAAGAATACGATCATAGATTTGAATCGCATTCGGGGTAACAATATAATTTAAGTCTTTTGACTCGTCTCTTAATATGTTAGTAGATATATTATTATACTTCATAATATGACTCTAATAAGTTTGTCTTATAATCTTTTGGTATGCCTTTTATCTGAATTTGCCTTATTCCCGCATCATTTTTATATATGAATTCTGGATATACCGAACATAACTGTTCTATTAAATTGTCTAATCCATCATTTGAAAGGCAGAAATAAGAACCGATTGTATTTCTTAACTCTTCATAACTAATATCTTTTCGATCATCAAGATAATCTAAAAGGCAATATGCGAAAATGTTAATTGGTAAATTGTTTCGGACTTCTTTGTTTATCTTATACACCGTTTCACCATTAGCGTTTTTAGAATTTAGTTGCGAAATCAAGTTTAACTCTAGTAAAGGCGAATTAAAATCATCTTCAATGGTCTTCAATGATTTTGTTGGTGTTGCATAGGATTTTACAAAAACTTTAAAATCAGACGTTAATGTATTTGGACTAACTTCTCTTTCATTATTATCTCTAATTTTTTTTTCGATGAATTGAATAATTTGCCTTTCAGAAAAATCTAAAGTAACTTTGTCGTTGAAATATTCGGAGAAAATCATGTTAAAAATACTCGCATAATTGCATTTACAAATTTTATATTGCAAAAGCCATAATGTACCCTCATCTTCTAAATAAGGATCGTATGCATTATCATTATTTAAAAATAGCTTGTTTGATATTTCTGAAATTTCATGCCTGTCATTTATCAATCCAAATGCCTTAAGCCAATGTTGAATTGATTGAACCATATTTTTACCAACACCTAATCTTGATATTGCAATTTCAGGCCTGTTTAAAACCGTATATCCTTCATTGTCAATTAGTTTTGTGCCTTTTGACAACCACTGTTGTCTACAATGAAAGGTGTCATGACCTGAAAATTTTAAAGTATTCATATGAAAAAATTAGTACTGCAAGTTACTAAATTTACTATGGATGAATTCATCCATAGCGTAAAACTTATGAAAATAACACTTTTTACTGTTTAAATATTTGAAAATCAATGATTTATGTGTTTTTGTATTGTTTTGTTCAATTTGTTTGTTAAGGTTATTTTGGTTTAATTGGTTTTATAATGATATAATTTTGCATGTGTATAGAAACTACGGTTAATTGTAAAAAACAGATAGTAGATTATCTAAAAAATGGAGCTTTGACTTAAATAAGAGTCAATAGAAAGAAAGCTATTAATATTAAAAAACAACCAAAAACTTTGGAACAACCGAAAACATTTGGAGAGATTATCAAACCTTTTTCCTTTACAATTCCTGATTATCAAAGAGCTTATTCCTGGGGTGAAAAACAGTTAATAGCTTTTGTTAATGACATTTTGGAATATTATGCTAAAACTGATGATGAGCAATCTGACAATAAAAACTATTATCTTGGCCATTATATTTTAGAAGGAAAATACGGGACAGCTGAATATGAGATAATTGACGGGCAGCAGCGTATCAGTACTGTTTATTTATTTTTACTAGTCTGCAAGCATCTGAAAAAAGATTGTGACTATTATAAGCAGATTAATCTAACACCTGTTTCTTATGACAAGGACGGGTTGAATGTTCTTGTAAATGCTTTAGAAACAAACGGAGGTAATATAAATGTAAGACTAACGGAATTGTTAAACGATACGGGAAATAAGACCATGTCTTTCGTAAGAATGTTAGATGCGGTCAGATTATTTTTTGATTGTTTTTCAGAAGGGAAAAAGTTACCAAAATTAGACGTTAATAAAATTGACAAATATGTAGATGTAATAGATAAAGCACATTGCTCTGTTGCCTGCTATACTGATAAAGCGGTTGCTTCTCAGATTTTTGAATTACACAATACGCGCGGGATAGCACTCTCTGAGACAGAAAAAGTCAAAGCGCTGTTGATGAAGAATGTCTACATCAATTCACAAAATTCCAATGCAGAAATTGAAAAGATTCAAAATGCTTTTGCACGCATTTTTGAAATGGAGGAAAAAGCAAGCGATGTCTGGCTGCGTGGTGATTTATCATTAGACACTATATTGATGCATCATCTGCAAGCTGTGGAAAACGGTCATAAAAAAGAGAATTTCGGCTTACCTCAAGGAATCTCAGGAGATAATGGCTCTTTTGAATACGTTAAAAAAGCATTATTAAAAAAAAACGATAAAAATAAAATTGTTGAATATGCGATAAATGTAGCTGAACAATTTGAAAAATCAATGAATATCCTTGTCAATAAAATTCCAAAAGCTGATCAAGAAAACCCTCTAATTGGTGATGTTCTACTTTTAGATAAAAACCGAAGCATTATATTTTTACTTCGAGCTTTCAGATCGGGAAACCCAATTGAAAATAAACTAATCGAGCGTTGGGAGAACTTTCTGATCTGTTATGAAATCATATACTGGAATGGTTATTATTATAATGCGAAAGCATCCCGAAATGAGTTCCAAATTATTTACAAATCAATTGAAAATGGTTCGAATTTAGATAAATGCAATAGTTTACTATCTCAGTTTTATAAAGGAGAAAGAAAATTTTCATACCGCTGGGAACATTTAGGCAATAATGCAGGCAGGTTATTTAATACAGAAAAAAAGAAATGGATCAAGGATGCGTACGGGTGGAATAAAACGGCTTATTTTTTATATAAATTTGAAATAGGTCATGATGCTGATTACAGAATGATCAGAGAAAGCATTTATAAAAAAGATTCCATTGCAATAGATCATATTGTTGCCAGAAGTCTGGAATGGAAAGATTTAGGAATTGAAAATTATTCTCAACAAAAGATTCAAGCGGATTTACTCTGGAAAGAAATCTCGAGTGTTATCAATGGTATTGGAAATCTCTCCCTAACTACATCAAGTGCTAATTCTTCCGATTCAAACGGATTACCAAGTAAACATTTAAATTCTTTCAAAAGATTTGGGCTGGTCAAAACTGTAGAGCAAGTAGGATTCTGGAATAATCCCGAAGAATTTGCTTCTAAAATTTCTGAAAGAAGCGAAGCAATTCTAGCTTTTATTAGCGATAAAATCATAAATAAGAAAGACATTTGGAGTTAGTCTTTCCTACCCATTTTAAATGGATTATCTTTTCCGAGTTGTTTAAATTAATCGAAGTAAAGATAGAATCTTATCAGAAGCCAGAAAAATCAGTATACCTCCGAATGTTTAAATTTGGAGGATCTTTTTTTGATTTGAGTAAATTGTATAATAACGAGATTATTTTTATTTTAACAATTCCTGCATTTTCTGCTGAAGTAATTGTTTGTCTGGAAGCTGGATTTTATATTCAGCCACCATAGTAGAAGAAAGGCTTCTGTTGAGAGCATACTCTACTACCTTACTGTCTTTGTCGGTACATAACAATATCCCAATACTTGGATTTTCATTGGATTTCTTTACATCACGATCCAATGCTTCCAAATAAAAATTTAGCTGTCCTAAATGTTCCGGTTTAAATTTATCCGCTTTTAATTCAAAAGCAACCAGACACTGTAATCCTCTATGGTAAAATAAAAGGTCAATATAAAAATCGCTATTGCCAACCTGCAGTTTGTATTCCTGATCAATGAAGATAAAATCTTTGCCTAATTCCAAAATAAAATTCTTCATCTGTTTAATTAATGCCTGCTGTAATTCGTTTTCACTATAAGATTCAGAGAGATTCAAAAAATCAAAAATATAACTGTCCTTAAAAGTATTATTGACATCCGTATGTATTTCTCGCACCAGTGGTGCGAGTTTTGAATTACCAATCATAGTTCTTTCAAAAAGGCTTGATGAAATCTGGCGTTCGAGTTCTCGTTTGCTATAGTTTTCCCTTTTAGAAAAGCTAAGATAAAACTCGCGTTCTTCTACTGTTTTGCATCTTGAAAAAATAATCAGATTATTGGACCAGTTAATTTCCCGCACCAGTGGTGCGAGTTTTGGTGTATCTCTATAAATCTCATAAAACTGTCGCATACGCCAAAGATTCGCATCTGAAAACCCTTTTAAATCCGGTTCACTTTTCTGCAGAAAATCGGCCAGTTCTTTCACAACTGATTTCCCCCATTCTTCGGTTTCAATACGATTGTGGATATACTGTCCAATATTCCAGTACAGATTGATCATTTCAGTGTTAACTGCTGTAATAGCATTTGATCTGGATTGTTTTATTAATTGGATTATATCGGTAAATTGTTCCTGTATCATTATTTCTAAGTTTAAGTTTTTATTTATTATCATTTCTTAATTACCAGATGGCTCAATTCAATATCATTTAATAATCTTTCCTTTTCAGTATAAATGATATCCTTGATGTCTTTTTTTATCTGCAAATAATTCCGCTGGACCATAGAGTTATCAACTTTTCTAATAACAGGAATATCTATATATTGATCCTGTTCCTCTTTCAATGCTTTATGGTCATTGATGATTTCAGAATGAAATGTTTTAAGTTCTATTTTACAATCAGGGTCATCTGCTACCATACCCACAAACTCACCGGAACTAAGTCCCGAAATTTTGGATGGAGGTACTGCAGATTCTAATTGTTTGGATCGGCTAATTGAAGTATCTCCTCCTGAATAATGTTGGTAAAATTGACGCTGAAGCAGAAAATATTTTTGTATTTGCTATTCCAAAATTTACTATTCCGGAAAAAAAATATTTAGCCATACAGCTAATGGAAAAAAATGGAGGCAGACATTTAGAAGAACATGTCAAGAATACAAAACTGGTACAGGTAACTGTACTTCCCAAACTATAACCTAATATAATAATTTAAAAAATTGAAATCATGAACGAGAAAAATTTTGAATACTTAAAAGAGCAGGTTAAGTATACCGGTTTTGGCGAAGCACTGGAATCTCAATTAAAGGAAAAAATGCAGAAGGAAGAGCCTAATTTTACTTTGACGCATAATACACAATATGGTAATGATACGGCTACAGCGACATTGAATTTCAATAAGTCGAAAGAAAGTGATCTGTATTTCTTTAATTCTTATAAAGTGGAATTGCAAAAAGAAAATTCTAAAGAAGCCTTGGAACAAACCTTTTACATAAATAAAGGCAGCAACATAACAATGAAGGAAGCTTACAATCTTATGGAAGGCAGATCGGTAAATAAAGATCTCACCAGTAAAGAGGGGGAAGTTTATAATTCTTGGGTTCAAATAGACTTCAAACAATCCGAATCTAATGGAAACTTTAAACTAAACCATTACCATCAAAATTACGGTTATGATTTAGAAGCAGCACTGTCCAAACATCCAATTAAAGAACTGGAAACCCCAAAATATAAAGAAGACTTGATAAATTCTTTAAAAAAGGGAAACTTGCAATCTGCTACTTTCCAAAAAGAAGGAAATGAGATTAAGCAGTATATTGAAGCCAGTCCACAATTCAAGACAATCAATGTATATGACAGCAATTTACAGCGCATTGATAACCGTCAGTCTAAAAAAGAACAGCAATCCGAAGTCCAGCAGGCTTCTGAAAAGCAAGGCAGCAAAAAACAAAATCAAACTTCCGATGACGATGGCCCAGAAGTACCAAAGGAGGCTAAGAAAAAAAGGAAGAGCCAATCGAGTTCTATATAGTGAAAAATATAGTAAATAAATTATGAATTATGAACGAACAACTTCCCGTTAACCGAGTAGAAATGGAATTAAACCAGTGGCGCTCCAGGGAAGAGCGTTTTAGTAAGCTGTTTAATTTCAGTCTTTCCAATAATAGATCACTACTTAAGGAAAAGCTGCATCATTACGAGCGTATTGGAACAAAGTATAAGGGTACTAAAAATATTGAGGAACGTTTTGCTTTACAGCTGCTCAAGCAGGAAAAGAGCAAGATTCTAAAACAGCTTTACCCTAATTTATTAGTTCGTCTTGTTCGTAAACTTCTCGTTGCGCCACTCATAGACCAAATTGCGGTACGCAAGGATGCAAAAGAAGAAGAAAAGAACAATCAATCGCTGCATGAACAGGTGCAGCGTATTGGTTTTAGAGATTTGTCAGCCCAGATTGATCAACAAATCAAACAAGGTCACGAGCAATTTACTATTCCGGTTTCCTATTACGTCAACGAAAAGGAGAGACTCGATCATGAGTTATCCTTTTCTAAAGACCAAAGCGGACAGTATCAATTTCAAGGTTATAAAGCTAGTCTGTATAATGAGTTAAAACCTGAAGAAAACAGGAATCAGTACTTCAAAGTTGAGCAAGAAAATTCTGTGGACACAACCAAGGCTTATAATTTGTTGGCAGGAAGAGCGGTTCAAAAGGAAAAAACTTGGATACAACTGAATCTTAACGACAAAGATGCCAGTGGCAATCACCGTATCAAAGAATTTCATTCCGGATATGGTTATGATCTTGAGAAAGCTGTACAGCAACTTCCTTTGAAGGAATTATCAAATAAAAGGGAAGCCGATAAATTAAAGGATGCTTTAAAACAAGGAAATCGATATCCTATAACTTTAATTAAAAATGGAAATGAACATCGATTTTATATTGAAGCCAACCCTCAATTTAAATCGGTAAACATTTATGATGAGCACTCAAGAAAAATTACGCTCTCAACGGCATTGGGCAATAAAACAATCGAAACCGTAAAACAAATACAAAAAAACAATGAGAGTCAGCAGGAGAGCCATTCTAAACGGAATGGTATGCGTATAGTTAACAAATGAAAAATAATGAAAACATTACAGCCACTATCTGATTTCTTTGAGGCGATTGAAAAAGATTACCGTATTAGTATCACGCATATAGGTATATATGCTGCATTGCTTCAATTTAGGACGGAAAAGGGTTTTGTTAATCCCATTGAGGTCTATAGACATGAAATCATGAAAATAGCGAAAATAACTGGACCTGTAACCTATCATAAATGCATGCGTGAACTAAACGAGTACGGCTACATTAGTTATCTGCCGAAAAAAAATAGAAACCAGAGAAGTACGATTTATTTCAATTCTTAAATAGAAAATTATACTATGAAAAAGTTCACTTTTGAAGAACTTCCCGATGCAGTTGTAAAATTGTATGAGAAGATTGAAGCAATAGAAAGTTTTTTAGAAGATAATAAATCTAATCTGAAAAGAAGAGGTATACCTCTGTATCATTTATCCAAAGAGAAATGCAGTACTTATTTCAACAAGAGTGATCTGGCACAACTTTTTTATGTTCTTATGGATGAGAAAATTTTCTTCTTTGATGACCACGATCAAAAGTGCAATAGAAGTAAAATTCAGCTTTTTGTAGAAGAAAATTTCACTTATAAAGGAGATTCCGGGCTTCAAACGACCATAGACACAATAAGCAAGCAGTTTTCTGAGTCAAAAGGATTTACCTATAAAGACAAGCAGATAAAATTTCTGGAGCGTATTATTGACATCCTTAAAAAACGTAGAGATAAAATAATTGGCTGGTAAACTATATCATTTAAAAAGGCAATACTAAAAATTAACGATTATGTCTAAAGAAGGTAATAAAACAAAAATTTCCTATATAGCAGCAATCAAACAATTGCTGGATCCTCTATATGTAAGACTAGAAAAAATAGACTCTAAGATAAAAGGGAATAATACAAAAGACAGCTTAAGATATTACAGAAATGAAGATCTAAAGAAAATATTTGGACTGTCAAATAATACAATCGTAAAATACCGTCAAACAGGTATACTACCTTACACTAAATTAGGAGATATTTACTTGTATGAATCAAACAAAATAGAAAAAATACTTAGTGAAAACGAGCCGTAAGTATTATTGGTTTTTACAGTTACAAACGAAACAAAATACTAATTCAGTAAAAAGCAAAAGGATTCAATTATGAATCCTTTTGCTTTTTTTGATTAAAAAAATCAGCAAGTATTTACGTTCGCTAATTGTTCAAGTATACTTCTGTTTTAATTTTGACATATCCTCCATGATATTTATATCCAATACTTTAGCATAATGCTGTGTCTGTTTAATGTTAGTATGCCCCATCATAGCAGATACATTCTCTATGCGAACCCCGTTTCCTAAAGTTACCGTTGTTGCAAATGTGTGCCTTGCTACATACCATGTAAGATGTTTATCAATACCACATAAGTCTGCAATTTCTTTAAGATAAGCATTCATTTTTTGATTAGAGATCTGTGGGATCAATCCAATTTGCATGTTCTTGTATTTGTTAATTATAGCCTGGGTAGGAGGAAGGATAGGAACGTTTGCTCGAATTGTTGTTTTAGCTCGATTGGTTATAATCCAAAGATTGCCTTTACCATCCGTTGATATGTTATTTGAGGTAATATTAGCCGCATCTACAGGCGCATAACCAGTGTAACAGCTAAAGAGGAAAACATCTTTTACCCGTTCCAAACGTTTCATTGAAAATTTCTTACTTTCAATTCGGTCTAATTCTCCCTGCGTAAGAAATATAGCATCGGTTATATGTAGTTTCCCATCATAAACACTAAATGGATCTTTATCTATTACACCCATTCTGACACTGTATTTACAAGCTGTCTTATACATCCGCATATATTTGACTACAGAATTGTTTTGAATGCCTGTTTTGCCTTTAAAACGACTATCGTATTTAAGAAATAATTCAAGATTGTAAACGTAGGCACTGGTCACTTCAAGCAAAGAAATATCTTGTATTCCGTACTGCTTTGTCATAAATGTGATAAGTAAATCTTTTGCACGTTCATATTTTTGGAACGAAGCTTTAGATCGTTCTCCGGCATCGACCTTTCTTTTAAAGAACTCATTATGCCTATTCATAATTTCGATTATGCTTACATAATCTTCTTTTACGACTGTTTCGCCTTTAAATTCATCTTTGAGTAATTGCAAAGAAAAATCCTGATCAATTTTAAAAAGTTCATTGAACTTCTTTTCCATGCCTAGAAGAAAAAGATCCAAGGTATTTTTAATTACCTTTTCTTTTTCAAGTTTAAGAACACTCCTTAAGTTGTCGGTAAACTGCCATCTTTCTTTTAAGATCGATTTGCCCACCGCCATAGTTATGGATTGTTTCTTGTATGAAATGCGGGCGTAAATTGGAGATTCTCCACTTTTGTTGAATTTACCTGCTTTGAGATAAAAAATTACTTTTAACATAACTCACAATTTTAAATTAATAATCAAATTGATTTAAAATCGCCGAAAGTTTGTAGTGTTTTTAGGGAACTCCCGGGGAATTCACTTTTTTTAGTGACCCTTTTTTCGCTTTTTTTCCGAAAAAAAATAGGGGTCACTCATAGGGTCACCGTGCTTTGATAATATATGTGTTTTTTGACAAGTGACAAAAAACAAAAAAGCCTTTAAATACTAGTATTTAAAGGCTTTTGACTTTTAAAGTTTCTTTTGAAACTTCATCTGGCGGAGAAAGAGGGATTCGAACCCCCGGACCTGTTACAGTCAACAGTTTTCAAGACTGCCGCATTCGACCGCTCTGCCATTTCTCCAGTATGTCGCTCTCGTTATCTGATTGCGAGTGCAAATATAGTACGCTTTTCCGATTATAAAAACTTTTTTTGGACTTTTTTTTAAAGTTTTTCGAGTTAATTTTCAAGTATCTAATTATCAGTATTTCCTGGAAATAGATTTTTTGAGAATTTATTCTAAATCGTCTAAAATTGGCACCGGTTTTTTGTTCTCATCAACAGCAACAAACGAAAAAGTTCCTGAAACTACCGTTTCGCGAAGCTCTGAATACATTTGTTCCATGAAAATATCAACATGAATTTTACAACTTGTCCTTCCAACGCTAATTACTTTTGCAACTAATTCGATTAAAGTTCCAGCCGGAATTGCTTTTTTAAAGTCAATTTGCCCCGTTGATATCGTTACCACTTTCTTTCGGCTGAATCTTGTTGCGCAAATAAAAGCTACTTCATCCATCAAATGAAGTGCAGTTCCTCCAAATAAAGTGTCATAATGATTCGTTGTACTCGGGAAAACAGCTTTGAAAATATGCGTTTCTGATTTTATAATTTTTTCTTCTACTGTTCCCATATTAGTAACTTACGTATTCAGTAATTTCAAGTCCGTAGCCAATCATACCGACACGTTTTGTTTGCTGTGTATTCGAAACCAATCTAATTTTAGAAATATCAATGTCGTGGAGAATTTGAGCTCCAATTCCGTAGTCTTTGCTGTCGATAATTACTTTCGGAGCTTTTAATGTTCCTTGCGATTGCAACGATTTAAGCTCAGAAATTCTATTTAAAAGATTAACGGCAGTCATATCTTGATTAATGAAAATAATAGCGCCTTTGCCATTTTCATTAATCACTTTAAACATATCATCCAGCTGTTGCTCGGCATTATTGGTTAAGGTGCCTAATAAATCATTGTTTACTTGTGAAGAATGGATTCGGGTCAAAATAGGTTCGCCTAAATTCCAAGTTCCTTTAGTTAAAGCAATATGAATTTGTTTGTTTGTAGTCTGTTCGTAAGCTCTTAATCTAAAAGTTCCAAAACGAGTTTCAATATCAAAATCCTCTTTTTTCACAATTAAACTGTCGTGTTGCATTCTGTAGGCAACCAAATCTTCAATTGAAACTAATTTCAAATCGAATTTTTTTGCTACTTCAATAAGCTGAGGCAAGCGAGACATTGTTCCGTCTTCATTTAAAATTTCGCAGATAACACCTGCCGGTTTGAATCCAGCCAGTCTTGCAAAATCAATTGCAGCTTCAGTATGTCCTGTTCTTCTTAAAACGCCTCCTTGTTTTGCAATCAAAGGGAAAATATGTCCAGGACGAGCTAAATCGTGTGGTTTTGTATTTGGATCAACTAAAGATTGGACTGTTTTTGATCTGTCTGCGGCAGAAATACCGGTTGTTACTCCTTGACCTTTTAAATCCACAGAAACTGTAAAAGCAGTTTCCATATGATCTGTATTATTCGTAACCATTGCACGTAAATCAAGTTCCTTGCATCGGCTTTCTGTAAGTGGTGTACAGATTAATCCGCGTCCGTGTGTCGCCATAAAGTTGATCATTTCCGGAGTTACTTTTTCGGCTGCTGCTAAAAAATCACCTTCATTTTCACGATCTTCATCATCGACTACAATGATTACTTTACCTTGACGAATATCTTCTATAGCTTCTTCAATGGTATTTAGTTGTATTTTTGCTGACATAATATTATTTGTTTTGAGCGGGGAAAAATCGCTCGGAAATTTTCTGAAATAATTGTGATATTGGCGTCATAATGGCATCAAAGTTTATTAATCCGTTGTCATTTGTTGCACGGTAGGTTAATAAAATGGCCAATGGCGATAATATGAAAGAAGACATCCATGATCCCATAAATGGAGTCATGCCACCTTCCTGTGAAAGTCTTTTTCCAAAAGTATTGATGAAATGAAAAGTAATGAAAATCAATACAGCAAAAACAATTGGCAATCCTAGTCCGCCTTTGCGAATGATTGCGCCCAATGGAGCTCCAATAAAAAACATTAAAAAGCAGGCAAAAGCAATCACAAACTTCTCATATAATGCTGTGAGGTGTTTGTTGATTTCACGTTGTTTGTCTTTTAAATCTTTTTGGGTAGCTTCAACAGAATAGATATTGCTGCTGACATTGCTGCTCGCCATTTTTAGAATATCTTGTTTTTGCTTGTTTGTGTATAATGATAAAAGATCATTAGGCATTGGTTTTTTCTTAATATCAGTTTTAATTGGCATGGGGATTTTTTTAATTCCCACACGTTGATTGATATTTTCGGAAAAAGAAATTATTTCATTATCTAAATTTTTGTTTAACGAATCAAGCGTGTAACGTAGTTCATTAACATTCAGCATTCCGTTTGTACTGCTTACGTTTTCTTTGTCTTCATCAACTTTATTCAGTTCAGATAAGTCAATATTGATAATTTGCTTTTTAAAGGCCGCTTTTACAAAAGGTAGTTTAGCACGGTCTTCGTATTTTTTTGGCGTAACATCTTGATAGTAATAACCGTCATTTAAAACCAGTTTCAAAATACTGGATTTTTCGTTACTAATTAACTTGCCATTTTTTGCTTTAATAACAGTTTTGTTTTCCCCAATGTTGCTGTTTTTTTCATGAATAGTAACGCCGGTTAAGATATTCCCATTTTCGCCTGATTTTTTATTTACTTTAATATTATAAAATCCAACATCGTTAAACTGACCTTCGGCAATTGCCATTGCAGGTTTAGCTTGAGCGATATTTTTTCTAAAGTTAACGAATTTGTATTCCGCATACGGAATGACATTATTGGCAAACCAAAAAGCAACAATACTTAAAACAAAGATAAATACAATCAAAATGCGCATTGCTCTCTGAAGCGAAATTCCTGAAGATTTCATCGCTGCAAATTCATAATTCTCAGCCAAATTTCCGAAAGTCATAATCGATGCCAATAAAACAGACAGCGGTAAAACTAACGGAATAATTCTCGGCATTGAGAATAACAAGAATTTTACAATCAAAATCAAGTCTAAGTCTTTACCAGCAAGTTCTGAGATAAAAAGCCAGACAGTTTGAAGTATGAATATAAAAAAAAGGATTACGAATACCGTAGTAAACGTAATCAGAAATGTTTTTAATAAGTATTTGTCTAAAATTTTCAACCCGTAATTAATCTAATTTGTTGATGTAGTATTTTGGATATTTGCTCGCTACAAAGGTAAATTGATTTTTTGATAAAGGCTGATTGGTTTTAAAAGAATTAACGGTTAAAGTTGTTTTTGTTCCGTTTTTTCCAGTTTCGATCAAATTGTAAATGTGTTTTGTCTGAACGTCAATACCTAAAAGAATTTCTTTTCTTTGGTCTTTTCCACTTGTTGGAACTAATTTTATGTACTGAATTTTTCTTCCTTTAACATTCTGTACAATATCCATGTTGTATTTGTATCCAGAATTAAAGAAAGTAAGCATTTTTGAAGGCGTAATAGCATTGTCGTCTTTCTCATTTACTTTAGAAATAGTAACTTCTTCGTCTTCCGGGTTTATAGTATAGGTTTTTTGCCCGTCGAATATTTTAGTAACGCCCATGAAATTCAAAACATATTGATTTCCTTTCATCGTTACATTTCCTTTACTGTCTTGATTAATGTTTTCTTTGGCATTATTCAAAGAGTACTTAAAATCGATAACAATATTGTCGTAACTTTTTATTTTAGTTGTTACTTCGTTCAATAAATCTTTGGCTTTTTTATCCTGAGCCTGAATAGAAGTGAAGCTCAAAAGCAATATTGCAGCAATTTGAAAACACTTTTTAGTCATGTTAGTGATAGAATTGTTTCTGATTTCCTGAATTTTCGTTTTCATGATGGGGTTAATTTTGTTCATTATTAAAAAATTGATCAAGAGCACTTAAGTCTAAAATGTTCACGCTTCTAGCTTTACTACCTTCAAAAGGACCAACAATTCCGGCTGCTTCCAATTGATCAATCAATCGTCCGGCTCTGTTGTAGCCTAATTTTAATTTTCTTTGCAGTAATGAAGCAGAACCTTGCTGTGCATTGACAATAATCTCTGCAGCCTCTCTAAATAAGGTGTCTCTTTCGGAAATATCTATATCAAGATTGATGCCACTTTCTTCTCCAATGAACTCCGGAAGCAAATATGCCGTGGCATACGCTTTTTGTCCGCCAATAAAATCTGTAATTTTTTCAACTTCAGGAGTGTCAATAAATGCGCACTGTACACGCACAACATCGTTTCCGTTTGTGTATAATAAATCTCCTCGTCCAATCAATTGATCAGCACCTTGAGTGTCCAAAATTGTTCTAGAGTCAATTTTTGAAGTTACTCTAAAGGCAATTCTGGCAGGGAAATTTGCTTTAATTAAACCTGTAATTACGTTTACAGAAGGTCTTTGTGTGGCAATAATTAAGTGAATACCAATAGCACGAGCAAGCTGAGCCAAACGAGCAATCGGAATTTCAACTTCTTTTCCGGCGGTCATAATCAAATCGGCGAACTCATCGACAACCAACACGATGTAAGGTAAAAATCGATGACCGGCTTCTGGATTTAATTTTCTTGCTTTGAATTTATCATTGTATTCTTTAATGTTACGAACCATCGCATCTTTTAATAAAGAATAACGATTGTCCATTTCAGTACAAAGTGAATTTAAAGTATTGACAACTTTTGCATTATCTGTAATAATAGCGTCTTCCGTATCAGGAAGTTTGGCTAAATAATGTCTTTCAATTTTGTTAAAAAGCGTAAGTTCTACTTTTTTCGGGTCAACCAAAACAAATTTTACTTCTGCTGGATGTTTTTTGTATAAAAGAGAAGTCAAAACTGCATTCAATCCAACCGATTTTCCTTGTCCAGTGGCACCTGCCATCAATAAGTGAGGCATTTTGGCTAAATCGACAACAAAAGTTTCGTTTGAAATTGTTTTTCCCAATGCAATTGGTAATTCCATTTCAGCTTCTTGGAACTTTGCAGCTCCAATAACACTTTTCATAGAAACCATCGTTGGGTTTTTGTTCGGAACCTCAATACCAATTGTTCCTTTTCCTGGAATTGGCGCAATAATACGAATTCCTAAAGCGGATAACGAAAGCGCAATATCATCTTCTAAACTTTTAATTTTAGAAATTCTGATTCCGGCTTCTGGTACAATTTCATATAAAGTTACCGATGGTCCAACGGTTGCTTTAATTTGCGCAATTTCAATTTTGTAGTTACGCAATGTATCTACAATCTTGTTTTTATTTTCTTCTAATTCTTCTTGATTAATCGTGATTCCACCAGTCGAATATTCTTTTAATAAATCGATGGTTGGGAATTTATAGTTTGAAAGATCTAAAGTTGGGTCAAATAAACCAAAATCGGCAACTAGGCGAGAAGCCAGATTTTCTTCAATAATATCTTCTTCTTCTGCTTTTTCAATCACAAATTCTTCAGTATGAACTGGAGTTGCAACAGTGGCAGGGTTGATGTTCATTTGGACTGGTTTTAAAACCGGATTTAAATCAATTTCTGATGAATTTGAAATAGTTGGTTTTAAAGCTTCTTTGTTAATTTCGAATTGAGAATCAACTGTTTTTAAGTGGATATTATCCAATTCAGGATCTTCTTCTTCCTCAATTGCAAATTCTTCTAAATTATAAGCACTTTCTGGCTGTTGTGGTTGTTGAACAGGTTTAATTGATTCTAATTCTGAGTTGAATTCTTTTTTAGTTGAATCAAAATAAGACTGAATTTTTTCAGGCGATACTTTTATTTTGAAAATCAAATAAACAATTAATCCGAAAAGCAAGGTCAATAAAGTTCCTGTTTTTCCGATGTAATCCTGAAGAAAAAGGTTCAATTCATAGCCAATTGTTCCTCCTAATTCTGGCGCTGATGTCGCGAAAAAACCAAACAGAACAGAAACCACAATCATAGCAAATAAATCCCAAAACCAAGTATTTTTTAGTTTTTTGGTCGAAAGTTCCAACGCCAAAAACAATCCGGTAAGGAAAAATAAACGGACAAAAATAAAAGAAGCAATCCCGAAGCCTCTGTAAACAATAAGATCAGCAAGATAGGCACCGAATTTTCCGAGCCAGTTTTGTACTATTTCGTCTCGGTCTCCAAGACTGTTGATCGCGCTCTGGTCTGTCTGCCATTGTCCGTTCACATAAAACGAGATAAAGGCAACCAATAATGCGATTGAAAAAAGTATCAGAAGACAGCCCAAAACAAACTTTTGTTGTTTGGTTAACTTCCAAGACCTGATGCTCTCGACTTTTGATTCTGTTTTTTTGTCTGCAGTTTCTTTTTTTGTTTTTGCCATTCTTGCGTTCCGCCTATATAAATTTTGGGATATAAATAATTAAGCCAATTGCTATTGCAGTCATTGCGGCAAAAAATACCGCTCCGGCAGCAATATCTTTAATAAACCCGATTCGTCTGCTGTAATCAGGATGAATAAAATCAGCAATTTTTTCAACTGCTGTGTTCAATCCTTCAACACTTAAAACTAAGCCAATTGCCAATGTTTGGCAAAGCCATTCGGTTTGTGAAATATGAAAATAAAACCCAGCAATAGTCATGATAATTCCCAAAGAGAATTGAACCATAATGCTGTGTTCTGTTTTAATTAATTTTACAGCCCCGTTAAAAGCATACGTCATGCTTTTTAACCGGCCTGTAACAAATGTATTATCTTTTTGAAACTCCATTTAAAGGAAAATATTATAGTACTGCTAAAGCCGCTTCGTAATTTGGTTCGTTTGCAATTTCTGCAACTTGTTCTGTATGAGTGATTGTTCCGTCAGCGTCAACAACAATAATTGCTCTTGAGTGTAAACCAGCTAAAGGTCCGTCAACAATTTCTAAACCGTTTGCTTTACCAAAACTTCCTTCTTGAAAATCAGATAAATTAACTACATTTTCTAAACCTTCAGCACCACAAAAACGTTTTTGAGCGAAAGGTAAATCTCTAGAAATACATAAAACAGTAGTATTCTCTAATCCGCTTGCACTTGCGTTGAATTTTCTAACAGATGTTGCGCAAGTTCCTGTGTCAACACTTGGGAAAATGTTTAAAACTAATTTTTTGCCAGCGAAAGTACTTAATGAAGCAACTGATAAATCGTTTTGTACTAATTTGAAGTCAGCAAGTTTTGAACCAACTGCTGGTAATTCGCCTGATGTATGAACTGGATTTCCTCCTAAAGTTATTGAAGCCATGATTTTTGTTTAAATTAATGAGGTTCAAAAGTAAGGATTAATATTTGAATCTAAAAGTATTTGTTATGGGTTTAAGGAGAGATTAAGGTTGGTTTTTGGATGGCCACGAATTCACGAATTTATCTCATAATTTTAGATTTTAGAATGTAGATTTTAGATTTGCTTCATGTTTGTCATGCTGAGCAAAGTTGAATTCTCGGGAGGGACCTTTGTAGGTTGCTCTGTGATGTATATTTTAATTGCCTCCAGCTTTAGCTGGAGGTTTGGTAGATGAATATAAGGGCTTTAGCCGAACTTACGCGTTTGGCTAAAGCCTTCTTCGATAATTATTTGTATACCTCCAGCTAAAGCTGGAGGCAATTATTTTTTTTTATTTTGTAGATAGGCTAGAATAAAAAAAAACATTTATTGAAACCGTTTGCCCGCGAGAGGGATAGAAGCAAGCTACCGAAGTAGCGCGGATAGCCCGACAGCATCCCGATAAAAGGGCGGATATACGCAAAGTGAGTTAGCCCTTTTATCGGGATGTTGTCTCGCCCAAATTAATTTAGATTTTAGATTTGCTTCACGCTTGTCAGGCTGAGCGTCCCGAGGCTTCGGGAGAAGCCCGCGCAAGTAGCTCCACAATCTAAATTGATAATCTTTGTCGATTTGCTTTGCGTGGGCTTCTCCCGAAGCCTCGGGACGCTCAGCCTGACAAAGATGGCCTGAAAACTGCGACTGAATACTGTAAACTAAAAAAAAGCGCCTATAAAATAGAAACGCTTTCTCAGTCTTGTTTTTTGTTTTTTATTTGAAAAAGAGGCCGATTTATTTATCGATTGAACCTAAAACACGTTTCATGAACGTATTTAAAGCTTCTTTTTTATCTGTTCCTTGCGCTACAAGTTTTTGTACTTCAAGTGCGCCGTACATGTTCGAAATCAATTCGCCGATAACGTCTAATTCTTCATCTTTAAGAGAAGGAATTTCAGTCATAGCTTCTAGAACTTCGATCGTTTCGATGATATAATCCTGATCGTTTTCTTCGATGAATTGTGTTAAATGCTTTATTACTGGTAATTTCATAATTTAGACTTCTTAGATTTTTAGACATTCTTAGACTTCTTAGACCTTTTCAAAGTTTGTAGACAGCATCTAAGAAGTCTAAAAATCTAAGCCAGTCTAACGATCTAAATTTAAGCAATAGCGTTTACAAGATCGATTAAAACTTCTTGTTTGTTAGTTTGCGTTTCGCCAACTAATTGTCCGTTTACGAAAGTTGCGAATGTTGGCAAATTGCTCACATTAGCTAATTTTCTTGATTCTGGAGAATTTTCTGCATCAACCAAAACAAAAGTGATAGCTTCATTTTCTGTTGCTAATTTTTTGAATTTTGGTTTCATAATACGGCAATTTCCACACCATGAAGCTGAATATTGTACTACTACTTTTTCGTTTTTAGCAACTAAATCTGCTAACGTATCTTCGTTTAAGTCGATTAACATTTGTTTGTTTTTTAAGGTTCAAAGTGGCAAAGAGACAAAGGGACAAAGTTTTTGGAACTTCATAAAATGTCACAACTAAAAAGATTTGTTGTTCAAACTTTACCGTATGTTTTTAAGAAATATTGAAGTAGCAAAGGTTCAAGAGTATAAAGTTTTAAAACTTTGTAGATAGCAACAAAATACCTTTGTCACTTTGTAACTCTGAACCTTTGTACCTTTATAAAAAATTAGTTAGCGCTTAAGTATTCAGCAGTACTTAATCTGTCAGCAGACATTGCTTCTTTACCAGCTTCCCAGTTTGCAGGACAAACTTCACCTTTAGTTTGGATGTGTGTGTAAGCGTCAACCATTCTTAAGTATTCGTTTACGTTACGTCCTAATGGCATATCGTTTACACTTTCGTGGAAGATTTTTCCACTTTCGTCAATTAGGTAAGTAGCTCTGAAAGTTACATTTGAACCTTCGATGATAACTGAATCCGTTTCTTCGCTGTATTCTGTAGAATCGATATCTAAAATTCCTAAAATGTTAGATAAGTTACGGTTTGTATCCGCTAAGATTGGGTAAGTTACACCTTCAATTCCACCATTGTTTTTTGGTGTGTTTAACCAAGCAAAGTGAACTTCGTTAGTATCGCAAGAAGCACCAATTACGATAGTATTTCTTTTTTCGAATTCTGGTAATGCAGCTTGAAAGGCGTGTAATTCAGTTGGGCAAACAAAAGTAAAATCTTTTGGGTACCAGAACAATAATACTTTTTTGTTGTTGTTTACTGCTTCTTCAAAAATGTTGATTTTTAAATTATCACCCATTTCTGAGATAGCATCTACTGCAATACTTGGGAATTTTTTTCCTACTAAAGACATATTTTTCGTTTTACGTTAAAAATTTATTTCTGGTGCAAAAGTAGGGTATAAGTACAGGCACTTACAATAAGATGTGATTATAAAAATTTATAAGTTGATAAATTTTGACTATTTTATGCTTTAACTTATTGGATATCAATATTTACTGGAAGAATTCCGTTTGAAGAAATTTTTTCTAAAAATTGAATTCCCGCAGTTTTTTGAAATTCCTCAAAATTCTGATAAGCCTGAATTAATCCTGAAGCCTTTTTAAGATCCGGAATAATTGGCAAAACGTATGGATTTCCGAAAACGTACACGATACATTTTTTCGTTTGAAGTAAACTTGAAAGCAGTTCTAAAACTTCATCATCAATTTCGAAATTATTCATTGGTTTTGCCTTTGGAACAAACAATGAAATGATAATGGTTTCGAAATTTTCTAATTCTTTTTTGATGGATGAAATATCCGAAATTTCTAGATTTTCAAAAGCAAATTCTGGAGAAGTTAGTTTTGAATTTAAAGTTTTAAAGAAAGTGTTTTCGGTATTTTTATATAAACTCAGTTTGGCAAGTTTGTTGTTTTTTTGCGCTTCAAAAGCTAATTCTGAATTTGAATTGTCAATGATTGTAGTAATAGCATTTTGAGCAATTTGCAGATTTAATTCTGATGCTTTTTTGAAATCTAATTCGCCCGAAGCAGCGGTATTTCCGGAAAGAATTCCAGCTTTTTCTTTCGCTTTCATGATTCGGTTAAAGCTTTCTTCGATGCGTTCTGGCGATGCATTTTTCAGAATTTCTTCAATTCCTTCTGGAACATTTTCGGCGAAACATAAAACATCATTTCCGGCATTGAAAGCTTCCCATTCTAAATGACCTTTGGTTTCGTATAATTTAGAAACGCTATGCATATTTAAAGCATCAGAAATCACCAAACCATCATAACCTAATTTGTCACGCAATAAATCCTGAATAACTGCTTTTGATAAAGTTGCCGATGTATCTTTTCCGTCATTTAAACTTGGAACAGCCAAATGTCCAATCATAATCGAATCGACATTATTTTCAATTCCTTTAATGAACGGATATAATTCGTTTTCTAATAATTCTTCTAAAGTTTCCTTTAAAACTGGCAATCCTAAATGCGAATCGACATTCGTATTTCCGTGTCCAGGAAAATGTTTCAGACAACCTAAAACGCCAACTTCCGACATTCCTTTTAAATATTCAACTGAAAAAGCGGAAACTTTTTCTTTGTTTTCGCCAAAAGAACGATAGCCAATCACGGGATTATTTGGATTATTGTTGATGTCTGCCAAAGGCGATAAATTATACTGAATTCCGGCTGCTTTTAAATCCAATCCAATTTGTTTTCCAACTTCGTAAATCAAACTAGCTTTGTTTTCAGGCAAAGCGCCAAGTGTAATCGCATATGGATATTGAGGTGTTTTTTCGATACGCATTGCCAATCCCCATTCTGCATCAATACTGATTAAAAGTGGGGTAGAAGCGGCTTTTTGGTAACGAGCAACTAATGCTTTAATTTTTTCGTAGCTGTCATCATTAAAAACAACTTTTTTCTTGCTTTCATAATTGGTTGCAGCGCTCGCACGGCTGTGAAAAAAGGTCAGTCCGCCAATGTTGTGTTCTTTTATCAAACGTTCGGTTTCCTGAATATTTTCTTCGGTATCATTTATAAAAACAGCAGGAAAAAAGAATTGTCCCACTTTTTGTCGTAATGCTTCGGCAGTAATTTTCATTATTATAAAGTCTTTTTCATGCAGACGCTATTATCCATTTCTTCATAAGGCGGATAATTTGGAATGATGGTATAATTTAATTTTTGATATAAGTTGATGGCTTCCGGCTGATTTTTGCCAGTTTCCAAAATAGTATAAGTATAACCTACTTCTTTTGCCCAGATTTCTAATTCGGCTAAAACTTTTGATGCAATTCCTTTATTACGAAAATCTGGATGAACATACATTCGTTTGATTTCAGTTTTGTCGCTTTCTTTTTCGCGAAAAGCGCCACAGCCAACTGGAATGTTATTTTCGTAATAAACAACGGCATGTTTTATTTTATCGGTTTTATTAAACTGATTGTAAAAAGCATGATCATCTCCATCTCTAATTGCTAAATCTTTATCTAACAAAGCAACGAGATTTATAAAATCAATATCGTCTGAATTGGTTCGTTTTATGCTCATGATTTAGAATACTTAGATTAGTATCGTTTAATTTTTCAACACATAGAAACATAGTATTTAGTTCTTGGGAAATGCGTTTCACTTTTTTAAATACACATAGCTATGTGTTGAGAAATGAGTTTCTCTTTTTTGTTCTTTTCACACAAAAAAAATCTATGTTTCTATGTGTTAAAAAAAATGTATTATTTCAGTTTTGCTTTCTTTTGTTTAGCCAATTGTTTTTTTGTTTCAATTGCCTTTTCCAATCGGTTTTTAAAACGGAAAAGTTTTGGCAATCCTTCTAATCGATCTACGAGTGTGATTTCTTCATAAACCAAAATGGCTTTTTCTAAAACCCTGATTTCGTTTTCAAGATCAAGTTGATTTTTGTAGATCGTAGCTAAACGATCATAAGGATGATTTCCTTTAAAGCTTTCCGCGACATTTTCCTCATACAATTCAATTGCTTTTTCAAGATTTCCATTTTTTTCGAACTCAGCTCCTTTCAAGTTGCGTTCGGCCTGCAAATTTTCATTGATTTCCATAGGTAAAAGTTTGATTTGGGGTTTAAACTTCTTCTGATTTTTTCCCAAAATCTTTCGGGAAAATTAAAAAACGTGATAAAATAAGACCTGGAATTGTAGCTAATAAAACCCAAATAAAGAAGTTTTGATAGCCTAAATATTGTTGTATAAAACCGCTTAACATTCCCGGAAGCATCATTCCTAATGCCATAAAACCGGTTGCAAGTGCATAGTGTGCTGTTTTTGATTCTCCTTCGGCAACGTGAATTAAAAACATCATGAAACCAGTAAATCCAAAACCATAACCAAATTGTTCTAAAACAACTGTAATACAAGTATAAAGATTTAATGGCGAATTTATTTCGAAAAAATATAAATTTAAATGAAGATGAAATAGTTCCTCTGGCTGAAAATGAGCTAAACCAATAAAACCAAGTATTGGTAGATGCATTGCTAAAAACATTGGAAACATCCATTTAGTAAGTCCATGTTTAGAAATTGCAATTCCTCCTAAAATTCCTCCAATTGTTAGAGCAAGAATTCCTAATGTTCCATAAATAATTCCAACGGCTTCAGTGTCTAATCCCATTCCTCCTAATTCTTTGTTATCAAGTAAAAAAGGACTTAGCATTTTTAGCAATTGTGATTCTCCTAGTCGGAAAACCAAAATAAAAGCCAAAATCAATCCGATTTGTTTTTTCTGGAAGAAACTGATAAATATGGTTCCGAAGTTTTGGCGAGCTGTTTCTTTGTTGCTTTCTACAGCATTGATTTCGTTTTTTGGAGTAAAAATAAAATTGTAAGCTGTTATGAAAGTCATTAATAAACCAACACAAATCATAGTATACGACCAAGCCTTTGTGTTGTCACCATATTTGTGTTCTAAATATCCAGCAAAAAGTACCACTAATCCATTTCCGGCAAGCATCGAAAGTCTATAAAAAGTACTTCTGATTCCTATAAAGAAAGATTGTTTATCTTCTGGCAAAACCAATAAATAGAAACCATCGGTCGCAATATCATTTGAAGCAGAAGCAAAAGCGGCTACCCAAAATATCGCTAAAGACATCATGAAAAATCCGTTTGTTGGAATTGCTAATCCAACTAATAAAAAGGCAATCGAGATTAATAACTGCATCGATAAAAACCATTTTCTTTTGGTTCCGACTAATTCAATAAGCGGACTCCAAAGCGGTTTTACTACCCAAGGAAGATATAATAAACTGGTATAAATACCAATGTCTTCATTTGAAATTCCTAGATTTTTGTACATAATTACCGAAACCGAAATAATTATGGCATAAGGTAATCCAGAAGCAAAGTTTAGAAACGGAATCCAGAACCAAGGTTTATCTATTTTCATTAGGTTGATTTGGTGTATAGTTTTTAAATGGTTTTTTTAGATCTATGGCAGTTGGCGTGCTTTCATTGGCATAATAATCAATAAAAGTTACGGCGCAGGCTTTATAAAGATTGAGTTTTCCGCCCGCAATTGAAAACGTGATATTCCCGTCAACTTCTTTTACGGTCACTTTTTCTACAATTTTTGTAGCGTCATTAATGTCGATTTTAGAAACATGTTCGCCGCCATAAACAACCATATAACGCACTTTTGTATTCAGCGGACTTTTTACTGTAAAAGTATATTTGATACTGTCTTTGGTATATTCAGCAATTTGTGGCGTATCGATAATTACGTGTTTTAAATTCGGAACCGGAGCAGGAAGCGCTGGATATCGGTATTGATTTTCTTCTAAATGGCGAACCACATCAAAGTTTTTATTCATAAACCATTTAGAGCTGAAATAAGCACTTCCGGAAACATTTTTAAAGGTTCTCAAAAAGTCAATTTGAGTTGGAATTTCCTGCATAAAATTCCAGTTTTTATCACCATCGGCTCTAATTTTGTAAGTAGCGTGACCAATATAAATAGCAGTATTATTAGAGTTTTCAGACCACCATTTTACTAATTTTGAATAAGAAGCTCTAGGATTATTCATGCTCCAATATAATTGAGGCAAGATATAATCAATCCATTTTTGATCCATCCATAAAATAGGATCAGCATATAAATCGTCGTAATTTGATGTTGATGCAGTTTCAGAACCTCTTGGATCCTGTGTTTTGTTTCGCCAAACCCCAAACGGACTGATTCCGAATTGAACCCAAGGTTTGCTTGCTTTGATTGTTGTTGAAATCGTGTGTACAAAGTTGCTCACATTCGCACGACGCCAATCAGATAAACTTAAACCAGCACCATATTTTTTGTATGAAGCCGAATCGTTAAAGACTTTTCCAGGAACGGCATAAGGATAAAAATAATCATCAAAATGAATCGCATCGATATCGTATTTGTCAACGACTTCTTTTACGACTTTCGTCAAATGCGCTTGAACCTCAGGTAAAGCTGGATCATAATAGTATTTTCCGCCGTATTCAATCATCCATTCCGGATGTTTGAAAAGATCATGTCCTGGGCTTAAAAGGTTTTTATTTAAATCGAAAGTCGCGCGATACGGATTCAGCCACGCGTGAAATTCAAATCCGCGGTTGTGCGCTTGCTCGATCATCCAAGCCAATGCATCATAATATGGGTTAGGAGCCAAACCTTCTTTCCCTGTCAAAAATCGCGACCAAGGAGCAAATTCAGAAGGATAAATAGCATCGCCAACACTTCGAACCTGAACAATTACGGCGTTATAATTTAATTTTTTGTAGGTTTCTAAAATCTCAAGATAATCAGCTTTTTCTTTTTCGACGTTGTCAGAGGCTGTTTTAGGCCAGTCAATATTCACAACAGTCGCAATCCACACACCTCTAAATTCGTTTTTAGGATGCAGTATTTTTTCCTGTGCAACGGATTTCCATCCAAAGAAAAACAAAAATATAATAGAGTATAGTAAGTGCTGATTTTTATGCATTTCAATCTTTTATTAACAAAAACCAAAAATAGTTTCTTTTGCCACGAATTACACGAATTTTCACAAATTATTTTTGAAAGGAATAATTAAAAGGAAAAAATAGTGCAATTTGCGCAAGTAATGGTATTTTTTTTAGCCACGAATTACACGAATTACCGCGAATTGTTTTTTATACAGTCAGAAAAAATTAGTGGAAATTTGTGTAATTCGTGGCAACTTTTTTATAGCCACAGATTAAAGGATTTTATGGATTAATCTTTTTAATCCTTTTTATCTGTGGCAAAAAATATTTAGCTTGGAAAAGAAATTTTACCCATAGTTACCGATGGAATTCCTTTTTTTGAACCAAAATTATAATTGCCTCCTGCAACCGTTTCATTCGCCAAAACAGCAAACAAAACCGCTTCTTTTGCATCGCCTGAAATTCCGAGAACGTCGCTTTTTTCAAATTTACAAGACAATAATTCCTGTAACCAACTCACCAGTAACGGATTCCTCGCGCCACCGCCCGACATATAAACTGTAAACTCTTCGATTGGTGTTTTAGTATTTTGGACAACAAACAAAACCGCTTCAGCAATTGTCTCGGCGCTTAGGCGCGTTAAAGTGGCCAGCAAATCTGGTGCCGAAATGTTCTCTAAACCTAATTTTACTAAAGCCGAGTTTACAAAATTATGATTGAATAATTCCTGACCAATGGTTTTTGGGAAGCTTTTCTGGAAGAAGGCGTCGCTTTTTAATTCGGTTAAAAGTACTTGATTTACAGTGCCGCTTTTAGCGATTTCAGCATCTTTATCGAAACTTTTTTCAGGGAAAAATTGTTTGGTGAAAATATCAATTAAAGTATTTGCAGTTCCGGTATCGGTTACAAAAACTTCTTCGGCGTTTTGTGAGGCGGGTAAATACGTGAAATTTGCGATGCCGCCCATGTTGAGCATAATTCGGTTTTCACCTTTTTTGCTGAATAACAAATAATCGCCATAAACCGCCAAAGGCGCGCCTTCACCGCCCGCAGCAACATGTTTTTGTCTGAAATCTGACAAAGTTATAATTCCGGTTTTTACCGCAATATGATCGCCGTCGCCAATTTGTAATGTCGCATTTGGAAATTTTTCCTGCTGATGCAAAAACTTTGGCGCGTGTAAAACTGTTTGTCCGTGCGATGCGATTAAATCGACTTCGCTTGCGGGAATATTCCATTTTGAAAGACAATCGTTGATCATTCCGGCGTGCAAATTGGCAATCCATTCGTTTAGTAAAACCAAATGCTGAAAATCGATTGTTTTTTTAGCAAACACTTTTCTGATTTCGGTTTTAATGTTTTCGCTGTAATCGATGGTTTCAAACTGTTCGATTTTTACAATTGTATTTTCCCCTTCGCCCGAAACTTCACAAAGCGCCAAGTCAAGTCCGTCAAGCGAGGTTCCTGACATTAAACCGATTATTTTTCGGGTTTCTTTTTGAGCTATTTTGTAAAGGGCGGTTATATTTTTATTCATTTTGATGGAATGCTTTTTTGATAATGCTAAAATGGGATTTATTTGGGGATAAATTTAGGGAAATGAAGGATATTTTGTTTTTTTTTGAGAGACTTTTAAATGTATATTGCTTTACTTATCTTTTCAATTTATTTAAGATATTGTCTAGAAAGTGGATTTGAATACTGGGTTTTAGGGAAAGTAGTTGAAGAATATATAAATGAATTAACAGATTAATAAAATATGTTTAAGGAAAATAAGTATTACGGTGAAGTATGGTTTGTTGATAAAGAAGAGACAAAATGTTTTTGTATACTTAACTTTATAAATGGAAGAGTTTCGTTAGAAACAAATTTAAGGTCAGATCGTTCTGTATATAAGCATCAAATAATCTTGGGGGTATTTACAGGATTAGGATATATAACATTTATTGATTGCAGAATTAAATTTAGTCAAAGTGGTATTACTGAAGTTCGAATATATCAACCGAAATATTGTTTTATCTCTATAAATCACTTTGTACAAATTAGTGGTCTTAAATTTAAAAAGTTTGAAATCGGAAATGATGCTATTGTTGATTGGACTGCCAAAACTAATTGGTATGACTTTTCAGAAGATAAACTAATTAAGGAAAGTGATATCTCTGATCACTTTAGAATAGAAGAATTAGGTTTGTCAATTGAAATAAAACAAACTTCAAGTTCTAGTATTGGTCACAAAGAATTTGTTCTTAAAAATGATGGTTATTTGATTTTTGAATCTGATGAGGAAATCTCTTTATTAACGGCATTTGATTATTATAACATATTTCAAAAATTTCTGCAATTTATTTCAGCCAGAACAAGGCAGTTTAGTTTTTTTTCGTTTCAATGTTTAACTTGTGGAGAATCTGTGGCGATTTACTATCAGGAGAATAAATTTGAAAAATCAGGGTCTAGTTATATTCATTTATATTATGATGAAATTTTAGAAGATCTTTCTACTTTAATTAAACAGGCTTATATTTCAACAGAATTTAAATTTTGTTTAGATAAATTAATGGAAAATTTATTAGGAACTAATTTAAGCCATAGTAGAAGATTTATAAATTCAATTGCGACATTTGAAGCATTTAATAAATTATATGTAAATCATAAAAATAAAAAATTAGCGGATTATCTAAAATGCAATAAAGAAAATATTCTTGCCATAAGTAAAATTAATGAAATTAGTTTTGATGATTTTATTTCAAAAATTATACGTTCGAGAGATTATCATGTACATAGTAACATAAAGAATAAAAATATTTTTTCAGATTTTGAGTTGCTTTATATTAGCTTCCTTCTTGACTTTACAGTTGGTTTGGGTTTGTTAAAAAACATGAGGGTATCTAAAAAGATACTAGATAAAGTTGTGAGTCAAGGAGAATTAGTATTTGTTCATATGCAAAAATCAAACAAGATATTGAATGAGGATACTTTAGAAACTAACTCCTGATAGCTCGAATTTGCAGTTCATGACAGCATAGACTGCGCGCAATATAAGTTGAAAATATATATCTCCTGCTAGCGCGAGCGTCTCGCTCGTGCCCGCAAGGATGTTTCATATTTAAAAATTTATTTAATTATTAAACTGATTCTAGGTATAAAATTAGATACTTTGTGTTCACGAGCGAGACGATCGCGCTAGCATTTGAAAATGTTTTGATAAATTATTCAGTTAAAATTAATAATTATATATCGTAAATCTTCTTATGAAACCGAATGTCCTAGCCCTGATGGAAGCGACATCCTTTTGTGGCGGGGTTCGCCGCAAAAGATATAGCGGACAGCAGGAATCAGCTCCTAATTAAAGTTAAAATCCCAAATGCGTTCTTGAAGTTTAGCACATTTCAAAATCTTGTTATACTCGCTAATTTTTGTTAAATTTGAGTAAATGAAGTACTCAAAATAGAAAGCCACACACTCATATTGTCTGTTAGATTTATTCGGGAAATTATCCATACAGGATTTTCAAACAGAAGGCAAAACGTTACATCTATATCATCAAGACATGAGTTACGAAAAAATCAAAGAGGAATTTATTAAAAATGCAGAAGCGTATATAAACGCAAAGCGCCAGCCTTTTGAAAAATTATCAGGTATCGAACTAGTAGATGCAAAATCTCATTATCTGGATGGTTTTCAAGAGTACATTACGCACCTAAACTTTATATTAAATGCATTGATTGATGAGCATTTGATACCTTTTCAAACCCTTGAAGAGGCAAATACTTTTCAAGCTTACATGAAACCGACTTTTGAAAATCTTTCTAAAAAGTTTACAGAAGGACTTATTGATTAAAAACAGAAAATTTACGTTTTTATAAGCCTTCTCCCGATAACCATCGGGACTGCTCAGGATGACAATAGTGTTAAAATACCAAACTTCAATTTAAAAATCAATCACAAAGAAAACCTTTGCCTCTTTGTCACTATATCACTTTGAACCTTAAAAAAATACCTATTTTTGTAATTCAAAAGAAAAGCAAAAATCAGCAATAATGTTACAACTTAAGGATTTAGAGCAATTAGCCGGCGAGCTCGAGGGCACACTTTTATACGATGATCTTCATAAAACACTTTATTCGACAGATGCATCGGTGTATCGGATTCGGCCAAATGCGGTGGCTTTGCCTAAATCTACAGCAGATATCAGCAGGTTAATTCGCTTTGCGCGAGAACATAACATTTCGGTTACGCCAAGAACAGCTGGAACTTCACTTGCCGGGCAAGCCGTTGGTGATGGACTTGTGATTGATGTTTCGAAGCATTTTACCAAAATATTAGGTTACGATGCCGAAAAAAAAACAGTTACGGTTCAGCCCGGCGTTATTCGAGATGAGCTGAATTTATTTTTGAAACAACATGGCGTTTTCTTTGCGCCCATTACTTCGACTTCTAATCGCGCGATGATTGGCGGAATGGTGGGAAATAATTCCTCTGGAACCACTTCGATTCGATATGGCGTTACGCGTGATAAAATTGCTGAAGTAAAAGCGATTTTGAGTGATGGAACTGAAGTAGTTTTTGGCGAATTGACTTCGGCGGAATTTATCGAGAAAACCCAAGGCGATTCTTTAGAAAATAAAATCTACAAAAGCGTTTACGACGAACTTTCGGTAAAAGAAAATCAGGAAGAAATTATAAAAGAGTTTCCGAAACCGGAAATTCACAGACGAAATACAGGTTACGCCGTTGATATTCTGCTAAAATCAGAAATCTTTGGCGGAACCGAACCAACAATAAACCTCGGAAAATTACTTTGCGGAAGCGAAGGAACGCTGGCCTTTACAACCGAAATCACTTTAAAAGTTGACGATTTACCGCCAGCGCACAGTATTATGGTCGTTGGGCATTATCATACGATTCAGGAATCTTTGGAATCTGTTGTGGTGGCGATGAAACATCATTTGTATACTTGCGAAATGATCGACGATACGATTTTGGATTGTACCAAAACGAATCGTGAACACATTAAAAATAGATTCTTTTTAGTTGGTGAACCCAAAGCGATTATGTTGTTTGAAGTGGCGTCGCATACTTTAGAAGATGCCGAAAATCAGGCAAACGCTTTAATTGCCGATTTAGAAAAACACAATTTTGGTTATGCGTTAGTAAAAATTTACGGCCCTGATATTGATAAAGCCAACGAACTTAGAAAAGCGGGACTCGGACTTTTAGGAAGTATCGTAGGCGACAACAAAGCGGCAGATTCTATTGAAGATACGGCCGTAGAATTAAGCGATTTGCCAGCATATATTGCAGAGTTTTCGGCGATGATGTTAAGCCACGGACAGGAAGCGATTTATTATGCGCATGCCGGCGCGGGAGAATTGCATTTGCGTCCAGTTTTGAATTTGAAGAAAACGGAAGATTTAAAATTATTCAGAACCATTGCGACCGATGTGGCGCATTTGGTGAAAAAATACAGAGGTTCGTTAAGTGGTGAACATGGTGACGGAATCGTGCGCGGAGAATTTATTCCGTTTATGATTGGTGAGAAGAATTACGAACTGCTGAAAAGAATCAAATTAGCGTTTGACCCGAATTCGGTTTTCAATATCGGAAAGATTGTCAACGCTTTGAAAATGGACGAAAACCATCGTGTAATTTCGGGCAGAGTAGAACCAGATATTAAAACGTTTCAGGATTTCTCAGACAGTTTAGGAATTTTGCGTGCTGCAGAAAAATGTAACGGCTCTGGCGATTGCCGAAAAATGCCATCGGCCGGCGGAGCAATGTGCCCAAGTTATCGTGCAACGCGAAATGAAAAAGAAACGACTCGTGCAAGAGCAAATGCGTTACGCGAATATTTGACGTATTCTGAAAAAGAAAACAAATTTGATCAGAAAGAATTATACGAAGTTTTTGAGTTGTGTGTAAGCTGTAAAGCCTGCGCCAGCGAATGTCCGAGTAATGTTGACGTTGCGACTTTAAAAGCGGAGTTTTTATACCAATATCAAAAAGCAAACGGCTTTTCGACTAGAAATAAGATTTTTGCCAACAACGCCAAATTGAATAAAATGGGAAGCAAATTCCCGTCGATTACGAATTTTATTTCGAATCAGTCTTTGGTTAAAAAGTCAATGGGAATTGCGCCGGAAAGACAAGTCCCATTATTAGCAAAAAAGACGTTTAGAAAATGGTATGAAAACAATAAACCTAAAAATGCCGATTTTCCGAACGGACAATTGTATTTGTTTGTTGATGAATTCACGAATTATTACGACGTAAATATTGGTATTGATGCCGTTGAATTATTGACAAAATTAGGTTACGAAGTTTTAATCGTAAATCATGAAGAAAGCGGAAGAACGTATCTTTCAAAAGGATTTTTGGAAGAAGCTAAAAAAATCACGGATATCAATGTCAATATTTTCAAAGATTTAATTTCAAGCAACGCGCCGTTAATTGGAATTGAACCTTCGGCGATTTTGACTTTTAGAGATGAATATTTACGATTGGCATCGGATAAAGAAAATGCGGAAAGAATTTCGCAAAACGCTTTTACCATCGAAGAATTTTTCAAAAAGGAAATCATCGACGGAAAAATAACGCCAGATTCTTTTTCGGAGGAAACAAAAGAAATCAAAATTCATGGACATTGTCATCAGAAATCGTTAAGTTCTGTTGAAGCGACTTTCGCCATGTTGAATCTGCCTAAAAATAATACGGTTACGATTTATAATTCGGGTTGTTGCGGAATGGCGGGATCTTTTGGTTATGAAAAAGAACATTATAAAGTGAGTATGCAAATGGGCGAGGACACGCTTTTTCCAAAAGTGCGCAACACTGCCGAAAACGTAAAAATCGCCGCTGCAGGAACGAGTTGTCGTCATCAAATTTATGATGGTACAAAACGTGAAGCACAGCATCCGGTTAGTATTTTGAGGAATTGTTTGAAGTAAAGTTTAACCGCAATCCCGATAGCTATCGGGAGCTAACGATTACGCAAAGTTTTTTTTCACGCAGATTTTGCAGATTTAAGCAGATTTACTTTTAAATTAATTATAAATCTGTGTGCATCTGCTCAAATCTTTTTAAATCTGCGTGAAACAAAACTCAGCGTCAATCAGTCTAAATCCGCGTCATCCGTGTGCTAAAATTACAACGATACTTTTTTCCCGGTTTCAGCAGCTTTATAAATTGCGTTGATGACTTTAATATCTTTAAGTCCTTCTTCGCCTGTAATATGATTGGGCAGTTTTTTGTTCTCTAATAAAAGTTTTGCAATTTCATCCATTTGTGTCTGCTGTTGGTTTATCACAGGGAATTTTAGCGGACCTTTAGATGTTTTTCCTTCAAATGGACCGTAACTCAAAGCCGGACTTAATTCAAACGAACCTTCATCTGCGGAAGCGTAAAATCGGTCAATGTCGTAAGCTACAGTTGTGTTGCAATTAGCAGTTGCTCCGCTAGGAAATTCCATTTGCCAGGAAATACTTTCTTCGGTTTCAGAAAAAATTTGCTTGTTGTATACAGGACCAAATTGGGCCGTAACCGCAATGGGTTCTTCGCCCAAAACATAACGACTAGCCTGAATACAATAAACCCCTAAATCCATTAACGGACCACCTCCAGATAATTTTTTGTTAAGTCGCCATTCGTTTCGGTCACTAAAATTGACAGTGCTTTTTGTATCAAGCGGATCATGAATTTTATAACCAAGAGAAGCTTCGATATAACGCACTTGTCCAAAAACTTTATTTTGTCCTAATCTTTTAATTTCAAGATGTGTTGGTTCGTAATGCAAGCGATAGCCAATTGCCAGTTGTACTTTATTTTCTTCACAAGCTTTTATCATTTCCTCGCAATCTTTCACTGTAATTGCCATTGGTTTTTCGGTAATAACATGTTTGCCAGCTTTTGCAGCGCGAATGACAAATTCTTTATGAAGTCCGTTTGGAGTAACGACATAAACCAAATCAATATCTTTGTTTTTTATAATCTCATCAAAATTCTCATAATTGTAAATATTCTTTTCTGGAATATTGAATTTGGTCTTCCATTGAATAGCTTTTTCTGGAGTTCCCGTAACAATTCCCGTAAGATTACAATATTGAGAAGCCTGAATTCCATCGGCCAATCTTGAGGCATAATTTCCTAAACCGCACAAAGCCACGTTTAGTTTTTTTCCGGTATACGGTTTTTGATTTTCTTCTGGCGCTGTCAAAAACGAAGGAAGTGTGGTCATAATAACCGAAGCGCCCACACCAACGCCAAATTTATTTACAAAAGAACGTCTAGAGATTTTTTCCATAAATTGGTTTTTTAGTTATGTTGTTAGTTTATTAGTACACTGGTGATTAAAAAAGTTACATGTGGAGAGAACTTTGTCAAAGTTCAAAACTTTGACAAAGTTGATTGTGATATTATCCGTAATCTTGTCATTCCGAGGAACGAGGAATCTCCGCAAGTAACTCCGCAACGGGAAGCCCAATCTTTGTCGAGCTTCTTGTGGAGATTCCTCGTTCCTCGGAATGACAAGATTGTACATAATCAGGACTTATAAAAAAAGCCTCATTATTCCGAAAAATAATAAGGCTGTGAAAACTTAAAAAAGTTGTGTTTTACTTCGCTCCCGGAGGAGATTTCTCTTTTATATAGTTGATGAAAGTGTCAAAAAGATGTTTCATAGTTCCATCGCCTTCAGAAATACTGTGTGTGCGATTTGGGTAAATCATCAAATTAAACATTTTGTCGTATTTGATCAATTCATTAATTAGAACTTCGGCATTTTTATAATGCACGTTATCGTCGCCAGTTCCATGAATGTATAATAAATTTCCTTTTAGATTTTTTGCATAAGTCACAGGTGAAGCTTTCGTATAATTCGCTTCATTTTCACTTGGAAGTCCCATATATCTTTCAGTGTAAATATTGTCATAAAAATGCTGATCTGTAACAGCAGAAATCGCTATTCCGGTTTTGTAAATTTCAGGAAACTGAAACATTAAATTCAAAGTCATCGCGCCGCCGCCACTCCAGCCGTGAATCGCTACTTTATCCGCATCGATAAAATTCCATTTCAAAACTTCTTTTGCGGCCATCGCTTGATCGTGCGTATTGATAATTCCGATGTTTTTATAGATTGATTTTCTCCATTTTGTACCTTTCATTGCAGGAGTGCCGCGATTATCCATTGCGATTCCTATGTATCCTGCTGGAATTAAAGGCGTAATTAACCCATAAAAATAAGGTTCGTCATTTGCAACTGTTGCCATTGGTTCTCCATAAACATAGAAGAAAACAGGATATTTTTTTGTTGGATCAAAATTCAAAGGTTTTGCCATAATTCCGTCAATCTCTATTCCGTCAACGGTGGTTACTTTGAATTTTTCTAGAGAATAATTTCGCTCTGGTTTTGTAAAAGAATCGGCAGTTTCTGGAAATATTTTTTTATGACCAGATAACGCCACTAAACGGTTATTCGAATTTCGATTGATATTTGAATTCGTGTGGGTTGCATATTCTCCGTTTGTCGAAAAACTATATTGATTTGTTCCTTCAAATTCTTTAGGTGTTAAGCGTTTTGTTTTCTTCGAATCTAAATTTGTTTCATACAAATAACGCTGTGTAGCATCTGTAGGACTTGCAATAAAATAAACCGATTTTGTCTTTTCATTATAAGCTTTAAAATAAGCATCAAAATTTTCAGTCGTAATTAATTCTTTCTTTTTGCCATCAATACTGATTTTGTAAATGTGCATCCAGCCATCAGCATCAGAACTCCATAAAAAAGCTTTTCCGTTGTCAACAAACGGACACGAAAAAACATCATATTCTCCCGAAGAAATATCAAAAACATCAATCCATGAATCTGATTTTTCCTGATAAATCAAACTTGCTTCTCCAGATTTTGCTTCACATTTATAAACAGAAGCCTGATTTTGATTTCTGTTTAATTGAACAACCATTACGCTTTGATTGTTCATCCATTCCATTCGCACTAAATAATTATTGTCTGGTGCGCCCGGAATATTCAACCAATTTGTCTTTAAAGATGCAATATCAATAACTCCAATTTTTACTGACGAAGGTTTTTCTCCTGCTTTTGGATATTCAACCGGAATTGTAAAAGGATAAAGTGCATCAGTATTATTAATCATTAAATGAAATTTTGTTTCAGATGCATCTACGCGCCAGTATGCAATACTTTTTCCGTCAGGATTCCATCTAAAGCCATCTCGTGCCGCAAGTTCTTCTTCATAAACCCAGTCAAAAGTTCCGTTGATGATTTTATCAGTTCCGTCTGTGGTTAGCGGGGTTATTTTTGCTGAATTTAAATTTTCAAGATAAATATTATGTTTAGATACGTAAGCTACGTTTTCGTTATCGCTCGAAAATTTGGCAAACATCAAAGATGATTTTTCTAGACTTGTTCCTAATTGTCTTCCTTTACCAGTTTTTAAATCAAAAAACCAATAATCTCCTTTAGTATTGGCTCTCCAAACTTTTTTAGAATTGGTGTAAAGCAACACTTTTGTTTTATCATTATTCCAAACTAGACTTTCGATTTCTCCGTTAAAACCAGAGTTTTTCAATTGAGTATTTGATAAAATAGTATTGCCTTGTTTGAGTTCGTTGACATCATAAACCATGATGTTATTTTGAGAATTTACCCAAAACGAATTTGAATTTGGTAGCCAATTGAGCTGATCAATGTCAATGTCTTGTGCAAAAGCATTCGAACAGATTAGAAACAATAGGAAAAAGAATTTTTTCATCGACCGATATTTGTATTTAGATTAGTAGTGTATTTTTTGAGTTTCAATCGCTTTTAAAATTACTCATTTTTTTAAATGCAGTATAAAATTTGTACTAAAATCACTAGTAAATATTTTAGAGCAAATGAAACTAGGGTTTAAATTAACCGCAGAAAAAATTAAAGAAATAACAGAAATTTGCAGCAAAAAAAAGAACTTTGCGACTTAGTGTCTTCGTGGCAAAAAAACAACGAAAAAACAAAATCGTTTTATATATTTGAAATCAGGATAATTTTTGCATTATTTGCAAAATAAAACAAAATCGACTGAATTAAATTAATTTTATAACAGCAAAACATATATGGCATTTTCAAGTTTATTCCGAAAGAAAACAGTACAGGATATTTTGAAGCAGGTTGCTCAGAATGAATCAGATGGTCATAATGCATTAGGAAAACATTTGACTACCAAAGATTTAACTGCTTTTGGGATAGCAGCCATTGTTGGAGCAGGAATTTTTAGCACGATAGGAAAAGCAAGTGCAGACGGCGGACCAGCCGTTATTTTCTTATTCTTGTTTACCGCTTTGGCTTGTAGTTTTGCCGCTTTTGCTTACGCCGAATTTGCTTCAATGGTTCCGGTTTCAGGAAGTGCTTATACCTATTCTTATGTTGCTTTTGGAGAAATTATCGCTTGGATAATTGGCTGGGCCTTAATTATGGAATATGCCGTTGGGAATATAACGGTCGCGATATCATGGAGCGATTATTTTACCGGACTACTCCAGAGTGGTGGTATTCATTTGCCACAATGGATTCAGATGGATTATTTAACCGCTTCGAACGGATTTAATGATGCCGAAGCTTTAATGCGTGGCGGAAAATCGTTCGAAAATTTAAGTGTTGCTTTACAGCAAGCACATACAGCTTGGACAACAGCACCAACAATAGGATCTTTCCATTTTGTAACCGATTTGCCAGCTTTGTTTATTATCATTTTGATTACGGCTTTGGTTTACAGAGGAATGAAAGAATCTCGTAACGCAAGCAACTTAATGGTTGTCGTAAAACTTTGCGTGGTGCTTTTAGTAATCGCAGTCGGCGTATTTTATGTAGATACAGCAAACTGGGATCCATTTGCTCCAAATGGAGTTGGAGGAGTTCTTAAAGGAGTTTCTGCGGTTTTCTTTGCTTATATTGGTTTTGATGCGATTTCAACAACTGCAGAAGAATGTAAAAATCCCCAAAGAGATTTACCGCGCGGTATGATGTGGGCGATTATTATTTGTACAATATTATACATTGCTATTGCCTTGGTTTTAACGGGAATGGTTAAATATAACGAATTAAATGTTGGAGATCCTCTTGCATTTGTTTTCGATAAATTAAACTTAAAATGGATGTCGGGAATTATTGCTGTAAGTGCAGTAGTGGCAATGGCTAGCGTTTTATTGGTTTTCCAAATGGGACAACCACGTATCTGGATGAGTATGAGTCGTGATGGTTTATTGCCAAAGAAATTCTCTACCGTTCACCCAAAATTCAAAACTCCATCTTTTGCTACAATTGTAACCGGTTTTGTGGTTGCAGTTCCAGCTTTGTTTTTGAATCTTACAATGGTAACTGATTTATGTAGTATTGGAACTTTATTTGCCTTCGTACTTGTTTGTGCGGGAGTTTTAGTATTGCAAAATAAGCCCGAAATTCCGAGAGGAAAATTCAAAACGCCTTATATCAATGCAAAGTTTATTATGCCGGTTTTAATAATTGCAGGATTGTATTATGCATTTGCATTCAACAATAAAGCAACAATGGCTTTTATTAATAATGAAGCACAAATAAACGACGCAACAACTATTATCACTTCTTTAAATAAAGAAGAATCTGCAAAAGTTTTTAGTTATTTAGAAAGTATTGATGTTCATAATAAAACGGCAGAAACATCAGATTTAGAGCATTTATTAAGTCAATATCAAGACGACGATGCTAAATATGCTGAAGTTGTAAAAGGACTTCCAATCAATGATTCTCTAAAATACGAATCAGGTTTTAGTTTATTCAAACACAAAATCCCGATGTGGATTTTCTTATTCGTTTTAGTTGGATTAGCTGTTTGGGCATTTAGAAGAAATCTTTCTTTAATTCCGCTTTTGGGATTAATCTGCTGTCTTTACATGATGGCCGAATTAAGCGTATGGAACTGGATTTACTTTACAATCTGGTTGCTGATTGGTTTATTTATTTACTTTACTTACAGTAGAAAAAATAGTAAACTAAACTTAGGTAATTATTAATTGTGAATTATAAATTATAAATGAAAAAGCCGTTTTGAGAATTATTTCAAAACGGCTTTTTTTTATCGCATTTTTGTCATTTCGACGAAGGAGAAATCTTCGTAAGTAGCTCCGCAACGAAAATCCAATCTTTGTCGAGCTTCTCGTGGAGATTTCTCCTTCGTCGAAATGACAAACAGAAGTTGTTAATCTTGTAAAACTTGTGAAGTTGAAAGCTTTAAAATCCCAAGCTCAACCATACAAGCTCTCATCATTTCATAAGTACGATCAATATCGTTATCCAAACCAATAGAAAAACGAATCAAACCATCAGTCAATCCCATTTCTTTTTGTTCGTCTAACGGAATTTCACTTGAAGTTGAGGTTCCCGGCGCACTGAAAAGGGTTTTATAAAAACCTAAACTTACGGCCAAATATCCTAGATTTCGTTCCTGCATTAATTCCATTAATTCATTGGCTTTTTCCAAAGTTCCAACATCAATTGTCAGCATTCCTCCAAAACCATATTCCGGATTAATCATTGTTTTGTACAATTCATGACTCGGGTGACTTTTTAATCCCGGATAAACCGTTTTCAAACCATCTTTTTCAAATTGATCAGCCAAGAAATGTGCATTATGACTGTGCTGTTTAATTCGGATATGAAGCGTACGTAAATTTTTCATCACACTTGCAGAACGCAAACTATCCATTGTTGGACCCAAAAGCATACTCGCGCCAGAATTTACATTTTTCAGCGAATTAATAAATTCTTTAGACGCACAAGTTACACCGCCCACTGTATCACTACTTCCGTTAATGTATTTTGTTAAACTGTGAATCACAATATCAGCGCCTAATTTTGCAGGAGAAACCGAAAGCGGTGAAAACGTATTATCGACAACCAATTTTAAATTATGCTTTTTAGCAATTTGCGCCAAGCCAGCAATATTAGCTACTTCTAGTAACGGATTACTAACTGTTTCGCAGTACAAAACTTTTGTTTTTGACGTAATTGCAGCTTCAACAGCATTCAATTTTGTGATATCAACGAAACTCGTTTCAATTCCGAATCGAGGTGTGAAATTCTTTAAAAAAGCATAAGTGCCACCATATATAGTTCGGCTAGAAACAATGTGATCGCCCGCGCCACAAAGCTGTAATAGAGTAGGCGTAATCGCTCCCATTCCCGAAGCCGAAACATTCGCCGTTTCTGTGCCTTCCATCGCCGCCAAAGCCTGATCCAAATACAAATTACTTGGCGATGAATGGCGCGAATACAAATAACAGCCTTCCATGTTTCCCTCGAAAGTATCAAACATAGTTTTAGCCGAAAGAAAAGTATAAGTCGAAGAATCAGAAATCGACGGATTCACACCGCCAAATTCACCAAAGTACTGCAAATCCTGAATTTTATCTGCTGGATTGAAGTTTTTCATATAGTTAGTTTTTTGTTTGTTTTGTTTCAAGTTTCAGGTTTCAAGTTCCAACAACCTGAAACTTGAAACCTGAAACAAAATTTTTTAGGAGCTATTTCCTGCTATCCGTTTCAATCTTTTGTGCCTCCCGAAGCCTCGGGACCGGCACAAAAGGATTTCCACTTCTATCAGGGCTAGGGCACGCTTTTTCAAAAGAAATTCTGTTCAAAATAAGATCTAATTAGAAAATTAATCAACTGTAAAATGAATAATTAGATTTTAAATCTATAAAGTTATATTAATTGTGATTTTTAATCTAAATTTGGATTAATAAAGCTCAATCAATAGATTTTCATTCATCTCTTAAAATCAACTAAAAATGACTTTAGACGCCACAGATAAAAAACTCTTGGTTTTGTTACAAACCGATAGTAAAAAAACAACCAAAGAATTATCCTTAAAACTTGATCTTTCGGTTACAGCAGTATATGAAAGAATCAAAAAGTTAGAACGCGAAGGCATAATAAAGAACTATGTAGCGCTAGTTGATAAATCAAAAATCGAAAAAGGATTTGTGGTTTTCTGTCATTTAAAACTTATTCAGCACACTAAAGAATTCCTAACCAAATTTGAAAGCGAAGTCATAAAACTTAATGAAGTTTTAGAATGCCATCATGTAAGTGGCGATTATGATTATATCTTAAAAGTATTGGTAAAAGATATGGAAGCTTATCGCGAATTCTTGGTAACCAAATTAACTTCGTTACAACATATCGGAAGCACGCAAAGTATGTTTATGATTAGTGAAGTGAAGAATTCAACGGTGATTTCTTTTTAAAAAGGCACAAAGATTCAGAGGAGCAAAGGTTCAAAGTTTTTTTTCGGTAGAGACGCACTTTAGTGCGTCTAACAAATGATTAGTTTTTAAGATTTTAAAATAATCTCGTAAAGTAGTAGAGTCTTAAAGTTTGTGTATAAACTTTGCAAATAAAAAAACTTAAATTTGAATTAACTTTTAAAATTATAATAATGGAAGAATGGGAACCAATATCTTTAAATGAGCTCTTTGATGAAATTCAGAAAACAGAAAAAGATTTAGATGGAGAATTGAAGAATTTCTGGGATTTGATTAAAATCGATCCAATAAAATGGGAAGAGAAAGAATATGGTGAAATGGGAGGAGGTTTTTGGGTTGTAGCAATTTGCGGAAACAAAGTTATTTGGTTTAATGATATTGAAGAAGGATTTAATATTTCTAATTATAAGATATTTGGAGAAATTGATGGTTATTGGTGTAATCAGGACGAGATTGCGTGGTCAGTTGCTAGATTGTTTGAACTAGTTAAATTTGGAGGAGATGTTATCGGGCAAGCAGATGGTCCATACAATATTTTATAAATTATAAATTAAGAATTAAGAACTTTAGGTATCTTCGTCTTTGAGAGATAAAAAAATAGAACTTATTGTAACCTTTTGCATACTTTTCGGAAAAATTCGCAACGTAAAAATTTTGTGTCTTCGAGCCTTCGTGGCAAAAAACTTTCACTAAACTTTCACACAAAAAACATTGAAAATTAAACTTCAAACAGAACTTTATTCCTTAATTTTGTAACCGCTAAAATAAAAACAAAATACTATGAGTTCATTTGACGTAGTCATTATAGGTTCAGGTCCTGGAGGATATGTATCAGCAATTCGTTGCGCACAATTAGGTTTCAAAACTGCAATTGTAGAAAAATATAATTCATTGGGCGGAACTTGCCTTAACGTAGGTTGTATTCCTTCAAAAGCATTATTATCTTCTTCTCATCATTATGCTGAAATTGCTCATTTTGCAGATCACGGAATCGAAGTTTCTGGTGATGTAAAGATCAATTTAGAGAAAATGATCGCGCGCAAACAAGCCGTTGTAGATCAAACTGTAGGTGGAATCAACTACTTAATGGATAAAAATAAAATTACTGTTTTCAATGGTTTAGGTTCTTTCGTAGACGCAACTCACATTGCGGTTGCAAAAGCTGATGGAACATCAGAAACTATCGAAGCAAAATATACTGTAATCGCTACAGGATCAAAACCATCTTCTTTACCATTCATCAAAATTGATAAAGAAAGAATTATCACTTCTACTGAAGCTTTAGCTTTAAAAGAAGTTCCAAAACACTTAGTGATTATTGGTGGTGGAGTTATCGGAATCGAGCTTGGACAAGTTTATCTTCGTTTAGGAGCTCAGGTTTCTGTAGTTGAATTCATGGATAGAATCATTCCTGGAATGGACGGTTCTCTTTCTAAAGAATTGACTAAAGTATTGAAAAAACAAGGAATGAAATTCTACGTTTCTCACAAAGTAAAATCGGTTGAAAGAAACGGCGATGCTGTTACAGTTCAAGCAGAAAATGCAAAAGGAGAAACAATTACTCTTGAAGGAGATTATTCATTAGTTTCTGTTGGTCGTCGTCCTTATACAGACGGATTAAACGCTGACAAAGCCGGAGTAAAAATTTCAGACAGAGGACAAGTTGAAGTAAACGATCATTTACAGACTAATGTTCCAAATATCTATGCAATTGGTGACGTTGTTCGTGGAGCGATGTTGGCACATAAAGCTGAAGAAGAAGGAACAATGGTTGCTGAAATCTTAGCAGGTCAAAAACCACATATCGATTACAACTTAATTCCTGGTGTAGTTTACACTTGGCCAGAAGTTGCTGCAGTTGGTCAAACTGAAGAGCAATTAAAAGCGGCTGGAGTTGCTTACAAGTCTGGAAGTTTCCCTTTCAAAGCGTTAGGACGTGCAAGAGCAAGTGCTGACTTAGATGGATTCGTAAAAATCCTTGCTGACGAAAAAACAGATGAGGTTTTAGGAGTTCACATGATTGGAGCGCGTACAGCAGATTTAATTGCTGAAGCGGTAACTGCAATGGAATTCAAAGCTTCTGCTGAAGATATTTCAAGAATGAGCCATGCGCACCCAACTTTCGCGGAAGCGGTAAAAGAAGCGGCATTGGCAGCAACAGAAAATAGAGCAATACACGTATAATTTTTTACGTAAATCATATTTTTTAAACGTCAACTTTAGGGTTGACGTTTTTTTTTAATATAGTTTTATTTAGCAAAAAATATAAGATTTTATGAAGTCCCTACGGGACAGACTCATGGTCGTCTGTTTTGTGTTACCAATATTTAACTCCTAACGGAGATGGACCAAGAAAATTAGTTTTATGTGATGATAGCACAATACAATTGTATTTTTTGAGAATGAAATCTCGGAGAGATTAAATATTGGTAGAAAAATAAATATTTTAGTTTTTTAATTTGTCCCGTAGGGACTAAATATTTATGCGACTGATAGTTATGAAATATTTTGATTCGAAAAATATAAAATCAAAGAAAAATTTTGTAAATTAGATGTGTAATTCTGATGCTATCTTTATCTTATTAAAAAGATAACATTATGAAAAATAGATATATAACTCCGATTCTTCTCGGAGCGGGAATTGCATTTATACTTTATTCTTGCAATGGTTCAAAGATTCCGAAAAAAGCGGTTGCTGTCACCAATTTTGACAAAGCAAAATACTTAGGAAAATGGTTTGAGATTGCAAGATTAGATTACAAATGGGAAGAAAACTTAAACAATGTAACTGCCGAGTATTCGCCGAATGATAATGGCACAATAAAAGTTGATAACAGGGGCTATAATGTCAAAAAAGACAAGTGGGAGGAAAGTATCGGGAAAGCCAAGTTTGTCAAAAAAGACGATGTTGGTATGCTTAAGGTCTCATTTTTTGGTCCTTTTTATGCTGGATATAATGTCATAGCTGTTGATTCAGATTACAAATATGCACTTGTCGCTGGCGAAAATTTAAAATACATGTGGATTCTTTCGCGAGAAACTACTATTCCTGAAAGTATAAAAGCAGATTATCTTATAAAAGCACAGGAAATAGGATATAAAATTTCAGATCTTGTCTGGGTAAAACATGACAAAACAAATTGAAAAAGAAACCCGGCACTTTAAATGGTGTCGGGTTTTTTATTTTAAATTTAATAAGAATTTAAGCAGTAAAGATACTTTTGTAGTTATCCCAATATCTGTAAATCAAAAATAAATTCCCCAGAAATAATAATCCTGCAATTGGCAGACCTTCCGGCGTCAGGAAATAATTGATAAACAAGATATTTACCGTAATAGGCAAGATCAAAATATTAGCTAATGTTACATAACGTCCTGTTACAAATGCAATTCCGCAAAGCAATTCAATTGATTTAGCCAAGGGCATTAAATAAGTAGAAGCCATTAAACCTGTATTAAAGGCTTTAAAATCATTGTTTGTTGCTGGTTCTGCTGGCATTAGATGAAAGAAAAAGCTAATGGAAGCAAAAAGAAGCAAAAGACCAATTAAAACACGGACAATAATAGTAGCAATTTTCATAATACTTAGGATTTTTAAATAAGTTAAAAAATATATATAATTGTGCTGAAAATCGTGTGTTCTGAATACTCTGATAAAATGAAATTAAATTTTTAATGTTATTTTATTGAGGATTTTGCAATCAAATTACTTCGATTTTGGGATAAATTGAATGCTATATCAAATATAACGATTTTTTCATTATTAAATTGCTATTTTATTAACACTTTTCTTATTTCTTTATGTATTTTTTGTAGAGAAGAAATCCACCTAAACCAATTAAGATGAAAGGCCAAAGGTTTAAAAAGAAAACTAAAATTTCCTGCAAAATATACCAGCCGCTTTTCAACGCATCAATAATCTGAATTCCTAAATTGGGCTTGTAATACGCGCTGTCTTTTTCGCCTGCAGTGATTTCTTGTTTTATGGTTTCATTTTGATAAAGTTGTAAAGTAACTGTACTGAAATTAATTTGATCCTGCATCGATAAATTATCAATTGTGCGATTGTCATTAGCTTCTTTTTGATTGGCTAAAGTATTTTCAGCTTCTATAATATCGTTTATTTTTTTGCCTTTAGAATCAATTGCTTTTTCGACTCTTTTTTCAGAAACAGTGCTTCTTTTTTGCGAAAGCTGATTGGCAAGCAATTTTAATGAAACATCATCGGCTTTGATAACTCTGAAATCTAAAAAGTCAATTTGCTTGGCAATACTTTTAATTACGGTATCAAGTTGCGTATTGGGAACGCGAATAGTAATATTATTTTCAACAGAATATTTAGTAGTTTCTAAAGTGCTGTCTTGGCTAATTTTGGTTTTAATCTGATCGTGAATATTACTTTGAAGATTAGTATAAGTAACAAAACCTCCAAATTTTACCACAGCATTTTCAATTGCATAAGTTGATTTGACGACATTTTTTACCTTGAATTTTATATCAGCAGTTCGAATAAATTTTTGTTTGCTGTCTTTCTTTTCGACCGCTGCCGATGAGGATACGGCTGTACTGTCTGTTAAAACTGCGGTGTCTGCGGCTGCTTCGGCAGAATTGTAATCTGCTTTTTTACAAGAAAATAGTAATGCGATAATCATCAAGGAAGTCAATCCTAATTTTGCAATTGTTTTCATAAAGGTTTTTAAAATTTGATTAATGAATAGCTTATTTACTCGATGTAAATATGTTTTTGTTTAAAATTGAATGAGTAATTTTTTAATCAAATGGCAAGAAAAGTTTTAATAATTAGCACTAATTCGATATACTAAAAAGTGTGCCAATATTTTTTCGGGATTACTTTATCGAAGGATTTTTTTTGTCGTAATTTTGAAGTCTAAAATTTATACTTTTTTGAGAGTTTCAATTCATAAACAAATTTCAAATCCAGAGCAGTTTAAACAACAGCTTTTAAGCTGGTCACAGCAGTTTCGGGAGATTGTTTTTCTAGACAGCAATTCGTACCCGCAGGAATATTCAAGTTTCGATTTTATCTTGGCGGTCGACGCTTTTACTTCTTTAAAAACCGATTTCCAAAATGCTTTTGATGATTTAAAACAATATCAGCAAACCACTAAAGACTGGCTTTTTGGTTATCTTTCGTATGATTTAAAAAATGATGTTGAAGATTTAAAATCGGATAATTTTGATGGATTAGATTTTCCTGATTTGTTTTTCTTTCAGCCAAAAAAAATATTCTTATTAAAAGGCGACCACCTTGAAATTCAATATTTATTGCTTTGTGATGATGAAGTAGAAGATGATTTTGATGAGATAGTCGAAAGTCAAAAGTCAAAAGTCGAAAATTCTGGATCTTTAAAGATTGAACAGCGCATTTCCAGAGATTCTTATATTGAAAAAGTAAATAAAATGCTAGAACATATTCACATTGGAGATATGTATGAAGCTAATTTTTGTATGGAATTCTTTGCTGAAAATACTGCGATAAATCCATTAGAAAAATTTCAGAAACTAAATGAAATTTCACAAGCGCCGTTTTCGGTTTTCTTTAAAAATCACAAGCAATATTTGCTATCAGCCTCTCCGGAAAGATATCTGAAGAAAATAGGCGAAAGAATAATTTCGCAACCTATAAAAGGAACTTCAAAACGATCTGTGGATCCTGTTGAAGATGAAAAATCAAAACAATTTCTAGAATCAGATTCAAAAGAAAGAGCTGAAAATATCATGATAACCGATTTGGTTCGGAATGATTTATCACATACCGCTCAAAAAGGCTCTGTTGAGGTTGTCGAGCTTTGCAAAATCTATTCTTTTCTGCAAGTTCATCAAATGATTTCGACGATAACTTCAAAAGTTGATCCTCAATATTCGCCAGTTGATGTTTTAAGAACAACTTTTCCAATGGGAAGTATGACAGGAGCGCCAAAGATTTCGGTAATGAAAATTATTGAAAATTTAGAAGAAACCAAACGCGGTTTGTACAGCGGAGCAGTTGGTTATTTTACTCCCGAAGGTGACTTTGATTTTAATGTAGTAATCAGAAGTATTTTATACAATCAGGAAAATAAATATGTTTCATTTTCTGTCGGAAGTGCAATTACAGCGCTTTCAGTCCCAGAAAAAGAATACGAAGAATGTTTGCTGAAAGCCAAAGCAATGCATGAAGTTTTGCAATGATTTTTTTGTTTCTCGCAGATTATGCAGATTAAATTTTAAATTTAGAAATAAATAAAATCTGCGTAAATCTTTTCAAGAGTTAAAACAATCAGCTCAATCTGCAAAATCTGCGTGAGAAAATATTAGCTCAATTCGTGGCAAAGAAACCTCACTTAACATTTCATTTAAAAATAGATCGAATTTAATTTTTTACTTTTATCAGATGTTTTCAAAATTTCAAAGCCATATCGTTTCTAGATTTCCATTCTTAGCCGAAAAAAAGCTTTTTTTAGCGGTTAGCGGAGGATTGGATAGCATGGTTTTACTGCATTTGTTTCAGCAATTGCCTTATGAAATTGCGGTTTTGCATTGTAATTTTCAACTTCGGGGATTAGAAAGTTTTGGTGATCAGGAATTTGTTCAGGATTATTGCAATCAAAATAATATTCCGTTTTTTACCACTCAGTTTGATACTAAGGCTTTCGCCGAAGATTATAAATTGTCGACGCAAGTTGCTGCAAGAGAGCTTCGTTACAGCTGGTTTTATGAGTTTTTAGAAGAAAAAAACTTCGATTATATTCTGACAGCACATCATGCCGATGATAATTTAGAAACCTTTATTATCAATTTGACACGCGGAACAGGTTTGGATGGATTAACCGGAATTCCAGAAGAAAATGACCGAATTATTCGTCCGCTTTTGCCTTTTTCGAGAGAAGAAGTTCTGAAATATGCGGAAGAAAATAAAATCGAATGGCGAGAAGACAGCAGTAATGCATCAAACAAATACCTTAGAAATAAAATTCGTCATGATTTAATTCCGATTTTGAAAGAAATAAATCCGAACTTTTTGGATGCTTTTCAAAAAACACAATCGTATTTGCAAGAATCAAAAGAAATGGTTGAAGATGCTTCGATTATGATTTATCAGCAAGTGGCAAAAGAGGATGGAGAAGATATTCATTTCGATTTGAATCAGCTTAAAAAATTACCCAATTATAAATCGTATTTGTACCAATGGCTGAACGAATTTGGATTTTCGGCATGGAAGGATGTTTATGATTTAGTCGAAGGTCAATCAGGAAAACAAGTCTTTTCGGAGGAATTCAGATTGCTGAAAAATCGAGAAACATTGATTTTAAATCCGATTTCTGAAACTTCAGAAAAAGAAGAATTTGAGATTGCAGAAAACGATACAGACGTTAATTTTCCCTTAAAATTGAGACTTTGTAACGTAGATCACATAGCTATAGATTCAAAAGAAGTTATATTTGTTGACGCCGAAAAAATCCGCTTTCCGCTCGTTTTACGTAAATGGAATGAAGGAGATGTTTTTCATCCGTTTGGAATGCAGGGAAAATCTAAAAAAGTGAGCAAGCTTTTTAAAGACGAAAAATTATCACTCATCGAAAAGGAAAAAACTTGGATTTTATGTTCAGAAAATCAAATCGTCTGGGTTGTTGGCATTAGGCAAGATGAACGATTTAAAATAGAAAATACCACAAACAAAATACTTAAAATAGAACTGCAATAATGAACTTTAATCAATACCGTCAAGCGATAACGCTAAAAAATGTCTGGAGTAAATCTCTTTTATTTTTACTGTTTTTTCTTTTTTCTTTTGCAAAAAGCAACGCTCAAATTTTAGAGCCAGTAAAATGGACTTCGAAAATTGAAAAGAAAGCTGGAAACAATGCCGTATTAATTTTTGACGGAACGATTGAAAAAGACTGGCATATGTATTCGCAATTCACGCCAGAAGGCGGTCCGCTTGCACTGGAAATCGCGTTTAAAAACCAAAAAGGAAATTACGAATTAGTTGGAAAAGCTAAGGAAGGAAAAACCAAAACAGCTTTTAACGATGTTTTTGGTGTAAACGAAACTTTTTTTGAAGGAAAAGCGCACATTGAACAAGAAATTAAAATCATCAACCCGAATTTAAAAACGGTTGATGTTGATTTCGATTTTCAGGTTTGTAAAGAAGTTTGCATCAATTCAAATAAAAAATTCTCGATTGCTATTCCGTCGACTTTCAATATGGAAGCTGTTCCGGCAATAACGGAGGCGAAAAAAGATGAGACAAAAGTTACTGGAATCGCTGTAGATACAATTGCAAAAGCAACAGATACGGCAAAAGTTCAAGTAGTAAAATCGAATGTTGAAGAACCAGTCTCAAAAGAAGATATACCGGCACCAGCTCCAACTAGAAGTTTGTGGTCGATCTTTTTCTTTGCTTTTTTAGGTGGTTTTGCTGCTTTATTTACACCTTGCGTATTCCCAATGATTCCAATGACTGTGAGTTTCTTTACAAAACAAAGTAAAAGCAGAGCAAGAGGAATTAGAAACGCTATTATTTATGGATTATCAATCATTGCTATTTATGTGATTTTAGGATTAATTGTAACTAAAATATTTGGTGCCGATGCTTTGAATGCATTGTCCACAGATGTTTGGTTTAATCTTATTTTCTTCGTGATTTTAATCATTTTTGCTGTTTCTTTTTTAGGAGCATTCGAAATTATGTTGCCAAATTCATGGGCAAACAAAGCAGATCAACAGGCAGATAAAGGCGGAATTGTTGGAATATTATTCATGGCTTTAGCATTGGCAATTGTATCCTTTTCTTGTACAGGACCAATTGTAGGGACATTATTAGTTGAAGCGGCTTCAAATGGAGGAATTGCTCCGGTTGTTGGAATGTTAGGATTTTCTTCTGCATTGGCTTTGCCTTTTATGTTATTTGCATTGTTTCCAGGATGGTTGAATTCATTGCCAAAATCTGGTGGTTGGTTAAATACAGTAAAAGTTGTTTTAGGATTTTTAGAATTGGCATTGGCATTCAAATTTTTATCAAATGCCGATTTAGTTTTGCAATTACATTTCTTGGAAAGAGAGGTTTTCTTAGCGATTTGGATTGCTATTTTTGGAGCTCTCGCATTCTATTTATTCGGAAAAATTACCTTGCCACACGATAGCCCGACTAATCATATTTCTGTTGGAAGATTATCATTAGGATTACTTGTTTTAAGTTTTACAATTTATATGATTCCAGGATTATGGGGAGCACCTTTAAAATTAATCAGTGCTTTTCCGCCACCTCAAACTTACAGTGAAAGTCCGCTTGGATTTGGAGGTTCTGGAAACGGAACTGCTGTAACTTCAGATGTAAAAGGTTTGCCAGAAGGAGCAGAGTTAGGTCCGCACGGAATTATGGTTTTTCATGATTATGAAGATGGATTAGCTTATGCAAAATTGGTTAATAAACCAATTATGCTTGATTTTACAGGATACGCTTGTGTGAACTGTAGAAAAATGGAAAACAATGTTTGGTCAGATTCAACGGTCTTACCAATCTTAAAAAATGACGTTGTTTTGATTTCGCTTTATGTTGATGATAAAAGAGAATTGCCTAAAAAAGAGCAATTTGTGACTAAAGCCGGAGATGAAATCATTACAGTAGGAGATAAATGGACCGATTTTATGATTTCAAGATATAAAACAAATACGCAACCTTTGTATGTTATTACAGATTTAGAAGGTAATAACTTGAACAGTTCAAAACCTACAATTAGTTATGTAAGTACTGAAGAATATTTGCATTGGCTGAAAGAAGGAATAGCGAATTTTAAATAAGGTATTTAGTTATGAATTATGAGTTATGAGTTATGAGTTTTGGAAAAGACTAAATCTACAATCTAAAATCTACAATAAACAAAAATCCCTCTAAGCTAACTTAGAGGGATTTTTTATGAAGGCAAAAAGAGGAAAATCTTTTTATTATAAGTATTCTCCGTGTTGAGAGATATCTAAACCTAATTCTTCTTTTTCTTCAGTAACTCTTAGAGGAGTGATTTTGTTTACAATGAAGAATAAAGCGTAAGAAGCTCCAAAAGCAAAGATTGATACGATAACTAATGCTTTTAATTGTATTAAGAATAAAGTAGCATCACCAAAGATTAAACCTTGATTGTCACCAACAATTGAGTTTACGCTTTTAGAAGCAAATACTCCAGTTAAAAGCATACCTACCATACCACCAACACCGTGACAAGCAAATACATCAAGAGCATCGTCGATTTTTCCTTTAGGGAATTTGCTTACTACAAGATTACTGATTACAGCAGCAATAATACCAATTGCTAATGCGTGAGGAATACTTACGAAACCTGCAGCAGGAGTAATTGCTACCAATCCTACAACAGCTCCAATACAAGCTCCCATTGCAGATAATTTGTGTCCTAATATTTTATCAAGGAAAACCCAAGCCATAGCAGCAGAAGCGGCAGCGATTGTAGTTGTTCCTAAAGCTTGTGCGGCAAGACTGCTTGCTCCAACTGCAGAACCTGCATTGAAACCAAACCATCCAAACCATAATAAACCTGTACCTAATAATACATAAGTAATTCTAGCAGGATTTACTTTTTGAACTTTACGTTTTCCTAAGAAAATTGCTCCAGCCAAAGCAGCCCATCCAGCACTCATGTGTACTACAGTACCACCAGCGAAGTCAAGAACTCCCCATCCAAAGAATAATCCATCAGGATGCCAAGTCATGTGACATAATGGAGCGTATATGAATAAGATAAATAAAACCATGAATAATAAGTAAGCCCAGAAACGTACACGTTCTGCAAAAGCTCCTGTAATTAATGCTGGAGTAATGATTGCAAATTTTGCTTGGAATAAAGCAAAAAGAATCATCGGGATTGTTGGAGCTAATTCCCACGCCGTGTTTGCGCTTACTCCCTGAAAAAATATATTTGAAGAAGGATCTCCTATAAAACCGCCTATAGAAGGTCCAAAACATAATCCGAATCCAATTACTACCCAAAGAACTGTTACAATTACCATTGCCATGAAACTTTGAAGCATTGTGCTGATTACGTTTTTCTTGCCTACCATACCTCCGTAGAAAAATCCTAATCCTGGAGTCATTAATAATACAAAAGCTGTTGCAACAACCATCCATGCTGTATCACCCGTGTCTAATTTTAATTCGACAACATGAGCGCCTAATGTTTTTGATTCAGTAACAAATGAGATAGAAAAAATAGATAGTAACAAAATCGTGATGAGGATCACACTTAAAATAATTTTTCGCATAGTTATTTAGTTTTAAATTTTTTATAAAAGTATAAAATGAATTGATACCCCTATAAAAAATAGAGTCTAATGTTTAATTTTTGTTAATTTTTAAATTTGACCCCCTAAATTTTGCGTGTATATCTTAAAAAAGACTTAAATTTCACAATTTATTAAAGTTGAAATGAGCAAATTGGGTAATTTCTGCAAAATGTGATGAAAAAAAGATAATATTATTCTTAAAATTATGATTTTTTCTCTTCAAATAATCAATTGAGTGTTTAAATTGTTTGGTTTGAATAAAAAACGGCATCAATTGAATATTTCAAAAGATGCCGTTTTTTACGAAAATTAAGTTCTTATTTCTGACCGAACTTTTCTTTGAATTTTCTATTCAGTTTATTTTGGAAAGTATCTAAATTGATTAATCTTCCTTGAATAAAAGCAGTTGTCAATTTGTTTGTTCTCATGTCTAAAGCATCACCTTCAGAAATAAACAAAGTAGCGTCTTTGCCAGTTTCTAATGATCCGCAAGTAGCATCAACACTTAATAATTTTGCAGTATTTAGTGTGATAAGCTGTACCGCAACTTCTTTGTCTAAACCAAAAGCGGCACAAGTTCCTGCCAAGAAAGGTAGGTTTCTAACGCTCATACGCTCATGATCACCACTGTTTTCTAAACCAACAACAATACCTTTATCAGTAAGTATTTTTGCCATTTTATAAGGCAGGTTTACATCTTGATCAGCGCTTGTTGGCATATCGTGAACACGTCTTAAAAGAACTCCCACATTATATTTTGATAATTGAGCTGTTGCTTTGTAAGCTTCAAATCCGCCAACGATTACAATCTTTTTGATTTGATTGTCTGCCGCTAATTGGATCGCATCAACAATCTGCTTTTCTTCATCAGCATGAATATAAAGCGTTTGAGTTCCATCAAATAAACCTTTTGTAGCTTCTAGAACAATGTTTCTTTCTTTAGGAGTTGTTTGATTATAGGCTTTAGCATTGATTAAAAAAGCGTTGATTTCTTCAGCCTGTTTTGGATAATCTTTGTTTGGCTCAATAATTCCAGGTTCAAACCAAGATCCAGATCTTTTAAAACTAGAAGGGAAATTCAAATGAATTCCGTCATTTTCTTTCATAATTGCATCTTTCCAGCTCCAAGCGTCTAATTGTACAATTGACGAAGTTCCAGAAATTGTGCCGCCACGTGGTGTAACTTGAGCTACTAAAACGCCGTTTGGACGAACTGTTTCAACTACTTTCGATTCAGAGTTATAAGCAATAATACTTCTAACATTTGGGTTGAAAGTTCCAATTTCTTCTTGATCGTCAGATGATTTTACAGCATCAATTTCAACTAATCCTAAAGTTGTATTGGCAGCAATAAATCCCGGATAGACATGTTTTCCAGAAGCATCGATAGTTGTATCATAAGCATCAGCAGCAAGTCTGATGGTTGTTGCATCGGCTACTAAAGTAATTTTTCCGTCTTTAAAACCAATTGCACTGTTTTGAATTACTTTCCCGTTACCTAAGTGTGCAGTAGCATTTAAAATCAAAACCGATTTAGATTGCTTTGGCGCCGGAATTTGCTGTGCATTTATTTGTACAGAAGCACAAAATAACAACAGCAGTTTATATATGTTTTTATTTATCATGTTGTCTCTTTTTATCATTATGAATTTTCTAAAGCTCTTATAACTGTTCTAAAGTATCACAGTGATATTCTTTTTTCTCTTTTCTTGTTGGTGCCTGAGTGCTGTTTCCTTTGTTTTTTTCTTGCAGCATTTGTCCAATCAATTGGTTTCTTTCTTTAGTAATGTCCACCTGTTTTTGAGCATCTTTTTCGATATCAAAATAAACTACACCTTCAATAATTGTTTTTTCAGCTTTAGCATAAATAGACAATGGATTTTCGCTCCATAAAACAACATCGGCATCTTTACCCACTTTTAAACTTCCAACTTTATCATCAATATGTAATAATTTCGCAGGGTTTAAAGTGACAAATTTCCAAGCATCTTCTTCAGATACATTCCCATATTTTACAGCTTTTGCCGCTTCTTGGTTTAATCTTCGAGACATTTCGGCGTCATCAGAGTTGTACGCAACTACTACGCCTTCATTGTGCATAATTGGTCCGTTGTACGGAATTGCATCATTAACCTCAAATTTATAAGCCCACCAATCAGAGAATGTTGAAGCTCCAACGCCGTGTTCTTTCATCTTGTCAGCTACTTTGTAACCTTCTAAAATGTGAGTGAAAGTATTTACTCTAAAGTTGAATTTCTCAGCAACATTCATCAAATTCAATATCTCTGACTCTACATAAGAGTGACAAGTGATGAAACGCTCTTTGTTTAAAATTTCAGCAAGAGTTTGTAATTCTAAATCAACTCTTGGCGCTTTTCCTTTTTTATTTCCAGCGTTGAATTTTTTCCAGTTTTCGTCATATTCTTTTGCCAATTGGAAATAATCTGTGAAAACTTGCTCAACTCCCATTCTGGTTTGTGGGAAACGAGTTGGATTGTCAATTCCCCAGTTTGCTTGTTTTACGTTTTCACCCAAAGCAAATTTGATAAACTTAGGCTGATTTTTGTATAACATTTCATCTGCAGCAGAACCCCATTTCCATTTTACAATTGCAGAACGTCCGCCAATTGGGTTTGCAGAACCGTGTAATAATTGTGAGATAGTAACTCCTCCCGCAAGATCTCTATATATATTAATATCTTCAGAGTTTACAACATCCTGAATCGTAACTTCGGCAGTAGAGTTGTGACCGCTTTCGTTTACACCTTTAGAAATTGCAATATGCGAATGTTCGTCGATAATACCGCTTGTAATGTGTTTTCCTTTTGCATCGATTACAGTGGCACCTGCATCAGAAAGATTTTTTCCGACTGCAGCAATTTTTCCGTTTTTAATCAAAACGTCAGCTTCTGTCAAAATTCCTTCTTTTTCATTCGTCCAAACTGTAGCATTTTTGAATAATAAAGTCTGAGCAGTTTGTTTTTTAGTATCACCAAAAGCAACGTTTGGATACGTTACAGGCATAATTGGGTTTGGTTTTTCTGGTTTTACAGTATCTTTTACAGCAACAAATGGGCTTGTTTTTACTGCATTCCAAACTAATTCATCTCCGTTTGATAAAACCGCTTTTCCAGACAAAGCATCTGCTTTTTCAATAAAACCAGTTAAACGGGTAAAGTTTGATTTAATAGTATCTGCTGGTTTAATTACAAGAGAAACCCAGTTTTTAGCAATTGCAAAAGTGCTTTTTACTTTTTTAGCATCAACAGTTGTAACTTCAGATTTTTGAGCTTCTGCAGTTCCGTCAATTTTCCATTTGTACGTATCTTTACCAACTGTTAAGTCGTAATTTCCGCGGATATCTTTTGCATTAATATCATTCACAATAAATTTACTTCCTTGAACCCAGTTTTCGAATAAAACCGTTTTCTCGTCAAAAACTTCTCCAGAAGTAATAATAAAGTTCGCATAACTTCCTGTTTTCAAACTTCCTACTTCGTCGCTTTTTCCTAAAATAGCAGCTGGAATTGTAGTTAAAGCTTCTAAAGCTTTTGTTTTATCAAAACCGTATTTTATTGCTTTCAATAAATTAGGTTTAAAGTCTTCGATTTTCTTTAGTTTGTCTGTAGTCAAGGCAAAAACAACTCCGTTATCAGAAAGCGCTTTTAAGTTTGTTGGCGCTTGATTCCAGAAACGCATATCAGCCAATTCAATTTGGTTTGACAAGTACGGATTTGAAACATCATAAGCATCTGGAAAACTTATAGGAATAATGAATTTTGCATTTGTAGCTTTGATTTCTTCAATTCTTTCGAATTCATTCCCGCTTCCTTTCAACACGTAGTTTAAACCAAATTCTTTTGCAATTTTTGAAGCTCTTAAGCTGTTCAATTTATCTTCTGATGCAAAAATCTGAACCAATTTTTCATTGCTTGCTAATGCTTCTAATGATAAATCTTTAGTGTCAGAATTTCCTTTTTTGTACCAGTCCAAATCCAAATACATTTGACGAAGCAAAGCCATCATTCCCATTAAAGAACTTGGATATTGCTGATTTGTCAAGGCACTTCTGCTAAAAGCAAAGTGATTCGTTAATTTATTTGAAATGATTTGTTTCGAGTTGTTTTCGTTGTTTAATGCAACTAGAGCTCCAGATCCCTGAGCAATTCCGTCAGTCACGTGAGTTCCAACAACACCAAAACCAGCTTTCAAAAACTCATCTGCTTTTGGCTGATCGTATTTAAACGTTTCATAACCGTTTACTTCAGGTCTTACACTTTCGTTCCAGTAAAAACCAGTTCTTTTTGTGTCATAAAGTGGGTTACGGCGTCCTGGAGTTACATTTGATTTTGGTTTTTCAATTCCAAAACTGGTATAAATATCAATAAATGATGGGTAAATTGTTTTTCCTGTCAGATCAATTGTGATGCTGTTTTTAGGAATTGTAACATTTGTTCCAACAGAAATTACTTTGCCATCTTGGATAAGTAAAGTTCCTTTTTCGATTTTTTGAGTTGGAGTTACATAAATAGTGGCATTTGTAAAAACAGTGTAATTTTTACTTTTGTTGTGCACACTTTCATTAACAGGAAAATAGTCTTGAGCATACGTTTTTGTTAAAAAAACGCTCAAAAAGAGTAGTAGTAGGGCTTTTTTCATATGGTATTTGCTAATTTGTTGCTAAAAATATGAAAATATGTTAGATAAGTTTTAATTTTTTAAAATGTTTTTTCTCTATTTTAGATGAAGATTTAGGTAAAGCGTTGATGGATAGTGTATATAGGACATTTATGAAAAAATCACAAAGAATAAAATGGGGAATTATTGGTTTAGGAAATATCGCCAATCAATTTGCGACAGATTTGCTTTTACTAGATGATGCAGAATTAACAGCAGTTGCTTCGAGAGATAGTAGTAAAGCAAATGATTTTGCCCAAAAGTACAATTGTTCAAAAGCCTACGATTCATATGAAGCGCTTTTTGCCGATGAAGAAGTTGAAATTATATACATTGCGACACCTCATGATTCACATGCCGAATTGTCTATTAAAGCATTAGAATCTGGAAAACATGTTTTGTGCGAAAAGCCAATTGCGCTTTCGTATTCTGATGCTGTTCGAATGATTGAAGCTTCAAAAAAGAATAAGAAGTTTTTCATGGAAGCATTTTGGACCCGATTTATTCCAGCCATAAAAGAAGTTTTAGAAAAAGTAGAAAACGGAGAAATTGGCGAAATAAAATACATCAATGCTGATTTTGCTTTTCGCGGAAGCGAAACCGAAAACCTTAGACTTTTTGATAAAAAACTAGGCGGAGGCGCGTTGTTTGATATTGGCGTTTATCCATTGTTTCTGTCTTATATACTATTAGGTAAACCAAAGGAAATTATTGCAAAAGCCATAATGCATAAAAATGATATTGATTTGCAGACTTCGATGATTTTGCAATATGAAAAAGCACAATCGATTTTGCATGCTTCTATAGTTTCAGATTCTGATATGAAAGCAACTATTGGCGGAAGCAAAGGAAGAATCGAACTCAATTCGCCTTGGTTTGTCGCCAATGGATATTCTTTATTTATTGATGAAGAAAAAGAAGCTGTGATCAGTTTGCCGGTTTTAGGAAAAGGCTATTCGCATGAAATTATGGAATGTCATAATTGTATTCGAAATAATCAGATTGAAAGTAAATTTTGGTCGCATCAAAATTGTTTGGATTTGAGTAGGATTGTTGAGGAGATTAAAACTCAAATTAAGCTTCCATTTTAATTTAAATTTATTTGAAATAAAAAACCTACAAATTAATTATTTTTTCATTAGATTTAAAAACAATTAATGAAAGAATAATTATGTTAGTAAAAGTTTACGGAAGTGCCGTTTTTGGAGTAGAAGCAACCACAATCACAATTGAGGTTCATATGGATAAAGGGATTGGTTATCATTTAGTTGGGCTTCCAGATAATGCAATAAAAGAAAGCAGTTTTAGAATCGCCGCCGCTTTAAAAAATAACGGATTAAGTCTTCCCGGAAAAAAAATAACCATCAACATGGCGCCCGCCGACCTCAGAAAAGAAGGTTCAGCATACGATTTGCCACTCGCAATGGGAATATTAGTCGGCTCTGACCAAATAAAAGCACCCGAAATTGAACAATATATTATCATGGGTGAGCTTTCTTTAGACGGAAGTTTACAGCCTATTCGCGGTGCATTGCCAATTGCAATTAAAGCAAAAGAAGAAGGTTACAAAGGATTTTTTCTTCCTATTCAAAATGTAAAAGAAGCAGCGATTGTCGCCGGACTTGACGTTTATGGAGTTTCAAATCTGCAGGAAGTAATAGATTTCTTTAAAGGAAAAGGAACGCTTCAGCCAACAGTAATTGATACTCGCACCGAATTTTACAAAACACTCGATTTCCCCGAATTTGATTTTTCAGATGTTCGAGGTCAGGAAAGCATTAAACGTTGTATGGAAATCGCTGCTGCCGGAGGTCATAATATCATTTTAATTGGTCCGCCGGGAGCCGGAAAGACAATGCTGGCAAAACGTGTTCCGAGTATTTTGCCTCCAATGACGTTACGTGAAGCACTCGAAACAACTAAAATTCACAGCGTTGCAGGAAAACTGAAAGAAGTCGGTTTAATGAATCAGCGACCGTTTCGCAGTCCGCACCACACGATTTCGAACGTCGCACTTGTTGGAGGCGGAAGTTATCCGCAACCAGGCGAAATTTCAATGGCGCATAATGGTGTTTTATTTCTCGACGAATTACCAGAATTTAAACGCGATGTTTTAGAAGTAATGCGTCAACCGCTTGAAGATCGTGAAGTAACCATTTCAAGAGCTAAATTTACCGTTACTTATCCGTCATCGTTTATGCTTGTGGCAAGTATGAATCCAAGTCCGAGTGGTTTTTTCAACGATCCGAGTATGCCAAATACTTCTTCACCACATGAAATGCAACGTTATATGAGCAAAATTTCAGGTCCGCTTTTAGACCGAATTGATATTCATATTGAAGTAACACCCGTTCCTTTCGAAAAATTAGCAGATGACCGAAAAGCCGAAAGCAGTGTCGAAATCAGAAAACGTGTCACCGCAGCCAGAGAAATTCAAACGAAACGATTCCAAGAAATCGAAAACATTCATTATAATGCTCAAATGAGTAGTAAATTGATTCGTGAATTTTGCGCATTAGACGAACAGTCAAAAGAACTCTTAAAAACCGCAATGGAACGCCTGAATCTTTCCGCAAGAGCGTACGACAGGATTTTGAAAGTAGCAAGAACAATCGCTGATTTAGATAATGCTCCGTCTATAATTTCGCAACACATCGCCGAAGCTATTCAATACAGAAGTTTAGATCGAGAAGGATGGCTGGGGTAATTTTTAATTTTTAATTGTGAATTATAAATTGTTAATTGTAAAACCGTTTGTCAATCTGAGCGGAGTCGAAGGGCGCTCCAATTGGAACGTGGGCCTCGACTTCGCTCAGCCTGACAATTATTATTGAAACCTGAAACTTGAAACTAAAAATTAATTTTGTTTCATTTCTTTCACTTCTTGTATAGGTTTATGATAACTGCTTCTATTTGTTGTAATAATCAAAACGCCGGCTTCGCCATAATTTCCATAAATGCTGATTCCTTTTTGTTTATCGATAGGAATAATTTTTGCGATTTCAATTTTAGACAAAGCAAGTTTTTCTTTTTCTAAATCCTGAAAACGATGCGGAATTCCATCAACAACAACAATTGGCTGTGCAGTAATTTTTCCTGTTTTAGCTAATTTAGCAATAGAATCAGAAAGATAAAATTTGTCTTTTCCTTCATCAGAAAGTTCATATCTGCTTTGAGAAAAAACAGAAACAGTGGCAAGCAAAAGAGTCGCGGTAATTAATTTGGTCATACTTTTTTGGTTAGAATTGTTAGTTAAAAGGTTGCGTTTTAATGTCTTTTGGTATAAATTAAAATCGAAAATACGATTTTTAATGTTAATTAAATCAGCTAATTAATACAAAAAAATCATAAAAAATCCCGCTTTGTAAAAAGCAGGATTTCATTAATAAAGTAAGAAAAATTATTTTTGTTTTTCTGCAAAAATCGCATCCAAACCTTCCATCGCAATTGTAAAACCTTCTTTAAAGCCCATTGCAATAATTTGTTCAAGATCTTCCAAATTTTTGTGTTTGATAGCAATATCAACAAAAGTAGAATCGCCTTGTTCAGAAAAATTCACATCCCAATCAGAACGAGGAAAATCTACATTTAAATTTCCTTCGCTGTCGCTGAAAGCGTCCAGATATTTAAAATTTGTTTTCGGAGTAATCGAAGTAAAATCTGCAATTGCCCAATGTTCTTCGCCTTCCGGTCCCACCATTGCATAAAGTCGGCGTCCGCCTTCTTTAAATTCCATACTTTTCGTTCTCGCTTTCCACGGTGCAGGTGCCCACCATTGATCTAGGATTTCAGGTTCTGTCCAAGCTGACCAAACATTTGATAACGAGGCACCAAATTCACGTTTTACATTTACCGTATTCGTTTTTTTATCTACAGTAAAATCCATTAAAAAATTTGATTTCATATTTTTTCAGTTTTTAAAAGCATTAATAATTGGTTTAACAAAAAGGCTTATTTTTTTGTTTCAAGTATTTTTTCCAAACTTTTCAGCGCACTTGTAAATCCATCTTTAAAGCCCATTGCAATAAGTTGTTCAATTTCTTCCAAGCTATCACGTTTAATAACGATTTCAACAACAGTCAGTTCGCCTTCTTCAGAAAAAGTGATATCCCAAAGCGAACTTCCAAAATTCGGAATTGGATTTTCATCAGCATCGCAAAAAGTCGAAGTGTGTTTGAAATTCGTTTTTGGCGAAATAGAAGTATATTCAAAAAAGCTCCAGCGTTCTTCGCCTTCAGGACCTACCATGGCGTACAATCTTCGTCCGCCTTCTTTAAATTCCATTCTCTTTGTTTTTGATTTAAACGGAGCCGGCGCCCACCATTGATCCAGGATTTCAGGTTCTGTCCAAGCAGACCAAACATTAGACAATGACGCGTTAAATTCGCGTGTCACATTTACGGTTTTATTTTCCTTATCTATGGAAAAATTCATTGTAAGATCAGATTTCATTTTCTTTAGATTTTAAATTCATTAATACTTGGTCCAGTTGACTAAAACGGCTTTCCCAAATTTTCTTGAATTGCTCCAGCCAGTGGTCTATCTCTTTCATCTTTTCGATTTTAAGTTGATAATAAATTTCCCTTCCCATTTTTTTTTCTTCGAGTAATTCGCATTCATTCAGGATTTTAATATGTTTCGAAACCGCCTGTCTCGTTGTATTAAATTGTTCTGCAATTGCATTTGGTGTCAAAGCATTGGCAGAAATCAAAACTAAAATAGCTCTTCGTGTCGGATCGGCAATTGCCTGAAAAATATCTCGTTTCATCTTTAAAATAAAATTACGCAACTAATCAGTTGCAAATATACGCAACTTTTTGGTTGCGCAATAAAAAAATGAGCCTTTTTTATTTTAAAAAGATCCTAAACAAAAAAAGACGCATAAAATTGCGTCTTTTTTTCTACTATCGTGTTATATAATTATCGTCGAAATTTATTTTTTACAATGATATCTTTCAACTTAGCTTTCAAATCTTCGCCTGTATCAAAAACCATTTGTTCATTATTCGGAAACTGAATTGCGCGCTTATTAAAATTACCAAGATAATTATCTTCGCAAGCATTTTTGTCGCCTTTGTAAGTCGAATAAATATTCTCAAAAACAAATTCGCTGCTAATAGGAAATGTCTGAACTAGCTGATTCGTTTTCAAATCTACATAATCCACTTTTGCAGTAACTTGGCATGATTTATATTGTCTGAATTCATAAACCGTAGCGCGAAGAATTTTATAATTATCTACTTTGATTTCTTTTCCAAGACTATCTTTTACTGGTTTTCCGCGACTGTCCAAAAGTGTTTTTACGCCATCTTTTACTTGTCTTTCTTTGCTGAATTCCTTCTCTTTAATCTGTTCTGGCGAAATATAAATCTCTCTAAAATTAAGAATCAGACTATAATCGTACTTCACATTTTTTTGTCTAGCGCTGTGATAAACCGTCCATTTATCGTTTAATCCGTAGGTTTTAAAATCCAATAAATCGTCCTGAAGCATTTTCGGAATCACCAAATTGGTTTCATTTTTTGCATAAACATCCACAAAATCAGTTCCTTTAAAAAGCGCATCTTCCATTAATTTTTTGGTGTTTTTGTAACCAGGATTTATACTTTCTAAATAGGAAAAATCATCATATGCTTTTCTATAATCCATTTTATTATTCGATTTCAAAAGGGCAGAAGCGTTCTCATACAAATATTTCGAAAGTGCATTTTTGCTGTTCACAATATCATTTGAATAATTATCAAATGGGAAAAGCGCATTTCTTCCCAACTTCAACAAAGGCAAAGGCAAAATCGGTCTGATTTTTTCCTGACGATTATTTAGCTGTAAATAAGTATTGTAGATGCGTTCAGCATTGGCAGGATTGTTTTCTTTATGCAGCATTTCCAAATTGCGCAAGTCTCGATCTTTCGCTTTTGCAAAAGCCTCTTCGAGCAAATACACGTAATCTTGTTTTCCTTTTGAATCTTTATTGGTTCTTAAAGCTTCGACCGCGCGATCAATGGCGCCGTCGTAATTTCCGTCACTTATTAAGGCCTGAGTTGTTTTTACACCGCACGAAGAAAAGGCTAAAAATAATATAGAAAATAGAAAAGTAATTTTTTGCATGTTGTATTTTTTGAAGGTGTAAATATATCTTTTTTAACTTTCAACAACTATGCCTTTTTTAGATTTTTTAAGGAGCAGAAACGCCTGTTTTCATAAGAACGTTTAGTCCCGCTTTCGCCTTTATCTCTCCGTTCCACTGCGAGGATATCGGCTCTATCGGGGCTACATAAGTTCGTTTAGTTTTTCATAAGAAATGAAAAAACAATTCTAATTTACTCCGCCACTTTTTTGTATTCAAACGTCCCGACTTCAGGATTAGTAATGACACGTTTTTCGTTGTCAAAAGAATTGATTTTAAAAACGACCGGCAGAATAACTGATATAATTGTCAACTGCGAATTATCACTTGATAATTTCCATTTTGCTTTATGTGATTCTTCACCAATTACGCTTTCAAAATCGCCATTTTCTTTAAAAACCTGAAAAACCTGATCGGTTTTAAAACGTTTTTGAATATCTTTTTCTTTTCCGTTTTTAGTCCATTTTACTAATTGCCATTTTCCAACAAGTTCTTTAGAAGTTTGTGCCGTAGCAGATAATCCGATTAAAAATACAAATCCTAAAAATAATTTTCTCATTACTAAAGTTTTAAAGTTGAATTCTAAAATTAAGGAATTCTGTTGATTTGAAAGAAAATCAAAAGTTAAGTCTCTATTTTTTTGTTAGCAATTTCTTAATCAAAACAATCTGTCCCAAATGATAGTAACTATGTTCGATCATGCAGTCGATATTTCTTCGATACGAACCATATTTTTCATCAACAAAACTTTCATCTAGTCTTTCATCAGGCATTTGTTCTACCAAAGAAGCAAATTCTTCAGATGCAGTCCAGAATTTAGTTAAAAAATTTTCCCAATCTCCGAGAGAAGAAATTGGAGGAAAGTCAAAGCTGAATTTGTCCTTAATATCTAAAGTTCCGCCTTTAAAAACAGTATTTATTCCGTCAATATAATAATGAATATGCTGTGCTAAAACAGCAATCGTATTTAAGTTTTGAATCGGGATAACCGCAATTTTCCAATCCAGATTTTCAAGCTGGTCTTTATAATTGGTATTAGCAACCCAAGTTCCGTTAAGTATAATTTCTCTAAATCGACTGGCAATTTCGAATGTATTTTTCATTGTTTAATAAATTTTGGATAGAAAATTTAAAATACTAATATAAAAAATTACCTGCGGAAATTTGAGATTTTATTGTTTATTGAATAAAGTGTTTATTCTCGATATCATTGCCATTATGCTCAATTTTGAGAATCCAAAAAGCAAATTTTGAATATTCTATCTCAATAGAGTCGGTGATATTTATAAGGTCATAATTACTTTTTGTAACCTCATATTTAGGATATCTTTAGAGTCAAATACAATGATATAATTATAAGAGTTTCGATTTGACGTACGATATTTGTCAATCACCCTGAAAGTGCTTACAATCTTGATCTTAGATTCGATATCTTTTCTCGTTATATTTAGTCTTTTTAAGAAAAGTATAAAGACAATAAGGGCTATGATTACGAAAACAAAAACTATGATATTGAATAACGAAAACAAAGAATCGGTATTGCTCATTCCCCAAGACCAAAGTGCAATAAAGGAAATAAATACAAATAAGAAGATTTTTGTTTTCTCTACTTTTCTTTTTATGATTTTGATTTCTTGATTGTTTATCGGGACTTCGGTTTGATTTATCGGCATGTTTTGGTTAAATATTTTGAACAAGAAAGAGCAGATGCAAATTAAATATATTTCAACCACCAATATTTATTTTCAGCCTTATATTTTCCAAACCACTGACAAGGTTTATAAAGAAGCGCCACAACAAAAATCCACAGTAAATAAATTCCCCAAAGCGGTAAACCGTTGGCAATATTTCTTGATCTTCCAAAAGTTCCTGCAACAAAATCAAATTGCGACCAACTGAAACCTTGAGCAAGAAGTAGGATTAAAGTTAGAATATGAATGACATAAAAATGAACAATAAAATAAAACAAAGGCACTCTTCCATAAACCAAAGTTACTTTTTTGACTGTATTATGAAATTGATCCGCAAAGGCAAGAAGCAAAAACATAATGCCTAAATTCAATAAACAAAATAGGAGCGAAGGCGGATATTTAGTCACATTGATAAAAGACAAAAAGGTAAAAACAGCATCTTTTTGATGACTCCATAAAATTGGATCGCCATAAATATTTAGAAAGCGAACTACAGTAAATAAAACTAAAGCACTGCAACCAATTTTAATAAATAGGCTTTTTCTTTTTTTAGTTTCCAGCATAAAGAATTTTCCGGAAGCAAACCCAACAAGCATAATTCCCAGCCATTGAAGTGGCGGATAGGCCATAATAAATATTCTTCCTAATAAAGGATTGCCAAACGGAGTCCCAAATGGACTGATAAATGATGTTAAAACCGAATTCAATTTCAAATTTTGCGAAACCAAAATAAAAGGCAAAAGATTATGGAAAATGAGAATACACAAACCGATAATTCCTAATACGCGAGAAGGAATTTTCAGTAGTAATCCTAAAACAATAAATCCAAAACCTATTGTACCTATGACTTCAAACAGAAGCGTATGAAATCCAATATCGAAGTACAATCCGAAATTGAAAATTGTAAATTCAAGGAAGATTAACCAAAATCCTCTCTTAAATAAAAGTGTTCTTGTGTCGGCTAAACTATTATTTTGAAGCGAAAGATAAACCGAAGTTCCCGCCAAAAAAACAAAAGTTGGCGCACATAAATAGGTGATCCAGCGTGTAAAAAAACAACCAAGGTGTCGTTGTCGACAAATCAGTTGGACTTTGTGTAAGCGAATCGACATGCATCAAATCCCGAACATGATCAAGAGCCATTATAATCATTACAATGCCGCGGACGATATCTATGGATGGCAGTCGTTTCATGGTTTTCGATTTTTTATATTCTTAAAAGTAAACTTATTTAGAGTATTTCCGGAGAGAATTTCTTTCTTTTAATAAGATGAAATGAAATTAATCCAGTTAATCAGTAAACCTACTTACAATGCAGATTGTATTTTTAACTTTTCAATTTGTCTTTTATGACGCAAAACATGAACAATTGCATGTTCCATTAATTGTTCAATATCATAAAGCTGTCCCCAACCCGTTTTTATTTTCAATGAATTGTCATATTGCTCTAACTCATTGTCTTTTACTTCTCTGAAAACATTTTCAGTGTAATCAAAAACGTTTGTTAAATCGTTCAAATATGCAGCAATAGTGAGGTGAAAAACCTTTTCTGGTCGTTGAATATTATGTCCTTTTAGATTTTGAATATTTATCGCGTAGATATAACCAGATCTTACAACATGTGATAAAATGGTTTGTATCGATTTACAATCTTCGTTTGTTGTTTTCTCGTCTATAATTTTTGTCAAAACATTATCAGGAATGTTTTTAATTACATTCTTAAGATCTAAAATTGCTTGTTCATAAATGTCAAGCAATGCTCCAACGGCACCTTGTCTAGTCATTTTTGTAGCTGGTTTTTATAGCAAAAGCGCCTCAATTTTCGCTTCTGATTTTTCTCTTAACGGACTGTCTGGACGAAAGCTCCAAATAATCAGGAATTTTCCTTTTGCCACATATTCTTCAGGATGTTCGTCAGTTGGCTGACCGTCTTTTCCCCAAAGTAATCCTTGCAGAAAACGATCACCTTTAAAAACGTGTTCAAACTCAAAATACATAATAGAACCGCGGTCGCCTTTGCTTCTGAAATTTTGAATGGTTTTGCTTTTTAAAGTTCCAACAATATTGCTGTAGGTTTCAATGTCGTTGTAAAATGTGCAAGCTTGTGGCGTAATACAAATATTGCCATCGTTGAAAGTGTAAGCTTTCGGAATTTCTTTTGGTTTTAATTTTAAATCAGCAATGGTTTGGCTGAATAAATTTGTAGTAAGTAACAGAAATAATGCAGATAAGGAGATTGTAATTTTCATGGTTTTGGAGTTTAGATCTGAGGGACGATTTTTAATTTATGATTTTCTAATTTTTAGCTGATAAACAATTTCCCAAAGGATAATTGAAAACACAGCATTTGCAAATATTGCAGTCTTAACTTGATATGGATCGTAATTTAAAAGCAAATGCAAATTGGTAAATTTTAAAGCCAAAGTCAGTGATAAAGTGGCAATGGCAATGGAGTAGATTATATTTAGCAACAAGGTCCATTTTAAAGCGAGGAAAGCATAAATTAAATTGAGAATAGCAAAACCAAAGCCTAAAGTCACATAGGGATCTGTTTTTAATTTTTCTCCAATAGTAAGTAAAATGGGAGTTGTTGTAAGGTATAAAAAGAAAAGAATCGAATATAGCAGGATTCGTATTTGTAGTTTCATTTTGTTTGTTTTTAATAATGAAGTTTTTCTATACGAATATAATATTAAATGCCTTATAAAATAGGGAAGACTTTAAACAGAATTCAACAATTTTTGACTCAAGTTTTTCGGGTAAATTCTTTATTTGAAAAAATTATGCTGATATTTTATCCGCATCATTTTCATCTTCTAAAATATAATTAGAAGGCGTTTTTCCTAGATGCTTCTTGAACATAAAAATAAAGGCGCTGGCTGTTTCGTAGCCCAAATCTAAAGCGATTTCTTTTATGGATTGTTTTTCGCCTAATCGTTTAATGGCTTCGATTAGTTTTAAACGAGCGCGCCAATCGCTGAAATTCATTCCTAATTCTTTGATGAACAAACGAGATAAAGTTCTGCTGCTCATAAACGAAAGTTCGGCATAATAATCAATGTTGTGTTTGCTCGATACATCGTTTAATAAAAGATCGACCACTTTCTGTAATCTTTCATTATTTGTAGTAGGCAAAAAAGTAGCACTTGGGACAATTTGTGCCAATTCATCAAGAAAAACCGCAATGATTCTTAGCTGAGAATCGGTTAAATTTCCTTTTGTTCCGAAAGAAATAATTTTGAAAACAAGCTGTTTCAAAAACATCGGAATATCAAAAGAAAAACTGTTTGTTGGCAATCCTTTAGTCGCAGACGGATCGATAAAAACGCTGTAGTAATTCACGTCTTTCTGAAAAGTTACTTGATGTTCGACACCGCTCGGAAGCCACAATCCCTGCAACGGATTTACCACCCAAATGTTATTTCCAACCACAACATGCATTACACCGCGCGTTGCATAAATAAGTTGCGCTCTAGGATGCGAGTGCGAAATACACATTTCATTGTTTACCGTTTCGGTGTAACCAATAACAGGAATTAATGGATCGATTTGGTATCCATAATCCTGTGCCATTCGATATGTCCGAATCTGATTATTCATTGTCCAAATATAGCAATTTTGACATTGTAATTTATTTCAATTTTGTAAAAAAATAATGCAGCTGTTATTTTTAAAATGAAGATTAACCTAAAAACAACTCATGGAAACCGTTAAAGTACAACCAGAAGTAATTAAAAAAACAACTTATTCAATACTTTTTATAATCAGTTTTTCGCATTTAATTAATGATCTTTTACAAGCTATAGTTCCGTCAATTTATCCGCTCCTTAAAGAAAATTTCGGACTGAGTTTTACTCAAATCGGAATTATCACTTTTACCTACCAAATCGTCGCTTCTATTTTACAGCCCTTTGTGGGAATGTATACGGATAAAAATTCAAAACCATATTCACTTATTATTGGAATGTGTTTCACCATGACCGGATTATTTTTGGTTTCGATCGCGTCTAGTTTTACATTTCTATTATTATCAGTAAGCTTAATCGGAATTGGATCTTCGATTTTTCACCCGGAATCTTCGAGAGTGGCACATTTGGCTTCAGGCGGAAAAAAAGGATTGGCGCAGTCTATTTTTCAGTTGGGAGGAAATGCAGGAAGTGCAATCGGACCTTTATTAGCTGCTTTTATTATCATTCCGCATGGACAAAATTATGTGGCTTGGTTTTGTATAATTGCTTTAGTCGGAATTTTTGCTTTGTATAAAATTGCGCTTTGGTACACAGAACATTTGTCTGAAAGAAATGCGAATAAAGCCGGACATAAAATCGAAACGCATCATTTATCTAAAAATAGAGTGATTGGTTCGTTGATTATTTTGTTGGTTTTGATTTTCTCTAAATACTTTTATATGAGTAGTATTACGAGTTATTATACGTTCTTTTTAATTGATAAATTTCACATCACAATTCAGCAATCTCAAATATATTTGTTTTTATTCTCAGGCGCTGTTGCGGCAGGAACTTTAATTGGTGGGCCAATTGGAGACCGTTTCGGACGAAAATATGTAATCTGGGTTTCTATTTTGGGAATTGCGCCATTTACGTTGATGTTGCCTTATGTAGATTTATTTTGGGTAGGAACTTTATCTGTAATTATCGGATTGATTCTTTCTTCTGCGTTCTCTGCAATTCTAGTTTACGCAACCGAATTATTGCCAGGAAAAGTGGGTTTAGTAGCCGGTCTTTTCTTCGGATTCGCCTTCGGAATGGGAGGTTTAGGTTCTGCCGTTCTAGGAAAAATCGCCGATGCAACGAGTATAGAATATGTTTTTAAAATTTGTGCGTTTCTGCCTTTGATTGGGATTATTACTGGATTTTTACCGAATATTGAGGGGAGGAAAAAAGTTTAATTGCGTCCAGCTTTAGCTGGATGAGAAAATGATAAAAGTGTTTAAGGCTTTAGCCAAATTGTAAATAATTTGGCTAAAGCCTTTTCTAATCTTGATAAATTCCTCCAGTTAAAACTGGAGGCAACTTATAAAAGATTTTTGTTCTTTTTTGGTTGCTAGCGCGAGCGTCTCGCTCGTGCCTGCAAAGTCTCTTTTTTGCTCCTCTTTTGTTCACGAGCGAGACACTCGCGCCAGCGGGGGATTGTTTAATCACATAATGAGCAAAAATTGATTTCAACTAAAAGATTTTCGAGTTCATCATCCCATAAATCGTTTGATTTTAAGATATCAATTATTGACGTATTGTGTGAATCCATTAGTATCGTAGTAGATATAGTAGCTGCATATTCTTCTTTTCTATCTGCCTCTTTTAATAAACTCTTATATTTATTTATTATACGTGTAATATTATGATGGTTGTTTTTTATGTCTTTAGCTAAATCAGTAATACTCAAATATATATCTTCAATTAGTTCTATGATTTTTATCCCAATTTCAAACCTCTTATTTACAAAATGTTGTCTATCATTTAAAGCAGTGTAATCAATTGTTCTTCTTCCAATTTCTGATTTATGATAAAATCTAAAACCATTAATTCTTAAATGCTCTTTTGGGTCGTCTACTATTGGATTTATAATTGGATTTAATTTGGTATTAAGCTCACCTTTTGTTGTATTTGATTTTTTACATGATGGCAATAGATTGCCCCACAAAACAACATCATTAGGAAAATGAATTTTTGGATGAAAATGATCAACTTCCATGTACTTACTTTCGGAGTTTAATTTGCATTCAGTATAACAGCATTTGCTATTAGAAAAGCCTAAAACGGATTCTCTGATAAATGATCTATTCCAAACATCACTGCCGTCTGACAAGTATTTCTTGGTAAGTTCTTCTACTAATTCATCAGTAAGTTTTACTGGTTTGTCAGTTAAATTAAGTTTTATCATTGCCAATTAATTGTGAAAGTTGAAGTTTCAAAATTTTTCTATCAGCACTATTTGGGTGCAAAATTTTATCTAGATTTTTATAAATAGATGATGCTTTTTCAAAGTTATTGTCATCAAGGGCTTTATCGAATTCTAAAAAATAATTATTATAAAGATCTGAATAATTACCATTTTCTAAATCCATTACGTCTTGAAGGATTTCTTCAACTGACCATCCTTTGAATGTGTTCTTTTTTGATTTATTAACAGAAACTCCGTTTTCATTACTTGATAAGACAAATAAATTAAGTTTGTCTAAGGACTGAATTACCAATGGGCTGTGACTTGTAACAATGAATTGAGTTGCAGGAAATATTTCACTTAGAAATTTAACAACATTCTTTTGCCAACTTGGATGTAAGTGTAAGTCAATTTCATCTACTAGTACAATAGATGGTTCTTCTAAAGGATTTATTGAACGAGGATAGCGTTCGAACATTTTTTTACATAAATCTATAATCCATGATAAAGTGGTTTGATAGCCATAGCCTAAATCTTGCAATTTATTCCATCCGCTTTTTGTTTTAAATAATATATTGTTTTTTAAATTTTCAGATGAATCAAATTTAAAATCAAAAATATCAGGAAAAATCCCGCTCTTAATTAGTGTTTTTATTTTGCTTAAATTTTCAGTTCCTGCTTTTTGATTATTTTTACTCGCATAATCTAGTTGGAATAACCAATCTTCAATATTAATTAAACTCATTTCAGGATTGAACAAAGTTGCAGAATTGTAATTGTCATCATTTTCTGCAATACCTTTTTTCCCTGTTCTTCTAGTTACTCCATAACCATAAATTTTTAAGTCGTTTAATATATCAGAATCTCGACTATTCCACATTCTATTTGGAGTAAAACCCCATTTAGGAAGATTGTTTTCTCTAATTTCTTCTTGTCCATATAATGAAAACTTACCTGTAAATGGTGATTTACTAGAGCTTCTTTTCTTGTATAAGATATCACAACCTATGAAACTATTTTCTGCTTCTGCTTCTTTTAAATTTTTTGGTTTTTCTCTTAAACCTCTCATTAAATTGAGTGGTGCATAATTTTTTGTTTCTTGTTCATTTTTTTTATCTCCAAATGATAAAAGAGTAGGCTCGAGATCAGCTATAGATTTTAAGATGTTGGTCTTACCAGAGTTATTATTTCCTAAAATGACTGTCCACTGTACAATGTTTCCGTTTTCATCTAAAAGATCAAAATTATTTTTACCTTGAAAACACTTAATATTTTCAATATAGAATCTACTAATGTAAGCAGTATGTTTGTTATTCATTTTTAAGTTTAAGTTTCAACAAAAGTAACGATTTGTAATGAATGGAAAAAAAATAAAAGTAAGTTATAAAAAAGATTGTTTTTTGTAAATAATACTTAATGGTAAAATATTGAAATAAGTGAAGCAAAAAAATCCCGTTCACCTTTCGGGAACGGGATTTCAACAATTGATATTCTCTTTTTTTTATTTTAAACAGTTGCAGCAATTTCTTGTGGCAACGGAATTTGATTTTTAAGTAAATCTTCAAATGTTTCAGCTTGGCGAATTAAGATTCCCTGACCGTTCATCCATAAGACTTCGGCTGGTTTGTATCTTGAATTGTAGTTTGAAGACATTGAGAAACAATATGCTCCAGCGTTTCTGAAAGATAAAATGTCGCCTTCAGTGATTTCCTGAATTCTGCGGTTGTTGGCAAAAGTATCTGTTTCGCAAATGTATCCTACAACAGAGTAAAAACGCTCTTTTCCTTTTGGGTTTGAGATGTTTTCAATGTGGTGTGAAGATCCGTATAACATCGGACGAATTAAGTGGTTGAAACCACTGTCAACTCCAGCGAAAACTGTTGAGGTTGTTTGTTTTACTACGTTCACTTTTACTAAGAAATGGCCTGCTTCACTTACCAAGAATTTTCCTGGTTCGAAAATTAACGTTAAATCTCTGCCGTATTCTGTACAGAAAGCGTTGAATCTTTTAGATAATTTTTTACCTAATTCTTCGATGTCTGTTTCGATATCGTCTTTTTTGTAAGGAACTTTGAATCCGCTTCCGAAATCTAAGAATTGTAAATCTTTGAAATGTTTAGCCGTATCAAACAAGATTTCAGCAGCATACAGGAATACTTCGATATCTAAAATATCAGACCCTGTGTGCATGTGAATTCCAACAATGCTCATTTTTGTATTTTCAACAATTCGCAAGATATGCGGAATCTGGTGAACAGAAATTCCGAATTTACTATCGATATGTCCAACAGAAATGTTAGCGTTTCCACCCGCCATTACGTGTGGATTGATACGAATACATACCGGAATATGTGGATGTTTTGTTCCGAATTGCTCTAAAATAGATAAATTGTCGATATTAATTTGTACACCCATTGCGGCAACTTCTTCGATTTCTTCTAAAGAAACTCCGTTTGGTGTAAAGAAAATTTTGTCAGGATCATAGCCAGCATGAAGTCCTAACTGAACTTCCTGAATTGATACAGTGTCTAAGCCAGACCCCATGTTCTTTAATAACTGAAGAATCGCAACGTTTGACAATGCCTTCATGGCGTAATTAACTCTTAAGTTTTCTACCTTAGAGAAAGCTTTAGTTAATCTGTTGTACTGAGATTGGATTTTTTCGGCATCATAAACATATAATGGACTTCCAAATTGGTCTGCTAACTGCAGTAAATCTTTTGCTTGCATTTTTAAATCATTTTGGGCAAAGTTATTACTCTTTTGTATATCAGCAAATAAATTGTAGAAAAATAACAAAATATAACAAATTGTTTTATTTTGAACAAAAACTTGCTTATTTCGGATTTTTACAACTGAAAAATAGGTAAATTTTGATAAATACCCAAAGATACAAAGTTTATTTGCCACGAATTCACGAATTTAACTCATTCTTAAATGTGCTTGAAATTATTTTTTGCCACTCCCGATAGCTATCGGGATGCACAGATTGAATGGATTTTTTTTTACGAATTTTTAAAAGAAGCCAAATGTTTGAATTTAGCCCCGATTGAGGCGGTATCCTCGAATCCCGATGGCTATCGGGAGGAGAGATATAGCCGAAAGCGGGAACTATGTTTACTAAAATGCCTGTTGTGATGCTTCAAAAAAACAAAACCCCTGAATATCAATTCAAGGGTTTGTTAGTAGTTATGTTGTTATCGGAATAAAGATTAAATAAAATGCAAGGAAAAAGCTTAGAACCTTAGCATCTCAGTATCTTAGAGTCTTAAATTTATAAGCTCGGTAAATCTCCTTTTCCTTTAGTAGGCAAGTTTGTAGAGCCCATAAGGAACAAATCTACCTCTCTTGCTGCTTCGCGACCTTCTGAAATAGCCCACACGATTAATGATTGTCCTCTTCTCATATCACCCGCAGTGAAAATGTGAGGAACGTTTGTCTGATAGTTATGCGCTTTGTAGTTGCTTCTAAAATCAGTTTCGATTCCTAATTGCTCGCTTAATGTTTTCTCTGGACCTGTAAATCCAAGAGCTAATAAAGCTAAATCGCAAGGCCAGATTTTTTCTGAACCTTCTTTTTCGATTAATTCAGGACGCTGACCTGGAGTCATTTTCCATTGTACTTCAACGGTTTTTAATCCAGTTAATTCGCCTTTATCGTTAGAAATGAATTCTTTAGTGTTGATCAACCAGTTTCTGTCGCAACCTTCTTCGTGAGAAGAAGATGTTTTTAACTGCAACGGCCAGAAAGGCCAAGGAGTTGACTCGCTTCTTCCAACTGGAGGTTTTGGTAAAATCTCAAAGTTAGTAACCGATTTAGCTCCGTGTCTGTTAGAAGTTCCAATACAGTCAGAACCAGTATCTCCACCACCAATAACGATTACATCTTTACCAGTTGCTTTAACCTGATCTGGAATTGATTCTCCAAATAAAACTTTAGTCTGCTGCGTTAAGAAATCCATTGCCTGAACAACTCCTTTGCTTTCGATTCCTTTAGTTGGCAAGCTTCTTCTTTCAGTTGCTCCTCCGCATAAAACAATAGAATCGAATGCGTTTAATTCTTCTACGCTGAAGTTAACACCAACATTTACGTTAGTTTTGAAAGTGATTCCTTCTGCTTCAAGAACAACTACACGACGGTCGATAATTCCTTTTTCTAATTTGAAGTTTGGAATTCCGTAACGTAATAAACCTCCAATGGCATTGTCTCTTTCGAAAACCGTAACGGTGTGACCCGCTCTGTTTAATTGCTGAGCCGCCGCCAATCCTGCAGGCCCTGAACCAATAACGGCAACAGTTTTTCCAGTTCTTGTTTTTGGTGGCTGTGGTTTAATCCATCCTTCAGCAAAACCTCTTTCAATGATGCTTTTCTCGATGTTTTCGATAGAAACAGGATCTTTGATGATTCCTAATACACATGATTTCTCACATGGAGCAGGGCATAAGCGTCCTGTAAATTCTGGGAAGTTGTTAGTCGATTGTAAAATCTCTAATGCGCTTTGCCATTCTTCCTGATGTACCATGTCGTTGAAGTCAGGAATTAAATTTCCTAACGGACAACCACTGTGGCAAAAAGGAATTCCACAGTCCATACATCTTGATCCTTGTTCTTTTAATTTATCTTTTGGTACCGGAATAGTAAATTCGTTGTAGTTCGAAACACGTTCTGCTACTGCTAAATTACTTTCATCGGCTCTGTTATATTCTTTAAATCCGCCTATTTTACCCATGACTTTTTAATTAGATTTAGTTGTGAGATGTGAGATGTAAGAAGTGAGTTGAAAACTCAAAACTTAGTACCTCAGAAACTTAGTACCTCAGAACCTTTTTTAATCAGCTATTAATTCTTCTATTTTTTTCTCTTCTGCAATTCTTTGTAATGCTTTTTTGTAATCCGTAGGCATTACTTTTACGAAGTGCTGTTGTTGGTTTTCCCAGTCTGCTAAAATTCTTTTTGCTAATGGACTGCTTGTGTACAATGAATGATTTTTGATCAGTTTTCTTAGTTTCGTAACGTCCTCTTCTTCCAATGGATCGAATGCAACCATTTCCATGTTACAAACAGTCGAATCGAATTTCTTATTTGGATCGTAAACATAAGCTACACCACCGCTCATACCAGCTGCGAAGTTTCTTCCTGTTTTTCCTAAAACTACTACTGTACCACCGGTCATGTACTCGCAACCGTGATCTCCAATTCCTTCAACAACTGCTGTTGCTCCAGAATTTCTAACACAGAAACGCTCTCCGGCCATTCCATTAATATAAGCCTCTCCGGTAATAGCTCCGTAAAGGGCAACGTTTCCAATAATGATATTGTCTTCAGGTTTGAAAGTTGCAGTAGGAGGTACTTTTACAATTAATTTTCCTCCAGAAAGCCCTTTCCCTAAATAATCATTACAGTTTCCGTGAATTTTAAATGACAATCCGTTTGTTGCAAAAGCACCAAAACTTTGTCCGGCAGAACCTTCAAAATCAACTAAAATAGTGTCATCAGGTAATCCTTGTGCGCCGTAGATTTTTGAGATTTCGTTACTCAAAATAGCACCTACAGAACGGTCTGTATTTTTAATTTTAAAGGTTACTCTTGTTTTCTCTTTTCTATAGATCGACGGAATCGCTTCTTTGATGATGTCAAAATCCAATACGTTTTCAAGTTGGTGATCTTGAGTAGTTGTATTATGATTTGGCTCTGTTTTCGCTTTTTCCGGTTTGTATAGAATTGATGACAAGTCTAAACCATTTGCTTTATAATGTTTGATGGCTTTGTTCACATTTAATTTTTGTGATTGACCTACCATTTCTTTTAAAGTTCTGAAACCTAACTGCGCCATGATTTCTCTTAACTCTTCAGCAATGAAATACATGAAGTTGATTACGTGCTCTGGAGTTCCTTTGAAATTTTTTCTCAATTCAGGATCCTGAGTTGCAATACCAACCGGACAAGTATTTAAGTGACATGCTCTCATCATGATACATCCAGAAGCTACAAGCGGAGCCGTTGCGAAACCGAATTCTTCAGCTCCTAATAAAGCTGCGATAGCAACGTCACGACCTGTTTTCAACTGTCCGTCACATTCTAAAACGACACGGCTTCTTAAATCGTTTAAGATCAGAGTTTGTTGTGCCTCAGCTAAACCAAGTTCCCATGGAATACCTGTGTGCTGTAAAGATGTTAAAGGTGCAGCTCCCGTTCCTCCGTCGTAACCAGAAATCAAGATAACGTCAGCTTTTGCTTTGGCAACACCGGCAGCGATGGTTCCAACTCCAACTTCAGAAACTAATTTTACGTTAATACGAGCTTCACGGTTTGCATTTTTTAAATCGTAAATCAACTGAGATAAATCCTCAATTGAGTAGATATCGTGGTGAGGAGGAGGCGAAATTAAACCTACATAAGGCGTAGAGTTTCTAGTTTCAGCAATCCAAGGCACTACTTTTTCTCCAGGTAACTGCCCACCTTCACCAGGTTTCGCTCCCTGAGCCATTTTAATTTGAATCTCTTTAGCGTTTGTCAAATAGTTGATCGAAACACCAAAACGTCCCGAAGCAACTTGTTTGATAGCACTGTTTCTAGAATCTCCGTTAATTTCTTTCTGGAAACGTTTTGGATCTTCTCCACCTTCTCCAGAGTTACTTTTTCCTCCAATTCTGTTCATCGCAATCGCTAAATTCTCGTGTGCTTCTCTAGAAATAGATCCGTAAGACATTGCACCCGTTTTGAATTTCTTCACAATTTCTGTCCAAGGTTCTACTTCATCAATAGAAATTGGATCCAAATTGTTGAATTCAAATAAACCTCTAATAGTCATTAAGTTTGAGCTTTGCTCGTTAACGGCATTTGAGTATTCTTTATAACTTTCAGGGCTGTTTAAACGAACCGCTTGTTGTAATTTAGAAATAGTCGTTGGGTTGAACATGTGTTTTTCACCACCACGTCTCCATCTGTAAATACCTCCAATTTCAAGAGAAAGCAAGTTTGCAATTTTTGAATTTGGGAACGCTTTTTGGAAACGTTTTTTAACTTCTTTCTCTACTTCCATTAAACCAATTCCTTCAATTCTTGATGGCGTGTAAGGGAAGTATTTAGATGTAAATGTTTTGTTTAAACCTAAAATCTCGAAAATTTGAGCAGCTCTGTATGAATGTAAAGTAGAGATACCAATTTTGTTCATGATTTTCACGATTCCTTTTGCAATCGCTTTGTTGTAGTTTACAACTGCATAATCTGCTTTTACTTTTGTAATGAAACCTTTTTCAACTTGATCGTGAATAATTTCGTTTACCATGTAAGGATTGATTGCACTTGCACCGTATCCAAACAATAAAGCAAAATGATGAGGTTCTCTAGGTTCAGCAGATTCGATGATGATTCCGAATTTAGAACGAACTTGTAAAATGTTCAAAGAGTGGTGAATATAAGAACAAGCCAATAACATTGGAATTGGAGCTAATTCTTCGCTTACACCTCTATCCGATAAGATAATGATGTTGCATCCTTCTTCAACCGCTTTGAAAGTAGCCTGAACACATTTTTCAAGCGCTCTTTCTAAACCGTTAACTCCTTTTTCTATTTTATATAAAGTAGAAATAGTAGCCGATTTGAAATCTGCGTGATCGATATTTCTGATTTTATCCAAATCCTCGTTAGAGATAACCGGATTTTGGATTTTTAATTTTTTACATTGTTTCGATTCAATTTCGAAAATATTGAAATCTCCACCAATCGCTAAACTGATATCAGTAATAATTTCTTCACGAATACCATCCAACGGTGGGTTTGTAACCTGAGCAAATAATTGTTTGAAGTAATTGTACAACAACTGAGGCTGATCTGAAAGAACTGCCAAAGGCGTATCATTACCCATAGAACTGATTGCTTCAGCTCCGTCGCTTCCCATTGGGTTGATGATCGTTTTTAAATCTTCAATAGTATAACCAAACAAACGTTGTCTTGTCAAGAAATCTAATTTTTCAACAGGAGTAGGGTTGTTTGTGTAAGGAACTTTTGCAAGTGGCAATAAGTTTTCGTCAACCCATTGCTGGTACGGACGTTTTGTAACTATCGCTTTTTTAACTTCTTCGTCTTCGATGATACGACCTTCATTCATATCAACCAAGAACATTTTTCCTGGCTCTAAACGACCGTGCTGAATTACATCTTCTGGATCGATGTCTAATACACCAATTTCAGATGACATAATTACGAATCCACTATGTGTTAATGTATAACGAGAAGGACGCAATCCGTTTCTGTCTAATAATGCACCAATTACGTTACCATCTGTAAACGGAATAGAAGCAGGACCATCCCAAGGCTCCATAATACAAGCGTTGAACTCGTAGAAAGCTCTTTTTTCGGCAGACATGGTTTGGTGTTTTTCCCAAGCTTCAGGAACAACCATCATCATTGCTTCTGGCAATGAACGACCTGTCATTAATAAAAGCTCAATCACCATATCCATAGAAGCAGAATCTGATTTTCCTTCTAAGATAATTGGGAATAATTTTTTGATATCATCGCCAAAAACTTTGCTTTGCATAAGCTCTTCACGAGCACGCATACGGCTTACGTTTCCACGAAGTGTGTTGATCTCACCATTATGACACATGTATCTAAACGGTTGAGCTAAGTCCCAAGATGGGAATGTATTTGTAGAGAAACGCTGGTGTACAAGCGCAAGGCGTGTCACTAAGTCTGGATCTTTCAAATCTATATAATAACGGCTGATGTCTTCCGGCATCAATAGACCTTTATATATTATAGTAGTTGTCGATAAACTAGTAAAATAAAACATATGGCTTTCTGAGGTTTTAGATCCTCTTACGGCATGTTCGGCAATTTTTCTAGCTGCAAAAAGTTTTGCATTAAATTCTTGTTCAGTTAAATCCTGTCCGTTTTTAGAAACGAAAACTTGTTTAATTGTTGGTTCTTTTTCTGCGGCGATTTCACCTAAATTTTCAACGTCAACAGGCACATCTCTCCAACCTAAAACCTTTAAGTTTTGATCTTTGATAGTTGCTTCAAATGCATTAATACAAAAAGAAACTTGGTTTTTGCTTTTTGGTAAAAAAACCATTCCTACTGCATACTCACGCGATTCTGGGATTTCAAAGTCACAAACTTTCTTAAAAAAATCATGAGGGATGTCGAATAAAATTCCAGCCCCGTCTCCAGTTCTTCCATCAGAACTAACGGCACCACGATGTTCCAATTTAATTAAGATGTCTAATGCTTTGTGAATAATATCATTTGACTTAATACCATTCAAATTACAAATAAATCCTGCACCACAATTGTCGTGTTCAAATTCAGGCAGATAAAGCCCTTGTTCTTTAACTTTCATTCTTGATATTTTTTCTACAAAAATAGAGATTTCGTTAAACATAATGTATTGAAATTGTTCTTTTGCTTTCATTTTTGTCGTAATATTAGAAAAACGGTTCTTAAATGATAATAATATTATTTAAAGCATTGCGAAATGATAAAATCATAATAACATTTAAATAATATTAGGAAAAATCGTCGTGAAGCCTAGAATTCAATAGGTTTTTTTGTTAAATCTCAAACGATATAGTGGTTTTGCGTTAACTTTTTCGATGCAATTCGTTAACGATTAATTTGCTTTGAAAAAGAATCTGTAATTAATCACAAATTGACTCGTTTTTTAATTGGAAAAAGATTTTACTATTAAGTTGAATTTTGCTACTTTTGTCGCACTTTTATTCTGAAATAAATTCAGAACCAGACAAATTCTATATTATGAACATACACGAATATCAAGGAAAAGAAATTTTAGCAAGTTACGGAGTACGCGTTCAACGCGGAATTGTGGCTAATAATGCGGTTGAAGCTGTAGCTGCTGCAAAACAATTAACTGCCGAAACTGGTACAGGATGGCACGTAATAAAAGCACAAATTCACGCAGGTGGCCGTGGAAAAGGTGGTGGAGTTAAGTTAGCAAAAAACTTACAGCAAGTTGAAGAGTTAGCAGAACAAATCATCGGAATGCAGTTGATCACACCTCAGACTCCGCCTGAAGGTAAAAAAGTAAACAAAATTTTAGTTGCTGAAGATGTTTACTATCCTGGAGAAAGCGAAACTTCTGAGTTTTATGTTTCTGTTTTATTGAATAGAGGTACAGGACGCAATATGATTATGTATTCTACAGAAGGTGGAATGGATATCGAAGAAGTTGCTGAGCATACTCCACACTTAATCTTTACTGAAGAAGTTGATCCTAATGTTGGATTACAAGGTTTCCAAGCTAGAAGAATTGCTTTCAATTTAGGTCTTTCTGGAAATGCTTTCAAAGAAATGGTGAAATTCATCGATGCACTTTACAATGCTTACATTGGTTCTGATGCTTCAATGTTTGAAATCAACCCAGTTTTGAAAACTTCTGATAACAAAATCTTAGCTGTTGATGCTAAAGTTAACATCGACGATAACGCTTTATACAGACAACCTAAATATGCTGAAATGAGAGATATCCGTGAGGAGAATCCAATCGAAGTTGAAGCTAAAGAAGTTGGTCTTAACTATGTTGACCTTGACGGTACTGTAGGATGTATGGTAAACGGAGCTGGTCTTGCAATGGCAACTATGGATTTAATTAAATACGCTGGTTTTGAGCCTGCTAACTTCCTAGACGTTGGTGGAACTGCTGATGCTAAACGTGTTGAAACAGCTTTCAGAATTATCTTGAAAGATCCAAACGTAAAAGCTATTTTGATTAACATCTTCGGAGGTATCGTTCGTTGTGACCGTGTTGCTCAAGGTGTTGTTGATGCTTACAAAAACATGGGAGACGCTATCAATGTGCCAATTATCGTTCGTTTGCAAGGAACAAATGCTGAAATTGCAAAAGAATTAATTGACAACTCTGGTATGCCAATCTTATCTGCAGTTCAATTCCAAGAAGCTGCTGACCAAGTAAAAGCTGCGCTTTCTTAATTAAATAAGAAATCAATTTATATAGAAAATCCCTTCATGTTTGAAGGGATTTTTTTTTTTGGTGTGGAATTAATTTAACCGCAAAGGGCGCAAAGAATTTTTATTTACAAGACTTTATATAAACGCAAAGTTCGCAAAGCTTTATAAATAAAAACTTTGCGAACCTTGCGTAATTCCTAGCGCACTTTGCGGTTAAAATTATTTTTTATTTTTCCCGTTTTTGAAAACTACTTTCTCAACAACAACTGGTTTTCCATTTCCTTTTGGGAATGCTTTCTTTTTAGGTTTTCCAGCTGATGAACCTGATTTTGATGCACTTTGATCACCTCTATATTTTTCTGAATCTTTTGGAGCAGCTTTAAATTCTGGCCTTTCTTTAGAAGTTTCTTTCTTCGGAATTTCAGCTTTATGTTTTGCTAAAACATCATTCGGGTTTTTCGGGTTTTCTTTTGTTCCTCTTAAATGAATCACTAATCCGTTCAGGAAGTTACGTAAAACCTGATCGCCGCATTCCATATAGTTAGGATGATCTTCGGCTCTAAAAAAAGCACCTAATTCTGATTTTGAAATTCTGAAATCTACTAATTCTAAAATTTCAACTATTTGATCGTCACGGAGCATCAAGGCCACGCGAAGTTTTTTAAGTATATCGTTATTTGTCATCGTTTATTTTTTACAAAGGTACGGTACAATCTGTTACAATTGTTGTTCACGCTAAATTTTAATTGTGATGATTTTTGTTTCTTATAATTAAAATTAAGAGTGTTTTAAGCTATGTAAGTAATTGATTATTTGATAGTTGAGTTGTTGTTTTTGCTGATTCATGCATTTTATTGCGGTAAAATGCGTTTTTTAAGAAAATTTTTCATGTTTTTTCTTATAAAAACGCATTTAAATGATATAAAATGTTAAATTGCAATTCTAACGAACCAATTTATTAACCATTTATTAACTAAAGTTTATGAAACAAAAGAATTTTATCTTTTCATTCGTTTTGTTCTTATTTGCTTCGAGCATTTTGTTTGCGCAAAAAATAACGGTCAAAGGAACAGTAACTGATGAGACAGGAATGCCTATGCCAGGAGTTAACATTCAAGAAGAGGGAGGCTCAAACGGAACTACGACTGGATTTGACGGAGATTATCAAATTAGTGCCAATAATGGTTCTGTTTTAGTCTTTTCATATATCGGGTTTAAATCAACGAAAGCTACTGTAGCTGGTACAGCATTAAATATAAAGATGCTTTCTGATGCAAAAGAGCTTGACGGAGTTGTAGTAACCGCTTTAGGTCTTAAGAGAAGTGAAAAATCACTTGGTTATGCTACGCAAAAAGTAAGAGTTGCAGATGTTGTAACGGTGAGAGAAACAGATATTAATAATGCTTTGGCTGGAAAAATTGCAGGTGTTCAATTTCAAGGTTCTCCAAGCGGGGATTTTAGAACCTCTTTGCTTAGACTTCGTGGAGACACAGGTGTATTGTATGTAGTTGATAACATCAAAGTAAGCGCTATTGGTGATATTAACCCAGAAAGTATCGAAAGTATCAATACTTTGAAAGGTTTGTCTGCAACGGCACTTTACGGACCAGAAGGTAGAAACGGTGCAATTGTAATTACAACAAAAAGAGGGAAAAAAGGCGCTGCAACAGTAGAGTTTAATGTAAGTTCTTCATTAGAAAATGCTTATGGATTGCCTGAATTTCAAAATGAGTACGGTGGAGGCTATTCTCAAACTTTTCCAAAATATACTTATAATTCAGCAACAGATCCAGCATCTTTCGCCGCTTTTAATGGTCAAGAAATTGTAGATTATACTGCTGACGAAAGTTGGGGGCCAAGAATGCAAGGTCAAATGGTACGTGCTTGGAATAGCTGGGAAGAAGGTACTCCAGAATTTGGTAAATTAACTCCTTTTTCTCCAAACAAAAACAATGTCAAAGATTTTTACAATACTGGAGTTACGAGAAGATCTAGTTTGTCTGCTAGTAAAGGTGGTGAAGATTATTCTATAAACTTTGGTATCACTAGAACTGATAAAGAAGGTATTGTACCAAATACAGCAAGAACACAGTATGATGTAAACCTGACTATGGAGGCTAGTTTGAGTAAGAAATTCAAAGTATTCTCAACTGTTTTATTTCAAGATAGACAAACTACAGGATATAATGATAAAAACTTAATCTTACCAGCGGTTGCGAGTTTAAGACAATGGTTTCAAAGACAACTAAACATGGACGATTTAAGAAATTATCGTATGAATGGTAAAATTGTAACTTGGAACAGAACGAGCCCAACAAATGGAAAATCTATAGGTTGGAATTCTCCATTTTTTGATCAATACGAGCAACCAAATAACGAAGACCAAAAATCGTTCAATGGTAAAATTGGCGGTTCTTACCAAATTATTGATGATTTGGCAGCTACTGTAGAGCTTAGAAAAACATATATTGGAAACAATTATTATGATATCTACAAAGCTTGGGGCGGTGCCGAAGTTCCTTCTTATGAGGAAAGTCTTCAAATCACTAATAAAGATGAAATTTCAGGTATTTTAAATTATAAAAAGAAAATAAACAAATTTGATATAACAGGAAATTTAGGTTTCGAATATCAATTTTATGATAGAACATACATGAACAGTAGTACTGTTGGAGGTTTGGTTTCAGAAGGATTCTACAGCATCAGTACTTCTGTAGGAACGCCGCTTATTGATAATAAAAGATACAGAACAAAAAATCGTGCTTATTTTTTAACAGCTTCTGTAGGTTACGATGATTTCTTGTATGTTGATGGTTCTTATCGTAATGATTTTGCTTCTACTGCAGATGTAAACGATAATAAATTAGCAACTTACGGTATTTCTGGAAGTTTCGTTTTCTCTAAATTTATTCCAGAAAATAACATTTTCACATTTGGTAAATTAAGAGCTGGTTATGCAATGGCGCCTCAGTTTCCTGGCGTTTATTTAACAAGCCCTATTTACGGAATCGGAACGGCTTATGGCACTTATCCAATTTCATCAACACAATCAACACCTAGTAACCCAAGGTTGAAAGGTGGAAATCGTGAAGAAAAAGAATATGGTGTAGATTTGAAATTCTTTAATAATAGACTTTCATTAGATGTTTCTTATTTTGACAGATTAGATAATGAATTACCTTATAGAGTAGATTTGGATGCTTCAACAGGAATTGGTGGCGTTTTTCTAAACGGAGGAAAACAAACTTACAAGGGTTTTGAAATTGCATTGTCTGGAACACCAATTAAAACTGATAGTTTTGAATGGAATATTGGTGCAAACTATTCAACTCTTGACAGACAAGTAGTAGCTATTGCTCCAGGAATTACAAGAAATATTATTCAGTCTGGAAACTCAAACATGGGTAACGTTCAGTTAGTTGAGCAAGTGGGTGAAAAATGGGGATCTATTTACGGAAGTAGAATTGCAAGAGATGAAAACGGAAAACCAAAGTTAACTACTGCTGGAGCATATGTTAGAGAATTGGGTGTATTTTTAGGTAATGTTTTGCCAAACTATACTGGAGGTCTTACCACTTCGTTTAAATACAAAAACTTTGATTTAAGTTTAGGATTTGATTTCCAAGAAGGTGGTAAATACTATTCTGTTTCTAACTCATTGATTAATAGAACAGGAGTGGGTATTGAAACAGTTGGCGACAATGACTTAGGAAATCCAAAAAGAGATCCTATTGTAAACGCTACTACTGGCGCGAGTATTGCTACAGGTGCAATGCTGAATTCTGCAGTAACTCCAACTTCAGGAGGACTTTTGGTAGAAGGTGTAGATGCTACAACTGGTGCTGATGTTGCTTATCGTGTGAGTACTAGAACATATTGGTCAAACATTAGAGCAATCACTGAGCCTTTCTTAGAAGATGCATCGTATGTAAAATTAAGAACGCTTAGATTTGGATATACTTTGGATAGAAGTACTTTGCAAAAAACACCTTTCCAGAAAATTAATATTGCTGTTTATGCAAATAATCTTTGGCTGATTTATGCAACAAATCGTGATATAGATCCATCTGAACTTCAATCGTATAATACATCAACTACACCATTTATAGAAACGGCCCAATTGCCAAACTCTAGATCTATTGGTTTAAATGTTGTTTTAACTTTATAATTATGAAAATGAAAAAAATAGTAATAACATCAATTTTAGCACTAACAACTGCCTTGGTATCAGTTTCTTGTGATAATGCTGATTTTGGCGATACCAACTTAAACCCAAATTATCCTAGTGTCGCAAATACAGCTTCGTTACTTACAGGAGCCGAAAGATCAATGTCGCCTATTCTTACTGCTACTGAACCACTTTGTTATGTACAGTATATCACAAATGGACAATATCCTAAGGAAACGATTTATGACGTAGTAAATTTTGAATATACCAGCAATTATGTATCTGTTCTAAACAACTTGCAAGCTGTTATAAATTTAAACAAAGATGCTGCAACAGCTGCAGCAGCATTAGCTAATGGTTCAAACAATAATCAAATTGCTGTAGCAATGATTTTGAAAGCTTATGTTTTTCAGCATATGACAGATCGTTGGGGAATGGTACCCTACACTGGAGCTTTACAAGGGTTAGATAATGCATTTCCTAAATTTGATACACAAGAAGCTATTTATAATGGATTGTTTAAAGATCTTACTGATGCAGTAGCGCTTATGGATGCTGGTGCAGGACCAAAAGGCGATGTGATTTTTACCACAAAAGCGACTCAGATGTCTGAATGGAAGCGTTTTGCAAATACTTTAAAGTTAAACATGGCGATGCGCTTATCAAAAAGATTTCCGGCTGCGGGAGGTTATGCTGCAACAAAATTTGTTGAAGCTTTAAACGCTGGAACTATTGCTTCAAATTTACAAAACTTTACATACCCTTATATTACTGATGAGGCTTATGATAATCCTTGGGAAGACCGTTTTGAAACTAGAACAGACTATTTAGTAAGTGAACCTTTTGTAAATTTATTGATTGGTACAGGAACAAATCTTGCGCCACAAGATCCTAGATTGGCAAAATTTGCAGAAAAAGCGACTAATGGTGGTGGAATTTACAAAGGTGGTCTTACTTCGGCTGTAGGAAATACAACTGTTGCAAATTATTCTTTTATAACGAATACTATTATCAAAAATAAAACCGCTTCTGCATTTTTCTATACTTATGCACAAGTTTCTTTTGCTAAAGCTGAAGCAGCATCTTTAGGATGGATTCCGGGTTCAGCAGCAACTTTTTATGCTGAAGGAATTAGAGCCTCTATGGCGCAATGGGGAGTTACAACTGCTGCGGCTGATGCTTATGTTTTGCAATTTCCTTACGTAAACTTAAAATCTATTGCTTACCAAAAACATATTGCTTTGTATATGCAAGGTTATGAAGGATGGAATGAATGGAGAAGATTTGGGGCTGACGCTGTTGCTCTAACTGTTCCTACTGGAGCGATTGGCTCTGCAACAATTCCGCAAAGACAAGCTTACGGAGCGAGTGTGAAAACATTGAATTTAGAAAATTACAATGCTGCAATTGCTGCTCAAGGAGCAGACAAAATGGAAACAAAAGTGTGGTGGGCTAACTAATTTAATCGTAATATCATTTAAACAAAAAAGAGGAAATCTCAATATTGAGATTTCCTCTTTTTTACTTTCTATTTTGAAATAGTCATGAATTAATGTGCATTTAAAACAGCAATAATTTTATCTAAATCTTCTTTTAAATGATTTGCCGTTATAACAATTCGATTTAAAGGTTCGGCTTCTTTTTTATATTTGAAACTCGCAATAATTATCTTTTCTTGCTTTAGTTTTTCTACCAATTTATTTGACAAAAGGTAAATTAAAGGATAGTTTTTATCAAATTTGACATTGCTGTTTTTGACTAAAATCGAATCAATATAACTTAAATTGTCTTTAAGTTTTTGATGCTGTATTTTATAAATTTCAGCAGCATCAGAAAGTGTTTGTACAAAAGCAGGATTCATTCCTGCTGCGCTTGTAAAAGTTTCCTGTTCTTTAATTTCTTTTATAAAATCAGAATCGCCTGCAATAACTCCTCCAGTTAAACCAAATGCCTTTCCGAGTGAAGAAACCATTATTTTTCTTTTAATTGGAAATGAAACAGAAGAATAAATTCCAACACCATTTTCACCAACAATTCCGAGCGAATGCGATTCATCAACAATTAATGTGATTTCTTTATGATTTGGAATTAATTCTAAGAACGATAAATCAATCGGTTTTGTTTCAAAAGAAGGAACGCCATCAGTAAGAATCGTTATTTTCTCTGATTTGGAATCCAATAACCGTTCGTTTAATTTGTTATTTACAAATAACGGAGAGCTGTTTTCAATTGAAATTGCATTATGGATATCATTAAAATGAAAAAAGCAATCGGTTTGTTTTTTCATTAAATCGACAACCAATTTTCCAGCAAGCATTCCTGAAGAAACTGTGACCGCACTTTGGGATCCTATATGATTGGCTAAAAACTTTTCACCTGCATCATAAGCCGTTAATTGAATATTTGCCGTTCTTGAACTGCCATAGGTAGTTCCCCATTTTAGAATATTTTTTATAGCAAGATCCTGAAATGTTACATTTGTTGGAAGTCCCAAATAAGCGGTTCCGCCAAAATACAAATACTGTTCTTGGTCAATTTCGATAATTCGGTCAGGAAATTTTTCGACTTTCATTTTAAAGAAGTGTAACTCCGGTTCCGTTCAGATTCGAATAATTTACAACACCATCTTTTATCGTTACGCCCGTTGCAATATCTTCAGACAGAAGTAGCGCGCCGTCCATATCAACATAATCAAGTTGTGGAAGTAAATGAGCAATAGCAGAAATTCCAACTGTTGATTCAGTCATGCATCCAACCATTGTTTTTAAGCCTAATTTTTTAGCTTCTTCAATCATTCGTTTTCCTGGAGTCAAGCCACCACACTTTACCAGTTTTACATTTACACCATGAAAATGATTGAAACATTTTGCCACATCTTCTTCAATAATACAGCTTTCATCAGCAATTACTGGAAGAACCGAATGTTTGAAAACTTCTTTATGGCCTTCCCAATTGTCAGCTTTCATTGGTTGCTCTAGAAATTCTACGCCAAGTTTCTTTAATTCAACAGCGTTATTAATCGTTTCTTCAACGCCCCAACCGCAGTTGGCATCAATTCTAAAAATGGCATTTGTATGTTTACGAAGTTCTTTTACAATTGCAATATCTTCTTTAGTTCCTAATTTAATTTTGTAAATAGGCCAAGGAAGTTCCTGCATTTTAGAAACCATTTTTTCAATAGAAGCAATCCCGATTGTGTAATCTGTCAGCGGATTTTTCTCTGTGGTATAATTCCACAAATCGTATAATTTTTTGCCTTTAATTCGGGCATATAAATCGTTGTAAGCCAAATCAAGCGCACATAAAGCAAACATGTCGTCTTTTAAATACGGATGAATTTTGGACCAAAAAACATCAGGTGTTTCAATTTCTGAATTTTCAATAATAGCTCTGATTTTTTCCAAATCGGCCATCATCATTGAAACTGTTGTTTTATAATAAGGATTTGAAGTCGCCTCGCCAAAACCAGAAAAACCATTGCTCTGTAATTCGACAATCAGTGAAGGTTGAAAATCAATAGATTCTCGTGAAATCGTGAAAGTATGTTTTAGTTTTAAGTTATACTCTCTTAAAATTAGTTTCATAAGTTATGCTGTTTTTTTTATTTTTTCGCTCAATAACCAAGCCAAAGAACTGCTTTTACAAAGCCGTCTCGCCAAAGTTTTTCATTATGTTCGCCACCTTTTACAATTTTTGTTTTGCTGAGATGAAGGCAGTAACAACGGTTTTTGTCTAATAGTTTTTCCATTTTATGTAAATCGCTTACCATATTTTCATCTTCTTTATCGCCACATAAAAAGTAAAATCGGGTTTTGATTTTTGGCGACTTTTCTGTGAAAGTGTAAATTTCATTTGAAAACCAAAAAGAAGGTGAAAAAACTCCCGCATTTCCAAAAACTTGTGGATATTTTACGGCTGCGTAGTAGGAAACCAAGCCACCAAGGGAACTTCCCATAATGGTAGTGTTTTTAGCTTTGGTTTTCGTTCTGTAATTTTTATCAATGTATGGTTTTAATGTGTTTACAATAAAATCAACATAATCATCAGCTTTTCCTCCGCCATATTTTTCATTTTTATAAGGTGTTAATTCGTCAATGCGTTTCTCATTTCCATGTTCAATTCCTACTACAATAACAGGAGCTTTCAAACTATCCAGTTTTTCATCTACATTCCATTCGCCAACAAAAGAGGTTTTGGCATCAAATAAATTTTGAGCGTCATGCATATAAATCACACTATATCTTTTTTTGACTGAAGCCGAATAACCTTCAGGAAGATAAAGCCATATTTTTTTTGTGGTTTTAAGCTGTGGTGATTCAATGGTAAAAGTGGAAACGTTTTTGGATGCCGTGCTTTCCTGCGCATTTGCGATATTCGCCAGCGACAATAAAATAAAAAAGAAGAATCCTCGAATCATTAGTTATTGTGTTTTAGATTTAAAGTAATATTTTAGCTAAAAATAACAAATTTGATGAATACCCAAGAAGAAAAAAGAAGTTTACTTTTAGAAATGATTGCCTTTGCCACTATAGATGGGCATTTGCATAAACGTGAGCTGGAATTTCTTTGGATTGTAGCGGAAGAGTTGAGTGTCAGTAAAGAAGAATTTAAGGATTTATTCCATCAAGAACATCCTAAAAAAGTAATACGATCGGAATTTCAGCGTATTCAGCAATTTTATCGTTTGGCTCTGATTATGCACTGCGATGGCATTCTACATGAAAAAGAAGCTAAGGCAATTCATCAAATTGCGATTGAAATGGGATTGAATCCACTTGCTGTAAAACGAGTTTTAGATTTGATGAAGAATTCGCCGAACGCAATAATCGACCCTAATAAATTACTTAAAGTTTTTCAGGAACAGCATAATTAAGATAACTGTTCCTGAAGTTTTTTAATATCATCACGAAGTTTAGCGGCCTGCATAAAGTCTAATTCTTTTGCTGCTTTTTCCATTGATTTTCGTTTTTCGCGAATCATTTTTTCTAATTCCGTTTTTGATAAATAGGCTGTTTCTGGCTCGGCCGCTTGAGGAAGCGTGTGTCCTAATTCGTACTCTACCAAAGGATTTTTAGTAAATGCACTGTCGATTTTTTTATTTAGAGCCTGAGGCGTAATATTATTTTCGGTGTTGAAATTGATCTGTTTTGTTCTTCGATAATTCGTTTCATCAATGGTTCTTTGCATGCTGGCTGTAATTTTATCAGCATACATAATGGCTTTTCCATTTAAGTTTCTCGCTGCACGACCAATTGTCTGAGTCAACGATCTGTGGTTTCTTAAAAAACCTTCTTTATCGGCATCAAGAATCGCAACCAATGAAACTTCGGGTAAATCTAAACCTTCACGAAGCAAGTTTACACCAATTAAAACATCAAAAATACCTTTTCTCAAATCCTGCATAATTTCAATACGCTCCAAAGTATCGACTTCTGAATGTATATAACGACAACGAATATTCACTTTCGTCAAATATTTGGCTAATTCTTCGGCCATTCTTTTGGTCAAAGTTGTAACCAAAACGCGTTCGTCTAATTCGCATCGAACCTGAATTTCTTCGATCAAATCATCAATCTGATTTAAACTCGGGCGAACTTCAATAACAGGATCTAATAGTCCTGTTGGACGAATAATCTGTTCAACGTAAATTCCATCCGATTTTTGTAATTCATAATCGGCAGGAGTTGCCGAAACGTAAATTACTTGATTTTGCAAAGCTTCAAATTCCTCAAATTTCAAAGGCCTGTTGTCCATTGCAGCGGGCAATCTAAAACCATATTCAACCAAATTTTCTTTACGGCTGCGGTCGCCTCCGTACATGGCATGAACCTGAGAAACGGTAACGTGGCTTTCGTCAACAACCATTAAAAAATCACTCGGAAAATAATCTAATAAACAGAAAGGTCTTGTGCCGGCTTGTCTTCCGTCAAGATAACGAGAATAATTTTCGATTCCAGAGCAATAACCTAATTCCCGAATCATTTCTAAATCGAAATTCGTTCTTTCTTCCAAACGTTTGGCTTCTAGATGTTTTCCTATTTCTTTGAAATAATCAACCTGTTTTACCAAATCCTGCTGAATTTCCCAAATTGCACCTTGCAACACTTCTGGTGAAGTCACAAACATATTGGCCGGATAAATCGTCAGTCTTTTAAATTTCTCAATTACTTGTGAAGTTTTGGCATCAAATGCTTCAATTTCTTCGATTTCATCTCCAAAGAAATGAATTCGATACGCATCATCAGCATAACTCGGATATACTTCAACCGTATCACCTTTTATTCTGAAAGTTCCCGGATTAAAATCGGCTTCTGTTCTGGCGTATAAACTTTGTACCAGACTATGTAATAATTTTGTTCTTGAAATAACTTGATCTCTAGTGATTTCGATAACATTCTTTTTGAATTCTACAGGGTTTCCAATACCATATAAACAGGAAACAGAAGCAACAACTAAAACATCACGACGTCCAGAAAGTAGGGAAGAAGTGGTACTTAAACGCATTTTTTCCAGCTCTTCATTGATAGATAAATCTTTCTCAATAAAAACGCCTGTTACGGGCATAAAAGCTTCCGGCTGATAATAGTCGTAATATGAAACGAAGTATTCAACTGCATTATTTGGGAAAAACTGCTTGAATTCTGAATACAATTGCGCAGCCAAAGTTTTGTTGTGTGCCAAAACCAAAGTGGGACGTTGTACTTCCTGAATAACATTTGCAACAGTAAATGTTTTTCCAGATCCCGTAACTCCTAATAAAGTTTGATATTTTTCTCCATCGACTACACCTTGTGCTAGTTTTTGTATGGCTTGAGGCTGATCTCCTTTTGGACTATATTCTGAGGATACTTGAAAATTCATTTCTTACTGATGAAAGATTAGTTTTGTAAAGATACGAAGTTTGAATTCTATAAAAAAGCTAAATAGGGTTGCTATGAATTACGTGGATTTTACGAATTTATTATGTAGTGTAGTCCCTACGGGACAATCGGTTTGATTGATATTTTTTTCTACTGATATTAAACTCCTAACGGAGTATTTTATAGCGATTTGATAAATATTAAATTCCAACTAAGATATCTCGTAGAGATTAAATATGGGTAGAAAAAAATGTTTTCACACAACAAAATTGTCCAGTAGGGACTGCACATTGTACGTTATTCTAAAAAAACACGAATCGCATCATTCACAATTTGCGATTGATCTATGGATAAAAAATGTCCTGCATCTTTAATTGTTTCGGTTTTGCTATGAATCAGATGTTTTTTTGCTCGCTCTAGACTTTCTTCAGAATTTATAACATCATGATCACCAATTAAAACCAAAACAGGATTTTGAATCGACTCTAATTCTTTATCTGAAAAAGGTGTCATTTTTAGCATACTTGAGTTTGATTTTGCATATTTATTGGCCAAATAAAATTGCCTGTTATAGATAGGGCTAATTTTTTCTGGATGTGTAGAAAATGTTTTTAATGTTTTGTTGAATTTCTTTTCACTCGGAAAAAGTTTTAAAAGCAAAGCTGATGATGTTTTTCTAGGCTTATCAATAAATTTAAAAGTTTGCGCTGGACTTAACAGCACAATTTTGTCAATTGAGTTCTTTTTTTGAATAGCTAATAATGTTGCTATCCAGCCACCACGCGAAGCAGCAACAATATCAAATTTCTTTAATTTATAGTGATTGAAAATTTCATTGTACAAAGTGACAATTTCTTCTGATGAAAGTGGTTTGGCAGTTAGAGTAGATTTATTAGGTTCCATTAAAAAATCAATTGCAAAAACACGATGATTTTTGGATAAAGCTTTGATATTAGGATACCACATGGTTGAACTGGCATCCATTCCGTGAAGAAGCACTAGATCTTTTCCATTTTTTGGTCCGGCAATTACAACGTGTGCTGTTCCAAAACTGGTTTTTACATTTTCTTCTATTAAAGGAATTTCCCAAAGTTTAAGGGCCTTGTCGTAAGCCGCAATGTAATTTTGTTTGTCGGTTTTTGTTTTAAAAACGTAATCTTCAAATTTGGTTTTTTTAGAAGAAGCGCATCCCACGATTAATAAAACAAAGAATAACGGAACGAAGATTTTTGAAGTACTCATAAAATTCAATTTAATTTAAAGGTACAACAATCTAATTTCGAAGAGGTTTCAGAATTTTGATCTAAAATATCAAAATTTTAAGATTTATCATGTTTTGATGTCAAATAATAAATCTGTACGAATGCTAAAATAGCATTAGGAATAATTAATGGCCAAAGCCATTGACTAAAATCTCTATAGTCATTTAAAAACACACCATAAATTACAAAACAAATACAACCAAACATATTAATAAATCGGATTGTTCTGAGGTCTTTCAGTAAAAAACCTCCAACAATAAAAACAGATGCTAGGTAACCAATATACTCTGCCATAGTCTTGATATTAAATAGTTTACAATAAATGTAACAAAACCAAATTATATAATCAAGAGTTGAGGTTGAAAATCAGGGTTTTAGATTTTGAAATTTTTCTGCTCCACTTCATTTAAAAAACTCCAAGCCACAATACGGCTGTTTTTTTGGCCTTGTGACATTTCAATTGTTTTTACTGAAACGGCATTTACTTTTTTTAATGTTTTGTAAATTGAAGAAAGATTTTCTTGTTTTGAAACCAGTGTTGTAAACCATAAACATTGCGAAGCATATTTGACGCTTTCGTAGATCATTTGTGTAACAAATCCAATTTCACCGCCACTGCACCATAATTCAGCATTATGACCACCAAAGTTTAGAACAGGATTTGTGCTTCTTTTTTCTTTTAAATTCGAGACTTTTCTTGACGCACTTTTGTTTGCTTCTTCTGCCGAAGCGTGAAAAGGCGGATTGCACATTGTGAACGTAAAACGGTCTTCGGGAATAATGATATTTTTAAAAATAAATCGAGATTCGGTTTGTTGTTGTAAACTGATTGCATCGATTAATTTTGGATTGTTTTCGATTATTTTACTGCAGTTTTCAATTGCTTTTCCATCTATATCTGTACCAACAAAACTCCATTTATAAATCGCATTTCCTAATATCGGATAGATTAAATTCGCACCTGTACCGATATCTAATCCTAAAACAGAATTTCCTTCTGGAATTTGATTGTTGTTGTTTCCAGCCAATAAATCAGCGATGTAATGAATATAATCGGCTCTTCCTGGAATTGGCGGACAAAGATAATTTTTAGGAATATCCCAATCTTGAATATCATAGTAAGTCTGCAATAAAGCTTTGTTTAAAGTCTTTACAGCAAGCGGATCACTAAAATCAATAGTTTCGATTCCGTGTTTATTTATCGAAACAAAAGCTTTTAATTCGGGACAATTTTTAATAAGAAGTTCAAAATCGTATCGCGAGCGATGCAGATTTCTTGGATGTAAATTGTCTTTTTGTGAATTATCTGTTGCTTTCATTTTTATAAATTTCGTGCAAAGATAGGTATTCCTTTTTTAGAAAAGATTTTATGAAATTTTCCATTAAACCTATTGGCTAAATCCGTTGTAGTAGCTGTTAGTGGCTGGCCGGTTATCTATAATTCTTAATCCTAGATATATTTACTTTTACATTACCCATTTTCTTCTCATTAAGTAATTGAATAAATTGAGTTTGATTAATAACTATTTCAGGACATTTAGGACCAAGTATAATTTCAGTTAATTCTAAGGGTAAAGCTTTATCATTTAGGTTTATTATCATAAATGGATTTAAAATCTTGTGCGAAGTTGTTAAACACCATTTCTTATCTAACGAATGTGGACTAAAACCATTGAAAGACTTGCCCTTAATGTTGTTTTGATCATTCTGAATCAATAATAATCTTACTTCTTTTTCTGGTGCATATTCAAATGATTTAAAAAAGTGTTTCCATATTGACAACGTGCGAAATTGAAAAGAATCTTTGATGTTAACTTTTACGAAATCAATTATTTGTGTAATTAATTCTAATTCGGGATGATAATTTTCTCTATTTATCTCAACTCCATAATTTATTTTTCGAATTTGTAAACCAGGAATGTCTTTTTGTGTCTTAAGTCTAAATACTAAACATCCGCCTTTACAATCATCACCATATAATCTCCATTGCATTAAATCATCATTCAAAGTTGAGCTACAAAGTATAAATCGTTTGTTTAATCGATCAACATCTTTAGACGTTTTAAATGGAACAAAATTTCGATCAAGGTAAGTTTCAACATAACCAACTTCTGATATGTCATTCATTCCGGCTATTCCATTCAACCGCAGACTTTCTTTATCAATAGTTGAAAATACAGTGTCTAGATTGGTATATCTGTAGATAAACTCATTTTGATTTACTTCATCAATTAAGATTTTGAAGAATTTGTTCTCTAAATTTTCTAATTGTCTTATATCTTCCGATATATGATAAAATTGTCCATTTTTATCGTATCGTAAGTTTTTATAAATGTTTTCTTTGGTAAAAAGCTGAAGAATGATTTCTTTTTTGGAGCTTAATGTGTGATAATTATTATGCGAAGTGAAAAAAGTAGAAACTACGTTTTCAATTCCTTTGGCTATTTCATTTTTTACCTTTTCGATTTCTTCTTCGCTTGGAATCTCTAAAAGGAAAAATAATAATTCTTTTGCATTTTGAAAATCCTTTGTTTGATTAGAAAATCTATTCAAAACTTTATGGATTTTCCCATTTGATAAGATTAGAAACTTAAAACTAACTTCGGCAGGTACAAATGCCTCAAAGATATCTTGTAAATTAATTTCCTCGCCTCTCGGTTTGAATTCAAAAATTGCCAAACTCTCGTTTTCTCGAAGTAATATTGCATCAAGCATTTTAAATTTTCCTTCGAAGTGTGTATAAGTTTGAAGAACAAGTTTTAAATCTTTTCTATCATCCACTAATCTTGAAAAAAGCTCAATAAATTCTTGTATTCTTTCGTAATTTTCAGAATAATTTTCCATAGTCTTTCTCGAGGATTATTAATTGTAGTTTCGGTTTTAGGCTTGCCACTAACGTCCCACTATTACAGCGGATTTGGGACTAAATTAAGTCTATTCTTCGGATTTGCCACCCGAGCGAGATAGCGAACGGACGGTGTAAATCATTTAAATACAAAGCTACCTTTCCATTAAGCCTATTACTCAAATCCATTGTACTAGCTGTAAACGGTATTTATTATTTACTTGTTTTCACGCACTTTACAAAGAGTCTGAACTTGTCAGCATCACTTGGGACTACACTTCCGTCATAAATATATAGTCTAATTTTTTTAATTTTCTTTGTCGTGAATGTTATCAAATCCGTAGCATTAAGCGATATGAATGCAGAATACATATATCCGTTACTAGTGGCTTCAACATTGATTTCGGTTTGTTGTTTATTCCATTTTGTTCCGTCTTCAAATAGTACAATTACTCCTTTCTCATTTACATTTAAAGTACTTCCAGAAGTTCTTAAGCTTAAATAGTATAATGGTGGTTTTCCTTTTTTTAAATATTTATAAATCATAATTGGTGATAAATTTCCACTTATCATTAAGGGAGAAGATATTTTTATTTCACCTGTAAAGTCGTCAACCGCTCTTTCAAGTTTAGTGCAAAAAACATGTTCGTCATATGTTATTTTACTCGTATTGAAACAAAAATCATATTCAGAATCTATATCGTATTTATAATAAATTAATTGTTTTGAAATAGAATCTTTTAAGATAAAAATAGGCTCTTTAGATGAGGAATTTTCCAACGTATTACCATTTGCGTCTATTATGTTTTCAACGATAAATACACGATTTAGTAAAGAATCTTTTGCTGTATTAAAATAATATTCTTTTGTAGGATAAATAACATTGTTATCATAAGATGATTGGCAATACTTCAAATCTGAATAAAATGCATAACTAAATCCATCAACTGATGCATCTTCTTTAAGTTTAAAAAAAGCTCCTTTATATAGTAAAAAATCTTTTCCTAAATAATTATCCTCAAACTTTTGTGCGTTTGAAGTTAAACAAATTAGGATTAGTATTAAAAGCAAAAAAAAATGTTTCATTTAGTTTTAGTTTTTTTGGATAATTGCCGCCAAGTAATATATGTATAAAAAATCAAACAAAGTCACTCAATTTTGGACGATTATGTATGATAAACGTCTTAATTATACAATTCAAAGAGCTAAAGTAAGAAAAAGATTTCAATTTTAAAGGCACGAGTTTGAAATCACCATACTCAAAAAGAAAAATTAATCAAAACATTCCATCATCAAAAGATCGCCTTCACGATGCGTAATAGTCACAAGTCCGTCTTGTTCAACCGAATTGCTGCTTCCGGTTCTATAACCCATTGTGAGCGTGTCGTTTTGCAATTCGTATTTTAGATTGGTAGAATAAATTCCATTCACGACGCCAATTGGAATAAGAGAAATTGGTGTTTTGGCAGTGTACCATTTTTCGAATTTTGCTGGAAGCAAGAAGATTTTTGAGTGATCGTCAAGAATTACAATTTTAAGTAAATTGCGATATCGAACAATGTTAGTAAGATTTGTAATCGTGTGATCAGCACGTCTTCCGGTTGCCCAAACAACGTTTACAGCCGGAATTTTTCTTTCGATTAAATAATCAAATGCTTTTTCTAAATCGGTTTTATTTTGGTCTGGCGTGTGAACAATCTCTATTGGATATTGCGACGTTTTATAGATTTCTGGATCGAAACCACGGTCAAAATCGCCCAAAAGCACATCGACTTTTATGCCTAATTCAATAACGCGTTCAATTGCAGAATCGAGAACAACCACAAGAGGCGACCATTCTAAAAGTTGTCCCAATAGTTCACTGCTACAGGCGGCTCCGTTAGCAATAATTAAAGCAGGTTCCTGATCGTCGCGAACTATATGGTGTGATGACATGTGTGTTTTTTTGAATGTGAAGCAAATATACGGCTAGTATTTTAGATTTTAGATTTTAGATTTTAGATTTTTTCCACTTAGAAATAATCAAAAATCAAGAAGCCTTCTATGATAATTGATTTGCCCTAAATGGTAAGCCAAATGTGTTGAAAGGTGAACGAGAAAGAACCCCGTTGTCATTTCTTTTTCAAAGACAATTTGCGGGTAAATGGCTTGTAAATCAGTTTCAGTCAAAGAATCAAGCGCATTATTGACAACAAAAAGAGCCTCTTCAATTTTACTTATTAATTCTGTTTTTGGAATATCTTTTAAAGAAAATTCCAAAGGACGATTTCTGATGTAACCCGTTTTTCCAATTTCTGCACCAATGTAAGTGTTTAAGTTTCCAATTAAATGCAGACAAAGATTTCCTGCTGAATTTGAAACGTTCTTATCAATTTCCCAAATCTTGCTTTCATCTTGGTAGGATTCGATTTCGAATTTTAGTTTGTTTAAGTCTCGTTCAAATAACGATTTAAGAGTTTCTATCAGCATAGTGTAACTATTAATTTGAATAATGAAATCAAGAAAAACTAATCTCTATTTTTTATAGGAATCCAAATTGCTTCTTCAGAATCTGGATCGTCTTTTTTATATTTCTCGTCCATAATAGCAAAATGCGGTCTGTCGTCTACTGTGTATTCAGATTTTGGAAGCCATTCTGCAAAAATCGCGTGATAGGTTTTGTGCGCATCGCTGGCTGGACCTTTATGAATAAAAACGGCATAAATTCCAGTTGGAATTATCAGTGTTTCCATTTCAGCCGGTATAACTGGAAAGTTTCTAACTTCAACAGCTGCCCATTTTTGGAACGTTTTGCTGGCATCAAAATTGTCAAAATAGCCAATTGGAAAAACTTCAAGTGAATATAAATTTGAATCAACTGTATTTTTGATTTCCTTTCTCCTTGGCATAAAACCGCTCCATAATTGAAAAGTATGATTCTCTATAAACGACATTACAATATGTTTGCCGACTAATTTTTTTTCGGTTAAAATTTTAATTTGGGCTTCCATTTTAGTAGGTTTATTTTATAGTGTATTTTTTTAAATCCGTTTCACTTAGCGAAAAATAACCAAGCGGATAATTTTCTTTATTAGTCGTATTAATGATATTTCCTTTTACCGTTGCCGGAGGCGATTGAAATGGCCCGCCAACGTTAGTGCCGGCAATACTTACCAAAATACTCATATAATTGTAATATTGCTTTGAAATTCCGAAATGGGTAATTTCAATTTCGTCTCCCGATTTTAATTCGTCATCATCAGAAAGGCTGAAAAATTCATTTCCTTGATAGAATTTATCATCGTCAACATAATAGTTGGATTTAATTTTATTTGAATATACATATTTGTATAAATAGAAATTATCAGCATCTCCTGGATCATTATAATAAGCTCTTATTTCAATATCTTTTCCTGTAAATCCGCCTTCGTTATTTTGTTCAATATGTGTTATCGGCGCAACAGATTTCATGGTTTCGACAGCGGTATAAGTTTGTCCGTTAGTTTTTACAGTCAAAGTATATTCTGTATTTAAAGCTGGTTTGAAGTTATTGCAGACATAACGGCCCGTTTTAGGAATTTCTATAAAATTAAATTGTTCGTTGGCACTATTTTTTATGAAAATCTGAGCGCCAGAAACGGTCGGAATTACGTTTTCAAAATAACCTGTTGTTGTAGTTAATTTAATAGTTTGCTGTCTTCCTGTAGTGCCTTTTTGCCAGTTTATTGCGGCTTCAATAACTAGTTTTGGTGGCGCTGTATCTAAATCAACGTCAACAACTTCTTCACAGCTCGTAAAGAAAATAGATATAAAAATTACAATTAATAAAGCTGTTTTTTTCATAATATGCTTTTTAAATAAAAAGGTATATTTAAAATTTAAAATTGTAACTCACCGCAGGAACAATTCCAAAAATGGATGTTTTCACCGCTTCATTTTCGCCAGTATCCACATTTTGGCGGAAATTTATGGAAGCAGCATTCTTGCGATTATACAAATTATAGATACTAAAAACCCATTCTCCTTTCCAGTTTCGGTCTTTGTTTTTTCTAGGAGTTAAAGTTGCCGAAACATCTAAATGATGGTAAGCGGGTAATCGGTTTACGTTACGTAAGCCATAACTCGGAACTGTGATTCCTAAATATTCATATTGACCGTTCGGGTAAGTTACTGGCTGTCCGGACTGTAAAGCAAAGTTAGCACCAAAAGACCATTTTTCGTTCAAATTATAAGCAGAAGTTACAGCTAAATTGTGTGTTTTATCGTAAGCCGAATTGTACCATTGTCCATTATTGATTCCGGTTTCCTCTGGAGTTCTACCCGGAGTCTGCTGTTCTGATTTTGATAAAGTGTAAGAAATCCACCCGTTGAACTTGCCTTCGTTTTTCTTTACCATAATTTCTAAGCCATAAGCGCGCATTTGGCCATTTAGAATGACTTGTTCAATGGCATTATTTGCAATTAAATCGGCTCCATCAATATAATCGAGTCTATTTTGAATTTCTTTATAATAGGTTTCAACTTCCAATGAATATGCGCCGTTTTTGATATTTCTGAAATAACCCAAAGCCACTTGATCAGCAATTTGCGGTTTAATATAATTGTCACTTGGCATCCAAACATCCAGCGGAGTAGGTGATGAGGTATTTGAAATCAGTTGAAGATATTGTGCCATTCGGTTATAACTTGCTTTGATTGCTTGTTCATCATTTAGCTGATAGGAAATAGAAAATCGAGGTTCTAAATTGTTATAACTTTTAATTGATTTGTTTTTGCCGAAATATTCTGTACCAATGGGCGTTGCTTTTTCATAAATCTGCATATCGGTATCGAATATAACAGGATTGTTATTTTCGTAAAGATTTACCGAAGAAGGACCTAAACGATAAAACAAACTGTATCGCAATCCATAAGCAATCGTAATTTTTTTCGAAAGCTGATTTTCGGCATCAATATAAATGGATGGCTCAAAAGCATATTTCTTGTCCAATTGATCCGGATTAATTCCAGAATCTGGACCGCTTGGCTTAATAGTTCCGGGATTGAATTTGTAATAAATCCCGTTTAAGCCGTAGCTTAATTTGAATTTATCTGAAATATAATGTTTGAAATCGTATTTGATATTATAATTTTGAATGCCTGAATCCCATTTAAAGCCAACAAAATCAAGATCTAAACCGTAGTAATAATCACTATAAATCAGAGATAGATTTGAGAATAATTTGTCTGAGTATAAATGATTCCAACGAAGATTTAAGGTTGAATTTCCGTAAATATTTGTGAAGCTTTTATTTAAGCTGAAAACATCTCTTCCAAAATAACCTGACAAATACAAACTGTTATTGTCGTTTAATTTGTAACTCAATTTTGTATTCAGATCATAAAAATAGGCGGCATTATCTTTTTGATCTTCCGATAATTTTAAAAATAAATGAGCATACGAAGCTCTTCCTCCAATTAAAAAAGAACCTTTGTCTTTTACCAAAGGGCCTTCTGCTAAAAGTCGGCTTGAAATTAATCCGATTCCTCCATTCACATGGAATTCTTTACTGTTCCCGTCTTTCTGGTAAATATCCAATACAGAAGAAGCTCGTCCGCCAAAACGCGCCGGGATTCCTCCTTTATATAACTTCAAATCTTTAATCGCATCGGGATTAAAAACGGAGAAAAAACCAAAAACGTGAGAAGAGTTAAAAATCGTTGCTTCGTCTAATAAAATTAAATTCTGATCAGCGCCACCGCCTCGAACATTAAATCCTGATGCGCCTTCGCCTGCATTTGTAACGCCTGGAAGTAATAAAATAGATTTCAAAACATCAACTTCTCCTAAAACTACTGGCATTTTTTTTATGGTGGCAATAGAGAGCTTGTTGGCGCTCATTTCTGGAGATTTAATATTGATTTTGCCTTTGTTATCTTTAATGACAACTTCTTGAAGTTCTTGACCTGCTCCTTCGCTAAGGCTTAAATTCAGTTTGGTATTTTGGTTTAATATGACAGTTTGCTGGAGTGTTTGATAGCCAACATAACTAATTTCAACTTGGTGTTCGCCTTTCGGAATTGTCAGCGAATAAAAACCGTATTCGTTTGTTGTAGTTCCAATTTTTAAAGATGGAATATAGATATTGACAGCAATTAAGGTTTCATTGCTTTTATTGTCCTTTATCGTACCACTCAGAGTGAATTTTTCTTGAGAAAATGAAGTAAACGCCGTTAAAATTAAAATAATAAGGATGCAAAACTTTCTGATAATCATCTTTTTGATTTTGGTTTACATAGTTAAGAATTCTTACTAATATATTAATACAAAAACGGTGTTAAACATTAGTTAAGATAAGAAAAAAAGACAACCGTTGAGGGTTGTCTTTTTTATTTATCTGTATTAGCACATTTAGTTATGCTCTGGTATTATTTGATTTTAGCAATAATAGCATTGAATGTTTCACTAGGACGCATTGCTTTGCTTACTAATTCAGGATTTGGCTGATAATATCCTCCAATGTTTTGAGCTTTTCCTTGAGCACCAATTAATTCTGCATCGATTTTAGCTTCGTTCGCTTCAAATTCAGCAGCAATTGGTGTGAAGATTGCTTTTAATTCAGCATCTTTATTTTGAGCTGCCAAAGCTTGCGCCCAATAGAAAGCTAAATAAAAATGAGATCCACGGTTGTCAATCTGACCAACTTTACGAGCTGGAGATTTGTCATTTGCCAAGAATTTATCGTTTGCTTGGTCTAAAGTTTCAGATAAAACAATCGCTTTAGAATTGTCTAAAGTTTGTCCTAAATGCTCTAAAGATGCACCAAGAGCTAAAAATTCTCCTAATGAATCCCAACGTAAATATCCTTCTTCTGTAAATTGCTCAACGTGTTTAGGAGCAGATCCTCCAGCACCAGTTTCGAACAATCCTCCACCATTCATTAATGGAACGATAGATAACATTTTTGCAGAAGTTCCTAACTCAAGAATTGGGAATAAATCTGTTAAGTAGTCACGTAAAACGTTTCCAGTTACAGAGATAGTATCTAAACCTTTGATGATTCTGTCTAAAGTAAATTCAGTTGCAGCGATTGGGTTTAAAATACGGATATCTAAGTTTGTAGTATCGTAATCTTTAAGATATTTTTGAACTTTTACGATCAATTCTCTATCGTGCGCTCTGTTTTCATCTAACCAGAAAACAGCAGGCGTGCTAGATAAACGAGCTCTGTTTACAGCCAATTTAACCCAGTCCTGAATAGGAGCATCTTTCGCCTGACACATTCTGAAAATGTCGTTTGCTTCAACGTTTTGTTCCATTAAAACAGTTCCGTTTGCATCAACAACACGAACAACTCCGTCAGCTTTCATTTGGAAAGTTTTATCGTGAGATCCGTATTCTTCTGCTTTTTGAGCCATTAATCCAACATTTGGAACACTTCCCATTGTTTTAGGATCAAAAGCACCGTGTTTTTTACAGAAGTCAATTGTTGCAGTGTAAAGACCTGCATATGAGCGGTCTGGAATAACTGCAATTGTATCTTGCTGTTTACCTTCTTTATTGTACATCTGTCCAGAAGTACGGATCATTGCTGGCATAGAAGCGTCAACAATCACATCTGAAGGAACGTGTAAGTTTGTAATTCCTTTATCAGAATTAACCATTGCTAGAGCTGGTCCGTTTTCGATTGCTTTAGTAATGTCAGCTTCAACTTCAGCCTGCTCAGGTCTTCCAGCAATTTTTGCATAGATATCACCTAAACCGTTTCTAGTGTCAATGTTTAATTCAGCAAATAAAACTTCGTATTTTTTGAATAGATCAGCAAAATATACTTCAACGATAGCGCCAAAGATAATTGGATCTGAAACTTTCATCATTGTAGCTTTTAAGTGCACAGAAAGTAATACACCTTCTTTTTTTGCTTCAGCGATTGCTTCAGCAGCAAAAGTTTTTAATTTGTTTACACTTAAAACAGAGCTGTCAATAATTTCACCAGCTTTTAGTGGAGTGCTTGCTTTAAGAACAGTTGTAGTTCCGTCTTTAGCAACGAATTCGATTTTTACATCATTAGCTTCAGCAACAGTAAGTGATTGTTCACTTCCGTAGAAATCACCTCCTGGCATAGAAGCAACTTTAGTTTTTGAGTCAGCAGACCAAGCACCCATTGAATGCGGATTTGCTTTTGCAAAGTTTTTAACCGCTCTTGGAGCTCTACGATCAGAGTTTCCTTCACGTAAAACTGGGTTTACGGCAGAACCTAAAACTTTTGCATATTTTGCTTTAATTTCTTTTTCAGCATCCGTTTGAGGATCTTCTGGGAAATTAGGAACGTTGTATCCGTGAGATTGTAATTCAGCAATAGCCGCTTTTAATTGTGGTACAGATGCAGAAACGTTTGGCAATTTGATGATGTTAGCTTCAGGTTTTGTAGCTAGTTGGCCAAGTTCAGATAAAGCATCTACTGTTTTTTGAGCATCTGTTAATGATTCAGGAAAGTTTGATAAAATTCTTCCTGCTAAAGAGATATCTCTGGTTTCAATAGCGATACCTGCTGTAGAAGTAAACGCCTGCACAATTGGTAACAAAGAATAAGTCGCTAATAAAGGCGCCTCATCAGTTAAGGTGTAAAAAATTTTTGAATTCTGTGTCATTTTTTTTTTTTTTTTTTATAAGCGTGTCGTCAAAGGATGACGATATGAAAAGTATAGTCGGCTCAAAACGAGCGGAGCAAATATAATAAAAACAGTCCGAAATCGGTGTAGTTTTGTTTAGAAATGGAGGATTTAACAGATTGTTATTTCATTCTCTTTAAATTGTCAAATCAATGGTTTTGATATTAAAAAATTACGGTTTTGATATTGGCCGAAATAAAGGCATAAAAAAAACTCGTTTCAAATGATATGAAACGAGTTTTTTATAACAAAGTGATAAATGATTATCTTCTTTTATCTTTAATCTTAGCTTTTTTACCAGTAAGTTCTCTGAAGTAGAAAATTCTAGCTCTACGAACTGCACCTTTTTTGTTGATTTCGATTTTTTGTAAAGCTGGTAAGTTTACTGGGAAGATACGCTCAACTCCAATAGCTCCAGACATTTTACGAATCGTGAAAGTTTCTGTGTTTCCAGAACCTCTTCTTTGAATAACAACTCCTTTAAAAAACTGAGTTCTTGTTTTTTCACCCTCTTTAATTTCGTAGAAAACTGTGATAGTATCTCCAGCTCCAAACTCAGGGAAATCTTTTTTAGCAACGAATTCGTTTTGAACGAATTTTAATAAATCTGCCATGATAATTTTATTATTATAGTTTTATATAGAGTAACATTCACGGATCTCGCCAGAGGTTAGTCTAATTCGGGTGCAAATGTAGAAAATAATTATAAATTATGAATTATAAATTGTAAATTATTTTAAGTTGTTGATAAATTGATTGTTAGTCTCAGTTTTCAGTGGTAGTTTTCAGTTTTTGCTGCATGAATTTAGCATCTAAACTGAGAACTGAGACTGAGACTGAGACTGAAAACTATTTAATGTTCTTCCAATAAATCTGGACGTCTATTTTTAGTGTGTTCGAACGCCTTGTCTTCGCGCCATTTATCAATTTTGGCTGCATGACCGCTGGTTAAAACTTCTGGAACTTTCCATCCTTTATAATCTGCGGGTCTTGTGTATATAGGTCCAGAAAGCAAATTATCCTGAAAACTGTCCGTCAAAGCTGAGGTTTCATCACTTAAAACACCAGGAATTAATCTAATTAATGCATCAGATAAAACGATCGCGCCTAATTCTCCGCCAGATAAAACATAATCACCAATCGAGATTTCTTTGGTAATAAAATGATCTCTTACTCTTTGATCAACACCTTTATAATGTCCGCATAAAATGATTATGTTTTCATACATTGACATTGTGTTGGCCATTTTTTGATTCAGCGTTTCTCCGTCAGGCGACATATAAATGATTTCATCATATTCTCGCTGACTTTTTAAATGAGTTATACAATCGTCAATTGGCTGAATTGTCATTACCATTCCTGCGCCTCCTCCAAAAGGATAATCGTCGACACTTTTTTGTCTATTAGTACTATAATCACGAAGATTGTGAAAATGTACTTCGACTAAACCTTTGTCAATGGCACGTTTCATAATTGAAGCTTCAAATGGGCTTCTTAATAATTCAGGTAAAAGTGTAATAATGTCAATTCGCATTTCGCTCTTTCAAAAGTTTTGGGTGCAAAGATACAAAGTAAATATGGAAGAAATTTAAAAAATGCCAGCTTGAACAAATGTGAAATTAAATGGATTTTTTTGTATTTAATTAATTGCTTTTCAAATGAATAAATAATAATTATATAACATTTGAATGTTTTTATGTAATCCTTTTTTTAATAATTTTAAGTACCATTACATAATTGTTTATGTGTAAAACTTTTGCCTTAAATCTAAATCTTGATCTAATGAAAAAAATAATTGTATTGTGTGCTGTAATGGTATTATGTGCATGCGCGAGCTCAAAAAATACGGGTGACAAATGGGTTGGTAAATCAAAACAAAATTTGATGAAAGCCTGGGGAACTCCAGTAAGGACATTTGATAATACAACAGATGGCGAAATATTGGTTTACGCAGATCAAGTTTATGAAAAAGATAAAGATCATGATTCAAGAATGGCAGGTCCGTTATATTGGAATTACGTTTATATTTATGTAGATAAATCTGGAAAAGTAGTTTCTTATAGAAATGAAAAACAAAATTATCCTCCACAATCTATTGATTCTGATAAATTATCGGGGATGAGTTTGTTGACGGTGAAGTGATTTCGAAGCATAATTTTTCAGTAAAGAATTTTATTTCGTTTATAAATAAATGGTATTTTTAAAGGTTCAATTTAAAAATAGCGCCAATTAAGAATGTCTTCTCAAAAAATAAAAATCTTCGCAATTAATGGCAGTACTAGAAAAAATGCCAGCAATTTTAAAATTCTAAAACATATTTCAGAAAATTTAAAATCACAATTTGAGGTTGAAATTTTTGAAAAATTAGATCGATTACCACATTTTAATCCTGATCTTGATCAAGAAAAAGCACCAGAAAGCGTAATTCATTTCAGAAATAAAGTTGCCCAGGCAGATGGTATCTTGATCTGTACTCCAGAATATGTTTTCAGTTTACCAGGAACTTTAAAGAATGCTTTAGAATGGTGTGTTTCGACGACTGTTTTTTCAGGGAAAAAGTCGGGACTTATCACAGCTTCGGCGTCTGGTGAAATGGCGCATGACCAACTTTTGCTTATTATGAAAACGGTTGAAGCTAAATTCGACAACACTTCAACATTATTGATACAAGGTGTTCGCGGAAAAATAGATAACGAAGGAAAAATCACAAATCTCGACACAGAAAAGGCGCTTGCCAACTTTATCACTAATTTTCAAAATCAATTTTAGATTGATTTGTGCAGTATTTCAATAAAAAGACTAGTTTTACTTTTAGATTTATTGAGATTCAAATGATAACGAGAAGAAACTTTATTATAAATACTGGCTTGGCTGCAACTGCGGTTTTAGCGCTGCCTTCATTAGCTTTTACTATGAACAAAAAAGAAATAGGTTTGCAGTTATATACATTGCGTGATGAACTTCCTAAAGATGTAAAATCGACTTTAGAAAAAGTAGCAAAAGCGGGTTATACAACTGTCGAAACATATGGTTTTTCTATAAAAGATCAATTTTGGGGATTATCGCCAAAGGATTTAAAAAAGATTTTGGATGATAATGATTTAAAAGCAGTTAGTGGTCATTATAATTTAGGAAGTTATTTATACGATGGAAATACAGCCGAACTTATTGCTGCAATTGAAGCCGCAAAAGTTTTGAAAAACGAATTCCTAACCGTTCCATGGGTCGATGAACCCTTTAGAAAAACTATAGAGAATTATAAAACTATTGCTTTGCGTTTAAACGAAGCGGCTAAAATGTGCAAAAAAGCAGGTCTTAAATTAGCATATCATAATCACGATTTTGAATTTCAAAAACATGACGGCGTTACGGGTTATGAAATCTTGTTAAAGGAAACGGACAAAGATTTAGTTTACTTTGAATTGGATTTATACTGGGTAGCAAGATCTGGAAATGATTCTTTAAAATTGTTTAAAGAAAATCCGGGTCGTTTCAAAATGTGGCATATAAAAGATATGGATAAAGCAAACCAAGCGCTGAATACTGAAGTTGGTTCAGGATTAATTGATTTTAAGCCTTTATTTGCAGCAGCAAAACAATCAGGAATGATTCATTTTTTTGTTGAACAGGAAAATAATTTTGCAGCTAATGCTTTTGAATCCATAAAAACTAGCTGTGATTTTATTGCGAAAAATCTAATTTAATTTATTGGTAATTTATGAAGAAAGTTCTTTTTCTGATAGTTGCGATTCTTTGTTCATGTCAATCAAATAAAAAAGAAAATTCAGGAGGAAATCCGGAATTAAATTTAACTCCAAATCCATATTTCACAGCAATTAAAGTCAATGACGTAAAGCTTGGTAAGCCGGTTTTTGGCGATTGGTTGTATTCGCATCCAGAAAAAGGGCAGAGTTTTGAGCAATTCATAAATACAAAACATATTGTACCAACAAAAGAAGAAAATATTATTTATTTGCAACCAATAGGAGAATTCGATTCGTTGAAAGTCAAACAAATTGAATTGGTTCGTCAATATTTAGAACTATTTTTTCAGTTGAAAACAAAGGTTTTGAAAGAGGTTTCAAATGATATTATTCCCAAACATGTTAGAAGAAAAGGAGAGCTTGGTCAAGAGCAATTTTTGGCAGGATATATTTTAGACAGTGTTTTAAAGAACGAAAAACATGATAAAGGGATTGCTTTAATGGCGATAACAGAAAAAGATTTGTATCCAAAACCAGAATGGAATTATGTTTTTGGGCTTGCGTCTTATAGAGATAAAATCGCTGTAAGTTCGATTCACAGGCTGTATGACAAAAAAATGGAAGGAGCAGATTTTAGTTTATGTTTAGAGCGATTGCTTAAAATTTGTTCGCATGAAATTGGACATATGTTTGGTCTGCATCATTGCATTGAGGCCGATTGCGTGATGAATGGCACGAATAGTTTGTCTGAAACAGATGAACATTCACTCAGATTGTGTTCGCTCTGCCAAAGAAAACTAAATTCAGGATTCAAATATGATAATGTAAAAAGGCTGAAAGAATTAGAAGAGTATTTTAAAGAAAATAACCTGGCAGACGGATTAGCATTAATGAAAAAAGATATTGAAAAAATTTAAAAAGAATAAAATGGCAACGAGCAAAGAATTTATAAAAGGTGACGATATAGAATGGGAAGTAGTAGGCGAAGGAATTAAACGCAAAATTTTGGCTTTTGATGACCGAATTATGCTTGTAAATGTTCATTTTGAAAAAGGTGGCATCGGCGTCCTGCACGATCATTACCATTCGCAGGTAACTTATATTGCGAGTGGAAAATTTGATGTAACTATAAGCGGTGTAACAGAAACTTTAAAAGAAGGAGACAGTTTTTATATTCCGCCTCACGCTGTTCATGGCGTTGTTTGTCTTGAAACCGGAATGCTTACAGATGTTTTTAGCCCTGTCCGCGAAGATTTTTTAAAATCTTAAAAGTCAGTGATATTGGTGCAAAAATATCCTGATCGTAACTTGAATTTGAAAAATTTATAGATTTTTTAAAGTTTTGCTAAAGATTAGAGTGGTATTTTTGCACCATGAATTTATCTAAAACCAATGTCTTGTTTATGGCAGTTTGCACTGGTCTTATAGTTGCAAATCTTTATTACTGCCAGCCTTTGATTGTTTTAATTGCCAACGAATTTAAAATTCCCGAAGCCAGCGCTGGAACAATAACGTACCTTACGCAGGCTGGTTATGCAATTGGTCTCTTTTTTATGGTGCCACTTGGTGACAAATTAGAGCGTAAAAAACAAATTTTGATTACCACTTTTGCTTCTGTAATCGCGCTATTGATTGCTGCAACAGCCAAAAGTTTTCTTATTTTACAAATCGCTTCTTTATTGATTGGAATCACATCGATTGTGCCACAGCTTATTTTGCCTTTGGCAGCTTCTTTAAGTACGCCAGAACAGCGTGGAAAAGTTATCGGAACAATTATGAGTGGTTTATTGGTCGGAATTTTGCTTTCCAGAACTTTAAGCGGACTTATTGGCCAAGTCTTAGGCTGGAGATCGATGTTTTATATCGCTGCCGGAATTTGTCTTTTGATCTTTTTCGTGATTCAAAATAAATTTCCAGTTAATAAACCACAGTTTCAAGGAACTTACGGGCAATTGATTCAATCCTTATTTGCACTTATAAAAACACAGCCGGTTTTACGCGAAGCCACAGCAATTAACGTGTTCAGTTTTGCTCAGTTTGGTGCTTTTTGGACTACAATGGTTTTATTGCTTTCCGGCGAACCGTTTGGTTTTAATAGTGCTACAATTGGTTTATTCGGAATTGTAGGTGCTTCTGGAGCTTTGGCGGCGCCTTTGGTTGGTAAAATTGGAGATAAAGGAAATTCTAGAATTGCCGTTGGTTATGGTTGTTTATTGATCTTGATAAGCTTTCTCATTTTTTATTTTTCGATAGAAAGCGTAATCGGAATTGCGATTGGAATTGTATTTATTGATATAGGAATTCAAGGTGTTCACATTTCAAATCAAACCCGAGTTTATTCATTATTGCCAGAAGCTAGAAACAGGTTAAACACAGTTTTCATGTCGTTTAGCTTTTTAGGAACTGCTGCCGGATCTGCGTACGGGTTATTACTTTGGAAATTGGGAGGATGGCATGCAGTTGCACTTGGATGTGTTGGCTTATCAGCATTGGCATTTGTCGTTTATGGACTTACTTATAAATCTAAAAATAGAAAGACAAATTGATAAATAATTAATTTGTAAATTTGCATTCGAATAAAAAAAAATACAACATGGAAAACGGAATATACGCTAAATTTAATACTAGCAAAGGTTCGATTTTAGTAAAATTGACGCACGATTTGACACCAGGAACTGTAGGAAACTTTGTTGCTCTTGCAGAAGGAAATATGGAAAATAAAGTGAAACCTCAAGGACAAAAATTCTATGACGGATTAAACTTTCACAGAGTAATTGCTGATTTCATGATTCAGGGTGGATGTCCTAAAGGAACTGGAACTGGAGATCCTGGATATAAATTTGATGACGAATTCATTCCAAGTTTAAAACACGATCGTCCGGGAGTTTTGTCTATGGCAAACTCAGGTCCTGGAACTAACGGTTCTCAATTTTTCATCACGCACGTTCCAACTCCTTGGTTAGACGGAAAACATACAGTTTTTGGTCATGTAGTAGAAGGACAAGATATTGTTGATGCTGTTGCTCAAGGTGATGCTCTTGAAACTTTAGAAATCATTAGAGTTGGAGAAGAAGCTCAAAAATGGAATGCTATTGAAGCTTTTATCGGTTTAAAAGGTGCACGTCTAAAAAGAGAAGCGGCTTTAAAAGCAGAATCTGAAGCAAAAATGGAGCAATTAGCTGCTGGTTTTGATAAAACTGAAAGCGGTTTACGTTATAAAATGATTCAAAAAGGAGAAGGTAAAAGAGCTGAAGCAGGAAAAACAGTTTCTGTTCACTACGAAGGTTCTTTAGAAAACGGAAAAGTTTTTGATTCTTCTTACCCAAGAAAAAAACCAATCGAATTTAAATTAGGAATTGGACAAGTTATCGAAGGATGGGACGAAGGTATTGCTTTATTACAAGTTGGAGACAAAGCTCGTTTTGTAATTCCATCTGATTTAGCTTACGGACCATCAGGTGCTGGAGGAGTTATTCCACCAAACGCAACTTTGATTTTTGACGTTGAATTAATGGACGTTAAATAAGAATATAAGAGCAATTTAGTATTATTTTAAATAGTAATCCCATATGCCGCGGCATATGGGATTTTTTTATATTTACTTAAAATAAAAACAAACCAAAGCAATGAAATCAAAAATTTTAACTTTAACCGCAGCAGTGCTATTACTAGTTTCGTGCGGTACAAAAAAAGCGCCTGCAGCTCCTGTTGCACCAGCAGCGCCTGCGGTTACTGAAACTGTAAAAGCAAAGGAATTAACTCCAGAACTTGCTGCAGGGAAAAGCTTATATGAAAACAGCTGTGCAAAATGTCATAAGTTGTACGAGCCGACGAAATTTACGAAAGAAGAATGGCAACCAATTTTGGTTCGCATGCAGAAGAAAGCAAAAGTAGATGATACTAATATGGCTTCGATAACAAATTATATCCACTCGCAATTGTAATAATTTGCAGTTAAACAAAAACAAAAAAACTATTCAGAATTGAATAGTTTTTTTGTTTTCAGACAGATATAAAAAAACACCTTCATATAAATGAGGTGTTTAAAAGTTTACGAAGTAGGAACTTCAGCATTTTTTACTGCAATTATTTTTAAAGTTTTGATTCCGGCCGGCAATTCCCAATCGACTTGATCATTTTCTTTAAAACCAATAATAGCCACGCTTAAAGGTGCTAAAATTGAAATTTTCGATTGCTTTAAATCGGCAGACGAAGGGAGGACAATTTGTATTGTCATTTGTTTCTTGGCTATTACATCTTCAATCGTTACAAAAGAATTTATTCTGATAACCGAAGAGTCTAAATCGCTTTCCTTACTTATAATTGCGCGATCTAATTCTTGTGAAAGCTGATTAGCTTCTTTAGTATTTGTTGAATTTTTGCTTTTTAAAATCAACTCTCTTAAAAATTGATATTCTGATTTAGTGAAAGTGGGTATTGGTTTCATATCTGTTTGAATTTTAATGTTGTTTGCTTTGAATGAATTTTCTTCTTTTAGAATAAAGAAAGCAAGTCGTTTCATTACCTTATAAAAGGCTGAAATTTTAAAATGCTTAAATGTGGAAAAACAAAAAAATATCTGACCAAAATTTGATTTTGTCAAATAAGATAAAGTTTTAAAAAAATGTAAATCCTCCGCCTGAAAGAAGAAATGAAATAGACGGAGGCCTAATTAATAAAGGCCTTGCTATGTGAAATAAATACAGCCGAAAGCGGTTTTCTTGGAGAAGAAAACAGTAATAACGAAACTGTAATTAGTAGCAGCGTGCTCACGATGAGTAATTTTTAGCTTGTTTTACAAAGATAACAAACTTTTTTGAAAGTTTATTTCCATTTGATATTACAGCCAATACTTGGTTTCTGGATCTCACTCAAAGTTCGGTTGTAAATTAAGGCGTCGATAGCGCCTCTTAAATCACTTCCGCTTAACGGAATTCCATTTCCTGGTCTTGAATCGTCTAGTTGGCCTCTGTAAAATAATTTATTTTGGCTATCAAATAAAAAGAAATCAGGTGTGCAGGCTGCATCATAAGCTTTCGCGATTTCTTGAGTTTCATCGAATAAATACGGAAAATCGATTTTGTTTTTAAAGGCAAAATCGGTCATCATTTCTGGAGAATCCTCAGGATATTTTTCGATATCATTGCTTGAAATGGCTACAATTCCTAATCCCTGAACACGATAATCATTGGCAATCATTACAATTTCTTTAATCACGTGAAGTACAAACGGACAATGATTACACATAAAAATGACAAGCGTTCCTTTTGAACCTTTCAAATCTTCAAAAGAATAGGTGTTGTTTGAATTGGTATCTTTTAAATAAAATTCGGGAGCTATTGTTCCAAGCGGAATCATATTTGAAGGAGTTCGTGCCATTTTACAGATAATTTATTCTCAAAAATAGGCTTATTTCTGTAAATAAAAGAGCACAAGAAAGAATTCTTTTACTGTTTGACTTTTTGACGCAAATAATAAGATTAAAATGATTTATAAAAAAGTGATGAAAAAAACTCCCGCAGATTCTGCAGATTTAGCGGATTATTTTTTTTGAAGTTTTAAAATATCTACTAAATCTGCAGAATCTGCGGGAGCTATTTTATCAATAGATTTGTTTATGAATTCAAAAATTCAAGTAAATCTTTATTTAGTTTGTCTTTTTCGGTATAAAATAAACCATGTGGTGCGCCTTCGTAAACAATGAAAGTATTGTTTTCTATTGCTTTTGCTGTTTTTTCTGAACTGATTTCGATAGGAACATTTTTATCATCAGTTCCATGAATTATTAAAGTTGGAACCTTAATGGTGTGAAGTTCATCTCTAAAATCGGTCGTGTTTAAAGATTCGGCACATTGCAAAGTTGCGCGTGGCGAAGCTACAGAACATAAATTTCTATAATATTCTAACAAAGGTGTGCTTAAAGGTTTGTTGATAATATTTACCCCAAAGAATATTTTTCCAAAATTATCTAGAAAACCAATTCTGTCTTCTCTAATCGCTGTTGCGCTAGATTCTCCTTTTTCTTTTGGGCGTCCTTCAGGATTGTCTTCCGTTTTTGCTAAAAATGGGATAATTGACGAAATTAAAGCAGCTTTAGTAACGCCTTTTCCCTGATGTCTGCTGAAATATCTAACGACTTCTCCACCACCCATAGAAAAACCAACTAAAGTCACATCATCTAGTTGCAACTGTTCAATAATTTCGTTTAAATCATCAGTCAAAGTATCATAATCATAACCATCCCAAGGTTGCGATGATTTACCAAAACCACGACGGTCATAAGCAATTACTCTGTAATTATTCTGAACCAGAAATTCTATTTGATATTCCCACATCTCGTTTGAAAGTGGCCAGCCGTGAATGAGAATTACGGGTTTTCCTTTTCCATAATCTCTAACATAAAGTTTTACATTTTTTGCAGTTTCAATATATTTATCACTATTTGATTTATTAACTTCATAATCGAAATCTTTGAGAGAAATGCCTGGAGTTATTACACTATTTTCCATTTTATATGTTTTTACTGTTAGTTTCATTTAATTGTCTCGTAAAATTAAAAGTGAAGCCAGAAAAACTAGTTATAGAATTAGTGCAATTCATTACAAAATTATAGGTTTGTAAATAAACTAGATAGCTTACAAAATGGATTTAACTTGGAACGAATTTGAAAGAACCGATATGCGTGTTGGAACCATTGTTGAGGTAAACGATTTTCCCGAAGCAAGAAAACCAGCATTTCAATTAACGATAGATTTTGGTTCCGAAATTGGAATCAGAAAATCATCAGCGCAAATTACAAAGCGCTATAAAAAGGAAGATTTAGTTAATAGACAAATCGTTGCCGTTGTCAATTTTCCTAAAAAACAAATCGGAAAATTTATGAGCGAATGTCTTGTTCTTGGCGCTGTAGGAGAGGAGGGAGATGTTATTTTACTTGCTCCGGATTTTAAGATAGAAAATGGACTTAGAATAGGGTAGTTTAGTGTTCAGTGTTCAGGTTTTTAGTGTTCAGTCTTTAATTGCAAAAACAACTGAACACTAAACAACTGAACACTGATCACTAGAAGTTAAGCTGAACACTGATCACTAGAAGTTAAGCTGAACACTGATCACTAGAAGTTAAGCTGAACACTGATCACTAGAAGTTAAGCTGAACACTAAAAACCTGAACACTGATCACTTTTCAATATTCGCGATCAACTGATTCAAAATCACTTGTCCTTCTTCCCAATATTTTAAATCCGAATCCGAATTAATGTGTCCTTGTTTTCCAACGTTTACAAAATCGCTTCCCCATTTTTCGGCAAAATATTGTTTTCTTTCGAAGGTAGCATACGGATCATTTTCGCTTGCTACAACAATTGACGGAAATGGTAATTTATAAAGAGGCATTGGTGAAAAATTCCTAACAATATCTGGAGTATGTTCAGGCGAATCGACATCTGCGGGAGCAACCAATAAAGCACCTATAATATTTTTGTTCGAATTGTTTTCTGCCCAATGCAATACTAAAGAAACCGCCAGACTGTGAGCAACTAAAATTGTTGGATTTTCTAATTTAGCAATTTCTTCATTTAAGCGCGAAATCCAGTCTTCACGAAGCGGTTCGTCCCAATTGTCTTGAACTAAACGAATAGAATTTTTAAATTTATCGTGCCAAAAGGTCTGCCAGTGTTTGTCTCCAGAATTTCCTAATCCAGGTAAAATCAATAATTGTGTGTCCATTGCCGTGGAATTTTATTGTGTTTATTTTTTGGTTTGTTTTTCTTTTAAAATTCGATTTATCTCATTAACAAGCAACGGAAAACCAGGTTCAGTCATTCCGTGACCGTAACCGTCTAATTCATAAAGTTTGGTTTGTGTATGACCCAAGAGTTTCATCATGCGGGCCATATAAGCGTTTTCTTCATAACGTCCCAGCATTTCTAGTTCACGATCTCCAGTAATCAGTAAAAGTGGTGGAGCATCGGCACGAACATGATATAAAGGTGCGAAAGCATCAATTGTTGGCTGTTTTTCAGGAATTCCGTTCTGTCGTCTAATTTCAAAATGGGTAATACATTGTCCGCTAAACGGAATAAGTCCAGCTATTTTATTGGCATCAATTCCTTCTTTTTGAAGCCATTTTTTGTCCAATCCAGTCATTAAGGCTAAATAACCGCCAGCAGAATGCCCTGAAACGAAAATCTGCGAAGCATCACCTCCATAATTAGCAATGTTGTTAAAAGTCCATGCTATAGCAGCTGCAGCATCTTCAATCGCTTTTTCTGCTTTTACTTTCGGCGAAAGCCTATAGTTAACGCCAATAATAGCAAAACCTTTATTTTTTAAAGCTTCCGGAATTTCCTTGTTTCCGCCCGTCAATCCACCTCCGTGAAACCAAATTATTGTAGCAAAATTTTTAGTGTTTTTTGGATAATAAATATCTAAAACGCATCTTTCATTTATGTAACTGTCAGATTTATTGATTGAAGCGTTATAATATTGAATATTTGATTTGGTGTCGTATTCTAATTTTTGAGCAAATGACGAAGCAGTTATGAATACGAAAGCAAATAAGAGAATTAGTTTTTTCATTTTTAATGTTTTACAGATTTAGTTTTTCAGAATCTAAAATCTGAATTCTAAAATCTAAAATTTTTACCTCGACTAAAATTATAGAATTTAAATATATAAAAAAAGTCCAAAATGCTGGACATATTGGACTCGTACTTTTTAAAAAGTTATTTGGGACTAAATATCATCAAAATCAATATCAGTAAAACTAGATCTTTGTCCTTCAGTTTTGTCAGAACCGTATTCTTTTTTAAAATCTTTTTGGTGTCTTTCAGAGATTACTTCTTCGCCTTTGTGGTTCAAGACGTATGAAGTCATTTCTTCTAGTATTTCGGCAAAAGCACTAAAATCTTCTTTGTACAAGTAAATTTTGTGTTTTTTAAAATGAAAAGAACCATCTTCTTCAGTAAATTTTTTACTTTCGGTAATCGTGATGTAGTAATCGTCAGCTTTAGTAGCTCTCACATCAAAGAAATAAGTTCTTCTTCCTGCTCGTAATACTTTAGAAAAAATCTCTTCTTTTTCTAACATGTCATTTTCTCTCATAATACGTTCTATCATTTTTTGGAATTAATAGTAATCAAAAATCATAAAAAATTATCTATTACACAACAATTAAAGTAATTCTTTTTCCGAAAGTTGTTTTAAATATAACGATGAATAATAGCCTTCCTGATTTATTAATTGATTATGAGAGCCTTGTTGAATTATTTTGCCATCCTCTAAAATGATAATCTTGTCGGCATTTTTAGCCGATGAAACTCGGTGGCTTACAATAATTGTAGTTTTATTTTTACAAATTTCAAATAAATTATTTAAGATAGTTTCTTCCGTTTCTGTATCAACAGCCGAAAGGCAATCGTCAAAAAGTAAAATCGCCGGATTTTTAATTATAGCGCGCGCAATTGATACACGTTGCTTTTGTCCGCCAGAAAGTGTAATTCCTCGTTCGCCCAAAATAGTGTCATATTGTTTGTTGAATGCTATAATATTGTCATGAACTACAGCATTTTTAGCAGCTATAATAACTTCTTCATCGGTCGCATTTTGATTTCCGAATTTGATGTTATTTTTGATAGTGTCTGAAAATAAAAAGGCATCTTGAGGTACAATTCCGATGTTGTTTCTCAGATCATTTAAATTTAAAGTGCTGATTTCATTTTGATCAATTGTGATTCTTCCTTCGGTAACATCATATAATCGGGAAATCAAAGACAAAATAGTCGATTTTCCAGATCCGGTTTTACCCAAAATGGCTAAAGTTTCTCCATTTTTAACCGAAAAAGTTACATTTTTTAAAGCTTCAATATTTGTATCTTCATAAGTGTAGCTAACATTTTCAAAAGCAATCGAACCTTGAATTTCTGATGGATTTGGATTGTTGTTTTTGATTTCTGGCTCGATTTTCAAAAACTCATTTAAACGTTTTTGAGAAGCTTCAGCTTCCTGAACCATTGATGAAACCCAGCCTAAAGAAGCTACGGGCCAAGTAAGCATGTTTACGTACAGAATAAATTCGGCAATGGTTCCAATATTCGGAATCGTTCCGTTGATATACATAATACCACCAAAATAAATTACTACCAAATTACTGATTCCGATAAGCGCGATCATAAGTGGGCCAAAAAGCGACTGAACTTTGGCTAAATCTAAACTTTTACGTTTGCTTTCTTCAGACAGATCAACCATATTATTTTGATGTTGATTTTCTAAAGAATAGGCTTTTATTACTCTAATTCCAGAAAATATTTCCTGCGTGAAACTAGAAACTTTTGAAAGATATTGCTGGAAAGTAGTACTTCGTTTGTTGATTTCGGAACTTAACTTAAAAATGCAGTAAGAAAGAATTGGCAAGGGAAGAATCGTATATAAAGTCAATAACGGCGAAACATTATACATATATATTATCACGATTGCAAAACGAATAAAAGTGTTAATTGTGTACATAACGGCTGGACCAACGTACATACGAACTTTTGAAACGTCCTCGCTAATTCGGTTCATCAAATCTCCCGTGCGATTTTGTTTGTAGAAATTTTGCGAAAGTACCTCGTAATGTTTAAAAACTTCATTTTTTAAATCAAACTCAATATGGCGCGACATTACAATCAATGTTTGGCGCATTAAAAAGGTTAAAAATCCAGCTACAATCGCACTTCCAATGATTAACAACACATTATTGATCAAATCTTGTCTGTAGAAATTTCTGATAATTGATGAGTTTTGGTCTGCTTCTGAGAGTTTTAGAAAGCGTTCAATGACATCAAAAGAGTGGCTGACAAGTTTTGGTGTAAATAAAAAGAATATTTGTGCGATTATTGTGATTAAAATTCCAAAGGAAAAACTGAATTTATATTTGACAAAATATTTATTTAAATAGCTTAATTCTTTCATTTTTTTAAGAAATGTGATATTGATTTGATTTAAAATTATGAATTATTGTTAATTAAAATTATAATAATCTGCGTTTTAATCAAAACAATTATATTGTAAAATTGTTATTTTAAAGATAAAAAATTAGCACATGTGTATTTTTTAATTATGTTTGAGAAGTCTTTTTGACAAATTCATAATTTTAACTAATTAATACTAGCGCTATGGATGCAACTTTCGCAACTGGAAAGGAACTTCAAAAAATGGATCCTGTTTTTGGTCAATTATCTTTTGACGATCACGAACAAATTGTATTTTGCAATGACAAAGATACAGGTTTAAAAGCAATTATTGGTATTCATAATTCGGTTATGGGACCAGCTTTAGGAGGCACCAGAATGTGGAATTACAACACAGAATGGGAAGCTTTAAATGATGTTTTACGCCTTTCAAGAGGTATGACTTATAAATCTGCCATTACTGGACTTAATATTGGCGGTGGTAAAGCTGTTATTATTGGTGATGCTAAAACGCAGAAAACTCCTGAGTTAATGCGCAAGTTTGGAGAATTTGTTCACTCTTTAAGCGGAAGATATATTACTGCTGAAGATGTTGGAATGGAGACAAAAGATATGGATACTGTAAGAGATGTAACGCCTTACGTTACTGGAATCTCTGAAGAAAGAGGTGGTTCTGGAAATCCTTCTCCTGTAACAGCTTACGGAGTTTATTTAGGAATGAAAGCCGCTGCTAAAAGTCAGTTTGGTTCTGATGTTTTAGATGGTAAAAAAGTTTTGGTTCAGGGAATTGGACACGTAGGTGAAGCTTTGGTTGAGTATTTGACTAAAGAAGGCGCTAAGGTTACAATTTCAGATATCAACGAAGAAAAGTTATATGAAGTTGCTCAAAAATACAACGCAACAATTTATACAGGTGAAGATTTGTATGCTGCTGACGTTGATATCTACGCGCCGTGCGCAATGGGAGCAATCATCAATGATAATACAGTAGATAAAATTAAAGCTAAAGTTATTGCTGGTGCAGCAAATAATCAATTAGCAGACGAAAATGTTCACGGTGCAAGATTACAAGAAAGAGGAATTTTATATGCTCCTGATTTCTTGATCAATGCTGGTGGAATCATTAATGTTTATGCTGAATTAGCAAACTACGGTAAAGCCGAAATCATGACTAAAACCGAAAATATCTATAACACTACTTTAGAAATTATCGATTATGCTGTGAAAAACGGAATTACAACGCATAAAGCAGCGCTTACAATTGCTCAAAATCGTATTGATGCGAGAAGAATTGAAAACGCAGCGAAATAATTAAGTGTTCAGTGTTCACTTTTTAGTGTTCAGTTTATAGTCTAAGTCTCAGTTTACAGTTTTATCTGTAAACTGAGACTTTTTTTATCTGTAAACTTAGACTGACCACTAAATACTGATAACTGACCACTAAATACTGATAACTGATCACTAAAAACGGAGACTGACCACTGAATTCTGAAAACTGACCACTAAAACCATGACTTTTTTGCGAATAAATTTTAATATCAGGATTGAAATTCTTAATTTTGCACTCTAATTTTTAAAAGTTCTTACAAGGTGGTAAATAGAAGACACATACGCGTTAAAGTAATGCAATCCATTTATGCAATGCATCAAAGCGGTTCTGATAATATGGAAAAAGAAGAAAAATTTCTTTTTTATAGCATAGATAATATTCAGGACTTATATCTTATAATGCTTTCTTCATTGATTGAAATTTGCAAAAAAGAATCTGTTTTTTTACATCTTTCAAGCAAAAAACACCTTGCAACTGCAGCAGAACGTAACCCAAACGAAAAGTTTGTTAAAAACAAAATTTTTCAGCTTCTTGCCGAAAGCAACTCTCTTAGCATTGCTTTAGAAACTCGTAAAATCAATAACTGGTCTTTAAATGACGATTATATCATTTTGCTTTTAAATGATATTAAAGCAAGTGATATTTACAAAAAATACATGAGCAATACTGTCAATACATTTGAAGAAGACAGACAATTTATAATTGATTTGTTTGAAAATGTTATTGTTCCGAATGAGAAATTATATGAATATCTTGAAGATGATAAATTAACTTGGGTTGATGATATTCCGGTGGTAAACACGCATATTATCAAGCAATTAAAAGCGATCAAAACAGATGATCCAGATGCTTTTAGAGTTCCGAAATTATACAAAGACGTTGAAGATAAAGATTTTGCTAAAGATTTATTTAGACGTACCGTTTTGAACGAAGCGGTTTTGGCAAAAGAGTACGATGACAAAACACCAAACTGGGACAGCGAGCGTATTGCTGAAATTGATACCATTATTCTGAAAATGGCAATCTGCGAATTTTTGAAATTCCCTTCGATACCAGTGAAAGTAACTCTTAACGAATATTTAGAAATTGCAAAAGAGTATTCTACACCAAAAAGCAGTATTTTTATCAACGGAATTTTAGATAACCTTGTTAAAGAACTTGAAGCCAATAAAAAAATGGTGAAAGTAGGAAGAGGGTTGATGTAAAATTTAAAATAAAAAAATAATTTTGAGTTGTCACTCTGAGCGAAGTTGAAGAGCCAACGCAAAAAAAAAATATTAATATAAATCAAAAACAAACTTAAATTATGGGACAATTATCTCAATTTGCACCGTTCCTTTTAATGTTCGTGGTAATCTATTTCTTCATGATCAGACCACAACAAAAAAGAGCGAAAAATGAAAAAGAATTTGAAAGCAGCCTAAAAGTAGGTGATAAAATAATTACTAAAAGTGGTTTTCACGGTAAAGTTGTTGAACTTGGAGAAACTACAGTTGTAATCGAAACAATGTCTGGAAAATTAAAATTAGAGCGTTCAGCTATTTCTTTAGAATTGAGTGCTACTTTGAATAAAAAAGCTTAATTTTTTTTTAAGAATTTTCAATTTAAAAATCCCAAATTCCTTAACGGAGTTTGGGATTTTTTTTGCACAATCTTGTCATTCCGAGGAACGAGGAATCCTCACAAGCAGCTCCGCAACGAAAATTGCCAATCTTTGTAGAGTTTCTCGTGTGATTTCTCCCTTCGGTCGAAATGACATCACTTTGTACTTTAACTAGAATTGACACAATCTTGTCATTCCGAGGAACGAGGAATCTTCGCAAGCAGCTCTGTAACGAAAATCGACAATCTTTGTAGAGTTTCTTGTGTAGATTCCTCGTTCCTCGGAATGACAAACTTTACCGGTAAATTTTGTTAGAACGACAAAAAAGAAAAACCTTTGTCAAAGTTTAAAACTTTGACAAAGGTTTCGTATAGTTTGGAATTTGGAATTTAGAAAATAGGAATTTAATAATTTACCTATATTTATCATTCAGCCCAACATTCGCTAAAATCATCGGAACTACTTTTTCAATTCTAGTAAGCTTTGTTTTTTCCTGTTTTGCGGTTTCAATATATTCTAAAAATTCATATTGTTTATAAGGTGAGAACTTTTGAAAAGCTTCTTTTAAAGCTGGATTTTGAATCATTTCTTTTTCAAAAAGTTCAGAAACAATCGCCTCTTTTTTAGCAGGTTTTATGACTTTTCCTTGCTTTTCATTTTCAATAGCTTCAGCGATATATTCTAAAATGATCTTTTCGTTTATATCTTCTTTGGAGGTAAATCGCCATTGACGCAATGATTTTGTTACCTCTTCCTGTGCGTTTATTAATTTCTTTTTTTCATCTTTCAGGAAAACGCCATTAAAAAACCATAAAGCAAAATAATCCTTAAAACCTCCAATTCCAACAACGTTTTTCTTGTCGAAAACATATACACAACCTCCCCATTTTGTGGTTTCGGTAAGCACTGTTTTGTCAATAATGGTTTTGAGCAGGATTAATTCTTCTTCCCACTGCCCGCCATATTTCCACATTCCTTTATTTTCTGGTTTAGCTTCCAATTATTTTGTTCTTTTAGATTTTTCTGTAACATCAAAAGCTCCAGGAATTGCAGTCAATTCAGCAATTTTCACAATTACTTCTGTTGCTTTCTGAATGCTTTCGGCAGGAACATATTCGTATTTTCCATGAAAATTATGTCCGCCAGCAAATATATTCGGGCAAGGAAGTCCCATAAATGACAATTGAGAACCGTCTGTTCCGCCACGAATTGGTTTTATGATCGGTTTTATATTCAATTCTCGCATTGCTTTTTCTGCAATATCAACAATATGTTTAACAGGAAGAACTTTTTCTTTCATGTTGTAATATTGGTCTTTGACTTCAGCAATTACAATATCTTCGCCAAATTTCTTTGCGAATTTTTTATTGAATTGTTTAGCGATTTTATGAATAAGTTCTTTACGTTTTTCGAATTTCTTTTTGTTGTGATCGCGAATAATCAATTCTAAAACAGTTTCCTCAATATTTCCTTTTATATGATGAACATGAAAAAAACCTTCGTAGCCTTTAGTTTCTTGTGGAGTTTCGCCCTTCGGAAGTTCATTGATAAACTCGTTTGCCAAAAGCATCGAATTTATCATTTTTCCTTTTGCGTAACCAGGGTGAACGCTTTTTCCTTTAAATGTGATTTTAGCTCCTGCCGCGTTGAAGTTTTCGTATTCTAATTCGCCAATCTGACTTCCATCCATAGTGTATGCCCACTGTGCGCCAAATTTTTCAACATCAAAATGATGTGCGCCGCGACCAATTTCTTCATCAGGAGTAAACCCGATTCTGATTTTTCCGTGTTTGATTTCTGGATGCTGAATAAGATATTCCATAGCCGAAACAATTTCTGTAATTCCGGCTTTATCATCAGCACCTAATAAAGTTGTTCCGTCAGTTGTAATGATGGTTTGGCCTTTGTATAAAAGTAAATCTTTAAAGTAATTTGGAGATAAAACGATGTTTTTTTCAGCGTTTAAAACGATATCTTTTCCATCATAATTTTCAACAATCTGAGGTTTTACATTGGCTCCGCTGAAATCTGGCGATGTATCAAAATGCGAAACAAACCCTATTGTTGGTACTTCATGATCAACATTGCTTGGCAAAGTCGCCATAATGTACGCTTTATCGTCAATTGTAACATCTTGTAAGCCAATAGCTTTTAAATCTTCAACTAATTTATTGGCAAGATTCCATTGTTTTTCTGTACTTGGAGTAGTTTTTGAATTTGGATCTGATTCAGTATCAATTGTTACATAACTGATAAAACGATCTATTATATGTTGCATTTTTTTGATTTTTTAGCAAATATAGAAATTTTTAAATGGTCTAATTTCAAAAATTTACTTGCAGTTTATAACAAAAAAAGAGACTTATAAATTTATAAGTCTCTTTTTGTTTATTTTTAATTATTTGCTTTTGACGCATCTAAAACCAAGATGATTGGCTGCAGATCGAACTTCACCTTTTCCTCGGGTTCCAACCATATAGCGTGTGCAATATTGGTCAGTACATAAAAAGGAGCCTCCTCTGTGTACTTTTTTAATTTGAGTTGGATCATTTGGATCATTGTAAGCACTTGGGCCTTGCGGATTTTTTGCTACTTCTCCGTTTTCTGCTAAAGTTTTGTAATAATCAACGCTGTACCAGTCGTTAACCCATTCCCAAACATTTCCAGCCATGTCATATAAACCGTATCCATTTGGAGCAAATTGTGCAGTAGGAGCAATTCCTTTAAATCCGTCTTCACCTGTATCACCATCTTTTATTGGAAAATGCCCTTGATAAATGTTAGCCTGGAATTTTCCATTTGGTTTTAATGAATTTCCCCATGCGTATAGATTTCCAGTTTTTCCGCCTCTTGCCGCAAATTCCCATTCTGCTTCCGTTGGGAGTCTTTTTCCAGCCCATTTTGCGTAGGCTGCCGCATCTTCATAAGCGATATGGACAACAGGATATTTTTCTCTTCCTTTAATGCTGCTTTGCGGGCCTTCTGGATGTCTCCAGTCGGTATTTGGCTCATAACGCCACCATTGTAAAAAGTCATTTAAATTAACTGCAGCTGGAGTAGGGGTAAAAATAACCGATCCAGTTATTAAATCTTCTTCATTAGCCGTTGGGAATTCCTCTTTTGTTGGTTTTTGTTCTGCTACCGTTACGTAGCCTGTTGCTTTTACAAATTTTTCATATTCTTCATTTGTAACTTCGGTTTGATCCATATAATAACCGTCAACATAAACGCGATGAACAGGAGCCGCATCTTTTGTAACTCCTTTTATACTGCATAAGCTTTCGTCTTCAACATTTGATCCCATCGAAAATTCACCGCCTGGAATCCACACCATTCCTTTTGGCGCTTTTCCGGCTGGCTTATTTTTGTTTTCAATAGTTGGTTTAAATGCAGATGCTTCTGTAGTATTTGGAGTTTCTGCACAATCCATTGCGACAGGTTTTTCATGCTTTGGAACCACTAATTTAGTATATCCAAAAGAAGCGATCGAAATAATTGAAATGGTCAGTAGTGCAAATATCCAATAGGTTTTATTTTTCATTATAATAGTTTTTAATATAGGGTGCTTGTTAATTGGGTGATAAAATTATAAAAATAACATTACAATAGTCTATTTATTTTATAGAATTTATAGACTAATTTATTTTTAACTATCTTTCTCAACCGAAACAACTTCGTATTTGTCTTTTCCATCGACTTGAACAGGCTGATAATATGTTTCACCAAATTTCACATATTTTGCATCACCTATAGTGACTTCTTCACCTCCTTCAGGCAAATTATCTACTACTGTTCCAGCGGTTGGCGCGACTACGGTGTATTTACCTCCATCTTTTTCATAATATGTTCCTCCGTAATAATAATTATTGACGGTTCCTGTGTTGACGGTTTCTGCTCCGCTTGGAATATTATTTACAGTTCCTCCTACAGGTGCAGGAACAGCAGTATAACCGCCACTTGTAGAACTGTACCAAACTCCTTGATCATAGTGATATTTTTCGTTCTGTACACTAACAATAATTGCTGTAGTTGCTAATGTTGCTACGAAAAACCCCCACGGATGCCAAACTGGTCCCCAATAAAAAGGTCTGTATGGACGAGGATAATATGGATGGTAACAATTGTATCTATAACCGCCATAAACATAAGGAGGGCGGACGTATGGTCTATAGCCAGGTCTAACAACGGTGTTTCGATTGTTGCGAACATGAACACTATTATTTACGTTAATATTTACATTATTTCTGTTTCTATTAACGGTATTACCGCTTATGTTGGTGTTTCTGTTGCCGGAATTGTTGATTCTATTCGTGTTATTTGAGTTCCTGTTATTTACAGTTCCTTTATTACGGATATTAGAATTATTGGCAGTTCCTCCATTAATTCTGGTTCCTCCATTATTAGCTCCTGGACGCGATACATTAGCAGGTCTGTTTGCAGTTGAAGGTCTATTTATATTAGCAGGTCTGGATTGTGTTGCAGGTCTTGCTTCTCTGGCAGGCCTAGCTTGTCTTGCTTGACCGCCTCCGCCTCCATGAGCACCGCCACCACCAGCTCCGTGAAAACCACCTCGTCCGCGTTGCGCAAAACTGTCAATTGAAACCATAAAAAGTGATCCCACAAAAAGCATACAAATCGTTTTTCTAATTGTAAAGGTTATATTTTTCATTTTCAGAGTTTTAGTTTTATAAAGTTATTAAAAAAATGATTTATCCTGTAAAATTTAACTATAATTCGGTTGACGGAGCTTTGCAAGTTATAATGAGATGTCCCATTGAATTCTAAAGCGCCAACCTTGTTCTAGAGGCAATGTTTTATCCTGAAAACTGAAATAACTGACTTCTGAAGTCAATTTGTTTTTGTGTCCATTAAAAAACCAATTGAAGGCAATAGTTGTTTCCTCTTGGGAGTTTTGTTTAATTGAATTATCAGGTCGATATCCGGCATGTCTAGCGGCCATTTCTAATTTTTTTGGCCACCATTCAAAAACATTATTAAAGAAATAACCTGCCTGAACATAATAACCTTTCAATGTCGTGGTATCGTCGAAATTTAATTTATCGATGATCTTTTTTGTATGCAATTCGCTTTGCCAAGAAAAACCTCGATACATAAAAGCACTTTCGAGATTCCATTGATTAACGCGGTATTGACCCGGCAATCCATTTTCAAAACCTTCTAAAGATCCTCCACCAGATTGTGAAAATCGAGTATAAGGGCTTCGGTTTGTCAAGCCTGATATTGCGATAATTGGAGTTGGTTTTTCGTGAAATTCTAAATCGCTTCCTTCAAAGTCCAGAAATCTTCCTAGAAAATTCCATTGTGCGCGTCCAAAATACATTAGATTTCCGTCGTCATTTGCAGTGTTTCCTCGTCCAGTTCCGGTAAGTGCTGCGGCCCAGTAATTAAAATCGGCAATACCAGCGCCTTTTAAATGTCCGTAAATTTCAACTCCCATTTGTCTGTCAGCGGTGAAAGGACGGTTTATTAACGATCGGTCAACTGTTTGCTGTTCACCGCTGCTTATAAAACGTTCGCGAGTGTATTCCACTTTCCATTGCCCGGCTTTAAAACTCAGCCATTCCCATTTTTCAACCATCAGCCTAAAATCTAATAAATTAGACTGGCTGAGTTCGTATTCCCAATAATATTTCAGCCAAGGATGAAAAGCGTGTCCTCCAACTTTTAATCGGGCTCTATTGATTTTGAATGTTGTTTTTGTGTCCTGACTATAATCGTCGTAGGTTAACGGATCTGTATCGTTGGGTGTAGAAAATCGAAATTGAAGTCTGCTTTGTAATTGAAAAAGAAATTTGTTGTCTCTTGTTCTTAATTCGATTCCTTTTGAGCCATAACTGACTTTAATTAATTTTGTGGTGTCTTTTTCTTTTTCGAGCTGTGCCATCCCATTTAAACCAATTAAAAGCATTAAGGATGTCAAAAAAAATCTTGAAATCGAAACAATTTTATTTGTTTTATATATGCGCATAATTGGTTTTTAAATATTTATTTTCCTCCAAAGTTTTTTGCAATTCCTAATCCAATTCCCCAACTGTCATAGGCATTCCATTTAAAATCATAGCTGACGGTTCCAAAAATTTCCCAGCCTTTTGGCAGTTCATAACTATATTCAACTCCAGCTCTGGTCAAGAAATAATCTTCTTCTTTAGCAAATTCACCTCCAAAACCCAAAAGAAAACTCCAGTGTTCATTTGGCTTATAAATTCCCATTACTGCTGGTGCAATTGGATAACTTCTTTCAACTGTTTCTTTTTCGTCACCGTTTTCCAGATTTTTTTCGACTTTAAATTTTTCGATAATAAAATCAGTGTGAAGACCAATTCCCCATTTTGCGTGAAATTGAAAAGTGTAATCTAATCCCCAAGCCGGAAGACTTAGAACTTCTCGATTTCCTTCGTCATCTCGGCCTTCAAAAACGTGAACGTGATTTATTGAAAGACCTATTTGGTGATGCGGATGAAAAGCTTTTTCTTCATTTTCCTGAGCAATAATTTTGTTTGAAAAAAAACTCGTTACAACAAAAAAAACTGCTGAAAGAAAAATGTTTTTAAAAGGATGATTTATGTAAAACATTTCGATTCATTATTAATTTGTTATATAAATGAATTTAAAAGCAAGTAAATCTCTTAAGTGTCTCAAAAATAGATAATAAATAATCCAAACATTACAGAAAGGAGCCTTGAATTTGTTTCATTTTATAATCTGCAACGTTAAAAATCAAAGTTTGAAACAGTATTTTTCATTTTTGCGAAGTGTTTCCGTTTTTAGAAATTAAAATCAATCTGAAAACTCGGATAATTTGTTTTAGATAAAAAAGCACCTTTTTAAACTATAATATTTAAATTTGCATCCGAAAACAACACAACAAAATTCTTATGTATAAATTGATAATTCGCCCGATACTTTTTTGGTTTGATCCAGAAGAAGTGCATTACTTTACTTTTTCATTTGTAAAATTCATTTCAAAAATCCCAGGAGTTTCATCAATTATAAGAGCCATTTATGAAGTAAAAGATGCTCGCTTAGAAAGAGAAGTTTTCGGAATAAAATTCAAAAATCCGGTTGGACTTGCAGCAGGATTTGATAAAGATGCTAAACTGTATAAAGAGCTTGGAGATTTTGGTTTTGGTTTTATCGAGATTGGAACAGTAACTCCGGTTGGTCAAGAAGGAAATCCTAAAAAACGTTTATTCCGTTTAAAAGAAGATCAGGCAATTATTAACCGAATGGGATTTAATAACGGCGGTGTGATTGAAGCAGTAGAACGTTTGAAAAAGAATTCGGGAGTTTTAATTGGAGGAAATATTGGAAAAAATAAAGTTACTCCAAATGAAAATGCGGTTGAAGATTATATCATTTGTTTTGACGCCTTGTTTGATCATGTTGATTATTTTGTAGTGAATGTGAGTTCACCAAATACACCAAATTTAAGAGCACTTCAAGATAAAGAACCTTTAACGGCTTTGTTGCAGACATTGCAAGACAGAAATATTGAAAAGCAAAAAACAAGCACTCAAAAAGTAAAACCAATTCTTTTAAAAATTGCTCCAGACTTAACAGACGAGCAGTTATTAGATATTATTGATATTGTAAAAACGACTCAAATTGCGGGTGTAATTGCTACAAATACTACTATTTCAAGAGACGGTTTGCAATCTGCAAATCAATCTGAAATGGGAGGTTTATCAGGAAAACCATTAACGAAACGCTCTACAGAAGTGATTCGTTTTCTTTCGGAAAAAAGCAATAAAGCGTTCCCAATTATTGGAGTAGGTGGAATTCACTCAGCCGATGATGCGATTGAAAAACTAAATGCAGGAGCAAGTTTAGTGCAGTTGTATACTGGTTTTATCTATGAAGGTCCGGCTTTGATAAAAGCAATCAATAAAAAGGTTTTAGCTAAATTGTAAAAGAAGCGCTTGGATAATAAGTCCGGCCACGATTGCAATTCCAAAACTGATTAAAGTTCCAATCATCACATATTCAGTAAGTTTTCTGTCTTTGGCTTCTTTTAGATCTCCAAATCTAAAAATAGATTTTGCAGCCAATAAAAATCCGATTGCCTCAAAATGATTGGTTAAAATAAAACAAACAATAAGAAGACGCTCCAATATGCCGATGTAATTTCCTGCATTGGCAAGCGAATTGTCTTGATGACTGTTTTGACTTTCTGGACTCCAGATTGAAATTATCGTTTTAATGAAAATTGATACTGGTTTTGTGACGAATAAAAAGCCGGTAAGCAAAATCCAAAATTCGTTAAAATTCAAAATAGGGATAATGCTATTTCTTTGATAAAGGAGTGCAATTCCGATTAAAATCAAAAGATGTGCAATTTGATCCACCACAAACCAAGTGCGCTTTGTTTTTGCTTTCTGAAAATTCAATTTGATTAAATCAATAATTCCATGTGTGACAGCGATGAATATTGCATAAGGGATAAAACCGATGTCAGCGACTAAAACTGCGACTAAAACTCCATGAAGCAAAATATGGAGATACAAGTAAATACTTTTATGTTTCTTGATTTCTTTATCAGCAACCCAAGAATTAGGTTGCCAGATAAAATCGCCGAGTAAATGTGCTAAAAGAAGTTTTACGAATAAAATCATGGGGCAAGTTGTTTTATTTGAGTTCTAAAATATCGGTCTAAATTCATAACTAAATCAAATTGAGCGCGTTTTTGCCTTCGGCTTACAGCGGCCTGATTGATTCCTAATTTTTGCCCAATTTCTTCTTGTGACAATTTCGGATTTTCGATAGCCAAAGCAACAAATTCTGCTGATTGCACTAACCAGCTGTCCATAAAAGTAAGTGCCAATTGCAACATCAAATTCATTTTTTCATCAAAAGAAGAATCGCCAGTTCGCAAAGCTAAAGTTACTTTTTGCTTTTTTAAAGTCTCAAAAAGTTCACCCGAATTTATAAATGCGGCGCCATTGCTTTCGGATATTTTTTCAGCATGATGTGTTTTGTCTCCAAAACCAATACTCATGCGAGCATCTGATTTTATTGCGCGTAAATGTGCCTTTACTAAAATAGCAGCTAATAAAGCATCTTCGGGATTTTTGATTTCAATTTGAAATTCATCACCTCGGTACACTTCCCATTCGCTTGGCGTTTTTCCAAACGGACTAAGAATTTTTTTCAAATCTTCGACCCAATGATTTGATTTCTGCTTTCTTGAACCAATAATGTCGCCTGTAATTACACTAGTCATAACCAAATATAATTAAAAAATAATAAACTTTCTATTACAAATATAGGTAATATTTTTTATTATTACGTTTTTTGGTAATATTTTAATTTATTACCTTTTTAGGTAATTTTTTTAAATATTGCAGTTTTGTGTAATAATTTTGGATTCTGATTAAATTGCTTTTATTTCTTTAAAAAAGAAACTAACTTAGCCTTTACAAAAGAAAAAGTTTTGAATAAAGAAATCAAGATTATCGAATGCCCGCGAGATGCTATGCAAGGCATAAAGGATTTTATTCCAACAAAAAATAAGGTTACTTATATTCAGGCATTGCTTCGTGTAGGTTTTGATACGATTGATTTTGGAAGTTTTGTTTCTCCAAAAGCAATTCCGCAAATGCAGGACACCGCCGAAGTTTTGGCACAACTTGATCTTTCGGATACTTCGAGTAAATTACTTTCTATAATTGCTAATACACAAGGCGCAACTTTAGCTTCAGAATTTGAATCTATTCAATATTTGGGCTTTCCTTTCTCGATATCTGAAAATTTTCAGATGCGTAATACGCATAAAACCATTGCCGAATCTTTAATTACTTTAAAAGAAATTTTAGAGATTGCCGATAAAAAAAATAAAGAAGTCGTGACCTATCTTTCAATGGGTTTTGGAAATCCATATGGAGATCCGTGGAATGTTGAAATAGTAGGAGAGTGGACCGAAAAACTGGCTGGAATGGGCGTTAAAATTTTATCCCTTTCAGATACCGTAGGAAGTTCAACGCCGGAGGTCATTACGTATCTTTTTTCTAATTTAATTCCGAAATATCCTCAAATTGAGTTTGGAGCTCATTTGCATACCACTCCAGAAAGCTGGTTCGAAAAGATTGATGCCGCAGCAAAAGCGGGGTGTACACGTTTTGATGGTGCAATTCAGGGATTTGGAGGTTGTCCTATGGCAACAGATAAATTGACAGGGAATATGCCTACAGAAAAACTGGTTTCTTATTTTACAGCCAATAAAAAAATAACAGGCTTGAATTCTTTAAGTTTTGAAAGTGCTTATAATGAAGCTTCAAAATTATTTGGCAAGTTTCATTAAAAAAAATCTTATATTTACTTAACAAAGCAATAAAAGCAACAGTCCCCAGTTGTTACTATTATTTAAAAATTCTTTCAACCATGAAATTGAATTGCATCAATAGTATCCTAAAGATTTTTGCGGTAGCGATCTTGTTCATTTCCTGTTCGAGTGATCTAGATTTTGATCAGACCAAAGATCTAAAATTAGAACCGGTTTTTGTTGCCAATCTCGCTTATTTTGATGTTCCGGCAAATGAATTAGCTGATAATGGTGGAAATCAGATTGGCTATGATTCTAGATATTTTGACGTTTTTAAAAAACAGTTTCTTCGAGATTATTTAAGTAAAGCTGAATTTGATGTCGAAATTGAAAATACTATTGCGCGTGGTTTTGTCATAAACATGTTGCTTCTCAATTCACAAGATCAAATTCTGATAACTCAAACTTTTAGCGTTCCTGCTTATAATGGAACTCCAAATGTTATCAAATTTCCTACTGAAGTTTTTGAAAATCAAAGATTAGAACTTTTAAAACAAACCGAGCGAATTGGTTTTGTTGTACTGATGATGTCTGGAACTCCGCTAGATCAAAACAGTTTAGGAAACTTAAAGTTACGATCAAGTGCAACAGCTTATTTTGAGATCCAATGAGGATAAAATATTTAATTTTAGGACTCCTTTTGCAGTTTTCTTGTTTTTCTCAAAATAAGGAAGTGCTGTACAATTTCACGACAATTCCGCAATCTTCATTGGTAAATCCTGGTACCGACGTTTCGTATAAATTTTACTTTGGTTTTCCAGTTTTATCTGGCGTTTCTCTAAATGCAGGATCGAGCAGTTTTTCAGCATATGATTTATTTGCAGACAATGGAGTCGATTTTAATGATAAAGTTAGAGATGTGATCAATAAATCTTCGCGAAATGATAAAGTAGTTACAAATCAACAGCTGGAAATATTCACTGGCGGATTTAGAGTTGGCGGGAGAGAAAGTCGTTCCTACGTTTCTTTTGGACTTTATCAAGAATTTGATTTTTTTATGTACATGCCAAAAGACTTGGCTTTATTGGCTTTAGATGGAAATAAAGATTACATCGGAAAAATGTTTCATCTTAATGATCTTAACGTTAAAGCTGAAGTACTTTCCGTTTTTCATGTTGGCTTCCATAAAAAAATGAATGATAAATTAGTTCTTGGCGGTCGTGCTAAAATTTATTCCAGCGGTGCAAATGCAGTTTCGGTTCACAATTCGGGTTATATATATACAAGTCAGGAACCGGGAACACCAAATCTTTATAATCAAGTTATTTCGTCAAATTTAGAACTGAAAACTTCTGGAATTGCGCCCTTTACGAAAGATGAATATGATGGAAATATAGCAACAGATATCGCTCATAATACCTTTTTTAACGGAAGTTTAGGTTTAGGACTTGATGCAGGTGTAACGTATTACTTAAAAAAAAATCTTCAGGTTACAGCCAGTATTATCGATCTTGGTTTTGTAAAACAGTCAAAAGATATTGAAACCCTGACCTACAAAGGAACATATCAATATCAAGGTGCAAATCCTGATTTCATGAATCCAGATGATCCAGAAAATGTTTTTGATGAATTTAAAAAAGCGATTCCGAGAGACACTTTATATGATAAATATACTACTTGGCGTCCAACAAAAATATATACTTCAGTCGAATATTCTTTTGGAAATTATCGCTCAAATGAAGACTGCAACTGTAAACAACAAGTGAAAGAACGCTATAGAAATGCTGCCGGACTTCAGTTTTTTGCTATGTCTGCGCCACGAGAACCACTTGTTGCTTTAACGGCTTTTTACAAAAGAAATATTTTCGAAAAATTAGATGTAAAAGCCACTTATACAGTCGATACATTTTCAAGTACAAACATTGGTTTGGGGCTGTCTGGCACCATTGGTATGGTAAATATTTATGCCTTGGCAAATAATATCTTAGAATATAAAGATATATCCAAAGCCAGCAGTGCAGCATTTCAAATTGGTATAAATTTCGTTTTTCAAGATTCAGAGGAATAATTTTCTTAATTCTAAAATAATAATTAGAAGCAATTTCCAGCTGTACATTTCAAGCACTCGAGCTAAAAAACTTTTTTTCAAGGTTTAAAAAGAGCTTCCGTTGGTCGCTTTTTTAAACCAGAAAAAAATGTTTTTTAGCTTTTCGTGGCTTTCCATTTCCATCTGGGCTAGGTATCATTGTTTTGTAAGATGATTCTTGTAAATGCAATTTTATGAATTACTTAGTATTCAAGTTACCAATTTATTCACTATATTTGCACGCAATTCAACTAGAAATTGCACCATGATAGCACACAACTCCAAGATTATCGGCGAAGGTTTAACTTACGACGATGTATTATTAGTACCTAACTACTCGAATGTGCTTCCTCGCGAAGTGAGTATCAAATCAAAATTTTCACGAAACATAACATTAAACGTTCCTATTGTATCTGCTGCTATGGATACAGTAACCGAAAGTGCAATGGCAATTGCTATGGCACAAGAAGGCGGAATTGGTGTTTTACATAAAAACATGACCATCGAGCAACAAGCTGGAAAGGTTAGAAAAGTAAAGCGTGCAGAGGCTGGAATGATTATCGATCCAGTAACTTTGCCAATGACTTCGACTATTGCAGACGCAAAAAATGCCATGAAAGAATTCGGAATCGGCGGTATTCCAATCGTTGACGAAAACAGAATCCTTAAAGGAATTGTAACCAATCGTGACTTACGTTTCGAAAAAAATGGTGCAAGACCAATCGTTGAGGTAATGACAAGCAAAAACTTAGTAACAGTTGCCGAAGGAACTTCGTTAGAGCAAGCAGAAGTAGTTTTGCAAGGTCATAAAATTGAAAAACTGCCAGTTGTAAACGATAAAAATGAGTTAGTAGGTTTAATTACTTTCAGAGACATCACAAAACTGACTCAAAAACCAATTGCAAATAAAGATTCTTTTGGTCGTTTGAGAGTTGCTGCTGCTATTGGAGTTACTGGAGATGCAGTTCAAAGAGCTGAAGCTTTAGTTAACGCTGGAGTAGATGCCATCATTATCGATACAGCGCACGGACATACTGAAGGTGTTGTAAATACCTTAAAAGAAGTAAAATCAAAATTCCCTCAAATAGATGTAATTGTTGGAAACATTGCAACTCCAGAAGCTGCTAAATATTTAGTAGAAAATGGTGCTGACGGTGTAAAAGTTGGAATCGGACCAGGTTCTATCTGTACTACACGTATCGTTGCAGGTGTTGGTTTTCCTCAGTTTTCAGCAGTTTTAGAAGTTGCTGCAGCTATCAAAGGAACTGGAGTTCCAGTTATTGCTGATGGTGGAATTCGTTATACAGGAGATATTCCTAAAGCAATTGCTGCAGGTGCTGATTGTGTAATGTTAGGTTCATTATTAGCTGGAACTAAAGAATCTCCAGGTGAAACTATTATTTTTGAAGGAAGAAAATTCAAATCTTACCGCGGAATGGGTTCTGTTGAAGCGATGCAAACTGGTTCAAAAGATCGTTATTTCCAAGATGTTGAAGACGACGTTAAAAAATTAGTTCCAGAAGGAATTGTGGGTCGTGTTCCTTACAAAGGTGAATTAAACGAAAGTATGCTTCAGTTTATTGGAGGTCTTCGTGCCGGAATGGGATACTGCGGTTCAAAAGATATTCCGACATTACAAGAGTCAGGACGTTTTGTTAGAATCACTTCAAGTGGAATTACTGAAAGTCACCCGCACAACGTTACAATTACAAAAGAAGCTCCAAATTATTCTAGATAATTTTTAGTTTTCAGTATAAAAACAAAAGGCGTAAGATTTGATTCTTACGCCTTTTTTATTTAAATATTTGTTGTTAATTATCAATTCGACTATTCAAAATATCTTCTGCCGAAATATCAGAATGCAATAAATCTTCCATTTTTTTCGTCATACGCTGCGCTTCTAAAGCATATCCAAACATCTTTTTCTCATAATCTTGAATGGCGTTGTCGATTGTTTTAAATTTTCCATTGGTTAAGTTTTCGGTTAAATGAAAAGCATCAAATAATCCCATATTTACGCCTTCACCCGCAAACGGAGGCATTAAATGTGCTGCGTCACCAACAAGTGTAATATTTGAATGCTCTTTCCAATCTTCTTCCAAAGAAAATAATCTTAAAGGTAAACCCGAAAATTCAGTCGAAACTGCAAAGAATTTTTTATAATCATCGCTCCAATTTTTGAATTTTTCGTTTAAAAAAGAAATCACTTCTTTATCATCTTCAAAATTGATTCCGTGATTTAAAACCCAATTTTCATCAGCTTTAAAGGAAACTCCAAAATGCACTGAACCATCGCCCATAGTATGTGTGTAAAACATTTTTTGTTCACCCATTGCCATTACATTTCCGTTATCATATTTAGGTTTAAATTCGGGATAATCTTGATCAGGATTTACAATTTCTCCTTGAATAATATAAGTTCCTGAAAGTTGAGGTTCCTGATCACTCACAAATTTTCTAGCATTTGATCTTCCACCATTTGCTACAATTACAAAATCGGCTTTGGCTGTTGCACCGTTTTTAAAATCTAAAATATATTGATTTTCTTCTTTTTCAATATTTGTTAACTGGCTGTCCCAAACAACGGTATTTTCTTGAAGGTTTTCAAGCATAATTTTTCGCAAATCGTTACGGTCAATTTCTGGTCGTGAATACGCATTTGTTTCGTCCGGCATTTCATCGGCATTGATATTTCCGTGCATGTCAGCCATTTTCTCACCAGTTGGACGTGCGTATTTATAAAACTCTTCCATTAGACCAGCTTTCTGAATCGCATATTGACCTGAACCAGAATGTATATCCAAAGTTCCGCCAGAGGTTCTAGCTTGTGCATTAATATCTCTTTCGTAAACCGTTACATCTGCACCGTTAATTTGTAAAATTCGAGCTGTTGTAAGTCCAACTGGACCACCACCAATTATGGCAATTTTTTTATTTTCTATAAGTGAAGTTTTCATTCTATTGTATTTTGATATTGTAATTGATATTGATATTGATTTTTATTAAGGAACAAGCGCTTTCAAAACCAGATTAAAAGCTTCGTCCCTAATTTCATCTGTAAAAACAAAAGGTTTTCCAGACATTGATTTCCCTTCTCTATGAAGTTCTAAAAGGGAATAAAGAGATCCATAAGCAATGCTCCAAAAAATCTCAAATGTCATAGGAAGAAGTTCTCTTTTTTCAATTGATTTTGTAATGAATCTTTCCATTTCATTTCTGAAATCAGGCGTAATTTCAGAAAGAATAGCATCTGCATAAGTAGAATGTTTTAACAGTTCAAAACAAGTAGTTTCAAGCAAATGATTAATGACAAATCTCGAACGGTTTTCCCATTGTTTTCGTAATCCGTCAACAAATGACATTTCTGAAGAAAATTCGAATAGCATTTCGTCAAAGAAATTTTGACCTATTTCAGTTCCAATTTTCTTAATCAAGTCTTCTTTGTCTGAATAATAAATATAAAGCGTTGCCACAGAAACGCCACATTCTTTCGCCAGCCGATTCATCCCAAAACCTTCTACGCCTTGTGAAACCAGCATTTCTATTGCTTTTTGTTTTACGATTTCTTCTTTATTGATATCTCTTGTTCTCATAATTTTCTGAATTATGGTACAAAGATATAAATAATAAGTGAATGTTCGCTTATTTATTTTTTTTAAGATTATAAGATGCTAAGTTTCTAAGGTTCTGAGTTTTTTTTGGTTTTTGGTTAATGGTTTATTGCTTGTGCTTTTCCGTAAATTTAAATTATAAATTTCAGCTTAAATTAAATTGCCTCCAGCTTTAGCTGGAGGTTTAAATAAGTAAGGAGAAAAGGCTTTAGCCAAATTATTTTGTATTTGTTATAAAAAAAATCATCTGAAACATTTGAATAATGTTTCAGATGATTCTATATAATAAAACTAATTTTTACATAGTTGAACTTGGTTCGGCTTCTCTTAATTTTTGATTGTCTAAAATCTTTTCTAGAAAAGGTTGTACCTGACTTTCAATTTCACTTTCTGAAATATTTAAAGCTTTTGGATCTGAAGTTAATTGAATCCAAGGTTTTGGTCCGTCGAAATTATAACTTCCGAAAACAATTACTGGAGTTCCTTTTACTTTCACATTTTCTTTGTCTTTCAGAATCCATTCATCGGCAAATTTATAAAGGTATTTTGCATCTTTTTCCTGAAGTCTTAAGCAGGAATGCGAAGCTGGATAACCAGGTAATTCATATTCGTGAAAACCAACTCCTAGTTTATTTTCGATATTGAAATTCCATTTTAAATCCCATTCGTCGTTAAAAGTACTGGTTGTTTTTTCGGCTTTCCAATTGGTAAAAAATAAACCTGTTGGCGTAGGATCTTTTTTTCTTCCCATATTTGTTGGGCCTGTACGAACTAATTCACCATTTTCGTAAGCGCCAAAAGTCTGAGTAGGATAGGAGAATATGATAACTTTTGAAACTTCTTCTAAAGCAGAAACATGAAGTGGAAATGGCATATAATAAACCAAGTCACCACTAAAATTTGCCGGAATCACCACAGAATCCAGTTTCTTGAAATTCGCTTTATCTGTTCGATTTAAAGCATAAACAAGATCCATTTTACTGCTATCGGCTTCATTTACTTTTAGCCATTCTTTAGTGTTTTGCATTTGATAAGAAACAGCAGAAGCGGGTTTTTTATATTCAATTACTTTTCTTTCTTTTTTATTTTCAGATATATGTACAGTTTCATTTCGTTTACAAGAACCTAGTAAAACTAACATCATTATAAGTAGGGCATTTGCTGAGTAATATAACTTTTTCATAGGTAGTAATTTTATGATAGTAAAGTTATAAAGAGGATAGGGCAAAGGCGTTACACAATTTTTTGAATTGGTTTCGGGATTTACATTTTGATTTATGTTATTTGGACCCTACAGGTTTTAAAAATCTGTTAGACTCTCTAATGAACCTTTAAAAACTTAAATCAATCCTTTTATTTTAGCATGCTGTAACAAAATAATAGTTTTAGCATCTACAATTTCGCCAGATTCAATCATTGCATATGCTTCATCAAAAGTATATTCCAGAACCTCAATGTTTTCTTGTTCAGAAGCCAATCCACCTCCTTCGCTAACTTTCATGCTTTCATCATACTCACCTGTGAACAGATACAGGATTTCTGTTACAGCACCTGGAGACATATAGGTTTGAACTACTTTTTGAACTTTGCTGATGCGATATCCCGTTTCTTCTTCAGTTTCTCTGATAATGCATTCTTCAGGATTATCTTCGTCTAAAAGTCCGGCGCACACTTCAATCATCATTCCGGTTTTATTTCCGTTAAGGAAACTTGGCAAACGAAATTGACGCGTTAAAATAACTGTTTTTTTTGTGGTATTATAAAGTAAAATTCCGGCTCCATTTCCTCGGTCATAAACTTCACGAACGTGAGTCTGAATTTTTTCATTTTCTTTTTGATAACTAAAAGTAACCTTATTCAGGATGTACCAATTGTCTGATAATAACTTAGTTTCTGTAACTTTAATTTCTGGATTTTTCATGGCGTAAATATTTGTATAAAAAAACGCTCTGATTATCAGAGCGTTTAAAATGTCTTATTTTGTTATTGTTTGCTTTCTGTCTGGTCCAACCGATACAATTTTGATTGGCACTCCAACTTCAGCTTCAATAAATTCGATATATTCTTTTAGCTCAATTGGTAATTGATCATAAGTTGTCAAACCAGTTAAATCAGCTTTCCATCCTTTGAACTCTTTGTAAACCGGAGTTACATTTTCTGGCTCGATGTTGTAAGGGAAATGAGAAATATTTTGTCCTTTATAATTGTATTCAGTACAAACTTTCAAAGTTTCGAATCCAGAAAGAACATCACCTTTCATCATCATTAACTGAGTAACACCATTAACTTGAACAGCATATTTTAAAGCAACTAAGTCTAACCATCCGCAACGTCTTTGTCTTCCTGTTACCGATCCAAATTCGTTACCAACTCTTGCCATTGTAGCACCAACTTCGTCAAAAAGTTCAGTTGGGAAAGGTCCGCTACCAACACGTGTAACGTAAGCTTTAAAAATTCCGTAAACTTCTTTGATTTTGTTCGGAGCAATTCCTAAACCTGTACAAGCTCCAGCAGCAGTAGTATTTGATGAAGTTACGAAAGGATACGTTCCAAAATCAACATCTAATAAAGATCCTTGAGCTCCTTCACAAAGAATAGATTTACCTGCTTTTTGAGCTTGGTACATATATTCTTCACTGTCAATGAAATCTAATTTTTTAAGTTCTTCAATAGCTTCAAAGAATTCTTTTTCTAATTCAGCTAAATTATATTGAATAGCAACATCATAAAAAGCAATCATTGCTTCATGTTTGTCTGCTAATGCTCTGTAACGCTCTTTGAAATCTTCTAATTCAACATCTCCAACACGTAAACCGTTTCTACCCGTTTTGTCCATGTAAGTTGGTCCAATTCCTTTTAAAGTAGAACCAATTTTTGCTTTTCCTTTTGATGCTTCAGAAGCAGCGTCAAGCAAACGGTGTGTTGGTAAAATTAAATGTGCTTTTCTAGAAATAATTAATTTCTTTTTGATGTCAAGGTTGAATTTTTCTAAGCCTTCAATTTCTTTTTGAAAAACTACAGGATCGATTACAACACCATTTCCGATGATGTTTACTGAATCTTTGTGGAAAATTCCAGAAGGAATAGTTCTTAATACGTGCTTGATTCCATCAAATTCTAATGTATGTCCTGCATTTGGTCCTCCTTGAAAACGTGCAATAATATCATAATTTGAGGTAAGAACGTCAACAATTTTTCCTTTACCTTCATCTCCCCATTGTAATCCTAGTAATAAATCTACGGTCATTCTGTTTTAATTTGCGTTGAGACAAGCCAAGCTGTCCTACTGATTAATGTAGTTAATTTTCTTTTTTTTTATTTTTTGAATAATTCCTTTCTGGATTATTGTTTTTGCTTTTTGTTTCCGTAGAAATACAGTGAATGATTCGTAATTTCGATATCAAATATTTCTTCGATTGTTTTTTTGATGGTCTGAATTCTTGGATCACAAAATTCAATAACTTCTCCAGAATCAGTCATGATAATATGATCATGCTGTTTGTCGAAATACGATTTCTCGTAATAAGCCTGATTTTGTCCAAATTGATGTTTTCTAACCAAAGCGCAGTCTAACAGTAACTCGATCGTGTTGTATAAAGTAGCTCTACTCACACGATAGTTTTTGTTTTTCATTTTGATATAAAGGTTTTCTATATCAAAATGCTCTTCGCTATCGTAAATTTCCTGAAGTATAGCATAACGCTCAGGAGTTTTGCGATGCCCTTTTTGCTCAAGATACATTGTAAAAACATTTTTTACAATTTCTTGATTCTTAATGTTGTCAGTTGAAATGAGTGTCATATCCGGCAAAGATAATTTTTTATTTTTAATCAATAAAAGTTTCGGCTTTAAAGTTTAACGTTCAAAATCATATCAGAGCGGTAAAAATGCAATATTTATAGGCTTTAGCAGTGATATGTTTTGGAGAATCTAAAAAACCTTAATTAACATAAATATTTTTAATTACGATAAAATTAACAAATTTCTATTTGCTTTTCGTCATGTACATGTACCAATTCCATTCCCATGTTTTTCCGTTGTCATCAGACATTGCCTGGCTCCAAACCGGATTGTCTTTATCCCTGGCATCCCAGCGAAAAACCTGAATTACATTTTTTTCTTCAAAAATATCTTTTGAGAAAAAATGCCCGATATTATTTTCGAATGAACCAACAACAGGTTTGTCTAAAACTCCTGTATTAGAATCCGACCAATAAATACTCCACAATTTGGTTTTCGGATTAAATAATCGAACCGTCATTCCTTCAAAAGGTTCTCCATCAAAAGTGGCCAGAAAATTATCAATATTGCCAATTCCGTGAAGAATTTTATACATTTCCTGAGTCGATGGAAATTCAATCCACTCTGTGCAGTTTACCAGCCTTTGTTTTAATTTTTTATTTCGAATGTTAGATTTTCCCTGAAAAAAGTCAAAATCATCTTTTGAAGAAGATTCAGAAGCGTTAATGATTAGTTCGCCATTTTCATCAAAATGGATTTTAGGAATTTCTAAGTTTTCATTTTCCATAAAAAAAATATTTAAGTTCTTTTTTTATTCTCCTATTGTGCAATTTTTAAACACATAGAAACATAGGTTTTAATTCTAAAAAAGAGGGCAAAAAGAAACTAGTTTCTAACACATAGCTTATGTTTGTTATTGTAAGTGAAACGCCTTTGTCGGCAAAGGTATCTATGTTTCTATGTGTTAAAATATTTTTTTTGACTCTCTGTTAGTAAGTATTATGTTCGATATTCTCTAGTAACTTTATCAACGCCATCTATTTTCTTGATCGCATTAATCATTTTTTTCAAAATGGTGTTATTTTTCACAATTACCGCAACTTGCCCATGAAAAATTCCAGCATCGGTACTCAAAGAAATACTTTGAATATTCACACTCATATTGTTCGAAATTACCTTCGTCAACTGGTTTGTAAGTCCTAAAACATCCATTCCAGTAATATTGATAATCGCTTTGAATTCTTCTTGAGAAGAATCAATCCATTTGGCGCTCATGATTCGGTAAGCATAATTGGACTGCATTCCAATAGCGTTTGGACAATCTTTTTTATGCACTTTTATACCTTCGTTGATCGTAACAAAACCAAAAACATCGTCACCCGGAATTGGGTTACAACATTGCGAAAGTTTGTAATCAAGTTTGTCATGTTCTGTTCCAAAAACGAGCATGTCATAATTACTGCTGATAACTGGTTTGTGAATATCCTCGTCGGCAGTATCTTTATTTCTTTTGATTTTATTTTTGAAGAAATTGATAAACGAATTGCTTTTTTGAGCAGCATAATCTTTTAACTGCTGATTTTCAATCGCGCCAATTCCAACTCTATAAAATAAATCTAAGCTTGTTTTTAATTTAAAAAAGTTAACCAGTTCGTTTGTAACTTGCTCGTTAAGTGTAACTTTTAAATGTTTTAGTTTTCGAGTAAGAAGTTCTTTTCCTTCCTCGCCAATTTTTTTCGTATTCTCGTTAAGAACGTTTTTAATCTTATTTTTTGCTCTCGAAGTAGTAACATATTCCAACCAGTTGACCGTTGGTTTTTGATTAGCTGATGTAATAACTTCAACTTGATCACCACTTTTTAATTCGTGATTTAACGGAACAAGGCGTCCATTTACACGTGTGCCTCTGGTTTTGATTCCAATTTCAGAGTGAATACTGAAAGCAAAATCCAATGAAGTAGCGCCTTTTGGCAATGATTTTATTTCTCCTTTTGGGGTGAAAATGAAAATTTCTTTAGAATATAAATTCATTTTGAAATCTTCCACAAAATCAACCGCATTCGTTTCTGGATTTTCTAAAGCTTCACGAAGCAAGTTCAGCCAAGTATCCAGACCACTTTCTTCGGTTGCTCCATTTTTGTATTTATAATGCGCTGCATAACCTTTTTCTGCAATTTCGTCCATACGCTCACTTCGAACCTGAACTTCGACCCAGCGACCTTTTGGTCCCATAACGGTTATGTGAAGTGCTTCATAACCAGTTGATTTTGGGGATGAAATCCAGTCACGTAAACGGCTCGGACTTGGTCTATAATGATCTGTTACAATCGAATAGATTTTCCATGCAATGAATTTTTCATCGTGCGGATCTGATTTATAAACAATTCGAAGTGCAAATTTGTCGTAAACTTCATCGAAACTTACATTTTGAGCACGCATTTTTCTGCGGATCGAATAAATAGATTTTGGACGGCCTTTTATAATGTAATCAATATTTTCAGTGTCCAAAGATTTCTTTAAAACATCCGAAATATCTTTGATGTAGGCATCTTGTTCCTCCTTTGTTTCTCTAATTTTGCTTACAATGTCATTGTAAACGGCAGGTTCAGTATACTTTAAACCCAAATCCTCTAATTTGGTTTTGATATTGTAAAGTCCTAAACGATGGGCGAGTGGAGCGTAAATATAAAGTGTTTCCGAAGCAATTTTCGTTTGTTTATATTCTGCCATCGAATCCATGGTCTGCATATTATGAAGACGGTCAGCCAGTTTTATTAAAATAACACGCACGTCATCATTCAGCGTCAAGATCATTTTTCTAAAATTCTCCGCTTGCATTGAAGCATTCAAATCTTTTTGGACCAAAGAAATCTTGGTCAAACCTTCAACTAATTGAGCCACTTTTGGGTTGAATAAGCGCTCAATTTCTTCAACGGTCATTGGTGTGTCTTCGACAACATCGTGTAATAAAGCCGCAGCAATAGAGGTCGCGCCCAGACCAATTTCTGAGGCAACAATTTTCGCAACTGCAATAGGATGAAATATATACGCTTCTCCCGATTTGCGTCTTTGCTCTTTGTGAGCGTCAACGGCAACGTCAAAAGCCTTCCGAATCAGTTTTTTATCGGCTGGGGTTAAAGTCTGGTAACTTATTCGAAGTAATTCCTTGTATTCCTGCGCAATCGCTTTGTTTTCTTTCTCAATATCTATTTCTATCATAACGGCATATTCAAGTACTAAAAATAAGCATTAGTTTGAATATACGCAAGGTTTTAGATTGTTGATTTTAGAATGAAGTTATTTGTTTCAAGTTTCAGGTTTCAAGTTTTTAACTATCGTTTTAAACCCCGTTTTCCAACCTGAAACTTGAAACCTGAAACTTGAAACAAAAATTACTCTTTCGAAAAATCCAAATCCTGAAAATCGTAACTAAAATCAGTTAGTTCAGAGATTGGGAGCATTTTTAGATTGGTAACTTTTCCATTTTCATCGTATTTGAAAAGTAAATGTGCATCAGCATGGAAAAAAGCATTATTCCATTTTACGACGTAATTTCCATCTTTATAAAAAGAAACTTCGCCAGCTAATTGCGGAGAGCGTTTAGAGGCAAAATAAAGTTTTCCTTTTTTCTCTGTGATCGTGATTTCTCCAAACCAATTGTCTTTGTAAGTTCCAACGATTTTAGAAAAATCAGTTTTTATTTTATCTTTTTTATTTTTAGCAACAACTGCCCAAACTTCATCTGTAACTTTGTCGGCTTTTTCTTCGTTAGCTTTCATTCTGTTGCTGTAAACGGTCACATAATCATCAGATTTAATGCCTAAATAACTGTCTTTTATAGTATTTGTAATCGCATTAAAAGCAGCACCAGATTGTTGATTTGTTAAAACAATAATTCCTAAACCAATTTCAGGAATCAAGGTCGTCTGCGTCACATTTCCTTCTAAACCTCCCGTATGTGAAACTTGTTTGTATCCTTTCACGTCGCTCAAGAACCAACCTAATCCGTAACCAGAAAAATGAGTGTTATATGGCGGTCTAGTTTTGGCAGGAATAATAGTCTGCAACTGCCACATTTCGTCATGTTCTTTTTCAGAAAATAATTGCTTGTTATCGCCATATTTTCCGTTATTGATTTGCAAAATAGCCCATTTGCTCAAATCGTTTACACTTGAATAAATTCCAGCAGCGCCATCAAAAAGTTGGTTTTCGTAACGTTTTATTGTTTTTAGTTTTCCATCAATTGGAACATGAGGCGTAATTACATTTGAAGTGTCTTTTAGGCGCTTAATTGAAGCTACACTATTTTTCATTTCCAATGGTTTCATGATGCGTTCTTCAACAAAATCTGCCCAAGTTTTTCCGCTTACAACATGAACAATTTCACCTGCAATAATATACATTAGATTGTCATAATCATATTTTGTTCTAAAGCTCGAAACTGGTTTTAAATAACGTAAATTATGAATAATATCCTGCGCTTTAAAGTCACTTCCGTCAGGCCAAATCATTAAATCTCCAGCACCAAGCCCAAGTCCGCTTCTATGAGTCAATAAATCGCGAATGGTGAATTCACGCGTTACAAAATCATCATACATTTTAAAATCCGGAAGGTATTTTACGACTTTATCATCCCATTTGATTTTACCTTCATCTACCAACATTGCTAGAGCTGCAGAAGTAAAAGCTTTACTATTTGACGCAATTCCAAAAAGTGTATTGGCATCTACTTTTTCTTGTGTTTTAATTGATTTTACACCATAACCTTTTGCGAGGACTACTTTTCCATCTTTCACAATCGCAACTGCAATTCCGGGAACATCAAAGGTTTTGATCGTTCTGTTTACCAAGTCGTCAACTTCCTGATTTGTTATTTGTGCAAAAGCTGTAAATCCCAAAAGAAATAGTAACACAGATAATTTATAATTCATAATTTAAAATTTATAATTAATTAAATCCTCTTTGGCGTTTTGCTTCGAAAATTAAAATTGCGGCAGCTACAGAAACATTCATACTGTCGATTTCGCCTTGCATAGGAATAATGATATTTTGAGTTGCTTCATCTCGCCATTGCTGAGTTAAGCCTGTTGCTTCTGTCCCGACAACCAAAGCTGTGGGTTCAGTAAAATTTTGAGTATGGTATGAAGTGGAGTTTTGTAAAGTTGCACTGTAAAAATTGATCTTTTTTTCTTTCAAAAAAGTAATGATTTCTTCTGATGTTCCAGTGGCAATTTGGTTGGTAAACAAACAACCAACACTTGAACGGACAATATTTGGGTTGTATAAATCACTTTTTGGATTAGCGATCAAAACAGCATCTAATTTTGCAGCATCAGCAGTGCGTAAAACAGCGCCAATATTTCCTGGTTTTTCCAAAGATTCAACAACAAGAATTAATGGATTTTCAGATAATTTTAAATCGGATAGTTTTAGTGATTTGGTTTTGGCTATAGCCAAAATACCTTCGGTAGTATCGCGGTAAGCCAGTTTTTGGTAAATTTCTTTATTGATTTCTATGATTTGAAATGGATTCTGAATCAGTTTGTTTATCTCGTTTTCAGAAATTAATTCGGGTAAAAATAAAACCGTTTCAATTTCGTAGCCACCTTTTATAGCTAATGAAATTTCGCGTTGACCTTCAATCAAAAATGTTCCGGTTTGTTTTCTTGCTTTGGATTTTTCCTGAAGTAAAACAAGTGATTTTATAAACGGATTTTGTACTGAAGTGATTTGTTTCATTTTTTTAAAGGCTCAAAGTTACAAAGAAACAAAGGTACAAAGGTATATGAGTTCCTGCAAGGTTTTTAAAACCTTGTAGGTTTATTAAAAAAGTTTGCCACGAATTTCACAAATTTCCACTAATTTTTTTTCAATAATACAAAAGAATTAATTCGCGAAAATTTGTGGAATTCGTGGCAAAAAAAACTATTCCTCAGTAGAATTATTTTCTTCTAATAGAACTGTTTCTTCTTCAGGTTTTCTTACGACTTGATCTTTGCTTCCAAAAAAGAATTTTTTCACAGCTGCAAAAGCGGCTACAATTCCAATTACAATAACTTTTGCAAATTTTGCCAGAATAGCAAAGAATCCAACTTTTGCCAATACTTTTCCAGCAACTAAACCACCAATTGTCCAAGCAGCAACAGTATCTGTGTCGGCATCAAAATCTAAATATTTGTTTCCGTCATTAAATTCAACACTTTGAATAATTCCCGGAATACTTGCTTTTACTTCCGCAAGCTGATTAACTCCAGCTACAGCAGAAATATTGTACATTCCTTTACGACCTAAAACTCTTAAATCGTAGTTTAAGGTATGCGCTTTATCTTGACCAAACTGCAGTTCTTTTGCCCAATGAAGCACTTTTAAAGTATTGTCATAATAAGGTTTAGATGCCCATCCAATTAATTGAACTTCAGGATATCCGCCTTTTTTTCGTTCTTCATTTTCAGCTGCAACATCTTCTTTCATAGTTTTAAGAAGATCATCATAATCAATTTCACCCGCATCGTCGTCTTTTACATAACCATCGCCTTGATAACTGATTACAAACATCCAGCTGTCAGCGTGTGTAACTCCTTTTCCGTCAGGAACAAGAGAGCCAAGAATCGATTTGTCCTCTGGATTTCCCCATAAGTCACTTAATACTTTTTGAGTTTGCGCTCCGTTTAAGAATTTAAAACCTTTAGGAACATTTAAAGTTCCATCGCCTTCAGGAAGTTTGATTTTTCCTGATTCATAAGTAAAAGATTTTTCAATCTTGTCATAAAAAGCAACAAGTGTATCTGCTTGCGCATTGATTTTTGAAATGGAAATCAGCCATACAAAAAGAAAAAGTAGAATTTTTTTCATTTGGGGTTAGTTAAAATGGTTAATTATTTATGGTTTTTATTTGGTTTGAAATAATTCTGAAATCTCTTTTTCGACAGGATGGTCAGCTGTAAAATTGTAGCCTAAAACTTTGGCAATAGTTTGAGCAAATTGCTTTTGATAAATTTGAGATTCTGTTTTGATTTCGCCTTTTGCAGCAATTTCTGGCCCCATTGCGGCGAACCAAATTTGCGATGCGCCTTCAACATCAGAACCATGATCTGTCCATTGTGCTTTTACTTTGTCACCACGGCCGTGATCAACGGTTATAAAAATTGTTGTTTTGTTCTTGTACTGAGGATCATTTTGAACAAAATTCCAGATTTCTTGAATCCATTTATCCACTTGATTTGCTGCGTCTAGATACGAACGATATTGCCCATGATGTGCCCATTCATCAGTTTCGCCGTATGCGATATAGAGTGTTTTTGGTTTTTTAGTTTTCAGCTCGTCCATAGCCTGATAATGTGTAAAAACATCCAGACATTCATCTAAATGAAAAGGCTTAAAGGAGTTGTCGCGCATTTCATTTAATAAATTTTGAGTTGCAGTTGGTTTATTTCCGCCCACTTTATCAAAAGCCGATATGACAGGAAAACCGCTTCTTTCTTCGTTTAAAATTCGGTCAAAAGCGTCCCACGCACCAAAAGCGGCTACTTTTCCTTTGAGTTTTGATTGGTGGTTTAAAAATTCTAAAACATTGACATTCGGATTGGCTTTGTAACCATTTGAATTCACTTTTAAATCGACATTTCCAGTCATGATTTCACTGTAGCCAGGATAACTGAACCAATACGGATTGGCAACATCAACCTTATTTCCTAAATCTCGGTTTCCATAAATTTGCCCTTTCGACGCAATTTCAGACCAGAAAAAAGGCATCAGTTTTTTACGTGCTTCTTTAATATCGGCACTTCCATATTTTTTATAAACATAAGTGCTGTCTCCTTGGTTGAATTTTTTGTCATTGGCAATCAAAGGATCTAACCCTTTAAAAACTTCCTGCCATCTAAATCCGTCAGTGGTTATAATGATGATGTTTTCTGTTTTTTGTGCAAAAGATTTTCCACTTAATAAAATGAACAGAATTAGGATTGCTTTTTTCATTTTTAATTAGTTTGAAATTACATTGTTTAGGTGCAAATTTTTTCAAAACTAATTAATTTAATGAAGCAAATTTTACGGTTTAACGTAATGTAACTTTAAATTAATAGAAGGTAAAGAGAGAATGCATGTTGAATAAGAAATAGTTATTTACTTCTGCCTTGTTCTAGTTTTACTTTTAGTATTTCAATCAGTTTTTTTATTCCTACTAAAGTCCCTTTGTACATTTGTTTTTCTTTGAAATAAGGAATAAATGAATTGTCAATTATTGATTTGGTTTCTTCATCAGTTAAAATTGATTCAATTCCTGTACCGTTTTCAATTCTTATCTTTCTTGACTTTTTCGAAATTCCAATTAATATTCCATTGTTAAGTTCTTTTTTTCCAATGCCAATCCAGTTCGCAACAAATAAAGTGTTTTGATGGAAGTCTTCGTCTGATTTGTATTTTTCATCAAATGTGATAATAGCAATTTCGATTGAAGTAGCTTTTTCAAAATCTAAAATAAGATTGTTTAATTCTTTAGTTTCAGTTTGATCAAAAAGTTTTTCAAAATCCAGAACAAATGTTTTCTCTACAATAGTATCATATTGGAATTTAAAATAACGTTCATCATTTTCTTTCGACTGACAATAAATAAGACTTGTAAATAAGAGTAAGGAATTTAAAATTATTTTTTTCACGATTTCTTTTTTACCAATATACATTTCACAAAAAGCATTTTACAATACTTTACAAAATTCCTCTAGCCTTAATTTCCAGATATTTATTAATAGCATCCAAAGTCAGGTTTTCAGGCTGCGTTAAAACCGAATGAATTCCGTATTTCTTTAATTCATTGACAATTAATCGTTTTTCGAACATGAATTTTTCAGCAATTATTTTGTCGTAAACTTCTTGAATTGTATCTGTTTTTTTATTGATAATGCTATTTAGTTCTGTATTCTGAAAGAAAACGACAACTAATAAATGGCTTTTTGCAATTCCTTTTAAATACGGCAATTGCCGGTTTAAACCGTCCATAGTTTCGAAATTTGTGTACAGAATAATTAAACTTCTTTGGTTGATGTTTTTCTTGATGTCAACATACAATCGGCTGTAATCGCTTTCAAAAAAATCGGTTTTGATATTGTAAAGCGTTTCCAGGATTTTTTGCATCTGCGAACCTCTTTTTTCGGCGTAAACTCGGTTTTCTACTTTTTTAGAGAAAGAGAAAAGGCCCGCTTTATCTTGTTTTTTCAAAATTACATTTGATAAAACCAAAGTCGAATTTATAGCGTAATCCAACAAACTTAAACCATCAAAAGGCATTTGCATCACGCGCCCTTTATCAATTGCCATGTAAACCGACTGCGATTTTTCGTCTTGAAACTGGTTGACCATCAAAGCATTTTTCTTTGCTGTTGCTTTCCAGTTTATCGTTCGCAAATCATCGCCTTGAACATATTCTTTAATTTGCTCGAATTCCATTGTATGGCCAATTCGGCGGATTTTCTTGATTCCGTATTGATATAAGTTATTTGAAAAAGCCAATAAATCGTATTTTCTTAGCTGAATATATGACGGATACGTCGGAACCATCTGCTCATTATTAAACGTAAATCTTCTAGAAATCAATCGTAAGGGTGAAGAAACGTAAATATTTAAATAGCCAAAATAATATTCCCCGCGTTCTGTTGGACGCAAATCGTATCCTACTTCTTTTTGTTCAGAAGCTTTTACCGATTTTATAAGTTTAAAATCACGAACCTGAAACTGAACTGGAATTTCATCAATTATTTTTACAGAAACCGGAAAAGTATAATGATTTTTCAGAACGAGAGTTATCGGATTTAAATCTCCGTTTGATAATTTTTCAGGTGTAACTCGGTCTGCTTCAAATCCAGTTTTTGTCAAATACAAAAGCAAAATATCAAGTACCAAAAAAGTAATCAAAACCAAAACCCCAAACCAAACCGCATTATAAATATTCGGAAAAATAAAAGCACAGACAAACAATCCTATTAAGCCCGCAAGCACATAGAAAAAGAAGTTGTTGAGATATAGACTTTTTATGAATTTCATTTTTTTAGTTTTCAGTCACGGTTTTCAGTGTTCAGTGTTCAGTATTTAGTATTCAGTCGCAGTTTTCAGTCTCAGTCGCAATTTTCAGTTTTCAGTCTCCAGTTTTGAACTGTGACTGTAAACTGAGACCGAGACTGACCACTCAAAAACTGAACACTGAACACTTAATACTTATCGTGGAATCTCGACTGTTTCAATAATCTGTTTAATAATTTCTGAACTTGTAATTCCTTCCATTTCTCTTTCTGGCGATACAATTACACGGTGCTGTAAAACAGGAATCGCAGCATCTTTAATGTCTTCAGGAGTAACAAAATCGCGTCCGCGAATGGCAGCGAAACCTTTTGCAGCGTTCAAAATTGCAATCGAGGCACGAGGCGATGCACCTAAATATAAAAACGCATTTTCTCTTGTATTAACAACAATTCGAGCAATGTATTCTAATAAATTTGGCTCCACTCTGATTTGTTTTACCAAAGCCTGATATTGCTTAATTTCTGAAGCAGAAAGAACAGCTTTTATGGCTTCTAATTTGCCATGATTCTCTAATAAATGTTCACGCTGAATAATCAGGATTTCTTCATTTAATTTTGGATAATCAATCGCAATTTTGAATAAAAAACGGTCTAATTGCGCTTCAGGCAAACGATAAGTTCCTTCCTGCTCAATTGGGTTTTGTGTTGCAATAACTAAAAATGGAGTGTCAAGCTGATATGCGGTACCATCGATTGTAATTTGGCGTTCTTCCATAACTTCAAAAAGAGCGGCCTGTGTTTTTGCTGGCGCACGATTTATCTCGTCTATCAGAATTAAATTTGAAAAAATAGGACCTTTTTTAAACTCAAATTCTGAGCTTTTTAAATTAAAAACCGAAGTTCCTAAAATATCTGAAGGCATTAAATCCGGCGTAAACTGAATTCGACTGAAATCAATATTTATGGCTTTTGCCAATAGTTTTGCCGTAATCGTTTTTGCAACTCCCGGAACACCTTCTAATAATACATGTCCGTTTGATAAAACTGCAACTAAAAGCTGATCGATCATTTTGTGTTGTCCCACAATTACGGTTTCGATTTCTTTTTTAATGGCAGTAACGTGCTCTAAAAGCGGCGCTAAATTTATTCGGGTTTCAAAATTCACATTTTCGTTTGTGATTTCGTTTTCTGTGATGTTATTTTCTTCCATGTTTTGGCTGGTTTTCTTTTTGATTTTTTCTTTGTTCTTGCCTCTTTCTTCTGTTGAACATATTAGTTAGTGGCAAAAACTTTTTATCTAATGTATAATTTTTTCGATTGCATTATTAATTCGGATTAAATCTTCTTCAAGACTTCCGTGATAGCTTTTTCTGTGTTCGTTGATTAAAAAAACTAGCTCTTGAATATCGGTAATGTTTTTACCCGTTTTTAGATGCAGTTTTTTAATAAAATCGTCATCAAGTTTTGTGGTATCCATCAAATATTCGTTTCGCATTTTTTCAAGAAAATAGATGATTTTCTTGTCAATAATATTAGTATGATCGCCTTCTTGATAATATAGATTTCCAATTGTCTTTGTAAAGTCAACGGTTAAATTAGCGAGCGGTTTTACAATTGGGACAATACGTTGTTTTCTTTTAGCATTGAAAAATATAAAAATTAACAAGCCTAATAAACTCAAGAGATATGCCCATTTTAAAGCCGGCTGACTAAAAATATAACGTAATGGTGAACTTGAAACGGATTCATTATTTTGTCCTTTCGTGTACCAAAAAACATCTCCTTTGGGGATATAAGATAGTACATCTTCAGCATACTGAGAATGATTGTCTTTCAGCAAATGATAATTTGTAAAAGCAGCAGGCTGGGTGTGTAGATAAAAATAACCACCGTTGTATCTAACTTTTATAAAATTGACATGTTTTTCTTTTTTTTCTTTACTCTGATACCCCAAAACAGTGGTTTCTAAAGTGTCAATTTTTGAAAAATAATCTTCAACAGATTGTTTAAAAGCATATTTTTTACCGCTTATTTTTTGATTTGCCACCCAAATCGCTGTATTGCTATAGCGCTTCAAATCTGTTTGAACCTCTAGTTTTAAACTGTCAAGCAAGATTTTTGGGAAATTCCTCATGCTTAAAAAGGCATTGTTTCCTCGTGACACAAAATAAAAAAGTTCTTTCACCGATTGTTCATCGATATCTCCATCGGCGGCAATATTCAAAAATGTACCTTTTATTCGATAATCTTCAACTAGTGTATCAGGATTATACTTTGAATCTAAATATTCATAAGGTGTAACCGTAACGATTCTTTCTATTTTTTGATCTTTTAAAAGGCTTTTGATTTCATGGTCAAAAACATACAATCCATACGGAATTTTATCATGTACAGAGAAAGTTGGGCGCCAGTCAATAGGTTTTGGCTGTCCTTTGTCAACCAGTAAGATTATTGCCAATAGAAAAACCAGTACGCCTATGTAAATTTTAATAGATTTATTCATGGCTAAAGGTTTTTATGGCATTTTTGAATCGGTTTTCGGCTTTTAAGAAAATGGTGGTATTAATGTCAAATTCTCCATACCAAATGTAATTGTACAAATATGATAAATAAGTGAATTCTTCTTTATGAACAGGACTTTGAATCTCGTATAAATAATCGGTATTTGTTTTTTCAATATCCCATTCTATATAATGATTTTGTGCCATTACTTTCAATAGCCATAGATAATAGTAGCGAATAGCGATTCGTTTTTGATCTGATTCGATATTTTCTTTTATCAGTTTTTCAAAATCTAAAAGATGAATATTTTTCTCGGTATCAGAATAATAAATGGTTCGTTTTTGAGAATTTTTGCCAAAAATCCATTGACCTTCCTTATTGATCAAAGCTTTTACAATCAAAAATATAACCACAATAATGATTATAGCGGCCAAGGTTTTAAAAAGAATTGCAACAAAATTAACCGATGCCTCAGGATTGCTGAAAGTGAATATTCTTCTGAAAATACTCGCAAGCCATTCCATAAAATCATCCCACAATGTTTTTTCTGGAGCTTTAGTCTCGTAAACAAAATCAGAACCTTTATAGTTTTCTTTGAAATCTTTTTTGAATGTTTTTACAGGAATTGCAGCAGAGTCAACTTTAATATCTTTTTCGGTGTATTTAATTGAGGCGATTTTTGGCGGTTCTTCGGTAACAAGAGAATCTTGTGCATTTGAAAAACTGCAGCAAAAAACAAAAAGTAAAATGAAGAAAATTTTATTCATTATGGTTTCCGGTTAAGTCGATTTAGGCTGATAATTGTTGTGTTTTTTTGTGAACGATAAAAGGATAAACCAAATAATAAAATGAAATTATTCCTAACGTAAATAAGATGATAAAACTGCTGAGCCAATTTGGCATATCAATAGAATATCGGGTAATAAAACCTTCCAGAAATCCGGCAGCAATTGTAAAAGGAAAAGTGCTTAAATAGATTTTGAAACTGTTTTTGAAACCAATTTTAAAAGAATTTATCCTCGAAAAAGTCTTTGGAAATAATATAGAAGCGCCTAAAATAAATCCGGCAGCAGTTTCAATAACGATTCCGAAAATTTCCATTGCGCCATGAATCCAAATTCCTCTAACGCTTTTCCAGAAAACGCCTTGCTCATAAAAGAAATACTGAAAAGATCCGAGCATAATGCAGTTGCTCAGACAAATATAGAAAGTCCCTAATCCGGCAAAAAGCCCAAAAAAGTAGCATTTTGCACCAACAAAAAGATTATTCACTGTAATCGAAATAAAACTTCCCCAATTGCTTCCAGAACCATACACGGCCATGGGATTCCCTTTTTTGATGTTTTCTAAAGTTTCATTAACATAATTATCACCAAGAATAAGACGAACAAAATTAGGATCGTATTTCGCTGAAATTACACCAATAGCAACCGTAACAAAAAACAAAACGAAAGCGTAAACTAAATAACGTCTGTATTGATAAACAAGCAGAGGCACTTCTGTGATGAAAAATTCTGCGATTTTGTTTTTTTCAGTTCTTTTGGTTTTATAAATCTTCTGATAAATTTGCGACGCAAGATGATTTAAGTAAATAACTGTTTTACTTTTAGGGTAATACGTTTGCGCGTACGACAAATCATTCATCATTTGAATGTATAAATTAGCTAATTCGTCAGGATTTTTTTTAGCTTTACCAAAAATAGCTAGCTCAAATTCCAGCCATTTTTCTTTATTTTGTTTTATAAAAGCAACTTCTCTCATTGCACGCTAAAATATAAAATATGTCAGAATTATCTATTAACACAACACAAAATGTCAAAATAAATTTTATCGCTGCATCTGTAGGTGAGCGATTAGGGGCGTATTTTATTGATGCATCAGTAAAAATTGCCTATATATTGATCGTTTGGTTTGTGTTTTTTTATTGGCTCCAAGTTGGTGTTTTAATGGATGGATTAGATAGCTGGTCTTCTAGAGCTTTAATGTTTTTCTTTTCGATTCCATTGATGTTTTATTCTCTTACTTTAGAAAGTATTTTTGAAGGACAGTCAATAGGAAAAATTCTGGTCAAAATAAAAGTGGTTAAAATTGATGGCTATCAGGCTGGATTTGGTGATTATTTAATTCGCTGGTTTTTTGGAATTATCGACTTTTTTATTCCAATAATTTACGGACTTGTCGCTTTAATTACTGTAATATCAAGCAAAAAATCACAGCGTCTGGGTGACATGGCAGCAGGTACAGCTGTGATTACTTTAAAAAACAATATTAACATAAGTCATACGATTTTAGAAGAAATCGGAACCGCATATGTACCAACTTATCCTCTTGTAATTAAGTTGTCAGATAATGATATGCGAATTATCAAGGAAACTTTCAATAAAGCTGTCGAAAAAAATGATTTCGAAATAATTGGCAAGCTGACTGCAAAAATTGAAAGTGTTACCGGAATCAAAAATCAGTCAGGTAGTAACAGTGATTTTATCAGAGTGGTTTTAAAAGACTACAACTTTTATACGCAGAATATGTAGCTTTTAGAAAGATGCTGAGATTCTAAGATACTAAGATGCTAAGTTTTTTTAAATTTTTAAAACTTTGCGACTTTGCGTCTTTGCGAGATTTTTTCCTCTTATTTTTTAGTTTAAGATGATTGCTTAACATTGGTTTGGATTTAATTTTTTAAATTTAACAAGTTTAATATTTAGAAAAGGAGTATCCGAAAAGCCAAAGAGTAGGACAATTTAAGCGTAAATACCATGAAAATTAAAAAATCCGCCGCGTTATTACTATTGTTTTTTGTTTCTGTTTTTTCTTTCGCTCAAGGCGGAAAAAAATTGGACAAAATTATAAAAAGAGATTATACGATTATTGAAGGTACGATTTCTAAAATATCAGACAAAACTGTCGAATATTCACTTCCTGGAGAAACACTGCAAATTGTTTTGGATGTTTCGCAAATTGCCCGAATCGATTTTGCAAGTGGACGATCACAGACATTTGATGTAAGTCAGGGAAGCAGTTCACCTTCACCGTCGTCAGGTTCTGGATATGTTGCAGCAACAGAAATAAAACAGAATACCATTGCAGTGCTTCCGGTTCCGTTTTTAAATGCCGATAGTCAGCAAAGTTCTGAGGAAATGGCAAAATTTGCTCAAAATGACATGTACAACAAATTGCTGGATAAATCTGGAAATATTGCACCGCTGACAGTTCAGGATTTGAGAACTACCAACAGTTTGTTAAGCAAAGCAGGGATTGATTATCACAATATCGATTCGACTCCAATTGAAGACCTTGAAAAAATATTAGGCGTCGATAATATCGTTGCAGCGAAGGTTTCGTATACAATTAATTCAGGAACAACGGCCACTACATACAATAGCGGCAATGCAAAAGTGAGTGATAATAATAAGAAAGTGACCACTAACGATATTTCTACGACAACAGCCAATACACAGGTTTATTATTACTATACAGTGTATTTTGACATGTACAAAAACACAACAAAAATATACTCGCAAACGCGTAAACCTTTCCTTGCCATAAAAGATAGTTGGATGGAATCTGTTCAATATTTATTGAAAAGAAGCCCAATTTACGTTAGAAAGTAAGGATGTAAAGTATGCTGAAATTTAAATCTAAAATTGATATTTTGTTAGTGCTTATTTTAAGTATCCCTTTAGGCAGTGCTTTAATAAGATCGCTTTACGATAATAAATGGTTCGCAAGTGGTATTATATTTTTAGTGATTTGTTTTATAATCCATATGTTTTTGACTACATATTACTGGATTGAAGGTCAAAAATTGACTATAAAAAGTGGTTTTTTGGTTAACAGCTCAATTGACATTTTGAGTATAAAGAAAATTTCAGAAACAAATAGTATAATGAGTGCTCCTGCGCTTTCTTTAGACAGGCTTGAAATTTTATATAATAAGTCTGACAACATAGTAATTTCTCCAAAACACAAAAGCGTATTTTTTGAAGCAATAAAAAAAATAAACCCTGAAGTAGAAATAGTGTTAAAAAACAAGCAGAATTAAGGATAACCTTTGCACCTTTGTAACTCTGAAACTTTGCACCTAAAAAAAAATGTTCCATATTTTAGATCTTATCGGTACGATGGCTTTTGCCATGTCTGGCGCTTTAACAGCAATGCATAAAAAACTCGATCCGTTTGGGGTTTTTATTATTGCTTTTGTTACGGCCGTTGGAGGCGGAACGTTGCGTGATGTTTTAATTGGCAGAACACCAGTTGGCTGGATGCGCGATATGCAATACGTTTATGTAATTATTTTAGGATTTTTCCTTGCAATTCTTTTCAGGAAAAGTTTTGATAAACTTCGAACTTCCTTATTTCTATTTGATACAATTGGTCTTGGCGTTTTTACTTTAATTGGTCTTGAAAGAGGGCTAACAACAGGACTTCATCCGGTAATTTGTATTGCTTTAGGAACTATGACGGCTTGTTTTGGTGGCGTAATCAGAGATATTTTGTGCAACGAAATTCCGAATGTTTTTAGAGAAGAAATCTACGCCACAATATGTATTTTAGGCGGAATCGTTTTCTTTGGTTTACGAAAATTAGATCTAAATGTAGATGTTTTATATCTGGTAACTTCATTGGTTATCATTGTAGTTCGATTAATGGCGGTGAAATACAAATGGCATTTAAAGGCATTTGATCACAAGTAATAAATATGGCATTTACCGTAAAAATATACGATCAAAACGATTATAAACTTTGGAATGATTTTATTGCCGAAGCCAAAAATGCTACGTTTTTATTCCATCGCGATTTTATGGAATATCATAAAGATCGCTTTGAAGATTTTTCGCTTTTAATTTTTGAAGATGAGAAACTAAAAGCCATTCTTCCTGCAAATAAAAAAGGAAATTCGGTTCATTCACATCAAGGTCTTACATACGGCGGATTGATTTTTTCTTCCAAATTAAAAGCCGAAAAAACAGAAATTATTTTAGATGAAATTTTATCTTTTTTGAAAGAAAATCAGATTGAAACGTTTCATTATAAACCAATTCCAGATTTTTATTTTTCGAAAGGAAATAGAGAAATTGACTTTTTTTTATTTAAAAGAAATGCCATTCCAGAACGAAAAGAAATGAATCTCGCTGTAAATCTGCAAGTGCCTTTAAAGATTTCAAAAAGTAAGATGAAGCATTTCAGAAGAATTGAAAACCTTGATTTAGATATAATTGAAGAAAATGATTTCCAACCGTTTTGGGAACAAATTTTGGAACCAAGATTATTAGAAAAATTCGATTCAAAACCAGTTCATTCAAAAGAAGAAATGGCGCTTTTGAAACAAAATTTTCCTGAAAATATCAGACAATATTCGGTTTATCAAAACGATGAAATTGTTGCTGGAATAACGGTTTTTGAAACCGATAATGTCATTAAATCTCAATATGGTGCCACTTCAAAAAAAGGTGAAGAAGTGCGCGCACTTGATTTTTTATTCATTAATCTGATTCATAAATACAAGCGAAAAGGCAAACACTTTTTTGATATGGGAATTGTAAATGAAGACAACGAAAGCGGTTATCATTCAGGACTTTTAAAGCAAAAAGAAGAATTGGGCTGTGCAGTTTACAATCAGGATTTTTATAAAATCGATTTAAAATGATACCATTTCTACACCTAAAAAAAATAAACGAACCGTATGAAAAGACCTTTCAAGAAAAATTGAAATCAGTTTTAGAAAACGGCTGGTATATTTTAGGAAAAGAAGTAGAAACTTTTGAAAAGGCTTTCGCCGAATACAATCAAACGAAATATTGCATTGGAGTAGGAAATGGTTTTGATGCCTTAGTTTTAATTTTCAAAGGATATATTGAACTCGGAAAACTCAAAAAAGGCGATGAAGTTATTGTTCCTGCAAACACATATATAGCAAGTATTTTAGCCATTTTACAAGCCGATTTAGTTCCGATTTTGGTCGAGCCAAAATTAGAAACCTATAATATAAATCCTGATTTAATTCAGGAGAAAATCACTCCAAAAACAAAAGCCATTTTAGCCGTTCATCTCTACGGACAATTGGCAGAAATGGACAAAATAAATGAAATTGCAGATCGAAATAATTTAATAATTGTAGAAGATTCTGCACAATCGCATGGAGCAATCAGCAATCTAAAATCAGCGTCAGCGCATAGTTTTTATCCAGGAAAAAATTTGGGTTGTCTAGGCGACGGGGGAGCGATTACCACAAATGATTCTGAACTAGCAAAAGTACTTTTTGCACTTCGAAATTATGGTTCTGAGCAAAAATACTATAACGAATATATTGGTGTAAATTCCAGATTAGATGAACTTCAGGCTGGATTTTTAAATCTGAAATTACCAAATTTAAATTCCGATAATAATAAACGAAGAGCGATTGCAAAACGTTATTTATCTGAAATTAAAAATGATAAAATAATTCTTCCATTATGGGATTTCTCAGATAATCATGTTTTTCATTTATTCGTAATCAGAAACGAAAATAGAGATGATTTACAGCACTATTTAGCTCAAAACAATATTCAGACGGTAATTCATTATCCAATTCCGCCACACAAACAAAAAGCATTTTCTGCGTGGAATAATTTGTCTTTTCCAATTACAGAAAAAATCCACAACGAAGTTTTGAGTTTACCAATAAGCCCGGTTTTAACTGAAACAGAAATTGATTTTATCATCGAAATTTTAAACAAATACTAATTCGTGTCTGATAAAAAATCATATCAGCAGATTTTAAAAACGACTTCGCTTTTTGGTGGTGTTCAGTTTTTTTCGATTTTGATTTCGATTGTCCGAACCAAATTAATCGCTGTTTTCATCGGTCCAGCTGGAATGGGAATTATAGCTTTGTTAAATTCGACTTTAGGTGTTTTAAGCAGTGTTTCCGGACTTGGAATCGAAACCAGTTCCGTAAAAAATATTTCTGAAAATTATATAAACGAAGATTTAAAAACCGTTTCTAAAACCATTCAAATTGTAAAAAAGATTGTTTTCTTTACCGGAATTTTTGGAATGGCGTTGACTTTAGTGTTTTCTAAAGTCTTAAGTATAATCACTTTTGGAGATTCGAGTCAGACATTTGCCTTTGCCGTTCTTTCGATTACTATTTTATTTAAGCAATTAAGTTCCGGACAATTGGCCGTTTTGCAAGGTTTGCGTTCGTTTCGATTTTTGGCGAAAGCCAATTTATGCGGAAATCTTTTTGGACTTCTTTTCTCAATTCCACTTTATTATTTTCTGAAAGTTGATGCGATTCTTCCAACGATTATAGTTGCTTCATTTTCAGCTTTGATATTTTCGTTTTATTATTCGAATAAAATTAAAATTGAAAAAGAAAAAATACCCAATTCTGCTTTTTTAGTAGAAAGTAAACTCATTGTAAAACTTGGATTTATGCTGACAATAAGCAGTGTTTTGACACTTTTGTCAACTTATTTAGTTCAGATTTATGTTGGAAAAATGGGAGGATTAGAACAAGTCGGATTTTATAACGCAGGTTTTACTTTACTGAATTCATACGTCGGGATTATTTTCACGGTCATGAGTACCGATTATTTTCCGAAACTTTCTGCCATTAATTTTGATAATGAAAAAGTTAGAGAAAGTGTTCAGCAACAAGCGCTTATTTCAATTCTGATTATAATGCCAATTATTGTTTTGTTTTTGGCTTTAAGCCCAATAATCGTAAAAGTAATTTATACAGCAAAATTTGATGCCATTTTGCCCATGATCAGCGCTGGAATTTTAGGAATGCTATTTCGCGCCGTTTCTTGGTCAATGGGATTTATTTTAATTGCAAAAGGCGATTCAAAAATATTTATTAAAACTGCGATTGGTTTTAATGTTCTGTCTTTGATAATGAATGTTTCAGGCTACTATTTTTATGGTTTAGAAGGTTTAGGAATTAGTTTTTGTCTTTATTTTTTATGTCATTTTATCGGACTAAAAATCATCACCAAAAACAGTTATGATTTTTATTTTGAAAGAGAATTTTACGGTATTTATTTTATTTGTTTTGTTATTTGTATTGCTTCATTTTTGTTGAAATTTATTGAAAATGAAGTTTTAAAATATGCTTTATACGCAATGTTAATTTTGTTGTCTTTTGGTTTTAGTTTTTACGAAATCAACAAAAAGATGAATTTAAGCGAAATTTTCACTTCATTTGTTCAGCGAAAAAGAGATAAAAATGATTAAGAAGAGCTACAGAAAATTTCGTTCGTTTTATCATAAATTCAGGTTTTACTGGTCGGTAAACTGGACCAAAACGCTGTACTTTAATTTTAAGAAACTGCCTTTTGAAACAGCTAAAAAACTTCCCGTTTTCTTTTACAAAAGAGTAAAGTTCACATCAATTTCCGGAGAAATTCAAATTGATGGAAACATCCAAAAAGGAATGATTGGTTTTGGTCAGCCTTATGAATTGAATACGGTTCATCGTGGCATTGCAGAAATCAATATTCAGGGTAAATTAATTTTTAAGGGAAAATTTCAATTTGGCAAAGATTATTTTCTTTTTGTTGGAGAAAATGCCGTTTGCGAATTGGGAAATATGTCCTCAATGGCGTCAAACGCAAAACTGATTTGTCTTGAAAAAGTGGTTTTAGGAAATTATGTTCGTCTAGGAGCAGAAAGCCAGATTATCGATACCAATTTTCATGATATGATCGATACGAGAACTGGCGAAAAACAGAAAAAAATAGGCCCAGTTTTTATAGGAAATTATACTTTTAGCGGAAGCAGGATTTCGATAATGAAAAACACAAAGACGCCTGATTTCTGTACCATCGCAACTAATTCTTTCTGTAATAAAAATTATACTTCGTGGGGAAGTAATATTTTAATTGGAGGAATTCCTGCTAAATTAATCAGAACAAATATTTCGAGAGATTGGGAAGGAGAAAAACAACAATTAGATGATTTCCTGACAATCTAAAAATTGGAACACGGATGACACAGATTCGCTAAAGCGAAGACGCGGACAAAAACGGATTTTTCTTGATTAATTCATTAATGAAATTCGTTTTATCCGCGTCTTTACGAAGTAAATCTGTAAAATCAGCGTTCCATTATAATACAGATACGTTGTTTAATTTCCAATAAAATATAGTTCAAAAACAATTTTAAATTCGAAGTTTTAAACGCCAAAATCATTTCAAAATGCATTCGTTTCAAAATCGCTTTTTGTTCTACATTAGTTTTATTTAAAGCGATTGCTTTCTTGATAATCAAATAAGTTGAATAATTTATTTTCCTAGACCTTTCGTCATTTTTAAGAAAAAAGTGCGTTCCTAAAGAAGTCGTTGAGATTCTTTTTTTGATTAAAATTTCATCGATATAATCAAAATCATATTTTCGAGAAGCTCTAATCCAAAGATCTAAATCTTCATAAGCCAGATTTTCATCATAACCTTGCAAATCATCAAAAACAGATTTTTTAACCATTGAAGAAACAGAGCAAATACTGTTTCCACCAGAAATAACACTCAAATAAATATCGCCGGTTTCTCTTTTTTCAATTGTTTTTTTTGATTCATCAACAGGGAAGTAATAAAAATAAAATTTACCTTGTTCATTGATTAATTCGGCATTTCCGTAAACAACGCCAAGGTTTTTAAAACGACTTTCTCGGAAAGCTTTAAGTTGCAATGAAACACAATTGGATAATAAAATATCATCGCAAGCCAAGTCAATTATAAAATCTCCTTTTGCCAATTTTAAAGCTTTATTGAAGGATTTTGTACTTCCTAAATTTTTTTCATTGGCAATAAATTGAATTTCAGGATAATCAATTAGCCATTTTTCAATCGTTTCTTTCGAATTATCGGTGCTAAAATCATCAACAATAATTAATTCAATAAAAGGATAATCTTGATTTATCGCCGAAAATAAACTTTCAACAACAAACTTTTCCTGATTATAACACAAGCAAATAATAGTAACCAATGAATTATCCTGCATATTTTTCTTGTTTTACCATTAAGACATTAAGAAAATTAAGTCCAAAGCTTTATGCTACTTAATGTCTTAATGGTTCTAAATCTTATTTTATTTTAAAGAGTTATATTTGATACGAAAATAAGAAATCACGAATGATATCGACTCACAAAAAAAAGAAAATCGCTTTAATTGGCTATCGCTTAAGCGGAGGCGGAAGCGATAAAGTGATGGCAAATTTGTCGATCTTTTTTCAGCATCAGGGTTTTGAAGTCGATATTATTATTGTTTTGGACGAAGTAAGTTTTCCATATTTGGGAAAATTAGTGAATTTGGGTTTGTTGAAGAATAAAACCAATGGAATTTTTAATAAAGTCAAACGATTAAAGGCTTTAAATGCTTATTTAAAGGAAAATAAATTCGATTTTATTATTGATTTTCGTTTCCGAACCAAGATAATTCAAGAACTTATTTTAGCCCGATTTATCTATAATACAAAGACGATTTTTACCGTTCACAGTTTTTTGATCGATCATTATATGCCAAATAATTCGTGGCTTACAAGATTGATGTACAATCATTGTTATGCGAATGTGGCGATTACGAATGAAATGAAAAACCTGATTGAAGCTAAACATCAGTTGCAAAATGTAGTCACTATTCACAATCCAATTTATTTGGAAGAAATTGTGAAAAAGCAAATTGAAAAAATAGATATTGAATTTGATTATATAATTGCAATTGGTCAATATGAAAACGAAATAAAACAGTTTGATCAATTGATTTCAAGTTATGCGCAATCAGATTTATCTAGAAAAAATATGCATTTAGTGATTGTTGGAAATGGCGACGAATCAAAGCTTAAAAATGGGATTTTAGAAAATAACATTTCAGGATTTGTACATCTTTTAGGCTATCAAAACAATCCGTTTAAATATTTAAGTAAAGCCAAATTCTTGGTTTTAAGCAGTAAAAATGAAGGTTTTCCAAATGTGATTTTAGAAGCTTTAGCCTGCGAAACTCCAGTTGTTTCTTTTAATTGCGATTTTGGGCCGAGAGATATGATTTCGAATTTTGAAAATGGGATTTTGGTAGAAAATCAAAATTGGGAGAAATTGACAGAAGCCATGAATTTATTGACTTCAGATGAAGTTTTGTACCAAAATATCAAGCAAAATACACTCAAAAGCATTGATCCATTTTTATTAGAAAAAATTGGGCAACAATGGTTACATTTGATGAAAGCGAATTAAAATATGACAACGATTCACGATATAACAATACTTAATATTCCGGTTGTAGAAGATCTAAAAGGGAATTTGGCTTTTATTCAAAATGATATTTTACCATTTGAATTTAAGCGTGTTTATTATCTTTTTGATGTTCCGAGTTCTGCTTTCCGCGGAGGACATTCGCACATCGAACAACACGAAGTTTTGATTGCCTTAAGTGGAAGTTTTGAGGTGAAAGTGACTGATGGAGTTGATAAAAAAAGTTTTTTGCTCAATAAACCCAATATCGGTTTGCATTTGCCAAAAGGAATTTGGAGAGAATTAGAAAATTTCTCTTCGGGCTCGGTTTGTCTGGTTTTAGCTTCGGATGTTTTTGAAGAATCTGATTATATCAGAGATTTTGGAACTTTCTTGATTTCCAAAAAATGAAACTGCTTTACATTGTTCCCAAAATAAAAAATGCTGGTGGTGTCGCACGCGTACTTTCGGTAAAAGCCAATTATTTTGTCGAAAAATTTGGGTATAAAGTTCATATTTTGTCTCAAAACGAAGAAAATGATTCGTTTTTTTATGATTTCAATTCTGATATTGTTTTTCATAATATGATTTTGAATGGAAATGCTTTTCAGTTTCTAAAATCTTATAAAAAACAATTGAATCAAAAGATTGCAGGAATTAATCCAGATGTTATTTTGGTCGCTGATAATGGTTTAAAAGCTTTTATTTTTCCATTTATAATTAATACCAAAATCCCAATTGTTTTTGAATCGCACGGTTCTAAATTTATTGAAGAAAAAGAACTGAATTTTCATTTTACGACAAAGTTTATTTCAAAAATAAAATACCATTTCAAAGATTTTGGGATAAAAAAATATACCAAAGTTGTGGCTTTGTCTAAAGCAAATCTGAAAGAATGGAATATTAAAAATGGAATTGTAATTTCAAATCCTTCATGGGTTCAAACTGATGTTTATGCTGATTTGCGACATAAAAAAGTGATCGCAATTGCCAGAAATTCTTATGAAAAGGGATTGGATAAGTTATTGCATATTTGGAAAGAAGTTACAAAAAAGCATCCAGGCTGGATGTTAAATATTTATACAGATGATTTTGATTGCCTTAACAATAATGTTGTTGATTTAGGAATTGCTTCAACTGTTTCTGTTTTTGGTTTTGTCAAAAATATTGAAGATAAATATCTCGAATCTTCAATTTATGCAATGACTTCAAGATCAGAAGGCTTTCCGATGGTTTTGCTTGAGGCAATGTCTTTTGGTTTGCCTTGCATTGCGTTTGATTGCCCAACAGGACCAAGATCATTAATTAAAAATGAAGAAAATGGTTTTTTAATTCCTAACCATGATTTTGAAAAATATATAGCTAAACTTTCTATTTTGATAGAATGTGAAGACATAAGAATAAAATTGGGTAAAAATGCTAAGCAAGTTTCTGATAATTATTCGGTAGAAAAAATAATGGAGAAGTGGAAGGAGTTTTTTGAAGAACTATAAATTAGTTAGCATCAGTTTGTCATTTCGAGGAACGAGAAATCTCCACGAGAAGCTCCGTACAGAATGTCGCCAATCTTTGTAGAATTACTTGTGGAGATTTCTCGTTCCTCGAAATGACAAACTAGGCGAAATGTTATTTTAATACTTTGCAGGAGAAAAATCCCAATTTATAAATATCAAAAAGGAATAAAGATGGCTTTTCGGAAAGTAAATTTATTTCGATTTGGATATTTTTGTTTTTGAAAACAGAAGTCGCAAAACCAATTAATTTTAGCTTTTCAAGAAGCTCAAAAGCTTTAATTATTTTACTTTCTTCAGAAGAAATTTTTCCTGAATTATAAAGAACAACTAAGTTTTCCAAAGCCGTTTTTGTTTTGTCTAAAAACACTTCTGAAGTTTCTAAATTCAAGTGAAAAGTTGGGTTTTCGATTCGGGAAATTTCAAAATGATTCTTTTTTAAAACAGAGAAAAAAAGTAAATCTTCGTAACCGTACTTTGTAATCGATTCATCAAAAGGAAATTTCAGAAAAACTTCTTTTTTAATCCATAAATTAGAACTTAAAAGTGCTGAAGTTTCTCTTTTACTGCCATAAATCCAGCGTAAAAGCTTTTCTTTTTCTGGTTTTTTATTTTCATAAATAATGCCACCAAAAACGATTTTTTCTTCGGAATTTGAAATTGCAGAAATATAGTTTTGGATAAAATTATTTTCTGATGGAAAAGTATCGCAATCTAAAATCAACAACCAATCATACTTTGCTTTTTGAGCTAATGAATTGATGTTTTTTCCTCTTCCTAAATTGGTTTCATTTATAAAAAATGAACCATTAGAAAAAGAATTAATTTCTTGATTTAGAATGTTTTTCTGCGAATTTGAAGCGTCGTCCTGACAAAGAATTTCAAAAATAATACCGCATAAATTACATTGCTTTACGAGTTCTTCAGCGAGAGGAAAAGCATTGTAATCATAAACCGGAATTAAAATAGAAAGCATTACACGCTTCTTTGCACCACTTCGAAGATTCTTTCATCTTCGCATTTCAATGTTTTCGATGGGAATTTCATCAATAAAGCATAATCGTGCGTTGCCATGATAACCGTTTTTCCGTTTGCGTTGATGTTTTTAAGTACTTCTAAAACCTCAGAACTTGTTTGTGGGTCAAGGTTTCCTGTTGGTTCATCGGCTAGAATAAATTCAGGGTCGTTTAACAAAGCACGAGCAATCGCAACACGCTGTTGTTCACCGCCAGAAAGCTGGTGAGGCATTTTGTTTAAGAAATCTTTCATTCCAACTTTGTCCAAAACTTCGTCGATTTTGTACTCCATTGCTTCTTTTTCTGTCCAGCCAGTTGCTCTCAAAACAAAAAGCATATTGTCTTTTACAGAACGGTCTGGAAGCAATTTGAAATCCTGAAATACAATCCCAATTTTACGTCTTAAATACGGAATGTCATTTTCTTTTAAAGTTGCCAAATCAAATTCAACTATATGACCTTCGCCTTCCGTAAGAGGTAAATCTGCGTATAAAGTTTTTAAGAAACTACTTTTTCCAGAACCTGTTTTCCCAATGATGTAGATAAATTCACCATGCTGAACATCTAAATTAATGTGAGATATAATTTTTCTTCCTTCTTGATATATAGTGACTTCTTTAAGAGACAGTACGGTTTGTGACATAATAAAATTGATTTGATTGGTAAAAGTAATAAGATAACGGTTGGATTCAAAATAAATTTCAATCATTTCTTAAGAAAATTTCTAGAAAAAGAAATGAAAATTTTAACCATATAAGTAATGTAAGTTCATTTTAGTTAATCTGCTAAAAGAACCTAGCTTATAATTACTTATATGACTTATATGGTTAAAAATCGGTTTTTATTGACCCTTGAAATATCCTCTGTTAAAGATTTGTTCATAATAAAAGCCAGAAACGTTTCGTTATAAACGGTATAAAATGATAAATTTGAATACTAAATAAAACTAAAATGCGTAGACTTTCCTGGTTCTTTTTACTCCAAATTATTCTTATTTCGACCACGGTTTCGGCACAAAAATCAGCTATATATACTTACGAATTAAAGGATTTTGACAAGGCGGTTGCTTTGTACAATGACAAACAATATGCCTCGGCACAGCATATTTTTGAATATGTAAAAAATAATACGGCACCAACTGAAGAAGTAAAATCAGATTGTGCTTATTATATTGCAAACTGCGCCATCAGAACCAATCAGCCAAATGCGGATGCTTTGATGGAAAAATTTGTTGATGACTATCCAACAAGCACCAAACAAAATCAGGCTTACATTGAAGTTGCTCAATATTTCTTCGAACAAGGAAATTATCCAAAAGCTTTGCAATGGTTTGATAAAGTAGATGAAAGTTACATGAGCAAAGCTGATTCTGATAAATTCAATTTCCAGAAAGGATACAGTTATTTTACTGCCAAAAAGAAAAAAGAAGCTACAACGTATTTTAATAAAGTAGTAAACTCTCCTGAATTTGGTTCGCAAGCCAAATATTATTTAGGATTTATGGCTTATGAAGGCGACGATTACAAAGAAGCAACCAAATATTTTGATGAAGTTTCGGGAGAAGAAAAATACAAAGAAAAGCTTTCGTATTATCAGGCCGACATGAATTTCAAACTTGGAAATTTCCAAAAAGCAATTGATTTGGGCCAAAAAGCAATGGCGAAATCAAATGAAATTGAAAAATCAGAATTGAATAAGATTATTGGTGAAAGTTATTTCAACTTAAAACAATATGGAAAAGCGATTCCGTTTTTAGAGCAATATGCTGGTAAAAAAGGAAAATGGAATAATACTGATTTTTATCAATTAGGTTACGCATATTACGAGCAAAAAGAGTACGAAAAAGCCATTTCTCAATTCAATAAAATCATTGAAGGAAAAGATTTCGTAGCGCAAAATGCATATTATCATTTAGGTTTAAGTTATTTGAATACTGGCAAAAAACAAGAAGCTTTAAATGCTTTTAAAAATGCTTCGGAAATGGAATTCAATGCTCAAATTCAGGAAGATGCGGCTTTGAATTATGCTAAATTGAGTTATGATATTGGAAATGCATATCAGACAGTTCCAGGAATTTTGCTTGATTTCTTAAAAAAATATCCAAACAATTCAAGCAAAGCTGAAGTTGAAAAATTATTAGTTGATTCTTATATTTCTACTAAAAACTACAAAGAAGCTTTGGTTTTATTGGAAAAAAATAGAACAGCTGAAAATAAATCGGTGTATCAAAAAGTGCTTTTTTACAGAGGTTTAGAATTATACAACGAATCAAATTATGCTGAAGCTGGAAAAATGTTCAAAAGCGCGATCAGTGAACAAAAAACACCTGAATTTACAGCGCGCGCTACTTTCTGGAAAGCGGAAACAGAATATTTAAATGACGATATGCAAAATGCGTTATTAACGTATAAACAATTTGCCGGCCAAGCAGCCTCAAAATCTACAGAAGAATATAAAAACATCAATTATAATATTGGTTACACGTATTTTAAATTGAAGGAATACGATCAGGCTGCAAACTCGTTTCAGGCACAAATTGATAATTCGCCATCAGATAAAGTTCGTTTAAATGATTCTTATTTGCGTTTGGGAGATTGTCGTTTTGTAACTTCAAAATACAGCGCAGCAAACGAAGCCTACGCAAAAGCTATTGCGGCAAAAGGTGTTGATGCCGATTATGCTCAGTTCCAAAAAGCGCTTTCTTATGGATTCATGTCAAACAATTCAAAGAAAGTTGAAGAATTGAACAACTTTATTCAGATGTACAAAAAATCATCTTATCGTGATGATGCTTTATTCGAATTAGGAAATACGTATGTTGCAGAAAAGAAAAATGATCAAGCAATAAAAACCTATGATCAATTAATTTCAGAGTTCAAAGATGGATCTTTTACTTCAAAAGCCATTTTAAAACAAGGTTTGATTTATTATAATTCAGATCGTGATGAACAAGCGTTGACGAAATTCAAAAAAGTAGCGGCTGAATTCCCAAAAACTCCAGAGGCTTTAGAAGCAGTTGCAACTGCAAGATTAATTTATGTTGATTCAGGAAAAGTAGATGAATATGCAACTTGGGTTAGAACTCTTGATTTTGTTTCGGTTACGGATGCTGAGTTGGATAATGATACTTACGATGCGGCTTTCAAACAATATAGCCAAAATAACGGCAAAACTGCTATTACAGGTTTTGCTGGTTATGTGGGCAAATTTCCTTCGGGATTACATGCTTTAGAAGCTAATTTTTATTTGGCACAATTGTATTATGCTGATGGTTTAGAAATGAAATCGGTTCCAAATTATCAATATGTAATCGATCAACCAAGAAATGAATTTACAGAACAAGCTTTGAATAGATTAGCTCAGATTTTCTTAAAAGCAAAAGACTGCGATAAAGCGATTCCGGTTTTAGTTCGTTTAGAAAAAGAAGCTGATTTTCCTCAGAATAAAACTTTTGCTCAAGCAAACTTGATGAAATGTTATTATGATAAAAAGGATTATGATAATTCGGTTGTTTCTGCTGAAAAAGTATTGGAAAACCCAAAATCAGATGCAGGCGTAAAAGCCGATGCGCAAATCATTGTGGCCCGCGCTGCAATGCAGACTGGAAATGAAGATAAAGCAAAAGTAGCTTATGCTAAACTTTCGGCAACATCAAAAGGAGAATTAGCTGCTGAAGCGTTGTATTATGATGCGTATTTTAAAACAAAAGAAGGAAAATTTGATGCATCGAATGTTTCTGTTCAAAAGCTGGCTAAAAGTTATTCGGCTTACAAATATTACGGAGCGAAAGGTTTGGTTTTAATGGCCAAAAACTTCTACGGATTAAAAGATAGTTATCAGGCGACATATATTTTAGATAACGTAATCAACAACTTTACTGATTTTCCAGATGTTGTTGAAGAAGCAAAAAGAGAATTAAGCGCGATTAAGTTAGAAGAATCTAAAACAAATTCGTCAATTAATAAATAAGAAATTTTAGAAAAAAGAGGCAAGAAACAAGAAACAAGATGCAAGATTTCTGAAAAAGTCTTTCTTCTTGGCTCTTTTCTCTACGGTCTCAAAAAAAAGAAAGAAATGAGTTTACCTTTTTATATAGTTGATGTTTTTGCCGATAAAAAATATGCTGGAAATCAGTTGGCAGTTTTTATGGATGCAGAAAAATTAAGTACGCAGGAAATGCAACAGATAGCGCGCGAAATCAATTTTGCGGAAAGCACATTTGTAACAAAATTGGACAGAGAAAACAATAAAGCAGAGATTAGAATATTTACTCCGGCGCATGAAATGCAGTTTGCAGGTCATCCGATAATTGGAACTTCATGGGTTTTGATGAACAAAATATTTGAAAATTCTCCAAACGAAATAAAACTTGAAGTACCGATTGGACCCATTGCTATTCATAAATCTGACGATTTGATTTGGTTAAAAGCAGCACAGCCAAAATTTTGGGATGTTTTTTCGAAAGAAGATTTTACGCTATTCAGTAATTTGAAAGTGAGTGATTTTGAAAATCAGTTTCCAATTCAGGAAGTGACCACCGGAAGTGCTTTTGTAATGGTGGGATTAAGCAGTAAAAAAGCGTTAGAAAATCTGGTTTTAGATAAAGACAAAGCAGATCAGTGGATGAAAAATCATTGTAAAACAGATCACAGAGGCTTATATTTTTATTATCTGGAAGGTTCAAAATTATTTAGCCGAATGTTATGTGTTGAACACAATCAATTGGTAGAAGACGCGGCAACCGGAAGCGCAAGTACCTGTTTGCAAGCCTTTCTTTTAAAATATCACATACCGCAATTTGAATTGATTAATTACCAAGGAGATTATATTGGCCGTCCGTCACAAATTTATTTCAAAGGAAAAGTAACTGATACTAATTTTGATATAAATATTGGCGGAAAAGCGCAGTTTGTGGCTAAAGGCGAGTGGGAAGCTTAGATTGAGAAAATAGAATATAGAAGAAAGAGTCAAGAAGAAAGATTCAAGATCAAATATAGAAACTAGAAAAAGATAGAGAAAATAGAAATAGGAGAGAAGTCTTTCTTCTTGGTTCTAACTTCTTTTCTCTAAAAAAGAAAGAAATATGAAAATTAAGTGCCGAAATAAAATTATCGTTTTACTAGTATTGTTTGCCTGTCAGCTTTCGTTTTCGCAAAAGAAAAATGAAACTATTGGAACTGAAACAGTAAATGTTGTAAAACCTTATTCGCCAACAATATCAGATGCTTTTAAAGTGAAAGAAACACCTTCGCTTGACGATTCTGGGAATCAGCCTAAAGAAACTATTAAATATAGTATTTTGTCGGTTCCAGTGGCATCGACTTTTACGCCTTCAAAGGGAAATGCACAAGCGGTTGATAAATCTAAAAAAGAAAGATTATTCAATAATTATGCAACTGTGGGAGTTGGAAATTATGGGACTTTAAACGCCGAATTGTTTGTAACGCAGGATTTAGGAAACAATGATTATGTGGCTGGAATGCTTCGTCATCATTCTTCGCAAGGTGGCATAAAAGATGTGAACTTAAATGATGAATTTTATGACACAGCCTTAAATGTTGGTTATGGCGTAATCAATCGCGATATGTCTTGGGGAGTTGATTTAGGTTATCAAAATCAATTATACAATTGGTACGGTTTGCCAGTAGATTTTGGAGCAAGTTTGGCTCCACAAACACAGGATGATTTAATAAGAGGAATTAATCCGAATCATTCTTATAATACAATTTCATTAGGTGGAAATATAGAATTTAACGAAGGAATTTTTAGCAAAATCTCATCACGATTTACCCATTTTTCGGATAGTTTTTCTTCTTCCGAAAATCGTTTTTATTTAAAACCAACTTTTAAAGTTGATGTAATGGATCAAGCCATAAATACGAATGTTATTATTGATCATGTTAGTGGTTCTTTCGAAAATAATTACACTTTAACGAATACAGAGCCGGTAAAATACAGTTTGACTAATTTTGGGATAGAGCCAAGTTTTGTAATTCATGAAAACGAGTGGACGCTTGAATTGGGTGCTGGTTTATTTTATGCTTTGGATTCTGAAAACAGCGGAAACAAGTTTTATATTTATCCAAAAGTAGATGCTTCGTATAAATTAGTAGGTGATTTAATGATTTTCTATACGGGAGTAAATGGAACTTTAAATCAGAATTCGTATGCTGATTTTGTGACGCAAAATCCGTTTTTATCGCCAACTTTAGAGATGAGACCGAGCAGTACGCAATACAATGTTTTTGCTGGATTGAAAGGTAAATTGGCAAATAATATCAGTTATAATTTGACAGGTTCATTCTTAAATGAAAAAGAAAAAGCGCTGTTTAAGAGCAATGATTATACGGTAGATTTTTCGAATGAAAATTATGCTAACGGAAACTCTTTTGGAGTGGTTTATGACAACGTAAGAACACTTCGTTTTTATGGAGAATTAAAAGCGGATTTTTCGCAAAATGTTTCTTTTGGAATCAACGGAACTTTTAATAGTTATAAAACAGATGGTTTAGAAGCTTGGAATTTGCCATCGATGAAAATTAGCTCAAATTTAGATGTTAATATCACGAAACAATGGTACGCTGGATTGAATGTTTTCTTTGTAGGAGAGCGTAAAGACATGCAGACTAATTTTGATGATGCAACTCTTGGTGTTCCAGTTACTTTAAAAAGCTATTTTGATGCTAATGCACATTTGGGATATAAATATAACGAACGTTTGACTTTCTTCTTGAAACTAAACAATATTGGAAATCAAGCTTATGAAAGATGGCTGAATTATCCTGTTCAAGGATTTCAGGTTTTAGTAGGAGGTAATTATAAATTCGATTTTTAAGTGGTTTTCCCACAAAGACTTTGAGGCACGAAGTTTTAAACATTAAGTGCCTTTTTTAGCCATGATTTCATGAATTTTTTGGAGTAAATTCGTGATTTCATGGCTATTTTTTTTTAATTTTATTTTATGAAAATTAAGCTAAGACAAGAAAAGAAAGATGATTTTGAAAGCGTTTTTCAATTGATAGAAAAAGCTTTTGAAAAGGAAGAATACAGCGATCACAAAGAACAATTTTTGGTTGAAAATTTACGAAAATCGGAAGCATTTATTCCGGAACTGTCAATTGTAGCCGAAGTTGAGAACAAAATTGTCGGGCATATTTTATTTACCAAATTGGAGATAAAAAATGAAACTCAAACTTTTCCGTCATTAGCATTGGCTCCAGTTTCTGTTTTGCCAGAATTTCAAGGAAAAGGAATTGGTTCGAAATTGATTTTACACGGTCACAAAGTGGCAGAAGAATTAGGATATAAATCGGTTATTTTATTAGGCCATCAGGATTATTATCCAAGATTTGGATATGAACTTTGCGAAAAATACAATATCAAAATGCCATTTGATGTTCCTGCCGAAAACTGTATGGTAATTGCACTTGCAAAAGATGGGCTGAAAGACGTAAGTGGAGAAGTAGTTTATCCTAAAGCTTTTTTCGAATAAAAATTTAATTAAAGAAAAAACCTTTGCACCTTTGCATCTCACAACCTCAGTACCTCAAAAATGACTTTCAAACAAAAAATATATTCTCATTACTTACAAATGGTTCAAGACCGAATTGATGTTTTTAAAGATATGATTTCTGGCTTGACCGAAGATTCTAAAAACGATGCAAAAGGTTCGGCTGGTGATAAACATGAAACGGCTTTGTCGATGATGCATATCGAACAGGAAAAACTGACCAACAAATTAAAAGAAGCGATTGACCAAAAAGGAATTTTGGATAAAATCGATCCGGTAAAAACTACAGAAAATATAGTTTTAGGAAGCTTAGTAAAAGCAAACGGAATTTATTTATATGTAAGTGTAGCGCTTCCTAAAATTGCAATTGACGGAATTAACGTTATTGCACTTTCTCCGCAATCTCCTCTAGGAAATCATTTAATGGGAAATAAAGTCGGGTTTCAATTTGAAATTAATAAGACGCATTATACGATTCAGAGTGTTGAATAAGTGCTACTATCTTTCTCGAAGTTTTTCGTAGTCTTGTCATTTCGAGGAACGAGAAATCTCCACAAGTAACTCCGTAAAGATAATCCAATCTTTGTAGAGCTTTTCGCGGAGATTTCTCGTTCCTCGAAATGACAAACTGCATGTTATTATCAAATATCAATATTGTACAAAGAATAATTCCTGAACACCTTTTTATGTATTGTTTGTGAATCTTTCATTGATATTTGAATATCTTAAAATTTAATTCAAATATTTCTTTAAAACCTTAAATTTTACTCGTGTTTTCTCTTCAAAATTGAAATTTTCAAGTTTAGGCCTTTTTTCTGTGTTAAAATTTTACATTTTATATGTAAAATTAAAAATATGATTTAAAATTATAACCTAAACAACTATTTGTGTTTTTCAATTATAACCATTACCGCATCTTTGCCTTATCAAATTAAAATTTACAAAATAAAAATATAGAATTATGTGTGGAATTGTATGTGCCTTTGATCTAAAACAAAAAGCCGAAACTTTAAGACCTCAAGTATTAGAAATGTCTAAAATCATTCGTCACCGCGGACCAGACTGGAGCGGAATTTACAGCAATGATAAAGCAATTCTTTCGCATGAGCGTTTGGCGATTGTAGATCCAGCTTCAGGAAAACAACCTTTATTTACGGAAGATAAAAAATTGGTTTTGGCTGCAAACGGTGAAATTTACAATCACAGAGATCTTCGCAAACAATTTGAAGGGAAATACAACTTTCAAACAGAAAGCGATTGCGAAGTTATTTTGGCACTTTATAAAGAAAAAGGACCTCATTTTGTTGATGAAATGAACGGAATCTTCGGATTTGCAATTTATGATGTTGATAAAGACGAATATTTTGTTGCTCGTGACCATATGGGAATTATTCCATTATATATTGGTTGGGATCAGCACGGAACTTTCTATGTAGCTTCTGAATTAAAAGCTTTAGAAGGATATTGTACAAAAATCGAATTATTCCCTCCAGGACATTATTTATCAAGCAAAGACGGTCAATTTGTACAATGGTACAAAAGAGACTGGACAGAATATGATGCAGTAAAAGACAACGAAACAAGCATTCCAGAAATTAAAAAAGCGCTAGAAGCAGCGGTTCACAGACAATTAATGAGTGATGTTCCTTATGGAGTTTTACTTTCAGGAGGTTTAGATTCTTCTATTACTTCGGCTGTTGCTAAAAAATATGCAAAAAACAGAATCGAGTCTGATGATACAACAGAAGCTTGGTATCCGCAATTGCACTCGTTTTCAGTTGGTTTAGAAGGTTCTCCTGATTTAGCTGCAGCAAGAAAAGTGGCAGATCACATTGGAACAATTCACCATGAAATTAAATTTACAATTCAAGAAGGTTTAGATGCTGTTCGTGATGTAATTTACAACTTAGAAACGTATGATGTAACTACAGTAAGAGCTTCAACTCCAATGTGGTTGATGGCGAGAGTTATCAAATCAATGGGAATTAAAATGGTTCTTTCTGGAGAAGGTGCAGATGAGTTGTTTGGAGGATATTTATATTTCCACAAAGCACCAAATGCTAGAGAATTCCACGAAGAAAATGTTCGTAAATTGAGCAAACTTCACATGTACGACTGTTTACGTGCAAACAAAAGTTTGGCAGCATGGGGAATCGAAGGCCGTGTACCTTTCTTAGACAAAGAATTTATGGATGTTGCAATGCGCATCAACCCACAAGATAAAATGATCAACAAAGAACACCCAATGGAAAAATGGGTAGTTCGTAAAGCTTTTGAAGAAATGCTTCCTGAAAGTGTTGCATGGAGACAAAAAGAACAATTTTCTGACGGAGTAGGATACAGCTGGATTGATACTTTGAAAGAAGTTGTGGGCAGAGAAGTTTCGGATGAGCAATTGGCAAATGCGAAATACAAATTCCCATTGCAGACACCAACTTCAAAAGAAGAATATTATTACCGTTCAATTTTTACAGAACATTTCCCAAGTGATGCTGCTGCATTATGTGTGCCTCAGGAAGCGAGCGTTGCGTGCAGTACAAAAATCGCTTTAGAATGGGATGAAGCTTTCAAAAACATGAACGATCCTTCTGGAAGAGCTGTAGCAAGTGTTCATGACGATGCTTATGTGAAAGCCTAAATAAGTTAATTTCTTAGAATTAGTATATATTTTTTTGAAAACGTTCTCTTAATTGAGGACGTTTTTCTTGTCTTAAATTATTTAGATTGAATGTTTTTAATTGGTTAAGAAGGATTTAAGTAATGATTAGGCTTTCTTTTTTATATTTGGCATTCGTTGAAATAAAGTTAAATGCCTGATATTATAATAGGATTATTAAGGAAAAGCAGAAAATAATATTTAGTTTTGCTGCAGATTATAAAGTATAATCGTTTTTGCAGCTAATTGGCTTCATAGAGTGAGTTTGAAGAAAATAATAAGTAAAAAAAATTAGAGTATGTCTGGATTATTGGCCGTAATAGGCAAAGGAAAAGACCCTAAACTTGTACAAGATCTTTCAGCAAGAATGTCTCATCGCGGACCAGATGAGAGTGACTTGCACATTATGGATAACGGAAGTGTGCTTTGCCACGAAAGCTTATCAATTGTTGACTTAAATACGGGCAAACAGCCTATTCAAGGAACAAATAGAGCGTGGATGATTCATGATGGTGAAATCTACAATTACCAAGAATTAAAAAATACAATTTTAAAAGAACATACGTTCAGAACCAATTCTGATTCGGAAGTGATTGTTCATTTGTATGAAGAATTTGGATACAATTTCTGTAATAAGCTTGATGGAGATTTTGCTTTCGTTATAATCGATGGAGATGATTATATCGCAGGAAGAGATCCAATTGGTGTAAAACCATTGTATTACGGATTAGATGAAAGAGGAAGAATCTATTTTTCGTCTGAAATGAAATCAATTGCAGATCAATGCAAATCGTTTTCAACTTTTCCTCCAGGACATTATTATACTGCAAAAACTGGTTTTGTGAAATATTATCAGCCAGAATGCGAGGATCATAAAAAAGCGATAGAAAACCTAGATTTAGCCTTAATTCGTGAGAGTTTAATTGAGGCAACTCGCAAGCGTTTACTAAGCAATGTTCCGTTAGGAGCTGTATTGTCTGGAGGTCTAGATACCTCTTTGATTTCGTCTATTACTTCAAGACTTTTAAAAGAAAACGGAGAAAAACTGCATACATTTTCTATCGGTTTAAATGCTGATGCACCTGATAATATTGCGGCAAGAAAAGCGGCAACATTTTTAGGAACGGAACATCATGAAGTTCATTTTTCTGTTGAAGAAGGTGTCAAAGTATTGGAACAAGTAATTTATCATATTGAAACGTATGATATTATTTCAGTACGATCTGGCGTACCAATGTATTTGTTGTCTAAAGCAATTGCCGATGCAGGAATAAAAGTTATTCTTTCAGGTGAAGGTGCCGATGAGATTTTTGGCGGACATTTATATTTTAGAAATGCTCCTTCCACAGAAGCATTTCAGGATGAAACTATTGAAAGAGTTCAAAAGTTGTTTACGGCAGATTTGCTTCGTGTTGATAAAACAACAATGGCGCATGGTTTAGAGGCTAGAGTTCCATTTTTGGATACATCATTTTTAGATGTTGCCATCCGAATTAAACCAGAAGAAAAACAGCCAAAAACGTATGATGGCATCGAAAAATATATTTTAAGAAAAGCATTTGATACTCCAGAAGATCCTTATTTGCCGACAGAAGTTTTATGGCGTCAGAAAGAGCAGTTTTCAGATGGAGTAGGTTACAAATGGGTTGATGAATTAATTGAATATTGTGCTTCGCAAATAACAGATGAACAACTGGCTGGTGCAAGTGCAGAATTCCCATACAATTCTCCAACAACTAAAGAAGCCTATTTGTACAGAAGTATTTTTCATAAATATTATCCGCAAGTAAGTGCTGCACAAACAGTACGTAAATGGATTCCGAAATGGCAGGATAATCTTGATCCAAGTGGAAGAGCAAATGCTGCACACGTAAAAGCACCTGGCGTTGAGCTTTCTAAATCCTAAATTGAATTTTAAATAAAGTTTTTCAAAAACTATACATTATAAAAAACCGAGACCGCATTTTAAATGTGGTTTCGGTTTTTTTTATTCTCAATTTTTAATATTTACGGAATGCCGTAAAATATTAAAAGTAAGTTAATAAGGGGTTTCTGTTTAAGAAAAATATTATATTTGGTTACCAAGAATAATATAAATTCAAACCATTTAACAATCTATGAAAAACCTATTACTAAGCGGAATTTTATGCTGCTCATTATTTTCGTTGAGTCCAGTTTGTGCGCAAAAAAAGGTAGCGCCTAAAGAGACACCTAAATTTATTACCAATGTCGAAGGTGTCAAAGAATATTCTTTAAAAAATGGATTAAAAGTTCTTTTGATTCCAGATGCTTCACAAAGCAACATGGTAGTCAATATTGTTTATAATGTAGGTTCTAGAAATGAAGGTTATGGAGAGAAGGGAATGGCGCATTTGCTAGAACACATGCTTTTTAAAAGTACCAAAAATCTAGGAGATATTAAAAAAATGCTTTCGGATAAAGGAGGAAATGCGAACGGAACAACTTGGATGGACCGAACAAACTACTACGAAGTTTTTCCCTCAAATGATGAAAATTTAAAATGGAGTTTGGAAATGGAAGCGGACAGAATGGTAAACGCGACTATTTTACAAACCGATCTTGATAAAGAATTTTCAGTGGTAAGAAATGAGTTTGAAATTGGAGAAAATAATCCAGACGGAGTTTTGCAAGAGCGCATTCTTTCAACTGCTTACTTGTGGCATAATTACGGAAACAGTACAATTGGAAGCAAGGAAGATATTGAGCGAGTAAGAGCAAATACGCTTCGTGTTTTCTATGAAAAATACTATCAGCCAGATAATGCAACTGTTATTGTGGCGGGTAAATTTGATGAGCAAAAAGCATTGCAATATGTGGGGCAGTATTTTGGAGCAATTCCGAGACCAAAAAGAGTTTTGGATAAAACCTATACAATTGAGCCAGCACAAGATGGTGAAAAATACGTAGAGCTTAAAAGAGCAGGAGACAGCAAAAATGTTGGCGCTTTGTACCATACAGCATCTTACGCGGATAAAGATTATGCGGCGATTGATGCATTAGGCGAAATCTTGACTGCAGATCCATCGGGATATTTGTATAAATCTTTAATTGAAACTCAAAAAGCATCAAATGTTTATTTTTGGCAACCTACAGTGAGAGATGCTAGTTATATTTATTTTGGTGTATCGGTTCCTAATGACAAAGATGTTAAAGAAACCAAAGAAATTGTTAGAGCTGAACTTGATAAAATTGCAACAACAAAATATACAGATCAAGACGTAAGTAGAGCTCAGGCAAAAATCATCAAGCAAATTGAAGCGGTTAAAAATAACACGATTTCTTATGCTATAAATATGACTGAAATTATTGGAGCTGGAGACTACAGATTAGGATTTTTGTATCGAGATGCAATTGAGAAATTGACTAAAGAGGATATACAAAGAGTTGCTGAGAAATATTTTAGAGCAAATAACAGAACTGTTGGTGTGTTTATCCCTTCTAAAGATGAAGTGCGCGTAAAAACAAATGAATTGACAGATGAGCAGTTAATTGCTTTTACTAAAGATTATAAAGGAAAAGCTTTAGAGAAAGAAGCAGCTCCGTTTGAAGCTTCGATCAAAAACCTAAAACAGAATTATGTTGAAGGAAAATTATCGAATGGAATAAAATATGGCCTAATCAAAAAAGAAATTAAAGGAGGAAAAGTTCAGGCTAGTTTTAAATTTCCGGTAAGTAATGAGAAAGATTTAGCTGGTAAAAGTGATGTTGGCGGAATTCTTGCGCAATTATTAAAAACAGGAACAAAAACACAGACGAAAGAGCAAATTCAGGATCGTTTAGATAAATTGAAATCTTCTGTTAATTTTAATTTTTCGAGACAAACTTTATCGGTTAGCGTTAGTACTTACAAAGAAAATTTTAAAGAAGTAATGGGGATTTTAGCAGATTTACTGACTAATTCGACTTTCCCAGAAAATGAATTAACTAAAACAATTAGCGAGTACAATACGTATTTGGAATCTAGTTTAAATGATCCGCAATCTGTTGCTTTTACAGCAGTTTCAAGACAGACTACAAACTACTCAAAAGAAAGCATTTTTTATACACCAACTATTCAAGAGCAAATAGATGCTTTTAAAAAGATAAAACAGTCAGAAATCGTTGATTTTTATACGAATATATTAGGAGGAAATAATGGTGTTGGAAGTGTTGTTGGTGATTTAGATGCAAAAACAACTGGAGAGATTTTAGAAAGTACATTTGGAAAATGGAATTCTAAATCGAAATACGAACTTGCGAAACCAACTTATTTTGAAACACAAAAACAAGACAAAGATATTATCACGCCAGATAAGGAAAATGCTGTTGCTCTGGGAAGAATAAGCTTTAAAATGGATCGAAAAAGTGCTGATTATCCTGCATTTATCATGGCAAATGAAATTTTAGGGAGCGGTGGTTTTTTAAGTGCTAGAATCCCAATGCGATTGAGAGAAAAAGAAGGTATAAGCTACGGTGCTGGTTCTTTTATTGATGTGCCAATTACTAGTGATGTTGCGGCTTGGTCGTATTATGCATTTTTAAATCCGACGAAAAAGAATGCTGTTGAAACTGCTGCAAAAGAGGAAATTGCAAAAGCTTTAAAAGACGGATTTACTGCTGAAGAATTGAAATCAAATTTAGTAAGCTGGCAAAATGAAAGAAAAACAAGATTAGGAGTTGATAATACTTTAATGGAATTATCAAATACGTATTTGCAGTACGGAATTCCTTTGGAAGATTATGATCAGCTTGAAGCTAAAGTAAAAGCACTGAAAGTGGAAGAAGTAAACAGTGTTTTGAAAAAGTATCTTTCTCTGGATAAAATGAGTTCAGTTTATGCTGGAGATTTTAACAAAAAATAATAAAAGAGAAGAAATTCCAATTATTTTATCCCGAAGCATCGGGATAAAATAATTGGAATTTAAAATGGAATGTACTTTTTTTTATTGGCTTTTTTTGACAATATGTTAATAACTTAAGCGCTTTAAATGGTATTTTAACGGATATATAATTTGCGTTTTTATATATTTGCGTGTTAGACAATAATTACATTTTTTAGGATAAATTATATGAGCGAAGAAATCAAGAAGAACAATTATTCAGCAGATAGTATTCAGGCATTAGAAGGAATGGAGCACGTAAGAATGCGTCCATCGATGTATATTGGAGATGTGGGGGTTCGAGGGCTTCATCATTTGGTTTATGAAGTAGTTGACAACTCTATTGATGAGGCAATGGGAGGTCATTGCGATACAATTGGAGTTGCTATAAATGAAGACGGTTCGATTACTGTTGAGGACAACGGTCGTGGTATTCCTGTAGATTTACATAAAAAAGAAGGCGTTTCTGCACTTGAGGTTGTAATGACTAAAATTGGTGCAGGAGGTAAATTTGATAAAGATTCTTATAAAGTTTCCGGAGGACTTCACGGTGTTGGGGTTTCTGTTGTAAATGCACTTTCGGTTCATATGAAATCTACTGTTTTTAGAGATGGTAAAATTTACGAACAAGAATACGAAAGAGGAAAATCATTATATCCGGTAAAACAAATCGGTGAAACGGAGAAAAGAGGTACACGTCAGACATTTTATCCTGATAATACCATCTTTACACAAACTACAGAATTCTCATACGATACTTTATCTGCTCGTATGCGTGAGCTTTCTTTCTTAAATAAAGGAATCACAATCACGTTTACAGATAAAAGAGAAGTTGATGAAAAAGGTGAATTTAAAAGCGAAGTTTTCCATTCTGATGAAGGATTAAAAGAATACATCCGTTATTTAGATGGTAACCGTGAGCCTATCATTTCTCATGTTATCAGCATGGATCACGAAAAAGGTGAAATTCCAGTTGAAGTTGCTTTGATTTACAATACAAGTTATACAGAAAATATTTTTTCTTACGTAAACAATATTAATACACACGAAGGAGGAACGCATTTACAAGGTTTTAGAAGTGGTTTGACAAGAACGCTTAAAAAATATGCCGATGCTTCTGGAATGTTGGATAAATTAAAGTTTGAAATCTCTGGGGATGATTTCCGTGAAGGTTTAACAGCAATTATTTCTGTAAAAGTAGCTGAGCCTCAGTTTGAAGGTCAGACAAAAACAAAACTTGGAAATAGAGAAGTAGTTTCTCCAGTTTCTCAGGCTGTTGGAGAAATGTTGGAAAATTATTTGGAAGAAAATCCAAATGATGCTCGTATTATTATCCAAAAAGTAATCTTAGCTGCACAAGCACGTCACGCTGCAAAAAAAGCACGTGAAATGGTACAACGTAAAACCGTTATGGGCGGTGGTGGATTGCCAGGAAAATTATCAGATTGTTCAGAGCAAGATCCAGCTAGATGTGAGGTTTACTTAGTCGAGGGAGATTCGGCAGGTGGAACTGCAAAACAAGGTCGTGACCGTAACTTTCAAGCAATTTTACCTTTACGTGGTAAGATCTTGAACGTTGAAAAAGCGATGCATCATAAAGTATTCGAAAACGAAGAGATCAGAAATATCTTTACTGCTTTAGGAGTAACAGTTGGTACTGCAGAAGATAGTAAAGCACTTAATATTGAAAAACTAAGATATCACAAAGTAATCATCATGTGTGATGCCGATGTCGATGGTAGTCACATTTCTACCTTAATATTAACGTTCTTTTTCCGTTTCATGAAAGAGCTTATTGAAGAAGGGCACGTGTATATCGCTGCGCCACCTTTGTATATGGTGAAAAAAGGAAACAAAAAAGAATATGCTTGGAACGATGTACAACGTGATCAGGCTAACGAAAGAATGGGTGGAAGTGCAAACATTCAACGTTATAAAGGTCTTGGAGAGATGAATGCGGAGCAGTTGTGGGAAACGACAATGGATCCGAACTTCAGAACTTTACGTCAGGTAACTATTGACAGTCTTGCTGAAGCTGACCGTGTTTTCTCTATGTTAATGGGTGACGAAGTACCGCCTCGTAGAGAATTTATCGAGAAAAATGCGGTTTACGCAAATATTGACGCATAAAATGAAAAATTAATAATTCCAATTCGTTTAATTGTTTAAATTTACTAGACAATTAAACGAATTGTCTGTTTAAGGAATAGACAAATTAATAACCGATAAAGTATAAAATATGAAAGTTACCATTGTAGGAGCAGGAAATGTTGGAGCTACATGTGCAGATGTTATTTCTTATAGAGGAATTGCTAGCGAAGTAGTGCTGTTGGATATTAAAGAAGGTTTTGCCGAAGGTAAAGCGTTGGATATTATGCAATGTGCCACAAACACAGGTTTTAACACCAAAGTTTCGGGCGTTACCAACGATTATTCTAAAACTGCCGGAAGTGATGTAGTAGTAATTACATCAGGAATTCCAAGAAAACCAGGAATGACAAGAGAAGAATTAATAGGTATAAATGCAGGAATTGTAAAAACGGTTGCTGAAAACGTACTTAAATATTCTCCTGATACTATAATTGTTGTTGTTTCTAATCCGATGGACACAATGACTTATTTAGCTTTAAAATCGACAGGTTTGCCAAAAAACAGAATAATAGGTATGGGAGGAGCTTTAGACAGCTCACGTTTTAGAACTTATCTTTCTTTGGCGTTGGATAAACCTGCAAATGATATTTCTGCGATGGTGATTGGAGGACATGGTGATACCACTATGATCCCATTAACACGTTTAGCATCTTATAATGGAATACCTGTGTCGCAATTTCTTTCAGAGGAAGTGCTTCAAAAAGTGGCAGCTGATACAATGGTAGGAGGAGCGACTCTTACTGGTTTGCTAGGAACATCAGCTTGGTATGCTCCGGGAGCGTCTGTGGCATATTTAGTTGATAGTATTTTGAATGATCAGAAAAAAATGATTGCTTGTTCTGTTTTTGTTGAAGGAGAATATGGACAAAGCGATATTTGTATTGGAGTACCGTGTATAATTGGTAAAAATGGTGTTGAAGAAATTGTAGATATTGATTTAAATGACTCAGAAAAGACATTGTTTTCGAAAAGCGCAGATGCAGTTCGTAACATGAATGATGCTCTAAAGTCGATTTTAGTATAATAAAAACAGTAAAAAAAAGAAAAGGCTGCACTTTTGCAGTCTTTTTTTTGAGATTAATTAATAAATAAATTGCTTAATCATTTCGAGAATTATATATTTGCTCGGTTTAAAAAAAATGTTGTAATTCGTGATCTCGATTTTTTAGTTTTAAAATCTCATGTCAGGGCTTATTTTTAGGGAATTTAGAACCAAAAACAAACAATAAAACATAATTAATTTTTAGTAATAATGCAGAATAAAGGACTTATTAAATTTTTCGCAATTCTATTTGCATTGGTAAGTATTTACCAACTTTCATTCACTTTTGTGGCAAATAATGTCAAAGGTGAGGCTAAAGCTTTTGCAGGAGATAATCCTGATAAAGAGCTTAAATATTTAGATTCTATTGGTAAAGAGAAAGTATTTGATCTTGGTTTTACTGATTTTACTTACAATGAAGTAAAAAACAAGCAGCTAAACAAAGGTCTTGACTTAGAAGGAGGAATCAACGTGATTCTTCAAATTTCTATTAAAGACGTTTTAAAAGGTTTATCAAATAATTCTAAAAATCCAGTATTTAATAAATCATTAGCTGATGCAACTGCAAATTTAGAAGGAAACAAAACGTATTTAAGTAAGTTCTTCGAAGCTTTTGAAGCAAATTCAAATGGAACTGTGAAATTGGCTTCGCCAGATATTTTTGCAAACAGAAGTTTACAAGGAGAAGGCGGAATTGATTTTCAAATGACCGACGCGCAAGCTCAAAAAGTTATTAAAAGAAAAGTTGACGAATCTGTTGAAAGTGCTTACAAAGTATTAAGAGAGCGTATCGACAAATTTGGTGTAACACAACCAAATATCCAAAAATTAGGAGAAACAGGAAGAATCTTAGTTGAGCTTCCAGGTGCTAAAGATGTTGATAGAATCAAAAAATTATTAGGAGGAAAAGCTCAATTAGAGTTTTGGGAAACTTTTAAAATTGAAGAAATCGGAAACTTCTTAGTAGCTTCTAATGAGGCTTTGAAAAAGACTGAAATCAAAAAAACTGAAACTAAAGCTGTTGCTAAAGATTCATTGAATGCTTTATTGACAGATGCTAAAGATTCTGTTGATACTAAAAAAGGAAACAATCCATTATTTGACAAAATGATTGGTCAAGGTGGTGGACCAGTTTTAGGATATTTTGCTCCTAAAGATACTGCAACTGTTAATGCTTATTTCAAAAGAGCAGATATCAGAGTTTTATTGGGTGCTGACCAACACAATGCTAAATTTGTTTGGAGCAAGCCAACTACATTAAAAGATGCTAAAGGAAAAGATGTTGAAGCAGTTGAATTATATGCTTTAAAAGGAAACAGAGATAATACTCCTGCGATGAGCGGTGGTGTTGTTACTGATGCAAAAGATACTTTTGACCAATTAGGAAAACCAGCTGTTTCTATGCAAATGAACAGCCAAGGTGCTAAAGTTTGGGAAGAATTAACAGGAAGAGCATTCTCTCAAAAAGGTTATATTGCTATTGTTTTAGATGATATCGTTTATTCTGCTCCTGGAGTTACTAGCGGACCAATCGCTGGAGGAAGATCTGAAATTACAGGTTCTTTTGACGTAGCTGAAACTAAAGATTTAGCAAACGTATTAAACGCAGGTAAATTACCAGCTTCTGCAGATATTATTCAATCTACTGTTGTTGGACCATCTTTAGGTCAAGCTGCAATTGATGCTGGAACTATCTCATCTGTATTAGGATTCTTATTAGTTTGTTTATGGATGGTATTCTATTATGGTAAAGCTGGTTGGTATGCTAACCTTGCTTTATTATTAAACTTACTTTTCTTGTTCGGAATTATGGCAAGTTTTGGTTTCGTATTAACGTTGCCTGGTATTGCTGGTATCGTATTAACATTAGGTACTGCGGTAGATGCGAACATTATTATATTTGAAAGAGCAAAAGAGGAATTACGTGAAGGTAAATCATTATCTGAAGCTGTTGTAACTTCTTACGGATGGCACGGTGCAATGCGTTCAATTATCGATGCTAACGTAACACACGTTTTAACTGGAGCAATCTTGTTTATCTTTGGAACAGGACCAATTAAAGGTTTTGCTTTGACATTATTAATTGGTATCGTAACTTCATTGTTTACATCAATTTTTATTGCTAGAATTTTTATTGACAGAAATATTGCTGGAAAAGGTGATTTAACTTTCTCTACAAACATTACTAAAAATTGGTTTACTAATTTCCACTTTGACTTTATCAAAATCAAAAAATTCACTTATATCTTCTCTTCTATTGTAGTTGTAGTAAGTTTAGTTTCTATCTTCTTCGTTAACGGATTAGATGAAGGTGTTGATTTTGTTGGAGGTAGAACTTTCCAAGTTAAATTTGAAAAACCAGTTGATGCTACAGTAATTTCAGATGAATTATCTGCTGCTTTTGGAACTCCAGTTGAGGCTAAAGTTTTAGGTGATGATGATCAGTTGAAAATTACAACTAAATACAAAATTAAAGAAGACGGTGTTGCTATCGATGAGGAAGTAAACCAAAAATTATATCAAGCTTTACAAAAGTATTACCCAAATACTACTTATGATAAATTCATCAACTCATTTGATGGTAAAAAAGTAGGGGTTTTACAAGCGTCTAAAGTTGGAGCTTCTATCTCTGAAGATATCAAAACTAACTCTTACTGGGCAGTTCTTGGTGCTATGGCGGTTATTTTCTTATACTTAATGATTTCTTTCCGTAAATGGCAATATTCATTAGGTGCGATTGCGGCTGTTGCTCACGACGTTATCTTTGTATTAGGAATTTATTCATTATGCTATAAATTCATGCCTTTCCACATGGAAATGGACCAGCACTTTATCGCTGCAATCCTTACGGTAATTGGTTACTCTATGAACGATACTGTAATTGTATTTGATAGAATTAGAGAGTTTATCATTGGAAACCGTAAAGGAAGCTTTGAAGATATCGTAAATGCTTCTATTAATACTACATTATCTAGAACGTTGAATACGTCATTAATGATGATCATTGTATTATTGACAATGTTTATTTTTGGTGGAGAGTCAATTAGAGGATTTATCTTTGCTATGTTAATTGGTATCGTTGTAGGAACTTATTCTTCATTATTTATCGCAACACCAGTATTGGTTGACACGATCTCTAAAGATGATAAACATACAATCGAAGACAAACATAACAAGGCTTAATTAAAACCTTAGTTTATATAGAAAAAAGATCCAGTGAAAACTGGATCTTTTTTTGTTTTAATTGATTTTATATTTTGGAGAGTTATAGCTAAAGAATAAATCTTTTTGTACTGTGATTCTTCTTTAGTCTTTTTGCATAAAAGAAGATTAAATGTTTTTTAAACAGTCTTACTAGAGCGTCTCTTGAAAACAAAAAGTTCTAGTCTAGCCCCGATGGGAGCGGTATCCTTTTTCCTGCTTCTTTAGCGGGAAAAAGATATAGCGGACAGCGGGACTGCGCTTGTTGTGAAATAATATATTTCTGCTTCAATAAATCATGATGAATACCAGTTTTGTTATTAGTCTCAGAAATAGTTAAAACGATCTGCTTTAATTTATTTTGCTGTCAGCTTCTAAAATTTTTAACTGCAAATTGTACAAATTCCCACAAATTAATTTGCGAGAATTTGTACAATTTGTGGTTAGAATTGCGCTTTTCAACTTTGCAGACTTAAGTCTGCTGATCAAACTTATAGACTTCAAGTTTGTTGCAGTTTATTCAAAAAAAAACGCCCAATAATTAATATTGGGCGTTTCTGTATTTTTAAAATGTAATTTATGATGTTGCTAAAGGATTTCTTTGTGCTCTAATGATAAAGAAAAGCCCGATAATGATAAAAGGTATGCTTAGCCATTGTCCGGTTGAGAAAATGCCTAATTCGTTTTCAAAACCGCCTTGGCTTTCTTTTACAAATTCAACAATGAAACGCACAACGAATAAAAGAACTAAAAATAATCCGAATAATAATCCAGATTTAAGTCTTGCGTTTGTTTTCCAGTATAGGAAGTATAAAATAGCAAAGACAAAAATGTAGCAGAATGCTTCGTATAATTGTGTTGGATGTTTTGCAGGAACTTGAGCTAGTAAATCAGCAAATTTTGGATCGTGTGCGATTGCGCTGTAAGCCTCTTTGGGGTCAGCAATTCTAGTTTTTTGTATAGCATCATTTTTGCTGAATGTATCGTGTAAAAAACGAATTCCGAAAGCAGATGTTGTTTCGTTTCCGATAATTTCAGAATTGAAAAAATTTCCAAAACGAACAAAAATTGCACCGCTCGCAACCGGAATAACCACACGGTCTAAAATCCATAATAATGGACGTCTTAAAACATTTTTACTGTAAAAGTACATTGCCACAATGATTGAAATTGCTGCTCCGTGACTTGCTAATCCTTGAAATCCTGTGAATTCAAATTTTGGTTCAAAACGGAAAGGCAAGAAAATTTCAAGTAAATGGTTTCTGAAATATTCCCAATCATAAAAGAAAACATGTCCTAAACGTGCGCCTGCTAAAGTGGCTAAAACGGTCCAAACAAATAAAGAATCTAGTTTGTCAAGCGATTCGTTTTCGCGTTCGAAAATCTTTTTCATTAGGAACCATCCTAAGCCAAAAGCAATTACGAACATTAAACTGTAATAACGAATCATAAAAAATCCAAGATCTATTCCTTCAGAAGGATTCCAAACCAAGTTTAAGGCGTGTGTCATGTAATATTGTGTTTTTATTAATTGTAAAAATAAATATTTAAAGCAGAGTTCCTCTTTATAAAAAGTTAATGTTTATGTGAACATTTCTTTTCTGGAACGGGGTCGTAGCCGGTTCTTCCCCACGGATGACAGCTTAAAATACGTTTCATTCCTAAGTAGCCGCCATAAAATAGTCCGTGTTTTTGCAGTGCTTCAATCATGTAGCTTGAACATGTTGGTTCAAAGCGACATGACGCTGGTGTAAACGGCGAAATAGCAGTTTGATAGAAGCGAACTAATAAAACAAATGGCGTTATGGCTTTCATGATTTATTAGATTTTTTTGTCTTAGATAGAGAAACTGGTTCCGTCTTTTCCGTCTTTTAGCTGAATTCCTAAAGCAATCAATTGATCACGAATTTGGTCAGAAAGAGCAAAGTTTTTGTCAGCTCTGGCTTGATTTCTCATTCCGATAAGCATGTTTACAACGCCTTCTAGTTTATCGTTATTGCTATCGGTTCCTTTTTCATCGTTTAACCCAAGTACGTCAAAAACAAAAGCATTAATTGCTGTTGTGAAAGTTTTTAGGTCTTCGGCAGAAATTGTTTCTTTTCCGTCTTTTAATAAATTGATATAACGAACGCCTTCGAATAAATGAGCAATTAAAATTGGAGTATTGAAGTCGTCGTTCATTGCATCATAACACAATTGCTTCCATGCGCTAAAATCAATAGAACTTGACTTGCCAGCTGTAATTGTTGGCAACGAATCAAGCGCTTCCATTAATCTTTTGTATCCTTTTTCGGCAGCTGTAATAGCATCATCAGAAAAGTCTAGAATGCTTCTGTAATGTGCCTGAAGCATGAAGAATCTTGTTACTGATGCAGAAAATGCTTTGCTTAAAATAGTGTTGTCTCCACTTAAAATTTCGCCTGGCAAAATATTGTTTCCAGTAGATTTTGCCATTTTCTTTCCGTTTAAAGTAAGCATATTGGCGTGCATCCAGTAATTTACTGGAGATTGTCCTGTGCAGGCTTCGTTTTGAGCAATTTCACATTCGTGATGTGGGAATTTTAAGTCCATTCCGCCACCATGAATATCAAAATGATTCCCTAAATACTTTGTACTCATTGCAGTACATTCTAAGTGCCAACCTGGAAAACCATCGCTCCAAGGTGAAGGCCATCTCATGATATGCTCAGGTTCTGCTTTTTTCCAAAGTGCAAAATCTTGCGGATTTCTTTTGTCAGACTGTCCGTCAAGATCACGAGTATTAGCAAGCATATCTTCGATGTTTCGTCCGCTTAAAATGCCGTAATTGTTTGTTTCGTTGTATTTTACAACATCAAAATAAACTGATCCATTGGCAACATAACCAATTCCTTTGTCAATAATTTTTTTGATGATTTCGATTTGCTCAATAATATGCCCAGTTGCTGTTGGCTCGATGCTTGGAGGCAAAAAGTTGAAGGCTTTTAGAATATCATGAAAATCGACAGTATAGCGCTGTACAACTTCCATTGGTTCTAATTGCTCTAAACGTGCTTTTTTAGCAATTTTATCTTCACCTTCGTCAACATCATCCACAATATGACCAACATCGGTAATATTACGAACGTAACGAACTTTGTAATCCAGATGTAAAAAGTATCTGAAGATTACGTCAAAAGACATAAAAGTTCTGACATTTCCTAAATGCACATTGCTATAAACCGTTGGTCCGCAAACATACATTCCAACATTTCCTTCATGGATTGGTTTGAAATTTTCTTTTTCACCTGATAGTGAATTGTATATTTTTAAAGGTTGCGTTGTATATAAAGGCATAAAATTAATGTTTAACCGTTTAATCGTTAATTTGTTTAATCGTTATGAACGGGTTTATTCTTGTGAAAGATAATATTTTTTTAGATTATTTATCTGATTGCAGATTTTTTCAAGTTTTTCGCGACATTGAGCATATTCTTGCTCGGAAATATATTTTAAATCTTTTGAAAGAATTAAATGATTTAATGTTTCCATTGGTGATGAATATGAAATCGTTAAAAAATTAGCCTTGTCTTTATTTGAATTTCTTGACGTTCCCTCGGCAATGTTTGTTGCAATTGAGGAAGAACTTCTTTTTATTTGAGAAGTCATTCCGAACAATTCGTTAGAAGGAAATGCAGTAGTTAATTTATAAATTTCTAAAATAAAAATTCTTGCATTTTGCCAAACTTCTAATTTTTCAAACGAGAAAACGTACATGTTTTTTGGGTTTAATCGTTTATTTGTTTTCGATTAAACGATTAAACAAATAAACGATTAACCATATATTTAAAACTGAGTTTCTAGTTTAATATAATCAAGAAATTCTCTTTTTGTTTGAGGGTCTTTGAATTTTCCGCCGAATTCAGATGTTACTGTGCTGCTTTCGATATCTTTAATTCCTCTTGAGTTTACACAAAGGTGTTTTGCGTCAATAACGCAAGCAACATCTTCAGTTCCTAAAGCTTTTTGAAGTTCTTGAACAATTTGCATTGTTAAACGCTCCTGGACTTGAGGTCTTTTTGCATAATATTCAACAATACGGTTCATTTTTGATAAGCCAATAACTCTTCCGCTTGAAATATAAGCAACGTGAGCACGCCCGATAATTGGCAGTAAATGGTGTTCGCAAGTAGAATAAACAGTGATATTTTTCTCTACCAACATTTCGCCATATTTGTAATTATTGTCAAAAGTTGAAGCTTTTGGCTGTTTTGCAGGATTTAGACCTCCAAAAATTTCTTTTACAAACATTTTAGCAACTCGGTTTGGAGTACCTTTTATGCTGTCATCTGTCAAATCCATTCCAAGCGTCTGCAGAATGTTTTCAACATCTTTTTTAATTTTTTCTATTTTTTCTTCATCAGTTATGTCAAAAGCGTCCGCTCTTAGAGGGTTTTTTGCATTACTGCTGAAATGACTGTCACCAATTTCGTCTAAAAAATCTTCGTTATTTATCATTAAAAACTACTATTATAATGGGTATATCTTTTTAAGGCGGTAAAGATAATTAATAAAAAGCAAACCTTTTCTATCGTTTTTACTATTTAATCGTTCCTTTTTAGATATAGTTTAAATTAATGTTGTTTGATTCAAGTTTTGTTTGTCTGCGTTATTATTTAAAGAAAACGGAGTAGGTCTTTATAAAATCAATCGAAAAATCTGCGAATGCAAATTTATGGGCTTCTGTATTTTCTCCTGAAGGGAATTTTTTTGCAGATTGATATTTTGTTATTTCACTGTCAGGTTTTGTAAATCCGTAATTATAGGCTGTTGCGTAAAATCTAATTTTTTCTTCACTACTTTTAAAATCAATATTTTGATATTTATATTCAGCAATAAACCAGAACACTTTGAGATATCGCAATTGCCATTGAAATTTTTCCGAACGGCTTATTCTTTCTTTTCGGGCTTCTTTTTCGTTTTTGTTTTGAATAAGAATCCAATTATAGGGTTTCAGACTTTCGGTATTAGCTACATAGTTTTCTAGATTTTCTAAAAATGAAGGTTTCATTTGAAAATAGCCTGTTGAAAAATCAGATGCCTCCTTTCCATTGTTTACATATAAAATTCTGTTTGAAGAAGTTTCTAAATAATCTGAATAAGAGTCATATCGTAGGATTTCGGGAAAAGCAATAGAAAGAATTTGTGCTTTTTCATTGTTAGGGAGTTCTAAGTCTATTAATTTCTTTTTCTTTTTTAATAATGAAAAAGAACGGTTGATTTCTTTTCGATAATATTCAATGCCTTCGTTTTTGAGATCATTTTTTACATCATTGCTGTTAGCAGATGTCGTTATCAAAAATAGAAATGCTATTACAATTAACTTTTTCATGTTAAAAGTCTTTAAACCAGAAGCTAAGTTACTAAGAACTTAATGATATGAAGTTTGTTTTTCAAGTTATTTTTGGAAAAACAGGAAGCAAAAAAAATCTGTTTTAACATTTAAGCTAAAACAGATTTTAGAATTCTAATATGTTTTTTTATCTTTTATTATAAGCCAAAAGTGCTTCTTTTAAGATGTTTACTGCTGTAATTAGATCTTTTTTGTTCAAAACATAAGCAATTCGAACTTGGTTCAAGCCCATTCCAGGAGTCGAATAAAATCCTTTTGCTGGAGCAATCATAACGGTTTCTCCGTTTAAATTGTAGCTTTCTAAAAGCCATTGTGCAAAATCATCAGAATCAGCAATTGGCAATTGAGCAATGCAATAAAAAGCACCTTTTGGTTTGGTTACAATAACGCCTTCAATTTTGTTTAATTCTGAAATTAAAGTATTGCGACGTTCTTTGTACTCTGCAATAACTTCGTCAAAATAACTTTGAGGAGTGTCAATTGCAGCTTCGCAGGCAATCTGTTCAATTGTTGGCGGACTTAAACGTGCCTGAGCAAATTTCATAACTGTTGCTAAAACTTCTTTGTTTTTGGTTACCAAACAGCCAATTCTTGCGCCACACATACTGTAACGTTTTGAAACAGAATCAACCATGATGACATTTTGCTGTACATCTTCAAGATTCATTACAGAAAAATGAACATCATCTCCATCATATAAAAATTCGCGATAAACTTCATCAGCAATTAAATACAAGTCGTGCTTTTTGATCAAACTTGCCAGCTGTTTAATTTCTGCTTCAGAATATAAATATCCGGTTGGATTACCCGGATTGCAAATTAAAATTGCTTTTGTTTTTGGAGTAATCAGTTTTTCGACTTCTTCGATGCTTGGCAATGCAAAAGCGGTTTCAATAGTTGAAACAAGAGGCACTACCGTTGCACTTGTTGAAGATGCAAATGCGTGATAATTAGCGTAAAAAGGTTCTGGAATAATAATTTCGTCTCCAGGATCTGTAATTGTGGCCAGCGCAAATAGTAAGGCTTCAGAGCCACCAGTTGTTACAATGATGTCTTCTGAGTTAACGTTTACATTTTGACGCTGGTAAAATTTCGCTAATTTTTTTCTATAGCTTTCATATCCTGCTGAAGGACTGTATTCTATAAGAGTTAAATCAATATTTTTTACCGCCTCGATGGCCACTTCGGGTGTCTTGATATCCGGTTGACCAATGTTTAAATGATACACTTTGTGTCCTTTTTTCTTTGCTAAATCTGCAAAAGGAGCCAGCTTGCGTATCGGAGATTCAGGCATGTTTCTGCCTTTGTGTGAAATTGTTGGCATGAGTATAAATTATTGAAGTGCAAATTTGCATTTTTTTTTCGAATTTAACGTAAACATTATGAGGTGTTATCGAAATGTAACAATTATCAATATTTTTATTAATTTTATATTAAAATATTAGCAATGAAAAAATATTTCATGTTGTTTTTTGGGCTTTTAATATCTTTTAACATTCAGGCTCAAGATGATTTTTTGATACAGGGTCACAGCAGTAGGATCACAATTCCGTTTAAATTGATTAATAATTTAGTTTTTATTCCGATAAAAGTAAACGGAATTGAACTGAATTTCTTATTGGATTCTGGTGTCGAAGAAACGATCTTGTTTAGTATGGAAGAACAAAAGAAAGTCAGTTTTAATAATGTTGTAAAAATTAAACTGAGAGGATTAGGTAGTGAAGAAGAGATAGAAGGACTAAAATCAACGAATAATATTTTAGAAACCCATGGTATAAAATCCAGTAATCATTTGGTTTATATCATCCTGGATCAAAATTTTAATTTATCATCACATATAGGAATTCCTGTCAACGGAATAATTGGATATCGGTTTTTTAAAAACAATTTGATCGAAGTTAATTACGCAAAGAAAAAGGTTTATGTTTATCAAAATAACACTGAGATAAAAGAGAAACTTGCTAAAAAATTTAAAGAAATTCCAATTTCGATAGAAAGATCCAAGCCTTACATTACTACACAAGCGGTGGTAGATAGTGTTGAAATTCCTGCGAAACTACTTATTGATATTGGCAATAGCGATGCATTTTGGATTTTTGAAAATGACAAAATCAAGTTGCCTAAGAAAAACTTTCCTGATTTTTTAGGAAAAGGTTTTAGCGGTGATATTGAGGGACATCGTGCAAAAATCGCTAAATTTTCAATCGATGAGTTCGATTTTAAAAATCCAATTGTTTCGTTTCCAGACTCAAGTTCGATTCGGAATGTAAAAATGGTTCCTGGCCGTATTGGCTCAATAGGAGGCGAGGTTTTAAAGCGGTTTACTGTTGTTTTAGATTATGCTGATCAAAAAATGTATCTTAAAAAAAACAGTAAATTTTCTGAACCTTTTACTTACAACAAAAGCGGTATAACGGTGCAGCATAACGGATTGCAGTGGGTTCAGGAAACAGTTCATTTAGAAACCGTGCAAGTTGCTACATCAATGTCGGATGTAAATAGTTATGATGGTAAAAAAGATGATAATTTTAAATATAAATTCTCATTAAAACCTGTTTACGAAATTGTGAATATTCGTAAAAAATCTGCTGCTGAAAAATGTGGTCTGCAAAAAGGGGATATAATTGTTAGTATAAATAATGCATTGCCCTACAAATATTCTTTACAGCAAATAAATAGTCTTTTAAAATCAGAGGAAGATGTTTGGATAACACTTGAAGTAGAGCGCAATAGCTTGATCCTGAAATTCAGATTTAGACTTGAAGACGAATTATAAAAAGGGACATTTTAGAAAGTTTTTTGGTGTGATAATCAATAGAATCACTATTTTTGAAACGTAAGTACACTTTTGTGATAAAATAATTGTTAAATTGTTTGCATAGTGCTTCTAATTATAATGTTTAGCCAAATATAATTTTATGGTCAAAAAATACATTAGTTTTCTCCGAATCATTCTTTTTTTTATTTTTTTATCTGCAATTCCAAATAAAATTTATGCGCAATGCGCTGGTGAGGACGGAGCATTAACAGTTTGTGATATTCCGGCGGCAAGCAGTAAATCAATTGATTTATATGCACAGCTTACAGGCTCTCCTCTTTCGGGAGGTGTTTGGACAGATGTTGATAGCTCAGGAGGTTTAGATCTAGATACAGGAATTTTAAATGCACAATTAATTCGCCGAAGTGGTACTTTTAGATATCTGTACACTGTTGAAGGAATTGGACTTTGCCCTGATAATACAGCAACTGTTACAGTAACTATTGGAGGGTATTCTGGTGTCACTTCTCCAAATGTTTCTGTATGTAGTGCAATCGGTGAGTTTAGTCTTTTTTCTGCCTTTAATGGAGTAGATGTTAGCCCACAATCAAACGGACAATGGCATAATGATACTACAAATCAAAATGTTAATGCTATTATAAATGTTACAGACATGGAGGGAACTTATCAGTTTACCTATACAATGCCAGCGATTGGAACATGTCCTGCAATGTCATCAACAGCTTTTGTAACTGTTTTTAAAGCACCAAGATCTGGTAGTAATGATAATTTACGATTGTGTGCCAGCGATGGTTTAACAGCCTATACTAATTATGACTTGAATAATTTACTTTCCAATCAAGACCCTGGTGGAACATGGACAGAAGTTAGTAATACTGGCGAGTTGACATATGTGGGTGATCATTTTGTAAATGTTCAGAGAATTTATACAAATCTAGGAAAAGGCAATTTTTACTATAGATATACAGTAAAATCTAAAAATCCAATATGTCCGGATGCGCAGACGACTATTGCAATCATATTGGAAGAAAAACTTGATTTTACCGGGGCAGAACTTAAAATTGCGGATAACAATATATGTGAAACAGCAATACCTACGGCAACATATACAGCAACTATTACAAAAGGACCAGCTGCCATTCCAAATGGGGATTATTATGTTTCATTTAATGTTTCTGGTGTGAACGGAGGAAGTGAAACTTTACCGGTAAATTTTATTAATGGTGTTGCAGTCTTCCCTTTAAAATCAGATTATTTTCAGCAAGTTGGAAGTTATAGCGTAACAATTAACGATATTTACGGAACAAATAGTGCAAGAGCTTGTAGAAACATTATAAACAATCTTTCAAAAGCTGTAAATATATTTCCAATTCCAGATTTAGCAGGTGCAAAAATAACACCTGTAAATACCTGTCAAAATGCAATTGCCGAAGTTAAAATTACAGATGCTGTAAAAATAGTAGACGGAGTTTATGATATTGTGTATAGTATTTCAGGTGTTAATAATGCTTCATCTCAAACTGCGTCCGCAACTTTTTCCGGAGGAAATGCATTTTTTTATATTCCAGCTATTTTAAATGCACAAAGCGGAAATGGAACTATTAAAATTGTTAAAATCACTCATGGGGTTTCTGGTTGTACAAATTCATCCAATGTGCCAGGCGATATTGTAGTAAACCCTTTGCCTAATATATCAAATTTAAGAGTGCAAGTAGCACCGGTCTGTTTTGGGTCAGTTGTGACAGCTTCAGTTTCTGGTCTAGGAACTTTAACAGATGTTACATTATCTTATTCTCTTTCAAATAGCAATGTAGCGCCGATACAGACAATCGCCTTGTTGCCGGTAAGCGGAAATGCAAGTTTTGCTATTCCTGCAACTTTACTTGCAAATACAGGTTCAACAACAATCAAAATTGAAAATGTAAAAAACAATATTACAGGTTGTGACAGTCCAGTAACTACAGTATCGGCAAATTTTTCGATAAATCCAATTCCTGCAGCTCCTGTGTCAACTGATCAGACTTTTTGTAAGTCGGAAGGAGCAATTATTGGAAATTTAGCACCTAGCGGACCACAATTCAAATGGTACAATTCGCCAACTTTAGCAACGCCGCTTGCGAATACATATGTTCTTAAAGAAGAAACCTATTATGTTACAGAAACTACTTTGTCATGTACTTCGGCACCAACAATGATTAAAGTTATTTTAAAAGATAGTCCTGCACCAGTCTTGGCAGATCAGGCCAAGTTTTGCGGAATAAATAACCCTACAATTTCTGACTTATCAAATAAAACAAATGTGCCTTCGTCTGTTGTATGGTATGATGCTCCTAAGAATGGAAATGTTCTTTCGTCAACTACTATTTTACGCGAGAATATTACATATTATGGATTTGATTTTGATACAACAACTGATTGTCTTTCTTCTGAAAGTCTTCCTGTTATAGCTGATTTAACAGATTGTAATACTATACCAGATACATTCTTTGTTCCAGACGGATTTTCTCCAAATGGTGATGGTATAAATGACACTTTTGTCATTCCAGATATTGACTTTTTGTATCCGGATTATACACTTGAAATTTTCAACAGATATGGGAATGGAATGTATAGAAGTTATAAAAATAAACCAGGATGGGACGGTATAAATTACGAAACGCAAGGACTTAGCCACGGCGTAGCACCTAATGGAGTTTATTTTTATATTCTCAATTTTAATAAAGACAATAGACCTCCACAACAGGGACGTCTTTATTTAAATCGATAATTTTTTTGCATTCCTAATCTATTTTTCAAATGAAAAAAATAATACTCTACATAACTTTTCTCTTTTGCTTTACGACTGTTTCTGCACAACAGGATCCTGAATACACGCATTATATGTATAATATGAGTGTGGTAAATCCGGCCTATGCAACCGGAACTCCTTTAATGATGAATTTTGGGGGACTTTACAGAACACAATGGGTTGGGGCAGTGGGAGCTCCAAAAACCTTCACGTTTTTTGGACATACTGCTTTATCTGAAAAAGTTGAAGTAGGACTTTCATTTATTTCGGATGATATTGGCGACGGCGCAAAAAAGGAGAATAATATTTATGCTGATTTTGCCTATGTCTTGAACTTAGGAGGAAAAAACAAACTTTCCTTAGGACTTAAAGCTGGCGTATCATCAATGCAGACTAATTTTAACGGATTTAAATTCAGCGATCCCGCAACTGATTTTGCTTTTTCGCAAAACATAAATGCAACAAAGCCTAATATTGGTGTTGGAGCTTATTATTTTAGAGATAATTTGTATTTGGGATTTTCAGCACCTAATTTATTGAAGACAAAATACATTGAAGAAAAATCTGGTGTAAATGCTTTTGGTGCTGAAGAAATACACATGTTTTTTACAGGAGGGTATGTTTTTCAAATTAATGATAATTTAAAATTGAAACCGGCATTTATGTCAAGATTTGTAAAAGGGGCTCCAGTTTCTGTTGATTTGACAGCAAATGCATTGTACAATGAGAAGCTTGAATTTGGTGTAGCCTATAGAATTGATGATTCAGTAAGTGCTTTGTTTAATTTTAATGTTACACCATCGCTGAGAGTTGGTTATGCATACGATTATACACTTTCAAATTTAGGTCAGTTTAATTCGGGAACGCATGAAATTATGCTTCTGTTCGATTTAGATTTATTAGGAAAAGGATTTGATAAATCACCAAGATTCTTCTAAGATGAAAAGTATGAAAAAATTACTCGTTATTATATTCGTATTTTCAATACAGTTTATAAACGCTCAAGATAAAGAATTGGCAAGAGCCAAACGATTCTTCGATAAAACATATTATGCAGAATCGATTATTCTATATGAAAAATTAGCCGAAGAAAATCCTTCACAGGAAGTCATTAAAAATTTGGCAGACTCTTATTATTACACTAATAATTTAGTAAAAGCACAGCGTTATTACAGACTGTTATTTCAAAATTATAATAAGGATTTAAATCGTGAATATTATTTTAGATATGCTCAAACTTTAAAAGCAACCAATAGTTATGCTGATGCAAATGTGGCGCTGAAACAGTATTATGCTTCATCTACTACAAGTAAAGATTCTGTTTATTTTCAAAAGGAGCTGAAAGAGCTTGAAAATGTTTCGGCAATAGGAAACCGATTTGAAATTAAAAATCTAGGATTAAATACACCAAATTCTGAATTTGGAGCGGTTAAGTACAAAGATAATTTGGTTTTTGCTGCTGTAAAATTAAAACCCGGATTATTTGACAAAAAGTTTAAATGGGACAATGAAACCTATTTAAATTTAGTTTCAGTTCCTTTAAATGAAATTAATGCAGTCGAACCAAACCTAGGTTATTTTGCAACAGAATTAAAAACTGGAATGCACGAATCGAATGCGGTTTTTACAAAAGATGGAAAAACGGTTTATTTTACGAGAAACAATTCAAAAAATAAAACAAGAAAAACAGACGACAAGAAAGTTTCAAATCTTCAAATTTTCAAAGCAGAATTGGTTGACGGGAAATGGACAAATGTAGTTTCGCTTCCGTTTAACAGTGCAAATTATTCAGTAGAACATCCTGCGTTAAGTGCTGATGAAAAAGTGTTGTATTTTTCTTCTGATATGCCTGGATCTGTTGGCTCTTTTGATATTTATTCGGTAAATATCAACAAAGGAGCATTTGATACACCAAAAAATTTAGGTCCAATTGTCAATACTGATAAAAGAGAACAGTTTCCTTTTGTAGCTTCTGATAATAAACTTTATTTTTCTTCTGATGGACATTTAGGTTATGGATCACTTGATGTTTTTGTTTCAGAAATTAACGGAAGTGAATATTCTGAACCTGTAAATATCGGATTACCTTTAAATTCTAATTTAGATGATTTTTCGTTTAATATTGATGCCACTACAAAAGAAGGTTTTTTTGCTTCCAATAGAGATGGCGGAAAAGGAAGTGACGATATTTATCAATTTAAAGAAACAAAAGAATTAATTGTAGAAGATTGTAAACAGTTTATCGTCGGTACAATTACTGATGTTGACACAAATTTAGCATTAGAAAATGCAACTGTAATGCTACAGGATGCTGATAAAAAGACTTTAAATACAATTACAACTTCGGCAGACGGAAAATTCAGTTTTACGGTGGCTTGCGAAAGTTCGTATACTGTTGTTGCTTTCAAAGAAAAATATACAAACGAATCTAAAATTTTGACCATTGGAAAAACTAGAAATGTTACTAACGATGGTTCATTGGCACTAAAATCTTTAGATGCTATTAAACTCGAAGAAAAACAGCTTGCTGAAAACAAAAGAAAGCAAGAACTTATTTTAGAAGAAGAAAATAAGAAAAAAGAAGCGTTGGCAATTATTGCTCTAAATGAAGCAGCAAAAAAAGCGAAAGCTGATGAAATAAAAGCAGAAGAAGTCAAGAAAAAAGAGAAAGTAGCTGAGATTTTAAAACAGGAAAAAGATGTTGTAAAAGATGATAAGGATCGATTGATTATCAAAACAGATCCTATTTATTTTGATTACAACATGTGGTATATTCGTAAAGAATCTAAGGTGGTTTTGGGCAGAGTAGTGGCTTTGATGAACAAATATCCAGGAATGGTAATCGAGATTGGTTCTCACACAGATTCTAGAGGAAATGCTAAATTTAATGAAGAACTGTCTCAAAAAAGAGCCAATTCGACAAGAGAATTTATTATTCAGTCAGGAATAAATGCTAGTCGTGTTTCTGCAAAAGGTTATGGAGAATCAGTACCAATTATAAAATGTAAAACTGATGATGCTTGTTCAGAAGAAGATCATGAATTAAACCGAAGATCTGAATTTGTAATTAAGAAATTATAGATTTTATAAAAAACATAAATTTAATTAAGAAGCCTTTTTTTTGGCTTCTTTTTTATTTAATTTTATAAAATAACCGTATCAAAATAAAATATCTAATTATGAAAAATCTGGCCTTATCATGTTTGCTAATTACTTGCATTGGATTCCAAAGCTGTAAAAACGAAGAAAAACAAAAAGAAATTGAAGCTGCGAAAGCCGAAGGCGAAAAAATTGTTAGCAGTGAATGTTATCAGGCAATTTATGAGAAAGATACGCTACAGCTTAAGTTGAATAAGTTGAAAAACGGAAAAATAGCTGGAAATATGATCATGAAAGTGGCTCAAGCAACAGAAACAACAGGTGAGATTTTGGGAGAATTTCATGGGGATACTTTGTTTGCCGATTATACTTTTGTTGAAGTAACGAATAAAAACAAAACGTTCAAAAACCCAATGGCATTTCTTAAAAAAGACAAACAGCTAATTCTTGGAAAAGGAGAGATGCAAACTACAATGGGGGTTACTTATTTGCTAAAAGATAAACCAATCGATTTTGATCGTGTAAAATATAAATTTGAGAGTGCAGAATGCGCAGATAAAAAATAAAGAAGATTTTGTTTATAACGATCTTTGTCAAAGTTCAAAACTTTGACAAAGATTTGATAATGCTGAAATAAAAAGCCGTTTCTAATTTTAGAAACGGCTTTTTGTATTTTAAGATTTTAATTTATTTATAAAACTTCACCTTTAATTTTTAAGGCAACTCTTCCGTCAGGATAATTGACAGCATTGGTTTCTACGGTAATTGTTTTACGAATAGGGCCAGAAACCATATTGTATTTTACATCAATTTTTCCTTTTTTGCCAGGCTGAATCGCAGCGGCTGGTTTAGTAACTACAATAGAACTTACTGTCGATTCTGCTCCGATAATTAACAGTGGGGCATCGCCAGTATTGGTGAATTCAAAAGAGCGGACTCCATTATCACCTTTCGAAATTTTTCCATAATCAATTGTATTGTCCTGTGCCGAAAATTCGATTTTTGGGCCATTTTGCGCATAACCGATTGCGCTGAACAATACGATTGCAATGAACGAGGCAACATTTTTCATTTGAAATTATTTTAAATTGTAAGTAAATATACATTCTTTTAATTAACACACAAATTAATAATTCGCTTTTTATAGTGTCTTTAATTATTTACTTTTGCTGTCAGTTATAATTACAAAAATTGAACCAATTTTTCTGTTTAATTGTTTAATCGTTAATTCGTTTAATCGATTAATGATTTGAAAAAGCAAGAATCAATTAAACAGTTAAACAAAAAAACGATTAAACAGTTAAACGATTAAACAACCTAATAAATGACAATTCCAGCACAATTTGACGCTAAGACGATTGAGAACAAATGGTATGATTACTGGATGAAAAACAATTATTTTCATTCAGAACCAGATCATAGAACGCCGTATACTATTGTAATTCCACCGCCAAACGTCACTGGAGTCCTTCACATGGGACATATGTTGAACAATACGATTCAGGATGTTTTAATTCGTCGTGCACGTTTAAAAGGTTTCAACGCATGCTGGGTTCCGGGAACGGATCACGCATCGATTGCTACTGAAGCAAAAGTGGTGGCTAAATTAAAAGCAGAAGGAATCAATAAAAATGATTTAACTCGTGAAGAATTCCTAAAACACGCTTGGGAATGGACAGACAAATATGGCGGAACAATCTTGGAGCAACTTAAGAAATTAGGTGCTTCGTGTGATTGGGAACGTACCAAATTTACTATGGATCCAGATATGTCAGCATCTGTAATTAAATCGTTTGTTGATTTATACAACAAAGGATTAATCTACAGAGGTTACCGAATGGTAAACTGGGATCCTGAAGCTAAAACGACTTTATCTGACGAAGAAGTTATTTACGAAGAACAACAAGGAAAATTATTTTTCTTAAAATATAAAATCGAAGGTTCAGAAGATTTCTTGACGATTGCTACAACGCGTCCTGAAACTATTTTTGGAGATACTGCAATCTGTATCAATCCAAATGATGAGCGTTTTACACATTTAAAAGGTAAAAAAGCTATCGTTCCTATTTGTGGAAGAGTTATTCCAATTATCGAAGACGAATATGTAGATGTTGAATTCGGAACAGGATGTTTGAAAGTAACGCCTGCACACGATATGAACGATAAAACTTTAGGAGAAAAACACAATCTTGAAATCGTTGATATTTTTAATGAAGATGCTACATTAAACAGCTTCGGATTACATTATCAAGGAAAAGATCGTTTTGTGGTTCGTACTGAAATTGCAAAAGAACTAGAAGAAATTGGAGCTTTGGCGAAGACCGAAATCCATTTAAATAAAGTTGGAACTTCTGAAAGAACCAAAGCGGTAATCGAACCAAGATTATCAGATCAATGGTTTTTGAAAATGGAAGATTTGGTAAAACCAGCGATAAAATCAGTTTTAGAAACAGGAGATATTAAATTACATCCAAAACGTTTCGAAAACACGTATGCACACTGGTTAAACAATATCCGCGATTGGAATATTTCTCGTCAATTGTGGTGGGGACAACAAATTCCTGCTTATTATTACGGAGACGGAAAAGAAGATTTCGTAGTTGCAGAAAATATAGAAGACGCTTTAAAGTTAGCACAGGAAAAAACTAACAATTCACAATTAACCATTAACAATTTAACACAAGATGTTGACGCGTTAGATACATGGTTTTCATCTTGGCTTTGGCCAATGTCAGTTTTCGGAGGAATTATGGATCCGGAAAGTGCAGATTACAAATATTATTATCCAACAAATGACTTGGTTACGGGTCCGGATATTTTGTTTTTCTGGGTTGCCAGAATGATCATTGCAGGTTATGAATATGCGGGCGAAAAACCATTTACAAATGTATATTTGACTGGTTTAGTTCGTGATAAACAACGTCGTAAAATGTCTAAGTCATTAGGGAATTCTCCTGATCCTTTAGATTTAATCGATGCTTTTGGAGCTGATGGTGTTCGTGTAGGATTGCTTTTAAGTGCTTCTGCAGGAAACGATATTATGTTTGATGAAGAATTATGTAATCAAGGAAAAGCGTTTTCAAACAAGATTTGGAATGCATTTAAATTGATTAAAGGTTGGGAAGTTTCTGAAACTATTCCACAGCCGGAATCATCAAAAGTGGCAATCGAATGGTACGAAGCGAAGTTGCAACAAACTTTAGTTGACATTGAAGATAATTTTGAGAAATACAGAATTTCAGATTCATTGATGGCCATTTATAAATTGGTTTGGGATGATTTCTGTTCTTGGTTCTTAGAAATGATCAAACCAGCTTACCAACAGCCAATTGATAGCGTAACTTTCGCGAAAGCGATCGAAATGTTAGAAAGTAATTTGAAATTACTTCACCCATTTATGCCTTTCTTGACAGAGGAAATTTGGCAATTAATTGCTGAAAGAACCCCGGAAGAAGCTTTAATCGTTTCGACTTGGCCAGAATTAAAACCGTTTGATGCAAAATTGATTTCAGATTTTGAAAACTCAATTGAAGTAATTTCAGGAATCAGAACGATCAGAAAAGACAAAAATATTCCGTTTAAAGATGCAATCGAATTGAAAGGAATCAACAGCGAGAATGTTTCAACGTATTTTGATTCAATTATAACGAAATTAGGAAACGTTTCGGCTTTCGAATATGTTTCTGAAAAAGTAGACGGAGCATTGTCTTTCCGTGTAAAATCAAATGAATATTTCATTCCGATTACAGGAAATATTGATGTTGAAGCTGAAATCAAAAAGCTGACAGAAGAATTGAATTACACAAAAGGATTCTTGAAATCTGTTGAAGCAAAACTTTCAAACGAGAAATTCGTAAACGGAGCTCCGGAAAAAGTCTTAAACATTGAAAAACAAAAACAAGCTGATGCTTTGGCAAAAATTGCTACAATTGAGCAGAGTTTGGCTGGTTTGAAATAAGAAATAGAGTTTCTATTACTTTATAAAATTAAACCCGACAGGTTTCAAAACCTGTCGGGTTTGTTGTTTTTATACATGCAGTTTGTCATTCCGAGGAACGAGGAATGACAAAAAACGCGTTACTTTCTTCTTTTCAAAACCAAAAACAAAGGATAAGAAACCACAGTAATTCCAATAATAATAGCAAAACCTTTTGGATCGCTGTAAATAAATCCAAGTAACAACGCGATAGAGACAATTATTGCAATTATAGTGGTCCACGGATACCAAAAAGAGCGATATGGCCTTGGTAAATCTGGCTCTTTAGTTCTTAATTTTAAAAGTGAATAATAGGCTAATCCCCAAACAATAATTGACATAAAGGCGGCGAAAGAAAACAGAACTTCAAAAGAACCAATACAGATTAAAAACAAACTGAAAAGCGATGAAATTAAAAGCGCTACAATTGGCGTTCCGCCTTTATTGACCTGAGTTCCTCTTTCGATAAAAAAACCGTCACGACTTAGTCCGTAAAGGATTCTTGGTGGAATCATCATAAAAGCATTCAAAATACTAATTAGAGAGAAAATTGAAATTACGGTAACTACAATTGCTCCATTTTCTCCAAAAAGAGCTTTTGCAACATCTGCAGCAGCAAGATTTGATTTGGCCAAAGTTTCAATTGGTAATACATGAAAAAAAGCTGCATTTACTAAAATATAAATGGCTACTACAAGCAAAACACCACTGTACAAGGATTTCGGAATATTTTTGCTTGGATCGTCATTTTCTTCTGCAAAAAAGCAAACGGCGTTCCAGCCATTATAAGTTCCAATGATAAGCTGTAACGATTTGAAAAATCCAAAAATAAGTCCGATTTGAAAGATTGAACTGTCGGTTTTGATTTTTGGAACATCAATTCCGGAATAAATAAAACAAGCAATGATTAAAGCAACAAAACAAATCACTTTTAGTAAACTTGTAATTTGCTGAATAACGCTTCCGTTTTTGACACCACTTAAATGAAGTAATACAAAAGCAACTAACAAAGAAATGGATATTACAGTAGAATAATTGGCAAGAGATGGGAATAAAATAATTGAATATTCGCTAATCACTATACAGTAAAAAGCAGGAGGAATCGCATTGACAATATAATCAAACCAACCCGATAAAAATCCGGCATATTCGCCTAAAGCTCTTTTGATATAATTATATGATCCACCAGCTTTTGGCAGCATTGTAGACAATTCTGAATAGGAATTGGCTCCTAGTAAAACGTATAAACCTCCAAATAACCAAGAAGCGATAATGAGCCAATAATTGTTTAATAAATGTGCAATGTCGCCTGGTGTGCGCAAAATCCCGACTCCAATTGTTCCGCCAATTAATACTGCAATGTTAAAACTTAATCCAAGTGTTTTTTTTAATTGGTTTTGTTTGGAATCTGACATAGAATTTGGTTTTGTTTAAGATGGATAATTTAAAACAAAAATAGAGATAATTAAGAGGACTTTCTTTTACTGAAAAATAAAAACCTCATTTATTGCTAAATGAGGTTTTTGTTGAAATTTAAACCAAAACTTTCACTGCTTTTTTAGAAAAACAAAGAGAAGAATAGTTTTAACAAATTAAAATCTAATTCAAAAATTTAGAATTTGTATCGTAAGCTTGTCATGATTTGACGAGGTGCAATTGGATTTACACTATAGTTTTCGTGAACCGTGTAATTAAGTTCATTTGTAATGTTTGATAATCGGCATAAGATTGAGAATTTCTTCCAGTCATATCCAAGAGAAGCATCTACAGTAACATATCCTTCTAGAGGGATATCACGATCTCTAATTGTTACTACATAAGTTGGCGGATTTGTTGCAGGTACAACAGGAGTCCATAAATAATCATCATTCCAACCTCCTGTACGATCACCAATATAATTTCCAATAGCTCCAAAAGTTAATCCTTTTAATAAACCGCTAGGTAATTTGTAGAAAAAGCTCAAATTGGCAGTATTTTTTGGAGTTCTTGCTAAAATATCTCCAACAACAAGACTTCCGTTTGTTCCAGATGATTTAGATACTTTGGTTTCATTAAAACTGTAACCAGCCATAATGCTTAATCCTTCAAGAGGATTAGCTGTAATATCAATTTCAACTCCTTTTCCTTTCGTAGCACCAACTAATTCTTTAATCGCAGTATTTGTATTTTGTGTAACACCATCAGCTAAATAAGGAGCCGTTTGCGCTAAATTGTTATTTGTAATTTGATAAACGGTAACGTTTGTACTCAATAAACCTCTCCAGAAATCTTTTTTCACACCCACCTCATATTGGTCGATAATAGAAGGATCTAAAGGTTTTAAATCTGCAGTAGTTCCTGTATTTGGTGTAAAAGAGTTAGAGTAACTTGCAAATAAAGATAAATCTTTAGTAGGCTGAACAACCAATCCCGCTTTAGGTGAAAAAGCTTTGTTTATAGTTTTAGCGCCATCAACTGCTACTGCATCATCAAGAGAAGTTGTGATAACACCTTTTGTAACTACTTCTTTTGAAGTTGTAACGTAACTTTCTTGCCATGACCAACGCAATCCTGCTAACACTTTAATATGTTTTGTAACCGAAATCAAATCCTGAGCATAAGCACCAAAACGTTGTGTATTTGTAGTTGCTAATTGTGTAGCTCTAGTTGGATAAGGTACATTAAGACTTTGCGTGCTGTAATCGTAATTATAAAGATTTATTGGTGTAGCTTCGGTCGTAATTGCAGTTGTCGAAGTTGGTGTTGCATAAAAACCATACGTATAACTTGGAGCAATAGAATTTTCATAATCAACGCCAGTAAATAATTGGTGTTTAATTTTTCCTGTATTGAAAATTCCTTGTAAACTTAATTGATCACCAAAAATGTTTTCAGCACCATCAGATTTGGTTAAACCACGTTTCCAGTTTCCATTTGCTTCAATTGTACTTAATTGCGCTGTAGAAGTTTGTGTTCTTCTGTATGTTTGATAAGACGAATTGAAGTTCAATTTCCAATTTTTATTGAAGTCATGATTAAACAACATGGAAGCACTAGAAGATTTTGTATTTGCAGTAGACCAAAGTGCTCCAAAGAACTCATTACGAGGCAAATCTAAAATTGTTTTTCCGTAGATTCCGGTACCAAAATCAGGAGTCCAGTCTGCACTTAAATAATCTCCTTGCAATGTAATTTGAGTTTTATCTGAAAGATGAAACAAAAGCGATGGGTTGATGTAAATACGTTCGTTTTTTACAAAATCTCTAAAGCTTTCTGAGTTCTCGTAAGATCCAGTAAAACGGTATGCAATAGATTTATTTAATGGTCCGTAAAAGTCGATAGATGGCTTATAGTACGAATAACTTCCTATTTGCATAGATGCCTCGCCACCTTCTGTGAATTTTGGTGTTTTGGTAACCAAGTTCATAATTCCACCTGGAGCAACATTTCCATACAATAAGGCTGAACCTCCTTTTAAGAATTCTACTTTTTCTAAAGAAGAAACTTCTGGAATAGAACCCGCATTGTAACGGAAACTGTTTTTGAACATATTGTTTGCACTCATATCATAACCTCTCGAAAAGAATGATTCTTGTGCACCACCACGAGCAGATCCTACATAAACACCATTTAAGTTTTTTACTACTTCACTTAATCTGATTGCTTGTTGCTGTTCGATTACTTCGCTTCCAATAATCTGAACACTTTGTGGCAAGTCCATAACTTTAATTCCTGAACGCGCTGCTTCAATTGGTTTTTTAGGCTTGTTTGCTGTGATTAAAACTTCATTTAAGATTTCTCCTTTTTTGTTTTTAACAGTATCACTTACAGTTGTGGTATTTTCTGCACTTGTAAATTCTTGGCTATAAGCACCGAAACTTATAAAAGATAAAGCAAGTAGTAAACTATGTTTCATGTGATTTATTTAGATTTAATAAAAATAATTTTTTGTGCAAATATACAGTTACATATAGCGTTTAACAAAATTTATAAAAGGATTTTCTTACTTAAAGTTGTATTAGTTTTGCCTTAAGATTAGCTTAAGATTTTGGTTTTTACATTCTAATTTATTATTTAGAATGGTTTTAAAGAATTGGATTGAAAACAAAAAAACCTTGCTCTTACGAACAAGGTTTTTTACTAAGACTAATTTAAAAATGAAGGGGTATTATTATTTTACAGCAATTTGGTAAGTAGCCATTTTCCAAATTTCATCATATTTTTTGCCGTTATGTTCTCCAGATGATTTGTCTGTGTGCGCATATTCAACCATATAATTTCCTGACCAGATAGGAGTAAATGAAAATTCACCTTTATCGTTTGTCCATAATTCTTTTTCCCAGCCGTTTGGAGCTATTACTTTAATTTTTGTTTCTTTTGCTATAGCGCCATCATAAGAAGCTACGCCACTAATTTTGCTGTCTTTTTTTGCAACGTCTGCATTTTCTGAGAAAACAGCAATCTTATTGGTGTTTGATGTAATGTTGTTTCCTGTAGCTTTGTTTCCAACAACAACAGTTGCACTTGAATTGTAATCTAATTTCATTGTTCCATAAACATCTTTAACCGTATGGTGCATTACAATAGTATAAACCCCATCTTCATCTGGTGTAAAAAACGCTTGGTATTTATTATCTAAAGCTTTTGAAGTAAGTTTAGTTTCTTTTTTTGATGGACTGATAACTACTAAAGAGAAATCTTTTAAATCTGAAAACCATTTGTCAGCTTTTGTAATATCGTTTTCAGAAAATTCTCCAAAATAAACTGAAATTTCTTGTGCTTTTCCTTTAACTCCTGTCGATTTTGTTTCGATCCAAAGTGCATGAGCAAATAATTGTGGACTTGCAACTAACATTAAAAGTAAAAATGTAATTGTTTTTAAAGTTTTCGATTTCATAATAATTAAGATTAATAGTTTTTAGAAATTTCTTTTGCAATTTTTAATGCCAAAGAAATAATTGAATAGCTGACTTTGCTTGCCTGCCGAAATTAAATGCAAATATAAAGTTTAAAATCAGTTTAGCAATTCTTATTTAGAATAAATATTAATAATAATTGCTAAAGTTTTATTTGAAAGAATTTAAGAAGAAAAAAATGGCCTCATTCTATAAACAAGGCCTAAAAAAATAAATCAGAATTATTAGGGAAGTGTTTCTATTCGTTCTAGTTTAATTTTGAAACTGCTTTCGAGCATCGGTGGCTAATTTTTCATTTCCGTTCTTTAGATAAGCTTTTTCTAAAGAAACATACACATTTTTGCTTTTAGGGTAATATTTTTCAGCCCATTTAAAAAAGGTGATCGCTTGATCTGTTTTTTCAATATCTAAGCAATAATTTCCCATCCAATCCAGATAATTTTCGCTCGGAACAAAAGTAAAACCCGTTTGTTCAGAAAGTTTTGCATATTGTTTTTCTACTAAAGATGGATCTTGAACAGCTTGTTTTACCTGAACTAGATGTTCTTTGAAAATAAATCGCAATCCGTCGTATTCAGCCGGAATCGGAATTGTTCCGTGGTCTTCATTTTCATAATATTGAAATCCCCAGCGTAGATTTTTTGTTTTTTTGTCGTTCAGCAATTTTTCAAATTTTCTTATTCCACGTGCCATATCGGTGGTTGTGTCTTGCGGAATATTTATTTTATTGGCCATAGCCACATAAATATTGCGTTGTTCAAAATCTTTTTTATTGAAAATAGAATCAGCTTTTTTGATCATAATTTCGTTATCCCACCAAAGACTCGGATCAATAATGATGTAAGAATTGAATAATTTGGTGTGATGCAAAAGAATGTTTGTGGCCGTCAAACCTCCAAAAGAATGTCCGTTTAATATATTATAACCAGAAGTTCTGTAATTTTTTTCGATATACGGGCGCAGTTCTTTTTCTAAAAAAGTAATAAAGTTTTTATTGCCCCCAGTTTGCTGAAACATATTTTTCTTTTTGTCAAAAAAAGCTTGTCTGTTTGCTTCAGTAGGTGTCAGATCTCGCGTTCTATTCGTATTGGTAATCCCTACAACAATCATTTGTGGTATCATTGCATAAGGACCTTTTGCTAACGATTGCTGTAGTCCTGTAAAAGAATGAAAATTGCTTTCGGCGTCTAATAAATAAACCACTGGATATTTTGCTGGAGCAAATTTTGAGGAATTATAATCGGGTGGGAGATAGACCCAGAAACTTCTTTCTTCATTTAAAGCTTTTGAAAATATGCGGTGTTTGCTTCCAATCGTTATGCTGTCTTGAGAAAAGGAATTGGAAAACCAAAAGAAGAGCAGGAGTAGGAATATCTTTTTCATATGGAAATAGGTTGTGTTTTTTTCTTTTTATTTTGACGTCCGTACCAAATTAAGAACCCAGTAACGGGCAGAAACATGCAAATTAGGCCAATAAACAAGGTTAGTGTTTTTCCGATCCATCCGGCCCAGAAACCTATATGCAGATTCATTGTCGTATCGTCGATATCTAATCCGTTGAGGACTTTTACTGGAATTTCGATTTCTTTCCCTGTGTATCGGTTTATAGAAAAAGTTTTTCCGTTTTGAACGCCTTTTAGTCCAATATCTTCAGCCGCAACTGCAAACAAACTGGTTATGCTGTCTTTTGCGGGAACCGATAATTTTACTTGTTCCGCTTCTGGATTTTTTGCAAATAGTTTTTCTACAATTGGATTTAGTGGAGCAAATGTTTTGGTGCTGTCATATTCTGGTTTTAAATCTCTAATAACGGCATAGGCGCGTGGCTTTCCATCAAAAATTTTGTGTGTCGCTTTATTTAGAGGTTTATTGACAATAATTAATCCTGTTATGGTAATCAATAAAGCTGGCAATAAATTGTAAAAACCAGGAACGTTGTGCAAATCATAATTAAGCCTTTTAAAACTAGATTTCCATTTAATGGTAAAACTTTGTGATCTGGTTGATTTGTTCCACTTTTTTGGCCACCATAAGATAAGTCCGGTAATCAATTCAATTAAAAAGATCCATACCGATATTTCTACAATCAAATTTCCTGCATCACCAAACGGAATATGACCGCTGTGAATGTGGGCAATCACATAAAAAAAGTCATACGCTTTTCCAGAGGTTAAAACTTTTCCGGTATAGGGATCAATCCAGGAAAACTGCAAATCTCTTTCTTTTGTTGAAGAAGCCAATTTTATGGTTCTTTCAGGATTTCGATAGGTAATAAAATAACTCGCTTTTCTATCGGGATACTGTTTTTTGAATGCTTTTAAAAGTTCTTCGGGAGTTAGTTTTTTTTCTTTTACTTCTTTGACATATAAAGAATTGTAGGCAAGACCATCAATAATATTATCACAAAAAATAAATAAAACGCCTGTCAACGCAACGATAAAAACAATTATTCCAGACGAAAGTCCAAGCCATAAATGAAGCCAATGATTCAGTTTGCTCCATTTGCTTTTTGCTTTGCTTTTTTTCTCAGTTCGTTTGATTGGATTGTTTGTCATAATAAAAAATGATAAAACCAAGCCGGCACCACCATGAAAGATATGCCAGCTTGGTCACAACTAATTAAAATTGTTTTAAAATTTAAGCGTGATGTTAGCCACTAATTGTCTTGTAGGCATCATTGTAGACCAATAATCGTTTGTCCAATATTCCTTATTAGCAATGTTGTTTAATTTTAAACCAAGTCTGAATTTTGATTTTTCATAAAAAACCGTTGCATCCATAACAGTATATCCGTTTACAGTGAAAGTATTAGCATCGTTGGCAAAACTGTCGCTTTGTGTGTTTCCTCCAAAACCAAAACCAAGACCTTTTACTTTTCCATCTAATATTTTGTAGCTCATCCAAAGATTTGCCACATTTGCTGGCGCACCATAAGGCGTTTTCCCATTTGCGGCTCCAGAGGTATATTTACTTTCGTTATATCCGTAACCCATAATGACGTGGAAACCTCTAAATGGATTGGCAATCAAATCAGCTTCAAAACCTTTACTGCTTTGAGTTCCATCCTGAATCTGAAATCCATTGTCATAACGTACTTTGTCTTTTACCTTAATGTCATAATAGCTTAAAGTACCGTTTAATTTCCCACCTAATATTTCAACTTTTACACCACCTTCCAGCTGATTGGCCTGTTCTGGTTTGAATTCAACAATAGCACCTCCAGGAACTTCTCCCGCACCAGTATTGGTAAAGCCATTCATATAATTTCCAAAAACAGAAACTTTGTCTTTTACAATTTGATAAACAACTCCCATTTTTGGAGAGAAGAAATTTTGATTTTGTTTCGTGATTCGGTCTTCGTTATGATCGTAACGAACACTCGCCATTGCAAGCAAATTATCTGTAAAATTGATTACATCAGACACATAAGCACTAGTAGTTCTTAAATCTCTATTATTAACCAGCCAAGGCTCTGGCAGATCAGCAAGCATTTTTTTGTATTTTTCCATGTTGATAGTAGGCGCATCTCCATTGATTGGCGTCAAAGGATTTCCTGCCGCAGCATCATATGAATTGATCATCCATCGTGTATCATTTGTTCCTAAATACACATAATCCAGACCAACTAACAAACGGTTTTTTAAACTTCCAATTTTAAAGTTTCCAACGAAATTTTGCTGTAACTGACTCGTTTTGAAAGTACTGTTGATTGTCATTAATCGGCGTTGTAAAAGAGGTAATGCTCCAGCAGTTGGATTATTATTCATCAATAAGAATAAATAATTTGCTTTGTTGTCTGTGTAAGCATTAGAGAAATTGGTTTGAGAAACCCATTTTTCAGACAACTTGTAAGTCGCCCTTGCGTAAACGTTAGTATTTTTTGCTTCCGACTGTAAATCATCTGATGAATTTGATTTTTTAAAATCAAAATTTAAATCATTGAAGCTTTTATAATTTGAATTTGCCGGATTGAAATTTCCTAAACCAGTATAACTTGCATTTCGGCTTCCGCTGTACATTTCGACATCAAAATCAAAAGTAAGTTTGTCATTTGCAATGTACGTGAACGATGGAGCAATAATGAAAGTTTTGCTTTTTCCAAAATCCTGCCATGTTTTTTGATTGTCCAAAGCAGCGTTAATTCTAAAAAGCATTGTTTTTTCTTCGTTAAGAGGTGTATTAAAATCAATAGTTGTTCTGCTCAAGGCCCAGCTTCCGGTAGTATAGCTTACTTCACCTTTTGTGATTTCAAAAGGTTTTTTGGTGACTCTATTTACAAGTCCACCATAAGTAGTTAATGTAGAACCAAATAAAGTCGCCGATGGTCCTTTGATAACTTCAATGCTTTCTAAATTTACAGGATCGCTCATGGTTACATAATTGGTATTCATTCCGTTACGGATAGAACCCGCCGCCGAAGCGCCACTGAACCCACGCATTCTGATGCTTAATCCAACTCCTCCTGATCCTACACTTTGCGTCACATTGCTTAAACCTGGAGCAGTAGTCAAGGCACTTCTAAAATCAGTAGCAATTTGTTCTTGGAAAAGTTCTTTTGGAACAACTGTATAAACTTGTGGATTTTCTAAATTGCTGATAGGTAATCGAGCAACATATTCACTTTTCTTTTCGGCAAATTTTTTGGCTCCAGAAACTACCACAACTTCCTGAAGTTCTTTCAAAGAAGATTCCAATTGAAAGGTAATATTTGCGGTTTCGTTAGCAGTTACAGTCACTTGCTGTTTGGCCGGTGTATGTCCCATCATATTGATTTCGATTTGATAGGTTCCTGCTGGAATTTTATGCAAAATAAAAATTCCGTTTTCGTCTGTAATTGCCGATTTTTTTAATTCGGTTATTACAACATTTACAGATCCTGCATTTTGGTCATCAGCTGTAAGTACGGTTCCTTTTATAGAACCTGTATTTTGTTGTGCAAAGGCACTTGTCAGTAAAAAGCACCACAATAAAGTAGTGTAAAAGAGCTTGTTTAACATTTTTGTTGGCTTGGTTTCAATAAAAAACATATTATGTTTATTTAGATTGGTTATAAATTGATAATTTTACGCAAAAGTAAGCGGTTAATAAAAAGCCGATAAACGCAAAACGGATTAATATAAACGCAAAAGGGATTAATTGAAATTGACTAATAATTAGAAGATTACAAGTGCAGAAAACACTTTATTGCATAACCGTAATTAAAGAAAGAACAGATGAAAACAACGATGAGGAGTGATATTTTTAAAAAAGAATTGATAGTAATCAACGACCCGATTCGTTTTAATAAAGAAGATCTTATCGAGAAAAAAATCAATTACAATCATAAAGGAATTGTTGGTATTATTACCGACATTATGCTCGATGGCGTTCATGTTGTAGCAAGAGATTTAACGATAGAAAATGAATATTCTATTGAAGTTGAACATGATTTTTCGTTTATAAAACTCCATATTGAAATGGAAGGCGATAACGAATATTGCCCTGAAAAGAAAGACGAACCCAGTATTTATATTCCGCAAGGGCATTATAACTTTTTTTATATTCCGAAAATTAAAGGCGTTTTAAACTATCGGACGAAAAGAAGAAGAACGTTAGAAATTACTTTTACAGAAGAATATCTGCAACAGCTTTTTTATCCGAATTTAAAAAATACGATTCCGCTTCTTGCTGAAGCAATTGAAAATGGCAGTTCGTATAAAATGTGGGAGACAAGCAAAAGTATTTCGCCTAAATTGAATATTTTGATTGAAGATATTTTGCAGTGTTCCTATTCTGGTGCAATCAAAAAAGCTTTTTTAGAATCTAAAGTTGTTGAGATTCTTTCGTATTTGTTTACCATTATAAATGAAGAGGAAAATACAAAAACGATTGTAGAGCTGAGCGCTTGCGATTATTTGAAAATTTTAGAAGTTGAAAATATTCTTAAAACGCAATTCAAAGAAAAACATACTTTGGCAAGTATTGCAGCGCAGGTTGGCTTGAATAATTTTAAAATTAAAAAACATTTTAAATTAGTATTCAATACCACTGTATTTAATTATTTGACGCAGGTTCGGATGGAATATGCTAAAAAGCTAATTACCGAAAAAGAGCTCCCAATTTGTGTTGTTTCAGAAGAATTAGGGTATAAAAATCAGCATCATTTTACGGTTGCTTTTAAGAAAACATTTGGCTATTTGCCAAGCAAGCTTAAAAATCAAAAGGAACTAACTTTTTAAGATTAGCTCCTTTTTTGAAATTTTACTTTTTAATATTAAGATTTTACAATCGCTTTTTTCTTTTTATTATTTCGCCCCCACCAAATCAAGAAACCGGTTATAGGCAAACTTGCTGAAACAAGGCTGGCAAAAAAAGCAAGTATTTTTCCCGGAAAACCCAAAATACTTCCTACATGCAAATCGTAATTTATAAACCGGAATTTTTCGCCATTGTTTTTGTCACTGTAAGTAATAGTTTTAAGATTTTTTCCAGTATATCGATCAAATTGCATGGAAACATCATCGAAACGGCTTGGATATCGTACAAATGTTTGAAAAGTGGCTAATGAGTCTTCTGCTTTTGGAAGAAATAAATAATAGCTTTTAGCATTAGGATTTGCCTTAATGGTTGTGGCATAAATTTTATCTGTCGCTGTATTTTGAGTATATTGAGTAGTATCTGAAACTATTTTTTCCTTTTCAAATGTTTTTCCGCCATTAAAAAGCCATTGAACACCTTTATCGTAACATTCAAAAGCCCAAACTAATCCTGTAAGTGCAATTATTAAGGCAAAAAACATCATATAATAGCCCAGAATATTGTGCAAATCGTAATTTTTTCGTTTCCATTGCGTGGTATTTTTCCATCTAAACCAAAAGCGCTGTTTTGCCGCCTGTTTGTTTTTTGGCCACCAAAGTATCAATCCTGTAATTAATGAAATGATAAATATAATTGTAGCTGTTCCGACTATTGGGTCGCCAATTTCGCTCCTAAAGCAAAGTGTTTGGTGAAGCATTCGAACAAAAACAAAAAACTCAAAATTGTAGTTTTCAAGCTTTTTGACGCTTCCAGAATAAGGATCCAAATAAACATACGTGCTTTGATAACGGTTCCAATACCAAATGGCATCTTTATCTAATTCTTCAAAAAACCAGATAATAGCCGTTCGTTTTTCGTCATTTAGCACCCTGCATCCAGAAAGTGTTTGTTTGGGATTAATCTTGTTTGCTTCCGTAGCAATCTGAATTAACTGGCTAATGGGGAGTTTTTTATTTTTTACTTGATCAACATAATAATAGTCATGAACAATTGGGCGCAACTCTTCTTCAAAAACATACAAACAGCCAGTAATACCAAGTATAATCACAATTAGGCCAGATGACAATCCCAGCCATAAATGCGCTTTTTTTATAAAATTTTTAAATGTCATGTTTTTTGATACTATGGCATAAAGCCATGATTGTTATTAAAAAAACACCTCATAACGTTAGTACAGAGGTGTTTTTTGGAAATTTTGTTTTAGAATTTAAGGATTAAATTTGCCAATATATTAGTTGGCGCTTGCGATGTACCCCAGAAATCCCAATATTTTTCATTGCTGATATTATTAAATTTCAAACCAACTCTCCATGTCGATTGATCATAATAAACTGATGCATTGTAAGTAGTATAGGACGGCATGTAGAAAGTGTTTTCGGCTGTAAAATAGTTTTTGTCAACATAATTTGCGCCAGCACCAATTCCTAGACCTTTTAATTTGTTTTGGAAAGTATAAGAAGTCCAAAAGTTAACTACATTTTCTGGAGATCCAGTTGCTTTGTTTCCTTCAATCGCAGCAACAGATGCTTTCACAATTCTGTTGTCATTATAGCCATATCCTGTTACAATGTTTAAACCGTTGATTGGGTTTGCAATTAATTCAAAATCAAAACCTTTACTTACTTGTTTTCCATCCTGAATAGTATATCCGGCAGCATCAACTCTTGTAGCGTTGTCGATTGTGATATTGTAATAACTTACAGATCCTGTTAGTTTTTTATGAAAAGCTTCTGCTTTAATTCCACCTTCATATTGTACGGCATAAATTGGATCTAAAACTAATTGTGTAGCATTTGGTTGTGTTACAGGCTGTACGTTTTGGAAACCGTTCATATAATTTCCAAAAACTGAAACTTGATCTTTTACCAATTCATAAACTAATCCAAGTTTTGGTGCTAATGCAGTTTGGTGGTAACCTTCAACTGTTCCCACTTTTTCGCGATCAAAATTATCTAGACGTAAACTCAGCATTGCAGAAAGTCTATCTGTAAAATTTACAACATCACAAGCATAAACACTAAATGTTTTTTGGTCTGCAACTGGCGATGCAGTCAATACTAGTCCGGCATCAACCGCTTTTCTTCTGATAGGAGCAAAGTTGGTTGTAACATCAATATTATCTAAAGTAAAAGTAGTTCCTCCAGAAAAATTAGAACTGTAAAGTCTGTAATTTACACCGGCTAAGAATTTATGTTTAATACTTCCTGTATCAAACTTCCCGTTTATGTTTTCTTGAATGTTGGTGTAGTTGTTATAGATTGGTCCCCAAAGCCCAACTCTTCTTGCAACTTGTGTTGGAGAACTCCAAACAGCGTAACTCTGATAACTGCGTTCTACATCTTCGCCAACAAATGAGAAAACGGTAGTCGATTTCCAGTTTTCAGACAGTTCATATTCTGCCTGAGCAAAAACTTTAGTTGCTGTCGATTTGGCGTCGTTATCATCATGAAACATAGATTTTCTGTAGTCTATTTTCAACTGAGTTGGATTTGTAATTCCCGAAGTCGTAGCATATGTATTATAAGTGCGTCTTGTGTTATTTACATTGTAAAGCTCGGCGTCAAAGTTGAAAGTAAGTTTCTCAGATGCTTTGTAAGTAAGGCTTGGTGCAAAAAGCAAAGTATTATTAAAGCCATAATTTAGGAAACTTTTTTCTCTGTTAACGGCCATATTAATTCTGAACAAAACTGTTTTGTCTTTATTTAACGGTGTATTTACATCAGCTGTAAGTCGGTTTAAATTGTAGCTTCCTGCTGTGTATGATATTTCGGCAGCTGTTGTTTCAAAAGGTTTTTTAGTAACCAAATTGACAACACCTCCAAATGAGGAAACTGACGAACCAAATAAAGTTCCAGAAGGACCTTTCATGATTTCAATTCGCTCCACATTTCCAAGATCTACAGAAGAACGGCCCGAAGCAGTTTCCATTCCATTTCTGGCATTTACTCCTGTAGAAAATCCTCTAAAAATCACTCCAACTCCTCCCGAAGGATAACTGATGGAAACAACGCCAGGAGAATTTTGTACCGCACTTCTAATATCTACCGCTACTTGCTCTTGCAAAAGCTCTTTATGAATAACGCTGTAAACTTGCGGGTTTTCAAGATTTTTTAGTGGCATTCTGGCAACGTAATCTGTTTTTTTAGACACAATGCTTTTTTTGCTGCTAATTACAACCTCTTGAAGTTCTTTATTAGAAACTTTCAATTGGAGGTTCAATGTATTGGTTTCATTTTCGGTAACTACAACTTGACTTTCCGAAGTTTCATAACCTGTCAAAGATATTTGAAGGATGTAATTTCCTGCTTTTACTCTGTTGAATTCAAAGCTACCGTCGTCATTGGTGGTTGTTCCGTATTTAGAATTTTTTAAAATGATATTCACGCCGGCCGCCGCGTCGCCGTCTGAAGTAGTAATGTTTCCTTTAATTTTTCCGTGATTTTGTTGTGCAAATAGGCTTAAAAATGAAAATAGAAAACTGATTGAGAATAGAAAACGTGATGTTTTCAGCTTAAGGTTATTCATGATTTTTTAATTGGTTTGTAAATTAATTTTATTTAGAATAAATAAAAACAGTGCAAATGTAAAAATTAATATTTCCTTAACAAATATTATTTTACTTGATTTTAGATACTTTTTGTTATATAATTGCTGATTTGTTTTTTTTTGAAAAATGATATTGCAATTTTTATCGAAAAACCTTAGAAAAGGGTAGAAGTTCGTTTTTAAAAGCCTTAATTTTGCATTCAGAAAATTGACTTCATGATTTTACCTTTCTTAAAAAAGTATCAAAATACCCCCAAAGGCTATCGCATTGCTAATACGGTTTTTTTCTTTCTCTCCGGAATTGGATATTCGTCATGGGTTTCCCGAATTCCGCACATTCAAGCGCAATTGCATTTGTCTGAGGCGCAATTTGGAGCTGTTTTATTCGCCTTCCCAATAGGTTTAATGCTTACAATGCCTTTTACAGGAAAACTTTTAAATAAATACAGCAGTCGTTATATCATGCTTTTAGGAGCGGTTATGTTTAATATAGTGCTGGCTTTACCTGGTTTGGTTGCCTTTGTTTGGCAATTGGTTATCGTGCTTTTAATTTTTGGAGCTTCCAGAAATATTTTCAACTTATCAATTAATGCGCAGTCATTAGAAGTTCAGAAATTATATCCAAAATCAATTATTACGCGTTTTCATGCTGTTTGGAGTATTGCCATTTTTACTGGTGCTGGTTTGGGTTATGTAATGGTGACACAGCATGTTGCACCTTCGCATCATTTACTTGGAGTAAGTGTTTTTATGATGGCGCTTACGGCTTGTTTTTATCCAATGAGTATTCATAATGAGCCTGTTCCGGTTAAAAAGAAATTCTTTTCACTGCCGGAAAAAAACTTGGTTAAGTTCGCCTTGATTTGTTTTGTTTCAATGGCGTGCGAAAATACAATGTATGATTGGAGCGGGATTTATTTCGAAAATATATTGAAAGCTTCGCCAAAATTGACCAGCGCCGCCTTTGTGTTTTTTGCAACGGCAGTTACTTTAGGGAGAATATTTGGTGATTACGGAGTAATGAAATTTGGAACTAAAAAAATCCTGCTTTATAGTGGTATTTTGATCACAGTAGGTTTTGGAATTTGTTTTATTCTGCCTTACATATATCCAACTATTTTTGGTTATATGTTAATCGGATTTGGGGTTTCTTGCGTGGTTCCGTTAGTGTTTAGTATTGCTGGAAGATCTTCAAAACTGAGCAGTGGTTCTGCATTAACGTCTATTTCCACAATTGGTTATCTTGGGTTTTTACTTGTTCCGCCAATGGTGGGTTTTATCTCAGAATATTTAAGCATGAAATGGGCTTTTTTGGTAATGGCGCTTTTGGGTATTCTGATGATTTTTATGGTGAATAAGATTGGGGAAAACGAATAGTTTTTAGAGGTGCTGAGGTTCTAAGATGCTGAGGTTCTGAGTTTTTTTTGTCCTGATATATCTTTGTGGATAATCTTTGCGTAAACTGGACTGAAGTCCAGCTCTACAATATGTTTCGAGCCTTTGGTTCTTATTGGGAAGGCAGATTATTTTTCTAGTGTATTAAGATAATCTTTCCATTTTTTATTCCGATTTTGCATTAAACAAATTTTCAATCTGTATCCTTTCGGCAAAATGCTCAAGTTTAATATCTGAAGTTACATTATTAAAGATCGTTTTGATTTTTTGTGCATTTTCTGGATGAATTATTTTACAGCCTGCAAAATCGTGATTTTCTAGATACTCACCAAAAGTGTTTAGTAATTCCTCTCTTGTAATCAATGCATTTTCTTTTTTGGTCTTGAACCATTTTTTTTGAACTTTAGTCAATAAAAAATAGTCAGCAGAAGGAATAACATTCGGGATATGTTCTGTCCAGCTAGAAACGGTTATTACTTCGTTATTTTCTTTCGTTTTGAAAAAAAACATTTTAGGAACGAAATAGGAATCTCCTAACTTTTCCTGAATTAAATTTCGATTAAAGTTGTAATTCCAAATAGAATTAGATTTTTCAATTTCTAAATAATTGCTTTGCTCATGAAAATGTCCGGAACTCACGTTTAGATTTGTTTTATTCCAATTTTCATAGAGTTCGGTACTTGTTGGTTTATATGGTTCTTCGTTTTTAGATTGAGGATTTAGAACGTATAAATCTAGATCCAGTACCAGTTTTTCTACAAATTCAAATGCTTCAATTCCGAAAAAACTTGGACGAAGAAAATTTAGATTGAAAGAAATATTTAGAGTCTCAAAATTTTCAAAACTTTCGAAATCGTCTTCATTTTCTGTTTTTTCAAAACTGTAATATACTTCAGTATCGAGATTTTGAAAAAACCATTGATTGTTTTCTTCAGGAACTAAATTTAGAGATAAAAAATTCTCGATTTCGTTAGTAGTTATTTGACTTTCTTTGCTTTTAAAAAAGTATAAATCGTAACTCATATTTGTTTAATAATATTTAGAACTTAAAAACTACTTCTTCGTCATAATAAACCTTTCCGTTGTCAGCTTTCCATTCAATTTACCTGAAATCTCTGCTGTCATCGTATTATTTGCCCCTTTTGTATACATGATTTTTTGAGGATAATCGTGTTTAGGATTTTCGAAAACTAATTTTTGATCTGTTTCAGAAGTCGACGGAAATGAAACAGGTTTATCGTCATTTTGCCCTTTTACAGTCGCTTTGTAAGTTAGTGTTTCGCCTAATTGAGCTAGAATAATTGATTCAAAGTGCAAAGTATCTTTTCCTTTGATAAAATACGAAGAAGCACTAAAAGTACTGTCATTCAACTTTTGCCAGTTTTCGGTTAAAACGCCATCTGGCGAAGTATTTTCCCAGTTTCCAATTAGCCAATCGGCAACTTTGATTTTATCTTTTTCAACAGATTCTTTCTTCTGACAAGAAACAAAAGTGATTATAAGTGCTAAAAGAGTAATTTTCTGAAACATAATTTAAAGGTTTTGGTTGTACTAAAGTATGAAAAAAATGTTTGTCACAGATTACCAAGATTGAAATGATTTTTTTACGCAGATTCTGCTGATTTTAGCAGATTTAATTTCGATTTATTTAAATAAAAATCTGTGTACATCTGCTTAAATCTTTTTAAATCTGCGTGAAATAATTTAAACACTTTTCTGTAAAATAGAATAAACCAATTCTTTAGTTGGTTTTTGATCTCCAAGTTTAGAACGAACTTCATCAAAAGTAACTTTAAAATCACAACCCGATTTATATTCCGCGCAGCCATAAGCCGTTTTTCCTTTTAAAATAGTTCCTTTTTTGCATTTTGGGCAAATTAAAGAATCTGATGATTCTTCTTTTGCTTTTTTTGCTTCTGTTTTCTTGGGTTCTAATTTAAGCTTGTAGTTTTCTTCAAAACGAATTAAACCTTCAACTGTTCCGGCATCAGTTTTAAAACCTTTTATGTTTACGGTTGAACCTTTTTGAACCAATCTTAAATACTGACTTTCAGTGATTTTTTTATCTGAAAAAACAAAAGGAAGTACAAAATCGCAACCCGATTTATATTCACTACATCCAAAAGCCGATTTCCCTTTTATCAAATTTCCTTTTTGACATTTCGGACAAGTTTCTGCCAAAATTCCTCCTGCAGCTTTCTTTTTTTCTGCTTTTACAACAGGTTTCTGAATCGTTGCAGCATGCGAAATATTAGCATGTCTGGTTTCACTTCGAACTTCAGTTACCAAAGCTTCAACCATTCGTTTCATATTTCGGATAAAAGCGGAAGCGGTAAAAGTACCTTTTTCAATATCTTTTAACTGTTTTTCCCAAGAACCAGTAAGCTCAGCCGATTTAATCAATTCATTCTGAATCGTATCAATCAACTGAATTCCCGTTGTTGTTGGCAAAACCTGTTTTTTATTTCGAACAATATATTGACGCTTAAAAAGTGTTTCGATAATATTCGCACGCGTTGACGGACGACCTATTCCGTTTTCTTTCATCAATTCGCGCAAATCTTCGTCGTCGACTTGTTTTCCTGCGGTTTCCATCGCGCGCAGTAAAGTTGCTTCGGTAAAATGATTGGGCGGTTTGGTTTCTTTTTGAAGGAAAGAAGGTTCGTGTGGCCCTTTTTCGCTAACAACAAAACTCGGTAGTAAATCGGGTTCTTTTTCTTTTGCATTTGGATCTTCAAAAACAATTCGGAAACCTTTTTTCAGGATTTCTTTTCCTGTAGCTTTAAAAGTTACATCGGCCGCTTTTCCAATAACTGTCGTATTTGCAACCAAACAATCATCATAAAAAACAGCTATAAAACGTTTTACAATAATATCATAAACCTGCTGTTGATTGTACGGCAAATTGATTTCAATTCCTGTCGGAATAATTGCGTGGTGATCGGTTACTTTTTTATCGTTGAAAACCTTTGGCGATTTCTTGATTTTCCTTCCTAAAAGCGGTTCTGTCAAATGATTGTAATTATTTAATTTTTGCAGAATTCCCGGCACTTTTGGATAAATATCTCCCGGAAGGAAAGTCGTATCAACCCTGGGATATGTAATCGCTTTTTGCTCGTATAAAGTCTGTGCAATTTTTAGCGTTTCTTCGGCAGAAAATCCAAATTTTTGATTGCAATACACCTGTAGACCTGTTAAGTCGAACAGTTTTGGAGCATATTCGTTTCCGTTCTTTTTATCGACTGAAACAATTTCGAAATCACTTTCTTTAACTTTTTCGGCAAGAATTTCTCCGTCTTCTTTTTTCAGAAAACGCCCTTCTTCATAACTAAAAAGTGTTTCTCTGTATAAAGTCTGCAATTCCCAATACGGCTGTGGTTTGAAGTTTTCGATTTCTTTAAATCGTTCCACAACCATTGCCAATGTTGGCGTTTGCACGCGACCAATAGATAAAACTTGTTTGTAACCGCCATGTTTTACCGTATACAAACGAGTAGCGTTCATTCCGAGAAGCCAATCGCCAATCGCTCTTGAAAATCCGGCGTAGAATAAATTATCGTAGTTTTCAGAGGGTTTTAAGTTGTCAAAACCTTCTTTTATGGCTTCTGTTGTAAGAGATGAAATCCATAAGCGCTGTATTTCGCCTTTATAATTTGCTTCGTTCATCACCCAACGCTGAATCAATTCTCCTTCTTGTCCAGCATCCCCGCAGTTTATAACCAATTCGGCTTTGTCAAAAAGGGTTTTGATGATTTTAAACTGTTTCTGGATTCCCGAATTCTGTACAACTTTGGTTTCGAATTTTTCAGGAAGCATTGGGAGATTGTTCAAATCCCAGCTTTTCCAGTGCGGTTTGTAATCATTGGGTTCTTTTAAGGTACATAAATGCCCAAAAGTGTAGGTTACGGCATAACCATTTCCTTCGTAATACCCGTCATGTTTGGTATTAGCGCCCAAAACGGATGCGATTTCACGTGCTACACTTGGTTTCTCAGCAATACATACCTTCATTTTCTCCTTTTCTTATTGAGGAGCGAAGTTAGGATTTTTTTTTGGTTTGCCACAAAGACGCTAGGACGCTAAGGTTTTTGTTTTTGGTTCACACAAAGTCGTAACGTCGCAAAGTTTATGCTGTAAGTAAAGCTTAAAAATTAATCTCGCAAAGTCGCGAAGGCGCAAAGTTTTCTTTTACAAAATTTTAAACTTGGCGTCTTTGCGACTTTGCGTGCAAATTTCGGAGTACAATTGAAGCTTGAAATTTAATCTAACAAAAGTTATACTAAACCTTTTTTCTTCTCTCCGTTAAATATTTTCTAATTGGCGTATCATAAAAAACCATTGTTAAATAAGCAAAACCAAGCAAAAGAAGCGTTCCTATAATTATTATTAAAGTCAGCTGACTTGCGTCTGGTTTGTACTTCGCGTAATACCCCGCGAAAATCCACATCACGGCATAATGCGTCATGTATAACGGATAGGATATTTTTCCGAAGAAGATGCATAGTTTTCTAAAACCTTCTGATAGTTTTGCTCCAGCTCCCAATACAATTAATAGAGGAAAATAAAGCAATACCACAATGGGTTCGGTCAGCCAATTCCAATCTGTAAAAGGCAATAAAAGTGCTAACAACATTAGTATTGATAAGCCAACAAAACCAAGCTTTGATTTAATAATCCAGTTAGAACGATAAATGAGCATTCCGGCTAAAAAAGAGTATGAAATGCGTCCAAATCCGTCCCAAAAGGTTTCACCGCTCCAACCGCCCATCAATGAACCGCCCGCGCGATTGCTAATAAAACAGATTCCTGCTCCAGCAATGATAGTTAATATAAACAGTATGCGTTGGCTTAATTTATGAAGGAAAAGAGCATAACAAATATTGGCAATATATTCCCAAAACAAAGACCACGCAGGCGCACTTAATCCGAATAAATTGAAATAGCGATCTGGCATTGCAGGAAACGGAATCAGAAGAAGTGAACTAACAATTACTAAAATTAATTTGCCAGTTTCATAGTTTTGAAAATGATTGCTGAACGGATCAAGAATAAAAGTCAGCAAACCCAAAATTGAACCAAAAATAACCAAAGGATGCAATCGAATTAGCCTTAATTTAAAAAACTCAGTAAGACTCATTTTGCCAATTCGATCATGATAAGCATAAGCAATTACAAATCCGGAGAGACAAAAGAAAAAGTCGACAGCTAAAAAACCGTGCGCTATGAAATTTTCCTTTGGCGGATAAACAATTTCCATAAAATGAAAAACGACAATGGCCAAAGCGGCAATTCCTCTTAAGCCGTCAAGGGTTTCGAAATGTTGTTTTGGTTTTGTAATTGGTGTATTCGAGTTTTCAGTTGGTTGAATTGTTGGGTTTTGGGTAGCCATTTTAGCCTTTCGGTTTTCGATTTAATAATTTGATAATCCTTTTTACAAAGATTAGTTTTTCTGTTTAAAAAGTGATGATTATTACTCGTTTTTATTCTTTAAAAATATCAATCCTTCTCATCCAAAAAATTTCTGATTCTAAAAATTGAAGTTTCGTTTTAATGACTTTATCACTTTTATCTCTCGGATTTTTAGTTACAAATCGGGCTGTTGATTTATTAAAATCCAAAGTATATTTTTCGTTAAAATCTTCTTTTTTATCAGAAGAAAAAGTAATCAAATTGTCTTTTTCGCTCCATTTTCCTTTTCCGTAGTGGTTTGTTTCCGGTGGAGTTCCACCTTGCAGTTTTGAGTACGAATGAAATACAAATGTCCCATCAGGATTTAAAGTCAAATTGTATTCGATTATATGTCTTTCCCCTTCAGAAAGTTTTCGATTATAATTACCTGTAAGCTGACTCGCTTGTGCGAACAATGTTATATTTGAAATTAAAAATAGAGCAATGATTAGCTGTTTCATAAGTTTGTTTTTCATTTAATAAAAAAATAAAAATAAGTAAAAATCTTCTGATGATTTGTAATTAAAATTTATATATTTTTGGTTTGAAATGTGTTTGCTTATTTTTTGGTCATATTAACTAAAATAATGATTTGTTTTATGATTTTAGCCTATATGTTGATTAAGTATTGTGCTGTTTTGTGAATATCATTAGTAAAACAGTGACTAAAATTAAATAAAAAAGCACAATTCAAGTAACCAAATCACCAATCAAGAAATCACTATTTTTATGAGCAACTTTCCTAAAGAAACAAGTTTACCAAAATTTTACAGCACCACCGCATTAATAGCATTTATCTACGCTGGTTTTACAATTCTCTTTTTAGTTTATAAACAATTTTTTTATGTTAACGGAACTTGGTTTCATGGTCTTACAGTAAATGGCTTAGCTCTTTTAAATACGCTGGTTTGGATGGGAATCCTGATCGTTTTTAAACTTTTTCTAAATAGAATTCTAAAATATAAAAAAGCAGATTCATTGATAAATGTTTCTCTGGTATTCTTATTAATCGGACTTTATACAGTGACTTTAGTTGTATTCAAGTCGGTACAATTATACTTATCGCTTGATGGGGAGCAGGATATTAACTCTTTAACGTCTTTTGCTTCGACCTCTTTTTCGAGTGCAGTATTGCTGATTCTTTCTAACATTGCATTGATCATTGTTACCATTTTATTGGGAATACGTATCCTAAAAATTGATATTATTTTAAATAAACTGTTTTCAATTTTAGGCTTTTCATTGATATTACTGGGTGTGTTTTCTGCACTTTCGGTCGTGAATATTACAGGAAGCGAGATACTTACGTTTTTGGTAAAAGCTTTTACAGCTGCCGTTTTAGGATACATTTTAAAAGAAGCTTCTCAAGTGAACTATGCCGATTTGCCTGTTTCGCAAGAACCTGAAAAAAGAAATGATTTGAATTATTCTAAAGCAAATTCTCAAACTGTAATTTCATCTCAAAAAGTTGCCGAAAAAACAGAAAAAATAAACGTTTTAAAAAGAAGCAAAGAAGCTGTCCCAGCGCCTGAGGTGATTCCGAATCTTGATATCAACGAGCTTGAAGATAAAGAAATGGTGATTTCTTATTTTGAGAATTTGTCAAAAGAGGAGTTAAGCAGACTGGAAGCTGTTGTTGCTAAAAAGTATACTCAGAGCTTAAGTGAAGATCAAATCAAGAATCTTGTAATACAACATATTGTAGAGAAAAAATCGTATGATCATAATCGATTTGCACCAAAATAAAATCCTTTTGATGTGAAGTTTATCAAACAAAAAAGCTGCAAGAAAGTACTCTTACAGCTTTTTGTTTTTTTATAAAATCAGTCTTTGTATTGCTTAGTTTGCTGTTTCAAATGCTTGTCAAGGAATTTCTCCATTGCCGAATAAAAATCAAAACGATTATCCTGATTTCTAAAACCATGGCCTTCATCATTTTTAACCATATATTCTACTACAACACCACGTTTTTTTAACGCTTCAACCATTTGATCGCTTTCTGCTTTGTTCACTCTTGGGTCGTTTGCGCCCTGAGCAATAAACAAAGGCGTTTTAATTTTGTCAGCGTGCAATGCCGGCGATGCTGATGCAAGCAATAAACTGTCTTTTTTAGGATCACCCACCATTTCGTGAATTTGGGCCAAATAAGGCGTCCAGTAAGGTGGAATTGTATTCATAAACGTGAACAAATTACTTACTCCAACATAATCTACCGCGGCAGCATATAAATCTGGAGTGTAAGTGATTCCGGCAAGAGTGGCATAACCGCCGTAACTTCCTCCATAAATTGCAATTCGTTTTTCATCGGCAATGCCTTCTTTTTTGAGCCATTCAACGCCATCTGTAATATCGTCCTGCATGGTTTTTCCCCATTGTTTGAAACTTGATTCCCAAAATTTCTTTCCGTAGCCTGTACTTCCTCTGTAATTCATTTGTAAAACAGCATAACCGCGATTGGCTAAAAACTGAACTTCCGGATTATAATACCAGCCATCGCGCGCCCAAGGTCCGCCATGCGGGTTGATAATTACGGGAAGATTTTTAGGTTCAATACCAAGCGGAAGCGTCAAATAACCATGAATTTCTAAACCGTCTCTCGATTTATACGTAATAGGTTTAATATGACTCATTTGATTTTCCTTAATCCAAGGATATGGATCTGCCACTTCTTTAACTTCAGTTGATTTAAAATCATATAAATAAAATTTCCCTGGAGTTCTGTCATTTCCAGCCCAGACAATAGCTTTAGTTCGGGCATCATCGTAGCTTACAATTTCGGTTTCATAACCTTCAATTTGTTTTTTCAAATTGGTGTTGATTGTTTCCCAATCTTTATCGAAAAAATGTTTTTCTTGTTTTTCGCCTTCCCAGTCAACAGAAACCAAAGTTTGTTTTTTTCGGTCGTAATTAATACCATCTAAATCATATTTGCCGTCAGCAAAAAGTTCTTTTACATTTTTTTTGCCAATAGGATCGTATTCAACCAAAGCTACTTTATCTTTTCCAATGTTGCTCAGCGCATAAATATTTTTATTGTCTTTATCAAAAGAGGAAGGCGTAAAAATATCTTTGAAGGTCGTTGTAATCAAAGGTGTAAAAGGTTCTTTGTCTGAATTACGGTAATTCCACGTAATGTTTACACCGTCTGTTTTTGAGGCAAGACGAATAACTCCATTATTATCGGTAACCCAGCCGTCAAAGTTTTCTTTGTTATCGTAAAGAAGCGTCAAAGTTCCCGTTTCAACATTTAAAAGATACGGATCAAAATATTCTTTAACTCGTTTGTTGATCTGTACAATCAATTCTTTTTCTTTTCCTTTAATGTCAATCAGAGCGTCAGTAATGTCGCTTCTAATGCCAGGAAAAGGAGTTAATTTTTTTAAATCTGTTCCATCTGCTTTAACTGAAAAAAGCTGAAAATTTTCATCTCCGCCAACATCTTGCGCGTACACGATTCTGTCACCTTTCCAGAAATAATTAAAAATACTTCTCAACGTATCATTAGTCACACGAACCGACTTTTCTTCGCCTACTTTCTGAACAAAAATGTTGGTTTTTCCCTTATAATCGGCGCGATAGCTAAAGTAATTGCCATCTGGCGAAATTCGGAAGGAACTTTTTTCTCCATTTTTGAAAAAAGTTTTCACATCAATTAATGGGGCAGGAGTTTCTTTTGGTTCCTGTTTGCAGGAAATAAAGAGTGTTGCCAAAACAACGAAAACGGATAAAACGGATTTTCTAATCATATTTTGCTTTTTTTGGTGTTCTTGGAATTATAAACTGCTCTTGAAAATACAATTGATTTTAAATTGTATAATGTTGAAAATGTGGTTTTTATAATTTCAAAAGTAAGAAAAAGTTTCTAATATTGATTAGAGAAGATTTAAATTGTTTAACTCAGTGATTTTGTTGGGAAGAAATACGAAATTCTGGATATTTTTTAAAGCAAAGTAACTTAAAAAACAATTCGTTTGTATTGTCTCTACGATTAAGATACGGGTGTTTTTTGGTTCATAATTTTATTGATTTTTTCTAGAATGTTATTTGCATTCTTAATATCTAACCAATCGATAATTCTTATAGTTTGAATCCCTTTTTGAATAATAATCGAATAATTGGAATTTGAGAATAAATAATTCAAACGTATGTAATATTTAGTTTTTTCAATTCCTAAATCTAAAATACTGATTTTCTCAATTTCAGAAATTCTATATTCTTTTGGCTTATTGAAAAGCTTGTTTTTAGTCGTCACTTTTATTTTTTCAGGTGAAATTTCTAAAATCACTTTGCCAAAAGTATTCCACAACCAAATGTAAAAGAACAGAATAAAAAATGCCAAAAAAGGTACAACCGATTGAATGTAATTCAACGCTGAAAACAGATAAGTACTTTTAACAGACACAATGGGAAGGAGAATAAATATTACGAAAATCAAAGCTAAAAGAGCAATAGGACAGATAATTGATATAATCCAGTTCGGTTTGTTTTTAATTGTTATAATTTCAGTCATTCGATTTTTTAATTTCGTTCACGAGCAGTATAGTCGAGCCAGTTTGGTCAATAAATTATATTGTCATAGCAAACACAGTTACACCTAAAAACACAAAAAAACAAATTACATCGAATATAGTGCCTTTTCGATCATCATAAAGATCTGTTGCGCCGTTTTTTGCTGGCATAATTAATTCTTTGTTCTGAATTTGTAAACTTAAAAATCGAAGCACTTGAAAAAGAAATAATGACAGTAGAGTATTTCTTAATATAATAGCAGCTTTTAAACCACTTCGTTCAAAAATATTTTGTGGTAAATCTTTTAACGCAAGAAAAACACAAAAATGAAGTATTCCAATTACTACCCAAATTAAAAAATAATTAAAATTACGAAGCGCCCGATATTGAAAACTGTAAAGAAATAATTGAGTAGCGAGTCCGTATAAAAATAGTATGTCTTGGGTGTTTTTGTTTATTGCAACGTAACTTAATAAGAAAAAAGAAAGCAGTACATAAATACTAATAGTGATAATATTCCATTTGGTTAATTTGGAACGACGAATAAATTTGTTTTTCATTAAAACGGTAAAGATTGTTTTATCAAAAATAGGAATTACGAACGAATAGACATTTTAAAAACCCTTAATTATTTATCATCGGATTCAAATTTTCGTCTTTATTTCGTAAATCCAATCCGCCTTCGTAAACCGATTTAAGATTGGTGAGATAAAAGTGCCAGCCGTTTGAACAGCCCAATCTGATATTTTGTTTCGAAAAATCATCCGTTGGAATATTGTGCTGATGAAGTTCGACAATTGTATAACCATTACTTTCGCTCAATTTTATATCAACAAGGCAATTTCCTTCAAATGTAAATTGCAATTGGTTTTTTCCGTTTGCTGAAGTAATTTTTCCATTCATTGCGTCTTTGTATAAATACCAAAGCCATTCGTAAGCAGTGCCTTCTGAAGCATTTTTATTTTTGGGGATTGAGTTTTCATTGGCATCAAAAAAAGAAACTTTTTCTAGAAACCATTTTTCCAGTTCATCAGCTATTGTCCAGGCATTATAAATATCGCTGATTTTAGCTTTTATGGCTATTTTTTTGGTGAAGGATGTCCAATCGAAGTTTTCCATAATAATTTGATTTTATATTACCTGTTGTGATTTTAATTAACCCGTTTTTTACAATCATTTGTAAACGCAATTACTAATGCAATTCCACAGAAAAGCAAACATATAAGCGCACGAACAATTTCATTTCCACCACCTTCTGATGGATTTGCAACGGCATCAGGAATATGAAAGAATAGGAAAAACAATAAAAGTGTAAAGGCCAAAAGAAGTGAAATAGGTTTTATTAGTATTTTGAAAATAATGGATATTCCAGCAATAACAAGTGCAACGCCAAAAAAATACGTCCAAAACATTGGCGCCGGCAACCATTTTGGAACCATTGTCGCAATAAAACTGGCAAAAGCAAAATGACTTAATCCAAATATTATAATGAGAATGGAATAAAAAACGCGTCCACACGGAATAAGTTTTTCTAATAATGACGTGAAATTCTTTTCGCCTGTAGCAGCATTATTTTCTCCAAATGATCCTGCCATTACAAACGCTCCACCGCTATAGGTTAAGGCTTCGATAGCATTTATCCAAACTTGAAAATCGGGAGTTTTTTCTGCACTCAGCATGATGATGTACGGCAAATGAGAAGCGATGACAGAAACAAGAAAACCAAAACCTAAATAAAGACATGCTTTTTTGGTTTCAATAAATTTAATTGTAAATACGCCCGAAATGATAATTCCAGCAAGTATTAAAACGATTCCGACAAGAATAGGGAAGATGCTATTGTCATGCGCCCAAGCAGGAAATGGAGCTAAAATTTCTGAACGAAATTTTTTGATTATAAGTTGATGGATCCCTAAAGCAACAACGCCGATACCATAAAACAAACGGCCAATTTTAATGAGTTTTTCCATTAGTGGTTTTGTTAGAAAAAATGATTAAAGAATAGATTTTGGCAATAATCAAATATATAAATTAATTTATAAGATATTGATTTACTGTTTGTTTTGTTTTTTGTCATGAAAATGACTCTTTACGATTCGTTACCGCAGATTTGTAATCTGTGCCCGCAAAGATTGGTTTGTTCTTCGAAGATCAGGAAAGAGGTAATTCTCGTGCTAGCGCGAGCGTCTCGCTCGTGACCGCATCGTTTTTAAAATTGATTTTGATCGCGTGCACGAGCGGGACGCCACGCCAGCATGAGATTTAAACCTTATGTTGATTTATTAACTATTCTGAGAATTACGTTTTTTAATTTCGGAGTCTATTTGACTCATAAAAATTAAAATAGGGACTATTGTTGTAATGGCAAGTGGCAAAAGCGTAAAAATTAACTTGTATTTTGGTATACTAACGATCCACGACAGAATAAGAATCCATAAAATGCCTAAGGCGATAATAATTATTTTTAAGGCTTTTTTATTCTTAATTAGTTCTTTTAAACTAGACTCTGATACTGATTTATTCCTCATAATTAAAAAGTTAAAACGCATTACAAAAAAAAGTAATAGATTTTAAATTCATTTTACACTTTTGTGTAGTTTTTAGTATTTTTATAAGATGGAAAACGAAAAACGATCTTTACTCAACCGCAACAAGATAGAAGCCACATCGGATGCAGACAAAGTTCAGTTCGGGAATTATCTGGAAGTGATAAAATCTTTTGCAAAAATAACGTATCAAAGTATTTATGTGATCGATTATGAAGAAATGAAGTTTGAATATGTTTCCAATAATCCTTTGTTTTTATGTGGTTTTTCGGCAGAAGAAGTGCTTGAAATGGGATATGAATTCTATTTTAATAATGTTCCAAAAGAAGATCTAGAATTATTAAGTACCATCAACAGTGCCGGATTTGATTTTTATGATAAACTGCCTAACAATGACGAACGAAAATTATACAGCATATCGTATGATTTTCATTTAAAAGGGAAATATGACAAACCCATTCTTATTAATCATAAACTGACGCCTCTTTTTTTGAATCAGGAAGGAGCAGTTTGGAAATCGTTGTGTCTGGTTTCTATTTCACATAATAAAAAAGCTGGAAACATTATTATAAACAAGCAAGGTTCAGAGACTTTGTGGAAATTTGATTTATCCAGTAAAGTCTGGATCGCAAAAAATAAATCAAAATTAAAAGACAAAGAATTGGAAATACTTAGGTTGTATGCTCAAGGTTTAACCATAAATCAGATTGCCGAAAAAATGTTTGTTTCTCCAGATACGATAAAATATTATAGAAGAAAAATTTTTGAAACTTTTGAAGTCAAAAACTTCACCGAAGCACTGGCTTTTGCTAAAGACAATAAGATTATTTGAAAATTAGTTTGATTGCGTTAATGAGCGGGACGTTATTATTTCCAGTCTAAAATAAAATCAAGCAAATTCTCGACAAATCTTTTTAACCAATTTTTCTTTTTCTTCATAAAGAGCTTTTATTATATCACGTTAGCGCGGATTTGTAATCCGTGCCCGCAAAGATTGGTTTGTTCTCTTTGTAAATATAAAAAAAAGCTACATGATATTTTAGCTTTTGTTTTTTATGATTTGTATTGTGTCTTGTTGGTGCGATCAGGATTATACTTCTGATTTCTTTTTTAAAATGAGCAAAACTATAGGCAATAAGAGAAGTGAAAATTGAATGTATAAATGACTAACAGCGTTAAACTTTTGATCTTCCATATGCTTTTTGTTGTCTACAAAAAGTGCGTCATTCAGTTTGTTTCTCCATACTTTGATAGATTTTGCTTTTCGGGTAGAGACGTACTTGAAATTATCGTTGTTAAGGGCAAGTCTTTCTTTATAAAATGTATAAATATTATTGCCCTGCCAAATTATTTCTTTTTTGATGTTCGAATGCAATAAGTTACCTCTAATTACGGTGTATTTTGATTTTGTGTCAGAGGGTTTTCTGCCTGAAGTTTCTTCAATAAATGCAGTATCGACTACAAAAAAATCACTTTTTAAATATTTTTCGGGATTAGACAATGCGGTATAATTTTCAAAAGGTTTTTTCAAACCTAGCAAAGGATCCCCATTGTTATAACCACCAACTAATCCTGAAATAAAAATAAAAAGAGAAACAAACAAATGAAATAATAATAGATACTTGAAATTTCTATATTTTGTAAAGAACGGATGATTTTTTATATTCATTTTTTTAATGTTTGTCTTTTATTATCGAGAGCTATTTATTTCATATAGATTTTCTAAAAACAATATCATCATGGCGCAGATTTGCAATCCGTGCCCGCAAAGATTGGTTTGTTCTCTTTGTAAATATAAAAAAAGCTACATGATTTTGTAGCTTTTTGTTTTTTATGATTTGTATTGTGTGTTACTGTTGCGGGCACAGATTGCAAATCTGCGCTAACGAACTGTGGAGACATATCTGCGCGATGTATTAAAACTAAAAATTTTCTTCTTCAATTTTAGCTATTTTTACTTCGTATTTATTGTGAGTTGAACTAAAATTTATAATTTCTACTACTAAATTGTCATCTTGCATAATTTCATAATCGATATCACTTAATTCTCGTTCTGATATAAAGCCAACTTTATTTGTCTTGGAAAGTTTCAAAAAAAGTCCATACCGCATTATTTTTGTTACTTTTGCATTAAGCTTAGTTCCTGCGTCTAAAAGTTTTGGAGTATTTTGTGCAATTCTACTTTTCTCATTCGAAATGATGGACCGTATTTCTTCTTCTTTTAATGGAAATGATTGTTTGTTGTCTGATAAATAATTTAAGTATCCTTCAAAAAAAGAGTTATGATAATCTGAAAGATAATTTATTAGTAATTCTGAATGTTCAATAACATTTTCTAATGACAAATGAGCATGTTTTCCAGTTCCAGATATGTTTTTTGCAATTTGAGTAGCAATATCAACAACACTAAACCAAGTATCTTCACTACAAGAACTCAAATAATCAATATTATTTAGTAGCTCAAGATGTATAATGCCTGGTATATTAATGGAAATTAGCTCGGCTAATTTGAAACTATTACTATCTTGTGATTCACTAATTATTAATCTATGGCGAATCAAATTAAGAATTTCCTTTTCAACTCTATCTCTTTCAAATCCAATAGTTATAAGATCGCTTATTAATTCATCTACTCTATGGAAACCTAAAATTCCGCTCAATCCGCGAGTACGATATTTAGAGTGCAACCATTTAAGAATTTCAATTCTTACAAATGGATTTGGAATCTTATCACTAGGATCAGAATAAAATAAATTTTTCACACGAGAAGATTCGTCATTATAAAACACTCGGTCACCTCTAAAGAAAACTTTACTAACAACATGGCGAGGTAATATGTGTTCGCCCTTACTTTGTTTAATTTTAAAGATTTCAGAATCTGTTATATGACCACTTTTACAGAAATCTAAAAAGATTTCTATGCCGTGACGAATATCACTCCCAGTAAGACCGGTAATTAATTTTTTAAAGAAATGATTTTGAAATAAAGAAGTAATAATACTTTTAAGATAATAAAGTTCTTGTTTCGCGGGATACGAAACTTTTATATTATTGTCCAAAGTATAATATCGATTCTCATTTTTTTCGGAAAGCCTTGTAGCGTATTTGATCCTATTATAAATTATTTGCTCAAGAGGTGCCGGAGTTATTCTGAAAATTAGATCTTTTATTACCGTGTCTAATGGTTTTTCTTTCTTAAAATGATCGTAAGTTGTATCTCGAAGTGGCAGGAATACAATTGCTTTTATGGTTTCTTTTATCCAATTAGCTACTTCAAACATTAATAATTGTTCTTCTAAATTTCGCTTATCACAATTGTCCAAGACTATAACTAAATTTTTCCCAGTAGAATGTAAAAAAGTTGATATTATAGAATGCAAAACAAGTTCGTGGCTAGCTTGCAATTCTGTAATTTTTCGAAATAATTCAATACGATAAGTCTCACTTTTTTTGTCTAGTAATGCTCCCGCAAGTTTATCAAATTTTTCAAGTTCTAGTTTAAATATCTCTTTTATTGTTTCAAAATCATCAAAATCAATATCGGTTCTGCTTGCTTTGATTTTGTTTGTTAAGTTGTTGATAATCCAAGAGTAAATGTCTTTACTGTTTACCGGCGCATTATTTAAATCTAATGTTACCCATACAAGTTTTTCAATTAACTGCTTGTCTAAAGCAACTTCCTTGAGATAAGTAGTAAAGGTTGATTTTCCAGAACCTACACTTCCTATAAGTAATAATACTTGGTTGTTATAATTATGAGCTTCTTGTAGTTTACTTAATAGCTCTGTTGGATTTTCACTTGATTTTATTAGAGTTGAATTCTCAACAGAAGATAAAACTTTTTTTCGTATTAATCTGTCAATTGGAGTTACATGTGATTGATGTTTATTAGTATGTACATATGCGTTTTTTACAATATCTGCTTTCTCTTCATCGACATTTGGATTAAAGAGATGTCTATATTGGATGGAAATTGTTTCGCCGAAAGAATTTTTGATTTGTTTATTCTGAATATTTTTTCCTCCAATAAGATGCAAAGGTTTTTTGAAACTAACATCTTTTCGGATTTTTGTTCTTATTTCTGTAGAATGCCTTTCAATTGAATCTTTAGAAAACATATTAAAGAATGATGAAAACTCATCATTTCCCACTTCCCAGTTTTGTGTTGTTAAATTAAATGCTGGTTTGGCATTGTCCCATGTACCTGCCAAAAAACTTAAACCATCGCATGCAATAATGTATTTACATGGATTTATTTCATCTTCAAAAAAGCGATTTATTTCGGCTGAATAAAGTGCTGCCTGTCTGAAAGCTTCGTTTAAATCTTCATCTGGCCTTTTAGCTTCGACTATTATAGACGGAACTCCATTTATTGTAATTAAGTAATCAGGATAATACAAAGAAGATTTTTTACCTTTATCAATTTGAAGTTTTTTTAAATTAACTTTTGTCTGGATTTCTTGATTGTTATAACCTAATCCTAATGGTTGTGGATTTGTAAGTAAGGGATAAATTATTTTCTGTTCTACATCGCTTTCACTTAATAGATCAGTTTTAGAAATATTATATTCACTCATAGATATAAAGTTTAATTTTTTTAAAAAAAAAATATAAGATTTTCTTGTATTGTTATGCGTAATTTTGAAAATAATTTATTTCATTTTTTTTTAAAATATTTTTTCAAATCTAAAAACTTTGTAAATATTTTTTTTACGGAAAACCATAAAAAACTAAAATGTAATTACTTCATTAGAATTACTAATCTTTTAGGCAAACAATATGTATTTATAAAAACAAACATCGCATTTAATTTAAATTAATCATAAGGTAAAAACACCTGATTTATAAAAAATAAAATTCCTTAAACTATCATCAAAAATCCCAAAAAATAACCACTAGAATTTTCCACAAAAATTTTGTAATTTTGCAGTCCAATAAAAGGAATTAGAAAATGTTAGATAGACTTCAATATGTAAAGCAGCGTTTTGATGAGATTTCGGATTTGATTATTCAGCCGGATGTTATTGCTGATCAAAAACGTTATGTGCAACTCAACCAAGAATATAAAAGCATTAAAGCTTTGGTTGATAAGAGAGAAGAATACATTCTTGTTTTAGCAAATATTGACGAAGCAAACGAAATTATTGCTGACGGAAGCGATGCTGATATGGTTGAAATGGCCAAAATGCAACTTGACGAAGCAAAAGAGCGTTTGCCTCAACTAGAGGAGGAAATCAAATTTATGTTGATTCCTAAAGATCCTGAAGATGCTAAAAATGTTATGGTGGAGATTCGCGCCGGAACGGGTGGGGACGAAGCGAGTATTTTTGCAGGGGATTTATTTAGAATGTATACTAAATACTGTGAAGGCCAAGGATGGAGAACATCTGTGGTGGATATGAACGAAGGTACTTCCGGAGGTTTCAAAGAGGTTATTTTTGAGGTTTCGGGAGAGGATGTTTACGGAACCTTGAAGTTTGAAGCGGGTGTTCACCGTGTACAACGTGTTCCTCAGACAGAAACGCAAGGTCGTGTGCATACATCGGCGGCTACTGTTATGGTTTTGCCAGAAGCAGAAGAGTTTGATGTTCAAATCGATATGAACGATGTTCGTGTAGATTTCTTCTGTTCGTCAGGACCTGGAGGACAATCGGTAAATACTACGAAATCGGCTGTACGTTTAACGCACATTCCAACAGGATTGGTAGCACAATGTCAGGATCAGAAATCGCAGCATAAAAATAAAGACAAGGCCTTAATCGTATTACGTTCTCGTTTGTACGAAATGGAATTGGCGAAAAAACAAGAAGAAGATGCCTCTAAACGTAGTTCACAAGTAAGTTCTGGTGACCGTTCGGCTAAGATTCGTACGTACAACTATGCGCAAGGTCGTGTAACCGATCACCGTGTTGGTTTAACGCTTTACGATTTAGGAAACATCATGAATGGTGATATCCAAAAAATTGTTGCCGAATTACAGTTGGTTAACAATATGGAGAAATTGAAGGAAGCTTCTGAGGTGTACTAATCGTACACAGGTTCAAAGTGACATAGTTACAAAGGTTCAGGTTTTTCTCTTTAGACTGTATAATATAAAAAAAGCCGAACTTATGTTCGGCTTTTTTGTTGTTTAAGTTTATAAGCAAAAACAGGAAACCTTTAAACCTTTGTAACTATGTCACTTTGCACCTTTAAAAGAAAAAATTGCAAGAACCTTCTTAGATTTTTAAATTTTCGATTTTTTTATTCAATAAGTTGTTAAATTTCTGAGATTAATCTGTTAATGAATGTTTTGCGAATTTTCTTAATCTCTTTAATTTAATTCAAGTGGATTACTACAATATTTTAAAATGAAGTAAGATTAATAATATTTTTAAGTAAATCTTAGTCCCGAAGCCTCGGGATAGCAGCTTAGAATCTTAGTATCTAAAAAAAACTTGCCTAATCGATTAGATTAGGCAAGTTTTTTTTTGCCATTTTTTTGTTAATATTTGTGTGCTTTTTCAAAATAAGGCACAACCAACCAACCCCTTAAAAAAAATCTATGAAGAGAACTTTACTATTATTTTGCTTCTTTGGAAGCTTTTTTTATGCGCGATCGCAATCGTATTTCGGATTCAGGGATGACAATTATGCCGGAATCCAATCGGCTTTATTTAATCCTTCAGTTATTGTAGATTCTAAGTATAGAGCCGACGTTACTATTTTTTCAGCAAGTGCAACAGGACAAAATGATTTGTACGGCTTTAATTTTGCTGAAGTTCTCGACGGGAATTATGATATCCAGACAGACGCCAGCAAAAACATCAAAACGAACAATCGTGGAAATGTGAATTTCGACATTTTAGGACCTTCGTTTATGATGAATATTACACCTCAACATAGTATTGCACTTTTTACAAGAGTTCGCAGCGTTACAGGTCTTATTGATGTAAACGGACAACTTATTGATGAATTAAATAAAGATCTTGATGTTTCCAATAGCTTTTTAATTCAAGGCGGAAATCCAAATGGTGTGAGCAATTCCTGGGCAGAAATTGGCGCGAGTTATGCGACAATTTTTCTAGATGAGGAAGATCATTTTATTAAAGGAGGTTTGACTGTAAAATATTTGCTTGCAGGTGTAAACGGCTACATCAGCGGAAATGATTTAAGTGTGGCTTTCAATAAAAATAATGCAAATCCGGCGTTGAGTGAATATTATTCAACGGGAACATTAAAAACGGCTGCAAGTTATGACTATCAAAACGGAAATGATCCTAAATTTAGTGGGGCTTCGGCTGGAGTTGGACTTGATTTGGGTTTTACATACGAATACCGCACAAATTGTCACACGTGCATTGGAAATAGATATAAATTCAAAGCAGCAGCCTCAGTAACAGATATCGGGAAAATCAATTATAAAAATATTACCGAGAATACGTATAATTTAGCTGGAAGAGTAACGCAGGATGATATTGACAATGCAGAAAGTATTTTCGAATTCTTCGATACGCATTATACAAAAGTTGCGTCAAGAACTGGTATTAAAGCTAATTTGCCAACAGCACTTCACACTAATTTCGACTGGAATATCGACAACAAATTCTACTTAAATTTAAGCACTGATTTTAGTTTAGTGAATGCAAAAAACATAAACGGAACTGCACTTCCAAATTCGGTTACCTTTACGCCTCGATATGAAACGCGACAATTCAGTTTTTATGTTCCAGTAACGTACATGGAATTCAGCGGCACACAAGTTGGAACTGGTTTTAGAGCTGGTCCGCTGTTTGTGGGGTCTGGATCGTTGATTTCAAATTTGTTTTCGAATACTTCAAAAGCATGCAATTTGTATGTTGGTTTGAAATTACCGATTTATCAAAATTATAATTAGAGGTTCTGAGGTACTAAGGTGCTAAGGTTCTAAGTTTTTTAAAATAGAAAAGAGATTATTTCACTTAAGTGAAATAATCTCTTTTTGGTTGATAAAAGCACCAGCTTTTAACAAAACCTTAGTTCCTTAGCACCTTAGTACCTCAGAACCTTTAAATATATAGTCTGTATTAACCCTTTAACCGTTTAATTTCAAAAAAAGAAACGTATAAACAAGTTAGATACCGAGAAATACTCTTGTGTATTCAAAACATTTATATAGATTAGAGTACATGTAAACTCCATTTTTTATTACGATTTCGCTTAACTTTTCCATGATATAAAATTTAAGTTAGACAAATTACTCTTTAGATGATTCGTAGTGTGATGATTCTTCTTCTGAAGAGGCATCTGATGATTCGTGCTGTGGTTTCGAAACCAAGTTGGTAACGACCAGCTGAACGATTGAGCCCAAAATTCCCTTGAACATTGAATCGCCTTTTCCGACGATGAATCTTTTTGCCAAATATCCAATTCCGATACTAATGGCAGATTGGGCAATGTGGCTTTTAAAACCAACAGTTTCATTGATTTCTTCAACCGTATTCCGAATCAGGTTTAGAGGTTTTAAATTCTCTTTAATATCCTCAATTTCGTCTTTTATCGAACACCACTCGGCGTCCTGACGATTTTCTAAAAACTTTATTCTCTGATTTAATTGATCAATAGTGTAAATAGGCTCCATTATAGTCTTGTTTAGTTATTAATAGTTAAATCAGTTTTTACTTTCGTCTTTTAGAATACTTGAAATAATACTATTTCCTATTGGCGTTTTAATCAAACTGTGATGCGTTTTATGAATCACAATGGCAACGATTAAATAAAAAACTGCCATGATAAAAAAGCCGTAGTAATACTCTCCAAGCTCTTTGCCAAGCCATAAACTAATCCCGATATTAAGGAACAAGGTAAAAAATGCAACAACAACGCCGACTGCTATCTTAGATGTTAAGGTTGAAACCACATCTGCGACTGAACATACTGTTTTCAGTTTAAGTAATTCCAAACTGGTTTTAGTATAGTTTTCCGCTTTTTCATAAAGATTTAAATTCTCGTTTGTTGTTGCATTTGATTCCATGATATAAGGTATTTATGGTTTAAAAATCTCACTTTTTACTAGATACTAGTAGTTTGATTTTACGGTTTTTGCCTCGTCTTTAATTGCATTGTAGTCGTCTTTAACTTGGTTAAATTTAGATTTACCTTCGTCTACAAGCTCTTTTCCGTTTGATTTGATTGTATCTACAATTCCGTCAAATTTTGTTTTTAAGTTATCTCCGTAATCTTTCGATTTATCTTTGATTTTTTTGCGAGTTTCTGAACCTTTATCTGGTGCGAATAAAACTCCTAATAATGCTCCTGCAGCTGCAGCGCCAACAATTCCTAAAATGGTGTTACTTGCTTTCATAATATTTGATTTTAATGATTAATATGTAATTGTTAATATGATTTGTTTTTAAATTTCCCTGCCTTTGATAAGTCTAAGCAATACAGCAATAATGGCGATCACTAATAAGATGTGAATAACGCTTCCGAAGCTGTAAACAAAGAAACCAAGAGCCCACAGAATAACTAAGATTACTGCGATTGTATATAATAAATTTGACATGGTTTTTATTTTTTAGAGGGTTAATTAATTCGTTTTACTAATTCAGTTTGTACGATAGGTATAGCGATAAATTGCTGTTTTTAGCATCTGGAACCGTAAATGTTGTTCCCGCAACAGTTCTTTCTTTTCCTATTGTTGTTAATCCGTAGTTGTATCGTAAACCAATACTTATTGGACTAAAATCAACTCCAACACCGGCAGATAAACCAGCGTCAAATCGGTTTAAATCATCTGCGTCAAGTTCTTCGTCAAAGTTGAAGTCACCATCACCAGAAACTTTGGAACTTACCAGATATGATGCATATCCACCGGCATGAATATTAAAGTTTTTAGTAACATTTACTCTCACTAATAAAGGAACTTCGATGTAATTCAATCTAAATTTTCCGGTTCCGCTTGCAAAAGCATTGTTATATTCTAATTCGGCACCTTTTGTTGTAAACAAAATCTCTGGCTGAATTGCGATAAAATCTGAAATAGGCAATGTTGCATAAACACCGGCGTTAAATCCGTATAAAATATTTTCGTCGTCGGCATTATTGTTATATAAATTCGACATGTTAAATCCTCCTTTTACACCAAACTCGGTCGTAACATTTTCGTCATTTTGAGCTTGAAGCATTCCAAATGAAGCTGAAAAAAATAAGGCTAAGGCGCATAAAAAATTGTGCATTTTCATAGTAAAAAATTTAGTTAATAATAATAGATTCTAAAGGCGTTTAAATAAACTCTGTTTTTAATCTTTCGGTTTCTCTTAAAAGCTGATACTGGTCTGGCAAATACTGAAGCACTAATTTTAAAATCTTTTCATCATTTGTTTCAGATGAAATTTTTTCTAATAAATTAATCTGTTCTGATAACGATTCTGAAATTGAATTCAAATAAGTTTTGTCAAAAGAACTTTCTTCAGTGGCAATCAATTCATATAAATCTCTTTTGTGAGCCACATTGATATCAGTAATAATAATGAGCTTTTTATTTGCCATTTCTGATATTCTTTGAAGCAATTGATTTTGATGATCTTCAATTTTTTTGCTTAATTCCTGTATCGGACTTTCTGAACGTTTTTGTGCAAATTGACTTTTTGAAATAAGTGCATTACTTACATTTGCCACAGCGATAAAAAACGAAGATTCTACTTGATCTTTATCTATTTGCTGTCTGTTGTTTTGGCTAAAAGCTTCATTTTTAAAGTGACTTGCTTTTTGATGTTCTTTCTTTCCGCATGCTGAAAAAGAGATTATGATCAATAAGAAAAAGACTTTTAAAATAGCAGCTTTTATATGGGGCATTGCTTTCATTGTTACTTCATAAAGTATTACATTACAAAGGTGCTAACGAATAGCTTATTTTGCTTTACAGCATAAAAAAGATTCGTTATATAATTCCCATAATCGTTTTATATAAAGGCTTTAAGGCGTTTTTTGGTAGAAAAAAAAGAGCGTTTACTGCAAATAAATAGTTATTTGCAGTAAACGCTCTTTGTAAGAATTTGTATATTTTTTAATCCGGAAGAAAAACCGTAAACAAAGAACCTTTTCCTGGAACGCTGTCGGCCAAAATATAACCTTTGTGATTTTCGACAATTTTTTTGCAGATAGCTAAACCAATTCCAGTTCCTGGATAATCAGTTTTAGAATGCAGACGTTGGAAAAGAACAAAAATAGTTTCTTTAAACTGCGGGTCAAATCCCATTCCGTTATCTGAAAAAGTTATTTTATGGTATTTTTTTATAGTTTGTTCCAATAAATCTGGATACGCGCTAGAAAGTGTTTTTTCGCTTTCAATGCTAATTTCAGGAATTCGATCGGGCTGACTGTATTTTAAAGAATTTCCAATCAAGTTGATGAAAAGCTGTTCAATCTGATACGGAATCACTTCTAACTTTGGAAGTTTTGAAGTGGTAATAACTGCTTTTTTCTCATGAATAAATTCAGTCAATTCAGATTCGGCATTTTCTAAAAGTTCATTTAAGTTTGATTTTAAAAATTCCTTTTTAGTTGTATTGGTTCTTGAAAATAAAAGCAAATCATCAATCAAAACGCGCATTCTTTTTGCCGAACTTTCAATTTTAGAAAGATAATCTTTTGCACTGTCAGACATCACAGCTTTATCGGCATCAGAAACTCTTGAAATAAAAGTTTGTATTTTTCTGAGTGGTTCTTGCAAATCGTGACTCGCAACATGGTTGAAAGAAGCCAGCTCTTTATTGCTTTTTTCTAATTCTCTGTTTCGTTCCTGAAGTTCAATATTTAAAAGATGCTCATCGGTAATGTCAAAATTAATTCCTAGTAGAATTTTACTTCCCTGCTGATCAGTCAATAATTTTCCTGTCGATTTAAAATACCTGATTTCGCGATCTGGGCGTACAATTTTATAATAAATAAAAGGAAGGTTCTTTTTCTCTATAATTCCTTCCATCGAAGCAGCCACGGCATCCTTATCGTCTGGATGTACAAAGTCAAGAAAAGTTTCTTTTACTGGAACAAAAGAATTTGGCGTAACGCCTAATATTCGGAACTGATTGTCTGAATAATCGATTTTATTTGAATCCAAATCCCATTGCCAAGTGCTGAATTTTCCAATAATTTCAGACTCCGCCATCAAACCACTTGAAATTAAAAGTTTTTTGTTGAATACTTTCAAGCGCTCAAAATCTCGACTGATTTGTCGGTAAGCCAATAAAATAAAAGTAAGCGCAGTTAAAAATAAAGAAATAGAAAAAATAGGACTCAGCGAAATTTCCTGATCATATATTTTAAGTCTTTTTTCTAGATATTTTTTTTCGATGTCATTCATCTTGTCCACTTGAAACCGAATATTTTCCATTAAAATTCGGCCTCCAAACATATGATTATCGAGTTTTCGTTTATCGTATGTTTTAGGATCGCTGTATTTCAGGCAATTTTCAAAAGAAACAAATCGCTGAATAATGAGCTTGAATAAATTTTCGAGATTTTTCTGCTGCTTCGCATTATCTGCAGTCAGTTTTTTTAAGGTAATAAACGAAGCGTTTACTTTGTCGCGCGAATAAAGATAGGGCGCTAAAAAACGGCCATTGCGAGTTATGATGTACCCGCGCTGGCCCGTTTCAGCATCTTTAATCGCCGACATTAATCGTTCTAATTGAATGTTAATTTCATAAGTATGCATCACAAGCTTACTTGATTCATTCAAGTCCTGATTGTGTTTGTAAGCAATGGATGATAGAAATAACAGAATGAAAACTGCGATTACAAAAATAACTCTCAATGAGTTTGAAGAATTAAAATTTGGTATCCATTTCATGTTGGCAGGCTTATACTATTTTAGTCGCAGCAGGAAATTATCACGGTTTAACCCAGAGGTATGATAGTGCCAGTTTACGGTCACGACTTCATTAATTATTTTTTTAAGCGTATTAAAATCGCTCGGCTTTTTGATGTAAATATTGGCACCTTGAATAAATGTGTCTTCAATATCTTCTTCAGATGATGAAGTAGAATAGATGGCAATAATGATATTTTTCAGGCGTTCTGTTTTTTTGATTTCGATCAAACATTCTTTACCCGTTTTCTTTGGCATGTTCAAATCCAGAAATAAAATATCCGGAAGTTTGTTGTCAAGATTGTTTAAATGATCCATTAACTGCATTCCGTCGTGAACAAAATCTACATTGGTCTGAATTTTTATTTCTTCAAATGCGTCCTTAAAAAAAAGACGATCATCTTCATCATCATCAGCCAGTAAAATATATAATGCGTTTTTTTGCATTTTAGTGTGGTATTTAGGTTTTTATTTTAAATTTTCTCTTCGTTTCTTAATTATTCTTTGAAAAGCCGAAGGTGTAATTCCGGTCGTATTCTTAAATTGTGTGCTCAAATGCGCAACACTCGAATAATTTAGTAAAAAAGCAATTTCAGTAAGGCTCATTTCATTAATAATGATAAGCTGTTTTGCTCTTTCGATTTTTTGTAAAATGATAAAATTTTCGATAGAAGAATAAGTTACTTCCGAAAAAACATTAGATAAATAGCCGTAACTGTGGTTCAATTTCTCGGCCAAGAATACAGAACTTTTGTAATTGTTGCTGTCTTCCATGAAAACCAATTCAATTATGGCATCTTTTATTTTTTGTACCAAAACACTTTTTTGATTCTCCACGATTTCAAAACCGCATGGACTCAAATTATTTTTTAAAGTTTCGAGAGCATCAGCATCAAGGTTGTCAGCAATCTCGATCTCACCAAATCCTAGACTCGTAAAATTTATATTTTGCTGTTCAAGGTTGTGTTTTAGATAAAGAGAACAAATGGTATTAATGTCGAACTTTATAAATAGCTTCATTTTATAAAAATTTGGTTAAAGATACTTAATTTATTTTTGGTTATTGTGTTTAAGATTTGTTAGAAATGCTGAAAATCGAAGAAAAACAAATAAAATTTTCATAAAAATACCGTCTAGTACAAGTATTAGACGGTATTCCCTGATTGAGATCAAAGGGTTTATAAATCTGCAATAATTTTACGAACCTCATCCTTTGTTTTTCCTAGTTTTTGTTGAAGTTTTCCGTACATTTCGTCTTCTTTTCCTTCATCATACAATAGGTCATCATCAGTAAGGTCAGCATATTGCTGTTTCAATTTCCCTTTTAACTCATTCCAGTTTCCTTTTATTTCGGTAGTATTCATGATAGTCTGATTTAGTAATTATTTGTTTTGTAAAATTGCGATTTAAGCGTAAAATAACTGTTATATTAATTTTGGATAACGCTGCATAATTCACATTTTTTAAGCTTGATAACGGCGCAGAATCCAAGCCATTTTTTCGTGTTCCTGCAAAAGACCTGTAATAAAATCAGCACTTCCAGCATCATTTGCTTCATCAAAAACCGGAATATAATCTCTAAATTCCGTAACTAATTGTTCGTGATTTTCTAAAAGTTCTTCCAGCATATGTTTTTGCGAAGCATATTCTTTAGGAGATTCTTTTAAAGTCGAATTCTCGATAAATTCTTTCATTGTTCCAATGGTCTTTTCACCAAGCTGACTGATTCTTTCTGCAACTTCATCAATCTGTGCTTCTAAAATTCGGTATTGATCCTCAAACAATTTATGCAGTTCCATAAAACTGTTTCCTGAAATGTTCCAGTGAAATTTTCTCGTTTTCACGTACAATGTCATTTCATTTGATAAAATCGTGGCTAATATGCTAGTGCTTTTCTTTAAATTTTTCGTCGATATTCCGATATGTGGAGTCATAACTGTCTGATTTTTTGGGTTCTTTCCAAAATTAGAAAAGACGACTTCCTTTTTTCTTACATAATTTTTAGAAGATGTTATAGGAATTCAATGTTAATTAGATAATTAGATAATGTGGCAATTAGAAAATTACACTTTGAAACAAATACAATGTCACCCTGAGAAGAGTCGAAGGGTGCTTCAATTAGAACTTGGGACTTCTCCCGAAATCTCAGGAAGCTCCGCCTGACAACAATTCACAATTCACAATTTACAATTCACAATTATAATTTGTAATTTTGCCCGACTATTAAAACACACTATGACAACACAACAGCTACACGAACAAATTCTTCAAAAAAAATCATTTTTATGCGTTGGTTTAGATCCTGATTTAAGCAAACTTCCACAGCATTTATTAGAAACTGAGGATCCGATTTTCGAATTCAATAAAGCGATAATTGATGCAACTTACGATTTAGCAGTTGGATACAAACCAAATACGGCTTTTTTTGAAGCATACGGAATAAAAGGTTGGATGTCATTACAGAAAACAATTAATTATATCAACGAAAATTATCCTGAAGTTTTTACTATTGCCGATGCAAAACGCGGTGATATCGGAAACACTTCAAGCATGTATGCAAAAGCCTTTTTTGAAGACTTGAATTTTGACAGTGTAACCGTTGCGCCTTATATGGGGAAAGATTCGGTTGAGCCTTTTCTAGCTTTCGAAAACAAACATACAATTATGTTGGCCTTAACTTCAAATGAAGGCGCTTTCGATTTTCAGACTTTAAATACAAACGGAACAGAATTATACAAACAAGTTTTAGAAACTTCTAAAACATGGAAAAACAGCGAAAACTTAATGTACGTTGTTGGAGCCACAAAAGCAGAATATTTTGCCGATATCAGAAAAATTGTTCCAGACAGTTTTTTATTGGTTCCTGGAATTGGCGCTCAAGGCGGAAGCTTATCAGAAGTTTGCAAATACGGAATGAATGATAAAATTGGTCTTTTAGTAAATTCAGCTAGGGCAATTATCTACGCTTCAAAAGGAACTGATTTTGCTGAAAAGGCTAGAGAAGAGGCTTTGTCAGTTCAAAAAGAAATGGAAGAAATTATTAATTCTAAGTTTTAAATAACTTTATAAATACATTTAACCGCAAAGTTCGCAAAGATTTTTCGCAAGGTTCGCAAGGAAAAAACTTTGCGTTCTTAGCGCAAATCTTAGCGAACTTTGCGGTTAAAATGACAATCTAAATCAATGAAACAAATCAAAGACCAGCTAGGCACTTTACATTCTTTCGAAACAGCTCCAAAACGAATTATATCGTTAGTTCCTTCTCAAACAGAATTGCTTTATGATTTAGGTTTAGAAGAAAAAATAATCGGAATCACAAAATTCTGTGTACATCCGTATCATTTTAAATCGACCAAAAAAATTGTCGGGGGAACAAAGAAGATTCATTTCGAAAAAATAAAGCTTTTACAGCCTGATATTATCATCTGCAATAAAGAAGAAAACACAGAAGAAATCGTAAATCAATTACAAGAAATTTGTCCGGTTTGGGTTACGAATATTGTTTCAATAGAAGATAACTTTCAGATGATTTCAGATTTCGGTCAAATTTTCAATTGCAGAACCGAAGCGCAAAAGTGGAACGACAAATTGACTTTTGCCTTGAGCGATTTCAAAAAATACATTCAAAATATCGAAGTTAAAAAAGCAGCTTATTTTATTTGGAAAAACCCATATATGGTTGCTGGAAACGACACTTATATAAATGAATTATTAAAGCTAAATCATTTTCAGAATATCTACGAAGACAAAGGACGTTATCCTGAAGTGGAACTTAAAAAAATGCGTTTAGAAGGCGATCCTGATATTGTTTTTCTTTCTTCAGAACCTTATCCTTTCAAAGAAGAAGATGCTTTTGAAATTGGAAGATTTACACATCACGCCAAAACCATCTTCGTCGACGGAGAAATGTTCTCTTGGCACGGCAGTAGATTATTAAAGGCTTTCGCTTATTTTAAATTACTGCACGAAAGATTGAAAAATTAGTTTTTTTGTTTCAGGTTTCAAGTTTCAAGTTGTTGAAAGCTTAACCGCTAAGATTTGCTCAAAGTTCGCAAAGTTTTTACACAAAGCTTTGCGAACTTTGTGTTTTATATAGTCTCGTAGGTAAAAAAACCTTGCGTTCTTTGCGGTTAAATTATGTTCAAAGTAAAGCAACTTGAAATAAAAAAAATGCCGACATCTACAAGACGTCGGCATTATTTAACTAACCAAAACCAAAATAATAAATAACCAGTTTATTACATTACAAAGATCCGACATAAATAAATCTTATGCTGTTAAGTTCTTGTTATTACTTTGTTGGATATAAGTTAATGTTTAAATCTTGATTTTTTTGTTTCAGGTCTCACGTTTCAGGTTGGCATTAGAGTATGTTGATTTTACCGCAAAGAGCGCTACGATTTACGCAAACTTCGCAAAGTTTTTTACAAAAGCTTGGCCAACTTTGCATTTGTATAAACACTCTAAAATAAAAAAAGACTTTGCGCTCTTTGCGGTAAAACTAACCACAAAGTAAAGCAACATCAAACTAAGAAAACCTGAAACCTGAAAACCAACTTTCACAAAAAAAGAATGCCGGCATCTCGAAGACGCCGGCATCATTTAACTAACCAAAACCAAAATAATAAATAACCAGTTTATTACCTTACAAAGGTCTGACATATATCAATCTTTTGCTGTTAAGGTTTTGTTATTACTTTGTTGACCATAAGTTAAGATTTGTCAAAACCTATTTCTGAGCTTTCTGCAGCGATATATAACTTTTGATTATTAAAATATAATAACAATCAATTTTGTTTATCAATATGCTAAAGATAAGTTTGTATATTTGGTAAAACATTAAATATCAGCAATATGGAATCGAACAAAAAATTAACAACTGCAACAGGAACTCCCGTTCCAGACAATCAAAACATTCAAACTGCTGGCCCACGCGGACCTGTTTTATTACAAGATTTTTGGTTTTTAGAAAAGATGGCACATTTTGACCGTGAAGTGATTCCGGAAAGAAGAATGCACGCTAAAGGATCTGGAGCTTATGGAACTTTTACTGTTACTCACGATATTACAAAATATACGAGAGCAGATATATTTTCAGAAATTGGAAAGAAAACCGAAATGTTTGCTCGTTTTTCTACAGTTGCAGGAGAAAGAGGTGCTGCAGACGCAGAAAGAGATATTCGAGGGTTTGCCTTGAAATTTTACACCAATGAAGGAAATTGGGATTTGGTTGGAAATAATACTCCAGTATTCTTTTTCAGAGATCCAATGAAATTTCCTGATCTAAACCACGCTGTAAAACGTGATCCAAAAACCAATTTGAGAAGTGCTGATAACAATTGGGATTTTTGGACATTATTACCAGAGGCTTTGCATCAGGTTACTATTGTAATGAGCGATAGAGGTATTCCGAGATCGTACAGACAAATGCACGGATTTGGAAGTCATACTTTTAGTTTCATAAATCATCAAAATGAAAGACATTATGTGAAATTTCATTTTGTAACACAACAAGGAATCGATAATCTTTCTGATGAAGAAGCAGCAAAATTAGTTGGAGGCGACCGAGAAAGCCACCAAAGAGATTTATTTGATGCTATCGAAGAAGGAAATTTCCCAAAATGGAAATTATTCGTTCAAATCATGAGCGAAGAACAAGCTGAAACGTATCGTTTTCATCCTTTTGATTTGACGAAAGTTTGGTTAAAAGGAGATTTTCCTTTAATTCCAGTTGGTGAATTCGAATTAAATAAAAACCCAGAAAATTATTTTGCAGAAGTAGAACAAGCTGCTTTTAATCCGGCACACGTGGTTCCTGGAATTAGTTTTTCTCCAGACAAAATGCTTCAGGCACGTTTGTTCTCTTATGGAGATGCGCACCGTTACCGTTTAGGAGTGAACAATTTTCAGATTCCGGTGAATTCTGCGAGATGTCCGTATAACACTTTCCACAGAGACGGAGCAATGCGTGTTGATGGAAATAACGGATCTAAAAAACATTATGAGCCAAATAGTTTTGGTGAAATGCAAGAACAACCAGAATTTAAAGAACCACCATTAAAACTGCACGGAGATGCGTGGGCACATAATTTCAGAGATGATGATAATGACTATTTCACGCAACCAGGTTTGTTGTTCAATTTATTAACGCCAGAGAAAAAACAGTTGTTGTTTAAAAATACTGCAGCGCAAGTTGGAGGAGCTCAAAAATTCATACAAATTCGTCACATCAGAAACTGCTTTAAAGCGGATCCAGCCTATGGAGAAGGTGTAGCAAATGCTTTAGGTTTGACAATGGCTGAAGTTGACGCTTTTGATGATCCTAGATTGTCGATTGTAGTTCGTTAAAAAAGGTTCTAAGATGCTAAGATTCTGAGATACTAAGTTTCTAAACTTTTAATAGTAAACCCGACAGGTTTTAAAAACATGTCGGGTTTATTTATTTTTATAAGAAAAAAACTTAGAATCTTAGCACCTCAGAACCTTAGCATCTTTAAGAAAACACCACCGTCTTATTGCTATAAACCATTGTTTTTCTCTCAGCATGTAATTTAATCGCTCTTGCCAAAACAATTCTTTCCAAGTCTCTTCCTTTCATAATAAAATCTTCAACAGAATGAATATGCGAAACTCTGGCAATATCCTGTTCGATAATTGGACCTTCATCTAATTCTTCGGTAACGTAGTGACTTGTTGCACCAATGATTTTTACACCACGTTTAAAAGCCGAATGATACGGTTTTGCACCTGGAAATGCAGGTAAAAACGAATGGTGAATATTGATGATTTTGTTCTCGTAAAGCGAAATCAAATTTGGTGTAATGATCTGCATATAACGCGCCAAAACAATAAAATTGATTTCGTATCTTTTTAAAAGTTCAATTTGTTTGGCTTCGCCTTCTTCTTTATTGTCTTTTGTAAACGGAACACAGTGATACGGAATATTAAATCGTTCGGCAACACATCTTAAATCGTTGTGATTGCTAATAATAACCGGAATTTCGACATTTAATTCACCAGCGCTGTATCGTCCTAAAATATCAAAAAGGCAGTGATCGTATTTAGAGACAAATAAAGCCAATTTTGGTTTTTGCTCCTGATTGTACAAATCCCATGACATATCAAAGTCGGCAGCAATAGCTTGGTCAAAATCAGCTTTAAAGCTTTCAATTGTGGTTTTGTGATTGGTAAATTCACATTCCAATCGCATAAAAAACACATTTTGCTCGACATCAACATGCTGATCGATATAAGTGATATTTCCTTCTACCTTAGCAATAAAAGTAGTCACTGCAGCGATAATTCCTTTTTGGTCTTTACAGTGAATGAGAATGGTAATTTTTTGCATCTTTTTTGGTTAATCGGTTAATCGTTGATTTGTTTAACCGTTTGTTCGATTACACGAATAAACTATTAAACAGTTAAACAGAAAAAAAACTATTTTCCGTCCTGCATTGCAAAAACACTTTTTAATAAAGGCGTTGTTCTTGCACTAATATTATTTCGGATTTCTTTTTCTTCTACAGCAATCATTTTGTAAACTCCCGCTAAAGCTTGATTCGTTGTATAATCAGTCAAATCAGGATTTACTTTTTTAACAAGCGGAATTGTGTTGTACTTGTTTATAATATTAGCCCAAACGACATCGGCGCCCACTTTTGCGAATGAATTTTTAATCACCGGATTAAATTTTCCGTACAAAGCTGTTGATGTAGTTCCTTGTAAATATGTTGTTGCAGCACTGTCATTTCCTAATAAAATATTTTTAGCATCAGTAAACGACATATTTTTAACTGCTGATACAAAAATTGGAGTTGCTTCCTTGACAGCATCTTCAGCGGCACGATTCAGCATTTTGATTCCTTCATCGGCAAGTGAGCTCAAACCAACTTTTCTTAAAGTAGCATCTACTTTTTGTAATTCTGCGGGCATTAAAATTTTTACAGCTTCATTTTTGTAAAAACCATCAACCGCGGTTAATTTGCTAACTTGTTGTGTAATTCCTTTATTTAGAGCTTCTTTTAATCCAGCTGAAATGTCAACACCACCAACCGGAATTTGTGACGCTATTTGTGGGAGCTGATTTAAAGTCTGCTGCATTTCTGCGCATGAAACAAGTGAAAATGTAACGGCTAATAATAAAATCTTTTTCATTTGGGGGTTTTGTTTAAGTTTCAAAAATACTACTTATTCAAAAACAACGCCACAATTTTATTTTAGGAGCAGAAAGAATTTGTTTCATAATTAACTTTTTCTAAGATTCTGAGATGCTAAGGTTCTAAGATTTTACATTTTTGAAGCATATAGAATTAATTATTGCTTGGTCGAAAGACAAGAAAAAATAGAACTTTGCGACTTCAGATTTTCGTATGCAAGTACTTAATTAAGAAATGAATAGGAGAAATTGATAAAATCTGTATATAAAAAATTAGCGGTAAAATTACTTAGCCAGCAAATCAATTTTCTCACCTGTTTTTTCAATAAAAACAGACATTTCACTGTATTTCCAAGTTCCTCTTTTTTCGCCTACAACAAAGAGTGTTGCTTTGCCTTTAGGGCCTTTTAATGGCACTTGTACATCGCATTTTCTAACATCGTTTTCGGCACTTACATTTCCAGAAACCATTCCGTCAGTTTCGATAGGCGATCCAAGTTTTTCGATTAGTATTTTATTGTGCTCAACTCTTGTCATCGATTCTATATAAGCATCAGAATCTTTAATGATTGAAGTTACTTCAAAGAAAACTCCAACTAAAAATAAAGCAAATAATACAATAAGACTTAAACAACCAGTAGGAACAAACCATTTCCAGTTTCGGTTCCACCAGCTTCTTTTATCCACAATAAGTTCGTTTGAATCTTCCATATTTTAGAGTTTGCTTTAATTGATTGAATATCAAAGCTAAAATATGGAATTTCTTAATGAAATTCAATTTTATTATATCATAATTCTTGTAGATTGTTTACGACATACAAACCATCTAAATTTAAAAACATACTATTGTTTAAAAATGCAAAATGAGTTAAAAAGAGATTGCGGTTTTTGTATAAAACAGCGCATTCAATTTTTAACTCATTATATATAACCTTGAAAATAATTTTGCTTGGGACAAAAAAGGCGTTTAAACGTATTGTAAACAGTATAAATTTGGATTGCAAATCGGATTAATTTGGTTTAAATCTGATAATACATTTTGGGTGTAATCCTTGCCACCAATTGTTAAATAGAATAAAGATTTTGAAATGTAGAAAGGTCTTAACGGAAGTGCACGCCAGCTAAGTGTTATATTCTTAATAAAATGTTTTAATGCGTATTTAAATGTTTTTTCTTCAGGACGAATAAAATAAATGGTATAACTTTTAATTTTTGTCATTAAATTTGGAAACATTACAAATCTTCCGCCCTGTTGTATCAATAAATTTATTTCGAATAATGTTAAACCTTCAATATTTTCTGTTTTCATGATCGTTTGTTTTTGCAATTAATATTAGTGGTAGTATTATGATGCAAAGTTGCGACAGAAAGTAAAATTGAAAAGGACTTAAAAATTTTAAAATTAATAAGTTAGGTTTTTTTTGTGAATAAAAAATCGAGAACCCATTTAAATGAATTCCCGATTTATATTTAGATAGTTAATTATTAATTTGAAGTAAGAGACAATTGATTGTTCAATTCAGAGTCTCTTTCATAAACATCTGGGAAGAAACCAATTTCACCTTTTTCATTTACCAATGAAGTAAAATAGGTAATGTAAATAGGAACTTTTTTAGCTAATTTAAAACTGTTTTCTGATTTTCCAGCCATAGCTTTATCAATTTTGTCTTGCGTCCATTCTGGATAATCTTTAAGCATAGCTGCTGCTAATTCCTTTGCCATTTTTACATTAATACATCCGTGGCTAAAAGTTCTTTTTTCAAAATCGAATAATGTTTTAGATGGCGTATCGTGCATGTAAATATCATCAGGATTTGGGAACATAAATTTCACTAATCCAAGAGAGTTTTCTGGCCCTGGTTTTTGTCTTACTTGACCATTAACGATTTCCATATTTTTTTCTGCAAGATAATTTGGATCTGAAGCGATTTTAGATTTCAACTCGTTTTGTACAATACTTTGTGGTACTGTCCAATAAGGACTAAAAACGATTCTGTCAATTTCTCCATTAAAAATGGTGGTTTTGGTTAAAGGTGCTCCAACAAATACGGGTGAAGTCATTACTACTTTTCCGTTTTTAACGTATACCAATTCATAAGAAGGAACATTAACCAAAACATATTCGTCGCTATTCGCCATTTGGTCAGAAATCGCACGACATCTTTCCATGTTCAATTCTAAAGTTTTTACCTTGTCAGAAAGAGGCACATTCATTTCTTTAATATGTTCTTCAGCAAGAATGTAGTTAGGTTTAAATCCGTTACGAACTTTATATTTCATTACAGCATCCATCAATTCACGATCATAAACATCGCTTTTAGAATCCTGTTTTAAATCTCCCAATATATATAAACGAGTTCTCACTTGAGCAATTGTTGGTGAAACAGCATCAGGACGTAAGTCTTTATATGGAGTTTCTGTAACAATCGGTTTCCATTTATTTGATCTTTCTATTTTTTTGTATTGTTTTAAAACACCTTGCAATTTATAATATTGATCAAAAGCTACTTTATTATCTGTAGGTGCAGTAGTTGTTTCTTCAATTGTGCTGTAATTCATAAAGTCTTTCAACATAGTATCATAAGATACTTTTTTGTCAGCACTGCTTTTTTTAGCATATACAATATATAAGGAACTCAAAAGCATATCAGCATCTGTTTTAGAAAGATTTGTAGTTGCTGAAGAATCAAAAAGCTGATCAATTTCTTTTTGATACGGAATTTCCAAATTATTTGTTTTTTTTGCTTTTTGGTACAAAGCAGCAGCAAATTCGTTTATTTGATCTTCATCATGCCAGATTGTACCAAGAGTTCTGTTTTTGTACAATGACATAATATCAGATTTATATTTTTTCAAATCGGAATATCTTTTAAAGAAGTCGTTTGAAATATCATTTTCATCATCATTTAAATTAAAAGTGACTGCAGTAGAGTTTGGAGTTTTTGTATTTAAGAAATTATTGTTTTCAATTCTGTTATAAGAGGATACAAAAAAACTCAAACCTAAAATTACGGTGAAAGAATATAGTGTTTTCATTTTTTTAAATTTTTACGTTTTACTTTTTTTATTTGCTAAGTTTTTGGTAAAAATTTGGGGCTTTTCTACACTGCTAAATTACTATGAGAGAGCTTGAAACACGTTTTTAGATTTTGTTTAAATGTTGCGAAATTGCCATGTCTTTAAGCTTTCTTTAACTTATATCAATTCGACTTCAAATTTGTTACCCCTTAAATCAAAAAAAAACATTTTCATTTTTTTGTTAACATAAAGCTATTCTCGTAATCAAATATTAAAATAATTTGTACATTGGTCGCTTAAAATTATCATATTCATAAAATGGAACCACAAATACCATATATTCCTAAAAATAAAGTAAGAATTGTCACAGCGGCTTCGCTATTTGATGGACACGATGCTGCGATTAATATCATGCGTAGAATCATACAGTCAACCGGAGTTGAGGTTATACATTTAGGTCATGACCGAAGTGTAGAAGAAGTTGTAAACACCGCAATCCAAGAAGATGCCAATGCAATCGCGATGACATCATACCAAGGAGGTCACAACGAATACTTTAAATATATGTATGATTTGCTTCGCGAAAAAGGAGCAGGGCATATCAAGATTTTTGGAGGCGGAGGCGGTGTAATTCTGCCAAGCGAAATTTCAGAATTGCACGAATATGGTATCACCAGAATTTATTCTCCAGATGACGGCCGATCTTTAGGACTTCAAGGAATGATTAATGATTTGGTACAACGTGCTGATTTTCCTATTGGAGATAAATTGAATGGCGAAATTGATCATATCGAAAATAAAGTTCCAACGGCAATTGCGCGTTTGATTTCTTCGGCAGAAAATTTCCCAGAAATTGCAAAACCTGTTTTTGATAAAATCCACGAAAGCAATTCTGATTCTAAAATTCCAGTTTTAGGAATTACAGGAACGGGAGGAGCGGGAAAATCTTCTTTAGTAGATGAATTAGTTCGTCGCTTTTTAATTGATTTCCCAGAAAAAACAATCGGATTAATTTCTGTCGATCCTTCGAAAAGAAAAACGGGAGGAGCACTTTTAGGAGACAGAATCCGTATGAATGCTATTAATAATCCTCGCGTTTATATGCGTTCGCTGGCAACGCGTCAGTCGAATTTGGCTTTGTCTAAATATGTAGCCGAGGCAATTCAGGTTTTAAAAGCGGCTAAATACGATTTGATTATTTTAGAAACTTCAGGAATTGGTCAGTCAGATACTGAGATTATGGATCATTCTGATGTATCCTTATATGTAATGACACCAGAATTTGGAGCGGCAACACAATTGGAAAAAATCGATATGCTTGATTTTGCTGATTTAGTGGCTTTAAATAAATTTGATAAACGTGGAGCGCTTGATGCTTTGCGCGATGTAAAAAAACAATATCAAAGAAATCATAATCTTTGGGATAAAAATCCTGATGAAATGCCAGTTTTCGGAACAATTGCTTCGCAGTTTAACGATCCGGGAATGAACACGCTTTACAAAGCGATTATGGATAAAGTGGTTGAAAAAACAGCTTCAGATTTGAAATCGACTTTTACAATTACGAAAGAAATGAGCGAGAAAATCTTCGTGATTCCTCCTCACAGAACACGTTATTTATCTGAAATTGCTGAGAATAACAGAAGTTATGATGAAACAGCCATTTCGCAGCAAAAAGTAGCACAGAAATTATACGGAATTTTTAAAACCATAGAATCGGTTTCAGGAAAAGTTCCTCAAATAAATAAGGCTGGGATTGATGATGCAACTGTTTTGCCAAGCGGCATTCAAGAGCATGACGAAAACAGAATCTTTTTAAATCTTTTACTAAATCAGTTTGATAAAGTAAAAATGGATTTAGATCCGTACAATTGGGAAATTATCTTGAATTGGGATGAAAAAGTAGCGAAATACAAAAATCCGGTTTATTCGTTTAAAGTTCGTGATAAAGAAATCAAGATTGCAACACATTCTGAAAGTTTATCGCATTTACAGATTCCGAAAATTGCTTTGCCTAAATATGAAGGTTGGGGCGATATTTTGCGTTGGAATTTACAGGAAAATGTTCCTGGAGAATTTCCTTTTGCTTCGGGATTATATCCGTTTAAACGTGAAGGCGAAGATCCGTCGAGAATGTTTGCTGGCGAGGGCGGACCAGAAAGAACCAACAAACGTTTTCATTATGTAAGTGCCGGAATGCCTGCAAAACGTCTTTCAACTGCTTTTGACAGTGTAACTTTATACGGAAACGATCCAGATTTGCGTCCGGATATTTATGGAAAAATTGGAAATGCTGGAGTTTCAATCTGCTGTTTAGATGATGCCAAAAAACTATATTCAGGTTTCGATTTGGTTCATGCATTGACTTCGGTAAGTATGACGATTAATGGACCTGCGCCAATGTTGTTAGGTTTCTTTATGAACGCGGCAATCGATCAGCAATGTGAGATTTACATCAAAGCAAATGATCTAGAAAAAGAAGTTGAAGCGAAAATCAACAAATTATACAAAGAAAAAGGAATCGAAAGACCAAAATACCAAGGTGATCTGCCAGAAGGAAACAACGGTTTAGGATTAATGCTTTTGGGTGTTACGGGTGATGAGGTTTTACCTTTAGAAGTTTATAATGAAATAAAAGTCAAAACATTATCGCAAGTGCGTGGAACGGTTCAGGCCGATATTTTGAAAGAAGATCAGGCGCAAAACACTTGTATTTTCTCAACCGAATTTGCTTTAAGATTAATGGGTGACGTTCAGGAATATTTTATTACTAAAAACGTTCGTAATTTCTATTCGGTTTCGATTTCAGGATATCATATTGCAGAGGCGGGGGCAAACCCAATTACACAATTGGCCTTCACGCTTTCGAATGGTTTCACTTACGTGGAATATTATTTGAGCCGTGGAATGAACATCAACGATTTTGGACCAAATTTATCGTTCTTCTTCTCAAACGGAGTAGATCCAGAATATTCGGTAATTGGTCGTGTGGCACGTAAAATTTGGGCAAAAGCCATGAAAAATAAATACGGAGCCAACGAAAGAGCACAAATGCTGAAATATCATATTCAGACATCAGGACGTTCGTTACACGCTCAAGAAATTGATTTCAACGATATTAGGACGACTTTACAGGCTTTATACGCGATTTATGATAACTGTAATTCATTGCATACAAACGCTTACGATGAAGCGATTACAACGCCAACAGAAGAATCTGTGCGTCGAGCAATGGCAATTCAGTTGATTATTAATAAAGAATTAGGTTTAGCGAAAAACGAAAACCCAATTCAAGGTTCTTTTATCATTGAAGAATTAACTGATTTGGTTGAAGCTGCGGTTCTTCAAGAATTCGACAGAATTACAGAAAGAGGAGGAGTTCTTGGTGCAATGGAAACCATGTACCAAAGATCTAAAATTCAGGAAGAAAGTTTGTATTATGAAACTTTAAAACACAATGGCGATTTCCCAATTGTTGGTGTAAATACATTCTTGAGTTCAAAAGGTTCACCAACAGTAATTCCGGCTGAGGTAATTCGTGCAACTGAAGAAGAAAAACAATATCAAATAACGATGTTGGATAACTTGCATAAATTCCACGAAGAAAAAGTGAATGAGCATTTAAATACATTACAGCAAGCCGCTATTAAAAACGAGAATTTGTTCGATCATTTAATGGAAGCTGCAAAGGTTTGTTCTTTAGGTCAGATTACTTCAGCGTTGTTTGAAGTAGGCGGGCAGTATAGAAGGAATATGTAGGATTTATTTTTTAGATTTAAGGAAAACCTCTCAAGATTTTGGGAGGTTTTTTTTGGATAGAAATTAATAGCTTAACCACGCGCCAGCAAAATAACAAAATTCCATAAAGTTTGTCATTTCGACGGAGGAGAAATCTTTGCGAGAAGCTCCGCTCCTAAAAGTGCCAATCTTTTTAGAGCTTCTCACGAGGATTTCTCCTTACGTCGAAATGACAATATTGCGGTTATTTTTCTCGGAATTAATCTTATTGCTGTAGATATTAAAATATAAAAAACCTCTCATTCCTGAGAGGTTTTTATTTATCTTGAGCAGCTTAATACACTAAACTTTCTTCCTCGTTCCTTTAGATTTCCGTTTCAACTTTTCAATAACGGCATCTGCTTTTTCATTTTGGCAAATGAATCTTAATGATTCTGCGTAGCGATAGTAATAAACAGGTTCTAAGTCAGAGGTCATGGCAAAAAGTTTATCATACCAGTCGGCTGCTTTTTCTAGTTTGTCATGTTGATAAGAGGAATCTCCTAATTTCTGAAATAAGTCTACAGATTTGTAGCCTTTTGCAGCAATTTTCTCGTACGTTTTTATCACGTCAACATAAGCATATTTGTCGCTTATTTTATCAGTTATATAAACTTTTTCACTTTGAGCAGCAGCACCAAATGAAAAAACAATCAATAATACTAAAACAATAAGTTTCTGTTGCATAAGTATTAGTTTAAAAGATTGGTTTTGATAGTCATTTTTTCTTCTGATAATTTTATTATGAACTGCTAGTTCAGTTTGCAAATATATCTAAATCAATGATATAACGTGTAATTGAACGACGTTTTTTTTCATTTTATCGATTTTAATATATTGACATAACTGCTATTTTTTAGTTTTAGTATGTTTTTGACTAAAAAAGAATTTCTAGAGACCATTTTTTATCAATTTGAAATATATAATCTAACTTTATATTTGTAAAGCGATCATTATCATGATAATACAGGAATATTTGGTTAAACTAGATCTTTTGCAGAAAGAAGAAATAGATCTTGAAAGATTTGACAATGCTTTAGAGCAAATTATTGCGAAAACTTCATCAACAAAAACGAAAAACTATTTTACACTTGATTCTCTTTTTCAGAAATCAGCTTCTAAAGGAATTGCAATAAATTCAGAAATTATAAAGCAATTTTCAAATCATTCTGGTTTGCTTTTTTTAGAAGAAGAAGGAGGAGGAAATGTATGTTATGCAGAAAGCACTGAATTACGATCAGAATACAAGCAAAGTTTCATATTAATAGATGTATTAGATTATATCTATGCTTTTGTACATTCCTCTATTTACAAAGAAACTCAAAAAATCATATTGCCAATTGATGCCGATGTTTTTTGGGATTTGGTAAAAATTGGGAGCAATATTCGGAAAACAGAAAAATAAAAAAAGCAGCTCCTGGAACGAGCTGCTTTTGTTTTTGTGGGGACAAAAAGGGTTAGCGACGGAAAGACGGGCTTTGGTTTACTGATTCGTCTAACTTTACAGCTTTCACTTTTTTTGCTGCAACTTTAATTTCATGTTTCGCAATTTTACCGTTTTCTGATACTTCTAAAACATAAGTTCCAGCTGGATGACCTTCTAAGCTTATTGTTTTTGAAATTTCTAATTTATCTGCTGCAGATGCTCCAGTATAAATTAAATTGTGGTTTTCATCATAAATAGAAAAAGAAGTGTTTTCAACGGTGTCTAAAGTAAAGCTTACTACTTTTCCGTTTCCAGTAACTATATTTAAAATATAGTCTCCTTTTCCATCAAATGCGTAGGTAAAAATCGATGTAAATAAAAAGGCGGCAATCAAGCCCATTTTGGTAAATTTTGTCATGTTTTTTTAATTGTTTTTTAAAAGTTTAATACTAAATAGTGGAACGGCAAAACTACAAAAGAAATTTAATTTTGTGCAAAAAATAGCCGTTTTCAAACGGTTAAGTTGCTGAATTAAAGATGTTTCTGTATTTTTCTTACAGTATGTACGAAAAAAAGCTGTTTTTGGATTTTTTTTGATGATTTTTTTTAAAAGTGTAAAAATCAGACTTTTAAAATTATTAGGAATAGTTTTGTGAAAAAACAAAAATCGGGATAAATCAGGAAAAATTAGGCATAAAAAAAACAGCTCAATAACCACAAAGAGCTGTTTGTAAAACAATCACGTTTTTACTAACTATCTAACCTTATACTCTTATGAGAAGTATAACTTTTTTAGCGTACTGCTACGCTAGTATTTTTAGCAGCGTTACCTGCTTTATAAGTTGTCGAAACTGCTTTTGATGATAAAACTGAGATGCCATCAGTAACCGTAATTTCGTGTCTTACTTTTTTTGTACTGTCTTCAATTTCTAGATAGTAAGTTCCCTTTGGAAACTCTTCTAAGCTAAAAGTTCTTAGGATTCCGTCTTTACCTGAAGCGCTTTCAGAGTAAATCAATTCTCCATTTTTGTCGTAGATTGCTAAATTGGCTTTTGTAACCTGATTAAGAGCAAACGTAATTAGTTTTCCATTTCCTTTCAAAACGTGAACATTCAAATTGTCATTCCCGTCAATTGCAAAAGCGCTGCTTCCTGCAAAAAGTACTGCACATACTAAACTTAATTTTAAAATCTTTTTCATAATCTTAGTTATTAAATTAATAGTTCTAATTATCTGATGCTAAATTACTCTTGAAATAGCTGTTTCAACACAACTCTATTTGCAGATTTATATGCTGTATTCTCATTTACGAAACCGATATAGGTTAAAGTTTGAATTATAATCGGTGTTTTTGTTAAATTGGTTGTTATTTTTCAAAGTTTTTAATCGGCTCAGAATAAAGGTTTTCGGTTTTGAATAAAGAAATTCAAACTTTTAAATAAAAATCCTGAAGGAATACAGCGAAAAAATATCGGCCCCAAAAAAAACAGCTTCCTTTTATTAAGAAAGCTGTTTTAAAGAATATAAAATCTAATTTTGTTTTTCAATACAAGCATCATTTTAACGTGCGGCTACGCTTGTATTTTTAGAAAATCCCGATTTGTAAACAGACGAAATTGCTTTTGCTGACAAAACTGTTTTTTCATCAGTTATCGTAATTTCATGTTTCACTTTCTTTACATTATCTTCTACTTCTAAATAGTAAGTTCCTTCTGGAAATTCTTCTAAATTAAAAGTTCTCAAAATTCCATCTTTACCAGAAGCACTTTCTGAATAAATTAGAGTTCCATCTTTGTCGTAAATTGCTACGTTTGCTTTTTTAACTTGGTTAAGTGCAAACGTGATCAGTTTACCATTTGTTTTTAACACGTGAACGTTCAAATTATCGTTCCCGTCAATTGCAAAAGCGCTCATTCCTGTGAAAAGCACTGCACACACTAAACTTAATTTTAAATTTTTCATAGCATTAGTTTTTAAATTAATAGATCTAATTCTCTGATGCTAAATTAGTTACAATGCAGGGGTAATTGCACAACTCCATTTGCAGATTTCGATGCTGTATTCTCATTTACGAAACCGTTATAGGTTAAATTTTGAATTTAATTTAATGATTATGTTAATTGGGTGGTTATTTTTTAAAGTTTTGATGATTTTGGCTTTGCATTTAATTCATGATTTGTTTACAAAGCAAACGTGTTTAACCGCAAAGACCGCAAAGTCGCAAAGGTGTTACGCAAAGTTCGCAAAGCTTTAAATATAAAACCTTGCGAACTTTGCGTAACACCTTTGCGACTTTGCGGTTAAAAAAAATCTACACTTAAATAAAAAGCAAAAAAAAAACAGCTCAATAACCACAAAGAGCTGTTTCTAAAACCTGACGGTTTTTAAACTTTACTAACTATCTAACCTCATTTTTATACTGTGTTCGAGTATAACTTTTTTAGCGTACTGCTACGCTTGTATTTTTTGCAGCTGTTTTGTAAACAGATGAAATTGCTTTTGATGATAAAACTGTAGCATCATCAGTAATTGTAATTTCGTGTCTTACTTTTTTAGCGCTGTCTTCAACTTCTAAATAATAAGTTCCAGCTGGAAATTCTTCTAGACTGAAAGTTCTTAAAATACCATCTTTTCCAGATGCGTTTTCAGAATATAATAAAGTACCGTCTTTATCATAAATAGATAGATTAGCTTTTTTTGTTTGGTTTAAAGCAAACGTGATAAGCTTTCCATTTCCTTTTAATACGTGAAGACCAAATTCTCCTTCTCCATTAATTGCATAAGTATTTAATCCTGATAATAATACCGCAACTACTAAACTTAATTTTAAAATCGTTTTCATAATTCTCTATGTTTAAATTATTAGTTCATTTTTCTGATGTAAAATTACTGCAGCAGCTGCTTTTTAAACACAACTCTATTTTCCAATTTATATGCTATATTCTCATTTACGAAACCGATATAGGTTAAAATTTAAATTATTTTAGGTGTTTTTGTTAATTACGATATTATTTTTCAATGTTTTGATAAAAATGCGGTTTGTTAAAATATTCCGTTTTTCTTACAGAAATGCTATATCAATATAAAAAAGCGGTTTTAAATATGATATTTTAAAAAAATCACGGATAAAAAAAATCAGACCCTAAAAAAAGAGCTGTTTTGGTATAAAATCGGCAAGATGATTTTGTTGGTTTTCGTGAATAATTCTCATTTACGAAACCGTTATAGGTTAAAATTTAAATTATTTTAGGTGTTTTTGTTAAATTTGCTATTATTTTTTAAAGATATATATATCATGAAAACAGTCGCCCCAGCTCTTGAAGTGATATCAAACTCATACGGAAGTTCTTTCACCTACACTAAACATGCCGAAAAGACCAACAGTAAAGCCCATTTATGGCATTATCATCCAGAAATTGAGTTGGTTTATATTAATGGAGGTGCGGGAAAAAGACAAATAGGAAGCCATGTTTCTTATTACACCAATGGAGATTTGATATTAATAGGTGCAAATTTGCCACATTGTGGTTTTACAAATGAACAAACGGGAAATAAAAAAGAAACCGTTATTCATATTAAACCAGAATTTTTAGGGAATGATTTTTTTGTTGCACCCGAAATGAAAAGAGTGCAGAATATTATTAGTCAGTCAAAAGCCGGAATTGCTTTTAACGGAGAGACTAAAAAACAGATTGGCAAAAAAATCGAAATGATGGAGCATCAGCTTCCTTTTGAGCGTTTGCTGACACTTTTGAGTATTTTAGATGAATTAGAAGCATCAGATGAATATACGGTTTTAAATGCTGACGGATTTTCGTTAGAATTGCAAACACAGGACAGTGATCGTATGAATTTGGTTTTTAATTATGTGAAAGATCATTTTCAGGAATCTATAGCTATTGACGAAATTTCAAATCTGGTTAGTATGACGACGCCTTCGTTTTGTCGCTATTTCAAAAAGATTTCGAATAAAACATTTACTGAATTTGTAAATGAATATCGTTTAGTTCACGCTTCTAAACTTTTGGCAGAAAAACAAATTAGTATTAATGAAGTTTGTTATGAAAGCGGTTTTAATAATTTCAGCCATTTCAGCAAATCGTTCAAACAATATACAGGTAAAAGCGCATCGCAATACCGTTTAGAGCACAAAATTATAATTAGTTAGTTTTTTTAGGCCACTGATTACACAGATTGAAATGATTTTTTTGCTGCCACGAATTGCACTAATTTTCACGAATTAAAATTTGATAAAGTTTTAAATTTTGTCAAAGTTGGAATCGCATAATTAAAAATTAGTGGGAATTAGTGTAATTCGTGGCAAAATAATTTGATCAAAAATATAAATCCATAGAATCATTTTAATCTGTGGCAAAAAAAACAAATCCGATTAGCAAAAGCTGGTCGGATTTTTCATATATTTTATTTTGAAAAAAGTATATTTACATTCCCTAATCAGAAAAAAAATATATAAAAATGAAGAAATTTAAAATGCTGTTGTCTGCATTTTTGCTTTGCGTAACTACCATGACATACGCTGCAAAAGTAGATACTTTACAAGTTGCCAGTACCGCGATGGGTAAAACCTATAAAGCGGCGGTAGTTTTACCAAATTCTTATGCTAAAAGCAAACAAGCTTTTCCGGTTATGTATCTTTTACATGGTGCTTATGGACATTTTAGCGACTGGTTAAAAAATACGCCAAACAAAAAATTAGTTCAGAGTTTATCAGATCAATACAATATGATTATTGTGATGCCAGAAGGCGAAGTGTTTAGTTTTTATCTAGACAGTCCGGTAAATAAAGAAAGTCAGTTCGAGACTTTTATAACTCAGGAAGTAATTCAGAAAGTAGATAAAACCTACCGAACCATCAGCAATAAAAATGGAAGAGTAATTACAGGGCTTTCAATGGGTGGCCATGGTGCTTTGTATCTTTCAGCAAAACACCCCGATTTATTTTGTGCAGCCGGAAGTATGAGTGGCGCAGTTGATATGAGTACGATGTTGAACAGAGATTCGGCAGCTCAAGTTGTAAAATTAATGCAGCCTGTTTTTGGAGATAAAAGTGGCAGTACCGAAATGTACGAGCAATATGCTGTTATGAATATGCTCGATAAAATAAAAGCAAATAAATTGCCGTTGATTATTGATTGTGGCGTTGATGATTTTTTAATTGAACCAAATAGAGAATTGCACCGAAGATTAGTTTACAACAAAGTAGAGCACGATTATACCGAACGTCCTGGAGCGCATACTTGGGAATATTGGGAAAATTCACTACCTTGCCATATATTATTTTTCAATAAAATATTGCTTAAAAACCAAGTTGTTGCGAAAAAATAATTAGAAATTTTATTCAAAAACCTGTTTGACAAAATTTTTGGTTTGGTTTTTGGAATGCTTTTATAAATTTTTAAAAACAATTTAAATACCACAAATATTATGAAAAAGATACTTACCTTATTTGCCCTAGTTGGATTAATTGCTTTTACAAGCTGTGAAGGGCCAGAAGGACCTCCGGGAGAACCAGGGCCAGCGGCGGAAGTTTTCCAAGTTAAAGGAGTGAATTTTACGGCATCAAACAATTATAATCCTATAATTCCTTTAAATCCAAATATTTTTTCATCGGATATGGTTCTAGTTTACAGAAAATCTGGTGTAGATAATGGTGCCGATGTTTGGAAAATGGCTCCAGAGCTTTATTATTTTGATGATGGAACTTTTAACTTTGGTTATAATTTTAATTTCACATTAAGAGATGTCAGTATTTATTTAGATGGAGGAGATTTAGCAACTGTTGTTGATGGTTTTAGATTAAATCAAACTTTTAGAATAGTGATTATTCCAGGATATTTATCAGGCGCTGCTAAGTCAGTTAATAAACCTGATTTTTCAGATTATCATGCAGTTATTGCCAAATACGGTATTGATGACAGCAAAGTAAAAGAAATTACGGTTAAATAATTTTAGATGTAAATTCAATAAAAAAAAGGAAATCGTAAGATTTCCTTTTTTTTATTATGATTATGTTTTATAAATATTATTGTTCCGTAGAATCTGAATCAGTTAATAGTTTTTCTTTTCCAAATTTAAGAGAAACCAAAATCCCTACTAAAAGTGACAAAGCGATAAATCCTAAAGAAGCCCATTCTGGAACGTGAATCCAATCGTGAAGAAGCATTTTCAATCCTACAAAAGCTAAAATTGCAACTAAACTGTATTCCAAATAACTGAATTTTGCCAGCATGTTTGCCAAAAAGAAATACATTGAACGCAAACCAAGAATAGCAAAAATATTAGAACTGAATACTAAAAACGGATCTGAAGTAATTGCTAAAATCGCTGGAACGCTGTCAACTGCAAATAAAACATCCATTACTTCAATAACTATTAAAGCAACAAAAAGTGGAGTGGCAGCTTTTTTTGCGGTTTTGGTTGAAATGAAGAACTTTTCACCATCCATTTCTGCTGTTATCGGAATAACCTTTCCTAGTAGTTTATATATAAAGGAATCTTTTGGGTGAAAATCTTCATCTTCTCCAGAAAACAACATTTTTAAAGCAGTAAATATTAAGAAAGCACCAAACAGATAAGTTGTCCAAGTGAATTTATTAATCAGCATTACTCCGAAGAAAATCATCAAGCCACGGAAAACAATCGCGCCCAGGATTCCCCAGAATAAAACTCGGTGTTGGTATTTTTGCGGAATTTTGAATGAAGCAAAAATAATTGCAATTACAAAAATATTATCAACGCTTAGTGAAAGCTCAATTAAATATCCCGTAATAAACTTCATCGAAGCCGCCATAGGAAGCAACTTGTCAGGATTTGCAATATAGTCTGTAGTGTACAGCCAATAAATTACTCCCGAAAATAAGAAAGATAAAGTAACCCAGATCAATGTCCATTTACTGGCTTCTTTGGTGCTGATGATATGTGGCGTTTTATTGAAAACACCTAAATCTAAAGCAAGAATTAATACAACAGCAATTAAAAACAGAGTCCAGACCATTACGATAATTTTTTATAGTGATATACAAAGATAGGCTTTGATGTTTAACTTTTAAAAATTTATTGTACGAAACTTGTTCTTAAATTAAAGAGAATTTTGTAAAATGTTAGATGTGAAAGGTAAAAAGCATTTCGACTTCGCTCAATGTGACAATTGTTGTTTATTAGAACTTTGTCAAAGTTTAACACACTCTTGTCATTCCGAGGAACGAGGAATCTCTGCAAGAAGCTCTATAAAGATGGGATTATGGGAGCGGAGTTTCTTACGGAGATTCCTCGTTCCTCGGAATGACAAACTGTACTGTATTTCGATTCTGCTCACGCTATAAAATAAAAAAAGTGCCAGTAATAAAACTGGCACTTTTAGAATATAAATTAAGCTTTGAATTATAGCGCTGATTTAACAGTTTTGATAATTCTTGCAGCAATTTTGTATGGATCTCCGTTTGAAGCTGGTCTTCTGTCTTCCAACCATCCTTTCCATCCTTTTTGAACAGTCATCAAAGGAATTCTGATAGAACATCCTCTGTCTGAAACTCCATAAGAGAAATCGTGGATAGAAGCAGTTTCGTGTTTACCAGTTAAACGTTGGTCATTGTAAGCTCCGTAAACTGCGATGTGCTCAGCAGTAACAGGACGGAAAGCCTCACAAATTCTTTCGTAAGTAGCTTGATCTCCGCAAGTTCTCAATACATTGTTAGAGAAGTTAGCGTGCATTCCAGAACCATTCCAGTCAGTATCTCCTAGAGGTTTTGGGTGATATTCAATATAGTAACCATATTTCTCAGTCAAACGATCTAATAAGTAACGAGCAACCCAGATTTCATCTCCAGCTTTTTTAGCTCCTTTAGCGAATAATTGGAATTCCCATTGTCCGCAAGCAACCTCTTGGTTGATTCCTTCAAAGTTGATTCCAGCAGCGATACATAAATCAGCATGCTCTTCAACTAATTTTCTTCCGTGTGTGTTTTTTCCACCTACTGAACAGTAGTACATCCCTTGTGGAGCAGGGTATCCTCCAACTGGGAAACCAAGTGGAAGTTGAGTTTTAGTATCCATGATGAAATACTCTTGCTCGAAACCAAACCAAAAATCATCATCTTCATCATCAATTGTAGCTCTTCCGTTAGATGGGTGTGGAGTTCCGTCAGCATACATAACTTCAGACATTACTAACCATCCATTGATACGAGTTGGATCTGGATAAATTGCAACTGGAACTAAAAGACAGTCAGAAGAACCACCTTCAGCTTGTTTAGTTGATGAACCATCAAATGACCAATTTCCAAGTTCTTCTAATGTTCCTTTGAAATTTTCGTGCTCTTCAACTTTAGTTTTACTTCTAAGATTTTGAGTTGGCTCGTATCCATCTAACCAAATGTACTCTAACTTAATTTTAGCCATAATAATATAAATTTATTTTTTTTGTTTTTTCGCTGGGTCAAATATAGATTTATTTTTTTACTCCTAAAAATTAGGGGGCTATTTTGTTTTGCGGAGTATAATTTTTTAGAGAAGCATAATTTTCGCAGGGGTATATTTTTAAAAAAGCAATTTTTAACCACTATAAAAAATAAATTCGTAATAATTAAGGACTATTTTTGATTTTTTGAGTTAAGAAATTATGAAAAAATGTTTATTTAATGGGGATTATTGCTGTTTTTTGTTACATTTCTTGAATGCGTTTGGTTATTCTCTAAAAAAAGCATGATCTATTGAGAAATCACTGTTCAAAAATCTAAAACTTATATTCTAAACAGGCACTTTTATTGTTTATATTTGTTCCTCATTTTTTAGTGAAAATTATTACGAATTCTTAAAAATATTATACATGTCAACATTACGTTTTCAAGCTTTAAAAGAAGCTTCTACTAGAAAGCCGGTACACTTTGAAGAAATTGATAGAAAATCAAATCTTTTTGGTTCAAATGTGTTTAATGAAAAAGCAATGAAGCAGTACCTAACTTCAGATGCTTTAAAAGGAGTGCGAGATGCGATTCAGCATGGAACTAAAATAGAGAGAAAACTGGCAGATTATATTGCCATGGGGATGAAAGAATGGGCTTTGGCCAAAGGCGTAACACATTATACACACTGGTTTCAGCCATTAACGGGAACTACTGCAGAAAAACATGATGCATTTTTTGAAACTTCGTATGACGGAAGCGATCCTGTAGAGAAATTTGGCGGCGCACAATTGGTACAGCAAGAGCCAGATGCATCTAGTTTTCCAAACGGAGGAATCAGAAATACATTTGAAGCAAGAGGTTATACAGCTTGGGATCCTACATCTCCAGCTTTTATATATGGTACAACTTTATGTATCCCTACAGTTTTCATCGCTTATACAGGAGAAGCTTTAGATAATAAAATACCTTTATTAAGAGCATTATCTGCAATTGATGAAGCGGCTACAGAAGTTTGTAAGTATTTTGACAAAAACGTAAAAAAGGTAACTGCAACTTTAGGTTGGGAGCAAGAATATTTCTTGATTGATAAAGCTTTAGCAAATTCTCGTCCTGACTTAATGATGACGGGAAGAACATTATTAGGACATACCTCTGCAAAAGGACAGCAGTTAGACGATCATTATTTTGGTTCTATTCCAACTCGTGCTCTTACTTATATGAGAGATTTGGAGCAGGAATGTATGTTATTGGGAATTCCGGTAAAAACGCGTCATAATGAAGTAGCCCCAAACCAATTTGAGTTGGCACCAATTTTTGAAGAAACGAATTTAGCGGTTGATCACAACTCTTTATTAATGGATGTGATGCAGAGAGTTGCAGAACGTCATGATTTTAAAGTACTATTTCACGAAAAACCATTTAAAGGTGTAAACGGTTCAGGAAAACATAACAACTGGTCATTGGCAACAGATACTGGAGTTAATTTATTGAGTCCGAGTAAAACGCCAATGAGCAATTTACAATTTTTGACGTTCTTTATTAATACGATAAAAGCAGTAAATGATAATGAAACCTTATTAAGAGCTTCTATCGCAACAGCAAGTAATGACCACAGGCTAGGTGCAAACGAAGCACCGCCAGCAATTATGTCGGTATTTATTGGAGCGCAGTTGACAAAAGTTTTATCTGAATTAGAAAGTGTTACAACCGGAAAACTTTCTCCGGAAGAAAAAACAGATCTTAAATTAAACGTTGTTGGTAAAATTCCAGACGTATTATTAGATAATACAGACAGAAACAGAACTTCACCATTTGCTTTTACAGGAAATAAATTTGAGTTTAGAGCTGTTGGTTCAAATTCAAACTGTTCGAATGCAATGACAACTTTGAATGCAATTGTAGCAAAACAGTTGATTGACTTTAAAAATGAAGTAGAGAATTTGATCGAGTCGAAAGACATGAAAAAAGATGATGCCATTTTTAATGTATTAAGAGAATACATCAAACAATCAAAAAAGATTCTTTTTGAAGGCGACGGTTACAGCGAAGCTTGGGAAAAAGAAGCAGCAAAAAGAGGTTTAAGTAATTTTAAAACAACTCCAGAAGCTATTAAAGCCAAAGTTTCGAAACAAGCTTTAGACTTATTTGAAAAACTTGGAATTTTTAATCATGTTGAAGCAGAAGCGCGTTATGAGATTGAATTAGAGGAATATACTAAGAAAATCCAGATTGAAGGAAGAGTTTTAGGTGATATTGCTAGAAACCATGTTATTCCGACTGCAATTCGTTACCAAAATACTTTAATTGAAAATGTAAAAGGTTTAAAAGAAATCTTTGGAAAAGAATTTGAAAACATTGCAAAAGAGCAAATTACTTTAATTAAAGAAATCTCAGGTCATATTGAAGGAATCAATTCTAAAGTATTGGCAATGACTAATGAAAGAAAAAAAGCCAATCAATTGACCGATGCTCAAAAAATGGCAGAAGCTTATTGTAATAAAGTAAAACCTTATTTTGAAGATATTCGTTCACATTCTGATAAATTAGAATTATTAGTTGATGATGAAACTTGGACTTTAACAAAATATAGAGAGTTATTATTCACTAAATAACATTTTGCAAACATTTAGTTAAAGCCTGTCTCAAAAAGACAGGCTTTTTTTTATGAATATGTTAAAATAACCCCCTTTATAAGTTTTTTTAACGTCTGTTTAGCCATAAATGTAAAGAAATTATAAGAAATAAGTATTTTCTTACTAAGTAAAAAATCAAAAATGGCAGTTCATCGAGATAGTTTCACAGTTCATCGAAAACACGTTAAGTTCTTGTAAAATACGTATTTATACCTGTTTTGATTTTCGATAAGTTTCCTAATTTTGAAAAAGAAATCAAGAAATAAGCCCAAATTTCTAGTATAGATTTCGTTCGAAAAAGCCCAAATTTCGCATCCCCAAATTACAACCTGCATAATAATTTGTATTAATAACCAATTAAATATATTTATTATGAAAAAAGTAATTCTAAGCATCTCCGCGATGCTGTTTGTAGGTGTTGCCTTGGCACAAAACACTAGTAATGTTGACCAAAGCGGTTTTTTAAATGGAGCATTAGTTGTTCAAGTTGGATCAAATGATTCAGATGTTCAACAAGATGGTATTTTAAATACTGCAACTGTTCTTCAAATAGGTGTTGATAACTCATCAACTATTGATCAATTAGGTATTGGAAACTCTGCTTCAGTTACACAAATTGGATGGGGAAATACTTCTGATATTGAACAAGGTCCACTATTAGGAAATAGTGCTACAGTTTTCCAATTTGGAATTGACAATGATGCTGATCTAACACAAATCGGATTCTTTAATAGTTCTAGTGCAGTTCAAGTAGGTTGGGGCAACGATGCTAGTGCTTATCAATTTGGATGGGGCAACGTATCTGAAACTTATCAAGAAGGATTATTCAATTCAGCTTCAACAATTCAGCTTGGAATTGGAAACTATTCTAGTATTGATCAATACGGAGTTGCTAACTATGCTTTGACAGCACAATTAGGATGGGGAAATGTTAGTACTGTTACTCAAGCTGGGTTCTTAAATGGCAGCGTAGTGCTACAGGCAAACTAAAAAAACCAAGAAAAGGAAGGACTCGATATAATCAGTTCTTCCTTTTTTTATTATTTCAAAAATTATGAAAGCTATTGTAATCTTATTTTTTCTTTTTACAGGAATTGTATTCTCACAATCAATTGATGGGAATATGAATGATTATGTTATAGCCATGAATGAATCAAACAATCGCAATCAAAATCAGAATACAAACCAATATATTATAAGTCATAATATAGTCAAAATCGCTCAAATTGGCAATTACAATCAAGCCAATTTAACTATTATCAGTAATAATGCTAATGTAACTGCACAGCAAACTGGTAACAATAACTACATGAATGTCTACAAAAAAGCAGACGAAATAAACCAATCCTATATACAGTCCGGTAATAATAATTATATAAGTGATGTTTCATTTTACTCCCGCGGAGCTGAACAAATGAAAGTCAATCAAGAAGGCAATAATTTAACGATAGTCAGTACTGGATCAAATTCGATATCCAAAGATATGATCATTAATCAATCTGGAAATTCTGGTACTATTTACGTATTCAATCGCTAAGATCATGAAAAAGTATCTGAACATAATTGTTGCAACTTTTTTTATTTTTTTTTCTGAAAATGGATTTTCACAAACCGAATACAACAAAGAGGTAAAAGCGAAAATTGAAGTGAAAGAAATTGAAAATTTATTATTTATAACAGGAACTGCAGAAAATTTAAAATCAGAGTTTAAGAATATTTCATATAAGCTAAGTGTATTCAAGAAAAACAAATCAAATTCGAATAAATCAACAAACGCTCAAGACGGAAGAGTAACATTGGAGCCTATTCAAAAAGTTGAATTGTCAAAAACGCAAGTCAATTATACCAAACAGGATGAAGTGATTGTAATGTTGCTGATTTATGATGAAGCCAATGCAATAATAGGCAAAGATCGAATTGTTTTTAATGAAGAAACAGAATCAGATGCAGGAAAATCTGTCCCTGTTGATGGTATCGAAATGGTTGGAATTGTGGCCAATGATACCAAAACAAAGTTGGGAAATGATTTTTATGATATGTTTTATGCGCAATATTCTAAACTAAAAGTTCATACTACTAAAATTGTCAACGTTCAAGAAGAATTGACTTTTGGACGCACAACAAAAATTACAATATTAGTAGATAGTGATATTATAGAGGAGTTTATTTCACGTCCTGATGAAGATTTCTTAAAATACATGGCAGAATCATCTGCTTCAAAATTATTCAAGTATTTTAAAGATCAGGAAAAGCAAAGTAAGATGATTACTCAATACTAAAATTTGTAATTGAGTATATTTTTTTCGATAAAGAGTTTACTATTTAATGTTCAAAATAATAAAAAAAGTATCTATATGAAAACTATAGCATTACTCGTTTGCTTATTTGGTTTTACTACTATTTCGATAGCACAAAACCTTGCTTATAAGCCTGCAAACCCAAATTTTGGAGGAGACACTTTCAATTATCCTTGGCTGTTAAGTTCAGCTCAGGCTCAGAATGATTATAAGGAAGACAACACTTCGGCGTATAAACAGCAGACCGATTTGGAGCGTTTTAAAAGTAATTTGAATAATCAATTACTGAACAGACTTTCAAATTCTTTATTTGGCAATCAATTCGGATCAACCACTGGAGTCGCAGGAACTGGTACAGGAACAGGCACTGGTACAGGTACAGGAACGGGAACTGGCACAGGTCAGCTTTCTCCGGGAACTTATGTATTTGGAACTTTATCAATTGATATTTACCATTCCAATTTAGGATTGGTAGTCGATGTACTTGATACAGACACTGGCGAGCAGACACAAGTAATTTTGCCAGGTCAATAGATTTGAATTTTAGTGATAGTTAGGTTCATGTATTACTGTAAATAATTAAGATTATGAATAAAAGTCCCCTTTTTCTATTTTTATTAATTTGCCTATTCTCAGGATGTGGAGCATATTTTAATCAGCCTGTTGGGGTGCAAAAAGCCGTTTATGGAGAAAATACTCCCGCAACTGCTAAATTGGTAGAAATGCCAAAACCAAAAGAACAGGTAGTTGTAGGTGTTTATAAATTTAAAGACCAGACTGGACAATATAAGCCTACCGAATTAGGGAGTACCTTTAGTACCGCTGTTACACAAGGTGCAACATCAATCTTAATTAAAGCACTTCAGGACTCAAAATGGTTTGTACCTATTGAACGTGAAAACCTTGGTAACCTTTTAAATGAGCGAAATATTATTCGTTCAACTCGCCAGGAATATGCATCAAAAACAGAACCCAATGAGGCAGTTTTGACACCGCTTTTATTTGCAGGTGTTTTGCTTGAAGGTGGAATTATTTCTTATGATACCAATATTATTACCGGAGGTTTTGGTGCAAGATATTTTGGAGCTGGAGGTTCAACACAATACAGACAAGACCGCGTTACTGTTTATTTAAGATTGGTTTCTACTTCTAACGGAAAAATTTTAAATACAGTTTATGTTTCTAAAACTATTCTATCGCAAAGTGTCGACGCAAGTTTATTTAGATATGTTAACTTAAATAGACTTCTAGAAGTTGAAACAGGTTTTACGCGAAACGAACCCATTCAAATGGCCGTTACTGAAGCAATTGAAAAAGCGGTTGAAGGACTTATCGTAGACGGAATCAAAGATAAACTTTGGACAGTAGACGCACCACAAAAACAAGTTGACGATTTTGTAGCCCAATACGATAAAGAAAAAAGCGATGCCGATTTAGCTCAGTTATATAACAGAAATTTAAGCGAAAACAGAAGAGCACGATTTGGAATTGAAGCCGTAGGGGGAACAACCCTAATGCAAGGTGATTATCCAAACCCGAAACCTATGCCGATGGTAAGAGGTGCATTGAAGTTCTTTTTTTCTCCCATGTTCAACCTTAGTGCGTCATCAAACGCTTTTCAGGTAGCAAATAAAAATTATATGGATTACGGTTATCTCTCTTTAGATTTAAATCTGGAATGCATCGTATTGCCCCGGGACGTATTTACTCCTTATGTATTTGCTGGAACAGGATTCGAATTTGATCATCATCGTGAAAACTTTCACGCAAAAATACAAGCTGGAGCAGGACTTGAATATCTCGTTTCACCACATGTTGGAATAAAGCTCTACGGCGAATTTAATGCGGCTTTTAGTGATAATGTCGATCACTTGGTTGCTGGAGTCCGGGATGATTATTTCTATCGATTTGGTTTAGGAATGACCTATTATTTCCCTAAAAATCTTAATTATAAGAAAAAATAGCAGCCTTTAAATCTTTAATAACTAATGATTAAAGGATTAAGTTCAATATAAGTTTAATAAAATTCAGTCTCAAATGAAAATAGGATTAAAAATTTTGGCGTGCTTTATTCTTTTAATTTCTTGCAGCGAAGAAGGGTTCGAGGAAGGAGGAACAGGATCTGTAAAAGGAAGAGTTGTTGATGTTCGAACCTACAAAGGAATCGAAAATGCCCGTGTGTCTTCAAACCCCACAACGAGCACTGTTTATACGGATAAGGATGGATACTTTAAAATTGATAAAGTGTCAGCAGGTAAATATGCATTTCAGGCTCAAAAAGATGGTTTTATTGCCAGATTTCAACCGGCTACAATTGAAAAAGACATTGAAATCGAACTTATTTTTGAGTTAGAAGTGTCAACGGCAACTAATAAACCGCCAGAAATTCCAGTTCTTACGGCTCCTGTAGATAATGCTGTTGGTCAAGCCTTAAGCTTAAACTTAACATGGACTGCAAAAGATCCAGAGGGAGATCCGCTTACCTATACAGTAACAGTAAAAAACGGAACTACAGATGAAGTCAAAACCTATTCTGATCTAAAAACAACAACTTTAGCGATTAAAGATTTAAGTTTTAGTACCAAATATTATTGGCAGGTATCTGTAGATGACGGAATCAATAAGCCTATAAATAGTGTGACAAATTCGTTTACAACATTGGCTTTCCCGAATCCGAGATACATGTATGTTAAGAAAATAAAAAACAATAATGTGATTTTTACAGCAGATGATGCAGGAAATGAAGTTCAATTATCTTCTGCTGAAGTCAACAGCTATAGACCACGAAAAAATTTAAGCATCAACAGAATTGCCTATATCAGTTCTGATGGATCTTTAAATCAAATTTTCAGTATGAATCCGGATGGCACCGATGTCAAAAAAATAACAAATTTTGTCCCTATAGCCGGCTTTAATATGGATAATGTAAGTTATGCTTGGAGCACAAATGGAAGACAGCTTATTTATCCAAATTTTGACAAGCTCTATCGTATTGATTCTGATGGATCAGGTTTAGTGCAACTGTTTAAAACACCAAATGGTAAATTTATTTCAGAATGTGAATGGAGCCGCGATGGCAGTCGGATTATCTTAAAAGTAAATGATGTGTCAGGATACAGTGTTGAAATTTACGCAATAGACATGAGCGGAAATGTTTTATACACAGTGCTTTCTGGCGTGACCGGCGGAGCAAGCGGAATTGATATTTCTATTGACAATAAGAGTGTTGTGTACACTCGAGATGTCTCTGGATTTGAAAATGCAAATTACAGACGATTAGATTCTCGAATATTTATCTATACTGTAGCAACAAATACATCGGCAGAATTAGCTTCAAATAAAGAAAATGGTTTCAACGATCTTGATGTGAAATTTTCACCAAATGAAGCAAAAGTTATTTTTGTAAATACATCCAATGATGGATTGTCGGCCAAAAATATTCAAACCGTCAGTACAACATCAGACAGTAGTGGCACTAGTACAAGAACAACCTTGTTCCAGAATGCGTCAATGCCAGACTGGAAATAAAATATCAGAATTTTCGAATAATTTGAATTTAAAAAACCGGCAGTGTTCTCATTGCCGTTTTTTTTTTGAAACATTCATTTGCTAAATTAGGATAGTAAGACCGAATAAAATCTAATTTTAAATTGGAGAGCAACCAAAGAATTAAAAAAAGGGATTATCTTTGCATCACATCAACACAAACTAATTTTCATGAGTTCAGATTCTAGCAAAAGGTACGCACAAAGAGGTGTTTCGGCATCAAAAGAAGACGTACACAACGCCATAAAAAATATCGATAAAGGTTTATTTCCACAGGCATTTTGTAAAATTGTTCCTGATTATCTTACCCAAGATTCAGAACATTGTTTGATTATGCACGCTGACGGCGCTGGTACAAAATCGTCATTAGCGTATATGTATTGGAAGGAAACTGGAGATCTTTCTGTTTGGAAAGGAATTGCTCAAGATGCTTTAATCATGAATATTGATGATTTATTATGTGTTGGAGCAACAGATAATATCTTGCTTTCATCAACAATCGGAAGAAATAAAAACTTAATTCCGGCCGAAGTTATTTCAGCAATCATTAACGGGACAGAAGAATTAATCAACGAATTAAAATCTTTTGGAGTAACCATTCATTCAACAGGCGGAGAAACTGCAGATGTTGGAGATGTTGTGCGTACAATAATTGTTGACTCGACAGTAACGGCAAGAATGAAGCGTTCTGATGTTGTAGATAACGCAAACATTAAAGCTGGAGACGTAATTGTTGGTTTGGCTTCTTTTGGTCAAGCTTCTTATGAAAAAGGCTATAATGGAGGAATGGGAAGTAACGGATTAACTTCTGCACGTCACGATGTTTTCGGTAAATATTTAGCTAAAAAATATCCAGAAAGCTACGATGCAGCGGTTCCAGAAGAACTAATTTATTCTGGACAAGTTAATTTAACTGATGAAGTTGAAAACAGTCCAATAAATGCTGGACAATTAGTGCTTTCACCAACAAGGACTTACGCGCCAATCATCAAGAAAATTTTAGATAAATATACTCCGGCAGATATCCACGGAATGGTCCATTGCAGTGGAGGAGCACAAACTAAAATTCTTCATTTTGTTCAAAATTTACATATCATAAAAGACAATTTATTTCCAGTGCCACCATTGTTCAAGTTAATTCAGGAGCAATCAAAAACAGATTGGAAAGAAATGTATCAGGTTTTCAACTGTGGCCATCGTATGGAAATTTATGTTCCAGAAAATATTGCACAAGATATTATTGAGATTTCAAAATCATTCAATGTTGATGCACAAATCGTAGGAAGAGTAGAAGAAGCAGATGCTAAAAAGCTTACTATTACCAGCGAATACGGAACATTCGAATATTAAAATAATTCACATATAAGTGATATAAGTTCATTTTAGTTACTTTTTCAAGCGCTTTTAATATGAACTTATATCACTTATATGGTTTAAAAACATTTCATTATGTACGAACTGCTTTTTTGGAGATATTTAGATGAAATTTACCTGAACAACCAGGAAGTTTATGAAGCTCTTATTGAGAAAGAAGAGATCGAAGGGCTTGCCGTTCTTCCAGTCGATGTAATTATCAACAGAATCAATTCGGTATTTTCAAAATGGGAAAGAGTCGATGAAAACAGTTGGAAAAATAATGCAGGAAAAGGTGCTTTTCAAGTAATTACAACACCACAAAGCATAAAAATTGATTGTTATGGAACCGAAGGCAAAACCATGAATCAATTGGTTTCTGTAATGGAAGAATTTAAGTGTCCGTTGTATGATCCTCAAGTTCCAGAACGTTATGATGAAATGAGTGAATAATTTTTTGAAAAGAAATTATAGACTTTAGAAAAATAAAAGCAGAAAAGTAAAGTCCCTAATGGGGCTTTTTTTATTAAGATGATTTTTTTTTGCTACCAATATTTTACTCCTATCGGAGTGTATAAATTAGAAGAAATATCTCGGAGAGATCAAATATTGGTAGAATTTAAAATATCACCAATTATTATTTGTCCCGTAGGGACATTATATTTGAAGAATAATTTAACAAACAAAAAATAAATTATGAATAAAACATCAAATTTCAATTTCACAGACAATATCATTTTAGAAGACGATTCCGTTTTATTACGTCCGCTTCAAGAATCAGATGTAGAAAATTTATTGGATATCTCAATCAATGAGCCAGAAACTTGGAAATATTCATTAGTTGGCGCAGATGGAAAAGAAAATTTGATCAATTATATTCAGCAAGCAATAAAAGCAAGAGAAAGCGAAAAAGAATTTCCCTTTATAGTCTTCGATAAAAAATCTCAAAGGTATGCCGGTTCAACCCGCTTCTACGATATCAATCTTGATTTTAAAACTTTGCAGTTAGGTTATACTTGGTATGGTTCGGCTTTTAGAGGAACAGGTTTAAACAAACACTGCAAATTTTTACTTCTTCAGTTTGCCTTTGAAACACTTGGATTAGAAAGAGTTGAATTTCGCGCAGATAATAATAATGAAAGAAGCATCGCTGCGATGAAAAGCATTGGCTGTAAAGTCGAAGGTGTTTTAAGAAGCAATATGCCAACAAGAGACAACAATCTCAGACGTGATTCAATAGTTTTAAGCATTCTTAAAAATGAATGGTTTGATGAGGTAAAAGAAAACCTTAAAAACAAACTATAATAAAAAACGGCCAAAGGCTCAAACTATTTTTCAACGAGATTAAAATCAAGCTCTACAATATAAATCGTTCCTTCAGAACTTTTCTTGATTGTATATATTTTTTAAATCGATCGCATTTTTTCATAGAATCAAAAAAATGAACAGAATCATTGTAAAGAGCCATTAGGCTCGAGTCAAATTGTAGGGCTGGACTTCACTCCAGTTTAAATTGTGCTAAAATTTATATTTTTTAAAAGCATATTTTGTTGTATTTTTCTAACCTAAAAACACAGGTAAATCGTTTTAGTAAATACCTGATTTGTTTTTAGATAAAAATGTAATGATTTTAAAAAATACCCAATGAATAGAATAAACTGCAAAAGCCTTCTTTTCGGATTTTCATTTTTGATGCTTGGTACCATTTCAAATGCACAGAAAAAAAAAGTTGAAAAACGAAACTTAATTCAATATGTTGACCCAATGATAGGAACCGCAAGAATGGGACACACCTATCCAGGCGCAACAGTACCATTTGGAAGCGTTCAATTGAGTCCAGAAACCGATACCATTGCCTACAGCTTAAACGGAAAATACAATGGCGAAGTTTATAAATATTGCGCAGGTTATCAATATGAAGATAAAACGATTGTAGGTTTCAGCCACACGCATTTCAGCGGCACAGGGCACTCCGATTTAGGAGATTTTTTAATTATGCCAACAACTGGAAAACTGCAGTTAAATCCGGGCATTGCATCAAAACCAGAATCAGGATACAGATCAGCATTTTCACATTCGACTGAAAAAGCAGAATCAGCATATTACAGCGTTTTTTTAGAAGATCATAAAATTAAAGCCGAATTGACTGCTACAACCAGAGTCGGAATGCATCAATATACTTTTCCAAAGTCAGATGAAGCGCATATTATTCTTGATTTAACATCAGGGATCTATAATTACGACAAGAAAAATGTTTGGACATTTGTTCGTGTTGAAAACGATACTTTAATAACCGGTTACCGCCAGACAAATGGATGGGCAAGAACCAGAACTGTTTATTTTGCAATGTCTTTCAGCAAACCAATTAAAAACTATGGACAAGCTGCGCAAGAAAAAAGTGTTTACAGAGGTTTTTGGGGAAGATTTGATCAGACGAAAAATTTCCCAGAAATGGCAGGGCAAAATCTAAAATTATTTTTTGATTTTAATACCGAAGAAGGCGAAAAAATCAAAATCAAAATGGCTTTATCTCCAGTAAGTTCAGCTGGCGCATTAGAAAACATGAAAAAAGAAGTTCCAAGCTGGGATTTCGAAAAAGTAAAAAAACAGAGCCAGGAAGTTTGGAACAATGAGCTGAATAAAATTCAGATTGAAGCCATTCAGAAAGAAGATTACGTAAATTTTTACACCGCAATGTATCACGCTTTTTTAGGTCCAACAGAATACATGGATCTTGACGGGAATTACAAAGGCTTGGATATGAACGTTCATAAAGCCGAAAACTTTAAAAATTACACAAGTTATTCATTGTGGGATACTTATAGAGCTTTGCATCCTTTTTTCAACATTATACAGCCTGCAAGAAATGCCGATATGGTAAGTTCGATGTTGGCACATTCAGATCAGAGTGTGCATAAAATGTTACCAATCTGGTCACATTATGCAAATGAAAACTGGTGCATGATTGGTTATCATTCGGTTTCAGTGGTTGCTGATGCGATAGTAAAAGGAAATATAAAATTTGATGCCGAAAAGGCACTTCAGGCTTGTGTTAATACAGCGAAAGTTCCTTATTATGACGGATTGGAATATTATATGAAAATGGGTTATGTTCCCGAAGATAAAAATGGCGCTTCGGTTTCAAAAACTTTAGAATATGCTTATGATGACTGGGCGATTGCGCAGGCAGCGAAAAAATTAGGCAAAACAGCCATTTATAATGAATTCATCGAGCGATCTAAAAACTATAAAAACGTTTACGATGAGAAAACCGGATTCATGCGTCCTAAATTAAATGACGGAACTTTCAAGAAAGAATTTGATCCGCTGGATACACATGGACAAGGTTTTATTGAAGGGAATTCATGGAATTACAGTTTGTATGTCCCACAAGATCCTGCCGATATGATTAAAATGATGGGTGGAAATGATAAATTCAAAGTTCGTTTGGATTCATTATTCAACATGCATTTGCCGGATAAATATTTCGAAAATACCGAAGATATTACAAGAGACGGAATCATCGGAAATTATGTTCACGGAAATGAGCCTTCGCATCATGTAGTTTATTTATACAATTGGACAGATTCGCCTTGGAAAGCACAAGATAAAATCAGAATGATTTTGAAAAAAATGTATCGAAATGGTGCCGACGGTTTAGGAGGAAATGATGATTTCGGACAAATGAGTGCTTGGTATATTTTCAGCAGTTTAGGATTTTATCCTGTTGCACCGGGTTCAGACGAATATGTATTAGGAAGTCCCTTAGTAAAGAATGCAACTTTTAATTTAGAAAATGGAAAAAAATTCGAAGTTGAAACCGTAAATCAATCCGATAAAAATGTGTTTGTGAGCAAAGTTTTATTGAATGGGAAAGAACTTTCTGAACCTTTCTTAAAACATTCAGATGTTATGAAGGGTGGGAAAATTACATTTTATATGAGTAGTAAACCGAATAAAAAGAATTTTATTCGTAATTAATTTCAAATGGAAAAGGAAATTATAATTGAAAATGTTGGTGTCTGGATGGATGGGGGAACTGTCACATTAAAAATGAAAAAAGATAATTCAATTTTTTATGAAATTGATTTTGTACAAAAAGTCATTTTAGAAAAAAGTAAAAGACAAATTGAAAATAGTTTAGTTCCTGGGAGCCTCTTGTTGAACAGAAAGGAAGTTGAGATAAGATCATCATTAGAGAAGGAAATACTTTCAGAAATTAAAGCTGCTAAATTCGGAACAAACATATCCCAAAGTGAAATAGATGCGTTGAATCGGATAATTTTAGAAGCTATAAACTTTGTTGAATCTGAAGATTACATCACAGTTGCTAGAAAAGTTGGACGTATTAAATAATTAATTTTAATAAAAACAGAATTGTACCCAATTTTATAAAAACTTCACGAAATTTGCATTTCAATTAAAGACAATCAAATATGAAAATAAATCTAAAATCAGGAATCGATAAATTGCTTTTCGGAATGAAACAAAACGACGTTACAGCCGTTTTTGGAAAGCCTGATAAAAACTATAAAGACGAAGATGACAATGTGATTTTTGTATATAATTTACACAAAATCAGATTGACATTTTATGAAGAAGAAGATTTGAAGTTAGGGTATCTTGTTGCTTCAAGCAATGATTTAGAAGTTTTCGGATTCAAAATAATCGGAAGAAAAATTGCTGATGTAAAGAAAGATTTCGCTGCAAAAGGCATTACAAAATACAATCAGGAGACTTTTGATACTTTTGAAAATTACTTCAATGAAGACAATTGGTTTATTCTTCAAACAGAATTTGATGAAGTGGTAAAGTTCGAAATTGGAGCGATCATCAATGATAAAGATGAATTTGCTTGGAAATTTCCAGTGAAGAAATAAACGCATTTTAAAAACTTTGACAAAGTTACATAGCACATAATGAATCATAAAAAAAACCGACAATCACTTGTCGGTTTTTTTATATTGTATTAAAAGAAATTACCCTTTTAACCATGCATTTTTAAGTTTTTCTTTTGAAGCATCAGTAGCTTTAAAAGTTTCTGATTCTTCATAAGGATGTTTTACAGTTCCTTTAATAGTTTCTTCTTTTCCAGCACGTTTAATTTTTACAGTAATTGGATCATTTTCTTTCCAGTTGTCACTTTCTGTAATTAATTCGTAAATATTTGCTAGAGAATATGGTTTATCGTTTATTGCAACAATAACATCTCCGCCTTTAAGATTAAGGTTTTTGAAAAAATCATTCGGTTCAATATCAGAACGAACAGTAATTTCTTGAGTTTGTTTGTTTACAGAAATATAAGGAGTTTGTCCTTTAAGGAAAATTGGACCCGATTTTTTCTCAGTTGCTTTTGTTACACCTACTTTAGCTAAATAAACATCATAAGGAATTGGCGTAGTTCCGGCCACATATTTAGTTAAAAATTCTCCAACTTCAGGATAAGTCAGTTGTGTAATTTTTGCAAAAAGCTCCTCATCGTTGAATGGTTTTTCAATTCCGTATTCATTTGATAATTTGTGCATTAAGTCAAGAATTCCTCTTTCTCCGTTGCTCTTTTCTCTAATGATTATGTCAATACACATACCAATCAGTGCCCCTTTTTGATATACGTTTAAATATTGATCTTTGTAAGGTTCCTGTAAAACGTTTTTACTCATTACAGTAAATGACATAGTATCATTTAAACCTTTTGCCTGCTCAATTTTGTCAGCAATACGAGTATAAAATTCAGCTTCGTCGATCAAACCTTGGTTGATTTGGAAAAGGTTTGCAAAGTACTCTGTTACACCTTCATACATCCATAAATGCTCTGACATTTTTGGAGCATTGTAATCAAAAAACTGAATTTCTTTTGAGTGAATTGTCAATGGTGTTACAATATGGAAAAACTCGTGCGAAACCACATCTTTCATTGATTCAACCAACTTTTCTTTAGGCATTGATTCTGGCAATACAACTGTTGTAGCCGTTGGGTGCTCTAAAGCTCCGAAACCATGCGCATCATCTTTTGCTAAGCTTGATAAATACAATAAAACAGTATATTTTTTAGTCGAATTAATTTTTCCTAAAAAGTTTTTCTGCGCCGTCATCATCGTTTTCATTTCCGGAGTGATGCTTTCAGCAGTAAATTTTCCAGTTGGAGAATACACAGCAATTAAAATATCCATTCCGTTTACGTTGAATGTCGTGTAATCTGGCTTAGAATACATAATTGGATTTTCAACCAAAACAGCATAACGAGGCGTTACAAAAACATCACTTGTTTTGCTTGCATCTTCATCTGTCATCGACGTCGCGCCCCAAAGTGTTTCTGGATGTGTAATTGTAACTTTATAAGGAACATCTAGTTTATCTTGAAAATAACCTACAAAACCATGTGTGTTAACCATGAAGTTTACTCCAGCATTAATGTTTGTTCCTGCTGGTGAAAATACGTCATCATTACCAAAACCAGTTCCTTTTTCAGTATCGAAAGTATCGCCAACTAAATAAGTGATTTTTTTAAGTGTTTTTGCATTCGAAATTGACCAAGAATTATCGTCAATTCTTTTTACAGTTAGTTCGTTTCCTTTGGCATCAAAAGCTTTAAAATCGTCTGAATATTTACCATAATTATCTGTAGAATAAGTTCCAGGAACCGTCTTAGGGATACTGTAAATAATTTCATCCGTTTTAATTGCAGGAGGCGTTACAGTCACCAAAACTTTGTCGTCTTTTACATCAACAAGGTTAATGTTGACATCAACCGTTTTGCTTTTTGCATCTCCCGATGTGCTTCCGGTTTTACAGCTCCATAATGTTACAGCAAGAGCTAGTGTGTAGATTATTTTTTTCATTTGTTCGCGTTTAGTTTTGTGTATTTGACTTATAAATTATGAAAATGTTACACACTTTATATAAATATAAAAAAAAACTCCTGAATTTCAGGAGTTTTCTTTTAGTCTAGTTTGTTTTTTATGTAATATTTACCATCCAAATCTTCATCAAAGTCATCAATTTTGACTGGTTTTGGTTTTGGTTTATTTGCAATTGCCTTCTTTTTCCACATTTCAAATTTTTCTACAGGCATCTTCTTTTTCATGATTTCCAGAACTTCCTTTTCTGCTAATCCAAATTCTTTTTTTATAATTTCAAATGGATTTTTTTCTTCTAAAGCTAAAGAAACAAGTCTTTCCGTTTGTTCCCAATTCAATTCTTTGCGGTTACTCTTTTTCATCTCGTGAAAATTAATTCAAAATAGAGGTTAATGATTAATAGATTGATTTTCATTTTATATATCAATATTAATAAAAAAAATAATTAGTTGGTACTCCGAACTATATTTTTTTTGCTGATTTTAACTGTTTTTTGCTGATCTTGATTTTTGAAACGGAATTTGTAATAAATTTTTCAATTTGTTATGTTCTTCGGGCTCTGGATGAGTATCTACTCCATAAATCAGCTGGTCTTTTGGTAAAGTGGTAAAAGTGCTGAAAAGTCGGTCCCAAACTGAAAAAATATTCCCATAATTACTGTCTGTGTAAGGCAGTACATAATGATGATGAACTTTATGCATATTTGGAGAAACAATAAAGTAGCTCAAGAAAACATCAAGTTTATTTGGCAATGAAATATTAGCATGATTGAATTGCGAAGCGATTACAGATAATGATTGATACAGAAAAACCATCCACATTGGACTTCCCACAATTAAAACGCCTAAAGTTGTAAATATAAACCGAATTACGCTTTCCCCCGGATGATGCCTGTTTGCAGTTGTCGTGTCAATCCAAGTATCGGTATGATGAATAAGATGAAATCGCCATAAAAACTTCACTTTATGTTGTACTAAATGCGCCAAATAAGCACCAATTAAATCAAGTAAAAGCAAACCAATTATGGCATAAAGCCAAAGTGGCATTTCTGGAAGCCACTGCAAAATTCCAAAATGATTCTCAGTTGTCCAAGCTGCAGTTTTTATTAAAATAAAAGCCAAAACAAAATTGACTATAATCGTAGTAACTGTAAAAAAGATATTTATTCCTGCGTGATGCCATTTTTTATACTGCATTTGAAAAAGCGGAAAAGCATTTTCAATCAACCAAAAAATAGTTATTCCTCCTATCAAAATTAAACTTCGATGCGAAGATGGAATTGTACCAAAATATGCAATAATATCATTCATGATTCTATAATGTATTTTTTCAAATGTAATAAAATTGATGAAATAATAACATTAATTTTAAGAAATGTAAATTTTTGTTATTGCTTTAATGCGTATTGTTTAATAAGGGCAAAGTATTGGACAAAAAAAAAGAGAAAAAAGGTCAATAAGACTTCTTTTTTCTCTTTATAAGATATTAGGTTAACTAATTTATTTTGATGCTTTTGGTCTAAGCTTTTTTAATAAGGCTAATGATAAACAGTAAAACCCACGCGCCACCAACAGCAATTAAAATTTGCCAAAGAAGAGTGCCTCCACCAATGCCAAGTTTTCCAGCGATCCAACCACCAACTATACCACCAATGATTCCAACGATGATATTGCCAATTAATCCAAATCCGGCACCTTTCCAAATTTGACCAGCTAGCCATCCAGAAATTGCCCCTATAAGTAAGAAATATAAAAATTCCATATGTTTTATTTTTTAGTTTGTATTTGAGTTATTATGCTTCAGCATGATTTTGTAGTAAATTCTTATAGATGAATCCTGCTACAATTGCACCTAAAATAGGAGCGACCCAAAACAGCCAAACTTGAGATAACGGTTCACCGCCAGTAAAAATAGCCTGAGATAAAGATCTCGCAGGATTTACAGAAGTATTTGTAATTGGAATACTAATTAAGTGAATTAGAGTTAATGCCAAACCAATTGCAATACCGGCAAATCTTCCGTTTGCAAATTTATCTGTAGCTCCCAAAATAACCAAAAGGAAAAACAAAGTCAATACAAATTCAGCTATAAAAGCAGATTGAAGCGAATAGCCGTCTGGTGAAAAAGTACCAAAACCGTTTGATGCAAATGCACCTGCTTTAGTATTGTCAATTACAAAACCAGCTTTTCCAGAAGCAATGGTATACAAAGTGCCTGCCGCTGCAATTGCGCCAATACACTGAGCGATAATATAAGGAATAAGGTCTTTTGCTGAAAATCTTCCGCCAGCCCATAATCCAAAAGAAACGGCCGGATTAAAATGTCCGCCAGAGATGTGTCCAACGGCATAAGCCATTGTCAAAACTGTTAAACCAAAAGCTAAGGCTACACCAGCAAATCCAATTCCTAGATCTGGAATTCCCGCTGCAAAAATAGCGCTTCCGCAACCTCCAAAAACTAACCAAAAAGTTCCAAAAAACTCTGCAAATAATTTTTTCATAATTAAGTAATTTTAAATTAATAGATTCGATTGTTAAAGGGTATATTGGTATGCCCAAAAAATCAAAACAATTTGTAAGGGCAAACGTATAAATAAAATCCATTTTGGTAAATTAAAACTTGCTTTTTTATTTTGATACATGTACAAATTGGCAGGAAATATTGCAATTAACAATGCAATAATTCCCCATGCAGCAAAACTTTTTGTAAAAGGAAGCAATAGGAGGCAACCTAGAATAATTTCGGCAGCTCCACTTAAATTATTTATTAATTTGGGGTTTTTAAATACAGGCGGAATGATTCTAATGTACATTCCGGGTTTTCTAAAATGATTGAAACCAGCAATTATATATAAAAAAGCCATTAAATATAAATGCCAAGGTTGTTTCATGATATCTTGTTGTTTATCACGAATTTATAAAAAAAATTAACAATTATTGCATTACAAGGTGCTTTTTTTTAAAGCTATGCAAAATTGACTATTTTTTAGCCTTAAAATTTATGTTCATAATAATAATGGCAAGAATGATCAAAACAATTCCAACCCATTGTAGAAAGATTACTTTTTCGTTCAAAAGAATGAAAGCCATTGTTACAGAAACCGGAAGTTCTAGCGCAGAAACAATACTTCCTAAACCAATTCCAGTTAAAGGAAAACCTGCGTTCATAAGCATTGGCGGAATTATAGTTCCAAATAAAGACAAAACAATTCCCCATTTCATGAAAATGGCAAGATTAAAAGTTTCTGTTTGAGTTGCCAATGCAAAAGAAAACACAATTACAGCACCTCCCAAAAGCATATATAAACTGCGTTGCGCCGATGAAATTTCTGTAGCAACACTATTGGCAGTAAACATAGTTGTAGTAAAAGAAGCTGCCGCTAATAATCCCCAAACTATTCCTCTCCAATCCAGTTTGAAATCAGCATGGATTAGGTTTGTAGCCAAAGCAGTTCCTATCAACACAATAAAAACGGCAATTACTTTTTGTTTTGAAGGCAGTTTTTTTTCTAAAATCATTTCAAGAAAAACACCCATCCAAACGGTCTGCATCAATAAAACGATTCCAATTGAAACCGGAATATATTTTACAGCCAAATAGTAAAACAAACTTGTCATTCCTAATGAAGTTCCGGCAAGCATCAAACTGAAAATGTTTTTTGATGAAGCTTTTACAGCAGTTCCTTTATTTTTTATTTTCTGAAATGCATTGATTATTAAAATTCCAATTATTCCTAAAACAAATTGTGAAGTAGTAACTTCTGCAGTAGTATAACCTTCTGTATACGCCATTTTTACAAAAGTGGCTAACATTCCGTAAGTTGTAGCTCCTAAAGCAACTAGAAAAACTCCTTTTAATACATTGTTTTGTGACATCTGAAATTCCTGTTTTAAAAATTAAGGCCGGCAAAGGTAAGCTATTTTGTTTATGATTTAATAGAAATACGAAGCAAACATTAAGATTAATATTGTTCAGGTTTTGTTTTAGGGACTTAAATTGTGTATTTTTCAAAAAGTGAAAACCTTTAAAAAATGAAAAAACCATCAAAACTTTTGCTTTGATGGTTTCTGTTTTTTATAAAACTTTCAGATTAATTATTTGACTGGCTTGTTTTTATAAGTTTCAATTTCGAAAATTAAAGTTGCATTTGGTGGAATTACACCTCCAGCACCTTTTTCTCCATAAGCTAAATTTGAAGGAAGAAAGAAAATTGCTTTTTCTCCGTCAGTCATCATATCTAAAGCTTCAATGAAACCTGGAATCATACCTTCTTTTTTTCCAACTGTGAAAGGGAAGGCTTGGTATCCTCCACCAGCATCTCTGCCAGCGTCATATTTGCCATACTCTTTAGCTACATTAGCTATACTACTGTCAAAAAGATTTCCATCTTCAAAATAACCTGCATAGTGGAAATATATTGTAGATCCTTCAGCTCCTTTAACACCAGTTCCTTTTTGCGTAATCACATATTTTAGGCCTGATGCAGTTGTAGTTGCTTTTGCTTTAGTTGCTGCAAAATAAGCCGCTTTTGTTGCGATTACTTTTTTTGCTTCATCTTTTTTTGCTGCGTCTTTTTTCACATCATCAGCTAAAACTTTTACCGCATCAAATTTTTTAGCTGCAGCGCCTTTACATGTAATTGTAATTTTGTTCATGATGTCATCTTGAACAATTTTGTTTACATTATCCATTCCAGAAACTACATGGCCAAAAATGGTGTGTTTTCCGTTTAACCAAGGAGTGTCTTTATGTGTAATGAAAAATTGGCTTCCGTTTGTTGCTGGGCCAGAATTTGCCATTGCTAAAATTCCACCTTTGTCAAATTTCAATTCTTCAGTAAATTCATCTTTAAATGAATATCCCGGACCTCCAGAACCGTTTCCGTCTGGATCTCCACCCTGAATCATGAAATCATTAATAACACGGTGGAATTTTAAACCATCATAGAATGGTTTTCCTTTTAGTCTTTCTACTTTAACATTTGGATTTGTTCCTTCTGCCAAAGAAATAAAATTAGCCACTGTAACAGGAGCTTTTACATATTCTAATGAAACAACGATGTCACCTTTTGAAGTTGAAATTGTTGCAAAAATACCATCGTTTGGATCAGTAGGAACAGCTGGTTTTGCAGCTGAGGCTGTTTTAGCAGGTATAGTTTTAGCTGAAGTAGCTTTTGGTTTTGCTGCCGGTTTTTTTGTTTGTGCTTGAAGATTTACAACTGCCAAACAGAATAATAATAGAAATTTAAATTTCATTTGTTTCAATTTTAAGTCTGCGAACTAATTTATTATTGTGGTTTTTCTAATAATTGAATTTCGAAAATGATATTTGCATTTGGCGGGATAACTCCTCCAGCACCAGTTGCTCCGTATGCTAAATGAGATGGAATAAACAAAACTGCCTTGTCTCCAAATGAAAGTTGCTCAATTCCTTCGATGAATCCAGGGATTAAACCGTCTTTTTTTCCTGCCTGAAAAGCAAGTGGCTGGTAACCGTTTTGTTCTGCTCTTGCAGTATCGAATTTTCCAAATGTTTTATTCACATCAGCAATACTTGAATCGAACAAAGTTCCGTCTTCAAGAAAACCTGCATAGTGAATGTAAATGTGAGTTCCAATAGCTGGTTTCTTGCCTGATCCTTTTTCAGTAATAACAAACTCTAAGCCTGAATTCGTTTTAGTTGCTTTTGGTTTAATAGAAGCATAATAAGCAACTTTTTCTGCTTGAACAGCAGCATATTTACTTTTTTCTTTTGCAATTTCTGAGAAATAATCACCAAATACTTTTACAGCATCGAATTTTTTCGCTGCTTCACCATTTCTGATAATTGTAACTTTTACAATTGTATCGTCTTGTTTTACTTGGTTTACAACTTCTTGTCCTTTTTCAACTACATGACCAAAAATAGTATGTTTTCCTGTCAACCAAGGAGTTTCAACATGTGTAATGAAAAATTGGCTGCTGTTTGTTCCAGGACCGTTATTTGCCATTGCCAAAACTCCAGCTGAATCAAATTTCAAATCTGTGATTTCGTCTTTAAATTTGTATCCAGTATCGCCAGAACCTGTTCCTTCAGGATCTCCAGACTGAATCATGAAATCTTCAATAACTCTGTGGAATTTTAATCCGTCGTAAAAAGGTTTGCCTTTTTTGTAATCTTTCGTTACAAATTCGTTTTTACCTTCTGCCAAAGTCACAAAATTTGCTACAGTAACAGGTGCTTTTTTATAATCTAATTCAACAATGATGTGTCCTTTGTTTGTTTCAATATCGGCATATAAACCATCAGGCAAATTGCTATGTTCATCTTTACAAGAATAAAGTGAGGTTACGGCTAATAGTAATACTAAAATACTTTTTTTCATTTCTAAAATGTTTTATTAAGGGTTTACTGTGTCTTTTTTGATTTGCGAAGCTGGTTTTACAGCGACTGGTTTTGGAGAAACTGGCTTTGGTGCTTGTCCTGCTGGAGCTTGTTGAGCTGTATTTTGTCCTGCAGGAGCTGCAGTTTTTGGAGCTGCCGGATCTGGAACAAAATTACGAAGCGTAACAGTACACATCAAAGATTCATTTGGCCCAATTTTGTTATTGTCGCCATGATATCCGTAAGCAATGTGTGATGGAAATAAAAAAGTAACCGTTTCATTTTTATGCATGTACTTGATACCGTCACGTAATCCCATCATGATATCTTGTTTGTCTACAAAATAAGTTTGCGGACCAAGATCAGCTTCTGAATAAATTATATTGCCTTGAATATCTTTTATTTCTAAGTTGAAATAAGCAATATCGCCTTTTTTAGGCGTTAAAGTTTCGGTTGGATTTTTTTCATCATAAAAGAACCAATATCCTTTTCTGGTCGCGTAATATTTTACTTTTGGATTGCTTTTTATAATTTTTTTGATGACTTCCTCTTCATTGGCTACTAGTTTTTTATTTCGGTCAGCCGATTTTTTCATAAAAGTACCCGACGCTCTCGAAAGCGGTCTTCTGGCTTCTTCGTGCTGTTTACAGCTGGCTAATAAAATAGTAAAAAGAAGTGTATAAATACTGATTTTTAAATACTTCATATACAGTTAAATTGTTAGTTTAGTTACTAAATCTTCAAATTTACGCAGCGTTTCTTCCATTGACAAAAGAGATTTTCCGCCAGCGGCATTGCTGTGGCCTCCGCCATTAAAATGATCTCTTGCAAATTGGTTTACGTCAAATCCGCCTTGTGAACGGAAAGATATTTTGATGATTTTCTCCTCTTTATTTTCGATAAAAATAGCAGTAAAAACAATACCTTTTATACTTAAGCCGTAATTTACAATTCCTTCAGTATCACCTTTAACATAATCAAATGAATCTAATTCGTCCTGTGTTAGCGAAGTATAAGAAGTTTTATGCGCTTCAAGAACCTTCATGTTTTGCAAAGCTCTTCCAAGCAATTGAAGACGGCTGTACGAACTGTTGTCAAAAAGTAAAACAGGAATTTGGGTGTTTTCAACTCCTAAATCAATCAATTCTGCAATAATTCGGTGTGTATTTCCTGTTGTTCCCGGAAAACGAAACGAACCAGAATCGGTTAAAATTCCAGTATAAATGCAGGTTGCAATGGTTTTGTCGATATCTCCTTTTTTATTTAAAAACGAAATAAAGTTGTAAATCATTTCACAAGTTGATCCAAATGAAGTATCAGAATACATATAAGTCGCATAATCATCCGGTTTTTGATGATGATCGATCATGATAAACGGAGCTGTTAGTTTGGCTAAAGTTTGCTCCATGATTTCACCTGTACGATGAAATGCATTAAAATCAAGTGTGAAAATCAGTTCAGCTTCTTCTAATATTTTGGTGCAGTTTTCAGTATCTTTTTCAAATATTTTTACTGTTTCTGAACCTGGAAGCCAAGCTAAAAAATCGGGAAAATCATTTGGCGCAATTACTGTTGGCTGATGATTATTTTTAAGTAAAAAATGGTATAATGCTAAAGTTGAACCCATAGCGTCGCCATCTGGTCCTCTGTGTGGGATTATTGCAATTTTCTTTGGGGCAGAAAGCAACAATTGTATTGCCTGAATATCTTGTATTTTCATAGTGTGCGAATTTACATTTTTTTAATGTAATGTTGCAATCATTTTATAGATTAACACACTTTTAAGTTATGAGTTAGGAGTTATAAGTTATAAGTTATTAGTTTTAGAATTTGGAATTTTATAAAGAAACTTCGGGTTGGAATTTGAATTAAAGATGTTCCAATTCTTCTTTCCTAAATCTTTGATACAATTTGAATTTTGCACCTTTTACAATTTGAGATTTATAAATCCCAACAGAACCTGATGAAAAATAAGCAATTGTACAGCCAATTGCAATAAAGATTCCGGGCTGAATGCCAAACAATTCCATTCCCATAATGGTGCAGGCGATAGGCGTGTGGGTTGCGCCCGAAAAAACGGAAACAAATCCAATTCCGGCTAAAAGAGCAATTGGCATTGGAATAATTAACGATAAAGCACTTCCTAAAGTTGCGCCAACAAAAAATAATGGTGTTACTTCACCGCCTTTAAATCCGGCTCCAAGGGTAAATCCGGTGAAAAGAATTTTCAGCAAAAAGTCATACCATTGATTTGCATTTGAAAAAGAATCTACAATAACGGGAACGCCAAGTCCAGAGAATTTTGTGAACCCGAAACCCGCAATTGCAATTGATAAAATTACACCGCCAATAACAGGACGAAGCGGCGGATATTTTATGTTTTTTGAGAAAAGCGAACTCCAAAAATGTGTGCTTCTTGCAAATAATAAAGCTGCAAAACCAGATAAAAGTCCAATTATTATTGTATAAAAAATAGTATTGAAACTAAGTTCTGAAACAACGGGAATGCTATAATGTGTATGCTTTATTTCCCAAAATTCTACTGTAAAATAAGCAAAGTAAGCGACTAAAAAAGAAAGTAAAATGCTTTTGAAATTGATTTTGCTGAAATACAAAACTTCCAAAGCAAAAATAGCGCCTGCCAAAGGTGTTCCAAAAACCGATGCAAAACCAGCACTGATTCCGAGAATAATTAAAATTTTGCGTTCTGAATTGTCAAGTTTGAAAATTTTGGTGAATTGATCAGCAATGGCGCCTCCCATTTGTACCGCAGTTCCTTCACGCCCTGCAGAACCACCAAATAAATGTGTCAGCAAAGTTCCTAAAAGAACCAAAGGAGCCATTTTAAACGGAATCACTTTTTGTGGATTCTCATATTCTTCTAGCAGTAAATTATTGCCTTTTGCTACAGATTCTCCCCAATAATAATAACTCAAACCAACTAATAATCCGCCGAAAGGCAAAAACCAGATAATCCAATCGTTCTGAATCCTAAATTGTGTTACCCATTCTAAAGAAACAAGAAAAAATGCAGATGCAGATCCTGATAAAATACCAATTAAAGCACAGATAAGAATCCATTTTTGAATTGAGAGCAGTAATTGTTTTGGGTTTTGGGAAGTCATTAATGAATGCTAAAATAGTTCAGCCACGAATTTCACGAATTTTCACGAATTAAAACAGAAAAAATCATTTTTAATCTTTTTATCCCGATTGCTATCGGGAGTGGCAAAAGAAAAATAATTAGTGGAAATTCGTGCAATTGCTTCGCCTATTCGCTATCGCTCGGGTCGTGGCAAAAAAAACTTTACTGTACAACAGCTGTAAATTCGATTTCTACCAAATATTCTGGTGCAACTAATTTACTGATTTCATAAAATCCTGTTGTAGGTTTTACATCTTTAAAGAAAGCAGAATGCGCTCTGGCAACTTCTTCAAAAGTAGAAACATCCGTTGTAAAAATTCTAGTTCTGATCACGTCTTTTATTCCCACATTCAAATCCTCCAAAACTTTTTCAACGCGTTCGATTATATTATAGGTCTGCGCATAAGCATCATCGGCTTTTACTTTATCGCCGTCAACGATTGCAACAGTTCCCGAAACTTCAATGATATTACCAATTCTTACAGCACGGCAGTATCCCATTTTGTCTTCCCACGGTGATCCTGTTAAGATGTTTTCTCTTTTCATTTTATGAGTTTTTTTGAATTGTTTTATGCAGTTTTAAAAACAAATTCAGGTTAATTAATGCGTTGCAATTTATGAAATAAGCCAATGAAAAAGAATCATTTTAGTTTGAAATCCCACTTAAAATCAGTCTTTTTTGTGATATTTTAAAATAGGAATAAAGGTTTATGCGTTGTCCTCTTCTTCGTAAATTCGAAGTTTGTTTTGTGTATTTGTCAAATGTTGCTGTAAAACTTCAATTTTATTCAACAAATGATAAATGGCATCAATTCCTTCTAAATTGATATTTAAATCATAATGCATTCGCATCATTTTTTCGATTGCAGGCAATTGTTCTGGTTCTAGGAATTCATCATTTTCTTCAAAAATAATTTCGACCAAACCATAATTATTCAGCTCTTTTATAAATGTATTTTCAATTTCGTGATACAGACAAAATTGTTTTATTTGGATTAAATTTTTACTGCTCATGATTTCTTAGTTTAGATAATTCGGTAAACAATTCTTTTTCTTTTTCAGACAATTTGGTAGGGACTTTTAGGTTGTAAATAACATATAAATCACCAAATTGATTGTCTTTTTTATAAACAGGAAAACCTTTTCCTTTTAATTTGACTTTTGTTCCCGTTTGAGTTTCGGCTGGAACTTTGATTTTTACTTTTCCGTCAAATGTTTTAATGCTGATTTCTCCGCCTAAAACTGCAGTGTATAAATCCAAATCAACATTGGAATACAAATTATTTCCATCTCTTTTAAAATCAGAATTATTAGAAATTGAAAAAGTAATATACAAATCGCCGTTTGGACCTCCGTTAACGCCAGCGCCACCATGTCCCGGAATTTTTATAACCTGACCATTTTCAACTCCGGCTGGAATTGTAATTCTGATATTTTTGCCATTTACGGTTAAACTTTGTTTGTGTGTTGTATAGGCCTGTGCTAAATCAAGCTGTAATTCGGCATTAAAATCTTGGCCTCTATATTTGGATTGAGCTCGACTGCTTCGTCCAGATCCATACATCGAATTGAAGAATTCTGAGAAATCACTTCCTGAAAAATCTCCGCCAAAACCAGAAAAATCTTGTCCGCTTTGCTGTCTTGAGTATTGCTGTTGCTGCTGATTTGGGTCATAACCTGCTTTTTCAAATTCGTCGGCATGTTTCCAGTCTTTTCCGTATTTATCATACTTTTTGCGATTTTCCGGATTGCTTAAAACTTCATTCGCTTCGTTGATTTCCTTGAATTTTTTCTCCGCCTCTTTATCATTCGGATTTAGATCAGGGTGATATTTTCGAGCTAATTTTCGGTACGCTTTTTTGATTTCAGCTTCAGTTGCAGCTTTTGTTATTTCAAGTGTTTTGTAGTAGTCGATATAATCCATCTTTTTGATTTTTTATAAACGTGAATTAAAACCTTGAATTTAAGAATAAGTTGTTAAGAATCAAAATACTGTATTCGTTTTAAAAGAAAAAATTAACGATTAACAACGATTCATCTGGAATTTGGTGTTTTTTTATTGGAAACTTAATATTGAAATTTGGCAGGTTTTTTGATTCTAAAAATTAGCCCAAATTATTGTTATAAAATCCTTAAAGTTAAAGTGCATAAACAAATTATATTATTTTTGCTTTGCTATACTATTTTATAAAATTATAAAAGCGAGATCGATAAAACTTTTTCAATGAAGCATATTTTATTTTTCATATTATTTTTTACCGCTGCAACAGTATCAGCCCAGACAGAGTTTAGTACTAAATTTAAGAGTATTCCAGCTCCGAAATTTGGTGCAAAACCAAAAAAAATGCCGGCTCCAGATATGCCAGATCTTAACGATCCTGCTGCTCCAACTGCTGAAATCCCGAGTATCAAAACGCCAAATGTTTATGATAATACCAATTTGACTACAAAATCGAAGTTTCAGGTAGGTGAAGAAAAAAGCAAATTTACGATGTCGACTGAAACTGAATTTGCAAATCCAGGCGATCGTTATATTGCCAAAATGGAAAAAGATTTAGATAAAGCCTTGAAAGATGCTGGACTTCGTGAAGGCCGAGGAACATTAGTGAAAAAGAATATTTCACTGGGTGATTTTAAAACAAAATCGCAATATTTTATTGTGAAGTTCCGTGATTTTGGAGCAATCGACGGCGATTTAGTAAAAGTTTCAAATAATGATAAAGTAATTCGGGATCAAATATTTTTGGATTCTAATTTTAAAGATGTAAAAATTGATCTGGCTAACGGATTTAATAAATTAGATTTTGAAGCTTTAAATATAGGAAGCCTTGGAGGAAATACTGCCGAAATTCAAGTATTTGACGATAAAGGGCAATTGGTTACAAATGATTATTGGGACAATCTTGCTGCTGGATTTAAAGCTTCTATTGTTGTAACTAAAGAATAATTTTTAGAGATGCTAAGATTCTAAGATACTAAGGTTCTGAGATTTTAATATTGATATATAAAAAAGAAGGTTCTAAAAATTAGAACCTTCTTTTTTATAGTTAGTGATTAAAGTTTGAAAAAAAACTTAGAACCTTAGTATCTTAGAATCTCAGAACCTTAGATTAAAATGGATCCGCAGTAACTTTAAAGCTCATAGCGGCTTTTAAAGTAACATCTTTAGTAACAGATTCTTTCAGAGTAACTTGTGTTCTGATTTTATATTTGTCTGCTTTTATATATTGATCCAGTTTTTTATCGGTACAAATTAAATCAATTACGTTGGTTGTGGCCATAATATTGTCTTGATATGCTAATTCTATTTCGTCTGAATTTGTAGTCGAAATATACAAATGAACCGATTTTAGAAACGTAAAAGTCTTATCTGAAGGATCAGAAATCGATAATTTTAGCGATCTCAGTTTTACATCTTTCACAAGACTAGCTTTAGTTTTGTTATTTTCAAATTCGGCAGATGAATTTGTCGTTACTTCCGGAGTGATAATTTCCGAAGGTAAATTAATAGGTGAAGTGCTTGGGATTTTTATTGAAGTTTCATTTGAAATGTTAAACGTCAATAAATCATCAACAGCATCACAAGAGGTTAAAAAGATTGACATTACTAGCGTCAGGGCAATAAATTTTGATTTCATAGTTAAATTTAAATTGGGTTTTTCGTTACATACGAAATTTTTTAGATTTTGGATTTTTTTGCGACGATACTAAGTTGCTAAGGTTCTAAGATTCTAAGTTTTTTTGTTTTTAAGGTATAAAAGAAAACTCAGAACCTTAGGAACTTAGTATATTAGCAACTAAAATGAAAAAAAAATAATTTTTTCAACGTTCCGATTTTTCAATTTCGAGAATAAAAAGTATTTTTGCGCATGCAACACAACGTACTTATTTTAGATTTCGGATCGCAATATACACAGCTTATTGCGCGTAGAGTTCGCGAATTAAATATATTCTGCGAAATTTTCCCTTACAATCACTTCCCTAGTGATTTATCACCTTATAAAGCCGTAATTTTAGGAGGAAGCCCATTTTCTGTTCGTGCAGAAGACGCTCCGCATCCTGATTTATCTCAAATTCGTGGCAAGCTTCCAATGTTGGCAGTTTGTTATGGAGCGCAATACTTGGCACACTTTAGCGGTGGAGAAGTAGCAGCTTCAAACACAAGAGAATACGGAAGAGCAAATTTATCTTATATTAAGGAGAACGAAGTTTTCTTTGATGGAGTTTCAGAGAACAGTCAAGTTTGGATGAGCCACAGCGATAGTATCAAAGGACTTCCAACAAATGCTGTAAAATTAGCAAGCACGCATGATGTAGAATTTGCTGCTTACAAAATTGAAGGCGAAACAACTTACGGTATTCAATATCATCCAGAAGTTTTCCATTCTACAGATGGATCAAAAATGTTGGAAAACTTTTTAGTTAAAATTGCCGAAGTTCCTCAAAACTTTACACCAAATGCTTTCGTTGAAGAAATGGTGGCTGAGTTAAAAGAGAAACTAGGAAATGATAAAGTAGTTTTAGGATTATCAGGAGGAGTAGATTCTACTGTTGCAGCGGTTCTATTGAATCAAGCAATTGGTAAAAACCTTTACTGTATTTTCGTAAACAACGGACTTTTACGTAAAAACGAATTCCAAAACGTTTTAGATCAATATAAAGGAATGGGATTAAACGTGAAAGGTGTTGATGCCGGAGATCGTTTTCTTTCTGAACTTGCTGATATCAGTGATCCTGAAACCAAACGTAAAACTATCGGACGTGTATTTATCGAAGTTTTTGATGATGAATCACATTTAATCGAAGACGTAAAATGGTTGGCACAAGGAACTATTTATCCTGACGTAATTGAGTCGGTTTCTGTAAAAGGGCCATCGGCTACAATTAAATCGCACCATAATGTTGGTGGATTGCCAGATTATATGAAATTAAAAATTGTAGAACCTCTTAGAATGTTGTTTAAAGACGAAGTTCGTAGAGTTGGTGCTACTTTAGGAATAGATCCTGAATTATTAGGAAGACATCCTTTTCCAGGACCTGGATTATCAATCAGAATTCTAGGAGATATTACGCCAGAGAAAGTTAGAATTTTACAAGATGTAGATTCTGTATTTATCGAAGGATTAAAATCTTGGGGATTATACGACAAAGTTTGGCAGGCTGGAGCAATTTTGCTTCCTGTAAACAGTGTTGGTGTAATGGGAGATGAGCGTACTTATGAAAAAGTAGTTGCGCTTAGAGCGGTTGAATCTACAGACGGTATGACGGCTGACTGGGTTCACTTACCTTATGATTTCTTGATGAAAGTTTCGAACGACATTATAAATAAAGTAAAAGGCGTGAATCGCGTGGTTTACGATATAAGTTCAAAACCACCTGCAACAATTGAGTGGGAATAGTAAGATTTTTCAAATTAAGGCATTACATTTGTAATGCCTTAATTTTTTAAAACCTACTATTTATGAGAGAATTTTTAACGTTTTTTCTTGTCTTTGTTTTGTCTTTTAACAGAATAACTGCACAAGATTCATTTATTGAGCACAAAATTCAAAAGGGAGAAACCGCTTATTTTATAGCCCAAAAATATAAGGTTTCGGTTGATGAAATCTACAAACTCAACCCCGAATCACAAAACGGAATCAAAGACAATCAAGTAATAAAGATTCCAGTTCATTCTTCAGAAAAACCAAAATTAGATTCTCAAATTATTCACACCGTTTTGGCAAAAGAAACACTTTATGCTTTATCAAAAAAGTACAATGTTTCTCAAGAAGCTATTCAGGAAGTGAATAAAGAAATTCTTGCTGGCGGACTTCAAATAGGTCAGGAATTAATTATTCCACAAAATACTTCAAATTCTTCTAAAACAGAAAATACAACTATTTCAAAAAGCTCGCATCTTGTTGTGGCTAAAGAATCATTATTCAGTATTGCCAGACAATATAATGTTTCGGTTCAAGATTTAGAAGATCTCAATAAAAATCTATTGCAAAACGGATTGCAGATTGGCCAGACGATTGCAATTCCGAATAAGAGAAAAACATTAGACGGAAGAGTTCGTGTGATTAATCAGGAAACGATTTTTCATGTGGTTGAGTCAAAAGAAACTAAATTTTCGATTTCCAAAAAATATGGAATTTCAATTGATCAGCTGGAATCTCAAAATCCAGAAATTGTAAATGGATTAGTTGTGGGGAATAAATTGGCCATCAACACGGCAGCAATTAAACCTGCAAACGAAAGCGAAGAATTGATGCTGGCTCTTGCCGAAAAGCAAGTTGTGGTTGAAAAAACAAAAGCAAAAACAGTTGAAATTGATGATTTAAAAGACCGATTGGTTATTCAGAAAGAAATGAATCAGAAGATTATAAAAATCAATGATTTAAAAGTGAATCTGAATGATATGAATGGTTCTAAAGAAAATTCGGTTGAAAAACTTCGATTGGTTTTAGAAGCTAATAAAAATGTTCAGGAGATTTTAATGGCAAAATTAGATTCTTTGGTAAATACAATGAATAATGATTTGGTTGAATTAAAACGCATGGATATTTTGAATGTCGATGAATCTAAACGTTTGGAAAAACAATCGTATGAGAGCATCGGAAAAACAAGCGAATTGTCTTCTCAGCTGAAAAAAGAATTGGCTGAAAACCGAAAAGCATACGCCGGTTTGATGAATAAAGTAGAAAAAATTGCTGTTGAAGAAAATCAGGAATACAAGAAGAAAATCCGCGAAAGCGAAAAAAATAATAACATCACTTCAATTCAGCAACGACTTTCTTTGGAAGAAATTAAACGCTACAAAATTGAGCAGGAGCAAGGTGATGCACAGAATCAGTTATTAATTGCAAAAATTGATTCGCTAGATATTCAGAAAAAAATTGAAGTAAAAAGACACATCAGCAAGGCTTCTTATTATAGTATGGAAGCAAGGAAATTTGATGATAAATTGGCTTTGGTAAAATTGAAAAAGTATCAGGATGAGGCAATTAAAAATAAAAGCAAATTGGGTACTTCTGAAAACTCAAAAACGCTTTCGTTAGAAGAAATGAAACGTGAACTAAAAGAAAATCCGCTTAGAAAGGACAAAACTGTAAACGTTGAAGTTTTTGATAATCTTAAAGAAGTTTCGAATGGGTATTACTTAGTTTTGGGTATATTTACAGACGCAACACTAAGAGATAAGTTTATTATGAAACTTATTGATTCTGGTGATTTTAACGCAAGTTTCTTTTTCAATATCAACAGTCTATCGTACTATGTTTACTCTGATAAGTTCGAAAATATGGAAGAAGTTCTATATAAATGCAAGAAAAAGGAAGAAGATGAGTTATATAAAGAAATTAGTATTGCTAAAGTTGAAATCGATCTCAGGTAATTTTTGGGTTGGAATTAACAGTGGCCCGAATCTTGCTTTGACAAGAATTTAGTAACTTGTTTTTGAATTAAAAATTAAATTGTTTTAAGTCTTATTATGAAATATTATTCAACATTATTGTGTCTCGTTTTTTTTGTAACCTGTTCTGCTTTTTCACAAGAAAAGGTAGTGAAATATACAGTTTCGGGCGGAGAAACGATAAACCAGATTGCGGTAAAATTTAAAACTACGCCTTATGATATCTATACTCTGAACCCAGATGCAAGAAATGGAATAAAGCCTAATACGGTTTTATTGATTCCTGCAAGTGGTGCTAAAGCAGCGGTGCCTAAAACTACCGCTAATTCAAAAGAAATTATTCATGAAGTACAGGCAAAAGAAACGTTTTGGAGTATCGAACAAAAATATGGAATTTCTGACGAAGCGTTGAAGGCGGCAAATCCTTTTTTAGAAAAAGATGGCGTTCAAACGGGACAGAAATTGGTAATTCCGGCAAAGGGTTCTGCTTCAAAAACTGCATCTGCAAGTACAAAAACGGTGAAAAGTACAGCACAAGAAAAGTATGTCTATCATGATGTTTTGCCTAAAGAAACGAAATTTGGTATTGCAAATAAATATGGCATTTCTGTTGCAGAATTAGAAAAACGTAATCCTGAAATTGTGCAGAATTTGCCAATTGGTTACAGATTAACTATAAAAGGAACCGCACCTAAAACGGAAGCCGCGCCAATTACAAATGCAGTTAAACCAGCTGAAACTAAAAAAGCGACTGAAACTTCTAAAAAAGCAGTTTCTTATATGGAATATCAAGTAAAACCAAAAGAGACTTTTTATAGTTTAGGAAGAACATTTCATTTGTCTCAAGAAGAATTGACGGCTTTAAACCCGTCGCTTTCTGAAGGTGTAAAAGAAGGAATGGTTTTAAAAGTTCCGACAGGATATTTAGCGCCTCAGCCAATTATTGCTCAAGCACAGCCTACTGAAAAAGCTATTGAGAAACCAACTATAAACAATGTAGACGCTCCAAGCGGTATTAAAATTGTTGACAAAGTAAAATCAGAAACGGTTTCTGCTGATCCAGAAATAGTTGAATTGACAAAGAAAAGAGGTCAGACCGAGCGTCAGAAAGTTGTTTTGTTATTGCCATTTAACTTGGCAAAACTTCAAAGCGATACGACAAGTATGGCAACTAAAATTAAAAATGACAAATTTTTAAATATGACGCTGGACTTTTATTCGGGAGCTATGATGGCAATTGACTCGGCTAAAACTTTAAAATTGCCAATTGATGTTGCTATTTATGACTCGCAGGAAACAAAAACGTCATCAAATATTTCGAGTTTAATTGCTCAGAATAAATTACAGAATGCAAACGCAGTTATTGGGCCATTTTATCAAAATAATGCTGAAGCGACTGCAAATATGCTTCGTGCCGATAGTGTTCCTGTAATTTCGCCATTATCAAAAGATGCAGCAAATCCAATTGATAACTTGTATCAGGCGATCCCATCAAATGATGTCATCCGCAATGCTGTTTTTGATTATATGCGTGCTAAAAACGGAAACATTGTGGCTGTGGTTGATAAGAAAAAAGAATCGGTGATTAATTATATTAAGCAAAATCAAAAAGGTGTTGTATTTGCTGCGTTAACTGAAACTGGCGGATTAGATGTTGCTAATTTAAAAAGTTTGCTTTTGCCAAATAGAATGAACTACGTTGTGATGGAAACAGGAAATACAGCGATGGTAAAAACAACAATAAAAGCATTGCTTGATTCGCAAAAAACATGTCAGGTACAATTGGTTATTTTGGAGCCAAACAGCACATTAGATACAGACGAAATTAGCTTTGACAATTTAATTAAACTGAAATTGATGTATCCGTCTGTAACGCGCGAAAGTGATGAAGCTGGAGCTTTAATTTTCAAAAAAGCGTATAGATTAAAAAACAAGGTAAATCCGACTGCTTATGCAACGAAGGGATTTGATGTTACTTTTGATACCATGATGCGCTTGGTTCAAGGGAAAACATATCAAGAAACGGCAGATTTAATGACCACAGAGCAAGTGGATAATAAATTTCAATATTACAAAAAAGAAGATGGCGGTCACGCAAACAAAGGTGTTTACATTTTATATTATGACACCGATTTAACTTTAAAAGCAGCAAATTAATGACATCAAAAGTAACCTATTTAGGCGATTTAAGAACAAGCTCAATTCATGTGCAATCTGGAAGTGAAATTATCTCAGATGCACCATTAGATAATAACGGAAAGGGAGAAGCTTTTTCTCCAACAGATACAGTTGCCAATGCTTTAGCAAGCTGTATGATGACGATTATGGGAATTAAAGCCCGTGATTTAGAAGTTGATTTTGTAGGCTCTACAGCCGAAGTAACAAAAATCATGAATGCAGAACCAAGACGAATTGGAGCAATTGAAATTGTGTTTAATATGAAGAGCAATGCTGATGAAAAAAGCAAAACAATTTTAGAACGTGCTGCAATGACTTGTCCTGTATTCTTGAGTTTAAGCAACGAAATAGAAAAGAAAATTACTTTTAACTGGAGTTAATTTTCGACTAAATAAAATAGAAAAGCCATTCATTACGAATGGCTTTTTTTTCATCCCTTTTCAGGTTTTAGATCTTCCAAAATTGGCGTTGCAATAGTTTTGACTACTTTTTGCAAGGTTTCATTTTTTTGTTCCAAAATGGTAATTTGGTTTTTACCTTTTTTAAGCCAGCATCCCGGAACGTATAATGTTTGTTGTGGCCCGACGCTCCAATAACGACCAATGTTGATTCCGTTTATAAAGACAATTCCTTTTCCAAAATCTCGCATATCCAGAAACGTATCTCCAGTTTTTTTCAAATCAAAAGTCCCTTGATATAAAACAGGACGATTTGCTTTTCCTGTGTTTTTATATGCGGCTAAATCAGGTTCTTTGCTCATTGGAAATTTATACATTTCCCAGTTGCCAGTAATCGTTTCTCCATTGATAATTACCGGACTGATAATTCCTTTATTATTAGAATTAATTTGAGAACCGTAATTGATGCGTCCCATATTTTCGACAAAAATATCTAAAGTTGCATTAAAGGGAACTTCAATTTCACAGCTGTATTTTTTGTAATATCGATTTAATTCGGCAACCTTTTTTCCATTAAGATAGACGATTGCATAATCACGTAATCCATTTAATTCTAATTTTCCACTTATAGGTTGTGTGAATTTTTTGCTGTACCAAACATAGCCGTCGCCTTGATTTAATTGCTCAAATGTTTGTGGCGTATCTTCGATAACAGGTTCTATTTTTGATTTTAAATCTTCTAAATCTACAACTTTCGATAAGGAAATGTTTGGAATTGTAATCACTGCAATTTTTTCGGGAACGCTCGGGGTTTCATTCGTTTTTAAGAGTTCTCTTAAAGCATTATATTTTGGAGTGGCCCAACCAGCTTCGCTTATTGGTGCATCATAATCGTATGATGTCATGTCGGGTTGAATGTCATGTTCCTTATCATAATTAGCACCAGAAGTAAATCCGAAATTAGTGCCACCATGAACCATATAATAATTAAACGAGACATTGTTGTCTAAATATTTTTTGGTCTGGCGAACCGTTTGTTCTGGTTTTTGAGTAGGGAAGGGCTCTGCCCAATGATCCAGCCAACCCGGATAAAATTCGGCTACCATATAAGGACCTTGTCCATTATTAAATTGATCTACGACTTTTTTTAGTTTTACAACGTCATCTTCACCATTTGCTGTTGGTAAAGCTCCGGGAAGCGCTCCGCCTTCAAAAAGCCAACTTCCATCTGAAGTAAAAAAGGGAACTTCAAAACCAATATCTTTTAATTGCTGAAAAACCGCAGCACTGTATTTTTTATGTTCTTCTAACGGAATATCTTTTCGTTGTGAAACATATGAACCAAATTCATTTTCGCCCTGAACCATAATAATTGGTCCACCTTTTGTGATTTGTAAATTAGCAACCTGTTTGTACAATTCTGTAAAATAGGCTTTTGTAGCGTTTAAATACGCAGTGTTGTTGCCACGAATAACCATATTAGGGACATTCTGCAAAAACCAAGGATAACCACCAAATTCCCATTCGGCGCATACGTAGGGGCCTGGACGTAAAATCACAAACAAACCTTCTTCTTGAGCGGTTTTAATATATTCTGATAAATTTTTATTGCCTGTTTTAAAATCCCAGACTCCGGGAGCAATTTCATGATAATTCCAAAATACATAAGTCGCAACAGCATTTAAACCCATTGCTTTCATCATTTTTAAGCGATGTCTCCAATACGGTTGCGGAATACGGGAATAATGCATTTCGCCAGAATGAATTTGTATTGGCTTTCCGTCCAAAAGAAAATTTCCGTCTTTAATAGCAAAGGTTTGTTTGTTTTGTGCCGATAGATCAGAGAATAAGCAAAAAGCGACAAAGAAAATTACATATATTTTTTTCATTTTATTTGAATATGAATTGTCTAAAAACAAGACAAGAGAGCAATATTTACTTCACTCTCTTGTCTTTTCTAACTAACCAATAATTTATTCTGAAAACTCTAATTTTTTCAATTTATTCCATCCTCCACGTGTGAAATCTGGTATTTCAACTGGAGCAGAATTGTTGTCCAATGAAATTTCTGTTAACGGACCAAGACAAGACCATTCAGCTAAATCGTAAACATCCATATCTAACGGAAGTCCTTTTTGCAGACAATGAATTAAACGGTAATCCATGATGAAATCCATTCCGCCGTGACCGCCTACTTTCTTAGCTTGCTCTTCAATTCCTTTTGCAATTGGGTGTTTGTATTTTTCCATCAATGCTTTTTTAACTTCTTCTGGAACAAAAGAGTGTGCACTTAATTTTTCGTGATTTGTTTTTACATCATCACTTAATTCTTTTCCGTCTAAAGCATAACCTTCTAAAGGATATTTGTTTGCAAAACCTTTTGTACCGCTCAATTGGTACATTCTGCTGTATGGACGAGGTGATGTAACGTCATGCTGAATCTGGATTGTTTTTCCATTTTCAGTACGAATCATTGTCATTGTATGATCACCATTTCTAAAATCTTTGATTTCCTGACCTGATTTTTGTTTGATATAAGCTGGGTTTCCAACTGCTTTTGTATCCATAGAAACCAAGAAATTCATTTTGTCTCCTCTATGAATATTTAATGCTTGACAAGCCGGTCCCATTCCGTGCGTCGCATATACATCACCACGGTGTTTGATGTTGTAATCCATTCTCCAGTTGTTCCAATATTCTCCCCAAAATGGTTGTAAACCATGAATGTAAGAACCTTCAGCATGAAGAATTTCACCAAATAAACCTTGTTGTGCCATGTTTAAAGTAGTCAATTCGAAGAAATCGTAAACACAGTTTTCTAACTGCATACAGTGTTTTCTAGTTTTTTCTGAAGTATCAATAAGTTCCCAAATTTCTTTCATAGTCAAAGCTCCTGGAACTTCAATGGCAACGTGTTTTCCGTCTTTCATTGCTTGAACTCCAATTACAGCATGATGAAGCCAATCTGTAGCAACATAAACTAGATCTACATTTGGAAGAGCAGTAACTTTTCTCCAAGCGTTCTCGTCGCCATAAAATTCCTGTGCTTTAGGAAGTCCGGCTTTGGTTAAAATTTCATTCGCTTTTGAAGTATTTTCCTGAGTCATGTCGCATAGCGCCACAATTTCTACACCTGGAATATGCGTCATGCGCTCTACAGCACCTGGTCCGCGCATTCCTAAACCAATGAAAGCGATACGAACATTTGGAATTGGTGCAGCAGCCATACGTAAAACATCTTGCTGGCCTTTTGCACGTGCTGGTGTTTTGGTCTTAATCATTTGTGCCGATGCTGTCCATCCGAACAAAAGACATGTGATTAACATGAATCTTAAAATACTAGTTTTCATAATTGAATTAATTTGATTTAATAATTGATAATCTAAATAGTGATTATCTGGGAATATCTTTTTTTTTTGTTTTTATGGTAAAGTCGCAAAGTTTATTTCTGGTTTTTTATTTGCCAAAGGTCTTGTGAAATTCGTTTTTGGAATTGTTAAATCATTGAAAAAACCTCCATTTTTAAGAAAGAAAGAGGTATTGTCAAGACCACCTGCAAAATCCATTCTATATTCTTTTGCCCCTGTATTGTCCGTTGTAAATCGGGCAGTGTTGATTTCTGTCCAATTGTCTTTGTCATCGCAAACCCATTGATTATCAAATAAAACTTTGCGAGACAAATCGCCTTGTTCCGGAATAAAATTCTCTAAAAAGGAATGGAATCTTTTTAAATAAGTATTGGTTTCGGGACGATTAAAACTAGCAATTAATAGCCATTTTTGCAACTCTGGTGCATAAAAATACGCAGTATATATTGTTGTGTTATTGCCTTGCGGAAATCCTTGCAACAAGAATTTGTATGTTGTTCCGGCTTTCCAGTTGTATTTCAGATAGCTTTGGCCTCCTGAACCTTCGTTTCCAAATTCGCCAGTATGTACGTTTTCTCCTTTTTTAAGCATTTTTATTTTGTGAGATTCAGGAATGCTTTTAGGATCATCAGTTTGAAATGGGCTCCAAACAGAAAATAAAACTCTTCTTTCTGATGCCGAATTAACCTGAATTCCAAAATAACCTTCTCCAAAACCATTTGCCATAAAATAAGATCCTATTTTGTCTTCGTCCTTTGGAACTGTAAGTTCGTTATAATACCATTTTGCATTTATGTTTTCAGGAACCTGATAATTTAAATGTACCGATGGTCCGCGACGCCCCCAATGATAGAAGTTTCCTTCGTTATTTGGAACAAAAGATATTTTTGCATCATAATCTGCGCTTGAAATGGTAATACGGTTAATGGATGGAAATTGATTTCCGGTTTTACTGATTCCTTTTATTTTTAAAGCAACATAACCTTCTTTATTGATTTTCCAGCTGCCAATAGTAATTGCTTTTTTTGAAGCAGTAAATTGCACTTTTCTAGATTCGTTGTCAATGGAAAATTCAAGCTCTGATTTTTCAAAAACTTCAACTGATTCTTCAACGGTAAATTGAAATGTTCCCGGTTTTGAAATCTTAAAATAAACCGTAAAAAATTCAGAAGCATTGGTCCAATTTTCAATGCCATTATCCGTAATGGTTTGGTTTTCTTCTAAATGTTTAGAACTGTAGGCATTTCCGGCCATTGGCACAGAAATACTTGTTTTTGGATTTTCCAGAATGCTCTGATCTTTGCTTGCAGTATTATCTTCAGCACAAGAAAATGAAACTAATAAAGAAGCTAGAAATAAGTAAAATAAGTTTTTCATTTTTGGAATATTAGATTTCTTAAAATTACCTCTCTAATTAAAAAATTAGAGAGGCTTCAAAAAACAACTAATTCTAAATAATTAAGGATTTTGTGTCAAAGTTCCCGGATATGCATTGATTTCTGACTGCGGAATATACTGTACCACACGTAAACTTGTAGCCGGTACATCGTTCATTGGCAAATGCGGACCTGGGTAACGGCGCGTCATGGTTTGTCCATTTCGGTAAACATCATAACCTCTATGTGCTTCGAAAGCTAATTCCAATTGGCGTTCTTCGTCAATAAGCTGCGCAGCATTTGTACTGTTTAATGAAGTATATCCTCCGCCAACAATTGATCTTTCACGAATGATATTCAGATTTGTTCTTGCATTTGCATAATCTCCTTTTTTAGCATAAGCTTCGGCCATGTTCAAATACATTTCGGCTAATCTTGAAATAGTAGGCGAGTGCAGGTGAGAGTCATTATTTTGTAAAGAACATTTTGTAATGTAGAACATTGGATAAACGCGGTTCAGCAACATCATATAGTCTTTTTCACCTGTGTACGTTTTACCAGCATACACAATAGAGTATTGATTTTCAGCAGCATTTACAACAGTCAAATTATAATTTGTATTTGAGATTGTAATATAATACGAACCATCAGGATTTGTTTTAAGAGGCTGTTGCATGTAATTGTAGCCAGTTTGTGTTCCGCCTGCATTGAAAACGTCGTAAATGAAACGGAAAGCAGCAGTTTTGTTTCCAGCATCATCTGTAACATATTGTGGATCAATAAATGCCCAACGTGCGTCTTTTTTCAAGCCTGATTTTCTTAATAAATCAAGGTATTCTGCACTTGCATACATTTCGCCCCAACCCTGACCTTGAATGTTAGCGTACATACCGCCAATTCCGTAATAGTGGTCGTAACCTGAAAACTCTGAAGCAACTTGTTTTACAGCAAAAATAGTTTCAGTTTGCTCATCAGAATCTGGAGCATAAGTGTTATATTTCATAAAACTGTCTCGGCTCAATAAACTATAACGTCCGCTTGCAATTACTTTATTTGCATAATCAATAGATAGCGTCGCATATTCTTGATTTGGAGTTTGATACGTTCCACTCATATACAAGTATACTCTTGAAAGCATTGCTTGAGCCGCTTCTTTAGTTGCATATGCTGCAGGTCTGTCAGCAGTCATTAATGCTTCTGCTTTTTTCAAATCACTTATTGCTTGTGCATAAGTGTCTTTCACAGTCGATCTGTCTGGAAGCGTCAAATTGTTTAAATCAGCAGGTAATCCATTTACGATTGGCACTCCTAAATTTGTTTCAGGCGATTGCGAATAAGGTCTTCCATAAGTACGGCATAAGTAAAAATAGATCATGCCTCTTAAATAATAAGCTTCACCCAATTGCTGATCAACAGCTGCACTTTCTCCTTCTTTAATAATTTTGATCAAATCACTAGATTGTGAGATTATTTTGTAGCTATTGTTCCAAAATACCGATAAACGACCGTTATCAGGAATATGCTGATAAGAAATGAAAGAGTAAAATGAGTCGGTAGATGTACCTCTAATCATAATGTTGTCACCTGGATATTCTCCAACTCTGTGCATAACATCGGCCCAGCCTTTTAATTGTGCGTAACATCCGTTTAGTAAAACTTCGATTGATGCTTCTTTATCTTCCTGAATTTTATCTTGAGTATAGGAATCAAATGGTTCTCTGTCTAACTCACATGAGGACAGGAAACTAATTGCCATGCATAATATAAATATCTTTTTCATGATTTTGTTTTTAAAGAGTTAAGTTAAGTCCTAATACAATTTTGCGTGTTGAAGGATATACTTGTGTTGCAACACCAGTAATTTGATTGTTTGCAGGTGGTATTTCAGGGTCAACTCCAGAATAATGTGTAATTGTAAATAAATTTTCTCCTGCGATGTACAATCTTAAATTTGAAATGTGCAAACGCTCGATTGGCATATTGTATCCAAAAGTGATGCTTCTCATTTTTAAATATGTTCCAGTTTCTAAGAAACGAGACGAAGCTTTGTTTGAATTGCTTGGGTTATTGTAAAGTGCTTGTGGATGCGTTGCAATATCACCTGGCTTTTCCCAACGGCTCCATCCACTATGAAGATTCATTTGATTTCTGTCCGTATAAGCACCGTCTGAGTCAAATTCTGCTCTTGCATAGTTATAGATTTCGCCTCCAACAGAATAACTGAAAATAGCAGCAAAATCAAAATTCTTATAGTTTAAGTTGGTTGAAAATCCTCCGAAAAAGTCAGGAGTATAAGCACCAATTACTTTCTTAAATTTAGAAGCGTCGCCATAGCTATACGTTTTTACACGTTCTCCGGCAGTGTTAGTTGTGTACCATTGTGGTTTTCCGTTTTCAGGATCAACACCAGCCCATTCTGTTAAATACCAGCTGTCAACATCGTTTCCAGGTTTTAAAAGTTTGTTAGCAGAACCTGCAATACCACTTCCGTCTCCTACAATAATTTCTTGTTTGTCTCCATAAAGGCTTGTCACTTTATTTTTATTGGTACCAATATTAGCATCAACAGACCATCTTAAATTATCAGTTTTGATGATATCCACATTAACAGAAGCTTCAAAACCTTTATTATTAACTGCACCAACGTTTCTCCAGATACTAGTTACCCCAATAACTCCAGGAAGCGGTACTCTATATAATAATCCAGAAGTATTTTTATTGTAATAATCTAAAGTAATATTAACACGATTAAAGAAACTTACGTCAACTCCAACACCGCCTGTATATGTTTTTTCCCAGCTTAAATCAGGATTTGCCAATTGAGAAATTAAAGCTCCCGGATTTTCATTATAACTTTGTGAAAAAGAATATAATGGAAGATGTGGGTATAAACTATTTGGACGATTTCCTACTGAACCATAACTAGCTCTTAATTTTAAATTATTAATATAATCTGCATGGAAAAAAGCTTCTTTATGAATGTTCCATCCACCACTTACAGAAAAGAAATTTCCGTATTGTGCATTTTTTCCAAAATTTGAAGCACCATCACGACGGAAAGATACTTGAGCCAAATAGCGATTATCAAAAGAGTAATTCACATTTGTCAACAAAGATTGTACAGCCCATTGAGATCTGTTTCCACCTACTTTTTCAGGAACTGCTGCAGCATCAGGTACTATAATTCCAGGAGGAATTCCAGTTGCAACTCCAGTACTGTATTTTGAATTGTATTCATTCCACTCATAACCAGCAACCGCATTGATGTCATGTCTGCCAAATGATTTGTTGAATTTGAATAATTGGTTGGTATATAATCTGTTATATGTTGAGAAATAATCTTCAATTCTTCCTTTTACTGCTTCTCCTGCAGATGATCTTGGATCAGAATAGTAAGTTGAATTGTAGTTTCCAAAAATATAATTGTTTACAGAAGAGAAAGTAAGCCAGCTCGTAAACTTAATGTCAAAATCAAGATTCGTACGAACAGTATAGCTTTCAGATTCACCATAATTCCATTGTAAATCATATAAATAGTTTGATCCTGTAGTGTTTACCCAAGTTGGATTTGGAGCATTTCCTACCAATGTTCCATCCTCTAAATAAGGGCTGTCCCAAGGCATGTTACCGTACAATGCACCAACAGAATGCTGTTGATCAAAAGTAGTTTCCTTAGTAATATTTGCCATTGGTTTAAAAGTAAACCAGCTGTTAGGTTTGTATTCGAATTTTAAAAGGCCATTGTATTTTTTGTATTCATATCCTTTAACAGCTCCAGTTTCGTCATATACGTTAAGAGAAGCATAGCTTTTAAAGTTATCACCGCCTCCGCTGATAGACAAATTATAATCCTCAGCAATACCTGTTTGCGTAGCATTATCCCACCAGTCATAATTTTTATTTCTTAATTCAGGAGTCCACCACCATACATTTTGAAAATCTTGTTTGTTAGCAAATGAATCATACAAATCATATAATTCAGCACCGTTCATAATTTTAAAATTTCCATTATTAAGTGACGTTAAAGCTGTTTTAGCAGTAAAATTGATAGTTGCTTTTCCTGCTTTGCCACTTTTTGTGGTAACTACAATAACACCATTTGCTCCTTGCGAACCATAAACTGCTGTCGAAGCAGCATCTTTAAGAACCGTCAAGGTCTCAATATCAGATGGGTTCATATTGGCGGAGCTATTCCCCACAATAACTCCGTCAATAACCCATAACGGATCTGTACTTCCGTTCACGGTTGTTCTTCCTCTAATAATAATTTTTGCTTGAGATCCTGGCTGGCCACCACCTGTGTTAACAAATACTCCTGTAGCTTTACCAGCAAGCATGTTTTCAACATTTGGTGTAGTTACGTCTACAATTTTCTTATTGTCTAGTGTTTGCAATGATCCAGTTAAGCTCTCTTTTTTTACTTTGCTGTAACCTACAACAACAACTTCATCCATTTGCTGTCCGGCTTCTTTCATTGTAACATTTAATGTTGAATTTCCTGCAGGAACTTCTATTTCTTGCATTCCAAGAAATGAAAATACTAATATTGTTGAGGCATTTGGTACTTCTATGGCAAATCCGCCATCCATATCAGTTTGAACGCCAGTTTTACTTCCTTTAATTATAACGTTAACTCCAGGAATTGGATTTCCTTTTTCGTCTGTTACTTTTCCTTTTACAACTTTTTGAAATGCTAATAAACTCGTTTCGTTTAAAGCATTTTCACTAATCGATGCAGCAGACGCTCCTTGAATACTTAAAACCAACAATGAAAACAAAGTTGTTTTTAAGCTTTTTTCAAGTACTGAATGCATTCTAAAAGCGCGAGACTTTTTAGTGAATACTTTTTTCATACTCTGGTTTTGGTTTTGGTTAATAATTGAGTTTTTTGTTTGGTTGTTCTTTTTTGATTGAAATCACTTTGTTTTTTCCTACTTGATTTGATGTTTTTTGAACAAAAAATTGATTTAAAAATGAGAAAAAACAGTTCTTGTAATTTCAATTGTGGGACGAAACTATAGATTATATTTTTATAAAACAAGAAAAAACACAAAAAATGTGTTCGAACACACTAATTTTATGTTCTCGAGCACATAAAATTATGCAAATCGTTTTTTTTAATCTAAAATGATATGATATTTTTAAATTTTTTTAGAAATTAGCGGTTATATAAAACGGATGGTTTTTGAATAATAAATGGTGTTTTTTGAAAAACTTGTGAATTTCGCAATTACTTGCTGGAAAATGTAGAAATTAAGCAGTCTTTTCTTATGGGTTTTATGAGGCAAAATTTTAGTTTTTGTCCAAGAAATAATGCCTTTTTTAACTGAAGTTTGAGATGTGATAACTTTGTTTCAAAAAGACTCAAAAACAAAAAAACACTTGAGGTCATTTTGACTTTTATTGAAAACCAAATAACAACAAAATTTTAAACCAAATGATGAAAGAATATCAAGTAGTTTTAATCGACGAAAATAGGAGAAATGGGGATTCAATATTGGATTCTTCTTCGTGGGAAAATGCAAATTCTCTTGTTGATTTTTCGTCGCCTTGGAGCAATGAATCATTTTCAAAAATTGAATTTCGCGCGCTTTGGGATTTTGATAATCTATATTTTAAGTTCAAAGTTTTTGATTCCGAGATTTATATTGATGAAAAAGACAATGGTTTTGACAGTATTGGAAACTCTGACCGTGTTGAGCTTTTTTTCAGAAAAAATAATTCGTTAAATCCATATTATTGCCTCGAAATGGATACTTCAGCAAGATTAATGGATTTTGAAGCGCTTCCGGGTAAAGTATTTGATTTTGATTGGAAATGGCCAAAAGAAGAAATAAGCTTAAAATCATCAAAAGATGAAACTTCTTTTACTGTTGAAGGAAGAATTAGCGTTAAATCATTGAATCAGTTGGGTTTGATTCAAGATAATGTAATCGAAACAGGCGTTTTTAGAGCTAAATTTTCTATAGATGAAAATCAAAATTACGAGCCAACTTGGATTTCATGGGTAAATCCAAATACTGCCGAACCAAATTTTCATATTGCTTCTTCTTTTGGGAAATTGATTTTACTAAGATGATCAAATAAAGTTTAGTAGTGACATTTAATCTCGCAAAGTCGCGAAGTCGAAAAATGTTATACTCGATATTTAACCTTTGCAGAAATGACTCACTGTGTAGAAAAGTTGTTTTAATAAACTTTGCGACTTCGCGACTTTGCGAGAAATATTTCTCAAAGTATAAAAAGCTTAGTACCTTAGAATCTTAGCGACTTAGCATCTTACGAATAAAAACATGCATTTTCGACATTGATAATATCGATTGGCAATAGAATCGTTTCTGGAATTTCTTTTCGGAATAAAAAATATTCTACTAATGTGCTGACTCCTAAATAAGCCTGTCTTTTTTGATTTTGGTGAATTAAAAAATGCACCAAGCCTTGGTTTAGGAAATTGACGTTTTTCTCGATCAAGTCGTAGCCGATAAGCGCAATTTTTTTGTTTTTTGCCAAAGATAAAAGAGAGGCAATTTGATATGCTTTTGAAGTAGTAATGAAAATGCCGGCTAAATTTGGATTTTCTTCTAAAAATGATGCAAATTTTGTTTCAATATTCGAATATTTCAGCTTAAGTGTGGTTAAAGAAAAGTCTGGAAGCTCTTTTTCGTCAAAATAATTTCTGAATCCTTTTTCCTTTTCCTGCATATGCACAGCATTTTTAAGGCTTTCATCAATATGTATAATGGCAATCTGACCTTGATTTAAAATCAAATTCATTAAACTGGCGGCAACGCGTCCGCTTTTATGTAAATCCTGGCCCACAAAACTTTTGATAGAAGAAGATTCAACTTCGTTGTTGAATGTATTTACCATAACCCCCAATTCGTCATACTGTTTTATGATTTCTACGGTTTCTTTATGAAAAAGCGGCGTAAGCAAAACAGCATCGGGCGATTGTGCAATAATGGTTTCGTTGACTTTTAAAAATGATTTTGTGCTTTCGGGATTAAAGTAGTGTGTCTCAATAATGACGTTGTAAGCTTTGAATTCAAGTATGGCATCCTGAATTCCGTTGACACAAGGAAGCCAGTATGGATCGAATGCAGGATCAGGAAGCAAAACACATATGCGATAAACTTTGGTGCTTTTTAAATTTCGGGCAATCAAGTTTGGCTCGTAGTCAATAACATTCAGTACTTCATTGATTTTCTCCAGCGCTGCAGGAGAAACCTTTCCTCTATTATGCAAAACACGATCTACAGTTCCTTTAGAAACTCCGGCCATTTGTGCTATATCCTTAATTGTGTATTTTTTATCCATATAAGCAAATATAAAAACTTTGATTTAATTATCAGGAAAAAAAATACTTCATATTAGTTATTGTGCTCGAGAACATAAATTTTAGTGTGCTCGAGCACATTTTTTAATATTTTCTTGTTTTATCAAAATATAATATATAGTTTCGTAAAATCAAAAACGAAAATCAAAAATAAATTTATAACCAAAAATATTACAAAACATTGGTTTTTAATATTTTAATGTAAAATTTTTACATGAAAAAAATTACTTCATTAGCCCCAGGCCGTACTTGTCTCTTTGGAGATCATCAGGACTATTTAGGTTTGCCTGTTATTGCCTGCGCGATAGACCGAAACATAAAGCTGACAGCAGAGCAAAATAAGACCAATACATTTGTTATTAATATGATTGATATTAATGAGGTTCGCGTCATTGATATTAATGCAACTTTTGAAAAACTGGAGCCGCGAGATTATTTCGCTTCATCATTGCGCGTTTTGAGAAGACATGGATGCGTTCCTACGACGGGTTATACTATTACAATTACGGGCGATATTCCAATTAATTCGGGGACATCAAGTTCATCGGCCTTATTAATGGCTTGGATTCGGTTTTTAATTGAAGCTTTTGGAGTCGATGAAGAGCCAACTCCTGATTTTATTGCCAAAATTGGATACGCATCTGAGGTTCTAGAACACGGAGAACCAGGCGGAATGATGGATCATTTTAGTATTGGAGCAGGAAATATTGTTTATATAAATACAAAAGTTCCTTTTTCATATCAATGCATTGGAACAGAATTAAAAGGTTTGATTACAGGGGTTTCTGGCGTTCCAAAAGAAACAATCGGATTAATTGGAGAGTTAAAAGGAAATGCTTTAATGTCTATTGATATTGTGAAACAAAATTACCCTGACTTCGATTTAAACACTTCTGAAATTGAAGATGTTGACCGATATAAAAACTGTCTTCCAGATCGTTTGATTCCGTTTTTTGAAGCCGCTTTAAAAAATTATCATTACACGAAAGAAGCTTTAAAAGAGTTTGAAAAACCAGTTTTAGATCTTAAAAAAATTGGTTTTTGGATGAATCAGCATCATGAAGTTTTGCGCGATTTATTGAAAATTACAGTACCTCGAATCGATGACATGATCAATGCCGCTTTGCGCGCGGGTGCTTATGGAGCTAAAATCGTAGGTTCTGGCGGTGGCGGAAGCATTGTTGTTATTGCTGATCCTGAAAAAGAAGCTCAAGTTACCGAAGCAATTTTAAAAGCGGGCGCACAAGAGGCGTATGGCGTTGCGGTTGATCCTGGAGCGCGAATTATTGAAAACATTGAAATTTAGAGAAAAAATATGCACAACAATTTAGTTATTCTTGCGGGCGGAGCATCGTCTCGTATGAAAAAAGAAGCCATTACAGATAATTTAACTCCAGAAGAAATCGCTCAGGCAAACGAACGAAGCAAAGGCTTGATAGGCGTTGGTTCAAGCGGAAGACCTTTATTGGATTATCTTTTGTTGAATGCCAAAAAAGCAGGTTATCAAAACATTTATATCATTATTGGCGAACAAGGGCAATTGTTTAAAGAATTTTATGGAAATCACGATACAGATAATGATTTTCATGGTTTGAACATTTCATTTGCTGTTCAATATATTCCGGAAGGAAGAGTAAAGCCTTTTGGGACTGCAGATGCTCTTTTTCAAGCTGTTGAGCAATTTCCGGAGCTGAATGAATTAGAATATTCTGTTTGCAACAGCGATAATTTATATTCTGCTGAAGCTTTATTGGCTCTAAGAAAAACAGAAAGTCCCAATGCATTTATCAGTTATGATCGCGATGCTTTAGAGTTTCCTTTAGAAAGAATTTCACGTTTCGCAATTGCAAAATTAGATGAAAATAATCAGCTGTTGGATATTTTAGAAAAACCAGAAGCTTCAGATTTAGAACATTATAAAGATGTTGAAGGCAAAATAAGAGTGAGTATGAATGCTTTTAAATTTACAGGAAAAACATTGTACACGCATTTAGAAAATTGTCCGGTAAATCCTGAAAGAGATGAAAAAGAGTTGCCGACAGTGCTGTTGAATTCTGTAAAAGCAAATCCAAACACAACTATCGGAATTCCGTTTTCTGAGCATGTTCCTGATTTAACTGCAAAAGAAGATATCGCCGACGTTAAAGAATATCTTAAAAAACACTATCCAGTACTGGACTGGGAATCTTAAAAAATATTAACAAAAATTTCATATCTATTTTAGGGATAAGTCTAACTTAATATATTACTTTTGTATTGCAAAAAAATCGCAGAATATTGCGTAAAAATCGCAATACAATTATTTAGTGTTGATTCTATCATAGATTGAAAGTAAAAAATCTATTAACAATCAACCCAAAGTATTATGTCGAACATTGAAAATGTCATCCAAGCAGAAAAAAGGAATGCAATTATTCCGATGGTTATCCTGACCGCATTATTTTTTATTCTCGGATTTGTAACCTGGCTAAACGGACCTTTAATTCCATTTTTTGAATTAGCTTGTGAGTTGTCTTCTTCTCAGGCTTACTTTGTAACTTTTGCCTTTTATATTGCATATTTTGTCATGGCAGTGCCATCATCATGGGTTATCGAAAAAGTAGGCTACAAAAATGGTATTTCGCTCGGATTATTGATAATTGCTTTAGGAGCATTTTTGTTTTATCCAGCAGCCGAAAGCCGTACTTTTTTACTGTTTTTAATAGCGCTCTTTGTCATGGGAACTGGTTTAGCAATTTTACAAACGGCTTCAAATCCTTATGTAGTTGTAATTGGTCCGAGAGAAAGTGCCGCAGCAAGAATCAGCGTTTTAGGGATTGCCAATAAATTAGCCGGATTTGTGGCGCCAATTATATTAACAGCTTTGGTTTTGTCTAATATGCAAGAGTTCACGGCAGACAAGATTGCGATGCTGGATTCAGTCTCAAAATCAAATGCTTTAAATTCTCTTGCATTACAATTACAAAGACCTTATCTTTATATGGGATTGATTATTATAGTGTTAGCTTTATTTGTGAAGCTTTCGCCGCTCCCAGAAATTGATTTAGATGAAGAAGGAAATATTTCAAATTTGAGTATTTTCCAACAAATTAAAAATGCATTCAAACGTCCTCAATTGGTTTTAGGAGTAATCACTTTAATGCTGTATTTGGCAGCCGAAGTTTTGGCTGGAGATTCAATTGGAGGTTTTGGAAAACAATTAGGCGTTTACGGCGACGAAGGAAATTTTTATTTAAAACTAACTTCTTTTACAATGTCGGCGATGGTTGTGGGGTATATTTTAGGAATAACATTGATTCCAAAATACCTTTCGCAGGTTACGGCTTTAAAAGGATCTGGAGTTTTAGGAATCATTTTGGTTCTGGCAATAGTTCTGATTTCGCCAAAATTGGCAATTCAACTGCCAGGAATTCCAAGTTTGCCAATTGTGATTTTATTGGTTGCAATGTTAGGTTTGGCAAATGCACTTTGTTGGCCGGCAATTTGGCCAATGGCGTTAGAAGATTTAGGCGGATACACTAAAATAGGAAGTGCTATTTTAATTATGGGAATTATTGGCGGTGCTATTTTTCCTTTGTTTTATGGCTTGATCACCGAAACAATAAATACAGCAAATATTGAAGCTGGAACAGTGGAAACATCACGAAGCGGAAATCAATTGGCCTATTTAATGCTTTTACCATCGTATTTAATGATTCTTTTTTATGCTGTAAAAGGGCATAAATACAGAAGATGGTAGAATAAATAAGAGAAATTAAAAAAACTATATCATGTTAAAAAGTAAAATCGACAAAGCAACGGGATTCGAAAAACGATTCGAAAACATCAATACGGTTGTTTTTGAAAATTCGTCAGATGCTTCAAAAGCAGTTGCTCAAGAAATTGCAGCTTTAATTCAATCAAAACAAAAAGAAAATCAGCCTTGTATTTTAGGTTTGGCAACAGGTTCTTCTCCAAAAGGGCTTTATGCTGAATTAGTTCGCTTGCATAAAGAAGAAGGTTTGAGTTTTAAAAACGTAATCAGTTTTAATTTGGATGAATATTATCCAATGGAACCAAACTCAATCAACAGTTATGTTCGTTTTATGAAAGAATTGCTGTTTGATCATGTCGATATTTTACCTGAAAACGCGCACGTTCCAGACGGACTTTTGACAAAAGAACAAATTGCTGATTATTGTCATGAATATGAAGCTAAAATCGAAGCTTTGGGCGGTATTGATTTGCAAATTCTTGGAATTGGAGGAAACGGACATATCGGTTTTAATGAATCGGGTTCGCTTCAAAACTCTAAAACACGTTTAGTGGCTTTAGATCATATTACAAGAGTAGCGGCAAGTAAAGATTTCTTCGGATTGAACAATACGCCAAGAACGGCAATCACACTCGGAGTTAAAAAAATCATGGAAGCCAAAAGAGTAATTTTATTGGCTTGGGGAGAAGGAAAAGCAAATATTGTAAAAAGATCTGTTGAGGATGAAGTTACAAATAGAGTTCCAGCTTCGTTTTTGCAGGAACATGATAATGCTGTTTTTATTTTAGATAAAGAAGCTTCTTCAAAATTAACAAGAATCAACAAACCTTGGTTGGTTGAAAAAATTGTTTGGACAGATAAATTAACTCGTAAAGCAGTTTTAGGATTGGCTTTAGATCTTAAAAAACCAATTTTAAAACTTACAGATGCTGATTATATCGAAAACGGAATGAGCGATTTATTAGCAGATTCTGGTCCAGCATATGATACGAATATTAAAATTTTCAACAAACTTCAAAATACAATTACGGGCTGGCCAGGCGGAAAACCAAATGCAGACGACACAAATCGTCCTGAAAGAGCTGAACCGGCTAAAAAGCGTGTATTGATTTTTAGTCCGCATCCAGATGATGATATTATCAGTATGGGAGGAACTTTCATGCGTCTGCAGGAGCAAGGTCACGAAGTACATGTTGCGTATCAAACTTCAGGAAATATCGCTGTCGCGGATGATGAGGCGCTGCGTTTTGCAAGATTCGTGATTGATTATAACGAGAAATTCGGAATCAAAAGTGCAGAGGCAGATAACATTTATCAAAAAGCACACACCTTTTTAGAGAATAAAAAGAACAGTGAAATTGATATTCCGGAGGTTCGTTACATTAAAGGATTAATTAGAAAAGGAGAGGCGAGAGCAACAAGTCATTTTGTTGGTTTGCCAGATAGTCAAATTCATTTTATGGAATTGCCTTTTTATGAAACCGGAACAATTGAGAAAAAACCAATTGGTCACGAAGATATTCAGTTAACAGTTGATTTAATCGAAAAAATTAAACCACATCAAATCTACGCTGCAGGAGATTTAGCAGATCCACACGGAACGCACAAAGTTTGTCTGGACGCTATTTTTGAAGCTGTAAAAGTTTTAAAACCAAAATCATTTATGGATGATTGTTGGTTATGGTTGTACCGCGGTGCTTGGCAGGAATGGGGAATTGACGAAGTTGAAATGGCTGTACCAATGAGCCCAGACCAAGTTTTAGCAAAACGCCACGGAATCTTCAAACATCAATCTCAAAAAGACGGCGTTGTCTTCCAAGGAACTGATGCCAGAGAATTTTGGCAGAGAGCCGAAGACAGAAACAGCGAAACAGCAGCTTTATATCAGCAATTAGGTTTGGCAACTTATGCAGCGATGGAAGCTTTTGTGAGATGGCATTATTAAGGTTCTAAGATGCTAAGGTTCTGAGATTCTAAGTTTTTTTCAGTATTTTAGAAATTAGTAATTAGTTAAATAATAATTTTGAAGCAGGAAGAGAGAATTAAAAAAAGATTCTTTTTTCTTGCTTCTTTTTTTGTTTTAAATATCTGAGATTCTGAGATGCTACGCTTTTAATCCTTGTAAATTCTTTTAATCTGTGGCAAAAGAGAAAATAAGTGATAGTTTTGTAAGCGATTGAAGCAGAAAAGAAGAGAATATAAGTCTTTCATCTTGCTTCTTTCTTCTTCTAAACTATGGAACAAGACAAAAAACTTCTCATAAAATTAGCGCATACCAAAATGCCTTTCGGGAAATACGAAGGACGTTTTTTAATTGATTTACCCGAATATTATGTGGTTTGGTATCATAATAAAGGTTTTCCAAATGGAGAATTAGGACAACAATTACAGCTTATTTATGAGTTAAAATTAAATGGATTAGAAGAATTGATACGTAATATTAAGAAACAATATCCAAAACCTATAAAATAGTAAGAAAAATCTTTGGTAGTTTGATTTTTTTTATTTAAGTTTGAAATACAAAAATATTATAATTTCCAAAAACAAAGTGATACCACAGAATTCAAGACTGAATTCATAAATGTGTACAAGTCAGTGTTTTTTAAATTATAATATTTTTTTTATGCCTAAACTTACTTCTATAGCAAGTATTACTTGCTGGTATGGCAAATTCCCTTGGTACTTTCCTTATTTTTTACATTCTTGCTCTTTTAACCCAACTGTCGATTTTTATATTATTACTCATAATAAAAATAAGATTGACAACAAACCGGATAATGTAAAAATAATCTACAAAACACTTGATGAGATAAAAGCTTCTGCATCTGAAAAGCTTGGTTTCAAAGTCAGTATTGATTATCCATATAAATTATGTGATTTTAAACCTGCTTATGGTTTTTTGTTTCCTGAAATTGTTAAGGATTATGATTTTTGGGCACAAAGTGATCTTGATATTATATTTGGTGACATTCGATTATTTCTTACTGAAGATTTTTTAGCTTCTTATGATTTCATAAGTATGCGACATGATTATACGACAGGTTGTTTTGGGCTTTATCGGAATAATGAAAAAATGAATACTTTTTTCATGAAGAGCAAAGATTATAAATTTGTTTTTTCAAACCCGAAGCATTATTGTTTTGACGAATGTAATTTTGCTTGGGATCCACTTACTTATGGAAGATCAATTTTTGAAATTCATACTGAAATTGTAAGCTTCACTCATCTTATCAAAGCAGCAGAAATAACAAGAGAAATTAGAGCTCATTTTGACTTTATCATTATTGAAGGTTATACAGGCGATGTAGTTTTTGAAAATGGAAAAATTATTTATAAAAACGAATTCGAAGGGTTGCTGTTTCATCTTTTTTGGATTAAAAAAACTTACTCTCCTAAAATAGCTCTTAAAAAAATTCCGGATTTCTATAAAATTGGTCCCGTTAAGATCACACATTAAGTCATAAATTAAATTTTAACAATAAAAAACTTACTAATTTAATTTATTTGTTTTATTTTTATCAAACCAATCAAAAAATATAAATAAAATGAGAGTATTAAAAAAGATGAGTTTTGATGCTTTAGTAGGGAATATCTCTATTGAAGATATGAAGTTTATTATGGCAGGCAGTGGGTCTGTTGTAGATGGGAGTTATTACACACAACCAATAGCAGGCGGCTTTGTGTCCGGTGGAGGCTCTGGGAATATGGGATATTATGCGAGTGATAGAGGTTTGTCTTCACAATTTAGTCCCGCTGGAACTTTATTATTTACCCCAAATGGAAATTATAGTAATCCATCAATTTCATCAAACCAAAATACTTATGGTTACGGAACAACCAATTATGGTGGAAGTTATGGTAGTGGGACAACCAATAATAATGGCGCTCCAGTATCAAATGGAACTGGTTGGGTAACAACTTCTAATGGTATGATTACTACTGATGCTCTTTCAATAAATAGGTTATTTGGACTTATTAATAGTAATTATTCAAGAGGTGCTGACCCCAGTGAAGGGATTAATACTTTTTTATTAAATGAAACAACAGCTGCTGGTAGAGCTCAAAATAATATTATTTATGGAGGGTGGTTGGAGAACGTAACTGTGATTAACAGTTACAAAGGACCAAGCTCGATTCCAATTGGTATTGTGATTGATAATGGTAATTTAAAATTAAACACCGGAATTTTAATGGGAAGTGGTGGTGTCACAATGGGTAGTGGTAGCACAACAACTTCAACATATCAATCTTGGTTTGGAATGACTATACATGGAAGTACTTCTAAGCCAACTGCACTTGAGGCTGCAGTGATGTCGAAAGCAGTTTATGGGGACAATGTCAATAATACAGATCTTAATGGATGGGAGGTGTCTAAACTGTTCACAGGATTAACCTATAATAATCCTTCTTCAGGTTTTAAATCGCAATTGTATGAAAGGAACATAAATGGTAAAAAAGAGTATTGTTATGCTACAGCGGGAACAGAAGCGAGTATGGCAGATATCGCTGCAGATGTAATCCAGTTGGGCGGTCTTTCATTGCAGTATCAACAATCTGTTAATAATGCTAAAGCTCTTAAAGATTTACTAGGGGATGCATTATCTTTTACAGGACATTCTTTAGGAGGAGGCTTAGCAGAGGCAAATGCTCGAGCAACTGGTGAAAGTGCAACTACATTTAATGCTGCTGGATTAAGTTATTCAACAGCTGTTGTATTAGGTATTGGATTTATTTCGGATACTAATGCATATATTATGTCTACTGATCCATTAAATGCATTGCAAGCATCTAATCCAGCATTAACTACTGCCGGAGGAGAAAAGCATTTTTTATCACCCTCAAGTACTTCAGGATCCGTAAATGGGCATAGTATTGATTCTGTTATTGAATCGTTAAAAAATAAAAGCTAAATTGATATTTATGCAAACTAAACTATTAATTCTAATCGTTGTAATTTTTTCTTCATGCACATGTAGAGAGGCACATTTGACAAAAGATGAACGAGAATGGTTTTCTGCTTATCAAAAAGGGCAACAACTTATATTTAAAAGCAATTTAGCAAATATGGATACAATCACGATAACTGATAAGGTTGAAAGGTATGGTAACAAAGATTGTAATTGGTTTGAAATTGGATCTGTGCAAAATAATATGATTAATATTGATTTAAAAACCAAAACTTGCAAAAATGAAAGCTATTGTGGCGGGGGAATTTCAATCAGTAAGGATAAAGAAAATGAACGAAGTTTTCCGAGTTTTAGCCTTTTTGGTTTAATTTATTCTAAGTTATTCTAAGATACATCAAAAGGAAGCTCCTATAAAGAAATTAATAAAATTGACAACCTCTCAAAAGTACTTAGAGACATTATGTTTTGAAGATAGATATAATGCAAATAATTTTGGTAATAATTACCTTAAATCTTTTTATTGGAACAAAAAAGAAGGACTGGTTAGATATGATACGAAAGAAGGAGAAGTGTTTGAATTATTGAAAAAGTAAATAGAATGAAAATTGTACTATCAATTTTATTACTCTTGCTTTTTTGTTCATGTGATTCTTCAGACAGACAATTTTCAAAAGATGAATTGGATTGGTTTGTGGCTTATAAAAAGGGTCAAATAATCATATTTAAAAGTAATTTGGGAAATTTTGACACTATAATTGTTTCTGAAACCACTAATGGTAATACTATAAATCTGTTTAAGAGCAGAGATTGTAAAAAGAATATAATGCTTACTTCCAACTTTTGCAAAAACAGAAAGTATTGTGATGTTGAAATTAGTATAGATAAGGAGGAAGATGAACTACAAAATTTTCCTTCTTTCAATGCTTTTGGATTGTATAGCATTGATTTAAATAACAATCATGCCTATGGTCAAAGTGTTACCTTGAAAATGACACACAGGAAGTATACTTCAGTTTATATTTTTGAACTTGGTTTGAATGCGTATAATTTAGAGAATGGTTATCTGAAATCTTTCTTCTGGGATAAAAGAGAAGGATTGATTTGCTATGAAAATCTTGCAGGAGAAGTCTTTGAATTACTTAAAAAATAAAATATATGAAAAGATTTTGTTTAACAAGGTCTAATGCTTAATCTCATTTTTATTTCCAAAAGCATATAAATACAAGATTTAATTTTTCTAAAATTTTAAACTATTTGAATAATAAAAATTATGGTAGTATTATTTAATGCTAGCTACATTGAAGTAATAAATATAAAGAACCTTTTAAGTAGCTTTAATATTGAAAGTTACATTGAAAATGAATATATGGCTACGATAAAACCTTCATTATTAAGCGCTGGTGGTTTTAATTCAGTTTTTTTGCAGGTAAACGAAAAAGATTTTGAAAATGCAAAAAAAATACTTGAAGATTATAAAAATGGAAAATTTAGTTTGAACTCCTGATTTTAACCCTTTCTGAAGAAAATGAATTTTAATTTGCTTATTATAAAGGATAGAGAATAAGAAACATAAGTTTTTTGAATTATTGAAAACAAATATTAATTCAGATTATAAAAGGTTAGAGCGAAAATAGAATATTATGAACAAGTATGAAAATTTGATAATTTATTTTTTTGGGATACTTTTTCTTGCTTTCTTTTGGGTCATACGCTTCAAGAAGTTTCATGATCCGAAAGATTTTAATAAAAAAAACTCTTATTTAAAAGGTTTGACTTTTAGGTTTTATTTAAGTTTTTTTTTAATACTTGGATTGATTTATGCTTTGATTCGGGATTTTATTAAACTCTATAAATAAATCACATAAAAGTAATTATGGACGAAAAATATAAAAATTTTGCAATTCATTTGATAGGGCTATTTTGTCTGATGTTGTTTTGGGTCCTTATGTATAAAGTGTGCAATAAATTAAAATATTTCTCTGAAGATGATCTCTTTTTTAATAGTAAAACTTTAAATTTTTATTGTTTTTGTGTACCTGTTACAGTTCTTTATGTTATTGGTTTGATATTAGAATTTACTGACCTCTAGTAAAAAGTGGCAAGTTTTAAAATACGTAAAAATTATTTATGATTAATTTTCCCCACGAGCATCAGCTCGATGCAAAAGATTGTGGACCTACGTGCATCAAAATTATTGCTAAATATTACGGCAGGTTCTACAGCCTGCCTTTTTTACGCGATTTATGTGGTATCACCCGTGAGGGTGTAAGTTTTTTAGATCTCAGTGATGCCTGCGAAAAAATTAGTTTGCGTACTAAAAGCATTAAGATAGATTTTGATACGTTAAAGGTAATTCCGTTGCCTTGCATTGTGCATTGGCAGGACAATCATTTTATTGTTGTTTATAAAATAAATAACAAACAAGTTTTTGTTTCTGACCCTGCAAAAGGTTTATTAAAATATTCATTTGAGAATTTTCAGAAAGGCTGGTTAAAAGAATCTAAAACAGGAGCGGTTTTAGCTATCGAGCCTATGGCTGATTTTAAACAACGATCGATAAATGATAAATTAGAAAGGCGTAAAACACTTGAAAATTTCTTAGGTTATTTTACTCCATACAAAAAGAGTTTTGTAAACTTATTTGTAGTAATGCTGATCGTAACAATATTGCAGGCATTTTTGCCATTTATTTCAAAATCAGTAATAGATGTTGGTATTCAGACAAACGATTTAGATTTTATCGATCTGGTTTTAATTGCGAACATTACGATTATTGTAAGCATTTTGTTAAGCAATATGATTCGGGATTGGATTTTACTTCATTTAACTTCAAGAATCAACATTTCATTAATTTCTGATTATTTAATTAAATTAATGAGACTGCCAATTACTTTTTTTGAGAATAAGCTCATTGGAGATATTTTGCAACGTGCACAAGATCATGAGCGTATTCGTGATTTCATAATGAACAATTCGCTCAATTTTGTATTCTCAATTTTGACCTTTTTCATTTTCGGAATTATCCTTTTTATTTACAGTCCAATTTTATGCTTAATTTATGTTGTTGGAAGTTCATTATTTATTGGATGGGTTTTATTTTTTCTTCAATTTAGAAAAAAGTTGGATTGGGAATATTTTGATGTTCATACAAAAAATCAAAGTTATTGGGTTGAAACTATTGGAAGCATTCAAGACATCAAAATCAATAATTACGAAAAACAAAAAAGATGGAAATGGGAAGCGCTTCAAGTACAGTTATTCAAAATCGATCAAAAAATATTACGTATTACAAATGCGCAAAATCTAGGTGCCCAGTTCATTAATCAATTAACCAATTTAGTAATTACATTTTATTGTGCCAAAGCAGTAATAAAAGGAGATATCACTTTTGGAGTAATGATTTCGACTCAGTTTATAATAGGAATGCTCAATGGTCCAATTATGCAGTTCATTTCATTTGTTCAATCGGCTCAATATGCTAAAATAAGTTTTTTAAGACTGAATGAAATACATGAACTTGAAAATGAAGAAGAAAATGACATTAACAATAATATAAAACTACCGGAAGACAAAAGTTTGTTTTTACGAAATGTGAGTTTTCAATACAGCCGTAACGGTGATTATATTTTAAGTAACATTTCTCTCATGATTCCTGAAGGAAAAGTAACCGCAATTGTTGGTGATAGTGGAAGTGGCAAAACAACTTTATTGAAACTTATCTTAAGATTATATAATCCTACTCATGGTGAATTGTCGATGGGAAATTTGAATATTCAGAATATTAATTTAAAGCAATGGCGCGAAAGCTGTGGTGCAGTTATGCAAGACGGTAAAATTTTTAGCGACACAATTCAGAATAATATTGTTTTAGATGATGAAAATATAGATTTTATAAGATTGAAAAAAGCGGTAACTGCTGCTAATATTGCGACTGAAATTGAAGCGATGCCAAAAGGTTATCAAACAATGATGGGAGAAAGCGGAAGAGGCTTAAGTGGTGGACAAAAACAACGTGTTTTAATTGCAAGGGCTTTGTATAAAGATCCTGATTATTTATTTTTTGATGAGGCAACAAATTCTTTAGATGTTATCAACGAGCAAAAAATAGTAGTCGCGTTGGAAGAAATATTTAAAAACAAAACGGTAATTGTTGTAGCTCACAGATTGAGTACCATTCGAAAAGCAGATCAAATAATAGTTTTGAAAAATGGCTATATCACTGAAATTGGCAATCATGATATGTTGATGACCAGAGAGAGCGGACATTATTATCAATTGGTTAAAACACAAATAGGAGATACTATAAATGGCTAAAAAAGGATTTCATAAAACACTTAATGAAAACAGAACGGAAGAAGTGGCTTCGATAATTGAAAGAATGCCTACTAAATTTGGTTTTACAATCAGTGGTGTTGCAATTGGTTTGGTTTTACTTTTGCTTTTATTTGGCTGGCTTATAAAATATCCGTCAATATTAGCAGGTCAAATTGTTATAAATACACGTCAGGCTCCGGTTAAGCTTATTGCTTCAACTTCGGGAAATATTATTTTGTTGGTCAATAAATCAGAAGTGAAAGTTAAAAGAGATGAATATTTGGCTTATATAAAAAATGAAGCAAATGTGGAAGATGTGAAGCTGTTGAATAACATGCTTTTTAAAACAAACATTCATCAGCTTAGTTATAAAGAAAATCGTCATTCATTTCCAGAAAATCTATCACTAGGTGAAATAAATAACAAATATTTTAATTTTTTAAATTCGTTATATCAATATTTAGATTATTCAGTACAACAGCCTTATGAATTTCAAAAACAAATAAATCAGAAGTTATTAGAATTACAGGTAGCTAAATTTTCTCAATTGAAAAATGACGCTGAAAATCAAAAAATAAAGTATAAAATATCTCAAAGTCTATTTAAAAAAGATTCAACACTATACGCAAAAGATGTAACATCTAAAGCCGATATTGAGCATTCACTCATTGCTAAAGCGAATAGTGAATTAGACTATTATGCTATTGACAAGGAAATTAATAATACTGCTTATCAGATAAATGAGGCCCAAAATAAAGCGCAGGTTATTGCAATTGAAAAAGCGGTTAAAGAAAGAGAACTTGTAGTTAATTTGTTTAATAGCTACTATGATTTGATAGATGCAGTAAAAAAATGGGAACGAACTTATGTTTTTGTTTCTCCCATTGAAGGTAAAATTGATTTTCTAAATTTCATAAAAAACAATGACTACATTCAGTCTGGACAAGAATTATTTAAAATTGTGCCAGACAATAACCAATTAATTGGACAAGTTAATTTACCGGAAAACGGATCGGGAAAAGTAAAAATAGGACAAAGTGTAATTATTAAACTTAATAATTATCCGTACAATGAATATGGTTCAATAAAGGGAAAAGTAAGAAGAATTTCACTTGCAACAAATCAGCAGTCTTTATCTGATAGCCAAAATAAAGTTAACTCTTATCTTGTAGATGTTAGTTTACCTTTTGGATTGAAAACCAATTATGGTGTTGAATTAAATTTTCATGCTGAAGCAAAAGGAAGTGCGGAAATCATAACTGAGGATCGAAGACTTATAGAGAGATTCTTTGATAATTTGAGATATAAATTAAAATAACCTTCCCTATTTTAAATAAATTCATTTCCCTGGTAAAAAACTTTAGTAGAAATAGATTTCGAACACATTCCTCAATAAAAATCTCTAATTAAAAGTTAAAATTATCGATTACAAAACCAAGTAATTGATCTGTTTAAAAATTTGCAAATTATCTCATAATTGAATTGATAAATTGTCTAATTAAATTTGTACTTTTGCCAAGTTTTTTACACAACTACTTACAAACAACAACAGAATGAATCAAACAAAATATATTTTTGTTACAGGCGGTGTGACTTCTTCATTAGGAAAAGGAATCATTGCAGCATCTTTAGCAAAATTGTTACAAGGAAGAGGATACCGTACAACTATTCAAAAATTTGATCCGTATATTAATGTGGATCCGGGAACATTGAATCCGTATGAGCATGGAGAATGTTATGTAACAGATGATGGAGCAGAAACAGATTTAGATTTAGGTCACTATGAACGTTTCTTGAATGTTCCTACTTCTCAGGCCAATAACGTTACTACAGGAAGAGTGTATCTTTCAGTTATTGAAAAAGAAAGAAGAGGAGAATTTTTAGGAAAAACAGTTCAGGTTGTTCCTCACATCACAAACGAAATCAAAGATAGAATGCAATTGCTAGGTAAATCTGGCGATTATGATATCGTTATTACTGAAATTGGTGGAACTGTGGGTGATATCGAATCACTACCTTATATAGAGTCTGTTCGTCAATTAGTTTGGGAATTAGGTGAAAACAACGGAATCGTTATTCACTTAACTTTAGTTCCTTATTTGGCTGCAGCAGGTGAGTTGAAAACAAAACCTACACAGCACTCTGTAAAAACGTTGATGGAAAGCGGAATCAAAGCTGATATTTTAGTTTGTAGAACCGAGCACGAATTATCTCAGGAATTACGTCAAAAACTAGCTTTGTTTTGTAATGTTAAGAAAGAAGCAGTTATCCAATCGATTGATGCTTCTACTATATATGAAGTTCCAAATTTAATGCTTGAAGAAGGATTAGATGTTGTGGCTTTAAAGAAATTAGATTTGCCTAAAAAAGCTGCTCCAGATTTGAAAAACTGGAATACTTTCTTACGCAGATTAAAAAGTCCAAAACATACTGTAAATATCGGTTTGGTTGGAAAATACGTAGAAATGCAGGATTGTTACAAATCTATTTTAGAAGCGTTTATTCATGCAGGTGCTGCAAATGAAACTAAAGTAAATGTAATTTCGATTCACTCAGAGCATATTAATGCTGACAACGTTGAAGAGAAACTAGGAACTCTTGACGGAGTTTTAGTTGCTCCTGGATTTGGAGAAAGAGGTATTGAAGGAAAAATTGAAGCAGTTCGTTATGTTCGTGAAAACAATATTCCGTTTTTCGGAATTTGTTTAGGAATGCAGATGTCTGTTATCGAGTATTCTAGAAATATTTTAGGTTATGCTGAAGCGAATTCTACAGAGATGAACGATAAAACGCCTCATCCGGTTGTGAATTTAATGGAAGAGCAAAAAACAATTACAGATAAAGGTGGAACAATGCGTTTAGGTGCTTGGAAATGTGATATTAAACCAAACACTTTGGCTTATAAAATTTACGGACAGAAAACAATTTCTGAGCGTCACCGTCACCGTTATGAGTACAACAACAAATATGCTGATGAATTGCAGAAAGCTGGTTTAAAAGCTTCTGGAGTAAACCCAGATACAGGATTGGTAGAAATTGTAGAATTAGAAAATCACCCATTTTTTATTGGTGTACAATACCACCCAGAATACAAAAGTACAGTTGCAAATCCGCACCCAATCTTTGTAAACTTTGTGGCAGCTGCGGTTAATGCGCATAAAAAATAATAATTAATATTCTGAGGAGATGTAACTTTTGACATCAACTCGTTACTAATTGTTTTCAAAGAATAACTTTTTTAAATTAATAATGGAAGAAAAAAAATTAGACCTTAATTCAATCATTGGTTTTGTATTGATATTCGGAATTTTGATTTGGATCATGTATCAAAATCAACCTTCTGAGAAGGAAATTGCTGCTGAAAAAGCCAAGAAAGAATTAGTTGCTAAACAAGAAGCTCAAGCAAAAGCTGATAAAGCTAAAACTGCTGTTGCACCAGTTACGGTTGCAACTCCTGGTGATACCGTTCAATTAGCACAATTGCAAAAAACTTTAGGTGGTTTTGCTTATTCTGCAACACTTCCTTCTGCAAAAGAATCTTTTACAACAATCGAAAACGAAAAGATTAAGCTAAAAATCGCTAACAAAGGTGGTTACATTGTTGAAGCAACTTTAAAAGAATTTGAAAAGTTTAAAAAAGGTTCTAAACAATTAGTTGAATTAATTAAAGACAATAATTCAAACTTAAACATTCAGTTACAGACTGCTGATAACAGAACTTTAAATTCTAAAGATTTGTATTTTGAGCCGACATTAGAAAAAATTGGTCAAGATCAAGTTTTGTCAATGCGTTTGAAAGCGGGGGCTAATGAATTTTTAGAATACAAATATGTTTTAAAACCAAATGATTATTTAGTTGGTTTTGATGTTCGTTCTCAGGGACTTAATAAAGTTTTAAATGTTGCTAAGCCATTAGATTTACAATGGGATTTAAAAACATACAGAAACGAGAAAAGTATTTCATATGAAGGACGTTTCTCTCAGATTGATTACAAATACGAGGAATCAAAATACAGTAACGTAAATGGTAATGGAGAAGGAAAAGAGGAAACTCCTGAGAAAGTAAGCTTTGTTGCTTTCAAACAGCATTTTTTCACGACAATTTTAGCTACGGAAAAGCCTTTTGAAACTTCAAAATTACATTCAGATAATTTAGTTAAAGACGAAAAAATTGATACTGTTTTTACAAAACAATTCAGAGCTAATTTGCCTTTAGCATTCTCAAATGGAGAAGTTGATTATAAAATGAGCTTATATTTTGGTCCGGCGGATTACAAAACATTAAAAGCTTACGATAAAAATTTCGAAAAAATCATTCCATTAGGATGGGGAATTTTCGGGTGGATCAATAAATGGATTTTTATTCCTTTGTTTGGATTCTTAAGCTCAACAATCGGATTATCATTAGGTATTGCGATTATCATTTTTACTATTATCATCAAATTGGCAATGTCGCCAATTACATATAAGTCGTTCTTGTCTCAGGCTAAAATGAAAGTTTTAAGACCTGATATTACAGAGTTGGGAGAGAAATACAAAAAAGACCCAATGAAAAAACAGCAGGAAACTATGAAACTGTACAACAAAGCAGGAGTAAACCCAATGGCGGGATGTATCCCAGCTTTGATTCAGCTTCCGTTTATGTATGCATCGTTTCAGTTTTTCCCAGCGGCTTTTGAGTTAAGACAAAAAGGTTTCCTTTGGGCAGACGATTTATCATCATTTGATGCTGTTGTAAAATTACCATTTACTATACCAGTTTATGGTGATCATATCAGTTTATTCCCAATCTTGGCAGCAGTTGCAATTTTCTTCTATATGAAAATGACTTCTGGAGATCAGCAAATGGCTGCGCCTCAGCAAGAAGGAATGCCGGATATGGCTAAGATGATGAAAATCATGATTTATGTTTCGCCATTAATGATGTTACTTTTCTTCAATAATTACGGTGCAGGTTTGAGTTTGTATAACTTTATTTCGAACTTAATTACTATTGGAATTATGTTTGTGATCAAGAATTATATTGTGGACAGTGATAAAATTCACGCTCAGATTCAAGAAAACAAATTGAAAGAGCCTAAAAAACCAAGCAAATTCCAACAACGTCTTAATGAAGTAATGGAACAGCAGGAAGCGGCAAAAGCGAATAAAAAGAGATAATTTTATTCTAAATATAAAAAAATCGTCCCGTTTTTTAACGGGACGATTTTTTTTGTGGTTAAAATTTAGGCAACAGGACTTTATCAATTACATGAATAACCCCGTTTGAACATTGGACATCTGTGGCTATTATGTTGCTGATTCTATTGTTAGCATCAGTAATTTTTGCACCACCTGTTAATCCAATTGTGAAATTCTGACCAGCAAAAGTGCTTACGACTTGACCGTTTGTCAAAGAGCTTGATAATACATTTGCCCCAGCAACCACGTGATATTTTAGGGTTGTCTCTAAAACATTAGCAGGAATCGCAGCAAGTCCTGAATAACCAGTTTCAGTTAAAAAACTCGAGAAAGCAGTATTTGTTGGTGCAAAAACGGTGAAAGGAGAATTTGTTTTTCCAGATAAAATTCCAGCAAAGCCAGATGATGAATTGTACGTCAAAGCGGCAACAAGTGTTGTAAAATTTTTATTTGCGACTGCATGATTAACAATGGTTGGTAAACCTATCACACCATCTACTACGTGAATAATTCCATTTGAGGCTTCAATGTCAGCAGTGGTTACTGTTGCGCCTCCATTTGTTTTCCCACCATTAATATCTACGCCACTGCCTTTTTCCAGGTACATGCTTATTGTATTTGAAGAGGAAGCACTTCCTTTTGCCAAAGTTTTTACATAACCAGTTGCAATTTCAGTCGATTTTACTTTTGTGCTTAAAACGTGATTCAATAATATTTCTTTTAATGCATCGACAGGAACAGCATTAAGATTAGCATAACCATTAGCTGTTAAAAAGGCGCTAAAAGCTGTATTAGTAGGTGCAAAAACGGTATAAGAACCAGAAGTGTTCAATGTGGTTGCTAGATCTGCTTTTTCTAAAGCTGCAACCAAATAGCTAAGATTTGGATTTCCTTTTGCAATAGAGACAATCGTTTTTGGGGTTTGCGATGAATCATCATCATCATTATTGCATGAAATACTGACGAATGCAATTAACGCTAATAAAGCAATTAATTTAATTTTGATTGTTTTCATAATATGTTTTTTTTTATTTGTAGTGCTAAATTAAAATTTTTTGTTTAATGTTTTTTATATAATGTTAAACAAAAATTACACTTTTCACATGTTTATTTTGATTTTATTTTATTTTAATTCGTTTATTTATAATGGTTTAAAATGATCTTATTTATTTTTTGTTGTTATAAATGTTTATTTTTTTTATATATTTATCAAACAAAATTCAAATGCATATTTTGAAGCTTTAAAAATCAGGATAAAACTAAAAATGGTCATACTTTTGTGATACTAAAACTGAATTTTTGTTGTTATAAAGAAAAACGAATTATGAAAAAATTTTGGATTTTATTTTTTATAAGTACGGTAGCTGTTGCGCAAGATTTTAATAAAGTCGATTCTGACGGTAAAAAGGATGGAGTTTGGAAAGGTGTTTACGAAGCCTCAAAACGTCCTCGTTACGAAGGAACTTTTATTCACGGAAAAGAAACTGGCGTGTTTAAATTTTTTGATGATACTAAAAAAGGCGATGTAATTGCAACTCGTGATTTTACAGCAAATGATGGAAGTTCCTATACTATTTTTTACGATCAAAACAAGAATAAAGTAAGTGAAGGTAAAGAAGTTGGAAAATCACGTGAAGGCGAATGGAAATATTACCACAAAGCTTCAAAGGTTTTAATGACATTGGAACATTATAAAAATGGAAAGCTCGATGGGACAAGATCTGTATATTATCCAGATGCAAAAATCGCCGAAGAAATGATTTATAAAAATGGTTCAAAAGAAGGAATTTATAAAAAATACGGGCAAAATGCAATTCTGTTAGAGCAGTCAACTTTTAAAGACAATGTTTATAATGGTGATGCTGTTTTTTATGATTCTAATGGCGCGATGGCTTCTAAGGGCAAATTTTTAAACGGTAAAAAAGTTGGCAAGTGGCAGTTTTACTTGGGAGGGAAATTAACAAAAGAAGTAAATATGAGCGATCCAAAAAGCAATTATCAAGCGGACTCTAAGCCTAAAATGGAATAAATTAAGCTTTTTTGTATAAAGTTTTTTTGCCACGAATTCACGAATTAATTTTAGAAGAAAAAAATCGTGAATTCGTGGCAAACTTTTTTTAAATTTGATTGTCTAACAATTTGAACGAATGGATTTAAACGAATTAATTGGCCGATTTTTATTATTGTTTTTTTCGATTTTGGTTTTGTATTTTTTCTCTAACCGAAAAGATAATGAAACTATAAATCCGTTAATGGTAATTGTTGGATTGTGCACTTTTTCGCTTTGTTATTTGTTTACCAAAATCGAAATTGGTGTTGGTATAGGTTTTGGCTTATTTGCTATTTTTTCTATTCTGAGGTTCAGAACGCAGTCTTTTACTGTAAATGCGATTATCTTTCTTTTTGCGACAATCACACTTTCGATTTTAGATATTATGTATCCGTATGAAAAAATAGAAGTCCTTTTGTTTTTTCAATTAATAATTATTGGATTTTATATTGCTGCTTCGCTTATCGTAAATAAAAAAGCTTCTAAGTATCTGAATATGGTTGATGTTAAAATTCCTCTTTTAAACGATTTTTCTTTAGAAAATGGAAATGTACGCAAAGCAATTCAGGAAAAAATAAACATTCAGGATTTCGATTTTAAAATTGTGTTGGTAAACATCGTTTTAAATGAAATTGAAGTGCAGGTTTTTTATTGATTATTCGTTAAAAGGCCGAACTTGCTTAATGTATAAATCCCTGTTTTCTCCCACAATTTTAAACTCAATGTCAACAGGATTTAATCTGTTTTTTTTCCAATAACGATCCATTTGCGTTTGGATTTTTTGACTGACAAGATTAAGTCTGATCATTTCCTTTCTGTTTAATAAAGGCTCGTTGTGGTTTAAATTAGAATTGGAGGTATAATCGACATTAAAATCTTCATCAGTTGTTTTTTCAGGCGTTAGATAATAGGCCGTAAATTGTTCGCATATTTCTCCTTTTTCAGGCTTTACAACGGAGTTTTCTCCTTTTTGAATGTTTACGGTAATTCCAGGAAAATTTTTTCTAAAAATGTTTTGAGTAATGACTACGCCATTGGCAATTTCATCAGGAAAAGAACGATGTACTAAAACCCCCATAGCAATGCTTTGCTGATCGATCCCGAAAAGCTCTCTTTCGTTATATGAACCTTCATTCCAGACACTGGCCCAAACTTGTTTGATTGCTTTTTCGAAGGTTTTGACGCTATCACCCAAAATTCCGGTTTTTGAATCGTATAATCCTGCACCATTGAAGTCATCTAAATCTTCGGCATTTGTTGAAGATCTGAATCTAAAATTTTTGAATTTAGCATTTTTAAAAGTCTCATTTAATTTTGCAATCAATTCAGTGTCAATTGATTCTTTTTTAATTGCATCTCGAATTTTTTTTAATTGCCGATTGGTCCAGCCAATTGAATCTTTATTAGGATTAGCTAAAAGTTCCTGTATTAAAGGTGAAATTGATTTTTTCTGAATATGTTGCGTATAGAAATGGAACGGAATTGCATGTGCATCTTCAGGAGTTTTAAACGGAATATCTTTGGAATTCTCTTTTGAAATGGCAATTAAATAAGCCATATTTTGTGCCTTCGAACCTATAAAATTTACGCCTTTTTTAGGAATTGAATTAAGATCTACTAAATCAGTAATAGTAGTGTCAATTGTTAGTTGCTTCTTTTTGGAAACGGTTTTTTCGTTTATTTTTTTGGTAGTTTCCTTAATATAAAAAGTGTCAATTTCAATTTTTAGTTCTACTTTTTTAGAAACTAACCTTTTGATATTATTGTCTTTAAAAGCCTTTGTGTAAGCCATAATCGGGATTTTTCTATTTTTACCCAAAAGCACCAAATGGCTTAAAGGCGTTTGAAGTTCATTCACAATAATTCCTTTTACATCTGGCAGAATATCAGGTGTTCCATCTAAAATTATAATTTCGTCAGCATTTGGTTTTACGTTTTCCAAATCCTTTATTTTGTATTGTTTTAAAATGCCAATATTGCTTCCCGAAACTACTTCTTGATAGGTAATATCATTAAAAATATAATCTGATTTTACACATGGAATTTTAAATTTATTCTGTTGGAACCATTCCATTTTTTCCGGATTATTTAAGTAGAATTTTAAATTCGGCCCAATAAAACTTGACTTTAAAACTAAATTGTAAAAGTTTTCAATTAAAGGAATTTGCATGCGATCTGAGGCTGCTAATTCGAAAACCCACTTTTCAGTTCCTTTTACATGATTCAGATTTCCCAGTAAATAATCGCGGTCTTTTTCGGTCGCGCTGTAATTATCTCTGTTAAAGATTTCTACTTCTTTATCATAACCTAAATAGTTGGTTACGAAATCATAATGGTGCTCGATTAAGGCACTGTTAAAATAATACATTTTCTTATTTTTTAAATCGTAAACAATTTTTACTGATTCGATATTGGAAAATTTATCAGATAAAGGTTTGCCCTTGAATGCTTTATAAGCTTCGTAGTTTTGCAAAGTAGCGCTGTATCTTTGCGCACTTAAAGAAGTGATTGTGAGAAGAAAAATTAAGCAGTGAACCAATTTTTTCATGACATTTTTATTGATTATTAAAAGTAATTAAAAAAAACGATAGGTTTTGTCTACAGTGGGATTATATAAACTAATCAAACCTGCTGCAATTTTCTATTATTTGGCTTATCTTTGCACCCTTGTAAAAATATAAACGATTTAGAATGAAACGTGTAGTTGTTGGACTTTCTGGTGGTGTAGATTCTAGTGTTGCTGCTTATTTGTTGCAACAGCAAGGATACGAAGTTATTGGCCTTTTTATGAAAAACTGGCATGATGATTCGGTTACTATTTCTAACGAATGTCCTTGGTTAGAAGACAGTAATGATGCTTTATTAGTGGCAGAAAAACTTGGAATACCGTTTCAAACTGTTGATTTAAGCGAAGAATACAAAGAAAAAATCGTTGATTATATGTTCAACGAATACGAAAAAGGGAGAACTCCAAATCCTGACGTGCTTTGTAACCGCGAAATCAAGTTTGATGTTTTTATGAAAATCGCTTTGAGTCTTGGTGCCGATTATGTGGCAACAGGACATTATTGCCAAAAAAATGAAATCGAAGTTGACGGAAAGCCTGTTTATCAATTAATTGCCGGAAACGACATCAATAAAGATCAGTCTTATTTTTTATGTCAGTTATCACAAGAACAATTATCTAAAGCATTGTTCCCAATTGGTGCTTTGACAAAACCAGAAGTACGCGAAATTGCGGCTGAAATGGAATTGGTAACTGCTGAAAAGAAAGATTCTCAAGGATTATGCTTTATTGGTAAAGTCCGTCTGCCAGAATTTTTGCAACAAAAATTACAACCAAAAGAGGGTAAAATTGTTCAAATTGATAAAAATGATCCAATTTATGCTGTTGAAGAAACTGCAGGATTATCTTTAGAAGAACAATTAAAAGCGGAATCTGACAAACTAAATTACCTGCCTACAATGGGAAAAGTGGTTGGAAAACACCAAGGTGCTCATTATTTTACAAACGGACAAAGAAAAGGTTTGAATGTAGGAGGAACTACTGATCCGTTGTTTGTAATTGCTACGGATGTTGATACCAATACGATTTATACTGGCTTATCTAGTAATCACCCAGGTTTGTTTAAAAAAGCTTTGTTTGTTGGGAATTCTGAAGTGCATTGGGTTCGAACTGATTTGGCTTTAAAGTCAGGTGAATCAATGGAAGTGATGGCTAGAATTCGTTACCGTCAGCCTTTGCAAAAAGCTGTTTTGTACCAATTTGAAAACGGAATGTACGTTCGTTTTGAGGAACCTCAATCGGCTATTACTGAAGGTCAATTTGTTGCATGGTATTTAGATAATGAATTAGTTGGTTCGGGAGTAATTTCTTAGCTTTATACTTTTTTATAGGGAATTTCCTTTTTAAAAAAGTAAACTATGAAATACTATATCGCCTTTTTTATATTACTTTTTTCATCTGCGATGTTTTCGCAAGAAGATGCTTGGATTTATTTTAAAGATAAGCCAAGTTCGCAATCTTTTTTAGATAAACCTTTGGATATGCTGGCACAGCGTTCTTTAGCAAGAAGAACGGCTCAGAATATCGCATTAGATCTTAAAGATGTTCCCATTGAAAAAAGTTATTCAACGCAAATAAAATCAAGCGCAGGAATCACAGTTTTAGCCAAGTCAAAATGGCTGAACGCACTTCATATACGCGGTACTCAAACGAATATTACGGCACTTAAATCATTATCATTTGTTGACAAAGTTGTTTTTACAAATAAAACTTTGAATACAGCAAAAAAAGTGAATGAAAGCACTGTAGTCCAGATAAATAAGAAGCTTGAAACGACGATTGATTATGCGTACGGAAATAGTGCAAATCAAATTCAGATGTTGAATGGTCAGGCATTGCACAAGCAGAATTATGCAGGCTCAGGAAAAGTTATTGCGGTTTTAGATTCAGGTTTTCCAGGTGTAAATACAGCGCAGCCTTTTCAAAATCTTCAAACAAACAACAGAGTTTTAGGTGGTTATGATTTTGTAAATAGAAATTCTAATTTTTATACTGGTGATAATCATGGAACTATGGTTCTTTCAACTATGGGCGGTTATACAGAAAATATTTTGATAGGTACAGCTCCTGAGGCTTCTTATTATTTATTTATCACAGAAAATAACGCTTCTGAAAATCAAATCGAAGAATCACTTTGGGTCGAAGCAGCAGAAAAAGCAGATAGTCTTGGCGTTGATATTATTACAACTTCATTAGGTTATTTTGCATTTGATAAAGCAGGTGAAAGTCATACTTACAGTGACATGAACGGCAATACTACATTTATTTCAAAAGGAGCAGAAATCGCTTTCAGCAAAGGAATAATTGTATTGGCTGCAGCAGGAAATGAAGGAACAACTCCTGAACCGCATATTGGCGCTCCGGCAGATGCCGTTTCGGTGCTTGCTGTTGGCTCTGTGACTTCGACAAAAGTAAAATCTGATTTTAGTTCTATTGGACCAAGTTTTGACAATCGTGTTAAACCTGATATTATGGCTCAGGGATCGTCAGCAGTAGTCGCTCTTCCTTCGGGAAATCTTGGTTTGGCAAGCGGAAGTTCATTTTCATGCCCAATCGTGGCGGGATTAGTGGCGTGTCTTTGGCAGGCTTTTCCATCAAAAACAAATAAAGAAATCAAACAAATGATTTTACAATCATCTGATCGTTATACAACTCCTGATTTTAACTACGGTTATGGAATTCCGAATTTTGGAGCGAATTTAGGTGTCAACGATTTTCTCTTATCTTCAACTTTTTCAGTATTTCCAAATCCAGCTAAAACCACTATTTCTTTTCAATTTCCTGAGGAGAATTACACAGCGTCAGTAGTAATATATTCGCTTTTGGGACAAAAATTAATTGAAAAACAAATCACAAATCAAAATCCTTTTCTTTCTGTTGAAACCTTAAACAACGGACTTTATTTTTATACTTTTGATGCCGAAGGTTTACATAAAACAGGAAAGATAATTAAACAATAACAGCCTTTTTGCATGAATAAAATTACGCAGCTTTTTAATATAAAATATCCAATAATTCAGGGAGGAATGATTTGGAACAGTGGTTACAAATTAGCTTCAGCAGTTAGTAATTCTGGAGGATTAGGCCTTATTGGTGCCGGTTCAATGTATCCTGAAGTTCTGAGAGAGCATATTCAAAAATGTAAAAAAGCGACCGACAAGCCTTTTGGAGTTAATATTCCGATGTTATATCCAAACATTGAAGAAATCATGAATATTGTTGTGGAAGAAGGCGTGAAAATCGTTTTTACTTCGGCAGGAAATCCTAAAACATGGACTTCATTTTTAAAAGAAAAAGGCATTACAGTTGTTCATGTAGTAAGCAGTTCTGTTTTTGCTTTAAAAGCACAGGAAGCTGGAGTAGATGCTATTGTGGCGGAAGGTTTTGAAGCTGGCGGACATAATGGTCGTGACGAAACAACGACGTTAACTTTGATTCCGATGGTGAGAGAAAAAATCCAGATTCCGCTTATTGCAGCGGGAGGAATTGCAACGGGAAGAGGAATGCTTGCTGCGATGATTCTTGGTGCGGATGGTGTTCAAGTTGGAAGCCGTTTTGCAGCATCTGTAGAATCTTCGGCTCACAATAATTTTAAAGAAACGATAGTTAGTATAAAAGAAGGCGATACACATTTGACATTGAAAGAATTAGCACCTGTTAGATTGGTGAAAAATAAATTCTATCATGATGTTCAGGCTTTGTATGAAAAATGCCCTTCAAAAGAAGATTTGGTACAGCTTTTAGGTAGAGCACGAGCAAAAAAGGGAATGTTTGAAGGAGACCTTGAAGAAGGCGAACTTGAAATAGGACAAATCGCGGGACTCATTCACGAAATTTTGCCTGTTGAAGAAATTGTGCAACAAATGATTGCTGAATTTGATGCTGCTAGCAAAGAAAAGTCTAAATTTGAATTTTAATTATCTGTAAGAAATATTTCATGAATTTTATTCGCATTTCTATATTAATCTTGTTTTTTATTTTTGGACTTCAAAGCGTTCAGAGTCAATCTTATAATTTTAAAACTTCTGGTTTTAGCGTTTTAGAAAAAAATCAAAAAGGAAAGTGGGGTGAATGGTCTAATCTAGATTTGGTAAATCTGAGTGTAGTTTTAGACACTGATAAACACAGAATTGTGGTGTATTCTCAGGAAATTCAACTTTTTAATATTTTAGATTACATCGAAAGAGAAGAAAACGATACTGATATTACGTATTCTTTCATGTGTAAAGATAATGACGGGAAAGAATGTAAACTTTCTATTATTACCCGCAAAAAGCAGGATTTCCGAAAACAGCTTTACATCAACTACGATGATCATATAATAGTTTACAATATTTTTAGTGTTTAATAAAAAGATACTGAGATGATAAGTTTTTAAGATACTAAGATTTTGAATTTTAATAAAAATAATAAAGCCGACAAATTTTTATGATTTGTCGGCTTTGTTTTTTATGTATTTCTTAAAATTTACTGTGTCACAATAACCACAATTTTATTAAAATCGGCGGCAGCATTGATAACCGCTTTGTATTGATCAAAACTTGCCAGCGGATAATTTACTATATTGTAATACTCTGTATTTTCAATTGTAACTTCGTTTTTGTTTTGTGAATATTTACTCGTGAAAGCGGCTTCAGTTTTCCCGTTTAAATCGGTTTTAAAGTCCATAACAAACTTGTCCAGATTTTTGATTTTAGCGCCTTCAGGTAAAACAATTTTTATTTTACGTGTGTAATAATGCGGATAATCAATCTCGATAGGAAGCATACGTTTGTTTTCCTGATAAAATTCCATTTGACGTCCAATTGTCTGTCCTACAGAAAATAAATAATTTTCTCCCGCTTTCTGGATCATATCTTTTCCATCAAAAGTCAAGTTCAGTTTGTATGGTTTTTTTCCAATGAATTCTGTTCCGTCATTTTCTGTAGTAAGTGTTTTGTATTCACTTTGAAGCGTATAGTTTTCAGAAACACTTTTCAACATTGTTTTGTATTGTTCTGCTGAAACGAAATCTTTTATTGGCTGAAAATTCAAACCAGAATAACCGCCATAAGTCATATTGCTTGTAATTAACGGATTTTCTAGATCTTTTGTGAAATCAACCGTAATATCCATATAATCATGCGTGATTTCGGTACCTGGAATTTCAATAAAATTAATTTCACCAATTCCCATTGCAACGCCCGCAAACACTTTCTCTTTGATAAATAATCCGTTGTTATTTCCTAAATAATTTGGGAAAAGTGGCAAACGGTATTCAATTTCAGTTGGAGAAAGATATTTTTTGATGGCCGGAAAATAAAACAAGAAATCATTTAAGTTTTCATAGCTTTCAAAATCTTTGTCAAAAGGAACTTTGTAACGGCTTGAAGTGAAAACAAGATTTTGTTCTATTTTGAAATATTTAAAAGCTGCAACATACAATTTGATGATATCAACACTATTTGCCTGTTTTTTGCTGATTACATCGCTCAAAGTAGGTTGCATGTCAGTATATTTATCGTAAATAATTGTCTTTTTGATTTTGTTTTCAATATTCCAGATTTGCTCTTGCGGATCTTTTGATTCCGGAATAGAACTACAAAAAGTTGCAATTGCTTTTTCTTGCTTTTTGTCTAAAACTGGATTAATTCTTTCATAAGTTGCTGTCGCATACTCCTTGAAATTATTAAGGTTTTTTGCTCCATTATAAAGATTTGCATCTAATTTGTAACGGAAAAGTTTTAGTCTGACATCCCAATTAGAATATTCTTCATCATCTTTTAAAGCAGGAATATCTTTTTCAGAAATGCTGATTACTTTTTTATTTTCCAGTTTTTTATCATCCAAAACAGGCTCGCTCAAACCGTTGTATGATTTCGTTTTAAAAACAAGATGTGCTGGAGTAATCAATTCAAAATTATACTCAGCAATAGGATATTCATCCTGCATTTTAATCGTGTTTCCTTTTAAATCTGGGTTTTCTTCAAGAACGTATAATTTTTCGATTACAGCACCTTTCTCAAGTCCGTTTAGGGCAAAATAATTGTACTTCATTCCTTTTTCTTGATCAACTTCTTCTTTAATATCTTTTTTATCTAAAATAATGGTTTTTCCATTTTTTAAGATCACACGAACTTTTGTAACCAATACATTTTCGTTATCACTAAAAGGAATATAAACTTTATTGTTTCTTTCAATTGCATCATCAGAGTTGATGTACTTTTTTTCATGTATCAAGCGATATTGTGAAGCCGTGTTTTTATCCACCACAATTTCGATTTTTATAGTACGGTTCAGAATAATTTCTTTTTCTGTTTCATACTTTTGAGGCACTTCGATTTTTACATCTTTTTCGTTCCAGTCATAATTCTTGAAACTATATTCCTGAGCAAAAAAGAGTGAAGTGCACATTAGTGCAGCAAAGGTGAAAATGGTTTTAAGGAAGTTTTTTTTCATTATTTTCAAGTAAAATTATGGTTTCGCTATAGTTAGATTTTAGTTTTTTGATGGTTTCGTTCCAAGGCTCAAAATCGGATTTGTTAAGCAGTAATTTCTTTTGCTGTAAACTGATATTTAAGTACATAATGTTGTTCTTGAATTCATAAACAAAATGCGCTTTCAAATAATCATTATCTAAATCAAAGTTTTTTGGAAGATATTTGATCTTAAAGTTTTTCGGAATTTCAAGCGCATATTGCGTCGTAAACTGAGTCAGATATTCATATTCAAATTGAGCAACTCTGTCTTTTGCAAGTGTTGCTTTTTCTAAAAACTTGTCTAAAAACAAATTCACATAAATTTCCTTGTCGACTTTTACGATGTAATTATCAAGGTCAAAATTGTAATCAATCACATACGGCAACTCTTTATCAGATAGATTTTCTTCTTTGTAATCTTTTAAAATGAATTTATTATTTCCTTTTAAAACCAAAGATTTTATCATTTCCTGACGCGCTTTGTTTGTCGCATCGCCAATTTGCATTAAAATATGACTTCGGTTGTAACCAAAACGTTCCATTTTTGCATTTCCAATTAATTTGCTGTTTTCAATTTTTAAATTGACAGTTTCCTTCACTTCATTTTGACTTGGAGAAACAACCGGAACACGATAAATTTTATATTGGTCGTTTTCGTTAAAAAGAACTTCTTTTCCTTGAATAAAAGCCGTTGGAATACCGTAGCGCGTTTCTTTGTCAGTCCCGTCTAAAAAGATATACTGATCGTCTTTTTTAAAAATGGCAATCATATGATTGTCGACCGAAGGCGTTGCCAAATCATTGTACGAGTAGGGAATACTGCGTGTACCAATCCATGCCAAAGTCACATTTTTTACGCCTGCATAATTAGCCATGCACGAAATAATACTGGCCATATCTTTACAATCACCAAACTTTCGCTCAAAAACCAAATTCGCTTCACGCGGAATAAATCCTTCGTAGCCATTTTCAAAAGCAATGTATTTTATGTTGGCTTTAACCCAATAAAATATGCTTTTTACTTTCTCTTCATCAGTGTTTTTGTCTTTAATAAGATCCAATGTAAGCGCTTTCAAATCTGGATCTTCTTTTTTATTTAGGTCTTTTACAAAGTCTTTATAATAATTAAAAAGCTCGGTAATTGTGCCTAAAACCGGAGTTGTAACATTGTTAATGGAATATTCTTTAATATAAAAATCAACATGAGGAACTTGATATAAGTAACCTGGAGCTCCTTCTTCATATTTTAATGGTTTTATATCAGTCAAAGTCCATTTATGAATCCATTTGCCTTTTTTTTCTGTTTTAGAATAGACAATTGTTTTGTTAGGATCGTTGAAAATTTTATAATCAATCACAATGTTTTTATCGGTTCTTACCTCTAAAGTCGAATTTTGAATAGGCAAAACATCTCCAAAAATAAACTTGTGCAATAAATGCGGATCTAAAAACTGAGTCTGATAATTATAAACCTTTTTTGCCCCTGTTTCTAAATTTGGAAAAGTCAGCTGACGCTCTTTTACATCATTATAAAAAATGGAACTTTGCTGCGATTGTTTTTCAATTGTCTGCGTGACTTTGATCTTTTTCTCTTTTCCATTTTCATTAATAACAGTGTACGCATCATAACTTTTTAATGGAATCAAATCAGAATAAGAAAAAGATTCTTTGTTGTTAATAATCCCATTTTGAGTCAAAATCATGGCTTCATAATGATTGTCAAGCATGATTTTAAGACCGTTGTTTTCAAAAGTTATATCGTATGCTTCGGTATTATCAAGAATGATTTCGTTATAATCTGGGTATAAATTTTTTGTATCCTGAAATGATTTTTGTGCCGAACCTGAAATAGAATAAAGAACAAGTAATACACTCAGAATTAAAGGTCTATTTGATAATGTCAACCAATTCATCTGAATCATATTTTTTAGTTTCTATTAGTTTCCCTGCATTGTAAATCAATGTATTTCCGTGCAATTCATCATTTTTATAAGATACTGCAGCCCATAATTTTCCATCTTCTTTAAAATATTCTTGCGCTCCTTCATAACTGTTGTTTACAAAGTGCTCTTTTTTATACACTTTGCCATTCGCATAATATTCAGATCGGTCACCTTCTAAACTGCCGTTTTTATAAGTACATTCATATTCTTGTTTTCCTTCTGCCGAATTGATAACAAATTTTCCGTTTAATTGTCCTTTGTTCAAAGCAAGCTGAATTGCTGGTTTTCCGTTTGGATAATAGGATACAATTTCTGCAGTTTGATTGCTGATCGGTTTTTTCTCTGTTAGTTCGCCGGTTTTGCTTTTTGTAATAAAATATTGAGGCATATTGTTTGTATAACCAATGATAACAAGAGCTTCGCCTTTTTGATTGTAATAAGTGGTTTCTCCTTCGCGGGCATCATTCGACATCGAGCTTTCCATCATTTTTGATTTATTGTTGAAATAACGAGTCGTTTTTCCGCTTTCATCGCCAAAAGAATATTCTTCAGTAAGTCTTAAGTTTCCAACAAAATCATATTGTTTACTAAGCCCATTTAATTTTCCACAATAGTAAATTTGATCTATAAGAAGTGAACCAGTCGGGCCATATTTCTTATATGAGTTATGAAGTTTTCCGTTAACATATTCAGCATCAATCATCATATTTTTAAATTTATCCTGAGAGATTGCTTTACCATTCAAAACTCCATTTTTCAGTTCAAAATTTTTAGCAAAAATTCCATTGTTATAGGATAAACTGAATTTTCCGGTTTTGTTTTTATAATCAAAATCATTTTCCAGTTTTTCACCGGGACCAAATGTTTTTCTGCTTGTCAAATAATCATTTATATAATGCTCGATAGAAGAAATCGTGCCGTTTTGATTGTAAATAAATTTATCGTGTAAAACATTGTCATTAGTCATAAAACCTTCTGTGCTCACTTTTCCATCAGCATAAAAAGTTTGAAAAGGGCCATTTTGTTTTCCTTTTTCATAATAAGTTATCTGATTTATTTTATCGCCGTCATATCCTTCGTAGCGACCGCTCAAAGTATCATTTTTAAAATGACTAATGCTTGAAATTTCGCCACTTTCAGTATAATTTGTACATAAACCATTGTTTTTTCCGTCACTGCACAATTCCTTTAATCTAGTATTTCCAGATGAAAACAAATAAGTCCATTCACCTGTTTTTTTTCCTTTTTCAAAGTTTCCTTTAACTCGCAATGTGCCATCAAAATTTTTCATTTCAAAACCTTTTTTGGCGATATTTACTTCGGTTCCTTTTGACGCATTTTCGGTAAATTGAGTTCCGGTTTTTAATTCCCCAGACTTGTATTTTTCCTCAAAATACTTATTTCCAAAAGTGTCAAAATAAGTATAAGTGTCTAATTCTCCTTTTGGATTATACAAACTCTCACCTGATTTTTTTCCGTTTTGCAAATATTCAATTGATTTTGAAACATTGCCAAGCGAACAAATGTTTTCTCTTTCCAAATTTTTGTTTGAGTAGTACTTTTTATAACTACCTTCAATAAAGCCATTTTTGTAAACCGCCTCCGCTCTTAAAGTTTTGCCGTCAAAATATTCGGCATAATTGCCTTCAATTTTGTCATCTTTACAATTATAAGTTTCTGTAATATCGCCAGCTTCGCTGTACGTAATGTATTTTCCACTCAATTTTCCATCGGCAAAATCAATTTCATTTTTCTTCGTTCCAGCTTCATATAAACAAATTAAAGTACCATTACGCTGATCGTTAGTAAAGTTTATTTCGCATGTTTTTCCACCATTTGGGTAATATGAAGTACTAATTCCGTCAAGCTTGTCATCTTTATAATTTTCATACAAAGACATGTTTCCATTTTCATAATACACCTTTCTTTCACCGCTTAATTTTCCTTCAGCAAAATATTTTTCTTCAGTAAGACGTCCTTTTTCATCATAATATTTTTGCAGACCATCTAAATTTCCATTTTTGAAGTTAAGTTCACCGCCTAAATTTCCTAACGAATTCAAATATTTGCATTTTCCATTAAATTCGCCATTAACTTGTGGTCCAATGATAAAAGGTCTTTCATTTCTTATTGTAACCACAACCTCTTCTGTTTTGCCAAAATGATCCAACTTTCGAGTTGCAAAAACAGGCCAAAAACCTTTTTGAATGTAGTCTTCATTAAATGAAATGATTTTTTTCTTTTGCTTCGTTAATTCTTTCCCGATTTTATCTTCCAAAGAAAGCAAACTATAATACGAGTAGTTTTCCAGCTGGTTTTTTGCCACCATATCTTTTACCCACGGAATGTAAGTAGTTTCAAAAAATCCATCGCCCATTTTATGTTCAACAGCATATTCCGCGACTGCTTGCACTTGACGCGTAATTACATCATCAATGCTTGATTGTATTTTATATACTTTTTTTAGTGGCAACTGATTTCTTAAAATAGTTTCAATTTCTTCAAAATTATCCCCAGATTTTGAGAAAACTAGTTTGTTTTCTTCAAGATAATTTTGTCCAAAGCTCGAATTTAATTGTACTACTGCTTTAGAAGCAAACTGGCCAGTAGGAGCAATGGCAAGATAACTCATTAAGGCAAGTGTTCCTTCGGTGATTTTACCGTTTTCAAAAGCCATAATTCCTAGCAAGTAATGCGCTGGCGCATAATTAGGATCATTTGTAATAACGCTTTTAAGCTTATCGAGCGCTTTTTGCGTTTCTTTTTTACGAATATAAAGTATTGCAAAATTGTATTGGAAGGTTGAGTAATTTCCAATGTACTTTTCGCCTTCTAAAAATATTTTTTCTGATAAATCGTATTCTTTTTCGTTGCTTAAAAAGATCGCATACATTTTATACAGCTCTGGGAATTCCTGCATTTTTCCCTTAGCATATAAATTTTCTAAATGTGTTTTAAGTTCCGTTTTCTTCTCCTGAGCATTCAGGACAAGACCAACTTCGTATTGTGCGTTAAGGTATCTGGGGTCAATTTTACTGATTTTTTGATATTCTTTTAAGGCTTCATCATACTTTTGAGTATCATATAATTTTTCACCTTTTTTGATTATGGAGTCATTGTTGTAAACAAAAGCATAATCAGTTTGTGCATAGTTTTTTGAAAATGAAACTAAAAAAAACACCAGTAAAATTTTTCTCATTGCAGATTTCGGTTTTTCAAATATAAAAATTTTGACCAAATCTGCATCATTTATAGGTATTTCTTTATTAATAATTTTTAAGATATCTTAAAAACAAAACAAATGTGTTGCAATCTCTTGTAAATACTGATTTTTAGATATTTTTTTAATAAATGTCGAATGTTGGGGTATGAGTTATGAGTTATGAGTAAATAGTAAAAAGTGAAAAGTGAAAAGTGAAAAGTAAAAAGTAAACCCGACATGTTTTTAAAACATGTCGGGTTTGAATATTAGTTTTAAAATCTCAGTATCTTAGAAACTTAGCATCTTAGAATCTTAGAACCTTAGCATCTTAAAAGCTACTCTATATCTTTAATAAATTCATCATATTCTAAATAGAACATTTCGAGAGCGTGCATGTTTTCGTTGAAAAAATCAAAAATAGCATCCCAATTATTACGGTTGCTGAAACCAATTCCTTGTTTTTCAACCCAAATGCGGCTAATGGTTTTACCACTTTCTAAAGTGTAGTTTTTCTCGAAAACCAAATCCTTAATGAATTCTTCTTCAAGAATATTTTTTAAAGCTTCTATTTTTTCAAAATAAGCATTTCGTTTTTCATCGCTACGATGTTCAATGTCAATTAAAACTTTTGCTTTTTTATTGTCAACAAAAAACTTAAAAGAGAAATCTTTGATTTTTGTATCATAAAGAACCCATTTTCTTGGATACTTTTCTGCAAAAGCTACCCAAAATTCTCTTTTCATTCGTTGTGATTCTTCTTTACTGTACATTATCTATGGCTTTATCTTAGAAAATTTGTAGAACCGCATTTTCTAGAGTATATTTATATTTTATTTGAAAGTACAAAAATAAACTTTGAATATGGATTTTCAAGATTTTTTGCAATATGTTCCTAATTTAATTCCTGTTGAACTTCCAGCGACGAATTCTCATATAAAAATGGCGCCAAAGGAACGCATGCAAGAGCTCAAAAACCTTGATATAAGTGCAAAAAATCCAAGAATTGCCGCTGTCATGATGCTGTTTTATCCTAAAAATGGGAAAACGCATTTGGTTTTAATTGTCCGTAATGCTTATAATGGTGTTCATTCATCGCAAATTGCATTTCCTGGAGGCAAATATGAAATCTCCGATTTTGATTTTAAAGATACCGCACTGCGAGAAACCAATGAAGAAATTGGTGTTCTTCCTGAAAAGATAGAAGTTGTAAAACATTTTACGCCAATGTATATTCCGCCGAGTAATTTTTTGGTTCATCCTTTTATGGGAATTGCCAGAGAAGAGCTTTCTTTTTTCCCCGATATTCGAGAAGTAGCTGCAATTATTGAACTGCCACTATCTGTTTTTTTAAATGATGAAATCATCATCGAAGCCACATTGTCAACTTCTTACGCAGCAAATGCTCTTGTACCTGCATTTAGCATTCAAAATCACATTGTGTGGGGCGCAACAGCGATGATTTTAAGTGAACTGAGAGATGTTCTGAAAACTGTTTTAGACGGAAATTCATAAAAATGAAAAATTAACGATTTGATATTCATTATTATAGCGATTTATTTCCGAAATTGCTTTATAGTATTGCTAAAAGAATAATTTTTGTATGTTTGCGACTTAACAAAAAAAATACAATAAACAGCTATGGGATTGTTTAAACGAAATCCTTTTGGACATATATTATTTATCAAGAAATGGTTGATCCGTGTCTTGGGCGCTATGACGCACCGCAGATACAGGGGATTTAATGAATTGCAGATTGAAGGATCTGAAATTATTAAAACATTGCCTGATACTAATGTGCTGTTTATTTCAAATCACCAGACTTATTTTGCTGATGTTGTTGCTATGTTTCATGTGTTTAACGCAAGTTTAAGCGGACGTCAAGACACTATTAAGAACATTGGTTATTTGTGGCAACCAAAAATGAATATTTATTATGTTGCTGCTAAAGAAACCATGCAGGCGGGTTTACTGCCAAGAATTCTAGCCTATGTAGGCGCTATTACTGTTGAAAGAACTTGGCGAGCAAAAGGCGTTGACGTAACTGAAAAAAGAGATGTTAACCCAAATGATACCGAAAATATCAGAATTGCTCTTAACGATGGTTGGGTAATTACTTTTCCGCAAGGAACTACAAAATCATTCAAACCTGTTCGTAAAGGAACTGCACATATCATCAAACAACATAAACCTATCGTAATTCCAATTGTAATTGACGGTTTCCGCCGTTCGTTTGACAAAAAAGGTTTACGAATGAAGAAAAAAGGAATTCTGCAATCTTTCATTATCAAAGAACCTCTTCAAATTGATTATGAAAACGACACAATCGAAGAAATCGTTGAAAAAGTAGAATACGCAATCGAACAACATCCATCATTCTTAAAAGTTATTCCAGCCGAAGAAATCAAAGCGCAGGAAGAACTTAACAGATTGAGACAATGGGAATATTAGAAATTTTAGATTTCTGATTTTAGATTTTAGATTGTTTTTTTGTTTCAAGTTCCAGGTTTCAAGTTTGAAAAAAAACTTAGAAACTTAGCATCTTAGTATCTCAGCATCTTAGAACCTTAGAACCTTAGAACCTTAGCAACTTAGAAATCTATCTTTTTAAGCTCTTTATAATTCGCATATAATCTGCGTAGTAAAGTTCCGTATAGCAATCTGTAAATACACCAGAATAATCCCAATATTCCTAATATTATCAGAAATAAAATTCCGATAGTAAAAAACATTGTTTTCCCGCTTTCGGCAAGTTGTTCTCTGAAGAACGCCATATCTGGATTGTAAACAAAAGCAATAAAGTAGCTTAGAATAGTTATTAAAACTAGCATTCCAAGATTATACCACACATAGTATTGAACTGTTTTTCGAGTTCTTAAAATCGCACCCATCAGAGATTTTGTTGCAACTGTAGTCGAAATTGTTTTGTAGTTTTTATAAAAAATAACAATAAAAACCAGAACAACAACATAGTTAAAGTAGGTAAGGATTTCCATAGCTAGGACAATCTCTGGGTGATTCATTTTTTGCAATAAATCGTCAGTATTGATAAAAAGGTTTGAAAAAGTCCAAAAGCATACTTCCAAAATACTGATAATCAAAATCCATTTCACAATTGAAGATGATTTTTTGTGAATCATTCTGTAGATTTCTTTTTCAGAAATTTGCTCAAAAGAATCCGAGTTCTTTTTCCAGTCTTTTTTTAATAAATCCAGTTCTTTCATAATAATTTTTAAGGATTTAGTATTTTTTTAAGTTTCCCTTTGATCCTGTTCATTTTCACGCGCGCATTCACTTCGCTGATCCCTAGGGTTTCAGCTATTTCTTGATAATCTTTGTCTTCTAAATACATAAAAACTAATGCTTTTTCGATGTCGTTAAGCTGGTAAACCGCTTTGTACATCAATTTAATCTGTTCTTCTTCTTCATAGTTGTAATCAACATCTTTTACAAAATGCTGATGACTTTCATATTCTACTGTCGATATAGTTCTTTTGGTTTTTCGATACAAGGTAATTGCTGTATTCAAAGCAACACGATACGTCCAAGTCGAAAATTTACTGTCGCCTCTAAATTTTGGATAGGCTTTCCAGAGCTGAATGGTAATTTCCTGAAACAAGTCTTTATGAGCGTCTTCGCCAGCAGTATATAATCTACAAATTTTGTGGATTATATTCTGATTTGCCTGCAATTGCGCAACAAATGACTGTTCTAGATTTTCGCTCATATAAGTATTAGTAGTGTTGAAATCACTTTTGTTACAATTGTGTTTTATTTTTTTTGCCACAGATTGAAAAGATTAGAAAAGATTTCTAATTTCTTTATTGTAATGCAGAACAAAAAATCATTTAAATCTGTGTAATCTGTGGCAAAAAACTATAGCTCTCTTCCCTTATAATAATTAATCATCAAATCAATAAACTTGCTGTAGCTTTCCATGCCGTCTTTTTGATTATTTGATTTCAGGAAATTATCATAAACAAAATGAAAACCTTCATCAATAACGGTGTCGTATTTTTTCCAGAAATCATGACTTTCCTGATAGTTTTTTAAAATTCCAACATGAACCGTTTTCTTCAATTGATTGAAAACCTTTTCGTTTTTAAATTGCCAAATTCCAAGGCAATAACGCAAAGCAAAACTGTATCCGGAATACTGATAATATAAGTTGTCATTTTTTACAGTTGCCAAAACGCCTATAAAATTGCATTCGTTTTCACTTGCAAACCCAATTTGATGTGCCATTTCATGCGTACTTGTAATCGGGAAATTATACATTGGCAGTAAATCATTTACCTGAGCTTCATTTGTAAACGGGTTTAAATAACCACCAAATCCCATGTAAGTCAAAGGAACGCTGAACAATGATTTTTTGACACTCAAAATTTCATATTTAAAATACGGATGTTCTTTTGCCAAGTTATCATAGCCACTGACATTCATTTTAAAAACTTCTTTCTGAGAATATGGGAAAACTACTTTTGCGGAATCATTTTTAGTGAGTTGAAACTGAATTTCATTCGTTTTTGCAATTAATCTTTTTGTAAATACTAAAAGTTCAGCATCGGAATATTCCCTTTTAATTTCCATCTTTTCGAAAAGTGGCTCACGGTAATAATTGAATGCCCAAAGTACATGAAAAAGAAAGTAAAAAACCGAAATTTTTCCTAACATTTTTAAAAGATGGTCTTTCCAGTCGGTTCTCCAAGTTTTTCTGATTTTCCAAAACCAACTGATAATTGATAAAATTAAAACGGCATAAATACAGTCGCCAACAGAAAACGGAACCTTGCCCAAAAGTGTTCTCGAGAAATGCGAAATTCTAATGTAAAAGTTATTGCTGTAAAAGCCTTCGACATAATCAGGGAAATAGGGCAGGACTTTTAAAAAGATAATCTGAACTAAAAGAAATAGAGGTAGAATATATTTTGATTTCACAGTATAATTTTTGGATACGTAAATATAAATACAATTAAAAAAAGTTTGTCACGAATTCTACAAATTTTCGCTAATTGCTGATTTGTCAAATTTTAGAGCCATTATAATTTGTGCTAATTCGTGCAATTTGTGGCGAAAAAAGCATTTAAACTTTGTAACTTTGGAACTCTTAATTGTTAAACTTCAAACAAAATATAATGAGTCAGGAAATTAGAAATCTGGAGCCAAAAGCACTTTGGAACAAATTCGCAGATTTAAATGCTGTTCCGCGTCCGTCAAAAAAAGAAGAGCGTGTTATCGAGTTTATGAAAAACTTTGGAAACAGTTTAGGTTTAGAAACTTTTGAAGATGAAATCAGAAATGTAATCATCAGAAAACCTGCAACTCCAGGAATGGAAAACCGCAAACCAATCGTTATGCAAGGACACCTTGATATGGTGCACCAAAAAAATGCAGATACTGTTTTTGATTTTGATACTCAAGGAATCGACATGTATGTAGACGGTGACTGGGTTCGTGCCCGAGGAACAACTCTTGGTGCTGACAACGGACTTGGAGTCGCTACAATTATGGCGATTTTAGAAAGCAAAGATATTCCGCATCCAGCAATCGAAGCTTTGTTTACAATTGATGAAGAAACTGGAATGACTGGTGCTTTAAACCTTAAAGGAGGTATTTTGCAAGGTCAGATTTTGTTGAATTTGGATACCGAAGAAGATGATGAAATTGATATTGGATGTGCTGGTGGAATTGATGTTACAGCAACAAGAACGTATCATGAAGAAGAAGTTCCAGAAGGTTCTGTAGGATATACAATTACGGTAAAAGGCCTAAACGGGGGACATTCAGGAATGGATATTCATAAAGGTTTAGGAAACGCTAATAAAATCATGAACCGTTTGTTGTTTGACGCTTTTGAAAACTTTGGTTTACAAATTGTTGAAATTAACGGTGGAAGTTTAAGAAATGCGATTCCGAGAGAAAGTGTTGCCAAAGTAATTATTTCTCAAATGTTTGATGAAGCTTATGTTTATGATATGCAGGAAATTATTGCTGATATCAAAGCAGAATACAAAACAACTGAACCAAACTTATCGATTGAAATCGTAAAAGGTGATTTGCCAGAAAAAGTGATGGATTTAGGTGTCCAGGAAGGAATCATCAGAGCTATTTATGCTGCACATAACGGAGTTTACAGAATGAGCGCCGATATGGATGATTTAGTTGAAACTTCAAACAATATTGCCCGTGTTATTATTAAAGAGGGAGAAGTATTAGTAGGTTGTTTAACGCGTTCTTCTGTAGAGTCTTCAAAATTTGATTTAGCTAATTCGTTGCGTTCGGCTTTTGAATTAGTTGGATGTGAAGTTGAACTTACAGGTTCTTACCCAGGATGGACTCCAAATGTAAATTCTGAAATTTTAGAAGTTTTAAAAGAAATCTACGAAAAGCAAAATGACGAAAAGCCAAAAGTTGTTGCTTGTCACGCTGGTTTAGAGTGCGGAATTTTAGGAACAAATTACCCAGATATGGATATGATTTCTTTTGGTCCAACTATTCACGGAGCACATTCTCCAGACGAAAGAGCAAGTATTTCATCTGCTCAAAAATATTGGAAATTTGTATTGGAAATTCTTTCGAATATTCCAGTTAAATAAAAGTCTCAGTTATCAGTCACGGTTTTCAGTTTCTTTTGAGACTGAAAACTGCGACTGCGACTGAAAACTTAATCTCTTTTCGGACTATTTTTCTTTTCTCTTTTTTCTTCTTTCTTTTCTTTAGCCGTTTTTAGCGGTTCTTTTTTTGCTGTTTTTTTAGCATCTTGACCTTTTGACATGATATTTAACTGTTTAATTTACAAGTAAATGTAACGCATTTTGTTCTTCATTAAACAAAAAAATCCTCAATTATGTGAATTGAGGATTTTTTTTAGATGGTAGTATTGATTTTAACGTTTTAGCGCAACAGCAGGTTTGGGACTAAATTAAGCCTTTTTCGGATTTGCCAAATCATTCAAATACAAGACCATTTTTCCATTAAGCCAATTGCCCAAATCCGTTGTACTGGCTGTTGTGATATGTATTTTCTAATCACTTTTATTATAGTTTAATTCAGTATTACCGCAAACCATTTCGGTTCTACCATCTTTAGTCTCTTCACCTGTATATATTTGTCTTAAGACATTCGTGTCTTTATTAATATAAAATGACCAAATTGATTTGTCAGAAAAAACAAAATCAAAGCAAGCATCACGCATGTCTCTGTATTTTGTAAAAGTTGTTTTTTCTTTTTTTATTAATTTGTTCTCTTTTGTTTTTACATTTCGTTCGTAAAATTGAAAATCTTTTTCGGTTATGATTAATATTTTCTTAATTAAAGTATCTTTTTCAGTTTCAAAGCCCCAATTGGAACCACTTTCAAATAATATCCAGGTTCCAACTAAATTTTTTCTTATTTTTTGCTGAGCAATTGGAACTAATGAATCTGCTTTTTTTAATGCCATTTTTCCTAAGTCATTCGTACTATTTATATTATTTACAAAGTATAAAATCATCGTTGCTCTTTCGAGTTCATTATTTTTAATGCAAGTTATAGCCTCATCAAATCTTAATTTTTGATATTCAGGTGATCTGTAATCTTGAGAGTAATTAACATTCGAGATTAACAGAAAAATAAGATAAATAATGTTTTTCATTTTAGTGTACTTTATTATTAATATATCCCACAACGTTCTGGCACTTGGCGATGTTGGGGAATAATGATGCAAGATTTTTTGGTTATACATAAATTTCCTAAATACTAAACCATTTTTAAATTCAACCTAATGCCCAAATCTCGTGTAACGGCTGTTAGCGGTAGTGCCATTAGTCAACAATATTTTTATAATTCTGCTCTCCTAATTTTCCAAATCGATAATAAGTTCTAAGTTCATCTGAAAACATTTGTATATTTTCTGTTTTAGTTTGAAGAAAAAAATATTTTTTATACTCTCCATCTTTTTTATATATCTCGATATAATTTTCAACACCATTTGATTTTTTACGTTCCCAAGCTCTTGTATTTCCGTTAAATTTTCCGCGAAAATAAATACTTAATATGCTTATTTTTTCGATTTCATAAATTGTGTAAACATCAAGATTACAAGTGATTTTTTCAGAATCTATAATCAAGTAGCCATTATATTCTCCATTTGTGGTTTCGTATATAAAAAAGTTACTTATCATAAAATAAAGAGAATATAGAAAAGTAATGATTACAAAAACAAATCCGAGTAATTCCAGATTCTCTTCATTTGAAGGAAATTTAGATTTCGTTGAATAGATTAAAAATACAATAGACCATAAAAGTAATAAACTTAGTGAACGCTTATCAACCTTAAATGAATTGTTTGGAGTATATATTCTGAGTTTTTTTTCCATTAAGATTTGTAAAATTCTAAATAAGCTTTTAAGTTATGAATAGTTCTAATTTTCCGAGGTATTACCGCTGACGTTCTGGTATTACAGTGGGTTCGGGACTAAACTAAGCCCATTCTTCGGATTTGCCAAATCATTCCAAATACCAAACCTTTTTCCATAAGTAGATTTTTGAATATGCTTCAGTTGTCGTTGTGCTGTTTTTTTATTCAATTTCAGTTATAATGTTGCAATTGCGACACCACCAGAATTCTTCAGTTTTATCTTTTAATTTGATTTCAGTTTTCTTATTGCATTTCAAACATTTTCTTTCATCGGTTTCATTTTCGAATGCAATATATTTACAATTTAGACAACTCCATTTTGTGAATGAAGTTTCGTCATCATCAATGTTCCAAAAGAAATTATCTGTTTTGCACTTTGGACAAATTTGGGAAGCCATTTTAATCTACTTTTTCAAAATAATACTCTAAATCGCTACTTATGCTAATTCTAGGTTTGCCAAAAAAACTTCTAGAAATATTCATTCCATATCCTGCGCTTCCAAATTCATATTTATAAGTCAATTCAATTTCAGTTCCCTTTAAAGAATGGTCTAATTTATATTTTCCATTTCCCCAAGTTTGACTTTCAAATCTGTTATCGTTATAAATTTTCAAAGTATCTCCAAAACTTGGTCCATCTGCTAAACTTTGTTGATTATTACTTACATAATTTCCCGAAATCATATTTTCAGTAAAGAAATTTTTGAATAGGTAGAAAGCAATTAGTAAAATACAAATTATTAAAATTTTATAATTCTTTAGCATTTTTGTTTTTAGGATTTCTTTTTCTTATTTTTTTGGTAAACTAGTACGCAACTTATATAAAAGTCTAATAAGACATACTTGTGTCCAATTTGGCATTTTAGCTGAAAAACATTCTATTTATCTATTTTGTAAAACTCAAATATAGAATATTTGACCTATAAATCATCAAATGAATTTCTAATTTATTAAATGCTTTTCGTACTAACTTTTATGAACTTTCGTGGTTTTATGGCATGTCTAAAAATCAAAAATCCCTGACCGCTTTTAGCAATCGGGGATTATTTATTTACAAGTTAAATTGTTCAGAACTGATCACTAAAAATCTGATCACTGAACATTAATTAATTACGTTTCAATACTTTATATTGCTCATAACAGCCACTAATAGCATCAAGAATCTGCAAGTCATTTGCTTGTTGAACAAAAGATTCTGAGTAGTTGCAACGCTGTAAAATCTCCGGAATTTCTTCTTTTGTAATTCCTAAAAGAAGGGCAAGAGTTTCACGATCGTATTTAGTTTCAAGAAGATTTCTAATCGTATCATCTTTTTTCATGTCTTTGAGTTTCTTAAGCTCTTTCCCATTTTTTCCAAAGAAATTATAAAGCATATCGGCGGGGTTAAAAATAGAACCTAATACTTTTCCAAAAGCATTTGGAGCATATTCACCAGCTTCATAACCTTGCGTAAGACCTGAAATACTATAACGGTAGTTTTCCTTTGTCGGAATCAATTTTGAGTCAATTTCAAGATATCCAGTCAAGCTGAAAGGAGCAATTACAACTTCTTCAAGTGTGATTGCTTTTTCTGTAAGCTGAATTCTTGTGATTTTGTTTTTAATCCAGTCATTGGTAACTCTAATGCGCAGAGATTGAAATCCTAGAAGAGAGAATTGCAGTGTGTCATTTTGTTGAACATCAATTTCAAAATAACCTTTAACATCAGACTTTGCGCCTAATACTTTGTTTTTGTTGATGATATTTACGTTTGGAAGAGGCTGTTTGGTATTATCATTAAAGATATAACCTGAAACTCTTTGTGGAGTTGTTGATTCTGTTTCTTGGGCAAAACCAATACTCGTAAGTAATACAAAAAAGAAAACTGCGAAATATTTCATATCCTGATTTAAAGCACTAAAAGTAGTAAAATGGGATTAAATATTTTGCAGACTTGGAATTTAATTATAAGAAAATTAACAAAGCAAAAAAGTATTCCCTTTAAACTACTGCGTGCATTTCATATTTTTTTATTTAACACATAAAAACATAGATTTTATTTTTAGAAAAGGGCTTAAAAAGAAACTAGTTTCTAACACATAGCCTATCTATGTTTTTTTTAAACAAGTAAAACGCCTTTTATAAGCATCTCTAAACCTATGTTTCTATGTGTTTGAATTAATTATGCCCAACGGGTTTACTTTAAGTAATTAACTAAAAAGAGCCAAGGTGAAAGATTCTTGGTATAAAAAAATCCCAAATTCCAATTATATCTGGAATTTGGGATTTGTATATTAAGATATTAAAAAATTAATCTCTTCTTGGTCTTCTTGGTCTTGACGAATCGCCAAAGCTTTCAGAACGTCTTGGAGCTCTATCTGAACCGCCTTCGTTTCTTCTAAAACCACCTTCTCTTGGAGCTGAGTTTCTTTCACCTCTAAATCCTCCGCCTGAACCTTCACGTCTTGGAGCTCTGTCAGAGCCACCTTCGTTTCTTCTGAATCCGCCTCCAGAACCTTCACGTCTTGGAGCAAAGTTTCCTTCTCTTCTTGGTCCGCCAGAATTACGTCCACCACCACGGTTGTTGTGATCGCGTCTTCCGCCACCGTCATTTTTAGAAATTTCAACATTAATACGACGTCCTTCTAATTGAACGTTGTTTAAAATTTCCATTACTTTGTCAGTGTGCTCAGGATCAGTGTTAAAGAAAGAGAATCCTTCTTTTACATCTACTTTGAAAACGTCATCGCGACCTAAGTCTAATGTTTCTTTCAAGTAATCTTTAAGAGACATCCAATCGAAGTTATCTCTAGAACCAATGTTTACAAAGTAACGAACTGCTCCGTTATTATTGAATTCTCTTGGCTCAGAATCGCCTCTTTCGCGTCTTTCTCCAGAAGATTGTGTAGAAATATCTCTGTTCTTTTTATAGTAAGCAATAAAACGGTTAAATTCTACCGAAACCATTTTTTTGATCAATTCTTCTTTAGATAAATCTTCAAGAACATTGTTGATTGCTGGCAAATAGTTGTCAATTTCATGATCAACCTCAGTATCTTTAATTTTGTTTGCTAAGTGCAATAATTGAATTTCGCAGATTTCGATTCCAGAAGGAATAGTTTTTTCTTCGAATTTTTGTTTGATGATTCTTTCGATAGAAGAAATTTTACGCAACTCGCTTTTTGTAACGATTACAATAGAAGTTCCTAATTTTCCAGCTCTACCAGTACGTCCAGAACGGTGGTTGTACGTTTCGATTTCATCAGGTAATTGGTAGTTTACAACGTGTGTTACGTTATCAACGTCAATACCACGTGCAGCAACGTCAGTAGCAACAAGCATCTGAATTTGTCTTCCACGGAAAGATTTCATTACACCATCACGCTGTGCTTGAGATAAATCTCCGTGTAACGCAGCGGCACTATAACCATCTTCGATTAATTTTTCGGCAATAGCCTGAGTGTCTCTTTTAGTACGACAGAAAACCACAGAGAAAATGTCTGGGTTAGCATCTGCCAAACGTTTTAGAGCTTCGTAACGGTCACGAGCATTTACTAAGTAAAATTCGTGAGATACTGTAGATGAACCTGAATTTTTAGTTCCAACAGTAATTTCAACTGGTTCGCTCATGAATTGTTTTGCAATTCTAGCAACCTCTTGTGGCATAGTTGCAGAGAACAACCATGTACTTTTTTCGTCTGGAGTATCTGATAAAATAGATACGATATCCTCATAAAATCCCATGTTCAACATTTCGTCAGCCTCATCAAGCACACAGTAATCTATGTTTTTGATGTTAACCAAACCTCTGTTGATCATGTCTTGCATTCTTCCTGGAGTTGCTACAATAATTTGTGCTCCTCTTTTAATCTCTCTAGCTTGCTCTGTAATACTAGCCCCGCCGTAAACTGCTACCACATTAATACCTTTTTCGTATTTTGAGTAGTTTTTAAGTTCGTTGGTAATCTGTAAACAAAGTTCTCGTGTTGGCGATAAAACTAATGCCTGTGTATTTCTGTTGTCAGCATCAATTTTTTGAATTAGCGGAAAACCGAAAGCTGCCGTTTTCCCTGTCCCTGTCTGAGCCAACGCAACCATATCTGTGTCTTTTTCCAATAATAGGGGAATCGCCTTTTCCTGTACCTCTGACGGATTTTCAAATCCTAGATCTAAAATCGCCTTCAGTAACGATTCATTCAATCCTAATTGTTCAAATTTGTTCATATGTATTTTTAAAATAGGGTGCAAAATTACTGTTAATTATTCAGATAAACTAATGCTATTTTAAGAATTATGTATTTCTTATGATTTGATAATCAAAAAGTTATGTTTATTGTAAAATGATTTTTCAAGAAGATTGCATAATTTTCGGAAAAAATACGTCGTGAAATATAAATTTTCGCCTTTAAAATGTTGTATTTTAAACAATTATTTTATTGAGTTCAGAAAATCAATTAGTTGCTCAGTTGCTTTTGCGCGATGACTGATTTTATTTTTAATTTCTGCGCTTAATGCTGCAAAAGTCTCCGAATAATTTTTGGGCTGAAAAATAGGATCATACCCAAAACCGTAATTTCCAGATTTTTTATGCGTGATTTTTCCTTTTGCCAAACCTGTAAAAAGATGCTGTTTTCCATTTAAGTTTAATGCAATAACGGTTTTGAACTGCGCTTTACGATTTTCTTCTTCTGATAAAGCGTCTAAAAGTTTATTCATATTATCGTCAGCATTTTTTTGTTCGCCCGCATATCGTGCCGAATAAACTCCCGGTTCGCCATTTAATGCAGCGACTTCTAATCCTGTATCATCGGCAAAACAATCGTAACCATATTTTTCGGTTACATAGTTGGCTTTTAAAATGGCATTCCCTTCAATAGTATCTGCTGTTTCTGGGATTTCTTCAAAACAGCCAATTTCTTCAAGACTTAATAATTCTATAGATCCATTTAGGATACTTTGAATTTCTCTGATTTTGTTTTTATTGTTTGATGCGAAAACGAGTTTCATAATTGATGTATTTTAAAATGATTTTTTCGATAAAAAAGATAAATAATATTCCTGCTGTATAAGCGAGAATATCTGACCATAAAAAACCTTGGCCCAAAACATATTTTCCAAAAAGCGTTTTTCTGACTTCCATAATCCATTCTCCTTGATAAAGCTGTAAAAATTCAATACAGTAACATATTAATAGTGAAATTAAAACGATGAGAGAAGCTTTTTTAGCTGGAAGAAATATTCTCACCAAAAAATAAATCATTACTGAATACAGAAAATCACCAATCCATAAAGGAATGAATGAAATTTTTCTTGAAAGGATTCCCAGAAAAATAATCGAGAGAAAAAATATGAAATAATGAAGTCTGGATTTTTTCAAGTTTAGATTTAGATTTTATCCTTCAAACAAAACTACAATTAATCTTTTACTTTTTAGTGTTTTAAGGAAGTTTGTCATTCCTCGTTCCTCTGAATGACAAACAACACGTGGATTCAGGAAAACGGGAAATAAAGTACATTTTTAGTAAGTGAAAAATACAAACACTACAATAAGTTCCCTTTATTTTATAAATTTATAGATTCAAAAAACTATTTATCTAAAAATAACCACATGAATGCAAAATTTTTTGCTCTGATTACTGCTTTGTTTTTGCTTGGAAATCAGGGTTTTTCTCAAAAGAACAGTTCGTTTAATACTAAAAAACAGCTTGATTACTGTGCAGAACAGGCGTCAAAGACATTAAAAGTGATTCCGAACGATGGAACTTCGCCAAGAATGGTTCCAAATGGAAGCAAAGAATGGAAGTTTGTTGGCTATAAAGATTGGACAAGCGGATTTTGGCCGGGAGAATTATGGTATTTATATGAGGCAACAGGAGATAAAAAATGGGAAAAAGAAGCCGATAAATTCAGCCGATTCCTAACACCTTTATCTGTAAGCAAAGCAGGAGATCACGATTTAGGTTTTCAGGTTTTTAATAGTTTTGGAAACGGATATCGTTTGACAAAGAACAAAGAATATAAACAGATTATTCTAAAAACGGCAGATACATTAGCAACGCTTTTTAATCCAAAAGTGGGAACAATTCAGTCTTGGCCTCATAATAAAATGGGTGGTCACAATACAATTATTGACAACATGATGAATTTAGAAATGCTCTTTTGGGCTTCTAAGAATGGTGGCAATAAAAAATTGTATGACATCGCTGTAAAACATGCCGAAACCACAATGGCAAATCATTTTAGACCAGATTATACTTCTTACCATGTTGTGATTTATGATTATGAAACGGGGAAAAAGATAAAAGGAAGAACGGCTCAAGGATTTAGTGATGATAGTATGTGGGCGAGAGGCCAAGCTTGGGGGATTTATGGTTTTACAATGGTTTACAGAGAAACAAAAGACCCTAAATTCTTAGATTTTGCACATAAAATTACCCGAGTTTATTTGGATAAATTGACAACAGAAGATTTGATTCCGTATTGGGATTTTAATGCGCCAGATATTCCAAATGCACCGCGTGATGCATCGGCGGCGGCGATTGTGTCTTCTGCGCTTTTAGAATTGAGTTCCTATACAAAAGATAAAAATTTAAAAAATGAATATTTGACGAAAGCTAAAAAAATGATCGTTTCGCTTTCAGATAATTATCAAAGCCGTGATGTAAACTCTGCATTTTTGCTTCATTCTACAGGGCATAAACCAGCAGGAAGCGAAATTGATTGTTCTATCAATTACGCAGATTATTACTATCTTGAAGCACTTTTAAGACTTCAAAAATTAAAATAATTAAGAACTATGAAAAGAATAAGCCAAATTTTATCGGCAGTTTTTATTGTGTTGATGTTGGTAAGTTGTAAAAACGCCAAGCAAAAATTGCAGGAATATGTAACAGCTTATAATGCGTCGGCTAAAACTTTTAAAGCTGATAATGTGACCTTAACAACAGCAAGAGGTTATATTAATGATAACAAAATTGAATTGCGATTTGAAACAGGCTTGGAGCAAAATGAAGCTAATAAAATGGCCGGAGATATGGCGTTTTCAAAATTGTTGAAGGAAATGATAAATAAAAATCAGCTTCCAAAAGATTTAGTTGAAGAAGGAATTCAGTTTGATGCTTATTTTTTAGCAAATGACAATACAGTGCTTTCAAAGAAGATTATCGATAAAGAATCTATTTCGGAAATACTAAAATAAAAGAGTTCCTCATATTTCGGGGAGTTCAAACAATTTAAAAACCTCTTTAGTTTTTCTAAAGAGGTTTTTTTGTTTCATATATTTTGCCTTATTTGACTCTATGTTATTTGTAATTAAATAATTGCAGAATTTATTTTTTTGAGCCAATCTTGTTTTTGTGTTATAAGTTTGTTATGTTTGAGTTAAAAAATAACCAAAAACCTAAAAAATTATGAAAAAAATTACCCAAATCGCATTTGCATTTGTTTTAGTTTTGGCGCTTGCCAGCTGTAAAAACACAAAACAAAAAATTCAGGACCACGTTAGTAATTACAACACAACAGCTTCGATAAAAGGAGGAAATGTTGTATCGACTAGCGCGAAAGCATTTTTAAATGATAATAAGATTGAAATTAGAATTGAAACAGATTTAGAAGGGACTGAAGAAAACAAAACCGCATATCAACAGACTTTTCCAAGTTTGCTTACAGAAATGATTAAAAACGACCAAATCTCTAAAGAGTTAATTGAAGAAGGTGTAAAATTTGATGTGTATTTTATCTCTTATAATAATGTAATTCTGGCAAAACAATTAGTTGACAAAGAAGAATTAGCAATTATCGAAGGTTCTGGAAGTGCGAGTAGTGGAAAAGAAACTGCAAAACTTTAATGCCTGGGAAATAAAATTACTTTTGAATTAGATAAATTTAAAAAGCCTCTTTGATTATTCAAAGAGGCTTTTTAGCTTAATTTCTTTTGGTAACGTTTGTTAAGTTATCTGGGAAATATAATTCAGACAGATTCGTAAATTCATCGCCTCGCATGAAGATGTTTATATCGACATCTGCAAAAGAAGTTTTTCCGGCAGCGGCCAAAAGTTCGTTTGCTGAATGAAGTGTGTTTTTATGAAAATGATACACACGTTCTGATTTATCGGTGACAACCAAACCTTTCATCAACATTTTGTTTTGGGTTGCAACTCCCGTCGGACATTCGTTATTATGACAGCGCAAGGCTTGAATACAGCCTAAAGAAAACATAAATCCTCGTGCACTGTTGCACATATCAGCGCCAAGTGCAATTGCATGCAGAATTGAATATCCGGAAATAATTTTTCCGCTTCCAATAATTCTAATTTTATCTCTAATATTTAATCCCACTAAAGTTTTGTTGACAAAAATCAAAGCAGGTTCGAACGGCATTCCAACTCCATCAGCAAATTCTAACGGTGCTGCACCAGTTCCGCCTTCAGCGCCATCAACGGTAATAAAATCTGGGTAAATATCCTCAGCGATCATTTCGTGGCAAATTGCTTCAAATTCGGCTGTATTTCCAATACATAATTTAAAGCCAATTGGTTTTCCGTTTGAAAGCTCGCGTAATTGTTTTATGAAATGAATCAGACCTTTTGAATCTGAAAAAGCATGATGCCCTGGAGGAGAAAGAATCATAGTATGAGGTTTAACGCCTCTTATTTTAGCAATCTGTTCCGTATTTTTTTTAGCCGGAAGTACACCTCCGTGACCTGGTTTTGCACCTTGCGAAAGTTTGATTTCAATCATCTTCACATTTGGAAGATTCGCTTTTTCTGAGAATTTTTCTGGACTGAAATTCCCTTCATCATCACGGCATCCAAAATATCCTGTACCAATTTGCCATGTAATGTCACCGCCGCCGGCAAGATGAAATTCAGTCAATCCGCCTTCTCCAGTATTTTGGTAAAAGTTTCCTTTTTGTGCACCAATATTTATAGCACGAACGGCATTTTCGCTTAAAGAACCAAAACTCATTGCCGAAACATTAAACAAAGAAGCTGAATAAGGTTGTTTGCAATCTTTTCCACCAACTAAAACACGTGGAAGTTCTTCATTTACTTTTGCGGGAAAAATAGAATGTTTGATTCCTTCGTAGCTTTCTGTATTTAAGTTTTGCTGTGTTCCAAAAGGTGTACTCGAATCAATGTTTTTGGCTCTTTGATAAACCAAAGAACGCTGATTCCTCGAAAAAGGTTTTCCATCAGTAGATCTTTCAATAAAATACTGCTGAATTTCCGGCGCTATCATTTCAAATAAATACCTGAAATATCCCAAAACCGGAAAGTTTCTTAAAATGGCATGTTTTTCTTGTGATGCATTATAAGCCCCAACAATTAAAAGTAAAGGAAGAATAATTACTAACAAAAATCCACGTCCGGTGTAATAGTAAATTGTTGTAACAATTAGAAACAATAAGAAGCCGTAGATAAAGAATTTTTTTCTCATGTTTTTAAAAATATTTTAAAATAATAAATAAAAATTAGTTGAATCTTAAACGTACATACACATGTTTAATCCCTTTTTTATCTGATTCTCTTTCGTCAATTTCAAGAAAATCAGTAAGCGATTTTAGCATTGGTGTAAGTTTAGAATAGCCATAATTTCTTGGGTCAAATTCCGGTTTTTTCTTTACAATCAAATTTCCAACATCGCCTAAAAATGCCCAGCCATCATCATCTTCAAGGTCCTCAATTGTGGTTTCAATTAGGTCAATAGTCTGTTTGTCAACTTTATGAAGTGCTTTTTCAGTTGGTTTTTCAACAGGTTTTTTGGCATCTGCAGGAGTAGTTTTTGGCTTTTTCTTCTGAATTGCTCCATCCAAAACTTCAATATAAATAAATCGGTCGCAGGCAACAATAAATGAATTTGGAGTTTTCTTTTCACCAATACCAATCACTTTCATTCCCGATTCTCTTAAACGAACGGCCAATCTTGTAAAATCACTGTCGCTGGAAACAATGCAGAAACCGTCTAATTTTCCAGAATAAAGCAAATCCATTGCGTCAATAATTAAAGCAGAATCCGAAGAATTTTTTCCAACCGTATAACTGTACTGCTGAATAGGAGTAATGGCATGCTCCAGCAAAACACCTTTCCATCCGTTTGCATTTGGTTTGGTCCAGTCGGCATAAATTCGTTTTGTTGTAGGAGTTCCAAGCTTTGCAATTTCTTCCATCATACCTTTTACATTGCTGTAGGGAACATTATCGGCGTCTATAAGAACAGCTAATTTTAAATCTTTTGAAGTGCTGAAAGCCATTTTTTCAATATTAGAAAATTAAGTATTCTCAAAGTTAAAATTAAAATTTGTTTTTATGTGATTTTAGTGACGAATTAGTGTTTTGATAATACTTAATTAGTTTGGTTATAAATAAGTTTTTCAATTTTAAAAATTAATTAAAGATAAATTTGTCTTTTATTGTTGATCTGTATATCTTTGTTGGGAATTAACGAATTAATTTATGTTTTCAAAAGCGTGTGAGTACGGAATAAGAGCGTCTATTTTTATTGCTGCCAATTCTTCAAAAGGAATTAGGGTCGGTATAAAAGATGTTGCCAAAGAAATTGATTCGCCAGAACCATTTACGGCAAAGATTATGCAGATTTTGACTAAAAATGGAATCATTCATTCGGCTAAAGGAGTTGGAGGTGGTTTTGAAGTTTCAAACGAAGCGGTAAAATCAATCAAACTAATCCAGATTGTTGATGCGATCGATGGTGACGCAATTTATAAAGGCTGTGGAATTGGATTAAAAGAATGTTCTGAAGAGCAACCTTGTCCAGTTCATCATGATTTTAAAAAAATTAGAAGTTTGCTTTTAGAAATGCTTACAAAAACAACTTTAGAACAACTTGCTTCTGGAGTGAAATCGGGAGACTTTTTTCTGAAAACATTAAACATCGAATAATACTTAAATACAATAAGATTAACATTTATAAATTAAAAAAAATGAATACAAAAACCAAAATTTCACTATTGATCCTGATGGGATTTTTAACAATAACTTCATGCGGTAAAAAAGAAACAGCTCCAGCTGAAGAACAAACAGAAACATCTACAGAAGGGGAACCAGCTCCAACAGCTGCGCCAACTGAAGAAAATGTATTAGTTATTGAAGGAAACGATCAAATGCAGTTTAATACAAATGAATTAAAAGCTGTTGCTGGAAAACCAATCAAACTGACTTTAAAACATGTTGGGAAAATTCCAAAAGAAGCAATGGGGCATAACTTGGTAATTCTTCAAGAAGGAACAGATCAAGCTGCTTTTGCTTTGAAAGCCAATGATGCTAAAGCAACAGATTATATTCCAGAATCTGAAAAAGCTTCAATAATTGCTCACACTAAATTAATTGGTGGAGGAGAAGAAGATACAATCGAATTTACAATTGATAAAAAAGGATCTTATCCATTTATTTGCTCTTTTCCAGGCCACGTGGCTATGATGAAAGGTGTGTTAATTGTTGAATAAATAACAAAAACTCCAATTCAAATTTTGGCTTGGAGTTTTTTTAAAAACCAATAAAAGATAAAATTGTCTTTTATTTAAACTTTAAAAAAAAACATTAAACAAAACATTAAAAAAATAATTATCATGGAAAATTTAAAAAATAAAACAATCGGATCATTCGTTGCTGATGATTTTAGAACAGCTGCGGTATTTTCTAAATATAAAATTGATTTTTGCTGTAAAGGAAATAGAACAGTTACTGAAGTTTGTGACAAACAAAACATTAATTCAGATGTTTTATTGGAAAATGTATTGGAAGTTTTACAATCAGAAAACAGTGGCAACATTGATTTTAATTCGTGGCCTTTAGATTTATTGGCAGATTATATTGAAAAAACACATCACCGTTACGTAGAAGAAAAAACAAATGTACTTCTTCCGTTTTTAGATAAATTGTGCAAAGTTCACGGAGCAAGTCATCCTGAATTATTCAAAATTAATGAATTGTTTATTGGTTGTGCCGGCGAATTATCACAGCATATGAAAAAAGAAGAATTGATTTTATTTCCGTTCGTAAAACGAATGGTAAAAACGAAAGAATCTGATGGAATTTTGCATCAACCTTCTTTCGGAACAGTTTCAAATCCAATTGCAATGATGATGCATGAACACGATAGCGAGGGAGAGCGTTTTAGAGAAATTGCTGCATTGACAAATAATTATACACCGCCAGCAGATGCTTGTACAACGTATAAAGTAACTTTTGCAATGCTGAAAGAATTTGAAGAAGATTTGCACAAACACATTCATCTTGAAAACAACATTTTATTTCCGAAAGCTGTCCTTTTAGAAAAAGATTTTGCTGAAGTTGAATAAAGATTAATTTTATTAGTTCGAAAAGCACCGATGACCTATCTAAAAATGATAATTATCGGTGTTTTTTTATTAGAAGAAAAAAATTAAACCATATAAGTAATATAAGTTCATTTTAGCAAACCTCATAATTTCTTATATTACTTATATGGTTCAATAATTTTATGTGTTTAAAAAGTTGCATTATGAATTCTCAAAAATCATGGATTATTTGCTGTTTTTTTAATTTTCTGATTACTTGTGTTTTCGGATTATTAATGCGGTTTATGTATTTTTTTCCAATAGACTTTCTAAACTATAATTTTCTACTTCACGCACATTCACATGTGGCAATGTTAGGCTGGATTTATTTGATTGTTTATACTTTGGTTGTCCATTTTTTTATTCCGAAAGAAAAAAGTCAAAAGCCAATTTACAATCGATTATTCTGGCTGACTGAGTTTTCGGTTATCGGAATGATGATTGCTTTTCCAATTCAGGGATATGCTTTGTTTTCAATCATTTTTTCAACGATGCATATTTTACTGAGTTATGTTTTTTGTTGTTTGGTTTGGAAAGATTCTTCTAAAGAAAAATTTCCAGCACAAAGACTTTTACGGGCTTCGATTTTGTTTATGATTTTGTCGACTTTTGGCGTTTGGTGTTTGGGACCGGCAGTAAGTACATTAGGAAAACAAAGCACTTTTTATCAAATTGCCATTCAATTTTTTCTTCATTTTCAATTTAACGGATGGTTTATATTGGCGATTTTAGCTTTGTTTTTAAAACAGTTTCAGAAAAAAATTGATGCGATAAAGTTTAAGAAGTTTTACTATTTAATGATTTTTTCTACATTATTAACGAGTGCTTTTCCAGTGCGATGGTTTATAGAGAATGAGGTTTTAAATTATATTAATGGTTTGGGAGTTTTAACTCAATTAGGAGCTTTTATTTATTTTTATAAAATGCTAAAACCTCAAATAAATCATTTTAAAAATACTTTAGATCAAGCGACTAAAATAGTTTACGGTTTAGCTTTGTGTTCTTTATTTTTGAAAGTCGGAATTCAATTATTGACCCTTTTTCCAGATTTAGCCGAAGTTTCACATCAAATCAGGAGTTTCATAATTGGATTTATTCATTTGACAACTTTAGGAATTATAACAGGTTTTTTGTTTGGGATTTTACTACAGAATAAAATACTTTCTGGAGATTCTAAAATATTAAAAACAGGAGTGAAGTGTTTTGTTTCAGGATATATTTCTACAGAAATTTTATTGTTTGCTCAAGGCTGGCTTTGCTTTTTTGAAAAAGGAACAATTGCATTTTATTATCAAAGTATTTTTATTTTCAGTTTGTTTCTGGTTTTGGGATTGTTTTTAATGATGATATCTATTAAAAACAAAAAACAAGAGCCGATTTCTATTTAGAATCTACCCTTGTTTTTTTACTAATCAACCTATTTAAAATAATCTATAATCTTGCTACTTCCTGATTTATTGTTGCAATTGTTTTTTCATTGTTAACGCCTAAGCCTTCCTGCTGAAAAATCAATTCTCCTTCAGCATTAAAAACACTAATGATGTTAGAATGCGAAAAATCCATTGGAGAAATCTGTTTGTAATTGACAGCCAAAACAGCTGCAAATTCGCGCGTATTTTCTTCAGATGAACGAAGGAAAATCCAAGGATCTTGATTCATTTTGTTTTCAATTGCAAAAGATTTTAATCTTTCCGGAGTGTCTGTTTTTGGATCGATACTGACCAAAATAAGTTTTGCATGCTGTTTACTTGTTTTATCCAATTTTGATTCAATATCTCGCATATCTGCAACTAATCTTGGACATGCAGCTTTACAGCTTGTATAAATCATTACCATCACCAAAACATTACCTCGAAGTGATTTTAGCTCAATATCTTTTCCATCCTGAGTTGTCCATTTTGAAGGTAGATTGTAAATTGATAAATCACTGAGTTCTTTTTTTGTTTCTGCTTTGCTTTGTTCTTTTATTTCTGTCTTTTTACAGCTGTAAAGCGATAAGGTAAAAGCAAGAAAAGCAATTGTTGTTTTTTTCATCTTAAACTAATTTAGATTTTCGGTTTTGTATTACTGGCGCATCTAAAACCAAGATTTCGGGTTGAATATTGCGCTTTAAGACTTCCTCTAAACGCATATCGCATAAAAGCGGCATAATCCATTAAGTCGGTTGCATTTACCGATGCGCTTCCGCAAAAAAGGTTTTTATCATTGCTTTTGTCTTTTCTTGATTCACCTGATAAAAAAATGCTGTTAAAGTCGGCAGTCCATTCCCAGACTAATCCGTGCATGTCATAAACACCCCAATAATTTTTGAATGTTTTTCCAATTTCATTTTCATACGTTTTCGATTTCTCATACCAGGAAAGAATATAGTTATTGAATTCTTTTTTGGATCTGGCATCAATTTTTTTTGTGTCGGCCATTGCTACATATTCCCATTCATCCATTGTCGCTAAGCGTTTTCCTTCACATTCGCAATATTTTTTGGCAACAAACCAAGAAACGTTTGTAACTGGTGAATTTGGTTTTGCATTTCCAAAATCAAAATCATCTTTCCAATAGGATAAATAACTTTTGTCAGCAAAAATTCCTTTTATTTTTGATTTTTGATAATAAGGATTCTTTTTGACAAACTCTAAAAATTGGCTATTTGTCACTGGAAAAATGTCTATGGAAAAAGACTTGACAACTACAGGATTTTTAGAAATAGCCCCATAAAGAGGGACAAAAGATCCCTCTTTTATGAAAGCCATTCCTTTTTCCTGCGCCTTCATGACACTAAACACAGAGAAAAAGAGAGTTAGAATGAAAATGTATTTTTTCATGCTGATTGTTTGCTGTTTATCTTAATGCTTTTACCATTTCTGGAGTGATTTCAGTTTTATTATTTCCCCAGTTGCTGTAAATGTAGGTCAGTACATTTGCGATTTCGTCATCAGATAAGTTTTGAGCAGGCATAACATTGTTGTATTTTTTTCCGTTCACCGTGACTTCTCCAGTCAAACCATGCAGAATTGTTTTAATGGCACGTTTAGGATCAGAATTTAAATAATCTGATTTTGCTAAAGGAGGGAAAGTACTCGGAATTCCTTGTCCTTCAGATTGATGACAAGCGAAGCAAGTGGTTCCAAAAATTTCTTTTCCAATTTTTATTTTTTCTTCAGCAGTGCGTTTTGGAACTGTCGCTTTTGCATTGGCACTTCCTGGCATTTTCTGAATTGTTCCGCCTTCAGGTAAATAAATACCTTCTTGAATTGTTCCAGAATAGATGCTTTTGTTTTCGTTCCCTTCCACTTTAAGCATTCCTAATGCACCTTTGTTAAATGCTCTAAAAATAGAATGATCTACAAGAATAAAAGTTCCCGGAGTTTCGACTTTAAAATCAACAATTGCAGAGCCTCCGGCAGGAATTAAAGTAGTCTGTACATTATGATTCATAGTACTACCACCTTCAATATGAACATTGTCAAATATTTCACCAATAACGTGGAAAGAAGAAACCAAGTTTGGTCCGCCGTTTCCAACAAATAAACGAACCGTTTCGCCCACTTTTGCAGTTAATTCATTTCCGTTAGTTAAGGAGCCTACTTTTCCGTTAAATACAACATAATCTGGAGTTTCTTTAACCGCTTTGTTCATATCGAATGGTTGAAGCCCTTTTGCTCCATATTCGCCTTCAGTATAAAAATCACCCTGCATTACGTAGTATTCTTTGTCAACAGGAGGAAGTCCGCCTTCTGGTTCTACCAAAATTAATCCGTACATACCATTTGCAATATGCATTCCCACAGGAGCAGTTGCACAATGATACACATACAAGCCTGGATTTATAACTTTGAAGCTAAATACTTTTTCATGTCCCGGTGCCACAAGAGACGAAGTTGCCCCTCCGCCTGGACCGGTTACAGCATGCAAATCAATATTATGTGGTAATTTATTATCGGGATGGTTTTTTAAGTGAAATTCAACTTCATCGCCAACACGTGTTCTAATAAAACTTCCTGGGACAGAACCTCCAAATGTCCAATAAGTATATTTTACACCATCAGTCATAGTTCCTTCCTGTTCTTTAATTTCCATGTTTAATTTAAGTTTCATGGCCGGTCTGTTTCCAATTGGTTTTGGAACGTGAGGCGGAGAAGTCAATTCTGCAGTCATTTCCCCTTTGGTCACAATGTTTTCATAATTAACACTTTCCTCTTTTTTACAGCCTGTTAATATTACTGCACTAAAAGCCAGACATGCAAACAGCCTCATTTTCATCGAAATGTCTTTTTTGTTTTTCATAATTTTTTGGTTTTACTCGGGTTTTAATTAAGATCAAAAATAAAAGACAGTTTTATCTTTTATTATGATAAAAATCATGATTTGAAAATGACTATATGCTTAAATTATAAAGGTTTGGATTCTTAAGTTAAGATTTGCCTTGTTAAATGTGGTGAGACGAATTATTTTCAATAAAAATAATTGAGGTTCTTCATTTTAAATTAATAATGATTATTTTTGCTCGCTGATTAAGTTAAAATTATTACTACACTATATTATGGTAAAAGATTTATTCGAGAGAATTCAGGACAATAAAGGACCTTTAGGAAAATGGGCTTCTCAAGCAGAGGGGTATTATGTTTTCCCAAAGTTAGAGGGTGAGTTGGGTCCTAGAATGACATTTCACGGAAAGAATATTTTAAACTGGAGTTTAAATGATTATTTAGGTTTAGCTAATCATCCAGAGGTTCGTAAAGCAGATACAGATGCAGCAATTCAGTTTGGAGCAGCTTATCCGATGGGAGCTCGTATGATGTCTGGACACACTACGTATCACGAACAATTAGAAAATGAATTGGCTGATTTCGTAATGAAAGAATCTGCTTATTTATTGAATTTTGGTTACCAAGGAATGGTTTCGATCATTGATGCATTGGTAACAAAAAATGACATCATTGTTTATGATGTTGATTCACATGCTTGTATCATTGATGGTGTTCGTTTGCACATGGGTAAACGTTTTACATACAAACACAATGATCTTGAAAGTATGGAAAAAAACCTGCAGCGTGCCACTAAAATGGCCGAAGAAACAGGCGGAGGTATTTTATTTATTACCGAAGGTGTTTTTGGAATGCGTGGACAGCAGGGAAAACTAAAAGAAATTGTTGCTATGAAGCAAAAATACAATTTCCGTTTATTAGTTGATGATGCACACGGTTTTGGTACACTTGGAAAAACAGGTGCTGGAGCAGGTGAGGAGCAGGGAGTTCAAGCAGATATTGATGTTTATTTCTCTACTTTTGCAAAATCTATGGCTAATATTGGTGCTTTCGTAGCGGCTGATAAAACGGTAATTGATTATTTAAAATACAACTTGCGTTCTCAAATGTTTGCAAAAGCATTGCCAATGATTCAAACAATTGGTTCATTGAAACGTTTAGAATTATTGCGTAACTCGTCTTCAATTAAAGATAAACTTTGGGAAAACGTAAATGCATTGCAAAACGGTCTTAAAGAAAAAGGATTCAATATTGGAGATACAAATACTTGTATTACACCAGTTTACTTAGAAGGAAGTATTCCTGAGGCAATGGTAATGGTAAACGACTTAAGGGAAAACTACGGTATTTTCCTTTCTATTGTTGTTTATCCGGTTATCCCGAAAGGAATTATTTTGTTAAGAATGATCCCTACGGCTTCTCATACTCTTGCTGATATTGATGAAACTTTAACTGCTTTTGAAGCAATTCGCGAGAAATTAGTTAACGGAACTTATAAAGAAATTGCTGAACGCACTACTGTTGACGTTTCGTAATCAATTATAAAAATAGATTCTCTTAAGTGGGAATTATGTAAAAAAATCCATTTGTTCTACGAATGGATTTTTTTTATTTGGACTAACTTTATATCATAATCAACAAAATAAAAATGACGAATTATGAAAAAAGTACTAGCAATAATGACACTTGTTTTAACAGTTTTTATTTCCTGTAAAAAAGCAACTGAGACTGAACCAGTTCAAATCGAGCCAAAAGCACCAAAAGATGCCGAATTAGTAGAACCAGCAGGCGATCAATGTTATGCTTCAAGACAAAATGGAAATATAATTTTAATAAGTTTTAATGTGAACTCACATCAGGAAGTTAACGGAAAACTGAGTTATAATTTAACTGGAAAAGATAAAAACGACGGAACTTTAGTGGGGAATATGAAAGGTGATACATTAATTGGCGATTATACATTTTTGTCTGAAGGAGTTTCATCTGTAAGAGAAGTGGTCTTCCTGCAAAAAGACGGAGCTTTAATAGAAGGATATGGAGATGTAGTTTCGACCAATGATAGAGTTACTTTTAAAGATAAGTCAAAATTAAAATTTGACGCAAAAAATACATTAAGTAAAGTAGACTGCAAAGTGGAATAAATATAGATGTAAATTGAAAAATCCATTCGTTTGGGGCGAATGGATTTTTTTTTATTTAAAACTGAATAGTAAAAACTGTTCACTGAATACTTTTTACAAGTTCTTCAAATACGTTTTTCTTTGACAGTGAATTTTTGGATCAAAGTTTTTCCAAAGCAAATGAATAGCATTGTTTTCTAAAAGCTCAGGCGTTCTGATGCAGTTTCGGATTCCCTTTTCAGAAAAAGTTTTATAATATTCATCAAAAATTAAAGCCGTAACGCCTTTATTTTGATAATCAGGATGAACTCCAATTAAATAAAAAACAACATCTTTACTGTGCTTTTTAGCCTTCAACAATTGTAGAAATCCAAACGGAAACAATTTGCCTTTTATTTTTTGCAAAGCTTCTGTAAAACTTGGCATTACAATACTAAAAGCGACCAGATTATCATCTTTGTCAACCACAAACTTAATGTATTCAGGATTGATGAAGCTAATGTATTTCTTTTTAAAATATTCTTTTTGAACATCAGAAATCGCTACAAAGGAAGCTAGTTTTTCATACGATTCATTAAACAGATCGAACATTTTGTCTACGTGAGGCATAATGTCTTTTGTTTTAGTGAAAGTTAGTGATCTAACTTCGTAACGTTTTTGGATTAAAGCCACAGCCTTCTGAAAAAACTCTGGTTTTACGTTCGAAAACGGAAAAATACTTTCGATATATTCTTTTTCAATTTTAAAGCCAAGTTGTTCAAAATGTGTTACATAATAAGGATGATTGTACCACGTAATCATGGTTCCAACTTGGTCGTAGCCTTCAGTCAATACTCCAACTTTATCTAAATTAGAAAATCCCATCGGGCCTTCTGCATGCTCTAGATTGTGTTTTCGGCCTAATTCGTAGACTTTTTCAAGCAATGCTTTGGTTACCTCAATATCATCAATTACATCAAACCAGCCAAAACGCACTTTTCTTTTATGCTGATTATTAACTTCGGCCCAATTGATAATAGCAGTAATACGGCCAACAGCTTTATTGTCTTTGTAAGCGATATAAAAATAAGCTTCGGCATTATCAAAAGCAGGATTTTTTGTCTTGTCAAAAGATTCCAATTCGTCAGCAATAATGGGAGGAACCCAGTACGGACTGTCCTTATAAAGTGAAAAAGGGAATTTTATATATTCAGTTAATTCTTTTTTAGTTTTGGCTTCTTTAATTGTAATCATTAAGTTGGAGTATAAGTTTCTCTTTTTTTGAAGAGACTTAGTTATAAAATTTATTCGTATTTAGATTTTCGTTTTCTTTCTTTTTCTTGATAATCAACCTCTTTCTTGTTATCAGAGTTTTTATCGGCCTTTTCTTTGTTTTTAACTTCGGTCAGTTTTTCTTTGTACCAGCCGTCATAACGCCAAGAAACACCAATGCCTCCGTATAATATTGAAGGTGTATTCTTGAAGTTCGTACTTATAGAAGCATCAACCTGCATATTTGTTGAAAGCAGATAAGCAGCACCACCACGAACAATTGCATCGCTATAAAAATCACTTTTGTAGCCTTGGTTTTCTATAAATCCAGACCATTTTTCGTTAAATCCGTGGGTCAAAGTTAAAACATATCCATAACTCGGATAATCTGTTCCGATATAATCTGCAATAATATTAGTAACAAAAACCCATTTTCCGCCTCCAAATAAATTTTGGGTAACCAAAGCTACTTTTGGAGAAATAGCACTTTCTGGAGAAAAATAATACGGATTGTCTGCGCCAACAAAATTTGCTCCTGCAAATATAGAAACTGCTGGGATTAATTCATGCCAGTTAAACGCGTGATTTGCTTTGTAACTATAAATATTGTTTTCTCGTTTGTAGTTTTTATAAGGATCGTAAATTAAATATTTAGCTCCTAAAACGGTTTGTCTGAAATTGTTTTTTTTGTAGCTAGTGTATGGAGTATCAAAATTTTCCATTTGATATTGTACATCAAGTACAAATTCCAATTGTTCCAGAAAAGCACCGTATCTAAGTGTAAAATCGGTTCCGAAACCGCTGGCATCATAATCTAACAAATCGTGTTTTTCTTTGATTCCGTAAATACCAAGTTCAGCCTGAATAACAGTTTTTCCAACTGCGTAAGCAGACATAGTTTCACCAGGACGATTTGAATTGATTACATCGGTATATTGTCCGAAAAAGAAGTGAGGCACAAAAAAAAGAGCTGTGATAAATAATTTTTTAACTTTTAACATAAATGTATTTTTGGATTAAAAAGTTATAACGCATTTCAAATGTACTATATTTTATTATTTATTTAAGATTGATATTTTAATTTTAAACAGCGGATTTACTAATTTTGGCAAAAATTATATAGTTATGCAAGAAGCATCTTTTACAAACTTGTTTAAAACGATAATGTGGATCATTGCGTTTTATTATATTTTTAAATTTTTAGCTCGAATCTTTTTACCAGTATTGGTAAAGAAAGCGGTTGAAAAAGCAGGTGAAAATTTTCAAAGACAACAGCAATACGGCCAGGATAATTCTTGGCAGAAAACTCAAAACAATAATAATGACGAAATAATCATTAACACTGCCAATGCTAAAAACCCGCGCGAAACCAAAAAAGTGGGTGATTATGTTGATTACGAAGAAATAGATTAAGTTTGTATCCTGATAAAATAGGATTCATCATTTAACCAAACCAGCCAAAATTGAAAATAGTAAATAAGTTCATTCCGCACGCCCTTGTAGTATTGGGTTTTATTCTCGTTTCATTAATTTATTTTTATCCGGTTCTGCAAGGAAAACAAATTTTCCAATCAGATATTGCACAGTATACCGGAATGGCTAAGGAGCAAAATGACTTCAGAGCTGCCGAGCATACTGAACCATACTGGACTAATTCTGCTTTTGGCGGAATGCCGACTTATCAGTTGGGTGCGAATTATCCAAATGATTTTGTTGGGAAAATTGATGATGTTTTACGTTTTTTACCAAGACCGGCTGATTACTTATTTCTATATTTCTTAGGTTTTTATGGATTGTTGCTAGTTTTAAAAACAGATCCGTTAAAAGCTTTCATTGGCGCAATCGCGTTTGGATTTTCTACCTATTTAATTATTATTCTTGGCGTTGGACACAATGCAAAAGCGCATGCCATTGCATATATGCCTCTTGTTATTGCCGGATTCATACTTGTTTTTCAGAAAAAATATGTCTGGGGAGGTTTGCTCACCATGTTTGCAGTTGCATTAGAAGTTAATGCCAACCACTTTCAAATGACCTATTATCTTTTGATTTTCCTATTGATTCTTTCAGGTTATTTTGCCTTCAATTTTATAAAAGATAAAGAATATAAACCGCTTTTAATTTCGATTGGAACTTTGACAGTAGCAGGAATTTTTGCTATTGGTGCCAATGCCGGAAATTTATTAGCAACAAGCGAATATGCAAAATACAGTATTCGTGATAAAAGCGAGTTGACTTTTAATCCTGACGGAACCAAAAATGAGACAACCGCAGCAATGACTACAGATTATATTACTGAATATAGTTATGGAATTGCAGAAAGTTTAAATTTAATTGCACCAAGAATTTTTGGAGGTTCAAGTCATGAAAATGTAGGTACAGACAGCCGTATGTATGCGTTTATGATGGAGCAAGGAGTTCCTTCTGATCAGGCTCAAGACTTTGTTTCTGGAATGCCGACGTATTGGGGAGACCAGCCAATTGTTTCTGCGCCAGCATATATTGGAGTAGTCGTTTTCTTTTTAGCTGTTTTAGCATTGTTTATTGATGAAAGAAAAATAAAATACGTCTTCCTTTCAGGAGCGTTATTTACTTTGGTGCTTTCTTGGGGAAAGAATTTCTCATTACTGACAGACTTTTTTATTGAATATGTTCCAATGTACGATAAGTTCAGAGCTGTTTCATCAATTCAGGTAATTCTGGAGTTATGTTTCCCTGTTCTAGCAGTTATGGGACTTCAGTCATTTTTTAAAGCTAAAGATGAACCTAAATTACAGCAAAAAGCATTAGTTCAAACAGGGGTTTTTGGGCTTGGTATTTTATTGATATTAGTGTGTGCAAAAAGTTTCTTCCATTTTACAGGAATGAACGATAAAAGTTATTTAGAAAGTTACGGTCCAGCTTTTGTTGATGCTTTAAAAGAAGATAGAATGTCACTTTATTCAGCTGATTTATTGCGTTCTGGATTCTTTATAGTGATAACTTTTGGAATTTTATGGTTGTTTATTAAAAACAAATTTTCGCAGACAACTACATTAATCATTGTTGGAATTTTAATGATTTTCGATTTGTTTTTTGTAGACAAAAAATATGTTTCAGCTAAAGATTTTGTGAGTCCGGTTCAAATTGCAGCTCCATTTCAAGAAACGCCAGCCGATACTAAAATTTTAGAGGATAAATCAATTTACCGTGTATTTGACTTACAAGGACAATTGCAAGGAAGATCGTCTTATTTCCATAAAACTATTGGTGGTTATAGTGCTGTTCGACCAAGAAGAATGCAGCAATTATACGATTACCAAATTGCAAAAAATAATCTAGAAATACTTAATATGCTAAATGTTAAGTATGTAATTCAGGTTGATAAAGAAGGAAATCAGATTCCGACTATAAATCCTGAAGCTAATGGAAATGCTTGGTTTGTAAGTGATTTAAAACTGGTAAATAGGCCAGATGATGTCATGAAAGCTTTAGATCATATTGATACTAAAAAAGTAGCTGTTTTTAACGTTCATGAGCACGAAGCGAAGTTTAAAAACGCTCGCATGAAAAAGCAATGGGACACAACTGGAACTATTAAAGTTGTAGAATACAAGCCAAATTATATTAAATATCAATCTGATAACAAAAATGATGGTTTAGCTGTTTTCTCTGAAATGTATTATAAAAATGGATGGAATGCATACGTTGACGGCAAGTTGACAGATCATTTTCCTGTTGATTATGTTTTAAGAGCAATGGAAATTCCAGGCGGAAAACATACAATTGAGTTTAAGTTTGAACCCCAGGTTATCAAAACTGGAGGAACAATTACTTTGATAAGTTCAATAGGAATGTTATTGCTGTTGGCAGGTGGTATTTATTTTGAGAACAGAAAACTTAATAGAAACAAAACTGAAGTTTAAACTTCTGAATGCGATTTTCTACGATTCTAAAAATAGTTCTCTTTACCATTATTGATTTATTCGTTTTTGTTTTTTGCGGAATTTACATGATGGGATATGATGACTTTTATAATGAAAGTCAAGGAGAATACTTTAGTTTTTCAAGTATGAAGACTGAGTATAAAATTGTCTGGGGATTTTATAATTTTTGGATAGTTTTAAATTGCTTGCTTTTATTTTATATCATTTATCGAGTATATAGAAAAATGACTCTAAGATAATTTTACCATAAACAATAAACGATTTTCATTGGAACAAAAAAAGCTCTTAATTATTACGTATTACTTTCCACCAGCAGGGGGACCGGGAGTACAGCGATGGTTGAAATTTGTAAAATATCTGCCAGATTTTGATGTTCAGCCGATTGTTTATGTTCCAGAAAATCCAACTTATCCAATTGTTGACGAAGGTTTAGTAAGCGAAATTTCAGATAAAGTTATTGTTCTTAAAAATAAAATTTGGGAACCATATCAGCTGGCTTCTGTGTTTTCTAAAAATAAAACCAAGAAAATCAGTTCTGGTATTTTTCCACATAAAAAAAAGCAGACATTTTTAGATAAAACTTTTCTTTGGATTCGAGGTAATCTTTTTATTCCAGATGCGCGTGTTTTCTGGGTAAAACCTTCAGTTGCTTATCTTGAAAAATATATCAAAGAAAATAATATAGATACCATTGTGACTTCGGGTCCGCCACACAGCTTGCATTTAATTGGTTTAGAATTAAAAGAAAAATTAAATGTAAAATGGTTTGCTGATTTCCGTGATCCTTGGACAACTATTGGTTATCATAAAGCATTGCGCTTATCATCTTATGCTGAAAAAAAACATAAAAGTTTAGAGCATAAAGTACTTAATACTGCAGATACTATCATTGTAACGAGTAAAACTACAAAAACCGAATTTCAGGCTATTACTAACAAGCCAATTTCTGTTATTACAAATGGTTACGATATTGAAAAGGTTGAAAAACAGCCTTTGGATACCAAATTTACGCTGGCACATATTGGTTCCTTTTTATCAGATAGAAATCCTAGATTTTTATGGGAATGTTTAGTTGAGCTTCTTAATGAAATTCCAGATTTTAAATCGCATTTAGAAATTAAGTTAATTGGCGCAGTCAGCCAAGAAGTTTTAGATGCTATTGAAGAATTTAAGTTGAATGATTATTTGAATCTTTTGGGATATGTATCGCACAATGAGGCAATTGCTCATCAAAAAAAATCACAGGTTTTACTTTTAATCGAAATTAATTCTGAAGACACTAAAAGTATTATTCCTGGGAAATTGTTTGAATATATGGTCTCAAACCGCCCAATTATAGCGATTGGACCTCAAGGTTCTGATTTTGCCGATATTATCATAGAAACCAATACAGGAGTATTTTTTGATTATTCTGAAAAAGCGAAGTTAAAAAGCGTAATTTTGGACTTTTATAATCAATTTTTAGAAGGAAAATTACAGTCTAATGGTGTTGGTTTACAGCAATATTCCCGAAAAAACTTGACAAAACAATTAGCACAATTGATTAGTGAATAGTCTAATTTTGCAAAAAATCTAAAATCTAAATTCAGAAATCCAAAAATGGGTATTGTCTTAAATCAATCTTTCAAAAATACTATTATTACCTATATAGGTTTCGCAATTGGAGCCATCAATACACTTTATTTGTATCCTGTTTTTCTTGGTGCAACTTACTATGCTTTAACGAATTACATTACTTCGGCAGCAAATGTTATTATGCCTTTGTTTGCTATCGGGATGCAGAATACTTTGGTAAAATTCTATTCACAATATAAAACAGAAGAGGAACGAGAGCAGTTTTTATCCTTCACGGCACTTTTTCCTATTTTAATGTGTATTCCGTTAGGGATAATCGGGCTTTTCTTTTTTGATGATATCACCGCTTTTGTTTCAAAAGAAAATCCAGTTGTAAAAGAGTTTATGCTCTTGATTCCGTTTATCGGAATTTGTATGGCTTATTTTGAGATTTTCTATGCGTGGGCTAGAGTGCATATGCATTCGGTTTTTGGAAATTTTATTAAAGAAGTTGGTTTGCGATTGCTTTCGACAGTTGCTTTGATTGGTTTGTACTTTAAATGGATTTCATTAGTTGAATTTGTATATGTAACTGCGGCGATTTATTTTTTGGCTTTTATGGTAACAATGTTTTATGCGTTTTACATCAAAAGGCCAAATTTCCAAATTACAATTCCAGAGAATGTGAAGGCAGTAATGGAATATACATTTTACATTATCCTATCAGGAAGTGTAGCTAATTTGCTTTTAGATGGCGATAAATTGATGCTGAATCAATATATGAAAATCGAAAACATTGCGTATTACTCAGTTGCGACATATATAGCTTTGGTAATCTCGGTTCCGAGCCGTGCAATGCATCAAATTGTGTATCCAATTACAGCAAAATTAATGCATGAAAACAAACACGATGAATTGAATTCACTTTACAAAAAGACCTCGATCAATTTGCAAATGGTGGGTGGATTTGTAATGCTTTGTATTTTTGTAAATATCAGTCAGCTTTATGAATTGGTTCCAAAGGAATACAGTGGTGGTATTGCTGTTGTATTTATGATTGGATTGTCGAAATATTTTGATTTGATATTAGGAAACAATAACGCAATCATTTTTAATACTAAATACTACCGAATGGTTTTATATTTAGGACTTATGCTGGTTGTTTTGACTATTGTTCTGAATATGATTTTTATCCCGATTTTCGGAATTTTTGGATCTGCATTTGCGACACTTCTTTCTATAACTTTATATAGTTTGGCAAAACTTCTTTTTGTGGTTAAAAAGCTTCATTTATATCCCTTTACAAAAGAAACTATTTACTCTGCATTGCTGACATTTGCATTGTTTTTAGTCTTTTATTTCTGGGAATTTCCATTTTTCCAATTAATCAGTATTGCTTTAAAATCTATTTTGGTGACTATTTTATATGTGTATCTGAATTATAAATTTAAAATCTCTCCAGATATTAATAAGGTAATTGATAGCTTATTGGGGAAAATAGGGATTAAAATTTAGTAAACATCTCTGACTTTTTTTTAATAATCATAAAAAAAATAGTGTTTCTTAAAAACACAAATATCTTATAGAGCTGTAGAGTTCTGTAAGGGTAATGCTAGACTAGATTTACTTAATGTTTAGAGTCAAGAATAAGGGTTAAGGTATTGATACTAAGTTGTTAACTTTGAAATTTTAACACTTTTTTTCTTTGCAGTTAATTTTATTAAAACTAACTTTAGCTAAGGATTAAGCAACGTTTTGCTGGCAATGATAAAAAATATCATTCATAAAGCAATAAAAGTTGAAATTCTAATGTTTTATTGAGATTGAAAATACTTTTCGGGAAGAGAAAAGTGTTAAGTAGTTGTAGTAGTATTTAGATTAATCTTTTAAATTAATTAATGATTATGAAAGGCAATCCACTTAGTCAAGAACAAAGCTTGCAAGTGTTTTCAAATATGATCTCAAACAAAGTTCATAATGGGTTTACACTAGAAGAAAGAAATGATGAATTACTTTTTGCCGTACTTTCAAAAGGCGGAAAAGTAGTAAATCATGGTTTGAATTTTATTATTTTTTGCTTGACGTTAGGATTGTGGTCGTTTGCATGGCTTTATCTTACTTTAGAGGCCTCAAAGCAGAAAAAAATATTAGTTGCCATCGATGAAGATGGTGTTCCTTTTGAAGAGAAATGTTTAGTCGCTTAAAAGGCTTTAAGCTCTACGCTTTAGGCTATAAGCAGAATCAAACCTAAAAACAAACAAAAAAACAGCCATTTTAATGGCTGTTTTTTTTAATATTCCTAAAAGCAAAAGCCTAAAGCGTATTGCCTAAGGCTTAAAGCACATTTAAAGTTTGTCTTTCAAATAAATCCCCGTAACAGATTCTTTTACTTTTACAATATCTTCTGGAGTTCCTGTGGCTAATAAATGCCCACCGTTTTCACCGCCTTCAGGACCAAGATCAAGAATCCAATCGGCACATTTGATTAAATCAAGATTGTGTTCAATTACAATTATTGAATGACCTTTTTCGATTAAAGCATCAAACGAAGCCAATAATTTCTTGATATCGTGAAAATGCAATCCAGTTGTAGGTTCGTCAAATACAAACAAAGCTTTGTCTTTTGTTGCACCTTTTACTAAAAACGAAGCCAATTTAATACGTTGTGCCTCACCGCCAGAAAGGGTAGATGAGGATTGTCCTAATTGAACATATCCTAAACCGACATCTTGCAGTGGCTGTAATTTTTGAGTGATCTTTGATTGTTTGTTTTTTTCGAAAAAAGCAATTGCATCATCAATAGTCATAGTCAGAATATCATTGATGTTTTTATCGTCAAAATTGATTTCTAGAATTTCTTTTTTAAATCGTTTTCCGCCACAAGTTTCACACGGCAGAGAAACATCGGCCATGAAAACCATTTCAATGTTTATTGAGCCTTCTCCTTTGCAGGTTTCGCAACGACCGCCATCAACGTTAAAAGAAAAATGTTTTGCTTGATAACCTCTTATTTTCGAAAGTTTTTCTTTGGCATATAAATCTCTAATATCATCATACGCTTTAATATAAGTCACCGGATTTGATCTCGAACTTCTTCCAATCGGATTTTGATCGACATATTCAATATGTTTAATCTGCGAAAAAGAACCTTTTATTTCACTAAACTGACCTGCTTTTTCGGCCGCATTTTCCAGTTTTTTCTGCATCGCAGGAAATAAGATCTTTTTTATCAAAGTACTTTTTCCGCTTCCAGAAACTCCTGTAACAACCGTTAACACATCAAGCGGAAATGTAACGTCAATATTTTTTAAATTGTTTTCTCTTGCGCCAATAATATCAATGTGATTTTTGAATTTTCGTCTTTTCTTCGGAACAGAAATTTCTAAATCGCCATTCAGGTATTTTGCCGTAAGCGAATCTGATTTTAAGATTTCTTCATAAGTTCCTTGAGCTACTAAATTTCCGCCAAAAGTTCCTGCTTCTGGACCAATATCAATAATCATATCGGCCGCTTTCATGATATCTTCGTCGTGTTCAACCACAATTACCGTGTTTCCTAAATCACGTAGAGAAAGCAAAACTTTTATAAGACGTTCCGAATCTTTTGGATGAAGACCAATACTTGGTTCATCTAAGATATACATCGAACCAACCAAACTACTTCCTAGCGAAGTCGCAAGATTAATACGCTGTGATTCTCCTCCAGAAAGGGTTGATGAATTTCTGTTTAATGTTAGGTAATCTAAACCAACTTCGGTCAAAAATGACAAGCGATTATTGATTTCAACCATCAAACGTTTAGCTATTTGGGCTTCATAAACATTTAAATCAATATTTTTGAAAAAAGTAACCAAATGTCTAATCGGCAAATCAACTAATTCTGAAACCGTTTTTCCATTGATTTTTACGTATGAAGCTTCTTCGCGCAATCGTTTTCCGCGACAGGCGTGGCATTTTGTTTTGCCTCGGTAACGCGATAACATTACTCGGTTTTGTATTTTATAATTTTTCTCTTCTAATTCTTTGAAAAAATCATTCAAGCCTTGAAAATACTGATTTCCTTTCCAAAGCAAATCTTTTTGTTCTTCGGATAACTGAAAATAAGGTTTATGAATAGGGAAATCAAATTTGTAAGCATGTTTTACTAATTCATCTTTATACCAGCTCATGCTTTCGCCTCGCCATGGATAAATTGCACTTTCAAAAACAGATAAAGAAGTATTTGGAACCACTAAATCGGCGTCAATACCAATAATATTTCCGTAGCCTTCACAAACTGGGCAAGCACCATAAGGATTATTGAAAGAGAACAAATGCACATTTGGTTCTAAAAACGTAATGCCGTCCAATTCAAAATTATTAGAATAAGAAAAACGTTTTTCTGTACCTAATTCCTGAAGAAAACAAATTCCTTTTCCTTCAAAAAAAGCAGTTTGCACAGCATCTGCCAAACGGTTGTAGAATTCTTCTTCCTCTTTAACAACAATACGGTCAATGATTAATAAAATATCTTTATTATCTAAAGTATGTAAATCGGAAGCTGTAAAATCATCTAGGCGCACCATTTCATTATCTACTAAAATACGAGCAAAACCTTGCTGTAAAAGCACTTTTAGTTTGTCTTCTAGCTGTCGTCCTTCTTCTAAATGAATTGGAGCCAAGAGAAGCCATTTACTATCAATTCCCAACGTTTTTACATCAGAAATAACATCGGTTACAGTATTTTTTTTGACTTCCTGTCCTGAAACGGGAGAAAAAGTACGGCCAATTCTGGCATATAAAAGTTTGATGTAGTCGTAAATTTCAGTCGAAGTACCAACAGTCGAACGGGCATTTGTCGTATTAACTTTCTGCTCAATTGCAATTGCTGGGGCAATACCTTTTATATATTCCACTTTTGGTTTGTCCAAGCGACCCAAAAACTGACGCGCATAAGATGATAAACTTTCTACATAACGGCGCTGTCCTTCGGCATATAAAGTATCAAATGCCAAACTGGATTTTCCTGATCCCGAAAGCCCTGTAATCACAACAAGTTTGTTTCGCGGAATTGCAACACTTACATCTTTTAAATTATGTACTTGTGCTCCTTTAATGATGATATTTTGCTTTGGGTCGAGTGTAGAAAGATCAATTTGCATAAAAAAAGTCAATTTTTACAAAAGTAATCAATTTTGAGTAGAGTTCTGTTAAGGATATTGTTCCAAATCTTAACAGAATTACCATGTTAGATCTTGGAAATTAGATATCGAAATAATGGTCTAAATTGATCATAATTTGTTTCCCGTGGTTGAAACCACGGGCTATATTTGAATATATTTGAGAAATGCTTTGAAAACATAGCCTGCGGTTTCAACTGCAGGAACGTAATAGATGATCGTAATTTTTAAAAAAGCATTGTTTCAAGAGTAAAATATCCTATTTTAGAACTGTTTTTATAATAAATTAATACCCCGATAGATTTGAAAACAAAACTTTCTGCCCTTTTTCTTTTGATGAGTCTTTTCTTGTTCTCACAGGAATTTCCGCCAATTATTAAATATTCCTCTGCTGTATATGGCGCTGGAAATCAAAGCTGGATGATTTCGCAAGACGATCAGAATTATTTGTATTTTGCTAATAATGACGGACTTTTAGAATATAACGGAACAAATTGGCAGTTATATCGCGCGCCAAATGAGACAATTCTGCGCTCTGTAAAAGTAATCGGAAATAAAATCTATACAGGAACTTACATGAATTTTGGCTACTGGACCAGAAAATCAGACGGCAGACTAAAATATACTTCACTTAGCAATACAATCAAAAGCAAAATTTTAGATGACGAGCAATTTTGGAACATACTAAAATATGATCAATGGGTTTTGTTTCAATCGCTGAATCGAATTTATATTTACGACACTAAGACAGGACAGTTTAAAATTATTGCACCAAAAAATGGCGTTATAAAATCATTTGCGCCTAAAAATGCGATCTATTTTCAAACGATGAAAGAAGGACTTTTTGAAATTGAAAGCGGAAAAGCAAAGTTGGTTTCGGATAATCCCATTTTGAAAAAATTTACAATTGCCAATATTTTTACAACTGATGAAGGTTTATTGATTCAGACACAGCTTGATGGAATGTATAAATTGGTCAAAAATACGCTGACTCGTTTTGTTACCGATGTAGATTCCGAATTAAAATCGAGTTTTGTTTACAGCAGTCAGCGTCTTCAAAATGGAAATTTTGCTTTAGGAACAGTTTCAAACGGAATTTTTGTTTTAACCGAAAACGGAAAATTGAAATACCATCTTTCGCAGAGCAAAGGATTAAGCAATAATACTGCTTTGTCGCTTTTTGAAGATAAAGATCAGAATTTATGGGCTGGACTTGATAACGGAATTAACTGTATCAATATGCAGTCGCCAGTGCACAGTTTTACTGATGATTCTGGAGTTTTAGGAACGGTTTATGCTTCAGCGGTTTATAAGGGACTCTTATACATTGGAACAAATCAAGGACTTTTTTGCAGACCGCTTGAAAGCAACAGCGATTTTAAATTTATAAATGGAACAAAAGGTCAGGTTTGGTCGCTTTTTGTTTATGATGATACACTTTTTTGCGGACATGATTCGGGAACTTTTGTGGTTACAAGTGATACTGCCAGAAGTATTTTTTCAGCATCGGGAACTTGGAAATTTGAGCCTGTCCCTCATGATAAAAAGCTGCTGCTTCAAGGAAATTACTACGGAATTTCTGTTTTAGAAAAAGTGAACAATCAATGGGTATTTCGAAATAAAATAAAAGGATTTGATTATTCGTCCCGATATTTCGAAATCTCAAATCATTTTGATGTTTATGTGAGCCATGAATATAAAGGGATTTTTAGATTAAAACTAGATAATTCGTTATCTAAAACAGCTGATTTTTATACGTATAAATCGCCTCAAAAAGGAATCCGCGCGAGTTTAACAAAGTTCAATAATTCGATTTATTATGCTTACAAAGGCGGAATTTTTAAATTAAATGCCACAACAAAACAATTTGAAAAAGACACTGTTTTAAGTTCGATTTTTGAAAATGATGAATATACATCAGGAAAATTGATTGTTGATAATTCGAATAAAATATGGCTTTTTTCTAAAAACTATATTCATTATTTCTCAGCAAGCAAGCTAAGTAATCAGTTGAAGGAAAATGTAATTCCGATTCCGGCATCTTTGACCAATTCAATGCTTGGATATGAAAACATCACCCAAATTTCTAAGTCAAATTATTTAATTGGCACAACAGATGGGTATTATACCTTAAATATTGATGATTTAAGTTTTAAAAACTACACCGTTTTTATAACAGATATCACAATGAACAAGCAAAATGAAACGCTGAAAAATGTTGCCATTCAAAACGAAGGCAGTTTTACTTCAACTGAAAATAATATCACACTAAACTATACAGTTCCAGAGTACAATAAATACATCAATACAGAATATCAATATCTGTTAGAAGGTTTTCAAAATGATTGGAGCGAATGGAGCACAAAAGCAACGGTGAATTTCAAAAATCTTTCGCCTGGAAAATACACGTTTAAAGTACGTGCAAAATATGCTAATACAATTCTTGAAAATACCGCTGTTTATACCTTTATCATTTCAAAACCTTGGTATTTGACTAATCTCGCGGTTTTCATTTATTTTCTGTTAATGTTGGCTATGGCTTATTTTATCAATAAAGCGTACCGAAATTATTATCAGAAACAAAAAGAGAAATTGATTGAAGAGAATAATCTTTTACTTGAAATAAAAGAGTTAGAAAATGAACAGCAATTAATGAAATTGAGAAACGAACAGCTTTCTCAAGATGTAGATACAAAAAGCAGAGAATTAGCTGTTTCGACAATGAGTTTAAACAGCAAAAACGAATTGTTGGCTTTTATTAAAGAAGATTTACAGAAAACAACTCCCGGTGAAAACAAAAACATTAAATCGGTTATTAGTACAATCAATAAAAATATTACTGAGGAAGATTCCTGGAATGTTTTTAAAGAAGCTTTCGATAATGCCGATAAAGATTTCTTGAAACGAATTAAACAGCTTCATCCTTTATTGACTCCAAATGATCTTCGTTTGTGTGCTTATCTTCGTTTGAATCTTTCTTCAAAAGAAATCGCACCGTTGTTCAATATTTCTGTTCGAAGTGTTGAGATTAAAAGATATCGTTTACGTAAAAAAATGGATTTACAGCACGAAATCGGTTTAGTTGAATATATTCTCGATGTATAGTAGCGAGAATAATTGGCCAAAAAAACTATACATTACCACAACATTATGACTTTGTTAGGCTTTTGTAATGAAAATGTTAAAGAAATTAACATTCGTAAATATTAGTTGTTTCAGGATTTTTTTTGCGAAATCTTAAAATTAGTAACATTTTTTTTGAGATGTATGTTTTTTGTTGAGGTTAAATTTAGCGGATTCCTAATTGGAACGAATAAATTTATCTTTCAATAAAAACTAACTAATTATGAAATCGAAATTGTTACTAATTGTACTATCGTTGTGTACATCATTTGCCTTTGCGCAATCCTATGATGTAAGCGGAACGGTAGTAGATGGGTCAGGATTATCACTGCCTGGCGTAAATGTAAAAGTTAAAAGTTCGTCTCAGAGTACAACCACAGACTTTGACGGATCTTTTAAGTTAACCGGAGTTCCAAAAGGAGCTTCAATTGTCTTTAGTTATATTGGTTACAGAACGCAAGAAATTGCAGTTTCTGGAACTAAAATGACTGTAAAAATGGCCGACGACGCAAAATCACTCGAAGAAGTCGTTGTTATTGGTTACGGAACTCAAAAGAAAAGAGAAATTACCGGAGCCGTTTCTGTTGTAGACAGTAAAACACTGGACATCTTGAAACCAACAAGAATTGAACAGGCTTTACAAGGAACCGTATCGGGTGTGAATGTAACCACGCAGTCTGGTGCGCCGGGAGCGGGATTGGATATTCGTATTCGTGGTATTGCCACAAACGGACAAAATTCACCAACTGCTATTATCGACGGTTATGTTGGAGATTTTAGTTTATTGAATCCAAATGATATCGAAACTATTACCGTTTTAAAAGATGCTCAGGCGGCTATTTATGGAACAATTGGTGCAAACGGAATCATTTTGGTAACAACCAAAATGGGTAAAAAGAACTCTAAAACTAAAGTTTCTTTTAATAGTTATGCCGGATTCCAGGAAACATCTCGAAAACTTCCAACTTTAAATGCAACAGAATATGCACTTTTATTAAATGAAAGTTATGCAAATGGAGGAAAACCGATTCCGTATCCAAATGTAAGCGGATTAGGAAAAGGTACAAACTGGCAAGATGAAGTTTTCCAGAAAGGTGCTCCTATTATTAATAATGATTTGACAATTTCTGGAGGATCAGATAATATTACCTATTCTATTAGTGGATCGCATTTAGATCAAGAAGGAATTGTTGGAGGTGACAAATCAGGTTATTTAAGAAATACGGCAAGAATTGGTTTAGGCGCTGATTTAAGCAGTAAAATTAAATTGAGAACAAATGTTATCTATACATATTTTACCAGAAGAACATTAAATGAAAATGGTCTAGGATCAGTATTATTCAACGCATTAAACGTTCCGGCAACTTTAAATCCATACAATGCAGATGGAAGTTTTACGCTAGTGCCAAACACTACGGGATTAGGAAATGAAATCATTAATCCACTAGCGCAAATTGCAAATACTTATAACGATTATAATTATAAAAAACTGAACGGAAACTTTGGATTAGATTATAAAATTTTCAAAGGATTTACCTTAGCAAGTGCTATCGGTTTTAATACTTCAAATAGTGAAGGAAAAGATTTTGCACAACAAATTAGCTACGGCGGAAAAGTTTTTGACGTGCAAAGAAGTTCAGTAACGCAAAGAGCTGTAAATGATAATAATTATTCATTTGACCTTTATGGAACTTATACAACCAAAATTGCAGAAGCTCATAATATTACGGGAACTGTTGGTACAACAATCTTTAAAGAATGGGGTAACGGACTTACAGCAACTGGTTTTGATGTTCCAAATAATTCTTGGCAATTTGCTGATATTTCATTGACTAAAGGAATTTCAGAAACACTTACAAATAGTTCTTATAATTATGACCAAAGAAGATTGTCATATTATGCAAGACTTCAGTACGATTATAAAGAGAAGTATTTACTGTCTGGAATGACGCGCCGTGATGCTTCGACTAAATTTGGGACAGGAAATAAAATTGGGTATTTTTCATCTGTTACGGGTGGTTGGATAATTTCTAAAGAAGAATTTTTTGGAGAGCCTAAGTTTATAAACTTCTTAAAGTTAAGAGCTAGTTACGGAACGTTAGGAAATGACCAAATTCCAAATTATGGTTATTTAGGACTTTTGAACGGTGAAGCAACTTACGTTTTTGACGGTGTAATTGTAAACGGAAGTTCTACAGGTCAGGTTCCAAATCCAAATTTAAAATGGGAAGAAGCTGAGAAATTTGACGTTGGTTTGGATATGAAAATCTTAAACGACAAAGTTTACATCGTTGCCGATTATTTCAGCGATATCAGAAAAGATTTATTAGTGCCAAATATTCCGGTTTCTGGAATTAATGGGACAGGAGCTCCGGGCGCAAGTGCTCCAACTTTAAACGCGGGATCGGTTAAAAATTCAGGATTTGAATTTGCAATTGATTATAAAGATAAATTCTCAGATAATTTTAATTTCAGCGTAGGCTATAATGTTACTTTCCTTAAAAATGTTGTACAAGAAGTAAATAATGGTACAGGATTTATTGAAGGAGGCGCTTTTGGTGTTGGACAGCCTGCACCTTCGCGCATGGAAATAGGAAAACCAATGGGTTATTTCTACGGATATAAAACCGATGGAGTTTTCCAAAATCAAGCAGAAATCGACGCTCATCCATCACAAATTGCTTTAGGCGCAAATGCTGCTCCTGGTGATCTTCGTTATGTGGATGTAAATGGCGATGGAAAAATCGATACAAATGATAAAACCAATATTGGTGATCCAATTGCCGATGCAACAATGGGTTTCAACATACAAATGAATTATAAAAATGTAGATTTTGCAATGTTCACATTTGCATCTGTAGGAAATGATATGGTTCGCAATTATGAAAGAACACTTTCTGACGCTAATCGTTTAAATTATGTTTTAGACAGATGGACAGGCGAGGGCTCAACAAATTCAACTCCAAGAGTTACAACGGGAGCAACGGCAAATAATGTTTTTTCTAATTATTTTGTTGAAGATGCTTCTTATTTCAGAATCCAAAATATTCAATTAGGATATTCTCTTAGTCCAAATGTGGCTCAAAAAGCTGGACTTACAAAATTAAGACTTTACGTAGGAGTAAATAATTTATACACATTTACTAAGTATAAAGGTTTTGATCCAGGCGCTTCATTTGGTCCTCAAAATCGTGACAATGTTTCTCAGTCGCCTATTGGTGCTGGAATCGATTACGGTTTTTATCCAATTCCGAGAACCTATTTAATGGGACTTAACCTTAATTTTTAATTTCAATTAAAATGAAAAAATATTTATATACAACCGTTATAACACTTACTCTATTTTCGACTTTATGTATTTCTTGTTCGGATGAGTACGTTGATCCTACACCAGAATATTCTATCGATTCTGAAAACTATTTTAACTCAAAAGCAGATTATGATCAAGCATTAATTGCCGCTTACGATTTGCTTCAGGCTTCTTATGTAAATGTTTTATTGGGCGAAATTGCCTCAGATAATACATTATGTGGAGGAGAAAGTCCGACTGACGTTATTGGTTTTCAACAGATAGACGACATGATTCATACGCCAGTAAACAGCAATTTAAGAGATGTCTGGAACTGGATGTTTGCAGGTGTACAAAGAGCCAATTATATTCTTGAATTTCAAGATAAGACAGATTTTCAAGGAAAAAATCAAATTATAGCCGAAGCACGTTTTCTTAGAGCATACTATCAGTTTGAGTTAGTAAAATGGTTTGGTGGTATACCAATGAAAGGAGATGCTAGGTTTAAAATTGGAGATGAAAAAACAGTACCGCGTTCTAGTAAAGAAGAAGTTTACGCTTCTATTGAAGCCGATTTGACTTTTGCGGCGGCTAATTTATCTCCAATTGCTTCTCAAAAAGGGCGTGCTACAAAAGGTGCAGCTTTGGCACTTTTAGGAAAAGCGTATTTATATGAAGGTAAATTTGCTCAAGCTGCATCTGCTCTTGATGGCGTAATAACGTCAGGGAAATATTCTTTGGTAGCAGACTATAATTCCATTTTTGAAATGGACGGAGAAAATGGCGCTGAATCTGTTTTTGAAGTGCAGTACACAGATGTTGAAGGAGCAGGTTTTGGATGTCTACAATGTAGTGAGGGTAACGTAGCGGTTGGTTTCAGCGGTGTCAGAAATTTTTCAGGTCCACTTTTTTCTTCAGGATTCAGTTTTAATGTTCCAACGAAAGAAGGTGCCGATTCGTTTGAAGCTGGCGACAAACGAAAAGATGTTGCGATTTTAGATATCGCTGCTTTTGCTGCTGCAAATTCTAATTATGATGGCGGAAAAGGCGTGAGCTACGGAAAAGGAAATGAAGACACTGGATATTTCAACAGAAAATATCTTCCAAGAAAAAGAAGTTCAGCAGCAGCTGGAGATTTGAATTTAACAAATCCAAACAACTACAGAGCGATTCGTTATGCAGATGTTTTATTGATGGCTGCCGAAGCGTATAGTCGTGCAGGAAACAATGATGCAAAAGCAAGAGACTATTTAAATCAGGTAAGAAGACGCGCTTTTGGAGACAATAATCACGATATCACAGCTTCAGGACAAGCTTTGACTGATTTTATTTATGCCGAAAGAAGAGTAGAACTTTTTGGTGAAGGACACCGTTTCTTTGATTTGGTAAGAACTGGAAAAGCTGTTGGGAAAATTCCTGGTTTTACAGCTAATAAGAACGAATTATTTCCACTTCCAATTGAAGAAATTCAATTCGCAAATGGAAACTGGCAACAAAATCCTGGATACTAAAAAATACAATTATGAAAAAGATATATTTAATACTAAATCTATTCGTTTTAGCAACGCTGATTGCTTGCGCAAACGATGATGCTCTTGATGTTGATTTAGACAGTGCCGCTGCACCTTCTAATATTTCGGCATTGACAACTGTTACTCAGGATAATACTGGAAAAGTTACTTTTATACCTACGGGAGAAGGAGCAACGCAGTACAAAATTAATTTTGGAGATGGAACTCCAGAGTCAGCTTATATTCCTTCTGGCGGTACTTTAACCCATACTTATAAGGAAGGAACTTATAAGTCGAAAATTACTGCAATGAATGTGAATGGAAAAACGACTGAAGTGACAAAGGATGTTGTCGTTTCATTTAGAGCTCCAGAAAAATTGGTTGTTGAAATCACAAATGATTTATCAGTATCCAAAAAAATAACCGTAAAAGCAACTGCAGATTTTGCTTTGTTTTATGATGTTTATTTTGGAGAGGCAGGAAAACCAGATCCAATTTCGGCAAATAATGGCGAATCAGTTTCTTATACGTATAAAGAAGCTGGAGTTTATACCGTTCGTGTAGTTTCTAAAAGCGCGGCAATCAAAACAACAGAATATACGGCACAAGTTACTGCAAAATTGGTTGTGGCGCCTTCAGCATCGGCACCAACGCCACCAAATAGACAGCCGGCAGATGTTATTTCGATTTACGGTACAAAATATACCAATGTTGCAGGAACAAATTATTTCCCAGATTGGGGTCAGGCAGGACAAGGAAGCAGCTGGGCAGAGTTTGATTTGAACGGAGATAAAATGCTGAATTATATTAAATTAAGTTACCAAGGAATCGCATTGGCAGACAATGTTACGATAGATGTTTCGAAAATGGAATATTTACACATGGATGTTTGGACAGCAGATGCACAAAAAATTGAAACTTCATTGATTCAGACTGGACCTTCAGAAAAACCTGTAGTAAAAGATCTTATAGCTAATCAATGGACAAGTATTGATATTCCAATTTCGGCATGGACAAGCCAAGGATTAACAGTAGATAAAATTTTCCAATTGAAACTTGTTGGGACGCCTTGGGCTGGAGGAACTGTATTTATAGATAATATTTATTTCTACAAAGCACCAGCAGAATCAATCGCATTGCCTATTGATTTTGAATCTACAAACTTAACTTATGCTTGGGGAGGTTTTGGAAATGTTATTGCTTCAATGACAACAAATCCAGATAAAACTGGAGCAAATGTATCTGACAAAGTAGTGAAATTGGAGAAAAAGCCAGGCGCAGAAACTTGGGCAGGAGCAAGCTTAAATCTTGATGCTTCACCAGATTTTTCAAAAGGAACTAAAGTAAAAGTGGCGGTTTGGTCTCCAAAAGTAGGCGCTGATATTTTATACAAAATGGAGCTTTCGACTTCTCCAAAAGATGGAAACGGAAATCCAAGCGTTAATTTTGAGGTGCATGCATCAACAACTGTTGCAAATGCTTGGCAAATATTAACTTTTGATTTGACAAGCGCAGCAAGCTTTGATGCTACTGTAAAATACGACAGAGTAATTTTATTTCCAGATTTTGGACAAACAGGAACTGGAGCGACTTATTATTTTGACGACATAAAACAATCCAATTAAAACAAGAAATCATGAGCAAAAATATAATTATAAAGATAGTATCCATATTTACGATTCTCTTGATGACGGGTTGTCAAAAAGATGATTTTACTTTTGGATCAATAGATTCACCAACAAATCTTAAAGTTACTTCCGAGGTTATTGGTAAAACTGCTACAGCTCCAAACGGAGATGGATCAGGAACTGTAAAATTTACAGCTAAGGCTGACGGCGCAATCTCATACAAATACGTCTACAGTGACGGAACATCAGACAATGCACCTAACGGAGTAGTAACAAAACGTTTTACAAAAACCGGCGTTAATACCTATACGGTAACAGTAATTGCTTCTGGAAAAGGAGGCGTTAGCAGCACAACTACAACTGATGTTACAGTTAAAAGTGACTTTAGTGATCCTGAAGCGGTACAGTTTTTAACAGGTGGTACTTCTAAAAAATGGTATTGGTCGGCTTCAGAAGCTGGGCATTTAGGTGTTGGTCAAAATGACGGCGATGCAACTAAAAATTATTTTGGAAACTATTATCAGGCTGGAGCTTGGGAAAAAGCAGGTTCGCCAACAAGCAGCTGTTTATACGGAAACGAGTTGACATTCTCTCTTGAAGGTGATCAGCTTAAATTTCAATTAAACAATGGTGGCGCAACTTTCTTTAATGCAGCTTTTGAAAGTGTAGGAGGAGGAAGCTCAGGTTCTGATGCTTGTTTGCCGTATGATACTTCAGGGAAAAAATCGGTGTCATTAAGTCCTTCAGAATCTGTTGTAATGCAAAATCCAAATCATGCAACGCAAACCAGAGGAACTATGATGAATTTCTCTGATAACGGATTTATGGGTTATTATATAGGTCAGAGTTCTTATGAGATTTTATCGATCACAGCAAATAGAATGGTGGTTAGAGCCGTTATGGGCGGAAATGCATCATTGGCTTGGTATCATATTTTTACGACTACAAAACCAACTCAGAATCCAACAACTCCAGATAAAGATTATACTAATTTAGTATGGTCTGATGAGTTTAATACCGATGGAGCACCAGATGCTTCAAAATGGGTTTATGATTTAGGACGCGGCGATAATGGATGGGGAAATAATGAAAAACAGAATTATACGAATTCGTCAACAAACGTAATTGTTCAAGGAGGTAATTTAAAAATTACGGCTAAAAAAGAAGCTTCTGGCGGTGCTGATTATTCTTCAGCCAGATTGAAATCTGAAGGGAAATATAAATTTACGTATGGAAAAGTTGAGGTTCGTGCGAAACTTCCAATCGGTGGCGGAACCTGGCCAGCAATCTGGATGCTCGGAGCAAATTATGCAACAAATGCATGGCCAGCTTGTGGAGAATTAGACATTATGGAACACGTAGGAAACAGCCAAAATGTAATTCATGGCACGCTTCATTATCCTGGACATTTCGGCGGAACTGCTAATACAGGTTCTAAAACAATCGCAAATGTGTCAACAGAATTCCATATTTATAAAACAATCTGGAGTCCTGAGGCTGTAAAAATATATGTAGATAATGAGTTAATTCATTCAGTTGCTAATGATGCGAGTTTGCCTTTCAACAAAGACTTTTTCTTAATTTTGAATGTTGCAATGGGAGGTAATTTTGGTGGTAATATTGATGCAGCTTTCACGCAGTCTTCAATGGAGATTGATTACGTAAGAGTATATCAATAGATTAAATTAATTAGTAAGAATGAAGGAGAAGGTCAGTTTCGGCTGGCCTTCTCAATTTTTATAATTTTAAAATAAAACTATGAAAAAGGTGTTTTTGCTGCTGCTAGTCAGTAGTGCTTGCTTTGCTCAGGAAGTAAAAAGAAAGCTTGTCTGGGAAGAGAATTTCAATAAAAAAGAGTTAAATGAAAAAGAATGGAATTTCGAACTTGGCGACGGTTGTCCTAATCTGTGCGGATTTGGAAACAATGAAAGACAGATTTATACCAAAACAAATCACTCATTTGAAGATGGAAATCTAGTTATTGAAGCCAGAAAAGAAGGTTCTAAATACACTTCGACTAAAATTACTACCAAAGGGAAAAAGGATTTTAAATACGGTCGTATTGAAGCAAGAGCAAAACTGCCTGTTGGTCAAGGAATTTGGCCAGCATTCTGGATGTTAGGAGCTAATATTGATCAAATTCATTGGCCAAAAGCAGGCGAAATTGATATTTTAGAATACATTGGGCGCGATCCTGGAATGGTCTACACCACTTTACACACACAAGACAGCCACGGAAATACAATCAATACCAAAAGAACGCCATATCCTAATATTGAAGAAGGGTATCATGTGTTTGCAATTGAATGGACTAAAGATAAAATGGACTTTTTTGTAGACAAAACATTGGTTTATACTTTTAATCCTACGGTAAAAAATGAAGATACTTGGCCTTTTGACAAACCTTTCTATATAATTGTCAATGTAGCTGTTGGAGGAAATTTTGGTGGACCAGAAGTTGATGATAAAATTTTTCCTCAAAAGTACTATGTAGACTATATACGTGTGTACCAATAAAATAATCTAAAAAGAAGATGTGAATAGCTTGTAAATATTTAATTGTAAGTTATTTACGTCTTTTTTTAACGGTTTTTTCCATGCATAAAATTTAATGTTTTAACGGACTTTCCTAATAAAATTTAACTTATGTGTATGTTTTTTAAGTTTTTATTGTTAATTATTCTGTGTTTTATTTGCTTTTTAAAATAATAATTTGTTAAATTTGATCACTTAATTAACACAACTAAAAAAAGAGACGCCTATACAATAAAATTACTTTTTAGAAAATTACTCCAAATTAAAAAAACTAAAAAAGTAGTATTATGGCTCATCTGCATATTCCAGACGCTCTGTTAGTGAAAAATTATATCGATGGCAATGAAGTTGCACTGTCGACATTAATTAAAAGGCACGAATCTAAAATATATGGTTTCATATATTCTAAGATTGCTGATAGAGATATTTCAAACGATATTTTTCAAGACACTTTTATTAAGGTAATCAAAACCTTAAAAAGCAATTCCTATAACGAAGAAGGTAAATTTTTGCCTTGGGTAATGCGCATATCTCACAATTTAATTGTAGATCACTTTCGTAAAACCAAAAAAATGCCAATGTACAGAGAAACCGAAGAATTTTCAATTTTCTCTGTAATGTCTGATGATTCGCTGACAATTGAAGGCAAAATGATCCTTGACCAAGTCGAAATTGACTTAAAAAAACTAATCGAAGAACTTCCGGACGATCAAAAAGAAGTATTGGTAATGCGCATGTATCAAGACATGAGTTTCAAGGAAATCTCTGAATTGACAGACGTTAGCATCAATACAGCATTAGGAAGAATGCGTTATGCATTAATGAATTTGAGAAAAATAATTGACAAACATCAAATTATTTTAACCAACTAATACTATTTTGAGTATTAACCCGTTATACTGTATATAAACATTTTTATAGTATGGCAAAAATTTACTCTAAGAAAGCATTAGCTTCTAAAAATTTAAAACCTAAAAAAGAAGTTGTTTCTTTTTTATTAAGTTATTCACAAGCATTAACAGTTGTGAAAATCGAAGATAAAACTTTTGATATTATAGCAAATTAAGCAATCGGTAATTTATGCCGAAAGTTTATTGTTAACGAAAAAACCAAATGGTCGTTTTGGTTTAAAGCTCACTTTTAGTATGTAAAATACTGACAGTGAGTTTTTTTTGCTTTTTATTAAAAATTCAAAAAATATTATAAATTAGCCGTTTTAAGAAAATGTTGTGATTTAGATAAAAAAATATTAACATTTTATTGTGTATTCGTTTTTTAATTCTATTTTAGATAAAAATATGTAATGTTTATATAAAATATCTCTAAACAATGATATTTATAGTGTAAATATTGTTAAAAAATGAATTATTATAAATAATAGCCAAATACGTTTAATCTTTTAAAAATACCAAATATGATAAAAAACTACTCTAGCTAACTTTTAAGTTTGATTACTTTTGAATCCTTTTCCGGAGATCAAAAGTGCAATTTTGCCTCTATTTGAGGATCAACCAACAAAATTGTTGAGAGAAGAACCCAATCTATTTTAACTATCAAACTTGATCTACAATGAAAATGAAACTAATTATTTTATCAACACTATTGATAAATGTTGGGATGTATGCCCAAAAATCACAAATAAAAGATGCACAGGCAATTTTTGATAAAGGTAATTCGCAAGAAGCAATTGCGATTTTAAATAAAACAGAATATCTTATCATAAATGCGCCAGATGAAGACAAATCTGATTTTTATTTTTTAAAAGGAAATGTTCTAAAAGATTTAGCGAGCAAAAATATTGATGCAGCAAACAACTTCAGCCTTGCGTCTCAAGCTTATCAGGATGTATTTTTATTCGAAAATGAATCTGGAAAATTCAAATATACTGTAAAAGCAGGTATGGCTTTAAAAGACATGAAGTCTGACTTGGTGAATGGCGCTATGGCCGATTTTAAAGCGGGAAAATTCAAAGAAAGTGCCGACAAAAGCTACAAAGTATATTTGTTTGACAAAAAAGATACACTTAATTTATTCAACGCGGCCTCGTCATCTATTAATGGTAAAGACTACACTTCGGCAATTAAATATTATGAAGAGTTAAAGAAAAAGAATTACTCTGGAAGCGGTGTTATTTATTATGCTACAAATAAAAAAACGAAAGAGGAAGACGCATTTATTTCGCCAAAAGCAAGACAATCAGGAATCGATCAAGGTCTTTATGAGAAACCAAGAACAGAGTCGGTTCCTTCAAAAAGATTAGACGTAATTAATAATTTAGCTTATTCTTACATGGAAAGTAAAGATTACGCTAAGGCAGAAGCGACTTATAATTACCTTTTAGAGGTAAATCCAAATTATATTGATGCTTATATTAATCTCGCCTATTTGAAATTAGAGCAAAAAAAGGCTTTGGCTGATGAAATTGCTAATTTAGGAACTACTCCAAAAGAAATGCAGCAGTATGATAAGTTAAACGCCAAAAAAGATGATATCGCAAGAAGCGCAATTCCGTTTCTTAAAAAGGCACTAACTATAGAACCTAAAAATCCAGATGTGACAAAAACCCTTTTGGGAGTTTACAGATCTCTGGATATGACAACTGAATATAATGCTTTAAAAGCGGGAATGTAGTTTTTTAAGTTTCAAAGTAACAAAGATACAGAGGCACAAAGGTTTAAACTTTGTGCCTTATTTTTTTGAAGTTGCAAGAGTCTTTTCCATCTCTTCAATAATCGATTTTTTTCCGACAGTTCTCGTGATAATATCTTTTTCAAGGCTCCAGCCTCTTGCAGGCGAATATTCGCGGCCGTACCAAATAATCTGAAGATGTAGATCATTCCAGATTTCTCTCGGAAATAACCTTTTGGCGTCTTTTTCAGTTTGCGCCACATTCTTTCCATTCGAAAGATTCCATCTGTACATCAATCTATGGATATGTGTATCAACCGGAAAAGCTGGAACGCCAAAAGCCTGAGACATTACCACACTTGCCGTTTTATGCCCAACCGCTGGCAATTCTTCAAGTGCTTCAAAACTTTGAGGTACTTGGCCATTATGTTTTTCAATTAAAATTTCAGATAAACCATGAATTCCTTTTGATTTCATTGGCGATAACCCACATGGACGAATAATTTCCTTAATTTCTTCAACCGACATTTTAACCATATCATATGGATTATCAGCTTTCGCAAACAATAAAGGCGTAATCTGGTTCACACGCACATCTGTACATTGTGCCGACAATAAAACCGCAATCAATAAGGTATAAGGATCTTTGTGATCAAGTGGGACAGGTATAGTAGGGTAGAGTTCTTTTAACGTATCGATGACAAATTGTACGCGAGCTTCTTTATTCATTTCCGTATTTTTAGAGTCGTAAAAATAGTGTATTTTTGATGATGTGCCTAATCCAGCTTTCCGTTTCAACTCCTCATTGAGTCAGTAACATTTTTAAGTATTTAAAAGAGCTTCCTTCGGTCGCTTTTTAAATACAAAAAATGTAAACTGCCACAATTCCGGGGTTTTCACTTCAATCTGGGGCATGAAAAAAAAACATCAATTGTTAATTATTAATAAAATATAATAGTAAAACTGATAATCTAAGTTAGTCTAAGAAGTCTAATAATCTAAAATTCTAAAAATAAATCACAGATAAATGGTAAGATTTTTAAAACAATATTTTATGGAAATATTGCTTATTGTACTTATAATTTTTGTTATCTACATTCAAAGAGATTGGCTTTGTAAGGAATATAATCGTGAGGTAGATTTAAATGTTATGCGCTTGATGAAAGACAAAAATGCAACATCTAATATTAAACTATTTGCTGAAGATTCAAAGGAGCAATTTGCATATCAATTAGATCGTTTGATAGCTTTTACTTTTGGAGGATTTAGTTTAATAATAATTAGACGGCTTAATCCAAAGAATAAAATAAAGACGAATTAGATTTATAATATCAGTTTTTTTTTAATAAAACAAAAGATTTAAAATCTAAGAAGTCTAACAACCTAATAATCTAAAAAAAAAATGACAACATTAAAAGCAGGCGATAAAGCGCCAAATTTTTCTGGAACAGATCAAGAAGGAAAAACACACAAACTAGCTGATTACGCTGGAAAAAAATTAGTGGTTTTCTTTTATCCAAAAGCAAGTACTCCAGGCTGTACTGCCGAAGCTTGTGATTTAAGAGATAATTTTCATCGTTTTCAGGCAAATAACTACGAGCTTCTTGGTGTAAGTGCTGACAATCAGAAAGCACAAACCAAATTTAAAGAAAAATACGAATTGCCATTTCCTTTACTCGCCGATGAAGATAAATCGGTTATCAATGCTTTTGGAGTTTGGGGACCAAAGAAATTCATGGGAAGAGAATACGACGGAATTCACAGAACAACTTTCGTAATCAACGAAAAAGGAATTATCGATGAGGTAATCGAAAAAGTAAAAACAAAAGAACACGCAGAGCAGATTTTGAAATAGTTTTCAGTCATAGTTTTCAGTTGTCACCCTGAGCGAAGTCGAAGGGCGCTCCAATTGGAACGTAAGCTTCGACTTCGCTCAGCCTGACAAAACGCGACTGAAAACTTAAAAAAAAAGTCCCAATAAAGGGACTTTTTTTTATTAAGTATTTTGTTCTAACTCTTTCTGCGGATGATACCCAAAAAGATGGTGTTCTTTTATAATTTCTGCAACTCCAGAAGGAAGCATTGGTTCCCAGCCTGTTTTTCCTTGGCCAATCATTTTCAATACTTCTCGAGAGAATACATTTAAAATATCTGGATTGTAATCTTTAATATCAACCACTTTTCCGTTGAATTTAAAGAATTTGTATAATTCTTTCATTCTTGGATGAACTTTCAAATTATCAGAAGTAATAATTTCGCCATTATCGCCTAACATTGGATACAAGAAAACTTTCATATCGCGGTAGAATAATTTACCGAAAGCTTCCAAAATTCCTCCACTTAAATGACGGTAATATTTCTCATCAAAAATATCAACTAAGTTGTTTACACCCATTGCCAATCCCATTCTGGCTTTAGTATAATTAGAGAAATATTCCACAACTTTATAGTATTCTTGGAAATTCGAAATCATTACGGTTTGACCAAGAGAGCAAAGTAATTCCGCTCTATCCATGAAATCACGTTCGTCAATTTCACCATCAGAACGTAAATTCGAAAGCGTAATTTCAAAAACTACTAAAGTATTGTCTTTGTCAACTTTGTTTTCATGTAGAAACATCTTTAATGATTTTTCATACATATCAAGATTTACATTCGTTACAGGACGGAAACTTCCTCTAAAAGCAAGAAGGTTCTTTTTGTATAAAACTGCTGCTGGCAAAACGTTTTTTCCTTCAGGATTAAACATTACGGCATCCGTCATTCCGTTTTTAACTAACTGCAAACTCATTAAACGATTATCAACATCAGCAAAACGAGGTCCTGAGAAGTTAATAGTATCAATTTCAAGCTGATCTTTGTCTAAGTGATCGTATAAATAACGCAATAAACGTTTCGGGTCGTTATATTTATAGAAAGCACCGTAAATTAGGTTTACACCTAAAACTCCAAGAGTTTCCTGTTGTAATCTGGCATCAGTTTCTTTAAAACGAATGTGAAGTATAATTTCGTTGTAAGCTTCGTCTGGTTCAATTTGGTATCTGATTCCTACCCAGCCGTGGCCTTTAAATTGTTTGGCAAAATCTATCGTTGCTACCGTATTTGCGTAGCTGAAGAAAAGTTTGTTTGGGTGTTTTTCACGACTTAGACGTTCTTCGATCAATTCACCTTCAAACGTAAGCATTTTTTTAAGTCGGTTTTCAGTCACATAACGGCCGTCACCTTCAATACCGTAAACGGCGTCACTAAAATCTTTGTCATAGGCAGACATCGCTTTTGCAATTGTTCCCGATGAACCTCCGGATCTGAAAAAGTGCCTAACGGTCTCTTGTCCAGCACCAATTTCGGCAAATGTTCCGTAAATATTCTCGTTTAAATTAATGCGTAACGCTTTGTCTTTTATAGAAGGAATCTGTTCGATGACCTTGTCACCTTTGAGTTTTATTTCTGTACCCATTTTATTTTAAATAGATTTGTTACAAAGTTAGTAAATTAGGCTTCTAATGAAAGAGAAATAATCCTATTTTTGTAAAAAAATTAAGTTCAATTGAAGGTCTATTTTTTAGGTACTGGTACTTCTCAAGGTATCCCGATTATTGGGGTTGATCATCCCGTTTGCAAAAGCACTGATGCTAAGGATAAAAGGCTTCGCGTATCCATATGGATTTCGTGGGACGAGCATTCGTATGTAATCGACTGCGGTCCTGATTTCAGACAGCAGATGCTTTCCTGCGGATGCCGAAAACTCGATGCTATCTTGTTCACGCACGAGCATGCAGATCATACTGCAGGTTTGGACGACATACGTCCGTTTAATTTCAGACAGGGAGAAATTCCGGTTTATGCGCATGAGCGTGTAATTACTAATTTGGAACGCCGATTTGAATATATTTTTGAAACCGTAAACAAATATCCCGGTGCACCAAGCATTAAAACAATTGAAGTTTTAAATAATAAACCATTTGCTGTTGGTGATAAAATGGCTATTCCGGTAAATGTTATGCACGGTGATCTGCAGGTTTTTGGTTATCGTATTGACGACTTTGCTTATTTAACCGATGTAAAAACGATTGAACCGGCCGAAATCGAAAAATTAAAAAACTTAAAAGTTTTAGTTGTAAATGCATTGCGTGTTGAACCGCACGATACACATTTTAACTTGCAGGAAGCACTTGATTTTATTGAACTTGTTAAGCCTGAAAAAGCTTATTTAACCCATATCAGCCATGTTTTAGGTTTTCACGAAGAAGTACAAAAAACGCTTCCGGAAAACGTTTTTCTGGCTTATGATAATTTAGAAATTACAATTTAATTATATTATACAATGAAAAAATCCTTAATGCTTTATCTTTTTATCCTCGCGATATTAATGAACCTTTTTACTTATTCGTTTTACAGTGGCGAATTAAAGTTTCAGCAGGAAAGATATGATAAAACAACTAAGAAACTTAGAGATAGCATAAATTTAGTGTCAGCTAAATTGGCGGATGCGGATTATTTTTCTTTAGAACACAATGAAAATGCGCAAAACTACTTTGATAACAGTGCATCTGGAGGAAAAGTAATTTTATACGAAAAATTGATTCCGGTTGTAACGGAGAAATTATTAGATTTCAACACTAATCCAAAAGGAAATCCATATACAGGTCAAGATAGTATTGGCGGAAAGAAATTTATCATCAATAAAATCAAAATTTTAAACCACAGATGGATTATTGCAGATTATAGCAATGGCGAATTATGGGGAGAAGTCTTGTTAAAATATTTTGTTGATAACGATGATAATATTACCTTTGAAGTAAATCAGACTTGGTTATATCAAAAATAGGATTTTTTAATCCTATTTTTTTTTGTCTAATTCTAAAAATAGGAACTATGAAAAAAGCTATTTTATTTTCGATTATTATAGTTCTTTCTTTCTCTTGCGCTAAAAAAGTTTCAGAAGAAAAGAAAGAAGTAAAACCTGAAACAACAAAACCTGAGCCAAAACCAGCTGTTGTAGTTGGCGGCGATTCAGATGCGCACGGTTGTAAAGCCTCAGCTGGATATACTTGGTCAACATTAAAAAAAGAATGTATCCGAATTTTCGAGGGAACAAAATTGTCTCACTATGATGACGGAAAAACCTATACAACAGCTTCGTATGTAATTTTCGACGGAGACAAAGCAGAACTTTTCCTTGATACTCAAAAAGAATCTATCATTCTAGAAAGAAAGTCGGAAGGTGATTCTTGGAAAAAAGATGATTTAGAATTAATTCCCTGGAAAGGTTATGTTTTGAAAAAAGCTGGGAAGATTCTTTATACGGGGGAATAGTTTTAGTAATCAGTGTTCAGTTTTTTAGTTTTCAGCCGCGGTTTACAGTTTAGAACTTTGTCAAAGTTTTAAACTTTGACAAAGTTTTTTGATCAATTTACTGTTCAAAACTGAATACTAAAAAAGTGAACACTGAACACTAGCTAACAAGCCAATCCTTAAAATCAAAGAAATTCTGTGGTGCAACACCATGGCCAACAGGATATTCTTTGTAAGTAATTGGAATATTTAATTTCTCTAAAATTGCAGGCGTTTTTCTAGCCCATTCAATCGGAATGACTTGATCTACAGTTCCATGTGAAGCGAATATTTTTAAGTTTTTAAAGTCATTATTTTCGAAGCCTTCTTTTATGATTTCGTCATTAAAATAACCACTCATCGCCACAACTCTCTGGATTTTTTCAGGATACGAAAGTGCAGTAGCATAACTTAAAATCGAACCTTGACTGAATCCAATTAATGTTACATTATTGGCGTCAATTGGATAATTGGCAACTAATTCATCAATGAAATTTGCAATTGCATCGCGAGAAGTTTTAGCTTGCTCATTGTCTGAAAATTTATTCTGATCAGCATCAAAATTGATTGCGTACCAAGCATAAGCTCCATATTGCAAATCATAAGGCGCTCTTGCTGAAATGATGTAATAATTATCTGGAAGTTCAGAAGCAAATGAGAATAAATCGGCTTCGTTACTGCCGTATCCGTGCAATAAAAGCAATAACGGATTTTTATCTAAAATTACTTTTGGCTCTTTTATTTTATATTCTAAAGATAGATTCATTTTTTAATTGTCAATTGTAAATGGTGAATTGTGAATTTTTCACTTTGTCAAAGTTTCAAACTTTGACAAAGTTCTAGGAATTTGGAATTTATTTTTTGGATTTGATTATCCTATCGATTTAAACCATTTTTGAAACAATTCGCCAACTAAGGGAATTGGTTTCATTTGGCCCTGAATAGCAGTAAAGATTCCGTATGTCCAAAGAATTGAAATACAAATCCACATTGGAAAAGTGATGAAAAAGCTGTCAAAATTGCTGATGATTGCTCCGAAAGAAATAAAAGTCAGCGATAAACCTAAAGCCTGACGGATATGAAAAGAAGCAAAACTATTTTTGTTTTCAGAATTCATGCTCATAGCTATCAAAACACCAATAATTAAAATATAACTGGTAATAGCGATTGATTTTCCTTCTTCGATTGTATTGTTCATTGTATTATTTTGTAACAAGTTGATTTTGATTTAAAACTCCGTAAACAGAACCTTTAAGTTCGGTTCCTAAGAAAGCAGAATTTTTAGATTTTGAAAGAATGTTTACCTTTTCAAAAGTTGATTTTCCTTCTGGAGTAAAGAAAGTGAAGTTTGCTTTTGCACCTTCTTCGATTGTGTTGTTTTCTAAGCCAAAAATTGTTCTTCCAGATGTAAGTTTTGCAACCACAGTTTCTAATGGTAAAACCGTTAATAAAGCTCCAAAAGCGCTTTCTAAACCAATTGTTCCGTTTTTAGCTGTGTCAAATTCCATTTTTTTGAATTCAATATCAATTGGGTTGTGATCTGATGTAATGGTATCGATTGTTCCGTCAGCAATTCCGTTTAATAACGCTTGTCTGTCAACTTCTGTACGTAATGGTGGTGTTACTTTAAAACGTGTGTCAAATCCGTCCAGTTTTTCATCGGTTAAAACCAAATGATGCACAGAAACACTTGTCGTTACGTTTAATCCTTTTGCTTTAGCTTCTCTAATCAATTGAACTGATTTTGCTGTAGAAATGGTCGGAATATGAAGTTTTCCGCCTGTATATTCTAATAAAAACAAGTTTCTTGAAATCTGCAGTTCTTCAGCTAAATTCGGAATTCCTTTCAAACCTAATCTTGTTGAAACAATTCCTTCATTGACAACTCCGTTTCCTTTAATGTTTGGATCTTGCGAATAAGCAATTACCAAACCATCAAAATCCTGAACATATTGTAATGCGATTTTAAGCAAATTGGGATTCTCAATACTTTTGTTATAATCTCCAAAAGCAATTGCTCCAGAATTTTTCATGTCATAAAGCTCTGCCATATCTTTTCCTTCGCTGGCTTTTGTTAAAGCACCAATTGGCAAAATTTCTGTAGCAAAACCGTTTGCTTTATTTTTTACAAAATTTACTTGAGATTGATTATCAATAATCGGGAAGGAGTTAGGCTGTAAGGCAATCGCAGTAAAACCACTTTTTGCGGCAACGTTTAATCCGTTTGCAATGGTTTCTCTGTCTTCATAACCAGGTTCTCCTAATGAAACACTGCTGTCAAACCATCCTTGCGAAACATGAAGATTGTCGAATCGTACTACTTCGGCATCGTCATTTGGAAGTGAAACTCCTATTTTTTCAATTAAACCATCTGCAATTAAAAGATCAACGGTCTGATTATGAAACGGACTTTTTGAGTCGATAATTTTGGCGCTTTTGATGATTATTTTCATATGTAGAGATATTTATTTTATTCAAACATTAAATGTCTTATGTTTTTAACCATTAAGAAATTAAGCTAATAAAGGGAGGAACTTAATTTTCTAAACATTAAAAAAGTAAGTTCATAAAGTAAAAACTTAATAATATTAATGTCTTAATGGTAAAAAATCATTTTACAAATTTTATAATTGCCATTTCTAATGCTAAAAATAACAGTGCAAAGATAACAAACCATTTCCAAATTTGGCTGTCAGTTCGTTCAGTTTGTAGCGTATTAAAAATGGTTGAAATAGTATCGGCAGTTTTAAAATCAGAAACTACGTTTGTATTTACCTGACTTAAATCACTTTCGGTTCTTTTGTAATTAAAGCTCAAATTTTCAACCCATTCTTTCTTATCAAAAATGCTATAATTTCCTGCGGTTTCAGGGAAATCATTGAATGTTAATTTGACTTTGTTATTCAAAATTTGCTGAATCGGAATAAAAGAATCTTCAGTTCCTTTTACTTCTAAAATGGCATCTTTTGTCAACAAAACATCAACAAAATATGGTTGATTATTTCCAATTGTTAATGCATTTACACCCGTTTTTTGATTGTTCTGTGCCATTTTATAAAACAATGGAACAATTAAAGGCGATTGCTGAAAGTTAGAATTTGCCGAATTTATTGGTGCCGAAAAAACGGTAATACCAGAAGTCGAATTTTGAATTGCAGTTACAAATGCGCTCTGATCTTCATAAGATAAAACGGCCGGATAAGGACTAGAAATAGCAAATGAAGTGCTTGTTTTTGGATATTGAAAATTCGTGATTTTATTCTCAAAAACACCAGAAAACAAAGGATGATCAAAATTGATTTTCGTGATTAATTTACTTTCGGTTTTAAGATTGTTAAACTGAACTTTTCCAAAATTCCCTAAAAATGAATTTAGATTTGAAATCGAACTTTTTTCAGATGGAATAACAACAATATTTCCGCCTTTAGAAACAAACGCTTTTAAAGTCGTCTGCAAAGCCTGCGGAATTTCAACTAATTCGTTTAAAATTATCGTATTCTGTTTTTCTAAACTATTGTAATCTAAAGTGCTGATAGAATAATTATTATAATTGAACTCAGCAGAAGTGTAAATTCTCGAGAGAAAACTACTTTTTTCAGGTTCACCAATACTGATTACGTTTGTTTTTTTATTTTTAGAAATGCTGAAAAACAATTTGTTATCATAAGTCAATCCATTGTCTTCAATCGAAACGAAGCCGTGAAAAGCTTCTTTTGGAATCGTGAAGTTGATTTTCTTTTTCTTTGTATCAAAATTGATAATCGTTTTGGCAATCAGTTTATTTTGATTGTATAAAGCGGTCGAAATTGGTTTGAAATCTTCGCCATAACCCGATAAATTCACGCTTATTTCGTAGAAATTCTCTAAAGTCTGATTAATGTACACGCTGTCAATTGAAACGTTGTTTTTCTGCTCCGCTTCAGGAATTATAAAATAAGGTTTATCTTCAGAATCAATGTTTTTAATGTCATTTTCGGACAAACCTACAGCATCAGAAATAATAACAATATCTTTTTTATGTGCCGATTTATGCGCTTTTACTTTTGCCATAATCGACGAAAGTTCAAATGGCGTTGCGCTATAATTCAAATTCTGTAACGAACTTTTAACCGACTTAATATCTGTGTTCCAATAATTTTCGGTATTTGTCAATAATGAAAATTGAGCAGTTTCAGGCGTATTTTCTAATAATTCCTGAACGGCACGTTTTAGCAATTCTCCTTTTTTTCCTTTCGCCTGCATGCTGAATGAATTATCTAAAATGATATACATTTCGTTTGAGGCATTTTTGCTGTCTTTGGCTTCAAAAAATGGCTGTGCAAAAGCGATAATCGCGCATGTAAGCAACAATAGACGAGTAGCAAGCAATAATCGTTTCTTGATTTTTGAACTTTTACGAGTCTGAATCGCCAGTTCTTTTAAGAAACGGACATTGGTAAAATAAGAAGTTTTAAAACGTCGTAATTGAAATAAATGAACCAAAATTGGAACAATCAATAAAAACAGAAAGTATAGAATTTCGGGATGTTTAAAATGCATTCTGGCTTCGATTTACTTCGTTACGTTTTGTTTTTCGCGAAGATGCTGGTCAAAAATACAAATTAAAATTATTAAACCATATAAGTTCATAGAAGAGATTATAAGTTAAAATGTTTAAGTATCCTAAAATGAACTTACATAACTTATATAGTGGAAATCCTTTTTAAAAATGTAACTTTTATGGTTTTATTTGTAATGATGAAAAAGATATTATTGCGTATTTTAGCGTATTCAAAAAATAATAGAATATGAAAAAATTATATGTGATCTTATTTTCGGCTTTTGCTGTGACAGCGACAAATGCTCAAAATAAATTCAACTTATTAGTTGGGACTTATACGAATAAGTGCCAAAGCAACGGAATTTACGTGTATGAATTTAATGCCAATTCTGGAGAATTTAAATTGAAAAACTCTTCAGAAAATGTAATTAGCCCAAGTTATTTATCAGTTTCGGCGAATAATAAATTTGTGTATGCTGTAAATGAAAACGGAACTCAAAGTGCAGTTAGCGCGTTTGGATTTGATGCGGTTTCAGGAAAGCTTAAATTTTTGAACACAAATGATGCTTTAGGTGCAGATCCTTGTCACTTGATTAATGATGATAAAAATGTAATTGTTGCAAATTATTCTGGAGGAAGCATTGTTGTTTTTAAGAAAAATGTTGATGGAAGCATTACAACAGTACAACAGTTGATTCAGCATGAAGGAAAAGGTCCAAATGTGGCACGTCAGGAAAAAGCGCATGTACATCAAGTTGTTTTTTCACCAGACAAAAAGTTTGTTTTGTCTAATGATTTAGGATTGGATAAAGTATTTATCTACAAATATAATCCTGATGCTAAAAATGAAATTTTAACTTTAAAAGGTTCTGTTGATGTAAAAGCAGGAAGCGGACCAAGGCATTTGACTTTTGGTAAAGATGGAAAATTTGTTTATTTAGTTCAGGAATTGGATGGCACGTTAACAACTTTAAGTTATGATAAAACTGGAAATCTGAAAATAGTTGCAGAAACAAGCATTCTTCCAAAAGGATTTACAGGTGGAACTGGTGCTGCGGCAATAAAAATTTCACCTGACGGACAATTTTTATATTTAACTGACCGTGTAGACGCAAATGCAATTTCGGTTTATAAAATTCTGAAAAATGGAAGTTTAGAATTGGTCGAACAGCAAAGTACATTAGGAAAAGGACCAAGAGATTTCGCTATTGATCCATCTGGAAATTTTCTTTTAATTGGACATCAATATACAAACGATATTATCATTTTCAAAAGAGACAAAACGACCGGAAAGCTTACAGATACTGGAAAACGAATTGAACTATGTTCTCCGGTTGGTTTAGTTTTTACGAAGATTTAATTTTCTAATAGGTTCAGAGTAACAAAGGGACAAAGCATAAAAAAGGCACAAAAGAAAAATCTAAATTTTTCTTTTGTGCCTTTTTTAGTTCAAACCTTTGTCTCTTTGTTACTCTGAACCTTTGTCCCTTTACAAAAAAAACTATTTATCCTTATCTTTTCTCTTCTTATCTCTCGTTTTAAGCATATTTCGATTGACAGAACCGTGTGTTTTCTTTTTAGTTTTAGAAGGTCCACCTAAGTTGACTTTCTTGTTCTTTTTCGATTTTTCATGAAAAGCGCCTTCACCTTCAAGTTTTACTTTTTTCATTAAAAACTTAATTGGCTGTCTGTCTTTTTCAGGTTCAATTAATTTAGTTGAAATTTCGACTTCTTCAGGAAAATCAGAGATTTCAAGTTCCTGATTCATTAAAAGCTCCGTTTCGATTTTGAATTCCTCTTCTCTTGGTGTTACAAAACTAATTGCAGTTCCAGTTGCATCAGCACGACCTGTACGACCAATTCTGTGCATGTATAATTCAGGTTCTTCTGGAAGTTCAAAGTTTATTACGTGCGTGATATCAGAAATATCCAAACCTCTCGCCATAATGTCTGTTGTAATCAAACCTCGAAGATTTCCTTCCTGAAACTCAGCCATTGTACTCAAACGATAATTTTGAGATTTATTAGAGTGAATTACACCAAATTGTCCCTCAAAATGCTCTTCAATACGTGTATGAAGCATATCAGAAATCTTTTTATTGTTTACGAAAACCAAAACACGATGCATGCTTTCGTTTGTTTCCAATAAATGTTTCAGCAAATTTACTTTTGTATTGAAATTTGGAACATTGTATGTAATTTGAGTAATTTTTTCAAGAGGTGTTCCAGATGCTGCAAGTGTAACTTCTTCTGGAAAATCAAAATAATCGTTCAAGATATCATCAACTTCGTCAGTCATAGTTGCTGAGAACAAAATATTTTGACGTTTTGTTTTCATCATAGCCAAAAGTGAAGTCAGCTGTGGTCTGAAACCTAAATTCAGCATTTCGTCAAATTCGTCGATAACTAGTTTTTGAGTTTCGTCAAAACGAACAACAGCGTCCAGAGCCAAATCCATTGTACGTCCAGGGGTTCCAACTAAAATATCAACTCCTTCGTAAACGGCTTTTTTCTGCGTATTAATGTTTACACCTCCATAAATACCTAAAGTTTTAACCGACATGTATTTAGTCAGTTTTTCAACTTCTTCAACAACTTGAACTACTAATTCACGAGTTGGTACCAAAACAACAATTTTTGGTGTATTGGTATTTGTGAATTTGTAAAGTTTTAAAAGAGGCAGTAAATAAGCAAATGTTTTACCGGTTCCGGTTTGCGCAATTCCCATCATATCACGACCAGACATGATTACAGAGAAAGATTTTTCCTGAATAGGAGTAGGCGTAACAAAGCCTAATTCGTCAACAGCTTTTTGTAATGATTTTGGAAGATTGAATTTTTCGAAAGTGCTCATTTGCATTAAATTTTGTGCAAATATAGCTATAAATAGCTGAAAAATTGGTATTTCTTAGAAATTACAAAAACTTAAGCGATTCATATTTCTTAAAAATAGAGTTTGAATTACTGCAAAAATCGTTTTATTCGCAATAAAAGTTCATTTGGATTAAAAGGTTTTGCAATAAAATCATCAACGCCCAATCTAAAAGCTTCTTCTACAGTGTCTTCTTCTTCTCCAAGGGACGAAAGCGCCACTACACGTATGTGCGCGTAATTTTTTTTAATGTGATTGATAATTTCCAATCCTGATTTTAACGGAATAATAATCGTAGTAATCACTAAATCAGGTGCAATAGTTTCAATTCGTTCAAGCGCGCTGATTCCGTCTTTAGCAACACTAATTTGATAACCTTCCCGATTTAAAATAAATTTTAGAATTTCGATAGTCATGTCGTCACTATCAATAATCATAATTTTTTTGTCACTGCTGTTCATTTTGGCTTTTATTTTTTATAAAGTTCGATTTCATCAATCATAACCATTGGCTTTTTATTTTTTCTTTCCCTCCAAGTTGGCAATATTGTTTGATTTTCAACAAGCACTTTAATCTTCACAAAACTATTAAAGCTTTGATTTTCAGATTCCCAAGATTTCGTTGAAATTTCAAATTCTTCTGTTAAATTATCACAAATTTTCTCCTCTATAAGTTTCCATTTCTGATTTGCAAAACCATAAACTTTGATCTTTTTTGGAGTAAAAATCCAATGACGCTGATCGTTTAAAAAATTCAATTTTAGGATATTAAAATTCAATCTATTTGTTTCAATTTCAAAAGATGGACTTGTTCCGTACCATCCAATCCAGTTGATATTAAAGTCTTTATAGCCTCGGTTTCCATCCACTAAGCCATAACTTCCTTTACCCTTAAAATCTTCTGATGGTGGTGTTAGATAATTGATTTTTAAATCTTCACCCAAATGCGTTGTTTTGTTTTTACAAATTTCAAGCCATTCTTTATAATAATTATCGGGTGAAAGGCCATCTTCGCTTAATTCATAAATTCCCAAATCATTGCAGGATTTAGTAAATTGTAAAACTCTTTCAGTCAAACCGTTTTTTACTTCTTTTTCTCCTTTATCATTTACGACAAACATTCCGTGTTGGTTTTTGCCATAAAATTTGGACTGTTCAAAATAGGCAAATTCTAAGGCTAGTCTTAGTTTTTGAACTCTGGTTTTTAAAACAGCATCATCGGCAACTGCATCGGCTGCTTTATCCAACAATTGATCATATTGATCCATATTTGCCGGCGTCAAGAAAGAATTTCGGGCTTGAACCGGACCCGAATAAATATCTAAATAAGCATTGCTTTTGGTTTGATTTTCGGTTAAAACTTTTAAATAATTGCCAACAAACGGCGCTGCTTTTCCATAAAAACCTCTTAAAAAGTCGGCTGTTGTAGCTTGTATATTAATATCAGTATCCCATAATAATTTTGCCAGAAGATATTGTCTTAATTCTGAAAAATCTCCCGGAACATCGGCATATCCCTGAACAAATAAACCTTTTACTTTATTCTTTTTAAAGAGTTTGTAATTACTCTGAAAAGGCTCAAAATTTGGAAACGGCGACATATAATTTGAAAATTGAACTGTATAATCCCATAAAAATAAATGGGGAGAAATGCTACTCCAGTTTTCCAATGTTTTTATAAAAGTAGGTTCATTTTGAGCTGTAATTGTTTTTCCCCGATTTAATTCAATCGGACAGAAAATAGTGTAGATATTTGGCGCGATTTTTAAATTTACAGGCGGTTTAAAAGTGTGCAAATAGGCGAGTGTCGTAATTTTTGTACTAGGAAAATGAGAAGCAATTTTATTTAAAAAATAATATAAAGATCCTTGGGGTCCGCCATATTTTTCATTCATTTTTCGGCATTCTGCGCATTCGCAGTATACTACGTCATCATTTTGGCTAACGGAATAGAATTGTGCATTTGGTTTTTCTTCAATAATTTTTGTCATTTTCTTCTCAATTAAACTAACGACAGTATCATTGGTCATGCATAAAGATTCTCCGTTTCTTTTTCCTTGGTACAAGGCAAAAAGTTTTGGATTGCTTTTAAAATATTCATTTGGCGACACAAGAACATTAAAAGAATGTCCCCAAATTCCAAAATCATTTAAGTGCCAGTCAAGTTTATGCCAGTCTCTAAAAGCTTCGTCATAACAATCAGGAAAGAAAAGTGCTCTGTAATCAAATGAAGGCTGATAGCGTTTTAGTGTGTTTTTAGCAAACGTAAATTGATCGACTTTTGGAATATAGGTTTCAATAGCAGAAAATTTCCTGAATTCCCAAACTTCCAGCAATGTATACACAGCATAACGCATTGCTCGTGCGTTTTCAGCAATCAGATAAATAGATTTTGAATCACTTTTAATGATAAAATCATTTGGTTTTAGTTTTTCCTGATCTGAAATTTCTAAAATTATTTCTGATTGATCACCATCTTTTTTTTCACCTGAAATATTATCAAATTCTTTAGCAAAAGCTTTATCGATATATCTTTTTAATACCACAGCAGCGTCACGAGCATCATCTGATTTTGAGAGAATGCTATTTTTATTAGTTATAATAATTTCAGATTGTGACATCATATTAAAATTGAATAGGAAGAAAAAGAGGAGCTGTAAATATATCTGATGCTTTTTTTTCATGATTTCTAAAATTTATATTGCAATAAAAAGGCAAAATCAAGCTCAGTTTGGTATTTATTTGGCGAGTATTCCTGCTCGTTTGTAGTGATTAAAATTCCAGCTATATAATGACTTTTTATAAGTTTGTTAAAACCCGCACTGATTCTGAAAGATTTTAAAGTCATTCCTGCTTCATATTCAGCAGCGCGTGTTCTGTCATCTGGGGAAGTTCCGTAACCGGCAATCAAAGTTACGTAATCAAATTTTGTTTTATAATAATATCTTGAGGTAAAAGTAAAAGATGGTCCTTCACTCTGAATAAAAGACCTAAGATTTAGCCAATAAGAGCCAAAATACTTGCCAAGACCTACATTAAGAGATTTAATATCATTATTGTCCTGCGCTTTAATATATCGGAAACCTAAATCAGCTTCCCAACCCTTATCGAAATTATGATAATAAGAATATCCTAATCTCCATTCAGGAAATGCGTCGTCTTTGCTGTACGCAACATCTAAGTAGGAATAATTATTTTTTTTCGCATAAAGATAGGATTCAATTTCAAATTGAAGTCCGCTCGCCATTACTTGGTTAGATGAATACCTTTTAGCATAACTTACTCGGCCAATTAAGCTTCCCCATACACGCTGTCTCAAATAATCGGCACTCGCCAAATTCCATGGGCCCGCTTCGTCACGACTAATAGTCGTGTAGTTATAATACACACCAACGCGATCCATATTTACAGTCGAATATAATTCATAGAGCTGTTGCTGAATTTCAGGATCGTTTGGAAATTTGGCTTTAATCGATTTTAAATATTTAGCTTCGTTTTTGGTGTCATTCTGTAAGGAATAAAAAGCAATTCGTTTTAAGCGAAATGTTTTATCATCAGGATATATTTCGATTGCACGATTCGCTATTTTCACACCTTCAACATAGTTTTTTTCTTCCAAATCTAAATTAATGAGGTACAAAAAAGCTTCCTGATATTTATTGCTTCTTTGAATAATATAATTATAATAAAATCTGGCGCTGTCTTTTTCGTTTACAAAATCATAATTTCGCCCTAAAACCAAATGAAAATCCAAGTAATCTGGAGCTAGTTTTTTACCAAGTGAAGCACGCTGAATGTTACGTTTATAATCAGGATGACTGTTTTTCATATCTTTGATGATAACAGTCAGCAGACTATCTGTATCGATTTTCTGTGCTTTTAAATTTTGGCTAAAAAACAAAAACAAGCAGAGGAATAATTGAATAATATGTATCGTTTTAATGCTCTTCATCATTAAATTATTTTACAGGTGATTTTTCAAAACCTTTACGAACCATGACGCCCCATTTTTGCTCTTTGTTTGTAAAAAAGTACCAATATCCTTTTAACGATGCATAAACGTTTATAGGGTGATAAACAAAAGGCTCGATGGTGACCATTGCAACAAGGATTATTAATTCCTTGTAATTTGCATAACTTCGGTACAGTATTTCATCTATTAAAATTGAAATAATAGTAATGGATAAATAAAAAAGATATACTAAAGCGCTTATAATCAATAAATATTGATAATCGATTATACCAAAAATTAGACTGGAAATCAAAGTAATAACTCCAATGAATTCTATTATTGGCACTAAAAATTCAAAACTGAAAAAGAAAGGCAAAACAAGAAATGCCGTTCGTCCATATTTTGGATTTAAAAACATATTTCTATGCAAATAAAGCGTTTGTACCAATCCTCGTGCCCAGCGGATTCTCTGTCTCAAAAAAACTTCTCTGGTACTAGGAACTTCTGTCCAGCAGAGTGATTCTGGAATGTATTTAATCAAAAATTGCTGCTTTGTGTCGTGCATATATTTGCGCATGCGCGTTACGAGCTCCATATCTTCACCGAGAGATTTATGCCAATAACCGCCTGCTTTGATTACAATATCTTTATCAAACATTCCGAGTCCGCCAGAAACCAGTAATAAGCCGTTTATCTGGCTCCAGGCCATTCGTCCAAATAAAAAAGAGCGAACATATTCCAGTTCCTGAAACATCGGATACCATTCTTTTGGGTAATGAACTCTAAATAAAAAGCCTTCTTTTACATCGCATGAATTTGAAATTCTGATGCCGGCACCTGTAGCAATTACACGAGTCTGACTTTCCATAAAAGGTTTTGCCAGTTTTAGAATTGTATCTTGTTTTAAAATACAATCAACATCTGTGCATAAAAATAATGGATATTGTGATGAATTAATACCTGCATTTGATGCGTCTGCTTTGCTTTTCCCGTTTACTTTATCTACAACAAGAAGTTTAGAATAAACAGGATTTTTTGATTTATAATGCCCTCTTACAGGCTGTGTCACAATTTTTTCCTGATAATAAAAGTCAATTTTAACCAAATCAAATTCGGTTATCAGTTTTTGCAAAGTGTCATCGGAGCTTCCGTCGTTTACAATTATGATTTCAAATTTTGGATAGGTTAAAGACAATAATGATTTTACATTGTAAACAATATTTAAGCCTTCGTTAAAGGCCGGAGCGACTACTGAAACACCTAGAATATGATTAGAACGCAACAAAACTTCTTCTTCAAGATATTTTTGATATTTTAAGTGCTTTATAATTGCCCAATAGGATAATATGGATAAAAACACATAAAATAAGATATACCCAATAGAAAAAAAGGCTACAAAAATATCATAACCGCGTATCAGATGAGTCAGAAAATCGTGAATCATATTTGTACTTGTCTAATGTGATTAATCATTTTTTGAGTGTCAGCATCTCTATTTCCTAATATTTCCAGACTTTTGGGATCGATGCAATTGTAACAATAAACCATTTTAAGTTTAAGATCTTTTAACTCTTGTTTTTCAATTTCGATTTCTAAAAAATCTAATGTTTTCTGTGAGCCGATAATAGAGAGCGTTTTTAGCATTTGAAATTGAATTTCAAGTTTTTCCGCTGGATATAAAGATAAAATTACATCTTCGGCTTCATACAAATAAAGGTCTCTGATTGCTATGATAACATCGGTTTTTAGACCAAGATGTTTATGATGCAATAAATTGATAATTTCAGCCGATTTGTTTCTGTAATTGTAAAATACCATTACCATTATGGCTAGTTTTAAGACTGCCTTTTTTTTAGAATATATCCATTGATCCACTTCTTGAGGCATAGGAATTTTTTCTGAGTGAAGTACATCCATAACTTTTATCGTGGTAATAATCGTTACTTTAAGAGGCAATTTTTCGACAGCCTGCCAATCGCCTTTTGACAATGCTAAATAGGCAATATTAGCATTGGACCGAATAATTTTATTAGAACTAAATAAATATTTTTTTATAAGGGAAATTCCTGGAATGTAGCCTAATAATTGAAAATGATGTATTCCTTCGTATTTTTTATATTTTCTGAAATCTCTAATTAAGCTTGCTGAATAATTGTTTAAACCTAAACGTTTGTATATAAGAAGAATGTTTTTTGCGGCCGGACCTTTTAAGTTGCTTTTCATTCGGATCAAATCCTCAATAAGCATGTTTTTGCACCAAGTTTTATGGATTGGAATTTCTGATTTGAATTTCGCAATTCTATACTTTAAAGTATTCTTGTCAGGTTTTGATAAGGTGATTTCAGTCAGAAATATTTCTGACTTTCGAATAATCATGTGTTTATAAGGAAGGCTGTATTGGTAGAAAACCCTTTTCAGAATTAAAAGAGCAGCTAAAGAAAGCGTTAAAACTATAAAGAATGGAAGTACAAAATATTTGATATAACCTATAAGATGTTCCATAATACAAGGCTTTTACACTTGTAATATTACGAAAAAAAAATGCAATATCAAAATAATATCATTAAATTTTGTAGTTAAAATCCTTCAAAAACTCCAAGCCCAAAAAGTGCAAAGTCATATTTTACAGGATCTTGTGAATCCATCTCTCTGAGTTTGGTGTCCAATTCGGCTAATGCTTTTCCGTCGTTTTGTTTTCGTGTAAGCAAACCTAGTTTTCTAGCTACATTTCCAGAATGTACATCTAGCGGACAAGATAAAGAAGCCGGAGAAATAGTTTTCCAAATTCCTAAATCAACTCCTTTTGTGTCTTGTCGAACCATCCATCGCAAATACATGTTGATGCGTTTTGCAGCCGAATTGTTCAATGGATCAGAAATGTGTTTTTGAGTTCTTGGCAAATGATCAATTTCAAAAAATATCTTTTTGAATTCATGTATGCTTTTCTGCAGACTATTTTCTTCTTGATTTTTGGCAAAAACAGCTTCAAGTCCATCGTGATTTTTATAAATATGTTGTAGACCCTTTATAAATCCACCAAAATCTTTTCCGTTGAAAGTGCGGTGAACAAAGGTTTCTAAATCTGCTAGATTTTCATCAGAATGTGACATGACAAAATCATAAGGCGTATTGCCCATTAATTCCATCATTTTATGAGAATTCTTGATGATCATTTTACGGTTTCCCCAAGCAATTGAAGCGCTTAAAAAACCTGCAATTTCAATATCTTCTTTTTGAGAAAATAAATGCGGAATCTGCACAGGATCGCTTTCAATAAAATCTTGATTGTTGTATTGAATGACTTTTTCGTCTAGAAATTCCTTAAGTTCAGCTTTATTCATTTTTTGAAAGTTTTTTGGCGTAAAATCCGTCTTTTAAATCATTGGTGCGCATCTGTGGCACGATGTGAAAATATTTTATAAAATAATCAATCTGCACTTTGTCTACACAAGGAAGTTCTCCGTCTCCATTTGCCCAGAAAAAATCATTTTTTACAGGAGAATTATATTTTAAGTTTCCTGACTGAATTATTCTGAAAGCTGAATTGCTTTTTGAGTTTTGATAAGGATGAATAATATTTTCGGTTGAAAAATTACTGATTTCCAACATAAATTTATGATTTGAAAATCGATTTAGATTTATTGGAACAAGTAAAACTATCATTGTGGGAAGCAATGATAATAGTAATGTTGTATAGATTGTTTTTTTGTTTTGAATAATTGAGACAAAACAGAATATCGAAAAGAATAAAATAAAATTCATGAAAAATCGATATTGTGGCGACGTTATAAAAAACAGAAAAAGTTGCAGTATCATTACAAAATAAAGTGCCCAAAGCGCTCTTTTTTTTTGGAATTTGTAAATAAAAAATGGAACTATAATAATCAAAAGAACTGCTATTTTATTAAACAAACCATTTAATTTTGGCATTGATAGCCAAGTAAAAAACAAATCAGTAACCGACATTGCATTGTACTCTTCTCCAGTAATAAAAAAACCAAAGTATTTAATTTGATCATAATAAAAGCCTTGGATCGATGGTGGAATCGCGTAATCCATCGTAACGGATTTAAAAAGTTTTGATGGATAAATTGGGGATCCGCAGATGATCATGTTTTTCATGACAAAAATGGAAAAGACCACAATGGCAATTAAAGCGGGCCGTACAAGTTTATTTGAAAGTAACTTATAATGAAGCAAAAATAAAATTACAGGAATTAACGCAAAAGTCAGCGTAGTGTTTTTGATGTACAGTAAAAACAAAACCAGAATTACAATTAAGCTGAATGCCTGAGAAGTTATATTTTTGAAATTTTCCAAAAAGTAAAAAAAGACAATAAATGAAATTACATAAACTGGAATATCTGGAGAAGGTGCGCTTATAAACTGAAAAAAGAAGATATTAAACAGCGGAAACAATCCAATAATCAAATAATTTTTATTGCCGTTTTTGTAATATTCATTAAGTTTTTCAATCGAGAAAATGTTGCCTAGCAAAAGGCAGAATCCGCTTAAATCATTGAAATTTTTATACAGAAAAGAGAAACTGAAAGCACTTTGAGTAATATGCCAGCCACTCATTTGCCCTAAAAATAAGTGCAAATTTACAAGCCCTTTTACAAAACCATATTCGTTCAGCCATTTTACGGTTTGTATGTAATACGATTCATTGTCAATCACAAATGGTATCGACGCGCATTGTGCTATTATTAAAAATGGAATGACAATTAAATATGTTTTTAAAACAATGTCTAGCTGACGAAACTCGGTAATAAAAGTTTTATAAATCTCAAAAATCGAGGTTTTGAATTTTATAAATAGAATGAAATTCAAAAATCCTAAAAAAAGATGAAACTCGATGTTGATTCTACCAAAAATTGCCCAAATACTACCAAAAATTGTCGTAAAGAACAACCCGAGCACGGCAGTAATAACAAAGTTTTTAATTTTTAAACTGATAATTTTATTTAAAGTATAGCCTAAATTAATAGTTGTAAATAAAATATAGATCCAGCTTATGAAAATTAAAATCATTATGAAAGAATTTGTCCGTCAGACATTACCAGTTTTCTATCGGCCATATTTGCCAATTCTTCGTTGTGGGTTACGATAACAAATGTCTGTCCAAATTCATCTCTTAATTGAAAAAACAATTGATGAAGGTTTTCTGCAGAATGGGTATCTAAATTTCCTGAAGGTTCATCGGCAAAAATAACATCTGGCTTGTTTATTAAAGCTCTCGCAACAGCAACGCGCTGTTGTTCTCCGCCTGAAAGCTCGTTTGGTTTATGATCTATTCGATGAGACAATCCGAGAAATTCAAGGAGTTTTTTAGCTTCAGCTTCAGTTTCTGCAACTTTTTTACCAGCAATGTACGCTGGAATGCAAACATTTTCTAGTGCTGTAAATTCTGGTAGTAATTGATGAAACTGAAAAATAAACCCCAAATTCAGGTTTCTAAAATTAGATAATGCTTTATCATTCAGCTTTAGAATGTTTTCGCCGTTTATGGTTAATGAAGTATCTGTAGTACCGTTTGATGGTTTGTCTAATGTTCCTAGAATATGCAGTAAAGTTGTTTTTCCGGCACCCGAAGCACCAACAATTGAAACAATTTCTCCTTTTTTAATATGTAAATCAACACCTTTTAAAACTTCAAGCTGATCGTAGAATTTATGTATATTTTTTGCGTGTATCATTTTTTGAAACTGTTTCTACAAAGAAACGAAGATTATAATCAATATTCAAATTCCAAATTCCAAATTCCAAATGATATTACTATCAATCCAAATCTAAAATCTAAAGACTGCAATCTAAAATCTAATATTCCTAAATCGGTACATTTATTGTATATGGGAATTTAGAAATTAAATTCACGAAAGAAATAAATAAAATTTCTAGTATATTTTTTAATTTCGGATAAACTAAATAAAGATACGATGCAAGATTTAAAAGCAACAAATGAAGATGATAGAACCAATAAACTTTTGATTGGTCTGCTGTTGGATGCTATTGGAATGATTTCTTTTAGTATTCCTTTAATCGGAGAATTTTCAGATGTAATTTGGGCTCCAATTGCAGCTTTTATTATGACACGAATGTACAAAGGCAGAGTAGGAAAAGTGGCTAGTGTATTAACTTTTTTAGAGGAAATAATTCCTTTTACAGATGTAATTCCGTCATTTACGCTAACTTGGATTTATACTTATTATTTTCAGAAGAGAAATAATGAGGATTAATCTTTAAACAAAAAGCCTAATCCCATATTTTTAAGCATTTTCTTTTCGAAGTTCCAAAAGAATTTGAATTGTCCAAAGATAGTTCCAATGACAACTAGTAAAACCTGATAAATTGGAAAAATTATTAGCAGACGAATTAAAGTAAACCAGCCACCAAAATCTTCTTTTGTAATGCCCAGCCAAACGCAAAATGGTTTAGACAGCCACGCAGATGCCGATCCGGTGATGGCAAAAACGATTAGAATGATTATGGCTTGTAAGTTTGAGGTAATTCCCCAGCGTTTCTTTAATTTATTCATTGCTATTTGTAATGATTACAAATATAATAACATTATCTAGATGGAACGTAACCCCAAAGCTTTTGTTTATAAGTATTTTGAAAATAAATCATGTAGTTGTAAATAAGATAATTCACCTCGTAGCCATAATGAATCTCAGGGCGATAATCAATGAGCATTTCGTATAAATTTGGATTATAAACCTGTGGCTGACGCACGCGATTATTCCACTCTGTTACATACAGATAATTTTTGTTTTCAAGATAAGCTAGAGAGTAATAATGACGTGGTTGCGCCATTGATACCAGCCAAGTCGAAAAGCCATTGTCAATAATAATTACTTCGTATTCTAATGAATCATTTACAATTTTCACGGTATCACTTACAGCTTTATTTACTTTAGGCGAATTGGAAGCTATTGCATCATTTTTTGAAGCAGTCGAGCACGCAATTATCGTAATTAAAATAGCTAATATGTAAATGAATTTCTTCATGACAGTTGTTTTGAACAATTAAAGTTACGGATTTTTTTGTTGAAAAGGTTCAAAGTAACAAAGTAACAAAGTGACAAAGTGACAAAATAACAAAGTAACATAGGAGTAGCGCTATTATTTATAAAAGAAAAAACTGATTACAATTTTGTAATCAGTTTTTAACCTTTGTCACTATGAACCTTTGTTACTTTGTTACTTGTATCTACTTGCTTCCAAAAAGTTTCCCTATAAATCCAGAAATACCGCCTTTGCTTTTTGTAACAACAAGAACATCTGCAACATCGACTTTTCCATCGTTGTTTTGGTCAAGGCCAAATTGCATTCCGTATTTCGAAATGGTGTCCATAATTCCAGACGCTTGTCCACTGTTTCCTGAAATCGAATTGATGATATCTGAAATCTGAAAACTGCTATCATTTGGATCTTTTGCTTTATTTACCAATGAACCTAAAATCTGTGGAATCAAATTAGAAGCAACGCCACTAGAATCGGCACTGCTCAATCCAAATTTTTCACCAAGGTTTCCGCTTAATTGCTGTTGAATTTGTTGCACTACAGGATTTGAACTGTCGATAGCTGAATTTCCATTAAATAATCCCGCAATTTGTTCTGTACCGCCTTCAGAAACAATTTTTTGTAATCCTGCAAAAATTGAATTACTAGTTTCGCTTAATACAGCTTCGTTATGCTCATTCGGGACAGCAGAATTGTTTACAACGGCATCTCCGCCGTATTGCTGTACTAATTGTGTTAATTGTTCAAACATGATTTTACGAGTTTTAGATTATACACCAAAATTAACAAAAAGAAAGGGATTTACTACAAAATTGTAATAAATCCCTTTAAAGTTAATCTATTTTTTGATTGCTTAGCTCAACAAAGTAATAATTTGTGAAGCTAATTCTGTTCCAATTCTGTCTTGTGCTTCTCCAGTTGCAGCTCCAATGTGTGGAGTCAATGAAATTTTAGAGTGCATTAAGATTGCCATTTCTGGTTTTGGTTCGCTTTCGAAAACGTCTAAACCAGCAAAAGCAACTTTCCCTGAATCTAAAGCTTTTACTAAAGCTACTTCATCAATAACACCACCACGAGCACAGTTTACGATACCAACTCCGTTTTTCAAAATTTCAAATTCTTTTTCTCCAATGATGTAACCATCTTGAGCAGGAACGTGTAATGTGATAAAATCAGCTTCTTTAAATAAAGATTCCAAAGATTGAGAAACGATTTTAGTTGCGATAGATTGTCCGTCGAAAAATTCAACTTTAACATCTACTTCAGGAATAAAGCTGTCAGCAGCGATAACTTTCATACCTAAACCAAGCGCCATTTTTGCAGTAGCTTGCCCGATACGACCAATACCAACGATACCTAAAGTTTTTCCTCTTAATTCAGTTCCGTTAGCGTATGCTTTTTTCAAACCATCAAAGTTTGAATCTCCTTCAAGAGGCATATTTCTGTTAGAATCATGTAAAAAACGAACACCAGAAAATAAGTGTCCAAATACTAACTCAGCAACAGATTCTGATGATGAAGCAGGAGTATTGATTACATGAATTCCTTTGCTTTTAGCATAATCAACATCGATATTATCCATACCAACACCGCCACGACCAATTATTTTGATACCAGGACAAGCATCGATAATATCTTTACGAACTTTAGTTGCGCTACGCACTAAAATTACGTCTACATTATTTTCATTAATAAAGTTAGCTACTTGTTCTTGAGCTACTTTTGTAGTTATAACTTCAAATCCACCTTTTTCTAAGGCTAGAATTCCACTTTTAGAAATTCCATCATTTGCTAATACTTTCATTGTGTGTTTATTGTTTATTTGGTTAATCGTTTAATTGTTTAATCGATAAACCAGCTATTTGATTTTTCTTTTTGATATTTTTCAGCTGAAAACTGAGACGGAGACCGAGAACTAAACTTTAGCTTCCAATGCTTTCATTACATCCACTAAAACCTGAACACTTTCGATAGGCATAGCGTTGTAAATAGAAGCTCTGTAACCACCAACAGAACGGTGTCCTGGCAATCCAGAAATTCCTGCAGCTTTCCATAAAGCGTCAAAAGTTTCTGTATGATCAGCGTTGTTCAATAAGAAAGTAACGTTCATTTTAGAACGATCTTCTACTGCTGCAGCACCTTTAAATAATGGATTTCTGTCGATTTCAGCATAAAGTAAATCAGCTTTTGCGTTGTTTAATTTTTCAACAGCAGCAATTCCGCCTTTTTCTTTAATCCATTGTAATGTCAATAACGAAACATAAACAGCAAAAACAGGAGGAGTATTGTACATACTTTCTGCTTTAATGTGTTTAGCGTAGTCTAACATACTTGGGATTGTTCTACCGCTTTTTTCTAAAATTTCTTCTTTAACAACAACAAGAGTTGTTCCTGCAGGTCCCATATTTTTTTGAGCTCCAGCATAGATTAAATCAAATTTTGAGAAATCCAATTCACGTGAGAAAATATCAGAACTCATATCGCACACAACTGGAACGTTTGTCGATGGGAATTCTTTCATTTGAGTTCCAAAAATGGTATTGTTGCTTGTACAGTGAAAATAATCTGCATCACTTGGTATTGCGTATCCTTTTGGAATATGGTTGTAATTTTCTTCTTTTGAAGAAGCTACAACAACAGTTTCGCCAAAATACTTAGCTTCTTTAATTGCAGCTGTTGCCCAAGTTCCTGAATCTAAATAAGCCGCTTTTCCGTTTTCTTTCATTAAATTATAAGGAGCCATCAAGAATGCAGTACTTGCACCACCTTGTAAAAACAAAGCCTGATATCCTTTTCCTTGAAGTCCTAATAATTCTAAAGCAAGGGAGCGAGCTTCATCCATAACAGCAACGAAATCTTTGCTTCGGTGCGAAATTTCAAGGATAGATAATCCTGAATCATTAAAATTTAAAACTGCTTTTGATGCTTTTTCAAAAACTTCCTGAGGTAAAATACTTGGTCCTGCGCTGTAGTTGTGTTTTTTCATGGTTGTTGTTAATAGTCGAAAAAATTTGTCGAAAAATTTAAAGACGCAAATTTCGGTAATAGGAGCTGAAAAAGCGATAAATTATTCGAAATAATTAAACATATTTTTACTTTGTTGTTAACAAAAACGTTATAGTATCTACGTTATCTGCGTAATCCCACAATTGCGGATTTTGCGTTTGGCCAAATTGAATGCTGTTTTGAATTAAATCACTGCTTACGATGCACTGAATTTGTTCAGAATCAGCTTCAAGTCGCGCTTTTAAATCGTCAATATTTTCATAAAACTCATAAAAAACACTCGAAATAGGAGAGGCGTAACTCGAATCTTCCTTAATAGTCAAAAATCCGTTGTCAAGTAATTTGAAATTACTCATTAAAAATACGGCCTTATTATAGTCGTAATTATTAGCGTATTTTTCATAATGAATAACATCCTGATATTTGAACATCGCTTCAAAAAAGCGATCAAAAACATATCCTTTTGGAACAAAAAGTTTAGAAACATTTCGGCATCCTAACCCAAAATAACGGAAAATATCTTCACCTAAATTTTCTAATTCTTCTTTAGATTCTTTTCCGTTTAAAACAGCAACCGAATTTCTGTTTTTTCTGATGATTGACGGCTTGTCTTTAAAATAATATTCAAAATAACGAGAAGTATTATTGCTTCCCGTTGCTATTACAGCGTCAAAATTTTCTAATTTACCTTCAACGAAAGTGATTTTATCTTTAAGATTTTCATCAACAGCAATTAAATATTTTGCCAAAAAAGGCAATAAATGCTGATCGTTTGATGAAGTTTTTATCAAAGCTTTATTGCCAGTTATCAAAACTGATAAGAAATCATGGAATCCAACCAACGGAATATTTCCAGCTAAAATTAAAGCGACTGTTTTTTCTTTTCCGTCATTTTGAGCAAAGTCAGCTTTGTATTGAGAAAGCCATTTTTCAATGTTTTCAGCAGTCAAAGCCTCGGCCCAAGAATGTATTGCAAAGTAAACCTGTTCAGGGGTATACCAGCCATTATGAGATTGTGATAAATGAATTAGGGTTTCAAAATCATCAAAAAAAATATCGTTATATAATACGTCCGATTTTTTAACGGATTCCTTTTCAGAAAACTGACTTAAAAAATTTCCTAATTCAACAAAAACACTTTTTTTTGTTTCTAATGTCATAATGTTTGTTTATGAATTGTTTTGATTGTAATTTTGCACAAAAATAAGGATAAATAAGTCGAAAGACAAAAGTCCAAAGTCGAAAGACAAAAGTCCAAAGTCGAAAGTCGAAAGTTGAAAAGACTTTAATGCTTTTACTTTAATACTTTCAAACTTTATGACAGACTTTATGACTTTAGACTTTATGACTTTTAAACTTTAAGACTAAAAAAGATGGCAATTATTATAACTGACGAATGCATTAATTGTGGGGCCTGCGAACCAGAATGCCCAAATACAGCAATATATGAAGGTGCAGATGATTGGAGATATAAAGATGGAACAAGTCTTTCTGGAAAAGTAATTTTACCTGACGGAACTGAAGTTGATGCTGAAGATGCTCAAACTCCAATTTCTGACGAAATCTATTACATTGTTCCAGGAAAGTGTACAGAATGTAAAGGTTTTCATGATGAACCTCAATGTGCGGCTGTTTGTCCTGTTGATTGCTGTGTACCAGATGATAATCATGTAGAAGATGAAGAAACCTTGTTAAACAGACAGGCGTTTTTGCACGGAGAATAATTTCTCTTAACTAAGATATTGAAATCCTGAGTATTGCACTCAGGATTTTTTTTGCCTAATTTTAAGGAGTTAACCTACGTATTGTGTTGTTTTTTAATGTTTTGATGAACAAATGTTAATTTATACTTAATAATTTAATACATTAGTTGAAAATTTAATAACAGCCTATGAGGAGACTGGTACTTTTATTTGTTTTATTTATTAATGTTGTAGCCTTTGCCCAAAATGCAGAGTATTCAATTGTAGTTAAAGATATTGAAACACAATTGCCGATAGAAAATGCAACGGTTTTCATCATGAAAACGAAGCAAACGTTAATAAGTAATAAAGATGGAAAGGTAACTTTTATGTTAAATGGAGCTTCAAGTCTTCAAGTTTCTGAGACTGATTACGAAAAAGTAACACTTCGTTGGGGACCATTAAAGCCGGATCTATTTGTAGTTTACCTTAAAAGCAACAATACTAAATTAGATGAGATTGTAGTCTCAAAAGAAAATCCTCAAAAAATTCTTCAAAGAATTGTTGCAAATTCACGACAAAAATTAGCTTCCTCTTACAGATTAAAAGTCTTTGTGAGAGAGTTTTTTATGCTTAACAATAAATATTCATATTATAACGACGGATTAGTGAATTTTCAGTTTGCAGGAAGTCAAAAAAAATCAACAACAACATTATTAGTAGAGCAAAATCGTTCTTATGGGCTTCTTGATACTGATGTAAGTGCTGATTTAAAAGGCTATAATCTGAATAATATCATGGAAAATTATTGTAATCTGAAGTATTTTGATCCGCTTTTAGATTCAAAAACCAGAAAAGAATATGATTTTATCACCAGAGGGCATCCAAATAATAAAGACTATTACATAATGGCAATTACGCCTCGGGATAAATCAAAAAAAGCTTTAGATACTTTTGAAGTTATATACGATCCTGTAAAAAAGTTGATAGTTGAATTTAGCATCATAATTACACCGCAAAATTTGCTTCAAGTGGAAGAACAAACAAAAGTTGGCTCAAAAAATGTTACCAGATCAATTGTTAGAGTAAATTATAGAATCAATGGCGAAGAATATTATTTGTTGAGTTCGAATGAAGAAATTGGCTATGATTTGATTTTGAAAGAGGAGATAAAAAATATTCAGGTTCGCAATAGTTTTGTTACTACACATTTTAATAGACAAAATTTTACTTATAAAGAAAGCGATGTTTTTAAGGAAAAATCACTTTTTAATAAAAAGAACAAAGTGTTGACAAATTATTGGGAAATATCTGGATTTACAGCCACTGACGAAGAAAAAGCAATTGTAGATTCATTAGAATTTAAACTATAGTTTTGTAGAAAATCATAAAAAAATCCTGAACTTCTTGTTCAGGATTTTTTTTGTTGTTTATATGTCAGGCTGAGCGAAGTCGAATCCTTTTTTTATTAAAAATTAAACCCAAGTCTTGCATAGTAGTAAGCACCGCTGAATCCCATTTGTACGGCATCCCAATAACCTCCGGCTTCTGTGTTTCCTTGCTCATCTTGTTTCGTTGGATAAACATTGAATAAGTTATTGCTTCCAATGCTTATTTTTAAACTTTTGCTTAATTGGTACCCTAAAGTCAAATCAGTTACTAATCTTGGGTTGTAAACATCTTCTTCATCAGCATAATCGACTAAAACTACTTTGCTGAATCGAGTGAAAGCTAATCCTGCATCAAATTTGTTTTTTGCATAAGTAAGATTTAAACCAAATTTACTGTCTGGTGCAGAAGCCAATAAAAAGGCTTTTTCACGATTTCCAAAAAAAGTATCAGCATCTAGGGAACCGTTTTTCACATTATCAATTTTCATGTCGTTAATGTTTCCAACTAAAGTAGCTCCGATATGCCCAAAATCATATGTTTTTTTCCAAGAAAATACTAAATCCAAACCATGAGTACTTGTATCAACTCCATTAGCAAAAAACTGAGCTTCAGAAACGCCAAGACCTAAAGAACTTGCGTCAAAATATCCTGTAAGAACGATACGATCTTTTACTTTAATATAATATCCGTCAACAGTTGCTGTAAAATCGCCGTAAGTTGCTGTGAAACCTAAAGAAGCATTTACCGCTTTTTCTTCATTTAATTTTTCAATTCCGAAAGCTCTAGTCACAGGGCTGTCATTTGGTGCTAAAAGAACCTCAGTTGCACCGCTTGCATTGAAGTTTGTAAAACGTAAATTATAATAAATTTGTGCCAAAGATGGAGCGCGGAAACCCGTACTTACAGAACCTCTTAAATTAATATGATCGTTAATTTTAAGTCTAGAAGCTAATTTTCCGTTTACTGTACTTCCAAAATCGCTGTAATTTTCAAAACGAACGGCTCCACTTACCATAAAAGCTTCAGTAACATCTAATTCGGCATCAGTATATAATGAAAAGTTAGTACGGCTTTCATTTACTTCATTTGCAGGGCTGTAACCTGGGAAACCTTGTGAGCTTCCAGGTCGAGGATTTCCTGAGATTGGATCAATAGGCGCGCTTTGAGTTGTTGGGTCAGTAATAGGTTTTCCATTTGTGTCGTAAGTCGTGTAGGAACCTTCTTCGCCAGCAAAAATTTCGAATTTCTCTACTCTAAATTCTGTTCCAAAAGCGATATTAAAACCACTCATAACATCATCATAGTTTTTAGAAATATCAAAATTAGTAGTGTTTTGAAGCAAACTGTGTCCTCCCGCGTTAAATGCAGTTGGAGAATTTTCTTCAAGCGAAGCGTTTAAAGTTCCTTTAATGTCATATTCAAATTTGTTCTTTCCAAATGTATTGCTCAAATCCATTTTCCATCCGCCGCCAGTTGTCGTTCTAATTCCGGCCGCTAATGAATTATCTCTAATATTCGAAGTAATTCTTGGAGTATAACCGCCAGGATAAATTGCTTCTACAACTCTTTCGCCGTCATTTCTTGTAAAGGCATAGGCATCAGTATTTCTGAAATTACTGCCTCCAAAAGCATAAAGTTCTGTTCTATCTGATAATGGAAGTGAAAAATTTCCGAAGAAATTTATTCCGTTCATTTGTGCATCGCCAAAACCTTTTCTAAAATCATAAGCAGGTCTTAACGTTTTGTCTTTATTGATGAATTCACCAGTAAAATTGGCATATCCGCCTTTGCTTCCAACAGAAAAACCATAATTTGCTGCAACTTTCAGAGAGCCTCCGTCAAAAGATTTATCTTTTCCGTAAGAGTTTCCATTTCCTTTTTGATCAAGTCTGAAACCGTCAGTATTTGGTGTTCCATGCAAAAAGTCTCCTTTTGCATTGGTATTAAAAACACCATAAGTAACAGAACCTGAAAGTTCTTTTACATTATCATTCGTTATAATATTAATAACTCCGGCAATCGCATCAGAACCATATTGAGCTGCCGCGCCATCACGTAAAATTTCAATTCTTTTGATCGAAGCAGCTGGAATTGCATTTAAATCTGTTCCTGTATTTCCGCGTCCTCTAGTTCCAAATAAATTGATAAGAGACGATTGGTGTCTTCTTTTTCCATTAATCAAAACTAAAGTCTGGTCAGGTCCCATACCTCTTAAAGAAGCAGGATCAACGTGGTCAGCTCCATCTGAACCAGATTGTTTATTGGCATTAAATGAAGGAGCCACATATTGAAGCAACTGATTGATTTCGATTTTACCACTCTGCGTAGTAACATCTTTTACGTTGATTACATCAATAGGAACAGCTGAATTTACAACAGTTCTTTTAGTGCTTCGGGAACCTACAACAACGACGTCATTTAGCACCTGACCGCCGCTTTCGTCCAAACTAATTTCCATTTTATCTAATGCTGTTTTTTCGACAGTTGTAAATCCAACATAAGTAAAAAGTAATTTAGCACCTTCTTTTACTTTTATTTTAAAACCGCCATCAACATCGGTAGAAACACCATTTGTAGTTCCTTTTTCGACAATATTTACACCTGGTAGTGGTGTACCTGTTTTGTCTTTGACGACTCCCGAGATTTCTTTTTGAGCGAAAAGAAATACTGTATTTAAAAGAAATACGAGTAATGCAATTTTTTTCATGGTAGGTTGGTTTTTTGGTTTGTTTTTATTGGTTACGGTTATAAAATTAGTTTTTTTTAACAAAAACTTAATAAAAAGTTTAAAAATTTTTAAGAATAAGCGATAAATTATATTATTACACATTTTTACTTCGCTCTCGAGGTATTAAATCTTATATTTGCAAAATTTTAAAGCCAAAAAATAGCATTTTGGCAGAAAATCAAAAAAGTACACGTAAAACATAAACCATTACGACAGAAGTGTTAATGGTCTGGCCTGAAAAAATCAGTGTCATAAAATAAATAGAAACAACAGATGAAAGCAGGAATTGTAGGATTACCAAATGTTGGAAAATCAACATTATTTAATTGTTTATCTAATGCAAAAGCGCAAAGTGCAAACTTTCCGTTTTGTACAATCGAACCTAATATTGGCGTTGTAAACGTTCCGGATCCAAGAATCAACAAGTTGGAAGAATTGGTAAAACCAGAGCGCGTGCAAATGGCAACAGTTGATATTGTTGATATCGCAGGTTTGGTAAAAGGAGCAAGTAAAGGTGAAGGTCTTGGAAACCAGTTTTTAGGAAACATTAGAGAGTGTAATGCAATCATTCACGTTTTACGTTGTTTTGACAATGATAATATCGTTCACGTTGACGGAAATGTTAACCCAATTCGTGATAAAGAAACTATCGATATCGAATTGCAGTTAAAAGATTTAGAAACAATCGAAAAACGTTTAGAAAAAGTAAAACGTGCTGCGAAAACTGGAAATAAAGAAGCTCAAACTGAAGAAGCTTTATTAAACAGAATTAGAGAAGCTCTTTTACAAGCAAAATCAGCTAGAACAATTATTCCTCAAAGTAATGATGAAGAAGTTTTGATGGAAGGTTTTCAATTGATTACTGCAAAACCAGTTTTATACGTTTGTAATGTTGATGAAGGTTCTGCTGTAAACGGCAACAAATATGTTGATCAAGTTCGTGAATTAGTAAAAGATGAAGATGCTGAAGTAATTATTCTTTCAGTAGGAGCAGAGGCTGATATTACTGAATTAGAAAGCTACGAAGAGCGTCAGGTTTTCCTTGAAGATATGGGATTAACTGAGCCGGGAGCTTCTGTTTTAATTCGTGCAGCTTATAAATTATTAAAACAACAAACTTACTTTACCGCTGGTGTAAAAGAGGTTCGTGCTTGGACAATCAACATTGGAGCTACAGCACCACAAGCAGCTGGAGTTATCCACACTGATTTTGAAAAAGGTTTCATCCGTGCTGAAGTTATTTCATATGAAGATTACGTTCAATACGGTTCTGAGGCTAAAGCAAAAGAAGCAGGAAAATTCAAAGTAGAAGGAAAAGAATATATTGTTAAAGATGGTGATGTAATGCATTTCCGTTTTAACGTTTAATTTTTTTCTTTACGATAATAGAAGAAAGAACAAAGAATAAAGACTTGAACTGCTGGAGAAATTCAGCAGTTTTTTTATGCTCAAAACATTAGGTTTCGTATTGTCAGGCTGAGCGGAGTCGAAGCTCCACAAAGATTGGCGATTTAGATTGTATTGCTACCTGCGTGTCCTTCGACTCCGCTCAGGATGACAAAAAAATGAGAGTAAATCTGCTTGATCTGTAAAATCTGCGAGAGATAAATTTCAGCATTAAAATTTTTGGCTCAAAAATTGGTTACAGAAAAATTAACCAATTACTAATCTAAAAATCAACCAATCAAAATGCTTAAAAAATCTTTCAAATTTCTCGGCTGGACACTATTCGGATTTTTCACTTTCCTTGCGTTGTATATTTCATCAGTCCTTATTATTTCAAAAATCACAGTGAATTCAGATATTGCAAAAGTCGAAGAACAAAATGCAATTCCTATTTATATTCTTTCGAACGGAGTTCATACTGATATTGTAGTTCCTGTAAAAAACGAAATTAAAGACTGGCGAAATGAAATTCAGTTCAGTCAAACTCAATCAAAAGACTCTTTAATGAATTTTATCGCTTTCGGCTGGGGCGATAAAGGTTTTTATCTCGATACGCCAGAATGGTCAGACTTAAAAGCGAGTACAGCTTTTAAAGCGGCTTTTGGCGTAAGTTCTTCTGCAATGCACACGACATTTTTCAAACAATTAAGAGAAGGCGACGATTGCAAACGCATTTTGGTTTCAAAAGAAAACTATCAAAATTTAGTCGATTATATCACTAACAGTTTCAGCGATCCAGTTCACCCACAATGGATTGAAGGTCACAGCTACGGGAGAAAAGATGCTTTTTATGAAGCAAAAGGAAGTTACAGTCTTTTTAATACTTGCAACACTTGGGCAAATAGTGCTTTAAAAGCTGCCAACCAAAAAGCGAGTTTATGGACTGTTTACGATAAAGGGATTTTTTGTCATTATAAATAAACTTTTAGTGTAGTCCCTACGGGACAATTATTACGAGCAGATTTTTAGGGTTGCCAATATTTAATCTCTACGAGATTATTCCGTTAGGAATTCAATATTCGTAGCTTTAAAATTATAATCTCCCTCGACAGATTATTCCGTTAGGAATTTCATATTGGTAGACATGGAAAAAATATAAAATTCGCCTAAAAATCAAGAAGAAGGAACTTTTCATTATTGCGTAAATTTGAGAGAATATCAAAAAAGCAGCAAATGAAAATTAAAAATATATTCTCCAAAACCTGGTTTCTTTTAAAGAATACTTTTTTAGAATTTAATGATGATAATGCCATTAAACTGAGTGCTGCACTCGCATATTATACCATTTTTGCGTTGCCACCTTTATTGATTATCATCATCACAATTTGTGGTGTCTTTTTTGGAGAAGAAGCAGTGACAGGCGAATTATACGGACAAATAAACGGTTTGGTAGGTAACGGCGCGGCGAGTCAAATTCAGGAAGCTATTAAAAATGTACAATTATCTGGCGATAATGTATTTGCAACCGTGTTTGGAGTTGTAATGTTGTTAATTGGGGCGTCGGGAGTTTTTGCAGAGATACAAAGTTCTATAAATTTTATTTGGGGATTGCGTGCGAAACCGGATAAAGGAGTTAAAAAATTCATTCAAAACCGCTTAATGTCATTCTCAATGATCGTTTCTGTGGGTTTTTTAATGTTGGTCAGTCTTTTTATAAGTACCACTTTAGATTTGCTTAGCACACGTTTAAAAGTCTATTTTCCGGAGAGCACAGTTTATTTATTTTATGTAATTAATATCATTATTGTGCTGGCGAGTATTAGCACTCTTTTTGCGATTATTTTTAGAACATTGCCAGACGGAAAAATAAGATGGAAAGATGCTTTTATAGGATCAGGAGTTACTGCAGTCCTATTTATGATTGGTAAATTTGCAATTGGACTTTATTTAGGTAATTCTACTGTTGCTTCGGTTTATGGCGCGGCAGGTTCTGTAATAATAATTCTGGTTTGGGTTTATTATTCGGCAATAATTCTGTATTTTGGGGCTGAATTTACGAAAGTCTATGCTAAATCATATGGAGGAAAAATTTATCCAAATGAGTACTCTGTAGAAATAGCAAAAGAGATTTACGAAATCGACGGACCAAAAAAAGAACCAATAGAAGAAACATTACAAAAAGAGAAACCATGAAAATAGTAGCCTTTGGAGGAAGTAACAGCAAGCAATCCATTAATAAACATTTAGCAACTTATGCATCTAGTTTGTTTGAAAATGCTGATGTTGAAGTTTTAGATTTAAACGATTTTGCAATGCCTGTTTTTAGTGTTGATCTTGAAAAAGAAGTGGGTCAGCATTCATTGGCACAAGCCTTTCTAAACAAACTCAAAGAGGCTGATATTTTAGTAGTTTCAATGGCAGAAAATAACGGAAATTATTCTGTCGCTTTCAAAAATGTTTTTGATTGGAGTTCTAGAATCGAGAAAGATGTTTTTCAACATAAACCAATGTTGTTATTGGCAACTTCGCCAGGCGGAAGAGGAGGAGCATCAGTTTTAGGAATTGCTCAAAATCTTTTTCCTCGTTATGGCGCTGAAATTAAAGGAAGTTTCTCATTACCAGCCTTTGGCTCGAATTTTGATTTAAAAGAAAATAAAATTTCTAATCCTGAGTTAGATAAAGAACTCAAAGATATTATTAAATCAAATTTCTAAATGCCACAAAAAAAGATTGCTCTTATATTCCTTTTGCTGAATAGTATTTTTTTGAATTATACTTTTGCGCAAAAAATTAATGAAGTCGATAAAATCGTTGCAAAGTACCCAAAAAGCTTTGCAACAACAGAAAAATTAGCGGAAAGAATCGAAAAAGATTTCGATTCTGATTATGACAAAGCACGAGCTATTTACAGCTGGATGGCTTTTAATATAAAATATGATTTCAATGCATTTTTGAATCCGCCTAGATCGCAAGGTTTCAGTTATTCTACTGAAGCAGAAAAACAAAGAAAAATTAAACAGATTAATGATAATCTAATTCAGAAATCTTTTAAATCTCAAAAAGCCGTCTGTGAAGGTTTTACTGCGTTATATCAGCATTTGGCTTCTTTAATGGAAATCAAATGTGAAATCATTCGAGGAGATTCGAAAATTTCAGTACGAGATATTGGCCGGAAAACAACTTCATCAAACCATGCCTGGAATATGGTTCTGATTGATAAAAAATGGATTTTGGTTGATGTGACTTGGGGACAAGGTTATTATGACAGCAGTAAAGGCCGAATGGTTGCTGATTTTTCACCCATTTATTTTGATACAGATCCTGATTATTTCTTCGCTAAACATTTTCCGGATTCAGGTTCTTATTTAGGGAATAGATTAAGTAAAGAAGATTTCCTGAATGGACCTTTGATTTACAATAAAACGATCGAATTCGATTATAAAATCAAATCACCAGAATCGGGTTTAATTGAAGTTAAGAGGGGCGATAAAATTACTTTTGAAATCAAAAACGTTTCAAAATCAAATCAGGTTTTTTATCTAAATAAATACAACAAGCCTGTTAAAGTTCAAAATCCAAAGGAAAAACGCGGAGGTTTAGAATTTCAAATTCTTTATGATAATAATGTAGGAGAGTATATTACTATTTTTGTGGATACAAACAGCATTGTATCATTTAAAATTATATAAGATAAACGATTTACTGAATTTCATTTTTAAACTTTAAGACTATAATGCCATTAAAAAAGATCGTTTTTGTACTCCTCTTGAATATTGTTTTTACTGCATCTTCTTATTCACAAAAATATAACGCGATTGACAGCATCGTTTTAAAGTATCCAAATTTTGGAAGTACTGAGAAATTGGCCGAAAGAATTCAGACAGACTTTGCATCAGAACATGATCGTGCAAGAGCAATTTATAGCTGGATTGCATTAAATTTAGATTACGATTTAAAGACCTATTTAGATCCTCCACCACAAAAAGTATACAAATCTAAAAATGAATTTGATGCTAAAAAACAAAGACAATTAGATCAAGCAAGTACAACTCAAAAAGCTTTTCGATCTAGAAAAGCAGTATGCGAGGGATTTTCTTTATTGTATGCAAATTTGGCAATGAAGACTGGACTAAAATGTCAGGTAGTAACAGGTGATTCTAAAAGATTGTTGAGTGATATTGGGCGAAGACGATTAGGATCAAATCATGCTTGGAATACAGTTCAAATTGACGGAAAATGGATATTGGTCGATGCTACTTGGGGGCAAGGTTTTTATGATGAAAACCGAAAAGTTGTGGTAAAGGAATTTACAGCCATTTATTTTGACACGGATCCTAAATATTTTTATGCCACACATTTTCCAGATGCTTCGATGTATGCAGGAAACACTGGAAACAAACAGGGATTCTTGGAAGGTCCGCTTATTTATGATCAATTTATAAGAGAACAATGCGAAATCGTTTGGCCTTTTTCTGGTATTATTCAGGCAAATGATGGAGATAAAATTACTTTCAAAATAAAAAATGTCTCAAGGTTGGATGATTTGTATTATATAGATAAAAAGGAGGAACATGTTAAGATTGAAAACCCGCAAGTAAAAGACGGAATACTTGAATTTCAGCTCACTTATAATAGAAAATTAGGACGATTTATTTCCTTTTATGTCAATGGAAGATCTTTAGTGGATTTTAAAGTCATGCCCAAACAAAAAACTTGATAACTGTTACTGCTGAAATTTCCTTCTTTTATTGAATTGGCGTATCTTAGCAATTCAAGATTTGAACTAATATGCCATGGAAACAACTTTTTTGAAGTCGATCTTAGACAATGATTTCTATAAATTCACAATGCAACATGCTGTAATCCGACTTTTTCCAAAGGCAAAAGTTCGATACGGATTTATAAATCGTGGAAAACATATTTTTCCGGATGGTTTTGCAGAGTTGCTTCGAAAATCTGTTGATGCAATGGCTGATCTTCGTTTAACCAAAGAAGAAAAAAATTATCTGTCGCATTACTGCCCTTATCTTGATCCCACTTATTTAGATTTTCTGCAAGGATATAGTTATGATCCGTCTGAAGTTCAGATTTCTCAGGAAGGTTCAGAAATAAAAGTTACCGTTGAAGGATTTTGGTACAGAACCATTTTATGGGAAGTTCCGCTAATGGCTTTGATTTCGGAGCTTTTTTATAAATCCAATCATTTGATTCGACTAAATGATGAAGCTATTAAAAAGCTGACCAAAGATAAAATCGACAATTACAATAAATTAGGAGTTTCGATTTTAGAATTTGGAACAAGACGCCGTCATTCTTATGATGTGCATGTTTTGGTCAATGAAACTTTGCAAGAAAATGGCGGACAGAGCTTCATTGGAACTAGCAATGTACATTTTGCAATGGTTAACAATAGAAGACCTTTAGGTACACATGCGCACGAATGGTTTATGTTTCATGCGGCGCAATATGGTTTTCAGGTAGCGAATTTTATAAGTCTCGAAAATTGGACAAATGTCTATGGCGGAGATCTCGGGATCGCTTTAACGGATACTTATACTACAGAAATATTTTTCAATCAATTTGATAAAAAATATTCCAAACTTTTTGATGGCGTTCGACATGATAGCGGTGATCCAATTGAGTTTGCAAAAAAAGTGATTTCGCATTATACCAAAATGGGAATAGATCCAAAATCAAAAGTCATCGTTTTCTCAGATTCGCTCAATTATGACAAAGTAAAAACGATTGTAGATTTTTGTCATGACAAAATAAAAATGTCTTTCGGAATCGGAACAAATTTCACCAATGATGTTGGGCTTCCGGCAATGAATATGGTGATCAAATTAACCGATACAAAACCCGATAATACACATTGGCAAGGTGTTGTAAAACTTTCTGACGAAAAAAATAAAAATACGGGAACGCCCGAAATGATTGCTTTGGCTAAAGAAGTGCTCGGAATCAAATAATAAGTGAAATAATTTTAACACATAGAAACATAGATTTTGTAAACTTGTAAGAGGCGTTTCACTTGCATAAATAAACATAGCTATGTGTTAAGAAACTAGTTTCTTTTTTATATACTTTTTTAAAACATAAAAATCTATGTTTCTATGTGTTAAAATATTCTTTCCCAGAATACGCCAACAGGTTTAAAAAAGTATTTTTTGTTTCATAGCTGATTTTTTATATTTTTAACGGTCGTATTTTTTTAAAATCAATTTAAATAGATTGAAAAGCTGTTATTATTCGTAACAAAAGAAAAAATACGCTTTCATTTTTTGCCGATAAATGGTACATTAGCCAAAAATCCAATTCACCTTATGCTAGAGCAAAATCAATATACCGAAGATAATATCCGATCACTCGACTGGAAAGAGCATATCCGTATGCGTCCGGGAATGTACATCGGAAAATTAGGAGATGGATCTTCTCCAGATGATGGTATTTACATTCTTTTAAAGGAGGTTTTAGATAACTGTATTGACGAGTTCGTAATGGGCTCTGGAAAAACTATTGAAGTGACTATCAAAGACAAAACGGTTTCTGTTCGTGATTACGGGCGTGGAATTCCGTTAGGAAAAGTAGTCGATGTAGTTTCGAAAATGAATACAGGTGGAAAATACGATTCTAAAGCTTTCCAGAAATCAGTAGGTTTGAACGGTGTCGGAACAAAAGCGGTAAATGCACTTTCGAATTATTTCCGTGTAGAATCGGTTCGTGATGACAAACAAAAAGGAGCAGAGTTTTCTGCCGGAAATTTGGTTTTAGAAGAAGATATTGTTGATACAACAAAGCGTAAAGGAACAAAAGTAACTTTTACGCCAGATGAAACGATTTTCAAAAACTATAAATTCCGTTTAGAATATGTAATCAAAATGGTTAAAAACTATTGTTATTTGAACAATGGTTTGACGATTATTTTCAACGGAGAAAAATATTATTCTGAAAACGGACTTCGTGATTTATTAGAAGAAACAATCAGTGAAGAAGATTTAGAATATTCAATTATCCATTTAAAAGATCATGATATCGAGGTTGCGTTAACACACAGTAAAACGCAATATAGCGAAGAGTATCACTCTTTTGTGAATGGTCAGAATACAACACAAGGAGGAACGCACTTAGCTGCGTATCGTGAAGCGGTTGTAAAAACAATTCGTGAGTTTTATAATAAGAATTTCGAAGCCTCAGATGTTCGTAAATCGATTGTAAGTGCGATTAGTATTAAAGTAATGGAACCGGTTTTTGAGTCTCAGACGAAAACAAAATTAGGTTCTACAGATATGGGTTCTGATGATGGAACACCAGCAGTTTCTGTTCGTACTTTCGTAAACGATTTTATCAAAACCAAGTTAGATAATTACCTGCATAAAAATCCAACAACTGCGGAAGCGTTACTACGTAAAATTCTTCAGGCAGAACGTGAGCGTAAAGAATTATCAGGAATTAGAAAGCTGGCGACAGATCGTGCTAAAAAAGCGAATCTTCACAATAAAAAATTAAGAGATTGTAGAGCGCATCTTCCAGATACCAAAAACCCTAGAAACTTAGAAAGTACTCTTTTTATTACCGAGGGAGATTCGGCATCCGGATCGATTACAAAGTCGCGTGATGTAAATACACAAGCGGTTTTCAGTTTGCGTGGTAAGCCTTTGAATTCATACGGAATGACAAAGAAAATTGTGTATGAAAACGAAGAATTCAATTTATTGCAAGCAGCATTAGATATTGAAGACGGATTAGAAAAATTACGTTACAACAACATCGTAATCGCAACCGACGCCGATGTTGATGGAATGCACATTCGTTTGCTTCTAATTACGTTCTTTTTGCAGTTTTTCCCTGAATTAATTAAAGAAGGCCATTTGTATATTTTACAAACACCACTTTTCAGGGTTCGAAACAAAAAAGAAACGATTTATTGTTATTCTGAGGATGAAAGAAAAGACGCGATCGAAAAACTAAAACCAAAACCAGAAATCACCCGATTTAAAGGTTTAGGAGAGATTTCGCCAGATGAGTTCAAAAACTTTATTGGAGATACTATTAGACTTGATCCGGTTATGATGGATAAACATACTTCGATTGAGCAGTTGTTATCTTTCTATATGGGGAAAAATACTCCAGACAGACAGGAGTTTATTATCAAGAACCTGAAGGTGGAGATTGATGAGCTTGAGGAGGTTTAAGATTTCTCAAAATTTCAGTTTAATGAAGAAACTTCTAGTTTTGATGATTATTTCAGCCTTAATTTCATGTAATAGGAATAAAGGTTTTGAAGATGAAATTAAAGGCGAAAAAGAATTAGATTATTCAGATGCTTTTCAATTTAAATTGGAAGCGATTAAAAAGATTGAAATATTTTCTTATCCAGATCGGTTAGTTTGGGACACATTAAGACATGGGGAAGAAATTATTAGAAATAATAAGATTGATTTCAATACTTCAATGATCAATGAAAAAGTTACATTATTGAAAGAAACTCAAATAAAAGAATTATTTGATTTGATTGAAGTTCATTGTAAGGTTGAAGGCGATGTTGCTCCTTACTCAAGCTGCTATATGCCAAGAAATTTAATTCTCTTTTACAATGATAAAAATAGAATTATAGGACATATTGAACTTTGCTTTGAATGTGGAACTTCTGAATCTTCTAATAATCTTAAGGAAAATTGGGATTATTGTAAAGATGATTTAAAATATTTTTTCAAAAAAGCAGGAATCAAATATTTTGTTGATTCAGAAGAAAAAGAAGAAAAAGAAAGATTGTTTTTAGATAGTTTGAAAACAGCAAAAATAGTTAACAACAAAGTTTTAAAATACTGAAATAAATTCAGCATATAAAATGAAAGACGAAGAAGACGATAACATAATTCCAAACGACGACGAGAATAATCAAGATGAGAATCAATTTGATGAAAATCAAGAGGATTCAGATGAGATTATAAATGTAGATGCAAAGCATTTCGAAGGACAGCATTTTTACGAAAATCAAGAAGAAGAAGGCGAAGACGTTATTACGAAAGTAACCGGAATGTACAAAGACTGGTTTTTGGATTATGCTTCGTATGTAATTCTGGAACGTGCTGTTCCTGCTATCGAAGACGGATTTAAGCCTGTTCAGCGTCGTATTATGCACTCTTTGAAAGAGTTGGATGATGGTCGTTATAATAAAGTTGCCAATGTTGTTGGTCACACCATGCAGTATCACCCACACGGAGATGCGAGTATTGGTGACGCCATGGTGCAAATTGGTCAAAAAGATTTATTGATTGATTGCCAAGGAAACTGGGGGAATATTTTAACGGGCGATGGAGCAGCAGCTTCGCGTTATATTGAGGCACGTTTATCTAAATTTGCTTTGGAGGTTTTGTATTCTCCAAAAATTACAGATTGGGGTGTTTCGTATGATGGTCGTCGTGCAGAACCAAACAATCTTCCAGTAAAATTCCCATTGCTTTTGGCTCAGGGAGCAGAAGGTATTGCGGTTGGACTTTCAACAAAAGTTTTACCTCATAACTTTAATGAGTTAATTGATGCTTCGATCAAGATTTTAAAAGGAAAACCTTTTACATTATATCCTGATTTCATGACGCAAGGTATCGCCGATGTGTCAAATTATAATGATGGACTTCGTGGCGGACGCGTGCGTGTACGTGCTAAAATTTCGCAATTAGACAAGAATACATTGGTGATTACGCAAATTCCGTTTTCTACCAATACATCGACTCTAATTGACAGTATTTTGAAAGCCAATGATAAAGGTAAAATCAAAATCAAGAAAATTGAAGACAATACCGCTGCTGATGTTGAGATTTTAATTCATCTTTTCCCTGGCGTTTCACCAGATAAAACTATTGATGCTTTATTTGCTTTTACAGCTTGCGAAACTTCTGTAGCGCCTCTAGGTTGTGTTATTGAAGACAACAAACCATTATTTATCGGAGTTTCTGAAATGTTGAAAATTTCAACGCACAGAACGGTTGATTTGCTTCGTCAGGAATTAGAAATTCAGTTAGAAGAATTAAAAAACAAGTGGCATTTTTCTACTTTGGAAAAGATCTTCATTCGAGAAGAAATGTATATTGACTTCAAATTATACGGAGATAGAGAATCACTTTACAAATATTTATACGATCGTTTTGAGCCTTTCAAAAAATCATTCGTCAGAGAAATTACCGACGAAGATTTACAGCGTTTGACTCAAATCCCGATGATTCGTATTACGCGTTTCGATTCTGATAAAGCCGATGAATTGATTTCTAGGTTAGAAGAAGAAATGAAAGAAGTAGAGCATAATCTGGAACATTTAACAGATTTTGCGATTGCTTATTTTACCAAATTAAAAGAGAAATACGGAAAAGGTCGTGAACGTCAGACAGAACTTCGTGTTTTTGATAACGTTGAAGCTACGAAAGTAGTTTTAAGAAATACAAAACTATATGTAAATCGCGAAGAAGGTTTCGTTGGAACCAGTTTAAAGAAAGATGAATACGTGGGGGATTGTTCTGATATTGATGATGTTATCGTGTTTTTACGTGACGGAACATTGATGATTACAAAAGTCGATGCCAAGACTTTTATTGGGAAAGATATTATACACGTTGCTGTTTTTGATAAAAACGATAAACGTACCATTTATAACATGATGTATCGTGATGGTAAATCAGGACCATCCTATATAAAACGTTTTAATGTTACCGGAGTTACACGTGATAAAGCTTATGATTTAACGAATGGGACAAATGGTTCGCAAGTAGTTTATTTTTCACATAACCCAAATGGAGAAGCTGAGGTTGTGACTATTTTATTACGTCAAGTTGGAACGATTAAGAAATTGAAATTCGATATTGATTTTGCCAAATTAGCAATCAAAGGACGTGCTTCAAAAGGAAATTTGGTTACGAAATATCCAATCAAAAAAATCGAATTAAAAGAGAAAGGAATTTCGACTTTACTACCAAGAAAAGTTTGGTTTGATGATACCGTAAAACGTTTAAATGTTGATGCGAGAGGGGAATTGCTAGGGGAATTTAAACCAAGTGATAAAATCTTAGTAATCAGTCAAAGTGGTAAATTAAAAGTAATTATTCCGGAATTGTCGACTCACTTTGAGGAAGATATGATTGTTTTGGAAAAATGGAAACCTAAAAAACCTATTTCTGCAATTTACTATGATGGAGAAAAAGAGCGTTATTTCTTGAAACGTTTCCTTATAGAAAATGAAGGAAAAGAAGAAAGCTTTATTACAGATCACCCTAATTCGCAACTAGAAATTGTTTCAACTGATTATCGTCCGGTGGCGCAATTGGTTTTTGCAAAAGTAAAAGGTGTTCAAAAAGAAGATTTACATATTGACGTAGAAGACTTTATAGCCGTAAAAGGTTTTAAAGCTTTAGGGAATCAATTAACGACTGATAAATTAAAACAGGTAAACTTGCTAGATCCGCTTCCTTATGAAGAACCGGTTGAAGAAGTTCCTGAAAAACCTGAATTGCCAGAAGATGATGATTCTGTAGAAACCGAATTAGACGATGATGGTCAGATAGGTTTGGTTTTGGAATAAATAGAAACGCTAAGATTGAGTTCTTAGCGTTTTTTTTTTATGAAATTATGAATTTAATTTTCAATAGATGCGAGTGCTTCCTTTTTAACCCATTTGACTTCATTATTTTCAATATGGACCGAAATAGTGTCTCCGTCTTGTACTTCTCCAGAAATTATTTTTTTTGCTAGAGGTCTTCTTAAATGTGTTCTAATTATGCTTTTAATTGGTCTTGCGCCATATTTGGCATTGTAACCATTTTCGGCAAGATAAACTTTTGCTTCCATAGGAATTTCAACTTGAATGTTGATGTTTTTCAATAAATCTATGAACTCATTTTTAAGATGGATCTCGAAGATCTTCAACGCATTTTCTTTACTTATAGGCGCAAAGGGTACAATTTCAGTTAAACGTCCTAGAAATTCAGGTCGGAAATAATTTCCCATAATTTCCCATAATTTCCATTAAAGAATTTGAAGTCGGAATTTCGCCGTTATTGAAAGTATTCACAATATGATCTGCACCAATATTTGAAGTAAAAAGTATGATTGCATTAGAGAAATCGCCTTCTTTTCCTAAACGATCATGCAGTTTTCCTTCATCCATAATCTGCAAGAAAACATCAAAAACGGAAGGATGCGCTTTTTCAATTTCATCAAATAAAACAATAGAGTAGGGCTTTTGTCTAATTTTGTTTACTAGCAATCCACCTTCTTCATAACCGACATACCCCGCCGGAGCTCCAAGGAGAGATGCAACTGAATGTTCTTCTTTAAATTCAGACATATCAAAACGGATAATGGCATTTTCATCCTGAAATAGAAATTCGGCTAAAGATTTTGCTAATTCTGTTTTACCTGTTCCTGTTGGTCCTAGGAAAAAAAACGAAGCAATCGGTTGGCCTGCTTTGCTTAATCCTGATCTTGATTCTAAAATTGATTCCGCGACGGTTGCAATACAATGATCTTGACCAATAACTCTTTGGTTTAAAACTTCTTCAATATTGCTTAGTTTTTGCTTTTCTTCTTCATTTAGCTTTCCCGCAGGAATTCCGGTGGATTTAACCATTTTAAAAATTCAATTGAAGATATCAGAATTGATAAAGGAACACGAAAAGAAATTTCTGTAAAAGCTGGTTTCAGCCGAACGGTCGATATTTTTATTAAATCAAACGCAGAGGAAAAAACGCATTTATCGAACTCAGAGTGGGACTATCTATGTGATAGTTTCATGAAGAATTTAAAGAATAGATCTTCAAATGTCTTTCCGTATCGCTTATTTATTGATAATTAAAAATTAGGAAAGCTTGACTTTTAATAGTCAAGTTTTTTTATTTAAACAGATAATTCAAATTAATTTCTTTTTTCTCTTTCAGTTTTTTTACAATTTTCAAAAAGGCAATTGCTGTTATGTATGCATCGCCCAAAGCGGTGTGGCGGTCTTTTTTAGAAATATCAAATTTATCTGCAAGATCGTCTAAAGTATAATGATCTTTTCTTTCGAATAAATGAGACTTGATCAAAGTCTTTTTATATAAATAGGCTGTATCTAACCGTTTGTTGGTGAGTTCTGGCAAACCGTTTCTTTCGAGAGCTTTATTAATTATTGTAACATCAAAAATAGTATGATGTGCAATAATTATAGAATCGCCCAAAAAAGCCAAAAACTGTTGTAAAGCCTCTAATTCACTAGGTCGATGAACCACAAATGCTTTTAAAATGCCATGAATCTGTGCTGTTGATTTGTCATAATGATCTTGTTCAATGTACATTTCAAAACTATTTTGAACAGAAATAATTCCGTTTTGAAGAACCAATGCGCCTATGCATAATATTCGGTCATTTTCATAGTCAAATCCAGTGGTTTCTGTATCTAAAACTACAAATCGAGTGTTTTCGATAGTGACGCTTTCATCAAAAAGATTTTCTTCTTTCTTGAAAAAATTGAATAAACTCATGATTATACCAGATTTGAGATATTGAAACGTACTGAGATAAGTTCCTGCAATTCTTTTATGGTTTTAAAAGTGCGTTTCAACTTAATTTTTTCCATTTTTGATAGTGACTCCAAAGCAATAAACTGCCCAGAATCATGATGTAAAAGACCTTGCTTGGTTCTAAATTTCAATAAAGCTTTAAACGAATACGAACACGATAAATACAATTCACGATTTTTTGGTTCTAATTCGGCCAATTTCTCAAATCGTTCGGCTGTATTACTGATAGATTTGACCGAATGTGACAAAATTAAAACACGCGCTGCATCGGTTAAAGGCATTAATGCTCTTCTTTTAATATCAAAAGTATCTTTATTGGCACCGTCTTGTTCTACCAAAAATTGTCTAAAGAATCCAGTAGGAGATGGACTTTGCAATGCGCCACTTACCAAATGCATATAAAAAATAGGATTTGCTTTTACATTTTCAAAAATCGAATCTGATAATTGATTTACAATTTCAGCATCGCCATAAGTCATGCTATAATCAAAGAAAATAAACGAAAGTAAAACTTCATTTTTTCCAGGGTTGGTAATCCAATGATGAACCTGACTTTTCCACTCATCCAGACTCATACACCATTTTGGACTGGATGCCATCATATCGGCGGGGCAATAATCATAACCAATATCAAAAAGTCCTTTGTTAACAAGAGAAGCAAATTTCAAAAAGTAAATTCTTGTTTCGTCTCTAAAAACTTCCGAAACATTCTCATAAATAATCGCATTATCTTGATCGGTATGAAGCATTTGTTCACCTCTTCCTTGGCTTCCAAGCGCCAACCAAGCGAATTTTACCGGTGGCGGACTGCTCATTTTTTCTAAACAAATTTCAATAACACGAGTTGTACAAGCTTCATTAAGTTCTGTTATGATTTTCGTAATCAATGTCATCGGAATATTTTGATCCAGATAACCTTGAAGTAATTGCATTATTCTGGTACGAATTGGCTTTATTTCCTTGATTTTTTTGGTTCGTTTTAAAGCCTTTATCAAAACTGCGGGGTTGTTTCCCAGTGCTACCATAACATCATGTTTCGATAAAATCCCAACAGCTTTGGTATTCACAGTTCCATCTTTTGTTAAGCATAAATGACTGATATTACTTTTCATCATCGCCATTTGGGCCTCTGTAACCGTCATCTTTTTAGAGTATGTGATCACAGGTTTCGTCATTATTGTTTCTGCAGTTGTAGTTATTGGAAAATCTCCTGTAACAATTTTATTTCGAAGATCTTTATCTGTCAAAATACCAATCGGAAGCATTTCATCAACGATTAAAATGGCTCCAACTTTCTTTTTATTCATAATTTTAGCTACTTCCTTAACGGTTGTTGACGGACTGCAGGTAACTATTTTTTTAGAATATTTTATTGGAGCTAAATCAAATGAATGATTACTTGAATGAAGATTTTCATGAAGCACATCATCGCCATACAATTTATCTTTGTGAATATCGGAGTAAGGATTTCGAGTATTAGAGGCATAACTTTCAATCAGGAAATTACCAACATTTCTGTTTTCAAGCGCATACGGTTTAAAAACAGCAATAGGAATGGCATATAAAATCGTTTCTTCATGCGCTACAGCTTCCATAATATAATTTTCCTGTGCTAAAAGCGGACGCAGTCCAAAAATATCACCTTCATCGCACATGTCTAAAACCGTATTTTTTGTGCTTTTTTTCAAAGCAACTGCTCCCTTATGAACTACATAAAAAGAATCATGCGTTTTGTCATTTTCGGCAAAAATTACGGCATCTTTTTCTTTGTAAACAATAGAAATTTGCTCCGAAAGTTTTTCGAGATCCATTGCATGTAGGAAATTAAACGGCGGATAATTCTTTAAAAAGTCGGCAACTCTCTGCGAAATGGTATTTTTCATTTGATTCGATTAAAGTCCTAAAATACTATTTAAAAATATAAACGTAAAATAAACACGTTTCTTTTTTAGGGACAAAGGAACAAAGGTGCAAAGTGACAAAGTTTTTTGCGTAATGGTATAAAATCTTTGTGACTTTGTGTCTTAGTGGCATATCATAAAAAAAAGCCCCAAATTGGGACTTTGACTTTTACTCAACTTTAAAAACTTTACCGCGTTGTTTCTCTTCAGAACCAACTAAACCAAATTCAAAAGTATAGGAATCTTTCGAAGTCGTTAAAATTTTCATGCTGATTGCTTTTTCTTCAGCCATGTTTTTTGGATGTTTTTTCTGTAAAACATATTCACAGTCACTTACCCAACGTACCGTTGCTGTATCTGTTTTCCCTTCAAAAGTTTCAATTTCAATGCTGTCTTTTCGCTCAAAAAAAGTTGTTTTTTTTACGCCGTTTACTTCGGTTTCAAACTTGAATTTTCCGTTTTTAAAATCTTTGCAGTTATGTTCGGCATTATAACACGATGCTAATGCAATTAACGGAAGAAGGAATAGTATTTTTTTCATTTTTTTATGCTTTAAGCTTTAGGCATTATGCTTTAAGCTTTAATTAATAAGTAGTTTTGCTTATTGCGTATAGCTTAAGGCTTACAGCTTTTTATCATTTCAATCAGGGCTAGGGCTTTAGTTTCCAAAAGTTCTTTTTTAATTAAAGAACAAAAAGAAAATTACAAGAGTTATAAAAATTAAAAAGAGCAAATTCCGTTTTTTGTTTTTAGAACTCTGCTCTTCAGTTAAATTTGTTTTACAGAATTTAATTAAGATCCACCAACATGTCCCGCCAAAATTCGCATAATATTCTATCATTTCAATCTCTTTAATTCGTCGTCAGTAAAGTTCTTAATTTCTTTTTCTTTGGCAAACTTTTCGGCATTGTAATTTCCGGATTTATTCTTTGGAATCGATAAACTTTCCCAGGAGCTATTTTTTAATTGTTTGGCATAAAAAACAATCTGACCAACATGATAAGGATAATGTGCCAATTGTCTGTTTATAGCTTCAATAACTGTGTGGCCTTCATTTCTGATATAAATAATTTCCGAAAGCTGTTCTGGTTTTAAACTATTTAATGTGTCAAGAAAAACATTCCAGCCTTTGTTCCAAACTTCGAGAACTTCATCTTTAGATTTTAAATCATTTTCAAATTCGGCATCACGATTTCGCCATTCTTTTTCTCCGTCAGAAGTTAAAAAGTCTGTCCAGCGCGAAAGCATATTTCCTGAAATATGTTTTACAATTGTAGCAATACTGTTTGTATCGTCATTAAAAGAGATAAAAAGCTGATCCGGTTCTAGTTGGTCAATCGCTTTTTCGCCCAGCATTTTATAGTATAAAAATTGCTTTTTAATGCTTTCTAAATATGATTCAGTTGCTTCCATAATTAAACAATTTTAATGTCATACTTATCTAAAAGCCCAACAATTCCTTCGTTAGAAAATTGTGCTTTTCGCATCGGATTAAATTCGGGATCAATTTTATAATTGTAGGCTGTTTTAAAGTTGACTCCAGCCAATTGGGTTTCATTAAAAATAGCACCTTCAAGATTGCAATTATCAAAAACAGAGCTTGTTAAATTAGTTCCAACAAAAGTTACTTCGCGAACAGATGAATCAATAAACTTGGTTTTTGGCATTTTTTTGTTCGAAAAGATGGCGTAATCTAAAACGCTTTCTTCAAAATGAACCTGAAATAAAAAATCATCACATTCATTAAAAGCAATTCCGAGAAGCTTGCAGTTCCTAAAAGTGACATTTTTCAAACTTGTTCCCGCTAAACTTGTCATTGATAAGTTGCAGTCGATAAACTCACAATCTAAAAAGCTATTCGAACTAAAATTACTATTCGAAAAATCACAGTTTTTAAAAACACAATCTTCAAACTCCCGATTGTTTATTTTTTTATCGATGTAAACAACTTTCTCGAATGTTTTTTGAATGTGGATTATGTCTTCCATTTTATTTTTTGCTAAAAAAATTGAATTGTAGATTCTCATTAAACCCGATAGGTTTTTAAAACCTGTCAGGGTTTGCCTAATGAGTTATTTTAGTCATTAAACAAGCCTTTCATTATGATTTTCAATCCGTAAAAAATTAAAAACATTGAGCTTAAACAAGCTACAATCCCAATTCCTAAAACAAGGTAATGCCAGTTTGTATGTTGATTCATAAAAGCATTATAAATTAACGATGGCCCAATAAACATAAGAGGCAATGCACCTGTTAGATATTTAATTCCTTTTCCTAGTAATTCTTTATTTGTTGCCATGTTTTAAAATTTGTTTCAGGTTTCAAGTTTTTTTAGTTTCAAGTTTCTCGAAATGACAAACTGTATAAAAACCTTTTACTTATTATAGTTGTCAACAGCATTTCTTACGCTGCCGTATTTTTGTAACAATTCTGAAGCTTCATCATATGAAACTGGAATTTCGTCCATAATCATTTTTACGCCGCGATCAACCAGTTTTACATTGCTCAACTGCATATCGACCATTTTATTTCCTCTAACTTTTCCAAGCTGAATCATTGCTGCGGTTGAAATCATGTTTAGAACCAGTTTTTGAGCCGTTCCGGCTTTCATTCTAGAACTTCCTGTAATAAATTCTGGACCAACTACAACTTCAATAGGAAATTGAGCCGTTAATGCCAGCGGACTTCCAGCATTACAAGTAATACATCCGGTAACAATATTATTTTGATTGCAAGTTTCTAAACCGCTGATAACATATGGAGTCGTTCCAGATGCCGCAATACCAATTACAACATCATTAGCGTCAATATTATACTTTTGAAGATCAATCCAAGCATTTGTTGTACTGTCTTCAGCATTTTCTACAGCACGTCTTATGGCTGTATCCCCGCCCGCAATAATTCCGTTTACTAAATCAAAAGGAACACCGAATGTTGGCGGACACTCCGAAGCATCAACAACGCCAAGTCTTCCTGAAGTTCCTGCTCCAATATAAAACAGCCTGCCTCCTAATTTTAATTTAGCGACTATTTGCGGAATTAAAGCTTCTATTTGAGGTAAAGCTTTTTCTACCGCATAAGGAACGGTTTTATCTTCTTGATTAATATTGGTTAACAATTCATGAACAGACATTTTTTCTAAATGCTCATACTTTGATGCTAGCTCAGTCGTTTTGGTAAATGTCATTTTCATCAGTTATTTAGACTCGGCAAAAATAATCTTTTTTCTCTCAATCGCGAAATTTACTAAACAAACTCACAAAGTTTTAAGTTTTGTTTAGTATCATGCGAATCCTTTGTTACATCTTTGTTAAAAGAACTAAAATATTATATTTGTTTAAATATTAAAAAGATAAATGGATAAGTTAGTTTTTTTGGATGGCGTTGCTCGTATTGCTGTTTTTATTTCGTTACTGCTTGCACTTTTTTTACTTACCGTAAAAACAGAAAACAAATTAGCAAATCGATTATTTGCTTGTTTTATAACTTTTTCAGCAATTGATTTTAGCGGGCTTCTTGAGTTTTCATTTCCAGATGAATACGTGTATTTAACAATTTTGAGAAGCACATTTTGTTTGCTAGAAATGCCTTTAATTTATCTGTACGTTTTAGCAGTCTGTTATTCTGATTTTCGATTGAAATGGAAACATTTAGTATATACGCTTCCTTTTATAGTAATGAATTTAGTTTTAATGCCCCGATTTTATTTAAAATCAGGTTTTGAGAAACTACAATTTTTAGCGAATTTCAGTAATACGCCTGAAGTTTATTTTTTTCAGATTTTAATCGAATGCCAATATTGGTTTTATATTGTCAGTATATTTTTGATTTTAAGAAAATACAAGAAAATCTATCTCGAAAATTATACTAATCCTAGTACTTCGACCTACAAATGGCTTTTTCAAATGAATTGTGTTTTTATAGTAATGCATTCTATTACAGCTTCAAAGAATTTATTGCGTTATACTGCTTCAAGAGATACTTTCCTTTGGGGAAATGTTTTAATGGTAATTATGGCTTTAAGCGTAATATGCTGGTTTGTAATGAAAGCATTAAATCACCCAGAGCTTTTTCGAGGAATTAATTCCGGATTGACTTTAACTAAAGACTTTCTTCCAAAGGAAAATAAAGAAAATAATGATATAGTTGAAACAGTAAATGATCAAGATGAAGCTGTTCTTACTCAAATTTCAGAGCTAAAAAATTATATGATACAGAAGGAACCTTATCTCGATCCTTCGCTTACGATTCAGGAATTGGCCAATCAAATTGAAATTCCAGTTCGGGATTTATCTGTTTTGATTAATCATAAAATGGATCAGCATTTTTTTGATTTTGTGAATGAATATCGCATTCAAAAAGCTATGCATATTTTAAAAGATCAGTCAAAAAGTGATCTTACGGTTCTAGAAATTTTATACGAAGTTGGTTTTAATTCAAAATCTTCGTTTAATGCTTCTTTTAAAAAATATACTAATCTAACGCCTACAGCTTACCGAAATGCTTCGTAATAAATGCATTGTACTAAAGAACTAAAATATTATATTTAAATAACCAAAAAAATAATGGATATAGCCAGTCTTTTAAGTATTTTGAGCGGGATGTCAGTTTTTGTTTCCTTATTGCTGGCATTTTTTCTATTCACAGTAAAAACCGAGAATAAATTAGCAAATCGTCTGTTTGCGTGCTATTTGATATTTTTTGCAATTGATAATACTGGAATTTTTATTAACGAAGATTTTATCAGACGTCATTTTAATTTTGAATTTTTCAGATGGAGTACGTGCGCTTTGATCATTCCTACTTTCTATCTGTATATTTTATCCGTTTGTTTTACTGATTTTCGACTGAAGCCTCAACATTTGCTTCATGCTCTTCCATTTTTAATTACAAATGCAGTTTATCTGCTCAGATTATACTTTTTAAATGATGCAGAAAAAATACAATTCTATGATCACCGCAGTCAAATGCCCGAATTGTATTGTTTCCAGCTCATGTTGGGTTTTCAAATTGTGGTTTATAGCAATGCTGTGTTTTCAGTTTTAAAAAAATATAAAGCGCTTTATCAGGAAAATTACGCCAATCCTAAAACTTCTATTTTTAAATGGTTATTTCAAATAGCAACGGTACTTTTTGTGCTGTATTATTTATCAATAGCCAAGAATGCTTTACGATTTATTGACCTTGAAGTATTATGGATTTGGGCAAATATAATAATGCAGGTTTTCGTTTTAACAATAACCTGTTGGTTTGTTTTAAAAGCGCTGAATCATCCTGAACTTTTTAGAGGAATTGATTCAAAACTGCAATTAGCAAGAGATATTATTCATGAACATAATGAAAGTATTGTTGAAGTAGAAGAAAATCAAAACGAAGAAGTTATAACTAAAATCGCTGTTTTGAAACAATACATGATCGAAAAAGAACCTTTTCTAGATCCGTCACTTACCATTCAGGAACTTTCTAACCAAATAAATATTCCTGTTCGGGATTTGTCAATTTTGATTAACCATCATATCGATCAGCATTTTTTTGATTTTGTGAATGAATATCGCATTCAAAAAGCCATGAGTATTTTAAAAAATCCCTTAAAAAGTGATTTGACCGTTTTAGAAATACTATATGAAGTGGGTTTTAATTCAAAATCATCATTTAATACTTATTTTAAAAAGTATACTAATTTGACACCAACAGCGTACCGAAACGCTTCATAATAAAGGCTTTGTAAAAAGTCGTACTTGAAACCTGATAAAGTCGAACCAATTTCTTTTGTAGAAAATGGTTCGACTTTTTTTGTCGGTCGCACAGGAAGATTTTCTAAGGCAACTTTGCTTCAAATTAATCGAACAAGTTAAAATTAGAAATCATGAAAAAAGCAAACCTCCTTATCTTTTTAGTATTACCATTATTTTGTTTAGCACAATCATTTCAATTAAAAGGAAAAATTTCAAGTGAAAAATCACCATTAGAATGGGCAGATATTTCAATTTCAAATTCAGAAGGAAAAATAATTGATGGGACAACAAGCAAACAAGATGGTAGTTTTGAAATCAATCTTAAGAAAGGAAATTATAAAATTGGAATAACTCTTTTAGGATTTGCAGATTTCGAAAAAGAAATCTCAGTAGAAAAAGATACTGATTTAGGAATTATCATTTTGAAAGAAAGTGAAACACATTTGGTAGAAGTTGTTGTTCAATCAAAAAAGAAAACAATCGAACAGAAACCAGATCGTTTGGTTTACAATCTTGAAAATAATGTTACAAATGTTGGTAGCGATGCTTTGAGCGCCATAAATACGGCTCCTGGTGTTGTGGTTCAAAATAATGCGATCAATATTTTAGGAAAAGGAACGTCTCGTGTTATGATAGATGGCAGAATGATTGAATTAACGGGTGAAGAATTGAATAATTTCTTGAAATCTATTTCGGCAAGTGATATTAAAAACATCGAAATTATAAGCAATCCGCCAGCAAAATATGAAGCTGACGGAACTGGTGGACTAATAAATATTGTGATGAAAAAAGGTGCTCGTGACTCTTGGAAAAATACAACCACAGCGTCTTATGATCAAAATAAATATGGGATTTTTGCTTTACGAAATAACTTCTTTTATAATAAAAACAAGTTTAGGTTTTCGGCTAGTATTAATGGAAAAACGGGTTATAGAAATATTGAAGAAAATCTGGATATGTATTTCGTTGAAGGTCCTTCAAAAATGAAGGCAGTAACAAAATTAGATGAAGATAATGTATCGGGAAAAATAGCCTTAGATTATGATTTTTCAGATAAAATGACCATCGGGTTTCAATTTTTAAAAGATAAAAGTAATCCTGATTTTAACACCGATATTAGAATTGATAATTATAATGCGCAAAATGAATTAAATAATTATATCCTTAATGAAAGTTTCTTGGATAGAGAATCGGGCAATGAAACCTATAATTTGCATTTGATTACTAAACTTGATCCATTAAACCGTAAATTATCTTTTGATGTCGATTTCTTTAATTACAATTCAAAATTTGACAGGGAATTTGTTGCGAACAATTATGCACCTGATGGAAGTTTTATTGATGTCAATCAATCAGGACGCAATATTTCGAATCAGGATATTGATAATTTTAGTTTTAAGGCTGATATGGAGCATCCGCTTCAAGCGTTGAATTTATCTTACGGCGCAAAAGCGAGTTTTACAAACAGTAAAAGCGATGCCCTTTTTTATAATACTATTACTGGAACTCCAATATTAGACACAAATCAGTCAAATCAATTTACATACACTGAAAATAATCAGGCGATTTATATTAGCGGAGATAAAAAAATCAATGAAAAATGGAATCTTCAATTGGGATTACGATTGGAAAACACACAGACAAACGGTTTTTCTAAAACTTTAAATCAGGAAACCATAAATAACTATTTTAAATTGTTTCCAACTGTTTTTGCTTCTTATCAAAGAAATGAAAACAATAGTTTTAGTTTAAATTACGGAAAGAGAATTCGCAGGCCAAGTTTTTCTTTACTAAATCCGTTTCGAGTTTATATTAGTAGCAATAGTTATTCAGAAGGGAATCCGTTTTTAAAACCTTCTTTTAGTGACAATTTTGAATTTGCATATTCGTATAAAAAGATATTACGAACCAGTGTTTTTGCAAATTATATTACAGATGGTTATGGCGTAATATTTACTTCGAATCCGGAAACATTGACACAGATTGTAACGCGAGAAAATTATTTTAAAGGTCTAAATTATGGAATTGGAGAGATTTATTCTGCGAGTTTTGCAGATTGGTGGCAGAGTGAGAATTCAGTGTATGTTTCAGGCTCTGATATTAAATTCATAAAAGATATTAATGCAACGCCTGTAAATGGTCTTCAATTTGATTTTTCGACAAATAATACATTTTCGTTGGGCAAGTCAAGTAAATTGCAAGTTGATTTTAATTACACAGCTCCTTATAAAAGTGGTTTGTATGAAACAGGATATACGTCTAGTTTAAACCTTGGTTTTAAACAAGATTTTTTAAATAAAGCCATGCAGATTAGCTTTTTGATCAATGATATTTTTAATACATCGTATTTAAAAAATGATGTGTCGGTTGTAAATGGTGTAAAACAAGTCTACAGTCAAAACGAAAGCAACCGTTTTGCTCGATTGACAGTGGTTTATAATTTTGGAAACAACAAAATCAACGTGAAGGAACGTGCTTTTGGAAATCAGGACGAGAAGAAGAGAGCGGGGAATTGATAATTGTGAATTGTTAATTATTAATTGTAAAACCTGAAACGTTTTTTGCGTGAGGGATAGGAGTAAGCTACCGAAGTAGCGCGGATAGCCCGGCAGTATTTAAGAAAAGGCCCAATGAACGCAAAGTTGATTGGGCCTTTTCTTAAATACTGACACGCCCTAATTATAAAAAGAAAGCTAATAAAATTCCGAGAACGATCATCGAAACTTTGGCGATATTGAATTTATGTCCTTCACTGCTTTCAAAAATAATTGTTGAGGAAATATGGAATAGAATTCCAATTACGATTGCCGTTATTTCTGTGTAATATTCGTTTAAAATGGGTAAATATTCTGATGCGATTGTGCCTAACGGCGTCATGATTGCGAAAGTTAGCATGAAGGCAAAAATGGCTTTTTTATTTAAGTCGGCATTGATGAAGAATGTCGTTAAAATCACAGCAATTGGCAAATGATGAATGGCAATTCCAACCGCTAAATCATGATGATGACTTACCGGAAAACCTTCTAAAAAGGCATGAATACACAAACTGATAAATAAAAGCCACGGAATTTGAGACATTTTTGCGTGCCCATGAACGTGTCCATGTTCGGCTCCTTTTGAGAAAAATTCCAATACAATTTGGAACAAAATCCCGACCATTATAAACAAACCAATATTATGATTGTGCGATTCGTAAACTTCTGGCAAAAGATGCATTACGGTTAATGAAAGTAAAAATGAACCGCTAAAAGCAAGTAATAACTTTAAATTGGTTTTGTTTTTTGGTTTTAAAAACAAAGCCACGCCATATCCTAAAAGTACAGAAAATAAGGGTAGTAGATAATTCATCTTTTTGTTTAATCGTTTTTTGTTGTTTAATCGTTTAATCGTTGTATTTGTTTAATCGGTTTAACGGTTAAACAAATAAACGGTTTACCAATTAAACCTATTTAAAAATCATGATTAATCGTTCGCTTTCGGTTTTATGGAATTTTTTGAGTTTGTAATCTCCAAAAATATCTAAAAGATAAATTCCTGCTTCATCCATTAAATCCTGAAAATCTTTTAAAGTTAAGGCTTTTACTTTTTCAGTGAAATGATATTGATGTCCTTGATCTTCAAAATCAATTTCTTTGAAAATATGTCCATCTTCAACGTATCGTTTAATTTTAAAATCGATTCCGTCAACGGTTTTAACTTCTTCGGGAACTAAAGTTTCGATTACCTGAGTCACATTCATGAAATCAATTACGGCAAAACCATATTCAGATAAACTTTCTTTGATTGCTTTTAAAGTCGTAAGATTGTCATCGTCACTTTCGAAATAGCCAAAACTGGTAAACAAATTAAAAATAGCGTCGTACTTTTCTTCAAAAGGTTCGCGCATGTCGTGTACTTTAAAATGTAGCGAATCGTTGCTGTTTTTGCTGGCTTCAGCAATGCTGTTTTCAGACAAATCGGCGCCTAAAACATCAAAACCAAGTTGGTTTAGATAAATAGAATGACGGCCTTTTCCGCAGGCAAGATCAAGTACTTTTGCTTTTTCGGGAAGATTTAGATAATGAGTAAGATTATCCATAAAAATCTGAGCTTCTCTGTAATTTCGGTCTTTATAAAGAATGTGATAATACGGAGTATCAAACCATGAAGTGAACCAGTTTTCGGTGTTACGCTCCTGATTTGGTGTTGATGAGTTTGGTGCTTCAGACATTTATTCTATTTCAATTAATTCAAAGTACCGCAAATTTAGTGTATTTTTGCCGAAAAATAACTATTTCGCGACGATACGTAATGAAACGTTTGGATACATCTGTGATTGGGGTTGTTTTTTAATACAAAAATAAAGATGGAAGAAAATTTTAGAATGATAGCCAAATGTTTTTTTGGTTTCGAAGAAATATTAGAGAAAGAATTGCGTGCTCTTGGTGCTCAGGATGTTGAAAAAGGAGTGAGAATGGTGAGCTTCAAAGGTGATAAAGGTTTTATGTATAAGGCCAATTTATCGCTTAGAACTGCACTTAAGGTTCTAAAACCAATTTATTCATTTAGAGCTAACAATGAACAAGCATTGTACAAAGGAATTTCGGGCATAAACTGGTCGAAATTGCTAAATGCGAATCAAACTTTTGTGATTGATGCAACAGTACATTCGACGTATTTTAATCATTCTGAGTTTGTTTCTCAAAAATGTAAAGATGCTATCGTAGACCAATTTAGAGAAAGAACTGGCCAGCGTCCAAGCATTGATAAACAATATCCGGATTTAAGAATCAATGTTCATATCGATAAAGATCAGGTTTCGGTTGCTTTAGATACTTCTGGAAATTCACTGCATCAGCGTGGTTATAGAACAGCTACAAATATTGCTCCTATAAATGAAGTTTTAGCCGCTGGAATTTTATTATTATCAGGCTGGGACGGACAAAGCCATTTTCTAGATCCAATGTGCGGATCTGGAACTTTCTTGGCCGAAGCAGCAATGATTGCTTGCAATATTCCGGCGAATATCAACAGAAAAGAATTTGCTTTTGAAAAATGGAAAGACTGGGACAATGATTTGTTTGACACCATTATTGAAAGTTTGATGAAAAAAACTCGCGAGTTTCATTATACTATAAAAGGTTTTGATAAAGCGCCAAGTGCGGTAAGCAAAGCAAAAGACAATATTAGAAATGCTAATCTTGAAGATTATGTAACGGTTTCTGAAGATAACTTTTTTGATACTGAAAAAGCAGTTGAAGGAAAATTGCATATTGTTTTTAATCCGCCATACGATGAGCGTTTGGATATTCATATGGAGAAATTCTACGCGAATATTGGTGACACTTTAAAGAAAAATTATCCAGGAACAAACGCATGGTTCATAACCGCAAATCTGGAAGCTTTGAAATTTGTGGGCTTAAAACCGTCAAGAAAAATCAAACTTTTCAACGGAAGCCTTGAAGCACGTTTGGTTAAATACGAAATGTACGAAGGAAGCAAGAGAACGAAATTTCAGGTTTCTGAGTAAGTAACAAAGAGACAAAGGTTCAAAGGAACAGAGGTTTTACAGCTTTGTCCGTTTTGAATAAAAAAATATTAAACGATAAGTCAATTAAATAATATAAAGTTGCAAATCTTCAAAGTTGCAAAGAAAAAAACTTTGCCCCTTTGTCACTTTGCAACTTTGAACCTAAAAAAAAAAATGACAAAACTACAAGTAAGAGCTTTTTTATACCAATTAGGAACATTTGCGATTCTATTTATTGCAGGAAGGTTTATTATTGCGCAATACACAGGGTTAACAGGAATTTGGATTCCATTGACATCTTTTGTGATCGCAACTCTTATTGGACCTAAATTCCAGGCAGTAAAAACTAAAGATGGTGAAAAGCTTTTTATGAAATGGATTTTCGTAAAAGGAATTAAAGAAATCGGATAAATTCTTAATCGGTGTTATGAGGAAAATTGGACTTATTGGCGGTATCAGCTGGGTTTCAACTGCTGATTATTATAAGCTTATTAATGAGGGAATAAATGAAAAAATGGGAGGTTTGAACTTCTCTGAATGTTTGGTTTATTCGTTCAATTATTCCGACATCAAAAAAAATAACGATAACAATGATTGGGATTCGACGTTTAAAATGCTTTTTAAAGGCTGTGAATTTTTAAAATCGGGCGGGGCAGAAGCGATTGTTTTGTGCGCCAATACAATGCACCTTATTGCTGATAAACTTCAAGAAGCTATAGACTTGCCTCTAATTCATATTGCAACTGAAACAGCTATTGAAATTCAGAAACAAGAGATTAAAAAAGTGGGTTTGTTAGGAACCAAGTTTACAATGGAATTGGATTTCTTTAAAGATAAACTAAAAGCAAAAGGAATTGAAGCAATTATTCCGATTGATGAAAGTGATAAAGATTTTATTCATTATACCATTTTTGAAGAGTTAGGAAGAGGAATTGTAAGCGACGAAACTAAAAAGCGCTATCTTGAAATTTCAAACGAATTAATTAAAAATGGCGCCGAAGGAATTATTTTAGGATGTACCGAAATTCCTTTAGTAATAAAACCAGAAGACATTTCAGTTCCGGTTTTTGATACAACATTGATACATTCAAAAGCGGCAGTAAATTTTCAGCTGTCTTGATTTAGAAATAAAAAAAAACACGAATTCAAAATTATGAGTTCGTGTTTTTTTATTTTTTGGTATTTCCTTATTTTTTAGGTGCTTTCTTATCTGGAACAGGAATAACCGTTTTTTTCTTGTAAATAGGGATGAAGTACGAAACAGTGTAGTTAAAACCAATTCCGAAACTTCCGTCATACGTTCTGTTAAAACCTGGAATGTATAGATTATCAAAACCATCTGGTTTTGCATTTGCAACCAGCATTTTCAATTGTACACCAAACCCAACAAATACATTATTAAATACTTTTGCTTTTAATCCCATTGCAACTTCAATCCAACCAGCTGTAAGTCCGTTGTATTTTTGATGTTCTGTAATTGCGGGTTGTTCACCCCAATACGGATTTGGATTGTATATTTTATAGCTATTTAATTCTTGGCTGAAAGTACTAAAACCACCACGAAGACCAATAGTGATTAAGTTTCCCATATCAAGCCAGTTTTGGTACAAATTGTAATCAAAACCTCCTTTAATATATGTTCCTGTCGCTGTTGAGTTTAATCTGTCGTCGTCTGTTGTTTTGTCTTCAAAACCAAGTTCGGCTGCTAACCAGTATTTTTTTGTCAAACGCCAGTCACCAACAAATTCGATTCCTTTGTAATCTTTATCATAAAGACCACGAGTCAGTTTGTACAAATCAACTCCCACACGAAGTCCGTAACGGTCTGTTTTTATACTATCGGCTTTTACTTCCTGTAATGCAGGTTTCGTTACAGTTTCTGTTTTTGGTTTTTCAGGAACAATTTCTTTGGTTATTGTAGTTGTCGGCGTTTCTTGAGCATGAGCCAAAAACATTGAAAACAATAAGCAAAAACTAGAAAAATACTTGAATGTGTGTTTCATTTTCTGTTTCAATGTTATAATTTTTTACATAGATCTGACTCATCCAGAAACCTTTAGAATCTGGATCTGTTTTTATAAATGGCGCTGTTGGCGGAAGTCCGTCTGAAAGCGGATCAAGATCAAAAATGGTTTTAAAACCGCAAGCTCTTGAAACATATACATTTTGGTGCGAATAATTAAATAGCACTTCGTCTGTATTTATTGCAGCGGGATTATCATTGCCTGAGTCTAAAATAAAAGTATAAGATGTTGAATTTTCATTAGTTTTCAACGGAATCGCAATTTTACTGCCATTTGCAAGATATTTTGCTTCGCCAGTTGCATTTTCATTAAAAACAATTCCTTCGGTCATGCCTTTTCCAATTACTTTTAGATTAGTAACTTCTTTTACAACTGAAGGATTGTCAGCGTTAAAAAATTCAATAACTAATCGTGGTGTTGTTGGAGTATCTGGATCGCAGATATCATCTTTTTCACAACTTGACAAGCCAAAAGTAAAAAGCAGTAAAACTGAAATTATTTTTCTCATTTATATTTTATTAGCGAAGTTCTAAAAGTACAACATTTTCGACATGATGCGTCTGTGGAAACATATCAACCGGACGTACACGAGTAACTTTGTATTTTTCATCCATCAAAGCCAAATCACGTGCTTGTGTAGCCGAGTTACAGCTTACATAAACTACTTTTTTAGGCGCAATTTTTAAAATCTGATCGATTACTAATGCGTGCATTCCATCTCTTGGCGGATCTGTAATGATAACATCTGGTTTGCCATGCTGTGCAATGAAACTTTCGTTGAAAACCACTTTCATGTCTCCAACAAAAAACTCGCAATTGGTAATATTATTGCGTTCGGCATTTGCTTTAGCATCTAAAATGGCTTCAGGAACACTTTCTACACCAATTACTTTTTTTGCTTTTTTAGAAACAAACTGAGCAATAGTTCCAGTTCCTGTATATAAATCATAAACCGTTTCGTTTCCTGTCAGTCCAGCAAAATCACGTGTAATTTTGTACAATTCGTAAGCTTGATCTGAGTTTGTCTGGTAAAATGATTTAGCATTGATGCTGAATTTTAAACCTTCCATTTCTTCTAAGATATAATCTCTTCCTTTGTAAAGTTTGATATCCTGATCGTAAATAGTATCGTTTTGTTTTGCATTTACAACATATTGCAATGAAGTGATTTGCGGAAATTTCTCATATAAATGATCTAAAACCAATTCGCGATTTGCTTTGTCATCTTCAAAAAACTGAATCAAAACCATGATTTCGCCCGTTGAAGCAGTGCGAATCATTAAGGTTCTCAATAATCCAGAATGTTCTCTCGGATTAAAGAAAGCCAAGTTATGTTCATTAGCAAAATCTCTAATTTCGTTTCTGATTGCGTTTGAAGGGTCTTCCTGCAAATGACATTTTTGAATGTCTAAAATTTTATCCCACATTTTAGGAATATGAAATCCTAATGCGTTTCTGTTTCCTAAATCTTCTGTGCTTCCAATTTCTTTTTCAGTTAACCAACGGCTGTTTGAAAAAGAAAATTCCATTTTATTTCTGTAGAAAAACTGTTTTTCAGAACCTAAAATATCTTCAAATTCTGGAAGTTCAACTTTTCCAATTCGTTGTAAATGATTTTTTACTTCGTTTTGTTTGTAATACAGCTGTTGGCTGTATTTCATATTTTGCCATTTACATCCGCCACAAACACCAAAATGATCACATATTGGTTCAATACGATGTTTAGATAATTCGTGAAATTTCACGGCTTTTCCTTCGTAGTATGCTTTTCTTTTTTTGAATGTCTGTACATCCACAACATCGCCGGGCACAACATTTGGAATAAAGATTACTTTTCCATCAGGAGCTTTTGCTACTGATACTCCTTTTGCTCCTGCGTCTAAAACTTCAATTTGATGAAAGACAACTTTGTCTGTATTTTTTCTTCCCATAGCGCAAAAATAAGGGTTTGTAAACTTTTATAAATTTAATTTTCAAAATATTTTATCAAATTGTGTAATTTAACAGATTAATTGAGTTTAAAAGTTAACTTTGTTTTTTAACAATTGTCCCAAGTGCTACGTTTTTAATCTATAGTATTGTTATTTTTTTATGAAGTTATATCATAATCTGTCACAAATAAGTTTTCTAAAAAAAAGTTATGCTTTTAAATTTTTATTTGTTGCATTCATAGGAATCCATATCCCATTAATTGGTATTCTGCTTTTTGTACTCTTTTCATCGTACAATATTTCTGTTGCCTCTGTTATTATTTTTGCAATAATCATGACATTATTGGCTACCGCAGTGACATTGCTGGTTTTAAATCAATTGATTATGCCAATATCTATTGCTTCAAAATCGCTGGATGATTATAGAAATAATCGAAAACTTTCGGTTTTGCCTACAGAATATACTGATGAAGCAGGATTATTGATGTGCAATATTCAGGAATCAATATATGAGTCTGAAAGTTTTATAAATGAAAAACAGGATTTGATTTATATGCTTTCGCATGATTTAAAAAATTTCGCAGGAAATCCGCAGGGACTGGCAAAATTGATTTTAAGCGAAAATCCATCAGAATCGGTTAAACATTTGGCTGAATTAATTTGCGAATCGACTAATTTGCAATTTCGCTACATTGAAAACTTTATTAAATTGCTGAAAGAACAGGATCAGGTTGTGAAACTTAATCCAGAAGCTAAAACGATCGCTTTTACCAATATTGTGCCTTTTATCAACGAACAGGTTGAGCAGCGATTAATAGATAAAAATATTACCTTAAATATAAGTTTAGATGCATCTGAAGCAAAACTGCGAATCGACGAAGGTTTGCTGGTTCAGGTTTTGGTAAACTTAATAAGCAACGCAATAAAATTCTCTTATTTTGACAGCGAAGTCAAAGTCCAAATTTACAGTGAAGATTCGAAATTAAAGATTATCGTTGCTGATAAAGGTATTGGGTTTGATAAAAACCAAATTGAAGAATTATTTAAAAAATTCACCAAAATGAGCCGATTAGGCACTGCAAATGAATTGTCTACCGGAATTGGTCTTTATTTATGCAAAAAAATAATCGAACGTCATAAAGGTACTTTGAACGCTGAAAGTGAAGGCAAGAACAAAGGAGCCGAGTTCAAGATTGAATTTGATCTTTAGTTTTTTTTTTTAGGTTCTAAGATTCTAAGGTTCTGAGGTGCTAAGATTAAAAAAAAACTTAGAATCTTAGAACCTTAGCATCTTAGTATCTCAGAAACTGAGCGTCTCATAAAGCTACATTCCACAGTAATACTGGTTTTCCTTCAGCACAACCAACTCCAGCTGGAGGTATGGCAACATCACAGGGTGACATAATATTCCATTTTACATTAAATGCTGCTCTTGCCTCGGTATAGGTTTTTACTTTGGCCAGAAATTCGGCTGTGTTTATTTTTTTAGAATAAGCAATATATTTTTCTGGTCCGCCACAAGCTTTTGCACCAATTGCAGTGAAATCCCAATCTTTAGAATCAGTACAAGCCTCCGAATTTACCTTCGAAAGCGTTACAATTTCCTGATACATTCTTTCTAATTCTTGAGCGTTTTTTTCTTGAGCTTCATTTTCATCGCTACTACAAGAAGTTATTATTAGACAAAGAATAGCGAATATAAAACTTAATTTTTTCATGGTTAATGATTGAAGGTTAGTCTTATATATAGATGTGTGAATTCAAAAAAGGTTGCGTAAAAAAAAAGATTCTAAGATTCTAAGGTACTGAGATGCTAAGAAAAAAAACTTAGAACCTTAGAATCTCAGAAGCTTAGTATCTCAGAAAGCTACCATAAGTGATGAACAGATGGTTTTATGTATTTTTCATAAATCGCATTCATTGCAGCAATTTTTTCTGGACTTATTTTAGGAAGATCATAAACAGATAAATTAGATAAAACATGATCTGCTTTTGAAGCGCCTGGAATAATACAGCTAATTTCTTCAAAATTCAAAATCCACTGCAACGCAATAGGAGCAAGATTTGGATTTTCTGGAAATAAAGCTTTTAGTTCTTCAACAGCTTTTAGACCTAATTCATAATCAATTCCTGAGAAGGTTTCGCCTTTGTCAAAAGCATCTCCGTTACGATTAAAATTACGATGATCTTGAGGTTCAAAAGTAGTTTTTGAATCAAATTTACCTGTTAAAAGTCCGCTTGCTAAAGGAACACGTGCAATGATTCCGATATCTTTTTTCTTTGCTTCAGAGAAAAACAATTGCGAAGGACGCTGACGAAACAAATTAAAAATAATCTGAACTGTAGTAACATTTGAATATTCGATGGCTTTTAAAGCTTCTTCTACTTTTTCAACGCTTACGCCAAGATTTAAGATTTTCCCTTGATCTTTTAGACGATCAAATAATTCAAAAATTTCTGGACGATAATAAACTTCAGTAGGAGGGCAGTGCAACTGAATCAAATCAAGAGCTTCCAGTCCAGTTCTTTTTAAACTGTCTTCAACAAATTTCTGAAGCACTTTTGGCTGATAACCTTCATTCACATGCGGATTAATAAATCGCCCACATTTTGTAGCGACATAAATTCGTTCTGATCTTGAGCGTACTACACGTCCAACCGCAGTTTCGCTTAAACCGTTTTCATAGACATCGGCAGTATCAATAAAATTAACACCATTGTCGATTGCTGTGTTTATAAGAGCATCGGCTGTTTTGTCATCAAATCCTGATCCCCATTTTCCTCCAACTTGCCAAGTTCCAAGTGAGATTTCTGAGATATTAAAGTTTGTTTTTCCTAGTTTTCTGTAGAGCATTTTTTTTGAGGTTCTAAGGTTCTGAAATGCTAAGATTCTAAGTTTTTTTTAAATTGCTAAGGTTCTAAGAAACTATTTTTTTGAAATCTTAGCATATTAGTGGCTTAGAACCTTAGCATCTTTTTTATCAATCAAATAAATCTGAAGACAAATAACGATCGCCACGATCACAAATCACTGCAACCACAACTCCCGATTCTAATTGTTCGGCGATTTTTAGGGCAACGGCAACAGAACCGCCACTACTCATTCCGGCAAAAACACCTTCTTCAAGCGCTAAACGTTTTGTCATTGCTCGAGCTTCTTCTTCACTAACATCGATAACGGTGTCAACTTTTGAAGCGTCAAATATTTTTGGCAAATATTCCTGTGGCCATTTGCGAATTCCCGGAATCTGAGATCCATCACTTGGCTGTGCGCCGATGATTTGTATCGCTGGATTTTTTTCTTTTAAATAAGTCGAAGTTCCAATGATTGTTCCTGTAGTTCCCATTGCCGAAACAAAGTGCGTTACAGTTCCTTCGGTATCATTCCAGATTTCTGGGCCAGTTGTTTTATAATGTGCTTTCCAATTGTCATCATTGGCAAATTGATTTAGCATGATGTAACCACCTTCTGCTACTTTTTTATCGGCATAATCTCTAGAACCAATAATTCCCTCTTCGGCAGGCGTTAAAATCACTGTAGCGCCATATGCACGCATGGTTTGAGTTCGTTCTTTTGTTGAATCTTCAGGTAAAACCAATTCAATTTCAATTTGAAACAATTGCGCAATCATCGCCAGAGCAATTCCGGTATTGCCGCTGGTTGCTTCAATCAGTTTGTCACCTTTTTTAATTTCGCCTCTTTCTAAAGCGGATGCAATCATATTATATGCCGCTCTGTCTTTTACACTTCCGCCAGGATTATTTCCTTCAAGTTTCAGTAAAAGTTTTACGTTTTTATTTTTAACCAAATTGACAGTTTCCATCAATGGAGTATTTCCAATTAGGTTAAGCAATTTCTGTGGACTCATTTTATTTTTTTTCTTTTATTTTAACTTCTGTTGTAGTGGTATTCAGAACGATAGAATCTGCAGGAACCGATTTTGTAATCCAAGCATTTCCGCCCACAATACTATTTTTTCCAATAATAGTTTCTCCGCCCAAAATGGTTGCATTAGCATAAATACAGACATTTTTTTCTACAGTTGGATGACGTTTTGCGTTTTTCATTTCTTTGCTTACGCTCAAAGCGCCAAGTGTAACGCCCTGATATATTTTTACATGCTTTTCAATAACTGTAGTTTCGCCAATAACGATACCCGTTGCGTGATCAATAAAAAATGGCGATGCAATTTTAGCTCCAGCATGAATATCTGTTCCCGTAATTCGGTGCGCGTATTCACTCATCAATCTAGAAAACAGCAATAAATCAAGCAAATATAATTCGTGGCTTAATCGATAAATAGCAATAGCGTAAAAACCCGGATAAGCCAAATAAACTTCATCAATACTGTTTGATGCTGGGTCATTTTCTAAAATATAAGCGGCGTCTTCATTTAATTTTTCTAAAACGCCCGGAAGTTTTTCTAGAAATCTGTCCCAAATCGATTCGCATAAGTTTTCTGGTTTTTGACAAGCCAAAACTGCAATCTCTTTAAAACGAATTTCGAGATCGTCAATGCTTTTGTCTAAAGCGGCATTCGAATCAAAAAGAGTATAAAAAAGCTTCTCGGTAAAATCTTCTGTTTTAGTTTTGATTCCGTAATTTATGTTTGAATGGCTTTTTAAAGCTTTGATATTTTGTATGATAGTGTCTTTTGTCACAATGGTAAAATTGATTGGATATTTTGAAACGTTAAAAGTAAGGCGTTTTTTGTAAATAAGGGCAGGAATTAACTAAAGAAATTTTGCATTGCTAATCCTATTTGTGATAATTAAATGATTGATAAATACAGCTCAATCCATTGGGGTATTTGGTTTTGTTAAACACATAGAAACATAGATTTTATTTGTAGAAAAGAGTGTAAAAAGAAACCAGTTTCTAACACATAGCCAAACTATGTTTATTAAAAACAAGTGAAACGCCTTTTTTGCGCCTCCTAAACCTATGTTTCTATGTGTTTGAATTAATTGGACTCAACGGTTAAATACAGTTATTTTGTATGTCTCTTAAAAACTTAAATGCGTAAATTAGCCTGTAAAATTTTTAAAAATGAAAAATATTTCAACTTTCAAAAGTGCTATTTCTGGTCTTGAATTGCCAGACAGTGAGAAAATCTGCGGAAAATCAATTCATGATCCTATTCTTGGCCTAATTATCAAAGATTATCCTTCGTTTTGTGACGATGATTGTATTTCGGTTCAGGAATTAAATGATTATCGTCAAAAATATATTTCGAATTATTTATCTAGTGAAATCGGAATGCTTTCAGATCTTGAAAAAAGTGTTATTTCATCTTTAAAAGAAGACAAATCTATAGTAAGTATTGTTGAAGATGAAGACGAAACAAGAAACTTTGGCCAAAAAATAGCTGACAAAGTAGCTGATTTTGGCGGAAGCTGGACTTTTATTATTTCGTTTGTACTTTTTATTGTCATCTGGATTAGTGCAAATGTTTTGGTTTTGGTGAATAAAGGCTTCGATCCGTATCCATTTATTTTGCTTAATTTGATTTTATCGTGCATCGCTGCATTGCAGGCGCCAGTAATTATGATGAGCCAAAATCGTCAGGAAGAAAAAGACAGAAACCGTGCTAAAAAAGATTTTATGATCAACCTAAAATCAGAATTAGAGATCAGAATGATTCATGATAAAATCGATCATTTGATCATGCATCAGCAACAAGAATTGATCGAAATTCAAAAAGTTCAAATCGAAATGATGAACGATATTTTGAATCAGATCAAAAAATAATCCCGAGGCTTCGGGACAAAAATTAAAAGTAAAAGTGTTTGAGGTAATAACCAAAAACAACAAAAAATAGATTCAAAAAAGCTAAATTCCAAATGAGCTTTTTGTATTTTTTTGATTTGTCGAAAAAGTAAAAAACACAAAACCCGAAAAAAAATAGAGTAGAATAAAGCGCCGGATACATTTTAAAAGCGGCTAAAAATTCGCCTTGAAAAAGTAAGAATAAAGAGCGCTGAAAACCACAGCCAAGACAGTCAAATCCGAAGAGGTATTTGAACAGGCAAGGGATCATGTAATGGTCTAAATTCAAGGAGATGGTTTTTGCAATTTTACGAAAAAATATTCGATCGCAATTTAAAAGAAACGAACTACTATTTTAAAGTTTTATACTTTTGAAATCTTATACCGAAATAAAAATGAAAGCTTTTAAAATTTTAATAATGATTCTTGCCATTGGAGTAGCGCTTTATGAGCAAGTTTCTGAAGATAAAAATATCTATATCATGATTGCTGCAATTGTAGTTTTCATGTACGGAATGATGCAGCTAAGTGCAAAAACGCCAAGTAAAAATCAAGATAAAGACGAAGACGATGTTGAGTAAAGGAGATAAGGTTTCGGTTTTAGACGAAGCTATAAACGGAACGGTAGTTCAAGTGAAAAACAACGAAGTTTTGATCGAAACTGAGGATGGTTTTACGATGACATTTTTTGTCAATGAATTAATTAAAATTCAGGAAACCAGTAATTTAATGAATTCTATTAAAAGAATTGATTTAGATAAAATTTCGAAAGAGAAAACAGAGCCAAAACCGAGAAGTTTTGTAAAAGAAAAGAAAGATAAGCGCGAAATTTCGGCGCCTGAATTTGATTTGCATATCGAAAAATTAGTTCCAAATAAACGCGGAATGTCGAATTATGATATTTTGACTTTGCAAACTGAAACAGCAAAAAGACATATTGAATTTGCAATTAAAAACAGAATTCCAAAAATTGTTTTTATTCACGGTGTCGGCGAAGGAATTTTAAAAGCCGAACTTGATTTTCTTTTAGGCCGTTATGATGGATTAGATTTCCAAGATGCCAATTATCAAAAATATGGTCTTGGTGCAACCGAAGTTTATTTTAGGCAAAACAATAAATAAATTATTTTTCAGGCTTTAAAATTGTCGTTTTTAAAGCATAAAAAAACATCCGTTTTTCGCTCTGATTCTGTTAAGAATTCAGCTTGAAAAACGGATGTTTTTTTGTAAGAATTTAAAAGTGCTTTTTTAAGCAAATTATTATGTTGTATTTATGGAGCTATTGTTGTTACTTCTCCTAAATAAAAATCGGTAGCCAGTTTAAAAGTACTGTTTCCTTTTTTCATTGTTGCATTTTTGATATATACTTTATGTTTATAAACTTTAAGAGTATGGGTTGTAGTGATTTCTATAATTCCACTTACATTTGCAACACCTGCCACGCCTACCCAAGTATCTTTTACCGCTGGAGTGGTTGGAGTTGCATCTACACAGAAATATTTTTCTTTAGGTAATTCAGGTAAATTACCAGAATATATTCTGTAATATAAATTATTTGATGTAACAGCCGGATCTTTTGTAGGTAAACTAATTAAGCTTTTTCTTGGTTGTCCTGTTGGAGTATCTTCATCTACAATTAATGATTTGTCTAAATTTTCTATAACAAGTGCGTTTGATAAATTATTGTTATAAACTTTAAACTGAACGTTGCAGTATTTTGCAACTTCATCTGTAAAAGCTACAACAACAGGTTCAGCAGTTGTTTTGAAATCTCCAAAAACATATTCATCATTAACTAGTACTGGGCCTGGTTTTGAAAAAGTCGCATTTACTAAAGTAATATTGTGATTATATCCAACAATTTCTGTATGTCCATCAGCTGGAGCTGGAGTTTTGTTTATTTGTTCAGTTACAATTTGTAACTTACCAGAAAGTGCACGCCATTCCTGATTAACGTTTGGTGTCGCTGGAGGAATTGCATCACAAACATTTGATACTGAAACTGCGCCGTCATATGCTCTGTAAAAAAAGCGAAAGGTTTTGTCATCAATATCATAAACTAATGGTTTACCATCTACTGTAGCATCATTTATAAGTTTGCCTTCAGGCATCTGCAATAGCAACGTTTCCTGAGGTTTAAGTTTGTAGATCAGGGTATTAGTTGTAGGGTCACAGGTTGTAGCAGCCACATCTTTAAAATCAAGGGTTTCTACAGTTAAATCACCATCATCGCAGCCGTTTAATAAAAGCGCAAATAACAGAAGGCTTGCATATTTTTTCATCGTAATTTTATTTGGGTCAAAAATAGTGAAAAATTTGGCAAATGATATTGAAGATTGGACAATTGATATTTTATAACTTTGCAGTAATGAAAAAAGTATATCTCGATAACGCCTCTACGAGCGCCATGCGTCCTGAAGTGATTCAGGAAATGACAAAAGTAATGACAGAAGATTTTGGTAATCCGTCTTCTACGCATAGTTTTGGACGAAATGGCAAAACTATTTTAGAACTTTCCAGAAAAAGCATTGCCAAACATTTAAACTGTTCAGCACAGGAAATTATTTTTACTTCTGGCGGAACTGAAGCGGATAATTGGATTTTGCGCTCTGCGGTTGAAGATCTTGGCGTAAAACGAATTATTACTTCTAGAATTGAGCATCACGCTGTTTTATATACTGTTTTGGCTTTAGAATCTGATTATGCTATTCAAGTCGATTATGTCAATGTAAATTCAGATGGAAGTATCGATTTAACGCATTTGTCTAATTTATTATCAGAAGATAAAAAGACAATTGTAAGCTTAATGCATGTAAACAACGAAACAGGGACAATTTTAGATCTTGAGCGAGTTGGTGTGATTTGCAAACAATACAGTGCTTTATTTCATTCTGATACTGTGCAGTCGGTTGGGAAAACAGAAATCGATCTACAAAAAATACCAGTTGATTTTATCGTGGCAAGCGCACATAAATTCCATGGTCCAAAGGGAGTCGGATTTGCGTTTGTTCGAAAAAATTCAGGATTGCAACCTTTGATTTTTGGCGGTGAACAGGAAAAAGGCCTTCGCGCTGGTACCGAAGCTGTTCATCAAATTGCTGGAATGGCGAAAGCTTTGGCTGTTTCGTATGAAAATTTGAATGAAGAAAGAATTTATATTTCGGGCTTAAAAAACTATCTTATTGAACAGCTCGAAATTCATTTTCCAGGTTTTAGAATTAACGGAAAAAAAGACGATTTCTATAATATCATCAATATAATTTTGCCTTTTTCTTCAGATAAAACTTCAATGTTGTTGTTTAGTCTGGATATGAAAGGAATTGCAGTTTCCCGCGGAAGCGCATGTCAATCAGGAAGCATAAAACCGTCACATGTTTTAAAAGAAATGCTTTCAGAAACCGATTTAAAATTACCAAATCTCCGAATTTCATTCAGCCATTACAATACTAAAGAAGATATCGATTGGCTTATTGAGAGTTTGAAAACGGTTTAAAGTTTCAGGTTTCAAGTTTCAGGTTTCACGTTCTGCTTGTAACTTGAAACCTGAAACTTGAAACAAAAAAAACTATTTACGTATCACTTTTACCTGTGAATCGTTTGTCAATTTTATAATTGTCGATGGTTTTCCGCCAACTTTATCGCGATATAAGTTTACAACATAATCAACTCCATTAATAATTTCAGGGCTAATTTCTTTAAACGACATTGGCGTTGGCTGTCCTGAGATATTGGCAGAAGTCGAAACTAATGGTTTTTTCATTCTTTCCATCAACTTAAAGCAAAAAGGCTCTTTTACTAATCTAATTCCAAGTGATTTGTCAGCTGAAATAACATTGTGAGCCACATTTCTGGCATCGTCAAGAATTAAAGTAGTTGGTTTTTCAGATAAATCTAAAATTTGCCAAGCTACTTCTGGAATATTTTTAAATACATTGTACATCATTTTTTCCCCGTTCATCAACACAATCATGCTTTGTGTTTCGGCGCGTTGTTTCAATTTGTAGATTTTGGCAACAGCTTCAGGATTAGTAGCGTCGCAACCAATTCCCCAAACAGTATCAGTTGGATAAAGAATAATTCCTCCTTCTTTAATGACTTCGTAAGCTTTAATTATTTCTTCGTTCATTGTAAAATTTTAATGCTATTTGAAATGCAAAGATAATGATTCCGATTTGCAGAGTTTCTTAATTGATCTTTTATCTGTATTTTTATAATTACAACCTTATATTTGCATACCTAAAGAAATATTATAAAATATGAAAATACTGCACATTTCTGGAGCGAAAGCCTGGGGAGGAAACGAACAGCAATTGGTTTATTGTATTCCTGAATTGAATAAATTAGAAGTTGAAAATGTTGTTTTTGGAATAAAAGATACAGTGCTCGAAAAGCTTTCTTTAGAGAATAATATCTCTTTCATCCCAGCTCAAGACAGAAAATTGGTGAAGTTTTCAAATTATAAGCAATTTAAAGAAGTTGTAAAAGCAGTCCAGCCAGATTTGATTCATCTTCACACCAGCAATTCATTGACATTTTACGTTTTAAGCAATTTGTTTTTAAAATTGAATGCGAAAGTTGTTTTTTCAAAAAAAGCGATCAGTGCAAGCAGCAGTTTTGTCAGTAAGTTTAAATACAATTCAAAAGCGATTGATGCTGTTTTTTGTGTTTCAAATGCCGTTAAAAACAATTTTGCAGAAGTTCTTTCAGTTTTAAATAAACCTAAATTGACGGTTGTTCCAGATTGTGTTCCGTTGGAGATTTTAAAGAAAAATCCAAGTGTTAATTTGAGAGAGAAATATAATATTGCTGAGGACAAATTTATAATTGGAAACATTGCTAATCATACAGATGCAAAAGATATAGTAACATTAATAAATACAGCTGATTATCTAGTAAATGTGCTGAACAGAAAAGACCTTGTATTTTTTCAAATTGGCAACTTTTCAAAACGTACTGACGAATATCTAAAACTTGCGGCACAAAAAAATCTGACGGATAATGTTATTTTTACAAATACAATTGAGGACGCATCTGGGTTGAACAAACAGTTTGATGTTTTTTTAATGACTTCACAAAGAGAAGGCGGTCCGACTTCAGTTTTAGAAGCGATGTTGATTGGTGCTCCAGTGGTTTCAACTAAAGTTGGTATTGTTCCCGAAGTGATTACTGACGGCATAAACGGTTTTATTTCTCCAATTAAAGATTTTAAAAGTTTAGGTGATAATATAGATAAACTTTTGAATGATAATGAGTTGAGAGCAAGTTTTATCGAAAAAGGCAAAATAGCCATTAATGAAGGTTTTATAGCTCCAGTAATTGCTAAGAAAACAGCTGAAGCGTATAAAAAAGTAATAAATTCATAACTATTGTATGACTGCGAAATTTAAATTTTCTGGAGCCGTAAAAAGCTCAAAAGATATTCTTTCTCTTATTCAAAATTTTCATACTTCGGGCGAACTTTTTGGAAATGGAGACCGAAATAAAATTAAATTGTTTGAATTGAATGGAAAAACGATTAACATCAAATCATTCAAAATTCCGAATATCGTAAATAAGATTGCGTACAAATATTTCAGAAAATCAAAAGCCAGACGTTCATTTGAATATGCTACTATTTTATTAGAAAAGAATATTGGAACTCCTGAACCAATTGCATTTCTTGAAAATTTTAATTTTTTAGGTTTAAAAGACAGTTATTACGCAAGTGAACATTTAGTAACCGAATTGACTTATAGAGAATTAGTTGAAAATCCAGAATATCCAGATAATGACAATATTCTGAGACAGTTTACCAAATTTACTTTTGATCTTCACGAAAAAGGAGTTGAGTTTTTGGATCATTCGCCAGGAAATACTTTGATTAAAAAAACTTCAGAAGGTTTATACGATTTCTTTTTGGTCGATTTAAACCGAATGAATTTTCATGAAAATATGAGTTTTGAACAACGCATGAACAACTTTAGCCGCTTAACGCCAAAGAAGGAAATGATTGCGGTGATGAGCAATGAGTATGCAAAGTTTTATACTGAAAAAACAGAGGTCGAAATTTTTGAAAAAATGTGGCAAGCAACTTCTGATTTTCAAGAAGAATTTGCGAGAAAGAAAAGGCTGAAAAAGAAACTTAAATTCTGGAAAGCCTAGTTTTCAGATTGAAGTTTTTTTAGTTTCTGAAAGCGCACAGAGACACTCAGCGCGTTTAAATAGCAAATAATTATGCCTTTTTTACCGTCTAGAAATCCGAGTCTTAATAAATATTGGTTTGCGAACTGATAAACGGGACGGATATAAAAATGAAAAAAGTTGGGCTGCGTATTTTTTAAAAACTCCTCTTGCGCTTTTAGTTGTCCGTAAAAAATCATTTTTTGCTTGTAATCTTCAAAATTTGAATACGAATAATGAGTAAGCTTGTTTTTTAATTTTTGCGTTTTTCCAGATACAACAAGCTTTTCGTGAACAATTTTTTCATGATTGTAAAATGCATTTTCTTTTTTGAAAAGACGAATGATTTTGTCAGTTTGCCAACCGCTGAAACGCAATTTTTTGCCTTCAAACATAAAATTTCTCCTTACAAAATAAGCTGAGGCACTATTTTTTTGTTGGATTACAAAACTTATCTCGTTTTGAAGTTCTGGTGTCAATCTTTCGTCTGCATCCACAAAAAGGATCCAGGAATGCGATGCATGGCTCAATGCATAATTTCGTTGTGAGGCAAAATTGTCAAAAATACGCTGTACAATTTTAACGCGCGGTATGCTTGAAGCGATTTCAAAAGTTTTGTCTGTACTGAAAGAATCGACCACGATAATTTCATCGGCGAAAGCCAAATGATCAAGAACCGATTTTATATTCTGTTCTTCATTGTAGGTAATGACCAAAGCCGTTAAAAGTTGTTTTTCCGGCAAAATCATTTTGTAGAAACGCTTAGATTTTGATTCAAAAACAATTCAATTTTATCCTTAAAAAATTCAGGTTTGAATTCCTGATATAAAGACAACGCTTCTTTTTTGAGCATTTTTTCAGTTTTTTCCTCAAATAAATCAGGTCTGTAATCTTTTAAATGAACGGAAAGATGATGAACGCCATCTTCAAAAGTAGCCCAGATTTTCTTTTCGATCCAAGGAGAAAAAATAATAAAAGAAGGTTTTTCTAAAGCTTTTGCCATATTTATTGCACCGCCGTCGTTTCCAACAATCAAATCGCATTGATTAACTAGACCAATAAATGAACGAAGATCTCCACCTAATAAATCAAAATAAATTTTTTCTTGTGTAGAAGATTTGCAAGCATTAAAAACGATTTTTGCTTCTTCAATCTGCTTCGGAAAATAATTAAAAAGAATATTTACATCTGCATGATCAGCAACATAATCAACCACTTTAGACATAAATTCTAAAGGATAAGTTTTTAAAGTTTCACTACCCAATAAACTGATCATTACGGTTTTTCTATCTTTTTGAACTTGATGTTTTTCAAAAAGAGCAATTGCTTCCTGATTTTCTCTTTCAGAAACAAACAATTTCGGAATTGGATCAATTTTAATTTTTAAATCCAAAGGTTCTAATAAGGACAAACGTCTTTCGATTGCTAATCCCAAATTTGTTTTAGGGAAAGGTTCAAAAGGGACATTGTCGGTATACAAAAAGTTTCTGCCTGGTTTTTTATAGGAAATTTTTCTTTTCGCATTACTCAATAAAACCAGGATCCAGCTTTCTAATTTTGAATAAGCATCAATTAAAAGATCATATTTTTCGTTTCGAATTTGTAAACCAAGTTTCAAAAGTTCTTTTTTGTTTTTACGGTGTTTTTCTTCAAACAAAATAATGTTGTCGATACTTGAGTTTCCTTCTAAAACTGGAGTTGTAGAAGCATAAACGAGATAATCTATTTGAGCGTCGGGATAAGCAGTACGCAGATTGTTGCATATAATGCTGCTGACCAAAACGTCCCCAATCATTTTTTGCTGAATTACAAGTATCTTCATATAGAAAAAATAGAATCTTTTTTTTGTTGGTTACAAATTGAAGCAAAAAAAATCCAAATTCCAATTATAAGGTTGGAATTTGGATTTTTTAATTCGGATTTTCTAAAAATTATACTGCAACGTCGTATTCGCGAAGCGCATTATTTAATGAAGTCTTTAAATCTGTAGATGGTTTACGAGTACCAATAATCAATGCGCATGGAACTTGGAATTCTCCAGCAGCAAATTTCTTAGTGTAGCTTCCTGGAATTACAACAGAACGTGCAGGAACAAAACCTTTCATTTCAACCGGTTCATCACCAGTAACATCGATAATTTTTGTTGAAGCAGTTAAACATACGTTAGCACCAAGAACAGCTTCTTTTCCAACGTGAACACCTTCTACAATAATACAACGAGAACCAATAAAAGCACCATCTTCAATAATTACCGGAGCTGCTTGTAATGGCTCTAAAACGCCACCAATTCCAACACCACCGCTCAAGTGTACGTTTTTACCAATTTGTGCACAGCTACCAACAGTTGCCCAAGTGTCAACCATAGTTCCTTCGTCAACATAAGCACCAATATTTACATAACTAGGCATCAAAATAACACCGCTAGAAATATAAGCTCCGTAACGTGCAACTGCGTTTGGCACTACACGAATTCCTTTTTCAGCATAATTTCTTTTTAGTAACATTTTGTCGTGGTATTCAAAAATACCAGATTCCCATGTTTCCATTTTTTGAATTGGGAAATACATTACAACTGCTTTCTTAACCCATTCGTTTACTTGCCAGCCTTCACCTACAGGTTCAGCAACACGTAATTTTCCTGCGTCTACTAGTTCGATAACTTCTCTGATAGCATCAGTTGTAGCAGTTTCTTGTAATAAAGCTCTGTTTTCCCAAGCTTGTTCAATTATAGTCTGTAAAGAATTCATAAGTTTTAATTTTTGGCAAAGATAACGTATTTGTGGAAAAGCGGAAAAGTAAAACCTTTTTGAAAATGTTATATATGTAACATTTTGTTTTTAATTTGATAAATAAGAAATCTGAATGTATTTATTAATTAAATTAAAAGCCATCAAAAGTTTTTTTTATATCAAAATATGACAAAAATCAGATTTTGCCTTTTTTCTTCCAACTACTTTCGCAGCATTAATTCTGAAAAAGCGGAAATAGAATTAATTAAAACCATTCCAAAACAAATTTTATAAGCAGTATAGTATGAATCAAGAAAATCAACTCCAGAACAGAATTGCAGTAATTGATAAAGAAGTTACTTGGGATAAAACGCAAGTCATTATGAGTAAAACAAATGCCTTTGGTATTATAGAATATGCCAATGAAGTGTTTGTTGATGTTTCGGGATATGAAGATTATGAATTGATGGGACAGCCACATAATATTATAAGGCATCCAGATATGCCAAAGGTTATTTTTAAAGTGCTTTGGGAAAATTTGAAGCAAGGAAAAAATTTTCATGCCATTGTAAAAAATTTAGCAAAATCTGGCCGATATTATTGGGTGATTACTGATTTTGAAATAGCAAAAGATGAAAATGGAGTGATTGTAAATTATTTTGGACGAAGACAATCTGTCCCGCACGAAGTAGTTTCGCTACACATTGAACCTTTGTACAAAAAGCTTTTGCAGATTGAAGCGGCTAGCGGTGTAGAGTTTAGTGAAAAGTATTTAATTGGTTTTCTGGAAGAGAAAAAGAGATCGTATGTTGAATATATTAAGGAGTTGATTCTTGAACATGAAAAATCACAATCTAAGTTTTTGCAGTATGAACAACAGCTTGAAGAGGAAGAAGAGGAGGAAAGAGGTTTTTTTAGAAGACTATTTAATAGGTAATTGAATTTTTTAGGGTTTTGAATATTTTGGGTGAATCCGCTTTGAAGTTTTTTAAAGCGGATTTTTTTTGGTTTTTAGAATATTGGATTATTGAAATCAAAAAATTAAAATAGTTATCTTTGATAAAAATTTTAAAATGCCAAGAATACTTTCCATAGACTACGGACAAAAGCGCACCGGAATTGCTGTTACCGATGAAATGCAGATTATTGCATCAGGCTTAACTACAATCCCGACCAATACTTTAATCGATTTTTTAAAAGATTATTTTGCCAAAGAAAAAGTCGAAGCGGTTTTAATTGGCGAGCCAAAACAAATGAACGGACTTCCTTCAGAAAGTGCTTCAATAATAAAAGGTTTTGTGACTCATTTTTCAAATATTTTTCCCGACATGAAAGTGGTTCGTGTTGACGAGCGTTTTACCTCAAAAATGGCTTTTCAAACCATGATCGACAGCGGACTGAGCAAAAAACAGCGTCAAAACAAAGGATTGATCGATGAAATTTCTGCAACGATTATGCTTCAAGACTATCTTTCTTCTAACCGTTTTTAAGTTTCGGGCTTAAAAATTTCACTTTATTTAGAAAAAAATATGATTTCCTAACTTTTATCATGCAAATTTTAGTTTTTTTTTGCGATTGAAAAAAGTACCTTTGCATTTTTAAAAACAAATACTGTTATGCCTGACAATACAATACGTTCTAATAGTGAAGTAGTGCTTATTGGAGCTGGAATTATGAGTGCAACTCTTGGATTAATTTTGAAAGAGCTGCAACCGGATATTAAAATTGAAATTTACGAAAGACTGGATGTTGCCGCAGCAGAAAGTTCTGATGCATGGAATAATGCAGGAACAGGGCACTCTGCTTTTTGTGAATTAAATTATACACCAGAAAAGGCTGATGGAAGTATTGATCCTAAAAAGGCAATCAGCATAGCAGAATCTTTTGAAATTTCACGCCAATTTTGGTCTTATTTGGTACAAGAAAAGAAAGTGCCTTCTCCCGAAAATTTCATAAAAAGCGTTCCTCACATGAGTTTTGTATGGGGTGATAAAAACGTAAAATACCTAAAAACAAGATTTGAGGCATTGCAAAGCAATCCAATATTTTCTGAAATGGAATTCAGTACTGATTTCGAGCAATTGAAAAAATGGATGCCACTAGTAATGGAAGGCAGAGAGAATAACGAAGCATTAGCGGCGACGCATATGGAAATTGGTACCGATGTCAACTTTGGTGCTTTGACCAGAAGCATGTTTAATTATCTTGAAAAATTGGATGGTGTAAGTTTGTTTTTTAATCATGAGGTTAAGAAATTAAAACAACGTGAAGACAAATCATGGAGAATTAAAATCACTGATCTTTCAACTGGACAAAAACGAAAAGCCTATACTAGTTTTGTATTTATTGGAGCTGGTGGAGGTTCATTGCCTTTATTAGAAAAAGCAAATGTTCCTGAAGGGAAAGGCTACGGAGGATTTCCAGTAAGCGGTCAATGGCTAAAATGTACAAATCCAGAAGTTATTGCAAAACATCAGGCTAAAGTTTATGGTAAAGCAAGTGTTGGCGCACCTCCAATGTCTGTACCTCATATTGATACTCGTGTAATTGATGGTGAAAAAGCGTTGCTTTTTGGGCCATTTGCAGGTTTTTCAACTCGTTTCTTGAAAAATGGTTCCTATTTAGATTTACCATTATCTATAAAATCAAACAATTTAATTCCGATGTTAGCTGCCGGATATCACAATATTCCGTTGACAAAATATTTAATCGAGCAAGTACGTCAGTCTCCAAAAGACCGAATGAAAGCACTTCGCGAATATTTGCCTTCTGCACGTTCAAAAGATTGGAAATTAGAAAAAGCTGGACAACGTGTTCAGGTTATCAAGAAAGATGAAAAAGAAGGTGGAGTTTTAGAATTTGGAACTGAAGTAATCAATACGCATGACGGAACTTTAGCAGTGTTATTAGGGGCTTCTCCAGGTGCATCAACTGCTGTAGCGATTATGGTTGACCTTGTAAGCAGATGTTTTACAAATCAAATCAAAACACCAGAATGGGAAGCAAAATTGAAAAAAATGATTCCTTCTTACGGACAAACATTAAATGACAAACCTGAGCTTTTAGCTAAACTCAGAAAAGAGACTTCTGAAGTTTTGAAATTAAACTAAAATCCAAGTTTTTATATATAGAAAAGCAGCAAATCCAGATTGATTAATCTGGATTTGCTGCTTTTAATTCCTTTGTTATTTTTAAAATCTTTTCGGCAAGATTGCTCATCCAGATCAATTGTTCAATTACTAATTGAGCTTCTTGCATTTTGGCTTGACGTGTTTCTTTGTCAAGTTCGTCATCTTCGGCCAGACGCGTAAAGTTTTTTCGTTTCAGTTCTTCAAACTGCAGGGTTACATCTTCTTTATCAAAAAAAGTATCATTTATAATCGTTTCATTTTTCAAAATAGAAATGGAATGGTCTAAATTTGATAAAATCGTTTTGATTATATAATTAAATGAATCTGATGCCGATGTTGTCTGATGCGACTGAATATAAGTTGATAATGAAGCCAAAGCTGATAAAATAGAGTGATTTAGTACTACTAATTTATTTACCAAAGGCAATGTTTTTTGTTTTGATTTTGGTTCCTGCATCATACGCTGAAACGAAGTCATCAAATTTCCAATTTCAACAAAAGCATGTTTTCTGGCTAAGCGGTACGAAGTTGGAATTTCACCTTTTTTATTATAAAAATCAGCGATTTCTTTAAGATAATTTCGGTTGGACCGAATCGAATTTTCAATATGAATCGGTGTATTTATAAACTCCCAAGCCGGCCACAAAAACTGATTTGCTAAAAAGGCCAAAATAGCTCCAGCAAGCGAATCTAAAATCCTGAACTGAATTACTTCGACAACATTTGGCGTTAAAATTCCGTAGATAAAAACAACATACATCGTCACGAAAGTGGCGCTTATCTTGTAATTTATCTGAGTGAAAGAAATTCCCAAAAGCATACAGACAATTGAAAAGATGCTCAATGCAATATGATTTTGAACAACCGATACGATTCCGAAAGCAAATAATCCTCCTAAGATAGTTCCGAAAATTCTATTGTACGAGCGCTCTTTTGTCAGTCCATAACCCGGACGCATAATAACCACAATGGTCAATAAGATCCAATAGACATTTTGAAAAGGAAGGATTTTTCCAATCAAAAAACCAATCAGAATTGTAATCGTCAATCGCAAAGAATGTCTGAAAATAGAAGATGAAAAGCTTAAATTTTCAGTCAAAGTTCTTAAAGGATAATATTGTGGTGTTAGGAATTTTTCAAGTTCCTTATCTTTATCTTTTAGCTTGTAAGACTGCATTGCAAGCGAGAAAGCACGCTGAATAATTTTGATTTTTCCAACTTGATTTCTAGCATATTTCAGCATATTTGTCAGCATCAAAACGCCTTCTGAAGCTTCTTCTTTGCCTAAACTTTTTTCATAATCAAAAATGGCAAATTCAAGAGCGTCCAATTCGTTTTTTAAATCATTTTTATCGACATAGACGGCAATGTGATGTACATTTTTAGAAAGTTTTTTTAAGGTCGAAGCTAACTTATATGCTACATTTTGATACGTTCTAAGTACTTCTGGATGTTTGGCAAATTTTTCATGAAGTTTGCTGTGATCAAATGAAGTATATAAAGCAAGTTCCTGAATTTCGACCAAAGTAATAAAGACTAATAACATCTTTCGATTTTGAGCCGTTGCTGCCGAAGTATTTTGATTACCAATAAGCATTTTTCGTAAATCTTCATGAATCAAATTCAATTCAACTTGAACCGCTAATTGTTTTTCCGTAATAGCATCTCTATTTGCTTCTGGATTCCACAAATCACCTCTTAATTTGAGGTATTTAGCGGTAAGTTTTATTCCTTCTGCAATTTCCAGTTCAACATATTTGTAAGGTTGTATAAAGTGGAAGACAAGCGATACGATTAAGTACAAAATGCCTCCAATAAATATAAATCCAGCATATTCAAACGCTTCCCAACCTTGATGTAAATGACCAAATGATAATGAAATCGAAAGTAAAGCAGAAAAAGATACTAATGTTGCGCGTTGTCCATAAACCGAAATCATAGAACACAAAAACAATAAAAACCCTAAGAAAGGATAAAACAAAACCGGATAAGGGTAGGTAAAGTTTACCAACAAATTAACTCCCGAAACAATAAAAGAAGCTACAATAAGTCCTTTTATTTTATGGCTCAACGAACTTGGAATATCACTTGGATACGTATAAAATGCTCCAAGCGCAATGGTAAATCCAATTTCAAAATGTCCTAAGAAGTTTAAAATCAAGACAGGAACTACAGAAGCAATGGTTACTTTTGAGGCATTTAAAAAAGAAGTACTGTTCGTGAATTTCGAGATGCGATCAAACATATATAGAGGTTTACTAACAAAGGTAAGAATTGTACGAATTAATTTGGCATAATTATGGATGAGATTTTAACATTCGGGCAAAAAATGCGATATAATATATTGTTTAGAATTATTAGTAGACTATTTTTTACTATTTTTGCCAGCTGAATTATGGGAAACTAAAATTCAGTTTTACAGTAGATAATGCAATAAATTAATACAAATGATTTTACCAATTGTAGGATATGGAGATCCTGTTTTAAGAAAAGTAGGTGTGGCAATTACGCCAGAATATCCAAACCTAAAAGAAACGATAGCAAACATGTATGAAACCATGTACAATGCTTACGGTGTTGGGCTTGCTGCTCCTCAGGTAGGTATGGCAATTCGTTTGTTTGTTATTGATACAACTCCTTTTAGTGAAGATGATGATTTAGGATCTGATGAGGCTAAAGAATTAAAAGGATTCAAAAAAACTTTTATCAATGCTAAAATCGTTAAGGAAGAAGGAGAAGAGTGGAGCTTTAATGAAGGCTGTTTAAGTATTCCTGATGTACGTGAAGATGTTTACAGAAAACCAACCGTTACGATTGAATACTGTGAAGAAGATTTTGTCATGAAAACAGAGGTTTTTGACGGATTAATTGCAAGAGTTATTCAGCATGAATACGATCATATTGAAGGAGTTTTGTTTACAGACAAAATATCTTCATTGAAAAAACGTTTGATTCAAAAGAAATTAAAAAATATTACAGAAGGCAAGACTTTTCAAGAATACAGAATGAAATTTGCTGCCGCTAAAAAAGGAAGATAATTGTTCTTTACAAGAGCAAAAAAAATACAATAAAATTCTTAATACTAATATTAATACAACATGAATTTAGACAAAATTTTAGCCATTTCAGGGAAACCAGGTTTATATGTACTAAAAGTGCAAACTCGTACAGGTTTTGTGGCAGAATCATTAACAGACGGAAAAAAAATCACAGTAAACTTGAAAAGTAATGTAAGTTTATTGTCAGAAATCTCAATTTATACATACGAAGGCGAAAAACCATTAACTGAAGTAATGCAAAAAATTGCTGCTAAAGAAAATAAAGGTCAAGCGATTTCGCATAAAGAAGATAATGCTAAGTTAAGTGCATACTTTAAAGAAATTTTGCCAGAATATGATGAGGAAAGAGTTTATCCATCTGATATTAAAAAAGTATTAAACTGGTACAACACACTTCAGGCTAAAGGTTTAGTAACTGATTTAGCTCCATCACCAGCAGAAACAGCTGAAGAAGCTCCTGCAGCTGAAGAAAAAGCACCAGCTAAAAAAGCGCCGGCTAAAAAAGCAAAAGCAAAAAAAGAAGAATAGTAATTCCTTCTTTCAAATATATTAATCCTGTTGAGATGTTTTCTTGACAGGATTTTTTACTTTTACAGTACTTCATTACAATTCAAAAAAAATCAAAAATGAGCAAAGAACTTCAGCTAAAAGCCTTCGAAAGATTATTAATAATCATGGATGAACTTCGCGAGCAATGTCCGTGGGATAAAAAACAAACGCTTCAAACTTTGCGCCATTTGACAATCGAAGAAACCTATGAACTTGGAGATGCTATTTTAGACAATGATTTAAATGAAGTAAAAAAAGAACTTGGAGATTTGCTGTTGCATATAGTTTTTTATGCCAAAATTGGCTCAGAAACCGATGATTTTGACATGGCCGATGTCTGTAATGAAATCTGTGATAAATTGATCCATCGTCATCCACATATTTATAGCGATACTGTTGTAAAAGATGAAGAAGAAGTAAAACAGAATTGGGAAAAATTGAAATTAAAAGAAGGCAAAAAATCTGTTTTAGAAGGTGTACCAAGAAGTCTTCCTGCGTTAGTAAAAGCAAGCCGAATTCAGGATAAAGTAAAAGGTGTTGGTTTTGATTGGGAAGAACCGCATCAAGTTTGGGACAAAGTACAAGAAGAACTAAAAGAACTTCAAGTGGAAGTAAAAACAGGAGATCAGGATAAAATTGAAGCCGAATTTGGTGATGTTTTATTCTCGATGATCAATTACGCCCGATTCTTAAATGTAAATCCAGAAGATGCATTAGAACGCACTAATAAAAAATTCATTAAACGTTTTCAGTATTTAGAAAGCAAAGCTGGTGAATTAGGAAAACCTTTATCTGATATGACCTTGGCAGAAATGGATGTATTTTGGAACGAAGCTAAAAAGCTGTAGTTATTCAGCCATTTTTTTTAATGCTCGCACATCTTTCAGCATAATTTTTTTTCCAACAAGTTCAATAAGTTCTAATTTATTAAAATCAGATAAAAGACGAATACAGCTTTCAGTTGCGGTTCCAATAATTCCTGCAAGTTCTTCTCTTGTAAGTTGTACTTTTAAGGTTTTATCTGGATTTTCGCCAAACTCATCATGCAAGTGTAATAATGTTTCGGCTAAACGTTGTTTTACGGTTTTTTGAACTAATGCAATTTTATCGTTTTCAGATTCTTTCAAATCTTCACAAATTGACTGCATTAAATTAAGTGAAAATTGATTGTTGTTATTAAAGAAATGGATGATTTCAGATTTTGGAATAAAACAAACTTCCATATCGGCGATTGCTTTTGCAGATAAATTAGCAGGTTCATTACTGATCATAGAACGCTGTCCTAATAATTCGCCAGATTTGACCAATTTTACAATTTGATCTTTTCCATTAGCACTTAATTTTGATAATTTGCCAACTCCATCTTTTATACAAAATACACCGTTGGTAACTTCTCCTTCTTCAAAAATAGAATCTCCTTTTTTAATCGAGTAACTGGTTTTGCTATTGGCTAATTTTACAACCTCCTCTTTATTAAGGGCTTTTAAAGACGACAACTGGCGTACAATACATTGATCACATTTATTCATCGCAAAATAATTTAGTGCAAAATTAACCATTATTCGCGTTTTAAAGCCCTGTTTTTTCTTAAAATATGCAGAAAAATTTTACGAACGTAATTTGCCTATTTTATTTCATTAAATTAGAATTGGATTTCATTTTCATATGATAATTGTCATATTTATACTTAAATCTTATTCGAAATATTTGTTACATTAAAAAAGAAACAAATTTATGACTGAGCAGAGTTGTTTTCATTGCGGGATTGACATTCCTAAAAATGAAGAAATCGATTTTGATGAAAAAAAGTTTTGTTGTGCTGGCTGTAAGACGGTTTATGAAATTTTTAGCCTTCATGATTTGACCTGTTATTATGATTTTGAAAAATCGCCAGGCGCTACTCCTCAGGACATTCAAGGGAAATATGACTTTTTAGACAATGATGCGATCTCAACTAAAATAATCGATTTTCAAGAAGGCAATACTGCAATTGTTTCTTTAAATATTCCGCACATACATTGCAGCTCTTGTATTTGGATTCTGGAAAATTTAAACAGAATTCAATCCGGAATCAGCATTTCTCAAGTTAATTTCCCAGAAAAAAAAGTCCGAATTACTTTCAACTCAGATTCGGTTTCTCTCAAATCAATAGCTAATTTATTAAGTTCAATAGGATATGAGCCTTATATAAGTCTAGAAAACTACGAAACTGGTAAGAATAATATTGATAGAAGTCTGACTTATAAACTTGGTGTTGCTTTCTTTTGTTTTGGCAATATTATGTTGCTTTCATTTCCAGAATATTTCGAAATCAAAGAATTTTGGCTGGATAATTACAAGCCGTTTTTCAGGATTTTGATTTTTTTATTGGCTTTGCCAAGTTTTCTATATTCTGCAAGTGGCTATTATGTATCGGCTTATAAAAGCATCAAATCAAAAATGTTGAACATTGATATTCCTATTGCTTTAGGAATTATTGTAATGTTTATCAGAAGTACTTTTGATATTGTTATGAATTACGGAGGCGGTTTTTTTGACAGTCTTACGGGGCTGGTATTTTTTATGCTTTTGGGGAAAATGTTCCAAATTAAAACCTATAGTTTTTTGAGTTTTGAAAGAGATTTTAAATCCTATTTTCCAATAGCAGTTACCAGAATTAATCAAGATGTCTCTGAAGAAAGTGTGCCAATTTATGATGTTTTAAAAGGAAACAGATTATTAATCAGAAACCAAGAGTTGATTCCGGTTGATGGTATTTTAATCAGTGAAAAAGCCGAAATTGATTATAGTTTTGTTACTGGAGAAGCAGTTCCAATAACAAAAAAATCAGGTGATAAAGTTTTTGCCGGTGGAAAACAAATTGGAAAAGTAATTGAAATGGAAGTTTTACATTCAGTTTCACAAAGTTATTTGACGCAATTATGGAGCAATGAAATTTTCCAGAAAAAGGTAGTTCAAAAACATAAAACAATTACAGACAAAATCAGTCGTTATTTTACTCCTATATTATTATTGATTGCTTTTACAGGATTTGGATATTGGATATTTATTGATGCAAATACGGCATTCAACGTTTTTACTGCAGTATTAATTGTGGCTTGCCCTTGCGCATTGGCTCTTACAGCTCCGTTTACTTTTGGAAATATTCTCCGAATTATGGGCAAACAAAAAATGTATCTTAAAAATGCCTTGGTAATTGAACAATTAGCAAAAGTAGATACCATTGTTTTTGATAAAACTGGAACAATCACAACAAATAAAAAATCAAATATTGTCTACGAAGGAATCGCGATTTCTGATGAAAATACGATTTTATTAAAAAATGTACTTCGCGCTTCAAATCACCCTTTAAGCCGAATGTTGTATGATTTTTTACCTGAAACAAAACGGATTAAAATTGATGAGTTTGAAGAAATAACTGGAAAAGGAATTTTGGCTTTCGCCGAAAATAAAGCAGTTAAAATTGGCTCGGCTGCATTTGTTGAAAGTCCTGATTTGAATACTTCAGAAATTGAAAAAACAGCGCTTCATATTAAAATAGGAGATGTTTATTATGGACGATTTAATTTCCAAAATCAGTATAGAGATGGTCTTGAAACGTTATTTTTAAATTTAAGCAAAAACTACAAGTTAAAAGTGCTTTCAGGTGATAACGACGGAGAGAGAGAAAATCTTGAAAAGATCTTGCCTCATGGGACTGAACTAATATTTAATCAAAAGCCGGAACAAAAACTTGACTTCATCAAAAAGCTTCAGGATAAAGGCTTGAATGTTATGATGGTAGGTGATGGTTTAAATGACGCTGGAGCTCTGGCACAAAGCAATGTTGGGGTTTCAATTTCTGAAAATGTCAATGTGTTTTCACCTGCTTGTGATGCGATTCTAGATGCCAATGAATTTTCCCGATTGAATTACTTTTTAAAACTTTCTCAAAAATCGATTTTGATTATCAAAATGAGTTTTGTTTTATCGCTTCTTTATAATGTTGTAGGGCTTGGTTTTGCAATTACAGGCAACTTACTTCCACTAGTGGCGGCTATTATTATGCCGTTGAGTACAATTACGATTGTAAGTTTTGTGACTATTATGTCTAACTACTTCAGTTCTAGTAATTTAAAATGATTATAAATAATTCCGAAGTATATTTTTACTAAATTTAGCATAAGCCATTTGACTATGATAATTATCATATTTTTTGCAATACTAACCAGTTAATTTTGTTAACATAATTTTAATGGTATGAGTGTAATTTATCTATTAATCTCAGTAAGTATTTTCGTCGCAGTAGGCTTCTTCATTGCTTTTATTATCGCTGTCAAATCTGGACAGTATGATGATGACTATACGCCCTCAGTCAGAATGCTTTTTGATGATGAGACAAAAAATATTCCCCAGAAAAATAATTCACCAACCGAAGAAAAACAAGTTTAATTATGGAAATGGAACAGTTTTATTACGACAACAAAATTGTAAAAAAATTCATTTACGCCACTATTCTCTTTGGAGTAGTAGGTATGTTAGTGGGACTGACCTTAGCGGTTATGTACCTTTTTCCCAACATGACAGATGGGATTTCGTGGCTTAGCTACGGCCGATTAAGACCTTTGCATACAAATGCAGTTATTTTTGCCTTTGTCGGAAATGCTTTTTTTGCGGGGTTATACTACTCGTTGCAGCGTTTGCTGAAAGCAAGAATGTTCAGTGATTTTTTAAGTAATCTGCATTTTTGGGGCTGGCAGTTAATTATTGTTGCAGCTGCCATTACATTACCATTAGGTTATACCTCATCAAAAGAGTATGCCGAACTGGAGTGGCCTATTGATATTGCAATTGCATTAATTTGGGTTGTAATGGGAATCAATATGATTGGTACCATGCTTCGCAGAAGAGAAAGGCATTTATATGTTGCTATTTGGTTCTACTTAGCCACTTTTGTGACAGTTGCTGTTTTGCATATCTTTAATAATATTGAATTACCAGTTTCTGCGTTAAAAAGTTATTCTGTTTACGCAGGTGTTCAAGATGCGCTGGTACAGTGGTGGTATGGGCATAATGCAGTTGCATTTTTCTTGACAACACCATTTTTAGGATTGATGTATTATTTTATTCCTAAAGTAGCAAACCGACCTATTTATTCTTATAGATTATCTATTATTCACTTTTGGTCTTTAATCTTTATTTACATTTGGGCTGGACCTCACCACTTATTATATTCAGCTTTGCCTAACTGGGCGCAGAATTTAGGAGTTGTATTTTCAGTAATGCTTATTGCTCCATCTTGGGGAGGTATGATCAACGGACTTTTAACGTTGAGAGGTGCTTGGGATAAAGTTCGTGAAGAACCAGTTTTAAAATTCTTTGTTGTAGCTATTACAGGATACGGAATGGCAACTTTTGAAGGTCCAATGCTTTCTTTTAAAAATGTAAATGCTATTGCGCACTATACAGACTGGATTATTGCACACGTACACGTTGGAGCTTTAGCATGGAACGGTTTTATGTCATTTGGTATTATCTATTGGTTGATTCCTCGAATGACAAAAAGCACCTTATTTTCTAAAAAACTAGCTAATTTCCATTTCTGGATCGGAACTTTAGGAATTATATTATACGCATTGCCAATGTATGTGGCAGGTTTCCAGCAAGCTTCTATGTGGAAACAATTTAATCCAGACGGAACTTTAACGTACGGAAACTTCCTTGAAACCGTTACTGCAATTATGCCTTTATATTGGATGAGAGCAATTGGTGGTACGCTTTATCTAGTGGGGATGATAACATTGGTTTACAATATTATAATGACCGTAAAAGCTGGAGATACTATTGAAGATGAATTAGCTCAGGCTCCTGCATTGCAAACAATTAGTAGTAATAGGCTTAGAGGAGAAAAATTCCATACTTGGTTAGAAAGAAAACCAATTCAATTGACCATTTTAGCTACGATTGCGATTTTAATTGGAGGTATTATTCAAATTGTACCAACAATTATGGTTAAATCAAATATTCCAACAATTTCAAGCGTAAAACCTTACACACCTTTAGAATTAGAGGGACGTGATTTATATATCAGAGAAGGATGTGTAGGTTGTCACTCACAATCAGTTCGACCATTTAGAAGTGAAGTTGAAAGGTACGGTCCACAAGCAAAAGCAGGAGAATTTGTTTATGATCATCCATTTTTATGGGGATCAAAACGAACTGGGCCAGATTTATTAAGAGTAGGAGGTAAGTACAATGACAACTGGCATTTTAACCATATGTGGAATCCACAAAGTACATCTGCAGGTTCAATTATGCCGGGCTACAAATGGCTATTCGACAATAAACCTTTGGATATTTCTTTGACGCAAAAGAAAATGCAAGCAATGGTTTCACTTGGTGTTCCATATTCAGAAACTGAAATTGCAAACGCTCAGAAAACATTGAGAGATCAAGCTGTTAAAATTGAAAAAAGCTTAGAAAACGATCCTGATTTTGTGAAAAGTTATGAGGATAGCAAAAAGAAAGCTGCTGCCAAAGGAGAACAATTTGTTCCAATGAATGAAAGAGAAATTGTTGCTTTGATAGCTTATATACAAAGACTTGGTACTGATATTAAAGTAAAAGATACTGCTAAAAAATAAGGCTATGTTTGAACAGATAAAACACAATATGGAGACAATATCGGGTATAGAAATTTACCCGATTCTATCTCTCTTGATCTTCTTTTTATTTTTTGTTGGATTAGCCTTTTGGGTATTTTCATATAAAAAAGAAAAGATTAAAGAAATGAGTGAAATTCCTTTAAATGAGGACTTGGTATAATTTCAAAAGATAAATAAAATGAAAAAGTTTTTCCCAGTATATGTAAGAGTACCACTTATTTTCTTCATCGGTTTTGCTTTGATGGAGTATTTTATTGATTCAGGTGATAAACCGGCTTTTATAAAATTCCCAATGGTTTCTGTCTTTTTAGCTGTATTTCTATTTGTTTTAATAGCAATTGAAATTACACTCAGCGCAGTTAATCGAGTGATGTATCATTTAATGTCTCCTGAAGAAAAAGCTAAGGTAGATTATGAAAATAGTCTGAGTTTAAGCGAAAGCACATGGTTTAAAGAGTTGATGCATAAACTTACAAAGACACCTCCTATGGAAAAAGAAGGTGATTTGTTGATGGATCATGATTATGACGGAATCAAGGAGCTTGATAATAATTTACCGCCATGGTGGGTTTATTTATTCTACATCTGTATCATTTTTGGTGCTATCTATCTTGTGCATTATGAAATTCTTGGTGGAGATGATCAGGAAACAGAGCTTAAAAAAGAAATGGCGCAAGCAAAAATTGATGTGGACGAATACTTGAAAACGGCACCAGATTTAATGGATGAAAAAACAGTTGTTTTACTTACTGATGAACCAAGTTTAGCAGCAGGTAAAGAAATTTTCATGACAAATTGTGCTGCTTGCCACAGAGCAGATGGTGGAGGTCAAATTGGTCCAAATTTAACAGACGATCATTGGATTTTAGGAGGTGGCATTAAAAATGTTTTCCATACTATTACAAATGGTGGTCGTGATGGAAAAGGAATGGTTTCTTGGAAAACAAATGGTATGAAGCCAAAAGATATTCAAAAAGTGGCTAGTTATATATTGTCTTTACAAGGAAGCAATCCTAAAGAACCAAAAGAAGCTGAAGGTGAAGTTTGGGTCGATGAAAGTGCTCCAAAAAAAGACGCAGCGGCAAATAGTCCAAAAGATAGTACAGAAGTTAAAAAATAATAATCATGTCAAATTTACCAGACGAAGCTTTTAGAGATACCATTGGAACTATTGATGAAGGCGGTAATAGAAAATTTATCTTCCCTAAAAAACCGTCTGGTAAGTTCTATGATTATAGAAAGATTGTCAGCTATGTTTTATTAGCTATTTTAGTTGCAAATCCTTTTATAAAAATCAACGGTAACCAATTTATGATGTTCAATGTTATGGAACGTCGTTTTAATATTTTTGGATTTCCGTTTTGGCCTCAGGATTTTTACCTTTTTGTAATTTCAATGCTGGTTGGCGTCGTTTTTATAATTTTATTTACGGTCGTTTTTGGAAGGATTTTTTGCGGATGGATTTGTCCGCAGACTATTTTTTTAGAAATGGTTTTTCGCCGAATTGAATATTGGATTGATGGCGATCGCGGTTCTCAATCGCGTTTAGCCCGACAAGAATGGAATGCAGAAAAAATTAGAAAAAGGCTTTTAAAATGGACTGTTTTCTTTTTAATTTCTTTTGGTATTGCGAATGTGTTTTTAGCTTATTTGGTTGGCAGTGATCAGTTATTTTTAATGATTGAGCAAGGTCCGGTAAAGCAGGCGAACAATTTTATTGCCCTATTGATCTTTACTGGTGTTTTTTACTTTGTTTTTGTTTGGTTTCGCGAACAGGTTTGCATAATTGCTTGTCCTTACGGCAGACTTCAAGGAGTTCTTCTTGATAATAAATCCATCAACGTTGCATACGATTTTGTTCGTGGCGAAAAAGAGGAGGGTCGTGCAAAATTTAATAAAAAGGAAGATCGAGCATTAACTGGAAAAGGAGATTGTATTGATTGTCTTCAATGTGTGCATGTCTGCCCAATGGGAATCGATATTCGAAACGGAACTCAGTTAGAATGCACCAATTGCACTGCTTGTATTGACGAATGTGACCATATAATGGAAAGTGTAGGTTTGCCAAAAGGTCTTATCCGTTACGCTTCTGAAGATGAAATAACAAAAAAAGAGCCTTTTAAGTTTACTAATAGAATGAAAGGTTATACAGCTGTATTATTTATTTTGTTAAGTGTATTCGTTGGGATGTTGTTTTTAAGAACTAATGTTGAGGCTATTATTTTGCGTTTGCCAGGACAATTATTTCAGCATAAGGGGGATAAAATAAGCAATGTTTACACGTATAAAATTGTCAATAAAACGATGAATGATTATAATGACATTCATTTTGAATTGATTGACCAGAAAGGTGAAATTAAAAACGTTGGGAATACTCATTTCAAAATTAAAAGAGAAGAAACTGCTCAAGGGACACTTTTTATAGAAATCAATGAAGCAATTTTGGAAAGTGATAAAACCACAGTTAAAATTGGGGTTTATGATGGCGATAAATTGCTTGAGACAACCAAAACAAATTTTTTAAGCCCGCGAAGTTTTAATTAAAATACTACGATTATGAAAATAAATTGGGGAACCGGAATTGTAATAGCTTTTGCTCTTTTTATGACTTTTATTTTATATTTTGTTTTTGAAGTACAATCAAATGCCAAATATGATAATGATTTAGTTGTAGAGGAGTATTACAAGCATGACTCACATTTTCAGGAGGAAATGGCACGTGTTCAGAATGCACACGATTTACAGCAAAAACCTTCAATTACTTTTGGCGAGACAGGCGTTAAAGTTGCATTTCCTGCAACTTTTGAAAGCGATAAAGTAACAGGGAATATTTTATTGTATCGCCCTTCAAATAAGAAATTTGATTTTAATACTAAAATTGCTTTAACAAACTCAGCTTTGTTTATTCCAAAAGATAAATTGATTAAAGGACGTTGGGATGTTAATATGGAATGGCAGTACAACGGAACAAAATACTTGACTAAAGAAGTAATTTACGTAAACTAATTTACAAATGTTGTATTCGGCATTCATATTAGGTCTTATCAGCAGTCTGCATTGTGTTGGAATGTGTGGGCCCATTGCTGTTATGTTGCCAGTCGATCATCAAAACGAAGTAAAAAAGGTCACTCAGATTATCACTTATCATTTAGGTCGTCTGACAGCTTATGGAACAATAGGTTTGATTTTTGGTTTGTTGGGCCGTGGTTTCTTTATGGCGGGAATACAGCAGAAAATATCAATTTTCATTGGTATTGCAATGATATTGGTTGTTTTGATCCCTGAGAAAGCATTTGCTAAATACAATTTTTCAAAACGTGTTTATAAAGTAATTTCAAAGATTAAATCAAATTTAGGAAGTCAGTTTAAAAAGAAGAGTTACAAATCTCTTTTTGTAATAGGCTTATTAAATGGTTTTCTTCCATGCGGAATGGTTTACGTGGGATTGTTTGGTGCAATTGCTATGCAAAGTGCCAATTTAGGGGTTCTATACATGCTACTTTACGGCTTAGGAACTATTCCTTTAATGACGATCGTGGTTTATGTCAATTCATTGTTAAAATTGCCTTTCCGAAATAAAATTCAGAAGGCAATTCCTTATGTAGCCGTTTTTATAGGTGTTTTATTTATTTTAAGAGGCTTGGGTTTAGGAATTCCCTATGTGTCGCCATCAAATATGAGTTTATTTGTACAACAGACTCCTAATTGTTATTAAACAGTCATTGAAAACAGGTTTGTTTCCGGTGATTTTCTTTTTAAGTGTAAGTCAAAAGCCATACAAATATTGCGGACAAAAGGCCTTCCGGCTTCGGTAATTTTAATTTTATTTCCTTTGATAATAATTAGCTCATCATTTTCTATTTCTTTTAAAGCCAATAAAACTTCAGGAAGTTCTTTAAAGTATAAAGATTCATTGCTCCAAGAAGTTTCTAGCTCACAGGTGAGATTTAAGATGTGTTTTCTAATAATTAAATCTTCATCATTCAAAATATGCCCTTTTACAACTGGCAACTGATTTGATTGCAAGATTTGATAATATTCTTCAAGATTTTTAGTATTCTGCGCAAAACTATACCAGCTGTCACTAATTGATGAAACTCCTAAACCAATCATAAGTTGTGTTTTTGAAGCACTGTATCCCATGAAATTTCTATGAAGTTTTTTAGCGTGTGCTGCCTGAAATAAACTATCTGATGACTGTGCAAAATGATCCATACCAACTTCATGATATCCATTTGTTGACAGAAGTATTTTTCCTGTTTCATAAAGCATTCTTTTTTCAGCATCTTTCGGCAAGTTTTCTTCATTAAAACCGCGCTGTCCGTTACCTTTTATCCATGGAACATGGGCATAACTGTAGAATGCTAATCGATCTGGTTTTAATGAATTTGTTTTTTCAATTGTATCAACAATATTTTCGACAGTTTGAAATGGAAGGCCAAAAATGATATCATGGCCAATTGATTTATAGCCAATCTCTTTTGCCCAAAAAGTTACTTTTGCAACATTGTGAAAAGGCTGTATACGATGAATGGCTTTTTGAACTTTTTCGGCATAATCCTGAACTCCAAAACTTACTCGGCGAAAGCCCAAATCATATAATTTCTTAAGCTGTTCGTAAGTGGTGTTATTTGGATGTCCTTCAAAACTGAATTCGTAATTTTTGGCCTTGTCGGCTAACTTAAAAATTCCACTGATAAGATTTTCTAAGTTAGCAACAGAAAAAAAAGTGGGAGTTCCTCCGCCTAGATGAATTTCTTTAACAAGAGGTTTTTCGGGAAGAAGTTTACAATATAAACTCCATTCTTTTAAGAGAGCATCTATGTATATTTCTTCTACGGAATGATTTTTCGTGATTCGTTTGTTGCATCCGCAAAAAGTACACATGCTTTCGCAAAATGGCAAATGAATGTATAAACTGATTCCGTTTTGGGTATTGCTTTCTGAAAATGATTTTTGAAAAGATGCTGTCCATTTTTCCAAAGTAAAATCGGCTTCATTCCAGTAGGGAACTGTTGGATAACTTGTATATCTTGGACCTGGGACGTTATATTTTTGAGTCAGTGAAATTTTCATAAATAAAACATTTTGAGAGGGATCAAAATTACTTTACTTGTTTAAAAATTAAAATGATAAATATCATATTGTTATTGCAAAATAAAAAGAGACTCAATAGTTGAGCCTCTTTTCTGAATTAAATAACTAACGTGAAATAGAATCTTGGATGATTTTAAGCCATTTTTTTGCAAAAATATGATCTTGATAAGCACTTATTTGTTTGATGCGATCATCATCGAAATCATAGAATGGTATGGTGATTTTTTTAGAATTTTCTTTTTCTTGGAATTCAAAATCGATTTTCATAATCGTGTCTGAGTTTCCATCTGTAGTTAAAACCAATTTGCAGGAAGAAATGTTTTTTAAATCAACATAGGTTGCTTCTTGCTGGTTTGGGTTGAAATTCATTAAAACAAATCTCTTGTTTTTTTGATCTATAGTAAGTGTTTTATTACTCTGAGACTCTGTTAAATCAAAATCTTCAGGATGAGTTGCGTTGAACTTCTTTTTAATATTTAAAATTTTAGATTTATTAGCAGCGCTCGATCGTGCTGAAAAATAGACCGGAATAGCGACAATTATTGCAATCACTAAACCAATTATGGTTACACTAGTTTCCATTTTTGATGTTTTAATTTGATAAATAATATGAAATCATAAACTGTTTTCGGGCAGAAAACGGTTTAAAAGATTAAGAAAGAAGAGGTTTCTTTCTCATTAAAATTTCACGGATTTATTTACCAGAAAAAATGAAACGCATAGAGCATTAGAGAGATTTTCTTGCTCTGAGTTGAAAATTGACGTGTAAAATTAAATGAAGATTTAACAGTTTCGTGCTGTGGAATGGCTACGATTAAAGAATCGAACCATTTTATTACAACAGGATAATCTGTTTTGATGCTTGCAGCGAATTGATAGCTGGTCTGTGGTTGGATAAATGCAGATGAATCTGGAATATCTTTAGAAAAATTGGTGTCCGTTTTTTGACTTTCAACTATTTGCATAGGAACATCGTTTGCTTGAGCAGCAAAGAAGCCAATAATCAAAAGTGAAATAAATAGTATGGTCTTACGAATCCAATTCATGAGGCGAATTTAGTTCATAAAACAGAAAAAAAGAAATTTAAAAGTATTAATTACTTCTTAAAAGTGCTTTTTGCTTTATCCTCAGCTTTAATAATCGCTGAGGATAGAAGTATTTATTGTTGCATTTTAAAGTAGTAATCGGCAGAATGCTTTCCCCCGCCATAAAATAGAAAGAAAATGCAAAGCAGTAATACTGTTATTGCAAGAAATAAGCTTTCAGAATGCATTCTTCCCATGAAATTAACTAAAACTGCTCCAAAAAGTATTGGTAGCTGTGCAGCAATTGCCCAGCGTGTGAGCAGACCGAAAACGATCATTATTCCTCCAATCATATGCGCGGGCGCAATATAATGCAGCAGGAACATGCCACCTCCAAACTGATCAATTGGAGAAATTAAATCATGCAGATATTGAACATTCGTTACAAATGAAACTCCTTTCATAAATAAAAAAACACCCAATACAATACGTACTAAATCTACTGGTAAATAAGTGTGCGAATTTGCCCATTTATTCAAGCTTTTTACATTTTCCATGACATTGCGTGATTAAAAATTGTTTATTAAAATTACAAAATTTTAATAACATATTTAATAATAAGTCCTTGAAAATGAGTTTTTTGTTGTTTGTTTGCCTTGTTTTGAGAATTTCGGAATATTTTAAACCTGAATTACGCCCAAATTAAATGGTTTTTGAATTGGAGCGTGGTTTGCTGCTTCAATTCCCATAGAAATCCATGTGCGTGTATCTAAAGGATCAATAATGGCATCTGTCCATAGTCTTGAAGCTGCATAATAAGGTGAAGTCTGCTCGTCGTATCGTGCTTTTATTTTATTGAATAACTCCGTTTCTTTGGCTTCATCTACAACTTCGCCTTTTGCTTTAAGTGAAGAAGCTTCTATCTGCGCTAAAACTTTTGCTGCTTGTGTGCCTCCCATAACAGCAAGTTCTGCACTTGGCCAAGCAAATATTAATCTTGGGTCATAGGCTTTTCCGCACATAGCATAGTTTCCTGCACCGTACGAGTTGCCTACAATTACAGTAAATTTTGGAACAACTGAATTGCTGACAGCATTTACCATTTTGGCACCGTCTTTAATAATACCGCCATGTTCCGATTTAGAACCCACCATGAAACCAGTAACATCTTGTAAAAACACTAACGGAATTTTCTTTTGATTGCAATTTGCTATAAAACGGGTTGCTTTGTCAGCACTATCAGAATAAATAACACCGCCAAATTGCATTTCGCCTTTTTTGGTTTTTACGACTTTTCGTTGATTGGCAATAATTCCAACTGCCCAGCCGTCAATTCTGGCATAACCAGTAATCAGAGATTGACCATAACCTTCTTTATAAGCTTCAAATTCTGAATTATCAACCAAACGATTAATGATTTCCATCATATCATATTGCTCATTTCTGGCTTTTGGCAAAATTCCGTAAATATCTTTTGGTTCAAGCGCAGGTTTTTCGGCTTTGATTCGGTTGTAGCCCGCTTTGTCAAAATCACCAATTTTATCTACAATATTCTTTATTTTATCTAAAGCATCTTTATCATCTTTTGCTTTATAATCTGTAACTCCAGAGATTTCGCAATGTGTTGTTGCACCTCCTAAAGTTTCATTATCGATAGTTTCTCCAATCGCCGCTTTCACCAAATAGCTTCCGGCAAGAAAAATACTTCCAGTTTTATCAACAATTAAAGCTTCGTCGCTCATGATTGGCAAGTAGGCTCCTCCTGCAACACAGCTTCCCATAACGGCAGCAATTTGGGTAATTCCCATACTGCTCATTTGAGCATTGTTTCTAAAAATACGGCCAAAATGTTCTTTGTCAGGAAAAATTTCATCTTGCATTGGCAGATAAACTCCTGCGCTGTCAACTAAATAAATAATTGGAAGTCGGTTTTCCATTGCAATTTCTTGCGCGCGAAGATTTTTCTTTCCTGTAATAGGAAACCAGGCTCCGGCTTTCACAGTAGCATCATTAGCTACTACAATACATTGTTTTCCTCTAATATAGCCAATTTTCACCACAACACCACCAGAAGGACATCCTCCATGTTCAGCATACATACCATCGCCGGCAAAACCTCCAATTTCAATATATTTTGAATTTTCATCCAATAAATAAGCGATTCTTTCACGAGCAGTCATTTTTCCTTCAGCGTGCAGTTTTTCGATACGTTTTTCACCTCCGCCTAATTTCACTTTGGCAAATTTTTGTTTTAATTCTGAAAGGAGTAATTTATTGTGATCTTCGTTTTTATTGAAGTTTAAATCCATGATATAATATTGATTTTACAAAATAGTGTTGGCTAATTTACAAAATCAATTGAAATAAACCGAAAGTTTTAAAAATGCCTAAATTTTAAATTTTAGCGATATTAAGGCATAAAAAAAACAGAAGTTTTGTGCTTCTGTTTTTGTATAATTAATTAAATCGTGATTATTTTTTTGGACTGCAGACCATTTGCTTCAACATTGCCCATTGCTTAAGAGCATCGCGAGCTTCAACAGCTGGATAACCCAGCATTGTTTTTCCTGCAGGAACATCTCCAGTAACTCCAGATCCGGCGCCAACTACCGCTCCATCTCCAATAGTAGTATGATCTTTTATTGATGCGCTTCCGCCAATGATAACACCATTTCCTAAGGTTACAGAACCTGCCAAACCGCTGTTTCCAGCCATAATACAAAATTTGCCTAATTTACTGTTGTGTCCAATTTGAACTAAATTGTCGATCTTGCATCCATCGCCTAAAACAGTAGAACTAAATTTGCCACGGTCAACACAAGTGTTTGCTCCAATTTCGACACCATTTCCGATAATTACATTTCCAATTTGCGGAATTTTCACAAGCCCGTTTTCTTTGCAGGGACGAAACCCAAAACCATCAGCACCAATAGTTGCATTTGGGTGAATAATACAGTCGCTCCCAATATGACAGCGCTCGCGTACAACTGTTCCAGACCAAATTACAGTGTTTTTTCCAATGGTACATTCGTCTAAAATTGTCACATTTGGGTATATGGTCACATTTGCACCAATTTCAACTTTAGGCCCAATGTAACAGCCAGCACCAATTCTAGCGCCATCTGCTATTATTGCTGTTTCATCAATAGTGGCTGTTTTATGAATATTACTGCGAAATATAGGTGTAGGAGGGGCAAAAAGGGCAAGAATTTGAGACATGGCCAAATCGGCATTTTTTACTTTAATAAAAGCACGATTTTCACCAGGTTCTATTGAAATATCTTCATTGACAACTGCGATCGAAGCATTTGATGCCTGCCAATGTTTTTCATATTTTTTATTACCTATAAATGAAATTTGCGAAGTCGTTGCTTTTTCCAGTTGCTCGGTTGCAGTTATGCTTTGAGAAGTTGAGCCGTATATCACGCCATTAATTACTTCGTTAATCTCTTGAATTGAATAGGATTTCATTTATTGTATCTAATAGTATTTGGGGTTAATTTTTGCCAAATAAAATAAATTACATTTTAATTACCTAATATTTTTATCGTGTTTATTGAAAGATATTTAAAATAATAGTTTAAATATTACAAAATTAACATTTTAGCTATTAAAATTTTATCGGTTTTCTAATTTTTAAACCAAGTGAATGCATAGGTTTATGTTGCTTAAAAAGAAGTGTTTAGCTTTTTTTGAAGAAATGGAGAAAAGTTTTTTTATTGATAAGCAGTAACTTACATTTATTTTGTTAATTGCTTGAAGGCCAAAAAAAACGATTCGCTTTTTGAAAGGAATCGTTTTCTGTTTTAATCTTTAATTTTAGAGAGAGAAACTGCATTTATACAATAACGCAGACCGCTTGGCGGAGGACCATCTGGGAAAACGTGCCCTAAATGTCCATCGCAAACATTGCAGACAACTTCAACCCGAATCATTCCGTATGACTTATCAGCATGATATCCAATTGCATTTTCTTTAATTGGCTGTGTAAAAGAAGGCCATCCTGTTCCTGATTCAAATTTTTCGCTTGCATCAAATAAAACGGTTCCGCAGCATTTACATTCGTAAATTCCTGGATCAAACAAACTGCATAGTTCAGAGCTAAAAGATCTTTCAGTTCCTTTTAAACGTGTAACTTGAAATTCTTCAAGCGTTAGAAGCTGTTTCCATTCTTCGTCCGTTTTCTCCACTCTTTTATCCGGAGTGGGATTTCCTTTATTTGTAAAATGAATTACATCGGCCCATTTTATCATAATTTTTTTGTTTTAAAGTTTCAGGTTTCAGGTTTCAAGTTTACAGTGACTGCAAACTGAGACTGAACACTAAAAAAACTGAACACTGTTTTACTCTTCCTCTTTCTGTCCCATCATCATTAAATATGCTTTAAGGAATGGGTCAATATTTCCGTTCATTACGCCGTCAACATCGCTGGTTTCATAACCTGTACGAACGTCTTTTACTAATTTATAAGGTTGCATCACGTAATTACGTATTTGCGAACCCCATTCAATTTTCATTTTTCCAGCCTCAATATCAGCACGTTGTGCCTGTTGTTTCTTTAATTCAATTTCATACAACTGAGAACGAAGCATTTGCATAGCACGCTGTCTGTTGTCTTGTTGCGAACGAGTTTCAGAACATTGAATCTGGATTCCGGTTGGTTTGTGAACCAGCTGTACTTTAGTTTCAACTTTATTTACGTTCTGTCCTCCGGCACCACTTGATCTAGAAGTTGTAATTTCGATATCAGCAGGGTTAATGTCGATTTCGATACTGTCATCAACAAGCGGATAAACGTAAACGGATACGAAAGAAGTATGACGTTTTGCATTACTGTCAAAAGGTGAAATTCTAACCAAACGATGGACACCATTTTCTCCTTTTAAGTAACCAAAAGAATAATCGCCTTCAAACTCTAAAGTCACGGTTTTGATTCCGGCAACATCACCTTCCTGAAAGTTAAGTTCTTTTATTTTGTAGCCATAACTTTCACCCCACATCATGTACATACGCATCAACATTCCGGCCCAGTCACAACTTTCAGTTCCTCCGGCTCCGGCCGTAATTTGAACAACAGCGCATAGACTGTCTCCTTCGTCAGAAAGCATGTTTTTGAATTCGATGTTTTCAATATGCGCTTGTGCACCGCTGTATTGTTCGTCTAGTTCTTCTACAGTAAGTTCACCTTCTTTATAAAAATCATAAGCAAGCTGCAGCTCATCTGTAAGCTCGACGGCTTTGTCATAATCTTCAATCCATTTTTTCTTGTTTCGAAGATTTTTTACGATGTTTTCTGCTTCTTTGGCATTGTTCCAAAAATCAGGCGCAAAAGTTTTTTCTTCTTCGTTTGCAATTTCGATTAGCTTGGCATCAACGTCAAAGATACCTCCTCAACGCACCAAGGCGCTCCACAATACCTTTTACTTGTTCGGCTGTTGTCATAAATTAATAAGTAGTTTTAAGATGTTTTTTGTTGAAATTACAGTTGTTTGTTTATATAATTTCTTTATACAAAAATAAGATTTAGTTTTTAGAATACAGTAATAATTTTAGAATACAGCGATTAGTCTGTAAATGATTAAAGATTAGTAGTTTTAGGTTGTTTTTTTGTTTTTGAAAAGAAGCTGTTTCTTTTCAAATGAAATAGTTTCTAAACTTGGAACTCAATTTTTGAATTATTAATGTTAGTTTTATATGTTTTTTATAAATATTACGTTAATTTGGTTGTATAGTAATCGAAAGTTAAAATTTATGAAAACTTACGATTAATAAATAACAGTAATACGTAATTTTGCTGTCCAAAAAAGATATTAGTTTTATATGGAAATAAATTTAGTTAGCGATACCATTACTAAACCTACATACGAAATGCTGCAATATATGTTTAACGCACAAGTTGGCGACGACGTATATAAGCAGGATCCTACAGTTATCGAATTAGAAACAAGAGTAGCCGAATTTTTTGGTATGGAAGCTGGACTTTTTTTTCCGTCGGGAACTATGGCAAACCAAACTGCCATTAAATTACACACACAACCGGGTGAGCAATTAATTGCCGACAAATTTGCGCACGTTTATAATTTTGAAGGAGGAGGAGTTTCTTTTAACAGCGGTGTTTCATGCTGTTTGTTAGATGGCGACCGAGGGATGATCAACGCATCTCAAGTTGCGGCTGCAATCAACGATCCAGAGTTTTATCATAGTCCGTTAACGAGTTTGGTTTGTGTAGAAAATACAACTAATAAAGGAGGCGGTGCTTGTTATGAACTTGAAGATTTAAGAGATATAAAAAAGGTATGCGATGCCAATAATTTAAAATTCCATTTAGACGGAGCGAGAATTTGGAATGCATTAGTAGCTAAAAGACAAAATCCGAAGGAATTTGGAGCAATTTTCGATACTATTTCAGTTTGTTTGTCAAAAGGATTAGGTGCGCCAATTGGTTCTGTTTTGCTTGGAACTAAAGCTGATGTTCATAGAGCGTTGAGAATCAGAAAGATATTAGGTGGGGGAATGCGTCAAGTTGGATATTTGGCAGCTGCCGGATTATATGCTTTGGCAAATAATATTGAAAGATTAGCTGAAGATCACAGAAGAGCTAAAGAAATTGGAGCTGTTTTAAGCACAAAATCTTGGGTTTCAAGTGTTGAACCAGTAGAAACTAATATTTTAATTTTTTCTTTGGCAGAAGGTTATAGTGATCAGCTTTTAATCGAAAAATTAAAACAAAAAAACATTTTAATAAGCTCTTTAGGCCGCAATAAACTAAGAATCGTAACGCATTTAGATTACAAAGAAGTGATGCATACGTATGTTATGGAGACATTTTCGAAAATTTAAGATGCTAAGGTTCTAAGTTGCTAAGATTCTAAGGCTTTTCCTTTGTAAAAAAAAAAGACGCACAATTTGTGCGTCTTTTTTTAATCTTGAGTTCTTGTAAATCTTAGTACCTCAGAACCTTAGTGCCTCAGAACCTTATTTGAAAAGATTATCCATCCCTGGAATCATCGGCATATCCATTTTGGCAACAGCATCAAGTTCTCTTTCGTTTACGCTTGTTGCTCTTTCAATTGCTTTGTTTAATGTTACAATTAAGTAATCTTCTAGTTGTTCTTTGTCTTCTAAAAGAGAGTCATCAACAGAGATTGTTTTTATTTTTCTATTTGCAGTAATTGTTATCTTCAATAATCCGTCAGCGCTTTGTTCGTCAATCAAAACTGTATCTAAGCGTTTCTTAGTATCTTCAATTTTTTGTTGGGTTTCTTTAAGTTTGCCCATCATTCCCATTAAATCCATTTTTCTTGATTTTTTAAATTATTTAAGACAAAATTAGTATATTGCTATGGTAAATCAATAGAATATTTTATGAAAAAATTAATTTTCGTTCCTTTTGATTGTACTACTTTTGCTCCTTCGTATTTAAAATAAATGCTCAATCAATGCAAAATAATATAATGGCTCCCGAAGCCAAAGAAATTCCAAAGAAACTTAAAAAACATAAAGAGACCAGAATTGATAATTACTTTTGGCTGAATGACCGCGAAAATCCAGAAGTTATCGATTATCTGAACAAGGAAAATGATTACTATCAAAATATGACCGCTCATACTAAAGATTTGCAAGAATCTTTATATGAGGAAATGAAAAGCAGAATTAAAGAAGATGATTCTTCTGTTCCTTATTTTTACAATGGCTATTTTTATATTACACGTTTTGAAACAGGTCAGGATTATCCAATTTTTGCCAGAAAAAAAGGAAGTCTTTCTGCAGATGAAGAAATTTTGTTCAACTGTAATGAATTGGCAAAAGGTCATGCTTATTTCAAATTAGGCGGTTTAAGCATTAGTCCTGATAATAAATTTGCCAGTTTTGGAGTGGATATTGTAGGAAGAAGAATTTATACTGTTCAAGTTAAAAATTTAGAAACAGGAGAAATTCTTTCAGATAAAATCGAAAATGCAACAGGAAGTTCAGTTTGGGCAAATGACAACAATACTTTGTTTTACACTAGACAAGATGAGGTTACATTGCGTGCAGACAAAATTTTTCGACATAAATTAAATACAGATTCTGCAGCTGACGTTTTAGTTTATAATGAAACAGATGACACTTTTAATGTTTCTGTTCATAAAGAAAAATCTAAAAAATATATTGTAATCAGTTCAGGAAGTACTTTGACAACTGAATATAGGATTTTAAATTCTGATAATCCAGATGGAGACTTTGAAGTTTTTCAAACACGCGTTCGCGGATTAGAATATAGCATTTCACATTTTGAAGATTCGTTTTATGTTTTGACTAATAAAGACAAAGCGACGAATTTTAAATTGATGAAAACGCCTGAAAATAGAACAGGGAAGAGAAATTGGGTGGATGTTATTCCGCACAGAGAAGATGTTTTGTTGGAAGATATTGAAATCTTCAAAAATTACTTAGTCGTTGAAGAACGCTCAAATGGTTTGAATCACATCAGAATCATGCCTTGGAATGTCGATGAACCTGATTACTATCTGCCATTCGGAAGTGAAACATACAATGCTTATACAACAACTAATATTGATTTTGACACCGATATTTTGCGTTACAGCTATCAGTCACTTGCAACGCCATCGTCTGTAATTGATTTTAATATGAAAACTAAAACCAAGGAAATCTTAAAAGAACAACAGGTTTTAGGTGGAAAATTTGATAAAGAAAATTATATAGAAGAACGAGTTTGGGTAACGGCAAGAGATGGTGTAAAGGTGCCAATTTCTATGATTTATAGAAAAGGATTGGAGAAAAATGGCAAAAATCCGCTTTTATTGTATGCATATGGCTCATATGGAATTACAATGGATACTTATTTCTCGTCAACAAGACTTTCGCTCTTAGACCGCGGATTTGTTTACGCCATCGCTCATATACGTGGTGGAGAAGACTTAGGAAGACAATGGTATGAGGACGGAAAACTGTTAAAAAAGAAAAATACCTTTACAGATTTCATCGATTGCTCTAAATTTGTAATAAACGAGAAATACACTTCTTCTAAACATTTATACGCAGAAGGAGGATCAGCAGGGGGACTTTTGATGGGAGTTATTGCAAACGAAGCTCCTGAATTATATAACGGAGTAATTGCTCAGGTTCCTTTTGTTGATGTTATAACAACAATGTTAGACGATACAATTCCGTTAACAACTGGAGAATACGATGAATGGGGCAACCCAAACAATAAAAAATACTATGATTATATGTTGTCATACTCGCCGTATGATAATGTAAAAGAGCAAGATTATCCAAACATGTATGTATCTACAGGATTGCACGATTCGCAGGTACAATATTGGGAGCCTGCCAAATGGGTAGCTAAATTGAGAAATATGAAGACAAATGAGAAGCTTTTGTTTTTAGATACCAATATGGATGCCGGACATGGCGGTGCTTCAGGACGTTTTGAGGCTTTGAAGGACTTAGCAAAAGAATTTAGTTTTTTATTAGATTTAGAGAAAATTAAAAGCTAATTAGAAAAATTTTGTTAAATTTGCAACCTATCGGGGGTTTTAAAAAAGCCTTTGATTAACTATTTTTTTATGAAAGAAGAAATAAATGCTTATAATAATGTTTTAGAATTAATAGGTAACACCCCACTTATTAAGCTAAATAAAATCACCGAAGAGTTAGAAGGAAATTTCTACGCAAAGGTAGAAGCTTTTAATCCAGGTCATTCCTCAAAAGATAGAATCGCGTTATATATTATTGAAGAAGCTGAGAGAAAAGGAATTTTGTCGCCAGGTGATACTATTATTGAAACTACATCAGGAAACACAGGATTTAGTTTGGCAATGGTCAGCATTATTAAAGGATACAACTGTATTTTAGCAGTAAGTTCAAAATCATCAAAAGATAAGATTGACATGCTGAGAAGCCTAGGAGCAAAAGTTTATGTTTGTCCGGCTCACGTTTCAGCAGATGACGAAAGATCTTATTATAATGTAGCCAAGCGTTTACACGAAGAAACAAAAGGTTCTGTTTATATCAATCAATATTTCAATCAATTAAATATTGATGCCCATTACAATACTACAGGTCCTGAAATCTGGGAACAGACAAAAGGAAAAATCACACATTTGATTGCTTGCAGTGGAACAGGAGGAACAATCTCCGGTACTGCAAAATTCTTAAAAGAACAAAATCCTAATATTAGAATTCTTGGTGTTGATGCTTTTGGTTCAGTATTAAAGAAATATCACGAAACAAGAGAGTTTGACAACAAAGAAATTTATCCATACCGTATTGAAGGGTTAGGGAAAAATTTAATTCCGTCAGCGACAGATTTTGATATTATCGATAAATTCATGAAAGTAACCGATGAGGAAAGCGCTCACTCTGCGCGAGAAATTACTCGTAAAGAAGGTTTATTTGTTGGATATACTTCTGGAGCAGTAATGCAGGCGATTAAACAATATGCAGAAGAAGGTGAGTTTACAAAAGATAGTAATATTATTGCTATTTTCCCTGATCATGGTTCTCGTTATATGAGTAAAGTATTTAGTGATGACTGGATGAACGAGCAAGGATTCTTTGACAGTGTTAACGAAGAAGAAGCTCAAAAAATTGAATTTGTAAAGTAAATAAAACGACTTTTTAAGTATACAGAAACTCCATCCACGTGATGGAGTTTTTTTTTGCCCTTTGCTAAAAGAAGATTGCTGAAAATTTAAAAAGATGTAAAAAAGCACAAAAACAGCATTTGTGATAATTGTCAAATAATTATAAATACCGTATTTATACGTAAGAAAGTTTGAGTTTGATTGAAGTAATACTATTATTTTAATAATATTAATGAAAGTATAAAAAAATATAATTGATCGTTAAAAATCATCAATTTTGGTTATTTAAACGATTATTTAGGTTAGTTATCGAAAAAATTTTCGCTGAGAAGCATAAAAATATAGTTTAGCAGTGTTAAAATGACACAATGTTTTTTAATAACCCTAAATCTATCGCTATGAAAAAATTACTACTCTCTTTAATGTTTGTAAGTTATTTGAATGCTACTGCGCAGAATCCTATTCAGGAGTTTAACTTCAACGGAACTTTAAACAATACACAAAATACAATTACCTTCATGGGGACAAATAACTTTGTTCCGGATCGTATGGGAAATCCAAGCGGTGCGCAGCGTTTAAATAATAAAGCGCTTGAAGCTGTAATTGACGATCTTCCTCAAAACAATGCTGCGCGATCAATTAGTGTTTGGGTAAAACTGAACGATATTTCGAAAGCAAATTATATTTTGGGTTACGGAACAGCATATAATGCACAATATTATGGCTTGCTGCAACAAGGTACAGCTTCTTCAAATTCTGATTTGAGTTTGGCAGGCTGGGGAGCAAGCAACGATGTTATAGTTTCAGTTCCCTTGAGTAAAGACAAATGGTATAACTACACTATAACGTACGACGGAAAAATTTCTAAAATTTATCGTGACGGAGTATTTATCAAATCTTTAAGCGGTATCACACGTGCTACAAAAGGCAATATTTTTAGATTGGGTGAAATAAATACTACTGTTGGTATCAATGCTGATATTGATGATTTGAAGATTTTTAATGTTGCACTGACAGATGAACAGGTTACAGAATTTTATGAAGAATCAAAACCTGTAATTGCAGTTGTTGCCAATGTGGCGCCTGCTACTAAAGCTACAGCAGTTAAAACGGCAACCGGAAAAAGTAAAGTTGCGGTTAAGGCAACGCCATCAACAGCAATTATTTCGAACAAAGATATAAATGCAGGAGATAAAAATGTTGAGGTATACTCACAAGGGCAAAAAATAATTGGAGATAATTCAATGAATATAAGTGATTTGCCTGAAGGAACATATTTATTGAAAATAACAAGTGCTCCTTCAAAAAAAATAACGTCGAAGTAAGATTCAAAAATTTGGTTAATAGAAATAGTTAGTTAGTTTTTTATTTTTTTTATCATGTTGTTTAGTGAGCATTTATTTTGGATAGTGGAAAAAAACCTTTTGAAAATCAGAAGGTTTTTTTTGTAAAGATGTCTTTACAAATGTCATACTAAAATTTCAATGTTTTTTGATTATTCATTGTTTTAATAAGAATAACGTACTAATGAGCTGTTGGTGTTTGGTAACTTTGAATTAAATTTATAGTTTTAACAAAAAAAATGAAATTGTCTGTTTAGTTTTTTTACTGATCATTTTTAAATCATTTAATCACATATATTACTATTTATACATTTTTTAAATACCCTAAATCCTATTTATGAAGAAACTATTACTTACTTTAATGTTTGTAGCTTTTTTAAATTCTAATGCCCAAAATCCAGTTCAGGAATTCACTTTCAACGGAACTTTAAGCAGTACTGACGGTACTATAACCTTATTAGGAGCTTCTAATTTTGTAAATGACAGAATGGGGACAGCCAAAGCAGCACAGCGAATCACAAATAAAGTACTGCAAGGCGTAGTAGGGGAACTTCCGCAAGAAAACAAACCAAGATCCATTTCTTTTTGGGTAAAATTTAATAATGTCGCGGCGGCAAATTATATTCTTGGGTATGGAGCAGCTGTAAATTCTCAATTTTTTGGTTTATTGCAACAACCTGCAATCTCAGGAAATTCAGATTTGAGTTTGGTTGGCTGGGGTGATACAAATAATGTTATTGTTTCGACTCCGCTTCAAAAAGAAGTTTGGTACCAATATAACATTACTTATGATGGCAATACGTCTAAATTATATCGTAATGGAGAATTGTTGAAATCAGCAACAGGAATTACTCGTGCAACAAAAGGATATATTTTGAGATTAGGTCAAATCAATACAACAACTGTTATTAATGCTGATATAGACGATCTTAAAATATATAATGTAGCAATGACAGATGAACAGGTGATGGATTCTTATAATAGTTCTAAACCTGCTACTGTGGCGGTGGCTACAACTTCGGCAAAAAAGGTTGTTGCGTCTCCAACTACAAAAACTGTAGCTTCAGCAAAAACAGCTCCTGTAGCAGAAAATTCTGCAGAAAGCAATGGCGAGTCTAAAACTATTGAGGTTTTTTCCCAAGGAAGAAAAATAACGGGCAATGCTTCAAATATTGGAGATCTGCCAGAAGGAACTTATTTGTTGAAAATAACCAAAACACCAGCAAAAAAATAATTTGATTTTTCTGAATCAAAAAAGCCCTCTGATAATTTTCAGAGGGCTTTTTTTTAGTTTTTCTTTTGTTGTCCTGGTGCATATGCTTTTGCACTTTTGCTTCCTGACATTTTTTTACCCTGTCCCGGCGGCACTTTTTTAGTTGTTGGTGCTGGTTCGTTTGTATGAACGTGAGTACTGCAACTAATTACGCTTAATACTAAAAACAAAAGCACTAGTACTATTACAGCTATTCTTGTGTATTTTGATGTTTGCATATTCAATTTTAAGTTTTGTTTGAGGTTTTGCAAATATAATGGTAAATATGATTTTTCAAATATTTGGTACTAGTTTAAAATCATTACAAACAAAAAAGCCCTAGAAAAATCTAGAGCTTTTTGATATAATTTTGAAAAAAAAACTATTCTTCTTTCATTGTATGATAAACGTTCATAACGTCATCATCTTCTTCGATTTTCTCGATTAATTTTTCAACGTCAGCGATTTGAGCTTCAGTTAATTCTTTTGTTATTTGAGGAATACGCTCAAAACCAGAAGATAAAATTTCAAGACCTCTGTTTTCTAATTCTTTTTGTAAAGCACCAAAGCTTCCAAAAGGAGCATAAATTAAAATTCCGTCTTCGTCTTCAAAAACTTCTTCAGCACCAAAATCAATTAATTCTAATTCTAGTTCCTCAGCATCAAGACCATTATTAGCAATTCTGAAGTTGCAAGTATGATCAAACATGAATTCAACAGAACCTTGAGTTCCCATTGTTCCGTTACATTTATTAAAGTAACTTCTAATGTTTGCAACCGTTCTGTTATTATTGTCAGAAGCAGTTTCAATCAAGATTGCAATTCCGTGAGGTGCATATCCTTCAAATAAAATTTCTTTATAGTTGGCAGTATCTTTATTGCTTGCGTTTTTAATTGCGCGCTCCACATTGTCTTTTGGCATGTTGGCCGCTTTCGCATTTTGTATTACAGCTCTTAATCTAGAATTGGCATCTGGGTTTGGTCCGCCTTCTTTAACAGCCATAACGATATCTTTACCAATTCTGGTAAATGTTTTGGCCATCGCTGACCAACGTTTCATTTTTCTTCCTTTTCTAAATTCGAACGCTCTTCCCATTTCTAATTTTTAGTTTTGTGATGCAAAAATACGGTTATTCCTTATTTTTCCAAAAACAATGCAGTTCTTTTTTTGTATTGTTTTAAGCTTCAAGTTTCAAGTTGAATGGCTTGCGTTGATTTAACCTCAAAGCACGCTAAGTTTTTTATCTAAGTTATGTTTATAAACGCAAAGTTCGCAAAGCTTTGTGTGAAACCTTAGCGAACTTCGCGTAAACCTTAGCGCCCTTTGCGGTTAAACCTGAAACCTGAAACTTCAAACTTGAAACCAAAAATCCTACTTTGAGCCATTAAATTCATTGATCACATTCACAGCTTCATTCAAGTAGGGATTCGTTTTTAAATTATCAATTTGGTATTGATTTGCTGTTTTGTCGTTTGGATAAACGCCAAGCAAAAATTGATTTACAGTTGAGTTGTAAACATCCAGCGGATTATTTTCGTCATTGAAAGTATTGATTTCTTTCCAAAGCGAATTGACTAGTTTTTTTTGTTTGAAAACAGCATCTAAAGTCATCGGAAGTTCTGCTTTTGGTGTGTTTACAATATTGTCTATTTTTTGATTGATTTTTTTGATGTCATTAAAATAGTAATTATCGGCCAGCCTTGAAGAAGAGTTTTTAGCTAATTGATTAATTAGTGCTCTTTTTGTATAAGGTTTGTATTTTAAAAATGGTTCGATACTGTCATTTTTGATGGCAGTAGGGAAATCACTTTCTTTTTGATAAACATCTTCATAAAATTCTGGGAGTACCACATCTGGTGTAACGCCCACATATTGATGGCTTTTGCCGGTAACTCGGTAAAATTTATTAATCGTAATTTTCAAGAAATCAGTATTTTTTTCTTCGTCAAGCGAAAGAATGGTCTGCATAGTTGCTTTTCCAAGTGTGGTGCTTCCCATTAAAAGGGCGCGATTATAATCTTGCATTATCGAAGCAAAAAATTCACTTGCCGAGGCTGTATTGCTGTTTACAAGCACTACAATTGGTCCTTTATAAATTAATCCTTTGTACGGATCATTAATCACCGATTTCTCTTTTTTGTTGTCAATTACAATCGAAATTGGGCCATAATCAATAAACATTCCGGCTAATTTTATGGCTTCTTCCATAGAACCGCCACCGTTGTCAATCAAATCGATAACCAATCCTTTTATATTGTCTCTTTCTAGTTTCAATATTTCTCGAGCAACATCATCGGCGCAGCCTTTTCGGTTGTTTTCATCTAAATCAGCATAAAAACTCGGGATTTTGATGTAGCCAATTTTACTGTCTTTCCCAATAATAAAGCTGTAAACTGAATTATCTTCATCTTTCATGACTTGCTTTTCAATATAAACATCAAAGCTTTTTCCTGAATTTCGCTTCAGCGTAAGCGTTATGCTTTTATTGGATTCAGACAAAATCATAGTCGAAATCGATTCTAATGAAGAACAGGAAACTTTCAGGGTTTCTTTTTGATTGGATATCGAAATAATTTGGTCTCCTTTTTTAATAAGTCCGGTTTGATAAGCAGGGCCATTTGGGTCAATTTCGGCAATGATTATTTCGTTTTTCTCATTCAGATTAACGCTCATACCTAAGGAAAGATGTTCTTTAGATAATGAAGCCACAAAACTTGTTTTAGAATCATCACTGAAATAGGCAGTATGCGGATCAAAATACGTGCAGAAATAGTTATAAAGATTTTCTTCCTGTTTGATTTTAGTTTCTAGCAGTGTGCTGATTCGGCAAATTTCATTAGACAAAATCATACGTCTCGAAGCGGCTTCAATTGAAGCGAAATTTGCTTTGATTGAATCTAGATTGTCACTAGTTTCGGCTATTTCATCTAAAATCTGGTAACGCAGTTTTTTAAGCCAGACTTTCTCCAGATCTTCTTTTTTTAGATAAAAAGGAAATGCTTTTTTGTAAAATCGAATCGTGTCTTTAATTGTATAATCAATTTTTCCGGCTTGAATTTTTTCCAAAACAGCTTTTGTTCTCAAAAGTCCTGTTTTGTATTTTGAAGTAATATCATCTAAAAAACTGCAGTCATTGCTCAAAATCAAATTATCGAGATTTAGACGGTATTTTTTAGCCATTTCGTCATATTCACTTTTAAAAAAGAGATTTCGAGAAGGGTCTAATTCGTTGATTAAATTATCGAAAACAAAAATTGATAAACTATCATTTATTGGCTTTGGTCGAATATGTTCGGTTTGAACAAGCGCATTAATCTTATTTAAGATTTGACATGTTTGAGCGCTATTTTGACCAAATAGAACAGTTGAAGTAAGCAGAAGTACTAATAATAGGTTTTTCATAAATCTGTAAATCATCAGTTACACTAAAATTACGGTATTTTTTTTATAAAAGACAGTAATTTCTGCAGAAAATCGACAACTAAAAGATTTTATCTATGAATGACATCAAATAAAAAAAATGCATTACAACTTTTAAGATTGTAATGCATTTTTAGGGTTTTCTTTAAGTCGAAAGTTGAAAGTCATAAAGGTGTAAAACACAAAACTTTTAGACTTTTGACTTTCGACTTTAAAACTTATTATAAATTATTTCTTGTAAAAAGGCAATTTTACCACTTTTGCAGGAACATCATTTTTTCTGATTCTGATAAAAATATCACTTTCAACAGCGCTGTTTGCAACTGTAACATATCCTAAACCAATTCCTTTATTCATAGAAGGTGACATTGTACCAGAAGTTACAATCCCAATTACAGCTCCAGATCCGTCAACAATTTCGTAATCGTGTCTTGGCACTGCACGTTCTTGCATTTCAAAAGCAACTAATTTTCTTGTAATACCAGCTTCTTTTTGTTTTTTCAAACTTTCAGAATTAGTAAAATCTTTAGTGAATTTAGTAATCCATCCTAAACCAGCTTCAAGCGGAGAAGTTGTATCGTTAATATCGTTTCCGTATAAACAGAATCCCATTTCTAGACGTAAAGTATCACGTGCTGCAAGTCCGATTGGTTTGATTCCGAATGCCTCACCAGCTTCAAAAACTTTGTTCCAAATTGCTTCAGCATCAGCATTTTTGCAGTAAATTTCAAATCCACCAGAACCTGTATAACCAGTTGCAGAGATAATTACGTCATTAAAACCAGCAAAATCAGCTACTTCAAAATGGTAATAAGCAATCGCTGATAAATCGATAGAAGATAAAGGTTGCATTGCTTCAACTGCTTTTGGCCCTTGAATAGCCAATAATGAATAATCATCAGAAAGGTTTTTCATTTCAACTCCTAAATCATTGTGAGAAGAAATCCAGTTCCAGTCTTTTTCAATATTCGAAGCATTTACAACAAGTAAATATTCTTCGTCTTTCATTTTATAAATAATCAAATCATCTACGATCCCGCCTTCGTTATTTGGAAGACAAGAATATTGCGCTCTTCCAATCGTCAAAGTCGAAGCATCATTCGAAGTTACTTTTTGAATCAAAGCCAACGCATTTGGACCCGTTAACAAAAATTCGCCCATATGCGAAACGTCAAAAACGCCCACGCTGTTACGGACTGTTTCGTGTTCAGCATTAACTCCTTCATAAGTAATAGGCATGTTATAACCAGCAAAAGGAAGCATTTTTGCTCCTAAACCTTCATGTATGTGCGTAAGCGCAGTATTTTTCATTGTGTTGTTTTATAAAATTGAGTCGCAAATTTATTCAAAAAATATCGAATTTTGATAGTCTAAATTATAAATTTCGCAATATTTAGGTGTTAATTCTTATTATCCGCTAGCCTTATCAAAGTTTTAAACTTTGACAAAGCTCCAATAATTTCAAATCAAGTATTTCGTGAAAATTCGTGAAATTCGTGGCAAAAAACTAATGCTTAGCCTTAAATCGTAAAATACCACCGCTCGCATCTTTTATATATTGAATATACATAAAAGCATGTGGATCAAGCTGGCTGATTTCTTCTTTAATTCGCAGTAATTCCAAACGTGTTACTATGGTTACAATAATATCGCAATCCCATTTTTCATGAAAACTGTCTGGCAAGTAACCTCTTTCGCCTTTAATAATCGTGATGCCTTTTCTAAATTTTTGAACAATCAAATCTTTTATTTCATCGCTTTTGGCCGAAATAATATGTAATGAAATATACTGTTCAATTCCCTGTGAGATATAATCTAAAGATTTTACGGCCGAAAAATAAGTGACAATAGAATATAACGCAGTCGAAATGCCAAAATACCAAGCCGCCGCAAGAAACAATAAACTGTTTATCCCAAAGATGACTTCTGAAACATTTAAACCAATTTTTCTCGTGGTAAGCAAAGCTAAAATTTCAATTCCATCTGCAGTTGACCCGCTTCGGATGCAAAATCCCATTCCAATACCAATTAAACAGCCTCCAAATAAAGCAATTAGTAATTTGTCTGAAGTTACGGCATCAATATGTACAAAATTGATGCTCAAAGCAATAAGAACAAACGTAATCAGACTTTGAACAGCAAAAGTATTGCCGAGGATTTTTTTTCCGATATACAAAAACGGAATATTTAAAAAGAGAACTAAAGCACCAAACGGAAGATGTAAAATTTCATGAAGAAGCATCGAAATTCCGATAACGCCGCCGTCTAAAAACTTGTTTGGAAGCATGAAACCTTTTAAAGCTAGCGTGATAAACGCAACTCCAATGATATTGAGAGCAATGTTTTTAAAATTTAAAATTTCTTTCCAGTCTATGGCGTGTTTGTTTACGTTCATAAGCGTTATATGTTAGCTGAATTTTAGTTGAAGTAAACTTGTAAAGTGTTTAAAAACAGATTATTACATTTATAAATATAAAGAATTTACTTCTTTTATTAACTAAATATCCGACGAAACGATACTTTAATCCGATTAAACGGCAACTTGTTGATTTTATGAATGTTGGAATAAAAAAATCACTAAATTTGAGTTACAATTGAAAGTTTTACCCCTTAAAAATCAACCATTTAATCTTTGATGACAAACTAATTTTGTGGCCTCTAAAAACAAATTATTTTAATCATTTAAGAATTGAATTATGGGTAAAAATGTACAGATAGTTTTGACTGTTGATGCCAGCAGACTCTATCACATGACGAATCCTTCTCAGGATGATATTCACGACAATTGCACACTTTCTGATGATAACGACGGAATTAGCGATACCGGAAAAATAGTTGATTTTTTAAGCAATGTATATATTGCTCAAAATGTAGAATGGGTTGGTGAATCAAAAGATGCAGGCTACGATATTGCAATTGACAGCATCGTTTATGATTTTGATTTAAATGATCCAACTGATATTTATTTTCTTGATGACGATATCACGATCACTGGTTCTGGCGGAAAAAACAGCAAAGTAGTGGCGACAGTTAAAGATCAAGCTGATATTGCCGAAACAAACAATATTTACAAAATCAATTTCAGTATTTACTACCAAAATAGTGTAAAAAAATTTCTAATCGATCCTAAATTAAGAGCTAACAGTTAAGCATTTTGAGAAAAAGTATTTCAGTTACCAGAATTTGTTTTTTGATAATTGCAATTTGCTTTTTATCGGTTATTTGCCATGCTCAAAACCAAAAAATAGCCGATAGTTTACAGAAAATCTATAAAGAAAATACACTTTCCGGCGAAGCCAAACTTGAATTATTACGGAATTTATCTTTTAACGAAGTCAGTGACCTCAAGACTTCTTTAAAGTATGCCAATGAACTTATTAGCCTCTCAAAAAAAGAAAATAATTATCTCTATTTGCATCGCGGTTATCTGCAAAAAGGAAATTAGTACCGAGTTCTTGGCGATTTGAATACGGCACTCGAAGCCTATTTTAAAAGTAAAGATGCTGCAGTTCAAGCTGATTATCCCGCTGGCGAAGGTTCTGCTAATATGTCTATTGCCGATGTTTATTCGGTTATGGACAACACTTTAAGTGCCCAAATGTACTATAACAAAGCAATTTCTATTTTACGAAAAACAACCGATACAATTTCATTAGCGACTGCCTTATTGAACGCTGGAGAAGAATATTCGAAAAGTAAAAAGTATGAAAATGCATTAGCCTATTATAAAGAGTCCGGTATTCTCTTTAAGAAGGCTAATTATTTAATTGGGACAGCTTATAATTTAGGGAATACCGGAATGCTTTATGCCGAGCAGGGAAAGGATGATTTGGCAATGAAAAATATAAATGAAGCGATCGCAATTCTGGAAAAATTAGAAGATTATTACGCTATTTCCGATTATCTCACGTATATGTCCGACATTTATTTGAAACGAAATAATTGGAAAAAAGCTTTAGGTTATGCCGAAGAAAGTTTGAGTTTGGCGCAGAAATATGGATTAAAAGAACAGCTGAGCAATTCAAATTTAAAACTTTCAGAATTATATCAAAAATCAGGTGATTTTAGGGAATCACTACATTATTATAAAAACCATATTGTTTACAAAGACAGTGTAAATAATATTGAAATGGTTCAAAAAATGGCAGACATTCGAACGAATGCTGAAGTTGCCCAAAAACAAATCGAAGTCAACTTACTAAATCAGCAAAAAAAGACACAGAAAATTATTGCCATTTCGTCTATAATCTCTTTTATATTAGTGCTTTTACTGGCTTTTGGTTTGTACCGAAGATATAAATTTGTGCATAAAACCAATAAAATTATCGCGAACGAAAGAAATCGATCCAATTCTTTATTGCTTAATATTCTTCCCGAAGAAACTGCTGCCGAACTAAAAGAAACCGGAAAAGTTGAAGCTAAAAAATTCGAATCGGTTACGGTTTTATTTACCGATTTTGAGGGATTTACAAGTTATTCTGAAAATTTATCTCCAGAAATACTGGTACAAAGCGTGGATTATTATTTTTCAAAATTTGATCAGATTATCGAAAAATATGATTTAGAGAAAATAAAAACCGTTGGCGATTCTTATATGTGCGCTGGCGGATTGCCGTATAAGTCTGATAATCATGCAAATTTAATGGTTCGTGCTGCTTTAGAAATGCTTAAATTTGTTGAAGACTCAAAATCAAATGTTGATTTTAACGGAACTCGGTTTAATATCAGAATCGGAATTAATTCGGGGCCTGTTGTTGCGGGAGTTGTAGGAACTAAAAAGTTTGCCTACGATATTTGGGGAGATGCCGTAAATATTGCCTCAAGAATGGAATCGAATTCGGAATCCGGGAAAATTAATGTTTCTGAAAATACATTTGAATTGATAAAAGACAATTTTGATTGCAGTTATCGCGGTGAAATTCTAGTTAAAAATAAAGGCATGATGAAAATGTATTTTGTAAATCAGCGTTTGAATTAAAAATAGAAAATGAAAGCTCCATATTTAATCACAAAAGAAGAAGTTTTAAAAATCTACAAACCTGTAAATCCGCAGACGCATAAAGGAATTCAAGGTCATGCAGTGATTATTGGCGGAAGTTATGGTAAAATTGGAGCAGCCGTTTTAGCTTCAAAATCCTGTCTAAAATCTGGTTGCGGACTTGTAACTGCTTTTGTACCAAAATGCGGTTACCAAATACTCCAAATTTCAATTCCCGAAGTTATGGTTCTCACTGATGAAAATGCAAATTTCATTACCAATATTCATTTACCATTAGTGCCGCAGGCAATCGGATTTGGACCTGGAATAGGAAAGGAGCTCGGAACCCAAAAAGCTTTATTTGAGTTTTTGAGAGTGAATAAAGCGCCTTTAGTTCTCGATGCCGATGCTTTGAACATCATTTCTGAAAATTTATCTTGGTTAGAATTAGTGCCCGAAAACACAATTTTGACACCTCATCCTAAAGAATTGGAACGCTTAATAGGCAAATGGAATTCGGAAGCGGAGAAGTTTCAAAAAACAGTCTCTTTTTCAGAAAAGTATAAAGTTATCTTTGTGATGAAAGGCGCCCCGACACATATTATAAATAAAAATGAAATTTACGAAAATACAACCGGAAACGCAGCGCTTGCCACAGCAGGAAGCGGTGATGTTTTAACGGGAATTATAACAAGCTTATTAGCTCAAGGTTATGAACCAAAATACGCAGCAAAACTTGGCGTTTTTCTTCACGGTTTAACCGCTGATATTGCTTTGCCTAAAACAGGTTATGAATGTTTTATAGCCTCTGATATTATTGAGAATTTAGGAAAAGCTTTTCTTGAATTAGGAAATGTGCCAATTTTATAATTAGATAATTTTATTGAGTTGTCACCCTGAGCGAAGTCGAAGGGGCGAAAGTAGCTCGACAAAGTAACTAAACTTTGTGGAATATCTTTGCGGTCCTTCGACTTCGCTCAGGATGACATAAAATGAGAATTAATCTACGTGATCTGCAAAATCTGCGTGAACAAATCTTCGCGTTCTTTGCGTAAACCTTCGCGAACTTTGCGTTAAAATAAATCTTCCCAGTTAAAAAAATCTAAAATCTATCCTCTGAAATCTAAAATCAAAAATCGTAAGTTTGTAATATGAAAAATAACTTCGATCTCAGAACGGTAAACGTCATGCGATACATTACGCCACTGCGCGAAGGCGGTTCTTTACCCGCTTTGGCAGAAGCCGATGACGATTTTAAATACGTATTAAAATTTAGAGGTGCCGGACACGGCGTAAAAGCTCTTATAGCCGAATTAGTTGGCGGACATATAGCAAAAGCCTTAAAACTTCAACTTCCCGAATTAGTTTTCGCCAATCTCGACGAAGCTTTCGGAAGAACCGAAGCGGATGAAGAAATTCAGGATTTATTGCAAGGAAGTCAAGGATTAAATTTGGCGCTTCATTTTTTGTCAGGCGCGATTACTTTTGATCCTGTTGTTACGACTGTCGATGCCAAATTAGCGTCGCAAATTGTTTGGCTTGACGCTTACATCACAAACGTTGATAGAACTTTCAAAAACACCAATATGTTGATCTGGCATAAAGAATTATGGCTGATTGATCATGGCGCATGTTTGTATTTTCATCATTCTTGGAACAATTGGGAACAACATGCTAAAAGTCCGTTTGCATTGATAAAAGATCACGTTTTATTACCTCAAGCTTCACTTTTAAAAGAAGTCGATGCCGAATTTAAAGCAATTTTGACTCCAGAAGTTTTAGCAGAAATTGTAAATACGATTCCGTTAGACTGGTTGCAATGGGAAGATGCCGATGAAACGCCAGAAGCATTACGAAACGTGTATTTGCAGTTTTTAAAGACAAGATTAGAGAATTCAGAAATATTTGTAAATCAGGCTCAAAATGCAAGATAATCACTTATACGAATATGCTGTGATTCGTGTTGTGCCAAGGGTAGAGCGCGAAGAATTCCTGAATATCGGAATCATTTTGTTTTGCAAAAAAGCCAAGTTTATAAAAGTCCTTTTTCATTTAAATAAAGAAAAAATAGAAACACTTTCTAACGATTTTGATATCGAACAATTAGAGTGCAATTTAACTTCTTTAGAAAAAATCACAAACGGAGCCAAAGACGGCGGTCCAATCGCTGCATTTGAGATTCCAGAACGTTTTCGCTGGTTAACCGCAATTAGAAGTTCTGCGATACAAACGTCGAGACCTCATCCGGGTTTGTGTCAGGATTTAGAGAAAACGATTCAACGTTTGTTTATAGAACTTGTTTTGTAAACTGTTTTGAAACCATATAAGTTATATAAGATAATTTAAGGTTTGGCTTAAAATAATCTCGCAAAGACGCAGAGTCGCAAAGTTTTTAGACAAAGTTTTCATATAGTTTGTCATTTCGACGGAGGAGAAATCTCCACGAGAAGCTCTACAAAGATTGGATTCTCGTTGCGGAGTTACTTGCGGAGATTTCTCCTCCGTCGAAATGACAAGATTGAGGGTAATGCTTGAGATAAAAAACTCCACTTCTTTGTGAGATTGTAAAAAGAAACTTAGTGTCTTCGTGCCTTCGTGGCAAAAAAAAATTAAAAATCCAATATCCCAGCGAGACATTCATTAGAAAATTGAATCATTACATTTTCCTTTTCTTGATTTTCAACTACCAATAAATCATAAGGTTCCAAATGGTATGGCTTCTCATTAATTTTAATAACTGTTGTCTGTAAAGAAAATAAAATTAGTATTTCAGCATTATAATGTTGCTCACTATTCGTTATTATCAGTTTGTGGTGGCTTATTTTTTCAGAAACCATCCAATTAAAATCAATCCCTTTTGTATAAGAAGCTACGTCATCACCTGAATTAAATTCCATGATTTCATATTTCTCATACGTTCTTTTCTCTTTATTTATTTCGATATCTAAGCGATCATCAAGCATAACCAAATATCGATGATAGCCTTTAAATTTGGTAAACTCTGAAGGAGTTTGTTCTATTGTAGCACTGCTTATTCTGAATAAAAAATCTCTATCAGCATAGTTTGCTGTTTTCGGATAAATCATATATTCATATGTCAATCCACCACTCCAAACGGAAGCTTTGCTACTTTTTTTAGGTAAAAGCTGTATGTTCATTTGTTCTCTAAATTCTTAAAGCTTCTTTTCCAAAAATATAAACTCCAAAGGCTCTTCAGAAACCGTAACATGAATACCACTTTCCGGGAAAGCTTCTCTTTCGCCTGTATCTACATAACCGTGACGTTTGTACCACGCAATAAGTTCTTCACGAACCGAAATAACCGTCATAATAATACTCGACAAATTCAAAGATTTAGCATGATTTTCGGCTTCAGCCAAAAGCTTTTTTCCGATGCCACTGTTTTGAAGTTCAGGAGAAACCGTCAACATTCCTAAATACAATTGATTTCCTTTTTCAACCAATAAAACCGAACCGATAATTTTGTCATTTTCAGTAAATTTCAGAATCGTATTTTTTGAATCAAGAAAAATTTCTGTCATTTCCTCATCGTCAGTTCTTTTTCCTTCTAATAAATGCGCTTCGGTTGTCCAGCCTTTTTTTGAAGTTTCACCTCTATAAGCTGAATTTATTAAAGTTACTAATGCAGGAATATCTTCGAGTAATGCTTTTGTGATCATGTTATTTATAAGTGTTTTCAATTGCCTACAGCTTTAGCTGTAGGGACAAAGTTAGGCTAGAAAATGGCTTCAGCCTAATTTTTTATGCTTTTGGCTAAAGCCGATTTATCCTTAAAAACAAAACCTCCAGCTAAAGCTGGAGGCAATTGATTTATATGTGTTAAAAAAATCAGATTTAATATTTTGCAGGTTCACTCGGTTTAGGCAGTGATTGCTTTATAAATGTTCTTATGTCTTCATTTGCAGTTTCTAGGTCAGCTTTTCTCAAATACATCATATGACCGCTTCTGTAGCCTTTCCATGACATTCTATCCATTAGTTTTCCACTCGGATCAATTTGCCATAAATCATATTTAGCATTAAAATAGTCACAAGCACCATCATAATATCCTGATTGTACCATTACATGTAAATACGGATTTTGTGCCATGGCTTGTCTTAAGTTTTCACCTGTTTTATCATTAGATCTGTCCCACGGATGCACAGGGCCAAACATATTGTATTTAAAGTCGGTTTTGTAATTAAGATTATTACGTACATACATATTGATTGCAGGTGTAAACGAATGCAACCAAGACGTAAGTTCGGCATTAAAATCAACGCTTTCTCCAGCGTCTTTGCGGTCAATTCCTTTGTATCTTGAATCAAGTCTTCCTACTGTATAACCTTTGTCTCTTAATAGTTCCTTCCAAAAATAATCATAAGGAACATCTAAATTGTTTTGAAGGATAACTTTCTCTGAAATACCAGAATAACGTGCTATTTTAGATGCCATTTCTTTTCTTTTTTGTTCTTCCAAAAATCCTCCTTTTGATAATGCCGGAAGAAGTTCATTTATAGTAAAATCTTCAACTTCGGGCAACATATCAGTTAGATCTTTATTTTGAAGATCAGGACTAAGCGCTTTGTGATACCAGGCAGTTGCTGCAAAATATGGCAATTTCAGCGCAGCATCAGACACAACACCGCGAGTTATTCCTAAATCAGTAGGCGATACTAAAATCACTCCATTAAGATACATCCATTGATTGTTTTGCAATTGAAGCGCTAATCCAGAAACACGAGTTGTACCATAACTTTCACCTATCAAGTATTTAGGCGAAGCCCAACGATTAGTGCGGGTTACAAAACCATTGATCCAATCGGCTAGGTATTTAATGTCGGCATTTACACCAAAGAATTTTGTAGTTGGGATTTCTTTGCTTGTTGGTCTAGAATACGCTGTGTTAACAGGGTTTACAAAAACAATATCAGCAATATCCAAGATAGAATACGGGTTTTCTTTTATTCCGTAAGGTTGTAAAGGATAGCCTTCGTCATCAATATTCAACAATTTTGGTCCTGTATAAGCAATTTCCATCCAAACCGAAGCAGAACCAGGACCACCATTAAATGAAATCACTAAAGGACGAGAATCTCTATCTTTTACATCAGAACGTTCATAGTAGGTATAGAATAATCCGGCAATTGCTTTTCCGTCTTCATCCCAAACAGGCATAGTACCTGCTGTTGCTTTATATGCAACTTTTTGACCTTTTATTGTGGTTGTATGATTGGTGACAACTTGAGAATCTGGATTGAAAGTAAGATTAGCAGGTGAATTTTCTTCTTTTGCAGCAGGTGTTTTCGGTTTTGAATCTGGTTTTGATTCCTGAGCGTAGGCAGTAAAAAATCCAACTATAAGAAATGAAAGTAATGCTTTTTTCATAAAATTTTTGGGTATTATTATTTTGATGTTTTGAATTTGGGATTGTTGATTAAAGTTTTTAAAGATATAAAAAAATTATAAGTGATGATTCTTAGACTTAAAGAAGGATGACATCTTTTTATGAAAGTGTTTAATAAGGAGGCTCTTTTTTTAATTGCCTCCAGCTTTAGCGGGGGGAATAAAATTACAGTTGAAAAATGGCTTTAGCCGAATCTATAATGTTTTGGCTAAAGCCGAATCTTACTCAAAATACAAACCTCCAGCTCAAGCTGGAGGCAATTGATTTTTACTTGCTACAAGCAAATATTCAAATAAAATTTTTGAAATTTGTATAGAACACAAAATCAAGAAAGTATGAGCAGAATACATTTGTTTGAATTTGAAGATCAACAATGGCTTCCGGAATTTATTAGAAATTACATGACCGATTTTTTGCAGTTTCTTTCGAACAAAACTGCCATGTATAAAGGAATTGTTCCAATAATAGAAAAAGGATTAAAAGAAAGCCAAACCAATCAAATTATTGATCTCGCTTCTGGCGGAGGAGGCGGACTAATTTGGCTCAATACCGAATTAAGAAAAACCAATCCCGATTTAAAAATTCTGCTGACGGATTATTTTCCCAATATTCCTGCCTTCGAACATACTCAAAAACAAGCGGATAATTTTGAGTTCATAAAGACGTCTGTTGATGCCAGAAACGTTCCTGAAAACTTAAAAGGACTTCGAACGCAATTTTTATCGCTGCATCATTTTAAACCCAAAGACTCGCAACAGATTCTGCAAAATGCAATCGACACCAATAGTTCTATTGCTATTTTTGAAGGGCAGGAGCGAAGTGTTCCGAGTATTATAGCCATGATTTTTTCCCCAATTTCTGTTTTGTTGACGACGCCTTTTATCAGGCCATTTAAGATTGGTAGAATTGTTTTTACCTATCTAATCCCAATTGTACCGATTTTAGTTTTATGGGATGGCGTAGTTTCTTCTTTAAGAACTTATTCTGTGGAAGAAATGAATGAGTTGATTTCTAAATTAGATAACGCAGCAAGTTTTAATTGGGAAGTTGGAAAAGTAAAATCTGGACCTGCGAAGATTTTGTATTTGCTGGGAACTAAGAAATAATTTAAGTTGCTACCGCGAGCGTCTCGCTCGTGAACGTAAAGAAAATTAAAATCTAATTTGAGCAGGTCGAGCGCTTAATTATTTAGAACTCACTTGAAATATTTCTTTCTTCGTTAAATTTAACTATATCTAGTTTTTCATTTTCTGGGTATTCAACAATTTCGTGAAAACTTAGAGATAATATTTCTAAAAGTTTTTCTCCTTGCTTAGGATCAATTTTTTCTGGGAAATAGAAATAGTATTTGTTTTCTATTTCAATATTGAACTCTGTGTGATAATAATTTTGCAGTTCTGAATACAACTGATCGTAATTATTTCGATCTATGATAAAGTCAACAATATTTGCTCCAGCTAGATTTTGTAGCGACTTGATATCAGCCCTATGTTTGCTAATTAGGGCTTCATTCAATGTCTCAAATCGCCCAACTATTAGACCTAAATTATCTTCTTCTACTTCATATGATTCGCCCGAATGAAAATAAACCTTTTTATGGATGACATACTTCCCAATTTCATTTTCGTTTAAAATTTCAGCATATTTTTCAATTAAATTCCCATACGTTTCAAATTTTGTCAGGTTTTTTAATTTTGAGATATTTTCAATATACTTAATTTTGTTCGACTCTAAATTTAGTGTTGAAAGTGAAAGTAAATTATCTAGGCCTTCAATTTTTTCAATTTGATTATCATTTAAAACTAGTTTTGTTAGGCTTTCTAGATTATCCAAATCTTCTATTTTTTTGATTTGATTCTTATCCAGATATAGTTCTTTTAATCTTACTAAATTATTTAGGGCTTCGATTTTTGAGATGCTATTACTGCTAAGGTATAATTCTTTTAACTGAACTAAATGACCAAGATTTTCAATTTTTGAAATTTGATTACCAAATAAGTATAAAATTTGCAATTTTTTTAAATGCTGAAGATTTTCAATTTTGCTTATTTTATTAGAATATAAAACTAATTCGCTTAGATGATCATTTTGTTCCAGCCCTTCGATTTTTTCTATTTGATTATTATCCAAACTTAAAAAACGGAGTTTGATTAATTTTTCAAGTCCCTCGATTTTCTTTATTTTATTTTCGTATAAGACCAAGTTTATTAATTCAGGAAAATTTTCAAGACCTTTAATTTCTGTAATTGCATTTCTCCCTAAATTTAGTCCAATAACATTCTTATCATTGTCTAACAAGTATTTATTTACATTTGATGTTGAGAGAATGTGACCTTCAGCATGTTCTTCAATTTTTATATTATATATCTTTTCAAGTTTTAAAATACCTTTAGGCTTATTAGACTTATTGGGATTTAAAAAGAAACTGAAATATTTTACTAGATTTGATAAATTCATTTTGTTTTTTTATTTACAGACCTTCCAAATTGACGGAAATTTTATATTGGATTTGAATTACTTATTTGCTGGCGCGAGCATCTCGGTCGTGAACGTTTCAATTAGTTTTGAATTTCAGGACGAGACACAATTAGTTTTTAAATTTCTTTGTGTTCACGAGCGGGACGCTCGCGCTAGCGGGGGTTTCAGCTTCTGGAATGGCTTTTTCTATTTCTTCATTAACACAACTAAAAAAGGACATCGTTATGCAAATAAATAATACGCTAAAAGTAATTTTCTTCATTTTGGTTTTGGGGCTAGTTAATTTTACTTGAAAGATTAAAATATCTTTATGGGAGTAAAATTCAATTTTATTTTTGATATTTTAATACGGAAAGCCGTAATGCGTGAAATAAAAAAAAGCGACTAATTTGTTTACTCGCTTTTTTTATTTTGTGGATGAAGATTATTAACCTAAAAACACTTTCAACTCACTTGCTAGCGCGAGCGTCTCTCTCGTAAACGTTTCGATTGGGTTTAATTTCTTTATATTCACGAGCGGGACGCTCGCGCTAGCAGGGGATTCTATTTTATCCAAATATCTACATTAATGTCTATTCCTGTCTTTCTTTTTAGATTTGTAACGGCAAGCATAATTCCGACAGAAGTAACATTCATAGTACATATATATGACTCTTTCCAAAGATTAATTAGAGTTTCAAGTTTCGGTTCTAATTCAATCAAATATTTATTTGCTTGTTGCCAACTCATAGTGGAATCATTAAATAAGGACTTAAATGACTGTATATTGTTGTTATTCATTTTTATATCATTTGTTTTTTTTTCCAAAATACTTTCATTCATTGCATTAAATTGATACAAGGACGCATTGTTTATACAGTTAATAATTATGGAATTATAAGCTTCATCACACTTTGTTATTTCTTCAAATACAGACTTTTCAAACCCATTAGAAAAAATTCCTTTGTATTTATTTAGAAGTAAGTTTGAAAAATTATCGTCAGGTATTCCAAAACTTCCACAACAACCAGTATATTCTAAATGTTTGTAAACTGAGTTGTTTTTAGTGAGTTGATCTATAAAAGGGCAAAAATAATTTTCTAAATAATTTTTGAATGTTAATCGATCTACAATATCATAATTGTGGGTTTCGTTAATTAAAAAAACAATTGTAAGAATGTCTAATTGTTCATTAGTAAGTTTTGGAAGAATTTCTAGTGACTCATTTAAAACTATCTTTTTTAGTGATTGAGAATTTTCATCAACTCTTCTTAATAAAATATCTATAAGCATTTCTTCCAGATTTTTTTCACCACTTCTAGCGTATTCTTTTTGTGCAGTAAAAATTGCGTACTGAATATCAGGATCTTGTATTTTATTTATTTTTTCAGGATCTTTTTCCATAATTCTCTTCAAGAATTCGTCAACTAATTCTTCCGCTCTTTGCTTAGCAATTAATGAAGCTGATTGTGATAACTCTAAAAAATTGGATTTGAAAACATCTAAAGCAATTTCCCTTGCATCTGAATAATTAATTCCATTATTTATAACAACATTTTGACCTTGTAGATTTGTTGAATCCGTTCCTCCTTCTTGTTTTAAATTTTTTCTTCCAAACATAATTAAAGATTTATATTACCACCTGCCTGATAGTTTTTTGAATTTTTTCCGCCTTTTTGTTTCATTTTGATTTTAGTATCATTATTATCATCGGTATTAAAAAATAAAACTAAAAGTGTACCTGCTAAAGTTAATGTGCTAATCAGTGGTTCAAGAGACCGTTCAACATAAAGCCATATTATTGAAGCTAAAAATGCTAGAATGTTTAAAATTAGGAGGGTAATTTTTATTTTCATATAGTTATAATATTATGAATTAAAAAGAAATAAATTTAAAGTAATATTAATCAAAATTTTGTACTCTATATTTCTTTAAATAATTAAAAATAAAAAAAGCCAACAAATTGCTATAATTCGTGGCCTTTTAAATTTTATAAAAAAATATTTTTTTACTCTAAAAATTTCTTCAACTCCTCATAACTCCCAATCTTCACACTAACTTTCTCCTCATTAATAACACTCTCAATCTGAGCAGGAATAGGAAGTGTAATGCCTAAAGCAGGTTCAACAACATCTAAGAATTTAATAGGATGCGCTGTTTCTAAGAAAATACCAATCGCGTTGCTATGTTTCTCCAATTCTTTTTTCAAACCTAAATAACCAACAGCGCCGTGCGGTTCTGCGATATAACCGTCTGTGTTATAAATTTTCTTTAGCGCTTCAAGCGTTTCTTCATCAGTATAACTATAAGAAGAGAAGTCTTTTTCGAAAGCTTTTAAGTCATTGTTGTACAATTCCTGAATTCTGATAAAGTTACTTGGGTTTCCAACATCCATGGCGTTAGAGATAGTTGCTTTAGAAGGTTTCGGGTCGTATTTTCCGTTTTCTAAGAATCTTGGCACCGTGTCGTTTACATTTGTAGACGCTACGAAATGTTCAATTGGCAAACCTAATTTCTTTGCCATAATTCCGGCGCAGATATTTCCGAAGTTGCCGCTTGGGCAAGAGAAAACTAAAGGTTTGTTTTGGCTTTTCAAGGCTTTGTAAGCAAAGAAGAAATAAAACATTTGCGGTAACCAGCGCGCAATATTAATTGAGTTTGCAGAAGTCAGGTTTTTATGCGCCAGAGTTTCATCCAAAAAGGCTTTTTTCACCATATCCTGGCAATCATCAAAAACGCCATCCACTTCAAGTGCTTTAATGTTTTGCCCTAAAGTAGTCAATTGTTTTTCCTGAATATCACTCACTTTTCCTGACGGATATAAAATGACAACATCAACGCCGTCAACGCCTAGAAATCCGCTGGCAACAGCACCGCCTGTATCTCCGGAAGTAGCTACTAAAACAGTGTTTTTAGCGTCTTTTTTGTCTTTATTGAAATAACCCAGACAACGTGACATAAAACGCGCTCCAACGTCTTTAAATGCCATTGTCGGGCCATGGAATAATTCTAACGAATAGATTCCGTCTTCGACTTTCACCACCGGAAAATCAAAAACCAAAGTCTCGGCAATGATTTCTTTTAGTTTTTCTGCTGGTATTTCATCTCCAACGAATTGTTTGATTGCTTCAAAAGCAATTTCTTCGTGGCTTAAACTTTCGATTTTATCAAAAAATGACGGATCTAAAGCGGTAATGTTTTCTGGGAAATATAATCCTTTGTCACTCGCTAATCCTTGTATTACGGCTTCTTTGAAAGAAACTTTTGGGGCATTATGGTTTAAACTATAGTATTTCATTATTTTATTGCTTTAGGCTTTAAGCAATACGCTTTAGGCTTTTTCCTATGCTTGCTTGTAGCTTTCGTTTTTTATTTTTAATTATCTCTTCGTTGTGTCAGGCTGAGCGTAGTCGAAGGCCCACAAAGTTTGGCACGCCATGTTTGTCATTTCGACGGAGGAGAAATCTTCGCAAGTAACTCCGCACCGTTAATCCAGTCTTTGTTGAGCTTCTCGTGGAGATTCCTCGTTCCTCGGAATGACAAACTACACGGTTATCTATTGCGTATACACTTTGCGTGGGCTTCGACTCCGCTCAGCCTGACAAACTTTGTGTTCTCCTTCTGTTTAGATTATTTCGAAAACCAATTTGTGCTAATTCGTGAAATTGGTGTTATATAATTCTTACGCCATCAGGATTTATTTTCGAAACGTGAATTTCATACGGCAAATTCATTTTTTCGTAAACGTCGCTCATGGCTTTTGCGATTTTTTCGGCGGTTTCTTTTCCTCGGCTTAAAGCAAAAATAGATGGGCCAGAACCTGAAATTCCAGAACCTAAAGCGCCGTTTTCATAAGCCGTTTGTTTGATTTGATCGAAACCTGGAATCAAAACGCTTCTTAAAGGTTCCACAATTTCATCATGAAGCGATCTTCCAATTAATTCGTAATCTTTAGTGTAAAGACCTGCAACTAATCCGCCTACATTTCCCCATTGCATAATAGCGCTTTTCAGGGAAACATTTTGTTTTAAAACCGAACGTGCGTCAGAAGTTTTCAATTCAATTTGTGGATGGACTACTGTTGCGAATAATTCTTCCGGACTGTCAATTCTGATAATATCTAAAGGCGCATAACTTCTTACCAAAGTAAAGCCGCCTAAAAGGGCAGGAGCAACGTTGTCGGCATGTGCGTTTCCGCTGGCTAATTTTTCGCCTTGCATGGCAAACTGAACTAAATCTTTACGAGAATAAGGTTTTCCTAGTAACTCATTAATTCCGAAAACCGCTCCGGCAGAACTTGCAGCACTGCTTCCAATACCGCTTCCAGCTTTTATGTTTTTATAAATTTCGATTTCGAATCCAAAATCCAATTCGTCCAAAGTTTCCAGCATGGCCAAAGCAGCAACTCCAGAAACGTTTTTCTCGGTTTCCAAAGGCAAATCGGCACCGACAATTTTAGTGATTCGAACTCCTTTTTGATCGACTTTTCGAACAATCATTTCATCGCCCGCATTGTCTAAGCAAAGTCCAAGTACGTCAAATCCGCAGGAGAGGTTTGCGATTGTAGCGGGACAGAATAATTTTATTTCCATTTTTTTTTAAAGGTTCTGAGGTTCTAAGATGCTAAGATTCTAAGGTTTCTTTGCATCTTTTTATTTTATTTTCTAAGATTCTGAGGTTCTAAGGGCTAAGATCAGTTCTAAAAAAAACTCAGAACCTTAGCATCTTAGAACCTTAGCACCTTTAAATATTCCCTATGCGAATTACATCTGCAAAAATTCCTGAAGCGGTAACCGCTGCTCCAGCCCCGGCGCCTTTGATCAATAAAGGCTGGTCTACATAACGATCTGTGTAGAACAAAACGATATTGTCTTTTCCTTCTAAATTGTAGAAAGGGTGATCTTTTGGAATAAATTGAAGACCAACGCTTGCTTTTCCGTTTTCGAATTGTGCCACGTATTTCAATCTTGAATCTTTCGCTAAAGCTTCTTTATAAATGTCTTCAAAATGCGACGCGTGTTTGATTAACGAAGCAAAGAAATCCTCGTTGTTTGTTGTTGTTAGACATTCTGTTGGTAAAAATGATTCGTTTGCAATCGCGTCAATATCCATTTCATAACCGCTTTCGCGAATTAAAATCAGGATTTTACGAGCTACATCAACACCGCTTAAATCAATTTTCGGATCTGGTTCTGTGAAACCTTGAACTCCGGCTTCTTTAACCACATCGTGGAAAGAATTGTTTTGATCGAAATTGTTGAAAATGAAATTCAAACTTCCCGATAAAACCGCCTGAATTTTATGCACTTTATCGCCAGAAGCAATTAAGTTTTTTACAGTATCAATAATTGGCAATCCCGCACCAACATTCGTTTCAAACAAAAACGGAGCGTTGTATTGGCGAGATAAACTTTTTAGTTTTTTATAATTATCGTAAGCAGATGAACAGGCAATTTTGTTGCAAGTTACAACCGCAATACTTTCTTTTAAGAACTTCTCATACATTTCAGAAACGCTTGCATTTGCTGTAATATCTACGAAAATACTATTACGTAAATTCAGTTCTTTGGCGCGTGCGATGAATTCTGTCGGAATTGCTGCTTCACCTTTATCTAAAGTCGATTGCCAATCTTTTAATGAGATTCCGTCTTCGTCAAAAAGCATTTTTCTTGAGTTCGACAATGCAATTACGCGAACGTTGATCTTTAAATTATCTTTTAAGAATCTTCTTTGAGAATGAATTTGTTCGATGAATTTTTCGCCCACATTTCCAACTCCCATTACAAATAAATTCAGCTGTTTTGTGTTTTCTTCGAAGAAATTCTCGTGTAGAGTATTCAATGCTTTTTTAACGTCTCTTTCGTTGATTACAGTCGAGATATTTCTTTCAGAAGCACCTTGCGCAATCGCACGAATGTTAACGTTGTTTTTTCCTAAAGTACTGAACATTCTTCCGCTTAAACCTTGGTGATTTTTCATGTTTTCACCCACCAAAGCAATAATGCAAAGGTCTTTTTCTACGTAACAGGGATCGATTTTGTTTTGTGCAATTTCAATTTCAAAAGCTCTGTTAATTGCAGTTTCAGCATTATCAGCATCCGAATTTAAAATTCCGATACAAATTGAATGCTCAGAAGAAGCCTGAGTAATGAAAATAACGTTGATTTTTTCCTGAGACAATACTTCAAACAAACGTCTTGACGAACCTGCAACACCAATCATTCCAGGACCTTCAAGCGTCAACAATGAAATATTATCAATATGACTGATTCCTTTTACAACAGTGTCTTTTGACACCACAGTATCAGAAATTAAAGTTCCAACAGCTTCTGGCTCAAAAGTATTTTTGATTAAAATTGGAATGTTCTTTCTTAAAACTGGCTGAATAGTTGGCGGATACAAAACTTTGGCACCAAAATGAGACAATTCCATCGCTTCCTGATACGAAATATTTGCAATTGGCTGTGCTTGTTTTACAATTTTTGGGTTGGCTGTAAACATTCCGTTTACATCAGTCCAGATTTCCAATTGTTCTGCGTCGATTGCTCCGGCAATAATTGCTGCAGTGTAATCAGATCCGCCACGTCCTAAAGTCGAGGTGATTCCGTCTAAAGTCTGTGCGATAAATCCTGGCAGAATATTGATTTTTGATTCATTCGAAGAAAAATATTCCTGAATTAATTTATTCGAAACTTCAAAATTCACAACCGCTTTTCCAAAATCAGCATTTGTTTTAATCAACTCACGACTGTCTTTGTAAACCGCATCATTGTTAATTTGTTCGTATGCTTTTGCAATAATGAATGACGAAAGCAATTCTCCAAAACTTAAAATAGTATCGGCAGTTCTTGGAGATAATTCGCCAAGAAGGAAACAACCGTCTAATAAAGTTTCTAAGTGATTAATGATTCTTTTTACGTGGCTCAACAAACTGCTTTGCTCGCTTACCGGAATCAATTCTTTTAAAGTGTCAAGGTGTTTTTTCTCGATTTCGGCAACAACTTCTCTGAAGCTTTCATCATTTGCTGCTGCTTTTGCCGCTGCAGATTGAAGCAGATCTGTGACTTTGCTTAAGGCAGAAACTACTACAACTAATTTATCTTTTTCAGCTTTTTGTTTTACAATTTCGAGAACGAGTTTTATATTTTGAGCATTGGCAACCGAAGTTCCGCCAAATTTTAATACTTTCATTTTTGTGATATTTTTTAATAAGTTGCAAAGATTTTGAGTAACAAAGGTTCAAAGGTTATCAACTGTGAACTGAAACTGAAAACTGCGACTTTTCTTTCTTTGTAAATGTTTTTTATGTATCCAATAACTCTCTTCTTTCAAGAAAAAAGTATAGGTAACCTAGGATTATATGTAAAAATGTATACCCCTAAGGGGTAGTAGTTGTTGTAGTAGAAATAATCGTAGCAGCAATTGCAACTCCAGTTTGAGTTGTCATTGTAGATTGATATTTTGTGCTGTTACTTTTCATTATTTGATTTTTCAAAAGTACAGCTTTTAAGCAGCATTAAAAATTCTTATGGGCTTTTTACGAATATTTTAATAATTCAAATCTCAAAAAATCAATATTGAGTAATTGTTAAAATTCAGCAAGCTAAATTGAAGTTTTGATATATTTAAGATTGGTTTTTTTGAGAATAAAGCGCGTATAATGGATTGGCTTTTAACGAAAAACTTATCAAAAGAGAATCATTTTGGCGAAATTTAGGATTGTTAAATAAATAAAACGAGAGAAATGCTCTGATGTAAATTTTAATTATTGTGATAAAATGTTGCTTTTTAATATTGATTTGTTGAATTTTGACGTCTTAAATTTAAAATAATCATGAGAGAGATTCATTATATAAGTACTGAGACCATAACTTTAGAAACATTACAAGAGATTTTAGTTAATGACAAAACGCTTGAATTATCTGAAGAAGCAAAAGTAAACGTTCAGAAATGCCGTGATTATCTTGACAAAAAAATGTCGACGCATTCTGCACCTATTTACGGAATCAATACTGGCTTTGGATCACTTTACAGTGTAAAAATCTCAAATGAGAATCTTTCTAAACTTCAGGAAAACTTAGTAAAATCGCACGCCTGCGGAACAGGAGAGGAAGTTCCGGCAGAAATTGTGAAAATGATGCTTTTGTTGAAAATTCAATCTTTAAGCTACGGACATTCTGGAGTACAGTTGATTACATTGCAACGTTTAGTTGATTTTTATAATAATGATATTCTTCCTGTAATTTATACGCAAGGTTCGCTTGGTGCTTCTGGCGATTTAGCACCATTGGCACATTTATCGTTGCCTTTACTAGGAGAAGGTGAAGTTTACTTTGAAGGTAAAAAAGTGGCTTCTGCTGAAGTTTTAAAACAATTTAACTGGGAACCAATTGTGTTGCAGTCAAAAGAAGGTTTGGCTTTGTTAAACGGAACGCAGTTTATGAGTGCTTATGGAGCTCATATTTTAATTAAAGGATACAAACTATCTTATTTAGCCGATTTAATTGGAACTATTTCTTTGGAAGGTTTTGACGGAAGAATCGAACCTTTTAATGAATTGATACATTATATACGTCCGCATAAAGGGCAAATTGTAACGGCGCAACGCATTGCAGAATTCTTAGATGGAAGTGAAATTATTACTCAAGAAAAGAAACACGTTCAAGATCCTTATTCTTTCCGTTGCATGCCACAGGTTCACGGCGCGTCAAAAGATGCGATCGATTATGTTCGAAAAGTATTTAAAACCGAGATTAATTCGGTTACCGATAATCCAAACATATTTGTTGAAGCGGATCAAATTATTTCAGGAGGAAATTTCCACGGACAACCATTGGCTTTGGCTTTAGATTTTATGGCAATTGCTTTGGCAGAATTAGGAAGTATTTCTGAAAGAAGAACCTATCAATTAATTTCAGGATTGCGAAATCTGCCTGCATTTTTAGTTGATAATCCAGGATTAAATTCAGGATTTATGATTCCGCAATATACTGCAGCAAGTATTGCAAGCCAGAATAAGCAATTGGCAACTCCATCAAGTATTGACAGCATTGTTTCGAGCAATGGTCAAGAAGATCACGTGAGTATGGGAGCAAACGGAGCGACAAAAGCTTTGCGTGTTTTAGATAATTTAGAGCGCATTTTAGCAATTGAATTGATGAATGCTTCACAAGCAATTGCTTATAGAGAACCTTTGAAATCAAGCGATTTTATCGAAATGTTTTTAAGCAGTTATCGTGAAGTAGTGCCTTTGGTTAAAGAAGATAGAATCTTGCATTACGATATCGAGAAGACAATTTCGTTCCTAGACAGTTTTCAAATTGAAAACGATTTGTTAACAATGGCTTAACATTATAGAATATTATTGAAGTAATTTTGCACTATCAAAAATATAAAAATGTCAATAAACAGTATTTTCCAATTTTTAGTGCCGAAAGACAAGAAATTCTTTCCACTTTTTGAAGAGGCTTCAAGCAATTTAATTGAATTAGCATCTAACTTACACGAAGCTGTAAACTTACCATTAAAAGAAAGAGAAGTTCTTTTTCAGAAAATTGATGAATTAGAGCAAAAAGGAGAAGACATTACGCGTCAAACTAACTTGGAATTGAGCAGAAACTTTATTACTCCATTTGATAGAGAAGATATTCATACCTTAATTACTTCAATTGATAACGTTGCAGATTACCTTCACGGAGCTGCAAGCCGTATGAGATTATATCAAGTTGACAAGATTACAAAATCGATCAGAAAAATGACAGAAATCAACCTTGAAGCTTGTCAAAATATTGATAGTGCTGTAAAGGAATTGAGCAACTTGAAAAACATGAAAGTTATTAAAGATTCTTGTGCTAGAATTAACAAACTAGAGAACAAATCTGATAACGTATATAACAAAGCAGTTTTTGAAATCTTTGAAAACGAAACAGACGCTAAAAATATCATTAAGTATAAAGAAGTGTTATCTGTTTTAGAATCAGCAACAGATAAATGTAAGAGTGTTGCGAATATACTAGAATCTATTTCTGTAAAACATTCTTAATTCAATTTTTCATTCTGAAGTTATAATTTTATGACGCTACTTATATTAATTATAGTATTAGCCTTAATTTTTGATTACATCAATGGTTTTCATGATGCGGCAAATGCTATAGCGACAGTTGTTGCAACAAAGGTTTTAACGCCTTTTCAGGCGGTTCTTTGGGCAGCATTTTTTAACTTTTTAGCTTATTGGGTTTTCGGATTTGGTGTTGCAGATACTGTTGCAAAAACAGCGCACACAATGGAAATTAACCTAGTAGTAATTCTTGCCGGAGTCATTGCGGCAATCTGCTGGAACTTATTGACTTGGTGGCTTGGAATTCCTTCAAGTTCTTCACATACACTTATTGGAGGTTTTGCAGGAGCGGCTGTTGCGCATGCTATTGCAGTTCACGGTTTTTCTGGATATGTTGGTGAAGATGGAGCTACACATTACTGGTATCAAATTGTAAGTTGGTACAAAGCTGGAAAAGACGGTGGAATGCCTTCAGGAGTTCTTATCATTATTGCTTTTATTGTTTTAGCGCCACTTTTAGGAGCTTTAGCGTCGTATTTAATTTCGATATGGCTTTTAAATGCTTCTCGTAAAAGTATTTGGCCTAAAGTATTTACTGTTGCCTTAATGATTGCAACTGTTTGGCTGGTAAGCAGTTTAATGGTTCCTTATGCAGATATTGAAAAACCTAGATTTGAATCTCATTTTTGGAGTGTAGCTTTTGATCCTCATAATATTAAGTGGTTCTTAGTTGCTTTTATTATCTTGACTGTAAGTGGATTTTGTTTGATATTCAGTAGTTTAAATCTTCATCAAGCAGATGCGGCGCTGAAAAAAATGCAATTATTATCTTCTGCTGCGTTCAGTTTAGGGCATGGAGGAAATGATTCTCAAAAAGTAATGGGTATTATTGCTGCGGCTGTAGCGGTTTATATCAATACAAATCCGGGAGTTCACATGGATTCTTGGTTGGATGTTGTATTGCCAAATGATGATTTAGGAATTAAAGGAGTAATGCCAGGCTGGATTCCATTAGCTTGTTATTCTGCAATTGCTGCAGGAACTTTAAGTGGTGGATGGAAAATTGTGAAAACAATGGGTTCTAAAATTACAAAAGTAAGTTCGTTTGAAGGAGTTGCTGCTGAAACAGCTGGAGCTTTGACACTTTATTTTACTGAGCACTTAAAAATTCCAGTAAGTACAACGCATACCATTACAGGATCTATCATCGGGGTTGGATTAACAAAACGTGTATCTGCTGTTCGTTGGGGAGTTACTGTAAGTTTGATCTGGGCTTGGATTCTTACTATTCCAATTTCAGCGATATTAGCAGGTTTGGTTTATTTTGTGCTGAGCGTGTTTATTTCATAAAACGATTGTTGTGAAATGTGAGATGTAAATTGCATTTTTCTAAATATTTAAAAAGCCGATTTCAATTTGAAATCGGCTTTTTTTGTCATAAACTTTTAGAAGTTTTGTATGTTTTTACGATTGTGTTTTCGTTTAAAATGTGTTTGTTTTAGCTTTTTTTCATCTTCAGAAATAATGCTGATTGTTCCGTCAATCTCCAGCATTGCCAATTTTACATTTTTAAAGAATTCTATTCCGTGTTCTCTCATGGCTTCTTTTAATTCTTCATCCGAAATATCAAGTTTACTTAAAGCTTTAAAATCTAGTTTTCCGTCATGAATTAATACTTCAGGTTTGTCTAATATCAAATCTCCAATAACTTTGTATTTGCGCGTAAGTTTTTTGATTACAAAGTTGATTATGAACAAAACCAAAGCAGCAACTAAACCTCCTGTTAAACTTGTATCTGGTCCAACCATTGCGTTTTGAACCGAGTTGCTGATCAATAAGATCAGAATTATATCAGCAGTGTTTAATTGCGAAAGTTCTTTTTTGCCAAAGATTCTCAAGGCAATCGTCATAAAAAAATAGACAGCGACACTTCTTATTATGATATCTAGATAAGGGAATTGTATCATTTTTAATTCTTTTGTTTTATTAAAGTTAAATAAAAAAGCTTTGCCAAAGTTTTAAATTTTGACAAAGCTCTTAAGTAGTTCTTGTTTTTTTTAACCTGGGCATTTGACCCAGATGGTTCTAGTGTCTAAGATTTTCCAAATGCCATCATTTTTTTCTAAGTAGACACATGCTCCGTATGGGTATTCTTTTGTATAGCAATCAATTTCCATGTAAGCTTTTTTATTGTCTTTTGAAAATATTGGGATTGATAATATTATACACTCTTCGGCTTTATCAATTTCCGTGACTGAAATGGTTTTTAGCTTTTTTGATATCTTTACTGGTAATGTGTATTTTAAAAAACAATTGTTTTGTTCTGCAAAGTTTAAGGAATCTTTGTTGCTGAATATTTTTTCTCCATTTATATTAGCATTCAAGATCATTTCGATATAAATTTTCGTATTTTCAAGAATTCGTGGTAAGCGTGGAGGAAGTTTTACAATTGCTAAGTTTTTTGTTGGTTTTGCGTATACGCTTTCAGGATTAATTTTGATTTTTTTGAAAGTGTTGCAGATCGGATAAGAATTATTGGAACTCTGAATATAGTTTTGTTTGATAAAAGTTTCAACGATTTTATCAGTTTCAATCTTTCTAATTTTTTCATTGTCAGAACAATCACTTTTATTGCAGCTTGTTAGGATTAGAATTAGAAAGATTGTGATTTTTTTCATTAATAGAGTATTGGGAAAATCTACTGATTAAAGTTTAAAGTTCTTTTCAATAGCTTTTATCATTTCTCCGGCAACATCTTTGTTTGTTGCGCCTTCAATTCCTTCAAGACCTGGAGAAGAGTTTACTTCAAGTAATAAAGGCCCTTTAGAAGAACGAATAATATCAACTCCAGCCACTTTCAAGTCCATTGCTTTTGCGGCTTTAATAGCGATCTTTTTTTCTTCTGCAGTTACTTTGATAACAGATGCAGTTCCGCCCAAATGAATATTAGCTCTAAATTCGCCCGGCATCGCTTCACGCTGAATCGCTGCAACTACTTTTCCGTCAATTACAAAACAGCGAATGTCTTTTCCGTTTGCTTCTTTAATAAATTCTTGAACTAAGATATTGGCATTTAAACTTTTAAAAGCATTGATTACACTTTCTGCTGCTTTTTTAGTTTCGGCTAAAACAACCCCTTTTCCTTGTGTTCCTTCTAATAACTTTACAATTAGAGGAGAACCTCCAACCATCTTAATTAAATTGTCTGTATCAAGCGGAGAATTGGCAAATCCAGTTGTTGGAATATCAATTCCACTGTTTAAAAGCAATTGAAGGGAATATAATTTATCTCTCGATTGTGTTATGGCTGTAGCTGAATTTAAAACGAAAACCTTTAAAGCCTCAAATTGACGTGTCAAAGCACAACCATAAAAAGTAATGCTTGGTCGAATTCTTGGAATAATAGCGTCAAACTGATTTAAGATTTTTCCGCCTCTGTAATGAATTTCTGGAGTTTTTGCGTCCAGTTTCATATAACATTCTTTGATGTTCAAAAAATGCATTTCATGACCGCGCATTTCGCCGGCTTCCATGATTCTTTTGTTGCTGTATAATTCTGGGTTGCTGGCTAAAAGTCCAATTCGCAAACCAGAACTTGCTTTTTCGGAGTTTTGATATAATTCTTTAAGGGATTCTGGCGTAGGTTGTCCAAGCAAGTATTTTTCTTCTGGATCTACTAATACACGTCCGCTCATGGCTTCACGGCCTAAAAGCATTCTGAATCCCATCGAATCACGATTCGTCAAAGTCATTTCGATTGGCCATTTTGAATCGCCAATTTTAATGCTTGTCTGAATTACATAACGATGTTCTCTAAAACCACTTGAGCTTTTTACAATTCTTTTATCAACCAGTGGCGCTTCGCAATGAATGATAGTTTTAATATTATTCTGAATTGGATTAATGTCGAATTTTACCCAATTGGCATCATTTTTTATAAAAGGAGCTATGTTTATAGCGTGCATTGCCGAAGTTTTGGCACCAGAATCGACACGAGCTTTAATCGTTGGGATTCCTAGTTCTGGAAATGAGCACCATTCTTCGCTGCCTAAAATGACTTTGTGTTGAAGCATACGTTAATTTTTATTATAGAATTTATATTCAAAAGTAGCTATTTGCTTTTACTAAAGATAGTAAATTATCCAAAAAAAACACCCGTTATGTTATGAAAACGTAACGGGTGTATTATTTTTGTTATAAATTTTAAGTAATTTATTGATTTGTTGGCTCTTCAGCTTTATGAATTTCTACAGAGAGTTCTTGCGAATCATCTTTCAAATCCATCATGATTTCGTCACCAGAATGAATTTTCGAAGTAATGATTTCTTCAGCTAACAAATCTTCAACGTATTTCTGAATTGCTCTTTTCAATGGTCTTGCTCCAAATTGCTTGTCAAAGCCTTTGTCTGCAATAAATGCTTTTGCTTTATCAGTTAAGCTTAGTTTGTAACCTAACTCAGCAATACGAGAATAAAGTTTTTTCAATTCGATTTCGATAATCAAATCAATATCTGATTTTTCTAAACTGTTGAAAACAATTACGTCGTCAATTCTGTTTAAGAACTCAGGTGCAAAAGTTTTTTTCAATGCATTTTCGATAATGCTTTTTGAGTTTTCGTCAGCTTGAGCTGTTCTTGCCGCGGTACCGAATCCAACGCCTTGACCAAAGTCTTTCAATTGGCGTGCACCAACGTTCGATGTCATGATAATAATAGTATTTTTAAAGTCGATTTTACGACCTAAACTATCAGTCAAATATCCGTCATCTAAAACCTGAAGCATCATATTGAATACATCTGGGTGCGCTTTTTCGATCTCGTCTAAAAGAACAACGCAATATGGTTTTCTACGAACTTTCTCAGTTAATTGACCACCTTCTTCGTATCCAACGTATCCCGGAGGCGCTCCAACTAAACGAGAGATTGCAAATTTCTCCATGTATTCACTCATGTCGATACGAACTAAGGCATCTTCAGAATCGAATAATTCTTTTGCTAATACTTTTGCTAATTGTGTTTTACCAACTCCAGTCTGACCTAAGAAAATGAACGAACCAATTGGTTTATTCGGATCTTTAAGTCCGGCTCTGTTACGTTGAATAGAACGTGCAATTTTAAGAACCGCTTCATTTTGACCAATTACTTTATTCTGAATCAATTCAGGTAATTTAGCCAATTTGTTGCTTTCTGTTTGTGCAATTCTGTTCACAGGAATTCCAGTCATCATCGAAACAACATCGGCTACATTATCTTCTGTAACTTCAATTCGGTTGTTTTTAGAATCTTCTTCCCATTGTTCTTGAGCTAAAGCAAGATCTTTTTCAATGCGTTTTTCATCGTCACGAAGTTTGGCTGCCTCTTCATATTTTTGTTTTTTGACAACCATGTTTTTGTTCTCACGAACTTCTTCTAATTGACGCTCTAAATCCAAAATTTGTTTTGGAACATCAATATTAGTAATGTGAACACGAGATCCAGCTTCGTCCATTGCATCAATAGCTTTGTCTGGTAAGAAACGCTCAGACATATATCTGTTAGTTAATTTAACACAAGCTTCGATTGCTTCTTGAGTATATGTTACATTATGGTGATCTTCGTATTTGTCTTTTACGTTGTTCAAAATAGCAATAGTTTCTTCAACAGAAGTTGGTTCAACGATTACTTTTTGGAAACGTCTTTCTAGTGCACCATCTTTCTCTATATATTGTCTGTACTCGTCAAGAGTTGTAGCGCCAATACATTGAATTTCACCTCTTGCTAAAGCAGGTTTGAACATGTTTGAAGCATCAAGTGAACCAGTTGCTCCTCCAGCACCTACAATAGTATGAATTTCATCAATGAAAAGAATAATGTCATCATTTTTCTCAAGCTCGTTCATTACGGCTTTCATTCTTTCTTCAAATTGTCCTCTATATTTTGTTCCGGCAACTAAGCTGGCCAAATCTAGAGTTACAACACGTTTGTGGAAAAGAATACGAGAAACTTTCTTCTGGATAATACGCAAAGCCAGTCCTTCTGCAATAGCAGATTTACCAACTCCAGGCTCTCCAATAAGAAGCGGGTTGTTCTTTTTTCTTCGGCTTAAAATTTGAGAAACGCGTTCAATTTCTTTTTCGCGTCCTACGACAGGATCTAGTTTTCCTTCTTCCGCCATTTCTGTTAAATCTCTCCCAAAATTATCTAGTACCGGAGTCTTAGATTTTTTGTTTGACTTATTGGCGGGATTATTAAAACTACTTTCTTTAAGACTGTCATCTTGTCCTGAATCGTCATTGTATGACTCATTTCGTGGCAAGTTTTCTAAAAATTCTTCTTCGTTTGGCGTCATGTTTAGATATTGTTCTTTAGCTATGTCATAATCTATTTTTAGCTTATTCAATAGCTTGGTTGTTGGATCGTTTTCGTTTCGTAAGATGCATAAAAGCAGGTGAGCCGTGCTAATCGACGAGCTCTGAAATACTTTAGCTTCAAGAAAGGTTGTCTTAAGGGCTCTTTCGGCCTGGCGTGTAAGATGAAGGTTTTTCTTTTCAGTGTTTATCTCAATGCTGTGATTGGCTGGACTAAGTATTTCTACTTTCCTGCGTAAATGATCTAAATCAACTGCTAGGTTATTAAGTATATGAATAGCTTTTCCGTTACCATCTCTTAAAATGCCTAGCATCAGATGTTCAGTACCAATAAAGTCGTGCCCTAAACGTAGTGCTTCTTCCTTACTGTATGTAATAACATCTTTTACTCTTGGTGAAAAATTATCATCCATAATATATAATTCGATATGTAAATTTAATTATTTACTGGTTGAAAAACAAAAATCATACCTATTGAGATCTGCTGTCAGCTAATTGACAAAAAAAATAACAATAAAAGAGTTAAAAAACGCTTAATTTATTAACCAAAAGCAAAAATAAAGTTGTTAATAAATCATTGAAATAAGTGTAAGGAAATAGCTGAAAAAATTTCAAAAAAACGTATCTTGGCACGCTTTGAAACTAATATAATTATTTAAACATAACAACTTATGTCTGAAGGAGAAAAGTTAATTCCTATTAACATTGAGGATGAAATGAAATCAGCTTACATCGATTATTCGATGTCAGTAATTGTATCGAGAGCACTTCCGGATGTTAGAGATGGCTTAAAACCAGTGCACCGAAGAGTTCTTTACGGAATGTATGATTTAGGTGTAACTTCAAGATCTGCCCACAAAAAATCTGCAAGAATCGTAGGAGAGGTTCTGGGTAAGTATCACCCACACGGAGATACTTCAGTTTATGATGCAATGGTTCGTATGGCTCAAGAATGGAGTATGCGTTATTTATTAGTTGATGGCCAGGGTAACTTTGGTTCTGTCGATGGTGACAGTCCGGCAGCAATGCGTTATACTGAGGCCAGAATGCGCAAAATATCTGAGGATATTATGGCAGATATCGAAAAAGAAACTGTTGATTTTCAATTAAACTTTGACGATACATTATATGAGCCAAAAGTAATGCCAACAAGAGTTCCTACTTTATTAGTGAACGGAGCAACTGGTATTGCAGTAGGTATGGCGACAAATATGCCTCCACATAATTTAACTGAAGTTATCAATAGTACATTAGCATACCTTGATAATAACGATATTGAAATAGATGAATTAATTACACACGTTAAAGCTCCGGATTTTCCAACTGGTGGTGTAATTTATGGATACGAAGGTGTTCGTGAAGCTTTCAAAACAGGAAGAGGACGTATTGTAATGCGTGCGAAAGTTGGTTTTGAAGAAGTTGACGGAAGAGAGTGTATCATTGTTACTGAAATTCCATATCAGGTTAACAAAGCCGAAATGATCAAACGTACGGCAGATTTGGTTAACGATAAAAAAATCGAAGGTATTGCCAATATCCGTGATGAATCGGATAGAAATGGTATGCGTATCGTTTATATCTTAAAACGTGATGCTACGCCAAACGTTGTTTTAAATACCTTATATAAATATACTTCATTACAATCTTCTTTCAGTGTAAATAATATTGCATTGGTTAAAGGGCGTCCTCAATTATTGAATCTAAAAGATATGATTCATTATTTTATTGAGCACCGTCATGATGTTGTGGTTAGAAGAACGCAGTTTGAATTACGCAAAGCAGAAGAAAGAGCACATATTTTAGAAGGTTTAATTATTGCTTCTGATAATATTGATGAAGTAATTGCGTTAATCAGAGGGTCTAAAAACACAGATGAAGCAAGAGAGAAATTAATCGAGAGATTTAAATTATCTGATATTCAGGCTCGTGCAATTGTTGAAATGCGTCTTCGTCAATTAACTGGACTGGAGCAAGATAAATTAAGAGCTGAGTTTGAAGAATTAATGAAATTAATTGAGCATTTGAAAGCTTTATTAGCAGACGTTAATTTAAGAACAGATTTAATTAAAGAAGAATTAATTGAAATTCGTGATAAATACGGTGATGCTCGTCGTTCTCAGATTGAATACTCTGGTGGAGATGTAAGTATCGAAGATTTAATTGCTGATGAAAATGTGGTAATTACTATTTCTCACGCAGGTTATATCAAACGTACAAACCTTACTGAGTACAAAACTCAAAATAGAGGAGGAGTTGGTCAAAAAAGTGCAGGAACAAGAGATCAAGATTTCCTTGAGCATATGTTCGTTGCAACAAACCACCAGTACATGATGTTCTTTACGCAAAAAGGAAAATGTTTCTGGATGCGTGTTTACGAAATTCCAGAAGGAAGTAAGACAGCAAAAGGTAGAGCAATTCAGAACTTGGTGAACATTGAAAGCGATGATAAAGTTAAAGCTTTCATTTGTACGCAAGATTTAAAAGATAAAGATTATATCAATAGTCACAATCTTGTAATGGTAACTAAGCAAGGTCAGGTTAAGAAAACTTCTTTAGAGAAATATTCTAAGCCTCGTGTAAATGGTGTCGCTGCTATTACGATTAAAGAAGGTGATGAATTAATGGGAGCACAATTGACTAACGGCGAAAGTCAGATTATCCTGGCTGTTAAGTCTGGTAAATTAGTTCGTTTTGAAGAAACCAAAACACGTCCGATGGGAAGAACAGCTTCTGGAGTTCGTGGAATTACTTTAAAAGATGATACTGATGAAGTGATTGGTATGGTTACTGTTGATAAAAACGATATTAATGATTCTCAAATTCTGGTTGTAACTGAAAACGGATACGGAAAACGTACTAAATTAGTTGACGAAGATGGAGAAGACGTTTACAGAATTACAAACCGTGGAGGTAAAGGTGTTAAAACGCTTAATATTACGGAGAAAACAGGTAAATTAATCTCTATCAATGCTGTAACTGATTCTGATGATTTAATGATTATCAATAAATCAGGATTGACAATCAGAATGGCGATTGAAGATTTACGTGTAATGGGTCGTGCAACTCAAGGTGTTAGATTGATCAACTTGAAAGGAAAAGATTCTATTGCTGCTGTTACAACAGTAATGAAAGATGAGGCTGAAGAAGTTGTTGTTGATGAAGATGGAAATGTAGTTGAGTCTGGAATAGAAAGAGTGAAGCCAGATCTTGATGAAGTTCTTGAAGATGATGGAACAGCTGATGATGACGATGACGACGCTGATGATGTAGTTGAAGACGAAGAAGAATCTGATGAGGAGGAATCTGAAGAATAATAAAAAAAGGAAAAATTAAAATTAAATACACAAATTGAACATTATGAAAAGTAAATATGTAATACTTGCTTCAGCATTATTGATTTCAGCAGCAACATTTGCTCAGAAAGATCAAATCAAAAGTGCTGAAAAAGCGCTAAAAAGCGGAGATGCACAAGGAGCAATTGCAATATTAAAAGATGCTGAAAACTTAGTTACAAATGCTAAAGACGTAGAACAGGCACAATACTATTTTGTAAAAGGAAATGCTTACCTAGATTTAGCAAATAAAAAAGTAGAAGAAAGCAAAAACTTAACTGCTGCAGCTGAAAGCTACAAAACATTAATTGATGTTGAAAAAACATCTGGAAAACAAAAGTATTCAACTCAGGCAGCCGCTTCAATTACTGAGATTAAAGGAAAATTAATCAATTCAGCTATTGCTGATTCTCAAGCGAATAAGCATAAGGAAAGTGCTCAAAAATTGTATGACGCTTATCAATTAGATAAGAATGATACAATTAATTTGTACTACGCAGCTTCAACAGCTGTAAATGCACAGGATTATGATACTGCTTTGCCAATGTATGAAGAGTTGAAAAAATTAAACTATTCTGGAAAAGGAACTCAGTATACTGCAGTAAACAAAATTTCTGGAAGTGAAGATGGTTTTAGCAATGCAAAAGATAGAGATTTAGCTGTAAAATTAGGAACTCACGAAAAACCTAAAACAGAAGCTATTCCTTCTAAAAGAGGTGAGATCTACAAAAACTTAGCTTTAATTTTAGTTCAAAAAGGAAAAACTGAAGAGGCTAAAAAAGCAATCGCTGATGCAAGAAAAACAAATCCAGATGATACTTCTTTGATTCTTACAGAAGCTAATTTATACCTTGAAACTAAAGATTTCGAAACGTATAAAAAATTAGTAAACGAAGCTTTAGAAAAAGATCCAAACAATGCTGATTTGATTTTTAACTTAGGAGTTATCAGTGCTGGTGCAAAAAATACTGCAGATGCTGAAAAATACTATGCAAAAGCAATCGAAATTAAGCCTGATTATGTAAACGCTTACATTAATATTGCTGCTTTAAAATTAGAGGCTGAAAAACCAATCATTGACGAAATGAATAAGTTAGGTACTTCAGCTAAAGATATGAAACGTTATGATGTATTAAAAGCGCAAAGAGAAAGTGTTTTCAAAAGCGTTATTCCTTATCTTAAAAAAGCAAATGAATTAGATCCTCAAAACGATGATGTTAAAAAAACATTGTTAGGGGTATACAGTGCACTTGAGATGACAGCTGAAGCTAAAGCTTTAAAAGCTAAAGGATAATAAAATACTGAATTTATATAAAAAAAACCATCCGCTTTTGCGGATGGTTTTTTTATTCTTAAAAGTTTCGGTTAACTTTCTAAAGTTGCATTCAAAGTTATAGTAGTGTTTAAAAGCTTAGAGATTGGACAAATTTCTTTTGCTTTTGCTGCAGTTGCATTAAATTCTTCTGATGAAATAGAAGGAACTTTTCCTTTTAATTCTAAATGAATTAATGTAATAGTTCCATCTTCAAAAGTTACAGTAGCTTCTGTAGTTAAATCATCAGCTGTAAAACCTGCTTCATTCAATAAAAAGCTTAATTGCATTGTAAAACAGCCCGAATGTGCTGCTGCAACTAGTTCTTCAGGATTTGTTCCTACGCCATCAGCAAATCTTGTTTTAAATGACAATTGTGCATTATCTAAAGTTGTGCTTTGTGTACTTATTGTTCCTTTTCCTTCCATTCCGGTTCCCTGCCAGTTGGCGTGTGCTTTTCTAGTAAATTTCATTTTTGTTCTATTTAAAATTAATATTAAATGTTATTTGGTTAATGCTTTTTAGAGGTAACTCAAATATAATCAATATTTTGCAGAATAGTTTTGTGAAATTTAATGCCAATGTTAAGTTTTGGGTTCGTTATGTTGATTTTACCGCAAAGCACATAAAAAAAGGTGCAATGAATTTCATTACACCTTTTATATTTAAATGGTTTCGACTTCGTTCAGCCTGAGAATTATTCCGGCTGATTTAAGTTTCTTAATTGTTTCAATTTATCTTTCCAAACATCAAGAGTTTCCTTGTGAATTGCGATGTTTTTGCGAACTTCGAGAACAATTGAATTTTCTTTTTTAGCGTTTTTAGTATTCGTGAAAAACTGAATATTGTTTTCTAATTGGAAAATTTCATTCTGAACTTCTTCAATTTTGCGCATAATGAAAATCTTTTCATTATCTAATTTTCTAGTATCATTACTATCTGATAAAGAATCGATTCTATTGGAGAAACGCATCATTTCGCTTTCTTTCTTGCTCAAACTTAATTTTTCAAAAAGAGCATCCAGAATTTTATTGAATTTTCCTTCGATATGACGTCTTGAAAAAGGAACTTTTCCATACCCTTTCCAAATTTCAATATGTTGTTTTATAGCATCTAAGTCGGTTTTGTGATCGCCTGTCAGCTGATATGCTCTCAAGATATCTAAATAGGCTTTTTTGTTGTCAAAAGCAGTTACTTCGTCTTGATTTTCTTCCGATTTATGCTCTTTTAATTTATCAAAATAGTGGTTGCAGGCATCTTTGAATTCTTTCCAGATTTTATCTGAATATTTTTTAGGAACATGGCCTATTTGTTTCCACTCTTCCTGAATTTGCTTCATGATTGGCGTAGTACTACTGAAATCAGTACTTTCCTGAAGTTCTTTAGCTTTTGCAACTAAAGCCATTTTTTTATTTAAATTGTCGTTTTGATCTTTTTTGATGTCTTTGTAAAACGAGTTTTTAAATGCATTGAAATTCCTTACTGCTGTTTTAAACGATGACCAAGTCTCTTCATTTACATCTGAAGGTACTTTTCCAGCTGCAAAAAACTCATTTCTAAGCGCTTCTACTTTTTGAATCTGTACAAGCCATTGTGAATGAGAATTTACTTTTTCAGTTCCTAAAACTTCAATTTTTCCAATGATTTCTTTTTTGATTTCAAGATTTTGCTGTTCATTAGCTCTTTGGCTTTCAAACAATACTTCTCTTTTATCATGAATTTTTTTAGTCAGTTCGCTGAATCTATTCCAGATTACATCACGGTGTTCCTTAGAAACCGGTCCGATATCTTCTTTCCAGATTCGGTGTAAATCTTGTAATTCACGGAATGCCTTGCTGATATCAGTTTCGTTCACTAATTCTTCAACGCGTGTGATGATTTTTTGTTTTTGTTCCAAATTATATTTGAAATCTAAATCTCTGGCTTCACGGTCTAAATGCAGATAATCATAAAAATTTTCTACATGAAAATGATAATTATTCCAAACGTGATTGTATTTGTCTTTTGGAATTGCTCCAGCGTTTTTCCATCTTTCTCTTAAATCATTAAAATGCTTAAGAGTATCTTTGATGTTTTCCTGAGGATTGATAAGTTCTTTTAATTCCTCAACAATAGCAAGTCTGGTATCTAAATTTGTTTTTAAATTACTTTGTAAATGTTTAAAGTGAACATTTCTTTTCTCTCTAAAAACATTATAATATTCATCAAATTTAGATTTTAAAGGAGAGTGGTATTCAAATTCTTCGTTAGGATCTTGTTTTGAAGCATTAAATTCTTCTCTTTTTTCTTCAATCAAATGATTGTATTGCAGTAAAAATGACTTTTTGATTTCTTCAATATGATCCTTTACAGACATTACTTTGTCTGTCTGAATCAGTTTTCTTAATTCATCTACTAGTGCGTCTAATGAAAAAGTATCGTAATCCTGCATGGGGATATCATGACGCTCTTTCAGCGTTTCATCTTCACTTTCTTCTGCATTAGAATTTGTAATAGCATCTAACGCATCTTGATGATCATCTTCTTCAGTGCTGGCTTCAGTTTCAGAAACTAGATTTTCAGCAGCTGTTTCCGTACCCAATGTTTCATCAATTGCGTTTTCTTGAATAGAATCGGTAGTGTCGATTCCTAATTTTCCGTCTGCTTCTTGCAGGTTATCATTCTTTTCTTCTAACATTTTAAATGTATAAGGTTTTTATTTAAACAGTGCGAAAGATAGTAAAGGTGTTTCTAACTACAAAATAAATCACTTGTTTATACGCTATTTTACGACGAAATTCTTATTTATTCAGCTAATTTACAATTATGATAGGAGATTTTTTATTGAATCTTTGAAGTAAGTTTAAATTTGATTTTACTAAGTTTTTAAGAAAATTTAATTGAATCCAATATTTCAATTTGCATTGCTTTTTAATTGTGGAATCCATAAATGGAAAACTAAAACAAAATCAGCACACCGCCCTCGAGACCCCAATTGTAGGTTTTGTCGCCTCCAAATGCAACACTTGGATGAATGTATATTAAATTAGTTGGAGTTATTTTTCTTCCATATTCTATGTAAGCATTGTTTTGGTAGCCTTTTATAGTGCTATTGTATCGTAATGCTACGTCACCAGCGACCCAATTTTTTCCAAAGAAATGAAATAATACACTTTCTAGAACACCAATACTAACATCCTTGCGTTGACTTGATCCTGCAAAACTCTGTTGGTATTCAAAAGATGAGATCCATAAAAATTTTTTGTCATTAAAATAGCGACCATAAAAAAAGGCGGGCATAAATACCCATTTTCCAGATCCAAAGGCCGGATCTGTAGCAGAATTGGAGTAAACCCTCGCTCGTACAGCAATGCCTTGATGATTTTGCAAATAAGGTATATAACTTATACCTGCACCAACATCACCTAATCCTGTTTTGTTTTGTTCGTTTGTATTTGCTGATACAACTGGAAGGTCAAATCGTAAATTCCACGCCTTACTGCCAATAGGGACTAAGGCACGAACTTGAGTGGTATTGAAAGAACCATTGTCGGTGTCCAAATATTCATTATAAAAAAGCAAAGTTTGGAGGTAATAACGAAAACGTGGTTCTGTGAATGGAATTTTCTCTTCAACTTCTGTCCCTTGTGCATTTGAAGTTGCGATTCCTAGAAAAACAAAAATAAAAAGTAAGTATATTTTTTCCATAACTATCTATTAATGAGTAGTCTAAGTTACGAAAAAAATATTAACATTTAATTTGGCATCATTTTTTTATTTATTCCAAATTTTCCAAGCTTTTTCAGCTTGAAAAATTAGCATATCGTAGCCATTTTTTATGATTGCACCTTTTTCTTTAGCATTTTTTAAAAATTGCGTTTCTGCCGGATTATAAATTAAATCGTAAGCAATGTGCTTGTCAGTAAAAAATTCGTAAGGCAAGTCGGGGCAAGCTTCAATATTTGGGCTTGTTCCTACTGGTGTACAGTTGATTATAATTTGAAAGTTATCAAATGTAGTAGCATTGATTAGATTATAATCGATAATGTTTTCTTTTGCTTCGCGCGAAACAAAAGTGTATGGAATGTCTAGTTCTTCAAGAGCAAAAGCGACTCCTTTTGAAGCGCCTCCAGTTCCTAAAATCAAGGCTTTTTTATGATGCGGTTCTAATAACGGTTTTAATGATTTTTTAAATCCGTAATAATCAGTATTGTAGCCTTTTAATTTTCCGTTTTTGGTAAATTTAATTGTATTTACTGCACCAATTAAAGCTGCTTTTCTTGAAAGTTTATCTAAAAAAGGAATGACTTGCTCTTTGTACGGAATCGTAACATTTAAACCTTTCAAATCTGGATTGTTTTTCAATAATCCGGTAAGGTGATTGATTTCAGCAATGTCAAAATTTTCGTAGCTGTTGCCGGCAAAAATCTCGTTATTGAATTTTTCTGTAAAATAACCTTTTGAAAATGAGTAACTAATATTACGGCCTAACAAGCCAAAACGCCTCTTTAAAATTCCTATCATTCTTATTTTCTGTGTTTTTCGATGTAATTTTTAACTGTCTTTTTTGTCCATACAACAGGAAACAAATCTTCGATTAAAATGTAATTGTCGAAGTTTAAACGCAAACCATTGCTTAAGTGAAATTTTGCTTTTGTAGTATCCTGAATCATGAAATACAATCCTGCTAAACGGTATTCAATTTCATTTTCTTCTGGAAAATATTCTGATGCCTGCAATAAAGTTTGAATGGCACTTTCGAATTCACCCAAAAACTGAAGTATATCTACCCAATATAACCAAGTATCTAAGGCATAATCACCAAATTCTACTGCTTTACGGTATCCAAACTCAGCCTCTTCAAAAAAGTTCATTTGTTTGTTTATCGTCGCATAACGCTTCCAGTATAAACGATTTTGATTGTCAATTGCCAACGCTTTGTTTACAAAAAACAGCGCTTTTTGGTAATTTTTCTGGCGCATATAAAAATCAGTGATCGCAATCCATCCCTTGTCTAAAAGCGGATCTTCATGAACGGTCTGATTGTAATATTGAAGTGCTTTTACCGCATTTCCAAGTTTTTCATAACACTTTCCAATACGCAATAATGCATATGAAGTTGCGTCATCCAATTCGATCGTACGATTGTAGCTTTCAATTGCTTCGTTATATTTTTTAAGGCGTTCATAAGCTTTCGCTTTTTCCATAAACGCTCCTAAAAATTCATCATCAATCAACGTTGCATAGTCAAAAGCACGAATTGCCGCTTCATACTCTTTTACGCCATAGTGCAGGCGTCCCAGCTGATGCCAGGCAATTTCACTATACGGATTTCTGTCGATGTATTGGTTAAGATAAACAATCGCTTCTTGGTTTTGATCTAAAAATTCAAAACAATAAACCACGTTATATAAAGCAGATTGATCTTCTAAATCTTCTTCAAGACATTTGATGAAGTTGTCTTTTGCCATCTCAAGATTATCCATAAACAGATATTCCATTCCGATCAAGTTGTACACATCAGCGTAGTCATCAGTATATTGCAGGGCAATTTTTAGTAATTCTACAGCCTTTTCGTGTTGATCTCTTTTAGAACAGATATTGGCTTTCTGGATATAAATCTCTTCGTTGTTGGGTTCAATTGCATATAACTCATTTAAAAGCTTTTCAGCGATGTCGAGTTTGTCGTCGTAAACCAGCATTTCTACTTGTACTAATTTTAAGCCTGTAGATTTTGGATGCTGATCTAATGCAAGTTTTAAGGCCTTTTTTGCTAAATTAGCCTTGCCTATATCTAAATAATGAAGAATGATTTCCTCGAATTCTTCAGAATCAAAAAAGAGTACTTTGTTAGTTTTTAACATCGACTCAAATTTAGATAGGGATAGGTTATAATCTTCTTCTTCGTTGCTTAATTGCATACTTTCTCTATTTGAAATTAGCCTGTTATAAATTTAGGCAACCATATAATTGTTGTAAGGAAAGAGAATTAATTGTTTTGAACAATTTAATTAACAATATATGATGTTTTTTATTCTGTTTTGGGAAGAAATCTCCTTTATAATCAAGGGATCAGCTTCATTTTTTATTCTTTTTTAATTGTAACCGAAAATTTTAGCTGGTTATCAATTTGCTGATTAATATTCTGTCTGCTCGTTTAAGAAGAAAAAATAGCTGAAATATTATTTTAAAATCTATCTTTTGTTTCGATGCATAATTTCATCCATAACGGCTAAAATTATGTTACAACCTTCTTTGATTTCGTCTTCTGAAATAGTTAATGGAGGAGTGATTCTAATCGCGCATCCTTCAAATAAAAGCCAAAATAATATCAAGCCTTTGTCTTGACAGTTTAGAATGACTTCGTTGGTAATTTCAGCTGATTCTGTCATGGCAGCCAGCATTAATCCTTTTCCTCTAACTTCTGTTATCAAAGGATGTACCAAAAGTGATCTGAAGAGTTTTTCCTTCTCCAGCGTTTCTGCCATTAAATTTGTTTCAGTTAATTCTTGCAAAGTAGCTAAACAGGCTGACGCAATGACAGGGTGTCCTCCAAAAGTGGTGATATGTCCTAATTTTGGATTTTCGGTCAAAAGATCCATTTTTTCTGCCGATGCTGTAAAAGCTCCAACTGGCATTCCGCCTCCCATACCTTTTCCCATAACGACAATATCTGGAATTACATCATAGTTTTGAAAGCCAAAAAGTTTTCCAGTTCTTCCGAAACCAGGCTGAATTTCATCAACAATCATCATAGCGCCAACTTCATCACAGCGCTTACGTACTTTTTGAAGATAATTATCCTGAGGCTGAATAAATCCAGCGCCTCCTTGAATGGTTTCTAAAAGAATTGCTGCTGTCCTAGTGGTGATTTTTTGAAGATCTTTTTCGTTATTGAAAGTGATAAAATCAACATCAGGAAGCAAAGGTCTAAAAGCTTGTTTACGTTCTTCAAATCCCATAACGCTCATAGAACCCATTGTGTTTCCGTGATAAGCGTTGTGACATGAAATAAGCTGACTGCGACCTGTGGTTCTTTTTGCCAATTTTAAAGCACCTTCAATTGCTTCAGTACCTGAATTTACTAAATAGGTTTTATTTAAAGATTCAGGAAGGAGTGAGGCTAATAATTTGCAATACTGTACAGCAGGACTTTGCGAATACTCTCCGTAAACCATTACATGGGAATATTTGTCAAGCTGATCTTTTATGGCTTGATTTACACGCGTATGCTGATGCCCAAGTGTACAGGCTGAAACGCCTGCTACAAAATCTAAATATTTTTTATCGTTTGTGTCGTAAATATAAGAGCCTATGGCGTGAGAAACTTCCATTCCTAAAGGATAAGGAGAAGTTTGTGCCTGATATTTTATAAAATCTGGATTCATTTTTTTTTAAGATGCTAAGTTGCTGAGATGCTAAGATTCTAAGGTTAGTCGCAGTCTCAGTTTTCAGTTTCCAATATTACTGAAAACTGAGACTGAGACTGAAAACTTATTTCTTGCTTTTAGTCTGCGGTTTCTTCTTATCGTAATTTAAAGTCTCTTTCCTGACTTTCATCGGGACATTTTTATCTTTCTCTTCTTGATCTTTTCCTTCTTTTATCAATTTTTCATTCAATTCATTGTCTTCTGCAGTGAAAATATCGTCTTTTGATTTTATTCGTTCATCACCGCGCCAGCGCATTCCTCTAAGTTTACGGGCGTTTTCTGGTAGATCAGCTTCTGGATAAAGATCGCCGTCAACATTGTTGAAAAGTGTGATCGTTTCGATTAAATTATTCTCCAAAACCAAATTGATTTTACTGCTTACGCTTTTATTAATACCAACAAGTTCATTTTGATCATTTCGGCTGTAGTAAATGACTTCCGTATTTTTGATAATGTCAACGTCATGGAGTTTTCCGTCTATGAATTTTCCAAATAAATTAAGTCCTTTTACTTGATTGAAACCAGTTCCCAATGTATCCCGCGAAAGCAAAAAGGTATTGTTGAGAACTTTTAGAGAATCTATTTTTCTAGTTTTGTTGTCTCCAATTAAATGCATAATATCACCGGTAATCTGGCTTTCACCATTCCATAAAATCGGATTGCCAATCAATTTTGTCAAAGCGGTTTTAGAATTAGAGTGAATCGAATCACATTTACCACTCATATCCGTTTTGTAAAAACGAACATTTTTAAACGCTCTCAAAATTCTTTCGCCTTCTTTGCCTGTAACCATTAATTTTTGTCCGTGAATGTACACAGAATCATTTTCGACCAAATTAATAGCAACAGCTCGTTTGGTGACAAACATAGAATCTTTCAGTTTATATAATTCGGCATAATGACCTTTCACGAGTCCTTTATTAATAGAATCCGTAATTTTTACATTTCGCGTAGCCGATGCAAATTCAGTATTTCTATTGTAAAACAAACTATCGCCTTCAATACGCCTGTCGTCATATTTAATATATGATTTCCGTAAAAAGTGTGCGACGTTCTTTTTAGTGTCATAAAAGCCTTTTTCGGTATAAATGTAATTGGCTTTGCTTGTAATTGTTGAAGGACCAAGTAAATACGTGTGTCCCGAGTTGCTGTAATAATCCAAGTGATTTGATTTAATTACATATTTTGGGTTCGTAATTGTTACTTCAGTTAAAAATTGGAACTTTTTTTCGGCCACAAAATACCTTCCAGATTTACTTACTAAGGTATTGTCTTTATTGACAATAGTTCCTTTTGTATTATAAAAAACCTGCTGTACATTTCGGTCAAAATTAATTGTATCTGTCTGCAGTGTAGCATCTGGCGAAGTCATCACCGCGTCTCCGGTTGCAAAAGCTTTTTTTAGATTTCCGTTGTATTCAGCGTATTTGCTGTTTAGGTATAAAGTATCACCTTGAACTAATTGTACATTTCCAAAAGCTTTTAAATAATTTTCCTTCTGAAAAAAATAAGCTTTGTTACAAGTTAAAACTACTCCGTCGTGATTTATTTTTACATTTCCAGTCAATAAAAGCGCATCTGGCGCTATTTCCTGGTTGACATCAGAAAAGTCAGCGTTCTCGATAATGATTTTTTTAGTTCCCGGTTTATTTTTTGATGCCTGTGCAAAACCGAATTGCACAGTTAAGAACATCAGACAAAAAGATATGAAAAAGAGTGATTTCTTCAATTGATTAAATTTTTGTCAAATTTATGAAAAAGGATACAACCTTATAATGTTATTAGGATTAATTTATATTTTTAGGTTGAGAGTGACAAAGGGACAAAGCGACAAAGTTTAAAAGTGTTTTTTTTTACCTTTTTAATGATATTATAAGAGCCTTTGTCTCATTGTCACTTTGTATCTTCCAATTTTTAATTTATCAACAAAACAACTTACTCTCTCGTTGTAGTTCATGATTTTGGGACAATTTTCGGAATAATTTGAAGTGAGTTTTATTCTCGTTTTAAAAATTAAACTAAATTTAGAAAATGGTTTTGGAAGCTGAATTTCATTCTAAAATCTCAAAAAAGAAAGATTATATAGCGAATATGATAAATAAACGATTTTTTGCTGCAGGAATGGCAGCAAGTATGCTTTTTTCGGCATGTAAAACAAAAGATTTAAAAATGAGTACGGTTAAAGAAGAAAATCCTGCAACGAAGAAGGTTGTAGTTTATCAAGTTTTTACACGTTTGTTTGGAAACAAAAACACCACGAACAAACCATGGGGAACAATTGAGGAAAATGGAGTTGGAAAATTTAATGATTTTACGGATAAAGCGCTTCATGAAATTAAAGATTTAGGCGTTACTTATATTTGGTATACTGGAGTTCCTCATCATGCATTGGTTCGAGATTATACAGCAATTGGAGTTTCAAATGATGATCCAGAAGTTGTCAAAGGACGTGCAGGCTCGCCTTATGCAGTAAAAGATTATTATAGTGTAAATCCAGATTTGGCTGAAAATCCTGCGCATAGATTACAGGAATTTGAAGCATTAATCAATCGTACGCACAAAGCAGGATTGAAATTGATTATTGATATTGTTCCAAATCATATTGCCAGAAAATATGAAGGGAAAAACAATCCTGAAGGCGTAAGTGATTTTGGCGCTAATGATGATGTAAGTGTTGAATATAAACGAGATAACAATTTTTATTATATACCCAATACTTCTTTTGAAATTCCAGATGGAGACATTCCTTTAAATGGAGAAAAGAATCCGCTTATTGATGGAAAATTTACCGAGAATCCTGCAAAATGGACAGGTAACGGCTCGCGAAAAGCCAAACCAGACCAGAATGATTGGTATGAAACGGTAAAAGTGAATTACGGAATTCGTCCAGATGGTTCAAAAGATTTTCCTGAACTTCCTGCAGGATTTGATCAAAAATCTTATAAAGAACATTTTGCTTTTTGGCAAGACAAAGATGTTCCAAGTTCATGGAAAAAGTTCAGAGATATTGCTTTGTATTGGACTGCAAAAGGTGTCGATGGTTTCCGTTATGATATGGCCGAAATGGTTCCGTATGAATTTTGGAGTTATATGAATTCGGCAATCAAAATGAAAAATGCAGATGCTTTTTTATTAGCCGAGGTTTATAATCCAAATGAATACCGAAATTATATTCACTTAGGAAAAATGGACTATTTGTATGATAAAGTAGAAACGTACGATAAACTGAAAGATGTTATTAGAGGAAAATCTTCACCAGATGGTTTGTCTGATATTCAAAAAGGAATGGCTGATATTGAACATCATATGCTTCATTTTTTAGATAATCACGACGAACAACGTTTGGCAAGTTCTGAATTTGCAGGAACTCCAGAACGCGGAAAACCGTTAATGGTGGTTTCAACTACAATAAGCACTTCACCCACAATGATTTATTTTGGGCAAGAAGTAGGAGAGGCAGGAAATGAAGATGCAGGTTTTGGAAAACGTTCCAGAACATCAATTTTTGATTATATCGGAGTTCCAAATCATCAAAGATGGATGAATGACGGGAAATTTGACTGTGGTAAATTATCTGATTCAGAGAAAAATTTGCGTGATTTCTACAAACGATTGTTGAATTTTTCGATTAACAGTTCTGCTTTAATGGGAAGTTTTCAGGAAATTCAATCTTTAAATCGTCAGAATAATGCAGGGTATGACGAATTGATATATTCGTATGTTCGCTGGTCTGAAAAACAAAAATTGATTATTGTAGCTAATTTTTCTTCTGATAAAACAAGTGAATTCGAATTAAGAGTTCCTGCTGCTATTATTTCAAAATGGAACTTGAAAGATGGTTCATATGTGCTTGTAGATAAATTATACGCAGAAAGCAAAACTTATTTTACGGTTAAGAATGGAGAAGGCATAGCGAGAGTTAAAATAAAGCCTTCTGAATCATTTATTTATGAAGTAAATTAAATAAGAATAAAAAGACTCAAATATGAAAAACTTGCTTTGAATTACTGATTCTAAGCAAGTTTTTTGTTTTTTAGATGTCTATTAAAAGTGATAGAATTTCTTTAATTGAAAATTGAGCACCGCAAACGAATTCATCTGAAGCGCCATAATAAATAGTAAGCGTATCTCCATCAGGATCAATTATATGTCCATTTGTAAAAACAACATTTCCGAAAAAACCGCTTAATTCGTAATCTGTTGTTGGAAACATGATTGGATCATCAGTTCTTGAAATCACTTTTGAAGGATCATTTAAATCCATTAAGAAAGCACCCAAACAATATTGGTGCTTTTCATTGGCACCATGATAAATTTCTAACCAACCATTTTCTGTTTTTATTGGTGCAGCGCCGGCACCAACTCTTTTGCTGTCCCAGAGATTTTTTCTGGTCTTAATGATACATTTATGATTTCCCCAATGAATGCCGTCAGGAGAGGATGCAATCCAAATGTAATTTCCACCAATATCAACACTGCTTGGACGGTGTAAAGCATAAAATAATCCGTTTATTTTTTCTTCAAAAATGGCACAATCTTTATTATGAGGCGGTAAAATCATTCCGTGTTTCTGGAAAACTTTCCAATCTGTTGTGGTACGTAATCCTACGCCAACACCATTTTTTGATACAGAAGTAAAAGTCAGATAGTATTTCTCTTCAATTAAAGAAACACGGCAATCTTCAATTCCGAAAGTCTCTAAAATTCCTTCGCCAACAAGATGCGGATAATTTTCAGGTTCATAAAAATGACGCCCGTCTTCACTGCACAAAAGGCGAATATGTGATAATGTGGTTAAATAGTCATTTCCTTGGTAATTGATAACTCGTGCATCGGTTGCGATTAGCTCAGGATGATCTTGTAGAATTTCGATAATCTCAATAGTGCCTATTTCAGTTAAAATGGGAAAAGAAATAACGCTTTCGATTTGTTTTGGCCTTTCAGCAACCCTAACAGCCAGCCATATTTTATTTTGAAATTGAAAAACACCCGGATTTAGTAAACAAGTAATTTCTAGTCCTTCACGGCTTGCTGGTATATCTGACGGTGATAACAGCGGATTTTCTATAAAACGATTAGCAATATCTTTCATGTCTTTTTAAATCAGAACATTAAGATACAAAAAAAGCTGATACTTATTTTGTATCAGCTTTTATATAATTATACTTTTTTGACTTTCTTTAAAGCCTCTTTATAATATTCGTTTGCTTTTTCCCAATTTATATGTTTGTAAAAAGCATCAATATAACTTCCTTTTCGGTTTTGATAATCAAGATAATAAGCGTGCTCCCATAAATCAATTCCTAAAATTGGAGTTCCAGGAATCAAAGCATTTTTCATTAAAGGATTATCTTGATTGTCTGTTGTTGTAATCTGTAGTTTTCCGTATCGATCCACAACAAGCCAAACCCATCCAGAACCAAATTGTTTTTCGGCCTGTGCTTTAAACTGATTTGTCAAATTATTAAAAGACCCAAATTCTTTATTTATTGAGCCAGCAAGTGTATCTTTTGGTGTCTGTTCTTTTGGCGTCAGAAGATTAAAATACATGGTATGATTATAATATCCTCCCGCGTTTTGACGAAGTTTTGCATTACTCAGATCCATTTTCTTTAAAATGTCCTCCAGAGGCATATTTTCATACTCCGTAGAAACAATTTCTTTATTTAGATTATTCGTATAACTAACATAATGCTTAGAATAATGTGTTTCAAGAGTAAGAGAACGAATATCTGGTGCTAAACCATCATAACCAAAAGACAGTTTTGTAAGTCCAAATGAGCCAGGTTCAATCGTAACTTCTTCAGGAGTTCCAATGGTGATTTTTTCTTCTTTCGTTGGCAAAGGCACTTCAACAACTTCAGTAAGTTTGTTACTGTCATTACATGAAAATAATACGAAAAATGAAGCTATAATGCCAAAACGAGTAATGCTTTTCTTCATAATTAATTTATTTTGATGTTAGTGAATTGATGATTTCAATATAACTTTCTTTTGCTTCATCGCTCGAAATATGACTGATCTGCATCCATGCATTTGTCTTGAATGCATCTCTTAAATCAAAATTCTGCGATTGATTGTAAACTGCTGTGCCAAAAGTGGCTTGTTTGTAATACGCATAAAGTCGCAGCTGCACATCTTGAGGCAGTGAGGCCTGTGTCATTTGCAAAGCATTTTCAACAGCCTCTGCGAAACGAGTATCTAAATCTTTTTCAGACATTTAAGCTTTCGTAGCAATAATTGTTTTTCCGCCAATTGCTTTTTGGCCTAAAACCACATCAATTGGAGTACCTAAAGGTAAAAATAAATCTACTCTCGAACCAAATTTAATGAAGCCAGCATCAGTTCCCTGAACAACCTGCATTCCTTCTTTTGCGTAATTCACAATTCGACGTGCCAAAGCTCCAGCGATTTGTCTGTAAAGAACCGCTCCAAAAGTATCATTTTCGATTACAACTGTGGTTCTTTCATTTTCTTCACTAGCTTTTGGGTGCCACGCTACCAAAAATTTTCCAGGATGATATTTACTGAATTTTATAATTCCATCCATTGCGTAACGTGTTACGTGAACGTTTATTGGTGACATGAAGATCGAAACCTGTAGACGTTTATCTTTAAAAAATTCACCTTCATAAACTTCCTCAATAACCACAACTTTTCCGTCAACCGGAGCAAGGATGTGATCGCTGTTGCGAATTGCAATTCTTTTTGGGTTTCTGAAAAACTGCAAAATAATAATCAAAACTACTACGCCAGCAATTTGAACAAGCATTCTCAGCCAGGCAATATCAATAAATTTGTCAGCAATAAGCAGTACAGCAACGGCAAAAATAGTACCTAGTAAAATGGATGGTCCTCCTTCTTTATGAAACATAATATAAAATTTGATAAAATAAAAATATAATTGGTGCTACAAATATAACACTATCTAAGCGATCTAGAATACCTCCGTGTCCTGGCATAATTGAGCCACTGTCTTTTACGCCAGCAATTCGTTTAAATTTGGACTCGATTAAATCTCCAATTGTACCAAAAATACTCACAATTAAAGCAATTATGGTCCAAATTAAAATTGATTTATTACTAAACTCAGGAGTTGGCTGAATGTATAATTTTGAAATTAAAAAACCTGCAAAAGCGGCAAATACAGCACCGCCTAAAAAACCTTCGATTGTTTTTTTAGGAGAAACACGCTCAAATAATTTATGTTTTCCCATTGATTTTCCAACCAAATAAGCAAAAGTATCGTTGGTCCATATTAAAATGAATAATCCAAGAATAATTTTCGGATTATAATCATTAGTTCCAAAAGAAATCTTGACAATAAAAACAAAAGGTAGTGTGATATAACCTAATAAATATAAATATTTAGAAGAAGTACTTATTTTTTGTACCGAGTCATAAAATAAGAATAGTATACATTTTATAGATACTACCAGTGTAACGGCAAGTAGTATTAAGTCTAGTTGCTTAATATTAAGGGTCAAATCAAGATTTGAACTTAATAAACCATTTAAATACTCAGTTGTTTGTTTGTTATAATGACTGATCAGAATGATTGCAGAAAACAAAAGCGTTCCAAATAAAATGGAGAATATTTTATTCAGGCTTACTAAATTGGAAAATTCATAAATTGTAATAATTAGGAAAATGCCAAAAAGAATAATAAAGCTTTCAGTCGAAAACAGAATAGAGGTAAGCAGTAAAGCGATATAAACAGCACCAGAAATGGTTCTCTTCAGTGTTTCGTTCATCTTAAAGATCTTCTAAAAGCAATAAATAAAGATTTTTTGCAACACTTCCGTATTGGGTAAAATCTTCTTCTTTAGCCTTTTCGAAATATTTTATAGTGGTAATGTTGGTAGGATAGTCTCTTTCGTATTTGCGTTTAATTGCGCTTAATCCGTCACTTTTCATTGGCAAAATTTGGCTTGTAGTGGCAATTATGACAATGTTTGCAGGAAGTTCGTTAGGTTTGTCTTGTCTGATTTGTTTAGATGAAAACAAAATTGAGCCTTCGTCAGCAATTAAATTTTCACATGAAGCCAATAAAAATTTAGGGTTTCTAGGTGAAATATGAGGCAGTTTATTTTCTTCTAATAAATGAAAAAGACCTGGTTCGTAACATAAAACTTCATTTTCAAACCAATCATTTTCCTCTAAAATATTTTCAAATTGTTCAGCAACTTCTTGTGTGTTTTCACAATACAAAAATTTACCGCCATTTTTCTTGAAATTGAAAATGAATTGTTCGTCTATAGATAAATGACTGTTCTGAATAGGATTTCCTCCATATTCGCTTTCATTTTCCTCGTCCGAAGCGGCATCACTGGAACCAAATATTTTTTTGAAAAAATTCATTTTTATATGAAATACTTTACATGTTAATTGAAAACGTTCAAAGATAAAAAAATCTTAATTCAAAAGGCTATTTTGAATTAAGATTTTAAAAAATATTACATATTTCTGAATTATTTACGAAACCACTTCTTCTAGATTTTTGTCAAAAGTGCGTTTTCCGAAAATAGTTTCTAAGTCATCTTTAAAAATAACTTCTTTTTCGATTAAGATATCGGCAAGTTGATTTAACTTGTCTTTATTTTCTTCAAGAATTTGAATTGCTCTTTGGTACTGTCCTTCAATTAATTCTGAAATTTCAGCATCGATAATTTTTGCTGTTTCGTCAGAATATGGTTTAGAGAAGTTGTATTCGCTTTGTCCGCTTGAATCATAATACGTAACATTCCCGATTTTATCATTCAAACCGTAAATCGTTACCATTGCACGAGCCTGACGTGTTACTTTTTCTAAATCGCTTAATGCACCAGTCGAAATTCTGTCAAAAGTTACTTTTTCAGCAGCTCTTCCGCCCATTGTAGCACACATTTCGTCAAGCATTTGATCTGTTCTTACGATTTGTCTTTCTTCTGGCAAGTACCAAGCCGCTCCTAAACTTTGTCCACGAGGAACAATAGTTACTTTAATAAGTGGTGCTGCATGTTCTAACATCCAGCTTACAGTCGCGTGACCAGCTTCGTGAATTGCAATTGCTCTTTTTTCTTCTGGAGTAATGATTTTATTTTTCTTTTCAAGACCACCAATAATTCTGTCAACTGCGTCTAGGAAATCTTGTCTGTCAACTGCTGGTTTGTTATTTCTTGCAGCAATTAATGCAGCTTCGTTACAAACGTTTGCAATATCAGCACCAGAGAAACCTGGAGTTTGTTTTGCTAAGAAATCAAGATCAAGACCTTCAACTTTTTTGATAGGAGCCAAGTGAACTTTGAAGATTTCAGCTCTTTCGCGAATGTCTGGTAAGTCAACAAAAATTTGTCTGTCAAAACGTCCAGCACGCATTAAAGCTTTATCAAGAACATCAGCTCTGTTTGTTGCGGCTAAAACAATTACGTTAGAGTTTGTACCAAAACCATCCATTTCTGTCAATAATTGGTTCAAAGTATTTTCTCTTTCGTCGTTTCCGCCAGACATATTGCTTTTTCCTCTTGCTCTACCTACAGCATCAATCTCATCAATGAAAATGATTGCAGGAGATTTTTCTTTTGCCTGTTTGAATAAATCACGTACACGTGATGCTCCAACTCCTACGAACATTTCGACGAAATCAGAACCTGACAATGAAAAGAAAGGTACTTGAGCTTCGCCGGCAACAGCTTTGGCTAATAATGTTTTACCAGTTCCTGGAGGTCCTACAAGTAAAGCTCCTTTTGGAATTTTACCTCCTAAGTTTGTATATTTTTCAGGATTTTTAAGGAATTCTACAATTTCCTGAATTTCTTCTTTTGCACCTTCTAGACCTGCAACATCTTTGAATGTTGTTTTAATATCTGTTTTTTCATCAAAAAGTTTCGCTTTTGATTTACCGATATTGAAAATTTGCCCGCCTCCGCCAGCGCCTCCGCCAGACATTTTACGCATAATGAAAATCCATACACCAATAATGATGATGATAGGAAGCAAGCTGATTAAAATATCGCTCCAGTTGTTTTTTTGAAGAAAATTGAAATCTTTTAATTTCCCCTCACCAACTGCTTTTTCAAGTTTAGTTTGGAAAATTTGATCGTTACCAATTTCTAAAGTATAATGTGGCCCTTTGTTTGGGTTTTTGAAAATATCTTTAGAAACTTTCTCATTCGCTTTATCTTTAAGAGCGGCAGAAGTAAGATAAACTTCAGCTTCAGCTTTATTATAAACGATTACTTTTTCAATTTGACCTTTTTCTAATAACGTATTGAATTTAGAAGAAGTCAATTGAGCAGGCTCGCTTAAGTTAGATCCTCCGGTTGCAAAACTTATAAATAAAAAAACTAAAAGTATTGCGGTATATATTAACCAAGGACTTATTTTAAATTTATTCGGATTTGGATTATTATCTTTAGCCATTAGAAAAATTTTTCTTTAGTATTTGTTTTCGATTGTAGTTATTTTGGCGTCACCCCAAAGGCTCTCGATATTATAGTATTCACGAATGTGTTTCTGGAAAACATGTACCACGATATGCACATAATCCATCAGAACCCATTCTGCATTATCGGTTCCTTCTACGTGCCAAGGTTTATCTTTTAAGTCTTTAGATACTGTTTTTTGAATAGAGTTTACGATGGCGTTAACTTGGGTATTTGAAGATCCATTGCAAATGACAAAATAGTCACATACAGCCGTATCTATTTCTCTTAAGTCAAGAATATCGATATCATTTCCTTTTACTTCTTCAATCCCTTTGATTATGTTCGCCAGTAGAACATCATTATTAATAGTCTTTTTCGCCATGAATTATTTTTATGAATTTGTAAAGTTACCAAATTTTGTGATTATTTTTGAACCTTAACAAAATATTAAATTAAGTTAATTTAAATTACTTAGATGAAACTAATCAAACTCGATGCCATAGATTCTACAAATGACTTTCTAAAAGCGATGTCAAGCCGTGACGAACTCGATAATTTTACCGTGGTAACGGCTGAAAATCAGACAAAAGGAAAGGGGCAAATGGGGGCAAAGTGGCAGTCAGAATCTGGTAAAAACTTAATTATGAGTACCTTGGTAAAGGATTTTATTTATAATAACGAACAAGTTTTTAATTTAAGCCTAATTGTCTCATTGAGCGTGATTGAAGTTTTAAAATCGTTAAATATTCCTGATTTAAGTATAAAGTGGCCTAACGACATTATGTCATACAATAAAAAAATTGGTGGCATACTAATCGAAAATACCATCAAAAGTGATGGCAGAATCGTGTCAGTTGTCGGTTTAGGACTAAATGTCAATCAGACAAATTTTGATGAATTGCCAAATGCTTCTTCATTGGCAGTTATTTTAGGGAATTCATTCAATAAAGATCTTTTACCCGAATTGATTATCGAAAAAATCAAAGAAAAAATTGATTCTTGGACTGTTTCAGCGTCTGTTTTTTGGGACGATTATTTCAATTCGCTTTTCCGTAAAGGTGTACCAATGCCTTTTAAAAACCTTGATTCAAATGCTGACGGACAAAATTTTATGGGAATTATCCAAGGTGTTTCTTCAACTGGAAAATTACAGGTTTTGCTTGAAGATGATTCGGTTTCAGAATTTGATATTAAGGAAGTTCAAATGCTTTACTGAAGTTGCTAAGGTTCTGAGATACTAAGATTCTAAGTTTTTCTTTGATTACTGAATTAAATCTGTTGAAGCATTTTTTTGGGTTTTGGTTGTGTTTTTTTGTTCCAATAAATGATATAGAAAGTGCCTAAAATTGATGGAGTAATCCAAGCAATTAAACTGCCAATTCCTAATCCAGCAACTATGTAGGCTGTGATTGAAGCAATTAGAGCGCCAACCATTTTTCCGATGTGTTTCGACAGCCAATTTCTATTCGTTTCTGAAAAATTTCGGTAAAAGATAAAATCCTTAGCTGTCATAAAAAGCCCGAATCCGCCGAAAAAAGTAAATAAAATTCCGTTTGCAATATTGTTTAGCTGACAGTATAAACCTATCGAAATCATAATGACAGAAAAGAAAAGCATTGTTCCAGAGATTATTTTGTCTAATAAATCGGCTTTTGATTTAGTTTTAAAACTCAAAGCTCTGTTTCCAGAAATGACAAGGTAAATAGTAAATAAGCCAATTAAGAAAAGAAAAATATTTTGATGCTTTGGCATCCAGCAAATTGGCAATGAAATTAAAGAACTTGTTATCATTCCGATGGAAAAAAGTTTTCCCATTCTTTTATGCAGTTTTCCGCCTTTTTTGACAACAATACTTCCAATTCCTGTAATTAGTCCAATTCCGCCAAAGAAAGCGTGAATATAAATTAAAATCTTAATAGCTGGTTCCATTTTGATATGTTTTAGTTTGATGATTCAAACTTCGATCAATATTTCAGCGGAGAATAATTTTTGTTTCTGAAGTGTCGTTTTTTGCAGATGAAGTGTTTTTTTTACCACAAAGGCACGAAGACACAAAGTTTTTTATGCTGTAAAGATGAGTCTTTGCGTCTTAGTGTCTTAGTGTCGTTTCAAAAAAAAAGCCCGATAACAAGGATCGAGCTTTCATTTATAATTTACAATTAATAATTAACCATTAATTATAGTTTTGTCATATTATTTGCTAGAGTTTCAATAAACTTACTGATTGGCCCTTTGATCATCATAGCCATCATAGCGTTGAATTCACCTTCAAAAAATAACTGAACAGCAGATTCTGAATCAGAAACACTGTCAATATTTGAAGTCAAAGTAAACGGAAGTTTATCACTTGCAGCGCCCAAAACGATTTTGTTTGGAGCCACTTTATCTTTCATTTTTAATTTGATTTCAGGCATACCTTTCAATCCAAAAATAAAAGCATCTTCGCCAATTACTTCAAATTTAGCGATGTTATCCGGCATTAATTTTTCAAAATTCTTAACATCAGTCAATTGATCAAATAAATCTTGAGCTGATTTCTGAACAGTAACTTTTGGACTTTCTAAGTTCATATTGTTTTTTTTGTTTTTGTTTTTTACTGCAATTTTTTTACCGCAATCCCGATAGCTATCGGGAGCAAAGGTTTTTTATTTTACTTTGACTCTATTTAAGTTCGCAAAACTGAAATAAAAAAAAGAGCAAAGCGATTTTTAGAAAATCTAAAATCTAAAATCTAAAATCTAAAATCTAAAATCTAAAATCTAAAATCTAAAATCTAAAATCTAAAATCTAAAATCTAAAATCTAAAATCTAAAATCTAAAATCTAAAATTACTCTTGTCCCCACGTTGATGGACTTTCGTTCCATTCCAATAAAGTCGCTTGCTGATCTTCAGTGATATATTGTTTTTGAACTGCTAAATCCAATAGATTTTCGTAGTTGCTCAAAGTATATAAATCAATATTAGCATTTTTAAAATTTTCTTCGGCAACGCCAAAGCCATATGTGAAAATTGCCGCCATACCTTTAATATTTGCACCTTCATTACGCAAAGCTTCAACAGCTAATAAACTGCTGTTTCCAGTACTAATTAAATCTTCGACAACCACAACATTTTGGCCTTTTTGTAAAAAACCTTCCACTTGGTTTTGTCTTCCATGTTTTTTTGCTTCCGGACGCACATATACAAACGGCAATCCAAGGCTTTCAGCAACCAGAATACCAATTCCAATCGCTCCAGTAGCGACACCGGCAATTACGTCAGGTTTTCCAAATTGTTTTTCAATATTTTTCGCAAATTCATCACGAACATAGTTTCGGATGATCGGAAATGAAAGAATTAACCTATTATCACAGTAAATAGGAGATTTCCAACCAGAAGCCCATGTAAAAGGATTTTCGGGATTCAATTTAATTGCATTTATTTGCAAAAGCAATTCGGCTGTTTTTTCGGCAGTATCTTTATTAAAAATCATAGTACAAATGTATAAAGTTTTTGTGAACGACAAACCACTTTTTTTGACAAATGAAATCTCACGCGAAACAGATTTCCAATTGTTCTTGTTAGAAAGTATTGATATCGAACAGCTTATTATAAAAATTTTTCAAAATAAAATTCAAAAAGCGATTCTCTATCATCCTGACGAAAGTGAAATTATGAAAACCTTGAAGGCCAAAATTCCGGTAAATAAAGCCGGTGGAGGTTTTGTGTACAATAAAAAAGGCGAGGTTTTATTTATCTTCAGAAACGGAAAATGGGATCTTCCAAAGGGCGGGATCGAGAAAGGCGAAGATATTGAAGTTACCGCGATGCGTGAAGTTGAAGAAGAAACGGGTGTAAACCAATTGCGTATTATAAATAAACTTCAAAAAACGTATCATATTTTTAAACGCAACGGTAAATACAAGCTTAAAATAACGCATTGGTTCGAAATGCAGTCTGATTTTGAAGGAACGCCACACGGGCAAATCGAAGAAGGAATCGAAAAAGTAGCTTGGCTTAATCCTGAACAAATTAAAGAAGCGCTTAAAAACTCGTATGAGAATATTAAATTGTTATTTGCCGAAGAAAATCAATACAAATAAAAAATCGCAATATTGAATTGCGATTTAAATCAATTCCTGTTGGTGTTTTTTAATCTTTATAAGTAAAAACAAACTCCGTTTTAATACTAGGTCTTATAGTTATACTTGTTGTACCACTTTCAATACTACTGTTTTCTGTCATTTTTGACATTCTGTTTGAACTGTCAAAAATATAATCTGTCTTTGTTCTAAAATTTACAGTATAATTAGAACTCGCATCAAAAAAAGTGACAACATCTTCAGAAACTAGGTTTTCAGAAAGATCAAGAAACACAGTGCTATTAGAAGCGTAAAAACTACATAAAAAGTTATTAAGTTTCCATTCGTTGCCAAAAAGGAGTTTTTTATAATTGTAAATATTTGGCAAATTTGTGTATTTATAGGTTCTAACATTTCCGGTCAAATTTCCGTTATTTTCAAACTGAGCACACTTTTCTAAGTTGCCATTCACAAAATCATACTTGTAATAGAAAGCTCCAGAAAACGAAGTTTGTTTTTCAAATTGATTGTTTGAATTAAGTGAAATCTCCGAATGTTCCGCTGTATTATTTCCAGAAGATTTTGCCAAAAGTATTTTACCTGCCAAATGAGTAAAAACAAATTTGTTATTCAAAATTTCTTCATTTGCTGGACCTGAGATTCGGGTAATTTCAGTTATTTTTCCTGTATTAGTATACAAGAAAGTGGTTGTAATTAAAATTTCTCCATCAGGATTATAATCAATTATTTTCGAAACCAAATTCTGATTGTTATAAGTGTAGTCACTAACTCTGTTGTCAGAAGATTTAATTGTTTTAAGTTTTTCATTTTCAAAAAACATCTCTTGCGAACCTAGAATTTCATTATTTTTCGAATAATCAGTGATCTTGATAGAATTTAAATTAGTTTTAGTTCCCAAGCCACCAATTTCTTCATTTGAGCAAGAAACAATTGCAAGTGCAGTAAATAATACGATTAGCTTTTTCATCTTAATTTAAGTTTGAGTTATATTCTTGAGTAGAATATTTTCAAAAAAGTTGCGTGCCAAGATGTTAAAAATTAAAAAGATAAAAAGTTGGGCGTGCCACCATCCCGATAAGAGGGCTAATTCACTTTATGTTTATTCGCCCTCTTATCGTGATGCTGTCGGGCTTTCGCCGCTACTTCGGTAGCTTGGCTCTATCCCTCACGCAACGCTACACTTTGTGGATATTTACAGAGAATATTTATTCATTCCAATATTCCGTAGAGACGCACAGCAGTGCGTCTACGCATAGAATGTCTATACAGACTATTTTGCGTCTTTACAGATATGCTTTATCTTAATTCTATTTTGCTTTAAACTGAAGCAAAGTATCATCAATTAAATAGTCAATCTCTAAAAAGTTATGGCAGATTTTTAAAATTTCTTTCGAAAAATTTCGAGAACCCAATTCAATCCAGCCTTCAAATAAAGTAAGCGGACCAAAGTTTGTGTTCACATTTGGCCATTTTTGCCTGTAATTTTCAAAAGAATTTCTGAATTTTTCGGCAAATTTTCTGCTTTCGATAACAAAACCTTTTAGCTTTCTCAACTTTAAGGCATGAATATTATACATGATTTTTTGTTTTTTGATCGCAGAATCATTAATCCAAACAGAAAAGAAAATCCTCGACTCAGCTGTTAAAGCTTCGTGAGGATTATTTGTCCATGATTTTTTATATAATTTTATAAAAACAGAATCTAAATAAACACCAACAGAAACTTCAATTGATTTTTCATTTGGAAGCTTTTGATCAAGCTGATTGGCTATTTTTTGAAAGTTTTCCAGATAAAAAGAAGTGTCCATTTTGTGTTTTTTAGGTTTCTGAAATATAGTATTTATTCCAATTATCGTAACATCATTTAAGTATAAGCAAATCTATTCCCGCAAAGTATACCAGTTTTTGAATTGAAATTGATTCTCTTTGCGGGCACGGATTACAAATCCGCGCTAACGTTCGATGGGTTGTGAACTTTGACAAAGTTCTCTACACAAAGCTTTGCGTTCTTATCGCAAGCTAAACACTATAAAAAGAAAAAAAACTTAGCGCACTTTGCGTTAAAAAACAGCAACAAAAAATCTACAAAACACGATAAACAGGATACTGCATATGTGCCTTTTCATAGTGAACAGAATGTTTGTAAATCCAATTCAATTGTGCTTCAGAATTTTTAGCAAATTCGCGGTCATTTTGTTTTTTAGTTTCAAACTCCCCTTTTAGAGATGGATTTTCTTTTAAAAGATTAGCTGCAGTATCTTCAAAAATATATTCAGAATAATGTTCTTTTTGCTGTAAAATTGGATCGAAGAAATTCCAGTTGAAAAACGAATCAACGCCTTCTGGTTCAAAAGCTTCAACTAAATATTTTACGCCTTTTTGGCTTGTCGGAACAATGTAATCTCCTTTGGCGAAAGCCATTTTAACGATTTTAGAAGTTATTGTCGTATTTCTATGCGCATAATGCCCTTCATAAGCAGAAGGAACAGTTTTAAAATCAGCAATTTTATAGCTCTCTACTTCAATAATAGTATCATTTTTAAGCTGTGAAAAAGTGATATTATTGTTTTTCAAAAGATCAATAATATTCCAATAACCACGCGGAATGATATAAGCAGAAGGTATAACAACATCTTTTAGTGATTTGAATTCTTTAATATAGGGAACATCTTTTTTATAAGGTTTGCTTCGGTCGTAATACAAACGATTTCCCGTTGTCGCCTCACTTTTTTTGTAGCTCGCTTCATATCCTAAAAACGAAAAAGTAGTCGCTTTTGTGCTGTCTAATTCCCATTGCAAAGTATATTTTTTCTTTGGCTGATATTGTTCCAGATTTTTCACTCGAAGCTCTTTGATTTTTAGGTAATTGGCATCAGTGAAATCCAAAGTCGATTTCATGTATTCGTACGTCATTTTCACACGTTCGGCATATTTTTTCAGCATATGCGTTTCAACCACAAAACCAATTGTGTTAAATAAAGAAGTGTAACCCGTTGTATATCGCGGACTGTCAACAAATTGCCCAAAACCTTTGTCTGGTGTATCTTTAAAAGAATCAACATATGGTGTTGTTTCGATTTTCTTTTTCTGTAAATCTTTTACCAAAGCCGGCATCATTTCGTCATTCATAAAATCGCCCAGAACTTTTCCTAATTTATTGTGTTCTGTCATAATGTAAGTCAGTTTGTATTGATAATCAGAACCGTTGCTTACGTGATTGTCAATAAAAACATCGGCATTTATTTTTTGGAAAATCTCCACAAAACTTTTGGTATTTCTCGTGTCCGATTTCATTAAATCACGATTCAAATCATAGTTTCTGGCATTTCCTCTAAAGCCGTAAATTTCAGGTCCGTCTTGATTAGCTCTTGTTGTTGAATTTCGGTTTAAAGCACCACCAATATTATAAACTGGAATAGTAACCAAAACAGTATTTTTCGGTGCTTTCAGTTTTCCAATAGCTAAATCTCTGTAAAACTGCATTGTTGCATCGATTCCGTCCGGCTCTCCGGCATGAATTCCGTTATTTACAAAAAGCACTGCTTTTGTTTTCTGAATTTTATCAAAATCAAATACCGCGTCTGGATTAAAAGTAATCATATGAAGCGGTTCACCAGAATCTGTCAATCCCATTTCTTTGATTTGAATAGTTTGAAAATCATTCGCTAACATCTTATAATAAGCAATAGTTTCTTGATAAGAAGCCGATTGATTTCCGTTTCCTTTCTCGAAAAACGTATCGTATTTTTTATTGTTTTGACCAAAAGCGGTAATCGTGAAAAGTGAAATGAGAAGGGTAAAAAGTTTCATGAGTTTGATTTTAATAGGAATCAAATATAAAATTTTTTGTTTCAGGTTTCAAGTTTAAAGTTGCTATGCGTTGTGTTTTTAACCGCAAAGCACGCAAAGATTTTTTACGTATAAGGTTTTGTAAAAGCGCAAAGTTCGCAAAGCTTTGGGATAAAAACCTTTGCGAACTTTGCGTATATCTTAGCGTGCTTTGCGGTTAAAAAAAAAACTTGAAACAAAAGAAAACCTGAAACTTGAAACCTTTTAATTACTTTTGCAAAATGAATAAAAAACACCATTCCAACAATATACTTTCGAATTTAGGAATTGACAGCCTGAACGAAATGCAAGAAATGGCACAAGATGCTATTTTGAACGATAACAATGTTTTACTGCTTTCGCCAACGGGATCTGGAAAAACATTAGCTTTTTTGCTTCCGGTTTTAGAATTGTTACAGCCAGAAATTTTATCAGTTCAATGTCTGATTTTAGTTCCGTCACGCGAACTTGGATTGCAGATTGAGCAGGTTTGGAAAAAAATGGGAACGCAGTACAAAGTAAATATTTGTTACGGCGGACACTCGATTGATACTGAAATCAAGAATTTAAGTAATCCTCCAGCTGTTTTAATTGGAACGCCTGGAAGAATTGCAGATCATATTGACAGAGATACTTTTAGAACAGATAAAATTCAGACTTTAATTCTAGATGAGTTTGATAAATCGCTTCAATTAGGATTTCACGAACAGATGTCTTTCATCATTGGAAGGTTGCCTAAAGTAAATAAAAGAGTTTTGGTTTCTGCAACTTCAGATATTGAAATCCCGAAATATACAAGAGTTATAAATCCGACGGTTTTAGATTTTATTCCGGAAGAAGAGGAAAAAGCAAATCTTTCGATGAAGATGGTTTTGTCGCCATCAAAAGATAAATTAGAAAGCTTATTCAATTTAATTTGTTCGTTAAAATCGCAATCGGCAATTATTTTTTGTAATCATCGTGATGCGGCAGAGCGTATCAGTGATACTTTAAACGAAAAAGGAATTTACGCGACTTATTATCATGGCGGAATGGATCAGGATGAAAGGGAACGCGCTTTGATTCAGTTTAGAAATAGAAGTATTTCCTATTTAATCACGACTGATCTTGCTGCACGTGGATTGGATATTCCTGAAATGAAACACGTAATTCATTATCATTTGCCTTTAAAAGAAGATGAATTCACACACCGAAATGGGCGTACTGCTCGTATGCAAGCAACTGGAACGGCATATATAATCATTCATGAAAGCGAAAAAAAGCTTGACTATATTGACTATGATATGGCAATTTTGGATGTAAAAGATGTGAAAAGTCTTCCAAAACCACCAGAATTTCAAACCATTTATATTAGCGGAGGAAAAAAGACAAAATTGAATAAGTTTGACATAGTAGGATTCTTTTCTCAGAAAGGAAAACTTGAAAAAGATGATTTAGGCTTAATTGAAGTAAAAGATTTCGTTTCGTTTGCGGCGGTAAAATTCGGAAAAGTAAAAGAGCTTTTGAAGAATGTCAAAGACGAAAAAATGAAAGGAAAGAAGTTTAAAATTGAAGTGGCACGTAATGTTGTCAAAAAAGAGGAGGAGAAGGGCAAAAAGTTTTAATTTGAGTAAAATTTCATAAATCGGACAGTTAAAATTCTATTTTGTTGTTTATCAGGTTTTTAGAAAATGAAAACTAAGTTTTACAATTTTGTGTTAAAAAAATAACGATTTGATAGGGGTTTTTTCATAAATTCTATGTTTTTTTGTTACAGTAAAAATGTAAACCCCAAATCCATTATGAAAAGAATTATTACCGTTGCAATTTTGTTCTTTAGTTTTGCTTCTTTCGCACAAATTAAAGTTCTTGAAACCGTTCCTGTTGAGAAATTAGGGAAAGTAAACAACAACTACATTCAAAAAATTGGAGACGAATACACTGTATATTACACTAGTATTCAAAACGATGACGAAGGATCAGCTTTAAGAAAATTTACATTCAAAAATGTAAATAATGATTACGCGAGCCTTTATAGCATTATTATGAATGGTTTCACTGCAAATCCTTTGTATGACATTAAATTAGAATTACCTAACAACTACATTTGGTTGCATTACACAGGAAGCGTTATTCCAGAAAAAGCTACAGTTCAATTTATGGTGTCAAGCAAAGAGGCTACTTCAGCAACAAGCAGTGTTTCTGAGCCATTTGTAAAAGATCAAATCAATAAATTATTTCAAAAGTAATTTTTAGTTTCAGATTTCAGGTTTAATTTGTTTCAAGTTATTTCCAGAATCTTAAAATAATAAAAAAGGCTATTCAGATTTTGAATAGCCTTTTTTTATGTTTCGACTTTCTTAGCGCTGTGCTCATTTTAACGCAAAAGCACGCTAAGTATTTTTCTAATGTTTTGTAAAAAAAAAAAGCAAAGTTCGCAAAGCTTTGTGAATAAAAAACTTTGCGAACTTTGCTTAAATCTTTGCGTGCTTTGCGGTTAAAATAGTTGAAGCTTCAAGAAGGCTTAGCAACTTAGAACCTTAGTGTCTTAGAATCTCAGCACCTATATTTTCTTCACGTACTGTGTAATAATCACAATTTGTTGTCCATCAACTTTTCCTTCAATATATTCAGCATTTTCGTGATCTAAGCGAATGTTTCTAACAGCAGTTCCTTGTTTGGCAACCATGCTAGAACCTTTTACTTTTAAATCTTTAATTAAAACTACCGAATCTCCATGTTGTAAAACAACGCCATTGCTGTCGCGGTGAACGAGTTTGTTTTCGTCATCTTCGCCTTCTCCAGTAGCGCTGGCCCATGTTAATGTATCTTCGTCTAAATACATCATGTCTAATAATTCTTGTGGCCAACCTGCAGCGCGCAAACGGCTCAGCATTCTCCATGCAACAACCTGAACCGGAATATTTTCATTCCACATGCTGTCATTCAAGCATCTCCAGTGATTTAAATCGACATTATCTGGATTTTCAATTTGGTCAATACAAGTAGTACAAGCTAAAATAGCTTCATCAATACCGCCTTTTTGAGTTGGCAGTACTTGATATACTTTTAGGTTTTCTTCGGCGCCGCAAAGTTCACATTTAGATCCGCTTCGTTTGCTTAATTCTCTTTCGATGCTCATTATATTGTTTTTTTGCAAAAGTACAGTTAAATACTACATTTTGCAAGTTGTGTTTTGAATATTAAATATTAATTGCGTTTGACTTCGAAAATTTTATTTTCACTATAAAGTTTCAACATCTCTTTTTTAGCAACTACAGATTTGTTTTTGTAGTTTTTTTCAACGTCAATCTTGTCGATATTTGTTTTGTTGTCAATTTCCATATCATTTAAGAAAATTGTCAAACTGTCTTTTGAAACCTCACTTACTTTTACCGATGTGTAAAAACCTTTATTTGAATCTAAAAAATATACATCTCCGGCTTTTGGGTCTTTAATAAAATCAGAAGTGTCTTTTCCTTTTTGTACCGTACTATACATACCAAAGAGAAAAAGGGCAGCTATAATAAATACTCCAGAATACATCCAAAGAGGACTACTGATTCTTCCCATTGAGTAATGTATTTTTTGCTTAATAGGAGATGAGAAATCTTTCTGTTCAAATGTTTTTTTACACGAGTTGCATTCGGCAAAAGTTAATTTTTTAATTGGAAAAAATGGTATCCAATAAATGTGTGCATACTTTTCGTATACACTGTAATTCATGGAAACAGCAGTGTTGCATTGTGGGCAATCTACATTACTAATGCGGTCGTTTTTGATGTGAGTCGATTTGGTTCCGTAAAAAATCATTATTAAGGTTTTATTGGTTAATAAAACAAAAATAACGAATTAATCGAGCTATGCAAATAGGTTTACTTGTACTTTGTACATTTATTTCTTAACCCTTACAGCATCTGGAACCAGCATTTCGTACTCACCGCCGTTACGCAATACATCGCGAACAATGCTTGAGCTAATGTATGATGTTCTGGCAGCAGTCAATAAAAACACAGTTTCAATTTTAGAAAGACGTCTGTTCGTGTGTGCAATTGCTTTTTCGAATTCAAAGTCGGCTGGGTTGCGTAGGCCTCTTAATATAAAATTGGCTTTTTGCTTGTGTGCCAAATCAATTGTTAGTCCTTCATAAGTGATCACCGAAATTTTTGGTTCGTCTTTGAAAGTTTCTTCAATAAAGCGTTTTCTTTCTTCAAGTGAAAACATGTATTTTTTTTCGGCATTCACACCAATTGCAATTACGATTTCATCAAATAAAGAAATTCCTCTTTTGATAATATCTTCATGTCCTAGTGTAATTGGGTCAAATGATCCGGGAAATATGGCTTTTCGCATTTTTTTTAAGGTTCTGAGGTTCTGAGAGGCTAAGGTACTAAGTTTTTTTAGGATTTGAGGTTCTTTGAAGGACTTCGACTTCGCTCAGTCTGACAGCTTATTTGGTTTAAAAAATAAGGTGCTAATCCCGATAGCTATCGGGATAGAATCTTAGCACCTCAGTATCTTAGTAACTAGGCCAAAGCCAACTCAATTGCATTTGTAAACAAATCTTCTAGAGAAATTCCGGCTGCTTTTGCTTGTTGCGGAATCAAACTTTCGGTTGTTAAACCTGGAATTGTGTTCATTTCAAGCATGTAAGGCTCATCGTTTACAATAATGAATTCGCTTCTTGAGAAACCTTTCATTTTTAAAACTTCGTAAGCACGTTTTGCAGTATCTCCCACTTTTTTAGTTAATTCATCAGAGATTCTCGCTGGTGTGATTTCTTGCGATTTTCCTTCGTATTTCGCTTCGTAATCGAAGAAATCATTGTCAGAAACAATTTCTGTGATTGGTAAAACTTTGATTTCGCCTTTGTAATTGATTACGCCAACAGAAACTTCAGTTCCATCAAGGAAACTTTCGATGATGATTTCGTTATCTTCTTTATAGGCAACTTCAATTGCGATTGGCAATTCGGCTTCAGTTTTTACTTTTGAGATTCCGAAACTTGAACCCGCTTTGTTTGGTTTTACGAAACATGGCAAGCCTACTTTTTTAACGATTTCGGCTGTATTGATTTCGTCACCTTTGTTTAAATAATACGAAATTGCTGTTTTGATTCCGTACGGTTTTAAAACCGATAATAAATCTCTTTTATTGAATGTAAGAGCCGATTGGTAATAATCGCAAGATGATTGCGGTAAACCGATTAATTCAAAATAAGCCTGCATTAATCCATCTTCACCTGGAGTTCCGTGAATGGCATTGAAAACACAATCAAAAGTAATTTTTTCGCCGTTTACAGTTACAGAAAAATCATTTCTGTCAATTGGGAATTCAGCGTCGTTTGCGTCTACATAAACCCATTTTTCTTTGAAAATATGAATTCGGAATCCGTTGTATTTTGTTTTGTCAAGATATTGGTACACAACGTTTCCGCTGATAAGCGAAATTTTGTATTCGCTTGAATATCCGCCCATGATGATGGCAATGTTTTTCATTTATATGTTTTGTTTCAAGTTTTAATTTGTTTTAAGTTTCAAGTTTTGGACTTTTTTATGAAATTGTTCTTATTTTTTGTCATTCCGAGGAACGAGGAATCTCCGCAAGAAACTAACACAAAGTATATCAAGCATGTAGAGCTACTTGTGGAGATTCCTCGTTCCTCGGAATGACAAACAGTATAAATAATCTTCTTTTGAAACCCAGTGCCCTAGCCCTGATGGAAGCGGCATCCTTTTGTGCCGGGGTTCGGCGCAAAAGATACAGCGGACAGCAGGAAACAGCTCCTGAAAATTATCCTTCTCCCGATACTTCGGGACGCTCAGGATGGCAATCGGGCGAGTTTCTTGTTTTAAACAAAATTATCATTTTTTTTGAAATGAAATACTTTATCTTTGCCTCAACTAAAAATTAATTTATGAGTTTACGTAAGTATTTAACTAGCCGCGTATTTTTTTTACAATTATTGGCTGCGGCAGCTATCATTGCAGTTTTGGGTTATTTGTTTATGCATTGGCTGACTTTTACAACTGATCACGGACACGAAATTGCAGTTCCGAATTTAGCAAAATTGACTGAAGAACAGGTTGAAGAGAAATTAGACGAACTGGACTTAGATTATGTGCTTTTGGATAGTGTTGATTACCGTAGTGAATATCCGAAATTTAGTGTTGTTGAGCAAGATCCGTTGCCGGGAACTAAAGTGAAAGTAGGAAGAAAAATATATATTAAAATTAACTCGTCTGGATTCTCATCTGTGAAAATTCCTGATTTAATTGAAAAAACGTATCGTGAAGCGGTTCCAACTTTGAAAGCTTTAGGACTTGAGCCTGGAACAATTACTTATATTCCGAATCTTGGAAAAGATATGGTTCTTGAAATGCGTTACAAAGGCAGAAATTTAAAAGTAGGAGACCGTGTTTTGAAAGCGTCTAAAATTGATTTGGTTTTAGGTGACGGAAAAGCGAGTTATGTAGATGATAGTCAGGCAACAGATAGTACAGCTGTGCCTGCAGAAACCCCACAAGATGAACAATAATATTGATGAAAATTTAGATCTGGAAGACGAATTATTCGAACATTACAGATTTGAAGTCCCAAAAGGTCAAGCGTTTTTGCGTATTGACAAATATTTAATGAATTTGATTCAGAATGCTACGCGTAATAAAATTCAGAACGCTGCAAACGACGGAAACATTTTTGTAAATGATATTCCGGTAAAATCAAATTATAAAGTAAAGCCTTTTGATGTGATAACAGTTATGTTGTCGCATCCGCCATACGAAAATCATATTCTGCCAGAAGATCTTCCGATCAATATTGTGTATGAAGATGATGCGTTTTTATTGATCAATAAAGAGCCGGGAATGGTAGTTCATCCTGGGCACGGAAATTATACAGGAACTCTTGTAAATGCATTGGCACATCATTTTGATAATTTGCCAATGAACAGCAGTGAACGTCCTGGTTTGGTGCACCGAATAGATAAGGATACTTCTGGACTTTTGGTTGTTGCCAAAACTGAAGCAGCAATGACGCATTTAGCGAAACAATTTGAAGCTAAAACCACTGAACGCGAATATATTGCGCTTGTTTGGGGGAATGTTGCAGCAGAAAGCGGTACAATTGAAGGAAATCTTGCTAGACATTTAAAAGACCGTATGCAAATGGCGGTTTTTGCTGATCCAGAAATTGGAAAACCAGCTATTACGCATTATAAGGTTTTGGAACGTTTTGGTTATGTAACTTTGATTTCGTGTAAACTGGAAACGGGAAGAACGCACCAAATTCGCGCGCATATGAAACATATTGGTCATCCTTTATTTAATGACGAACGTTACGGCGGTCATTTGATTTTGAAAGGAACGACGTTTACAAAATACAAACAGTTTATCGAGAATTGTTTTAAAGCGTTGCCACGTCAAGCTTTACATGCGAAAACGCTTGGATTTGTTCACCCGAATACGGGAGAAATGATGCGTTTTGATACGGAATTGCCACAGGATTTTCAGGATTGTATTGAAAAATGGCGTACGTATGTGAAGTCACATAATACGGAAGATGAAGAGAATTAATTAGATAATTTGTCAATTCGAAAATTAGATAATTTTTTATAAAACACAAATTCCACTAATTTACACGAAAATTAATCTGTGTAAATTAGTGGAATTCGTGTTTTAATTCAATTCTGAGTGATATTTTATTTTACCAATTGATCCTGTTGGATTTGGTAAAAGCTCGAAAACTGAAGTAGGAGCGAGGCCTTGTTCTATTCGATGTGAAACGTATAAAATTGTGACGTTTGTTTCTTGCTTAATTGTATTGATTAGCTGAATGACCAAATCTACATTTTCGTCGTCCAAACCTTCTACAGGTTCGTCTAGAATTAGTAATGGCGGATGTTTTAAAACGGCGCGAACAATTAGCGCGACTCTTTGCTGGCCAATGGAAAGATCGATGAAACGTTTTTTTCTTAAATGTGTCATTTCGATAACTTCCAGCCATTGTGATACAATTTGCTGTTGATGTGTTGTTGGCTCATTATAAAGTCCGATGGAGTCAAAAAATCCGGAAAGAATCATTTGTTCTAGAGTGTGTCCTTTTTGAAATAAATCGGTCATCGAAGTAGTGAAAATTCCGATTTGTTTTTTGATATCCCAAACGCTTTCTCCCGTTCCTTTTTTTCTTCCGAATAAATATAAATCCTGCCCAAAACCTTTTGGATTATCGCCTGTAATTAAGGATAAAATAGTACTTTTTCCAGAGCCATTCGGACCAATTAATTGCCAGAATTCACCTTGTTTTATGGTCCACGAAATGTTGTCAAGAATTTTTCTTTCATCATAACTTACTGAAACGTTTTCCAGTTTTATCAATACACTTTCGTGGAAGGAATGCGGTTCAATCGCTTTTGGAATTGCCGATGTATTCAGCGTTTTAAAATGGTTTTCGGTTTTTGAAAGAGGATGTAATTCAAAAGTATTGTCTCTAATCTGTGCTTTGTTGGGAACAAATTCCAAAACATCAACAACGCGATTCAGCAATTGAATAATAGCAATATCATTCGTTAAATCTTTTAAAGAATCGGCCAAAATTACTCTTGAAGCCTGATCTAAATGATCAAACGGATTATCAAAAATGATAAAATCTGGTTTTTGATTAATGCAGTATTTTAAAAATTCTTTTTTACGCTCGCCTGATGAAAAAGTTCTCAATTGGCGATGAGATTCCGGAGAAGCTTCTACGCTGTCATATTGGTATTCTTTTTCGATGAATTTTTCAATTGCGATATCTGAAAACAGAATTCCTTTTTGATCGTTAAAAATGGCTAATTCACCTTTTGCTTCGCCATTTAAAATATTGTCTATAAAAGCTTTTTTGTTTACCTGGTTAGATAAAAGTATGTCCCAGTGTTGCATTATAAAATCTTAAAATAATTATTCTAGTTTTTTGTTGCCATTTCGCGGTCATTTCTCGACCATTCGCTCCAAGAGCCAACGTATAATTTTGGAATTGAAATTCCGGCATAATCCAAAGCTAATAAAGTATGGCAAGCCGTAACGCCAGAACCACAATGTACAATTACATTTTCTGAAGATTTGTTTTGTAAAACAGCGGTATATTTTTCTGCTAAAATTTCAGCCGATTTAAAAAGACCGTTTTCGTCCAGATTTTCGCCAAACGGAACATTTACAGCTCCGGGAATATGTCCAGCAATTAAATCTAGCGGTTCTGTTAAACCATCGAAACGGTTTTTATCTCTTACGTCGATTACGATATTTTCACTGTTATTTCGAGCTTTTTCAACTTCTTCAATATCGGCTGTTTTTAATTTCCATTCTGAAACTTTATAATTTGTCAATTCGAAATTTTCAATTTCGGAACTTAAAGGAAAGCTGGCTTTTACAGCTTCTTGTAAACCGCCATTTAAAACCTGAATTTTTTCATGTCCAACAGATCTCAGCATCCACCAAAATCGTGACGCTGCATTTGATCCGTTTTTGTCATCATAAACAATGACATGACTTTCTGGCGAAATTCCGAGTTTTGACAATACTTCAGAAAATTTAGAAAAAGAAGGCAAAGGATGTCTTCCGCCATTTTTCGGATTACAGTCCACTGTTGCTAAATCTTTGTTTAAATCAACATATCGAGCATTTTTTAAATGCTCTTTTTGATAATTTTCATGCGCATTAATTCCAGCTCTGGCATCAATTAATATGATTTCTGAAGAATTAAGTTTTAATAATTCTTCAGAATTTATGATGGGAGAAAGTTTGTTTGACATTGTAGAATTATTTACCTTTTTTAGTTCCAAATAAAAGCAGCGCATTCAGAATTACTTTGTTTTGGTTTTCATTTTCAAATGTATACGAAAGAGTTTTGTTGGTTTTGCCTTCATAATCAATATCATTATGTCCCATATTTACGTATAGCATTTTGTACTTTTTATTGGTCCAAACTACCGGATAATAACCGCTGTGCCAAATTTCATGTGCTTTTGGTCCCGTTCCTAAAGGAAAACTGCTCTCGTCAATTGCCAACAGAATTTTGATGTCTGGATTTTTTGTCAAATCATTGCTCCATCGGTACCATTCATTTGGCTGTGATTTAAAAGTTTTAGGAACGTTTTTAGTTATTGGGTCTTGATTTTCAACTCTTAAAATTGCAGATGTCGGGCGCCAAGTATTGCTTCCATACTCACCAGAGCCTAAAAATGTGTTGTGATACCAATCCCAATTTTGCGGATAACTTGAATCATTTAAAGCAAAGGCTGAGAAATGAAAACCAATAAAACCGCCACCGTTTTCCATATATTTTTGAAAAGCTTCGCGTTGTGCTGGCGTTTCTGGTCTTGTATCTAAAAACAATACAACTTGATAATTCGCTAAAAACTTTGCATTAAGGTTGTCCCAATTGCTAGTTGAATCATATTCAAAATGATTTTCCTCGGCTATTTTTGGGAACCATTTATTGGCTTCGTGCACAAAACTTATGTGTGCCTGATCATTTTTGCCTGTATAAAAAGCAATTACTTTAAATTTTGATTTTGCTTTTTTATTTTGTGCAATTCCTGTAAAACAAACAAGAAAAAGAGTTAACAGAATGCATTTTGCAACAAATTTCATTTTTTGATTAAATACACGCATCGCTCTTAACTAGGAATTTTTTCGATTAAAATTTCGTTCCCTGCAGTATCAAAATAGGTGCATGTCATTTCGATAATATCAACTCTCCATTTTGCAATACCACATTGACCGCAATGATTACAAAAAGTAAGATAATCAGTTTCGCCGTGTTGATGTTTAACTAATAATTCGATGAAAAGTTCTTTATTCACATTTCCTGAAATATTGATCAGGCTATATTTTTCTTCTGATGAAACAGAATAATTATTCACGCCGAAATATTCTGCATGTCCGTCATTTACAAAAGTGTCATAACCTTTTACGCCAAGAATGATTAAATCTTGGATATAGTTTGGGAAATCAGCACCGCTTTTTACTTTAGAATGTGCTTCTTTGATTTGGTCGATAGTAAACATAATATTTAGTTTTTTAGTTTTTCCGCCACAAATTCACGAATTTTTCTTTTAGTATAATTCGTGAATTCTTGGCTAATAAAATTTTATTGTTTCAAAAATACGATTAATGGTTTTATAAATTGATCAAAAGATTCAATATGTGGCAAATGTCCTGTATTTGGAATTTCAACCAATTTTGAATTCGGAATTGCTTTTTGTGTTCGTTTGCCTAATTCGGCGTAATTTCCCATTTCGGCTTGGATTTCTTCCGAAACTAAAGGTTTTCCTAAAGCAGTTTTATCCCTTGTTCCAATGATTAAAAGTGTTGGAGCCTGAATATTTTTAAACTCGTACAATACAGGCTGTGTAAAAATCATTTCATATAAAAGCGCCGAATTCCAGGCTACTTTATCATACTCAGGATCAGTTGTCCAGCCGGCGCTAAGTTCGGCCCATTTTTGAAAATTGGCATTCCATTTTCCGTTATAATAATTTGCCATCTGATAATTTTTGATGGACTGATAGTTTTGTTTTAATTCCGATTCGTACCACCAGTCAACGGGTTTATATGGAACAACTAATTTCCAGTCTTCCAACCCAATTGGGTTTTCCAAAACTAATTTATCAGTCATTTCAGGATACATCAAAGCAAATCTTGTGGCTAACATTCCGCCCATAGAATGTCCTAAAATAGTTGCTTTCCCGATTCCGAGATGATCTAATAATTTTTTCGTGTTTTCTGCCAATTGCTGAAAAGTATATTGAAAATTATCTGGTTTTGATGATTTTCCAAAACCAATCTGATCTGGAACAATTACGCGAAAACCTGCTGTAGTCAAGGCTTTTATAGTAGTTTCCCAATACGCTCCGTTGAAGTTTTTTCCGTGAAGCAGTACCACATTTTTATGATTGTAGTTATCTGGAGTTATATCCATATAGAACATTTGCATGTATTGGCGCTGGTTGCTTAGTTCTAAAAACTGAACGGGAAAAGGATATTCGTAATTAGAAAGATTAATGTCTAGAGGTTTTATATTGACCTCTTGCGAAAAGACAAAAAGAGGGAAGAAGAACAATAAAAGCTTTACAATTTTCATTTTTGAGCAGATTATATGTTGAGAAGTATAAAATTACCGTTACCATTTTGAAATGCAAAGATTAATGTCTTAAAGTTATCAGAAAAAAAGCATTCGAAATATATTCATTGTTTTTAATGCCAATAATCGATGATTTATTGAAATTTTATCGATTAAATGATGCTGATTATGAAAATAATGTATTTTAACGAGTAATGTAGCAGTTTAGAGAACTTCTTTTATTAACAGGAAAATTGTCTGTAATTTTATAGTAGAATGTTGTCAGCTAAAAAATAGTATTATGAAAAAAACAATACTTTTACTCTTGCTCACAGTCCCGACATTTGCCCAAGAAATCAACACATTTGATTTCGCCGTTATAAACTCAACCTTAATTTCTGCAAATATCGATCTTGATAAAGGCCGAAGCGTTGTCGCGGCCAATAAGGATCAATACTCGGCTTATTTTCAATACGCATTTAGTATGTGCGACGACGATGTTATTTTTGGCGCAGGAATCGATAAATCCGAAATTGACCGAACTTATATTGGTTACATCGGAAAAATATGCGGTAAATTCAGAGCCACAATTGGAGTTGGCTATCTCGAATCACGGAGCGGTTACGACGGAACTTTTACAGGTTTTAGTGTTTCATGGCATTTTTCTGAAAACACTTATATAGGCGGAAATCTTGAAAATTTGCATTCAACAAGTGTTGATTATGAAACCGATGAAAGTTTTGATTACTATAAAAAGTTGGTTCCGAAAGTTTTTGGAAGCTACGAAATTATCCCAAATGTTATTGCTTTTGGTCAATTAAGCAGTAGAGTTAATGATATTGCACTTAAATATCAAGTTCGCCGATTTTCAGCGGGAGGATTTTATTCTGGACATTCAGTAGGAGGAATCTTTGGAACAGTTAATATCGGGCGATTTGCACTTTCCTGCAGTACCACTTTTGAGAAAGTAAACTTTGGGTTAAAGTTTGAATAACTGCTTTTTTTGCCACAGATTTAAACGAATTGAACTGGTTTACACAGGTTTTTGTTTAATTTTTTTTGGAATTTGAAATTTGTATTTTAAAAATTTACTGATTACTGCTTTTTAAGTGTCACCACTCTTTGTGGATACGGAATATCAATATTAGCTTCGTCAAAACGTTTTTTGATGCTTTGCAGTAAATCGCAATACATAACAAAACCTTCTGTCGAATTTTTTGCCCAGGCCCAAGCTTTTAAGTTTACGCTAGAATCAGCTAGTGCGACAACTCGTGCAATAACTAATGGTTCATTTTGTTTTTTAGATTCGGCGCTACGAGTATCAATAAAAAAGGGGTGTTTGCTAATTTCATCTTTAATGATTTTCAATGCTTTTTCGACATCAGAATCATAACCAATTCCGATTTCGATTATTTTACAGCATTTCGTATCGAGCATATTGGTATTGACAATAATTTGATTGCTGATCACCGAATTTGGAATTATAATTCGGTTGTTTTCGGCGTCTTTTAAAACAACTTGCCTTAAATTAATGTCTTCTACAGTGCCGGAAAAGTTGTTAATGGTGATTTTGTCGTTAATTTTAAAAGGTTTAAAAATGACCAAAAATATTCCACTCACAATATTGCTTAAAGCTTGTTGCGAAGCCAAACCAGCAACTAGAGAAATTACACCTGCGCCAGCTAAAAAGGAGTGACCAATGATTTTAAATTCGGGAATCTGAATTAAGGCAAAAGCAAAACCGAGAATGTAAATTACAGTAATAATTAAGTGTTTTAAGAACTTAAAACCGGTTGCATCATATTCTTTATCGCTTAGTTTTCGATATAAAAAATAACGCAACGTTTTTTCGGTTGCGGCGCCCAAAACAATAGTTGTAATGGCAATTATTGCAATTACAAATGCGATTCTGAAATCATTAATGTAATCAATCATAGGTTTTGATTTTGAGAAAAAAAATCCAAAAAACAATAGTGAAAATTGCTTTTTGGATTTTATAAAGTTAAAATAAATATTACCAGTTAGGTGTAATGCGTGAAATTTTCATTTAACACATAGAAACATAGATTTTATTTGCAGAAAAGAGCTTTAAAAAGAAACTAGTTTCTAACACATAGCCTGCTATGTTTGTTTAAAACAAGTGAAACGCCTTTTTTAAGCGTCCTAAATCTATGTTTCTATGTGTTTGAATTAATTCACCCAACGAGTTAAATATTGCTAGTTTTTATAGTCCAACAAAATCATCGCTTTTTGGGAAAATGCTCAACGCTTCGATCGCAATTTCCGGTGTTGGAGAAGCTAGTTTACGCAATTTTGTATCCATCCAAGCGCCGTCAACTGTAATAGTCGCGCAAAGTGTGTCATCTTCTCTTCTAAATTCGTGAATGATCGACCAGCGCGAAGCATCGGCTTTCATTTTTGAAGTTTTGGTATGAATGAATATTTTATCAGAAAGCTTTAATTCTTTTCTGAAAACACATTCTTCTCTAAACAAAACAGGTCCAAAACCCTGCGTTTGCATCACTCTTAAAGTCAAACCTAATTCTTCTAGGATTTCGATACGATGCTGTGCACCAAAATCGTAATAAGCACTGTGACGAACGTGAAAATTAGGGTCAAGATCTGACCAGCGAAAAGAAATTTCTTTAATAAATGAAGCCATTTTGTAATTGTAATTTAAATTTTATTGTGATTGCCTGCCGAAATTGTTTCGTCTAAAAGAACAATCATTTTTTGAAATTCGAAATTACAAATAAAAACAAATGGAATTTTCAGTTTAACTTATTTTGAAAGCAATTTTTTGATTTCAGCCGCAAGATTGTCTAGATTTCCTTCTACATTTCCTGTAGTTACAAATTTTATAAGTCCATTTTGGTCAATCAGGAAATTTTTCGGAATTGAATTGGTGGCATAATTATTCCAAATTTTGCTTTCTGGATCAAAACCGTAATTAAAATACAAACCATCTTTTTTTAATTTTTCTGCTTTTTTCACCACCAAATTTTCAGCTTCTCCGCTTGAAATGGCTAAAAATATAAAATTGTCGTTTTTAAATGGTTCTGTGATTTTGGACGGAACATCATAAAATTCCTGAAGGCAAGGCGCGCACCATGTAGCCCAAAAATTGACAAGAACCACTTTTCCTTTTAAATCAGAAAGTTTTATTGTTTTGCCATCTATAAGTTTTAAAGTGAAATCTTTTGCATTGTCATTAACGTTTAAAAGATATTCTGTAGTTTTTTTTGGAATTTCATTTTTTGGTGCTTCAGCAACACTGTTTTTGCTGTTTTCAAATTTTTCATTTTCAGAAAAAATCTCAACAACCGTTATAAATTCTCTGTCACCAATTTTATCACCATATTTTTTAGCCAATGCATTTCTTTCTTCTTCTGATACGCCTTTATTCATAGATTTGATTCTGCCTTCCTGTCCATATTTTTCAACTTGTTCCATCGTTACAATTTCATTGTTGATTATAATTATAGATTCAGGTTTTTTTGCCACTTTATTTTGTGCGCAAAACGAATAGGAAATGATAAGAAGGACGAAACAAATTACTTTTTTCATAGTGGTATTTTTAGTTTTTTTATAAATATAGGATTTTATAGAATAAAAAAACTAATTGCTTCAAAAATAGAAGTGAAGGTGCAATCTATTTAACATTTTAATTTGGAGAATGTTTTTTTCTGTTCCGAATGTTTAAGAAGAAATTCTGCTATAATTTCCATTTCATCAGATGTAAAACTTCCTTTAAAGTATTTGATGTAAGGTATTAATTCGGTTAAAGTCAAAATTTTTGCAAACTGAAATTCCTCAACTGGTTTGTTATTAGTAAAGACAATAATATTTTTGATTGGAATTTTTCGATCGCCCCAGTGCTGCCGGGCAAAATTCCAATTCCGTTTTGTTTTCTTTTCAGATAACAATTTATAGAGTGCAAAATTGGATCTAAGAATCTGTTCTACAGGCGAACGTAAATCTAAATTATTGATTGATTTGTCGCTCCAATTTTTGGTTTCGATTAAAAAAATGCCGGCTGTCGAAATCAATAAATGATCAATCTGAATGGAATGAATACTGTCGTTATTGGCTTTATTGCGGATTGGCGGACTAAAGCTACAACAAAAGTCGTTTATCAAAATAAAATCGTCAGAGAGTATTCGAAGCGTTTTCTCGACTTTTTGTTCGCCAAGAGCGCCGTAAATAGTTTTATTCAGATTTTCAATTATTTCCTTTTTTTTTCTCGAATGCCGCTAAATCGGTATGACAGCTTTCGGTTATGGCGTCTTGAAAATTTGCAGAAAGGTATTCGAAACGTTTATTTTTTTCAGAAAGTAGTTTTTTTGCCTGATAATCGAAAAGTTTAATTTTATATTGAAATTCGAGCTGTGCATACCAAAATTTTGAACAAATTATAAGGTTTAGCCAATAGTCTTTTATTGTTGGGATGATTCTAGATTTGGTTTCGGGCAAATTTTCAATTTCCTGATTATAATCATCAAGTTGTTGTCTTAGCCGTTCTTCAAGCTCATTTTTATTTTGGGGAATCGCTGTGGTTAGTTCTGAAATTTCTGTTTCGAGCGCTGTTTTTTCATCCTGCATAAACAGCGTATGATCGGCGATAATTTCTTGTTGGTGAAATTGATAATTTTTACGAAAATTAATCAATTCATTTAACGTGTGAAATTCGTCAACATTATATCTGACTAAGTTTAATTGTATAGCATTCAGACATCCAATTGTGTTATAAACTCTACACATATTCTTTTTCGATTAGCGGTCATAAGATATATTAGATAGATGTTTAGGGCTTCATTTTCGATAATTCAACTTCAAGCCGGTCAAAGTTTTCTTCGTTTTTATCGACAACGTAAGGTTTTAGTTTCTGGCATTCTTCAACAGTTTCAAAAAGCATTTTAAAAACGACTTTTGTCTGATTTTCGGCAACAGTTTCAAATGTTGCCAAGATTTGAAAAAGTGGTTTCGAATGACGTTTCCATGCGATAAGATTTGGTCTGTCAATTTTTATAAATTCACATTCATTGGCATAATTTCCCACTTCTGGGCCATGCATAATGAACTCCCATTTTCCGCCTTCGCAAAAGTCGAATTCATTAAAAGTATTGGTGAAGCCTTTTGGTCCCCACCATTTTTTTAAATGATCAGGATCGCTCCAGGCTTTAAAAACCAGTTCCTGTGGAAAATTCAGAATTCGTGTCGTAACAATTTCTGATTCTGGCGTTGTTATGATGATTTCTGATTTCATTTTTTTATTTAGTCATTAAATGTTTTTAGATAATTATATTTTTTCCAAATTATCCCATTCGTATTCAATTTTATTGATTTTAATGTAGTACGGAATTAATAATAAAAGCTCTAATCGAATAGGAATATGCCCGTCTCCAGTAGTAAATGGAAGTATAAACATTGATGCGATGCAAATAACAACTCCAATGATTGCATCGATTTTGGCAATTGATATTGCATTTGCTTTTTCGAACCAAAGTGAATATGCGGCATAACCTTTTAAAGTCATCACTGCAATGATAAAAAGCCCAATTCCAGAATATGCAGTGTTAGTTTCAAAGCCGTATAACGATAGGTTAACATTTGTGGAAAAAGCACTTGCAATTATTGTACCCAGCCCGCAAACAGACATAAACATAAAAATCCAGCAGAATGTTTTAATCCACCACGGAAGTAGTTTTCTTCTGATGATTCCTGTTTTTTCAAATTCGTCAAATTGGCTTTGTAGTTCTTCACTCATGTTTTTTTGTTTTTGGTTTTTAGTAAATGGTTTTGGGATATAAGGGCGAGTATTTTATTGGAAGTAAAATAGTAAAACGCGAAAGATTTATTTATGTAAAGATAAAAAGAAACTCCTTTATTACGACGAAATGTCGTTTTTGGCATTTATTTTTTTTACAACCCATGGCAAAGTAAGTCCCTGGCCAATAATAGTGATAAGTACAACTGCCACCGAAATAAAAATAATAGCATTTCGTTGCGGAAAAGGAGTTCCATCTTCTAGAGATTTTGGTAAACCCAATGCAATTGCTAGCGAAACAATACCACGCATTCCGGACCATGCAATAATAAAACTGTTTTTTGAATCGAGTAAAGCATGTTCGCTTACTTTTCGTTTTTTCTTGCTGTTTTTTAGATAGGCTTTTTGCAAATTTATTTTTTGCAGAAATATCCTCACCATTCTGGTTAATAAAGCGACGATTGTGATTATTAAAGCATAGCCAATGTATGGCAGAATCATTCCGTCGTCGATATCTTTTAAAACGTATCTAAAATTAAGTCCGATTAAGATAAAAATTAATCCGTTAAGCAAAAAGATGATCACGTCCCAAAGACTTTTAGAATTGGTTCTTAATTTTTCTGGCAAAATTTTGTTGCTTAAACGAGCCATCGCCAAACCTAAAAATACAACAGCAATTACGCCCGAAACATGTAAATGCTCTGCAATAAGATACGTTACAAATGGCATTAAAAGCATAAAACTGACCGTGACGTTAATGTTGTTTCGGACTTTCGTTAAAATAAAAGCTAAGATCTTGCCCATAACAAAACCGACTAAAAAGCCACCCCCAAGCAAAAACATGAATTGAAACGTAGCTTTCCAAAGAATAAAAACAGATCCCATGACCGCGGCTACGGCAAAACGATACGCAACTAACGCAGATGCATCATTAATAAGACTTTCGCCTTCGAGTATTGTTAATGTTTTTTCTGGAATATCAAGGCCTCTTGTTATGTTTATTGCCGCAACTGCATCGGTGGCGGAAAGAATTGCGCCAAGAACAAATGACAAAGGCCAGCTCATGCCGGGAATCATATAATGCGAAACCACAGCAATCCAAAATGTGGTTAGAAAAACTAGCGGAATAGCTAATGTGCTTATCGTGCTGAGATTTGTTTTAAAATGTTTTGGAGAAATATTAAACGATGCGTCATACAACAACGGAGGCAAAAATATCAGGAAAATAATTTCAGGATTAATCTCAATTTCATTCATAGTTGGGATAAATCCGATTGCAACTCCAACAATTACCAAAAGAATAGGGAAGGGCAGTTTTGATTTTTCAGCAAAAGCCGAAATACCAATTACAATGGCTAATATGAAAATGATTATGGTGTAGTTTTCCATTGTGCAGATATACTAGATTTATTTTATTTGGTTGTCATTTTATTTGAATCCCTTTCTCCACAATAAAAATTCTTCATTGTCCGTACAAGACATCGAAGAAATAAAATTATCAAAATTGAAATTATCATATTTTGATATTATATCATAAACTGTTTCAAATTCTTTGGCGCCATGTGGAATTAGACACCCTGAATTTTTGCCTAGTAACGCTAGCCAAACATCAGGTGCGAAAGGTCCGTCATCTGTATTTATTAATTTTATTTCTTCAATATCCTTCCATAAAATTTCTTCGGTTTTTCTCTCTGGATGCTCAACTCTAATAAATCCTTTATTAATTGTAATTGAAAAAAAATCTTCAGGATTTTTTGGTTTTGGCTTTCCAAATATTTTTTCAAGTATTCCCATTTTCAATAGATTATTTTATTTTGAAAATTCGTTTATGTTTAATTAATTTTTATCTCAAATATAATTTTTATTCAGTAAAAAAGAAGTTTGTATAACTTATAACTTGCTTATTATGATGTACAAACAGAAAATAAATCTAAAATAATGACAGCTAAAATATAGTTATGCCACGTTTGTCAGGTATGTAGAATGTCATGTTGTCAGATGATTTTTAGTGTGTCGACATGAAAACTGACAATTTTATTTAGTTTTTTATATTGGCACAAAGATTGACTTATGCCACCTGAGTTAATAAAATTAAATCAAAAATTAAATATATAAAAAATGGGTAAAATAATCGGAATTGACTTAGGTACGACGAACTCTTGTGTTTCTGTAATGGAAGGTAACGAAGCAGTTGTTATCCCTAACGCAGAAGGAAAAAGAACTACACCATCTATCATCGCTTTTGTTGAAGGTGGCGAAATTAAAGTAGGTGATCCTGCAAAAAGACAAGCAGTAACGAATCCTACAAAAACGATTGCTTCTATTAAACGTTTTATGGGACACACTTTTGCTGAAACTCAAGATGAGGCAAAAAGAGTTCCTTACAGTGTTGTAAAAGGTGACAACAATACGCCACGTGTGGATATTGACGGTCGTTTATACACTGCTCAAGAATTGTCTGCAATGACACTTCAAAAAATGAAAAAAACTGCTGAAGACTATTTAGGTCAAACTGTAACTGAAGCGGTTATTACTGTTCCTGCTTACTTTAACGATGCGCAACGTCAAGCTACAAAAGAAGCTGGTGAAATCGCTGGTCTTAAAGTTATGCGTATCATCAACGAGCCAACTGCTGCTGCACTTGCTTACGGATTAGATAAAAAAGGAACTGATCAAAAAATTGCTGTTTACGATTTAGGTGGAGGTACTTTTGATATCTCTGTTCTTGAATTAGGAGACGGTGTATTTGAAGTATTATCTACAAATGGTGATACTCACTTAGGTGGTGATGATTTTGACCAAGTTATTATTGACTGGTTAGCTGACGAATTCAAAGCTGAAGAAGGTATTGATTTACGTTTAGATCCAATGTCATTACAGCGTTTGAAAGAAGCTGCTGAGAAAGCTAAGATTGAATTATCATCTTCTGCTGAAACAGAAATCAACTTACCGTACGTAACTGCTACTGCTTCTGGACCAAAACACTTAGTGAAAAAATTATCTAGAGCTAAATTTGAGCAATTATCTGATTCTTTAGTAAAACGTTCTATGGAGCCAGTTGCTAAAGCATTAAAAGATGCAGGTTTATCTACATCTGATATCGACGAAGTAATCCTTGTAGGAGGTTCTACTCGTATGCCAAGAATCGCTGACGAAGTTGAAAAATTCTTCGGTAAAAAAGCATCTAAAGGTGTTAACCCTGATGAGGTTGTTGCTATTGGAGCTGCTATTCAAGGTGGAGTTTTATCTGGAGATGTAAAAGATGTATTGTTACTTGACGTAACGCCTCTTTCTTTAGGTATCGAAACTATGGGTGGTGTTATGACTGTTCTTATCGAAGCTAACACAACTATCCCAACTAAAAAATCTCAAGTATTCTCTACTGCATCTGATTCTCAGCCATCTGTTGAGCTTCACGTATTGCAAGGAGCTAGAGCAATGGCTGCAGATAACAAAACTATCGGTCGTTTCCACTTAGATGGTATTCCACCAGCACCAAGAGGAGTGCCTCAAATCGAGGTTTCTTTTGATATTGATGCAAATGGTATCATCAAAGTAACTGCTACTGATAAAGGAACTGGAAAATCTCACGATATCCGTATCGAAGCTTCTTCTGGATTAACAGCTGATGAAATCGAAAAAATGAAGCAAGATGCTGAGGCTAATGCTGAATCTGATAAAATTGCAAAAGAAAGAGCTGAGAAATTGAACGAAGCTGACAGTACTATCTTCCAAACTGAATCTCAATTGAAAGAGTTAGGAGATAAATTGACAGACGATCAAAAAACAGCTATCGAATATGCTTTAACTGAATTGAGAATGGCTCACCAATCTCAAGATCTTGATGCAATCCAAAAAGGATTAGACAATGTAAATGCAGCTTGGAAAACAGCTACAGAAGCAATGTACGCTCAAGGTGGTGAACAAGGTCAACAAGCTGCTCCACAACAAGAGCAATCTGGAGACAATGTTGAAGACGTTGAATTCGAAGAAGTAAAATAATTCTTTAGTATTAAGAAATTAGTACAAAGTATTAAGATAGAAAGCCGAGTCAGAAATGACTCGGTTTTTTTATGATTAAAATTGAAGTTTTGAGATTAAAAAATACTCCTTTAGGTGTATAGGAGCGAATTTATGTGTTACATACTTTTGGCAATTAAAAAACAAAACCTATGAAAATCAAAATCTCAAAAAAAACAATTTGCATTATTTCATTAATCTCTTTTTTTTCTTTTTCTTCCTGCGACGCATTGGATGAGTTAGATGATTCAGTAGATGAGGCTGTTGATGAAATGCTTGGAATTTCGGCTCTTTCTGAAGATTTAAGCAAGACAAGCAGTAATTATAATGTTATCTCTGATATCGTAATAAATAATAAGCTTATTGGAAGTTCAGAAACTAAAATGACATTGCCTTCAAATGTTCCGGCTTCTTACACTAAAAAAAGATATACATTGTCAGGAAGTGTATGGAGCAGTACAACAGCAACATATTCTGGAACTATTCCAAGATCTATGTTTAATAAAGCTTCAAATACAGTTAAAATTTCAGTACTGAATAATACGTCAACTGTTTATGTAAATAATGCTAGCGTTTCTCTAAGTTCGACAGGAGGAACTGGCGGTACAGGAGGAACTGGTGGTACAGGCACCACTGAAAGCACATTGGTTGAAAAAGATGTTGAGGGTAAAGGGTATGAACTAAAAACGTTTTCTTTTACTGTTCCATCTGGAGTTAAAAGTATGGTTGTTAAAACTACAGAGCCAACAGGCGCTCATAGAAATATGGCTGATTTATTTGTGCGAAAAGGTAGTGCTCCAATTGTAGCAGGCCCTAAACCGCCTACGTATTTGCCTAAATATTCTTGGACTGCAGATTATTATAGTATAGAACCAAATCGAACAAGTGAAGTCTGTACCATTCCTAATCCACAAGCGGGGACATGGTATGTAGGACTTTATGGTTATAATGATTCTTTTAATTCCCGTGTAACGATAACCATCAAAAAATAATCAAAATCTATATTGAATTAAGTAGTAAATACATTAATTTTTTAAGTTGTAAACGGAACAGAACCGAGTCAGTAATGATTCGGTTTTGATGTTTTTAAGAATTCAACAAACTGACAATTGTCATTTCCCATTCAAAATCTTTTTCGTAATATTACTATTGTAAATTTTCATGAATGAGAAAGATAAAATACAAGAAAGGACGTAAACTGCAGCACACCACTTTAGAGTACACAGGATCTCATAAAGATTTTCAGACAGAGATGCAGCTTTTTGTATATGACGATGCAGATGTTGTGGAGTATGAGAAGTTTACAGTAGCGGCATTAAATTCATGTTTTGATTACACTAAAAATAACTGGCTCAATATTCACGGTTTAAATGATATCAATCTAATTAAAATCATTGGGCAACATTTTAAGCTCGATGATTTTTTACTTGCCGATATTTTAAACACAACAAAAAGAACTAAACTCGAAGAACAAAAAGATGTTTTGTTTTTTAATATTAAATCACTTTTGCCATCAGAATCTTCAGATGATCTAAAAGTAGAACAGTTAAGTTTTATTTTGAAAGACGGAATTCTTATTTCTTTTCAGGAAAAGCGAAGTGATTTCTTTACGCATGTTAGAGAACGTTTACGCACCCATGCAGGAATAGTAAGAACAAAAAAAGTAGATTATTTGCTTTATTTATTGCTAGATGCCGTAATGGAAAACTTTTATATTACGATTGAAGATGAAGAAGATAATATTGAAGAACTGATTAATTTGACTAAGAAAGGTGCAGATCCTGTAATTTTGGAGAAAATTGAAAACCACCGTGATAATTTTAATTTCTTAAAACGTTCTATTGTATCACTTAGAGATTCATTGTATTATTTGAAAACGATTAAAGATGATGATGAAAATAACGGTCTTATTCGAAAAGATACATTTAATTTCTTTATCAGATTACATCAAAAGAGTTTAGAGCTTTTAGAACAGATTGAGTCCGATATGAGTTCATTGGAAAGTGCTTCAAATTTTTATTTTTCAGAGCAAAGCCGAAAAATGAATGAAATCATGAAAACCTTGACTATTATTTCTGCCATTTTTATTCCGTTGACATTTATAGTTGGAGTTTACGGAATGAATTTCGATTACATGCCAGAGCTTCGTGCTAAAAATGGCTATTTTATAGTCATGGGCATTATGTTTTTATTAGTTGTAGGGTTGATAGTATATTTTAAGAAAAGACGTTGGTTCTAACGTTCTTTTATTTTTATAAAACAGTAAGGAATAGTTTCAAAATATAAATTATGAGTAAAGCGATATACATTGCCACAAGTGATCATAATAGCGGTAAATCTATAATTACCCTTGGTTTAATGAGTATTTTGTTAGGCAAAACGGCAAAAGTAGGTTATTTTAGACCCATTGTAGAAGATTTTGTAGACGGCGAACAAGACAATCATATTGAAACGGTTTTGTCACATTTTAACCTTGATATTAAGTTTGAAGATGCTTATGCAATCACAAAAAGCAAACTGATCAAGAAAAAGAATAAAGGCAAAATAGGAGAGGTTTTAGATTTAATTATCGAAAAATATAAAAAGCTTGAAGAACGTTTTGATTTTGTTTTAGTTGAAGGAACAAGCTTTACTGGTGAAGGAACTTCAATCGAACTAGATTTGAATGTTTTAATCGCAAAAAACCTTGGAATCCCAACTATAATTATCGGTTCCGGCGTTGGAAAAACCTTAGAAGAATTAGTTGATAGTTTGTATTTAGTGTACGATTCTTTCAAAGTAAAAGAAGTTGAGGTTTTATCGGTTTTTGCCAATAAAGTACAGCCAGAAAACATCAGCCTAGTAACTAAAAGTCTTCAAAAAAGTCTTCCACCAAATGTTTTGGTAAATACCATTCCACTGATATCAAGTTTAAACAATCCTACAATGCAGGAAATTGTAAATGAGCTAGATGCTAAAGTTTTGTTTGGTGAAAACTACTTAAATAACGAAATTGGACATTACAGCGTGGGGGCGATGCAACTGCATAATTATTTGGTGCACCTTCATAATAATGCGCTTGTAATTACGCCTGGAGATCGTTCAGATATTATTTTAGGCGCTTTGCAGGCAAATGAATCGGTTAATTATCCAACTATTTCAGGAATCATTTTAACTGGAAATATTGTTCCTGAAGAAAGTATTTTAAAACTTATTGAAGGACTTTCGGCTATTGTTCCAATTATTGCTGTTGATGGCGGAACGTATAACATCACAAACAAAATAGGTTCTATAAAATCGGAAATTTACGCTACTAATACGCATAAAATTGAAACCTCGATTAGTACTTTCGAAAAATATGTTGATATAGAATCCTTGTCACAAAGAGCAATCACATTTGTAGCCGAAGGTATGACGCCAAAAATGTTCCAGTACAATATGGTGAAAAGAGCCAAACAGCATCGTAAACATATTGTACTTCCAGAAGGAAATGATGACCGAATTATCACAGCAGCATCAAGATTGATGGATATGGATGTGGTTGATATTTCAATCATTGGAGATAAAAAACAAATTGAGAGTAAAGTTGCTGAACTCGGAATTAGCCTAGATTTTTCGAAAGTACAGATTATCAATCCAAAAGAATCAGAGCTTTTTGAGGATTATGCTAATACTTATTATGAGCTTAGAAAAGCTAAGAATATAAGTATAACCATGGCAAGAGATCTAATGGAAGATGTTTCGTATTTTGGAACTATGATGGTTTATAAAGGTCATGCAGACGGAATGGTTTCTGGAGCGGCACATACTACACAGCATACAATTTTACCAGCACTTCAATTCATCAAAACAAAACCGAATTCATCAGTCGTTTCATCTGTATTTTTCATGTGTTTGGAAGATAGAGTTTCTGTTTTTGGAGATTGTGCCATCAATCCAAATCCAACAGCTGAACAATTGGCAGAAATTGCAATTTCATCGGCAGAGTCAAGTTCTGCTTTTGGTATAGAACCAAAAATTGCCATGCTTTCTTATTCTTCTGGAGCTTCAGGAAAAGGTGATGAAGTTGATAAAGTAAGAACAGCGACCGAAATTGTAAAACAAAAACGTCCCGATTTAAAAATCGAAGGCCCAATTCAATATGATGCTGCTGTCGATCGTGCAGTTGGAAAAAGCAAAATGCCAGATTCTGAAGTAGCAGGACAAGCAAGTGTGCTTATTTTCCCAGATTTAAATACAGGAAATAATACCTATAAGGCCGTACAAAGAGAAACCGGAGCTTTGGCAATTGGGCCAATGCTTCAAGGTTTAAACAAGCCAGTAAACGATTTAAGCCGAGGCTGTACAGTTGACGATATTATCAATACTGTTGTTATTACGGCAATTCAAGCGCAAGGATTATAATTAATTGTAAATTATGAATGTTAATTGTGAATTTATACTTTGTCTTGAAAATTGCTTTAATTTCAATCTAAATAAATTATAAAAATAAGTCTCAAAAAAAAACTTAGAATCTTAGCGACTTAGGACCTTAGCAACTTTAAAAAAAATGAAAATACTAATTATAAACTCAGGAAGTTCATCTATTAAATATCAATTAATGATTATGCCGGAGAACGAAGTAATTTGTTCGGGTATGATTGACAGAATTGGTTTAGAAACTTCAAATGTTACATTTAAAACAGCATCAAATTCGATTGAAGAATTACTTCCAATTCCTAATCACAAAGTTGGTTTGCAAAAAGTGGCTACTATGCTTTTAGATGCCGAAAAAGGCGTAATCAAATCTACTTCTGAAATTGCTGCAGTTGGGCATCGCGTGGTACATGGGGGAAGCGACTTTAGTGATACAGTAAAAATCGATGAGAAAGTAAAATCAAAAATAAAACAGCTTTTTGAGTTGGCGCCGCTTCATAATCCTGCAAATTTAGAAGGAATTAATGTTGCTGAAGAGATATTCAGTTCGGCTGAACAAATTGCCGTTTTTGATACGGCTTTTCATCAGACCATGCCAGAAGTGGCTTATAAATATGCGATTCCAAATTATCTTTTAACAGAAAACAAAGTTCGTGTTTATGGTTTTCACGGAACAAGTCACAAATACGTTTCTGAAAAAGCGATTAGATTTCTAGAAAAGCATTCAAAAATAATAACCATTCACTTAGGAAATGGATGTAGTATGGCTGCTATTAAAGATGGGAAATGTATTGATACATCAATGGGATTTTCACCTTCAAATGGTTTAATTATGGGAACGCGTGCGGGTGACATTGATCAGTCAGTGGTTTTTTATATGATAAAAAATCTTGGATATACGCCAGACGAAGTAAATGCAGTTTTACTAAAACAAAGTGGAATGCTTGGTCTTACAGGTTACAGCGATCTTCGTGATATTGAATCAGAAGCTGAAAAAGGAAATAAAGACTGCCAATTGGCTTTATTGATGAATGCTTACCGAATCAAAAAAACAATTGGTGCTTACACTGCAGCGCTGAATGGCTTGGATGCAATTGTCTTTACAGCTGGAATTGGTGAAAATTCTTCTTATATGCGTCAATTAGTTTGTACTGATATGGATTATTTTGGAATTGAAATTGATTCAGAAAAAAATCAAATTCGTTCAAAAGAAGTTAGAGAAATCAATAAAGCTAATTCAAGAGCTAAAGTTTTGGTTGTTCCAACAGATGAAGAATATGAAATTGCTAATCAAGTTTATCAATTACTTAACAATTAAGATTTAAACCAAATTTACTTAACAAAGCTTCTCGGCAGAGAGGCTTTTTTTACGCCTAAAAATTAAATATTTGTCAGTACCTTTGAAGATAAAACCGAATATCTTGAAATCGATACTTTTAAAACTAGTTTTCTTCTTTTTCATTGCTTCGCATCTACAAGCACAAGAATTACTTCCTTTTGTTGAAAATTATAATAAATCAGATTATCAGGGCGATAATCAAATCTGGAACATTGCTCAAGGCCAGGATAGAGCCATGTATTTTGCTAATAATCATTATTTATTGCGATATGATGGCGTTGTTTGGGAAAAATATTCTTTGCCCAATAAAACAATTATTCGATCCATATTAATTGAAGGTGACCGAATTTATTCTGGTTCTTACAAAGAATTTGGGTATTGGTATAGAAAAGATGGTAAAATGAATTACGTTTCTATCACCAAAAATCTGCGTTTGTTCGATGAAAAAGACAATGAAGAAATCTGGAAAATTTTCAGATTTAATGGTTCTCTCTATTTTCAGTCTTTCAATGATGTTTTTATTTATGATGGAAAACATATTAAAAAAATCAAATTCCCTTTTCTAATATCATACTGTTTTGTTGTTGACCAAAATCTCTATGTAGCTTCTGTTGACAAAGGTATTTTTAGAATGAACGGCTCAAAAATTGCAAACCCGAAAGGTTGGAATATTCTAAAAAATACCGTTGTTCACGCGATCGAAAAGTACAATGGTAAAACCTATATTTTCACTCATAAACGCGGGATTTTTATTGTTGAAAAAAATGGATTGACGGCTTGGAACAATCCGTTAAACGAAACTTTGAAAGGAACGGGAATTAATGTTGCAAAGTTTATCAAGAATAATAAATTGGTTATTGGAACAGGAAATAAAGGTGTTTTTGTTTATGATTTTAGTACTCAAACTTTTAAAAACATAGACCGAAATAATGTTTTAATGAACAATTCGGTTTTATGCATTGGTTTTGATAAAGAAGAAGATTTATGGCTCGGACTTGATAACGGACTTGCTCATGTTGAGGTAAATTCTCCAATTTCATTTTTTTATGACAATTCAGGGATTTTAGGTTCCGTTTACTCGGTCGCAACTATTGATAAAGGATATCTAATTGCATCAAATCATGGTATTTTTGAATTTGATTCGGGTAATTTTAAAATGTTGCCAAATACGCAAGGGCAGGGCTGGAATATTACTAAAATTGGCAATAAATATGTTATAGGTCATAACGACGGAACTTTCTGTTATGAAAATGGTGCTCTGACAAAAATTAATGATGTCAGTGGAGGATGGAATTTATCAAAAAGTATTATTAATGATACGTACTTTCAATCCACTTATAGTGGTATTTTAGTTTATAACAACGCTTCAAATTTGGGTGAAAGTACAAAGTTTAATGATCTTTCAAAACCAATAAAATATGTTGCTCAAAACAAACGAAATGAAATTTGGGCAGCAGATAATTACCGCGGATTATATAGAGTCCTTTTTGATGGCAATTTTAAAACGACAAAAGTTGAAAATATCACGCAGCAAAGTAAAATAGAAAATGACTTTGGCGTTAAGATTTTTGAGTTTAGAGAAGAGATTCTTTTTTTAATAAACAATGTTTGGTACACATTCAATTCAATTACAAATAAATTAGAAGAGAATGAATTGTTCAATACCAACTTTAAAAATATATCTGATGTTGTTGCAATCGATGAAAACCATTTTATAGTCCTTCAAGAAGGAATCTTGTACCATATTTACGCAAACGGAAATAAGTTTGTATGGAATATGATTCAGGAGAAATATTATAAAGGGAAATTAATTAATGAAAACCTGCGCATCTTTAAAAGCAAAAATCATTATTTAATGAATCTTGATGATGGTTTTATTTCGTTGCAACTTTCTTATGAAAACAAACAAAATAAAGGAGTAAAAGTTGAAGCGTATAGCAATAATATATTGTTGCCAAATGAAGGCAAAATAAAACACAATACTGAATTACGTATTAACGTGATTTCCGGCATTTATGGAGCAAGCAAGCCAAATTTATTTTACAAGATAAATGGAAGTAAAAATTACATTCCAATTTCTAATGGAACAATTGTCTTGAACAACCTAAACAGTGGTTTTCATTCTGTCGAAATTTTTAAGCACGACGGAGCCAATTATGATAATGTTGCAACATTTGAATTCAAGGTTGCACAGCCTTGGTATTTTTCATTTTGGATGATTTTGCTTTACTTGTTAGTAGTTGGAGCCGTTTTATTCTTTTATTACAAATGGAATAAGCTTCGATACACACAAAAATTAAAACTGCAGGCGGAAGAATTGAAACATCAGCGTGAAATTCTCGAAATGGAATTGAAGAAGGAGAATGAACTAAACGTTCAGGAATACGAGAAGCATATTTTAGAATTGGAACTTCAGACAAAATCATCAGAAGTTGCAGGAAAATCATTGTCTATTGCCAAGCAAAGTGAAATGATTGAGAATATTCAAAATATTCTGGATTCTGAAAAAGATTTTAATAAGCTCAAAAGCGAAATCAAAAAAGCAATTAAGATTAATGAAGTTAACAAACACGAATGGGAGATTTTTGAAACAAATCTGAATCAAATCCACAATGAGTTTATTATTAATCTTTCGAAAAAATATCCAAACCTAACTCCAAAGGATATAAAGCTGTGTGTTTATCTAAAAATGAATCTTTCGTCAAAAGAAATTGCTCCTATGATGAATATCTCTTTTAGAGGTGTAGAATTACACAGATATCGCTTGAGAAAGAAGCTAAACCTGACACAAGATGAAAACCTATCAAAATTTTTATTAACTGTGTAAGATTTGACATTGAATTTTAAAGATCTTATATTTTTTCAATCCTTTTTTTATATAATTCCAATACATCATTACTACATCATAAGGTTATGTTAAAGAAAATAAATTAACATTTACAGTGTTGATTATTAGCGGTATACAAAAGGTTTTTAACATAATGATGTAGCTATGTAGTAGTGTGAATTGATGTACTACAACGTTGTAATTGTTTAATTTGGCTCTACTAACTTAAACGATTACATACTGTATGAAAAATTTTATTTTTAGCTTTTTAGCGCTATTGCTGCTTCCGGCTTATATGTCTGGACAAGCAATTAAAGGAAAAGTAGTAGACGGCAGCGGGATGGGAGTACCAGGAGCGGTTATCAGTGCTTCGAATTCCAGAACAACTGCTGATGCTGACTTCGACGGTAATTTTACAATCAATGCCAAAGAAGGTGAGATTTTAAAAATCTCAATGTTGGGTTTCGACGCTATTTCTGTACCAGCAACGTTAACTCCAATGCGAATCACCTTAAAAGAATCTGATGACACCGCTTTAAAAGAAGTTGTTGTAATTGGATACGGAACCAGAAAAAAGGTCGATAATACTACAGCAATTTCTTCAATCAAAGCAGAGGAAATTACAAAAACTAAAGTGATAAATGCTTCTCAGGCTATTCAAGGTAAAGCTGCTGGGGTACAAGTTACTTCTTCAGATTTGCCAGGAAGTACACCATCTGTTGTTATTAGAGGTCTAGGAACAGCTTTAGGAGGAAGAACACCTCTTTATATCGTTGACGGAATGGCAACGGAGAACATTAATAATATCAACACTAATGATATTACTTCGTATGACATTTTAAAAGATGCATCTGCATTAGCGATCTATGGTACAAGAGCTGCAAATGGAGTTATCATTATTACTACTAAAAAAGGTAAAGGCGATAAAGTTTCTGTTGAATTTGAAAGCTTTGGAGGTATTAGAACACCGCTTAAAAAAGTAAAAATGGCTGGAAGTAATAAATTTGCATATTACACAAATTCAGCTTTACAGTCAACTACTTTTTCTCAAGATCAGCCTGTTAATACAGATTGGTTTGATGAGATTACTAGAACAGGAAGTTATACTCAAAATAACGTATCTGTTTCAGGAGCTACTGAAAGCATAAAATATTTCTTCAGTTTAGGAAACTATCAAGAAGATGCAATTTTAAATGGTCTTAATTACGGACGTACAACATTTAGAAATAATAATGAGTTCAAAATTTCAAAGAAATTAACTTTAACTCAAAATTTTAGTTTAACATCAACTAAATCTGCACCAAAACCGTTGTCAGCATTTACTAATGCGTACAAACAATCACCTATTGTTCCTGTATTTTTTCCTGATGGAAAATATGGAGTTTCTCGTGTTGGAGATAATGGATTTGCAAGCGAAACAGGAAGTTCAATCAACAATGTTGGAAACCCGGTTGCACAGTTAGATTTTTATGATGAGCAACAAAGAAGTGTTTTTTTACAAGGAGGTCTAAAATTAGATTATGAAATTTTGCCATCTTTAAAATTTACTTCACAATATAACGGAGAATATTATACTTGGAAACAATATAACTTCGACGATACAAAAAATATCTGGTTAGCTGCAAACCCAAATAAGGTTGCTAGTGATTATGAAAAAGAATTTCCTAATGCAAATATCAATTTATTGACAAAAGGAAGAGAAGATTATTACAATTGGAGTTTGTCAAACTACTTGACTTACAATAAAGTATTTAACGAAATTCACGATATCGAAGTTACTGCTGGTATTGAGACATATGTTAAAGGTGCAAGAGAAAAATTGACTATAAAAAGAAAGAATGTAAATTCTGATTCTAATTATTGGTCTTTAAAAGATGTTGAATATGCTACAAATGTAACTAGTTATAAAGACGAGCTTTTCAATGAAACTAAATTAGCATCATATTTAGGTCGTTTTCAATATAAATTGATGGACAGATACTTATTGACTGGAACAGTTAGACGTGATGGTTCTTCAAATTTTGGAAAAGATTATCGTTGGGGAACTTTCCCGGCTTTTGGAGCAGGATGGATTATTACTAAAGAAAAATTCATGGCTGATGTAAAAGGAATCAATTTATTGAAATTAAGAGGAAGCTGGGGTAAATTAGGAAATCAGAATGTTCCACTTAACAGTCAAGGATATACTTCAGGTTTAAATGCTTATTTGGGAGGTTCTATTTTGAATGAAGGTACAACTATTAGTTCTCAAATTGATCCAAGTTTATCTTGGGAGATTACAGAAGAAGTATCTGCAGGTTTAGATTTTGAACTTTTAGACAGTAGATTAAAAGGAACTTTTGATGTGTATGATAAAAACACAAACAACGTAATTTTAAATACAAAACCTTATTTTACATCTGGAATTACAGCTGCATCGCCAGCACACGTAGGAGAAGTATCTAACAAAGGATATGAAATCTCATTACGTTGGGATGATAAAATTGGTGAAAATTTCAGCTACTATATTGGCGGTAACTTTTCAAACAACAAAAACGAGCTAACTGGTTTAAAAGATGTTGTTTTATCTCCAGTAATTGGCGGTGGTTTAGGAAATGGTCAGGATACAAAATTACTTGATAACACTACTGTGGGGCAACCATTAGGAAGTTTTTACATCTACGAATATGCTGGTTTTGATCCAGCAAATGGAAAAATGTTGTACTACAATGCAGCAGGAGATAAAGTAACTCAAGATGCTTTAAGTGCGACAGCTGATAAAAAATATGTAGGTTCTAGTTTGCCAAAATCTAACTACGGAGTTTCTTTAGGATTCGTTTACAAAAACTTTGATTTTTCTGTTGATGGATATGGTACTGCGGGAGCAAAAGTTTACAATGGTAAAAAAGCACAACGATTTTTTGGTGAAAATATTGAAAACTCAATTGCTACAGATTTCTGGACACCAAATAATTTGACAGCTTCAAATCCGGCACCATTTAATCAAGTACCAGTTGCTTCTACTTATTACTTAGAGTCTGGTGATTTCTTTAGAGTAAACAACATTACTGTAGGATACAAATTGCCATTGCAAGGAGACAGTTTTGTAAGCGCATGTAGAATCTATGTAAATGCTATTAATCCATTTATTACACAAAAATTCTCAGGATTCTCTCCAGAGCTAAATGGTGATGGAAATCCTTACGGAACTCAGGGAGTAGAGCTGGATGCTTATCCAACTTTAAGATCATTTGTAATTGGTGCTAATTTAAAATTTTAATAAGATGAAAAAGATATATATAGCATCGTTTGTATTATCAGCGTTCTTTTTTACAGGATGTGCAGACGATTATTTAGACGTAGATCAAACAGAATCTATTTCGACCGGCGATGTGGAGCTGTTTAATAATGATGCTGGTGCAGCTCAGTTTGTAACAGCAATTTATAACAAGTTTTTAAATTGGGATATGACCTCTTTTGGGTGGATCGGTTTATCAAGTATTACATCTGATGATGCTGATAAAGGTTCTTCTGCAGGTGATACAGGAACGGATAAAGATGTATTAGACGCTTTGACTTACAATGCTTCTAATCCTTCTGCAGAAAGCACATTTATTGCTAATTATGATGGAATCAATAGATGTAATCAGGCTTTAAATATGCTTCCTAAATTAGATAAAGTTGATGCTAATTTAAGAAACAGATTAGCAGGTGAAGCTAAGTTTATGAGAGCCTTTATGTATTTTACTTTAGTAAAATGTTACGGAGGTGTACCAATTGTTGATCATTTACCAGTTCCGGGTTCAGATGCAGATAGAATCATGCAGTTAACACGTAAATCGACAGCAGAAGTTTATGCTTTTATTGAAGCTGACTTAGATGATGCTATTGCAGCATTGCCTGAAAAAACGGCTTATTCAGCAAATGAAAAATCAAGAGTTTCGAAAGGTGCTGCTTATGCTTTATTAGCAAAAGTTAGTTTATACCAAAAGAAATGGCAGCAAGTAATTGACAATTGTAATAAAGTTACGGGTTATGCTATTGTAAGTGATTATGCATCACAGTATAAAGCGACAGGAAAGTTTGACTCTGAGTCTATTTTCGAAATCTATGCACAAGGGGCTGTACCTGCAAAAGGAATTGAAGGTTATTCTAATACGCAAGGTGCTCGTGGTACAGGAGGCTGGGGCTGGGGCTTTAATACGCCATCTCAAAGTTTAGTAAATGCTTACGAGGCTGGTGATGTTAGAAAAGCAGCAACAATCATCTTCAGAGGACAAACTTTATATGATGGTAGAGTAGTGCCAAATACAGTTGAAAACGAAAGATACAACTACAAAGCATATTCATCTGCCTATACAGATGCGTGGGAAACAGATGTTGATATTAAATATTTAAGATATGCTGAAGTTTTATTAATGAAAGCGGAAGCATCAAATGAATTAGGACAAACTTCTGCTGCGATTCTATTATTGAATCAAATCAGAAACAGAGCTGGATTAGGAAATACAGCGGCAAGTTCTCAAGCTGATGTTAGAACTGCAATCTGGAAAGAAAGAAGAGTAGAAATGGCTTTTGAGCATGACAGATTCTTTGATTTAGTTCGTACAGGTCAAGCTAAAGCTGCTTTTGCAGTTGATGGCAAAACTTTTACAGAAGGTAAAAATGAGTTATTCCCAATTCCGGCATCTTTCATTAAACAGGCTGGTGGTTTATCAGCTCAAAATCCTGGTTACTAATCCTTAAAAACTAATTAAAATGAAAAAAAATAAATCTATTTTATTACTTTCTTTTGCTTTGGCTTCGCAAATTTTTGTAAGCTGTGAGGATAGTATAGATAAAGTTAACAGTCCAATTCCATACGAGTCAATTGGCGGTTACGAGAATTCTGATGATATCGCACCAACACATTTAGTCTCTAAATTCAGTTTTGATGGTAATTTAAATGACAGTAAAAGCAATATTACTGGTCTTGAAGGTACAAATGTTGCTTATGCTAATGGTGTAAAAGGAAATGCTTATCAAGGTTCAAGCTCCGTTGCTCGATATGCTATAGGAAATGCTACTTCAAAAATTACATCTTTAAATGATTACTCGATTTCATTTTGGATGAATACTGCTAACACAGTTCCTGATGGTGGAAGTCCAGGGCAAGGAAAAGGAGCACAAGGTATTTTTTCAATTGTCAGACCAATGGAATTTTGGGGAGGAATTAATTTGTTTTTAGAAAACCCAGATAGTGCCAATCCAAATAGATTAAGATTAAAACTTGGAGTTGAAAACGGAAGAGCCGGAGTAGCATGGAGAGGGCAAAGTGTGATTGTAAACCTTGACAATAGCTTAAATACTTGGTTGCATATTGTTCTTGCATATGATTCAAAAACTAGTACTATGAATTGTTATACTAATGGTGTAAAAAGTGCTAATGTTGGCGGTTTTCCATTTGCTCCTGCGAACGGTGTTGTTGGTACAGCTATATGGTATGCTGACGATCCAGGAACTTATGACAATGTTAAAAATGCTCCTAAGTATGGCACTTTTCAAATGGTAGGAACCAATGGTAAAGTTGTTTTTGGAAACCATCAGTTTGAAACAACACCTCCATTAAATAATGGTTCTCAACAAGATTGGGCAACTAGTTATGCAGGATTGATGGATGAATTCAGGATTTATGACGCAGCGCTTTCAAGTAATGAAGTTTCTGCTCTTTATAAATTAGAAAAAGATAAGAGATAAAATTTTTATGAATACACCTAGAGTAATTATCTAGGTGTATTTTTTAGTAATTCTTAATAAGAAATTGATATAATGAAGATAGGTTTATATATTATAATGTTTTTGGGAGCTGTGACTTCTTGTTCTTCTTCTACACCAAATGAAGGTAATAGTGGAGGAACTCCGTTGCCAACAAATCCAACAACTCCAACAAAAACTTTGACTGATACCGAAGCAATGGATCAGGTTCAAAAAGATGCAATAAAATATTTTTGGGATTATGCTGATCCTAATTCAAAATTGGCAAGAGAAAGATATCTTACAGAAGATCCTAGTTTTGAGTCTAATATTATAACTACGGGAGGTTCTGGGTTTGGATTAATGAGTATCGTTGTAGGCGTAGAAAGAGGTTTTTTGCCAAGAGCTGAAGCTGTTTCTAGACTTACTACGGCATTAACTTTCCTAGAAAATGCTGATCGTTTTCACGGTGCATGGCCACATTGGATGGACAATAAAGCGGGAAAAGTTATACCATTTGGAACAAAAGACAATGGTGGAGATTTAGTTGAAACTTCTTTCGTTTGTCAAGCTTTAATCACGATTAGAGAATATTTTAAAAACGGAAGCACTTCTGAAAAAGCATTAGCTACTAAAGCTGATGAACTTTGGAAAGGTGTTGAATGGGATTGGTATACAAAAGGAGAAAATGCTCTGTATTGGCACTGGTCACCAAATTATGGCTGGGAAATGAACTTCAAATTGGAAGGCTACAATGAATGTTTAATTACGTATGTAATGGCAGCTTCATCTCCAACACATCCAATTTCTGCAGAAGCTTATCATCAAGCTTGGGCTAGAAATGGCGCTATTGTAAACGGAGGATCTCAATATGGAATTCCGGTTGTTTTAAGTTATAACGGAGCAGTAGGAAATGTTGGTCCAATGTTCTGGTCACATTATTCTTATTTAGGTTTAGATCCAACTACATTAAAAGATAAATACGCAGATTATTGGCAGTTAACGCAGAATCATGCTAAAATCATGGTTCAATATAGTATTGCTAACCCAAAAGGATTTAAGGATTATTCAGATAAATGCTGGGGATTAACAGCAAGTTATACACGAAATCCTGATGGAACAACTGGTTATACAGCACATCAGCCAAATAATGACAACGGAGTTATTTCTCCAACAGCCGCTTTATCATCGTTTCCTTATGCGCCAACTGAAGCAATGAAGTTTTTGCATTATTTATATGATGATAATAGAGCAAAACTTGTTGGAATTGCAGGACCTTATGACGCATTTTCGCCTCAATACAATTGGGTAACGGCTCGTTATTTAGCAATCGATCAAGGGACTATTGCACCAATGATTGAAAACTACCGTAGCGGTTTGTTATGGAGTTTGTTTATGAATGCATCAGATACAAAACAAGGTTTGAAAAAACTTGGTTTTACATCAGGTAAATACGGAATTTAATTACATCTAAATGAAATTTAAAGTAACGCTTCTAATTGTATTATTTTCGGTATTTGGTTTTTCCCAAACCGAAACAACAGGTAAAATCAATACAATTGTAATGTCAAAGTATGAACTTGGTTATGCTTTGTACAAGCCACTAAATACTAAGGGAAAGAAGCCTTTAATAGTTTTTATTTCAGGAGATGGAGAAAAAGGAACTGATATTTCAAAAGTAAAAATTCACGGTCCTTTTAATTATTTAAAAACACATCAATTAGATGCCTATGTTTTGGCTCCGCAATGCAAAGAAGATGAAAATTGGGATATAGAATCAATTTATCAGCTGATCTTAAAAATTCAGAAAGAAAACAAAATTGATTCAGACAGAATATATGTAACAGGTTTAAGTTCTGGCGGATGGGCCACTTGGAATTTAGCGCTTTCCTATCCAGATATGTTTGCAGCGGTCGTGCCTATTGCCGGCTTTGTAGATTTGATTCCGTTAGAAGGTGCTTGTAAAATTGCTAATATTCCCACCAGAATTTTTCACGGTTTATTAGACGATGTAGTAAATGTTGATTATGCGATTACCATTTACAAAGAATTAAAAAAATGCAATGCAAAAGATGTAAAGCTTACCATTTTTGATGACGCTGGACATAATAGCTGGACGCGAGTTTATGATAATCACGAAATCTACGACTGGATGTTGCAGCAGAAAAAAATGAATACAAACAAATAAATAAATTATAATGAAAAACAAATTAGTCTTACTTTTTTTAGGATGTGCTGTTTTGGGTTATGCTCAAAAAAAGAGCACAAAAAGTACAGTGAAAATTAAACCTAAGTCAGAGTTTGTGGCAGAGTTAATGTCAAAAATGACATTAGAAGAAAAATTAGGACAGTTGAATTTACCAACATCTGGTGATATTACAACTGGTCAGGCAAATAGTTCAAATGTTGCAAAAAATATTGCTGAAGGTAAAGTAGGCGGTTTGTTCAATATTAAATCAGTACAAAAAATTAAAGAAGTACAGAAAATTGCTGTTGAAAAAAGCCGTTTAAGAATTCCTTTGCTTTTTGGTATGGACGTTATTCACGGTTACGAAACAACATTCCCAATTCCGTTAGGATTATCTTGTACTTGGGATATGGCTTTAATTGAAAGAAGCGCCCAAATTGCTGCTAAAGAAGCAAGTGCTGACGGAATCAACTGGACGTTTTCTCCAATGGTTGATATTTCTCGTGATCCACGTTGGGGAAGAGTTTCTGAAGGTTCTGGAGAAGACCCTTATTTAGGAAGCCAAATTGCAAAAGCAATGGTTAACGGATATCAGCAACATGATCTTTCAAAAAACAGTTCAATTTTAGCTTGTGTGAAACACTTCGCATTGTATGGTGCGCCAGAAGCTGGACGTGATTACAACACAGTTGACATGAGTCATATCAGAATGTTCAATGACTATTTCCCTCCTTACAAAGCAGCGGTTGATGCTGGAGTAGGTTCAGTTATGGCATCTTTTAATGAAATTGATGGAATTCCAGCAACTGGAAACAAATGGTTAATGACAGATGTTTTAAGAAAGCAATGGGGTTTTAAAGGTTTCGTAGTAACCGATTTTACAGGAATTCCTGAAATGATCGAGCACGGAATGGGAAATCTTCAAGATGTTTCGGCTTTGGCTTTGAATGCTGGTGTTGAAATGGATATGGTTGGTGAAGGTTTCTTAGGAACTTTGAAAAAATCATTAGACGAAAAAAGAGTTTCTATCGAAACGATTGACAATGCTGTTAAACTTATTTTGGAAGCAAAATATGATTTAGGATTGTTCCAAGATCCATACAAATATTGTGATGAAAAAAGAGCGAAAACTGAAATCTTCACAATGGATAGCAGAAAGGAAGCACGTCAAATTGCAGCTCAATCATTGGTTTTACTAAAAAATAAAAACCAATTATTGCCTCTTAAAAAATCAGGAACAATTGGTTTAATTGGACCATTGGCAGATGCTAAAGAAAATATGCCGGGAACTTGGAGTGTGGCTACTAAAATGGAAAATGCTGTTTCATTATTAGCAGGAATTAAAGAAGTTGCTGGAGCAGGAACAAAAGTTTTATATGCAAAAGGAAGTAATTTAGATTACGATGAAACTTTTGAAACGAACGCAACAATGTTTGGAAAAACATTACACCGTGACGGTCGTTCAAAAGAAGAATTATTGGCAGAAGCTTTAAAAGTGGCTGAACAATCTGATGTTATTGTTGCGGCTTTAGGAGAATCAGCAGAAATGAGTGGAGAATCTAGCAGCCGTACAAATTTGCAGATTCCACAAGCGCAAAAAGACCTATTAAATGCTTTATTAAAAACAGGAAAACCAGTTGTTGTTGTTTTATTTGACGGACGTCCATTAGTTATTACTGATGAAGAAAAAACAGTTCCTGCGATCTTAAATGCTTGGTTTGCTGGTACAGAAGCAGGTTATGCAATCGCTGATGTTTTATTTGGAGATGTAAATCCTTCTGGAAAATTAACTTCTACTTTTCCAAGAAGTGTAGGTCAATTACCAATTTATTATGCGCACAAAAATACAGGAAGACCGCTTTCTAATACAGAAGGTAAATTCGAAAAATTCAGATCAAATTATATTGACGAAAGAAACGAGCCATTATTCCCATTCGGATTTGGTTTAAGCTACACGACTTTTGATTATTCAAACCTTAAAATTTCTTCTGATAAAATGAATTTCAGCGGAAAATTAAAAGTAACAGTTGATGTAACAAATACAGGAAACTTTGACGGAAAAGAAACAGTTCAATTATACATCAGAGATTTAGTTGGTTCAGTAACTAGACCAGTTAGAGAATTGAAAGGTTTCCAAAAAATAGCACTTAAAAAAGGTGAAAAACAAACAGTTAGTTTTGACATTACTGTTGAAGATTTAAAATTTTATAACTCTGATTTGCAATTCGCAGCAGAGCCTGGACAGTTTGATATTTTCGTTGGAGGAAATTCAGCTGCCGACAAGAAAGTTAGTTTCGAGTTAACTAAATAGTTGGTTTATTGGTTAGTTAAGAGCCCTTCATATGGAGGGCTTTTTTTCTAAAATAAAGATTCTCTTTTTAAAATTTCATCTATGAATATTCTCAAAATATCTCGCGTTCTTTCTTTAATGTTAGTAGCGGTTTTCGCTTCCTGCAATGTGCAGAAAAATGCAATTGTAGCGCACAGAGGAGCGTGGAAGAAAAATAGTTTTCCTGAAAATTCGATTGCTTCTTTAAGACATGCCATTGATTTAAAATTGCCGGGATCAGAATTTGACGTTTGGCGTACAGCCGATGATTCACTGGTAATTAATCACGATGCACATTTTAATAAATTGTTGATCGAGCAAACCAATTATTCCGATTTGATAAAGTTTAAATTATCTAACGGAGAAAAGCTCCCAACGCTTTATGAATATATTGCAGAAGGAATAAAAAACAATAAACACACGCTGTTGGTTTGCGAAATTAAACCTTCAGAAATAAGCAAAGAACGAGGAAAAGAAACGGCTATAAAAACGGTTGAAACAATCAAAAAACTAAAAGCAGATAAAAAGATTTGTTATATAAGTTTTGACTACGATATTCTAAAGCAAATTAGAGCAATAGATTCAAAAACAAATCTTCAATACCTGGAAGGAAATAAATCTCCAATTGAAGTTAAAGCCGATAAAATTAATGGTGTTGATTATCATTACTCGGTTTTCAAAAAACATCCTGACTGGATAAAAGAAGCAAAGGACATCAAAATTATTTTGAATGCTTGGACCGTAAATGAAGCTACTGATATGGATTGGCTTATTGATCAAAAATTCGATTATATCACTACAAATGAACCTGAACTTTTAAAGGAAAGATTAAACATAAAAAAGTAATCGTTTTTCCTTTACAAATACAAACCAAATCATGAAAAAAATATATAAACAACTGAGATTGCCAGTCGTATTGTTTTTGATCGTTTTCAATAACAGTATTTTGGCTCAAAATGCAAGTGGAAAAACAGAATGGTTTGACCCTGCTAAACCTGCAACGACTTATTGTAATCCTATTAATATTGGCTACAATTTCACGACTTACAATCATAACGGAATTCCGTATTCACGCCGTTCAAGTGCCGATCCGGTAATTATTACTTATAAAGGCGAATATTATTTGTTTGCTACAAATCAAGCAGGTTTCTTTTGGAGTAAAGACATGTCAAATTGGAATTTCGTTTACGGAAGCTTTCAAAGACAACCGGGCGATGACGACCAGTGTGCACCAGCTGCGTGGGTGGTAAATGATACTTTATTTTACGTTGGTTCTACTTGGAAAAGAGATCATCCAATCTGGAAAACGGCTGATCCAAAATCAGGGAGATGGACACGCCACGTTGATAAAGCAATGCTGCCAACTTGGGATCCAGCAATCTTTCAAGATGATGACAAAAAAGTATATATGTATTATGGATCAAGCGGAAAATTACCTCTTGTCGGTGTAGAAGTAGATTATAATACGTGGCTTCCAAAAGGAAATCAAGCCGATTATGCGACGTTGTATAAAGCAACAGAAGTAGAAGACATCCAGAAACCTTACGGGCAAATTAAAGACGTTGCAATTCTAGATCCATCAGCTCATGGATGGGAGCGTTTTGGTCCAAATAATGATATGGAGCCAGCGCCTTGGGGAAATTTCATTGAAGGAGCTTGGATGACCAAACATAACGGAAAATATTATATGCAATATGGCGCGCCAGCAACCGAATTTAAAGGTTATGCAAATGGCGTTCATGTTGCTGATAATCCGTTAGGGCCTTTTAAGTATCAAAAACACAATCCGATGTCGTACAAACCTGGCGGATTTGTAATTGGAGCGGGACACGGAAATACTTTTGCAGATAATTATGGAAATTATTGGAATACTGGAACATGCAAAATCTCAATTAAAGACCGTTTTGAACGTCGTATTGATATGTTTCCTGCTGGATTTGATAAAGATGACGTAATGTATTCTATTACAGCTTACGGAGACTTTCCAATCGTCCTTCCAACTGGCGAGCGCGATCAGACAAAAGGTGCTTCATCTGGATGGATGTTGCTTTCGTACAAAAAGCCTGTAACAGTTTCTTCATTTGAAGAATGCATGGAAGTAGAAACACACAGAATGGACAACGGAGGCAAAAAAGTCTATGAGAAATTTTGTTACGGAGCAGAAAACCTTACCGATGAAAATATCCAAACGTATTGGTCTGCTAAAACAAGTAATCCTGGTGAATGGCTTCAACTCGATTTGGGCAGAAAAATGGAAATAAAGGCGCTACAGATCAATTATGCTGATCATAAAGCCACACAGTACAATAAAGCAATGGATATTTATTATCAATACAAAATATTCATGTCTGATGATGCTGTAAACTGGACTTTGGTTGTCGATAAATCTAAAAATGATAAAGATGTGCCTCATGATTATGTAGAGCTTACAAAATCAATTAAAGCGCGTTACATCAAAATGGAAAACATTCATAATGCATCTGGATTGTTTGCGATTTCTGATTTCAGAGTTTTTGGAAATGGATTGGCAGAAAAACCGAAAGCTGTTGCTTCATTTAAAGTAGACAGAAATAAAACAGATTCAAGAAATGCAATGATTTCGTGGAAAAAACAAAATGATGCCGTTGGATACAATATTTATTACGGAATTGCTCCTGATAAATTGTACAACAGTATTATGGTTTATGGCGAGAATTCATATGATTTTAGAGGACTGGATAAAGGAACAAAATATTATTTCACAATTGAACCTTTTAATGAAAACGGCATTGGAGCAAGAAATAAGCTTATTGAAGTAAAATAAGTTTATTGGTCTGAAAAATAGTTCAAAACTATATACTTTAGTGCATTTCGTTTTCAGCTTCTAAAAGTTTTTAACCGCAAATTGCACAAATTCACACAAATTAATTTGCGAAAATTTGTGTGATTTGTGGTTAAATTAAGCTTTAAAATCTTGCAGATTTTAAGTCTGTTGACCAAACCTATGAACTTCAAGTTTGCAATGGTTTAGTTTATTAAAAATCATAAAGACTCTGATTATAAATTTAAGGATTTGTAATTGGAGTTTTTTTTTGCGAAAAGGTTGCGAAAAAACTCTGACAGATGTAAAGAATTTTGTTCCTTTGTGATAACCCAAAAAAATGCTATAAAAACTATGAAAAAAACGATTCTTTTAACTGCTTTAGTTTTAAATGGATTGACCGCGTCCTTTGCTCAGTCAAATGATGAAAAAAACATTAAATTATTCTATAAAAAAGCTTTAACCGAAGCTAAATGTTATTCTTGGTTAGAATATCTTTCAAATGATATTGGAAGCCGTTTATCTGGATCAAAAGGTGCAGCAGAAGGCGTAGAATACACTAAAAGACAATTAGAAAGTTTAGGCCTTGATAAAGTCTATTTGCAAGAAGTTATGGTTCCTCACTGGGTTCGCGGTGAAAAGGAAACAGCTTTTATTTTAGATGGAAAAGTAAAAACGGCTGTGCCAATTTGTGCATTAGGAGCTTCTGTTGCAACCCCAAAAGCAGGAATTACTGCAGAAGTAATCGAAGTACAAAGTCTTGACGAATTAAAAACACTTGGCGATAAAGTAAAAGGTAAAATTGTGTTTTTTAACAGACCAATGAATCCTGAAAACGTTGGGACTTTTAATTCTTATTCTGAAGCAGGAGATCAAAGAAGAAGTGGTGCAAAAGAAGCAGCGAAACTTGGAGCAGTTGGTGCAATTGTGCGTTCGTTAAACTTACGTTTAGATGATTTTCCGCATGCTGGAAATCAAAGCTATGGCGATTTGCCAAAAGAACAATATATTCCAGCAGCTGCAATTAGTACAAATGGTGCTGAGTTATTGAGTAAAACATTAAAAGCAAATCCAACTATAAAATTGTATTTCAAACAATCATGCGAAACATTGCCAGATGTATTGTCATACAATGTTATCGGAGAATTAAAAGGAACAGTTACGCCGGAGAACATTATTGTTGTTGGCGGACACTTGGATTCTTGGGATTTAGCTGATGGTTCTCATGATGATGGAGCAGGAGTAGTGCAAAGTATGGAGGTAGTTCGTATTTTGAAAAACCTAAACTACAAACCAAAAAATACAATTCGCGTTGTTTTGTTTATGAATGAAGAAAACGGAGGAAAAGGCGGTGCGAAATATGAAGAAGTTTCAAAACAAAAGAACGAGAATCATATTTTTGCTTTAGAAAGTGATTCTGGCGGATTTACACCACGAGGATTTTCAATCGAAGCTGATGATGCAAACTTCAAAAAACTGCAAGAATACAAGTCTCTTTTTGAGCCTTATTTAATTCACAATTTTACAAAAGGACACGCAGGATCAGATATTGAGCATTTAACTTCAAAAACGATTGTTAAAGCTGGTTTACAGCCAGATTCACAACGTTACTTTGATTATCACCACGCGGCAAATGATAAATTTGATGCAATCAATAAAAGAGAATTAGAGCTTGGTGCAGCAACAATGACATCATTAATCTATTTAGTTGATCAAAACGGAATTACGCTTCCAACAGCAAACTAAATATCAATATAATTGAAATAAAAAAGCTATGAGTTTTTGCTCATAGCTTTTTTGCTTTTATAGTGTGTATGTTTAATAAGTATCAATCACAGTTTTTAATAAATTAGAATTGGCAAGATCTACAGGTGCTACAACTTTTTCATCTAACGGAATTTCATTTCCATACCTTTCTTTTACAATTTTCTGAACTCTTTCATCAGTTAAATTAAAATCTTTTAGTTGTTTGAGTTTTGACAATTCGATGCCGGCAGCGTTTTTATATATTTTCCAAACCAATTCAGAACAATAAATTCTAGTATCCGTCCATTCAAAGTAAGCATCATATTCTTTGCCGTTAAATTGCTGACTGTAATCTTTCATTTTTTGCAAAGATACAGGAGTTAAAACTTCAGTTGCATTTTTCAATCTTTTTACAAGATATTTATTGTCTTTCCCATGCTGAATCCAATCTTCTAAACGAGTTAATTTTACAGGCTGAACGGCTTCAAAAACAAATAAATCTCCGTTCATTTTATAAATAATGCCACAATGTGAAAATTTAGAATTTGTGGCAATTCGAACCGCTTCGCATTGAGGAGATTGTGAGGTCTGAAAAATAATATCGCCATCCTGAATTTTCTCAAAAGCTACATTTTCAATCTTTTTACCCGAAAATGGATTATTTGGAAAAACTTTCATTGTAACAAAAAGCGCGCACCCAAAACTGAGTAAAAAAGTAATAATAAGAAAAAGGTATTTTGGTCTTTTCATGTTTAAATTTTAAAAATTAAAAGTATAATTTATTCTTTAGTTTTCATCCGGAATTAACATAAACAAAAAAGCAGAATCTCAAATGAATGAAATTCTGCTTTTAATATTGTAATAAAACCTTTTAGATTCTGAAAATTCCTCCAACCGCAATAATTCGTTGAAAATACGTAAAGTGTTGAGAAGCTTTATCTTCATTGCTTACCGTAGTTTTGATATCCTGCATGTCAATATAGCCACCTTTCAATTCTCCTTGAACATAGAAGTGTTTGAAAAAAGTAATGTTTAGACCTGCTTTTGCAGAAATGCCATAACCAGAAACATGAAAATCATCGTGACGTTCTTTGCCTAAAAGAGTTGTATTGGTTTTTGGATATAAAACTCCCGCACCAAGACCTTCAGTTAAGTTGATTTGGACTTTATCAATATTTGGCAATCCAAACCATTTAGAAATATCATCAAATCGCGCAACTTCAGTATTAATGTAATTCAAACCATCTGTATGTTCGTACATTAAAAAAGCTGGACCATTTGGTGGCATAATACCATTCTCATAACCACCTTCCTGAGCACCACCTTGAGACATATCTACAGGTGTATTATTGTAAGTTCCATTGTAAATTGAGCCAGGATCATTTGCAGGCAAATTGATGTTTCCAGTCACATTTGCAATTTGATTCTGTGTCATTACATATTTCATGTGGTCAACACCAATTGTAACACTGTAATGATCACTAAAAAAATAACCTAATCTTAAATTTGTCTGAGGAATTGTCATATTTGCAGGATTAATATAATCTACATGCCATCCTTTTGGTTTGTCATGAGCTTCCATATTATCAACCGTAAAGTTGTAATCCTTACCTCTAAAGTTTACATCAGATTTTGAGTAACTTTCTCTATTTCCACCCCACATAACAAAGAATTTTCCTTTATTGTGTGCAGCGTATTTTTGTACTGGTATTTCTTCCTGAGCAAATGTGTTTAAAGAAACACAAGCCAGAAGGAAAAATAAAATTTTTGTTTTCAAAGAACTTGAGTATTATAAATTTAGAATGAGTTAACTGTTTTTCTGATAGCAACTAATTTGGTCATCAAGCCTTCAAAATAGTCTAAATGAAGCATATTAGCACCGTCGCTTTTTGCATTTGCAGGATCAAAATGTGTTTCGATAAAAATACCATCAACGCCAACAGCAATACCGGCTTTAGCAACTGTTTCGATCATATCTGGTCTTCCTCCAGTTACACCTGCTGTTTGATTTGGCTGTTGTAAAGAATGTGTTACATCTAAAACCGTAGATGCATATTGTTGCATAGTAGGAATTCCTCTAAAATCAACAATCATGTCTTGGTACCCAAACATCGTCCCGCGATCTGTAACCATAACATTTTCATTATTACAGTCTAAAACTTTTTGAACCGCATGTTTCATGCTTTCCGGACTCATAAACTGCCCTTTTTTCAAGTTTACCACTTTTCCAGTATTTGCAGCTGCCACAACAAGATCTGTCTGGCGAACTAAAAATGCAGGAATTTGTAAAACATCAACATATTGAGCTGCCATGTCAGCATCTTCATTTGTGTGAATATCAGTAACCGTTGGAACGTGAAAAGTCTCCGAAACTTTTCTTAAAATTTTTAAAGCTTTTTCATCGCCAATTCCAGAAAAACTGTCAATTCTAGAACGGTTAGCTTTTTTAAAAGATCCTTTAAATACATAAGGAATCTGAAGTTTGTCGGTAATACCAACTAATTTTTCAGCAATTCTTAGTGCCATTTCTTCTCCTTCGATCGCGCAAGGCCCCGCCAATAAAAAGAAATTTCCGCTGTCAGTATGCTTAATTTGTGGAATATGTTGTATGTTCATAATATGATTTTTTGACAGTGCAAAGGTAGTTATGATTTATGAATAGCTGATGAAGATTTAAGTTTTTTTTAAGAACCCCGATAGCTATCGGGGCTACTATCCGCTGTAATCTTTTTCTCTAAAACCTTTTTTTATTGGTCTTTGCAGGAGCTTCCGTTGGTCGCTCTGCAAAAACCATAAAAAATAGGTTTTCTCAAAAAAGGATTTCCGCTACTATCAGGGCTAGGAGTTTAGTGGAATTATGAGAAATTAAGTTAATTAAAAGTTTGAATAATTTCTTTTCGTGAGTTTATTTTTGCTTCAATTTCTTCTAGCGCTTCTTCTGCAGGAATTCTGTTTGCAATTGTTTTTATGATTAAAAAATCATCAGAAGAAATTGCTCTAATCTCGCAGTATTTTTTTTTATTTTGCTGAATGATCAATTCCTTAATATCATCCAGTTTTATCCTTTTTTTTATTTTTATAAAGCCAAAAGGCGAAATATAAATTCCTGAAATTATTTCATTTCCTTTTAATTTAACGGAATTAGAAATATTTAGGAAAATTAAAATGAAATAAACCCATATTACTTTTTCGAAAAAATCAGAATGAAAATCAAAGAACAGCCCAATTATTGGAGCTGAAATAAATAGCAAATAAAATATCGGATGTATTAATTCTTCTTTATTTAATGTCATACTATTTCATTTTTCAAATTTCTTAGATTTACAAATCTTTCAAATTAAACTCAGTTTCAAGAATACTTTTCAAATCATCATTTTCAAACGGAGCAACTTCGGTTTTGCCATTTATTATAGACTTCACTGAATTTTTAAACAATATTTTTTTACCTAATGGATTCTGTAAAACCACAATTAAGTTTTGAGTAAAAAAAGAATCCGGATGTGAGTAATTATAATAATTGGCAGGTTTAAAATCAATCCATCTTTGAGGAGAAAGATTAAATGAATACAAATTAGACCATTCTTTTCCAACTAAAATTTGAAGCAAATATTCGTCATCCTCAGTTTTGATTAAAATAAAAGTATCAGAATCATGCTGAATTTCCTTTCCAGTTTCACTGAGTTTTAAAGGTTCCCGAATACTATTACCGCCAAAACCCAAATCAATCAAATAATCTTCATTTTCGATTGTTGCAATAATACCAAAATGAGTTTTAGCATTTTCTCCTGGATTCACCATTGGCCTTGCCGCAATATAATAATGCGGAATCCCGATTTCCTGTAGCGCTAATGAAAATATTCCATTAATCTGATAACAATATCCACCACGATTTTTATTAACGATTTGATCTACAATATCGTCACCAGCGAGCGAAATAATTTTGCCAGCTTGAACATCTATATTTTCAAAAGGAACAGAAAATAATTGAGATTGCATTAGTTTTTTGATTCCTGCAAAATTTAATTCGATTTCTCCCGAAAAATTGATTCGGTTTAAATATTGCTGTAAATTGAAACTTGAAGCTTCAATTTTATATTGATCTTTTGATTGTGTCATTGTAACTTAATTTTGATCGTTTCTGCGTGAAACTTTGAATTAATAGCATAATAAAAATATGCTTATGGTAAAGTTACAACTTCGCGAGGTTTGAATTTGATTTTTTTTCGTCTTTATGAAAGAAGAATAAGTTCAAGTTAGCGATAAAGATTATTTCTCGTAAGATCGTTTAATAAAATATTGAACTATAATAACAATGATAAGAATTAATGTAAACAAAAACGAAAAGAAAATTATTCCCATCATTCCCATTCCGCATCTAAAAGTTTCTTCTTGGAGATTTTCGTTGAAATTATATGAAGCCACAGAACAAGCCAATATTGTTAATACAAATTGTAATATCAAACTGAATAGTGAAATAGTTCCCAATTTAAATGAAATACTCTCTGCAATAGCTTTTCTTCCAAAAATAAGCTGAAAAAATAAAGGTGAAAGAATTAAAATAAATGGAGATATACCGTACATATTAGATGGTTGGTTTTTTATTTATGAATTTTACTCTTTCTTCAATCCCAATCCCATCGGAACCATTAAAATTCCTTTTTCATAAACATTTAAATAAAGCGTAATAGGTTTCTTTTGACCTTCCCAAGTCAGTTCGTAAACGTTTAAAAATCCAGCTCCCATATCGCTTCTTTTTGTTGGAAAAGGACAACAAGTTTCTAAGCGTTTGTAGGTGATTTTTTCTCCGTTTGGACCAGTAAGAGCGTTAAGGAAACGCGTTTCGTTCAAGGTTTCGTCTTTGGTATTTCTGTAAAAAATATTTACCGGATAATCAGGATCGTAGCCGTATTTTTTGTCTTTGGCAAAAAGTGTAATGGCAAACGTATTGTCTTTCTTCAGTATTAGATCAGGTGCATTATCATCTACATTTTTCAATGTCGATTTGGTGCTAATGCAGGAAGTCGCACTGATTAATAAAATTAAAAAGAAGAATATTTTTTTCATGGTTTTTATAGTTTGGTCATGCAAATTTAAAAGGTTTTTTAGTCACTTCTAAGAGCTATCAGATAAATGATTCTAAAGATTTAAAATGTAGAAATCTATTAAAGTTATTCAGCCTTTTTTGGATTCAGTTTTAATATTCCAATTACAATCAGATATTGTGCCACAAGATACGTCAGCATAATAAAAAAAGAACTTTTTTCAATTGGCGCATAAAATTTGTTTACGGCCAAAATACTGTCGGAAAGCACAAACACAATTGCTCCAGAAAAAACATATAAATTCCCAGGTTTCTTCCAAATCAAATAACCGTTATAAGCAAACAAAAGCATTATTGAAATGACACTTGCATATACAATTACTGGAATTTTTAAATCGCCTAGTGATGGCAATAAAACAGATAACATTCCGATTAAATACAGGCCAATAAAAACACTTCCAATTCCGAACAAAACTAAATTTCTTTTGATTTCGCCTTTGTTTTGCTTGTTGAATAACACACAATATGTGACGTGTGAAATTAGAAAAGCGACTAATCCTAAAATAAAATAGATTTCGCCCAAATCTGTAAAAAGCAAAATGACATCACCAATCCATGAAAACAGCAAAGCAAGAAGCAAGATGTTTTTTGTTGGAAAATTTCGGTAAAAATAGACTCCAAAAGTCAATAACGGAATCAGAATTGGCTTTAAAAATAAGTCTAAGTTTTCGTAGCCTAAAAATATGATAAGAAGATAAACGAAGCTAAATGCGCTAAAGATTTTAAAGTAAGTTGCGTTTCTCATAAATGGTTCAATAAATTAGCAGTTTGGGTAATTGGTTTTTTAAAATCTATAGTAACAAAGTAAATTGTGGTAAGGAAGGATAAAGCCAAATAGGCTATAATGATATAATTGCCTGCTGGAAAAATAGTGTTTAAACCAAACCAGTCACCATAATACGATATGATTCCGATCACAACGCCAAAACGAAGTCCTTCCCAAAAAATGGCATATCTGTTTTTATCCATCAATTCCGTATAACTGTAAATTGTTATCAGGATAAAAAAGCCATAGACAAAGATATTTGGCAGTCCAATTTCAGCAATATTGTCAAATAAATAGCTCACAAACAAAAGAGTGATTAACATTTGGGTTAAAGACCAATAAATGAGTTTTTGAGAGTTTTGCGTACCATATTTGTCAAAAGCAAAAACATTTTCAATTTTGTTTACGGGATATTTCTCTTCGAAATTTTCAGGGCGCCAGCCTGTTGGTTTAAACCAGATGGTAAGTTTGTCTTTCCAATTTTCAGCGCGCCATGCATCTTTAATAAGTAAAGTCAAATGTTGAAAATTAATCTTTACAGGATTCCAAGTATTTGCTGGTCTTGTAATTCCAAAAACAGGCGGAACATCATCTAATTCGGCTTGGAAAGTTCCGAAAAGCTTGTCCCAAAAAATAAAAATCTGTGAGTGGTTTTTATCTAGATATTCTGGATTTATAGCATGATGCACACGATGGTGTGAAGGTGTAACGATAATATGCTCCAGAAATCCCATTTTTTTGATGTGTTTGGTATGATACCAAAACTGTAAAAACAAATGAAGTGGCAACGTAATAGCGATTACAGAAGCTGGAACCCCAAGAAGCGCTGCAGGAATCAACAAAAATGTAAAAAGATTAACTAAACTCGCAATGGGCTGACGAAGCGCACAGGCCAGATTAAATTCTTCACTGCTGTGATGAATCGCATGTTTATTCCAAAGAAAATTGATTTGATGTGCCAGTCGATGGCTCCAATAACCATAAAAATCAATGACAAAAAAGGCGATGAAATAGGAGAGAACACTCGGCTCTAAATGCTGTAAAGCAATTTTTGAAACCAGCCATTCATACGAAAGAAAAGTGATGCTTAAACCCAAAACGTCTTTAACGGAATTGGTAATTCCGGAACTGATACTCGATACGCTGTCGATTAAAGGCGCGGTATCGTTTTTTTTATAAATGCCATATAACTTCTCGATTATGATTAAAGTTAAAAAAACCGGCATGGCAATAATTAGTATTTTTCCGTATTCTTCCATAAAAAAAGCATTCTATTTTATTCAAATATAAAATAAAATAGAATGCTTTTTGAATTATTTGCGATTAAACAATTTCTGCGCTTAATCCGGCATCTAAAAGTTGTAAGCATTGCGGTTTTAACTTGTCCAGCGGACCCGTTTTTACGGTGCATTTTCCGTTGTAATGTACAATCAAGGAGCATTGTTCTGCCTGTTCTGCAGTGTGGTTGCAAACGCGCATCAAAGTATCAATTACGTGATCAAAAGTGTTTACATCATCATTATAAACAATAATTTCGTTATTGAAAACTGTTGCTTCCTTTTCGCGAACTCTTTCTCTTACTTTTTCTTTAGTACTCATCTTGTCTAGTTTTTGTACTTGTAATTAACTTATAACTAATTTACGTATTTTAATGAAACCCAATTGTTGCGCTGAAGCTTTTTAACATACGTCAGCCCTTTTTCAACGCAAGAAGCATCAATAAACGGAATATCTTCTTCATAAAAACCACTGAATAATATAATTCCTTTTGGGTTTAAAGAATCAACATAAGCCTGCATATCATTTAAAAGAATATTTCTGTTGATGTTGGCAATAATTAAATCGTATTTTTTTCCTGCCAATAAAGCTGCATCGCCTTCGTAAACGCTAATGTGTTTGCAATTATTGCGTTCAGCATTTTCAATTGAATTCAAGTAGCACCAGTTGTCAATGTCAATTGCATCGATTGGTTCTGCGCCTTTCATTTCAGCCAAAATAGCTAAAATTGCAGTTCCGCAACCTATATCAAGCGTTTTTAAACCTTTTACATCCATTTCAAGTAAATGTTGAATCATCATGTGAGTTGTCTCATGATGTCCGGTACCAAAACTCATTTTAGGTTCAATTAAAATATCAAATTCAGCATCCGTTTTTGGATGGAAAGGAGCGCGAACGTGGCATTTTCCATCAACGTCAATTGGTTCAAAATTCTTTTCCCATTCTTCGTTCCAGTTAACCTGATCAATTTCTTCAATGGTGTATTCAATTTTAAATTCTTCCGACTGTAAAATATAAATATCATCCAGGATATTCTCATCCCATAAATCTTTCTTCACAAAAGCCGAAATCCCATTTTCAGTTTCTGTAAAACTTTCAAATGCTTTTTCGCCCAATTCAGCCACTAAAATTTCTGACCCTAATTCTTTTGGTTCAATTGTAAAATGATATCCTAAATAGATGTTTGACATAAATAATTTTTTTGCAAAGGTAAGAATAGAAAGCAGAAGTAGCTTATAAATCTAAAAGAACATTAATAATTTAAGAATAATTTAAAACATAAAAAAAAGCGTTTGCATCAGCAAACGCTTTTTTTATAATGAGATTTCAAAATCTAAAATCTAAAATTAGATAGCTGTTACGATAGCTAAGAAATCATCTGCTTTTAAAGCAGCACCTCCAATTAAACCACCATCTACGTCTGGTTTAGAGAAAATTTCTTTAGCGTTGTCTGGTTTTACAGAACCACCGTATAAAATAGAAACTTCATCAGCGATGTCAGCTCCAAAAGCTTTACGGATAGTTTCTCTGATAAATTCATGCATTTCTTGCGCTTGCTCTGGTGAAGCAGTTTCTCCAGTTCCAATAGCCCAAACTGGCTCATAAGCCAAAACAATTTTAGACCAAGATTCTTTTGCAATATGGAAAACACCATCACGCAATTGGTTTTCAACAATGTTGAAGTGATTTCCAGACTGACGGTCTTTTAATTCTTCTCCAAAACAGAAAATAACAGTCATGTCATGTTTCAAAGCTGTATCAACTTTGTTAGCGATTAATGCATCAGTTTCGTGGAAAATAGCTCTACGCTCTGAGTGGCCTAGAATTACAGTATTAACACCAATACTTGTCAACATATCTGCAGAAATTTCTCCTGTAAAAGCACCGCCTTCAGCTTGGTGAACATTTTGGGCAGAAACTCCAATAGTTGTATTTTTTACTTTTGCAGCTGCTGCTTGTAAGTTTACAAATGTAGGCGCTACAATAACTTGTGCAGTTGTTTGTGCTGGTATTTTAGTGATTAACTCGCTTAATAATTCTTCAGTCTGTGCTGCGTTTTTATGCATTTTCCAGTTTCCTGCAACAATCTTTTTTCTCATTTTGGTAGTTTTTATTATTCTTTTAATTTTTTGTTTTTGCGGTAATTTATTAAGCTTGTTTTAAACTTTTTAAAGCTTCGTTGATTTTATCAAAATCAGTTTCGATGGCACGGTAAAGAACGATTTTTCCTGTTTTGTCAATGATAATGTATCTCGGAATCCAGTCTAAATCAATTGCTTTTCCAAAAAGACCTTTCATACCGTCATTCATCATATAGTGATCGCCTTTTAATTCGTGTTTTTCAATTCCAGCTTTCCATTTGTCAGCTGTTTTATCAGCCGAAATGAATAAATAAGAAACATCTGGATTATTAGCTTGAAGTTCTTTTACTTTTGGCATTGCTTTTACGCAGTCCCCACACCAAGAAGCCCAAACTTCGATAACCAAAGTTTTTCCTTTGTATTTTTTTAAAATGCTTTTGAATGCAACTTGACTATCATCTGTTGCTAATAATTTTTCAGACAAAGCTTCTTTTGAAAATTCTTTTTTCTGTGCCTGAGAACATGAAAATGTAATAAATGCAATAACAACTAGGGCTAACTGTTTCATATTATATTTTAAATTAATTTTATTAAGTACTGAATTCACAAAGTTAAACAAACAAATTGAATGCCAAATGGAGATTAACAAAATTTGAAGACTCGTTTGTTTTGTAACAATTCGTTAAATTTTGGTTAGAAAAAAGAGAGTGAAATCGTAATAGTAGCTGAGCAAATCTGACAACTTTTCAATATTTCTTTTTTAAAGAAGAAAAAAAGCTTAAAAATTTAATTTTAAAAGCGGTTTATGACAATAAAAAACGTCGTGATTTTGTTTTTTTAGGAAACAAAAAAGGAACTTAATTTAAGTTCCTTTTTTATATTTAAATTTTTGTATCGACTAAAATTTTAAAAACTCCTCGGGTTTTATCTAATTGGTAGGTTGCACTTTTAACTTGAAAGTCTTTATATTCTGTATGTGAGCACTTATCGTTGATTCTGGTTGCTTGGACATGGAATTCAAAGATGTTTTTTCCGGCAATATTTACAGAATAATTTACAGTTTCGGTTTTCCAGCCTATAGTTCCTATCGTTATTACATTGTAATTATTCTCAGAGATAAAATTGTATTCAATGTTTTTACTAGAATCATCTAAGTTTTTTACTGTAATGTCATTGCTTTTGTAAGTGCCGTTAGTAAATAAATTTTCTCCAGTTGTTTTGTCTACAAGCTCAAAAGAAAAACCTTCTGGAGGAGTAAAACAAAGTTCTGCATCATTACTGCATCCAAAATTAAGAAAAGCAAACAGGATAAAAATAAACTTGAAAAGTGTTTTCATAAATAGATAATTAGTTTTGTTGCTTTCAAATGTAAGAATATTATTTACATTTTTAATATGATTGTTACTTCAAATCATAATTTCCATTTGCCCATTTTTTACTCGGAGCAATCCATAAATCTAAAGCTTTGTATAAAAAACCGTGTTTTAGACCTGTATTAAGCTCAATTTCTTCGAAATGATTGATTTTAAGTTTTGAAGTTTCTTTTCTTTTAATTGCCGAAACGCCATAAACATCTGATTTTTCGTAAATGGTCAGAATGTTTCCGCAGAAATTAATATCTGGAAATTCTTGAATATCTACATCTCTAAAACAGCCAATAAAAACAAAATTCATATCGGGATTGGCAACAAAAGTCGAAACAAATTGTGCGATATAACCACCTTTTGAAGTTCCAATTACTGTAATATGGTTGGGAGGAATGCCTTGTTTAAGAAGTTTTTTAACCTGTTTTGCTATTTTTTCAGCATAATCATAAACATCCGTATTGTTCTTTCTGATTTCACTGTAAACAATAAAGTTATCTTTTCTAAAAGAAGTCAAAATCTCGTTGTATTCAGCTTTTCCATATTCGGGATGAGGAACATTTAGCGGATTTTGCTCTATGTATGCATTGTGGAGAAAGAAAATATAACGTTGGTCTTTGTTGATTTGAGCAGAAATTTGAATGCTAAAGAAAGTAATAAATAATAGAATAGCAACTCTTGAAAATTGGGTCATAATTTAAATTGGTTTTGGAATAGTTTATAAACCAAATATAAACTAACAATTATTGAATTTATTATTTTTCTTACGAAATAAAAACGCCAATATTTCTAGAAAAGAATATTGGCGCTTAGTAAAATTATTTGTTTATGTTTTTAAATACCATAAGCAACATCAGATAATTTCAAATCATCAACATCATTATAATGTACTTTTTGAACAATAGTTCCTTTGTGTATAACTACAATGCTTGGGTTTGCTCTTTCAACTGTTTTTAAAGCTGTTGCATCACAGAAATAGAAATCAACATTCAAACCATATTGTTTTTTTGCTTTCGCAATTTCTTCAGGTCCAGAAGCTGTCATTCCAATTACTTTATAGCCTTTTGCTTTTGCATCAGCTTCCACTTTTGCTAATTTTTTCATTCCCTCAGGATTTGACAAAGCCAAATCGTAAGTTACAAAAACTAATAATTTTGGTTCTTGTAATAATTCTGCTTTGTAATCAGAATCATCTTTAGTCATAGTGAAATCGTGAATTGGCGGAACATATCCTTCTGTAATCACTTTGTCTTTTCTATCAACAAAAGTGGCGCCTTCCGGAATATTCATTAAATCTTTTTCGGTAAATTCTTTATCAACTCCGTTTACTTTGTAGATAAAAATCATTTCTACAACCGATTTTGGAGCACCTTCAGGAATTTCCATTCCTTTTTCAATATTCGTTCCCACTTTATACGGACGGAAATCTTTTATCGGATTATGATTTAAAACCCAAACAGCCATAAAAACACATAAAACAATGCTGATTAAAGTCAATATATTAGTAACCATTTTTGAAAATAATGGCTTAACTAATTTTTTATTGATGAATAAAATTATAATAAAGAAAAGTAAAACAACATCTTTTGTGAATGATTGCCAAGGTGTTAAGTGTAAAGCATCTCCAAAACAACCGCAATCTTTTACGACATCAAAATAAGCCGAGTAGAAGGTAAGAAACGTAAAGAAAACGATTAAAAGCAATAAAGCCCAAATTGTCAATTTAGATTTATAGCCAACCAATAACATTACGCCCAAAACAACTTCTAAAATCACTAAAAAGATAGCTAATCCTAAAGCTAATGGTTCTAAAAACGGCATATTAAAAACCGGTTCGCTGAAATATTCTGCTAATTTATAAGAGAAACCAACAGGATCGTTCAATTTGATTAATCCTGAAATGATAAATAAAACACCGACAAATAATCGGGAGAATTGAGTAATGATGTTTTTCATGGGGAATATTTAAAATTTAAACTCCAATTTTATAGTTGGAATTTGGGATTTTATTTTTTGGAATTTGATTTATTTGATAGGATTAAGAATCAGAGCAAAAACAGCATAATTAATCATATCCTGATAATTAGCATCGATTCCTTCAGAAACTAAAGTTGCGCCTTTGTTATCTTCAATTTGCTTTACGCGAAGTAATTTCTGCAAAATCAAATCAGTTAAAGAACTCACGCGCATATCACGCCACGCTTCTCCGTAATCGTGATTTTTGGCTTCCATTAAATCTTTTGTAAGTTTAACTTTCGCATCATACAATTCAGTTGCTTTTTCTACGTCAAGATCGGGCTGATCAACAACGCCCAATTCAAGCTGAATTAAAGCCATAATAGAATAATTGATAATTCCGATAAATTCTCCTTTTTCATCTTCATCAACTTTACGGACATCGTTTTCCTGTAAACTTCTGATTCGTTGTGCTTTTATGAAAATTTGATCGGTCAATGACGGAAGTCTTAAAATTCTCCACGCACTGCCGTAATCTTTCATTTTATTGATAAATAAAGTTCGGCAAACCTTAATTACATTATCAAATTCAAGGGAAGTATTCTTCATTTATTGCTGTATATTTGCTTAAATTTTTTCAAAAATAAGGATTAAATTAAAGAGTTTCAAGTTTAAGGTTTTCTTTGTTTCAAGTTTTTTCTAAACAAAGTGTTAACGGTGATAACTTGAAACTAAAAAAAATGTTTCAAGTTTCAGGTTTGCTTTGCCAGTTCGGCTTTTAGCCTCGGGTCAAGTTCTTGAACTTACGCAATCTGCGTGAACTTGAAACTTGAAACAAATAAAACTTGAAACAAAATGCTGATTAACTGCAAAGGCGAACTTATAGATTTATCGATTCCTAAAGTAATGGGAATTTTGAATGTTACGCCAAATTCTTTCTTTGATGGAGGAAAATATAAAAACGAAGACGAGATTATTTCTCAGGTTGATAAAATGATTTCTGAAGGCGCAACATTTATTGATATTGGTGCTTACTCAAGCAAACCAAGCGCCGAATTTGTTTCGGAGCAAGAAGAAATTGAGCGAATTGTTCCAGCCATCAAATTAATTTTAAAGCATTTTCCAGAAGCGTTATTATCGATTGATACTTTCAGGGCAGAAGTTGCAAAAGCAAGCATAGAAAGTGGTGCAACGATTATAAATGATATTTCGGCTGGAGAACTTGACGATAAAATGTTTGATGTTATTGCAAAATATAACGTTCCGTACATTATGATGCACATGCGAGGTAATCCGCAGACGATGCAGAGTTTGACACAGTATGATGATATTGTAAAAGAAATGCTCTTCTATTTTTCTGAAAAAGTAAAAAAAGCAAGAAGTTTAGGAATCAACGATTTGATTTTAGATCCAGGTTTCGGTTTCGCTAAAACTACCGATCAGAATTATGAAGTGATGCAGAAAATGGAACTTTTTAATCTTTTGGAATTACCTGTTTTAGCGGGTATTTCCAGAAAATCGATGATTTATAAAACCCTTGACATTACGCCACAAGAAGCTTTAAACGGAACAACTTTTTTAAATACTATTGCTTTGACGAAAGGCGCTAAAATTCTTCGTGTGCATGATGTTAAAGAAGCAGTGGAATGTGTGGCTTTGTATAATAAATTGAGTTTATAATAGAAATATTCGCTTGGTTTTGTCATTTCGACGAAGGAGAAATCACACTCGAAGCTCGACAAAGATTGGCGATTCTCTTTGGAGAATTACTAGTGTGATTTCTCCTTCGTCGAAATGACATACTTTGTGTTTTTAAAAACAAATAAAAATGAAATACGTTACCATAATCATCACTTTCCTTTTTTTCTCTTGCGGAGAAAAAAAGGACGTTTTACTTCCAAAATCAAACGTAACAATTGTAAAAGACGTTCAGGATCATTCGCCAATTTATATCTTCTTCAAAACGGAAGGAAAAGATACAATTGCAGATGTAAATAGAAAAAATAGCATCATCTCAACGAATTGGATTTTCAATATTGACAAACGTTTGCCTTTAAAATTGGTAATTCCGGAAGTAATGAAATTGCAGGATAAAAAGCGAGCCGATAGCGCACATAAAAATGAAAATGCCGAAAACTATTATTCCTACGCTGATTCAATCGGGAAGAATTTAGCTTTTTTGCCTTTCACGAAAGTGTATTATAAAATGGAGAAACCTAAATTTGGAGTAATAGTTTATTTCAAAAAAGATAATTCAGTTTTAGTAAAAGGTATACCAGTTAAAAGGGAAGAATTACAGAATTATTTAGATGGCTTAGATAGTGATAAACCGAACAAGTATATGTTTTGTTTTAATAAAGATTTAGATTACGGAAGTTATATTGATAATGAAATTTTCATTGGAACATTAAAATTTCCAATCCCTTCACTGAATTTAGCAAATGAAGAATTCGTCTTTTAAACTGAACACTAAAAACTGAATACTAATTTTATTGATGATGATAAGGTTCATTGCGTAAAATAGTAAACCCGCGATACAATTGTTCGATAAAAAATAAACGAACCATTTGGTGTGAAAATGTCATCAGCGAAAGCGAAACTTTTCCTTGTGCTTTTTTATAAACCGTTTCAGAAAATCCATAAGGACCACCAATTACGAAAACTAAAGTCTTTACACCTGAATTCATTTTCTTTTGCAATTCTTCTGAAAAACCAACGCTGGAAAAGTTTTTTCCGTTTTCATCCAATAAAATCAATTGATCAGTTGCTGAAAGTTTGGACAGAATCAATTCGCCTTCTTTTTCTTTCTGCTGACTTTCAGACAAATTCTTTACATTTTTGATATCTGGAATAATCTCCAAATCAAATTTGATGTAAAACGACAAACGTTTGGTATAATCGTCAATCAAAGTCTGAAGCGATTTATTATCTGTTTTGCCTATTGCGATTAGTTTGATGTTCATATGATTTTTTTTTCGGCACAAATTCCACAAATTTCCACAAATTTATCAGTGTTAATCAGTTTAATCCGCATAATCTGTGGGCTAATTTTAATTCTATTTTTTATTCTCAAAAACCGTTTCAAAATGTTCTACAACAGGAAAAGGTTCGTAATAATGATGTAAAATCTTTTTCCATTCTAAATAGGCTTCAGAAGTTCTAAAACCTATTGTATGATCTTCAAGTGTATTCCAATCCACCAATAAAAGATATTTATTCTCGACTTCGATACATTTTTCCAAACGATGTCCTAAATAACCATTTATTGATGAAATGTATTGACTTGCTTTTGCAAAATCAGCTTCAAATGTTGATGCTAATTCTGGTTTTATAAAAAGATATACTGCTTCAAGAATCATAATTAAATGAATTTTATCTGCTTGATCTGCTAAATCTGCGGGAAAAAATATACTCTCGCAGATTTAGCGAATTCAACAGATTTTATTTTTAATATTTTGGTATAAAAAATCTGCGTTTATCAGCTTAAATCTGTTTAAATCTGCGTGCAATCTCGTACAGATTAGTTTTTAGAAAACTTCGCTTCAAAAATTTTAAAACGACTATCTAAATCTTTAATCAATTGTTTTTTAACCGATTCATCCTGAATAAAACTGTAATTAATGCTGTTATAAACATATTGTTTTATAGTCGCATATGAAACATCCTGATATCTTTTAGCCAATAAAACATATTGCTGCGTCATATTGCTTCTTAAAATTCCTGCGTCGTCTGTGCTGATTACAATTGGCACATTGAATTCTTTGTAAAGCGTAAACGGATGTCTGTTTTCTTTTACTTTCAAAATGAATTCGTTGCTCGTTAAATTAATCTCAATCGGAATATTATTTGTTGACATATGTTTCAATAAATCATACGAATTTGCCTCGTAAGCAATATCAACTCCATGGCCAATTCTATTGGCTCCGGCAATATAAATAGCGTCGTTAATATGCCACGTTAAATCTTCTGGCTGAACCAATCCTAAAGTCAGTTCACCCGCGTGAAGTGTATATTTTACATTCGGAAATTTATCATGACAGTATTTAAACATTACCATATGAAGCCAATAATCTTTCATGGAAGTTTGTCCGTGTTCAGGAGAAACAATGTTCACACCCGCAGTCAATTTACTTTCGCTTGACGAAATAAAAGCAATTACCAGATTTTTGAATAAATCTACCGGTTCCATAAAACGCAAAACAAAGTTTTGATAACGCATTGTAAATTTGTCGTCATCAATTTTTAAGTCTTTGTGAAGTTTTGCTAAGAAATTGGTATTGAAATCTTCGGCGTATTTTTTAGCCTCTTTTTTCTGAAGCGATTTATACAATTCATCTAAAAGTTTCAAAACTGCTTTTTCATCTTTCTGCGTTGATGCTTGACGAAGTTTTACATTAAAATCAGTTAAATCTGAAACATTCATATCACACGGAATGGTAGATAATTGTGTTTCGATGTAAGAAACATTTTCGGCAATGGCGCGCTTTTTCAATTCGAGCATTCCTTCTGCAAAATGCCCTGGAATAGTTGGTTCGAATTTCATAAACGAATCAAAAAACTGATCGTCAGACGGTACAGATCCATTGTAATCTTTGATCGACCAAGTCTGCATAATTTGCTGTTCATAATACTCTAATTTTCCTTTTTCTTTAAGAGAGGAGAAGCTTTCCCAGTTTCCTTTTGCAGGTTTTGTTTTTGAAACTGCTAAGTTTTCTAAATTCAAATAAAAATTCTCAGAAATGGCTCTTTCTAAAAGTGGTTCTGCGTAAATTGATCCTGAAAAATGGTGGTGTAAATCGCCTCCTTTTGGCATTTGTTGAAAAAAAGCTGTTAAGAGAGCTTCATTATTTCTGATTTTTTCTAAATAACTTTCAGCAGTTTGAGAAAAGCCGATTTGTGCTATAAAAATACAGAAAAGCGTAATTATCCTTGTCATACTCTAAGTTTAAATTACATGCAAATATACGAGTTTTCGGAGAGATTTGAAAATTGAATTTCGTTACGTTGATTTAACCGCAAGGTACGCAAGGTTTTTTTCATATGCTAAATTCAATATAAACGCAAAGTTCGCAAAGCTTTGTATAAAAAAACTTTGCGAACTTTGCGTAATTCTTTGTGCACTTTGCGGTTAAAAAAACTTAGAATCTTAGCACCTCAGTATCTTAGAAGCTCAAGAAAAAAGTACATCACGAATTTCTTCAACCTTATCAAAAACGCTTTTTGCAAAAGGACAAAGCGGAATAATTTTTAAGTTGTTTGCTCTTGCATATTCTACCGAAGCCATAACTAATTTTTTACCAACACCTTTTCCATTAAATTCTGGACTAACTTCTGTATGGTCGATAATAAATTTTGAATCTCCTGCCCAAGTATAGGTCATTTTTCCAGCTTCTTTTCCGTCTTCAATTGCTTCAAAATAGCCTCTTCTTGTATCGTTTATTTGTTGAATTTCCATTGTAATTATATTAATGTGGTTTTAATCTCGATTGAATGTGTTAGTGTTTTATGAATCGGACAGCTGTTTGCAATCGTTTCTAATCTTTGTCTTTGCGTTTCGTCAACTTCGCCGATTACTTCAATTCTTCTGGTAAATGAGGTGCAATTTCGCTCTGAATCTCTTTCAAAATCAATTTTGATATTGATTTCTTCGACATTCCATTGCTTGCGATTAATGTACATTCTTAAAGTAATTAATGTGCAAGATGCTAATGATGAAGCCAAAAGTTCAGTAGGATTTAATCCTAAATTTTTTCCACCCAATTCCTGTGGTTCGTCTAAAATTAAAATATTTCCGCTTGCAGAAGTAATTTCCGTGCGATACAAACGCGTATCTATTTTTGCTGAAATTGTATCCATAATTATTTAATTCTTGGTTCAGGTAATGGAACGAATTCGGTTTCACCTGGAACTTTCGGGAAGGTTTGTTCTGTCCAGTCTTTTTTTGCTTTTTCGATTAATTCTTTATCCGAAGAAACAAAGTTCCAAAAGATAAAATGTTCTTCAGGAAAAGGCTGTCCGCCAAAGATGTAAACGGTAGAGTTTTCTGAGATTTCAAACTCACAAAGAGAAGCTTCAGTTGTAATTAAAATTTGTCTCGGATCATAAACATGTTCGCCATTTTTAATACTTCCTTCTAAAATATACAAACCACTTTCGCCGAATAAATGGCTTCCAATATTGATTTTCTTAGCTTCTTTGCTTTTAATTTCAATAAAATAAAGCGGACTATAAACAGGAACTGGTGATTTTTTTCCGAAAGCTTCTCCAGCTATTAATTTGTATGAAACGCCATCTTCTTCCCAAGCCGGAATATCATCAGCTTCAACGTGCGTAAAATTAGGATCCATTTGCTCTAATTCTTTTGGAAGCGCAACCCAAATCTGTAATCCGTGAAGCATTTTGTCTGAATGTCTTAAATATTCTGGTGTTCTTTCAGAATGTACAATTCCTTTTCCGGCTGTCATCCAGTTTACGGCGCCGGGTTTTATTTCTAATTCGGTTCCTAAACTATCACGGTGCATAATGCTTCCTTCAAACAAAAATGTCAATGTTGAAAGTCCGATATGCGGATGTGGCGGAACGTCCATATTTTCGTGATCACTTAAATGTGCAGGTCCCATATGATCGATAAATACAAATGGTCCTACGGCTCTTTTTTCACGGAAAGGCAATAAACGTCCAACCATAAAATTGCCAATATTGGCTGAGCGTTCTTCGATAATTAAACTGATATTTGACATGTGGTATTTTGATTTGATTTGAAAACAAAATTACAGTTGTGATAGAAATCTGTAACTTAATTTAGATTAAGAAAAGTTGTTTTTGAAATTGTAACTATAAAAATAAGAAATAAAATAGAACACGAATTGCACAAATTTCACAAATTCATTCGTGCCAATCTGTGAAATTTGTGTTTATTTTTAATTTATCAACTCAAATTCCAAAACTTCACTTTCTGTTCCATTAATAATAATCGATAATTGATGAATTCCAGTATGAAAAACTCTCGTCGTAATCAATTTAAAAGATTGATTTCTTTCAACTTTAGTCAATTGATTCGGATGATAAATTTTCTCACTGATTTTAAAGACTTTTTTCGCCAAATGTCCTTTTGCTTTTTTATAATGAACCGCATATTCTAAACGAATTGTTTTTGCTTCTTCATTTTTATTATTTAAGTGAAATTGAAACTGTAAATAATCACCAATTTTTACAATTGGTGTTTTAATTTCAAAAGAAGAAAGTTCAATATTGGTGCTTTCTAAACCATAATGACTTAAAATTTCAGGATGGCCTTGTTTTAATAAAGTTCGGCATCCGTGTTTTATAATTGCATCAGTTTCTTTTGTGTGCCCTTTCCATCTATTAGCAATTTCTAATACAATTTCTGGATTGTCTTTAACAATATCATTTAAATTATTTGCCACACTTCTGCGAACATATTCTGAAGAATCATTTTTTAAATTTTCTAAAATTGGAAGAATAGAAGTTGGGTCTTTTTTAAGAAACGGAATCGCTATTGCCCACGGTAATCTCGGGCGAGAACCTTCGCTGGCTAATCTTCGAACATGATGATTTTCATGTAAAGACCACTTTACCATTTCGTCAATCATTTTTTCTTTATACTTTAAAATAAAAGGACGAACAGCAAATTCACAGCTTATAAACTGTGTGATAGAAACAAAAGCTTTTGCCGAAGTTTTAAAATCGTCTAAACCGTATATTTCGATATAATCAGCAAAAAAGATGAAAGCCAGATTGCTGTCTGTAAAGTTATTTTTCTTCAGATTTTCGATGATTTTATCAATCAAAGAAACAGCTTCTGGAAAATTTTGAGGCATAAATTGGTGAAACACAACTGTTGTATGTTTCATTCTTTCTTTCCATTCTTTTTGTGCAAAATCGCCTTCGTAAATGGCTTCAATAAATTTTTGTTTATTGAATATTGGATGTACTTCGGCGACAGCCTGACCAAATTTTTCGTAAAAAGAAACCGAATAAATATCTTTAATTAATCCCATGATTTTGTTTAAATGAACCTCAAAGATATTTAATTGAATGCTTATTAACGGAGTAAGTTTTGTTAAGAATTGTAACTTTTTTTTCTGAATATCTTAATGGTTAAAAAAGAAAACTTTAATGTTTTGAAAATTTTTTCATGTTAAGTAAACTTTCAAATCCATAAAATATATCCTAATTTAGCATATTATTAAAAACAGAAAAATGATAAGCGAAGCGCAATTTCAGGCAGAATTACAACTTTTGATAAGCAATGCCATAAGAGAAGATGTTGGCCCGGGCGATTACAGTTCGTTGGCTTGTATTCCAGATACGGCTCACGGTCAGGCGAAATTATTGGTAAAAGATCAGGGAATTATTGCGGGTGTTGCCTTGGCGAAAATGATTTTCGAATTTGTTGACCCAAAATTAAAAATAAAGACTTTTATCGAAGACGGAACGCATGTAGAATACGGAGATGTCGTTTTTGAAGTTTCGGGAAGTTCTCAGTCGATTTTAAAATCGGAAAGAGTGGTTTTGAATACCATGCAACGTATGTCGGCTATTGCAACAAAAACAAATCATTTGATGCAACTTTTAGACGGAACTGGCGCTAAAATATTAGATACACGAAAAACAACCCCAAATTTTAGAGTGGCCGAAAAATGGGCAGTAAAAATTGGTGGAGGCGAAAATCACCGTTATGCGTTGTATGATATGATTATGTTGAAAGATAATCATATTGATTTTGCTGGCGGAATTACACTTGCAATAAAGAAAACAAAAGAGTTTTTAAAAGCCAATAATTTAGATTTAAAGATTATTGTTGAAGCTAGAAATCTTGACGAAATTCGTGAGATTTTGTTAAGCGACGGTGTGCACAGAATTTTGATCGATAACTTTAATTATGAAGATACTAAAAAAGCTGTGGATTTAATTGGTAAAAAATGCCAGACAGAATCTTCAGGAAATATCAACGAAAAAACCATTCGCGGGTACGGTCTTTGCGGAGTAAATTATATTTCTTCTGGAGCTTTGACGCATTCTGTTTATAATATGGATTTGAGCTTAAAAGCGTTTTAATAATTATAAATTGTTAATTATTAATTATTAATTATCAATTGTTGGTATTGAAAGTCTAAGAAGTCTAACGATCTAAAAGGTCTAAAATCTAAAAAAATATGTCGCAAGAGATAGAAGCTCGGATTGAGAAACTGCCTGTGGTGCGCTCTTTAGCCCGACTTTTAAAGAAAATAAAATTGCCTTGGCTGGAAGGTTTTTCGCTGTATGATTTGATCGAAATGTACGTCATCGGAATTATTGACGGTGCATTTTCTTATCATGCGAGTGCGGTTTCTTTTAGCTTTTTTATGGCTTTATTTCCGTTTGCTTTATTTATTTTAAACTTAATTCCGTTTATCCCGATTGATAATTTTCAGGATGATTTTCTGCAGTTTGTACAGCAAGGAGTTCCTCCAAATACGTACGATGCCATCAGTAAAATTATCAGTGATATTTTAAATAATAGTCATTCGGGATTATTATCGACCGGTTTTTTTCTGTCAATATTCTTAATGGCAAATGGAATTAACGGCATATTAAGTGGTTTTGAATCTTCCAAACATGTATTTGATAAACGTGGATTTTTGCATCAATATCTAGTGGCGCTGGCGATTTCGCTTGTAATGACTATAATATTGTTTGTAACGGTAGCTACAATTGTCGTTTTTGAGGTATTTATTCAAAAAACAATCATTCAGGATGTGCTTAGTGATAGAATTCCGTTGATTATTTTGGGCCGATATTTGTTTGTTGTTTTAATGATTTTGATAACATCTTCAATATTATTGCGTTATGGTACAAAACAGTACAATAAAGTGCCTTTTATAAGCATTGGATCTGTTTTTACAACGGTCTTAATTGTTATATCTTCGTTCTTTTTTGGGATTTGGGTTATAAAATTTTCAAAATATAACGAACTTTATGGTTCAATTGGGACATTATTAATTCTAATGTTTTACATTTGGATAAACTGTATGATTCTGCTTTTAGGGTTCGAATTGAACGCTACAATCAGAAAATTAAAACAAAAAAAAAATAAATAAGTATGAAAAATTTGATGCTAACTATCGGAGTGTTCTTCTTTGCCCTGACCATGCAAAGTCAAAGTGTAATTGGAAAATGGAAAACAATTGACGACGAAACCGGAGAAGCAAAATCAGTCGTAGAAGTTTACGAAAAATCAGGAAAAGTTTACGGGAAAGTCGTAGAAATACTTCGTGAGAACCACAAAAAAGACGTTTGTTCAAAATGTGATGGAGCAGAAAAAAACAAGCCAATTCTAGGAATGATCATTATCAACGGACTTAAAAAAGACGGTTCAGAATATAACGGAGGAACAATTTTAGACCCAACAAACGGAAAAAAATACAAATGTTATATCGAATTAGATTCTGCTGATAAATTAAAAGTTCGTGGTTACGTTGGGGTTTCTATCATGGGAAGAACACAATACTGGACACGAGTGAAATAATTAATTCAAAAAATACATGCGAAAATTAGCTTCGATAATTTTATTCTTAGTTTTAACTGCAAATAGCTTTGGACAATCTAAGAATTCGCCATTACAAATAAGTCATCTTAAGGGTGACTTTTATGTTTATAAAACGTTTCATGATTATAAAGGAACGCTGATTTCTGCCAATGCCATGTATCTTGTTACAGATAAAGGCGTTGTTTTGTTTGATGCTCCGTGGGATCAAACACAATTTCAACCTTTATTAGATTCAATAAAAGCTAAACATAATAAAGATGTGATAATGCTTTTTGCTACACACTCGCATGAAGACCGTGCGGGAGGTTTTGACTTTTACAGAAAAAAAGGAATTAAAACGTATTCAATTAAATTGACTGACGATATTCTAAAAAAGAAAAACGAACCTAGGGCTGAATTTATAACTCCAAATGACAAAACGTATACAGTTGGCCAGTATACTTTTGAAGTGTACTATCCGGGAAAAGGTCATGCACCAGACAATATTGTAGTTTGGTTTGATAAAGAAAAAATACTTTATGGAGGCTGTTTTGTAAAAAGTGCCGATGCTCAGGATCTTGGTTATTTAGGTGATGCTGATGTGAAAGAATGGAAGAAATCAATTGAAAAAGTGAAGTCAAAGTTTAAGAATCCAAAGTATATTATTCCGGGGCATGACGATTGGAAAAATATTGAATCTTTAAACCATACTTTGAAATTGGTTGATGAATATTTAGCCAAAACTTCGGAAAAAAAGTAATTTTACAAATCATATAATTTATCTCCATGTTTTTTGTCGAAGTTGTTTTACCGCTTTCTTTAGCTAAAACTTTTACGTATCGTGTTTCTGAGGCTGAATTCCATTTTATTAAAAAAGGAATGCGGGTTGCAGTGCCATTTGGTAAAAGCAAAATTTACACGGCATTGGTTATTGATTTGCATCAAAACGAGCCAAATTTGTACGAGGCTAAAGAAATCAATCAGATTTTAGATGAAAAACCAATTGCAACCGAGATACAAATTAAACATTGGCTTTGGGTTGCGAATTATTATATGTGCGGAATTGGCGATGTATATCGAGGTGCTTTTCCGACTGGATTATTATTAGAAAGTGAAACTATAATTTCGAATAAACCTGAAACTATTGTAAATGATTCTGAACTTTCAGATGATGAGTTTTTGATTTATGAAGCTTTACAACATCAAAGTTCCCTCAAAGTTCAAGACATAATTTCAATTTTAAATAAAAAAAATATTCTGCCGATTCTTCAGAAATTAATGGCAAAAGATATTATTGTTTTAGAAGAAGAAATAAAAGAAAGTTACAAGCCGAAATTGGTTCGTTACGTAAAATTACATTCTCAATACGAAACAGATCAAGGTTTGGGGGAATTGCTTGACGTTTTGAAAAATGCTAATAAACAGAAAGAAATTGTTTTAGCTTATTTTCAGCTTTCAGCTTCAGAAAAAAAGCCTATTACAGTAAAAAAACTTACGGAAGTTTCGAATGTGACATCGGCAGTTGTAAAAGCTTTGATAGAAAAAGAAATCTTCGAAGAGTATTATTTACAGCACGATCGCGTTTCTTTTGATGGAAAAGCTTCAGAAAAGCAATTGCAATTAAGCGATGCTCAAGAGACTGCTTTCAATGAAATTAAAAATAGTTTATTAGTAAATGAAGTTTGCCTGCTTCACGGTGTTACGTCAAGCGGAAAAACAGAAATCTACATTAAATTAATTGAAGAATATTTGCAGACCGGAAAACAGATTTTGTATTTGCTTCCTGAAATTGCACTGACTACTCAATTAGTTTCTCGTTTGAGGCTTCATTTTGGTGATAAAGTGGCGGTTTTTCATTCTAAATACAGCAATAATGAAAGAGTTGAAGTTTGGAAACAAACCTTGGAAAATTCACCAAAAGCACAAATTGTAATAGGAGCAAGGTCGGCTTTGTTTTTGCCTTTTAATGATTTAGGATTATTAATTGTTGATGAAGAACATGAACAGACTTTTAAACAAACAGATCCTGCGCCAAGATATCATGCGAGAGACAGTGCGGTAGTTTTGGCTAATTTTCATAATGCCAAAGTTTTGTTAGGATCGGCAACTCCTAGTATTGAAACGTATTTTAATACACAAAATGATAAATACGGTTTAGTAACGCTTACAGAACGTTATAAAAATGTTCGCATGCCTGAAGTTGTTTTGGTTGATTTGAAAGACAAGCATTTCAGAAAAAGAATGACGGGGCATTTTAGTGATCTTTTAATTGAAGAAATTGCTGAAGCGTTGTCTTTGGGTGAACAAGTAATTTTGTTTCAAAACAGAAGAGGATATTCTCCTGTAATAGAATGTTTGACTTGCGGACACGTGCCTCATTGTCAACAATGCGATGTGAGTTTGACATTCCATAAATTTAAAAACCAATTGCGTTGTCATTATTGTGGATATTCGATTGCAAAACCAACGCATTGTCATAGTTGTTCCAGTATCGATTTGACTACAAAAGGTTTTGGAACGGAGCAAATAGAGCAGGAGCTTGTTTCTCTTTTTCCAAAAGCCAAAACAGCAAGAATGGATCAGGATACAACACGAGGGAAATTTGGTTTCGAAAAAATCATCGATACTTTCAAAAATAGAGAAATTGATATTTTAGTCGGAACACAAATGCTGGCTAAAGGTTTGGATTTTGATAATGTGAGTCTTGTCGGAATTATGAATGCCGATAATATGCTTCATCATCCGGATTTTAGAGCTTTTGAGCGCAGTTTTCAGATGATGACGCAGGTTGCAGGAAGAGCCGGAAGGTCTGAAAAACAAGGTAAAGTTGTGATTCAGACATACAATCCAAATCATAATACCATTCAGCAGGTTACGAATCATAATTATATAGGTATGTATAAGGAGCAATTATACGATCGACAAATTTATAAATATCCGCCTTATTTCAGGATTATAAAACTTACTATCAAGCATAAAGATTTTGATAAGCTGAAAGAAGGTTCAATGTGGTTGTATCAGGTTTTGAGCCAAAATTTGAATATGCCGGTTTTAGGGCCGGAAGAACCAGCTATAAGCCGAATCAGAAATGAATATATCAGAACTATATTAATTAAGATTCCGCAAAATCTGCATTTAGGAAACACAAAAAAAACTATTCAGAAAATGCTGAATAGTTTTGAAGCTGTTGCTCAATACAGAGCTATAAAAGTTGTTGTGAATGTCGATTTTTATTAAGACGAAGTAGATAATGCTTTAACTAAATCTTCTTTTTTGTTTCGGCTTAACGGAATTTTAGTGATTCCAATTTCTGCAAATTTACTATTGAAGCGTTCTACCTTATCAATATTAATAATATAGGACTTGTGCACACGAATAAATTTATCTTTTGATAAATCATTTTCAAACGATTTCATTGTTGAAAGTACCAAATTGCTGTCATCTTCTGTAACCACTCTAACATAATCTCCAAATGCTTCAATCCATTTGATTTTGGCAGTAAAGATTTTTAGTTTTTTAAGGTTACTTTTAATGAAAATATGTTCGCCCTCTTCTTCTTTTACTTCTTTTTTAAGCAAATGCATGTCGATTGCCCTTTTAACAGAAGCATTGAATCGATCGACTGCAATTGGTTTTTGCAGATAATCGGTGGCATCATAATCAAAAGCTTTTAAAGCATACTCTGCTTTAGAAGTAATAAATATAATTTGCGGTTTTGATTTTAGTCCGTCAAGGAAGTCAAAACCGTTAATAACTGGCATTTCAATATCTAGAAATATTAAATCGATATTATTTAAAGAGATACAGCTTTTTGCTTCTATTGCATTAGAAAAATCCCCGATTAAGTGCAAACCAGGGTGATTATTAACTAATTTTGCAATAATGGTCCTCTGTATAGAACTATCATCTACAACAACACAGTTTAGTTTCATAACATTTAAATTTAGAATAAATTCAGGATAGCATTAGTAAAAGTATTATTTTTTTTGTAAAAAAACCTAAACTGAGCATATATTTTTTGCAGTATGACGAATAAAAGCAAAAAAGTATTGTTTGTTTAAAATTAATCATTACTTTTGCACCCAATTTTAACAAATAAATATTGTATTTATGAATCATTATGAAACTGTTTTCATTTTAAATCCCGTTTTATCTGAGGTTCAGGTGAAGGAAACAGTAACGAAATTTGAAGAATTTCTTACTAGTAGAGGAGCTGAAATGGTATCGAAAGAGGATTGGGGTCTTAAAAAAATGGCTTACGAAATCCAAAACAAAAAAAGTGGTTTTTACCATTTATTCGAATTCAAAGTAGCTGGAGAAGTTCTTTTAGCTTTTGAAACTGAATTTAGACGTGACGAAAGAGTTATGCGTTTCTTAACTGTAAGTTTAGACAAACATGCTATTTCATGGGCGGAGAGAAGAAGAGCTAAATTAAAATCTACTAAAGCGTAATTATTATGTCTACAATTGAGCAATCTGCAAAAGGAAAAAAAGACGGAGATATCAGATATTTAACGCCTTTAAACATTGAAACTAACAAAACTAAAAAGTATTGCCGTTTCAAAAAATCAGGAATCAAATACATCGATTATAAAGATGCTGATTTCTTATTGAAATTCGTAAATGAGCAAGGAAAAATTCTTCCTCGTCGTTTAACTGGAACTTCATTAAAATACCAAAGAAAAGTTTCTGTAGCTGTAAAAAGAGCTCGTCACTTAGCTTTAATGCCATACGTGGCCGATTTATTAAAATAGTATAAAAAAAAATCTAGTCGCTGGTTTCTGTTTATCAGAACCTAACTTCTAAAATATAAGGACAACAACATGGAAATTATTTTAAAACAAGACGTACAAAACTTAGGATTTAAAGATGATGTAGTATCTGTAAAACCTGGTTACGGTCGTAACTTTTTAATTCCTCAAGGTTTTGCTACTTTAGCAACTCCTTCTGCTAAAAAAGTTTTAGCTGAAAACCTAAAACAAAGAGCACATAAAGAAGCTAAAGTTGTTGCTGATGCTAAAGCATTAGCTGAAACTTTAAAAGCTCTTGAAATTAAACTTACAGCAAAAGCTGGTGGAGAGAAACTTTTTGGTTCTATCACGAATATTGATATCGCTGAGGCTTTAGAGAAATCTGGAAATGCTATCGATAGAAAATTCATCACTAGTGGTATCGTTAAACGTACTGGAAAATACAATGCTTCAGTTCGTTTACACAGAGATGTAATCGTTGAATTAGCTTACGAAATTGTTGCTGAAAAGTAATAGTTTTAAAAACTATACAAAAATCCCGATGAAAATCGGGATTTTTTTGTTTAATAATATATTGATTAATAACAATTAGACTTATGGTTGGTAGTTTATAGCGTATTGCTTAAAGCTTGCAACGTAAAGCATAAAGCCTAAAATAAAATGAAATACGCAAGATTAACAAAAGAACAATTTGATGAGTTACATGCTGAATTTGCCAGCTTTTTAGCTACTCAGGCAATTGATAAAGCAGAGTGGGATTCTCTTAAAGAAAATAAACCGGAAGTTGCTGAACAAGAATTAGATGTTTTTTCAGATTTGATATGGGAAGGTGTTTTGTCTAGAGCTGAATTCTTAGAGCATTTCTCAAAGAATCATATTTTCTTGTTTCAATGTTTTGAAACTCATGTACAGTCAATTGTATTGAAATCATTAGTTCCTGAAACGGATTTTTTAACCCAGGAAGGTTTGCAATGGCTAAGCGACAATATGTTTACTGAAACTATTGAAATGAAAGTAGGTAAGAAAGTGTTCACGGAAGATCGTAATGCTTCTATTTTTGAATTGATTCAGCAGGGAGCTTTTTTAAGTGATGGACAATTGTTTAAACAGATCAATAGTATTATCGAATCTTAAACAAACTTTTTTATTTTTAAATACTAGTAAAAGATTAAACAAACTTGGTTTAGATTGTTTAATCTTTTTGTATTTTTTTAACATTTGTTTAATCTTTATTATTTTTTAAACCAAGTAGTTTTACGTGTTTATTTCTTAATTCTCATAATTTTGTGATTTTCGTTATAAGATTACGGGTTTTGGGGCTTTGATTTGTTTTAATGTTAAAATTCAATCGATTGAAATTAAATTATTGTAAGATAATACTTTAAAAAATAAAATTTAACACAAAACAAACGTTATTTTTACACTCATTATATAGTTACGGTTTTGCATTTAAAATGCGGTTTTTTCCTATGTTTTGGCGTGATTTGACCCTTTTTTCTGTTGCTGCCTTAGAAAAAAAATAAAATTATTTGATTGTATTTTGTTTTTATTTTCTATATTTTTGAAATAGAAATGTTAAACAAAACAGGTTGGTTTTTTATATAACAGTTGTTTCTTTATATTTTTACTATTGTTTTGTTTAATGTTTAGGTAGAAGATAAATAATAGATTTATCAAGTTTTTTTAAGTAACTTAATTAGCCTGTATATGGAATTGACAATTACTCTCATTATCAAGTTTGCATTAAGTGTTCAAGTTATTTTTATTTTATTTTTTGGCTCCTTTAATGCGTTAAGATTTGTTCGTCAAATTTCTTTTAATCCAATTTTAAATTCATTCCAAAAATATAATTCTTGCATTAGTTTATTTTCAAACCCCAATCGGCGGCTTTGTTAATGAATAATGCTTTATCGTGTTTGTTATTTTGATAGATCCGATATTGATTATTTAATTATATAACTGTTTCAATTTTTAGTATTTTCTAAATAAAAATCTTAGATAGTCTAATCAGCTACTTTTGATATTGAACCAGTAAAAAATTTAAAATTACCCCCCCCTTACATAACGTTAAAATTTTCTTTTATGAAAATTATGTTTCAAACAAATCACTTCGTCAGGAAGATTGGTCCAGATCAATATTTCCTAAACGTTTCGAGGGGTTTTATTCTTGATGGGTAAAAGCACTCTTTAGTATACATGAATATGTATCGCAGAATTTATTTTTTTTAATGAAATGAAGATTTAAAGTTCGGCCCCAAATGTTTTAAATTTCATTTTAACTATTTGAGTATTAATGTTTTTTAAAATTGCCTAAGCATACGTGCTTATCGCAACAGGTATTTTATTGTCCATTTTCTAATCTTCCAAATTATGAAAAAAAATTTTACTTTTTGTGATCTCTACATTGAGAAGAGATTATTAGGGCTATTATTTTTATTTCTATTATGCAGTAATGCTTTTGCACAGACTGTTTGTCGACCAGTGTCACAAACTAATAGTCAGGCGGGCTTATTGTGTATAGGCTTAGATGTAAACAGTCCTACTTTGGCCTATGATAATGATCCGGGCCTAACGACTTATGCAACTCTGCAAAATGCAGTCGGACTCCTTTGTATGGTCGAAGAGACCATGACATTGAACCAGACCGTAAGAGCTGGAGATGAAATTGTACTTTATTTAGGTACAGGAAATGGTTTGCTTGATGTTGGACTGCTATCTAATGTCTCCATTCAGACTAAGCTTTCTGGTACAGACGTGGGTCCAAGAGTGGCGCTTAACAGTCCAGTTTTGAATTTAAGTTTATTATCAGGCAATGCTATTGGAGAAGTGAGATATACAGTTCCAGGTGATGCAAATCAAGTACAAATTCAAGTTGGCGGACTTTTAAGCCTTCTTGTAAACTTAAGAATTTACGACGTTCGTCTAGATTTTGCAAAACCTACCGTTACAGGAGGTTTGAATCAGACGATTTGTTCTGGAACTTCAACGACGTTAACCGCGACACCTGTTGCGGGAACAACATTAGCGTGGTATAATTCAGCATCTTCTACAACAGCATTAGCTACAGGAAATTCATATGTAACTCCTAGCTTAACTGCAAACACTACATATTATATTGGAGTAACTCGAGTAGGAGGTTGTGAAGGAAATAATCGTGTACCGGTTGTGGTTAATGTTTCTAATCCTGTGGCACCTGCAATTAGCACTTCTGGAACCGCAGTATGTTCGAGCGGTGCGACGCAGCAAACTACATTGTCTTTAATTAACCCAATTCCGGGTACAACTTACAATTGGTATTCAACGTCAAGTGGCGGTACAATATTAGCTTCTGGAAATTCCTATTCTCCAACAGTTCCTGTTGGAACAACTAGTTTTTACGTAGAAGCTGTTATAGGAAGCTGTATAAGTCCAACTAGAGCTCAAGTCGATGTAGTCTCTAATCCAGTTCCTGCGGCGGCTTCTGCATTGACGCAAAGTGTAACGATTCAATCAGGTCAAAATGCCACTTTGAGCGCAACAACATCTGAAGCAGGTGTAACACTAAATTGGTACGATGTTGCAACGGGCGGTACAGCTATTGCAACAAATACTTCAACTTTTACAACACCTATATTAACTTCATCAAAAACCTACTACGTAGAAACGCAAAGTGCAGCAGGAGGTTGTGTAAGCGCTTCAAGAGTTCCAATTACTGTAAATGTAATTACTACTCCACTAGGTGGGTGTTTACTGGCAAACAGCCAACAAACAAGTTTAAACGGAATTTGCTTATTGTGCAGCAGTACAAATCCAGACAATTCTGTTGATGGAGATATTTCAACAGCAGCACGTTTGACTGTGCCAGTTGGTTTAATAAACGGATGGATTCAGCAAACATTGCAATTTAATAATCCAGGAAAAGCTGGTGATATTATAGATGTTGAATTAGAATTGCCTGGTGGCGTCCTTGATTTAAGTGTATTGAATTATATCAGTTTAGCGACATATAATGGAGCAACTTTTAATAATGATAGAATTTCTATAAATAATTTAGTAAGTGTTCAATTATTAGGAGGAAATCGTTTTAGAGCAAGTATCACTGCAGGTGCAAATTTTGACCGAGTGGAGGTTCGCTTAGGCGGTTTAGCTTCAGTATTGACAAGTTTAGATATTTATCAAGCAAGTTATAGATATAGCGATCCAAATGTTACTGGAAATAAAATTATTTGCAGTGGACAAAATACAACACTAACTGCAGGCCTTGCTGTTGGAGAAACCGTTAATTGGTATTCTGCAGCCACAGGCGGTACTTCACTGGCAGGTACTGCAGCTTTTGTTACACCAAATTTAACAGCTGATACAACATATTGGGCTGAAATTACTAGAAATGGCTGTGTAAACAGTGTACGTTTTGCAGTACCAATAACAGTTAACAATCCGGTTGCTGCAACACTTACGGCAGGTTCTTTAACTATTTGTGAAGGAAAGTCGGCAACCATTACTATTCAGTCTCCAGTTGCGGGAACAACTTATAATTGGTACGATGCCGCAACGGGTGGAAATTTATTGTCTACAGGAACTTCTTTTTCAACACCAGTTTTAACAGGTTCAACAAATTATTATGTTGAATCAGTAATTGGAAGTTGTTCTAGTCCAACACGTACGCAAGCATCTGTTACTGTTAATCCGTCGCCTGCAGTACCAACTGTGGCTTCTTCAACAGTAATTATTCCTTCAGGACAAGTTGTTACTTTACAAGTTTCAAACCCGATTGCAGGTGTCGCTTATGACTGGTACGATGTTGCAACAGGAGGAACAGCCTTAGTGACAGACAATCCGAGTTATACGCCAAGCCCAGCTTTAACAGCAGATAAATCATTTTATATTGAAGCAAGAAGCACTTCAAATTGTGTTAGCGCATCAAGAGCAGTAATAAATGTTGTAGTAACGCCTGTGACACCAATTACTTCTTGTTTACGAGCAATTTCGCAGGTAACTTCAAGAGGAGGATTGACAGGTTGTCTTCTTTGTTCGTCTGCTAATGATGGCTTTTCTGTTGATGCCGATGACACAAATTTTGCGAGACTTTCAGTTCCGGTAGGATTAGTTGATGATTATATGCAACAAATGCTTACTTTTTCAACTTCAGGAAAAGCAGGAGATATTATAGATGTTGAATTAGGAATTCCAGGCGGCATTGCTGATGTTAGTGCTCTATCCTATATAACTTTAAGAAGTTATAATGGAGGAACACCAAATGGTGATCTAAATAATATTGGAGCATTAGTAAATGTTCAATTATTAGGAGGAGAACGTTTTAAAGCAAGCTTTGTGGCAGCTGGTGATTTTACGGCTGTAGAAATTCGATTAGGCGGAATCGCAACGTTGCTTACTAATTTAGATATCTATGGCGCTTCGTTCAGATATAAAGAAGCTACTATTACAGGTGCATCTTCGCCAATTTGTTCAGGTACATCTACACTTTTAACCGCATCAACTACAGCTGGTGATACAATCAATTGGTATGATGTTGCCAGCGGAGGTACAGCTTTGGCAACAAATACAGCTACTTATGACACAGGTAATTTAACTGCGTCAAAAACATATTATATTGAAGCTGTTCGTGGTGGAACTTGTATAAACAGTGTTCGCCAGCCAGTAACAGTAACCGTATTGCCTTTATCAGTTGAGGCAGATATTACTATCGCAAGTCCAATAGTATCGTCTTGTGCTGGAACGGCTGTTTTGGCTCCAACTTCTGGCTTAACTGGTGCACAGTTTAAATATTACACTGACCAGTCAAAAGCACAAGAAATCATCACAGGATCTACAGTTGCTGGACAAACAGGAGTAACTTTCTCAAAAGATGGATCAACTGGAGCGCTAACAATTAGCGGATTAGCTTCAGGCGCATCTTATACATATTATATCGCTGTCGGAAATGCAACAAGCTGTGACAATGCAGCAAATACGTTGAAGTCTGTTGTTGTTAATTTCCCAGCAACTTCTACAACTTTGGCTGTAACATCGCCATTAGTTGCCTGTGGAAGTGCGAACTTAAAAAATGCAATTACCACATTGGATACAACGGGTAATACAACTTATACATTTTTTGATCCTTCAGATGTGGTTATGACAGATGAAGCGGCAATGAACATAATAATTAGTGGTGCTTACTCAATTCAGGCTCAAATCAACGGAGATGATTGTCCATCGGCAAAACAGCCAGTAACAGTGACAGTTAATCCGTTGCCAAGCTTGACAGTTGACCCTGCTCAATCTGTAGCTCAAGGTACAAATGTTACGCTAAATGCGATTTCAAACGGTACATTGGCTTGGTATGATCCACAGGGAGTTGCATTGGCAGGACCTCCTTTTACAACAGGCGCACTGAATGTTCCAGGAATTTATACTTATACAGTTGTAGCAACTTTGGGAAGCTGTTCAGTAACAGGAACGCTTTCAATTAATGTTAAAGATCCGGACAATTGTCAATCATTAACTGACAGAGTATATGCGAATGCACAAAGTTGGAGTTCAATTGTAACTGGAGGTGTTTCTAATGGAGCAAACGCAGTTGATGGAAACCCTCAGACATTCTCAACTATCACTACAGGAGTTGGACTTTTAGGAATTGGTACAACTTGGCAAGATTTAACTTGGCCAACAAATATTGTAAAAGGAACTCCAGTAACCGTTAAGCTTGGTTCTGAATACAGCGGATTAGGCGTTGCGCAGGGAGTTTCAGTCATTGGAAGAAAAGCTGGAGTTGATATCGGAGTATTGCAATCTGTTTCAGGAGCATTATTGAATGTTCTTCCAGGCGATAATGCTTATGAGTTTACATTTGTTCCTTCAAATGCAGCGGGTCCGCAAGATTATGATGGAATCAGAATTGTTTCGGGAGCGGTTTTGAGTGTTGCTCAAAACACAAAAGTATATGAAGCTTATTATAAAAAATCGGTTACGACTGCAACTTGTACTCCAGGAGACATTCAGGATATATTTTACGGAACGACTGATTTAGGACTTCCTGTAGGAGCATTAACTTCTACTGTAGGAGTGAGCGATGCATGGAATGTAGCTGATAATGATATTACTACTTATGCAACAATGTACAGTGGAGTTGGCGCTCTTGCAGCGGCTGATTTAACAGTGCAGTTTAAAACGCCTTCTATAGTGAGCGATACTTTAAGAATTGTAATTTCAAAACCTGCAGTTCTTTTGAATGTTAATTTATTAACCGGGTTTACTATTCAGCGTTATTTAGGGAACGTTGCAGTAGGGGCTCCGATTCAAAATACAAGTACATTATTAAGTCTAAAATTATTATCTGCCAATACCATGGCGATGGTTTTAGTTTCTTCTCCAACAGAATCTTACGATAGAGTACGAATTCGTTTTGGCGGAGTAGCGGGAGTTTTAGAATTCTTAAGAGTTCATACTGTTGAACGTGTAGCAAATACATCGGTCATTGGAGGTGGAACGACTAATAAAGTAACGGTCTGTCCCGGAAGTGATGTAACATTGCAAATTCCAGAAGAAGCTTGTTCTACTAATGTTTGGTATGATGCACCTACTGGAGGTTCAATAGTTGCAACTGGGCCTACATACACAATTCCGTCTACTTTAGCGGCAGGAACATATAAATATTATATTCAGCCAGTTCGTTATGGTTGTGAAGCAATGACAAGAGGAGAAGTTACAGTTGAAGTTAAAGTATCTAGTCCAGAAAATCTTTTGACAGATATTACTTTAAACGGAGCAGCTTCGACTACAATTTGTGCGCCAACAGGAACAGTGACTTTAGCTACAACATTAACTGCTACAGGAACGATAACAAATCCTGTTTATCATTGGTATAAATTTGACGGAACAACCAGCCAGCCAGTTGCAGGAGCAACAGGTCCTTCATTAACGGTTATTGGTTTAACGCCAGGAACTTATACTTACTTTGTTGGATTCAGTTCAGATGAATATTGTGAAACTGCTGAAGGTGACAGAAAACAAATAACTTTTACAATATTGAGACCATCTGATCAAAATGATCTATCGGTAGATGATGTAACAGTTTGCCACGATTTATCGGCTTCTTTAACTCCAGTTGCAGCAGCTTTGACAAATCCTGTATTTACTTGGTATCTTGATGCCAATAAAACACAGCCTATAGCAGATGGAGATACTAATGGTGGCATTACTTATGCAATCAGTTCAGCAGGAGTATTAACTGTTTCAGGATTAACACTTGCAATGGGACCAGTTTCTTATTATGTTGCAGTTTCAAGCGATACGACTTGTGAAAATTTAGCAGGAACACTTCAAGAAGGAACTATAACACTTACAGATCCAGGAACTCCAACGACTACAGATGATACACAAGATTTTTGTTTAATCGATGTGCCAACTGTTGCCAATATACAAGTAAATGAAGCAAATGTGGTTTGGTACTCCGTTTCAACAGGTGGAACAGCAATTGATCCAACAACTGCTTTGGCCGATGGAATTTACTATGGATCAATTAAAGATCCTTTAACAAGCTGCGAAAGTTCGGTTCGATTAGCAGTTACAATAAAAGTAAATGATCCGGGAACACCTACAATTACAGATACGGATCAGGAATTCTGTTTAGTTGATGCACCAACATTTGCAAGTATTCAAGTAAGTACTGCAAATCCAGCAAATATAGTTTGGTACACTGCTGTAACTGGTGGAACAGTAATTCCATCAACAACGGCTTTAACAACAGGAACTTATTATGCAACAGTTCACGATCCCGTAACCAATTGTGAAAGTGCTCAAAGATTAGCTGTTAATATCAGTGTAACTGACCCATTGACACCTACAACTACAGATAATACACAAGATTTCTGTTTAATTACTGCGCCAACGGTTGCTAGTATCCAAGTAAATGAAGCAAATGTGGTTTGGTACACAGCTTCAACAGGCGGAACAGCAATTGCTTCAACAACAGCTTTAGCGAGCGGTGATTATTACGGAGCAATA
>NZ_JAVFVS010000002.1 GCF_030929605.1 Flavobacterium sp. LHD-80
AGCAGTTGGAAACATTGTTTGGTACAACGCGCAAACAGGCGGAACAGCGATTGCAACAACCACAGCGTTGACAAGCGGCAGTTATTTTGCAGCGATTTTTGATCCAGCAACAAACTGTGAAAGTGCAACAAGATTAGAAATCATAATTAATGTATCTGATCCAGGGACACCTACAACAACAGACAATACGCAAGATTTCTGTTTAGTTGATGCGCCAACAGTTGCCAATATTCAAGTAAATGCACCAGCAGCTGGAAATATAGTTTGGTACACAGCTTCAACAGGTGGAACAGCAATAGCTTCAACAACAGCATTAGCAAACGGCAGTTATTTTGCATCAATTTTTGATCCAGCAACAAACTGCGAAAGCGCTTCAAGATTAGAAGTTGCAGTTACTGTTTCTGATCCAGGAACACCAACAACTACGGATAATACGCAAGATTTCTGTTTGATTACCGCACCAACGATTGCTAGCATCCAAGTAAATGAAGCAAATGTGGTTTGGTACAGCACTTCAACAGGCGGAACAGCAATTGCTTCAACAACAGCTTTAGCGAGCGGTGATTATTATGCAGCAATAAAAGATCCAGTAACAAATTGTGAAAGTTCAGTTCGTTTGTTGGTTACGGTTACGGTATCTGATCCGGGAACTCCGTCTACAGCAGACAATACACAAGATTTCTGTTTAGTTGATGCGCCGACAGTTTCTAATATTCAAATAAATGCTCCAGTAGTTGGAAACATTGTTTGGTACAATGCGCAAACAGGCGGAACAGCGATTGCTTCAACAACAGCGTTGACAAGCGGCAGTTATTTTGCAGCGATTTTTGATCCAGCAACAAACTGTGAAAGTGCAACAAGATTAGAAATCGTAATTAATGTATCTGATCCAGGGACACCTACAACAACAGACAATACGCAAGATTTCTGTTTAGTAAATGCACCAACTTTTGCAAGTATACAGGTGAATGAAGCAAATGTAGTTTGGTACACAGCTTCAACTGGAGGAACAGCAATTGCATCAACAACAGCCTTAACAAGCGGTACTTATTTTGGAGCAATAAAAGATCCAGCAACAAATTGTGAAAGCGCAACGCGTTTACAAGTTGCAGTTTCAGTAACGGATCCAGCGACACCAACAACGACTAATAATGCTCAAGTTTTCTGTTCTGGAAATGCGCCAACAGTGGCAAGTATCCAAGTAAATGAAGCAAATGTTGTTTGGTACAATGTTGCAACAGGCGGAACGGCAATTTCAGCAACTACAGCTTTAACGACAGGTGTTTATTATGGAGCTATAAAAGATCCAGTTACAGGTTGTGAAAGCAGTGTAAGATTACTAGTTAATGTAACAGTAGGAAATACAATAAATCCAACTACAAATAATGCTTCACAGAATTTCTGCTCTACTGCGGCACCAACTATTGCAAGTATTCAAGTAAATGAAGTAAATGTGGTTTGGTACAATGCTGCAACAGGCGGAACTGCAATTCCATCAACAACTGCATTGACTACAGGAATTTACTACGGAAATATTATAGATGCTGCGACAGGCTGTGAAAGTTCAACTCGTTTGCAAGTAACGGTTACGGTAACTAGTCCAAGTCCGACGCCAACTACAAATAATGCGACGCAAAACTTCTGTACGCTGAATTCACCTACAGTTGCAAATATTCAAGTAAATCAAGCAAATGTGGTTTGGTACAGCACAGCAACTGGAGGAACAGCTATTCCAGCAACAACAGCATTAGTTACAGGAACGTACTACGGCGCTGTTTCGAGTGCAATAGGATGTGAGAATCCAGTTCGTTTGGCAGTTGTGGTAAATGTAAATACTCCGGGAGTAGTTACTACACCACGAACAAACCAAACATTCTGTTTATCAAAATTGCCAACAATTGCGAATATCTTGGTTAATGAGCCAAATGTAGTTTGGTATTCTACTGCAACAGGAGGAACACCTTTAGCTGCAAACACGCAACTGGTGGCTGGAACTTATTATGCGGCAGCGCTTAATAATACCACAAATGGATGTGAAAGCGCAACGAGACTAGGAGTAACAATTGCATTTGAAAACGATGCTTTGGTTCCAATAACATCAAGCGATGATACTCCATGTGTTTTCCAAGGTGTGACTTATTCAATTGCAAATGGCAAATCAAATTATGTGTGGTCAGTTACCAACGGAACAATTATCTCTGGCGGAGGAACTGCTGACGGAAATGTAACCATTTCATGGTCTGATATTGGTTCTGGTCAAGTAAAAGTTACCTACATCAACACTTGCGATGAAACAACAACCAAAACATTGAATGTAACGGTAGCAACTTGTTCAGATTTAACAATTACAAATACAGTAAGTAATCCAACTCCAAATTTTGGTGAGCAGATAACATTTACAGTAACAGTAAATAATGTTGGACAAGGAAACTTTATAAATACACTTGTAAGCGACTTATTGCCTAACGGCTATGAATTGATCAGTTCAAGCACAACTCAAGGAACATTTGACCCAACAACACAGCTTTGGACAATCCCAACGCTAAATGCAGGTCAGAGCGTAGTGCTTACAATTGTTGCCGAAGTTGTTCATGGAAGCGACTATCTATCTGTTGCAACTATTGAAATTTCAACTCCTTTAGATGTTTCTGCAGCAAACAACACGGCTTCAGTTTCTGTTGACCCAATTTGTTTGACAGTTTATAATGAGTTTACGCCAAATAATGATGGAGCGAATGACTTATTCAGAATTGACTGTATCGAATCTTATCCAAACAATGAGTTGAAAGTTTACAACAGATATGGTGCATTAGTTTACAGCAAACAGCATTATGAAAATGATTGGAACGGAACTGCCAATGTATCAGGAGTTATTAGTAGAGGAGATATGCTGCCAACAGGTACTTATTTTTATGTGATAGACATTGGAGACGGAACGGTTAAAAAAGGATGGTTATCTATAATGAGATAAGCAGACGATGTTAATCATCTAATTAATTAAACTAAATAAGTATCGTTATGAAACTATATATAAAATCACTGAAGAAAACATATTTTCTCTTAATATGTTCTTTTATTACATTCTGTGCCAGTGCACAGCAAGACCCTGAGTACACGCAGTATATGTATAATACTATGGCGGTAAATCCAGCTTATGCTGGGTCTACCGGTACTTTAGAAGCAACACTTTTGTACCGTTCTCAATGGATTGGAATTGATGGAGCTCCAGAAACTCAGTCTTTTTCTATTCATGCACCACTTCGAAATGAGAAAGTTGGTTTGGGACTTAGCGTCGTTAACGACAAAATTGGCCCATCAAACGAACTTTATCTTGACGGAAACTTTTCTTATTCAATTCCGTTAGGATATGAAAAAAGATTGGCTTTTGGTTTAAAAGCAGGTATGAGAATGTTAAACGTAGATTGGTCAAAAGGGAGATACTATGATCCAAATGATGTTTTGCTAAATCAAAATATCGATAATCAAGCAAAACTGGCAGTTGGAGCGGGAATCTATTATTATACTGATAAATGGTACGTAGGAGCATCAGTTCCAAGTTTTATCCAGAACACATATTACGATGATGTTCAGGAATCTATTGACTACGATCGTTTGCACTATTATTTCATGGGAGGTTATGTTTTTGATTTGAATCCAAATTTAAAATTCAAACCTGCATTTTTAGTCAAAGCAGTAAGCGGAGCTCCTCTTACTGCTGATATCTCGGCGAATTTTATGATTGCTGAAAAATTTGTGATCGGTGGATCTTACAGAACGGATGATTCTGTAAGCATCTTGGCTGGTTTCCAAATTTCTAAAAGTTTTTATGTCGGATACGCTTTCGATTACACCGTTAGTGATCTGAATAAATACAACGACGGATCGCATGAAATTATCTTGCGTTATCAGTTCAATAAAGGCGAAAGTAAAATCAAATCTCCTCGATTCTTCTAAATCAAAAACCTATGAAAAAAATCTATATCCTAAGTTTAGTCTTGAGCATTACGTTTAGTTTTGCTCAAAAGACTAATTTAAAAAAGGCCGATGCCTTGTTTAGAAATTATGCTTACGCAGATGCTTCAAAGGCATACGAAGAAATTTTGCAGAACAGTAAAAATCCTTCGGCACAAACTTTAAAGAATGCTGCCGACTCGTATTATTTTATTTCTGATGAAAGAAATGCCTTAAAATGGTATAAAAAATTGTACGAAGCGCAAGGCAATAATTTGACTGATATTTATTATCTGCGTTACATTCAGACGCTAAAAGGCGTAATGGATTATGATGATGCAGATAAAATGACAAAAGAATACTTGACTAAAAAAGGTGATCAAAAAGAAGTCAACCGATATCTTGCTCAAAAGAAGCAAATGGATAGTTTGTCTAAAGCAAAATCACTTTACGTGGTCAAAAATCTGGACATTAATACCAGTAAATCTGATTTTGGAGCAACTTATTTTCAAGACCGAATCGTATTTACTTCTGCCAGAGACACCACAAAGTTTAGTGAAAAGTTATATACATGGAACAATCAGCCTTTCTTAAATCTTTATTTGGCAGAAAGAAATCCTGCTGATGGAAGTTTGTTTAACGAAAAACTGTTTCTGCCAAATGTAATGACTAAATATCACGAAGCAACTGCATCTTTTGATGCCAGCGGAAAAACAATTTATTATTCTACAAACATTGTCAAAAAGAACAAATTGGTTATTGATGAAAGTAAAACCAATAATTTTCAGATTGTTAAAGGCGATATTGTAAATAATAAGTTAGAAAATCCACAGCAGGTTTTCTTTGATAATAAAGATTATTCTGTTGGGCATCCTGCTTTAAGCGAAGATGGAAAATGGCTTTTCTTTGCATCAGATATGCCGGGCGGAGCAGGTGAAACTGATTTATATTATGTGAAAATTGCTGCCGATGGTACAATGAGTTCTCCGGTAAATCTTGGCCCAAAAATCAATACGCTTGGAAATGAGGTTTTTCCATTCTTCCGAAACGGAAAACTTTATTTTTCTTCTGATGGACATTATGGTTATGGAGATTTAGATGTCTATGAAAGTAACCTTTTAGCTGACGGAACTTTTTCGGCACCAATAAATTTAGGTCCGCCAATTAACAGCAATAAAGATGATTTTTCTTTTATAATTGACAATGCAGATACTTATGGTTATGTTTCATCAAACAGAGCTGGCGGAAAAGGTGACGATGATATTTATTCTTTTGTTAAAGGAAAACCGGTTTGCAATCAGAGTATTTCGGGTATGGCAATAGATAAAAAGACAAGATTGCCTCTTACAGATGTTTCTATTATGGCTTATAATTCATATTCCGAAGTTCTTGCTGAAACAAAAACAAATTTTGAAGGTAAATATGCAATTGAAGTGCCTTGCGGAAAAATTGTCAAAATGATTGCTGCAAAACCAAATTATGCCAGCGACGAAAAAACCGTTGAAACTACAAAGGAAAATGGAGGCGAAATTAAAGACGTCAATTTTGAATTGAGTAATTATGATGATTTGGTAGTTAAAAATAAAGGCGTTGAAAAAGTAGATGTAAAACCAATCTACTTTGATTACGACAAGTATGATATTACGCCATTGGCAGTTGAAGAGCTGATAAAAGTAGTCTTTATCATGCAAAAATTTCCAAAAATCAAAATTAAAATTGAGTCGCATACAGACTCTCGCGGAAAGGATTCCTATAACCTAAAGCTTTCAGACAACAGAGCTAAATCAACTCGTGATTATATTATTTCTCAAGGGATTGACGCCTCTCGCATTGAAAGTGCAATAGGTTATGGCGAAAGCCGATTGATTAACAAATGTAAAAATGGTGTGAAATGTACCGAAGAAGAACATTTGTTAAATAGACGTTCTGACTTTATCATTATCCAAAAATAGTTTTATATTTGCGCGCTAATTATTTGATTATCAGTGTAAAAATATAAAACGTAGAAACCATTTGGAAGTTGGTTTTGTTTAATTCTTTTTTAAAGAATAGTGGACAAGAAGAAAATCAGGCTGCAATTCGTTGTCGCCTGATTTTTGATTTTTTAAAACTTTTGCTTTTTGATGTTTTTCAGCGAAAATAATTCTAATTTTGATCTTTCAGTTATTCTAAATTTATAGGCATTATTTTAATATCATATGAGCATTCAAGAAACAATTCAAACTTTAAGAGACGAACTTAACCAGCACAATTACAATTATTATGTGCTTGATAATGCGACAATTTCAGATTATGATTTTGATATTAAATTAAAAGAACTTCAGGATTTAGAAAACAAACACCCCGAATTTTTTGATGAATATTCACCATCGCAACGTGTAGGAGGAGCAATTACTAAAAATTTTAAAACAATTGCACATCGCTATCGTATGTATTCTTTGGATAATTCCTATTCTAAAGAAGATTTATTGGATTGGGAAAACAGAATTCAGAAGGTTTTAGGAAACGTAAAATTAGAATATACGTGTGAACTAAAATATGACGGCGCATCAATAAGTATTACTTACGAAAACGGAAAACTGGTTCAAGCTTTAACACGCGGAGACGGTTTTCAAGGTGATGAGGTTACGAATAATATTAAAACAATTAAGTCAGTTCCGCTTCAGTTAAAAGGAAATTATCCCGAAACATTTGATATTCGCGGGGAAATTATTTTGCCATTTGCGGGTTTCGAAAAAATGAATCAGGAATTGATCGAAATAGGCGAAACTCCCTATTCAAATCCTAGAAATACAGCTTCAGGAAGTTTAAAATTGCAAGACAGTACTGAAGTTGCTAAACGTCCGTTAGAATGTTTATTGTATTTTGTAACTGGAAATAATTTACCATTCTCTACTCAATATGAAGGACTAGAAGCAGCCAGAAAATGGGGATTTAAGGTTCCTAAAGAAGCAAAATTGGTTGGCAGTATGAATGAAGTCTTTGATTTTATTGATTATTGGGACACGCATCGTCATAATTTGCCTTATGAAACGGATGGTGTTGTGATAAAAGTTAATAGCATTCAGCATCAGGAAGAATTAGGCTATACAGCAAAATCACCACGCTGGGCAATTGCATATAAATTTAAATCAGAGCAAGTTTCAACCAAGTTAAAATCAATATCTTATCAAGTTGGGCGCACAGGAGCAATAACTCCGGTTGCAAATCTTGAGCCTGTGCAATTGGCAGGAACTATCGTAAAAAGAGCTTCTTTGCACAATGCAGACCAAATTGAAAAGCTAGATATCAGAATAAACGACACTGTTTTTGTTGAAAAAGGAGGAGAAATTATTCCGAAAATTATTGAAGTCGATTTAACTAAACGACCAGAAAATTCAGAAAAAACAGAATATATCACGCATTGCCCAGAATGTCAGACAGAGTTAGTAAGAAATGAAGGCGAAGCAAATCATTATTGTCCAAATTTCTATGGCTGTCCTCCGCAGATCATTGGCCGTGTACAGCATTATATTTCAAGAAAAGCAATGGATATTGAAGGGCTTGGAGGCGAAACTGTTGCGTTGCTTTTCAAAAATAATTTAGTACACAATTACGCCGATTTATATGAACTGAAGGTGGAAGATATTTTGCACTTGGAAAGAATGGCGCAAAAATCGGCAGAGAACTTAGTAAACGGAGTGGAAAAATCTAAAGAAATTCCTTTTGAAAGTGTTTTGTTTGCACTCGGAATTCGTTTTGTAGGCGAGACTGTTGCTAAAAAATTAGCCAAACATTATAAAAATATAGATGCTTTAAGTCAAGCTTCATTAATGGATTTGATTTTAGTTGATGAAATTGGAGAACGAATTGCAAAAAGTGTGATTGAGTTTTTTGAAAATGAAGAAAATAAAATAATAATTGAACGCTTAAAAAATTACGGTGTTCAATTTGAAATAGTTGAAAAAATTAACCCCAACGCTACAGAAAAATTCATCGGAAAAACATTTGTCGTTTCAGGAGTTTTTACTCAGTTTTCGCGAGATGAATTAAAGAAAACAATCGAAGATAATGGTGGAAAGGTAGGAAGTTCAATTTCTGCAAAAACTGATTTTGTTGTCGCAGGTGATAATATGGGGCCAGCGAAATTAGAAAAGGCTAATAAATTAAATATTCCTATATTGTCGGAGGAAGATTTTATAATTAAATTAAATGAAAGCGAATAAACCGTCTTTGATTTTATTCTTTGTAGCATTATTGTTTACAATTATTTTAGATAGCACAAAACAAGATATTTTGGCTATTTATGCAAAAGCCGTTGTATTGCCAGCAATTTTCTTTTATTTTATTATCAGCAGTGATTTTAAAATTGGAAAAACAGAAGGTTTTATTTTTTTCTTTTGCTTCGTGGGCCAGGTTTTTGACTTGATGGACGTCGAAATTTCAGAGATAGGTGGCGTGCTGAGCTTTTTAGTTGTTTACTTATTGATTATAAAGCTTTTTGTAATAGACCACGAAAAAATTAAATTAAGAAGAAAAGATGTTCTTCCAGTTTCTATCGTGGTCATATTTATTGTCTACTTGCTCGTTTCAGTGTTAAGCCTTCAGTTTGATAACATGAAAAAGTTTAATTTGCTCTATACTTTTTATGGAATAGTATTGAGTGTCATGAGTTATTATTCATTTGTAAGTTATATTACAAAAGGAACTCATTTGGCTCTTTTAATGTCGTTAATGGCTGTAAGTTATATCTTCTCGGATATTTTTTACATTTTCAATAATTACTTTTCATATTCAGTAGTTTTGGTTTTAATTCGTGATGTAACACAAATTTTAGCCTACTATTTTATGGTAGAATACTTTCTTGAAAAAACAAAAATGCAAAAGAAAATGTTATACAATAATTGATTTTCCTTGGTTTGTATGGTTTTTATTTTTGTCAAAATAAAAGTCAATACGTCCTAAATTGATTCCATAACAACCAACTTGATTAACTAAAACATTTTCACCAACTTTATTTTTTACAATAGTTGGTTTGTCAAGAAAAGTGTGCGTATGTCCGCCAATAATCAAATCAATATCTTGTGTTTGTTCAGCAAATTTTAAATCACTGATTTTTGTTGGTTCATCTTTATAATTGTAGCCAAGATGCGACAAGCAGATAACCAAATCACATTTTTCCTCTTTCTTTAATAGTTGAGTCATATCCTGAGCAATTTCTACAGGATTATTATATACAGTTTCCTTGTACATTTTTTTGTCTACTAAACCATCAAGCTCAATTCCTACACCAAAAACACCTACTTTAATTCCGTTTTTGTTGAAAATTTTATAAGGCTTTACATGTCCATTCATGACTGTGTTTTTAAAGTCATAATTAGAGTTGATAAAATCAAATTTTGCATGAGGTAATTGTGCATATAAACCATCTAAACCATTGTCAAAATCATGATTTCCAATTGTTGAAGCGTCATATTTCATCATGCTCATCAATTTAAATTCCAATTCTCCTCCGTAATAATTGAAATAAGGAGTTCCCTGAAAAATATCCCCTGCATCTAATAAAAGTACATTTGGATTTTCCTGACGGATAGTTTCAATAAGTGCTGCACGTCGAGATACGCCACCTTTATTTGCATTGCGAGGATCATCAGCAGGAAAAGGATCAATATGGCTGTGAACATCATTGGTATGCAAAATAGTCAAGTGCTTAATATCGTTAGTTTCAAAACTGCTCAACGACAAACCTAAACTTAATAGGGCAGTACTGGCAGCAGTTTTTTCGATAAATTCTCTTCTTTTCATGGGATATATTTTTTTGCGTAAACGCGGGTAATTTTAGTTTTAATGTTATTCTTCTGTAATTCTGATGTCTTTTGGAACCGGAATAGTGTCTACTTCTTTGAAATAATCAATTAATACATCTCGAAGTTTGTAATTTAGATCATATTTCTCAACGCTTTTACCAAAGAAGTTCATGTTGTCTCCTCGATTAGCAAGGTAATCGTTAGTGGCAACGTAATAAATTTTATTTAGATCAAGAGGTTTTCCTTGAACCATTATATTTTTAGCTGTTTTGTCTTTTGCAATTGTAAATGTCATTCCTGACAGTGGTTGAGGTTTTTTCTCCTTAATAATATAAGCAGTTATTTCTTGAATTTGCTCTCCTTTTAAACCTAGAACAACTAGATTGTTTTCAAAAGGCATAATTTCAAAAGCAGTTCTAGTAGTTACATTTCCTTTTGGTAGAATAGCACGGATACCTCCATGATTTAAAAGACATAAATCAATAGTTTTGTTTTCGCGCTTTTTGAAAACTAAATTTCCTCTTTGCACACAAACGTCCGCCATTAGACAGCCAATTGTTGTTTGCCATTTTCCAACACTTTTATCAAGAGTTTCAGGACAATAGGCTAAAACACTGTCTAAATCCTTATTGATATGGTCGCGATAAGGCTTTATAAAACTTTCGATTTCAGGAGTTTCTGCCCCTTTTTCAGTTATCGGAATTTGTTTTCCTTCTATCTTAGTTAAATTGTAGTTTTTCGGACTACAGGAATAAATAAAAAAAAGTGTTAAGAATATAACAAAAAGTTTTAAAAATCCGTTATACTTTTTTAGTTTTACCATTTTAAATGCGACTTAAATAATTAATTTTGTAATCTGGTAAAAATACTATGTTTTTAAATTATATAAAGGAATTATTTGTAAAAAAATCATTAAAAAATAATCTGAATAATGTCAAAAACGAAGTCTTTACTAGTAACGTACAAACAATTGGTTTATTGATAGATGAGAGCAATTTTCGCCATTCTAAAGAATTGGTAAAAGAGCTTGAACTGTATGGAATCGATGCTGAGAACATAAAAGTTGTTGCTTTCAGAAGTAAATTAAAGAAGAAAAAAACGTATTCAAGACCTACTTTTGGTAAAAAAGACATTAATTGGAAGGGAGAGGTTACAGCAGATTTTCTAAATGATTTTACTGAAACAGAATTTGATCTTTTGATTAGTTATTACAACAGCGAAAAAGCAATTTTGATGATGTTGACAAGCAAATCAAAAGCGAAGTTTAAAGTAGGATTTTCATCAGTAGATAAAAATTTAAACCGATGGATGATCGATACGGAAATGGAAAACTATAAAGTATTTGTTTCCGAATTATTTAGGTATTTAAAAAGTATAAAATAAATTATAATCAAAATATGCAATCATTAATAGGAACTGGTGTTGCGCTTGTAACTCCATTTAAAAAAGACTTCTCAGTTGATATCGAAGCTTTGCAACGTATCGTTAATTTTTCGATTGACGGAGGAGTTGAATATCTTGTAGTTATGGGAACAACAGCAGAAAACGCTACCTTGACTCAAGACGAAAAAGAGTTGGTTATCAATACAGTAATCGACGTAAATAAAGGAAGATTGCCTCTAGTTCTTGGAGTGGGAGGAAATAATACAATGGAGATTGTAAAAGAATTAAAAACTAGAGATTTTTCAGCTTTTGATGCTATTCTTTCCGTTTCTCCTTATTATAATAAACCAACTCAAGAAGGAATTTATCAGCACTTTAAAGCAATTGCTGAAGCTTCGCCAATTCCAGTGATTTTATATAATGTTCCAGGAAGAACTTCAAGCAACATGCTTCCTTCAACAGTAATTCGTTTGGCTAATGATTTTGAAAATGTTGTAGCAATAAAAGAAGCTGCTGGCGATATGGCTCAAGCTTTACAATTAATTAAAAATGCACCAAAAGATTTTCTTGTAATTTCTGGAGACGATATGATTGCATTGCCAATTGTTTTGGCAGGTGGAGCAGGAGTTATCTCGGTTATTGGACAAGGTTATCCGAAAGAATTCTCAGAAATGATTCGTTTAGGTTTGAACAGAAAAGTAAATGAAGCATTTAAAACACAATATTTCTTGGCAGATTGTATCGATATGATTTTTGAACAAGGAAACCCTGCAGGAATAAAACAAGTTTTTCAAGCCCTTGGAATTGCTGACAATACCGTGCGTTTACCACTAGTATCTGTTGATGAATCTTTGGCTTCAAGATTAAATGATTTTGTAAAAAGCAGTATCAAAGTAGAGTAAGACTGACGCGATTTTATTATACAAAAAAAAATATTTTGTAGTAGCTAAATTAATAACTAAATTTGCCACCGGAACTTCGGTGTGATTTTGCTTTGGCATAATTGTCTAAGAAATCATAATAAAAGTAAGAAAATGAAAAAAATAGTATCTCTATTAATTGTTGTTGTCCTTTTTTGTTCTTGTAGTGATTACCAAAAGGTATTAAAAAATGAAGATGTTGCAGCAAAATTTGAAATGGCAACAAAAATGTATGATGCAGGCAAATATTCAAAAGCGATTCGTCTTTTTGAGCAGTTAGCACCATCATATAGAGGTAAGCCTCAAGCTGAAAAGCTTTTTTATATGTTTTCACAATCTTACTATAAAACACATCAGTATTATTTAGCTGGTTATCAATTTGAAAGTTTTGTTTCGGGTTATCCACGAAGTGAAAAAGTACAGGAAGCAGCATTTTTAGGCGCATACAGCTATTCAAAATTAGCTCCTGTTTATAGTTTAGATCAGGCAGATACAGTAAAAGCTTTGGAGAAATTACAAGCATTTATTGATAATTATCCTAATTCTGAATACATAACTCAGGCTAATGATGCTGTAAAGGTTTTAAATGGAAAATTGGAGAAAAAAGCATACGAAAATGCTAAAGGTTATAATACAATTTCAGATTATAAATCAGCTTTAGTTGCATTTGATAATTTTATTGCTGATTTTCCTGGAACATCGTTAAAAGAAGATGCGCTGTTTTACAAATATGATTCGGCATATAAATTAGCGATAAACAGTATTCCTCAAAAAATGGAAGAACGTTTAAATGTAGCAAAAGTATCTTATGCTAACTTAATTAAGTTTAAAAGCGATACAAAATACAAAAAAGAGGCAGACGAAATGAATGCCCGTGTTGAGACAGATTTACAAAAATATACTAAAACAAACTAAGTCATGGATTTAAAAAAGACGAATGCTCCTGTAAACACAATAACATACAACAAAACAGTTATTGAAGAGCCAACAGGAAATGTGTATGAAGCTATTACCATTATGGCTAAGAGAGCAAATCAAATCAATTCTGAAATTAAAAAAGAATTGACTGAGAAATTAGAAGAGTTTGCTACTTATAATGATAGTCTTGAAGAAGTTTTTGAAAATAAAGAACAAATTGAAGTTTCTAAATTTTACGAAAAATTACCAAAACCACACGCTTTAGCTGTTCAAGAATGGTTAGACGGTAAAACTTACCACAGAGGTTCAAACAAATAATATAGTATAAATGTCAGTTTTAAACGGGAAAAAAATTTTACTGGGAGTGTCTGGTGGAATTGCAGCCTATAAAACAGCCTCATTAGTACGACTTTTTATAAAAGCAGGTGCACATGTCCAAGTGATAATGACACCTGCTTCTAAGGATTTTGTAACGCCACTTACGTTATCTACTTTATCAAAAAATCCTGTACATTCCAGTTTCTTTAATGAAGAGGATCAAGATGCTGTCTGGAACAATCATGTTGATCTGGCACTTTGGGCTGATTTAATGCTAATTGCTCCGGCAACTGCAAACACGTTGTCTAAAATGACAACAGGAAACTGCGATAATCTTTTAATAGCAACTTATTTATCAGCTAAATGTCCTGTTTATTTTGCTCCGGCAATGGATTTGGATATGTACAAACATCCTTCAACTTTATCAAGTTTTGCTGCTTTAAAACAGTTTGGAAACGTAATGATTCCTGCTGAAAATGGAGAACTTGCAAGCGGTTTGTCCGGCGAAGGCCGAATGGCTGAGCCTGAGAATATCATCGCTTTTCTTGAAGCCGATTTAGAAAGCAAACTTCCATTAAAAGGAAAAAAAATGCTTATTACTGCCGGCCCAACATATGAGGCAATAGATCCAGTGCGTTTCATTGGAAATCATTCTTCTGGAAAGATGGGTTTTGATATTGCAAATGAAGCTGCAAACCTAGGCGCAGAAGTTGTTTTAATTTCTGGTCCAACGCATTTTAAAACTAAAAATAGTTTAGTTGAAGTAGTAAATGTGGTTTCGGCACAAGAAATGTACGATGCTTGTCACTTGTATTTTAATGATGTTGATGTAGCTATTGCGGCAGCAGCTGTAGCTGATTATAGACCTAAAGTTGTAGCACTTCAGAAAATTAAAAAAGCAGCTGATGAGTTTTCAATTGAGCTTGAAAAAACAAAAGATATTTTGGCATCATTAGGAGCAATAAAGAAAGAGCAGTTTTTAATTGGTTTTGCTTTGGAAACTCAAAATGAAATTGAAAATGCCAAGCTGAAAATTCAGAAAAAAAACTTAGATTTGATTGTTCTTAATTCCTTGCAGGATGAAGGTGCAGGTTTTAAAAAAGAAACCAATAAAGTTACTTTTATTGACAAAGATTTTAAAATCGAACTAATGGAATTAAAATCAAAAGAGTCTGTTGCTGTTGATATTTTAAACAAAGTGATTTTGCATTTTGCAAAATAATAATCTTCTATTTGAGTTTAAGATAAAGTAGCAATAGCAATTTTACATCAACACAAATCTTTTTTTATGAATAAAGCAGTTACAGTTTTAATGTTTTTAATTTTTGGCTTTACTCAAGCACAGCAGTTAAATTGTATTGTTACCATAAATACAGAAAGACTTCCCAATCCGAATCAACAGGTTTTTAAAACACTTCAGACTTCATTGTCAGAATTTGTGAATAAAACAGATTGGACTGGTTCTGTACTAAAACAAAATGAGCGTATAAACTGTTCAATGTATATTACATTGTCTTCAAATAATTCAGATCAGTTTAGCGGAACTATTCAGGTACAATCTTCACGATTGATTTTTAATTCAACTTATTCTTCTCCTGTCTTAAATTATAATGACAAAGATTTTAGTTTTAGATACACAGAATATGAACCCTTGTTGTTTAATCCCACTACTTTTGAATCTAATTTAGTTTCTGTTGTTTCTTTTTACAGTTACTTGATTTTGGGAATGGATGCTGATACATTTCAGTTAGGAGCGGGTAATCAATATCTTCAAACGGCTCAAAATATTGCCAATGTAGCACAGCAAGGTGGCTTTAAAGGCTGGAGCCAAGCTGACGGAATTCAGAATCGTTATTATTTAATAACTGATATGATTTCGCCAATGTATAGCGATTTACGTCAGGTAACGTATATGTACCACTCAGGATTAGATACTATGAGCGATGATTTGAAAGGATCAAAGGAAAAAATTAAAGCGTCTTTAATGTTGATTGGGAAATTCAATAGTGTCAAACCAAACGCTTTTTTGACCAGAGTCTTTTTTGACGCAAAATCAGATGAAATTACTTCAATTTTTTCTGGCGGACCAAGTATTACGGTTTCAGATTTAACCGATGTTTTAAATAAAGTTTCGCCATTGAATAGTACAAAATGGTCGCAAATTAAGTTTTAGTTGATTTTTTAGTCTTACTTTTACTTTCTCTCATTAACTTTTATCTACAAATTATTTTATGATTACTTCTCTGTCGATTAAAAACTATGCTTTGATTGAAAAACTTTCTATTGATTTTTCAAAAGGATTTTCAATAATTACAGGTGAAACGGGAGCAGGTAAATCGATTATATTAGGTGCTTTGGGCTTAGTTTTAGGCAAAAGAGCCGATTTGACTTCTTTAAAAAATAAAGAGGAAAAATGCATAATTGAAGCACAATTTGAAATTTCAAAATACAATCTAAAAGATTTTTTTGAGGCAAATGACTTAGATTATGAAGACGAAACCATTATACGACGTGAAATTCTGCCTTCAGGAAAATCTCGTGCTTTTATCAATGATAGTCCCGTAAATCTTCAGGAATTACAGGATTTGAGCCTGTTTTTAATTGACATTCATTCGCAACAACAAACTCAAGAATTGTCTGATGAAAGTGTTCAGTTTAAGATAATTGATGCCATTGCAAACAATGGAGATGTTATTTTAGATTACCAAAAGTTGTTAAAAACATATAAAGCAGATAAATCAAAGCTAAATGCATTGCTGAAAAAACAGTCTGATTCTGGAAAAGAGCAGGAATACAATACTTTTTTATTGAATGAGTTGGTTTCTGCTAAACTGAAATCAGGAGAACAAGCCGAACTAGAAGCTGATTTTGAAAAATTAAATAACATTGAGGTTATTAAAGAATCAATTGATAAGTCTTTAGTGATTGCTAATGAAGAGCAATTTGGTGTTTTGCATAATCTGAATGAAGTGAAAACTGCACTTCAAAAAATTGCTCCATTTTCAACCGAATATCAAAATCTTTTTGAAAGAATTATTAGTTTGGCAATTGAATTTGATGATGTTTCGAAAGAATTGCAAAATTGTTCAGAGAAATTATTGAATGATCCTGCTCAACTAGAAATGATCAGCCAAAAATTGCAATTGATTTATAATCTTCAAAAGAAACACCAAGTAGCTACTGTTGACGAATTAATTCAAATTGAAGCCGAATTGAGTAATACGGTTTTAGAATTAGGTAATATTGAAGAAGAAATAGCTTCATTATCTAAAATAATTGATCAAAAAGTAATTGAATTAGATGTTTTTTCTAAAACAATTCATCAAAATAGATCGAACGCAATTCCGGTTTTATCTAATAAATTGATTTCTATTTTAGAAACTTTAGGAATGCCGAATGTGCGTTTTAATATCGAACTTTTGCCATCAGAAACGTATTTCTCAAATGGTAAAGATGAACTTCAGTTTTTGTTTTCTGCAAATAAAGGAACCGACTTTGGATTGCTTAAGAAAGTAGCGTCAGGCGGGGAGATGTCTCGTATTATGCTGGCTGTAAAAGCAATTTTGGCACAATATTCAAAACTTCCAACATTGATTTTTGACGAAATTGATACAGGAGTTTCTGGTGAAATCGCTATTAGAATGGGCGAAATCATGAAAGAAATGAGTACATCGATGCAAATATTTGCAATAACGCATTTACCTCAAATTGCGGCAAAAGGAGATTCTCATTTTAAAGTTTTCAAATCGACTGTCGATGACGACACACAATCAGAATTAAAGCTTCTGTCTCAGGACGAAAGAGTTATCGAAATTGCTCAAATGTTATCGGGTGCAGTTGTTTCTGATTCGGCTTTAAATCATGCTAAAGCCTTGTTGAACTAAAGAAATACTTTATATTTGTCATCTAAAAACGAATTAAACAAAGCTAAATAAGTTAATTAATTGTCTGAATTGGCGATTGCTATATTAACGAATAAACAAGAAAATATGATTATAGAACCTAGAATGAGAGGCTTTATTTGCTTGACAGCACACCCAGATGGTGCCGAGCAAAATGTTAAAAATCAAATAGAATATGTAAAATCAAAAGGATCAATTGCTGGTGCTAAAAAAGTATTGGTTATTGGAGCTTCAACAGGTTTCGGATTGGCTTCAAGAATCACAAGTGCTTTTGGATCTGATGCATCAACAATTGGAGTGTTTTTTGAAAAACCACCAGTTGAAGGAAAAACAGCTTCACCAGGTTGGTATAATTCTGCAGCATTTGAAAAAGAAGCTCACAAAGCAGGTCTATATGCAAAAAGTATCAATGGAGATGCTTTTTCAAACGAAATAAAAAGAGAAACGCTTGATTTAATTAAAGCTGATTTAGGACAAGTAGATCTTGTAATCTACAGTTTGGCTTCTCCAGTGCGTACAAATCCTGTTACGGGAGTTACGCATCGTTCAGTTTTAAAACCAATTGGACAAACATTTACCAATAAAACTGTTGATTTTCACACAGGAAAAGTTTCTGAAGTTTCAATCGCTCCTGCAAATGAAGAAGATATTGAAAATACAGTTGCTGTAATGGGAGGTGAAGATTGGGCAATGTGGATTGATGCTTTAAAAGCTGAAAATCTATTAGCTGACGGCGCTACAACAGTTGCCTATTCTTATATTGGGCCATCATTGACAGAAGCGGTTTACCGTAAAGGTACTATTGGACGTGCAAAAGATCATTTAGAAGCTACTGCATTTACAATTACTGATAGTTTAAAATCTATTGGAGGAAAAGCTTATGTTTCAGTAAATAAAGCATTAGTGACTCAGGCAAGTTCTGCAATTCCTGTAATTCCATTGTATATTTCTCTTTTATATAAAATTATGAAAGAAGAAGGAATTCACGAAGGATGTATCGAGCAGATTCAGCGTTTGTTCCAAGATAGATTATATAACGGTTCAGAAGTTCCTGTTGATGAAAAAGGAAGAATCAGAATTGATGACTGGGAAATGAGAGATGATGTTCAGGAAAAAGTGGCTAAACTTTGGTTAGAAGCTACAACTGAAACATTGCCAGAAATTGGTGATTTAGCTGGATACAGAAACGATTTCCTTAATTTATTCGGATTTGAATTTGCTGGGGTTGACTATCAGGCTGAGGCAAATGAAGTAGTTGATATTGAAAGTATCAAATAAGGATATTGAAAAATATAAAATGAAAACCATCAATCAAAAGTTGATGGTTTTTTTATGAATATAGCCTATCTTTGTTAAAATTTTGAAATTTAAAAAATTGCCATTCTAATACCGCATATCCCATTATGATTTTTTCTTTAATTATACCCGTGTATAATCGTCCAGATGAAGTTGATGAACTTTTAGAAAGTCTCGCAAAATCTGATTATAATGAACCTTTTGAAATTGTTCTTGTTGAAGACGGTTCTTCGATTCCGTGCAAGGATGTTGTGATGAATTATCAGGGAAAGCTGAATATTTCATATTATTTTAAAGAGAATTCAGGTCCAGGAGATTCGAGAAATTTTGGAATGCAGAAAGCGCGCGGTGATTATTTTATCATTTTTGACTCAGATTGCATCATTCCTTCCAATTATTTAACGGAAGTTAGAAAAGCGTTAAATAACGAATATGTAGATTGTTTTGGTGGTCCAGATAAAGCATTAGACAGCTTTTCAAGCATTCAGAAGGCGATTAATTTCGCAATGACGTCATTCTTGACAACTGGTGGTATTCGAGGCGGCTCTGAAAAAATTAATAAGTTTCAGCCAAGAAGTTTCAATATGGGAATTTCTAAAAAAGCTTTTCAGATTTCAAAAGGTTTTGGCAATATTCACCCTGGAGAAGATCCAGATTTATCGATCCGTTTATGGAATTTAGGTTTTGAAACTCGTTTGTTTTCAGAAGCTTACGTGTATCATAAACGCAGAATCGATTGGGAGAAATTTTCAATTCAGGTTCATAAATTTGGAATCGCAAGACCAATACTAAATAGCTGGTATCCAGAACATAATAAATTGACTTTCTTTTTTCCGACATTCTTCCTGTTCGGATTATTATTAGCTTTTTTATTGTTAATTTTCAATATTGATATTTTATTACAATTATATTTTGTATATTTCGTTATAATTTTTCTTACAGCAAGTATTCAAAATAAAAGCATTAAAATTGGGTATCTTTCTGTAATTGCAGTTTGGAAACAATTTTATGGTTACGGAACGGGATTTTTTGAATCATTTGTAAAAATTATTCTCTTAAAGAAAAAACCGCAAGAAGCGTTTCCTCGTATGTTTTTTAAAGTTTAAAATGACAAAAGTTATTGGCTTAACGGGCGGAATTGGCAGTGGCAAAACAACTATTGCGAATTATTTCAAAGAAATGGGAGTTCCCGTTTATATTGCCGATGATGCAGCAAGAGCTGTTATGCATTCTGAAACAGTTATTGAGAAAGTAAAGAAAACATTTGGAGAATCACTTTTTGAAAATAATGTTTTAAACAGAGCAAAACTGGCTGAAATTGTATTTAACAATGCTGATCAATTAGCAAAACTGAACGCAATTGTTCATCCCGCAGTAAAAGAAGATTTTGAATCTTGGATTTTACAGCATAAAAATGAAGAATATGTAATTTATGAAGCTGCAATTTTATTCGAAAGCGGCAGATACAAAGACTGTGATTTTATAATTTTGGTAACCGCTCCAGAAGAAGTCAGAATAGAAAGAGTCTTAAAACGCGATAATACCACAAGAGCGCAAGTTTTAAGCAGGATGCAGATGCAATGGAAAGATGAAGATCGCATTTTGAAGAGTAATTTTATTATTAATAACGTAAATCTTAAAATTGCTAAGGAAGAAGTTGTTAAAATTCTTAAAATTTTAAATATTAAACAAAATCAGTCTTAAATGTTAATATTTGGTTAATGTATTATTTAGTATATTGTTAAAATATTAATTTTGTTTCGATGAATAAATTATTTTTTAGAATACTTGTTTTGCTTATGAGTTTGTCCTTAATCGGGATAATTCTGGTTCAAGTATTTTGGTTCAATTCTTCGTTTAAAAATAATGACGAACAATTTAAATACCACGTTACTCAAGTAATTGGAAATGTTGCTGATAAACTAGAGCAGCAAGAAGAGTATAGTTTTTATGATAAATACAATCGTATAAAAGACAGTACTGGTAAAATTCCTAAAAAAGAAGATTTACTGGAGGTTTTATACGTTCAGAGAAATACAAAAACAAATAAAACAATCGTATATTCTAACACGCTAACTTCTGAAGATTACGACATTAGCGGATCGCTTTTTAATAAAAAGTTCAGCAGTGAAAGATTTAAAAATTTTAGTTCGAAACGTGTAACTGAAGTTTATAATAACAATAACAGTATTGATAATAATTCTTTAGGACAGACTATTATTCCTGATTTGAAAATTGAAAAATCAGGCAGTTTAGATATCTTAAACAAAGTGCAACAGCAAATTCAATACAAAGATATCGCTTCGCTGACTCCTATTGAAGGTAGAATTACAAAAGACAAACTTTACAAGCTATTAAAGAAAGAATTAGAAGAATATGGCGTAAAAACCAAATTCGAATTTGGTGTTCTTAATAGTGGTTTGCCAACAAAAGTCAAATCGGATGGGTTTCATTACGATAAAGATGCGAGTTATCATGTGCCAATATATACTGATAACGAAGGAAATAGTAAATATGAGTTATTCATTACATTTCCACATAAAAAGAAATTTTTATTGTCAGAGTTGTTGAGCATTACAATATTATCGATTGTATTTACGCTTATTATAATAATAGCATATACAAGTGCTTTGAATCAGTTGTTGCGTCAAAAACATATATCTGAAATTAAAACAGATTTTATAAATAATATGACGCATGAGTTTAAAACTCCAATAGCGACTATAAATTTAGCGCTTGATGCGATAAAAAGCCCAAAGGTCATTGAAGACAAAGAAAAAGTCTATCGTTATCTTCAGATGATTAGGGATGAAAATAAGAGAATGCATGCTCAGGTTGAGAATGTTCTTCGAATTTCGAAATTAGAAAAAAGAGAATTAGATATTACAAAAGAACCAACAGCAATTCATGATATTATTGATGATGCAATTGAACACGTAAATCTAATTTTAGAAGATAGAAACGGAACGGTGGTGAAACATTTGAACGCTTCAAGAACAACATGTTTGGTTAATGAAGTGCATTTTACAAATGTTTTGGTTAATATTTTAGAAAACGCAATAAAATATTCACCGGATATTCCTGAAATCGAAATTTTTACAGAAAATGTTAAAGACATGATTCTGATAAAAGTAAAAGATAATGGTCTTGGTATGAGTAAGGTAGCCCAAAAACGAGTTTTTGAGAAATTTTACAGAGAACATACAGGAGACTTACATAATGTAAAAGGACACGGACTGGGTCTTGCTTATGTAAAACGAATCGTAGAAGATCACAATGGTCAAGTATATGTAGAAAGCGAAAAAGGAAAAGGTAGCACCTTTATAATAAAAATACCATTAATAAATTAAAATATGGAAAATAATAACAAAAGAATACTTTTAGTAGAAGATGACCTAAATTTCGGGGCAGTTCTTAAAGATTATCTAATGTTAAATGACTTTGAAGTTACTTTAGCTAAAAACGGTATGGAAGGTTTCGAAAAATTCAAGAAAGATGTATATGATTTATGTATTCTTGATGTAATGATGCCTTATAAAGATGGTTATACTTTAGCCAAAGAAATTAGAGAAAAAAACAGTGAAGTGCCAATTATTTTCTTGACAGCAAAATCTATGAAAGAGGATGTTTTGAAAGGATATAAAGCGGGTGCTGACGATTATTTAAATAAACCTTTTGATTCTGAGGTTTTATTGATGAAAATTAAAGCGATTATTCAAAGAAAATCTGCTGACAATAAAGCAGAGCAGGTTCAATTTGAATTTAACATCGGTAAATTCCATCTGAATTCAAAACTTAGATTCTTGACTTTTCAAGATGAAGAGCCAATCAAATTGTCTCCAAAAGAAAATGAATTGCTAAAAATGCTGATTCTTCATGAAAATGACTTAATGCCTAGAGAATTAGCTTTAACAAAAATTTGGAGAGATGACAACTATTTTACTTCAAGAAGTATGGACGTTTACATCGCTAAGCTTAGAAAATATCTAAAAGCAGATGAAGATGTTGAAATCTTAAACATTCACGGAGAAGGTTTCAGATTAGTTGTAAAAAGCAAAGTAACTGAATAACAAATTCACTTGAAATAATATAAAAGCTCTGAGAAATCAGGGCTTTTTTTATTCTTGTTCAGAAAAAGATTGCGCAATCTTGTCATTTCGACGAAGGAGAAATCTTCGCAAGTAACTCCGCAATCAAAATTGCCAATCTTTGTAGAGCTTCTCGTGGAGATTTCTCCTTCGTCGAAATGACAATATTGCGTAAAAGTAAGTTTAAAAATAAGTTTATGAATATTTTTGCTTCCAATGCAATTCCAAAGCAAAACAAGTTTTCTCGCCTTTTGTAATGCTAAATGTTGCAGTTGTGTGATCGTCGTCTTCGCTTTCATGAATTACAACTTTATCTTTTAACGACAGCTCTTTCATAAAATTCATTTCGAAGCTTTTGACTTCTTGTTTCATGATTCGTTTAGGATCAACATGATCAAGGCACCATTCCAGATATTTTACATTGTTTACGTGATTTACAATATCTAAATCAGATAAATAAACTGTTTTTTCAAAAACAGCTTCTTTTTCATGATTGATGTTTATTTTAGAAAAACCTTCTTCTGTAGCTCTTTTTTCAGGAAATAATTCGAAATGTTCATAAGGCAAAGCCAAAGCTTCTGGACGGCGTGCTTGCGTGTTGAAAACAGCCCAATAGGTTTCGCAACCAACAATCTTTTTGCCGTTTACATACATTTCTAATGCACGTACTGAACGAGAATTTTCCAGACTATTAATCCATGTTTTTACGGTTACAACGTCTTGCCATTTTGGTAAAGCATGAACTTCAACGCGCATTCGGCTTAAAACCCATGCCTGATGAAATTCCTGCATATCATAAAAACTAATTCCGCCAACTTCTGAATGTGCCGCTGCGGTTAATTGTAAAATATTACACAAATCGGTATATTTTAAAAAACCTGTTGGTGTGCATTGTGTGAAATTGATTTCCCAGTCTTTGCTTAAAACTGAAGTGAAATTTGGAGATATTGGCATAAGATCGTATTCCTTTTATTATTGATTTTAAATTATTGTAAAATTAATGAATTTTTAAACCAATAATGAATTGAAACATCTTTGCGTTGTCATAAAATGAAATAAATTCCGGTGAAGTATTGATATCTAGTTTTGAATCAAGATAACAAATTGCAACAAATGCCGATAATCTTTTGGCTAGTTTGTAGTCAGTATTAAAACCAATTCTGAAATTGTTTCCTTTTTGATTTCCGAAACTTCTTCCATCTGATTCGAATTTAAGTTTTGCTCCTCCAAAACCAATATAAGGCTCAATATTCAGTTTTTCGGTTATTTTTATTTCGTAGGCTATATCTGCGTACACGGTATGAAATTCTGATCTTTTGATATTTCCTGCCAAGGTAATATCAGTAATGGAATATGGAATAAAATCATAGCCCGCACCGAGTTTGAAATCATAAATTCGTAAAAAACTGAAATTAGTTCCAACTCCTAGCTTTGCATCGTTAGCTTTTGCTAAATAATTGTCTCCAAAATTTGACGGAATTATTGCGTTTATTCGAATATCGTGATTGAATTTTACTGGTTTTTTATTTTCAGTTTCTTGACTGTATGATAATTGTAAAAAAAATAAAAAAAATAAAAAAAATAAAACTTTAAACTTCATAATTAATAAGTTATAGAATGAATTACTTTTTCGGAATTGATCGCAATAGTGGCTTTATGATCAGTTGCGACAGGTTTTGTCGGATTTGAATAATCGAGGATTTTATAACTTAAATTTATATTTTGATTTTTTATTACGTCAAAGTGAGTATTAAGTACTTGGTATTTATCTTTTTTAGTGTTTAAGTCAATATAGGAATTAGATTGCAAGCCTTCAATTTGAATGTCTGTTACTTGCTTGTTATTTGTGGTTTTATTCAGAAGAATGTCTAATTGTGTAATATCTTTTGTTTCATACAAAACGACTTGATTTAAATCTAATTTGTAATTGCTGAAATTTTTCTTCAGGCCGTATATTGTCTTAGATTGGAGTTCGTTATTTTGATATTGATTAATGGAAGTTACTATAGAAATACTATCGTTTTTGGGAGCTGGAAAGATCAGCGTAAATTTTCCGTCTGCACCTGAGTTGGCATAGCTTATTAAATCACTGGTTCCAAAAGTTCCACCAGTACTGGTTGTAATTTCAATTTTTTTATTTGAAACAGGGTTGTTGTTTTTATCAATTAATTGACCTTGAACTACGATTCTGGTTTCTCCATCGTATTGAATTTCGCAAGCATAGCATAGTGATGCTGTAATAAACAGAAGTAGGATTTTTTTCATTTAGAATCAATTTGAAGGAAGTTTAAATATAGATATAATTATGTAAGAAAATTATATTTTTAATTTTAAATTTATGTAATCAAATATTTTCTGTCTTTCTGTAGCGTAATCAAACCACTTTGTATTTTCGTTTCTTTTGAACCATGTCAATTGTCTTTTGGAAAATCTTCTTGTGTTTTTTTTGATTTCTTCAATTGCAAATTGCAAGGTGAATTCTCCATCAAAATGACTAAATAATTCTCTATAACCTACCGTTTGAAGCGCATTCAAGCCTTTATTAGGATATAATGCTTTTGCTTCATCAAGTAAACCTTCGTTCATCATAATATCAACGCGCTGATTGATTCTGCTGTAGATGATTTCTCTCTCGGCATCTAAACCTATTAAAATAGGAGTGAAGTCTCTGTTGTTTTTCTTTTGGTTTAGAAATGATGAATAGGGTTTTTGAGCCCCTAGACATACTTCTACAAAACGCATCATTCGCTGTGGATTTTGTAAAGTCTGAGGATTTTCGGCTGTTATTTTTTGATAATATTCGGGATCTAAATTTTTCAATTGTTCCTGAAGATACTCGATTCCGAGTTTTTCGTAATTCGAGTTTACTTCTAAACGAACTTTTGGATCGATTTCTGGAAATTCGTCAAAACCTTTTAAAACAGCGTCAACATATAAGCCTGAACCGCCAATAAGAATTACGAAATCATTGGTTTGAAATAGTTCTTCGATTTTGGCTAAAGCTTCTTTTTCGTAATCGCCAACGGTGTAGTTTTCGAAGATGGATTTATTTTGAATAAAATGATGTTTAGCCGAATTTAATTCTTCCTTATTAGGAACTGCGGTTCCAATGGTCATTTCTTTGAAAAACTGTCGACTGTCGCAAGAAACGATCTCGCATTTAAAATGTTGTGCCAAAGCAATGCTTAAGGCTGTTTTGCCTATAGCTGTTGGTCCGACGATGGTTATTAGGTATTTCATATTTTTTAGCCCAGATGGAAATGGAAACCCCGGACTTATATTTGTTTGTTTTTTTTGGTGTAAAAGAGCGACCAACGGAAGCTCCTTTTATGCCTTTAAAAAACAACAAAGATAAGGAGGAGTTGCAATGTACAGCTGGATTAGCTTCATATAATTATTTATTTGGCAATTCAGTTCCGCATTCGTAGCAATATTTCGCATTATCAAAATGAACTTGCGACTGACACTTTCGGCATATTTTTTTAGTTCCTACAACACTGTTTCTTAGACTGCTTTTAGCAAATTCTGCAGTCACAATTCCAGTGGGAACCGCAATTATTCCATAACCTAAAATCATTACTAAGGAAGCGATAAATTGTCCTAAAGGTGATTGAGGAGAAATGTCTCCATAACCAACGGTTGTTAAGGTTACAATTGTCCAGTAAATTCCCATTGGGATACTGGTGAATCCAGATTCTTTGCCTTCGACTAAGTACATAACAGTGCCAATAATCACAGTGCTAATGAGTACAAAATAAATGAAAACCAGAATTTTTTCTTTACTGGCTTCAATAGCTTCTTTAAGTTGTAATGATTGATGAGAAATTTGTGGAATATGTAAAATTTTGAATAATCGCATAAAACGCAACGCTCTTACAATCGATAAAATGCTTGCGCCTGGAAAAAATATAGATAGATACATAGGCAGGACGGCCAATAAATCGATGATTCCGTAAAAGCTGAAAATATATTTAACGGGTTTTTGAATTGAGATTATTCGGAGTATATATTCGATGGTAAAAAAGACCGTGATGATCCATTCGCAGATCATTAATTGATCATGGTATTTGGAGCTAATTCCTTCTACGGTATCGAGCATAATTAGTAAAACACTCAATAAAATCAAGCCTAATAATACTAAATCAAACATTCTTCCTAAAATGGTATTTGTACCATAAAGAATGATTTTGATTTTCTCTCTGAATATTTCGTATTGCGATTTTTGGTTTTTCATATCAATAAAGATAATGAAAGTTTCGATGTGTTAAAAATGAAGAATTTTTAACGATTTACTTTTTCGAATGTAATTTTGAATGATGTTCTTGACGTCGCGATTGTGTTGCATTGGCGTCAAAATATTTTTAAGGATTTCGATATTAGTAATTTGATAATTAAGATCGTAATAAGCGTAACCTTTATAGATCCCATCTTCAATTAACACTGCGCTTCGTTCATTTACATTTCGGCCTCTGTCAAGAAGAATCATGCTTTTGTTGTCAAAACTATTTTCTGAAATGAATTGTTGTACTCTTAAATTATAAGTCTCGGGCGTCACTTCGCCAATGCAGGCGCCGTCACATTCTTTAATTTTATATTGAAAGCACTCTTTTTTCGTTTGATACAATCCTGTGAGTTTTTGGCACAAATGATATTTTGCGGTATACTTGAAAAGAGCGTTTTTGCCTTCCTGAAAAGAAGCAAATGAGGTTATTTCTTTTTTTCGGCCGTCTGCTTTTTCAAGTTTTAAATTTATATATCCATTAGCATCCTTTTCTGCATACAATGCAAAGGGAAAAAATGTTTTTTTCTGTGAACGATTGTGTCTTGGTCTGTTTATTTTTATTTCTTCACTTTCTTTTAAAAGTGCAATTAATTCGCTTCCAGTTTCATCATACGTTATGGTAAAAACTTCAGCCTGAATCTTTTTACTTTTAGTTGTAATGCCTGTAAAATGCTGATTAACTCTCTTTTTTATGTTTTGGCTTTTGCCAATGTATATTAAAGTGCCGCCTTCGTTATAGATATAATAAACGCCGGTTTTTGTTGGCATTTGATTTATTAGGTCAAGGAATTTTGGCGAAATTCCTTTTTCGACTTCAAGTTTTATAAAATCTTTTACGATTGTTTTTTCGACGTCTTTTTCCAAAAGCATTTTAAAAAGCTTTGTGGTAGCCATTGCATCACCGCTCGCACGATGTCTATCAGCCATTGGGATTCCGAGTGCGCGGACTAATTTTCCTAAACTATAAGAAGGCTGTTCTGGAATTAGTTTTTTAGCCAATTCTACTGTACAAAGCGTTTTTGCTTCGAAATCGTAGCCTAAACGTCTGAACTCTGTACGAAGAATTCTGTAATCAAAAGAGGCGTTGTGAGCGACAATAACGCAGTCTGAAGTTATTTCTATAATTCGTTTGGCAACTTCGAAAAATTTTGGTGCCGACTGCAACATAGCATTATTTATTCCGGTAAGCTTTACAACAAAAGGCTGAATCGGAATTTCGGGATTGACAAGGCTAATGAACTGGTCAACTACTTCATGTCCATCAAATTTATAGATGGCGATTTCAGTAATTCCTTCTTCATTAAATTGTCCTCCAGTGGTTTCTATGTCTAATATCGCGTACAAATTCAGTAATCAGTGTTCAGTTTTTAGTATTCAGTTTTTCTGTAGTGGCGAACAGCAGCGCGTCTTACAATAGATGATTTTTGAGAATTATCTTCCTCCAAAAATACTGCTTCCAATGCGAACCATCGTGCTTCCGCATTCTATCGCTAATTGATAATCTCCAGACATTCCCATTGATATAGTGTTCAGGCTGCAGTTTTCAGTTTTCAATTCTTTTATCGAATCAAAAATCGATTTTAAATGTGTAAATTCTTTTTTAATCTGGTTTTGATCTTCTGTAAAAGTTGCCATTCCCATTAAACCTAAGATACGAATATTTTTCAACTCTTTAAACTCCACAGAAGTTAAAAGTTCATTTAATTCATTTTCGTCCAAACCAAACTTAGATTCTTCTTCAGCAATATATATTTGAAGAAGGCAATCTATTGTTCTATTGTTTTTTAAAGCTTGTTTGTTTATTTCCTGCAATAATTTCAAACTGTCAACGCCATGAATCAAATTCACAAATGGTGCCATAAATTTGACTTTATTCGACTGTACATGACCAATCATATTCCATTGAATGTCTTTTGGCATTTGTTCCCATTTCTCCGTCATTTCCTGGATTTTGTTTTCTCCAAAAATACGCTGGCCGGCTTCATAGGCTTGCAATAAGTCTGAAACAGGTTTTGTTTTTGAAACGGCAACAAGAGTTACATGTTCAGGTAAACTTGCTTTAATTGTATTTAAGTTTGATGCTATTGACATTTTTCTATTTTTTCTTGAATTCTCAATATTATCAATTTTTCGTCAATGATAATTTTTTCGTCTTTGAACTTCTTAAACTCACTAAAGATCTCTACTATTCCTTCGTCAGAATAGGTTTCGAATGAGTTTATGATGTAATTATCGTTTTTATTTTTTATTTCTAGATAAAAAACCGCACCACGTAATCCTTTTCGCGAGCCAATACTCTTTATCTGAATATAAGTTTCTTTTATATCTATTGATTTTATCCATTTCGTATTAAATGTTTCACCATTTAAAATAATCCTATTTTCCTGAAAGGTTATTAAATCAACATTCGTTTTACTCCTGCTAATGATGATAAAGCAACAGATTGCCAAAAGAAATAACTCAATTATTATTGTATAAAATTTTGAGAGATTAAAAAATATAATTAGAGATGAATAAATAAGAAATTCAATAAGGAATGATAAATTTCTTAAAGTAAAAAGACGCTGATTGAAATTTATATATTCGCTCTCAAATGTTGTCATATTTAAAAATTCTTAAACAAACTGCTTCGAAATTTTCTCTGCTTTTTTACTTTCGCTATAATCATAAAAACCTTCACCAGATTTTACTCCCAATTTTCCAGCTCTAACCATATTTACTAATAATGGGCAAGGAGCGTATTTTGGATTTTTGAAACCTTCGTACATTACATTTAGAATCGCAAGACAAACATCAAGACCAATAAAATCAGCTAATTGAAGCGGTCCCATTGGATGTCCCATTCCTAATTTCATTACTGTATCAATTTCATAAACGCCTGCCACTTTATTGTATAACGTTTCGATTGCCTCGTTTAGCATTGGCATTAAAATTCTGTTTGCTACGAAACCAGGATAATCGTTTACTTCAACAGGAACTTTACCTAACTTTTCAGATAGATCCATGATGATTTTAGTTACTTCATCGCTTGTGTTATATCCACGAATGATTTCAACCAATTTCATAATCGGCACGGGATTCATAAAATGCATTCCAATAACACGTTCAGGATGTGCTACTACAGATCCTATTTGTGTAATAGAAATCGAAGAGGTATTGGTTGCTAAAATAGTATTATGAGAACAAGCTTCGTTTAATTGTTTAAAAATATTCAGTTTCAGTTCTACATTTTCAGTTGCAGCCTCGACAACCAAATCAACGCCAACAACTCCGTCTTTAATATCAGTATAGGTAATAATGTTGGTAATTGTTTTTGCAACATCTTCTTGCGTAATTGTTCCTTTTGCAAGCATTCGCTCTAAATTGGCAGCAATAGTTGCCATTCCCTTATCTAATGATTTTTCTGAAACATCAATTAGTTTTACAACAAAACCACTTTGTGCAAAAGTATGAGCAATTCCGTTACCCATTGTTCCAGCACCAATTACAGCTATAGTTTTCATTTTATTTTTTGATATTTATATTTATGATTTTAGCCACGAAATCACCAATTAAATGTGAGTTCGTGGCTAATTATATTTTTTGAATTTCTATTTATTTATCGAAACAATCAATAATTTGATACGCCACGCGCAAAGCATCTGTCGCTTGTTCAAGCGTTACAACTGGAGTTGTATTTGTGTTGATTGCGTGCGCAAACGATTCTAATTCGTCTAAGATAGCATTGTTTTGTTCAACATCTGGATTAGTGAAATAGATTTGTTTTTTTACACCTTCGGCATTTTGAAGGATCATATCAAAATCTCCAGGAACCTCAGGAGCATCTTTCATACGAACCACTTCGCATCTTTTTTCTAAAAAGTCAACCGAAATGTAGGCATCTCTTTGAAAGAAACGTGTTTTACGCATGTTTTTCATCGAAATTCGGCTTGCTGTTAAATTAGCAACACAGCCATTTTCAAATTCAATTCGGGCGTTTGCAATATCCGGAGTATCACTAATTACAGAAACGCCACTTGCATTAATATTTTTTACTTTTGAATTGACAACACTTAAAATGGCATCAATATCATGAATCATTAAATCCAAAACTACAGGAACATCTGTACCACGCGGATTAAATTCGGCCAAACGATGCGTTTCAATAAACATCGGGTTTTCGATCATTTCTTTTGTGGCAATAAAAGCAGGATTAAAACGCTCAACATGGCCAACTTGCCCTTTTACATTGTATTCTTTAGCTAAAGCAATAATTTCTTCAGCCTCTTCAACAGTGTTTGCAATTGGTTTTTCAATAAAGATATGTTTTCCTGATTTGATCGCAACTTTTGCACATTTGTAATGTGAAAGCGTTGGAGTAACAATGTCAATCACGTCGACAGCGTGAATAAGTTTTGCGATTGTGCTGAAGTTTTTATAGCCAAATTCTTTTGAAATTCTTTCGGCATTTTCTTGATTTTCGTCGTAAAATCCAACTAATTCGTATTTGTCAGATTGTTGTAATAAGCGTAAATGTATTTTACCAAGATGACCAGCACCTAAAACTCCTACTTTTAACATGAGAATGTATTTTAAACAAAAATAGAATTTATTTGTTGAAAGTAAAAATGAATTTAGGGAATTGTGAGTTGTGAGTTGTGAATTGCAAATTATGGCTTTCGACTTTCGACTGTATTAATTTAATATTTAAAAATCAATATTTGAAATCCTGTTTTCTTTCTTATTTTTGCGAAAACAAAACCGACCCATTTTGAAAGACACTGCCAAACATCAAGGACTTCGTAATCAATTAGTAACAACTTTAGAGCAAAAAGGAATTACTGATAGAGCGGTTCTAGATGCTATTAAAAAAATCCCGAGACACCTTTTTTTAAATTCAAGTTTTGAAGATTTCGCATATCAGGATAAGGCATTTCCTATTGGCGCTGGACAGACCATTTCACAACCTTATACAGTTGCTTTTCAGTCGCAATTGCTTGAAGTGAAGAAAGATCACAAAGTTTTAGAGATAGGAACCGGTTCTGGTTATCAAACCGCTGTTTTGTTTATGCTTGGTGCAAAAGTGTATACCGTAGAAAGACAAAATGAATTGTTTAAAACAACATCGAATTTATTTCCGAAATTAAATATTCGCCCAAAACATGTGACTTTTGGAGACGGCTATAAAGGATTACCAAATTTTGCGCCATTTGATAGTATTATAGTTACAGCAGGTGCACCATTTATTCCACAGCCTTTAATGGCACAATTAAAAATAGGAGGAAGGCTTGTTATTCCGCTTGGAGAAGATGTTCAGATTATGACTTTGTTGATTAGAAAGAATGAGACTCAATTTGAAAAACATGAATTTGGAGAGTTTCGATTTGTTCCTTTATTAGAAGATAAAAATTAAATAATAAGCCCAGTTAACGCTGGGCTTTTTTTATTGCGTAAGGATTGTGATATATCTTTCTAAACTTTCCTTTTGTGTTTGGGCAATAAACAATAAAAAATCTTCTTTGTCTTTTTTTGTCTGAGCAACTTCCAGAGATTGGTAATAACGCATCCGGTTTTCGTAATCACCTCTTATATTCGCAATTAAATAGCCTTTTTGCATCAAAATCAAATTCATAATTAGTCTTGAAGTTCTCCCGTTTCCATCAATAAAAGGATGAATTGTTACCAATCGTTCGTGCATTTCGGCGGCCAGAATAACGGGATGAAGCTTGTTTTTGTTAATTTCATACCAAGTAAAATATTCTTCCATTTCCTGTTGAACTAACAAAGGCTGTGGAGGCATGTGAGTACTTCCCTGAATCATAACCTGAACTTTTCGATAACGTCCTGCATCTTCAGGAATTATTCCTCTAAGGATTAAATTATGAATGGATAAAAGATCACGTTCGTTTAATGAATTGTTTTTACTCATTAAATCTTTAATAAAACCAATTGCTTCCTGATGATTTATCGCTTCGAGATGTTCGCGCATACTTTTTCCAGAAATTGTCAAACCTTCATTTATCACCATATCAGTTTCACGAAGCGTCATTGTGTTTCCTTCAATTCTATTGCTTTCAAAAGTATATTCAAGTTCTAAAGCTTGTTTGATTTTAAAACTGTCAAATTGCCTGTAAGAGTCTAATTTTTCTTTTAAAAGGTCAATTTCCTTTAAGATTTTTTCTAAAGAAGTGGATAGTTTAAGGTTTGATATTGTTTTATTGTATTTGATTTCATCTTCAGCTACTTTTAGAGCTTTTAATGCCAAATCATCATCACCAATTTCATAAAGAATTTTTTCTTTAAGCCAAGCAATCATTAAAGTTTCATAATCAATTTCTAAAAGTTGAGCCAATTTAGAAATTTGGTCTTTAGTAGGTTTTCTTGTTCCCGATTCAAATTTGCTGATTAAAGCCTGATCGATTCCCACAAGTTGGGCAACTTCGCGGGTTTTTAAACCTTTTTGCTCTCTGGCATTTTTTAAAAGTGATTTCATTTAATGAAAATTTTAGTCTTGACAAATTTAGTCAATTTTGTGATTATAAAAAAAAGCAACAGTTTTATGTTGCTTTTCAGATATATTATTTTGGAGGTAAAGAACCATCTTTTCGCATTTCTTTGACAACGGCTTGCATTATAGCATCAACGGTTTGTCCTAGATCTGTCACATATTGCGATTCTGTAGTTCCTGTCCAGATTAGTTTATTTTGTTTTAATGAAAAAATATTGGTTTCAACCATATACGATGTTGTTTCTTGATAATATCCTGGATCGTAAAAATTTGGTGAATACATGCCGTACCAATTTCCAAAACCATAACCGTACATTCCCGTGTACATTCCGTCAAAACCGCCATAATACATTCCAGTGTAAGTGCCAGGAACATAATTAGTTTCTTTTTCTTTGCTAACTAAACGCATTGTAACGACACCGTCAAAATTTTCATCTTGCAGTATTTTTAATTTTTGCTCTTTATTTAATTGATCCGTTACGGTTAAGTATTGATAAGATGTTTTAAATACAGGGTTACTCGAAGCAATTCTGTTTTCGGTAATTCTTCTGGAAGCTTCGTCTTTTACCAAAGCAACGACCAAAACTTTTTTAAATTCTTCTTGAGCAACGGTAATATCAGGATCTCTCCAACTGTTTACAATAGAAGTATTACTGCCGCATCCAGAAAGTGACAGTATAGTAATTAACAAGATTAGATACTTTTTCATATTTTACGGTTATATTGTTTGTAGTAAAAATAACGATAAAATATTTATAAAATGATCATTTTTAGAAAATTAAAGCTCGTTTTTTAATTGTAAGCTTTTTTAATTCTATCTAAATCACGTTTTGTATCCTGCTCTTTTAGAGATTCACGTTTGTCGTAGTTTTTCTTTCCTTTACAAAGACCAATTTGTAGTTTAGCAAGTCCTTTTTCGTTGGTAAATAATTTTAACGGAACAATGGTAAGTCCTTTTGCCTGAACGCTTTTATGTAGTGTTTTTAATTCTTTTTTATTTAAAAGCAATTTTCTTTCACTGCGAGATTTATGGTTGAATTGATTTCCAAAAGAATATTCTTCGATATAAGTATTGATGGCAAAAAGTTCCATGCCACTAAACTCGCAAAAACTTTCTGTAATATTTGCTTTTCCTAGACGAATTGATTTGATTTCAGTACCTGCTAAAACAATTCCAGCAGTATAGGTATCGATTATCTCATAATCAAATCGAGCTCTTTTATTTAGTATGTTAACTGATTTTATCATAATTGCAAATGTAAAACAAAATTGAAAAATTTTAATGCGATCTAAGATAATTAAACATTTTTTTTAATCTATGATTTTAATCAGTTTTAAAGAAAAAGCTTACGATTAAGTTTGTTGAATAATTCTAAACAAACTAAAATATGAAAAAGATTTTAACATTCGTAAGTATTGCCTTAATCGGATTATCCGCAAAAGCTCAAGACTCAAATCAAGGTTTAAAAGGAGCATGGTTTGCAACTTCTCAATTTGGGTATCAACAAACCAAAAATGCAGATGTGAAAAATACCAATTTATCAGTTTTACCAATTGTTGGAACATTTATTACTCCATCTGTTGCGGTTGGAGCTGCAGTTGGTTACATCAACATAAAGTCAGATTCAAATGCAGGAACAGCATCGAAAACAGATTTGATTGTGATTGAACCATTAGCAAGAAAATATTGGAATGTTGCAGGTTCTTTGTATTTCTTTGGGCAATTAGCCTTACCAGTTATTACCGGAAAAGAAAAAGAGAGTGAATTAAAAGTAAATCAAGTAGGATTGGCACTTTCAGGAGGTTTTGATTATTTTGTTACTAAAAACTTCTCAGTAGAGTTTTCTTATGATTTAGCAAACTTCACTTCTACAACTCTAAAACCAGAGAATGGAGAGAAAACAACTGTAACCAATTTTTCATTAGCTCATGTAGCAAATGTTGACGCAACTTATACTGGAGCATTAGGTGGAAGTAATCCAAATTTAACTTCTCCAATTTCAGTTGGATTTAAATTCTTATTCTAATATTCATTATTTGATCAATGTCAAATTCTATTTTGTAATTTCGCAAAAAAGAAAGACCGTACTTTTTTACAGTACGGTCTTTTTATATAATTTAAAAAGTGATAAAATGGAAAGCAAATCAAAAGATCCTTTACACGGATTAACACTTCAGAAAATAGTCGAGACTTTAGTCCATTATTATGGTTTTGATACACTTGGAGAATTAATTCCGATCAAATGTTTTATTTCAAATCCGACTATAAAATCATCGCTTACTTTTTTAAGAAAAACAGATTGGGCTCGTAAAAAAGTGGAAGAACTGTACATCAAGTCAATTCCTAAATTTAGTTGATGCTTATAGTTTATAAGAAATCATTACACCACCGCGGTATGGAAGCCATTCTCCGCTTTTATTCCAATCTTTAGCTTTGTCATATCTTCCAGGGCTATCATTATAATAACCATGATAAAAACCTTGGTGCCATCCGCCACCAACGAAAACATCCAATAAAAATTTATCACTTAGTTTGATGTTGTAGCCAACAGTTGCTCCGAGACGATAACCAAATCCATGTTCATAATAATTACTGTCCCAATAAGTCCATTTTTGAATTCTATAAATGTCTGGCCCAGCATGTCCGCCAATATAAAATCCGTCATACTTTTCTTTAAAATGATACCGAATCTCGGGAGTAAAAGTATAAAACTCCATTGGGGTATGACCGTTGAAGGACTTCCAGAATGACGCCATTACGTCAAAACTAAAAGTCGTTTTTTCTCCAATACTGGTTTCGATACCAACATTTGGAACCGCTAAAAGTGCGGTAGCGCCATTAAATTTAATAAAAGTTTGACTTTGTGATTGAATTGAAAAGAAGATAATGGCTAATAAAAATATTTTTTTCATAAAGGTGTTTTTAGAACGAAATAGTTAAAAGTGGCTAATTTCGCGTGCAAATATAGTGTATTAACATATTTTTCGTTCTATTTATATTTGTTTTAACAAACGTTGATTTTTTGTTAAAAATTAACAAATATCTACTTTTCTAATAATGAGTATATTACCTTGTCTAAAAAGCGCCCTTCATAAAATTCAGATTCTTTAAAATGAGCTTCTTTAACAAATCCACATTTTTGTAATACTTTTTCAGAGGCGAAGTTTTCCGGATCAATTACAGCTTCTATAGAATGTAATTTTAAATCTTTGAATCCGTAAGTGATCAATCTATTTACCGCTTCTGGTATAATTCCCTTTCCATGAAATTCAGGTAAAAGCATATAGCCAATTTCTGCTCGGTAGTTTTCGGGTTGCATTCTGTAATAACCTATAATGCCTAGGAGTTTTGGGTCGTCTTTTAAAGTAATTGCCCAATTGATGCCAATATTATTGTCAATATTAGTATTAATTGTTGCAATATGGGCCAAAGCATCTTCATTGTTTTTTGCCAATGGACGCGGAATATATTTCATGGTCTCTGGATTCGAGCGCAATTCAAAAACTTCGTTTACATCATCGTTTGTCATTCTTCTTAGTAATAAACGCTCTGTTTCGATTACTGGAAACGGTTGAAAATTAAATTCTAACATCTTATAAAATTTTAATACTAAATTGAGAATGAAAAGTTTGATCGATTTCTAAGATTACAATCCCTTCTTTTTCAAATAAATTCCCTGAATTATTAGAAGTATCAGAATATCCAAACCAAGGTTCAATACAAACGAATGGCGCCTGATCTTTAGTCCAAAGTCCCAAACTTGGAAAATCTTCAAAATCAACTTCAATATACGGTTTTGAGTTTTCTAGTATTGTAAGTGAATTTGATTCTAAAGTTTTAAAAACCAAAGCATCATTTTCAAAAAGCTTATAGTTTAACGGAACTACATTATTTATAGTTTTTAAATTTTCCGTTTTATTTGAAATCAGATCGTTTTCCAAAAGATTGAATTTCAACGATTCTTCTTTTTCAAATTTAAAAGAATAGCTTTCGAAATTTTCTGGAAGAGCAATTGCGGGATGGGCTCCAATTGAAAAAGGCATTTTTTCATCATTTTTATTGATTACTATGTATTCTATATTTAAAGATGCGCCTTCAATTGTGTAAATAAGCTGCAATTCAAATTCAAAAGGATATTTTTTTAAGGTCTCTTCGTTCGATTCTAAAGAAAATACAGCGCTGTTTCCTGTTTTTTCAATTAATTGAAATTCCATATCTCTTGCAAAACCATGTCTTGGCAATTGATATTCTTTTCCATTAACGGTATAAGTGTTATTCTTTAAAGTACCAACAATTGGAAAAAGAATTGGAGAGTGTTTTCCCCAGAAATCTGGATTTCCTTCCCAGATATATTCTTTGTTTTGATTGTTTTTTAAAGAAAATAATTCGGCTCCTGCATGCTTAATTGAGGCAGTAAGTATTGAGTTTGATATAGTTGTTGTCAAAATAATAAAATTGAAAGTGTTGATTTTAATGCTGATGTAAAGATATTTTAATAAATTTTATTTTTTCAGGAAAATCGCTCAATTTATTTTATTGATAAAATTTTGCTAAAATTAAATTTAAGCTTGGATATTTCTCTGTAAATAGCTTTTTTTTTCATTAATTTGCTACATAAACAGCTAAAAAATATGAAAAAGCAATCTTCAAAAGCCATTTTAACCGCGGCTTTATTTTTTGGAATTTCTTTTGCATGGGCACAGCAAACACCGCCGGCGCAAACAGCAAATCCAACCAACAATTATAATTACCATGATGCCTTTGCTCCGAATTTTTACACAAAAAACGGAACTGCTACAAGAACTGCAAGCGGTCAGCCAGGAGTAGAGTATTGGCAAAACAGAGCCGATTACCAAATCACGGCAAAATTAAATGCTAACACAAATGAAATCGTCGGTACAGACGAAATTACATATACAAATAATAGTCCTGATAAACTTGGGTTTCTTTGGCTGAATTTGGATCAAAACTTATTCAAGGAAGATTCTAGAGGAAATGCGGTTGTACCTTTAACAGGAAGTCGTAACGGTGCTCAAGGTCAGGTTTTTGATGGAGGAAATAAGATTAAATCTGTAAAAGTAATTTCGGGTGGAAAAAATAAAACAGAAGTTAACGCAAAATATATAGTTACAGATACTAGAATGCAGATTTTTCTTCCACAGGAATTAGCTGCAAAGGGAGCTACTGTAAAAATTAAAATCGAATTTTCTTTCATTGCTCCTTTTGAAGGATCTGACAGAATGGGAGTTTTAGAAACTAAAAACGGAAAAATTTTCACGATTGCACAATGGTATCCGCGTATGTGCGTGTATGATGATGTACGAGGATGGAATACGGCGCCATATTTAGGCGCTTCTGAGTTTTATTTGGAATATGGCGATTTTGATGTAAAACTTACTGTTCCCGGAAATCATTATGTAGTTGCTTCTGGAGAATTGTTAAATGGTCAGGAAGTATTTTCTGCTGAACAATTAAAAAGATATAAAGATGCTGGTCAAAGCGATAAAACAGTTATGATTCGTACTGCTGACGAAGTTAATTCTACAGCAAATACAAATGCAGGAACGGAGAAAACGTGGCATTATAAAATTAAAAATGCACGTGATTTTTCTTGGGCATCATCACCAGCTTTTATTTTAGACGGAGCAAAAATTAATTTGCCGAGCGGTAAAAAAGCTTTGGCATTATCAGCTTATCCAGTTGAAAGCAACGGAAATGATGCGTACGGACGCTCAAGCGAGTATGTAAAAGGTGCGATTGAGCATTATTCAAAACAATGGTTTGAATATCCTTATCCTGTTGCTACAAACGTTGCAGGAAACGAAGGTGGAATGGAATATCCTGGCATTGTTTTTTGTGGATGGAAGTCTAAAAAAGCTGATTTGTGGGGAGTTACAGATCACGAATTCGGACATATTTGGTTTCCTATGATTGTGGGTTCTAACGAAAGATTATTTGCATGGATGGATGAAGGATTTAACACCTTTATTAATTCATTGAGTACGGCTTCATTCAATAATGGTGAATACAAAGAGCCGGCAACAGATTTGCACGAAGAAGCTGAATCATTCACACGTCCTGATTTAGAAACTATTATGAGTTCGCCTGATAATATGAAAGAGGCGAATATTGGTATGTTGTGTTATTTTAAACCAAGTGCTGGACTTGTTCTTTTAAGAGAACAGGTTTTAGGAAAAGAACGTTTTGATGCTGCTTTTAGAACTTATATTGAGCGTTGGGCATACAAACACCCAACTCCAGATGACTTTTTCAGATCGATGGAAAATGTAGCAGGAGAAGATTTAAGCTGGTTCTGGAGAAGCTGGTATGTTAATAACTGGCGTTTTGACCAAGGTGTAAATTCAATTAAATATGTAAAAAATGATCCTGCAAAAGGTGTTGTAATTACAGTTGAAAATTTTGATAAAATGCCTATGCCAATAGTTTTAGATGTTAAAACAAAAAGCGGTAAAGTTACTAGAGTTAATTTGCCTGTTGAAATCTGGCAACGTAACAATGATTGGTCTTTCAAACACAATTCTACTGAAGAAATTGAAAGTATAACTTTGGATCCTGAGCATGCTTTTCCAGATAATAATGAGTCAAATAATGTTTGGACTGCTGGGAAAGGAAAAATTGAAAAAGATGTAGTTTTAGATGGATATTTAGGAACATATACTGCTACAAAAACATCTTTGACAGTTGATTTTACAGAAAAAAACAGTGTTTTGAATGCTGAATTAACAAACTATCCTAAGTTCTCTGTAAAAGCTGTGTCTGGAGAAAATGATACATTTGAATCAAAAAGAGCAGGAGTTAAGTTTAAATTTAATGAAGCTAAAACTGCTGTAGATATGATTTTATCTGACGGAAAAGTAATTCCGTTTACTAAAAAGTAAAATATAAAATTATAAATAATTTAAAACCCGATAGTCAAATTTGATTATCGGGTTTGTTTTTTTGTTTCAGGTTTCAATTTTAAAGTTTCAGGTTTCAGGTTTGTTTAACCGGATTTTAAATCTTAGAACCTTAGTAACTTAGAATCTCAGCACCTTCAAAAATAACTTTTCATTAAAAAAATGTTAGAATTTTTATTTTTTGTTTTGAAAATAAAAAAAAGATGTACTTTTGCACCGATGAATAAAATAAGTTTACATATAACTTCTTTGTCACGGACAAACTCACCGATTACTTCTCCCGAAGTACGGACGCTATCTCTATAGTGTTCACTGAGTTTTATAGCCGTATATTTATTCATATCCATTTTTCATTTTGAAATCACATAATTTGTCCATTGGACAAACATATCCTAAAAGTATTTATTATTTTGTAAATTTTCTTGATCAATCTTTTGATTTAGAGAATGTTACTTCTATTTTGCTTAATTTTATTGGATTCAATTCTGGATTTCAAACGAAACAATATGTTTTAATTTTTAACTCTAACTTCAATTATTGAAATGAAGATCTCTATTGTTGTTACCCAGGAAGAACACTTTAAATTCGCACAAGAAATCTGCGATACGATAGAATCATCGGCCTTGTTAAGAGGTACTGGGATTGCTAAAAGAACTCCTGAGTACATTCAGAAAAAAATGTCGAATGGTGATGCGATGATTGCTCTGGCAGATGGGAAATTTGCAGGTTTTTGTTATATCGAAAGCTGGCAACACGGAAAATTCGTGGCACATTCGGGGTTAATTGTACATCCTGATTATAGAAGTTTAGGATTGGCAAAAAAGATAAAATCAAAAGTTTTTGACTATTCTTTGAAGAGATATCCAGATGCTAAAATATTCGGTATTACAACTGGTTTGGCTGTAATGAAGATCAACTCTGATTTAGGTTATAAACCTGTCCCATTCTCAGAATTAACAACAGATCCAAGTTTTTGGGCGGGATGTAAAACCTGTACTAACTTCCCAATTTTGCAAAGCAAAGAGAATAAAATGTGTCTTTGTACCGGAATGTTGTACGACCCAAAAGAAAAACAAAAAACACCGCCGAGACATCCTTTTAATGAGGCTGTTTTAAGCAGACTTAAAAAAATCAAACAGGCTTTATTCTTAAACAAATTATTGTCATTTGTTTTTTTATTCAAAATTTAATCAAAAAGAAATCTCAAACTGCTACATACGAAAGTATTAGCCTAAATTATAAAAAATGAAAAAAGTAGTATTAGCTTATAGCGGAGGATTAGATACCTCGTATTGTTTGAAATATTTAAAAAATGAAAAAGGATACGAAGTTCACACTGTACTTGTAGATACAGGAGGATTCTCTGCTGAAGAATTAACAGCTATTGAAAAAAGAGCTTATGAGTTAGGGAGTGCACAACACGCTAACTTGACCATTTTAGATAAATATTACGATAAAGCTATAAAATATCTGATTTTCGGAAACGTATTAAAAAACAATACGTATCCGTTATCAGTAAGTGCAGAGCGTGTTTTTCAAGCAATTGAAGCTATAAAATATGCGAAAAAAGTTGGAGCAACTGCAATCGCTCACGGAAGTACAGGTGCAGGAAACGATCAAATTCGTTTTGATTTGATTTTCCAAACTATTGCTCCAGAAATCGAAATCATTACGCCAATTAGAGATTTAAAATTGTCAAGACAAGAAGAAGTTGATTATTTAGCTCAAAACGGAGTTCACTATTCTTGGGAAAAAGCACAATATTCTATTAATAAAGGACTTTGGGGAACAAGTGTTGGAGGAAAAGAAACTTTAACTTCAGGACAGCCGTTGCCAAGTGAAGCGTATCCTTCGCAATTGCAAAAAGAAGGTGAAGAAAAAGTAACACTTCATTTTGAACAAGGAGAATTAGTTGGTTTAAATGGAAAAACTGATAAGCCTTCAAATAATATTGTCGCTCTTGAAAAACTAGCAAGTGCTTACGCAATTGGTAGAGATATTCACGTAGGTGATACGATTATCGGAATTAAAGGTAGAGTTGGTTTTGAAGCTGCTGCACCATTAATTATAATAAAAGCACACCATTTATTAGAGAAACATACTCTTGGAAAATGGCAGCAATACTGGAAAGAGCAGTTAGGAAACTGGTACGGAATGTTATTCCACGAAGGTCAGTTTTTAGATCCTGTTATGAGAAATATTGAAACTTTCTTGCAAGACACTCAAAAAACAGTAAACGGAACGGTAACAGTTTCATTAAAACCATATCATTTCTCACTTGACGGAATCGAATCTAAAAACGATTTGATGAACACAGGTTTTGGTCAATACGGAGAAATGAACAATGCATGGACATCTGACGATGCAAAAGGATTTATCAAAATCCTTGGAAATGCACAAAACATATTTTCATCTGTAAATCAATTAGATCATGATTAATGTCGGAATTATTGGTGGTTCAGGCTACACGGCCGGAGAACTCATCAGAATTTTAATGTATCATCCAAAAGTAAACATTGATTTTGTTTATAGCACCACAAATGCTGGAAAACCACTTTCTGTAGCGCACCACGATTTGATGGGCGATATCGAAATGAATTTCACAGCTGAAATCAATCCAAACGTGAATGTTGTTTTCTTGTGTTTAGGTCATGGAAAATCAATTTCATTTTTGAAAGAAAATCAGTTTGCAAGTCATACCAAAATCATTGATTTAGGAAATGATTTCAGATTGAATAAAGATGCGCATTTTGAAGGAAAAGATTTCATTTACGGATTGCCAGAAATCAATAAAACTGAAATTAAAAAAGCAAATTATATCGCAAATCCAGGTTGTTTCGCAACGGCTATTCAATTGGCTTTATTGCCTTTAGCAAAACATAATTTGTTGAATAATGATGTTCATATTAATGCAACAACCGGAAGCACAGGAGCAGGAGTTAGTCTTTCAGAAACTTCTCATTTCAGCTGGAGAAATAACAATTTCTCGCATTACAAAGCTTTTGAACATCAGCATTTAGGAGAAATTGGAGAAAGTTTAGTTCAGTTGCAAGATGATTTTGACAGCGAATTGCTTTTTATTCCGAATAGAGGCGATTTTCCAAGAGGGATTTTTGCGACTTTATATACACTTTCAGATGATAGTTTGGAACAATTGGTTGCAAAATATGAGGATTTCTATAAAAATGAACCTTTCGTAACTGTTACTACGACAAACATCAACATGAAACAAGTGGTGCAAACGAATAAATGTATCATTAGTTTATTGAAAAAAGGAAACCGGGTTTTAATAACATCGATTATAGATAACTTAACCAAAGGTGCTTCAGGACAAGCGATTCAAAACATGAATTTAATGTTCGGTTTAGAAGAAAGCACAGGTTTGCATTTGAAACCAAGCGGATTTTAGAAAAATTTGTTTCAGGTTTGAAGTTTCAAGTTTCACGTTCTGTGCATAACTTGAAACCTGAAACCTGAAACTTTAAACAAAAAACACATGAACTTATTCAACGTTTACCCATTATACGACATTACTCCAGTAAAAGCAGTAGATTGCACAATTATTGACGACAAAGGAGTAGAATATTTAGATTTATACAGCGGACATGGTGTGATTTCTATCGGACACACACAGCCGGATTATGTAGCAAAACTAAAAAACCAATTAGACAATTTAGGATTTTATTCGAATGCAATTCAAAACCCTTTACAGGTGGAACTGGCTCAGAAATTAGGAAAACTTTCTGGTCTTGAAGATTACGAATTGTTTTTATGCAGTTCTGGTGCCGAAGCCAATGAAAATGCTTTAAAATTAGCTTCTTTCCATAACGGAAAATCAAGAGTTGTAGCTTTTGATAATTCTTTTCACGGAAGAACTTCTGCAGCAGTTGCCGTTACGGATAATAAAAAAATTGTTGCGCCAATTAACGCACAGCAAGTAGTTACTTTTTTACCATTAAACCAAATCGAATTAGTTGAAGCTGAATTGGCTAAAGGAGATGTTACAGCTGTAATTATCGAAGGGATTCAAGGAGTTGGAGGTTTAGACCAAGGAACAACTGAGTTTTTCCAAGCTTTAGAAAAGGCATGTAAAAAACACGATGTTGTTTTGATTTTAGATGAAGTACAATCTGGTTACGGAAGAAGCGGAAAATTCTTCGCATTCCAACATCACGGAATCAACGCTGATATTATTTCAGTTGCAAAAGGAATGGGGAATGGTTTTCCGGTTGGAGCGATTTTAATCTCGCCAAAATTTGAAGCAAGTTTCGGATTATTAGGAACAACTTTTGGCGGAAGCCACTTGTCTTGTGCAGCAGGAATTGCAGTTTTAGATGTAATTGAAAAACTTGATTTACAAAAGAATGTAAATGAAGTTTATGAATATTTCTTAGAGAAAATCAAAGAAGTTGACGGAATCAAACAAGTAAAAGGAAAAGGCTTAATGCTTGGAGTTGAGTTTGATTTTGATGTAGCAGCTTTAAGAAAGAAATTAATCATCGAAAAACACATTTTTACAGGAAGTGCTAACAATAAAAATCTATTAAGAATTTTACCTCCGTTAACTGTGAAAAAAACTGATATCGATACGTTTATAAAAGCTTTAAAAGAAAGTTTAGAAGAACTTCAAAATTAGTTCTGATAAACAACCAAAAAAACAACCAACTATAAATTATGAATCCATTATCAATTGAAAAACGCAATGCGGTTTTGCGGTCTATGGCAAAGCTGGTCGAGCAGGAGCGGAATGAGATAATCCTAACCAATCAGGAAGATCTAGCCGATTATGACGGCTCAGATTTAGCGATGGAAGAACGCTTAAAAGTAGATGATAAAAAAGTCGACGAAATGATTTTATCATTAAACCAATTGGCTTCTCAGGAAGACCCGGTTGGCGTTGAGCGTTTTCATTTTACTCATGATAATGGAATAAAAGTGGTGAATAAAACAGCCGCTTTCGGAACAATTTTAATCATTTATGAATCTCGTCCGGATGTTACAATTGAAGCGGGCGGAATCGCTTTTAAATCTGGAAATAAGATTTTATTAAAAGGAGGAAAAGAATCTCTAAAATCGAATTTGAAAATCGTAAGTCTTTGGCATAAAGCTTTAGATGAAAACGGAGTTTCAAAAGATTGGGTGGAATATCTGAATTACAACAGAACTGAAACTCAGGCTTTTTTAGAAAAACCAAGTCAAAAAGTTGATTTAATAGTTCCAAGAGGAGGCGAGAAATTAATTGAGTTTGTAAAAGCGCACGCAACTTGTCCGGTAATTGTAAGCGGACGCGGGAATAATTTCGTTTACGTTCATGAAAAAGCAGATACAGATTTGGCTTTAAAAGTAATTTTAAATGCTAAAACAGCTAAAATTTCAGCTTGTAATGCTTTGGATAAAGTTTTAATCGATTCCAAATTGCCAAACTTTGAAGGTTTTGCGTCAATGTTAATCGAAGCTTTAATAGAATCAAAAGTAGAAGTTATTGTAGATAAATCTTTAGAGAATTTTGAAAATACGAAAACACTTCAAAATGAAGATATTTGGTACGAAGAGTTTTTAGATTATAAAATTGTTATTGGAACAATTGATTCTCAGGAACATGCTATTGATATGATTAATAAATACTGCGGCGGACATTCTGCTGCAATTATTACCAGAGATAACGAGATCGCACAACAGTTTATGGAATCGATAGATGCTGCAGCTGTTTATCAAAATGCATCAACTCGTTTTACAGATGGTGGACAATTTGGTTTAGGCGGAGAATTAGCAATAAGTACTGATAAATTACATCAACGTGGTCCAATTGGCCTTCAGCATCTCGTAACTAATAAATGGTACGTGTACGGAGAAGGACAAATTAGGTAATTGAGATAATATGAAAATTGAGGCAATTAGATAATTAGAAAATTCTAAAAAAAAACTTAGAATCTCAGCATCTTAGAACCTTAGTATCTTTAAATAAAATGACAAAAAAAAGGATTTTATTAAAAATAGGAAGTAATACTTTAACCAAAGAAACCAATCATATTTCGCGGGGAAAGATTGAAGACCTCGGAATACAGATTGCAGCTTTAAACGACGAATATGAATTTATCATAGTGAGTTCAGGAGCAATTGCAGCAGCAAAACAATTTGTAAAGCTTGACAATCAAGATAAAGATGTTTTTGTAAAGCAGGCTTTGGCTTCTATTGGGCAGCCTCATTTAATGCGGATTTACAATGAAAATTTTAAGGATTTAGGCTTAAATACTTCGCAATGTTTGCTTTCTTATTCTGATTTCGAAAAAGAGCAAACCAAGAAGAACATTGTAAATACGATTAATGTATTGGTTAAAAACAATTACATTCCGATTATTAATGAAAATGATACCGTTGCGACAGATGAGATTCGGTTTGGAGATAACGATAAATTAGCGGCTTTAACGGCAGTTCTTTTAAATGTTGATATTCTGATAATTGCCACCAATACAAACGGAATTTATACAAAAGAATCTATTCACGATGAAATTCCGGAAACAATCAAATTAGTGCATGATTTGAAAACATTGGAAAAAGAAATCGGCGAATCAAAATCATCACACGGAACAGGAGGAATGCAGTCTAAAATTGAAGCAGCCGGAATCGCAAAAGCAGCGAATATTGAAACCTGGATTGTAAATGGTTTAAATGATAATTTTATTTTAAAGGCATTAAAGGACGAAATTCCGTTTACGAAAATAATCTAATGAGTCAATTAGAAAATTAGTTAATTAGATAATGCACAATTATCCAATTTTCTAATTATCACATTATCTAAATAAAAAAGAAAACAAATGAATTATATTTCAATAAAAGACATTAACTCATTATCAAAATGGGTAAAACAAGCGATCAAAATCAAAAAGAATCCGCTTAAAAATCAAAGCTTAGGAAAGAATAAAACTCTTGGAATGTTGTTTTTCAATCCAAGTTTAAGAACGCGTTTGAGTACTCAAAAAGCGGCTTTAAATTTAGGAATGAACGTTATGGTAATGAACTTTACTAACGAAGGCTGGACTTTAGAATTTGAAGATGGAGCAGTGATGAATTCTGGTGCTTCAGAACATATTAAAGAAGCGGCAGAAGTAGTTTCTCAATACTGTGATATTATTGCAATTCGTGCGTTTGCTGGTTTGGTTGACAAAGAAAAAGATTATCAGGAAACTGTAATTTCAGGATTCTTGAAATATGCTACAGTGCCAATCGTAAATATGGAAAGTGCGGTTCGTCATCCATTACAGTCTTTGGCAGATGCGATTACAATGGAAGAACACAAAACGAAACACAAACCAAAAGTGGTGCTTTCGTGGGCGCCACATCCAAAAGCGTTGCCTCAAGCAGTTGCGAATTCATTTGTAGAAATGATGCAAATGCAAAAAGATATGGATTTTGTAATCACACATCCTGAAGGTTACGAACTGAGTCCAGAAATCACGCAAGACTGTAAAATCGAATACGATCAAAACAAAGCTTTCGAAAATGCTGATTTCGTTTACGTAAAAAACTGGAGCAACTTCAACGATTATGGAAAAGTAACCAACAGCGATCCAAATTGGACAGTAACTGCTGAAAAAATGGCTTTAACCAACAATGGAAAATTCATGCACTGTCTTCCTGTTCGTCGTAATGTAATTGTAAGCGACGAAGTTCTTGACGGAGAAAATTCAATCGTAATTGAACAAGCGAATAACAGAACGTATTCAGCACAATTAGTTTTACAAAAGATTTTGAAGAAATTGTAAATTTAGGTGCAAAGGCTCAAAGTGGCAAAGGTTCAGAGGTTTTACAGCCTTGAAAAAAACCTTTGAACCTTTGCACCTCTGCCTCTTTGAACCTTAAAAGAAATGAACGTATCAGTAATAAAAATAGGTGGAAACATCATCGATAATCCAGTAGAATTAGAACAATTTTTAACCGATTTTTCTAAAATTGAAGGCTATAAAGTTTTAGTTCACGGCGGTGGAAAATCGGCTACAAAAATGGCGCAGAGTATTGGTTTAGTTCCACAAATGATTGACGGACGCCGAATTACAGATGCTCCAATGCTTGATGTTGTGGTAATGATTTACGCTGGACAGATCAATAAACATATTGTAGCGCAGTTACAGGCAAAAGACAATAACGCGATTGGTTTTTCAGGAGCTGATGGAAATTTAATTCAGTCAACAAAAAGAAATCATCCAACAATCGATTACGGATTTGTAGGCGATGTAAAACAAGTCAACACCAAATTACTGGCAACTTTATTAGAAGCTGGAGTTGTTCCCGTTTTCTGTGCGATTACACACGACAAAAACGGACAATTGTTAAACACAAATGCTGATACCATTGCAAGTGAATTATCAATTGCATTATCAGAAGTGTTTGATGTGACGCTAACGTATTGTTTTGAAAAACAAGGTGTTTTGCAAGATTCTGAAGATGATTCATCGGTAATAACAGAAATCAACGAAGTATTATACAATAAATTAAAAGAAGAAAAAGTAATCCATTCCGGAATGATACCAAAACTGGATAACTGTTTCAATAGTTTATCAAGAGGAGTTCAGAAAATCAAAATTGGACATCATAAAATGCTCCAAAATTCAGATATTCCGCATACAACGATTACATTATAAAAAATATTGTCACAAATTGACACTTATTTTCTCTGTTAAAAGAGAAAATAATTTTAGACATACAGGAAAAAGTTTATTTTGATTTTAAATCTGTTGCAAAAAAATAATTCGTGAAAATTCGTGCAATTAGTGGCAAAAAAAGAGAGCGCAAGAGGTATTTTAAATAAATTTGCGCAAGTAAAAATGGTCATAGGAAAGCTTAAAAACTTTGTTGCTTTGTCCCTTTGAGCCTTTGAACCTTATTAAAATGAAAAATATAGATACGCTTACCCAGGAAGCAATTAGTTTATTAAAAAGCTTAATCGAAACCCCTTCATTTTCAAGTGAAGAAGACCAAACAGCTCTTTTAATCGAAAATTGGTTCAATCAGAATGAAATTCCTTTCAAGAGAGAAAACAACAATGTGTGGGCTTTCAACAAATATTTCGACGAAAACAAACCAACACTTTTACTAAACTCACATCACGATACTGTACGTCCAAATCAAGCTTATACAAACGATCCGTTTAAAGCAATCGAAAAAGACGGAAAATTGTTCGGTTTAGGAAGTAATGATGCTGGAGGATGCTTGGTTTCATTATTAGCGACCTTTGTTCACTTTTACGAAAATCAAAATCTTTCTCACAATATTGTTATTGTGGCTTCCGCCGAAGAAGAAAGTAGCGGAAAAAACGGTTTAAACAGCGTTTTAAAAAGTTTGCCAGAATTAGATTGCGCGATTGTTGGAGAACCAACATTAATGCAATTAGCAGTTGCCGAAAAAGGTTTATTAGTTTTGGACGTAAAAGTAAAAGGAACTGCAAGCCACGCGGCACATCAAAACGATGATAATGCATTATATAAATCAATTCCAGTAATGGAATGGTTTAAAAACTATAAATTCGACAAAATCTCAGACGTTTTAGGTCCCGTAAAAATGACTGTAACGCAGATTAATGCTGGAAAACAGCATAATGTTGTGCCATCAGAATGTGATTTGGTTGTGGATATTCGAGTAACAGACCGTTACACAAACGCTGAAATTCTAGAAGTAGTGAAAGCAAATGTAAATGCCGAAGTAACGCCAAGATCAATGCACTTAAACGCTTCGTCTATTCCAGTTGCACACGGTTTGGTTCAGGCGGGAATTGCATTAGGAAGAACAACGTATGGTTCGCCAACACTTTCAGATCAATCCGTTTTAAGTTGTCAGTCCTTAAAACTAGGTCCAGGAGAAACATTGCGTTCGCATTCAGCAGACGAATTTATTTTTGTAAATGAAATTGTAGAAGGAGTCGATTTGTATATCAAAATACTAACTGATTTCTTCAAATTATAAGAAAAGAAAAACCGCCACGAATTCACGAATTATTTTTTTACTATCTAAATCAGATATTAATTCGAAAAAAAATAATCGCAAAGATTTGCAAAAAAAAATAATTCGTGAATTCGTGACGAAAAAAAACATAACCTATGAAACTTTGGGAAAAAGGAATACCAACAGATAAACAAATCGAACAATTCACAGTAGGAAACGATCGTGAACTGGATTTGGTTTTAGCAAAATACGATGCTTTAGGTTCAATCGCGCATGCCAAAATGCTTGGACAAATTGGTTTATTGACTCAGGAAGAAACAACTTCTTTAGTTGATGCTTTAAACGAAATCATTGCTGATATCGTAGTTGGAAATTTTGAAATCGAAGACAGTTTCGAAGACGTACATTCAAAAATTGAATATCTTCTAACAGTAAAACTAGGCGATGCAGGAAAAAAAATCCACACCGCGCGTTCTCGTAACGATCAAGTTTTAGTAGATGTTCATTTGTATTTAAAAGATGAATTAAAAGCAATAAAAGAGCAAGTAAAAATGCTTTTTGATTTGTTGATGGAATCGGCAGAAAAACATCAAAACGTATTATTGCCAGGATATACACATTTACAAATCGCGATGCCATCGTCATTCGGAATGTGGTTTTCTGCTTACGCCGAAAGCTTAATTGATGATATTACAATGCTAAACGCAGCTTCTAAAATTGTAGATCAGAATCCGTTAGGATCTGCTGCAGGTTACGGAAGTTCATTTCCAATCAACAGAACATTTACAACAAAAGAATTAGGTTTTGAAACTTTAAAGTATAATGCTGTCGCTGCACAAATGAGTCGTGGAAAAGCAGAAAAAACTGTTGCTTTTGCAATGACAAGCGTTGCAGGAACATTATCAAAATTTGCAATGGATGTTTGTTTGTATATGAGCCAGAATTTTGATTTTATTGGCCTTCCGGCGCATCTTACAACAGGTTCAAGCATTATGCCTCACAAAAAGAATCCAGATGTTTTTGAATTAATCAGAGGGAAATGCAACAAAATTCAGGCGCTTCCATACGAAATCACTTTAATTACTAATAATCTTCCGAGCGGATATCACAGAGATTTACAGCTTTTAAAAGAAGGTTTATTTCCAGCAATTCAGACTTTAAAATCTTGTTTGGATATTGCGATTTTTTCAATTAAAGATATCACAGTGAAAGATCATATTTTAGAAGATAAAAAATACGATTATTTGTTTACAGTTGATACTTTAAATGAAATGGTTGTAGAAGGAATGCCGTTTAGAGATGCCTACAAAGCTGTTGCAGAACAATTGGAAGCGGGAACATACAAATCTCCAAAAGAAACAAAACATACGCACGAAGGAAGTATCAATAATTTATGCCTTGATGCTATCAAAGATAAAATGAAAGCAACTTTTTAGATTTAAAAATAGGCTGTGAAAAAGTAAAAGGTCATTGATTTGTTTCAATGACCTTTTTTTATAAGAAAAATTTAGTTTTTAATAACCTTAAAGGTTTTTGTTCTATTTTCAATCTGAATTTTACAGACATAAGTTCCTTTTGCAAGACTCCCTAAATTTAATTCTAGCTTTTCATCAGGAGTGATACTTTTTGATTTTGTAAACACTTTTGAGCCATTCGAAGAAAATACATTTATAGAGGCAGTTCCATTTTCTGAATTTGAAAATTTGATATTTAAAATGCTGTCTATAACTGTTGGGTAATAATCAAGGTTTACGTCTGGACTTTTTTTTTCACCCAATCCTAAATTACTGCAACTCGATCCAATTTTGCCGTCAGAGGACACTTGAAGTGTTGCACCAGCACCACAAGTAGCGTTGGTTATAAAATTCGCGACTTCTGTTGCCTGAATTGTACTGTAAGTATAAGAAGGTTTTGCAACAGCATCGCCATAATCTGCTGAAGCTTTTAGAGAATTTACAAAGGTGATTCCAACTGTTCCACCGTCAGTGCTGATATAGTTTTTAAATGCAGTTCCAATTTTAGCAAAATCAGTTCCTTCAACATAACAAGTCGAATTTTTATCGCCTCCGCCTAAACCAATTGCCAAAGAACCTGAAACCGAAGTATTATAATAGCAATTTAAAATATGAAGTTCAGCATTTCTCGCTCTTGGCATTCTTTCTTTGCATCCTTCTGCCCAATAACAGTTTTTAAAAGTAATACTGTAATGGCCATCAGCAGGAGCATCAGATTTTGAAGAACCAACTAAATCTGAGAATCTGTGATCGTCTGCACCGCCCGAACCGCCAGATTTTGGAGCTTTCAAATAAGTAAACTTTGTCCATGAAACCGTTACATTGTCCGCACTGCCTTTATTGTCGAAATTTCCGTCCATTCCGTCTTGAAATTCGCAATGATCGACCCAAAGATTTGTTGCTTCAGAAGTTAGATTATCACGGCCGTCAACATCATAAGCGCCCGGACCTTCAAATATTAAATTTCTGATAATGATATTGTTTGATCCAGGTTTTATGCTTAAAATCCCTGAGCCTCCAGCAGTTTGATCCGTATTTACTAATCTTGCGCCCGGAAGTCCAATAATAGTTTTGTCGTTGATTAATAAACTGGTGTAAGTGAAGTTTATGGTTCCAGAAACCAAAATTACTTGTGGCGTTGTCAGTTTTAGTTTTGCTGTTAAATCTGCGTAAGTTGATACCGTAACAGGAGTTGCGTTTCCACCGCCGGTTGCATTGGCCCCAAATCCTTCAGGCGCTGTCATGTAATAGTTTTGTGCCGAAACAAAGTTCGAGCTTACTATGAGAAATAGTAAAAGCAATTTAGATTTCATTTTTTGTGGTTTGTTAAGTGGTTTTGTATTGCAAATATATAATAAAATGTAATCGATTACATAAATATAATTAATTAAAATTTAAACTATTTGTTTTTTGAGCCAATTTAGGTTTTTGGTAAATCAATTGTGAATTTTGACAGATGAAACAGCTTGTTTTTAAGGAGATTATTTTTACAAATTAAAATTTTAATGAATCAAAAAAACACTATTTTTGGCTAACACTTTTATATAGTAAGTATGAATAAATTTGACGCCGACAACACTAAGACTCTTTTTGATAAGAATTTGATTAGCGAAAATCAACACCAAGAAATACTTTCCTATCGCAGTTTGAATATTTTTTCACTAAATGCAGAGCTGAAGTTTTTTCTGTATTTATCTGTTTTGCTTTTTACTTCGGGAATTGGAGTTTTGATTTACAAAAATATCGATAGTATTGGTCATATTGCTATTCTTTCACTTTTGTTAATTGTAATTGGTGTCTGCTTTTATTACTGTTTTAAGAACGCTAAAGGCTTTCAAAAAACAGAAACCACTTTTGATCATCCCGTTTTAGAATATTTAGTTTTAGCGGCCAATATTCTTACTTGTATTTTTATTGGTTATCTGCAGTTTCAATACAAACCTTTTGGGGAACATTATGGATTAGCTACTTTGGTGCCAACAATTGTGAGTTTCTTTTGTGCCTATTATTTCGATAATAAAAGTGTCTTAGCAATTGCAATTACTGGTTTGGCAGCATATGTAGGACTTTCTGTAACACCTCAGGATTTATTAAAAAATAATGATTTTTATTCCAGTGAGAGTTTAAGTTTTTCTGCTGTTATGTTGGGTGTTTTATTGATTTTATGGACAATCTACAGTAAGCGAATTTCGCTTAAAACTCATTTTAGTTTGATCTTTTTGACTTTTGCCTTGCATATTATTAGTATAGCGGCAATAAGCAATTTAATGCATCACGATAGCTTAATTTGGATGATTTTCGCAGGTATTTTAGCTGGATCTACTTTTTACTTTTATAAAATTAGTTATGAATTTAAGGCAATGTCTTTATACGTTTTTATGATTGTATACGCCTATATTGGAGGAAATATATTTTTGTTTCGAATTTTTGAAGGTATTGACTTCTCTGATTTTTGGGAATTATTTATCTTTTTATTGCCAGCTTATTTTATTAGCTCAATTGTGATGTTCATTAAATTAATTAAAAACTTTCATAAAGAAATTGCGGAATGATAGTATACGATACTCAAATATTAGACAATGAAATTTTAGTTGATGAAGCGAATACTTTGCATAAAGGCGGCTTTATAAACAAAGAACAAAAGAAATTTATCAAACAAGAATTACCTGTTTTTAGAAGTCAAGATAATATTCTGGTTAGAATTGGGTTCTATTTGCTAGGTTGCTTATTGTATAGTTCAATATGCGGCGCCATTTCTATTGTTGGAATGAATGCAGGGGATTCTTATTTTAAAATCTGTTGTTATCTTTTTGCTGCTGTTGGTTTTGTAGGTTCAGAAATTTTGGCAAAACAGAACTTTCATAACCACGGACTCGACGACGCATTTATTTTGGGCGCTATTTTGCAAACGGGAATTGCTATAGGGATTACGACAGATGGTTACGAGTCTGTTATAGCTTTTTTTATGGCAATTGCCTCGATTGTGATGTTTTTAAGATACCTGCATTTGCTTTCAATGCTGGTTTTTTGTTTTGCTGTTACAGCATTTTTGTTTTTCCAAATGTTTGAATTTGGCGAAATCGGAAAAGCTATTTTGCCATTTACTACAATGATTTTTGCAGCCATTTTTTATTTTTTTACACGAAGACTGATCAGTAAATTAACAAAAAGTTACTATTACAATGGATTGTTGCTAGCCAATAGCTTTTGTCTGGTGTTGTTTTATCTCTCTTGTAATTATTTGGTAGTAAGAGAGCTTTCTGCCGAACTTTTAGGAACCGAAGTTAAACCAGGAACAGATATTCCGTTTGCATTTTTCTTTTATGCTTTTACGTTTATTGTTCCGATAATTTATTTAGTTCGAGCTTTAAAAACCAGAGATAAAATTATGCTTTGGATCAGCTTTTTAGCGATAGGATTTTCAATATATACGATTCGTTTTTATTATGCTGTTTTGCCTATTGAAGTCGCACTAACTCTTGGCGGACTTGTTTTATTTGCAATTGCTTATTTTTCAATAAAGAAATTAAAAGAAAAAGAAAGTGGATTAACGTTTAAGCCTGATAGAATAAATCACTCAGATGCTTTTTTAAATGCCGAAGCTTTGGTTGCTGCTTCTGCATTTGGAATGAAACCAGAAATAAAACCACAAGATTCTCCAATAGAATTCGGAGGTGGAGGTTTTAGCGGAGGCGGATCAGGCGAGAGTTTTTAAATTATTTTGCACAGATTAAAGGATTAAAAAATATTTTTTTTCGTCACGAATTACACAAATTTACACAAATCAATTCGTGAAAATTTGTGTAATTCGTGGCGACTTGACCAAGATTAGAAAATCTTTTTTAATCCTTTAATCTGCGGTAAAAAACTAAACTTTACTTTTAAGCGCCTCAGCATCAATATCGCTATGCGAAACATCGTAAACGGCTTTTCCGTTTTTGATTAAGATTAATTGTGGTGATTCATGATAAACATCAAATCGGTTTGCAATTTCGTTTGAAATATCTCTATGCGCTATTAAATCTAAAAAATAGGCATCAACAACTTCTTCAAGATCAAATTCTCTTTCAAATTGTTTCAAAGCCATTCGGCTGATACTGCATCTTGTACTGTGTTTAAAAATAACAACTGGCTTTTCGTTAGAAATCGCTTCAATTTCCATTAACTGAAGAATATCTGTTAATTCTGTCCAGTTTATTTTGCTTTTTGGAGCTTCTGAGTTCTCTGAACTTCCGAAGATTGAATTAAAAAAACTCATATTTGGCTTATTTTATGACTTTTTGACAGCTAAATCTGATAAAAATCATGATTTTTAAGTCATTTTGTCTTTGTTTTTACTATGGAATATAATTTGTCTATTCGAATACAAAGTTAGATTATTTGAGTTAAAAATTTAGCTCTATAAATCGTAACTTTAATCATATTGAATATCAAACAAATAAAATCAATCAAATCGAAAAAATATGAATATTAACAAATTTACTATTAAATCGCAGGAAGCCATTCAGTTGTCGCAGCAATTAGCGCAACGAAATGGCCAGCAGCAAATTGAAAATGAACACATTTTCAAAGCAATATTTGAAGTTGATGAAAACGTAGCGCCATTTATTCTGAAAAAATTGAATGTAAATGTGCCATTGTTTTTGCAAATTTTAGACAGTACAATTCAGAGTTTTCCAAAAGTTTCGGGAGGTGATATTATGCTTTCCAGAGACGCGAACAAAGCTTTGAACGAAGCTGAAATAATAGCACAAAAAATGAACGACGAATACGTTTCGATCGAGCATTTAATTCTAGCTATTTTTGACTCAAAAAGTAAAGTTTCTCAAATCTTAAAAGATCAAGGCGTTACTGGAAAGGGGCTTAAAGCGGCTATAGAAGAATTACGTAAAGGCGAAAGAGTAACGTCAGCTTCTGCCGAAGAAACGTATAATTCACTAAATAAATACGCTAAAAACTTAAATGAATTAGCAAGAACAGGAAAGTTAGATCCAGTTATTGGTCGTGATGAAGAAATTCGACGAGTATTGCAGATTCTGACTCGTAGAACTAAAAATAATCCAATGTTAATTGGTGAGCCTGGAGTTGGTAAAACGGCAATTGCAGAAGGTTTAGCGCACAGAATTGTAGATGGAGACGTTCCAGAAAACTTAAAAGATAAAATCGTTTTCTCTCTAGATATGGGAGCTTTGATTGCCGGAGCCAAATATAAAGGAGAATTTGAAGAACGTTTAAAATCGGTTGTAAAGGAAGTTACCGCTGCAGACGGAGATATCGTTTTGTTTATCGATGAAATTCATACGCTTGTAGGAGCGGGTGGAGGTGAAGGCGCAATGGATGCCGCGAATATCTTGAAACCAGCTTTGGCTCGTGGTGAGTTAAGAGCAATTGGAGCAACGACTTTGGATGAATATCAAAAGTATTTTGAAAAAGATAAAGCGCTTGAAAGACGTTTTCAAAAGGTTTTAATCGACGAACCTGATACAGAAAGTGCAATTTCAATCTTGCGTGGAATCAAAGAGAAATACGAAACGCATCATAAAGTTCAAATTAAAGACGAAGCGATTATTGCGGCTGTAGAACTTTCACAACGTTATATTACAAATCGTTTCTTGCCAGATAAAGCGATTGACTTAATGGACGAAGCAGCTTCTAAACTGCGTATGGAAATCAATTCAAAACCTGAAGAATTAGATGTTTTGGATCGTAAAATCATGCAATTGGAAATCGAGATTGAAGCTATTAAACGTGAGAAAGAAGAAAGCAAGCTGAAGATTTTAGGAATGGAATTGGCCAATCTTAAAGAAGAGCGAAACGAAATTTATGCAAAATGGAAACAGGAAAAAGATATCGTTGACGGAATTCAGGCTGTAAAACACGAAATAGAAGACTTTAAATACGAAGCAGAACGTGCAGAACGTGACGGCGATTACGGAAAAGTAGCTGAAATCCGTTACGGAAAAATTAAAGAAGCACAGGAACGCCAAGAAACATTGCAGAAACAACTGTTAGAATTCCAATCGGGTAATTCTTTAATCAAAGAAGAAGTTACCAGAGAAGACATTGCAGAAGTTGTAGCAAAATGGACAGGAATTCCGGTAATGAAAATGCTTCAGACGGAAAGAGAAAAACTATTGCATTTAGAAGATGAATTGCACAAACGCGTAGTGGGTCAGGAAGAAGCTATAGAAGCCGTAAGTGATGCTGTACGCAGAAGCCGTGCCGGTTTGCAGGATATGAAAAAACCTGTTGGATCGTTCTTATTCTTAGGAACAACAGGAGTTGGTAAAACGGAGTTGGCAAAGGCTTTGGCAGAATATCTTTTTGATGACGAAAATGCCATGACGCGTATTGATATGAGTGAGTACCAAGAACGCCACAGTGTGAGCCGTTTGGTTGGTGCACCTCCAGGATATGTAGGTTATGATGAAGGAGGTCAGTTGACCGAAGCCGTTCGCAGAAAACCTTATTCTGTTGTACTTTTAGATGAGATCGAAAAAGCGCATCCAGATACCTTCAATATTTTATTGCAGGTTTTAGATGAAGGACGATTAACAGATAACAAAGGTCGTCTGGCTGATTTCAGAAATACGATTATTATTATGACCTCAAATATGGGAAGTAACATTATTCAGGAGAAATTTGAAAATCTAAAAGGCGGAGTAGAAGCAGCGACAGAAGCCGCTAAAAACGAAGTTCTAGGATTGTTAAAACAAACAGTTCGACCTGAGTTTATCAATCGTATCGACGAAATTGTAATGTTTACACCGCTTACAGTTGAGAATATTTCAAGAATCGTAAGTTTGCAGTTAAAAAGCGTTACCAAAATGCTAGCGTTGCAAGGCATTACAATGGACGCAACTCCAGAAGCTATTGCTTACTTGGCAGACAAAGGTTACGATCCTCATTTTGGAGCAAGACCTGTGAAACGTGTGGTTCAGCGAGAAGTGTTGAATCAATTGTCAAAAGAAATTTTGGCAGGAAATATAACAACAGACAGCATCATTTTATTAGATGCTTTCGATGGCAATTTGGTCTTTAGAAACCAGACAGCTAAATAACTTTTTTATGCTACTCCTAAAAAGGCATCAGTTTTTTACTGATGCCTTTTTTTTTTAGATTTTTGTTTTTTTAATACTATTTTACTGTAGTAAAAATTATATATTTGGAGTAAACTATTAAATCATTTATATGAAAAGAAGCCAAAGAAAATTTTTAAAATTGATTATTGTGACCATTTTATTTACTGCTAATTTATACGCACAAGAAAGTATTGTTGTTGCCGGTGGTAAGGGCACAGGAATTGGTGGAGCCTCAAGTTATTCGGTGGGACAGATTGCTGCTATACAATTAAAAGGTAGTGGTGGGTCTGCTCAAGAAGGTATTCAGCAAGCTTATGAAATCGCGACTTTAGGAAATGATGAGTTCGATGAAATTAGTTTAGTTATGACTGCTTTTCCTAATCCGGTTGTTGATGAACTAAACCTTATTGTACTAAATAATAAATTTGATGACTTGTCTTATGATTTATTTGATATAAACGGAAGAGTAATATCAGAAAACAATAATATAAGCGCATCCGAAACAAAAGTTTCAATGCAGGGATTAGTAAAAGGAGTTTATTTTCTCGCAATAAATAACAATTCGAAAAAGATAAAAACATTTAAAATTATTAAAAAATAAAATCAAAAACAGTAGAAATATATATGAAAAAAATTACTCTCGTATTACTATTATTAAGTTCTTTTACAATTTTATTTGCACAAGCTCCACAAAAAATGAGTTATCAGTCTGTGATTCGTAAAACAGATGGAACATTGCTAGCAAATACTTTAGTTGGCATTAAAACTAGTATTTTATTAGGTTCAGCAACAGGAACCGCTTCTTACACAGAAACTCAAACTACAACAACAAACGCCAATGGATTGGCAACAATAGAAATTGGAGGAGGAACTCCAGTTGTAGGTACATTTTCGGGAATTAACTGGGGGGCAGGATCACATTTTGTAAAAACAGAAATTGATCCAGCCGGAGGAACTAATTACACGATTAGTGGTACAAGCCAGCTCTTAAGTGTCCCTTATGCTTTGTATGCGGGAAGCAGTGCAAGTAAAGGAAAAACAACTATAATCATTACCGGTGATATAACGGATGCTGAGGCCGCTGCACAAATACAATCTGAGTTTGGACCTTACACAGAAAATATTTATATTATGGGTACAACAAATCTGACTACTATTGATTTGAGTATGGCAAAAAAAATTATAGACCTCAATGTAAGTGATAATTTAAAATTGACAACTATAAATTTTAGTAATCTCAGCGAAATTTATAAGGATTTAAAAATAATGGGAAATGAAAAATTAGGTTCAGTTTTGTTTCCTGTTTTGAAAATAAGCTATTCAGGTGATACAAATATTTCAAGAAATTCTTCTTTAACATCTATTTCTTTTCCTTTGCTAGCAAAATCAATAGAACTTTATTTTACAAACAATCCTGTTCTTACTTCTATAGATGTACCTTTATTGACTTTTGTTAATAATAATGAGGGCGTTACTTTTAGAAATAATGCTCTTTCCAGTACTCAAATTAATTTAATTTTAAGCAGATTAAAAAATTTAACTTCTAAAGGAAATTATATCCAATTAGACAGGCAAACTCCGGCAGCTCCTCCTACAGGCCAAGGAATTGCGGATAAAGCATTTTTGATAAACAGGGGAGATATTCTAACAACAGATTAATTTGTAGAAAATATTTTTAGATGTATTGAAACATCAGTCAAAAGGCTGGTGTTTTTTTTACCGTGAATTCTGAAACTTTTAATCTAATTCATATAACATAATATTTTCAAAAAAGATCCAATTTTAAATAAATAAAAAACAGCAAATTATTAATTAAAATTAAAAAATCATGAATAATATTTTTAGAGGATTGTTAGCAGGTTATGGCGCAAAAAAATTAGGCGGAGGCTGTTTCAGTACAATACTAATTTTTGTAATAATTTGGGTTTTATTAGGTCAATGCCATTAGAATTAAATCTAATTTTCAGCTAAGAAATTAAGAGAAAAAGTGTTAGATTCGCACAACTAAAATTTAAAAAGAATAAACAGAATGGCATCAGGTTTCTTTGTACTATTGGATGATATCGCAGCAATTATGGATGATGTTGCAGTAATGAGTAAAGTTGCAGCAAAAAAAACAGCTGGAATTTTAGGAGACGATTTGGCTGTAAATGCCGAAAAAGCTTCTGGATTTGCATCTTCTAGAGAACTTCCTGTACTTTGGGCAATCAGCAAAGGATCGCTTTTGAACAAAATCATTATTTTGCCAATTGCGTTTTTATTAAGTGCTTTTTTGCCAGTAGCTATTATTGTAATTCTGGTTTTGGGTGGACTTTTCTTAGCATATGAAGGTGCTGAAAAAATTTACGAGTTTATTTTCCCTCATTCACACGAAGAATCAGAAGGAATTACAGAAGAAACTTTTACTGAAGAGCAAATTTTAGAAGCCGAAAAAGGCAAAATAAAATCTGCAATTGTAACCGATTTTATTTTATCTGTCGAGATTGTCATCATTGCATTAGGAACTGTCATCGATGAACCATTAACGCAACAAATAATTGTTACTTCAATAATCGCAATAATTGCTACAATAGGAGTTTACGGAATTGTAGCGCTTATTGTTAGAATGGATGAAGCAGGTTATAAGCTCATAAAATATAGTAAAAGCGAAAAAAGTCCATCAAGATTGATTGGGAATTTATTGGTAAAAGCGTTACCGTTAGTTATAAAAGCGTTAACTGTAATTGGTACAATTGCGTTGCTTTTAGTAGCTGGAGGGATATTTGTGCATTATATTCCATTTTTTCACCATTTGTCCGAAGAAATTAAAATTCCTGCAATTATCAAAGAGTTTGTAGTAGGATTAGCTCTTGGATTAATTGTGTTAATTTTTGTAAACCTTTTCAAAAAGCTTTTTAAAAAGAAAACAGCGTAATATAAAATCGAAATAGATATCAAAAAAAACATCAGTTCACGCTGGTGTTTTTTTTGTTTTAGGAGCAGAGGAATTCATTTTCAAAAGAAGTTTAGTCCCGTTATCCGCTGTATCTTTTCCCCGCTAAAGAAGCGGGAAAAAGGATGCCGCTTCTACCGGGGCTATGCGAGAAATTTAAATTTTCATAAGAAATATTGGTATTTTTTAAAAATATTTTCACCGAATAAGCTTTTGATTTACAATTGTTTGAGATTTTAATAAAACTTTTTAACATTTTGCCAAAGCAACCTTTGCAACTATGCCACATCTTCATAGTAATTAACAATTAATTATTATTTTATATGAAAAGGTTTAGATTAAAATCAGTTTTAGTAGTATTATTTTTATCAACTGTATTAATTTCATGCAGCAATGACGATGACAAGGCAGAAACAACAGTCAAAACAAAAACAGCATTTGTAACTGAAATTAAAGGTCCAGCAACTGGAAAAGTAAATGACGAATTGAGTTACGATGTAACTTTTACAGTAGAGAACGCTTGTGGCGAATTTGATAAAATTGCTGAAACTACAATTGGTGAAGCAAAAGGATTGCAAGTAATTGCAAAATACCCATCAGAAGTTTGTACGCAGCAAATTCCAGATCCTAAAAAGACAGTTTACAAATTCAAAGCAACTGCAAAAGGAACTGTTGAAATCAAATTCAGAAAATCAGAAACTGAATTCTTGACTCAAAAGGTAGTAATCGAATAAGCAACCTTTCTTAGTTGATATTTTTTTAGGTTGATAAGCCATTTTGCAAAAGTTTAATTTTAAACTGCTGTGAAATGGTTTTTTAAATTTTGATATTGCAGAGTTTGTGGCATTGTTATATAAAAGTTATAGACTTTGCCATTCCTTTAAAAAGTACTATTTTTGCACTCTAAATTTTATGTCATGCCGAAAAGAAAATATAAAATATCAGTAATTCAGTTAAACTTGAATGATGTTGCTGAAAATAATCTTAAAAAATGCATCAGCTGGGTAAGAGATGCTGCAGGCTTAGGTGCTGAAGTTATCTTGCTTCCTGAATTATATAGCAGTCATTATTTCTGCCAAAGTGAAGATGTAGATAATTTTGCATTAGCAGAACCATTATACAGTACTTCATTTATTGCTTTCAGCGAATTGGCAAAGGAATTAGGAGTTGTAATCATTGTTCCTTTCTTCGAAAAAAGAATGGCTGGAATCTACCATAACAGTGCTTATATCATCGATACAGATGGTACAGAAGCTGGTTTATATCGTAAAATGCACATTCCAGACGATCCGCATTTTTATGAAAAATTCTATTTTACGCCAGGTGATTTAGGTTTTCAGGCAATCGAAACTAAAAAAGGAACTGTTGGAACTTTAATCTGCTGGGATCAATGGTATCCAGAAGCTGCTCGTATTACAGCGCTTAAAGGAGCAGAAGTTTTATTCTATCCAACAGCAATTGGATGGCATCCAAAAGAAAAAGAGCAATACGGAGAAAACCAATATGGAGCGTGGATGAATGTGATGAAAGGTCATGCAGTAGCAAATGGTGTTTTCGTTGCGGCGGCAAACCGAATTGGTCTTGAAAAATATCTTGAAGGAACTGAAGGAATTCAATTTTGGGGAGCTTCATTTATCGCTGGACCACAAGGAGAAATTTTAGCTCAAGCTTCACATGATAAAGAGGAAATCTTAATTGCTGAAGTTGATTTAGATCTTCAGGAAAATGTTCGTCAGAATTGGCCATTCTTTAGAGACAGAAGAATTGATGCTTTTGGAGATATTACAAAAAGAGCAATTGATAAATAATTAAATTTATCTTGATATAAAAAAAGGCGGTTTCAATATTTGAAACCGCCTTTTCTGTTTTTATTTAGAATCCTTATTTCACTTGGAAAGTAACTCTTCTCACGATTTGACGCGCTTCTTTAGAGTTTTTGTTAACCGAAGTATCTTCTCCGTTAGCAATAACATTCAATCTTGAAGCATCGATTCCAGCATTAGTTGCTACTTTTTTCACAGCTTCAGCTCTTTTTCTTGACAATTCAGTGTTGTAGTTTGAACTTCCAATTTCATCAGCATAACCAATAATATCTGCTGATTTTCCAGGATTGTTTTTCAAATATTTCACTAAGAAATCAACTCCAGATAATGATGCATTTGTAGGCTTAGCCGAATTAAAGTCGAAGTAAACATTTACATAACCACCGTTGATTAATTCTTCAACAGTATTGTTTGTAAGAGTTCCACTTCCAGCACCTTTCTTTTCATAAGTTTTATCTAAGTAGCTTTCTAGCTCATCAGGCACACCATTTTGATTAGTATCAATAGATTGACCTTTTGTGTTAACAGCAACACCTGCAATACTATTTGGCTCTAAATCATATAAATCAGCGACACCATCTTTATCAGTATCTAAAAGCCCTGTTTCAACTAAGTCCACTCTTTTTTCCAATTCACTAATTCTATCTTCCTCGCCAACCCAGTCAGCATGTTTTTCATTTTTACCTAAGTAAACCGTCAAACCAACAGAAGCATTAAGTAGAACTCCGTCTAATGAACCGGTAGTTGTGTTTCCCATTCCGTCAAAATTCCAGTTTTGTCTTCCGTTTACAATTCCAGTAAGATCACCTGTTAAAGCAACTCTATTGCTTAACTTGACTTGCCCTGTTAAACCCAAAATTCCGTGGCCCATATAATCCTGGCCTCCTGGACCAGTTTCAGTACTAATTTGCGAAACACCAAAACCTCCGTGTGCTAAAACCCCAATAGTATTTGTCCAAGTTTCAAAATTTAAAGCGCGCCCAATGTTTACTACTCCTTGAACACTCGCTCTAACATATCTGCTTTCAAAATCTGGAGTGTCATCACGCTCTGTAAATTGATCGTAACCAACATCTAATTTTACACCAAACTTTGGACTAAACATATATCGAACACCCAAATCAGCATGAAACGGATTTAATGTTGCAGTAGAATAACCAGGGGTAATTGCTCGCATTGGTTTGTTAACTCCGCCGTTTAGTTCAATAGACCATTTATTGTACTCTTGTTGGTCAACAGCTGGTGCGGTAGTGGTTGTCATATTTTGGGCGCTCACAGAAAACGCGGCTATTAAAAAGGACAGGGAAAATAATTTCTTTTTCATGATATTCAAATTTAGGTTGGTTTTTATTTTAAACTCATGACAAAATTATGCGGTGGGTTTTAGAATGTGTTCTATTTGCTCTTACATAATTCCCACGTTTTGGCTTTTTATTATGTAAAATCGTTAATGAAATCAAAATTATAAGCATAAAAAAAGGACAAAATTTATATTTTGTCCTTTCTTCCTTTTTAAAGTAAAATCTATTTTAAGTCTGGCTGATAGATTTTTATGCTTCCGTCACCTTCGCTGCTTACTACTAATAAACTTCTTTTAGTAGGGCTTTTTGAAGCTGGAATAAATAATACTCCCTCTGGAGCATCACCCGTTTTTACAGTCTGTAAATATTGAGGTGAAGTAGGATTTGTAACATCATAAGTCATAAAAGCATCTGATCTTTCAAGTCCTACAAACAAAATATTTTGATTTCCCATTTTAGCAACTACGACAGCTTCTGGTTCAGAACCTTTGTCATCGCTTCGTTTGTCGTCATAAGTTCCTAATTCGTTTGTTTTTTTGTCAACATCATTTTTGCTGTCAAAAACAATTTTCCCTGTATTTCCGTTCCAAATAGAGAAAGATCTTGCGCCAAAACTCACCATTTCGTCTAAATCGCCGTCACCGTCAGTATCGCCCATATCAGCAACAAGATTTAATCTGCCTAAACTAGGATCTAGTTTTAAAGCTGCAGCATCTGGGAAAATTGTTGCATCAAGTTTAAAGCTTTTCATTCTCTTAATGTCTGTATTAGCTGTATATTCTCTTGCGTCACCTTCATTTGCAGTAACAAAATAAGGAACGTTGTTTGCAGAGAAATGACTGATTGCATCCGGCATATACATTCCTTTCACTTTCCAAGGATTAAAAGCAATTTTGTCATCAAGATCGCTCACATCGATAGCATTTTCTGCAGTGTTGTAATCTTTTAAACCTAAAGGATAAATTGCTGTAATCGTTTTAGAAGTTAAATCTACTTTTGCAACGCCGTTATTTTCCTGTAAAGTTACCCAAGCAGTTTTTGAATCATCAGAAATAGTAATGTATTCTGGTTCAATATCCTGAGCAAAACTTTTAGCTACTTTAGAAATTCTGAATCCGTCTTTGGCTAAAGTTGCTGCTTGACCAGCAAATGAAGCAAAATCTAAAGTTGTAACATTGTATGTGCTAGTTTCAATAATAGAAATTGTCCCGTTTGGATCTTGTGAATAATCGGTATTTGGTTCACCTTCATTAGCAGTCATAATATATTTTCCGTCAGCAGAAAAAGTAATCATATCAGGCAAAGCTCCAACAGTTACTTGTTTTATTAAACTATAATCTGATGTATTGAAAACAACTACTTTTCCGTTTCCTTGTTTGTTAACAGTTGATTCTAAGGCAACAGCTAATTTTCCGTCAAAAACCGAAACGCTATTTGCGGCGCCTTCGTAAGCAACTAAATCAATTTTTCCAATCTTAGTTGGTTTTGTTGGGTCGGTAATATCAATAACATCAATTTGATTTACACCGCTGTTATTTACTGTAAAAAGTCTTTTTGTTTTTTCGCAGTAAGCCGAAATTTCAGCAGCTGCTTCTCCGCCAATAGTAATCGAACCAATTTCTTTAAAAGTTCCTGGATTTTCATTTACAGTAACTTCTGGTTCTCCGTTTGAATTTTCGTCGTTATTACAACTTGTCATGATAAGTAAAGCTGTTAATAACGAGATAGTTAATTTTTTCATTTTAATAGTTTTTAGTTCTGCCAAAAGTAAATAGGAGAACTTTTTTATATATTAAGCCTTCATTATTTAATCTTTAACTTAATTTTTGCAAGATATTTTTTGTGAAATAACAGAGGATTTTCTAGCAGATGTTTCAAAATCCTAACGAATGCTTATCTTTGTACACTTTCAAAATATAGAACGTTTTTATGTCAACAAATAATAGAAGATTTCCAGCAGAATGGGAAAAACAACAAGGAATTGTATTGTGTTTTCCGCATAATGGCAATGATTGGCCAGGAAAATATGAAGCTGTTCAATGGGCTTTTGTAGAATTTATAAAAAAAGTAGCCACTTTTGAAACGGTTTTTTTGGTCGTAGCCGATGAAAAACTAAAAGAAAAAGTTGCGGATATGCTTGAAAGAGCTCGTGTAAATATTAAAAACGTTTCTTATATCATTCACAAAACCAACAGAAGCTGGATGCGTGATTCAGGACCAATTATTGTAAAAAATGGTTCAAAAAGAGAAACTTTAAATTTCAACTTCAACGGTTGGGCAAAATATAAGAACTATCAATTAGATAAATTTGTTCCAGCCAAAGTGGCTGATTTTATTGATGTTCCACTAACTCAGGTTACTTATAAGGGAAAACCAGTAATTGTTGAAGGTGGCGCAATTGACGTAAATGGAAAAGGGACTTTATTGACTTCTGAAGAATGTTTGATGCACCCAACAATTCAGGTTAGAAATCAAGGTTTTACAAAAGAAGATTACGAAGCCGTTTTTAAAGAATATCTTGGAGTTACAAACGTAATTTGGCTTGGAGACGGAATAGAAGGTGATGATACACACGGTCACATCGATGATTTATGCCGATTTGTAAATGAAGATACAATCGTGACCATTGTAGAAACAGATAAAAACGATTCAAATTATAAACCTCTTCAGGATAACTTGAAACGTTTGCAAAACGCAAAATTAGAAAACGGAAAATCGCCTGTTATTGTAGCATTACCAATGCCAAAACGTGTTGATTTTGAAGATTTAAGATTACCCGCAAGTTATGCTAATTTCTTAATTCTGAATAACTGCGTTTTAGTTCCAACATTCAACGATAGCAACGATCGCGTAGCTTTAAATATATTATCAGAATGTTTTCCAGACAGAGAAGTAATTGGAATTAGTTGTATTGATTTCATCTGGGGATTCGGAACTTTGCATTGCTTAAGCCAGCAGATTCCCGCTTAATGAATGAAACCATATAAGTAGTCATATAAGAAAATTTAAGATTATGTTTTAAATGAACTTAAATTACTTATATGGTTAAAAAAACTTTGCGACTCTGCGTCTTTGCGAGATTAAAACATAAACAATAAGCATAAAAAAAAACCTTGGCTCTCACCAAGGTTTTTCTATTTCTATATCTCTTCAGATATTGCATCTGCTCTTCATTGTCTGATAAATGGAGGTAAAAGCTGACTCGAGACTTCTCCAAACCCAATTCTAACTTCTGCATTTTCGCAGAAACCTCTAATGATTACAGTATCGTTATCTTCAATAAATTTACGTTCACTTCCATCTTTTAATTTCAGCGGATTTTTCCCTCCCCAAGTCAATTCTAACATAGAACCAAAACTATCCGGAGTTGGACCTGAAATAGTTCCTGAACCCATCATGTCACCAGAATTTACGCGACATCCGTTTGAAGTATGATGCGCCAATTGCTGCGCCATTGACCAGTATAAATATTTGAAATTTGATTGCGAAACAATAGTTTCTTCAGCCTCTTCAGGTTTTATCGAAACTTCTAAATGAATATCAAAAGCTTTTTTTCCTTTAGTCTGTAAATAAGGAAGCGGTGATGGATCTTGTTTTGGTCCTTTTGTTCTAAAAGGCTCCAAAGCATCCATAGTTACAATCCAAGGAGAAATTGATGTTGCAAAGTTTTTAGCTAAAAATGGTCCAAGAGGCACATATTCCCATTTCTGAATATCGCGCGCGCTCCAGTCATTCAATAAAACCATACCGAAAATATAATCTTCTGCTTCATACGTTGGGATATTTTCTCCCATAATATTTACATCAGTCGTAATAAAAGCGGTTTCAAGTTCAAAATCTACTAAACGAGAAGGTCCAAAAACTGGGTAATCGCCGCCTGCAGGCATTGTTTGTCCCATTGGTCTGTGAACCGGAATTCCAGACGGAACGATTGTGGAACTTCTTCCATGATATCCAACTGGAATATGAAGCCAGTTTGGCAATAAAGCATTTTCTGGATCACGGAACATTTTACCTACGTTTGTAGCGTGTTCTTTGCTTGAATAAAAATCGGTATAATCGCCAATTAAAACAGGCAATTGCATCTCGACATCGTCAATATTAAAAATAACAATATCGCGGTCTTTTGTTGAATCTCTAAGCTGTGGATTGGTTTCGTCGAAAATATCAGCGATACGATTTCGGACTAATCGCCATGTTTTTTTTCCGTCAGAAATAAAATCATTCAGCGTGTCCTGCATAAACATATCATCGGTTAAATCTATTCCCTCAAAATAGTTTAACTGTTGTAAAGCCCCTAAATCTATAGCAAAATCACCAATTCTAGTTCCTACTGTAACGACATTTTCTTTAGTAAGAAATACACCGAAAGGAATATTTTGAATAGGGAAGTCGCTATTTTGTGGCACTTCTAACCATGATTTTCTTTTGGTATCGTTGGCGGTTATCGGCATGTTAGATGTTAATTATTTGTTGAAAAATTACATGTCAAATATATCATAATCTAACTGTATGACAAACGTTTTTTTGTATTTTTGCATCAAATTAACGAAAAACGAAAAAATGCAACGCGACGAACAAATTTTTGATCTTATCCAAGAGGAAAAAGAAAGACAAATTCACGGACTAGAACTTATTGCTTCTGAGAATTTTGTAAGTGACGAAGTAATGGAGGCAGCTGGTTCTGTTTTAACTAATAAATATGCTGAAGGTTATCCTGGCAAAAGATATTACGGAGGCTGCGAAGTAGTTGACGTTATTGAGCAGATTGCAATTGACAGAGCTAAAGAATTATTTGGTGCTGAATACGCAAACGTACAGCCACACTCAGGTTCTCAGGCAAATACTGCTGTTTATCACGCTTGTTTGAATCCTGGTGATACTATTTTAGGTTTCGATTTATCTCACGGTGGTCACTTGACGCACGGTTCTCCTGTAAACTTTTCAGGACGTTTGTACCGTCCAGTTTTTTACGGCGTAGATGCTGAAACTGGCCGTTTAGATTATGATAAAATTCAAGAAATTGCAACTAAAGAACAGCCAAAATTAATCATCGCTGGAGCTTCGGCTTATTCTCGTGATATGGATTTTGCTCGTTTCAGACAAATTGCTGATAGTGTAGGAGCAATCTTATTTGCTGATATTTCTCACCCAGCAGGTCTTATTGCAAAAGGTTTATTAAGTGATCCAATTCCACATTGTCATATTGTTTCTACAACAACTCACAAAACATTAAGAGGGCCACGTGGTGGTTTGATCTTAATGGGGAAAGATTTTGAAAATCCACAAGGGTTGAAAACTCCAAAAGGAGAAATCAGAATGATGTCTTCATTATTAGATCTTGCTGTTTTTCCAGGAAATCAAGGTGGACCTTTAATGCACATTATCGCTGCTAAAGCGGTTGCTTTTGGTGAAGCTCTTAAAGATGAGTTCTTTACTTATGCAATGCAATTACAAAAAAATGCAAATGCAATGGCTGATGCTTTCGTAAAAAGAGGTTACAATATTATCTCTGGCGGAACTGATAACCACATGATGCTTATCGACTTAAGAAATAAAAATATTTCTGGTAAAGAAGCTGAAAATGCATTAGTAAAAGCTGAAATTACAGTAAACAAAAACATGGTTCCTTTTGATGACAAATCTCCATTTATCACGTCTGGAATTCGTGTTGGAACAGCTGCAATCACAACTCGTGGTTTAGTTGAAAAAGATATGGAAACTATCGTAGCTTTAATCGATAAAGTTCTTACTGATCACACAAATGAAGATCTTATCGAAGAAGTTGCTGAAGAAGTAAACGAATTAATGAGCGAAAGACCGATTTTTGCTTACTAAAAAATAGTTTCAAGTTTAAAGTTTCAAGTTTAAAGTTTTGGACCGTTCAAAAGACAGTTTAGAACTTTAAACTTTTTTCGTTCCTAAAAGGACCTGAAACCTGAAACCTGAAACTTGAAACAAAATAAACAAAAGACTATGGGCGTACTAAGATTACAATTGCCAACCGACCCAAGATGGGTAAATATTGTTGAGAAAAATATTGAAGAAATCTTGACGGATCACGCTTGGTGCGAGCAAAAAGCAGCAACAAACGCGATTACAATTATTACAAATAATTCAGAACATCAGGATTTAGTTCAGGATTTATTGGCTTTAGCCAAAGAAGAAATCGATCATTTTGAGCAGGTTCACAATATCATCATTAAACGCGGATTAAAATTAGGACGTGAACGTAAAGATGATTATGTAAATGAACTGTATCAATATATGAAAAGAAGCGGTGACGGAAGCCGAGTTTCTGGTCTTGTAGAAAGATTATTATTTTCGGCTATGATTGAAGCTAGAAGCTGTGAACGTTTTAAAGTTCTTTCAGAAAATATAAAAGACGAAGAATTAGCTGTTTTCTATAGAGAATTAATGGAAAGCGAAGCTGGACATTACACGACGTTTATTACGTATGCTAGAAAATACGGGAAAGGAATCGATGTTGAAAAACGCTGGAGAGAATGGTTAGAGTTTGAAGAATCAATCATAACCAATTACGGAAAAGGAGAAACTATTCACGGATAGTTTTTTAGTGTTCAGTGTTCAGGTTTTTTTAGTGTTCAGTCACGGTCGCAGTGGCAGTTTTCAGTTTTTGCGTTTGTCACGTTGAGCGAAGTCGAAACGCGCTCCAATTGGAAACTTTGTCAATCTCCGTGATATCTTTGTGAATCTCTGCGAAACTAAAAAAAGCACTTTTGATCAGCGCTTTCGCGAAAGCAAATTAGTATCAGAATTGTTCAAAAGTTCAAGTTTTTGTTAATCTAATATCTGAAATCTAAAATCAGAAATTCTTACATTTGAGAGTAACCAAAATCTCGAACTATGAGAATAGAAATGGACCTAAAATTAGGGTTTAAAGATGTAATGTTTAGACCAAAACGATCAACACTTAAAAGCAGATCGGAAGTTTCTCTAGAACAAAACTTTAAATTTTTACATAGCACAGCATCTTGGACAGGAATCCCAATTATGGGTGCCAATATGGATACGGTTGGGACTTTTGAAATGGCTCAGGTTTTGGCAAAAGAAAAGCTTTTTACAGCCATCCATAAACATTATTCTGTGGAAGAATGGAATGATTTTCTGCAAAATGCAACTCCTGATTTTTACGATTATATTGCCGTAAGCACAGGAACTGGAAAAGAAGATTTTGAAAAGATTGGAAAAATAATCGATGCAAATCCTTTATTGAAGTTTATTTGTATTGATGTTGCAAATGGTTATTCAGAACACTTTGTTCAGTTTTTAAAGAAAACACGCAAACAATATCCTGATAAAATCATTATTGCCGGAAACGTAGTTACTGGAGAAATGACCGAAGAACTTTTATTAGCTGGCGCTGATATTGTGAAAGTTGGAATCGGACCGGGTTCTGTATGTACAACGCGCGTTAAAACAGGCGTTGGTTATCCACAATTATCTGCCATTATAGAATGTGCCGATGCAGCACACGGTTTAGGCGGGCATATTATCAGTGATGGTGGCTGTACAACTCCAGGCGATGTTGCCAAAGCTTTTGGAGCTGGAGCTGATTTTGTTATGCTCGGCGGAATGCTTGCAGGTCACACAGAAAGTGGTGGTGAACTAATCGAAGTAAAAGGCGAAAAATTCAAACAATTTTACGGAATGAGTTCTAAAACAGCCATGGATAAACACGCTGGAGGCGTTGCTGATTACAGAGCAAGCGAAGGAAAAACAGTTCAAGTTCCGTTTAAAGGAGACGTAATTTATACAGTTTTAGATATTTTAGGCGGCATTAGAAGTACCTGCACTTATGTTGGAGCTTCAAGATTAAAAGAATTGACTAAACGAACAACTTTCATCCGTGTAAGCGAGCAGGAAAATCAAGTTTTTAAAAAATAAATATGATTAAGATTACCGAAGCATTTGTTGAAGATATTGCTAAAATTCAAGAAATCGCACATATAACTTGGCCAATAACATATGGCGAAATTTTGACTACAGAACAATTAGATTATATGTTGGATCTAATTTATTCTAATGAAGCTTTATCAAAACAAATTCAGAATAAAGAGCAATTGTTTTATTTAATCTCAGATTTAGATTCAGTAATTGGTTTTATCGGAATTGAGTACAATTATAAAAATGAAGCTGTAACCAAAATCCATAAAATTTACCTTTTGCCTGAAAGCCAAGGAAAAGGTTATGGCAAAATAGTTTTTGAATCAATTGAAAAAATGGCTTCAGAAAATAACTCAAAAGAACTTTTATTAAATGTAAACCGATTTAATAGCGCTTTGAATTTCTATAAAAAACTTGGTTTTGAAATTCAAGAAACTGTTGATATTGAAATTGGGAATGGTTATTTAATGGAGGATTATGTGATGGGAAAAAGTATTAAAAAGTAGTTTTTATCTTGTTAAAATAATTTACTTTTGCTTTTTAATTTGGATAAAAGCATGGTAGAGGTATTTTTCGGCATAATAATCAGTATTGTTACAGGTGTGATTTCATCGTATCTATTTTTAATGTATTTTTTAAATAGAAAAAGAGTCAAAATAGGAATTTCTTCATATATAAGTAAAGTTACTTTCGAAGAACAGACGAATTACTTTTTTAAATTAGTTAATAAAACAAATTCTGAAATATTCGATATTCGAATTGAGCCTACTTTTTATAAGCAAGTTGGAGGTGTTGGAGGAATGAATATTCAAGGGAAAGATATTCTCTTAAAAGATAATTTCATTTCCTACATACCATGTAAGAGAAAGAGTGATACTAACAGTTTGCATGCAATGCGGGTTAGAACGGTGGAAGATATTGAAATGAATTGGAGTGATGCTTCATCTTATATAAGACTTACAGTTATTGCAAAGCATTCATTGTCTGGTTTTACGGATATTTTTGTAAAAGATTTTTATTCTAAAGATGCCATTACAACCAAGAAATTCAAATCAGGGGATGACTTGGGAGTTGTATAATATTTAACTTTAATAAGTTGCAAACCGTATTAATATTCTGTAATATTGTTATATAATTAATTTTTAAATTATTTATTATGAAAAGAGATGTAATAGTTGGATAGTTTCCAAAGCAAGAATATAATAAGAGCCAGTTTTTGACTGGCTTTTTTATTTCATTTAATTCACAACTACATCATGCTTAAACAATAACCCTTTTACTTCCTTCAAAGAAAAAATTGCTTTCTTCAATTTAGTTTTAGACGGATCAATAGTATAATTATAACTCGTTTTAAAATCGGCTTTATTGGCGATGGCTTTGTCGAATTCAGATCGGTATAAATCGCAGTTGTCAAAAATAACATTTGTTAGATCTGCAGCCATAAAATCTACAGCGATTAAACTGCAATTAGTAAACGGCGTTCCTTTTATTTTTAAAGTATAAAATTTGGAGAAATCAAGAACGCAATCGTTAAAACGAACGTCAAAAATCAGTTTGTCACACATCGCGAAATTCACTTCTTTAATTTCGCAATTATTAAACGTTACGGTTCTAAAGGCGACATAATTAATCTTTGCTTCGCTGAAAATGCAATTGTTAAAAACGCAATCTATAAAGGAAACGGCCAAAAAAGTACAGGCTGAAAAATTACAATTATTAAAAACGCAACATTCAAAATCCTTAAAATTGAGATCGTCTTTGGCGTAAATAATTGTATTGTATTCTTTATCAAGAAAATATTCGCTTTCCTTTTTCAACTTAATTTTGATAATTGTTTGAGGCTGAAAAGGTAATAATTTGTGACAAAATATTGGATCTAAATCATAAAACATTTTAAAAACCTATGGGCTTTCGTATAAAAATAATGTAGCTTTACTGTTATTTTTTTAGCTAAAAACATATCAATTTTATTATATGGAATCAACAAGGAAAGAGCATGATTTTTTAGGAGAATTAGAAATTCCCAATCATTTATACTACGGAATCCAGACTTTTAGGGCGGTAGAAAACTTTAATATTACAGGAATTCCAATTTCAAAAGAACCTTTGTTTATAAAAGCTTTAGGTTATGTAAAAAAAGCGGCCGCTTTGGCCAACAAAGATTGCAATGCAATCGATCCTAAAATTGCCGACGCGATTTGCTACGGAAGTGATCAGGTTATTTCTGGCAAATTTGATAAGGAATTTGTTAGTGATTTAATTCAAGGTGGAGCAGGAACTTCTGTAAACATGAATGCCAATGAAGTAATCGCAAATATCGGACTTGAATATCTTGGACACAAAAAAGGCGAATACAATTTTCTTCATCCAAATAACCATGTAAATTGTTCCCAGTCAACAAATGATGCATATCCATCGGCATTTAGAATTGCATTGTATCTAAAAATGGAAAGCTTTATTAAAACCTTTGCAGGCTTAGAGGTTGCTTTTGCTAAAAAAGGCGAGGAATTCAAAGAAGTTCTAAAAATGGGAAGAACCCAGCTTCAAGATGCTGTACCAATGACTTTAGGGCAAGAATTTAAAGCGTATGCCACAACAATTGGTGAAGATATTCAGCGTTTGAAAAATGCTCAGGAATTACTTTTGGAAATTAATATGGGCGCAACTGCCATTGGAACAAAAGTAAATGCTCCTGAAGGTTATCCTGAAATTTGCGTAGCTTATTTAGCAAAGGAAGTCGGAATTCCTTTGACGCTTTCACCTGATTTAATTGAAGCAACAGTTGATACAGGTGCATATGTTCAGATTATGGGAACTTTAAAACGTTCGGCAGTTAAAATTTCTAAAATTTGCAACGATTTACGTTTGTTGAGTTCTGGGCCAAGAACAGGTTTAAACGAAATCAATCTTCCAGCACGTCAGCCCGGTTCATCGATTATGCCGGGGAAAGTAAATCCGGTAATTCCAGAAGTAGTGAATCAAACATGTTTTTATGTTATTGGTCAGGATTTGACGGTTACAATGGCGGCAGAAGCGGGACAATTACAATTGAATGTTATGGAACCAGTTATTGCTTTTGCCATGTTTACTTCACTGGATTATCTTTCAAATGCAATTCAGACATTAATCGATAAATGTATTAACGGAATCACGGCAAATGTAGATCATTGCTATAATATGGTGATGAACAGCATTGGAATCGTAACGCAGTTAAACCCAATTATTGGTTACGAAGAAAGCGCAAGTATTGCGGGAGAAGCTTTGAAAACAAATAAAAGTGTGCATCAAATTGCCGTTTTAGAAAGAAAGCTAATTACTCAAGAAAAATGGGATGAAATCTATTCGTTAGAAAATTTGATCCATCCAAAATTTATCACAAAATAGGTTTCTTGTAAAAAAATATTATCACAAGCCGTCGTTTATTTGACGGCTTTTTTTTATTTCAATTTTATTGATGTGTAAGTCTAAAATGTTGAAAATAAGCTATATATTTACATATGAATTGATTATTGCTTCAAAAAATTAAAACTTTCACATGGTAAGATTTTTAAAAAATAATTATTTTCAGAATACAATTAAAATCTTTGGGTTGCTCTTTTTTATTCAATTTAATTTGAATGCTCAAACCGAAATCGATAGTTCCAAAATTTGTCCTCCTAAAACAATATTAGAAATCTTCAAAAAAAAAGATTCTATTTATGTTGTAAAACCTATAAAAAACAGCTTTTTTTTAATTATTCCGGCAATAGGTTCTCAGCCAGCAACGGGTTTCTTTTATGGCGCGGTTGCACAATATACTTTTAAAGGAAAAGAAAAAGCAGATAAATATTCCATTGCAAATGTTGGGATTACATACACTACAAAAAAACAATGGCTTGTAAACATCAAGAATAATATTTTGCTCAAAAACAATAAAATATTCTTGAGCGGTGATTATCGTTTGTATATATTTTCACAGCCCAATTATGGCTTAGGAACAAATATTATTCCACCGCGACGCAATCAGGAACCTGGTTTCAGCATTGATTCTATTGCAGAACCTATGGATTATAATTATTTTAAATTTCATCAATCGGTCTCGTTTCAAGTCCGTCCAAATTTTTATGTGGGAGGTGGTGTCAATATCGATTGGTATTCTAGTATAGTTGATAAAAATCTTGATGTTGCCAATGGAAATTTCACTTACCATTATAATTACAATCAGAAATATGGATTTGATGAAACGGAATATTTTTTAAATGGTGTAAGTCTTAATTTGGTTTACGATTCTAGGGATAATCAAGTAAATGCAACGCATGGATGGTTTGCAAATATAAATTATCGTTTTAATCCGGAAATATTTGATAATCAAGAAGTAAGTAATGTTTTGTATGCCGAGTATCGAAATTTTATTCCGGTTTCTCAAAAAGATAAACGATACATTCTGGCGCTTTGGACTTTCGGGCAATTTGTAACCAAAGGAAAAGTTCCTTATTTGAATTTACCTGCAATTGGCTGGGATCAGCGCAGTCGAAGCGGGGAGGGATATACGCAGGGATTGTTTAGAGGAACAAATTTGGTTTATCTCGCAACCGAATTTAGATTTCCGCTTACTTGCAATCAAATGTTCAGCGGAACCGTTTTTACAAACTTTGTAACTACAAGTAATCCAGATACCAATACAAAGCTCTTTCAATATGTTCAGCCTGCTTTTGGTTTCGGACTTCGTATTTTAATCGATAAAGCAACAAGAACCAATCTTATTGCCGATTTGGCTTGGGGAAATAATTCAAAAGGCTTTTATTTGAATGCGGGCGAAACTTTCTAAATAGTTTCAAACTGTTATTTTAATGGCAAAAAGTTGTTGTTTACAACAGGTTTCGTGCAATTCTTTTTTTTCAACACATAGATTTTTCAACACATAGAAACATAGGTTTTAATTTTAAAAAAAAAAGAGTTTGGAAAAAATCTAGATTTTCACACATAGCTCTATGTTTGTTAATGTAAGTGAAACGCCTTTATGACGTTTTAAAAACTATGTTTCTATGTGTTTAAATAAATTGCGCCCAACGAGTTGTTCATAATTAAATCATAATTTTTAACTATTCTGATTTACATTTTTAATGTCAATCCTTATTTTTGTTGTATATCCAAATTTAAATGAAGTTACTAATAGTCGAAGACGAACCAAATCTTTTGTCGATTTTACGCAAGGGATTTGCTGAAAACAACAACGAAGTAAGTGTAGCACTCGATGGCAAAACAGCTATTGAAATGATTCATAATTACCATTTTGATGTTGTAGTTTTAGATGTAATGCTTCCGGATATCAACGGAATCGAAATTTGCCGAAGACTGCGCGCTAGCAAAAACTTCGTGCCTATTTTGCTTCTAACCGCTTTAGGTACTTCAGAAAATATTGTTACTGGACTAAATGCAGGCGCAGATGATTATTTGGTCAAACCTTTCAAATTTGGCGAACTTGATGCCAGAGTAAATGCTTTACATAGAAGAGCCAATCAGGATACCGAAAAAATCGATAAAATTATTATTGGTGACTTAGAAATTGACGGAAAAGCCAAAGCAGTAAAGAGAGACGGAGAACAGATCGTGCTAACAGCTAAAGAATTTAAATTACTCTATTATTTAGCCAGAAATGCCGGCAGAATTGTTTCTCGTGACCAAATTCTAGATAATGTCTGGGATATTAATTTTGATATGAATACTAATGTTGTAGACGTTTATATCAATTATTTGCGAAAGAAAATTGATAAACCTTATAAAACCAAACTAATTCATACGATGAAAGGTTTAGGTTATGTTATACAGCTATAAAATGGATATAAGAAAAAAAATTACGTTCAATTATGTAGCTTTATCGACCTTTAGTACGTTATTGTTATGCATTATTGTTTTTGTTTTATTTAGAGAAAATAACCGTTATCACTTTTTAAAAAGGTTAGAAGATCGTGCTAAAATCGTGGCTTCGATTCATTTTCAAAAAGATCCTGAAAAAATAAAATACTACAGCAATCTTAAAAAAAATGGACTGGAAGAACTTATTGAAGAAGAAGAATATGTTCTAAAAATAAACAGTGCCAACAGTTTTGATTATAATACAAAGCTGAATCTGCCTAATGAGTTTTATTCCAATATTCTAAGCACTGGAAAAGATTATTTTGAAGTCAACAGCAAGTATTATTTAGGTCAGGTTTTTACAGAAAGCAACCAAAAATATATTGTTATTGTTGGTGCCAGAGATCGAAGAGGAAAAACAACAAGTATTTATATTATAAAAATATTGCTTTTTGGCGGTATTGGATTTGTGCTTTTGGCTTTCTTTTTAGGCCGATTTTTAGCTAAGCGAGTTATTGATCCTGTCGCAAGAATTACTAAGGAAGTGAACCGAATAAGTGCATCAAATCTTCATAACAGATTGCCTGAAGTCAAAAATTCAGATGAAATTTCAGATCTAACGCATACTTTTAATGATATGTTAGACCGATTGGAAACTTCGTTTGAAATTCAGGCCAATTTCATTAATAACGCTTCGCACGAATTAAAAACACCAATCACGACAATTATTGCCGAGTCGGAAATTATGCTTTTAAAAGAGCGTCAGGTTTCGGAATATATTGAATCGTTGCAGAATATTTATAGTCAAGCATCAAGATTAGGAAATTTGACCGAAAGCCTGTTGAAATTGACTCAAACTGGTTACGACGGAAAAAAACAAGTTTTGGATATCGCAAGAATTGATGAACTTTTACTGGATGTAAAATCCGATTTGGATAAAATTTATCCAGACAATCGTGTGAGCATCAAACTTAATTTTGCGCCAAAAGACTCGAATTTGCTTTTAATTCCGTGTAATAAACCGCTTCTAGAATTGGCAATAAACAATATTATTACAAACGGAGTAAAATATTCAGATAATAATGAGGTGTTTGTAACGCTTTCTGCTAATAAGGAATCAATTAAAATTGCTATCAATGATATCGGGATCGGAATTCCTCCAGAAGATATTCCGCATCTGTATGAACCTTTCTTCCGAGGAAAAATTGCAACCAAATATATTGGTTATGGTTTAGGGCTTCCTTTGGCTTCTAAAATCATTCGCATGCACGACGGAGAAATTCAAGTGCAGTCAGAACAAAATAAAGGAACAATTGTAACCATTGTTTTCAACAAATCAAACATCAAGAAAAACAACATTAAAAATTCTAATATTGAATCTTAGAAAATTCTAATTTTAGATTAAGACCCGTCTAATTTTCAGGAAGTTATTTTGCATGTATAAACTAAACGATTATACATATGAAAAATATCCTTATACCCACCACTTTAAAAGACGATACAATTTGCGCAGTAAAAGCAGCAGTGAATCAAGCTAAAGATTCGGCTTGTGAAATTATTTTGCTGATGGCGGCCGAAACTCCAGATTCGTTTTCTTCTTCGTTTTATTTGCGCGAAATGAAAACAGGACTTACAATAAGCCAAGAAGAAGTTCTGGAAACTTGCCGATATATTGTAGAACACACGCCAAACTGCAAAATAAAAGTGCATAATCAATACGGACTTTCATCTCCAATTTTCAAACGTGTTATTGATCATTTCTCTGTAAAATTGGTTATTCTGACTAATTCTTATAAAAACGAAACCAAACGTATTTATCAATATTTAATTCAATTGGCTGGAAATCAAAAATGTCCAATTCTGCATTTAGGAAATGAGAATTTAAAAGAAGATTTCACAAAAGCGCTTTATATTGAAAATGGCAGAGCCAATATGCATGTTAAAGATGTACAGCAATTTTTGAATGAAAATTTTTCATACGAAATTGTAAGTCAGACTTCTAAAATTGATGACGATTACGATAATCTTGCTCCTTATTTATCTGAAGCGATTTCTAAATATGACATTGATTTGTTAGTAGAAACCAGAAAAGGAGAAAAAATCAAATTCAAAAAAAATAAAAAAGAAAACATCAATGAAAAACTAGGACTTCCAATCCTTTCATTGTATGAAGAAATGGCGTAAAAAAGTGATTAGTTCTTAGTAATTAGTGAATAGTGATAAAACATGACTTTAAATATTATTTATTCAACCTACAAGACTAATCACTGAGGACTAATTACCAGTCACCAGAAAATAGAAAATATTTATTTAATTAAAACCGAAAATATGTTATTAAAGAAAAGAATACCAATGAAGTACGTTCTCGGGAAAATTAAAGTAGAAATTGTACTTGTGTTAGCTTACACGATTTTATTTGAGATTTTTCACTATTATTTCATCAACTTGCCGGTCGATATTCCTATAGCAATCCCAACAATGATTGGAACAATTATATCACTATTGTTGGCTTTTAAGTCAAATCAGGCATATGACAGATGGTGGGAAGCACGAATTGTTTGGGGTGGAATTGTAAACGATTCCAGAACATTGATTCGTCAGGTTTTGACTTTTTATAAAGATCCAGATTTCTCAGTTGAAGCAAGCGAATTCAAAGAAAATTTTGCAAAAAGACAAATTGCTTGGTGTTATAGTTTAGGTCAATCACTTAGAAATAGAGATGCCATAAAACCAATAGAAGGCTTTATGAGTGAGGAAGAAATTAGATACATTAAAAATCATCAAAACATTCCGAATGCGATTTTAATGTTGCATGGGCGCGACTTGCGAAACGCTAAAAACGACAAGCGATTTAATATGTATCAGCAAGTTGAAATAGACAATACTGTAACGCGATTATGTGATGGAATGGGTAAATGTGAAAGAATTAAAAATACCATTTTCCCAACGACTTACAGTATGTACATCAGATTGATGTTGTGGTTGTTTATTATGTTATTGCCATTTGGATTGACAAGTGTATTAAGCTGGTTTGCAATTCCGTTGATTACGGCAATTGGTGCAGTGTTCTTTTTAATTGAAAGAATGGCGATTCATTTGCAGGATCCGTTCGAAAACAGGGCTACAGATACTCCAGTTACAGCAATTGCAAATACGATTGAAAAAAATATCAAGCAAATGCTGAATGAATACCAAAGCGAATTTGATATTCTGAAAGAATTTGATTTAAACGAAGAACCTAAAAAGGCGGAAAAAGATGCCTACTATGTTTTATAAAGAATAATTGACTTGGTTTCTCAATTTGTTGCCAGGCAGCGCTTTAATTAGTGGCGCTGTCTGGTTTTTTTTATGATTTAAAAGAAAATACTTGCATGGTTTTGTCATTCCTCGTTCCTCGGAATGACAAACTAAATACTAAGTTTTGCTAATCTTCCCAAAGTCTGAATAGCAGTTCTTAATTCATTTGTCCAAGGAAGCCCAAAACTCAAACGCATACAATTTGAAAATTGATCCTGAAAAGAGAAAATCCTTCCCGGCGCTATGCTGATATTGTGTTTCATAGCCAAATGATAAAAAGCAGCAGTATCAATTTTTTTATCCAATTCAACCCAAAGAAAAAAACCACCTTGAGGCTGACTTACTTTTGTTCCCGCCGGAAAAGATTCTAAAACAGTATTGATATAGTTATTGCAATTCTGATTTAATATCTGACGAATTTTTCTGAGATGATTTTCATATCGGCCGTTTTTCAAAAAATCTCCCACAACTTCATGCGTAATTGTAGTCGTTGAAATGGTATGATACAATTTTGTACGCAGAATTTCTTTTTTGAATTTTCCGGGAGAAACCCAACCCACGCGATAACCAGGCGCTAGACTTTTAGAAACCGAACTACAACAAAGTACAATACCGCTTTCGTCATAGGTTTTACAATTTGTTGGTCGGCTTGCGCCAAAGTATAAATCGCCGTGAATATCATCTTCAATTAATGGAACATTATAAAAATCCATTAAACGTACAATTTCTTTTTTATGTTCGGCTGGCATCATACTTCCAGACGGATTGCTGAAGTTGCTCATTAAAACACAAGCTTTTACTTTGTTAGTTTTAAGTGTTTTTTTGACTGCTTCTAACTCAATTCCTGTCGTCATATTGGTCGGCAATTCCATAACATACAAACCTAAAGATCTTGCCAGCTGTAAAATCCCAAAATAAATCGGACTTTCAGTAATAATAGTATCTCCCGGTTTTGTCAAAGTCAGCAAACAATCAGAAATCGCAGAAATACAGCCCGGAGTCGTAATAATATCATCTTCAGTCAATGAACCACCCCAAGTAAAAGACCAGCGCGCAATTTCTTTTCGTAAGTTGCTGTTGCCCTGAATTTCCTCATAACTTGTACCGCTATTAGGTAATTGACGCATCGCCTGAACCATTCCTTTATTCAATTTAGCGATTGGAAGAAGCTCATTAGACGGAAAACCAAGTGAAAGCATCGTAACATCTTTCACGCTCATATCGCCATAAACCAAATCAACTAAATCTTCGCGATCGATATTTTCTACTTTTAAAATGGGTTTACTTGCAGAAGGCTCCGCTATAACTCTGGCAGAAATATTACTCACATAATACCCAGATTGCGGACGCGATTCGATAAGTGATCTGCTCTCTACTTCATAATATGCTTTGCTCACAGTGCTCATGCTATAACCCGTTTCGGCACAGACTTCTCTTATCGACGGCAATTTGTCGCCAACGTTTAAGAGTCCAGATTTTATCTGTTTTTCAATAACATCTGCAAACTGTAAATACAAGTAATTGGAACTTTTCATAAAATAAACTGTTATGGTGCAATTTACAAAAACTGTATCTGTATTGCTGTATTATTTTTAAGAAATTTGTCTCAGTTAAAAGAACAAAACAAAATCATGAAAACTACAAAATATTATACTGCCGCTATTACCGCTTATACTGTATGGGGATTTTTTAGTTTGGTTTTAAGGCCAATTCATGATTATCAATCAATAGATATATTATTTTTCAGAGTTTTCAGTTGCAGTATTTTGATGCTTCTGATTGCTTTTCTTTTTAGAAGAAGTAAAATCAAAGAAACTGTGGGGGTTTTTAAAGCATTGTCTTCTTCTGAAAAGAAAAAAGCAATTCTGCTGAACATTGGCGGAAGCTTTTTTTTAATGGCAAACTGGTTCACTTTTATTTATGTAATGAATCATGTGAGTGTAAAAGCGACTTCGCTGGCTTATTTGGTTTGTCCAATTTTAACGACTTTGCTTGCCTATTTTTTATTGAAAGAAAAACTGGCTAAAACACAATGGCTTGCAGTTGGTTTAAGCATTTTAGGTTGTCTCCTTTTGTCTTATGCTGATATTATGGATATGTTTTTCAGCATCATCATCGGACTTACATATGCTTCTTACTTGGTGAGTCAGCGTATCAATAAAGGGTTTGATAAGTTTATCGTGCTTACGTTTCATATTACATTGGCTGCATTGGTTTTATTGCCTTTTTATCCCGCATACAGCGGACCAGTACCAACAGAATTTAAGTTTTATTTCTGTATTGAAACCATTGCGATAGCGTTTACTATAATTCCGCTATTTCTAAATTTATATGCACTTTCTGGACTTCCTTCTTCAACCGTTGGAATGCTTTTAAATATAAACCCTATGATTGCTTTTATGCTTGCCGCTTTTGTTTTTAACGAGCAAATCAGCACTTTGCAAATTGCAGCTTACAGCATCATTTTTATAGCGGTGTTAGTTTTTAATTCACATCATATTTTTGCGATAAAACAAAAATATATCCTGTCATCTAAAGATTCTCAATAAAGTGATTTTACATTTTTTATTGGTTTAGAAAGTAAAATTACGAGAATCTTAACAGGGTTTTAAAACAGGAATGATTATTTTTCATTCCTGTTTTTTTTATGAAAAAAATAGGCCACAGATTACACAGATTGAACGGATTAATTTCTTAATGCTGAAAAAAGCCACGAATTCAGGAATTTTTTTATAATTAATTTGTGAATTTGTAATTATAAAAAATCCTGTCAATCCTTTTAATCTGTGGCAAAAAGCTAAACAAACCGAATCGCATAATTTTATGAAAGCAGCCAAACTTCAAGCCTTTACTCCGTTATTTTATTTAGTGTGGTCTGATGATCTTCTGACGCAGAAAGAATTTTCGACACTAAAAGAATTTATAAATTCCTTAAATGTTTTATCTGAAGAAGAAAAAGAATTTCTTCTTTCAAAAGTGGATATTTCAAATCCGCCTTCGCGAAATGAACTCACACAATGGAAATTGGATATTGAAAAAAGTATTCAGGATAAATCGTCAATAAAATCCATTTTTGATATTGCGCTGGCACTTTCTGGAAAAGATCTTGACATTTCAGTTTTAGAATCTGATTTCAAAAAACTGGAAAATGATCTTGGAATTTTAGGTGAAGAAGCACTTCAAAACTTCAAAACAAAAGCCGATTCGTTTACTGCAAATTCACAAACGACAAGCAATTTTGATATTCAGAAAATAACAGAATTTCTGGACGGAAAAGAAGCGCCAATCATCAAAAGAGTAAAATCAATTATTTCCCGACCTGAATTTGCCTATGAAACTTCAACGGATATTAATGTTTTTCGCCAGACTGTTTACAATTGGTGTAAAATTTTAGCCGAAGAAAATTTAGGAAATATGGCCTATCCGAAGGAATATGGCGGAGGAGGAAATGTAGAAGATTATTTTGCAATTATGGAAACACTGAGTTATCACGATTTGAGTTTAGTGATAAAATTCGGCGTTCAATTTGGACTTTGGGGAATGAGCGTTCAGTCTCTTGGAACCGAAAAACATTATGCTAAATATTTAAAAGATATTGGTTCACTAAAACTTCCGGGCTGTTTTGCGATGACCGAAACACATCACGGATCAAATGTAAAAGGTTTAGAAACAACGGCAACTTATAATCATAACGATAAGACTTTTACAATTCATACACCAAATAAAAATGCTCAGAAAGAATATATTGGCAACGCAGCAGTTCACGGTCAAAAGGCAACTGTTTTCGCTAAACTAATTATAGACGATCACGATTATGGCGTAAATGCTTTTGTTGTCCCGTTGCGTGATACAAATGGAAATAATGTAAAAGGTGTTACAATTGGAGATTGTGGCCATAAAATGGGTTTAAACGGTGTTGATAACGGAACAATAAGTTTTGATAATGTCGTAATTCCGAAGGATGATATGTTGGATCGTTTTGCTTCTGTAAATGAAAAAGGCGAATTCGAAAGTCCAATTCCGAGTGATAATCGCCGATTTTTTACGATGTTGGGGACTTTGGTAGGAGGAAGAATCGGGATTCCGAGATCAGCTTTGGCAGCAGCCAAATCAGGATTGACGATTGCCATTCGTTACAGCGATCAAAGAAGACAATTTGGACCAGAAGGAGGCTCAGAAGTTCCGATTTTGAATTACAGAATGCATCAGCGAAGATTATTGCCGAATTTAGCTAAAACATACGCAGTTCATTTTGCGCTTCAATATCTTACCAATCGATTTTTGAAAAGAACAGAAGCAGAAATGCAAGAAATTGAAGCTTTAGCCGCCGGATTAAAATCATATTCGACTTGGAGCACTAGAGATATTTTACAAGAGTGCCGTGAAGCTTGTGGTGGAAAAGGATATTTGTCTGAAAACCGAATCGACGCTTTAAAAAATGATACCGAAATTTACACCACTTTTGAAGGCGATAATACCGTTTTAATGCAGTTAGTAGCTAAAAATCGTTTGTCAGAATTCAGAAAATCGTTTGGCGAAATGGGTTCACTTGGAATCATAAATTACGTTTATGAAAACGCAAAAACAGCCATTACAGAAAAAAATCCAATTGCAACACGAAGAGCCGATGACGAACATTTACTGGACAGCGAATTTTATCTGCAAGCTTTTATACACAGAGAAAAAACAATATTAGCTTCGGCCGCAAGACGTATCAAGAAATTAGTAGACGGAGGATTAGAAGCTTACGATGCTTTTAATGTCGTGCAACATCAAATGATCGATGTGGCTCAGGCGTATTTAGAACGTATTGTTTTAGAGCAATTTCAAGAAGCCTTAAAAGCGATTTCAGATGAAAATTCAAAACAAATATTAACCAAATTATATCAGTTATTTGCGCTTTCGCAGATAGAAAAAAACAAAGCGTGGTATCTTGAAGACGGTTACATGGAAGCGGTTAAAACAAAAGCGATCCGTAAAATAGTCAATCAGTTATGCTGGGATATTCGCCCAGATGCTGTGGCGTTGGTTAATGCTTTTGATATTCCAGAAAGTTGTTTGGGAGCAACAATTGCAACATTATAATTTTTTTTGCCACGAATTACACGAATTTCCACGAATTATAATTATTTAAGATAGCGCAGAAATTAATGAAAATTCGTGTAATTCGTGGCAAATAAAAAAAAACTTAGAACCTTAGCACCTTAGAATCTTAGTATCTCATTATATTTGCTTTTCTAAAAACTATCGACCACCAAATTGAAAAACCTTTTACTGCTTTGCGCTTTTTTGCTTAGCCTTCCAACATTTGCTATGGATGGCGAGGATGTTATTTTGGATAAATTAAATGATGCGTTAAAAAACAAACAGCATTATGTTAAGCTAAAAGAAGAACGAATTTTAAACTTCAAGAAAATAAAATCGGAGAGCTTAACGCTGGAACAGGAATACAACTACAATAAAACTTTATATTTAGAATATCAGAAATTCAATTCAGATTCGGCTATTCGTTATGTAAAGAAGAATATTAAAATTGCCGAACAGCTTGAGGATAAAGAACTTTTAAATCTGGCACAGCTGGAATTGGTTACACTTTATTCATCTTCAGGAAAATACCGCGAATCTGAAGCTATTATTAAAAGCATCAACAAAAATAAACTAGCTGTAGGTTTATTGCCAAATTACTATATCGCTTATCGTGAATTTTTTGAACATTATGCTGCAAACAGTTATAATGAAGAATACCGCCAGCAAATTGGAAAATACCGTGATTCACTTTTATTGGTTTTAAAGCCAAATACTTTAGATTATAAAATAACGAAGTTTACGCAGGATATTTTTCATCAGAAATATGAAAATACACAGAAAAAGTTAGAGAATTTGCTCCAAACCACGACAGAAGATAATCCGCAATATGCCATTATTACGTATTTGTTGGGGAAGATTAATGAAGCAACTCATAATCTAGAACTTCGAAAAAAATATTACGCACTTTCAGCCACATCAGATCTTAAAAATGCCAATAAAGACAATGCTTCTCTACAAGAATTGGCTTCAGTTTTTTATGAAATCGGAGATGTTGATATGGCTTATAAACTTACACAATCAGCAATTGAAGACGCATTGTATTGCAATATTCAGTTCAGAACGCTTTTAATGTCTGAAGTATATTCAATTATCAATACCGTTTATTTAGAAAAAGAAGCCAAGCGAAAAACAGAATTACAGGTTTACTTGCTCTGCATCAGTTTGTTGTCGGTATTTTTAATAGTGGCAATAATTTACGTTTACAAACAAATGAAAAAGGTTTCAAGAATTCGTGGAGAACTCTATGAAACGAGTCAAAAGTTAGCCGAATTAAACAGAGATATTACAGAAACGAACGAACAATTGCAGGAAACAAACTCGCAATTATCTGAATCTAATCACGTTAAAGAGGAATATATTGCTCATTTTTTCAGTCTTTGTTCGACTTATATCAACAAATTAGAGAATTACCGCATTATTTTAAATAAAAAAGCTGCTGCCAAACAGTTTGATGAGATTTATAAAATTCTGAAATCAACAACTTTAGTTGATAACGAATTGGAAGAATTATATAAAAACTTCGATATTATCTTTTTGAATTTATATCCAACCTTCGTTAAAGACTTTAATGCGTTGTTAATTCCTGAAGAACAAATTGTTTTAAAACAAGGAGAATTACTGAATACTGAGTTAAGAATTTTTGCTTTAATCCGACTTGGAATTACAGATAGTGTCAAGATTGCGGCTTTTCTTCGTTACTCATTAAGCACAATTTACAATTACAGAACCAGAGCTCGTAATAAAGCTGCAGTTTCGAGAAATGATTTTGAAGAAATGGTAATGAAAATTGGTTCAATGGCCTTGAAATCATAAAGAAATATTTCAAAATCACTACTTTTTTTGTTGTATTTTTTTTGTTATTAATCTGTAAATCAATAATTTAATTTTTTAATTCACTACTTTTTTCCGTTTAAAATTATAACTTGTACGATAACGTTTTAGTTTTACAATATTATTAAAAGGTACAAATGACTACTAGAAGTATCTTTACTAAAATTGAATGCTAAATAATTAATAGTTATGTTTAAAAACGTTAAAACAATCGTTGTTTTAGTTTTATTGAGTTCATTCGGATTGAATGCACAAAATAAAGTTCCGGTTTATCTTGATGATAAAAAGCCAATTAATGAGCGTGTAGAAGATGCGCTTAAAAGAATGACAACCGATGAGAAAATTGCCATCATTCATGCGCAATCTAAATTTAGTTCTCCAGGTGTAAAACGTCTTGGAATTCCAGAAAACTGGATGACCGATGGACCACACGGAATTCGTACCGAAGTTAAATGGGACGAATGGGATCAGGCAGGTTGGACAAATGACTCTTGTATTGCTTTCCCGGCGCTTACGGCACTTTCTGCAACTTGGAACAAAGAATTGGCTTCTTTATATGGTAAATCTATTGGAGAAGAAGCACGTTTTCGTAATAAAAATGTACTATTAGGACCTGGTGTAAACATTTACAGAAGCCCATTAAACGGAAGAAACTTCGAATATATGGGAGAAGATCCGTTTTTAACTTCAAAAATGGTTGTTCCTTATATTAAAGGAGTTCAGGCAAATGGCGTTGCAGCTTGTGTGAAACACTTCGCATTAAACAATCAAGAAACAAACCGAAATACTGTAAACGTAGTAGTTGACGACCGTGCTTTGTACGAAATCTATCTTCCGGCTTTTAAAGCAGCGGTGCAAGATGGTGATGCATGGGCAATTATGGGATCTTACAACAAATACAAAGGACAGCAATGTTGTCACAATGAGTTTTTGTTAAACGATATTCTTCGTAAAGAATGGGGTTTCAAAGGCGTTGTAGTTTCAGATTGGGGAGGAGTTCACGATACTAAACAAGCTATTTACAATGGTTTAGATATGGAATTCGGTTCTTGGACAAACGGACTTTCTTGGGGAACAAGCAATGCTTATGATAATTATTATTTAGCAAAACCTTATTCTGAAATGATTAAGAAAGGTGAAGTTGGAACTAAAGAATTAGATGAAAAAGTACGTCGTATTCTTCGTTTGTCTTTCTTGACAACAATGGATAGAAACCGTCCTTTCGGATCATTTGGAACGCAAGAACACGCTGATGCTGGCCGAAAAATTGCAGAAGAAGGAATTGTATTATTGCAAAACAACAATAATATTTTGCCAATCAACCTTTCTAAAACTAAGAAAATTGCGGTTATTGGAGAAAATGCAATCAAAATGATGACAGTAGGAGGAGGAAGTTCTTCTCTTAAAGCAAGATACGAAATTACACCTCTTGAAGGTTTAAAGAAAAGAATTGGAAATCAGGCTGAAATCGTTTATGCTCGTGGTTATGTTGGAGATCCAACAAGCAATTATAACGGAGTTGTAGCAAAAGTAAGTTTAGAGGAAAAACGTTCGCCAGCTGAATTGACTGCTGAGGCTTTAAAAGTAGCAAAAGATGCAGATATTGTTCTTTTTATTGGAGGTTTAAATAAAAGTCCAAATCAAGATGACGAAGGACACGATCGTAAAGGATTGGAGCTTTCTTATGGACAGAATGAATTAATCAGCCAATTAGCGAAAGTAAATAAAAACATTGTTTTCGTAAATATTTCTGGGAACGCTATTGCAATGCCGTGGGTTAAGGAAGTACCTGGAATTGTTCAAGGATGGTTTTTAGGAACTGAAGCAGGAACGGCTTTGGCAAATGTTTTGGTTGGAGATGTGAATCCGTCAGGAAAATTGACTTTCACTTTCCCAGTAAAATTAACTGACAACGGAGCACACGCTTTAGGTCAGTTTCCTGGAGGAGACGAGGTTGTTTACAACGAAGGAATTTTTGTTGGATACCGTTGGGCAGACAAACAAAAAATCAAACCATTATTCTCTTTTGGACACGGCTTAAGCTATACCACTTTTGCTTACGGAAAAGTTACTGCTGACAAAAAACAAATGACTTCAGGTGATAAAATCACATTCTCTGTTACTGTAAAAAATACAGGAAGCCGTGAAGGATCTGAAACGGTACAGCTTTATATCAGCGATTTAAAATCTTCTTTGCCTCGTCCAATTAAGGAATTAAAAGGTTTTGAGAAAGTTTCGCTTAAAGCAGGAGAAGAAAAAACAGTAACTTTTACAGTTGATAAAACAGCTTTAAGTTTCTTTGACGATAAAAAACACGACTGGGTTGCTGAGCCAGGAGCTTTTGAAGCTTTAATTGGAGCATCTTCAACAGATATTAAATCTAAAGTGGGCTTCTCACTTCAATAATTTCATTATTTCTAAATTGGTTGGTTTGTAAAGCTGCAAGTGTAAAAATTTGCAGCTTTGCTTTTAGTAATTTTACCATTAAGACATTAAGATTCATTAAGAATGCTTTATTTTCTTACTGTTTTAGATACTAAGATTCATTAAGTCAAACTTAATTTTCTTAATATCTTTATGGTTGAAAAAAATAAATGACATGAAAAAAATTATACTTCTAGTATTCGCTTCATTTTTAATTCAAAATTTATCGGCACAAAGTTTAAATAAAATGCAATGGTTTAATGAACCTGAAAAATGGGAAATTAAAAACAATGCGTTAATTATGAATGTAACACCAAACAGTGATTACTGGCGAATTTCACACTACGGTTTTACAGTCGACGACGCGCCTTTTTACTATGCAACTTATGGCGGAGAGTTTGAAGCCAAAGTAAAAATTACAGGAAATTATATTGCCCGCTTTGACCAAATGGGATTAATGATTCGAATTGATGAAAAAAACTACATTAAAACCGGAGTCGAATTTGTTGACGGAAAATTCAACATCAGTACTGTAGTGACGCATGAAAAAAGCGATTGGAGCGTAACTACACTTGAAAAAGCGCCGCCGTTTATCTGGATAAAAGCCGTTAGAAGGTTAGATGCTGTTGAAGTTTTTTATTCTTTTGATGATAAAAACTACATCATGACGAGAAATGCGCCATTACAAGATAATACGCCAGTAATGGTTGGTTTAATGGCTGCTTCGCCAGACGGAAATGGTTTTGAAGCTAAATTCGAAAACTTTACTGTAAAACATCTTCCAGATCAAAGAAGGTTAGAATGGCTGAAAAACCACCAATAATAATTATCAATTATCAATTGTAAATTATCAATTAAATTCACCATTAACAATTTATAATTAACCATTAATATGACCGATATTAAACCAAAAAAGCATTATGAAATTCTTGACGGATTACGTGGCGTTGCCGCTATTTTAGTCGTTACATTTCACATTTTTGAAACCTTCAATGGAGGAAACCGTTTTAAACAAATTATCAATCACGGTTATTTGGCGGTAGATTTCTTTTTCCTTTTATCCGGATTTGTTGTTGCTTATGCATACGACGATCGTTGGGAAAAAATGACACAATGGGAATTTTACAAACGCCGCTTAATCCGTTTACAGCCCATGGTAGTTATGGGAATGATTATTGGCGCTCTATTTTATTATTTTCAAGCTTCAGATATATTATTTCCTCAGATTGCAGGAATGGAGGTTTGGAAAGTAATTGTAACAATGGTAATTGGCTTCACCTTATTGCCAATTCCGCCTTCATTAGAAATTAGAGGCTGGGGCGAAATGCATCCCTTAAATGGTCCGGCATGGTCGCTTTTCTTCGAATATATTGCGAATATTTTGTACGCCTTGTTTTTTCGCAAATTTTCCAACAAAGTACTATCAGTTTTCGTACTGATATTTGCCGGACTTTTAATTAATTATACTGTTTTTGGTTCAAAAGGTGATGTAATAGGTGGCTGGTCTTTAAATTTGGAACAAATGAATGTTGGATTTACGCGTTTGTTGTATCCATTTTTTGCTGGAGTTTTACTTTGCCGTTTAGGGAAATTAATTCATTTAAAAGGCGCTTTCTGGATTTGCAGTATTTTGATCACTATTGTTTTGGCCTTGCCAAGATTTGGAGACGAAAACTCTTTATGGATGAACGGTTTGTATGAATCATTCTGTATTATTTTAGTTTTCCCGTTGATTGTTGCTATCGGTGCCGGAGGACAAATTAAAAGCGCTTTTTCGGCTAAAATTTGCAAACTTTTAGGCGATATTTCATATCCAATCTACATCACGCATTATCCGCTTATTTATTGGTACACAGCTTGGGTTGTAAACAATAAAGTTTCTCTTGAAGACGGATTCCTTCCTGGAATTGCGCTTTTGGTAGCGAGTATTGTTTTGGCTTTTGTATGTTTGAAATTATACGATGAACCGGTTAGAAATTGGCTTCAAAAGAAGTTTCAGAAAAAAGGTTCTGAGGTTCTAAGGAACTAAGGTTCTGAGGAGTATAGTTGCAAAAGAAAAAAACTTTGTCACTTTGTTCCTCTGAATCTTTGAAACTCTTTAAAAATATTGAATTTCTAATTTTGTTAGTTATAGATATTCAAAAAAAGGGATGAAACTTTATGGTTTCATCCCTTTTGTATTTATAATTAATTTTAAGAATCTATATAAGAATAAAGAAAAAAAAACTTAGCGCCTCAGAATCTTAGCACCTTAGCACCTTAAAAAATTACTCTAAAACCAAAGCTCCCAAAGCTTCTTTGCTAAAACCTTTCAATTGATCTGTTTGTCCAGCTTTAATTTTAGCAACCCAGTTTGGATCAGATAAGAGAGGTCTTCCTACAGCAACCAAATCAAAATCACCTCTGTCGAAACGTCTGTTTAATTCTTCTAATGAAGTCGGCTCAGAACTTTCTCCGGCAAAAGCACCAAAGAAATCACTAGAAAGACCAACAGAACCAACCGTAATAGTTGGAGCTCCAGTAACTTTTTTAGCCCATCCTGCAAAGTTCAAATCAGAACCTTCAAACTCAGGTTCCCAGAATCTGCGTTGTGAAGCATGTATAATATCAACTCCTGCATCAACAAGAGGAGTAAGCCAAGCTTCTAATTCCTGTGGATTTTTAGCCAGTTTATAATTGTAATCAGAAGGTTTGAATTGAGAAAAACGCATGATAACTGCGAAATCATTTCCAACTTGTTTTCTAATTTCTTTTACCACTTCAATTGCAAAACGATTACGTTCTGGCAATGTTTTTCCGCCATAAATATCTTCACGTAAGTTTGTTTCGGCTCTAAAAAATTGGTCAATTAAATAACCGTGTGCGCCATGAATTTCGATAGTATCAAATCCTAATCTTTTAGCATCAGCAGCAGCTTTTCCAAAAGCAAGAATAGTGTTTTCAATATCTTTTTCGCTCATGGCGATACCATTTCTAAAATCAGGACGATTTAATCCAGACGGACCTTCAAATGGAACAGGAGGAACCCATCCCGAGTGATGATTATCCATAATTCCCATATGCCAAATCTGCGGGCCCATTTTTCCGCCAGCAGCATGAACTTCGTCAATAACTTTTTTCCATCCATTTAAAGACGATTCGCCATAAAAATGAGGAACGTTTGCATCGTTTGATGATGAAGGTCTGTCAATAACAGTTCCTTCAGATAAAATTAAACCAACTTCGCCTTCAGCTCTTTTTTGATAGTAAGCTGCTACTTCATCAGTTGGAACTCCGTTTGGAGAGAATGAGCGCGTCATTGGCGCCATTACGATTCGGTTTTTCAGGTTTAACGATTTTAAGTTAAACGGTGAAAATAGGTTGTTTGTACTCATAGTAATTTTACAAATTAGATTGAATTAATTTACTGAGTGCTTCAAAGGCACCTTCGTTGCGTTTATAATAAGTCCATTGCCCAACACGTTTGGCTTCGATAAAACCTGCGCGTTGTAAAATAGACAAGTATTCTGATACTGTAGATTGTGTCAAACCAGCTTTCGCCTGAATTTGTCCCACGCAAACTCCGTGTTCAAATCCGCCATGTTCAAGTTGGCCGGGAAAGTTAATTTCGGGTTCTTTCAGCCATTCCAGCATTTGCAGTCTGGCTTTGTTCGAAAGGGCTTTAAAAATTTCTATGTTTTCCATGGCACAAATATATCGACTTTTCCCGATATATCAATTTAAAAAAAAATATTTAGCATTTTTTTATGATGGAGAAGCGGAAATGATGAGGATTTTAATAAAGAAAATTTATATTTGCTGATAGGTTAATCTCGCAAAGACGCAGAGTCGCAAAGTTATTTTGCCATTTTATGTCATTTCGACGAAGGAGAAATCTCCGCGAGAAGCTCGACAAAGATTGGATTTTCGTTGCGGAGCTACTCGTGGAGATTTCTCCTTCGTCGAAATGACAAACAGTGCGGTAATAGCAAGATTAAAAAGTTCCCCAAAACAAAATAAACTTAATCCATTATGAAAAAAACAGTACTCATTTTAGGCTTCTTATGTTGTGTAATAACCAGTTCAAAAGCACAAGTTGTAGGTGTTGACGTTGGTGATATTGCTCCAGAAATTGAACTTCCAGATACAAAAGGAAACGTTGTGTCACTTTCCTCATTTAGAGGCTCTTTGGTTTTAGTTGATTTTTGGGCTTCTTGGTGCGGACCATGTATTAAGGAACAGCCTACATTATTAAAACTGCATAATGCTTATCCTGATAAATTATCGATTTACAGCGTTTCGATGGATACAAAAAAGCCATTGTGGACCGCTGCAATCGCAAAAGGAAAATTACCTTGGACTCAGGTTAGTGACTTAAAATATTGGAGTTCGCCAGTTGTAAGCGCCTATATGCTGCAATCTGTTCCGCTGAATTTTTTAATCGATAAAAACGGAATTATTTTAGCTAAAAATATTCACGGAAAAGCTTTAGAAGATATGGTTAACGGCTTGTTGACTAAGTAGTTTTTGTTTCAAGTTTAACCGCAAAGAGCGCAATCCCGATAGCTATCGGGATACGCAAAGCACGCAAAGAAAATCAAACTTTGCGACTCTGCGAGATTATTTCGTCAGCTTAAAAAAATTTTGCGTTCATTGCGTATCCCGATAGCTATCGGGATTGCGCTCTTTGCGGTTAAATTCACAAAGTAAAGCAACCTGAAACCTGAAACAAAGAAAACCTGAAACAAAAAAAAAGTCCATTATTAATGGACTTTTTTTAATTATTCGTTTTCTGTATTTGCCTTTTTAACACCTCCAAAACTCGATTTCATCATTTCTCTAATTTGGAATTGTGTTTTATTTCGTGTCACATTTTTCCATTCCTCAAAATCGTAAATATGTATCTTGTCGGCATACGGATTGGTCACAAAAAATAATCTTGATATCGAGAATTTATAATATTTTAATTCATGCGAAATATGTCGGTCAGGTACGACAATAAGAATCGTTTCCCAATCCAGAAAATTCTTTGGGACGTCTTCTCTTTCAGTTAATCCAAGAGATTCAAAAAAGGCAAGAATCTTTTGGTCATTATTCTTATCGATCTTCTCATCGATACGTTTAATGGCGCTCAGAAGCTTTTTTTCATCTTTAATAACACTCATAATAGTCTTTGTTTTTTTTATTTTAGTATAAAATTACACCAAAAGAAAATTATTTCAGAAAGTATAGCCAATAGAATGATTCTAAATTTTAGTAGCCATTTTTTATGGGGTGTGCAAGGATAATAGTTTATGTTTTTGATAAAATACTATTAAATTACAAGCCTTCAAAAGCGTAATTTTATATTTTCTAACTACTACCAAACCATTTTTCATGAGAAATTCTTTTCTTAAAAAACTTTTTCCGGTTTTTATTTTTGCAATTTCAGGTCTGGCTTTCGCCCAAAGCAAATCAGATCGAGAATCGATTTTGATGGATAAAGACTGGCGTTTTTCATTCGGACATTTGTTTGATACTGAAAAAGATTTTGGGCATGCAACAGGATATTTCTCCTATTTGACTAAAACAGGTTTTGGAGACGGCCCGGCGGCAAAAGATTTTGACGATCGTGCCTGGCGAAAACTTGATTTGCCTCACGATTGGGCAGTTGAGCAAGAGTTTAGCGAAAAAGGCAGTTTCAGTCACGGATTTAAAACAGCTGGAAAAGGTTTTCCGGAGAAAAGTATTGGCTGGTACCGAAAGAAAATCAACATTCCGGAAACGGATAAAGGAAAAATTATCAGCTTAAAATTTGATGGCGTTTTTAGAAATTCAAAAGTGTTTTTTAACGGATATTATCTCGGAACAGAAGAAAGCGGTTACAACGGATTTGAATACGATATTACAGCGTACGTGAATTATGGCGGAGAAAATACAATCGTTGTTCGTGCCGATGCATCAATTGAAGAAGGCTGGTTTTACGAAGGCGCCGGAATTTACAGACATGTTTATCTGCAGAAAACAAACCCGATTCACATTAAGACAAATGGAACTTATATTACTTCGGAAACAAAAAATAATGATGCAACAATTACTGCCGAAGTTTCAATTGAAAACAAAGGAAATTATAAAGGTTCGATTGAAATTATTCAGACAATTTTTGATGCTTCGGGAAAACAAATTGCAAGTGTTTTGGAATATGGGAATGCTCCTGAATTTTATAAAACCAATAGTTATACTTCAAAATTAAATGTCAAAAATCCGCTTCTGTGGGATATTGATTCTCCAAATTTATATCGATTGGAAACTCAAATCAAACAAAACGGAAAAGTAATTGACGGTTATGAAACTACTTTCGGAATTAGAACAATAAAATTTGATGCTGAAAAAGGCTTTTTTCTGAATGGCAAAGCTTTAAAATTAAAAGGAACCAATAATCATCAGGATCATGCTGGAATTGGAACGGCTTTGCCTGATGAAATTCAGTATTACCGAATCAAAAAACTGAAAGAAATAGGTTCCAATGCTTATCGCTGTTCGCATCATCCGCCAACGCCCGAGCTTTTGGATGCGTGCGATAAACTCGGAATGTTAGTAATTGACGAAACCCGACTAATGGGAATTAACGATTATCACTTGAATGATTTAGAAAGAATGATGAAACGCGACCGTAATCATCCAAGTATTTTTTGCTGGTCGGTTGGAAATGAAGAATGGAATATTGAAGGAAATATTGTGGGTGAACGCATTACAAATGTGATGCAGGATTTTGCCAAAAGTATCGATCCAACAAGGCCGGTTACAGTTGGAATCAGCAGCGGGTTTAGAAGCGGCATTTCGTCTGTAGTTGAAATTATGGGTTATAATTATCTTGGAAACGGAGATATCGACGCGCACAGAAATGAGTTCAAAAATCAGCCCGGAATGGGAACGGAAGAAGGTTCTACTTTTGCAACCCGAGGTGTTTATTTTACTGATGATGCAAAACATTACCAAAGCGCTTATGATAAAAAACCGCGCCCAACATTTTACAGCATTGAAGAAGGCTGGAAATTCTATGCCGAAAGACCTTATTTAGCCGGAATGTTTATCTGGACAGGTTTTGATTATCGCGGTGAACCAACGCCTTATGGCTGGCCATCAGTAACTTCGTATTTTGGAATGATGGATGTTTGCGGTTTTCCAAAAGACAATGTATTTTATCTGAAAGCTTGGTGGGGAAAAGAACCTGTTTTGCATTTATTGCCACATTGGAATTGGAGCGGAATGGAAGGTGCAGCAATTGATGTTTGGGCCTATTCAAACTGTGATGAAGTGGAACTTTTTCTCAATAAAAAAAGTCTCGGAAAAAAGAAAATACAACAAAATGGACATTTAGAATGGAAAGTAAATTATACGCCCGGAACCTTAGAAGCTATTGGGTATAAAAACGGAAAAAAAATATTGACTGAAACTCAGAAAACGACTGGAAAATCGGAAAATATTAAACTTTCTGTTGACAAAGAAAATCTTCCAAATTCTAAAGTAAACGTTGTTACAGTTGAATTAATAGATAAAAATGGCTTGCACGTCCCAACTTCAAATGATGAAATTGCATTTTCAATAGAAGGCGGAAAGATTTTAGGCGTAGGAAACGGCAATCCAACTTCATTAGAAAAAGATCAGTTTATCGATGATGTTTCTTTAGTTGCAATAACCAATTTTAAAGAACAAAAAGGCGTAACAGCTAATTTGTCTCAAGAATTACAAAATTATGCTGAAAACGACTGGAAAACAGCCTTTAAAGACCGTGATTATAAAAATCAGGCGCCGTTTTATATTTACAAAGGCGAATTTGATTTGAAGAACAATTTGGCGTCAAATATCGTAAGTTTCTTTTACAAGAAAATTGGAGTAGAAACAGTAGTTTTCATCAACGGAAACAAAGTAAATCCAAGTGTTGAAGATTCTCAAAAGTACACTTTGAATTCCAGTATTTTAGAAGAAGGAAAAAATACAATTCATATTATTGCAACGCCATTGCAAAAAATAAAAGACTGGGACGTGATGAATACAGACCCCGGAATTATTCAGGTCATAAAACCTGCGGAACAATGGAAAAGAAAGCTTTTTAATGGCTACGCCCAAATCATAATCCAAAAAGAAGAGAATGTAAAAGAAGTTATACTATCTGCTTCAGCGAAAGGGCTGCGATCTGCAAGCTTGAAGAATTAAAAAATTTAACCGCAAAGACGCTAAGATTTACGCAAGGTTCGCTAAGTTTTTTAGCTGAACGAAAGAATCTCGCAAAGTCGCAGAGTCGCAAAGTTTTATTTTCTTTTCGTGCTTTGCGTAAATCTTTGCGCCTTTGCGGTTAAACATGAAACCTAAAACATGAAACCTGAAACAAAAAAATAAAATATTGTTTGATTTTCATAACTTTGCAAAATGAATAATCAAACAGAAACTCAGAATTGCGATTTTACTTCAGATTTAAAACTGAAAGGATTTAAAGTTTACCCAATTAATGGGGATTTAAGTAAAGTCCCAGTTTACAGTCGTAGAGATTTTTATAAAATTTGCATCAATACTAGCAAAAGTATTATACAATATGCTGACCGCGGGATAGAAACCGACGGAACAATTCTGTTTTTCGGTAATCCCATTATTCCTTATTCTTGGGAAACTGTTTCTGGCGAATATGAAGGTTATGCTTGTGTTTTTACAGAAGAATTTCTGAAAACAAATGACCGTTCGGAAACACTTCATGAATCACCATTGTTTAAAATAGGAGGAACGCCAATTTTTTCTTTAAACGCTGAACAAAAGGTTTTTATAGATTCGTTATTTCAAAAAATGATCGAAGAATATGAAACCGATTATGCTTTTAAAGATGATTTAATGCGCAATTACATCAATTTAATTTTGCATGAATCAATGAAGATGCAACCTTCAGAAAACTTCTTTAAACCTAAAAATGCTTCATCAAGAATTACCTCATTGTTCTTGGAGTTATTAGAACGTCAATTCCCTATTGAAACTAAAGATCAGCCACTTGTATTAAAAACACCACAAGATTACGCACAAAGTCTTGCAGTGCATGTAAATCATTTGAACCGCTCGGTTAAAGAAGTTACAGGAAAACCTACGACTTCACATATCACGGAACGAGTTATCAGCGAAGCAAAGGCACTTTTGCAACATACGGACTGGAGTATTTCAGACATTGGTTATTCGCTTGGATTTGAATATCCAAGTTATTTCAATAATTATTTTAAAAGACTTACAGGAACGGTTCCAAAATCGTTGAGAATGTAAATTGTTTCAATTTCTTAATTTTTTGTTTGAATATTGTTATTTGCGACACGCAGAGTTGACCTAATTTTGCCTTGAAATTACAATGCTGAAATAACTTATCAGTTTTGGACAAACTAAATTACTACTTCATAAAGCGGCCTCTAGCTTTCTAAAATTTAGTTTATAATTCTGATAATGAATTAGATAAGTGATTTTAAATAAAGTCAATCTCAAAAAAATAAGTAAATTTATGTCAACAAATTATTCAACAGTTATTGAAGAAGGAAAAGTCCCGAATACATTTATGACAGGCGACGTTTCTTATAAAAAACAAACGAGCGATATTCATCCTGAAAACACTGTAATCAAAGAAGTTACATTTGAGCCTTGCGCAAGAAGCAACTGGCATATTAATGCGAGTCTGCACATGCTTATTGCAAAAGACGGAGTTGGTTATTATCAGGAAAGAGGAAATGCGGTTAGAATGCTTCAGAAAGATGAAGTAGTTACGATTTTACCAGGAGTAGAGCATTGGTACGGAGCAACTCCATTTGACAAGTTCTCTTATATTGCTATTATAACAGAAGTTGATAAAGGCCACGGAATCTGGCTTGATAAAGTAACCGATGGAGAATATTTTCTTTTAAGTAGTCTTTAGAAACAAGATGCTATCCCGAAGCCTCGGGACTGAGATGCTAAGATGCTAAGTTTTTTGGCTGATGAAAGAATCTCGCAATCCCGATAGCTATTGGGAGCCAAGGCGCAAAGTTTTATTTTCTTTGCGTGCTTTGCGTAAACCTCTGCGCTCTTTGCGGTTAAACCTGAAACTTGAAACTTGAAACCTGAAACAAAAAACAAAACTAAAAAACAACAAATAAAATTATGGAAACAAAAAACATAAAAGCCTTTGGTACAGAAGCTGCCGAAGCACCATTGAAAACATTAGATATTCAACGTAGAGCTGTTCAAGCGCATGATGTAGAAATCGAAATTCTGTACTGCGGAATTTGTCATTCTGATTTGCATTCGGCTAGAAATGAATGGCATGGTACAATGTACCCAATTGTTCCGGGGCATGAAATCGTTGGAAGAGTTGTAAAAGTTGGTGATCACGTAAAAAACTTTAAAGTAGGACAATTAGCAGGAGTAGGCTGTATGGTTGATTCTTGCAGAGAATGTGAGCATTGCAAAAGCGATTTAGAACAATATTGCGACGAAGGAAGTATTTTGACATTCAATTCTCCTGACAAACATTTGGGCGGACATACATTTGGAGGTTATTCTCAAAGTATTGTTGTCGATGAAAATTATGTTTTACATATTTCAGACAAACTGGATCTTGCCGGAGTTGCACCATTACTTTGTGCTGGAATTACAACGTATTCCCCTTTAAAACACTGGAAAGTTGGCCCTGGTCAAAAAGTTGGAATTGTTGGTATTGGTGGTTTAGGACATATGGGAATCAAATTAGCAAAAGCTATGGACGCTCATGTGGTCGTTTTCACAACATCGGTATCTAAATTCGACGCGGCAAAAAGCCTTGGAGCAGACGAAGTTGTTTTGTCTACAGATCCTGAACAAATGGCTAAACATGCAAAAAGTCTGAACTTTATTTTAGATTGCGTTTCAGCTGAACATAACATCGATTCGTATTTAAACTTATTAAAAGTAGATGGAACTTTAACGCTTGTTGGTGCGCCAATGGAACCACTTCCTGTAACCTCTTTCAGTCTTTTGTTAGGAAGAAGAAGTTTCGCTGGTTCAGCTATTGGAGGAATTGCTGAAACTCAGGAAATGTTAGATTTCTGTGCCGAACATAATATCACTGCAGATATTGAATTAATTGGTGTAAACGAAGTAAATGATGCCTACGAAAGATTATTAAAAGGAGATATTAAATATCGATTTGTAATTGATATGGCTTCTTTAAAATAAGATGCTAAGTTGCTAAGGTTCTAAGATGCTAAGAAATTGGAATCTTTAAATTTTGGCAAATTTAAAAATTTAAATAAAAATAGGTATTGAGATGCGTCGTACTAAGAAAAAAACTTAGAATCTTAGCATCTCAGAACCTTAGAACCTTAAGATGAAAACACGTAAACTAGGAAATAGCGGTCTTGAAGTCTCAGCATTGGGGCTTGGCTGCATGGGAATGAGTTTTGGATATGGTCCTGCTCATGACAAAAATGAAATGATACGTCTTTTGCGTTCTGCGTATGAAAAGGGAATTACTCTTTTTGATACGGCAGAATGTTACGGACCATTTTTAAACGAAGAACTTTTGGGAGAAGCTCTGGCGCCTTTTCGCGATAAAGTTGTAATTGCAACTAAATTTGGGTTTCTAGAAGGCGATTCTAAAAAAGGATTAGACAGCCGTCCCGAATGGATTAGAAAAAGCATTGAAGGTTCATTAAAAAGATTAAATACAGATGTGATTGATTTATACTATCAGCATCGTGTGGATCCAAATGTTCCTATCGAAGATGTTGCAGGAACTATAAAAGATTTGATTCAGGAAGGGAAAGTGAAGCATTTTGGACTTTCTGAAGCTGGAGTAGAAAGCATTCGTCGTGCGCATGCAGTTCAACCTGTTACAGCTTTGCAAAGCGAATATTCACTTTGGTGGAGAACTCCAGAAGAAGAGATTTTTCCAACTTTAGAAGAACTCGGAATCGGATTTGTGCCTTTCAGTCCGTTAGGAAGAGGTTTTCTTACTGCAAAAATTGATGAAAACACACAATTTGACATTACCGATTTTAGAAATTCATTACCTCGTTTTGCTCCCGAAGCCAGAAAAACAAACCAAGCTTTTGTTGAATTATTATCAAAAATGGCAGCTGAAAGAGGCGTAACAAATGCGCAAATAGCATTGGCGTGGAATGTAGCTCAAAAACCTTGGATTGTACCAATTCCAGGAACAACTAAACTGCATCGTTTAGAAGAAAACCTTGGCGCTTTAGATTTAAAACTTTCTGCCACTGATCTTTCAGAAATTAATGAAGCCGCTTCAAAAATAACAATTGAAGGATCTAGATATCCAGAACATTTGCAGAAGATAGCTGGAAAATAGGTTCAAAGTTACAAAGTTACAAAGGGACAAAGGTTTTAAAGTTACTTTCAAAGAAACAAAGTATAACCTTTGTCCCTTTATCTCTTTGTCCCTCTGTCCCTAAAAAAAAGAAAACCCCTCAAGCAATTCAACTCTTGAGGGGTTTTTAGCAAAGATTTGGGGTTCTTAGATGCTCAATAGTATCTTAGAACCTCAGAATCTTAGCGTCTAAAATAAAATTTTACTTTTTGTCCAAGTTTTGTTTCAGCAATTTAGCGTGTTCCAAATGTGCTGTTAAACCGGCAATATTGTTTGAAGCCCATACTTTTATGTCTTCATCTTTTGCATCTTTAGTTGCGTCTTGTAGTTTTTTAATCGCTTTTTCGTGACCGTCGATCATCATATCGGCGAATTTTTTGTCAAAATCAAGACCTGTTTTTTTGTTTAGTTTTTTGTATTCCTCTTGACCTTCTTCAGTTAAAGAAGTTGGAAGCGTAAAGTTTTTAGCTTTCGCCAAAGCACTTACTTCTGAAGCCGATTTAGTATGCTCATCAACAAGCATTTTACCAAATTTTTTCACTTCAGGATTGGTACTTTTAGTTTGTGCCAATTTTCCAATTTCGATTTCAGCTAAATTGATTTCTGCCTGATCAACTAAAAATTCCGAATCATCTTCTTTACTGTCAATGGAGTCAAATTTTGCTTCGTTGGCATCTTCTGCAACCTCTTTTGGATCTTCTTGTTTTGTTTCGTTTTTACAAGACTGAAGGAATAGAATGATAAGTCCCGCTCCTAAAATTGCTTTACCGGCTAATAGTATCTTTTTCATGATTTTTAATAGTTTGAATGTTATGATGTAAAATTATTCAGGAAGTAGGAGGAATGTATTACAGGATTTTTGGAGATTGTTATATGATTTAGATATGATGCCGTTATTGTAAGTTATTTTGTAATAGAAATAGTTTTATATTAGCTGAGAAAATTTCATAAAAATAATTTCTTCAATTACTATTTATTACGAATGTCAAAATCATTTCAACTAATTTTTCTGTCAACTTTATTGTTGTTTGTGAGTTGCAACAAAAAGATCAGTGATATAGATTTCGAAAAAAATGTAATGACCCAAATTTTTCCAGATTTGATTGATTCCCTTTGTATTGATTATAGGACATTTCCAAGTCCGCCACCTATTTATGGAGAAGTTATTTATGATAAAGAAGGCAATTATATAAGTACCGATTCAACAAAAGGTACCGAAAAGCAAAAAAAAGAAATAGCAGATTGGAAGCGCAATCAGGACTCCATTTATAAAGCAATTGAAGAAGATACTTCAAAATTAATTGTAGCATTCAATCCTAAAATAGGGAAAAGCAATGAGGATTTAAAAGAATATTTGGAAGAGCATTTTAAATGCGCTAAAATATTTAATCCAAAAAAAGAAATAGATTCTACCTACACAATTGATTATAAAAATATCCCACTTAAAGGTAAATTTGTAATAAGAAACATGTCAGAGTTTCCAAAAGATAGATATGAATTTTGGAGAAAAAAATATGATTTTGTTTTTGCTGGTGCAATTTATTTTACAAGAATCCAATTTGATAAAGAGCGAAAATATGGCGTTTTAGATGGAGGTTTTTCTTGTGGAAGACATTGCGGAATTGGTGTAAGGATTTATATCAAAAAAGTAAACAACAAATGGACAATTGATAAAATTGATAATACTTCGGTGTCATGATCGTACTTAAAAAAATTATAGGTTTGTTTTTGCTTCTTATTTCAGGGCTTCTATTGTTTGTGTCGTATGGCACTTTATTCACAGCAATAAAAAACTTTATAAAAGCATCGACAGATAAAGACTTCTGGTATTTAATAATTTTTGCAGTGATAGTTGTTTTTCTTACTATAGGAACAATTTACATGATAAGATTTGGTTTGAAGTTATTAAAACCGAAAGCGATTCCAGAAGAAACAATTGATGATATTGGATTGGGTAATTAACAATCTCAAAATGAGGTTTCCCGTAAAATAAATCTGTTTTTAATTGTAATATTTGTTTTGAATAATAAATTCATTATTTATTGAAGAAAAACCAAAAACCTCCTGATAAATGAAAACAACCTCAAAAAACAAATCATTCACATCGACACTTCGTGTTTTATTATTATCTGCTTTAATTTTCTTCGGTGCTATATCTCAAGCAACAGCCCAAAAATTGACCTATAATCCGAAGAAAACAGATAACGGATTAATTTTCGGTTCACTTACTTTTCCAAAAGAAAAAGCAAGATTTAATGGTTATTATATGCTAATAAGTTATAAGTCAACTGATCCTAAATTGGTTAGAAAGTATTCAAAAGAAGTACATTTTATTCCTGCTCAGATTACAAGAATGAGACATAAAGGAGATTTAGATGGTGGATTGACTTATCTTTTTGCAGTTGAAAAACCGGAAGGTGAATATGTTATAACAAATATTAGGCTTTTTTCAAATAGCGGTTTTCAAGTTCTTCAAAAAACGAGTAATATAAATGGTTTCTCCATTCCTTTTAATGTCAATAAAGGAGAGATTAAATATATTGGAAACATATTATTTAATGAATATGCCGAAAATGGTGAAGCTGTTGTTAGCTACCAGAATAATTTTGAAAAAGACCTTGCCGGAATTAGAATAGAAGAGCCTTATGTTTTTTGGGACGCTGCAAAAAACGATGATACCATAAAACTTTCTTTTGAGAAAGCATTGTAAAGCGATTTTTCTTTTTCCAGAAAGCTTTAATTTAATATACAGAATCTCAATTCCAAAAGAATTGGGATTTTTTTTATCTACTACTCTAGGACTTTCGACTTTATAACTTTTGACTTTACGACTCACAATTGACTCAAATTATGAAAGTTATAACAAAAATTATATAACAGAAAAATCCTTCTTTTTGATGAATTTTGGAATACCATATAACACAAATCAATAATCTAATATTAGAAGTCATGCCTAATCCAAGAATTAAAAACGAAAAGCAGTATCAGGCTCTTGTTGAGAAAGGATACAGCAAAGAAAAATCAGCACGGATTGCCAATACACCAGATGCCGGAGAAAAGGGCGGAAAAGCAAAACCGTATGAAGAATGGACAAAAGAGGAATTGCTGAAACAAGCTATTAGAGTTGGAATAAAAGGTCGTTCCTATATGAACAAAAAAGCACTAATAAATTCTTTGCGAAACAATTAAAATTGAAACCATGCCATTAAAAATCGCACAGCAAAAAATGATGAATCAGTTAATCAAGTCACCACATTTGGTACTTGATAAATTAGATTTGGTTTATGTAAGCAATCAAAAATTGCCAATTGAAAGATGCGAAGGCGAAGATGGTTTCATTTATAAAAAGAACGGTCGATGCATCAAGCAAAAAAGCGAATTAAAGCGCTTTAGCAGTTTGGTTTTACCGCCAGCGTGGGTTAATGTTCATATTTCTGATTTATCAAACGGACATTTACAAGCGGTTGGTTTGGATGATAAAAACAGAAAACAATATCGTTATCATCCAAAATGGAATCAGATTAGAAACCAAACGAAGTTTTACAAAATAGCCGAATTTGGACAAAAACTTCCAGCAATTCGTAAACAAGTTGATCATGATTTGGAGCAAAAAGAATGGTCAAAAGATAAAGTTGTTGCACTTGTGATTCGGTTAATGGAAGAAACGCACATTAGAATTGGAAATGAGAAATACGCGAAGGACAATAAATCTTACGGACTTTCGACTTTACGCAAACGACACATCAACATCAATAAAAATTCCCTCCGATTTGAATTCATCGGAAAAAAAGGAAAACAGCATACGATTACAACCAGAAATAAACAATTGATAAAATTGGTTAGCCGTTGCGAGGAAATTCCGGGTTGGGAAGTTTTTAAATATTATGATAAAAACGGCGAACGCAAGGTTTTAGACAGTCACATGGTCAACGAATATTTACATGAAATTTCGGGAGAATATTTCAGTGCTAAAGATTTCAGAACTTGGGCAGCTTCAATAATATTTTTTGAAAATTTAATGGAAATCGGAATTACATCTGACGAAAAAGAAATCAAAAAAAATATCCTAACTGCTTATGACGCTACCGCAGAAGCACTCGGAAATACAAGAAATGTTTGCAAAAATTATTACGTTCATCCGCTGTTGGTTTCGACTTATGAAGACGGATCGATTCAGCCTTATTTTGACAAAGTAAAAAAGAGCAGAAGCACAAAAAAATACTTTTCACGCTCTGAAACGGCATTTGCAGAATTGATTGAAAATTATCAAGTCAATTTATTGTAAATCGTCATTTATAGAGCTATAAATAAAATGTTTAGAGTTAATGCATCTCCTTTAAAAGCATGAAATTTGAGTAACAAACAAAATCGTTATTAACTAAAAATCAATTATTATGTTACGTTGGACAGTCATATTTATTATTTTGGCAATAGTTGCCGGAATATTTGGTTTTGGTGGCATTGCCGCTGGAGCAGCTAGTATAGCAAAAGTTTTATTTTTTATATTCCTGGTTTTATTTATCATTTCGCTTATTAGTGGCCGAAGAAGTGTGTAAACCAAGAATCTCAGTAAATAATATCGAATAAAAACGACACAATTATATCTTGGTATTTTGTGTCGTTTATCTTTTAAAAAAATATCAAATTATGGGAACAAAAAGCGGTGCTTATCAAGATGTTTATGTAAAAAGAGAAGACGAAATGGTAAGCTTAAAAAATGATGTAACAGATTTTTGCGAAAAGTACATAAAACCTGTGCATCCTAAAAACTGGGATTGGTCGATTCGTGACTTTGAAAATCCTAAAAATGACCCCACAACTGCCGAAGCACGAGCCATTGCAAATGTAGTGTACAAAGATTTGTTGGATAGCAAAAACACAGAAGTCGATCTTTCGACAATGAACAATGTTGAAGCAATTAAAGCCTATTTAAATCCGAAGAGCAAGCATGAAGAGTTTAATATGGAAGAATTTGCATTTGCTTTGAAAGTAGAGTTGGAGCACGGTAAAATTAAAGATGTAAATGTAACCAATAATCATCCGTTTTTGACGGCGATGATTGCACTGGCGCACATGACTGAAAGCCTCACGTATTACAAACGCTTGAAAGTGATGGAAGCTGAAGGCGAGATTTATGAGATTATGCGTAAAATCGAAAATGCTTCAACAGGAAAAGAAGAATGGTACAAAGAATTAGGCAAAGCCGAACAAGAATTAAGCGAAGCAAGGGAAGGACTAACAGAACGTCTTCAAAAAATGGATGATATTCCGACACTTGAAAAAATTGGCGATTAAAAATCGTTGCGTAGACGCACTGCTGTACGCCTCTACAGAATATTCGAGTACATATTTGAAATTATATCAACTCTAATTCACACCTAAAAAACATAAAAAAACCGTTAAGGATTTATATTCTTAACGGTTTTTACATTTTTAATAATTTCAATTTTATCTTCTTAAATCATCGTCTGAGTACGAGTCATCATCTTCTTGTACATCGTCCTCAACATAAGTATTATCATCATCGTTATCATCGTCTTCGTCATTAAAATCGTCGTCATCTTCATCTAAGTCTTCTAAATCATCTTCCGTTTCATTAAAGTCGTTTTCAAAAGTGTCGGCGGGATTATCAAATTCATCATTTTCCTCTTCTTCGTCAAGGTCTTCGTCTATATAATCATCATCGTCATCATTTTCTAGATCCACTACATAAACATCATCGTTATTATCTTCTAAGTCGCGGTCGTTGTGAAAATCATCGTCTAGATCATCTAAATCATCATCGCTATAATTAGGAACGTTTTCATCGGGATTTGGTTTATCCGGATTATGTCCGTTTCTTACTGTGTAACCGCGATTTGCAGTTTCTTCAATACTGTTATCGGTGTCTTTTTGATCGTTCAAATCATAAAGTTCTTCATTCATTACCGTATTTCTGTTGGCTGCGTTAGGGTTTCTGTTAAGAATGCTGTTGTTTTTATTTATAGTATTCATGATATCAGTTTTTATAATTTCTATAAAACAAATCTAAGTCTAAATGAAAGAGAATTCTTTATAGAATTGCCTAGTGTAATTGTATAATTATCAGATGTGTAGAATGGAATTTAAATAAAAAATCCTATAACCGTGCCCGAATTTCGAATGGTAATTTTATCATCTATTAATCATAAAAAAAATTACCATGAAAACTGCGAATAACAAAAACGAAACTGCAACCAAGCAAGAAGTAAAAAGAGGCGTTACAAAACCTAAATCAAATGCTGCTGCCGGCTTAACCGAATTATTTGAGGACAGTCTTAAAGATTTATACTGGGCAGAGAAAGCTTTGGTTAAAGCGCTTCCAGTAATGGCAAGAAATGCAACATCAGAAGATTTGATTTCAGCTATAAATAATCATTTGGTTGAAACAGAAGAGCATGTAACACGCTTGGAGAAAGTTTTTGATTTGATTGGAAAAAAAGCGACGGCTAAAAAATGCGATGCAATGGAAGGTTTGATTGAAGAAGGAAAAGGAATTCTTGGAGAAACTGAAATTGGCGTGGTTAGAGATGCCGGAATTATCGCTGCAAGCCAGAAAATCGAGCATTACGAAATTGCGACTTACGGAACTCTAAGACAATTTGCTGAAACCTTAGGTCTAGAAGAAGCAGCTTCGATATTAGAATTAACGCTCGATGAAGAAAAAGGAGCCGATAAATTATTGACAGAAGTTGCTGTAAATGCCGTAAATCTTGAAGCTGCAGAAGCAGAGTAAGATTAGAGATTAAAGTACAAAAGTGCAGTCTCAAAACTGCACTTTTTTTTAATGAATTTAAATAGAAAGTTATGCCCGAAGGTCCGTCTATATTGATTTTAAAAGAAGAAGTGAATCAGTTTTCCGGTCAAACAATAATTGAAGTTTCTGGAAATAGCAATATTGATATACAGCGTTTAAAGGACAAAAAAATCTTGTCATGCAAGACTTGGGGAAAGCATTTTTTGATTTGCTTTGACGATTTTACTGTAAAGATTCATATGCTGATGTTTGGAACTTACAGAGTAAACGAACAAAAGGAAACCGAACCGAGACTGCACTTGCAATTTTCTAGCGGCGAAATTAATTTTTATACCTGTTCGATTAAAATATTAGAAGGCGATGTCAATCGATATTATGATTGGAGTGAGGATGTTTTGAACGAAAACTGGAATCCGAAGAAAGCAAAAGAAAGTCTCGATAAAATTCCTAACGAAATGATCTGCGATGCGATTTTAGACCAAAACATATTTTCGGGAGTAGGGAATATAATAAAAAATGAAGTTTTGTACCGATGTTTTGTTCATCCAGAATCATTGGTAGGGAAAATTCCGTCTGATAAAATCACTGAAATTATCTCTGAATGCTCTATTTACAGTTTTGAATTTTTGTATTGGAAAAAGAAATTCGAACTAAAGAAACATTGGCTTGCTTACACAAAAAGCACTTGTCTGCGCTGTAATTTGCCAATCATTAAAAAAACAACTGGAAAAAAGAATCGTCGAAGTTTTTTCTGTACCAATTGTCAACAGCTTCACATATGAAAACAGATCTTTTAATAGGATGCTCGAGTTTTAATAACCGATTTTGGAAAGGTGTTTTTTATCCTGAAAACCTGCCATCCTCAAAGTGGTTTGATTATTATTGCCAGCATTTTAATACATACGAATTTAACGGAAGCTTTTATAAATTCCCGACTTTAAGAGTCTTAGGAAATTGGTACAATAAAACGCCAGCTGATTTTAAATTTTCAGTAAAAGCGCCTAAAGAAATTACACATTTAAAAAGATTTATAAGCTGTGAAGTTTTATTAAAGGACTTTTATGATTGCTGTAATGAAGGTTTAAAAGAAAAATTAGGCTGTATTTTGTTTCAATTTCCGCCGAGTTATTCTTTTACTTCAGAAAGATTAATGCTGATTGTTCAAAACCTCGATTTGAACTTCAAAAATGTAATTGAATTTCGTCATGAAAGCTGGTGGAATCAAGAAGTGTGGAATGTCTTTTTGCAAAATAATATAACATTTTGCAGTGTCAGTTATCCAAAATTACCACAAACTATTTTTACTGATTTTCCGCTTATTTATATTCGTTTGCATGGAGTTCCAAAGCTATTTTATTCTAGTTATTCTTCTGATGAATTACTAGATATTAAAACTAAAATCGAATCTAAATCTGGATTTGTATATTTTAATAATACCGCAAGCGAAGCAGGAATTTTGAATGCTTTAGAGATGAAAAGGATTGTTTTTTAATCGCAAAGTCCGCAAAGAAAAAAACGCAAAGCACGCAAAGAAATTATTCCTGCGAACCTTGCGTAAATCTTTGCGAACTTTGCGGTTAAACAAGCATTATTGCAATTGCAAATTCCCTTCAATTCCATCATCCATTGTTTTTCCTGTCACAAGCGCAGCAGTCATTTTAGCAATGGCAACCAGTTTACCGTTTTTGTTGTTCCAATAATAACCGTCTTCTGGAACCACTTTTATGACACTTAAATTTGGATCATCGATACCGCCAGGCATCCAGACTTTCACAATAGGATCGTATAATTCTTCAATAATTTCTCTTTTGTATGAAATCGTCGCTGATCCATGCAGTGTAAGGAATTTATCGTGCGGTTCAGAAAAGAATATTTCTACAGTAGGATTTAGTGTAATTTCAGCATTTTGACTGCTGTTTCGGTCAGATAAGAACCAAAGATTGCCTAAATCATCAATTTTTTGAACAGACATTGGTCTTGATTGCAAACGGTTCTCGTTATACGTACAGAACATGCAGGTTTTTATATTTTCTGCTAATTCTTTTATTTTGTTTACCGCTAATTCTTCGGTAAGGTTTTTATGATCTCCCATGGCTTTTAATTTAAAAATTAAGTTAAATCGTTGAATTTGTTTTGTTTAAAAACTGTCAAACAAAGTTGGGATTTTTACAATGGAAAGATTTATAGAATTATCTTTTTAAATTATCAGATTTCAATTTGCGGATTTTGTCAGAATAATTTAACATTTGAGTAATAGTGAATTTATTTTGAGTATCTTTACGAAAAACAGTTTAACCCTTTCTACATGAACGATTTGTTAATTTTCTACACAGATGATGACGAAGACGATTTAAGTATTTTTGCTGATGCTGTCGATTCATTATCTAAAGATATTGTATTGCAAACCTATTCGGGTGGAGAAAAGCTGCTAAACGCAATAGCACACTCGCCTCCAAAACCAGATGTTATCTTTTTAGACCTCAATATGCCCGGAAAAAATGGTTTTGACGTTTTAACTGAACTTAAAGGTTCAAATGAAAATAGTGATATTCCAATTATCATTTTTTCGACTTCAAATGAACCTAGCATTATTGAAAAAAGTCTCGCATTAGGAGCAAATTTTTTTATTACAAAGCCGGTTTTGATGAAAGATATTATAAAATCTATTGAACATTCCTTAACCATAAATTGGAAGGAATTTGTCCCAGATCATAAAACTTTTGTCTACAAATTATAATCTCAGCAGATTACAGAAAAAAAAGAAATACCAGATTTATTTATTAAAATGAATCTGGTATTTTTTTATAATTCAGGTAGGAAAATTTTAAATGTAGCTCCATGATCTTTTTCACTGCTCGCTTTAATAATTCCTTTATGGTTTTCGACAATTTTTTTCACGATTGCCAGTCCAATTCCAGTTCCTAAAAATTCACTTTCGGTATTTAGGCGCTGGAAAACTTCAAAAATGCGCTCTTTGTAAGCATCATCAAATCCAATTCCATTATCAGAGATTATTAGGCATAAATAACTTTTATCGGGATAATCAACTTTAAAATTTAATTTTTTTCCGATTACTCTTTTTGCTTTCACCTGAATGTGAGGCGGAACATCTTTACGAGAAAATTTCAGAGCATTTCCAATTAAATTATGCAAAAGTTGTCTGAATTGAAAAGGCATTACAGTTCCTTCACCAAGAGGTTGGAGTTCGATAACAGCATTTTTTTCTTCAATACGATCCGAAAAATCCATTAAAACTTCTTCTGCAATTTCATCTAAATTGGTTTTTACAAAAGTTCTGTCGGCCGAATTGGTTCTGGAATATGTCAGCAAATCTTGTATAAGCGCCTGCATTCTTTTTGCCGAAAATTCAATACGCTCTAAATACGTTTTGGCTCTTGGTGAAATATTCTGTTCATCCAAATCAGTTAAACGGCTGGCAAAAGTTTGGATTTTTCTGAGTGGTTCCTGCAAATCGTGACTTGAAATATAAGCAAAAGACTGAAGTTCAATATTCATATTGATCAAATCTTTGTTTTTGCTTTCCAATTCTTCGGTACGTTGTAAAACTTGCTTTTCCAGCAAAGTGGTCGAATCCTTCTGATCTTGAATATCTGTACTTGTACCTACCCACATCTGAATTTTTCCCTCAGCATCTTTTTGGGCAATCGCGTGACTAGAATACCATCTGTATTTTCCATCATGCCGAAGAAAGCGATGTTCAAATAAAAAGTCATTACCGGTTTTTATGGCTTCTGTCCAGCGATTAATGTTTTCCTCACGATCATCGGGATGAACAATTTGAAGCCATCCATTCTGATTAATATTGATTTTTGAAAGGCCAGAGAAATTATAAACCGACTGATTAAAGTAATTCATATTTCCCATCGCATCACTGGTCCAAACAAGTTGCTGAATAGAGTCGGCGAGGAGTCTGAACCTTTGCTCACTTTTCATTAAAATTTCCTGATTGTTTTTCTCGTCAGTAATATCCATTACGATTCCGAGCATTTTAGCAGGATTTTTTAAATCATCAAAAAACATTTTTCCATGAACTCTAATCCACGCAATAGAATTGTCGGGCTTTAAAATTCGGGCTTCGTATCTGTAAATAGTAGTTTTTAATGCTTTCGCGTATGCTTTTTCGATTACAGGAATATCCTCAGGAATAATTTGGCTTAAAATCTGTGCACGAGTTACTTTCTTGTTTTTTTCAAGACCAAAAAGCATCAACATATTATCAGAATAAATTAATTCCTGCGTTGCTACATTTAAATCCCAAGTTACGACTTCGGCAATTTGCGAAGCCAAACGAACACGCTCTTCAGCTTCTTCTACTTTTTTTCGGGCTTCAACTTTGTCAGTGACATTGTTGACAGTCACCATTACACCTGATATTTCGCCGTTAGTTTCATACAACGGTGTGTATTGATAATCCAGATAAAATTTTTCCAGTTTGCCATTAACATCAATCATGGCAACAGATTCATTTTCGCGTATTATTTTTCCTTTATCTAAAACCTCATTTAATAGTTGAGGATATTTTTGATCTAATAATTCGGGAAAAACTTCTAAAGCAGGTTTCCCAATCGTTTCGCTTTCTTTTTTCTGCCAAATATCATTTAGCATTGTTGTATTGGCCAATTCAATAATGTAATCTTTTCCCTTTACCATTGTCATAGCAATTGGCGACTGCATTACTAGATTTCTAAAAGCTTTTTCTTGTTCAGCCAAAAGATATTTTGAACGCACTGATTGCGTTACTTCATAACCCACAACGATAACGCCAGTTACTTTGTTGTTTTCTTCTCTTAAAGGATGAAAAACGATATTAAAATAACATTCTTCTTGTCGGCCATATCGATTAATGGTGACTGGCAATTCATCAGTAAAAAACGGAATTCCTTCTTCATAAACTTTCGAAATCAGTGGATGAACAGCATCTTTAGTTTCAGGCACCGATTCAAAAACGGGTTTGTTAAGCGTTTCTTCTTCGGTCTTATCTACAATTTGATAATACGTGTCATTTGCCAATTCGACAATATGTTCAGGGCCTTTAAGAATGGCAATTCCAAGCGGTACTTGCTGTACAATATTTTTAAAACGTTTCTCACTTTCTTCGATTGCTTGGCGTGCTGTAACCTGAAGCGTTACGTCATTTGCAATCGCAACAATTCCCGAAATTGTTCCGTCTGTCTCATACAAAGCTTCATAAACAACATTAATAAACGTATTTACGATTTTGCCGTTTCTCATTAATTTTACCGGAAGCTCATTTGCTGTAAAGCGTTCGCCTGTCAAATATACGTTCATCAGAAGATCTTCTAGACCTTGTCCCGTAGCTTCTGGCAATGATTCGAAAATGGGTTTATTAAGAACTTCATGCTCTTTACGTTCCCAAATTTCAAGCATTAGTTGATTTGCGATTTCAACAGTAAAATCCTTTCCTCTGAAAATGCACATGGCATTTGGTGCCTGCAGAATATTATTGCGATAACGGTCATTACTTTCTTCGAGTCTTTTACGAATGTTTACTTTGTCTGTAGTTTCGGTACAGACAACGAGAACGCCAGAGATTTTTCCGTCATCATTCGTTACAGGACTATAACTGAAAGTCCAATAAACATCTTCTAATGTTCCATTTCTGTAAATAGGAACTAATTGATCTTCATGCCATGTAGGTTCTCCATTGGTCAAAACCTGATCGATTAACGGACCAATAAAATCCCAAATTTCCGGCCAGTATTCGGCGCCTTTTTGTCCTAAAATATCTGGATGTTTTCCTTCGTTTCCTAGACTTGGACGATACGCATCATTATAAAAGCAAATATGTTCTTCTCCCCAAAACAAAAACATGGGAAATCTGGAATGCAAAAGAATACCTAAAGTAGTACGAAGGCTTTGAGGCCAAGTTTCAACCGCCCCAACCGAAGTTTTGCTCCAATCTTTGGCACGGGTCAGGGCGCCCATTTCGCCTCCATTTAAAAGAAAATTATAATTTGTATTGTTCATTAAAATTCGCTTTTGCTGGTCGTTGAAAAATAAATTTTACGTAATAAATATAGCACTTTTTGTATTGTTTGTGATTGAAAATTTAAAATTAATAAAAATATTCAGGATTAGAATTGGTCTTTTTTGAATGAGATAATTTTTAAATCTATTGAGTTAATTTTATCTGCCAACTATGATGAAATTTGATAAAACAAGATTAACTAAAATGTTATTCAAATTTTTAAGTCATGAAAAAAGAACAAAAACACGAAACCGATTATATACAGAAATATCAGGATGAAGGCTACACATCAAATTTTTTATTTGATACTTCTGGCCTGATAGATACTGATACAAAATACGCCTATCAGCCAGATGAAATTTACATTGTAGCACATCACAGATACGAAGGTATGAGTAATCCAGATGATATGTCGATATTATATGTAATTGAAACAAAAGACCACATAAAAGGTACGCATTTGCTAGGCTATGGCCCAACAGCAGATTTAGAGGAAGCCGAATTTTTTAAAGATATTCCGAAAAAGAATTATTCTAAAAATGCAGACATAAGTGAACTTACTTAAGATAAAATAAATAGGTATTTTTATTTTGCTGAGGAGCAGTTGTTCCAGATTTATCTGGGGCAGCTGTTTTTTTTTTGAGGTTCTGAGATGCTAAGGTACTGAGGTTCTAAGTTTTTTTATTTAAAATCAAAGTAAAAAAAACTTAGTCTCTTAGAACCTCAGAACCTTAGTCTCTTAACAAAATAAAAATTATGAAATATCTGACTGAAATTGTGTAAGGGTTTGATTTACAATTAATACGAAATTTGGGTTATACAAAATGAGAAACTTATTAAACTCATTTTTATAAAAACTAATTAAGTATTGACTACTTTGTAAAACCAAACCAAAATGAAAAAACTATACATAAACAATGGGGAATTTGATACTGTTTTTAATGACCTTAAAGATAGTTTTAATGGCACATTAAGTGCTCAAAACAATGAATATAACTTAGATATTCAATCGAAATGGACTAAAGGTTCTATAAAAGGAACTCGTTTTGATGATAAAATTTTGTTTATGCATTTTGATTTGGTTTTTCATCAAGATGTCAGTTTAAGTATTGAAGCATTTCAATCGGCTCCTGTATTTTTTGTGTACTGCGAAAACGGAAAAGTATGTCACAGTTTTGGTGCAGGTGGAGAAAAGAAAATCTTAGGAAAAAATCAGTCGGCGGTTTTAAACAATTCCTCTGTAATTAATAGCGTTTTATATTTTGAAAGCCATAAACGCATTCAGTTTACTTTGTTAGGAATGCCAACAATGGAGAACCGAAATGCACCATTAGTTTCTCAAGTAAAACAGCATTTTACAAACGATTCTGGAAACTATATCTACATTGGAAAAGAGAATTCCAGAATTTCAAAAAAGATTCAGCAATTCAAAACAATGCCTGAAAAAGGTGTAGTGGGAACGATTCTTAAAAAAAGCATTCTAAATCATATTGTTGAGATGGAAGTAGAGCAACATGCTTATAATTATTTGAACACATTTGATCCAATTGTTGATGTAGTTGCTCATCAAATTACTGAAATTAAACGAATTTTAACCATGAGTTTTTCTGAAGCCGTTGCTTCTTTCAAACTTTTCAGAGCCAAACATCATTGGTCATTTAAACTTTATAACCAAAAATTAGCTAGCTGATAAAGCAACATATATTTTATCTTAAGGTACTAAGATGCTAAGATTCTGAGGTTCTAAGTTTTTTAACTTGGAATCTCAGAGTTTTTTTTTAGTTTAAAACCTTAGTCCCTTAGACTCTCAGAACCTTAGCACCTTAGGTCACTCTTTTTCGTAGTAAATTATAAAATAGACCATCACTAGATTTAGACAGAGCGAAACACTATTTGTGATGATAATTGGCAAATCTTCTTTTAAAACTCCATAGATGATCCAAACTACGATTCCGAAAGTCAGAATTCCGAAAGTCTTAAGTGAAATATCCTTTACTTTCTTGGTTTTCCAAACCTTTATAATCTGCGGAATTGTAGATATCGTGATGCACGCACCTGCAAATAATCCTATTATGTCGATGTAGTTCATTTTTTTTAAGGTTCTAAGGTTCTGAGATGCTGAGGTTTTTTCTTAACCGTAAAGCACGCTAAGGTTCACGCAAAGGTTCGCTAAGCTATTTGCACACTCGTTTTATAGATTTGAAACATATTTTTCTTGCGTTCTTCGCGTAAACCTTAGCGTGCTTTGGGGTTAATTGCTAGCCTCCAACTAATTCCCCGCCATTAATATGAATAAATTGCCCAGTAATATAACTGCTATCTTCGCAGGCCAAAAACACATATGCCGGCGCAACTTCTGATGGCTGTCCGGCTCTTTTCATTGGATTATCTTTTCCAAAATCTGAAATTTTATCAAAACTAGCCACAATCAACGGAGTCCAAATTGGTCCTGGCGCAACTCCGTTTACCCTAATTTTTCTAGGTGCAAGCATGGCAGAAAGTGATTTGGTAAAACTCACGATTGCGCCTTTTGTGCTGGCATAATCTACTAAATGTTCACTGCCTCGGTAAGCCGTTACTGAGCTTGTATTGATAATGGTATCATTTTCATTTAGAAATGGCAAAACCGCTTTTGTGATATAGAAATACGGATAAATATTAGTTTCAAAAGTTTTCTGTAACTGTGATGCAGTAATTTTTTCTAATTTGCTTTGCGGAAACTGAACTGCAGCATTATTGACCAAAACATTGATTTTTTTAAACAAACTGATGCATTTTTTAACGGCACTTTTGCAGAATTTCTCATCCTTTAAATCACCGCTTATCAAAAGGCATTGTTGTCCTTCTTTCTCAATTAATTCTTTTGTAAGCTGTGCATCTTTATCTTCTTTCAAATAAACAATTGCAATATTGGCACCTTCTCTGGCAAAATGAACTGCAACGCTGCGCCCAATACCGCTGTCACCGCCCGTTATAAAAGCGACTTTTCCAAAAAGTTTACGACTTCCAATATAATTTTCACGAATTATTTCGGGTTCGGGATGCATTAAATATTCATTTCCGGGAAGTTCCTGTTTTTGTTCAGGAAATATTTTAGGCTTTTTCATGATAGTTTGAGTTATAGTAATTCATTTCTAATTTACTTCGTTTTCTTTCAATCGATTAACTGAAATAATCTAAAAATTGCCCCAAAAAGAGATTTTACATAATTTTAGTTCCAACATGGGAATTATATAAATAATTGCATTTTTGATGAAAAGTAGTTTTAACTTTTCTTTATACATTTGAAAGTTGAGCTTAGGTTGTTCAAAATAGGATCAGATGTTTTGAATTGCTGCTTAGGCTTTAAATTTCAAACCAAAACAAATTCATAACGCTTTTTATCCCCACACAGCATGGTATTGATTGTAGACGATATAAAGGCAAATATTATTGCCTTAAAAAAAACATTAGAGCTGCATAATATCGATGTCGATACCGCCGAATCTGGTGAGGAGGCCCTGAGGAAAATTTTAAAAACAAATTACTGCCTCATTATTATGGATGTTCAAATGCCGGGACTTGACGGCTTTGAAGTGGTTAAAATTCTTTCAGGAAATAAACGCACAAAAGATATTCCGGTTATATTTCTTTCGGCTTTAAATATCGAAAAAAAATACATTTTCAAAGGTTATGAAACTGGCGCAGTGGAATATATCACTAAACCGGTAGATACTGATTTGCTGATGCTGAAGGTTAAAACCTTTATCAAAATCTACGAACAACAAAACGAATTGAAAGGCATTAAAGATCTTCTTTCAAAAGAAATAAAAATCAGAAAAGAAGCGCAGGACAATCTCGAAATTAAAATTGCCGAACGAACAAAAGAACTGGTTTTAAAAAATGAAGAATTAGAGATGAAAAACCACGAACTACAGCAGTTTGCATGGGTTGTCTCGCATGATTTGAATGAACCGATTCGGAAAATTCAAATCTTCATTAAAATCATCAAAGATTTATATTTAAAAGCAGATGACAAAGCGGTTGATTATGTCGATAGAACTATAAAATCGGCAGAGAGAATGCAGACTTTAATTACTGATCTTTTGGCGTATTCCAGATTATCAGCACAAGTAAAACCTGAAACTACAGATCTTAATGTGGTTTTGCAGGAAGTGCTTTCAGACTTTGATTATTTGATTGATCGAAAAAATGCAACAATCAAAACTACAGAACTTCCAACAATAGATAGTATTCCGAGTCAGCTTCGTCAGGTTTTCCAAAATCTTATTGGAAACGCGATTAAATTTTCTGGCGCAAATGAACCTCCGTTAATCGAAATTACTTCTGAATTGATTGCCATAAAATCTTTTGACAGCCCCACTTCGCCTGATGGAAAGTTCTGCAGAATTACGGTAAAGGACAACGGAATTGGGTTTGATGAAATTTATCTGGATCGAATATTTATCATTTTCCAAAGTTTAAATGACCGTCAGACATATGAGGGAACCGGAATTGGTTTAGCAATCGCTAAAAAAATCATAGAAAAACACAACGGATTAATCACTGCTAAAAGCGAAGTAGGCAAAGGCGCGAGCTTTATTATTGTACTTCCTTTAAAATACGAATAAAAAGTAATTATAAAATATGAAGAATAATTTTAAAAGAAACCTGCTGATCAGTTCTTTAGTTTCCTTATTAGTACTTACAATCAGCTCTGTGGCTTCGTTTATCAGCATTAAAAGTTTGCTGCATAGTAATTTTTGGGTCAATCACACTCAGGAAGTTATTTATAATTTAAATGAAGGCTCAGCAATTATTACAGAAGCGCAAACCAGTATGCGCGGTTATTTGATTACAGGCGATGAGCAGTTTGTAGACAGATACAATGACGCTGAAGCGAAATCAAATAGTTATTTTGATAAATTGGATGACCTTACAAGTGATAATCCTTCTCAGCAAAAACAATTGAAACAACTTCGTGTAAAGCGCGCTAGTTTTTTCAAATATCTAAACAATCAGATAGTTAAAAAACGTCTAGGAAAAGATACTGTGGTTTTTGATTTAAATGTAGGCAGACAGATGATGAATGATCTACGTGCGGTGATTAAGAAAGTAGAAGCTACAGAGCAAGAACTTTTAGCCGAACGTAATGCTAATTCAGAACGATACGGGAATTATAGTTTGATATTAATTATTGTTGCTTTTTTTATTGCCTTTATTATTTCTATTGTCTTCTTGATCAGAATCTTGAAAGATTTTAACGAACGCTCTGCTTTACAATCTGAGTTAGAGAAAAAAGATATAGAAACTGCACAAAGAATTGAAGCAATTAGCACCATTGCAACTAATATCTCAAACGGAAATTATGACATTCGTGTTGATGATACAAAAGCGGATGCGCTTGGAAGTGTTGGAGAATCGCTGAACACAATGGGCGTAAATCTTAAAAGCTCATTTGATTTGTTATCTCAAAAAGAATGGCTTCAAACTGGTATTGCCGATTTAAATAATACAATGTTAGGTGAAAAAACATTGCAAAAATTAGCTAAAGATGTAATCGAATTTTTATGTAATTATACCAACAGCAGTGCAGGCGTATTATATGTGATTGATGGAGAGGAACTCTTGGCTGCTGGTGGTTATAGTTATATTCCGAGCAAAAATCGTGAACGCATAAAAAAGGGAGAAGGGATTATAGGTCAGGCAATTACTTCTAGAAAAATGCTGGAATTAAAAACATTGTCGCCAGATGATATTCAAATCAATTATGCTTTAGGGCAAATTAAACCAACTCATGTTGTGGCATTTCCTTTGGTCGATAATAAAATTGAAGGTGCCGTTGAGCTGGCCAGTATTTATGGATTTTCTGAACTGCATTTGGAATTTTTGAACACTGTTGCGAGCAATATCGGGATCGCACTTCGATCAACTCAAAATAGAAAACGAGTAATGGAATTGCTCGAAGAAACAAAATCACAGTCGGAGGAATTGCAGGTACAACATAGTGAGCTGGAAGCGATTAATGCCGAATTAGAAGCGCAGACCGAAAAACTTCAGGCATCAGAAGAAGAACTTAGAGTACAGCAGGAAGAATTGGAACAAACCAATGAAGAATTGTCTGAAAGAAGTGTTTTATTGGAAGAAAAAAACAATGAAATTCAGAAAAAATCGGAAGCGTTGGAACTTACAACACGCTATAAATCGGAGTTTTTGGCAAACATGTCACATGAGCTAAGAACGCCTTTGAACTCAATTCTTCTTTTAAGCCGATTGTTATCTGAAAATAATAATCAAAGCATGAACAATGAAGAAATCGAATTTGCAAAAGTAATTCAGAGTTCAGGAAACAGTTTGCTTGGTATAATTGATGAAATTTTGGATTTATCTAAAATTGAAGCCGGTAAAATGGAATTGGAGTTTTTAGAAGTTTCGACTAAAGAAATCACTGATACACTTTGGAACTTGTTCAATTTAATTGCCAAAGAAAAAGGAATAGAATTTGAAATTATTTCGAAAGAAGCACCAATTGTCATCAAAACAGACAAAATGCGTTTAGAGCAGATTTTGAAAAACCTGATTTCAAACGCTATTAAATTCACAGAAAAAGGAAAAGTAAGTGTTGAAATCAAAATAAATGATGACGATGAAAAAATAATCTGTTTTATTGTAAAAGATACCGGAATCGGAATTCCGTTAGAAAAACAGCCACTTGTTTTTGAAGCTTTCCAACAAGCCGACGGTTCGACAAAACGTAAATATGGCGGCACTGGTTTAGGATTGTCAATCAGCAGGGAATTGGCAAAATTATTAAAAGGAGAAATTATTCTGCATAGTAAAGTGAATGAAGGAAGTTCGTTTACGTTATGTCTACCAGTTTTTGGAGCGGCTTACAATAAAATAAATGTCGAAAAAATTCCACCAACAGATTTTACAGATCTAGAGCCAGAGGAAGAACCAGTTCCAACAAAAAAATACATTAGTGATATTATTCCTGATGAAATTGATGACGATCGAAATTCAGTTAAACCTGGCGATAAGGTAATTTTGATTGTTGAGGATGATATTAATTTTGCAAAATCACTTTTGAGTTTTACACATCAAAAAGGATACAAAGGAGTAGTGGCAGTTCGTGGTGATTATGCATTGAATTTTACATTGCTCTATAAACCTGTTGGTATTTTATTGGATATTGAACTTCCAATTAAAAGCGGATGGGAAGTTTTAGAAGAATTAAAAAATAATTTTGAAACCAAACATATTCCTGTGCATATTATGTCATCTCATAAATTGAAACAGGAAAGTCTGCTAAAAGGAGCTGTTGATTTCTTAGATAAACCGGTAGCTTTCGAGAAAATTCCGGATGTATTTTTGCGAATAGAACATATTATCAACAAAGAAGCGCAAAAGGTTTTAATTATTGAAGATAACCCAAAACATGCTAAGGCTTTAGCTTATTTTTTAGAAACGTATAATATTAATTCGGAAATTAAGAGTGAAGTTTCTGAAGGACTTCAAGCTTTGAATAAAACTGAAGTGGATTGCGTAATTCTGGATATGGGAATTCCGGATAAACAAGCGTACCAAATTCTAGATGGCGTGAAGAAAAATCCAGGATTAGAGAATTTGCCAGTAATTGTTTTCACCGGGAAAAGTTTGTCGCTTAAAGAAGAAGTGAAAATTAAAAAGTATGCTGATTCCATTATTGTAAAAACAGCGCATTCGTATCAAAGAATGCTCGATGAGGTTTCACTTTTCTTGCATTTGGTAGAAGATAAAAAAGAAGGAAAAGATAAAAAAGAAGGACATAAAAAGCTAAATTTACTGAATAACATTCTGTTTGATAAAAAAGTATTGATTGTTGATGATGATGTTCGAAATATTTATTCATTGACAAAAGCTTTAGAAGTCTTCAAAATGAATATTATCACAGCTTTTGACGGAAATGAAGCCATCAAAATTCTGGGCGAAAATCCAGATACTGATATTGTTTTATTAGATATGATGATGCCAAATATGGACGGTTATGAAACAGCCGAAAAAATAAGAGCAAATCCTAAATTCTTGAATTTGCCATTGATTGCCGTTACAGCAAAAGCCATGACAGGAGACAGAGAAAAATGCATAAAAGCCGGAGCATCAGATTATATAACAAAACCGGTTGATGTTGATCAGCTGTTGTCGTTATTGCGAGTTTGGCTGTATGATAAAGTTTAAGAGTAAAATGCCAGGAATTACACGAATTAACACAAATTCAAATTGGTAATTAATTAGTGAAAATTAGTGTAATTCGTGGCAAAAAAATATAAGAGTTTATGAGTAAAAAACGACTTTTAATTGTAGATGACGATTCCAGAAATATCTTCGCATTGACGCATACTTTGCGCGTCAAGTCATACGATTGTCTGTCATGTACGAGTGCTGAAGAAGCCATAAAGTTATTGAAATCTGATGAAAAGATTGACGCCGTTTTATTGGATATGATGATGCCCGAAATGGATGGTTATGATGCAATTCCGTTAATAAAAGAGATTCCGTCTAGAGCCTCTATTTTTGTTATTGCGGTAACAGCGCAAGCTATGACGGGCGATAAAGAAAAATGTTTAGAAGCTGGTGCAGATGATTATATTTCAAAACCAGTAGATGTTGATAAATTATTGCTGATTTTAAGCAAAATTTGAGTTAAAATTTGAAAGGAATATGATTGAGGATATTGAGTTAGAAACGCTAATCAATGAGGTTTTTGAGTACTATGGTTTTGATTTTGGAAGTTATTCAAAAGCGTCGCTAAAAAGGCGTGTAAACAGGATTTTTCATTTAGATGGTTTTACGCATTTTCATGAATTTCTTTCAAAAGTCCGTTCAGATCCAGAATATTATAAAAGAATGGTCGACGAAATCACGGTTAATGTAACCGAAATGTTTCGTGATCCTGCCTTTTATAGTGTTTTGAGAAATGAAATTTTACCACTTTTAGGAACAAAACCTTTTATTAGATTATGGCACGCCGGATGCTCAACTGGCGAGGAAGTTTATTCTATGGCAATAATGCTAAAAGAGGCAGGTTTGCTTCATAAATCATTATTATATGCGACCGATATTAATGCGACCGTTTTAGAAACAGCTAAAAAAGGAATTTTTCCGCTTCGAATGATGAAAGAGTATTCACAAAATTATCGTGATGCAGGAGGCCAAGAAGATTTTTCAAGTTATTACACAGCAAATTACGGGATAGCAAAGTTTAACGGTGATTTGGCTGAAAAAATGGTTTTCTCACAGCACAATCTCGTTTCAGATACTTCCTTCAATGAATTTGATATGATTTTGTGCCGAAATGTTTTGATTTACTTTGATGCCGATCTACAAAAGCGCGTAATTAAGTTATTTGATGAAAGTTTAGCTGTTCTTGGTTTTTTGGCTTTGGGCACAAAGGAAACTATAAAATATTCTATTGGTCCAAATAAATACAAACAATTGGATAAAGATAAAATATGGAGGAAATTAAAATAATATCAGATTGTAAAGTAGTCATTATTGGAGGATCTGCAGGAAGTCTGAATGCTTTGATGATGATTTTGCCAGAGCTTATCAAACTCAATGATTTTGCAATTGTCATTGTGCTTCACAGAAAAAGTACAGACGATCAAACTTTAGAAGATTTAATTACATTAAAAGCAAATATAAAAGTAAAGCCAGTTGAAGATAAAACACCGCTTTTGCCTGGATTTATCTATATAGCGCCCTCTAATTATCATTTATTATTTGAAAAAGAAGGAATTTTTGCTTTAGATACTTCCGAAAAAATAAATTACAGCCGTCCGAGTATTGATGTTTCTTTTGAATCGGCGTCAGAGATTTATGGATCTTCTTTGATCGGAATTTTATTGTCAGGTTCAAATGCTGACGGAACAGAAGGTCTAAAAGCTATAAAAGCTGCGGGAGGAAAAATTGCAGTTCAAAATCCGCTTTCTGCAGAAATGCCTTTTATGCCTAATAATGCTATTTTGTATGCTGATCCTGATTTTGTTTTAAGTACGCAGGAAATACTTCATTTTATAGCATCAATAAATACCAAATAGACCAGAATCTGAGTTCGATTATTTTGTTTTTCTATCCCGCTAGGGATTTAATATTGGTAGAAAAAAAAATATCCCAGTTTTATTTTGTCCCGTAGGGACTATATTATGCATAAATCCAAATAAAAATGGCATTAAACATATAGTCCCTACGGGACAAATGGCTATCGGCAAAATTAATTTCTACCAATATTAAATCCCTAGCGGGATAAAAAAAAGTTTTTATAAATTTAATCAAATTTGATAGCCAGCTTGTAGGTATTATTTCCGTATTTACAGACACCTACAAGGTTTTGGAAACCTTGCAGGAATTTATATCTTAATTTTTCGGTGCTGGTTTTTCATCTTCAGGAAGAATAATTTTATTCAGTTCCGCTTCTTTTTCTGCTTTTCGTTTAGCTGCTTTTCCTTTTCCAATAGGGATTCCAGCCGTAATGTACCACGATCTGTTATACTGATTATTTGGTCCGTCACCTTTCATTACAGTTACAAGTCCATAGTAGTATTGAACAGTAAAATTAAGGCCGTTTCCAACATTTAAGTGATAACCAAGACCTGCAGCAAGTCCGGCGTCAATAACATGAATTTGATCGCGAATATTTCTTTTGTAGATAACATCATCTTTCTCGTATTCAGTTTTGAATTCATCAAATGCTTTGGCTAGCAAACCAAACTGTGGTCCGGCTTTTACATAAATATTGTTTTTGAACTGATATTTAATTAAAATGGGAACATTAAAATAACGTATTTCACGATTTACGCTTCCGCCGGCAAAGGTATTGTCTAAATTTGCATCTCCCGTTGGATAGACCGGAATTCCCTGCGCGCCCATAGGAGATTTTACGATTACGCCCGTATTAATCATCCAGGCCGGATTTTTTTTTGATCTAAGATCGAAATAAAATCCAAGATTAAAACCCGGATTAGTTCCCGAAGAATCCATATTTGAAATAGTAGAAAAATTTACCCCGCCTTCCAAACCAAATTCTAAAAACTCAGAGTTAAGTTTATCTCCAAAAATTAAGGAAATTAAAACTTGCGAATAGGCAGAACTGACACAAAAGAAGGTAAAAACGATTAATATAATCTTTTTCATAAAATGGATGTATTACAGTCCAAAACGATATTGTAAACTGCCCAATACTTGAGTACGGCTTCCTAAAAAGCCACATTCTGCTCGAAACATAAAATGTCTGTTGAATTGATACTGCGATCCCACAATAAAGTTCCACATATCTTTTGGTCTTTTTTGAAGCGAATATTGAACAGATGAATCTGAGACTGTGCTCAATGCTCCGTCAAGAGTTGCCAAGAATGTTCCTGCTCTATCTAAAGCTCTGTCAGCAGTATTGTGTTTGGCTATATTTACTGGATTTTTTTGTTCCGCTGGACTTAAACTATCCCACCAGTTATCTACTTTTGTTTGGTTTTCCGCTACTTTTGCAAGACCACTGTCCACTTTAGCTTGAGCGTTGCTTAAATCGATGAAATCTGACAATGGTAAATCTCCATTAGTATCTCCAGAAATATGCACTCTAAAAGCTCCAACCCAGACAGCTATATTTTTGTCTGGTTTATTGAATTTAAATGTTTTACCTAATCTTGGTCCAAAAATATAAGAAAATGCAGGTTTATCAAGGGAACTAATGTCCGTCCAAGCCATGTTCATATCCAAAGCAAACCAGCCTCCGCCAATACCAATTGTAGGTGTCATACCGATACCAAAAGTAGTGGCATCAAAATTTGCTTGAGTGCTGAAATTTGCAATTTCAGACCAATTGTTACTAGCATCCGGAACCCAGATACCAGCATTAATTTTAGTTGAAGTATTGGCTTTTCCAAAAATTCCATAAATATTTAAAAACGGAAGCAGCCAAACATCAGGTCTAATGGTCAAAGCACCAGCTTCTACAGTTGATTTGTCAAATCGTACAATTTCATCTAAGTTATACTGAGGACCATGATTAAAACCAATATTTAAATCATTGATAACAATTTCAGATTCCTGCCAAAAATAATTAACAGAAACTCCCGCAGAATAAGGAAGTTTGTATCCTTTTTGAGCTACTTTTTCTCCCCAGATAGGAAGAGCGTACGGATATTTTTCGACTTTAAGGCTGTCTTTTAATTCTTCATTTTTTTTCCCTACAATCTTGTCGGTGTAAACCTGCCCGAAAATTTGTATGCTAAATAATAATAAAAAGGCTGATATTAATGTATTACATTTCATTGATTTGAGTGTTTTAATATTAATTAATAAACTGCGAAAAATAAATATGTACTAATAATTATGAGGGGTAATCTTTTTATTGAATTTGATTAGCGTAGGTTTTTAAAATTTAGTTTAAGGCTTAATAATGTGTTAATTAATGTTAAAGTTAACGAAATTTTCTTACCTCCGGCAAAATTTTTTTAGAAAGTATAATTTCTGTTAAAAATAGCACACAGATAACACGGATTAGACGGATTGTTCATAGTTATTAATATAAAAATCCGTTTAATCCGTTTAATCCGTGTTCCATTTATTCATCCTTACATTTATCTATATCAATTATTTATATTTATAAAAAATAAATAGTAATTTTACGAACATGAAATGGATTGCAGCCTTATTATCAATTTATTTGATGGCACTTTCAAATATGCCTTGTGCAGATATGGAAGTGGATAGTGTTATGCATAAAACTGCTCAATTTTCTTCTGAAGCAAATCATTCTCATGACAAAGACAATGATTTATGTTCTCCATTTTGTGCCTGCAACTGCTGTGGAGCTCAGGTTTTGAGTTATCAGGCTCCTTTAAGTTTTGAGTTCTCTAAAACTTTCAACCAAATTTCGATTCAGTTACCCAATTATAATTCTGTTTTTGCTTCTAATTTCTACGGAAGCATTTGGCAACCCCCTCAAATAGCATAATGATGCTCGGTTGAAACCGAGTTAGAGACATGTGGATTTTCCACAAATTTATCAGACAAATTATTGTCTAATTTCTCATGTCATTATATATTTCAAATGCTAGATAAAATCATTCAATTTAGTATACGAAACAAATTCGTCATACTACTATTTACCCTTGTTTTAATAGCTTGGGGAAGCTATTCGCTTAAAAATTTACCGCTCGACGCACTGCCTGACGTTACTAATAATCAAGTTCAGATTATTACAACGGCACCAACTTTGGCAAGTCAGGAAGTTGAGCAATTAATAACATATCCGCTGGAACGAGCTGTAAAAACAGTTCCAGATATTATAGAACTTCGCAGTATTTCCCGTTTCGGATTATCAGTTGTTACCGTCGTTTTTGAAGATGATGTTGACATTTATTGGGCGCGTGAACAAATTTTCCAGCGTTTAAAACAAGCCGAAGAAAATATTCCAGATTATGTTAATTCTCCCGAATTAGCGCCTATTACAACGGGTTTAGGCGAAATTTATCAATACGATGTTTATGCCAAAAAAGGGTACGAAAACAAATACAGCGCGATAGAATTAAGAACAATTCAAGATTGGATTATTATTCCACAATTGCAAGGAATTAGGGGCGTTGCCGATGTGAGTACTTGGGGCGGAAAACTAAAACAATATGAAATTGCCGTTAACCCAAATATGCTGAACAGTCTCGGTGTAACCATCACCGAAATTTTTGATGCTTTAGAAAAAAACAATCAGAACACGGGTGGAGCCTATATTGAAAAAGATCAATACACTTATTTTATTCGCGGAGTCGGAATGGCAAAAGGCGTTAAAGATCTCGAAAATGTTGTTGTAAAAAACAGAAACGGTTCGCCAGTTTTAGTGCGTAATGTAGCGCAGGTTCGTGAAGGCGTTGCTCTTCGCTACGGCGCATCAACAAAAGATGGAAAAGGCGAAATTGTTTCTGGTTTGGTTTTGATGCTGAAAGGAGAGAACTCAAGCGCCGTAGTAGATCGAATTCATGAAAAAATGGCTCAGATTAATAAAAGTCTGCCCGAAGGTGTGGTCGCAGAAGCCTTTATTGATAGAGGAAAACTGGTTGATAATTCGATAAAAACAGTAACTAAGAATTTATTAGAAGGCGCTTTAATTGTCATTTTTGTTCTGATTTTATTCTTAGGAAATCTTCGTGCTGGATTAATTGTAGCTTCTGTAATTCCGTTGGCAATGTTGTTTGCGGTTATTTTGATGAATGCTTTTGGCGTAAGCGGAAACTTGATGAGTCTTGGCGCAATAGATTTCGGAATCATTGTCGATGGCGCCGTTATTATTGTTGAAGCTACGATGCATCATCTGCAGAAAATAAAAAACAAAAAAGAGCTGACTCAAGAAGAAATGGATGATGAAGTCTACAATTCGGCTTCAAAAATTAGAAACAGTGCGGCTTTCGGAGAAATCATTATTCTAATTGTTTATCTGCCAATTTTGGCTCTGATTGGAACAGAAGGAAAAATGTTCAAACCAATGGCAATGACAGTTGGTTTTGCTATTATTGGCGCGTTTGTTCTTTCGCTGACTTATATTCCAATGATGAGTGCTTTATTTCTTTCGAAGAAAACAGAACACAAAGAAAACTTTAGCGACCGAATGATAGCTTGGTTACAAAATCGGTACACACCTTTGTTGAATAAAGCTTTGGAGTTTAAAAAAGTGGTTCTTTCAATTGCTGTCGGATTATTTGCTTTGGCATTTATTATTTTCCAAAATATGGGAGGCGAATTTATTCCGACTATCGAAGAAGGAGATTTGGCCATAAATGCAACAATCATGACAGGAAGTTCGCTTACGCAGATGGTAGAAACGACAACCAAATACGAACAGATTCTAAAAGCCAAATTTCCCGAAATTAAAACCATCGTAACCAAAATTGGAAGCGGTGAAATTCCAACCGATCCAATGCCGATTGAAAGCGGCGATTTGATTATTGTTTTGAAAGACAAAAAAGAATGGAAAGGCAAATACCATAATTGGGAAGAACTCGCCAATGCCATGAAAGAAGAAATGGAAGTGATTCCAGGTGCCAATATTGAGATTTCTCAGCCCATTCAGATGCGTTTTAACGAATTAATGACTGGAAGTCGATCTGATATTGCGATTAAGATTTTTGGTGATGATTTAGAGATTCTAGATGCTAAGGCATCGGAACTAATTTCAAAAATAAAAGGAATCGACGGAATTGGTGATTTAAAAGCCGACAAAGTTACCGGATTACCACAGATTACGGTTAAATACGATTACGATAAAATTGCACTTTACGGACTCAATATTTCAGATATCAATCAAATTATCCGTTCGTCATTTGCGGGTGAAAGCGCTGGGAAAATTTATGACGAAAGTAAACGATTTGATGTTGTCGTGCGAATGGATGAAAATAACCGTGCTGATATTACTGATGTCAGCAATTTGTTTATTCCGCTTCCAAACGGTCAGCAAGTACCGCTTTCTCAAGTGGCTTCTGTTGATTACGAACAAGGGCCGGTGCAGGTAATTCGCGAAGACGGAAAACGTAGAATTACTGTTGGTTTAAATGTCCGCGGACGTGATATTAAAAGTGTTGTCGAAGAAATTCAGGAAAAATTGGATAAAAACTTCAAACTTCCTGTGGGCTATTACGTTACATATGGCGGTCAGTTTGAGAATTTAATTAAAGCTTCGGAAAGACTTTCAATTGCATTGCCAATTGCTTTAGGATTGATTTTGGTGCTGCTTTATTTTACTTTCAAAAGTGTCAAGCAAGCATTTTTGATTTTTACTGCAATTCCGTTGTCAGCAATCGGGGGCGTTTTTGCGCTTTCGCTGCGAGGAATGCCGTTTAGTATTTCGGCAGGAATTGGTTTTATTGCTTTATTCGGAATTGCCGTTTTAAACGGAATTGTACTGATTTCGTATTTCAATCAATTGAAAACAGAAGGAATTTCAAATCCGTTTCAACGAATTCTTATTGGAACCAAAACCAGATTACGTCCTGTTTTAATGACAGCAGCTGTAGCTTCGTTAGGATTTTTGCCAATGGCTTTATCAACAAGCGGTGGGGCAGAAGTACAGAAACCTTTAGCAACTGTAGTTATCGGCGGATTAGTCTCAGCGACTTTATTGACTTTAATCGTTTTGCCGATTTTGTATTTAATGTTAGAGAGATTTAACCGCAAAGAGCGCAAAGATTTACGCGAAGAACGCTAAGAAAAATTTAAAAGAATGAAAAATTTACTATATAATTTAAGAAAAATAACCCTTGTGAACTTCGCGCTTCCTTTGCGAACTTTGCGGTTAAGCATATTCCTATTGGCAAGCACGTGTACATTTGCACAAACTAAAATATCGTTAGAAAAAGCAATAGAATTAGCCAAATCAAATAACATCGACTTAAAAATTGCCGATAAAGAAATTGAAAAACAAACCGTTTTAAAGAAAACCGCTTTTCAGCCAGATCCTTTACAAGTTCAATATCAAGGCGGTCAATTCAATAGCGCCGATTTTGATCATAATGTTTCGGTGCAGCAATTTTTCCCGTTAGGAAATATCACAAAAGCTAACAGGCAATTGCAGGAAGAATTGGCAAAATTAGCCGAAAAAAGCAAAGCATTATCTTCTTATGAAGTAGAAAAAGCAGTGACTTTGGCGTATTATCAATATTTGTACGGCGTTTCGATTCAGAAGCTAAACTCCGAATTGAATGATATTTATACCAAGTTCCTTAAAAATGCTGAACTCCGATTTAAAACGGGAGAAAGCGGCAATATTGAAGTAATTTCTGCGAAAGCCAAAGTGAAAGAAATTGAAACGCAAAAGGGACAATTAGAATATGATTTGGCAATTTATCAAAAACAGCTTCAGTTTTTTGTTCAAACAGATCAAAATATAATTCCAGATGAAACAACTTCGCTGCAATATGCCCTTGTAGAAACTCAGGATTCGAAAGCAGAAAATCTAATGACAGATTTTTATCGGCAACAAATTTCAGTTTATCAGAAAGAAGCTGGAACATACAAAGCTTTGCGAACACCAAAAGTTGGCTTAGGATATTTTGCCCAAACAATTAATACTGAATCATTGTTTCAAGGTTTTACGGCAGGATTACAAATTCCGCTATTTGGAGGTGTTAATACAACGAAAGCAAAAGCGGCAGAAATTAGTATTTTACAGTCGCAATTGGCATTGGATAAAAATAAAATTATCCTGAATTTGCAAAAAGATGAATTGCAAAATAACTTCCAAAAACAGCAGAAAAACTTGGATTATTACCAAAATGAAGGCTTGCAATACGCAAATCAGATTATTGAAACAGCACAAAAAAGTTATGTAAATGGCGATATGAGTTATTGGTCGTATATCAGTTTTTTAAATCAAGCCATTGATATTAAAAAACAATATGCCGAGGCTACACATAGCTACAATCAAAGCGCGATTGAATTGCAATTCCCAACCATCAAAAACAATTAATTATGAAAATTATATTTATGACTTTAACCGAAGATTTAACCGTAAAGCACGCAAAGATAAAACGCAATGTTCGCAAAGGAATTAAGTTTAGCGTCCTTTGCGTAATCTTTGCGCTCTTTGCGGTTAATTTAAGTTGCAGTGAAAAGAAAACGGAAGAGTCAAAAGAAGAAGAAAAGTCAAGTACAGAAGTTGCATTAACCGAATCACAATATAAAACGGTAAGCATTCAAACGGGATTTGTTGAAGACAGAAATCTCAATAAAATCATCAAAGCAAATGGTTATACAACGGTTCCGCCTCAAAACTCTGCTGAAGTTTCAACTTTAATTGGCGGAACAGTCAAAGACATTTATGTTTTGGAAGGAACTTATGTCAATAAAGGAAAAGTCTTGGCAACCATTCAGAATTTGGAAGTAATTGAAATGCAGGAAGAATATCATTCGGCGACAGCGAATATTGAATATCTGCAGTTGGAATACAATCGCCAGAAAACCTTGAGTGATGAAAATGTAAATCCGAGGAAAATATTTCAAGAAGTCAAAGCAAAATTAGCGACGGAAAGAGCTCGTGCACAGGCAGCAAAAAATAAACTGGATGCATTGCATGTTTCTACAAAAGGAAGTTCGTCTTTAGTTCCTATTGTAGCGCCTATAAACGGTTATGTTGGGAAAATAAACATTGCCAAAGGTGCTTTTGCAAATACTGGTGTTTCGTTGTTTGAAGTGGTTGATAATAGTCAGATGCATTTAGATTTGAATGTTTATGAAAAAGATTTAGGTTCAATTTCTGTAGGCCAAGTAATTGATTTTGTATTGACAAATCAGTCTAATAAATCCATTAAAGGAAAGATTTTCGGAATCAATAAATCATTTTCAAACGAAAGTAAAACCGTTGCAGTTCATGCTAAAATCGATCCGGCGGATGCTAAAGGTTTAATTCCGGGAATGTACGTTTCTGCCAATATCAATATTACAAATACAACCGTTCCGGCTTTGCCAAAAGATGCGGTTGTAAAAAATGCCGACAAATACTTTGTTTTTGTACAAGAAGAAGGAAATGCACAAGAAGAGCATAAACATGAAGAAGGAGAAAAAGAACAAACTCATGAAAAAGAAGTTCATTTTAAGGCAATTGAAGTGATTCCAGGCACAACAGATTTAGGCTTTACAGAGGTTAAGTTTGTAGATAAAATTAATTCGGATGCTAAAATAGTTATCAATGGTGCTTTTTATTTGCTGTCTGCAATGAAAGGTGGAGGAGAGCATGAGCATTGATTTTTTTTAAGGTTCTAAGATTCTGAGGTGCTAAGGGACTAAGTTTTTTGTTTATTAAATTGCCTCCAGCTTTAGCTAGAGGTGATAAAATGTCAATTCTAAAGGCTTTAGCCAAACTCACGCATTTGGCTAAAGCCTTTTACTTTGTCCTTAGTACCTCCAGCTAAAGCTGGAGGCAATTAAAGATAAACTTTGCAACTCTGCGACTTTGCGAGATTAAAAACAAATTTTACTTCAAGTAAATTGCCACAAAATGATTAAATTTAGAACATAATTTTAAACAAAGTTTTAGAATCCAAAACTTGTCCCGATAGCTATCGGGATTAAACCTGAAACGCTAAAAATGATACATCAAGATATAGAAGTAAAAAATATAAAAACCAAGCCTAAAGCATCCTGTTGTTGTTCACATGACGAGCCCGTTCACACAGAAAGTAACGGACACGACCACGAAGGGCACGATCATGAACATAATACAGACGGCAGTTTATTTAAATTATTCCTGCCATCGATTATATCGTTTGTTTTATTGCTAATCGGAATTGGGTTTGATCATTATTTTCCACAAAATTGGTTTACCGGAATTGTTAGAATTGCTTGGTATGTAATTGCCTATCTTCCTGTTGGACTTCCTGTTTTGAGAGAAGCTTATGAAAGCATAGTAAAAGGAGATGTTTTTTCTGAATTCTTCTTGATGTGTATAGCGACAATTGGTGCTTTTGCAATTGGTGAATTTCCCGAAGGTGTTGCCGTTATGCTATTTTATACCATTGGAGAAACTTTTCAAGGAATGGCGGTAAAGCGAGCAAAATCTAGTATTAAAAGTTTGCTTGATCAGCGTCCAGATGAGGTTACTATTTTAGAAAACAATATTGCGACAAAAGTCAAAGCCAAAGATGTTCAAATTGGAACCATTATTCAGCTTAAAGCAGGAGAAAAACTTGGTTTAGACGGTGAATTATTGTCGGATTGGGCTTCGTTTAATACTGCGGCTTTAACAGGAGAAAGCAAACCCGATACTAAAAAGAAAGGCGATACCGTTTTGGCCGGGATGATAAACGGAACCACAATTGCAGAAGTAAAAGTAACAACTGCTTATAACGACAGTAAATTGTCTAAAATTCTCGAATTGGTGCAAAATGCTACAACCAAAAAAGCACCTGCCGAATTATTCATTCGGAAATTTGCTAAAATTTATACGCCGATTGTAGTTTATCTGGCAATTGCGATTTGTCTTATTCCAATGCTTTTTGTAGATAACTATGTTTTTGCAGACTGGCTTTACAGGGCTTTAGTATTTCTGGTAATTTCTTGTCCTTGTGCTTTGGTTATCAGTATTCCGTTGGGTTATTTTGGCGGAATTGGCGCAGCGAGTAAAAACGGAATTCTATTTAAAGGAAGTAATTTTCTAGATAGTATTTCGACAATTGAGAATGTTGTTGTGGATAAAACAGGAACAATGACCGAAGGCGTTTTTAAAGTTCAAGAAGTCATTATAAAACCTGATTTTGATAAAGAAGAAATTCTAAAATTGATCAATGTTTTAGAAAGCCGAAGCACGCATCCCGTTGCAACGGCAATTCATAATTACGTTGGACAAATTGACGCTTCAATTGAATTGAAAAACATTGAAGAGATTTCCGGACATGGTTTAAAAGCTTTTTATAATGAAAAAGAACTTCATGTTGGGAATTTTAGACTTCTGGATAAATTCAATATTCCGTACGATCTCGATCCGTCTTCAATCGTTTATACGACGATTGCGATTGCTTACGACAAAAAATTCGCTGGCTATTTAACCATTGCCGATGAAATTAAAGAAGATGCTCAAGAAACAGTTTCTAAGTTGAAATCTTTAGGAGTGAAACTAACAATGTTGAGCGGTGATAAAACAAATGTTGTTCAGTTTGTAGCAGATAAACTTGGAATTGCAAAAGCTTTTGGAGATTTGCTTCCAGAAGATAAAGTCAATAAAGTAAATGAAATTAAAGCAAAAAATGAAACTGTAGCATTTGTAGGCGACGGCGTAAATGATGCGCCTGTAATCGCGTTAAGCACAGTAGGAATCGCAATGGGAGGTTTAGGAAGCGACGCCGCAATCGAAACTGCCGATGTTGTCATTCAGGATGATAAACCAAGCAAAATTGCAATGGCAATAAACATTGGAAAACAAACCAAAAAAATTGTCTGGCAGAATATTACCCTGGCTTTTGCCGTAAAAGCTTTTGTCCTAATTCTTGGCGCCGGCGGACTCGCCACAATGTGGGAAGCTGTTTTTGCCGATGTTGGTGTGGCTTTACTTGCAATTTTAAATGCAGTCAGAATTCAGAAGATGAGGTTTTAATAAAAAATTTTTCAACCACAAATTACACAAATTCACACAAATTAATTCGCGAAAATTTGTGTAATTTGTGGTTAAAATTAAGCTTCCCAATCTTGCAGATTTGTACTTTACTGATCAAACATATAGACTTCCAGTCTATAGCAGTTTAGTTTTTCAATCGATTTAATTGAAATTGTCTTTTGAAAACTGTTCGCAAAACTCTTTTATAGTTTGTCTGACTGTTCTAAATTCCTGTAAAATTTCTTCTTCAGTTCCAGTTGCTTTTGCTGGATCATTAAAGTTATAATGCAGTTTTGTGGCGCTTGAAGGGAAAAATGGACAACGCTCTTTTGCTTTATCACAAACCGTAATTACAAAGTCAAAATCGATATTTTGATATTCATCAATATGATTTGAAGTGTGATTTGAAATATCAATTCCATCTTCTTTCATAGTTATAATAGCTCTCGGGTTTACTCCATGAGTTTCTACGCCAGCGCTGTAAACTTCCGCTTTATTTCCTAAAAAATGTTTTAAATAACCTTCAGCAATTTGGCTTCTGCAACTGTTTCCTGTGCAGAGCACTAGAATCTTTTTTGTCATAATTTAAACGAATAACCAAATGAGATTGATAATGCAGAATTTTGGCTCAAATCCAAAAATGAGTTGCAGTACAATAACAGATGTTGTGATAATGATAGGTTTCTTGTATTTAATTATTTTCTGCTTCATGATTAGCAACAACCCGAATTTGGCGAACAGCTGTTTGCTTCATTTTTATGCAATTCAGTCAAAGCAATTTTCTGTTTTGCTGGAGGAATATTGCATGCATCTTGCGCCAGACAAGCTGTAGTTTTGTTTTTCAATAGAAAATGTGTTCCATTAAACTCTAAATCATATCGGCCAATGGTTTCATTTTGATATTCGACTTCAATTTCAAAATCTTGAATGTTTAGTTTTTCTTCTGATAGCTGAATGATATGTAAAAGTTTGCTTGGTTTCAATCGGTGTTCATAATCATTTGCGTTCCATAATTGGAAGTTTACTGCGTTTTCATTTCGTATAACGCCTCCGCAATCAATAAAGTTTTTTGAAGTGATTCCGATTTCCGTAACATGAAAATGTTCAGGAACAAAAGTTTCATTTTCTAATTGAAATGCAACATTTTCCAAATTAGGAAGTATGTTTTTAATCTCTGATAGTTTCATAATTTTTTCATTTATAGTTATAATGCAATATTGCGATATAGATAGTTAAAAAAATGCTTTAACAGCATTTCTGATTTTTTGTAACGGCAATAATATTCGAAAAATAGGCATTTAAAATAGCAAAAGTCGATTCATCAATACAATAACAAATCGCATTTCCTTCGATATTTCCTTTTATAAGCCCAGCATTTTTGAGTTCTTTAAGATGTTGCGAAACGGTTGGCTGCGCAAGAGGAAGTTCATTTACAATATCACCACAAATACATTCGTTTACCTTCAAAAGATATTCGATAATAGCAATTCTTGCAGGATGTCCTAATGCCTTTGCTATGGTTGCAATCTGATTTTGTTTATCTGTAAAATGTTCTGTTTTAGAAGCTCCCATTTTGTTTAAATTTTAATATAGCAATATTACGATATAGATTTGTTAAAAGCAAATATTTTATTCATTAAAGTAATATTAGAGTTTTTTGGAAAACAAAAAAGCCGATTCCATTGAAATCGGCTTTTAATTTTTCTTTTGAAATCATTTTGGAAGACTATTGTTTCAAATCAACCACAACTTTTTCAATTTTGCCTTGAAAAGTAAAAGGGGCATCGTAAGTTCTATTTACTGGTGTTCCAAAATCTTCTCCAACATCTAAGGTTTCATCTGCAGAGAAACGGCTTGGTACTGTTTTAGGAATATCGCCACTTGCTACTTTTTTGCCATCAACAAGCAAAGTAGCTTTAACCGCTTTTCCGACACCGCCACCTGCATAATCAAAATTTAAAACAAGAGTATGTTTACCTGCTGTTAAGGCAGTTGGCGATTGAATACTCCATTTATGATTTGGATAATGAGAAAAAGCATACGCAAATGTTGGTTTTCCTTTTTGAAGCATTAAAGCCAAACCTGCAAAATAACCACCTTGCGTAATAATCATGCCTTCCTGACCTGCTTTTACTTCAATATCTGCTGTTATGCTAAAAGACGTATTTTTCATGTTAGGCGCCATTCCTTCTGTGATTCGCGATGTTCCTTGGTGAAAAGTAAATTGCGTTCTTCCTTTATTTAGATTCGGACGATTTTCAGGATTTACTCGATCTATATAACGATCGTCAAACGGAAAAACATTGTATTTTTCGGCTTCTTCCATAAAAGCTTTTTGCATTTCTTTTAATTTCTCAGGGTTTTGAGCAGCAATATCTTTCGCTTGGCTAAAATCTTTGGTCAAATCATATAATTCCCATTTGTAATCTTTAACGGGATCTTCAGAGGGAACTGGATGACCTTGCCACGGAAGATTTTTTGGAGTTGTACTCGCCATCCATCCATCTTTATAATAGGCTCTGTTGGCAATAACTTCAAAATATTGTGATTTGTGAGTTTCAGGTGCGTTTGCATTATCAAAAGAATAAACAAGACTTTTTCCGGCCATTGGAGTTTGGTCAAAACCATCTACTTTTTTGGGCTGCGGAATATTTGCGACTTCAAGAATAGTCGGAACAATATCTGTAATATGAGCAAACTGACTTCTTATTTGCCCAATTTGCTTGATTCTAGCCGGCCATGAAATTACCATTCCAGTACGACTTCCACCCAAATGAGAGGCAATTTTTTTGTCCCACTGAAAAGGTGTGTTCATTGCATGCGCCCAGCTTTGCGAATAATGTTCTGCCATCCAAGGACCGCCAAAATCATCTAAATGTTTCAGCATAAATTCCTCAGTATCAACTTCGCCATTTACCAACATACCAATTTCGCTCGTCATACCTTGTCCGGTTGGGTCTTCGGCACTTGCGCCATTATCACCCATTATAAAAATGACCATCGTATTGTCATATTCTCCCAAATCTTTAATTGATTGAAGAATTCTTCCAATTTGATTGTCACAATAGGCTAACATCGCTGCATAAACTTCCATTTCTCGGGCGGCGACTTTTTTCATTCCCGGAGACAATGCATCCCATTTTTGATATTCAGGAGGCGTAGCTGCTAATAAAGCATCAGACGGAATAATGCCTAGTTTTTTCTGATTTTCATATGTTGCAATTCGCTGTTTATCAAATCCCTGATCAAATTTCCCTTTAAATTTTGCAATCCATTCCTTAGGTGCTTGATGCGGAGCGTGCGCAGTTCCAGGCGTATAATAGGCAAAGAAAGGTTTGTTTGGCGAGACATTTTTTTGTGTTTGTATCCAATGAATAGCGTGATCGGCCAAATCTCGGTCCAAGATATAGTCATTATCTACTTTTTCTTCTTTGAAATAAGGATCTACAGGTTTTGTCCCTTCAAATAAAGCGGGTCTAAATTGATGCGCATCGGCACCTAAAAAGCCGTAGAAATATTCAAAACCTAAACCTGTTGGCCACAAATTAAACGGTCCAGCCGGTGTCGATTGCCAATCTGGGACATTATGATTTTTACCAAACCATGAAGTTCCGTATCCATTATCGGTTAAAATTTTACCAATTGTAGCAACGCTTCTCGGCACTAAACTGTTGTAACCGGGATAAGGAGTTGAGAATTCCATAATAATTCCCGTAGCTGCGGTGTGATGATTTCTACCAGTAATTAAGGCAGCTCTGGAAGGAGAACAAACTGCAGTGGTGTGAAAGCGATTGTAGCGTAATCCGTTTTTAGCAAGAGCGTCAAAATTTGGAGTTGGAATAGGACCACCGAAAGTAGAACTTGCACCAAAACCAACATCATCAATCATAATCAGCAAAACGTTTGGTGCACTTGTTGGCGCGCTGATTTCTTTGGGCCAATCTATTGGGTCAGAATCTTTAATTGTCGGGGCGACTTTACCGACTTTTTGATAAGGCTCAATGGGCAAAACAGTTCTGTCGGGCCAGTTTTGAGCATTTATCGTACCAAAACCTAGGACTAAAATTAGTCCCGTGAAAAAAAAGTTACTTTTCATAATATTAAAATGGTATTATATTTATAAAAAAAAGAGTGATAACTTTTTAAAAATCTGTTTGTGAGGAGAATACACTAGTAAATGTACGAAAATTAAATGCAGGCTGCTTAAAAGGTCTAAATATTTGGTAAATAAATTTTTATAAATAATAATGTAAAAAAAGCCCTTTTCAAAACGAAAAGGGCTTTTATGATTTGTGGTTTTTATTGGGGCAAAAAACAAATCATTTTAACTAAATTATTTTGGCATTTCAGGGACAATGATTCTTCTGGTAGGGGTACTGAGCGTTTCAATAAAAGCCAATAAATCACTAATTTCTTCTTTGCTTAAATCCAGTTTTTTAAGCATTGGATCAGTTTTCGGAATTAAAGAATCTCGTGCTGTTCCTAAATACTTTTTTTGAACCGGAGATGGATTCCCTAAATTATACAATTCCACAACATCTAATAAAGAAGGAAAATGACCGTGATGCATCCACGGTTTTGTGTTTACAGCTTCGCGAAGTGTTGGCGTTCTGAATTTGCCAATGTCTTTTACATCTTTGGTTACATTGTAACACCCAAAATCTTCATTTTTTGTTCCGAATAAAGTTTGACCGTCATTATGAAACTGATTGTCGCTGAAATACGGCGTATTGTGGCAATTGATGCATTGCGCTTTAGTTCTGAACAAATGAAGCCCTTTTACTTGCGAATCGGTATAAATGTCTGATTTTCCGCTTACAAATTGATCAAACTTACTTTTCGGACTGTTAATTGATCTTTCAAAGGTTGCAATGGCATATTGAATTCTTTCTAAAGTTACTTTTTTGTCTCCAAAAGCGTCTGTAAATAAAGAATTATAGCCTTTGATTTTAGCAATTTTATCAACAGCAATCGTCAATTTTTCATTCATTTCTAAAGGATCTTGAACAGGAAATTGCGCTTGATCTTCTAGACTTTTAGCTCTTCCATCCCAAAATAAAGAAGTGGCGTAAGCCGAATTTAAAATGGTCATCGAATTGCGTTTTCCAGTTTGACGATCGTGTCCAAAAGAACGTGTCAAATTATCCGTCCAACCTAATTCTGGATTATGACAGGAAGCGCAGGCAATTTGTCCGCTTCTGGATAATCTCGGATCAAAAAATAAAATCTTTCCCAAACTTTCTTTTTCCTTCGAATACGGATTATAAGCTGGATAAGGAACTGCAGGAAGTACACCAATATCTTGAAATGTAGATTTATCGACATTTTCGTGCAATTCCGCAACAGGCCACTTCGAAACGTCACCGCTTGAATACAGTTTTCGCAATTCCTGAATATCAATATAATCAGGTTCTTCGGCACTTTTATAAGCCGTTAAACTCAAGAGGAATAGGATGGGGAAGATTAGTTTTTTCAATTTTTTTGTTTTTAAAAGCAAGAGGAAAGAAGCAAGAAGCAAGAAACAAGAGTTAAAGAATTAACAATTCACAATTAACCATTAATTATAGGTCTTTCTCTTTAGGACAGTCAATCGCTAAAGCGGCTGGTTTTGGATAGGTTTTATTATTATACATTTTGTATTGAGATGTTACAGTTCCTCCAAAAAGAACATCATTGGTCAATTTCAATTCAAAAATAATTTCAAACAAACCTGCACTTATTTCTTTGTATGTTCCTGATCCTGAAATCGCAATACTGTAGGTGTTTTTGTTAGTTCCGGCGATTGTAATGTATTGCGGTATAACCAACACATTTCCGCTTGTTTTGCTGTTTCCGTTTGCAGGGAAAAATTCCAAAGCTGATGTAATATTAAATCCAGGCGAATTTGCTGCGGTGGTACTTTCATTAGAAAACCATCTTTTTAAGTTGAATGAGTTTGTCGTATTGGTTCCAGAAGCAACATTAAATCCAATTTTGAAAGCGTCATGATAAACATCATCATTTGGGTTTGCGGTTCCTTTATCACTGTATAAAATTGCATTTTCATGATCTTTCGTAACAACAACCGGAAACGTAAAAGCATTATAAGCCTGCCAAGCGCAAACACCGCTTTTATCAAACCAAGTTTCTCCGTATGTCAAATAAAACTGATTGGATAAATCATAAAACTTAGAAGCCGGATTTGCATTTCGATCTCTGGTTGATTTGATTGGCTTAATAATTTGAAGAATGGTGTTTCCTGTTGCGTTATAACTGCCTGCATTCACTAATGAAATGGAAGATTCATAATAAACATCATCGTTTTGAATGTTCTCTAAAAGCGTTAAATGATAGGTTACCGAATTGGTACTTTTATTGAAATCGTCATGAGTCAAAGAATAATTAAATCCATTCAGGAATTTGAAAATTTCTAGTTTTTCTAATTCTGAAGCAAAAAATCCGTTTGGGAAATTTACTTTAAAATCAACCGTTTCGCCAACTTCACCTTTAATGATATATTGCGAAACCGGAAAAGTATAATTCGTTGTAATAGTTCCTAAATCAATTTTGAAAGTATCGTTTGGATATTCAGTATTAAGACTTCCAATGTGAATTTCAGGATCTGAAACGGTTTCCAATTTTAAAGAAATACTTTGGTTTGCCGTCCATCTTTTATTAAAAGAAACAAAAATAGTATCGGTCACTTTATTTCCCTGAAACGTTAATTCGTTAACCGGATTGACAGTGAAACTTTCCTTATCACCAGTTGATGATACGGCACTAAAATTTGCTGTTACGGCATTTTTTAGGGAACGTGTTGTTAGAGCAACTGGCACTTTCAAAGTTTTAACCGAATTGTTTACATAACTAGACTGTGGCAATAAACCTCCGTTAACCGTTGGATATTCTAACGGAACATTGTCGCTTTTAACCAAGAAGTTAAAACGTAAATGCGGTTCAATTTCAGAGCCTAATTTATAATCGTCTTTTGAACAAGAAGTCAATAACAAGACTAAAGTTACTATGCTTACTATCTTAATAGGATTCATTTTGCTGTAAGTTTTCATTAAGATTAATATTAAAAGTTGGAATTGGCAGTACATATTTTAATGAAGGATAAGTCAAACTGCAAACGGTTGAAATACAGCCGTCATTTCGTGTAATTCCTTTATGATTGCGCGCCAGATCAAAAAATAAGTGACCTTCAAAACAAAGTTCTTTTCGGCGTTCTAAAAGAATATCTTCTTTTAAATTTGTTGTATTGGTTAATAAAGAAGCTTTGGCGCGAGCACGAATAGTGTTTACGTCAGCCATTGCAAGATCTGGTTTATTATTTTCCAAAGCAGCTTCAGCACGTATTAAATACATTTCGCTTATTCTAAAAGCAACATAACCAGCGTTATCCTGAAATTTTCGTGTAAAGTTGTAATTAACAGGAACTAGAACGCCATTTACTAAAGTCGAAAGATTTGTGCCAATAAATAATTGTTTTCTCAAATCAGTATTCTCATAAAGATTATACAAATCATTTGATGCCACGTATTTGGCATAATTATTTTCGGTAACCCCAAAATAACTTGACATTGATGATGAAACGGTATTTTCTAAATCTTTAGGGACAGAAAATTCTAAAAGCGCTTCAGAAATAGGGAGATCTGGCTGTGTCCATTGTGTTACAAAATTTGAAGTATTTACTAAAGTAATTCCCGAATTTGTAATCACATCATTTGCCGTTTCATAGGCATTTGTCCAGTCTTTTTTGTACAAATAAACTCTGGCCAATAGCGCTTTTGCATTATTTCTGTTGAAATAAGAATAAGACGGTCCGGTCATTAAAGAAGCATCGGAATAATTTGAAATGGCCGTTTTTAAATCTTCAATAATAAAAGAATAAGTCGCAGCAAGCGTTTCTCTTTTAGGGTATTTGATTCCTGTTTTTATAGATTCTCTGCTGTAAACAATTCCTAAATGCGAGGCATCAGTAGTATAACTGTAATTTTGACTGTAAATCTGTGACAAAAGAAAGTGTGCATAGGCTCTGATTGTCAAAGCTTCGGCTTTTATTTGGTTTTTCTCCGCTTCGGTGGCATCGGTTAAAGTAGGAGTATATTCTAAAATTAGATTTGCCTGATTGATAATGTCATAACTTGCATCATAGAATGATTTAAAATTGCTATTGTCTGCGGTATCTTCAAACGAATATACTTCCCTGATATTAAGCGCAGGCGTAATCTGGCCTCTGCTGCTTCCGGAAGATGTTGGTGTAAATTTGATATTACCACCTTGTAAATCAGAATACACGGCAAAACGCTCGCTTCTAACATTTGCTTCAACCTCTACATAAAGCCCTTTTAAAGCTTTTAAAACGCCTTCTTTGTTTTGCAGAAGTTCATCTATAGAGGTTTGAGTTCCAGGTTCTTGTTCCAAGAAATCACTGCAGCTTTGCAATGAAAAAATCAGGATTATTATTGTGATATATTTTAAATAATTCATTGTCTTAAAATTTTGCATTAACACCAAGTGAAATTGTTCGCGCTTGCGGATAGATATAACTGAATTCTCGTATTCCGTTCATTCCTTTCGGACTTTTTTCTTTGTACCAATACAACACATTTGTCGCATCTGCAAAAACAGAAAGATTGTCTAGGAAAATATTTTTGATAGGAACATTATAACTTAGATTGATATTGCTCACACGGAAATAAGTAGCATCATAAACATATTTACTAAGATTTGGCGTTGGAGGAGAACTCGCAACCGCGGATTGAGAAACGATATCGCCTGGATTTCTCCAATGATCATCGGCATTTACTGAAAGATTTCGGTTTACTGTATTTGAATATTTGTCAATAAGGACATCTGGAGCAAAGAAATCACCGCCAAATTGAAAATCTCCTCTAACCGCTAAAGTAAGGTTGTTGTAGAAAGTAAAACTGTTGTGAAATCCGCCGTATGCTTTTGCCTGAGTATCTCCAATTGGCTCCCAATCTGCCACAGTATATAAAGATCTGTAAGTCGCAAGGTCGTAAACTTTGCCATTTTTAGTGACCAAATCTCGTCCTGTAGCCGGATCAACTCCAACCCATTTTATTCCCCAAACTGTTGTGGAGCTGTAACCAATTTTTTGTGCCAAAGCTAGGTCGGCTGTGGAGTAATCGCTTCCTAAACCTTTTAAATCGGTTACTTTGCTGTCTACTGTAGAAATGTTGAACGATGTTGTCCATTTAAAAGCATCACTTTTTACCCATTTAATTCGGGTTGTAAACTCAAAACCTTTATTGTACATACTTGCAGCATTTAACTGAATTGAGCTGTAACCAGTTTCAGTAGGAATATCACGAGTTGTAATCAAATCACTCTTATTATCATAAAAATATTCCAATGAAAATTCCAATCGGCTGAAAACATTAAAATCGATTCCGGCATTGAATTTTGTGTTTTTTTCCCAGCTTAAATCTCCGTTTGGCGCTGTACCAGTCGTTGCACCAATTCCTCCGTTATAACTGTTTTGTGAAATATTGTATAAACCTTTTGAACGATACGAACCAATTCTTGAATTTCCTGTGTTACCGTAACTTGTTTTCAATTTCAAGAAATCAACCCACGAACTGCGGTTAAGAAAATTTTCATTGCTGATAATCCAGCTGGCTCCGGCGCCACCATTATTAGCAACATCAGTGTCATCTCCAAAAACAGAACTTTGATCACGACGGAAATTGGCCAATAAAAAGTAACGTTTTTTATAATTGTAATTGACTTGAGTGAATAATGAAACTCTTGAATTATAGCTTATTTCACCGCCATAAGTCTGATTTGATGTTCGTTCATCTACTGAAGTAGTTACCGGATTATCATCGCGTAAAGCATTAGAAACTGGATTAATCACATACGGATTCACAAAGCCAATTCCGGATTGATAATTAAAATCGGTTTTGTCTTCAGAAAGTTCAAAACCTACAACGCCGTCAATTGCATGATTTTCTGTTAATTGTTTGTCAAATAAAGCCTGACCTTGCCAGTTCCATTTTTTAGCATTTCTTTCATTAATAAGTCGGCGTCCCCATCTTGGATACGTAATATTATCTAAAGTAAATGTTCCAGTGAATTGACCGCTTTCATTTTCGGCAGAAAAATAACGATCCTGATCTTTTTTTGCATAATCCATACCGAAAAGAGTCACAAATTTAATGGCATTGCTAAGCTTATACGAAACACTCAAACTTCCTAAAAGACCATAAGTTTGTGCTTCATTTTTATTTTGTTCGATAGCTGCAAGCGGATTTCCGCGCATCATACCGCTCACACCTAACATTGAATACGAACCATCCGCGTTATACGGAGAAAGAGTAGGCAAATAAGCAAAAGAATAAAAAATATTTGGAGCATCTTTTTGAATAAAACTCGGATTAAGCATTAAATTAATGTCCAGTTTTCCAGAGTTATAACCTAAATTAATTCCCGCATTAAGCTGTTTGGTATTATTTCCCATTTGCGGTTCATCAATTTTTGTATAACTGATGTTGGTGCGATAAGAGAATTTTGACGTCGCGCCAGATACATTAAAATTGTACTTATTGTAAATCCCTGATCGGTTCAATAAGCCAAACCAATCTGTATTTACGCCATTGTAAGCCACAGGAACATAATTAGTTGTAGTGTTTTTTACAAATTCATTTCGAAGTTCTGTGTATTGTTCTCCGTTCAAATATTTAATTTGATTTATAGCCGATGAAACCCCAAGCTGATTCGAGAAGCCAAATTGCATTTTCCCTTTTTTTCCTTTTTTAGTGGTAATCAAGATTACACCGTTAGCTCCGTCAGCACCATAAATACCAACAGCTGCAGCATCTTTCAAAACAGAAATTGTTTCAATATTTTCAGGAGCAATTTTCATCAACGGATTTCCGAAACTTTCCGTAAAATCGCCGTTTCCGCTAAAATAAGAACTATCAATTCCAAATTCTTCGCCCATTATAACGCCGTCAACGATGATAAGCGGTTGTGTCGAAGTTCCGGTTCTAGCGCCAGTTAATGAAGGCAATGTACCTTGTCCGCGAATATTAATTTTCACCGGACCACCAACGCCAGAAGTGTTTTCGACCAAAACTCCAGCAATTTGTCCCGTAATCATTTTATCAACCGATTCAGATGCTTGTTCTACGGCAATATCTTTTGAATTTAGGGTAGAAATAGAACCAACAATTTCTTCTTTTAACTTTTTAGTTCCGTACGAGGAAGTAATTACAACCGGATTCAGTTCGTCAGTTGCTTCTTCAAGATAAAAAGTAAATTCCTTTTTGCTGTTTACTTTTTGAGTTTGAATTTCCATTCCTAAATACGAAGTTTCAAGAACTATGTTTTCAATATTGTCGCCATTTAGCTGATAAATAAATTTTCCGTTAAAGTCAGTTATAGCACCCATTCCAGTTCCTTTTATGCGAATAGTAGCGCCCGGAAGTGGCAGTTTGTCTTTTGCGCCAAAAACAGTTCCATGTATCAATCTTTCTGTTTCCTGAACATTTGGATCAGAAGTTTGGGAAGGAGCAGTGCTGGTCAATAAAACCTGTTTTTTCTGTATGTAAAATGTAATATTTTTGTCTTTTAATAATTGCGTTAAAGCCTTTTCTAAAGTCACATTATTGACATCTAAATCGGCCAATTGTTCAGCATCAATTTTTCGGGCATTATAAATTATTCTGAAATCACTTTGCTCTTCAATCGATTTGATAATTAGGTTTATAGGTTTATTTTTAGCATGTATGGTTATTAATTTATTCTGAGAAAATCCTTTAAAAACAGATATGAGAAATGCTAAGAAAAACAGAATTTTTCTTAAAGCGGGTTGTATCGTAAATGTCATGTTTATTTATTTATCGCGGATTGGTAATTGTAATGGTTTTTTGTTCAATTGAATAATTAAAAGGCGTGTCGCGTTTTAGCAGATCTAAAATGTTTTCGACACTAGATTCGCTTATTTTTATTGTACCGGTAAAATTCTGTCTGGCCAAATCAGAATTTTCGTTGACAATTTCAACGTCATAAGTACGCTGAATAATTTTAGCGATGGTTGAAAATGGAGTGTCTTTAAAAGCAAGTTCACCTTTTGTCCAAGCAGTATAAAAGGCTGGATCAACTTCTTTTATGACGATTTTTTTAGAATTATTCTGCCAAGTTGCCATTTGGTTTGGTTCAAGCAAAATAGAGTTTGCCGGGTTAACAGCTTCAGACATTTGAATGCTTCCTTCCAGTAATGTACTATTAACAGTAGGGTTTTCAGGATAAGCGCTCACATTAAATTTTGTTCCGAGTACTTCAATGTTTGCCTGATTGGCATGCACAATAAACGGGTGCAGTTTATCTTTAGAAACTTCAAAAAAGGCTTCTCCTGTTAAATATACATTCCTGTTTCCATTAATGCCAAATTGCTCCGGATAACGAAACGTTGTTCCCGAGTTTAAACTGACAACAGTGCCGTCTGAAAGCTGAATTTTAAAGCGTTTTCCGTACGGAACTTTTAGGGTATTGTAATTAATATTCTCATCCTGAACTTTGCCAAAATAAATGATTTGATCCGGAAATTTTTTGGCCACTAAATCGCCTTTATCATTTAAAATTTGGCTCTGATTTTTTCCTCTAAAATATTCCAGTCGGCCGTCGCCAAGAGCAAGAACAATTTCTTTTGAAGTTTCAGAAGTTCTGTTAAATAAGAAAAAAGTGGTTCCAAAGCTCAAAAACACTAAAAAGATGGCAGCATACTGCAGATACTGTCTGATTTTGTTTTTTGCTTTGATTTGAATTACCGGAACTGTATCAATAGATAAATCTGTTGCAATTGAGCTTAAAACCCAAGCTTTCTTTGCGTTTATAAATTGTTGTTTATTTTCTTCTGATGCTTCAATCCATTCAAAAAGTGCCTGAACTTCTTGTTCTGAAGCTTCGTTAGAAAGGTATTTATTTAGTATTTCCGATGTCATATTTGCGTTTTAAAACTTCTCGCTATAGTTAGTACACCTCAGAATTAAAATACCCTACCTTTTATTCTTAATTATTATAAATAAGGATAAAAATTAAGAATAAATAATCAGATAATTTGGTTTTTAAAATCTTTAAAGCCTTGGTCATATGGGCTTCAACAGCTTTTAAGGTAACACCCATTTCTTCGGCGATTTCTGCATTTTTTTTATTCTCGAAACGTTTTTTTATAAAAACTTCTCTGGTTTTTGCTGGTAAATCGCCAATCGATTCCTGAATGATGCGTTCTAATTCGGTTAATTCTAAAGTGTCGAACTGAATCGAATTTAAAACTTCGATATTCAGTTCTCTTTCTTTTTGGTTGAGTAGGTCATTTTTGAATTTATCTTTCACTTTATTGTGCCGAATTAAATTCAAGCATTTTGATTTGGCGTAGGTAAACAAGAAAGCCTGAATTCCATTTATAGATTCAACACTTTCTCTATTTTGCCATAAATGCAGTAAAGCTTCCTGAGCAAGATTTTCGGCTTCATCCTGATCGTAAATAAACTGAAAGTTGAAAGATTGTATTCGTCTAAAATATTTATCGTAGAAAAACTTAAATGCAGTTTCGTCTCCTCCCTTGAAGGATAGGAATAGTTCAAATTCAAAACTGTCATTATTGTTCATCAAAAGGATTTTACTTTGGAAAGCAATATTAAGTAAATTTTAAAAACTACTCAGTTTTGCTCAGAAAGTGGCAAATATAAAAGTTTATTTATATTAATTCTAAATAAAATTCAAATAAAGATTGATTCTATAGAATTTATTCAGAATAGGTTTAGTATTGCTGTTTTTTTTAACCGCAAAGCACGCAAAGATTTTAGAATATAGTAACCTCATATAAACGCAAAGTTCGCAAAGCTTTATCTAAAAACTTTGCGAACTTTGCGTATACCTTAGCGCCCTTTGCGGTTAAATAATTTGGCGGTTAAATAACTTTCCGTTTAAAATTCCACCAACCAAAAACAATCAGCAACAAATTAAAAATAAGTAAAGGCAAAAACGCATTTATAAAACTCGTTTCAGAGTTGTCCTTAAAAGTTTCGACTTTAAAATTTTCCCATTTTTCCTGATCGACCGGAGCATCATCGAATATCTTCGGATAAAAATACAAACGCAGTTTTTCGTGAAATTTCGTTGTTTCTTTTAAAAACAAAAGCTGGTTTCGCAAATCAGATTTTGCAATTTCTTTTAACTGAATTTGCGTATGAAGCGTCGGAATAAACTGCGCGATAAACTCACTCGCATGATTTCTCTGTTCCAATTTCGATTCTAATTCTTTAGATTGTACCGAAGATTCATCGTCGCCCATTTGCTGCATGGCGTAATACCAAAGCCAGCTGAACTCCTTATCAGGCAAAGGATAATTTTTAAACTGCGGATAATGTTTGTAGAATTTATCCAACGTTTCCTGTTTGTCCATATCCCATTTTTCATGATAGGCATTTCGTTGCGCAAGCGTTAGTTCTAGGGCTTCGGGAACTTTGTATTTATTAATGATATACGTATTGATTACGGCTGGAAGAATAATAATTAGAAACAGCCAGATGGTCAATAAAATAACGGCGTTGAAGTTGGAGTTTTTGTTAAGAGAAGCAATGAAAAAACAAACCGTAAACCAAAATAAAAGGTACAAAACCGAAAGCCCATAAAACAGAAGAAACGCTTTGTCGACTGGAATTTGTAAAAACAAAACAGCAACTAAAAGTGTTAAAGTTAAAAGCGCCAGTAAGCTTAAAATCCGAATATAAAACAGTTTTAAAATATAGAAAAAGGTATTCGGACTTTGTGTTGCCACGATTTTCCAAGTTCCTGATTCTTTTTCTTCAGAAATGATATTATACGAAAAAGCGATAATCAAAAGCGGAAATAAATACAAAAGCACAAAACTAAAATCGATATTTCCAGACAAAAGATTACTCGGATTATTCAATTCTGAATCGTATTTCTGAGCTTCCAAACCCCGAATAGTAACACTTTGAATCGACGGATTCACATCGCGCTGCCCAATTGCCAAACTGTTGATTGGTAGAGTAGTATTAACCAATGAAAATTTGATGTAATAGAGGAGAAGTCCAATTTCATCTTTATGAAAAGCAGCATTTCTCGCAATATGTTCTTTTTGATAAACTGCCGCTTCAGTAATATTATTTTGTTGTTTTTCCTGAAACTGATGTCCAATCAAAAGGCTTATAAAACCAATGATTAATAAAAAAAGTAAGCCAATTTTGGTTCCTTTTGAACGTATGAAATTTTTAAATAAGAGTGGTAACATATTAAATGGCTTTTAAGTTTTTAGAAGCAATTCGGATCAAAATAAATAACAGAATTATCCATAAAAGAATAGAAATAACAGAAACAATTTCGTTTTTTAAAACGTCCCTGATGCCTTTTGGTTCATAATGAAACTCCTTTACATCGGCCCAGTGTTCCTTGCTAATTGTGAGTGGTTTATCATTGGGCCCGGGTTTTTTATTACTGATGTATTTAACTTGTAATGCGTTCATTTTCTGCGCCATTCCATAACGGTATTTCTCGGCTTGTTTCTGGAAATCGATATATGAATCATAATCAGTATTTGATAATCCCATCGATAAATTCTTCATCGCGATGTACGGATTTAGAAAAGAAACGGCCTTCGAAAAACTGTTTTGTCTGGCATAGATTTTCAGCAATTCTTCTAAATGTTTGTTGTAAATGTTCGAGCTGATTTTCTCGCCTTCGGTCATAATAAATCCAGAATAATTAAAAGGAAGTTTTTGTACCGAATCGACTTTGTAAACTCGTAATAAAGAATCTTTTATTGCTTTATAATGCACATCATTAGGGTTGTGACTGTCGCCTTGTTTCAAAATATCTTTTTCTATGTCGCTGTTAAACTGAATTTTAGAAGGCGCTTCATATAAATATGCTCCAATTGCCTGCGTTGTTCGTGGCAGAATTATGGTAAATAGCAACTAAATTCCAATTAATGAAACTAAAGCTTTTTTTGAAGTTTTACTTGACGCCGAAATCAAAACAGCAACGACACAAAAGAGCATCAGATAAATAAAATGAAACCCAATAAACAACAGCATTTTAATCGTTTCATCTGCCGAAATGGAAAAATTTTGCAGCAGTAACCAGACCAAAACCAAAATGATAATAGTGGGAACAAAAAGCAACATAACGACACTTGCAATTCCAAAGACTTTACCAAATAAAAGCTGTTTCCAGCTTATTCCCTGACTTAAAAGGATTTTTAAAGTTCCGTTTTCTCTTTCGTAAGCCACAGAATTAAAACCGACAAAAAAGATCAATAAAGGCAGTAAAACCTGCAAAACCATAGCAATGCTGATTTCGCCAAAACGAAGCATACTGTTAGAAAATCCAGCTTCAGAGAAATTGGCCGTATTTTGTTTATGTGCTTCAAGGAAAATGGCATTTCCAAAAAATGGTTCCATTCCAAATTCAAAAACGCTCAAAGAGGTACTTTTTCTAAAGGCAAAATTGCCGTAGTGCGCCATTCTATGCGGGTTTTTATCTGGGTTTTTCAACCAGTCTTCGCGGGATTCATGTTGGTATTTTTCGCTTGTTTCGTTTTGGCTTTTGTAATTATCCCAACCCGAAAACGCAGCAAATAAAAGTAAGACGCCAATAAAAAGTGTAATAATATAAATCGCCGAATTTTTAAAAACAGCGTTTTTAAAATGTCTGGCTATAAGGAGTTCTGTATGTAATAATTTCATATAAATTAAAATTTATAAGTTACCGTAAGGCTAACATTTCTAGGACTTCCCGGAAACAAGCGCAAATAATTCTGTGCACCCAACCAATACGTTTTGTTTAATAAATTGCCAGCATTTACAGCAATCTGAACATTGCTTTTGCTTGGTTTATAAAACAAAGCAGCGTCAAAAATGGTAAAGTCAGGAAGTGTAAAATCGCGGGTAAACCAAGGCACTTTACTGCTTTGGTACTGCATTCCAAAACCAATTCCCAAATCTTGTAAAACAGAGTCAGAAGCAAAATTGTAGCGTGTCCATAAATTGGCGCTGTTTTTTGGCGTGTTTTGTTTTCGAGCACCAATTAAAGCCGGATTAGCGTCTTCCATGATTTCAGCATCAATATAACTGTATGATGCATTAATTTGCCAGTCTGTTGTAATATAACCTGCTATATCACACTCAAAACCACGGCTTCGTTCTGCACCTCTTGTAACCAGTAAATCAGGATTTGCAGGATCATTGGCATTCATTAAAATATTGCGCTGATTGATTTCATAAATTGCTGCATTAAAACTCATTGAATTGTTTAAAAATGTGGTTTTGATCCCGACTTCTTTTAAATTACTTTCCAGCGGATCAAATAAACTTCCGGCAGGCAAACTTCCCGTTTGTGGCATTAGAGTTACCGTATTCGATTGTGGCTGATAACCTTCAAGATATGTCGTATATACATTTATCGCACTGTTTACGGAATAAGTTATCCCGATTCTTGGCAACAAAGCTGATTTTTTGACTTTCAGTTCGTTACTGGTTTCGTAGTTTGTAATATCTTCAAACCATTCGTTTCGCAAACCCAATAAAAAAGTAAACTTTTCCCATTGAATTTGATCCTGAATATAAACCGCATTTGTAGTCGTTAATGCCGATGGAAGTGATGTTCTCACATTCAGCGCATAATCTTCGGGACTTGTAAGTTTGTAGTTTGGATTGCTCAAATTGAAATAATTCACATTTGGTTTTGGCATAACAACGCCGTCAACGGTAATGGTTTGGTAATTTGAGGCATTCGCCAAAACAAAACTGCTGGCAACCGTTCCGTCTTTTAATAAATAACCTCTCGCTGCATTTTGTCCGCCGCCTTTATTTTTGTTCCAACTGCTTAAATCGTAACCTGTCAATAATTTATGCTTAAGTTTTCCAGTTTTGAAATCGAAGTTGAAATAAGCACTCAAATTATCAATGTTCCAATTTTGTTGACGTTGTACAAACTGCATCATTGCCAGACTTGTAACGGGTTTATTGTTCATATCGACAGCAAAAGCATTTGTAGTGCGGTGTTCTTGAAGATCTTCTGTCCAAGTTTGCTTCATGTACGATGCGTTAAAACCAATTTTAGAGCTGAATTTATGTGTAAAATTCGTCATCAAAATCATTTCTTTCGATTTGAAAAAGTCGCTCGGAGCGCCTAGATTTAAGCTTATAGGTGTTTTATTCAGACTTGTTTTTCCAGCAACGGCACCAAAAATCGGTTGTCCGCGGTCCAGAATTCCAGTCATGTCGCTTAAAATTAATTCGGTGTTAATTGCCGTTTTTTCATTTGGTATATAACTGAAAGAAGGCGAGATCAAAAACGATTTATTATTGACTAAATCACGAAATGATTTTGCTTGTTGATACGCGCCGTTTACACGGTATAAAAGTGTTTTAGATTCGTTTAAAGGGCCTGTGAAATCAAGCGTTCCGCGCAAAGTACTGAAGCTCCCAACGCTTAAACTAATCTCTTTTCGGTCAATTGCCAATGGTTTTTTTGTAACCAAATTAATGCTTCCACCTGGATCAACAGAAGAAAATGTTGCACTCGATGGACCTTTGATGACTTCAACACGTTCAATATTGCTCGTTAAAGGCTGAAGAAAATAATATTGACGCGTTCGCATTCCGTTGATGATTTGGCCCTCCTCATTTTGGCTGATTCCCCGAATCGTATATTGATTGTAATAACTTGCCGGAATTACACCACTTGCCATTTTTACGGCATCAGCAAGATAAAAAGCTGCTTTATCGGTAATTAATTCCTTTGTAATTGTCGAAATAGATTGCGGAATGTCTTTATTCAACGCTGCAGTTTTTGTAGCTGCAAACGAATATTCGCTGTTGTATTTTTTGGTTGAACGACCTATAATTTCAACAGTCTGCAATTCATTTTTCATCATTTTGATTGAATCCTGTGGAATGCTATCTGTACTTTTTTTGTTGACAGTCTGAGAATGTATTGCTTGTACTGCAATTAGTAGAAATATAAAAGGAAATAAATTTTTCATGTTTTATAGGGAATGGAAATGCTATTTCCTTTTAAACCGTTTGTAAATACAAATTTTCAAGTTCATCAGCCGAAATTTTAGATGCTTCGATTACGGTAACAAGATTTCCTTGTTTCATAATTCCGATTCGGGAAGCTACTTCACGGGCTCTAAAAATATCATGTGTGGCCATTAAAATTGCGGTTCCATCAGCTGAAAGCTCTTTTAAAATCTGCGAAAATTCATTGGAAGCTTTTGGATCCAAACCACTTGTAGGCTCATCTAGTAAAAGGACTTTGGCTTGTTTTGCTATTGCAATCGCAATTCCCACTTTTTGCCTCATTCCTTTAGAATAACCTCCTAAATTTTTATCATGGGCATTAGCCTGTAATCCGGCTTTGTTTAAAAAATAGGTTAATTCGCCTTTTGAATATTTGAAACCAGCTAATGAAGAGAAAAACTTAAGGTTCTCTAATCCAGTTAAATTGGGATATAACATGACGGTTTCTGGAATATAAGCGACATGTTTTTTGGTTTCCTGCGTATTTTCAATTACAGATATATTATTGATTTCTAATTCTCCGGATGTGGGTTCAATAAAGCCAAGAAATAAATTGATTGTAGTAGTTTTTCCGGCGCCATTTTGACCTAAAAGAGCAAAAATTTCGCCTTGTTTTATCGTCAAGTTCAAGGCATTTAAAGCAGTATAGTCTCCGTACTTTTTAGTCAGATTTTTTGCTGTAAGCATAGTGTTATTTATTTTGAAAGATTTGATTTTAAAAAATAGAAATATCAAAATCAGGCCTTTACGTATGTGTAAAAGATTGATTTTTAATATGAAACAAGAAGATTTACTGCAAATAATAGAAAATAGGATTTGATTTGTTCTCGAAAACAAATCAGACAAAACATAAAACAGCATTGCTTTTATCTATTTCAATGAAAAAGATAAATGCAGTATTTAGTTTGAAAAAAATTAAATGTAGTAAATTACAGAAGTGCTGGAGGTGCACGAAGGGCAAAAAGACTTCCTTTGAAAAATGTCGAAACTGTCTTTGAATAAAAGAAATAATAAGAAGTTTGAACACTGATTTTATGAAACGAAATTGTCTGAAAAGAATTCGGGATAAAAGTGCTGAAAGCAAAATGGCACACATGACAGGTGTTCTCAACAGAGTGACTGTGCGTTATTTGCTTTTCTCCAGATTTGTGTTTATGAACACAGTGTTTTTCAGAAAATTGCTTAACAACGTGTTCATACGAGTGAACGGTCTGGAACAGCATTGCGAACAATACTGCAAAAGACATCAAGAAATTTAAAACTATAATTTTCTTTTTCATTCAGTGGTATTTCAGTGCAATTCTTAAATCACTCAAAATGAAATAAATAAATGCAACAGTGTTGCAAATATACTTATCTTATTTTAAAATGCCCGAAAAGCGGACTTTTTTTATTGAAAAATCAGAAAATTAAAGATTGCTATACAATAATTGCAGTGTATGAAAATCAGATGATCCGTCAAAATATTTATGAAGCGCTTCCTGAAATACTGGCTCACTGTTTTGAATACTCGCAAACAATGTCAGGCAGGATTGCAGTTTTTCATCATCTGGATTTCCAAAAATTTCTTCTGCCGTTTTTTCTTCGTTTTTGATCAATTCTGAAGTAATTTCAATAAGATGTTTTCCAAGAATTGGATGCTCTAAAAACGCAATTGCTTCATCGGCATTCTTAATTTCATAGAATTTTGAAGTATCGCAAGATCCCGATCCTTTTATCTGCGGAAAAACAAACCACATCCATGGAGATTCTTTTTTACCTTTTTTAATTTCAGCCAGCGCTGACAGGTATAATTTATTTTGTGCGTCTAAAAAACGCATTAATTCATTGTTATTGTAGGCCATTATTTACTGATTTTGATTTGGGGAATCAGGTCATAAAACTACTCAAAATATGTTTAGTTGTACACGCGGAAGTTGTTTTTTTACAGCTATTTTGTTAGTTTTTTTGCAAATTAAAATGTTTGTTTGGGAACTGTAAAAATTTAGCTTCAAAAAGAGAAAGTGGAACTCATTTTTTGTCATTTCGACTGAAAGAAGAAATCACACAAGAGAGTCTACAAAGATTGGCGATCATCGTTACGAAAATACTAGTATGATTTCTTCTTTCAGTCGAGATGACAAACTGGATGTAATCGTTCCTTTCCAAATAAATCTCAATTCACAACAGCCGGTTTCCTAACATTCTTTCCAACTTTATTAGTCAAATCATCGCCAAGATCTTCTCGTGCTGTCTCAGCTATTTTTTGAATTTGCTGTACAATTTCTGGGTATAATTCTTGTACATCACGCACTTCCCCGGGATCATGTGCTAAATCGTAAAGCGCCATTGGAACATCTTGTGTGGCTCCTTTGCCTCTTAAACCGTCTTTTCCAGGTAAATTTTTATTGTAAGTAGTTCCTTTATGCGGAAAAATAAGTTTCCAATGTTTATAGCGAATAGCTTCCAGATTATTGCTTCCCACTCCAAAATAATAATAAAAAGTATCTCTCGGACCTTTATCGGTTTTTCCGGTCAATAATGGAAGAAAATTTAGGCCGTCAATTTTGTTTTCTGGCAATGAAGCTCCAGTGATAGAAGCAATGGTTGGCAAAAGATCCATATTAGTAAAAAGTGAACTGTTGACCATTCCGGCTTCAATTTTTCCGGGCCAACGAATCAAAAACGGAACTCTCGTACCGCCTTCCCAAGTAGTTGATTTACCTTCTCTAAAACCTCCTGAAGAACCGGCATTGTCTCCAAAAACAAGCCAAGGACCGTTATCACTAGTTACAATAAGAACCGTGTTTTTTGAAAGTCCTTCATTTTCTAAAGTTTTTAAAATTTCTCCTATCGACCAATCGATTTCCATAATAACATCGCCAAAAAGACCTAAATCGCTTTTTCCTTTAAACTTATCTGAAACAGCTAAAGGCGCGTGTGGCAAAGGATGCGTGAGGTATAAAAAGAACGGATTTTTTTTATTCTTTTTGATAAACCCAACCGCTTTTTCAGTAAAAAGAGTCGTTAATTTTGAAGCTTCTTTGATGTTTTTTATAGTATCAATTACGGTAGTATTGCTGATCAATGGAAGAGGAGGAAAGCTTGAACGCATATCTTTTGAATCTGTAACCAATGTAAAGCCGTCATAATCAATTGGCCAGACATCATGTGAATATGGAATTCCATAAAACTCGTCAAAACCATAATTTGTTGGCCAATATGGCATTTCATTTCCTAAATGCCATTTTCCGTAATTAGCCGTTTTATAGCCGACTTTTTTAAGCATAGAAGCAATCGTTTCTTCTTTTGGATTAAGAGCGTGTTTCATTCCGGGAAGCAAAACGCCAGACATTCCAATTCGATTAGGATAACAACCTGTCAATAAAGCCGCTCTCGATGCGGTACAAATCGCTTGACCGGCATTAAAATTCGTAAATCGTGTTCCTTCCTGAGCAATCTGATTAAAATGCGGCGTCGGAATTCCGGTCATTCCATAAGGTTCGGTATCTCCATATCCCATATCATCCATATTGATGATTACAATATTGGGTTTTGAATCTTGTTTTTTATTTTGAGCGGTTATTTTGCAATTAAAAAAGGATACGAATAATAAAAGCAAGGTTAGACTTTTTCTCATGATTTGCGTGGTAATTATTTTGGATAGTGGTATACAAATATAATTCGCAAAACCGAAAAGTATTCTGCTTCACAAAACTCTTTTTTGGCAAATAAACAGAAAATTGTTATTTCTTTAAAAGCAAAGCCTTCGTATATTCATAATTCATTTTGGCAATAGAAAGCACTGAAATGCTTTGAGGACATTCGACTTCACAAGCTCTTGTATCCGAACAGTTTCCAAAACCTTCTGCATCCATTTGCTGTACCATTGTTAAAACTCTTTTTGAAGCTTCTATTTTTCCTTGCGGAAGCAAAGCTAAATGCGTTATTTTGGCCCCAACAAACAAAGCAGCACTGGCATTTTTGCAAGTTGCGACGCAGGCACCGCATCCAATGCAAGCGGCAGCATCAAAAGAGGCTTCGGCAGTTTCGTAGGAAATCGGAATACTATTGGCTTCTGGCGCTTGACCTGTTGCTGCGCCAATAAAACCACCAGATTCAATAATCGAATCAAAAGCAGATCGGTCAATTTTTAAATCTCTCAGAACCGGAAACGCTTTCGCCCTAAAAGGTTCAATATAAATGGTTTCGCCATCTTTAAAGCTTCGCATATGAAGCTGGCAAGTTGTAGTATTTTTTAAAGGTCCGTGCGCTCTTCCGTTTATCATAACACCACATTGCCCGCAGATTCCTTCTCGGCAGTCGTGATCAAACTCAATTACGCGCTCTTTTTTCTGAATCAAAGATTCGTTTAAAAGATCGAGCATTTCAAGAAATGACATATGTTTAGAAACGCCATCTATTTCATAATCTTTAATTTCTCCTTTAGATGAAGAATCAAATTGGCGCCATATTTTTAGAAATAATTTCATAGTTAATTATTAATTATAAATTGTTAATTATGATTTCTTATAAGTCGTGAAAATGAGTGAGTTGTTAATTAACAATTAACAATTCATAATTCACCATTTATTTATAGCTTCTAACAGTAAGTTCGACGGCTTCAAAAACAAGCGGTTCTTTATGTAGTTTTTGAGGCTTTTCTTTTCCTTGCCATTCCCAAGCAGATACGTAACAGAAATCGGCATCATTTCGAACGGCTTCGCCATCAGCAGTTTGGTATTCTTCTCTAAAATGAGCACCGCAGGATTCTTCTCTTTGCAAGGCATCGTGGCACATTAATTCGGCTAATTCTAGATAATCAGCAATTCGTCCCGCTTTTTCTAATTCGCTGTTTAATGTATCATCTCCTGTAATTAAAAGATCGTTTTCAAAAGATTTTTTTAATTCATGAATTCCTTTAATTGCTTCTTCGAGACTTTTTTTGCTTCTCGAAAGTCCGCATTTTTCATAAAGAAGTCGGCCAATTGTTTTATGAAAATAATCGGCACTTAAAGTTCCTTTATTATTTAAAAACGTATCTAATTGCGCTCGAACAGCATTTTCAGCTTCTTCAAAAGCAGGATGATTGATATCAATTTTAGGAGCATTTAATTCGCCCGACAAATAATTCGGAATCGTATATGGCGCAATAAAATAACCATCGACACAGGCCTGAAGCAATGAATTAGCGCCAAGACGGTTTGCACCATGATCAGAGAAATTAGCTTCTCCCAAGGCAAATAAACCTGGAATTGTAGTCATTAATTCATAATCAACCCAAAGTCCGCCCATAGTAAAATGTGCTGATGGTGAAATCAACATGGGTTCTTTATAAGCGTTGATTCCTGTAATTTTCTCATACATCGCAAAAAGATTGCTGTATTTGGCTTCAATTTTATCTTTTCCTTGTGCTTTTATAGCATCGGAGAAATCCAAATAAATGGCATTTTTCATTGGGCCAACACCATGTCCGGCATCGATTCTTTCTTTGGCAGCGCGCGACGAAATATCTCTTGGAGCAAGATTTCCGAAAGAAGGATATTTACGTTCCAAATAATAATCGCGTTCGTTTTCTGGAATTTTATTGGCAACTCGATCGTCGTTTGCGGTTTTAGGAACCCAGATCCGGCCATCATTTCGCAAAGATTCCGACATTAGCGTTAGTTTTGATTGATTTTCACCATGTTGTGGTAAAGAAGTAGGGTGAAACTGAATCCAGCTGACTCCGGCCATATAAGCGCCTTTTTTATGTGCTCTCCAAATCGCTGAACTGTTACAGCCCATTGCAAGTGTGGAGAGATAATATACTTTTCCGTAGCCTCCAGAAGCTAAAACAACGGCATCTGCATTGTGGCGTTCTAAGGCTCCGGTTTCAAGATTTCGGGCAATAATTCCTTTTGCTTTTCCATCAATAACTACTAATTCAAGCATTTCATGACGCGTGTGCAAATCTACTTTTCCTAAAGAAACTTGTCGCAACAAACCTTGATAAGCACCAAGTAAAAGCTGTTGTCCCGTTTGTCCGCGAGCGTAAAAAGTTCTGGAAACCTGAACGCCACCAAAAGATCTGTTGTTTAAATATCCCGCATATTCTCTTGCAAAGGGCACGCCTTGAGCAACCGCGTGATCGATTAAAGCAGCTGAACATTCGGCTAAACGATAAACATTGGCTTCTCGAGATCTAAAATCTCCCCCTTTGATGGTGTCATAAAACATTCTGAAAGTGCTGTCACCGTCATTTTTATAGTTTTTGGCAGCATTAACACCGCCTTGTGCAGCAACAGAATGCGCTCTTCGGGCTGAATCCTGAAAACAAAATGATTTGATGTTGTAACCTTGTTCAGCTAGAGAAGCAGCGCACGAAGCACCTGCAAGTCCAGTTCCAACAACAATAACGGTAAGTTTTTTTCGGTTCGCCGGATTTACCAGTTTGGCTTTGGCTTTATAAGTATTCCATTTTTCGGCAAGAGGTCCTTCGGGTATTTTTGATTCCATTCTTTTCAACGGTTTAAAATGAATTGAGACAAAATTTTAAAAAATCGAAATTGTAAGGGCACTCTAATTTACTATAAATTATTAATTTACATGTTAATAAATGAAGATTTTTGCTTTGTGAATTTAATTATAATGATGGCTATCAGGATGAAGGGTAAAAAAATGTTTCACGCAGATTTTGCAGATTTAATTTTTAGTGTTGATTAAAAAATCGGCATGATCTGCAAAATCTGCGTGAGATAAAAAAGTTTGGGTTTTACTTCCCAATAATTTCTTTTCGATGTAAAGTTCCCCATTCATTTAGAGCCCCAATGACATTATACAAAGTATGACTGTGTTCTGTTCGTGCATATTCAACAGTTGGCGGAAAAGTATCATAAACCGTTCTGGTGACCAGTTTATTCATTTCTAGGTCTTTAAGCTCTTTCGAAAGCATTTTATCTGTAATGCCGTTTATATCTTTAGAAATCTCTTTAAATCGTTTTGGTCGGTTTGACAATGCAATCAAAATAGGTAATTTCCATCTGCCGCTTAAAACTTCTAATGCATCTCGTACTGGTAATAGTGCCGCCAGACAACCTTCTGGTTCACAGCCCATTTCTTTCGTTATTTCGCTTTTTGTTTTCATGCTAATCGCTTTACTATCCTCAATGATAGCGCTATCCTCGAGGATAGTACTATAAAATGTATAGCAAATGTAAATAAGTTTGCATTGTAAACAAATAATACTGAAAAATTATGAGCCAAAAAATTCTACGCATAATTACTAGTACCAACGGAGATACTTCGTTTAGTAATCAATTATCGAATGCCGTTATTGAAAAATTAACTGCATCAAATCCTGAAACTGAAGTACAGACATTGGATCTTACTAAAACACCTTTGCCTTATTTGACGGGTTCGCATATTAATGCCGTTTATACACCTGAAGATGCGCATTCGGTAGAACAAACTGAGGCATTGAAATATTCTGATGAGGCGATAAAAACGTTATTAGAATCAGATGTTATTGTAATTGGAGTGCCTTTGTACAATTTTGGAATTCCAGCAGTTTTAAAAGGATGGATTGACCAAATTGCCAGAGCAGGAAAAACTTTTAGTTATAGTGCCGAAGGTCCAAAAGGATTGGTTACAGATAAAAAAGTATATTTATCGATTGCTTCTGGAGCCATATTTTCTGAAGGACCATATAAAAGTTATGATTTCTCAGAATCGTATTTGCGCACCGTATTTGGTTTTTTAGGGATGACAGATGTTACAACTTTCCGCGTTGAAGGAACAGCAATCCCTGATTTTGCTGCAAATGCATTGCCAAAAGCTTTGTCTTCTGTTGAAGAATTTGCTTTTTAAGAAAATCAAAAAAAATCTGCTAAAACTGCGTGAAAAAAATTACTCCCGCAGATTTAGCAGATTTGCAGATTTTTATAATGAAACTCAAGGATGTTTTAAAATATTATTTCTCAATAATCATAGTTACACCTTGTCCGCCTGCGGCACAAATTGAAACAAAACCTCTTCCTGAACCTTTTTCATTTAAAAGTTTCGCCATAACGCCAATGATTCGGCCACCAGTTGCAGCAAAAGGATGCGCTGCAGCTAAACTGCTTCCTTTTACATTTAGTTTTTCTCTGTCAATTGCGCCAAGCGGTTTTTTCAATCCTATTTCGGCGCTCAGTTCTGGGCTTTCCCAAATTTTTAAAGTAGCCAAAACTTGTGCGGCAAAAGCTTCATGTATTTCATAATAATCGAAATCTTGAAGATTTAATCCAGCTTTTTCTAACATTCTAGATGCCGCAAATAAAGGAGCCAGCAAAAGATTCTGCTGATTTTTGACATATTCAATTGCTGCAATTTCTGCAAAAGTGATATAAGCTAAAATTGGTAAACCTTGTTCTTTTGCCCATTCTTCACTGGCTAAAAGAATACAGGAAGCGCCATCAGTAAGCGGTGTCGAGTTTCCTGCTGTCAATGTTCCGTTTGCTTTGTCGAATGCGGGTTTCAGGCTTCTCAGTTTTTCAATCGAACTGTCTTTTCTTAAATTATTGTCTTTTTCAAGTCCGTTAAAGGGCGTAATCATATCGTCAAAAAAGCCTTCATCATACGCTTTTGCCATATTCAAATGACTTTTAAGCGCTAATTGATCTTGATCTTCTCTTGGTATTTTATAATATTTTGCAGTAATTTCGGTATGTCCGCCCATCGAAAGTCCGGTTTGTGATTCTTCATTTCGAGGAACTAAAGGCGTTAAATCTGACGGTCGAAGTTTTAAAAAAGTATTGATTTTTCCACCCAATGATTTTTGTTGTCGTGCTTCAAGCAATATTTTTCGGAGTTTTTCGCTTACTGCAATTGGCATATCGCTTATAGAATCGACACCGCCAGCAATTCCTGATTCTATTTGGCCTAAAGCAATTTTATTAGCGATATAAACGGCACTTTCAATTCCGGTGTCGCAAGCTTGTTGCAAATCACAGGCAGGAGTTGCGGGATCTAAAGACGTTTTCATAACACATTCTCTGATCAAATTCATGTCATAAGAATGTTTAATTACTGCGCCACCAGCAACTTCGCCAAGCAATTTTCCTTTTAAATTGTATTTGTCTATAAGTCCGTTTAAGGTTGCGGTCATCATTTCTTGATTTCCAACATTTGAATATGCGGTATTTGCTCGCGCAAACGGAATTCGGTTATAGCCAACAATGGCAACTTTTCTAATCGTTGTGGTATTGTTCATATCTGGATTTTGTTTCATTAAAGATAAGAAGTTTTTTTATTGCCACAGATTACACAGATTAAAATGATTTTTTAAGCCTATAGAAATATTTTATATATAAAAAGATATTCGTTGCGTAGGCGCACAGCAGTGCGTCTCTACGGTATAAAATGAGGATAATTGTATTTTGATTATTTGTATTTAACGAAAGTTGGAGTTAAATAAAACAAAAATCAACACATAGTATATCGTAGAGGCGCACTGCAGTGCGTCTACGCAAAGTAGAGCACGAACGGAGCTTTTCTAATGTTATAATATTTTAAGATCATAACGTTCATCTCTAAAAGTTTTTCCCCATTGTTTGACTTCTACAGATTCTGTTAGTGTAAATCCCGCTTTTTTATACATTTCCAGTGCCGTATCTTGCATGCTTGTAGTAAGCAGAAAAACATTTTTAAATTTCTTCTCTCTGCAAAAATCTACAGCATCGGTTAAAAGTCTTTTTCCGATTCCCAATCCTCTAAAAGTTGGATCCAATAAAAACCATCTTAATTGTGCTTCTTCTTTTGTTTGATGCTGAATCGCAATACAGCCTACAATTTTATTGTTGTATTCAGCCATCCAAATGCGATCATATTCAGGAGAATAATTTTCTAGAAAATGGTAAAAAGTCTTTATAACGTATTTTTCAAATTCGTTCGAAAAATTAGATTCGTTGCCGTAAATAAATCCATGCAGGTAGATAATATAACCAATATCGCCCGGATTAATTTCGTGACGATAGGTGATATCACTTCGAACTGGTTTATTTTCAGATAAAAGATTTTTTATTGTATGCATTGAATTGAGCAAATTCTCTTTTTCAAAGAAATTCAGATTTTCTATTTTATGTTCAATCTGTTGTTCTACTTTTTTATTTAAAGATTGAAGCAATTCCCTTCCCGAATTACTGAGTTCAATATTAAAAGCGCGTTTATCTTCTAATGAAGCAACTTTTAAAATGATGTTTTCTTTTAAAAAGCGTTTTATAATTCGGCTTACATATCCTTTATCCAAATTCAGAATTTCAGTGATTTTTTGTGCTGTAATGGTTTTGCTTTCACTTATTTCATAAAGAATTCGGACTTCGGTCAGCGAGTAATCACTATCAAGATAATGTTGGCTTAGTATGTCTAAATGTGCTGTGTAAAAGCGATTAAAACTTCTAATTTTTGAAGTTGTAGTATTCATAATTTTAAATATTGCATTGAATAATGCAAATATACAAAATTAGTTGCTTTTGTCAACTATTATTTTGTTTTAAAATAAATTGATATCAGTGCGTCTACGCAAAGAATATCACGAACGAATTTCTATAAAGTCATTCCAAAAAAATATTAAAACAGACAAAAATAATTATCAAATTGCCAAATTATCTAATTCTACTTATTCATCGCAATATAATCCGAAGGCGACATTGAAAAATGTTTCTGAAAATTTCTTCCAAAACTTGTCTGTGATTTATAACCTACCATTTCGGCGATTTCATACATTTTGTAATTCTCATTTAAAAGCAACTCTGCAGCACGTTTTAAGCGAACAATATTAATCAACTCATTCGGACTCAAATTCGATAAGTCTTTGATTTTTCGGTACAAAGTCGAACGGCTCATGTTCATGATTTCGGCCAAAGATTCTACACTTAAATCGGGATCTGTGATGTTTTTTAGGATTTCATCATCCAGTTTTTTAAGAAATTTTTCGTCTGTTTTGTTGTGTGCAATGCTCTTGATATGTGAAAGCGGAGAACTCGCATAATAATTCATAATCTGCTTTCTATTTTCGATTAAATTATTGGCTTGAACTTTCAAATAATCCATCGAAAAAGGTTTTGCCACATAAGCATCTGCACCAACTTCCAGACCGTCGATTTGTGATTTCAACGAATTTTTGGCTGTCAATAAAATGACCGGAATATGACTCGTTTCAAGATTTGTTTTAATCTCTTTACACATCGTAATTCCGTCCATAATTGGCATCGAAACGTCGCTTATTACAAGCTGAATGTTTTGATTATGAATTATTTTTAATGCTTTTTCTCCATCTTCTGCTTTTAAAACGGTATAAGTCGAAGCCAATTCTGAAGTGATGAAATTTAAAAGATCCAGATTATCTTCAACAATTAAAATTTGAGGTTTTTCTAGTTTTGTTTCCAGTTCTGTTTTCTCGAATTCAGTTTCATTCGTTTCTTTTTCAGTATCGGTATAAAGCATAAATTCTTCTTCTTGATGCAATGGCACAACAAGTTCGAAAATGTTTAATTTAGGATCAGCAATCAATTGCAGGTTTCCGTTATGAAGCTGTGCAAGCGAATGCGCCAACGAAAGTCCAATTCCAGTTCCCGAAGTAGTATCCATATTATCAACTCTAAAAAACGGCTCAAAAATCTTGTCTTTCAGCTGAAACGGAATCAAATTCCCATCATTTTTGACAATTAACGTCAACTTTTTGTCATCTCTAAAAAGTGTAATCGAAACCTTGTCTTTTGAATATTTGATCGCATTACTGATTAAGTTGCTTAATATTTTCTTGAAAGCTTCTTTGTCAACAAATGCAAAAATGTCTTTTTCGCCTAATTCCAAATCAAAATCAATTCCCTGTTCTTCAATTAATGGCGTAAATCGTAAATGCAGATTTCTAATTATAGACGAAATATTGGCTTCTACGAAAGTGAGTTTCAATCCGCCAATTTCAGATTTTCTAAAATCGAGCAATTCGTTTACCAATTTTAATAAACGCGACGTATTTTTCTTCATTATAGAAAGATTCTGAGGAACTTCCGGCGATTGGTATTCCATGATCAGCAATTTTTCCAAAGGCCCTTTAATAAGCGTTAAAGGCGTTCTGATTTCGTGTGCAACATTGGTGAAAAAATCAATTTTAGCCTGATAGATTTCTTTTTCTTTTTCGTCGTTCAGATGTTTTATTTTGCGGTTATTCTTAATCTGCGTAAGATTTTGCGAATAACGAATGATGTAGTAAAACGAACCGCAAATCAAAAGAAAATAGAAAAAATACGCATAAGAACTTGCCCAAAACGGAGGCAAAATCCTGATTTTTAGTTCTACTTCTTTGCTCCAAACACCAAAACTATTCAGCGACTTAACTTTAAAAACATAATCGCCAGGCGCCAGTTCTGTAAAGAAAACTTTGTTGTTTCGTTCCAAATAAACCCAGTCATTATTGACATTTTCCAGTTTATACCAATATTCGGTAAGTTCTGGAGCTGTGTAATTTAAAGAAGCAAATTCCAAATTAAATGACGATTGATCGTTGTTTAATTCCAATTCATCCAAATGCGAAATTGATTGTTTTATAGGCGAATCATTTTCATTGGCATCAATATCTTTATTATTGATTTGCAGATTGGTTATAAAAGTAGAAGGCGTGTATTTGTTTTTGGTAAAATTTTTCGGATTGAAGCTGATCATTCCGTTTAAATTTCCAAAATACATATCGCCATTTGTATCCATAAAAGCCGACGCATAATTAAACTGATCGCTCAATAATCCGTTTGCTGTGGTGTAAATTTTAATGCTTTTATGATCAGGACTAAATTTCACCAAACCTTTTGACGTCGTAAGCCATAGATTTTTGTTTTTATCTTCTAAAATCGAATATACAACATTGCTTGGAAGGCCATCTTTTGTGCTGAATTTCTCGAAAGTTCTGCTTTTTTTATCAAATAAATTCAGTCCATTTTCAGTTGCAAACCATAGATTTTTTGAACTGTCTTCAAAAATATAGTTGATAGAATTATTACTGATTCCGTTTGGATTTTTATAATCATAAGTGAAAACCTCCTTTTTTCGAGTTTTCGGATTGTAATAAAACAAACCGTCTCGATAACTTCCTGCCCAGCAATTTCCATCTCGATCTTCTTTATAAGTGGTATAATGTGTGGTTTCGGGAAATGTTTTCAAAATATCAAAACTGTCATTTTCCTCGTCATAACGGTACAATCCCATTGTGGTAATCACAATCAGTTCATTCTTTTTGGTTTCATAAAAAGAAAAAATAAAATTACTGTGCAATCCAGAAGCGGGATTATTGGCGCTGTAATGTTTTATAACAGTGCCCGAATTTCGATCTAAAACATCCAAGCCATGCTCAAAAGTTCCTACCCAAATTTTATCTTTTCTAGGCATTAAAGCGTGAATATTATAGTAGGAAACGGGATAAGAAGTAAATTGCTGCGTTTTAGGATTAAAACGATTTACTCCAGCATCTTCAGTTCCAATCCACAAATCGCCATAATCATCTTTGTGAATTTCTCTTACGGCGCTTCCGCTAATAGAATTTTGGTTTTTCTGAGGGAAATACTTTTTAAACTGCGTGTATTGTTTTTGATGGTAATTAATTCCTCCAAAATAAGTTCCAATCCAAACTCCGTTTTCCTTATCAATAGAAATAGAGTAGGCGGCATTGTCTGAAATCGCATACGGATCGTTATAATTCTTCTTTAGATTGATGCTTGTTTTTGTTTTCAGATTGTAAACATAAACGCCAGATTCACTGGCAATCCAGATTTCGTTATTTCCACGTTTTCTAAATTGACGTACAAAAACAGGTTCTTTTCCTGAAAATTGCAAAACCGATGTCGTTTTGTCTTTAATATTATAAACCAAAACGCCATGATCCTGCGTGCCAATCAAGATGTTGTTTTTATTTAAAGCGTAAACAACTGTAATTCTAAAATTGGCTTTATTTGCCGGCGGATTTAGATTCATGCTTTCAAACGAAAGGCTTTCTTCAGAATAATGATATAATTTATTTAGAGAAGATGCCCAGATTTCGCCGTTTTCATCACGCGAAATTGAAGTTGTAATAAAATATTTGTTCGGATTAAAAGTTTTAGTTTCTTTTTTGCTCGGCGAATATTTATAGAGGATATTTCCAGAAACAAACCAAATATTACCTCTTTTATCATGATTAATGTCGTTGATTCTGTCGTTTATTGCTTCATTCAAAACCGTAAACTTATCTGTTTTTTTATTGTATTGATACAAACCTTTATCAGTTCCTACCCAAATAATTCCATTGAAAGCATGAATCGACTGTATATAGTTGCTTCCAAGGCTGTTGATTGGATCAGATTGGCTTCTGTAAGTTTTAAAACGATAACCGTCAAATCTATTTAAACCATCTTTTGTTCCAAACCACATAAAACCATCTTCATCTTGAGTTGAAGTGATAACCGTGTTGTTAGAAAGTCCTTCTTCAACCTGAAAATGTTTAAAATAATATTCCTGAGCGTGAATAAAATTTATAGAAAAAAGAAATAAAAATGTAAAAAGAAAGAATTTACGCATTGCTGTGTTTTTTTATAAAAAAATAAATTTCTTCAAATCGTCTCAATATTCTACCAAATGTTGCAAGCCTATGTTTTAATGATCATTTTTATACAATTTGAATCATTTGAGAGAGATATTGACACAAATGAAGCATTTTATTTTGAATTAAAATCATCTACTTTGAATTTTCAAATAAACGTTATTGATAATTTTTAGGCTGAAAAAATATAGTATCAGTAAAATTTTATTTGAAAAAAAATATCATATTCAATTTTGAAACCAAATGAACACATTATTATCAATGAGTAAAGACAAAAGCTGTTTTGCTCGAATCAGAGATGATTAGAAAATTAACTTATTTATTGTAAAACCAACCAAGAAATGAAAACTATCTAAAATGAAAAATCAATGAAAACAAAGTTCACTCAAATTTTAAAGCAGAGATATTACCTCTTGTTTTTCTTTAGTTTATTATTACAGCAAACGTATGCGCAGCAGCAAATCACTATTAGTGGTAAAGTTTTGGCTGCTACGGGAGAACCAGTCCCGTTTGCAAACGTTTTAATTAAAGGCACAGCAAATGGAGCTGTTACCGATTTTGACGGAACATATAAAATTAGTGCAAGCGGCAATCAGACATTAATTTTTAGTTCCCAAGGTTATAAAACGACAGAAGTAGCGATCAACAATAGAACTTCTATCGATGTAAAGCTGGAAGAAGATGCCATGAAACTCGATGAGATAGTTGTTGTGGGTTATGGCTCACAACAGAAAAAAGATCTTACGGGAGCAGTTTCTTTAGTAAAGCCAGACGAAATTCAGAAAAGACAAATTACAACAGTTGCAGACGGACTTCAAGGTTTAGTTACCGGAGTAAAAGTTCGCGGTGGCGGTCGTCCTGGGCAAGAAGCTAGTGTTGAGATTCGTGGTTTGAAGAATCTTCAAAATACAAATCCGCTTTATGTTATCGACGGTTTAGTAACATCTGCAAATAGAGATTTTAATCCAAATGATATTGAAAGCATTCAGGTTTTAAAAGATGCATCGGCGGCGGCAATCTACGGCTCAAGAGCGGCAAATGGTGTAATCATTATTACTACTAAAAAAGGAAAAAAAGGACCACTTCAAGTCGAAGTTTCTGCAAAAACGAGTTTCCAAGTTATGCCACGTTATGATTTAATGGGAACTGAAGAGTTTGCAAAATACAATAACATGGCGTATGATAATGCTGGATTTACAAGACAAAATCTAAACATGGCTGTAGATACAGACTGGCAGGATGCTGTTTTCAAAACGGGAATGATGCAGGATTATAATGCAAGTTTTTCTGGAGGAAATGAAAATTCAACATTCTTTATGTCTGGAAATTATTTTGGAAACGAAGGAACTGTAGTTGGAACTGATTTCGACAGAATCTCATTCCGTGTCAATTCAAGCGGAACAAAAGGAATTTTCAGCATCGGAGAAAACTTAGCGATCAGTAATTCAAAAACAGATGAAATGTCTGGAAACCCAATTATTGATGTGTACAGAATGACGCCTACAATTCCTTTGTATGATCCTGCAAATCCAGGTGGTTACGGCTACGGAAAACAAGGTGTTGCAGATACTTTTGGAACAAACCCTTTAGCGATAGCTGATTTTGCAAATACGATGAATGAGAATTTCAGAATTAGAGGAAATATTTGGTCTGAATTAAAATTTGCTCCTTGGTTGAAATACCGTTTCAATTTTGGATATGAAACTAGTTTCGACTCTTATAAATTCATGAGAAAAGTTGGAAACTGGTCTTTAAATCAGCCAATTGATCAATCGTATACCGATCAAAACAAAGGAAGATCAGAAACGTTGCTGTTTGAAAATACATTGACTTTCAAAAAAGCATTCGGCAAACATGATATTACATTTTTAGTAGGACAGACGTACCAAAAAGACAACTACAACCAAATTTATGGAACAAAGAGAAATCTTCCAATGAATTCTGGAACAGGTCAATATTATGAAGTTCTTAATCAAGGAGATTCGCCAGTTGTTGGTGGTTTCATTAATGAAGCGGCTTTGGCTTCTTATTTAGGAAGATTAGAATACAATTATGACAATCGTTATTTATTCAATGCGGTTTTAAGACGCGACGGATCTTCAAAATTCAGCGATGCAAACAAATGGGGTAATTTCCCTTCACTTTCAGCAGGATGGAGAGTAAGCAACGAGTCTTTCTTTAAATCAGAATTTATTAAAGATTTAAAAGTAAGAGCAAGTTACGGAGAATTAGGTTCTGGAAATATTGGAAATTACGAATACAAAAGCTTCGTAAACAATTTTGGACAGATTGTAATGGGTAACGAACAAAAATTATATCCATCTGCAACGCAAGTAAAATTGTCAAACTCAGAATTGCGTTGGGAAAAATTAAAACAAACGAACTTTGGTTTAGATCTTGGCGTTTTAAATAATGATTTGCGTCTTACAGCCGATTATTTTATTGCTCGCACAGAGGATGTATTATTCGGGTTCCCAATTTTATTGACAACAGGAAATGATGGAGGAAACCCAATTTCTAACGCTGCAACTGTTGAAAATAAAGGTTTTGAATTAGAATTGGCTTACAGTAAAAAAATCAATGAATTCTCGTTTAATGCTTCGGTGAATTTCACGAAAGTAAATAACAAACTGGTTTCATTGGGTAACGGACAAAACGAAAACTTTTCTGGAAATACAGTTACAAGAGCAGGAATGCCAGTAGGAATGTGGTATGTTTTAGAAACAGACGGTTTGTTCCAAAATCAAGACGAAATTAATAACTACAAAACGGCAGACGGAAAAGTAATTATGCCTGGCGCAGTTCCTGGAGATATTCGTTTTAAAGATAATAACGGAGACGGACAAATTACGAATGAAGACAAAGCTGTTGTTGGAAGCCCTTGGCCAGAATTTGAAATGGGATTCAATGCAGGAGCCGATTACAAAGGTTTTGATTTTTCTATGAACTGGATTGCTTCACACGGAGCAACTGTTTATGACGGATTTAGAAGTGTTGTAGATCGTTTTGATGACAATAGTAACTACCGAAAAGGAATTCAGCCTTGGACACCAGAAAACCCAAACACTGATTTTCCTAGAATTACAAAAGGTTCAACTTTAAACTCGCGTGGTGACAGTGACCGTTTCTTAGAAAGTGGTGATTTCATCAGATTGAAATATATTGGATTTGGCTATAATTTGCCAAGCACTGTTTTGAAAAACTCTGGTATTACAAGAGCAAGATTAACGATTTCGGCACAAAACATTATCACTATTACAAAATACAAAGGATTGGATCCTGAGTTTACAAACGGTAATATTTTTGAAAGAGGTGTTGACAACGGTGCTTTCCCAAATCTTAAGACATATTCTTTTGGTGTAGAGTTTAGCTTTTAATTTTAAAAAAATAGCATAATGAAAAAATCAATAATAATAGCCGTAGCTTTTCTAGGTCTCATTTTTGCTTCATGCGAAAAAGAACTTGACCTAAATAGCCCAAATGATATTACAGTAGATCAATATTGGAAAACTGAAAGTGACGCACAAGCCGGAGTAAATTCTATTTATGCCATGTTTTATAAAGATGGTTTGTGGGCAAGATGGATTTATTTCCGTTTAGATTTAACTTCTGATGAAGGATATAGCGTGAGCCCGTGGACAGAATTGGCAGATTGGACGAGATTCAATTACATCAATTATAATTTCTGGGAAGGAAACGCTGTAACATGGAGAGATACTTACAAAGCAATTTTCAGATGTAACCAAGTTTTGGCAAATGTTCCAAATATTACTTTCCAAAATGAAGATGCAAAAAAGAGAATTATAGCGCAAGCTAAGTTTTTAAGAGCGTTGCATTACTATTATGCAACAGTAATTTGGGAAGATATTCCGTTGGTTTTAGATCCATCTACACCAGCAGATTTGCCAAAACAAGTAAAAGTAACTGAAATTTGGGCTCAAGTTGAAAAAGACTTAAATGATGCTTACGCAGATTTACCAAGAGACTGGGTAGGTGCGGATATTGGAAGACCTGATAAAGGTGCAGCAAAAGCTTTTCTTGCAAAAGTATATATGCAGCAACACAAATGGGCTGAAGCAAAAACAGCTTTAGACTATTTAATTTCTGGCGCAGGAGCAAAATACAGCTTACAAGCCAACTACAGAGACAATTTTACAGATTTACGTGAAAACAACAGCGAATCTGTTTTTGAAATCCAATTTGGTGATCAAAGAAAAGGAGGAACAGGAGAAGATCAAAATGCTGCAGTTTCTAGCAACCGTTGTCAGTTTTTTGCACCAAGAGGAATTGGATGGTCTGACGGACAAGCACGTTTCTGGTTAGTAAATGCTTTCAAAGAAGAAAAAAATAAAGATGGAAATCTTGATATCCGTTTAAGATGGACTTTGTATTATCCTCAATTGTTAGCTGATTTTGGAGACAAAACATACAACAGAAACTGGGAATGGAACAACAACGAAGCTTGGTTCAGAAAAGGAAGTCGTGATTATTACAGAGATAATGAAGATTACTATTCTCAAGTAAACTACAGATTAGTTCGTTATGGTGATATTTTGTTGCGTTATGCCGAAGTTTTGAACGAATTAGGAAACACTGCTCAGGCGTATCAATATGTTGACATGGTAAGAGCGCGTGCTAATATGAACACTTTAGCGGTTGCACATCCTGAAATTGGAAACAATCATGATTTGTTCTTGGAAAGATTAAAAATGGAAAGAGTTTTAGAATTAGCAGGAGAAAGTGTTCGCTGGGAAGATCTAAAACGTTGGGGAGATTTGAATACGCAAGCTTCTGTTGATAAAATCGCGCTTCGTGATTCAGATTTTAAAAACTTCAAAGTGGGTAAAAATCACAGAATGCCAATTCCACAAACAGATGTAGATAATAATCCAAATCTAGAGCAAAACTCAGGATATTAAAAATTAAATTTTTTGAGGGAATCAGATGCTTCAAATCTGATTCCCTTATCATAAAGAACAATTGTTCATAATAACAATATTGAAAATGAAGAAAGTAAAATTGTGTCTGACATTAATGTTGGCAGGGCTAGTATTGCTTAGCTGCAACAATAAAAAAAGTAATTCTGAAGAAAACAAAATCGAAACCGCTTCAGCAGAAAAAAGAGAAATCTGGACAAAAGATCAGGCCAATAAATGGTACGCAGAACAACCTTGGTTTGTGGGCTCAAATTATTCTCCTAGCACAGCTATAAATCAGTTAGAGATGTGGCAGGAAGATACTTTTGACCCAAAAAGAATTGATCAGGAATTGGGCTGGGCAGAAGGTCTGGGAATGAATGTAATGCGTGTGTATTTACACGATTTATTGCATCAGCAAGATCCAGAAGGACTTTACAAACGCATGGATCAGTTTTTAGAAATCGCAGATAAACACCATATCAAAACGCTTTTTGTTTTGTTTGATTCTTGCTGGGATCCCTTTCCTGCTTTAGGAAAACAACGCGCTCCTAAACCGCACACACACAATTCTGGTTGGGTTCAGGCACCAGGCCAAAAAGCACTTCAAGATAAAACACAATATCCTCGTTTAGAGAAATATGTAAAAGAAACGGTTGCCAAATTCAAAGATGATAAGCGAATTTTAGGATGGGACGTTTGGAATGAACCGGATAACATGACAGGACCATCTTACGAAAAAGTAGAGATCAAAAACAAAGTTGATTTGATTTTACCGCTTTTAAAAGATGTTTTTGTTTGGGCAAGATCAAGTAATCCTTCACAGCCTTTGACTTCTGGAGTTTGGGTTGGAGATTGGAGCGACGAAGCTAGAATGCAACCCATGCACAAAATGCAGATCGAGCAATCTGATGTGGTTTCTTTCCACAATTACAACACGCCTCAAGATTTCGAAAAAGTGATCAAACAATTACAACGTTACGGGAAACCATTAATCTGTACAGAATATATGGCAAGGCCAAACGGAAGTACTTTTGAAGGATTTCTTCCGATTGCCAGAAAATACAATATTGGTATGATCAATTGGGGATTTGTGGACGGAAAAACACAAACAAAATACGCTTGGGACAGCTGGACAAAAACGTATACTGCAGAACCAAAAGTTTGGTTTCACGAAGTATTACACACAGACGGAACGCCATACATTAAAGCTGAAACAGATTTGATCAAAAAAATGACTTCTGAAGCGAATAAAAAGAATTAGATAATTGCTTTTGGCCACAGATTAAACGGATTAAACGGATTTCCGCCGATTATTTTAAATTATATCAGTGAAAACCTGTTTAATCTGTAAAATCCGTGGGAAATAAAATAAATCATTTTAATCCATTTAATCTGAGGCAAAAAAACAACCCGCGGAAACCCGTTTAATCCGTTTAATCTGTGGGCAATAAGCTAAACCTTTACAGCAATGAAAAGATACACAATAAAACAGCTCTTTTTTCTAGCGATAATTCTAGTAGGATTTTCTGCGAAAGCACAACAACCAGATCCGCCGGGACAAGTTAAGGGAAATGAAAAGCCTAAAAACGAAGCCTATCTTTTTGCGCACATGACGCACAAAGATTATGGCAGATTGTATTATTCTGTCAGTCTTGATGGTTTACATTGGGAAAATCTGAACGACGGAAAAAGAGTTTTTGAAGAATACAAAGGACATCCTGATATCTGTAAAGGTCCAGACGGAAAATATTACATAGCAGGAAATACTGGTGACGATGCAAAAAGCATTAATATCTGGGTTTCAGACGATTTAATTACTTGGAAAAAACATTCCGATTATACGCCAGATTTAAAAAGCACGCCTGATTATTCAAATGCTTTACAGCGAATTGGCGCGCCAAAATTATATTACGACAAAGATTCGGAAAAGTTCATCATGACTTGGCACACGCCACATTTAGAAGGAACAAAAGAAGATGGAGAACGTTATTGGGCAAGTCAGCGAACGTTGTATGTGTTGTCTAAAGATTTAAAAACCTTCGAAGGAACTCCAAAACGTTTATTCGATTGGGATATGGGAACAATTGATGTTTTTATTCGTAAAGTCGGCGATTCCTACTACGCCGTGATTAAAGACGAAACTTATCCGACTTTGTATTGGACAACCGGAAAAACCATTCGAATTGCCAAATCAAAATCCCTTTTAGGACCTTATTCTTTGCCCCAGCAATCTATCAGTCCAAACTTTAGAGAAGCGCCAATGTTGATTCCTTCTCCAGATGACAAAATATGGTACATGTATTACGAACAATATCCAGGAGTTTCATACGGATTATCAATCGCAGATAACCTAAACGGACCTTGGTTTCAAGCCTCAGGCTACACTTTTTTCTCTGATTGGGACAAATACAGCCTTCCAGAAAAAGTACGCCACGGTTGTATGATTACAATATCTAAAAAAGAATACGACAGTTTAGTGAAGAAATTTGGAAAGAAGAATTAAGATAGGAGTATTAAGTATTAAGAATGTGTGAGGAGTAAAAGAATCTTAATACTTAATACAAAAATCTTAATACTACTAAAAACTTGGTTAGTTAAGTTAGTTTGAGAATTTACCAGGCTTGTGTGGAATAAGTCTGGTAATTCATTTTGATTTAGAAGAAATACCAAAGCATTAAAAATATTTTCACCATATAAGTTAAGTAAGGTCATAGTAAGTTTGGTTGTTGATTAAAAGTCAGAACTTACATTCTCTTGGGATTGTTTTAAAACCGTTGCTTAAACTAAAATGAACTTATATAACTTATATGGTTTAAAAAAAACTTATGAGAATAAAATCTCAAAATATATAGCAGATGAAAAGAAAAAGCATCCTTTTTTTAGCCTTATTTTCCATGCTTGCAGTGAATGCACAATGGAAACCGCAAGGAGATAAAATCAAAACAAAATGGGCAGAGCAGGTTGATCCAAATAAAACTTTACCTGAATATCCCCGTCCGATTATGGAGCGTGGCCAATGGAAAAATCTGAATGGTTTATGGAATTATGCTATTCAGGAATTTGGCAAAACAGCGCCTTCAAAATATGATGGGCAAATTCTGGTTCCGTTTGCGGTTGAATCGAGTTTGTCTGGCGTTATGAAAGAAGTTGGTGCCAAAAATGAACTTTGGTACGAAACTAATTTTTCGATTGAATCAAATTGGAACGGAAAAAATATCCTTTTGCATTTTGGTGCCGTAGACTGGAAAACGGAAGTTTTTATAAATGATATAAAAGTTGGGTCGCATACAGGTGGTTATACACCATTTTCGTTTGACATTACATCTTTTATTCAAAAAGGAAAAAATCAAAAACTAGTTGTAAAAGTTTGGGATCCTTCAAATGACGGGCCTCAGCCACGAGGAAAACAAGTCAAAAATCCAGAAGGAATTTGGTACACGCCGGTAACCGGAATTTGGCAGACGGTTTGGATTGAACCTGTAAATGCTAAAAGTATTTCAGAATTAAGAACAACGCCAAATATCGATCAAAACACTATCAGCATAAAAGCAGATGTAACTGGAGCAGAAAAAGGAGATTTAGTTGAAATTTCTGTTTTTGACGGCGGAAAAGAAATTGCTAAAGAAAAAGCGGTTGTTGGCGAAAGCAATGATATTGTATTAAATGCTCCGAAATTATGGTCGCCGGAGAATCCGTTTTTGTATCAGACAAAGATTCGTTTAATCAGTAAAAATAAAGTGGTTGATGAAGTGAAAAGTTATTTTGCAATGCGAAAAATTTCATCAAAAAGAGATGAAAACGGAATCATGAGAATGCAGTTGAACAACAAAGATTATTTTCAATACGGACCTCTAGATCAAGGATGGTGGCCAGACGGATTGTACACGGCACCAACTGACGAAGCGTTGAAATATGATATTATTAAAACCAAAGAATTAGGTTTTAATATGATTCGTAAACATGTAAAAGTAGAACCGGAGCGTTGGTACACACATTGTGATCAGTTAGGAATTTTAGTTTGGCAAGATATGCCAAGCGGTGATGATCAGCCGATTTGGCAAAACAAAAAATATTTCGACGGAACTGAATTACAGCGTTCTGCAAAATCTGAAGAAATCTACAAAAAAGAATGGAAGGAAATAATGGATCATTTGTATTCTTATCCAAGTATTGTCGTTTGGGTTCCGTTTAACGAAGCTTGGGGACAATTTAAAACCGTCGAAATTACAGAATGGACTAAAAAATACGACTCAACGCGTTTGATTAATTCAGCAAGTGGAGGAAATCATTTCCAAACGGGCGATATTTTGGATTTACACAATTATCCAGGACCAGAAATGTATTTATTCGACGCAAGAAGAGTCACTGTTTTAGGAGAATATGGTGGAATCGGACTTCCATTAGAAGGCCATTTATGGAGAGCAAATGATAATTGGGGCTACATTAAATTTAAAAATGAAGCTGAAGTTACAGCTGAATATATCAAGTATGCGAAAGTTCTAAAGAATTACGTAAAAACAGGTTTTTCAGCAGCAGTTTACACACAAACAACCGATGTTGAAGGCGAAGTAAACGGTTTCATGACCTACGACAGAAAAGTAGATAAAATGGATTTCAAAGCAATAAATAAGATTAATACTGAAGTTATAAATGCTTTGAATTAGTAAAGAGTGATTTTTTTTAAATACATAGAAACATAGGTTTTTTTCTTAAAAAAGGAAGTAGAAGAAACTAGTTTCCACAATCTTGTCATTCCGAGGAACGAGGAATCTCCACGAGTAACTCTACAAAGATTGGCGATTCTCTAAACGGAGCTACTTGCGGAGATTCCTCGTTTCTCGGAATGACAAGATTGTGGTGACTATGTTTATTTTAAACAAGTGAAACGCCTTTTTTACAGACAAAGCAAAACTATGTCTCTATGTGTTTAAAAAATCACGCCCAACAATAAAAAAACTAAAAATGAAAAAATACCTAATCCTTTTTCTGCTCACAACTATAAGTTTTGCGCAGCAAAAAACATTCAAAAACCCCATTTTGCCATCGGGTGCAGATCCTTATAGTACGTATTATAAAGGCTATTACTATTATACAAACACACTCGGAAATAAACTGGTTTTATGGAAAACAAAAGATTTATCTGATATCAAAAATGCTGAAAGCAAAGTGATTTGGACGCCACCAAAAAATACCAATTATTCGGCAGAAATCTGGGCTCCAGAATTTCATATTATCAACGGGAAATGGTATTGTTATTTTGCTGCAGATAATGGAAACAACAACAATCACAGAATGTATGTTTTAGAAAATAAATCATCAGATCCGTTTAAAGGGAACTTTGAATTCAAAGGAAAAATAGCTGCGAAAACAGATAAATGGGCAATTGATGGAAATGTTTTTGAATATAAAAAACAGCTTTATATGATTTGGGCTGGATGGGCAGGAGATACCAATGGACAACAGAATATCTACATTGCTAAAATGAAAAACCCGCTTCAAATTGATGGTGACAGAGTGATGATTTCTGAGCCAACAAACGATTGGGAAACGCACGGCGCATTACATGATGACGTAAATCCACCACAAGTAAACGTGAATGAAGGGCCACAATTTTTAGAAAGAAACGGAAAAATTTTCATTATGTTTTCTGCAAGTGGCTGTTGGACTGATTTCTATTCTTTAGGATTATTGGCTTTTAATGGAAGTGTTAATTTGTTAGATGCTTCAGCTTGGAAAAAATCTTCAGAGCCAATCTTCAAACAATCAGACGAAAATAAAGTTTACGCACCGGGACACAATTCCTTCTTTAAATCTCCAGACGGAAAAGAAGATTGGATTTTGTACCACGCCAATTCAAATCCGGGAGAAGGATGCGGCAATAAAAGATCGCCAAGAATGCAGAAAATCGATTGGGATGCGAACGGATTTCCAGTTTTGGGAGAGCCTGTAAGTGAAGCGACAATCTTGGCAATTCCATCAAAATAAAACATTGAAAATCATCTTATAAATTATATAAAAATGAAAAACATTCAAATTGCTGCAGTTGTTTTGCTGGCGCTTTTTCAATTTAATTGCAAAGACAATAAAAAGGAAGATACAGTTTCAAAAGAAAGTACTGAAATCAAAACAGATTCAGTTAAAACGGTTTTAGAAACTAAAAATTTCGATACGATAATTGACGGTAAAAAAGTCAATTTGTATTGGATCGAAAACAAAGGAATCAAAGCTGCTTTCACTAATTACGGCGGAAGATTAATTGGACTTTGGATAAACGATAAAAACGGAAAACCAACTGATGTTGTTGTGGGTATGAACAGTGCTAAAGGTTTTAAAACTTCGACTGAACCTTATTTTGGAGCAACAATTGGAAGAGTTGGAAATCGTATTGGCAAAGGAAAATTTACTTTGGAAGGAAAACAATATCAAGTGCCTCTAAATAATGGAAAAAATGCTTTACATGGCGGTATAAAAGGTTTTCAAGATGTAGTTTGGAATGCTGAAAAAGTGAATGAAAACACATTAGTATTTACCTATGTTTCGCCAGATGGGGAACAAGGTTTTCCTGGGAATTTAAATGTAAAAGTAACCTATACGATTACAGATGATAATTCGGTTAAAATGGAATATGAAGCGACTACAGATAAAACGACATTGGTAAACTTAACAAATCACGCTTTTTTTAATTTAAATGGAGAGGGAAGTGGCACCATTTTAAATCACGAATTACAGATTTATGCGAATGAATTTACACCAGTTGATGAAGGTTTGATTCCGAGTGGAGAATTGAAATCGGTAAAAAACACAGTTTTTGATTTTACCTCAAAACATACAATTGGAGCACGAATCGAAACGAAAGACGAGCAATTGAAATTTGGAAAAGGTTACGATCATAATTACGTTTTAAACGGAACGAAGAAAAATGGTCTGAATCATGCTGCAACAATTTCGGGAGATAAATCCGGAATTGTATTGGATATTTTCACAGAAGAACCGGGATTACAGTTTTACAGCGGGAATTTCATGCAATCTAAAAACACTTTTAAAAGTGGTTCAAAAGATGATTTCAGAACGGCTTTTGCTTTAGAAACACAACATTTTCCTGACGCACCAAACCAGCCAAAATTTGCTCCGATTGTTTTGAAGCCGGGAGGAAAATACCATACGGTTTCTTATTATCAGTTTTCTGTGAAAAAGTAGTAACGAGTTTAACCGCAAAGAGCGCAAAGGTTTACGCAAAGTGCGCTAAGGTTTTTATAACTTTTGCCACCCTGAGCGAAGTCGAAGGGCGCAAAGTAATTTCTCATTTTTCAAATTCATTGCGTTCTTAGCGTAATCCTTTGCGCTCTTTGCGGTTAAAAACACAAACCCTATAAAAATGAAAAAAATACTATCCATACTAACATTATTCAGTGTTTTTACAGCCTGTTCGCAAGAAAAAAGCACAGACAAACCAAAAGAAACAAAGTCGAATGCCATTTTACTGGCAGACCCAACTATATTCTACGACAAAGGAACGTACTATTTATACGGAACCACAACCGGAGATATTCCAAATGGTGAAGGATTTCAAGTATATACTTCAAGTGATTTAAAAGACTGGAAAGGTCCGGTTGGCGCGCAGAATGGATTGGCTTTAAAAAAGGGAGATGCTTTTGGAGACAAAGGCTTTTGGGCACCGCAAATTCTATCGTATAAAAACAAATTTTATATCATTTATACTGCCAATGAAAATATTGCAGTTGCAACCAGCGACAGTCCGCTTGGGCCATTCAAGAGCGAATCGAAGGAACCAATTATCAAAACCGGAAACCAAATTGATCCGTTTATTTTTATTGATGAAGATGGAAAAAAATACCTGTATCATGTTCGTTTGACAAATGGAAATAGAATTTTCGTAGCAGAAATAAACGATGACCTTCAAAGTATTAAACCGGAAACCTTAACCGAATGTATTTCGGGAACTTTGCCTTGGGAGAATACACAAAATGTAAGTTGGCCAGTAACAGAAGGCCCAACAGTTTTAAAACACAATGGTTTGTATTACATGATTTATTCGGCTAACGATTTTAGAAATATTGATTATGCTGTTGGTTACGCAACCAGTAAAAGTCCGCTTGGACCTTGGGTAAAAGCTACGGACAGCCCAATTATCAGCAGAAAAAACACAAAGCAAAACGGAATTGGCCACGGTGATGTATTTTGGGACAAAGACAACAAAATGCATTATGTATTGCATACGCATTTTAATGAAAGTGCCGTTTCGCCGAGAAAAGCCGGAATAATTTCGATTGAATTTGCTGGAGATAAAATAATTGCAAAACCAGAAAGTTTTATCTTTTTGAATCAAAAGTAAATTTCTAAAAAAGATTCTGAAACGAGAATTTCACTCTTACTTAGAATTAAAAGTTTTTTAAAGCCTGTTTTTATTTCTAAAACAGGCTTTTTTATTGCCTTCCAGCAAGTTAAAAGTTTGATTTTGACATGTAATTTTTATTTTTATTTAGAATGGTTAAAAATAATTTGGAAAAACAAGTTTTAGAAAGTACTTTTGCCAACGAAATTTAAAACCAGACAAAATGAATAGCTTAACCATTAAAAAAATCTGTTTTTTTGTGCTTTTCGTAACATCATTAACTATGATGGCGCAAAACCAAAATACAGGCAGGGTAACAGGAAAAGTATCTTTGAGCGGAAATGTTCCTGCAGAAGGTGTATCAGTTGCTCTTAAAGGAACAAAATATAGTGCTGTAACCAACGAAAATGGACAGTACGAAATTAGAAATGTTAAACCAGGCTCTTACACAATCAGTATTCATTCGGTTGGAATTCATGGTGAAGAAGCAGCAATTGTTGTAACGGCAAAACAAGTAACAACAAAAAACTTTGCACTTTCTGAAAGCCAAGAAGATCTTGACGAAGTTGTAATTACAAAAAACAAATACAAGCAAGACAAACCTTCGTTGTCTTTACGTCTTCAGACTCCAGTTTTGGAAATTCCGCAAAACGTTCAAATTGTAAGTGGTCAAACTTTAAAAGATCAGCAAATTACAAGTATGAGCGATGGAGTTATTCGCAACGTGAGTGGAGCAGTACGTTTAGAGCACTGGGGTGATTTGTACACAAACATTACCATGCGTGGTTCTCAAATTCAGGCTTTCCGTAACGGATTTAACGTGGTTTCTTCTTTCTGGGGGCCATTGACTGAAGATATGAGTTTTGTTGATCATATCGAATTTGTAAAAGGACCTGCTGGATTCATGCTTTCAAGCGGAGATCCAAGCGGACTTTATAATGTGGTGACTAAAAAACCAACTGGAATTACAAAAGGCGAAGTAAGCGCTTTAGTTGGAAGCTACGATTTTTACAGAGTAAGTCTTGACCTTGACGGGAAATTAGACAAAAAAGGAAAATTACTTTACAGATTTAACGGAGCAGCTCAAAAGAAAGGTTCTCACCGTCCTTTTGAACACAATGATCGTTATGTAATTGCCCCGGTAATTTCATATCAATTTGATGATAAAACAAAAATTACAGCGGAATACAATTTCCAATATGCAAATATGACTGAAGTAGGTTCTTACTATGTTTTCGGACCTGCATCTGACGGATATGCAACTTTGCCTGTTGGGTTTACAATGACACAGCCAGGTCTGCCTGATACCAATATTCAGGATCACAGCGGTTATTTGATGTTTGAACATAAATTTGACGACAACTGGAAACTTACGGCTCAGACTTCTTACTTTAAATACATTCAGCAAGGATACAGTTCTTGGCCAGGTGTAGTTGGTCCTGGCGATGTTGACAGAAATTTTGACGGAGTTTCTGAAGGAACACTGGCAAAAGGAGAAATCATCAGAAACGTTGGTATTTGGGATGCAGAAAGTAATATGTATTTGGGACAGATATTTGTAAACGGAAAATTCAATACTGGATCTGTAAGTCACAAAATATTAGGAGGAGTAGATTTAGGAAGTAAAGATTATATGGCAGACTGGGGGCAATCTCATGATCTTGATACAGTTGATGATCCATTCAATGTTTATGCACCAAATTATGGTACGCCATCTAACGGATTACCAATGTTTGACCACAAAACGCCACTTTCTGTAAGAGCTAAAAATGCAGGAGGATTAATGAGTACAGATTATGCTGCAGGTTATGTGCAGGATGAATTAGGTTTTTTCCAAAACAAACTTAGATTGACTCTTGCAGCACGTTATACTTGGATTAGTCAAGCGAGCTGGGGCGGTGCTCCAATTGCTGACAGCCATATCACGCCTCGTGTTGGTGTAAGTTACTCGATTACTAATGATTTTGCAGTTTATGGTTTGTACGATCAAGCTTTTATTCCACAATCAGGAGTTATTAAAAATGGAGACAAAGTAAAACCGCTTACTGGTAACAATATGGAAATTGGTATCAAAAAAGATTGGTTTGATGGATCTTGGAGTACAACTTTAGCGGTTTACAACATTTTAAAGAAAAACGAACTTACATCAGATCCTGCAAATACACCAGGACAGCAATTTAGTGTTGTTTTAGGAGAAAAAAGAGCGCAAGGTGTTGAATTTGATTTAAGAGGAAAAATTGCAGATGGTCTTAATCTTATTGCAAATTATGCTTTTACAGAATCTATTGTAAACAAAATTGATCCAGCAGTTTCTGCATCAACAGGAATTAAAGAAGGAGATATTGTTCCAGGTTATGCTAAACATACAGCAAATGCTTGGTTAAACTATACGTTGCAAAATGGTAAATTAAAAGGATTTGGAGCTTCTATTGGAGGAACTTTCCTTGACGGAAGACAAACTGATACTTGGAGTGCAGGTCTTCAAAAACTGCCTTCTTACTTTAAATTAGATGGAGGTTTATCTTATGAAACTGGTAAAGTGAAAGTTACTGCTAACGTATTTAATATCTTGAACAAATATCTTTACAGCGGTTCGTATTACCAATGGTTGAATGCTTACTACTGGCAGACTGAAGCGCCAACAAATGTTAGAGTTGGTGTAACTTATAAATTTTAATTATCCGCCTTTAAAAAGAATTGTTATAAATGATAAAGCATCCGTTAATTTTTAGCGGATGCTTTTTTTTTTTGAGGTTCTGAGGGACTAAGGTTCTGAGTTTTTATGTATTGCCTCCAGTTTTAACTGGAGGTATAAATTAAGATTAGGAAAGGCTTTAGCCAAACTGTGCTAGTTTGGCTAAAGCCTTTTCAATTTCTTTCTTATTCCCATCTAGCTAAAGCTGTACGCTATTCATTTTTTATATCTGTTATGTTTTTATCTAGTGTTATCCTTTTTTTATTAAAGGAATCAATTTTGTTCCAATTAACTCTATAGAATTCATTAATTGTTGATGTGTAAGTCCTGCGTTGTCCATTTGGAAAGTAAATCTTGAAATACCGCCAAGTGCTTCGCTGTGTCGTAAAATTTTCTCGGCCGCGCGTTCAGGACTTCCCACAATTAAAACACCAAGATCATCAATTAATCCGTCAAATTTTCCTTTGGTTACTGGTGGCCAGCCTCTTTCGTAACCTAATTTTGTCCACAATTCGGCGTAACCTGGATAATATTCTTCGATTGCTTTTTCAGTAGTTGTTCCAACAAAACCAGGCGAATGTATTCCTACTTTCAATTCTTCTGGTTTATAACCTGCCGCTTTTCCGGCTTCGCGATATAAATCAATTAAAGGACGAAAACGATGTGTTTGTCCACCAATAATAGCCACCATCAAAGGCAAACCTAGAGATCCAGCTCTAATAAAGGATTCTGGAGTTCCTCCAACGCCAAGCCAAACGGGAAGTTTTTCCTGTAAAGCTCTCGGGTAAACTGGAAGATTATTTATAGCGGGACGAAATTTCCCCGACCAAGTAATAAATTCGTTGTCTCTGATTTGTAAAAAAAGATCTAATTTTTCCTTGAAAAGTGCATCGTAATCGTTTAAATCAAATCCGAAAAGGGGATAAGCTTCAATTGAAGATCCTCGGCCAACAACAATCTCGGCTCTTCCTTTCGAAATTAAATCCAATGTTGCAAAGCTTTGATAAACGCGCACAGGATCTGCAGCACTTAAAACCGAAACGGCACTTGATAAACGTATATTTTTTGTTCGCGCTGCAGCTGCAGCCAATATTACCACCGTAGCCGAATCTAAAAACTCTTTTTTATGATGTTCTCCAATCCCAAAAACATCCAAACCCACCTGATCTGCAAGTTCAATTCGCTGAAGTAATTGTTCCATTGCATCAACACTGTTCAAAGTGTTGTTGTCTCCGTACATTGCCGAAGCAAAACTGTCAATTCCTATTTCCATAATTTTTTTGCTTTAGGCTTTTTATTAGCATTAAGCTTTAAGCAATAGGCTTTAAGCTTTTACTTATTATTTTTAACATTAGCTTTATGCAATAAATGTCAAGCTTTTTTGAAAGCCTAAAGCTTACTGCCTATAGCTTAAAGCTTCTCAATGTGAGAAGCCAAATGAGATACTAGTAATAATAATCAAAATAACAATCAGCGTAATCACAACGTATAGATAATCTCTTTCGATAAGAAAAGAGAATAACGACAGCAAAACCCTGAAAACCGGCGTTAGAAACAATAATATAATTCCGAAGAAAATTAAAAATTCTCCATTTCCTTGAATAACACCGCGATAAACATCGGCAATTACTTCAAATATATTTCGGTCATTTTCTTTAAAAACAGAATAATCTTCAATGTCACTTCCGTGATGCATCAAATAAACAATACCGCCTATAAAAGCGACTGAAAGCGAAATCCAAACTCCGTATCGCAATAAATTTCCAACAATTGCTTGAAAATCTTTTTCTCCAAATTTTTCGTGTTGCATACTTTTAGATTTTTCCATTAAGTCCGTTATAAATCATATTAATTGCTAAAACAAAAATTAAGCAGGCAAAAAATATTCTCAATTTTTTAGGGTTTGTTCGCACTAAAACTTTGGCTCCAGCCATAGCTCCAAACAAAACACCAATTACAACCGGCATACAAATTCCGGGTTCAATATATCCTTTCTGAATATAAATTACGGAACTCGCCATTGCGGTAACACCCATCATAAAATTACTGGTTGTAGTCGAAACTTTAAACGGAATTCGCATGATATTATCCATCGCAATAACTTTAAAAGCGCCAGAACCAATTCCCAGTAAACCAGACATCATTCCAGCAAGTCCCATCATCCCAAATCCGCCTAGGACATTTTTAGTGCCATAGCTCACTACTTCGCCGTCGTGTGTTGGGTAAGTTCCGTCTAATTTTAATTTTTGTGCCAATGGACTAGATTCTAGTACAATATGTTCTTCTTTTTTCCGAAGTGAATTTATAGCCGAAAAAATCAAGGTAAGTCCGAATAAAACGGCAATGAAAGAAGTTGGAGCAATAGCAGAAAGCAACGCGCCACCGACCGCGCCAATTGTTGTAGCGATTTCTAGAAAAATTCCCAATCGCATATTGGTAATTCCTTCTTTTACATAAGCGGCAGCAGAACCTGATGAAGTTGCAATTACTGAAACTAAAGCCGCTCCAATTGCATAATGAATATCAACGCCTAAAATGACAGTTAAAAGTGGAATAATAATGATACCGCCTCCCAATCCTGATAATGAACCAATAAAACCTGCTAAAAAAGCACCAAAAATCATAATCAGCGTAAACGTAAGTACTGTCATTCGAATAAATTTTGTTTTGGCTAATTTACGAATTGATATTTGGCGAAGGAATTTTTAGGAGCTTAAAAAATCCTTAAAAATCCGAAAACGATTTTGTTGAAAGTAATTTAAACCATACATGGTTGTTGATAATTTTGTCATTTCGAGGAACGAGAAATCTCCGCAAGAAACGCTACAAAGATTGGAGATTCTCGATGTGGAGCTACTTGCGGAGATTTCTCGTTCCTCGAAATGACAAACTTTGGGAACTATCTGCAAAAACTAATAAAGTATTATTTTTTAAAATACAACGAACCGTTTTTTATGGATTGTTTTCCTAGTTCACCTTTCTCTAATAATTTTTCAAGAAGAATAATGGTTTCAGCATAAGATGTATCCCGAATAACAGCAAACTCTTTTGGAGTCAATGTGGGATAAATTTTAAACAGAGATAAAGGATCCGTATTCGAAATAGTTTTCTTTTTTGCGTTTGGAAACACGGCAAGTAAAGCATTTTCGTATTCAGAATAAGGTTTGGAGCCGTAAACAGCAAAACGGTTATTGTTTTGATCGGCAAAAAATAGCGTTGGAAAACCTCTTACTCCAAGTTTTTTTCCGTAATCTAGATCTTCCTGAAAAAGTTCTTCAGCGTCGTCATAATCGGTTTTCATTTTTTGAATGTCGAGTCCAGCTATTTTTGCAGCTTCTTCAATGTTTTTCCACTTTGCAATGTTTTTCTTTTCGAGATATAATTTCTCACGCAATACACGCATAAAATGAATTGCTTTTTCTTTACTCTGTATTTGTGCCGCTTTCATGGCAATACAAGAAGGGTAGGAAGAATCCAGTGGATCTTCAAGCCACACATTTCCATCAATTGGCATTTCATAAACTAAACTTGCCTCATCCCAATGATGGGCCACATCTGAAGGTTTGCTTATACCACCGCTATTATAACTCCAATCTGGCAGTAAACCGCCCATTTTGTAATTAATTTCAAAATAGTCGCCATATTCGAGTTTAAGCTTTCTGAGTTGTGGCTCGATTCCCCAGCATGAAGAGCAAATGGGATCGGTATAATAAATTATTTTTACTGGTTTATTTTCTGTTTTAATAATGGTATTTTCGACTGTTTTTTCGTTAAAAGGCATTTCACATGCTCCGGTAACGGGATCACAAAGTAGCGGATTTATATTATTTTCGTTCATTTTTAAATGGGTTTGTGACTGACAGGACATGCTGTAGATCAGGATTAATAATAGTGATCCTATTTTCATAAAAACTGAAGGAAAATAGAGGTTAGGCGTTTAATATTTTATATTTTTATATCAAAGTTCGCTGATGTTTAACCAAAAGTCAATTAGTCTAAAAAATATGACTACAGAAAATAAAGAAGAAAAAGATAGCGGTTGTCCGGCAGAAGGACTTCTGAAATTATTATCAGGAAAATGGAAACCACAGATTTTTTTATTAGCCGTTGATGGACCAATACGTTTCAACGGACTTTTAAGGGATATTAAAGGTTCAAACAAACAATCAGTTGCAGTAGCGTTGCGTGAACTCGAAGAATTTGGGCTTTTAGATAAGAAAGTTATCAAACTAAAACCGCTTCATATTGAATATAATTTATCAGAAAGAGGGAAATCACTTATTCCAGTTTTTAGGCAATTAGAATCTTTTTTTGAGAAATAAGATTTTGATTTTAACCTTTTCAAAATCTCGTCGAAATAAGTATTTGTTCAGATAAAACTAACCTTTGTAGCTTTGAGCCTTTACACCTCTGAACCTAAAAAATAATTCATTAAATTTTCATTAACAAAAAGTACGTTTTCATTAGTTTATATTTGTAAGAGACAAATTAAATCTAAAGAACTGTTTTTTTATGAAAGCAAAGACTTTTTTAAGCCTATTTTTATTGGTCGTTTTATCGACAGTTTCTTACGGTCAGAACGTAAAACTTATCACTGTCGACCAACTTCACGAACGAATTAAAAACGGAAAAGATAGCACTTATGTGGTCAATTTCTGGGCAACTTGGTGTGCGCCTTGCGTAAAAGAATTGCCTAATTTTGAAAAACTTCAGGCAGAATTTAAATCGGAGAAATTGGCAGTTTTATTGGTAAGTGTTGACTTTAAATCCAAATTAAATTCGGCTGTAATTCCATTTGTCAAGCGTAAAAATCTTCAAAATCAAGTGTTTTTATTAAACGAAAGCAGTCCGCAGGAATATATTGACCGAATCGATCCTTCGTGGTCAGGAAGTATTCCAGCAACACTTTTCATTAAAGACGATAAAAGAAAATTTGTTGAAACGGAACTTACATATGAACAACTATTAACTGAATATAAAAAACTATAAATTATGAAAAAGATTATCACTTTATTAGTACTAGTATTTACAGCCTGGTTATCGCAGGCACAGACAGCAACGCTAAAAGCAGGTGATCCCGCACCAGATTTTAAACTTAAAAATGTTGACAATAAAGAAGTTTCTTTTGCAAGTTTTCCTATAGCAAAAGGTTTTATTGTAGTTTTTACCTGTAATACATGTCCGTATGCAGTTGCTTATGAGCAACGCATTATCGATTTAGATAAAAAATTCAGACCTCAGGGATATCCTGTAATTGCAATTAATCCAAATGATCCTGAAGCTTCAAAAGCTGATGCGTTCAATAAAATGCAGGATTTAGCAAAAGATAAAAGTTATCCTTTCCCATATTTATTTGATGCAGGACAAGTAGTTACAGATCAATATGGTGCAAAACATACACCGCATATTTTTATTGTATCTAAAACTGCCAAAGGAAATGTTATTGAATATGTAGGAGCAATCGATAATGATCCAGAAGGAACAAAAGCAGAAAAAACAAAATATGCTGAAGATGCCATTGCAGCTTTGCAAAGCAACAAAAAACCAGCAGTAACGCAAACTAAAGAAATTGGTTGTACAGTAAAAAGAAAGGCGAAAGCTTAATTTTTGAATATTAATTTGTGAAACGAAAAACGCCTCAATTTCTTGAGGCGTTTTTTTTGTTTTATAAACTTTTCAGTTTCTTCATAAAAACAGGAAAAACTTCATTCAATTCATCAAACAAAGGATTCTTGCGGTGTTTGAGTTTGATTTCACTGAATAATTTTAATCCGAGTGCAAATTGAGTTGCTTCTGAGGGATCGTCGAACAAGTTTTTGTCTTTCATTTTTTGAATGATGCCAAAAATCTCATCGTGATTAGAAAATTCGATTCCGAGTTCTTTTGCTGGTTGGGTTTCTCCGTTTGCGTACTCTTTTAAGCTTAATGTTAAATAGTATTTGTTTGATCTTTTTTCCATGATAATTTAAAATCTATTTTATTTTAACCATTTATCAACGATGGTTTTGAATGGCTCTTTGTATTGTTCTCCCACTGAAATTTCGGTTTTTCCAATAAAAACAGAATGTTTGCTGATGGCACTTATTTTGTCAAGCGAAACAATAAACGAACGATGAATTCGCATAAATTTTGCAGAAGGCAGTTTTTCTTCTAAAGCTTTTAAAGAAATTAAAGACAGTACTGTTTTTTGTGAATCGTCGAGATGTACTTTTACGTAATCTTTCAAACTTTCGATATATGAGATATCTTTCAATGAAATTCGGACCCAATTATATTCTACTTTCAGGAATATAAATTCATCATCGGCTGTTATGGGCTGAAAGTTGTTGGTGGATTCTTCAGTTATTTGCAAAATTTTATTGGCTGCGCGCAGAAATTCCTCATAGCTAAAAGGCTTTAAAAGATAATCAACAGCATTTACTTTGTAACCTTCAATAGCATAATGATTGTATGCGGTTGTAAAAACTATTTTAGGCATTAATCCGGGCGTATCCAGCAAAAGTCGGGCTAATTCCATTCCTGTAAGATTGGGCATGTTGATGTCTAGAAAAACAATATCGGGCTGTTTTTCTCTAATTAATCCCATCGCTTCGACAGCATTATCACAACTTGCCGTTAATTCCAGAAATGGCGTTTGTTCAATAAAGGTTTCCACCAGTTTTAATGCCAGTGGTTCGTCGTCAACTGCTATACATTTTAATATCATCATTATTCTAAATTTAGCTGCAGTTTTACATTATACTTTCCATTTTCAGCAATTCCAGCTTTTAAACTATGTTTATGCGGATAAATCAAATGAAGTCTTCTTTTAGTATTGGTTAAACCGATGCCTCCTTCGACTGCAGTTCCAGACTTTTCGAAATACGTATTTTCTACTTCAAAATCAAGATTGCTTCCGTTTTGTCGCAGTTTAATGTAGATTTCGCTTTTGTCTGTGGCGTGAATTCCGTGTTTAAAAGCATTTTCAACTAAAGGAAGCAATAACATTGGAACAATAGGATAATCATGTAATTTTTCAGGAATATCAGTCGTAATAGTCAATTTGCTGTTGGCACGAAGTTTCATAAGTGCTATAAAATCCTTCATGAATTCAGCTTCTTTGAGCAAAGTCGTTGTTTCTTCGGTGCTGTAAAGCAGGTAGCGCATCATTCGGCTTAAAGTATGAAGTGCATTTCGAGAATCTTCAATATCTGTATAAGTAAGCGAGTAAATGCTATTTAATGAATTGAAAAAAAAGTGCGGATTAATTTGTGCCTTCAGCATTGCTAGTTCGGCCATCGTTTTGTCCTGCTCCAATTTTTGTTTGTGTTGTGCTGCTTTTTGCCAATATTGCAGCATTGCCCAACTTGTACTAATTCCTAAAACCAATAAAGTCAGTGTAAGAACATAATTATCAAAATAGGGATTCTTGTACTTTTTGAAACCTAAAACTAAGCTGATTTTATTATGAAGATCAGTTTCTGAAGTATATAAAAAAGCAATAAACTGCATCGTAACAATTGCAAGGAAAGCCCAAATCAAAAACGGCGAAGTATTGTCTTTAATAATGGTTTGCGGAACTATGATTTTGGCATTGATATAGAAAATAATAATTAGCAAAAACAATACAATCATTTGCCAAAGCCAAAAAGCATCTGGAAGAACAACATTCCAAGTTAAAGGAATGTAAAACAGCATGATAAAGCCCAGCGATAACCATCCGAGAATGTGCAGTCCGGTGAACAAATAGGGTCTGTAGATGTTTGAAGCCATTATAAGTTGTGATTTTTAAAGACAATATTACATTTTATTTGAATACGATCAAGAACCAATCGGCCAAAATAACTTTACAGCCATTAGAAACCATTTTTTAGCCGACGAGCTTAAAAATTAAACGCTTGTTTAATTCTGAAAAAAAACCGTCGGGTGTCAGGCTGTCTCTATCGATTGTGTTTCGCTCTTCGTCTATTCTAAAAATTTTGCGTATTCTATTTTAGTTCTTTTGCTTATTAATAAATAGATAATTACACATTTTTCACAATGAATAAGCAATCGTTTTTAAGCATTTTCGCAGCCTCAGTTATTATTGCCTCTTGCGGTAATAAAAATGACAAATCGGCTCAAGCCGGCGCTGCGCCACAGGTAAAAGAGTATAAAACGCTGACATTGCAGCCAGAATCTGCAACGTTATATAGCGATTACCCTGCTAGTATTCAAGGACAGCAAAATATAGAAATACGTCCAAGAGTTGAAGGTTATATTGATAAGATTTTTGTCGATGAAGGCGCTGTAGTAAAAGTGGGACAACCATTGTTTAAAATTAGCGCGCCAGAATATGAACAACAAGTTCGCACGGCAAGTGCCAGCATTAAAAGTGCTCAAGCAGAAGTTAGTGCAGCAAAACTGGCAGTTAATAAAGTGAGACCTTTAGTTGAAAAAGGAATTATCAGTAAATATGATTTAGAATCAGCACAATATACGTATGAATCGGCTATGGCAACATTGGCTCAGGCAAATGCAGCTTTAGTCAATGCCAAAACTAATTTAGGTTATACAACTGTAACAAGTCCGGTGAATGGCGTTGTAGGTTCAATTCCGTTTCGTTTGGGAAGTTTAGTTAGCTCAAATACTGCAGATCCTTTGACGACGGTTTCGAGCATCGGAAATGTGTATGCTTATTTTGCAATCAATGAAAAGAAACTTTTAGATTTTACAGAAAGCAAAACGCCGGGTACAACATTGGCACAAAAAATCCAAAATATGCCTGCAGTTTCATTAGTGCTTTCTGACGGAACGCCTTACTCAGAAAAAGGCCGAGTGGAAACCGTGAACGGATTGATTAATACTGAAACTGGTTCGGTTACTTTTAGAGCACGTTTTGCAAATCCAAAAAGCATTATCAGAAGCGGAAGCAGTACAACTGTTCGAATTCCGAATGAAGTAAAAGGTGGGCTCATTATTCCTCAAAGTGCAACTTATGAACTTCAGGATAAAATATTTGCCGTTACAGTTGGAAAAGATGGTAAAACAAAAAGTGCCAATATTACCATTTTAGACAACAGCGCAGGAAATTATTATGTTGTAACAAGCGGTTTGCAGGCGGGAGATCAAATTGTTTTGGAAGGAGTGGCAACACTTAAAGACGGAACAGAAATTAAAAGCCAAAATCAATCTTCAGAAAAAGTTTACGCCGATTTAAAATAAAAACAGATGTTTAAAAAATTTATACAACGACCTGTACTCTCAACAGTAATATCTGTTATTATTGTTATTTTGGGTGTTTTAGGATTGATTGAGCTGCCTATTTCTCAATATCCCGATATTGCACCGCCAACAGTAAATGTTTCGGCGAGTTATACAGGTGCCAATGCCGATGTGGTACTGAAAAGTATCGTCATTCCATTGGAAGAGCAGATTAATGGTGTAGAAAACATGACCTACATGACTTCTACAGCCACAAATGATGGAAATGCTTCGATCAAAATTTTCTTTAAAGTAGGAACAAATCCAGATTTAGCAGCGGTAAACGTGCAAAACAGGGTTTCGAGAGCAACTAGTTTATTGCCTGTTGAGGTAACTCAGGCAGGGGTTACAGTTACTAAAAGTCAGAGCAGTAACTTGCTGATTTTCTCTTTATACAGTGATGATAAAGCTTATGATCAGACATTTCTTCAAAATTATGCGAAGATCAATTTGGTGCCACAAATTCAGCGTGTAGTTGGAGTTGGTGATGTAACTGTTTTTGGTGCAAAAGATTATTCGATGAGAATCTGGCTGAAACCAGATGTAATGCAACAATATAAATTGATTCCGAGTGATATTTCAGCAGCTTTGGCAGAGCAAAATATCGAAGCGGCGCCAGGTAAATTTGGTGAAAACGGAAATCAGGCGTTTCAATATGTAATTAAATACAAAGGACGTTTAACCAGTGCTCAAGAATTTGAAAATATCATTATCAAATCGGTAGGGAACGGACAAATGTTACGTTTAAAAGATATTGCAAAAGTTGAGTTAGGATCTTTAAGTTATTCTTCAACAATTAAAACAAATGGTGTTGAATCGGCGGCAATGGCAATCAGTCAGACTCCGGGTTCAAATGCGCGTGATGTAATTATCAATTCTAAAAAACTGATTGAAGAAGCAGCAAAGAGTTTTCCAAAAGGAATGAAGTATACCATTATGGTAGATGTCAATGAAAATTTGGATGCTTCGATTGAGAAAGTAATTCATACGTTGATTGAAGCTTTTATATTGGTTTTCATCGTAGTATTTATTTTTCTTCAAGATTTTAGGTCAACTTTAATTCCGGCGATTGCGGTTCCAGTTGCGATTGTAGGAACGTTCTTCTTCTTGAATTTATTCGGATTTACGATCAACTTATTGACGCTTTTTGCGATGGTTCTTGCCATTGGTATTGTTGTCGATGATGCAATTGTGGTTGTTGAGGCCGTTCACGCCAAACTCGATCACGGGTATAAATCGGCAAAAAAAGCGACGATTCATGCGATGAACGAGATTTCTGGAGCGATTATTTCGATTACTCTGGTAATGGCGGCGGTATTTATTCCGGTAACTTTCATCAATGGATCAACAGGAGTTTTCTACAAACAGTTTGGTATTACACTGGCTGTAGCGATTATTCTTTCGGCTGTAAACGCCTTGACGCTGAGTCCGGCTTTGTGCGCGCTTTTGCTTAAACCGCATGCAGACGATCATAAACATAAAAGTTATTTACAACGTTTTTACACTTCATTTAACGTTGCATTTGATAATGTAACCGAAAGATACAAACGTTCAGTAAGTTTTCTTTCCGTGAAAAAATGGATTGTACTGGCGTCGATTTTAATAGCAGGTTTGTCTTTGTTTTATATGATGAAAACCACGCCATCAGCTTTTGTTCCTTCGGAAGATCAAGGAACTGTTTTTGCCAATATTAGCTTACCGCCATCGGCTTCTATGGAGCGTTCTGATATTATCGCGAAAAGAGTTGACAGTATTGCTAAGACGATTCCGGGAGTTAAAAATACACTTCGAATTGTTGGGCAAAACTTTACAGCTGGAGCGGGAAGTGCCTATAGTATGGTTATTGTGAAATTGAAACCATGGGATGAGCGTGATCTTAGTGTTGATGACGTAATCGGAGAGCTTTTTGCTAAAACGAGCGGTATTCGTGAAGCTAATATTTTCTTTATTTCACCACCAACGATTCAAGGTTTTGGACAAAGTGGTGGATTTGAATTCCAATTGCAAGATAAGGGTGGACATACAACGGCTGAATTCTATAAAGTCAATAACGAATTCTTGGCAAAATTAGCTGAACGTCCTGAAATTCAATATGCGACAACGCCATTTAATCCTGGTTTTCCTCAGTATATGATGGATATTAATTTGGCCAAAGCCAAAGATGCAGGAGTTTCTGTAAATACGATTCTATCAACGATGCAAGGGTATTATGGCGGATTGTATGCTTCGAATTTCAATAAATTCGGAAAACAATACCGTGTTATGATTCAGGCTTCTCCAGAATTCCGAACAAATACAGAAGGTTTGAATAAAATTTTTGTTCGTAATAGTGCAGGAACTATGGCGCCAATTACAGAGTTTGTCAATATGACCAGAGTTTTTGGTCCTGAATCGATTTCAAGATTTAACTTATTTACGTCTATTTCTATTACTGGAGCACCAAAACCAGGATATAGTTCAGGAGACGCCATTAAAGCTATTCAAGAAGTTGCAGCAGAAAATCTTCCTGCAGGTTATGGATATGAATTTTCTGGTTTAACACGTGAAGAATTAGCTTCGGGAAGTGAAACTATTTTCATCTTTATTTTGTGTCTGGTGTTTGTTTACTTCTTGTTGAGTGCGCAATATGAAAGTTATATTTTGCCGTTTGCGGTATTATTCTCTATTCCGTTTGGATTGGCGGGAGCTTATTTATTCTCGATTATTTTCAAACTGAACAGTAATATTTATTTGCAGATTTCCTTAATCATGTTGATTGGACTTCTTGCCAAGAATGGTATTTTGATTGTCGAATTTGCTTTGGATAGAAGACGAAAAGGATTGCCAATTGTTCAAGCAGCAATCGAAGGAGCCGTAGCACGTTTGCGACCAATTTTGATGACATCATTTGCTTTTATCCTCGGACTTGTGCCGCTAATGTTTGCATCTGGCGCCGGAGCGGTTGGGAATAGATCAATTGGAACTGGAGCTGTAGGAGGAATGTTGATCGGAACCATTTTAGGAGTTTTTGTAATTCCGGTTCTGTTTATCATTTTCCAGACATTACAAGAAAGAGTAAGCGGTCCAGCAAAAGATGGTTATGATGATGAAGATGACGACGACGACGATCATTTATTAGAAGCTCATAAAGCATAAAATTTAATTCAAAAGAAATGACAAATAGTTCAAATAAATATATTTTACTGGTAATGACAGCCGCACTTTTAAGTGCGTGCTCTGTTACCAAAAAGTACGAACGCCCCACAACAATATCGACCGAGAAATTGTATAGAGATCAGGCTTCTGCTGATTCTACTACAATTGCAAATATGCCTTGGCAAACTGTTTTTAAAGATGAAAAACTAAATACACTGATTCAAAAAGGACTGGATCAGAATCTGAATCTGAAAAATGCGATTGAGAATATTGTTCAAGCAAATGCTTCATTGCGTCAAAGCAAACTGGCTTATTATCCAACTTTACAATTGGACGCAAATGCAACGCATACCAAGCAATCTGAAGCAGGATTGAATTTTCCGGCAGGAATCAATATTAATACCTTAACAACAACGTACAAATTAGGTTTAAGCACTTCTTGGGAAGCAGATATTTGGGGAAAATTAAGCAGTAAAAAAAGAGCTGCGCTTGCTACATATTTAGCTTCCGACGCAGCGAAACAAGCTGTTCAAACACAGTTGATTGCTGATATTGCCAATAATTATTTCCGATTATTAGCGTACGACAAACAATTGGCGATAACTCAGGAAACTTTGGAAAGCCGAATCAAAAACGTGCAGACAATCAAAGATTTAAAAGAAGGAGCGATTGTTACGGGCGCGGCGGTTGTGCAGAGCGAAGCCAATCAGCATGCAGCGGAAGTTTTGATTCCCGATTTAAAACAAAGCATTCGCGAAACTGAAAATGCAATAAATATCTTGCTTGGACAAGCACCTGGCCCAATCGATAGAGGAGTATTAGGATCACAGATTGTTCCTGAGAAATTGGCACTTGGGCTTCCTTCACAATTACTAGAAAATCGTCCAGATGTTCGTCAAGCTGAATTCAATTTCAGAACTGCTTTTGAAATGACGAATATGGCCAAAACGTATTTTTATCCGAGTTTGACGCTTACAGCAAGCGGTGGTTTTTCGAATTTAGAATTAAAAGATTTCTTTGCCAATTCAGTGTTTTACTCATTAATTGGAGGATTGACACAACCGATTTTTAATCAAGGACTGAATAAAATGCGATTGACAACAGCGCAGTCTCAGCAAGTACAAGCCTATAATAATTTTCAGCAAAGTCTTTTGACAGCGGGTCAGGAAGTTTCAAATGCGTTGTACACGTATCAAATGGCGGCAGAAAAAGAAGATTCAAGAACCAAACAAATTGAAGCTTTAATAAAAGCGGTTGATTATACAAAACAGTTGTTAGAATATAGTTCGGCTACCAATTATACAGATGTTTTAACATCGGAACAAAACCTTTTAGCAGCGCAATTGAGCGGTGTAAATGACAATCTGCAAAAACTGCAGGCTGTTGTTGATTTGTACCGAGCTTTAGGCGGTGGTTGGAAATAAAATTCAGAAAAAGCATCTCAAATATTGAGATGCTTTTTTTAGAATGTATATCGGCTGAGAAGCACTTTTCGTCGATTAGTTTGGTGGTTTTGTATAATGAATGCGGAAAAAAGCATATTTGGCACTACTTTAGATTAGTATCTATTGTAATTAATATTTAAATTTTGAAAAGATGAAAAAGTTAGTATTCGCCTTAATGCTTTTTACAAGTGTTTTTGCTCAGGCACAGGTTTCAGTTAATGTAAATATAGGAACGCCTCCAAATTGGGGACCGGTTGGTTATGACAACAGCAGATATTATTATTTACCAGATATTGATGTCTATTATGATGTAACTCAAAGTGTATTTATTTCTGATAATAACGGAAAATGGGTACGCGCAAAAAGGCTTCCAGAAAGATACAGACAATATGATCTTTACTCAGGCTATAAAGTGGTTTTGAATGATTATAGAGGAGATGCTCCTTATGCGTATCATTCTAAACACAGAGCAGAATATCCAAAAGGATATCATGGAAAACCTCAGAAAAACAGAGGTGAAAAACCAAAAGGTAATAACGGGAATCATTACGGGAATGATAAGGGAAATGGAAAACATTCAAATAAAAACCACGATCACCATTAATCAAATTTAAACATGACAAAGAAAAACGTCCCGAACTTCGGGACGTTTTTTGATTTACATACTTTTTAGTTTTTGTCATGCAGAGCGAAGTCGAAGCATTTTTTCAAAAGCTATTTTCAAAATTGAAAAACTACAAAGGCGTATAAAAATCTGAGATATATTTTTTATTTTAGTCTTCTCACTTTACGTAAAATATGGAAAAAGAAAATACCACAAAAGGAAGAATTTTGCCAAGCATTATTTTTGTATCGGAATTGTACGCGTTACCTGTGCAGTTTTACTTATTGCTTGATGGATCTGAATTTACTTTTTTAAGTGCGACGGTTCGCTTTTTTAGTTTCTTTACAATTCTGACCAATTCTATAGTTTTCTTTTGGTCTGCAATGTTTTTATTTGGAGGGAAATCTAACCTTAAATCTTTTTTTTCAAAATATGCTACAATTACTGCTATAACGGTTTATATCATGATTGTTGGAATTGTTTTTAATGTGCTTTTGCGTTCTATCGCTCATTTAACTGGCCAACATCGTATTGTCAGCGAAATTTTTCATGCTGTAGTACCAACTTTAGTCTTTTTTTATTGGCTGTTTGTTCTTCCTTCTGAAAAGCTTTCTTTTAAGGTTATTTTGCCGTGGCTGATTTATCCAATTATTTATATAATTTATACTTTACTGCACGGAATTTCGACCAATTTTTATCCGTATCCTTTTGTAGATGTGACAAAAATAGGTTTTGAAAAAGCAATTATAAATGGACTTTTTGTTTTATTAGCGTTTGTAATTTTATCGATTATTCTGATTTTTATTTCTAATAAAAGAAGTAAAAACGTCAGCTAATTATTTTCAAAGAAAACTCAGTACCTTAGTTCCTTAGCATCTTAGTATCTTAAAAACTAAAACTTAGCCTTAAAATGCTTAATATTGAAGTTTTTAGATTTGATTACTTTTCCTTTATCAGTAATCATCAAACAAGAATATTCGGGATGTTTTTGAAGTAAAATCAAACCTTCTTTTTGGCCTAAAACCATCAACGAAGTGCTTAAGCCATTTGCAGTTTCGGCATTTGGACCAAAAACCGTTACACTGCACAAACCCGTTGCAGGATAACCCGTTGCCGGATTAATTATATGTGAATAACGTTTACCGTTAAAAATCACAAATTTTTCATAACTGCCAGACGTAGTAACAGCTTGCTGTTCAAGCGGTACAACGGCAAGAAGTTTTTCAGGATTAAATGGGTTTGTAATGCCAATTTTCCAAGGCGTTCCGTTGGGCTGTTTTCCCCAAGTGCTCATATCTCCGGAACCGTTTATAATTCCGGCATTGATGCCTTTTGCAAGCATCATAGCGCGACATTTATCTGTAGCATAACCTTCGCCCAAAGCGCCAAAACCAATCTTCATTCCTTTTAATTTTAGAAAAATTGTTGATTGAATGCTATCTAAAATAATGTTTTTGTAACCGACTTTTTCCACCGATTTTTTTATGGCTTCCGCCGAAGGCATTTCGGTCATTGAACCGTCAAATTTCCAAATTCTGTCCATGGCAGCAAAACTTACATCAAAGCCACCTTTTGTAATTTCTGATAATTTTATGGCTCTTTGCGCTAGTTCAAAAACTTCGCGATCTACTTTTATCGGTTTGATTCCGGCATTTTGGTTTACTTGCGAAACCTGAGAATCTGGTTTCCAGTCTGATATTAAGTTTTCGATTCTAGTAATTTCGGCAATTACTTCGTTTATGTTTTGTTCTGCTTCAAGCGAATCTTTGGCAACAATTGTAATATCAAATCGTCCGCCCATCAGTAATGTTGTTCTTTTTCGTAAGACTTGTGCATTGGCTGAAAGACTGAAAATCAGTATAAAAAGAAATAAAGCTCTTTTATAATATGATTTTTGAATTGACATAAAAGTTATTTTAAATTTATTGTTCTCAAAAATAGTTCAACACGATTATTATAGTACGTTTTGCTTTCAACTTTAAAGAAGTTTTTAACCGCAAATTACACAGATTAACACAAATTAATTTGCGAAAATTTGTGTAATTTGTGGTTAAAATTAAGCTTTCTAATCTTCTAGACCTTAAGTATGCAGGTCAAATCCATACTGGCTTAGTTAATAGCAATCAGTTAATAACTGTCCATTATTTCTAAATTCTGAAAGTGTTCCAATATTATTTTCCAGACACAAAGCATCCAAAATTGTTTCAACATCTTTTTGCATCGCAAGCGAACCGCAAATCATAATAACTCCACCTTCTTTCAATAAATTAATAAAAAAAGTCGCATCTCTTTTAATTAAATCCATTACATAAAAATGTTCTGCTTCGCGCGATAAAGCCAAATGAAAATTATGAAGCTGTTGTTTCTCCATCATTTCCGAAGTAAACTTTTTATAGCCTAAAACCATTTCAGTTTCCATTCGGAATCCAGCATACAAATGCGTTTCGATTTTTTTCTTGTTTTGCTCAATCATTCCAAGAAATGGCGCAATTCCGGTTCCGTTAGAAATTAAAGCCACTTTTGAAGTTTTTTTCGGAAAGTGAAAAGCATGATTATTGATAATTCTTCCTTTTATAACTTTTCCTGCTTCTAAATTATTTAAGAAACCAGAACCCAATCCGTGCGGATGAAGTTTGACAACCAATTGTATATTTCCAGAATGATTTCCAATAGAATAGAGGCGTTCTCTGTTGTCGTTTGCCGGATAAACAGCTAGTAAATCTCCAGAAGTAAATTTGGTTCTTGCATTAGCTCTTAAAGTGACTAAAAAAGTCTGTTCTGATTCAGAAACCATAGTTTTATCTAAAACCATTAATTTCTGTAATCCTTTTGGAACATGATTATATACAGAAGGCGTTGTAGACAATGAAATTCCGGTTTTGGCACTCCACAATTTAACCCATTCCACAAATTCAACAGCCGATTTATCATTAACAGTCTGCAGTTCCAAGAAACGCTCTGACCAATTTTGTTTTTCTAAAAGCTGATCCATTTCAACAGCAAAACCACAAAAATCCGGATACGATTTTGAACCAAAACCAACTACTGAAAAATTGATTTTTTGCTCTTGATTGTGTTTCTTTAACAATGAAACAAATTTGCTTCCGTTAGAAGGCGCGTTACCTAAACCGTGTGTTGACGAGAAAACTATAAAATGTTCTGCTTTTGGAAAAACGGTAAAATTATTCAATTCAGATATATGCGCTTTGTGTCCGTGATCAATTAATTGTTTCAGAATAGAATTGGCAAAACGCAAAGTGCTTCCGTTTTCAGAACCTGCTAAAATAATGATCGAACTTTCAGCAGCTTTGAATTTGTTTTTAATTCGGCTTGCTCTTCTTTTTAAAGTAATTGCAAAACCAGAATAAATGAAAAACAGAATATTCAAACATGCAATTGCCAAAATAACAGCCCAAATGGCGTTTATTCTTCCGGTATGAATGTCAAGACTTAAAGCCGCTAACTGAATCGTCATTGGCGAAAGCTTCTCAGTAATTACAGTGCCAGTAACCTGATTAACTTCAATTTCACGGTCTTTTAATTCAATGATATAATATTCTTCTGGATCATCTGTAAAAGGAAATTCGATTTTCTTTACATCTTTCAAAAGTGTTTTTTCAAAGACTGAAGTTTTTTTGGCTTCCGCCGAAAGTTCTGTTTTTACGGCTTTTGCTTTTTCATCTCCCATAAAAAAGTTGAATCTTTCAAGGGAAAGATAAGTTCCTGTAAGCGCAATAATCAAAATCGGAATTAAAGCTAATCTTCCAAAAATTACGTGATAATATTGGGCAAAATATTCTTTGATTACTTTCGAAAAGAAATTACGAATTCCTCTTTGACGACTTAAAACAAGCATAAATCCAGAAATGGCAATCAGAAATAATAAAAATGAAATTACACCAACAAAAAAACGCCCCGTTTCATGAAGAAACAAAGAGCGGTGAAGACTTGTAATCCATTGAATAAATTCACTTTTTTTTGCAGGAATTCCTAACGTTTTTCCTGTTTTGGCATCAATATAAGCGTTGATGTCATTTCCATCTTCATCAATTGCCTGAAGCGTTACAAATTGATTGTAATCGACGCTTAATTCGGTAATTTCAGCGTATTTCTTTTTTAAAACAGGAAGTGTTTGACCTAAAGTTAAGGTGTCAAAATTTTCTGTTTTGTACGGCAACGTTTTTTCCTGTACAGCATCTACAGCCAAAATAATTCCGGTAACGGATGCCAGCAGTAAAAACAAAGAAGAAAACAAAGCCAAGGCTAAGTGTGTGTAACGCCAAAAAGAAAGAGTCATTGAATGTATTCTATTGTAATGTAATGAAATGTAATAAGCTTTGTCAAAGTTTTAAATTTTGACAAAGCTATATTTTTTAGTTTATGCGATAATTAAATTTTGTTTAATCTTACATATCTGATATAACCTTTACCGTCAGTTTTATCAGCAAGACCAGCCGTTGTCAAAGGAATTTCTAAATCACTTACGTAATATTTTTGGTCCTCAACAGCCGATTCAAATCGTAATTTGTATCCTTTATTGATTTTAGAATCATCAATTTCAAAAGTGGTAACACTGCGGTCTCCTCCAGTAACTGACGCTCCTGAGATCGCACTAACATCATCAGCTTTTGCAGTATGAAATTTGTTCCATTCTTTCAATGATTTGTACCATTTTTTATCATCTCCCATTACATAAAGCGTTTTCTCGTATTCACCTTTTGGGTTGATTAGAGAAACCACAATATATGCACCTTCTCCCATATAATTTGCCATTTGCAGCATGCATTTATATTTGCTTGCTTGTGCATTAGACTGAAAAGAAATAAGGCAGATAAGTGTTGCAGTAAGCGCGATTTTTAGAATTGATTTCATTTTAATTATGAATTGTAAATTGTTAATTATAAATTTTGAGTTATGAAGTATGAGTTTTTAACTCAAAACTTATAATTCATAACTCATAACTTTTTTTAATCTTATTTTAAAAATTCGATTGATATATTTTGTTTGGTCAGAGACTCGTTTTCTTTTGCTAATGCATAAGCGCTTTCGTCAAATTCTGTCATAAGGTCTTTTTTAGCACCAATTGAAAGCAAATATTTTAAAATTGAATCATCTTTTGCAACCATTGCAGCTTTGTGTAATGCTGTAATTCCGTCTTTATTTTTAGCATTTACGTCAATATTTAAAGCAGCTAATTTTTTTACCAAAGAAAGATCGTTTTTCGCTGCTGCGAAATGATACAAAGTGCTTCCATCTTTTTGTGGAGCAGCAAGATTTAATCCTTTTTCTTGAAGCAGTTTTGCTTTGGCATCAAAAGTATCTTGTTTAGGATCTGGTCTGTAAGCTTGTACTAAATAAAAGCCAAGATTATTTCCGTCTTTATCAAGAACTTTTGCATCAGCTCCTTTATTTAATAAAAGTGTAACCGCTTCTGTTGTTCCTGATTTAACAGCCATTGTTAAAGCCGATTCTCCTTTTGTATTTTTGAGATTGATATTTTTTGCTGTAGGCAATAATACTTCTAATGCACCATTTTCTCTAGCGCCTGCTGCAATCATAAACGGAGTATTTCCGTCATTATTTACTTTGTTTGCATCAACATTTTTTGATAAGAAATAAGCAAGGATTTCTTTCTGATTAGGTTTTCCAGCTAATAAATGAAGCACGTTTTCTCCAGATTTCCCTGTTACAGTTGGTTTTAACTTCAAATCTTCAACTAAAAATTTGTAAGCTTCAAGTGAAGTTGTTTCTCTACGACTTCCTTGAGTTGCGATAAGTATCGCGTTGTCAGTTGGTTTTACTTTTCGTTCTAATAATTTTTTCAAAAGAACAATATTTCCAGTTCTGGCAGCATAATCAAATGCAGTGCTGCCATTTGCATCAGTATCTTTTAGAGATAAACCTTTTGTTGTTAAAAAATCGGCAAGTTTTAATTCCTTGTCAGACGGAATGCCTAAAAGCAATAAGTTTTCTCCGTCTTTATATTTTTTCTTCGGATCGATTCCGGCTTTAAAAAATGCATCATAAAGCGCTGGATCAGATTGCCCATTGCCTGCAGCAAAAACTAGTGGTGTAGTGCCATGGCTGTCTTCAAAATTAATATCAGATCCTTTTGAGATTAAGTAGTTCACTAATTCGGTATTACCTCTATAAGCGGCCCAGTGCAAATAAATACGATTATCGTGTGTAGATTTGTTTACAGGATTTCCTGGCTGATCTAATAAGAATGTTATAGTTGTAAATGGTGCATCATTATTAATGGCTAATGTTGTAACATCAAAAGCATTTGCATTGGCTTCTGCTGGATTATTTCCTTTTGCAATTTCGGCTTTAACAGTATTTACATCTGGAGCTGTTTTCCAAAAAGAAGCTTCTAATAAAGTATTTTTTTGCTGTGCATTAACAAAAAAAGCGGTAGTTAATGCCAAATAAAGAAAGATATTCTTTTTCATATTTTGGTATTTGTTGTTATTCAGTAAGTTAATATTTATGTGTTCTTTTTTATAAAAATCATTCTTCAAAACGATTCTATTTAGAATAAATAAAAATAACGCAAATGTAAAAATTAATATCAGTAAATCAATTTATTTGGCTCATAAACTTTGGTCTTAAGCAGATTTTAAGAGTTTTTCATATGATTTTCTTTCTATAAGACTTATAAGAGGTGTAAAAGTTTAATTTCATTTAAAATTTATTTTCTAAAACAAAAAAAGGATATAATTCTCATTAAATATTAATTTAGTAGCCGTTTCCAATCCCGTCCCGAAGTTTCAGGATCGAGACAAAATTTAAAAACCAAAACCAATCATAAATGGAAAATATTACTGTCATTATAATGTTACTTTTTGGCGTCGCTTTTTTGAGCTTAATGAGCAAAAGATATAATTTTCCTATTCCTATTGTACTGGTTCTTTGTGGTGTTGCAATCAGTGTAGTTCCTGGGCTTCCAGTAATTGCCTTAAATCCCGAAGTCGTTTTTATTATCTTTTTGCCACCACTTTTATATCATGCAGCATGGTACACCAGCTGGTACGAATTCAAAAAAACAATTCGACCTATTACGCTTGCTGCAGTAGGACTGGTTTTATTTACCACATTTGCTGTTGCCGTTGTGGCGCATATGTTGATTGATGATATCTCTTGGCCGTTAGCCTTTTTATTAGGAGCAATTGTTTCGCCTCCAGATGCTGTTTCAGCAACTTCAATTACAAAAGGACTTGGACTGCATCCGCGCTTGATTGCTATTCTTGAAGGTGAAAGTTTGCTGAATGACGCCAGCGGACTTGTGGCATACAAATATGCACTAACCGCTATAATTGCTGGAAATTTTGTGTTGTGGGAAGCCGGATTGAATTTCTTTATCATGTCGACCTTAGGAATTGCGATTGGTCTTTTGGTAGGTTACGTGATGAGCATTATTCATAAAAGATTTGTCTGCGATGATGTTATTGAAGCGACATTGACACTTTTAACACCGTTTGCATCGTATTTAATTGCCGAGCATTTTGAATGTTCTGGAGTTCTTGCGGTTGTAACGACGGGGCTTTTTCTGTCGGCAAGATCGAGCGTTATTTTTACACATGAAAGCCGAATGATGGCAGGAACTATTTGGAACATCTTAACCAATATCTTAAATGGTCTGATTTTTATATTAATAGGTCTGCAGTTGCGTGATATTATTTCGGGAATAAGCAATTATTCTGGAACTTCTTTGTTTTTATGGGGCGCGAGTATAAGTATTGTTGTCGTTTTAGTTCGTTTTTTATGGATTATTCCGGCAACATTAGTTCCGAGATTTCTCAGCAAAAAAATACGTACCAATGAAGAATTTGATTACCGTAACATGATTATTTTTGGTTGGTCCGGAATGCGTGGTGTGGTTTCTATGGCTGCCGCATTGGCATTGCCCTTAATGTTGAATGAAAAAGAAGGATTTCCGCTTCGCAACCTTATTATTTATTTGGTTTTTTGCGTGATACTTTCGACTTTAGTCGTTCAAGGATTAACGCTTCCTTGGCTCATTCGAAAATTAAAACTACAGCCGTATTCGATTTTAGCCGAAGAATATGAAATTAGAAATGTAATTGTTTCAGAGACAATTGCGCATATTGAAGATAATTTTTCACTCTTAAATGACGATTTGCTTCATAATATTAAAAGCAAATATGAAGTAAAATTTAATCGTTTGCAGAAGACTGAACTTCCGGCAAATTTCTTCGGAAAAGGAAATGTAATGGGAGGGGAGATTTTTAATGATTTTACAAAATTACAAATTGATTTGCTTAACGTTGAGCGCGCAAAATTAGAATTGATGCATAAAAATGGCTCAGTAAACGAAGAGATTTTCAGAAAAATAGAAAAAGAGCTGGATCTTGAAGAAACACGTCTTTGGATGGAAATGTATGAGGAATAAGGGAATTAGATAATTCGATAATTAGAAAGTTAGATAATTCTGTAATTCGAATTAAGATAATTCATTAAGTCAATTTTAGAAATCCTATAATGTTGTAAAATAACTTATATTTACATCTTATATTATTTATTTCATGGAAGAGAATAAACATGTAACGATCTACGATATTGCAGAGAAGCTGAATTTAGCGACCTCTACAATTTCAAGAGCTTTAAAAGATCATCATTCAATAAGTGATAAAACTATAAAAAAGGTAAAAAAAGCAGCCAAAGAAATGGGATTTGTTCCTAATACTCTGGCAGCAGGTTTACGTGGAAATAAAACAAAAACAATTGGAGTTTTGATTCCAACAGTTACACAGCCCTTTTTATCTTCTTTGATTAGTGGTATTGAAATTACAGCTCAGAAATCGGACTATTCTGTAATTATTATGCAGTCGCACGATTCTTATGCCGAAGAAGTAAATATGGCTAAATCATTGTACAGCAACCGTGTGAGCGGTGTTATTTGTTCGCTTGCGATGGAAACAAGAGATACTTCGCATTTTGAGCAATTTTCAAATAATAATATTCCGCTAGTATTTGTCGACAGGGTTCCAAAGGATTACAATACGTTTAGAGTTGTAATTGATAATTACTCAGCAGGTTATAAAGCGACAAAACATCTTATTGAGCAAGGCTGTCTGCGAATTGCGCATTTAACGGCTGGAGCTGAATTTGGAAACCTTTATAATGAAAGAAAAAGAGGTTATACAGAAGCTTTAAGAGACCATAACTTGCCTATTATTGATGAGTTGATCGTTGATTTAAAGTCGGTTACTTATGAAGATGGTGTAAAAGCCAGTAATAAATTGTTTGATTTAAAGCCAATTCCAGACGGAATATTTGCCTCTGGAGACATTATTGCAGTAAGTGCTGTGCAAACCGCAAAGAAAAGAGGAATAAAAGTACCTGAAGATCTGGCAGTTATTGGTTTTAATAATGACCCTATTTCTGAAATTATAGACCCTAATTTATCTACGATTACACATCCAGCAGAAAAAATGGGAAAGGCAGCAGCCGAAATCATTATAAAAAACCTGAAATCACTTAAAGAAAGTGAAGTTCAGGAAATTACTTTTTTAAATACAGAAGTTCTTGTTCGAGAATCTTCTCATAGAAAATAATTTTGTTTTAAGGTAAAAAACTAAAATCAGAAGATGTTTCAACTGGTTCAATTATAGTTAATTATTGATTTTAGCAATCAATTTTTTAGTAGTATAAAAAAACTCCCGTCAATTTGATGACGGGAGTTTTTTTGTTTTAATAAGCAACCGATTGCCTTTTTGGTTTATTTTTCTGAATAAAAAGGAAGTACTGTCAATTTTCCTACGACGTATCCAAAGTACGTAATGTTTACTTACAGTTTGTTCAATCATAATCTTGTAGGTTGAAAATGAAAAAAATCTAATATTCAATTTTTGCATTTTTTTTATTTTTTTTTAGAAAACATAAATTTATCTACAACGTTTTCGTTGTAATGCGATGTTGTTTTATTAAATGTTTAAAATTTTAATATAAAAATTAAATTATGTATTTTTTAAACCGTGTTTTTTTTAATTATTCAAATAAAAAAATTGCACAACCGGTTGTGTATTGTTGTATTTTATATATATTTGTTCAGACAAAGATTTGTTTTGGCTTTCATTAGGATTCAAATGCATACTAAATATAAGTCTGTTCAAAAAATAACCAACTAACCAAACTATTAACTAATTAAATCAACCATTTATGACTAACTTTTTAATTACGAAAAGCAAATGGAAATACTTTGAAAATCTTGGGTTACTATTCCTGATGTTCGTGTTTTCTGCTGCGGTAAATGCACAAACCACTGTATCTGGGGTAGTTTCAGATGCAAATGGACCAATACCTGGAGTTAATATCATTGTAAAGGGAACCAATATTAACACCGTTTCTAATTTTGATGGCGCTTATACCATTAATACTTTGCCGGCTAATGGCGTTTTGGTGTTCAGCTTCATTGGATATAAATCAAAAGAAGTAGCTGTTGCTAATCAAACTAAAATAAATGTTACACTCAAAGAAGACTTAAATGACTTGAAGGAAGTAGTGGTAGTAGGTTATGGTACCATGAAAAGAAGCGATTTGACGGGCGCTATTTCTTCAATTTCAAGTAAAGCAGTTACAGAATCTGTGACAACAACTATTGATCAGCTTTTACAAGGGCGTGTAGCGGGAGTTCAAATTCAGGCAAACAGCGGTGCGCCGGGAGCGAGTTCTTCGGTTCGTATTCGTGGAATCAGTTCGTTAAATGGGTCTAATGAACCTATATATGTAATTGACGGTGTTATTATTGATGGAACGGCAAATGCTTTAATGTCAAATCCGCTGTCTTCTATCAATCCTTCTGACATTGTTTCGATGGATGTTTTAAAAGATGCTTCAGCGACTGCAATCTACGGATCTAGAGCGGCAAATGGAGTAATTATCGTTACTACAAAACGTGGCAAAAAAGGTGACATGGCGCTTAATTTTGACAGTTATGTAGGTTGGCAGGAAATCCCAAAACATTTGGATTTGTTGAATTTACAAGAATATGGCATACTTAAAAATACGCGTGCTGATTTAGGAATTGTACAGCGTGACAATACTTTCATCAGACCTGATTTATTAGGAGAAGGAACCGACTGGCAAAAAGAGCTTTTCACGACAGCCATGATGCAGAGTTACAATTTATCTGCTTCTGGAGGAACTGATAATACTACTTATGCATTAGGAATTGGATATTTAGATCAGGAAGGTATCGCGATTGGATCTGGTTTTGACCGTTTCAATTTAAGAGGAGTTGTTGATTCTCAAGTTAAAAGCTATTTTAAAGTAGGAGTGAATTTTGCTTTGAGTAAAACAAATCAAACCACTACAGTTACGGACGATTCTTTGATTCTAACTGCGCTTAAACAAACTCCAAATGTTGCAGTACGCAATGCAGACGGAACTTTTGACGGCCCAGATACAACAGAATTTGTGCAAAACAATCCTATTGGTTTGGCTTCGATTAAAGACAATCACAATATCAATTATAATATGAGAGCGAGCACGTATGCTGAAATCAGTTTTACGAAAGATTTGAAATTCAAATCGCAATACTCTGTAGATTATAGTTTTGCAAACAATTATACGTTCAGTCCATCTTATACTTTTGGTGCTCTTGTAAATGATGTTCGCGAAGGAACAAGAACAAAATCAAACAGCGATTTCTGGATCTGGACGAATAGTTTGAACTACAACAAGACTTTTGGTGCTCACAATATTAATGCAATGGTATCTCAGGAAATGCAAGAATCTCACTGGGAAAACCTTTACGGATATCGTTCAGGATATTTAACAAATGGTGCAACCGATTTAAATGCTGGTGATGCAACAACAGCTAAAAACTCAAATGGTAGCAACACAAGTGCTTTGAAATCGTATTTTGCTAGATTGATTTACTCGTTTAACGACAAATATTTATTGACTGCAACGATTCGTCGTGATGGTTCTTCAAAATTTGCCGAAGAAAATCAGTGGGGTTGGTTTCCATCTGCAGCTGTAGCTTGGAAAGTTTCAAATGAGGAATTTTTAAAAGACAGCAAAGTAATCAATAACATGAAATTCCGCGTTGGTTGGGGAGAAGTAGGTGGTCAAAACGTACCAAACTTCGCCTATACATCAACTTACAACGCATCGGCAACAAACTGGGGAACTGGACTTCTTGCAGCAAATACAGCAAATAAGGATTTGAAATGGGAAACTTCTAGCCAAACGAATATTGGTCTTGATTTGGGTTTCTTACATAACAGAATTGAATTGACTACAGATGTTTACTATAAAAAGACAGACAATTTGCTTTTACAATTGCCTCTTCCGGCTTATGTTGGAACAACAGGACAAGGTTCAACATCTTCTCCTTGGGTAAACGTTGGTTCGCTTGAAAATAAAGGTATTGAGTTTACGCTGAATACTTTGAACATGGACAGAAAAGATTTCTCTTGGAGAACGAATGTTACTTTTTCAATGAACAGAAGCAAAGTTTTATCATTAAACACAGAAACAGGAATCTTGAACAAAAGCATTCAACAAGGCTCTGATGTAACGGTTGTTACTCGTACTGCAGTTGGTGAGCCAATTGGTCAATTCTATGGATATAAAGTTATTGGACGTTTTGAAAACGCTACTGATTTCTATTATAAAGACAAAAACGGAACGGTACAGCCAACAGCTTTGCCAGAAGGGATGAAAATTGGTGAAAATGGTGTTTGGATTGGAGATTACATTTTTCAAGACATCAACAAAGACGGTGTAATTAATGAAAAAGACCGCGATTACATTGGTAATGCAAATCCTGATTTTACTTTTGGTGTCAATAACTCATTTTCTTTCAAAGGGTTCGATGTGAGTATTTTGGTAACAGGTTCTTATGGAAACGACGTAGTAAATTACCAAAGACGTTGGTTAGAAAATCCTAGAGAGAACACAAATTTATTGACATCGGCTTTAGGTTATGCACAATTGGAATTAATTGATCCAACAGGACCAAACGATTATCGTAACGTACACATTGTTGGCGGAGATCCTTATATGCCTAGAATTGCGGCTTCATCTGCGGCTTCATCATCAAACTATCGTTTCAGCAACCGATTTGTAGAAGATGGTTCGTATGTGCGCATCAAGAATATTTCTATAGGATACAATCTTCCGCAGAAATTATATTCTAAATACGGAATATCGAATATCAAGATTTACTCAAATGCTCAAAACTTCTTAACGTTTACAAAATATAAAGGGTATGATCCTGAAGTTGGTTCACTTAACCAAGATGCTCTTTTAACAGGCATTGACAACGGACGCTATCCTTCGCCAATGATTACAACACTTGGATTAAATGTTAACTTCTAAAATACTGCAAACCATGAAAACAAAAAAAATATTATACTCGGTTCTTTTGATTGCATTACCATTGGTTTGGATTAGTTGCAGTGATCTTTTAGATGTTGAACCCGAAGATCAAATTACAAAAGAAAATTTTTACCAATCAGAAGCCGATTTTCAGGCGGCAACAGGACCACTTTACAATAAAGTGTGGTTTGATTTCAATGATAAATTTTATTATGGTTTAGGCGACGGACGCTCAGACAATTTGTATGCACCGTACTCAGATTATGTTTATCCATTTACAGATTTATCTGAAACAGGTTTAACAGGCCCTTTGGTTTCTGCTTGGGGATCTTTATACAATGTTGTACAACAGTCAAATAATGTAATTATTGGTATTTCAGACAGTAATGTAAATACGACGATTAAAAACAAGTACATTGCCGAAGCTCGTTTTATGAGAGGAACTGCTTACTGGTATTTGGCATCGCTTTGGGGTGACGCTATTATTTCTACAGATCCAAGAGAATTGGTTAAAAATCCAATTGTAAATAAAAGCCCGATGAAAGATGTTTATGAGTTTGCAATTCGCGATTTAGAATTTGCAGCAAAATATCTTCCAGAGCAAGCAGGTCAAGCAGGACGTTTAACAAGATATAGTGCTTTCGGAATGCTTTCTCGTGTTTATTTGTCTTTTTCAGGCGTAAGTGATAACCCAAATAGCGGTACGAGAAAACAAGAATATCTTGATTTGGCTAAAAAAGCAGCTGAAAAAGTTTTCAATTCTGGACCCTATAAATTGTTGGCTAATTATGCAGATTTATTCAAAATTGATAATAACAACAACCCAGAATCGATGTTTGCACTTCAATGGGTTCCAAACGGAGATTATGGCGTAAACAATACACAACAGGCTTATTTTGCATTAGGTTCTGATATTACAGGAGATGATGCAGCTTGGGGTTATTGGACAAGAGCTTCTTATGATGTTTTGAAAGAATATGAAACTAAAGATGCACGTCGTAAAGCAACTTGGATGGGTGATGATGATTTTTATCCAGAAATAAACAAATCAAACGGAGGTTACACAGTTGATCATAGCAAAGATTTCTTGAATGTGAAAAAAGGTGTTGTAGGCTCAACGAAAGACAACGCTAAAACAAGTCGTATGAATTCGGGTTTAAACACCTATATGTTGCGTTTGGGCGAAGTTTATTTGAATTATGCCGAAGCTGCTTTAGGAAATAATGCTTCAACTGCTGATGCATTGGCAATTGCGGGCGTGAATGCGCTTCGTATGCGTGCGGGACTTGATCCAAAAGCAACTTTAACGTATGCTGATATTATTCACGAAAGAAGAGTTGAATTGTGTATGGAAGGCCAATATTGGTACGATTTAGTACGTAGGTCGTATTACAAACAGCAAGAAGTAATCAACTATGTGACTGCTCAAAACAGAGGAACTATTGTGCCAATTTTATATGATAGTGCAACAAATACAGTTTCGATTGATCCTGCAAAAAGCAACAGCACGCGTTCTATTGGTGTAATTGATGCTACCATTTTTGTGTTGCCTTATCCAGAATCTGAATTGGTTCAGAATCCGTTATTGAGAGAAAACCCAGTTCCGTATCAATTTACAGAAGAAAAAATCAAAGACTTATTCTAATCAGACTGAAAATAATAAATCTAAAAGAAAGATTATATGAAATATATTTTAAATAAAAAGTATTGGGCGCCCATCGCATTTCTTGGGATGATGGTTTTTAGTATACTGTTTACTGCCTGCGATAATAATGACGGCGCAAGTAAACAAATAGTAATAAGCAAAGTATTTCTAGAAGACGTAAATTCAACTGTTCCCGACAGAGAAGTGAGTTTTGCCCGCTTAGGCCAAACATTGCGTATTGAAGGTTCTGGATTTACAGGATTAAGAAAAGTATTTATAAATGGATATTCAACGTATTTTAATGTGGTATTTGTTTCTGATAATTCAATGATTATTAGTGTTTCTTCAGATACGCCAACAATTGAAGCAGATCCAGCCGAAAGAAATACTATTCGTTTTGTAAATGATAATACTGAAACGACATTCAAATTTGATATTCGTTCAGGAAAACCTGTTATTAACGGAATTTCAAATACAATGCCGAATCCGGGAGAAATTATCCACGTTTTAGGTTCAGGTTTGACCGAAGTTAAAAAAGTAGTTTTCCCTGGAAATGTTACCGTAACGACAGGAATTGTTTCAGATCCTGACGGTGAATTTTTCACAGTTGCAATGCCAAACGGTGTTTCAGATCTTGGAGGTTCATTATTTGTTGAAGGTTCAAATGGTGGGGTTTATTCTCCGGCATGTTTCAATTTCAAAAAAGGATTGCTCCTTAATTTTGATGGACAAGGACAGCACGGATATTGGGGAACAAGCACAAGCATGATTCAGCCAGCCGATTTAGAATCAGCTTCAGTTGGAACAGAGAATGTTTCACAAGGAAAATATGTAGCGCATCGTCCAGCTCGTATTGCTTCTTTTGATGCTGGAAAAAATCGTCTTTCAGAAGTTTGGACTGCAGGAAATGGAGTAGATAACTGGAGAGCACAATTAACGCCGTACATTCCGGCAAATACGCCTCTTGATAAAGTAGCACTTCAATTTGAAATGTATGTTCCTGAAATTTGGAAAGAAACCGGATTCTTAAAAATTTGTATGATCAATAATTTTAATGGAGGAGAATGGTCTGGAGCTTGTTACAACTATGTTCCTTGGATTATTGACGGAAAAGCCTCAGAAATTAAATCAACTGGCTGGAGAACGGTAACAATTCCGTTAAATAAATTCTACGCTTGGTCTAAAGAAGCTTTTACTTTCGAAACTGTTTTGGCATATCGTGAAGCGGCAACCTATCAAAACTTCGGAATCTATTTTGAAAACTCTAACGTGAAACTTAAAGATGTAACTGGAACTGCAAGTGAAGTAGAATTTCCTGCAAAAGCGACTTCTGTAAAAGTGTACACAGACAACTGGAGAATAGTTTCTATGAATACACCGGTTTATAACGATTTTAACTAAAAAAGCATCAAAATGAAATATAAAAATATACTTCCAATAGCTGCCTTGTCATTAATGCTTTTATCATCTTGTGATGATAATTTAATGGACTGGGAAAAAGATCCGGAGCACGGTGCCGTAACTGGCGCAGAGCTTCCATTAGAATTAGTTGAAAAAATAAGCCGTTACGAGCCTTTAAAAAACTACACCAATTTTGTTCTAGGAAACGGAATTGGAGCAGATTTATACATGAGCGATGCTGCTTACCGCAAAATTGTAAATGAGAATTTTGACGAGGTTACGCCTGGATATGCTATGAAACATGGCGCGATGGTAAACTCAAAAGGAGAAATAAACTTTGCTACAATTGATGCTTTTATCGCCGAAACAAAGAAAGCAGGATTAAAAGTTTTTGGTCACACTTTAGTTTGGCATTCGAATCAAAATGCAAGTTATTTGAACAGTATTATTGCGCCAACGGTAATTCCGGGTTCAAGCGGTACTAACATTCTGGATATTGCGGGTTTAAAAAGCGGTGCTTTTACGAATTGGGCAAGAAATAATCCAGGAAAAGGAATTTCGGTAGTAGCAAATTCTGGACTTACAAGCACGTCACAGGCAGTGCAATTGCAGTCAAGCGCGACATCTTCTGCAGCTTATAATTTACAATTGACATCACCAAATGTTCCAATTGTGGCGAATCATAATTATGAAATCTCATTTTACATCAAATCGGATGTTGCTGGAAAAGGCCGACTTTCGTTTAATGCTTCATTGACAAACCAATATCCATATAAAGATTGGTACGCAACAGGAGGATCTTGGACAGAAGCTTTTGCAACAACTTCATCTTGGCAACAAGTCAAAATTAAATTAGCGCCAGGTGATTTTAAAGCAGGAAGTACAACTTTTCAGTTTAATATTGATTTGGGTTATTTGCCAAATGTTACTTATTTAATTGATGTAAATACTTTAGCGGTTGTTGATTTAGATGCGCCTGTAGGAGTTACAAACTTAGTTGCCAATGGTAAATTTAATACAGATCTAACAGGGTGGTCAAAATACAATGGCGCAGCTGATGCTTTGAGTCTTGCTGGAGCAGCAAATGCTTACGAAGGAAACGGAGCAATGAAAGTAGTGAATGCAACTGATAATTCGGGTGGAGAATGGAAAACGCAGATTCATGCTGATTTTACTTCGACATTGACTGCTGGAAAAAGTTATACTATTTCATACATGATTCGTTCAGATGCAACAGGATCAGTGCGTTGCTCATCAACAGGAGGATCGGCACAATATCAAGGAAATCAGGCAACTTCTCCAACTTGGAAATTAGTTGAGTGGAAAATAACGGCAGCAGGAACTGAAACGGGTTTCAACTTCGATTTAGGTTTATTAGCAGGAACATATTATATCGACAATGTGGTAGTTTCTGACGGAACGTCAAGCGGAGGGGCAACACCACCGGTTAATATTGATAAAACAGATGCTGAAAAAACAAAAATCATTGGTGATGCAATGGCAGATTGGATTACAAAAATGATGAATCACTACAAAACAAGTGTTTTTGCTTGGGATGTTGTGAATGAGCCAATGAAAGAAGACGGAACGTTGAGAAACGGAACAGAAGGCGACACAGCAACAGATTATTTCTCATGGATTAAATATCTTGGAAAAGATTATGCTGTAACTGCTTTTAAATTAGCACGTACAAACGGAAATGCTACTGACAAATTGTTTATCAACGATTATAATCTTGAATCAAGATTAGACAAATGTGACGGTTTGATTGAATATGTAAAATATATTGAAAGCAAAGGCGCTACAGTTGACGGAATTGGAACTCAAATGCACATTTCGTTGACAACTGATAAAGATAAAATTGTTCAGATGTTCCAAAAATTAGCAGCTTCAGGAAAATTGATTAAAATTTCTGAGCTGGATATCAGATTAGGAACTGCTACACCAACGGTTGAACAACAGGCTTCTCAGGCAGCAATGTATCAATATGTTATTGATATGTACAAAAAGTACATTCCGGCAGCACAACAATACGGAATTACAATTTGGGGTGTTTCAGACAGCGTAAAAGAACACGAATTCTGGCTTCCTAATGAGTCTCCAAACCTTTGGGACGCTAATTATGTTCGTAAACATGCTTACAAAGGAACTGCAGACGGTCTTGCAGGAAAAGATGTAAGTGCTGGATTCTCTGGTGAATTAGTAAAAAAGTAATAGTTTCATTCTAAAATAATCCATGACACAAATTCCATTTCGGATTTGTGCATGGATTATTTGTTTTCTTAAATTTTTAAAATAATAAGAATGCTATATTTTCTAAAAAAGAGATTTTTTCTGCTTTTGGTACTGTTTGCACAGTTTGGATTTTCTCAGGAAAAAATTCCAAATCTTCAAAAGAAAGGAAATAAAACACAGTTAATTGTCAACGGAAAACCATTTATAATTCGCGGAGGAGAATTGGGAAATTCTTCAGCTACTACTATGGAAAGTATGGAACCAATTTGGTCCAAATTGACGGATATGAATTTAAACACAGTGTTGACGCCAATTTATTGGGAATTGATCGAAAAGGAGGAAGGCAAATTTGATTTTTCTTTAGTTGATGATTTAATTGTAAGAGCCCGAAAGGAGAATTTGAAACTGGTTTTTCTTTGGTTTGGTTCATGGAAAAATAGTATGTCAAGTCACGCCCCGGCATGGGTAAAATTAAATCAGAAGAAATATCCAAGAATTAAAGATGACAAAAATAAAAGTCATGAAATCCTGACGCCTTTCAGTGAAAATAATTTATTTTTCGATTTGAATGCGTTTCAAATATTGATGAAACACATCAAAGATTTCGATCAAAAAGAGCAGACCGTAATCATGATTCAGGTTGAGAATGAAATTGGAATGTTGCCAACGGCGAGAGATTATTGTCCGCTTGCAAATACTGCTTTTCAGAAAGAAGTTTCAGCTGAATTATTAAAATACTTACAGCAAAACAAAGAAAAATTAGTTCCCGAATTTTTAGAAATCTGGAAGAAAAATGGTTTTAAAACCAAAGGGAATTGGGAAGAAGTTTTTGGAAAAGGATTTCAGACCGATGAAATTTTTATGGCTTGGTATTTTTCAGAATTTACTAATAAAGTGGCAAAAGCAGGAAAAGAAGCCTATTCTATTCCGATGTTTGTAAACGCAGCCTTAAACGCACCAGAAAAAAAGCCAGGCGAATACCCTAGTGCGGGCCCGTTGCCACATCTTATGGATGTTTGGAAAGCAGCAGGAAATTCAATTGATTTTTTGTCTCCAGATTTTTACAATCCCAATTTTAAGCATTGGAACGATCTGTTTACGCGCCAAGACGATCCTTTATTTATTCCAGAACATCGTTTTGATATTACTGCGCCATTCAAAGGTTTATACGCAATTGGTCATTATGAAGCGATTGGTTTTTCTCCGTTTTCAATTGAATCGGTCACCGATGCAAAAAAAGAACCGCTTGGGAAAATTTATGAATTGATAAAACAATTAACTCCTGTTATTGAAGCGAATAAAGGACAAGGAAAAATTGAAGGCGTTTTATTGGATAAAGAAAATCAGTCGCAGATTATTCAAATGGGAAATTATGAATTTACGTTCAAACATGATTATACCTTAAATTGGTCAGATGGTGCCAAAGAAGCGGTTTGGCCAATGACAAGTGCCATTATAATTGAAATTGCTCCAGATGAATTTTATATTTCCGGTTCCGGAATCGTAGTCACTTTTAAGCCTTTAAAAAATAAAGAGCTGAATGCAGGAATTTTAAAAACAGATCAGGGAATTTTTGAAAACGGAGCATGGAAAACCATTCGCCATTTCAACGGAGATCAAACTCATCAAGGTCGACATATAAGAATTGCCGTTGATGATTATGAAATTCAGAAGGTAAAATTGTACTCTTACGAGTAAATTTTTAGGAGGAAGGGACAAAGTGACAGAGGACAAAGTGACAAAGGTTTTTTTGAGCCACTAAACTATAAACCCGACAGGTTTTTAAAACCTGTCGGGTTTGCTTTATGTATAAAGTTTCGAAACCTTTGCCCCTTTGTAACTTTGTCCCTAATCTAAAGAAAAAGTTGTTTTTTCAATAGAAGAAAGTGTCAATGCTGCTGCAAAACTTGTAAAAACAGAGTAATCTAATGGCGCTTTAATAGAAATTGCAAAAGTCATTGTTAATGCAAAAAGAAACATTAATCCTGCAGTTCCAAGAGCTGCGTATTTTGTTTTAAAACCAATAATTAAAAGCAGGCCGAATGTAATTTCGAAAAAAGTAGCTAATGCACCCAAGATTCCAGCAAGTGATTTACTAGCAAAAGAATTAAGCGTTTGTGTATAAGCAATAAAATTATCCCAATTTCCCCAAGCTACACCTGGTGCTCCTGGCGCTCCCCAAAAACCAAAACGGTCTGCAACTGCAGAAAGCATGGTAATTCCTAAAAAGATTCTTAAAATAAAACCGGCATTTGATAATGATATGTTTTTCATATTGGACAATTTTTTATGTAAATGTAAAAAGAAGTTGAGTAATTTAAGATACAAAACCATTTTCCTTATCAATAAAGGCCCATTCTGCCATTGCTTGAATAACAGGCATCAAGCCGTTTCCGGCAGGACTTAAACGATATGTTACAAAAGGAGGAACAACAGGTTTTGCTTCTCTAATGATAAGATTATCCGCTTCAAGTTGTTTAAGGTGTTGGATGAGCATTTTTTCACTAACGGCCGGAATCGCTCTTTTTAATTCGCTGTAGCGTTGACTTCCACCAGAAAGATGATATAAAATAATAGGCTTCCAGTAGCCTCCAATTTTTTCCATCACATACGTTACGGGACATTTTTCTAATGCATATTGCTTATTTTCCTGAATAGTCGAAGCTTCTTTAATTGCTGTCATTTGTGCATACTTTAGGGTAAGTACTTGTGTAAAAGTAAGTACAAATATACCTTTGTTTCAGATAATAAAAAAATATACAGTCATGAAAATTACAATATCAGGTTCGTTAGGGAACATCGGGAAACCATTAGTAAAAAAACTTATTGCTGCGGGACATCAAGTAACGGTAATCACCAGCAATTCAGATCGAAGTGAAGCGATCGAAGCATTAGGTGCAAAACCAGCAATTGGTTCTGTAAGCGATGCTGTTTTTTTAGCGAAAGCATTTGAGGGAGCAGATGCCGTTTTTGCAATGACGCCGCCAAACATGGGAGGCAGTAATGTTATAGCAAATACAATAAATGCTGGCCAAGCTTTTGCTAAAGCAATTGCTGGAGCTCAAATAAACAGAGTTGTAATGTTGAGCAGTATTGGCGCTGATTTGCCAAATGGAACTGGCCCTATTGCAGGACTTCATAACATTGAAAAAATATATGAAAAATTAGAAAACACATCGGTGACTTTTTTACGAGCGGGATTTTTCTTTACTAATTTTTATAATGATGTTCCAATGATAAAAGGCGCTGGAATTATGGGAGCTAATTATCCTGCATCAACTGTAATTCCTTATGTGCATCCAGAAGATATCGCAACTGCGGTCGCTGAAGAATTAGTAAAAATAGGATCAGGAAAAAATGTTCGTTACATAATAAGTGATGTGCGTACGCCAGGTGAAGCTGCAAAAATATTAGGTACAGCAATCGAAAAAACAGAATTGCCATGGATTGAATTTACTGATGAACAATCTTTAAGAGGAATGATTCAGGCCGGATTACCAGAAGAATTTGCAGGTTTGTACACAGAAATGGGAACAGGTTTGCGAAGTGGAGCAATCGCAGCTGATTTCTTAAAAAACAAAACTATCGACGGAAAAACAAAACTGGAAGATTTTGCAAAAGAATTTACTTCAAACTTTTAAAATTTACTTAAAGTAAAAACAAAAAATCACTATTTATAGTGATTTTTTCTGTTTTGTGGCGTATTACTTTTGCCACAGGATTTTTTTGTTATTTTTTATTTTAATAGTAAGCATGAAAATAAAATAGGAATTAACATTGAAGTTTTTTTATAAAAGCCATTTCCTATTTTAATTTTTTTGAGCAAAAAAAGAGACAGCTTATTGCTGTCTCTTTTTATTATTATCTTATTTGATTCTTATTTGATTCTTATTTCAATGTTGTTTTAATTACAATTGCAGCTTGCTGAATAGCAGTTTGAATCGCTGGAACATTTGAAATTGGATTTAAAAGTCCGTAATCGTGAATCAATCCGTTGTATCTTGTTAAAGTTACAGGAATTCCAGCTTCGTTTAATTTTCTCGCATAAGCTTCACCTTCATCTCTTAAAACATCATTTTCTGCTGTTTGAACTAATGCAGGAGGTAAATCTTTAAGTTCTGCTAAGCTTGCTTGAAGCGGAGAAGCATATTTTTCAGCTCTTTTTGCAGTTTCTGGCAAGTAATTATCCCAAAACCATTTCATCATATTTTTAGTCAAGAAACGTCCGTTGGCATATAAATTATATGATTCAGTTTCAAAATTAGCATCGGTTACAGGCCAAAGTAAAACTTGAAGTTTAATATGTGGACCTTTTTTGTCTTTTGCCATTAAAGTAATTGCTGCCGTCATATTTCCTCCAACACTGTTCCCAACAACGGCAAGGTTTTTACCGTCAACACCAATTTCTTTTCCGTTTTCAGAAACCCACTGTGTAGCAGCATAAATTTCATTTATTGCAACAGGATATTTAGCTTCTGGTGAAGGAGTATAGTCAGGGAAAACTGCAACTGCACCACTTTCAACTACAAGATCTCTAACTAATCTTCTATGAGTTGGATAATCTCCTAAAACCCAGCCACCGCCGTGGATAAAAATAAAGACTGGTGCATTTGCTTTTGCGCCTTTAGGTTTTGTAATGTGAATTTTTACTTTTAAACCGTTTTGCGAAATTACTTTTTCAGATTCTTCGATACCTGAATAATCCACTTCGACTGATTTTTGTGCGCCAACTAAAACATTACGTGCGTCCGCCACAGGCAATTGTTCCAAAGGTTTTCCGTCACCTGAATTTAGTGCGTTTAAAAAGCCTCTAACTTCTGTAAATATTTCTGGGTCATTTTGTCCTTTATAAGGTCTTTCTTGTGCTGAAGCAATTGTATTTACGATTAACAATGCTGCAATAAATAAACTTTGTTGTAATGCTTTAATAGTTTTCATATCTTTTATCTTTTAATTATTTATAATTTGATAGGACAAAGATATGGCGGTTATAAAGCCTTAAAAATAGATAAAAGTCTATTCTAATTGTACATTTTTCCCTTGAAGGTATTTTTTCTTGAAATTGGATGGAGTGTCGCCAACTTTATTGGTAAAAAGTCGGTTAAAATAAGCGGGATCTTCGTATCCAAGCTGATATGCAATCTCTTTTACACTTAATGAAGAATAGCCTAAAAGACGTTTTGCTTCCAAAATAATTCGGTCTTTAATAATATCATTTGGTTGCTGAAGTTCCAATCGATTGAATTTGTTCGAAAGTGTTTTGGGTGCAACGCCAAGAATGTCAGCATAATCTGCAACGGTATGTTTGGTTCTGAAATGAATTTCGACCAATCGGCTGAAATCTCTAAAAAAATCCATTTCCTTTGAAGGCTCCTCATTCAAAACGCCTAATTGCTGTATTTTCCAGATTCGGGTTGCCTTTATAATCAGCTGTTTTAAGTACGTTCTGATCATTTCTTCCTGAGAAGAATCGGGCGAATCAAACTCCTGTTGCAGTTGTGCGTAAATACCATCTATAAATAAGACTTCTTTATCAGGCAGTGCAGTCATTGGCATTTCAAAAATATTATTGAATAATAATCCGTCGCAAGCCACTTCGGCATCATGAATTTGGACACAATAAAAATCTCGGTTATAATACATAAAATAACCCTGTTTTTTTCCCTCTTTATCAATTTGCAGATATTGATTGCTATTGATGAAAAATAGGGAAGGACTGGAGGTTTGATAATGCTTAAAGTCTATTGTAATCGAATATTCTTCAGGAAGATAAAGGACTTTAATATAGGATTTGTACAAATCGCCATTAATTTCTTCAATAAAATCTTCATTCAAGGCAAAGAAGCCCAGTTTTTTATAATTAGATTCAAAAAATTTATGGTTAAGCATTGGCAAAGTTATTTTTATTTTTACTTCTTTATTTTGGATGAAAGTTCCAAAATATTTTTGCTGATAATATTTTTATCCGAAGCTGTTTTGGCCAATTTAAGCGCGGTTTCAAAATGATGAAGTGCTTTTAAATTGTCAATATCGGTATATAAATTTCCGAGCAACGAATAATAGAAATGATTATCAGTCAAATTTAACTTTTCTGCTTCAATTACAGCTTCTTGTTTGCCAATAACTTTTGATAAGGCAAAAGTTCGGTTCAAAGCCACAATTGGAGAATATTCTAAAATGATCAAATGATTATAAAGCTCCAGAATATGTTTCCATTTTTCTGAAGTATCACTTTTTAAGGTGTGCCAATACGCAATTCCAGCTTCAAGATGGTATTTTGAAAGTGTATTTCCGATAGAAGATTTGCCTAAAAAATAAGTGCCTCGATCAATTAATTCCTGATTCCAAAGTGTTTCATCTTGATCTTGGTATAAAATAATTTCGCCGTTTTCTGAGGTACGCGCATCAAATCGGGAAGAATGAAAACACATTAATGCCATTAAAGCATTTGTCTCAGGCAGATTGGTGCTTTGATTCTGAATCAATAAATAGGTTAAGCGCATGGCTTCGGCACAAAGATCTTTGCGAAGCGTGGTATTTTGTGAAGTCGAGTAATAACCTTCCGAATAAAGGAGATAAATGGTTTTTAAAACCGTATCCATTCGATCCGAGATTTCAGTCTTATTCGGACTTTGGATTTTAATATTTTCTTCCTTGAGTTTTTCTTTGGCCCGATTTATACGTTTGTAAATCACTTCTTTATTTGATAGAAAAGCATCGGAGATTTCGCTTATTCCAAAACCGCATAATAAATTCAATGCCAATGCAATTTGCGCTTCAGCAGCATTACAAGGATTACAGACGGCAAAAATCATCGCCAACTGACTGTCTGCAATATTTTGTTCCGATAAATCAATTTCGATTTCCGGATTGTTTAACGGTGCATTGTATTTGATTTCGGAGACAATTTTCTTTTCAAAAATATCAGTTCTCTTAAAATGGTTTTTGGTTTTATTTTTCGCCACAGTATAAAGCCAAGCCGTCGGATTTTCCGGAATTCCCTTTATAGCCCAAGTTTCAGAAGCGGCCAAGAAAGTATCGCTCACAATATCTTCGGCAATTTCAATATGATGAATGCCAAACAGACTGCAAAGCACTGAAACAATCTTCTGATATTCAGTTCTAAATAAATTGGGAATAAGCTCTTTTTCCAAAATTGTAAATTATTAATTGTGAATTGTTAATTGCAAAAAAGATAAAATGATAATTTATTAATTTACAATTAACAATTCATAATTATTTTAAACCGCCATTCTAATCTCGACATTGCCTCCAAAATCAAGAACTGGACATCCTTGTGCAATTGCTGCTGCTTCATCATAATCTTTGGCTTTTATAACGATCAAGCCGCCAATAGATTCTTTGATTTCAACAAAAGGTCCGTCAGTGATTCCTTTGTTTGAAGTTACGAGTTTTCCTTTTCCGTCCCAGCGCTGTAAGGGTCTTGCCAATTTATCTTGCGCCGCCAAACCGCCAAACCAGTTTTGCCATTGTTGTAAATGTTGTTGTAGTTCTTCTGGCGACGGCTGAAGTTCTTTAGTCGAAAAATCTCTTCTGAAAATTAATATGAATTCATTCATTTTGATACGTTTTAATATGTTATAAAAAGAAGCAACAAATCATTTTTCTCAAAGTTTGTCATTCCGAGGAACGAGGAATCTCCGCGAGAAACTCTACAAAGATTGACCTCTAATTACGGAGCTACTTGTGGAGATTGCTTCGCCAGTTCACTAACGCTCGTGTCCTCGTTCCTCGGAATGACAAGATTGTGTAGACTATGTTTATTTAAACAAGTGAAACGCCTCTTCGAGAATACAAAATCTATGTTTCTATGTGTTAAAATTAATTTTGCTTAATGATATAAATTTAGTGTTTTTACCAAATATAAAAACAGCTTGGTTTATTTATCCGAATTGCCCAACTCTGTAAGTGCCAGCCGGATTGGCAAAAGCAATATTAATTCGATTCCAAATATTTATTGCGCCAATCGCTAGCGTAAGATCAATTAATTCCTCTTCTGAAAATTCAGCTTTAGCAATATTGTAGATTTCGTCTGGAACATCACATGCATTTACAGCTTCTGCGTAAGCAAGGGCAATTCTTTCGCGTTGTGTAAAATAAGGAGTTTCTTTCCATGCGCTCAAGCCAAACAAACGTTGCGTTGTTTCGCCATGTGCCATTGCTTCTTTAGTGTGCATATCGATACAATATGCGCAATTGTTGATTTGCGAAATTCTAATTTCGACTAATTCAAAAAGTGATCTTTCAAGTTCTGATTTTTTCAAATAACCGCTTACGCCAAATAATGTTGAGATTGCTTTTTGACCTTTTTCGAATACATTAATTCTAGTTTCCATTTTGTATAATTTTAATTGTTTATACTCTAATGACAACTGAAGTTTCAGAATTGGACAAAATTTTGAAAAAAAATAAAAAAACTTTTATTTTGGACGTATTTGAAGGTGTTCCAGCGTTTTTCCGACCAAAGTTTTTTCTCCAAAAGATTGAAATCCGAGGTTTAAATATAGTTTTTTTGCGTTCGGATTACCTTCTTCAACTAATAATCCTAAAGTCTGATTGTTTTTGGCAACAAATTCTTCAATCAAAAATCGAAGCAGTTTTGAACCAATGCCTTTTCCCTGATGTTTCGGATTTACACCTAAAGAATCAATGTAAAATTCACCGGCTTCTGATTCTAACTCTGGATCAAACTCCGGATTAAAATGAGTTCGGACATATTCAATTATTGGAGTTCTTAAAACTTCTAAATCGGCACCATTATAGATATTTACTGCGCCAATTATTTCATTATCAGCTTCGGCAACAAAACAATTTTGATACGAATATTGATTGTTTTCTTTTCCGATGAAATACTGCAAGAAATGTTTCGCGGAAGCGTAATCTTCTTTTTTAAGAAACTTATAAATGATATCTTCCATTGCCAGCAATAATATTGGAGCAATTTGTTCTGAATCGGATATTTTGGCTTTTCTGATATTCATTTTTTCGAATGCTTAACTTTAGCAAATTTAAAGTTTTTATTTAAACATATTTTGAAAGGAGCGGGCCTTGGATTCAAAATTGAAAAAATTAGAAGCGCTGATGAATAATAAACCGAATTAAATTCTTGTAAACAGTTTAGGGGTAAAGGTCTATAATTTTCTGTACGTTGCCAATGAAAATTTCAGTGTTTTTGATGTCTTGTTTGATCGATGGTTCATAATACAATAATTTGTAATGCTCCACCATGTAGTTTTTTTGATATTTAATAATTGATTCAAAACTTCGGATTTCATTTTCATCGTGCTTTTTCAATTCCCTTTGTTTACTTTTTAAATAATGTAAAGATTTTTTTAATCTTTCAATTTCTAATTTTTCCAAACTGTAATTTCTTAAAATTTAATGAAACAAACGATAGTCAGAAATGTGATAAATTTCATGATGCCCCAAAAACTATTATCATTTGAGTTTACCACAATTTTCTGCTATTTTCACCCTTAACTACGATAAAATTGGAATCTTGGATTTTGCATTATTTAAAATAAAGTTGAAAATATTTTTAATTTTAAATTGAATGAAAATGAAGTGTTTGAAATTCAGTTATTTGCATTTTAAAGGAGTTTTGATTGTCAATTGTTTTTTTTATTATTTAAATACATAGAGATATAGTTTTCCACAATCTTGTCATTTCGAGGAACGAGAAATCTTCGCAAGTAGCTCCAAATCAATAATCCCTAATCTTTGTAGAGTTTCTCGTGGAGATTTTTCGCTCCTCGAAATGTCAAACTATGCTGGCTATGTGTTAAAAAACGAGTTTTTTTTCATTCACATTTTTCAAAAAAAAAATCTATGTTTCTATGTGTTTAAATAAAACTGAAGAATTTCTACCGATATAGTATAAAATTATACCAATTCAAAAGTTTAAACAGCTCGTATATTTGTTATTATATTTTAATTAAAAATTAAAAAGAATGAAAGCAATAGGATTTAAAACATCATTAAACATAGAAGAAAGAGAGAGTTTTATCGAATTTGAAGCTGTAAAACCAGTGCCGGGCGCACATGATTTATTAGTAAAAATTGATGCAATTTCAGTAAATCCAGTCGATTTTAAAATTCGTCAGAGCAGTGCAAAAGATACAGTTTTGGAAACTCCAAAAATCATTGGCTGGGATGCCGGTGGAATTGTATAAGCAGTGGGCGAAAAAGTGACTTTGTTTGAAGTTGGTGATTTGGTTTATTATGCCGGAGATATTACAAAACAAGGAAGCAATGCCGAATATCAAATTATTGATGAAAGAATTGTTGGCAGAAAGCCAAAGTCATTAAGTATTGAAGAAGCGGCCGTAATTCCGTTAACCGCTTTGACGGCTTGGGAAATTTTGTTTGACCGAATCAGAATCAATACGGAAAAAGACAAAGGGAAATCAATTTTAATTATTGGAGGTGCTGGCGGAGTAGGTTCGATAGCGATTCAATTGGCTAAGAAAATGGCAGGATTAACGGTTATTGCCACAGCGTCGCGCCCTGAAACTACAGATTGGTGCAAAAAACAAGGAGCCGATTTTGTTGTTGATCATAAAAACTTAATTGCTTCGGTAAAAGAAGCTGGTTTTGAAACGGTTGATTTTATTTTGGATTTTGTTGATACCAATGCCTATTGGGATAGTATGACAGAACTGATAAAACCTCAAGGACATATTGCTTCGATTACCGGAAGCAGTGAACCCGTTGCGCTTAACAAGCTGAAAAGTAAAAGTGTTTCTTTTTCTTGGGAATTAATGTACACGCGCTCAATGTTTCAGACGGATGATATGATCGAACAGCATCATATTTTAAATAAAGTAGCCGATTTATTAGATGAAGGCATTTTAAAAACAACTTTAAATCAAACCTTAAACGGACTTACAGCGGACAATTTGAAAAAAGCGCATCAGCTTTTAGAATCGGGGAGAACGATTGGGAAAATTGCGATTAAGTTTTAATTTTTTAGATAAAAAAAGCGAGATAATTCAAAAGAATCGCCTCGCTTTTTCAATTAAAATCAGAAATCAAATTAACCGTGAGCTGCGACAGAAACGTCTGCCCATTCTTCCCAGGTTTTTAGTTTTTGTTCGTAAGTTTGTTTTGCGAATGGCAAGGCTACTTTTCCTAAAAATAGGCGTAGAGGAGGATTTTCGGCTTCGACTAATTTAATAATAGCCGGAACTGTAGCACTTGTTTTTCCGAAAGTATCAGGATCATGTCCTTCTGCAATTGCTTTTTTGATTCCGTCATAAGCATCGATGCTTTCGCTGATAATTCCGTTACCCCAAATATCAGTAACATAACCGTTTGGTTCTACCAAAGTAACATTAATTCCGAATTGTTTTACTTCTGAAGCCAAAGTTTCAGTAAGACCTTCAACGGCAAATTTAGAAGCGTTATATAAACCAATTATTGGCAAAGTAGCAATTCCTAAAATAGAAGAAACCTGAATAATATGCCCACTTTGTTGTTTTCTCATAATTGGCAATACCGCTTGTGTTAACCAAAGTGTACCAAAGAAATTGGTTTCGAATTGCGCTCTTGCTTCGCTTTCTGTAGCTTCTTCCACAGCTCCGTTTAAAGCGTAACCTGCATTGTTGATCAGGATATCAATGGTCCCGAAATGTTGTTGTACTTTTTCTACCACTGCAAACGACTCTGAGCGGTTGTTTACATCCAGTTTAAGAGGCAAAATGGCGTCTCCGTATTGTGCCTTTAAGTCGGCTAGGGTATCAATATTTCTGGCTGTTGCAGCTACCTTGTATCCTTTTGATAAAAATGCTTCTGTCCAGGCTCTTCCGAATCCTTTTGACGCTCCTGAAATTAAAATTGTTTTTGACATGATCTTTAATTGTTAATGGTGAATTGTAAATTGTTAATTACTCTTTGACTTTAAATTTTATTTATAACCAATCGGTCATTTTTCGAAGAAAAAAAATTAGAGGCTGTTTTCCTCTATTATATTTTTAAGGGTTTTAGCGATAATTTTCATTTTATCGTTGTTTCCTGACATTCTTGAAATTAGATGACCGCCTTCCATCATGGCGAACATGATGAGTGCAAATTCTTCAGCATTCCAGTTGGGTTTAAACTCTCCGTTGGCTATTCCTTTGTTGATGCTGCTCGCTAATAATTGTTGATTGGCATTACAGCCTTTATTGATTTTCTCTTTTACAATAGGGTTAGTGTCATCGGCTTCAGTTCCGAAATTCAATAATGGACAACCTCCAGTTAAGGGCGGATTCACAGCATTACTAAAAAAATCAATATAAGCAAACAATTCCTCTTTTGCGGTTTTGCCTTTACTGACTTCTGACACCAATTTGTCGCCTAATATTTTCATATTATGATCAACAGCAGCGCAGGCCAGAACTTCTTTGTTCTCAAAATGAACGTACATACTTCCTTTAGACAATTTGGTAGCCTCCATAATATCGCTCATAGAAGTTGCTGCAATCCCTTTTGTATTAAAAATCGGTGCTGCTTTTTCGATGATAAATTGTCTGGTCTCTTCTCCTTTTGCCATGATAGCTTTTATTTAACGATACAAATATATGACCGATTGGTCATAAAAACAAATTTTTAACACTTTTTTTTAATGATCAGAAAGAATAATATTGGTTTTGGGCTTCTTAGATTTGCTCATTACCAGCAATAACAGGGGAAGCGTGAGTACAAAAAACAAACCTACAAAAAGAAATGCATCGCGATAACTCAATAAAGAAGATTGTCTCGTAACTATATTTTCCATTAATTTCAGTGCTTTTGATTTGGCTTCATTATAAGCAAACCCTCGATGCTGAAAATAAGTAATGTAACCATTCAGACGATTCATTGCTTTTACATTGTCTAAAGTTACGTTTGAAACCAAAACATTTCGGTGTTCGGCAAAACGGTGCGCGATATACGTATTAATGATCGATACGCCAAAAGAACCTCCCAATTGACGCATCATATTATTAAGCGCCGCACCTTGGCCGACATCTTTATCATCAAGCGAAGAAACCGCCAGCATTGTAAGCGGAACCGTTAATAAAGCCATTCCCAGTGCGCGAAAAATTAATGAAGAGGATACTTCGAAAGCGCTTGTTTCTAAAGTGATTTCAGACATTCTCCAATTGAAATAAATAAATAGCAGAAATCCTGCAGCAATTATTATCACGGGTGAAACGCCTTTTTGAAGTAATGTTCCGCAGAGTTTTAAAGCAACAAGCGCAAACAATGCACCTGGAAGAAGCAGTAAACCAGTTTGATAAGGCGAAAAACTTAAAAGACGTTGTGCTACAACCGGACTGATGTAAATGGAAACAAACATTCCGAAACCCGTTACAAAAGTCAGGATGGCGGCAATGCTCAAAGATTTGCTTTTAAGAACCTTGAGATTTACAACAGGTTTATCAACCGTCAATTCCCAATAAATAAAAGTTAATAAAGCGATTGCAGCAATAACAGTTAGGATAACAATATAACGTGTTTCGAACCAATCTTCGACTTCGCCTCGTTCTAAAACTGTTTGTAATGCGCCAACTCCAATAGCTAAAAGCGCAATTCCAATCCAATCGACTTTTGCGATTTCAGGTTTTACAGGCGGTTCCGTCAAAAGAAAAAAGCAAGATATTGCAACTAGAATTCCAATTGGAATATTAATCAGGAAAATCCAAGGCCAATCATAATTTTCGGTTATATAACCGCCAAGTGTCGGCCCGATTGTCGGTCCAATAAAAATTCCGGCTCCAAATAAAGCACCTGCGGTTGATTGTTTGTCTTTTGGGAAAAGTTCAAATACAACAACCTGCGATATTGATAATAAAGCTCCACCGCCAATTCCTTGAAAAAATCTGAAAAATACTAACATCCAGATATTTGATGAATGCCCGCACATGAAAGAACAGAACGTAAATAAAATAACGGAACCAATATAATAATTGCGTCGACCTAGATTAGCACTTAAAAAACTCGTAATCGGAATGATAATTACATTGGCAATCGCATAAGCCGTAATTACCCAAGAAGTATCTTCCAGCGTTGCACCCAAATTACCGCTCATATGCGAAAGCGCGACATTGACAATAGAAATGTCAATAAGTTCCATAATCGCAGCAAGGATTACGGTTAGAATCAAAAGTTTGCGTTGTAATGGATTCATAGTATTTTATTATACCAATCGGTATATTTTTAATTGTAAATTATTAATTGTGAATTATAAATTTTATTGTCAGGTTGAGCGGAGTTGAAGCCCTTTTCAACCTGAAACCTAAAACTTAGAATTTACAACTCTTGCTTAACGATATTTGTTTTGAAAAGATTAGAATAAGCCGTCGCGATCAATCGGGTTTGAGGTTCGTTCCAAATTTCGCATTGCGCATTCACAAATTGTCTTCCTTTTTTGATGATCGAAGTTCTGGCAATTATAGTATCGCCAACACGAGCCGGAGCAAAATAATCGACATTTAAATTTATGGTCGTATAAAAATTTTCTTCATTTAAAGAGAACATCGTTGCACCAATACAATCATCAGCAATGGCTGCAATAACGCCTCCATGAAGTGATTTCACCGGATTTGACATTTCTTCTCTAACTAAATACTGAAAAGTAACACTGCCATCTTCAGCAGCTAAAACTATTGGACGCATCCAAAGCATAAAAGGCGATGGTGAAGCAGTAAATTCTCTGTCAATGTGATCTTGAAGTACTTGTAGTCGGGTCATGAGATTTTAGATTTTAGATTTTAGATTTTTTTTTCAGGTTTCATGTTGGCGAGTGACTTCGATTTCGCTCAGCCTGACAGGAAAATTTATAATTAACAATTTATAATTTATAATTAAAAATAATACTGATTGGTATATTTTTATTGGTAAAAAAAGCAACACTATTTGTTATTGCTTTATTCTAAGTCTTCTATAATTTTAGTTACTGAGAGCATTACATTCGATAAATCTTTTAAATTTCCGGTTAGTTTGCTGATCATTACCGAACCTTCAATTAAAGCAATTATTGTTAATGCGGTTCTTTCAGTGTCGATTGATTTTGCTTTGAATTCTCCGGCCAAAATTCCTTGATCAATGAAATAGATTATTTTTTCTTTCCAATAATTTAGGGTTCTTTCAGCTGATTTTTTCAGTATTGGATGTGTATCGTCAGATTCGGTTGCGGTATTTAAAATTGGGCAACCTCCTTTTGTCACTTTCAAACTCGCGTATTCAGAATAAAGCTTCGGATAAACCAATAGTTTGCCTTTAAAAGTAGTCTGTTTATCAATTTCTCTCGAAAAAGCATCCTGAAGTTTCTTCACATTAAATTTAAAAGCGGCTATAGCAACTTCGTCTTTATTTTCGAAATTACCGTAAATACTTCCTTTTGTAAGTCCGGTAGCCTCAGTAATATCGCTCATCGACGTACCGCTATAACCTTTCATATTAAAGATTGGTGCGGTTTGTTCGATAATAAACTGTTTTGTTCTTTCTGCTTTACTCATGATAAAAATCATTTTGATACTGCAAATATATACCAATCGGTATTATTTTTAATCTTTTTTTTAAATTTATTTTAGAAGAAAGCTCAAAAATGAGAAAGGAAAGATAGTTTTTTAGAAAAATAAAAGCTCCCATTGGTTAGTACTGGGAGCTTTTGGGGCATTATAAATTATTGGGCAGTAAAAGTCAGATAATCAAAATTCATATTGCCATTTGTGACAATATGCAATCGTAATATTTGTTTTCCTTTTTGAAGTTTAATTGTTCCAATATTGTCAGAACTGTTCCAATGGTGCCATTGTCGCCAATCTACGGGATCTTTGTCGTCATGCGTTGAAGCAATTTTCATGTTTCCGGTGGCGTCTTTTCCGTTTACATCGATACTAATTTCGCCATCGCCATTGGCAGTGTAAAGCAAACCAATTTTATAGGTTCCAGTTTTTTTAACTTCAACAGTATAATTTATCCATTCTCCTGGCATTGTCCAGCCAACATAAAGATTACCAATGCTTCGAGGAACTTTATTGTAAGGATTATTATCAATATCACCATCTTTAGAATACGAAATATCGACACCTTCATTTATTCTAAATTCATTCAGCGGATTTCCGTTTACCGGATTCAATTTCCCGCTTCCGTTATTGATTGCATCAGTATCGTGATAAGTAATACCTTCGCCACCTTGATCGTAAAGCTCGCATTCAACTTTACCCGGAATTTGTTGTGGTTTTAGGGCTTTTGATGTTTGTGCGATACAAGCAAAACAATTCAGTAAAATGATATTCAATAGTATAAATGTCTTCATAGAATTATATTTATTAACTCGTTGGGTGCAATTAATTCAAACACATAGAAACATAGATTTAGAATACTTAAAAAAGGCGTTTCACTTGTTTAAAAAAAACATAGTTTGCTATGTGTTAGAAACTAGTTTCTTTTTAAGCTCTTCGCTAAAAATAGAATCTATGTTTCTATGTGTTTAATAGAAAAATATGAATTACACCCAACGGGTTGTTTATTATTGAACTTCTAAAGTTGCAATTGAATGTGCTGCACTCGTTACTTTCGCCGCTTTTCCTTTTATCCAAAGAAAATAATCAACATCCGTTTCGCCTGAATTCATTACCACAACTTCCAATTTATTGTTTTCATTTACAAAAGCCGTAGACAAAAGTTTATTACTGCTTGATGAACAAGCAATACGTTTTGCTCCCGGACGAATAAATTTAGAAAAATGTCCTAAATAATAATAGCCATTAGTATAAATTAAATTTCCAGTTTTCAAATCAGCGTGAATAGGGGACATGCAGAAATTCTGAACATGATTTGGTCCGCCTTTTTCGTCCAATAAAACATTCCAGTCGGTCCAAGCTACAGTTCCAATATTGAAATCGTTGATCATCGACATTCCGTATTTTTCGCCAAAACTCCACTCCGTCAATAATTTTTGATCGAAATCGGCGGCACAGCCTTCAGTTAAAATTAATGGTTTATCTGGAAAAGCTTCTGCAACGCGACGTTCCGCTTCGAAATTCATTCCGTTTTTCATCCAGTCTTCGTACCAGTGATAACCAACGCCCCAGACATATTTAGCAGCCTCCTTATCTTCCAAAACTGTACTTACGCGCTGATACATTAAATCACGATTGTGATCCCACATAATCAGTTTCTTTTTGGAGAGCCCAGCTTTTTGCATCGTTGGCCCAAGAAAGTTTTTGATAAAATCACGTTCTTCTTCAGCAGTAAAAATGCAAGATTCCCAACGCTGCACCGCCATTGGTTCGTTTTGAACCGTATAACCCCAAATCGGAATGCCTTCTTTTTCGTATTCTTTTATAAATTTCACAAAAAAGTTAGCCCAGCTTTGGTGGTATTCAGGTTTTAAAGTACCGCCTTGCAACACATTATTATTCGTCTTCATCCACGCTGGCGGACTCCAAGGTGAAGCGTATAACGTTATTTTGCCTCCAGCTTTTGCAATAACTTCTTTAATAAAAGGAATTCTATATTTTCTGTCGTGACTGATATCAAAGGTTTTTAGGTCCTTATCGCCTTCCTGAATATAACTGTAAATATCACTTGAGAAATCACAACTTTGCATATTCGTGCGCGCCAAAGTATAACCAATTCCTTTCTCCGTATCATAATAAGCCGTCAGGATTTCCTGCTGTTTGTCTTTTGGAAGCTGATAAAAAACTTCTGCAGAAGCATCTGTCAAAGCGCCTCCAATTCCTAAAAGCGTTTGATAGGTTTTGGCAGGATCAACAAAAACTGCAATTTCTTTTTCTGTTGTCTGAGGTTTAGATGTAAAAGAAAGTGTTTCGGTTTTGGTTAGTTTTTTGTCTGTATTTTTAGCGGTAACATAAATAGTAACGCTTTTATATTCCGTCGTTTTACTGGCTTTTTGCTGGGCCAGTAAACTGATAGATATAAATCCGGAAAACATGATGGTCAGGCATGTTTTATGAAAAATAGTATTCATAATTAAGGTTTTATGGTTAGATAGTTATAGTAAAATCTGATCAATTGTCTGCAGTTCATCTTCTGAAAAAGAAGTATTTTGAAGACAGCCCAATGAATCAATTACTTGTTCTGATTTGCTTGCGCCAATGATTACGGATGAAATTCGTTTGTCTTTTAATACCCAAGCCAATGCCATTTGCGCCAAACTCTGACCACGTTCTTCCGCCATTTTGTTTAGTCGTTTCACTTTAGCAATATTTTCGGGCGTAATCGCATCTTTTTCCATTGCGCCATTACCGCGATTTGCATTAGCTCTTGAATTTTCTGGAATTCCGTTTAAATATTTATTGGTCAAAAGTCCTTGAGCAAGCGGAGAAAAAGCGATGCCGCCAATTCCATTAACTTCTAAAACATCCAATAATCCATCTTCAACAGAACGTTCAAACATAGAATATTTAGGCTGATGAATGACACAAGGCGTTCCTAAATTTTTTAAAATTGAATACGCTTTTTCAGTTTCAGCCGGACTATAACTCGAAACACCAACGTATAAAGCTTTTCCTTGACGCACCATTAAATCAAGCGTTGCCATCGTTTCTTCCATTGGCGTATTTGGATCTGGTCTGTGATGGTAAAAGATATCTACATAATCAAGTCCCATGCGTTTTAAGCTTTGATCCAAACTCGCAACCAAATGTTTTTTAGAACCAAAATCACCGTAAGGACCGTCCCACATTGGCCATCCGGCTTTGGTAGAAATCAAAAGTTCATCTCGGAATTCTTTAAAATCTTGTTTGAATATTTCGCCAAAAGTACTTTCAGCAGAACCCGCAGGGGGACCGTAATTATTAGCAAGATCAAAATGGGTAATGCCGTTATTAAAAGCAGTATGCAGAATTTCACGTGCATTTTCGATATTATCAATGGCGCCAAAGTTGTGCCATAAACCCAAAGAAAGTGCTGGCAATAATAAACCGCTGTTACCGCAACGGCGGTACTGCATTTTTTGATAACGGCTTGAATCTGGGATATAAGTCATTTTTTAATTGTGAATTATGAATTGTTAATTGTAAATTATTTTTAAGCTTATTGCCTAAAGCCTATAGCTTAAAGCCTTTGAAAAGCTTTCTCGGCAATTTCTAAATCGGTTGTGCCTCTGAATCCGCTGAAACCAACAGAGAGTTTTGTGCCATCTTTTAAAGTTATGGGTTGTCCGCCTTGCCAGCCAATTAAATCTGGTGCTTCGATTCCGTTTGCATTTTCGCCTACAATTCCGTTGAAAACCATTTTTTCATATTCTCCAGTTTTTACTCCGGTCAGCCAGACTTGACTCGCTTTTGTCCAGGCAATTTTGTACGATTGTCTTTGGCGCGGTTTATCGTTTCCATACATTTTACCGAATATACTTCCATTTTCATCAATGATGCAAACAGCAACATTTCCGTTTGAAATCTGTCGATCTTCTTCTATTTGAAGATATTTTGGTATCAGTTTATCAATTTCGGCGAAAGCCAAAACAATTTGATTGTCCATTTAATTGTAAATTGTTAATGATTAATTTTTTTCGTGTAAAGCCTAAAGCGGAAACAAAGATGGATTATTAAATTATGTCATTTCTTAAACTAGATCAAGAAATAATTATAAATAAAACCTCTTATATTTACTTTCTGTTTGTTAATGAAGTTATTGCCCAAATTGCTAAAAGGAGATAAAAATGTTTCAGAAAATTCACGATTACCTTTCCAGATCAGCGCGTCTTTCTAAAGAAGAAGTGAAAATCTTTGAAAAAAATCTTGAACTCCGATTGGTTCCAAAGAAAACGATTCTGCTTAAGGCTGGAGAAATCTGTAATTTTGAAGCATACATCAATAAAGGATGCATCAGAGAATATTTTATTGACCGAAACGGACAAGAATTAACACTCCAATTTGCCATTGAAGACTGGTGGGTGAGTGATATTACGAGTTTTGAAGATCAGGTGCCAAGCGATATGTATATTGAAACGCTTGAAGATTGTGAACTTTTGGTTTTGACACGTCAGTCCAAAGAAAATTTGATTAATGAAGTGCCACATTTAGAACGAATGTTTCGACTGATGATTCAGAGGCATTTATCCAAACTGCAAAAACGATTGTTTAAAACCGTTTCTTCGACAGCAATGGAACAATATGTTGAGTTTATTACACGATATCCTTCTATTTCACAGCGCGTTTCGCAGCAATATATTGCGTCTTATCTCGGAATAACACCAGAATTTCTAAGCAGATTGCGTGCAAAACATCTAAAAAGCGGAAAAGCCCAAGAATAAAGAATTATTTCTCTGTTGCGGTTTCTCTATTTTTGATATGATTTCGATGCGAAATTCCCCATTTGATCATTTCAGAAATTATGGGTCCAAATGACTGACAATACGATGTAGATTCATAAAGAATCGGTACTAAAGCATCACGGTCTTCGGTTCTTTTGACCAAATTATTCAGTTCCATATCTTTTAATTCCTTCGATAACATTCGGGAAGTAATCCCTGGAATACTTTCTTTGATGTCTTTAAAACGATTGTTTCCATTGCAAATCGAATTGATTATAGGAAGTTTCCATTTTCCTCCCAAAACATACAAAGTATCCTGAAGCGCCTGAAATTCTTCTTTTTGATTTCTTGCCATAATTTTTAAACCATATAAGTTATATAAGATCATTTTAAGTGTTTGATTGCTTAAAATTTTTATGCGTTTTTTGTTTCCCGCAGATTTGGCAGATAATACAGATTTCTCAGGCTGAAAAAATTATCAGCGTAATCTGCAAAATCTGCGGGAGACAAAACAAAATGTTGCGTCTTACTGCCTTCGTGGCATAAACAAAAGTATAAATAAATCATAAATAATTGTATTTATGTATTTAACTACGTAGTTTTGTATTGTAAAATTTTAAATATCATGAAACCTTTAATTATTCCAGTAGAAAACAAGTACGAAAATGTCATTGCCGACTTAATATTAAACATTCAAATAAATGAATTCAATGTGCCGATTACGAGAGAAGATCAGCCTGATTTATTTAATATTCAGAATTTTTATTATGCTGGTGGCGGCGGTTTTTGGGGAGCATTTATCAATGATGAATTAGTTGGCACAATAGCTTTGGTTAAGTTTGATGAGCATTCGGCGGCAATTCGAAAGATGTTTGTAAAAAAGGAATTCCGCGGAAAAGAGTTTTCGATTGCTCAGAAATTGTTAGAGACTTTAATAGAATATTGCAAAGAAAACGGAATCGATGATTTATATTTGGGAACCGTTGCAATATTGCAAGCGGCATTGCGATTTTATGAAAAGAATGATTTTGTGCGAATTGAAAAAGAAGCGCTTCCAGAAAAATTTCCATTAATGAAACCCGATAATGTTTTCTGTCATTTAAACTTAAAGAAATAGAAATGAATATAATAGATGAATCAGGAATTTTAGCTATTTCGACACGATTGCAGCGTTTAAGCGAGCAGTTGCGCAAAGACGGCGCGTTAGTTTATAAATCATACGGAATTGATTTTGAACCCAAATGGTTTCCGGTTATTTATACGCTTCATTATAAAGAAACGCTGAGTGTGGTTGAAATTGCCAATGAAATTGGATATACGCATCCGTCGACTATAAGTTTGTTGAAAGAACTGGAAAAACAAAAACTAATTCGCTCTAAAAAAGACAAAATCGACGAACGAAAAAGACTCATTCAGCTCACAGCAAAAGGGCAGGAGCTGATTGAACAAATGAAACCCGTTTGGGAAGTCATGAAAAATGCTTTAACCGAAATCATAACCAACCAAAACAATTTGCTAAAAGCGATTGAAGAAGCCGAAAATAAAATCTTGCATCAGAGTTTTTTGCAACGGGCTTTGCAGTTGAAGAGTGAAGGGGAAGAATAAATGACAAAAGCGATCTTTTTAGGATCGCTTTTTTTATATAATTGGTTAGAAAATGATAATCAGGAAATGTGACAAAATTCGATATGCTCCAAAAACTACTCCATTCAAATTCACCACGCTCCTAAATACCGTTTTTAATATGTACGATAAAGTGTATGTTTTGGTTTTGAAACTTCGCTATTTTCGCAAAACTTTAACATCTTCAAAATTTTAGCTTATAAGACAAATTGATATTTATGTATCTTTATAAAATAAAATTATAATCATGACCATTCAGCAGTTAAAATATATCGTTGCTTTAGACGAAGAACGTCATTTTGCAAGAGCCGCAGAAGTTTGTATGGTAACACAACCCGGACTTACAATTCAGTTAAAAAATCTGGAAGAAGAAATAGGAATCAAGATTTTTGATCGTAATAAAGTACCACTTACGCCAACTATATTAGGAATTGAGATTATCAATAAAGCCAAAAAGATTTTGCGTGAAGTAGATGAAGTTAGGAATTTTGTGATCAATGAAAAAAATCTTCTCGAAGGAGAATTGAAACTCGGTATTATTTCGACTTTATCGCCTTATCTAATTCCGTTATTTATTCAGGCAATGAAAGAAGTGGCTCCAAAAGTGCATTTCATCATTAAAGAAGCGTATACCGGAGTGTTAATGAAAGATTTAGAAACCGGTGCAATTGACGTTGCGATTATGGCGACACCAACCGGAAATCCAAATTTAATTGAACATGTTATTTTTAAAGAACCTTTTGTTGCCTATTTAAATCAGGCGCATCCAATGGCGAATGATGAATTTTACGAAATGCAACCAGGCGATAAAACTGAATTACTACTGCTTCACCACGAATATTGTTATAACGCACAGCTTCTAGACATTTGCGGTTTAAAAACGTCAGATAAAATAAAAGAGCAGTTTACGTATGACATCAATTCGATTGAAACTTTAAAAAATCTCGTGCGCGCGCATTTGGGATTTGCTATAATTCCACAGTTATCTATTTTAAACGAAGCGCAATCGACACTTTTCAAACCTTTTAAAGAACCAATTCCAGTAAGAGAAATTAGCCTAGTAGTTTCCGATTCGTTTTCAAAAAAATTGCTCCTCGAAAAAATGAACGAAGCCATCTGGAACTGTCTGCCAGATTCGCTCAAAAAAGATTTCGCCTACAGAAAAATTCGTTGGAACGATTCGCCTTATTTTGTGAAAGCGGTTAGTAAGTTTATGTAATGTCTATTTTTTAAACACATAGCTATGTGTGCGTAATCTTGTCATTTCGACCGAAGGGAGAAATCACACAAGAAACTCCATAAAGAGTGTCGCCAATCTTTGTAGAATTCCTAGTGTGATTTCTCCCTTCGGTCGAAATGACAAGATTATATTGAATTGATAATTAACAATTAATAATTAACAATTATTTTTTCGACGCTGTAATGATAACTTTTGCAACAGCTTCTGGCTGAGAAATAAAAACCACATGACTTCCTTTTATTTCAGTGATTTTTGTGTTAGAACGTTTGTACATGGCACGTTCGATATCAGGATTAATACTTTTATCTTCAGTTGCTACGATTCCGTAAGAAGGTTTAGTTTTCCAAGCCGCTTTTGTGATTGGTGTACCAAAACCATTTGCATAAAAAGCACCTTGAGAAGCAAACATAAAATCAGCATCTTCTTTGCTTAAATCGCCCGCAAAACCAGCGTGGAATTTCGCTTTGTCATAATAAGCAATTCCTTTGTCATCTGGAGGCAATACACCGTTTTCAGGAGCTGGAGGCGCAGTTTGCAACCATTGAATAGAATTTTCTCCGCTGTCAGGCTGTAAAGCAGCTACATAAACCAAAGCCACAACTTTTGGGTGATTTCCGGCTTCAGTAATTACTGTTCCGCCCCAAGAATGTCCCACTAAAATGGTTGGCCCGTCTTGTTTGTCTAAAGCTAAATTTGTTGCTCTCACGTCATCTGCCAAAGAGCTCAACGGATTTTGAACGATGGTTACATTATAACCTTTTTTAGTCAAAATTTGAAACAAACCTTTCCATCCAGATCCGTCTGCGAAAGCGCCGTGTACTAATACTACATTTTTAATTTGAGGTGCAGTTTGTGCGTTTACTGTTGAAGTAAATACCAAACTAAAGATTATTGCTGCGAATGCTAAAAAGCTTTTAAATATTGTTTTCATTTTATTTTAGATTTTAAATTGTTGATTTTAGATTGTTTACCCATAATCTTGTCATTTCGACGGAGGAGAAATCTCTGCAAGTAGCTCTACAAAGATTGATGACTTATCAGACGGAGTTTCTCGTGGAGATTGCTTCGCCAGTTCGCTATCGCTCGTGTCCTCGTTCCTCAGAATGACAAGATTGTGTTGAAATTTTATTATTTAGAAATTAGTTTAAGGTTACAGCCAAAGTAATTTCAGTATTCAATAACTTAGAAATAGGACAAATTTCTTTTGCTTTTTGTGCTGCTTTCTGAAAATCTTCTGCTGAAATTCCAGGAACTTTTCCTGTAAGTTCTAACTGAATTAAAGTAATAGTTCCGTCTTCAAAAGTTACTTTTGCCACTGTGTCTAAATCTTCTGGAACAAATCCTGCTTCAGATAATAAAAAGCTCAATTGCATTGTAAAACAGCCCGAATGTGCCGCTGCGATTAATTCTTCAGGATTAGTTCCTACACCTTGCTCAAAACGAGTTTTAAATGATAATTGTGCATTATCTAAAGTTGTGCTTTGTGTACTAATGGTTCCTTTTCCTTCCATTCCTGTACCTTTCCAGTTTGCGTTTGCTCTTCTTGTAAATTTCATGATTTCTATATTTTAAGTTATTTTTTAAGATGATCAAATCATTTCTTTGATTTTGATGAGACAAAGGTATAGCGAAGGTGTTTATTAATCAAATTAATAATTTTTTGTAGTTATTAATTTTATTTATAATTATTGAATTTAGAGAGATTTGAGTTGGTTTGTAGTGAAAATAAAAAAGCGCAAACTCGGAGGAGATGCGCAATTTTATGAATGATTTTAAAAGATTGATTTTTTTTATATAGTTATATAGAGTTGTTTATTTTATCCATTGTGTATTTGTCTTTTGGCTTTAGCTTATCACCTTTAAACTGTCACTTATAAAACTAATAAGATCCCTCATACATGACTGATCCCTTGTAAATTCGCACGCTGTCAACTTCTACAGGTTCATGATTCAAGTACAATTCTAATTTTTGATTGTCTTTGCTGATTTTGACTTCAAATTCCTGTTTGTCCTCTGTTTTAAAATTTTTGAATTTTTCGAAAATCACTTTTTCATTCAAAAAAATATTGCCCCGAAAACGTTCATCAGCACTCGTTTCCCAATCGAGTTCTAGAATTTGCGGTAAAGCACGATTGTCATAGTTTGTAGCAGGACGGGGTGGCATGAAAATAATGTCTTTTTCGCCATTATAATTGGTAAAACAGTAACGAAACAAACGCAAAGCCGGATTTTCGTTCTCCATTTTTACCCTAAAAGTATAGCGTTGACGGTACATATCCCATTTGACACAGGAAGCATCGGGTAAAAAATCCCTTTCTGCCACTTCTTTTCGGTTCATAGACCAGTTTTTAAAAAGCTGTTTTTCGAGTTCTTTGTCATTAGCAATGACTTGAGCCTGATAACGACCAAGTTCAATCCTGAAAAACATATATTCTTTCCAGACCACAACCATCCCTTGAGGCGCAAAGCCAAAGATCAGGCCTGTAAATTTCTCATTTCTATAATCATTATACCTATAAGTAGTGTCCATGGCTTTTTTCATTTCTTCAATCGGAAATTGGACTTTCAGATGATAAAATTTATCTTCATAGCCCGCATAATAAATGACATCGGCTCCTATTGGTGTGCCATGCTGTGATGTCCAGCTTTTTCCTGAATCTCCCCAACGTCCGGACGAACCGCTAAAAGGCAGGCTGGCGGGTTCTCCCTCGAGAATCAGAATGTCGCCTCGTGCAAATTCTACTCTGTAAATATTTTCATTATCGTTATGTTGTTGTGATGGTTGACAAGTATAACTTTGCCATTCATATTTATTTCTCATTTGACAGCTTGCGTTTAATGTGATTATTAATAATAACAGAAATTTGTTTAATTTATCCATTGTGTATTTGTCTTTTACGTTTTTCAATTGGCAAAACTTCATCAAATCGAGGTCCAAGACCAAATTTGTCTGCTTTTACAGACCAGTGCAGATACCTGTTTCGCAGTTTTTTTAAATCATCGGGTTTTATATAATCTAGATAGCTTATTTGCTGTGATTCTTTTAGGTATTGAGTTGCTTGCTTCTCATCTTTAATGGCTTGGTTCCTGTGAAGCATAACAGCTTGACTATATTGAGTAAGCTGTCTAAAAACATCGGCAATAAAAGGATCTGAAATATTGGTTTTCTGCTTTGTAATAGTATCATCATAAATAACCTCAAAAAATTGTTTCGAAATCAGAATCATTTTGTTCAATGCAATTTTATCGTAGGTATTTTCCAGAACACGTGTACCTACCAGATATGCAGTTTTATTATCATCATTGTATTCAATTGTAAGTTCATGACTTTTGTACCAGCCTTCATTTATTAAAATTTCCTTAAATGCATCTAGGTTTTTAGTAGTCGGTTTAAAATTATAATACTCGTCGCGGGTTCCTAAAAAATATTTTTCCTTCATCACAACCGAACGTTCTTTATCACCCTGACGATAAGAACCACCAATATCTGAATGCACTCCAGGAAGTATTAATTCCAGCCCCTTTAATCCTGCGCTGTGCACATTGGTCAGGTCGAAATTCTCTCGGTATTCATCGGCAGATGAAAGCTGAAAAATCATTTTGGCTTTTTTTATGGCATCGAGTCCCAAATCTTTTACATCGTTTTCATGACTGAGACCGTGTGAGGAAACCGTATCGTACAAACCCACAAAATTGTAAACAATTTTACCTACCTCAAAAACGCCGTTATTGATAAGACATCTCTCAAAATAACCTGCCTTGATTTCTAGACTGTCTGGATAGGGCGGTTTGGTTTTATCTTCATTCTTGGGGTATTTTTTAGGCAGCATGTCTCCAGGAAAAGTAAAATAACCGTCTTTAGATACTTTTACTGTGTACGATACATTGGTAATGTCTAAAAAATGTCGTGCTGTTGCGGCACCACGACTAAAACAAAAAACATTAATAGTCAGCTGGTCAATGGTTTTTCCATCAGCTGCTTTAGAAACTTCTAATGCTCCCAATTCACAACCTTTATAGACCTTGTCTTTTATGCCGGTGTGCCAGAAACCTGCAGTCTGCGCTGTGCCTATGGGATATTTATCATCACTCTTTAAATCGGTCGTGCCTACCCCTTCAATATATACCGACTTTTGCATAGTTTCTTTTACAGATGCTGCATCATAAGCTCTTGCAATATTGGTATAATCGTTCTCGTAACTATCATCTTTTTTGTTTGAGTTGTCTTGATAGGCATTTATGTTTTTTTCTCGAGCTTCGGTATTGTTTCTGTTGTTTGTTGTACCATCAAAAAAAATATTGAGTGTCAGTTCAAGACGATTACTCATTTTATCTTCAGGATGAGAAGGTTCGTAATCATGATATTTTATACCTTCTTGTTCTCCATGCCAATTATTATGTGTCGCAGCAACAAGATTGACATTGCCATTTGTTGCGTGAATATCGATATTTCCTGTGGCGGTCTTTGTTAATTTTCCACCAATTATTCTTGTAATACTCATCTTTAGTAATTTCTAGAATTTTCACCGCTGTGGCTGTTTATATCTTTAGCTCCTCTTAAGTTGATGCTTTTTTCGGTACTATTTAAAAGAACTTCTTGAGCCATTTCTTTAATATCTTTACTTTCAGTTTCTTTATTTCCTTTTATCAATTCGAACATATTGCCTGCTACTTTCAGTATAAAATTAATCCCAATGGTAAGATACTTTGATCCAGTAATTGCTTCCGTATAATCTCCGCCGACCGTATTTGTTTTATTGAGACCAACATTTGTATTCATATTTTGACCTGCATTCATATTTATATTTTCTCCAGCATTTATTGTGAAATTCTTCGGTGCACTGGCCTCAATATTTCCCTGTCCGTCCTGAAAAACTTTACTTCCGGCTTTGTCTTCCGTCAGAATAGAACCATCGGCATCGTTGATAATAATTTTGCATCCGCTTCGGGTTCTTATAGCTTTAATATCATTTTTTGGAGTGTAATAACCTGACAGTTCTTTACCATTATAATGCGCTCCCATAACATAAGGACACTGCGAATTTCCACCTTCAAACCCAACTAATACCTCTTCACCAATTTCAGGTATAATATAAGAACCTTTTCCCGCTCCAGTATGTTGTTGAATCATTCTGATCCACTGGCTTGTCTTACTCCCATTTCCCCAATAGAATTCAACTCTTACGCGCCCAAGTCCTTCAGGATCATTGTTGTCTTTTATTTTTGCGGGCTGGGTTTCTGCTTTTGCAAAAGCTTTTGTATTGGTATAATGAGGAGCCGAAACATCGTCTGGAATTGCTTTGAATTCGCAGGTATAATTGCCATGCACTTCTGAATGATGTGTGGCTTCTATACAGATAAGATGATGCTCAGTAGTGTCGTTGATAATGGTAAAAACCTGCCCAAGTCCTATTGGAAAGTACGATATTCCGCTGTAGTAAACGCTGTTGGCATCGATTCCTGCGGTATGTAGCGTGACCATTTCGTCTATTTCGTCTTTGTTCTGCGCATTGTTGGTGTACGCACCGATGCTCAGATCCGGCTGGGCAACGGTTCCCTGATTGAATCCTATATTCGATGCAAAGCTGTCTTTGCTTCCTGCAGAAGTTCGCAGTGAGGAATTCTTGATGCTGGAAGCTTTATTATAGTCATAGCCTGTCAACGATATTTTATGCGCGCTCATATTGGCCTGAATCTTAAAACTGTGCAACGAAGCTCCGTTGATGAGTTTTATCTTGGAAGTTTTGATCTGCCCGAACTGCATGCGCATTCCGTCAAAATAAAACCACTGGCCGTAACGATGCGCCAATCTTTTCAGAAAATCAAAACTGGTTTCGTTGTACTGAGCCATATATTTAAACTCCTTCAGATAGGTCGATCTTATCGCATCTCTCTGATAAAACTCAGTCGGTCCTTCTGACAAGATATCCAGCACAATATCATCCATTCCTCTTTCCAGATAAGTTCTAGATTTCGGATTGTCGTCCAATACAATACTATGGCTGGTTCCGCTTACATGAAGTCCGACGGCACTCCCATTCTGGTCTATCGAAGTCAGCCCGGTTATAATGCCTTTGCTCATCAGTTTAATTCCTGTCAAGCTTTTGAAAGTAAAAATGACTTCATTGCCGATGTAATCTTTCATTGCTTTTGCCTGATCTGCCGGTTTTATCACTGCTTTGCCGGTATATTGCCATACAAACGAAAAATAATGATGATCTGCCATTTTCTGGGACAGCTTCAAATCATAATAAATAATGTTTTGGGTAAAACCTCCAATAGTAATGTGAACTTGTTCTGAGAAATGTGCCATACTTTTTATGCTAGTTTTAGTTAGTTAAATAGAAAATCAAAAAATCTATTTAGTAAACATAAACCTGCAAATTAGAAAGCACAGCAGAACAAAGCTTTATTTATAACAGAATAAGACTTTTCTTAAATTTAATTCAACACAAGATCTTATGAAAACGAATGCCCTAGCCCTGATGGAAGCGGCATCCTTTTGTGCCGGGGTTCGGCATAAAAGATACAGCGGACAGCAGGAAATAGCTCCTTAGAAATAAAATTCGAAAAAATGAAATGGAAATAAAACTCTAACCTTCAATAATACTCAAAATAGTCTTTGGAATTTCGGCGAAAGCCTCAAAAGAATAGGGTTTAATAAGATAGGCTTTTACGCCCAGAACGTCGCATTTTTCTTTGTACGACGGATTTATGCTGGTGGAATAGACAAAGCAAGGAATGTCTTTTAAACTAGAATTGTTTAGAATTTGCTGTAACGCTTCGATGCCGTCAACAATAGGCATGTTGATATCAGTCAGAATTACGTCTGGGTTTTCGTTTATGGGATTTTTTAGGTAATTGAGCAATTCTTCGCCATTGGTTACAAGGCTTACTTTCCCGAAATTGGGGTTTTGGTTGAAGGTTTCACAGATGACGTCAGCGTCATCAAAGTCATCTTCGGCGATTATGATATGTAGATTGTTTTTTTGTGGCATTTTATGCAATGGGAAAATAAAGATTAAATGTTGTGCCTTCGTTGAGCGTACTTTCGACGGTTATTTTTCCGGAATGGTTTTCCATGATTTTTTTACAAATCGCAAGGCCAATTCCGTTTCCTGAATATTCGTTTCGGGCATGTAAACGCTGGAAAATGGTAAAGATTTTAGCTAAATGGTTTTCTTCCATTCCTATACCATTGTCTTTAATTTGAATCTGTACAAATTTAGCATTTTGATTTGGTATTTTGGTATCTAAGTTTTCGGGCTGAAAAATTTCTATAAACGGAGCCGTTGTTTCTTTGCTGTATTTTATAGCATTCGAAATAAGATTAGAAAAAAGCTGGCGCATTTGTACTCTGGAAGCTTTTACGATTGGTAAATCTCCAACTTTAATGCTGGCTTTTTTATCTGAAATTATAATTTCAAAATCCTCCATAACTTCAGAAATGATGGTTTTCAGGTTTATTTTAGTTCGTTCTTCCTGCGCCGTATGCGATGAATATCGTACTAAATCATCAACAAGGGAGTTTAAACGCAAAGCCGATAATTTCATGACATTTATTGCTTTGGTATCTGGTTCGGTAAAATAACTTCCGTCAATTCGGCTTGTATTCATTACAATTTTTCGCAACGGTTCTTTCAAATCGTGCGATATTACGTGAATAAACTCTTCCAGATTTCGGTTGATTTTATTCAGTTCGTTGATTTTTTCTTCTAATTCTTCTTGATGACGAATTAAAGCTTCTTCGTGTTTTTTCTTTTCGGTTAAATCGGTAATCACGATTCCAATGGCTTCAACAGAAGGTTCAAGATCTGTTAAAGCGATATAAGCCGGAAAAGTTTTTTTATCGCTATCCGATTTTAAAAGAATTTCGTGTGTGGCGATTCCGTATCTCAGCGCCTGAATAAGCTGGACAAACTGTGTGGGATTATCAAAATATTCGTTTAAATACGTCCCAACAATTTGTTCTGAAGGAATACCAACGAGTTCTGAAAAGTAGTCGTTGCAATATAATATGAGTCCTTTTCGCGAAATACTAAGCGCACCTTGTCTGAATTTTTCAATAAGAAGCCTATACGTATAATCGGCTGTTTGGAGAGAATATACTTCCGGAACTCCGTTTGTACTTACTACTAAAGCATCAACATCTCCTTGTTTTATAGCATCTACAATACTATTGGACTCAAAAAGCTCTTCTTTTAAGGATTCTATTTCTGCTAATAATGATTCTATATTTCTTTTTTTTACCTCCAAATTATTACTCTAAGTTTAGTATATACAAAACCTTTTCTTTATCTGATAAATCACCCAAAATGATTCTTTTGGGTTCAGGATGTATTTTGATTAATGTTGGGATTGCCACAATTTGATGAATTACAGCTTGTTCCTTGTCACGACTAATATCTATAATCTCTATTTCGTAGTTTTTCGTGAGATAGGTGTCGCAGATTTTGCGCAAATTTTCGATTGCATGTCCTGATTTAACAGACATACCTGAAACAAAAAGTTTGAACTTATGTTTGGTTGTACTTGTGCCATCAGATGAATCTTCCATGATTATGAGTTTATAGGTTTGATATTAAGTCCTACAAGTACTCTTTCTTCATTAGAAAGATCACCAATTATTTTGCGGATTGGCTCGGGAAATTTTCTCACCAAAGTTGGTACAGCCAAGATTTGATCGCCTTCTGCCAATTGCGGATTCTTCAGCAAATCGATAATTTCGATGCTGTATTTTCCTTTTAAATGTTCTTCGGCATACTTTTTTATGTTCTCAAGCGCCTTGATCGATTTTGGCGTTTGGCCTGCTATATAGAGCAATAATTGCCATTCGGCTACTTCTTTTTTCATTTTGTTTATTTTTTCTTAGAAGACAGTTTTTCCTGCAATTCTTCTGTTGCTTTAAGGATACTTAATTCTTCTTCTGCCGATTCAAATTCGGTTTTCAAGGCTTCAATATTGGCTTCAAGAACTTTGCGTTTACGCTCGATTTCACGGTCTTTTCTGCTGATTTCGTTTTGAAGCTTGATATTCGAAATGGTTTTCTTGAATTGGTGTGATGTTCTGGCCGTTCCCGTCAAAATTCCCTGCGGACCTAATTCTACATCCAGTAATTCGATTCCGTTGCTGGTAATCACAAATTCTCTAACTTGGTTAGAATGTCCCATTCCGCGGGCTTTGACGATGAAAATTCCTCGGTTTCTTTCGCCAATTCCTTCCATATCACGAACCGTTATCCAGGTATCTACTAATGAAGATACGGATTCTTCGGCTAAATCTGGCCTGAAATTTTCAGTTTGTTTATTTAATGACGTAAACAAGGCCGTAATGTTATTGGCTTTCAGCATATCGATTAATCGTACAAGCATAGATCGAACTTCGTGTTCACTTCCCACCGAAATCAGATTGCTTATTGGGTCGATAACTATTGTTGTCGGACTAAACTCTTTGATTAATTTTCTAAGCGTAAGCAAATGCAGTTCAAGACCGTTTAACGACGGACGAGAAGAATGAATTTGCAATAAGCCATCTTTAATGTGTTTGTCAAGATTAATTCCGATTGATTTCATGTTGCGAACCAATTGTTGCGGCGATTCTTCAAAAGCGAAATAAATCGTTCTTTCTTTATTTTCACATTGCTGATTGGCAAAATAACAACCAATCGTGGTTTTTGCTGTTCCAGCCGTTCCTGAAACCAATATATTGCTGCCGCGGTAAAAGCCACCACCCTGAAACATATCGTTTAATCCCGGAACTCCTGTTGAAATAATATCCGAAGAAACTTCATTATCTAGTTTTAATGAGGTAATAGGAAGTACCGAAATACCTTCTTCATCTATTAAAAACGGATATTCATTTGTTCCGTGTGTTGAACCTCTGTATTTTACAATGCGAAGTCTTCGGGTTGAAACCTGCTCAATAACGCGATGATCGAGAACAATAACGCAGTCTGATACATATTCTTCTAATCCCTGACGTGTAAGTGTTGCTTCTCCGCGTTCGCCTGTAATAACGGCTGTAACTCCTTTTGTTTTAAGCCAATGAAATAATCTTCGTAATTCGGCTCTAAGGATTGCCTGATTGTCAAGACCTGCAAATAAAGATTCGATTGTATCGAGTACAACACGAGTTGCTTTTATAGAGTCAATCGCGTGTCCCAATCGTATAAATAAACCATCAAGATCGTATTCTCCAGCTTCTTCAATTTCGGATCTTTCGACGCGAACATGATCTACTACGAGTTTTTTATCTTTCTTAAGTTGTTCAAGGTCAAAGCCCAGCGATTTTACATTCAAAGTAAGATCATCCGAAGGTTCTTCAAAAGACATGAAAACTCCAGATTCGCCATATTCTGTAATACCTTTAATAAGGAATTGCATTGACAATAATGTTTTTCCGCATCCGGCGCCACCACAAATTAAAGTTGGGCGTCCTTTTGGGAAACCTCCTTCAGTAATTTCGTCTAATCCGTCAACTCCCGTTGGAGTTTTTGGAAATATAAAATGAGTTGTTTTTGTTTTTTCTTGCACGATAATATAAATTCAGTATAATCTCAAATATACGTTTTCCTACATGATTTACAATGAATTCTTATTAAGATTTAACAGCTGTTTAATGAAGTTTTAAAAATAAATTAAGAAAATTAGGCTTTAAATATGAAGAAATCGGAGAATTTTAACCAAATAATCGCAAAATTGGTTTTAAATATTTAACACTAATTTTTCCGTTTTGGCGAAAATTGATTTTTAAGAACAGGAAAATGTTAAAATACACTTTGCAGTATACTCTATGATACTATCAAAAAAGCAACCTCTTTTCCAATCTAACTTTGTCCTGTTAATTTAAAAACATATAAAAATGGACAATCTTAAAAATAAAGTAGCCGTAATTACTGGCGGAAACAGCGGTATAGGTTATGCTACAGCAAAACAATTAAAAGGGCAAGGCGCAACGGTTGTTATTACCGGAAGACGGAAAGAAGCGATTGAAAAAGCGGCGCAAGAATTAGGTGTTATAGCAATCACAGCAGATCAATCGAATGTTTCGGATATTGAAAGTCTGGTTTCAAAAGTTGAACAGGATTTTGGTAAAGTGGATATTCTTTTCATAAATGCCGGAATTGCGGGTTTAGGAAATATCGAACAAACTTCTGAGGAATTGTATGACAGTATTATGAATGTCAACTTGAGAGGCGCTTATTTTACATTAAGCAAATTTATCCCAATTTTGAAGGATGGTGCTTCGGTGGTATTTTTGTCTTCGAATACTGCAAGTATGCCAGGGCCGGGATCTTCGGTTTATTCGGCGAGTAAAACTGCTTTGAATTCGGTTATGAGATCGGCGGCGTTGGAATTAGCGCCAAGAAAAATCAGAGTGAATTCGGTTAGTCCAGGACCTACAGAAACCGAAGTGATGAAAAAAGTAGGTTTAGACGAAGCAACTGTAAATGGTATTATGGATGTTGTTGTAGAAAAAGTGCCATTAAAACAAATGGGAGAATCTGAAGATGTTGCTAAAATGGTTTCGTATTTAAGCAGCGAAGCAGCAAAATTCATCACCGGAGCTGATTTTATTATGGATGGGGGAATGGTTTTGGCTTAATTGTTAATGGTGAACTATTAATTATGAATTGAGATTTAACCGCAAAGAGCGCTAAGGTTTACGCAAAGGTCGCAAAGTTATTACACACATAGCTTTGCGATCTTTGCGTTTATACAAAGCATAATGAGCCAAAAACTTTGCTCCCGATAGCTATCGGGATTGCGGTTAAATATGCAGCTTAGCATATGTCCAATTCACCTTCAAGTTTGTCCGTTTCGTCTATTTTTTGATTTCGCAGGAAGCGTTGTCATTCTACTTTTGACTCAGAAATTAACTGATAACAAATAATTTAAATCAAAAGTTATGGAAACTAAAAAACAAAAAACCTGGGTTATAATCGCGATCATCATTTTAGGAATTATCGCTTTTTTAATCCCAAATCAAATTGCAGCGCAAACCGGAATTAAAAGAACAGATTTACAAAAACACGATTTGGGTATTCCAGGAAGAGAAACCGTTCAGGCAAGAATTGATTTTGACGGACATACGGCTTTCGGAAAACATTCACATCCGGGAGAGGAAATCATTTATGTACTTGAAGGTTCATTAGAATATGAAGTTGAAGGTCAAGGGACAGTTGTTTTAAAAGCCGGAGAAGTACTTTTTATTCCGGCTGGAGTTGTTCACTCCGCACGAAATAATACAGATTTAAAAGCATCAGAATTGGCAACGTATATCGTTGAAAAAGGAAAACCAGTTTTGGTTATGAAAAAATAGTGTCAGGTTTCAAATTGAAATGCGAATAGTTTAACCGCAAAGTGCGCAAGGTTTTTTGATCATGAAGGCGTGGTAGAAACGCGAAGGACACAAAGCTTTGCGTATAGTTTTTTGCCACAGATTATAAGATTAAAAAGGATTTTAATCTGTGTTAATCAGTTTAATGCGCTCAATCTGTGGCTAATTAATCACACCGCTTTGCGCCCTTTGCGTTAGTATAGAGCCCAATAAGTAAAAATACCTTGCGCACTTTGCGGTTAAATCGTCACAATTTACATCCTGTCCATTTCACCCTAAACTTTGTCCACTTCACCTTTTTTCGTCTTTTAAAACGAGGATTGTCAAGATACCTTTGACGAAGAAATTAACTGATAATCAACTAATAAAAACATCAAAAATTATGAAAACAATAGTAAAAATCAAAAACAGTTTTACAAATGCAGTTCTTTTAATTGCTTTTCTTTTAGTAAACGTAGCAGCAATTGCACAAACAGAAAAATCAGAAGGTTCATTAGGAACTTTAAAACAAATCAACGCGGGTTTATTAAATGTTGGTTATACCGAAGCCGGCCCTTCAAACGGAACTCCAGTAATCCTGCTTCACGGCTGGCCTTATGACATTCACAGCTACAATGAAGTCGTTCCGATTTTAGTTTCAAAAGGATATCACGTTTTTACGCCTTATTTAAGAGGTTTTGGCACAACAACCTTCCTTTCGAAAGAAACATTCAGAAACGGACAGCAAGCGGCGTTAGCAAGTGATCTTATTGCTTTTATGGATGCGCTGAAAATTGATAAAGCAGTACTTGGAGGTTTTGACTGGGGAGCTAGAACTGCGGTTGTTACAGCTGCGCTTTGGCCAGAACGCGTAAAAGGTTTGGTTTCGGTAAGTGGCTATTTGGTAGTAAATCTTGAAGCGAATTTAAAACCGCTTCCTCCAACAGCAGAATTAGGATGGTGGTACCAGTATTACTTTGCAACCGAAAGAGGGAAACAAGGTTACACTCAAAATACATACGATTTCAATAAATTGATCTGGAAAATTGCTTCTCCATTATGGAATTTCGATAAAGCAACTTACGATCAAACGGCTCAGTCTTTTGATAATCCAGATCATGTAGCAATCGTAATGCATAATTACAGATGGAGACAGTCTTTAGAGGCTGGAGAATCAAAATATGATAATCTTGAAAAACGTCTGGCTTCAAAACCAGCAATTAAAGTTCCAACAATCACAATAGGAAGTGATTTTGACGGCGCTTTCGCAGATGGAAAAGCATACGCTAACAAATTCACAGGGAAATACGAACATAGAATCTTAAAAGGAATTGGACATAACGTTCCGCAAGAAGATCCAAAATCATTTGCGCAAGCGATAATTGACGTTGCTAAATAATGGTGAATTGTAAATTGTTAATGGTTAATTACTCTTTACATCGAACATTTCACATTTCATAAAAAAAATCAATATCAAGCATATAAAATTCACAATTAATAATTCACAATTAACAATTAATAAAATGGAAACAAAAATCTTATACACAGGAAAAACACACACAACAGGCGGTAGAGAAGGTGCATCTCAAAGTTCAGATGAACAATTGAATATCAAATTAAGTTCTCCGGGATCATCACGTCCGGGGACAAATCCGGAGCAGTTATTTGCAGCAGGTTGGTCGGCTTGTTTTATTGGCGCTTTGGGAATTGCGGCGTCAAAATTAGGCATCAAACTTCCGGCAGAGACTGCTGTAGATACAGAAGTCGATTTGTGTGTCACTGAAGGGGAATATTCTTTGCAGGCAAGATTAAACATCAATCTTCCGGGAATTAATCGTGAAACGGCAGAAGCTTTGGCAGCACAAGCGCATCAAACTTGTCCGTATTCAAAAGCGACAAGAGGAAATATAAACGTTGAGATTAATATTCTGTAATTTCTAAGTTGCCGACCTGCAAGGTTTTTAAAACCTTGTAGGTTTAACGTATAGACTTTCTAAATAGAAAAATATACCTACAAGGTTTTAAAAACCTTGCAGGAAATAAAATAGAAATCATGAAAAAGATAAAAATAATAAGCGCTTTTACAATGCTGTTTCTGTTAATTGGAAACACCATTTTCAGCCAAAATAATAAAGATAAAAAAGGTTTTGCCTTATTAGAATTATATACTTCCGAAGGCTGTTCGAGTTGTCCTCCAGCAGATGAATTGATGGGGAAAATCCAAAAACAATATAAAGACAGCAACGTATATGTTTTGTCCTATCATGTTGATTATTGGGATAAACAAGGTTGGAAAGATATTTTTAGCAGTGCTTCCAACACCAAAAGACAGTACGATTATGCAAAATTCATGGAAAAAGAACCCATTTATACGCCACAGTTGATTATCAACGGGAAAATAGATTATATCGGTTCACAGGAAACGGCTGTTCAAAATGGAATACATTCGGCGCTTTCAAAACCCGCAATTACTGAAATTGCTTTAGAGGCCAATGCGCATGAGAATAAACTGAATGTGAATTATAGTTTGAGTAAAGTTTCAAAAGACAATCGTTTATTTATTGCCGTTGTTCAAAAATTAGCGAAAAGCAATGTAAAAAGGGGCGAGAATGCCAATCGTATTTTATCGCATTTTCAAATTGTTCGAAGTCTGAATAGTTTTGCTTTCGCAGGAAATTCAAAAGGAAGTGTTTCTTTGGCTTTGCCAAAAGATTTTAATACAAAAGATTTTGAAGTAATTGGGTTTGTTCAAAACATGAATACGGGAATTATTTTGACAGCCAATCGAGCAATTTTTGCACAAAATTTATTGTAAAATAGAGGAGAAGCAAAATGGTTTTTGACTCAAATAGGCAGTACGTTTTTAATTTAAGAATTGGAGTTTTTCACTTCGTGGAAAAGCTGCTCTTTAGTCGATAATTAAAGCTAAAAATAGTCAATTTAGAACTCTGACTAAATGTCAGTACATGTATTTTGTTTGTTGTTAATTTATTGGAAACCAGTATTTTTAAAATTATTATATAAAGTAAAATATTAATGTTGTTGTTTGTAAAAATGCAACGGAGTTTAAATCTTAAATCTGACTTTCTTATCATAAAAATCCCGTTATTTTATCACTATCTTTGACAAAGTATATCGAACTTGAAACCTGACCCGATAGTTGTCGGGATAAAACTCGAAACAAAAAAAAACTATGGAAAAAGTAAAACGCTTTCAGGTTTCCCGCCGCGTTATTTGGGGGAGTTCTGTAGCACTTGCAATTCTGGCTTCGATACCAAAATTATTTGACATGGCTTCAACGCCTGGAGATCTTGTAATCAACTCTTCGATTACACTTCTGTTTTCTCTTTTTATCTGGTATTACAATATTTATAGTCTGCCTAAATTTTCAGTCCGTCACATGGCTAAAAGTCTGTTTAACTGGAAGTTATTGCTGAGTGTGGTGCTGGGAATTTTGCTGATGGTGATTCTGGTAGTGGCGCATCAGGAACTTTTTCAGGTTTCCAAAATGGATGCGCCTATTATGTTTGAATTGCGTGGCGTTTTGATTAATTTGATTGTATACATGTTTTTGCATCTGCTTTTTCAAAACTATCAAACGCAACAAATAGGGGTAGAACTCGAGCGAAGCAAAGCCTTAAATTTAGGCGCGCAATACGAACTTTTGAAACAACAGGTTAATCCACATTTTTTATTTAATAGTTTGAATACGCTAAAATCAATGGTCGATATTCAAGATCCGCAGAGCTCTGATTTTATTTTGAAATTATCTGACTTTTACCGATTTACGCTAGAGAGCCGAAAGCTTGACTTGATACCTTTAAAAGAGGAGATTCAGATTCTGGATTCGTATGTTTATTTGTTGAAAGCCCGTTTTGAAGACGGATTTGAAGTGCTGAATGAAATTGATTCAAAACAATATGATTGTGCTATTCCACCGTTTTCATTGCAACTTTTGATTGAAAATTGCATCAAGCATAATGTGGTTTCTTTGGATAAACCTTTGCGAATTAAATTATATACCGAAGATGATTTTTTGGTTATTGAGAATCCAATTCAGCTGAAACGAGGCGTTTTGTCGACGGGCGTTGGTCTGGATAATATCAATCAGCGTTTCATGCATTTGGTTCATAAGGAAATCGAAATTGATAAAAACGACACTATTTTTAAAGTCAAAATACCGCTTATTTATGAATATCGTAATAATTGAAGATGAAGTAAAAACGGCCAAAGCACTTGGTCAGCTTATTTTGAGCATCAGGCCTGACGCTCAGATTTTATCATACATTCAGAGTATCGACGGCGCTGTGAGTTATCTGATGGAAAACGATCAGCCGGATCTTATTTTTATGGATATTCAGTTGGCAGATGGGCTTTGTTTTGAGATTTTTAAAAATGTTGAAGTGCTGTCTCCGGTGATATTTTGTACTGCGTTTGATGATTATGCGATTGAGGCTTTTAAGTCAAACGGAATCGATTATGTTTTAAAGCCGTTTTCAAGAGATAGTATTTCTCAGGCGATCAAAAAAGCAGGCGAACTGAAGAATTTCTTCCAAAGAAATAAAAAAATGATGCCGGATTTTGATTATCTCTTGACGAGAACTGGCGAAAATACAGGTAAAAGCAGTTTTTTAGTTTTTAAAAACAATAAATATCAAACCATTCAAACCGAGAATATTGCGTTTTTCTTCATCAAAAATGAAACGCCTACAATTATGACGTTTGATAAAAATGAATACCAAATTACGCAGTCGCTTGATGAGGTTCACAAGTTGTTATCGCCAATTCAGTTTTTTAGAATGAACAGGCAATATCTGGTGAATTTTTCGGCAATACGAGAAGCCGAACATTATTTTTCACGTAAGCTACTTATCAAGTTGACAATCCCAACAGAAGAAAAATTATTGGTCGGAAAAGAGAAAGCCACAGCTTTTTTAAGCTGGCTGGAAAACCGTTGATAATTGTGAAATGTAAATAGTTTAACCGCAAAGCACGCTAAGATTTTTACATTCAGGACTTAGTATAACCGCAAAGCACGCAAATCTATGTGTAAAAAATTTTGCGGACTTGGCGTAAACCTTTGCGTACTTTGCGGTTAGATTATCTATCTTTCAGTATGAAATATTTATAAAATACATTTTAAGTTTTTGTTGATATAAATACTTCTAAAATAAATAAATTGAGTTGTTTATGTTTATTTCTTTTAAGAATATTTCATCGTGTGAAACCACAATCAGTGTGCCTTGATATTCATTTAAAGCATGTGTTAGAATTTCGATATTTTGCAAATCGAGATTGTTTGTCGGCTCATCTAAAATGATTAAATCGGGAGCCTGATTTGCAATTGTCAAACCGCAAAGCATTAAGCGCATTCGTTCTCCTCCGCTTAAAAACTGACAAGGTTTATCCCAATCGGATTTGCCGAAAAGAAAACGATTCAATCTCATTTTTACATCATGTTCTTCAAAACCCGAAGTATTATTTTGCTGCGCCTGTTCATAAACGGTCAGCGCATTATTGATGAGCGAATAATCCTGATCAATGTAAACGCTTTCGCAATCTGCGATTTTCAGAGTTCCTGATTTTGGTTGTATTTCGCCTAAAATCAATTTGATCAGCGTTGTTTTTCCTGAGCCATTATTTCCTTTTAAGGCGATTCTTTCGCCAGAAAGTATTTCAAAATTCAAATTGGTTTTCCAAATTGCTTCATCATTATAGCTGTAATTCAGCGATTCAGCAGTTGCGATTATTTTTCCTTTATGCAGGCTCGAATTGTCAAGGCCAAACTTCATTTTATCCAAACTTGAAACTCCTTCGCGCAAATCACGCAATTCCTGAGAGATTCCGTCAATTTTTTCAGCATGAACGCTTTTGGTTTTTGATGAACTGTTTTCGGCTTTATTCTTTAAAGTATTCATCATTATGCGGGCAACTCCTGCTTTTTCTTGTTTCTTTTTGCCTTTTGCATCCAGTTTTTGCTGTCTTTCGATTGTTTCTCGCTGTTTTTCTTTAGCTTTCTGAAGTGCTTTTTCTTTGGAATGAATATCTAGGGCCAAAGCGTTCTTTTCGATATTCTTCTGCTCCAAATAAAAATCATAATTACCGCCGTAGGTTTTGACTCCGTTTGACTTTAGTTCGCAGGTTGTATCGAGTAAATTCAGCAGTTTGCGATCGTGACTTACAATCAACATTGTACTTGTCGAAGCTTTTATGAATTGGTACAATAAATTCCGTCCTTCAACATCAAGATGATTGCTCGGTTCGTCGAGCAATATAAGTTTTGGCTGATGAATGGCAATTCCGGCAAGAAATACCTTTGTTTTCTGGCCTCCGCTTAAAAAATCCATTTTCTGATTTAAATCTAAATCATTTAATTTCCAGTAGTTTAAAGCTTCGCTGCAACGATCTTCAATTGTCCAATCGTCGTTGAGCAGATTTAAATTGGTTTCGCTTACATTTCCGCCGAGAATTTCATGAAAAGCGGTAAGTTTTTGATCAATTTGTAAAGCTTCAGCAATACTCAAATGATTGTATTGTCCGAAGATTTGCGGAATATAATACGGATCGGTCTCAATTTCGATGGTTCCGCTTGACGGAAATAATTCTTTTGCTATAATTTTAAGCAAAGTTGATTTTCCAGCACCATTATGGCCTGTTAGGGCAATTTTATTGCCCGTGTTTACCGTTAAGCTGATGGCGCTAAACAGCAATTCTTTATTAGAATGTGTATATGAAATGTTTTGCAGAATGATCATAATCTCTTTCTTAAGCATTAATAAATCAGCAATACCAAAGTTTGGCTCGCTGTCTCTATATCTGAAAGAAATTATTTATTCACATTTATGGAAGTAGTTTATTTGAAAGTGCAAAGATAAGAAATGTTTTAAAATGGCTAACAAAACAAAAAGCGTCTGTATATTACCTAGACGCTTTTTATATTTTTTGATACTTATAAAGCTTTGAAATTAGCTTACAATTGCATTTCGGCTGTAATTAGCGGAATATAATTCTCTAAACATCGCATACGTTACACTGACCATTGCAAAAGCAATAATAGCGTCGATGGTGGCAGGAAAACCTAATACAACTAATTTTGAAAAGAAAGCAAAAATGATATCAAAGAAAACTCCAGCAAAGACCCATTCTTTCAATCGTAATAATTTATTCGGAATCAATAATGTGATTACTCCAGCGACTTTAAATACACCAAGAATATAAATAAAATGTGCTGGATAGCCCAATTGTTGTGTGATTTCCCAAACTAATTTGTTTGTTGTAAGTTCGAAAAATCCGCTGGCACCAAACCATAAAGATGTTAAAATGATTCCTGTCCAGTAAATGATTTTTGTTGTTTTTGTGTTCATGATTTTAATTTTTAAGTTGTTAAACAGGACAAAATTGCGTTAGATCCAACAGAAAACATATCGTTTTTTGGGTGAAACGGACAAATTGAATCATGAAATAGACAATCCGAAAGTTCATCTGATTTCATAACTTTACAAAAGACTTTTAAAACTGAAATTATATAATGGAAGCTAAAGCCATTTTGCAACTACATATAGCCAAAACTGCTGTATTGACAGAAGAGGAATTCGATTATTTCTATTCTCATTTCAAGCCTTTATCTTTCAAAAAAGGCCAAACTATTATCAGCGCCGGCGATAAAGTAAACTGCGAATATTTTGTGATTTCAGGCTGTTTGAAAGCTTTTTTTATCAATGATGAAATCAAAATGTACATATTGCAGTTCGCTATGCCAACTTGGTGGGCGTCTGATTATTCCGCTTTATACAATCAAACGGAAGCAACCATAAATGTTGACTGTATCACCGATGCCGAAGTGCTTTGCCTTTCAAACGAAGACCGCGAGAAACTTTGTGCCGAATTTCATCAAGTAGAGCATTTTTTCCGCTGGAGAACGAATAAAGGTTACATCGCTTCTCAAAAAAGGCTTTTATCTTTTATGAATAACAATGTGAAAATACGTTATGAAGAGCTTTTGGCTTTGTATCCGCAATTGTATAATCTTGTTCCAAAACATTTGATTGCCGCTTATTTGGGTGTTTCAAGAGAAACGCTGAGCAGGCTTTATAATTCGTAGGTTTTATGGGCCACAGATTTTACGGATGAAACGGATTAAAATAGTTTGTTTCATGCAGATTATGACGATTATGTAGCTACTAATTAATCTCGCAAAACAGGAAATATATTGGCTCTCGCAGATTTTGCAGATTGAGCTGATTATTTTTCAATCTTTTTTATCTGCATAATCTGCAAAATCTGCGAGAGACCAAAATAAGAATTCTGTAAAAAAAAAAACTTAGCACCTTAGAATCTTAGCATCTTAGAACCTCAAAAAATAAGAATGTGATATAGGTCACGTAACCCATTTCCATAGTCGCCGTTCCTTTGTACTGTAGTTTTAAATACACTTAAAAAACAATCACAATGGAAACAACAAATTTTAAAATCGTAAGCTCAAATAGCAACGTAGAATGGACTGGAAGAAAAGTAACCGGCGCACATAACGGTACAATTGGTATCAAAGAAGGTAATTTCATCGTGCAGGATGGAAAAGTAAAAGGAGGGAAAGTTGTAATTGATACAGCTTCTATAAAAATTCTGGACGTAACAGATCCAGCAACAAATACACAATTCGCAGGCCATCTTGCCTCAGATGATTTTTTCTCAATCGAAAAATTTCCTACTTCAACTTTTGATGTTCTTTCAGTGAAAGAAGTATCAGATAATGTTTTTCATCTTGAAGGAAACCTTACCATTAAAGATATTACACATGTTGCAGGTTTTGAAGCAAAGTTAGAAAACAACCGAAATGTAATCGCTCTTAAAGGGAAAATGATTATTGACCGTACCAAATATGATATTAAATTCCGCTCAGGAAATTTCTTCAAAGATTTGGGAGATACTTTGATTTACAACGACTTCGAATTGGATTTTAATGTCACTGCCGAAGCTATTTTTTCAGAACAATCTATCCCGAGCCTTCGGGACTAAAGCCATGCCTTACGTAAAATTAGAATTGACTCGCGAAGGCGTAACACGTGAGCAAAAACAGCAATTAATAAGCGGTATCACTAATTTAATTACAGAAGTATTAAACAAAGATCCGCATTTGACCCAGATTGTAATTCAGGAAGTAGAACTTGATGATTGGGGGTACGCAGGAGAACAAGTATCTGTATTAAGAGAAAAAGGCATTACAGCCGATAAAAAATAAATATCATGAAAAAACAAACAATAATCGTTACCGGAGCAGCTTCAGGTATTGGAAAAGGAATTGCTAAATACTTTTTGGACAGAGGAGATAATGTTGTTATCAATTCATTTACAGAAAGTTCTTTGAAAAAAGCATATGATGAATTTGGAGCTGGAGATAATCTGGCGATGTTCGCCGGAGATGTAAGCGATAAAAAAACGGGCGAACAATTGGTAAAAATCGCCGTTGAAAAATTCGGTTCTGCCGATGTACTGGTAAATAATGCCGGAATATTTGACAGTAAACCTTTCTTAGAAGTTGATGAAGCGTATTTAGATAAGTTTCTGACTACCAATTTAAAAGGAACATATTTCACTACACAAGCCGTAGTTCCTCAAATGCTGAAACAAAAAGATGGTGTCGTAATTAACATCGGAACACCATTAGTAAACCACGGATTAGGTGGATGGCCAGCTTCGGCACCAATTGCAAGTAAAGGAGCTATTCACGCTATTACAGTTCAGTTAGCGGCAGAATTTGGAAAACAAAACATTCGTTTCAATACTGTTGCGCCAGGTGTTATCAGAACTCCAATGCACGGTGATAAAGCCGATCAAAGCGCTGGCTTGCATTTGTTAAACAGAGTAGGAGAGATTGATGATGTTGCTGAAATGGTTTATACTGTTGCTAAAAGCAATTTTATAACCGGATCAATTATCAATGTTGACGGAGGTAAAGCAGCTGGACATAATTTAAATTAAAATGAAAACTATTTTATTAACTGCTTTTATGTTCTGGTCATTCCAGGGCATAAAAGCACAAAATGCAATTAAAATGGAAAATCAAGCAGAAATTACAGCTATTACAAATGCAGTTGAAAACTATTATTTTAAAGGAATTTATGAAGGCGACGTAATGCTTTTGGGAAGCGTTTTTTATCCCGGAAGCTTTGTATTTGGGGATGTTAACGGACAACCTTACTTTAAAACCGTAGATCTTTATTTAGATGGTGTAAAAAATAGACAAAGTCCTAAAGATTCAGGAAAACCTTTTAAAGGTGAAATCCTGAGCATAAAAATCGTAAATTCAATTGCGATTGCAGAGCTTAATGTGAAAATGTACGATTTTAATTATCGGGATTTTTTATCTTTCCATAAGATTGATGGAAAATGGCTAATCGTCAATAAAATGCTGACTAATGTAAGCGAATAATTTTAAATTTTAAAGTGATGTGGTACAATACAAAAGCTTCAGAGTTATTAGGAATTCAATATCCAATTTTGCAAGGGCCTTTTGGCGGTAATCTTTCATCGCCTGAACTTGTTGCGGCGGTTTCAAATGCAGGTGGATTGGGCGGATACGGTGCTTATACATTGAGTCCTCAGGAAATTTTTGAAGCAGACAAGCAAATAAAAGCTTTAACGGATAAACCTTATAATCTAAATCTTTGGGTATCCGATTCAGATATGAATCCAGAAGGTATTACAGACGAACAATACAATAAGGCAAAAGAACTGTTTAAACCTTATTTTGACGACGCCGGAATTCTGTTGCCTGAAAAACCAGCATCTTTTCAATCCCGATTTGAGAATCAGCTGGAAGTTGTTTTGGATATTCGCCCAAAAGTTTTCAGTTTTATGTTTGGCGTTCCGTCTCAAGATGTTTTGGAGCAGTTCCGAAGATTAAAAATTGTAACGGTTGGCGCAGCTACGACTTTAGATGAAGCTCTGTTTTTAGAAAATGCCGGAGTGGATATGATAATTGCCTCAGGTTTTGAAGCTGGTGGACACCGACCTTCTTTTTTGGCTTCAGCCGAATCATCAATAACTGGAACTTTTGTTTTATTGCAGTTAATCAGAGAAAAAGTAAAAGTTCCCGTAATTGCAGCAGGAGGGATTGCCAACGGAAAAGGGATTGCGGCAGCATTAGCTTTAGGAGCAAGCGCAGCTCAAGTAGGAACGGCATTTTTAGCTACCGAAGAATCAAACGCAATGCCAATTCACAGAGAAATGCTTTTTTCAGATGCTTCAAAATACACAACATTATCTCGTGCTTACACCGGAAGGTTAGGACGCGGCATAACCAGCAGAATTGCAAAAGAAATTATGGGCAAAGAAGCAGATGTATTACCATTTCCATTACAAACTACTTTTATGTCGCCTTTGCGAAAAGCAGCACTTGATCAACAGAAATGGGATATGATATTGTTTTGGGGCGGACAGATTTCGCCTATTTTAAAACATAGAAAAGCAGGAATACTGATGAATTCATTAATTGAAGAAACTGCGGCTTATTTTGATGGATTGAAATTGTAATCCTAAATTCTGAATTAAGTTGAGTATTTCGCTTCTCTGAAGCTTTAGGTTTTAACTTAATTATCAGCTATAAATATTGCGCCCTTACAGGGCTGTAAAGTAAACTCTGGAGGAGTATTATATTTATAGAAATAATTAGTGAAAGCGCAATTTAGCCCCATCGGGGCGGTATAAGACAAAGAATAGAAAAAGAATTAAAGCTCGTTTCAAAACCGGAATGAGTTTTTTTATGCATAAAAAGTTCATTTTTGAACCAATTTATGGATTAAACACATCAATTTCGGCAATAAAATCAAATTTTTAAACTTTTATAAATCTCTGTTTTTAAGTTTGTTAAAACCAATTTATAAACGAATCAAAATTAATTTGAAAAAAAACAAACTTAAACTTGATTAATTCGGTAGAATTAATATGTATTTGTATCACAGAAAATTTCTGTAATGATACTTATCCAGAAAGACTGAGGGAATAGGCCCAATGAAGTCTTAGCAACCTGTTTCTAAATAAGGTGCTAAATCCTTCCTGCCTTGCGGGACAGATAAGAAAGATTTCCTGAAAATCTGAATAAGATCATCAATATTAAAGTCAATTTATTTAAAATGAAAACTAAGTCAGTTTTATTACAAGCCCAATCTGATCGTTTGAATTTATTCTTTCAAAAAAATAATCTTGAAGTTTTCCGAATGCGAAGACAATAGTTTTTTTCACATTTTCTTTATTTACAGTATTTGCTATGGTCTTCATTGGCCCTGGAATTCTTTTGTCCAATTTAAATTTAAATCAACATGAAAATAATAAGCTTACTAATCACTAAAAATCAAAAAAAGATGAAAAAAATGTTACTCAGTTTTGCCTTATTGTGCGGGTTAACGCAAGTGCAGGCGCAGGAAAATAATATACAGTTAAAAGGAACTGTTGCTGATACAGTAGTTCAGTATGTTTATTTGCAAAAGTTTCACAACAAAATGTTTACTACGATTGATTCGGTAAAAGTAAAAGACGGAAATTTTAGTTTTAAAACTAAAGTACAAACGCCAGAATTATATGGTTTAACGGTAAATTCGGGAAGTTCTCCGTTATATATTTTTCTTGAAAAAGAACCAATTACAGTAAAATTAAGTCCGAAGAAATATTACAACGCTTCAACGGTAACAGGTTCAGTTTCACAAGATTTGTTTGAAGCGTATAAAAAAGAGAAAGACCCAGAAATCAGTAAATTCATTACAGAACATCCAAAGTCGATTGTTTCTGCTTATGTTTTATACCGAAACTGGTCGTACAGACTGACGCCGGAGCAAATCACACAAAATATTGCTTTACTAGATAAAAGTTTGCAAACTACTACCTATGTGAAAGAATTGAAAGAACTGGTGACTGTACTTAGCGGATTATCAATTGGGAAAAAAGCGCCAGATTTTACTGCCAATAATCCAGAAGGAAAGCCAGTTCGTTTTTCAGAAAACCTGAAAGGATACACTTTAGTTGATTTTTGGGCGTCATGGTGCGGACCTTGCCGCAGAGAAAACCCAAATATTGTAGCAGCTTACAAAGAATTCCATGACAAAGGATTTAATATAATAGGTATTTCTTTGGACAGAAAAAAAGAAAGCTGGATAAAAGGAATTCAAGATGATAAATTAGACTGGATTCAGGTTTCAGATTTGCTTTTCTGGAACAGTGCAATTGCTAAATTATACGGTGTAAGAGCAATCCCAGCCAATTATTTAGTGGATTCTAACGGAATTATTGTGGCGAAAAATCTTCACGGAGAAGAATTGCAGTCAACGCTTAAAGGACTTTTAGAGAAAAAGATTTAAGAGATTGCGCACAATCTTGTCATTCCGAGAAACGAGGAATCTTCGCGAGTAACTCGACAAAGATTGGCGATTATGATTGTGGAGTTTCTTGCGGAGATTCCTCGTTCCTCGGAATGACAAAACTATCCGCAATCTTGTCAATTATGACAAAAAAACACTGGTAAAAATACATCAACAATACAATTAGTTAATTTTAAATGATAAGGAAATGAATGCAATTGAGACAACAGCGCCAATAGAGTTGGAGTGTTACTTCTCTAAATTTAGAGAAAACACGATAGGAGTAAATCATAGTTTTGAATCGGTTTATGGTGAGCAGAATTTGCTTTATGCAGATTGGGTAGCCAGCGGAAGATTATACGTTCCGATTGAAGATATAATGCTCAATAAAATTGGTCCAATGATTGCCAATACGCATTCACTTTCGAGTCAGACGGGAAAAACGTCAACTTATGCTTATCAGCATGCAAGGGAAATTATCAAGAAAGCGGTTAACGCAAATGAATCAGATGTTTTAGTTACTGCCGGAACCGGAATGACGGCTGCTTTGTCAAAATTGCAACGTATTATAGGTTTGAGAAAAAATTACGGAAATGAAAATGACAAACCAGTCGTTTTTATTACGCATATGGAACATCATTCCAATCAGGTTTCGTGGTATGAAACTAATGCTGATGTTGTGATTTTACCCGCTGATGAAAACAATTTAGTCGATCCGACAATTCTTTCTTCAGAAATAAAAAAATATGCCGACAGAAGTTTGAAAATAGGCTCATTTACAGCTTGTTCTAACGTAACCGGAATTATTACGCCTTATCATGAATTGGCTAAAATCATGCATCAAAACGGCGGATTTTGTTTTGTTGATTTTGCTGCTTCGGCGCCTTACGTTAAAATCGATATGCATCCAAAGGATCCAGAAGAGCAGTTAGATGCTATTTTCTTTTCGCCTCATAAATTTTTGGGTGGGCCAGGAACTTGCGGTGTTTTGGTTTTTAATGAAAAACTTTACAACGCTGAATTTCCAGATAATCCAGGCGGAGGAAACGTAAAATGGACCAATCCGTTTGGGAATTATTCGTATAGTGATGTAATTGAAGTGAGAGAAGACGGTGGAACTCCAGGTTTTTTGCAGGTAATTCGAACGGCTTTGGCTTTGGAATTAAAAGAAAAAATGGGAGTGAAGCAGATTGCCAAAAGAGAAAAAGAACTCTTGGATCTTTGTTTTTACAGACTTCAAAAAATTCAAGGATTGTCAATTTTGGGTGATTTGAATAGCAAAAGAATTGGCTGTGTTTCCTTCGTAATTGAAGATATTCATTATAATTTAATCGTGAGGCTTTTAAATGACCGTTTCGGAATTCAGGTTCGTGGTGGCTGGTCTTGCGCAAGTACATATGCGCATTATCTTTTTAATATTGACGAAAAGCGCTCAAAAGCGATTACAAATGAATTATCAGAGAAAAATCAAACCAATAAACCGGGCTGGGTTCGTTTGTCACTTCATCCTATTATGACGAATGAAGAACTGTTGTTTATTTGTGACGCAATCGAGCAAGTGGCTATGAATTATAAAAAATGGCAGAAAGATTACGAATACAATTCTGCGTCAAACGAATTTGAAAATCCACAAATTGCAGATACAATTGCGAGAGAAGTGAATGAATGGTTTAAATTTGATTAAAATTTAGTCTATTATTTTGATAGGGAAATAAAAGTTTTAATGATTTTTGCATTAAAATTGAAATTAACTGTTTAAATTTGCAACCGCAATGAGAAAAAACGACCAGAATATGAAGAATTATTATAGCAGCAGTTTAATGTGCTGTGATGTTGTAATGCACTTTGTTGATCTGGCTTTTGTATAAAATAATAGTATTTATTTCTAAAGCCTTTCATGAGTATCTGAAAGGCTTTTTTGTTTTTAAATTGGAATAAGAAATGATTGAATTAAAAAATGTAACCAAAACTTTTCATCAGAAAGACAGAATTGTCACGGCACTTTCAGATGTTTCGCTTACGGTTCCGCCGGGAAAAATCTTTGGCGTAATTGGAACTTCTGGAGCAGGAAAAAGTACGCTGATTCGCTGTGTGAATTTATTGGAACGCCCAACTTCGGGAGAAATTATTGTTGACGGAAAAGCTTTGATGCAGTTGTCAAACAGTGAACTTGCGATTGAAAGAAGAGAAATCGGAATGATTTTTCAGCATTTTAATCTGCTTTCATCTCGAACGGTTTATGAAAATGTTGCTTTTCCGTTGGAATTGGCTGGAACTTCAAAAAGTGAAATTAAAACGAGAGTTTTAGAATTGCTAGAATTAGTTGGTTTGGCAGAAAAAGCAAATGATTATCCAGCAAGTCTTTCGGGCGGACAAAAGCAAAGAGTTGCGATTGCAAGAACTTTGGCAAATAACCCAAAAGTTTTATTGTGTGACGAAGCGACAAGTGCACTTGATCCGGCGACAACAAGATCGATTTTGAACTTATTGAAAGACATTAATAAACGTTTGAATATTACCATTTTGCTGATTACACACCAAATGGAAGTTGTAAAATCAATTTGTGATGAAGTGGCCGTTATTAACCACGGAAAATTAATAGAGCAGGGAAGTGTGGGCGAAATTTTTGCTGATCCAAAACATGAATTGACAAGAGAATTTATTTCTTCTTCATTGCATATTGATATTCCGGCAGTTTATCGGGAGAAATTAAAATCAGAAGATGACGGAAATCTTAATCCGTTATTGAAATTAGAAATGACAGGAAAATCAGTAAATGAACCTGTTATTTCAGAAGTTTCAAGGCTTTTTGACACTGATTTTAAAATTGTAAGCGCACAAATGGATCAGGCTGGCGAGGTTAATTTTGGTGTTATGCTGATTGAACTTTCAGGAAAACGCGAGAATTATGATGCAGCAATTCAATATTATAATTCAAAACACATTAAAACAGAAATTATAGGTTATGTCTGATTCAATTATAGATTTATTATTAAAAGGAACTTGGGAAACCATTGTAATGACATTTGTTTCTGGTTTTTTCGGATTTTTATTGGGACTTCCTACAGGAATTTTATTGTTCCTTACTCGTAAAAATCAAATTCTAGAACAGCCGGTTTTAAACAGAAGTTTATCGGTTTTGGTAAATATTTTTCGTTCTATTCCATTCATTATTTTAATAGTTTGGATGATTCCGTTTACGCGTGCGATTGTGGGAACTTCAATTGGAGTAAGTGCCGCTTTGGTTCCGTTAAGTATTGGTGCAGCGCCATTTATTGCACGTTTGGTAGAAAACAGTCTTTTAAGTCTGCCTTCTGGATTAATTGAGGCAGCGAGAGCTCTGGGCGCAACGCCGTTTCAAATTGTATATAAAGTATTACTTCCAGAAGCTTTGCCTTCTTTAATAAATGCAGCTTCAATTACCTTAATTACACTTGTAGGTTATTCTGCAATGGGCGGAGCTGTTGGAGCTGGCGGACTAGGGCAAGTGGGTTATCAATACGGATATATTGGTTATGATGCCGTAACAATGAATTCGGTTTTGGCATTGCTTGTCATTTTAGTATTCGTGATTCAGTTTGCGGGAGACCGATTATCAAAACGATTTGATCATAGATAAGCATCAATTAATAATTTATAATTAACAATTAATAATTAAAACATATGAAATTAAATATTTTAAAAACTGCTGGGGTTTTAGCTTTGGCACTTGTGTTATCAAATTGTGGGAAAAGCAAAAACAATGATCCACATTTTATTAAAGTTGGAGTTGCTTCTGGACCAGAATTAAAAGTAGCTGAAGCAGCTAAAAAAGTAGCAAAAGAAAAATTCGGATTAGAAGTTGAATTGGTTTCTTTCAATGATTATGTTGTTCCTAACGAAGCTTTAAGTCAAGGAGATATTGATGCTAATGCTTTTCAGCATAAACCTTATTTAGACGAGCAATCGAAACAGCGTGGTTATAAATTGGCGATTATCGGAAAAACATTTGTTTACCCGATTGCAGCATATTCGAAAAAAATAAAAAATCTTTCGGAATTGAAAAACGAAAGCACTATTATCATTCCGAATGACCCAACAAACGGGGGGCGTTCCTTATTGCTTTTGCAGAAAAATGGCTTGTTGAAATTGAAAGACGGCGTTGGTTTGCTTCCGAAAGTAACTGATATCATAAGTAATCCTAAAAACTTAAAAATATTAGAATTAGAAGCACCGCAATTGCCACGTGCTTTAGATGATGCAAATGTTTCAATCGCTATTATTAATAATACATTTGCTTCTGCAGCAGGATTGGTTCCTTCTCGTGATGCGTTATTTGTTGAAGATAAAGAATCACCTTATGTGAATTTGGTTGTGAGCCGTGAAGACAACAAAAACGACGAAAGAGTAAAACAGTTTTTACAAGCTTTTCAATCTCCTGAAGTTGAAAAAGCTGCGGAGCAAGAATTTAAAGGTGGCGCTGTAAAAGGCTGGTAATTTAAATCTTAAATCGATTTTAGATAAAAAAAAGACAGTATCAATTTTGACACTGTCTTTTTTTTTTGAATAATTTGAAATCTTATTTAGCAGTTACTTGAAACCATGGAATTTCGAATTTTCCTTTCATTAAGTAAACATTCACTTCGTCATTTACTTGAGTATTTTCGTAAAAACTCTGATTAACAGTCACTCTTTCGCTTTCTTTTCGAGGTCCCCACGGAGTCAGATTTAAGTAATAGGTTTTGTTTTTGCCTGAGTTAATTCCTTTTTCTAAAACGACTGCATTAAATAGTTCTGGTTTAGAATTGTCATAAACACAGTTTACGGTTGTATAAGAGCCATAAGCATAACTCAAGGCGAGAAGCACAATACCAAATGCATTTAAGTAATCATACGCTTTTTCGTATTTGATATCTGAAACGCAGAATAATAAAATGGTGATGTAAATTATGGCAATTATGATCATTGGCACCCACAAATTTGAATAATCCAATATTTGAAAGTCTAATAAACTTCTTAAACATAATGCCAAAATAGACGCAAAGAGCCCCATAAAAATATTTGGATAAGCGGTATTCTTCTTTTCTCCAATTCTGATTAAACCTCTAAAATTCCTTAAAATGAAAAGGCAGATAATAGGAAATACGATACAAGGAACAATGGCATATTGATACGGTTTCGGAAAAAACAATAACCAGATTCCAGCAATTGCTCCAATTCCGTTTATAATTTTTGCAGTTTTACGAGCTTGAACGAGTTTTTGTTCTCTTTCAGTTTCATTCCATCCAAATTCTTGATTTTTTAGAATCTCTTTTTTCTCTTCGATTTCCTGAATTTTATCTAAATCAGGATAATCATTCTCTAAAAGCCATTCTTCTATTTCATCAGTTTTGCCAAAATAAGTACTGATTTTGATATTCTTTTTATTCTTGCTTTTGGGCTCGATTATAATAAACTTGTCATTTGTTCTGTATCCTTTGATTTCATGAAATAATAATTCTCTATTTGAAAGCGTGGTGACAGAATAAACTCTGTTTCGGTCAATTACAAATTTTCCTTTTATAATATCTAAAAGTGCAAATGTAAATACTGTAATCATTACAATCGAGAGCACAGCCATGAACCAATAGGCATCAGGCGCAATATCATTTTTTGTCGCAGGTATAAATGGCATTGCCAGCAGGAAAATAAAAAGTGCAATTAATAGCGGTGCACATATATAGATAATGATTCCCCATCCTTTAGCTATTTTGTATTCTTTCATTTTTAGCAGAAAATTGATTATTAAAAATTTGAGACAAACAAATATATAAGAAGATTTGTTCGTTTTGATGCCTATAACTGCGTTTTTTGTATCAAAAACGAGTTTTTAGAAATCAAAAAGAGTTCTGGTCAAGAAAATTGATGCAATTTTTTGGCCTTTATTTTTATGTAAAAAAGGGAAGAAGCAGGATTGAATTTTAACAATTGGTTTTCGTTTTTTAATCGAAAATCAGCGAATATCTTATGATTGTTAAAATCTAGATATAAAAAAATCCTTTTTATAAAAATGATTCATTTTAAGCTGTTCAAAAACAATAGGTTTCATTTTATAATATGAAACAGACTTGCATCAAAATTATATCTTTTAAGCTTTAATGTGACTTAACTTTATGAAATATTAGAATGTATATGTTGTTGTAATATAGTTTTTTATGAAATATTTTAGTTTTTATCATTTTCTTTTGTTTGACCAAAAAAAACCTAATTTATCTAATTTATAAATTGTATAGTATGTCTGTTCCCAAAGAATTATATAATTTAAAGTTTTCGGAGTATTTAGAATCCTTAAAGATTCTATATTCATTAGATGATAATTTTAAAACTATCTGTGATGATTACTGTGCAAGTACTCTTAAAACAGAAAAGTACAAGATGAAATTTGAAAAGTATTTTCAGTACAAACTTGAAGCTGAAAATTTATCCAAAGAATTAGAAGAAGAAATTTTAATCTACTTGATCAGAAATGGTTGGGATAAGAAATAAAGAATTGTAGAAGTTTTTTAGTTTATTTAATTAGTAAGTTGTAAAATCTCATTTCATTTGAAATGAGATTTTTTCGTTTTTGGCACTTTTTTCTGTTCCAAAGAAATAAAAAATCGAATCACATAAAACTTTTTTAGTCTTTTAAATTGAAGCCGTTTTTTGAGCTTTGAAAATCTAAACCTATGACGGTTTTAACGATTGTTTAAGGCTGTTTTTTGGAGAGATTGTTTTAAATGTCAGTATTTTCAGTGCTTTACAGGCTTGCTTTTCAATAAAAACCAACCATTTTTATGATGTTGCAAATTATAAAATGAAACAAAAAAGCTGGACTTTTATATGAGTTTACTTCGTAAATTTATAATCGTTTAGCATAAAATTCTAGAAAATCAATTTTCCTTCTAAAATGACTATAATGTTTTACTACGATTAGTATTAAGCCAAATATTTATTTCTGCATTTAATTAAACGCCAATACATTTCTACACGCAGCGTTGCTTTCTGAATTTAAATGCCAATTTCTTTTAAATACACGCCAAACTTTAGCCCCATAATTTAGTTCATTACTTGTAACAAACAATTTTAAACTATAGCTATTATGAAAAAAAAGTGTTTAAGTATGGTAAGGATAAGATATCCTGTCCTTCTAATTTGCTTTCTGACCATAAATCTCATACATGGTCGAGATGATGGAGTAAAAAAATATCAAAATCTATGATGAAAGAACAGATTATCGTACTTCATTGTAGTTAGATAAGACTCTGAATCAAAAATTATTGTTTGTAAAAATAATCACTGATAGTTCTAGGAAGAAACCAACAAAAAATAGAAACCATGTATAAAAAAATAAAATACATCCTACTGTGCAGTTTATGTATTACCTCTCTACAAGCGCAGACACGAACAGAAAAAGATCTTTTAGGCGAAAAACAAATTCCGAATAATGCCTATTACGGAGTTCAAACGGCCCGTGCACTTGAGAATTTCCAGATAAGTGGCATGACAACTCAATTTTATCCTGATTATGTTAGGGCTTTTGCAATGGTAAAATTAGCAGCAGCAAGAGCAAACGCAGATGTTGGCCGACTAAAAAAAGACCGACTCGCAGCGATCGAAAAAGCCTGTCAAGCGGTTATTGACGGAAAATACCACGATCAGTTTTTGGTTGATTTGTATCAAGGTGGCGCAGGAACATCTGCAAATATGAACGTCAATGAAGTTTTGGCTAATATCGCTCTTGAAATGAGCGGTCATAAAAAAGGAGAATATCAATTTATTGAACCTCATGATGATTTAAATATGGGGCAATCTACAAATGATGTTTACCCAACAGCGATAAAAGTAGCATTATTGCTTCATAACGATAAACTTATCAAAGAAGCCGAATTGCTTTCGCAATCCTTTCACAAAAAAGGAGATGAATTCAAAGATATATTAAAAATGGGACGCACAGAAGGGCAGGATGCTGTACCAATGACAGTTGGGCAAGAGTTTCACGCCTTTGGAAATCAGCTTGATGCCGAAATCAATGCGTTGCGCAAAGTCGAAGTCTTTTTATGCGAACAAAATATGGGCGCAACAGCAATTGGTACAGGAATTACAGCCTCACCAGGTTATGCTGAAAAAGTAGCGACTCATTTGGCGAAAATTACAGGAAAACCTATTGTAATGAGCAAAGACCTTATAGCGGCAACTACAAGTCAACAGGGATTTGTAATGTATTCGTCAACGCTTAAAAGTATGGCTGTTGCAGTTGCAAAAATCAGCAGTGATCTTATTATTCTGGCTTCTGGGCCTCGTACAGGTATTTTTGAAATTAATTTGCCTGCGCTTCAGCCTGGATCTTCAATTATGCCAGGTAAAGTTAATCCCGTAATGCCAGAACTTATGGGCCAGCTTTGCTTTAAAGTAATAGGAAATGATTTAACCGTAACTATTGCGGCTCAATCTGGATTATTGCAGTTAAATGCATATGAGCCAATTGAAGCAATTGCCATGATGGAATCGCAGGGATTGTTTTTTAAATCTTTTCCATTATTCAGAAAAAATTGCATTGACGGCATTACAGTAAACAAAGATATATTAAATCATTATATGGAAAGAAGCGTTGGTATTGTCACCGCTCTAAATCCAGTATTAGGATATGAAAAAACGACAGAATTGGCTAAGGAAGCACTTGCAACAAACAAAGGAATCCTAGAGCTTATACGTGAAAAGAAACTGCTGACAGAAGATCAAATCAAAAAACTTCTGGATCCTGCCAGCTTAACAGGTCAAAAATAACTCTCAACATAAAAATCAATAATTATGAAATTAAACTTATCATTTTCTAAGAAAATTCTTTTGTTGCTATTGTTATCGCTTAGCATCAGTATGTTTGGACAGGCAAAACCTAAAGTTCTTATATTGGCAACTGGAGGAACAATTGCCGGAGCAGCTAAAACCGGCGTACAATCAGGATATACATCGGGTCAGGTTACTATTGATGCCATGGTAAATGCTGTTCCAGACGCATTAAAATTGGCAGATATTAAAGGAGAACAGGTTGCAAATGTTGGATCTCAAGACATGTCGTTTGAGATTATGCTAAAAGTAGCCAACAGAATTAATGAATTGGCATCCAGTAAAGATTACGATGGTTTTGTGATTACACATGGAACTGACACTATGGAAGAAACAGCTTATTTTTTAAATCTTGTTGTAAAAACAGATAAACCTGTTGTACTCGTTGGATCAATGCGCCCTTCAACAGCAATTAGTGCTGACGGACCTTTGAATTTATATAATGCAATCGCGGTAGCGGCTGACCCAAAAGCAAAAGGTCATGGTGTACTTTTAGTAATGAACGACTGGATTCATTCGGCTCAGGCATTGACAAAAGTAAGCACTACAGCTGTTCAGACTTTTATGTCGCCTATACGCGGACTTATAGGAACAACTTCTTATGGAATAAATGATTTTTACCATTATCCTGATCAGAAATATGGAAAAACTTCTGAATTTGATGTGAAAGGTGTTACAGCTTTTCCACGTGTTGATATTATTTATGCTGATGCTGATATGAAAGCCGATTTGATAGATGCATCAATTGAAAGAGGCGCTAAAGGAATTGTAATTGCCGGAGTTGGAAATGGAAATATGAATAAAGAATCGCTTGATGCTTGCGCAAGAGCCAGCAAAAAAGGAATTATCGTAGTAAGAAGTTCGCGCGTTGCAACAGGAATTGTGGGACGTAACGTTGAATGCAATGATGATGAATTAGGGCTTATTGCATCGTATGGATTAAATCCGCAAAAGTCTAGAATCCTATTGACAGTGGCACTGCTTAAGCCTAGAAAATTGGACGAACTCCAAAAAATATTCTTAGAATATTAAGTTCTGATTGAAACGAAAATTGGTTTCATATTTTTTATAATTGGTTTAGTTAATGATGGCCGAATAGGTTTTATTATTTATGGTTTAATAAAACCTATAAAGCTGTTTTAAAATATTTATATGCTGGATGCTTTTTTATTTGGGTTATTAGCAACATCTTCCTTAGTTCTGGGAGGTATAATTGCTATTCGATTTAATTTAAGCAACAGCCTCATCGGAAAAATTATGGGATTTGGAGCGGGAACTTTGATTTCGGCCATTTCTTACGAATTAGTTTTCGAAGCCGTAAAACTAGGCAGAGGGAGCAATTATCCCACTTTTGGTTTTTTTAGTGGCGCCTTATTATTTTATGGGGCAGACCGACTTATTGGTCATTTTGGTGCTAAAAACAGGTTGAAAATCGGTGCAGCAAAAGAATCAAGTTTAATTGTTCCAATGGTTTTAGCGATCATACTTGACGGAATTCCAGAATCAATTATTATCGGGCTAGGTTTTTTTAAACATCAAACAGGAAGTTTAGCGATGCTGGTTGCCGTTTTTATTTCAAATTTGCCCGAAGCAATTGCGGGATCATCTGGAATGAAAAAAGGAAATTGGAGCAATAAAAAAATAATATTGCTCTGGGTATTTATTACGCTTTTGTGTGCTTTGGCTTCTTTGGCAGGCTATTCTGTTTTTGGAGATGCCTCAAACGAATGGCTTTCTTTTATTCAGGCTTTTGCAGGCGGTGCAATATTAATGATGCTTGCAAATTCAATGATTCCAGAGGCTTATGAACACGGACATAAATCGGCGGGAGTTTATACCGTAATTGGATTTTTTGTTTCGGTTTGTGTGGTTGTTTACGAAAACATGTGATAAAAAAATTATTTGCAAGTTTTAAAAAGCTTCGCCAATTCTAAAATAAATTCCCCAATCGCCTTTTCCCACAGCACCGTCAAGACCAACGTTGAATTTTTCATTTTTAAAAGCTCTGTAACGATAGCCAACGCCAGCTCCGGGATATAATTTCCAGTCAAAACTTGGCGTATCTGAACCATAAATAGTGGCTACGCCGGCAAAACCAACAACTCCCATTCTTTTATGAAAATTATATCTGTATTCGCCTTGTAAAGCCATAAGACCATCACCACGATATTTTCCTTCAGAATAACCTCTGATGTCATCATTGCCAATCGTTACTTGTTGTTCAAATGCAATATCTCCTAATCCGAATTTGCCTGAAAAACGTGCCGCAAGAACATCAGTCTTATTACGCATCGGAAAATAAGTATTATACTCTGAGATAATTTTATTGGCATTGACATCATTGCCAAACCATTCAGGATAACTAATCCATCTTGCTCTTATTTTATTGCCCGTTGTAGGATAATAAACAGCATCTCTGGTATCATAAAGCGCAATGACTTGCAAACCATTTGTGTGAGAAGTAGAGGCAGGCTGAATATCATCTTGATAAGTAGTGTCATAATGTGCGTATGAATAACCAAGTCCGCCGTAGAAGGATTTGAATATTTTTCGAAGTCCGCTTACACTGATCAAATTTGTTTTGGTTCCGTAATCATAAAAATCACCAGAGTCAAAATCATCCATAAAAAATTGTGCGTTTTGATTTCCAGTCATGATAAAAAGCTGTGCGCGCCATTTGTCTTCATTAAAATGCCATTTATTGAAAGAACATACAAAATAAGATTTGTTAGTAGTATAAATAGCAGAAATACCAGATAATGATTTTGGCGAAATTGTATCGGCTTTATTTGTTTTGTACATCATCATTGGGATAGCACCAAACATAAAATCCATAGTCCTGTTGTAGCTGATGTAAGGCATGACGTTAAAATCAATATTCTTAGTGGGAGTCTTTGCTGTTGAAGTGCTGTCGGTTGATTTTGATTGTGCCAATGAACCAAAAGTAACCAAAAGCAACAGCGCATATATTGAATTTTTATACATAGTAGATTGAGATAAAATTAGGAAAAAGCCTTGTTTATCATCTAAGTTAAAATGTATTTATTTTTTAAGACACTTCAATGCGGTTTAAAGTGTTTCATTTTATAATATGAAACAAGTTCGTCCAATTTTCTGATTAAGAATTCTTTACATTTATTTACTAAAAGTAGAATTTCCAAGTTTTAAATTTTCATTATTCAGACAAAAGCAATGTGCAGCTATAAAGTTTAAAAATTTAAAAGTCAATGAATTATTTTCAGTTAAGAGATTTTAAATTAAAGTTTTGGGCTTTAATCTTCAGTTGTGTCCATATAAGTTTTGGGCAACAGGACAGTCTTGGAACTGCAAAAATACTAAAGCTTGATGAGGCAATTATTTTAGGAATTCAGAACAATCGCCAGCTTAAAATTGCTAATACTGATTTGGCCATTGCCAATGAAAATGTCGGTCAGGCCAAAATTGCAAAAATGCCACGTATAGGTGTCAACGGAGGTTATACCTATATAGGCGATCCTAAAATTTATGAAGGTTTTTATGAGAGCAATATTTCTGTAGATTATTATAATCATCAGGCTTTCGCCAATATTATTTCGTCATTGCCAATTTACGCCGGTAGCGCCATCAACAAACGAATCGATCAGCAGGAACTTTTAAGCCAAATGCAACAATCTGTCGTAAAAATGACAGAAGCCGATGTAAAAAATGCCATTACAGAGCAATATTTTACACTCGAAAAATTGTACCGCCAAATTGAAGTAACAAAGCAAAATATTATCAACACGGATCTGCGAATCAGACAGTTACAATCGCGTGTCAATAATGGACAAAATATCAAAAGTGATCTTTTAAGAACAGAATTGCAACAGTCAAATTTTAAAGTGTCTGTTTTTAGAAGTACAAATACAATACAATTGATCAGCAATTATCTGGATATTTTGATTGGTTTTCCAACAAATACCATTTTAAAACCAGTAGTAGCAGAAAGTATGCTTCCGACAGAAAACCTAAATCTGCAGGAAAGTTTAGCCGAAGCGTATCAAAACAGAGAAGAAATAAAGCGTGCCGAAATTAAAATCAAATTATCTGAATCGTCTTTGAGTTTGACCAAAAGCGGTTTTATGCCTAATATAAATGCCAACCTGATTTTGAACACCGAATATCCTGCACAATGGCCAAATTATGTCAATCTTCTTAATTATTGGGCAGCAGGCGTTTCATTGAATTGGGATGTTTCAAGTTTTTATAATTTAAAACACCGCATTTCTGGCGATAGATTGGAAATTGATAAAAGCAATATTGCTTTGCAGGTAACTAAAGATCAGATAAGCACAGAGGTAAAAAATGCCTATGTACGATATGCCGAAAGCAAAGAAAATATTAAAACTTATAAAAAAGATGTTGAGCTGTCTATGAGCAATTATAAAATTGTAAAAAGCCGCTACGATAATGATTTTGCATTAATCAGCGAAATAGTTGATGCCGAATTACAGCTGAACAACTCCCGAATTTCATTGGTGAATGCCAATCTCGATTTAATAATTCAATATTATTCGCTGCAATATGCAATGGGAAAACTTTAATATAAAAGATTATGAGCGAAGAAAATACAGAAAACGAAGCCCTTCAAAAAGATAAAAAAAGAAATACCATTCTTACTGTGCTGTCTTTTGTTTTTTTGATTGCAGGCAGTTTGTGGATTTTGAGTTTGTTTTTTGATTTTAATACTTACGAAACAACGAATAATGCTCAGGTTGAAGCCTATATCAACAGTGTGGCAGCAAGAGCGACTGGCCATATTAAAGAAATTAAGTTTGAGGCCAATCAATTTGTTCATAAAGGAGATACGCTCGTAGTTCTTGATGATGCGGAGTATTTTATAAAAGTAATGCAGGCCGAAGCAGATTTGGATATAGCCGAAGGGAATCTTCATTCATTGGAACAAAATATTACCACATCAGCATCCAATCAAGCATCTGGGAAAGAGAAATTGGCGGGTGATATGGCGAGTCTTGAAAAAGCACAAAAAGATTATCAACGCTTTAAAAACATGTATGCTGATTCGGCCGTGACTAGAAACCAATATGATCAGGTAATTTCTAAATTGAAATCGGAAGAGGCGTATGTAAAAGCCGGTCAAAAAAGTTTGGAAGCAAGCACTTCGGTAACCAAGCAAAGCAGTATTAACCTCGAAGCGGCCAGAGCAACAGTAGCTCGTAAAAAAGCAGATTTAGATGCGGCAAGACTTCAATTGTCCTATACAATTGTATTTGCACCCGGTGACGGATATGTGGGAGAACGCAATTTGTCTATTGGAGAATTAATTAACACCAATCAAACTGTAGCCACAATTGTTCTAAGCGAAAAATTATGGATTTCGGCGAATTTCAAAGAAACCCAGATCGAAAAAATAAAACCCGGACAAGAAGTTACCATTACAATCGATGCGCTCGACGGGAAAGAGTTCAAAGGAAAAGTAACTGGATTTTCGCCAGCAACTGGAGCCAAGTTTTCGATGGTTGAACCGGATAATTCGACAGGAAACTTTGTGAAAATCACACAACGGATTCCAGTAAGAATCGAATTTGAAAATTCCGCAAAAGACTTGCGGGATGTTAGACCAGGAATGAATGTAACAGTCGACGTAAAAAAATAACAGATGATTGCAGGAAAAAAAGGAAGCATTTTTACCCTTTTAGGACTTTATATCCTAACCATTCCTTTTTTTAATGGCCTGAATGTCACAGCTTATGATAATTTGCAGATAATGGGACATTTTGGAGCTTCGACAACCGTTTTTACATATTCCATTTATATTCCCATTTTTGCGATGCTTGCCTTTATGCCTTTAGGATTAAAATTAGGAAAGCAAATCAAGATCAGGACTATGATTTTGTCCGTCAGTTTTTTGTCTCTTTTGTTTAATACAGCTTTGCTATTTGTATCAAGTATCGAGTGGTTTGTTTTTTTTAGATCCCTTTTGGCCATTATTTCTGTCATTGGAATATTTGCTTCGATGGTTCCCATTTTATTAAAATACAATCCTGTTTTTAATATGGCATTGCTGTACGGCATTCTGCAATTTATTCAAAAAGGGAGCCAGCATCTGTATCAATATTTTGGGACTCATTTTACGAGTTTTCATAATTGGACTTTCGGAATTTACTTTCTAAATGTCAACTTTTTGATCGGTATTATTTTGGCTTGGTTTTTTTATAAAGCCGATGTTGCTCCAATGAAACAAAAATTTCAATTTGATTGGAGAGGATGGATAATCATGATTTTATTTTTTATTATTATTCTCTTTTTATGTGCCGAAGGACAGACCAGAAATTGGTTAAGTGATCCAAAAATCTGTTTGGCAATTGGATTTCTCTTTATAACAATGGGAATATATTTACTGCATGTCCGATTTACAGCTGAACCCATTATTGATCCAGATGTTTATAAATATAAAAATGTGGTTATTGGCGCTTTTTTGATGTTTTACATCGGAATACTGAATGGCACCGGAAGCGTAGTAACAGGTTATATGACAAACGTTTTAGGGTTTGATCCTGTGCTTAATGCGTTGACACATTTGGCATTATTGTTTGGTTTGTGTTTGTCAATTCCCATTTCAACCTATCTTTTATATAAACGAATTTATCTGGCAACCATCTGGATTATAGGTTTTGCTTGCTACGGAATATATCATATCGTTCTCTTTTTTAGATTTTATCCTGGAATTGATTCCTCTGATTTTTTTCTGCCCTTGGTTTTTAAAGGCATCGGAATGGGATTTCTCTTTCCTGTTTCCTTATTATATATTTCAGAAGGCGTGCCACCACAATTAAGCACTTCAAGAATGATGAGCGGTATTATCGCGCAGGCTGTATTTGCTTCACTTTTAGGAGGAGCTATTTTAGGAACATTTATTTCGAATATGAATGTGCAGCATAAAACAGGATTAAGCCAGCAATTGACAGAAGTGAATAAAATGGCAGAAAATCAATTGGTTAACTCAAAAAAGAAATTCTTATACATGGGATTATCCGATGCTGAGGCACAAAAAAAAGCCGAAAAAAGTCTTTCGAATCAGACGTCGCAAGCTTCCATATTATTAGCCTATAAAGATGTTTATCTTGTCATGTCTGCAATTTGTTTTATGCCCATTTTTATTATTCTTCTCTTCAAACTTTGGCGCAGGCCAATAGGAAAAGTAGAAGTAGAGCCAATACCAATTTAAGTTTCTAAAGCATTTGAAATAAAACGATTAATTATGAGAGCAAAAAACAATCGCCTTTTATATAATCTCTGGGCTAAAGAAAGCGGGCTGGGAGGCATGCTTATCTTGCTTTTTATTATGCATTTTATTGCCATTCCATTTTTTGGAAGTTATCCGCGTTTTATGGTCGGACTCAATATTTTTTGGATGCTTTTTTTGTTTGCGGGAATTTTTTCGCTTTCAAAACATAAAAAGCAGGCGTTTGTAATTTCAATTATTCCCATTCTGTTTGTCATCATTCAGTGGATTGATTATTTCAACCGAAACATCATTATTTTATTTGCCGACCTCTTTTTGACTATCGCGGTCATGGGACTCTTGATTACTTTGGTTTTAAGAAAAGTTTTAGAGCCGGGACCCGTTACAACTTATCGTATTATAGGCTCAGTTGTAGTTTATATGCTTCTAGTTCATCTTTGGTGCACCTTGTATTTATTTCTTTTTAGACATATTGAAGGTTCTTTTAATATAGTCGAATCTAAATTTGAAATCAATAGCGATCAGGCCAGTTTTATGTATTTCAGTTATATCAGCATTACTTCGACGGGTTTTGGCGAAATAGTGCCGTTGCATCCTTTGGCGCGTTCTTTAGTCCAGATTGAAGTTCTCACTGGAGTTTTATACCCCGTAATCTTAATAGGAAGATTAGTTTCAGATGCCAATTTTTCTATGAGTAAGCAAGAATAATCAAATTAAACCAATCATATCTAAATCAAAATAAACATGGAAACATCAAATTCTACTAAACGCAAAGAGCTCTTTGATACTATTTTACAGTTGTTTTTCATTTTCCTTATTGTAGGATTTTGTCTAAAATTACTGTTGCCTTTTTTTATGCCGATTCTTTGGGCGGTAATACTTTCAGTGGTATTTCTTCCTTTATTTGATTTTCTGCAAAAAGTATTAAAAGGCCGAAAAACATTGGCTTCAGTAATCATTACGATTGTAATAATTGCTATTATGTTAGTGCCTTTGATTTATTTTCTAAAAGCGGCAACAGCTAATTTTTTAGAACTGAAAAGCAGTTTTGATAATGGCACTCTTAAAATTTCGCCTCCCGGACAATCTATAAAGGAGTGGCCGATAATAGGGAAACCTTTGTATGAATTTTTGCTTGCGATGTCAACAGATTTAGAGCAGGGTGTAATTAAATACCAAGATCAGATAAAAGAGTTTTCGACAAAAATTATGGGAAGCATTTTAAGTTCTGGTGCGGCGTTTTTGCAGTTTATCTTATCGGTTATTATTGCTGGTATTTTGTTAGTGACACCTGGCGCCAAAGTTTTTGCTATGAAATTCCTTAGAAAAATTGCAGGAAATGAAGCAGATGAAATCATGACCATTTCTGTTTCAACGATTTACCAAGTTGTAAAAGGAATATTAGGCGTTGCCGTGATTCAGACTATTATTCAGGCCATCGGATTGTTTTTAGCCGATATTCCATATGCCGGAATTCTGACTTTAATATGCCTGATATTTTCGATTTTACAGATTGGGCCAATCATTATTAATATTGGTGTAATTGTTTATTTATTCTCAACAGGCGATTCAGGCTACGCGATTTTCTGGACGATATTTTTCATCATCAGCGGATTATCTGATAATGTTTTGAAACCACTTTTATTGGGTAAAGGAGCGCTCGTGCCAATGCTTGTTATTTTCCTTGGCGTTATAGGCGGATTTATTATGTCAGGCTTTATAGGGTTGTTTGTTGGGCCAATCGTTTTTTCAATTGGTTATAAATTGTTCATTGCTTGGGTTAATGATAATCAAGAGCCAATTGTTGATCCTTTAGAAGTTCCTGAATCTTTAGAATAAGTTTGTTTTGAATTAGTATAAAACCAAAATCTCAAAGATTTTGTCATTTCGACGAAGGAGAAATCTTCGCGAGTAGCTCCACAACGAAAATCCAATCTTTGTAGAGTTTCTTGCGAAGATTTCTCCTTCGTCGAAATGACAATATTGAAGCCGTATTTAAGTTACTCTTTATACAAAACAATCGTAGCTTTATAGCCAGTTCCAACATTCCATTGACTGGATTCAATTACAGCGCCTTTGTCGTCATATACTTGAAATTCGGCTGTATTTGGTGAAGCTGATCCTTCGTTTAAAGCTTCAAAATCAATTTTATTAATTCCTGGAACCAATGTTATTTTAAAACCTTGATATTCTCCATTCATTGTAACTTCGGGCTCAATTATCTTATCGTTTAAATATACTTTAATTTTATCGCCATCTACAAAAGCAGCGTCGCGATAACGAATTGTTGAAGTATAAGTTGATGTTTTAAAGCTTCCTAAAAATTGATTTTGTCTGTAAAAAATGCCTTCTACATTTGCTGGTGTTTTATACAAATTGGTATCCTTAAATAATTCTTTAGGATCAATTTTAGAAGGATCTGGTTTTTCAACAGGCGCAGGCGGATTAACTTTTGGAGCTTCTTCTTTTGGCGGAACAACTTCTTTTGTTTTTGGAGTTTTCGCCGGAATTGGCTTGTATTTGTTATCCAGTTCTTTTTGCGCATATCCTTGAATCGAAATACCGATTACAAGAATTAAAGTCAAAAATCCTATTCTATTTTTCAATTGTAATAAATGCATATACTCTTTAAATTAATTTGTTTATCTCTTTATGTATAAACAAGTAATTAAAGCATTTATTGCCTTTTAAACCAATTTTAGGTTATTGATAGTTTGGCTTTTTTTGAACTGAAATGGTTTTTATAATGGAAAAATAACTAAGCCAGAAGAGTTATGTCAGAATTTTAATTTCCTTGGCTAAAAGCTATTTTTCTAATTTAAAAAGCACATATTGAGAACAATGGCACTAGACAAAATAGCTATCTTTTCTTCATCCTTAGCATAATTTAGCATTACACTTATTCTGTAGCTGTCTGTTGATGGAGCAATGTTTTTCATAGTTCCGTTCCAATTGTTGTTTATTGATCCAATTTGGTTTTCGGAAGAATCATTAATGATAAAATTGGATTTTTTCCAGGGATCACAGATTTCTGCAATTACGTGATTGGAAGTGTTTAGAATTTTAAATTCAGGTTTAGAAAAGCTGAAATTTGGATTTATTGCTCCAATTTTTTTTCCATTAGCATCATGAATTACAATTTCAGATTTTAAGAAACTGCCTCTTTTTGAAATAGTAGCTTCTAAACCACCATTTGCACTTCGAATTTCAATATTAAAAGGAAGTATTGATTTGCCAATAATAGTTGGAAGTACTTTTTGAATTAAACTGAATTTTTGTTTAATTCGGCCGATTCTTTCTCTTTTTTCGTTGTAAATATGACAGCTTTCCTGAAAGCCATTTTTTTTGTCCACAAAATAATTATTAGTTTCAAAGAAATCTGAAATCATAGATTTGAGCTGGTTGGTTAGTTTTTTGGTGCTCAAAAGTAGAATTTAAGTTACAGTTAGAAATAGGTATAAATACCTGTTTATATGTTAAAAAACAAAACAAATTGCAACACTGAAAGAAAATAACTACACTGATAATCATTGTACTACAACACGTGATTCAAATTTTTTTTGCAAAGAGATTTTAGAGGTTGAAACTACATTTTAGTGATGATAAATTCGCTTCGTCTGTTCATTTGATGTTGCGCCTCAGTACACGGAACTCCGTTTGAACAATTGTTGACCAACTGAGTTTCGCCATAACCCATTGCGCTTTCTATACGTTCTGGTGCAATTCCCTGCGAAATAATATAATCTCGAGTAGCTTTTGCTCTTCGGTCTGAAAGTTCGAGGTTGTATTGATCATTGGCACGGGAATCAGTATGAGATTCTATTTTAATGACAACAGTAGGGTATTGGCTCATTAATAAAACGACTTTATTCAATTCGATTGCCGCATCATAACGAACTTCTGATTTATTGAGATCAAAAAAGATAATTCCGATTTTGATTTTCAGCAAACCATCTTTGCGTTCGATAAGAGCAGGATCAAGCCCAATGGGAACTTGAGTAATGCCTGAATTTTCTGGCGTCACAATTGCTTTTGTGCTGGTGGTGAAATTATCTTTTGCGGCTTCAATTGTATAGGAAGTTTTACAGTCGATATTTTCTTCAAATTCAAATTTTCCATCAATTCTGGAAACGGTTTCTTGCAATTTTTGATTTTCATTGTTTTTAAGCGTTACAATCGCACCTGCAATATTTTTGTTTGAAATAGCATCAAATACATAACCGTCTATCGATTGTACACAGCTTCTTTCGAAAGAATAAATATCATCGTCGCCTTTGCCTGTTTTTCTGTTCGAACAAACAAAACCTTTATTGGTTTTTTCGTTTACGATATAGCCAAAATCGTCCATACTGCTGTTTAACGGTGCACCAAGATTGACAGGCTCATCAAAAACTTCATTGTTCAAACGGCTTTCAAAAACATCAAGGCCACCAAGTCCTAAAAATCCATCAGAAGCAAAGTAAAGCGCTTTATCTGTTATATACGGAAACATTTCGCGTCCGCTGGTGTTGATTTTTGGGCCAAGATTTTTTGGGTTCGAATATTGATCTTTGCCTAAAATATCAACTACAAAAATATCAGCTCCACCAATTGTTCCAGGCATATCAGAAACAAAATAAAGTTTTTTACCGTCTTTGCTAACTGTTGGCTGTCCAACTGAATAATTATCACTGTTAAAAGGAAGTTCTTTTACATTTTTCCATTTCACAGATCCATTGTCGCTTTCGACAGCAGTAGCCGAATAAATTTTTAAATTATTTACCCCTTTGCTGTCTCTTTTAAGTTTTCCGTTATAGTTGTTTCGCGTAAAATAAATGGTTTGTTCGTCTGGCGAAAAGGCAACACAGGCTTCGTGATATTGAGTTGTAATTTCTTTTCCAAAACGCTCTTTAAAACTCACATTTGTCTGTTGCGGACTTATTTTACCAAGTTGCATATTTAAATAGGGCTGATCGTTCCATCCATATTTATTTGTTTTTAAATAGGAGGAATCTACTGTTGTCGAATACACTAAATCGCCTTTGTAAAACATTGGCCCAATATCAGAGTACGGCGAATTAATTTCGAGGTTTTCAAGTAAAAACTGTGGTTTCAGCTTTTTGATATCTTCAAGTGTTACTGTTTTTAGCGAAAAATTTTGCCCTCTGGAATCCGATGATTTTTGTTTTTCAGAGAAGTTTTTCATCCATTTTTTTGCCAATTCATAATTTTGAATTCCCTGCAATGACTGTGCGTAACGGAAATAATATTCCGCAGAAACTTCAGTTGGATAATCGGCGAGCAGTTTGCTGTAGTATTTGCTGGCATTTTCCATTTGTGTATTGAAATAATAGGCGTCGCCAGTGCGTTGCAGAATCTCTTTAGAAACATCTCCACTATTAATAGACATTTCATACGACTTTGCTGCATCTATATAGTACATTTTATCAAAAAGAGCATCGGCCGCTTTGTTCTTAGTTTGCGAATTAACCATTTGAATGGCAAGCAATACAAGTATAGTAGTTGTTCTTTTCATATAGGTCAGTATTAAAAGAATCTTGGAGATTTTAATCCTTTTTTGCGTGATACTAATTCAAATCGAAGCATAATTTCATGTGTTCCGCTATTATAGTTCTGCAATTCTGTTGTTGTATAATCATAAGCGTAACCCACAGTAAATTGAGGAGCAATTTGTAAAGCTGCCATTGCACTAACCGAATCGGACGTACGATAAGAAGCACCGAGAGTAATAACATCGTTAAACAGGAAATTGGCTGAAAAATCGGCAATAAGAGGAGCACCAGATACATATTTTACTAGCATTGCAGGCTTGAATTTTGTATGAGCCGAAAGATCAAATACAATTCCTCCAATTAGATACAAGTGCATTCTTTCGTTTACTAGATCATCAGCAATATCATCATAATTGTATCGTTCTCTAGTCAGAAAATTTGGAATTGATAACCCAATATAATCGCGTTCGCCATGCCAGTATAATCCAGCTCCAACTACTGGTACAAATTTATTGGTTATGTTTTCACGAAACACGACATCAGGATCACGATGACTACCTTTTGTCCAATCGATATTCAAAACGCGTCCGCCACCTTTTACACCAAAAGACAATTTATGCGTTTGACCAGATTGAATAGTATAAGAAAAATTGGCATCAATGAATTGTTCTTCTGAAGGACCGATTTCTTCGTTAATGACAGACAAGCCAAGACCTACATTTTTAGCGATTGGTGTGTCAAGGGTAAAAGATTGCGTTGTTGGCGCTCCGTCAAGACCAACCCATTGCGTTCTGTACAACCCTGTTATAGCTAAATGTCCCAACGATCCAGCATAAGCTGAGTTTACCGTGAGTGTATTATACATATACTGCGTATACTGCGGTTCTTGCTGCGCATAAGCTCCAAATACAGAAAGCGTTGTAATTACTGTAAAAACCTTTTTTATATCTTTAATCATAGCCAATTATTTTGGTTATCCTAATATTTTAAATATAGCCAGCCAGAAGTTTTGGGAGAACCATCTCCTAGATCCAGAATGTAGAAATAGGTTCCTTCCGGAAGTGTTTTGGCAGATCCTTCTTCTTTACCATCCCAAGTGTTGTCGTATCCTTTTTTATAGTAAACGATATTACCCCAACGGTTAAATATGGATAGTTGATTATCCGGATATTGTGTAATACAATCAATATAGAAAGTATCATTTTGGCCGTCGTCATTTGGTGAAAATTCATTCCAAATTTTCAAGCAATTTGGCTGTACCGTTGCACTGTCTTGGTTATTAGATGCATTGGTATCAATTTGATCCATTGAAACCAGTTGTGCGATATTCAGATAATCTTTAACATCAACAACTTTTACATTTAGAGTCAGTGTTTGAAGACCTTTTGGCGCAACATTTGGAATTTTCCAAATTCCGGTTGTACTGTCATAAGTTCCAGAAGTTGCATTGGCAGATTGGAATTCATATCCTTTTGGCAACAAATCTTTAACCTCAACATTTGTTGCGGCTAAATTTCCTAGGTTTTCAGCTGTAACGGTAAAGATTACGTTGCTGTACATGGCAACATCTGTTTTATCAACTTCTTTGTTTATTGCGATATCAGTTGACGGAATATTTATGAATTCAGAATCTTCATCATCTTCGCTCTGATCACCGTTGTCATTGTTCGGTTTACTGTCAGGATCAAATTGATTAGAGGCTGTTACCTGAGCCATGTTTAGATAATCATCGTGATCAAGACCTTTAGGATTTGCAACTGTAACTTGATAAGTAAGTGTAACACCGCCTACAGGAACAGTCAAACCAGCCCATTTTATAGTGTTGTTGCTGAAAATTCCTCCATTGCTGATATTGGTAATATTTCGATATCCTAACGGAATTATATCATCAACATTAACTCCAGTCGCAGTACTTGGCCCTTCATTATTAAGCTGTAAAGTGAAGGTAATTACTTCATTTACATTTGCATTTTTGTTGCTTACTGTTTTTTCTAAACTTAAATCGGCAACTGCTACATTAATTTGAAGACTTGCATAATCATCTTCTGTTGTAATGCCATTATTTGGAGTAGAGTCAGGATCAGGGAGATTACTTGCAATGATTTCAGTTGTATTTGTATATTCGCCCGCAACACCACTTGGAGGATTTACGGTTGTATAGATATCCAGCGATTCATCGTTGCCTGCAGTAACAATACCTACATTCCACACACCAGTAATATAGTTGTAAAGACCGCTGGTAGGAGCACTGGTTAAATATTTGAATCCAGGAGGCAATAAATCTTTAACAGATACACCGCTTGCATTTGCAGGACCATCATTTTTAACCGTAACGGTGAAAATAACAGTTGCACCAACATCATAAGTTGCATTGGCATTCAATGCCGTTTTAGTAAGTGATAAATCAGCCATTACAATGACAGGCGTTACAAAAATACTGTCATAATCATCTTCAGTGATGACGCCGTTTCCAGGAGTACTGTCGGGATCAAATTGATCTGAAGTCATTATTTCAGCTGTATTTAAGTATTCGTCTGCAGTACCAGTTGGCGCTTTAACAATTGCATTTATCAATAAAGTATGACTATTTCCTGATAAAATAGTTCCCGGCGTCCATATTCCGGTTGAAGCATCATAGCTTCCGGATGTTGAATTGTAAAACAGGTACTGATAACCAGATGGTAGGATATCTTTAATAGTTACACCAGTTGATGTACTTGGACCATCATTAGTAACAGTAATAGTAAATGCAATTTGTGACCCAATGGCAGGAGTAAGGTTGTTGCCAACGACATTTTTCTCTATCGAAAGATCGGTTACTGCGGGTACAGGTGTAATTAATTGTGAATCCTGATCATCTTCTCCCGCTACATTGTTATTTGGCGTACTGTCAGGATCATGTTCATTTGAAGTATTGATTTCTGCAATATTATTGTAATTTCCAGTTCTATTTACCTTAACGCCTATTAATAAAGTTTCTGATTCTCCATTTGGAATTGTACCAATATTCCATATCCCGGTTGAATTAGCATATTGTCCAGTTGTTGAGCTATAAACAACATATTCAAAACCGCTTGGTAGTATATCTTTTACAGTTACTCCAGTAGCAGTGTGAGGACCGCTGTTTTTTACTGTGATCTCAAATGTTACCGTTGCACCAAATATTGGACTTAAATTACCTCCAACAACAAATTTTGTAAGAGATAGATCGGCAATAGGAGCAATTGGAATAACGGTTGCGACTGCATAATCATCTTCTGTGACAATCCCATTGTTTGGAGTTGAATTTGGATCTGGCAGATTACTTGCTGTAACTTCAGCTGTATTAATATATTGACCATTAGGATTTACTGTTGCTGTAATCTGCAAAGTTTGAGAATCACCATTTATTAAAGAACCAATAGTCCATTTTCCAGTAGTTCTGTTATAAGTTCCCTTAGTAGCCGTGTAACTGTTAAAAGTGTATCCTGTAGGTAATAAATCGGTTACCTCGACTCCTGCAGTGTTTTGAGGGCCACTATTGGTTATTACAACTTCAAAAGTAACAGAAGTGCCTATCAGCGGAGCTGGATTATTTACTGTTTTGGTCAATGATAAATTAGCTGACTGAGGATTTGGAGTTGTTGAGGCAGTAGCATAATCATCTTCTGTTGCAACTCCATTATTTGGAGTAGAATCAGGATCTGGAAGACTAGCAGCAGTCACCTCAGCAATATTAAGATAATTTCCAGTTGCATTTACGGTTGCTACGATTTGCAACGTTTCCGATTTTCCGTTAACCAAATTGCCTAGCGTCCATAATCCTGTTGTTGAATTGTACGTTCCGGTTGAAATGTTGAATCCGGTAAAAGTATAACCTGTAGGAAGCAAATCAGTGACCTGAACTCCACTGTTATCTTGTGGACCATTATTAGTGACTATAATTTCAAAAATAACTGAAGAACCTACTAATGGTGTTGCATTATTAACTGTTTTAGTCAAAGATAAATCAGATGCCTGACTTGTAGGCGTAACTATCGCCGTTGCATAATCATCCTCGGTTGTAATACCATTATTTGGCGTTGAATCAGGATCCTCAAAATCAGCGGCAGTTATTTCAGCAATATTAAGATAATCTCCTGTTGCATTTACTGTAGCAGTAATTTGAAGCGTTTCGGATTTTCCATTAATGATGTCACCAACTGTCCATAAACCTGTTGCTGGTGTATAAGTTCCTGTTGAAACTGTATATCCTGAGAAAGTATAACCCGATGGAAGCAAATCTGTAACTTGAACATTTTTATTATCATCTTTTCCGCCATTGCTTATTACTATTTCAAAAGTAACTTGTGAACCTACCAATGGAGTTGTGTTATTTACAGTTTTTGTCAGAGATAAATCAGAAACTGGAGGTGGGGGTGGTGTTTCTGCTCTTGTTCCGACTAGTGCAATTGCATAATCATCTTCTAAATTGGCTCCGTTATTAGGAGTTGAATCTGGATCAGCAAGATCAGCAGCAGTAACTTCAGCTCTGTTAACGAAGTTTCCTATGGCACTTGCTATTGCAGCAATTTGCAAAGTCTCTGATTGACCAGTTGCTAAATTACCAATGTTCCATAAGCCTGTTACTGGATCATAAGTTCCTGTTGACACTGTGTATCTGGTAAAAGTAAATGCTGCAGGGAGTAAATCAGTTACTTGAACACCAGTATTGTTTTGAGGGCCATCATTTTTTACAATAATTTCAAAAGTAATTTCTGTATTGACAACAGGTGATGAATCACTAACCGTTTTAGTTAACGATAAATCAGAAGATTGCGCTGTAGGAGTAATGGTTGCAGTTGCGTAGTCATCTTCAGTTGTAACACCATTATTTGGAGTAGAATCAGGATCAGGTAGATCACTTGCTGTTACTTCAGTGCTATTAGTATAATCTCCAGAAGCATTTACTGTTGCTGTTAGCTGCAAGGTATGCGAAGTGGCGTTTGGTAAAGAACCTAAAGTCCATAATCCTGTTGTTGAATCATAACTTCCGGCAGTTGCGCTGTATGAAACGTATGTATATCCAGACGGAAGAATGTCTGTTACAGTCACTCCGGTTGTTGCCTGCGGACCTGCATTGCTAACTTGGATACTAAAGGTAACTTGTGAACCTACTAAAGGAGTAGCATTATTTACAGTTTTAGTAATTGATAAATCAGCAGACTGAAGAACAGGAACTGTTGTTGCTGTTGCATAGTCATCTTCTGTTGTAACACCGTTATTTGGAGTAGAATCTGGATCAATCGTATCGCTGTTTGTGATTTCAACAATATTAGTGTAATCTCCAGTAGCGTTTACATAGGCATTTATTTGCAAGGTTTCAGATTGCGTGTTTCTTAGGATATTTAATGACCAAATACCTGTAGTGCTGTCATATGTACCGCTTGTCGCATTGAAATTTAAAAAAGTATAACCAGACGGAAGCAAATCTGTTACCTCAACCGCACCAGCATCCTGTGGACCGTCGTTTGTGGCTATAATTTTAAAAGTGATAAGCCTCCAACTAGAGGTGTTGGGTTGTTAACTGTTTTTGTTACCGATAAATCTGCCGATTTAGCTATCGGAGTAACAGTAGCTTCTGCGTAATCATCTTCTGTTGTAATGCCATTATTTGGAGTTGAATCAGGATCTGGTAGAACACTTGCGGTTACTTCTGCAGTGTTTGTGTAATTTCCGGTAGGATTTACAGTAGCAAGTAATTGAAGTGTTTGAGAATTTCCATTAGGTAAACTACCAACATTCCAAATACCTGTAGTCGAATCATAAGTTCCTGTAGATATTCGATATCCCGTAAAGGTGTAGCCTGAAGGAAGTAAATCGGTTACTTGTATGCCAGTATTATCTTGCGGACCACTATTGGTTACAATAATTTCAAATGTGACTTCAGAGCCAATGATTGGCGTTGTCGTATTTACCGTTTTTGTTAGAGATAAATCTGATGATTGCAGAACAGGAACAGTGGTTGCCGTTGCATAATCATCTTCAGTTACAACACCATTATTAGGAGTTGAGTCAGGATCAAGTGTATCGCTGTTTGTTATTTCGACTACATTAGTATGATCTCCAGTAGCGTTTACATAAGCGTTTATTTGCAAAGTTTCAGATTCGGTGTTCCTTAAGATGTCCAATGACCATATTCCGGTAGTGCTGTCATAGGTACCGCTGGTTGCATTGAAATTGAAAAAGGTATAGCCAGACGGAAGCAAATCAGTAACGGTAACAAATGATGCATCTTGAGGACCACTGTTGGTGGTTATAATTTTAAAAGTAACAATTGAACCCACTAGTGGTGTTGCATTGCTTACTTCTTTTGTTAGCGATAAATCGGCAAGAGGCAACACTGGTGTAAGCACAACACTATCTTCGTCATCCTCGCTTTGATCGCCATCGTCATTATTTGGTGTAGAATCGGGATCTGGCAGACTACTTGCTGTAACTTCGGCAATATTTTTATAATCGCCCGTTGGAAGTACCTTTGCATCGATAATAAGCTCTTCTGAATTGCCAGGATCAATAGTACCAACATTCCAAATTCCCGTGGTAAAAGTGTATAAACCAGCTGATGAACTGTAATTTACAAATTCGTAGCCGGATGGCAATAAATCTTTTATTAAAACCCCGCTTGTACTATTTGGACCATCATTAGTAATAACAAGTTCAAATGAAACCTGACTTCCAACTACTGGACTTGTATTTCCTGTAACCACATTTTTAACTAGTGATAAATCTGCAGTAGGTCCAATAAAGGTAAAAGGAGCATTTGATTCATCATCTTCACTTTGATCACCGTCATCATTATTAGGTGTACTATCTGGATCAGGCAGATCGCTGGCTGTAATTTGTGCAATATTTAAATAGCCTCCTAAAGGATTTACAATGGCTCTAAAAGTTAAATTTAAAGTTCCTCCATTTGCTAACGTTAAGTTTTGCCATGTGAGAGTGGTATTAGCAATATTATAAAACCCTCCATTTGATACAGATCCAGGAATTAAAGTAAATCCTTGTGGTATAACATCCTGTACATTAATTCCGGTAGCATTTCCCGGACCTTTATTGAGAATTGTGAGTGTAAAATCTACTTGATCTCCTGAAGCACCACTTGTAGGCGTAACTGATTTAGTCAATTCTAAATCGGCTGATTTTAAAGTAATATTTGCACTTGCTCTATCATCTTCTGGCAATCCATTGCCGGGAGTGCTGTCGGGATCAAATTGATGCGCTGTTTGTATTTCGGCAGTATTGACATAATTAGCAGTAGTTGCTACATTTACTTTCGCCGTAATTTGCAAGGCAAGAGAGTTACCGTTATTAAGATTGCCAACATTCCAAATTCCTGTAGTGTTATTGTATTTTCCGGCTCCATTGTCGCTTACATAAGTGTATCCTGGAGGTAATTGATCTGAAACTGTTATTCCTGTTGCATTGTTAGGACCGCTATTGGTCACTCTAATAGTGAAAATAACATTATCATTAATACTTACAGAAGTAGGAGAAACTGTTTTTTGAAGCGATAAATCTGCTACATCAAGAATCACTGTTGCACTATCCTGATCATCTTCAGTTGAGATACCATTATTTGGAGTACTGTCAGGATCAAATTGATCTGAAGCAATAACTTCAGCAGAATTCACATAAGATCCACCAGCTCTAATCGTTGCTTTAAAAGTTAAATTTAATATACTGCCACTCGGAATTGTTAATCCAGTCCAAGTAACTGTATTATCTCCAACATTGTACTGTCCTGCAGCATTTACAGATCCAGGCACAATCACAAATCCTAACGGAATATAATCGCGTACTGCAACGTTAGTTGCTGTAACAGCACCTCCTTGGGCATTATTGTTAAAGACATTTATATTGAAAGTTACTATATCACCAACGCTTCCTGTTGTTGGTGTTACTGTTTTGGTCAATTCAAGATCTGCAACTGCCAATATGGTAAGGTTCATGGTGTCTGATGAAACAGCACAATTTCCATTGGTTACATTCCATTGCAGGGTATAAATTCCAGGAATAGTTCCGGTCACGGCTGTTGTAGGACTTGTAGGATCTGTGAAGCCTATTGTGCTTGGTCCTCCAGTTTGTGTCCAAGATCCGGTACCGATGGTTGGCGTAACAGCATTTAAATTGATAGGCGAGAATTGAGGAACAATTTGATTTGGTCCTGCATCAGCTGTTGATGGATTTTGATATATGGTCACAAGAACAGAATCTTGTGAAGTACAACCATTATTATTTTGCGTCGTAGTAGTCCAAAGAAATTCATAAGTTCCAGGTATTAATCCTAGCATTAATGAATTAGCATTATTTGGCGATGCTATATTTGCTGTATTTGGCCCAGAAACCATCGTCCAAGTACCTAAACCAGAGGTAACAGGAGTAGCGGCCATAGTAGCGGTTGTTACATTACAAAGTTCCTGATCTGGTCCTGCATTTGCGATAGACGGTGGTGTATCATTGAAGGTTATGGTAACAGTATCCGACGATGGTTGACATAAAGATGGGCTTGTAAAAGGTCCATTCGTGACAGTCCATTGTAATGTGTAAGCACCTAAAACATTTATATTCGATAAGGTAGTAACCGGACTATTAGGATTGTCAATTACAGCAGTTCCGCCAGGAGGTTGAGATATAAATGTCCATGTTCCAATACCAACAGTAGGAGGCACAGCGGCAGTTTTATAAGTTGTCTGACATGCTACAGTATCATCAGGCCCTGCATTTGCGGTACTTGGCGGTGCATTCATTTCTATTCGAACAATGTCAGACAGCGATCGGCAATTATTACTTTGAAATACCCATTCAAGAATATAAAGTCCCGGAACTGTCAAGTTTGTAACGGTTGTTAATGGTGCCGATGGAGTAGTTATTACAGCAACACTTCCTGACGGCTGATAAACAAAACGCCATTCGGCTGTAGTAACATCCGGAGGTGGCATATTTCCAGTCATAGTCGCAGTTCCTGAAACATCACTAATACATAAAGTTTGATCAGGTCCTGCATTTGGGTCAATGCTTGCACCACTGAAAATGGTTATGTTTACAGAATCTGACGTTCCGGCGCAAGTAGCACCATTTGGAAATGTAGTAGGAATAGTTGTAAAAGTGAATACATAATCATTTCCAGGAACTACAGTCGCATTTGCAATATAACTGTTTACCTTAGATTGTGTAATTGTGACATCATTTGGGTTTCCGGTTGTACTAGTAAGTGCCCATGTTCCTTTTGAGTTTTCACCTGCCATAAGTTCTACACTTGTGACATCACAATAGGTTTGGTTACTTCCTGCATCAGCAGGTGTATCTACAATTACGACAACATCATCAAAAGTGCCTTGGCACAAAAAGATACTTTTTGCAGTTACGGTCCATCTAAAAGTATATGTACCCGCTATAAGACCATTAATTGCAGTATTTGGATCAGAAGGATCAACAATTGTTGGCTGATTTGGAGCACCGGTTAGTACAGACCATTGTCCTAATTCAAAAAAGCTGTCATATGTACTTCCTGCCATTGTAACCGTAGTGCTATTGCAGACATTTTGATCTGGACCAGCTACCGCCTGATGAGGTGGAATACCAACTGTCAAATTAATATCATCGAAAGCTTGACCGCAAATGTTCGCATCAACTGTCCATCTAAATATATAATAACCGCTGTAATTAAATGTAAAGACCGCATTGGGGTCATGTATATCGCTAATAGTATAATTTCCAACTCCAGAAATTCTGGTCCAGGTACCTGTAGATCCTCCACTTTGAGTTGCAGCCATTGTTATGGTATTACCGCAAATTTCCTGATCAGGACCAGCATTTGCTGCAGGAGGTGTTTCAGCAACAGTTACCGAGACACTGCTTTCACTTGGAAGACAAGTTCTAAATCTCGAAATAATTGTCCAAGTAAATACGTAAGTTCCGTTTCCTGGAACTGTAACTGAAGTATTAGGATCAGTTTCCTCAGCAAAAACAACTCCAGCTGACGGAACTACAGTCCAAGTGCCAATTTCAGTGGGTATTGGTGTATTACCACTAAGGTTAAAAGTTGTGGTTCCAGAAGTATAACAAGCATCTGGCCCCGCATCAGATGGTGTTGGAGCTAGAAGGTTGCTGGTTTGGATGATTACATTATCTGTAACCGCTGAACCGCAAGAAGGCCCCGGATGTAAATAAGCAACACTCCATTGCAATTCATAGGTTGAAGAAGGGGTGAGAAAACCACTTGCAATAGCATTTGGATCATTGACATTCGAAAATGTAATCGTATCAGGCCCTGAAACTTGGCTCCATGTCCCAATTTCACCTGGATCTGGCTGAATGGCGGCAAGCGGAACCTGCGAATTTGCACAGACTAACTGATCTTGACCGGCATCAACGTTATTAATAGTGGTATCGGAAACATATACAGTTACAGTAGAAACTGAAAATCCACAGGTGGCACCACCACCTTTTGTAATATATTGAAAAACATAAGTTCCCGAAATAAGACCACTTACTTGTGTGTCAACAGCAAAATTATCAGCAACTATGGCTGTATTTGGACCACTCAACTGACTCCAAAAATGCAAGCCGTCGTCTGTAATGACTCCAGATAGAATGGTTGAAGTATCACCGCAAGGCAAACTAACGTCTGTTCCAGCATTAGATGGTGTAGGTTCACCAGAAACCAAAACATTTATAGTGTCAAAACCATAATCGCATTCTACAGTTAATGCTCCTGTTTGTCTTCTAATAAATTCAACGGTGTAGTCGCCTGGTGCAGTAAGTGTTAATGTTAAAGAATTTCCAGTGTCTTGCAAAGCTGTAGGAAATGGCCCAAGTGGCGAGAGAACTGGTCCGCTTACAATTCGGTATTGATTGGATCCTGTTCCTGTAACCGCTAGCGGAATAGTAAATACTGTTGCATTACAGCTTCCTACAATATCATCTCCATTATTAGCAACTATTGTTCGCGTTGGCCCATTATATTGTACCACATAATCTTTGGTAAAAATACAGCCTGTATTGTTGTTTGTAAGTGTATAGCGGAATCGGTATGGACCTCCTGTTGAAGAAATATTGGTTACTAAAGTAGTAGGATTTGTAGGCGAAACAATTACTGCTCCAGTATCTCCTTCGATCTGCGTCCACGCAACAGTTTCGCCAGCATATAAAGGTGTTTGCGCAACAAGAGTTACTTGATTTATTGTATTGTCGCAAAAGTATATATTCTCATCTCCGCCCGGCAGCTGCGTTACATCTTGAGTTGCAGGAGGTACAGTAATTACAACCAGATCATTGCCAGATGCACAACCTCCAGTAACGGTCCATCTAAAGGTATAAGTTCCTTCAACTAGATTTGAAATGCCTGTATTATTTGCATTAGGATTGGCTATTGTCGGCGTATTCGGTCCTGAAACAAATGTCCATTGACCATTTTGGCCATTAAGCCCGCATCCGCCATAAGATCCTATAAGATTTGTTGACTGAGTAGTAGTGTAACAATTGCTCAAGGTTTGATCTGGTCCTGCCGTTACCGGTTTAAACCCTCCATAATTTGTAACAGTAATTTGTGATGTTGTTCTGCAACGTTGTCCGGGTGCAAATTCTGGTCCTTCAATAACCCATTGAAGCGTTGTTACTCCACAGCTTGTTGCAGGTAAGGTTATTGTTGAGGTTGCAAGGTTTGGAAAATTAATTACAACACCTGCATTATTGGCTCCTACTATTTCCCAACGACCAGTTTCTCCAGTGTTTTGAGGTGTGTTCCCAATAATCGCCAATGTGCCATCGCTACTAGGACAGCTTGTAATATTGCCTCCCGCATTCGCTTTTGTTATTGGCTTAACATTGACAACTTTATCTTGATAGGATGCAATTCCATCAGCGCAGGTTGCACTATATCTAAAGGTATAAGTATTGCCTCCAGTATATCCTGATACTGTCGTACTAGGACTGGTAGGAGAGTTAATGACAACTGCTGGCCCAGATATCTGTGTCCAATGTACAGTACCAGTAATTGGGCTTGGAGTATTTCCTGTTAAAACTAATGCATCAGTTTCGCAAATTGTTACGTTAAGTACTCCGGCATTTACAGTACAGTTTTGGGCATTTAGGTTTACTGCGCTTAAGATTATTAAAATAATGGCTAAATACAGTTTTTTTTGAAAAATGAGTAACCGCGGAATAAAAGTAAAATTGTGGCATAAGCAATCAGAATTTTAGCAGTAGAAATCATTGTAGATCTACCTTAAATTAATAATTACGCTGTGTAAATTAACTATTCGTTGTTTGTGATTTGCAGGTTGCGATCGAATTGTATGGGTGGGTTCCTCAAAGTTATAAAAACAATAGCTGTCAAGTGCGTTTTTTAATGTTTCAAATTATAAAATGAAACAATAAATTAGATCTTGCAACATAAAAACGGACTGTAATTGCTGGTTTTTGCAAAATGCAGTTCCAATTTTGATTCAGTATGCAACAAATCAAAATAAAAGTGATTTTCTATAAGTTTTTTAGACTTAAATTTATTTGTAAATCTAAAAAGAGAAAAAGACTTCAAAATTCAGCCAATTCTAAATAAGAAGTAAATGCAAATAAACCTGCTTTTGACGGCCTATTTTCTTTAAGAAAAAAATAACAAAAGCTAAATCAATTCTAATGTTATTTTAATGTAGCGTAGAAAATTTCGTTCTAACTTGCGCCCTTGTTAAGAATAGAAAAATGTTGAGCAAAATTAAAAATAGTATCTTTTGTAAATGCGTTCATGCATTGCTAATCGGCTATTTTTTAATGAACAGTATTAATTTTTCAGGAACATTTTCTAGAATTATAAATAACAATACCGAACAGCATTCTGTTAAAGGAATAACATGCAATTTCCTAAAAAAAATATTCAAATGTGACAGCATCTCTGAAGAGTTGGATGATTATGAAACTAAGGAAACCAAGTCAACAAAACAAGCAAAAGGAATTCCTTTATTCGAATATATAATTCCATTTGATTCTTCAATTGCCAACTTGTATTTTCAGGTTGATGCTAAAGGCAAAAAATATCTCAATAATCCAATTTTCTCATTTGGGTTTCATGGCAAAATTCATTTGCGACCTCCTCAAAATATTGTATAAATACTATTTTTCTGATATAAAAAATCAAATACTCAATCCGTAGTATGCTTTTTTTTCGTACATTAATAATTATTTATTAGTGTAATATTTATACATAAATTTATGACACCTTTTAAACGTTTTTACAACTTGCTTACACTCGATAAGCGAGATGTATATCAAATTATATTTTACGCGGCATTTGCCGGTTTAGTAAATCTTTCTCTTCCTTTAGGAATTCAGGCTATTATCAATTTTATTCAGAGCGGACAGTTAAGTGTTTCTTGGATTGTCTTAGTAATTCTGGTAACAATTGGAGTCGGTTTTGGCGGTGTTCTAACTATTCTGCAACTTAGAATTGTGGAGAATCTGCAACAGCGAATTTTTGTGCGTTCATCGTTTGAATTCGCTTACAGGATGCCTTTGATTAAATACAAGGAAATGTATTCTGAATATGCTCCTGAAAAAGCAAATCGATTTTTCGATACGCTTATGGTTCAAAAAGGAACCGCAAAACTGCTTCTTGATTTCTGTACTGCTTTTCTGCAGGTTGGACTTGGAATCATATTATTGGTTTTGTATCATTCCTTTTTTATGGTAATCGGGCTTTTGTTTATCGCTATTTTATACATCATTTTTAAATTTTCGTATAAAGATGGTTTAGAAACAAGTCTTAACGAATCAAAATTCAAATATAAAGTAGCGGCATGGATTCAGGAAATTGCAAGAAACCGTGAAAGTTTTCGCAGAAAAGGCGGTTTTGAGTATGCACTAAAACGAAATGACGGCTATGTAACACAATATGTTAATAATCGTGAAAGGCATTTTCAGGTAATGAAAAAACAATATATTCAGCTTACTATTTTTAAAATCATTGTTACGGCTGCCTTATTGTCGATTGGTGGTTTTCTGGTAATTCACCACCAAATGAACATCGGGCAGTTTGTAGCAGCTGAAATTGTTATTGTATTGCTGATCAATTCAGTAGAAAAAATCATTTTCGGACTAGAATCATTTTATGATGTTTTGACTTCTGTAGAAAAAATTGGCCAAGTGACCGATTTGGAGATTTCATGCATTCCAGAAAAATCGGCGATAAATGAAGGTGGAATCACAATTGAAACCGAAAGCGTTGCCTACAATTATCCAGATCATAATAAAAAATCACTTAAAAATATCAATCTGAAAGTCAATCAGGGCGAAAAAATAATATTGCGCGGAACAAATGGCGCCGGAAAAAGTACCTTACTTCGATTGCTTGCTGGTTTGCTTGAACCAGAAAGTGGTGCGATGTATGTTACAGATACTTTTATGAACCGTCTTGACGAAGACAGTTACAGAGCGCAGTCAGGAACTTATTTGCAAGGAGATACTCTTTTTGCAGGCACAATTAGAGAGAATATTCTTTTTGGAAATGAAGAACTTAACAATGACGATCTAAAATGGGCTTTGGACAGCGTGGGTCTTACGCCAGATATCAAAACATTCCCTAACGGTTTAGAACACCAGGTTCATCCAGGCGGACATGAACTTTCTGCTTCCGATATTCAAAAGATATTACTTGCCAGAAGTATTGTTCACAGACCTAATATATTATTCCTTGAAGATCCGGTTGATAAAATGGACGAACTGACATCAGGAAAAATTGTTGATTTTTTACTTTCTGAAGAAAATGACTGGACGGTAATCGTGACTTCTAAAAATGATATTTGGAAGAATAAATGCGACCGAATGATAACGATTGACGACGGAAAAATTATTAACGACATAAAGCTATAATCATGCTCAATATATCTAAAGATAATAATATACTTATAACTCCGGGAAAGTATACGTCTATTACAAGCGTTGCCCGAAGACCTCATTATAAAATTTTAAACAGAGTCATAATCGGATTTTTGTTGTTTTCTGTCGGTTGTTTGTTTCTTCCTTGGACGCAGAATATTTCAGGAAGTGGTTCGGTTACAACTTTAAAACCTGATCAAAGGCCACAGACAGTGCACAATGCCATTGCCGGAAGAATCGAAAAATGGTACGTGCAAGAAGGAGATTATGTGAAAAAAGGCGATACGATTGTTTTTATTTCTGAGGTAAAAGAGGATTATTTAGATCCAAATCTTGTTGGAAATACAAAACAACAGGTCGATGCTAAAAAAATGGCAGTCGAATCGTATGGCGATAAAGTAAATTCTCTTGAAGTTCAAGCGAAATCACTTAATACCGAAAGAGAACTGAAACTACAGCAAGCACAAAATAAGATAAAGCAGTCACTGTTGAAAATCAAAAGTGATAGTATGGATCTTGAAGCTGTAAAAACGCAACTGCGAATTGCTAAAACTCAATTTGACCGTTCAACTGCTTTGAATAAAGAAGGTTTAAAACCAATGACCGATGTTGAGCAGAAAAGATTAAAGCTTCAGGAATCTGAAGCGTACATCATTACCCAGCAAAACAAGCTTTTGAGCAGTAAAAACGAATTGATAAATGCAAGAGTCGAAATCAACCGAATTTCAGCGGAATATGCTGAGAAAATTTCGAAATCAAGAAGCGACAAATTTACTGCTTTGAGTACGCAATATGACACAGAAGCACAGGTGAACAAATTGGAAAATCAGTATACAAATTACCGACTTAGAAATGGGCTTTACTATATTACAGCTCCACAGAGCGGTTATATAAACCGAGCCTTGCTTACAGGTCTAGGTGAGACTATTAAAGAAGGGACTCCAATTGTAAGCATCATGCCGTCAAGTTATGATATTGCGGTTGAAACTTATGTAGATCCAATCGATCTTCCGTTAGTCCATCGCGGTGCAAAAGTTCGTGTTTGGTTTGACGGATGGCCTAGAATTGTCTTTTCAGGATGGCCGGGATTATCTTATGGAACCTATGGCGGACGAATTGTAGCAATTGAAAATTTTATTAGTTCCAATGGAAAATACAGAGTGCTTATTTCACCAGATGGAGCAGATAATAAATGGCCAAAAGAATTGAGCATTGGAGCAGGAGCACAAAGTATTGCTTTATTAGAAACCGTTTCTGTTTGGTATGAAGTATGGCGAAACCTAAATGGTTTCCCGCCAAATTATTATAAGGCAGATGAAAAAGATGCAAAAGATGGCAAAGACAAAAAATAATTTGAGATACGTTATAAGACTATTTTCTCTTTTGTTTTTATTCGGATTTTCTGTTTCGTACGGTCAGGATTTTAATAAAGAAGAATTAAGTTACAGTGAATTTCTAGGATATGTAAAAAAATACCATCCACTGGTAAAACAGGCTAATCTTGAAATTAGCAATGCTCAGGCAGCGCTGATGATGGCACGTGGTGGATTTGATCCAAAAATTGAAGTTGATTACAGCAAAAAGGAATTTAAAGGAACCGAGTATTACTCCCTTTTAAACAGTAGTTTTAAAATTCCGACTTGGTACGGAATTGAAATAAAAGCCGGTTTTGATGATACTGACGGACAATATCTTAATCCGCAAAACAAGACTCCTGAGGCTGGTTTGACTTCACTTGGTGTAAGTGTTGCTTTGGGACAAGGAATGTTCATCAATCAAAGAATGGCCGATGTAAGAGAAGGAAAACTACAGTTAAAATTGAGCGATGCACAGCGAAAACTTAAAGCGATTGAAGTTTTATATAAAGCCAGCGAAGCGTATTTTGAATGGAGAAAAAGCTATAACGAAGCAGCACTTTACAATAAATATTTAGGTTATGCTAGCACGCGTTTTGCAGGTGTAAAAAAATTGATTGAATTGGGCGATGCTCCTGCAATTGATAGCGTGGAAGCTGGGATTACAGTGCGTAACAGACAATTGAATGTTGAAAATGGAAATCTAAAATTGGCTAAAGCCAAGTTATATCTGTCCAACTATTTATGGATTGAGAATGTTCCAGTTGAGTTGGATGAATTGGTTAAACCAGAAGAAAATTTGATTGAGACATTGGAACAAACCCTGAAAACATCTTCTATGATGGTAGACGTTGAAACTCTGGACACGCATCCTAAAATTCAAGCATTGGAAACAAAAATGGATATGCTGGAAGTCAACAGAAAACTTAAAGCAAATGCGTTGCTTCCTAAGTTGAACGTGGGGTATAATTATATTTCTGAACCTTCTTATTGGAGTTCTTTCAATGCTGATGATTATAAGTTTAATGTCGATTTCAGTATTCCAATTCTGTTGAGAAAAGAAAGAGGAAGCCTTAAACTAGCAAAATTCAAAATTCAGGATATTCAGTTTGATATTGAACAGCAAAGAGTGGAACTTAAAAATAAAATCAAAGCGCAACAGACTGAGATTTCGTCCTTGCAAAGGCAGAAAAAAGTAATTGATAATTTGGTAAACGATTATTTGACGATGCTGAATTCAGAAGAAAAACTCTTCTCCTTTGGCGAAAGCTCTATTTTCCTAATTAATTCAAGAGAGAACAATCTAGTAAGTGCAAAATTATCGCAAATCAGCATAGAGAATCAGTTTTATATTTCTAATGCCGAATTATATAAAATACTGGCAAATCCAGATTAAGAATAAGTTGTTTTTTTACTTAGTTGTTGGTTATATTGAAGAAAACAGCAGTATTTTTTACTGCTGTTTTTTGTTTTTAATAATGCTTAAGCTTTGTGAATGGCACACAGATGACGCGGATTAAATGGGTTTTCACGGAATAATAAAAAAAATCCGTTTAATCCGCGTCATCTGCGTGCTTTATTAAGCTATTAGTCTGCTTAAACCACAATTTATGCGGAGTTTTGGCTGAAATGCTTTATCTTTATCGGCTTTTACCACTAAATAAATGAGCCAAGAAAACCCAATTCCAGAAAACGAACTTGAACGTTTAGCAGCCTTAAAACGCTACAATATATTAGACACACTTCCTGATCATGCTTTTGATGATGCAACAAAACTCGTTTCATACATCTGTGGCGTTCCCATCGCTCATATTTCTTTTATTGATGAAAGTAGACAATGGTTTAAATCGGAAATTGGAATAGGGGTTTCAGAAGTACCACGCGAAATCAGTTTTTGCAAATACACCATTATGGAGTCAAAAATGGTCGAAATCAACGACACATTTTTGAATGAGCGTTTAAAAGACGATCCGAATGTTACAGGCGGTTTTAAAGTTAGATTTTATGCTGGAGTACCACTTACAACGCCAGACGGATTTAACATTGGAACGCTTTGTGCAATAGATCACGTAACCAAAACATTGGATGAAAATCAGCGAAACGCACTTTCGATTGTTGCAAAACACGTAATTAATCAGCTGGAAGTTCAGACAAAAAATATTGAATTGGCAGCGCAGAAAAAAATTGCTGAAAGAGCCGTTTTTGCCAAAGACAGTTTCTTGGCCAATATGAGCCACGAAATCAGAACGCCATTAAATGCCATTATTGGTTTTACAGATCTTTTAGCACAAACAGAACTCGACGAAACGCAACGCGATTATATTGACAGCGTTCAAATTGCAGGCGAAAACTTGCTTTTGATCGTAAATGATATTCTAGATCTTTCTAAAATTGAATCTGGAAATTTAACCATTGATGCAGAGCCTTTTAATTTAAAAAAGACATTGAAACATGTCTATAATTTATTAAAAGTAAAAGTTCCAAAAGAGGTTGAATTCAATCTTTTTTTGGATGCCGATATGCCAGACACTGTTGTGGGCGATCAAGTGCGATTGAATCAAATTTTGGTGAATCTTATTGGCAATGCACTTAAGTTTACACATGATGGCGATGTAACGGTTTCGGTAAAAAAAGTAGATGAAACCGATGATCATTATTCACTTCGATTTTCTGTAAAAGACACCGGAATTGGAATTCCAGAGGCTAAATTGAAAACTATTTTTGAACGTTTTACTCAAGCTGAAGAAAGTACAACCCGAAGATTTGGCGGTACCGGACTCGGATTAAATATTGTAAAACAATTAATTGAGTTGCAGAATGCCCAAATTCAGGTAAAAAGCAAAGAGGGAAGAGGTTCAGAATTTTTCTTTGTCATTTCGTACAAAAAAGCATCTGCCGTAACGGCGGTTGCAAAGCCTTTGTCAAAAAATGAGCTTGGCACCTTAAAAATATTGCTTTGTGAAGACAATGTTTTAAACCAAAAATTAGTACGAAGCGTGATCAATAACTTTGGTTTTGAATTGGATATTGCCGAAAACGGCGAAGAAGGAATTGAGCTTCTATCGCAAAATAAATACGATTTAATTCTGATGGATCTTCAAATGCCAATTAAAGATGGTTATCAGACAACGGAATACATTAGAAATGAAATGAATTTAAACATTCCAATTATAGCAATGACGGCGCACTCACTTGTAGGTGAACAAGAACGTTGTTATAAAGTTGGAATGGATGCTTATGTGCCAAAACCATTCAAACAGCCAGCACTTTTGAAAGCGATAAAAACGGTAATGAGCAAAGGTCCAGAACAGGAAAGAAAGCGCGTTATTGATTTTTCTATTTTAGATGAAATGGCTTGCGGTGATGTAAATTTTAGAAAAGAAATGATACATCTTTTTCTAGAAAAAATTCCAAGTCAGACAGAAAATTTGATCGAAGCATTTAAAAATACCGACCATGATGTTGTAAAAAAATTGGCGCATAATATGAAATCCAGTTTAGATATTTTCATGTTGAGCGATCTTACGAATTGTTTGAATGTTCTTGAAGAAGAAGCTTCACTAAGAAAATTTACATCAGAAACGGCAGATAAAATAAACATTTTGCAATGTGGAATTGAAGAGACCGTTAAAATCTTAAAGGAGCTTTGATACCAAAGAAATAAGCCTTAGCTTTACAATACAAGGATAATATAAATTGAAATTTGCCTCCAAATACCAATGCCAATGAGAATAGTTTTAGCCGAAGATAATGATATCCTACGCAAATCATTGTCTTTTTTCCTCGAGTCCAAAGGATTTACTGTTGACCAGTTTTCTGACGGAAAAGATGCGCTTGATGCCATCGAAAAAAATAATTACGACATCATTTTAACCGACATAAATATGCCCGGCATTAGCGGAATGGAAATTACGCAGTATGTTAGAGAAACTCTTAAATCGGATATTCCAATCATTATACTTACTTCTTCAGGCGTTGAACAGACGGAATTGGATTCTTTTGATATTGGTGCCAATGAATTTATTGCAAAACCAATTAGTCCCGCTGTTCTTTTAGTCCGAATTAATAAGCTATTAAAAATCAAAGCTTAATGAAGTATTTATATTATTCAATGCTGTTGCTGTTTGTTTCTGCGGTGTCTTTTGCACAAGAAATTAATGTTGATGCGGTTCTAGCACAGGCAAAGCAAGAAACCGAAAAAGGCAATTTTGATAAAGCGTTATCATTGATTGCGCCTTTGCGTGCAAAATTTCCTGAAAATGAAGATGTTCAAGTTTTTGAAGGACGAATTTACAGCTGGAAAAAAGACTATTCGTCATCGATAAAAACATTGACGCCATTAACAGATAAAGCAAAGCCAAATCCGGATGCTTTATTGGCTATTATAAATACTTATTTTTGGTCAGAACAATATGAAAAATGTATTGTTTACTGTGATAAATATTTGGCAATTGATTCAAAATCAACAGATGTTATAAAAATTAAAGCTGCTTGTCTTGAAAAATTAAATCGTGACCAAGAAGCGTTGGAAATCATAGATAAAGCATCATTTGCAGACAATAGCACACAGCCATTTAGAGCTATTCGCACGCTTATTGGCAAGAAAGCTAAAAATGCAGTTTCTGCTTCTTATCTTAATATTTCAACTTCAAATCCGGGACAGTCGCCTTTGCATTATGGCTATGTCGAGTATTCGCATAAATTCAGCAGTTCAGCAATTGTTGGAAGAGCAAATGTTGGAAATGCAAACAATGACACCGAAATGCTTTTTGAAACTGACTTTTATCAAACATTCAAAAACAAAAGTTATTTGTATGCAAACGCAGGAGTTTCAACGGGTGAAACTGTTTTTCCTGTAGCAAAAGCAGGTTTAGAATATTATTTTGCTCCAGTTAAAAAGTTTGATTTTGCGTTTGGAGCCCGATTCATGCATTTTGATTCCGATGATATAACCTTGCTTACAGGTCAAGTTGCTTATAATTCGGGCAGTTATACTTTTGCTTACCGACCTTATTATGATACAGGAAATGCTTTGTTTTCGCATGTTTTAAGTGTTCAGAAAGTGAATGAAGAAAAAGAAAATTTGATCCGATTGGAACTTCAATACGGAACAGTTCCTTATTTATATCTCTATAATGGCTTTACGCAACCTTTAAAGGCGTATCGCGCTGGCGTGCAATATCAGCATCGAATTGGTGAATCGTTTTTTGTACGCCCTATTTTTCTGTATGAACGAGAGGAATATGTGCCTGATCAATACAGAAACAGATTCAATGTTCAGTTAATTGTTACTAAACGTTTTTAAGATGGTAAAAGTTTGGGAACTATATGAAAAAGGCGATTGGGTTGTGCCATTTCTGATTTTTTCGATCAGCTTGTTTGTTGGCGCTTCTTTTCTTTTGTATCTGATCATTATTTGGAGCCGAAATAAAAAAATCAAAAGAACCCGACTTAAATCAGAATACAGTTTATTGATTGAAAAAATGATGTCGGCTGTGGTTTTTGAAGATGTTTTGTTTTCTGCTTTAAAAGAAGATAAAGAAACGGGATTGCTTTTCAAAAAAGCATTTTTTAGAGAAACGGTAACGGAAACAATTATAAATCTGCATAAAAATTATGACGGCGTTTATGCGCAAAAAATCGAGCAGTTTTATAAAGATTCTGGATTAATAAACGATTCGTTCAAAAAACTGAAAGATCTAAGATGGGAAATAAAGTGCAAAGGAATCACTGAACTTTCAGAATTCAATATCAGCGAGGCTTTTGAAAAGATTATTACATTATCTAAAAAGAAGAAAAAAACTTTAAAAATCACCGCAATTAATGCCGGTATTAAGCTTGCCGGAACAAAAGGCATTGTTAATCTTGTAGAACATCCTGATCCTATTGACGACTGGACGCAAGTGAACATTATAAGTGCGTTTAAAAAACACGATATAGGCGATACAAAAGGCGTTGAACTTTTATTAGAATCAAAAAACACAACGGTTATCGCACTCGGATTAAAACTTATAAAAGAACTGAAACTTACTCAGAAAGTTAAGTATGTAGCGCAACTTGTTGATCGAGCGCCTAATACAGCAATCAAATACGAAGCGCAAAATGTATTGCAGTCATTAACTGTTTAATTATAAGCCAATGGATTTTTTAAATAACGAATTAACATGGTTTCTAGATCTTTACATCGTCCTTATTTTGGGCTATGCGATATTGATCATGTCTTCGTACCTAATATTAGCCTATCTTTCTTCAAAAGCACTTTCAAGCTATCTAAAAAAAAATAGTTTTGTTGATTATGATGTGCTCCTTACAAGCGAATTTGCCCCAAAATTGTCTTTAATTGCACCCGCATACAATGAAGGTTTTACGATTGAAGAAAATGTGAAGTCGTTACTTTCTTTAAATTACAATAATTATGAAGTTATTGTCGTGAATGACGGAAGCAAGGACAACTCGATGGAAATCCTAATCAAAACGTATGATCTTGTTTTGACAGAATTTGATTTTCACGAACAGATTGAAACCAAAAAACTAAAAGGAATTTATACATCCAAAAACGCTGCATTCAAAAAATTAATTGTAGCCGACAAAGAAAATGGAGGCAAAGCCGATGCGTTAAATGTTGGATTAAATATTGCGCAAAACCCTTATGTAGTTTGTATTGATGTGGATTGTATTTTAGATAAAGATTCGCTGCTAAAACTGGCAAAACCATTTTTAGAATCGCACGGAAAACGTATTATCGCAACAGGCGGTGTGGTCAGAATTGCAAATCAATGTATCATTAAAAATGGACGTTTGGTAGAAGTTAATATTCCTGATAATATGATTGCAAGGATTCAGGTTCTTGAATATTTAAGAGCTTTTCTTTTGGGAAGAATGGCGTGGGGAAGACTCGACGGACTTTTGCTTATCAGCGGAGCATTTGGTGCTTTTGATAAAGAAATTGCGTTGCTGGCCGGCGGTTACAGTACAAAAACAGTAGGGGAAGATATGGAGCTTGTGGTGCGTATGCGCCGCTATATGCTCGAAAATAAATTGCCTTATTCAGTAAGTTATATTCCAGATCCATTGTGTTGGACAGAAGCTCCTGAAGATTTTAAAATATTCAAAAAACAACGAAGCCGTTGGATGAGAGGAACAATTGAAACGCTTAGTTTTCATAAAAGAATGTTCCTGAACCCTAAATACAAATTGTTAGGAATGCTCAGTGTGCCTTATTGGACATTATTTGAGTTTCTAGCTCCTGGAATTGAATTTATTGGTCTGGTTATAACACTTGTATTTATTTTATTAGGCTTGCTGAACTGGCATTTCTTTCTTTTGTTGTTGCTTTTTGTGTACACTTTTGCCGTTTTCTTCTCGGTTTTGGCGCTTTTCAGCGAAGAACGTACTTTTCATAAATACCCAAAACATGTCGATTTTTTCAAATTGCTTTTGGCCGCTTTTATCGAACCGTTGTATTTCCATCCATTAACGGTTTATTCGGCCTTAATTGGATATAAAGAAAAAGTAATGAGAACCAAAGGATGGGGAGAAATGACTAGAAAAGGATTTACGAAGAAAGAATAAGTTTTGAATTTCCATTCTTAAAGTAAAAACCCCAGCGGGGTAAAATATTTATAGAATTTCAATTAGACAAATGAAAAAAGCTCCAGCGGAGCGACATATTTAGATGTCGCTCCGCTGAAGCTTTACATTGTAAATGTGTATTTGTTGCTATAAATATCTCGCTCCTCTGGAGCTTTATATTATTAAGGCATAAATAAAACCGTTCCGCCATTTGCAGAAAGTTCCAGATTATAAGAGTCGTTTTCCAGTTTTTTAGTACTGAATTTTGATTCTTGACCTTCGCCATCACTTATTATAGAAACATTTTTGCCTTTTAGCATTGGTAAACTTACTGTGATGGTTTTTGTTGTATTTTCACCATTGATGGCAGCTACATACCATTTTGTATTTTTTCTTCGGGCAATTACGCAATATTTTCCTGGATAGCCATCAATAAAAACGGTTTCATCCCAAACGGTTGGAACATTTTTTAAATAATCAAATAAGTAAGCTGGTTTCTCACCTAAATTTTCAGGCGTTATTCCCCAATGTTGTACAGCCGAAAAGAAAACAACCGCAGTCGCCATTTCAAAAGCATCAGTAGTTTTTCTGATAGTACCTTTATTGGCTTCACGATGCAGTCGTTTGTTTAGAAAAACTGGCCCAAAATCCATTGATGCAACAGTGTTTCGTGTAAATGGATAAATCGTTGCCGTCGAAGGATATCGATCACTGAATGCTTGTTGAAAAACCAAATTCTCAGAAGCAAGAACCGCTTCACTGGTCATGTAATTTGGATACATTCGTTCCCAACCGCGCGGAAGTGTCGCCCCATGAAAATTGATGTTCAGTCCAAATTCTGCAGCGTCAACAAGAATATCGTGATAGAGTTTCATAGTTTCTTGTTTGTCTCCGCCAAAGAAATCTATTTTTAAACCTTTAACGCCAATTTGCTGTAACCACTGCATTTCTGCACGTCTGACTTCTTGGGTGTTCATTTTGTTTTTTGGAGTTTGTGGAGCGGTATTCCAGTTACCATTTGAATTGTACCAAAGTAAAACACCAACGTTTTTTGATTTGGCATAATCAACTAATTCGGCTATTTTTTCTTTTCCAATATTAACATCCCAAAGCGCATCAATTAAAATATATTCGCATTTCATATCGGCTGCCAAATTAATGAAAGTCTTTTGGTCGTTGTAATTACAGCTTTCATCTTGCCAAACAATCCAGCTCCAGCTTGCTCGGCCGGCATTAAATATTTTAGAAGTCTTTATAAGTGGTTTTACAACATTTGTCGATGCTGTCGATTCAACTATTGGTTTTAAAGTTTTGCCCAATGTTATGGTTTTCCACGAAGTCTGCATGGGTAAAATTCCAGATGCAGTTATAGGTCCTTGATGATTATTTTCACCTTCTTGCGGAAAAGTAACCGTATAGATTCCGTCTAAAGATGCATCACTCAATCGAGTTCCGGGATAATTACCACTGATACCAGTTTCAGAAATCAACAACCAGCCTTTGTCTTCAACATGAAAAAGTGCCGGAAAAGTGAAACCTAAACCATATTGCGATTTTGTTGCAATAGGTTGTTCTCTTGTATACTCTTCTTCATAAGATGGTTTTGTTTTCTCCCAACCGCTCAATGGAGGAGCTTGTGGAGTAATAAAAGTGGTTGATTTTGATGGAAGTTTAAAACCGGTAATTTCTTTTTCAATAATGCAGTTTCCAGTATTTTTTGTGCTTTTCGGAATTTGATAACTAAATGCAACATCCGTATCGGTAACTCTGAAAATGATATTTAAAGTTTCATTATTTGTGTTTGTAAAACTATATGTAATTTCATTTGCCTTATAATTAACCTGACTTACTTTAGATCGATCTAATTTATAAGATTCCTGAATTTTAGCTGTTTTGCTATTGATCAATTTAAGTCCTTTTGTAAAATCGCCAGCCGAACTTAATAGTCCTAGCGGAGACTTACCAAGGAATTCTTCGTTTTGATAAAATACTTGAAAATAAGGAGAGCCATTAATGACAGAAATTTCAAGTTTGATATTTTTATCGGGACTTGTTGCCGAAAGTTGTTGTGCTCGAAGTGAATTTGAAATTGTGAATAGGAGAAAACTAAGAAAGAAATATCTCATTTTTTGCGGTATTTTGGTCGGTTAGTAAAGTTTGATGTTTAAAAAATGGTAATAAGTGTAAAAATAACACTATTTTCGCAAAGAAAAATTTTGAAAAGAAAGTATTTGAAAAATTTCAAATATTTAGAATTGAATAAGAGAGAGGTAAAAGAAAAAAATACACCTTTTGGAGTATTTTTTTTAATCCATAATTGCGTTAGTTTCGTATATATGAATAAGTTAAGTTTTCTTTTTCAAAATCTTAAAATAAAGATATGATAAGTAATACACCAGAAAACAGTTTAATAATAGAGATCATTTTAATATCAATTATTATTTTAGGATTCTCGGTCTGCTTTTTTATTGTAAAAAGCAAAGTCTTAACTTTTAAAAAAGAAAAAATAACTGATGAGGATTATGATAAAAGTACTGAAAAAGCAATAAAAATTTAAGGAAATAATCTTTCATAACAGCCATAAATTCTTAGTAGCAGGCTGAATTCAGTTGTTTTAGATATCCCACTTTGAAGGGATATATTTGATTTGATTCTTTAGTTGAAGAAAATTTATTGCGGAATGTAAATGTCAAAAGTAGCGCCTTTCATGGGCTGAGCAGATGCCATAATTAGTCCATTATGATTTTCAACTATTTTTTTCACGATGGCAAGACCAATTCCTGTTCCGTCATAAATATCTCTAGTGTGAAGTCGTTGAAAAACACCAAATATCTTCTCGCTGTGTTCAGGTTCAAAACCTATTCCGTTATCCTGAAAACTAATATGACAATAATTTTCGAGCGGAACTAATTTATCATTATGTAAATCTTTGCCCGTTGCCATTCGGCTTTTAATTGTAATCTGCAACGGAATTTCCTTTTGTGAAAACTTCAGCGAATTATTAATCAAATTTTCAAGAAGCTGAATAAACAAAAATGGAATAATATTGACTTTTCCATGAAAAGCAGTTATTATTTCGGCATTTTTGTCCTTAATATTTTCTCTAAGTGCTTCTTTTACATTGTCTACAATTGTTTCAAGGTCTGTATTTTCATAAATACGATCAATGATATTGGTTCTTGAAAACGCTAAAAGATCATTAATCAGTTCGCGCATTCGATTGGTAGAATATAAAATTCGGTCAAATTTTAATCTTCCGTCAGGACTTAAATTGTCGTATTCTTTTGCGAGAATAATGTTCGAAAAAGTCTGAATTTTACGGAGCGGTTCCTGAAGATCATGACTTGAAATATGCGTAAAAGCATCAAGTTCTGTATTTTTTCTTTTTAGTTCATTTGCATATTTTTCGATAGCAAGATATTGCGAAGCCAAATCTTCATTGGCTTTCGTAATCTTAGCGTTAAGCGCATTTGTTTCTTCTTCCTTAAGCTGTAATTCCCTATTTTTTCTATATAATTCAGTAAAAACCATCACTTTGGCCTGAAGTATTTCAGCAGATAATGGTTTGATCATATAATCAACGGCACCAGACTGATAACCTTTGAATATATAATCGGACGTATTCATATTGGCAGTTAGGAAAATGATAGGCACATGCTTGAGTTTGTCGCTTTGGCGAATAAGCTCAGCGGTTTCAAATCCATCCATAAGAGGCATTTGCACATCCATCAAGATGATAGCAAAATCCTGTTTTTTGAGTAGAATTCGCAAGGCATCTTTTCCAGATGACGCTTCCACAAACTGATAGCCCATATTTGCCAGAATAACCTGCAAAGAAAGCAGATTTTCCTTTTTATCATCAACTAATAATATTTTAATAGGAGTGTGTGCCATTTTGATTTTTATTTAAAATATTATTTTAACCAAACCCTCATTAACGAAGATAATTGTTCAACATTAACCGGTTTCGTGATATAATCAGACGCGCCAGATTCTATACATCTTTGTCTGTCTCCTTTCATGGCTTTTGCGGTAACGGCAATAATAGTCAGGTCTTTATGTCTGGCATTTTGTCTAATGATTTTCATGGTTTCATAACCGTCCATTTCTGGCATCATGATATCCATCAGCACAATATCCATTTTCGCATTCTGATTTAAAATTTCAATAGCCTCATGACCGCTTTCGGCACTAATAACGTCTAATCCAAAACGTTCCAAAGCTGTTGTCAACGCAAATAAATTTCGAACATCATCATCTACCAAAAGTACTTTTTTATTGATGAGAACATCTTCTTTTAAATAATAAGTTTCAATGAGTTGTTTCATGCTTTCCGGCAAATCTTTGTGTACACGATGCAGGAATAGGGCAGTCTGGTCAACTAATTCATCAATTGATGTAGCACTTTTTGTAATAATGCTGTGCGCAAATCGGCTGAGTTTGCTACGCTGTTTTTTGTTTACATCGCCGGCAGAATGAATAATAATTGCGGTTTCCTGTCCGTTGATATTATTCTCAAGATCAGTTAATAAATCTAATCCATCTGCATCTGGGAGTACTAAGTCTAAGATAATACAATCAAATGACTTTTCTTTAATAAGTTCAACTGCATCTTTTGCGGTCAAAGCAGTCGAAATCGAAATATCATCTCCTTCAACGGCTTCGACAATTCTTTTTAATTCGGCTTGATTATCATCAACGACTAATAAATTCTTCTCTTTTTTATTTTTAAAATCATGAATGTCGTTAAAAAGTGCCGTCAATAAATCATTTTTGACTGGCTTAACGAGAAAGTTTCGGGCACCGCGTTTCAAACCTTTGTTTCTTTCATCTTCGCCAGAAATAATATATACTGGAATATGGCGCAACGTAAAATCAGTTTTCAATCGGTCCAAAATTTTCCAACCGCTCGTATCCGGCATATTTAGATCCATCGTAATCGCATGAGGTTGAAACTGATTGATGTAGTCAATTACATCATTTCCTTTAGTAGTCACCACAGCTTTAATATCATGCTGATGCGCTCTTTCAAGTAAAATTTTGGCAAAAGTCAAATTGTCTTCAGCAATTAGAAGTACTTTGTCGTCTGGTTTTATGATTCCACGGTCGTCTCCAACTTCATCAGCAAAATACAAATCAATATCCGACTTGTTGAAACTTGAAGAAGGAAGTGATTTTAAGCGGCTTTTTCCGGCGTGTAGCACATTTGTTTCTTCATTGACGCTGATGTCTTCAATTTCAGCAATATGAACAAATTTAAGAGGCAAAAACAAGGTGAATTTACTTCCAATACTAGTATCACTTTCTAATTCGATGCTTCCTCCCAATAAGTCAGATAAACCACGGCTGATCGATAATCCTAAACCAGTTCCTCCATATTTACGGCTTGTAGAGCCTTCTGCCTGTTGAAAGGCTTCAAAAATGATGTTTTGTTTTTCTTTTGAGATTCCGATTCCAGTATCCGAAATTTCGAAAGCGACTACAGCTTCAGCATTTTCTAGACTTGTATTTTTGGTTTTCCAGTTATTATCAGCTTTATAAATATTCAGTTTAACCGAACCTTTTTCAGTGAATTTGAAGGAGTTAGACAAAAGATTTTTTAGAATCTGATTTAGTCGCTGTGAATCGGTTTCCATTACTTCAGGAAGATTCGCATCCATAAAGATTTCAAAATTAAGATGTTTTGCCTGCGAAATAGGGTTGAAGGTAGACTCCACAAATCGACTGATTTCGGCAAAACTAATCGGGTTATAATCGACAGAAATATAACCAGATTCAATTTTAGAAAGATCCAGAATATCATTAATCAGCTGAATTAAGTCATCACCGCATGAATTAATGGTTTTGGCAAACTGAATTTGTTTTTCGGATAAATTTCCATCGCGGTTGGCGATTAATTCGTTGGCTAAAATCTGTAAACTGTTCAGAGGTGTACGCAACTCATGAGACATATTCGCCAGGAATTCCGATTTGTATTTTGAAGTCAATGTAAGCTGATCTGCTTTTTCTTCCAAAGCTTTTCGCGCAACCTCAACCTCTTGGTTTTTAAGTTCCACTTCTTCTTTTTGATTGGCTAGCAGAATGGCTTTTTCTTCTAATTCTTCGTTGGTGTTTTTTAATACTTCCTGCTGACTTTTTAACTCGCTTGCCAAAGATTGAGATTGTACCAATAATTCCTCAGTTCTTGAATTCGATTCAATCGTATTCAGTACAATTCCGATACTTTCTGTCAAACCTTCAAGGAAATCTAAGTGTGTCTGATTAAACGTATCAAGAGAAGCCAATTCAATAACCGCTTTAAGTCGGCCCTCAAAAAGAACAGGAAGAATAATTACGTCTTGTGGTTTTGCATCGCCAAGACCCGAATTAATTCGGATGTAATCTTTAGGAACATTACTTAAAATAATACGCTCTTTTTCGATTGCAACCTGACCAATAAGTCCTTCGCCCATTGCGTATTGCGTCATTGAATCTTTACGTTTGATGTAAGCATATGAAGCAATTAAATTCAGTTTTGAGTCCATGAATTCTTCGTCTTCTTCCAAAATATAGAAAAGTCCGTGCTGTGCAGTTACTACGGCAGCAAGTTCTGAAAGAATCTTTTTTGTAACGGCATTAAGTTCTTTTTGACCTTGAAGCATCTGCGTAAATTTAGCTAAATTCGATTTCAGCCAGTCTTGTTCCTGATTACGCAATGTGGTTGCTTTAAGATTATAAATCATTTGATTAATAGTGTCTTTAAGTGCTTCAACTTCACCTTTTGCTTCAACACCAATTGTTCGCGTTAAATCTCCCTGTGTTACCGCCGATGCCACTTCAGAAATCGCACGTACTTGCGTAGTAAGATTCGCCGCTAGCTGATTTACGTTTTCCGTCAAGTTTTTCCAAGTTCCCGAAGCTCCTGGAACATTCGCTTGTCCGCCCAGTTTTCCTTCCGCACCAACTTCACGGGCAACTGTTGTTACCTGATCAGAGAAAGTGGCGAGCGTATCAATCATTTCGTTGATGGTATCAGTTAATTGCGCTACTTCGCCTTTTGCATCAATTGATAATTTTTGTTTTAAGTTTCCTTTTGCAACAGAAGTTACAACTTTCGCAATTCCACGAACCTGACCTGTTAAGTTAGACGCCATTACGTTAACGGAATCCGTTAAATCTTTCCAAGTTCCGGCAACACCTTTTACTTCCGATTGTCCTCCCAATTTTCCTTCGGTACCAACCTCACGCGCTACACGTGTTACTTCAGAAGCAAACGAATTCAACTGTTCCACCATCGTGTTGAAAGTGTTTTTCAAATCGAGGATTTCACCTTTTACGTCAACGGTAATTTGTTTTGAAAGGTCGCCATTTGCAACGGCTTTGGTTACATCGGCAATATTACGAACCTGGCCAGTTAAGTTCGATGCCATTTGGTTAACCGAATCCGTTAAATCTTTCCAAGTTCCAGCAACTCCGGGAACGAAGGCTTGTCCGCCCAGTTTTCCGTCAGTTCCAACCTCACGCGCCACACGAGTTACCTCGGAAGCAAAAGCACGAAGCTGATCCACCATCGTATTTACGGTTTCTTTCAATTGCAGAATCTCTCCACGAACGTCAGCCGTAATTTTTTTCGACATATCTCCGTTGGCAACGGCAATGGTTACCTCGGCGATATTACGAACCTGAGTGGTTAAGTTACCCGCCATTTGATTCACCGAATCTGTTAAATCTTTCCAAGTTCCAGCAACTCCGGGTACATTGGCTTGTCCTCCCAATTTTCCTTCGGTACCAACTTCACGCGCCACACGAGTTACCTCTGAGGCAAATTCACGAAGCTGATCCACCATTGTGTTCAAGGTTTCTTTTAATTGAAGAATTTCCCCGCGCACGTCAACTGTAATTTTTCGGGACATATCTCCATTTGCAACGGCAATCGCCACATCGGCAATATTACGAACCTGAGCAGTAAGGTTTCCAGCCATTTGATTCACCGAATCGGTTAAATCTTTCCAGGTTCCTGCAACTCCGGGAACGTTAGCTTGTCCTCCCAGTTTTCCTTCTGTTCCAACTTCTCGAGAAACCCTTGTAACCTCCGAAGCAAAGCCTCGAAGCTGATCCACCATGGTATTAATTGTATTTTTTAACTCTAAGATTTCTCCTTTTACGTCAACCGTAATCTGGAGTGATAAATCTCCTTTTGCAACCGCAGTTGTTACTTCGGCAATATTTCGAACTTGTCCAGTAAGATTCGATGCCATTTGGTTTACCGAATCCGTTAAATCTTTCCATGTTCCACCAACACCTTCAACTTGTGCTTGTCCGCCCAGTTTTCCTTCGGTACCAACCTCACGCGCTACACGAGTTACCTCGGAAGCAAATGAGTTAAGCTGCCCCACCATTGTATTAATGGTATTTTTAAGCTCTAGAATTTCTCCTTTAGTATCAACCGTAATTTGGCGCGATAAATCGCCTTTTGCCACTGCTGTTGTTACCTCAGCGATGTTACGTACTTGTCCGGTTAAGTTGGATGCCATTTGGTTAACAGAATCGGTCAAATCTTTCCACGTTCCACCAACACCTTTTACTTTTGCCTGACCGCCTAATTTTCCTTCTGTACCAACCTCAAGTGCCACACGGGTAACCTCAGAAGAGAAGGAATTCAACTGATCCACCATCGTGTTGATGGTTTTCTTCAATTCAAGGATTTCTCCTTCGGCGACCGCTGTAATTTTTTTCGATAAATCTCCATTTGCTACGGCCGTCGTTACCTCGGCAATGTTACGAACTTGTCCAGTAAGATTCGATGCCATTTGGTTCACCGAATCGGTTAAATCTTTCCATGTTCCACCAACACCTTTTACTTTGGCCTGACCACCCAGTTTTCCTTCAGAACCTACCTCACGCGCCACACGAGTTACCTCAGAACCGAATGAGTTTAGCTGATCCACCATGGTATTGATGGTATTTTTTAGTTCAAGGATTTCTCCTTCAACGTTTACAGTAATTTTTTTAGATAAATCGCCTTTTGCTACGGCAGTTGTAACCTCGGCAATATTACGTACTTGTCCGGTTAAGTTGGAGGCCATTTGGTTTACAGAATCGGTCAAATCTTTCCAAACTCCACCCACACCTCGCACTTTTGCCTGACCTCCCAGTTTTCCTTCAGAACCTACTTCACGTGATACACGTGTAACCTCAGAAGAGAAGGAATTCAGCTGATCCACCATGGTATTAATTGTATCTTTTAACTCTAAGATTTCTCCTTTTACGTCAACGGTAATTTTTTTAGATAAATCTCCTTTTGCTACCGCGGTTGTTACATCGGCAATATTTCGTACTTGTCCGGTAAGATTCGATGCCATTTGATTCACCGAATCGGTTAAATCTTTCCAAGTTCCACCAACACCTTTTACTTGTGCTTGACCGCCCAATTTCCCTTCGGTACCAACTTCACGCGCCACACGTGTAACCTCAGAAGAAAAAGAGTTCAGCTGATCCACCATCGTATTAATGGTATTTTTTAATTCTTGGATTTCTCCTTTTACGTCAACGGTAATTTTTTTGGATAAATCTCCTTTTGCCACCGCGGTTGTTACATCGGCAATGTTACGCACCTGACCAGTAAGGTTACTCGCCATTTTATTTACAGAATCGGTCAAATCTTTCCAAACACCACCAACACCACGCACTTTTGCCTGACCTCCCAATTTTCCTTCGGTACCAACTTCACGCGCCACACGCGTAACCTCCATCGAAAAGAGGTTCAGCTGTTTCACCATTCCGTTTACCTCTTTGGCAATTCTAAGAAATTCCCCCTGCAATGGATTTCCTTCAATAGCTAAAGGCATTTCCTGAGAAAGATTCCCTTTTGCAACCGATGTAATTACGTGCGCAATTTCAATCGTTGGGTGAACCAGATCCGAAATCAAAGTATTTACCGAATCAACGCAAGAACTCCATGAACCACGCGCACCGTCAAGCACCACGCGATTGGTTAATTTTCCCTGTTTACCAATGCTTTTCCCAACCTTTTGAAATTCAAAAACCATTCTTTCATTCAGGTCAATGATTTCATTTAGAGTGTCGCATATCGCTCTTTTTGTTCCATCTTGATCCGTTGGAAAACGTTGCGAAAAATTACCGTTTTTGACTTTCAGCAAAATCTTCAAAAATTCGGCATCACTGAGAATTGATTCTTCGGTTTTATTTTTCTTGCTTTTGCGTTCTGCTGTTTGTTCTTCTGTAATAACAGGCAGCGCAATCAGCACGTCATTTTTTGGCGTTTTATTTTTGTGAATTTTATTTTTCATAATTGGTGGCGTTGCAGCAGGTTTAGTTTTTTGGCGATTGGAGGTTAATTGATAATTGTGAATTGATAATTGTGAATTGATAATTGTGAATTGTCAATTATTAATTGTTAATGTGAGTTTTTGATTTTTCATTTACAATTAACAATTCATAATTAACAATTGTTTTTACACGTTTTCATTCAATAAAATTTTCCTTAGATGAAATTGCACGAAAGCATCCATGGAATCTGATCTTTTTGTGTTGTCTGTATAATTCAGCGGTTTTATTATGTATCCTGAAATTCCTAAGTTTTCGGCAGTTTCACGATCACTGCTTTCAGACGAAGTTGTCATTATAAATACTTTTAAATCTTTTAGTTTTTCGTCCGCTCTAAGGATTCTTAAAAACTCAATTCCGTTCATTTTTGGCATATTAATATCTAGCAGAATAACATCTGGAATTAGCGGATTGTCAGTTTTTCGTAGCATTTGAAGTGCTTCTAGACCATTATATGCAGTATGAAGATCATATTTGATCTCCAGCTTTTTCAGTGAACGTTCTACTGATATCGTGTCTAGCTCATCATCTTCAATTAATAAAATATTAGGCTTTCTCATACTGTTTGTTATTTCGCCAAGTGAAAGTAAATGTGGTTCCTTCACCTAATTTTGATTCGACATGAATAGTTTCTCCTTGGTCGTCAATGATTTTTTTGACAATGGCAAGTCCCACGCCGGTACTTTCCATTTCGTTTTTCTCTCGGAGCGTTTGGAAAATTTCAAATATCTTTTGGTGGTATTCTTCATCAATTCCAATTCCGTTGTCTTTTACTGAAAACTCATAAATGTTGTTCACTTTTATGCACTTTATTTCGATAAATGGATTTTCAGGTTTCGAATATTTAACCGCATTGCTAATTAAATTTGAAAAAAGCTGTTCGAGTTTTAAGCGTTCTGTAACAAGTTCTGGCAGATTAATTATTTCAAGTTTAAATTCTCTCGGAACTATTGATTGGGCAATTTCATGAACAAGTGCATTTGTATCAACAATTTCGGGAGAAGTTTTACGGTTGATTCGGGCGTAATCTAAAAGCCCGTTAATCAAAGCTTCCATGCGCTGTGTTCTTTTCGGAATAATATTCAAGTAATTTCTAAGAGCAGGAGAGAGTTCGCTTGACAAATCTTCTTCAATCCAGCTGATTACATTGTAAATTCCTCGAAGTGGCGCTTTTAAATCGTGCGAAACGACGTAGGCAAACTTGTTGAGTTCTTCATTTTTGTTTTCCAATTCCTGAATATTTTTTTCAAGACGGCGCGACATTATATTTAAAGATGATGCAAGGGCACTCAGTTCATCATTTTTATAATCTTGAACAATGGTAAAACGGCCTTTCGAAATCGTATCAGCCACACGTACCATCGAATTGATTCGTTTTGTAATCATCATGACGATGTAAGCCGTGCTGCATATTCCGATAAAAATGGTGAGCGTTAAAAATACCAACGAATAGTTTCTGGCATTATTTAAAGAATGCAAAAGCATTTCGCTATGATGGGTGCGCGTTTTGTATTCAATTTTATCAAATGTTTTAAACTTTTGGGCAATAGAATCGTTGATGTTTTTTCCAATATGCTTTTTGAATTTATTTTCTAAAAGATATTGATAAGCTACCGCATTTTCTCTTCTTGCTCTAATTAATTCAGAAGTAAATGAGAGCCACTCACCGTGAAGAACACTTATCGAATCTAAAATCGAAGACTGAATCTGATTACTGTCAATAAGCGTATGTTGTTCTACAAAATAACCAGGTACTTTTTCTATACCACTATAATAAGGAGCTAAATAAGTACTGTCACTAGTCAATAAATAACCTCTTACAGCACTTTGCATTTGTAAAATGGCCCTATGTGTTTTATTTGAATTGCGAATTACGGCTTCTGATTTTGAAAGAAACTGAGAGTTTTGATTTACCTTCAACGACAGTCTGTAATTAGTATACGAATCTGCAGCAGAAAGCAAAATGATAAACGTAAAGGCTAAAATTATTTGCGTGGATAATTTCATTGTTTTTCTCTTAAGAAAACCGCATTAAACAATAAAAAACAACTTATTTGAAAATGGGCATATTTTGCATTTTTGAAAAATTTACTATATCGTGAAATCACTTATAATTTTCTTTAGTTCATTAAAATCACTAGGTTTCGAGATAAATTCTTTTGCACCGTAACTTCTGGCTTTTAGTTTTGTTTCTTCAAATTGAGATGTAGAAAAAACAACAACCGGAATATCTTGAATGAGTTTTTGCGCCTTAATTGCCGTTAAAAACTCAAAACCTGACATGATTGGCATGTTCAAATCAAGGAATATGATATCTGGACTAAGCTCTTGACTAATTAGTTTGTTAAGCGCTTCAACTGAGTTGTGCATTGCCGTATAATCAGCATCTGAGACGGCCTGTAGCGCTTCCATGAAAAATTCGCAATCGTCAACATCATCGTCAATTTGCAGTATATTTTTATAAATCATATATGTTTTTGGTTTAAGTAGAAAATGATAATTTTTTGAATCGCATTTTTTTTGGTGAAATAGAGGTCAATTCAAAAAACTTAAAAAAAAATAAATCGGTGAATTTATTAATCAATTTTGGCGCTTACTGATAATTAAATGCATCATTATTTGCGCGTGTGCAATCTTCGAGATTGAAATGGGGAACACAGCTGTATTTTGTAACCGAAATTAAAAAACCAACAGTGCGTATTTTGAAGTAAAAATGTTTCATAGAATTCAGAATTTTTGGTGTTAATTCATCTATGAAAGTATAAATAAGATTTTCCTTTCGTTTACATGATTTTGGCGCAATGTTATATAATTATCATCTCATTTTATAATTTGAACATATTTGATGATTTTGAATTTGTAAAATTTTCTATTAAGTTTATAATCAGTTTGTTTGCTTCTAAATTTTATTTTGAAGAAGTTTTTTATTTTAAAATTTGGAAAGAAGACAATCTAAAAACGACAAATAATTTAATACACTTGAAAATGAAAAAAATGTTATTAATTATTTTTTTCGCTGGTATTGTTGGAAGTACGGCACAAAATTATGTTTTAATAAAAAAGCTTGACGGAAGCACGATTTCTTCAGATAGTCTTACCAAAAAAATAGAACAGCTAATGAAAAACGGAGACGTAAAAGGTTTGGGCGTTGCTGTTTTTAATTCGAAAAAACCAGTTTATATTAAAACTTTTGGATACAGTGATGTAGAAAATAAAAAGCAATTGCAATTGCAGACCAATTTATACGGCGCGTCATTTAGCAAGGCGGTTTTTGCGGTTTTGGTATTAAAACTGGTTGAAGAAGGAGTTTTAGATTTAGATAAACCACTTCAAAGTTATCTTCCAAAACCAATTTATGAGTACGAACATAAAGTTTGGCATGAAGATTATAAAGATTTGAAAGACAGTCCGCAATATACAAAAGTAACTGCCAGAATGTGTCTTGATCACACTGCCGGATTCCCAAATTGGCGCTGGTTTGAATCGGATGAAAAATTACGTATCAAATTTGAACCGGGAACTCGTTATAGTTATTCAGGAGAAGGTTTAACGTATCTTCAGGTTGTAATTGAGAAAATTACCGGAAAACCTTTAGAAGATTTGGCTCAAGAAAAGATATTCAAACCGCTCGGAATGACTTCGTCCAGTTATAAATGGCAACCGCAATTTGAAAAAGATTACGCCTACGGATATGATACAGAAGGAAAAAAACAGGAAAAAGATAAAGATAATGCGCCAAGAGGGGCAGGAACGCTAGAAACAACTTTTGAAGATTATAGCAAGTTTATTACTGCAATTTTGAACAAAAAAATTCTGAAAGCAAAATCATATAAGGAAATGTTCAGTCCGCAGATTCGGATTCATTCTAAAAACCAATTTGGCCCTGGAGCATTGGAAGATGGAAATTGGAATGACAAAATTGAACTTTCCTACGGTCTGGGATGGGGCGTTTTGAAATCACCATACGGCGTTGGTGCTTTTAAAGAAGGACAGGGTTCTGGTTTTCAAAATTACAGCATTGTTTACCCTGAAAAAGGAATTGGAATGCTTATAATGTCTAACAGTTACCCTACAAGTGGCATAATAAAATATTTACTAGAAACCGGAATTGCAGATACCTATACGCCATGGGAATGGGATCAATATATTCCGTATGATGCTAAAAAAGGGTTGTAAATAATTTGAGATATTCTTAAATTTATAAAAACAGAAACAATCATGCCTTGGAATCCTGAAATCTATAATAAATTTAAAGACATTCGATTTAAGCCTTTCGTTGATTTGACGGAGCTTATAAAACCGATTGCTTCTGGAAACGCCATTGATTTAGGTTGTGGAACAGGGGAGCAGTCTATTTTTTTAGCCGAAAAATTTAAGCAGATCAATTTTTTAGGAGTGGATTCTTCGACTGAAATGCTTTTTAAATCGAAAGCTTTTGAGACAAAAAATCTTCATTTTCAACAATCAACAATTGAAGACATTGCAAATTCAGATAAAAATGGGATTTGGTTTTTAGCAATGCAGCATTGCAATGGTCAGACGATCATAAAGTTTTATTTCCAAAGTTGATTAATTCGCTGAATTCTGCCGGACAGTTTGCAGTTCAAATGCCGGTTCAAAAAGAAAATACATTGAATAAATTACTCTACGAATTGGCCGATGAAGAACCATTTAAAAGTTATTTAAAAGGTTGGAAAAGAGATTCACCTGTTTTGAGTATGGATGAATATGCGCAAATAATGTTTGAAGGAAATCTTGAAGATATTCAAATTATGACGAAAGTGTATCCAATAATCGCTCAAAATCATGATGCGCTTTTTGATTTTATTTCAGGCTCAGCTCTAATTCCGTACATGGAGCTTTTTCAACAAGATCAACAGCAACTTTTTGTGGATGCATTTAAAGAAAAAATAGCGGTTAATTTTCCTAAACTTCCTGCTATTTATGCCTTTAAAAGAATTTTTCTTTATGGAATTAAAGCTTAAAAGCGATAAATTCCGAGTAAGATAATCTTAAACGATTGCCTTATTCAATTTTTTGTTTACCGTTTTTGCTGGAGATTTTTTCTTTGTTTTTTTCTTCTTTTTCAGCCAAATAATAAATCCAGTAATTGGCAGACTCGCGGCAATCAAGCTGGCCAGAAAAGCGATGATTTTACCAAATAAACCAAAGAATCTTCCTGTGTGAATATCGTAATTAGACGCTTCGATTGTATCAGCAGTATTAAAATCTTCGTACAATTTATAGCGAAGCATTTGACCCGTTTTTGGATCAAAATAAAATGTATTTTGTTTTCGTGACCACTTATAAGGGTAAAGCATTCTTAATCGTAACTCTTTGCCCTTTTTTATTGAAAATGTTACGGTATTTGCACCTGGATAGTTCTTGTTTTCAGTTTTATAGATTCTGTCGTAACGAGCTGCTAATGATTCTTTTTCTAAAATTGGTTCATTTATTACTTCTCGACCTTCATTAATTTTTGTGCCTGTAACAAAAGCGGCCGCATTTTTAACTTCTTTAAAAGCAAAAAATAAACCCGTAAACACAATTACAATCAAAAAAAAGGAAGCATAAAAACCTAATACATTGTGCAAGTCATAATTAACGCGTTTAAAAGTACCTTTCCATTTAATAGTCAAAGATTGCTTCAATGATCTTATTTGCAGCGGAAACCATAAAATTAAACCGGTTATAAGCATCAATGCAAAAATTACAACTGCCCAACGTTGTATAAAACTTCCCGCTTCGCCTAAAAGCAGTTCGGTATGCAGTTTTCTCACAACTGTTAGCCAATCTTGTTTTTCATTGCCAATTAAAGCAGCGTCATAGGGATTAAAAAAGTAGGTTTTCTTTTTTGTCGAAAGTTCTACAGCGGCATTCGGAATTTTTTGATTGATTTTGATCGAAGTAATTTTGTCTTTCGGAAATTGCTTCTGAAAATTACTAACAATTTTTTCAAGTCCAACAAAAGGCTTTTCCTGAATTGGAACATATAATTTTTCTTCTTTTGAAAAACTTCTTATTTCTTCTTCAAAAACATAAATACAGCCGGTAATACTGATGATGAAAACAATAATTCCGGTTGCTAATCCAAGCCATAAATGAATTTGGCGCGCTGTATTTTTAATTTGTTTTGAAATCATAAAAAAGATGTAATTCCTTGTGCAGAATTTTAAGATGATGCGGGCAAATATAACGGTATTTTAGAAACAGTCCAAATAATAATTAGCTTAGAAACTATTACGATTTCGTGTGTTTTATAAATTTATTTAGGTTGTTTTTTTTCTGAAAAAATAACATTCATCAGTTGATATTTTCAAATTTATATTGTTCTTTTGCGCTTTAATTTAGAATAAGTATAAATAAGAATAATATGAAAGTAGCATTACATTTAATTTCCTCTTTTATAAAATTATCCAGTTTAAGAAGCAAAACAGCAATTATGCTGTTTTTTATTGCTTTTAATTTTGGATTTCTTCAGGCACAAACCGCTTCAGCAGGACAAATTTCTGGAAGTGTAATTACTAATGAAGGAAATGCTGGTCAAGGCGTTTTAGTAAAATTGGTCGAAATAAATAAAACCGCTGTAACCAATTCAGCTGGTAGTTATGAATTTAAAAAAGTTCCATTTGGAAAATATACTTTAGAAGTTTCAATGCCTGGCTATGAATCTTCTTTAGAAACGGTAGAACTTACAGATCAGTCACCATCAGTTTCTATTGATATCAGAGTAAATTCATCGATTGAAAATTTAGATGATGTTGTGATTAGAACAGGAGGAAACCGATTTGCGAAAAAAGAAAGTATCGATGTGGCTAAAATGCCTTTGAAAAACATTGAAAACTCGCAGGTTTATATCGTTGTCAGCAAAGAATTAATGAAAGAACAGGTTGTAACAGATTACAACAGTGCTTTTAAAAATGTTCCGGGAGCAGGTATCGCCGAAGTTAGAAACCAAGGACGTACTACTTCAATTTCAAGAGGTTTTCCTACGCCACAAGTAGTTAGAAACGGTGTTGGAAGTTTTACCTATACAACAATCGATCCTTCAAATTTAGAGCGTATTGAAGTTATCAAAGGACCATCTGCAACGCTGTTTGGAAGCACATTATCATCTTTCGGCGGATTGTTCAATCGTGTTACTAAAAAGCCTTTTGATACTTTTAAAGGCGAAGTTTCTTATTCTGCTGCAAGCTGGGATCTTAACCGATTGACTTTTGATGTGAATACGCCAATAAATCAAGATAAAACTGCTTTATTGAGAATTAATACCGCACTGCATAGCGAAAGAAGTTTTCAGGACGCAGGATTCAACAAAAACTTTTCTTTTGCACCAAGTTTCTCCTACCAAATTAATGATCGATTAACGCTTTTAATCGATGCCGAATTTAGTTTGTACAAAGCAACTTCGCCAACCAGATTGGCTCCTTTTGTAGTAGCAAATACACAAAGCAGTATTGAGGCACTTGATATTCCTTATAAATTATCTTTTGCTAATAATACGATCAATTATACAAGTCAGCAATATAATATTTTTGCACAATTAAAGTATCAAATATCTGATGAATGGACGTCTCAAACTATTTTGTCAAGAACAAGATCATCGTCTGAAGGTTATGTTGTGGCTTTGCAAATGAGATCGGCTACAACGTTAAGACAACAGGTAACCAATCAGGATTCACCATTTTATGGAACTGATATTCAGCAAAATTTTATTGGAAAATTTAATATTGGCAAGCTTAAAAATAGAGTAGTGGCTGGTTTGGATTTTTACAGTTTGCGCGCTACAAGAAATGATGCAATCGTTAATATGCCGGCAATGAATTATAAAAAGCCTGGTGCGGCTTATGATAACTTTACGCTCCAAAAAGTAGAGCCAATGTTTGCCAATGCTACTTATACAAATTTTGTATCAAATGACGAAGATACGTATAGCGCGTATGTTTCGGATGTATTAAATGTAACCGATAAATTATTGGTAATGGGTGGAGTTCGTATTGATAAATATGAGAATCACGGAACGTATTACCCTAGCAAGGATTCGATCGCAGGAAATTATAATCAGACGGCTGTTTCGCCAAAATTTGGAGTTGTTTATCAAATTGTAAAAGATAAAGTTGCCGCTTTTGGTAATTATATGAATGGTTTCAGCAACGTTTCAGGTTCTGATTTCTATGGAAATACGTTTAAACCAAATCAAGCGAATCAATGGGAAGGCGGATTTAAATTTGATCTAAACAAAATATCGGCAACACTTAGTTATTATGATATTGCTGTGACAAACATTACACGCGATGATCCGGATCATGTTAACTATTCAATTCAGGATGGAACTCAGGTAAGTAGAGGTTTTGAAGCAGAATTTATTGCCAACCCAATTTCAGGATTAAATATTGTGGCAGGTTATACATATAACGACAGTAAATACGAAAAGAGCAATGCCAGTGTTCAAGGTTTAAGGCCAACTACCGCTGGATCTCCAACAACAGCTAACTTATGGGCAAGTTACAGACTTGTTACAGGTCGCGCGCAAGGTTTAGGAATTGGTTTTGGAGGTATCTACGGAAGCGAATATTATCAGACGAATACGACGACGTTCAAATTCTCAATTCCGTCGTATACTGTTCTAGATGCGTCTCTTTTTTACGATCAGCCAAGATACAGACTTGGTTTGAAGGTTGACAATTTGACAAATGAAAAGTATTGGTCATACCGACTTGCAGCACAAAATCCAACACGTGTAACAGCAAATGTGACGTTTAAGTTTTAAATCATTTTTAGCATTATAAAAGGAAAGGGATTATTTCAAGATAAATGAAATAATCCCTTTTTTTTATACGATGAAGTTTCTTTTACTAAAGAAATCACTCAAAATTTTTTCTTAAATCTATAATAGTTTGGTTGGGAACGTCAAGATTTACAAAGCCTCTGCGAGGTCGGTCTAAATCCATTGTAAACAATACAACTAGAGATACTAAAAGACAAAAACCAATTTGAACCAGCCAATCAATTCTGCCATTTCGCCCTTCTGAATAACCGCTGTAAAATGCTGTTATAATCGACAAGAAAAATAACATTACCAGAATGCTTTGCGGTACTTTTGCTTTTTCGCCAGCAAGTCGAGAACTGGCAACATCAATCATGGCATTTAAAGCGGGTATCATTTGTTGTGTTGCAGCAAGATGATTTGGGTCTTTAGAAAGATTTGATGCTCTTTTCCAAAGTTTTGCAGAAATTATCTGTGATAAACTGTCGGCTTTTAAAATTCCTTTTAAATTGGCCCCAGTTTCATAATAAGATATTCTTACTTCTACATAATCTCTAAAATCTTTTCGGAATGCCGTTCTTGTTGAATCAGGATATAAATCACTTCTCAACAGAGCAGTACCAATGTCATTTGCTTCCTCTACAACTATTTTTCTGCGAGAATCGTAACGGTCGCTGCTCATGCCAAAAGTAAAGGCTAATAAAAAAAATAGCAACGCAATAAGAGAAGACGTTTCAGCAGATTTTTCCTCAGCAGGTCTCTTGTTTCGAATATACTTGCCAATTTTTTGTCCTATAAAACATGAAACAAGCATTAATATAAAAAGCAACAACGAAATTACCCAAGCCTCAGTCTGAATTAGTGTATTTGTTTCCATATAATCGATTTCAATATTATGAAGTATTTTTATATTAAATTCAATATAAAGATATTCTTTTTAATGCTATTTTTATCCCCAGTTTTTAAGATTTTTAAAAATAGCATAAGATTATCAGGTACTTATACGCAAATATTCAGTGATTTTATATATGAATGAAGATTTTCTCTCAACTATAAACTGATTTTTATAGATTTGTAAAACTATATTTGCCCAAAGATTATTTGGGAAGCAATTATAAAATTTAAAGACAATGAAATCTGTTACTTCAATATTTTTATTTTTAATGTTTGTCTGGTCAAGTTCTTACGCGCAATTAAGTTCAGATAAAATATTCGAAAGTTTTAAGCAAGGAGAACGCACAAACTGTTCATCGATTGCTTTTATTAAGGCTTCTTTAAATATTTATGGACTAGACAACCTTTTTGTCACCGAAAAAATAGATGATAATCTGCAAAAGATAACCTTGAAGAATAATGAATCTTTCAATATTAATAGTGAAGAAATAAGCAAAGCAAAAATCTCAGCTGATTTTGTCTGCATCAAAGATAATTGCGAGAACGAAAAAATTATCGAATACGCAATATTGACTTATGCCGTAATGGCAAAATACAAACAGATTATTGATAAAGAAGATACTTTTGACAGAGCTTTGGAAGATTTAGAAAGCGGTGAAGTTTATACGCCAACGATCTACAAATATTTAGGATTTCAAAAAGGCAAACAAATAGAAAAATTAAAAAGAGAATCTGGAAGTGAATTTTGCGGTGTTGTAGCGTGGTCAACAGCACATGCAGTATTTGTTTGCGAAGACTATATGGACTATTACGGCAATAAAAAAAGTATTTGGATAAAATACCCTGGCCGTTTTAGAATAATCAAATCTTAATAATTTGATATTGATTTTTTAAGTTAAATGTAATAATTTGCCTACACAATCGCTAAAATGAAAAATTAATTGCAAAAAAGAATTTAATAAAGTTGCAATTTAAGTTAATTTATATATTTTTGTTTCCATCCAATTAACCAAATCTACTAACAAATGAAGAGCAAGATTTTCTTACTAAGTTTCCTTTGCTTCATGGCAACTGTAGCTGTATCAGCACAGGCTAAAAATGCTCCAAGAAGTATTATCAGTACAACAGCTATTATCCGTAAATACCACGATCAAAAAGAATTGGCCGGTATGCAAAAAGGAGAACTTTTGGAATTGTACATTGAGCGTATTAAAGTTTTAGTAAAAACTCTTCCTTACATCGCTTTGGTTACTAAACCAGGAGTTACAATGTCAGACTTAGGTATTCCAGATGACGCCGAGCACAAAAAAGTATTAGATGGTCAAGCAGTTGGAACTACAACATTCTTAGATACTACTGTAGAGTTTCAAAGAAAAATGATGCCATATTCAGATAAAGGAAACCTTATCGCGGCAATTTTGTTTTATGAAAGTACATTGAAATCATTACACGAATTCAACGATTCAATGTAATACATTTCATACCATATAAAAACCTCCAAAGCTTTCTAGTTTTGGAGGTTTTTTATTTGTTATAGCTGTAAACCGTTGCCTTTCAGTAAATTAATGCTTACTGTTGCAGTATCGTTGTCTGGAAATCTTCTGAAGTATGCTTTATCGGGAAATAAACCAGCTTCTGCAGCGATTTTATTAAAGACATCTATTTCTACGATATATTGGTCCGAAAATCCATGAGTTGCATCATAAGCTGTTGCGGGAGTTTTGCCTATATTATGGGCAGTAAGTTTCGGATTTATGGTATGCAGTTCAATTAAAAGAAGCCCAAATTTATAAACATAAGGCGACCATTTTTGCAAATGTTCCAAAAGATTGTCTTCGACTAAATTGTTGCTGATTCTTTTTCCTCTAAAAGCAAATGCGCCAGTCGAATTGCTTATTCTGTCTTTATTGATGTGTTTAGGATCTTCCCAAATTCGGTTGTGATCTAGAAAAGTGCGTACATTCAGCAAGTCTCTCAGGTCAATATTATAATTTTCTTTTAAATCCTCAGAAAGCAAATCGGGACGTCCAATGTCTCCCCAAATTACTTTTGCCCAGATATCCGCTTTTATAAGATTTGCTCTTGTTACTTTAAGAGCGGCCTGATTATAATCGGCTCCAACCAAGAATAGCGGATATTTATCAAGCATTTTTCCTCTGAGAGTCTGTCTGTCGATTACTTCAAAAATGTGTTGCAGAAAAGCACCGTTGCCACAACCCATATCGAGAATTCCTTTTGGTTGTTCTTCAATTGGCAGATTAAAAAGTTTGATTATAATTTCATCGACAATTTTAAAATAAGTATCGTGTGCGCCGCCGCTTCCCCAAACATTCATTTCGCGGTCTACATGAATTTCGTTTTCGCCTTCATTTATCGCCCAGAGAATGGCTGGATTTCCAAAAAACAATTCTTCGATTCTAGCAAATGTTGGCAAATAAGAGACAGTAACACCGTATGCGCTTGCTCTTTTTGCAAAAAACAATCCCATTTCTGTAAATTGATAATTGCCTTTCTTTTCTGTAAACCATCCAAGGTGGGCAAAAAAGTCTAATATTTTTTTGAAATTTTCTGGCGATTTATGAAATTCTTCGGGTTTAAAAGAGGTTTCCATGAAATATTTATGAAACATTCCCTTCATTGCCAAACGCACGATCGTAGGGCCAATTAAATAACCTTCAATATGTTTTAAAATTTGTTCCTGTATACTATTTGTAAGCGGATCATTGGAAGGAAGAATATCATAATTTTTTTTATATTTTTCGAAAATTAAATCCAATTTTTCAAATGGAGCATCTTCAAAAAGACGAGGATGAAATTGGCCAGAAAACTGAAGCAAATTAACAACATCTTCATAAAGATGAAACATTGAAAAGGCAATTTCAGTCTTTTTGTTTACTGAAATGGTAATTTTTTGCGTGCTATTGTTGACTTCGTAATCTAAAAAACCTTGAGAAGCCAAGATTCTCAAACCAACATTCAAATAGCCTTCATTTGCTTTAAAAGCTGTTACAAGTTCTGCTAGCTCTAGTTGTTTTTTATCCAAGATAAATTCTAAAACTGCATGATTTTTCAACGCTATAGCAACTGGAGCGGTAGCTAAACCATCGAGATGTCTGAAAATGGAGCTTCGAAATTGAGATGCATCGGTCATAATAAATGATGATTTGTGAAAAAAGATCTTTGAAACTTAGAACGATATACTTTTTGCTTTAAAATTTTATTGTGTTGCAATATTATTAATCTGCGCCACCATCAACGCTGTCAAATGTTTCTCTTTCTTTTGGACGAATGCTGTATTTCATTGAGAAAACTGGACCGTAATAAACATCGAACTGATTTCCATTTGTGCGTAATTGCATTTGACCGATTACTCCGGCCAAGAAATGTATGTTTTTTGTAATTCCGGCAGAATAATAAACTGACATTCTAAAAATATCAAAATGTTCTTCGGCATAATCTTTTGAGGCAAACTTGAGCATCAATTCTGCGTAATAACCAATATTTGGCGCTAGAAACAAAGGCTTTCCATTTCCAGCCAGATAATGATTAACACCAAATCTTGCTCTGATTCGAGGAATAGTTTGATGAACTCCATTTCGATCATCAAAAAATTTAGTTTCAAAACGGACTTGCTCAAAGATGGTCCCTTTTGGCATTTCTTGTGAAAAAGTTCCCATTACGATCAATCTTTGCTCAAGTGTTTCGTAATTTCCGGCTTCTTCAACAGCATATTTTTGATTGTGAGCATAACCCAGCCACAATTTTACAGTTTTAAAACCTGAATATTTTATCCATGGTCTAACTACTACACGTTGTGTAAAAGCAAATGGATTGCTGGTTGTATAGGAACCTTGGGTTACCAATTGAAAATCGGCTTGACCGCTTAAATGCCATTTGTCATATAAGGGAAACTCAACATCTCCTTCAGTAATAGATGCTGGGATAAATCCCATTGTGTAAGGTGCATCTTGAGCATATATGTGTTGCAATAGTAAGATACTGAAAAACAGAAAAAATCTTTTTTTTGACAAGAGCATAATTTTTTGGTTTATAGATGACTTATTCGATTTTTACAATTTGCTCAAATTTTTGAATTCTTATAATTTAACTACTGCTGGTGGTGTCCATTGATCGCTTAAAACTTTTTGTTCTGGCCAATAGCATCTTACATATAAAGAGAAAATACCTTTAGGCGCAGGAAGCCAGTTGTTGATTTTGTCGGCATCTGGTTTTACATTTTGAACGTATAATGTAAGTGAACCATCAGGATTGTATTTTAATCCTTTGTTTTTTGTGCCTAATGAATAACGTTTTAGTTCATTTGGTGAAAAAAAGTGATGTTCATCATATAAGGTAAGTGACCAAAAACCTTTTACTGGAGGTGTTTCGCCTTTTGCAAAAGTGATCGTATATTTATTGTTTCCATTTAGTCTTCCTTTGTTTTCATCAAAATCCTGATAAAAGTATTTAGATTCATTTGGTTTGTTTACAAATATATTCGATTTAGCACATGCCACTCTGGTTAAATAATCAACACCGAAACCGGCACCATTTTTTTGTGTTGTCCAATTGTATTTAACTGGGTAACCTACGTTTTGAAATTGAAATAGAGGTTCTATTAGGTTTTTTTCGGCATCAATTCCGGCTTGTTTCGCAATCTTTTTCAATTCAGGATTTTTAGCAATAGCATCTAGAAAAGCTTGAATTTGTGCATACCATTGTTCTTCGCCTTTAAAAGGCGGAACTTCTTTTAAAACCACAGGGAGTTCGTCAAAGAAAACCTCAGGATTTACATATAATGTTTCGTGTTTAGAAACTTCTTTATCTGGCGGCGTTGAAGGAAGCTTTGTGTAGTCTGTGATTTTCATTTTTCCATCAAAATCACTCAACGGATAAACATTTATTTGACTGATTATTGGTTGAACCGCTTTTTTATCCGCAGGATCATCAGACTGGAAAACACGCGGTATTACCATTCCAAATGCAGTTGCAGATTTAAAGACAGCGGTGATTCCATCTGGTACTTTTCCGTTCCAGTCTTTTGTTGTCAACAGATAAAATCCCGGTTTTGTTCCGTACATTTTTCCAAGTTCTGCAAAACCGTCTGTACGCTGATCGCAAACCTGATATACCCAAAAACGATCTCCAAAATCTGGAACCTGAATAACAACAGCATCTTTACTAAGGTCGATAGGCGAACCGCCATATACCACATCCTGATTAGGGCAGGCAACTTCTCTTTCCAACGGATTAACATAATCAGTAAGCATTCCGAGGTGATTTATTGACCCTACAGCAAGAACACCTTTATTCAGTAATGGATAAGGGAGTTTCTCGAACATCAATTTTCTATTGTGCATATTGACCATTGGCCAAGCCCACAAATAAATATTTGATGCCAGGGTTTTAATATATTCAGGTGTCATGTTTGTATTTGGAACAGGACCAGAGGGCAAAGAAACTGAAGTAATAGTATCTTTTTTTTCAGTATCTACCGTATTATTGATCTGGGTTTCTTTTTTACAAGAAATCAATGAACTAATAGTTAGTACTGCAAATGCAAAAAAAGGTAAGAAATATTTTTTCATTTTTTTGATTTTTAGAAGTTACTGGGAGTTTTGATGTACACAATATAAAGTTAGATTATTTATGAAAACGCGATAATGTTATACTCAGGAAGGTTGTTTCAAGTTATAATTTGAAACAAAGTTTGAAATATCTGTGTAATAGTTGTTTGTAAATTTAAAGTCTATTAAAATTTCAACCTATGCAGACAAATACCACTTTAAATTCAGCTTTATATTTAGTTCGAAAACTGAAATATATATGCATTATTACTGCTGTTTTATTATTCTTAATTTTCAGTTCAAATAGTATTGCAGCACAAGAAAAAGAGAAACCAGGAACTCCGAAAGTACTGCCATTACCAGATTTTCATTTCCCTGGATATGTTGGAAGAACATATTTAGAATCAGATCCGCCTCAGTTTCCGCAACCTGTTAAAGCACCTAAGGGAGCGCCAAACGTTGTTTTGATTTTATTAGATGATTCAGGTTTTGGACAGTTTAGCACTTTTGGCGGTGGTGTGCCTTCGCCTACAATGGACAAATTGGCGGCCGAAGGAATTCGTTATAATAAATTTCATACTACGGCACTTTGCAGTCCAACGCGTGCAGCACTTATTACAGGAAGAAATCATCATACGGCAACTTTTGGAGTGATTTCAGAAACTGCTACCGGATATGATGGTTATACATGCGTGCTTCCTCGCTCGTGCGGTACAATTGGAGAAGTGCTTCGTCAAAATGGTTATATGACGGCTTGGATTGGTAAAAATCACAATACGCCAGCTTGGGAAACCAGTGAAGCTGGACCGTTTGATCGCTGGGCAAACGGTTTGGGCTTTGATTATTTCTACGGATTTAATGCGGGTGACATGAATCATTGGAATCCAGTTTTATATGAAAACCGTAATCTTGTTCCAGCTTCAAAAGATCCAAATTATCACATGACAGTTGATCTTGCAGATCATGCCATATCATGGCTCCGAAAAGTAAAATCGATTGCGCCAGACAAACCTTATTTTTTATATCTCGCTCCTGGAGCTGCGCACTCACCTCATCATGCGCCTCAAGATTGGATAGATAAATTTAAAGGCAAATTTGATATGGGCTGGGATGCATACAGAGATCAGGCTTTTGAAAGACAGAAAAAATTAAGTGTTATTCCGCCAGATACAAAACTTACCAAAAGACCAGAAAGTCTGCCAGCTTGGAATTCATTAAATGCAGATCAGAAAAAGCTTTATGCTAGAATGATGGAAGTTTTTGCAGCTTATGGTTCGCATTGTGATTATGAAATGGGCCGAGTTATTGATGCTGTTAAACAATTGCCAGATGCAGATAATACGATCATAATTTATATTGCAGGTGATAATGGTTCCAGTGCCGAAGGAGGGCTAGAAGGTTCAGTTAATGAAAATCTGTTTTTTAACGGAATATCTGAAAAATGGCAGGACAATCTTAAAGTTATAGATGAGCTTGGCGGACCTAAACATTTTAATCATTTTACGGCAGAATGGGCTTGGGCTATGGATACTCCTTTTCAATGGACAAAACAAGTAGCCAGCCATTTTGGAGGAACAAGAAACCCAATGATTATTTCATGGCCAGACAAAATCAAAGATAAAGGAGGTTTAAGAAGCCAATTCACTCATACAATAGATGTTGTTCCGACACTTTATGAAGTTATCGGGATTACACCGCCTGAAGTTTTGAATGGAATTCAGCAAAGCCCAATTGAAGGAGTTAGTTTTGCTTATACATTAAATGATGCCAAGGCAAAAGAGAAACATACTACGCAATATTTTGAGTTGGGTGTAAATAGAGGAATTTATCATAACGGATGGATGGCTTCGGCATTGTCATTTGCACCTTGGAATCCGAATCGTGGTGCATTTGATCCTGATAAACAAAAATGGGAACTTTACAAAGTCGACGAAGATTTTAGCCAAGCAAATGATATTGCGGCGCAAAACCCTGCAAAACTTAGAGAAATGCAAGACTTATGGTGGGTAGAAGCATCAAAATACAACGTACTTCCACTAGATTGGAGGGCTGTAGAAAGGCTCAACGGAGAATTAATGGGAAGACCTACGCTTGCTGGTGATGCAGCTACTTTTACATATTATTCCGGTCAAATTGGTTTGCCAAATGAAGCTGCGCCACGTGTCTTAAATAAATCATGGTCGGTTACGGCAGATATTGTTGTTCCAGAAAATGGAGCAGAGGGAATGATTGTGACGCACGGCGGTTTAGTGGGAGGTTATGGGCTTTATGTGCAAAACGGAAAACCAAGTTTTGTTTATAATAATTTAGCTCTAGAACGGCCAACGGTTACAGGAAAAGAGGCTTTGCCAAAAGGAAAAGTAAAACTGACAGTCAATTTTAAATATGAAGGTAAAGCAGAAGAAAGAGGTAAAGGCGCAACAGTTTCAATTTTAGTAAATGATAAAAAAGTTGCCGAGGAACATCTGGACAGAACAATTCCAATTCAAATTTCGCTTAACGAAGGTCTTGATGTAGGAATGGACACTGGATCTCCGGTAGATTTTAATTACAAGCTTCCGTTTGAGTTTACTGGAAAAATCGAAAAGGTTACCTTTAATTTAGGTGATTCTAAAGCATCAAAAAGTACAAAATCGAAATAAGAACATCTTCTAAAAAATACATCAAAAAACGCTAAACTGTATGGTTTAGCGTTTTTTTATTATAATAAAAATTTCAGTAAATAGGGTTTTAAAAAATATAATTTATCTTCTAAAAGTTCAATTCATTATTTTATCTTTATCCACTACTATGGATAAAGTTTTAGAAATTTTTGGCGCAATTTTCGGTTTTTTAGCCGTTTATTTTACAATCAGACAAAACATCTGGTGCTGGCTTTTTGGTTTAATTCAGGTGATGATATATTGCTTTGTTTTCTACACATCAAAATTATATTCAGATATGATTTTGCATGTTATTTACATATTCCTGCAGGTTTTCGGCTGGTACAGTTGGAAATATGGCGGTGCCAATAAAGATACATTGCGTGTTTCTTTGTTAACTAAAAGAATTCTGTGGATTGCCTTAACGGTTTTTATGTCGATTTTAGTTGGATATTTTATGGATACTCGAACGGATGCATCTTGCCCCTATATAGATGCTTTTATAATGGTTGCAAGTTTGGTTGCTCAATATTTGATGATCATTAAAGTATTAGAATCTTGGTTTTTTTGGATAGCAGTCGATGTGGTTGCCATTGGCGTATATGCTTATAAAGAGTTGTATTTTACAGCAGTATTGTATGTGCTTTTTTTGATTATGGCGATATTTGGTTACTTCGAATGGAAAAAAGCATACAATCAAGAATTTATTTATGAAAGTTAAACCTACCATTGGATTGACATTGGGAAAATTTGCCCCTTTCCATAAAGGCCATCAACTAATGATAGAAACTGCTATTAAAGAAGTTGATGAATTGATCGTGCTCGTTTACGATGATCCTATAATCAATATTCCGTTATCAATAAGAGCGCGTTGGATTCGTGAAATATATCCGCAAATTACAGTTATTGAAGGCGATAATTCACCTAACGACAGCGGATACACAGCTGAAATTATGAAAATTCAGGAGGATTATGTCTTAAAAATTTTAGACGGCCGTAAAGTCTCACATTTTTATTCAAGTGAGCCTTATGGAGAACACATGAGTATTGCACTGAAAGCTTTGAACAGACAGGTTGATATAAGTCGGCATGTTATTCCAATATCAGCTACAAAAATCAGAAATGATTCCTTTAAGAACAAGGAATTTTTACACCCTAAAGTATATAGAGATTTGATTACGAAAGTGGTATTGCTTGGTGCGCCATCGACTGGAAAAACGACTTTGGCAGAACAATTAGCTATCCATTTTAACACGCAATGGATGCCCGAATATGGCAGAGAATATTGGGAACAAAATCAAATAAATAAAAGACTTACTTTAGAAGATCTTTTAAAAATTGCAGAAACTCATATTGAAAGAGAAGATGCTTTGATTTTGCAATCCAATCAAATCCTCTTTTCTGATACTAATGCTATTACAACGTATTTGTTTTCTCTAGATTATCATGGAAGCGCGCTTCCTGCTTTGGAAGATTTAGCAAAAATAGCCGAAAGCAGACACGATATTATTTTTGTCTGTGATACCGATATTCCTTATGATGATACTTGGGACAGATCTGGCGATGTGAAAAGAAAAGAATTTCAAAAAATAATAATTGACGATCTAAATACAAGAAATCTTAAATATCATATGCTCAGTGGCACAATTGCGGAAAGAATTGAACAGGTTTCAAAAGTATTATCTGCCAAAGAAAACAGTAAATTTAATCTAACTTAGAAATAAAATATAACCATGTCTGACCTGATAAATAAAACAATGGGATTTTTTAAGAAAGTCCCAGAATCGCCTACAAATCCGCAAGAAACGCATAAAACGACTAAATTTCAAATTGAAGATCTTTATTCAAGCGAGACTGCTCAAAATGAAGCGAGCGACTCTGTTACTTTGGATGAAAAACTGCGTCAAGCGTATTTTTGGATCACTAATACTGCTGTTATCAGCCCATATTATGATATCGAATTCAATGATGGTGATCCTAAAAAGTTTTTATTTGGAGATAGCAAAGTACCGGTTTATTTGCCAACAGATCAAAGTTATTCGAGTTTTGTTTTGATGCCTTTGCTGAATTTAGCTGCAAATGGAAAATGTCTTATCGTTGGGGGACCAGGACGTGGAAAAACAGCTACTTCTGTTTTGATGGGATTATTGGCAGGATATGATAAAAAAGACGTAATGCGTGCCATTCAGCACGGTCAGCCTCAAATGACAATTTCAGATTTGCTGGGCCATCCATTACCTTCAGACATGGTAAAGGCGGAAAAAACTTCAGACATTAGAATTGCTTGGAGAAAATGGCTCGGAATGAGAGTAAAAATCATTGATGAATACAACCGAATTCCGACAAGAACACAGTCTGCTTTATTAACGGTTTTGGCTGATAATTATGCTGAAATCTTCGATCAAATTTATGAATGTCCGGAAGGTGCTTGGTATTTAACTGCCAATGATGATGCGGGAGGAGGAACATATCAAGTGATTGAAGCTTTAAAAGACAGAATCGATATTGTAATTAGAGCCATGCACTTTAATACACGATTTATTGACGATTTATTACAGCGAATCGAACTCAACTTCAAACCCGAATCGATAATTCCAGAGGAAATTATTTTTACTGAAGAAGAGCTGAATAAGGTAAATAAACAGATTAGAGGCATTAAAATAGAACCTGAATTACGTAAGCGTATTGAGTTTTTCTGCCGTCAATTTGAGTTTTTTGAACCTGCATCAAATCGATTGGAATATATGACAAAAGACACCGCAAAATTGTCGGGTATCGATATGCGTTCTCTTTTCAGAAAAGAAACAGGAAAGGATCCAATTAAAGATTTAGGTTCGCAGGCAAAGAATGGTTTATCGGTTAGAAAAATAATGACTTTATTGATGTTTTCTAAAGCGATGGCTTATTTTAGAGGAAATAAAAAAGTCGAATTAGAAGATGTGAGACAAGTTTTGCCATTTGTTTTGCATGACAGCTTAACGCCACATTTAGAATCGCCATTTTTTGACCAAGCAGGAAATGAAGTGTATAGAGTAGACAGAATTGTATGGCTCAGAGAATTGTTCGATTTGTCTTGCGACGAATATGTAAGTCAAGATTTAGACAGACATGATCCAGTTGACGATTTTGAAGCAGAATTTAAAAAAGGACTTGAAAATATATCTTCAAAAGAAATTGACCACCGACTTTTAAATATCGAAAAACAGCTTCAGATATGGTCGCAGGAGAAAAAACTTTATGGATATAGAGCAGATGATATTTTAAAACTGAAATACCTGCATCAGCGTTATACAAATTACAAAAGATGGCTGCAATGGAAAAAATAAGCTTTCCGCCACTTATTGCAGAATTAAGTGAAAATAGTGCATTGTACAATCAATGGTACAATGAAAGTGAAATGAAATTTGGCAATTTAGATTCGCACGTTATTGCGAATTGGATGGTTGAAGTCATAGAACCTATTATTAAAGCTATTGTAGCTTTGGATGTTGCTTCAGAAAAAATTCATGAAGTGGTAAAAGCACTTTATTTGGAATCCTTGAAACTCATAGGAAGCGGTATGGCAATTCGTTATAAAGACGAATACAAAGAAGCTTGGTTATTATTGGCCAAAATGCCAAATTTAGCAGTAAAATTTCCAATAAAAACCATTGCATTACTACATGATGTTCTTTTAAACCTTGAAGTACATGCACCAGAAAAAACGATTCAATGGTGCCAACTTGTTGAAAGCAGCAGTACCGAAATTAAAACTATAGAAGATTTTAAAATTGTTGGACGTATTTATGCTTGGAATTGTGGTTTGGCTCATTTAAGAATTCGCTTAAAAAATGATTTTGAGAATCTTTCTGAAAGTTTGCAACAAACGATTTTAGATGCTATTGGTTCATCAAAAAATGCTAGTCATTTTTTTGAAAATCCTTGGGCAAACAATGCAACAAAATTTGAAGGAGTTCAAGGCGGATTTAAAGGTAGTACTGGTTTTTTTGAAGATCCACCAGTATTGGCACAAATTGGAGAATACATTTTTGCAACCGATTCAAAAAGCAGTTATGCATTATTTGCAGATCAATTTGGCAAGGTCTTACTCCCAGCTAATTCTGTTGATTCGACAGATATTTCATTGAGCGCTAAACGAATAACAAACTTGGAAAAATGGTTAGGAAAAAATAGTAATGAAATAGATACAAGCGCTATTTCATCTGTTGTAGCAACACGAGACACATTGGTTTTTACATTGCAAAATTCCTATTTCATCTACTTATACAGCCTTGGAAATGCATAATCAATCCAAAATAGAAGCAGCGCTCGCGTTATGGAAATCACATTGGCAACAGGCAAAGTTGGAATGGAATCCTATGTTGCGTTTGCAGGAACCTATTTGGTGTTTATCAAATGAAGAAGCTTACAAACAAGGACTTACAGGCAGTTTTGCAATGATACGGTTAACAGATCATCGCATTGTGATTAATTTAGAAGAAATTGTACAACGCAATATAACCGATTATGCTTTAGAAGTGCTTGCTCATGAAATTGGACATCACATTTTTACGCCTGCAAATTTATATGATAATGCTGTTTTACTGAATAGAATTCGTTTTGGATTGCCAAGTATAGAAGACAGAGCGCCAATGGTGGCTAACTTATATGAAGATTTTTTAATAAATGACAAGTTGCAACGCGTCAATAAATTAAGAATGTCAGAGGTTTATAAAGCGATCAATACAGAAGACAGTTTCTCAGAATTTTGGACACTGATGATGCGTACTTATGAATATTTATGGCGATTGAATCGTGGAGAATTGGCAACAAAATTATCGCTTCATAGTAAAAAGATAGATTCGGATGCCTCGTTATTAGCCTCTTTAATAAGAAGTTATTCAAAGAATTGGATTCATGGCGGTGGCCGTTTTGCAGTTATGGTATATCCTTATTTGATGGATGACAAAAAATTTCAGGACGCGCGCAAAAAGATTTTAATATTATTAGACGCTGAAGATGCTGGGAAGGGCGCGATGGATATTTCGGGTTTAACTAAACTCGATTTAGAAGGTTACGATGAAATTATTGATATGCGAAAAGAAGCCATTGACTCAAAAGAAGAAAATGACGATAAAAAGAAAAAGGAGAGTCTAGGTTTTGAAAAGAATAATTTTGGAGGAGATGGCCCGAGAGAAGGTTATATGGGACCTGGAAATTACATCGATTTGATGAAACAAGCTAATCCAAATGCTGATGAACAGCGTTTGATCAATGCCTATTACAAGGAAATTGCTTTGCCTTATTTAATTGATTTTCCAGTAGAAACCTCTGAAAATGTATCGTTGGATTTGCCAGAAGGACTTGAAACTTGGGATATTGGCGATGCCATTGAAGAAGTAGATTGGTTGCAATCTGCGATTTTATCGCCAGAACTTATTCCGGGATTAACGACACAAAAAAGAACGTATGGTTCAGATTCAGATATTTCCATTTCAAAAAGTCCTTTAAATGTTTACCTCGGTATTGATTGTTCCGGTTCGATGGGAAATCCGAGACACAATTTTTCTTGGCCAATTTTAGCAGCAACAATTATCGGATTATCCGCTTTGCGTGCGGGAGCTTCTGTTATGGGATGTCTTTCTGGTGAGCCAGGAAGTTATTTGGAAACAAATGGTTTTATTACAGATGAAACCGATTTGTTGACCACTTTAACTTCTTATTTAGGAACCGGTTACGCATACGGAATTGAACGATTGCGAAAACCATTTGAACTAAAACCAGATAAAAGATCACATATTGTCATTGTAACTGATAACGATATCTTCAGTATGCTGGATGCCGATACGGGAACAAAACAAACAAATTGGGAACTCGCTGAAATTGCATTAAAAAATGCTGGGGGGCACGGAACAATGGTCTTGCATTCTCCGCCTGATTATCATAAAGATTTAGTACTTCGATTGGTAAAAATGGGATGGAATGTTTACTATGTTACAAATGAGGTAGAACTTTTAAAGTTTGCATCAGAGTTTTCACAACAAAATTATGCTTATGTCTAAATATGATGTTTTTGAGCTGGTTACACATTTAAGAAAATGTCCAGATTCTTATTTAAAACCGTCTGATTTTTTTGAAGAGGAAGGATTGAATTCCATTGCTTTGATTTCAGATACTTACCGAATTGTAAGCAATAATTTTTTAAAAAAGGATTTTAAAAATCCAACCGACTTCGATTTAAAGCTTATTGATGATAATCATTGGCGCGCAATTCATATTTCGACTTGGTTATTATGCCATCAGGATTTTGTAAATAATCCTCAAATAGAAAACAAATTATATCAATTTTGGTTTGAAGAACTGCTGAAGGCTACAGTATATGTAAAATACAATGAATGGATTTCTGATGACGAACGTGCCGAAGAAATGGTACGATTATTATTGTATTGCTGTGAAATTATACCTTATGGAGAAAATCATAATGAGGCAGCTGATAAATTATCTTCAATAAATAGTGAAGAGCGATATAGAGTTTTAAAAGAATCGTATGAGGCGCATGAGCGAATTATGAGAATTCAAAGAGAAATGGCTGAACAAAAAGCCCGTGAAGCGGCAAATGTTTATGGGCGCGAGTAATGGACCACAAATAGCATTAACTGATAAGGAACGTTTTCCGTTGCTTGATGATCTAAGTTTTTTAAATGAACTTAGACAAGATGCTTTTGCTCCAAAATTTAATTTTAAAAGTGGTGACCGATTAGATGCAAAACAGCTTTTAAGAGTAGAGGCTTACAAAAAGAAATTTTGTGAAAACAAAATATTCTGGAACGAGGAACAAACGCCAATTTGGCTGAAAGACTATTTTAGTTGGTGCATTAAAACAGTGCCTTTTTATCAAAATAAAGGAAATGATTTCGATGTTTTTGCAACAACTTCCAGAGAAGATATTCGTAATTTCCCATATTTATTTGTTTCGAATGAAGCCAATTTAGAGGAACTTTTGGTCTATCATACTTCTGGATCTACAGGTTCAAAATTAGATGTACTTTTTGATGCTGTTTCTCAGGCAAGTTGGTTGCCACAAATGGAATCAGTTCTTACTGCGTTTAATATTTCTATTAGCAAAAGCAATAATTCAACCGCGATTGCTTTAATCTGTGCTCAAGAAAAAACATTGACCTATGCATCTTTATCGACTTATTTAAATGGTGCTGGCATTTTAAAAATAAACTTAAATCCATCGGATTGGAACCATCCTGACGATGCCATAAAATACCTTGAAAAATACAATCCAGAAATTCTAACGGGTGATCCAATTGCCTTTACATCATTACTAGATTTAAAACCTAAATTAAATCCAAAGGCGCTGATTTCCTCAGCTATGAAGTTGACAAACGGCATTAAAAACAAATTAGAAGATTATTTTAAATGTCCTGTTATTGATCTTTATTCAATGACAGAATGCAGAAATATTGCCTTTGCAACTGAAATTGGGCACCAAGTGATTCGGCCAGATTTATATTTAGAAATTTTTGACGAACATCAAGATGTCAAACTTCCATATGGCGAGAGAGGCGAACTAGTTATTACGGGCGGAAGCAATCCGTTTCTTCCTTTGATCCGTTATAGAACGGGCGATTTTTGCAGTTTAAAAATAGAAAATGGTGTTCCGTTTTTAATTGATTTAGAAGCACGGAACCCAGTAGTTTTTGTAACAAAATCAGATGTAAAAATCAATAATATCGATATTTCTAATCGTTTGTCTGAACTTCCTTTGGCTGGTTTTAAAATGCATCAAAGAGAAGATAAGTCAATTCAATTTGTTGGTTATTCTAATGAAATTACATCAAAAGAAATTGTTGACGCATTGAATATAATTTTTAAAAATGATATTGAAATCGATGCAGAAATTCAAAAAATAGCTCAAAATAATGCGGTCGAAAAATCGAAGTATTCTTCAGATTTGATAGTGATTTAGGTTGTAATCTTACAAAGATAAGATGTTTACAAGTAATCTATACTTTATTCGGTTTACTTACATATTTATTTCCTTTAACAAAAAAACGCCAAGGCAAAAGTGCATCTTCTTGAGCATATGCGACACCTACACGTGGTGTCGCTGCAATTTCTTCTTCAGAATATCTAATACCATGATCTTCGATCCAAATTTCATCTCCGGCCAAATCTTTTTTGTTGAATGAAGCGTCAATTCCGAGAGCTTTTGCTGCCGAGCCAGGTCCAGATGAAATTGCAGATTTAGAGCAAGGCGTATTTCGTCTTTCTTCCATTATATCTTTCCCAGTTAAAGGCTCAATTGCTCTAATTAAAACGGCATGCGGTTCGCCTTCGACCGAAGTAACAATATTGAAAAGATGATGAATACCATAACACAAATAAACATATGAAATGCCACCGTTGCTGTACATTATTTCAGTTCGATTCGTTCGCCTGCCTCCGTAAGCGTGTGAGGCTTTATCCTGAATACCAAAATAAGCTTCTGTTTCTACAATAATTCCGGCAGTAATTTTTTTATTTATCTTTCAGCAATAGAAAATAGAGAAAAAGAATTCTATGCTTCCTTAAAAAAAGAAGCGGTTACTAAAGCCAACTTATTTTTAAATGCAAAAGTAGATTCCAAAACACTGCAGAACATCTATAAAAATAACAGGGCTACTTTGAATGAAGTTGAAGTAGCTATTTATGATACATCGTTTGACCTGCTTTATCACGATGCGGTAAATATAGATGTGGTAAAAGAAACAAAACCGATGCTGGATAAAATTATTCAGCAGAAAGAATTGCAATTTTACCAGAAAGACTGGCAGGTAGTTGGTTTAAAATATAAGTTCCAAGAAAAAAATTATGTTATTACTGCGGCGGCTTATGATGAGTACGGTTATAAAAAACTGCAGAATCTGCGCCAAAATATTATAATAGTTTTTATAATATCTATTCTCTTCATATATATTGCCGGCCGCTTTTTCTCAAAAAAAGCATTTGAACCACGGTGCCGCCAATGTAAACATTGAACAGGAGGGAGAACAGGAACAATTGGCAATAGATATTGACCGGCAGCAGGCAGCACGTTTTGGAATTAATGTTGCCGATATTCAGAATATGATTGAAGCAGCGATCGGCGGTAAAACGATTTCTACTTTATATGATGGGACAAAGCGTTACGATATTGTAGTCCGTTTTTTGCCGGAGTACAGAAATTCTATCGATGCAGTAAAAAATATTCTGGTGCCCTCATCAAATGGTGCCTTGATACCAATTGGCCAGCTCGCCAATATACATTTTGTGGAAGGGCAAACGAACATCTATCGTTATGGAAGCAAACGTATGATTACCGTTAGAACAAACATAAAAGGAAGAGATCAGGGAAGTTTTGTAAAAGAGCTGCGACAAAAAGTAGATAAAACTGTAACAGTGCCCAAAGGATACAGCATTATTTATGGCGGACAGTATGAAAATCTCGAAAGAGCGGGAAAACAATTGGCATTTACCATTCCTCTCACAATTATTATGGTCTTTTTATTCCTGTTTATGCTGTACAAAAATTTCCAGCATACCATGATAACTATGAGCTGCATATTGTTTGCTTTAGGCGGCGGCATTGTGGCTTTACTCCTTAGAGGGTATTACTTTAATGTTTCTGCCGGGGTTGGATTTGTGAGTATTTTTGGTATTTCTGTAATGGCAGGAGTACTGCTTGTGTCGGCTCTTAACAGAAAAACGATATCTAAAGAGGATTTTCATAACAATGTATTAACGGCGTCAAAAGAGCAATTAAGAGCATTACTGTCCATTCTTATTGTTGCTATTGTCGGATTAGTTCCGGCTGCTGTTTCGTCTGGTATCGGCTCAGACGTGCAGCGGCCGCTGGCAACAGTAATTATAGGCGGATTGACAAGCACATTGTTTTTTGCACCCATATTAATTCCGCCTTTATATCTTTGGATCAACAAGAAGAAATTGATGTAAAAAAATCTTTATTGGGGATTATATCATAAAAATAATACTATAGTTTTTACCTAATGAAAGATGGTGCTCAATCCCATTTTTCTTGAAAACAGTACGGCTTCTATATTTTAAAGACCTATATTGTAGTCTTCCAATGAGTGATCCTTAAGAAGGCTGAGTGGGTTTTTATTATAAATTAATTAAATCGGAACGGGATTTCTCTTGTTCCGATTTATTTTTTTAATATGTTTTGGTGCACGAACCTGCCGTGCCTCCTTTAGGGATTAATCCCCCCGAATCTGCCTGTTCTTCCTTATTGGCCGCTGTTTCTTTTAGGCTGTCCCGCTCCGTTTTTTTTTCTTTTTATCAGAGAGCCTGCAAAGCTGCCCTATCCGTCTATTTTGTCCTTATGGTATGCTTTAAGCCATTTTTCCATTTTATCAAGCAGCTGTATTTCTTCCGGATCTCCCGAAGGGTTGCAAAGGCCTTTGACGGTCCGGTGGTAATTGAATTTTTTGTTTTCAAACTCGCAGGTGAATTTTGGAACCTCGTTGTGCGAGACGATCCATTTATCGGGAGCCGTATTTTTAATTTCAAATTTTTTCATTTTTCATAATCTCCCGAGCAGCTGCAAGCGCTCAGATAGTATTGCTGTTTTATGCTGTTTTTACTGCTTGATGGCAAACTGCAAAATTAGCGGATTATTGTCCTTATTGGATGCTTTAAATGTAGGGATTATTTTTTTGATTGCACAAAAGCGGGCAGAGTTCAGAAGGGCTTGAATAATGGGGTGTTAATAATTCTTGCAGGAGTTTAATTTTGAATGTCCAGCATCGTTAATTATATTTAATATTAGTTTTTAGGAGCTCTTCCCGCTATACGCTCCAATCTATGCGCCGGAGCCCTCGGCGCATAGGATTTGCTTTGCACATGAGCAAAGCGAACTGGCGAAGCAATCGGGGCTAGGGATGCTGCGGGACCTATTTTGCGATGGAGAACTGCATATTTGAAAAGCATAATTGCAGGAACGGTGTATAAATAGGTTTGTAGAAAATTAATATTAAATTGTATTGTTTATTATCAGTACAATCTTAATCTGTTTTATTCAGGACCCGCCTGAAAAATCAGGCACATTTTCGCAGGTTGACCTTTCCTTCGCTGAAGATATTTTTCCACTGTTGCAGACTGTTTTTGCTGATCTGCTGTTTATCGGCCGCAAAGCCTCGCACTTTTATGTTCTATGCAATTCTTGACGGTTCAGATTTTAAAGTTAATGCTGTTTTTTTTCTGATGTTTTTCATTCTGTCAAAAGTTAGCCGCGTTACCCTGCAGCAGCAGCCTTAGCGGTAAAGAAGAAAAAACAGAAGGCAGCAGGCCATCTTGGATTATTATAGTATTTTAGCATCCGCATCTTAATTTTTTCTTTGTCCGCATAGCCGCTCATGGAAGTGCCAAAAAAACGCTAAATTTAAAGTGCTTTTAGTAGCCGGCAGTAAGGAGAAATATATGTTAGGGAATAAAAATACCAGCTGTACGCTCAAACAAAAAACAAATATTAAAATGGATAACAAGGGTTTTCATAAATGGCTGCGTGCCAAAAATTGCTTTGAATATTCAGAAATGAATATTGAATTTGCACAGTCAGATGCTGCAATTTCATTGATATATAAGGATACAAGAGGCAAAGCGGCCTTCGAAGAATATTTATGTCATAAAATAGCATTCAAACTTGAACAGATCAATAGGATTTATTCCTTTGAGAATAATTGGTGCGATGAGGAAAAAAAGCACAAAACAGCTGAGGCAGATATGTCCATTGAGGATTTTTATTTAAAAATGAGCGGTTCGGATACTTTTGCGATCCAGCCGATAGAAAATAAATGCGCTGTGAGGATCGAGAATTGGTGGCAGGATTTTAGCGCTGTAATTGATTATGAAAATTTCTCAATCATAACAGATGAAGTCGAGGCAAAGACAATCGAGCCAAAGCTGTCGGAAGATGTCTTTGATTTCAAGTACAAATCAGGAAATGTGCCAAAATCTAATTTTTGGGTCGATACATTGGCTACAGAAGGAATGCAGGCGTCTTTCATTGATTATTTCTGCAATCCGGTTGATATTGACCAGGTTTGCCCGGACAATTACAGCGGCTGGTCAATTCGTCCTGTCATAGAAGGCACCTGGGGCCTGGGCGCTAAAATTTGCATAATAGATGATGCTGATGATTTTAAAACTGTCAGGTTTGACTTTATTGAGAGGAAAATAGCAGATTTTATTGATAAAATAAAACAAATCGTTTTAATTTCCGAGGTTGAAAATATAAAATGCGGAAATGTGGTTTTCAGCAAAGAACAATGGAAAAAATATGTGTTCGAAAGCATTATGCCCGAAATATAAAACCCTGGAGCTAACTCCCGGTTTCTGCTAATGCCTCTTACAGGCATTTATTTTTGTCAAAAATCGCTTCAAGCTGGTCAATCGCCGGTTTTACTTTAAAATCAGTTTTTTCTATAGCTTCTATAATTTTTGGACAGTCCGCGAATGCTTCTTGGGACATTTTTTGAATCAACGAATCTGTACCAATTGCCAAATCGCTTCCTGCTGATTTGGCATAGCCAAAAAACAATTCTTCGGAATTCTTTTTTCCAAAAAAGTAAGAAGTGCTTCCATTGGTAATTACCCTGCTGGTCCCGCCTGCATTAGGTCTGTTGCTGCCTTGCTCTGTGATGTAGCCTATTTTTGCACTTTTATCATAAATAATATACAGCCATCTTTTTTTGCCTGATCTGGAGAATTTTCCGGTTAGAAGATTGGCTGTTGTAGCATACAATCTCTCGGCGGTAAATTTTACATTATCATCATCAACAAATTCGATTTTTTTGATGTAGGCACTCGATATTTTCTCTTTTTTAGCTTCTTCGCTGGTTTTAAATTTTACTTTAGAATCGTTGTATTCTACTTTTTCTGCCAGTCCTTTTTTCATAGTTCCATCTTCCATGTATAAGACCGCCTTAACGTATTTTGCTTGAATTGTGGCGGTAAATAATAAAAGGACTGCTAAAAGTAAAGTCGTGTTTTTCATGTGTTTTTTAAATATTTATAGTAAATGTAATACAATTTATTTGTGATACCCAAGCAAATGTATAAGTAATCCTGAAAATAAATATTACCTGTAATCAGGCATATAATCGGATTTTTTGCTCCTTTTATCGGATTTTTTTAATTGCAAGCTAAAATTAATACATATATTCGCAGAAATTTTTGCTAATGAAAGTAATATTACACTTAATAATTTTTAGTTTTTTTTTTAGTGCCCCAATCTACAGCCAGAACGAAACTAACATTACCTACGGATTAAAATTTGGTATTCTGCATTCCACCTTCAGTAATCTTCCAGAGAGCATAAAAGGGAGAGATAATACTTTTGATAGCAGTGTTATGGAAAGTAAGGGAAAATTTGGCTTAGAAGGCGGTTTCTTTTTAAATTTTAAACTTCATGATACGCGAGTTGCCATTCAGCCGGAAATCTTATTTAGACAGTCAGGAGAAAAAGTGACTTACAAAGATGCCGTTGGAAAAGAATTCGAACTCGGATTAAATTATGCTTTTCTGCAAATCGGTGCTTTATATAAAGTTTATCCTTATGAAGGTTTAAATTTTGGTGCTGGCGCTTTTTATGGCATCAATTTATCTCCCAACGATATAACATACAGTTCCAATGAAGCAGGTGGTATGTACGATGTTGCCACGAGACAGTTTTATAAAGATGGTCTTGATGGAGACGATGATTTTTCGTTGTGCTTTGCATTAGGCTATGAACTTCATAAAAGCATACATTTTGACTTTCGCTATTATCTAGGCGTAAAGGACATGATTAAGAGTAATGCATCATCTTTTCAGTTTATCGAAAATCAAAATAAAAGCAGTGTCTTTTGTTTTTCGTTAGGCTACAGTTTTCATCAATGGTAATTTATAAAAAAATGAAAAAAATTATTTTGCTTCTTTTACTAGTAAGCACAAAATCTTTATTGGCACAGGGTGATCGAGAAATTACGTATGGTCTTTTTGGCGGCGGAATTTATTCTAAAATGTCCAATCTTCCAGATGTGATAGTGCCGAAAGGTATTTATGAAGGCTATACCCTAAAAGAAGAAGGCAAGTTTGGCGGAATGGGCGGTTTCTTTATTAATTGGAAATATCCTTATGCAAAAGTTGCTATTCAGACTGAAATCTCCTATTCAGGTCAGGGAACCGATTTGAATTACGAAGATGTAAAAGGACTCAAATATAAAATGACTTTTGGTTATAGTTATATCAATGTCGGAGCGCAGTTTAAATATTATCCTGTCGAAGGATTTTATATTGGCGTTGGGCCTTATGTAGGATTTAATATTGCTAGTGATAATATAAAATACTCCTCAAACGCACAAGAATTGTTTGCAGATTCTGGTGTTTATTTTGAGCCAGATGCCAATGTTCAGAAAGTATTGAAAGAATCTTTGACGGGTAAAAATTATTTCTACGGAGTTTTATCTGCAGGATATGAATTTGGCAATAATCTTTCTATTGGAGCAAGATACTCTTTGGGGCTTACAGATGCTTTAATGACCGAAGAAAATGGGCATCGTTACAGCGAAAACAAAAATAAAATCAATAGTATTTCACTAATTATTGGTTATTCATTTGACTTTGATGATTTAGGAAATTTCTAAAAAAACATCATCATAAAAATCACTTTAGAATATGAATAAAAGGATTTTTTTATTGGTAAACTTAACAGCATTTCTAATTGTGAATGCTGTCTTTTCGCAGGAAAAAATAGTTCCAGGAGCAGTTTCAGAACCTTTTTTTTGGATTAAATCCAGAAATACGGGAGAGAGTTACTATTGGGAAAGTCTCGTAAACAATAAAGAGGCAAAGGTACCTGTAAAGAAATACAATGGCGCTGCTTTTAATTTTAATCCCAGTATCGTCATTGATACGGATCAGGATTCTTTAATTGTGCCTCTTGGCTCAGATAGTAAAAGGCGCCAGACACTTTTTATGGTATACAAAGTAAAGGACAGTCTGAAAGAACAATTTTTATGGACGATTAATGATCCTCAAAAAATAATCTCGGCTGCGACAAACAAACGTTTGGTTGACTTAAAAAAATATTCTTACCAGTCTTATCAGGAAAAGATCAAACCTCATAAAGCAAATATTCATTTTTTTCAGCAGAATGTAACTGATAGCGTTGCAAAACTGTCTTCATTAACTATTGGCCAGAAATCAAAAATGGAGAAATTGCCGCCAGAAGATTTTAAAGGAAGCATAAGCGAAATCTTGATTTACAACCGCGTTTTATCTGGTTTAGAAACGCAGAAAGCGGCGAGTTATTTAGCCATAAAATACGGAATTTCACTTTCTCAGTTTGACAATAAAAACTATTTAAACAGTAAAGGAGAAAAGATCTGGGATGCCGAAAAACACAAAGGATTTACGTCGTCAATTACCGCAGTCGGACGTGACGACGCGAGCGGTTTGCTGCAAACCAAAAGCAGCAATATGATAGAAGAAGGACTGATGACGTTTGAAGTAAAAAGTAAATCGGACAAGATTCCTAATGATTATTTTGCTTTTTGGAGCGATAACGGAAAGAATCTCTTAGTTAAAAAGCAAGAGCAAGGAGAACCAATCGGAGTTTCTAGAGAATGGCAGCTAGATTATGCGAACCCAAGTGATCTTAGTTTAGACTGGACATTTAATCCTGCTTTTATAAAAGGAACACTGCCAAAAGACACTTATTATTGGCTTTTAGTTGATTATTCTGGAAAGGGAACTTATGATGAAAACGATTCAGAATACATTCGTTTAGGAAGCACTGCCAGTACAGAAAAATTGGTTTTAAAAAATTTTGACTGGAATAAACAGAAATCTGGGACAGCAAAATTTACCTTAAAAGTAGCCCCGCAAATGTTCAGCAGAGTTTGGATAACCGAAGCACTTTGTGGCGTTTCAGGATCGGGCGAATTAAATTATACCATTGAAGGTGGAGAAGCTCCTTTTACCGTTACAGTTAAAAAAGAAGGCAGTGTAGCAGTTGTAAAACAATGGAGTCAAGCTGCAAAAAGTCAGACCGGCGTGCAGCTTTCATCAGGAACTTATGATTATATCGTAAAAGACAAAAAAGGAAATCTGTATTCAGAAACCGTATTTGTGGCAGATAAGGAAGGAACTTTTCCTAATCTAAAATCAGATTATCTGCTGACAGATGGAAATGCGCTTCTTTTGGATGCCAGTGCAGCTCTGCCGTCTGGAAATTATCAATACCAATGGTTTTATGAAGGGAATTTTATAGATGACAATCCGAAGATATTAATCGATCAGCCTGGTAATTATGAGCTTCGATTAATAAACGGACAGGAATGTAAAACGTCTAAAATGATTGCTGTAGCGACAGATGGAAAAGAAATTACAGATTCTAGTATCCTGATTTTATATCCGAATCCAACCCCAGACGGAAAGTTTGCAATTGCGATGCAGTTTCCTAAAAAGTCCGACGCAACGATTCGCATTTATTCTTTGACGGGATCACTTTTAAAAGAGAAGAAATACAATCAGATCGAAACCTATCTGCATGAAGATAATATAAAAGAACCGTCAGGAATGTATTTGGTTAATGTGAGTTCAGATTTTGGAAATAAGACTTTTAAAGTAATTGTGAAATAACTAGACAAAGAAAGTATTTGTCAAATTCAATAATATAAACCGATTGCCTCAAATCGATTTAATCTACTTATGAAAAATAGAATTATAGTATTGGTATTTTTAATAGGAGCATTTTTGTTTGCCGCTAATATCAGCGAATATAAAATAGCTTTTCTGTTTTCTGAAAACACAGTGGAAGAAAAGGGAGTTTTAGTCTCTGATTCTACGGTTATTCAAAAAAATGAAAATAAAACCACAAAGTTATTCGCAGCTGATATTAAAGAAGGTATAATTGGGGTTGACAATCCTGAGGATATTGATGATGCCTACGATAATGTTTTTCATTTAAAAGTAGATGAACTTCCCGCACAAAATGAAAACGCTTATTTAGAATACGAATTATTCGGTTACGATCAAGCAGCCTCAATTTCCAGAAGTTTAAACAACCAGCCCAGTATTGGAGGGCAATTTTTGTCTTATAACAAAGCATGGACTAGTCAGTCTGAATTATTATCTGAAAAATCATTGCGAAAAGGAGATAACGTGCTTTTGTTTACCGCTCCTGAAGGAACTGCGAATGGATACAAAATTAAAAATGTACGAATAGTATATAAAAACGGAAATCAGAATTCCAATTTTACGCTTTTAAAAGCAGCTGATAAATTATATATCAAAGGAACTAATTTTCCTTCTCAGTTAAAAAAAATGACTATTGCCGGAATTTCGGTAGATGTCACTCAGCCGGAATTTGAATTGGTTTTGGATGCTGAAAAGATCGGAGAATCTGTCTCAGTTTTAAAAGAAACTGCTTCGGGGGTTATTCTAAATGAAGAAATAAAAGTAAAGCAATTTTCTAATGTAGAAAGTTTCAGACCAATTGAGAGTGCAAAAGAACGTGTTTCAAAAATCATCAATTTTGAAACAGCCAATGCTTTAGAATATAAAGATTTCTTGGCCGTTTTTCCTGCCGGCGCTTTAAAAAATAATGTAAAAGTATCGGTAAGCGGTTTACGTAAAATTGATATTGCGCCATTAAACTCGGCAATGGTAAATGTGACCGCTGTAAATGCAGGTTTTCGTTTACTGCCGCACGGAACTATTTTTGAGAAAGCCGTAACACTTTCACTTCCTTACGATAAAAAAACAATTCCCGAAGGTTATACAGAAAAAGACATCAATGTATTTTATTTTGACGAGAACAAACGACTTTGGCAGGAAGTAACCAAAGATTCTCTTGACATCAAACAGGGAATTATTAAGGCCAAAACAACCCATTTTACAGATTTTATTGCGGGAATTATCAAAATGCCCGAATCGCCTGAAACTTCTGGTTACACGCCAACAAGCATTAAAGATCTAAAAGCGGCCAGTCCCTTGGTAGGAATCCAATCTATTGCACCGCCTTCGGCAAACGGAAGAGGAACCATGAGTACAGGTTTTTCCATCGTTATTCCGAATGGGCGAGGAGGTATGCAGCCGTCTTTTAACTTACAGTATGATAGTGACGGCGGACACAGCTGGGCAGGAATGGGCTGGGATATTTCGGCGCCGGCAGTAAGTATTGAAACACGCTGGGGAGCGCCAAGATATGATGCAGTTAATGAAACAGAAAGTTATGCTGTTGCAGGAGAAGCTTTGATTCCGAACTCACATAGAGCAGAATGGATTGCCAGAACTGCTGATAAGCAGTTTTATCCAAGAAGAGAAGGTGCTTTTCAGCAGATTATCCGTAAAGGATCATCGCCTAAAAATTATTATTGGGTCGTAAAAGATAAGAGTGGTGTTGCGAGTTATTATGGAGGAACACAATCCGGACTTGCGGTTAATAGTGTTTTGCAGGACGCAAATGGAAATATCGGACATTGGGCACTTTGTCTTCAAGTCGATTTAAAAGGGAATACAGTGGAGTACGAATACGACAAACGCGATGGCGAATTGTATCTTAAAAAAGTATATTATACTGGTTCTGGATCGCAAAAAGGAAATTACAGTGTCACTTTTGTAAAAAACTCAGATCTTGGTGAAGCAAACCGAACAGATGTTCAGGTTTCGGCCAGATTAGGTTTTAAACAGCTGAACAATCAATTATTACGAAAAATAGAAGTCCGCTACAAAAATGACTTGGTTCGCAGTTACGAATTGAAATTTAAAGAAGGTGCTTTCAAAAAGACTTTGCTAGAGTCCATTTCGGAAAACGATTCAGAGTCTAAACTGTTTTATACGAATAAATTAGATTACTTTGATGATGTTCGTGACACATCAGGAAAGTACAGTCCGTTTGGAGCGGAACAAGTTTGGAATGTTCCAAATGATAATTTAAAAAATAGTTCGATTCCAGTTTTCAGCGATGCGCTTTTTTCAGGAAAACATTCTTTAGTCAGCAGTTCAGAAGGAGCGACAAATGGCGTAAGCTATCGTTTAGGGATTGGGTTGGCAACTAATGCAGGAAGTTTGAAAGGCTTTACGGTTGGAGGTCACGGAGGAAACAGTTGGGGATCATCTGATACGGCAGTAAGTCTGGAAGATTTAGATGGTGACGGATTGCCAGACAAAGTTTTCAAGAATAAAAATGGGGTTTATTACCGAAAAAACTTGGCTGGTTCTGGGCAATTAGGTTTTGGTGAACTGCAGGAAATTAATATTAGCGATGTTGGATTTTCAAAATCAACTTCATTCAATTGGGGTGTCGACTTAAATCTGAAATATGGAAATATCGGTTACGATCAGCAAAGATCTACCAATAAAACTAAAGCGTATTTCATGGATTTTAATGGAGACGGTTTGGTAGATTTTGTTAAAAACGGACAAGTTTATTATAACCGATTAGAGAATGGTGTGCCAACTTTTAGAAGCAGCAGTACAGGAACGCCTTCGCCCGTTTTTGGAGGAGGAGATATCACGATTCCAGGTTTTACCACTATTTCTGCAGATGAGATCGAAAAACAGAATCCGCTGCATGATGTGGTGCGCATGTGGGAAGCGCCTGTAAAAGGAATAGTGTCTGTTTCGCATCAATACCAATTAATTGAAGATACCACTCCTGATGGAATAAAAGCTCGTGCAGCATACGTAAATAATGCAGGAAATGATAAAGCAGACGGCGTTCATTTGTATTTTCAAAAAGGAAACCAATTGCTTTGGAATGAGGCGATCGGTCCAAAAGATTATGCCATTAGAACGAAACAGAACATTGGAATTGCTGTAGAGAGAGGAGAACGACTCTACTTTAGAGTAAGTTCGGTAAAGGATGGAAATTTTGATGCTGTAAATTGGAATCCGGTTGTCACTTATTCGCAAGTAAAACATTTTGACCGCGGTTTAAGTGGAAATGTAATGGAGAGCGATTTTATAATTCCTGCCACTTTAAAAGATGTCAATGGGTATTCTTTGGCTTCATATAATGCAAATGCAGATTTTTTCAGCAGTTCTGTTGCAGGAAAAACAGTTGCTGCTGCTGGAAATGTTGTATTAAAAGGAATCTTAAACAAACCAGTAACATCAGATCATATTAAATTGGTTATTACTAAAACCTATTTGGAGCAGACCAATCCAGCTGTAGTTGTTTTTGAAAAGACTTTTTTAGCTAATGAAGTAGCATCATTTAATTTAGCGTCAGTAAATCTTCCTGCATTTGAAGCCGAAACGCAGATTAGTTTGGCCCTTCAAACCGAAACCAACATCAATTGGCAAACTATTTCTTTTGCTCCAACGGTTACAGTGCCAGCTTATGCAGGTGGTGTTGCAGAAGAAGTTCCTATGGATGTTTCACATACTTTATACAATAAAAGAGAAGGAAATTATAATATTCCAGGAATAACTTCAACAGTAAGCGGAAAAGTAAAACTGAGCATATTGCCACAGGATTTAGTGTTGGCGACACCTTTCCAATATCCTGGAAATATTAATAATTATAATGGAGATGTAATTATTTCGGCTAAACAAAACAATGTTTTATTGGCACGCAACCGTTACAGAATCACAGCAGGAGCCATGGTTTTAGCGAATAATACCTTTGATGATGCGGTCAACTATCCTGATGCTGTTTTAGGAACTCCAATTCAATTGGAAATGACGGTTTCTAATGCGCAGTCTATGACCATTATTAAAAACTATCCAAAAGCCAATGCCTTAAATGTTCAGGTTCAGATTATCGATTTTAAAGATGTTGCAGATCTAACAGATGATATAGTTTTAAACACCACGACAGATGATTTTGTAATATATAGTCTTTTAAACGCTGATGAAAGAACATTCGGTTTGTACCATCGTCAATGGGGCGGATTTATGATTAACGGAAATTTAGCTTCCAATACTATAGACCAGAATCAATTAAAACAATCTGATGCTTACAATACAGAACCTGATTTAAACAATACAGATCCTGACAATTATGATGGAAAAGGTTATGAAATTGCTGATAGTTATTTCGTATCATTAAATCCGTCTTATAGTAAATACAAATGGGAAGGTCTAGAAGAAGGAATTTACATTAAAGGGCAAACCATCGGAACATCGAGATTAGGAGAAGATGATATTGCCGATTATACCGATTTTACTCTTCCAAATCTGCAGGGAGGAAGCACTTCTGCTTTAGATATGATTAGCGAAAGTAAAAGTAAAAGTATTTCTGGGGGAGTTTCTGCAGGAGGTTCAGCAAGTTTTGGATACAGTAAATCTATAGATGGAGACTCGTATATGACCCAGACCATGAGCGATTTTAATGGTGACCGCTTTCCAGATTATATTCGTGGAGGAAATATACAATTGACAGCGCCTGTCGGGAAAGTTTCGGACCAAATCGTAAATATTGGAGATAATTTCAGCCATTCTAGAACAAGCTCTGAAGGACCAAATTTTGGCGGAAGCTACAGTCACGGTGCGCCATCCAACTCTATGAGTGTTACGGTAGCAAAATCGAAAGTAAAAGGAGATTCTGCAAAAGAAACGGCCTCAAAAGAAGCTGAAAAAGGAGGGAACAGCATTTCTGTGAGCGCTTCACAGGGTAAAGGTGAAGACCGTTCTGTACTGATTCATAGCGATATTAATGGAGATGGATTGCCAGATAAAATAACAGAGTCTGGAGATGTATTTTTAAATACAGGTTACGGCTTTTTGCCAGCAGAAAAATGGAACCTTGCGAGTATCAACAAAGGAAATTCTACAGATTGGAGCGCAGGTTTAGGATTCAGCATTAAACAGGGATCCATTTCTGGAGGAGCTAATTATGCCAGATCGCAGTCAGATAGTGATGAATCTTTTATGGATATTAATGGTGACGGACTTGCAGATAAGATTAGATATGTAGGCAGTACAATGCTGGTTTCTTTAAATTTAGGAAACTCGTTTGATATGCCGGTTGTATATCCGAGATTTCCGGAAATGAGCCAGAATAAAGGGGTAAGTTATGGTCTGAATGCCAATGTCTCAATTGATATTATTGCTTGGCTATTGCGTATTACGCCTACCATTGGAGGAAGTAAAGGATGGAGTACCAACCGTTCTGAAGGCACTTTTATGGATATTGATGGAGATGGAAATTTAGATTATGTGGTTTCGAAAGATGATGGTCATTTAACAGCACAGTTATCCAATATCAAAAGAACCAACAAATTAAAAAGCGTTAAAAACGGTGCAGGAAATAGTTATACAGTAGATTATGAACTGTTGAAACCAAGTTACGAAAACCCTTCAGCGAAGTGGGTTTTACAAACTGTAGATGTTTTTGACGGACATACTGGTGACGGTATCGATCATTCTATTGCAAAATTTAGATACGAAGACGGTTATCAGGATCGTCGTGAAAGAGAGTTTTACGGATTTGGAAAAGTAACTCAGGAACAGATTGATGCGGCAGATAATTCGGTTTTTATGACCACAGTGCAGGAATTTTACAATCAGGATTATTTTAGAAAAAACCTTTTAAAATACAGCTACACTTTAGACAAAAATGGAAAAATGCGCCAGGAGTCTGAAAATGAATATAGTTTTATAGATGTGGCAACACAGGCGAGCGTTCCCATTTCAGAATTGAACTTGCCTTCTTGCGATGCCAAACGTATTTTTGTTGGATTAATTCATGCCAATCAGAAAGTCTATGAAGGCGGTAGCGATTATCTGGAAACGAATACTTTTAATACGTATGATGCTAACGGAAACATTATTCAATACGAAGATTTAGGCAACGGTGCCGCGGCTGATAAAGTAACCGCAAAAATCAGTTATTACGAAAGTACAACGCCTTATTATGGTGGTATTCCAAAACAGTTGGAAGTATTTACAGCCGATGGCCTTCGCCGTAAAAGAGCGACAACCATCAATACGACAACTGCCGAAGTGACGCAGATTAAAAATTACGCTTCAGCAGATAAAATTGCAGTGACTGATATTGAATATGATGGATACGGAAACTTGCAGAAAATTACAGGTCCTTCAAATCACAAAGACCAGCGTATGACTTTAGAATATGTATACGATGCAGAAAATCATCAGTACATGACGGAGATTAAAGATGCTTTTGGTTATCAAAACAAAATGGAATACAATTACCGTTTTGGAGTACCAGTTAAAACAACAGACCGTAACGATCAAAGTACAGATTATACTTTGGATGCAAAAGGCCGTATTGCAACAATTCGTGCACCTTATGAAATTGCTTCGGGTAAGTCCTATACGATTGCTTATGAATATTTTCCCGATGCGAAAGTGCCGTATGCCAAAACCAGAAATTACGATCCAGAATTGGACAAAGACATTGAGACTTATACCTATACAGACGGATTAGGAAGAGCTTTGCAGGTTAAAAAAACTGCCAGTTTATTTACACAAGCAGGAAGTGCCGATCAAGAAGCGCATATTATTTCTGGAAAAGTAATTTATGATGGGTTAGGTAGAGCCATAACCAGTTATTACCCAACCACAAGTACAACTTTAGACAATAATTTCAGTACGGCAGTTTCTACTGTCGCACCAACGAAAACAGACTATGACGAGGTAAACCGCCCCATAAAAGTGACCTTGCCAGACGGAAGTTCCAATACTACAGTTTTCGCTTTGGAAAGTTATGATGGTCTTCCAGTATTAAAAACTACACAAACCGACGCATTAAACAAAACCAATACGACGTATACCGATGCTACAGGGCAAAATGTAGCCAGTATGCAAAACGATTTGACAACGAAATTTGACACCAATGCATTAGGCGAAATGGTCAAAGTTACAGATGCCATGGATCATATCACCAAAAGTACGTACGACTGGCTCGGAAGACGCATCGAATTTACGCATCCAGATGCTGGAACAACGAAAATGGAATACGATTTGGCAGGTAACTTGACCACTCGTATTACACAAGATATTAAAAATACAGTTCCTAATGGTGGCGCTATACAATACGTATACAATTACAACCGTTTGGAGAGTATCAAATATCCTAAAAACCCGCAGAATAACGTGCAGTATAATTATGGAAAAGCAGATGGTACACCATCTCGTCGTGGCCGATTATGGTTTGTACAAGATGCCAGCGGTGGTCAGGAATTTTTCTATGGAAAACTAGGAGAGGTGGAAAAAGAAATTAGAACGCTTCGTATTACGCCAACAGACATTCAAACCTATATTTTGCAATACGAATACGATACTTGGAACCGTATTCAAAAAATGACTTATCCTGATGGAGAAGTGGTAGAATACACCTATAACCGCGCAGGAAACCTGCAGAGCATGCAGGGTAAAAAAGAAAGCCATACCTACGATTATATTAAACAATTGAGTTATGACGAATTTGAACAGCGCAAGTATTTGAAATACGGTAATAATACAGAAACCAATTATACCTACGATCCTGTCATGAGGAGATTGCAGCAGCTGCAGGTAAAAAGCGGTTCAAGGCAGGTTATGAATAATGCCTACGGTTATGATTTGGTCGGAAATGTATTGAGCATAAAAAATACGGCGCCAATCGTTAATAATGCTTTAGGAGGAACTTCGGCTCACGAATATCAGTACGATGATTTCTACAGATTAAAATCGGCAAAAGCGGCGTATCAAGGCGAGTTTACAAAGGCGAGTTATGAGCTGAATATGAGCTATAACAAAATGCATAATATTACCAAAAAAGACTTGGTGCATATTGTAAATAATGAGCAGAAAGGCTATGTTTTAGATTATAATTACGACAACGAACTGCACCCTAACGCACCGAACAAAATTGCAGAAGCAGGAAAAGTACAGCCAAGAGAATATGTGTATGATGGAAACGGAAACCCAACAAGTTATACCGAAGAAAAGAATTTCAGAAAAATGACTTGGGACGAAGAAAATCGTTTAATGGGAATTAACGATAACGGAAGAGTTCACCAATATACTTATGATGCAGGAGGAGAAAGAGTAATAAAAAGTTCAGGCGATTCGCAGAATGTAGCCATAAACGGTGAAACAGCAGCAACCATTGTTCATACAGATGATTACACAGGTAATGTTTCGCCATATTTTGTAATAAGCAAAGGGAAATTTACCAAGCACTATTTCGAAGGAGCAGGACGTATTGTGAGTAAACTAGGGAACGGAGCTTTTGCACAGCCTTTAAAACTAACAGCAGGAGGAGTAAATTACGGCAAGCTTACAGCAGAACAGCAAAAAGCATTAGATACTTATGTGAGGAGTCTAGGATTGCCTCCCGGACCTCCAACACAACAAGGTATTTACGCCACGCCAGAATTTACAGGTGATCCTTATCCTAGTGAAGTTTTAAAACCGGTTGAAGAAAACCAAGAACCGCCAGCAGGCTGGCCAAGAAATCCAGTTTTCAATGCACCGGGCGATGTTCCTGGCCCGCCAGTACAATTTGGCCCGCCTATAGAACCAGAAACCGTAAAATCTGGTGAAGGTTTTACCGGAACAGGAATGCCAGAAAATGATATTTTCTATTTTCACCCGGATCATTTAGGGAGTACTTCGTATATTACCACCAAAAACGGAAGCATTAGCCAGCATGTTGAATATATTGCTTTTGGGGAGGTTTTGTTTGAGGAGCATAGTTCTACTTTTTCAAGTCCTTACTTGTTTAATGGGAAGGAATTAGACAGGGAGACGAATTTGAGTTATTATGGGGCTAGGTATTATGACGCGAAGACTAGTTTGTGGTTGAGTGGAGACCCATTAGCTGAAAAATATCCTAATGTAGGTGCATACGTTTATTGTTTGAATAATCCGATTGTTTTTGTTGATCCCGATGGAAAAGATCCTATCACAGGTATAATAGACGCTGTATCGAGTTTTGCATTAGATGTAGGTATGGATTACTTTGGAGGTATGTTAATTGAAGGTAAGTCATCTCAAGAAGCATATAATGATATCGGGTGGGCTTCTGCTACATGGGGGGCAGTTGGATCATATGCGATTTCATCTGTTACTCCAACTGGAACAGCTACCGCTATTAAAATCCAAAAATTTGCTAAATCAAGAGCAGGTAAGATGATAATAGGTACAGTAACTAAAATGACTACTAAAATTATTGATAATTACAGTAAAGGTAAATATGACACAGATGGGCATTTTGATATGGATAAATTAATGGAAGGTGAAGATGGGTTAATGAATATATTTTTAGAGTCATCAATTGAAACTTTAGTTGAACAAGGGTTTGGCAATAAAGCAGAAGAAATGCTAGGCAGTTTGAAGATTGAAAATAAGGCTTTAATACGTAAAGTAAATAAAATGCTAAATAAAGTTGAAAATGGCGAATCCCCTACCAGAATTAAAAATTATTTTAAAAAGGTAAAAGAACAAGGAAACAAAGCATTAAAAGGTACAAATAACCTTTTACGACAAAAGACAAAAGATGCTGTTCAAAAAGGAGCCATTTCAAAAAAAGCAAATCAATATAGAAAAGATAAACAAAAAGAAAATGATAAATAAAATTTTAAAGAGTAAATGGATTTATTTTTTACTGCTAATAGGTATAGTATTATATCTACGAGACAATCAATTAATATTAAACCCTCCTAAATATATTTTTTGGATATTATTCTCATTATCCTTTATTATATTATCTGTATTAGAGATTAAAGATAAAATTAAAATAACAAAAAGCATTTGGGACTATTTTTTCGTAATGATAACGGTTTCTTTTTTTTCCATTTATATCGCTTTAATTTTAAAAATTCCAATCAATGAATATATAATATTTAAAAGCCAGAATGAAATTTTTGAAAAAAAATGTAAAATATCAAATTATATTTCTGGTCGATCAGATAGATTACTTTTTTATTTTGATGATAAAGTTTATAGTGTAGGATTTCAAAATCATAAACATTTGGAGAGAAAAAATATTATTGATAATTATTTATTAAGAGTAGAATACAAAAGATCTATTTTTAATACTTATGTAGTACAGGAATATGAGTTAATTAAAAAATAGAATATAGAGAAGACATTAAATTATTAATAACACAAAAAACAAATCTAAATGAAAAATTTTATTCTTTATTTTTTCTTCTTTTTTGCACTTCAGATTAATTCTCAATCTTTTGAAGGCAAGCTTGAATACGTTGTAAATACTACTACTTTAGGTGATACTTTAATAAATGGGATAAGTAAGAATAATTTAATTGAGAATTTGAAAAAACAAGGTGAGATACCAGTTGATACAATAACTTATATGTTTACAAGTAAAGGTAACTTTCTTAATATTTATAAATATAAGGACATAGAGATTATAAATACATATTTACAAAAGAATAATTTGCTTTATCGATTTGTAGACAATTCAAGTATTGTCTCTGCTGTAGATGTTTCAATAGATTTGGAAGAAATACTGGGAAATGAACCTATTATTACAAAAAAAGAGAAAAAAGAAATGGTAGGAGAGATTAATTGCTCTATAGTTGAAGTGGTATGGAAAACAGGGGTTTATCGATATTATTATGCTGAGGGACTTTTGAGTGTAAATCCAGATCTTTTTAAAAATTATAAATATGATCAATTTTATGAATTTCTTAAAATTTCTCACTCATTACCAATAAAACTTGAGAAACTGGTATATAATTTTTATAAGTCAGTATATGACTTAAAAGCATATAATAATGAGCATATTGATGAAGAATTGTTTGTTTTGCCAAAAATGAAGGAAAATAAAGAGCTGGGTAGCATGCAATCAAATAAAAAGATTTTTATAATTAAATAGTTAATAATTTACTGATTCTGAGTTAATGGTATGAGTTTCTAAAATTATAACTAAAATAAAAGAGAGTCAATAATTTAAAGATGAGCATTACTGCTCATCTTTTTTGTTTCAATATTTCAATGCGCCGGGCGATGTGCCAGGACCGCCAGTACAGTTTGGTCCTCCTGTAGAACCTACAACCGTAAAAGGTGGAGAAGGATTTACAGGAACTGGAATGCCTGAAAATGATATTTTCTATTTCCACCCGGATCATTTAGGAGGTACTTCGTATATTACAACCAAAAATGGAAGCATAAGCCAGCACGTGGAGTACATTGCTTTTGGTGAGGTTTTGTTTGAGGAGCATTCGTCTAGTTTTTCTAGCCCTTATTTGTTTAATGGCAAGGAGTTAGATAGGGAAACGAATTTGAGCTATTATGGGGCCAGGTATTTGGATATGAAGACTAGTTTGTGGCTTAATGTTGACCCACTCGCACTTTATAATCCTATGTTTGAGGATGAGTTTTATTTTGATGGAGATCATAATGATGGAGTTTATAACTCTGGAAATTTATCAAATTTTAATTATTGTTATCAAAATCCTATCAAATATGTTGATCCAAATGGTAAGCAAAATGTAGCAGGAGTTTTATTGGGAGCTGTAGTTGGTGGAGGAATTGAATTAGGGACACAATTACTTTCTGGAAAATCTCTAGATCAAGTAGACTGGGCCGATGTTGGAATTGAAAGCGCTAAGGGAGCTATGATAGGATTTAATCCCGCATTAACAGGAGTTGCAGAGACTGCTGCTATTGCTCTTAAATCTACGACTGATTATACTAATGAAAAAGGCTTTAAAACTATAGGGGGAGTTATTGGTGATAAAAAAGATATTGGAGAAGTTGTGTATGATGCAGGAGCAGATTTTATAGGTGGTAAAATAGGTGATTTTGGTATGAAAAAAGTTGGTAAAATGGCTGAAGGTTCTGTGAAAAAAATGATAAAAGCAGAAACAAAAGCGGTTAAAGAAGTCGTTAGGGCTGAAAACAAATTTATAAAAGCAACTAAAGGAGGTACAAAATTTACTAGCGATGCCTCCAAAAGAGCTGTAAAAAGATTAGATGTTGCCAATTCAGCCGCAACCATAGCAAGAAAAAAGACCGTTAGAGCACAAATGATTAAAGGTACTATTGATTCTCCTGTTGGAGGAGCAGCTAAAGGTGCTGCACAAAATACAATGACAGATAAAATAAAAGATTTTTTTGGTATAGGAAATTAATAAATTATGAAAAAGATAAATAATTATAAGACAAGCGTTAATATGCAAAAAAAGATAGAGATTCAAAGTGTACAGAAAATGAAAAAAAGAGATTATATAAAGTTGTTTCTTATTTTATTTGGAATAGCTTTAATTTTTGCTTTCTTTTTTAGTAAAATGGATAAAAAACGTAAAAATGAGCATAATTTGATAAAATCTGATTATAAAGTAACGAAAGGGATAATCACAAAAAAGTTCGTTTATAAAGGAAGTACAATTAGTGTTAAATTTAAGATAGGAGATACTATTTATGAAGGTAGTGATGCCTTGGATATTGGCAAAGACAAGAAAGTTGGAGATTCTCTATTGATTAAGTATTATCCGAAAGACCCTAATCTTTTTATTACTGAAGTAAATTCAGAATGGGAGAATTAATGAGATGAATCGGAAACTCCTCGCTCCCATACGAATTCTTTCGTGTGGTGCAAAGATAATCGATAGAGAATAGCTAAAAATAGAACCTCGCAAGTTGCGAGGTTTTTTGTGCTTTATAGTTAGGCTTATTATTTTCCTCCAACACAACAAGGTATTTATGCCACGCTAGAATTCACAGGTGATCCTTATCCTAGTGAAGTTTTAAAACCGGTTGAAGAAAACCAAGAACCGCCAGCAGGCTGGCCAAGAAATCCAGTTTTCAATGCACCGGGCGATGTTCCTGGCCCGCCAGTACAATTTGGCCCGCCTATAGAACCAGAAACCGTAAAATCTGGTGAAGGTTTTACCGGAACAGGAATGCCAGAAAATGATATTTTCTATTTTCACCCGGATCATTTAGGGAGTACTTCGTATATTACCACCAAAAACGGAAGCATTAGCCAGCATGTTGAATATATTGCTTTTGGAGAGGTTTTGTTTGAAGAGCATAGCTCTACTTTTTCAAGTCCTTACTTGTTTAATGGGAAGGAATTGGATAGGGAGACGAATTTGAGTTATTATGGGGCGAGGTATTTGGATATTAGGACAAGCTTGTGGCTCAATGTTGATCCGCTGGCTTTATATAATCCTATATTTGAAGAAGAATTTTATTTTGATGGACAACATAATGGAGGGGTTTTTTATAGTGGAAATCTAAGCTCTTACATCTACTGCTATCAAAATCCAATCAAATACATTGACCCAAATGGGAAACAAACTGAAGTTACAAATAATGGAACTATTTTTAATGCTAACAAAAATACTAAGATAGATCCTTTGTTACGAGGAGTTGACAGAATAACAGAACAATCTCATATAAGAACGAATACTTCAATATATAAAAATGCATTAAATCAAAAACAGGAGAAAAATACAACACATATTTATTCTCACGGATGGTATACTGATGGAGATAAAAACTCTAAAGGATTTTCTTATTTATCAATTTTTTACGAAAAAGAACAAAAACATTTTGCTATTCGGAATACTGAAGATTTAAAAAATTGGCTTGCAAGTAATAATGTTAAAAGTGATTTTTTATCTAAAAAAGATGAAATATTAATACTTCACGGATGCAGAAGTGCTTACGGAGAGAATTCAATAGCAGAAACACTTTCTAAGGAAAATAAAAATACAGGTTTAATTACCGTGGGGGCTACTGGAAATGTACTATATGATGAAAAAGGAGAATATATGGGTACAGCATCTAATGGTACTAAAAATAAAGGTTCTTGGAATGTCTATAAAAATGGTAAAGTAATTAAATCATTTCCATGGAACTGGAAGCCAAATAGTAAAGACGTAAAAAATATAATCGATAGTAAATAAATTAATATTCAAATGAAAATTTCTTCTATTCTAATAAGTTTAATCTTTCTTAGTTGTGTTAAAGATAAAAAACAAAACTCTTTTTATGACAAAGTAGAATATTATCATAGTGATCATTATAATATTCCTGGTCCACCAGATGGAACTAAAAAATTTGATATTTATTATTCTGATTTTGTGGAAAAGAAAGCTAAAACTACTTATGAAAACCTATCGCATTTTGGATTTGTGAAAATTGAAATTAGCAATAACTTCTCAGAAAAGATAGATGATTTTTTTACAAATCAAAATCCGGGAAAATATTATCCAGATTATAAATGTTTAAATTGTTACCAAGATATTTTAATCTTTTATAAAAAAAATAAAATGATTGGTGTTGCAAAGTTTGATTTTAGGTGTAATAAATATTGTTACTCTAATTTTAATTCTGATAAAATAATTTATCTAAAGAAGGATTGTTTAAAATATAGAAATTTATTTAAAGAATAAATTTAGAAAAAAAACGATCACGCGGATATATCCGCCTTTCCCTCGCTCCCGCACGAATCCTTTCGTGAGGCGCAAAGATAATCGATAAAGAATAGCAAAAATATAACCTCGCAAGTTGCGAGGTTTTTTGTGTTTTATAGTTAGACTTATTTTTTTTCTGATCATTTGGGAAGTACTTCGTATATTACAACGAAAAACGGAGCTATAAGCTAGCACGTGGAGTATATTGCTTTTGGTGAGGTTTTGTTTGAGGAGCATTCGTCTAGTTTTTCTTCGTCTTATTTGTTTAATGGGAAGGGGTTAGATAGGGAAACGAATTTGAGTTATTATGGGGCGAGGTATTTGGATATGAAGACTTCGCTTTGGTTGAGTGTGGATCCAGCAAAAAGCAGTTTTCCAGATTTTGGATCTTACGTTTATTGTGCTAATAACCCAATAAATTTTATTGATCCTGATGGTAGATTTTTAATTGATGTTCATCATAGAATAACAGCAAGAGCATTTTATTATTCTAAAAAAGGAAGAACTTATAATGATAAAGGTGGTTATGGAGTTTCTCAAAACATTGCTGATTTTAGATGGATGGTAAATGGTAATGGTGATAATTATTCTGGTTCTGTAGTTGCTCCAGATGTAAGAGCCTTGTCAAAATATTTAGGTGGAATGGGGCTAGAATCAAATGATAGTAATCATTTTGACAACATGAACTATTCAGAAATTAAATCAAATTTCTCTGCAATAAATAATGGTATAAATAAAGCATTAGGAGAGTTTAAGAGTGGAAAAAGAAGTGCAAAAGCACTAGGTAGTGTAATTGGTGAATACTATCATGCTATCGAAGATTTTTATTCACATTCAAATTATATAGAACTTTATGAAGCTACATATGGACAGACGGCTGTCTCAAAGATTCCTACATATGAAGAAGCTATTTCAAATTCTAAATATAAAAAGTTTACAGATAAATTTGATTCTCAATTACGAACAGGCGAATATCCAGGAAGTGGTTCTGAGTCTCATAAAGAGATGAATCATGATTTAGGAGAAGGATCAAGTTTTTGGTACACGCCAGAAGTTATTAGACGTAATGTAAATTGGAATTCAAGAGCAGCAGAAGCAGTTGCAACAAAGGCAATAATACAATATAATAATTATGTTGAATCTAAAATAGAATAAAAAAAATGAGAAGATATTATACAATGTTACTCTTGATTACAATAAATTTAATAGTCATTTTTTATATTGATTACAAAATTAATATTCTAGGTATGAATTATTATAATGGAAAAGATGGTGGGCTAACCGTAAGGTTTGTCGCGACGGTAATTTTGAGTATTATTTATTTCTTCATTGTTGGTAAAAATAAGATCGTATTTTTAATTTATGGGTTTGTCGTAGGTATAATATCATTTATTATTTGTTATTTGATTATTGGAAAGTTTACAACTTTAAATGATATATTCTATCAAATAGCCTCTACAATTCTTTTTATGATAACTTTTCATTTAATTGTAAGAGATAAAGTTAGGTAATGTATTGTGTTGCTGGTTAATTATTTCATCTAACATTTAAAGTAGTAATTTATTAGATGGGAAATATAATTTTAGTAAAATTTACATAAAATTGAGACGACCCGTTGGTCGTCTCTTTTGTTTTTTTGCTTTTAATGAGCCTTAAAATTACCGTACCCAAGTGAAGTTTTAAAACCGGTTGAAGAAAACCAAGGACCGCCAGCAGGCTGGCCAAGAAATCCAGTTTTCAATGCACCGGGCGATGTTCCTGGCCCGCCAGTACAATTTGGTCCTCCTGTTGAACCAGAAACCGTAAAATCTGGTGAAGGTTTTACCGGAATTGGAATGCCGGAGAATGATATTTTCTATTTTCATCCCGATCATTTGGGAAGTACTTCATATATTACCAACAAAAATGGCTCTATTTCACAGCATGTGGAGTATATTGCTTTTGGGGAGGTTCTTTTTGAGGAGCATAGTTCTACTTTTTCAAGTCCTTACTTGTTTAATGGGAAGGAATTAGACAGGGAGACGAATTTGAGCTATTATGGGGCTAGGTATTATGACGCGAAGACTAGTTTGTGGTTGAGTGGAGACCCATTAGCTGAAAAATATCCTAATGTAGGTGCATACGTTTATTGTTTGAATAATCCGACTGTTTTTGTTGATCCCGATGGAAAAGATCCTATCATAGGTATAATAAAAATTCTTCATATAAATATGTTTTTGTAAAATAGCAGTCGTTTTTTTTTATATTAAGCCAATTGCCCAAATCCAGTGCAGCTGCCGTCTGCAGCGTTTTCTTGTCAGCAGTTTAGCTGCCAGCCGCTCTTTTTTTTATTTTTTTTGCCGCATTGATCTCTATACAGCCAAGGGCGAAGATAATTGCGGTTTCAATCAAAAAATAGGCCCTCCCGATGAGTGTCAGCAAATGCCAGCATTTAATCACAAGCCTGATTGCCAGGATGCAGTAAAGAAGGTTAGCAGCGCCGATAAGGCTTATGAAAAGCGCCCAGCGCCCTTTTAAAAACAAAAAGCAGGCGGCCGAATAGATGCCAAAACAGACTGCCGCTGCCAAGAGGAAGGCCAATGCAGTTTTTGGCATTCCAAAATATCCGCTGAAGTGCCGCCATATTGCAAAGAGGAACAATGCTGTCAAAATTGCCCCTAAAGAGTCAATAAGGAAAAGTGTCCTTGGGTTCTCTGCCAAATGGCTTATCAGATTGTTTAGTATTTTATTCACTTGAAATGTTGTTGTTGTTGTTGTTGTTGTTGTTGTTGTTGTTGTTGTTGTTGTTGTTGTTGTTGTTGTTGTTGTTGTTGTTGTTGTTGTTGTTGTTGTTGTTGTTGTTGTTGTTGTTGGGTTCTTTAGATTGTATATGATATTATTTTTTGGGAGCTTTTTCCCGCTATACGCTGCAATCTTCTGCCCGGACCCCGGCGCCGAAGGATTTCCGCTGCTATCGGGGCTAGGGTGTTGAATCCGTTTTTTAACAGCTGCCATTTTAATTAAGGGTATTTTGTTCTTCCAGTCTTTTTTCTCCCTTTTTCTTTTGGGAAATATAATTTCGATTGCTGCCAGCTGCTACCAGCAGTTTCTTATTCATTTTTAATTGTTTGGTAATAGACGCTATTAAAATGCCGGGTATATGGGTCGAACAATTTTTTATTTCCGGCATAAAGCAGCAATGCAGTTTCTTTGTACTTTTTATATTCTTTTTGGTTGTCTAAGATTTTGTAAATCTTGCATTTGTAATAGGAATTGTCAGCAAACTCGTTTATTTCAGTTTGTTTTTCAAATGACTTTAAGGCATTTGAAAAGTCTTTGATTTCATAATAAGTTACCCCTAACTGATAATAATCATATAGTCCGGGCGAATAATCTTTTGCCTTTAATTGTTCCTTGAATATTTTGATTGCTTTTTTCTTTTGATTCAATGCACTGTAGCAGACAGCTTTTGTAATGTTCAAATGATAATCTCCATTTGTTGAATATCCAATATCATAATCTGCCAGACTGTCAAGTCTTTCAATGTCTTCAATAGCTCCCTTATAATCCCGGAAAAATTGATAACGGCACCAGCCGCGGTAGCCTAGATTTAAGCCGAAATCCAAATCAACTGCTTTGTCAATCAATTTTTTCCAGGTCAAAAAATCTCCGCTTTTTAAATATGCTGTTGATTTCTCCCGGTAAGCATATGCGAAATTTGGACAGATTTTAATTGCGTTATCAAGAGTTTCTTGAAACTCTCTTTGAAATTGATAAAATTTTTCCGCTTTTTCCGCTTCAATGCACGCTTTGTATTGCAGGGTGTCGCCTTTAAACAAAAAAGCATTGCAGTTTGGCTGGGAAAACAGATAAATAGGGCAAAGCAAGAATAAGTAAGTTATATTTTTCAAGGCAGTATTTCTTTTAATTGTCCATTTTCGATTTTAAAGATCAGGTATTGGTAATAGTCGATTTCCTTTTCGCTGTATTTTTTCCCCTTCCAGCCTTTTAAGCTTTTTGTAATGCCCATAAGCTGTTCTGTTATTGATTTGACAAAAAATTTTTCATTGTAGTTTTCATCCATGCCAATCAAACGAAATCGGTCTGTTTTTCCTTTGCAGCTGACAACAAAATTGATTCTGATGAGCCCTGTTTCATTTTTAATAATTTCAGATTTATATTTTTCAGCAAACTCTTTCTCAATAGCTGATTTTTCCCCATCGTATTCCAAACCATTCCCAGTATTAAAGTATTGGAATATATGTTTTTCAAAACATAGCTCGAAATCTTTATTGTCCATTTCTGCATTGAATCCGATGTCTCCAACATAATCTGGATATCCAGGTCCGGTTTCGCTTTTTTCTTGTCCGCAAGAAATCAATGGGACAAGCAATAGTAGTTTTAATATTTCAGTCATTGTAAATTTGTTTGCTTTTGTTTTTTTTAAGACCAATTGCGCGCAATATTCTGGTTTTGCATCGGGTTTGGGATTAAATCAGCGTTATATTTAGGATTTGCTAAATCTTGCAAACGCAAACCAATTTTTCCATTAGGCCAAATTCTGAAATTGCTTGCAGCATGTGTTAATTTTTCAGTCTCTCTAAGTTTTCTCTATAATAACTATACTTTTCTTCGTATGTTTTTTTGTCCAATTTTGATTTTTGACTTTCTATAGCTTTTAGTGCATTTCTATATGATTTTTTTGCTCCTTGGATGTCACTAATCTTTTCAAGAAATTCGCCCTGACTGTCGAAAAGATTAGATTCATTTGGAAATATTAAATTGCCCATTGATTAATTTTAATCGCTTCATATGGTTTTTCATTCCAAAAACAAGTATATGCTAATTGATTTGCATAATTAGAATCTAATTTTAATAATTTCTTACTTTCTAATTCATCATTGTAGCTAATTACATTTTCTGTTGTTAAATATTTATAGCTAAAAAAATCTTTTAAGCCATAAAATGCCCCAATCGGGAAAACTGTTCCGTGATTTTCTGTTTCTGAGAAATCTCTATTGATAAATTTTATTTTTTTACTGAAATTATTGGTTTCAAATAGTGGAATAATTTTATTTCTTGCTTTCGCCCAATTTTCATCTTCATTTGAATTGTACATAAACACAAATTTATTGTCTTTCAATAATTCAGGATTTAATTTTTGAAATTCTCCGACAAATTGTTTTGATCATATTCATAGTTTGGTGATATTAAAAGATAAGAATTGAAGATTTCTGGACTTTTCAAAAAACAGTATGATAGAAACTGAACTTGAAACGAAGCACAAAGCTTCATTTAAGCACTGAACCCACTTTTTTTCCAAACGCCTGCTAGTGGCTGGCTTTATTGTTTTTTGTCCGTCCATTTTATTTTTACTGCTGAAATTTTGTCAAGTTCAAGTCTTTCTTTATGGATTTCAAAACCACATTTTTCATAAAATTTCATTGGTGAAGCATATAACTGTCCATTCTTTTTCTTGTCATTGTTATGGTCGATTACCCAACCATTCAAAATAGTTTCTGTTTGTTTAATTTTTTCAAGCATTTTTCGTCCCAAACCTTGTCCTTTGATTTTTTCTGACAAGATAATCGCGAACCACTTTTCATTTTCTCTGTCAAAAGTTAATGCCCAGCCAAAAATCAAGTTTTCGTCACTTGTCAGCAAAAAATGTGTCAGGTTCGATAGATTTTGAAAATAGTTGTCAAAGTCAGTCAAGTTATTGTAAGAAAGTTTTTCAGGATATTCGTTATTCCATAGGTCAAGCACTTGCTTTTTTGCTTGTTCGTTTAGTTCAGCCGTCTGTATTATTTTCAAACTTTCTTTCATTCTTAATTCGTGTTTTTTTTGTTTCACTTGCCGTTAAGGTTCTGGTACTACAGTGGGTTTGGGATTAAATTAATCCCTATTTTCGGATTTGCCAAATCATCCCAAATACAAAACCAACTTTCCATTAAGCCAATTGCCCAAATCCGTTGTAGTAGCGGTTATGTGGTGTATTTTTATCCACACAGATTGTCCATAATCATAATCGAGTAAGTTCGACTCAACGTTCTGTATTTCGAAATGACTTGTGTTTCCGTCTATTTCGGTTATTTAATTTCTATGTATTCGGATTTTCCTTTTTCGTTTCCGTTTGTCAACCATTCCCAATCTAAACTCAATTTTATTTTCCCTGTATCTGTTAAAGAAATTTTAGCTATTGCTTTTCCAGCTTTTAATAAATTGTCTGTAGTCAAACATTGGTACAACATATTTAATTCATCTCCTTTCAAGTCAGCAATAATTTTTCCATATTTTATTGTTCCACCAAAATAGTCAGCGGTTACAAGATTGCTATCTTGTCTATATTCAAAAATAGTTTCCGAGTTTACTTGTCCACTTTCAGAGTTTTCAATTAGTCCAAATTTCTTGTTGTTAAAGTCGTAATTATTCATTTTGTTTATTTTTTGTACGGTTTTGATTTTTCGGAATATACTGCATAACTAAGTTATACAAGCCATAAAATGACACCAATACGACTTTTTGTAGTTGACGTTGTGCCATTATTATGCTTTTCCTAGCGAATATAAGAATAAATGTCAAATCTTTTTAGCTGCGCGTTAATAGCTGTGACTACGGAATTTTATTCCGTGGCTTCTGCAATACTCAACAGGTTCAGGGGCAATCTTTTAGAATTCACCACAGTGCTGCCTCTTTCCTTCATTAATGATGTTTATCCGCAGTATCCCGATTGCTTCCCTTTTGCTTTTGATCAAAGACCCTGTATGCTTCTGTTTTTTATTTCAGGAGCAAAGGTAACCCCGTGTTCTTTACGCTCTGGCAAGGCCCGGCCTTTCAGGTTTGCTAAAAAATCTCCACCCATCCGGGTTGTATTTTTTATCAAAGCCTTGCCTGAGCTAAACACTAACCTTTTTATGCTCATGAAACAAAACACAGCATACGGCGGCTCTTTAGACGAATAAAAAAAAATGTCAGAAATGAGCCCTTGAAATATTGAAAACAGACATAATGAAACAAAACAAGCGCCGGTTCCCATTGCCGAATAAATTTTGAAAAAATAAAAAGTAAAAGTGAAAAAGAGGGGCGGGGAAAAGAAAGTAAAAATTTTAAAAACTAGAAATCATGAACATCACAGGAAGAGTGACAAGAGATGCGAAAGTTAGCACCTTGTCAAACAGCAGACAGGTAGTTAATTTTTCAGTAGCGGTAAACGAAAGCTACAGAAATAAAAAAGGTGAAAAAGTAGAGCAGACCACATTTTTTGAATGTGCCTATTGGATAAGCGCCAAGGTAGCGAGCATCCTGACTAAAGGGGCACTTGTGGAGCTTGCAGGCAGGGTCAGCGCAAGGGCGTGGAATGGCACAGATGGCGAGCCACGAGCAGGACTGAATTTTACCACCTCACAAATCACACTGCATGCAGGTGGAAGGAAAGCGGAAAACCCGCAGGAGGTTCAAAGCGCAGAGCCTGTTGTAGAGGGAGAAAACAAAAAGGTAGCTTTAAAAGAGCCTGAGGATGACCTGCCGTTTTAGCGCTTTGCATGAAGGGGTTACAATAGGCTATGCAAAGCATTCTAAAGAAATTATAAATTTTCAAAATCAAATATCATGACACATAATATCAATTACAACAGCCACACAGGAAAGTATTCTTTTTTCAGCGTGAAAGAAAAAGCGTGGCACGGGCTCGGGCAGATAGTGGAGCAGTACCCGACAAGCGCAGAAGCTATCAGGCATGCAGGGCTTGATTACGAGGTGGCTAAAAGTCCGCTTTATACCAAAGGTTCGGGCATAATACAGACCGCTGAGAGCATTGAGATGGGAAGCATCGAGCTTGAAGTACCCGACTACTTTGCCAATACCCGAACCGATAACAATGCCGTTTTGGGCGTAGTGGGCAAGGACTATCAAATCGTGCAGAACCGTGAAGCGTTCAGTTTCTTTGATGCCATAGTGGGGGGAGGCGACGGCATCCTGTATGAAACCGCAGGGGCACTCGGACAGGGAGAGCGCATCTTTATCACAGCCAAACTACCTGATTATATCAGAGTAGGCAAAGGGGATGATGTAACCGAGAAATATATTTTCCTGACAACTTCACATGATGGAAGCGGAAGCATTACCGCAGCATTCACACCCATACGCATTGTCTGCCAAAACAGTGCGACTCGTTGTGCAGCCTAACAAGCTGTACGGGC
>NZ_JAVFVS010000003.1 GCF_030929605.1 Flavobacterium sp. LHD-80
GCAAGGTCGACTCCGTCCAGTGTATAGACTGCTGTTCCTGCGTAAACGCCTGCTACTGTGCTCAAGTCCACTGTCAGGTCTGATCCTGTATAGCATTGTGCCGCAGGAGCAGTGATCGAAGGCGCCGCATTGTAGATTACAGGAACTGTGATCTTGGCAATACAGTCTTTAGCGTCTTTTACATACACATCCCATGACAGATCCGTAAGGTTGGTATCCACTTTAAGGATGTTATTGGCCACATAAGCGCTTAATGCCGGTGCCGGGTCTGAAGCCTTCACAACTGCATAGCTGTATGCGCCTGTGCCGCCGCTCGGTGCATTTACCGTGATTTCTGACTCGTCTCTTGAACAGAACACCTTCGTAGCAGAAGCCGTGAAGGCAATAGCCACAGGAGTCGTGATAGTCACTGAAGCATCCTTGATACAGCCTGTAACATTATCTCTAACTTCAACTTTGTATGTTCCTGCTGAAAGATTTGTTAAATTGATAAAATCTGTTCCTACTGGCTGTGTTAAAACATAACTCAATGCCACTGGTGTTGTTGTAACAGTAACAGTATAATTCTGTGAAGAACTGAATCCTGTAACCGTATATCTTGCAACTCCATTGTTTGTTGTTCCGTTTGCCGGATTACATGAAATGTCGCTTACCAAATCACCAACTATTGCAATTGGTGTTAATTTAGGTGTGGTAAATGATTTTTCAAATGAACAACCATGATCATCAGTAACTCTGAATAAGTAAGTTGTATTAGCTGTTAATCCATTGAAAACATTTACACCTAAATTATCTAAAGGAGTTGGAGATACTATTTCATACTTAGTTATATTATATCCACCAACTACTGTCAACTGAACATTTACATCTGGAACAGGACAGGTTGGAGCTGAACTAATAAATGTAATGTTATTTATCTTCTTGTAAGGGTTAACGGTAATCTGATCATCAAATAAACATCCATTTGCATCTTTTACATAAAAATGAACTACTTGAGGTGCAACATTATCTACATATAATACATTTGTATCAGTATATGTGCTTGATCCGTCAAAATTATATTGATAAGGACCTGTTCCTGTAAGTACACCCGCAACACTATCAACATTTACAGTTACTTTAGCAGGTTGTGGAACATTTCCGCTACAAGCATAATCAGTTATAGTTGCAGTTGCTGTTAAGGCTTCTGGAGAACCTACAACAACATTTGCATCAAATGCAGAACAACCTCTACCTGATGTAACTGTTATTCTATATGTACCTGCCGGTAAACCTGTAAAAATATTATCATTTTGAGTTCCTACTACAGGAGAAATAGCATAAGTATAAACCGGATTATTATTTGATGCTGGCAAGTTTACAGTAATAGTACCATCACTAGAACCAAAACAACTTACCTTGGTAGTAACAGTATTAAACGTCACTGCTACTGCGGAAGGTATAGTAACTTTTGTAGTAATGCTACAAGCCGTCGGGGTTGCAGTATCTGTCATTGTTACAATATAATCTCCAGGTGACAAACCAGAAATAACATTTGCAGTTACAGTTCCGCTGGCTGGCAAAATACTATAAGTATATACTCCAGTTCCTCCAGTTCCTGATAATGTAATTACTCCATCACTATCATTACAATTTGGAACGGTAACAACAGGAGTCATTTGCAAAGGCGCATCAATAGTTATCGATTTTGTATCTGTACAACCATTGGCATCTTTAATTATTACTTTATTCACTCCTGATTTAAGTCCATTAATAGTGTATGGCAATGAAACGCTCACGAAATCATTATCATTAACACTAATAGTATAAGCACCAAATCCAGCTGTAGTTTCAGTAACGTTTATCGCAAAAGTACCTTCCTCAACACATTTATCAGCAACTGATAATGCAATAACCGGACTAGGATCAACTGTAATTGTATGATCTAATTTAAATTCACATCCATTTGAGTCTTTCACCCAGATGTCCCAATTTAATTTTAATGGCGCAGGAAACGGATTCAACGTTCCTAAACTGCTATTAGTATAAAATGTTGCAGGTGCTACACCATCCTGTACAAAAGCATATTGATAAGGTGCAGTACCTCCAGTTGCCGCTACTCTAATTTGAGTACCTGTATTACAGCTGTTAGCATTAGTTTCACTTGTAATTAATGCGTTAACCGGTAATGGTTGTGTAATTATAAATGTTGTTGCGGTATTACATTCAGTTCCATCTACTTCTTTTACGAATAAAGTATAAGACCCAGCTTTTAAACCACTAAAAGTTCCGTTAATATCTGCACCTGTTAACCCTGTAAATGATCCTCCATTAGGAGCAGCAATAGGTAAGTTGGTCAATTCGTCACGAATTTCATAAGAAACTTCATGTGTAGTTGAATCATAATCTTCAATAGTGAACGAAATTGCTCCTTCATTAGACCCCGCACAAGTAACATTTGAAGTTACTGATGCAGTTACTTTAATAGGAGAAAGTACAGGTGTTGTAACTTCAACAACCGAAGAACATCCACCATTATCCACAACTTGGAATAAATAAGTAACTCCATGAGCTAATCCTGAAAATCGCTGCGTTGTTGCAGCAGTATTAACAGCAGTTAAAGGCTGTCCGTATATTGAGTAAGTAAATGGACCAAATCCTGTTCCAACTACTACATTAATATCCACATAAGCTCCTGTAAGACAGCTTCCTGTACTAGAAAGACCTGTTGCAGTAAGTCTAGGCAGGGTATTAATTCTAGTTTTAGGCGCTTTGAATTCACAACCTTTAGAATCAACAATTGTCACATAATAATCACCAAAAGAAAGTCCTGGGAAACTATAAGAAGCCGCAGAAATTGGACCCGATGTCGCTACCTGCGAAGAAGTATTGTCATAAAGCGTATAAACAAATGGAGGAATTCCGCCAGAAGCTACGTCTAGAGCTACATCAATAGATCCAGGAACATTTGATTGACATTGAATTGGATGAGGAGTTATCGTTGCGTTAATTGGTAATGGATTATCTAATGTAATACTTCCATTAACCGTACATCCTTTTTTATCTTTTACAACCCATAGATAAGTATTAGCACCTAAATCAGGAAATATGTTTGTATCTAAAAAAGTAACCCCATTATCAATACTATATTTAAACGGAGCCTCCCCTGTTAAACCTTTTAGTTCTATATAACCATTTGTATTTCCATTACAGCCAGGCCCAGCAAACTTAGTAGAAGCTGTAACTATAACTGCATCGATAACTTTTACACTATTTGTGATTTTAATACAAGCTGTTGGAAGATTAGAATCTGTAACTTCAAATTGGTAATCACCAGCAGTATTTGTTGTAAAAATATTTCCTGAAATACCTGTTGTAGAATACGTTGCTCCACCATCAGAAGAAACTCTATAGGTATATCCAGCTTTACCTCCTGCAGCAATGATTTCAATAGAAGCAGCCGTCGGAACACTACATGTTAAATTTTTTCTCAATTCTGCAGATACAGTCAATACATTATTCACTGTAACAATTGTATTGTTAGGACAGCCATTAGCATCTTTTACAGTAATAGTATACGTACCAGCCGCAACTGTAAAAGTATCTAATAAAGCACCTGTTGGCGCTACACCTGTATTAATTGTGTAAGTATAAGAACCTACTCCACCAGAACCTACTGCTTTTATAGTAAATAAGCTACCAGAACCAGTACATTGATTTTGAACTGTAGCTGTAACAGTAGGAGCTAAATCTTTTGCAATAGTTACATCTAATTTTGTTTCACAACCTTTTGCATCTTTTACCCAAATATCCCAACTTAAATTGGTTGTCGGATTTAGATTAAAAGAAGAAACAGAACCGTAATCACCAGCTACTGGAGCTACATTATTTTGTTTAACTTGATATAGATATGTGTTTCCTGCAAATGGAGTTCCTCCTCCTGCAGTAACAGTAACTTTAGATGTTGGCACACTACAATTTGCATTTACATTGCTTGCAAGTCCTAAAGTTAAAACCGGTGGCTCTGTAATAGTTACTGTATCATCTTTTGAACAACCTGTTGTTCTATCTTCTACCTCTACTTTGTAGGTACCCGCACCAAGACCCGTTAATGTAATAACATCACCAGAAAGAGTTTGTGTAAAAGGTAAAGCTGCAGGAACAGTCGTTACAGTAATAATATAATTACCTGTAGAACTAAATCCAGTAACTGTATATTTTGCAATTCCATTGTTTCCGCCGTTACAAGAAACGTTAGACACTGTTTGTCCAGCAATTGCTATTGGTGTAACCGGATCTACTGTGTGAGATTTAGTAACACTACATCCATTTGCATCAGTAACAGTAACTAAGTAAGTTGTACTTGCTACAAGACCTTCAAATTTGTTTGGAAAGCCTGTTGGAGAAGTAATTCCCGTTGATGGCGATATAGAATAAGTTAATGGAAGTACGCCATTAGATGTTGTAATCGTGATTGTACTAGTTGTACTAGCAACTGGTGAACAATAAATAGGTGTTCCAACAATATTTGTTATTGATGGTGGGTCTAATTTTTTGATTAAAATATTTTGAACTGGTGTTGTACAACCATTTGCATCTCTTACACGGTAAGGAACAGTTTGATCTGATCCATTATCATAGATTATCAATGTGTTTTCGCCTGTAAAAGCTCCACCGTTAATACTGTAAGTATAAGTTGTAGGGCCTGTACCTCCATTTCCAGTAACTGTAACCAAAGTAGAAGAACTACATGTAGTTGTAGCTGGAGCAGTAGCCGAAGCAGTTAACAATGGAGACTCAATAATAATAACCGATGCCGTTCCCGTACATCCTAGATTGTCCGTAACAGTAATGTTATAAGTGCCCGCTGTAAGGCCTGTTGTGCTGGCTGTAGTAGATACAGTCGTACCTCCTTTTACAACAGCATAAGTATAAGGCGCTTTCCCTGAAGTAGGCGTGATATTGATTGTTCCTGTAGCATCTGAAAAACATTTTACATCTGTTTTTGAAGTGCTAAGGGTCAAAGTAGTCGCTTTTGTATTTACCACGACACCGTTTGAGACTGCAGAACATTTCGGAGTTGCCGAATCGGTCACTCTGAACGTATAGGTTCCTGCTGTC
>NZ_JAVFVS010000004.1 GCF_030929605.1 Flavobacterium sp. LHD-80
GAGCCGTAAAAGTGATGGCAGTAGCCGCATTCACAACCGCAGTCACTGTATTTGTAGAACAGCCAGTCGTCTTGTCTGTAGCCTTGAAGACATAGCTTCCTGCTCCAAGACCAGTAACCGTAACGACATTTCCTGAAACCGAAACAGAAGTCGGAGCCGGAGTCGGAGTTATCGTATAATTAAAATTACCTGTCGAGCTTGCTCCAGTAACTGTAAATACTGCTGTACCGTCAGTATTGCCAACGCATTTTACATCCGTGCTTGACTGCGCTGCAGAAATAGTAGGTGCGCCATCAATAACAATTGAACCACTTTTCGCACAGCCGTTTGCATCCTTAACTTCGAAAGTATAATTTCCTGCGCCCAGTCCTGAGAATGTTCCACTTGTATTTGAAGTTCCTGCACCAGGCCCAGCTGTAATAGTATATGTAAATGGCGAAATTCCACCCGCAAGTGGGCTTACCGTCACGCTCGTAGTTGCATTTGTACAAGTAATCGCCGCTGGAGTAGTAAACTTAACTCCTGTTGGTGGATTGAATGCCGGAATAGTGATTGTTTTTGTAAGCGTACAACTATTAGAATCCTGCACTGAATAAGTGATCGTCTGAGCTGAAGAAGTCAGTGTAACAAGCAATGTGTTTGTTCCTGTATACGTGGTACTTCCATTAAAACTGTATTGGAACACGCCTGTTCCACCACCTGCTGTAACCGTAATTAATGTAGTAGGACTACAAGTGGTATTTGCAGGGAATGATGCTGAAGATGTAACTGCTAATGGATTTGCTAAGTTAACTCCAATAGATTTAACACATTTAGTATTAATGTCTCTTACATAAAAAGTATAGCTTCCTGCTGCGAATCCTGTAAAAAGTGGGTTGTTAACATAAGTCGTTCCATTTTTGCTGTACTCAAATGCTCCTGTACCTCCACCTGGCTGCAATAATACAGTTCCTGTAGAATCGCCATTACATTTTGGATCTGTGTTTTGAGATCCCAAAGTAATCGCTGTAAGTGGGTCAATAGTTGCATCGCTTGTTGTTACACATCCTTTAGCATCTTTGATTTGAAATTTATAATAACCTGGAGTTAAAATAGCGTATGTAAAAGTATTTCCATTGCTAGCTGGCTGTGTTAATGTTCCAGTCGTTGCTCCAGATACAATTGTTACTGTATATGGTGTAGTACCTCCTCCTATTGTTCCTGTAATAACAGCTCTATTATTTGGCGCAGCATCACAGTCTATTGGTGAGGTAACAGTTGAACTTGTTACCAATTCATTAATTATCGTTTGAGAAATTGGAGCTATTAAGGTACAACCATTACTATCCGTAATATCGAAAGTATATGAACCAGATTGTGTAGCATGATAAGTAAAATTAGGTCCGTTAAATGGAGCACTCTCGCCGCTTTTTGAACCTGAATTAAATTTCACATTATAGGTATATGGTGCTAATCCACCGCTAACTTGTACTGTAATGTCTTGTCCTGTACCAGAATTGAAGCAGGTAGGAGTAGTTACGAAAGTTGCTGTAGGTTTTACTGGATCAGAAATAGTCACATTCGCAAAAACATTTCCTGGGCATCGATTCTTATCACGAGCATAAACTACATAATCTCCTGGAGCAATATTAGTAAATATCCCACCACTAGGTATATTATAGTCAACTACAATTGCACCATTTGACTTCTTCGCTAATTGGTATTCATATGGAGCAGTTCCAAATGTTGCCTGAGCAGTAATTGTTCCGCCTAAAAGACATGTAGCAAGCTGCGTAACATTAGCAGAAACTTGTAAAGCTGTTGGAGCTGTAATATCTTGAGAGAAAGGCAAAGTACAGCTTGAAGCTAAATTTTCGTAACGTACTCTTATTTGGTAATTTTTCTCTACTAAACCAGTAATTGTAACACTACCACTAGTTGATTCAGGAACTGGTACATGAGTTTTCCAGGTTGCTCCATCTATTGAATATTGAAATCCTTTCTTTTTATCAAAATTTTGAGCCGATATCGTAAGTTGGCCATTTGTGTCTCCTTTACAAAGAAGATTTTTTACTCCTGTAATTTCAGCAGAGAAAGCTTTTGAACCATCAACATTGATATCGAAATCTTGTACAGTACCACATGCCCTAGGTATTTGTCGTACCCAGATATCATCCATTACTAAGTCGTTACCATTATATTGAGTACTTCCTGAACGAATCTTAAACGTTAGGTTAGTATTATTACCCGGATTTAATGATAATGTCTTTTGCAACCACTTGTTTCTTTCATTACCATCTTTATTTCCGGCAATTACTCCTGTTTTATCCGTGGCCACTACATTACCTGCAGGATCTACTAATTCAATAATTAAATCTGGTGATGCTCCGTCGACTCCTTTTTTCAATAAATTACCAACATATAAGTCAATCATAACAGGTTGATTCGGAATCACATCTGTAATTGGCATACTGTATAAAACTCCATAATCACCAGCTGCCTCTCCAATGTTGACATGTAATAATCTTCCATTTGCATCTCCTACTCCAGCTGTATTATTTGGATTAGTAGTGTGATCTTTAAAGTGAAACCACGCACCATTTCCAACGTATGTACTACCACTGTAATCATCACCTCTCCAAAAGAAACTAGCAACCGAATATTGATTGTCTTCAACTGAACGTACAACTTTTGCGTTACAAGTATAAGGAGCGTTCACCCTTTGATCATTAAAACAATACGTACTTGCAATACCTGGCGTTGTAGTTGTTCCACCACTTCCAAAAGTTTCGATCAATAAATTACTATAGGTCGAAACGTTTAATACAGTATATTCTACCGTTACAGTATGTGGTCCTTCACTAACATTTAAAAATACATTAGATGGTGTATTGTTGTTAAGGAATCCATCCATATAATATTTATAGCTGAACTTCGAATCTGGAACTCCACCGTTAACTTGTACAGTAGTCGTTGCCGAGCCATCACAATTAAATACGGGATCCAAAACTTTAATAGTTGGAGGCGCTGGTTTTTCATCCAATTTAATACCAGTCATATCATACGTACAACCTACAGCATCTTTTATACTAAAAGTATAAGGTCCAACTGGATCAATATACATTTCGTTAGAATTGCTCCAAGGTGACCCCATAAAACTATATTGGTACGGAGGCACTCCTCCTTGTGGATTCACGATACGTGCCAAACCTTGTTTTTCTTTTCCAACAGGACCACAACCCGATAATGCTGCAATACCAGCAGATGCTGTCAAAGGGGTAGCAGCACCAACAGTTGTCATGATTGCTGGATCGACACAATAAGCATCATTTGCACCACTTACACCTGTTTTTTTGTATTGCACCACTACATAGTAAATACCTGAAACAAGATTTGGAAAAACATTACCAGTTTTAAAAGTTGAACCATTGTCAATACTGTATTGAATATCTGTAAAGCCATTTGGAGCAGTAACATTTACCGTTATGCTTCCTGCTGCACCTGTACAGGTACCATCCACTTTATCAACTTTGTAAACTGGTTTATCAACTGTACCAATACTAATAGTTTTATCGGCTGTACATCCATTACCATCTTCAACACGAATGACGTATGACCCAGCTTTTGCAACTGTAATGATATTGGTAACGTTAGCTACATTCACAAATCCTGTGTTGTCTATATTAACATAATATCTGTATGGTGCTTTTCCACCTGTAACAGATCCTGTAATTTCACCAGTAACACAAGGAGTTAAGCTTTTTGTTAATGTTGATGTATTTTTTAATACATCCGGAGATGCCGCAATTGTAAGATCTATCTTTTTGTCTACGGCACAAGAGCCTTCAATAGAAGTTTCAACAGTATATTTTCCTGCCGCTAATCCAGTAAATGTATATTCTGGAATTTTTGTCGCTGGAATCGTTATAGTACTAGTACTAGGACTAGGGCCTGTTAATTTATAAACATATTGCAAATTAACATCAGTAGCAAATACTCTAATGCTTCCAAGATCACCACTACACTTTGCAGAAGTAATCTGACTGTCAACTACAAAAGTGGTACTCTTAATTACAATATTTGGAACCTTAAAATCACAAGAACCTGACACACCTGCCAATCTGATAAATACATTATAGTTTCCTGCTGAAGTAACATTAAAAATATTGCTTGACTGCCAAGTTGTTGGTGGCGAAGGAGTAGAAGTTATTCCGTACTCATATCCAGAACCAAAACCATTAACTGTAATTTTTCCATTAATGGTACAAGTACTTCCATATTTAATAATATCATTTTTCGCAACCGCTCCAGGATCTAATGTGTTTTGATAAACATTAAAATAAAAAGTATATGGAGTTCCTGCGCTATCTACTATTCGAACACGAAACTGTCCAGCAGTGTTGGCAACAAAATCAACACCAGTTCCTACTGACAACCAACAAGAAGCCGCTGCTGTTTCATTGGCACAATTCGAATTTGAAACATTTAAACAAGTTCCTCCTACGTCAAATTTTTCCCAAACTATCAACTGAGGATTTACTAATCCTGTTTCGATTTTTCTTGTTTCATTACTACCGCAAAGAAATAATTTTGGCAACTCTTTACCATCATTTGGACAGATCGAAACCGTTCCAAGATAAGGTGTCTGAGCATATTTAATTGCTGGATTCACCATAGGCGCTGCTGGTTTATCGGCGCCATTATCCTTATTAGAAGTTACATCAAATTGATCATTAGGCAGATTATTTGAATTTAAGAATAAATTCTCGTTTAGGTTCGTACTAAACTTTGAATTATATGCTATCATATTTTGCGAGTAGGATGCAAAATTGAAAAGCATAGCTAAAACAAAAATCAACGTTCTTAAAATAGTAGGTTTTTTCATAATCATTCTTTTGTTTACTTACGTCTTATCCGCTAAGGGGCATTAGTTAATAAAACAATTAGTATTCTATTTATTATTAAGGCCTTTTTCCCTCATTAAAAAGGCCTGATTGTAATCTATGATTTATATTAATTTTCAACTTTTACGATGGCCATTTTGCCATTATAAGGTTTGTTACCTTTTGCTTCTAATGCTTTAGTAGCTTCTTGCAAACCTTCATATTTCTCGTAATAGATGTAATACTTACTTGTTGCTACATTATAGAAGAAATTAATATCTGTACGTCCCGCAGCAACTGCTTTAGTCAGGAATTCATCTCTTTTTTCAACACTGCTGTGAACAGCAACAATCATGTAATAACCACTTTCAGAATTTTTAATATTCTTGATAATCTGCATATTTGACTGGTCTTCGCCAAAATCAAAATCACTTGCTGTTAAAGGTGTAGTACTAATTTTAGTTGTTTCCTTAATTCGCTTAAGTGCTGCTAGATCCTGATTGTATCTTCCTTGATCATTTTCGTAAGCTGCACGTTTAATTCTACGTTTTTTCTCAATTTCAGTTTCAGCTTTAATACGTTCTAAATTCGCTAATAATGCTGCACTGTCCGTTTCCATTTTTAATTGCGCTGCTTTCAACTGATTTATCTTTTCTAGATAAGCTTTGTTTAAAGCGTCATTTTTATTCGGAACTTTTTTAAGTCTTTCGTTGTACAAATTCGTCAACTTCGCAATTTCATCTTTTTGAAGTCTGTTAGCCTCGGCAATATTTACTTTTAAAGCTTCTAACTGACTGTTTTCTGCAGCAACACTTTTAAATGGTTTTGGCTCTCTATAGATTCCTTTTTCACTTAAATCATTTTCCTCTCTTAAGTCATTCAAATCTTTTTGTTTATTAGCAATTGTCGCGTTAAACTGAGCTAATAAATCATTTTGATTTTTGCTAGAAGCGTCTAGAGACTCTGTTAAATTATCAATAGCTTTTGCTGTTTCATCTTTTTGAGCCGCGGCTGCTTTTGCTGCTGCTAATTTGGCTAATTCTGCTTCTTCAGCTTGTTTGGCCTGTAATGCTTCAGCATCGGCTTTTGCTTTTGCATCTGCTGCTAATTTTGCTTGTAACGCTTCTGCGTCAGCTTTTGCTTTTGCATCTGCAGCAAGTTTAGCTTGTAAAGCTTCTGCATCGGCTTTCGCTTTTGCATCGGCAGCTAATTTTGCTTGTAATGCTTCTGCATCCGCTTTCGCTTTTGCATCTGCAGCAAGTTTAACTTTTAATGCTTCTGCGTCAGCTTTCGCTTTTGCATCAGCAGCTAATTTTGCTAAACGAGCTTCTTCATCTGCTTTAGCCTTAGCTTCTGCTGCTTGTTTCACTTGTAATGCTTCAGCATCTGCTTTTGCTTTTGCGTCGGCAGCAAGTTTAACTTTCAATGCTTCTGCTTCTGCTTTTGCTTTTGCATCTGCTGCTAATTTTGCCTGACGAGCTTCTTCATCTGCTTTGGCCTTAGCTTCTGCAGCTTGTTTCGCCTGTAATGCTTCTGCATCCGCTTTTGCTTTAGCCTCAGCAGCAAATTTTGCTTTCAATGCTTCAGCGTCTGCTTTCGCTTTTGCATCAGCTTCTAATTTTGCCAAACGAGCTTCTTCAGCCAATTGTAATTGTTTTGCTTCAGCTTCCGCTTTTGCTTTCGCAGTTGCCTCAGCATCAGCTTTTACTTTAGCATCAGCAAGAAGCTTAGCTTGTAACGCTTCCATATCGGCTTTTGCTTTTGCATCTGCAGCAAGTTTTGCCTGTAATGCCTCTGCATCTGCCTTCGCTTTTGCATCGGCTGCTAATTTCGCTTGTAGTGCTTCAGCGTCGGCTTTTGCTTTTGCGTCAGCTGCAAGTTTTGCCTGGCGAGCTTCTTCTTCAATTCTCGCTTTTTCTTCAGCAGCTTGTTTTAGTTTAAGTGCTTCTGCATCGGCTTTTGCTTTTGCATCTGCAACAAGTTTAGCTTGTAAAGCTTCTGCATCCGCTTTTGCTTTTGCGTCAGCAGCTAATTTTGCTTGACGAGCTTCTTCATCCGCTTTTGCTTTTGCATCAGCTTCTTGTTTCGCTTTAAGAGCCTCAGCATCTGCTTTCGCTTTTGCATCTGCAGCTAATTTTGCCTGGCGAGCATCTTCCTCTTCTTGTAATTTTTTTGCTTCAGCATCAGCTTTGGCTTTTGCCGTAGCTTCAGCATCTGCTTTAACTCTCGCATCAGCAATTAATTTTGCTTGTAATGCTTCCATATCAGCCTTCGCTTTTGCGTCAGCGGCAAGTTTAGCCTGAAGTGCTTCTGCATCAGCTTTGGCTTTTGCGTCAGCAACTAATTTTGCCTGTAAAGCTTCTGCGTCAGCTTTTGCTTTTGCGTCAGCGGCAAGTTTCGCTTGAATTGCTTCTGCATCGGCTTTAGCCTTAGCATCAGCAGCTAATTTTGCTTGTCTTGCTTCCTCTTCCACTTTTGCTTTCGCATCAGCAGCTTGTTTTATTTTCAATGCTTCAGCATCCGCTTTTGCTTTTGCTTCTGCAGCAATTAATGCTTGTCTTGCTTCAGCATCCGCTTTTGCTTTTGCATCAGCAGCTAATTTTTCTTTTAAGGCAGCATCTGCAGCGGCTTTTTCTTTCAAGGCTGCCGCAGCTTTCGCTTTATTCGCAGCATCGATTGTCGCCTTCGTTTTTGCTTCTGCTGCTGCTTTTGCTTTTGCTTCTGCAGCTAGTCGAGCCTGGTATGCGTCAGAATCTGCTTTCGCTTTTGCATCGGCAGCTAAAATTGACTGTAAGTCGGCAGCTTCTGCTTTTGCTTTTGCATCTGCTTTTCTCTTCGCCTCTGCAGCATCAGCTTTTGTTTTTGCATCTGCAGCTAATTTAATTTTCAATGCTTCCGCATCTGCTTTCGCTTTAGCATCAGCCGCTAATTTTGCTTTTGCAGCAGTTTCAGCATCTGCTTTGGCTTTGTCAGCAGCTAATTGTGCTGCTGTTTTTTGAGGTGCAGCATCTGTTTTAGCTTTTGTAGCTTCAGCATCTGCTTTTGCTTTAGCGTCAGCAGCCAATTTTAATTTCATTGCTTCGGCATCTGCCTTTGCTTTATCGGCAGCTAACTGTTGTGGTGTTTTTGCAGCTACTGCTCCAGGTTTGTTTGCAGCTGCTTGAGCTCTTGCAGCTGCAGCTGCATCTACTCTAGCTTTATTATCTGCAACCAATTTTAATCTGCGTTCTTCTGCATCTGCTCTCGCTTTATCTGCAGCTAATTGCGCTTGTGTTTTTTGAGTCGTAGCAACTGCTCTGTTTGCTGTTGCAGTTTGTGCTCTTGTTGCTGCTGCGGCATCAGCTTTTGCCTTTGCATCTGCAGCAAGTTTTATTTTCAATGCTTCAGCGTCTGCTTTTGCTTTATTATCTGCTACTAATTTTGCTTTCGCTGCGGCTTCAGCATCAGCCTTCACTTTTTCAGAAGCTGCAAGTCTTGCTTGTTTCGCTTCGGCATCGGCAATAGCTTTTGCTTCAGCAGCTAATCTTGCTTTTTCTGCACCATCTACTCTTGTAACTGGAGCTGTTGTTGTTTTCTTAGCCATTACAGGTTTTGGTTTTGAAGGATCAATAAGAGAACCTTCATCATCATCGCCGTAATAATAATTTTTGCTTTTAAATTTATAGGCAATTGCAAATTCGTGAGAACCTCCCAAATTTGTAAAGTTGCCGAAACCTCTTTCGTAGTTATACTCGATCGCAATACTTGGTGAAATATTAACACCTAAACCTGCAGAAACTCCGTATAAGGTATTATAACCAGCTTGTGCCCAAACTCCTTGTGGAATGGCAATCATTGCTAGACCTGAAAGAACTGTTTTATCTTTTTTGATTTCTGTTTTTATTATACCAGAAAATTTACTTCTGTCAAAAAATCCGTAGCTGTCAAGGTAACCTGTGTACATCCCATGAAGTTCAATCGCTCTTTCCGGATCTTCTTTTATCATTCCACCACCAAAATTGTAAAGAATAAGATTGTTTACCGATAATCCGAAATCAAGAAAAGCATTTCCATAATTAATACCTGGATTTACTGTTAACATCGTATTTGAAGGATAATCGCCATTTAGAATATTTGGATCATCAGATATAATTTTTCCTTTGTCCAAACCACTTTGATAAGCTCCAACGTTTAAACCGAAAGTTAAATTACTGTCTTGCTCCAAAACAATATTATGAGCAAAGTTCACTACTCCGCCAAACACAGTCATCAATCCGTAGTTTTGTTGAAATAATCCTATAGCAAAAGCTTCGTTTTCTCTAAAACGGCCTGAATAATTAAATAAATAAGTATTTGGTGCGTTTTCAAACTGAACCCATTGTCTTTTATTATAGAAACTTACATACGGATTTGATTCGCGAACAAAACTAAATGTTGGGTTGATTAAATATCTATTAAACTTTAATGAATTCCTGATAGGTAATGAAAACGAAACAACTCCATTCTCAGTTGTTTCCTGGGAATAGAGTGCATTTGAAAAACCGTAAAATAAAGTTATGAATAGTAGGATTTTCTTCATATTATTTTATCACAGTTATTGATCCTTTTTTTTCACCTGTATCTGATTGAATAACATAGTAATAAACTGGATTTACATTTTTAAAATCTTTAATAAACGAATTAACTTGGGGGTCATAATTGCTTCCAACATCATTAAACATCATTTCTCCGTTGGAACTAATAATCATCAATTTAGTATTCGCGTTTTTGTATACATCAGGAATATTCCAGTATGGATAACTGCCACTTAAGCTTACTATATTTGGAATTACCGTTGTTGGTGGGGCCGGGCCGGTAATTTTAAACAGAAATTCTTTTGTAGCGATACAACCTGAAACCTGTGAAATTTTAACTTTATAATTACCTACTGCGGCTACCAAATAAGAATTACTTGTTGCACCCGTAATAAGATTTTCATTTAAAAACCATTCATATGTTGGACTTGTTGCATCAGTTGTGACACTAACAGTTATTGTTTCACCCTCATCAAGTTTAACTTCATCAGCAACATCAATACTTGCATTAAATCCGTTTGAGCTCAAATTAATACTTCCTGTTGCTTTACATCCACCAAAATCAACTTCGACTGTATAAGTTCCAGATTCATTAGTTGTGTAATTACGAGTCGTAGCTCCATTTATTACAGTTCCATCTTTTCTCCAAATATAACTATTACCAGAAGTTGCAGTTAAAACTGTTCCTGTACCGTTAGCGCAAAATGGATTTCCTAAACTTGAAGTAACTGTAGTTGCTGAACCTGAACTTGATGAAACAACATTTACGTGATTAGAGCTAATATTTACGTCGCTACAAGCACCATAATCAATAACTACGAAATAATCTCCAACAGCATTTACCGTTAATGTTTTACTGGTTTGTCCTGTAATAACAATATTATCTTTATACCATTTGTATTTAAGATTCGGATAATTTGCCGGTGAAGAAGCTGGAATGGTTGGCGTATCATTGTCTACAGAAAGCGTTATAGATCCGCTAGAACAAATCGCTGCATTAATTCCTTTGTTATTGATAGAAAATTTAGATTCGTACTCTTTGTAATAAGCTGGAAAAGAAGTAGCTCCTAAAGAATTTTTAAATCTCGTACTAGTGAAACCTGTAGAGCTTTTAACTCTCATTCCATATGTTTCAGATCCAGTAAGATTTACTGGAACAGCAAATTTTATTGTTTGCTGCGTTGCAGAAACATCGACAGGTGTTCCTAATAAAGTAGTACTAATTGGGGTATTTGCATTGTCTAAAAGTTCGATAACGAATGTAGTACCGGCAGGAAAATTTACATAACTGAAAGTCGCATAAAATTCATTAAAGCTACTTCCAGCACATAATTTTTCAAGACCATCAAGCTGTTGTGGCACTATCGTCTGGGCATGCGTATTTGTTTTAGTACATAAAAAAATACTAAAAAAAAGGAAAAAACGAATTAAAGACAAAGTAGTTTTTTGAATCATATAGTTCTAGTTCTTGCTAAGTCTATATTTTCAAAAAACAAGATATCGATGAATGTTTCTGAAAAATCATATTTATAGTTCTCAATAATGTCTTTTGCAAGAACAGAATAAGAAGCTGTAATTGATGATTTTTCTTGGCATTCTGAAGATTGATTCTTCGCATCACTTGTTGAAGCAAAGCTGTCCTTGGGGATGGACAGCTCCACTGCTAACTGATTAGAATTATCTAATTTGCTGATCACAGATGTATCAGCTGTTTCTGGTTTTTGGTTGTTGTTACACGCCGTTACAATGCATTTTAAGCCATTAGAAACAGTAGTGTTCTCTGATGTACTTTGTGCATTTATTGTAGCAATAGGCGAAACCAAAAATATAATATAAATAAAATATTTTTTTATAGATGGGGCCATTATGTTCTGATCTTTATTTGGTCCTGTACGAGACTGACATAAATTGTGTCTGGGGACTTTATTAATAAAATTTACGCTCTGAAATAAAAATCTAAACTTATCTATTTTCCGCTAGACGCTGTAATTTTTCCTAATTGTAATCTGAAATCTGGTTTTTTAGGATTGTAAATATCAATAAATGTTTCTTTGTTATCACTTTGTGACATAACATTGAAAAACAGAGGATTTCCGTACCAGCTTTCTAAATCTTCATTGTTAGAATTGAATTCTGTAAAGATGTTTCCATTACATAAATTGAAATACATTTCTTCAATTTTGATTTTCTTAAGATTGGCATCGTTGATTTCAGTTTTACTGTCTATCAAAACGGCTGGGTTGAATCCAGAGATTACACTTCGCTTCATTTCAAGAGAAGAAGTTTCAGCAACATAAATTGCTTCTTTTACTAAACCTGCCTGAATATCAGCCTTAATGTTCTCACTATCATTTAACATTGTGATATTTGTTGCAACAACAAGAGTTTGTTTTTTAGTAAAATCTGTTTCGCTTTTCTTTTCGAATGATTTTACTTCCATACAACGAGATCCATCTTTATTACTTGATAAGTAAGATGATCTAACTGCCAATGAGTTAAATAAACGGCATTGAACACCTTGAGTAAATTTATAATCGTCGTTGATTGATTTGTAAGAAACTAATTTAGTAGCGTTTACATCGCCTCCGAAGAAAGCAAATGAGTCACCGCCAGAGTAGCTTACCATTACATTTTCAAGTATCGTTTTAGCACCAACACCAGCAATAGTCAAACCATTGAAAGTATCTGCGCCTTTAACTTTTTTTCCTGCAAATTCGATTCTAACAAATCTTAAAACACCAGAGTTTCCGTTTACGTTATCACCACCATAAGTAGTAAGCGTAGGATCAAGGTCTAAGTTATAAGAACCAACATTTCCAAATTTATTGATTGGAGCATCACCAAGAAGTACAATTCCACCCCAGTCACCAGCTTTTTTCTGGCTTCTGTTTGAAGTAAATACGATTGGGTCAGTTTCTAAACCATCTGCAACAAGTTGTGCACCTTTTGTAACTACCAATGTTCCTTTTGTTTCGAAATCACCAATAATTAAAGTTCCAGGTTCGATACTTAAAACTGCATTGTTTGTAACATATACGTTGCCTTGTAAAACATAAACATTCCTCTTCAGCAATTTAGTATTAACAGAAATGTTTCCTGCTAAAATTTGGTTTGCTTCTCCATACTCTACTTTGTTAGGCTTAAATTCGGTCCAGTTATTCAACCAATTGTTGTAGCCCATAATTCCTTTCTCTTGCTGAGCACTCATACTAGTAACTGTCAAAAGAACGCAGATCATTTGAGTAATTTTTTTCATGATAAGGGGGTATTAGGGTTAATAATAAATTTGGGTATGCGTAAATGAAAAAACTCATCTCGATTTTTCTGAAATAATCAGAACACATCGAGAACGAGTTATTTTTTATCGCTCTTTTAAAATGTTTTTCGAAAATCTAAATCATCTACGTAAACAAGTCAAAAAAGGTTTTAAAAATATATTATTTATTACATTTCGTTCAAATCGTTGAACTCGTGTAATGATTTCAATGTGCTTTCGTAAAATAAAATTGCCGCGATCAAGTTTCCTTTATCTGAATAAGGCATCATCTTTCTTTGGAAATCTACCGTAGTATCCAGGAAAGTTGTAGTACCAACCGCTTGGTTGTCTAATACTTTTTTGTGTTCACTATCGTCCGGAATACCTAAGTCGGCCATAGTAACACCTGGTTTAGTAACCAAAGCAATGTAAGGGAGAGTTTTCACTAAAACTTTAATACGCTCAATGTATAGTTCCAAAAGTTCTCCTTTTTGCATACCACTCAATTCTTTTTGATCATGGTATTTTCTGATAAGAGCTGTTGTACTAATGATACTTCTTGGAGCATTTTTTGCCTGCGCTGAAACAGCTGCAGTTGTTAAGAAAAAAAGTGTACTTAATAAAATAATTTTCCCTTTCATAAATTCTATTTTTAGTAGTAGTTGATGCAAACAAAAATATATAATTTAACTTAAATTGCAACTTTATTGAATTCTTTTTTCAAAAAAAATCCTTAAAAAAAACTTAAAAAACAGTCGTATGTCGAGAAAATGTGCGTTTTAACGAGGGTTTTGTTAAAATTGTTAAATTCAAAACTGTAAGATATTAACTATAAAAAACTATGTGTTTTTAACTTTAAATAACTAAAAAAACCTTACGTTTATCGTTTTTGGCAAAAAAATATTAACAAAAAAGTCTTCATATCTACTCGCGTGAAGTAATTTATTAACAAAATAAAGTTGACATAACTCAAAATTTTATCCGAAAAAACATTCTCATTTTTTCAAATTTGATCCAACTCATAATCTTTTAATCTAAAATTTTTGACTACATCATTTTCTTCTATCTTTGTCTCATGCAATTTTCTCAAATTTTAGGTCAGGATTATATCAAAAGTCACTTGATAAAAAGTGCATCTTCAGGACGAATTCCGCATGCGCAATTATTTATTGGGCCAGAAGGAAGCGGTACTTTATCAACCGCAATAGCCTATGCGCAGTACATTTTGTGCAATAATTCCGGAAACGAAAATGAAAATGGAAACGAGTCGTGTAATTTGAAATTTCAAAACATTTCGCATCCCGATTTGCATTTTATTTACCCAACCGTTACGACGGAAGATGTTAAAACCAAACCAAAAAGTTTAGACTTCATTCAGGATTGGAGAACATTTATTCAGGAAATGCCTTACGGAGGGTTGTTTGACTGGTATAAAATCTTGGGCGTTCAAAACAAACAAGGCGAAATCAGGGTTGAAGATGCACAAGAAGTTTTAAAATCGCTTTCACTGAAATCCTACGAAGGAGGTTATAAAATCATGATTATTTGGATGGCCGATAAGATGAATATCGCAGCTTCAAACAAGCTTTTGAAACTTCTGGAAGAGCCTTCAGATAAAACCATTTTTATTCTGATTTCTGAAAATGAAGAAGATATTATTCAAACCATTCGTTCTCGTTGTCAGGTAATTCACTTTAACGGACTTCCAGAAAAAGTAATTGCAGATGCCTTAGTTTCACGCGAAAATATCGACCAAAATTCAGCAAAAAAAATAGCCCATCAGGCTCAAGGAAATTTCAATAAAGCAATGCATTTGTTGAAAGAAGATGACTCTGAATATCCTTTTGAGCAATGGTTTGTTAATTGGGTTCGAGCTGCTTTTAGAGCAAAAGGAAATGCTGCCGCAATTCAGGATTTAATTTCCTGGAGCGAAGAAATCGCCGGACTTGGGCGAGAAAGCCAGAAAAAATTTATTCAGTTTTGCATCGAAATGTTCCGTCAAGCTTTAATGCTTAATTATCAAGCACCAAGCTTAGTTTATATTGAGCCGAAAGTAGACAAATTCAAACTTGAAAATTTTGCGCCTTTTGTGAACGGAAACAATATTCATGAAATTTTCAAAGAGCTTTCAGATGCTATGTATCACATTGAAAGAAACGGAAATGCAAAAATAATTTTAACCGATTTATCAATCAAACTTACACGTTTAATTCATAAAAAATAGTTTACATATGAATAATGTTGCCTCTATCTTAATTCTAGCATTTTTAGCCTTAACGTTCTTACAATCAGGATACGAAAAAATATTTTATTGGAACGATAATGTTACTTGGCTAAAAGAACATTTTTCGAAAACAAGATTAAAAAATCAAGTCCCTCTTGCACTACTGCATCTTTTAATTCTAGAACTAATTTCTGGAATTTTATCAGTTGTAGGAGCAATTCAGCTTTTATTAAACAGTGGCAGAGAATTTGGTTTTTATGGCGCCATTTTTTCGTGCATCAGTTTGTTAATGATGCTTTTCGGACAAAGATTAGCTAAAGATTACGATGGAGCGAGAACAATCGTAATTTATTTTATACCAGCTGTAATGGCGGTTTACTGGTTGAATTAAAAATCAACCTTTTTTAAAAATAAGCCACTAATCATTTTAATCTGTGATCCCGATAGCTATTGGGAGTGGCAAAAACAAAATTTTATTATTAAAAAAATGAATCCAAAACACCCTTCAGAATCCATAACTATTTTAACAGATTTAGTTTTACCGAGCGAAACAAATCCTTTAAACAATCTTTTTGGTGGCGAATTATTAGCCAGAATGGATCGTGCGGCAAGTATTGCGGCCCGCAGACATTCACGCCGAATTGTAGTAACAGCTTCTGTAAATCACGTTGCTTTCAACAGAGCCATTTCTCTTGGAAGTGTTGTTACAGTCGAAGCAAAAGTTTCAAGATCATTCAAAAGTTCGATGGAAGTTTTTATCGACGTTTGGGTCGAAGACCGCGAATCTGGAAGCAGAACAAAAGCGAACGAAGCAATCTATACTTTTGTCGCTGTTGATGACACTGGAAGACCTGTTGAAGTTCCAGCAATTATTCCAGAAACCGAACTGGAAATCCAGCGTTTTGATGCTGCCCTACGACGTAAACAGCTAAGTTTAGTACTCGCAGGCAAGATGAAGCCATCTGAAGCAACCGAATTAAAAGCATTATTTTTATAGTGCAAATTGTTGCAATTTGTAACAATTTGAAGGAATCAAACTTCAAAAAAAGAAGTATTTTTACAAAATTATAAGTCGCTCAAAAAAAGAGGGAAAACATTCTTCTTTATTTTTTGACGACTAAAAATAACCATTTAGATAATTTAAGAAAAGATGAGTTCAGACAAAGAAGCCAAATTAAAAGCATTACAATTAACGCTTGATAAACTTGACAAAACCTACGGAAAAGGAACCGTAATGAAAATGGGCGACAAAGCTATTGTGGAGGTAGAAACGATTTCTTCTGGCTCTCTTGGCGTTGATTTAGCTCTTGGAGTTAATGGATATCCAAAAGGAAGAATTATTGAAATATATGGGCCAGAATCGTCTGGTAAAACTACTTTAACTTTACATGCAATTGCCGAAGCTCAAAAAGCAGGTGGAATTGCAGCTTTTATAGATGCTGAACATGCTTTTGATAGAAATTATGCAGAAAAATTAGGCGTAGATATCGAAAACTTGATCATTTCTCAGCCAGACAATGGCGAGCAAGCTTTAGAAATTGCTGAAAACTTAATTCGTTCTGGAGCTATTGACATTGTGGTAATTGACTCGGTTGCGGCTTTGACTCCAAAAAGTGAAATCGAAGGTGAAATGGGAGATTCTAAAATGGGTCTTCACGCGCGTTTGATGTCTCAAGCTTTGAGAAAATTGACAGGAACAATCAGTAAAACAAATTGTACTGTTTTCTTTATTAACCAATTAAGAGAGAAAATCGGTGTAATGTTTGGAAATCCTGAAACTACAACGGGTGGTAATGCATTAAAATTCTATGCTTCTGTACGTTTAGATATTCGTCGTTCTTCTCAAATTAAAGATGGAGAAAACGTAATTGGAAACAGAACTAAAGTTAAAATTGTTAAAAATAAAGTGGCACCGCCTTTTAAAACTGCTGAATTCGACATTATGTACGGAGAAGGTGTTTCTAAAACTGGAGAAATTCTTGATTTAGCGGTTGAATTTGAAATCGTTAAAAAAGCAGGATCTTGGTTCAGCTACGGAGATACAAAATTAGGCCAAGGACGTGATGCTGTTAAAGCTTTAATTAAAGATAATCCTGAATTAGCTGATGAATTAGAAGCTAAAATCAAAGATCATATGAAAGAATTGGCAAATGCCTAAAACTTTAAAAGTCTGCAGTTTGCAGACTTTTTTTTTGAAACCCGGCAGGATAAAATCTTGTCGGGTTTTTTATTTGCAAAAAAAAAGACAAAAGTTCACGCAACCATTCAAAAAATATTCATCTAATAAATAGTAATGCAATTTTAATTGGCATCGCCATAAGTGCCATTTAGAAAATTTTTAGAATGAATTTGGTTGATTTGTTTTTAATAAAAATCCGTTGGTTGGTTTGGTGCTGACGGGTTTTTATTCTCTTTGGAAAAAAAAGTTTGATATCTCACGCAACCTTTTTCATTTTTTGCTCTCTATAGTAATGTGACGTTAACTTGAGTTTTAACCAAACTCTTTATTATCAACCAATAATGTTTTTTAATCATGAAAGAGAAAATAGAAGTGTTGTACAGTAAAAACCGAAGAAAAACCAAATTGAAATTCAAAAAAGTATTACGATTTATTTCGGAAAAAATTATTCACAGATAAGATTTTGAATATAAATAAGGGGTTATTTTAGTTCAAAAGAAAACCCGGTATTCCTGATGCTTAAGGATTACCGGGTTCTGTTTTTAAAAACGATTTTTTCGAATCTTTCTGCTCAAATTCAAGCAATCCATCATAAATCAAATGTCTTACTTGGTCGCGGAGTTCTTTTCTGTTTTCGCTTGTCAATCCGCTTGTTTCAACAAATGGCAGTATTCTTGCACGCATTTTACCAGGGCTTCCGCTTAAAAAAGTATATGAAAAACGTTTTTTATTATCTGGAAAAACAATCGGAACAATTGGAATCTGGTGATCAATTGCTAAACGAAAAGCACCGTCTTTAAATTCATCCAATAAAACACTTTCATCATCTGGAACACCGCCTTCGGGAAAAATACAAATACTAAGTCCTTGATTAAGTCTGTTTTGCGCTCTTTTGAAAACTTCATTTTTACTTTTTGAAGAATTTCTATCTACTAAAATACAAGTCCTTTTGTAGAAAAATCCAAACAACGGAATCTTCACCAATTCTTTCTTTCCAACAAAAACAAACGGATTTTTAATAATCGCCAACATCAGCATAATATCTGTCATCGAAGTATGATTGGCGACGATCATATAGCTTGTGTTTTTAATAAGCTTTTGCTCGCGCTTTACTTTGTAATAAAAACCCATGCCGTAAAGGATAAATTTAGACCAAATGCGGGCCATTTTAAAAAAATAGGGGTATCCGCTCTCTGATATGATAGAAATCAGTAAAAACGGCAACATAATCAATATCGGAATGGCCATTAAAACATAAAACCAAATGCGCCACAAAACCCAAAAAACAATTTTAAATATTTTCATAGCTTCAAATGTAAGAAAACGGGAGTGAATTTAGATTTTTAGATCATTAGATTTTTAGACTTTTTTTGAAAAAAAACTTTAAATCATTCAGATGTTTAATAAACTTTGCGGACTTTGCGAAAAACTTTGCGACCTTTGCGTTTAGAAAAAATAAACTTGCAATCTTTGCAGTTAAAGAATAAGAAAAACTAGAATGGCAAAAATACTTACTGGCGTTCAGAGTACTGGAACACCGCACTTAGGCAATTTATTGGGAGCAATTATTCCTGCAATTGAGTTATCAAACAATCCGGCAAACGAATCTTATTTGTTTATCGCCGATTTACATTCAATCACGCAAATTAAAGACGGTAAAACTTTAAGAGAAAATACATATAGCACTGCTGCCGCTTGGCTTGCATGTGGTTTAAATCCTGATAAAGTTACTTTTTACAGACAATCTGATGTAACTCAAACTGCCGAGTTGACTTGGTATTTAAGCTGTTTTTTTCCGTTCCAAAGATTGACTTTGGCACATTCATTCAAAGATAAATCAGATCGTTTAGACGACGTTAACGCTGGACTTTTTACATATCCGATGTTAATGGCAGCCGATATTTTGTTGTATGATGCTGAATTTGTTCCTGTTGGAAAAGACCAATTGCAACATTTAGAAATTACACGTGATGTTGCTTCTCGTTTTAACCATCAAATGGGAGAAACTTTTGTAATTCCAGAAGCTAAGATTCAAGAAGACAGCATGTTGATTCCTGGAACTAATGGTGGAAAAATGAGTAAATCTGCTAATAACATCATCAATATTTTTCTTGATGATAAAGTTTTACGCAAACAAGTTATGAGTATTGAAACTGACAGTACTCCACTTGAAGAGCCTAAAAATCCGGATACCTGCAACGCTTTTGCAATTTATTCTTTACTTGCGAATGAAGCTCAAATTGCTGAAATGAGAGCCAATTATTTAGGTGGAAATTACGGCTACGGTCATGCCAAACAAGCTTTGTTTGAATTGATTACAGAAAAATTTAAAACCGAAAGAGAAAAATACAATTACTACATAAACAACCTTGAAGAAGTAGATTCGTTACTGAAAAAAGGTGCTGCAAAAGCTTCAATCGTTGCCGACGGAGTTTTAGCAAAAGTTCGTAACGTTCTTGGATTTGAAAAATAAAAAATCAAACAAAAAAAGCCTGAAAGAAAATTAATCTCTCAGGCTTTTTTATATTCTATAATTAGACTTCTAAGCTCGTGCCAACGCCATAATCACGCGTAAAATAATCACTATAATCGCAAAGATTGACCAGCCAGAAAGGCCTGAAGAACCTCCAGAATCAGTTACTCTTTCGTTTGCTACATCAAGAGCATCTTTGTTTTTTCGGAACAAATTATTCAGTTCAAAATTAACTGCATTATAATTCACTAATGATGAAATCATTGGGTTCATTAATTCATGTCTCACTGCCGAATTACTATGCAAATTATAAACCTTGTTGTAAACTGTTTTAATTTTTTCATCTTTTTCAGCAGATCTGAAATGAGAAACTAAAACATAAAAACTGCGATATTTAAGGAATTCAACTGTTCTATTTATATCATTTAATTGCAAGCTTCCATTAATTGAATTTGCTGCAAAATCAAGCTTTTCAGATAATTTCTTGCTTAAATTTTCCAAAGAATTTTCAGGAAGATATTCCTTAACTTCCAAAAGATCATCAATGTTATCAAATCTATTTTGTTCAATCAATTGATCTAAAATTGAATCTAAATCTTTCGATAAAAATTTATCAATAAACGCCTGAACATCAGCTTTACTGGAAGAAACTGTATAATCAGAACTAAATCTGTTACGTGAATAATTCTTTTTAGAAAAGAAATTATATAAGATTCGATTGTTAGAAATAAACAACAATTGTCCAGCAAAATTAGTCATCGCTAAAACTAAATTATCGCCTAGATCTGGCTGTAAATTTGAGTTTCCTGAGCGTTCAATTTCAAACTGTCGTCTTGCTTTTTCAATGTCTTCGGGGCTGAAATCTCTCAGGTTTTCTTTGTAGATTCCGGCATTTTCAAATAGTTCAATTATATTCATTTAACTTTAGGTTTTTGGTTAAACAAATATATTCTTTAAATCATTTAATCCTAATTTCAGTGTTAAAAAAACACTTAAATAGCCTCAAACATTTTGCCTGGCAAGGGTCGAATTAATCCTTTGAGTTCCATATTTAAAAGAATTCCAGATATTTTAAAAATCGGGAAATTACACTCTAAAGCAATTATATCTAATAGTTCTTTTCCGTTTTTAATCAGGAAATTATAAATGTTTTCCTCATCAGGATTCAACTCAACAAAAAGCTGTCTTTGAATTGTTTTTTGCTTATTTTCAAGATCCCAATTCAGGACATAAATCAAATCGGCCACACTTGTAAGTACATTTGCTTTTTGCGTTTTAATTAAATCATTGCAACCTTGACTGTATCTATCAGAAACACGTCCCGGAACAGCAAAAACTTCACGATTATAATCATTAGCTAAATTGGCTGTGATTAATGATCCTCCTCTGTCTGCAGATTCTATCACAATTGTTGCCTCCGTCATTCCGGCCACAATTCGGTTGCGACGCACAAACTTCTCTTTATCAGGATTTGAAGAGCTCCAAAATTCTGTAATAAATCCACCGTTTTCTTCCATTTTTGCAATATACTTTTTGTGCGTTTTGGGATAAATTTGATTTAATCCATGTGCCAAAACACCAATCGTCTGCAAGTTATTTTCCATCGCTAACTGATGTGCCACAATATCAACACCATAAGCAAAGCCACTAACGATTACAGGATCTAGTGGTACAAGATCTTCAATAAGTTTTTTACAAAAATCAATTCCGTAAGAGGTAACTTGTCGAGTCCCTACAATACTTATTATTTTTTTTCCTTTTAGATCAATATTTCCAGAAGTAAACAACAAAACAGGTCCATCAATACAATGTTTTAGGCGCTCAGGATAACTTTCATCTTGAAAATACGAAACATTTATTCCATCTGATTTTATAAATTCGAGTTCTTGATTTGCTTTTTCAAAAACAGTTTTGTCTTTCAAATTTTTAAGCAAAACAGAACCAACTCCATCTATTCCGGCAATTTGAATCGATTTTGCTTTAAAAACTGCTTCGGCACTTCCACAATGTGTCAGTAATTTTTTCGCCATAATATCACCCACTCCATCCACTTTAAGTAAGGCTAACAAGTAAAATAATTCCTGGTCTGACATTGTTTAAAAATATTATGTAAAATAGAATTAAAAACTAAAACAATTTAAAGCTGCAAATATGGTTAATTTAAAGTAATTTCTTAATAAATTTATAATTTTATACTTATGAGCATTTGTTAAATCTCATTCATCAATATTTAAATAATTGATAATTAATTGTATATAAAATAATCTCAATTGTTAATAAAAATTGTGAATAAAATTTTGATAACTATATTCGTTCCATAACTTTGTTACTATGAAAATCGAAACTTACATAGGACAGTTATTGTATCGTTATCAGTGTGTAACGGTTCCAGGCTTTGGTGCATTTTTGACGGAAATTCAGTCAGCGCAGCTGAATGAAAACACTAATTCTTTCTCTCCGCCAAAAAAAATGATCACTTTTAACAGTCATTTAAAAAACAATGACGGTTTGCTTGCTAATCATATTGCACATGCTGAAAAAACATCATACGGTTTTGCTGTAAGCGCTATTGCTTTTGAAGTTTTAAGCTGGAAAAAAACACTTGAAGAAGACGGAACAATCAGTTTAAAAAACATTGGTGATATTCGTTTGAATTCTGAAAAAAATATCATTTTCACACCAAATGATCAAACAAACTATTTAGCAACTTCGTTTGGACTAAGTCCGTTTATTTCTCCTGTTATCAAAAAAGAAGTTCTTGAGCGCAAATTAGAAGTAATTTCGGAGAAAGAAACTGTGGCTCTTTATAATGATGAAGAAACACGTTCGTCAAATTCGTTCCTAAAATATGCGGCTATTTTTGTTCTAGGACTTGGAATTACAGGAAGTATTGGATATCCATTATACCAAAATCAAATTGCATCGCAAACATTAGTTGTTGAAAGCGCTGTTCAGAAAAAAGTAGAGAACAAAATTCAAGAAGCGACTTTCTTTATTCAAAATCCTTTGCCAGCAGTAACGCTTTCTGTTGATTCTGCAAAAGTAGAATCGCCTGAAGCTAAACTAATGCCGTACCACATTATGGCTGGTGCTTTTAGAAGCGAAGAAAATGCACGAAAAGCATATAACCAATTGATTAAAGATGGTTATCAGGCGCGAATGCTTGGTGAAAACAAACATGGCTTATTCCCGGTTTTATACGGAAGTTATGCAACAATGGCCGAAGCAACAAAAGCTCAAAAAGAAATACAAAAAGGCGAAAATCCAGATGCATGGATTTTAGTCGAAAACTTATAAATTCCAAAAAAAACTGGTTCAATTGAATCGGTTTTTTTTTTGCCTTATTCTATTGTTTAAAAGGCGTAAACTTTCCGTTTTAAATCTCATCCACTTATAATTTCGTTTTTAATAAAACTTAAAAAAGGATGAAAAAAATATTCAAAACGTTTGCCGTTGCAATGCTCTTTCTAAATTCACAATACTTTATTGCGCAACAAATTAATAAAGATCAAACACAACAAGAATTAGAGTTTCAAAAAGCTGAAAAAGAAGCGCTAAGAACTTCGGCAGAAAATCATAGAAAACTTGATGATCGAATTTCGGAATTAAGCAAACAGCAAAAAGAGCTTGAAAAACAAAAAAAAGAAGTAGAATCAAAAAAGAAAAACCTAACCAAATCTGAAAATAATCTGAAGTCAACAAAAGACAAAATCAGTAAACTTGAGAAGGAAAATCAAAAAATTGAGAACAAAATCAACACGACTTCAATTTCAGAAGAAGAAACAACGAAACAAAGGCTAAAAACCAAAGAAAACGAGGTAAGTATTCAAAAACTAAAATTAACGCAAATAACGCAGCAAAAAGAGCTTGAAAAAGTCATGTATGCGCTGTAAACAAAAAGCCTATTCGAATTGAATAGGCTTTTTGTTTATCGTGAAACAATTTTTGCATCTTGAATTAGTATTTTTTTACTGCCTTGATATATCGTAAATCGAGCCGGAGGGGAATTTTTTTCGCCCAAAATTATAATTGCACATTCGTAAGTATATTTATCGTTTGTAAATTCATATTGGTGATTGCCACCGATACCTTCTACAATAAGTTTTCCGTTGTAAAGAATCATATCGGGCTTTTCGCTCATCTTTTTTCCAGCAGCCCATGATGCAAAACGATAATTTTTTTTACCTAGGTCATCGATTCTGATAGTAAATTTATCCGTTTCTAAAATGCATATTGGAGTCTGGAAATAAGCGATACTTTCATCTAAACCATTTTTCTGCGCGGCGATCAGTTTCTTTCTCAGATCAATTTCAAATTTCGACAAATAGTTCACTGCCGTCAACCTTCCGTCTACATCTAGCCAAATGCTTCCTTTGTCAAGCATTGTACCCCGCAAACCCATATCATACCAATTTTTTTTAGGGTTAGATTTTATGATTTCACTTTTAAAATTTGCATCAAACACTTCGTCGTACCGCTTTATAAAATCGGCTTTGTCGATTATATCAGGTATTGGATATTCCCGATTTAATGGGTAAACAACCAGATCTGCCAATGTTTCTTTTTTGTTGCTTTTTACGTTTTCAATAAACCGTTTTGCAAAAATCTGATACTCTGAACTTGCTTCTTGGGCAGATGCATAATCGCTGATTAAAATCGATAGAATTAAAAATAAATAGCTTCTTTTCATCTTAAAAATATTTTTTAATTAAAAACTAACTATCACAAAAACAATCAAATATAATCAAATTAAATTTAGTATTTTTTAGAGTTACTCCCTTCAATAATTTGTTTGACGTGGAACAATTCTAAGGCAAACAAAATTATTTTAGTTTTCTATTTTACATAATGTTTTTATAGGAAATCTAAAATCAGTTTATGCTGGCTTTAAACATTTTAAGTTCATCCCAAGTAAATTCATCACCGTATTTTTCCTTCAACGGACTCAAAGATTCTTCTTGATAAAACTCAAAAGCATCACGAAGCGCCAGAATTTTATCATCTGGAAGAACATCAACAATATCCACTTTTTTAGTCTGAATCAGTTTAATTAAATGCGTCTCGACTGTTTGTACGGTCAATTTTCTGATGCGTGCAATATCTTCAATAGAATTTTTCTCGATCCACAGATCGTATGTTTCTTCTACAGTGGTTTTTTTTATCGCTTTTTCAGCTTCTTTATCAGCTTTTTTATAAGAATAACGCGTAACAGGCTCTTCAACCTGAAACATGTCGGTATTCGACATTTTAAATTCCTCTTTGATTTTAGAAATTTTATCGGTTTTATAATTTTTTATCGCTGGAGAAGTCAGACTTTCTTTACTGATTGTTTCACGGGAAACTACTATTTCAACCAACAGTTTCGCTTTCATTAAACGTAAAACAGCTTTTGTTTGTAAATCGTCTAACAACGACAATTCTTCATAAAATTCCTTAACCTTTTTAAATTTTTGAATTTCAGCCATTTTACTTAAAAGATCTGTAACCAGCTTATCCATTGGCTTGAAAAAATAATCGTAAGCCGCCTCTACTCTTTCTTTTACAAAAACCAAATCGACAGTTTCACTACTGAAAATCTTATTAAGCTGATTTATAAATTTCTGCGAAGGATTTACTAGCGCTTCGATTGTGTCCAAACGTTTGTGTGCCCACGCCGAATGTTTAGCTTTTTCAGATCCCGTTGCATTTTCATTATAACTGAAACGGTGATTGCGCCATTCTTGTGCTAAATCTGTCCAATTAAAACTGTTAATCAAATAGTTGTGAATAAAATTTTTAGTTTCAAAATGAAGCGAATTTTTCAAATCATCTTCCGAAGCTTTGTTCAAAGCATAATCCATCACATCTTGATCATTCGAAAGTCCGTTCATTTGTATCGAAGAAAGCAAAATAAGCCCATTTAAAGACGTTAAACGCGAAAGTGCGACATATGCCTGTCCGGGCAGAAAAACTTGCGATACATCGAGCGCTGCTTTCTCAAAAGTTAATCCTTGACTTTTATGAACCGTAATTGCCCACGCCAATTTTAGCGGATAATGTGCAAAAGTTCCTAAAACTTCTTCTTCAATTTCCTTTGTGAGCTCATTTACTTTGTATCGGATATTTTTCCACTCGTATTTTTCGACTTCAATGGTTTTATTTTCTTCTGGAAAATGAACAAAAATCTCTTCTGCTGAAAGCGATTTAATGATTCCCATTTTTCCGTTGAAATATCGCTTTTCAAAAGACAAATCATTTTTGACGAACATAACTTGTGCGCCAACTTTTAATTTCAAATTCTCTTCAACTGGAAAAATTTTCTCGGGAAAGTCGTGAACTACAAAGGGTTGATAAGAAAATTCAATTCCAGGTAAATCATTGATTGCCTGTTCATTGATTGCATCTGCCTTTGCATTGTGCGTTGTTAGGGTTATAAAACCGGGGTTCATTTTTAGGTCAAAATCGGGTTTTACATATTGATTTAAAACCTGAACGTCCTCTTTTGTAATTTGGTTGTTTCGAAGATTATTTAAAACAGAAATAAAGACATCATCACTTTGACGATAAATCTTAGACAATTCAATATACAAAGGCGGATTTTGCTGAATTACATGTGAATGAAAAAAGAATTTTCCTTTGTAATAGTTACGCAAAGTTCGCCATTCTTCATCACGAATTACTGGCGGAAGCTGTAATAAATCGCCAATAAAAAGTACCTGAACACCACCAAAAGCACGGGTATTTCTTCGAACTGTCTGCATCATAAAATCAATAGCATCCAGTAAATCGGCACGAAGCATACTGACTTCATCAATAATCAACAGCTCCATATTTCGAATCACATTTCGCTTGACATTGTTCATTTTGAAATGCCTGCGTAGTGATTCTTTATTCTCAAATTTAACCGTTTCTGTAAACTGAGAACTTTCTTCGTAAGAAGGAATAAAAGCCGAAAAAGGCAACTGAAACATAGAATGAATCGTAACACCGCCGGCATTTAGCGCTGCAATACCTGTAGGCGCTACAACAACAGTATTTTTGTGCGTAGTAGCAATAATTTCACGCAAAAGCGTTGTCTTTCCGGTGCCCGCTTTACCGGTAAGAAAGATCGATTTTTGCGTTTGATTTATGAATTGTAAGGTGTAAGCAGCAGCTTCTGAAACGTTTTGCATTCTGGCAGATATTAAACGTCAAAAGTATCGCATTTTTATAAAAGAAAAAAACCTAAATCAGCAACTGATTTAGGTTTCTTCATTTAATTTAGTTAGTTTGGTAGTTTATTTTTTTGCCTCTTCACCTTCTTTTACTGCAGGCTTTCCATCGGTTTTTGGAGCTGCTTTGTACTTTTCATTCAATTCTTTGATGATATCTTTAGTGATATCAAATTTATCTTCAGCATATAAAATTGATGCAGCATCACCTGTACCATAAATGTATGCGTAACCGTTCTTTTTACCGTAATCTTTGATGAATTTTTTAACACCACTGATTAAAGAATCCATTTCTACACCGCTTTCTTGCTGTAATTGTTGCGATAAAGCTTGTTGAGCATAACCCAATTGTTGCTCTCTTTTTTGCAATTCAGCTCCTCTTTGTTGTGCCCATTGCTGGCCATTTGCCTGCGCTTGACTTTGAAAATTAGCAGCGTCTTGTTTAAAACGAGTAATTTCAGCTTGTAGTTGTCTCCCTTTTTCCTCCGCCTGAGCTTTGTATTTTGCTTCTAGGTCTTTTGCTTCAGTGTATTCTTTCATTAAAACTGAAGTATCTACGTAAGCTGTTTTTACTTCCTTTACCTCGGCTGCTTTCTCACATGAAACAACTAAAATTGAAAGTGCGATAATTACTAATGCTTTTTTCATTTCTAAATTTCTATTTTTTTTTATTGGTATGAAAGACAAAAATATAAAAAAATAAATAGCACCAACATAAAGTTTAAAAAATGCTAAAAATTTATGATATTAGTTTTCTTTATGGCATAAAAGCATTCTATAAAATATCATTATTAAAAGTGGCTTTCATAGCTTTTATTTAAGATATGTTCTCAAAAAAGACAACGCAAATCCTCGTTTTACTTAATAAAACCTCTTAAATCTGCTTATTTTATCTTTTGAGTCTTTCTCGTATATAAATTTGTGAAGAAAACTTTTTTGAACTTCTATTTATAAAATTTGAATTAGAAAATGAGAGAAAAAAGTACAAACAAACTTTCATTTCCAAAAATTTCGTCTTTTCAAAATTTAAAATGAAAAATTTCCTTTGAATGATTTCTAAAATTTTCATTTTAAAAGAAAGAGAAAAATGGAAACAAAAAACCGAAAAAAACTCCCAATTCGAAGGTATTAGTTTTCTTTATGGATCAAAAAAAAGCTATAAAATATCACTATTAAAAGTGACTTTCATAGCCTTTATTAGAGGTGTTTTTTCAAAAAAAACAACACAAACCCTCGATTTAGTCGAGAAAACGCTTCAAATGCGCTTATTTTGCGTTTTAGTTGTTTTTTAGGACGTAAATGTGCGATGAATACTCTTTTGTAGACGACGCTTTTAAATTTGATCGCAAACCGACAAAAAATGCGCTGATAAAATTCATTTTTCCTGTTTTGTATTTTTCAGAAAGAAGACTCACATAAAATGAATCAAATTTCATTGGAAGTACTTTTTCTAATTTCATATCCACTTTTTCAAAAAGCAATTGAATCGCTTTTTTTGAAAAATGCCAAAAATGAATTGGCACATCAAAAGCTGCCCAAAATTCTCTGTAGTGTTTTGCGTCGAATGATTTAAAATTTGGAACCGCAACAATTAATGTTCCAGTTGGCTTAAGCAAACGCTTCAATTCTTGAATTTGAAGTTCTAAATTTGGAACGTGTTCCAAAACGTGCCACATCGTAATTACGTCAAAAGAATTATTTTCAAGTTCGCTGATTTCTTCAACAAATGAAATACCCTTTTGCTTAGCAATATTTTTTGCACGATCGCTTGGTTCAACTCCAATTACATTCCAACCGTCATTTTTTGCTGTCAGCAAAAAATCACCAGTTCCTGCACCGATGTCTAAAATTTTTCCTTTTTGAGTTTGTTCCGAATTAATTAAATTCAGTTTATTTTTTAAAGCGATACTTTTTACAAAATGATATGCTTTTTCAAAAACAGAACGTTTGTTATCTGTGTGCGAAATATAATCTTCGCTTTCGTAATATCTTCCTAAATTTTCTAAATCGGGTTGCGGAGATGTGATCAGCATATCAAGATCTTCATCATGATACAAATCGAAAATTTCTTTTGAAACAGAATGGTCTTTTACGGTAAGAAAATGTTTTTTATTTAAAACGTCCATTTTTTAATTAATAGTTATTTAATAGAATTCGGGTTTGAATTTATTCAGAATTGAACAGAAGTTCATCTAAACATTTATTTTTTTATTTTTCAATCAAACCGTAAAAAGATGGACTACTGCCCATCTCTACGATTATCAATTTTTTATTTCAAAATAATCCAACGCACTACTTTTAAAAAAAGTTTCACGTGGAACAATTTATTTTTGTTTCAGGTTTTCTTTGTTTCAGGTTTCAAGTTTCACGTGGAACGAAAAATAAATAAAAACAAAATTTCAGATTCCACAAAAACGTGAAACCTGAAACTTGAAACATTTTTTATCTTCCCATATAAATCAAAAGCACGGAAATATCACTTGGTGAAACGCCGCTAATTCTTGAAGCTTGAGAAATGGTCACAGGACGAATTTTGCTTAATTTTTGTTTTGCTTCAATTGACATTGATTTAATTTTATTGTAATCGAAATTCTCTGGAATTTTTACTTCTTCTAAACGATTTAGTTTATCAGCGTTATTTCTTTCCTTTTCGATGTAGCCAGAATATTTAACTTGGATTACTGCTTGCTCAACAATTTCTTCATCCAAATCATTTTCTTTGATATACGAATCTACTTTTTCAAATTTCAACATATCCTCCAATTCGATCTGCGGACGTGAGAAAATCTTAAACATTTTATCACCTTGCGAAATTGACGCTGATTCTTTCGCTTCCAAAATTGGATTTGTCTCAGCAACCGTTACACTAGTTTCTCTAAAAAAAGAAACCATCTTTTCAGACTCGTTTAGTTTGTGTTCCATTCTTCGCATTCTTGCTTCAGAAGCCAAACCAATTTCGAATGACATTGGCGTCAATCTGAAATCGGCATTATCTTGTCGCAACAATGTTCTATATTCTGCTCTCGATGTAAACATACGATATGGTTCTTCCGTTCCTTTTGTAATCAAGTCGTCAATCAAAACTCCAATATAAGCTTCATCACGCTTTAAAATTAACGGCGCTTTTTCGTGCACTTTTAAATGAGCATTTATTCCGGCCATCAAACCTTGCGAAGCTGCTTCTTCATATCCTGTCGTTCCATTAATTTGTCCGGCAAAATACAACCCTTCAACTAACTTTGTTTCCAAAGTATGTTTCAATTGCGTCGGTGGGAAATAATCATATTCGATCGCGTAACCTGGACGAAGAAATTTTACATTCTCAAAACCGACAACGGTACGCAAAGCTTTAAATTGAATATCCTCCGGAAGCGAAGTTGAAAATCCGTTTACGTAAACTTCACAAGTTTTCCATCCTTCTGGTTCAACAAAAAGTTGGTGACGTTCTTTATCTGCAAAACGATTAATCTTATCTTCAATCGAAGGACAATACCTCGGACCTAAACTTTTTATTCTTCCGTTGAACATCGGTGAACGATCAAAACCAGATCTCAAAATATCATGAACATCTAGCGACGTATATGTCATATGACAAGAACGCTGATGCGTTAACGGAACGGTTAAATCCGAATAAGAAAACTTATCCGGTTTTGCATCTCCTTTTTCTTCGTTCATTTTCGAATAATCCAAAGAACGCCCATCAACTCGTGGCGGTGTTCCCGTTTTCATTCTTCCAGCTTCGAAACCGGCATTCACTAAATCTTCGGTAATTCCAGTTGCAGCACTTTCGCCTGCTCTTCCTCCACCGAATTGTTTTTCTCCAATATGAATCAATCCGTTCAAAAAAGTTCCGTTTGTCAACACAACCGATTTGGAACGAATCTCAACTCCAAGCGAAGTTCGAATTCCTTTTATCTTTCCGTTCTCGATAATCAGACCTTTCACCATTTCTTGGTAAAAATCTAAATTTGGAGTTCCCTCCAACATCATTCTCCATTCTTCTGCAAAACGCATTCGATCACTTTGAACTCTTGGCGACCACATTGCTGGTCCTTTCGATTTGTTCAACATCTTAAACTGAATTGCAGTTCGATCTGAAACAATTCCGGAGTAACCTCCAAGCGCATCGATCTCGCGAACAATTTGTCCTTTTGCAATTCCTCCCATTGCAGGATTGCAAGACATCTGGGCTATGTTCTGCAAACTCATTGTTACCAACAAAGTTTTGGATCCCAAATTTGCGGCCGCTGCCGCGGCTTCAGATCCTGCATGACCAGCACCAACTACAATAACATCGTATTCTTCTAAAAACATTTTGTTTTATTATTCTCTGGAAACCGTTTAAGGCAGTTCTCAGAATTAACTTTATTTTTCTTTTGTTCCACGTGGAACTGTTGTTTTGTTTCAAGTTTCAAGTTTCAGATTTTAGATTTCACCTTTCAAAACTAAAACTTAAAAGTTCCACGTGGAACACATGTCGCTTTCTTTTAAAATCGAAAACTAAACGCAAGATGTTTCACGTGAAACACTTTTGAGGACCAATTTTCAAAAAAAAAGAAACGTTTCACGTGGAACACAAAACAATTTACTTCAATTACATGTTTCACGTGGAACATATATATCTTTTCTTTTAGATGTTTAATTACTGTTCCACGTGAAACATCGCAATCTTTTCATCTTCTTTTGAACGCATAAGTTCTGCATCGGCATCGCTTTTATCTTTATATCCACAGTAATGTAATATACCGTGAGCAAGAACGCGTTTCAATTCTTCTTCAAAAGAAACATTAAAATCTTTTGCGTTGTCTTCTACTCTTTCAACAGAAACAAAAATATCTCCGTTTAATTCGTTACCAACTGTATAATCAAAACTGATAATATCAGTTAGTGTGTCGTGGTTTAAATACTCAACATTTATTTTATGCAGGTATTCATCATCACAAAAAATATAATTTATTTCTCCCTCGTTCTTCTTTTCAGAAACAATAACTGCGCTCAACCAATCTGTAAAAGCTTGTTCGTTGTTTAAAGAAAATTCGGTTTCGTAATTAAAGTTTATCATTTTGTATTAAAATATTCTTGAACCTTTTGATTAAAATTCGAGCGCAAAGGTAGCGATTGTCTATTTAAAATTTCTACACTATTTAAATAATCAGTTAATGAGCTTGGTAAAGCATTTGAACGATTCGAAAATTCAGCCTTATTTGTTTCTGATTGACGTTTCGTATCTTGACCTTGTTCCTGAACTGCATTGTTTAATTTTAATAATTCTTGCTGAATATTTAAAATTCTTTGCAGGTTCTCATTCTTAAAACCTTTATTTAAAATCTGCTTTTCTGAAGCTTTCATTTGATCAATTACATTTTTTCCTTGAGCGTCTAAACCTTTTTTAGCTAACTCTTTTTGCAAAGCTTCACGAAGTTTCACTTGCTCTTTGTAAATCTCCATTATCTTTTCGGCATCTCCTTCTCCATCATTTCCTTCATTTCCATCCTTACCATTTCCTCCTTCTTTACTTCCTTGTCCGTTTTTGCCTTGACCATTCTTTCCGTCTTTTCCATTGCCATCCTTCCCTTGCTGACCTTCTTGACCTGGTTTTCCATCTCCAGTTTTTCCTTGCTGACCAGTTCCGGGTTTATCTCCTTGCTTCATTCCATCCTTCATTTTATCGGCAAGACCTTTTTGCTTTTGAATAATATCTGGTAATTGCATTCCTTGTCCGTCTCCTGGTTTTGGTTTTCCCATTCCCGGTTTAGACATTTGCATCTGCATATTGTTTAAAAGATCACTTAAAAAATCGGCTAATTTGTTTGCAGACGAAACAGCGTATTGCTGATGCGAAACTCCTTTTGGGATTTGAACATCGGTTAAAACTTCAATTGCTTTGTCCATACTATATTGTACGTTCCCAATTTCCTTAGTTACATCTTCTGCAATTTTTGGATTTCTAAGAGACATTGCAAACAAACTATCATCGACATGACGGAACTGTTGTTTTAAATTCTGCTGAATTTTGATATTCTTCGTATATGCAGAAGAACCCAATTTCATCGATTTAAATTGTTTCATTACATCTTCCTGAGATAATGAAAATGCTAAAAGGTTATCCAGAATCTGACGAAGCATTGCAACATCTTCTTCCAATTGTTCTTGTTCTCCGCCTTCCATAGTTGAACTCATTTGTTCTGCCATTGACTTCATTTTCTTTGAAGCACTTTTTTGTTTTGGCTTAGCCGAAGAAGTATTCTTTTTATTTAATTCATCCGAAGCTTTGTTCAAATCATTCTCTACATCTTTTTCTTTTGAAGCATCTTTCGGAATATCCAAAGGAGATTTTAAAGTATTGTTTTCGTCTTTCAAATCTTTAAGATCTTCCTGGATTTTATCAAATGATTTATTGATATCGTCTTGCTTCTCTTTTGTGTTTTCAGCATCTTTATTAGAAAGCTCTTCTTGTTTTTCTGCCAACTTATTTAGCTTCTCTGCAACTTGCTCTGCTTTCTTTTCTACATAAAAACGCTTGGTCAATTCCACTAATTGTTCTAAATTACGAGATTGATTTTTGCTGATTTGTTTGAACTTTTCCATCTTATCAAACAACTCTTCGCTGTTTAATTTGTCGTTTAAGTTCTTCAACTCATCCATTAATTTCTGATTCTTTTCTAAATCTTTCTCGGCATTATCTAAACGCTTTTGTAAATCTTCGGCAGTTTTATCTTTCTTATCGGTATTGTATTTGTCTAAATTTTTGTTCATTTTTTCAGCAAACTGCTTCATCATCTCGTCTTGCTGTTTTTGACGTTTGATAAAATCATTTACTTTTTGCTGATCTTTAAACTCTAAATTATCTTTTTCTTTTCCGGTATTTTTTAGTTTGTCCATATCAGAAAATTGCTTTTCCTGATTCTTTAATGACTTCGACAAACTATTAATATTTGCATTTTGCTGTTGCAATTCGGCATCCTGAATTTCATCTGTTGTAGCAACTCGATCTGAAAATGTAGAAGACTTTGTGCTTTTAAATCCGTGCAATGCATCGTTATCAAAAACTTCAAAATAGTATTCATACGATACTCCTTCTTCTACTGCAAGATTACTTGGAAAGTTAAAAACGAACTGATCAAAAACTGCTTGCTTTACAGGAATGGTTCCTCGTTTTGCAGTTTGTGGTTTGCCGTGTTCGTAATAAATAATCTGCAATTTTGATAAACCGTAGTCGTCACCCAACCTTCCTAAAACATAATTTTTATCTAACTTTAAACTATCCGGAGCTGGCGAAACTGCAATTGTTGGATGCTGATCTTTGATAACTGACAGTTGATAGTCTAATTTCTCGTAATTTTTAACCTTATTATTAGAAGTAAGAATTTGATATTCTGTATTTTGATTGATATTTTTAGCCAATTTAAACTCGTTTTCGGCCTTGTTAAACTTCAAAATCAAGTTTTCATCTTTCCAAACTACCTCTTGAGTCGACTGTGTTTTCATTTTCCAAGTTACAATTGTTCCTTCTGGTACGATCGCATTTCCGGTTCCTTGAATGGTTTCTGATTTCTTTTTTAGGTACGATGGAAAATTCAAAATCATTTCGAAATTCGCAATTGATGGAACTGTAATAACTTTTAATTCATATTCATTTGATGAAACTGAATTTCCTTCGAAAGAAAAAGCAATATCAGAAGTTGGTTTTTCAATCTTGAATTCGAACTTTCCAGTTTGAGAAGATTCCATAAAATAGCTTTCATCCCCAATATGAATCATTACGTTTTCTGGCACAATTTTTCCTTCAGTTTCAACTTTTACAATAAAATCTTTGTTTTGTTCTGTCTGAAGTTTGTCATTTAAAACCACAAATTTGAAAGGAGCCGGTGGTAAAAAAGCGGAATTGAAATGTACTACTCTATTAAAACTTTGCGAAATGATATTACTATTTCCAGAAACAAAAAATACTGCAAACAATAAAACCGGAATCAAAGCCAACGGTAAATACTTTTTATTTGAATTAAAATTGATAGCATTTCCAAACGGAATTGGTTGCAGTGAATTTGCTTTTTGTTCTATAGAAGCCAACATTAATTCTGAACTTTCAGCCGAATTTTCATTAGAAGAAAGCTGTAAGAAGTTCGTCAGTTTATCACTTACTTCTGTAAAATGATTTCCAATAATAGCCGAAGCCTGATTATAATCGATTCCCTTTTGAAGTTTAAATAACTTAAAAATTGGAAATAAGATAAATCGAAACAACAGGAAAACTTCTACTGCAATAAATATCCAGAATAAAAGAGTTCTTCCAACTGGTTTTAGCCAAAGAAAATATTCTATAAAAAGGGTAAAAAGAAAATACAAAAGTCCGAAACCAATAAAAAGAAGTGCTCCTTTTATCAATTCGTTCATATAATATTTCTTTATAAATCCTTCTAACTTCTGATATATTGCAGATGATGTTTTCAAAATAAAATCTCTTTTAATTATAACCCATAAAAGTACTAATTATAACGATAAGTCTGAAAGTCAAAAGTCGAAAGTCAAAAGTTTAGCACACAACTAAAAACCTTTCAGACTTTCGACTTTTGGCTTTTGACTAATATCGTATCTTTGCAACAAAATTTATACAAATGTCAAAGCAAGTTCGCGTGCGTTTTGCACCAAGTCCGACTGGACCATTACATATTGGCGGAGTTCGTACTGCCCTATTTAATTATTTATTTGCAAAAAAACATAACGGTGTTTTTTATCTAAGAATTGAAGATACAGATCAGACCCGTTTTGTTCCAGGAGCCGAAGCCTATATTATGGAAGCGCTTGAATGGTTAGGAATTTCTCCTGAAGAAACCGTTGGAAAAAATGAAAAATTTGGTCCGTACAGACAAAGTGATCGTAAACATTTGTACCAAAAATATGCAGATGAATTGATCAATTCGGGTTGGGCGTATTATGCTTTTGACACTCCGGAAGCTCTTGATGCTTTGAGAAAAGAACAAGAAGCGGAAGGAAAAACATTTATTTACAATCATACCATTCGTGAAAAGTTAGATACATCTTTGGTAATTTCTGCAGAAGAAGTTTCGAAAAGAATCGCAAATGGAGAACATTATGTGATTCGTTTTAAAACTCCGGTTGATGAAACTTTACATTTAAAAGATATTATTCGTGGTGATGTTAAGTTCGAAACAAGTTTACTTGATGATAAAGTTTTGTTTAAAAGTGACGGAATGCCAACCTACCATTTAGCGAATATTGTTGATGATCATTTGATGGAAACTTCACACGTAATTCGTGGTGAAGAATGGTTGCCATCTATGCCTCTTCACGCTTTATTATACAGAGCTTTTGGTTGGGATGCTCCGGAATTTGCACATTTACCTTTGATTTTAAAACCTGTTGGAAACGGAAAATTATCTAAAAGAGATGGTGATAAATTAGGATTTCCTGTGTTTCCACTTGAATGGAAAACGGAAGAAGGCATTTCATCTGGTTACAGAGAAAAAGGATTTTTCCCGGAAGCGGTTGTAAACTTCCTTGCTTTATTAGGTTGGAATGACGGAACGGATAAGGAATTATATTCTTTAGAAGAATTAGTTGAAGCTTTCGACTTAAGCCGTGTTCATAAAGCGGGAGCTAAATTTGATCCGGAGAAAAACAAATGGTTCAATCACCAATATTTAATAAAACAAAATGATGCTGATTTAGCGAAGAGCTTCTCTCCTATTTTGGTTGAAAAAGGTGTTGACGTTTCAAAATATGACGTTACAAGAATCGTTTCTTTGATTAAAGAAAGAGCTCATTTCGTTTCAGAATTTTGGGATTTAACCGATTTCTTTTTCCAGGCACCAACAACTTACGATGAAAAAGCAAGCAAAAACTGGAAGGAAGAAACTCCGGCTTTAATGCAGGAATTGATTTCAACTCTTGAATATATTGATGGATTTGATTCAGCAAATATCGAAGCAATCGTAAAAGATTGGTTGACTAAAAACGAAATTGGAATGGGTAAAGTGATGCAACCTTTCCGTTTGAGTTTGGTTGGCGCTCTTAAAGGTCCTCATCTATTTGACATTGTTGAGATCATCGGAAAAGAAGAAACTATTTCGAGAATTCAGAAAGCGATAGCTACTTTATAATTAAAATTCAATTCAAAAATAGAAACGCTAAGAAACATCAAACAAATGTTCTTAGCGTTTTTTTAATGTTTTAAAATTTTATTTTAGAAGAATTTTCGTAATTTACGAGATCAAAAATCTAAATTAATTATCACCATGGGTACAGCATTTATTATTTTAATAGTCTTCGGATTATTTATTTTCTTGTCATCTTTCTTTACTGTAAAACAACAAAGTTCTGTCATAATCGAAAGATTTGGGAAATTTCACAGTGTTCGTAATTCAGGATTACAACTTAAAATTCCGTTAGTTGACAGATTGGCCGGACGTGTAAATCTTAAAATTCAACAATTAGATGTTATCATCGAAACCAAAACTAGAGACAACGTTTTTATCAAAATGAAAGTTTCGGTACAGTTTAAAGTTATTCAGGATAAAGTATATGATGCGTTTTATAAACTAGAATATCCTCATGATCAAATCACTGCTTATGTATTTGATGTTGTTCGTGCCGAAGTTCCAAAGCTAAAATTGGATGATGTTTTTGAAAGAAAAGATGATATCGCAATTGCTGTAAAAAGAGAATTGAACGAAGCAATGACAACTTATGGATATGATATTATCAATACTTTGGTAACAGATATTGATCCAGATATTCAAGTTAAAAATGCAATGAACAGAATCAACGCTGCTGACAGAGAAAAAACTGCTGCTGAATTTGAAGCTGAAAGTTCAAGAATCAGAATTGTTGCAAAAGCAAAAGCAGAAGCCGAAAGTAAACGTTTACAGGGTCAAGGTATTGCAGATCAGCGTCGTGAAATTGCAAGAGGTCTAGTAGAAAGTGTTGAAGTTTTAAACAATGTTGGAATCAATTCGCAAGAAGCTTCTGCCCTAATTGTCGTTACGCAACATTATGATACTTTACAAGCAATTGGAGCCGATGCAAATTCTAATTTAATCTTGCTTCCTAATTCTCCACAAGCCGGAAGTGACATGTTAAATAATATGGTTGCTTCCTTTACAGCATCAAATCAAGTTGGTGAAATGATGAAAAAGAATTACAAAAAAGTTGAAAAACACAAACCAACTCCACCACAATCTGGTTATGAAGATGATATTCAACCACAAAATACTTAATAAAAAAAGAGGCTTTAATTGCCTCTTTTTTTATTGATAAACCAATTGATAACAAAAGGTATAATAGACTGTAAAATTTTTGGATATGATTTTTTAAAGTAATCTGTGTAAGAGGAAACAAAACCATTTACAATTTTTTGTGGTGTTATGCTCTCTTTAGTTCTTTGAATACTTAAAACTAATTTCTGATAATTTATCTCTTTTTCCAATTTCAAAATTTCCAGATCTCTGTCAAGTTCTGCATACGATGAGTATTTTTTCTTTTCCATAATTCTTAATCATTAAAAAAGATTTCTGAAAATTTCTCTAAAATTGGTCCTTCAACAAACTTGTCTTTTACAAAGAAAAGTAAAATGGTAAAAACCAAATAGATCCCTCCTACTGTCAAAAATCCAAGAGCATTGCTTTCAAACAAACTGCCAAAAGCGTACGCTGCTGCAAAAGATCCAAAAATTAAAACCATTGTAAAACAAACCAAAATCAAGGTAAACTTAAAAATTAAAGTAGTAGATTTCATTGCTACTTTAAAACCCCAAAGTTTATAATATGCTAAATGACTTTCAATATATTCTTTAGCCTGATCTTGAATATTTTCAGTGTTTTCTTTTAATTCTTCAAAAGCCATAATGATGATTTTAAATAAAAAAACACATTACTTTTCATAAAAATAATCAAGTAATGTGTTTTGAGAATGATATTATTTTTGAAGTTTAGCGTTCTGTGCTTTTAAATCGGCCAATTTAGATTCTAAAAAAGTGATTACCTCTTCAGTTTTATGGCTTACATTAGAAAGCAACTCATTTAATGTTCCATCAAGATTTTGCGTTGCTCCTTTATATTTTTCACGAAGTACTTCAGAACTTGCAGAAAGAGAATCCTTTAAATTATGCGTAGCATCATCTATACCTTCTTTTAATTTTGCACGAGTTTTAGATCCTTTGTCTGGGGCAAATAAAATTCCGATAGCTGCACCAGCAGCGGCAGCAGCTAAAATTGCGGCTGCAGTATTTAAGTTCTTTGACATAATATTAAAATTTAAATGAGTAATAAAGGTAAACTTTTTTAAAATATAAATTACTGAATAAATGTTATTTACAAAAATTTAACAATACAATTAATACATATAAGCAACAGCTTCATATTTACCATCTGCCTTTTGAACAATACTTACAAATGGATATCCACTTGAAGCCGATTTTGTTTTGATTCTCATAGCAGTCTGGTTCTGATTTGCAATTGGCGGTTCACCCTTTGTCCTTGTCGAAACTCCAGTAAAACTAGCTGCCTGTTTCAGTCCTATTGTCTTTTCTTGAGGCAGAACAGTTACCATTTTGTAATCGTCTTTTGAATCTACAACTATCTTATCTGAAACCTTTTGCGTTTGTTTTGTTTGTTTATTTGTAATAGATGAAACGGCATGTTTACTTATTTTTACCTCTTCCGAACTTCCGTTTACTGAATAGTAAATTAAACCATTTTCGTTTTTAATGAAATTAACATCAAGCTGTTCACCATTGTGTTTTGTAATTTGATGTGTCTGAGAAATTGCAACATTTGCAAATAAAATTGCTAGCGTAAAATATAAAATTTTCATGATTATTAGATTTAAATTAAAAATGATCAGATTTGAAATTTAAAAACTAAAGCTTAACACAAATTCAATATTATGGAATTTTGTCATTATGATATAATTTGAAAAATACCTTTTACGCGAAATATTATCAAAAGTATATCACAATAAAAATGAGAACATAAAATTGTCTTTTCAAGAAATCAATATTGAAAATCTACTGCAGTAAAAATCACGAGTTTTTAAAACCAATAAATTTCAGTTTCGTTTCTGTAACGGCAAATTTTAATTTTTATAAAAATCATCTCTGATTTTTAGTATTGAGTTAAAAATAGCAACTTTATAAACAATTGTATGTTAACAACCCGTTAAACTGACAAAAATAACAGCAAAAAGTTAAATAAAGACACTAAATAAACAATAACTCAAAAAATGAGTTATGTATCGAAGTAATAAAAAAATGAGCTTAAAATAGATTTATGAAGGTCATTTTTACGATAAATCATCTATTGAATTTAATTTTAAAATAGATTAAACTTATTATTAATAAAAACTTGTAAAATTTAAAAATTAATAAATAAAATTTATATTTTAAGATTCAATAAATTTTTAAAGATGTAATTTCATCTAATTACAAAAATGAATTTAAAAATTAAGGTTATAAACAATTCAGTGTTAATAAGCCTTTACGAGTACTAAATTCAGGTCTAAAATTAAAATTAAGGCTTTAATTTAATTATTTTATAAAAGATGAGTTCTATATCGGAAGAAATAAAAAATTAGCTTAAAATCAATTTATGAAGGTTATTTTTAATCTAAAATATTTATATATTTTTTAATTTTGATAGAAAAACTAAATAATAAAAAAAGCGCTTATAAAAAGCGCTTTTCCATAGATTCTAATTATTTTATATTTTTACCATTTCAGATAAAATTTCAATTTCTCTTTCTGATGCATTTTTTGGAGGATTTGAATATAATTTCAAAATTTCATCATCAAACTGATTTTTGAAACTTTCGTTTTCAAGATCTCTTAAATTTAAAAGTGCTTTTGATCGAACATAAGTTGATTCACTTTTTAAAGACATTGAATATAATTTCTTAATATCTTCTTCTTCAAAATCTGTAGATTTCCAGTTTGAATATTTTAAAATAAACTGAGAAAACAACAGTGAAGCCTTATTATTATTGATATTCTTCTTCAAAGAATTCTGCAAAAGTGAAAAAGTAGAGATATTTTTAATGTTCTCCCCTATTGCGCTTTCAATTGCAATACGCTCTGGTTTTGTCTCAACTTTGAAATATTTATTGATATCTTTCAAAGAATTATTGATGCTGTTTTCTTCTTTTTTGCCTTTTTCTTCCCAGGCATCTTTTAATCCAACAGTTTTGTTAAATACTAATTTTGAAGAAGTTGAGTCTTTATCAACAGTAAAATAACCTAAACGTTGAAACTGAAATTTATCTTCATTTTGAACTGTTGCTAAACTTGGTTCAACAAATCCGGTTACAATTTCTAACGAATTTGGATTCACAAAATCTAAGAAATTTTTCTCTTTATAACTGTCCGGAGCTTCATCTGTAAACAAACGATCGTACAAACGAACTTCTGCTTCAAGTGCATGCTGAATTGAAACCCAGTGTAATGTTCCAGATACTTTTCTTTGACTTGATTCTGTTCCGCTTCCGCTTAAAGAATCTGTATCATAAGTTACATGAATTTCAGTAATATTTCCGTTTTCATCTTTTATAACAGATTCACCTTTAATGATATAAGCATTTTTAAGACGCACTTCTTTTCCTAAAGTCAAACGGAAAAATTTAGCTGGAGCTTCTTCTAAAAAGTCTTCTCTTTCGATATATAATTCACGAGAAAACGGTACTTTTCTGAAACCAGCATTTTCATCTTCCTGATTATTTTCAGCTTCTAGCCATTCTTCTTTTCCTTCCGGATAATTTGTAATTACCAATTTTACAGGATCTAAAACAGCCATTACGCGAGGTGCAATTTTGTTCAAATCTTCACGAATACAGAATTCTAAAACTGATACATTTATTAAATTATCACGTTTTGCAATACCAATTGTATTAGCAAAATTACGTAAAGAAGTAGCTGTATAACCACGTCGTCGCAATCCAGAAATTGTTGACATTCTAGGATCATCCCAACCGTTAACATGCTTTTCTTTAACTAGTTGCTGTAATTTTCTTTTACTAACAACAGTATGTGATAGGTTACGTCTTGCAAATTCTCTTTGCTTTGGACGAATCTCATTTTCATCAATAATTTGATCTAAAAACCAATCGTATAATTCACGATGAGGCAAGAATTCAAGTGTACAAAATGAGTGTGAAATTGCTTCTAAATAATCACTTTGTCCGTGTGCCCAATCGTACATTGGGTAGATTTTCCAGGCATCTCCCGTTCTATGGTGATGCTTGTGTAAAATTCTATACATAATTGGATCACGCATCAACATATTTGTTGATTTCATGTCAATTTTTGCACGAAGAATATGTGTACCAGCCTCAAATTCACCGTTTTTCATTCTTTCGAATAAATCTAAGTTTTCTTCAACAGAACGATTTCTGTATGGACTGTCAGTTCCTGTAGTTGTTGGCGTTCCTTTTTGAGTTGCCATTTCTTCAGAAGATTGACTGTCAACATAAGCTTTATCTTTTTTAATTAACAAAACGGCCCAATCGTACAATTGTTGAAAATAATCTGATGCATAACGTTCTTCTGCCCAAGTATAACCCAGCCATTCAACATCTTTTTTAATAGCATCAACAAATTCCTGTTCTTCTTTTTCAGGATTCGTATCGTCAAAACGTAAATTTACAGGTGACTGATAATCAATTCCTAAACCAAAATTTAATGCAATAGAACTTGCATGACCAATATGTAAATAACCATTTGGTTCTGGTGGAAAACGAAAATGAAGTTTGTTTTGTGAAAGACCTGATTTTAAATCTTCCTCTATGATTTGTTCAATAAAATTGAGTGATTTCTCTTCTGATGCCATTATTTTATAGTAATTTTAGCAAAGATAAAAAAAAGGTTTCAGGTTTCAGGTTTAAAGTTATTTAAGTGGCGCATAACCTGAAACTTTAAACGTGAAACAATATAAAAATGGGAGTTATAAAACTAAAAAACATTCGTACTTTTTCATACCACGGATGTTTAATTGAAGAAGGAAAAATTGGATCTAATTATACTGTTGATCTAAAAATTAAAACAAATCTTCAAAAATCGGCAGAAACAGATCATCTTTTAGACACTGTTGATTACGTACATTTGAATAAAATTGTTGAAGAAGAAATGGCAATTCGTTCCCATTTATTGGAACATGTGGCCAAAAGAATCAATATTCGTGTACTTGCTGAAATAGAAATGGTAGAAAAAACTACAGTTTGGGTTTCTAAAATTAATCCGCCTATTGGTGGTGATGTTGAAACAGTTACCATAAAAATGACGGAAATTAGAAAGTAATTTTTAAAACTAAAATCGTATTTTTTCAAAATACTTCATATGAAACTTTTGAATTTTAAAGATTTTAGTTACTTTTGCCATCCGTTCAAGCAATGGCGTCGTGGCCGAGCGGCTAGGCTGGGCTCTGCAAAAGCTCCTACTCCGGTTCGAATCCGGACGATGCCTCAAAAAGAGATACAGAAATGTGTCTCTTTTTTTTATGTTTAATTTTTAGAAAAGATTAGATAAAGATTTACGTTCGAATCCGGACGATGCCTCTAAAACCTTAAAGGAAACTTGGAGTTTTTTATACCTAATTTTTCCACAATCTTGTCATTTCGAGGAACGAGAAATCTTCACGAGAAGCTCTACAAAGATTGGACAATTATTACGGAGTTACTTGCAAAGATTTCTCGTTCCTCGAAATGACAACTGTATATAACAACTTTACAAAAATTTAAAAACCAACAATTATAAACACAAAAAAACCTCTGAAATTCAGAGGCTTAATTATCTATTTTTGAGTTATTAACAACTACTTATTTTCAATCTTTTCAAAAGCGTTCTTAACCATTTCTTTTTCTTTTGGAAACCATCCTTGAATCATTAAAACAAATCCAAAAACCATTAAAACTACACTAATTCCTTTTTTGATTTTTAATATATTAGTTGGTGTCATTTTAGATTTTAATTGTTTAGCTAATAGTATTTTAAGACAATCCACAAATAAATAAGTTAAAATTACTGCAGTAAAAAATGTAATCATTCTTGAGTTTTGCATTTCTAACTTTGGTCCAACAGAAATAATCACAGCCAGCCAAAAACCAAGAACTCCAATGTTGATAACGTTGAGTAAAAAACCTTTTACAAACAAACTTCCGTAGTTTCTTTTTAAGATATCACGATCAATTTCTTCATCATTAATTTTTTCTTCTTTCTTCAATTTTACAAAAGAAATAATACCATAAGAAAGCATTATTATACCTCCAAAAATAAAAAGAGCTGGTTTATCTTTTAAGCTCGAAATCAGTCTGTAACTTCCTAAATACGCGATAGCGATAAAAAATATATCGCCTAAAACCACTCCAAAATCAAATACAATTGCAGATCTAAAACCTTTTGTAATACTGGTTTCTAATAAAACAAAAAATACCGGACCTACCATAAAGCTTAGAACAAGTCCCCATGGCAGTCCAGCCAGAATATCATTTATCATCAAAAATTATTTTACTTCTTCAATTTTACCACCAAAAACTGTTTTTTGGTTTATTTGTCTAGGTTTTCCATAAATGTAAATAGAGCCTCCTGCGCTTACTTTTGCGTCAACAAGGGTTGATGCATTCACATCTGCTTTTCCTCCCGCAGAAACGCTTACAGTAGTTTGAGACGTAGCTAATTTACTTGCCAGCAAATAACCGCCAGCTCCTAAACTTGCATCTTGATTTGAAGCTTTTCCTGTCAAAGTAATTTCTCCTCCAGAAACTGAACTTACTTTTAGTTTATCAACATCTAGTTCAACAGTAATTAAACCACCTTCCTGGGCACTTACTTTAAATGAAGTTGCTTTGATGGCTTCACTGCTTTTAACCTCTGCTCCTTCGTTTACATCTATAAGCTCGATATGTTTGTAATATAGCGTAATATCAAGATCATTTCCTGATAAAAGCTTTGGAAAAGGCATTCTTAATTTCAAAGTTCCATTTTTATTTACGGCTTCTACTTCAGATTCTCTTGCTCCTTTTATAACAATTTTATTTTCAGATGACTGAACTAATTTTACACTTAACTTATCAAATACTTTTACGGTATCAAAATCACCTAAGTCTTTAGTAACCTGACCAAAAGACATTTGAACAAATAAAATTACTGCTCCTATAATTAGCTTTTTCATACTTTTATTTTTTTAATTAATACTTATTCGGCTCTTCTTAAAAAATGGAAATCCAGTTGTTTTTTAACTAAATCGGCATTTTTTACTTTAACATAAATTTCGTCTCCCAATTGCAAAATGCTGTTTGAAGTTGCTCCAACCAAAGCATATTGTTTTTCATCGAAAGTATAATAATCATCTTTTATTTCTCTGATTCTTACCATTCCTTCGCATTTATTCGAAACGATTTCAACATAAATTCCCCATTCTGTAACACCAGAAATAACACCCAAGAATTCTTCATCCTGATGATCCTGCATGTATTTAACCTGCATGTATTTGATACTGTCACGCTCAGCATTTGTTGCTAAACTTTCCATATTTGAACAATGTAGACATTTTGTTTCGTATGTTTCTTCGTCTACAGAAGCTCCTCCATCTAGATAATATTGCAACAATCTGTGTACCATAACGTCTGGATAACGACGAATTGGCGATGTAAAATGGCTGTAATAATCAAAAGCTAAACCGTAATGACCAATATTATCTGTCGAATATTTGGCTTTACTCATACTTCTAATAGCAAGAGTATCAATTAAGTTTTGCTCTTTTTTTCCATTTACCTCTTCCATCAAAGCATTCAATGATTTTGAAATATCGCCTTTATTACGGAAATCTATTTTATAACCAAATTTAGCAATTACAGTTGCCATTGCAATTAATTTGTCTTCATTTGGTTCGTCGTGAATACGGTAAACAAATGTTTTCTTTTGTTTACCAATGTATTCTGCCACTTTTCTATTAGCTAAAAGCATGAATTCTTCAATCAAATGATTCGCATCTTTTGAAATTTTGAAATACACGCCTTCTGGTTCTCCTTCCGCATCTAAGTTGAATTTCACTTCTACTTTATCAAAAGAAATAGCACCATTCTGCATTCTTTTCTTTCTTAAAATCTTAGCTAATTCATCCAATTTCAAAGTCGCTTCAACAATTTCATCTGAAACAACGTAAGATTCACCAGTAATAGAAATATCAACCGGAATTGTATTGTCTTTTGTTTCAATGATATATTGCGCTTCTTCATAAGCAAAACGCTGATCGGAATAAATTACTGTTCTTCCAAACCATTGGTTAATAACTTGTGAAGTTGGTGAAACTTCAAATACTGCAGAGAAAGTATATTTCTCTTCATTCGGACGAAGTGAACAGGCAAAATTAGATAAAACTTCTGGAAGCATTGGCACTACTCTATCTACTAAATAAACTGAAGTTGCTCTTTGATAGGCTTCATCATCTAGGATTGTTCCTTCTTCCAAATAATACGAAACATCGGCAATATGAATTCCAATTTCGAAATTTCCGTTTTCTAACTTTTTGAAAGACAACGCATCATCAAAATCTTTTGCATCTTTTGGATCTATCGTAAACGTTAGCGTATCACGCATATCACGACGTTTTGCAATTTCAGATTCCTGAATTGAAGTGTCTAATTTTTGTGCGTACACTTCAACTTCAACTGGAAAATCAGATGGCAATCCGTATTCTGCTAAAATAGCATGAATCTCAGTATTATGTTCTCCTGGTTTTCCTAAAACTCTGATTACAGATCCAAACGGACTATCAGCTCTTTTTGGCCAGTCTTCAATCTTAACTAAAACAACATCACCATTTTCTGCTTCATCCATTTTATCCTTTGGAATAAAAATATCGGTATACATTTTAGGATTTGCAGTCGAAACAAAAGCAAAATTTGCCTGAATGTCAATAACTCCAACAAATTCTGTTTTATCTCTTTCTATAACTTCAATTACTTCACCTTCAGGTCTTTTTCCTTTTCTTCGGTTATAAACATAAACCTTTACTTTGTCTTTATCTAAAGCACGATTCAAATTATTTGTCGGAATAAAAACATCTTCTGCAAAATCGGGACAAATAAAATAAGCCGTTTTTCTGCTCGTCATATCTATCGTTCCTTCGTAATAATCTTGACTAATTGCTTTGATCAAATATTTTCCAGGTTCAGTTTCAATAATCTTCTTTTGAGCAGCAAGAATTTTCAAATCTTTAATAATCTGATTTCTGCTATTGGTATCATCAAGTTCAAGCTTTGCAGCTATTTGTTTATAATTGAATGGTTTATTAGCACTTTGCGATAAAATTTTTACTATCTTACTAGAGAAATCTTTCTCTTTTTTTATCGGCTTTCTAATTTTCTTACTCATATATCTTTTCTTATAAGGTTTAAAATTACAAATAAGATATCAGAATATAGATTTTAACAATTAGAATTATTAAAAATATAACTTTTCGTACATTTACAAAAAGACCTTTATGGAAAGCTTTAAAACCATCGCCATATTCAATTACCAGCACGAAACTGTGGTTCTGAAACACTTACTTGAGCAGGAAGAAATCCCCTATTTTTTCGAAAACGAAATGACGCTTTCGGTCGCGCCAATGTACTCTGCAGCGCTGGGAGGCATTCGCCTGAAAGTTCATCCGGACGATTTCGAACAAGTTCAGGAAATTTTAGACAATCTCAACAATCCTCTGAAAATCGTCTGAAACAAAAAATAAAAAATCAATTCCAATTTCAAAAATCAATTTCAAATCAGAATAAATTCATTTCAAAAAATAAAATTTTTCCTTTTCAACTTTTTTAGTTTTCAACATATATTAAATACAACAAAAAAGATTTTTAAAAATTTAAAAAAATTTGTTGGTTATTATAGCTTGTTAATATGTCGAATAAATTTATTTTTAAAAGTATTGAAATGAAGTTTCTCTTAGTTATTGGCAGTTATTAACATACTTATTTTTAGTTAAAAGTTTAATTTTTAAGACTTTTTGAATTTTAATTAACAACGGTTGACAACCAAAAATGAATTCATTTTGTAGATAAGTTGATATGTTGATTTCTGTTGAAAATGCCATTTTTGATATTGATAACTTTTCCAAAAATTCACGAAACTTTTCTTGCATATTTAAATCCAGTTTTGGATTAGGTTTTTTTTCGACACAACCAAAAAAAACTTCTAATTTTCTTTTCGAACTTATTAACAAATAATGTTAACTTAAAGTTAATTGAATATCAACGAATTACGAATCGCTATCAACACTTCAAAATTTTAACAAAAACATTGTTTATTATTTATTGATTATGAGTTACTTATAGCGTTATTAAAATTGTTAATAACTGATAAGGTTTTGACAGTGAAATAGTTGTAAAATGAAGTGTTTTTGCCACGAATTGCACGAATGTACACGAATTTATATTGGAATGTTTATATAGTATTGAAAAAGATAATAATTTGTGAAAATTGGTGTAATTCGTGGCGAACATCTATTTATTAAGTAAATTTGCATAACACAACTAAATAGTATAGAAAAATGAAAATTTCGATAGGAAACGACCACGCTGGCCCTGAATATAAAAAAGCAATTGTTGAAATGCTGAAAGCAAGAGGTTATGAAGTAACTAATTACGGAACAGATACTGATTCTTCTGTAGATTATCCTGATTTTGGGCATCCGGTTGCAAATGATGTATCTGAAGGAAAAGCCGATTTTGGAATTGTAATCTGTGGAAGCGGTAACGGAATCGCAATGACTGTTAATAAACACCCGAAAGTGAGAGCTGGCTTATGTTGGACTAAAGAAATCGCTTATCTAACACGTTTACACAACGATGCAAACATCGTGAGTATTCCGGCGCGTTTTACTTCTATTCACCAAGCTGTTGAAATTGTTGAAACTTTCTTAGATACAGCTTTTGAAGGTGGAAGACACCAAAATAGAGTGAATAAGATTGCTTGTTCATAAAACGTCAAAAAAAAAATCGGGTGCTTCGCACCAATACAAATAAAACACACCGGGCGGATTTAAAAATCTATCCGGTTTTTTTATTATAAATAATTGATTTTAAGGTAATTAAATATTAAGTTTTTAGGTTATTAACAATGTTAATATCTATATTTTAGAACTTAATTTAAGGTAAATCAAGAAAGCTTGAATCAAAAAAATAATAAGAAATTTGATAATAAATGAAGTTTTACTCGTTTTATGTCTGAAGAAAAACATAGCTGTTAATAAACCTGGAGTTCCTCCTATTAATTGTAGAAAGAATAGCGTGTTTTCAGGGATTCGTCGTTTATTTTTTCGAGCTTGATATTTATCATAGCCGGCAAGAATAAAAACGATGATATTTATAAATAAAAAATAGAGTAAAAAAATTTCCATTGGCATAATATTCAAAACAAAGATATTATTTTAGCCAAATGATTAGTGATTTTTCTTGTATATTTTAACAAGTAAATTATACTAATTTATAATTAAGAATTTATTTCATTAAAAGTATGACTAATATTCAATTCATTGCCAAGTCTGTTCAGGCGCCGGCAGTAAGTATTCAAAACACAGTAAAATTATTAGAGGAAGATTGTACGATTCCGTTTATTTCGCGTTATCGAAAAGATAGTACAGGAAATCTTGATGAAACTGTAATTGAGCTGATTGCAAAATTGCAAAAAGATTACGATACGCTTATAAAACGTAAAGAAGCAGTTCTTAAATCTATTGAAGAACAAAAAGCGCTTACGCCAGATTTGAAGAAAAAAATTGAAGAAAGTTTTGATTTACAGGAAATAGAAGATTTCTACCTTCCATACAAAAAGAAGAAAAAAACAAAAGCTGATGTTGCCCGTGAATTTGGTTTAGAACCTTTAGCAAAATTGATTATATCTGAAAGTGATGTTGATATTGATTTCCTTTCTACACAATATATAAATGATAATGTTATTAACGAAGAAGCGGCAATTCAAGGCGCGCGTGATATTGTAGCAGAATGGATTAATGAAAACATTTATGTTCGTAAACAGCTTCGTCGATTATATCAGCGAAAAGCAACTATCGCTACAAAAGTGGTAAAAAAGAAAGCAGAAGAAGAAGGCGCACAAAAATTCAGTCAATATTTTGATTGGGAAGAACCTTTGACAAAAGCGCCAGCACACCGTTTATTGGCAATGCTTCGTGCAGAAAATGAAGGTTTTATAAAAATGAAAATCGATGTTGATATCGATGATGCTTACGATGTTATTGATGAAATCATAATTAAAAAACAAAATAATACAACAGCTCATTTGCAGTTAGCAATTGAGGATAGTTACAAACGTTTATTGAATCCGGCGATTGGAAATGAAACTTTACAAGAAGCAAAAGCAAAAGCCGATGCGAATTCAATTCAGGTTTTTGCTAACAATTTAGGTCAGTTATTGCTTGCTCCGCCTTTGGGAGAAAAACGCATTCTGGCAATCGATCCAGGATTTAGAAGTGGTTGTAAAGTAGTTTGTCTGGATGAAAAAGGCGATTTATTATACAACGAAACGATTTATCCGCATGCACCTCAAAATGAGGAATCAATGGCGATCAAGAAAATCCGTTCGATGGTAAATGCGTATCAAATTGATGCGATTTCGATTGGAAACGGAACAGCTTCAAGAGAAACTGAATTTTTCATCAAAAAAATTGCGTTCGACAAACCGGTGCAGGTTTTTATTGTTTCTGAGGCTGGAGCTTCGGTTTATTCGGCATCAAAAATTGCGAGAGAAGAATTTCCAAATTATGATGTGACGGTTCGTGGTTCGGTTTCTATCGGGCGACGACTTTCAGATCCTTTGGCCGAATTGGTAAAAATTGATCCAAAAGCGATTGGAGTTGGACAATATCAGCATGATGTTGACCAAACGAAATTGAAAGAAGAATTGGATAGCACGGTAATTCGTTGTGTGAATTCAGTTGGAATTAACATCAACACAGCAAGTAAACATTTACTTAGTTATGTGAGTGGAATAGGAGAGAAGCTGGCCGAAAACATTGTACAATATCGTTCTGAAAACGGACCTTTTGAAGACAGAAAGCAGTTGAAAAAAGTGCCACGTTTGGGTGATAAAGCATATCAACAAGGCGCAGCGTTTATCAGAATTACAAATGCTAAAAATCCGTTGGATAATTCGGCGGTGCATCCTGAGGCGTATCCGGTTGTGGAGAAAATGGCGAAAGATTTGAAAATTTCGGTAAACGACTTAATTGCAAACAAAGAGAAAACAGCGCTTATTAAAGCCGAAAACTATATTACACCTGAAATTGGTTTACTAACATTAAAAGACATCATAAAAGAGCTTGAAAAGCCAGGTTTAGACCCAAGAAAGTCGGCTAAGGTTTTTGAATTTGATGCAAACGTAAAATCAATCAAAGACGTGAAAACCGGAATGATTCTGCCTGGAATCGTGAATAACATTACCAACTTTGGCTGTTTTGTTGATATTGGAATCAAAGAAAGTGGTTTGGTTCATATTTCGCAATTGAAAGCTGGTTTTGTAAGCGATGTAAACGAAGTCGTAAAATTACATCAACATGTTGATGTGAAAGTTACTGAGGTTGATGAAGATAGAAAGAGAATTCAATTGACGATGATACTTTAGAAAAACCCAATTTTTAAATTCCAAATTCCAATTGGAATGATAAACAAAAAAATCCCAGACTACAATTTGTAATCTGGGATTTTTAATACGTTTTAATTTCTTATTTTGTTTCTTCTTCTTTTTTAGAAGCAGCAGGTTGATCGTCTTTAGCAGCGTTTTTAAATTCCTTAATTCCACTTCCTAAACCTTTCATTAATTCTGGAATTTTTTTACCTCCAAAAAGTAATATCACAATACCTACGATAACAAGGATTTCTGTAAGACCTAATCTTCCCATGACTATTATATTTAATGCCGAAGCAAATTTATTTTTTATTTTAACCGCAAAGGTATATAGAATATACGAACAACAAGAGTTTTTGGATTAAAATATTTGTTTCTTACCGCGTTAAATATTTTATAAAATAATAAAATTACATTATTTGGCGTTTTTTCTTCACTACCATCAATACTATTAATTGCTATATTTGCTCATAATAATCATCCGAAATGACTAAGAAAAGATTTGATTTCAGAAAAAAATTATTCATTAAAAACCGATTGGTAATTTTGAATGAAAACACATTTGAAGAAATTTTTTCATTTAGGCTGACTTTAATGAATGTGTTTGTAACGTTTACTTTAGGAGGGATATTTTTAATTTTAGTAACCACTTTCATTATTGCGTTTACACCGTTGCGTGAGTTTATTCCAGGGTATTCTTCGACTGAATTAAAACGAAATGCAACTAAATTGGCGATAAAATCAGATTCTTTGGAAACTGCTTTGAAGAAAAATGAAGCCTATTTGCAAGGCGTTCAGAAAGTTTTGAGAGGCGAACTGGAATATGCGAAATTCAACAAAGATTCTATTTTGGCAGAAGTTGATGAACCTTCTGAAGTAAATATGAAAGCTTCTGAAGAAGAAATTAAATTGAGAGAAGATGTTGCCAAAACAGAGAAAGAATCGGGTGAAAACAAAACCAAGAAAAAGAAAAGCGACAAAAAATAATACCATATCAAATGTCAATTAAATCGATAGCAGCAAAAATTTTTGCGCGCAAAATATACTATCAAACTCAGGCTTGGTCAAATAAACCAGTTGCAATACAGTTTGAAGTTTTTAAAAGTTTGATTCAAAACGCCAAAGAAACTGAATTTGGAAAAGATCATGATTTTGGAAACATCAAAACAATTGAAGATTTTCAAAAGAATGTTCCAATTAGGGATTATGAAGACTTGAAAGCGTATATTGAAAAAGTAAAAATTGGCGAAGCAGACATTCTCTGGAAAGGAAAACCTATTTATTTTGCTAAAACTTCTGGAACAACTTCGGGCGCAAAATATATTCCGCTGACCAAAGAATCAATGCCTTATCATGTTGAAGCTGCGCGAAATGCGATTCTGCATTATATTCACGAAACCGGAAATGCCGATTTTGTTGATGGAAAAATGATCTTTCTACAAGGAAGCCCAATTTTGACCGAAAAACACGGAATTAAATTTGGAAGACTTTCTGGAATTGTAGCGCATTTTGTTCCAAAGTATTTGCAGAAAAACAGAATGCCATCCTGGGAAACCAATTGTATTGATGATTGGGAAACCAAAGTAAACGCCATAGTTGACGAAACAATCAAAGAAGATATGTCGGTGATTTCAGGAATTCCGTCTTGGGTACAAATGTATTTTGAGCGTTTACAGCAAAAAAGCGGTGGAAAAAAAATCAGCGAAATCTTCAAAAATTTTAATTTGTTCATTTACGGAGGTGTTAATTACGAGCCGTATCGTGCCAAATTTGAACAAATGATTGGCAAAAAAGTAGACAGTATTGAACTGTTTCCAGCTTCTGAAGGATTTTTTGCTTATCAGGATTCTCAGAAAGAAAAAGGAATGCTTTTGCTTTTGAATTCAGGAATTTTCTACGAATTTATTAAAGCCGATGAATTCTTTGCAGATCCCGATGGTTCGGGACCAAAAAGATATACAATTGGCGAAGTAGAATTGGGCGTAAATTATGCTTTAATTGTTTCGACAAATGCCGGACTTTGGGGTTATAATATTGGTGATACTGTTCAGTTTACGTCTTTGGCTCCTTATCGTGTCATAGTTTCAGGACGTATCAAACATTATATTTCGGCTTTTGGAGAACACGTTATTGCCAATGAAGTCGAAAATGCAATGAAAGAAGCAACAGCCGGAACTAATATAGTAATTAATGAATTTACAGTTGCGCCTCAAATTACGCCGTCAAGCGGATTGCCGTATCATGAATGGTTTGTAGAATTTGAAAATGAACCAGACAATATGCAGGCTTTCGCCGAAGCAATAGACGATTCAATGCGAAAGCAAAACATTTATTATGACGATTTGATTACCGGAAATGTTTTGCAGAAAGTAGTTGTAAGCAAAGTTTCAAAAAACGGATTTCAAGAATATATGAAATCGCAAGGGAAATTGGGCGGGCAGAATAAAATTCCGAGATTGTCCAATGATAGAAAGATTGCCGATAATTTAAAGTAGGAAAATATTTATATTTGTAAGTTAGTGCCTCTTTTTTAGTGAATAAAAAAGATAGAAGCATTTAGTTATTATGAATAAAGAAAAATTTCAAAATAAATATCGCATTTCTTCAATAAGAGCGCAATGGTGGGATTATGGTTGGAACGGAGCGTATTTTATAACAATTTGTACACAAGACAGAGAACATTATTTTGGAGAAATTCTAAATAATAGAATGATTTTGTCAGAGGTTGGAATTATTGCCGATCTATTGTGGCATCAAATTCCCATACATCATAAAAACGTTGAATTGGGTGATTTTGTGGTCATGCCAAATCATATTCATGGGATTTTGATTATTGATAAAAAATCGAATAATATTGATTTGGATTTCGTAAATGACGCCAATATTGTACAGACAGGGCATGTAGAGACAGGGCATGCCCTGTCTCTACAAAATCCTGGATCGCAACGGTTTCAAAATATTGGAAAAAACACCATTTCGTCAATTGTTGGATCCTATAAATCTGCGGTAACCAAACATGCCAACAGATTAGGATATCCACATCAATGGCAAAAATTATTTTACGACAATATCATTAGGAGCAATAATGACTATCAAAGAATTTCTGATTACATTGTTTCAAATCCAGAAAATTGGACAAAGGATAAATTTAAAACAGAAAATAAATCGAAATGATTTTTAAAAAATAATGTAGTAGATACAAGGTATGCCTTGTATTTGCTTAAATTTGATTTTACAAAATAAAAAAGCATGAAAGAAACCAAACATATATCAAGATCAAGAGCGCAGGAATCATCTGCGGCTATTGAAAAAATGTACATTACAATGCGCCATTTATTCAACCGTGGTTTTTATAAACCAATGGGAGTTTCTGGCGACAGTTTACGCGAATCATTATTAGCTTTACGCCCGGAAATTTATGGAAATATCGCCGAGGAAAAAGTAGAACTAAACGGACTTTTGTACGTTATAGAGCGTCTTCCAATAGGAATCGAACAATGCCGATTCATCAATTTAACTTCAGACGAAGGATATTCTAAATCGCATTTTCAGCCAATTGTTCCTCCAAAAAGAAGAAGAAATTGTTACCGAATCGACGAGGAACAAATGAATGTCGAAATCACGCGCGGACGTTCAGATATTTATGATATTCTGACGCATTTGACTTTTATTTTCATCGAATCGCACAAAATCAAAAACAGAGTTTTAATTGACGACGGCGGAGAAGTTTCGCGAGATTGGTTAAAATTAGAACAAGCCGTTACGCAGACCAAAAAGCTTTCGCAAATTGAAAAAGAAAAAGCAATTTCGCACGTTGCAAATATATTAGCCAGAACTTTTGAAGAAGTTTTGGATATCTACGACGCTTTCGGTTCCGAAAATGCGCCAGATCGTTTCTTGCATGTCATTTATTGGTTAGGAAAATTAGCGATTGAAGAAATAGTTGAAAATAACAAAAGAACAATTACGTTCAGTCCGGTTTTGCGTGAGCGTTTAGGACATCATATTCACGGAGAAATCTGGGCAACAAACATCAAGGAAGTTTTAAAAACAAACGATCTTTTAAAACGACCAATTCACGTTATTAGTGCAAACATGCACAGTGTGATGAATTCTATTTTTGCAACGCCGTTATTGACTTCAAAATACAAAGGGAAAAGTGATTTCCATATTTATGAAGAATTAAGTAGTTCGGGTTCAAAAGAAATTAGAGGTCAAGTTGAAGAATTGGCGTTAAAAAACGGAATGATTTCACTTCCAGATTGTTCGGGAACTAATATTGATGTTCAGATTTTTGATACAGCTAAAATAGACTGGTCAAAAACAGCATTTTCTAACGCAAATGTGGGCGAAGAAAAGCCGGTAATTATTGTAATGGATTATGCCTTTGGCGAGCAAGCATATGAAACAATCGACGAACTTTTAAAACCATTTAAAAAAGAAACGCTGCTGAATGTAAAATCAGTTTCGATTATGGGGAAAGCTGGAATTCTGGAAGGTGGAAAAGGCGATATTATGATTCCAACAGCACATATCAACGAAGGAACCGCGGATAATTATTTCTTCGAAAATGAATTAACAGGAGATATGTTCAGAGGAAATGATATTGCGGTTTATGAAGGCGCAATGGTAACCGTTCTTGGAACATCTTTGCAAAATAGGGATTTATTGAAGTTTTTCCACGAATCGACTTGGGGTGTAATTGGCCTTGAAATGGAAGGTTCATATTACCAAAAAGCAATTCAGTCGGCATCAAAAATTAGAAAAAGTGTGCCACACGATATTAAAGTTCGTTATGCGTATTATGCATCAGATAATCCATTGGAAACTGGAAGCACTTTAGCTTCGGGCGGATTGGGAACAACCGGTGTAAAACCAACTTATTTGATTACCATTAAAATTTTGGAACAAATTTTCAACGTAAAATAAAGCAATACATGAGTACAAACGTACCCCAAAATACAGATCAGGAAATAGATATTTTTCAGCTTTCAAAAAGCATTGGCGGTTTTTTTGACCGTGTAAACAGATCTATTTTTAGAGCGATTCAGTTTTTTATCCGAAACTGGATTGCGATTCTGATTTTGGCTGTACTTGGAATTGCGCTTGGATTTTATTTGGATTCAAATAAAAAGTCATTTCAAAATCAGGTAGTTGTAACGCCAAATTTTGAAAGCGTTGATTATTTGTATGCCAAAATCGATTTGATTCAGGCGAAAATTGTGGCCGGAGACGTTGATTTTTTACATCAAGTTTTTGGAAATTCAAGTCCAAATGCCATTAGAAGAATTGAAATTAAACCAGTTGCTGACGTTTATAAATTTATTGAAGACAAGGAACAAAATCTGGAATTGATTAAATTAATGGCTGAGGTTGGCGACGTAAAAAAGGTTTTGGAAGACAATGTAACGAGTAAAAACTATACTTTTCACACCATTACTTTTACGTCAAGTGGAGAAATCAGCGAAAAAGAAATCGTTGAGCCGTTATTAAAATTCTTGAATAATTCGGATTATTTTGATGCAGCGCAAAAAATTGGATACAAAAACCTAGAACGCGAAATTGCTCAAAATGATACTATTATTTCGCAGATCGATCAAGTTTTAAAAGGACTTTCGAGTACAGCAAAAAATGATAAATTGGTTTATTACAATGAAAATCTGCAACTGAATGACATTTTAAAAACCAAACAAAAACTGATTTTAGAACAAGGAAAAAACAAAATCAGATTAATTAGTTCTGACAAAACGATTAAAGAAATCAACTCGACGCTTAATATAAATGAAAACAAAGTTGTGAACGGAAATCTTAAAATCTGGTTCCCGCTTTTCTTCATTTTTGTTTTTGTTTTGATTAGTATGTTTGGAAAATTTTACCGCAAACAACTTGCTCTTTCAAAAGCAAATCAACTTTAAGTAATTGAAAGCCAGTTCTATTTTTGAAAGATTTTCAAAGAATCGCTTTTTAAGGCAAAGTTTCAGCACTTTATCTTTACGTGTTTTTGGTGCGTTGCTTTTGTTTGGATTTACCGTTTTCTTGACAAAAAACTATAGTCCAAAATTGGTCGGACAATACGATTTTGTGCGTTCTTTTTTGTTATCCATCGGGAGTATGTGTTTGCTTGGTTTTGATCAGTCGATTATCTATTTTAAAGGGAAATTGGCCAGTCAAAATGCGCTTGACGAATTAAAAAATATATACGCAAAAATGGTTCTAATGCTTTTTGGAACCTCATTGATTGTATTGCTTTTAATTGCCATTATTAGCAAAGAAACGATAAACAATTACTTTTCAGATCCAGCCGTATATTCAATTCTTTTAAAAGGAACTTTAGCATTGTTTTTCTCTGGATTATCGATTTTGAATACCGAAGTTTTCCGAGCATTGGATAAATTGTATGTAGCCGAATTGTTCCGAAATATCATTAAATATATCCCGCTGATTATTGGCTCGATTATTTTGTTTTATTGGCATAAAGAAGAATATTTGGTTGATGTTTTCTTGTTGGGATTTGTTTTTCTCGCGTTGCTGAGTTCGCTATTTGTTTTTGTTTATTTCCGAAAAATGGCTGTCTTAAAAACGACCGAAAGTTTTTCGCGTAAAGAAATATTTTTAAAATCATATCCAATTGCCATCAGCGCAATGGCTTTGTTTTTATTAATGTGTTTTGATATTATGTTTCTAAAGAAATACAGAAACGACGAAACTGTCGCTTTTTATTCGGTTGGAGTTAAGATTATGACGATTATTTCGATCATAATTGTGAGTATAAATATTACCGTTTCAGCTAAAATTGCGGAGTTTTTTGCGAGCCATAAAATTGTAGAGTTAACTGAAGTTTCAAGAAACAGCGCTCGTTTAATCTTCGGGATAACATTGCCGGTTATTGTACTAATCAGTTATTTTTCAAAATCTATTTTGTCAATTTTCGGACATCAATATGTTGTGGCACAGCAAGCTTTTTTAATTTTGATAATTGGTCAAGGAATTTGCTCGGCATTTGGTACCGCTTCCGTTTATTTGAATATGACCGGAAGACAGCATACTTTTCAGGTCATTTTAATGATTGCGGTTGTGATTAATTTCATTTTAAACCGATTTTTAATTCCGATTTACGGAATGACAGGTGGCGCAATTGCGTTTGTTGCAAGTTCTTTTTTCTGGAATCTTGCTTCGGCAATTGTCATTTATCGAAAAGATAAAATAAAAGTGTTTCTGCATTAAAAATTTGTGCTATGAACATTCAAAAAGAGACTTTGCTTTTCAGCATTATTATTCCGGTTTACAACGTTGAGGATTATGTATCGCAATGTTTGGATAGTATTTTGTGCCAAAGTTTTTCTGACTTTGAACTCATTTTAGTCAATGACGGATCAACGGATTCTTCGCTTAAAATCTGTGAGGAATACAAGCAAAAGTTTCCTCAGATAATCTTAATCAGCAAAGAAAACGGCGGATTGTCTGATGCCAGAAATACAGGTTTAAAAACAGCAAAAGGCGAGTATATAATTTTTACTGATAGTGATGATTATTGGCAAGGAAAACAAATTTTGGAAGATTTGAATCATTTAATTTCCAAAACAAATCCAGACATTATCATTCATGAAGAAAGCCGATTTTTTGCCGAAAATGATGTACACTGCAAATACAATCAGCGATTTATAAAAAATAAAATCGGGAAATTTGAAGATGAGGTTTTAAATCTGGTTTATCACGATTTGTACGTTGCTTCGGCTTGGGACAAAGTAATTAAAAGAGCAATTTTAATCGAAAATCAATTGTTTTTTCCTGTCGGAAGAAAATCGGAAGATGTTGAATGGTGCGGAAAATTGATGCATTATATCAAGACTTTCAGTATTTATTCCAAATCATTTTATGTGTACCGCCAGGCGCGTCAAGGTTCAATTACAACGACTACAAGTGCAAAACATATTGAAGATGTTTATGAAATGGTAAAAGATGGAATAAATTCGCCGAAAACAGAATCTGAAATATTAAATAAAGCATTAGAAAATTATTGGGCTTGCAATTATGTTGTAATTCTTAAAGATTTTTATGTTTTGTCATCTGAAACACAAAACCAGATTTGGCATGATTTAGTTTCTTGGAAATATCTTCTTAAAAAAGGACGAAACATAAAAGTAGACAAAGTGATGAAATTCTATAAATTTTTGTCCTTTAAAACATTGATTTTCTTTTTAAACGGTTACCGATTAAAAAGAAGCCTGAATAAAAAACGCAGAGCTTCAAAGTAAAGCACAAATAGAAATATGCAATTATTAATCAAAAAAAGTACCGCAGCATTTTTGCTGATTGCTGCAGCTAATTTAGTTGTGGCGTTTCTGGCTTTTTTTGTTTTGCCTCCCAAATTTTTCTACGATTCGGCAATTATAATTTATGATAAATACAACGAAATCGGCTATTTCGGGAGTTATCCATTGACGATTTTGTTCTATAAAATTATTGGTTTCAGGTATTTGCCTTTTCCCATAATTGCCTTAATCCAATATCCTGTATTAATCTATATTTTATACAAAATAGGAATTCCGAGTAATTTTGAAAAACTAAATATCAAGAATATTTTAGTTTATCTCGGCTTTTTTATGATTGCGATTTTCATTTCAATGCCTTCAAAAGAATTTATAACGTATTTGTTTATTGCTGTAATTGTTTTGTTTTGCCGAAATGAACGGTTTTCGTTCCAAAAAACCATTTTGATTACCGCATTGCTTTTAATTGTTTTTGGTGCTTTATATCGGCCTTATTTTGCTTTAATTCCGATTGTCGGTGGCGGAATGTATTTGGTAAGTTTCATTAATTTTAAAAACAAAACGGTAAGCACTATTTTCTACGGATTACTGATTGCTGTTTTTTTGTCTTTGACTTATGGTATTTTAAAAGGAAAATACTTTTCTGAAATCAGTCGAGAAATGGTAAATAGCACTCGTTTGGTTTCTGGTGATGCCAATTCGATGATTACTTCGCCAGTAAAAACAGATACTTGGTACGGAGAAATTGTTGGGATTTTTTATGGTTTTTTCACTGTTAATTTGCCATTAAATGGCTTAAAATATATTCTTTCGCCTCAAATTATCATTTTTGTTATTTGGCAGCTTTTGTTGTTTTATATTTTGTTGGTTCGTTTTTCTAAATGTTTAAAAGACAGAAAAAAGTATCGTTACGAGCTTTTGATCATGTTCATTTTGTTCTCGTTTTTTATTCTCCAAGGCGTTTTTGAACCCGATTTAGGCTCGGCGACCCGACATAAAATTGGGATTTTCCCTTTAATCTATTTTGCATTGTATTATGAGTATTTCCGAAAAGAACTTCAATAAAATATTTCACAGTTTTTTATGTGTGATTGCGGTTGCGATGATTTTCAGAAAACCGTGTTCATTGTTGATTATAATGTTTGCGGCGTTCAATTTGATTTTTTTCAAAAAACTGAAATTTTCAAAAAAACAGTTTCTTTTAATGGCGTGTATTGCTTCGCCAATTTTATTAGAATTGTTGTTTTTTTGGAACAACGATTCTTTTTCAAAAGGATTAAAAGCAATTGAAAAAAGTACATCATTGGTTATTTTTCCGCTTTTTATAATTGGAAATTATCAGCGTGTCAATTTTCTTAAAATCATTAAAACTTATGTAATTTCTACAACTGTATTGATATTTTTTTTTGTAATCAGGTTTATTATTGTTTATCCAGATTTTGTAGCGAAATATTTAAATCGGATTGATTTATGGGAAATGGGTTATCAATTTGCAGACAGTATTGGTATTCACGCACCGGCATTAAATATGCACTTGGCTTTTGTAACGGTTTGTGCGCTGTATTTTGTTTTTGAAAACTTTAGAAATCAGAAGAAAATCGGCTTTAAAATTACAAGTTTTGTTATTTTCTTGTTTTCATTTTTCTTTGTCCTTTTAGTAAATACTAGAATGGCGCTTATAAACACTTTAATTGGGTTTTTGATTGTTTTTTTCTACGAAATAAGATCAAAATTCAATTTAAAAAAGATTGTTTTAACTGGCTTTGTAATTGTTGTTTTATTGGGCGGAATTCTTTTTTTATTCGTTCAGAAGAACCCTTATATGAAAGAGAAATATTCGTCGGTAACTTTTGCTTATATGGATAAAGTTGGGAAATTAGACGAAATTGATCATCCAGAAATTAAGGTTTATAATTCGCTGGTAACAAGAGTTTCAATCTGGAAATCGGCTTGGGAATTGTCTGTGCAACATCTTCCTTTTGGAGTTGGAGCTTCAGATGGAAAACCTGAATTGTTTAAATATTATGCAGCAACAAATCAGAAGTTTTTGGCGAAATATGAATTTCCGGTGCACAATCAATTTTTAGATTTTTTACTGAAGTTTGGAATTCTTGGGCCTTTCGTCGTTTTGCTTTATATTTTTACGATTGGTTATTTAGGTTATGATTTAAAAAACGGAATGATTCTTTCGTTTTTTATAATTTTCTTCACTTCAAATCTGGTAGATGATTTTTTACTCCGCTTTGACGGAATTGCCTTCAGCGCATTATGGTCGTCAATTTTTGCCAGTTATTGGTTGCAACAAAAACTTACTCTTGATAAAGTGCCAGAAGCTGTTTAAAATTCTGATTTTTATCGAATAATTCTCTGCATCTATCCAAAGCATTTTGACCAAATTGCGATCTTGTTTCTTCGTCTTTTAAAGTTTCGAAAAATTGATCTAATTCGGAAATATCAGTAAAAAGAAAACCTGTTTTTCCGTGTAAAACAGCATCTTTATTGCCAATAATATTCGTCGCAATAATTGGTTTTTGCAGTGCCATTGCTTCAAGAACAGCAATTGGTAAACCTTCCCAAAGCGAAACTTGCATATAAATATCAACATTGTTCAATTCTCTTAAAACCGTTTTTCGGTCTAAAATCCAGCCTGTAATTCTAATGTTTGGAGCCGTAATTAAATGCCTTAATTCGCCGTCACCAATCCATACAAAATTAAAATCCGGAAATTTTAAAGCGATTTGATTGAACATTTCTGGATTTCTGGCCGCGGTAATTCTGGCCATAATTCCAATAGTCAATTTTTCGTTTTGATGCGGGGCATAATGTTCTTGAACATTTTCAATATCAATTCCGTTTCGCACTAATTTTGCTGGACCAATTTTTTTTGCAATTTCTTGCTCCGTATCACCACAAGCAACAATTGTTCCGCCAAAAAAGCACTGAAAATTCTTTTCAATCTGCCAATAAATATTTCTAGCAGTTTTTGAAATATCAGTTCTTAAAAACGAATATCCGTGAGGCGTATAAAAGAGTTTCTTTTTTTTGAATAAGAAAAAATAAGCCACACGACCTAAAACTCCAGCTTTTGAAGAATGGAGATGAATAATATCAGGATTGATTTTTTTCAGTTCTTTGGCTAAGTTGTACGCCGACTTTAAATCTTGAAAAGGAGAAAGTTCCCGAACCATATTTACCTGGATCAGTTTAACGCCATCTGAAAACTCAGATTTTATTTTTTGAGAATCAATTTCTTTTCGATTGCCACTATAGATAATAGTGGTTTCTATGCTTTTGTTTATTTCGTCATCTCCAAAGAAAGTCGATAAATCTCTAAAATAGGTATAAACGCCGCCACCGAGCGCTTCAATTACATGTACAACTTTCAAAATAGTGGTTTTATTTGTGGGTAAAAATAGAGAAATGAGTTTAATAATTATCTGAAATCATAAAACTTCTTTTAAGATATGGTTTGCAGTGCCATTTGAAAGGACAGATATTTTAGTACATTTGTGCGTCTATCTCGAGTTTTGTTGCAAAATTAAACTCGAAAATGTTCAATAAAATCAATTATGAAAAGAATACTTATTACCGGAGCGGCAGGATTTTTAGGTTCGCATTTATGTGACAGATTCATTAAAGAAGGCTATTTTGTTATTGGAATGGATAACCTGATTACGGGAGATCTTAAAAATATTGAGCATTTATTTAAGTTAGAAAACTTCGAATTTTACCATCATGATATCACAAAGTTTGTTCACATTCCGGGTGATTTAGATTATATATTGCATTTTGCATCGCCAGCAAGTCCGATTGATTATTTAAAAATTCCGATTCAGACTTTAAAAGTTGGATCGTTAGGAACTCATAATTTATTAGGATTGGCGCGTGTAAAAAAAGCAAGAATTTTGATTGCTTCAACTTCTGAAGTTTATGGTGATCCGTTGGTTCATCCACAGACTGAAGAATATTACGGAAACGTAAATACAATTGGTCCAAGAGGAGTTTATGACGAAGCTAAACGTTTTCAGGAATCGATCACGATGGCATATCATACGTTTCATGGTGTAGAAACCAGAATTGTGCGTATTTTTAATACTTATGGCCCAAGAATGCGACTGAATGACGGACGTGTAATTCCCGCTTTTATTGGTCAAGCTTTGCGCGGAGAAGATTTAACGATTTTTGGAGACGGAATGCAGACGCGTTCTTTCTGTTACGTAGACGATCAGGTTGAAGGTATTTTCAGGTTATTGCATTCTGATTATGTTTATCCGGTAAATATTGGAAATCCTGACGAAATCACGATTAAAGATTTTGCAGAAGAAATCATAAAATTGACAGGAACAAATCAGAAAGTGGTTTATCATCCGTTGCCAATAAACGATCCTTTACAGCGTCAGCCAGATACTACGAAAGCGAAAGAATTGCTTGGCTGGGAAGCAAAAGTAAATAGAGCAGAAGGAATGAAAATTACCTATGAGTATTTCAAATCATTATCTCCTGAAGAACTTGCTAAAGAAGAACACAAAGATTTTTCTAGTTATATAAAATAAGAAATCTCGAATTTCTGAAAGCATCATAAATCTAATGAACGATTTAGTATCTATTTTAATTCCGACATATAATACTGAAAAGTTCATTAGAGAAACTTTGCAATCGGTTCAAAATCAAAGTTATTCCAATTGGGAAATGATTTTGGTTGATGATGCATCGACAGATCAAACGGTTGCTATAATTGAAGAATTCGCCCAAGATGACAATCGAATCAAATTATTCAAATTAGAAAAAAATTCAGGAAATGGTTTTGCTCGAAATATTGCTTTAGAAAAAGCTTCGGGAAAATATATTGCGTATTTAGATGCTGATGATTTATGGTTTCCTGAGAAATTAGAAAAGCAAATTCAGTTTTTAAAAACAAATAATCTGACGTTTACTTTTAGTTTTTATGACTGTATTGATGATGATGGAAATAATCTAAAAAGAAGAGTTGAAACTCCAGTTCCATTAACTTACAATCAGCTGTTTTTTTGCAATTACGTTGGAAATTTAACTGCCATCTACGACGCTGATTTTTTTGGAAAAATCAAATTAGAATCTTCTCAAAAAAGACAAGATTGGCGATTGTGGCTTACCATTTTAAAACAAATAAAAACGGCGGAAGCTATTCCAGAATCTTTAGCATTTTACAGAATTAGGAAAGATTCTATTTCATCATCAAAATTCAAATTGATCAAACACAATTTTGGTGTTTACAGAGAATTTCATGGATACAATCTCGTTTTTTCTGTTTTGTTGATGATGAGGTTTTTGTTTACTCAATTGATAATCAAACCAAAGTATATAAAGAAAGTTTAATGTTTTTTCAAGGTCGCAATTTGCGACCTTGAAGAATTTCGCTTAGAATTGGAGGTCACAATTTGTGACCTCCAATTTTTTTTAATAATACGTTTCGATTTTTAAGGTCACAATCTGTGACCTTAAAGAGTTATTTTTTATAGCCAATCTTTACTCTTTCAGATTCATTTTCTTTCTTTTCAGTCAATTCATCTAAATAAGAAAATACTAATTCAATGTTTTTATCGTGATTTTCTAACTTCTTTTGAATATGAAGAATATCAATCTTAATTTCGGTTGTGTCTAAAAGTATTTGCCTCACTTTCGTGAAAATACGCATGATTTGAATATTGGTTTGAATGGCTTTATCACTTTTTAAAACACTTGACAACATTAAAACGCCGTGTTCTGTAAAAGCAAAAGGCAAATATTTTTGATGTTCTCCTCTTCCTTTTTTTAAGGTCGCAATTTGCGACCTTAAAGAATTATATTCATTTTCAGTAAGTTGAAACATGAAATCAATAGGAAAACGCGATAAATTTCTTTTTACCTGTTCATTTAATCTTTTAGTTTCAACTTCATAAAGAGAAGCTAAATCATAGTCAAGCATCACTTTTTGACCACGAATAAAATATATTTTATTAGAAATTGTTTCTTCAGAAAGTAAAGATTGATCTTCCATAAGTTTTTAATTAGAAAAACAAATGTAAGATTTTATTTATATTTATAAATATGATTTAAACTGTTTTAGTTTTCCGCGATTGGTTCTTTCTAAAACTGTTTTTCGAGTAAAAGTGAAGTTTAAATTGGGTTCTAAATACAAATCGATGGCTTCTTGTATTTTTTGAATTTGTTCTGAAACTAATGCTGTATCAGCAAGATATTCAATTTCAAAAGCATCTAATTGCGTTTGCTTAATGATAAATTCTTTTACGTTTCCGTCATCTTCAATGATGCTTTTGGTTACGTAATAGAAAGTTAAACCTGGCGATTTTTTTCCGCTTGGAAGAATTGCAACGTCATTGGTTCTTCCAATTAATTTTTTTAGAATTGGTTTTTGAGGAGTGCTTTTTTCACCTAAAATTCCAATGTCACCAATTTCATATCTGATAAAAGGATTTGCTTTGTTGAATAAAGAAGTAATTACAATTTTTCCTTCTGTTCCATGTGGAACAGGATTATTGTTTTCATCTAAAATTTCTACAAAAAGTGTTTCTGCATTTACCTGCCATTCTCCTTGCGGATTTTCAAAAGCAATCAAATCCAATTCAGATGCGCCGTATTCACTGATAATCGGAATTCCGAATTGTTTTTCTAAGAGTTTTTTATCTGTTTCAAAAAGCATTTCCGAAGTAACAAAACAAGCTTTTAAAGTCGGACAAATTTCTTTTAAAATGATATTTTTTTGTTCCAAAAATTTAGCAAAAAGGACAATCGAACTTGTGTATCCGTTTATGTAATCGAATTTTTTAGTTTTGAATTTCTTCAGAAACCTTTCCAAAACATCATCTGATAAATCAAAAACAGGAAAACGAAAACGATGCGTTAAAAAGTCTTTAAAACGTTCTTTTTGATATCCAACAAAATCCATAGGAATTCCATAAAAACGCGCTTGATACGAATGATTAAAATCAATTCCAAACCATCCAAACCGCATAATATTTGATGCCCAAGTTAGTGCATGCGAATATTTATCTTTGGCAAAAACAAAAGGAGTTCCGCTTGATCCGGAAGTTTTGTTGAGGTAAATATTTTTTTTAGAATAGCCTTTTGAAAGTCTTTCTTCAAGCGGTTTTTGAAGATTTTGTTTGTTTAAAATCGGTAAATCAGACCAGTTTTCAGCAGTTGCATTTCCAGCTAATTCTGAATAAAAAGAATTGTTTTTAAGATGAAAATCAACAATTTCTTTCTTTTTATTTTCGAGAAAAGAAATATAATCTTTTTCAGAAAAATGAACAATTTGATCCAACTCGGCTTTGGCTTTCTCAATCGGAAAACCATTTAATTGAAGAGAAATATCAAAAAGACGAATCATTTTTCAGGATAATTTTCATCAAAAATAATGTTTAGGAATTACTAACAGGGCAGAACCAACAATTTTTTGAAGATTTAATTATTTTTTACGTGCAAAAGCAAGTATTTTTGCACCACAACTAAATACAACAACACCATGACAATTTTATTATTGGGATCGGGCGGAAGAGAGCATGCTTTTGCTTGGAAAATGACTCAGAGTCCACTTTGCGAAAAACTTTTTGTTGCACCAGGAAATGCAGGAACAGCGGCAATTGCTGAAAATGTTGCAATAGCTCCAACTGATTTTGAAGCCGTAAAAGCATTAGTGCTGAAAGAAAATATAAGTTTAGTAGTCGTAGGACCAGAAGATCCGTTGGTAAAAGGTATTTATGATTATTTTAAAAACGACGAAAGTTTAAAACATATTCCAGTAATTGGACCATCAAAATTAGGCGCACAATTAGAAGGAAGTAAAGAATTTGCAAAAGAATTCTTGATGAAACACAACATTCCGACCGCTGCTTATGACAGTTTTACTGCCGAAACAGTTGAAAATGGATGTGCGTTTCTTGAAACTTTACAGCCTCCTTACGTTTTAAAAGCAGACGGATTGGCAGCAGGAAAAGGAGTTTTGATTATTCAGGATCTTGAAGAAGCCAAAACAGAATTAAGAAATATGTTGGTTCATTCAAAATTTGGAGCAGCGAGCGCAAAAGTTGTTATCGAAGAATTTTTGGACGGAATCGAATTAAGCTGTTTTGTTTTAACTGATGGAAAAAGCTATAAAATTCTTCCAACGGCAAAAGATTACAAAAGAATTGGCGAAGGCGATACAGGCTTAAATACAGGCGGAATGGGAGCCGTTTCTCCAGTTCCTTATGTTGATGCTGTTTTGATGGAAAAAATCGAAACTCGTATCGTAAAACCAACAATCGAAGGTTTCCAGAAAGACGGAATCGAGTATAAAGGTTTTGTTTTTATTGGTTTAATCAATGTGAAAAATGAACCGATTGTTATTGAATACAACGTGAGAATGGGAGATCCAGAAACTGAAGTTGTGGTTCCAAGATTAAAATCTGATTTGGTTGAATTATTCCTTTCGGTTGCGAATCAAAAATTAGACGAATTTACTTTAGAAGTTGACCCGAGAAGTGCGACCACAATTATGGTTGTTTCTGGTGGCTATCCTGAAGATTTTGAAAAAGGAAAAGTTATTACAGGTTTAGAAAATATTACAGATTCTATAGTTTTTCACGCGGGAACAAAATTAGATAACGAAAATGTCGTTAGTAATGGAGGACGTGTTTTGACTGTAACATCATATGGAGACGATTTCCAGCAGGCCATAAAAAAATCTTACCAAAACATAGATAAACTAAGCTTTGATAAGATGTATTTTAGAAAAGATATCGGATTCGATCTAATATAAATGAATTCTCTAACCCTTTTCGGAGGGTTAGATACTTTTTATTTTAAAAAAGAATGAGCCGTTGTATCTTGGTTTTCTGTTCCGGCATCATCAAAAATGCGTAATTGTTTAATCCAATAAACGATTGCACATGAACAAATGATCATGAAAATCCAGTTAATAGTGTTTGCACCAAACCATGTAATTAATTCCAAACGACGTAAAAAGTCAAGAGGAGCAAACAAAATGTTAACGAATAAGTATTGAATTCCTTCGAAAAAAGCTGTCATAATTTATAAAATTATATGTTATTATTGTTTTTAACGCATTGGATCAAGATTCAAAAAAGAATCTTTTTCAACTTGTTGGTTTTTCCTTTTAAACAAGTATTATATTTACAGTCACAAAAGTATAAAATATCCTTATGATAACAAGTGTTTTTAAAAAATCTACGCCATTAAATTATTCTTTGGTTGTAATTTTAATACTGGTTTTCTTTTTTCTGTTTCAAATTCAGGATCCTTCCTGGATTACTAATTATTTTTTGGGATTCCAAAAAGTAAGTTTGCTGTGTTTTATTTTTGCTTCTTTTTTCCTGATTAATTTTATTGCAAAAAAGAACGGACTCAGCAAAGACAACGGATACACGATTTTTTTCTACTTGCTGTTTATCTTATTTTTCCCGACGATATTTAACGATTCGAATGTTATTTATGCCAATTTTTTCCTGTTGCTGGCGCTTCGCAGGCTGATTTCATTACAGTCTTTGAAATCTTCAAAAGAAAAAATATTTGATGCTTCTTTTTGGATTTTAATAGCTTCTTTATTTCAATTTTGGTGTATTCTCTTTATTATTTTAGTTTTTATATCCATTATTTTTCACGTTTCACGCGATTATAGAAACTGGGTTTTGCCATTTGTAGCATTTTTAGCAGTTGGATTAATCTTTTTATTAGTATCGCTGGTATTTCATTTTGATGCCATTGCTTTCTTCGAAAAAAGAGCTGTAATCGATTTAAGAATCGATTATTTTAAAAATAATTACGAAAACGGAGCGCTTTCAATATATGTAGCCGTTGCCTTGTTTTTTGTGTTTTCAATGTTAACGACTTTATCAAATAGACCACAGATCGTACATACTTCATACAAAAAAATAGTAGCTTGTTTTTTTATAGCTGCTTTTGTTTTTATTCTTTCGCCAAATAAAAGCAATGATTTGCTGTTGTTTAGCATTACGCCTTTAACAATTATGGCATCGAGTCATGTGGAATATATGCAGCAAAAATTAAACAACGAAATTGTGTTTTACGTGCTTATTTGCTGCAGTTTATTTACGTTTTTCTCTCAGTTATAATTTGCTTCCGTAAGCAAGATCGCCGGCATCGCCGAGTCCTGGAACAATGTAGTTTTTCTCGTTAAGTTTTTCGTCAAGAGCAGCAACCCATAAATGACAGTTGTCAGGAAGATTTTTTTCTAAAAAAGCAACACCTTCTGGAGCCGCAATAACAACAACTATATGAAACTCTGCCGGAATGGCATTCTGCATTAATTTTTCATGGACAGCAACTATCGATTGTCCGGTAGCCAGCATTGGATCAAGAAGCAATACCGTTTTATCATTGAGGTTTGAAATCGCTTGATATTCAACTAAAATTTCAAATTCATCATCATTATTTGGATGAAATCTGCAGGCCGAAACGAAGCTATTTTCAGCATGATCAAAATAATTTAAAAAGCCATTATGAAGCGGTAATCCAGCTCTTAAAATTGGACATAAAACTAAATCAGTGGCAATTTGAGTTGTTTTTTTAATGCCAAGAGGTGTTTGAATATCGACATTTTTATATGGCAATGTTTTGCTCAATTCATACGCCATAATTTCGCCAATTCGTTCAATATTTCTTCTAAAACGCATGCTGTCGTTTTGAACATTTACATTTCGTATTTGGCCTAAAAAATGATTCAGTACACTGTTATTCTCAGATATATAATGAATTTTCATATGTAATTTTTAAAATAATTGATTGTTTCTAGCACAAAATGAAAAAATAATAGTTTTTTTCACACTATAAAAGTATAAAAAGTATCTTTGTGTCTCTAATAATTAAAGACATGTTTTCAAAATTAGCATATTCTGTTTTCGAACAAAGCATCAAAGATTATCATCAATTTGATAGTGTTGATCAACCGATTAATAATCCTTTTCCAAAGGATAAATTTGAGCACTTATTATATTTAAAAAACTGGATTGACACAGTTCAATGGCATTTTGAAGATATCATTCGTGATCCGCAAATTGACCCAGTTGCGGCGTTGACTTTAAAAAGAAAAATTGATGCTTCAAATCAGGAAAGAACTGATATGGTGGAATACATAGACAGTTACTTTTTGCAGAAATACAGTCATATAAAAGCAAAAGACGGAGCAAAAATCAATTCTGAAAGTCCAGCTTGGGCATTTGACAGATTGTCTATTTTGGCTTTGAAAATTTATCATATGCACGAAGAAGCTACACGTGCTGAGGCTTCGCAAGAACATAGAGATAAATGTCAGGAAAAACTAAATGTACTTTTAGAGCAAAGAACAGATTTATCTACAGCAATTGAAGAACTATTGACAGATATTGAAAATGGCGATAAATTCATGAAAGTGTACAAACAAATGAAAATGTACAACGATGATGAATTGAACCCGGTTTTATATCAAAATAAAAAATAATTTGGCCGACTTGTCTACCAAAATTAAACACATAGCCGTCATGAGACTATCCGCAATGGGAGATGTCGCCATGACGGTTCCTGTTTTACGCGCTTTTGTAAAACAATATCCAACAGTAAAACTGACTGTTGTTTCGCGTCCGTTTTTTAAACCTTTTTTTGAAGGAATTCCGAATCTTGATTTTTTTGCTTTTGATGAAAAAGAAAGACATAAAGGTTTTCCTGGACTTTTGCGATTGTTTAAAGATTTGAAACAGCTTGAAATTGATGCCTTTGCAGATCTTCATAATGTTTTGAGATCTAAAGTTGTGAGTTTGCTTTTCGCTTTAAGCGGAAAAAAAAGAGCAACTGTTGATAAGGGCCGAGAAGGAAAAAAAGAATTAACTCGTGCCGAAAACAAAATTTTCAAACAATTGCCAACTATGTTTGAGAGGCATGCAAAAGTGTTTTCAGAACTTGGTTTTCCGGTGGATTTATCTAATCCGGAGTTTCCTAAAAAAGCAGTTTTAAGTGCCGAAATCACCAATTTAGTTGGTGAGAATTATCAAAAATTAATTGGGATTGCGCCTTTTGCTCAGTATGATTCTAAGGTTTATCCGTTGGATTTAATGCAAGAAGTAATTGCAAAATTGGCTGAAAATAAAGATCAGACGATTTTGCTTTTTGGAGGTGGTAAAAAGGAAATAGAAATTTTAGATTCACTTTCTGAGCCTTTTAAAAATGTAATAAGTGTAGCAGGAAAAATTAAATTTCAGCAGGAATTAAAATTAATCAGCAATCTGGATCTAATGCTTTCTATGGATTCTGGAAATGCGCATATTGCGGCAATGTTGGGCGTAAAAGTCGTTACGCTTTGGGGCGCCACACATCCATACGCTGGATTTCTGCCATTTAATCAGAGTTTGGATTATGCATTAACTTCTGACCGAAATAAATATCCAAAACTGCCAACATCAGTTTATGGAAATAAAACTGTTGAAGGTTATCAAGATGCGATGAGAACAATTTCTGCAAAGAAAATACTTAATACGATTCAGTCTCAATTATAGTAGAAATTCCAATAAAAAAAATTCCAAATTCCAGTGTTACAATTGGAATTTGGAATTTTTTTATTTTGAGATTTTGACTCTCCTATAAATTAAGCAAAAGATATCCCATTGCTTTCTTTTTGTTTCTGTCAACCACAATTTCAACGAAATGATTTTCTTTTTCAGTAACAAGTAAAACGTGTTCAAAATCATTAGTTGAATTTCGGTAAACTTTATGAATCAATTCTGATTCTTTAATTTTATTCGATAAAATTTTGGCTGCTTTTAATTCACTTACATAGGGCCAAATATTAAAAAAGCTACCATTCGCAATTGATATTTCTTTCATTTCCCCAGGCTGTGAAGGATAATTTTCTTTTGAAAGAAGTTTAGGAACTTTTCTGTTTCTTCTTTTTTTAATTACGAAGTAAACCACAATAAAAGAGGATATTACAAAAAGTAATATAAAAGTTAGACGGAGGTAGTGATGCATTGCCATGATATAGAATTTTTTAAAAACGTGTTGACAATAAAATATAGTTTTACAAAACCTATCTTTCAGTTAAAGAACGATTTATTAGGTTCAAGTGCACTACTAATATAGTAAATTTTCAGGACATTTTATAAAAAATATTTAAATACGTATAGCCTTTTTTATGTATTGTTTAAAATCGCTTTCAAAACGAATCTCTAATTTTAAACTTTGTCAAAAGAAAAAACAGCATAAAAAAAATTCCAAATTCCAATCGTAAAATTGGGATTTGGAATTTGAAATATCGGAATTTAACAGACTATACGTCGTCGTAATCTACATAAATAGTATCTGAAGTTGGATGTGCTTGGCAAGTCAAAATCAAGCCTTCTGCAATTTCACCATCAGTTAAAATTGAATTTTTTGTCATTTCAGCAGAACCTGCTGTAACACGTCCTAAACAACTGCTGCAAATACCGCCTTGACAAGAATAAGGAGCGTCAACGCCTTGTTTTAAAGCGGCATCAAGAATGGTTTGTTTTTTAGACATTTCGAAAGTAACTTCTTCATCGTCAACTAAAACCGTAATTTTTGTATGGCCTTCTTGAGAACCCTGAATTACATGTTCTTCAGACGAAGATGTAAAAAGCTCAAATTTAATTGCTGATTCTTTTACATTTTTCTCTTTTAAAATACCCGAAACCGTGTTGATCATTTCTTCTGGACCACACAAGAAAAACTTGTCAAATTGCAGTTCTTTATGTTTGTTGTTCAAAACAAAATTCACTGCCGATTTATCAATTCTTCCAAATAAAGCATTTTCAGCTTTTGCTTGACTAAATACATAGTGAATGAAAAAACGTCCTACATACTGTAATTGTAAATCGTGTAATTCTTGGTGAAAAATAGTTCCTTCTGGAGTTTTATTTCCGTAAACCAATACAAACGAACTTTTTGGCTCACTTTTTAAAACCGATTTAATAATCGAAAGAACTGGCGTAATACCACTTCCCGCAACAAATGCCACATAATTTTTTTGTCTGTCAGTCTCTGGTTCAAAAGTAAATTTTCCTTCCGGATGACCTACTTCAAGAACATCTCCAGCTTTTAGCTTTGTATTGGCAAATTGAGAAAAAAGACCATTTTTCACTGCTTTAACAGCAATTCGCAATTCACCACTTTCTGGCGCAGAGCAAATAGAGTAAGCACGTCTTATTTCTTGATTATCAAGTGTTAGTTTTAAATTTATGTATTGTCCAGCTATAAATTTATAGTCAGCTTTTAGTTCTTCAGGAACATTAAAAAGTACAGAAACAGCCTCGGCAGTTTCGCGTTTTACCTCTTTAATTATAAGTTTTAAAAATGAAGGCATGATTAATTTTTTTTGCAAAAGTAGCAAACACTAAGTAATTGACACTTACTAAAATATTTTTTTTAACTTTTTTTGTAACGTTTTCCTACATTTGGTCTCTTACTGAAAAACCAAAACAAATAATCATGATTAAAAAGTTTATTTTTCTTGAATGGAAAGCCTTTATAAGATCAGCGTCGTTTGGTAAAAATCTGGCGATGAAAATTTTATTAGGATTCTTAATGATTTATTTTTCATTAATTTTTGTCGGAATGGGCGTAGGGGCATTCTACGTTCTTAAAAAAATGAATCTGGAACCGTTGCAGACAGTCAATAGGTTTTTGATTTATTATTTCATATTTGATTTAATAGTACGTTTGATGGTGCAGTCAATTCCGGTTTTAAACATAAAACCATTGCTGGTATTGCCTATTAAAAAACCAACGATTGTTCATTTTTCATTAGGAAAAACTGTTTTATCATTTTTTAATTGGGTTCACGCCTTATTTTTTATTCCTTTTTCGGTTGTCTTACTTATTGAAGGATATGATGTTGTGAGTATTCTTTTCTGGAATCTTGCGATGATTTCTTTAGTCTACATCAATAATTTTTTAAATATTATTTTAAACAATATTGATAAATTATTTGTTGTCTTTTTGGCTTTTGCCATTGCCTTGGGAGCGGCGCAATATTATAAGTTATTTGATATTACCGTTTTTACTGCGCCATTTTTTCAGGGACTTTATAAAATTCCGGGATTGTCATTAATTCCTGTTTTTGTATTGGCGGGCTTATATGTTTTTACATTTAGATTTTTCAAAAACAATTTATATCTCGACGCTGGACTTTCTATAAAAGAGGATATTGCGTCAACAGAAAATCTTACTTGGTTGAATCAATTTGGAACTTTGGGAACATTTCTTAAAAACGATATCAAACTCATCAAAAGAAATAAAAGATCAAAAACTACAATTTTCATGAGTTTTCTTTTCTTGTTTTACGGATTGATCTTTTTTGGAAATACACATCAACCACCAATCATGTATATTTTTGCGGGAATATTTGTTTCAGGCGGATTCTTATTTGTTTTTGGCCAGTTTGTGCCAAGTTGGGACAGCTCGTATTATCAATTAATGATGACACAAAATATTCCGTATCGCGGTTATATAACTTCAAAATGGTGGCTTATTGTAATTGCGACTTTTATATCGACAATTTTGGCTTCGTTTTATCTTTTTTACGGATGGCAGGTTTATTTAACAATTGTGGTTGGTGCCATTTATAATATTGGAGTAAATTCTCACCTGGTTCTTTTGGGTGGCGCATTTACAAAAACGCCAATAGATTTGAGCAACGCAGGGGGCGCTTTTGGAGATAAAAAAGCATTCAATTTAAATGCAATGTTATTGACTTTGCCAAAATTATTATTGCCTTTGGGACTTTATGGAATTGGTCTTTATCTTGATGATAAAACGCTTGGTTTGACACTAGTTGCAGGAGCAGGAATTTTAGGATTTGTATTTAGAAACAAAGTCTTTTCAATAATCGAAAAAAGATACAAAGCCGAAAAATACAGTACTATAAGCGCTTATAAACAAAAGAGTTAATTAGAAAATTAGAAAATGAGTCAATTTGAAAATTAGATAAATTTTTTATCTAATCGAAACCAAATTAACGATTAACCAAATCAACAATTAAACGTAAAAAAAATGATACAAGTAAATCAACTTTCAAAAAAATATAACAATACAACAGTTTTAAACATTAACAACCTTGAAATTCCGAAGGGTCAGAGTTTTGGATTGGTTGGGAATAACGGCGCGGGAAAAACAACTTTTTTCAGTTTGCTTTTAGATCTTATTCAGCCTTCAACAGGAAATATAAAAAGTAATGATATTCAAGTAAATACAAGTGAAAATTGGAAATCTTTTACAGGTTCTTTTTTAGATGAAAGTTTTCTTATTGGGTATTTAACTCCCGAAGAATATTTTTATTTTATTGGTGATTTACGTCATCAGAATAAAGCGGATATTGATGCATTGCTGTCAAAACATGAAGAATTTTTTAATGGCGAAATCTTAAAGAATAAAAAATACCTTCGCGATTTATCAAAAGGAAATCAGAAAAAAGTTGGCATTATTGCAACACTTATTGGCAATCCAGAAGTGGTAATTTTAGACGAGCCTTTTGCAAATTTAGATCCTACAACTGTAAGTCGTTTGAAAAAAATTATTAAAGAATTAGCTGATGATCCGAATGTTACTGTTTTAGTCTCAAGTCACGATTTACAGCACACTGTAGAAGTTTGTAATCGAATTGTGGCGCTTAATAAAGGCGAAATTGTAAAAGATATTCAAACCTCAGAAGAAACCTTACAAGAACTGGAATCGTTTTTTGCTGTTTAAGTTTCTATATTTCAAAAAGAAGCGTATTTTTACAAGTCATTATACTAAAAGTGCTTTTTATAAGTTTATGCTTTAAAAATTAGTTCTATTGAAAAAGAATACTCTAAAATACTGTTTTTTTCTTGCTTTTTTATTCTTTTTGATAGCCTGTTCTACCAAGAAAAATACTTTTGTGAACAGAAATTCACATGCCTTAAGTACAAAATATAACATTTTGTATAACGGCGGCATTGGTCTTGAAAAAGGACTAAAATCAATTCAGGCCAATAATCAGGATAATTTTTGGAAAATTCTGCCAATTGAAAAAATGCAGTTTGACGAAAATTTTTCAGAGGGAGAAAAAACAAAAAATCCAGATTTTGAATTAGCAGAAACAAAAGCAACAAAAGCCATTCAGAAACACTCCATGAATATTGGAGGAAGAGAGAGAAATTATCAGATTGATGAAGCTTATTTAATGCTAGGAAAAGCCAGATATTATGATCAGCGTTTTATTCCAGCAATTGAGGCTTTCAATTATATTCTTTACAAATATCCAAACAGCAGTAATATTTATACGGCAAAAATCTGGCGCGAAAAAACAAATATGCGTTTAGGAAATGATGCGATTGTCATTAAAAATATCAATCTGCTGTTGAAGAAAACAGATTTAGACAAACAGACTTTTTCAGATGCAAATGCATTATTGGCGGAAGCTTTTTTAAATACAGAGCAAAAAGACAGTGCGGTAACTAAATTGAAAATTGCCGAAAAATTCACCAGAATTAACGAAGACAAAGCCAGATATCGTTTTATTTTAGGACAATTATATCAAGAATCAGGAAAAAGAGACAGTGCCGTTTACTTTTATAATGGCGTAATCGACATGAACCGAAAAGCCGATCGTAAATACATGATGCAAGCATATGCGAAAAAAGCGCAGATGTTTGATTATGAACACGACGATCAAAATATGTTTATTGATACCTATAATAAATTAGTTGAGGATCGTGAAAATAGACCTTACTATGATATTCTGTTTTATGAAATGGGTGTCTTTTTTGATAAAAATAATGAGCAGAAAGATGCGTTGGAATTTTACAATCGTTCGTTATCAAGAAAATCTAAAGACCCTTATCTAGTTGCGGCAACGTATAGAAATATTGGAAATATGTATTTTAGAAATACAGATTATACAATGGCTGCAAAATATTATGACAGTACTTTAGTAAAACTAAATCCAAAAACGAGAGAGTTTGCGTTTATCGAAAAAAATAGAAAAAATTTAGATAACGTAATTAAATACGAAGGAATTGCAAAACGCAACGACAGTATTATTAAGGTATATAATTTACCAGCCGAAGAACGAAAAACATACTTTGAAATTTATATCGCAGAACTTAAAAAGAACGACGATGCAAAACGTTTAGCTGAAGAAAAAGAGAAAGAAAAACTTGCAAACGTACAGCGCAACACAAATACAGGTGATGTTGCAACAGCTGTAAATCCTCAAGCGACTGGAAAACCAGATTTAACAGCGGGAGCGTTTAATCCGCCGGGAGCAAATGATGTTTCAAGCACTTTTTACTTTTATAATCCAACAACAGTTGCTTACGGAAAACTGCAATTCAGAAAAATGTGGGGAAATCGTGCTGTAGCTGGAAACTGGAGATTATCTTCATCAAAAACAATTGTCAATAAAAGATTAAGCGATTCTTTAAACATCAATCAAGATTCTATAAATGCACTGCAACAAGCTGTACCAGAAAAATATACAACTGCATTTTATGAAAAAAAGATTCCTACAAGTCCAGCAGTTATGGATAGTATTGGCAAAGAGCGAAACTTTGCGTATTATCAATTAGGACTTATTTATAAAGAAAAGTTTAAAGAATACAAATTAGCGAGCGATAAATTAGAGCAATTATTACAGAATAATCCTGAAGAGAAATTGGTTTTGCCATCGATGTATAATTTGTATAAAATTTATCAAATTACAGATCCGGCTAAGGCAGAAAGAATAAAATCTGAAATAACAACTAAATATTCGGGTTCGCGATATGCTCAGATTTTAAATAATGCGAATTCTGATGATCTAGCTTCGGCAGATAAGGAATATAAAAAATGGTACAAACTGTATGAGGAAGAACATTTTGATGAAGTTTTAAACAACATTGACAATTTGATTAATCAATATGCAGGTGAAGATATTGTTTCGAAATTCGAATTGCTTAAAGCAAGCACTTTAGGTAAAGTAGAAGGTTTGGCAGCATATAAAAAAGGATTGGAAAACGTTGCCGATAATTACCCAAATAGCGAAGAAGGAAAAGAGGCGCGTGAGATTTTGGAAAAACAAATTCCAACTTTAGAAAAACTTGATTTTACGGCAGTTGATGGCAAAAACTGGAAAATTTTATATCCGGTTTCGAATAACGATCTTAAAACGGTTAAAAAAATTGAAGAGGCAATTAGAGTATATATGCTGGTTGAAAATTTTGAAAGGTTAACAACTTCATTTGACAAATACAATAAAACAGAAAGTTTTGTAGTTATTCATGGTTTAAAATCAGAGGCATATGCCAAAGATGTTTCAGGAGTTTTGAGAGATGATAAAAAATATAAAATCTCGAATATGCCTATAATTATTTCAAGTGATAATTATAAGGTAGTGCAAATCAAAAAAAATCTTGAAACGTATTTAGCCCCAAAAACCCCATAAACCATGTTTGAAAAAGTCAAAAAAAGCAGTACAGAGAATTTAGGAAAAACCAACAGAATTGTAGAAGGAACTTCTATTGTTGGTGATATTGTTTCAAAAGCTGATTTTAGACTCGATGGGGAATTGATTGGGAATTTTACTTCGCAGGGAAAACTCGTTATTGGTGCATCAGGAATTGTGAAAGGAGAAATTATTTGTCATAATGCTGATATTGAAGGCGAATTTCAAGGAAAATTAAAAGTTTTAGAAGTCCTTAATATAAAAGGAACAGCACGCATTCATGGAGAAATTGCCGTTGGGAAATTATCTATAGAACCAGGAGCAGATTTTACTGCAACTTGTACAATGCTAAATTCTAATCCTGTAATACTATTAGAAGATGGAAAAGGAGCCGAATAATAATAGGAGAAACAAATGGCTTGCACTTATTAATATTCCTTTTCAAATGGGAGTAATTATTTTCTTGTTTTCTTATTTCGGAACATGGCTTGATGAAAATCATCCTAGCCCAAAAGTGTATTACAATACTATTTTTGTAATGGCCGGTGTAGGCCTTGCTTTATATAATGTTATCCGCCAAGTTAATGATATTAATAAAACAAAGTAATTTTGTCATTTATAGCAGCTTTAGATAAAAGTTGCATCTTTGCAAAAAATTACTTGAAATGTCATTAAAAAATTACAAACCTATTTTTCATTTATTTTGTTTTGCTGTTGTTGCCTGTATTGTGCACAAAGCAGCTTTCTATTTATTGGAAATTAATTTTCAAAAATTTCATTACAGCATAGAATTGCTCTATTTGATTTTTTTCGGATTAGCAGCTTTTTTATACCTTATATTATTAAAGGTAAAAACGAAGAATTTTGAAATCGTTGGAATGGTTTTCTTATTTGGCACTTTTACTCAAATGTTATTGGGATATTTAATTTTGCAGCCAATTTTAAAAATCAAAACCGAAACAGTCAATATTGAAAAAGTCAGTTTTTTTATAACATTTATTTTGTTTTTGTTATTTGAGACGCTTTTAACTGTCCGATTATTAAATGAAAAGCGTTAAAATCGCGAATATGTAAAACAAGGTTCAAAAATAATTTTTCATATCCTTTTGAATATTAATAAAAAATGTACCTTTGCACCAAATTTTAGAAACGTAAAAAAATAAGATTTTCCACGATATGGTGATTTCAAACAAACCACTCAGCTTTATTCTAGCAGCTTTTGTAGCTTCTCTACCAATTATGGGTTTTGCAAACTCAGAGAATGATTCAACGCATGTACAAACTGAAACGGCTCACGAAGAGAAAGTAATTTCACACGATGCTCCAGCTGAAGGAGAGCACGCAGTTGCTCTTGACCCAAAAGCAAAAGTAGATGCTTTCATTGATCACCACTTACAAGATTCTCACGATTTTGTTTTCTTTCAAGATGAAAAAGAAAACAAACACTTTGGTTTTCCATTACCAGTTATACTTATTGACGGAGGTTTAAAAGTTTTCTCTTCTTCAAAATTTCATTTCGGTGAAACAGTTGCAGAAGTTGATGGAAACTTCTACAAATTAGTTCACGGTAAAATTTACAAAACAGATGCAGCCGGAACAGTTACTTTTAACGAACACGGTCATCCGGAAAACGAAAAGCCGTTAGATTTTTCTATTACAAAAAATGTTGTTTCAATGCTTTTTGTTGCAATACTATTATTCTTCATGTTTACTGGTTTAGCAAAATCATATAAAAAAGGACCAATCCCAACTGGATTTGGAAGAGTTTTAGAGCCTCTTGTAATTTTCATTAGAGACGAAATTGCGGTTCCAAATATTGGAGAGAAAAAATACCGTAAATATATGGGATACCTATTAACTGTATTTTTCTTTGTTTGGGTTTTAAACTTATTAGGAATGACTCCTCTAGGAATTAACGTAACAGGAAACATAGCTATTACAGTTTGTTTAGCAGCCTTTACTTTTATCATCACACAATTCAGTGCAAACAAAGATTATTGGGGACACATCTTCTGGATGCCAGGAGTACCAGTTCCAATGAAAATTATTTTAGCACCAATTGAGGTTTTAGGAACATTAACAAAACCATTCGCATTATTAATTCGTTTGTACGCAAACATTACCGCAGGTCACGTAGTAATCATGAGTTTGATCGGAATGATTTTCGTTGGAAAAAATTTAGCGGCAGATTTGCCAATCTCTTTAGGATTGACATTGTTTATCTCTGTTATTGAAGTTTTAGTTGCATTTTTACAAGCATTTATTTTTACAATGTTGTCATCATTATTTATTGGTATGGCGGTTCAGGATCATGACCACGCTCACCACCATGAAGATGAAACAGCAATTATTTAATTTAGAAGTTTAATTTTATATATATAAATAGTTATGGGAACAATTCCAACTTTAGTAGGTGCTGGTTTAGTAGTAATCGGTGCAGGTTTAGGTTTAGGTAAAATCGGTGGATCTGCTATGGACGCTATTGCTCGTCAGCCAGAAGCTGCTGGTAAAATTCAAACTGCGATGATTATTATCGCGGCTTTATTAGAAGGTTTAGCATTTGCTGCTTTAATCTTAGGAAAATAATAAAGAAAGAACTAACAACATCTTTAACGGTTGGTTAAAGGTGTTGTTACTTTAAAAAAGAAATTAAATATTTAATATAGTTATAAAATGGATAAGTTAATTAACGATTTTTCATTCGGTTTATTCTTCTGGCAAGCTTTAATCTTGTTAGTATTAATTTTACTTTTAGTGAAATTTGCATGGAAACCAATTATGGAATCTATTACTGCAAGAGAAGAAGGTATTAAAAATGCATTGCTTTCTGCTGAAAATGCAAAGAGAGAAATGGAAAACTTACAAGCTGACAATCAAAGAATTTTGAATGAAGCTCGTGCAGAACGTGACGCGATGTTAAAAGAAGCTCGTGAAATGAAAGAGAAAATGATAGCTGATTCTAAAAACGAAGCACAAGAAGCTGGTCAAAAAATGATCGAGCAAGCTAAAGCTGCTATCGAAAGTGAAAAAAATGCTGCAATGGCTGAATTGAAATCTCAAGTTTCAAGTTTGTCATTAAGCATCGCTGAAAAATTATTGAAAGAAGAATTATCTAACAAAGAATCTCAAACTAAATTAGTTGAGAAAATGTTAGGTGACGTAAAGTTAAACTAAGATATGGCAAGTACAAGAGCAGCAATTCGTTATGCAAAAGCAATTCTGGACTTAGCAAACTCTAAAGGTGTTGCCGAAGCTGTCAATAACGATATGAAAACAATTGCTCAGGCAATTGAAACTAATACAGAATTGAGTACATTCATTCAAAACCCAACAACAACTGTTGAAGTTAAAGAAAGTGCTCTTTTAGAAGTTTTTGCAGATGTAAATGGTGTAACTAAAGGTTTATTCCATTTATTATTTGAAAACAAAAGGTTTGAAATTCTAGATGCAATTGCAAAAGAATACAACAAATTATTTGATGAAAACAATGGTGTTGAAGTAGCAAAAGTAACGACTGCAATTCCTATGGATGCTGCTTTAGAAGCTAAAGTTTTGGCAAAAGTTGCAACTTTATCAGATAAAAAAATTACAATTGAAAATATAGTAGATCCTTCAATCATTGGTGGATTTATTTTGAGAATAGGCGATAATCAATACAATGCCTCTGTTGCAAACAGATTACAAGTATTAAAAAGAGAGTTAAGTAATTAGTTTTATTACACATAAAAGTGTCTAAATTATAAATTAAGATGGCGGAAATCAAACCTGCTGAAATTTCAGCAATATTAAGAAAGCAAGTAGAAGGTTTTGAATCTGGTGCTACGCTAGAGGAAGTAGGAACAGTACTTCAAGTTGGAGATGGTATTGCTCGTGTTTACGGGCTATCTAATGTTCAATATGGTGAGTTAGTAGAATTTGATAACGGTATGGAAGGTATCGTATTGAATCTTGAAGAGGATAATGTTGGTGTGGTACTTTTAGGACCATCTACAGGAATTAAAGAAGGATCTACTGCAAAAAGAACTCAACGTATTGCTTCTCTTAAAGTAGGTGAGCAAATGGTAGGACGTGTAGTTAACACGCTTGGTTTTCCAATTGATGGAAAAGGACCAATCGGTGGAGATTTATACGAAATGCCTTTAGAAAGAAAAGCGCCAGGAGTTATTTTCCGTCAGCCAGTAACTGAGCCATTACAAACAGGAGTAAAAGCAGTTGATGCTATGATCCCAGTTGGACGTGGACAGCGTGAGCTTGTAATCGGTGACCGTCAAACAGGTAAATCAACTGTTTGTATCGATACAATCTTGAACCAAAAAGAATTTTATGATGCAGGAAAACCTGTATTCTGTATATATGTTGCAATTGGACAAAAAGCTTCAACTGTAGCAGGAATCGCTAAAATGTTAGAAGAAAAAGGAGCAATGGCTTATACAGTTATCGTTGCTGCTAATGCTTCTGATCCAGCTCCAATGCAAGTTTACGCTCCATTCGCTGGTGCTGCAATTGGAGAATACTTTAGAGATTCTGGTCGTCCAGCTCTTATCGTTTATGATGATTTATCTAAACAAGCTGTTGCTTACCGTGAGGTTTCTCTTTTATTAAGAAGACCACCGGGACGTGAGGCTTACCCTGGAGACGTTTTCTACTTACACTCTCGTTTATTAGAGCGTGCTTGTAAAGTAATCGCTGATGATGGTATCGCTAAAAACATGAACGATTTACCAGATTCTATCAAGTCTATCGTAAAAGGTGGTGGGTCATTAACTGCATTGCCAATTATCGAAACTCAAGCTGGTGACGTTTCTGCATATATCCCAACAAACGTAATTTCGATTACAGATGGTCAGATTTTCCTTGATGGAGATTTGTTCAACTCTGGGGTTCGTCCTGCAATCAACGTAGGTATCTCTGTATCTCGTGTTGGAGGTAATGCTCAAATTAAATCTATGAAGAAAGTTTCTGGAACTTTAAAATTAGACCAAGCTCAATTCCGTGAATTAGAAGCTTTCGCTAAATTTGGTTCTGACTTGGATTCAGTTACATTAAACGTAATTGAAAAAGGAAAAAGAAACGTTGAAATCTTGAAACAAGGTTTAAATGATCCTTATCCTGTTGAAAACCAAGTTGCAATTATTTACGCTGGTTCTAAAAACTTATTAAGAAACGTTCCTGTAAATAAAGTAAAAGAATTCGAAGCTGATTTCTTATCTTACTTAAACAGTAAACATAAAGATACGCTTAACGCGTTGAAAGCTGGTAAATTTGATGACAACATTACAGATGTTATCGAAAAAGCAGCAAAAGAAGTTTCAGCAAAATATAACTAAAAAAGTATTAAGTATAAGGTATTAAGTATTAAGGTTTTCCTGATACTTAGTACTTGATACTTAAGTCTTAATACTTAAAAAAAACAAATGGCAAATTTAAAGGAAATCCGTAATAGAATTACTTCCGTTTCATCGACGATGCAGATTACATCGGCTATGAAAATGGTTTCTGCTGCAAAGCTTAAGAAAGCACAAGATGCAATCACTGCGATGCGACCTTATGCCGAGAAATTAACTGAGTTATTGCAAAATCTTTCTGCTACACTTGATGGTGAAGTTGGAGGAGATTACACAACTCAACGTGAAGTAAAAAAAGTATTGCTTGTAGCGATAACTTCTAACAGAGGTTTATGTGGTGCATTCAATTCAAATGTAATTAAGGAGATTAAAAACCGTACTAATTTTTATGCAGGAAAGCAAGTTGATGTTTTTGCCATTGGTAAAAAAGGAGGCGATGCTTTAGTTAAAACGCATAAAATTCACGGGCATCATAATGCAATTTTTGATCATTTAACTTTTGAAAATGTTGCTGGAATTGCAGATAATTTGACTCAAAAATTCTTATCTGGAGAATATGATAGAATCGAATTAATCTACAATCAATTTAAAAATGCTGCGACACAAATTGTTCAAACAGAGCAGTTTTTACCGTTAGCTCCAATTAAATCTGATGCAGCAACTTCTACAGGAGATTATATTTACGAGCCTTCAAAAGAAGAAATTGTATTGACTTTGATTCCAAAATCGTTAAAAACGCAATTATACAAAGGTATTCGCGATTCATTTGCTTCAGAACACGGAGCGCGTATGACAGCTATGCACAAAGCAACTGACAACGCAACTGAATTAAGAAACCAATTGAAATTGACTTATAACAAAGCACGTCAAGCTGCAATTACAAACGAAATCTTAGAGATCGTTGGTGGAGCAGAAGCGTTGAACGGATAATAAGACATCTAAAAATAAAAAAAGAGCCAGCAAATATTTGCTGGCTCTTTTTTTGTGCAAAAAGGAAGCCGATACCCCCAAATATCGGCTTTAACTCTTTTATTTTTATATAGAAATTGAATTTTTTTGTCTGTTATAAAATGGTGATTCTCAATTTACCCAAAAATTGAGAATCAATACCATTTTATAAAATTATTGTACAGATTTATCACCTCTGTTTTGCTTTGTCTTTTATGGGAACAAACTAGCTTTATTAATCCCAATGCTCTGTTTTTTTGAGGGTTACATTTCAGCAGAATCAATCCCTTGTGCTTTGTCTTTTGTGGGAACAAACTAGCTTTATCCGTCCCAATGCTTTGCTTTTTTTAAGGGTTGTATTTTAGCTTTTCTCATTCCCTTTGATACAAAGTTAATACAGAAGCACTTGTAAAAATTTATATAATTTTTTTTCAATTTTATAGATTTCACATATGTCTTGTTTTGCAATTATTTATTAGGCGTAAGAAAAATTGAGTAATTTTGAAGTTTATCTTTTATTACAATGGAATTTCAAATACGAGAACTTACTACAATTGATGAAATGCTGGAGCAAATTGATACCATGCGATTTCTTTATCCTAAAATTTCAATAGAAAAATATAAATCATTCCTTTTAGAAATGGTGCCTCACAATTACATCCAAATTGGAGTTTTTGACAATGATGTTTGTTTAGGAATTACCGGCTGTTGGTCAGCAACAAAACTTTGGACGGGGAAATATCTTGAGATTGATAATTTTGTTGTTAATCCAGAACACAGATCTAAAGGAATTGGAAAATTATTGACCGATTATATTGATCAAAAAGCACTAGATTTAGGATGTAGCAGTATCGTTTTAGATGCTTTTACTGGAAATTTTGGTGCGCATCGTTTTTACTACAATCAAGGTTATGGTCCAAAAGGATTTCATTTTGTGAAAGTTCTGGACGAAAACAAACTTACTCAATAAAAAAACGCTGAACTGCTTTTATTGAACAGGCAAAATCATTAATAAACCAAAGAATTGGTTATTTTTGTTTTACGAACTTTATTATAAAATTATTTTGGGATTATATAAAAATCTATTCAAACAAACTGCGATTTACGGACTAGCAACGGTTTTACCAAGGATGCTTAGTTTTTTATTGGTCAGATTATATACAGGTATTTTACCAACTGCAGAATATGGCGAAGTTTCGATTGTTTTGTCTTGGATGGTTTTCTTTAATGTTGTTCTTTCTTACGGAATGGAGACTGCTTTTTTTAGATTCTACAGCGCCGAAGAAGACAAGAAAAATGTAATCGCAACTTCTACAATTTCGATTTTTTGGTCCTCAATTGGGTTTTTGTTCGCCGCTTTAATTTTTAGAAATACACTTGCAACTTGGGCCGAAGTTGATGCTCAATATGTTACTTATTCGGTTTGGATTTTAGTTCTGGATGCTTTGGTTTTAGTGCCCTTTTCAAAACTAAGAGCAAACCAAAGACCAATGGTTTATGCAGCAATCAAGATTGGAAATGTAATAATCAATTTATTACTGAACATTTTCTTTTTGATGTATTTGCCAAAACTTGCGGCTTCAAATCCTAACTCAGTTTGGGATAATTTATACGTGGAGAATTTCCAGATTGCTTATATTTTCATTGCAAATCTTCTGGCAAGTTTAGCCACTTTTATTGTGCTTTCGCCAAATTACCTTTCGCTTGGAAGAAAATTCGATCCAGAACTTTGGAGAAGAATGATGAAATACGGCCTTCCAATTTTGGTTGCTGGATTAGCATTTGCCGTAAATGAGCACTTTGATAAAATTTTGCTAGGATACTTACTTCCTGAAAATTTAGCAAAATCTGAAGTTGGAGCCTATTCTGCTTGTTACAAATTAGGGTTATTCATGGTTCTTTTTGCAACTGCTTTCAGATTAGGAATCGAGCCTTTCTTTTTCAGTCATGCTAAAAATGAAAATGCACCTCAGACGTATGCCGTAATCACTAAATATTTTGTGATTTTAGGATCATTGATTTTATTAGGCGTTATCGTTTTTGCAGATGTTTTAAAATATTTATTGTTAGATAATAAATCCTATTGGGAAGCAATGAAAGTTGTGCCGCTTATTATTTTGGCAAACTTCTTTTTAGGTATTTACAACAATTTATCAGTTTGGTATAAATTGACTGATAAAACAAAAATTGGAGCTTATATTTCTATTGTAGGTGCTATTGTAACTTTGGTTTTAAATTATTTTTTAATTCCAAAATACAGTTATTATGGATCGGCAATTGCCACTATTTCTGCCTACGGAAGCATGATGCTTATCTCCTATATTTTAGGAAATAAGTATTATCCAATTCCTTATGATATGAACAAGATTGGTGCTTATTTGGGCGTTTCAATAGTATTTTCGATAATTTCATTTTACGGATTCAGAGAGAAATATTATGTTGGAATTCCGCTTCTTTTAATTTTTATGTACATGGTTTATCATTATGAAAAAGATACCATTAAAGGAATACTAAAGAAAAAATAAGGCCGTTTAAATTTTAAAATACAAATGAAAATACAAATCATAAATAAATCACAGCACGACTTGCCAAACTACGAAACTATTGCTTCGGCAGGAATGGATTTGCGTGCTAATTTAACAGAATCAATTACACTAAAACCTTTAGAAAGAACCATTGTAAAAACAGGACTTTTTATTGAATTGCCAATTGGCTACGAAGCGCAGGTTAGACCAAGAAGCGGACTGGCAGCAAAAAAAGGCGTAACGGTTTTAAATTCTCCAGGAACGGTAGATGCCGACTACAGAGGTGAGATAGGTGTGATTTTGGTAAATTTATCAAATGAAGAATTCGTTGTTGAAAACGGAGAAAGAATCGCACAATTAATTATTGCCAAACACGAAAGAGCCGAGTGGATTGAAGTTGAAGAACTTTCAGAAACTTCAAGAGGAGCCGGCGGTTTTGGAAGTACAGGTGTTAAATAGTTTTTAGTCGCAGTTTGCGGTAATCAGTTCCGTACTTTGCGATCTTAAAACAAAAACAATTAAATAGCAAATGTCATAAAAAACCTTTGCGAACTTTGCGTTAAAATTAGAACCAACCTCAGAAGATTTAAAACATCTTCGCTAAAAAATAAATATAAAAATGAAAATAATCGTTCCAATGGCAGGCCGTGGATCAAGGCTTAGACCACATACTTTAACAGTTCCAAAACCATTAATCCCTGTTGCAGGAAAATCTATTGTTCACCGTTTAGTTGAAGATATTGCTAAAATATTAAAAGAACCAATCGAAGAAGTTGCTTTTATTTTAGGCGATGAAGCTTTTTTTGGTGAAGATGTTGTAACAAGTTTACAGGATTTGGCTAAAGGTCTTGGTGCAAAAGCTTCTATTTACCGTCAGGATTTGCCTTTAGGAACAGGTCACGCCATTATGTGTGCCAAAGAATCTTTATCTGGTCCAGCTGTTATTGCTTACGCAGATACTTTAATTAGAGCAGATTTTGAATTAGATCCTGCTGCTGATGCTGTAATTTGGGTAAAACAAGTGGATCAACCAGAAGCTTTTGGAGTTGTAAAACTAAACCAGAATAATGAAATTATAGAATTGGTTGAAAAACCAAAAGAGTTTGTAAGTGATTTAGCGGTTATCGGAATTTACTATTTCAAAGAAGTTGGAGATTTGAAAAAAGAACTTCAAGGCGTTTTAGATAATAACATCCAAAACGGAGGGGAATATCAAATCAATGACGGAATCAAAGCGATGATGGCAAACGGTAAAGTTTTCAAAACCGGCAGCGTTGACGAATGGATGGATTGCGGTAACAAAGATGTTACAGTTGAAACGAATTCAAGAATGCTTGGCTTTTTACATAATGACGGAGAGCATTTAGTAGATTATAATGTGACTTTAGAAAATTCAACAATTATTCCTCCATGTTATATTGGTGAAAATGTTGTACTGAAAAACACAACAGTTGGTCCAAATGTTTCTGTTGGAAAAGGATGCCGAATTACAGACAGTTCTATTAAAAATAGCTTAGTACAAACTTATTCTCAAATAAAAAACGCTAACTTAGACAATGCGATGATTGGAAATCATGTTAGTTATGACGGAAAGTTTACAAGCATAAGCATTGGAGATTATTCTGTTTTAGAATAAAAAAGAGGTTCAGCATTTTCTTTTTGGTTTAAAAATGAAATTATAAAAAGAATGAAAAAAAGCGTTTTGGTCATTTTATTTTTCGTTTTGCTTGGCAATTCATACTCGGTTTTGGCACAGACAGAACCAGAAGATATTGCTATGGCGCCCGATGAATATCAAGATGCTTTTTATGAATCTTTGAAACAAAAAGGAATTGAAAATTATGATAAAGCTATAGTATCATTAGAAAAATGTATAAAACTAAAACCTAATGATGCTGTCGCTTATTTTGAATTAGGAAAAAATTATATGTCTTTAAGAGACTATCAAAGTGCAAATACCGCCTTTGAAAAAGCCACGCAATTAAATCCTAAAAACAAATGGTATTGGCTTGGAATTTATGACGTAAGTTATGAAACCAAGAATTATCCGTTGGCAATCGAAACGATTCAAAAAATTATTGTTTTTGACGAAGAATATAAAGATGATTTGATATCGCTTTATATGATGACAAATCAATTTGATAAGGCGCTTGTTGCAATCAACGAAATGAACGATAAATTCGGAAAATCGGAAGATCGTGATCGTTATAAAATGCAGATTCTTTCTCAAGGGAAATATCAAAATGCCGAAATTTCCAATTTGATTGATCAGATTAAAAAGAATCCAAAGGAAGAATCGAATTATCTGAATCTGATCATTTTATATTCAAAATCAGATGATAATGACAAGGCTTTAGAAGTTGCGACAAAATTGGCTAAAGAAGTTCCAAATTCTGAATGGGCTCAAGTAAGTTTGTTTAAAACCTATTTAGATGCAAACCAGGCAGATAAAGCGATTAAGTCAATGAATATTATTTTGGCAAGTTCAAAAATTGATTCAAAAATTAAGCACAGAACTTTGAATGAATTTTTGATTTATACCAATAAAAATCCGCAATATGCTCCAGATTTGGAAAAAGCAATTTCTTATTTTGATAATGATCCAAATGTAGACGTTGCCAAAGAAATCGGAAAATTTTATCACAGCAAAGGTCAATATGAAAATGCAATTAAATATTATGAAAAAGATTTAAAAGCACATTCAGATACAGATCGTGAAACCAATTTGCTTTTGCTTGAAGCATATACTCAGGCAAAACAATTTGAGCCAATGACTAAAAGAGCAATGACGATGATTGAAGTTTATCCAAGTCAGCCACAGTTTTACTATTATGCGGGAGTTGGAAATAATCAGTTAAAACAATTTAAGAATGCAAAAACCGTTTTAGAAATGGGGCTTGATTATGTTGTTGATGATAAAAAGCTGGAATCAAATTTTAATATTCAATTAGGAGAGGCTTACAATGGATTAGGAGATGCCAAGAAAAAAGAGGAATACTTTTTGAAGGCTAGTGAGTTATTAAAACAAAAGAAGTAAGAAAAGATGAAAAGATACATGGCAATCGTATTGCTGTCGGTTTTAGTTATTTCATGTAAATCAAAAGCCGTAGCTGTACAAAACAATAATGTCAAGACAGAAGAAGCACCAAAGGAAGATAAAAAAGCAATTGAAAAACATTATAACAATAAGTTAGATTTTTCGACTTTAAACATCAAAGCCAGTGCAAAGTATGAAGATGAAAAGCAAAGCCAGAATGTTAGTGCTGATATTAAAATTGAAAAAGACAAGCAGATTCTAATAAGCGTTCGTTTCTTAGGAATTACAATGGCAAAAGCTTTGATAACGCCAACTACAGTGAGCTATTATGAAAAAGTAAAAGGCACTTATTATGAAGGTGATTTTACAAGTTTGAGCAAATGGCTGGGAACAGAACTGGATTACAGCAAAGTTCAGAATTTATTAGTAGGAGAAGCGCTTGACGATTTAAGAAAAGGAAAATATACGCAAACTATTGTCGAAAATCTTTTTAGATTAGAAGATGAAAAAGACAGCAAACTGAAAAAGGTATTTTATCTTGATTCTGAAAAATATTTAATTCAGAAAGAAGAAATTTCACAAGCCTCAGAAAACATAATGTTAGAGATTATGTATTCTGATATTAAAACATATAATCAGGGAACGCTCCCAACGAATATTGAAATTAATGCAGTGCAGCCAAAAGGAAAAACCAACATTAATTTAAATTATACTAATATTTCATTTAATGAAGAACTTTCTTTTCCTTATAGTGTTCCAAGTGGATATAAAAAAGTTTTAATTAAGTAAATTTGCAAAAAGAAAACAGAAACATGCCAAAATTTCTCCTAAGCCTAATTTTTATTTGTGCCACAACTTTTATGTGGGCACAGGATTCGCAGCAAGAAAAACTTGAACAGCGTAAAGCGCAAATTCAACAAGAAATTAGAGACAATGAAAAAATGTTGCAGTCGGTAAAGAAACAGGAAAAATCAGCTGTAAATGTATTCATGATTCAGGCGAATAAAATTAAGCTGAAAGAAAAGCTGATTAATACAACAGCAAAACAAGAAAGACTTTTAAGCAATGATATGTATATTAACCAAGTTCAGGTTAATAAACTGAAAAAAGAACTGGCAGTTTTAAAAGCGGATTATGCAAAAATGATTCTTAAATCATACAAAAGCCGTTCTGAGCAAAGCCGTGCCATGTTTATTTTATCTTCAGAAAGCTTTTTACAGGCTTATAAAAGAGCACAATATTTAAAACAATATACCAATTTTAGAAAAAATCAAGGTTTAGAAATTCAGTCTAAAACGGCTCAGTTAGTTGATTTTAATGCAAAATTGGATGGTCAGAGAAAAGTTAAGAAAAAAATTATTGCTGAAAATCAAAAAGAAAAACAGAGTTTAGAAGTTGAAAAGAAAGAACAGCAAAAATTAGTTAACTCGCTTAAAAAAGATAAAAACAAAATTATTGCCGATACAAGAAGCAAACAAGCAGAAGCAAAAAGAATTGACAGGCAAATTGATCGTTTGATTCGTGAAGCAATTGCTGAAGCTAATAGAAAAGCAGCTTTAGAAAGAGCAAAAGATAATCCAGGATCTACAGCATCAACAGCAGCAGTTTCTTCATCAAAAATTGCCTTAACGCCAGAAGGAAAAATCTTGGCAGCAGACTTTAAAGCAAACAGAGGAAAATTGCCTTGGCCAGTTGAAAAAGGATTTATTTCATTAGGTTATGGAGATCAGCCACACCCTTTACATCCTTCGATTACGGTTCATAATTCTGGTGTTGAAATCACAACAGAACAAGGTGCAACAGCGCGCGCGGTATTTGAAGGCGAGGTTTCAAGTGTAATTGTTTTATCTCCAATAAACAGAGCGGTTATGATTCAGCATGGAGATTATTTTACTGTATATCAAAACTTAAGTCAGGTATTTGTGACCAAAGGAGAAAAGGTTAATATCAAGCAAAGTATTGGAAAAGTAAGAACCAGCGGTGATACAGGAAAAACGATAATCAAATTTTTGATTCTTCAAAATACATCAAACAACAATCCGGAAGGATGGCTGCAAAACAGATAATAAAAAAGCGAGCTCAGTGGCTCCCTTTTTTTATTTGTTTAAGTTTGATTAATCGTATTGTTCTAATAAATATTTTATAACATCGGTTGTTGTCACGATTCCTTTAAGCTCGTCATGATCAACTACAGGTAAAGCATGAAAATCTTCTTTAGCAAAGATTTCTGCCAAATCTCTAATAATCATGTCTGACGGAACTGTTCTAGGTTTTGAAGTCATTATTTGAGAAATGGACAACATATCAAGAATAGCTTCGTCTGCGCCTTCTTGTCCGTCGAACAAAGCTCCAAAAGTAAGTCGGTTAATGTCGGTTCGGCTGATAATACCAACTACTTCCTTTCCCTTAACAATGGGAATATGTCGAATTGTATTTTTCTTTAATTTTTCAACTACCGTTTTTAAATCATCTTTTTCATTTGCAGTCACTACGGTTTTTGTCATAATGTGACTTATTGGTTCTCTCTTTTTCATGATAATAAGTTGTAATGTTTACATCAAAGTTCGAAAAAGAGATTTAATAAAAACATGATTTTTATCAGGTTTATCCTTTGATAATAAGTGTGTTATGTGTTTTTTAAACTTTTGAAATAAATGAAGAAATAAGTTTAAAAAGAGAGTGAAAGCAGCTTCAATTTGAAAAATCAACCTATATCTTGATTTGAAATTAACCTATTGAATTTAAAAATAGTATTTTTGCATTATGGAAACAAATAGACAGAAAAAAATAGGCGGTGTCATCCAAAAAGATTTGGTTGATATCTTGCAAGGTGAAGTGCGAAAAAACGGAATTACCAATTTAGTAATTTCAGTATCCAAAGTTAGTGTTACTACAGATTTATCAGTAGCAACAGTATATTTAAGCATTTTTCCTCAGGAAAAAGCCCAAGAAACTTTAGAAGGAATAAAATCAAATACAACTTTAATTAAACACGATTTATCGCAGCGCGTGCGTTTACAGTTACGCCGTGTACCAAACTTGGTGTTTTTTATCGATGACTCATTAGATTATATCGAAAAAATCGACAATGCTTTAGCGGGCAAAGAAAACCCAATTGAAAACCGTGATCTTTTAGAAAAAAGAAGAAAATCATAAATTGAATTTCCCCCTTTACATAGCCAAACGTTATATTTTTAGCAAAAGTAAAAACAATGCTATTAATATTATTAACCGTATTGCCAGCATGGGAATCATCGTTGGTACAATGGCTTTGTTTGTGGTTTTATCTGTTTTTAGCGGATTAAAGGTTTTTAGTCTTTCGTTTACAAATGAAATAGATCCTGATTTAAAAATGACAAGTACTTACGGAAAATCATTTTTAATTACTCCGGATCAGGAAAATCAGGTTAAGAAAATTGATGGTGTTGTTTCGTACACCAAAATAATAGAAGAACGCGTTTTGTTCTTATTTAAAGACAAACAAAAAGTTACCTATTTAAAAGGAGTTGATAGCAATTATCCAGTAGTCAACGATATCAGAAAAAAGCTTTTCACCGGACAATGGCTAAAACCAGATACGTATCAGGTTGTAATTGGCTACGGCATTTCACGCGATTTTTCTTTAGGTGTTCTTGATTTCGAAAACCCGTTGCAGATATTTGCTCCAAAACCAGGAAAAGGAGGAATTGAAAATCCGGATGATGCTTTTACAAAAACAGATGTTCTTCCGGTGGGAATTTATTCCATAAGTGAAGATTTGGATTCAAAATATGTTTTTGCTGATTTAGGTCTAGTGCAGGAATTATTAATGTACAAGCCAAATCAGATTTCGGGACTCGAATTTAATTTGAAAGACGAAGCAAATGAAAATGCGATAAGAGCACAACTTGAAAGTATTTTCAAAAATAAAGTTACGCTTAAAAATAGAGCACAGCTGAATGAATCTTTATACAGAATGCTGAACACCGAAAATATCGCTGTTTACTTGATTTTTACGTTGGTGATTATTGTAGCACTTTTTAATTTGATTGGCGCTTTAATTATGATGATTTTAGAGAAGAAAGGAAACTTAAAAACCCTTTTTAATCTTGGAACAGAAATTAGCCATCTGAGAAAAATATTCTTGCTTCAAGGAACTTTGTTGAGTGTTTTTGGAGGTATAATCGGACTTGTATTAGGTGTTATTCTCGTACTTTTACAACAGAAATACTCGCTAATAATGATTACCCCAACACTGGCTTTTCCGGTTGTTTTTACAATTGAAAACATATTAATTGTTTTAGGAACCATTATTTCTCTTGGCTTTTTGGCTTCTCTAATTGCTTGTAGCCGAGTGAGTAAAAAGCTGTTGGATTAATATTTCTGGCTAAAAAATATTCCCTATATTTATCGTCTCAAAAAATTAGCGCATATGATTGTTTCTGCCTAATCCTATTTTATTTTTTAGAATAATTAGGATACTTACGTTTTTTTTCGCGTTCAGATTATTGCATCTGAACCCATTTTTTCATTTATCCTAACTTATCATGACAGAAACTACAATACAGAAAAACTTCTTTTCTAAAATTTTCACTACTTTAAAACAAGCCTTAAAAGGTGATGAATCATTTGATTATACTTCTGGAAGTATAAAAAAAGCCGTAATTCTCCTAGCCATTCCGATGGTTTTGGAAATGATGATGGAATCGGTTTTTGCTTTAGTCGATTTATATTTCGTCGGACATTTAGAACACAGCAGTTTCGCAATTCAAACCGTTGGATTAACTGAATCAGTTCTAACGATTATCTACTCGCTCGCAATAGGAATGAGTATGGCGGCAACTGCGGTTGTGGCAAGAAGAATTGGAGAAAAAGATCCAATCGCAGCAGCAAAAGCCGGAATGCAGGCCATAATTGTTGCAATCGCCGTAAATGCTGTAATGAGTGTTTTGGGAATTATTTATGCCAAAGATATTCTGCTTTTGATGGGCGCATCTGTCGAAGCCGCTGAACATGGTTTTAGATTCACTCAAATTATGATTGGATCGAGCTTATGCATTATGCTTTTATTTCTGATAAACGGAATTTTCCGTGGAGCAGGAAACGCCGCAATTGCAATGAAAAGCCTTTGGATTGCCAATATCTGCAATATCATTTTATGTCCAATTTTAATTAACGGTTTTGGCCCAATTCCTGCTTTCGGATTGATTGGTGCCGCTCTGGCAACAACTTTTGGAAGAAGTATTGGTGTTTTATATCAGGTTTATCATTTGTTTTTTGGAAACGGAATTTTAAAAATTAAGATTCCATATTTCGCGCCTGATTTCCCACAAATAAAAGCTTTAGTAAAAATCGCGGCTCCAGGAATTTTACAGTTTGTAATTGCCTCTTGTAGTTGGATTTTCTTAGCGCAATTAGTGGCGACAACAGGCGGAGATCATGGTTCTGCAGGTTATCAAACTGCCCTTAGAATTATGATGTTTTTTATTCTTCCAGCTTGGGGATTGAGTAATGCTGCTGCAACTTTGGTCGGACAAAATTTAGGTGCGAAACAAATAGAACGTGCCGAAAAATCAGTTTATACAACTGCACGATACAATGTGATTTTTATGGCTTCGATTATGATTGTCACTTTGGTTTTTGGACAATATATTATTTCGTTTTTCACTAATGATAATCAGGTCAAAACCATTGCGATTGAAGCATTGCAGATCATGAGCATTGGATTTATTTTCTACGGAATTGGAATGGTTTTGATCAATACTTTCAACGGAGCAGGAGACACTTGGACTCCAACGGGAATTAATTTCTTTGGTTTTTGGTTGTTCCAAATTCCGTTAGCATTTGTATTAGCAAAACATTTCAACATGGGACCAACAGGAGTTTTTATTGCCATTCCAGTTGCTGAAACCGCAATTACTTTAGCCGGAATCTTTTTCTATAAAAGAGGAAAGTGGAAACGTGTTCAGGTATAATTAATAACATCGGTCAAAAGTTACTAGTTATTTAGTCTTTTGACCGATGTTGTTGATATAATTCATATGTATAAGACAATAATCTTGAATGTCTTTTAAGTTATATAATTCACTTTCTGTTTTTGTTTTGTATAGCCAATCTAATTCGGGATAAATAATTTTATATGAAGAGGCTTGTTTCCTTAACTTGGCAATTTTACAAAGTAATTTTAGAGCTCGTATTTCGTCATTATGACCAGTATTTTTCAAAACCTCAAGTTTAGAATTGGCAATAGAAGCATCATAAAATATTGATAAATATGCAGATGCTATTTTCCACAAATCTGGATTTGCTATTTTTTCTTCAATACTAATTTGGTTCACTAATGAAACAAGATCCATATCAACATTGGCTTTAGTTGTATTAATGTTTAGTAAAATTGGAGTAATAACGAGGCTATTAAGTCTTGTTTCTTCCTCGTTTATCAATTTTGGTAAAAGATAATCTAGATGGGGGCTTTTTGGATTTAATTTATAAATTTCTTCAATTGCAATTTTTTTATCTGCTCTAAAACCATACAAAGACCATAATGCAATTTTTTCATTATTATTTTTTGTAAATAACAATGATTCGTAAAAAGACTTATTATCTTTAATATAAAAATTATTTGCTATTTCAGCTCTGCTATCTATGTTATTCTCATAGATAACGCTATATATATAATTTGCTTTTGCTTGATTATTTTGTTGTTTATATATGCCAGCACAATATGATAATGCTCTATAATAAAGCGCATTTTTTGGTTCAGAATTTTTAGTTTTTTCAAAAAATGAAAGCAGATTTTCTTTTTGCTGACTATAAAAATATGCCTTGATAATTTGAAACCAATATCGGTTTCTAAGAAATTGATCTTCTAAAGTTTCGTATTTTAAAAGTAATTGATTTATAACGTCATTATTCACTAACGGAAAATCCACATTATTATAATTCCAGGAATATTTTGAAGAAACACTGCTTTTTTCTATTTTTTTTGCAAAATAGATGAATTCAAAAAAGTTAGAAGTTTCGTCGAATTTTAAATGGCTTTTCTTTTTATGTTGATTTAAATTATAAATTTCTTGTATCTTTTTTTCAGCATTTTCATTAAATAAAAAATATTCAAGTGTATCTACTTTAATCTTGTCTTCCAGATGTTTATTCCATTCAGTTAAAATAATTTTGTTATGTCGAGTGTTATAACTAGTGTTAAAATTAATATCATAATATTTAACTTCTTGTCTGAATAGAAAGGGAGATAATGATTTTTCGGAAATTTTATCATTTAAAAAGGGAACTTTAGTATTTGATGAATGATGTAGAAAAAATACCGCGATGATAATGATGATAAAACTAAAAAGAATTGCATATTTTTTGAAAGAATCTTTTTTCATCTGATAAGGGTTTTAAATTTATAGGATCTAAATCGTAAAATATTAATTCATTTGGAGTGTTTTTTAATTTTGGACCTAGATCTTTAATCATTTCATATAAATCTTTCTTTTGAACAACATCAATTTGTATAATGTCTCCTTTTTTATAAAATATACCATCTTTAAGCAAATTGTTCTTAACGATGACTTGATTGTTTCTAATAGTTTTGAAATTGTTTCCTAAATAGAATTGTTCGATATCTGTTTTGCTATATAAAGCAAGTACTTTATTATTTCTTCGATGAATAATCCAAGAATAAACAGGAAGAGCTAAATCTAATTTCAAAGGGTAATCTTTTAAATTTTTTAAGTACTCTTTTGCAATATTTCTATCATAAATTAAATTGTCATTAGAATCAAGAGTGCTCATATTATAGTACATTAAAACACCTCTGTCAACATTTGGTATCCCTGCCAATTTTAAATATTTTATTTGATGTAAGCGTATTGTTGCAGATAAACTACAGTTAAATTTCGTTTTAAAAAGTGACAGAAAAGCAAAATAATTATCTCTGCTTTGCTTTGACCAATCACAGTCAAATTGAATTTCTTTTATATGTAAATTGTTCTTTTTGTTTATTTGATCAATCAGATTTTTAATTTTATCTGCTAAGTCAGATGTATTTAAAGATTGATTAAGCATAACTTCATTTTTTATAAAAATGACGGGAACAATTTCTAAATTTTCTGGTTGTTCTTTAAAAATTATAGGTAAAAGAGGTAAAGGAATATTGTCTTTTAAAGCAACATCAAAATATCGTATGTAGATTTTGTTGATGCTATTTTCTTTTAGTATATTCTTCTCTTCATTATTTAAATTGAAAATAGTTTTCCAATAATAGAAGGAAGGTTTCGGTTCTATTTCATTTTTACAACTAACAAAGAACATAATGAATCCAAAAGATAATAGATATAAATTTTTCATATGTTTTTAAAAACAATTAGGAGATTATAGTTTATAATTTATTGTGAAAAGAATTACTCTAGGCATAATGTATGTATTTCTTTCACTGATTACATAATCTAAAAAGGAGTATTCATTTTTTGTTTTGTTATTAAAAAAATTATTGATCGATAGTTCGAAAAAAAAAGGATTATTTTTCTTTTGATAGTTTATGGCAGTGTTTGTAACATTGTAAAAATTGCTTTGTTGACTACTATAAATATTTTCTTGTGCTTCATAACTTAAACGGAAATTCCAGCTTGGAAATACTTGAATTGCTAAATCTGAATTTATAGTTGTTGTATTAAAACTAGAATTTGTCAATCCTGAAAATTGACCAAATCCTTTTGTATATCCAACTTTGAAATCAGGCCATTTTTTATAGGCAGTTTTAAACCAGATTCCAACTTTTTGATTGTTTCTATTATTTGAAGTGGTAATTTCGTTTAGTGTTTGTAAATAATTAAACCAACTTATATTGGATATTAATTTAATATTTAAGCGATAGATGTCCTTTCCAAAAGAACCGTTGAAACTATAATTAGTTTCTGGATTATTAGTTAGAATAGGAGTGTTGTATTGATTTATGCCATCTATTACAACTTCGTTACGAATGGTTTTTATTTTTTGATTAAAATTTAATCCAGCATCCAATGTGAATTTTCGGTAGTTGTCCATTTTGCTGTACCTCAAAGTTGCAAAATGATATTGCTCATATCTTAAATTAGCATTACCCCTGTAAATCAAGTTGTAAGATTGTAAAGTATATTGTTCAGCAAGCTGGTTTACAGTAGGAAAATTATTAGCTAATTTATATGTGAGAGATAATGATTCTGAATTATTAAATTGATAATCACTATTTAATTGTGGTAAAAGTTTCGTTTGTGAATATTGAGATTCACCAGAGAATTGGTTAGTATTTAATTGATAGTGATGTAAAAAAAGACCTATTCTATTTTTAAGTTTTCCTATTTTGTTTTTATATTCTATGCCTAAATAGCTATCATTCATTTTATATTTTACATCATTTCCAAAACTATTCTGCGAAAAATCCTTGCTGGTTCCATTGGTAAGATTTTGCATCTCATCGGTTAGAAAATGAGAAGTTTCGAAATTGTTTCCGATCGAGGAATATATATGATTGAAATCATTTAAAATCCAATAATGTTTAAATAAAACATCAATATTGTTGTTCTGGACTCTTTTGAGTTGTTTGATGGAATAAATACTGTCTTTTTCAATTGGAATACTACCTTCAAAAAATGGCTGGTCTGTTATCCAATTACTATTAGGAGTTGCATATTCGTATTGTTGATTTATAGCTAATGTTGTAGTATGCGATGTATTATATTTTTTATGCCATTCCAAATATTGTTTAATAGAACTATTATCAGCATTCTGAATAGTTTCAAATAAAGTTGAATTTGCATTTGTAATAGAATTTATTGTTTCTACTAAATCATTAGTACTCAACTGAAATTGTAAATTATAAAACCAATTGTTTTTTTTGTTAGGTGCATAATCTAATTTTAAATTGTAGATTCCTAAAATAGATTCATTATTTCCTTTTTGGGTCTTATTTTCAAAAGTAACATTGCTATTTTCTAAGTATTCATTATAGGTTTCTATTTTTGATTTTGTTAAAATTTTGGAAAAAATACCAAAGCAAGAAAAACTTACTTTTGAAGAAAAAGTATTACTAAAGTTAAAAGCTGCAAACTGAGAATTATTTAAAATCACATCATTATTAGCTCGTGTAAAAGAGAACAAATTAGTTAATGATTTTCTCTTTTCGATAAAACTGCTTGAACCGCCTTGAAATCTGCTCAAATCCTGATAAGTAAATACTCGTTTCCCTACATTATTTAAATCTCCAATAAAACTTATATTTGTTTTAGGGCTGTAATAAAATAAAGCAGTATGTCCTAAATAAAATTTATTATCGTCATTACCTGCTTCTGCACCAGCTTCAACATCACCAAAAACAAACTTCTTTTTGTCTTCTTTTAATTTTACATTCATGGCTAGTTCATCACTGTCCGAAACTTGTTTAAGCAATCCCACTTGATTAAAATGATCAATAACTTCAATTTTATCAAGAGCATCTGCAGGAATATTTTCTACGGCTAGTTTTGACCCACCACCAAAAAAAGGTTTACCTTCTACCAGCATTTGTGTTACTTTTTTTCCTTGCACAGTTACCTCGCCATTTTTGTCTACTTCAACACCGGGTAATTTTTCCAGTAATTCTTTCATTTTTCTTTCGCGTCCATTTGTGAAGCTCTTAATAGAATAGGTTATCGTGTCTTTTTTTATGATTATCGGATTATGCTGTATTATGATTTCTTTTAAATTCTCTTCTTTACGTACTAACTTAAATTGATAATAGTCTAATTTTGAATTTGATTCAATTAGGACAATTTGTTCATTAAATCCTATGTGAGAAATTGTTATTTGATAATCTTCGTCTATTTCAAGTTCTAATTTAAATCGTCCTTTATTATCCGTAATTACGAATTTTGTCCCGTTCTTTTTTGATTTTGGAAATGCAATCACATTTGCATTTTCCAAAACGTTGCTATCATCTGAAGTGATGATACCACTTATAGTTCTTGTTTGAGAAAAACAAAAAAAAGGTATTAAACAAAAAACGAAATGATAGAGTAAACGCACTAGTTTATTTTGAAGTGTCAAATTATTTTAACGATTCTTCCATAGTAATGTATTTTCCTTTACTTGGCTTTTCTATTTTTATTTCTGGGTTTTTGATGTTGAATTCTATCTTTGTTGCATAAAAATAAGTTCTAGAGTTAAGACTTGCTTCTAAAACTAATCCAGGTACACCATCTAGCCCTACAGGACCAAAAGGAAATGAAAGTTCTGGAGCAAACCAGACTTCGGGAGTGAAGGTTAACATTTTGTTTCTTTTTGTACTAAACTCTTGATAGGTACAGATAGCCTTATAGCATTTGTAACCATTAATCATTTTAGTTTCATTGGTTATTTCCCATTTGTATTCATCGTAAGGATGAATAACATTAATAAGTCCTCCATAATCCCGTTGTTCTATTTTTTCCTTTGCACCAATATCTTTGTAGAAAATGCCCTTTGCTCTTATTGCGACTAGTTTATAAATAAAAGGATCGCCAACATCTAGTTTTTCTACTAATGAGTAAATACTTTTATTTTTGTTGAAGTATAGTTTGCATTCAATTAATTCTCGAGCGGCTTTATAATCATCAAGTTTTTTTTTCTCTTCTAGAGTAAGGATTTTATTATCAATAGCTTCATTTGGAATCAATCCCATTTTATAGGTTACACATGATATCGAGTCTGTAATAGTTTGAGAATGAATATTAGCGAAAGCAAAAAGAAATAAAAGGAATATTTTATTTTTCATTTTTTTAAGTTTATACGCTCCAATTAAAGGAGCGTAGTTTTTAATTAATGTGATATACACTGATTATAATAATCACAATAGAATGTATGCCATTGGTAATCAGTAAAACATCCACCACCGTTTGCTTCATCATCATTAACTGCTGATGAGGCTATTTCCCAACATGCATCACTTACTATTTTTGAACAATCATTTGCATATGTAACTCCTAATATGCACATGAGAAAAGAGGTAATAATTAATTTTTTCATAATAAAATTTTATGTGTTAATAATGTGACGAAGATATAAGCATTTAGTAAAATTTAAAGATTTTTCTTACCCTGTTTTTGCATAAACAAATTTAAATCTTACAAAACGGTAAATTTTTTATTAAATTTATAACCTCAATAACTATTAAGGAATGAATTTAATTGTTGGAAATAAACTAAAAAGATTGCGTAAGCAAAGAGGATTTACACAAGAGCAGATGGCAGATTTATTAGCAATTTCGCAATCAGCTTATGCCCGTATAGAAAATGGAGAAAGTCAGTCTTGGGCAAATTATATTAAAAAAATCTGTAAGATTTTTGAAATACTACCGGAAGAATTGTTTAAAGATGAAAATTAAATAAAAATGCAATCACTTTGAATGTTTTTTAAAACGAGGAAAGTGGAAACGCGTTCAAGTTTAATTCGTACAATATTTCCTAAAAATATTCGTTAGATTTATGTAACCAAAAATAAATACCTATGAAAAACAAGATTAAACTTTTAGGAATTTTATGCAGTCTAGTATTTGGATTTCTTGCATTTACAACTTTAGATAAAAAAGTGGTTGTAATAGATGCTGGTCATGGTGGTGAAGATGTAGGTGCTAAAGTCAGTGAATTTGAAGAAAAATTGATTACTGAAGCAGTCGCAAAAAGAATCAAAGAACAAAACAAAAATGCGAATGTTGAAATTGTTTTACTTCGTGAAGGTGATGTTAATATGGCTTTAAAAGAAAGAGTTTTGGCCATTAATAATTTGAAACCAGATTTGGTAATTTCATTGCATATTTCTGCTAATTCAAATAGTAATGCAAATGGAGTAGAAGCTTATATCTCGTCAAAAAAAACATTTTATGATCAGTCGAAAGAAATTGCTGAAACGGTAATCAGCAATATTGCCACGACAGGAAATCTAACAAAGAGAACCGTAAGTGAAGCGCCTTTTTTTATTTTAAAAAATTCAGATTGTCCAACGATGCTTTTGGAAATGGGATTTTTATCAAATGAAAAAGATAGAAACTATATTACCACTGAAAAAGGGCAAGATGAAATTGCTGCTAAAATTTTAGAATCTGTAAAATAAAAATATTGTTACAAAAATAAGGGCCTTCAAATTTTGAAGGTCTTTTTATTTGTAGGAAATTTATCTTAAATTTGTTTTCTAAAATTAAATGCTTTTATGATTAAGATTAATTTAGAAAACACTTTTGAGGCTATACATGTAAGCTCTAATTTCGATCAATATATTTTTGAATCCCAACTAAAGAATAATAAAATAATTCAACTTAAAGTTAAGTTCACAAACATAGTACATTCTTTATTATCCGATGTCTATAATTTAGCTTTTGGGCCATTTGATGCAACTGGAAAAATAGATGATTCAATTAATCTTAAACATAAAGACAGTAATAAAGTTTTCTCGACAATTATTTTGTTTTCGATAACTTTTTTAAAAAATAACCCACATACTTCAATTGGCATCGATGGCTCAGATGATTTACGAGCTAATTTATATCATCGTATGTTTAGATATAATTACAAAGATTTAAAAGATTTTTTAGTAATTATCGGAGTAGATTGGTACGTGAGATTACTTCGAAATGGCACAATTGAATTAGATAATAATGGATCGGCATTTTTCAAACCAAAACCAGAATCTTTTGATTTTCAAAGAAAAACTAATGATCTTTATAGATACTATATGTTTAATTTAAATCAATAATGTTTAAATTTGCTTTATGAAAGATTCGATTCAAAATAAGATTAATAAAATTCAGGAAATTGCTTTAGCTTCTGCTTCTGAGAAAAGAATTGTTGATGACAGACATGTTACCGAATCAAATTATAGTGATAATTTGACCAAATCAATTCGAAATAAAAAAGAAGCTGAATTGTTTTTTTCGGAATTAAAATCAGTCATTGACCAAGCTAAAAAAAACTCTAGAAGAAATGTTTTAGAATAATTTTAGACGAAAATAAATTAAACAAAAAGGCCTTCAAATTTTGAAGGCCTTTTTTTATATTTTTTAAGCAAATTCATATCCTGCATAAACCTGTTCAATTTCTTTCATAATGGCGAATAAATCTTCAGGAGCATCGGTTGTAACTAATTTTTGTTTGAATTCTTTGAACGAATGAATTCCTTTGAAATAGTTCGTATAATGACGACGCATTTCTACAATTCCTAAACGCTCGCCTTTCCAGTCCATCGACCACTGCAAATGATTTCTAGCAGCTTCAACACGATCAATAACCGTTGGAGCAGGCAAGTGTTCACCCGTTTTGAAATAATGCTTGATTTCGTTGAAAATCCACGGATAACCAATTGCGGCGCGGCCAATCATGATACCGTCAATTCCGTATTCGTTTTTATATTTTAATGCTTTTTCTGGACTGTCAATGTCGCCATTTCCGAAAATTGGCATTGTAATTCTTGGGTTGTTTTTTACACGCGCAATATGCGACCAGTCAGAATGGCCTTTGTACATTTGCGCACGAGTTCTCGCGTGAATTGTTAAAGCTTGAACACCAATATCCTGAAGCCTTTCAGCAACTTCATCAATATTTATAGAGTTGTCGTCCCAGCCTAAACGTGTTTTTACGGTAACAGGCAAATCAGTTCCTTTGATAACCGCTTTGGTTAAGCGAACCATCAAATCAACATCTTTTAAAACTCCTGCACCTGCACCACGGCAAACTACTTTTTTTACCGGACATCCAAAATTGATATCCACTAAATCTGGTTTTACAGTTGAAACAATTTTAGATGACATTTCCATTGCTTCTTCATCTCCACCAAAAATCTGGATTCCTACCGGACGTTCATAATCAAAAATATCCAACTTCATTCTGCTTTTGATTGCATCACGAATTAATCCTTCTGATGAAATGAATTCAGAATACATCATGTCAGCGCCGTGCGTTTTGCATAATCTGCGAAACGGCGGATCGCTCACATCTTCCATTGGAGCAAGCAGTAAAGGAAATTCGGGTAATTCTATGTTGCCAATCTTGACCATCTTCATAATTTTTTGCAAAATTACAACATTTTAATCGAATTGACACAATTCGAGGGACAAAGGCATAAAGTAACAAAGGGACGAAGGTTTTTTTATAGTGCTGATTAACAGACTTTGAACCTTTGTCCCTTTGTTACTTTGTGCCTAATATTAAGACCTATAATCAAAAAACCGAATTGGTTTTCGGCTCATTGGATTAAAAACTAAAGGGTTTAAAGTTTCTTTTGAGGCGAATTCTATTTTTGGAGTTACTCTCAATTTGGCTCTAAAATGGTCTTTTATTTCTTGAAGAAATTCTGGAGTTTGATTTTTTACGGCAATTTTTATCAGGATTTCATCGGTGCCTAAATCATTTGTAGAAATTTCGATTAAATGATTTTCGATATTATCAAAACTGCTCAAAACATCATTCATCGCTGGCGGATAAAGCGTTGTTCCTTTGTATTTTATCATTTGTTTTTTACGGCCGACAACCGGGCCAACGCGCAAAGTATTTCGCCCGCAGGTACAAGGTTCATTGTGAAGCTGGACAATATCTCCGGTTTTAAAACGCAATAAAGGCATGGCTTCAATTCCTAAAGTAGTAAAAGTCAGCTCGCCGGTTTCACCATTTTTTACGGGAATATTATTTTCGTCGAGAACTTCAACAATAATCAATTCCGGATGATGATGTCCGCCTTTTCCATGTTCACATTCTGTAAAAGCGGTGCTCATTTCCGTGGAAGCATAAGTCGAAAACAACTTAATATTCCACTTGTCTGTGATTTTTTTGGATAGAATATTCATTGAAAAATCCTGTTCTCTCAAAGATTCTCCAATACAAATTGCACCTTTTATGCTTGAATTATTATAATCGATTCCGTGAATTTCGGCATATTCAATTAATTTCAAAAGGAAAGAAGGAACCGTAATTAAATAACTCGGATTGTATTTTAAAATCGAATCCCATTGCATTTCCGGAATTCCGGCACCAACACGGATTACGCCGACTTTCAGTTTTCTTAAACCAAGAAAATAAGCCAATCCGGCCATAAATTTTCTATCAATTGTGGTCATTAATTGTACAACGTCGCCTTCTGTGATTCCGGCGCAAGCAAAAGAAATTGCTTCATTATAAGCCAATCGATCTAAATCAGAATCGGTTAAACCGAAAGTTACCGGATCGCCTAAAGTTCCTGATGTCGAGGCGTAATCAATGATTTTATGTTGCGGAACACACAAAAAATCGTCGTTGTATTGCTGTAAATCTTCTTTGGTTGTAACGGGTAAAAATTGTAAATCTTCCAGCGTTTTTACTTTCGAAATATCAATATTTTGTCCTGCAAAAAGTCTTTTATAAAAAGGTGAATTCTCGGCGATATACGCTAAAAGCTCGGTTAATTTTTGTTCTTGAAAAACTTTAATTTCGTCTAAAGAATTTTTTTCTATTGCTGGAATCATTGTAATTTTCTTTTGAGTTTTTTTAAATATTTTTCAATTTTTGCTTTTTCAGGAGCTGTAGTAATTTCTTTGGTCAATGCTTTTTCAAAATTAATTTGAGCAGCGCGGAATTGTTTTTTTTGATAAAAGTACAACCCTGCTTTGTAATATACAACCCAATAATCTGGGTTTAGCAATTGATACTGCTGAATAAATTCGGGCGAAATGGTTTCTTTATTTTTTAGATATAAATCCATTTGATGATTTTCGGATTTAAACTTTTTATAGTTTTGGAAAGCTTCGGTTTTTATAAAAGGATCTTTGGCAATATTTAAATTTTCTTGTTCAAATGAAATTGTGGTATTCGTTTTTCTTCCATTAAAAATAGAATCCAGATTATAACACACAAATTCGCCCAACTGAAATGGATTTGCCGAAACCCAAACTAGTTTTTCTTTCGGTTTAAAAATAATTCCGTGATGTGCCAATAACTGATTCAGTGCTTTTTCGTTGCCCAAACCAAGCGGAATATCATTTAAACCATTTTTATCTCTAAGAATTTCTGAAGCAATTTCAGGATTTATTTTTTTGTTTTCAGACAAAAGCTCCTGCATTCTTTCAAAGCGATATTGAGAATGACTTTCTGCAATTTGTGCCTGATTTCGCTTTTCATTTTTGAAAGCTTCACTCTGAAAATGATTCGAACAAATTAATTGATTGCTGTTTGGAACTTCATAAACGTCTATTTTTTTTGGAGAAACTTCAATTAGGACGGCTTTATTATCTTGCGCACTTCCTACCATAATCGATTCAGAAACAAAGACGGATCGCTTTTTTGCAATGACAATCGCTTCGTCAATCGTTGAAGCATGCTGTAAAATTTCACGGGTCAAAATAGAAATTGGTGTTTTGGCACTCATCGGGATTTCTGATTTTGCCGCATTAATGGTAACCGTCAAACCTTGCTGATTCATTCCGGAAACAGCACCAATCATTCCGGGCCAGGAAACCATCATAAAATTGTTTCCTTGTTCTGGTTTTATAAACGCAATAATTTTATTTTCTGCGAAAGCATCATTAACATAAAAATCAAAATTGCGCCCGAGAATTAAATTTCCGTCTTCAGATTTTTCACCCCAAGCCGCAAATGACGAACAGCCAACCAAAGCCAAATCCTGCAAGGCGTGCCCAATGTCATGCGCTGCGTGCAGATATAAACCACGTTGATATTGCGGTGCAATATTGTCAAAGTCATGTGAAGTGTATTGTGAAATGCCGAAAATTTCCGTTTGATATTCGTCAGGAACATTGGCATATAATTTTCGGTTGTACCATTTTAAAAATTGACGCAATATTTTTTGTTCAAATTTCGACGGAACTAAATCTTTTATTTTGGAGAAGAAAATGTTTTGCTGTCTTTGTAAAAGCGAATCAGATAAGGCGCCGGTGTTGAGGCCAATTTCTAAAGGATCGCCTTCAACATATAATTCCCAAAGTCCCTGTTTGTTTTTTAAAAGCGAATTGTTTCCTGAAATAAAAATGCTGTCTGAAATTTTGGTGACAACAGGTTTTGTTGAATTATAAGTGGAAATATCTGGCTGATGATTTTTTGATTTTGATGTACCGCAAGAAATAAGAATTCCCAAAAAACCGAGGAAGAAAAGATATGTAATTCGGTTTTTCATAATTCAATTAATAGGTCTCAAAAACAGCTTAAAAGCAGGTTATTTACTATATTTTTATTGCAGTTTTTAAAAAAGTTTTTAACCGCAAATTACGCAGATTCACACAAATTAATTTGCGAAAATTTGTGTAATTTGTGGTTAAATTACGCATTTCAATTTCACAGAATTAAAGTCTGCCAACCAAACTTATGTACTTCAAATTAATCGTGCTTTAGTCAACAGTCTGATTAATTTTATTGATCAAATATTCTTTTCCAACAATTTCTGAGCAAGTGACAACCGCGCCAATTGTTACTCCGAGAACGCCATGCATATTAATACTTTGACCTGTAAGATATAAATTTTCTAACTTGGTTTTTGAAGGAATTAAAGTTTTTAACGGATTATTAGAATCTTTAACATAACCGTACATATTTCCGTTGTCACCGCCAATATAATCACGATAGGAAAGCGGACTTGAAGTATGAATCGATTTTATGCAATCTCTAATTCCAGGAAATTTTATTTCGATTTCATCTAAAAATTTAGCCGTTTTTCTGGCTTTGAATTCTTCATAACTTTCACCTCGATCGTTTTTTTCGACGGTTGTATTAAAAGTGTTCGTCCAAGGCAAAACATCGTCGAATTTCATGTACGTAATAAACGTCATTCCATCGGCCCAAATTTCATCTTCTTGTGAAGCGTTCATGGAAGCCATATACATTTTTGGCCACGAATTTTCGTCGTATTCATGCGCTGACCAAACTTCACTGCTATTTTTGAAATGATAATAATTATGGTTGATGTATTTGAAAGTTTCTGGCTTGAAAACCAAGTGTAAACTGAAAGCGGAAAGTACGCCTTCAAGACTTTGAATTCGGTTGAAAAACGGTTTTCTGAAATTTGCTTCACCCGCCATTTTCAAAGTCGTTTTGGGTTCAATATTCGAAATAAAAAACGTTCCAGAAACCTGTGTTCCGTCTTTCATTTTAACCGAATTCACTTTGTGATTTTCGACTTCAAAACGTGTAACTTCTTTATGTTTATAAAATTCCCCGCCGTATTTTTTAAGCTGTTTCAAAAGCTGTTTTGTAATTTGGCTTCCGCCATTAATACAGCGCCACGAACTTTGAATGTATGAATTTACAATTAAGGCATGAACATAAAAAGGCGATTTATCTGGAATGCCGGCGTACAAAAAATTAGAACCTGCCAAAACCGCTTTCAGTTTTTCATTTTCTGTAAAAGAATCAATCGTTTCTTTTGCATTTAAAGTCAGAATTTCAGAATCATATTTTCCTTCTGATTCTAAATTATAAAGCGGAAAAGAATCACAAATCGCCTTAAGTTTTTCGCAATAATTGGAGATGTTTTTTTCTTCTTCGGGGAAATATTTTTTTAATTGCTGGACAAAATTTTCATAACCCTGCGCATGCGGATATTCGGTTTTATCACCTTCAAAAGAAATAATATCGAAAGCATTTTCGTCTAATTTCTTCAGATTCAGTTTGTCGATAATTCCCAAATATTTAAAATATTGATGCAGATTTTGGCCGTCGCCTAAACCTCCGATATAATGAATTCCGGTATCAAAAATGGTTTTATCACGAACAAAAGTTTGAAGATTCCCACCGTATTGATTGTTTTTTTCGAGCACACAAACGCTGTAGCCTTCTTTAGCCAGAATAATAGACGAAACCAGTCCGCCCAAACCACTGCCAACAATTACAACGTCGTAATGTTCTTTCATTTTAGTTTTTCTTTAATACAATCAAATCGTTTTCCTCAAAAACCGTCTCAAAACCAAAGTTAATCATAGTGTTTTTTAAACGTGGACAATCCATTAAAATTACACACGAAGTGAAAAGTATTACTTTCTGAATTTCATTTTCTGAATTTTCATCTGAAATTAAAAGCGTATCGTAATGATTTTCAGAAAGTGTTTCTAAATTTTCGAGATAAGCTATTTTTCTCTTATTAACGATATAATTGTTTTTGGCAACATCGCGTTTTTCTTCATCAGAAATATACGAATGAATTTTTCGCTGTGGTTCTTGCAATGCCAATAAGACATCCAATTGTCCGTAATCATTTGCTAAATGCACTATTTTGGCTTTAGCCGAAAGTTGTTTTCCAAGAATAAAATAAGTTCCAAGATGCTTTTTTAGATCTTTTTTTACACTGTTTACAATTTCAATTTCTTTGTAATCGAAACTATGCTGTAACATCTTTTTAAAATAATCTGGAGCTTCTAATTCCTGACGAATTTTGCGATATTCTGCTTTAAAAAATGTACTGATTTGTTTGGTTCTTTCGGCATAATTTTTTCCGAAAGAATGATTTTCAGGCGAAATTCTTTCTAAAATAGTAACAGTTAGGTTTCCATTGTGAATTACAAAATCGCCTTTCGGAATTAACTCTGAAGCGCCGTGAATCACAATCGGAATAATATCTAAATTAAATTCTTCGGCCAGGAAAAAAGCACCTTTATGGAATCGTTTTATAACGTTATTTTCTGATCGTGTTCCTTCTGGAAAAACCATCAATGAATAACCTTCATTTACTTTTTTGCGTAAATGTTCAACGCCACCTTCCAAGCCTTCAGATACTGGATAAAAACCAGCCTTCCTTACAACACCGCCAAAAATAGGGGAGTTGTAAACCCAGTCGCTTACCAGAAAAATAATTTTTGGACTCAACATTCCCATTGCTAAAATGTCTAGAAATGAAGAATGATTGGCAATAATTACAGCTGGTTTTTCGAAAGTTTCATTAAAATTATTGACGACTTTTTTATGTATAAATGGGTTTGAATACAATACTGATTTCATGAATTTTGAAACCACATATCGAAAACCTTTCATCTTTGTTTTAGCACTTAAAGGCAAAATCGGCATTAAAGTAAAACTGAAAATCGACATGATAATTCCACCCATTCCATAATAGAAAAACGAAATAACGCCATGAACAAAAGTGCGTAAAACAAATGGCGGATTTCCATTTTTTGATCGATTCGAAATAAATAATTTGAAAAGAATTGGGTAGAAAATAAACGTGATAATCAGCGCCGCAAAAACTCCAATTAATGAAACTGAAGAAATAGAAGTCAGCGCTGGATGTTTGGCAAAAATCATGGCGCCAATTCCTAAAATCGTCGTGATTACCGCCAAAATAATTGAGGTTCTGTAGACGGCAATTTCATTTTTTCCGTTGGTATATTCTTTCTGCAAAGCGCTGGTCATGAAAATACTGAAATCGACACCGTGACCAAAAATTAGCGTGCAGACAATCATACTGAAAATATTCATCTGAATACCAAAAATGCCCATAATTCCTGCCGTGACAATTCCCGTTAAAGCAATTGGAATACAGCTTACGATTACCAATTCGATTCTTCGGAAGAAGAAAAATAAAATGAGAATTACGGCTACAAAAGAATAATTGACAAGCGAATTGAAATCGGTTTTCAAGGTGTTGAAAAACGTTTCATTCATTTGTTGACGATCGATTGCAATTAAATTATTTTTGGCTGAAGCCGATTTTACAAAAGCATCTCTTTGTTCTGGCGAAACTTTTACTAAGGTAGAAATCGTGTAAAAACCATTTTTTTCGGTCACAAATTCTTTTAATTGTAAAGCCTGAATTTTTAAATATTCATTGGCAGAAATTGGTTTGAAACCAAAATCTAAATGATCAAAAAAGTTCACATAAGTTGTAGGTTTAAAGTCGAGTTTCGAACCTTCAGAAATTAACGCCGATTTTAAAAGTGCTTTTTTATTGGCATCCCAAAACGAATTCCATTTTTCAATTTTCTGTTGTTGCTCTTTTTGCGAAAGCATTATACCACCAACAGAACTGAAATTTAATATTTTGTTTTGTTGTTTTTCTTTTGATAAATCAGAGAAAAGCTGGCTGTTGTTTTGCAAAACTTCGTCCATACTTTTTCCGTATGAGGCAACATAAATTGTTTTTGAAGTCAAACTTGTACTTTCTTCCAGTTGTTTTTCGGCCGCTTTAATTTCCTTTGGAACAAAATTCAATTGTGACAAATCGTTATTGAAACCAACATCGTTATAAGTAAAACAGCAAATAATGGTGATAATAACGCAAAAACCAATTAAGATTTTATTGTTGTGAAAAGAAAAATGCGCCATTTTATCAATGACATTTTTCTTGTGTTCAGCTGGATTTTCTTTTGGTTTGTATAAATGCGGTACAATTAAAAGCGAGAAAATTCCAGTTGCCATCACAATCACGGCTGCGAAAATTCCAAGATCATTCAGCGCATCCGATTTTACAAAAAGCAGACATAAAAAAGCAACCGCCGTTGTCGAACTACTCATAATTACCGGCATTGTAATATCCTTATACAATGTTTTTATATCGCTGTTGTGCTTGTAATGTGTGAGAATATGAATGGAATAATCGATTGTAATGCCGAGTAAAATAGATCCGATTCCGAGTGAAATTGCTGAAATCTGTTCTTTCACGAAATATAAAAACGCAACGGCAAACAAGGCTCCAAAAACCGTTGGAAGAAAAATAATAAGCGGAATTAGTATTTTTCGGTAGAATAAAATCAAAATCAGCATCAAGGTAAACATCGCGATTGATGTTGTTAAAACAATATCGCTTTTGATTTGATTCGCATTGGCAACGGCAATTAAAGCCGATCCAAAATAACTGATCGAAGTTTTGCTTTTAAACTTCTGATTTAAATTTTCCTGAATTGATTTTAGTTTTTCGGCAAAAAACGTATTTTTTTCGGTTTCGCTTGACGGAAGATTTGAGGTTATGAAAAGCAATAATTTCGTTTTGTCTTTGGTCATTACAAAACCATTTTCAAGCGTAAAATCGTCGCCAACATTTAATTGCTGTAATTTTTTTAAAGCAATAAACGAAATCCCAAACGGATCTCGTTGAATAAAATCTCTAGTGATAAATCCCGAAGGCGAAATAATCGATTTGTAATTTCCTTGAACCGTCGCTGTAATGCTGTCTTTTTGAAGTTTATTTTGAATGGCTTCATAATCTTTATTCTCGAGAAAAAGAGGCAGATTATTGTAAACAAAATCAATTGTTTCCTGAATATTTTCTTCGTCAATTTTTCCTTGAATTCCCGTTACATATGGTTTACAAGATTTAGAAACGCTGTCTGAAAATGCAGTCGCCATTTCTTTTAAATCTTCCGTAGAACCGTTTTTTTCGAGTTTGAATATCACGGTTATTTTATCGGCAAAATTTAATTGTTTTAAGACTTTTGCCGTGACATCGGCTTTGTCATTGGCGGGAATTAATTTGGTTATATCTTCTTCAAATTTAATTTGAGAAGCAAAAAATCCAAAAACGAAAAGCACTAAAAACGCCAAAAAAACCGATAACGATTTTCTTCGGTTAACAAATAAATGAATGGCGTAAAAATAGTGATGCATGGTTATGATTTAAATTTTTTTTGCCACAGATTAAAAGATTAGCTTTAGTTTGTTACCCTGAGCGAAGTCGAAGGGCGTTCCAATTGGACGTTGGCTTCGACTTCGCTCAGCCTGACAAACTGGATGTTAAAATCATTTTAATCCTTTTAATCTGTGGCAAAAACTTATTCAATTTGTTTCTTGCTAAAAGTCGTTAAAAGCAAATAACTTATAAGGCCAACTGATAGCGCCGAAACGGTTGCTAAAATAAGACTTCCTACAATATATTGCGTAGCATTTTTTTGAATATCGTCGAGCGTGATTGAACTATCTAAAACTAGAGGTGCATCGCTCGATACAAAAATGCTTCCAACTTGAAGCGACGCATAAATAATAAACGGAATAAATGGCGGAAAACTAACATTTGAAGTCAAATAAGCAATGACTTTGTTGAGCCTGAAAATAGCGGCAAAAGTAAAAAGCAAAATGGTTTGAAAACCCCAAAAAGGCGAAAATCCAATAAAAATCCCCAAAGCAATTGCTGCAGCTTTTTTAAAATTAGAATCCTTGCTTTCTAAAATGTCTTCGAGAAAGAACTTTTTAAAACCTTTTTTTTTTGCTCTTCTAAAAAAATCTCTCGGCTTTATGTAAAGCAAAGCATTAGTCACCAAAACCGTATTTAAAATACTGATTCGGGTAAAATCACGAAACGGACGAAAGTGAGAAACACGTTCTGCAGGATTGTACAAAACCTGAATCGGAATGTTTTTAACTACAATTCCTTTCCATGCCGCACGCACAATCACTTCAATTTCGAACTCAAATTTATTGGTGTAAAATTGTTTTGGAAGTAGTTGCAGCGGATATAATCTAAAACCAGATTGCGTATCTTCTAATTTGATTCCCGTTTCGAACTTAAACCAAAAATTCGAAAACTTATTCCCAAAACTGCTTTTCTTCGGCACATTTTCCTGCGTCATATTTCGACTTCCAATCAGCAAAGAATTTGGTTCTTCTTGAATTGCTGCAATAAAATTCGGAATGTCAGAAGCAAAATGCTGTCCGTCAGAATCGATTGTTATGGCGTACTCAAAATTTTGTTCCAATGCTTTTCTGAAACCATTTCTTAGCGCTCTTCCTTTTCCTAAATTTTTTGGATGATGAATTTGAGTTAGTTGTGAATATTGTTTCAGAATTTCGAAAGTCTCATCTGTCGAACCGTCGTTGACAATAATAACATTGGCAGTATATTCTAAAATAGAATCCAGCACTTTTTTTAATGTTTTCTGATTGTTGTACGTTGGTACAATAACACAAAACGAAGTGGAATTAAGTAAATCGTGCTGAAGTAAAATTGGTTTCATGAGGAGTTGTGCTTTCGCTTACTTCACAAATTGTTTCTCTTTTTCAGAAAAACTTTTTGATTGTAAAATAAAGTCTTTTAGATATTCTTTTAATGCACCGCTTTGATCAGCATAATGCTCTGTAAGATATTTTTTGTCTTCTTTGATATTTTTTTTATAACCCGTAATTCCAGGAACATTTTCCTGAATGCTCAATCTAATCATTCTGATTTCGATATTGTCTGGTTCACTTTTTATAGTCGATTCAAGCAATTTTGCACCTTCTTTAAAGCGGTCAATTTTATCTTTTAATTTCTTTTTGAAATTGGAATCCAACAAAATTGAAGCAGCTTTATAAGCGACTAAAGTTTTATTTGCATCATCAGAAATGCCAGCTAGTTTTTCTGAAAATTCTTTTGCATTACTTTCAGATTTTGTAACCGTTGTATACATTTTTCTGATGGACGCCAAATCTGGATTACCCACAAAATTGATCCATAAAAGTAATGTCAATAGCAGTTTCATAATTACATTTTTTTGTACACATTGCTTAATTTCAAAGCAACAGTGTCATTAAAATAAGTAGTGTTTTTTACTTTAACCAAATTCTCTTCGGTTATTGTAATGTCAAGTTCCAAGCGCAATTCCGGATTGACTTCTGGATTAATTAGCGCCATGAATTTAACATTGGCAAGCGTTTGAATTATTAAAGTTTGTTGCGTAATTTTCTCTGTCAGTTCTTTAATAATTTGAATCATGCACACACCCGGCATAATTGGATTTCCCGGAAAATGGCCTTTAAAAACTTCATGTTTTTCATTGACCAAAATCGTAATATTATATTTAGAATCTGATATTTTTTCTTCTGAAAGTATTTTATAAAAATCTTTTAAAACCATTTTTATTTTACTTTAAAAGTATAACTAATACCAAACTGCAATACCTGATTTAAAATGATTTGATCATAATAATAGTCATCATAATCAATACCATCATAACCGTAAATATCAATTAAACCTTGTTTAAATCTTGCTTCAAAAGTTAAACCGTTTGGTAGAGTATAGCCAATACCGCCAACAAATGAAAAATCTGTACCAATTGGATCATATCCATATCGTCCAAAATTATCACTTGTTTTCAAATCAAGTGATGGTCCAGCTAGAACGTGAAAACCTTGACCACCAAAGTTAAACTTTGCAACGGCGCCAAGTGTTACATAATTTAATTCATATTTTGCGTCTTGATATGGTGCTCCATTATAATATTCTCTTCCTTCGGCACCTTGTCTTGAATAGGTTATTTCAGGCTGAAGCGTAAAATATTTATTGAATTTTATGGCAACTAAACCTCCAACATAATAATCGGCTTTCATACTATTGTTGTCAATATTGGTTAAACTTGTTAGGTTTAAACCACCTCTAATACCTGGACTTACAGATACTTGCGCTTGCGTTGAAACAAGGCCAATAAATAAAACAAATGCAAATAAGGTTAATTTTTTCATGGTTGGTTTGGTTATATTTTTATTCTGATTTAAAATAATTCAGTTCAATTTTCAACTTGATATTTTGATGCAAAATGACGACTTTTTCAGCAAATTTATCGTTTTCTAAAGTAAAAGTAATTGTTATTTTTTCTTTTGTTTTTGAAGCATTAACAACTTTCGTTACTTTTTGATCATTTTTGGGTATAAAAAGATAATTATCGTAATCACCATCTGCCGATTTATAAATGTTATCAGTTTCGTTTTCGAATTGTTCCTGAACTAAATAATCTTTTTTGAGAAGCAATCTAAAATCATCTGTCAAAGTATTAATCAGTATTTTTCGATCCAATTCTGATACAATCGAATTGACTTTAAAAGTCTTTTCAGCAATTTCAAAATCCAGTAATTTGTTTCCAAATTCGGTTGTAAAAACTACTCGATGTGTGGTGTCATTAATTTTTTTGGCGATGAAAATCCCAGACATTTCATGACCGTAAACCGTGATGTTGGTTTTGTAAACATAATCGGTTTTTGAGTTGGCGAAATACGGAACTTCAATAGCGGTTTTGTCTAATTTTTTAGGCGTATAATTTTTTGTGACCGAGCCACAGGAAACTAAAACAATTGCCAGAAAACAATTAATTAGTAAAAACTGAATCGTCGATTTTTGCATTGATCACTTTGTTTTTAAGTACAATTCGGGTGTAATCTTCAGATGATTCCAAAAGTTTTACCTGAACAACTGTTGCTTCTTCTTTATCGAAAGTCAGTTCAATTTGTTTGATGTATTTCTTCAACGTCGCATCTTTCGGAACAAATTTCGCCAAGTTCTGACCTTTTAATTTGAAATACGAAATCGTAAATTCTTTGTCGTCAAACATGTTTCCGCTTACGCTTCCAATAATCAATTTGTTGATTCTTGCAAAGATTTTGCTGTTGCCAATATCAACCGCGCTTTTCTTTCCTTCGTCGTTAATCAGGATTTTTCCGTTCTTGAAAACAATGCTGTAATTGTATGGTTTTTTATATTGCCAAGACAATAACGCAGGTTCTTTAAAAACCATTTTTCCAGAAGTTTCAATGTCTTTTGATAAAAAATCCAAATGTTTGTATTGCACAAAATCAGTACTCAAAGTTTTGATTTTTTTCGAAACCACATTTACATCTTGTTTGAAAGACGCAATTTCGGCATCAGTCATTTTTTGTTCTTGGGCGAACAAATTGCCTGAAATAAATAGAATCAACAATGCTATTTTAGTTTTCATGTTTTTTTAAATTGTGCTTAAATTTTGCCACTCCCGATAGCTATCGGGATACACCAATTTTCACGAATTTTTAATTTAAGAAAATCAGTTTAAATCCGCATCTTCGCGTTAGCGAATCCGTTTCATCGGCGTTCAATTTCATAAGCATTAAGATTCAGTAACTCCTCAACAGAAACTACTTCGTAATTATTTTGCTGTAAAAATTGCAAAAACTGTTCCAATACCAAAACAGAATGCGGAGCAGTATCGTGCAAAAGTACAATTCCGCCGGGAGAAACTCGTTTTTTAATTCGGCTTAAAATCAAATCCTGATTTTTTGTTCCTCCGTCTAGCGAACGAATATTCCAGCCAATAACTTTGTGTCCGGTAACTTTTAAAGCTCTTCGAATCGAAGGAGTCGTAACTCCGTAAGGTGGACGAAAAAAGTTGATTTTTTTGGATGTGAATTTTTCTAATAATTTATCGGTTTTGCGAAGTTCATCCGTTATTTTGTCTTCATGATAAAAATCAAAAAACTTAGAATGAGAATAAGAATGATTTCCAACCAAATGACCTTCAGCGATAACTTGTTTTAAAATTTCAGGATGCTTTTCAATATTTTTTCCAATGCAAAAGAAAGTCGCTTTGGCATTATATTTTTTCAGAAGTTCTAAAACTTCTAAAGTAAATTCAGTCGGACCATCATCAAAAGTTAGTGCAATTTTTTTTTCTGTTTCCGATGGATTATTGCAGAACGCTTTTACATGATAATTAGAAGAAATTCGCGCAGAACCAAAAGCATTTATTCCAATCCAAATCAGAACAATCAGAACAAACCACCAAAAATTTATTGCAGTATAAAGGCTCAGAAAAAATAATACGAGCAATAAAAAGATAAAAAAAACAGATATGTTTTTATGCGTTATCATTTTGAAAGCAACGTAAAACTATGATTTTTTCCATTTACTTGATTGTACAATAAAATGGTATTGTAAGCTGGTTTTGAAACCGAATTTACTTTTACAATTTCTGGAATTTCTTGCGTTTTTATAACCTTTGAAGCCATCCACAAAGCAAATGCCGAAGCTGTATCGTATTCTCCGCTCAAATGTTTGTAGAACAATTGAGGCGTTTTTGCGAAAGCATTTTCAGAAAGGTTTTTATAATAAAAATCAGAATCTGAGTTTCCGTCAAAACCTAAAACGACAGCATCAAGATCTGAAATTTGTAAATTATTTTGTTTTAAAAAATTGATAATTGCGTTTTCAATTTCATTTTCTTCCAAAGTATTTACGATTTCAATATCCAGAATTTCTGCATAAGTATTGGCTTTTCGTTCATTTTCCAAAACAAAAAAACTTGCGCCTTCGCCGTAAACAACACCGCTGGAATTGGCATTTAAAACTTCAGCAGGAAGATCATTTTCTTTTTTAATTCTTCCTGCCAATTTAAAAAGCGATAAAGTATATTCGCCATTTTCATCAACGCCACCAACTAAAATTGAATTGGCTTCGTCTTCTTCAATCTGCATTTTAGCATCCAAAAGTGCCGATTCAAAAGAAACTGCGCCATTTACATAGGTAAAATTATAACCTTTGCATTGTAAAGAAAGTGCGATTTGTGCGCCAACCGTATTATGAGTCGATTGAATAAATGAAGTTGGCGTTAAAAATTCTTCATTATTATCAAGAATATTTTTCAGGAATTTTTCAGAATCTTCGATACAGCCCAAACCGGTTCCGGTAATGATCGCGTCAACATTTTCAACATTGGCATCTTTCATTGCCAAAGCCGAAGCTACAATTCCGTTTTTTACTCCTTTAGCCATTCTTCTGCTCATCGTAGGAGAAATATAATCTTTGTAAACCGGAGAAACGATCGACAAAACATTTTCAGAATTGTTGATTACAGCGTCTTCTAAAAAAACAGTATCAAATGTTTTTTGAGTCGAAATACAGCCTACTCCATTTATATATGTTTTTTTCATTAGCTTTTAGAAAATATAAGTGTCGAACAATTTCCTCCAAAACCGAATGAGTTGGACAAAACGTGTTCGATGTTTTTCATTTTTAAAGTTGTCTGTGGTTTCAACTCAAACTCTTCCATTTGATTTTCAAAATTCAAATTTGGATAAACCACATTATTTTGAATCGCTAAAACCGAATAAACAGCTTCAATTGCAGCCGCCGCCGCTAAAGTATGGCCTGTAAATGGTTTTGTCGAACTGAAATCTGGAACTTTTTCATTTTCATAAATTCGGAGTAAAGCTCTTCCTTCAGATAAATCGTTATTTGGCGTTGCGGTTCCGTGAACGTTGATATAATCAATTTCAGAAGGTTTTATTCCCGAAACTTCAAAAGCTTTTTTCATTGCCAAATAAGCGCCGTCACCATTTTCTGAAGAAGCAGTTTGGTGAAAAGCATCATTTGCATTTCCGTAACCCGAAACTCTTGCCAAGACTTTTTTGTTTTGTTTGGCAACAACTTCATCCGATTCTAAAACTAAGAAAGCCGCCGCTTCACCAAGATTTAATCCTTTTCGGTTATTGTCAAAAGGTTTATTATAATCGTCAGATAAAATCATCAAAGTTTTGAATCCGTTGATGGTAAATTTTGCCAAAGCATCTGTTCCACCAACAATAACGCGATCTAATTTTCCGGTTTTAATCAGTCGAGCACCCAGCATAATTGAGTTTGCAGCCGATGAACAAGCGGTACTGATTGTCGTAACCATTCCTTTTAAACCAAGTTCCGAAGCAATTTTTTCAGCCACATCGCCGCCGTCATGACAAGTAATATATTTTACCAATTCAGGTTTTTCGAAATAATCGTAATAATGTTTTTCGGTCATGTCCATGCCACCAACACTTGTCGCCGAAATAAGTCCGGTTCTGAATTCGTTGATAGAAGTAATTCCAGCATTTTCAACGGCTTGTTTGGCTGCCAAAGCGCCAATCATTGCTGTTCTAGAGAAATTATTATTTTCAGAAAGCTGTAATTCGGCAATCAATTTTTCATTGGTTTTTTTGATTTCACCAACTTTGATGACATCGGCATGAACCGTCGGAATATTTTCAATTCTGGAAATACCGATTTTATTTTCGATTAGGGAAATATAATTTTCTTCAACTGAATTTCCAATCGAAGAGATAATTCCCATTCCCGTTATTGCGACACCTTTTGTCATTTTAGATTTATGATTTTAGATCAAATTAAACTTTGCGCCTTTGCGTCTTTGCGAGCAAATTTCTCGCTGTTAAGAAAAAAACTTTATGATTTAATCTCGCAAAGTCGCAGAGTCGCCAAGTTTTATAAGCATTACTTTAACTTAGTAACTCTTTGCAAAAGTTTGTAACTATTTTGTTCTATTCGAGTTGATGTAAGTTGCCATCGTTTCAATCGACTGGAAAATTGATTTTCCTTCTTTCGGATCAACCAGTTTAATTCCGTAATCTTTATCAAGAATCACGATTAATTCAAGTGCATCAATCGAGTCTAAACCTAAACCGTCTCCAAACAAAGGATCGTTATCTGCAATGTCTTCAACAGCGATATCTTCTAAGTTTAAAGTCGTAATGATTTTATTTTTTAATTCTTCTTTTAATGCTTCCATGATTATTTATTGTATAATGTATTGATATTTTCGTCTCTATATTTCTCGTTTTCTTCCTTGCCAATGACGCAGAGAAAAGCTTTGTAATCTTCGTTAAAATATTCCACCCAGCCACAAAGAACTTTATCTGCTTTATCTGAATTTAATAAAATATTCGAATAATTCGACATGAATTCAGTGTTGAAAGCATCAAATATAAAGAAAGAATTCTCACTTTTTAGCTGATGGCGAATACTTATTTCGCCCAAACAAATATTTGGCAATGTATAAACAAAAACTGCCGGACTTGGATAATAGTTTTCTTTGTCTGAAATTGATTCCTGATATTTTACATCGGTATCTAAACTTGACGATTTATTCGCCAAAACTAAAGCAATATTATTTTCTTCTTCAGCAGAAACAATCGGACTCAAAAGCAACTCCGATCCTAAAAAAGCCAATTTGCTCAAAGCATCCATTTTGAAGAACTTTGGATATTGTATTTCAAAATTGCGTAATGCTTGTTTCGAGAAATCAGCAAAATCGGTTGGTTCAATTTTGAATACGGAAGTTCCGTTCAAAACAATTTCGTTGTTTTGAATGGTAATGTAGGATTGTATGTAGGTTTTATTTTGAGTCATTATTTTAGTTTAAACACGAATTTCACTAATTAACACGGATTATTTTCGGCATAAAAATTACACTAATTAGTTCGTGAAAATTAGTGTAATTGGTGTTCTATTTCATTTTCTCAAAAACAACAGCCATATTACAACCGCCAAATCCTGAAGCCGTTTTCAGGAAATACTCAATAGTTGCTTCTTTATTTTTCTCAATAACATTTACAGTTTCACTAACTCCAATTTCATCAAAACCTTTCGATTCAAAAAGCATGTTTCGATTCGCAGATTCAATCGCAATTACGGTTTCCAATAATCCCGAAGCACCTAAAGTATGACCGTAAAATCCTTTCAAACTATTGATTGGAACATTTTGTAAATCCAATCGGTTTAAAGCAATCGCTTCCATTTCATCGTTGAAAGGAGTTGCAGTTCCGTGTGCTGAAATATAATCTAATTTATTGGCTTCAATTTTTGCTTCTTTTAAAGCATTCTGAATACTTCTGAACAAACCTTCGCCTGTTCTTGAAGGTCCGGAAATATGATTCGCGTCGTTAATTGAACTGTCGCCGATTATTTTTATTTTGGCGTTTTTGGCTTCCGCCGTAACTAAAACTGCAGAAGTTGCTTCGCCCAAACTTACTCCGGTTCTGTTTTTAGAATAGGGTTTACAAGGCAATTCGCTCATCGCCTGAAAAGCATTAAATCCAGACAAAACAAATTCGGAAACTTCGTCGCCGGCGACAACAAAAACATTGTCATAAAGTTTCGATTGAATCATTCTTTTGGCAACAGAAACGGCTAAAATTCCGGAAACGCAGGCATTTGAAACAACGATTGGCTGTGTTTGAAATCCGAAGAAATTGGCAACATTTTTGGCTAAAACATCTAAATGTGCGTTGTTGAAATTTTCTTCTGAATTTTCTTTTAAAGCCGTCACATTTCCTTTTGTAGTCGAAAGTATAAAAGCAGTTTTCGAATTCAATTCAACATCAGAATTTTTGATAATCGGCTCTAAAGCCAAAATCATCATTTTCTCTAAACGGGAATATTTTGTTTCAGCGCTGATTTTTGCAAAAGCACTGTTTATTTTTTCATCAGAAATAATCGAAGCATAAAATGAATTTGGCATCAAGGAAATATCACTGTGAAGTTGAATTCCAGAATCGCCACGCAAAATCGCTTCGATGTTCGATTCAACATCAAAACCTAATGGCGTGATACAATTCGTTTGTGTGATGTATATTTCTTTTGACATTTTATGTTTATTTCAGTACGGTTTTATGGCACGCAGATTTTGCAGATTAAGCGGATTTACACTGATTATTTTATTTTAATTCGTGTTAATCCGTGAAATTCGTGTTTTATTTCAACAACCCAACTTTCTTTTTCCATTCCTCATAAAAAGGAGGATTTGTCAGCATTAAATTCCCTTCTTTATCTAAAAAAACCTGAGTTGTTTCGCCGGTGCAGGCAACTTCGCCTTGAGCGTCAATAATTTTAAAACGGTAAATAATTTTCGCGGCCGGAGTATCGACAACTGTGGTTTCAATTGTTACAACATCGCCGTAACGCAGAGACAATTTATGTTCGCATTTTGATTTTACAATTGGAGTCGTGTAACCCGTTTTTGCAATGTCCAAATACGTAAGTCCGTGCTGGCGTCCAAAGGCTTCGCGACCGTCTTCAAAATAGGTAATATAATGGCCGTGCCAAACAATTCCAAGCGGATCAGTTTCGTTAAAACGAATTCTGATTTCGTGTGAAACGGTTAAGTCTGAGGCTTCGTTATACTGTTCTTTTCTTTTTGTCATAAAATAAGGCAATGGAAGTTGTAATTATAAAGAACAAAAATAACAAACTTATTTTTGGAATGATTTCGACAAAAGAAACGTTGCGTAATAAAACATCATAAAAGGCTTCTAATCCCCAATTCATCGGCGATGATTTGGCAATAATCTGCATAATTTTTGGCATGGCAAAAACCGGAACCCAAATTCCGCCAATTGCGGCCAGAATGATAACACTCGTCGCACCAAACGGCGCTGATTGTTCCTGAGTGCTCGCTACAGTTCCTAATAAAATTCCGAATCCGATGGCGCCAAAACCTGAAAATAAAGCGACAACACTCATTAAAAACAGATGCCCTTCAACATTTAACGGAGGCAGACCAATATGCGGAAACAGGAAAATAGCAACAGCAACCATCATATAAAACTGAATCATACAAATGACAGAATAGGTAATGGTTTTACCAATAATCACAACTAAATTCGAAACTGGATTGGTCAATAAACGAACAAAAGTTCCTTGTGATTTTTCTTTTACAATATTGATTGAAAGCGGAATCACGATAAAAAATATCGCAAAAAGTGTCCAGGCCGGAACGTTGTGTTGCACCGAATTTGGCAATACTTCTTTGTTGTTTATTCTCGGAACAATTTCTTTGAATGTAATAAAATTCTTTTGATCGAATTCAGTGTTTTCTTCACCAAATTGATTCTGAAAAGCAGTATAAATGGATTTGGTTTCGATTTGCGAAATCATTTTGTCAATCGAACTCATTACGGAGTTTTTGAAACTCAATTGTACCGCCGGATCAAAATATAATTTCACTTCTTTTTGTGTGATAACTTTTGGTTTTTCAGGTTTGGCAACGCTGTCTGTAAAACCCATTTTGCTCACAATGTTTTCGACATTCTGATCGACTTTGGCTTGTAAATCGGCGCTTAGGTTTTTCGGAATTACAATTGCCAATTGAAATTTTCCTTTGTACACATTTTCTCGGGCAACTTCTTCAGTAATGGGTTTGTTGTCGAGCTGTGTTACAACGCTGAATAAATTATTCTTTTGAAGATTATCAAAAACCGTTTTTGAAACTGCACCTTTATCATTATCAACCAATAAAATCTGAATTTTATTATCGCTGACGGTTTTAAAAGTACTGTCCTGAATAATTGTAACTGTAATAACCAAAACCAACGGCATGATAAATAAAATAATCAAACCGCCTAAATCTCTTTTTAATAAAAGAAATTCTTTTACTATCGACATCCAAATTTTATATATCATCTCGCAAGTCTTTACCGGTTAATGAAATAAAAACATCTTCAAGATTTCTGGCATTTTCTGTAGTTTCAATTAAGGTTTCAGGCGTTCCCTTTGCATAAATTTTGCCTCGGTCTAAAATGGCAATATTCGTGCAGAAATCTTCGGCTTCCGCCAAATGATGAGAAGTATAAATAATCGTCGTTCCGTTTTGATTTAAGATTTTCAGATAATCTAAAATGGCATTTTTCGACTGAACATCAACACCAACTGTTGGTTCATCCAAAAACAAAACTTTCGGATTGTGCAGAATTCCAGCAATCAAATTCACACGGCGTTTCATTCCGCCAGAAAAAGTATGAATTTGTTTATCAGCAAATTTCAGCAATCCCAAAAGATCTAAAGTTTCAATTACTTTATCTTTCAAATCAGAACCTTTCAAACCGTACATACTTCCAAAATAATGCAGATTTTCTCTAGCGGTCAAAGTCGGGTACAAGGCATATTCCTGAGGAACAACGCCAATGATTTTTTTGATTTTCGCAGCATGATGGTGATAGTCTAAATCATCAATTGAAAAATGTCCGGAAGTAGGTTTGATCAATCCGCAAAGCATTGAAATTAGAGTTGTTTTTCCAGCGCCATTCGGACCTAATAATCCGAAAATCTGTCCTTCGTTTATCTCCAGCGAAACATCGTTCAAAGAAAACTGATCGGCATCTTTGTATTTTTTCGAAAGGGATTCTATTTTTATAATGGGTTGCAAAATATAATTAGCTGATTGCTTTTTTTAGTTTTTTGAAAAAGATTTCTTCACGATTGGCAATGTCCAAAAGTTCATCGGCAATGGCGTTGTAAGCGTCTTCTTTGGCACTTCTATTTTTATAAATTCTGGAAGCTTCAACGGCAAAATCACGCCATGAATCTCCAATTTGTGTCATTTCTTTAGAAAGCGTTTTCAATTCTTCATTCCCTAAAACAACGGAAGCTTCTTGTAAAAACGCGGCGTAAATAAAACGAAAACCACCGCCTCCGGTTCCAATTTCTTCTTGCATTCTGACCATTTGAGCCAAATAATGATTTGCTTTTCGAACACCGTGTTTTTGCGGCCATTTTCTAATTTGGCGAGAAACCATTTTAATTCCGCGAACGCCTACAATTGGCATTGGCGCTAACATATCGCGACAGGTATTTTTAATTCCTTTGATAATCGCACTTTTTAAATCAACTTCACTCGGAATCTGGATTGGATAATACATTTGTCCGCGAGGCGCAAAAGCACCTTTGGCAAAACGCACTTTATCCATTTCCTCGTGTGTCAAAGTCGTAACCGTTTCCATCACCGGATCGCTAATCAAATAATCAGTTTCGGTTTTGCCGTAAACGACTAAATTGTGCGCGTTGAAATGAAAGCGGTATTCATCAGGAAAATAACTTAAATGATAAACACCAACTTGCAATCCAGTCGGAATATTATTTTTTAAATTTTCTTCTAAAGCTTTATTTGCATTGACAACAGAAGAAAATTTTTGTCTTTTTATTTTAAGATTTAAACGATTGGCAACTTTATTAAAAATATGTCCAGGCAAAGTTCTATAGCTGATTGCCGGCGCATGATTTACTTTTAGAAAAGGCAAATACACGAAAAAAAGTCCCGAACCAATTCCGAAAACCATCGGTTCGCTGATATTGAGTCCGCTGTTTTTTAAGAGGTTTGAAGCTACTCCATTTTCACAATGAGCAGATTGATGATGTGTAAAAGTAACTTGCATTAATCTGTTTTAAAGTTTTTTAATTCGGCTAATGAAATGTCAAAAGCGTCGGCATATTTTTGTAAAGTTTTGTCGTTTAGTTTGGCAAAAACAGCAGGTTTAAAATGTCTTTTTACGCGCCATTTCCACATTTCTACATAACCGGCAAGAATCGTTAAATCCATTTTATTGAGTTCCATAAAATAACAAATCGGACTTAATTCTCCGTTTTGAACTTTGATTCGGGCTTCTTCGGCACGTTCTTTTATATCGTCGATGGCGTTAGAAAGTGCAATTGCTTTTGGTTCCCAGCCCGTACTCAAAGCGGTTGTATAATTCCCGTTTTCGTCAGTAGCATAAACCAATTCCTTGAGATTTTTTTTGCTTAAATTTCCATCGTGCTGAGGTACATTTTCTTTTTCCATGACGGTTTTATTTTCGAGTAGGATTATGTTGTCGCCGAAATCGTCTTTTGAATAAACAGATTAATTTCGCATTCTAATAGTATTTTGTCTTCCAATAAACTCTCGCAACTCATGGTGCATAAAGTATAATCGTCGCCAACAAATTTGGAAACCAAAATTGCTTTGGTCGTAATAACGTCGCCAACTTTTGGCAGTGTATGTATTTTTAGATTTTTTAAAGCGCTGATAAAACCAATAACATTTACGTTTTCATTTTCAGTTCCGTCCTCTTCAAAAAAATATTTTTTCCCAACAATTGACGAACAGGTTTGTGCTGTATTTTCAATTAGTCCAGCTTCTATTAAAATGCCATTATCGACAAAGATATTGTCTTCTTTGATTAAAAATTCGGTTTCAACAGAAGTCGCATCAATTTCCAAAATCAAGTCTACCATCAGCATTGGTGCACGGTGCGGTAAATAATTTTGTATGTCGATTCCAACTTTCATCATCTTATTATTTTGATAAAACGGTTTTCATTTGCCCGCTTGCAATTTCTTCATCATTTAAAAAAGTCACAATATCGACTAAAGTAACTCCGGTAAATTCTTGTAAAATGGTAACATTCGATTGAATAGTATCATTGATTTTTGGGAGTTTTTTAATTTGAATATCTTTAATAGAACCAATATATCCGGTTGGAGCAATTTCCTTTTTCAAAAAAAACTGATAACCTGTGTGCAAGGCAACAGACTGCGCCATGTGTTCGATTAATCCGGCTTCTAGAAAAGTGTTTTCTTCTAAAAAAATATTATCTTTTTGAATATTTAAGCCCGAGCTCAATTCCGTTTCAGAATAAGAAAATAGGCGGTCTACCATTACAAAAGGAAACTTTTGCGGAAGCAGATTTTCTACAGCTTCTTTTTCTAAAAGTACTGGAGCATTCATTTAGCAGACAGTTAAATATGCGTAAGCAAATGAGAATCTTCCGCTTTCTGGAACTGAAAGGAAAATTTTGTCTCCTTTTTTCAATTTTCCAGAATTTATTAATTCCTCAACAGCAATATAAATTGAAGCTGAACCCACATTTCCAACTCTCAAAAGATTCATAAACCACTTTTCATCAGCAATGTCAACTCCTTTTTCAAGCAGTCCTTTTTTAAGTCCGTCAACAAAAAAGTGAGAAGAAACGTGTGGTAAAAAATAGTCAATATCGTCTGCCGTAACATTGTGTTTTGCCATTGCATCGGTCATACTTTCAACACCTTTTGGCAAAATAAACTCGTCTAATATTTTTACATCCTGTTTTACTGCCAGAATAGATTCGTTTAGCAATTGTTCAGGCTTGTAATCGCTCCACGGTTTTATTTCTCCGTTTTCGAGTTTATCTCCGCCGGCGTACATGCAAGTTTCTAATTCGAATGCATATGAATAGGCTTCCATCCATTCGATTTTTAGAGAAATAGCGCCAGAAGGTTTATTTTCTAATAAAAAAGCTCCGGCACCGTCTGATAACATCCAACGTAAAAAATCTTTTTTGAAAGCAATAATCGGCTGTTCTTCCAGATTTTTTAAGTTGATGATTTCTCGATTGTATTGTTGTGCCGAAAGCCAAGTTGAAACTTTTTCAGAACCTGTGCAGACAGCATTTTGTGAATTTCCAGATTTTACAGAAAGAAAACCATATTTCAGCGCGTTCATTCCAGAACAGCAAATTCCAGAAGAAGAGTTCAACTCAACCGATTTGTTTTTCAGCAATCCATGAACCATAGCGGCATGTGAAGGCGCAAAAACATCGGGAGATGATGTCCCGCAGGAAAGAACCTCCATATCCTGAGCTGAAAATTTATCATCAAACAATTGCGAAACGGCATTTTTTGTCAGTTCGGCATTTGTATGAGTGCTTACGCCATTTTTGTCAACGGCATAATATCGGCTTGTAATCTTATTATTGCGCAAAATAATACGTCGTGCTTTAGAGGCAGTATCATTTATGAGCCCTAAATAATTTTCCATTTCATCGTTTGAAACAGCTTCATTTGGCAAATATTTTGCGGCTTTGGTAATATATACGTCAAACATAATATAATTTTCTCCTCTTCTAAACTCCCTGATAATATTGAGTTTCTTTTTTTATAGTTTTAATCTTAAATGGGTAGCTAATAACATGCAATATATATACTATTGGCGAGATTAACCATATAGCAAGGAATAAATAAACATAAAATAATTTAAGAAGCAATTTTCTCTTTTTTTGGTTTTTATGAATGAAATTAGACCATTTATTAAAGATTTTGTTAGCCGTTTTGTCAACAGTCACTAAATAAGGGCTGATTTTTACGGCTCCAATTTCGGCTAATTTTGGCTGTAAATCTTCTAATTTATTTTGCTTGAATTGCAAAAGCATCACTTCGCCAAATTGATCCGATTCCTTAATGTCTTTGTCAGAAACGCCAGGCAACGGAAAAAATCCTAAATAACGTTTCTTAACTCCCGAAAACATCCAGTTTACAATAGTGATCACACTAATTAAATTTCCAACGCGATCAACCAAGGCTACATTTCCAACCAGTTTTGCATTGGCTTCTTTCAGTAGAACTTTTACTTTTTCCTGCGCCATTATCCACATATTTCGGGAACCATTTATAGTAATAACGGGAGTATTGTTGAGAATATTTTTACCGTCAGCACTTTTCAGAAAAGAGTTCATCGGAATTGAAGGCGTTAAATACCAAACCTGATAATGCAAAAGAACAAGATCAAATTTTGTATTTAGAATTTCTTCAGGAACAGGCTTTAAAACTGTTGGGATTTGCAGAAAAGATTCTGGAAAAGCATCAAAAAAAGTGGTTTTATTCCAAGGAAAAGGAAAGGGTTTTTCTAATTGAATTTCATGAAAAACGACATTGATTTCTTCTGAATTTAGAAATGGTTTTGCAATGTTGCGTGCAATTGATTCTAGTTGTCCAGATTGGGAATAATAAATAACGAGAACATTTTTCATTTAGGTTTGCTGTCTTTGGTTGCAAACAAAAATAAGTAAATTATTTTAAACGAATTTTCTTGTTTAATGTTTCGTTTTATAAGTTTTTTTAAGCTTGGATTTGTGTTGAGTTTTTAATCTCGCAAAGACGCAAAGTTTATTTTTAAAAATAAGATTCAATAGCGTCCAGCTTTAGCTGGATGAAATTATAAACGCAATCGAAAGGGCTTTAGCCAAACTTCTAGGTTTGGCTAAAGCCCTTACTTATCAAATCTTGTTCCCCTAGCTAAAGCTAGGGGCTATTGAAAAAAACTTTGCGACTTTGCGAGATTCTTTACCCATTATGTCAAATCATTCCAAAAATCAAAATAATTGAACCACTGCAAAGGATATTTTTGCAGAATGCTTTCAACGCTTTTTACGTATTCTTTTAATAAACCTTTTTCGTCGCGATGCTTTACGGTTGCTTCGCGCGCGTATAAATGATAATGAAGATTCGGTTCTTTCATAACATATACAAAAACAACAGGAACTTTTAATCTTGAAGCGATTAAGAAAGGACCCGCAGGAAAATTGGCTTCCTTGCCAAGAATTTCTTCAGAAAGGGATTTGGTTCCTTCAAAATAGCGGTCGCCGGTAAAACAAACCAATTCGTTATTGGCTAAAGCCGAATTGATTTCGAAAATATGAGACAAATCGTCTTTAATGATGATAAATTTTACGGCAGATTTTTGCGTAACACTTTCCAGATAATTTTTAATTGCCGAATGTTCTAAATCAGTCGTAACCAAATTGATTTGGAAATCAAGATCGATGTCGCCAAAAAAATGTTCGGCGATTTCAAAATTCCCGACGTGAGCGCTAATTAAAACACCACCTTTTTTCTCGGCCAAAAGTTTTTTCAGAATTTCGATTCCGTCAAATTCGTAAGTGAATTTATTTCGAAGTCCGGCAGAAATAGAAATTTTGTCAATAATAGTTTGTCCAAAAGTATAGTAACTTTTGAAAACCATTTTTTTTGACTGAAAATAGGAATACTGAAGTCTTTCTTTGAAATAGTAGAAAATGGACTTATTGCTTTTCTTTAGAAATAGAAAATAATAAGAAGCGACAAAATAAAGTAAGACATAAGCAGACTTGACACCCGCTTTTTGTATCAAAAAAACGAATATTCTATAGCCTAAAACAGTACCTTTTGATTTGCCATCCCATTGACTCATTAAGCAGTTTTAGCTTTTAATTTGGTTTCAATAAGGTCGTAGAAGTTTTGAAAAGTCGCAATTCCAACGAAATCAGCTTCAACCAATTTTACACCAAAGTTAGCCTCAATAGAAACTACTAAATCAACATAATCTAAGCTGTCTAACCCAAGTGTATCTTTTAAATTAGCATCTGGTTCAATTTCATCATTATCAACTTCAAACTCATCAACCAAAAAACCATTAATTTTCGTTATAATCTCTTCTTTATTCATTGTTCAATTTAAACTTTTTAACCACCAACGCCGAGTTGGTTCCTCCGAAACCGAAAGAATTGGACAAAAATATGTCAAATTTTTTGTTTAAAGTAGTTTTGATCAAATTTAATTTAGAAGCATCTTCATCTGGATTTTCCAAATTGATGTTTGGTGCAATGAAATCATTTTGCATCATTAGGATCGAATAAATGATTTCGCTTGCTCCGGCCATCCAGCATTCGTGGCCTGTCATTGATTTTGTAGAACTTACTGGAGGATTTTTTTCGCCAAAAACTTCAAAGATTGCTTTGGCTTCATTTGCATCACCAACTGGCGTTGAGGTTGCGTGAGCATTTATATATTCAATATCCGATGCACTTAATTTTGCATCTTCAAGTGCGCGTAACATGGCTGTAGCCGGTCCTTCGACATTTGGAGTCGAAATATGTCCGCCATTTGATGAAAATCCGTAACCAGAAACTTCAGCAATAATATTGGCACCTCTTGCAATTGCCGATTCGTAACTTTCTAAAATTAAAGTCGCACCGCCACCACTCGGAATTAATCCGTCGCGGTCAGCATCAAAAGGTCTTGACGCTTTTTCAGGATCGCTTTCTCTATTAGAAAAAACACCTAAACCGTCAAAACTGCTCATCGCATATTTGTTGATTTCCTGAGCGCCACCCGTAATAATGATATCCTGAAAACCACCTTTTATTAAAAAGTAAGCCAATCCTATAGAATGAGAACCGCTCGCACAAGCCGCACTAACAGTCAAATTTATTCCGCGAAGTTTAAAAATCGTAGAAAGATTCATGGTAACCGTTGAATTCATCGATTTGAAAATTGCTCCAGAACCAATTAATGCAGTATCTTTTTTTTCGCGGACAATATCTGTAGCGTCAATAATGGCTTTAGAAACACTGTCGTTTCCGTACATGATTCCAACTTCTCTTTCTTCAAAAAAAGCGTCATCAATATTCGCATTTTTCAATGCTTCGATAGTAGCCATATAAGCATATTCGGTTTCTTCACCAATGCTCATACGCTGTCTGCGTGTCAATAAATTTTTTAAATCGGCTTTTGGAACCATTCCGGTCAAAGCTGATTGGAAACCAAATTCTTTTCGGTCAGAATCAAATTTAATACCTGATTTTCCGTTGTATAATGATTCCTTTACTTCGTCTAAAGAAGTTCCGATACAAGAATAAATTCCCATTCCAGTAATTACAACTCTCTTATTCATGGTCTTTCAAAGTAATTTTTTATCCTTAAAGTGTAATTTTTACTAAAGTTTTTTTTAACCGCAAATTCCACAAATTTCCGCAAAATCAATTTGTGAAAATTTGCGTAATTTGTGGTTAAAACTTAAAATATTATGCAAACATAGTATTCTTAAGAATATATTCCTCCGTTTATATTGATAATTTCTCCTGTAATATAACTTGCTTTTTTAGAAATCAAAAAGCTTACCAAATCGGCAACTTCTTCGGCTTCGCCAAAACGATTTACCGGAATTAGTTTTAATAATTCTTTTTCGTCAAGCTGGCTTGTCATATCAGTTCTGATAAAACCTGGTGCAACAGCATTTACAGTAATATTTCGTTTTGCAACTTCCTGAGCCAAAGCTTTTGTAGCCGCAACAATCGCACCTTTCGCAGCCGAATAATTCGTTTGTCCGGCCGTTCCTTTAACTCCAGAAACAGAAACCATGTTAACTATTCGACCATATTTATTGCGCAGCATTTTTTGAATGAAAAACTGCGTTACATTAAAAAATCCGTTCAAACTTGTATTCACAACACCATCCCAGTCTTCGGGAGTCATCCACATAAAAAGACCATCTTTTGTAATTCCGGCATTGTTTACAATTGCTTCAACAATTGCTTCAGGATTTGCTTCTTGCCATTTTGTTAAAACCGTTTGAACTTGCTCAAAATTAGAAACGTCAAAGCCCAGAATCTCTCCTGTTGCACCTAATTTTTGTATTTCCTGAAGTGTTTCTTCGGCAGCAGTTTGGTTGGAATGATAATTAATCAGAATATGATAATCAGATTCAACGGCTAATTTTTTACAAACAGCACTTCCAATTCCTCTTGAACCGCCTGTTACTAATACACATTTCATTACTTAAGATTTTTTTATTTGGGGCTAAATAGTGTTATTTTTTCTTGGCAACTGGTTTTTTTACCGGTTTTGCTGCAGTTTTTGCTGGTTTGGTTTCTTCTTTAGGTTTTTCTGCCACAGCTTCAGCAGCTTGAGTTTTTTCTGATTTCGAAAATAATTCAGCATTTTCAAACCATTGATTGCTTAAAACTGTTCCGTCAGGTTTTAGAAAACCCCACTTCCCTTCATTTTTTACTCTTGCAACGCCATCAATAAATCCTTTATCTTGTTGCGTAAACATAGCAATAATAGCGTTTGCAGTAATACCGTATTGCGTTGGGATTATTATTTTTCCAGATTCATTAATGAATCCCCAATTGCTTTCTTTTACAGGAGCCAATCCGTTTGAACTAAAAACTTCGGCGTCATTATAAGTTGGTTCAATTACAAATTTTCCTTCTGGATTGATAAATCCCCATTTTTTTCCAACTAAAACCGGAGCTAGATTTTTTGAGAATGCTTTTCCTTTATCATATATAGGAAGAATTGCCCAATTTCCTTTTAAATCAATGTAGCCAATTTTGCCGTTCTTTTTGGCAAATGTCAAATCCTGAGTTTCGAAATCCCAGATTTTTTCGGCTCCGTCAACCGGAATAAATTTTCCTGAGCTGACCAATCCGAAAGTTTTATCTTTTCTAGCCCAAGTTGTGTTTTTGAAATAGCCTCCTATTTCGTCGTAAACAGGTTCTACTAATTCCTTGCCAGCGGTATTAATAATTCCCCATTTTTTATTGTTTTCAACTCTGGCGAAACCATTTTCAAAAGATTTGATCTGATCGTATTTTGGCTCTAAAACAACAGTCATTTTGTTGTTGATTAAACCCACTTTATTATTTTGTCTGATAAATGCTACTCCATCATTAAAATCAAATAATTTTTCAGAAGCTGGCGCTTTCTGGATTTCACCTTTTGTATTAATGTAAACCCAATCTTTGTCTTTTTGTACAATTGCGATGCCGCTGTTAAAATCTTTTGCATCTTTAAAATCGGCAGGAATTACCCAAGTGCCTTTTGCATCAATAAAACCCCATTTCCCGTTGTTTTCTACAGCAGCCAAACCTTCAGAAAAGCTTCTGGCCGATTTATACTGTGGTTCAATTTTAAAAGATCCGTCTTTGGAAATGTATCCAATTTTTGAATTCTTTTTAACTAAAGCCAGTTCTTGACTATTAACAAATTGAATGAATACTAGCAACAAAAAAATAAGCGGTTTTTTCATGATTTTAAGATTCAATAATTAATAAGCGGAAAAAAAGATTTAGCTGTTGATCAGATAATCTTTTACTTTTTGAACAAAAGGATACATTACTTGATCTTCCTTAAATTCCGGAATTATATTTCGAACATCGTCGTACCATTTTCGGGTAACCGATGAAATTTTATCTTTTTGACCTAAATAATCAATTGCCTGAACGATTGTGATCATTTCGATTGCTAAAACTTCAAAAGCATTTTCGATTACTTTTGACGTAATAACTGCTGCATTTGTTCCCATACTTACAATGTCTTGATTGTCATTGTTGTTTGGAATTGAATGCACATACATTGGATTTGATAACATTTGACTTTCAGCCGTTGTTGAGGTTGCTGTAAATTGAACACCTTGCATTCCGAAATTAAATCCTAAAGTTCCTAAGTTTACAAATGGAGGAAGAATTTCGTTGATTTTTGAATTCAATAAATAATTCAATTGACGTTCTGCGAGCATCGTTAATTTTGTAATAACAATTTTCAATTTATCCATTTCAAGCGAAATATAATCGCCGTGGAAATTTCCTCCGTGATAAACGTGTTTGTTTTTCACATCGATAATTGGGTTGTCGTTTGCCGAGTTGAATTCGTCTTCTAAAATTGAAGCGACATTATTGATAGTTTCTAAAACCGGCCCTAAAATTTGAGGCACACATCGTAAAGAATAATATTCCTGAACTTTTTCTTTGAAAATTTCTTCCGTATTTTCTCCAGAATATAAATGATCTTCTCTTTTACGGATTAAAGTACTGTCAGAAAGATTTTGTCTCATTCTTTCCGCCACTTCCTGTTGTCCTTTGTGACGTTTGGTTTGGTTCAATTCTGCCGAAAAATGATCGTCATACGCCTGAACCAATTCGTTGATCGCGCAAGAAGATTTTAATGACCAGTCTAATAATTTTTTAGCATGATGAATATTCACAACGCCAATTCCTGTCATTACAGAAGTTCCGTTGATCAACGCCAAACCTTCTCTAATTTCAACCTGAATTGGTTTTAAACCTTCAATTTCAAAAACCTCTGGAGTTGGTCTTCTTTCTCCTTTATAAAAAACTTCGCCTTCGCCAATTAAGACTAAAGCTAAATGTGATAATTGCACTAAATCACCACTCGCACCAACACCGCCATGTTCAAAAATTAGAGGCGTAATATCTCTATTAATTAACTCTGCCATTAAATGAACAACCGACGGATGAACGCCAGAATTTCCTAATGAAAGAGTGTTCAAACGTGCCAGAATTGCCGCTTTTGCACAAACTGGACTCAAAGGTTTTCCGGTTCCAGAAGAGTGGCTTCGGATTAAATTATATTGCAACTGAATTTGGTCTGACTCTTTAATTCGATATTGAGCCATTGGTCCAAAACCAGTATTTACACCGTATATTATTTTGTTCCCCGAAAATTCTTTCAAGAAATTAAAGCTTTCATTTACTCGATTTAAAACGACATCACTGATTGCAACTTTATTATTTCCAAAAATGATTGACTCGAATTCTGCTAAACTTAAATATTCATTAATTGTATTCATTAAACCGGTTTTGATTGTGCTAATTTAATTTTAATTATCAAAATAATTGTAGTTATTTTGATGAACGCAAATGTAAGTTAATAATTCATAACATTTTTATTATGACAAAGGAGTTTGTTGATGTTTTAGTGATTGGTGCAGGACCTTCAGGATGCGTTTCTGCATCGTATCTTCATAAAAATAATGTCAAGGTGAAAGTTGTTGAAAAAACAAAATTCCCGAGACTTGTGGTTGGCGAAAGCCTTATTCCACGAGTGATGGATCATTTTGCAGAGGCGGAGCTTTATGATGCGCTTAATGCAATGAACTTCGAAAAAAAACTCGGAGCCCGTTTTATTAGAGGTGAAGAAATTTGTGTTTTTGATTTTAGCCAAAAATTTGGAGAAGGCTGGGATTGGACCTGGCAAGTTCCGCGTGCCGATTTTGACAACACAATGGCGCAGGAAGTAGTTCGAAAAGGAATTGATTTAGAATTTGAAACAGAGGTTTTGGAAGTTTCTTTTGAAGGAAAAAATTCGAAGACAATTGTAAAAGATAAGGACGGAAATTTAAAAGAAATCCACGCCAAATTTATAGTTGATTCCAGCGGATACGGGCGCGTTTTACCAAGACTTTTAGATTTGGATACGCCATCAAAATTAGATCCGCATTCTTCTATTTTTACGCATGTAAAAGATATTAATAGAGAAGAAGGCGAGGAGGGAACTCAAATTTCATTTGATATTTTGGAAACTCAGGTTTGGCTTTGGGTAATTCCGTTTTCAAATGGAAATACAAGTTTAGGCGTTGTTGGTCCGACGGATTTTATTAATTCGCTTTCAGAAAATAAAGATAATGCTGAGGCTTTGCGAAATGCCATTCAGAAATCAGATTATTATATCAAAAGATTTAAAGGAACAGAATTTTTGTTCGAACCAGTTAAATTAGAAAATTATTCGAGAGCTGTAAAAAGAATGTATGGCGACGGTTTTGCTTTGACTGGAAATAGTTCTGAATTTTTGGACCCGGTGTTTTCTTCCGGAGTTGCTTTTGCTACAGAATCAGGAATGTTGGCAGCAAAATTATACTTGAAAGAATCACAAGGAATAGAAGTAGATTGGGAAGTTGAATTTACGCAATATATGAAACGCGGTATCGCAGTTTTCACGACTTATGTTCAGGAATGGTATACCGGAAATTTACAGACTTTGTTTTTTCATCAGCCGGAGAATCCAGATGTTAAGGAAAAAATATGTTCTGTTTTGGCAGGTTATGTTTGGAATGAAGAAAATCCTTTTGTAAAAAAACACGATCACGTAATAGCCAATATGGCGTATTTATTGAATATGCAAAAAGAACAAAAAAGCCCTGAATGATTTCAGGGCTTTTTTTTGTTTATAATGTAACCGTATAGTTTTATAACAAAAAAAAGGCTGCCCAATCATCGAGCAGCCTTTTAATCTTCAAAAAATAATATAGTAAAAAATTATACTACCAGAATTTAACGTACAGTGCAACAATAATCAATAATGTAATTACAATTAAAACTGTAGTTTGTGGTTTTACTTTAAACATTTCAGAGTCAATTTCAAACGCTTTTGGATTTACTTTTGGTCCAGCAAAACTGATTCCGATCATCGCTAACATTGTAAAGAAGAATGACAATCCCATACAAATGTGGAACGGAATTTCGAAAGCTCCTTTTCCGTTAGGATAAGCAGTGTAAAGCAAAGTTTCGTTTCCGAATAAAGCAGGCGCATATTCGTTGAATAAAACAGATAAAACAAATCCTAAAATTACACCCACGATAGCTGCAGTTCCTGTAGTTCTTTTCCAGAACATACCCAAGAAGAACATAGCGAAAACTCCAGGGCTAATAAATCCAGTATATTTTTGGATGTAAGTGAAACCACCAACTCCTCCAATTCCTAAAAGGTCATTCCAAGTAAATAACACAGCTAAAAGCATTGCCGCAAAAACGGCAATTCTACCAATGTTTACTTGTTGTTTTTCACCAGCATCTTTTTGGATGTATTTTTTATGAACGTCTAACGTATAAATAGTCGAGATACTGTTTACTTTTCCAGCTAAAGAAGCCACAATTGCAGCAGTCAAAGCGGCAACAGAAAGTCCTTTTAAACCAGTTGGCAAGAACGTTAATACAGCAGAGTAAGCTCCGTCTTTTCCTCCAACTAATTGAGGTAAATGTCCGTTTTGGTATAAAACGTAAGCAGCAATACCAGGCAACATTACGATTAACGGCATTAATAATTTCAACATACCAGCAAATAAAATACCTGTACGAGCCGTTTGTAAATCAGCACCTAAGGCTCTTTGTGTAATGTATTGGTTACATCCCCAATAGTTTAAGTTGATGATCCAGATACCAGCAAGGTAAGACATCAAACCTGGGAAAGTTAAATATTTATCAATCTCAAGTTGAGATGAATTTGCAGTTGGTCTTGGGATAATCATTTTGAAATGCTCAGGAGCTTCTTTCATTAAAACTTTAAAACCTGCAATGGCATTTTCTCCAACTCCAAAATATTGACCAACCGTTGTCAAAGCAATGTAAGAAGTTACTAAACCTCCAATAATTAAAACTGCAACTTGAATAACGTCTGTATAAGCAACAACTTTCATTCCTCCTAAAGAGATGAACAAAGCAAATACAGCCAATCCAATCATGATTACGTGAAGATATTCTCCTCCTGCAAGTCCGTTAATAGCAACAGCTCCTAAATAAAGAATTGAAGTCAAGTTTACAAAAACATATAAAAACAACCAGAAAACCGCCATAATCAAAGCAGTAGATTCGTTGTAACGTGTTTTTAAGAATTGAGGCATTGTGTAAATCTTGTTTTTAAGATATACAGGAATAAACCAAACCGCTACTATAATTAAGGCAATAGCAGCAAGCCATTCGTAAGCAGCAACAGCGATTCCTAAAAAGAAACCTTCACCGCTCATTCCGATGAATTGTTCAGCAGAGATATTTGAAGCAATTAATGATGCTCCAATAGCCCACCAAGTTAAGTTTCCTTCAGCCAAGAAGTAAGCTTTAGCATCATGTTCGTCTTGTTTACGCTTGCGGTAAACACTGTAACCGTAGGCAGAAACTACGATGAAATAAATAATAAAAACCGCATAATCGGCGAAAGCGAGGTTCTGGTTCATTGTTAATAGTATTTTAAAAAATTAGTATAGGTGATTGTTTGTAAAGTGGTTTTATGAATTCATTTTTTAATATAATTTCGAAACCTATTATTTTGTTGTTTTATCTTGTTAAAACTAAGATATCTGTTTTTATTTTGTTATTTTTTTATGAAAATAAGAACGAAAGCCAAAAGTATAATAAAATTCTATATCTACACCATTTACAAATGTGTTTTTTACATTTATAATGAATTTATTATGTTAAATTTTAAAACACTTTTGATTTTTGTCGTTTTCAGACTCTGTTTTAAAGACTTTTATAATGTACTTCTGATTGCTGTCTTAAAATCTCAGCGCTTTTTTCAGGTGTAATATCACGTTGCGATTCGCCTAACATTTCATAACCCACCATAAATTTTTTAACCGTTGCCGATCTTAATAAAGGCGGATAAAAATGCATATGAAAGTGCCACTCCGGATGCTCTAAACCATCTGTTGGAGCTTGGTGAATTCCTGATGAATATGGGAAAGAAGTGCTGAATAAATTATCATACTTCGTTGTAAGCTGTTTTAAAATTTTAGCAAATGAAGTAGCTTCTTCGGCAGTGAAATCAGTGATTTTGCCAAAAGCTCTTTTGCTTAAAATCATGGTTTCATAAGGCCAGATTGCCCAAAACGGAACTAAAGCCACAAAATGATCATTTTCGATTACAACGCGCTCTCCAGTTTTTAATTCCGCCTGAAGATAATCTTCAAGAAGCGTTCTGTTGTTTTTATCGTAGTATGATTTTAGGCTGTTTTGTGTTTTTTCAACCTGCGTTGGCAATGATGACTGTGCCCAAATTTGCCCGTGCGGATGCGGGTTGCTGCAACCCATCACGCTTCCTTTATTTTCAAAAATCTGAACGTGATTGATGTATTTGATGTTTCCTAAATCGGTGTATTCTTTTTGCCAAGTTTTAATGATGTTCTCAATTCCGTCAATTTCCATTTCTGGCAAAGTCAAATCATGTCTTGGCGAAAAACAAACTACTCTTGAAATTCCCTGTTCTGGTTTTGCTTTAAAGAAAGTATGTTTGATATCTTCTTCAAAAATAATTTCATCCTGTTTCATGGCAGCAAAATCATTTTCAAAAACAAAACTGCTTTCATATTTCGGATTGTTCATTCCGTTGGCACGAACATTTCCGGGACATAAATAACAAGTTGGATCGTATTTTGGCAAAGCTTCTGTAGCGATGGTTTCATTTTGTCCTTGCCAAGGACGTTTTGCACGATGAGGTGAAACTAAGACCCATTCGTTTAATAAAGGATTGAAACGTCTGTGCGGATCTTCGTTAATGTCAAAATTTTTCATGTAATGTGTTGTGGTATTAAAGTAGTTGTGTTCCGTTTGAGATTTTTACATCATAGAATTTTAATTCAATTCCAAATGTATCTAAATAAAGATTTGAAAACTTACTTTTTACCTCATTTTCATGACCTTTTTTAATTAAATTTATGGTGCATCCGCCAAAACCGCCACCCATTAAACGAGAACCAATTACGGAATCATCAGCTTTTGCAGTATCTACAAGCATATCAAGTTCTTCGCAGCTTACTGCATATTCCTGTGATAAACCGTAATGTGTTTCAAAAAGCAATTGTCCTAAAAGTTCTATATTTCCTTTGTCAAGGGCTTCACAAGCTTTGATTACTCGGTTGATTTCTTTTACAACAAAATGCACTCTTTTAAAAACAGTTGGATCAAATTTCTCCTGAATGCTCAAAAGTTGCTCTTCTTTACAGTCTCTAAAAGTGTTTATTTCTGGAAAATGATTTTTGATAATCGCTAAACCTTGTTCGCACTCAATTCTTCGTGTATTATATTCTGAAGTGAAAAGAGAATGTTTTACATTGCTGTCCATTAAAATCAAAGAATAATCTTTGAAATCGGCATTGTGATATTCAAATTCTAATGTGTTGCAGTCTAATTTGATTACTTTGTTGTCAAGACCGTGAACACTTGAAAACTGATCCATAATTCCACAGTTGATTCCAACCCAGTGCTCTGCTTTTTGTCCTAATAGTGCTATGTCTTTCTTTTCAATTTTTAAGTTGAAAAGTGCTGCTATACCGTAAATCATCCCGCACTCTAAAGCAGCCGAAGAAGATAATCCAGATCCAACCGGAATATTACTGCTGAAAACACAGTTGAAACCTTCAAAAGCAAATCCGTTATCCTGAAGCTGTTTAATAACGCCACGAATGTAATTGGTCCAAACGGCATCATTCAGTTCCACTTTTTCAGTCAAATCGATTTCAAATTCTTCATTTAAATCGATGGCGATTATTTTAGATTTTTGAGTGTTGTTTTTCTCAAAAGCAAAGCAAATTACTTTGTCAATTGCAGCTGGCAAAACGTAACCGTCGTTATAATCAATATGTTCCCCAATGATGTTGATTCGTCCTGGAGAAAGTACAATTTTTTGAGGAGCAGACCCGAAGGATTTCTCAAAAAATGCTGTGGTGTTTTGAATTAAAATCTCATTCATTATTTAGTAATTGTAATAGTAGTTTCTTGTAATTTATTTGATGTTGCTTTTAGAACAATTTTCTTTTTCAGGTCTTTGGTTTTCAAAATAATGGTTGCAATTCCGGCTTCGGCTGGAACAGGATTTTGACCAATGATTTCCGCATTTCCTTCGCTTAAAGCAAAAGTAACTTCGTTTGTTGCCGTTGGAATAACAGTTCCATTTTCATCTGTAATTTTGGCATAAACAAAAACCATATCAGGAAATTCCGGATTGATTTTTACCGAAGAAAGATCATAACTCAACTCAATTTTCGATGCTTTTCCTGGAGTTTTCACACTATTTGAAGCGACTTTTTTTCCTTTGATAAATCCTTCAGCGCGCAAAGTTCCTGCTTGAAACGCGCTTACTTTAAAAATAAACGGAGCGTGTTCCAGTTTGTCGCTGTTGTTGTTTAAAGTTGGTTTTTCTTTAGAAATTAAAATGTCATTTACGTACAGCGCTACTTCATCGCAATTGCTGTAAACGGTAACATTTAATGGAGATTCTGGAGTCCAGAAATTCGCAATATTGACCATTGGTCCAGAGAATAATTTTTTATCTAAAACCACATTGGCATCGCGCTGACTTTGGTAGAAATAGTAAGCAAATTTCGGAATTCTGAAAATATCGCTGATTCCAGAACTTTCAATATCCGGACTGTAACCGCGATTGTAATCAAACATCAGCCAGTTTGCTTCTCCAATTGTTGATCCTCCTTTTCGGTTAGAGTTTGAAGCTTCTTGAAAATTATAGGCTTGTTGTAAAAGTCTTTTTTCACCGGCGCCTCTTAATTGACGTGACGTTCTTTCTTCTTCTTTTAAATTAGCAAATTCAGTTTGGTTGAAACCTGCATTTTGTGCATAATATTCCCAATCGCCATATTCAGCAATGAAAATTTTACGATTTCCTTTGTTGTATTTTGTCCAATAATCTGGCGCTTTTGCGTGTTGACGCGCCGGAATAAAGATGTCGTAATTGTCGTTATCGATCCAGCTTGCACTGTAATTATGATCAAAAGGCAATTCTTCTTTAAGTGTTTTTGTCGCTTCTTTCATAAAAGCTGGAGACATTTCCGTTTCGTTTAATGAAGCTTCCCAAAAAATAATACTCGGATGATTTCTATCTCTTCTTGCCATGTCGCGAATATCTTGATACGCACTTTTTTGGAATTGTTCTCCGCCAAAAAATTGCCAGCCTGTTAAGCTGTTCATCACTAAAATTCCCAATTCGTCGCAAGCATTCAAGAAAGCTTCGGCGTGCGGGTAATGCGACATACGCACAAAATCGAAACCTGCATTTTTAATTTTTACAGCATCACGATATTGTGCTTCATCAGAAATAGCATATCCTAAATAAGGATATTCTTGATGTTCGTTTGTTCCCGTGATGTAGATTTTTTCGTCATTCAAATAATAACCATCGGCTTTTATTTCTGATTTTCTGATTCCGATTTTTTCTGAATGAGAATCAACAACTTTATTATTCGAAAGAATCTGAACTTCTAATTTGTACAAATTCGGATTATGAACTGACCAAAGTTTTGGATTTTTAACTAAAAATTGCTGCGTAGCTGTGTAATCTGAATTTGATTTTACAGTGAAATTTCCCGATTTAAATTCTAATTTTTTACCCGAATTATCCGTTAGAATAAATTTTAAAAATGCTTTTTGTTCGGCCTCAAAATCATTTTGCAAATGCACTTGGACCGTTCCTGAAGCTTCATTTTTATTGATGTTTTTGAAATTTAGATAAAGACCGCCGCTTGCTACTTTATTAGCATTTACAGCATCAGTAATATGTAATTTTGAAGTGGTGACGAAATATACATTTCTATAAATGCCACCATAATAATTAAAGTCTAAATCCTTTAAAGGTTTTCCAGGCAAGAAATCAGGATTGTCTTCGTTGTTGACTTTTACTTTAATTGTGTTTTCATTATTTGCATTCAAATATGGCGTAACATCAACAGTAAATGGCAAATAACCGCCTTTGTGATTGGTTATTTTTTTATCGTTGATCCAAACATCTGCTTCCTGCATCACGCCTTCAAAATAGATAAAAGCTTTTTGATCTTTTGAAACAGTTGTTTTGAATTTTTTCTCATACCAAGATGTCCCTTGAAATTGTTTAATTACAACTAATTTCTCTAATCTAGCAGTATGCGGAATCGTTATTTTTTCCCAATCTTGAGCTGGAGTTTCCTCTCTTTTAAATTCCCAATCGGCACCAAAATTTACTTTTGTGCGTGACTGCGCTTGAACTTTTCCGAAAGAAAAAGTCAGCAGAAATAAGAAGAATATGGATTTAAAAATTAATTTCATTTTGTTTTTTTTAACCATTAAGATATTAAGAAAATTAAGTCCAAGCTTTGTTAAGAGAATTAAGCCAAGCTATAATTACATTTTAAATGAATGAACGAAAAACTTAATAATCTTAAATTCAACACAAAGCTTAATGGAACTTAATGCCTTAATGGTAAATTTTTAATTGTTTATTATTTGAACGCATCTAAAGCCGGCGAAGGTTTTCCGTCAGAAAGCCAAGCGCTTAATTGATAACCACTCCAGCTTTTTTCGCCTTCCGGTTCCCAGTAAATTACACCTAAACCTTTGTTATTTGGAACACTTTTAACTGCTTTTATAGTAGCTTCAAGCATTTCTTTAGTGTTTTGTACCAAAGTATAATCACCGCCAACTTCGACTACCATCACTTCCTTATTGTAACGCGAAGCCATATCTTTTAGATTATTTTCTAAATCTAAAATGGTGCTTTTGTAATCAGTTTTAATCCAATATGGATAATAGGACATTCCAATTACATCATATTTTACATTGTCTGCAGTCGCTTTGTCAAAAAACCATCTGAATTTTTCGCTCTTGTTTCCTTCGTCAAGATGTACGACCACTTTTATTTTTGAATCGATTGCTTTTGTCGCATCATAACCCTTATTTAGTAATTGTGCCAATTGTCCAAAATTGTCTGAACTTCCTTCTGGCCAAAGCATTCCACCCGGAATTTCATTTCCAACCTGAACCCATTCTGGAGTAACGCCAGCCTTTTTCAATAAAGTCAAAACATCAAAAGTGTGATTGTAAACATCGTTTAAAAGTTCAGCAAATGAATGTTTTGCCCAAGCGGCAGGTTTGTTTTGTTTTCCAGGATCAGCCCATGAATCGCTGTAATGAAAATCGATCATGATACGCATTCCCATTTTTTGAGCACGAACCGCCATCACAACTGTTTCTTCGGGACTGCAATGCCCGCTTGCTTTATCGTTATTCGGGTTTACCCAAACGCGAAGGCGAATCGTGTTGATGCCTCGATCTTTTAATAATTGCAGACAGTCTTTTTCTTTTCCGTCAGTATCATAAAATTTATAGCCCGTTGCTTCCATCTGTGGTAACCAGCCAACATCGGCTCCTTTTGCAAAACTTTTATCTTCAGATTTTGTTTCCTTGCTGTCTTTTGTTGTGGTGCACGAAGCAAAAACAGCAACAGCAAAAAGGCTTAATAGTACTTTGATCTTTTTCATAAATCTTAATTTATATTTTCAAATTTATAAACCGTTGTTTGCTGATATTCGTCTCCTTTTTTCAAAATTGAATTCGGGAAATGTTTTTGATTTGGCGCATCAGGAAAATTTTGCGTTTCAAAACAAATACCGCTTACGGCACTGTAATTTACGTTTTCTTTTCCTTTTAAAGTATCAAAACAGTTTCCGCCTACATATATATGTACACTTGGCTGATCTGTATAAACACTCATTTTTAATTTTGTTTTCGGACTATATAAAGTTGCTACAACATCTTTTGAAGGTTCAATTACAAAAGAATTGTCAATTGATCGCGGACAGTTTTTCGAAGTTCTGAAATCGAAATCATGACCAGAAACAGAAGTAAATTTTCCGGTTGGAATATTATCTGAATGCGTTTCTAAAAATTTATCTGAAACAATAGTCATTTCCTGATCTAAAACAGTCGATTCGTGACCATTTAAATTGAAATAACTGTGATGCGTTAAGTTTATAACCGTATCTTCAGTTGTTGTTCCTTTGTATTCCAGTTTTAATTCGTTTGCTTCTGTTAAAGTATATTTTAAATAAACCTGCAAAGCTCCCGGATAATTTTGGTCTAAATCTTCACTTAAAAGGCTAAAAGTAATAGATGGATTTTCTCCTGAAGTTGCATCAGAAACAGTCCATGCTTTTTTTCCGAAACCTTCATTTCCTCCGTGCAATGCATTTCCGTTGTTATTTCCGGCCAATTGAAATTCTTTTCCATTTAAAGAAAAGATTCCTTTATTGATTCTTCCCGCATAACGGCCAACAGTAGTTCCAAAATAAGGTGCGCTTGGTAAATTGTACGATCCTATATACGATTCTAAAGTATCAAAACCCAAAACCACATCAACCAGTTTTCCATCAACCGGAATTTTAATTGAAGTTACAGTTGCTCCGTAATTGATTAACTGCACTTTCATTCCGTTTTTGTTTGATAATTCAAAAGAAAGAATTTCTTGGTTATCAAGCGTTAAACCAAATGATTTATATGAAGAAGCATCTTGAAAATGCGATATATGTTTTATTTCCATGCTATTTTTAACAAAAGTGAAATTCAAAAGTAAAAACATTTTACACTTTTACATACCAGTACCTACCAGTTTTTTGTATATTGCGCCAAATTTCAATTTTTATGAATATTATCTCAATTCAAAACAATATTGGTCTGCCAAAATATAAGCAGATAATTCTTTCAATTGAAAAAGCGATTGATGAAGAAAAATTAGTCAAAGGCGACCGTCTTCCGTCGGTAAATAAAGTTTGCTTGGCTTTTTCTTTATCACGCGATACGGTTTTGCTGGCCTATGAAGAATTGAAAAAAAGAGGAATTATTTATGCCATTCCGGGCAAAGGCTATTACGTTAAAAGCGTTGAAACCACTATAAAACAAAAGGTTTTTTTACTTTTTGATGAATTGAATATTTTTAAAGAAGATATTTATAATTCGTTTTTACAGCACATTGGAAAAAATGTTCAAGTTGATATTTTCTTTCATCATTTTAATATTCAGGTTTTCCAAAAGCTCATAAACGACAGCAATGGCAATTACACGAAATATATTATTATGCCAACAAATTTGCTTGATACGGCCTCTTCGATAAAAACCCTACCAGTAAACGAAGTTATCATACTGGATCAGACGAATCCTGACTTAAGAGCGTATCCGGCGATTTACCAAAATCACGAAAAAGATATTTTTGATGGTTTATATAATGCCAAAGGAAGATTGAAAAATTACAAAAAACTGATTTTGATTTTCCCAGGATTTCGAGAACCGCTTGGTATGAAAATAGGTTTTGAATCTTTTTGTTCTGAGTATAAGTTTGAATATGAAATTATAAGCGAATTTACAGATCGGAAAATTGCTGTTGGCGATGTTTATATTATTCCAACCGATCGTGAGCTCGTTCATGTAATTGAAAATGCAAGAAAACAAAATTTGAAATTAGGAATTGATTTTGGAATTATCTCTTATAATGAAACGCGCTTAAAAAAGATTGTCGCAAACGGAATTACTACAATTTCAACTCATTTTGAAACCATGGGAAAAATTCTAGCTGAAATGGTTTTGAAAGGAAAAAAAGAACAAATCGAAAACAAATCGTCTTTGATAATGCGTAATTCGTTGTAAAAGACTTTGTCTACAATTATTTAAACGCATATAAACATAGCTTTTGTTTGCTTAAAAAAGGCGTTTCACTTGCATTAATAAACATAGAAATATTTCTTGGCTATGTGTTAAGAAACTAGTTTCTTTTTTTTATTCTTTAAGCTAAAAGAAAAAAAATCTATGTTTCTATGTGTTTAAATTAATTTTAAATAAAAGACAATTCTGTCTTTTCTGTGTTTTTAACTCAAACAATTTTCTTTTCGCTTGAGAAATCAACATCTTTTTAATTAAAAAAATAAGGAAACAATTTTTTGTTTTTGTGGAAATATTTTACATACATTTGTAAATGTAAATTTTACACTTATTATTTAATTTGTTTTATTGAAGAGAATACCTAGGAAGAAACTCGTCAAAAAGATAAAGCAAACTAGTTTTTAATTCATTCAAAAAAAAAGACAAATGAAATTTTTTATAGATACAGCAAATTTAAAAGATATTAAAGAAGCCAATGATTTAGGGGTTTTAGATGGTGTAACCACAAATCCGTCATTAATGGCAAAAGAAGGAATTACGGGAGCAAAGAATATTTTAGAGCATTACATAAAAATTTGTGAACTGGTAGAAGGCGACGTTAGTGCTGAGGTAATTTCAACTGATTTTGAAGGAATGATTGCCGAAGGCGAAAAATTAGCAGCATTGCATCCGCAGATTGTAGTTAAAATTCCGATGATAAAAGAAGGAGTAAAAGCGATTAGATATTTTGCCAACAAAGGAATCAGAACCAACTGTACTTTAGTTTTTTCTTCTGGACAGGCGTTATTGGCAGCAAAAGCGGGAGCAACTTATGTTTCGCCATTTATTGGACGTTTAGATGATATTTCGACAGACGGAATGAATTTAATTGAAGAAATCAGATTGATTTATGACAATTACGGATATGAAACTCAAATTCTTGCCGCTTCAGTTCGAAATGTAATGCACATTATTAATTGCGCAAAAATTGGATCTGATGTTATTACGGGACCATTGAGCGCAATTGAAGGTTTACTGAAACATCCGTTGACAGATATTGGTTTAGCAACTTTCCTTGCTGATTATCAAAAGGGAAATAGCTAAAAGTTTTTTTTCTCGCAGATTCTGCAGATTTAGCTGATTCCAAGGTTAAAAAATCCCCTAAATCTGCAAGATCTGCGAGAGATTATTTTCTAAAAAAAGATTAATTAGTTAGTTTTTTAATAAGTAGTTTTATTGAAGTAAAAACCCTGAAAGATTGTGGCTTTCAGGGTTTTGTTTTTTAATTTAATGTTTCTCGCAGATTTAGCAGATTTAAGAGATTTCAACGTTGAGAGAAAATCTGTCGAATCTGCTAAATCTGCGGGAAACAATTTTATAAGTTCAAGACAAAATCATTAAGTAATTTTTCCTCATATTTTTCTTTGTTGAAAGTGTACAAGTACGAACCTTTACGAGAAGATTGCATGTCTTTTTCATCCAATTTATTCAGAATTTCTAATGAATTAATTTTACTGATGAAGTTTCGTTTGTCTAATTCTTTGCTCAAAATTGCCTCATACAATTCTAATAACTGCCTCATAGTGAATTTCTCTGGAAGCAATTCGAATCCAATTGGTTTTATAGAAGTTCTGTAACGAAGTCTTCTTATAGCGTGTTCAACCATTTCATTATGGTCAAAAATCAAATTTGGCGCATCGGTAATACTAAACCATTGTGCATGATAATTTTTGATCAGTTCGGCATTATGATTTTCGATATTAATCAAAGCATAATAAGAAACCGAAATGGTTCTTTCGACAGGATCACGATCAATTTCAGAGTACGCATAAAGCTGCTCCATATAAATATCGTTTAAACCTGTGTATGTATTTAAAATTCGTATCGCGGCATTATCTAGTACTTCATCACGCTTTAAAAAACCTCCAATTAAAGACCATTTGCCCTTTTCTGGCTCAAAGTCCCTTTTAATTAAAAGTATTTTTAAACCCTGATTGTCGAAACCAAAAATGATACAATCTACTGCTAATAACGCTTTATCAGCAGAGCTATAACTGTTTAGCATAATTAATATTTTGTGGTAAATATATAAACTTCCTAATACGTTTCATAATTTATTAATGTAGATTTTACACTTAAAACAAAAAAATATCAAAAAGAGAAGTTAAAATAAAACTGCATTTGGAAGCTTATTTTATCATTTTCAAACGTTTTCGAAACAAAAATAAGTCGAATTTTTACAATTTGAGGCAATTTAGAATGAAAAAGAATCTCGATAAACAAGATTTTTTTTACAAATAAAATATTTTTTCGACTGCAAATAATTCTAAAACAGCCTATTTACAAAATTTTTTCTGAGGTCAATTTTTTGCTTAAAAAGTGGCTTTTTTATAAAAAGTGTAAATTTTACACAAATAACGCTTTAAAAAGATCTTTTTTTTGAAAAAAATATCAATTTATTAATGTGAATTTCACACTTAATTTATGATATGTATTTTTTTTCAGCTGTTTTTTTGGGATATTAATTTGTTTTTGAGTTTTTTTTTTAGTTAAATTTACAAATGTAAAATTAACACTTATAATTATACACTAACCAACTTAATTAAACCTTATGATAACAAACCAACGATTATTTTTTTATTGCAACTTTTTGTTGCCAAAAAAAGAATGGATTTTAGCATTAGTAATGCTGCTTTTTTCTGTTAATCAAATGTCGGCTCAAGGCAAAACGATTAACGGAGTTGTTACCTCGGCTCAGGATAAATTGCCTTTGCCGGGTGTTAATATTATGATTAAAGGAACCAAAACCGTTACAACAACTGGTTTTGATGGAGAGTATTCGATTAAAGCATCTGCTGGAGATGTTTTAGTTTTTTCATTTATAGGATTTCAAAACCAAGAAATCACAGTAGGAAATCAATCAAAAATTGACCTTGCATTAGGAGAAGACACAAATAAACTTAATGAAGTAGTAGTTGTAGGTTACGGTACACAAAAGAAAGCCGATCTTACCGGTTCAATTGGTGTAGTTGACATGGAAGCAGCTAAGAAAACTGTAACGTATGATCCTGCAAAAATGCTTCAGGGACAGGTTGCGGGTGTAACAGTACAATCATCTGGAGAACCTGGAGGATTTGTCAACGTTAAAATTAGAGGTATCAATTCGTTCACAAATAACAACCCTCTTTTTGTTATTGACGGAATGATCGTATCAAACCCAAATGACTTCGCGCCTGGAGATATCGAATCGATGCAGGTTTTAAAAGATGCATCTGCTGCCGCTATTTATGGTGTTCAAGGAGCAAACGGAGTTGTAATTATTACGACTAAAAAAGGTAAAAGCGGTAAATTAGACATTAAATATAAATCGCTTGTAGGTTTCCAAAATGTGGCTAGAAAATGGGACTTGACAGACAGAGTTGGATATCAAAAAATTACTACTGCTGCGGAGTTAAATGCTGGACTTGGAATTGCTCCAGGAAACAATCCGGCTAGTCCATCATACATTAATAATGTTGATACAAACTGGCAAAATGAGGCTTTCCAAACAGGTCTTGTAGAAAACCATTCGCTTACTTTTAGTGGTGGTGCTGAAACTTTAGGTTATAACTTAAATACCGATTATTTCAAAAACACTAGTTATTTGAATTCGCCTCAGGATTATGAAAGATTTTCAGCTAATTTGAATTTATACGGTAAAAAAGGGAAATTCAAATACGGTTCAAAAATTGGCTACACTAAATCGGATAAAGAAAACTTTAATGAATACAACGCTGGAGAATCGGCAATTGTTGATTTATTAGGAGCCATTCCAACAATGAAAGTTTACGATCCAAACAGACTTGGTGGATACGGTGGAACTGACAATTTAACGCAGAGAGCCATCTCGATGAACGTTATTGGTTATAATAACTTGATTACAAACAATGGACAAAGAAGCCGTTTTATTGGAGATCTTTGGGGAGAATTGGAAATCATTAAAGGTTTAAAATATAAACTAGACTTAAGTTATGACAGATTGGATTTTCAAAACAGAAAATTCATTCCGCCAAGTGATTTAGGATGGTATTATATCACAACAAATGACGAAGCTTCTTTAGATGTTGACAATGGAAATCAGCAAAGAACGTTCGTAAACAACTTATTGACTTACGAAATTACTTTAGACAAGCACAAAATTGATGCTTTAGGAGGTTGGATTCAAGAAAGAAATGATTACTACAGACATTGGTCAAGAGGTGTTGGGTATACTCCTGGCGAAATCAGCCAAATTCAATATGCTGATGCAACAAGTGCTGGTGAATACAAAAACACACTTACAAACATCTCTTTCTTAAGCCGTTTGAATTATTCTTATGATGACCGTTATTTTGTTACTGGAAACTTCAGACAAGATAAAACGTCTCTTTTCAGTGAAGACAATAATACAGCAAATTTCTACTCTTTTTCTGGAGCATGGAAATTAAGCAACGAGAAATTCATCCACTTGCCAGAATGGTTTAATACTATTAAAATTAGAGGAGGATATGGAGAATTAGGTAACAACACACTTGGAGTTTATGCTTATTCGCCAACAATCAATGCTTTTGCTGGATATGATTTCAACAATGCACTGGCACCTGGAACAACAGTTGTAAGTGCTATCGACCCAAATGTACACTGGGAAAAAACAGCCACTTCAAACGTTGCTGTTGAGCTTGGATTCTTAGATAATGATTTACAAATAACAGCTGAATACTATCAGAAAAAATCAACTGATTTATTGATTGGAGTTCCGTTGCCTTATTCAACTGGAGCATTCCCAGCAAGTATTACAACAAATGCTGGAGCGGTTAAAAATAGCGGTTTTGAGTTTACGGCTACTTACAACAACAATCACCACGAGTTTAAATACAATATTTCGGCAAACTTAGGAACTTTGAAAAATGAGGTATTGCAAATTGGTCTTGACGGAAATCCAATTTATGGTGCAGCTTCAAAAACAGAAGTTGGAAGATCAATTGGAGAACTTTATACGTATCAAGTTGCTGGAATTTTCCAAAACGCGGCTGATTTAGCTTCATCACCAACTCAAACTAATGCAGGTGTGGGAGATCTTAAATTCGCGGATTTGAATGGTGACGGCCAAATTACTGATGCCGATAGAAAGTTTATGGGAGTTGCAATTCCTAAATATAGCTACGGAATCAATTTTGGTGCAAACTACAAAAATTGGGATTTCTCAATGTTCTGGCAAGGTTCAGGAGGAAACAAAGTATTCAACGGATTGTATCGTAATTTAATGACGGAGCAATATGGAAATAGCCATGTTGATGCCTTGAATTACTGGACGCCAACGAATACAAATACAAATGTGCCTCGTCCTATTATTGGAGATCCAAACGGAAATGCAAGAGATTCTGACAGGTTTATTGAAAGCGGTGATTACATCAAATTACAGACATTGGAAATCGGTTATGAGCTTCCATTGCCAAAAGATTTGTTTATTCAAAAAGCGAAACTGTATGTGAATGGTCAAAATTTATGGATCATCAGCAAATACAGAGGTTACGATCCTGATTTTAATTACAATGACGGATTATTTTCTAGAGGATATGATGCTGGATCATTCCCAAATCCAAGAACAATTTCTTTGGGTGTTGAAGTAACTTTTTAAACTAGCTTAACCAATTAAAAACGTATTAAAATGAAATATAAAGTATTTAACTATATAACAGTTTTCTTTTCACTGGCTCTTGTAACTACAAGCTGTGTTGATAATGAAGACTTGCTTCAAGTGGACCCTAACGTTGAAACCGCAGGTTCATTTTGGAAAACAGATCAAGATGCTATTGAAGGAGTAAACGCTGCTTACGGAAGTTTGCTTACTGATGGTACGTATATGAGAAGTACACCTTTGCTTTTAGATTTAAAAGGAGATGATACACGAAGCAACAGCCCTTGGGGAGCAATGTATAACGTTGGACGTTTCAATTCAAATCCTACAGATCCTGCAATTTATGGCTGGGCTTTTGAAACGTATTATCAAGGAATTTATCGTGCCAATCAAGTTTTGACAAATGTTCCAGAAATACAATTTACAGATGCAGCTCTTAAAAACAGAATTTTAGGACAAGCATATTTTTTAAGAGGATTGTATTTATTTCATGCGGTAAACATGTTTAAAAATGTACCTCTTCCAACAGAAATAAAATTATACACACCACAAAAAACAGAAGCGGAAGGTTGGGCACAGGTTATTGCTGATTTTAAAGCTGCAGCCGAATTATTGCCAACATCATATGATGCCGTTACTGGAATCGATAAAGGTCAGAAAGGACGTGCTACAAAAGGAGCTGCTTTAGGATATTTAGGAAAAGCGTATTTGTTTACTAAAGATTTTGCAAACGCAAAAACGACTTTTAAACAAGTAATTGATTTAGGAGTTTATTCATTAGTTTCAAACTATCGTGACAACTTTACTACTGCTAATGAAAACAATTCTGAATCTCTTTTTGAAGTACAATTCAGCAGAGATGCAGGTGGAGTTGATTTAGGATGGGGCGGTGCACCAGCTTCTGGTTGGGGGAAAACTTCTGCCCGCGCTATTACTTATGCGCCAAGAGCTTTTGGATGGACAGACGTACAGCCAACATGGACACTGTTTAATGAATATCAGCAGGAAAAAACAAAAACAAATGCTGTTGATCCGCGTTTAGATGCTACTATTTTTTACAATAAACCAGGCGGTATGCAATTATACGGTAAAGATTTTGCGACTTTTTACGCAACAAGTCCAGCCGATTTAAATGATATCTTCTGCAGAAAATACCAAAACTCAGATGGTCAATTTGCTGATGAGTATGATTGGCGTTCAGGAATCAATGAGCGTTTGTTGAGATATGCTGATATTTTATTAATGTATGCTGAAACTTTAAACGAAACTGGAGATACTCCTGGAGCTTACACTTACATTCAAATGGTAAGAAACAGAGTTAACTTGCCAGATTTAGCAACAGCAAAACCAGGAATGAATCAAGCGCAGATGAGAGATCAAATTGGTCACGAAAGATTCTTAGAATTCCCTCTTGAAGGTCACCGTTTTGATGATATTCGTCGTTGGGGATGGCTTCAGGATGCTACAAAACTAGCTTGGTTAAAAACAAGAGATGTAGAATTCAATTCATATGCAGCAGGAAGAGAATTTTTCCCAATTCCGCAATTAGAAATGGATAACAATCCAGGAACGAAACAAAATGACAGTTATTAAAAAAGTTTTCAGTTTTCAGTTTCCAGTCACAGTCTCCACTGAGACCGAGACTGAAAACTGCGACTAAATATTATTTGAATTAGTTATACTTAATATCATGTGGAGGCTTCAAAATCTTCACATGATATTATAACATAAAAACATTATGAAAAAAGCACTTTTAATTACCTTTCTTATTACCCTTTGTAATCAGGTTAGTTTTGCCCAAAATCAAACCACAGTTGTTACCATAAAAAATAATGCTGATGCGCCAGTAATCAACAAAAACATTTACGGACATTTTGCAGAACACTTAGGACGCTGTATTTACGGCGGATTTTTTGTTGGAGATACTTCAAAAATACCAAACACAAATGGAGTAAGAAATGACATTATTGCTGCTTTAAAAGATTTGAAAATTCCGAATTTAAGATGGCCGGGCGGTTGTTTTGCCGACACATATCATTGGAAAGACGGAATTGGACCAAAAGAACAACGACCAACAATTGTAAACAAATGGTGGGGCGGTGTAACAGAAGACAACAGTTTTGGAACTCATGATTTCCTTAACATGTGCGAACTTCTAGGAGCTGAACCGTATTTGTCAGGAAATGTTGGAAGCGGAACTGTTCAGGAATTAGCAGACTGGGTTCAGTACACGAATTTTGGAGGCAAAAGTCCGATGAGTGATTTGCGTCAAAAAAATGGAAGAAAAGAACCTTGGAAAGTTAAATTCTGGGGAGTTGGTAATGAAGCTTGGGGATGCGGAGGAAATATGACAGCAGAATATTACGCTGGCGAATACAGAAAATTTGCAACATTCATGTCGGATTGGGAAAATACTGGCGGATTGACACGCATCGCGTCAGGTTCAAACAGTGCCGATTATAATTGGACAGAAGTTTTAATGAAAAATATTCCACTGAATATGTTAGGCGGTGTTGGAGTGCATCATTATGCTGTAATCGAATGGGCTAAAAAAGGTGATGACCGAGATTTTACAGAAGAAGGTTATTTCAAAACAATGAAATCGGCTTTAAAAATGGAAGAGCTTGTAACAAAGCATTCTGCTATAATGGACAAATACGATCCTCAGAAAAAAGTGGCCATGATGGTTGATGAATGGGGCGGCTGGTACGAAGTGGAAAAAGGAACAAATCCTGGATTTTTATATCAGCAAAATACAATGCGTGATGCAGTTTTAGCTGGAGCAACACTTAATATTTTCAATAACCATGCAGACAGAGTTAAAATGGCAAACTTGGCTCAATGTGTAAATGTTTTGCAAGCTGTAATCTTAACAGATAAAGCAAAAATGATTACTACGCCAACGTATCACGTAATGAAAATGTACAGCGTTCATCAAGATGCTAAATTATTGCCGGTAAGTTTTACTTCTCCAAATTATACTTTTAACGGAGAAACACTTCCTGCAGTTTCAGCAGCGGCTTCAAAAGATAAAAATGGAGCAGTTCATATTTCTTTAGTAAACGTTGATGCTAAAAACAAAAACAAAATAGAAATTTATGTAAATGAACTTGGTGTTAAAAATTTCACAGGAATAGTTTTAACATCGGCTAAATTACAAGATTACAATTCATTCGATACACCAAACAAAATTGTTCCAACAGTTTTTAAAGGTTTCGAAAACAAAAAAGGAAAACTTGAAATCACAATTCCTCCTTTCTCAGTTGTTGTTTTAGAAGGAAAATAAAAAAATATAAAGATGAAAAAATCAAATTCCATTCTAAAAATAGTGCCGTATATCGGATTGTTTTTAGGTGCGTTATTGGTGTTTGGCTGTTCGAGCGACAGTCCTGATACACCTGTAACTCCAGATCCGCCGGTAGTGGTTGATCCGCCAGTGGTTACGCCAGCTTTTCCGGGGCCAACTTATGCAGATAATTATACTTCAATTTCAAGTTGGGGAAGCAGATCGCAATGGAATTTGGCCAACGTGCACGATCCATCTGTGGAAAAATCTGGGGAATATTATTATATGTACCAAACGGATGCTTCTTATGGAAATGCGCATGAAGGCAACGGACATTTTTTCTACAGAAGATCAAAAGATTTAATCAATTGGGAATTCATCGGATCTTCGATGACTACAGCTCCGGCTTGGGTAAAAGATTCTTTGAACAACAAAAGAGCAAGAATGAATCCGGCACTTCCTCCAATCACAAATCCGAGTTATGGATATTGGGCGCCTTGCGTTCGAAAAGTTGGAAACAAATTCAGAATGTATTACAGCATTGTCGTTACAAATCCAATTACAGGAACTGATACGAATACTTCTTGGTCAGAACGCGCTTTTATTGGCTTGGCCGAAACCGATGATTTGGCTTCAAATAATTGGATTGACAAAGGAATGGTTGTTTGCTCTGAACCAGACGGCGTAAAAAGTTACGTTCGAAATGGTGGAAACGATTGGGATGCTTATTTTAAATTCAACGCCATCGACCCGAGTTTTATCCAGACTCCCGAAGGCGATCAGTATTTAATTTACGGTTCTTGGCATTCTGGAATCGCAGCTTTAAAACTGGATCCAGCAACAGGAAAACCAGCTAAATTAAAAACAATTGATGATTACGGAGTACGAATTGCAGGCCGTGGAAACGTAAGTACAAATCGTTGGCAAGCTCTCGAAGGTCCAGAAATTATCTACAATCCAGACACACAATATTATTATTTGTTTTTGGCTTATGATGAATTGTCAGTTGCGTACAATACTCGTGTAGCACGTTCAAAAAGCATTTTAGGCCCGTATTTAACGATCAGCGGAAGCAGTATTACAACTGGCGCTGAATGTTATCCAATGGTAACACATCCGTATCAATTTAAAAATCACACAGGCTGGGTTGGATTTGCGCATTGCGCTGTTTTTCAAAATCCAGATACAAAACAATGGTATTATGCTTCTCAGGCGCGTTTGCCTGAAGGTGTTGCAGGAATTGCAGTTTCAAACGCAGTAATGATGGGACATGTTCGCGCCATTCAATGGACAGAAGATGGCTGGCCGGTTGTTGAAGCAGAACGTTACGCAGGAGTTCCCGCAACTACAATTACTGATGCAAATTTCGTAGGAACTTGGGAACAAATTACGATGAATTACCAATACAAAACGATGCAGAAATCAGGAACAATTTACCTAACTGCCGATAAAAAAGTAAGCGGTGATGCAACGGGAACATGGTCATACGACAGCACTAAAAAAATCTTAACGGTAAACGGAGTAAAATGCAACGTTTCTGATTCGTGGGATTGGGAATTAACAACCAGAAAAGTAACCTTGAGTTATTCTGGATACACCGCTGCCGGATTGCCTGTTTGGGGTAAAAAGATTAATTAGAAAATAGAAAAATAGAAAAATAGAAAATTACAATTTTGAAAATTCTAAAATAAAAATCTGCTCAATCTGCGAGAGAAAAAATAAGCCAGGAATTGCACAAATTTCCACAAATTATAATTCGAGAAAATTTGTGCATCCCGATAGCTATCGGGAGTGGCAAAAAAACAAAACGATAATGAAGAATCTATTTACAAGCCTTTCCATTTTGCTTTTATCGCTAGCAGGAACGGCACAATCGGTAAAATTCAATAATCCAATTATCAAGGATCAATATACTGGTGATCCTGCAGCATTAGTTTACAAAGACAAAGTGTATTTATATGCCGGCCACGATGAAGCGCCAAATGATTTTAATTTTTATAAGATGAATGAATGGGTTGTGTATTCTTCTTCAGATATGAAAAAATGGGAATCGCATCCAGTGCCTTTAAAAGTGACGGATTTTAAATGGGCAAAAAGTGATGCGTGGGCTTCGCAGGTAATTGAAAGAAACGGAAAATTTTATTGGTTTGTAACGGTTGAACATGGTTCAGTTCACGGAAAAGCAATTGGAGTTGCAGTTTCCGATAGTCCGATCGGACCTTTTAAAGATGCTTTAGGAAAAGCCTTAATTACAAATGATATGACCAAATTTACCGATATAAGCTGGGATGATATCGATCCAACGGTTTATATCGATACTGATGGACAAGCTTATTTGTTTTGGGGAAATACCTCTTGTCATTATGCAAAATTAAAAGAGAATATGACGGAACTTGACGGACCAATTCAGCATATTGAATTACCGCATTTTACAGAAGCACCATGGATTCACAAACACAAAGATTGGTATTATTTATCATACGCTTATGAATTTCCCGAGAAAATCGCTTACGCCATGAGCAAATCAATAAATGGTCCGTGGGAATTCAAAGGAATTTTAAATGAATTGGCAGGAAACAGCAACACAAATCATCAGTCGATAATTGATTTTAAAGGACAGTCTTATTTTATCTATCACAACGGAGCTTCAATTCCACACGGAGGAAGTTTTAGAAGATCAGTTTGTGTAGACAAATTATTTTACAATAAAGACGGAACAATGAAACGAGTTGTAATGACATCTGAGGGAATTCAATAGTTAGTAATCAGTGTTCAGTTTTTAGTGATCAGTCACAGTCGCAGTTTTCAGTTTGGATTTAGGAACTGCTTATATGTTCTGATAAAGTTTTCAGTTAAGGTTTAAACTTAAATTTACTTATATCACTTATATGGTTTACAAAAATATAAAATATGCAATTTCAATTCTGATCTTTTTGATTGGCTTGGTTTCATTTGCGCAGGAAATAGTAGTTCACGATCCAGTTGTCATCAAACAAAAAGACACTTATTATTTGTATTGCACCGGAAATGGAATCAGTGTTTTCAGCTCAAAAGATTTAAAAAAGTGGGACAAACAGCCTCAGGTTTTCAAAGAAAAACCCGTTTGGGCAGATGGCGTTGCAACCGATTTTAAAAATCATATTTGGGCGCCGGATATTTCATTTCATAACAACATTTATTACCTGTATTATTCGGTTTCGGCTTTCGCCAAAAATACTTCGGCGATTGGCGTTGCGACCAATACAACTTTAGATCCAAACGATAAAAATTACAAATGGGTCGATCAGGGAATTGTAATTCAGTCACAACCAAACAGAGATATGTGGAATGCCATTGATCCGAATTTAATCTTCGATGAAAACAATACGCCTTGGCTTTCTTTCGGTTCTTTTTGGGAAGGATTAAAAATGGTAAAATTAAATCCCGATTTAAAATCGATTGCTCAGCCACAGGAATGGCACACGATTTCAAAAAGAAAAAGAACTTTTGAATTAGCTGATTCTGATCCTGGAGACGGCGCGCTCGAAGCTCCTTTTATCTTTAAGAAAAACGGTTATTATTATCAGTTTCTTTCTTGGGATTTGTGTTGTCGCGGAGAAAAAAGCACGTATAAAGTGGTGGTTGGAAGATCTAAAAATGTGACAGGTCCTTATGTGGATAAAGATGGAAAATTATTAATCGAAGGTGGCGGAAGCATCGTAGTTCAAGGCGATGAAAATTACTTTGGCGTAGGCCATAACAGCGCTTATACATTTGACGGTAAGGATTATATTTTTTACCACGCCTACGAAAAAAAGTCAAACGGAACGCCAAGATTAGTCGTTAAAGAAATACAATGGGATGCCAATTTATGGCCCGTTTTAAAATAGAATAAACTAATAAAATGAAAAAATTTACCTTTCCAATTATTACCATTTTTCTCTCGTTTCTAGTTTTTATTTCTTGTAAAGAAACTAAAAATAATGCGGTGCAAGCAAGTGATAAAACTTCAGTCCTAAAAGCAGGTTATCAAATCGAACCGGTTAATATTCAAAATGTAAAACTGAGCGATTCTTTTTGGTTGCCAATTATTAAAAGAGTGCAAGAAGTTACGATTGCTTATGCCATTCAAAAATGTAATGAAGAAGGCCGTTTTGAGAATTTCTTAATCGCAGGAAAACAAAAAACCGGAACAGTTAGAGGCGAAATGCCTTTTGATGATACCGATGTTTACAAAATTATTGAAGGCGCATCGAATACCTTAATTTCTGCTCCAAATCCGAAATTAGAAAAAGTTTTAGATTCTTTGATTGCCATTGTAAAAATTGGTCAGGAAGAAGATGGTTATTTAACAACTTGGCGAACAATAAATCCTGCAAAACCGCCAGCAACTTGGGTTCCAGTAATTGAAGGAAAACGTTGGGAATCATTGCAAATTAGCCACGAATGCTACAACGCCGGACATTTAATTGAAGCCGCAGTTGTGCATTATGAAGCGACTGGAAAAAGAAATTTCCTTGATATCGCCATCAAAAATGCCGATTTGTTTGTGAAAACGTTTGGCGATGGTCCGGGACAGGTAAAAGGAGTTCCGGGACATCAGATTATAGAAACGGGTTTGATCAAATTATATCAAATTACTGGAAAAGAAGATTATTTGAAATTAGCCAAATACTTTTTAGACAATCGTGGCAATCCAAACAATCATAAATTATACGGCGAATATGCTCAGGATCATATGCCAGTAATTCAGCAAAATGAAGTAGTGGGTCACGCTGTTCGTGCTGTATATATGTACGCAGGAATGACAGATATTGCTGCAATGACAAAAGACAAATCATATGAAAATGCCGTAAATAATTTATGGAATAATATGGTGAACAAAAAAATGTACATCACAGGTGGCATTGGATCAAGACACGACGGTGAAGCTTTTGGAACAAATTATGAGCTTCCAAATCTAACAGCTTATAATGAAACCTGCGCCGCAATTGGCGACGTCTACTGGAATCACAGATTACATAATTTATACGGAAAATCAGAATATTTTGATGTGATCGAAAGAACGATGTACAACGGATTAATTTCGGGAATTTCATTGACAGGAAAAGAATTTTTCTACCCAAATGCGCTTGAAGCCGATGGCGTTTATAAATCAAACAGAGGTTCTTGCACGCGTCAGGCTTGGTTTGACTGTTCTTGTTGCCCTACGAATTTGATTCGTTTTATTCCGTCAATTCCGGGGTTGATTTATTCAAAAACCAATAATGAATTATTTGTAAATTTATATGCCTCAAACAGTGCTTCTTTCAAATTAGGAAAAACAGATTTACAGATTTCGCAACAGACAGGATATCCTTGGAACGGAAAAGTGGCAATCGCAGTTAATCCAAAAAAAGAAAGCCAATTTACTATTAAACTTCGCGTTCCGGGCTGGGCTAGAAATGAGGTTCTGCCGGGGGATTTATACACTTATAAAAAAGCTTCGACTCAAAAAACTACTATTACTGTAAATGGTGAAGCTGTAGCAATGCAACCAGAAAATGGTTATTACAATGTGACAAGAACTTGGAAAAAAGGAGATAAAATCGCGCTTAATTTTCCAATGGAAGTTCAGGAAGTTCAAACCAATTCAAAAGTGGAAACCAACAAAAACAAAGTTTCTTTAGAATACGGTCCGATAGTTTATGCAGTTGAAGAAATCGACAACAAAAACAATTTTGATCAAATCAATGTTGCTTCTGGAGATAATTTCAAAGTAAAAAAAGAAGCGAATTTATTGAATGGCGTGAACGTGATTGAGAATTCAAAATTCAAAGCTATTCCATATTATTCATGGTCAAATCGTGGCGTAGGAAAAATGAAAGTTTGGTTGGATTATAAGAATTAGGACCCTATTCCTGCAAGGTTTCCAAAACCTTGTAGGTATTAAAAGTTCATAAAGTTTAAAAAATAGACCTACAAGGTTTTGGAAACCTTGCAGGAGAAAAAATAAAAACCCGTTTTATCCGCGTCATCCGCGCGCCATAAAACACATTTAAATAAATAAAAAATGAAGTCCAATTTAATTACAAAAATTACCCTTTGCGGTTTATTGCTGAGCGGCGTTTATGCATCGGCACAAAAAAATAATCTTCAAGTTGATGTTGCAAAAACAGTAACTAAAATTCAACCTACAATGTACGGAGTGTTTTTTGAAGATATCAATTTTGCTGCAGATGGCGGTTTGTATGCTGAAATGATCAAAAACAGATCTTTCGAATTCCAGTTTCCTTTAATGGGATGGAATCAGCCAAAAAGCGACCGTCATAAATTAAACACTGAATCAGGAATTGCAAATGTGATTCAGTATTCTCAAAAAGGAACAAATCATAATTATTGCCGTGTTACAATTAATGATGCAAATGGTTATCAATTAATTAATGAAGGATTCAGAGGGATGGGAATCAAGAAAGATTTGAAATACAATCTGACTTTAAAAGCTTCAAAAATTTCAGGGAATATTTCTAAAATTAAATTCCAATTTATTGACAAAAATAATAAAGTTTTAGGGGAAACTTCGGTTGTTCCGACATCAAATGATTGGTCCAATTATTCGGCTCAATTAACATCTTCAGCAACAGAAGCCAAAGCAAAATTAAAAATCACTTTTGAAGGAAATGGTGTAATTGATTTAGACAATATTTCATTGTTTCCAGAAGATACTTGGGCAGGAAGAAAAAACGGACTTCGTAAAGATTTAGTACAATTATTATACGATTTGAAACCAGGATTTTTGCGTTTTCCTGGGGGGTGTATTGTTGAAGGAAGAACTTTGGCAGAGCGTTACCAATGGAAAAAATCGGTAGGAAATGTTGAAGACAGAGAAACAGCAGTAAACCGTTGGAACATGGAATTTTCACACCGCCCAGCTCCAGATTATTTCCAGAGTTTTGGTCTAGGTTTCTTTGAATATTTTCAGCTTTCAGAAGATATTGGCGCTTCTCCGCTTCCAATTTTAAGCTGTGGAATGGCTTGCCAATTCAACACAGGAGAATTAGTTCCAATGGACCAAATCGATCCTTATGTTCAAGATGCGTTAGATTTAATTGAATTCGCAAATGGCGGATCAGAAACCGTTTGGGGAAAACTTAGAACCGATATGGGACATCCAAAACCATTCAACTTAAAATTCATCGGAGTTGGAAATGAGCAATGGGGACCAGATTATATTGAGCGTTTCAAAGTGTTTCAAAAAGCCATTAAAGCTAAATATCCAAACATCACAATCGTATCTGGAACAGGACCTTTCCCTGACGGCGATTTTTACGATTACGGCATGAAAGAACTTAAAAAATTAAACGCTGAAATTGTTGACGAACATTATTATAAAGATCCAGCTTGGTTTCGTAAAAATGTAACGCGTTACGACAATTATGACCGTAAGGGACCAAAGATTTTTGCAGGAGAATATGCAGCGCAAAGTGTTGCCATTGCAAGTCCAGAAAACAAAAACAACTGGGAATGTGCGTTCTCTGAAGCGGCTTTCATGACCGGAATGGAAAGAAATGCTGAGGTTGTTCAATTGACTTCTTATGCGCCATTATTGGCTCACGTTGAAGGCTGGCAATGGACACCAGACATGATTTGGTTCAATAATTTACAGTCATACGGAACGCCAAATTATTATGTTCAGAAATTATTTTCTAATAATAAAGGAACCGATTTAATCAACATTACAAAAGATGGAAAAGCAGTTACAGGCCAAAATGATTTGTTTGCATCGGCAGTAAAAGATGTGAATTCTAAAGAAGTGATTTTGAAAATTGTTAACGCAAATGCTGCTTCTCAAAATGTTTCAATTGATTTAAAAGGTGCAAAATTAGATTCAAAAGGAACGGCAATAGTTTTAAAAGGAGACGGAATAAACGACGAAAATTCTTTTGAAGCTCCAACTAAAATTAGTCCGAAAGAAAGCGAATTTAAAGTAAGCGGAAGTAAAGTTCAATATGATTTCCCTGCTTATTCAGTTACAGTTTTGAAAATTAAGATGAAATAATCGCAACAGAATAAATGTTAAACCAACATTTATTTTCTGTTTTCGTCATAATTGCTTGTTTTGATGCATTATTTGTAAAAATTCAAAGCTCAGTTTTTATTAAGTGTTTATTGTACACTTATAAATGAATTATAATTATATTTGTCATTATTAAAAATGAATTTCGAATGAAAAATTACGTTATAGGATTGGACTACGGAACAGATTCTGTTCGAGCGGTGCTTATCGATACTGAAAATGGGCAGGAATTAGCATCGAATGTTTCTCATTACAAAAGATGGAAAAACAAACAATATTGTGACGCATCTATAAATCAATTTCGTCAGCATCCTTTGGATCATATTGAAGGTCTGGAAATTACGATTCAAACTGTTATAAAAGAAAGCAAAGTTGATCCACAATTAGTTCGCGGAATTTGTATTGACACTACTGGATCTTCTCCAGTTCCGGTTACAAAAGAAGGAACACCATTAGCATTGACAAAAGGTTTTGAAGAAAACCCAAATGCGATGATGGTTTTATGGAAAGATCATACTTCTATTAATGAAGCAAACCAAATCAACGAACTGGCAGTAAGCTGGGGCGGAGAAGACGTTACAAAATATGTTGGAGGTATTTATTCATCAGAATGGTTTTGGGCAAAAATTCTTCACATTGCAAGACAAGACGAAGCGGTTCGAAATGCTGCACATACGTGGATGGAACACTGCGATTTAATGACGTATTTGTTAATTGAAGACAAAGACTTAAAAACATTTAAAAGAAGCCGTTGCGCTGCTGGTCATAAAGCGATGTGGCACACAGACTGGAACGGACTTCCTCCAGTTGAATTCTTAGAAAAATTACATCCGTATTTAGCGCAGCTTCGCGGTAATTTATATGATGAAACCTATACCTCCGATTTAGCAGCAGGAAATTTAAGCAAAGAATGGGCAGACCGTTTAGGACTTTCTACAGATACAGTTGTAGCTGTTGGAACTTTTGACGCACATTCTGGTGCTGTAGGAGCAAAAATTGGAGAAAACACTTTAGTTCGTGTTATGGGAACTTCAACTTGTGATATTCTAGTGGGTTCGTATGATGAAGTGGGAACAAAAACCGTTCGAGGAATCTGCGGACAAGTTGATGGTTCTGTAATACCAGGTTTTATTGGTTTAGAAGCAGGACAATCTGCTTTTGGAGATTTATTGGCTTGGTACAAAGAATTATTAATGTGGCCGACGGAACATTTATTAGGTTCTTCATCTGTTTTAAATGATGCTCAAAAAGAACAATTAAGAGAAGAATTCAGTGATAAATTAATTGTGGAATTGACAAAAGAAGCAGAGAAAATTCCAGTTTCAGAAAGTCTTCCAATTGCTTTAGACTGGATCAACGGACGTAGAACTCCAGATGCAAACCAAGAAGTAAAAAGTGCTATTTCGAATCTTTCATTAGGAACAAAAGCACCTCATATTTTCAAAGCTTTGGTAAACGCAATCTGTTTTGGAGCGAAGAAAATTGTAGATCGTTTTGAAGAAGAAGGTGTAAAAATTGACAGCGTTATCGGAATTGGCGGTGTTGCTCGTAAATCTCCTTTTATCATGCAGACATTGGCGAATGTTTTAAACAAGCCAATAAAAATTGCAGCTTCAGACCAAACACCAGCTTTAGGAGCAGCAATTTATGCAGCCGTTGCAGCAGGAATTTATCCAAACGTAATCGAAGCAAGTCAAAAAATTGGAAGTGATTTCGACGGAGAATATTTCCCTCAATTAGATAAAGTTGCGGCGTATAACAAACTGCTTATCGCTTACGAACAATTAAGTGTTTTTGCAGATCCAACCATTAAAATATCTCAAAATGAGTTCTCAGTATAAAGATTTAAAACAAGAATGTTATGAAGCCAATATGCAATTAAATGCATTGAATTTGGTTGTTTATACATTCGGAAATGTGAGTGCCGTTGATAGAAAAAATGGTGTTTTTGCCATTAAACCAAGCGGTGTTCCTTACGAAGATTTAAAACCGGAAGATATCGTTATTGTCGATTTTGATAATAATGTTATTGAAGGAACTATGCGTCCATCATCTGACACAAAAACGCATGCTTATCTATATAAAAACTGGCCAAATATTGGTGGTGTTGCGCACACTCACGCAACATATTCAGTTGCATGGGCACAATCGCAAAGAGATATTCCAATTTTCGGAACAACACATGCAGATCATTTAACAGCCGATATTCCGTGTGCACCCCCGATGGCAGATCATTTAATTGAAGGAAACTACGAACACAATACCGGAATCCAGATTTTGGATTGTTTCAAGGAAAAAAATCTTTCATATGAAGAAGTAGAAATGGTTTTAATTGGAAATCACGGTCCATTTGCTTGGGGAAAAAATGCTGCAAAAGCGGTTTACAACAGTAAAGTTTTGGAAGTTGTGGCAGAAATGGCGTACCTGACTTTACAAATAAATCCACATGCTCCAAGATTAAAAGATTCATTAATAAAGAAACATTACAACCGTAAACACGGAAAAGATTCGTATTACGGACAATAGAAATTTTGTTTCAAGTTTCAGGTTTTTTTGTTTCAAGTTGTTGGAGCGTAAAACCTGAAACTTGAAGCCTGAAACTAAAATAACAAAAAGATAGATAACAAAGATTTTCAGCATTTCAACAACTTGACTCGAGAGCTCTGCTCGAACAGGCGAAGCAAACTTGAAACAAAGAAAACTTGAAACAAAATAAAAAACATGATTGATATATCTCAAAAAGAAGTATGGTTTGTAGTAGGAAGCCAAGAATTATACGGTGAAGAAACACTTAGAAAAGTAGCAGAACATTCTCAGATAATTGCAAAGGGATTAGATGCTTCATCTTCAATACCCGTAAAAGTGGTTTATAAAGATGTGGTAAAATCGCCTTCGCAAATTTTAGATGTTTGTTTGGCTGCGAATTCAGAGAAAAACTGTATCGGAATTATTGCTTGGATGCACACTTTTTCACCAGCAAAAATGTGGATTGGCGGTTTGAGTATTTTGAAAAAACCATTATGTCATTTACATACACAATACAATGCTGAAATTCCGTGGGGATCTATCGACATGGATTTCATGAACTTGAATCAATCGGCTCACGGAGATCGTGAATTTGGTTTCATTATGTCAAGAATGCGTAAAAAACGTAAAGTTGTTGTGGGACATTGGGAAGACGAAAGAGTTCAGAAAAAATTAGGAATCTGGTCAAGAGTTGTTCTTGGATGGGATGAACTTCAAAATTTAAAAGTAGCTCGTATTGGAGACAATATGCGTGAAGTTGCTGTTACAGAAGGCGATAAAGTTGAGGCTCAAATTCGTTTTGGAGTTTCAGTAAACGGATTCGATTCTTCAGATGTTACAAAACATATTGAGAAAGTAACCGATAAACAATTAGCTGATTTATTAGCGGTTTACGAGTCTTCTTATACTTTAACTGATTCTTTAAAAGAAGGTGGCGCGCAAAGAAGTTCTTTAGCGGAAGCGGCAAAAATTGAATTAGGTTTAAGAGCTTTCCTTGAAGAAGGAGGTTTCGGCGCTTTTACAGATACATTTGAAAACCTTGGAGTTTGGAAACAATTACCAGGAATCGCAACACAAAGATTAATGGCTGATGGTTATGGTTTTGGTGGAGAAGGAGACTGGAAAACCGCTGCAATGGTAAGAGCTTTAAAAGTAATGAACATTGGTTTGGAAGGTGGAACTTCTTTCATGGAAGATTATACGTACCATTTCACGCCGCAAAAATCTTATGTTTTAGGATCTCACATGTTAGAAATTTGTCCATCAATTGCAGATGGAAAACCTTCTTGCGAAGTGCATCCCTTAGGAATTGGTGGAAAAGAAGATCCAGCTCGTTTGGTATTTAATTCGCCAGCTGGAGATGCAATCAATGTTTCTTTGGTTGATATGGGAACTCGTTTCCGTTTAATTGTAAACGAAGTTGAGGCAGTTAAACCAATGGCAGAATTACCAAAATTACCAGTTGCAAGAGTTTTATGGGATTGTAAACCAAACCTTGATATCGCAGCAACAGCTTGGATTCTTGCTGGAGGAGCGCATCACACGGTTTACAGCCAGTCGCTTACAACAGAATATATGGAAGATTTCGCTGATATCGCTGGAATTGAGTTATTAGTAATCGACGAGAAAACGACAGTAAGAGATTTCAAAGATAAAATCAATGCCAACGAAGCGTATTATCATTTGTTTCAACACGGACTTTAAAATAGTCAAAAGTCGAAAGTCATAAAGTCCGAAAGTTTTAGTTACTTTGAAGAAAAGACTTTATGACTTTTGACTTTAAGACTTTACTAACTAAAAAATAACCATTTATGAATGTATTAAAACGTTGTGTTTTCGGATTAAGCCTTTTGAGTTTGGCTGCAGTTTCAGTTCAATGTAAAAGCGATAAAAAAGCAGATACAGAAAAAGTTGCTGCCGATGAAAAAGCTTTAGTTACAATCGAAAAATCAGAATACGGAACTACTGCAAAAGGCGAAAAAGTCGAAAGTTATAAACTGAAAAACCAAAATGGGATGGAAGTTGACATCATTACTTTTGGTGGAAGAATTACAGATTTGAAAGTACCAAATAAAGAAGGAGTTTCTGAAAATGTTGTTATTGGATTTAATTCTTTGGCACAATATGAAAAAGAAAATCCTTTCTTCGGAGCTTTGATTGGAAGATACGGAAACCGAATTGCAAAAGGTAAATTTTCATTAGATGGAAAAGACTATCAATTGGCAATAAACAACGCGCCAAATGCTTTGCACGGCGGGCCACAAGGATATTTCAACGTTGTTTGGAAAGCAGATGAGGTTAAATCTGGTGAAAACGCTTCTCTGAAATTATCTTATGTAAGTAAAGATATGGAAGAAGGTTATCCAGGAACTTTGAAAGTTTTCGTGACTTATACTTTAACAAATGACAATCAGTTAGAGGTTTTATATGAAGCAACTACAGACAAAAAAACAGTTGTTAATTTGACGCAACATTCCTATTTCAATTTATCTGGAGATTTTACAAAAACAATCTTAGATCATGAATTGACTTTAAATGCAGATAAATTAGTTCCGGTAGATGCGACTTTAATTCCGACAGGAAAATTAGATGATGTTGCTGGAACGCCTTTTGATTTCAGAACTCCAAAATTAATTGGAAAAGACATCAATGTTAAAAACGAGCAATTAGAAAGAGGAAAAGGTTACGATCACTGCTGGGTATTGAACAATCCTGTAAAAGGAAAAACAATCATTGCAAAAGTATATCACGCAGCGAGCGGAAGAGTTATGGAAATGACAACAGACGAACCTGGAATTCAGTTCTACTCTGGAAATTTCCTTGATGGAACTTTGCCAACGCGCGACGGAAAAACATACGCTCACAGAACCGGACTTTGTTTAGAAACTGAACATTATCCAGATTCTCCAAACCAGAAAAATTTCCCAACAACGGTTTTAAACCCGGGAGAAAATTATAAAACTAAAACTACTTTTAAGTTTTCTGTTCAAAAATAATCTTTAGAATTTGTTTAGTTAGTTCTAATTCTCTGAAAAACCTCGAAAGTATTAAGCTTTCGAGTTTTTTTTTATTTGTAATCTGCAGTTTAATAAAGCAAGTTTTTTTGAATCTCGCAAAGTCGCGAAGACGCAAAGTTTTTATTTTTTTTGCGACTCTGCGACTTTGCGAGATTAATTGATCTGCAACATAAAAAACTTAACTTAGCAATAAAAAGGCAAAATGAAACATCTATTCAAAGCAGCGCTAAATTGGACTTCAAAAAAAGAAGAATTAGTTTCAAGAATTTCCAGTAAAACCCATCAAATAAAAATTGAAGGAAAATCAGTTTTAGACGTTTCAGCCGCAAAAGCTTTCAAAGGCGATCCAACATTATATAATCCAGAAGATTTATTGTTGAGTAGTTTAGTTTCGTGCCATATGATGTCTTATTTATATGTCTGTTCTCAAAACGGAATAGAAGTTCTAGAATATTCAGACAACGCTGAGGCAACACTCGAAGTTTCTCCAGATGGAAGCGGGCGTTTTGTTGAGGTAAAATTATTTCCGAAAGTAAAAATCTCAAATCAAAACCAAATTGAATTGGCTTTGGATTTACATTTTAAAGCAAATCAATTGTGTTTTATTGCCAACTCGTGCAATTTTCCTGTTTTGCATGAGGCGAGTTGTGAAGTTTGAACATATAAATTATATAAGTACATTTAATAAAGCGGGACTAATCGCATCGTTATGTTTTCTTATATGACTTATATGGTTTAAAAAAAGCCATAAAAAAACCTCTTCTGTTAAGAAGAGGTTTTACGTACCCGGAGCCGGAGTCGAAACTAGTTGATACGGTGTTTTTTAAAACATCTTTAAATGTCGTATAAAAACGATTAAATCGCTATTTTTAAACTAATTACTTGTTTATCAGTATTGTGTATGTTGATTAATAAAAACTAATGAAAATTAATATGCATGTAAAAATATCGGGCAATTATCGGGCAAGTTTTTAAACCTAGCCTATAATTAATTATATTTGCGTTGTTCAACCGTTTAACGTATAAATATGGCATCGATTAAATTTAGATTGCGTAGTAACGCAAATAAAAATGTCTCAATTAAAGTCAGGCTAATTTTAGGATTTAAAAAAAGCGATCTAGAATTAAACACAGGTTTCTCTATAAATCCGAAGGATTGGAGTGAGACAACAGGTTTTCCCAAACAAAACAATACTGAAAATAAAATCATTTTCAGCAATCTTAAGAAGTTAGAGTCTTTCCTATTTAAAAGCCTTAATGGTGATATGGGCGAAAGCGTTGTTATTGATTCGTTTTGGCTACAGTCAAAAATTAGTGATTGTTTCAACCGAATAGAAAAAACAGATGAGGGATTAATTACAAACTACATTCAAAATATAATTGATACTTCTGACTTTCGAAAAGTGAAAGTTAAAGGAGGCTACAAGCATGGAATTTCATTAAGTAGAAAAAACAGTTTTATAGCAACAAAAAATATGCTTTTGGAATATCAAACTAAGATTAAAAAGCAAATTCACTTTACGGACATAAATCAGGGCTTAATTGAAAAGTTTGAGCATTGGTTGCTTAAAACCAAAAAGTATGCTGTAAATACGGCTTCAAAGCATATTGCAAATATTAAAACGGTATGTATCGAAGCAGAAAATAAAGGTTTAAAGGTTAATTCGTATGCAAAACAAATTACAATTGCATCAGAAAGAGAAGATGATCGATATATTCAGACATTATCTTTTGAAGAACTGGAACAAATACGTAATGCTCATATCATTAGTGAGGCACTTCAAAACGCAAGAAAATTTTTGTTGATAGGAACAGAAATCGGCCAGAGGGGCGGGGATCTTCTGAATATTACAAAAGATAATATTCGGGATAAAGACGGAAAGATATATATCGACCTTGTTCAGCAGAAAACAAAAAAAGCTGTTACTATTCCAATTGGTTCCCAATATATTATTGAAATTCTTAAAAACAGTTTTCCTTATAAAATTACAACTCAAAAACTAAACGAACATATCAAAAAGGTTTGCGAGATTGCAGGAATAAATACGTTGACAGAAGGTAAAATATTTGATGTAAAAACCGGACGTAAAGAGCATGGAATGTATGAAAAATATAAACTGATAACCACGCATAGCTTCAGGAGATCATTTTGCACAAACTACTACAAGAAAATACCTACTCCAGTGTTGATGGGAATAAGCGCGCATTCTAAAGAGAGTATCTTCCGCGCATATATCAATGCTCCAGATGATAAAGATGAAAACGCTGATTTATTTATAAAGTTTTACAAAGAAATACATAAAGATAAAAAGCCTGAGCTCAAAATAGTAAAAGATGAAAGAAAATCAAATTGATTTATAGTTTAAAATAAAAACAAATAATTTGAAAGCAGTTTTGTATGAATATTGAATATTTAAAAAACATTGATAAAATAAACCTTGAGATGCTTCCGCCAATAATGGCAGAGGAATACAATAAATTTCAATTCCGATTTGATACGGAAATAGATGGAACTTACTTTTCCAGAGAGGCTTTTAATGGACTGTATGCTGAGATTAGTTTTTACTTTAACAAAAAGGTAATCAATCAAAGACTGGAATTTAATCAAAACCTTAGAGATTCAATGGATTTTTACCGAGAAGGATTTTCGGATGCTTTTTTTGAGGAGAATTTTTTGATTGGTATCACAAAGGAAGAAGATCAAATTTTTGAAGTGTTTTCTCGCGTACATAAAAAGTTAAATTCGATTTTTAATCCAGCAATTTCATCGTTTAAAAAAAATATTTCGGTTTATAATGAATTAAGCCTTATCGAAAGGCACTTATACGATTATGGATATGAAGTTGGTACTTTTATGCGTGCATGGGCTATTATACTAAATAATATATCTTTATTTGAAAAGATATTTGCTAAATATTATGGTAAAATTAAAACTCAACAAGTTGAAAAAATCCCTTTTAAAATCGCATTGCTCTTTGCTAAAGGGGAGGTATATGTAAAAAAAACAGAAGAAAATAAGAGTTATAAATATTATCATTTGGGTAAAGAATTTAACAGCGTAAGCAAATTGTCATCTTATTTGGGCTTATCTCGACAGTATTTTAATGATACCCTTCATGGAAATATATCGGCTCATAATCTTTATTTGAACCTTAATATTATGGAAAGTGTTATTACTTATTGCAATTCCAAAATGATTGATGTTGATGATTTATTTTTAAAAAAATTCAACCATTTAAAGGAAAAACAACTCTAAAAGATAATCTGCACTAAAAAACTGCACAAGTGCAGCAATTAAGTGCAGATTATTTAGATTGAATTTTACAGAAGTATTAACTCAAATAATATTTCTTATGAAAAAAATTCAATTCATTGGCTGCAATCCCGAGCAGTTTCAAAAGAAGTTTAATGAGAGTGTAAAAATTCAATTAGAGGAATTTTTAAAACACTACAAACCGGTTCAACCTTCCGAGTATTTAACACGTCAACAAGTAGCAAAAATGTTTGACGTGAATATTTGTACGGTAAATAATTGGGCTAACGCGGGAAAAATCCGGCGGCTGGGCATCGGTTCACGTGTTTATTTTTTGCGTTCCGATATAGAAGCTAGTCTTAAACCTTTGGATGTTTAAAAGATGAAACGTTTCCGAAAAAAATCCAGAATCCAATCCTTATTTGATGGGTTGAGAAAATGCGAACCCGTAAAAGTAGAATTGCTTTTAAAGATGCTTGTAAGTGCAGGTAGATCTTCAAAATAAACCTGAACGAAAGTAAAAAATTCAAAAAAACGGGAGTTTACTCTAGCTCTCGTTTTTTTTATTTATGCGCTTTGTCGTTAATCTAATTATTTCAATAAGATATTCACTTGATTGATTACACTAAAAATCTAATTATAGGAATGCTACCAGATATTTTGGAAGCAAATCCTTTATTGAATTTTTTTGATAATATAAACGTTGTTACAGGAGAAATAAAAAGCACCAATAAAATCGGAAATAAAATAACTCCATCAAAAACAGCATATTACAGAGGTTTAGAATTCAAAATTTATGAAACTGGAACAATTATTATGGTGGGAAGTTTGCACAAGTATTGGAATGGTGGAGAACACAATTATAATGATTTTGGTATTGATGAGGTCAGGGAGGTTTTAAATGACTTAAAAGAAAAATTTGGAATCGATCCCAAACAATGTGTCTTGAAATGTTTGGAAATAGGAATAAATATAACTCCACCAATTGAAACAAACTCTATTTTAGACAACTGTTTTTTACATAAAACAAAACCTTTCGAGAGCCAAAAGAATTCGTTTGAAGGTAAATATAAGCAAGTCCAACATGCTCAATATTTTGTCAAAATTTACAATAAAGCACTTCAATATCTTTCAAAAGGTATTAAAATTGAAACCGAAATAATGAGGTTTGAGATTAAATATACCAAAATGCAGAAATTGAACAGACTTGGAATTTTTACATTACAGGATTTAATGGATTATGGGCTTCATAATTTTAAAAAAGAATTATTAAAGGAGTGGCACAATGTTCTGTTTTTTGATAAAACGATTCTAGCAAATACAAAAGATGTTGAAAAAAGATTACTGAAATATTCAAATCCTAATTATTGGACAGGACTACTAGATCAAAAACAAAATGAAAATTTCAAGTACCATAAAAAACAGTTAAACAAGATGGCTATGCAAAAAGGGAATAAAATTCAGAATGTGGTATGTAGATTACTGAGCGAAAAGATCGACTTTCTGAATAACAATACTACCTAAATTTACCTTATAATTAAAGGGTAAATTTAGGTAGTATTGTAAAAAAAACAACAACAGATTGTCAAATATTACTTAGCTTAAAAAAGTATTATGTTTCTAGTGCTGTTGTTTTTTGAAAAATTGAGATTAAAAGCAAGGAGATTTATTAATCAACTCCAAAAGTAAATCTTCAAAACAGCAATAAAAACAGCTAAACTTTTACTGAAACAGATTGTACGTCTGTTGAGTCTTTTCAGATGGGTTCTGAGCGTCAAATTCTTTCTTTCAATATGGTTTGTTCCAAAACGCTTTACAGAATGCATTTTCTCATTAATCAGATACCTGTAGTTTTTAAGTCTGTCCGTAAATATCTTTTTTGCTTCTGCCAATTTCAGAGTTTCCAAAACGCGATTCAGAGTTTTATTAGTTCGTTTGCCTACATTAAAACTAACCACATTTTTAGAATTCTTTTCCAAAGCATAAACCAGCCAGATATAATTTTTCTTGTGTCTGATATATGTACACAGTTCATCTACTTCGTAAGTTTTGCCTCTGCTGACAATTGGTCTGGTTATATTTCTCGCAATGGAGACAATTCTTTTCAATAATGTTGTCGCTGATATTTTTAATACTCTTGCCGTGCTTGTTATTCCTAAACCTTCTTTGGTGAACAGCACTATCTCCTGATTGATATCTCTTTTATAAGCATTGTACCTATAGTTAATCTGCTGTCGTTTTTGACAAATAGTACATTTATAACGCTGATTACCGTTAGATTGAAATCCATTCTTTCTGCATTTACCATTGCAAAAATTACATTTTATTTTCATGACCTAATTTGAAACACTAAGGTAAGGCAAAAGCATTTTAAGGCTTATTAAAAGACAAAAAACGAAAGAGACGACCTGATGGTCGTCTCTTTTTCTATTCAATAATTTAATTTTAATATTCTTTTTCAGTTAGTTACATGGATATATTATCAAAACACCTAATCTGTAACACTACCCAATTCTCTCGTTTCCAAAATTAGACACTATAAAGTATCTTGATCCTTAGCCCAAGCAGGCAACTCTTTACTTTTAACTATTGGATCATCATTTTTTACTCCATATTTTATCGTAAAATACTTCTTTTTATGAAATCCACCACTCTTCGCAAAATAAAAATTTGGAAAAATTGATATATATTTATTATAATCTAATGTAGCTTCGTTGTATTGTGCTATTACATAATTAGATTTTATATCTAATTCTTGCAATTCTTGTAAAATTTTATAATCAATAGTTTGACTCGAAATGCTATCAACCGAATGTCTTCTCAAAATTTTCAAGTATTCCTTATTTATATCGTACTGTAATTTAACGAATTGTATTGAGCAATTCTCCTTATATAACTTATATTTTTCTTTATTTTTACGTAACACATCTTTTAAAGTATCATTTAAGTCTTTATTAGTAGATTCTAATAAAGTTTCTAGTAGTTTTTGTCGATTATTACTATAATTATATAGCTCTGACCATTTTTGAGTTGCGATTTTATTTTTATCAGTTAAATTTTCAACTACGACATTTTTATAAAAATGAACTGATAGATAAATAATTATTATTATACTAACAATTATTATAAATAAGTATTTAAAAGTCTTTTTCATATTTTTGATTATCAATTATTTTAACTATTTCCCCCCATAATAGCCCCCAGATCCGCCACCACTATATCCTCCACCCTCAGGGCCTTTGTCGGTAGGATCTATTCTTCTATTATAGTAAACATTTTTATCTAATCCTTTTATTGTCAAAGCAATGGAATTATTTTGAATCTGTAAACCAATAGCTTTTGCTGCTATAGCAGCGGAAATTCTTATAACATAGCTATCCACTAATTTTCCACTTTCACCTTGGAGGTCTTCTTTGATTTGTTTAACAATTGAAAGAACATTACTGTAAACTTCACTAGCTTCTTTTGTTGATTGATTACCATATGTATCAACCATCGATTCCCTAATATTTGTTAAAAGATCACCCACTTCAGTAGTCTCCGCTAAACCTTCCGCAACAAATGAATAAGCCATAATTAATTTTTCATTAAAAGCATGTCTATCAGCAAGTTTATTAGCTAACGCCGTTTTTTTCTTGTCTATTTGTGAACCTATTTTTTGAAAAAATTTACCCACCACTGTCGTCGGTTGTTTCGGTTTATGTCCAAAACCAGGACCATCTCAAGGACCATCAGCATCTTCTTGATTTTCACCTGTATTGGCAGTCTGTCCATTGCTTCCTGTCGCCGTACCATCACTATTGAATGTCCATTTTGTTTCTTTGTCATTATCCGATTTACTAATTAAATCATCTATCACAGACTTTGCCAACATTCCATCAGGGTCAACATATCTTACTGGGTTACTATAACAATAAGAATACGGCGACCACCTTCTAGACAATTCTGACAATGCATCTATATTCATCCAGCGTCCTAGCGCGGGATCATAATTTCTTGCTGCATAGTCATACATGTTAAGCCCCAGCTCGTCTTGGAACTCCTTGCCATTGTACTTATACTTATAAGGATTTACAAAATTTCCTTAATGCTAATTAATGGGCTTTGCTTATCATGACACAATTCAAAGAACTTACTTTCCGTGACGAAAATAGAAGTAATCTTACGAAAATCCTAACTATAAGACATAAAAAAAACCTATCAAATCAATGATAGGTTTTTCACAAACTACTTACCTTTTTTATGGTCGTGAGGTTTTAATTTTGGGTGCTTAGGCTGATTTTCAGGATTAACACGTTGTCTTCTGTCGTCTTTTCCTTCATCGGTCTGTCTTTTTGGACCTGGCTTAATGTTTGCCGTAATTGTTTCCATAGAGTTTTTGGTTATGTTAATAAATTAAGTAACCAAGATATCAATTTTTCTTAACATATCATAAGAAAAAAACTACTACAAAGAATATAGAGTTCTAAATGCTAAAGACTTACTTCCGAAAGCAGTTCAGACATTTTAACGTCAAGTGCGGTGCAGATTTTTAAAAAGATTTTAATTGAGAAGTTCTGTTTTCCTTTCAATATTCGTCTGATGCTTGCTTCATCGATTTCACATGCAGATGCAAATTCCAAATTAGTTTTGAACTTAGCTTTCGCTCTGGCATTTATGTTATCTCCTAACTTTATTAAAAATTCTTCTGACATGACTCAAAAGTCGAATAATGCCGTTTTAAATCATCGGCATATTTGCCGAATTAGATTTTTAATGCTAAGTTTGCCTGAATTTTAACACATCTTAAAAACCAAAAAATGAATAATCAATTAAAAATTATCGTGAGAGGTGCTGTTCTTGTATTTGCACTTATTTGCTTTGGGGGCTACATGTTCAGTCTTCGTATGAACAATGAATACAGACAAGAGCATCCAAAAACAAAAAGCTTAGAAGACCTGAAAGCATGGGCGCAGACACAAATCATTCAAGACTATTGCGGAAGATATGCTTATGTAAAAACCATTAACAACGAAACAAGCCAGCAACGAGAACTAAGCCGTGTCAATAATAGCAGATATTTGTATGTACCGCAATTAGTTCGAAACGTCATTGAGGATAATGATTTGCCTGACAGCTACGCAGACGAATTATTCCACTACGTTGACAAGGAAATAGATAAATGCCAATAAAACAAGAAATTAATTAATCCAACTACCTTAAAAACATGAAAAAAATTGTACTTTTTGCATTGCTAAGCGTCTTATTCACGAACTGCCAATCTGATGATTCCGAGCAGGGAAATGCGGATAACTCAAAATCATCCATCAGCTTCATATTGAATGATAAAACACAGTATGTGACCGCTACTGATGTTTCTGGTTCTGCAATTGACGTTACATGGGCGAAAAGCGAGGCAACTGCCAACGCTGAGAACGAATACAGCATTTACGGCAGTTTCATCATCAAAAATCCTGCATCAAATGACAACCGTGATTCTGGAGACATGTATTTTCAAATCGTAACTTCTGATGCCAGACTGACTGCGGGAAAAACATACGATATTTCTTTTACTTATCTAAACTCTGGCGTTAATGGCATTCCTCTGGCTTATGACCCAGCGGTCTGCTACACCAGCACTGATTTGTTTGAAAGCAGTAAAACGGCAGGTAAAATCAAGATAACCAGCTTTGACGGAACAACTCTTAAAGCTGAATTTTCAATTGATAATCTGACCAACAAGAATCCGTATTCCGATTTTGGATTCTGTAACGGAAGCAGGATAACTGAGAAATCATTCAGCATTTCAAAAGGCAATCTGACTGCTGTGATTGAATAAACAGTTATTCTAAGTTTGAAAAAGAGGGATTTATCTCTCTTTTTTTATGCTCTTAAATCAAATCATTAAAGTGGAAAATATCTGTTTATCAGCTCTCTCTGTTGCTGGCTGTCCGCTTTGAAATATTTCTCGGTCGTTCCAGGCCACTTATGTCCCGCAAGTTCCTGAACATGCTCCAAAGGCAGTTCCTGTTCATTGAGCCAGTTGCAGATAACGCTCATGCGGATGGTCTTTGGGTTGAGGTTCTTGTCTGGAAATAACGGTTTTAACGGCTCAATCATGGCGTGGATGCTGTTCACTGCTATAGGCTTTCCCAGCTTTGTAATGATGAGCTTATCAGTTGCGCTTCTGAGCATTCTGGGTCTGACTTCATTGATATACTTGGAGAACAGCAGTATCTGCTTTGCCAGCAGTTGGAGTTTTCTGCTGTTGAGGTTGCTGGATGCTTTGACATACACTGTTCCCGCATCCAAATCAATATCCCGAACACTCAGCCGAATAATCTCATCGCTGGTCAATCCCTGATAAATCAGCAGATTCAAAAGAACGCTGTTTCGTGTATCAAGATTTTCATATCTGTTCTCACGGGTCATTAGCAGTTGAAGTTCTTCTGAGCTGAACAAATCCTGAACCTGCACAGCCTGATTGCTGTTGACCTTGATATTGAGCTTTCTGCACGGATGGTCTTCTCTGTAACCGCTCATAACCAAATAATCGTAGTATTTCTTGATAGCCGAGAGGATAACGACACGATATTTTGGGTTAGGCTGTTGCTTTCCGATTTCTTCCATATACTCAACGATGTTTCTGTATTTGTATCGTTTAGCTTTAGGATTCATCACTAAAAAGTGGTTGATGGCAAACATGTAGCTCTTTACGGTCTGCTCACTGTAGTTCTGGAGCAGGAAATTTTCAATTGTCGGTTTAGTCATAGGCTTGTTGGTTAAAAGGTTGTAACTGGTTTTCTTCTCTTGTTTTTGACGGCATAGATGTAGGTGGTATTGATTTGTGAATGACCTAGAAATCCACGTATAAAATCAATTCCTGCGTTCTTTTCCATCAAATGACTCGCAATGCTGTGTCTTAGGCAGTGAAGCGTGATATCTTTCTGGATTAGCTCATAACTGCTGGTCTGCTCGGTCATTTTCTTCAAGGTATCGTTGAGGTATTCGCCATTCATACGTTTACCGCTGTCATGGATAAAAAATGCATCCTCACTTTGATTTGTGCCTTTCAGCTTCTCATAACGTTCCTCAGCTATATATCTTTTGATGTGACCTGCAACCATATCGCTCATAGGAACTTCACGTCTTTTGCTTCCTTTTCCTTCCCTGACAATAAGCATTCCTCTGGAGAGTTGGATATCTCTGGTATTCAGAGCTTCAATCTCAGACCTTCGAAGTCCGCAACCGTAAGCCACTGACAGCAGAGCCCGCTGTAAATCGCTTTGGCAGTGCTGGTAAAGCAGTCTGATTTCTTCTACGCTCAGGGCATTTCTGGAATTTCCGTTGTCGCCTGAATAGCTTGGAATGTAGAACGCTTTTTCAATCTGCCTGTTCTCCAACAGGTTCAGAACAAAAAGACCAAGAGCAAAAAGATGGAATTTGATGGTTTTTCCTGCCAGTGTTCCGCTTCCTCTGTGTTTGGGTCTGCTTATCAGATGTTCGTAATAGCTTACCGATTCTCTGCCTGTTACGCTTTTTATCTTGGCTATTCCTGCATCTTCAAGCCAGATAAGAAATTCAGATACGGCTTTCTGGTACATTGTGCCTTTTCCCTGCTTGTAGTTCTTAACCTTTACATAGCTGTCAAAATCATTCAGAAGATTCTGAAATGCTGTATTTTTTATCGTTTTTATCATTTGTCTATGTTTTTTTTAATCATCATTTGAAAACTTTCCTTATGCGTATTTTCCAATTTGGGGAACACCAGCGTTATATTGCCTGTAATTGCAGGTACTGACGTGTTCTTTTAGGTGGTTTTCAGCTGGTCTAACTGTCTGCTCATATCTTCCTTAATCTTGGCTTTCATCTTCTCCAGATTGTCCCAATAGCTGATTACATACTTGAATCCTTTGTTTGGCGAGCCTTCAACTGCCTGAACGTACTCGAGCTCCTGCAAGGTCTGTATGTACTTAAAGGCTGAGGTCTTGCTCATATTGAGTTCCTGTCTTATCTCACGAGTCGTAAATCGGTGCGTTGTTCCGTTGGTTTGGCTTTTTACATATCCTTTCAGCTTTTCAAAGAACTGTCTTGTGCTTTTGTCGAGCTCGTCCACTTTGATGATGATGGAACTGAAAAAAATCTCAACGGCTTTCCTCACATCTTCTTCGGTGGCTATCAGTCTTCCTTTATCATCCATTTTTCTCTGGTACTGGTTCAGGATTGCAATCTGGGCGACAAAACTCTGAAAATGGGCGTTGAGTCTTCTGAGCATCTTGGCTTCCAGCGGAAGCATAAGCTTATCGGCAAACGGATTCACAACCTCATAACTCCTTAGGACTCTCATGCAGTTTCTCAGGAGCTGTCTGGCTTCCTGTTCACGTTCTGCGTTGCTGATGCCTGCATTTTTCTGGTTCTGCACATGTATGATTCTAAGGGTCTGTTCAAGGCTTTCATCCACTCCCAAGACTACCGAACGGCTCATGTTGTCATAGTAGACCTCTGCTTTGGTCGTGGCGGTCAGGCTTGCAAAATGGGCTTCAACCTTTTTTACTTTTGCTCTGCTCTTGCCAAGCGGGTCTTTCACTACCGTTGAACTGCTGAGAAGTCCAGCAGACTGCATTTCCCTGAACGCAAACTGCGCATCTTCATCCAGACCGTCAAAATCCTGTATCAGTATCAGTTTATTAATAAGTTCCTTATCTCTGTAGTGATATAGCGATTTGCTTGTGATTCTGGTCATGTTAAGAACGTCTTCCTGAGGCATGCACTGGGCAATTCCGTTGATGAGGTGTGATTTTCCTTCTCCTGAGCTTCCCTGTATGAGTCCGTGCAGGGTATTGGGCATTTTGTAGCTTGAAGCGAGCGTGAACAGCAGAATCCTGTTTTCTTCTTCTCCAACAATTCCGCTTTGTCCGAGCAGTTTGTCGATATTCTCAAAAAGCTTCGGTTTGGAAAGGAACTGCACTGCTTTTTCGCTTGCCTGCGGTGTGAGTTCCTTTTCGGAATACTGGTCAGTAACGGGACTCATTTCATCGTTGAAGAGCTTTTCCCTGTAGTCTTCCAGAAGGTCAGTGAACTGCAAGAGGTCAGCTTCCAAAAGCGTGCTGTCAAATCCGTGCTTCTCGCTCAGCTCCCTGCACTGGCTCTCTACGCTGGTAAAGTCAAACAAATCAATTTTCACACGCAGTCTTTTCTGGCTGTCGGCTGGAATTATCTGGATTGTAAGCCTCAGGTTTCCCAAATCCATCGGCAGGCTTCCAATCACAAAGAAAGTTCCTGTTTTTCCTTTGAAGCTGATTTTGTAGTCGCTTAGAATCTCCAGTGCTGGGATTGTCTTTTCTTTAAGTGGATTCTGCAATAGGTCAGCAATTCCGCTTGTTCCGTAATTCAGCCACATATCGTTCATGCTGTGTCCGTCTGGGAGCTGAATCATGTTTACTGGCAGTTCTGGTCTGATGTTCTGTATCTGGGTTTGTATGTTGTTTTGCATTTTCTTAGTTTTTTATGATTATGATTTCTTCAAGTTCGTACAGTGATTTTAAGGCTTCCATGTGCTGTGGCAGAAGCTCTCCGTTGTGCATCGCCATGACAGCATCCCTGTTCTGGAGTGCTTTGGACTGCAACAGGCTGGCGCAGTCAATGACTGTTGGAGCGAGATAGAGCCTTTTGGTGTTTGCACTCGGATAAGCTGGATAGATTCCGTCATTGTTGAGGTATTCTTCCTTAGGCGTTTCAAGGTTGAATCGTACAGCAAAATAGTTTACGATTCTGTTCTCTTTGTCCAACAGCGGAAAAATCAGTCCATACCTGCCAAATGCTGTGTATGCCGTCAGGTCTTGCTGTCTTACGCCTGCATCGCTCTTTTTAAGCATTCCTAACGCTTCAAATTCATCTTTGGACTCTTGGGATTCTCTATGATGGAATTGTCCTGAATTGAAGCCGATTCTAAGCTCTGCATAATCCAGTCCTATACTTTTTAGATAGTCTTTTGGTTTTATCGCTTTGGAACTTCTGATGCCAGTTTCAAATGACTGGAAAAGTGTTTCTAATGTATTTTTCATAAGTTTAGTTTTTTTAGGTTTTGGCAGGTAACGTATAGACATAGGTATCCCGCTTCGATTATTAGGTCGAATATTCAATTGAAACATGTTTGTGATTTTTAGAGCTTGCTGTTCAGCTTTACAGTTTACTCTTATTCCATTCTTTAGCTGTCAGAATGGCGAAAGATTCTTGCAATAATCTTTTTCCTTTTGTTTTGTTTGACAAAGGTAAGTGATTAAAATGTAACTCAAAAATGCCCAAAAAGACCCAAATATTGATTTCTCAGTTTGCTAACTCAATTACGTTATACAAAGCCTAAAATAGAGCATAAATAAATGATAATCAGAATATTAATACCAATACATAACTTAATTTACTTATGTATTTCGCTATTTCTTGAATAATTCTTAAAAAACAATAAAAAAGGCATTGAATTTTTGCGAATAATTTTTTGGCTATATGCTTCAACATAGAGTTACTTGCTTAAAATTAGCGATTTTTTTAAGCGACTTGCTGTAATTGCATCCTATTGTAGAGTTGAAGAACCGTTGGAGCATAAAACTTATTGCCATGTCTGGTTTTGAAGTTTAGCTGGTTAAGATAATCTGCAATTTGTCTGTAACTCATTTCTTTCTCTTTGCAATTAAGGATTATTGAATGAGCCTGACGATTTCTGTCGTTATTCATGGCATTTTCCTTGATTTTATTAACTCCTTTGGCTCTTGCTTCACTAGTTAGATTTTGCGGATTCCCTAATTTTACTCCTTTTTTCTTAAGTTCTGCAAGTGCAACCTTAGTTCTGGAACTTATAAGCTTGGCTTCTTGCTCGGCTAGTGCTGAAAAAATATGGATAGTGAAATTATTGGCTGATGGCATGTCAACCGCCAGAAACTCAATTCCTGAATCCATCAAAGAACTTACGAAGGTCACTTGCCTTGCTAAACGGTCTAATTTTGCTATGACCAAAATTGCGCCTTTATCTTTTGCCAATTGGATTGCTTTATGGATTTCAACACGCTCACGCTTATTTGTACCCGTTTCAATTTCCGTAAAACTCTTTAAGATAATTCCGTCTTGTGAGGTCACATACTTTTCTACTGAACTTTGCTGGGCTGATAATCCTAATCCAGAGATTCCTTGCTCTTTTCTGCTCACACGATAATAGGCGATAAATTTTTTCATGATACTTACGATTTTAAACCTTAAACGGTCGTTTGTGATTTATTACACTCCAAAAGTCCAGGTCTAAAATGGATTATCCTAGAAAAATCCTGGTTTTCCTGGGCTCACAGCTTTTTTGGTCATTTCAGAGCACAAAAAAACGAGGTCATTAGCCTCGTTCTTTGGATTGTATCAATCGTGAAAACTCTGAAAATTCATGGTCGGTAAAATCTTCCCTTTTAAAACTGATTGGCAGTTTGAGCGGTTGTGACTTCAAAACCTCTTTGAGCTGAGAAAGTTTAAGCTTAATTCTCATCGGCTGTAGTATTTGTGGTGTTACTGATAAAATCCCAATCTTCTCCGCTCAGACCATCTTTGGACATGTAGAACAATCCAGCTTTGTATCGGTCATAAATACTTACATCGGTTCTGTCGTAGTTGAAGTAGTCCTGAATATCCGTTACAATCTGCTCATGAAGTTTCTTATCAGAAGCGTAGACCACAAAATGATTGTGACAGCCTTTTCGGTTTGGGAACGGTTCGGTTGTAAAGAACAGTCGGATTTCTGTTGATGCTCCGTATTTCTGGTTCAGATAATCATAAAGTCCGTGCATCTGCTTAAAACAGCTTGTCTTATTGCGGTCTGCTCTGTAGGCTACCGTAAAGAAAAAGCTCCAGTCCATCTGCCAGAAGGTATGTTGCAGGCTCTGTTTATCTGCCAGACAGTCTATGAGGTTTCTCATAGATAGGTTTTCCTGTCTTAAGGCTTTGTTCTCATCAAACATGATTTCACTGTCAAAGTATCTGGCATGGTCAACTGGGAACATTCTCTTTCCGCTTCTTAGGCTGGTTTCAGCAAATAGGTCTTCATTCTTATTGTAGAATCTGTAAATGGTGCTTTTGCTTGCTTTTGTGCTTATTATAAATTTCTTTAGGTTTTCATATTTCATTTCTTAGTTTCGTTAGTATCTCGTTATTGGTTAGATACAGGAAGTCCATACAAGGAGGTTAGTCAAGCATCTTTACAATAAATACTAACGAATCTCGAAAAGTGTAGCTTTTTGGCACTTTTTTTTCAAAAATATTTTTTGGATGGGAAAATATGTGTTCCAAAATGAGACACTGGTCAGTGAAGTTTCAAAAATTAGAAAATTTTCGCTTAGAGCATCGATGGTATCGATTGGAACAGGTACACAATTTTACAGTATGGGGAGGTAACTTGGCACTAAAAATATCGGCTTTTGGTATCGAAACCGCCGATACAGGGAGGGAGGATGCTCTGAGTGCTATTTTTTCATACTGTTGAGATTACTTAGCAAATACAGGATAACTTGGATTCTATTTTAACAGTTTGGTACACTTAAAGTGGTATAAAAAGCAAAAGCCACTCCGTTTAAGGAATGGCTTTAATCATATTGTTGATTTATGTTTACTATTATTATTTTTTTTCAAACTCAACAGCATCAATCAATTCAATATCTTTTTGATAAGGATTGATTGCACCAAGTCTCAATTTGCTATCGGTTAAAATTTCAATTAAATGTTTTTCTTTGAATTTAGAATTAACTAATATCAAAGTATCTCCAGAAATTGAATAATTACTATAAATTATTTTTTTTCCATTTTCTATTCTTGAAATACTTTTTTTATTGATTTCAAGAACTATTGATGACTGTTTTTTATCTACAGTATTCCACTTTCCAATCAATTCTTCTTTAGTAAAAGTTTTTTTTTGTTGACATGAAAAAAAACTTATTAGAACTAAAAACAACATTTTAAAAGACATATATTTTATTTATTAAGTTAATCTACTTTTTCTCCGTCTTCATCAACTTCCCATTCCCAATCAACATCATTTCTTTTTTTAAGTTTGATATTTATATCATCGCCTTTTTTAGCTTTTCTATTTTTTTCTAATCTCTTGACAATATCATTGATGAATTTTTTTGCTCCTTTATTTCCAGCGTTTTTTCCAGCTATTCCAAAACAACCAAAAGAACCAACTAAACGAGATTTTCCATCTTTTACATATTGACCTCCGACATGAATCATTACTCCTCGAGCTACATTTTCTTCTCCTTTTTTACGCTCAGGGCTTTTATTTTCAACAGCATCAAGTTTATTTGAACCATCAGGATTACGCAAGGCAATTGCTTCTAAATCCGTACCTTCAGGATAACCTAATGCAATTCCAATATAATTCCCATCACCTTCAGCAGGTTCAAAAGCTGTATTATCGACATTATAAGTATCTTCGTCAAGACCAAAAAATTCTAAAATACCATTTGCTTCATTGACTGGGTCTTTACTATTTAAAACTGGAGCATCTCTCGTAACTTGATATGTTGTAGTTTTACCTGTTACATCATCTGTAACCTTCATTTCATATAATGCAACTTGGACTTGTCTAGGAGCTTCTCCGTTTGTTCCAATAAGTCTGATAGAAGTTGTACCGACTGGTTTGTTACCAATCGTAATGTACACATCTTTACCGTCAGGGTCAACAAAAAGAGTTGGATTATTAGAAGAATAAACATAAGGAGATACACCACTATACTTTTCTGCTTTTTCATCTATTACGTTCCATCTACCTAGCGCTGGGTCATAATTTCTTGCACCATAATCATACATGTTAAGTCCTAGCTCGTCTTGAAGCTCTTTTCCGCTGAACTTATACTTATAAGGATTTACAAAATTTCCTTAATCGTAATTAGTGGGTTTTACCTGTATTAGTGTGATTCAAAGAACTTGCTTTTCATTACGAAAATAGAGGTAGTTTATTAAATAACCTAATCATAGTAGGATTAAAATCTGATTATGGAGAATAAAAAAACCTATCATGAGAATGATAGGTTAAAAAATGGGCAATTGTTTAATTTCTTAGCTTTGTACTTAACAAATTATAAAACAACTAGTATGCAAAATGAATTCAATCCTTCGCAGGAAATCAAAAGCTTTTTATTGGCTCATAAAGACGAATCTTATTTGAAAAGACCTTCAATTTACTATTTGGAAAATTATGCTGACAAGCTTCTTGATATAGCCAATAAATGGAAATCTCAAAGTAAGGAAGAAATTATCCCCCTTATAAGTATTTGCATTGACATTGACATTTTTAAAGCTGACCTCACTGGTGAATTACAACACGATTACAACAATGGCAACAAACGATATCTTGACAAGTGGCGAACACAAAAAAATAAAATAGACTCCATCAAACACCGACTGTTAACGGAATATGAAAAAAGCCATAAGAACGAATAGTATCAAAACTTGACATTCTTATAAAAGTACTATCATATAATTTAATTTACAATGGAAAGAACTTATTAATCAATTCTCTTTGTTGCAAACTATCTATCTTGAAATACTTCTCGGTGGTTCCAGGCCACTTATGTCCTGCCAGCTCCTGAACATGTTCCAGAGGCAGTTTCTGTTCATTGAGCCAGTTGCAAATAACGCTCATTCGGATAGTTTGAGGGTTGAGGTTTTTATCTGGAAACAATGGTTTTAAAGGCTCAATCATGGCGTGGATGCTGTTTACTGCAATAGGTTTTCCGAGCTTTGTGATGATTAGCTTATCGGTTGCGCTTCTGAGCATTCTGGGTCTGACCTCGTTGACGTACTTGGAGAACAAGAGTATTTGCTTTGCCAGTAGTTGCAGTTTTCTGCTGTTGAGGTTGCTGGAAGCTTTGATATAGATTGTTCCTTCATCTAAATCGACATCCTTAACAGTTAGTCTTATAATTTCATCACTGGTCAAACCTTGATAAATTAGCAGATTGATAAGAACATGGTTTCTGGTGTCCAGATTCTCATATCTGTTCTCACGGGTCGTGAGCAGTTGAAGTTCTTCTGAGCTGAATAAATCCTGAACCTGTACTGCCTGATTGCTGTTAACCTTGATATTGAGTTTTCTGCACGGATGGTCTTCTCTGTAACCGCTCATGACCAGATAATCGTAGTACTTCTTGATAGCCGAGAGGATAACGACCCGATATTTGGCATTAGGCTGTTGATGGCTGATTTGCTCCATGTACTGAACGATATTCCTGTATTTGTATCGTTTCGCTTTAGGATTCATCGCTAAAAAGTGATTAATAGCAAACATGTAGCTCTTTACGGTCTGCTCGCTGTAGTTCTGGAGCAGGAAATCTTCAATTTTGAGTTTAGTCATAGGCGGGTTTGTTTAAAAGGTGGTAACTGGTTTTCTTCTCTTGTTTTTAACGGCATAGATGTACGTTGTATTGATTTGTGAATGACCTAAAAATCCTCGTATAAAATCAATACCTGCGTTCTTTTCCATCAGATGGCTGGCAATGCTATGCCTGAGGCAGTGGAGCGTTATGTCTTTCTGGATTAGCTCATAACTGCTGGTCTGCTCCGTGATTTTCTTTAAGGTATCGTTGAGGTATTCGCCATTCATTCGTTTACCGCTGTCATGAATAAAAAATGCATCTTCCATCTGGTTACTGCCTTTCAGCTTTTCATATCGCTCTTCGGCTATGTATCTTTTGATGTGACCCGCTACCATATCGCTCATGGGAACTTCACGTCTTTTGCTTCCTTTACCTTCTCTGACAATGAGCATACCTCTGGAGAGCTGAATATCCCGTGTATTCAAAGCCACTAATTCCGACCTGCGAAGTCCGCAACCGTAAGCCACTGATAATAAAGCCTGCTGTAAATCATTTTCGCAGTGCTGGTAAAGCATTTTGATTTCTTCAACGCTCAGGGCATTTCTGGAATTTCCGCTGTCTCCTGAATAGCTTGGAATGTAGAAAGCTTTTTCAATCTGCTTGTTCTCCAAAAGGTTCAGAACAAAAAGACCCAGAGCAAAAAGATGAAATTTGATGGTTTTCCCTGAGAGCGTTCCGTTTCCTCTATGTTTGGGTCTGCTTATCAGATGTTCAAAATAGCTTACTGATTCTTTACCCGTTACGCTCTTAATCTTGGTAACTCCCGAATCTTCCAGCCAGATAAGAAATTCCGATACCGCATTCTGGTACATTGTGCCTTTTCCCTGCTTGTAATTCTTCACTTTTACATAGCTGTCAAAATCACGCAGAAGATTTTGAAATGCTGTATTTTTTATCGTTTTTGTCATTTGTCTGTTGCTGTTTTTAATCATCATTTGAAAACTTTCCTTATGCGTATTTTCCAATTTAGGGAACACCAGCGTTATATTACCAGTAATTGCTGGTGCTGGCGTGTTCTTTTAGGCGGTTTTCAGCTGGTCTAACTGCCTGCTGAGGTCTTCCTTAATCTTGGCTTTCATCTTCTCCAGATTGTCCCAATAGCTGATTACATACTTGAATCCTTTGTTTGGCGAGCCTTCAACCGCCTGAACGTACTCCAGCTCCTGCAACGTCTGCATGTACTTGAAGGCTGACGTTTTGCTGATATTGAGTTCCTGTCTTATCTCACGGGTCGTAAATTTGTGCGTTGTACCGCTCATCTGGCTTTTTACATATCCTTTCAGCTTTTCAAAAAACTGTCTGGTGCTCTTGTCAAGTTCATCCACTTTGATGATAATCGAGCTAAAAAAAATCTCAACGGCTTTTCTCACATCTTCTTCGGTGGCTATCAGTCTTCCTTTATCATCAGCCTTTCTCTGGTACTGGTTCAGGATTGTAATCTGAGCGACAAAACTCTGAAACTGGGCATTGAGTCTTCTGAGCATTTTGGCTTCCAGCGGTAACATAAGTTTATCTGCAAACGGATTCACGACTTCATAGCTCTTTAGAACACGCATGCAGTTTCTCAGTAACTGTCTGGCTTCCTGTTCACGCTCTGCGTTGTTGATGCCTGCATTTTTTTGATTCTGAACATGTATAATTCTAAGGGTCTGTTCTAGGCTTTCGTCTACTCCCAAGACTACCGAACGGCTCATGTTATCGTAGTAAACCTCTGCTTTGGTCGTGGCGGTCAGACTTGCAAAATGAGCTTCAACCTTTTTCAACTTTGCCCTGCTTTTGCCTAGCGGGTCTTTGACTACCGTTGAACTGCTCAGAAGTCCAGCAGACTGCATTTCCCTGAATGCGAACTGAGCATCTTCATCCAAACCGTCAAAATCCTGTATGAGTATCAGCTTATTGATAAGTTCCTTATCTCTGTAGTGATACAGGGATTTGCTGGTAATTCGGGTCATGTTAAGAACGTCTTCCTGAGGCATGCACTGGGCAATTCCGTTGATGAGGTGCGATTTTCCTTCTCCAGAGCTTCCCTGTATGAGTCCGTGCAGGGTATTGGGCATTTTGTAGCTTGAAGCAAGCGTGAACAGCAGAATCCTGTTTTCTTCTTCTCCAACAATTCCGCTTTGTCCGAGCAGTTTGTCGATACTTTCAAAAAGCTTGGGCTTGGATAGGAACTGCACTGCTTTTTCACTGGCTTGCGGTGTGAGTTCCTTTTCAGAGTACTGGTCGGTTACTGGACTCATTTCAGCGTTGAAGAGATTTTCCCTGTAGTCTTCCAGAAGGTCAGTGAACTGCAAGAGGTCAGCCTCTAAAAGCGTGCTGTCAAATCCATGTTTCTCGCTTAGTTCCCTGCACTGGTTCTCTACGCTTGTAAAGTCAAACAAATCAATCTTTACACGCAGTCTCTTCTGGCTGTCATTTGGAACTATCTGGATGGTAAGCCTCAGGTTTCCCAAATCCATCGGCAGGCTTCCAATCACATAGAGAGTTCCCGTTTTTCCTTTGAAACTGATTTTGTAGTCACTTAGAATCTCCAGTGTTGCAACTATCTTTTCTTTTACTGGATTCTGCAACATGTCAGTAATTCCGCTTGTTCCGTAATTCAGCCACATGTCATTCATGCTGTGCCCGTCTGGGAGCTGAATCATGCTTACTGGCAGTTCTGGTCTGATGTTCTGTATCTTGGTTTGTATGTTTTGCATCGTTTTAGTTTTTTATGATTATGATTTCTTCAAGTTCGTATAGTGATTTTAAGGCTTCTATGTGCTGTGGCAGAAGCTCTCCATTGTGCATCGCCATGACAGCATCCCTATTTTCCAGTGCTTTGGACTGCATGAGGCTGGCGCAGTCGATGACAGTTGGAGCGAGATAGAGCCTTTTGGTCAGGGGACTGGGATATGCTGGATAAATGCCCTCACTGTTGAGGTATTCTTCTTTTGCGGTTTCGAGCTTGATGCGGAGAGCGAAATAGTTTACGATTCTGTTTTCCTTGTCCAATAGCGGAAAAATAAGTCCGTATCTGCCAAATGCAGTGTAGGCTGTCAGGTCTTCTTTTCTCACGCCTGCATCACTCTTTTTAAGCATTCCTAGAGCTTCAAATTCATCTTTGGACTCTTGGGTTTCTCTATGATGGAATTGTCCTGAATTGAAGCCTATTCTAAGCTCTGCATAATCCAATCCGATGCTTTTTAGATAATCTTTCGGTTTTATCGCTTTCGAACTTCTGATGCCAGTTTCAAAAGACTGGAAAAGTGTTTCTAATGTATTTTTCATAAGTTTAGTTTTTTAGGTTTTGGCAGTAACGTATAGACATAGGTATCCTGCTTCGATTATTAGGTCGAATATTCAATTGAAACATGTTTGTGATTTTTAGGGCTTGCTGTTCAGCTTTACAACTTGCTCTTATTCCATTCTTTAGCTGTCAGAATGGCGAAAAGATTCTTGCAATAATCTTTTTCCTTTTGTTTTGTTTGACAAAGGTAAGTGATATTTTTGAGATATTTTTTTTGGTAAAATTACCTAACTCAATCACGTTATGTAAAACGGCTTAACTTAATTGACTTAAGTCTCTCAGAAAAATAAAACACTGATTTTAAATAAGTTAATTTTTCATGATTTTTTCATTTGTTAAAACATCTTAATTATATTTAACATATTTTAACAAATAATTAACGTAATTAAATAGCCAAATTTTCGATTTAATTCCGTAAATGCATAACTCAATTTAGTTATGTAGAATTAAAGAAATCCATTTCTTACATTTAGACACTCAAATACAAGTTGCTGATTTCCTGTTCTCGGATTCCAAGATAGATTTTGGTGGTCGAAACACTCGAATGGTTGAATAATTGAGACAGCAACAGCAAAGCTTGGTCACTGTACTTGTTAACCTCCCAGACTCTCCTGCCTAAGGTTTTTCTCATAAAATGGCTCGAATACTGACCACGTACTTTGTATTTGGCAAAAATATCTTTCAGCTTGCTGTTCACGTATTGGATGCTGAACGGCTTATCTCCAGAGCGGTTGGCGAACATCAAATCGCTTTCGCCTGCTTTAAGCTCGATAAATAGACGGCTCAGGATGCTCTGCAATTCTGGGTTGATGGTCACTTTTCTGGTCTTTTTGGTCTTCTTCTCCGTGATGGTGAAGTAATCCTGATTCAGAACCTGATTCCAACGAAGCTGGAGCAGGTCGGAAATTCTCAGACCAATGTAAGAGCCTGTTGCAATGAGTAGCGCAAATTTCAGGTCATTATCACGCTCCAGTTTCAAAACGATGCTCTGCATCTTGTCCCACTCTAAAAAATCACTTGTTGTCTTTTGTCCTTTTAATGCCATAATGCTCTATTTTAGTTTCACTTTTCTACCTTAATAAATGTATCTGAAAGCGGTCGATTCTTCATGTTCTGTAAACCACTGATTTCATTGGGTTTACATGGTTGCTTTCACTTCTTCCTGAAAGTGAAACAAATGTCCAGGGATATTTTGGATTAAACAAGAAAAATCCTGGTTTTCCTGGGCTCACAGCTTTTTGGGTCATTTCAGAGCACAAAAAAACGAGGTCGTTAGCCTCGTTCTTTGGATTGTATCAATCGTGAAAACTCTTCAAGTTCCTTGTCCGTGAAGTTCCCTGCTTTGAATGACAGCGGATATCTGACTGCTTGGGTCTTAAGTATCTGTTTTAGTTGGGATAAGCTTATTACTATTTTCATGGTCTCTTTTTCTATAAATATGGTCATAGAATGAAACCTGATTTTTTTTATCAGAAATTTTTTAGAAATTTTTGTTCCATATTTTTTTTGCTCCATTTTGGTAGCGCAGTTTACGGACATATCCGAGCTACGGGTCAGGGAAAGTACACTTTTTCGGATGTACACGGGCGGGTAACTTGGCTCTGGAGCATTAGTGTTTGCAGGGGGTGCGGAGGTCTCCGTGGTCATGGTGAGGTCTGTTGAGCTAGATTGCTCCATTTTTAGACCCCTCCAATGCTTGCAGGATAACGTGGTGCATTATGGGAGGGCTATCGTAGTGTTTACGGTACATAAAGGATTGATAGTATGTATTGTTATTTCTCTATTTATTTCTATCTCTTCAATCCTCTATCATATATGTTACTTAATATCGCATAGAAGAATATGAGCTTAACGCCATTAATAGCAAGACTTAAGAGAGTATTACTTCCTGTCGCTCTATGCGCAGTTTGCGCTATTGACAATGCCGAGAAGGTTTTCTATCTCTCTTCATCCTTCTATCATATATGTTACTTATTACAGATATGCAATAACACCAGAAATAGCAAGGGATACAGACGTATTTTGACCATAACTTTATGCGCAGTTTGCGCTACTCAAAAATGTTGGTCTAAAAATTTAACATAAATATTTTAAAAAATGACCCTACAAAGCACTTGACTATCTCATGATTTAGACCTATACTTGATAATAAAGAAATAACTGAGAGAATAACTCACTAAAATCCTTGGTTGCTGGGAGTCATGCCCCAGCTTCTCTTACCAAGTACAATCTAAGAGACAATAATCCATCCACGTGATGGAACGAGAATAAGAGAATATCACAATGAACCTTACAAATGATTACATTGCCTTTACTGGCGATACTGGAGACTTAGACGTGCTCCTAAATGATTACAAGCTGTCAGAATCAGCAATGCGTTTCCCAAACGTAAATTCTATCCTAATCCCAAAGAAAGCCGAATACAACCTAAGAAGATACTGCAAAGACTTGCTTAGAACCGTAGACCCAAATGTTGACATAGCCGTTGAAAAGTGTCTGGTGTTCCTATCCAACCTAGCAAGCACCTATTACACGGATTCCAAATGGAAAGCCCTTAACGCTACGATACTGCACGAGCAATCCAAAAATGGCGACAACACCTATATCTATACCAAGATAATCGACGTGTTGACCACTGGAACACGCACAGGTGCGTTTATCGAAGTTGACAAGAGCTATCAAGTGGGTTTCGAGTCCAAAAAGTTCCGATTAACCCAGACTTATCTAAAAGTGAGACTCGTTGAGTACATCATCAAGGATGCTGGGATTATCCAGAACCGCAATAAGATATACTATAAGCAGTTCTGTGAAGCCTTGGCACATCCAATCTGTTCCAACCTCATTAAGATGTATCCTAAGATTGATTTGCCGACCAGCGAAGAACTGCTCCTTATTGGAAAACAATTGGTCAACGAAGGTCGCACTACCAAAAAGGGCAAAATCCTAACCATGCGTAACAAACACAAAGACCACTATTGGTTAGATGTGAAAAACAGGAGCTTTGTTGAAGATAACATCAAGCTCTTCGAGTTCCTTACGGGGCGTGGTTTTATGATTCCCAGTGCTGGCGATATGTCAAGCGGTGGTCGTGTTGTGGATAGCTTTAGCCTTATGCCAGCTTGGATTCGGGAACAGATTACCATTGATGGAAAGAAACTGCCTGAGTTCGATTTTATCTGCTTGCATCCCAATGAAATCATCAAGTTATATAATGGTTCAGCAAGCTACCTCACACATCAAATGGTGGCTGAACGTACAGGAATTGACCTTAAAGATGTTAAGATTGAACACCTAAGCTTTTTCAATAAAAAATGGGACGATATGCGCAAATCTCCGTTGTTTGGTTACTATGCGACCAATGAGCCTGATATGCTAGCTAGAATCTACAAGGACAAAAACGAACATGGTCACAAGATTACCTCGCAGAAGATGTTTGCCGTTGAAGTGGATATTATGAGCGCAGTTATCAGGGATTTGAACGCTAAAGACGTTTATGTGCTGTACGTGTATGATGCGTTGATGTGTGAAGAAAAAGACAGAGAACTTGTAGCCCAGACCATGAACCGTATCATTCTGGAGCATGGAGTTAAGACAAGCGTTAAAAATGATTCCTTAGTAAGCAATGTTGATTTGATTGAATCAAGGCATGAGCCGGCAACGGCTCATATTTCAAAATATGCCTTGGATGAAATGGTAAGTCTTTACGATGTTTTGCCTCAATTGTCGTTTGACGTTGAAGACATTTTGAAAATCATTTCTGGGATTGATAACTCCAACGTAGAAATGGCTGAACTTATGGACTATTTTAAAAGACAGAATACTCAGCAAAAGTATAATGATTATGATGGAGTGCCGATAACAACTACCACAATTTCAAAATTAAAAAGTTTTATAAAACCTTAAATAACCAAATATGCGTTAATCCTGCTCCGCAGGATCGACGCATATTCATTATAGGAGTTTTAATTAATTTGTAAGCTATCGAACATTACATATTGAGTTCAGAAAGTAGTTCTGACATTTTAATATCTAGCGCATTACAGATTTTTAAAAAGATTTTAATTGAGAAATTCTGCTTTCCTTTCAATATACGTCTGATACTTGCTTCATCAATTTCACATGCAGATGCAAACTCCAAATTAGTTTTGAACTTAGCTTTAGCTCTGGCATTTATGTTATCACCTAATTTTATTAAAATTTCTTCTGACATCATTCAAAAGTCGAATAATACCGTTCTAAATCATCGGCATATTTGCCGAATTGAATTTTTTATGCTAAGTTTGCCCGAATTTTAACACATCCTAAAAACCAAAAAATGAATAATCCATTAAAAATTATTGTAAGGGGGTCAGTTCTTGTATTTGCACTTCTTTGCTTTGGGGGCTACATGTACAGTCTTCGTATTAACAATGAATACAGACAAGAGCATCCAAAAACAAAAAGCCTAGAAGACCTAAAAACATGGGCGCAGACAGCAATCGTTAAAGACTATTGCGAAAGATATTCTTATGTAAAAACCATTAACAACGAAACAAGCCAACAGCGGGAACTAAGCCGTGTCGATAACAGCAGATATTTGTATGTTCCGCAAATGGTTCGAAATGTCATTGAGGATAATGATTTACCTGACAGTTACGCTGACGAATTATTCCACTATGTTAACACAGAAATAGATAAATGCCAATAATCTAATCATTCCGACAGAGGTTGGAAGTATTGATAATACGATTTTTAAACTCTTAATATTAAATTTAAACAAATTCTATGAAAAAAATTTTATTACTGTTATTAGCCAGCTTCCTATTTATCAATTGCTCAAACTCTGATGAGTCTACTGATGATGCAAACAATCCAGTAAAGTCCTCGGCAATAAATTTCAAATTAAACCAAATCGAGTACGAACAAAACTACTTGATGTCTGATGTAAATTGGACAAAAAACGATAATACAACAACTAGTACTAATGAGTTTGAAATTACTGCATCCCCAAAAGTAAAAGGAAAGACTTCTGATATCTTAGAAATATTTAGTTTGACAATCAGGACAACAGATAAGGTCTTAGTTGTAAATAAAACATACAACTTATACACAAAAAAAACCTATTACTTTTTACCCCTAAATGACCCCTCACTTTGTTATAAAGAAGTAGGTCTTTGGAACACAGATGAAACATCTGGAACAATAAAAATCACTAGTTTTGATGGAAAAACCTTAAAAGGCGAATTCAATATTAGTAACTTAACCAATGATAATGGTTTTCCATTAGGTTACTGTGACGGTACTAAAATAGTAGAAAAAAGATTCAATATCACCACAGGTACATTTACGGCTATTCCCTAAACATGTAGCAACTCCATAAACAGTAAAAAGCCACTCCGTAATGAGTGGCTTTTTTTTGATTGAGTTCATGAAAGAACGCCTACGCTAGCTAGCAAGAACTTACTCAGCTTTATTCCTTTTATTCAAATTTTATAACATTCTTGTTTTGCCTCCATTCAGCAAGATTTTTTTTAAATAAATCATTTATATCTTCTGTAAAAAACCAATTACCACTATACTCAGTTTTCTTTAAAAACTCTTTTTTAAACTCTTTTAAAAGTTTATTAGCTTCACTTACAAAATCGTCACTCTTTAATATAAATTTTCCATCTTCGTAATATTTCGGTGTGTAATATAATCGACCCGCTTCGATTGTGCTTTCTTTCGATGGAATACATTTTAAAAACTCTACCACATATGATTTTTCAGGATTACATAGATAATAACCTTGCTTTTCAATAAATTTATATTCAGTTTGATTTGAATCAAACACAATCTCTATCTTACTTTGGTTTGATAAATTTTTTTCTTGTTTTATTTCGTCTAAATGCTTTATTAAGTTTGGATATAATTCGAAGCCTTTACTTTTAAAGAAAGCAACAAACCTTTCCTCGTCGTCATTAGAATGAAAAAAATTAATTTGTTTTGAAATCATAATTTTTAATTAATTATATGGAACAAATATCGTCCTATTGCTACCATTTGGCGCACCTTTTGTTGAATTATTTATATCTTCAATGGCTCTTCGCTCTCTCGCTACAGGTGTTCCGTTTTTATTTTGTTTTCCCACCTGAACATTTACGGTCTTCCCATCTTTTTTGGCGGTTATGTCTGTATAACGGGTATTTTTATGACCACCTTCCGTATTAACCCTTCTTTCCTTAGTTACTTCGTATCCTTTTTGTTCCAATTTCTTTCCATACTCATTTATTTTTTCCTGATGCTTTTGACCACCATTTTTTCCATTTGGATTAGGCACTTTTTTTTGAGAACCTTCTTCAACAGCTTTACCTTTGGTAGCATTCGAAAGTTTATTAAAAGCAGAAGCTCCTCTTGCTATTGGAATCGTTGATAAAATCATCGCTCCTTTTGCTTCTTTTGCCTCTGACATTTTTCTTGAATCACCAGCATGGTCTTTCGTGGGTGCCATAGCAGGCTCGGAAGCAAAAAGTAACATGGCAAGTGGAATAAATGGACAAATTGGACATCTACCATCTGGGTCAGCAAAGCTTACAGGATTATCATAACCATATCCATAAGGATTTAGATTATCTGGATTGTAAATTCCTCCTCCAGTATCTATTTTTGTAACTATTGCTTCTAAAACTTCATCGTCGTCATCTTCGTCAACTTGGCTGTCATCAAAATTAAACTTCAAATCGTTTAATAGCGGGTCAGGATTAATCCATCTACCAATTGCTGGGTCGTAATTTCGCCAGCCATAGTCATAAAGTCCAAGTCCCAGCTCGTCTTGGAACTCTTTTCCATTGTACTTATACTTATAGCCGGTCGACACATAATCATTATATCCCTTATGTTTCAAACCAAAAGGATAATAATTATTCTCTTCGATAATTTCAAGAACTTGCGTTGTCGGGTTTTTGGCATAACTCAAACGTATATTCCCTAAATGATCCTTATACTGGAAAACATAAGAAAGCGCTCCACTAGTGTTTTTCACATAACCTTCAGCAGTAGGGAAAAACTCCAAAACATTGTTTTTGTACTGAAAACCACCTAGATAATTAGTGTTGTCAGTAACTGTACCCTGTGTTACGATTTTTTCCAGTTTCTGTCCTGCTGCGTTGTAAATGTACTCAATACTGCCAGTTGTTCCAAATGTTATTTTCTTTGGAAGATTCAACTGGTTGTAAACTATAGCAGTAATGTTCTTGTTTTTGTCAGTAATCATATTGCCGTTGGCATCATACGTGTAATCATCGCCAGTTTTATTGACATCATTAAAACCACTTGTATTATTTGAACTATCTGTTACTTTGGAAAGCTGGTTTGAATTAGATGGATATGTATAGGCAAGATTATCTATAACAATAATACCAGTCTGCGGATCGATATCGCCGTTTCTAGCCAATGAAATTATATTGCCGTTTTTGTCATAAGTCAAATTCTCATCGTAGGCATTTGTTGTCAGACCGCTCTTTTCATATACAGCATTTTTTAATCGGTTCAGATTGTCGTATTTGAATCCGTAACCGCGGTCTGTGTTGTCTGCACCTGTTTTCCAGAGTGTTTCAGAGATATTTCCGTTGTACAATCCGGTTACACCTGCAATTGAAGCCAAAGGAGTATTGTAACTGATTTTGAAAGCAAAAAGATCTTTTGGCTCTGAACCCTGCTGCAGGTTTGCTGTCTTGTTGATTTCAGTAAGCCATCCTCTAATATTATAGGTAAAATCTACTTTCTGCAATGGACTTCCCGTGCTGTTTCCAACATTCTTGCTTGTTAATTGGCCTAATTCATCATAGGTGTTGGCCGCCATAAGCTGGACTGCGCCTCCATTTATTTGATGCGTGTACGTAAGCAGACGATCTTGAGGCGAATAAACAAAATCTTCTCTTATTGTAAGTTCTGTATCTCCAGAGGTACGTTTATGCTTGGCAATGGTATAAGTTGCTTTTCCTCCAAAATCAAGTTTAGAGTCGGTATAAGTATAACCTCCCAAATGATTTTGTTGATGTGTTCTTATTGGTCTTGACTTCGCATCATAGAAAGTAGTAGTTGTCTCTCCTGCAATTGAAGAAGCAGTTGAAAGCGCTCTTGTCCATGTACCTGAAGCCAGTCCTTTTATGTTTGCTAGAACAGTCTGCCCTTCTACTGCAGAAGGAACTGCCTGCGCACTCGGGAAGGTGTAATTATCATAATAATTGACTGTCAGCAGTTTGAAACTTATTGGTGTATTGGCGTTGGTGTAATAAGCTGCAATTCCGTCAATAGTTCCAGACGTCTGTTTGGTTTCGAACAAAGCTGCTGAATTCTGAGCTATCTGCAAAGTGTTTCTTGTTGAAGAGCTCACAGCCTGACTGCTCCAGCCCGTATAGATCGGTCTTCCAAAAGCGTCATATTTGGTAATCATCCAACCTACTGCTGTATCGTCCTTAAAAGGAGAAAAAGCTGGTCCGGTTGCGGCAGGTCGATCTAATTTATCATAAACGATAAACTCCCATTGTTTGCCTGGAAGTTTTTTCTCGACTAAACGATTTCTGTAATCGTATTTATACTGATAACATAAATCATCCAAGATCTGCGTATTGATAGTTCCTTCTGCTTTTGGAGGCAGTACATAAGTCAGGTTTCCGTATATGTCGTACACATAATACGTATCATGCTTCACTCCTGCGTCATAAGTTCTTTTCAAGACAACCTGTCCTTCCTTGTTTTTGAATTCTACTGTCGATCCTGATGTTTCGGCTGGATTTGCACTTGTATTTTCATCATAAGTAATGCTTTTATACAATTCGTTTTCAGCATAGTAATTTCCATCATCAGAAAAAGCAATATCGTATAATCCTGAGCCAGAATTCCACGTTGTTGTCGCTTTGTATAATTTTACCTCGCTGGCCGTATTGGTCTGATAGTCCATCTTTATTTCATGGCCTCCGCTCATGGCCCACGAAGTTCCCGGCGCAGCTTGTTTTAGCACTCTGCTTAACGGGGAAGACTCTAATTTCTTTTCTGAAAACGGGTTGGATGTGTTTTCATATTTTACGGTATTATAAAAGGTCACGGTATTTGCAGCTGCATTCGTTTCGTAAGCCATGTTGGTTGAAGTCGCCTCATAAGGAAGATATTCCTGAATCTGGCGGCCAAAATCGTCATAACCGATATGCGTGATAATATCTTTTCCTGAAGAAGACTGCTGATTTGCAATCTGCTGCATAGGTTTTCCCAATCCGTCAAAATAGGTAATATTAGTCTGGACTTTGTCGACTGCTGGTGAAACCAAAGGTGTTCCTGTTGGTTCTTTATAAGTTTTGCTGATTACATAATTGTGATCAGAAGATGGATTTGCAACATTTGAACAGTCAGGACTTGTACCTTGCAATAGTGGACAGTTGTCTGTATTGTCACGGACATAATTCCCGGCAGGAGCCGTGCATTGCTGTATAAAGCTCATAGGATCGCCTAATCCGTCCAAATCATTATCGGCATACCATTTTGTATTTGGATTTAAAGCAGCATCTGCGTCATTGCAGTCGGTACTATTTGTTACATATCCCGCGGGTTTTGTACTGTAATACACGGTTACACTAGGATTTCCAAATGTATCATTATCATTATCCTTGTAAAAAGTAGAAGGTGCAATATTAGTAATATTGGCAGTTGTATCGTTGTAATCAGAAGAATTTAGAACATAACCTTGTGGCTTCAAGCATTGTTTCAATGTTGGAGTTGCTGCCCCATAACCGTCTCCATCATTATCGGGATACCAGATTGTATTGGGATTCAGAGTAGCGTCTAAATCATTACAATCACTATTATTGCTGACATAACCATTGGGCTTGTTGCTGTAATAAACTGATACTGATGGATTACCGAAGGAATCCACATCACTATCCTGATAAAAATACTGCGGCGCAATGTTGGTGATATTTGCCGTTGTATCATTGTAATCAGATGAATTCCGAACATAACCTTGTGGCTTCAAGCATTGTTTCAATGTTGGAGTTGCTGCCCCATAACCGTCTCCATCATTATCGGGATACCAGATTGTATTGGGATTCAGAGTAGCGTCTAAATCATTACAATCACTATTATTGCTGACATAACCATTGGGCTTGTTGCTGTAATAAACTGATACTGATGGATTACCGAAGGAATCCACATCACTATCCTGATAAAAATACTGTGGCGCAATGTCTGTGATATTTGCCGTTGCATCATTATAATCGGATGAATTTCGAACATAACCTTGTGGCTTCGAACATTGTTTTAATGTTTGAGTTGCTGTTCCATAACCGTCCCCATCATTATCGAGATACCAAATCGTATTGGGATTCAATGTTGCATCCCCATCATTACAATCACTATTATTGCTAACATAACCATTGGGTTTATTGCTATAATAAACTGATACCGATGGATTACCAAAGGAATCTACATCACTATCCTGATAAAAATACTGCGGTGCAATGTTGGTGATATTTGCCGTTGTATCATTGTAATCAGATGAATTTCGAACGTAACCTTGCGGCTGCGAACACTGTCTCAATGTTGGAGTTGCTGCTCCATAACTGTCTCCATCATTATCGAGATACCAGATTGTATTAGGATTCTGTGTAGCGTCTGAATCATTACAATCACTATTATTGCTGACATAACCATTAGGCTTATTGCTGTAATAAACTGATACCGATGGATTACCAAAGGAATCTACATCACTATCCTGATAAAAATACTGCGGCGCAATGTTGGTGATATTTGCCGTTGAATCATTATAATCATATGAATTTCGAACATAACCTTGTGGCTGTGAGCATTGTATCAACGTTGGAGTTGTTGCTCCAAAACCGTCTCCATCATTATCGGGATACCAAATCGTACTCGGATTCAGTGTTGCATCCCCATCATTACAATCACTATTATTGCTGACATAACCATTGGGCTTGTTGCTGTAATAAACTGATACCGATGGATTACCAAAGGAATCCACATCACTATCCTGATAAAAATACTGTGGTGCAATGTCGGTGATATTCACCGTAGAGTCATTATAATCATTCTTATTTAAAACGTATCCATAAGGAGTATTGCAACTAACGGTTGTCACATTTCTGTCACCAAAACCATCACCATCGCTGTCGCGATACCAAATTGTATTTGGATTTAATTCCGCCATATAGTCAATACAATCCATAGGATTTGATACATAACCATATGGTTGCGTACAACTGTAGGCAATTACTCCGGCATTTCCGTATCCATCACCATCCTCATCGCGATACCATGGAGTATTAGGATTTAAGGCTCCATTCCCATCGTTGCAGTCGGCAGAATTAGATACATAACCGCCAGGCCTATAGCTATAGTATACATAAACGGATGGATTTCCATATCCGTCTCCATCTGCATCTTGATAAAAATATTGAGGAGCAATATTAGTAATATTGGTTGTTCCATCGTTGTAATCGGCACCATTTCCAACATAGCCTCCTGGTGGTATACAGCTGTTTGCTGCAACTCCAGCATTTCCATAACCATCGCCATCAGAATCCTGATACCATACCGTGTTAGGATTCAGGCCAGGATTTCCGTCGTTGCAATCAGATCCGTTTGTAACATAGCCTCCCGGTCTGTTGCTGTAGTATACATAAATGGATGGATTTCCGAAACCGTCGCCATCTGAATCATAATAAAAATATTGTGGTGCAATGTTTGTAATATTTGCTGTTGAATCATCATAATCCCCTGCATAAAGTATATATCCTCCTACAGCAGTACAGCTTTTTACAGTTACAGTCGAAGTTCCATATCCATCACCGTCTGCATCTTGATACCAAGTCGTATTGGGATTTATCAGTTCATTGCTGTCATCACAGTCTTTATTATTTGAAACATAACCTGCGGGCTTGGTATCGCTCATTACCGAGGAAGTAAAATGTCCATAACCGTCACCATCAAAATCACGATACCATTTATAGGAGCCACCACCCGGAGGAGGTGCGGCCATTGGAGCTGCAATTATTTTTTCATTTATCTGAGAATAGCCAAAGGATACCAAAAACAGCAAAAAGAAAGTAAAAGTAATTTTTTTCATAATTGTATTTTTAGTTTTTATAGTGGTATTGGTTCTCAGATAAAATTTTCCCAGCATTATCTTTTACTAGCTTCAAACGATTGAACTGATCATATTCATAATAGGTCGTATATCCTTTCGGGTCTGTAATTGTTGTTACTCCCACTAATAATTTATAAGTATAGGTTGTCATCATCGCGTTTGGAAGCGTGTTTCTTAAATTGTTCAATGCCGCAATCAAATTGGCTTCATTGCCTGAACTTGAAACTGTCTCCAAATTTGCTACTGATGATTCTACCTGTGCATAAGTTGCATTTTCTATTTTGGCAATCGGCTGTGTTTTATTGTAACCCCAGATTATGCAAACCGGAGTACCACTTTCTAAAGTGTACTGCAAAACATTTCCTTTATCGTCGTATTTGTCAAAAGTGACTTTTCTCTCGATGTTTCGGTTATCTAAAACTGCGGGTAGGGAATTAGGAAATTTTGCTGTGTAAATAGATTTAGGAAGCAGTATATTGCTTGTTGCCGTACTTTTTTCATATACAGTTAGCTGTTCTGAAAGCTTAGTTGCTCCATTGTAGGTCTGCGTATCAATTGGAGCTTCAACCATATTTGCAGTTTTCATATCATTTACAAATGAGAGGCCAGATACTTCAGGATCTTTTGCATAGAAAAATCTTGTTTCAACCGTTTCTGCTTTTGAATTTTTACTGCTTTGTACCGACAACTGTAAATGATCTGGGTTATTATAAGTATAATTTGTCACCGTCGTAATAGGGTTTGATCCATTCAAGTCATACTGAATTTCCGTACTGCTCTGTAGATAGCTCCAGTTGCTTTTGATGGTGAAGCTTTTTATTGAAAGATTTTCCAGATTGTTTGGAAAATAAACTGGTGCTCCTGCGGAGGCGCTAAAGCATGAATTATTTAAATATTGTCTGACATTGTTGTTTCCTGAAGCAAAACATTTGCCTGAAGGAAGCCATGTATTATGGGCATGAGTTGCTGTACAAGTATATCCAATATAATATGACTTGCCAATATCGCCAGATTGGCAATAATAAACTGCACTGCCTTCAGCATAAAGTTCAAAGTTTTTTCTGCATGAAAATGCAGTGACAACTCTCGCACTTCTGGCATCAAGGCTATATTGATTGGTTTTCTCGTTCACTTTCACAAGAGTACCCTGCGGTTTTGAATAAGTAATTGTTTTTAATTCATTTCCATGATCCCATCCATCGTTTACATTTGGAGAACTCTGAATGTCAGTGCCTGCCAAAAGATTGCCCGTTGTATTTTTGTTGATCCTGTATTGATGCTCTAAAGCTCCATTTTCATAATTATCGCCTCCGAAACTTTCAATTGCTTTTCCATAAACGACATTATTTCCTTGCTCATTAAAAAGCACAATGAAACTGCTTGAAGTTACAATCCAATCCCTTTTTTCATTAAATTGTCCAGTTATGCCACAGCCTCCTCTAATAGTTACTACATCTCCAAAAAAAGGCTTTGTCATCATAAGCTTTCCAGATGAATGTCTTGTCAATGGATCTGTTGAATCTGTATAATAATATGTTTTTTTGTTCTTAACAGTATTGTCATAGTGATAATCAGTCTGTTTTTTCACCCTTACTCCGCCAGTTATTATATCTGCCATAACAGTAACTGGAGCAGTAGCATAATAACTCATATCACAGTATGCTTTGGTGCATGGTGCATTCAACTGTATGATGCCTTTATAAGTCTTGCCTGCTGCTGCATGAAAATAAAATGTAGTCACACTATTTGTTATAGTAACTGCATTTCCTAAACTGGATTCAAGACCATTGCTGGTTAATTTGTAAAAATTAACCATTTGATTTGCCTGGACATCCAATATCTGAAAACTTGCAGTATCATGTCCTGTATTCATATTTGGTGCACAACTGTCATTAAAACTTGATTTTCCAGAAATTTTAATATCCTGCTGTATTGGCGAAATAATTTCTTTATAGCCAAATTCATTTCCAGGGAGCACACTCTCGCATCTTGCTGAAGTCACAGAAGGATAGGTTGTTTTTTCTCCGTAATAATCATTCGATTCGTAATCAATTTTTGTATATCCTTTTGTTGGATATATAATTTTAGAGAGCATTCCCTGCTGTGCATTTGCAGTTACTATATCGCGATCAGCACCATTATAAGTCATATTCTCTACTCCATATCCTCTTAATCCTGATGGTATAATATTCGTATTGTTTTTTCCATTATAATATCCATATAAATCCTGACCAAATGAAAGTCGGGCAGGAAAACTGGATTCATTCAAATATTCAAAAGCATATTTTTTGGCTGGATCCAGATAAACGATCTCTTTAAGAAAGGTTCTTTTATTTGGATTACTGGCGTAGCTAAAATTGATTTTTTCAATAACAGTTCCCTGATCATTCTTTAATACAATCTGCGAGAGCTTATTGAATCCTGTAATATCTGGATCAATAGTGCCGTAGGTAAATTCCAAATTCCCATTTTTTGGATTATTGGTTGTTATCTGCGTCACTCTTTTTCCAAAAATTTCCAAGTAATTGTCAGCAATGTTTTGAAGACTTAAAGAAGACTGATTGAACCCAGGATCTGAACAGGAAACAGCAAAATACCCAGTTGGAACTGTCAGCGATTGCGATTTTGATGATAGGTACTGATAATCATAGTTTTCATAAGCAAAATAAACTTCATCTCCTTTCGGATGCTTAATTTTAGTAAGATACCATGATGTGACACTTGCACCAGTTCCTCCTCCACCGCCACCTGTTCCTCCAGTTGGAAGTGTAGTTTCTGTAGCAAAAAAATAATACTGGACACCATCTGGAGCTGTTGCCATAAATCCAAAAGAAGAATCAATATTAAGATATTCGATCTTAATATTATTTGCTTTAAGCATCAATACCTGGCCTTCGCTGTCATATACAAATTGCCCTGAATAGCCATTGAAATTGAAACTGAATAAATCAGGCTCACTGTCTGCCATTGGGTCTCCAATTTTTTGATAAAAGTCATATTTATCTGCATTTATTCCCGGCTCTAAGACTTTTTCAGTTGGAAGCATGATGCCGGCATCGTCTTTTTTGTCACGAATAACACGATTGATAACTCCTCCCATGTTAATTCCCCAGCCTAACCCCACCTGACCAGAAGTGTTGTCAACTTTAATACCATCATTAGTGTAGAACATACTTATTGGCACTTCAATGTTTGAAGATTTAAAAGAGATGACTGGGATGTTTATATTTGTCGCTCCAGTAAACATGCCGACAGGCTGGTTACCGTATTTCCCTAAATCATAGGATACAGGAGAAGGAGGAATTATGTTAGGCAAGAATTTGCTCGAATCATTTGTCTGAGCATTTGCTACCAAAAAAGTAAAAAGAAAAAAACAGCCTAAGAATTTGACTGAGGATTTTATATTGATTTGATACATTTTATCTTAATTAACAGATTTTATAACTTTAACAGATTCCTTTTTTACATCAGTCTTGATGTTGATGATGTAGATTCCTTCTGCATAGTGGCTTAAATCAACAGGCACAGTTCTGCTTTCGATTTTGAATTCCTGTAATATTCTGCCTGAGATGTCTACAAGAGTTGCAGTTCCTTCTTTGAAATCGTATCCAATAATTACGTTTGTATATGTTTTGACTGGATTCGGAATCGCTTCTATACTTGATTTGACTTTCTCAACTTTCTGTTTGTCTTTTAATTTGACTATCCAGAAATCATTGCTCCCAATGTTTGAGTTCTTATCTTTAGAAGCATTTGAATTTGAGGTACCAGCCATAATATAGCCACCGTCACGGGTTTCGATTACTTTTCTGAGAATATCCTCGCCTCCGCTGCCTACAGTCTTGTTCCAAATTTCTTCGCCTTTTTCATCTGTTTTCAGTGCGATATAGTCATTAACTCCATCTTTGTCAAGGCTTGCACCAACTGCTTTTGCAATAGTTGATGCCGCTGATCTTACAATTTCAGATTTTGCATAGCCGCCAATTAAAAAACTGTGATCTGGATTTTCAACCAAAGAAGTCAGTATGTCTGTTTTTCCAAAATCATATGTTTTGCTCCAGTCAACACTTCCTTCTTTATCGAGCTTAAGAAGCCAAAAATCAGTTCCATTGGTTACAATACCGCCTTGGGTAGTCAGAGCGTTCTTGCTGTCAGAGTTTCCACCTACAATATATCCTTCATCAGCAGTTTGATGAATAATGTAGGGCTGGTCATCGCCGTCTGCGCCATACGATTTCTGCCATTGAATTGCTCCAGAATCGTCAATCTTTACAATCCAATAATCTCCAGCTCCATTATTATTTTCCGTTTTTTCTCCCGAAATAGGAGAATTCGAATATCCCGCCAAAATGAAACCATTGTCAGTAGTCTGTTCCATGCTTCTTAATAAATCAGCATATTGGCCACCATATGTTTTCTGCCATTCAATATTGCCTTCTTTATTAAGCTTTACGATCCAATAATCCATATTGCCTCGGCTTTTGTCAGATTTGCTGAATAAATCCGACTTTGAAGTTGCTGTCGATTTTCCGTCAAGTTTGGTATTTGAAATTGGCTGAGGGCTTGAGCTTGAAGAACCTCCTAAAATATAGCCACCATCTTTAGTCTGGAAAGCACACAAAAGCTCATCCTGCCCGTTTCCTCCAATGGTTCTCTGCCATTGTTCTCCTCCAGCAGCATCCAATTTTAGAACCCAAAAATCAGTAATACCTTTACAATCCTCGCCTTTCTGAAAGCTGGCTCCAGAACTTGATGTTCCTGCAATGATAAAACCTCCGTCTCTGGTTCCTTTTATGCTTTGAAGCAGATCAAAGCCATTACCTCCAAAGCTTTTTTGCCAGACAAGATCCCCTTTTTCAGACATTTTCCAGATCCAATAATCCAAATCTCCATGGTTGTCATCGGTTTTATTTCCTGTTTTATCGGATACAGAACTTCCTGCCAGAATAAAGCCATAATCAGCAGTTGGCTGGGCATCAAAAAGATAGTCCGCATGAATACCACCATACGATTTTTCCCATTGAATATCTTGGGAATAGTTTGATAACGGTAAGAGCAAAGGAATCAGTAAGTAGAGTTTTTTCATACAATATAGGTTTCGATCTGGGTAAATAGTAAGTTTTTGCCGGCAAATCTAATTGTCTGATTTATTAAAACTTTACGGTTTTCCACATTTTGAAATATATTTTTTTAAAGTTGAGTAAACATGGTAGACGATTGCTAAAAAAAGATAGAAGGAAAATTGAAATTTACTTCAGATGGAAATATTGAAGAAAGTGAAGATTAGTAGAAAAATCTTATTTGCATGTATTGATATCCATGATTCACAAGAAGAATAGATTCTTTGGGGTGTAGAAGTTTAATAAAGAGATTTAAAATCTAAATAATTCAATATAATCAATTTGTAAAGCATTGCACACTTTTTCTAATGTGGAAAGTGTTGCATTTGCATTTCCTTTTTCCAGCCTGGACATATTACTCTTCTCGAAATTGCATTTTGCAGCTAAATCTTGTTGAGAAAGATTTTGCTGCATTCTAATTTCTTGAATTCGTTTACCGACTTTTTGCTGTAGGGTCTGCTTCAAATTAAATTATCTTTTATGATAATTCAAATTTTGCTCTATATTTGTCTAATTTGGTTATCATAAAAGATAACTGAATATTGCCTTATTTTAATTCTTCAAGATGAAAAATCAAATTTTAAATTTAACCGAAGATGAACAAGATGAAGTCGTGAAAAGATACTATAACAATGAACCGATTTCTAATATAATAGACGACTTCAATTTAGATCTTCATCCCAAACAACTTTTTATGAATTTACCGCCGGAAGTATTAAACGAAAGTTGCGGTATGTGTGGTGAAGTGCTGATAAGGAAGCGATTGCCAAGAAATAATGCTAATGCGATTGGTGATTATAGAAAATATTGTTCAAAATGCAAGCATACTGAGGAAAGGTTTTGTTATTGCCAACATTGTAGAAGAAAAGAAGAAATTGAAGATTGGGACGAAGAAAGCCTTAATAATCCTGAGATGACAGATGTTTGGTTGCAGCAAAATAAAAAAAAAAGAATAAATATTCATTCCTTATCTCTTAAAGACGAGATATATTTGGCCGTAATGTTAATCAAATATTCTTTTAAGAATTCTAATTATAGGAGACCTCTAATTGTTTTTACTGACGCATTTGCTCCAACAGACAAATTTTCTCTTAAAATAATTGATAGACTATATAAACGAAATATCATAGCAATCTATCATCGAGCAGAGGATGAGTTTCCTGAAATTAAGGACTATAATCGTAGTAATTTTGCATATTCGACGAGAAATATCTACTGGAGTGTAAATGTAGAAAGTGATTTCTATAATAGTAGTGAAATGATAAATCGCCTTTTAAATCCAAAAGAATTATGTGAAAAAGATTATTTGAAAATGCTTCAGTTGTGGAAAAGAATTGCACTTCACGAGTTGATAGAATATTATAATTTTAACGCTCAAAAATTCTTTAAAATGAATAACAAAATAAAAAAGAAGACAAAAAAGGAATTATTCAAAATGTTGGATTGTTATTCGGTTGCTGAAATTTATAGCATAATAAATAAGGCAACAAATAGTACATTAAGACATCAAGCAGTGAAAAAGACATCCAAAAATGATGTATCAAAAAAAATTAACCAAGAAATACAAAGTATTGGAAAAAAGGTTAAAGTGAAAAATTTGAAATTTAAAAAGCACATTAGAAACAAAGAATGCCCAGAAAGCACATTAAGTAAGTTTTTCTTTGAAAAGGTGATTAAAATTGGAGATGCTGGTTTTTATGAGAGGCCAAGTATTGATTGGATTAAAAAATAATGAATAGTAGAACACTTAAAATGAAATCAATTTTTACTGTATTATGGTAAAAAAAAGTTAATGAGCATTAAAAGAAAAAAATATTATATCGTAAAATAATTAGTATAAAGTTTATGCAATTTAATATCTTGAAGTGGCTTAGATGAGGTTATACCCCCGTTTAAATAACCAAAAAGAAAAAAAGAAAGTCTTTATTAAGAAAGGGTGGGGGGCTTTTTGAGTTACTGGTTTTTTTTAAACTTTTACCTTTTTTACGTAAAGCAAATTCGTATCTGTATAACCTATTCTAGTAAACACAGTGTTTTTGCAATATTACTCTATAAACATCGATTTTTGAATATTAAGTAGTACGTGGTTTTATAGATCAATGAATTATTGATCAATTGTGTAAGATATTTTTAATGTTTAAATGAATCTAAAACGTCTATATAAAAAAGGATTAATATGAATTTATATTTTAGATAAATGTGTGATTAAATTTAGTGGATGATTATAAACACGGCGCAAGTTTGTTTAAAAACAAACATTTTGTGTTCTTTATGACAATTTATGAAATAAGTGTTTGTTCTAAGAAAAAGAAGTGAGTGAATTAAAGGCAATAATGAAACAGGAGCTGTTCAGGCTCCTGTTTTTATTTTGTTCCAAATGTTAGTTTATAATGACATCGTAAACCTTTACAAAGGTATAATATTTCAGCATTTTGAAAATTATCGGGCAAATAGCGGGCAACTCTAAAATAAAAAAGCCTGTAACTCTTGAAAAACAAGTGATTACAGACTTTTTACGTACCCGGAGCCGGAGTCGAACCGGCACGGTTTCCCACAGGTGTTTGAGACCAGCGCGTCTACCAATTCCGCCATCCGGGCTTAGCAGACGAAAAAACAATCAAAAATCTGATTATTTTAACGCAATAGAATAAGTAATGATGATGTCATAACTGTGCTTATTCCTTTAACACGGTGCAAATGTAAAAAATAAAATTAAATGTGCTACTAAAAATACTTAAATTTTTCCTTTCAGTGTCCAATAAATTTTATAAATTTGCACCTCGTTAAAACGACGCACACACAACTAACTACACCCGAGGCATTTATGCATCTTTTGCTTTAAGTAAAAAATAAAGTTAAAATGTAGAGAACGCAGCGGAGCAAAAACAACAAATTATAATGTCGCACCTAGAACCAGAAGCTAAAATTTTTGCTTGTTCACAAAGTGTTTATCTTGCAGAAAAAATTGCAGAACAATACGGAATTCCGTTAGGAAAAGTAACGATGTCAACGTACAGTGATGGAGAATTTCAACCATCGTATGAAGAATCAATTAGAGGCTTACGCGTTTTTATCGTGTGTTCAACTTTTCCATCGGCAGATAATTTGATGGAATTGTTACTAATGATTGATGCTGCAAAACGCGCATCAGCAAGACATATTACAGCTGTTATGCCTTATTTTGGTTGGGCAAGACAGGATAGAAAAGACAAACCAAGAGTCCCGATTGGAGCAAAGTTAGTAGCTAACTTATTAACTGCAGCCGGAGCAACAAGAATCATGACAATGGATTTGCATGCAGACCAGATTCAAGGATTCTTTGAAAAACCAGTAGATCATTTATTTGCATCTACCATCTTTTTGCCTTACGTGCAGAGTTTAAATTTAGAAAATTTAACTATCGCGTCTCCAGATATGGGAGGATCAAAAAGAGCATATGCTTACTCTAAGTTTTTAGAATCAGATGTAGTAATCTGTTACAAACAAAGAAAAGCAGCCAACGTTATCGACACTATGGAACTAATTGGTGAAGTAAAAGGACGTAACGTAATATTAGTAGACGACATGATCGATACAGGAGGAACTTTAGCAAAAGCAGCCGACTTGATGATCGAAAAAGGAGCGCTAAGTGTAAGAGCAATTTGTACACATGCTATATTATCTGGCGGTGCATATGATAAAATCGAAAATTCGAAATTAAGCGAATTAATCGTAACCGATTCTATTCCGTTAAAGAGAGAATCAAACAAAATAAAAGTAGTGAGTTGTGCACCGCTTTTTGCAGAAGTTATGCACATGGTGCACCACAACAATTCCATTAGTGGAAAATTCATTATGTAAAAGCTATAAGCTTTAGGCGGTAAGCCATAAGCTATTAGAAATTACAGAAAAAAGCCTAAAGCCGGTGGCCTAAAGCTTAAAGCAAATTAGAATATTTATTTAATAACTATATTTTTTTACAATGAAATCGATTACAATTAAAGGATCAGAAAGAGAAAGCGTGGGCAAAGTGTCAACTAAAGCCTTACGTAATGCTGGAGCGGTTCCTTGCGTGTTATACGGAGGAAATCAAGCAGTACACTTCTCAGCAGACGCTGCAGCGTTCAAAAACTTGGTTTACACTCCAAACGCACACACAGTTGTGATTGAGCTTGGAAAAGGAAAATCATTCAATGCAATTTTGCAAGATATCCAAGTTCACCCAGTTTCTGACAAAATTTTACACATTGACTTCTTCCGATTATTTGATGATAAAGAAATCACAATGGAAGTTCCTGTGAAAATCGTTGGTACATCTAAAGGTGTTCTTGCGGGAGGTGTTTTACGTTTGAACCAACGTAAATTAAAAGTTAAAGCTTTACCATCAAATCTTCCTGATTTTGTTGAAGCTGACATCACTCCACTTGAAATGGGTAACAAATTATACGTTACTAAAGTTGGAAAACCAGAGTACAAAATTATGCACCCAGACAACACAGTTGTTTGTCAAGTAAGAATCTCTCGTGCTGCTATGAAAGCTGCTCAAGAAGCTGCAAAAGCTGCAAAAGCTCCTGCAAAAGGAAAGAAAAAATAATTTTTTTCAAATCAATACAAAAAGCCTCAATCTTTCGATTGGGGCTTTTTTTTTTGAAAGGTTCTAAGGTGCTGAGATTCTAAGGTTCTAAGTTTTCTTATGTCAGGCTGAGCGAAGTCGAAGCCCTTCAAAGAAAATTATCTAATTGCCACATTCCCTAATTATCTAATTGTTTTTTTAGAAGCAGAAACTCTTCGTTTTTTCAAGAAGTGACATTCCTGCCATCCGCTATATCTTTTCCCTGCTAAAGGAGCAGGAAAAAGGATGCCGCTTCTGTCAGGGCTAACTAGAAAATATCTTTTTCATAAGATTCGAAAGAAACATTAGATATGTCAGGCTGAGCGAAGTCGAAGCCCGCGCATAGTATGAAATTTAGATTGTCGATCTTCTTTGCGGTCCTTCGACTTCGCTCAGGATGACAATAAGAAATCATGATGAATCTGCCTAATCAGATAAATCTGCGAGAAACATTTTCTCAGCGACCTTTGCGAAAAACCCTTGCGAACTTTGCGGTTAAATCACGGCCAACAAGCAATTATCTAATTGCCACATTCACAAATAATCTAATTAACCAATTGCCACATTCTCTAATTAATCTTACTTTTGCAGACATGATAAAATGGATAACAAAACTGTTTTCATCAACAAAAAAAGAAGAGAACATAGATAATATGAAGAAATATTTAATCGTAGGTTTAGGAAATATTGGTGCAGAGTACGTAAACACCAGACACAATATCGGATTTAAAGTACTCGACTTTTTAGCTCGAAAAGAAAGTCTTTCATTCGAAACAGTAAAATTAGGCGCACTTGCAGAATATAAATTTAAAGGAAGAACTTTTTTTCTTTTAAAGCCAAACACGTATATGAACTTGAGCGGAAAAGCAGTAAAATACTGGATGGACAAAGAAAATATTCCGTTAGAAAACATATTTGTCATTACCGATGATTTGAATCTTCCTTTCGGGACTATTCGCATCCGTAAAAAGGGAAGCGACGGAGGTCATAACGGACTCAAAAACATCAACCAAATATTAAACACGCAGGAATACACCCGTTTTAGATTCGGAATCAGCGACGAATTCAAAAAAGGACAACAAGTTGATTATGTTTTGGGTGATTGGGATGAAGATGAAAAAGCAAAATTGCCAGAACGTTTAGAGGTAGCATCAGAAATTATAAAATCTTTTGGAACTGCCGGATTAGAAAATACAATGACAACTTTCAACGGAAAGTAAAGATTTATAGCTGTTTAACTTTTAAAAAATCCATTTATTGATTAATTTAATTGAATTATAACGAAATAGTATTTTCAATTACAAAGTTAAATGTCTAAATTTGGAATAAATTATTATAAACCATAAAAATCCTAATATCATGGCTTTTGAATTACCACAATTACCTTATGCATATGATGCATTAGAACCACATATTGATGCTCGTACAATGGAAATCCACCATACTAAGCACCACAATGCATACACAACAAATCTAAACGCTGCAATTGCAGGAACAGATTTAGAAGGAAAAACAATTGAAAACATCTTAATCAACTTAGATAAATCAAATGCAGCAGTTCGTAACAATGGTGGAGGTTTCTACAACCACAATTTATTCTGGACTGTAATGTCTCCAAACGGAGGCGGATTGCCAACAGGTGATTTATTAGCTGCTATCGAAGCTTCTTTTGGAACTTTCGAAGAATTCAAAGCAAAATTTGCTAAAGCTGGTGCAACACAATTCGGTTCTGGATGGGCTTGGTTAACAGTTCAAAAAGGAGGGAAATTAGAAGTTGTAGGTACTCCAAATCAAGACAATCCATTAATGCCAGAAGTTGCTGGTAACGGTGGAACCCCAATCTTAGGAATGGATGTTTGGGAACACGCTTACTACTTAAACTACCAAAACAGAAGACCAGATTATATTGAAGCTTTCTTCAGCGTAATCAACTGGACAGAAGTTGCAAGAAGATTTGCTTTAGATAAATAAGAAGATAAAGTAAAGAATAAAGAAAAAGACGAGTGCCGAAAGGTTACTCGTCTTTTTTTTTATCTATTCATTTCGTCTTGCTTCTATAATCTTGTTTCTTTTCTCTAAAAAAAAAGAAAATAAAAAAGGCGGAATCTCTTCCGCCTTTTTTGCCCCAAATCTACCATAAACTTAACCTACTAATGTTATGGTTTAGTAAATGTATGACAGCTATATTTATGAAAAAAACTTTTTAGACGAATGGTAAATATATCCGATGAAGTAAAACTAGTGAAGAGTGAAGAGTAAAGAGTGAAGAGTGAAGAGTAAAGAGTAAAGAGTAAAGAGTAAAGAGTAAAGAGTAAAGAGTAAAGAGTAAAGAGTGAAGATGAATCTTGCTTATTTTTTTAAGTTTTAACTTTTATCAATAGATTTTATCTTTCATCTTGACTCTTTGTTCTTTTCTCTAAAAAAAAGAAAATAAAAAAGGCGGAATCTCTTCCGCCTTTTTTGCCCCAAATCTACCATAAACTTAACCTACTAATGTTATGGTTCAGTAAATGTATGGCAGTTATATTTATGAAAAAAACTTTTTAGATGAATGGTCAATATTTTCGATGAAGTGATTCTAGAAGTCTGCTTTGTAAGTACTTATCTGAATAAAATAAAAAAGGTGGAATTGCTTCCACCCTTTTTGCCCCAAATCTACCATAAACTTAACCTACTAATGTTATGGTTTCCCAAAAGTATTGTAGCTTTTCATTTTTACCAAACAAACAGGATGAACGGCAAAAATAATCGATGAAATGCACAAATTAACTTTTTATTAGTATTTTCTTAGTACGCTCGAGCGTCTTTTCCTTCGTAAAAATTCATAAATGCACGGTTTACAACTCGATTTCCACCAGGGGTTGGGTAGTCTCCTGTAAAATACCAGTCGCCTAAATTTTTAGGACATGCAATATGTAAATCTTCTACTTTTTGGAAGATGATTTTTACTTCGGCATTAATTTCCGGAGAGCTTAACATTTCTGCAATTTTATCTGAAATCTCTTCTGGCGTAAATTGGTCGTAGATAGCTGTAACATAATTTACAACATCTTTGTCTGCGAAATTTTCTTGTGCTTTACATTTTGCATAAACTTCGTCAACAATATGATATAAGTTTCTTTCTTTCAATAAAGTTAGCGCAGCTCTAAAAGCAACAAGTCCTTCTAGTTTTGCCATATCGATTCCGTAACAATCTGGATAACGAATTTGTGGTGCCGATGAAACAATCACGATACGTTTAGGATTTAAACGATCCATCATTTTAATGATACTCATTTTTAAAGTAGTACCACGAACAATACTATCGTCAATAATAACTAAATTATCTTCTGGTTTGATTACGCCGTAGGTAACATCATAAACGTGTGCAACTAAATCGTCACGACTGCTGTCTTCCGTAATAAAGGTTCTAAGTTTAGCATCTTTAATCGCAACTTTCTCGGTACGTATTTTTACAGCTAAAAGTTCCTGAAGTGTTTCAGTAGTTAGTGTATTTCTGTTTTCCAGAATATAATTGTTTTTTCTCTGATTTAAGAAATCCTGAGCAGCTTCAACTAAACCGTAAAATGAAGTTTCTGCTGTATTTGGAATATAGGAGAAAACGGTGTTATCTGTATCACTGTCAATTGCGTCAAGAACTGCAGGTAAAATTAATTTTCCTAAGTTTTTACGCTCTTGATAAATTTCTGCATCACTTCCTCTTGAGAAATAGATTCTTTCAAACGAACAAGCTTTTTTAACGGTTGGTTCCAGGATTTGATTCATTGAAACTTTTCCGTTTTTCTTGATAATCAAAGCATTTCCTGGATCGATTTCCTGTACGCTTTCAAAAGGTACATTAAATACCGTTTGAATAACTGGTCTTTCAGAAGCTACTACAACTACTTCGTCATCTTGATAAAAGTAGGCTGGACGAATTCCTGCTGGATCTCTAAAAACAAAGGCATCACCATGACCTAATAATCCAGCCATTGCGTAACCTCCGTCTAAGTTTTTAGCAGAACGAGCTAAGATTTTTGCAATATCTAATCTTTCTGCAATAACTGGTGAAGCTTCTCTTTTAGAATAACCTTCAGCTTTACAGTCTTGGTACAGTTGCATTACTTCTTTGTCTAAGAAGTGACCAATTTTTTCCATTACGGTAACAGTATCCGCCATTTCTTTTGGATGCTGTCCAAGCTCAACAAGATTTTCGAAAAGTTCTTTAACATTTGTCATATTAAAGTTTCCTGCTAAAATCAAGTTGCGGTGCATCCAGTTGCTCTGACGTAAAAACGGGTGAACACTTTCGATGCTGTTTTTTCCAAAAGTTCCGTAACGAACATGTCCTAAAAACAATTCGCCTACATACGGGATTTGTGATTTTATTTTATTGATGTCATCACCAATTTCTGGATTCGCTTTTAATTCTTCGCTGATTCTTTCATTGATTTGTTTAAAGACATCTTGAATTGGCTGTGCGTGATTCGAACGAACTCTGCTTATGTAGCGTTGTCCAGGATCAACATCCAATTTAATGCTTGCAAAACCAGCTCCGTCTTGTCCTCGGTTGTGCTGTTTTTCCATCATTAAATACATTTTCTGAATTCCGTAAAAAGCAGTTCCGTATTTTTCTTTATAATATTCAAGCGGTTTAAGAAGTCTAACTAAGGCTATACCACATTCGTGTTTTAACGCGTCGCTCATTGTTTTTTTATTTTTTTGTGTGTTGTAAGTTGTGTGTATTAACGTAATAAAAAAGCCCCGTTTTACCGAGGCTCTTAGGCATTATATTTCTATGTCAAACTGAGTTAACGACTTAAATTGCTGTAATCGAATCGCCACCTCGGCTTTGCTTAATGTTTCCATCCTTTCAGTTCCAAATTTCTCTACGCAGAACGAAGCTAAATTTGAACCATAAATAATTGCGTTTTTCATATTGTTAAACGAAATGTTTTCGCTTTGTGCAATGAATCCAGAAAATCCTCCGGCAAAAGTGTCCCCAGCTCCTGTTGGATCAAAAACATCTTCTAGCGGTAAAGCTGGTGCAAAGAATACTTCTCTGTTATGGAATAAAAGTGCGCCGTGTTCTCCTTTTTTGATTACCACATATTTTGGTCCCATATCTTGGATTTTAGCAGCTGCTTTTACTAATGAATATTCACCAGAAAGTTGTCTTGCTTCTTCGTCATTGATTGTAATAACATCTACACGTTTGATAACGTCTAAAAGTTCTGGAAGAGCGCAATCCATCCAAAAGTTCATTGTATCTAAAACAACTAATTTTGGTTTTTTCTCCATTTGATCTAAAACACTGCTTTGTACTAATGGGTGTAAGTTTCCTAACATCACAACATCAGCATCTTTGTAGTTTTGAGGAACTTTTGGCTGAAAATCAGCTAAAACGTTCAATTCAGTTACAAGAGTGTCTCTAGAATTTAGATCGTTGTGGTATAACCCGCTCCAAAAAAAGGTTTTTCCGCCTTTTACAATTTCGATACCAGAGATATCAATATTTTTTGAAGTTAAAAGATCTAAATGTTCTTGAGGAAAATCATCGCCAACTACTGAAACAATAGCCGATTGCAAGTTAAAAAAGGATGCTGATAAACCAATGTACGTTGCAGCACCACCTAATATTTTATCTGTTTTTCCGAAAGGAGTTTCAATCGCGTCGAAAGCAACCGTTCCAACAATCAATAATTTATTCATTTTATGAATTTCGAATTAGGGTGCAAAGATACTCTATAAGTTACAATATTGCAATGCTTTAGGTTCTCAAAATTTTCTTAAAAAAAAGATATCGTTTTCGAGCTTAAAACTATTGTAAATGAGTAAATTATCTGAGGTTCTTTTGAATGCTCAAAATATCATTTTCAGAATTAAATTGCAATATTTATTTTGGAAAAATGCTTAAAATATTTTCAATTAAATATAATTTACAACTCATACTTCTTATCAAAATAATTCTTCAAAACTCCAACCTGAATCAAAATCATAAAAGGAACTATCAAGATAGAATACAATAAAGTTTTAGAAATATGAATTCCAGAAACGATTGCTGAAATTTTATCAGTGTATGATTTTCCTATTTCTAGATTGTTCTGAGTTCCAGCAAAAAATACATTGTAAGCAATTAAAAGAGCCAAAGCAACTCCAATAAAAATCCATGTTGAGATGGAAATTAGAGGTTTGTAAGGTTTAATTTTTGCTTTTTCAGCAACAAGAATTTGCGACATTAAGTTCGAAGTAAAGTCGGCAGATGGCGATTGCAAAGTGTTTTCGGCCATCATTTTCTCAATAAGATTTTCTAAATTTTTATCTTCCTCTTTCATAACACTCCACTATTTCGGGTTCTAACTGCTTTTTTAAAATTGTGGCTAATTTTTGTCGGCTTCTAAATAATTTCACCTTGACATTATTAGCATTTATATTCATGATTTTGCCAATTTCCTCTAAATTCTGATCTTCAAAATAAAACAAAGTCAGCAGGAAATTATCTTCCCTCGGCAACAAATTTAAACAATTCTGAATGGCCTGCTTTCGTTCTTTGTCTTCTAAAGCACTCAAAGCATTGTCCATTGTCTTGACTAAATGCGATGAAAACTCATCTATAGAAATATTTAAATCTTCTTTTTTGTTTTTCTTCAAACGGTCTAAACAATTATTATAAGAAATTTTATAAATCCAAGTTGAGAATTTAGAATCGCCTTTAAACTTGTTCAGAGAATTATATACCTTAATAAAAGTATCTTGTGCGGCTTCTTCGGCCTCTTCTCTGTTTTTGATCATTTTGATTGACAATGTAAAGATCATATCCTTATAACGATCAACCAGCACGGCAAACAAATTGGTCTCGCCCTGCAGGATTCTATCGATATAATGTTGATCATTCAAAGTACTCATATTATATAGGACGACAGTTTGTTATTTTAGGTTACAGCTTTTGGGGAAAAATTTCAAAAAATAAATCCCAAATTCCAACTTCAAGATTTTACATATATAATAAGGATTGAAATTTGTTAAAGTTTAATCACAATATTGTCATCTCGATGGAGGAGAGATCACACTAGAAGCTCCGCAAAGTAAATCGCCAATCTTTGTCGATTTTCGCGTGTGATCTCTCCTCCGTCGAGATGGCAAAAATAGCGTTTACTAGTTTCGGTACTCAAAATTAACTCATAATCAGCAAGTTTTGGAATTTCGAATTTATTTTTTGAAATTTTCCCCCAAAAGCTGTAACCTCAATTTAAAAGGTGTCGTCATATGGAGTATCAATCAATTATAAAAACATAAAAATTATGGGACCACAAATTTTAGTACCACTTAGCCTTTTTGCGATGATCTTTGGGATTGTCTATCTTTTTTACTCAACAAGAAACAGAGAGCGTTTGGCTCTTATAGAAAAAGGTGCAGATGCCAGCATATTTTTAAAGGGCAAAACAAATGGAGTTCCTGCATGGAAAATCTTTATTTTGAATTCAGCTTTTCTTTTAATTGGAATAGGACTTGGCTTTTTTATTGCTTTATTGCTTTCAACATACACAGATATGAATTCTGATGTCATTTATCCGGCAACAATTATTACAATGTCTGGAGTTGGGTTGCTAGTAGGATTTCATAGAGCAAAAGATTTAGACAAAGAATAAATCGTAAGCAGGAATTTAAGTTAGTACAAAAAAACGCATCAACTATTTGATGCGTTTTTTTTATTCTTTTGATCCGATAGTTTCGTAATAAACATCTACAGAAAGTTTCGGTTGCATTGATGCCATGACAGCCAATTGATCACAGCGTTCGTTTTGCGGATGATTGTTGTGGCCTTTGATCCATTTAAAATCTACCTGATGTTTTCGGTAAACAATTAAAAAGCGTTTCCATAAATCAGGATTTTTTCTGCCGGCAAATTTCTTTTTCTCCCAGCCCAAAACCCATTTTTTTTCGACAGAATCGACAACGTATTTAGAATCTGAAATAACTAAAACCTTCATATTTGGGTTTTTTAGTTTCTCCAAACCAACAATTACAGCTAAAAGTTCCATTCGGTTATTAGTCGTCAAGCGAAAACCTTCATAGAATTCTTTTTTATGTGGCGTTCCAACCAATTCCATCACAACGCCATATCCGCCATTTCCTGGATTTCCTTTTGCCGCGCCATCTGTATATATATGTACTTCGTGATTCATTTATTTATTTTTTCACCATATAAGTGATATAAGTTCATTTATGCCTATGTCTTATATTACTTTGTAAAATATGATAATAGTTATTTATGTGTAAAACTTAAATTTTCTTATATGACTTATATGGTTTAAATTTTAGAATTTGAATCTTCAAGGATTTTATGAATAATCTCAGGAAAATGTTTTTGTTCCAGTTCATGGATCTTTTCTGCCACTGTTTCTGGTGTGTCTTCGTCTGTTAGTGCTACATTAGCTTGAAAAATAATGCCACCTTCATCATAGTTTTCATTTACATAATGTATAGAAATTCCGGTTTCTTTTTCCTTATTATTTACTATAGCTCTGTGTATGTGCATTCCGTACATTCCTTTGCCTCCATAATTAGGTAAAAGTGCAGGATGAATATTGATAATTTTATTAGGATATTTCTCGATTATATTTTCAGGGAATTTTAGCAAAAATCCGGCAAGGACTATCAGATCTGGGTCGATTTCTTGTATTTTTTGTAGTACATTTCGTTCTAAAAGTTCGTTTTTTGAGAAGATTTCGACTGGAATTTGATGATTTTTTGCTCTTTCGATGACTTTTGCCGAAGCATTATTCGTAAAAACAGAAACGACCTTTGCAATTTCGGTATTCGAAAAATATTTTATAATGTTCTCTGCGTTAGTTCCTGATCCTGAGGCAAAAACGATAATTTTTTTCATAATGCGCTGTGTTTTGAGAATGCAAAAAACGGAATAAAAAACGAAAATAAATAGCTTTAAAAGGGCTTTCTTGAAATTAATTTTATAAATTAGTGTTACATTTATAAACTAAATCGTGGTTTTAAAATAAAGTTTTTTATTTTTGCCAACAAATTAAATTCTAAAATTAAAGATTATGTCAGACATTGCATCAAGAGTAAAAGCGATTATCGTAGACAAATTAGGTGTTGACGAAAACGAAGTTGTAACAGAAGCAAGCTTCACTAATGATTTGGGAGCTGACTCATTAGACACTGTTGAGCTTATTATGGAATTCGAAAAAGAATTTGATATTCAAATTCCAGACGATCAAGCAGAAAACATTGCTACTGTAGGTCAAGCTATTTCTTATATCGAGGAAGCTAAAAAATAATAATACCACACCCGACTTTATATATTATATATAAGTCGGGTGTTATTATTTTTTTAAAATTTAAATTTCGATTGATTTTCAATCAAAAAGATATATTTATATTGTAATGCCCATGGCTCTTAAGTAACATTACTGTTAAGAAAGCGTGGGTTTTATTTGTTTAAAGTACAAAATACATATTTATGGCATTAAGGCGAGTTGTTGTAACAGGATTAGGTGCACTTACTCCTATAGGGAATAATATCCAGGAATATTGGAATGCACTTGTGAATGGAGTAAGCGGAGCCGCTCCTATCACATATTATGATACGGAGAAGCATAAAACGAAATTTGCCTGCGAAGTAAAAAACTTCAATATTGAAGATTACATGGATCGCAAGGAATCTCGAAGACTAGATAAATTTGCTCAATATGCAATTGCTGCCAGTGATGAAGCTATTAAAGATGCTGGAATTACAAATGATAACGTAAACAAACAAAGAGTTGGTGTTATCTGGGGAGCAGGTATTGGAGGTTTAGAGACTTTTCAAGAAGAAGTAATGTATTATGCGAAAGGTGATGGAACGCCAAAGTTCAATCCGTTTTTTATCCCAAAAATGATCGCTGATATTGCTCCTGCACATATTTCTATGCGTAATGGTTATATGGGACCAAACTACACAACAGTTTCTGCATGTGCGTCATCTGCAAATGCTTTAATTGATGCTTTCAATTACATTCGTTTAGGAATGTGTGATGTTATTGTGTCTGGCGGATCTGAAGCTGCGGTTACAATTGCAGGTATGGGTGGTTTTAGCTCGATGCATGCTTTATCAACAAGAAATGAAAGCCCAGAAACAGCTTCAAGACCTTTTGATGCAACCAGAGATGGTTTCGTTTTAGGAGAAGGAGCAGGAGCTTTAGTACTTGAAGATTACGAACATGCAAAAGCTAGAGGTGCAAAAATTTACTGCGAAATTGGCGGTGGAGGAATGTCATCTGATGCTTACCACTTAACAGCACCACATCCAGAAGGAATTGGAGTTATTGCCGTAATGGAAAACACATTAAGAGATGCTGGAATGAGCCCTGAAGATGTTGATCATATCAATACTCACGGAACTTCTACGCCACTTGGAGATGTAGCTGAATTAAAAGCAATTAGTGCAGTTTTTGGTAGTCATGCTAAAAACATCAATATCAATTCAACAAAATCAATGACAGGACACTTACTTGGTGCTGCTGGAGCTATTGAAGCAATTGCTTCTATTTTAGCAATGCAACACGGAATTGTTCCTCCAACGATTAATCATACTGTTGTAGACGAAAAAATTGATCCATCATTGAATCTTACTTTAAACAAACCTCAAAAAAGAGAAGTTAATGTTGCAATGAGCAACACGTTTGGTTTTGGTGGACACAATGCTTGTGTATTGTTTAAAAAATTAGTTGACTAATTTTCGTATATGAATATTATCAAAAAAATATTTTCTAAATCCCGTTCTCTAGAAGACGGGATTTTTTTTGACACTATTCAGAAAATTCTTGGTTTTCCGCCGGTAAATATTGAATTTTATAGAAAAGCCTTTACACACCGATCATCAAATAAGCTCGATGAAAACGGACAGCCGATTAATTATGAAAGGTTGGAGTTTTTAGGCGATGCGATGTTAAGTGCCGTAATTGCTGCACATTTATTTAATAAAGCACCAAACGGAGACGAAGGTTATTTGACTAAAATGCGATCAAAAATTGTAAGCCGTGAACATTTGAATGAACTTGGTAAGGATTTAAATCTGGTTCGCTTTGTGGAAAGCAAAGTGCCAATTCAGCATTTTGGCGAAAATATACACGGTAATATTTTTGAATCTTTAGTTGGAGCCATTTATCTAGACAAAGGATATTCTTTCTGCGAGCGTTTTATTCAAAAGAGAGTGATCACGCCTTATGTCGATATTGCCCGACTTGAAGGAAAAGTAATTAGTTACAAAAGTTTGGTTATCGAATGGTGTCAGAAGGAAAAAAGAATCTTTCATTATGACATTTTTGAGGATAACGGTATTGACGGTCAGCGCTTATTTGGCGTAAAATTAAGTATTGACAATAAAGTAATCGCAAGAGCGCGAGCAACTTCAAAAAAGAAGGCAGAAGAGAAAGCATCACAAAGAGCTTATTTTGCATTTCAGGAGAAAATAGACAAGAAATAGCTACAAAAATGCTGTAACTATCTTAAAGCTATAACGTTTTCGTTTATAAATTAACAAAAACAACCACGTCATAACTATTGATGCTCCGTTAGAAATAGTATATTTACAACTTGATTTTTCATGACATGGCTATTCATAGATTGGATTTAGACGAATTTGACGAAATTGATTATTATTTAATGGCAATTCATACTTCATTAGAAGATTATAGACTGGCCTATTTTATCAATAAAATCCTTCCGATAAACTTAAGTAAGAGCAAAAACGAGATACATGCTCAGACTAAAGAAGGAGAGGCAAATTTTTCTAGATTTTATTATTATGATTCCGAAAAAGCAGTTTCATGGAATTTAATTCAGAATAAAAATGAAATCATTTCAGTGAGTACGAGTGATTTTCAGAATTTGTTTTCTAATGAAACAAGTGAGGTTTCAACAACAATTCATTTACTTCCTGAATTCAAAAAAGTAGATTTTTTCCTGAAAATAGAGAATAGCGAGGAAACTCTAGATTTTTCAGAAATTCAACAACAATTAAATACCATAGAGAGTGTTGCAGCTATTTATGCTGTCGATACAAATAAAATAAAATCAAAAAACAATCTAATTTTTTAAAAAAAATGTTAACAAACAAGAAAACCAAAATTGTTGCTACACTTGGTCCCGCATGTAGTACAAGAGAGATTATCAAGGATATGATCGAGGCAGGGGTTAATGTGTTTAGAATCAATTTTTCGCATGCAGATTACGAAGGAGTAAAAGAAAAAATCGATATCATTAGAGGTCTAAACGAAGAGTTTGGTTACACTACAGCAATTTTAGGAGATTTGCAAGGACCAAAACTTAGAGTTGGTGTAATGGAAGAGGGAACTGTTGTACATGATGGTGATGAAATTACTTTCACAACAGCAGAAGATATTATCGGAAATGCAAAAAAAGCATTCATGAAATATCAAAATTTCCCAAATGATGTAAATGTTGGAGAGCGTATTTTGCTTGACGATGGTAAACTTATTTTTGAAATCGTTTCTACAGATAAAAATACAGAAGTTGTTGCTAAAGTTATTCAGGGTGGAGAATTAAAATCAAAAAAAGGGGTTAATCTTCCAAACACTAAAATATCTTTGCCAGCTTTAACTGAAAAAGATATTGCTGATGCGATTTTTGCAATTGAGCAAAAAGTTGACTGGATCGCACTTTCATTTGTGAAAACACCACGCGATTTACAAGATTTACAAGAATTGATCGCTAAGCATTCAGATGTTAAAATTCCAATTATTGCTAAAATCGAGATGCCAGAAGCTCTTGAGAACATGGATAAAATTGTAGCATATTGCGATGGTTTAATGGTTGCTCGTGGAGATCTTGGAGTTGAACTTCCTGCTCACGAAGTACCATTGGTACAAAAAGACTTGATCCGTAGAGCTAAAACAGCTAGAATTCCTGTTATCGTTGCTACACAAATGATGGAAACAATGATTACAAGTTTGACTCCAACAAGAGCAGAAGTAAATGACGTTGCTAACTCAGTAATGGATGGTGCAGATGCTGTAATGTTGTCTGGAGAAACTGCAACAGGAAACTATCCAGTTCAAGTAATTCAAAGAATGACTCAAATTTGTGAGGCTGTAGAAGATTCTGAACTTATTCATGTTCCTCAAAATACACCACAAATTAAAACAAAACGTTTTGTTACTAAAACAGTTTGTCACCAAGCAGCTTTATTAGCTAACGAAATCAGTGCAAAAGCAATTTGTACTTTAACAAACAGTGGTTACACTGCTTTCCAGATTTCAGCTTGGAGACCTTCAACTGCACATATTTTAGTGTTTACTTCAAACAGAAGAATCTTGACACAATTGAATTTATTATGGGGAGTTAAATCTTTCTTTTATGATAATGAAGAGAGTACAGATGATACTGTAACAGATGTAAATAAAATTGCAATTGAAAAAGAATATGCTACAAAAGGTGATTATTTGATCAACCTTGCAGCGATGCCTATTAAAGATAAAGGAATGGTGAATACCATGAGAGTTTCTGAAATAGAATAGTTTTCTTTTCAAAATATACCTAAAAAGCCATTCGAAAGAATGGCTTTTTTTTTTGCTCTTTTTCAAAATCGTAAGTGAAATTGGAGCATTGGAATAAAAAAAATCTTTTACGAGAGTAATAATTTACGATAATCAAAACCATCTCTTTTGTTCAACAAATTTTGTTAAATGCTATAACAATTTGTTTCAAAACTCTTTTTTTAATGTTTCATTTTATAAAATGAAACCATGTCGTGGCCCAAAAACACGATTCTCCGGACTTTTATTCTTTAATTTTGAGTTACTTAAATAAAAATTAAGAAAATTTTGTTTTCATTTCCAGCAATTTTTTACGGACAATAAAATTTGAAACATCAATTTCTTAGGATAATTTTTAATAAGGAAAAAGCCCTGAAATTTTTGCTTTTCTAAGCACATCTCTTTATAACACTAATTATTAACAAATTTTATTACCATGAAACAATTTAAGTTTTACTGCAGATTTAATAATGCGATGATAATATTTGCATTAATATGTTCGAGCCTGTCACTTTCGGCCCAAAACAAGAAACCAAACATTCTGGTACTTTGGGGCGATGATATTGGAACTACTAATATTAGTGCTTATAGTGATGGAGTTATGGGTTACACCACACCCAATATTGATCGTTTAGCTAATGAAGGATTACGTTTTCTTCATTATTACGGAGAACAAAGCTGTACTGCAGGACGTGCTGCTTTTTTAACCGGACAGCATGGTCTTAGAACTGGACTTACAAAAGTTGGTTTCCCTGGAGCACCAATGGGAATGAGTCAGTTGGATCCTTCAGTGGGAGGAATCATGAAAAGTCTGGGTTATGTAACAGGCCAGTTTGGTAAAAATCACGTTGGTGACCGCAACGAAAGTTTGCCAACTGTAAATGGTTTTGATGAATTCTTCGGGAATCTTTATCACTTAAATGCTGAAGAAGAACCAGAATTGCCAGATTACCCAAAAGATCCTGAATATTTGAAAAAATTTGGGCCAAGAGGAGTTTTAAGATGTACTGCAACCAATGTTGATGACGCAACAACTGATCCTCGTTTTGGAAGAGTTGGAAAACAAAAAATAGAAGATACAGGAGCGCTTACTAAAAAAAGAATGGAAACTGTAGATGATGAAACATCAGCAGCTGCTATTGATTTTATTAAAAGACAAAGTGCATCTGGAAAACCATTTTTCTGCTGGTTTAATGCTACACGTATGCACCTTCGTACGCACGTAAGAGCAGAACACAGAGGAAGATATACACACGGAGACAGTGAATATATTGATGGTATGATTGAGCATGACGAAACTATCGGAAGCATCTTAAAAGCTTTAGATGATCTAGGAATTGCAGATAATACTATCGTGGTTTATTCTACAGATAATGGACCACACATGAACACTTGGCCTGATGCTGCGATGACCCCATATCGTTCAGAAAAAAACACGAACTGGGATGGAGCTTTCCGTGTACCTTGTATCGTTCGTTGGCCAGGGCATATTAAACCAGGAACTGTAACTACAGAATTGATGAGCCATAATGACTGGATTCCAACTTTTGCTTCAATTGCAGGTGAGCCAGATATCGTTAATAAACTTTTAAAAGGATACTCTGCAAACGGAAAAACGTACAAAGTGCATTTAGATGGTTTTGACCAAAGTAAATTTTTAGAAGGCAAAACACCAAAAAGTGCCAGAGATAAATTCTTTTATACAGATGACGATGGTCTTTTGGTTGGTTTAAGAGAAGGAGATTATAAATATGTTTTTGCAGAGCAACGTTTAGGTGGAACAATGGGAGTTTGGGCAGAACCTTTTACTAAACTTCGTTTACAAAAGATCTTCAATTTATATCAAGATCCTTTTGAAAGAGCAGATATAACTTCAAATACATTCTGGGATTGGCAATTGAATCACGTTGGCGCTATGTATGGCGTGATACAAGATGTAGTTGTTTTTGCAGAAACATTTAAAGAATATCCTCCAAGATCAATTCCACCAAGTTTCTCAGCTTATACTATTATGGAAGAAGCGATGAAAGATATCAAAGCGCAGAAATATATAGAGAAAAATGTGCTTCCTAAATTGAAAGAAGACGCAGAAGACGCTCCAAAAAAGAAAAAATAAAAATATCTAATAAAATAGAGCTTGAATTTTTCATAGTTCAAGCTCTATTAATTTAAAAATAAACATCATGTATAGAAAAATATATATAGTGCCTCTGTTTTTATTTTTACTGGTTTCGTGTAAAAAATCTGAAACTACTACAACTACAAATCCTAAAGACAGCACAACAGTTGTTGCAACCAGCGGTGATCCATTGCCAAGCTGGAATGACGGAACTTTGAAAAAAGACATTATTGCTTACGTTGAAAAAGTAACAAAAGAAGGAAGTCCAGATTTTATTCCCGTTGAAAATAGAATTGCAACCTTCGATAATGACGGAACACTATGGGCTGAAAAACCTTATGTTCAGGAATTATTTGCTTTTTATCGAGTAAAAAAAATGGTAGAAGCAAATCCTTCTTTGGCTCAAAAACAACCTTTTAAAGCTGTAATTGAAAAAGACAAAACTTATTTTGAAAAAGGTGGAGATAAGGCACTAATTGAATTAGTTGCAGCAACTCACACTGGAATGACCGAAGATGAATTTGAAGCATCAACAAAAGAGTTTTTCTCTGGTGCCCAATATCCTGGCAAAAATGTGCCACTAAAACAAATCAGATACCAGCCTCAATTGGAGCTTTTGACTTATTTGCGTGCAAATGGTTTCAAAACTTTCATTGTGACAGGTGGAACTGTAGAAGTAGTACGTGCAATATCACAGGATTTTTATGGGATTCCAAAAGATCAAGTTGTTGGAACTTCTTTCAAATATAAATTTGATGATGCTAAAAATGCAGTTTTAAGAGAACCCGCTTTAGATCATTTTAATGATAAAGAAGGAAAACCTGTCGGTATACAATTACACATTGGTCAGCGACCAGTTTTTGCCTGCGGAAACGAAGGTGGAGCTGGAGATCTTGCCATGTTAAGATATTCTTCTGGAAGTAAATACCCATCTTTTCAATTAATTGTAAATCATAACGATTCGATCAGAGAATACAATTATCAGGAAAAAGATAATCTTTCTTTAAATACGGCAGCAAAATACAAGTATCATGTAATAAGCATGAAAGACGATTGGAAAAAAGTCTTTGCAGATAAATAATTTGAATTAAAGCCGAAGTGAAATAACTTTTACGAGTTGAAAGTTGTTTCATTTTTATTTTAAGAAATTAATATCAATCTCTAAGAGAATTAATTATGAAACGCACAAGAATTTATATCACCATAAAATTTTCACTCAGTATATTTTTAATTCTTTTAAATTTTTCAGCTTTTGCCCAAGAAGAAAAAGCTGGATCAAGCGCACAAGAACTTGCCGATAAAATGGCAAATCCGGTTGCAAGTTTAATTAGTGTTCCATTACAAAATAATCTTACTTATGGAATTGGCCCATATAACGGAATTAAATATCAGATCAATATACAGCCCGTTGTTCCATTTAAATTAAGTGAAAATCTAAACTTAATTACACGTTATATTCTTCCAGTTGTTGATCAGCAAGATGTAACGGGAGAAAACACACATGAATTTGGTTTAAGCGATGCAACAGTAACCGCTTTTTTTGCTCCTAAAACTAAAGGAATTATCTTGGGAGTTGGGCCTGCTTTTTTAGTGCCAACTGCTACAGAAAAATTTTTAGGAACAGAAAAATTCGGAATTGGACCAAGTGTTTTGGTAATGCATCAAGGAAAAGGACTTTCTATAGGTTTCTTGGCGAATCAAATTTGGTCTGTGGCCGGAAATGCCGACAGAGCCGATTTCAACCAGTTTTATACACAAATATTTCTAACACATAGTTATAAAAGCGGTGCCAGTTTAGGAATCACTTCAGAAATTACGCAAAACTGGCAAGGAAATACAACCCTAATTACAGTGAGTCCAAATGTAGGTGCGATTACAAAATTGGGAGGTCAAACTATGCAATTTGCTGTTATGCCTTTAATACCAGTTGTTGGGCATCAATCTATAAAACCTGACTGGGGATTAAGAGCGGTCGTTGCCTTTATATTTCCGCAATAATATTTCGTAAGAGTTCTCAGAAAATATCATTTTAATTTTTAATCGGATACAACATGAAGGCCAAAATAATTTCACTTTTTCTTATTGCGTTATTTATTTCATGCAATAAAACTTCGTCAGAAAAAACAGAAACGACTTCTGTAACATCAGCTTCGAGTGATTTCAAACCTGCAAATCTCGATGAACAAATAATTTATAATCGAGCTGTTGAAGCTGTTATTTGGGGAATGCCCGCTGTTAATTTTGAACTCCTTAATGAAAGTTTGACGACTACAAAGGGCAGTTTTAATGAGATTATTTATTGGTCAGGATTAATAAATTCAAAAAATCAAACTTTGACTCCAAATCCTGATGTTGTTTATATAAATCCTTTATACGACACTAGACAAGGACCGATTGTATTAGAAATTCCGCCAGCTGAAGGTGCCTCATCTTTAACAGGAAGTCTTGATGATGGCTGGCAAACTGCTATTGAAGATATTGGCCCCGCAGGTCTAGATAAAGGAAAAGGTGGAAAATATTTAATTCTTCCTCCAAATTATAAAGATAAAGTACCGCAAGGATATATTTCAATGCCTTCATCCACCTATACAGGTTTTGCAATTTTGCGTTCCAATCTTACAGACGGAAGCCCAAATGATCTTAAACGTGCAATTGATTACGGAAAGAAAATCAAAATTTATCCTTATTCTCAGGCATCAAATCCACCAGCTACAAAATTTACTGATTTGCTTGAAGTTAATTTTAGCAATACCATTCCATACAATTTCCATTTTTTTGAAATTCTAAATCAGTTTGTGCAACGAGAACCTTGGTTGACACGTGATTTAGTTATGGTTGATTTTCTAAAGTCAATTGGAATCGAAAAAGGAAAACCTTTTGAAGCAGATGCTAGAAGAAAAGAGATTTTGAACGCAGCCATAAAAGATGCTCATAATTGGATTGATAAAAAGTACGAAGAGATATTTACTCCCCCTTATTATGACGGTACAAATTGGGCTTTACCAGCTTCTCAAGATGTTGTAAAGGCCATAATGTCTAATTATACAGCTCCTAATATTTATCCAGTTAGCGAAAGAGCAATAAGTTATTCAATGGCTTATTTCAGTGCAAAACATTTAGGCACAGGACAGTTTTATTTAATGACAATTAAAGATGAGAAAGGTGAAGAATTTGACGGATCAAAATTGTATCAATTGCATTTGCCTCCAAATGTTCCAGTAAAATTATATTGGTCGGTAACGGCTTACGATCGTGAAACGCACGCTTTAATTAAAGGTATGAAATATTTTAGCCGAGCTTCGACTTCGCCTGGACTTCAAAAAAATAGTGATGGATCTGTAGACATTTATTTTGGTGCCAAAGCTCCTGCTGGAAAAGAATCGAACTGGGTTCCAACAGATCCAAAAGGAAAATTTGAATTATTGGCTCGTTTTTATGGTCCAGAAAAAGGATTTTTTGATAAAACTTGGAAAATGGGAGACGTTACGGAAGTGAAATAATTCTCTGATTTTAAACTAAAATAATTAATCATTATGAAAAGTAAATGCCTTATAATTTTAGCAGTATCTTCTTTGATTTTAAATTTTGGATGCAAAGAATCAACGACAACAAATCCAGATTCAGAAAGAGTAGTAAAATCAGGTTCTGGTATAAAAATGGATGGTGAATTGCCTTCAAAAGAATCAATTCCTGCACTTTTTGATGAAATGGATTTTCAACAAGCAACACAATGTTATCTGTGGGGATTGCCAATTGTGGCTTTCGCTGAATGGCAGCAACAGCATTATAAAACATTCGGTGCAACGAGTAATGATCTAGTATTGTACAATACTTATCATGACCGATTAGGAATTTTAACAGCAAATGCCACAACTCCTTATATAATGTCATTTATTGATTTGAAAGCAAACGGACCAACAGTTATCGAAATGCCAGCCGGACGCACTGCTGGAGGGTTGAGTGATTTTTGGCAAAGAGAAGAGGCTGTAATTGGAGAAATGGGGCCAGATAAGGGAAAAGGAGGAAAATATATTTTAGTACCGCCAACTATGAAAGATTTTAAAGCCGATGGGTATTTTATAATTCCGTGTACGACAGTAAATAATTTCTTCGGTTTTAGAACATTGGATCCTGATCCTAAAGTGACGGAAGAATTAGTAAAAAAAGTCAAAATATATCCTTACGCACAAAGAGCAAATCCGACTCCAACAAAAATAGTAAGTCCGCCAGCCGATAAAAATTGGTACGGAATTCAGCCATCGGGAATTAAATATTGGGAATGTCTACATGCCATTTTACAAGATGAACCAGTTGAGGAACGTGATCGTTTTTTTATGGCTTGGCTTAAAAATCTTGGTATAGAAAAAGGAAAACCTTTTGCACCAGATGAACGTCAGAAGAATATTTTAATTGCCGCTGCAAAAAAAGGAGAACAAATGGCAATGGCTAATTCTTATGAAAAACGTTTTAAAGACGTTAGACACTGGGCAGATAAAAAATGGGATTATGTCATTACGATGAAAAATTCTGCTCAGCGTGAAGAAAATTTTGACGAATTTTTTGAGAGATCAGCTTATTTCTTCGAAGCCGTAACTTTTTCTAACGCAATGATATCAAAAACCCCGAATCTAGGTCAGGCTTATTTAGGAAATTACACTGACAGCAATGGAAACTGGCTCGATGGAGGGAAAAATTACACTTTAAATGTTCCGGCAAATCCACCAGCAGTTAATTTTTGGTCAATAACAGTTTATGATTCGGCAACTCGCTGTTTGATTGATAATCCGCAGCAAAATGCCGATTTATCGTCTCGAAAAGATTTGATAAAAAATGCCGATGGTTCTGTTGATTTATATTTTGGACCAAAAGCTCCGGTAGGAAAAGAGAAAAACTGGGTTCAGACATTGCCAGGAAAACATTGGTTTACCTACATGCGTTTTTACGGACCAACGACAGCTTACTTTGATAAAAGCTGGAAAATGGATGATATTAAAGAAGTGAAATAAAGTATTATCATGACAGAAAAAGCATCAGATAGCGCCGAAAGTTTTTTTGATCGATTAGCATCGAAAGCAGAACGCTATGATAATGGTGCAGCGATCAGGAAAGAGGTGCCACGTTCTTCTCATCAAGAATGGACAGAACCTGAAGATCGTGAAGATCCTGTTGCGATTTTGATTAAAACAAGTATTGGAAGACTTGAAAGTTTACTTCCCATTCGATATCGACGAATGATCGAATCGCCATTTGCTTTTTACAGAGGAGCAGCGGCAATTATGGCGGCAGATTTAGCAAATACGCCAAATACAGGAATACAGCTCCAGCTTTGTGGCGATTGTCATTTAATGAATTTTGGCGGTTTTGCAACTCCTGAACGTAAATTGGTTTTTGATATAAATGATTTTGACGAAACGTTTCCTGGTCCTTGGGAATGGGATATAAAAAGATTAGCAACAAGTTTTGCAATTGCAGGAAAGTGGCGAAAATTTTCTGCTAAAGAGTGTAAAGAATTTGCATGGCATGTAGCAGACAGTTACAAACGGCACATGCTAGATTACAGTAAATTATCAGCACTTCAAATTTGGTATGCTGATATTGATTTGGCAGAGCTTATTGATTTGGGAAAAGATGAGGAGCTGAAAGAATTTCAGCAAAAGCGAATAAAAAAAGCAGCAGAATCAATTGCGCACGAAAAAGAATTTGCAAAAATGACCTATTTAGATGGGGTTCGGGCCAGAATCAAAGACGATCCTCCGTTGATTTATCATCCTTCGGGGAATGAGGCAAGTTATACGTTAAGAGAAGCGAAACAGGTTCATAAACGATACATAGAATCATTGCCAGAAGACAAACAAGTTTTGCTGAGCAGATATACAATGCATGATTTTGCGGTAAAAGTTGTAGGCGTTGGAAGTGTTGGAACACTCTGCGGTATCAGTTTATTGATGTCGGCTACTGGAGAACCTATTTTTTTACAGTTTAAAGAAGCAAGAAAAAGCGTCTTAGAATCAAACGTAAAAAACAGAGGGAAATATCCGCATCAGGGAGAGCGAATTGTAATGGGACAAAAATTAATGCAATCAGCTCCAGATATGTTTTTAGGCTGGACAAATGATGATAAAGGCAAATATTTTTATATCCGCCAGCTTCGTGATGCCAAGATAAAACCAGTCATCGAAATAATGAAAGCCGAAAATATGACAGATTATGCCAAAGCCTGCGGTTGGGCACTTGCACGCGCACATGCAAGATCTGGCGATCCGTCGCTTTTGTCGGGATATATTGGGAATAATAATGAATTTGCCAATGCAATTTCTAAATTTTCAATGTTGTATGCGCATCAAAATGAATTGGATTACAATAAAATGGTCGAAGCGGTAAAAGAAGGACGATTGCCAATTTCGACCGAAGTATAAGTTGCAAAAAAATTACATTTTGAATCAAAATACATCAAGATGATAAGTAAGATTTTTTGCAATAAACTATGTTAATTAAAGAAAAAAATATACCTTTAGGAGATATTAAAGTGTTGTTAGTGTTGGTTTTACAATTTATTTACATTGCTTTAATGCCCCAAAGATTTTTTTTGATTTTAATACATTCGAGTTAAACTAATTTAATTATTAATTTAAATACAATAACAATGAATATTAAAAGAACAAATCTTCGCCTAATTCCGTTAGTTTTATTGGGATTATTTTACAGCTGTTCGCCTACAGTAAAAGTCACCACAGATTACGATCACTCTGCTAATTTCAGCCAATACAAAACTTTTACTGTCTATGACTTAAAAGCCCAGGAAGGTCAAGTAAATCAGCTAAATGCAGATCGTGTTGCAAAAGCAATTCGCGCCGAAATGACCGCCAAAGGGTTTGTAGAATCAACAGACAATCCTGATTTAAAAGTCAATGCGGTTTCTATATTAAAAAACAAAACTCAAGTTACTGCCGATACTAATTTTTATGGTTATGGAGGAATGTATCGTCCATACGGATATTGGGGCGGTGGCGCCATGATGGGCGGCGGTACAACAACATTTAATTCTTATGATTATGTTGATGGATCACTTGTAATTGATATTGTTTCTTCAAAAACACAAAAACTGCTTTGGCAAGGAATAGGGAATGCTCAAATTGACAGCAAACCAGATAACCCAGAAGAATTTATTGCAGGTGCAATTAAAAAAATCTTAGAAGGCTTTCCCCCAGGTCTCGCTAAAAAATAACTTATCAAATTTATTCTACAAAGGCAGTTATACTTATCTCATTGAAGATAAGTATAGCCTTTAGGAGTTATGGTACATTACTTTCTTTTAAAATTCATTTTTTTAAGAAAGAGCTATTATTAATATAAATAACTAATATATGCTGGATATAGTACTCTCTCTTTTCTTTTTCATGGCTACAATGATTGGCTTTGCAACATCATTTATGGTGCTGTTTTCTAAAAAAAACTATTCAAAAAGTTTCTTTTTAGGGCTGTTTTTATTTAGCCTCGCGGTTGTCAGTGTATATAATTTTTACTTGTCAGCAAATGTCCTTAATTTTTTCCCTGATCTGTTTATGATCACGAAACCTTTTATATTTTTAGTAGCGCCATGTGCTTTTTTGTATGTTCGAAATCTCTTATTTACAGATAATACATTTCAAAAATATGACTGGCTTCATTTTGTTCCTTTCTTAATTTATTTTAGTTTGACATTTTGTGTATGGATTGGAAATTTTGCTCATTTCCCTTTTGCACAAAGTATCTCTCCTAAAATACAAAACCCATTCTCAATGCTGAGTTTGACCGTTTGGTTGCTTTATGCTTTTTGCCAAACGATGATGGTTTTAAATTATGATTTGGAAAAATTGAAGAAAAATCATTTCAACAGAATTAAAATCTTAAACTGGATCCGAATTTATAATCTGATGATTTTGTTCTTGTTTTCGGCTCTTTTTGTTCATTATTTTTTAGTTAGCAGTGTCAATACAATCGATTTATCTTGTTATGTGCTAATTTCATTTGTGCTTATTTTTACAGTTGGGTCGCTTTATTTTAAGCCTCAAATATTCTATGATGTAAACACAAATGAGATTAATGACAACTTTCAGATTGTTGAAGAAAAAAGACTGGTGATTAAAGAAGATGAATCGAAAAATGCATTGCCGTTAATCAAAGAATTGACAAACGAAAAAAAACATCAGTACTTGCTTCAATTGGAGGAAATTTTTACTGCAAAAGAACTTTTTCTAAAAAAAGATTTGGTGATCAGAGACATTGCTGATGAAACAGGAATATCGGTACACCACCTTTCCAATTTAATTAATTCTGAATTTAACCTTCATTTTCAAGATTATGTAAACTTGAAAAGAATCGAATATTTTAAAGAAAAAATTAATGATCCAGAATGGAAAGATCTTTCGTTAGAAGGAATGGCTTGGGGTTCTGGTTTTAAATCAAGAACAACCTGTTTTAGAGCTTTTCTTAAACACACCGGGAAATCGCCTTCAGAATATTTTAAAGTAATTAGATTGAATCCAGAAAAACACATTCGTATCATTTAAAAAGAGCAACATGCAAATAGCCAGGTAGTTTATAGATACGATTGTAATGACTCATTAATTTTTAAATAGAAAGACAATGAAAATAAAATTTTATCAATATAGCGCTATCAAAAAATCAGTTGGTATATTTTTAATAATGATATCGTGTTTTTCAGGCTATGCACAGCTCAAAGGCGGACATATTCTGGGCGCTATGGGATTGCAATCTGGAACGCAAACGCCAGCAAATACGCTTAGTGTTTATGTTCCAAATTACATTTACACCGCTTCAACATTACGTGATGCTGATGGCGACAAAGCGCTTACAAATCCTGATTTGACAATGTATTTGGTTGGAGCAGGAGCATCGTACGTAAGTGATTTTAAAATTTTGGGTGCCAATTATGGAGCTACGATTCTGCTTGCTTTTGCAAAAAACACGATTCAAGGAAACAATGCAAACATTGACAATTCATTGGCATTTACAGATATGTACATTGTTCCAGTGCAGTTAGGTTGGCATCATAAAAAAGCCGATTTTGTTTTTAGTTATCAACTTTATCTTCCAACAGGAAAATTTACAGCTGGAGCTCCAGACAACAGCGGTTTGGGAATGTTTATGAATGAATTTTCAGCCGGAACAACTTTATATTTTAATGATAAAAAAACCTTTCATTTTTCAGCTTTAGCGTCTTACGAAATAAATGGAAGAAAGAAAGATACCGATATTAAAACCGGAGATATTTTAAGTATTGAAGGAGGTTTAGGTAAAACATTCTATCAAATGAATGCTGAAAAAACAGCACCAGCCGGAATTTTTAATGCCGGTTTGATTTATTACTTGCAATACAAAGTAAGTCACGATGAAATTCCTGTTCCTGTTATTGGAGTTGTTGAAGGTGAGAAAGACCGAGTTGGAGGTATTGGAGCCGAGGTAAACTATTTTCATATTGGATGCAAAACTTCGGCAGGATTTAGATGGATAGCTGAGGTTGATGCCATAAATAGATTTCAGGGAAATACATTTTTCATAACACTTGCGCATGTTTTTAGTTTTGAAAAAGAGCAACCTAAATAATCAATTTTCTATTTACAGATAAAAACAATTTTGCAATGAAAAAAAAGCGCCATTTTAATCGTAAAAGTATTTGGAAAACCAGATTGATTATTGTGGTGTTTCTCTTGTCTTATACAGGAATGACTTCACAAACAACTACAGCAACAACATCGACACCTAAAAATATGCGCTTCAAAGATTCTCTTGATGGAGCGATCGATTTGAGTAATTTTTTAATTTATGCAAATGGTTTTCTTGTAGTTCCTGCTATTATATCTGAGCCAGCTTTAGGAGGTTTTGGAGGTGCTTTGGCGCCAATATTTCTTAAAAAACACGCCCCTGTAATCGATGAAGATGGAAAAAAACGTTTTATAAATCCAGATATAACAGGAGGATTTGGAATGTATACGGCAAATAACAGCTGGATGGCCGGAGCGTTTCGTTCTGCAACTTTAATAAAACCAAAAATATTATACCGTGTTGGAGCGGCTTACGGAGATGTCAATTTGTCTTTTTATGCTAATAATCTCCCAACTGGAAATGATCAGGAATTTAAATTGAACTTCAGAACTTCTGTTTTTTACACACAATGGCTCAAGCAATTTAACAATGCAAAATGGAGCGCCGGACCGCAATATTTGTTTTTAAATTCTAAAATAAATTTACCCGACTTAAATCTTCCGCCTCCGTTTGTTAAGCCGGGCGATATTAAAAGTACTGTAAGTCAGTTAGGAGGAGCACTTCAATTTGACGGGCGCGATAATATATTTACACCAGATAAAGGAATCCGAATTCAATCCGATTTCTTTTGGTCAGATAAAGCAATAGGCAGTGATTATAATTCCTGGCGTATTAATTTGTCTGCAATAGGATATTACCCAATCACTGATAAATTAATTGGCGGACTAAGGATTGAAGGAGAACAGGCGTTGGGGAGTCCGCCTTTTTATCTTAAACCAGGAATTAATTTAAGAGGAATTCCGACAGCTAGATATATGGGAAACACCAGTATTGTAAATGAACTTGAGTTTCGCTGGGATTTATATCGAAGATGGAGTTTAATGGGATTTGGAGGCCTTGCTAGTGCATTTGATGATTGGGATAAGGCATTTGCTAAACCTGTTGTTTACAGTTACGGAACAGGTTTTAGGTATTTAATAGCCCGAAAATTTAAACTTCGAATGGGAGTTGATGTTGCAAAAGGAAATGAAGATTGGGCGTATTACATTGTTTTTGGAAGCAATTGGATGAGATAGCTTTTTTAGTAAAGAGTAAACAGTAAAGAGTGAATAATAAAAAGTGAAACTCCCGGCAATAATTGTCGGGAGTTTGCTTTTTTATTTTTTCCAGTAAGGCTTAATAATTTTGTTTTCTTTATGGCTTAAAACCAAGAGTAAAAGAGCTCCAACGGTACAAAATAAAATAGCCTGAATAGAACCTTCGGGACCAAATTCACCTCCAGTAATGAATTCTGGACCTTGTATTTTGGCATCCAATAAACTATTTGTTTTTTCGTTTCCAGATGTTATTGCTCCGAAAATTCCCGATTGTGTAAAATTCCAAGCAAAATGCAAAGCGATTGGAAGCCATAAATTACGACTGTAAATAAAAGCAGCTCCAAGCATAAAACCAGCCATAGTTATGCATATTGATGAAATCAAAGTACCATTTGGATTTGCCAAATGAAAAATGCCAAACAGTACTGAAGAGATAGTAAGCGAAATGTAACTTCCAAGCTTTTCTTCCACTATTCTAAAGATAATGCCACGCACCAATATTTCTTCAATAATAGCAACCGTAAACATAATGGTAAACGGAATCAGAATAAATGAAATTGGATTGATATTCAAAACACTGTAACTTCCGTTAAGATAGATTACTAAAATAGTGAGAGATTGTAAAGTAAAACCAATCAGAGAACCGATGAAAAGATTTTTTGCAAGTCCTTTTGTCGAAAACTCTGTAATTGTTCTTTTGTCGTATTTTTTAAAGAAAAGAATATAACTGAAAACGCATAAAGCAGAAACAAAAAGCCCTTTTAAAAGATTTCGGTACTCTTTTTCAAGCGGCGTTAAGGCTAGTAATTTTACAGCAATTTGTTGACTTATAATAACAACTGCCATAAAAGTAAGCAAGGCAAGAATGATCTTTGTTATAGGAGAATTAAACGTTTTTTGTTTTAAAGTAAGCGTTTCCATTTGATTGTATTTAGTGATTTATGATGAGACAAAAGTAGGTGGCATCAAAAACAAAAAATAGAATGAAATTTGCCTCTGCTATAATTTTTGAAATTGTTTGGGCAGAAATCCGGTTTGGTTTTTAAACGTTCTGATAAAATGACTTTGATCTGAAAAACCGCATTCTAAAGCAATTTCGGTTAAATTAATTTCATTCGAATGTATCAGCGAAAGCGAACGGTTGATTTTAATTCGGCGCATATATTCGCCCAAAGTACAGCCAAAATATTTTGGAAAATGCTTCGAAATAGTAATTGGATTAAGATTTAAAACCTGAGCAAGATCTTTTAAATTCGGATTTTCATTCCAACAATCATTGAGCAATTCATTTAAACTTTTTACCCAAAACGGACTTTTCTCAAATCGTTCTAAATGCACATTAGAATTTGATAATTGAGAGAATAACATCTTGACGTTATCATTCGTAAAACTATCTGCAGATTGAGTTTCTTTGAAAATTTTCAGAATCAACGATTTAGCATAAACACTATTCTGAATTGATTTTTCAATTTCGGCTTCATTAATAAAAAGTTCCTTTAAAAGGTTTTCTTCAATTTCAATATTAATATTTCGGGAAGGAAAAAGCGTATTTTGATTCAGATGCAGTTCGTCGCTGTGATAAAATAATAAAGAACCAGGGCCAAGGGTTTCGCTTGAATTTTTTCTTTTTTCGGTTGTACCGCCTTTCAAGAAAAGTGTGATGTGTGCGTTGTTGTGCGAATGCCAGCCTTCGTAAACTTTGTTTTGATACTCCGTTTCAACAACCGCAATTCCCTCTTGAGTATTGAAGATGTTTTTAGTATTTCCTAAATAAGTTTCTTTTTCCAGTTCGTACATTTTCTGTTTTTTGCGTGTCAAAAACATAAACCAAAATACTACTTATTTGCAAATAATAATGAATATTTTAAAATTAAGATTTTAAGGAAATTATCTAATTATCTAATTGCCACAATATCCAATTAAAAAAAAATCGGATTGCATTATTTGTAAGGTTTTGATGCTTAATAAAAACATTGTATAAAAATTAACGCAAAAACAATAGTTTTTTTACCTGATATTTAATTGATTTGTAACAAAAATAAAATTAGGCTACTAATAAGTTAACTTTTTAAATCTTTTGATTATGTATAAAAATACAATGAAATCAGTTTTTGCAGCATCTGCTTTTTTAGTTGGTGTGGGCGGCTGTTTTGCACAAGACGTTTTGGTAAACTCATTAAAGTTAAATGCAAGTGATAAAAGTAAAGAGAACTTTAAATTCACCGAAGTAGTTAACTTAGGAACAACATCAGTAAAGGCTCAAGGATCTTCGGGAACTTGCTGGAGTTATGCTTCAAACTCATTTTTAGAATCAGAAATGATTCGTTTAGGAAAACAGCCAGTCGAGTTGTCTCAGGTTTTTTCTGCAAGAAATGTATATGTTGACAAAGGGGTAAATTATGTGCGTATGCACGGTGCAACTACATTAGGTGACGGAGGTTCACTTCATGATGTAATCAATATGTATAAAAAATACGGTACTGTTCCAAGAGAAGTTTATACAGGATTAAACTACGGAACAGATAAAAATAAATTTGCCGAAATGGCTGCACTTATAGAAGGTGTTCTTGCAGCGGTTGTTAAAAATCCAAATGGAGAATTGACTCCAAACTGGCAAAAAGCGTATGCTGCAGTTATTGATTCTTATTTAGGAAAAGTGCCGGATAATTTCACTTACAAAGGGAAAAATTATACGCCACAATCTTTTGCAAAAGAAGTGGTAGGAATCAACCCAGATGAATATGTTGAAATGTCTTCTTTTACAACTTCTCCATATTACCAAAAAACAACTTTAATGGTGCCGGACAACTGGTCATTAGATCAAGTTTACAATGTAAAAGTAAATGACATGACTGATGTTATCGATAATGCTTTGAAAAAAGGATACACTGTAGCTTGGGCAACAGACGTAAGCGAGAAAAGCTTTAGCTGGAAAAATGGTGTTGCTTATGTTCCGACAAAAAAATTCGATGACATGACGGCTGAAGAAAAAGCAGATATGTTTAACGGACCAAAAGCAGAGCCAGAAATTACGCCAGAAATGCGTCAGGCAGCGTTTGATAATTACACAACAACGGATGACCACGGAATGCACATTATTGGTCTTGCAAAAGATCAAACCGGAAAGGAATATTATATCGTAAAAAATTCTTGGGGAGAAACAAATGATTACAAAGGTTTCTTGTTTGTAACCAAAAATTTCGTAAAATACAAAACAACTGCCTTAATGGTAAACAAAGGCGGAATTCCTGCTGAGATTGCTAAGAAATTGGGGGTGTAAGTTTAGGGTCGTTTTTAATAAAATAAGAAAGCGCTGCAATTTTTGGATTGTGGCGCTTTTTTTTGATTTTTTGCCACTTCTATTGTATAAAAACCGTACTTAAACGTCTTTTAAGGTTGTTTACGGGTGAAATAAACATAAAAATGGAACTATGACTAACTTTACTATAGTTTTTTGAAATAAACAGCAACTTAATCAATTTATCATGAAAAATTATGCAGAAATTTTTATGACAATTGTGTGTGTGGTTCCATTTTGCTGTTTTGCACAGCGGGCGGCTTCAAAAGCTCCTGTCATTGCAGCAGCTGGAAGTACACATTTACAGTCAGACAAGAAAATAGATGATGGTCTTGTCATAGAAGCTTACTACGTTGAAGAAACAATCAATATGACTTTTGGAAGAAGAGTTACAAAATATGAAGTTTCAAAACTAGACATGGTCAATACGTACGATCTCGGTCCAAATAATACCAGAACGGTAACTCCAATTTACAGAAAACCTAAATTGAAACAAACTGAAGTGCCGTTAATGTCAAAAGTAGTTATCGATATTCCTGACGAAAAAGTAGAACCAGTAAAAGTTGCGGTAGCACGCCCTGCAGAAACTACAAAATACATTGATATCGATATCTCAAAAACCTACACAAAAGTGGTGGATAAAGGATATAAAAATACTGATATGCTTAAAAAAGTAGCAGACAAATCGTATTTTGAAGGTGACATGGAATCGGCAGCTAAATATTATTCAGAACTTCTGGAAGTAGGCAAAAATCTAGATCCTATTTACTATTATCGCTGTGCAGAATCATTAAAAGCGATTAACAAGCCCGAAAAAGCAAATGAGATGATGGTATTGTTTGAAAGTAAAAACTTGGCAAATAAAGTAGCTAAACAATAAAAAGCAGAAAGAATGAAGGAATGAACTTTACTTTTTTGATATAAAACAAAAAAAAGACTATCGTAATGATAGTCTTTTTTTTTTAAGCTCCCCCTCTTGTCCCGATAGCTATCGGGAGAAACCAACCCCGAAGGCTTTCGGGGCTCTGATTAACAGTTTTATTTGTGTTTTTCTTTAAGTTTTAGAATAATGTCTGGGTATTTAGTTAAATTTTCAATATAGGTTTTGCTTTTCATTTTTTTAATGTGTTTTTCAATATTTAAGCCTTGCGATTTATTTTCGCATTCTATTTTGAAAAATAAATCCCAATCTTGAGCATTTGCTGTAAATTTTCTTGATTCAGCATTTTTGTGAAATTCCATTCGAGTGTCAAAATTAGATGTAAATCCAATATAGTATCGATCTAATTTGGGAGAAAAAATAATATAAACAACGTTCATAGTACGATTTACAATTTGATATTTCTTTTTGAAGCTCCTTCTGAGGCTCGAACCAACCCCGATAGCCATCGGGGCTCTGATTAACAGCAAAAAAAATACCACTTACAATTTGTAAGTGGTATTTAATAAGCTCCCCCTCTTGGGCTCGAACCAAGGACCCTCTGATTAACAGTCAGATGCTCTAACCAACTGAGCTAAGGAGGAATCACCTTAAAGGTAAATATGTTTGCTAAAAAAAGTTGCTCCCCCTCTTGGGCTCGAACCAAGGACCCTCTGATTAACAGTCAGATGCTCTAACCAACTGAGCTAAGGAGGAAAGTGTTGCTCTTTTTAGCGAGTGCAAATATAATCGAATTTTTAGTTTCTCAAAAATATTTTAACTCTTTTTATTCATTTTTTTTTCTACTTCATAATTGCCTTATAAATGTCGTTTCCATTTGCAAACAAAAGTAACGCTATAAGTAGTACGAAGCCAACCATTTGGGCGTTTTCAAGGAATTTATCGCTTGGTTTTTTGCCACTGATAATTTCGTATAATAAAAACATCACATGACCTCCATCAAGAGCCGGAATTGGCAATAAATTCATTACACCAAGCATAATTGACAATAAAGCAGTGATCGACCAGAAAGCTTCCCAGCTCCAAGAATCTGGAAAAACATTAAAAATAGCCGCAAAACCACCCACTTCTTTATAAGCTTCGGTTTTAGGATTAAATATCTTTTTAAGTTGCGTTCCGTAATCAATAAGGCCGTTTATTCCTGTGTTGATTCCAATTGGAATTGATTCAAAAAAGCCAAATTTTTGACGGTTTACTTTATAGATATTCAATTTTTCAATATTAGAATAAGGTATTCTCATTGCGTAAGCTACTCCAGATTTAGACTTGTTGTTAAATTTTAAAGTAGTCTGAATGATTTTATCACCTCTTTTAATTGTAATTGGAACTATTTTTCCTTCATGATTTTTAAATCTTGCTGCAGCTTCATCGGCATAATTTAAAGGAGCGCCATCAAAATGTGTGATAATATCAGCAGTTTTTAAATCTTTATTGTTTGGAGAATCTTTTTCGAATCCTGAAACAATAAACGGAATTCTCATTTCAACTAAAGAATGTTTTACTCCAGAGTTGCTGATTTTGTTAATGATATTGATAGGAAACTTAATTGTTTTCTCTTCGTTGTTTCTTTCAATAGTAACTTCATTTGCCATGTACAAATTTTTGGCGATATCATCATATCGATCCATTTTTTTGCCATTAACAGCAATAATTTTATCTCCAGTTTGAACTCCAGCTTTTTCAATTGCAGGATTAGTTACCCATACACCATCTTTCAAATCAGCATTTGCAATATAATTGTCACCATAAACAAAAGCCATTCCTATATATATTATAAAAGCCAAGATGAAGTTTACAGTAACACCACCAAGCATAATAATCAAACGTTGCCAAGCTGGTTTAGAACGGAATTCCCACGGCTGAGGTGGCAAAGCCATTTGTTCTTTGTCCATACTTTCGTCGATCATACCAGAGATTTTTACATAACCTCCCAATGGAAGCCATCCAATTCCGTATTCTGTTTCGCCGATTTTCTTTTTTAGTAGAGAATATTTAACATCAAAAAATAAGTAAAATTTTTCGACTCTTGTTTTAAACAATTTTGCAGGGATAAAATGCCCTAATTCGTGAAGAATAATAAGTAAAGATAAACTCAATAGAAATTGAGAGAGTTTGATAACTATATCCATTTTATAATTTTAGTTCGTATTTAACGCACAAAAGTAACGTTTTCTTATTTAATTTAAGACCGCAATATAATACTTAAGGTTTTAAATGTTTGTTAATTAATAAACATTTAGATTTCTCCTTTTATAAGGATGCCGTAACTTTACTTTTTATAAGGCTGCCTTCTTCAATTGGTAGTCTAAATCCATTAAAAGTTACAATTATGGCTTCACAATTATTTTCTGCTTTAACATTAAAAAATATCACTTTAAAAAATAGAATTGTCATTTCGCCAATGTGCCAATATTCTGCGGAAGACGGATTTGCAAACAACTGGCATCTCGTTCATTTAGGAAGTCGTGCAAGTGGAGGCGCCGGATTGATTATTCAAGAGGCAACTGCCGTTTCTCCAGAGGCCAGAATTTCTCCTGCTGATCTCGGAATTTGGAAAGACGAGCATATCGTAAAACTGAAAGAAATCAACGAATTTATTGTTTCGCAAAATTCCATTCCCGGAATTCAATTAGCACATGCAGGACGAAAAGCAAGTGTCTCTTCTCCGTGGGAAGGAAATAAAAAATTAGATTTCGCTCAAGGCGGATGGCAGACCGTTTCCGCAAGTGCGATTCCGTATCACGATGGCGAACCGTTTCTTCCTGAAGCTTTAGATAAAAACGGAATTCAAAAAGTGATTTCTGATTTTAAAATCGCGACAAAAAGAGCTGTTGAAGCGGGATATCAGGTTTTAGAAATTCATGCGGCGCACGGCTATTTACTGCACCAATTTTTATCGCCTTTAACAAATGTGAGAACCGATGAATATGGAGGAAGTTTTGAAAATAGAATTAGATTTACATTAGAAATTGTAGAAGCGGTTCAAACCGAATGGCCTTCAAGTTTGCCTTTGTTTGTTAGAATTTCGGCAACAGATTGGGCAGAAGGTGGATGGAATCCAGAAGAATCAGTGCAGCTTTCTAAAATATTAAAAGAAAAAGGAGTAGATTTAATCGATGTTTCGTCAGGCGGATTGGTTTCGCATCAAAAAATTGAAATTGGACCAGGTTATCAAGTTCCTTTTGCAGAAAAAGTTAAAAAAGAAGCCAATATTTTGACCGGAGCTGTAGGTTTAATTACAGACGCAAAACAAGCAGAAGAAATTTTGAATAATGGTCAAACCGACTTAATTTTGTTTGCCAGAGAATCATTAAGAAATCCGAACTTGCCTTTAGATTTCGCCAAGGAATTAAACGACGATATTCATTGGCCAAAACAATACGAAAGAGCTAAACTATAATTTATTAGCCACAGATTTTACAGATTAAACAGATTTTGTCGCCACGAATTACACGAATTTTCACGAATTTTAAAGCTTTTCAAACGCACTGATTTGTGTAAATTAGTGAAATTGCTTCGCCTGTTCGCTATCGCTCGGGTCGTGGCAAAAAGAAAAATCCTTTCAATCATAATAATCTGTGGCAAAAAAAAAACTAAAACAACATGCAAAAAATAAAAACAGCACTATTATCATACGGAATGTCGGGGAAAGTTTTTCATGCTCCGTTTTTAGATATTCATCCAGGATTTGAATTATTAGGTTCTTGGGAAAGAACTAAAAATTTAATTCAGGAAGATTATCCATACGTTAAAAGTTATCCTTCAATTGATGATTTATTGGCCGATGATGTTGATTTGGTAATCGTAAACACACCCGTTGGTACGCATTACGAATATGCTAAAAAAGTACTTTTGGCAGGGAAACATGCTGTTGTCGAAAAAGCGTTCACAACAACAGTTGCAGAGGCCGAAGAGCTGACTCAAATTGCAAAAGATAAAGGATTAAAACTAGCCGTTTTTCAAAACAGAAGATGGGATAGTGATTTTAAAACTATTCAAAAAGTAATTAATGAAGGAGCTTTAGGAGAATTGGTCGAAGCCGAATTTCATTTTGACCGTTACAATCCTGTATTGAGCCCAAAAGCTCATAAAGAAACAGCCAATGACGGAGCCGGAATTCTGAAAGATTTAGGTCCGCATTTAATTGATCAAGCGGTTTGCTTGTTTGGTTCACCAAAATCAGTTTTTGGGGATATTCGTTATACCAGACAAAATTCTTTGGTCGATGACTGGTTTGATTTGCTATTGATTTATGAGAATGTCAGAGTACGTTTAAAAGCTGGTTTTTTTGTGAGAGAAGCCAATCCAGCTTATACGATTCACGGTAAAAAAGGTTCATTTTTAAAACCAAGAGGCGATGTACAAGAAGACGAATTGAAAATTGGCAAAAAACCAAATTTAGAATCGTGGGGAACAGAACCGGAAGAACTTCAAGGCCTTCTACATACTGAAATCGATGGAAAAATAATTCGCAAAAAAGTACCGACATTACAAGGGAATTATTTCTCCTTTTTTGACGGAGTTTATAATTCGATTATAAACGATACAACAGAACCCGTTACAGGCCAAGACGGAGTAAAAGTTATGCAAATTATTGAAGCTGCAATCGCAAGTAATGCGCAGAGAACTGTAATTAATTTGTAGAAATTATGGCCCGCTGATTGTACGGATTAAACGGGTTTTCGCTGGTTTTAATTTTATAATGTGCGGTTAAAAATGAAATAATATAAATCGTAGAGACGCACAGCAGTGCGTCTTTTTTTATGTCAAAGAATAATTATAATCTGTTTAAACCCGTTTAATCAGTCTAATCCGTGGGCCAAAAACACAGCAATTTATAAACAATAACGTTGTAAATAAAGGAACAATTTGAACCTTGAAAAAAATACATAGCTTTTTTGTACTTTTATAGTATAATCCCAAAAACGCATCTATTTTGATAAATTTCAATCCGCTAGAACTTTTTCAGACAAAAGGAAAAATCAAGAAAGTTTTTAGAGAAGCAAAGGCTTCTTATTTAAACCGAATTCGTTTTGCAGTGGGAATGTTTTATTTCGGAATGGGATTAAGTTTTGCTACTTGGGCAAGCCGAATTCCAGATATAAAAACCGCTTTGCATTTAAGTGAAGGCGATCTAGGTTCGATACTTTTTGCTTTGCCAATGGGACAATTGATCATCATGCCTTTTTCAGGGAAAATGGTGACCAAATTTGGAAGCCATCGCATTTTAGTTTTTTCGCTAATTATGTATGTTTTGTGTCTGATTAATTTAGGTTTGGCAACAACAGCGCTTCAATTGTCACTGGGTTTATTTTTATTTGGTTTGTTCGGAAACTTGGCCAATATCGCGGTAAATACTCAAGGTGTTTATACCGAAGTACTTTTTAGAAAAACAATCATGTCTTCGTTTCACGGAATGTGGAGTTTTGCTGGTTTTACTGGTGCTTTGGTTGGACTAGGAATGTTAGCTTTAAATTTGTCGCCATTGCATCACTTTATGATTGTAGCTGGTATAGTGCTTTTAATGATTGTATTTAATTTTAAGTTTTTGGTCAAAGCCAAAGAAAAAATCAAACATAAAGGCGAGAAGAAAAAATTATTCACAAAACCAGACAGCACTTTAATTTGGCTTGGCGTAATTGGATTTTGCAGTATGGCCAGCGAAGGCGTAATGTTTGATTGGAGTGGTGTTTATTTTAAAGATATTGTAAAAGCTCCTGGGCCATTGGTGATTTTAGGATATACTTCATTCATGATCATGATGGCGAGCGGAAGATTTTTAGGCGACGGATTAATCAATAAATTCGGGCGTGAGCGCGTCATGCAGATAAGCGGTGTCATGATATCCGGCGGACTTTTCACAGCTGTTTTTCTTCCTTATTTAATTCCGTGTACCATTGCTTTTATGGCAGTTGGTTTGGGCGTGGCAACTATTGTTCCTACAGTTTACAGTATGGCAGGAAAAAACCCAACAGTTCCTCCAGGTGAAGCTTTGACAATAGTTTCCAGCGTAAGTTTCTTAGGGTTTTTAATGGGACCGCCTGTTATTGGTCACATTGCAGAGAATTTTGGACTTCAATTCTCTTTTGCTTTTATCGGAATCTTTGGTGTTTTAATTGCTTTTATGGTTTCTAAAATTAGAACTGCGGAGTAGCTTTGGTGTTTTAAGAGTCTGTTATTTAAATATGAAAAAGTTTAAGTTATGGAAGGGAAACGTAAAAAATATGACCGTACTTTTAAACTAAATGCGGTAATATCGAGTTATGAAAATCCCAATCTATCAAAACTTGCTAATGAAATAGGTGTAGATTCCAGTCTTCTTACCAGATGGCGTCAGGAATATCAAGAATTTGGAAATGGATGTTTTCTTGGGTCAGGAAATGTAAGAGTGCATCCTGAAGAAGAAAAAATTGTCGAACTTGAAAAAAGATTAAAAGAATCAGTCCTTAGATTTGAAATTTTAAAGGATGGAATTAAGCATCTTTTAAAAGGAGATATAGCTATTTTTCAATTCATAAAGGATAATGAAAAAAAACACACCATAACGAGAATGTGTAAAGTGTTAGGCGTTGGAGAGGGAAAATATCGAAGATGGAAAAACTCTGGTATTTCCAATAAACAAAAACAAATAATACTTCTAAAAGAAAAAATATCTTCAATATTTTATAATTTTAAAAAACATTACGGCAGATTTAAAATTGCGAAAGAACTTCATGCAATTGGTTATAAAATATCTGATGCGCAAGTGGGTTTTTACATGAAACAGTTAAATTTAAAATATAAGCCAATAAGAAGATTTAAGATAACAACTGATTCAAAGCATAATTACTACACTTCCTCAAATGTTTTAGATAGAAAATTTAAAATTAGTAAACCTTCTAAAGTGTGGGTTTCAGACATTACTTATATACAGATTCATAAAGGATTTATGTATCTTACTATTATTATGGATTTGTATGATAGAAAAGTAATAGGATGGAGTTTGAGTTCAAGACTTACTACTCAAAAAACAACTTTAGCAGCTTGGGAAATGGCTATAATTAACCGAAAAGTTTTGGATGGATTAGTTTTTCATTCTGATAGAGGGGTTCAGTATGCTAACAAAATATTTACTGAGGAGCTTGACTCATATAATTGCGTAAGAAGCATGAGCCGAAAATCCAATTCTCTTGACAATGCAGTAGCGGAGAGTTTTTTTTGTACGTTAAAAAGAGAATTTATATATAAACAAAATAAGCTTCTGAAAAAGGGGCAAATAAAAAAAGAAATGTTTGAATTTATAGAAAATTGGTATAACAAACAAAGAATACATTCAACCTTGAATTATAAAACAATTGAAGAGTTTAATGCAATTGATAAATTTAAGTCTTAACTCACTTCAATTTGTTTATATTCTCTTGATTTAAATATAAATGGTGAAACATAAAAACGGAAATTATGTTTAGATATGAAAAAGAAATTAAAAAAATATGATCGTGATTTCAAAGAAAAAGCTGTCTTGATTAGTTTTGAAAAAGATAATATTGAACAAGTAGAAAGAGAACTTGGAATAACAAAGTCATTATTAAATAGATGGAGACAGGATTATAATAAATATGGAAGTGGAAGTTTCCCTGGAGGAGGTAACTTAAAATTAGATCCAAACCAGAAAAAAATATATGATCTTGAAAAAAAAATTAAAAATGCAGATTTAAATTTTGAGATTTTAAAAAAATCAATTTGCTATCTTAATCAAGAAAAAAAGGGTGTTTTTCATTTTATTGCGAAGAATGAAAAAGTGTATTCTATAAGGCAAATGTGTAGAGTTTTAGGAGTGAGTCCAAATACTTATCGAAAATGGAAAAATCAGTTTGTTTCAGAAACTCAGAAGCAAAAGTTCTTAATAAAAGGCAAGATAATTGAAATATTCTTCAATGTAAAGCAACGCTATGGAGCGAAACGGATTAGTATAGAACTTCAAAAAGGAGGATATAATATTTCATCTACAACAGTAGGCAGATATATGAGATCATTAGGGTTGTACTGTATAATAAAAAAAGAATAAAGATGTTATTAAATACAAAATCGGTCTACTTAAAAGTAGACCGATTTTTTTAGATCAATATGTAATATCATGGAATCTCATTTATTTTAAAAAATTATTATGTTTATTAAATTTTTCATCTAAAGATAAGAAAGTTGAAATGGAATGTTTTTTATGTTTTTCTAAAGTTTTATGAAATCCAATAAAATTACTGTAATGGCTTTTATAGGATTCGTATAAATCAGCTTCTGTTAGGATAGCAAAATATCCGTTTTTATTAGAACCAATTTTCACACTATTTTTAAGCGGTTTTACAATCCAATACTTTATATTACCGTCTGTTAAATCAGTTTTTGAAATTCCTAAATCTCTAAATTGTTTAATTATATTATAAAATTTTATAGGGTTGTCGCTATCATGTTTATTTTCTTCCAATAAATTTAAAAACAATGTCCTTAATGCATAAATATCTTTGATGTAAGATTGTGCATAATCCTTCCTTTGACCTTTTCCTAATACTCCAATTGTTAAATATTTGGACAATTCGCTTTCCTTCTTTTTATGCTTCAAAAGATGTTTGTACTCATCTTTATTATCGGTAAATGTATATAATAAATTGTCTTCCGTGAAAATCTTATTACTGTAACTCCAAGGATTAAAATCTAATCTTTGTCCGTAATTAAGATCATCGGTATAATTACTAATGGTAAAATCGATACTCTCAAGAAGTAAATCATCATCTTCGTCAAAATAACCATCTAACTTAGTAATAATATTTAGATACAAACTTTGCTCAAATAACCTGTTTTGTTCTTTTTCCTCTTCGTTTCTAATTATTGGGTTATTTTCGTATATTGAATTTAAACATTCCCAATATAATCCTTTACTAAATTTTAAATCTTTATTTTTTAAAACTTCAGATCCTGTATTTTCTAGTGCAAAATCTAAAACTGAAACAATATGATTATTAAAATCATTTCTGTATGATAATTTATTATAACTGTTAGTTAATGAAATATCTTCAAATATATTTAATTGTTCCATTTTTATAACTTTTTAATAATTAATCTTTCATTTGGTATTGTTTCTGTTAATAAGCCTGTCGTATAGAATTTATATTTGACATTTATATCATGCTCACTATCTAATGTTTCAAAACTCTCTAATTTGAAATCATATTTGGATTGATAAACCGTTATTACATCATTTTTAATAAACTTGTCAAATGATTCTTTTTTAGACCATTTATTATTATTCTTTCCTAAGATATGTATAAGGCCATTTTCAATTAATATTTCTCCAGCTCGATCAAAAAATTTCTTCGCAGCTGCTAATCCGTAAAAACCATAGCCATATGGATTACATAAAATAATATTTTCAAATTGCCTTCCGAAGTTAGTATTATAAAAATCGCATATATTGTCTAAATAATGATAATCTGTATTATCATCTTCATACTCTTGAAAATAAGATTTTAGTTCAGCGGGATAGGACAAATCCGTAACGTAGCAATTAGGGTATTCTATTTTACCGTAGTTATTTCTACCGGCACCAAACTCAATGTTATTAACTTCCACGTCACCGGGGAAAATTTCATGATATGCAATTGGATTTCCGTTTTTATCTAATATTGGCATAATTAAATATATTTGAACAAATCTAATTAATTATTTATTAATTTAGATAACAAATATTATAAAATGAAAATCAAGGAATTAAGAGATGAAATTATTGTGAAAAACAATATTTTGCAAGATTCTACGACAATGTTATATCATTTAAAAAATAACATTGATTGGGATAATTCTATGATTTCACGTAAAACAGCAAGCTTTGGTATTCCATACAATTATTCCAATGTATATTATGCAAGAAATGAAATTCCGGATTTTCTTGAAGTTTTAATTAATGTGGTAAAATCTTCAAATGGATTTATGCCAAATAATTGTTTGATAAACTTTTATTATGATAGTAATTCAAAAATGGGATTTCATTCTGATCAAATCGATATCTTGTATAAAAATACAGGGATTGCTATTTTCTCGTTTGGATCATCAAGGACAATGAGATTCAAAAATAAAAGTGATTTTAATATTATTTATGATATCCTATTAGAAAATAATAGTTATCTCTATATGTCACAAGAAATTCAAAAAGAATGGTTGCATTCTATTTTACCAGTTGATATTGGTGAAAAGAATGAAAGATTTAGTATTACTTTTAGGAAAATTATAATTAATAAAAATGTTTAAAGCAAAACCGTCTGAATAAGACGTTTTTTTTAATTATTAGACAAGCTCTTCTGGACTAGTATTCTTTTTTAAATGTTGTTTATCAGTTCTTAGGTTCTTTCTACTATATAATCGAAGTTTTTCGACAAATTATCAGGGTTGTAATAGTATAAAGATCTCAATAAAAAAATGATATATTGTAATAAAAAACCTATATTGCAATCAAAAAAAGTAAGATATAGTTTATTTAAATTTTTATAAGATGATTGTGTAAATAATCGAATATAAAATGAAATACACTATAATAAATTTTAGAAAAGGAGTTTAAATTTTATGGTGAAAAGTAGGGGATTTTATTTTGTAAAATTCAGTCAAGTTTTTCTGGTTTTTAGCTTATAATTTTATTGGTTACAAATTTTGAGATTTTAAACGATTAGAATTTGTCAGAATTTTGTATTTTGGTCATCCCAAATCAATACAAAAACAAAATGAAAACCTACTTTATCGCCATCTTGATGATGGTATCTCCATTCCTGATGCACAGCCAGGATCAGCCCGATGCGGTTAAATTAAAGCAAATCAACGTTGTAAAAACCAATTACCAAAACTCGAAAGATGGTGAAATTGTAAACAAAACGTTTGTATTTAAAGATGGTAAAGTTCAAACCATTACGACTTCAGATGTTGTACAGCATTTTTCGTATAATAAAAATGGCCTTCTGGACATGACCGTAAAAGATAAAATAGGAAGTGACTGGAAAGAAATTGTAAACTACACGTATAATGCCGATAACAATATCATCAAATTTGTAAAAAAATATCAAGAAGGACCAGATTATATTACAAAAGTGGTAACGTTTTTTTACGAAGGAGCTAGAGTAAAAGTAACGACTAAAAAAAGTACAAATCACCAAAATTTAGTTGATGATATTGAATATATTGTTGAAAACGGAATTATTGTGAGACGTACTTCGCGCGATAGAAACAAGCAGATTATTGGTAAAATCGAATACGTTTATGTAAACGATAATGTTTCAAAGCATAAAGGTTTGGTTGGAGATAAAATCTCAAAATCATTCACTTATGATGATAAAAAGTCGGTTGATCAATTAATTGTTCAGAATCTTTTTGGTGACAATTATAAGATTATTGTACCAATGATTTCGTATCATGAAGAAGAATTTGCTTTTGAATCGATTTCTTATAATAACGAAATGAATTTTAGTCCGTCATCTACTGCATTAGTTGCCGTAAGCAGAAAGTACAAATACAACAAACTGAACTTCCCAATTTCATGTTCTCAAATTGAAGAAAACGGAATTGTAAAAACAGAATCAACATTTATTTACGAATAAATTGTTTAGAATAAATTTTAATGCCATTTATAAATTAGGTTTTGTGCCTGATTTATAAATGGTTTATTTTTTTAAATCGAATTTAAAATTGGAATTCTATAATTGTAAGTAGTTTACAAATGATTAAATTTGTAGCTTATTTTAAGATATGTTAGAGAAAGAAGTTATAAATTTTGAGAAAACGGCCATTGTTGGTATCGTAACTCAAAGTCAAAGTGAGGAAAAACTTCACGAATATTTAGACGAATTAGAGTTTTTGACTTTTACCGCTGGAGGTGAAGTTATTAAACGCTTTTCGCAAAAAATGGAACGCCCGAATCCGAAGACTTTTGTGGGTACGGGAAAAATAGACGAAATCAATCTTTTTGTAAAAGAAAACGGAATATCGACAGTTATTTTTGATGATGAATTAACACCTTCACAACAAAAAAATATTTCAAGAATTATTGATGCAAAAATCTTAGACAGAACCAACTTAATCTTAGATATTTTTGCGCAAAGAGCCGAAACTTCTTATGCACGAACTCAGGTTGAACTTGCGCAGTGTATCTATTTATTACCAAGACTTTCCGGTTTATGGACACACCTTGAGCGTCAAAAAGGGGGTATTGGTATGCGTGGACCTGGTGAAACGGAGATTGAAACGGACAGACGTATTGTGCGTGACCGAATTTCGTTATTGAAAGATAAAATCAAAACGATTGACAAACAAATGAGTATTCAACGAAGCAATCGCGGTGCAATGGTTCGAGTAGCTTTGGTTGGATATACAAACGTTGGGAAATCGACTTTGATGAATGCTGTTGGTAAAAGTGAAGTTTTTGTTGAGAATAAATTGTTTGCGACTTTAGATACAACAGTTCGAAAAGTGGTAATTAAAAACTTGCCATTTTTGCTTTCAGATACGGTTGGATTTATTAGAAAATTGCCAACACAATTGGTAGATTCTTTTAAAAGTACATTAGATGAGGTTCGTGAAGCCGATTTGCTTTTGCATGTCGTGGATATTTCGCATCCAGATTTTGAAGATCATATTGAATCTGTGAACCAGATTTTGCAGGATATTAAAGCACATGAAAAGCCGGTTATTATGGTTTTTAATAAAATTGATGCCTACAAACATTTGACAATAGAGGAAGATGATTTGATTACAGAGAAAACCAGAAAACACTGGACGCTAGACGAATGGAAGCAAACCTGGATGAGCAATGTTGGTCATGATAAAACATTGTTTATTTCGGCGACACAAAAACAAAATTTTGAGGAATTTAGAGAAATGGTTTATGAAGCTGTTCGTCAAATTCATATCACGAGATTTCCGTACAATAAGTTTTTGTATCCAGATTATAAAGATGCAATCGAAAAAGAAGAGGAGCAGGAATAAATTAATTTAACGCAAAGAACGCGAAGATTATATTTAAAATGTCTTTACAAAACACAAAGTTCGCAAAGCTAAATCTACATACAGCTTTGCGAACTTTGTGTTTATATAAAATCTAATTTATAAAAAACTTAGCGTTCTTTGCGTTAAAATATAAGCGGTTTACAATTTCAAATTAAAATCCGAAGTTAACTCCTAAACCAAAAACTTCTCTGGTTTGTAATCCTTCAAAAGCATTATCGTCATAAATAGCTTGGAAAGATAAATTGGCTGATAAAAATTTATTTACTTTCATCACAATATTTAAGGAATAATCGATGTCGACATTTTGTGGATCTTCAAGATAATTAGAATATAAATTTAAAGTGTTTTCGGCTGTTACGTTGGTCATAATAGCTAGTTTGTAATAAACCGATGCATAGAAACCCAGTTCGTAACGCATGCTTTTGCCTTCATCAACTCCAAAATAAGCACCATCAACATAAGGAAGTCCTGTAAACCTATCGATTCCAGTTGTATAGGCGTTGTCTACAAAAGTGAATTTTGAGGTTAGAGGCGCAAAATTTATTTTTAAATTGGCATCTTTTGTCCAATAAATACCTGGACCCGTAGTAAGATAACCTGGGGACATAAATTTAGTTTGTTCCGTCCTGATTTGTTTTCCGTTAGGATCCTGACCATAAATGTAACCTGTAGAAAACTGCGTTCTAAAATTGAGGAAGTAAGAGTAGTACCATTGCCCAAAAGCTTTTTTTCCGACTATCGAGTTGAATTCTAAACGGTCATCGGTTTTTTTTGTGAAGTCATCATTTTTGGTTTGCAGAAGTCCATATGATGCAAGGATTTTATTGTCCCAAGTTACGTCGTCTTTTTTATAATTGAAGTCGTAATTGATTCCTAAAGTTCCTGAAAAGCTGTCTTCTCCACCGGCAATCCAGTTGTTAAAACTCGATTGATTTAATAAAAGCGAGACTGTTCCTTTTGTTTTCCAGCCTTCGCCTTCGATGGTGTCGTTAATTTTTTTTACTGCTTTTTCAGTGTTTGTGATTAATTCTTTTTCAGAATTTTGGGCTTGTACAAATGTGAAATTTACTAAAACGAAAAGTAATAAGGTTAGCTTTCTCATGGTTTTTAGTTTAGAAGTATATAAACAAATATACTAAAAACCGATAAAAGCTTAAGTGTTAATTGATTGTAATAGCAGGTTATTTCTTAGATTCTTTATATAAAGGTACTGCAGAGCAAGCTTCGCCATACATTATGCTTCTTGCAAATGGCTGTAAATAGGTTGTTGCTAAAATATAAGCACGCATAGGAACAGGTTTTCTTGAACATCCTTTCACAATAACAGCTTTGTTTTTGTACGCTGAATAATCTATATTTTTTAAGATTTCTTCGTACAAACTAGCGTCAAGATCCTCAATAGTTCCGTTAACTACTTTTTTAGCAAAAGGCGCTAAATGAACACTTACTAAAATCAATGCCCATGCCGGAACAATAGCATCTGTACTGCAATGTACAGCTACATATTGATCTTGATATTGCGACCAATCGTGATTTTTTAAATGTTCTCTAAAGTCTTTTTCCTTCAATAAAAATCCTTCCAAAAGCCATTGCGAAATGTCAATCTGAACACGCATTCCTTTTGGATAATAATCCTCAAGATCAAAAACTTCTAAAGCACTATTGGCAACTTTATTGATGATTTCTTCCATGATTTTTGTAGTAAGCAGTGTTCAGTTTTTTAGTGTTCAGCTAATAACTGACCACTAAAAAACTAAATACTGAACACTTTTTATTAAAGCATTCCTAATTCTAACTTCGCTTCTTCGCTCATTAAATCTTTGCTCCAAGGTGGATCGAAAGTGATTTCTACGTCAACATCTTTGATGTTTTCGATAGTTTTTACTTTTTCTTCTACTTCTCTTGGTAAACTTTCTGCTACCGGGCAGTTTGGAGATGTTAATGTCATTAAGATTTTTACTTCATAATCAGTATTAACCATTACGTCGTAAATTAATCCTAATTCATAAATATCAACAGGGATTTCAGGATCGTAAATTCCTTTTAAAACTCTTACGATTGATTCTCCTAATTCATTTGTGTCTATTTCTTGTTCCATTGTTTTTTATTTTTTCCACCATATAAGTTATATAGGTTCATTTAAACATTGTGTTTACTGTGTGGATAACAGCGCTTATAATTTCGTATATTACTTATATGGTTTTAAATTTAATTTTGTTTTTAATCTTCTAGCCAGCGGTATAATTCGTTGACGTATGTTTTTTGTCCTTCTTGATAAATATTTGTTACGTTGAAGTTTATCATTAAACCTATTGGTGATTTTAAAAGTTTCATATAAGACATCAGTTTTGCAACATGAATCGGTATAATTTGATCGACTGATTTTAATTCTAGAACTAAACAATTCTCAATAAACAAATCACATCTTAAATCTGACTCTAATTCTAATCCTTTGTATTCCACAGGAATCACTAACTCAGATTTGAAATTAATTCCTCGTAATGATAATTCCTTAATCATACATTGATGATAAATACTTTCTAAAAGTCCCGACCCAATACTTTTATGAACTTCAATCGCCGCTCCGTTAACTTGATAAATTAAATCCGTCAAATATTTCTTTGTCATCATCTGCTTTTTTAGCAATAATAAGAAATAAAAAAGAAAGATAAAGCTTACAATATTTATTTTTCACTATATAAGTTCATTTAAATAGGTACTTATATTTCTTATGCTTATCAACACAATTAATTTAGGCGTAATACTTAAATTTTCTTATATAACTTATATGGTTTAAAATTTTCTAATTTTTGTTTTTTGCATCAAAAGCCAAAGCGTACATTTTGATGTTTTTGATCATCGAAACCAATCCGTTGGCGCGTGTTGCTGATAAATGTTCTTTTAATCCAATTTCGTCAATAAAATCAGTATCTGCATTTATGATATCAGATGCTTTTTGGTTGGAGAAAGCGCGAATTAAAATTGCGATTATTCCTTTAGTCAAAATAGCATCGCTGTCTGCTGTGAAAACAATTTTATCATCGTTTTGCTCACCTTGCAACCAAACTTTCGATTGGCAACCTTTGATTAAATTTTCATCGGTTTTGTATTCTTCTTTTATTAGCGGAAGCGTTTTTCCTAGTTCGATGATGTATTCATAACGTTGCATCCAGTCGTCGAACATTGAAAATTCGTCTATTATTTCGTTTTGTATTTCTTTAATTGTCATAATTATTCTTTAGCAAAATCAACCAGCAAATTTACCAGTTTTTCTATTTCCTTTGGAGGAAAACCATTGTCGAAGCCTTTTGTTTCGTAGGTTTTTTGATTTTGAGTTATTTTTAAATTTCCAATTGCGGCACCGTCATAAAAACGTTTTTCTGTCGGAGCTTTTAAATTTGGAATATTATCTAAATTCACTTTTGAAAATTCAGCTACAATTTGTTTCCATTTTGTTTCGTCAATTTTCTTTTCTACAGGTTCAGCATTTCTGCTGTTTGTAACTGTTGCTATTTTATTTTGAACAATTATCTTTTTAAAAACTCCTCTGGAAACTGCTGAATATTCAATTTGTGCTGAAGTCATGTCGGCTTTTTTTTGACTAGAACAGCTCGTTCCAATAAAAATAGTTAAGAGCAATAAAGATAATATTCTCATAAAAGTGTTTTTTAGCTTAGCATTGTTTGCGCTTTCTTAACGGCTTCAACCATTTGATCGATTTCTTCTTTTGTATTATAGAAAGAAAAAGAAGCACGAATCGTTCCCGGAATACAGAAGAAATTCATAATAGGTTGTGCACAATGGTGACCGGTTCTAACTGCAATTCCTAATTTGTCGATAATCGAACCAATATCATAAGGATGAATTCCATCAATATTAAACGAAACTACCGATGCTTTATTTTTTCCGGTTCCATAGATTCTCAAACCTTCAATTTCTAATAAACGTTTTGTCGCGTATTCTAAAAGTTCGTGTTCGTATTCCTGAATATTGTCGAAACCAATATTGTTCAAATAATCGATAGCAGTTCCTAAAACAATTCCGCCAGCGATATTTGGAGTTCCAGCTTCAAATTTATGCGGAAGATCAGCGTAAGTTGTTTTTTCGAAAGTCACTTCTTTGATCATCTCGCCACCACCTTGATAAGGAGGAAGTTTATTTAACCATTCTTCTTTTCCGTATAAAATTCCAGTTCCAGTTGGACCGCACATTTTATGTCCTGAAAAAGCATAAAAATCGCAATCCAATTCCTGAACATTTGGTTTTAAATGCGGAACAGCCTGTGCGCCGTCAATCAAAACTGCAGAACCAACAGCATGTGCTTTATCAATAATATATTTAATCGGATTGATGATTCCGAGTGCGTTTGAAATATGATTTACCGTAACGACTTTTGTTTTCTCTGAAAGAAGCTTATCAAATTCTTCCAAAATCAATTCGCCGTTTTCGTTCATCGGAATTACTTTTAAAGTAGCTCCGGTTTTTTCGCATAACATTTGCCAAGGCACAATATTACTATGATGCTCTAATGAAGAAACAATTACTTCGTCGCCCGGTTTTAAAACAGAAGCAAAACCGTTTGTCACCAAGTTGATTCCGTGTGTCGTTCCCGAAGTAAAAAGGACTTCGTGCGCATGTTTTGCATTGATATGATCTTTCACTTTGCCACGAGAAACCTCGTAAGCATCAGTCGCTAATTGGCTTAAAGTGTGAACACCACGGTGAATATTGGCGTTTATTTCCTGATAATATTTTACTTCAGCATCAATCACGATTTGCGGTTTTTGCGAAGTAGCTCCGTTGTCGAAATATACTAAAGGTTTTCCGTTTACAGTTTGCGAAAGTATAGGAAAATCAGCTCTTATTTTTTGAATATCTAGCATGTCTTATTTAGAAAAAATCTATTTACAAAAGTACTAAAACTAAATTTGTTTCCACGGCAATTCTATAATTTCCTTTTATGATGCCATTGTTACAAGGCGTAAATGCTGAATCCTTAAAAATTGACAAGGTTTTCTGCAGTATCCGAATTGTATTTGTAATTTGAGTTCTAAAAACGTGAACATAAATTATTTATATTGCATTAAAAATATCTAACATCATTATGAAAAAGTTTCTCAAAGTATTGGCGCTTGTTTTGGTTCTTGCTTTCTTGTATTTCGGATTTACAACGTATCCGAAATTGGATTTGATTTCCGGTTTTTCTGCTAAAAGTGTCGCATCTGGACATTTTATGGATCATCGATCACTGGATTTAATCCAAAAAACTGATAATGATATTCATTTATTAGATCTTGCGACAAACTCTATTGATGATGCGGGAAAATTTGCGACATCGGCAGTTTACGGTTTGAAAGAGAGAAAAGCGATTTACAGAGATGGTTTGGGTGCTTTATTAATTAATGACGATTATGATATTTCGAAACCGTATTTGCTTCCAAAAAGAACAAAATTGGTTAATAATCTTCCTTTTCCATATGGAAATAACGAACCAAAAGATACCGCTTTCGCGAATGTGGATTACGCAAAACTAAAAAAAGCAATTGATGACTCATTTGATAAAGATGGCGGAAAAGCAAAACGCACGCGCGCCGTTGTCGTTTTATACAAAGACAAATTAATCGGCGAAAAATATGATACGGGATTCAATAAAGACAGTAAAATTCTGGGTTGGTCGATGACAAAAAGTATCACCAGTTCGGCCTTTGGCGTTTTAGCGAAACAAGGAAAAATTGATATTAATAAACCCGCGCCAATCAAAGAATGGCAAAATGACGAACGCAAAAATATTACTGTGAATGATTTGCTTCACATGAATTCTGGTTTAGAATGGGAAGAAAACTACAGCACAATTTGTGATGCGACTCAAATGCTTTTTCAGTCTGAAGATATGGGAAAAGTGCAAATGGACAAACCAGCAAAATATAAACCAAACACACATTGGTATTATTCGTCAGGAACGACAAACTTATTATCGAGAATTTTGAGAGGTCAATTTAAAACCCAACAAGAATATCTTGATTTTTGGTACAGCGCTGTAATCGACAAAATCGGAATGAACTCGATGATTGTCGAACAAGATATGTCAGGAACTTTCGTAGGTTCATCTTACGGATGGGCTACACCAAGAGATTGGTCAAAATTTGGATTATTGTATCTTCATAAAGGAAACTGGAATGGCGAACAAATTTTAGATGAAAGCTGGGTAAAATACACAGCAACACCAACCAATACTTCTGAGGGAAAATATGGAGCGCAATTTTGGCTAAACGCAGGAGGAAAATTTCCTGATGTTCCTCGTGATATGTTTTATTGCAGTGGTTACCAAGGTCAAATGGTGGCGATTATTCCGTCTTTGGATATGGTAATAGTGAGAATGGGAGTGAAGGAAGAAGAACCTGGATTTGATTTTAATGGGTTTTTGAAAGAAGTTATTGCTTCTGTTGGGAAGTAGACTTAACCGCAAAGAACGCAAGGTATAAAAGCGCAAAGTTCGCAAAGCTTATATAAAAACTTTGCGAACCTTGCGTAATTCTTTGCGCTCTTTGCGGTTAAATCATCTACAAATCAAATCCTAAATTCACACCCAATTTCATGGCAATGATTTTAGTAATTCTTTGTTTTAATTCCGGTATTTTAATGCTTTCGATAACAGCATTTGAGAATGCGTACATCAATAAAGCTTTAGCTTCTTTTTGAGGAATACCACGAGACTGCATGTAGAACATTGCTGTTTCATCCAATTGTCCAACTGTACAACCGTGAGAACATTTTACGTCATCAGCAAAAATCTCTAATTGTGGTTTTGCATTGATTGTAGCTTTGTCACTCAATAAAATATTGTTGCTTTTTTGGAAAGCATTTGTTTTTTGAGCTTCTTTTTCTACCAAAACTTTTCCGTTGAAAACTCCAGTTGAGCGATCAGAAAAAATTCCTTTATAATCCTGGAAACTTTCGCAGTTTGGTGTTGCGTGGTTTACCAAAGTATAATGATCAACGTGTTGTTTATCATTCAAAATTGAAATTCCGTTTAACGTACTTGTCAATCTTTCTCCGAAATGGTAAAAGTTTAAGTTGTTACGAGTTAAATTTCCACCAAAAGAGAAAGTGTGTACATAAGCATGACTTTCCTGTTGTTGCGAAACGTAAGTGTTGTCAATTAAATTGGCTTCACTATTGTCGTTTTGAATTTTGTAGTAATCAACAATGGCACGTTTTTGAGCAAAAATCTCTGTAACCGAATTGGTTAAAACCGGATTTTCATTCAAACTTTGGTGACGCTCAATAATCTGAACATGTGAATTTTCGCCCACAATAACCAAATTTCTTGGCTGAACCATTAAAGCCGATTCGTTTCCAGTTGAGAAATACATAATCTCGATTGGTTTGTCAGCCACTTTTTTCTTCGGAATATTGATAAATGCACCTTCCATTGCAAAAGCAGTATTCAATGAAGTCAAACTGTCATCTTTACTTGCAATTTGGTTGAAATACGTATCAATAACCATTTTATATTTTGGTTTGGTCAATGCCGATGACATCAAACAAACATCGATTCCGTCATGCGTTGTAGAAGACAAATGCGAACTGAAAACACCGTCGATAAATACTAATTTGTAAGTATCAATTTCGTGTAAAAAGTATTTTTTTACCTGATTAAATTCGATTGCATTTTCCTGCTTTGGAAAAACCGTAAAGTCATTTTTTAAGATGGCATTTAGCGATGTATATTTCCAAGCTTCTTCTTTTTTGGTTGGGAAACCTTTATTTTCGAAGTTTTTTAAAGCATTTGTGCGTATGTCATGTAAATCTGAATGTACATCGACACGCTCTTCAAAAGCCATAAAAGACGATACTAATTTTTCTTTTAAATCCATTGTTCTTTTGTTTCCTTCGGTGTTTCAGGTTTCAAGTTTCAGGTTGCCTGTTGGAACTTAATTCCTTTGAAATCCATTTTGTTTCAGGTTTTTGTTTCATGTTTTTCTAATGAAACTTATTCCCTTTGAAATCTTTTTTATTTAAGTAAGTGATAAAGTTTTTTATTTTACCGCTTAAATTTTCATAATCCTTTTTTAAAGCTTCGAATTTCTCTTCTGAAATATATTCAAAATCAAAAACGCGATATAGCTGAGATCTTGTTTCTCCGGCGGAACCTTTTGCGATAGATAAAAATTGTCGAAACTCTAAATTTCCATCTCTTTCAAAACCTTCTGCAATATTGTCCATTACAGAACCCGAAGAATCTTTTATTTGATTTTTGAATCTGAGATCTGATCTTAAGTCTGTATGAACTGCAATGAGATGAATTTCTTTTGCTAATCGTCGAGCTTCTTTCCAGATTTCTAAATCCTCAAATCGAGTTATTGTAGCCATAATTCCTGTTTAATAATTTTAAGTTTAAACTTACAAAATGTAAATTAACTTGAAACTAAAAAAACATGAAACCTGAAACAAATTTTAGTTCTCTGCTTTGATCCAGTCGTATCCTTTTTCTTCTAGCTCGTATGCCAATTCTTTTCCGCCAGATTTTACGATTCTTCCGTTGTAAAGAACGTGAACGAAATCAGGAACGATATAATCTAACAAACGTTGGTAATGCGTGATAACGATAATAGCGTTTTTGTCGCTTTTTAATTTGTTCACTCCGTTAGCCACAATTCTTAAAGCGTCGATATCAAGACCAGAATCTGTTTCGTCAAGGATTGCTAATTTTGGCTCTAACATTGCCATTTGGAAAATTTCGTTTCTTTTTTTCTCTCCTCCGGAAAAACCTTCATTTAAAGAACGAGATAAAAATTTACGGTCAATTTCTAATAATTCCGATTTCTCACGAATTACTTTCAACATTTCGTTTGCCGGCATTTCTTCTTGTCCGTTTGCTTTACGAGTTTCGTTGATCGCCGTTTTCATAAAGTTAGTTACGCTAACTCCAGGAATTTCTACAGGATATTGAAACGAAAGAAAAACACCTTTATGCGCTCTTTCTTCAGGAGCTAAATCAGCAAGATCTTCTCCGTCAAGAATTACCTCTCCATCTGTAACTTCGTAGTTTTCGTTTCCTGCGATAACAGCAGAAAGTGTACTTTTTCCAGAACCGTTTGGTCCCATGATAGCGTGTACTTCGCCAGCTTTAACTTCTATATTAATTCCTTTCAGGATTTCTTTATCACCAATTGAGGCGTGAAGGTTTTTTATTGATAACATTGTTTTTTATTTTATATAAATGTCAATTCTATTTTTGTTTGTTGGTTTAGGATGTTGGCATTAAAATGCGCATGTCCTAAATATTCCATGCCTAAATAATCGGCTGATTTTTGAAACGGGATGTAAAAACTATCTTCGATTTCATTATCGTGTGAATTTGTAATCACTCCAATTTTCTTTCCTCTTAGTTTTCTTCCGGTTTCTTTTTCAATTCGGATCAAATCTGAAATCCTATCGAAAAAGACCTTCATAATACCGCTCATATTGTACCAATAAACCGGCGTTGCAAAAAGTAAAGTGTCATATTCTTCCAATATTCTTCTTATTAAAGGAAGAAAATCATCGTCTATATTTTTGCTTTCGTAATCGTAATACGAAATATTGTAATCACTTAGATTCACTACATCGATGTGATGCTCCTTAGAAATTTCATCCACAATTTTAGTTGTGTTTCCGTTTTTTCTTGAAGAACCTAAAATGATGACTTTTTTATTTTCCATCGTCAAATTATCCTACAGAACCTTCTAAAGAAATCTCTAATAATTTTTGAGCTTCAACAGCAAATTCCATTGGCAATTTGTTCAATACATCTTTACTGAAACCGTTTACAATTAAGGCAATCGCTTTTTCAGTCGGGATACCTCTTTGGTTGCAATAAAAAACTTGGTCTTCTCCAATTTTACTTGTAGTTGCTTCGTGCTCAATTTTAGCCGATGGATTTTTACTTTCAATATAAGGGAAAGTATGCGCACCACAATTGTTACCCATTAATAATGAATCACATTGCGAAAAGTTTCTTGCATTCTCTGCTCTTGGCGAGATTTGCACTAAACCACGGTAACTGTTTTGTGATTTTCCAGCCGAAATACCTTTAGAAATAATAGTCGATTTAGTGTTTTTACCTAAATGGATCATTTTAGTTCCCGTATCAGCTTGCTGGTAATTATTGGTTACAGCGATTGAATAGAATTCTCCAACCGAATTATCTCCTTTAAGTACACAAGAAGGATATTTCCAAGTTACTGCAGAACCAGTTTCAACTTGTGTCCAAGAAATTTTAGCGTTTGTTTCGCATAAACCTCTTTTCGTTACAAAGTTGAAAACTCCACCTTTTCCTTCTTTGTTTCCAGGGAACCAGTTTTGAACGGTAGAATATTTAATTTCAGCATCATCCAAAGCGATCAATTCAACCACAGCAGCGTGTAATTGGTTTTCATCACGGCTTGGTGCTGTACACCCTTCAAGGTAAGAAACGTAACTTCCTTCATCTGCAATTACCAAAGTTCTTTCGAATTGTCCAGTTCCTGCTTGATTGATTCTGAAATAAGTTGAAAGTTCCATTGGGCATTTAACGCCTTTTGGAATATAACAGAAACTTCCATCAGAGAAAACGGCTGAGTTTAACGCTGCATAGAAATTGTCTTTTTGAGGTACAACAGTTCCTAAATATTTTTTTACTAATTCAGGATGTTCTTTGATAGCTTCAGAAATTGGACAAAAAATAATTCCTTTTTCTGCCAATGTTTTCTTGAAAGTTGTAGCTACAGAAACAGAATCGACCACAATATCCATAGCGACATTGTTCATCATTTTTTGTTCATCAACAGAAATTCCAAGTTTTTTGTACATTTCTAACAATTCCGGATCTACATCATCCAAAGTTTTATTAGGATCTACTTGTTTTGGAGCTGAATAATAAGAAATCGCCTGAAAGTCTGGTTTTTCGTAACGAACATTTGCCCATTCTGGCTCGATCATTTCTTTCCAGGCACGGAAAGCCTCGATGCGCCATTCGGTCATCCATTCAGGTTCTTCTTTTTTAAGAGAAATAGCTCTCACGATATCTTCGTTTAAGCCAATAGGAAACGTCTCAGATTCTATATTGGTGTAAAATCCGTATTCGTATTCTTTAGTTTCGAGTTCGATTTTTAAATCGTCTTCTGTGTATTTGCTCATTATTTTTTTATTGTCTAAGTAGTTTTAAAGTCCAAAGTTTGAAGTCAATTTAGTCTTTATGACTTTACGACTTTCGGCTTTTGACTAAAGAGAGAATGATTCTCCGCATCCGCAAGTTCTGCTTGCATTTGGATTGTTGAAAACAAATCCTTTTCCGTTTAATCCGCCTGAAAATTCAAGAATTGTTCCGGCTAAATAAAGGAATGATTTTTTTTCAACTGCTATTTGGATATCATTATCTACGAAAATTTTGTCATCATCTCCTTTGGTTTTGTCAAATTTTAAATCGTATGACAAACCAGAGCATCCGCCACTTTTCACTCCAACACGTACGTAATCGTGAGCGGCATCAAAACCATCGTCTGTCATCAAATCGATGATTTTCTTTTTGGCTGTATCAGAAACTTTTATCATTGTTTTTATGGTATTTATCTTTTCAACATTCCTTTAATATTTATTAAAAAGTAATTAAATTATTACATTTTAAAGTGCTGTCTGTCAATGTTGAAATGAAATTGTCTGCAAAGATACGACTTAAAAACCTTTTTCCATAACGGTTCACATTATTATAACAAATGTTAAAATAGATAGAAGTTATTTTGTTGCTTAAAAATCTTTTAGAATGGTGCGTTTTTTTAGGAAATAAAAAGAAACTTACAAAAAATTAATTCGCTTGTTATCAAATCATTAAAAACACTATAAAAGAGTTAAAATCCCGTAGTTTTACCTGCTTGTAGTTTTAAATTTGTATTATTTTTGCAGAAAATTATGAGTAATTATGAAAAAAAATTACAAAGATAGCTGGATCAAAGCACTTTTTGCAGTAATTTTTATTTTTGGCGTTGGAGCGACCTACTTGATTTTTAGCAACGAGCCAAATGACGTGATTGATCAGTCTTCTGCCTCCAAATTAGAAATCGTTGACCCTGTTTCAGAGTCAATTGATCAGGAAAATATATTAGATTCTTTGAATAATTTGAAATTAGCTTATGATGTTGCTATTTTCGAAAAAACAGCGCTTTCTCAAGAGTTGGAATTAGAAAAAAAGAATATTGAAAATTTGATGGAAATCATTAAAGCTTCTAAAAATCCATCGGGCGAACAGATTAAAATTTATCGAAAACAGCTTTCAGATCTGAAAGTTACATTAGACACGAAAATAGCTGAGATTAAAAAATTAAAATCCCAGAATAAAAATCTGTTAAATGAAATTGAAAGCCAAAATGTTGTCATGTACAAGCAAAAGGCCGAAAATGATACATTAATATCAAAACAGAGAAAACTGGAATCTACCCTAAAAGATGCTTCAAGACTTTCTTTGGGGAATTTTAAAGTGACGGCTCTAAACGAAAAAAGTTCTGGAAAAGAGCAAGAAACTACAAAAGCAAAAAATACAGATAAACTCAAAATTAGTTTTTCTGTTAACGGAAATTCGGCTGCAAAAACAGGAAAAAGAGTCTATTACGTTCAGGTTTTAGATCAAAAAAATACGGTGTTAGGAGAGAACAGGCTAATCGAATTTGGCAATGACAAGGCGTTAGTTTACAGCTTTTTAGTTGGGGTTGATTATCAAGGCAAAATGGCCAATGTTTATGGTGTTTTAAATGATGAATTAGCGAAGTTCAAAAAAGGAACATATTTTGTCAACTTCTTCGACAAACAAGAAATAATGGGCAGTTCTTCGATTACTTTAGAATAGTTTTTGCAAAAGTTTTAAAAAGAATTTTTAGTTTAAAGCAGCAGGAATTGCTAGCTTTGTTTCTTTACTAGAAATTATTTTTTATGAAACTTTACCCAATAGAATCTGGAAATTTTAAGTTAGATGGTGGCGCAATGTTTGGCGTTGTTCCTAAAACAATCTGGAACAAAACCAATCCTGCCGATGCTAATAATTTAATTGATATTGCAGCGCGTTGTCTTCTGATTGAAGATGAAAACCGCTTGATTTTGATTGATACCGGAATGGGAGACAAGCAATCAGAGAAATTTTTTGGTTATTATTCACTTTGGGGTTCGCATTCTATCGATAAATCATTGGCAAAGTATGGTTTTCACCGAGATGATATAACTGATGTTTTTATGACGCATCTGCATTTTGATCATTGTGGAGGAAGTGTTCAATGGAACTCAGATAAAACGGGTTATGAACCCGCTTTTAAAAATGCAAAATTCTGGACGAATGAAAATCATTGGGAATGGGCAACAAAACCAAATCCAAGAGAAAAAGCTTCTTTTTTAGCAGAAAATATTTTGCCGATGCAGGAAAGCGGACAATTGAATTTTGTTGAAAGGCCAGGAAATGGTTTTGGTTTTTCGAATGAACTTGGTTTTGATATTTTTTATGTTGATGGCCATACCGAAAAACAAATGATTCCGCATATTAAATATAAAGGCAAAACAATTGTCTTTTGTGCTGATTTATTGGCGACAGCCGGACATATTCCGCTTCCGTATGTAATGGGTTATGACACACGACCATTATTAACAATGCCTGAAAAAGCAAAACTACTGAACTCGGCGGCTGATCAGAATTATTATTTATTTTTAGAACATGATGCTCATAACCAAATTATAACGGTTGAGCACACAGAAAAAGGAGTTCGTTTGAAAGAAGTATATACTTGCGAAGATATTTTTTAAACTATTTTATAAAAGTAAAACTCCTGCTTTTTGAATCGAAAGAGCAGGAGTTTTTTATTGTTTTTTAACTAAGAAAAGTCTGTAGCGACATAGCTCCATAGTAAGTTATTTTTGGTTAATTTTTGAATATGGTTTTAGCAAGGTAAATTCTTACAAGTGTCATTGCCTCAAAGTTTTAGTATGTGTGAAATTTAACACAATATTCTTCAATTGATAGTCATATAAAGTTGCTTTTTAGAAATATTATAAATAGGTTTGTGCATCAAAATTTATTAATACTTAACCTATGAAAAAAGCAATACTTTTCGTTTTGTTCATGTCTTTTTTTGGCGTAAAAGCACAAAAAGTAGATTTGGATCGTTTTTATTTTAATGTGAATTATCAAATTCTTCCTAAAGAAGGAGTTCCTTATGAAAAAAGAACTTATTCTTCAACAGTAAAATGTGGAGGCGCAATACAATCTTACGTTGATCCGGCTACTCTTAATGATAAAATTCATATCGCTGGCTGGAAAAAAGTAGAGAGCGGCGGTACTGTACAAATTGAACTTAATCTAGAAGATTTTGTTGAAAAAGGAGCTACTCCAGGAGTAAGAACCGAGGAGAAAAAAGATAAAGATGGTAAAGTAATCAGCAGAAGAGATTTCCATTTTGTTACAGCAAAATACGCAACTAGAGGTTATGCTAAGGTAAAAGGACCAGTTACTCCAGTAGCTGTAGTTGCAAAGCCGGTTGAGCTGGCAAAACCAGCAGAAGCACCACCAACAACAAACAGATTTTTGAAAAATGCCATAATCAAAAAAGATACCACTTCAGCATCAGTAGTTGCTGCAGCAACGGAAGGTTTTAACTTGAGCTTTAATGGAGAATTGGAGTATAAATCTTCAGAATATGAAACTTCATCAGCTGCATTAAAAGATTTTTATATCAATAAAGGCGCTATTCGTGATCAAATGCTGAGAAGTTTTTCAGATAATTCATTGAGCACTTTCAGTTATAATGTTAATTCAACTTATGGTTATAGAGCTAAAAGCGACAATGAAATTCTTTGGATTTTAGATGCTAAAAGTGATGAAGGAAAAACACAAATTGAAGCAATTCAGGCTGTGAAAGCTTTATTTGCTACCATGAAAGCTGATGAGCCAATAGATGACTTGAAATCTAATATGCAACCTTTAATTGAGTATTTTGATTCATTGAAAACAAAATATACGGAGGACAATAAAGCATCTCGAAAAATGAGATATTCAGCTTACTTTAATTTAGCTGTTATTTACTTAATGTTAGATCAGCCAGATAAAGCTATTGTTGAATCTGAAAAATTAATCGAGAATGATTATGACAAAAATGATGGAAAAGCAATAATTGAAAAAGCGAATAAATTAATTGCAAGTTTTAAAGCGGCGAAAACGAATACTACGCATAATCCAGTTCTTAAATAATATACTATGAAAAAAATTACACAAGTTGTTTTATTGTTAATGCTTACAGGTATCAATCAAATTGCTAGTGGTCAATCTACTGGTTGGTTTGGTAAAGCTACTATAAGTAATCCACTAAATTTAAGAGGTCCTGTGCCTCCAACAAATCCTGAATACGGAAATTACAAATCATATGAAATGATTTTGAATCTTGCACCAGGTTTGGAAAGTAGTATGAATAACAAAAAAGCGCCTTACTCTTCAGAGAAGTTTTACGAAGCTTTTTCGATTTCAGGATTGAAAAAACAAAAAGAAGGTGAGTTTAAAGTAAAATACAACTTGACTCGTTTTGAACTTGTAAACGATGAAGAATATGTACAGACGTACTACCAAAAAGCACCAGCTTATTATATTGGTTTAGAGTCTAATTTGGAAATTACAGATAAAGCGGGAAAAGTAATCTATAAAAGATATACAACTCCTAAAGTTTGTATGTATGTTACAAACCCAACAGAGACTTATGAGAATTTGACGTATAAAATTTTGACTGACAATTTCTACAGCATGATTGAGGAATTTGAAGGTTTCTATTTGTACGGACCAAAAATCACAAAAATGAGATATTCTGATATTGAAAAGAAGAAAAAATCAAAATCTACTTTCAATATAGAAGAATACAATCAGTCGCTTCAAGTAATGCCAACATTAGTTGATGTAGACAGACAAAACTGGGCAGATTTGTTTGGAGAAGCTCAAAAATTCTGGAAAGATCTTGTAAATTTTCAAGATAAAGATGATGAAGATTTAGCAAAACAAATTAGATTTAGTGCTAACTACAACTTAGCAGCTACTTATATCCTTTTAGGAAATGTTGAAGAAGCTTCAAAATATTTACCAGGAATAAAAGAAAATGAAAAAAGCTTTTTGGGTATGAGAAATGATTATCCATACATGTCGACTTTGGTTGAGGATATTGAAAAATACAAAAAACTTACTGAAAAGACATTTACTATCGAAGCTATACCTCAAGAACCTGTTTTAGCATCATACAAAAAAGCGCCAACAGCGTTTAGATATGCAGAATTTCCAGGTGAAGTTTTAGATACAGATTCAAAAGTTTGGAAAGGTAAAGTTAGAATTATAAGTGATTATCCTGAATTGGTAGATTTAAGAACAGAGCAAACAGTATCTGGATTAAGATCTATGATGGATGGTATTGGTTCTGAAAAAAGCAGCGTTTACATTTATATTGAAGGACAGAAAAAACCTGAAAGAACTAACTTGAAAAAAGTGGTTAACATCAAGGATGAAGAAGGAAGAATGTACATTGTAGGTAAAACAGGAAGAGGAGTTTCTTTGGTTTCATTTGACATGAACAAACAAGAAACAAGCTCAAAAAGATACTCAATGTTCGAAGAAGTTAAAAAAGGAGGAAAAGTTTCTTTATATCATGAGTTCTTCCCACAAGATGCTTATACTTTGAAAAAATCAATTGAAGATGAGTTCTTCTTGCCTCCAGTTTTCTTAGGAAGAAGAAAAGCATTAAAAGAATATTTCTCTGATTGCCCTAAAATGATTGAGGGTATTGACAAAGGAGATTACGATTTTGAAAACAAAGAAACGTACATCAAAATGTTCGACGATTACACTAAATTATGTGGTAACTCATAATTTACTGTTTAATTACAATTTGAAGAAAGGGCTGTCAATTTTGACAGCCCTTTTTTTATTCTAAAGTTTTTTAATCTAATTTCCAGCCAAAGGTAGTCTGGAAAACATAATCGTCTTTTGAAGCTCCCGGTTTTGGCTTATTGTCATAATTGTAAACAAACGACAGCTTGATAAAGAAGTCTAAAGGCAAATCGTATTTTGTGTCTAAAGAAAAATCGGTACGAACCCTTTTGCTTTCTGTAATACTTGGAAAAACAGTAGCTTTTGTTTGTATGCTGAAATCGCCAATATCATACAAGTTAAAATCGGTTCCAATAAAAAGCTCCAAACTTTTATTGGCTTCTGTAGTTTCTGTAAAACGTTCGTGGTTAAAAGATAATCCTGAGGCAACTCCCCAATATTTTTTATTGCTGTGCATAAGATATTTTCCGAATCCTGCTTTTGAAAGGATACGCAATTCGATATCTTGCTCGGTATTAGATAAAGTGGTAACTGAAAGTGGTACAAAATAATCTTTCGGGAGTAAATGAACATAGCTCAACTCTGTATCAATCCTGCGAATGGGATCGCTATCATCCTGAACGGACTGGATTTGTTTGTACATTGCGGTTCCGTACCAACGTTTTGCAGTATATCCTAAATTTACGTTTACCGTTAATTGCTGTAAGTTTTGCGCTTTAGTCAATTTTATTCCCACATCAAAACTGGCATCGAGTCTGTCCCAAAAGCTTTCATCAACAGGTTTAATGTATACAATATCTGTCAGATCAACTATAGATTTGGTCTGCGTTTCTATGTTAGTAATTTCGCATTTGTTGGGAGCCTTTACATTCGATATTTTTCCATTCAGTAAAACACCGTTGGTCAGACTTATAATATGAATTCTTTCTGATCCTATGTTTTTTACATGTTTCCATTCCAGTTTAAAGTCATCTTTGCTGTAATCGGTTTCGATTTGTACAACACCTTTATTCATCATTTTTATTTTACCAACAAGAATGTCATTGTTTTTTAGAACCAATGTGTCAGAAGTCTGCGCACTAGTTTTGAAGAAAAATAAAAGAAAAAATAGAAGTATGATTTTCTTCATATTGGTTTTATTTCTTTGGCAATCAACTTGTAAGATTAAAGTTAGAAATAAAAATGAAAACTAAAGAAGCATTATAAAAAAAATCCCATTTTCAGTTTATCGAAAATGGGATCTTTTTACTAATTCAATTTTTTGAAATTCTAGTTGGTTTTAAATTTCCAAACTTGGCCAATAGTTTCACCTCCTTTGCCATCTTTCGCGACAACTCTCCAGAAATATTGTTTGCCAGATTCGATTGCAGTATCAAGCATTTTTTCAGATTTGTTTTCGCTAATTTTTGCTGTTGGTGGATTAGTTGTTCCAAAATAAATATCATACGTTAGAACATCAGTAGCATCAACGTCAGAAGCTGTCCATTTTAAAGAAACAGTTCCAGCATTTAAAGCAGCATTTAAAACTGGCGCAACTAAATCTGGCGCAAATGGAAGATGATTTACCACGGCATCTCCAGAAGTATAAAATTTGAAAGTAGACGAATAAGCACTTGCAAGACCCTTAGCATCTGTTGCTTTTATTCTCCAGTAATAAGCAGTGTTTTTGCTTAATACAAAAGAAGCCGTGTTGTCTGCACCATCAAAAGTTTTTTCAATTTGCGAGAAAGCATTGTCTTTTGCAACTTGTATTTGATACGTTATTGCATCGTTTTCTGTATCTGTGGCTCTATTCCATTGGAACGAAACAGTATTGTCTAGACATAATTTATTATCAACCGGACCAACTAGCGTTGGAACAGTTGGAGCTGTGTTTGCTGATGGCGGGTTAGGTGTTGGTGTATCCGGATCATCTGAACCACCTCCGCAAGAAATAAAAACTAAGCTGATAATTGAGAGATATATAAAATTCTTCATTTTTATTTTTTTATAATTTTAATGAATTCTGGAGTTTCAAAATAGATTTTAGCAGCATAAATTCCTGAAGGTCGGTTTTCAAGACTCAACTGCACTTTTCCATTTTCGATACTATAGTTTTTAGCCGAAACCAATTGACCACCGATGTTGTACAATTCAATTGTAACTTCTTTATCCTGTGTTGGAATTTCGATTTCAAAACTTCCAGATGTTGGATTTGGATACGCTGCTAAAGTTCCGAAAAGATCTAATGTTGCGATTTTTTTAGAATAAACTCCTTCGCAGGCTTTTGATGTTACAACTTCTAATAAACTGCCTTTTTCTAAATCTAAAGAGAAATTAGAGTCACTTGTTTCAAACTGTGCCTGACCGTCAATAAATACGGTAAATGGTGCAGTTCCTTCTGTAATTTCAACATCAACTTTTTTAGCACTTACACTAGATTTTCCAGTGATAGTTGCACCTTTTTGGATGGTTACATTAAAATTTTGCTCGAAAATTTCACCAGGGATAGTAATTTTAACGGCATAATTTCCTGGAGTTAGAGCAGTAACTTTTAAAGAATTGTTTGTAAAAGCGTAAGTTTTATTGTTTATTGTTGCAGTATAAGCAAATGTAGCAACTCCAATAACACTAATTTCTCCGTTATTTTCTCCTAAACAAGACTCTCCTTTAGTTGTTATACTAAAGTTGTTTGCAGGTAAAGTCAGTTCGCCAGTACATTCTGTGTTGTATTTCGAAACTACGCCTTTTGCAGAAGCCCAATTAGTATTAGAATATACTACATCATCAACAAGGATACAGTATAATTTTGGGTTTCCGAAGAAATCTAAGTAAGAAGAATTTATTAACGTGTTTTTTCCATTCTTTAAATTCAGACTTGTTAGCTGATTGGTATTCAAATTCAAGTTGATTAACGCTGGATTTTGAGATAAATCTAGCGTCGTAAGCTTATTATCAGCCAAAACTAAATATTTCAAAGCTGTATTTTTGGAAAGATCTATCGTCGTAAATTTGTTAGATTTTAACTCCAATGTACCAAGCAAAGTATTGTTGCTGACATCTAAACTTTCTAATTTGTTTGTATTTGCATACAATGAGGATAACAATGAATTTTTAGAAAGATCAAGAGTTGTCAGTTGATTTTCAGCAATTGTTAAGGCTGCTAATTTTGTATTGCTTGAAACATCTAAAGATGTTAAAAGGTTATTTGAAACCGATACACTAGTTAAATTGATGCTTTTAGTAATGTCTACACTTGTTAATTTATTAGCATTTGCTGACATTGTTAGCAAAGCTGTATTTTTTGAAAGATCTAATGTTGAAAGCTCATTGCCGTAAGCAGATAAACTAGTTAAATTAACATTTGCAGAAAGATCAATTGCTGTTAAAGCATTATAAGAAAAATTCAATGACTTTAACTTGTTGTTTTTTGAAAGATCTAAAGAAGTTAATTTATTGCCTGAACAGTCAAGAGCTGTTAAATTTACGTTTTTAGAAAGATCCAAAGTTGTCAACGCGGCAGAATAACAGTATAAAGTTTCTAATGCAGTGAAGTCTTGAATACCTGTTAAATCAGCTACTTTTAATTTAGTATCGTTTATATTCAGGAAGGTTACGTTTGAAATACTAGAGGTAAATACTTTTCCGTTTTCACCATCTTTATCGATATTTCGGGCAATTAATAATTTCTCAAAATTTGCATCAGGTATTAATGTGTATTTTCCGTTTACAGGACAAGCTTCAGATGAATATGTAGCAGTTGCGTCTTTTGCAATCCAATTATCTTTTGAGAAAGCAGCATCATCAACTTGAATACATAGCAAGTTTGGATTTTGTGTGAAGTTTCCAAAAAATACTCTTTCAAAGTTCACATTGTTTCCGTTTTTCAAGTTTAAGTTGTACAAATTATTAGAGGAGCAATCAATTTCTTTTACCAGTATGTTTTTAGAAATATCTAAATTCTCTAATTGATTGATACTAGCACTTAAGACTACTAGTTTTGTGTTTCTAGAAACATCTAAAACAGTAAGCGCATTTGTGCTACAGTTTAAAGTGTTTAATTGTAAAAGTCTAGAAACGTCTAACGTTTTAATTGCATTGTTACTGCAATTGAAATTGTTTAATAAGGTTGTATTAGAAAGACCGTTTAAAGTTGCAATTGCATTTGTGCTACAATTTAAAACTACTAAGTTTGGATTTGCAGCAACATCAAGAGAAGTCAATTGATTTTTGCTAACATTCAAATTAGACAGGAATCGGTTTTTCGAAACGTCAATTGTTGTCAATTTGTTATCAGCTGCTTCTAATGTAGTCAAAGCAGCAAAATTTTGAATTCCAGTCAAGTCAGCAATATTGCTTTTGGCTACATTTAGAGAAGTTACATTATCGATGCTGTATGTTGCCACTTTTCCGTTTGGACCATCTTTATCGATTCCTAAAGCTATTAATTTGTTTTCAAAATTAACATCAGGAATTAATGTGAAAGGTTCTCCATTTGGACATGCTTCTGCTGAAAAATTTGACGTTACATCTTTGATTGTGCTCCAATTTGCATTTGAAAAAACAACATCGTCAACTTCAATACAAGTTAGATACTTATTGTCTCTTAAGCTAGTATAATTGATATTTATTAAACCGTTAGCTCCATTTTTCAAATTTAAATTATACAGTTTATTGTAAGACAGATTTAATTGAGAAAGTTTGTTGTTTTTAGACAAATCCAGAGTGTTGATCTGATTTTGAGAACACGACAATACGCGTAAAAGCGGATTATTTGATAGATCTAAAGAAGCTAATGAATTGTTATAAATAGCTAAATAATCCAATTTTGTGTTTTGAGATAAATCGATGCTTTTGAATTTATTGTCACCGGCGTCTAAACGATATAAATTAATGTTTTTCGAAACATTAAGAGCTGTCAATTGATTACGGTCAATAGTTAGCGAATTCAAATCTAAGTTTTTTGAAAAATCAAGAGTGGTTAACTGATTGTTTGTCATAGTTAAAACAGATAACAAAGTGTTGTTTGAAAAATCAACGCTCGTTAATTGATTACTGTTAAGACTTACATTGGTTAACGCCGTGTTCTTGGAAAGATCAATAGTTTTAAGAGTATTGCTGTTTGCATTTAATGAAGTTAAGGCTTTAAAATCTTCAATACCTGTAAGATCAGAAACTTTGTTTTTGCTGTCATTTAATGTTAAAGATGTTAATTTTGAAATGTTTGCAGTACGAACCTTTCCATTTTCACCATCTTTGTCTAAACCTTGAGCAATTAATATTCTTTCAAAACTTACGTCAGGTATTAATGTTTGCTGTTCGTTTAACGGACAAGCTTGTGATGAATAATTTGCAGTTGCATCTTTTGCAATCCAATTATCTTTTGAGAATACAGCATCATCAACCTCAATACATACTAAATGTGGATTTAAGGTAAAATTACCAAAAGTCATTCGTTGCATGTTTGCGTTATTACCGTTTTTCAAATTAAGATTATAAAGATCATTAGATGCACAATCTACTTCTTTCAAAAGCGTATTTTTTGAAACATCTAAATATTGTAATTTATTAAAACTAGAGCTCAACAAAGTAAGTTTCGTGTTTTTTGAAAGATCAATTGTTGCAATAGCATTAGAATTAAAGCTTAAACTGCTTAATTCTGTATTTTTTGTAACATTTAAAGCAGTAATAGTATTGTAGGCACAATTTAAAGTGTTTAGCGATAGATTGGTCTCAACATTTAGAGAAGTCAATAGATTATCGCTGACATTTAATGTTTTCAAGTCAATATTTTTAGAAACATTGATCGCGGTCAATTTATTTGTACTAGCATTTAGTGAAGTCAAGGCTGTAAAGTCTTCAATTCCTGTTAAATCTTTAATGTTACTATTTGACACATTTAAACTTGTCAATGCAATAATATTCATGGTTTCAACTTTTCCTGCTATTCCATCTTTATCAATGCCTAATGCAATTAATTTAGCTTCAAAATTGGCATCAGGAATTAAAGTATAAGGTATCACGACTGGACATGCAACTGAAGAGAATGTTGCAGATGCATCTTTTTTTGCTCCCCAATTTGTATCAGAATAAGCAACATCGTCAACTTGTATACATTTTAAGTCTGGATTTCCTGTAAAACGCACACCTCCATTGTTTCCTGATGAAACGTCGATTAAGTTATTGGCTCCATTTTTGAAATTTAGATTGACAAGTTTGTTGTTACTAGCTAATACTTGAGTAAGTTTTGGATGCTTTGAGAAATCTAAATTTCTGATTTGATTGTCTTGACACCAAACTTGATACACCTCTGGATTTTTTGAGATATCAAAAGAGGTTAATTTGTTGTTGTTAACAAGGATGTAACCTAGTTTTGTATTTGCAGAGACATCAATTTTGCTTAATTTGTTTCCGCCAACTCGTATACTTTTTAGGTTTAAATTATTTGTCAGATTAATATCTGAAATAAGGTTATTGCTTAAATCGATAGAGGTTAATGCCGTATTTTTTGACAAATTAATTTCTGATATTTTATTATTGCCAAGATCAAGACTTGTCAAAGCGATGTTTTTAGAAACGTCTATTGTTTGTATACCATTGCCATAAGCTTGTAGTTGGACTAAAGAAGTAAAATCTTGGATTCCTGTTATGTCTGAAATACCCAGATTATATAGACTTAAAATAGTGATTTTGTCAATATTTTCTGTTAATACTTTTCCGTTTTTACCATCTTTATCAATATTATTATTGATCAAAAAATCTTCAAATTTAGGATCTGGAATTAGCGTGTAAACATTACAGTCTAAACTAAAACTTGTTGTTGCATCTCTAGTAACAATCCAAGTAGCAGCAAGAGCAAGATCTGGAACTTCAATACAAGTCAATGCTGGATTGTTTGACGTATTTAAAGTCGTCAACGCTGTGTTTTTAGAAAGATTTAATCTTTTTAAAGTGTTGCCCGAGACATTTAAATTTGTCAATCCCGTAAAACCTTCAATTCCTGCTAAGTTTGTAATTCCTTTTGTCGAAACATCTAATACGGTAACCGTTTTGATGCTAGAGTTTAGAACTGCACCATTTTTTCCATCAGTATCAATGCCTAAAGTCATTAACTGATCTTCGAATTTTGGATCTGGAATAAGAGTTGAAAGTGAACAATCTAATGAAGTAAAATTCGCTTCTTTATCTTTTAGTGTTGACCAGTTCGTATTAGAATAAGCAGTATTATCAACTTGAATACAACTTAATGCATTGCTTGCAAATGATAATTCAATACCGCCACCGGTTAAATTGCCATTAATATTAGTGTAGCCAATATTACGACTTAATAAAAAATTAGAATTATTGCCATTCTTTAAATTCAGACTGCTAAGTTTGTTAGCGCTACAATTCAAGGTAACAAGTGCATTATTATTGCTAAGATCCAAAGAAGTCAATTGATTCGTGTAGATGCCTAGATCTGTTAATAATTTGTTTTTTGAAAGGTCAATGCTCTTTAATTGATTAGTGCCTAATTCCAAGACAGTTAATGCCGTATTATTAGATACATTTAAAGATGTAATAAGATTGCTTGTGAAATTTATTTGTTTTAAAGCTGTATTTTTAGATAGATCTACAGTCGTTAATTTATTGCTTCTTACTTGTATTTCCAGAAGATTTGTATTGTTTGACAGATCTAAAGTCGTTAAGCTGTTATTTGACGCGTCAAGATATTGAAGAGCCGTATTCGAAGTTAAGTTCAAAGTCGATAAACTAAGATTACTGCAGTTTAGATAAACCAAATTAGGATTTTTGCTTGCGTCAAACTTTGCTAAATTGTAATTGCCCCCGCAATTTAATTTAAGCAAATTAAGATTTTTGCTAAGATCAAGACTTGTTAAGCCTGCTTGGTTGCAATTTAAAGCTGTCAAAGCAGTAAAATCTTCAATACCAGTCAAATCAGTTATGGAGCTATTTGAAACATCCAGATATGTTAGTGAGTTGATGTTTATTGTTGGGACTTGACCATCTGTAGTACCAGAATCAAGACCAAGCGCAATTAATTTTTTTTCAAAATTAAGATTAGGAATTTTTGTGTATTGTTCTGTACCTTGTACATAGACTTGAACTGCATCAATCAAAACTTCGAAAGATGCACTGTCAAAGCTAAAAGTAGAAAGCGATAAATCGTATGATAAATCTTTATCCGCCGTAAAAGTAGCCGTTTTTTCTGTCCATAAATTGTTTGTTGCAAATGTGCTGCTAGACAAAGTGGCTGCGCTCCCTGTTTGCGAAATATTTAGCGCAATAGGATGGTCTCCACTGTAATTTGCACTGACATATTTGTATTTATACTTTATAGTATAAGTTACACCAGCCTTCATTGGTACTTGGGTGGTAATTTTAGGAGATTTAGTTGTGTAATACAATCTTGCACTATATTGTAATGTCGTATAATCATAACTTGAATTAACAACATTCGCTATGGTCCAATTTTGTATCACTCCGTTCGATGCAGTAAAATCACCGTTCGGAACAAGGTTAATCTGCGCATAAAGAGAAAAATTTGCCAGAAACAGCAACAAGAGTAGTTTTGTTTTCATAGAATAATTTTAGAAATAACGTCGCGCAATAATACCTGTTTTAAGCCGAGTTTCCTTACGGAAAAACGTAATGGCGCGTTTTTTTTCTAATTCCTTGAAAATTTACCTATGATAACAGTGTTTGTTTTTTATAAGAATATTTTTAACTATTTGATACAAAGCTTCTTTTGTTAGCTTTTAGTTTCCTTAAAGTAAATTTAAATAATCATAAGACAGTGTTAATCGTTAGTTTTTTGTAACAAAAAGTCCTAATTTAGGCCCATCTTTTAACTTTGATATTAAATTAAGATTACATGAGTTATACTAAACCTATTAAATTATCTGCTTTTGCTTTATTGGTTTTGGCAGGTTGCGGAACAACTTTGCAAGCACAATCAGCTGCTTCTAAAGAGTTTATCAAAGCACCTTTGGCAGTTGTTAAAAAGGCACCTGTTACTGAAAATGAACTGAAAAGATGGAGTCATCTTGATTTAATAAAAGATTCTATTCCGGGAATGAGTGTTGACAAAGCGTATGCCGAATTATTACAAGGCAAAACGGGTCAAAAAGTAATTGTAGGGATTGTAGATTCTGGTATCGATATTGAGCATGAAGATTTACAAGGAAAAATTTGGACAAACGCAAAAGAAATTCCTGGAAACGGAATTGATGACGATAAAAATGGATTTATCGATGATGTACACGGATGGAATTTTCTAGGAAATGCTGTTCATGAAAACCTTGAATTGACACGTATTGTTAGAAAAGGCGATGATGGTTCAGCACAATACAAAGCAGCATTAGCACAATACAATGAGAAATATGAAGAGGCTTTAAAAAATAAACAACAAGTTGATTTTTTATTGGAAGTTCATAAAACCATTCAAAAAGAGCTTAATAAAAAAACATATAAAATTGAGGATTTAAGCACTTTGACTTCTACAGATCCAAAAGTAGCAAGATCTAAAATGGTCATGACGCAAATTTTTACAAATGCAGGACCAACTTTTGATCCTGAAGCTGATTTTGAAGAATACAGAGAACAAGTTTATGACGAAATAGATTATAATCTAAATAAAGATTATGACGGAAGAAAAGTCGTAGGTGACAATCCTGATGATATCAAAAACAATCATTACGGAAATAATGTTGTTTACGGTCCAGATAAAGAAAAAGCACTGCACGGAACACACGTTGCTGGAATTATTGCACAAGTTCGTGGCAATAATTTAGGTGGCGACGGTGTAGCAAATAATGTTGAAATCTTGACGGTAAGAGCGGTTCCTGATGGAGATGAATATGACAAAGACATCGCATTGGCAATTCGTTATGCAGTTGACAACGGAGCAAAAGTAATCAACGGAAGTTTCGGAAAAAGCTTTTCGCCACATAAAGAATGGGTTTATGAAGCGTTGGCATATGCAGCAAAAAAAGATGTATTAATTGTTCATGCAGCAGGAAATGACGGATACAATATTGATGAAACTAAAAACATCAATTATCCAAATGATTCTAAAGATAACGTAAAAGAATTTACAAATAATGTAATCACTGTTGGCGCAATCAAAAAAGAATATGGCGAAAATGTAGTGGCAAGTTTCTCAAATTTCGGAAAAATAAATGTTGACGTTTTTGCTCCAGGCGAAGAGATTTACGCAACAGTTCCAAACAATAAATACAAATATTTGCAGGGAACTTCAATGGCAGCGCCAAACGTTGCAGGAGTAGCAGCTTTGATCCGTTCTTATTATCCAAAATTAAAAGCAGCTCAGGTGAAACAAATTTTAATGGATTCTGGTGTGGCGCTTCCTTCAAAAGTTGTTTTGGGTGAAAACGAAGAGACAGGCGAAAAACCTGCAGTAGTTTCATCAGCAGAATCTTCAAAAACGGCTAAAATGGTAAACGCATATAATGCTTTATTGATGGCCGAAAAAATGTCTAAAAAATAATCAAATAAAATACACTAATCCGGTGGAAGGGCGGCAGCCCTTCCATTTTTATTAAAATAACCATGCGAAAAATAATACTATTATCCTTTCTGAGTTTGGGTTTAAACTCAGCTTTTGCACAAAGCGCTCCTTATTGGCAGCAACACGTCGATTACAAAATGGAAGTATCGATGGATGTAAAAAATTATCAGTACAAAGGGAAACAAGAATTAGTTTACACTAATAATTCTCCTGATACTTTAAAAAAGGTTTTCTATCATTTATATCCAAATGCTTTTCAGCCTGGAAGTGAAATGGATGCTCGTTTGCATTCGATAAAAGATCCAGATGCAAGAATGGTAAATAAAACCAAAGATGCTGATGGAAAAGAAATCAAACAAAGCCGAATTGAAACTTTAAAGCCGAATGAAATTGGTTTCTTAAAAGTGACTAATTTTAAACAAGACGGAGTTGTAGCTCAAACAAGACTTTCTTCAACTATTTTAGAAGTTACTTTGGCTAAGCCAATTTTGCCTGGATCTAAAACTTCTTTCACATTAGATTTTGACGGTCAGGTTCCAGTTCAAGTTCGTCGTTCTGGACGAAATAACAAAGAAGGTGTTGAACTTTCGATGTCACAATGGTATCCAAAATTAGCCGAATTCGATTTTGAAGGATGGCACGCAGATCCTTATGTCGCAAGAGAATTTCACGGTGTTTGGGGTGATTTTGATGTAAAAATCACAATCGATAAAGACTATACGCTTGGTGGTTCAGGATATCTTCAGGATAAAAATTCAATTGGTCACGGTTATGAAGATGCTGGCGTAACAGTGATTTATCCAAAAAAAGCAAAAACTTTGACTTGGCACTTTATCGCGCCAAATGTTCACGATTTTACTTGGGCAGCTGATAAAGCATACACGCACGATATTGTAAAAGGACCAAACGATGTTGATTTGCATTTCTTCTATAAAAATGATGAAAAAACAACTGGAAACTGGAAACAGTTAGAGCCTTTAATGGTAAAAGTTATGGAATATTACAATCATAGAGTTGGACAATATCCGTACAAACAATATTCATTTATTCAAGGTGGCGATGGCGGAATGGAGTATGCTATGTGTACTTTGATGCTTGGAAGCGGCACACTTGAAGGAATTCTAGGAACTGCAACGCACGAATTAGGACACTCTTGGTTCCAACATATTTTGGCTTCAAACGAATCGAAACATCCTTGGATGGACGAAGGTTTTACAACTTACATTGAAGACAGTGCTTTGAACGAATTAAAAGGCGATAAAAAAGAGGTAAATCCATTTAAAGGAAATTATACTGCTTATTACAGTTTAGTAAATTCTGGAAAAGAACAACCACAAACTACGCACGGAGATCGTTACGATGAAAACCGTCCTTACAGTATTTCATCTTATGTAAAAGGAAGTATTTTCCTTTCGCAGTTAGAATATGTTATTGGAAAAGAAAATGTTGATGCAACTTTAAAAAGATATTACAACGATTTTAAATTTAAACATCCAACTCCAAACGATATCAAAAGAACTGCAGAAAGAGTTTCTGGTGCTGAGTTAGATTGGTATTTAGTAGATTGGGCACAAACAGCAAACACAATTGATTACGGAATCAAAGATGTTGCGGATAATGCAGGAAAAACAACAGTTACTTTAGAAAGAATTGGAAGAATGCCAATGCCAATTGACTTGAAAGTAGATTACACTGACGGAACTTCTGAAACGTTCTACATTCCATTAAGAATGATGAATTTCATCAAACCAAATCCAAATCCAAACGAAAAAAGAACAGTTCTGGAAGATTGGGCTTGGGCGCAGTCAAACTACAGTTTTTCAATTGATAAAAACAAAACAGCAATCAAAAAAATCATCATCGATCCAAGTGGATTAATGGCGGATGTTAAGCAGACAAATAATGTTTTTGAAGTGAAGTAATTTTCAAAAAAGAATAAAAAGAAAGTCCCGTTTATTAATTTAAACGGGACTTTTTTATTTTAAAATGTATAAATACAACTAATTATTAAATCATTTTTTAAAGTTGTGTCTTTAATAATAAGAGGTTTAAATGCTAATTGATTGTTTACATTGAATTGTGATAAAGAAGCATCAACATTTGCATCAATAATATTTAAAGCATAAAACCCAACAGCACATAATAAAGACAAATCACTATTTCGCCTAAATTGTTTTTGTGCTGACATAAGTTGAGATTCACTTAATCTCGACAAATATTCTGAATTGCTTTTATTTCCGGCAAGTCTGTTTTTATATTCATCTCTGTAAATATTGTATTGCTTTTTGTTATCAATATAGAAATACATGCTTGTACCAATTGCTCCATAAACTAATGGAACTTTCCAATATTTTTTATTATAGACTTGGCCAAGTCCAGGTAAGACCGCAGAATAGAAACCTGCTTTTGCCGGACGAAGTGGATCAAGAATTTGAGAAGTAAGGGTATCTTTTAATTTATTGTCTATCTCAGTTTGGCCAAATAAAATTGCAGAAGTGAAAAAAAGAATGAAAATGTAGCGCTTCATTATTATTTGAAAGTTTTTTCTTTCAAATATAAGTTTTATTTTAAATAAAAAAGCATTTCTAAAAATCTAGAAATGCTTTAATTTTTTTAATTGAAAATATTTTAGAAGCTTTAACTCAAATGCTCAATCATATCTTTTGTCATAGTTTCAAGATCAAAAGTATGTTTCCAGTTCCAGTCTTCTCTGGCAGAACTGTCGTCAATACTTGCCGGCCAGCTGTCCGCAATTTTCTGGCGGAAATCTGGATTGTAAGTAATTTCAAAATCTGGAATATGTTTTTTGATTTCAGCAGCAATTTCTGTCGGAGTAAAACTCATTGCGGCTAAGTTGTATGAAGAATGAATTTTAATTTCTTCAACTGGCGCTTTCATGATATTGATGGTTGCATCAATTGCATCATCCATATACATCATCGGCATTTTGGTTTCAGATGATAAAAAGCACTCGTATTTTTTATCGGCAATAGCCTTATAGAAAATATCAACAGCATAATCTGTCGTTCCGCCGCCCGGAGGAGTTGACCAGCTGATCAAACCTGGATAACGAATACTGCGTACATCAACACCATAAATATTATGGTAGTATTCGCACCATCTTTCTCCCGCTTGTTTGCTGATTCCGTAAACAGTTGAAGGCTCCATTACAGTATATTGTGGTGTATTTTCTTTTGGAGTTGTTGGGCCAAAAACAGCGATACTTGAAGGCCAGAAAATCTTTTTAATTTTTTTTGCTTTCGCCAAATTCAAAACGTGAAAAAGAGAATTCATATTTAAATCCCAAGCAAAAGCAGGATTTTTTTCAGCAGTTGCAGACAAAAGTGCTGCCATCAAATAAACATCAGTAATTTTATGTACTTCTACAAGATGTTCGATTTGGTTAAAATCTAAAGCATTGACCACTTCAAAAGGCCCTGAATTAACAACATCAGTATTTAATTTTCTAATATCAGAAGCAATAACATTTTCTGTTCCGTACAGCTTGCGTAATTTTTGGGTCAATTCGGTCCCAATTTGACCGCAAGCGCCAATGATCAATATTTTCGGATTCATTTGTGTGAGTTTTAGAGAGACAAATATAACGTTTTCGCAATTACGTACGTTTTTTAGAATCATAAATTATAAATTCAATAACGAAAAAGTTTGTTTGTTGGATAATTCTCTTTTTCAGAGGTGTGTCTTTGTGTCTGCAAGAGTGTGCCCTTGTGCCTTTGAAAAAATTGACAGAAAAGTTTATTTTTCTCGGTTAAATCGTAAAAAGAAAATCATTTTTATTCAGTTAATCGGTGGCAAAAAAACAACAATGATTTAGAGAATCTTTGGCAAAAATCAGAATTCGAAATTGTAAATTTACTTCGTAACTTTGCAGCTTAATGTTTTATCAGATGAAATATAAAATATCTCTTTTTTTACTTTTGATTTTTGTACTGCAATCCTGTCAGGATGAAAATGCAAAACGCCTTGCAGAACAAGAAAAAGTAGCCAAAAAGAATGAGAAAATCTTCAATAATATAAATAAAGCTTGGACTTTTATCGATGAGCCAATTAATGAGGCTGCAGAGAAGAATGCGAGTACATGGACAGAGTGGCGCGAATTCTTAAAAGAAATTGGCGACAAGCCTAGAAGAACAATCGGAGCATTTCAAAAAAAGTCAAAAGCAATTTCAAAAAAAGCATTGGCTTTAAACAATAATATTCCGGCCGAACTTAACCAGCCTGCAATCAAAAGCCGAATATCAATTTTGATTACAAAAATCAAAATGATGGAATTATTTATTAATCTGAGCACCGTTCCAGATGATAAAGTGGCTTTGTTAATTGGTGAAATCAATAAAGAAATTATTTCACTGGAAAGACAAATGGATAAAATTGTTGAGAAAGCCAAAATCCCGAAAGAACAGGGAGAAGAAGATTTCTTAAGAATGTTAGATACAACGCGTGCCATCCCGAATTCGGCACCGCCATTAGATAAAAATTTACCGAAAGTTGAGTAAAAACGCATTATATACAACGTACGACAATTTGCCAAAAGCGCAGCAGATTGCGGCAAGTCTGCTAGAAGGAAATCAGATAAAAATGAACCTTCACGGATTGCTGGGATCTGCCGTTTCATTTATAATTCGTTCTGTTTTCAAAAAAACCGAACTGCCTTTTTTGATTGTTTTAGACAATAAAGAAGAAGCGGCTTATTATTTAAATGATTTGGAGCAAATGATTGGCGAGCAGGATGTTTTGTTTTATCCGGCTTCATTTCGACGTCCGTACCAAATTGATGAAACCGATAACGCCAATGTTCTCCTTCGTGCTGAGGTTTTAAACCGAATTAATTCCCGAAAAAAACCAGCCGTAATTGTTACGTATCCCGAAGCACTTTTTGAAAAAGTAGTAACGAGAAGAGAACTAGATAAAAATACTTTAAAAGTCGCTTTGAATGATAAAATTTCGATTGATTTTATCAACGAAGTTTTGTTCGAATATGAATTCAAAAGAGTTGATTTTATTACTGAACCTGGAGAATTTTCGGTTCGTGGAGGAATTGTCGATGTTTTCTCTTTTTCAAATGATCATCCTTATAGAATTGAATTTTTCGGAAACGAAGTAGACAGCATCAGAACTTTTGATGTTGAAACGCAATTGTCTGTCGAAACGCATAAAAAAATCACGATTATCCCGAATGTCGAAAACAAACTTTTTCAGGAAAACCGTGAAAGTTTCTTAGATTATATTGCTGAGAAAACAGTTATTTTTATCCAAAATACCGAAGGACTTTTTAGTCAGTTGGACAAACAATTTGCAAGAGCAGAAGAAGCTTTTGAGAAATTGTCGAAAGAAATAAAACATGCCACGCCAGAACAATTATTCTTAAATCAGGCATCATTTATAAAAAGATCTTTGGATTTTTCGGTTGTAGAATTGGCTTCAAGACCCATTTTTAAAACCACTAAAAAGTTCGAATTTCATATTCAGCCTCAGCCATCTTTCAATAAACAATTTGATTTATTGCTGAATAATCTGAGTGAAAATCATTTTAATGGATATATAAATTACCTATTCTGTTCGAATGAAACACAGGCAAAACGTTTTCATGATATTTTTGAAAGCTTAGACGAAGCCAATTCAGAGAATATCCGCAAACAATATAACACAATTGTATTGCCTTTGTACCAAGGATTTATTGACGAAGAAAATCAGATTACGGCTTATACAGATCATCAGATTTTTGAGCGTTATCATAAATTCAACATCAAAAACGGCTATTCTAAAAAACAGAATATTACGCTTAAAGAATTAACCGCACTTTCTGTTGGCGATTATGTAACACATATTGATCACGGAATTGGAAAGTTTGGCGGTTTGCAGAAAATTCAAGTGGAAGGCAAAACACAAGAAGCCATAAAATTGGTTTATGCCGATAATGATATTGTATACGTAAGTATTCACTCGCTTCATAAAATTTCGAAATACAACGGAAAAGACGGAACGCCTCCAAAAATCTACAAACTAGGTTCGAACGCTTGGAAAGTTTTAAAACAAAAAACCAAAGCGCGTGTCAAACATATTGCATTCAATTTAATTCAGTTGTATGCAAAACGAAGATTAGAAAAAGGTTTTCAATTTGCACCTGATAGTTATTTGCAAAACGAATTAGAAAGTTCCTTTATTTATGAAGATACTCCAGATCAAACCAAATCGACCGCAGAAGTAAAAGCTGATATGGAAAGCGATCGCCCAATGGATCGTTTGGTTTGTGGCGACGTTGGTTTTGGAAAAACAGAAGTTGCGATTCGTGCAGCTTTTAAAGCAGTTGATAATAGTAAACAAGTTGCGGTTTTAGTTCCGACAACGATTCTGGCGTATCAGCATTATAGAACTTTTTCAGAACGTTTAAAAGATATGCCAGTTACAATTGGTTATTTAAACCGATTCAGAACCGCAAAACAAAAAACGCAAACCTTAAAAGATTTAGCCGAAGGAAAACTAGATATTGTTATTGGAACACATCAATTGGTAAACAAAAATGTAGTTTTTAAAGACTTAGGTTTATTGATTGTTGATGAGGAACAAAAGTTTGGCGTTAACGTAAAAGATAAATTAAAAACGATTGCTGCGAATGTTGATACGCTGACATTGACGGCAACGCCAATTCCGAGAACTTTGCAATTTTCTTTGATGGCGGCGCGCGATTTATCGGTAATTACAACGCCTCCGCCAAATAGATATCCTATTGAAACAAATGTTGTTGGTTTTAATGAAGAGATTATTCGCGACGCGATTTCGTATGAAATTCAAAGAAACGGACAGGTTTTCTTCATCAATAACCGAATCGAAAATATAAAAGAAGTGGCCGGAATGATTCAGCGTTTGGTTCCAAATGCGAGAGTCGGAATTGGTCACGGACAAATGGACGGTGCCAAACTTGAGGAATTGATGTTAGGTTTCATGAACGGAGATTTTGATGTTTTGGTAGCAACTACAATCATCGAAAGCGGTTTGGACGTTCCAAATGCCAACACGATTTTCATCAACAATGCCAATAATTTCGGATTATCAGATCTGCATCAAATGCGCGGTCGAGTAGGACGAAGCAATAAAAAAGCATTCTGTTATTTCATCTGTCCACCGTATTCTTCAATGACTGAAGATGCTAGAAAACGTATTCAGGCATTGGAACAATTCAGCGAATTAGGAAGTGGTTTCAATATTGCCATGAAAGATCTTGAAATTCGTGGTGCAGGAGATTTATTGGGAGGAGAACAAAGCGGTTTCATCAACGAAATTGGTTTTGATACGTATCAAAAAATCATGAACGAAGCGATTGAAGAATTGAAGGAAAACGAATTCAAAGATTTATATCCTGAAGAAAATGATATCGATACCAAAGAATATGTAAAAGACATTCAAATCGATGCTGATTTTGAATTATTATTCCCAGATGAGTACATCAATAATGTTTCAGAACGTTTGGTTTTATACAACGAATTAGGCGCGATAAAAGACGAAGCCGGATTACAAGAATTCGAAAAGAAACTGATTGACCGTTTTGGTCCGTTGCCAAAACAAGCTGTTTCGTTATTAAACAGTATCCGAATAAAATGGATAGCAACGAAAGTCGGAATTGAGAAATTAGTCTTGAAACAAGGCAAAATGATTGGTTATTTCGTTTCAGATCAACAATCTGATTATTACCAATCGGTGAAGTTTAGGAATGTTTTAAACTTTGTTCAGAAGCATAGCAATATCTGTAAAATGAAAGAAAAACAAACCGTTAATGGATTACGTTTATTATTGACTTTCGAAAATGTGAAGTCGATTAAACGTGCGTTGGAATTGATGGAGTTGTTTGAGGAAAAACAATAAAAAAAGCAAAAAGGCGCATGAAAATTCAGGCGCCTTTTTTATAGTTCTGAAAACTATTCTATTTTCAGATAATGTAAACCCTTACTTCCTGAAACAATTATCTTGTTTTTAGAGAAAGATATGTCATTCACTTTTGAGCCTGTTGGTAATTCTAATTCAAATTCCCAGTTTTTTCCAGAATCTTTTGTTACGAACAATTTATCTCCAGACTGGATGTACCATTGCGTTTCAGTTCTAAGAAACACCGCACTTACATCTGTTTTTATTACATTCCATGTTTTTAACATATCTGTAGATTCAACCAGTGTTTTATTTGTGCCAATTGAAAGAATACGGTTAATGTTCTGAAATTTATAATAAAAAGATTGGTTCAAAACGATATCAGAAATTGTGTCTTTTACTATCCAATCGCTGTATCCGGTTGCAGATTGCATTACAACATTTTTATATTTATTGTTGCCATATTTTTTAGAATCATTTATAATACCCAATTGATAAAATTTATCATCGGAAGTTGATTTACCAAAAGCCCCAACATTTAATCTAATTTGTTTGCCATTAACACCAGTACACCATACAGGAGGAGGATTTTTTATAACAGTTTTGCCATTGTCGCCGGTATAAATTTGGCTTCCTACGATGGTGTATAGAATAGAGCTTTTTCCATTTTGATAGCCAATATTCAGTCCATTTATTTCTTTAGTAAAAGCATTATCTGCTACAGTTTCATTAATAGTTTCAAAAGCATTATCTGTGTGGAGAACTCGATAAGTAGCTGTTATTACACCAGTTTTTTCATCAAACATTTTAAAATCTCCAAAGAAATTACCAATATTTAGTGAAGTTTGTGTGTACCCAGTTGCTTTAGCTTCTAGTTTTTTAGGAGAACCAGAGTCGATAAGCGAAAATATAGTTTTACTGTCGTCAAATACGGAAGATGAAGTAATTTCAGCAGTTCCTAACACATTTAGTGTATTCCATCCTTTTGCGATAGCAAAAAAGCTTAAAGGAGTACTTTCTACATTTTGAATTTGTATTCTTAAAGTATTAACACCATAAGCTACATTAGGACTTGATAATGTAATTTTATTGGTTGTAATTTCTTTAGCCGTTATTTCTATACCATTAAGAAAAATTTTAGTTGGATAATCTTTATTGACAAAGTTAGATCCATTAATTTCTAAATTTTCTCCATTAATAAGGAATTCTGAAGAAGTGCTTGTAATTGTAATTGGTAACGGAGCAGCTTTAACAGGAGTTTCGGTTTTTTTTTCACCGGATTCATCGCTAGAACACGAAACAAATAATCCTCCGACTAAGAGAATGGTGATTAAAAGTAATTTTCTTTTCATTATTTAGGAATTAGATTTTCTCCTGTAAAAAAATGAAATTATATGGAGTAATCTATACGGGAAACCTCATTTATAGCTTATTTTATATTTAAAAAATGGCGCACGAAAATTTCATGCGCCATTTTTACTTACTACTAACTAACCAAATCTTTATATTTTCTTCAATCCTTTTAATTCAGAATTGTTTCCTTCTTTAATACTGACTGCAACACCTCCACCCGGAGCTAGATATTGCTTCAATTTAGTTTTTGAGTTTACAATAACTTTTGTAACCGTATATTTTTGTGGATTTTCTTTCCAATTTGCTTCTTTAGCATCAGCATAAATTGTGGCGATGAAACTTTTTCCAGCTGGCAAATAATCAAAAGAAATGTTTGCTGTTCTTGCATTTTCATCTGTAATTCCGCCAATAAACCATTCGTTTTTACCCTTTGCTTTACGCGCAATCGTGATATAATCTCCTGGTTCAGCTTCTAAAATATAACTGTTATCCCAATCTACAGCCACATCTTTAATGAACTGAAAAGCGTCTGGAAAACGCTCGTAATTCCCCGGAATATCAGCCGCCATTTGCAAGGGACTGTACATGGTAACATAGTAAGCCAATTGTTTTACCAAGGTTGTATTAACGCGTTGTGAACTTCCAGTTCCGTAATATGAAAGATCAGTTTGGAAAATTCCTGGTGTATAATCCATTGGTCCGCCCATTAATCTTGTAAAAGGTAAAATAGTTGTATGATCTGGCGCTAAACCTCCCATCGATTCAAACTCTGTTCCGCGTGCAGATTCCTGAGCGATCCAGTTTGGGAACGTTCTATTTAAACCTGTTGGACGAACTGCTTCGTGGCTGTCAATCATGATTTTGTAATCAGCGGCACGTTTTGCTACGTTGATATAATGATTCACCATCCATTGTCCGTCGTGATGTTCGCCACGCGGAATAATTTTTCCAACATAACCGGTTTTTACAGCATCATAACCGTTGTCATTCATATACTGAAAAGCACGATCTAAACGTCTTTCGTAATTCGTTGCAGATCCCGAAGTTTCGTGATGCATGATGATTTTTACACCTTTTGAAGCGGCATATTCATGAACGGCTTTTACATCAAAATCGGGATAAGGAGTTACATAATCAAAAACTTCTTCTTTCCAGTTTCCAATCCAGTCTTCCCAGCCAATGTTCCAGCCTTCAATTAGGATTGCATCAAAACCATTTTTAGAAGCAAAATCAATATATTCTTTTGCTCTTTCTGTTGTAGCTCCATGTTTTCCGTTTGGAGTTAGTTTTGTGAAATCATCGGTCAGTTTTACATTATTTTCTTTTCCAAAAGCCCATGTACTTCTTCCAGCCACAAAATATTCCCACCAAATTCCGATGAATTTTACGGGTTTAATCCATGAAACATCTTTGTAACTTGTTGGTTCGTTAAGATTTAGAATTAGTTTTGAAGCCAAAATATCTGTCGCTTTATCGCTTACTACAATAGTTCGCCAAGGCGATTGCGCATCCGTCTGCATATAACCTTTTGCTCCAAGTGCGTCTGGAGCCAAATGACTTATCATTTTATTGTTTGCAGCATCAACTTCCAGATACATTGCCGGATAATTGATTAATCCAGCTTCGTGAATGTTGATGTATAAACCGTCATCAGATTTCATCATTGAAGGCGTCTGTACTGACAATTCTTTTATCGGACATTGCGCATTGATTTCAATCGTTGCTTTTTTCATCAACGAAGGAATTTCAGAAATTTTAGACGTTGTATAAGCATATTCATTTGTGTCATAATCTCCCGGAATCCAGAAAATTTTATGATTTCCAGCCAAATTAAATTCAGAGCGCTCTTCTTTAATTACAAAATAACTCAGATCGTTTTGTTTCGGAAATTCATATCTAAAACCTAATCCGTCATTGAATAAACGAAAACGGATTCTGATAAATCTATTGTTGTTTTTTGGCTGAGCCAAAGTGACAACCAATTCGTTATAATGATTTCGAATTGTTTTTTCTTCTCCTAAAACAGGATTCCAACTTTCATCAACAGAAGATTGTGCTGTATTTGTTACCGTAAAACCGTCCATAAACGAAGCCATATTTTGAAGTTCTAAACCTAAAGTACTCGGTTTAATAACTGCTTTCTGCTTGTATGATAATTGATATGATGGAACACCGCCTTCTTTTAATTCAAATTTTAAAGAAAGGTTTTTGTCTGGCGAAGTTATTTCTTGTGCTTGAAGCCAAAAGGTGTTTGCGAATACAAAAAATAAGAGCGCAGTTTTTTTGCCCCAATTAATTTGAAGCAGGATTTTTTTGGATTGAAAATTCATGTTATTTGGTTTTGTGCAAATCTAGTTCTATTAGAGGCTTTTTATTGCTTTTTGAGTATTAAATATTGATAAGCAGCTAAGTTTATTTCAGCTCCAATTGTTATTGGACTTCCTGTCAAGGCATCAACCCAACTTGTATTTGCTAATGCAGTTGAAGTTGTATATTTAACCGCTTTGTTTTTAACATTTGCTACGATTAAAACTTTGTCAGCAGTTGTTTCCATAGTAAATACAGTCGCATCATTGCTGCTGTATCCTGTAATTTTTCCTTTTCTGAGTGCTTCACTTGTATTTCTGAAAGCGATGATTTTTTTATATTCTTTCAGCATTTCAAAATCGGTGGTTGACCAATCAATTGCAATTTTATCAAAATAATCGATTCGTTTTGCATAACCAATTTCTTGCCCACCATAAATCATTGGTACAGATTTCATGCTTGAAGCAATCACAAAAGCTGCTAAAGATCCTTTTTTGCCTCCAAAAAGTTCCAGCGGAGTTCCATCAGAGAGATTCACGTCATGGTTTGTTATATAACGAACAATACGTTTTGAACTGTCTAATTGACCATATTCTTTAGAACTTTCAGTTTGCAAATACGAAGCAGGCTGCGCTTCTGAAAATACCTTTTTTAGAGCATCAAAATAAGAAAAACCAAAAGTATAATCGAAACCAGCATCATAATGATTGGCTCTTGTACCTTCTGCCATCATGATCATTTTTTGGTTTTTGATTTTACGAATTTCAGTAATAGCTTGAGACCAAAATGCCTGCGGAACAAAATCGGCAGCATCGCATCTGAAACCATCAATATTAGCATTATAAACCCAATATGACATTGCGTCTATCATGGCTTTTTTCATGTCATTGTTGGTGTAGTTTAATTGCGCTACATCTTGCCAGTTGGTTCCCGGCGGAATTATGATATTTCCGTTTGCATCTTTTTGGTACCAATCCGAATGTGCTGTAATCCATTGATTGTCCCATGAAGTGTGATTGGCAATCCAGTCTAAAATGACCGCCATGTTTTTACTGTGCGCTTCTGTAACCAAAGAGCGCAGGTCGTCAAGTGTTCCAAAAGTAGCATTAACGGCTTTGTAATCTTTTACAGAATAAGGAGAACCTAATTTACCAGCCATTTTTACCTGTCCAACAGGATAAATAGGCATTAAGTAAATTACATTCGCACCTAATTTCCGAATAGAATCAAGACGGTTTTGAACTCCTTTCAGATTTCCTTCCGGACTAAAAGAGCGGATATTTACTTGATAAATAACAGCATCTTCGTTTGCAGGAACTTTGTCAAAAGCAGTTCCGTATTGTTGATATCCCGTTCCAGGATCCGGTTTTGGATCAGTTTTAGGATTGTCATCGGATGAACTGCAGGAAATAAATGCCAAAGCAAACAGCAAAATAAAAACGATGTTGGTTTTAGACTTCATGATTTTAGAAATTAAATTTTTCAAGACTAGAATACAGTTTTTTAGAAGCATTTTTTAGATAACCTGCCTTTCGCTCAAAAAAGGCAGGTATCACTCAAACTAATCTAGCTTATATGAATATAGGTTAGATTATTTTTTAACTATAGTACAAGTTGCTGTTGCCGGATAACCTTTTGTTGCCGGATCAGTTTCTTCTATAGTGAACGTAACGTTGTAAGTTCCCGCTTCAGTAATTGTGTAAGCGCCTTGATCGTCACGATTAATTGTATTTGTTGTTGCATCTTTTGGTCCGTAATTAACGTCCCATTTATTGTTTAATCTGAATTTTAAAGCTCCCGGAACTAAATCGGCAGTCACTTTCCATGTTTTTGTTTTATGATCATAACTCATAGGAGTGCTGTTATCCCAACCTCCAGATTGAGCTGTACCAACAATTCCCCATGAATAAGGCGTTGCAGACCATTTCAAGGTGTTAAGATTTACTTTGATTTGGTATGAACCTGCACTCGGAAGAAATAAATTATCATCATCCATTCTAACTAAATCTTCATTAGTAGCACCTGCACCATAAAATTCAGCCCATGTTCTGGCAGTATTTAATTTGAAAGCTAGTGCAGTACCTTCAGCAGTCATATATCCTTGATAGATTCCTTTTTCAATTGCAGGTAAAGCTGCTGCAGTTTCAACGGCCCAACCTTGATAATCTCCGGGCATATAAATTTCGCCAAAAGCAATTGCTTTTTCATAAGGTGTAACCGTTAGTTCGACATTTTTAGAAAATACTTTTCTGTCCATTTGAGCTTCAACACGAACAACAAGTTTATTGGCTTTGCTAGGTTGCATTCCTAAATCTGTTGCAATTTTATTTAAGTCTCTTACAGAGAAAGATTTGGTTAAAACGTCCTGACCAACTTCTATACGAGTTGCTTTTAGCCAAGCATTTGCACCTGTAATATCTGAAGGAACATCAAATTGTACTGCATATGTAACCGGAGCTTCAATAGGAAAAGTAACAGCATCCCATGAAATGGTTATTGCATTTTTATCGGCATTATCTTCGAGTAAAACGATGGTAGTGCTAGGTGCAATTTTAATGTCTGCCGGAAAATTAACCTCTTTCAAGTAAGTCAATTCGGCATCATTATCGCAAGATACGCCCAAAAAAAGCAGGGAGCCAAGCGCAAATAATGTACTTATATATTTTTTCATATGTCTTTACTATTTGTTTTTTAAGAAATACGAAACCGTCATTTTTGATTTATAGCAATGACGATTTCATAATCATTATCTTTTTAATAACCTGGATTTTGTTTCAGACTTGGATTTGCATTCAAAGCAGAAGTTGGTATAGGATATATTTTTCTATAAGCTTCTGAAGTTTCTTTGAATTGTTTTGGCTGTAAAAATTTGTCAAAACGAATCATATCTTGTCTTCTGTGACCTTCCCAGTTCAATTCTAGACCTCTTTCCGTATAAATATCGTCAAGAGTTGGATTTCCTGCTAAAGCTGCAACACCCGCACGAGTTCTTACCTGATCTACAAAAGGTTTTGCAGCTCCAGCATTATTTAAGCGAACATTACATTCAGCAATCATTAAAAGCACGTCTGCGTATCTGTAAATAGGAAAATCGTTTGATGCACCTCCACCGTTTCTTGGCGTTACAGGGTAGAATTTCACATTACGAACACCTTCCTGAGCACCAGCACCAGGATTATCCAAAGAACTGATGTCAAGTGTGTAGTTAGTTCCTCCTGGCTGTTCACCAACTAAGAACTGCTTTTTACGAATATCACTGTCAGCATATTTTAGATAAAAATCTTTAGGAACAATAGTCCCATTCCATCCGCTGTAGCCAAATAAAGCCTGACAATGTGGACCAAATAAACTACGAACTGTAAAAATGTTACGAGAAACAATATCTACAGTAGTGTAGATAGATAGGATTGTTTCATCAGTAGGAAGTACGTCTCCAAATAAATCATAATACGTATTTCCAAGTGCGCTTGCAGCATTTGAATTTGCTGGATGCAAGCTAAATCCGCCTTCGTTTACTTTGTTACAAGCAGCTAAACATTCATTCCATTTTGCTTCGCCAGTGTAAACTTGAGCATTCAAATATACTTTTGCTAATAAAGTGTAACCTGCCCATTTATTGAATCTTCCGTAATAGTTCCCTCCTTTTTCTCCAGAAAGCAAGTCAACATTTTCAGTCAATTCTTTTACAATAAAATCATATACTTGTTTACGGCTAGCCTGCGGAATTTTGTCTACTGTAGTATTATTGTCTGTGTAGAAAGGAACGCTTCCATAATCATCCATTAATAAATAATAGAAAAAGGCACGCAAAACTTTAGCTTCGGCAATCTTTGAAGCATCAGCTTTTGCAGTTTCTAATTGAGAAACCGCAAGATTGGCATTAAAAATAGATTTGTAAAGCCAGTTCCAAGTATTGTTTACCATTAAATCTGTTGGCAACCATTTATGTGTATAAACACGAGCAAAATCCAATTGCCAGTCACCTGTATTTCTATGCGGAATAACCTGCTCATCTGCAGACATACAGTTTAAATCATACCAACCGTTATCTGCTCCAGCATAACCTACACCATTCCAGTTTCCGCCAACTTGTGCGTAAACACTTGCAAGTGCAACATCAGCACCTTCTGGGCTTCCGTAAAAGTCTTCTGCTGGATATTTGTCGTAAACATTCTCATCGACATTGGTGCAGCCAACAAGAGATAGGAAAGTTAAGGTTCCTAATAATACTATATTTTTGATTTTCATTTCTTTTTACTATTTAAATTTTACATTTAAACCTATAGCGACACTTCTTGTACGAGGATAAATTCCTTTATCTGACGCAAAATTATCTTCAGGTTTTCCACTTCCGCTTAAGGTTACCTCTGGGTCTATACCAGAATAGTCGGTAATAAGTAAAAGATTGTTTCCGGTAAGCGATAATCTAACAGATTCGATGTATTTAACATCTTTGAAACGAAAATTATATCCAGCAGTAACATTCTCTAAACGTAAAAAAGAACCATCTTCTAAATACATGTCAGAGGCATATGGAGAAGAATAAATTCCTTCTTCTACAGCACTTGCTAAAATGTTTGACTTACCAATGTTTTCAAGTCGGCTAATGTTAGCACGCACTTGATTGTAGATTTTGTTTCCTCCAGAACCTCTCCATAACATTGAAGCATCAAAATTTTTGTGAACAAATGTTGGGTTAAATGCATAAGTATATTTTGGTAAAGCAGATCCTCTAATAACTCTATCTGGACTTCTGTCACCTTGATCAATAATACCGTTTCCATCACGATCTTCAACAGTTTCAATACCTGCAGCATCTACGCCAGTGTGATGTAAAATATTGTAAGTTCCAACTGGTTGTCCTTTTATCAAGTAAGAATTTGAACCACTTGCCCCCCAAGCCACATAATCTGTATTTAAAGGAACTCCGTTGATGCTTCCACTTAAATTAAGTACTTCGTTTTTCATTAAAGAAACGTTTCCGGCTAAAGTCAGCGTAGTGTTTTCGTTTTTGATTACGTCATAGCCCAAAGCAACTTCTAAACCTTTGTTTCTAATGCTTCCTACGTTTGCTTTAATTTTATCATAAGGATAAGGAGGCTGAGGTACAGTATAATCAAATAATAAATCGTCAGTTGTAGAAGTATATACATCGATTGTTCCTCTCAATCTGCTATCTAATAGGGCGAAATCAAGACCAATGTTGGTTTGTTTTTTAGTTTCCCATTTCAAATCAGGATTGGCATTTTGTGTAGTGTTGAAATTGGTAATTTGTGAACCTCCAAAATAAGTAGTTCCTGATCCTCCAACTAATAACAATGAACCTTGTGGGTTAAGTCCTTGCTGATTACCCGTTTCTCCGTATCCAACACGTAATTTTAAGTCGCTAAACAGCGTTTGTTGTGACATGAAATTTTCTTTCGTAATTTGCCAAGCAACAGATGCAGACGGGAAGTAACCCCATTTGTTATTAGTTCCAAATACAGATGAACCATCTTTTCTAAGACTTGCTGTCAACATATAGCGATCCATGTAAGAGTAGTTGATACGATTTAAGAAAGAAACTAAAGTCCTGTCGTTTTTGTATGATTTCATGTCTCCAGGAAGTACTTTAGACATGTCTCCCAATTCAAGATTATTGTAAGTTGTCATGTCACTAATGAAACCGCGAACTTGTGCATAATCTCCTTGATAAACTTGTTTTTGCCATTCGTACAATGCTAAAACATTTATCGAGTGCGCTCCAAAAGTCTTTTTATAGTTAAGACTAATATCCATTAATCTTTCGTTTTGTCTGTCATTTTTAATGTTAGCAAAACCTTTTTCATCAATAGCTTTAGAAGATGTTGATTCTGCCGGCATGTAAAAACCAATTGTATTATTTGTTTTTCTCCAGCTTCCAAACCAGCTTGCCGTTAATCCGTCATATAAATCTAAATCAGCTTTTAAACTTGCAAATAAGTTGTCATATTGACCTTCATTTGTAACCGTTTCTGCAGCTGCATAAGGATTTAAATATTGAAAGATTGCAGGATCAGTAAAATAACTTCCATCAGTATTAAAAACAGGATCTGTTGGACGCATTAAATATGCATTTGTAATTAAGTTTGAAACCGTGTTTACACGACCAATACTTTGAATACTGCTATCTGTATAACTCGTTCCGTTGTTTAAGTTGTAAGTCAATTTTAATTTTCCATCAAGTCCAGTTTGAGTTGCTTGAACACGAGCAATATATTTTTTATTGTTTGAGTTAATTACGACTCCATCTTGCAAAATAGCACTGATAGACCCTCTGTAATTAAAGTTTTCTGCACCGCCACCAAATGCTAAAGTATGATTTTGAGTTACACCAGTTTTAGTTAAAATTCCATACCAATCTGTATCTGAACCATGATTTGCAGAAGCTGGAACACCTACTTTTTGAGCAGCTTCCCACCACTGATTTGAGTCTAGCATATCCAATTTTTTCGGAATAAAATCGATTGAAGCATTCCCGATATACTCGATAGTAGTTCTTCCTGCTTTACTTTTTTTTGTGGTAACAATAAGTACACCAGCAGCACCTCTTGAACCATAAATAGCAGTAGCTGATGCATCTTTCAAGATGTCAATATTTTCGATTTCTGTTGGTGGAATTTGGTTTAATAAATCCAAACCTCCTTGTATACCATCAACAACAACCAAAGGATCATTTCCTCCAAGTAATGACGAAATTCCACGAATACGAACACTTGGCCCTGAACCTGGTTCGCTACCAATTTGATTGATGTTTACACCCGCAGCTTTACCAGAAATTAATTGCAATGGATTTACAATTGCCCCCTGATTCATGTCTTTAGAAGTTATTGATGAAACCGCACCTGTTACATCTTTTTTAGATAAAGAACCATATCCAATTAAAACAACTTCCTGCAGATTTGTTGCATCTGGTTCAAGCTGAACAGTAATTGAACTTTGGTTTGCCGTTACTTTTTTGTCTTTGTAACCAACAAATGACACCACAATTACAGATTGATTACTTGCAACAGTAATCGAAAATTTTCCGTCAAAATCAGTAGCAACTCCGTTTTTTGTTCCTTCTTCATTTACAGAAGCACCCGGAAGCGGAATCCCTTTTTCGTCGGTGACAATTCCTGAAACGGTTTGTTTTTGAAATTCAATAATTTGTGTTTTAAGCTCCGGCTTTTTTAAGATAATCTGGGTATCACGAATTTTAAATTCGGTTGGAGTTCCTTTAAATAGCTTATCTAGAACAACATAAATCGATTGATCTTTTACATTTATTGAAATTGTTCGATCTAGATCGATATCATTCAGTTTGTAAATAAATCTGAAATCTGTTTTTTGTTCTATGGTCTCAATAACCTTCTCGATTGTTGAATTGTTTAATTCCAGCGTTACTTTTGTCTTTTGGGCATAAGTATTTGCTCTGATATTGAACATGGCGACCAAAATAAGTAGTGTAGTTAGTTTCAATTTTAGGTCATTTTGGAACACTCGGTATAAAAACCCAGTATTCTTTGATTTTTTTTTCATAATTTTGTTAATTGATTGTAGTTAATTCGTTATATTCAATCACTTAGTTAATCGGAAATTGTTCGCAGCTCTTTCCGATTTTTTTATTCCCGTAATTTAGTTCCTCATAAGTTTTTCGTTGGTTTTAGTGGTTATTTAATTAGTATTTGATTGTTTTTTATGGTGTAATTAATGCCGTGAATATCATTGAAGTAGCTCATAACATTTTCAATAGATTCTTCTTTAAAGCTAGCATTGAATTTTTCGTTGGCTAGTTTTTCATTTTTGTTTACAATTGTAACATTATAGCGTCTTTCCAGTTTTGTAATAATGTTTTTGAAAGCCATATTTCTAAACGTCAAACCGCCATTTATCCACGAAGTATAGATATCTGTGATTACAGGTTTAGTCGAAATTTTAGCATTTTCTTTATTGAAGCTTCCTTTAAATCCTGGTTTCAAAATGGTGTTTTTAAGGGCATCAAATTCTTCATTTGAATTGTACATTCCTACTGAACCTTCAACTAAAACAACATCGGTTAAAGCATCTTCTGGATAATTTGAAACGTTGAAATGCGTTCCTAAAACTCGAACATTTAAATTGTCAGCGTTTACGATAAACGGATGTTTTTTGTCTTTGGCAACTTCAAAAAAAGCTTCTCCATCAAGAAATACTTGTCTGTTTTCGCCGGCAATAAATTTTATAGGATATTTTAAAGTTGTTCCCGAGTTTAAGTGAACAAATGTTCCGTCAGATAATTGAAGGCGGAATTTTTTGCCATACGGAATTTTGATTGTATTGTAAACTAATTTTTCAGGATCTGAACTGTTTTCGTAAACTAATTTATCTCCGTTCTGATTTCCAACAATATTTCCGTTAGCATCTTTTACAATTGATGAGTTTTTTTCAGAAATTACCTGAATGTCACCATTTTCTAATTGCAGTACAATGTCATTGCTTTTGAAGTCGAATTCTTTTTCAGCTGATTTAGTTGAAAGGCTTTGCTTGTAGAAAAAGCCAATTCCTAATAAAACAACAACCGAAGCCGCAATCGAAATGTATTTTCTATAATTCGATTTTCTTGCTGGCATTTCAATTACAGATTCCTCTTTTTCTTCTTTCGAAGTAGATAAAATATTCATGAAAATATCATCAGCAGTTTGTTTGTCCATTTTTGGCATTTCATCCAAAAGATTTTGAACATCTTCTACCGTTGGAAAATCATCTGTAAGCTGATTTTTTTTATAATAGGCGATCACCTCGTTTGTTTCGTCGAGTGTACATTGGTTCAAAACAAACTTTTGTAAAAGGCCTTTTATTTCAGAATTTGAATTCATTACGAATTGTTTTTAAGTCGGGGTTCTGATATAATACAGCTCAATGAAAGTTGAGTACTACTCAAACGTTGTAAATTTTTAAATTTTAACAGTTTTGTAAAATGAAAAACACGGGAAGTACTGATTTTGTTGAGATTTTTTAGCTAATTTTTTTTGATTTTTTTTCAAAAATCGAAATGACAAGATTGGTGTAAGTTTTGAATTTACGGTTAAATACAAAAAAAAATCACTCCGAAAGAGTGATTTTAATGGTTTATGGTTTTTTGGTTTAGATAATCTCATCATGAACTTGAAAAAAGACTCGCATGGATTCCAGTGCTTTGCTCATTTGGTTCTTGACAGTGCTTATAGAGATGCCGAGTTCCTGACTTATTTCTTCGTAACTCATGCCTTTCTTTCTGGACATTTTAAAAATTTGCTTTCGCTTGGGGGGTAATTGTTTTATAGCTTGTTTGCGAAGTTTTTTGCAATCTTCTTCGCGAATCGAATAATCGCCATATTCATGAGATTTCTGACTCTCATAAAAAACAGCTTCTTTTAAAACCTTATCATTTGCGGCCTTATTTAGTGTATTGAAAGCCTGATTTCTCGCAATTGTAAAAATGAAAGCTTTAAACGACTGGTCCAAATTTAGGTTTTGGTGATGCAGCCAAACTTTCATAAAAACATCCTGAACATTTTCTTCGGCAGCTTCCTTCGACTTTAAAAGACTTATGCTGTAGCCATAGATATCTTGGTAATACAAATCAAAAAGAGCACGAAATGCTTTTTCGCTGCCATTTTTAAGTTCGCTTACCAATAATTTGTCGCTATGATCTTTGGCTTCCAACATTAAATTAATTAGTTTGTATTTAAATCTAATTATATTACGATACTATCAAAATAGATACTCTAATGTGTTGAGTGGTTAGCAAATATATAAAAATATTATTCGCATAAAAAAGTCAAAAATTACACTTATTTCTTTTTTTTCAAATTGTGCATCGTTTAAATGTCAATAAATAAAGAGGTAAAATGCTTTTTATCAAGTTAATAACTTTTTGGCAGAAATATTAAAAATTAACTATTGTGAATTTCTCTTTTTGAGAATATTCTTATTTTGATATAAATGAATTGAAGATTTTTCAATTCATAAAAATGAAAAAATCCTTCTGTGTTTTAATTAAAAAACTCAGAAGGATTTGTAGAAATTGAATATTAATAAGATTTAAAAATTAAATTTTATTTCATTAGTTTTTCAGGTCTTTGATTACTTTAAAAGCAACATCAACTTGATCTTCTCCAACTAAAATTGTAAATTCATTTGAAGTCGAAATTACTTCATTTATAATAATTCCTTCCCAAGCTAAACGTTGGAAAATGAAATAATAAATACCTGGAACTACAATATTTTCTTTAGGAAGTTTTACAGTAATTGAAGCTAAATTATCTAGTTTCTGAATTAGTTTTTCACGCATAAAGTGTTTTTCAACCAAATGATTAACGCTGCTGCTCACTACAATATTTGTTTCATTCACGCCACGAGATGAGGTATAAAAAATATCAGATAAAGCATTAATGTCAGAAATCAAATCGGCTTGTTTGTTTAAAACAGTTTCAGATGCTGCAAAAGTGTAATCTGTCAATTCAGAACGAACCGTAATTTCACCAATATTCTTGATTACTTTATTGATTTTGTGGTTTAATTTGAAATCTAATTCTTCAGTCAGCCTTTTAAGAGACATTACAACAGCACCTTGTTTTACCTCTTTTCCAAACTCACTTTCCAGCTCGGTCATAATGTTCCGAGAAAGAGAAGTTAGGTTGATAATCCCGAGCGATAATGCATTCAATAAAAATGGTTTTGTTTTAATGTAATTTTCGACGATTGATGAAACGGTTTTCATAATTTTTTTTCTTTTTTTTTGTAACTTAATTGTGTTGGTTTAGTTAATTTGATGTTATAAATCTTGACAAAGATAAATAAAAAAACAAAATGTTACAATTATAACAATAAAAAAATATGTTAAAAATGATAAAAAGCATCAGTAATATGCTCAATAGCAAATGTTTCCTCGGTTTTATGAATCGCAATTATGTCAAAACGAATATTTAGATCATCATTAAAATCCTTTTCCCTATCGTTTATGTAGGCATTTACTGCTTTAATCAGTAGCTGAATCTTTTTTTGCTTGACAAAATCTTGTGGAGAACCAAAATCTAAACTCGATCTTGTCTTAACTTCAACGATGGCTAGAATGGAATCTTTTTGTGCAATAATATCTATTTCGGCTTTTTGAAAAGTCCAGTTTCGATCTAAAATTTTATAGTCGTTTTGTTGAAGAAATTCTACCGCCAGTTCTTCTCCTTTTTTTCCTAGTTCATTATGTTCTGCCATAGTTTTGTTTCAAGTATCAAGTTTCAGGTTTCTCCCGATCCCGAAATTTCGGGACGGGATCAAGTTTTTTGCACGCAAAGACGCGAAGTCGCAAAGTTTTATTCTACTTTGCGACTTCGCGTCTTTGCGAGATTTTTATGTGGTATTATTTCCTTACTTCAAGGAAAATGGACATTTATTTTTGAAAAGTAACGATACTTCCAGATGCATTCACATCAATAGAAATTGTGTTTCCCATAATTAAAGCACGATTATCTTGAATGTGTCCTGCAGGAAAATTAAAAATAACCGGAATGTTGTATTTTTTAGTAACATCATCAATGATTTCTAGTGCATTTTTACCCCAAGGCACTTCATTATCCTTCATTTTAGTCATGCCACCAATAATGATTCCTTTTAGGTTTTCAATACAACCATTACGTCTTAAATTCATCATCATACGATCAATATGATACAGATATTCATCTAAATCTTCAATAAACAAGATTTTGTCTTTACAGTCAATTGCCGAAGGAGAACCTAACAAACTATATAAAATAGAAAGATTTCCGCCAACTAATTCACCAGTTGCTTTACCGAAACGGTTCATTTTATCAGGACCAATAGAGTAGGAAATAGGTTCGCCAAACAAACTCGATTTCATAGAACTAACCGCCGCAGGAGTCGCACGCGCAACTGTAATTGGCATAATACCATGAATTGATTTATAGCCCATTGTGTTTAAATGATTATGCAAAACGGTAACATCACTAAATCCAATGATCCATTTTGGATGCTGTTTGAATTTGGTAAAATCTAATAAATCTAACATTCTTACAGTTCCGTATCCGCCTTTAACACACCAAACAGCTTTGATATTAGGATTGTCTAATTGTTTTTGAAAATCGACAGCGCGCTGTTCATCTGTTCCAGCCAGCTGATGATAGTCAAGCCCAATAGTGCTTCCAACTACAGCTTCTAATCCCCAACTGTGTAGTAAATCAATAGTTGGTTTTAAGTTGTCATCGATATTTTTTCTAGCAGTTGCTAAAAGAGCTACAGTATCTCCTTTTTGTAAATAAGGCGGTGTAATCATGATTTGTTGAGATTGACAGTTGAATGTTTGTAAAGCAAAAGTAAGAAATGCGATTTTACAAAAGGTAAAACGTTTCTTGATAGTAAAGAGGTTGCTCATGGTTTTCTTTTGCTGTTTAATATTAGTCAGAAACAAATTTAAGTATTCATAGCAATAAAAGTATTGAATTTTCTTACAATTTGTTTAATTTGGGCATTTAATTTTTAAAGTTATGCAAATTATTAAATTTCATTTTTGTTTGGTTGCTTTTTTTGGAATTTATATTCTAAACGCTCAATCTAAAAAGTATGCTATTCATACTGTTGCTTTTTACAACTTCGAAAATCTTTTTGACATTATTGATGACCCAAATACAAATGATGATGAATGGACTCCCACAGGAGCACAGCATTGGACAAAAGAAAAGTATGAGCAAAAACTGAAAAATCTTTCCCGAGTTCTTTCTGAAATTGGAACTCCTGAAAATTCGACTGCACCAACTTTAATTGGCTGTTCTGAAATTGAAAACAGAGGCGTTCTGGAAGATTTAATAAAACAAGAAAAAATCGCCGGATATGATTACGGAATTATCCATTTTGATTCACCTGATCAGCGTGGAATTGACGTAGCGCTTTTGTATCAAAAAAAATATTTCAGACCGACTTCTTTTTCTAATATTCCATTATTAATTTATAAAAATAAATCTGTTCTTCAGGAAAATAACAATGAAGATTTAGGAGATGTCGAAGTCAAAATTGATATTAAAAACCGAGTTTTTACGAGAGATCAGCTTTTGGTAACGGGTTTTTTGGACGATGAAGAAATTCACATTATCGTTAATCACTGGCCTTCGAGATCTGGAGGGGAAAAAGCCAGCAGTCCGTACCGTGAAGCGGCTGGAAAATTAAACCGAAAAATAATTGATTCCTTACAGCAAATAAACCCAGATGCGAAAGTTATAACTATGGGAGATCTAAACGACGGACCTTTTAATAAAAGCGTAAAAATGGCATTGGGAGCAAAAGCAAAAAAGGCTGAAGTTCCTGAATTTGGCGTTTATAATCCATTTGAAGAAATGGCAGGAAGAGGAATGGGGACTCTCGCTTTCCGTGATTCCTGGGATATTTTTGACCAAATTATATTGACGAAATCTTTTATTGAACCCGATTTTGCAAGTTATGAATTTTGGAAAGCAGGGATTTTTAACAAGCCATATTTAATTCAGGCTTCAGGAAAGTACAAAGGATATCCGTTGCGAAATTCATTGACAGAAGCTGGATTTAGCGATCATTTTCCAGTTTATATTTATTTAATACGCGAATTAAAATGAGTCGCAGTTTTCAGTCTCAGTTTTCAGTTGAATACTGAGACTGCGACTGAAAACTTTTCGTTACCTTAGCTTTTCATAAAATCTAATAAAAATGGCTATAACAAAACCATTCAATCTAACAAAATGGATTGAAGATAACCGACACTTACTAAAACCGCCAGTTGGAAATAAAAATCTATATGTTGATTCAGGTGATTATATTGTAATGATTGTCGCCGGACCAAACGCACGAAAAGATTATCATTATAACGAAACCGAAGAGCTTTTTTATCAATTAGAAGGAAGTATAAAAGTTGTAATTCAGGAAGATGGCGAGCGCAAGGAAATGGAATTAAAAGCCGGAGATATGTATTTGCATCCTGCTAAAATTCCGCATTCTCCTGTTCGTTCCGAAGGTTCAATCGGATTGGTTATTGAGCGTAAACGTGCTGGAAAAGGCTATACTGATGGACTGCTTTGGCATTGTGACAATTGCAATCATAAACTTTACGAAGTGTATTTTGAATTGCATAATATAGAGAAAGACTTTCTTCCTCATTTCGAGCATTTTTACAATTCAGAAGAATTGAGAACTTGTGATAAATGCGGAACTGTAATGGAAACTGATCCTAGATTCACAGCTAAGAAATAATATTATTGAGTCGGAGTACAAATATCAAACCCGACAGGTTTTTTAAAGCTTGTCGGGTTTTTTTATGAATTTTCATTCAAATAATATATTTTGTGTTGTTTTTGATGTATATTTGTATCATAAATGATATAAAAACAATTCAATTATGATACAGGAAATTATTGCTTATAAAAATATCGTTAATGATATTGAAGATTTAATGAATAAGTCTCCATTTAAAAAAAGCTATATTATTGAGCAAATAGGTATTCCAAGCCCAACATTTTATCGTAAGTTAAAAACTCAAACTTTTTCCGCAGACGAAATGCTTTCAATAGCAAAAATACTTTCTCCAGAAGAAAATTTTAGACTAGAATTAAAAGCTGATATTGAACAGGCAAAAAGAGAATATGAAGAAGGGAATTTTATAACCCATGAAGAAATGTTGCTTGAGTTAAAAAGAAAAAAAATAATTTAAAGAGTTAAAATTGTCAGAGGCCTTTGGCGATTATCATAGAACCTAATTAAATGGATAAAATTATCATTGATTATATAATAAAGTGATATATGTTTCCATACCAATATTTCGTTACAAGTTAAATCATCTCTAAATTTTCCTAAATGCGGATTTTTTGAAATTAAGTCAATAGTAATAAGTGCCTCATTTACAAATTTTTCAGCTATTTCAATAGTGCGATAATGTATTAAATAATTTCGTGTGGAATTAAATGTATAATTAGATTGTGAAGACCAAACAATTTTCATTTTTAAAAATTTATTCGGCTAAAATATAAAAAATAACTTACAAAATAATATCTATAACTCAAACTTTTTCCCTTGTTCAGGATAAATAATCTTCAAGCCTAAATCATTCTGATTTTTTAACTGTTCCTTAATTTTAGCAATATTTTTAGCAGGCGGTTTCAAATGCGTAATAATAATTTTGAAGTTGTTCAAAGAACCTTTTCCAGCTAAATCTTCTAAAATGTGAAGTTCAGTCATTAAATGATTTGGAGTCAAATGACCAAATAAAAATTTGTCTGGTTGTTCATTAGGGAAAGAAACTTCAATAAAAATCCCTTTCAATTGTTTGCTTTGAACCAACGGCGCAATAGCAGTCCATAAAGCTTTCAATTTATCGCTTTTTTCAACAGAATCGGAGCCAGTGTCACCTAAATATAAAACATAAGAATCTTCACTTTTAACTAGAAAGGCAGTGCTTTCAAACGGATTGACATGGCTTAAAGGAAAAGCTTTAACCGTCATTTTTGTGTTTGAAATAGGAGTTTCTTCACCTAAATTCAAAGTTTGAAAATGATATTTTTTTAATGGAAAACCTACTCCTTTATCTCCAAAATTTGCCCAAGTTTGATCGTTGAAATAATGGTTTTCCATCATTTCCATACATTTTTCAGTAGCATAAACCGTTTTAGAAGAATCGGCAGGAGAGTTAATTATTAATCCTGAAACGTGATCTAAATGGGCATGCGAAATTAAATATCCTTTAATGTATTTTCGTAAAACTTCACTTGTTGAAACTTTGAAAACCTTATTTTCAATAGCTTTTTCGATTCCAGTATTTACTGTCCCAGCATCCAAACAAATAAAATCTTTAGTATTAGTTGGAGCTAGTAAATAAGCTGATAGATTTTTTTCGTCAATTCCCCCTTTTATTCCTAGCGGAACAACTTGAAAAGATGGCTTCTGTTCTTTTTGAGAAAATGCGTTAAAGGAAATTAATACAAAACAAAGTAAAAGGCGACTTAAATTGGTCATATTAGAAATATTTAGAAGTGCAAATTTCATCAAATAAATCCAATAAATAAGGCTTTAAAGCTGTTATTAGTATTAATTAATCTTAAATTTACTCTCGCTTAGGATTTTATTTTGAGTTTGAAATTAATTCGAAAAGAATATCTTTACATAAAAAAATATAACAATTTTAACTAAAAAAGTTACAATGACAACAATAGCATCACAATTTGGCATGAACGAAGCGCTCGAAAAACTTGGCATTAAGCTGGTTAACGACGGTACTTCAACTGGAACAGAAAATTTTTCATCAGGAGAGATTTTAGATAGTTTTTCGCCTGTTGACGGAAAACTAATTGCATCAGTAAAAACTTCAACGCTTGAAGATTACGAAAAAGTAATGCGTTCAGCTACAGAAGCTTTTAAAACGTTTAGACTAATTCCTGCACCGCAACGTGGTGAAATTGTACGTCAGTTTGGAGAAAAATTACGTCAGAATAAAGAAGCTTTAGGAAAACTGGTTTCTTATGAAATGGGAAAATCATTGCAGGAAGGTTATGGTGAAGTTCAGGAAATGATCGATATCTGTGATTTTGCTGTTGGTTTATCACGTCAATTACATGGACTGACAATGCATTCTGAAAGACCTGGACATAGAATGTACGAGCAATATCATCCGTTAGGGATTGTCGGAATTATTTCGGCATTTAATTTTCCGGTTGCGGTTTGGTCTTGGAATACGGCTTTGGCATGGATTTCTGGAGATGTGTGCGTTTGGAAACCTTCTGAAAAAACGCCACTTTGTGGTATTGCCTGTCAAAACATAATCGCTCAGGTTATCAAAGAAAACAATCTTCCTGAAGGAATTTCGTGTTTAATAAATGGAGATTATCAAGTAGGAGAGTTATTGACAAAAGACACTCGTATTCCTCTAATTTCTGCAACAGGTTCTACCAGAATGGGTAAAATTGTAGCGCAGGCCGTTGCCGGAAGATTAGGAAAATCATTATTAGAATTAGGAGGAAATAATGCCATTATTGTAACTCCTGATGCTGATATTAAAATGACGGTTATCGGTGCTGTTTTTGGAGCTGTTGGAACTGCTGGGCAGCGTTGTACTTCAACTCGAAGACTGATCATTCATGAAAGTATTTATGACAAAGTAAAAGAAGCGTTGGTTGCTGCTTATAAACAATTAAGAATTGGAAATCCGCTTGACGAAAATAATCACGTTGGACCGCTTATTGATACGCACGCAGTTGAGCAGTACGCTGTCGCTTTAAATAGAGTAGTGGCCGAAGGTGGAAAAGTTTTGGTTGAAGGCGGTGTTCTTTCTGGCGAAGGTTACGAAAGTGGCTGTTACGTTAAACCAGCAATTGCTGAGGCTGAAAATTCATTTGCAATCGTACAGCACGAAACTTTTGCTCCGGTTTTATATTTAATTAAATATTCTGGAGAAGTTGATAATGCAATTGAAATTCAAAATGGAGTTGCTCAAGGATTGTCTTCTGCAATCATGACGAATAATCTACGTGAAGCCGAAAGATTTTTATCAGTTACTGGTTCTGACTGCGGAATTGCAAACGTAAACATCGGAACTTCTGGTGCAGAAATCGGCGGTGCTTTTGGTGGAGAAAAAGAAACTGGAGGAGGCCGTGAATCAGGTTCTGATGCATGGAAAATTTATATGCGACGTCAGACTAATACGATCAATTATACAACGAATCTTCCATTGGCACAAGGAATCAAATTCGATTTGTAATATTTCTTTAAATAAAAGATTAAATAGCAAAGGCTTCCTGATATGGGAAGCCTTTTGCTTTTAGAATTAAGTTAGTTAAGTTAGGTTAGTTAGTTTATTTTTTCAAAATAGTTTGATTGATAGAACCGTCGGTTGTGGAAACTTTTATCAAATAAGTTCCCGAAATCAATTGACTTAAATCAATACTTTCAGCATTTTTGCCCGCGCTTTTTACTAAAATTCCAGACATATTATAGACAAAAACTTGTTCTATTGTTTGAGTTGATTTCGAAATATATAAAACGTCAGAAACTGGATTTGGATATAAAAGAACTTTTGAAGTTTCTGGCTCTGCAGTAACTTCGGTTGTTTTAGCCATTCGTAAAGTACTTCCTGAATTATACGCTGTACTAATATAAAATAGATTTGCAACAGAACCTTTTGTAATACTGTGCGAACCCGCTGCAATTGACGCCGTCACGATTCCTGCAGAAGCCGTATAAGAAACATTGTCAACTTTGATTGTTCCTGTAAAATTAGAATCAAATACTAAGGTTAGTGTTGATGCACTTGTTGTTGTATAAGTTATAGAGGTGCTTGATTCGATTTTTAAACGCGCAGTCAATGTTAGTCCGTTATAGGTTACAGAGCCAGCTGTTGAATTCATATTTCCTGTAATACTATAAAATGAACTTGTTTTTCCAGAGGTTGTGAAATTGTGAATTTCATCTCCGCTAGGTGTTCCTGTAGTAACTGTAATAGTTCCTGAACCAGTTGCAATTGTACCAGTTCCAGAAGTTGCAATTGAATAGGAAACTGTTGCAGTTGGAGTTCCTGTAATCGTAATTGTTTTTGCAGTAGTGTTTTTTACAAAACTAATTCCCGATGCTGGCAAACCTGTTACTGTTGCATCTGTGGCTGTTCCTCCCCAGGTAAATACAATTGAGCTAATTGCAGTTCCGCTGGCAACGGTCTGATTGTTGTTTGAAGTTGAAGTCAAAGTTTGATTTCCCGCTGTAGTGACAGTTATTGTTCCTGAACCTGTTGCAGGTGTTCCAGTTCCGGTTGTTGCAATTGAATACGAAACCGTTGCAGTTGGAGTTCCTGTAATCGTGATTGTTTTTGCTGCAGTATTTTTTACAAAGCTAAGTCCAGAGGCAGGCAATCCAGTTACAGTTGCATCAGTAGCATCTCCGCCCCAAGTGAATACAATAGAAGCAATTGCTGTTCCGCTTGTTACTGTTTGGTTTTGATTACCTGTTGAAGTAAGTGTCTGAGAACTCGCGGGAGGATTTCCTTCGCCTTGAACAGCAACCAAAGTGCCACTATAGTTTGTAAGTGCCGATTTAAATGCTGTAATTACAAGCGATGAAGTATCATCAACGCTATTGTTAAATGTCCATTGCAAATCTCCTCCAGAAACGCGTCCTGCGTATTGTGTTACTTTTGTTTTAGCCGCTGCAGGCTGATCAATTACAAGGTTTTTTACGTATAAAGAAGCATCAGTATCAAAATTATTATACGAATTTGCACCCGATTTTGATTTGATAGAACTGCTTACAGTTTCTCCTCTTGTTGTTGCCACGTAAGCATCAAAATCTGTTGCGGAACTTATTTTTCCAGAAATATTGTATAATGGATTCGGATCATTATAAGCTACAAAACGCATATTATTTGTTCCGTTTGAAGCATCAAAAGTATTGTTGTAAGCTTTAATAAATCCGCCAGCTTCACCAGAAAATGTTCCCATTGTTCCGGCATTATTAACCTGATTGGCTTCATCCCAAATATCTGTTCCTTGTAACGAAGTCAGCATTGGATGTTTAGCATTACGGAAATAATTTCCTTCAACAAAAAGTGAAGATCCCATTGTTGATCCAGAGCCATATTTTGCATTTCCATCGTAATAATTGTTGTAAATGTGAGCAGAATAATAACGAACACGCGGATGACGAGAATCAGAATGATCAAACCAGTTGTGATGATACGTTATGTATAAACCAGTTGTGGTTCCTTCGCTTAAACCTAAAAGACTTGCTTTTCCATTGTCCCAAAAGTGATTGTATGACAATGTAATATAAGTCGAAGATTTATTATCTAATGCTCCATCGCCTTTAATTTGATCGGCATCGCTTCCTGCATTTCCATAAAATAAATCGCAGTTGTGAACCCAAATATGATCATTGTCTTGTTGCATACCAACATTATCTCCTGCGGTACTATTGCAGTTCATAAAACCAAGGTTGCTTACTTCTATATTTGAAGCCGATTTAAGACGTACGCCCCAACCATTAGCAACGGCATCATTTCCAATTCCTTCGATTGTTACATAACTTGATACATTGTTTGCATTTTCAATAACAACATCACCGCCTTCCATAACACTCATATCGGTAATATCCCCAATTAATCTGATGATAAACGGACGCGTATCTTTTCCTTTTTTAATTGCGTATAAAATATTTTGAAGACCCACGCACGGATTTGCGCTTGCTCCCGTAATATTCATCGAAATGGTGTTTTTTGTGTTTTGCGTGATGTAAAGAATTACCGCATTGTCTTTTGGAGTTCCATCTGCTTTGTACCCGCCTGGAACTCTTCCGCTTTCGAATGCAAATCCATTTCTGTCGTGTGCAATAACATTTAAAGCGCTTGTTGTTGATCCCGTTCCTTCTGCTCCAGAAATTACAGGTTTTACTTTGATCGTGTAGGATCCAGCTTTTAATCCTGGAATGTCAGCACGAAAATAACTTCCGTAGCTTCTAATAAGCTGGTCGTCAATTTTTTGATCAGTGATTCCATTTCCAGAATAATAAACATTGTAGGTTTGTGCGCCACTTACTGGCTGCCATTTTACAAAAGCAGATTCAAGCCACCCTGATGCTTCTGTGATTGAAACTTGTTGCGCCCACATTTGAACGCTCGCAAGTAAAATGAAAATGAAAAGTAGGTTTTTTTTCATAATTGTTTAGGTTAAAAAGTTAGTAATAGTAATTTGTGGTTTTGAAATATCTTTTACATTGGTTAATTGTAATCGATTACACAAAAATATATAAATTTTTTATATTCATAATTATTTGGATAATAAAAATATAATTGTATAAAAAATTAGCTATAATTTTTAGTATTATGTAATAAATTGCATTAATTGTAATTTATTACATAATAAAAGTAAGTTTCGTTAAGTCTTAATTTTACTACGTTTTCCTTAAACGAGAAAAGATAGATTATTAAGATTTTTAAATTTCTAAGGAATTTTAAAATTTTTTTAGCCTACTTTACAAAAATAAGAAATATACTACTTTTTAAAAATAATGATGAGAATTTTACCTTTCCTTAAAATAGTTTGGGATTTCTTTTTGCTTGAAAAAGCATAATTGAATGATTTAAAATAGATTTAATTTCTTTTGATTAAGTTCCCAAAAGAAAGCTATTTTCTGAAAGTTTTTAGTCAAGCTTTCAGAAGATATAAAGGCAAAAAAAAAAGCCTTTTTGAAAACTCAAAAAGGCTTTTTTTATATTTTATAAATCTTTTAATTTTTATTAGAAGATAGTTTAGCAAGTAATCTTAAGAATTCTACATATAACCAAACTAATGTGATCATTAGTCCCATCGCACCAAACCATTCCATGAATTTTGGCATTCTTTGTTGAACTCCTTGTTCGATTTGATCAAAATCTAAGAATAAGTTTAAGGCAGCGATAATAATTACAAAAACACTGATTCCAATACTCATCATTCCGTTTCCGTAATGAACAGGAGTAAAGTTAAAGATCAAAGAAGCTAGCCAAGAAATCAAATAATACGTTGCGATTGCTAACGTTGCTGCAATAACAACTGATCTGAATTGCTCATTAACTTTTACAATTTTGAATTTATATAAGCCAAGGCAAACTAAAAAAGTTACTAATGTTGCACCAACAGCATTAATCACAATTCCTGGATATCTCGCTTCAAATATTGCTGAAATTCCACCAATGAATAAACCTTCAAAAAAGGCATAACCTGGAGCTAAATATGGAGAAGCCTGAGGTTTGAAAGAGGCAATTAAAACTAGAATTAAGCCTACTATTGCACCACCGAATGCAGGCAAAATAGGATTCATTCCATTAAACGCCATCCACCAAGTAATCATTGATGCCGCAGATAATATTAAAAATAAAATAGCTGTTTTATTGATCGTACCAGACAAAGTCATTTCTTGATTGTAGTCAATAATTTGCGCTTCGTGTACTTCTTCAGCTCTAGAAACAGCATTTGATGAAAAACGTTTGCTGCTTAAAAATGGATTTTTTGAATTGAAGGCCATAGTTTTTTATGCTTTTAGTGAACTCAAATATATGGAGTTTTTTTTATCTGAAACAATTTGAGTTAAATTTTTAACATGATTTTTTCTTCTAAATAAAACGGATTTAAAATAAAAAAACCATCCGAACAAACGAATGGTTTTCTATATATAGAATTCTATTTTTTAGCTTAATAAATCTAAAACTAAAGATGGAAATAAACCTAAAACAATATTTAAAGTAATTGAAATGATTGCAACTGCATAAATAAGAAATGGTTTTCCTGTACGTTCTTCATTTGGTTCTTTAGAGTACATTGCCAATATAAGTTTGAAATAATAACCAACACTTATAATAGAGTTGATAACGGCAACAATAACTAAAGCAATATAACCAGATTGAATAGTTTGATTGAATAAAAATAATTTAGCAAAAAATCCAGAGAAAATTGGAATTCCGGCCATTGATAATAATGAACCTGTTAAGATCGCAGCTAAAAGCGGATTTGTTTTTCCTAAACCATGAAAGTTCGTAATATCTTCGTTATCTTGATTTTTACAAACGTATAAGATAACGCTGAATGCAGCAATTCCCGCCAATGCATAAGCTGCAGCATAATACAATAAAACTCCTGCAGATGTTGCAATTGATAAGAATGTCATTAACATGAAACCTGCGTGAGAGATTCCTGAAAATGCCAACATACGTTTTACATTTACTTGACGCAAAGCCATTATATTTCCAACTGTCATAGAAGCAATTGAAATGATTACAATAATATGTTCAAATGTTCCTAACATATCTTGGTTTTCTAAAGACGGAATTAAGTTTAAGCCAGCTACTAATTTATAAAGAGTTGCTATGGCTACAACTTTTGCCAATGTACTCATTAAAGCAGTCGTTAAAGCTGGAGAACCTTCATAAACATCTGGAGCCCAGAAATGAAATGGTACAGCAGCAACTTTGAAAAACATTCCAATTGTCATTAAAATCATTCCAATAGGAAACCAGATTGGCAATTCAGCAGATAAAGAACTTTCGTAAATTTCAGTAACATCAAAAGTTCCCATTGCTCCGTAAATCAAGCAAATTCCGAACAAGATAATTCCTGATGCAAAAGATCCCATCAAGAAATATTTCATACCAGCCTCGTTACTTTTGATATTCAAACGATCGCTCGCAGCAAGAACATATAATGCGATTGATAAAATTTCGATTCCTAAGAAAAACATTGCCAAGTTCCCAAAAGAAACCATAGCAACTGCTCCAGCTAATAAAAAGATTTTTATAGCAATATAATCAGAGATTTTTGTTTGATGATTTTCGTAGAAATTGTGACTTAATGCTACAAGGAAAATAGTTAGAATAATGAATAATGATGAAAAGGCAGTAGAGAATTTACTCACTGTAATCATATTATTGTAATAACTTGCTGTTGATCCAAATTCATAATAGTTAAGTGCCAAAACGCCCAATAAACCTAAAATGGTAAACGGAACAATGCCTTTTCTAAAATTTAGAATTTCAAACAATAGGCAAAAAATACCCAATCCTGTTATAGCTATTAATGTATTCATTTTTGTTTTTTTGATTTAGGAAATCTAAAACGCCCTAATTTATTTTATTTAAAATATGTTTTATTTTTTTTGGCATTTTAACTCTTTTAGTTTCGGATAAATCTGAAATCAAAATTCGTTAATCTGCATTCTAAAACCTTAGTTTTTATTGATAATGTTTAGTATTGTTTCTAAACTTGGTGTAATCAAATCTGTTATTGGTTTTGGATAGAATCCAAAGAAAATCAAAACAGCAATAATTGCTACCATAGAAATTCCTTCGTTTACAGAAACATCTGCAAAAGTTTTAGAATTGGTTTCACCTAACATTACGTTTTGGAACATTTTCAACATATAGTAAGCTCCTAAAATAATAGTTGTTCCACCTAAAACAGCAAACCAAATATTAATTTGAGAAAGACTGTATAATACTGTAAATTCTCCAACAAAGTTAAATGTAGTTGGCAAAGCAACAGAAGCCAAAACCAAAATTAAAAACATTGAAGTGAATTTTGGAGATTGCGTACGGATTCCGCCTAATTCTGAAATATTTCTTGTTTCAAATCTTCTGTAGATAATTTCTGCAGCATAAAATAATCCAACTACCACAAAACCGTGCGCGATCATTTGTAAAACTGCTCCGCGGAAACCATCAACTGTCAAAGTATAAGTTCCTGCAGCAATTAATCCAACGTGAGCAAGAGATGAATAAGCCAATAATTTCTTTAAATCTTTTTGTCTTAAAGCAACGATTGAACCGTAGATTACGCCAGCAATTCCTAAAGCAATAAAAATATTCATGTATTCTTTTGCTGCAAGAGGAGCAATTGGCAATTGCCAACGAATAACGCTGTATAATCCCATTTTTAACATGATACCAGATAAAAGCATTGTTCCAACAGTTGGTGCTTTTTGGTACACATTTGCCTGCCATGTGTGAAAAGGGATAATTGGAATTTTAATTGCGTAAGCCAAGAAGAAAGCCAAGAAAATCCAAAGCTGTTCATCTGCAGAAAGATTTAATTTGTATAAATCTTCAATCAAGAAACTGTGTGCTTTTGTATATAAATAGATGAAAGCAGTTAACATGAATAAAGAACCTGCAAGTGTGTAAATAAAGAATTTTACAACTGCTTTTCTGCGTTCTTCAGCATCTCCATTGCCCCAGATAAGAGCAATAAAATAAATAGGAATAAGTGCTAATTCCCAGAAAATATAATATAAAAGGCCATCTGCAGCAAGGAAAGTTCCTGTCATTGCAAAAGCCATAAATAGAATTAATGCATAAAAAGCTTTTGCGTTTTTATATTCATTTCCAAAAGAAGAAAATATAATAATTGGGGTCAAAGCTGTAGTCAATAAAAGCATTGCAATTGCCAATCCATCAGCGTTTAAAGCGAATGAAATTTTAGGCTGATTGATCCAAGCATTTACTAAGCTGATGCTTTCACCAGCATTAAAATGATTCAACAATACAACCGAACAGCCCAAAGCTGCCAAACTAAAGAACAAAGCTACTTTTGAAGCGAGTTTGTCACCAACAAAATAGGTGATAAATGCACCAACTAAAAGAATAATTAATATAAGAGAAACGTTCATAGTTATAAAATTATTGAGCTAAAAATATATAAGAAACAATCGCGCAAAGACCAATAACGAAAGCAAAAAGATATAATCCGATACTTCCAGTCTGTAGTTTTTTGCCTTGGAAAGCTAATTCATTTGTTACTTTTCCTAATCCGAAAACAAGAGCTGATAAACCAGTTTCAATATAGTCTCTAAAGAATCTTGATAATCCGTTTATAGAGCGAACAAATATTGCATCATAAGCTTCATCAACATAATATTTGTTATATAAAACTTTTGCTACGCCTGTAATGTTTTCATCTGCTTCAGGAACATTGTCTTGTTTGAAATATTTCACATAAGCAATTAGAATTCCTAATAATCCGCCTAAAACAGCAACACCCATTAAAGTATATTCTGTTGTTCCTAGATGGTGTTCTTCGCCAGCTACTTTCGTGAAAAGAGGAGCAAGATATTCATTTAACCAGCTGTTTCCTGGCAAACTAATTAATCCGCCAAAAGTTGCCAATATAGCTAAAATGATAAGTGGAATAGTGATTAATGCACCACTTTCATGTAAATGATGTTTTTGCTCTTCAGTTCCTCTAAATTCTTTGAAGAAAGTCAAGAACATCAATCTAAACATATAGAAAGCTGTCATGATTGAAGCAATAGATCCTACAACGTATAATGGAATACTGTGGTGGAAAGCTGTCATTAAAATTTCATCTTTAGAGAAGAAACCTGAGAAAAATGGAACTCCTGAAATTGCCAATGAAGAAATTAACATTGTCCAGAAAGTGATTGGCATTGCTTTACGCAATCCACCCATTTTACGCATATCTTGTTCTCCATGTAAACCATGAATAACAGATCCAGATCCTAAGAACAAACAAGCTTTGAAGAAAGCATGTGTGATTACGTGAAATACGGCTACTTCATAAGCGCCAAATCCTAATGCTAAAAACATTAATCCTAATTGAGAAACTGTAGAGTAAGCCAGTACTTTTTTGATATCATTTTGAACTAAACCGATTGTTGCAGCTACTAATGAAGTTATAGCTCCAATAATTGCAATTACAGTTTGTACATCAACAGCTAAATCAAAAACAAAATTTAATCTTGTTACCATGAAAATACCTGCTGTTACCATCGTAGCAGCGTGGATTAATGCCGAAACTGGAGTTGGTCCAGCCATCGCATCAGGCAACCAAGTATACAATGGAATTTGTGCAGATTTACCACAAGCTCCAATGAATAAGCATAATGCAGCTACTGAAAGTAGAGAAATGTTTAAATTAGTAGCTCCAGCAATTGCAGTTTTTAAAGTTGCATAATCTAAAGTGGAGAACATTGAACCAATGATGAACATACCAATTAAAAGACCTAAATCTCCAATTCTGTTCATAATGAAAGCCTTCTTTGCAGCATCGTTATAATCTTGGTTTTTATGCCAAAATCCGATAAGTAAATAAGAGCAAAGTCCAACACCTTCCCATCCAATGAAAAGAACTAATAAGTTGCTTCCAACTACAAGCGTGATCATAAAGAACACGAACAGATTTAAATATGCAAAAAACTTATGCATATTCTCATCATCATGCATGTAACTGATAGAGTATAAGTGAATCAAAGATCCAATTCCGGTTACGAACAATAACCAAAGAACAGATAATTGATCTAATAAAAATCCAAGATTGATTTTAAGATTGCTTATTTGGATCCAATCAAATAAAGTAACTTCAATTGCTTTTCCAGTTGAAGTAATTTGATTAAAAAGAACAAGCGTAACTATAAAAGAGATCGCTACAGCAACAGTCCCGATTGCTCCAGAAACTGTTTTTCCTAAGCTTTTTCCAAAGAAAACATTGATTAAAAATCCTAAAAAAGGAGTTAGTACTAAAAGTAAAGCTAAATTGGTATCCATTTCTATTTATCCTTTTAAGTTTTTTAAGTTATCGATACTAATTGAGCCAATGTTTCTAAAAATAGAAACTAAAATTGCTAATCCAACTGCTACTTCGGCAGCAGCTACAGCCATCGAAAAGAATACGAAAACCTGTCCTTGAGCATCTTGATGATAAGTTGAAAATGCAACAAATAAAAGGTTTACAGCATTTAGCATGATTTCGATAGACATGAAAACGATAATAGCATTTCGTCTGTACAATACACCAAAAACACCAATACAAAAAAGTACAACACTTAAAAAGATGTAATTTTCAATACCTATTTGATTTAATATATTACCCATTATTTATTTAATTTTTCTTTTTTAGACAATAATACAGTTCCAATCATTGCTACTAAAAGTAAAACTGAAGCAAATTCAAAAGGTACCATATATTCGTTTAATAATATTTTACCTAATACTTTAATAGATTGGAAATCTTCTCCAGTTGAATCGTATTCACCAACAATTGGTTTAGAATTAATGAAGATTGTAATCAAAACAATTACGATCAAACAGAACGAAACAATAGCTCCTAAACGCGTAATTCTAGGTCGGTGAACGTCTTTTTGTTCATTCAAATTCATAAGCATAATCGTAAACAGGAACAAAATCATAATGGCTCCGGAGTAGACTATTATATGTACAATTGCTAAAAACTGAGAATTTAATAGTAAATAGTGACCAGCAATTGAGAAGAAACAAATCACTAAGTAAATTGCTGAGTGAATTGGGTTTCTGCTAAAAATGGTCAAGAAAGCGGTAATTACCGTGATAAACGCTAAGAAACAAAATATAACTTGTACAGTTGTTGCGTGTGCAAAATCAGGAATATGTATCATTAGTTAGCGTTATTAAGTTGAGCATTTTTGATTGCCATTTCTAAAGGCATCACCAATTTGTCCTTTCCAAAAATGAAATCTTCTCTTTCGTAGCTGGCAGGAACTAAAACTTTAGACTGAGTTAGGTAAATAGCATCTTTTGGACAAGCCTCTTCACACAAACCACAGAAAATACAACGAAGCATATTGATCTCATATATTTCAGCATATTTTTCTTCTCTGTACAAATGTTTTTCATCTGCTTTACGTTCAGCAGCTTTCATTGTAATCGCTTCAGCTGGACAAGATAATGCGCATAATCCGCAGGCAGTACAGTTTTCACGACCTTGTTCATCACGTTTCAGCATGTGCTGACCACGATAAACCGGACTCATTTGTCTAACCTGTTCAGGATAATGAATCGTAACTTTTTTTCTAAAAAGGTGTTTAAGCGTGATCGCCAAACCTTTTACAATCGCCACAAGATACAATCGCTCAATAAAAGTCATCTCTTTGTTAGAGACCACCTTTTTTCTACCCGATAATGATATAGTTTCTATTGACATTTTTACTATTATAATTTATGATTCAAATTTTGATCAGTCAAATTTAAATCTATTTTGTTTTTTATTTGAAGCTAATTACGTTTCTTAGAATCCTAATGCTGCTGCGATATCGTGTCTTAATATTACAGCACCCGTAATCATAATATTAATAATCGAAAGCGGAATCAAAATTCTCCAGCCTAAGTTCATTAATTGGTCATATCTAAATCTTGGAATTGTCCAACGAACCCACATATAGAAAAATATGAAGAAACATATTTTACCAAACAATACTGCAATTCCTAATAAGTTAGCTGTATTTACACCAACATTCTCAACTATATATTGCATTCCAGGATAGTTATAACCTCCAAAGAATAATACAGAAATAATAGTTGCAGAAGTAAACATACTAGCATATTCAGCAAATAAATAGAATCCCATTTTCATAGAAGAATATTCAGTATGATAACCTCCAATTAATTCACTTTCACATTCTGCTAAGTCAAACGGAGTTCTGTTAGTTTCTGCAAATGAACAAATTAAGAAAATTAAGAAAGATAAAGGCTGATAGAAAACATTCCAGTTCATACCTTGTTGTTGCAAAGAGATTTCTTTTAAACTCATTGTTCCAGTCATCATCAATAATGCAATCATTGATAATCCCATTGCAACTTCATAAGAAACCATTTGCGATGCTGCACGAACAGCTCCCATTAATGAGAATTTATTGTTAGAAGCCCATCCACCAATCATGATTCCGTAAACTCCAACAGAAAGAACTCCAAAAATGTATAATAAAGCAATATTTACATCAGTGGCTTGTAGAATAACTTCTCTTCCAAAAACGTGAAGTTTGTCTCCCCATGGAATTACAGCACTTGTCATCAAAGCTGTACTCATTGAGATTGCCGGTCCTACAACAAATAAAAATTTATTAGGTGTATTTGGCTCAAATTCTTCTTTTGAGAATAATTTCATACCGTCAGCAAGTGGCTGTAATAAACCTCCCCAACCTGCACGGTTTGGTCCAACACGATCCTGAAGGAAAGCAGCAACTTTACGTTCAGCCCAAGTAGAATACATCGCCATAATCATTGTTACAGCAAAAACCACAACAATTACAACACTTTTTTCTATAATAAACGCACCATCTACCATCATTAAGAATTTTTGTTGTTAGTGTTTAATGGAATTTCAGCCATACTAATTTTTTTACGGTCAATATCTCTACCCATAAGAATATTCTTTTCCGTATCGATTTGTACTTTCTCTAATTTTTGAGTGTAGTTATTTTGGTTGATTACAGAATCTTTTTCGAATTCTCTTGGTCCTTCAATAACCCAATCATTCACATCTTTGTGGTCAAAACGGCAAGAATTACAAATGAATTCTTCAACTTCATGATACTCATCTTTACGACCAGTTACACGCTGAATTTCTCCACCAAACATCCAAACAGTAGTTTTACCGCAACATCCTGGAGTAGTACATTCTCTGTGTGCGTTATAAGGTTTGTTGAACCAAACTCTTGATTTAAAACGGAAAGTTTTGTCTGTTAAAGCTCCAACCGGACAAACGTCAATCATGTTTCCAGAAAACTCATTGTCGATTGCTTTAGAAATTCCAGTTGAAATATTAGCATGGTCACCACGATCTAATACTCCGTGAACTCTGTTGTCTGTCAATTGATCTGCAACTTGCACACATCTTTGGCATAAAATACAACGGTTCATATGCAGTTGAATATTTGGACCAATATCTTCCGGTTCAAATGTTCTTTTTTCTTCAATAAAACGTGATTTCGGATTTCCGTGCTCAAAACTTAAGTTTTGGAGATCACATTCACCTGCCTGATCACAAATTGGACAATCTAATGGGTGGTTGATCAATAAAAATTCAGTTACAGATTTACGTGCTTCCGTTACTCTGTCAGAAGATTTACTGTTTACTTCCATTCCGTCCATACATCCTGTTACACAAGATGCCATTAATTTTGGCATTGGTCTTGGGTCAGCCTCACTACCTTTAGAAACTTCAACTAAACAGCAACGGCATTTTCCACCGCTCCCTTTTAATTTTGAGTAATAGCACATGGCTGGCGGTACCAAATCTCCACCAATCATACGTGCAGCCTGCAGGATCGTTGTTCCTGGCTCTACGTCTATACTTTGACCGTCTATGGTTACTTTCATCTCTTTATTTTGTTTTTTTAGTTTCAGGTTTCAGGTTTCACGTTTTCACTTGAAACTAAAAAAACTTGAAACTTTAAACTATTTTAAACTTTTTTGTTGAAAGTCGGAATATTGAAAAGAATTGCTGTCCTTTTTAACATTATGAACTTTATAACTTTCTGCTTTTTATTTTTATACGATTACTTTACCGCCTACTAAATGCTTTACTTGTGAAAAAGGTTCAGCAACAAAGTGATCTCTATTTTTTATTTTTTCAGGGAAACGAACGTGATATTCAAATTCATCTCTAAAGTGACGAATCGCTGCTGCTACCGGCCAAGAAGCGGCGTCACCAAGAGGACAAATTGTGTTTCCTTCAATTTTACTTTGAATGCTCCACAATAATTCAATATCTTCTTCACGGCCTTGACCGTTTTCAATTCTCCATAAGATTTTTTCCAACCATCCTGTTCCTTCACGGCAAGGTGTACATTGTCCACAAGATTCGTGGTGGTAGAAGCGAGCAAAGTTCCAAGTGTTTCTAACCACACAAGCAGTATCGTTATAAACAATAAATCCTCCAGAACCCAACATCGATCCGGTAGCAAAACCACCATCACTTAAAGATTCGTAAGTCATTAAACGATCTTCGCCGTTTGCTGTTTTGAAAATCAATTCAGCTGGTAAAATTGGCACAGAAGAACCTCCAGGTACAAATGCTTTTAATGGACGGCTTGAAGACATTCCTCCTAAATATTCATCAGAATTCATGAATTCGTCAACACTTAAACCTAATTCAATTTCATAAACTCCAGGATTTTTGATGTGTCCAGAAGCAGAAATTAATTTAGTTCCTGTAGAACGTCCAATTCCAATTTTAGCATAATCGTCACCAGAATTGTTTACAATCCATGGGACTGTTGCAATAGTTTCAACATTGTTTACCACTGTTGGATTTGCCCAAAGTCCTGAAACCGCTGGGAAAGGTGGTTTAATACGAGGATTTCCTCTTTTGCCTTCCAAAGACTCAATAAGTGCAGTTTCTTCTCCACAAATATAAGCTCCAGCTCCACAGTGAACGTGTAACTCTAAATCGTAACCTGTACCTAAAATATTTTTTCCTAACCAACCTGCAGCTTTAGCCTCGGCGATTGCTCTTTCTAAAATTTTGAAAACCCACATATATTCTCCACGAATGTAGATATATGATAAGTTTGCGCCTAAAGCGTAACTAGAAGTGATCATTCCCTCGATCAATAAGTGAGGAATAAATTCCATCAAATAACGATCTTTGAAAGTTCCTGGTTCAGATTCGTCAGCGTTACAAATTAAGTGTCTTGGTTTTCCTGATTTTTTATCAATAAAGCTCCATTTCATTCCGGCAGGGAAACCAGCGCCACCACGACCACGAAGACCTGATTTTTTTACCTCTTCAGTAACTTCATCTGGTGTAAGTGTTTTTAAAGCTTTTTCTACAGAAGCATAACCGCCATTTTGACGATAAACTTCGTAGGTTTTAATTCCAGGAATATTGATTTTATCTAATAATATTTTTTGTGACATCTTATTTATCGTGTAATATTATTTTATCATCTTTACAATCAGCGATTAACTGATCTATTTTTTCTTCTGTCAATTTTTCTTTGTAGAAATCTCCTAACTGCATCATCGGAGCGTATCCGCAAGCACCTAAACATTCTACACCAGCAATGGTAAACATTCCGTCTGGAGTTGTTTCGCCCATTTTAATGCCTAATTTTTCAGAAGTATAATCCATTAAATTTTCGGCACCATTTAAACAACAGCAAGAAGTCTGGCAAAACTCAAACATGTATTTTCCAATTGGTTTTTGGTTGAACATGGTATAAAAAGTAACCACTTCATAAACCTCAATTGGTTTGATTTGAAGAATTTCGGCAACTTTATCTTGCAATTCAGTACTAAGCCAGTTGTTGTGAGCATCCTGTACTTCATGCAAAACAGGCAGTAAAGCCGATTTTTGTTTGCCTTCCGGATAATGACTGATTAATTCATTGATACGAGCGATCAATGCCTCAGTCATATTTATTTCTTGTTTGTAATGTTTACGTTCCATTTTTTATTTTGGATTTTAGATTTTAGATTTTAGACTTTTCAATCTGAATCTATAATCGGCATTCTTTTAAAATTTTAGATTTCGGACTTTAAATTTTAGATTTTTCCAATCTGAAATCTAAATTCTAAAATCTGCAATCATTTAGGCGTCTAATTCTCCTGCAATTACATTTAAACTAGAAAGGATAACAATTGCATCAGATAATAAAGCTCCTTTAATCATATCAGGATATGCTTGGTAATAAATAAAGCAAGGTCTTCTGAAATGTAATCTATATGGAGTTCTGCTTCCGTCAGTAACTAAATAAAAACCTAACTCTCCGTTTCCTCCTTCAACAGGATGATAAATTTCTGCAACTGGTACAGGAACTTCTCCCATTACGATTTTAAAGTGATAGATTAATGATTCCATCGAATTGTATACATCTTCTTTTGGAGGAAGGTAGTAATCAGGAACCTCTGCATGATATTCGTTTCCAGCTGGCATTTTATCCAACGCTTGACGAATAATGCTTAAACTTTCCCAAACTTCAGCATTACGAACACAGAAACGATCATACGTGTCACCTGACTTTCCAACAGGAACAATAAAATCAAAATCTTCGTAAGATGAGTAAGGCTGTGCAACACGAACGTCATAATCAACTCCGGCAGCACGCAAGTTTGGACCTGTAAATCCGTAAGCCATAGCTTGTTCAGCGGTGATTGCACCTACGTTTACAGTTCTGTCAAGGAAAATTCTATTTCTTTCGAATAAGTTTTCGAATTCTTTCCATGCAACTGGAAATTCTTCAAGAAAAGCATCTAGTTTTTTGAAAGCCTCTGGAGACCAGTCTCTTTCAAAACCACCAATTCTTCCCATATTTGTAGTCAAACGAGCTCCACAAATTTCTTCGTAGATTTCGTAGATTTTTTCTCTAAATTGAAAAACGTATAAGAAACCAGTATACGCACCAGTATCAACACCAAGAATTGAGTTACAAATTAAGTGATCTGTAATACGAGCAAGCTCCATTACAATAACTCTTAAATACTGTGCTCTTTTTGGAACTTCAACACCTAATAGTTTCTCTAATGTCATCCACCATCCCATATTGTTAATAGGAGAGGAGCAATAGTTCATACGGTCTGTAAGAGGTGTGATTTGATAGAAAGGGCGATTTTCGGCAATTTTTTCGAAAGCTCTGTGGATGTAACCAATAGTTGGTTCAGCCTCTAGAATTCTTTCACCATCCATTAATAGGATATTTTGAAAAATACCGTGAGTCGCAGGGTGAGTTGGACCTAAATTCAGTACCGAAAGCTCGCTTCCGTCTTCGTTTAGTTTCTCTTTAATTATTTTAGCATAACGATGCTCTGGTGGTAATAATAGTTCTGACATTTTATAATGTTGAATTATTTATTTTTTAGCAATTTGTTGTTGTTCTTCCAAAGAATCTGTCGTCTTTATCAGTTCTTCCACTGTCTTCCATTGGGAATTCTTTTCTCATTGGGAAAGACACCATTTCATCCATATTCAAAATACGTTTCAATTGTGGGTGACCAATAAAATTGATTCCGAAGAAATCGTATGTTTCTCTCTCCATCCAGTTTGCACTCAAGAAGATATTTGAAACAGTTTTGATTTCTGGTTTTTCACCATCTAAATAAACTTTGATTCTGATGCGCTTGTTTTCGATCCAATTGTGCATGTGGTACACTACTGCAAATTGACGATCTAATTCGTTATCTGGATAGTGAATGCCACATAAATCTGTTAAAAAGTTAAATTGAAGATCAGCATCATTTTTTAAAAATAGAATCAATGCAGTGATTTTGTCAGCAGTTGTTTCTATTGAAAAAATATCTCTTTCTTGTTGAAAGTTGAAAACATTTGTATCAAATGTTTCAATAAGTTTATCTTGAATCAGGGTATTTTCTAAAGCCATCTTATGAAATGTTATAGGAAGCTAATAATTCTTGGTATTCTGGAGAGCTTCTGCGTCTAACAGATTCGCTTTTTACCAAATCTTGTAATCTCATTACACCGTCTACGATTTGTTCTGGTCTAGGAGGACATCCTGGAACATAAACGTCAACCGGGATTACTTTATCAATTCCTTGTAACACCGAGTAAGTATCGAAAATACCGCCAGAAGAAGCACAAGCTCCAACAGCAATTACCCAGCGTGGCTCAGACATTTGTTCGTAAACTTGTCTTAAAATTGGAGCCATTTTTTTAGAAATCGTTCCCATTACTAAAAGCATATCAGCCTGACGAGGAGAGAAACTCACACGCTCAGATCCAAATCGTGCCAAATCGTAATGTGAAGCCATTGTTGCCATAAACTCAATTCCACAACAAGATGTTGCGAATGGTAAAGGCCAAAGAGAATTCGCGCGTGCCAAACCAACAACATCATTTAGTTTTGTAGCGAAGAAACCTTCTCCTACAACTCCCTCAGGTGGCGCAACCATATTTACATTTGAATCGCTCATTTTAATTTTAGATTGTAGATTTCTGATTTTAGATTTTTGATCTTGAAACCGAAATCAATATTTTAAAATTCAATATTTTATGTTGAGAAATTATCTTTCAAATCTATCCCGATAGCTATCGGGACTAAAATCTGGAATCTAAAATCAATTTATTCCCACTCTAGTGCTTTCTTTTTGATGATATAGAAAAAACCAACTAAAAGCAAAGCCATGAAAACAATCATTTTTAACATTCCTTCAATTCCTAAATCCTTAAAGTTTATCGCCCACGGGTAAAGGAAAATTACCTCTACGTCGAACAATACAAACAAAATGGCAACTAGAAAATATTTTACCGAAAAAGGAATACGGGCATTACCTACAGATTCGATACCGCACTCAAAGTTTTTATCTTTAACTTCAGAGGTTCTTTTAGGGCCTAATTTTCCAGAAATAATGATTGTTCCTACCACAAAACCAACAGCCAGAATGAACTGCATTAAAATAGGAATGTAACTGTATTGATCAGATTGCATAAACTTGTGATTTTTACTTAAAGAATAAGCCACAAAGATAACTTTCAACTATGTAAATCACAAACTAAAGGGGGATATAAGTATGCTATGAAACCTTGTTTGTGTGTAATTTTTATTGATTATAAATAACGATTGGTTTTTTTAATATTTTTTTAAGAAATGAGCAAAAAAAAACGTCTCGAAATTAATCGAAACGTTTTTAAAACCATTCAGAGGCAAAAAAAATAAATTGCTATATTTTTCTTAGATTACTGCTACTTTAGCAGCAACTTTCCCTTTTCTTCCTTCTTCTTCTTCATAGCTTACACGGTCACCTTCGCGTAATTCTTCCGCGTTAATTCCTGAAGCGTGAACGAAGATGTCCTTTCCTGTTTCTTCGTCTGTAATGAATCCATAACCTTTAGATTCATTGAAAAATTTTACTGTACCTGTACGCATTGTAATTGTAATAATAATTTATAATAAAGCAAATGTAACATATTAACTAATACAAAAGACATGTACGTGTTAATTTTTTGTAAAAATTATTGATTTACAGTGTTTTTACGTGGTTTATTGCATCAAATTTTATATGAAATACCCTAATTTGAGAATCGTTTATTGTAAGAATATACGAAAAACGGAATTGTAGGAATTTTTTATTTCTATAAGTGTAAAAAATGCAATTATTCTTAAAAAAATAGAAATAAAAAAAGCAGCTGAAATTTTCAGCTGCTTTTTTGGTATGATTTAATTTTTTAAAGCTTAAATAGCATCAATTTTAATATGCAATTCTTTCAATTGTGCATCATCAATTGCTGCAGGAGCATCGATCATAACATCACGTCCAGAATTGTTTTTAGGGAAAGCAATAAAATCTCTAATCGTTTCCTGACCTCCTAAAATTGCAACTAATCTATCCAATCCAAAAGCTAATCCTCCATGTGGCGGAGCGCCAAATTGGAAAGCATCCATTAAGAAACCGAATTGCGCTTTTGCTTCTTCTTCAGTAAATCCTAAATACTTGAACATTAACTGCTGAGTCGCTTTATCATGAATACGAATAGATCCACCGCCAATTTCGTTTCCGTTTAAAACCATGTCGTAAGCATTTGCACGAACTTTTCCTGGTTCTGTTTCTAACAAAGCCATATCTTCTGGTTTTGGAGATGTAAATGGGTGGTGCATTGCATGGTAACGACCGCTTTCTTCGTCAAGTTCCAATAATGGGAAATCTACAACCCATAATGGAGCAAATTCTTCTGGTTTACGCAATCCTAAACGAGTTGCTAATTCCATACGAAGTGCCGAAAGTTGTGCACGTGTTTTATTTGCAGGTCCAGAAAGTACAAAAATCATATCGCCAGGATTTGCTTCTGTAGCTTTTGCCCAATTTGTCAAATCATCATTGTCGTAGAATTTATCTACTGATGATTTATATGTTCCGTCTTCATTACATTTTACGTAAACCATTCCAGATGCGCCAACTTGAGGGCGTTTTACCCAGTCAATTAATCCGTCGATTTCTTTACGAGTGTAATTTCCTGCTCCAGGAACAGCTATTCCGACAACTAATTCAGCCGAATTGAAAACCGGGAATTCTTTGTGCTGTGCAAATTCGTTTAACTCACCAAATTTCATCCCAAAACGAATGTCTGGCTTGTCATTTCCGTATGTTTTCATGGCATAGTCATAGGTAATTCTTGGGAATTTCTCTACTTCAACACCTTTGATTTCTTTTAATAAATGTCTTGTCAAACCTTCAAAAACATTCAAAATGTCTTCTTGTTCAACAAATGCCATTTCGCAGTCAATTTGAGTAAATTCAGGCTGACGATCTGCACGTAAATCTTCGTCACGGAAACATTTCACTATTTGGAAATATTTATCCATTCCGCCCACCATCAATAATTGTTTGAAAGTTTGTGGAGATTGTGGCAATGCATAAAATTGTCCTTCGTTCATACGGCTTGGTACAACGAAATCTCTCGCTCCTTCTGGAGTTGATTTGATTAAGTAAGGTGTTTCAACTTCGCAGAAATCCAAATCAGATAGATATTTACGAACTTCCATCGCTACTTTATGACGAAACAATAAGCTGTTTTTTACCGGATTTCTTCTGATATCCAAATAACGATATTTCATTCTGATATCTTCTCCACCGTCAGTCTCATCTTCAATTGTAAATGGAGGAGTTAATGCCGAATTTAAAATAGTCAATTCAGAAACTAAAATTTCGATTTCACCAGTCGGGATGTTTTTGTTTTTGGCTTCACGTTCAATAACAGTTCCTTTTACCTGAATTACAAATTCACGTCCAAGTGTTTTAGCTAATTCAAAAACAGTTTTATCGGTACGACTTTCGTCGAAAATAAGTTGCGTAATTCCGTAACGGTCGCGTAAATCGACCCAATTCATAAATCCTTTATCGCGTGATTTTTGAACCCAGCCCGCAAGCGTAACTTCGGTATTAATATTTGAAGCGTTTAATTCGCCGCAATTATGACTTCTATACATGATCTCAATTTTAGACTGCAAAAGTAAACACAAAAAATAAAATAATATAGTAAAGTGCTAAGTTGCTGCATATAAATTTGAAATATTTTGTTAATAGTTAAATTTTGCAATTCTAATTTCTTTAGATTTGATACACTCAAAACAAACCTTGCTACCTATGAAGAAACTTTTTATTGCCAGCTTAGTTCTTTTCAGTGCGTTGAATATCAATGCGCAATCTAAAAAATATGTCACTTTTGAAGCCAATATTGCTAATAGAAATAGCGACATTATCAAAATTATTAATGACGGAAAAGTTGTTAAGACCATTAATGTTAATGCAAAAGGTATTTTTAAAGATACTTTAGTATTGAACGGAGGAAGAGGGCAAATGTATGATGGTGTTGAATCAACCGAATTGTTTTTGAAAAATGGCTATGATCTAAAACTTAAAATGGACGCTAAGCAATTTGATGAATCAATTGTTTATAAAGGTAAAGGAAGTTTAGAAAACAATATTTTGGCACAACGTATTCTGGCCGATGAGAAACTTTATGATAATAGTGTTGTAAATTTAGATGATGCAGCTTTTAATAAATTGATTGATGAAAAAAAAGCAGCTGATGCAGTACGATTAAGTAATAAGAAACTAGATCCTGATTTTGTGAAGATTGAAACTGAAAATGGACAACAAGCGATTGCTGAAATTACAGAGCATCGTGATCAAGTGTTGAAAATGGCGAAATTGAATAATACAGTATCTCCAGATTTCGAATTTGAAAACTACAAAGGAGGAAAAACCAAACTTTCAGAATTAAAAGGAAAATATGTTTACATTGATCTTTGGGCAACTTGGTGTGGGCCTTGTCGTGCTGAAATTCCTTTTCTTCAAAAAATAGAAGAGAAATATCACGGAAAAAATATTGAATTTGTAAGTGTTTCAATAGATGCTCCAAAAGATCATGATAAATGGCAAAAATTTGTAACTGATAAAAAGCTTGGAGGAATCCAACTTATGGCTGATAATGAGTGGAAATCTGATTTCGCAACAAGTTATAATGTAGTTTCCATTCCACGATTTATTTTAATTGATCCACAAGGTAAAGTTGTAAATTCAAATGCTACAAGACCTTCTGATCAAGCGCTTCAAACGCAGTTAGATTCATTATTGAACTAATTTATTTACGAAATCGATAACGTTATCGTAACCGTCTGATTTTCATAAAATACCAGTAAAACCAGTGCTTAAGCACTGGTTTTTTTGTTTTGAAGAAATTTCCAATGTTAAGTTTTTACTCAATGTTACCAAATTGTTAAGCAAAAGTTTTTTTAATGTAAACATTTGACTATATTTGATAAAGATTTCTTAACATTAAATACCTACAGATATGAAAAAGAGTGTAATTTTAGCTGCGTTGTTGTTCTCTGGAATGTTAATTGCGCAGGAAACTAAACCTGAATTAGAAGCCGTTGGAAACAAGGTAAAAGCTACTTATTACTATGAAAATGGTAAAGTGCAGCAAGAAGGCTTTTTTAAGGATGGTAAGTTGGATGGTGTTTGGGTATCTTATGACGAAAAAGGAAATAAAAAAACCGTTGGAGAATACACAGACGGAGTGAAAACTGGAAAATGGATTTTCTTTAATGAAGACAGTCTAAAAGAAGTAGCTTATGTTGACAGTAAAGTTAGCTCAGTGAAAAGTTTACAGAAAAATGCTTTAGCAAACAGAAATTAATTGATTTCGACAAATTATAAAAAAACCGTCCCGTTTTTAACGAGACGGTTTTTTTATGCTCTTTTTTGACTTTTTTCGGCGTCCAAACCAAATTATAAAACCCGTTACAGGCAATGCCGATGCAAGTAGACTGACGGTAAATGCAATTATTTTTCCTGGCAGATCTAAAACTTGTCCGGTGTGAATTCCATAATTCATTTCGACAACTTGCAGTCCGAGTGTTTTTTTATCAAAAGTCTGGCTCTGAATTAATTTTCCATCAGAAGGATGAAAATAATAATTGCTCTGTTGGTCGTATCGTAGTGTATGCGGATACGCGCCCGTACTCACAATTGCATCTTTTTGTTGCGGAACCATGACAAAAAACATTTCGGCTTTTGGTTGCAGTTTCATGGTCTGAATAAACGCTTTATCAATTGCAGTTTCTGAAATTGTTTTGAATTTCGTGGTATCGATTACTGGTAATTTTGTTTCGGCTGCTTTGTCTCCACCAAAATTAAAACTTTTATAAATTCCGTCACCAACCCATTCGTAGGTAAAAGTTAAACCTGTAATGGCGAGAATAAGAGCTATCAATGCAATGTAAAATCCGGATGTATTGTGCCAGTCATAATTTACGCGGCGCCATTTCGCATTCCATTTAATGGTGAAACTTCTTTTAATATCGCTTTTTCGTTTTGGCCACCATTGAATAATTCCAGAAATCAGTAATAAAATAAAAATGATTGTTGCGCCTCCAATGATATGCTTTCCAATGTAATCAGGCAAAAGCAAATACAAATGAATGTATTCGACTATAATGAAAAAATCAGTTTTCGGGTTTTCGGTCTTTAAATATTGACCGGTGTATGGGTTAAAATAAAGATATAGATTTTCTGTATCAGAATAAGTATAAACTATGGCCGAACGATTTTTTCCGTAATAAGCGACCATGCTAATTTTGTTTTTTGGAACAATTTCGCTTGCTTTTTCTTTTAAAACCGAAGGCAATAAAAAAGGTTTATTCTGAGGTTCTACTAAACGCCATTCTTTTCGGGTAATATCCTTTATTTCATCATGAAAACAAAAAATACAGCCCGTAATACAGACAATAAAAACAATAAGCCCAGAAATTAAACCGAGCCATTTATGCAGAAAACGTATTTTAGTTGTAAATCCCATTTTTTGATTAAAAGCGTAAAATTATACGCAAAATTCATATGGGACAAATAATTCTAATTATTTTGTTTATAGTAAAGTTTTTTTCTCACGCAGATTCCGCAGATTTGAGAGATTTTTTTAAAATACTCTGTGCTCAATCTGCGGAATCTGCGTGAAAAATTACTTTCATTTCTTATTAAGAAACTGCTTTTTTCGGTTTTAAATGATAAGCAACATATAAAGATATTGAAGCCAAGAAAATCCAGAAAACATCGATAAAGAAAATCTGAATTTTGTTTTCCATAAAGGAATTCCAAAACCAGTTTCCGGTCACAATTCCGTTTGTAACCGGAATTAAGAAACCTAAAATACTTCCTGAAATCAAGCAGAATTTATTGGTAAACGAATCATTCTTCTTGATGATAAAAAAGATGGTAAGTAACAGCCATCCGCCAAAATAAAGTGTAAATAAATTAGATTGACTTAGAGGATAAAATATTTTGCTTCCAATAAAAGCCAAAGCTGTAATTGGATACATGCTCAAACAGATCGCCAAATAAATTCGGACAACAGCAGCATTAAATTTTCTTTTCTTTTCTGGCAGATTGTTTTTTTGTCTAGCCACTAACCAAATCATAACGCCTGAAATAATTACGAAACACGTTATTATTCCTAAAATAAAGCTGATAATTTTTAATGCATAACCACCATAATCGCCAAAATGAATTCGGTACAAAACATTCTTTACAACATCTAAATAACTGGTTTGTGCAATAGGATCTTTTTTTGCAATTACTTTTTCATCGGCAACACGATAATCAATTTTTCCTATTCCGGTAAATTTTTTGTGGCTGAGCATTTCGCCTTCAACCAAAACATGCATATTCGTATCGCCGTAGTTTTGAATAAAAACGCGCGTTATTTCAAAATCAGTCCAATTGTTTTTTGCTTTTACTACAATTGCATTTATATCAAAAGGATTTGCCAGTTTTTTGTTTTCAAATTTATAATCGGCATCGGTGTATTCCAGTTCTTTATATAATTTGTTTTGATCGCCTCCGTATAATGCCATAACTGCAGGTGCAACGATTAAAAGTTTAATCATAAAAAATGCGCCAGTAACAGCGTAAACAAATTGAAAAGGAAGACCAATCATTCCTAAAGCGGTGTGCGCATCTGTCCAAAGTGTTTTTAATTTTTCTTTTGGACGGAAAATATAAAAGTTGGATACAATTTTGTTCCAATGAAGCAAAACTCCCGTTATAATTGCAAATAAGAAAAACAAAGCTGTAAATCCAGAAAGATAATATCCAACAGGATAAGGGATTTGAGCAAAGAAGTGTAAACGGTACAAAAGTTCGCCTAGCGAATAAGATTCTTCGTAAGTATAGGATTTGTAATTTTTATTATCAAGATAAAAAAACTGTCCTTCTTGCTGCTTTTTTGGAGTTAAAGTATCTTTACTTCCTTCCATATAAACAGCTACTCTTTCTTCTGTAGAAGGTTTAGAGATCGTAATATTTCTTCCGTGTAAAATATATTTTTTATCAAGATGTTGCAGTGCATTGTTGTAATCTAATTGGATTTCTTTTGTTAAAGCTGTAGATTCACTTCTTTCCCAATTGATGATTTCATCTCTAAAAAAAGAAAAAGATCCAGCGAAGAAAATTACAAATAGAGCCACACTTATGACAATGCCGCTGACAGTATGCGTATGAAAATAGATATTATAATTACGGTTGTTCATAAATTAGTGCGCCGGTTGATTATAGGTTTGACCAAGGTAGATAAAAAGACAAAAAAGCAAACTCAGTAGAATGTAGATGCCCCAGATTTTCAAGCCACTTTTTGCTAAAAAAGCGATTACCATTAATGCTGTCCAAAGAATAAATCCAGTGAAAGCCATTGTGATCAAGACGTCAGCACGATTGAACCAAGCAGCTAATGCCAAATGAAAAGTGATAGAAACAAAGTAGCCTCCTAAAATAGCAGCTGTAATTTTGGAAAAGCGAGGCCAAAAGGCAGGAGTTAAATATTTTGGATTTGCTGGCATATCGTGGTTAAAACAGGTTTTAGTTGTAGTAAAATTCTAAAATTGCAATAAAAAGCAGCAACGCTAAAAGTGCTTTGCTGTTTACTTTTTTTAATGGAGTCAGAATAATTATCAGACTTCCAACAGTCATAAGCTGGATGAAAAACATTAAAGTGCCACAACCTAAAGATTTTGTAAAAAGCCACATTGCGTAAGCAGTAGCAAGCAATATTAATCCTGTGATTTTAGTTTGTTTTGGATTTTTCTTCATCCATTTTTCAAACCCAAGATCATACGATAAAACAGCTTTTTTTGAAGTGTAATAAAGCGTGTAAAAAGCTAAAAAAACGATAAGACTAGCTATTGTTATCATAATTTATAGAATTTAAAAACACCTTACTTTAATTAGAAAGGTGTTTTTGTTTATTAGTTTTCTAGAATTTATAAGTGAAACTTGCGGCAAAAGTTCTAGGATCTTTCGGGTGGATCGTTGACCATCCGTCATAGATTTCTTTGTTTGTAATATTGTTTAGTTTTAGCGTTATGCCAAATCTTTCAGTACTATAAAATAAAGAAGAGTTAAGTTCTGTATATTCAGGAATTGTAAATGTTCCTGAAACAGATCTGTTCATGATTTTGTTATCTCCAACATAGTTTCCTCCAAATCCTAAACCAAAACCTCTTAGAGTTCCGCAAGTAAATTTGTAGCTAGCCCATAAGTTCGCTAAGTTATATGCTCCTGAACTTTCAGGTCTGAATCCTACAAAATCAGGATCTCCTTGAGTAAGAGTTGCATCATTATAGCTATATCCAAGAATAATATTTAAGCCAGAAACTGGATTTGCAATAAATTCAGCTTCAAAACCTTTATTGTGTTGTCCTCCATCTTGGTGGTTTATTACGTCAGTTGCGTTTGGTCTAATACTGTAAGCCATATTAGTAACTTTAATGTCGTAGTAGCTTAAAGTAGCATATATTTTGTCTTTAAAAATGTTCAATTTTGTTCCAAATTCGATTTGGTTCGCGTGTTCAGGATCAAAAGTTACGGGAGTTCTTACTGTTCCATTTACGTTTTCACCAGGAGCTACGTTTGTGAAACCATTCATGTAATTTGCAAAAATCGAAACCTTATCAATAATTGGCTGGTAAACTAATCCGAATTTTGGTGAAAAAGAAGTTTGGTTATAGTCGTCAGCGTCAGTTGAGACATCTCCAGCGTTCATGAAACGATCTGCACGCAAACTTACCATTGCAGAAAGAGCAGGAGTAATGTTGATTACATCGGAGAAATAAGCACTGTAAACTTCTTGTTTTGTTTTATTATTGTTTCTTGGGCTGTCACCTACAATCGCGTCAGATCCAGCTTTTGTTAAATCTCCTGTATCGCCATTTGAAGGCCCGAAAACTGCGTTGAACTGTGCTAAATTATCTCCAACATAAACATATCCGTTTGCGAAGTAACTTGAGCCTCGATCAAGAGCGACTCTATTGTAATAGTCTAAACCAACTACAAGTCTGTTTCTCAAACTTCCAATTTTAAAATCGCCAATAAAGTTTTGCTGTACATCAAAAGTGGTGTTTTTGTTATCTTGATAATTAAAATATCTTGCTAATACAATTCCGTCTGTAATTGGTGTATAAGCAGTTCCTTCATATAAATAAGCATAATTTCCAGTCGACTTAGCATTACTTGTAGAGAAAATGGTTTGCGAAGTCCATTGGCTAGAAAGTTTGTAGTTCATTTGCGCCTGAATGTTGTAAGAAGGCGTTTTGATTGTTAATTCGTCGCTCGTGTAAGAACGTTTGTTATCGTATTTTAATTCAGCAATATTGTGAACTCTTAAAGGATTTCCTCTGTCTAAAAACAACATTGTTGGGTTTGTTGTTTCATTAGTCATGAATTCAGTATTTATTAAGAATGATAATCTGTCATTTACTTCATAAGATAATGATGGAGCAATAAAAAACGACTCTCTAAAACCAGCATCTTGAAAAGTTTCTTGCTTGTTGTAAGCTGAATTGATTCTAAAATTAAGTGTTCTTTTATCGTTAAGTGATGTATTAAGGTCTACAGTTGCACGATTCAATCCATAACTTCCAACGGTGTAATTTACGTCACCGCCAAATCCTTTATAAGGCCTTTTTGTAGTCGTATTAATTAATCCTCCATAAGAGATTAAGCTACTTCCAAATAAAGTTCCAGAAGGCCCTTTAATAATTTCAACTCTGTCAATGTTTGCAGGATCTAAACTTCCGTTTGTCAAACCTGGAACACCATTAACAATTGTTGCCTGAACTGGAAATCCTCTTAAAGAATAGTAACTTGCGCCGTCACCTCCACGTCCTGTTGAAGCCCATAGCTGTGTTACACCAGGTGCATTTTTTAATGCATCATCAAATGTTGTAACTACTTGTTCTTTTAAAATGCTTCCAGTAATGGTAGTGTAAACTTGTGGGTTTTCAAGGTTTTTAAGAGGCAATCTTGAAACTTGCTGGTTGTCTTTGCGTACAAATTGATTTTTACGGCCATTAACAACAACTTCTGTTAATTCTTCTGAGTTTGAAGTAAGGCTAAAATTCTCAGTTAATTCCTGTCCTTCAGTAACTGTAATCTTTTTTTCTTTGGAGGTATATCCAACAGCTGAAACTTTTAATGTGTAAGTTCCTGGTTTTACATTTTTTATTTTGTAATTACCTTCGTCATCTGTGATAGTTCCAAACCTTGTGCCTTTTAAAGCTAAAGAAATTCCTTCTGGAGATTCGTTATTGCTTACAGATATTTTACCTTTAATTGTTGCTTTTTCTTGTGCTGAGATTGTTGTGCTCGCTAAAAGGAAAAAACAAAAACTTAAAAAAGAAATTGTAAATTTATATTTCATTTTTATTTAGAATTGATTTTAATAGCGCAAATTTAAGTGTTGAATCTCAACTATACAAGCTATTCTTATTTATTCTAAATAAAATTTTTTTAAAGGGTAAAATTTACATTTGTTCAAAAAATTAACATCTTAAGCTAAAATTAAGCCAATCTTAAGCAAAAAAACCTGTTCAAATTGATGAACAGGTTTTTTTTTGAGTATTGATTTTTTAATGAAATTACAATTCTAAAGCACGTTTAGCATCGCCGTTCATTAATAATTCCACTGGATTTTCTAAAGCTTCTTTAACAGCAACCAAGAAACCAACAGACTCACGTCCGTCAATAATTCTGTGATCGTAAGAAAGGGCAACGTACATCATTGGGTGAATTTCAACTTTTCCGTTTACAGCAATCGGACGCTCAATAATGTTGTGCATTCCTAAAATTCCTGATTGAGGAGGGTTGATGATTGGAGTAGATAACATACTTCCAAAAACTCCACCATTTGTGATTGTAAAAGTTCCTCCAGTCATATCGTCAACTGTAATTTGACCGTCACGAGCTCTTAAAGCTAATCTTTTGATTTCAGCTTCAATTCCACGGAAAGTTAATAATTCAGCATTACGTACAACAGGAACCATTAATCCTTTTGGTCCAGAAACTGCGATTGAGATATCAGCAAAATCGTAAGCGATTTTGTAATCACCATCCATCATTGAGTTAACATCTGGATATAATTCTAAAGCTCTTGTAACTGCTTTTGTAAAGAATGACATGAACCCTAAACCTAAACCACCATGTTTAGCTTTGAAAGCATCTTTGTATTCGTTACGAATTTGGTTGATTGGCGTCATGTTTACCTCGTTGAAAGTAGTAAGCATAGCTGTTTCATTTTTAGCTGAAACTAGTCTTTCTGCTACTTTACGACGTAACATAGATAATTTTGTACGCTCAGTTCCACGGCTTCCACCAGTTGGAGTTCCCATTGAAGGTACTGCGTTTACAGCGTCATCTTTAGTGATTCTTCCTCCTTTTCCAGTTCCTGAAACTGTTGCTGGAGCAATATTTTTTTCATCTAATATTTTTCTTGCTGCAGGAGATGGAGTTCCAGCCGCATAACTTGTTGCTGCTGGAGCTGGAGCCGCTTTTGGAGCCTCAGCTTTTACTTCTGCTTTTGGTGCTTCTGCTGCTGGTGCAGCTGGAGCGCTTCCTGCTGGTTTTGCAGCATCTGTATCAATTAAACAAACTACAGCACCTACGGCTACTGTATCACCTTCTTCAGCTTTTAGTGTAATTACACCGCTCATTTCAGCAGGTAACTCAAGAGTAGCTTTATCTGAATCAACTTCAGCAATAGCTTGATCTTTTTCTACATAATCTCCGTCTTTTACTAACCAAGTTGCAATTTCAACTTCTTTTATTGATTCCCCTGGTGATGGGACTTTCATTTCTAAAATCATCTTTGTTTTTGTTTAAGGTTTTTATGGTTTCAGTCCCGATAGCTATCGGGATTGAAACTTGAAACATTCTTTTTATCTAAATAAATTTTTATCGAATACCATTCTAATTGCATCTGCATGACGACGTTTTGCACGTGTGTAACTTCCAGATGCTGGAGCAGCGTAAGCTTTTAATGAAGCTAATCTCCATTTTACAAGATCAAAGTTCATTAACATAAAGCTGTAAGCTCCCATGTTTTTAGGTTCTTCCTGTGCCCAAACATAATCATCAGCATTTGGATATTTTGCAATGATTTCTTTGATTTGTTCTGCTGGGAAAGGGAATAATTGCTCAATACGAACCACTGCAACATCATTTCTTCCGTTGTTTTCTCTTTCAGCAACAATATCGTAATAGAATTTACCTGTACAGAAAACTAAAGTTTTTACACCTTTTTTATCTACAGTATTATCGTCAATTGTTTCTTGGAAACTTCCAGTTGCTAATTCTTCAACAGTTGATACGCATCTTGGATCACGTAACAAACTTTTTGGAGAGAAAACTACTAATGGTTTACGGAAGTTTGTTTTCATTTGTCGTCTCAACAAGTGGAAGAAGTTGGCTGGCGTTGTACAGTCAGCAACATACATGTTTTGTCTTGCGCAAAGTTGTAAGTAACGTTCCATTCTTGCAGAAGAGTGTTCAGCACCTTGTCCTTCATAACCGTGAGGCAGTAATAAAACAATACCATTTTGGTTGTTCCATTTATCTTCTCCACATGAAATATATTGGTCAATCATAATTTGAGCTCCGTTAGAGAAATCTCCAAATTGTGCTTCCCAAATTGTTAAGGCTTTAGGGTTTGCTAATGCATATCCGTAATCAAAACCTAGAACTCCATATTCAGATAAAAGAGAGTTGAATACGCCGAATTTTCCTTTTTTGTTTTCGATACCATTTAAAAGAATTACTTCTTCTTCAGAATCTTCAACTTTAACAACAGCGTGACGGTGAGAGAAAGTTCCTCTTTCAACATCCTGACCAGAAATACGAACATCAAATCCTTCTGTTAAAAGCGATCCGTAAGCAAGTGCTTCTGCAGTTCCCCAATCTAGTGTATTATTGTCGTATCCAGCTTTTCTATCCGTAACAATTTTAGTTATCTTATTGATAAATTTCTTGTCTGATGGTAAAGTTGAAATGGTATTGATGATTGAATCCAATCCTTTTTTATCAAAAGTAGTATCTACTTTCTGAAGCATTTGTGTATCAGTTACCTGAACAAATCCTTCCCATTCGTTTTTCATGAATGGAGTAATGATTGTCAAATCTTTTTTACGAGAAGCTTCTAGATTTTCCTCTAAAGCAGATTTGTATTCTTTTTCTAAAGCATTAACGTAAGAAGCATCAATTACACCGTCTGATAATAATTTCTCAGCGTAGATGTCTCTTGGGTTTTTATGTTTAGCGATGATTTTATATAAAACTGGTTGCGTGAAACGAGGTTCATCACCTTCGTTATGACCGTATTTTCTGTATCCTAATAAATCGATAAATACGTCACGTCCAAACTGCATTCTGTAGTCTAATGCAAAAGATACAGCGTGTACAACAGCTTCTGCATCATCAGCATTTACGTGTAATACTGGCGATAAAGTTACTTTAGCAACGTCTGTACAGTAAGTAGATGAACGAGCGTCTAGGTAGTTTGTTGTAAATCCAACTTGGTTGTTAATTACAATATGGATTGTTCCTCCAGTTTTGTAACCGTCAAGTTGCGCCATCTGAATAATTTCATAAAGAATACCTTGACCTGCAATTGCAGCATCTCCGTGAACGGCGATTGGTAATACTTTAGAGAAATCATCAGCATAATATTTATCTTGTTTTGCTCTCGTGATTCCTTCAATTACAGCTCCAACCGTTTCTAAGTGAGAAGGGTTTGGTGCTAAATTGATATTGATGCTTTTTCCTGATCTTGTTTTTTTGTCAGCTGTAAGACCTAAGTGGTATTTTACGTCACCATCAAAATATTCTTGATCGTAATCTTTTCCGTCAAACTCACCAAAAATATCCTGAGTTGATTTTCCGAAGATGTTTGCCAAAACGTTCAAACGACCACGGTGCGCCATTCCCATTACGAATTGCTCGACACCTTTTTCAGCAGCTTGCTCAATTAAAGCGTCAAGAGCTGGTATGATTGATTCTCCACCTTCTAATGAGAAACGTTTTTGCCCAACATATTTAGTATGAAGGAAGTTCTCAAAAGAAACAGCTTCGTTTAATTTATTTAAGATCGTTTTCTTTTCATCTGTAGAGAAATTTGGCTGATTAACATTTACAGCTAATTTATCTTGAATCCATTTTACAACGCCAGGATTCCTGATGTACATATACTCAATTCCAATATGCTGGCAGTAAATAGCTTTAAGACGATTTACAATATCTTGTAAAGAAGAAGGTGGAATTCCGATTGTCTGTGCTGCGTCAAAAACAGTTGAAAGATCTGCTGCTGATAATCCGAAATTTTCAATATCTAAAGTTGGAGAAGACTGTCTGCGGTCACGAACTGGGTTTGTTTTAGTAAACAAATGTCCGCGCGTACGGTATCCGTCAATTAATTTAAGAACATTAAATTCTTTTTTTAGTTTTTCAGAAATCTGACTGTAATCTGCGTTATCGCTAGTCACATACTCAACGATTGTCTGCACTGGATTTTCGTCATTATAAACAGTTTGTCCAAAGTCAAAACCTTGAAAGAAACTTCTCCAGCTAGGCTCAACGCTGTCTGGGTTTACTAAATATTGATCGTATAATTGTGCAAAAAACTCTGTATGCGCTGCATTTAAAAATGAAAACCTATCCATAATATTAGTGAATATACTTTTTGTTAAATAGAATCGCAAAAGTACAACAATCACATTTATTTAAATCTTTTTTTTACGTACTTTTACGTAAAAATTTGTTAAAAATAGACTTAACTATGAATAAAAATCAAATTTCAATCGTTTTCAAATCTTTTTTTGTGATTTTGACAGTCTTATTTTCCAACTCTGGAAACGCACAACAAAATTATGTCATTGACAACAGCAATCATTTTTGGGATAAAGTTCAGTTTGGAGGAGGATTAGGATTAGGTTTCGGATCTGGATACACCAATATTTCGGTTATGCCGAGTGCTATTTATAACATTAATCCAATAGTTTCGATGGGTGTTGGATTGCAGTTTGGTTATTTGTATCAAAAAGATTACTATGAATCTTTTGTTTATGGCGGAAGTTTTATCACGCTTGTGAACCCAATTCCGCAGCTTCAATTATCTGCCGAATTAGAGCAGGTACGTGTGGATACAGATTATGAAGAAAATTATTATCACCCCGGTTTTTCCGATGCTTATTGGAATACCGCCTTATATCTCGGAGCTGGTTACAGAACCGGAAATGTAACAATTGGAGCGCGTTACGATGTTTTGTACGATCCTAATAAGAGTCTTTATGGATCTGGATTTATGCCTTTTGTGAGAGTTTATTTTTAGAGGCGCAAAGGCTCATAGTAACAAAGGTTCAAAGGTTTTGTAAAATGTTTTAAAAGTGATCGCGAAGAGAGAAAGCCTTTGTCACTTTGCATCTTTGTCACTTTGTACCTAATTTTATTTAAAGTTCTTCCGAAACCAAACCTTCTGCCATTCTCTTTTTAAAATCAAAAAGGCAACTTGTTCAGCAAGAATAACTAAATCAGAACCATCGAGTTTTTTGATTTCGATTTCAGAAACATCAATAATGTAAAGCAGATTCAAATATTCAGCAAATTTGTACTGAATCATTCGGTAGATTTTCTCGTGAAGCTGAATCTTTAACTCTTCTGGAGAAATGCTTAATGGGAAATCAATTCCTTCATTGGCCAAATTAAAATCTTTATTAATCTGCTCAATCAAACTTAAATATAAAGTCTCAGCTTGCGCTTGCTCTAAAAGTGATTCGGTGCTTACTGGTGCTACAAACATTTGATTTTTGATTTTAGATTGCTGATTTTAGATTGTAGATTTTTTTACTGAATACTGACACTGAAAACTGAATACTAAACTTTTCTTTCCATTAAATTTTCACCAAATGTTCTCAGAATATTTTTCTTTTCAGAATTAATATCCATTTTTTCTAAAGTTTCAAAAGCTTTAAAAGTGTACATTTCTATGGCTTCTTGCGTTGCTTTTGAAGCGCCAGATTCGTTGAAAATGCTTTTGGCTGTTTCAATTTTTTCTGAATTGTCTTCTAGTTGTAAGCTGAATAAATTTTCTAATTCTGAAGCTTTTTCAGGAGATGAAAATTCTAAGGCTTTTAAATATAAATAGGTTTTTTTGTTTTCAATAATATCTCCTCCAACTTGTTTTCCAAAGGTTTCTGGATCTCCAAATGCATCTAGATAATCATCTTGTAATTGAAAAGCCAAACCTAAATTTAATCCGAAATCGTAAATTAAATCACCTTCTTTTTCTGAAGTTTTGGCAACAATTGCGCCCATTTTCATTGCTGCTGCAACTAGAACGGCTGTTTTGTATTCAATCATTTTTAGATATTCAGGAATCGTAACATCTTTTCTTTCTTCAAAATCAACATCCCATTGCTGTCCTTCGCAAACTTCAAGCGCTGTTTTGCTGAATAATTTTGCCAAGTCTCTAAAAACAGTTGGCTCGTATTGTTCAAAATATTGATAAGCCAGAATCAGCATGGCGTCACCAGATAAAATTCCGGTGTTGATATTCCATTTTTCATGAACCGTTTCTTCTCCTCTTCGCAGTGGAGCGTCGTCCATAATATCATCATGCACAAGCGAAAAATTATGGAAAACTTCAACGGCCATTGCAGCCGGAAGTGCAATTTTATAATCGGTATCAAAAACCTCCGAAGCCATTAATGTCAGCACCGGACGCATTCTTTTTCCGCCAAGTCCTAATATGTATTCAATAGGCTCATAAAGATTTTTGGGTTCTTTTTGTATGCTTTGTTTTTTTAAATAACTAATAAAAAAATCTTGGTACTGACTTATATTGTGCATAAAATGAAATTCTGATTTACGAGGCTCAAAGATACAATTCAATTATGAATAATTGCTTTGTAAATACGAAATGCTAAGAAACATTTAATGATTGCTTTTAAATGAAATCAAAAAAATATGTCAAAAAAAATTAAAAAAAACTTGGAAACTTTTTTGGTTCTCATAGTTTCCTGTCTATATTTGCACCGATAATCGGAAACTCGGAACACTAAAAAAGTTTCCTTAAGAATTTGAGCGGTTTTTAAGCTCAGCAAAATCAGGTATTTATGAAGACAACTTGGACTTTAGATTCTACACAATCAGATGTTTTAATAAAAATGAGACATTCGATAATTGCTTATTTAGGAGGAACTACAAATAAATTTGGCGGTTATGTGAATATCGAAGACAATGAAATTGAAGATGCATCAGTAGAGTTTTCATTTGATATTAATAATAAAAACGAAAGCTTTCAGCAAATTGATACAAACTTGCAACTTCAAGATTTTTTTGATGTAGATGAGCATCCTATTATTAGTTTTAAATCGACTTCTTTTCAAAAAGTGAATAACAATATCAATTTTTTTAAAGGTGATTTAACAATAAAAGATGTTACCAAAGTTGTAGAGCTTGATGCTGAATTTATTGGCGTTAACAACTACAATGGCGAGAAAAAAGTTGCTTTTGAAATTAAGGGAGATATTAAGCGTCAGGACTTTGGCTTAGATTATAATTCATTTAATCATAACGGAGGTTTGGCACTTGGAAGAGATATTAAACTTATTGCCAATTTAGAATTTAGCATATAAATCTTACACAATGAATATAATAATGTAAAATTATTACAAATATAACGGAAACTATTTTTATGGCTTCAGTTTTCTAATTATATTTATAATAACAATCTGAAAATCAAAATGAAAGAGAAAATCATATCAAAAGCGAGTGAGTTGTTTTTAAGACTCGGTTTTAAAAGTGTTACGATGGATGATATTGCAGGAGAGATGTGTATTTCGAAAAAAACGATTTACAAATATTTCTGTAATAAAGAAGTTTTAATTGAAGAGAGTACATCAATGGTTCATAAACAGGTGCATGAAGTTATCGATACTATTGTGGCGAAAAAACATAATGCAATTCATGAGAATTTTGAAATTAGAGAAATGTTTCGTGATATGTTTAAAAATGCTACAGACACTTCGCCTCTTTATCAGCTCAAAAAACATTACCCAGAGATTTATCAAAATGTAATGATGCACGAAATCGATCAATGCAATCATTATTTTAAAGACAATATTTTAAAAGGAATTAGAGAAGGCTTATATCGAACTGATTTGAATATTGATCTCTATGTGAAATTTTATTACACTTTGATTTTTCATATTAATGAAACTACGGTTTCTGAAAGAGAAGCACAAAAAATTGAATTAGAAGCTTTGGAATATCACACTAGAGCAATGGCAACAGAAAAAGGAATAGAAGAATTGGAAAAACAACTTAAAAAAATTACCGCTTAATCGTCAATCTATAATTTATGAAAAAAATAATTGTAATACTTTTGTGCTCTCTTGGCCTGTCAGCCAATGCACAAGTAACTTTAACCTTAAAAGACGCGCTTAATTATGCGCTTCAAAATAAAGCCGAAGCCAAAAAGGCAAAATTACAGGTTGAAAACAGCGAATATCAAATTCAGGAAATTCGTTCAAGAGCTTTACCACAAATTCATGCAAACGGAAACTTAACTTACAATCCAATATTGCAGACAAGTGTTATTGATGGAGGATCTTTTGGTCAGCCAGGAACTAGTATTCAGGCTACTTTTGGTCAAAAATGGACTTCGGGAGCAGGAATTAACTTGACTCAGGCGTTGTTTGATCAATCTGTATTTACAGGTTTGAGAGCAGCAAAATCAACTCGTGAATTTTATCAAATCAACGATCAATTAACAGAAGAACAAGTTATTGAAAGAGTAGCAAATAACTACTATTCTGTATACGTACAGCGTGAAAGATTAAAATTACTAGACAGTACTTATTTTAATACTACAAAAGTTCATGATGTTGTAAAAGGTCAATTTGATAATGGTTTAGCTAAGAAAATTGATTTAGACCGTATTATTGTAAAATTGTCAAACATTGATACTGATCGTCAGCAAGTTAAAAATCAAATTGAATTGCAAGAAAATGCTTTGAAGTTTTATATGGGTATGCCAATTGAAACTCAAATCGTGATCCCAAAAGAAGAATTTGAAGCTGTACCAGCATCTTTAACTGAAGTTCCGAATGTAGAAAACAGAACAGAATACCTGCTTTTGAAAAAACAAGAAGAATTGTTAGTGTTTCAAAAGAAAGCAGTTATGGCTGAATATTATCCAAAACTTTCTTTGAGTGCTGGTTACAATTATATTGGTCAAGGTCCGGAGTTTCCTCTTTTTGCAAAACCATCTTCAGGCGTTTACTGGTCTGATTATTCGGGAATTGGATTAAACTTAAGTGTACCAATCTTTACTGGTTTCGGAACACGTGCCAGAGTAAGACAGGCTGATGTAGATATCAGAACGCTTCAAGAAGATATCAAAGACACAAAACTTTCTCTTGATCTGGATTATAGAAATGCAATGGCGCAAATCGATAATAATATGGTAACCATCCAAAACCAACAAGAAAATATGCGTTTGGCTCGTGAAATTTTGAGCAATACAAAAAATAATTATCTGCAAGGTTTAGCATCATTAACAGATTTATTAGATGCTGAAAATGCACATCAAGAAGCTCAAAACAATTACACTAGAGCGGTATTAAATTATAAAATTGCCGAAGTGGCATTAATCAAATCAAAAGGCGAACTTAAAACTCTTATTAAATAACTAATTACAATGAAGAAAACTATTATAACAATCGTAATCATAATCGCAGCTTTGGGTGTGATTGGATATGTTTTAAATAACAATAAGAAAGAAAATAAGGCAAAAACAGATATCGTAGCGGAAAAAAATGCTGCAGTTTCGGTAAAAGTTACTCCTGTAAAAACAGAAGTAGTTTCATTAGATTTCGTTGCTAACGGAAACTTTGCTCCAACTCAGGAATTGACTTTTTCTGCTGAAAAATCTGGAAAAGTAATTAGTGTTTTAGCTAAAGAAGGTGATTACGTAAGAGTAGGTCAGACTTTATTGACAATGAGAGGTGATATCATTAATGTAAATGCGCAACAAGCTCAAGCCGTTTATAATAATGCAAAATCTGATTATGCAAGATATGAGAATGCTTTTAAAACAGGTGGTGTTACAAAACAACAATTGGATCAGGCAAAACTGGCTTTAACAAATGCTCAGTCAAACTTAACTCAGGCAAATATTAATGTTGGTGATACAAAAGTAAAGGCACCAATCAACGGATTTATCAATAAAAAATACATTGAGCCAGGTTCTATCTTAACAGGAATGCCTGCAACTGCTTTATTTGATATTGTAAATACTGCAAAATTAAAATTGACAGTTACTGTAAACGAAAATCAAGTTGCAAGCTTGAAATTACATGATAATATCAACGTAACTGCAAGTGTTTATCCTGATAAAACTTTCCCAGGGAAAATTACTTTTATCGCTGCAAAAGCAGATGCAAGTTTAAACTTTCCTGTTGAAATTGAAATTGCAAACAATACTAACAACGACTTAAAAGCAGGTATGTACGGAACTGCAAATTTTGCATCTAAACAGCAAAAACAAAGCTTAACAGTTGTTCCTAGAAATGCATTTGTTGGAAGTGTGAGCAGTAACGAAATTTTTGTAGCTGAAAACGGTGTTGCAAAATTGAAAAAAGTTGTAGCAGGAAGAATCTTAGGAGATCAAGTAGAAATCATCAGCGGATTATCTGACGGAGAAAAAGTTATCACTACAGGTCAAATCAACTTACAAGACGGTAATACAGTAGAAATTATTAAGTAAGCTTTTTTAAGCTTTAAGCTATAGGCTTTAGGCAATAAGCTTTTTCAAAAGCCTATAGCTTACAGCCTAAAGTCTACAGCAATAAAAAAATACGACATAAACCTTAAAGCTTAAAGCCTACAGCCTAAAGCCTATAGCAATAAAAAAAATATGAAATTAGCCGAAATATCCATAAAACGTCCGTCGCTGGTAATTGTATTGTTTACAATTCTGACTCTTGGTGGATTGTTCAGTTACAGCCAATTAGGCTATGAGCTGATCCCAAAATTTGAACAAAACGTTATTACCATTTCTACTGTTTATCCTGGAGCTTCTCCAAGTGAGGTAGAAAATACCGTAACCAAAAAAATAGAAGATGCGATTGCATCTTTAGAGAACGTAAAAAAGATTGACTCAAAGTCGTATGAAAGTTTGTCGATTGTTTCGATCACGCTGACATCAAATGCGAAAGTCGATTTCTCTTTGAATGATGCACAGCGAAAAATCAACGCGATTATTAGTGATTTGCCAGACGACGTAAAAACGCCGGCATTGACCAAATTCTCACTGAGTGATTTACCAATTATGACGCTTGGTGCCAACGGAAAAATGGACGAAGCTGCCTTTTATGACTTAATTGACAAAAAAGTGGCGCCTATTTTATCTCGTGTACAAGGTGTGGCGCAGGTAAACATTATTGGTGGTTCTGAGCGTGAAATTCAGGTGAACCTTGACGCTGTAAAAATGCAAGGTTACGGATTATCTATTCCTCAGGTACAGCAAAATATTTTGACTTCAAACTTGGATTTCCCAACAGGAAACATTCAAACTAGAAATCAAAAAATATTAATTCGTTTAGCAGGTAAATATAAAAGTGTTGCCGAATTAAGAAACTTGGTGGTTTCTTCTCAAAACGGAATCCAAATTCGTTTAAGTGATATTGCCGATGTTCAGGATACTCAAAAAGTAGCTGAAAAAATCTCTCGTGTAGATCAAAAAAGTGCAATCGTATTGCAAATCATCAAACAATCTGATGCAAATGCGGTTGCGGTAAGTGAGCAATTATTAAAAACAATTGCAACACTTGAAAAAGACTATAAAGAAAATAGCTTAAAACTTGAAGTTGCAAAAGACAGTACAATCTTTACGCTTGAAGCAGCAGATTCTGTTGTTCACGATTTATTGATTGCGGTAATTCTGGTAGCATTTGTAATGTTGTTCTTCTTGCACAGTATTCGAAACTCATTAATTGTAATGGTTTCGATTCCTGCATCGTTAATTGCAACTTTCATCGGAATTTATTTAATGGGATATACATTAAACTTAATGAGTTTACTTGGTTTATCTCTTGTTGTTGGTATTCTTGTGGATGACGCGATTGTGGTATTGGAGAATATTTACAGGCACATGGAAATGGGTAAAAGCCGAATCCGTGCGTCGTATGATGGAACTGCAGAAATTGGTGGAACAGTAACTTCGATTACATTAGTAATTGTTGTAGTATTCTTGCCTATCGCGATGAGTTCTGGATTGGTTTCTAACATCATTACGCAGTTTTGTGTTACGGTAATTATCTCAACGATGTTATCATTATTAGCTTCGTTTACTATTATTCCTTGGTTGTCTTCTCGTTTCGGGAAATTAGAGCATATTGAAGGAAAGAATTTATTTGGAAGAATCATTCTTGGTTTCGAAAGCTATTTAACACGTTTCACTGACTGGGTTTCTCATTTATTGACTTGGTGTTTAGATCACTACATTAAAACTTTTATTGTTGTAATTGTATTATTCTTTGCTTCGACTGTTGGATTAATGGGTGGAGGTTTCATTGGAGGAGAGTTTTTTGCTTCTTCTGATAGTGGAGAGTTCTTGGTACAAATCGAAATGCCAAAAGATGCTTCGCTAGAACAAACGAACTTCATGACGCAAAAAGCCGAAGCGTACTTAAAAGCGCAGGAATATGTTCACAGCCAAATTACAACTGTAGGACAAACTTCTGAAGGTTTTGGAGCATCTCAAGCTACTGCTTACAAAGCAGAGATCGACGTAAAAATGATCGAACAAAAAGACCGTACAGATGACGCGAATGTTTATGCAGCAAAAATCAAACGTAAGTTAGAAAAAGTATTAGTTGGAGCAAAAGTAAAAACGGTTCCAGTTGGTATCTTGGGTACTGCTGAAGATGCAACTTTAGGATTAATTGTAACAGGTCCGTCAACAGAAGCTGCAATGGCTTTTGCGAAACAAGCTGAAGCAGAATTACGTACAATTCCTGGAACAACAGAGATCAAATTAACTGTTGAAGACGGAAACCCTGAAATTAACGTAAAAGTGGATCGTGATAAAATGGCTGCTTTAGGATTGACACTTCAAACTGTTGGTTTAACAATGCAAACTGCTTTTAGCGGAAATACAGATGGTAAATACAGAGCTGGAGAATACGAGTACGATATCAACATTAGATACAATGCATTCGACAGAAAAAGTATTACTGACGTTAGCAACTTGATTTTCATCAACAATGCTGGTCAGCAAATTAAATTGTCTCAATTTGCAGATATTACTGAAGGTTCTGGACCTAGCCAGTTAGAGCGTAGAGATAAATCGGCGTCTGTAACTGTAAAAGGACAAAACGTTGGTGTACCATCTGGAACAATTGTACAACAATGGCAAGTTAAATTGGATAAATTGAAAAAACCAGCTGGAGTAAACTACATTTGGGGTGGTGACCAAGAAAACCAATCTGAAGGATTTGGTACTTTAGGAATCGCTTTATTGGCCGCTATTATTTTGGTTTACCTTGTAATGGTGAGTTTGTATGACAGTTTCGCGCACCCATTTGTAGTATTGTTTGCGATTCCGCTTTCGTTTATCGGGGCGATGCTAGCACTGGCGTTGACAAACAACTCATTGAATATCTTTACTATATTAGGTATCATCATGTTGATTGGTCTTGTGTGTAAGAATGCGATCATGCTTGTCGATTATACCAACCAAAGAAGAGCAGCAGGAGAATCAATCAGAACTGCTTTGATTCAAGCGAACCACGCTCGTTTACGTCCAATCTTGATGACAACAATTGCGATGGTATTTGGTATGTTCCCAATTGCATTGGCAAAAGGAGCAGGAGCTGAGTGGAAAAACGGATTGGCTTGGGTAATTATTGGAGGATTAATTTCTTCATTATTCTTAACCTTGATCGTGGTTCCTGTAATTTATAACATCATGGAGAAATTGATTCAGAAATTCTCTAAAGGAGAAAAAATCGATTACGAAGCTGAAATGGTTGCTGATTATGAGCATACTGAATTAAGCGAAGACGGTTTTAATCCGAAACATACGCATTAATAGATTTAATTTTTTGATTTGTAAATCCCAGATTCCTTAATTGGAATTTGGGATTTTTTTATTGATTATTTGTGAATAAGAGTAAAAAATATTTCACGCAGATTTTGCAGATTTTAGCAGATTCAATTAAAATAGATCTGCGCTTATCTGCTTAAATCTTTATTAAATCTGCGTGAAAAAATTATAGACAGTTTTCATATTGTTAATCGAAAATCTGTTTATTTGTATCAACTTACTAAAATTACGATGCTACAAAAAGATAAATCTGCGGCGATTGGTTTCATTTTCATAACCATGTTAATTGACATTACGGGATGGGGAATTATTATTCCAGTAATTCCGAAATTAATTGAAGAATTGATTCACGGCGACATTAGTGAAGCGGCAAAAATTGGCGGTTGGCTGACTTTTGCGTATGCGATAACGCAATTCGTGTTTGCGCCTGTCATTGGAAATTTAAGTGATAAATTCGGAAGAAGGCCCATAATCTTGATTTCTCTTTTCGGATTTTCATTGGATTATATTCTGCTGGCATTTTCACCAACAATTCTTTGGCTTTTTATTGGAAGAATTATTGCTGGAGTAACAGGAGCAAGTATTACGACAGCTTCTGCTTATATCGCCGATGTAAGTACTGCCGAAAACAGAGCAAAAAACTTTGGATTAATTGGCGCAGCGTTCGGACTAGGATTTATTATCGGACCAGTTATTGGCGGTTTGTTAGGTCAATATGGTTCTCGAGTTCCTTTTTATGCAGCGGCAGTTTTATGTATGGTGAATTTCCTTTACGGATTTTTCATTTTACCTGAATCACTTAAAAAAGAAAACCGCCGACCTTTTGACTGGAAAAGAGCTAATCCGGTTGGAGCAATTTTAGGATTAAAAAAGCATCCAGAATTAATTGGATTGATTTCAGCGATATTTCTTTTGTATGTAGGTTCGCATGCCGTTCAGAGCAACTGGAGTTTTTTTACTATTTACCAATTTAATTGGGATGAAAGAATGATCGGAATTTCATTGGGAATAATCGGTCTCTTAGTTGGAGTTGTTCAAGGCGGATTGATTCGTTTTATTAACCCGAAATTAGGAAACGAAAAGAGTATTTATATTGGTTTGGGATTATACACAATCGGAATGTTGTTGTTTGCTTTCGCAACAGAAAGCTGGATGATGTTTGTGTTTTTGATTCCATATTGCCTTGGCGGAATCGCCGGTCCAGCGCTTCAATCTGTCGTTTCAAGCAAAGTATTGCCAAGCGAACAAGGAGAAATTCAAGGAACATTGACAAGTTTAATGAGTGCGTCTTCAATCATTGGTCCGCCAATGATGGCCAACACATTTTACTTTTTTACCCATAGCGATGCGCCATTTAAATTTGCCGGAGCACCATTTATTTTAGGTGGTTTTTTAATGTTATTGAGTACTGTAGTTGCTTATTTTTCGTTGAAAAAACATTCAGCTCCAAAAGTGGAAGTTGATCAGACAGAATAAAAAGAAAAAGCCTTCATTATCTAAAATGAAGGCTTTTTTTATATCTTTTGAAATATTATTTCTTAATGATTTTTATTGTTTTTTCTCTGCCTTCAGACTTTACTTTCATCAGATAAACTCCGCTAGAAAGGTTTGATAAATCAATTTCAGATTGCAGATCATTGATTTTCTTGAAGACAACAGATTTTCCAGTTACATCAATAATTTCGACATCATTAATTATAGAATTGTTTTTAATTGTCAATATATCCTGCACAGGATTTGGATAAAACTGGAAAGCAGTCAAATTAAAATCAGGTGCCGAAAGCGAACCATTTACTTTAGCCGTTACAGCAAGACGTTCTTTGCTTTCAATTCCGTTAATAGTTTGCGAAGCATAATAAGTAGTTCCATCAACTAAAACGGTTGTTAGAGGCAAAGGAGTTTCAGCGGTAGATTTGCTTGTTTTACCACTTGAAGAATTTCCGGGAGTGCTGTACCACTTAATGTCTTGCCCGTCAATAACTAAATCTGCCAATGTTTGTCCTGCTTTAAATTCTACTGTCGACTTATTTTGTCCATTTATTGTTGGCGCAATTGGATCAACAACAGCATCCATTATTACAATGCATCCATTTAGATCGGAAGTAATAATGCTATAAGTTCCCGGTGTCAAATTAGAGAAGGTATTGTTTACTGAAAACTGATTTAAATTAGGAGATATTGCATATCTATAGCCTCCACTTCCGCCAGTAGCATTTACCTTAATGGTTTGATTAATAACTTCAGCCGTAGAAATTAATACATTAGGTTCAGTTATAGTAATCGCCATAATAGTAGAACAATCATTAGTATCTTTTACCGCTATTGTATGAGTGCCAGCAGACAGATTAGAAAAGATATTGCTAGTTTGATAAGCGTTTCCATTTAACGAATAGGCATATGGAGCTTTTCCTTCAGAAACTGTAACCTGAATCACAGCATCCTTGCTTCCATTACAATGTATAGGAGAAGTAATGGCCGTAGTAGCGATCAATTGACTTACAGCAGTTAGAGAAGCAGAAAGGGTAAGAATATCTCCTCCTGCATCTTTTACTTTTATCGTATAATTTCCTGCTTGTAAATTTGAAGCGATATTAGATGAACTATAATTAACGCCATTATCAAAAGAATATTGATGAGGATATTTACCTCCCGCAGCATTTACAGTTATGCTTCCTAAACTTGCACAAGTAATAGGTTTTATGATAAGGCTACCAAAAAGAGTTGATGAAGTAATTGTTATTCCTGTTTTATTTGCAAGGCATCCTTTTGCATCAACTACTTCAATTGTATATTTCCCGACTGATAAACCTTCGAAAATAGGGGAGCTTTGAGGAGCAATTAATATAATGCCCGATTCATTTTTAAGCGAATAAAAATAAGGAGCGGTTCCACCCGAAGCAGTAATTGTTATTTTTCCGTCATTACTATTAACAGTTGTACTATTTGTAGCGGTATTTGCTAAAGATAACGGTTCGGGCTGTAATATGGTAATACTTTTTGCTGTAATACAACCATTAACATCCTTTATGTAAAAAATATAACTTCCAGCAGCAAGATTATTAAAAATATTGTTGGTTTGATAAGCACTGCCATTTGATGAGTAAGTATATGGAGAAACTCCTCCAGTTGCAGTAACAGTAACAGTAGCATTTTCGATACAGGTTATTGCTTTTGTAATAGTTGTTGTTGCAATAATAGGTGAGGTAGATGTTAAAGTTATACTGTTTTCTAAATTGACAGTGCCTTTGGCATCTTTTACCCAAACAGTATAAGTTCCTGCTGTTAGATTACTGAAAATATTACTTGTTTGGTAGTTTGTTCCTCCATTGATAGAATATTCATATGGTGACTGACCTCCAGAAGCAGCAACGGAAATTGTACCACTATTAGTTGTGCAATCTATTGGTTTTGTAATAGTAATTTTGGCTTTAAGAGCAGTAGGATCTTCAATAACAAATGAATGTGCAAATCCAAAACAGCCTAAAGAATCATAAACCAGTATCCAATTAGAACCACTGAGGTTAGTAAAAACATTACTGGACTGTAATTCACCATCATTTAGAGAATAAAGATAAGAGCCACTGCCACCTCTTACATCAACAATACTTGCGGTTTTTCCTTCTACAACTAATCGTCCTATCATATTTGCTGGTTCAATTATTGTATAAGGTAAAATGAATATACAATCATTGGCATCTTTGACTTTGATTGTGTAATTTCCTGATGAAACTTGGTCAAAAGTGTTGCTACTCGTATAGATATCATTCTTTAGAGAATATTGATAAGGAGCTCTACCTCCTGAGGCAGTAATAGTTACCGATCCATATTCCGATCTACAAAACACAGTATTCGTTGCACTGGCTGTTAAGGGAACAAGTGGTTCTATGACTAGATTATTTGTAAGTGAAATACAGCTAGCGCCGTCTTTTACCGAAAATTGATATGTTCCTGGACCTAAATCAGTAAAAATATTGCTAGGTGAATATACGCTTCCATTAATAGAATATTCGTAAGCTCCTGTTCCGCCTACAACATTTATTATTACCGTTGCATTGCTTGTACAATCTATTGCTTTTATAAGCGTTGCGGTTGTTGCCGTAATAGGAGTTGGAGCAACTAAGTCAACTGTTGTAGTTGCTTCAACATTTTCAGCATCTTTAACCTTAATTAAATAAGTTCCTTGAAATCCATAATAAGTATTCGAAGCGGTATAAGTAGTTCCGTTATCAAAAGAATAGATGTAAGGAGGTGTTCCGCCTGTTGCATTCATTGTTATACTTCCGGCCGTATTAGTACAGGTAATTTGAGTTGCAGTAGCAGTTACTAAAAGTTGAGGTGGCCCATCAATAATCGAAATCATTTGCATTGCAATACATCCATTGGCATCTTTAACCTGTACGCTGTACGATCCAGTTTGTAAACCGTCAAAAATATTTGAAGATTGAAAAACGTTAGATGGTATTCCGTTACTTGTCAATGCATACTTATATGGAGCGACTCCGCCTGTTGCGTCAACGGTTATTTTTCCATTGTTACCGTTAGTCGACTTTGTAGTGCTTAAATTAATTGCTATAGGATCAGGTTCGCCTATATTAATGAAATAGGAATTTAGGCATCCATTTGCATCTTTCACTGTTACATTATAAACACCTGCGAACAAATTTGTAAAAACATTTGTTGCAACAAAAGTACTATTGTTGATTGAGTACACATAAGGTGCTTTTCCTCCTTGAGCAATTATGTTTATACTACCGTCATTGGATTGGTAACAGCTTATATTTCTTTGGGTTACCGAAATTGTAGGAGAGCTTACGGCTAAAACAGTTAAATTGTTTGAAGTTGCTAAATTGTTGTTAGCATCTTTAACCACAATCGAATAGGTTCCTGCATTTACATTGTTAAAAACATTAGTGGACTGAAAAGTCACTCCTCCATTTATCGAATAAGTGTATGGAGGCGTTCCTCCAGTAGCAGTAGCAGCGATATTCGCATTACTAATACAATCTGCTTCTTTTGTAAGAGCAGCGCTAGCGATTAATGGATTTGCATTTTCAATAGTTATTAAAAAGGCGAAAGATTGACAGCCTTTAGAATCTTTTATATAAACTTGGTGTTGGCCAGGACTCAAATTTGTGAAAACATTATTTGCCTGAAACGAACTTCCGTCTACAGAATATTGGTAAGGCGCAGTTCCAGCCTGTCCATTAATAGTCAAAGTTTGTTTGTCGATTAAAAAATCGGCATAAATTGGCGTTAACGGACTAATTGTTATCGATTTTGTATATAATTTATTATCGTTGTCTTTTACAGTAATAGTATAAGTTCCAGCGACTAGATTAGTAAAAATATTACTTGTCTGAAATGTTGTTCCATTGTTGATAGAATAAACGTAAGGAGTAAATCCGCCAGTTGCTGTAACCGCAATTTCTGCATTGCTTGTACAATCTAGGGGTTTTGTAATTGCAATAGAAGCACTAATTGGACTAGTAATCTCCGCCCAAAAACTGCCCGATTCGCAATTATTAGAATCCTTTACTCTCACCAGATGTGATCCCGTCACAATATTTGTAAAAATATTATTGGTTTGAAAAACACCATTATCTAGCGAATAAAGATATGATCCGCTTCCTCCAGTTACGTTTAGAATTGATATTTTATTTCCGTCAATTACCATGTCTGCATTTACAGCTGTTGGTTCTGTAATTGTATAAGGAAGCGTACTTGCACAGCCTGTATCATCCTTTACTTTAATTATATGATTTCCTGCTTGAAGATTGGCAAAAACTTTGCTGCTAGTGTAAGCCCCATTATTTATGGAATATTGATAAGGTAATCGTCCACCTGTAGCAGTAATTGTTAAAGTCGTTGTTCCACCTTTGCATGATACTGGAGTGTTTGCTGCTGTTATTGTTGGCGGTGGCAATGGAGGCATGACGGTATTAGATATTGTAGCTGAAACACAGCCTCTACTGTCTTTAATTAAAAAAACGTAATTGCCAGTGGCCAAATTATTAAAAACATTACTGTTGGTAAAAGTCTGGCCATTATCGATCGAATAATAAAATGGCGCCTGACCAGAAGTTGCCTGAACAAGAATTGATGCATTGCTACAACTAGTAGCGTTAGTAACTAACGCAACACCTGTTACATTTATAAGTGGTGCAATTGTTATTGCAAATGGATTTGTAACTGAATTTAAAGCATCTTTGGCCTTTATAGTGTAAGTCCCTGCACTTAAATTATTAAAAACGTTAAATGACTGATAGTTAAATCCGTTATCAATTGAATACGTATAAGGTCCTTGACCACCTGTCGCAGTTGCCGTTATTATTCCATTATTGCCATTGCCGGAACAATCTAAATCTTTGGTGATAAATGCAGTTACATTTAAAAAAGGAACAACAGTTGCATTTATTGTTGTGCCACAACCTTCACTATCGCGTACTCTTATAGTATAATTTCCAGGAATTGCATTTGAAAAAACATTACTAGATTGATAATCTACTCCATTTAATGAGTATTGGTAAGGGCCTGTTCCTCCGTTGGCCGTAACAATTATTACGTTTTGGTTCACAATTGAATATGTTGCCACTAAAGCTGTAGGTTCAGGAACAACATAGGTAAGTTTAGTATTTAGGCAAATAGCATTTTGACTTTTTACTTCTATGTTATATGTTCCAGCAGGTAAATTATTGTAATAATCATTTGTTGTAAAAGCGCTTCCGTTTACAGAATAGAGATAAGGTGCATTTCCTCCAGAAGAACTAAGACTTAAAGCTGTAGTCTCGCCTTTACATAAAATTGGTTTATGTGAAGCAGTTACATTTATAGCGGGAAATGTAGTCAGATTAAAATAATTGGAAGTAATAGTGCCATTATTATCAATTCGGCCATAAATTTTTATTGTACCAACAGAGCCTTTGTAAGTTGTTGGATTTACAATTGCATTTGTATTACTTAAAGCATCATTCTCACTTAAAAAATAAGTTACAGTTGTTTCTGCTGGATTTAAATTGCCAATAAAGTCGGTTTTAAGAGAAGTCAGATTAAAAGATGTTCCTTCGCAGACAGAAATAAAGGCAACTTGAGCATAAAAAAGATTGGAAAACAATAAAAGAAAACAAAGTAGAGTTTTTTTCATAGTATTAGATTTGTTAAAATGGCCTAACAAATATAATAATATAAATATTGTTAAAATTACGGTTTCTCGTAAAAAGGGTAAGTTTTAATATTCTATCTTAAATACAAATAATGATTATAATAATCAATAATCGCTTTTCCTTCTAATAAAACATCAGCGCCAATAATGCCGTGGACGGGTTTTGCTTTATGCGACTCCAAAGCTTGATTTACATGTGATAAATCAAAAATAACAATGCTGAAATCTTTGTTTTTCCAACTCCCTAATTGCAATTTATTCTCCGACGAAATTTGAGTTTTCATTCCTGTTCCGCCCGCACCAGATGCTCTTGTTTTTGATTTTTTTGCGGCCAATTCAAAGCGTTCGATAGATTCAAAACTAACACAGGAATTTGATGCTCCAGTATCTAAAATGAAATTTCCAGCAATACCGTTGATTTTTGCTTTTATAGCAAGATGTTGGGTTTTGATAACTTTGAATTTTATTTTTTTATAGCCCTTTTCTCTGAGAACTTCGTGAAGATTTTCCATTTTTGGTATCGATTGATTATCAAAAATAAGCCAATTAAAGCCAATAAACTAATTACATAATAGATATAATTTCCAGATTGATCTTCTTTTGAAATTGACCCATAATAGACAAAAGAACTCCAGTAATAAGGTGATTTCTTGGCATTCGGAATTGATTTGTCTTTTAAGTAATCCAGTTTTGCATTGGCATTTGCTTCAAAATAGGAAGTTTTGTTTTTAATGTTTTTATAAAAATCAGACATAAAAACTGAGGTAGTGAAATCATTTACTTTCCATAAAGAAAACAATAAATTTTGTGCGCCGGCAAACTGAAAACCTCTTGCAACGCTCATTGCGCCTTCGGCTTTATACAATTTTCCAATTCCGGTTTCGCAGGCGCTTAAAACCACTAAATCGGGATCAATATGCAGATTGTACAATTCAGAATACAAAATTTCCTGATCATAAAATTTAATGCTTGCCGGCGTTTCAATATCACCAGACGATGCGTGCATACTCAAATGTAAAATGGAATAATTTGAAGCATTATTTCTGAAATTAGAAAAACTAGCATCTGAATTTTCTAAATATTTTCCTTTAAAATTACTTCTGATAAATTCCAATTCTTTCTTAGAATAACTCAATTCAAAAGCAGTATTTTCAAAAACTGGAAATACGCCTAAAACCGTTTTTTCTGATTTTGAAATCGGTTTTGAGTTCAGATAAATATTTGCCGATGTATTATAAGCAATCTTAAAATCATTCAATAAATAATGCATTTTGGCAAAATTTGTTGTCGAAGATTCTTTGGTAATCAAAGCTTCAAAAGGAAGAAAATTCAAAATTCCGTCTGGAACAATGATGAGGTTTTGATAAACATTATTAGCCGGTAATTTTAATAAATCATAGGCACTTTTCCCATAATAATTATATCCGACAATGTCATTTGTAATGGCATCTGCTGATTTGAAATAATCCAGAAATTTTAAAACTTTTGGAATTGGATTATTAGTAACATCAAAATGATTTAAGATAATTCGGTTATTTTGAATGGTGAAATAGTACAGGTTTTCAACACCCATAAAATAATAGACCATTATCGCTTTGTCATTTTCTAGTTTTGAAAATAAAGTTTTTAAATCGAAATGCTCTGAAATTAAATTTGGATTTTGAGATTGAATTTTCTTTAACGAAAGCATCAATTCATTTTGCTTTTTTATGGCCGAATTAATAGTTGAAATATTCGCCAAATTCCCTTTTTGCTGTTCTTTTAAAATTGAATTATTAGCATTTTGAAATTCCTGCAAAAGATGCTTTTCTTCTGCAAAGGCTTTTTTTATATTTGAAAGATGGCTCTTCAAAATCCCTGATTTTGTTTTTTCTGCCAATTGAAAAGCGTCTTCTAAATATTCAATTTTGTTTTCCTTTTTATACAATCGATCATAAATCAAGATGCATTTTTCAGTACGATTTCTGGCACGGACTTGTGAAATGATTTTGGAGTTTTCATACACTAAACCGTTCATTAATAAATCTTCAATATGAAAAGAGAGTTTATAGGCTTCAAGTGCTTTTTTTAGTTGATTTTGATGTGTAAAAATTGCAGCCTGTAAATCTAATATATCCATTAAAACGGTTTCTGAATATAATTGATTTTCGTTTGGGAAGATGTTTTTTTCAGTATAATTTGGAATTAAAATTTTAAAAGCTGCCGTCGTTTGCTTTGTGCTTTCCACATACTTTTTTTCATCACAAAGGAGTAATGCTTTTTCATAGTACAGTTTTGCCGTTTTTCGTGGTTGCTGATTTGGGATTTTCAGAAAGAGTTCTGTTGCTTTTTCCAAATAAGAATCGGCAATTTTAAATCGGTGTGTCTGCCTGCTCACGTTTGCAAGATTTCGATAAGAATTAGATAAATTCTCGATATGATCTTGGTCGTTTTCTAAATAGGTAATGGCTGATTTGAATGCATTTTCGGCTTTTTTGTAAAGTTGCTGCGTCATCATATTTCCTTTAAAACCCAGCAGATAATTATTTCCTAAATTATTCAATAAAATCCCTTTCTCCGAATGCGATAATTTCTCTGTTTTTAGAGTGTTTTCCAAAAGTTCAATTGCTACCATGATTCTGCCTGTATTTTGATAAACATTTGATAAATTCAGAATCGCCGCAAACTTTTGCTTTTCTGCGTCAGGATAATTTTTAGACGTATTCGCAATAAAAAAATACTGTTTTATAGTATTTTCGGCACTATCATAATCGCCCAAAACGGTATATAAATTTCCCAAAGGTTTCAAACAAAATTCAACTATATCATATTGGGAAAGTTTCTGTTTCTGATAAATCTGCCAAGCTTTTTCATAACTCGAAATCGCGTTTTGAGTTTGCCCAAATTGATTTTCATAATACGCCTTATTGCAGTTTAAAACCACAATTGCTAGTAATTCATCTTTGGTTTTTGGTTTCGGATTTTTCCAAAAATCACTTTCTATAGTGTTTAAATTTTGTAACGCTTTCGCGGAAGGATGAGCCACAAAACTATCAATTGCAGTATAAATTTTATCTTCCTGATGCTGTCCAAAAACATTCAGATTTATAAAAAGGAATATTAAACCATATATGTTATATAAGTTCATATTGATTTGTTGCGTATAGTTTTAAAGTTAAATCATTATAAGCAATATAAGCTTACTTGAACTTGTTTTTAGGAGAGAAAACAAAACTCCAGCTTTTTAATATGAACTTATATCACTTATATGGTGAAAAAGCTAAAACTTCCATATTCCATAAAGCTGAATATAATTGAAATTCTGTTCAAAATTAATCACATAACGTGCGCCTAAACTCGGCCCAATTCTCGCAAAACCAGCCGTTAAATCAAATAAGAGTCCCGTTTTAAAATCAGTAAAAGAATTTTTTACAGTATTTTGAGTTGTTTTGGAATCAATTAAAAAATTTCCTTTATCACCTTCATAAAGATCTACCTGAATATTCTGATTTTGTTCCGAAGAAACATTGACATTTACCTGAACTCCCGCACCAACGCCAATATAATTATTAATGTTATAGCGAATCAAAAGTGGAATTTCCCAATTGATATTTTTGTTTTCGGTTGTCGTTGTAGTGCGTTGTAATTGTCGTACTCCATTTGGATTTGTTAAAAATTCCTCTTCAACTTTAACCTCGCTGTTGTATTGGTTTAATGCATTTAGCCATTCGGCCTGCCAATAAAAGCGATACGATTTAAATGGCGAAATAGTGGCTCCAACAAAATAACTTGTCGATTTGTCAAGATCAGGATAGATATTGTAACCCGCTTTTGCACCAATCGAAATTCCCGGAAGAAATCGGGTAGTAGCGTAGTTTGTAATTATAGGTTCGTTTTTGTCAAAAATAATCGCCGTTCGGCTTTTGGTTTTTACTTTATGAAAATCTTCAGCAAACTTCATCGAATATTTTACAAAACCTTTTGTAGAATCTTTTTCCTGAACATTTTTCTGTTCGCTTCCTGGCAAATAAATGTTTTTGAAAGTAAAAATAATCTGTTTTTGTTTGATAATCGTGTCGAGACAACTAACGGTTGGTTCTTCGTCTTTTGGGCAAATCGGGCATTCCGGATACATGCTTTCAATCTGAAATGTTTTTTTGTCAAACATATCAGGAACATCCGTTTCTAACCGAATTTTTCGTGCCGGACCTTCACCATTATTTTGAAAACGGGTTTTAAAATTCACTCTTTTAAAACGCACCAATCTGTAATTCATAAAACTTCCGTTCGATCCCATTTTATTTGGATCGTGAGAAGTCACAATTTCCATTTCAAGGTTTTTGATTTTATGGTTTTTATAACTTCGATTCGGAACAAAAATCCCACGCATGGTAACCGTTGCGCTGGTGTCCTTAATCATTTCGGGAGTAGTTTTAAACGTATAAAAAACATTACGAGTTTCCCCCGGATTAGCCTGGTCAAATTCTAAAATAGATACATTATGATACGTTTTATTAGCCTCTGAAAGCGATGCATCAAGATCTTCTTCGGTTGTTGTATTTCGGTATTTTTTAGGTTTGAAATTCCCTTCGGTGGAAGCCAAAAAATTATTCGAATCGTCAAGATCTTCGGCAGAAGCCACAAGATTTTCCTTTACTTCACGTTCGTTTGCATAGGTTCTAAAATCAGTCAATTCGAAATTATTGTTCTTGAATTGTTTCTCATTAAAGAACAAATACAGTTTGCCGCTTGAAACGTATTTTTCCAAATTTTGATAACTTACTACAACTATCATTTCCTGATCTGGAATAGGATCACAGTTCTTAATAATGGCAAAACCATTTTGATCCGCAATTGATGCAATGTCTTTATAATTGTTGTCAGTAATATCATTTACAACCACTTTTTTAGGACGTGTTGCCGGAGGTTTTCCATTGTCGTAATTGTTAGTCACAGCAAGGCGCGTGGTAAAAGTTCCTTTGTTTTTATAAACATGTTTAGGCTCCGCTTCTTTGCTGTAATGACCGTCGCCGAGTTCCCATAAATACGAATAACTAGGTTTTGGCGCACCCGCAATTGGAATCAAAGGGGGTGTTTCAGGTTTATAATTGACGGCATTTCCATTTTGGATAAAACCAATATTGGCTCTTCGGGTTATGGTGTCTTTTACTTTGGTTTGTCCTATTGAAAAAATAGAAAATAGAAGAAAGAAAATAGACAGTTGTGGTTTCATAACTAGATAGTTTTGGGTTCTAAAATCTTAGTAATCAATTTTAAAACAGGATTAAATGTAAAAAAAAGTGATGAGCAAATCACCACTTTTTCTTAAAAAAGCATTTCTAAGTTATTGGATCGCATTAATTGCTGCGACCAATTGCGCTTCGGTACCAAGAGTAGTTTCGGCAAGCGTAAAAGTGTAAACGTCATTGGCGGCAACGGTTACAGCTTTAATCGCATAACGCCATTGACCACTGTCTTCGGTAACAAAAATCACGTGACATTTAAGACCAATCGGGATTTGGCCATAATGTTCAGTAAATAATCCGGCTGCTGTATAAGTGTCTAACTTTGCAAGAGCATTTGTTCCTTCGCCGTCATAGGATAAATAAATTGCACTGTTGTTATTGTCATAACCATCAGGAGCATCAGCAAGAATAGTAGTTTTTGGTCTTGGGTCACTGTAAAAACGGTCCACATTTGTCCATCCAAAGTTTCCAAAAGTTACATAATAATTTGTTCCTTCGCCTTGAACACCACCTTTTCCGTTTGCGCCGTTTGCATCAGCTTTTGCTTCTCTCCAAGCCAATTCTCCTTTGTCATCAATTACGCCAGTCCATAACGTCATAGCATTGTCTACGCCGTCTGTAAGCGTCGCAGGCACAATCATACTCATCGAGCAAGAAGTCTGAAGTTCAACACCGCCTTGAGTCGCTTTGATGAAGAATTCTCCACCAGAAATTAATAAGTTTTTCTTTCCGTCTGCTGTAATTCCCATTGTTGGTTTGTTGGTAATCAGCATATTTCCTTTGTCAAAAAGCTCGATGTATTCAATATCAATTTGTCCTGTCACAGCATTTCCGTTTTTGGTCAAACAGTTTCCGTTAATGTTTAGTTTAACTCCTTTTGCCGATGTTACTGTTATCATTCCGGTTCCGGCTGTTACAGTAAATTTTTGGGTATTTCCTTTAACTCCTTTTTCACTAATGCTTTTAAAAGCTGCCGCTGTTGGCGGTGTAATTTTAATATCGTCTCCATCGCTGTTGTCGCAACTTACTAAAGAGATTAATAATAAAAATAATAGACTGATAGTTTTAAATTTTTTGTTCATGATTTCTAGTTTTTATAAATCTGTCTTGATTGTTTTCAAGTGGTTTTCAGATTCTGGTTGTTATTTATATTCTTAAATCAATTTGGGTTTGATTTTGTTACCCTTGTTTTCAAAATATTTTTTCAGGCTTGTATAACACTATATCAATTCGCTTAAAAATTTGTTACCCCTATTTTTGATTTTTTTATTTAGGCCGATAAACATTTGTCTTCAAAAAGATTTCCATCTTCATCTACGGCGACTAAAATGCTTTTCTTTCGCGAAAGCGTAACAATCAAATACAGCCAGACAATCGACCAAAGCCCAAATGTGAGGCAGGTAAGAAAGAGATGAAAAAAATGGTTGATGGCTTTTTTTTCTTTGGATAAAACCACATACGGCAATTTTTCGTTGTGTTCGACAATTACAAAACCATTTCGTTTTTTGACCGAAATCATTTCGTAAAATTGCTCCAGACTTTTTTCTTTAGTAAATTGATACGTTTCCATTCCTTTTAATTTTTTTAGTTTAAAAGTGTATTACAGTTTTATATCAAATTGATTTTGTAATTGTTACCCTGATAGTTAAATTATTTGAGATTCTTTTTTAACTTTAACTAATCAAAAGTTTTTTTATGGAGAAAATTAAAATACATCATGACCAAATGTATATTGACGGACTTGCAGCAAATGATTCGGCGATTATTGAATCTATTTACAAAAAGTTCGTTCCCAAAGTTGTTTTTTTTGTCTTGAATAATTCAGGCGATAGAGAGCAGGCGCAGGATATTGTTCAAGAAGTCATGATATTGCTTTACAATCAGGCAAAAGCAGGAACATTAAAATTGACTTGCCCTTTTGATGCCTACTTTTTTTTATTGTGCAAAAGAAAATGGCTTAACGAATTCAAAAAAATATCAAATAAAGGGGTAACAATTCATGAAGACGTGGTATCTATAAATGAATCTGCATTAGAATTAATTGCTCAGACTGAAGAATTTGATGAAAAACAGAAACTTTTTGACACTATGTTTCAAAAATTGGGAGACAAATGCCAAGAGCTGCTAAAACTCAGTTTTTCTGTTAAATCGATGGAAGAAGTTGCTGGAAAACTAAATGTAACTTACGGTTATGTGCGCAAAAAAAAATCGTTATGCATTGGTCAGTTAACGCAGTGGATTCAAGAAGCCAAAAATTTTAATTCTCTAAAAAAATAATTAGTCATGAACGAAGAACGCTATATATTATTTGATCAATATCTGGAAGGCGAACTGACTGCTGAACAAAAAAATGACTTTGAAAAGCAATTGAAAGATGATGTTCAATTTGCTTCAGAATTTGAAACTTTTAAATCAGTGCAACTTCAATTGCAAAATAAATTTGGATTTGAAGAAGAAAGAGAAGCATTCAAAGAAAATCTAAATCAAATCTCCGAAGAATATTTCAACAAAAAGCCAAAAGTTATTGGCCTTAAACCTTGGTATCTTGCCGTTGCAGCCTCGGTTGCCGTAATGTTTGGATTATTCTTTTTTAATTACAATCAGAATCCAGTTTTCGCCGATTATAATCATCCTGAACAAGCTTCATTTGCTGAAAGAGGAAGCGAAGACGGTCCTTTAAAAAATGCTGAGAAAGAGTTTAATGCCAAAAGATATTCATTGGCAATTCCGTTTTTTGAAGAAGTTTTGGCAAAAGGAAAAACACCAGAAATTCAATATTATTATGGAGTTTCTCTTTTAGAAGAAAGCCATTATTTAAAAGCCGAAGCTGTTTTTAATGAAGTGAAAGCAGGCAATTCGGTTTATAAAGAAAAAGCGATTTGGTATCTCGCGTTATCAAAATTGAAACAAAGAGATTACGAATCATGTAAAGAAATATTGCAGACAATTTCGCAGGATTATGAAGATTATGATGAAGTGCAACTGCTTCTGGATGAATTGGATTAATTTCAATTATTAAGAAAATTTTTATCCATTTACGTAAAACCGTAACCGAGTTTAGAATTTTAGTTCTAAATTCGGTTTTCTTTTTTAAAGAAATAGCCCCAAAAACTATTTATTTTAACCTAAACCAAAAATGAAAAAAATTACTTTAGTAGTACTTCTTATTTTTTCTCAAACCATTTTTAGCTCCACAAAAATCACAGAAACCGAAAAACTTGCAGCAACCTGCAAAGTTTGGGGATTTTTGAAATATTATCATCCAGTTGTTGCAGGCGGTAAAACAAATTGGGACGAACAGCTTTTAGAAAAACTTCCTAAAATAGAAAAGGCACAAACCAAAGAAGAGTTCTCATTGATTCTTGAGAACTGGATTGATGACCTTGGTCCTGTAAAAGAAATTGCGCCAATTCCCGAACCAAAAGACAAGAAGTTTTTTGATAAAAACTTCGATTTGTCTTGGATCAATAATGATAAAGTGTTTTCAAAAAAACTTTCGAAGAAATTAAAGTTCATTGAAGAAAACAGGTTTCAAACAACTGAAGAAATTGGCCCGGGATATAATCCTCTAAAAAATGGAGATTATTTTAATCTTAAGTTTGACAATAAAGACTCAAGAATATTATGGCTGTTTATGTATTGGAATTTGATCGAATATCGTTTTCCATATAAATATGTAATGGATCAGAAATGGAATGTTACTTTAGATAAAACGCTTCCTCTCGTTCTTGATGTAAAAAACGAAGGTGAGTTTTACGAAGTTGTAAGGAAAATGTCATCAAAGTTGGATGATAGTCACGTTGAATTTTTTATTTATAATAATAAAAAATATGAAGGAGACGGAAAGTTTTTTCCGGCAAGATGCAAAATAATTGAGGACAAAATAGTTGTTACTGAAATCTTAGCGGACAGTCTTGCACAAGCAGATGATATAAAAGTGGGAGATGTAATAACCAAAATAAATGATAAAACAGTAAAAGAGTTAATTACAGAATACAGGGATTTGTTTTGTGCGTCTAATGAGTCTTTTTATTTAAAGAAGGTACTTAGGGAAATTTTGGTTTCTACTTCAGACAATGTAAATGTTGAGTTTTTAAAAGAGGGGAAGTACACAACAAAAGCGATGGTTTGGCATGATTTTCATGATTCACATCGCAATGAATTTAAAAAAGGAGCAAAGAAAAAGAAAGAAAAATTTAAGCTTTTAGACAACAATATCGGATATGTCGATATGGAAATACTAAAATCCGCAAATGTTCCTAGTATGATTGAAGCATTAAAATCTACTAAAGCGATTGTTTTTGATTTAAGAAATTACCCTAAGGGAACGTATGCAGAAATAGCCAAATTTTTAAATGCGGAACAAAAAACTTTTGCAATTTATACGTATCCTGATTTTAGTTATCCAGGAAGATTTTATTGGACAAAAGGATCAGTGTGCGGTTCTGAAAATAAGGAAAATTACAAAGGGAAAGTTATTGTTTTGCTAAATGAAGATTCCTTAAGTCAGTCAGAGTGGACTGCAATGTGTTTCCAAACGGCAGGTAATACAACAATTATTGGCAGTCAAACTGCTGGTGCAGATGGAAATGTAACAGAATTAGATTTTAAAGCATTTCATACAAGATATTCAGGAATTGGAGTTTATTATCCAGATGGAAGAGAAACACAAAGAATTGGAATCGTACCAGATATTGAGGTGAAACCAACAATAAAAGGAATTCAAGAAGGAAAAGATGAGGTTTTAGACCGCGCTTTGGTTTTTATTGAAACAGGAAAGTAAAAATTATTTTTCGTCCTGAAGAACGAGGGATCGCACTAGGTGATCGTAAGAAAAAATGGGGGTTTTCTCTGCGAAGCTTCTTGTGAGGTCCTTCGTTCATCAGGATGATAAATTAAAAAAATAAAAGGGAAAACCTTTGTCAAAGTTTTAAACTTTGACAAAGGTTTTCCCTTTTTAAGAAAAAAAATCCGTTTTCATCCGTGTTTTCACGAAGTGAATCCGTGTCATCCGTGTGCCAATTCCCTTCAAAATTGCTATTCTTTTAATATTGTCGTAATTTTGACATCTTTAAAAATTAGACAATTGAATGCAGCACCCATAATTACCGATACACACACTCATTTATATTCAGAAGAATTTGATCAAGATCGTGACCAAATGATTCAGCGCGCTATTGATGCCGGAATCACGCGATTTTTTATTCCCGCAATCGATGCAGCGGCAACGCAGTCTATGTACGATTTAGAGAAAAATTATCCCGAAAATATCTTTTTAATGATGGGCTTGCATCCAACTTATGTAAAAGATAATTATCTGGAAGAATTGGCGCATGTAGAAACCGAATTATCAAAACGAAAATTCTATGCAGTTGGAGAAATCGGGATTGATTTATATTGGGATAAAACCCATTTAAAAGAACAACAAATTGCTTTTAAAAGACAAATTCAACTGGCAAAACAATACAAACTTCCTATTGTAATTCACTGCCGAGAAGCCTTCGACGAAATCTTTGAAGTTTTGGAAGAAGAAAAATCTGAAGATTTATTTGGGATTTTCCATTGTTTTTCCGGAACTTTAGAACAAGCAGAGCGTGCGATTTCTTACAAAATGAAGCTTGGAATAGGTGGAGTTGTCACTTTTAAGAACGGAAAAATAGATCAGTTTTTAAACCAAATCGATTTAAAACATATTGTATTAGAGACCGATTCGCCTTATTTAGCGCCAATTCCGTATAGAGGAAAACGAAATGAAAGCAGTTATTTGATTAATGTTATTGCTAAATTAAGCGACATTTACGGAGTTTCTGAAGAAGAAATTGCAGCAATTACAACACAAAATTCAAAGGACGTTTTTGGGATTTAACCCAAGCCTTACAAAAGTTTGATTTTTTTTTTGTTCTTTTGCCCACTTAAACCCAAATAAATAATGCAGAGATTTGATGCCATTCGACCGTTTTATGATTCCGAAATAAATGAAGCCCTTCATGATGTAGTAAATCATCCTATGATGAAAACCATGATGAACTTTACTTTTCCGGAAGTAGAAGATGAGGTTTGGAAGGATCAATTGAGAAAAACACATTCGATTCGTGATTTTCAATGTAATTTTATTTACAATACAATCCAAAAAGTTTTAGAAAAAAGCTCTGAAGGTCTAACGACTTCAGGTTTTGAAAAACTGGAACCAAATACTTCTTATCTATTTATCTCGAATCACAGAGATATTCTTTTAGACACTACTTTGTTGAATGTTTGCTTATTCGAACATGGTTTGGTAATGACGGCATCGGCAATTGGTGATAATTTGGTTAAAAAAGCGTTCTTGGCAACTTTAGCAAAATTGAACAGAAACTTTTTGGTTTTAAGAGGATTAACGCCTCGTGAAATGCTTCAAAGTTCTAAGTTGCTTGCTGAATATATGGGGCAATTATTGCTTCGCGAAAATCGTTCGGTTTGGATTGCTCAGAGAGAAGGAAGAACAAAAGATGGAAATGACGAAACCAATCCAGGCGTTTTAAAAATGATTGGAATGGGATCAGACGAACCTAATTTGATGGATTATTTCAAAAAATTAAAAATCGTTCCAGTTTCTATTTCTTATGAATATGATCCGACAGATGTTTTGAAAATGCCACAATTAATGGCAGAAGCAAACAACGAGGTTTATGTTAAAGATAAAAACGAAGATTTCATGACCATTTTGAGTGGTATCATGGGAACTAAAAAAAGAATACATATTTCTGTTGGAGATGTTCTTGATACAGAAATTGATCAAATTGTGGCCGAAAATGACAATGGAAACAAACAAGTTCAGGCTTTGGCACAAACAATTGATGATGTCATTTTGAAAAACTATCAATTATGGCCAACTAACTTTATTGCGTACGATATTTTAAACGAAACCGACAGATTTGCCGACAAGTATAAAGAAAGCGAAAAATCACTTTTTGAGCGTCGTTTAGAAATGAGAATTGGCAGTGATAATCCGGTTACAAGACAAGGATTTTTATCAATGTACGCGAATCCGGTTGTCAATAAATTGAAATACCAAGATGTCATCTAAAGCTAAAATACTTTTAATTTATACCGGAGGAACCATCGGTATGAGCAAAGATTTTGAAACAGGCGCGCTTAAAGCGTTCAATTTTGGAAAACTACTTCAAAAAATTCCTGAAATCAAACAATTGGATTGTGAAATCGAAACGGTTTCATTTGAACATCCAATTGACTCTTCAAATATGAATCCTGAAATGTGGACCAAAATTGCCACAATTATTGAGGATAATTATGCAAAATATGACGGATTTGTAGTGCTTCACGGCTCAGATACGATGTCATATTCGGCTTCGGCATTGAGTTTTATGCTGGAGAATTTAGCGAAACCAGTTGTGTTTACAGGATCGCAGTTGCCAATTGGTGATTTGCGTACCGATGCAAAAGAAAACTTGATTACGGCTATTCAAATCGCTTCTCTTCAGGAAAACGGAAAACCGGTTATCAAAGAAGTTTGCCTCTATTTTGAATACAAATTGTACCGAGGAAACCGAACTTCAAAAGTAAATGCAGAACATTTTAGAGCTTTTACAGCGCCAAATTATCCTGAATTGGTAGAATCTGGCGTTCATTTAAAATTAAACAAGCATTTATTTCTTCCAATAAAAACAGATGCTAAACTGATTGTCCACAAAAAATTAGACAATCACGTAGCGATTATAAAAATGTTTCCGGGTATGAGTGAAGCTGTTTTGGCTTCGATTTTAGCAACTCAAGGTTTGCGAGGAATTGTCCTAGAAACTTATGGTTCTGGAAATGCTCCAACCGAAGATTGGTTTTTGAAATTAATTGAAAAAGCAATCAAGTCCGGAATGCACATTGTTAACGTAACACAATGTTCTGGCGGAAGCGTAAACATGGGACAATACGAAACCAGTACAGCATTAAAATCGCTAGGCGTTATTTCAGGAAAAGACATTACTACTGAAGCCGCAATTACAAAATTGATGTATTTGCTTGGACATAATATTCCACAAAAGGAGTTTAAAGATATTTTTGAAACGGCACTTCGCGGTGAGATTTCACTGTAAGAGTTTCACCATATAAGTGATATAAGTTCATTTAATTAAGCTTTTTTGTCATTTCGACCGAAGGGAGAAATCACACTAGAAACTCGACAAAGAATTGTTTTTAAGCAAAGTTTGTCATTTCGACGAAGGAGAAATCTTCGCAAGTAACTCCGTTCCTAAAGACATCAGTCTTTGTAGAGTTTCTAACGAAGATTTCTCCTTCGTCGAAATGACAAGATTGTGCACAGTTGGAATTTGTAATTTTAATTTTTCGAATTTCTATACTGAACCGGACAAGTTTCTAATTCTTCAGAAGTACTGCGATTTTTATAATAAACATAAACAATCACCGAAACAATACAAATAATTCCCTGAATCGCAACCGTATTTCTAGTTCCGATAATGTGAGAAACATACCCAATAAGTAAACTTCCTACAGGAATCATTCCCTGATACGCCATCAAATAATAACTGATGCTTCTGGAACGCATATTTACAGAACTCTGTGTTTGAACATAAATATTTATAGCAGAGGTTTGCGCCATCATTCCTACGCCGCTCAGCGCCATGCAAATAAGTGCGATAGTCAAACTATTTGAGTAAGCAAGTATAATAATGCTAAAACCTAATAATAAGCTCGCAGCGATCATTATTTTGTTCATGTTGTCAGCTCTTTTTAGATTAGCGAGATAAATTGCCGATACAATAGAACCAATTCCGGCAGCACTTTCAAACCAGCTAAAAGTCTGTGCGTTGCCGCTAAAAATATCTTTGGCAAAAACCGGCATCAAAGTGTTGAAAGAAATTACAAATAAACTGCTGCACATTAGCATTAAAAGCATTTTTGCCATTTCGGTTTCTTTTTTGACATAATCTAAACCTTCAAGAAAATCATCAAGCATTTTAAATTTATCTTCTGCTTTAATGTGTGGTGTGATTTTCATCATAAAAAGCGAAATCAAAACCGGAATATAGCTTAGGAAATTTCCAATGAAACAAATGTCTTCGCCATAATTGTGCAAAATAATTCCGGCAAGCGCTGGACCGGCAATTCGGGCGAAATTATTCAAAGTTGAATTTAGAGCGACGGCGTTTGGCAAATCTTCTTTATCATTAACAATGTCAATCATCATGGTTTGTCGGCAAGTCATGTCAAATGAATTTATAATTCCTTGAAAAAGACTTAAAGCTAAAATAAAATTGATGTTATAAATTTTTAGATACAGCAACAAAGCCAAAAGTCCGGCCTGAAGCATGGCTAAAGATTGCAATAAAATCATGCTTTTGTGACGGTCATATCTTCCAATAATACTTCCGGCCAAAGGCGCGAGAAACAAAGACGGAATCATGCTTAAAAATGTAGCGAGACCTAATAAAAACACCGAACCTGTAATGCTGTAAACCATCCAGCTTACCGCAGTTTTCTGCAACCAAGTTCCGATAACAGAAACAGATTGTCCATAAAAAAACAGTTTGAAATTTTTAGATTTTAATGCTTTAAACATGACTTGAAATATTTAATACAAAGGTCGGGATTATGATTACATTAGAAAAATTAATAATTTTACTGATAATAAGTAATAAAACTTATCAATATGGAGATTTATCAACTTGAATATTTTATAAAAACGGCTGAGGTATTGCATTTTACTAAAGCAGCCGAATTGTGTTTTGTAACGCAATCAGGGCTTTCGCAACAAATCAAAAAATTGGAAGAAGAACTTGGTTTGCCTTTGTTTAAGCGAATTGGCAAAAAAGTCCAATTGACAGAAGCAGGTTCGGTTTTTTTAATTCACGCCAAAAAAGTGGTCGAAAATGTCGAGAATGGTAAACAGGCAATCGAAGATTTAAATGAAATGATTGGTGGTGAATTGCGAATTGGCGTCACTTATATTTTTGGTTTACTGATTCTTCCGGTTGTCAACACATTTGCTAAAAAATATCAAAACCTAAAAATTGTTGTTGAATATGGAACAACAGAAGCTTTGGAACAAAAACTTCTAGATAATCAATTAGATGTCGTTTTGGTTATTTCATCACATGAAATTGAATTGCCCATTAAGAAAATACCTTTGTTTACTTCTCACATGGTTTTGGCGGTTTCGAGAACGCATGCTTTGGCAGCCTTAGATAAAATAGCTTTTAAAAAAATAGAGGAAATTCCGTTGGTATTGCCTGGAAAAGGATCGAATTCGAGAGAATTTGTCGAAGAGTTATTTCAAAAATTCAATATGAAACCCAAAATTTCAATAGAACTGCATTCGATACATGCATTATTGCAAATGGTAGAAAACAGTGATTGGGCGACAATTGTTGCAGAAATGGCGCTAAAAGGCTGGGATCAGCTTAAATCAATACAAATTACGGGTGTTGCAACTAAAAGAGAAGCTTTTATGTTGACGATAGGCGGTTACCAGAAAAAAGCGGTAAAATTGTTTATGGAAGAATTTCGAAAAAGCATTTAAAGTAATATTTGATTTTACTTTTGAAACTCATTTTTTTTTGTGTTCTTTGCAGACCAACAAAGAAAGGTGTCCGAGTGGTTGAAGGAGCTAGCCTGGAAAGCTAGTATATGGGTAACTGTATCGAGGGTTCGAATCCCTTCCTTTCTGCGAAATAAAATCCCCAATTTCATGTAATGAAGTTGGGGATTTTTGTTTGAAAAAATAAGTTTGCATTACGGTTTTCCACATTATTATATTAATTAAATTATTATATATTTGGCCCAATTGTCAATATATAAATTTAAATGGATTTGCCTCCTTACTCGCCAGGACTTCATAAACTGGTAACATTACATGTCGATGAAATTTCTAAATTAACCAACAGTCAGAGCTTTGTTGCTGTAACTGAATCTATTTTAGAAAAGTATGAACTTGAAAAAGTGGGCGTAGTTGTTCATGATTTTGACAACAATAGTTTTACCATTTCATTCTGCTTAAAAGAATCTCATATTTGCATACATACTTGGCCAGAATATAATCAGCTTACTTTAGATGTTTATTTGTGCAATTATCTTCAAGATAATTCAGAAAAAGTGCGTGCTGTAATGGCAGATTATATTGCTTATTTTGAAGCAGAAATTATTAAAGATTTTGAAATTAACCGTTAAGATATGAAGATTCCTTGTTACGATTGTAATGTAGAAACCGAATTAGAGGTTGGTTTTGAAGTAGTAAATTTTGTTTGTCCTATATGTCGAAGTCTATATGAAGCCGACGATGAAGGAAAATTTCGCAGGAAATCAAAATATAAAGCAGAAACAGAAACGTATCCGCTAGTTATTGGCGAAAAGGGTTTCTTAAAAGGAAGCGAATATAAGGTAACTGGTATCCTGAGAAAAAAAGTACATCCTGATTATAGATGGACAGAATTTATTTTGCAAAATGAAGCAAAAGAATTTCTCTATCTGTCCCTTTCAAATGGACATTGGATGATGCTTACCGAAATGGAAAAGATTGACGATCTTAAAAAAGGAGTTAAAGTTCTGGATTATGATGGTCTGGATTATGATCTTTTCGAACATTCAGATGCTGAAATAATCGATGCAAAAGGATTTTTTGATTTTCAGCTTCCAAACAAAAAAACGCATTTGGCTGAATTTATAAACCCACCGTACATTGTTTCGGTAGAAAAAGTGAATAATGTTCAGACTGCATTTCATGGCGAATATGTCAGTAAAAGTAAAATCAGAAAAGCATTTCCAGGAATAAAGCTTCCGTATCAGTTTGGAACAGGTATGATTCAGCCGTCACTTTTTGATCTTAAAAATACAGCTATTATTTTCTGCTGTGTTGCTTTACTAATTATTACCGCTAACTGGTTTATATATAAAGATCAATTTGAACAGAATGTTTTTTCGAAAACAATACAATTTAGCAAATTTGACAATAAAGAAATTACAAGTGACGCTTTTGTCTTAAAAGGTGGCTCAGCGCCAATGACAATTAAAGTTTCAACAGATGTCAATAATTCTTGGGCAAACCTAAATGTCGCTTTGGTTAATGAAGAAACTAATGATGAGATTTATGCAAATAAAGATATAGAATTCTATCATGGTTATGAGGGCGGAGAATCGTGGAGAGAAGGAAGTGAAAGTGAGGAGTTTAATATTTGTGGCGTAAAGGAAGGAAAATACCATCTTTTATTAACGCCAATGAAAGCTCCTGAAGATACTAGTAATAATGAAATGCGTATTAATGTTGTTTGGAACGAACCCTCAAGCAGAAATGTTTGGCTGGTTATTATCGCAATGGTTGTAATTTTCTTTATTATAAGATTCTTTAAAAATCAATTCGAAAAAAATAGATGGGCAGATAGTTCCTATTCAACTTACGACTATGAATAAAATTTCTGATTTCTTTAGTAATAACTGGGCTTCATTAGCAATTGGATTCTTTTGCTTTGGAGTTTATATGTACTTTGCTCTCGCAGGAAATAGAATCTGCGATTGCGAAACAACCGAAAAATATAGCACGGCAGGAAGCCGAACATCTTATAACCGTTTTTATCACAAATAAAAAATCAATTAATATGGAATTAATTCATGCTCAGCCAATAGTAAATTCAATTATTTATTCTTTTTTAGGAATTGTCATTTTGTTAATAGGTTATTTTATTATCGAAAAGATTACACCTGAAAATACATGGAAAGAAGTCGTAGAAAAAAGTAATGTTGCTGTTGCAATTGTTTTGGCAGCATTTATCATTGGAATTTCAATGATTGTTAGCGCAGCAATTCATGGGTAAAAAATTTTTTAGGTTTGAATTTCTTTTACTGTTTGCTGTATTTATTATTGCAACCTGTGGCCTTATTTATGAGCTTGTTGCAGGTACTTTGGCAAGTTATTTATTAGGCGATTCAGTAAAACAGTTTTCATTTATAATTGGAGTTTACCTGTTTTCAATGGGTATTGGCTCTTTTTTTTCGAAGTTTTTTCATAAAAACTTACTGAACACTTTTGTAGAAATTGAAATACTCGTTGGGCTCATTGGTGGCTTAAGTTCAGTGGTTTTGTTTCTGTTGTTTGAGAGTGTCGGTTCTTTTCAGTTCATTTTATATTTATTTGTTTTTGTAACCGGTTTTTTGGTTGGATTGGAGATTCCGCTTTTAATGAACATTTTAAAAGACAGAGTTGAATTCAAGGATCTGGTTTCAAATGTTTTTACCTTTGATTATATCGGAGCATTGCTGGCTTCCATTCTTTTTCCTTTGGTTTTAGTGCCAAAGTTAGGAATCATGGGAACTTCTCTTTTCTTCGGAATGATTAATGTGAGTATTGCAATTGCTTTGTGTTTTTTATTGAAAAATGAATTAAAAAAAGTATCACTTTTAAAAGCAAAAGCTGTTTTTTCGTTTTTATTACTGCTTGCTGTTTTTATTTTTTCAGATAAAATTTTAGCCTACTCAGAAGGAAAATTATACGGCGAAAATATTATTTATACTAATTCAACTCCTTATCAGCGAATTGTTTTAACGCATAATAAAAGCGATTATCGATTGTACTTAAACAACAATCTTCAATTTAGTTCGGCCGACGAATATCGTTATCATGAAGCTTTAGTTCATCCGGTAATGTCGATTGCTAAAAATGTAAAAAGTGTTTTGGTTTTAGGAGGAGGCGACGGATTAGCTGTTCGTGAAATACTAAAATACAAGGACGTTCAAAAAATAACTTTGGTCGATCTTGACGCTGGAATGACAAAGCTTTTTAAGACCAATACGGTATTAACGAATTTCAATAAGAATTCTTTAAATAATGCCAAAGTTACAGTGATTAATACCGATGCTTATATTTGGGCAAAAAGCTGTAAAGAAAAATTTGATGTGGCAATTATCGATTTTCCAGATCCGTCAAATTACAGTTTAGGAAAATTGTATTCTCTGAATTTTTATCAGACAATAAAAACGATTTTAAAGCCTGATGCCGCAGTTGTAATTCAGACGACTTCACCTTATTTTGCTCCAAAATCATTTTGGTGCATAAATAAAACGGTAATGCAGGTTTTTCCGCAAGTTGATGCCTATCATGCTTATGTTCCGTCTTTTGGAGAATGGGGTTATACGATTGCTATAAATGGTTTTGGAACTACTTTTAACGAAGTAAACAGAAAAGCTTCAGGGCTGAAATTCTACAATTACCAGTTTGACAGATTTAATTATTTTACCACCGATATGGTTTCGAATCAAGTAGAAATTAACCGTTTGGATAACCAAATTTTAGTACGCTATTTTGATGAAGAGTGGGGAAAACTACAATAAAGGAAGACGAAATTTCGTAAAAGGAATTACAGCTTCTTTGCTTTTGATTCCGTTTTTGCAATTTTGTTCTGATAAAATAGCCGTTTTGATGCTTCGGTTATCGGGAACCAATCATCTTTTGGGGCATCGGTTATGGATTAAAGATTTTCCTAAACCAACGGAACAAATCCAGATTCCGTATTTAATTATTGGCGGAGGAATATCAGGATTGAGTGCTGCGCGTGAATTTCATAAAAAAGGAATATCTGATTTTTTATTACTTGAAATGGCAGATCATTTAGGCGGAAATTCCTCAAATGGTGAGAACAAATATTCTAAATATCCCCTGGGAGCACATTATTTACCACTTCCAAATATGGAGGATAAAGAACTTCTTGCCTTTCTTGAAGAAGAAAAGATCATCAAAGGTTACAACGAAAAAGGGTTTCCTGTTTTTGATGAATTACAACTGACTTTTGCACCTGACGAAAGATTGTTTTACAAAAATAATTGGCAGGAAGGTGTTGTTCCGAAAGAAGGAAATTCGGCTGAAGACGATAAAGAATTTATAAGATTCTTTAAAGAAATGGATGCCTTTCGCGCGGGAAAAGGAGAAGATCAAAAGTACTTATTCGACATTCCGATTTCACTTTCTTCTAAAGATCAAAGTGCAAGAGCTTTAGATAAAATAACGATGCAAAAATGGTTTGAAAACAACAATTTCAAATCAAAACCTTTGTTCAATTATATTGATTATTGCTGTAAAGATGACTTTGGTTTAGGAATCGAATTTGTTTCGGCCTGGGCGGGAATTCATTATTTTGCCGGAAGGAAACAGAATGCCGCTTCAGATAAAAATGACAGCGTCTTAACTTGGCCGGAAGGCAATGCAAGATTAGCAACTCATCTTAAAAAATATACCGAAAAGAAAACCTTAAAAAATCATTTGGTTTATGACGTAAAGGTTGAAAACAATAAAGTTGTGGCAAAAGTTTTTGACGACGTTAGAAAAGTTTCTGTAGAAATTATTGCTGACAAAGCAATTATGGCGACACCACAATTTGTAAATCAATATCTTATAAAAGACCGAAAAGAATTTACAAAAGAGTTTCATTACACGCCTTGGCTTTTGGCAACTTTGATTGTCAATGATTTGCCGGATAATTTTAGTTTTCCGCTTTCTTGGGATAATGTAATTTATGATGCAAAAGGTTTAGGTTATGTTTATGCGCAAAATCAGACTTTGAATCAAATTCAGGACAAAAAAGTGATTACGTATTATTACAGTTTTTCGTCTGGAGATTTGAAGAAAACGCGAAAAGAAATTTATAAAAAAGATAAAGAATACTGGAAACAGCTTGTTTTTACTGATTTAAAAATTGCACATCCGGATATTGAACAGTATACAGAAGACATGGAAGTTTTTCTTTTAGGACACGGAATGATTTCGCCGGTTCCTGATTTTATTTTTGGTCAAGCCAAAGAAAATGCGGCGCAAAATATTGAAAACAGAATCTATTTTGCCCATACTGATTTATCAGGAATTTCGATTTTTGAAGAAGCTTTTCACCAGGGAATTAATGCCGTAAAACACATTTTGAATGATACAACCGTGGATTCATAAAGCCAAAACAGATTTTCTGTTTATAATTGGGCCATCATTTTTTGTGTTGGCTGTTGTTTTGCTTTTTCAGGATTCTATCATAAAAATCGAAAATGATTATTCGTTTTATACTTGGCTTTTTTTGATTGTTTTTATTGATGTGGCGCACGTTTACGCGACTTTGTTTAAAACGTATTTCGTAAAAGACGAATTTCAAAAAAGGAAGAAATTGCTAATTCTTCTGCCTCTTATTTGTTTTGCAATAAGTATGGTTTTGTTTCTTTTTGGAAGTTTGGTTTTCTGGTCTTTTCTGGCTTATGTTGCTGTTTTTCATTTTATAAGGCAACAATATGGTTTTATGCGATTATATGTCAGAAATGAAGTGAAAACGACCTTTTCGGCCTTGATAGATAATCTTGCAATTTATGCATCGACGGGTTACCCAATGTTGTTTTGGTTTTTATCACCTGAAAGAAAGTTCAACTGGTTTGTTGAAGATGAATTTTTTCATTTTGAGAATAAAGCGCTTTTAGATGTTTTGTTTTGGATTTATATTGCAATTCTTGCGTTATATATCGTGCGAACAATAGTTGTTTCTCTTCAAAAACAGTTTTTCAATATTCCTAAAAACGCTATTATTTTAGGAACTGCGCTTTCGTGGTATTTTGGGATTGTTTATTTTAATGATGATCTAATTTTTACTTTGCTGAATGTTGTATCGCACGGAATTCCGTATATGGCATTGATTTATTTTAGAGAAGTTGAAAAAAGATCGGATAGCGAAAAAGGAATTTTTAGCTTTATTAAAAGTTATAATGCGGTATTTGTATATGTGCTGATTTTATTGATAATTGCTTTTTCAGAAGAATTTCTGTGGGAATTTTTTGTTTGGAAAGAGAATATTTCGATAACCAATTTTGATTTTTCTAGTTGGCAATTTTTATTGGTGCCACTTTTGAGTGTGCCGCAGTTTACACATTATTTGCTGGATGGTTTTATCTGGAAATCTAAGAAGCCGGGCTCATAACTTCATGAAAAAACGAAAACATCTAGTCTAGCCCCGATAGAAGCGGTATCTCCCGATTTAGAAAAATAAGGCTTTTTAGCCGTAGTTTTTGTTTATCGGGAATATAGCGGATAGCGGGACTAAACGTGTTTTGAAAACTGATTTTTCTGCTTCTAAAAAATCTAATCCTGCAAAGCCATTTTTACCTTTGGCAACATACGATCAACAAACAATTTATAAGCTGTTTCAGAAGGATGAAGGCCATCTGAAGCGACTAAATTCGGGTTGTTTAATCCTAATCTTGTAATGTCGGTTATAGAAATAAAAGTAACATTGTTTGCTATACAATGATTTTCTGCAAAAGTGTTGTACTGATTTATTTCATTTGAAATTTTCATGCGGTTTTCATTCGTATAATTCTTGGTAAATGGAGTGTACGCATAATCTGGAATCGAAAGTACAATTACATTTTTTTTGTCGCCTTTCGCTAATGCAATTGCTTTTGTGAGCAATTGTGGAAATTCTTTTTCATAAACCGAGAAATCCTGATGCTGATATTGATTGTTTACGCCAATTAAAAGTGTCACTAAATCATAATTGGAATCGGGATTTTGAGTGTTTATTGCCGAAATTAAATCGCTCGTTGACCATCCGGTTTGAGCAATAATTTTTAAGGAAAAAGCAGTTTCGGGATAAATTGTTTTTAGTTTGGTTTTAAGCTGTTCAGGATAACGGCAAGTTTCGCAAACGCTTTGACCAATAGTATAACTGTCGCCGAGAGCCAGATAATTTATGGATGAGGCGATTGGAGTTGTTGGAACTTCTGAAGTTGGAGGTGTGGGCTGAGGTACTGCAGTATTTTCAGAATCTGATTGTTCAGCGCTGCAACTCAATAGGAATATAGAGAGTATAACAATAACTATTTGTTTGAAATGCGGTTTCATAATTTTGACAAATTAAATTTGAAGTCATTTTAAACAAATAGTTACGTTAAATATTTGTGTTCGGTTTTAGACCATTTCTGCTTTTAAGGCAATTTCTTCCTCAATGGCATTCCAAAGCCCGATACGTTTTTCAAGAGCTAAAATAGAAACTTCTTCCACTTCTTTCCATTTTTGAGCATCGTCTTCGCACAAATCGGTGATCATTTGCATGGCCATTGGTCCGTGCTCATCTGCATCAAGTTCGATATGTCTTTCAAAGTAATAAAGCAGTTTTGCTAAATCAACTTCTGGAAGATTTTTTTGAAAGTTTTTCAAGATTTCAGTAAACATGCTCGGAATCAAATCTTCTCTTCCAAAAGTAAAAGCAGCAGCGATTTGATGCGGTTTTCCTTCTTCGATAACTCTAAATGTAAAATCCAAGAAAGCTTTTATTTCAGGATGAAGTGAACTCTGTTTAATCGCAACAAAAATATTGTGAAGCGAATGTACTTCGGCTAAAAATTTATTGATTCCTGTTGTATCAGCACCGCAGTCTTCCATTGCTTCAAGATACATTTCGTAATGGCTTTGTCTTCTTCCGTCAATCGTTAAATCGGTTTCTTCAGCAAGAACAATTTCATTGATCAAATATCTTGTTTCTGGGTTTTTAGTGGCAAACCAAGGTGTTGTTGTACAAGTTAATTTGGCTTGTAAAGCTTTTAACAATGACATAAAATCCCAAACAGCAAAAACATGATTTTCTAAAAAACTATGCAAGTCATCAATATTTTGAATTTTGCCGTATAAAGAGTGGTTTAAAAGCTGGTCTTTTTGAGGTTGAATGCTATTGTTTATAGTTTCAATATTCATTTATGTAAATTTTGTGCAAAGATAAAAAGCTTCTCGATTAGAAGAAGCTTTTTAAATTGATTTTGTATATAATTTAATAGTTGTTTATGATTTAAATGCTGGAATTCCAGTCACATCCATTCCGGTAATCAATAAATGAATGTCGTGTGTTCCTTCATATGTGATGACACTTTCAAGGTTCATCATATGGCGCATAATTGAATATTCGCCTGTGATTCCCATTCCACCTAACATTTGTCTGGCTTCGCGTGCGATATGAATCGCCATATCAACATTATTACGTTTTGCCATCGAAATTTGAGCTGTTGTTGCTTTTCCTTCGTTTCTCAAAACGCCTAAACGCCAAGTTAATAATTGTGCTTTTGTGATTTCGGTAATCATTTCGGCTAATTTTTTCTGCTGTAATTGCGTTCCTCCAATTGGTTTTCCAAACTGGATTCTTTCTTTAGCATATCGTAAAGCCGTGTCATAACAATCCATTGCAGCGCCAATTGCACCCCAAGCAATTCCGTATCGAGCTGAATCTAAACAGCCAAGCGGTGCGCCTAATCCAGATTTGTTTGGTAAAAGATTTTCTTTAGGAACTTTTACGTTGTCAAAAATCAATTCTCCAGTTGATGATGCACGAAGTGACCATTTGTTATGCGTTTCAGGAGTTGTAAAACCTTCCATACCACGTTCTACAATTAAACCGTGAATTCTTCCTTCTTCATTTTTTGCCCAAACTACTGCAATGTCAGCAAAAGGAGCATTTGAAATCCACATTTTGGCACCATTTAAAAGATAATGATCACCCATATCTTTAAAATTTGTAATCATACTTCCTGGATCAGAACCATGATCCGGTTCAGTTAAACCGAAACAGCCCATGAATTCTCCTGTTGCCAGTTTTGGCAAATATTTCATACGTTGCTCCTCATTTCCATATTTCCAGATTGGATACATTACTAATGAAGATTGCACAGATGAAGTAGATCTCACGCCTGAATCGCCTCTTTCGATTTCCTGCATAATTAAACCGTATGAAATTTGGTCTAAACCAGCACCGCCGTATTCCACAGGAATATATGGTCCGAAACCGCCAATTTCTCCAAGCCCTTTAATAATTTGTTTTGGAAATTCTGCTTTTTGAGCATATTCTTCAATAATGGGAGAAACTTCTCTTTTAACCCATGCACGTGCCGACTCTCGAACTAATTTATGTTCGTCAGTTAATAAATCGTCAAGGTTGTAATAATCTGGAGCTTGAAATAAATCTGGTTTCATTTTTGATATGTTTTACAGAAACAAATTTACGTAATAAAAATATAACAAAACAAAGCTAAATTGTTATATTTTTTTAGGTTTGTTGCAAAATTAACAAGACTATAGTAAATAAATTTTAGTTTATTGAAAATTTATAAGCTATTTTTGGTATCCAAAAACATATTAATGAGGCTAATCATCTCTTTTTTAATTCTTTTTGTTTTTAATACGAGCTTTGCCCAAAAGACTCAAATTAATGAACAAGAATATTTAGCGTTGCAGGATAAAATTCGATTTAGTATGAATACTAATGTCGAACAGGGAATCGTATACGCTAAAGAATTGATGAAATCTAATAATAACAAGCATTTGGCTTTTGCTAATGGCGCAGCTTCTTATTTGTATCAAATGGATGGCAATCTTCCTAAATCTGAAGAAACATCTAAAAAGTCCTTTCTCTATTTAGACAAAATGCCAGAATCTAAAGAAAAAACCAAATTAAAAGGCTATCTATATAATTACAGAGGTTTAACCGAATGGAAAAGAGGCAACTTAAGTGAAGCGCTTGAAAATTATCAAAAAGGTGTTAAATTTTCTTTAGAAGTTGAAGATGTTATTCAGGTCGTTAAGTTTAAAAGCAACATTGCTCTTATTAATGAAGAAGTGGGGAACTATCAGTTGGCGATTAAAAATTTAAGACAAAATAACGATTTCATTGATAAAAATGAAAGGGTTTATCCGAAGGAGCAATTTCAAAACAGCAAAAGCAATATCAATTTAGATTTAGGCGGTTCATATGAAGGATATTATATGAAAAACCGAGATAAAAAGTATTTACTTGATTCGGCTGAATTTTTTTATAAAAAAGCAGTTACTTATTCTCAAAATTTCACCAATAATAAAATTGCTGCAAAAATGAGTTTAGGGAATATTTACCTAATGAAGAATGATAAAGAGAATGCTGAAAAAACATATTATGATATTTTGTTTTTATCGAAGCAAAATAATTCAGAAGGTTTATATAAAATGGCAAATTACAATTTAGGTGATTTATATTTTTACAATAAAAAGTATGACAAGGCTTTAGTTTGTTTGAAAAAAGTTGATTCTATTTCACTTAAAAACAAAGTTCTAGATGATAGTTATTTGAAATCTAATTATTTGCAGGCTAAGATTTATAGCGCAATGAATAAACCAGATGAAGCCTATAAACATTCAAAAATTTATTTGAGTGCTTATGAGAAATCTGAATCAAAATTGAGAGACGAGGCACAGGAGGTAAACTATAAATTAGGCGTTGAAGATTTGAGTACTGAAATGATTAATATTCAGGAAAAATATAAATATGATGTTTTAATAAACAAAGCTTTAAAAGTATTTTATGTAGTTCTTGTTTTGGGAATTGTATTTTTTCTGATCAAAAATATCAGAGACAAAAACAAAGCGCATAAAAAAATGAATGCTTTAATTGAAGAGTTTAAAGCTAATATTGAGAAAAAAGAAAATCCTCCAATCCTTGCGGCGGCCGAAGTTTTAGAAGAAGAAGAGATTCAGCTTAAAAAGGAAAATGTCAATTTAAGTATCGATGAAGCTAAGGAAAATAAGATTGTCGAAAAATTATTGGCACTTGAAAACAAGCTCGAATATCTAAATGCGGATTTTACATTGCCGTATGTGGCCAAGAAAATTAAAACCAATACCACTTATTTGTCTTACGTTGTAAACAAACGATTTGGAAAATCATTTGGAGAATACTCGAATGAACTTAAAATCAATTATGTAATCAACCAAATGATTACGAATCATATGTATCGAAAATATTCAACACAGGCAATTGCCGAAAGTGTTGGTTTTAAAAATGCCGTTTCGTTTGCAAAATCATTCCGTAAAAGAACGGGTGTTTCTCCAGCTCAATTTGCTAGTAATATTTAAATTGTTGATTGAGCATTTTTTAAAAGGGAATAAATTTCTTTTTAGCTCAGAATTATTAGCGTTCCAATACTGAAATATAGAATTTAATGTAAAAAATAATTCGCAAACTAAGCAGATTTTATAATTGTTTAGTTTGCGAATTTATGTGGTAAAAAACTATTTAAACTCTAGAGCTAAATTGATTCTTAGTTCAAGAATTTATCCATTTCCTCCTTTTCCTCTGCTTGGATCATATGGAGGAGTGATGTCGCCGTCATCTCCGCCGCGAACAATTTTTTGTTCTGTTCTAGTTAACTTTTCAGCTTCGAAATCTTCGAATTTTGTTTTTATCGTTTTCATAATTAAATATATTTAGGTTTATAGTGATATTGATATGGATATTTTTGGTAGTGAAATTCTTAAAGCTTGTTCTTCTTCATCTCCGTTTCCTCCTTTTCCTTTGCTTGGATCATATGGAGGATCGGTTTCACCATCACCGCCACGAACAAATTTTTGTTCTATTCTAGTTAATTTTTCAGCTTCGAAATCTTCAAATTTTAATGTCTTATTTGCCATGATTTTACTTATTATGTTTATTGATATTCAAAGCTAGACAAAATGCAAAACCTTTCGTCGAGATTTGGGTTTTGACACTTTTGTCAAGAAAAATTTCAGTGTAAATAATTGTTTTTCAAGCAATTACAACTCGTAGTTAGATTGGTATAATTTATAAATTGTATGTAGTATAATTGATAAAATGTCTACCAACAGTCGTTTTTTCTCGATAAAAACCACAATATTTGTACTGTAATTATGATTTAAAGCAGTCTAAAAAGATGTTAAAACTAGTCCAAAAATTTCTACGTATAAATAGATACTCAGATATAAAAAATGAGTTTAAGGATTTGTTTCTTTCTCATCCTAATTATCCAAGTTTATTTGCGATAACAGATTCGCTAGATTTATTATCAATAGAGAATGCAGCAATCAGAGTTCCGAAAGAACAAATAGTTGATTTGCCTTCAAACTTTTTAGCTTACTATAATGATGAACTTACATTAGTAGAAAAAGCTAAAAATGATGTTCGAATTACAACTATTAAAAAAGGAGCTCAAAAAATATCTTACGAAAAATTCCTTTTAGATTGGAATGGAGTAATTGTAGCTATAGAACCTAATAATGTTATCGCTAGAGATAATTTAAAAGTTGAATACAGCTGGGTAAAATATGGTTTGCCATTTATACTATTAATAGGGTTGTCGTTCTTTTATAACACATACGATTTATTTAGTACGGTTTTTTTAATAACATCAACACTAGGATTTATCGTTAGCATTTTTATTGTTCAGGAAAAATTAGGTTTCAAAAACAGCATTATAGCAAAGTTTTGCAATTTGAGTACAAATTCGTCTTGTAACTCGGTTATAAATGCTACAGAAGGAACTGAAAACAAATTGTTTAATTTTTCTGATTTGCCATTGCTGTTCTTTACGTCAAGTTTTATAGCAATGTTAATTCAGCCATTAGATTCGGCAATTTTTATTGGATTTTTGAGCTTGCTGGCAATTCCTATTGTGGTTTCGTCAATTTGGATTCAAAAATTTGAACTTCAAAAGTGGTGTGTAATGTGTTTGGTGGTTTCGGCATTGATTTTTATACAAAGCAGTATTTGGTTTTCATCAGATTTGTTCACCTTGTCTTTTAGTTTTGAAAGTATTTTTCCGTTCGTTTTTTCATTGGCACTTCTTATACCAATTTGGTTGGCGGTAAAACCAATGATTAAAAATGTTTTAGGCAGCGAAAATTCATTAAAAGAGCTAAAAAAATTCAAGAGAAATTATTCATTATTGAACTTCTTGTCAAAAAAAGTACCTGATATAGATGGGTTGGAAGAATTGAGAGGATTGAATTTTGGAAATCGTAACGCTATAATAAAATTATCAGTAATTATAAGTCCAAGCTGTGAACATTGCCATAAAACATTTCACGAAGCATTCGATCTTGTTTTACGATTTCCGGATAAAATTTATTTGAACGTATTGTTTAATATCAATCCAGAAAATACTGAAAATCCATATAAAATAATTGTTGAAAGAATTTTAACAATAAACAGAGCAACGCCAGGAAAAACTGTTGAAGCAATTTCAGACTGGCATATTAAGAAAATGAACCTTAAAAAATGGCTTAAAAAATGGCACGTTGAGCCTGTCAGCATTATGATAAGCCAAGAGATTAATAAACAGTATGAATGGTGTTCTAAGAATAATTTTAATTACACACCAGTTAAAATCGTAAACGAAAAATTATTTCCAAACGAATATGAGCTGAGTGAATTAAAATATTTCTTGAATGATTTTACTGAAGAAGTTGAAATTCTAGAGAAAACAGCTTAGAATTTAAAGAAACAGACTTGAATTCAATAGTCTTAAAAAATTGAATAAACACCCCCAAAACTAAAAATTCAGAGTTATGTTAAAAAATATTTTAAATCTAGAGGGAGCGCAGGAAGTAAGTGCAAGCGAGCAAAAATTGATCATGGGCAATTACGTAAAAGAAACAGCTTCGAGATGCAATGCATGGGATTATGTGTCATCAATGTCGTATGAGGACTGTACGGACTATTTTGCACTAGAAATGAATTATTCTGACGCACTTGTTGCGGGATAACATTTTTTGGACCGGAAAAAGGCTTAAATGAAGTGATTTTGAAGTAAGAGATGTTTTAGAAACGACAAAGATTAATTTGAAAATTTATGATCAAGAAAATTTTAAATCTGGAACATGCTCAAAAAATCAGTAAAAGTGAGCAAAAAACAATAAAAGGTATTCCAGAATGCTGGGTGCAGGCGATAGAAGCAGGATGCATTTTAATACCAGCCGGAGGTGTTTGTCCAATGGATACCACACCGGGAATTTGTAGCAGCGGACGTTTGTGTTGCTAAATAGTAAGTTTTAAGATTAAACAATATAAAGCCTTATCAAAAATTTAGTCATGTTTTTTTTTGAATTTGTAGGCGCTCGATCGTGGAACATTGAGCAAATATCCCAATATTGATGATTGGTGTTGGGATTCTCAGGAAAATGGCCGCTGTGTTAATTTTATTTGGTTAGGTTAACCAGTGGCAGATCTCCTAGAGAAAATTGTTTTTCTTATTTTTTAAATAGAAGTAAACTTCACATATCCTAAAAGGATTGACAGAAGTAGTATAATATAGCCTTATCAAAAATTTAGTCATGTTTTTTTTGAACTTGTAGGCGCTCGATCGTGGAACATTGAGCAAATATCCCAACATTGATGATTGGTGTCGGGATTCTCAGGAAAATGGCCGCTGTGTTGATTTTATTTGGTTAGGTTAACCAGTGGCAGATCCTAGAGAAATTAAGTTATTAAATAATTGAAATAGTTATGAGCAGTAAGAAAGACATTTTCTCACTGCTTTTTTTTTAAAATTACCTTAAATACAATATAAAAGAAAAGACAGAAGCTTCAAATGTCTTAAAACGATTGGAGCATTAACAAAAACCCAAAAAACCCACAATTATGTTAAAGAAAATTTTTGAATTACATGGAGCTGCTGAGCTAAGTAAAGAAGAGCAACGAGGAATTAAAGGTGGTAATGCGCCGGTTTGTGAAGAAAATACAACTGCTAAAAGATGTCCGAGAACAGCAACCTCGCCAGCGTATTGGATTTGCGTGACAGATCCCAACGAACCATGTGAATAGACATTTTTAAATACAATGAACTTGTTGATTAATGAAAGAGTATTATCTTTTCTTTTTTTGACATGTTTTTACAAATTTGACAGAGAGGAAAATTTTTCCTCTCTATTTTTTTTGTGCACAATTGTTTTCGCAAAAGACGATTTTCTTCTTTTACTTTTACATAGTATTTGAGATTGGTTTCACTTATTTTTAAATACTTTGAATAATCACAATTTGAGAAATAAAAAAATTCTTAAAGTGCGCGATAAATATTACATTAGCAAAGCCAAAATTTACCACTAAAGCTAGAAAATGATTAAAAATTGAAAAAATTCACCCATTATAAACAGACCGATATTAAAGATTGTGGCCCAACATGTTTAAAAATAATAGCTAAACATTACGGAAAAACAATCAATATTCAGGAGTTGCGCGATACAAGCGAAACAACTCGTGAAGGAAGCAATTTGCTTTTTTTAAGCGATGCCGCCGAGAAAATCGGGTTTAGAACATTGGGTGTAAAATTAAGTGTCGAAAGATTAGAAGAAGCGCCTTTGCCCTGCATTTTGCATTGGAACAAAAATCATTATGTGGTTCTTTACAAAATTAAAAAAGGAACTTTCTACATTTCAGATCCTGGTTTTGGTTTATTGGAATATAATAAACAGGATTTTTTAAAATTATGGATCGGAAATAATGCCGGCGAACAGACTCGAGAAGGTGTCGCATTATTGATGGAAGCAACCCCAAAATTTTTTCAATCTGATTTTGATAAAGAAGACAATAAAGGCGTAGGATTTGGCTTATTGGCACAATATTTACTGCGATACAAATCGTATTTGTTACAGTTGAGTATTGGCTTATTGGCAAGCAGTTTAATAATGGCAATTGCTCCTTTTTTGACTCAAAGTATTGTTGATGTCGGAATTCAGAATCAAAATATTCATTTTATTTATCTGATTCTTTTTGCGCAATTATTTCTTTTTGCAGGAAGAACAGGTTTAGAGCTTATCAGAAGTTGGATTTTGTTGCATCTTTCTACCCGAATCAATATTTCTCTTATTTCCGATTTTTTTATCAAACTGATGAATCTGCCGATATCTTTTTTTGATGTTCGAATGACAGGAGATATTATGCAGCGGATTAACGATCATCGCCGAATCGAAAAAATTTTGACTACATCTTCTTTAAATGTCTTGTTTTCAGTTATCAATATGTTTGTTCTAGGTGGAGTTTTGGCGTATTTTAATTGGAAGATTTTTTTGGTCTTTTTTGCTGGAAGTTTGCTTTATTTTGGATGGATAACACTTTTCTTAAAACGTCGTGAAGTTTTGGATTACAAGCGTTTTGCTGAGGTTTCACAAGAGCAAAGCAAAGTTATAGAGCTGATAAACGGAATGCAGGAAATCAAGCTTCATAATGCCGAAAAACAAAAACGTTGGGGCTGGGAATATGTTCAGGCCAGACTTTTCAGGGTTTCGATTAAAGGTTTGGTTTTAGAGCAAAGTCAAACGATTGGCTCATCTGTAATTAATGAGCTGAAAAACATTTTCATTATATTTTTATCAGCAAAGTTGGTGATCGATGGTTCAATAACTTTGGGGGTAATGCTAGCGATTAGTTCGATTGTGGGGAGTTTGAACGGACCAATAACACAGCTTATTGAATTTGTGAGAGAGCTTCAGGATGCGAAAATATCTTTGGCAAGATTATCTGAAATTCATGAAAAAGAAGACGAAACAGAGCAAGAAAGTCATCAGTCGAATGATGTTCCGTATGATGCTGCTATTGAGATCAAAAATGTAAGTTTTCGTTATTTAGGATCAGATATTCCAGTTTTGAAGGATTTAAATTTGATAATTCCTGCCAATAAAGTAACCGCAATTGTAGGCACGAGCGGTAGCGGAAAAACAACTTTAATGAAACTATTATTAAAATTCTACGAACCCGAAAAAGGCGAAATTACAATAGGAAATGCACAACTTAGAAATATTTCGCAGAAAGCGTGGCGATCAAATATTGGCGCGGTAATGCAGGAAGGTTTTATTTTTAGTGATACAATTGCCAATAATATTGCTTTTGGAGTTGATAAAATTGATAAAAAACGCCTCATTTATGCAGCAGATGTTGCTAATATTAAAGAATATATAAGCGAGCTCCCACTTGGTTATAATACAAAAATTGGTGCTGAAGGAATAGGAATGAGTACAGGTCAAAAACAGCGATTATTGATTGCCAGAGCAGTTTATAAAAATCCAGAAATATTGTTTTTTGATGAAGCAACATCGGCGTTAGATGCTAATAATGAAAAAGAAATCATGCAGAAACTGGATATCTTCTTCAAAGACAAAACAGTTATCGTAATTGCGCACCGATTAAGTACTGTGATGAATGCAGATCAGATTGTGGTTTTAGATAAAGGAAAAATCATTGAAATTGGAAATCATTCGGCTCTTGTTGAGCAAAAAGGAAATTATTTTGAACTCGTTAAAAACCAGCTCCAACTAGGAAATTAAATTATGGCAGAAGATCATAATACTTTAGAATTAAGAAGTGAAGAAGTTCAAGACATTCTCACTAAAGTACCGCACTGGATGATCAGATGGGGAACTGTCCTTATTTTTATTATCATCATAATGCTGTTTTTTGTTTCTTGGTTTGTAAAATATCCCGATGTTGTAAACACTGAAATTGTTATTACAACTAATATTCCGCCGGAGAAAATAGTTTCTAAATCATCGGGACGAATTGAAGCTATTTTGGTTAAGGACAAAACCACGATTTCAAAAAACACAACGCTTGCTGTAATTGAAAATACGGCCAATTATAAAGATGTTTTTTTGCTGAAAACCATTGTTGACGGCTATAATATTAATGATTCAAAAAAGGCATTTCCTTTTGCAGTACTAAAGAATTCGCAATTGGGCGAAATTGAAAATGCTTACGCTGTGTTTCAGAAAGATTATGAAGCTGAACAATTAAACGAAGATCTTCAGCCTTTTGAAGTCGAAAGCAGAGCACAGATTTCTGAAAAAGTACAGATAAAAGAAAGATTAGAAATTCTGCAGCAGCAAAAGTTGCTTAATGAAAGTGAGCTTCAGCTTCAAAAAAATGAAATAGCCAGATTTGAAACTTTGTTCAATAAAGGCATTATTTCGGCTCAGGAAATGGAAGCTAAAAAACTGGGTTATCTTCAGGCGCAAAAGAATTATAAAGGGCTTTTGACTTCAATTTCGCAGTTAAAATCGGCTTTGATTGACAACACAAAATTGAGTCAGAATTCGCAAATAAGCAGTACAAAAGAAGAGGTAAACCTAGGTCGGAATATGGCGCAGTCTTTTTTTCAGCTCAAAAAAGTAATCAAAGATTGGGAATTGGCCTATACGCTTAAATCATCTATTAGTGGCGTAGTTACTTTTTTACAAGTTTGGAATGAAAATCAGACCATTAATGTGGGCGACAATGTGTTTTCAATTATTCCTGATGCAAAAAATGGTTTTATCGGGAAAGTAAAAGCTCCGGCATTAAATTCGGGTAAAATAAAAGTTGGTCAGCGCGTCAATATTCGTTTATCAAATTATCCAGATCGAGAATTTGGAGTTTTGAAAGGAGAAATAAGGAATATTTCGTTGGTTCCAGACAAAGATGGAAATTTACTTATTGACGTTGCTTTGCCAAACGGATTAGAAACTTCCTACAAAAAACAAATTGTATTTCAACAGGAAATGAAAGGAAGAGCCGAAATCGTGACCGAAGATTTACGCTTAATCGAACGAATATTATATCAGTTCAAAAGCATCTTTGAACAAGTTTAGCTTTAACCTAAAACTATCAATTAACCTAAACCACTCATTAAATGAAGAAAATTCTTCTTGTCGTTTTTTTATTATTGTTTCAAAATTCTTTTTCAAAATCCATAACAGAGACTCAAAAATTAGCAGCAACCTGCAAAGTCTGGGGATTTTTAAAATATTATCATCCGAATGTTGCTGACGGAAGTAAGAATTGGGACGAACAATTGTTTCAGATTTTACCGAAAATTGAAGAGGCGCAATCTGCAGAAGCATTTTCATTAGTAATCGAAAACTGGTTGACTTCATTGGGAGAAATTAAAGCCGAGAAAACAGTACAACCGATTTCTAAAAAAGATTATTTTGATAAAAACTTCGATTTATCATGGATCAATAAAAATGAATTATTCTCGAAATCACTTTCGAAAAAATTGAAATTTATTGAAGAAAATAGAATTCAGGAAAAACAGTATTATGTTGCCTATGAATTTGGCAGTAACGGGCCTCCATTACAATTTAAAAATGAAGTAAAATATGCTGATTTTAAGTGGAGTGATAAAAACTTACGTCTTTTAGCTCTTTTTAGATATTGGAATTACGTCGAATATTTCTTTCCATATAAATATCAAATGGATGAAAATTGGGATAAAGTATTAAATGAAATGCTACCAAGATATTATACACCAGAATCTGAAAAGGATTTTAATTTGGCAATGCGCGAGATCTCTGTAAAGTTAAATGATACTCATGCTTCGACTAGTATGGCTCAATTGTTTGACTATTTTGGAGATAAATTTATTCCTGTTGATGTTAAAATTATTGATCAAAAAGCCGTTGTTATAGGTTTGAAAAATGACTCTTTGGCAAAAATTAATGATCTTAAAATTGGAGATGTAATTACAAAAGTAGAAGGAAAAACGATTGCTCAGCTTTTAAAAGAAAATTCAAAATATGTTGAAGGATCAAATGAGCCTTCGGTTTTAAGGAATGTTTATTGGGCAATCTTTAATGGAAAAACAGCAGCTTTTGAAATTGAATTCATAAGAGATGGAAAAACAGCAGTAAAAACAATAAACCGATATAAATATCAAGATTTAAAAGTTCAATTTCCTGAGCAGGAAAAATGGAAAATTTTGGATGGAAATATTGGTTATGTGAATTTTGGAGGAGTTAACGAAGAAGATCTTCCAAATTTGATAAGCGCGCTTAAAAATACAAAGGCTATAATTTTTGATGACAGGAAAAGACCTCATGATATTATATATTCTCTTGCAAACTGGTTAAATCCTGAAACTTTGGAATATTGTAAATATATTGATCCAGATGTTTATTACCCAGGTCGTTATATTTGGAGAAAAAGTGAAGAAAAAATAGGAAAGGTTAACCCAGATAATTATAAAGGCAAAGTAATTGTTTTAGTTGACGAAAACGCGGTTAGCCATGCCGAACACTCAGCAATGGCATTGCAGACTGTGCCTAAATCGACTGTTATTGGTTCTCAGACTGGAGGGGCAGATGGTTCGAATTTTAAATTTTTGATCATTAAAGGGTTTTCTTCAACGTTTACTTGTTATGGCGTTTTCTATCCAAATAAAAAAGAAGTTCAGCGTATCGGGATTGTTCCAGATATCGAAGTAAAACCGACAATTTTAGGTATTCAGCAAGGAAAAGATGAAATTCTGGATAGAGCGATTCTTTTTGCTAAAAATGGCAAATAATAAATTGTAAATCTTTGTCAAAGTTCAAGCTTTGACAAAGATGTTTTTTACATCTTCAAATAAAAATCTTTTGTCAGCTCAATATATTCAGGCGTATAAACGTGTCGATCAATTTCGATTGTCAATTCATCAATTTCAATTTCAGAAACTTCATTTCGACTAAAAGCTAGTAAACTTCTTTTAATTTCGGATTTTGGAGTGCCTTTTACGCGCGTAATTTTGATTGGAAATAATTCTGCTTCTTTTGCCAAAGCAATAAACTTTTCTTCTTCTTTAAAAGGAATAATTAGGGCTAATATTCCGTTTTCAGAAAGTAACAAATCGGCAGCTTCAACAATTTCTTCAAAAGGCATTGCATCTTGAAATCTTGCCAAATCTCTTTGTTCGTTTTCTGTTTTATAATCTTCAGCATAAAAAGGAGGATTTGAAACAATCAGATCATATTCATCTTCCGGTTCTTCAATAAATTCATCTAAACCAGCATGAAAACAAAATAAGCGATCGCCCCAAGGTGAATTTTCAAAATTTTCAACGGCTTGTTCATAAGCATCTTCATCAATTTCAAGCGCATCAATTTGTTCAGCAGGAGTTCGCTGTGCCAACATCAAAGCTATAATTCCGGTTCCAGCACCTATGTCTAAAACACTAAACGGATTATGGTAAACAGGAGCCCAGGAACCAAGTAATACTCCATCTGTGCCAATTTTCATTGCGCAACGGTCTTGATTAATTGCAAATTGCTTAAACTGAAACATAAGATTTTTTGATTTATGTCGGGAGAATTTTGAGATGAAGTTTGGTCTTCGATTAAACAATTAACCGATTAAACAAATCAACTTTTTACAAGTACATTTCTACCAATCCTTCAGGCAGATTCATGATTACCTTTTTATTTTCTCGATCAATTTTCACCAAGAAATGGTCAATCATTGGAATTAAGATTTCTACTGCACCATTTAGAACTTCAAAAAGAGGTTGAGCAGAAGAGTCATTAATTGAAGTAATTTTTCCGAAAACACCTAAACGCTGGTCTTCGATTTCGAAACCAATAACTTCGTGGAAATAGAATTTGTTGCCGGAAAGTTTTGGCAACATAGTTAAAGGAAGATAAATGGCATTTCCTACTAATGCATCTGCATCTTCTTCAGTATTTACATCTTCAAAACGAACTCTCAAAAAGTCGTTTTTATGTAAAGAACTAGTTTCAATAAAAAAAGGAACCAAGTGTTTGTTGTGTTCAACAAACACTGATTCCAAATTTTCGTATAACTCAGGTTCGTCTGTGTCTAGATAGATCAGAACTTCACCTTTGAAACTAAATTTTTTAGCGATTTTACCTAAATAAAAACATTCTTCTTTACGCATTATCGCTAAGTAAAATTATGCTTCAGTTGTTTCGTTATTCTCTTCAGCAGCTGGTGCTTCTTCAGTAGCAGCTTCAACTTCAGCAACTTCTTCAGTAGCCTCAGTAGCTTGTGCAGCAGCAATAGCATCAGCTTCAGCCTGAGCTGCAGCAGCTAAACGCTTAGCATTAACTTCTTTTTCAGCTTTTAAAGCTTTAGCTTTAACATCAGCTTGCGCTTTTGATAAACCATCTTTTTTAGCATCAACTTTTCCAGCTTTAGCCTCTAACCAAGCTGCTAATTTAGCGTCTGCTTGCTCTTGAGTTAAAGCTCCTTTACGGATACCTCCATCAAGGTGGTGTTTCAATAAAGCACCTTTGTAAGAAAGGATTGCTCTAGCAGTATCAGTTGGTTGAGCACCATTGTGCAACCATTTAACTGCGCTGTCAAGGTTTAACTCAACAGTTGCTGGGTTTGTGTTTGGATTGTAAGTACCGATTTTCTCTAAGTATTTACCATCTCTTTTTGAGCGTGCATCTGCAGCTACAACCCAGTAAAAAGGTTTTCCTTTTTTACCGTGTCTTTGTAATCTAATTTTTACTGACATAATCTTATGATTAAAATTTTGAGGTACTCGACCTCTGTTAATTAAGGGCGCAAAGATATGATTTTTTTATGAAATATACGTTCCAAATAATATTAAATATTGTTGATCCAGATTTCGGCTGTTTTTTTATTGTTTTTGACTCGAAATTTTAAATATTTATTTCAAATGCAATACTTTTGCATCAAATCCACGAAATATGAAAAAATACTTTTATTTTTTATTGCTTCTTATTGTTGCTACTTCATGCACAGAAGATGTGAAATTTAATAATCCTGCATTTCAAGGCTTGAAAGATAATGTATTCTGGAGGGCAGCGACTTATAAAGCAAGTATGACAACAAATGGGAATATAGTGATTGAAGGAGCATTAGGTTATGAAAAAGTAATATTGCGATTATCTTATGACGGAGAACCAGGTAAGACTAGAGTATTTGGAATTGATAATGTGACCACAGCGTCTTATTTAAATACGTTTCCTGGTAAATTAGCAGAGTTTAATACAGGGGCAAACAAAGGGAGCGGACAGATTTTAGTTACGAATATTGGAAACGAAAACACGATCTCCGGAACATTTAAGTTTACTGCCATAAATAGTGATGCGGCTGATGCTGAAAATCCTAAAGTTACTTTTACAGAAGGGGTGTTCTATAAAATTCCTCTTACGCCAACGCTAGAATATTAAATTTATCCTTTGTGCCCAATTGTTTTTATTTAGTGGATCATTTGTAAATCTAAATAAAAACATAAATAAACTAATATATAGTAGATTACAGAAAAATAAGACTACATTTGCTACATATTATAAATAAGTACATATGAACATTTTTGTTGGAAGCCTTCCATTCAGTATTGAGGAAGCAGATTTAAGAGAGTCTTTCGAGGCTTATGGAGCAGTAGATTCAGTTAAAATTATCACTGATAAATTTACTGGAAGAAGCAAAGGCTTTGGTTTCGTAGAGATGCCAAACGATGCGGAAGCTCAAAAAGCAATTGATGAGTTGAACGGAGCTACTGTTCAAGGTCGTTCAATTGTGGTTAATAAATCTGAACCAAAACCAGAAGGCGAAAGAAGAAGTTTCAATAACAACCGTGGAGGTGATTCTCGCGGAGGTTACGGAAACAACCGTGGTGGAAATGACCGTGGTGGTAACAGAGGAGGATATTAATATTTTTTTTCTAAAATATAAAAGGGATCAACGAAAGTTGGTCCCTTTTTTTGCTTCAAGTTTCAGGTTTCACGTTCCAACAACCTGAAACTTGAAACCTGAAACAAAAATTAACTATTACAAATTAGCAACTAACCAGTCACCAACTTCGCTTGTTTTGTACGCTTTTGAACCTTTTGGAGCTAAATCTTCTGTAACAACAGCTTGTTCTAGAGATTTGTTCACAACTGCACGAATCGCTTCAGCCTCGTCTTTTAATCCGAAAGCATCTTCGAACATCATTGCTGCCGATAAAATCGTTGCCAATGGATTAGCAATATTTAATCCAGTTGCCTGAGGATAAGATCCGTGGATTGGTTCGTATAATGAAGTGTGTTCTCCAACAGAAGCAGAAGGCATTAATCCCATTGAACCTGAAATTACAGAAGCTTCGTCAGTTAAGATATCTCCAAATAAATTTTCTGTAATTAAGACATCATAAGAGTTTGGCCACTGAACCAAACGCATTGCAACAGCATCAACAAATTCATAAGAAACGGTAACTTCTGGATAATCTTTTTCCATTGCCTGAACTGTTTCTCTCCATAAACGTGAAGTTTCAAGAACGTTTGCTTTATCAACGCAACATAATTTTTTACTTCTTGTCATTGCTAATTCGAAACCTTTTTTTGCTAAACGCTGTACTTCTGCACGTGTGTAAACGCAATTATCAAAAGCAGTTTCTCCGCCGTCTTTTCTTCCTTTTTCTCCGAAGTAAATTCCGCCAGTTAATTCTCTTAAGAAAACTAAATCAGTTCCTTCGATTCTTTCTCTTTTTAGTGGAGAATTATCAATTAAAGAAGGAAAAGTAAAAGTTGGACGAACGTTTGCGAACAATCCTAATTTTTTACGCATCAACAATAAACCTTGTTCAGGGCGAACTGGCGCGCTTGGATCATTATCATATTTTGGGTGTCCAATTGCTCCAAATAAAACGGCATCAGCTTTCATACAGATTTCGTGTGTTTCATCTGGATAAGGAACTCCAACTGCGTCGATTGCGCAAGCTCCAGTCAAAGCAGGAGTCCAAGTGATTTCGTGATTGAATTTTTTTGCAATAGCATCGGATACTTTTACAGCTTCATTTATTACTTCTGGTCCGATTCCGTCTCCGGCTAAAAGGGCTATGTTTAATTTCATTCTATATTTTTTAAGGTTCTAAGGTTCTGAGATTCTAAGGTTCTAAGTTTTTTATTCTTAGTGCCTTATTTTTTATTTTAAAGGTTTTGAGTTGCTAAGATTTTAAGTTCAAAGAAAAAATCTTAGCAACTTAGCACCTTAAGCAATTACATTCAACATTTTCTGTGTTGCAATAATTGCTGCAACGGTTTGATCAGAATCCAATCCTCTTGTTTTAAATTCTTTTTCGTTGTTTGTCCACGTAATAATGGTTTCGCACAACGCATCAGAACTACTTCCGGGTGGGATTCTAACGGCGTAATCAATTAATTTTGGAAGCGTTAATTTTTTGCTTTTGTAAATTTTGGATAAAGCGTTCATAAAAGCATCAAACTGACCGTCGCCTTGTGCATTTTCTTCGATGATTTCATCGCCAAATTTTAGGCATAAAGTTGTCGACGGACGCATTCCTTTTGAGTGTACTAATATATAGGACTCAATTTTTATTTTTTCTTCGTAAGTATGACTGTCCAAAACATCAGAAATAATGTATGGAAGATCTTCTTTGGTAACGGTTTCTTTTTTGTCGCCCAATTCGATGATTCTTTGGGTAACCAATTTCAAATCTTCCTGATTTAATTTTAATCCTAATTCTTGAAGATTCTTCTCGATATTGGCTTTTCCGGAAGTTTTTCCTAAAGCGTATTTTCTTTTTCTTCCAAAACGTTCCGGAAGCAAATCATTAAAATATAAATTGTTTTTATTGTCTCCGTCAGCATGGATTCCTGCGGTTTGTGTAAAAACATTATCACCAACGATTGGTTTGTTTGCCGGAATTCTATATCCCGTAAAAGTTTCAACCAGTTTGCTTACAGAATACAAAGAAGTTTCTTTGATATTGATGCTAACTTCTGGCAGATAATCATTTATAACAGCAACGGTACTTTCAAGCGGTGCATTTCCAGCACGTTCTCCCATTCCGTTTACCGTTACGTGAAGCCCGTTTATACCGGCTTTTATGGCTTCCATAACATTGGCTACACTTAAGTCGTAATCGTTATGTGCATGGAAATCAAAATGAATATTTGGATATTTTGCTCTGATTTTAGAAATAAATTCAAAAGCCTGCGACGGAATCAAAACGCCTAAAGTATCAGGAAGTAAAATCCTTTTAATTGGCTGTGTCGACAAGAAATCTAGAAATTCAAAAACATAGTCTTGAGAATTTCGCATTCCGTTGCTCCAGTCTTCTAAGTAAACATTGGTTTCAATGTTGTTTTCTTTTGCTAAAGCAATAATTTGAGCGATTTCAGAAAAATGCTGTTCCGGAGTTTTTTTTAATTGATGTGTTAAGTGATTCATTGAACCTTTGGTCAATAAATTCTGCACTTTTGCACCTGCTTTTTTCATCCATTCAATGGAAACTCCTCCATCAACAAAAGATAAAACTTCGATTCTGTTAATGTAGCCTCTTTCTTCAGCCCAAGAAGTAATGCCTTTTACGGCTTGAAATTCTCCTTCGCTCACACGCGCCGAAGCAATTTCGATTCTGTCAATATTTAATTCCTCCAACAACAATTGTGCAATGGTTAATTTTTCTGCAGCAGAAAAAGATACTCCTGAGGTTTGTTCACCATCACGAAGCGTTGTATCCATTATTTCAATTTTTCTTTTTTCCATTATTATATTGTTAGCTTTTGAATATAAGCCAGATGCTTAAAATCTTATTTTTTTGTGATTAGAATTAAACCTGTTGACCAGCACATTTTTGTTAATTGAATGTCTTTTCTGTTTTCTAATTCCTGAACAAGTTTTTCGACATTTTTATCGTGGTTTGCAGGCCAGTTTCGTTGCGGAAGCATATCATCAATTAAATAAATGCCACCTGGGTTTAATAATTGTAATGTTTCTTCTAAAATCACATATTTGCCAGGCCAGGCATCAGCAAAAATTAAATCGAACTTTTTGTCTTTATAATTTAAAATCCATTTTTCAGCATCTTCACAGATAAATGAAACATTTGATTTTTGAAAATACTTTTTTGCAATGTTTTGATATTCTGAAGAATTGTCAATCGAAATCAAATTCGAATTTTCGCTCATTCCTTCAATCATCCACGCAAGTGATAATCCGGTTCCAGTTCCTAATTCTAAAAAATGACCATCTTTTTTTGTTGCAATTAATGTTCTAAGAAAACTTCCTGTTTGTAAATCAGACGGCATTGAAAACGAAATTTTCTCAGAATCAGTTTTGATTTCCGAATAAAATTTTGGTAAAACAATGCTGTTGTCATTCATCTTAGAAGTTTTTATCAGAATTAAATTAAAAGCAGTTACGAAGTCCAACTTTAAGGTTGAAACTTGCGTAACTGCGTTTGAGTTGGTTGTGTTTAGTAAGGAAGTTTATCAGCAAAAGCTTTAATATCTTCCTTCATATCTTGTAAATAATCAATGTCGTCAAAACCATTAATCATATTGTTTTTTTTGTATCCGTTGATAGCAAAAGACTCTTGCTGACCAGTTGCCAATAAAGTAATTGTTTGGTTTGGCAAGTTGATTTCTAATTCTGTTTTAGGATCAGCTTCAATTGCTTTGAAAATCGTTTCAGCAAATTCAGGGCTAATTTGAACTGGTAAAACACCAATATTTAAACAGTTTCCTTTAAAGATATCTGCGAAGAAACTAGAAACAACTGCTCTAAAACCGTAATCGTACACTGCCCAAGCAGCGTGCTCTCTTGAAGATCCAGAACCAAAGTTTTTTCCTCCAACAAGAATTTGTCCAGAGTAAGTTGAATCGTTTAAAACGAAATCAGCTTTTGGAGTATCGTCTCCATTGTATCTCCAATCTCTAAAAAGGTTGTCTCCAAAACCTTCACGTTTTGTAGCTTTTAAGAAACGAGCTGGGATGATTTGATCTGTATCGACGTTTTCAATTGGCAGTGGCACTGCACTGCTGGTAAGTATAGTAAATTTATCGTATGCCATTTTTGTTTTTTGCTTTAGGCTGTAAGCAATAGGCTTTAAGCTTTTTGCACAGCGTTATTTTTGTATTGAATTTTTAGCTTAAAGCCTATTGCTTAAAGCTTACAGCGAGAATTAAAATAACTCTCTCGGATCTGTTAGTTTTCCTGTTACAGCAGCAGCAGCAGCCATAATTGGACTTGCAAGAAGCGTTCTTGAGCCAGGACCTTGACGACCTTCAAAGTTTCTGTTTGAAGTACTTACTGCATATTTTCCGGCAGGAACTTTATCATCGTTCATAGCTAAACAAGCAGAACAACCCGGCTGACGTAATACGAAACCAGCTTCAGTTAGAATATCTAAAATACCTTCTTCTTTAATCTGCGCTTCAACAACGTGAGAACCCGGAACTAACCAAGCGGTAACATTATCTGCTTTTTTTCTTCCTTTTACAATTTCAGCGAAAGCTCTAAAATCTTCAATACGTCCGTTTGTACAACTTCCCAAGAAAACATAATCGATTTGTTTTCCGATCATTACGTCATCTTCGTGGAAGCCCATATAAGCCAAAGATTTTTTGTAAGTTTCCTCGCCACCTTCAACTTGATTTGCACTTGGGATATGTTTTGTGATACCAATTCCCATTCCAGGGTTTGTACCATAAGTAATCATTGGTTCGATATCTTCCGCTTTGATGTTTAATTCAGCATCAAAAACAGCATCAGCATCAGTTTTCAAAGTTTTCCAATATTCAACAGCTTTAGTCCAAGCTTCTCCTTTTGGAGCGTAAAGTCTTCCTTCAAGGAAATCGAAAGTAGTTTGGTCAGGAGCAATCATACCTCCACGAGCACCCATTTCGATACTTAAGTTACAAACTGTCATACGGCCTTCCATAGTCATGTTTTCAAAAACATCACCAGCATATTCAACAAAATATCCTGTTCCTCCAGAAGTAGTTAATTGTGCAATAATATAAAGTGCAACGTCTTTTGGACCAACACCTTTGCTTAATTGTCCGTTTACGTTGATACGCATTTTCTTTGGCTTAGGTTGCATAATACATTGCGTAGAAAGCACCATTTCAACCTCAGAAGTTCCGATACCAAAAGCGATAGCTCCAAAAGCACCGTGAGTAGACGTGTGAGAATCTCCGCATACAATAGTAGCACCTGGCAAAGTAATTCCGTTTTCAGGACCAACTACGTGTACAATTCCATTTTTTTGGTGACCTAATCCCCAGTGTGAAATTCCGTATTCGTTAGCATTGTCTTCAAGAGCTTGAAGCTGGTTAGCAGAAAGCGGATCTTGAACTGGTAAATGTTGGTTTATGGTTGGTGTATTGTGGTCGGCAGTTGCAAAAGTACGTTGTGGGTATAACACATTAACGCCTCTTGATTTTAATCCTAAAAAAGCAACAGGACTCGTAACTTCATGAATGAAATGGCGGTCAATAAAAAACACATCTGGTCCATCTTCAATTTTACGCACTACATGTGAATCCCATACTTTGTCAAATAATGTCTTACTCATTTTTTATTTTTTTTAATTGTAATTTCTATAACCACAGCAATTTCCTGTTCATTATAATAGCAAAACAAAAGTAAAAAAAGATACAAAAGCGTCAATTTCGATATTTCATTATATACGATACCCAAACTAATTTACAAATTGCGAAACTGCTTTTGCAACTTAAAATTTGAAAGAAAAATGATTAAGAAATAGATTTGCTTTTTCTTTTTTAGCTTTAATTTTCTTTGATTGTTTTTTGTTTTAATAGTTTGCAAATTTATCTCATAATCACTATAAAATATAAGAATTTAATCTAAAAAATGTAACAAATTGAATAAAAATAGTAATAATTGTTAGTTTTGAATTCGGATCAAAAAAAATTCTTTTTTAGTTTTTTGAGCCTTTTAAAGGACTTTTTTGGCTATTATTTAGATTCAATAAAGAGGCAAAATACTACGACATCCAAGATGTGTATTTTTATGAAATTTTATGAATTTTAAGAGAAAATCTGATGAATAAATAAGAATGTCTTTTTAAAGAATTATCCGTTTTCTATCTCCAAAAAAAACGTAAATTTGAACTTCTTCCATTTTCTATTCCGCATTTTGGTATGCTTCATGTTGTCAATGTTTTGCAATATGAAAAGTTTGGAATTTGGGATTTTAAAATTTGACATTTTACAACTCTATGTATTTAATATTCGATACCGAAACAACCGGATTACCAAAACGCTGGGATGCCCCAATTACCGATTCTGATAACTGGCCTCGCTGTATACAAATTGCGTGGCAGCTTCATGATGAAATGGGACAGCTTATAGAGCATCAGGATTATTTGGTAAAACCAGAAGGATTCAATATTCCGTACGATGCCGAGCGTATTCACGGAATTTCAACTGAATTGGCTGAAGCCGATGGAATCTCTCTGGCCGAAGTTTTAGAGAAATTCAATATCGCTTTAAGCAAAACCAAATTCATCGTTGGACAGAATTTAGGTTTCGACGTCAATATTATGGGAGCGGAATTCCATAGATTGGGAGTGGAGTCTCAAATGAGTTCAATGCCGGTTTTGGACACTTGTACCGAAGTTACAGCTTCATTATTACAACTTCCTGGAGGTCGTGGAGGAAAATTCAAATTGCCAACGCTGACCGAATTACATAGCTATCTTTTTGATAAACCTTTCGCAGAAGCGCACAACGCAACTGCCGACGTTGAGGCAACTACGCGTTGTTTCTTGGAATTGGTTAGAAGAGAAGTTTTTACCAAAGAAGAATTAGACGTTCCGAAGGAATATTTTAAAGAATTTCAGGAAAGAAATGCTGAGCCATTTAAGCTGATTGGTTTAAAACACATCAATTTAAAAGCGGCTTCTGACAAAATCAGAGAACAGCTTAAAGCTTTAGCTGGAGAAGGAAAAGAGACAGTCGTTTCAGAAGAAGATAAGGCTGATTTTAAAGCGGCAAAATTTGCGCATTTGCACAATCATACACAGTTTTCGGTTCTTCAATCAACTATCGGAATTGGAAATATTGTTGCAGCTGCAGCCAAAAACGGAATGCCGGCCGTTGCCATGACGGATACAGGAAACATGATGGGAGCTTTCCATTTTGTGAGCGCCGTTATGAATCATAACAAAGCCGCTTCTGGAAAAAACAAAGCTTTGGTTGAAGCTGGAGAAGAGCCAACAGAAACCGAAGTAAAACCAATTGTAGGTTGTGAATTTAATATCTGTGAAAATCACTTAGACAAAAGCAAAAAAGACAACGGTTATCAGGTTGTTTTGATGGCTAAAAATAAAGCCGGTTATCACAACTTGGCCAAAATGGCTTCGATTGCGTATACTGATGGATTTTATTATGTTCCGAGGATTGACCGAAAGATTGTCGAGCAATATAAAGGCGATATCATGGTTTTGTCTGGGAATTTATACGGAGAAATTCCGAGTAAAATCTTGAATATTGGTGAAAACCAAGCCGAAGAAGCTTTAATTTGGTGGAAAGAACAATTTGGCGAAGATTTCTATCTTGAAGTGATGCGCCACAATCAGGAAGATGAAAATCGTGTCAACAAAACCCTGATTGAATTTTCACAAAAACACAATGTCAAATTAATTGCGACAAACAATACTTATTATTTAAATAAAGAAGATGCCAATGCACACGATATTTTACTTTGTGTAAAAGATGGTGAAAAGCAGGCAACACCTATTGGACGCGGACGTGGTTACCGCTACGGACTTCCAAATCAGGAATATTATTTCAAGTCGGAAGCAGAGATGAAAAAACTCTTCGCCGATTTACCCGAAGCGATTATCAACATTCAGGAAATTATTGATAAGGTCGAAGGATATTCGCTTTATCGTGATGTATTGCTTCCGAAGTTTGATATTCCGGAAGAATTTGTTGATCCTGAAGATGAAAAAGACAATGGTGTTCGCGGTGAAAATGCTTATCTGCGCGACCTCACAATGCGAGGAGCTGAAAGAAGATACGGCGTAATAACCGAATCGATTCAGGAACGTTTGGATTTTGAATTATTAACGATTTCGAATTCAGGATATCCGGGTTACTTTTTGATTGTACAGGATTTCATTGCCGAAGCCAGAAAAATGGATGTTTCGGTAGGTCCTGGACGTGGATCTGCAGCGGGTTCTGCCGTTGCGTATTGTCTCGGAATTACGAATATTGACCCAATTAAATACGACTTACTTTTTGAGCGTTTCCTAAATCCTGACCGTGTATCGATGCCCGATATTGATATCGACTTTGATGACGAGGGTCGTGGACGTGTAATGGATTACGTAATCAATAAATACGGACAAAAACAGGTGGCGCAGATTATCACGTATGGTAAAATGGCAACCAAATCGGCAATTCGTGATACGGCGCGTGTACTGGATTTACCATTGTTTGAAGCCGATAGAATCGCAAAACTGATTCCCGGAATGATGCCGTCAAAATGGAATTTGGCGCGTTTTATTTCAGAAAGTGAAGATGAGGTTAAAAAAGCACTTCGTTCTGACGAGTTTGATAATGTAAAAGAGTTAATCGCGATTGCCAATGAAGATGATTTGGCAGGAGAAACCATTCAGCAGGCGAAAATCCTTGAAGGATCGATGCGTAACACAGGAATTCACGCCTGTGGGGTTATCATTACGCCGTCGGATATTACGAATTACGTTCCTGTAACAACCGCAAAAGATTCGGATTTATATGTAACACAGTTTGATAACTCGGTTGCAGAAAGTGCCGGATTGCTGAAAATGGACTTCTTGGGTCTGAAGACCCTTACACTGATAAAAGATACCGTAAAACTGGTAAAATATAGAACCAATATTGATCTTGATCCAGATGCATTTCCGATTGATGATGAAGAAACGTATGCGCTTTTCCAGAGAGGTGAAACCGTTGGAATCTTCCAATATGAGTCGCCCGGGATGCAGAAATACATGAAAGATCTGAAGCCAACGGTTTTTGGAGATTTAATTGCCATGAATGCACTTTATCGTCCGGGACCTTTGGAGTATATCCCGTCTTTCGTTCGAAGAAAAAACGGCGACGAAGAAATCAAATACGATTTAGATGCCTGTGCCGAATATTTATCTGAAACCTATGGAATTACAGTTTACCAAGAGCAGGTAATGCTTTTGTCTCAGTCTTTGGCAGGATTTACAAAGGGTGAGGCTGACGTTTTGCGTAAAGCGATGGGTAAAAAACAAAAAGACGTACTAGATAAAATGAAGCCGAAGTTTGTTGAACAAGCGGCGGCAAAAGGTCACGATGCAAAGGTTTTAGAAAAAATCTGGAAAGACTGGGAAGCCTTTGCGAGTTACGCCTTCAACAAATCCCACTCAACTTGTTATGCTTGGATTGCGTATCAAACGGCTTATTTAAAAGCGCATTATCCGGCCGAATATATGGCTGCGGTACTTTCGAATAACATGAACGATATCAAACAAGTTTCGTTCTTCATGGAAGAATGTAAACGTATGGGATTACAGGTTTTGGGTCCAGACGTAAATGAATCGTACTATAAATTTACGGTAAACGATGATTATGCCGTTCGTTTCGGAATGGGCGCGATTAAAGGAGTAGGTTCTGGAGCTGTAGAAACGATTGTTGAAAATAGAAAAGATGGAAGATATAAATCAATCTTTGATTTAGCGCAGCGAATTGATTTGCGTGCAGCCAATAAAAAAGCGATTGAAAACTTAGTACTTGCTGGTGGTTTCGACTCTTTTGAAGGAACAACCAGAGCACAATATTTTCATGATGATGGCGACGGAATTACATTTTATGAAAAAGCAATTCGGTATGGATCAAAGTTTCAGGAAAATGAAAATTCATCACAAGTAAGTTTGTTTGGAGAAGCAAGCGAAGTGCAGATTGCAGAGCCAATTATTCCTGCATGTGAAGATTGGAGTACAATGGAAAAACTGGCAAAAGAAAAAGAAGTTGTCGGGATTTATATTTCAGGACATCCGCTTGATGATTTTAGATTTGAAATGAAGTATTTCTGTAATGCTCGACTAGAATCGTTGAAAAGCATGAATGAATATGTGGGTAAAAATTTAAACTTTGCAGGAATCATCAATAACGTACAGCATCGTGTCGCTAAAAACGGAAAAGGCTGGGCGGTATTTAATCTGGAAGGTTATGATGAAAGTTACGAGTTTAAGATTTTTGGAGAAGAATACTTAAAGTTCCGTCATTTCTTGATTCAGAATAACTTTGCTTATCTGAAAATTTTGATAAAAGATGGTTGGGTAAACCATGATACAGGGAAAAAATCAGATCCGAGAATGCAGTTTGTTGAGATTCGACAGCTGCAGGATATTTTAGAAGCGTTTGCTAAAAAACTGATTCTGTTGTTAAACATCAAAGATCTTCAGCCTGACTTTATTCATAAATTAAGTCATTTATTTAATGAAAATAAAGGTGATAATACGGTGAGTTTTGACATCATGGAAATCGAAAATGTTAAACGTTTAGTCGAAGTCGAAACCACAAGTGAATTTGAAGACAGTGATGATGCTGTTTTTGACGATGACAATGATGATAATGAAACAGTTTCTGGAGAGGCTAAAATGCAAGAAATGAAAGAGATTGAAGAAGTAAAAGTAGTAACTAAATTAACGATGCCAAGTCGTCGATTGAAAGTGAAAATTTCGGCTGAGTTATTACAGGAATTAGAAAAAATGCAGATCAATTTTAAGCTGAACTAAAAATTTAACAGTTAAAATTTAATGGAATGTAAAATTTTAATGTTAAAAATATGCATGCATAATACTTTTTTAGTAATATTGCCCGAAATTACAACGATTTCGTTCCAAGTCTAACAATACAGGCTGAAAGAATATGTTAAAATATTCTAAGTTTGTATAAATTAATTAAAACAGAATTATGAAAAAGAACCTATTTTTATTAGGATTATTAGTTTGCTCTATGGTTTCAGTAGCGCAGACAACAGAAAAAGCAGATAAACCAGAAAGCTGGTATTTTAAATTGGGTGGATCTTACTTCAACCAAACTGCTTCTACAGAATTTCCAGTTGTTGGAGGACAATTACCAAATAGAGATGTGTACGCAGGTACTTTAACTAATAATAAATTGGTTTCAAGAGAAAGTATTACAGGATCTTTTGGACAAGGTTTCAGAAGTGGAATTACTGCAGGATACCGTTTTTCTACTCGTTTAGGAGTTGAAATGTCAGCTAACTATTATTCTAGTAATGAGAAAACGATGGCTCAAACTACAAATAGATTGGCATCTTATAATCCAACTACAACTGTTGCTACATACGTTAACTTTACTGCTGAAGGACAAATCAAAGCTTTTGATTTAGCTCCAGCGATCGTAATGTTTTTAGGTGAAGCTCACGGTTTTGAGCCTTACACTAAAGTAGGAGTTATTGTTCCAGTTCATGGTACTTTAGATATTAAAACAAACAGAGAATATATTAGCTATGTAGGAGCAAATCAAGTTGCTAAAACTGATGCATATTCTAAAGATGTAGTTAAACCAAATCCAACTCTTGGTTTCATGGCTGCTTTAGGAACTTCTTATAAATTAGGAAAACATATTTCTGCTTTTGCTGAATTAGAGTACCGTAACTTTACAGTTCACGGAAAATCTAAAGAAACAACTATCTATACTGAAAATGGTGTTGATAAATTAAATACTAATACAAACTTTAGAGTTGGCTCTACAGCTTCAAACCATACACATTATGTTGATCATTTAGACACAAATTCTAATAACCTTTTAACAAATCCAAATGGAGTTGATCAAACTAAACCAATGGACGAGTTAAGTTCTTACGTTGGAATTTCTGGTCTAGGTTTAACTTTAGGTCTTAAATACAGTCTATAATTTTTATAGAAGTTTTATAGTTTTTTGAAAAAAGGATATTCGTGAGAATATCCTTTTTTTTTGTGCTTGTATTTTTTGAATTTTTAGTATTGTTTGTCATTCCGAGGAACGAGGAATCTCCACAAGTAACTCCATACAGAAAATCACCAATCTTTGTCGAGCTACTTGTGGAGATTCCTCGTTCCTCGGAATGACAATACTGTATGTAAATTATGATTTTTCCGGTGCTGTCTCTAATTTTTTAAATGACAATAATTAAGATTTCAAACCTCTAAACTCCTTCAAAATTTCATCAATAACCCAAGTTGTTCTTGCACCAGAAATTCCTTTTGATGGAGAAGCATTTTCTTTTCCTAAAAGTTCAGTAATTACAGTTTCTATAAAAGGTTGTTGAATGTGTAATGGATTTTCTATAGTAATACTTTCTTTCTCTCCATTTGTATATTGAATATGGATTGGATCATTTCCAAAAGTCGAAAACGAAATTTTTCCTTTATCGCCTACAATTTCAGTAGTATCGTAACGTTCAAAACTGCCAAAATTCCATATTCCAGATCCGTGAATTCCGTTTTCAAATAAAAACGACATTGAAACTGCATCTTCTGCAGGATAAGCAAGAAGTTGGGAAGTCGCATGCCCACGAACTGATTTGATTGGCCCTAAAACAAAATCCAGAAAATCTAAAGTATGGCAAGCCAAATCAACAAAAATACCGCCACCAGAAATATGAGGTAAAACGGTCCACGGAAGATTGATTTCATCATCATAACGTTCTTCGAAAGGATGATATAAAACACAGTTTACATGTCTGATGTTTCCTAATTTCCCTTGATCGATTATTTCTTTTATTTTTAAAAATCGAGGCAAAGCTCTTCGGTAATAAGCGACAAATAAAGGCACATTATGTTCTTTGCAAACGCTTATCATTTCATTGCATTCTTCAAAGGTCAGCGCCATTGGTTTTTCTACATAAACCGGTTTTCCTGCTTTGGCACATAAAATCGTATATTCTTTATGAGAAGAAGGAGGGGTTGCAATATAAACCGCATCAACTTCTGGATCATTTATTAAATCTGCTGCATTCGAATACCATTTTGGAACATTATGACGTTTAGCGTAATCTTCGGCAAGTGCTGCATCTCTTCGCATAACAGCAACTAAAGCTGAATTTGGAGCTTTTTGAAAAGCCGGACCGCTTTTTACTTCGGTGACATTCCCGCAGCCAATAATTCCCCATTTTATAATTTTCATCTTTTGGTTTTTTAGTTATTCAAATTTAGTGCAAATGGTTTATTAAAAAAAGTTAGCCACGACCCGAGCGATAGCGAACAGGCGAAGCAATTCACGAATTATTTTTTCACGCAGATTTAAAAATATTTGAGCAGATACACACAGATTTTTTTAATTAAATCGGCTTAAATCTGCAAAATCTGCGTGAAACAAAAAAAGCCACAAATTCACAAAATTAATTCGTGAATTGCTTCGCCTGTTCGCTATCGCTCGGGTCGTGGCTAAAAAAAAATCAGTTTAAAGTCTTACTTTGAAGGCAAAGCTTTAAAACCCATATTGTAAAGTGTGAACGCCTGGATATCTACGTTTTCCTGAATTGTAGCGGCAACAGATTTTCCTGCACCGTGGCCAGCTTTAACGTCAATTCTAATTAAAACAGGATTTTCTCCTGCTTGTTTTTCCTGTAATTCAGATGCAAATTTGAAACTATGCGCTGGAACTACACGATCATCATGATCTCCAGTTGTAACCATAGTTGCTGGATAATGTGTGCCTTGTTTGACGTTATGAACAGGCGAATACCCTTTTAAGTATTCAAACATTTCTTTGCTGTCTTGCGAAGTTCCGTAATCAAAAGCCCATCCTGCGCCCGCTGTAAAAGCGTTGTAACGCAACATATCCATAACGCCAACAGCTGGCAAAGCTACTTTCATTAAATCAGGACGCTGTGTCATGGTTGCACCCACTAATAATCCTCCGTTAGATCCTCCGCGGATAGCTAAATAATTTGATGAGGTATATTTTTGAGCAATTAAATATTCAGCTGCTGCGATAAAATCATCAAATACATTTTGTTTTTGCTGCTTTGTTCCAGCGTTATGCCATTTTTTACCGTATTCACCACCACCTCTTAAGTTGGCAACTGCATAAACACCTCCGTTTTCCATCCAAACTGCATTTGAAATACTGAAACTTGGCGTCAAACTAATGTTGAACCCACCGTAACCGTAAAGAATTGTTGGATTTTTGCCGTCTAATTTTGTTCCTTTTTTATAGGTAATAATCATCGGAACTTTTGTGCCATCTTTTGAAGTGTAAAAAACTTGTTTTGATTCGTAATCTTCGCTTTTGAAATCTACTTTTGGTTTCTGATAAATTTCAGATTTTCCAGATTTTGGTTCAAATGAGTAAATGCTCGTTGGCGTTGTGTAATTGGTAAAACTATAATACAAGATTTTCTCATTCTTTTTTCCGCCAAATCCTCCAGCAGTTCCAATTGCAGGAAGTTTGATTTCACGAACTAATTTTCCGCTATAATCATATTGCTGTACAAATGAAACGGCGTCTTTTGTATAGTTGGCAAAAAAGTATCCTGCGCCAGTTGAAGTTGTAAGTACGTTTTCAGTCTCTTTAATAAAATCTTTCCAGTTTTCAGGTTTTGGATTATTTGCGTCAACCGTAACGATACGTTTGTTAGGAGCATTTAAATCGGTATCAATAAACAATTTGCTTCCTTCACTTTCTATTACGCTATTGTCACTGTTGAAGTTGTCTACGATAGTTACAATAGGGCTATTTGGTTTGGTCAAATCCTTAATATATAATTCATTTCCGTAAGTTGAATTGGCCGCAGAAATTACTAAATAATGATTGTCTTCAGTTAGATAACCTCCAACGTATCTTCTTTTTTGATCGGCACCAAAAATTACTTTATCCTCTTTTTGAGAAGTTCCAAGTTTATGAAAATACAATTTATGCTGATCTGTTTTTGCAGATAATTCGCTTCCTTTAGGTTTGTCATAACTAGAATAGTAGAAACCTTCATTCCCATGCCAAGAGATACCACTGAATTTTACATCAACTAAAGTATCTTCCAAAACTTTTTTAGAAATAGCATCAATAATAATAACTTTTCTCCAGTCACTTCCGCCTTCAGAAATTGAATAAGCAGCTTTTGAGCCATCTTTAGAAAAATCTAATCCGCCAAGAGAAGTTGTTCCATCTTTAGAAAAAGTATTTGGATCAAGAAAAACTTCTTCTTTTCCATTCTGATCTTTTCTGTAAACAACAGATTGGTTTTGAAGCCCGTTGTTTTTAGAAAAATAAGTAAATTTTCCTTCTTGTGATGGAGCGCCAATTTTTTCATAGTTCCACAATTTTTCCATTCGTTTTTTTAGTTGTTCACGAAACGGAATTTTATCTAAATAACCATAGGTAACTTCATTCTCAGCTTTAACCCAAGCTCCAGTTTCAGCCGATTTGTCATCTTCAAGCCAACGATACGGATCGCTTACTTTAGTGTCAAAATAAACATCGACAGTTTCACCTTTTTTAGTTTGCGGATATTGAATTTTATTTTGTCCAAATGAAATTCCTGCAGTTGTAATTGCCATTAGTAAAAATGTTTTTTTCATATTTAAGTTTGTCGGTTTTAACAAAAATAGCACTTTTTGTGAGAGTTGAAGATATTTAACCGCAAAGCACGCTAAGAATTACGCAAAGCACGCAATATTAATCTCGCAAAGGCGTCAAGTCGCAAAGAATTTTAAAACTTTGCGTCTCTGCGACTTTGCGAGATTTTTTAAATGCTAAGCTAAATATAACTTTGCGAACATCGCGTAATTCTTAGCGTACTTTGCGGTTAAATCAAAAATTATAAATTGAAATTAATTCCCAAAACGATGTTTCTTCCAATATTAGGAATGCCGTCTGTTTTTAATCTTGAAAGGTGCGCAATGTATTTTTTATCAAATAAATTGTTTCCGTTTAAGTTGATGTCGAAAGCTGTTTTTCCAAATTTCACAGTTCCTCCAAAGCCTAAATTTACCAAAGTATAACCTTTAGAAGCCGTTTCAAAACCGCTCACATTGTCTTGGTTAAAAGTCGAAGAAACATTCAAAGAAGCAAAACCTTCACTTAGCCAGTTTTTGATATTGAATTCCGTTCTAAGTGTATTATTCCAGTTGTTTGCCGGAATTAAAGGCAAATAATCATCATTGTCTTTTTTGCCCGTTACCGTTTCAAAACTCGTTTCAAAATGCAACCAGTCTAACGGATGCGGGTGAATATGCAAGCCTGCCTCGCCTCCAAATAATTTTGCATTATCCTGAACATACGCAAACACATCGTTATTGTCTAAAATATCCCCAGTTGGCGAAGTATAAATATAATTGTTCACGTGGTTGTAAAATCCATTGATGAAAAACTCAAAATGTGAATTTTTATATTCTAAGTTTAAATCGGTTTGAACGTTTTGTTCTGTTTTTAAATTTGCATTTCCAATTTCATAACGGTTTGTCCCTTCGTGAACACCGTTTGAAGTTAACTCCGCTAAGTTTGGCGCTCTAAAACCAGTTGCAACATTTAAACGAAGCGTCAACGGTTCGGCTAATTTTGTTTTGTAACCAAGAGAAGCATTGAAGCTGTCAAAAGAACGGTCTAAAGCTTGAAAATAACCTTCTTCTCCTTCAATTCCATGCGCGATAGAATTTATATTTCGGTTGTCAAAACGCAATCCAGCTTGTAAAACGCTATTATCCCATTCGTAATTTGCAGTTCCAAAAACACCAAAATCATTTGTTGTAGCATCTGGAATCAAGTATTCTTCCCCTGAATTTGTATTCGTCTGATGCATTCCCTGAACGCCTAAAATGGTTTCGATTTTACCAAATTTCGGAAAATGATATTTTGCATTATAATTGAAAGTATTCAATTTCATGTGCAATGAAGCTTCGTTACTATCTTCAAATTCACTTCTGTCATTAGCAATGTATCCTAAATCAACATCTAATTTTGAGTTTTCAAAAAACACAACATTGTTCAAACTCAATAAATGGTTGAAAATTCCTTGTCTCGGAAACTGAGTGTCTTTGCTTGACGATTGTTCAGCAATTCCGTCTTCTGGAATTCCAATATCCAGTTTGTTGTAATTGTATCTTAAAACACTTGAAAAGGTTGAGTTGCTGTACCCAATTCCGGTTTTAAAATCGGTTTCATTGTATCGTGAATTTGTTACGCGATCGCCATCGGCAATTTTATAATCTGAATGTGTGTTGTAGCTTCCGCGTGCTAAAAATTTCCAATTATCGGTAGAAGTTTTTAATCCAATAGATGAATTGCTTCCTTGCGTATTCGTAAAATATTTTTGACTAAAATTGGCTTTGAAATCACCTGCATCAGCAAATTTTTCTGGATTGAAGTATAAAACCCCACCTAAAGCATCTGAACCATATAATAATGAAGCTGGCCCTTTTATAACTTCAACACTTTCGATTCCGGCGTCATTTAAACCTAAACCGTGCTCGTCTCCAAATTGTTGATTTTCGATACGAACGCCTTGTGAATACACTAAAACACGATTGCCGCTAAGTCCGCGAATTACTGGTTTTCCTATCGAAGTTCCAGTAGAAATCTGCGAAACTCCAGGAATTGTCGCTAAACCTTCAATTAAAGTTGAAGTTCCTTTTTGTTGTAAAGTTTTGATGCTTTCGTGTTCAATTTTCATTACATTTTGTGACTGTAATTTATTGAATGGCGTAGAAACAACTACTTCATCCATTTCCATAATGGACTCTAAAAGCGTAATATTCAGTGTGTTTTCTTTTGTTAATTTGGCAATTGTCTGATTTTGATTGGCATATCCAACAAAATTAAAAGCAAGTCTTAAACTTCCGTTCGGAAGATTATTCAATTCATATTTCCCGTTTACATCTGTAGTTGTTCCTTTATGTAATTCGGGCGCATAAACTGAAACGCCTGGCATTGGCTGATTTTGATTGTCGGTTACAATTCCTGAAACCGAATTTTGAGCAGAAAGTACGCTCGAAAAACCCAAAATTAGGGCTAGTATAAATTTTTTCATTTGGCAATGATGCTATAGTTAATTGATTTTTTCTTTTGAATAAAAAAACAAAAACGAACAGTAAAGCATTCTAATCCCAAATATTTAAATAGGATTAGGAAACTCAATGTTATTTGAATTTAAATTAAAAGAAATGTGAATTTTTTCGAATGATCGAAATTTAAGAAACTATAGCTGTCGGCGGTCCCCGAAGTAAATAAGCGCTTTCTGAAAATGAACTGATATTTTCTGAAAACGAAAAGAAATAAGGGATTTCTTTATGAAAAGTACGAAACTGAAACGAGAAGATTTCAGCAACAGTGTAAGTTCCAAAAGCAAAACTACAAACATAACATAAGTCGTAATTATGGTGTTGGTGTGTAATTTCACCACTTGGATCGTTATAATCGTGATGACACTGCTTTTCTGAAAGCTGTTTTACAATATGCTCAAAACTGTGTATGGACTGAAACAATATTGTGAACAATATTGTCAGCGTCATTGAAACACTTAATATGAGCTGTTTTCTTTTCATGCAAGGCAAAGGTATAAAAGCACAATGAAAAAATGATTCATTTTTTAGTTCTTGTTGCAGATTTATTGAAAAAAATGCAACAAATACTTTTATTCTTACACAAAAAGAGAATAATTGTTTTTAAAAAGCATCTTCAAAGTGGCATTATATTATATTTGTAAGTGAAATAAATGCACTGCAAAAAACGTTAAAACTTGAAAACCTCTTTAAAACCAAAATTCGATATGCGATTATTTTTTACTTGTTTGTTTTTTGTTTCATTTCTGAATGTTTTTTCACAAGAAGAAGTGAAGCCTGAAATCAAGCCCGTAATAAAAATCGATTCATTGTATCGTGAGGATCAGTTTTATTTTTCGATAGCCTATAATCTTTTGGTAAATACTCCAGAAAAATTAAAGCAGGATAAATTTTCTGCCGGAATTTCTGCGGGTTTTTTACGCGATATGCCAATCAATAAAAGCAGAACCGTTGCAATTGCTGCTGGACTTGGATTAAGTTATCAAAACTTCTATCAGAATTTTACAGTTTCTGAAGATACAAATGGCGCTCCAATATATGGCGTAAATGATTATGGCGAATTTGTTTCAAATCGATACAGACAATATTCTGTCGATCTTCCTATTGAATTCAGATGGAGAAATTCGACTTATGAAAGCACAAAATTCTGGAGAATTTACGGAGGTGTAAAAATGAGTTATATTTTCTCCAGCAAATCTATTTTAGACGATGGAGAAACTACCTATAAAATTGTTAATAATCCAGATGTAAATACATTTCAATACGGAATTTATCTGGCAACCGGCTACAACACCTGGAATGTTTATGCGTACTACGGTTTAAATCCTTTATTCAATTCGGTTGCTACAGTTTCTGGCGAAAAAGTCAATATGAAGGCAATGAATATTGGATTGATTTTCTACATTTTATAGCCACAAATAAATAAAAAGAACTTGTGGCAATGTGCCAATAAGTAATCCAATTAAAATTTCTCTAGAAGTGTGTGCCTGCATTTCCATTCGGGAAGAGGCTACAACACCAGTCAATAAGATCAATAAAGCAGGCCAGTACGGATTCTGCATCTGCAAATGTATGTTCAAGCCAATTACAAAAATGGCAAATCCGCTTATTGCAGCCACATGAAGGCTAGGTTTCATTTTGAATAAAGAACACACCAAGGCCAAAATTGATGTAAACAAAGCGCCTAGAAAAAAGAAATGTAATTCTGGATAACGCGTAATGATAATGCTTCGTTTTACCAATAAAATATATAAAAAACATTGCAACAACAACGGGATTTTACGCTGTGAAGTTTCATGAACCATAATAGAATCAACATGCCCAGTTGATTTTAGCAAAAGAAAAAACAAAACCGGAACTAAAATCGTGATGATTAGAATTTGGAATAAAACAAAGTATTTTTCTTGATTTGTAAATGCGTCTTCTTTGCAAAAAAGATAAAATAAAGTAGCATACATCGAGATGAAAATCGGATGTAAAATATAGGAGAATAGTGGAAGTATTTTTTTCAAAACGTTGTAATTTGTGGTGTTGAACAAATATAATGAAATAAAGTTTTTAGCCACAGATTAAAAGATTTTCACAGATTAAAATCCTTTTAATTGTTCTAATCTGTGGCAAAAAACTAAATAATAATTGTCGAAAATTTGGGAAATTAGTAGCAAACCTTTTTTTAAATTTGACAAAAAGAATTTCTAAATGAGCATCAACTTAAAAAACATAATTCAGGTTCTTAACGCTCAAAACAGTGCGCCAGAATCGGATATTTTCATTGATCATATTTCAATCGACAGCCGTTCATTGCAAAACGGTTCAAAAACATTGTTTATTGCCTTGTCTGGCGTTAACAATGACGCTCATTTATATATTCCGGAACTTATTGAAAAAGGTGTTCAAAATTTTGTTGTTAAGTATATTCCTGAAAATGTTGCCGGCAAAGCTAATTTTTTGGTCGTTAAAAACACTTTAAAAGCTTTGCAGCAATTTGCGGCTTATTACCGTAATTTATTTGATTTTCCTGTTATCGGGTTAACCGGAAGCAACGGAAAAACCATTGTAAAAGAATGGCTAAATTTCTTACTAAGTCCAGATTATAATATTATCAGAAGCCCGAAAAGCTATAACTCTCAAGTTGGCGTACCACTGTCGGTTATTGCGATAAATGAAAAACACAATTTAGGCATTTTTGAAGCTGGTATTTCAACCGTGAATGAAATGGAAAATCTCGAAAAAATCATTAAACCAAATATTGGTGTTTTAACAAGCATTGGGTCTGCACATGATGAAGGATTTTTAAATTTAGTACAAAAGATAGATGAAAAACTGCTTTTGTTTAAAGATTGCCCTATTATTATTTATCAAAAAAATGAAATTGTAGATTCCTGTCTTTCGCAATTTACAGCTGAATATATGATGCACCCGAGAACACTGTTTTCGTGGAGTTTTAAGGATGATTCTGCTGATGTTTTTATTCTGAAGAAAGAAACTAAAAACGAAATTACCCACATTCAATACCAATATAAAAACGAAATTTTCGATTTAGAAATTCCATTTAGTGATTCGGCTTCTATAGAAAATACTATTTCTTGTTTATTGGTTTTGCTTTATTTTAAATACGATTCTAAAACGATTCAAAACCGCGTGCAAATGCTGTATCCGGTACAAATGCGCCTGGAAGTTAAAAACGGAATCAACAATTGCAGTATCATTGACGATAGTTATAGTTCCGATTTTCAATCACTTAAAATAGCTTTAGATTTTCTGGAAAGTCAGCAAAAAAAGAATGCTACAAAAACAGTAATTCTGTCGGATATATTTCAAAGTGGCTTTTCAAATGAAGATTTGTATTCTAAAGTTTCTCAGCTTATTTCTGATAATAAAATCAATCGTGTAATTGGCATTGGCCCAACAATTTCATCTTTTGCAGCCAAATTTGCAAATTGTATTGCATTTCAAAATACAGCATCATTTATTGAAGCATTTGAAAGCCTAAATTTTAGCAATGAAACCATTTTGATTAAAGGTGCAAGATCTTTTCAATTTGAAGAAATTGTTTCGTTGCTTGAAGAAAAAACACATGAAACGGTTTTAGAAATAAACTTGGATTCTATAAGTCATAACTTAAATTACTATAAATCAAAACTTGACGATGACGTAAAAATCATGGTAATGGTAAAAGCTTTTGGTTATGGAAACGGAGGATTGGAAATCGCAAAATTACTGGAACATCATAAAGTAGATTATTTAGGTGTGGCTTTCGCCGATGAAGGAATTTCGCTGAAAAACGGTGGCATCAAATTGCCAATTATGGTTTTAAATCCAGAATCAACAAGTTTTCCGTCGATCATTCAATACAAATTAGAGCCTGAAATTTACAGTTTAAAAGGTTTGAATGCGTTTTTGAAAATTGCCAAAGAAAAGAATTTAAAAGATTTTCCGATTCATATTAAAGTGGATACTGGAATGCATCGATTGGGTTTTGAAGAAAACACAATTGATGAATTAATAGAAACTTTAAAAAATAATTCGAGCGTTCGTGTTCAAAGTATTTTATCGCATTTGGCAACAAGCGATGATCCAAAACATTTTGATTTTGTGGCAAAACAAATCGCTTTATTCGAGAAATTGTCTTTAAAATTAATGTCGGAATTGCAGATAAATCCAATTCGCCATATTTTAAATACTTCCGGAATTAGCAATTTTCCAAATGCCCAATATAATATGGTTCGTTTAGGAATTGGTTTGTACGGCGTTTCAAATGATTCTTTGGAACAAAAATATTTGGAGAATGTTGGAACATTGAAATCGATTATTTCTCAAGTTCGTACCATTCCGAGTGGCGACAGCGTAGGCTACGGGCGTCGTTTTATGGCCGAAAAAGAAACAAAAATCGCGACAATCCCAATTGGTTATGCTGACGGGATTTCAAGATTGTGGGGAAATGAAGTTGGTTTTGTCACCATCAAAAATCAAAAAGCCAAAATCGTAGGAAGTGTGTGTATGGACATGTTGATGGTTGATGTGAGTCATATTGATTGCAAAGAAGGTGATTCGGTAATTATTTTTGGCGAAAGCCCAACCGTTATCGAAATGGCCGAAGCTTTAAAAACAATTCCATATGAAATTATGACGAGCATCTCGCAGCGCGTAAAACGTGTATTTTTTAGATAGAATTTTTAAATCATATAAGTTAATAAGTTCATTTTAGTTGAACTGCTTTTCTTTTTTTACTGAATTATATCATTTAGACTGCATCAAGCTTATATTTCTTATATGACTTATATGGTGCAAAAGAGAAAAGAGTGTGGTTTTTTCAAGAAAATTGCGTATTTTCGGTATTCATTAATTATAAATGTAAATAGATACGATATGGGATTTTTTTCAGAATTTAAGGCATTTGCAATAAAAGGCAACGTAGTTGATCTTGCTGTTGCAGTAATTATTGGAGCAGCATTTGGTAAAATTGTAAGTTCATTTATTGAAGATGTAATTACGCCACTAGTATTAAAACCAGCTTTAGAAGCAGCACATTTAGAAAAAATTCAAGATCTTACGGCTTTTGGCGGTGTAAAATATGGTCTTTTTCTGTCGGCAGTAATTAACTTTGTTATTGTTGCTTTTGTTTTATTCTTAGTTATTAAAGGAGTAAACAAACTTAAAAAAGAAGAAGCTCCAGCTCCACCAGCTGGCCCAACTCAAGAAGAATTGCTTACACAAATTAGAGATTTATTAAAAAATAAATAAAAATATAATACCGCTACACTAAGTCTAACTTAACCGCCTTCTAAAGAGGCGGTTTTTTTACAAAATGTTTATTTTATAACATTTTGTTATTTTTTGTGAAGTGGCTTGCGGAGACTTTTATTATACTTATTTTTGCAGTACAAATTTGATTATAGAATTATTTAAAGATATAAAAATGAGAATTGCAGTTGTAGGTGCTACCGGAATGGTTGGCGAAGTAATGCTTAAAGTTTTAGCGGAAAGAAATTTTCCTGTTACAGAATTAATTCCTGTTGCATCAGAAAGATCAGTAGGAAAAGAAATTGAATATAAAGGAACAAAATATAAAGTGGTTGGAATGCAGACTGCAGTTGATATGAAAGCTGATATCGCAGTTTTCTCTGCTGGAGGCGATACTTCATTAGAGTGGGCTCCAAAATTTGCTGCTGCAGGAACAACAGTTATTGACAACTCATCTGCATGGAGAATGGATCCGACTAAAAAGTTAGTTGTTCCAGAAATCAATGCTTCTACTTTAACTAAAGAAGATAAAATTATTGCAAACCCAAACTGTTCTACAATTCAAATGGTTTTGGCTTTAGCGCCTTTGCACAGAAAATACAACATTAAAAGAATTATTGTTTCTACTTACCAATCAATCACTGGAACTGGCGTAAAAGCGGTTAAACAGTTAGAGAATGAGTACGCAGGAATTCAAGGTGATATGGCTTACAAATATCCAATTCATAGAAATGCGATTCCACATTGCGACAGTTTTGAAGATAACGGATATACTAAAGAAGAAATGAAATTGGTTCGTGAGACTCAAAAAATTCTTGGTGATAACACCATCAGAGTTACAGCTACTGCCGTTCGTGTACCGGTGGTTGGTGGGCATAGTGAAGCAGTAAACGTTGAGTTTACAAATGATTTTGAAGTAAACGAAGTTCGCGAAATTTTGCACAATACTGATGGAGTAGTAGTGCAGGATAATTTAGATACATTCACATACCCAATGCCATTATATGCTGAAGGTAAAAATGATGTTTTTGTTGGAAGAATTCGTCGTGACGAAAGCCAACCTAACACATTAAACATGTGGATCGTTGCTGATAACTTAAGAAAAGGTGCAGCAACAAACACAATTCAGATTGCAGAGTATTTAATCCAGGCTGGATTGGTATAATCTGAGAGATTAAATTAAATTGTTATAAAGAAAAAGCCGTAATCACAGCAATGTAATTACGGCTTTTTTGATTTATCAATAAACAGAAAACCCGAAAGGTTTTCAGAACCTGTCGGGTTTGAGAAAAATTAAAAAATTCCAAATCCCAATAAACAACTTATTTTATTGGGATTTGGAATTTTAATATTGGAATTTTATTTTTTAATATTCTGGAGCCAGTTCTAGTTCCAGACCTTCTAAATCTGTAGTGATTGGTATTTGACAACCCAAACGGCTGTTAGACTTAACATAAAATGCTTCCGACAGCATGGCTTCTTCTTCGTCTCCCATTTCTGGCAACGCAACATCATTTAGAACATAACACTGGCAGGAAGCGCACATTGCCATTCCTCCGCAGGTTCCTTCAACAGGAAGTTCGTATGCTTTGCATAACTCCATTATGTTCATTGCCATATCAGTTGGAGCTTGTAATTCGTGTATAACTCCTTCTCGATCTTTAATCTTAATTAATACATCCATTTTTATTATTTGGAATTTTAAGGGTCAGGATTTTATAACGTGAAAAAATCCTATGTTCAATTTAACTTGTTGGTTTTAGGCTGAATGCATATTCTTTTCTGGTGCTGTCTTTAAGATGCATTTTTACACCTAGCATATTGCCGCTTTTATCAAGCAATGTAACTATTACAATTACAGAATAGTAATCCTTACCGCCCTGAAAAACTAGTGTTCCTTCATATGTTGAATTTACAACTCCTTGTTTATCTGTTGTTACAGAGACTTTTCTAGGGTGCGAAAATTCAGCTGTGCTGTAAGTTGCTTTATTTGCAAATTTTGCTTTTCCTTCAGCAAAATCATATAAAAAATCATAATTGCCAATTCTCAAACTTCCTTCTTCACTACCAGGAATAGTATTAAAAACAATTTGTCCTGAATATTGAAAATCCGACCATTCTTCTGCTTCATTTACCCATGCCTTGTCAACAACTAGAGTTTGTGCTTGCTGCGCATAATTTACAGATACAAAAAACAACAATAAAAATAAAGTGTAGTAGTGTTTCATAAATTTTAAGATTTAGGGTTATTTTACAAATTTAAGTTAAATAAGTAAAAATACCGTAACTAAAACTCTTAAATCTTTATGTTGTTTTTTGTAAAATCTGCAATAATTTATTTGATTTTGATTGTTTTTATTATAAAAACCAAGAAAAAGACTCAAAAGAAATACTATTCTTGTTAATAATCAAAAATCGCAAATGCTAAGAAAAACAATTTACTACATGATATTTACCACAGTTTCAATTTGTGGTGCATACTTTTTAATAGTAGTTTCTACTCCTGCTTTTAGTGTCATTTGATTTACGCTGCAGCTAATGCATGCGCCTTCAAGACGAACTTTTACGTGCTTATCTTCATCAATAGAAATTAGCGTAATATCGCCTCCGTCAGATTTTAAAAATGGCCTTATTTCGTCTAAAGCTAATAAAACGTTATTTGTTAATTCTTCTGTTGTCATAATATTAATGTGTCAATTAGAGAATGTGTCAATTAGAAAATTTAATTCATTATCTAATTGGCACATTATCTCATTATCTAATTATTTTTTCACTGCAGAGCATCCTGCCATTGTTGTAATTTTAATGGCTTCAGTTGCTGGCAGATTTTCGTTTCTGTTTACTGTTTCCTGTACAACATTTCGAGTGATTTCTTCAAAAACAGTTTCAATTACTGAGGCTGTTTGTAAAGCTGCTGGACGACCGTAATCTCCTGCTTCACGAATAGATTGTACAATTGGAACTTCACCTAAAAATGGAACATCTAAATCTTGAGCAAGGTTTTTTGCACCTTCTTGACCAAAGATATAATATTTGTTTTCTGGTAATTCTTCTGGTGTAAAGTAAGCCATGTTTTCAATAATTCCTAAAACCGGAACATTGATGTTGTCTTGCATGAACATTGCAACTCCTTTTTTAGCATCTGCAAGAGCAACTGCCTGAGGTGTACTTACTACAACTGCTCCTGTGATTGGCAGTGATTGCATGATAGAAAGGTGGATATCTCCAGTTCCTGGAGGCAAATCTAGAAGCATAAAATCTAGTTCTCCCCAGTCTGCATCAAAAATCATTTGATTTAATGCTTTTGCAGCCATTGGACCTCTCCAAATTACAGCTTGGCTAGGCGCTGTAAAGAAACCGATAGAAAGTATTTTGATTTCATAACTTTCAATTGGTTTCATTTTTGATTTTCCGTCAACGGTAATCGAAATTGGTTTTTCGTTTTCAACATCAAACATAATCGGCATCGAAGGTCCGTAGATATCAGCATCTAAAATCCCAACTTTGAATCCCATTTTTGCAAGTGTTACAGCAAGATTTGCAGTAACAGTTGATTTTCCAACTCCTCCTTTTCCAGAAGCAACGGCAATAATATTTTTGATGCCAGGAATTGCTTTTCCTTTTATTTCATTAGGATTTTCCTTGGCTTCAACTTTAATGTTAACTTTAACTTTAGCATCTGCCGATATCAAATCATGAATTGTTTTTTTGATATCATCTTCTGCTCTTTTCTTGATGTGCATTGCAGGTGTATGAAGCACTAAATCGACTACAACTTCATCACCAAATGTAATAACGTTGGCAACTGCACCGCTTTCAACCATATTTTTTCCTTCTCCAGCTATAGTGATAGTTTCTAAAGCTTTAAGAATTTCTTTTCTATCTAATTTCATTTTTAATGTAGGTGTTTTCTAATGATGAAACTTGTTTAAATACTGTATTTATTTAAACTTGTTTCAGATTGCAAAGATAACAGATTAAGTTCGGATTCTTACTTTTTTTGAATCGTATTTATTGATATCGAAATTATTCAAAATGATAACGTTGCATTTTTTTTGAAGTGGTTTTAAAAAGTAAAGTAGCGAAAAGTGATTTTTTGGCAAAAAAAAAGAAAATTTAAGTTGAAAAAAGACAAAAAGAAACCCGCCAAGATTCTGATTTGGCGGGTTTCTTAAAAAAAATGGTCTACAAGTTATTCGTATTTTAGATATTTCAAAACATCTATTTTAGTTACTTGATATGCTTTTGTCAACACGATCAGCAACGTAAGGATCAATAATGAAACTAATGCGATCGAAAATGGCAACGTTGAAATGTTTATTCTGAATGCATAATCTTCAAGCCATTTTTGTAATAAAACATAAGCCGGAACGATTCCGATTCCAAATCCAAGTAAACAGAATAAGACATATTGTTTTGATAATTCTTTCAACAAAATATCAGTTTCTGCACCCAGCGTTTTTCTAATTGCGATTTCTTTCAGTCTTCTCTCCATCGAAAATGATGCCAAAGCGAACAATCCAAACACAGCAATTATAATAACGACTAAATTTAAAATGAAAAATAGGTTTTTCTGCTTGATTTGTTCTTGATATGTTCTTGCAAAACCTTTGTTAACAAATTCATATTCAAAAGGATAATCAGGATTTACATTTTTTGCCCAGTATGATTTCAAATTTTCTAACGTTTCTGTTAAATTATTTGGTGATACTTTTACAAAAATATTATTGAAGTTGTTCCATCCCAAGGTTTTGATGTTTATAAAAACCATTGGAGGAACTTTATTTTGTAAACCTGTAATATGAAAATCCTTAACAACACCTACGATTTTAAATTTCAAATTCCCACTATCGTTTTTAGACCAGCCCGAAGTAATTATGGTATTTATTGGGTTTTTTAAATTCAAAGTTTTAGCAAGTGTTTCATTAATCAACATACTGCTCACGGTGTCAGAAGCAAATTTTGGAGATAAATCACGCCCTTCAACAATTTTGATTTTCATCATTTCAAGGAATCCAAAATCGATTTCTGCATTTCTTGGCTGAACAAAAATTCCGTTATGCGTAAATCCAGAACTTGAATTGGTGCTTCCGCCAAAACTTCCTGCAAATGTAGTTACGTCGACAACTCCTGGAATTTTTTTGATTTCTGGTTTATCAACGCCATATTGTTGCGTTCTTTTTTGTCTGTCCGGTTTGTTGTACGGAATCGAAATTACCTGATCGCCGTTAAAACCAAGATCTTTGTTCATCATATAATTCACCTGCGAATTGACAATCAAGGCGCCAATAATGAAAAACGCTGCAATCCCGAATTGAAAAATAAGCATCGAATTTCGAATCCAGATACCGCTTTTGCTTCTCGAAAAATTGCCTTTAAGTACTTTTAAAGTCTCAAAATTTGAAATATAAATGGCTGGGAAGATACCTGCAAGAATGATTACTAATCCAAAAATCATAATAAGTTGCAGGTAAAATTCGCTCCCATTCATGGTTAAAGTCTTCTTCAAAAATGTATTGTAATAAGGCAATGAAAGCTCTACAATTGCCAGTGCAAACACAATCGCAAGTATAACAATTATTGCAGTTTCAAATATAAATTGAGAAATAATTTGGTTTTTGGTAGCGCCCACAATTTTGCGAACACCAACTTCTTTTGCGCGTTTGATTGCCGATGCAGTTGCTAAATTGATGTAGTTTACCAATGATAAAACTAAAATCAAAATAGACAAACCAGCCATAATATAAAGCAGTTTTAAATTCCCAACACCTTCCGGGAAGTTTTGTCCTGCCGAGCTTTTTGTTCCATGCAAACGAGACATTTGCAACTGATCTAAAATAACAGTTACTTCGCCGTTTTCTTTTACATATTGTTCTGGCGTTTGACCATTTTCTTTGGCGTCTTTTAAAGTTCGGTTTACATAATTTACGTTTTGCATTTTCTTCAAAACAGCAACCGGATTAGCACTTTTTTTGATTTTTACAAGTAAACCGTAATTGAAATTCCCCCAACTGTTGATGTCGTTTTCACGTTTTACACCGCTAAAAACATAGTTTGGCTCCATTGACGAAGGCGAAATAATACGATAAACAGCTTTTACAGTATAGGTTCCGGTATTGTATGTGATCGCTTTTCCAATTGGATCCACGTCTTTAAAAATCAATTTTGCTTGTTCTTCAGAGAGTGCAACGCTGTTTTTTTCTTTTAAAATATTGGTTTTAGCGCCTTTTAGGATTTCGAAAGGGAAAAAATCAAAGAAATTTTCGTCGCTTACAGTAATCTTTTTCGCCATCAATTTTTGGCCTTGATATTTGATGATATCCTCGTCATACCAAGTGTTAAAGAAGCAGATTTTTTCAATCTCAGGAATTGTTGCTTTGCAAGTTTCTCCAAACGGAATCGAGTTTGATCCCCAAGTATCGCCTGTTGCGCCAATTTTGTTAAGCACCATATAAGCGTTTTCTTTGTTCGGATTCCATTGATCATATGAATGTTCATTGTTCCAATATAATATTGCAAAGATTACACTGGCAACCCCAATGCTTAATCCTAAAACATTCAAAAACGAAAACATTTTGTTTTGCTTCAAATGATAAATAAATATTTTAAACCAGTTAGAAATCATGGTATTTGTGTTTTGTAGTTATTTGGGTTCTTTATAACCCGATACGTTTTTTAAATAATAGCCCATATTTTGCAGACAAATTCTACCAGAATTACGATTGCTGCTACGATAAATTTTACCATCTTTTTTTTATTTAGCGTCCATAAAAACATCTACATTTCTCTGGTTTAATTTTTCAGAGAATATCACGCCGTCTTTCATATGAATGGTTCTTTGTGAGAACGAAGCATCATAATCAGAGTGGGTTACCATCAAAATTGTTGCGCCTTTTGCGTGTAAATCGGTTAAAAGTTCCATTACTTCATTACCGTTTTTACTGTCTAAGTTTCCAGTTGGCTCATCGGCAAGAATAATTTTCGGGTCATTTACCAAAGCTCTTGCAACGGCAACTCTTTGCTGTTGACCTCCAGAAAGTTGTTGCGGAAAATGTTTCAATCGGTGCGAAATATTTAATTTCTCGGCAATAGCTTCAATTTTTTGTTTTCTTTCCGATGCTTTCACATTGTTGTACAGCAAAGGCAACTCGATATTGTCATAAACCGAAAGTTCGTCGATCAAGTTGAAATTCTGAAAAATGAATCCAATATTTTCTTTACGAACCTGCGCTCTTCCTTTTTCTTTAAGACCAATCATTTCTTGATCTAATAATTTATAACTACCATCATTGGCACTGTCTAAAAGCCCGATGATGTTTAATAAAGTCGATTTTCCACAACCTGAAGGTCCCATGATAGTTAAAAAGTCACCTTTTTTAATTTCTAAAGAAATACCGCTCAATGCTGATGTTTCTACTTCTTCTGTTCTAAAAACTTTGGTTAAATTTTGAATTGTTATCATTTTTGTAAAGGTGTTAAATGTTGTTAATTACGTTTTTTGATTGATGATTGATGATTTATAATTGTGAATTATTAATTGTAAATTGTGAATTGACTGCTGAAAACTGAAACTGTATACTAAATCAAGACTGATCACTAAATGCTTGATTACTGATCACTACTAATAGAAAGCTCCTCAATATCCTTGTAATCTGAATACGATGAAGTAATCACCGATTCGCCTTCTTTTAAACCTTCAAGAACTTCATAATAAGAAGGATTTTCTCTTCCTAATTTTATATTTCTTCTTTCAGCTTTGTTGCCTTTTACGACAAAAATCCATTTTCCTGCAGTTTCTTGATTAAAGCTTCCTTTCGGCAACACTAAAATTTTATTTCTTTCAGATAAAATCAGTTTTACTCCAAAACTAAGTCCGTCTTGCAAAACAATATTTTCTTTAGAGGTAAAAGCCAATTCTACTGTAAAATGACCGTTTTTTACTTCCGGAATAACTTTGGTAACAATAACTTCAAGCGCTTTCCCTTTAAATTCTACTTGGCCTTTCAAGCCTTCGCGAACTTTCTCCAAATAAAATTCATCAACATCGGCAGCAAGTTTATAACCACGTTTTGAATCGATTTTTCCAATGCTTTGACCTGCCTGAAAATTTTGTCCTAAGACAGCTTCAAATGATGTTAATCGGCCAGATTCTGGAGCGGTGATCAAGAAATTCTTTTTGTTGTTTCTTAAAATATCCAAACTTTTTTCCATGGTTTGAATGGAATGATTTATCTGCGAAATTTGAACTTGATTCGATTGTTTTTCTTTTTGAATACTCTGCTGAATCGTTCTTTTTCTTTCTTCCTGAAAACGCAAACTTTCTTTAAAAGTATTCCAGTCGTTTTTCGAAATAACCTCTTTATCATACAATTTCGAGTTCATATCGTACAATCTTTTGGCGTCATTATAATCGTGTTCGATTAAAACCAAATCTTTGTTTAAATTCAATTCCTGATTTCTAATGTTCAGTTTTCCTGTATTTAAATTGTTGATTTGCTCAATAATAGCGGTTTCCTGAGTTAAGTAATTCAGTTCTGTATTTGGATTGTAAAGTCTTGCCAACGATTGACCTTTTGTAACCATGGCACCGTTTTCAACAAAAATCTCTTTTACAGACCCGCCTTCAGTAACGTTTACAAGCATTACGTTTAAAGGCTCGACTTTTGCCTGAAAAACCACAAAATCTTCAAAAAAAGCCTTTTCAACTTTTTGAATTGAAAGTTCTTCGGCTTTTACATTTAAACTTCTTTTGGTGTTAAACGAAAAAAAGACAATTGTGGCCAAAACTAAAAAAACTCCAATTGCTATTGTGAGATATCTAAATTTTCTATTTTTACGAGGAATAACGGTGTCCATTTTTTAAATAATTTACTGATTACCAATAGGTAAATACTGTGCCACAAAATTTATAATTTGTAAAGCATTGATTTTAAAGAAGCTTTTCAAAACAACCCAAAACCAGAGTGTTCGATAATGAACAGTTGACCGTTCAAAATCGGACAAAAAAATACAGGATGAGAAAAAAACAAGCCCAAATATTAATTGTTGACGATCAGGAAGAAATTCTTTTTTCGGCCAAAATGATTCTCAAAAAACATTTTGAAACGATTTTTACTGAAAATAGTCCGAAAAAAATCATTGCTATTTTATCTGAAAATGACATAAATGTTGTTTTATTGGACATGAATTACCGAATTGGGTTTGAAGATGGACGCGAAGGAATTCATTGGCTGAAAGAAATCAAAACGCTTTCTCCAAATACAATTGTGATTTTAATGACCGCTTTCGGAAAAATCGACACTGCGGTTGAAGGTATAAAAATTGGCGCTTTTGATTATGTTTTGAAACCTTGGAACAATGAAAAACTGCTCGAAATAATTGATAAAGCTGTCACCGAAAGCCGAAAAAACAACAAAAAACCTGTTGTTGAAAAAACAGAAAAAAGATATTTTACAGGAACTTCTCAAAAAATAAAACAAGCGTATTCAATTGCTGAAAAAGTAGCCAGAACAGATGCGAATGTTTTAATTCTAGGCGAAAATGGAACCGGAAAATATGTTTTTGCCGAGTTTATTCATCAAAATTCCGAAAGAAAAAACGAACCTTTTATTCATGTTGATTTAGGATCTTTAAGTGATAATTTGTTCGAAAGTGAACTTTTTGGATACGCAAAAGGCGCTTTTACTGATGCTAAAATAGATACGCCCGGAAGATTTGAGTCGGCTCAAAATGGAACTATTTTTCTGGATGAAATCGGAAATATTCCGCTTCATCTGCAATCTAAATTATTGCATGTGTTGCAGACAAAAACAGTTACACGTTTGGGCGAAAGCAAAGCAAGGCCTTTAAATGTGCGAATTATTTCGGCAACTAATAATGATATTAAAGCCGAGGTAAAAAATAAAGTTTTCAGAGAAGATTTGCTGTACCGAATCAATACGATGGAAATCAATTTACCGCCTCTACGCGAACGAAAAGAAGATATTGTGCCAATGGCGCATTTTGTTCTGGACCAGATTGCTGAAAAATACAATCAAGATAATTGGCATTTTGAGGAAAATGTTGCGCCGTATTTAGAAAAATATCCATGGAAAGGAAATGTCCGCGAAATGGAAAATAAGATTGAGCGCGCATTAATTTTGGCAGACAATAATACAATTTCTGTTCATGATCTTGATATTTTGGATTTTGAAGAAATTCAGGAAAATGATGAAAATCCATTATCCGAATTAGAAAAAGCAGCAATCGAAAAAGCACTTTTTAAACACCACGGAAATATCTCAAAAACCGCCGAAGAATTAGGATTGTCTAGAGCTGCTTTGTACAGGAGAATTGAAAAATACGATCTAAAAAATTAAGGTAAAAGCGTTAATTTAACCGCAAAGTACGCAAAGTAATTTTTTGCAGTGTTTGTAATTGTTTTATTAAGTTCGCAAAGCTATATGTAACGTTCCTTGCGTAAAATCCTTGCGACCTTTGCGGTTAGATTTTCATCAGCATAAAAAAAATAAATATAATGAAAAACTGGAAATTTTATAACGCTTTGTTCGTGAGAGTTTTGTTTGTAATGATTCTCTTTTTCTTCTGCGTTTTTCTGATTTATAAAATGTTTTATTATAACGCAATTTTAGTTGGCTGTTTCGTTTTTATAATGCTGGCTGAAATGTACTTTTATGTAAAAAATCAATTGCAGTTTTACGACAGAACGTTGCTTTCGATTTTGCAGAATGACTTCACAACAAATTTCCCTGAAGAGAATAAACGAGACAATTTTGAAAGTTTGTATTTGTTGTATGAAACATTGAAAGTGCAGCAACAAGAACAAATTTCGAAAGAATTGATTTATCGTTCGCTTCTGAATAATATTGAGAGTGCTGCTTTGATTTTGGAAAAAGAAGATGACGACTGGAACATTTTTTTGATGAATGATTGTTTTTCGGATTTATTTAAAGTGCCAAAAGTGAGTCATTGGAAATACCTTAAAAATTATCTTCCTTCACTTTGTTTTGAAATTGAAAAAACAGATTTTAGCGAATTAAAATCGGCTATTTCTATAAAAATTGAAGAGCAGGATTTGCAGACTTTTATGCTCCAGACTTCGCGAACTCAGAGTTACAACAGAGAATATTTTATTATTTTATTAGATAGTATTCAGCGCGTTATCGAGAAAAAAGAAAAAGAAGCCTGGATCAATTTGATGAAAATTATTTCGCATGAGTTAATGAATTCTTTGACGCCAATTCGCGCGCTTTCGCAGAATTTACTTCACATTGTCGATCAGGAAAATTTAGAAGAAGATGATTTTGAAGATATAAAAAGCAGTATTTCAACTATCATAAATAGAAGCGATCACTTGCAGGCTTTTGTTGAAAATTACCGCAAACTGGCCATGCTACCAACGCCAACAAAACAAATGACGTCAATAAATGCACTTTTCGACGATTGCCTTCGCATCATGAGTCCGATTTTGAAAGCCGAGAATATTGAATTGATCAATGAAATTCATAGCTCGCGTTCTATTTTAATTGATAAAAATCAGATGGAACAAGTGATTATTAATTTGATTACAAACAGTATTTATGCACTGAAAGAAAAAGCAGAAAAGAAATTGTATGTCTCAAGTTATACCGAAAACAATCGTTTTTTTATCTCAATAGCTGACAACGGAAAAGGAATCGATCCAGAAATTCAGGACAAAGTTTTCCTTCCTTTTTTCACCACCAGAAAAGACGGCGCCGGAATTGGTTTAACGCTTTCTAAAAATATCATTGAAGCGCACGGCGGTTATTTAAGCTACCAAACCGATGAAGATAAAACGAGTTTTGTGATTTGCCTGATTTAAAAAAATGAACCATATAAGTTATATAAGTTCATTTTAAATTTTTGTGCTGCGTCACTGTGTGATTTAATCTCGCAAAGTCGCGAAGTCGCAAAGTTTTTTCTTTAAAGTTTTCTTTGCGACTTCGCGACTTTGCGAGAGATTTATCCGCAACGCATAAAATGAACTTATATAACTTATATGGTGTAAATTTCCGGTTCCCAAAAATGTTTTTCGAGATCTACAATTTGATTATCCACAACTTTAACGCCTTCATTTTCTAAAAGCTGTTGCATTAAATTCGTTCCATCAAAATGGTGTTTTCCTGTCAAAAGTCCTTTTCGGTTTACTACTCGGTGAGCTGGAACATCATCCATATTATGACAGGCATTCATTGCCCAGCCCACCATTCGGGCGGAGCGTGCGGTTCCTAAAGCTTTTGCAATTGCGCCATAAGAAGTTACTCTGCCGTACGGAATTTGTCTGGCAACTGCATAAACTCTTTCGAAAAAATTCTCTTCAGCCATAATTTATTTTTTTGCCACAGATTAAGTGGTTAAAAAAGTGTTTTTTAGTCTCACGCAGATTTTGCAGATCAGGCGGATAAAAAATAAGAATAATTAATCTGCTAAATCTGCAGAATCTGCGTGAAAAAATCTTTACTACAAAGATAAAATCATTTTAATCTGTGTCTTATATTCTTATCCGAAATAATAATTCAGAATATTAAAAAGTGTCACAATTGCAACTAAACCAGTAATGCTTCCGATAATGGTATTCATATTGCGCATCAAGTAATCCGTTTTCTTTTCGATTCTTCCAAAGAAAGCAATGTAACTGTACAAAGCAGCGAACGAACCCAAAACCGAACCCAAAACAAAAGTGAAAATGATATTATTTTCAAATGCAAAAAGATTGTAAGACGCTAATGTAACGCTAACAACAACGTAATACGGAATAGGGAAAAAGTTTAATCCAGAAAGCAACATTCCGAGAAAGAAACGACTCTTTTTACTGCTTTTTTTGATTTTTGATTTCTTTTTTGATTTTGGTTCTTTGGCAATAAACAAAAAGTAAATTGTCAAAATAGAGAAAATTACAAAACCAACTTCACGCAATAAAGTCACAACATCTGGTCGATTGTCGATCACACGTGCAAATAAAACAGCTACCGAAACCTGAAAGAAAATGACTAAAACTGCTCCGGTAACAAAGGATAAAGCATTCTTTTTTCCTTCTTTCATATTTATTTTGGCTGCTGTCATATTGAGTAAACCTGGCGGAATAATCCCAATTGCAGCCGCAATAAAGCCCGAAAGTAATGGAGTAAATATTGCCATTCAGTTACTAGATCAGTTAGAATATATGTTTTTCAAAATTAAATTAGTCTTTAATTTTGAAACGAATATACGTAATTGCCTTGTTAATTTCTAAATATTGTTTTTCGTAAAATGTCTGAATTGAAGTCACGACTTCAGGACTTCCTTCGTTTTTATATACGTTATGATTGGCGTAAAGCACCTCGTGTCCTTCTCCGTGAAGCAACCCAAGTGTATAGCCATGCATGAATTCGCTGTCGGTTTTTAAGTTTACGACACCGTCTTTTTTAAGGATTTTTTTGTACAATTGAAGAAACTCAGAATTCGTCATTCTGTGTTTTGTTCTTTTGTATTTGATCTGCGGATCTGGGAAAGTAATCCAGATTTCGTCTACTTCGCCTTCAGCAAAAATATGATTGATCAATTCGATTTGAGTACGAACGAAAGCTACATTATGAAGTCCGTCTTCAACAGCAGTTTTAGCGCCTCTCCAGAAACGAGCACCTTTAATATCAATTCCGATAAAATTTTTGTTAGGATATTTTTCAGCTAATCCAACAGAATATTCTCCTTTTCCACAACCTAATTCTAAAACTAATGGATTGTCATTTTTAAAGAAATCAGAATTCCATTTCCCTCTTAAAGGCATTAAGTTGCCTACAACTTCTTCTCTGGTTGGTTGAAAAACGTTTTGAAATGTTTCGTTTTCTCTGAATCTCTTAAGTTTATTTTTACTTCCCACTTTTACAAAAATTTTCCGCAAAATTAAGGAATATAAACGAATGGACGAGACGCAATTATGGTTTAAATTTTTTTAGCCACAGATTTCACAGATTTTAAGGATTTTTTAATCTGTTTAATCAGTGAAATCTGTGGCCTATCTTTTAACCGTAATGAGGTTCTGTAATTGCTTTTGTTTTTGGATCAAGTGTTTCGTCATGTTGCGACAAATCAAGCCCAATATGTTCTGATTCTTCAGAAACTCTAAGCGGAATAATGAAATTTGTTACTTTAAACAAGAAATAAGCTCCAAAGAAAGTAAAGATCGAAACTAAAACTAACGCCATCATATGATGTCCAAAAACGTTCCATCCGCCGTGTAATAAACTTGCGTTTTCACCATGAGCGAAAATTGCAGTTAAAATCATTCCCATGATTCCTCCAACGCCATGACAAGCAAAAACGTCAAGTGTATCATCAAATCTTTTTGAATATTTACAGTTTACAGCTGTGTTTGAAACCAAAGCCGTTACAAATCCGAAAAACATACTTTCAGGAACAGAAACAAATCCTGCGGCAGGCGTAATGGCTACTAAGCCAACTACAGCTCCAATACAAGCTCCAAGTGCTGACACTTTTCTTCCGTTCATTCGGTCAAAGAAAATCCACGTTAACATTGCCGCGGCTGATGAAGTTGTTGTAGTTGCAAAAGCCATAGCGGCAGTTCCGTTTGCAGCAAGCGCAGAACCTGCGTTGAACCCAAACCAACCAAACCATAACATTCCGGTTCCTAATAATACAAACGGAATATTAGTTGGAATATGCTGGCTGTTTTTTCTTTTTCCTAAAACAATAACTCCGGCCAAAGCAGCAAAACCAGAACTCATGTGTACTACCGTTCCACCGGCGAAATCTTTAACACCAAAATAGCTTCCTAAAATACCGGTTGGATACCAAACCGCGTGGCATAAAGGAGCATATATAAAAATTGTAAATAAGCTAATGAAAATCAAATAAGAAATAAAACGAACACGCTCTGCAAATGAACCTGTAATAATAGCAGGAGCAATAATGGCAAATTTCATTTGGAACAAAGCAAAAAGCATAAACGGAATCGTACTCGCTAATTGTTTATGAGGCAAAACGCCCACATAATCCATAAATGCAAAAGTGGTAGGATTTCCGAAGAAACTATAAAAATGATCTCCAGAACCAAAACCAACCGGTTCTCCAAAAGCAAGACTAAAAGCAACGACAACCCATAAAAGTGTAACGACTCCCAAGCAAATGAAACTTTGAAGCATGGTCGAAATCACATTTTTTTTGCCAACCATTCCGCCATAAAAAAAAGATAATCCAGGCGTCATAATTAAAACAAGACAAGATGAAGTCAGCATCCAGGCAACATCTGCCGGAACAATATGATCAGTGGTGCCAAATTCAGATAAAACATAACTATTTTCGGTCATTGCTGGCCAAAATGCACCCGTGATGCAAACAATGCTAATAATAATAAAGGAAATGATCCAGCGTTTTTCTATTTTCATTTTTCAAATACTTTATTGAACCCTATTTTTTTTGGGGTCAAAGTTAAAAAAAATTAAATATTTTGATTTCAAGGGCTGTTAAAATAGTGGTGCGGTTTTTATTTTAGCTGATTTTGTAAATTATGGGTGTATTTTTTGAGAGTATTTTATTTTGAAGTTCTAATTTACGCCTAAAATTGTCAATTGTATTATAATTATTTTGATAATGCACTTTGTAAAACACTCTAAAAGTTAGGATTATAAGAATAAAACTGAAAAATGTTTATTTTTTTTGAAGTTTCGCAATCAAGGCATCTTCGATTGGCGCTTTTATTTTGGTAATCGCATCAACTTCCTCATTCGGAATTGTCATGGAAAGAACATAATGTTGGATTTTCCATTCTTTTCCAACTTTAACCAAAACACCCGATCCGCGGCAAATTTTCATCTGCGTATTCAGTAATTCATCAAACCAAGCAATAGTTCCTGTTTTGTCAAAAAAGATATGGCGTTCCAGCGCTGTGAAATTCCATGTTTTTCCTTTGTCGAAATAAGGTTTTGCCCAAATTTTGAAGTTCTTTTTAGTCCAGTTTTCAGTGGCATCTGTTCCAATGAAAATCGCATCATCGGCCATTAAATCAAAATAAGGTTCAAATTTAACATCGGCTGCGGCTTTATGCCAAGTATCTAAAGTTTGATTGATTTTGTCTTTATCAGACGTTTGAGCGTTTGCAAAAGAAGCAACGAATAAAAGAAGTAGAAGTGTTTTTTTCATGAGTTAGGTTATTTGACCTTAAAGGTAAGAATGATTTTGAACAAGTAAAAGTTTCACGCAGATTTTGCAGATTTAAGCAGATCAAAACATTAAATCATCTGCGTTAATCTGCTAAATCTGCGTGAAAAAAAATCTAAGATTCTTTGTTTTGGTGGTGTAAAATGTCTGTAAAACTAAAATTCCCTTACATTACTTATATGGTTTAAAATTTTTATATTTGAGAGCTTTAAATACCACAATTATGAATTCGAAAATCTTAATAAGTTCGCTAGCTTTTTCATTGCTTTTTATTTCTTGCAAAAAAGAATTAGAGCCACAAGAAAATACAGCAACATCAGAATTGGTCAGACTTGGACTTGCAAAAGATACTGCAAAAGCCGCAACAAATACGCCCGTTGTACAAACTCAGACGGCAAATCCAAATACAGTTTTAGGAGAAACAAAAGGGTTAAATCCTGCTCACGGACAACCGGGACATCGTTGTGATATTGCCGTTGGTGCGCCATTAAATTCGGCTGCGCCACAACAAGGTCAAGCTACAGCAACTCAAACGCCACAAGTGGTTCAAGTGAATCCAAATCAAAAAAATGTGGTAACAACAACGGCTGCTGCTCCGGTAAAAGTAGCAAAAGGAATGAATCCGTCGCACGGACAGCCAGGTCATAGATGTGATATTCCAGTTGGAGCGCCGTTAAATTCGCCAGTTGCAAAAACGGCAGCAACAAATGCTGCACAAAACGGCAGCACTTCGCAATCATTTACCGTAACGCCACCTGCAACAAATAATGCAGTTCCGGCTTTATTAAGTACAGAACCGGCGCAGCCAGTAGCAGAAGGAACGAATCCTCCACACGGACAAGCAGGACACAGATGTGATATTGCCGTTGGAGCGCCTTTACCGAAATCGTAGAATAGTCGAAGGCCGAAAGTCAAAATAAAAAACCATATAAGTAATATAAGTTCATATTAAGTATTGCGTTAAAGGCGAAACTTAAATTTCTTATGTTACTTATATGGTTTAATTTTTTTAAACGATATATTTTTAAAAAGCTTTTTGTTTTTCGAAAGTTGTCGTTAGTGATTTTTTGATTTTGCTCAAAGCACCGCTAAAAGCTTTTTCTAATGTTTCGGCGTGTTCTGTAACGGTAATAGGCTGTAATTTTTGCGGACGCACTTCGATTAAGCATTTTTTGTCGTGCAAGCCAAATTTCTCTCCATTTTCATCCCCAAAGTGAACTTCAATACGGGTAATTTTGTCTTCAAAACGCGCTAAACCTTTTTCTAATTCTTCAGAAAAGTAGCTTTCTAATCTTGCATGTCCCTCAATGTTTTTGTCGGTGTTGATTTGAATCTTCATAATAATTTAAATTTTATGATTGTCTCTCAAAGCTATCTTTTTTAGAGGAAAATGCCAAGCGAGTTAAGGAAAGATTATGAAATTTTTAGCCCCATTTTAAGATTCTGAAGAGGAAGGAATCTTTGCCAACATTTCCGATTTTAAAATTACCTCATTCTGAATTTCCAAAATACAAGCGCCCAAATTCTTCTTAATATCATTACTCCAAAAACGCAATACTTTCCAATTGCGAGATTCTAAATAGCTATTGACTTCTAGATCTCGTTGCATGTTGCGCTCGATTTTTTTGATCCAATATTCCGAATTGGTTTGTGGTTTTTTTTTCGTTTCCCAATTTTTTCCATGAAAGAATTCCCCATCAACAAAAATGGCGATTTTTAAAGCTGTAAAAGTCAAATCTGGAGTGCCAAAAACCTTTTTGTTGTTTTTACGATAACGATACCCAATATGCCATAACGCTTTTGCCAAACGAACTTCATCTTTGGTATTCGTGCCACGAATTCTGCTCATGACTTTGGATCGTTGTTCTGGCGTAAAACAGTCCATGGAAATTTAATTATTAAAGGTTTGAAATTTAATAATTAGTGGTATTTAATTGGTTATAGGTTTGTTGGGGTAAAATTGTATTATTACAATATTATTTATTTCAGTAAATATAAATAATAAAAAAATAAGTCTGATTTGTCATTTCTACGTAAGGAGAAATCACACAAGTATTTCCGCACAGAAATTCGCCAATCTTTGTCGAGTTTCTAGTGTGATTGCTTCGCCAGTTCACTATCGTTCGTGTCTTCGTTCTTCAGAATGACAAACTATATGGAAAAATATTCTTTTTTACTTCTCCTTCTCTTTCTCCTTCTTCCCAAACTTAATTTTCATCTTTCCATTATCATCATAAGCAACCAAACGCAGTATAATACCTTTTTCGCGAACGGCTTTGCGTTCTTCTTTTGTGGCGAGTTTGGCGTCATTTTTAGAATTTCGAAGCGGAATCGTAAGTGCCAGATTTGTGCCTCGACCAAAAGAATAAACACCTTTTGCATCAAGATTTAAAACGCTTGAACTGATTGTTAGTTTATTAATATCGACTAGTTCTCCGCGCAATTTAAAATCTCCAGACAAATCACTGAAGGTAATATTCTCGACATCGCGAAACGGAAAAGCAAATTTCCCCACTTTCATAATCGGTTCAAAGTTGACTAACGCGCCTTGACTGACATTAAAATTTAAACTTCCGTGTGTTGAATTTGTGATTAATTCGCCGTTGCTGTTCATCAAGCCGGTAACATTTGCATTACTGGTTAATCTTCCGTGAATGTTATTTGGAGAAAACGATTTGATTCCGAAGTTGTTGAAAGACTTTAAAAAACTCGCAATATCCACCCGGTTGACTTGAGCGTTTGAGCCGAAAGCAAAGTTTTTTCCGCTTGGCGAAACTTCGGCGTTAAAAGCAATACTTCCTCCAGAAGTCTGCAGAAAACCGTTTTTGATAACCAATTTTGAATTCAGCATCTGGATTCTCGCCGTTGTATTTGTAGCGGTCAGTTTGTTGTACGTTATATTATCAGCTTTAATATCAATTACTACTGAGCATTTTTCGATTACGGTTCTCAAATGACGCGAAATTGTTGGTTTGGTAGTTTTTGCTACGACTTTCTGTTTTTTAGAAGCTGCCAAAACGCCCAGAAATTGTTTGATATCAATATTTGGACAATGAATTTTCCAATTCACAACCATTTGTTCCGGCGCATCATAGTAAAGGTTGAGGAAATTATCAATTTTGCCTTCAATATAAATGGTGTTTTTCTTGTGTTTATAGGCAATTTTCTTAATCAGCAAAGCTTCTTGTGTAAATTCAAGCTGCACGTTTACTTTTTCGGCATGAATATTCTTCGGAATAAAATAAAATGACGTATTTGTCACGTTTACATTTCCAATAAATTTTGGTTTGTTGATGTACAAATCAACAATGTCAAATTGAAAATCTAAATTAGCTGTTGCATGTCCTTCAGAAAACTGAATCCATTTATCATTGCTGATTTCATTGAGTTTGCTGACATCGAAATCAGAATGTACTGTTCCGGTGGCAAGCGGTTTTTCAAGATTATTGATAGACAATTGCGGAATTTTCAAAGGAATATTTTGATAAGTAGCCGAAAATCGTGTCAAAATCACAGCAGAATTGGCATCTGAAAAACCTTCTTTTGGTTTGAAATTATTGGTAAAAATTCCTTTAAAATTACAATCTTTGAGTTGTCCGTCAGGAATACTCAGTTCATTGTCTTTAATAATGGCTTGAACAACAATTCTTGGATCTCCCGCGGCACTCAAATCGCCTTTTATGTCGCAATTAACGTCAATTGGCTTTTTTAAATTAAAGCGGTTTAATTTTGAACTAATATTATTAGATAATAAATTAGACGCATTTTGCCATAAAATAGTAGTTCCAATATTGATTCCGAAAAGCGAATTGGTTTTTCCTAAATTGAAAAAAGCAGTAATATCAAAAGAATCGGTTCCAATTTTTAAGCCATCTGTTTTAACGTCAATTTTTTCTTTTTCAGAAGAATACGAAACTTTTAAAGTTCCTTTGAGGCGTTTTTCTTTAGCAAAACTTCCGTGTACGGTATTAAAAGCTAAGCTATTAATTTGAGTATCCAGAAAAAGATCAGTCTGCCAGTTGTCTCCTTCATAATTTACCTTTGATTTTAAACTGGCAACGGCAAAATCAAATAATTTATGCCCAACGTGATTGTCTATTGTAAAACGAACATTGTTGAGGTCAATCTGATCAATTGTCGTTTCGGGTTTTTCTTTGTTTTCGGGCGCTTTTTTCTTTTTCTTCTTAAAAATATCGGAATTAGAATAACCGTCTTCCGCTTTATAGACATAAATCTGAGCGTCGTTAATGAGTATTTTATGAATGTCAATTTCCTTTTGTAGCAAACTCCAAACGTTCAAGCGAACTTCAATTTCTTGCGCTTTTAGTAAAGTATGTTTGTGCGTATTCCATTTATTGTCTTTTAACTCAACATCTTTTAAGGCCAAAGTGAAGTTAGGAAAACCGGCTAAGAATTTGTACTGGAAATCGCCAATATGAAATTTTCCGTTGATGTTTTCATTGATTTTAGTGTTAATTTTGGCAATGATTTCGGTTTTGTTTCTGTTGAAATAAATCGACAATCCACCACAAGCGATTAAGAGAAGTGCAATTAATCCTAAAATAAAAAATCCAAAACGTTTGGCATATTTTCTAAAACCAGCCGACTGTAAAAAGACTTTTATTCGATGTAAAGTTTCTTTCATCTGGAAAATTTTAATGGTTGATTAAAGATACTATAAAAAACAATCATATTTAAATTTCTGATTTTCAAATTGCTGTAATGTTAAGTTTGTGTTTTTGAATTGAATTTATGATATAATTATTTACAATACTTTTATAATCAAAACTAATTTATGAATGGTGTATGATTTGTTTTTAATTTCTAACTTTGTACCTCAGTTTAGGAAATAACAAAAAACGAGTCTCTCGAGACTAAAGCTGAAATAACATTTAAAGACAAATTATTATGGCATTAGCAATAACAGATGCTACTTTTGACGAAGTAGTTTTAAAGTCAGATAAACCAGTAATGGTAGATTTTTGGGCAGCATGGTGCGGTCCTTGTAGAATGGTTGGTCCAATCATTGACCAATTAAGCGACGAGTACGCTGGTAAAGTAGTTGTTGGTAAAGTAGATGTAGATGCTAACCAAGAATTCGCTGCAAAATATGGTGTGCGTAACATACCAACCGTTTTGGTTTTTCATAACGGTGAAGTAGTAGGAAAACAAGTTGGAGTTGCTCCAAAACAAACCTACGCAGATAGTTTAGACGCTTTGTTGTAATCGTAAGATTATGATTTATATAAAGAAGGTTTGACGAAAGTCAAGCCTTTTTTATTTTAGTTTTTTTGCCACAGATTTCACAGATTAAAATGATTTTTTTCACGCAGATTTGGCAGATTTAAGCAGATGCACGCAGATTTATTTATAAATAATGTCAAAATTAAATCTGCTAAAATCCGCCAAATCTGCGTGAAAAAAATTTCGCCTTTAGATTTGCTTATACAATTGGCTGTCAAAACCGATCCTTTTTTTTATTTTTAACGAATCTTATATTCCTTTAAAAATGAAAATTCTTCACGGCTTTTTTGCCTTTTTTATAATGACGACGATTGGTTTTTCTCAATCGAAACCAAAAGAAAGTTTTATTATAGAAAATGGCGTTTCTGAGCAATTGGCTCAATTTCGTAAAAAACAGATTTCTGATGTTCAATACCAATTGTCTTTTAAAATTCCGAATCAAAAAAGCGAAAGTATCAACTCCAATCTCGTTTTAAATGCGACTTTGTCCGATTTGAGTCAGCCTTTGCAATTGGATTTTAAAGAGAAAACAGAGAACATAAAAGCAGTCCAAGCAAACGGAAAAAATATTGCCATTGTTCATGAAAATGGGCATGTTGTTATTGCTTCATCGGCTTTAATTTTAGGAAAAAATACAATTTCAATTTCCTTCATCGCCGGAAATTTATCGTTGAATAGAAACGACGATTTTCTTTATACCTTATTAGTTCCAGATCGTGCAAGCACTTTATTTCCATGTTTTGATCAGCCTGATTTAAAAGCGACTTATAAACTGAGTCTATCTGTACCAAAAGATTGGTCGGTTTTGGCTGGAGCCGATGTGAAAGAGAAATTAGAAAAAGGAGATTTTACAACGTACACTTTTGGCGAATCTGATAAAATGAGTACGTATTTGTTTTCTTTCGTTGCTGGAAAATTCAAAAGCGTTACACAGAAACCAGGTTTAGAAATGACAATGTTGTATCGCGAAAATAATGAAGAGAAAATCAAAGTAAGCACCGACACAATTTTCAATCTGCATCAGCAATCGTTAGACTTTTTAGAAAAATACACCAATTATAAATTTCCATTTCAGAAACTGGATTTTGCTTCAATTCCGGTTTTTCAATATGGAGGAATGGAGCATGTTGGCGCGATTCAGTACCGAGAATCGACTTTGTTTTTGGATAACAGCGCAACCGACAGCGAAAAACTAAATCGCGCAAAATTGATTGCACACGAAACTTCACACATGTGGTTTGGTGATTTGGTAACCATGAAATGGTTTGATGATGTCTGGATGAAAGAGGTTTTTGCGAATTTCATGGCCGATAAAATTATGAACCCGATTTTTCCGAAAGTCAATCATAATCTACAATTTTTCACTGCACATTATGCGAGCGCTTACGCGGAAGATCGATCGTTAGGAACACATCCTATAAGACAGCATTTGGCGAATTTGAAAGATGCCGGATCGCTTTATGGTGCTATGATTTACAACAAAGCCCCAATTATGATGCGCCAATTAGAAGCTTCGATGGGAAAAGATGCTTTTCAAAAAGGAATCCAAAAATACATTCAGAAATATGCCAATGACAACGCTGATTGGAATAATCTCGTAGAAATTCTGGATGCTGAAACGCCTTTGGATATGAAGAAATGGAGCGAGGTTTGGGTAAATAAGTTTGGAAGGGCCATTTTCTCAGATAAAATAGAATACGACACTAAAAACCGAATCAAGAAGTTTGAAATTGTTCAAAAAGCAGAAGATAAATCAAATAATGTTTGGTCTCAGATTTTTCAGGTTGGTTTAGTTTATAAGGATAATGTAAAGGTTTTAACGGCAAATATTAAAGACAAAAGTTTGATTTTAAAGGAAGCTATCGGACTTGAAAAACCGCTTTCGATCGTTTATAATTATAATGGTTTTGGATACGGTGTTTTTCTGCTTGACGGGAATAATTTAAATCTAATTTCGAATTTGAAAGATGAGGTTGCTAGAGCTTCTAGTTACAGCAATCTTTATGAAAATACGCTGATTGGAAATATTTCGCCACAGAAAGCTTTTGATTGTTTTTTTAAAGGAATCCAAACAGAAGAAAATGAATTGGTTTTACGAATTGTTTCCAATAATTTGAATACAATTTATTGGAGATTTTTGACTGAAAAACAACAAAATAAAGCTCAAAAACAGCTTGAAGATATTCTGTACAGCCGTTTGCAGGTTAATTTATCAGCTAATATCAAAAAGACATTATTCGGATTGTTCAGTTCGATTGCGTATTCTGATTCGGCGAAAGCCAAATTATATCAGATCTGGAATAAGGAAATTGTAATTCCGAATTTGAAATTAAACGAAGATGATTACACAAATATGGCGATGAATCTGGCTATTTTCAAACATGAAAAAGCTGATGAAATCTTGGAAAAAACAAGAACGACAATCTCAAATCCGGATAAAAAGAAACGATTTGAGTTTTTGCTTCCGTCATTATCAAAAGAGGAATCCGTTCGAAATACTTTTATGGAATCGTTAAAAGACGATGCCAATCGCGAAAAAGAATCTTGGGTTTCTGTTGGTTTAGCCAATGTAAATCATCCGCTTCGTCAGGAAAGCGCGCAGAAATATATTAGATTTTCACTAGATTTGGTAGAAGAAATCCAGCGCACAGGAGATATTTTCTTCCCGAAAGATTGGTTGGATAATACGGTTGGAAGATATTCGTCGAAATTTGCTTTTGATGAAGTACAGCGATTCTTAAAAGAAAACCCTAATTTTAGTCCAATCTTGAAACGTAAACTATTCATGGCGACAGATTTGCTTTATAAAGCGCAAAATATTAAAAAAGAAACCGAATGAAAATTGAATCGGAAATAGAGAAAGTCTCCAGTTTTCAGCACCTTGAAATGCTGGCGAATCAGGTTGTGGAAGGTTTTATATCGGGAATGCACAAGAGTCCGTTTCATGGATTTTCGGCTGAATTTGCTGAGCATAAAGTGTATAATTCGGGTGAAAGCACCAAACATATCGATTGGAAATTATTTGCCAAAACAGACCGTTTATACACGAAACGTTTTGAGGAAGAAACCAATTTACGTTGTCATTTGATTGTCGATAATTCGTCGTCAATGCATTATCCGGAATTAAAATCGGACCAACCTTTTTATGAAAAGAAGATTGGTTTTGCAGTTTTGGCTTCGGCGGTTTTAATGAATATTTTAAAGAAACAGCGCGATGCCGTTGGTTTAAGTGTTTTTTCTGATAAATATGAATATTATGCACCAGAAAAAGGAAGCGATCGTCATCACAGAATGCTTTTGAACAAACTGGAAGAATTATTGGTTCAGCCAAAAGTCAAAAAAACGACCGATACAATTACTTATTTGCATCAAATTGCAGAGAAAATGCACCGTCGTTCGATGATTATTCTATTCACTGATATGTTTCAGACCGAAGATGACGAAAAGCTTTTTAACGCATTACAACATCTTAAACACAACAAACACAAAGTAGTTTTATTTCACGTAGTTGATAATGAAACCGAATTGAAGTTTGATTTTGACAACGCGCCAAGAAAGTTTATCGACTTAGAATCAGGTGAAGAGGTTTCAATTTTTGCCGATAATGTTAAAATGGAATATGAAAAAAGGGTAGAAGCGTACTTTAAAAATCTGGCTTTAACCTGTGCGAAGAACCAAATTAAGTACGTTCCGGTGAATGTGGGCGATAATTTTGAAAAAATATTGACTACTTATTTGGTTGAAAAACAAAACTTTGGCTAAAGATTTAAAAATTTATTTCATTTTTTTTGGAAAAACACTTGCAGAAATGAAATTCTGTACTATCTTTGCAACCGCAATAACGCAGAGGTTTGGTAGTTCAGTTGGTTAGAATACATGCCTGTCACGCATGGGGTCGCGGGTTCGAGTCCCGTCCAGACCGCAATATTGGGGAAAGCCTTTCTTTTAAGAAAGGCTTTTTTGCCCAAATACGGTATCTAAGATTAGTTGTGTTGTTTTGCTACGACTTTGTAACTCGTAGCTGGTTTAGTAGTTAGACCAATGAAAAGCTTTCCACTTTTGTGGATGGCTTTTTTGATTTAAGACACTTTTGGTTTTTTGTTTTTAACCGCAAAGGACGCTAAGATTTACGCAAAGGTTCGCAAAGTTTTAATATGGCTTTGCGAACCTTTGCGCTTTTAATCTTGCGTCCTTTGCGGTTAAAAAGAAAGAAACTTCTTCTTTTTTGATTTTGTTGTCAATTTTTAAAATATTGGAATTTAACCAATTAAAAATTTCTCAAATTTTATTCCCGAAAAAGCTTGTGAAATCGAAGATCTGTTGTATTTTTGCACTCGCAATAACGCAGGGTTTGGTAGTTCAGTTGGTTAGAATACATGCCTGTCACGCATGGGGTCGCGGGTTCGAGTCCCGTCCAGACCGCCTAAGTTGTTTAAAATGCCTATCATTATGATAGGCATTTTTTTTATATAAACTTTTCGAGGTTTAACCGCAAAGAGCGCAAGGTAAAAGCGCAAAGTTCGCAAAGTTATTTTTAGCCACAGATTACACAGATTTTGAAATCCTTTTAATCTTTTAATCTGTGGCTAAATTTTTAAGAATATAAAGCTTTGCGAACTGTGCGCTTTTACCTTGCGCTCTTTGCGGTTAAATTTCTTTCTATCTTTATAATATGGAACAATCAACCTTTAAAGTCGACAAATATTACATCAAGAAAGTAGATGCTGATAAAAAAAGTATTTACTGTCATCATGATATAATGGGTGAATTGTTTGTTCCTTGGCATAAACACGATAAAGCACAAATGTTATATGCCGAAGGAGACGTTGTTTTTGTGACAACGGAAACGAAATCTTACTTTCTTCCTGCACGCCATTTTATCTGGATTCCGGCTGGACTTGAACACAGCATCGAACCAAAATCGGAACATGTGATGATGCGAAATTTGTATTTTCCTGTTGAGAAAGATGAGGATCAATTCTACAAAAGTGAAGGCATTTATCCCGTTAATAATTTGTTGCTCCAAATGATGATGTTTACCAATCAGTGGAATGGCGATTTGAAGAAAGGCTCTCCAAGCTTTACCATTGCAAAAGCCATAAAAGCGATTCTGCCTCAAATTTGTACCAATAATTTACCTTTAGAATTACCACAGCCAAAAGACAAACGATTGGGAAAAATTCTTCGCCATGTTGAGAATAATCTTGGCGAAACGATTTTGTTTTCTGAGGTTGCTCACGAATTTGGTTTCAGCGAACGCTCTTTGTATCGCTTGTTTCAAAAAGATCTCAAAATGTCTTTCATTCAATATTATACTATTCGCCGAATCTTAAAAGCGATCGAACTTTTATTAGAAAGAAAACTTTCCGTAAAAGAGGTAGCTCAAGAAGTTGGTTATAATAGTGTTCCAACTTTCAGCAACACCTTTTTCAAGATTTTAGGCCAAAGACCTTCTGATTACTTAAACGGAGAAGAGATTCTCGAACGAAGTAAATAAATTATTTCACGCAGATTTATTGATGCTTAAAATGTTTCACGCAGATTCTGCAGATTTAAGCAGATTTGGCAGATAATTATTTGATGCAAACGATAAAAAATAAAATCTGCGTACATCTGCTTAAATCCTTTTTAAATCTGCGTGAAACCGCACAAGTGAATCAATTTTGTAACAAATTCTTTTTCAGTATTTTAATATAACGTTTTCGAAATATTCGATTTTAACATTTGTCCGAAATGAATATGTTGTTGGCTTTTTAGAATTATCAGTCAACAGAAAAATGAAGGAACTTTGCACCATAAATTATTTAATGCACTCATGTTCCTTAAAACAACAAATTCTACAGACGATTGTTTCCCCAGAATCCTGCTATTAGTTCTAATTCTGTTAGTATTTAATAGCGCACAAGCTCAGGAAATTCACACGGTTTCATTAAATGAAGCTTTGAAACTTGCAAAAGAAAACAACAAAAAAATCCTTAGATCTCAACTGGAGGTCACGCTCTCAGAGCAAAACATCAAAGAAAGAAAAGAACTTCGCTTGCCAGACATCGCTTTAAACGGAGAATATTCAAGAATTACAAATATTACCGAATTCAAAGGAAGTGGTTTCTTAAACGGCAAAGAAGTTACAAAAGCAATTCCTGAAATCTATCAGGTGAATTCGACTTTTAAAATGCCAATTTATGCGGGTAATAAGATTAATAACGCCATCAAAATTGCGAATCAGGAAAGTAAAATTGCCAAAATAAAAACCGAAAAGACCGAAAATGACATTGAGCTTGAAGTTGTAGCAAACTATCTTTCGATTTATAAAATGATGGAGCTTCAGAAGATTTTTGAGGAAAATATCAAAGAAGAAAAAAGCCGACTGAAAGAAGTACAATCACTTCAAAAACACGGAACGATTACCAAAAACGAAGTCATTAGAGCCGAATTACAGCTTTCGGATCGTGAATTGAATGCACTTACAAATTCCAAAAACATAAAAATTGCGCTTCACGATCTGAAAACGTTGATTCAGATTCCAGAAAACGAGGAAATCGCGATTGACACAACTTCAAATCTGGATGAAATGAACGGTTTAGATCCGTACGACTTTTATATGAATAAAGCGTTGCAGAACGAAGAAATGCGAATTGCAAGTCAGGAATTAGATATCAGTAAAACAGAACTGAAATTGGTTAAAGGGAATTATCTGCCAAGCGTTCACTTTTTCGGGAATTATGGTTTTTATTATCCTAATTATAAATTTTTTCCGCCCAATCCGTATTTGTACACTTTAGGACAAGTGGGAATTGAAGCGACTTTTGACCTTTCTTCTTTGTATAAAAACAAAACCAAAATGGATCAGGCGAATACTAAAATCGAATGGCAGAAAATGCAGTCTGAAATTGTAAAAGATGAAATTCAGGACAAACTGTATAAAGAACATACACAGTATCAGGAAATCCTCGAAAAGTTTGTGGTTGTTGACAAAGCGTTGGATTTAGCCAATGAAAATTACAGAATCGTAAAGCTGAAATACTTAAACCAATTGGTTTTGATAACCGAAATGGTCGACGCAGATAATGCTTTGCTTCAGGCGAAATACAACAAAATTTCTACTCGATTGGATGCGGTTTTAAAACATTATGAGTTGCTTCATACGGCGGGAATAATGCCTCAGAGTTAGACTTGATAGAAGAAAGAGGCAAGAAGTAAGATTTTGAAAAGAGAATTAAGATAAAGAGAATAGAAAAAGATATGGTTAAGATAAAAAATGAAACTAGAAGAAACAGAACGTTTCATATACTAATAACAATTATTGCTTGTGCTTTGGTCGCGAGCGGAATCATTTTAGGAATTTGGTTTTATGTGTTCAATAGAAACCATGAAGAAACCAATGACGCACAGGTAGAGCAATACGTAACGCCAATTATGTCTCGTATTACGGGGTATGTACAGGAAGTTCGTTTTAACGAAAATCAGTTTGTGCATAAAGGAGATACTTTGGTGGTGATTGACAATCGCGAATACAAATCAAAATTGAATGTGGCTCTTGCCGATGTTCAAAACGCACAGCAAAGTAGTGTTGTGGCGCAAAAAAATGCGGTTACAACGGCAAGCGCAACGGCAATTAACGAATCGCAATTAGAAGGTGCAAAATCGAATCTTTGGAAAACTAAATTGGAATACGAAAGATATAAAGCTTTGGTAAAAGATGAGGCGGCAACTTCGCAACAATTAGAAAAAGTAAAAGCCGATTATGAATCGGCGCAGGCGCATTTTGAGGAAATGAAAAATAGAATTCATTCTGCGACTTTAAGCACTTCTGTTGCTGAAGCGAATGTACCAACAACACAAACCAATATTGCATCCAAACAAGCGGTGGCTGATAATGCGGCATTGTTTCTTTCGTACACGATCATTACGGCGCCTTACGACGGCTGGGTTGGAAAACGAACTTTACAGCCGGGACAATTGGTAAAAGAAGGACAATCATTGCTTTCTATTGTAAGCAAAGAAAAATGGATTACCGCCAATTTTAAAGAAACGCAATTGCAATATTTAACTGTTGGACAAGATGTTGAAATAAAAGCAGACGCTGTGAGCGACAAAACATTTATTGGTACAATTGCTTCTTTATCGCCAGCGAGTGGTGCTAGATTTTCATTGCTTCCTCCTGATAATGCAACGGGAAACTTCGTAAAAATCGAACAAAGAATTCCGGTTCGAATTCAGCTGAAAAGCAACGACAAACAAACCGATTTTTTAAGAGCGGGAATGAATATCACTGTGATCGCAGCACACTAAAATGGAAGATAAAAGTATTTTTAAATCCTGGGTTCCAAAATGGGCAATCATTATTATTTTGTTTGTCTGCCTTTTGCATTCCATGATTTTATTGGGAGTTTATACTTCAAACGTAACCTACGCAGCAAGTTTTTTGGATATCGAGCCCGAAGATTTGCAGTTTGCGATGTGCGTGACATACGGAACTTTGCTGGCAACGATTTTGATCGAAAGCCGATTTTCGAGTTTTTTCCCTGCAAAAAATTACTTGATGGCGGTGTATTCCTTAATTGGAATTACGATTGTTTCATCGGCATATATTACCAATTTTTATCTTTTTTTAATGCTCAGAATCGCTGAGGGAATCCTAATGGCGCTTCCGGTAATTACAATCAGACAATTATTGATTGAACAGTTTAATTCTAAAAATGCCATAATTATTGGTTTTTCGTTTTATTATGGCTCGTTGTTATTGTCAACGCCTTTTATTATGAATATTGCGGTTTGGTTTCTGGATCATTACGATTGGAAATACATGCTGTATGTTTCGGGCGGATTGCAGGTTTTGAATGTCTTTTTAATCTTAGTTACTTTTCGTGGGCACCGAATCACAAAGAAAATTCCGTTGTATCAAATCGACTGGATGAGTTATTTTTTGGTTTTAACTGCCATTCTTTGCGGTGCCTACTTTTTTGTTTATGCTGAGAAAAAATATTGGTTTGATTCTTCTGAAATGATCCTGATGTTGATGATTGCCTTGATTACAGGCGGATTATTCATCTTTAAAGAACTTTTGGTAAAAAGACCAACTTTTGATTTTGAGGTTTTTAAATACGCCAATCTTAGAATCGGGTTTTTATTGTTTTTCCTTTTCTATATAAGCAGAGCGACGCTGAGTCTTTGTCATTCGGCGATGTTTTCGATTTGGAATTGGGATCCGTCGCGCGTTGCGGGCGTGCAATACATTAACGGATTAGGAAATGTAATCGGTTTAATTTTAGCTGCTTATTTCCTGATGAAATCGGTTTCTACAAAAATTATTTTTATAATTGGTTTTACGCTCATTGCTATTTTCCACTTCTGGTTTACGTTTCTTTTTGTACCAGATGTTGCGTTGAGCGATATTATCATTCCCTATATTTTGCAAGGAATTGGTGTTGGTTTTTTATTTGTTCCGCTCATCTTATTTACCACATCATCGGTTCCGGCAAAAATGGCAGTTTCTTCGGGAATTGTCGGAGTTTCTGGGCGTTTTTGGGGAAGTACAATTGGTTTCTGCGTGATGCAAAATGCAATGGTTTTCTTGAATAAAAAACACTTCTTAAAACTCAGTCAATTCGTAACCGGCGAAAATCCCGAAGCCCAGCAAACCATAACTGCAACCGCACAAAGTTTTATAGCAAAAGGATATTCTGCAGATAACGCAAATACTTTGGCTCTGAAAAAAGTCTTCGGAACAGTTGCCAAACAAGCCACTTTACTGGCCGATATGGAGATTTATACGATTGTGGGATATGGTTTGGTGGTTTTGATTATTCTGATTGCATGTAATCAGCATTTAAGACAGACTATGACATTGGTTAAAAGCAAAATTTGGATTGGCTAGAGAATTAATCTCGCAAAGTTTTTTTTTGCCAATCTTTGACGGGTTTAATCTCGCAAAGTCGCAAAGATTTATTTTTAAAGTCATAGCTTAATAAGATTTAAAGGATTTTTTCACGCAGATTTTGCAGATTTTAGCAGATTAAATTTGATAATTATCTGCGTTTATCTGCTTAAATCTTTTTTAAATCTGCGTGAAACAAAAACTTTGCGACCTTGCGACTTTGCGAGATTAAAAAAAACTCTGCGAGAAACCACACTTATCAGTATCTTGCAACCGTTAAAAACAAAAACATAAAATGAAACAGCAATGTGTAATTTTTGATATGGATGGCGTGATTTCGCATACCAATCCGCATCATGTGAAGGCTTTTGAGGCGTTTTTCGATAAATATAATGTTCCTTATACCAATGAAGAATTTGAAGAACATATGTACGGAAAACATAACAGTTATATCATGACGCATTTCTTCAAACGCCCGATCGTAGGAGAAGAGCTTTTAAAACTCGAAGACGAAAAAGAAGGAATGTTTCGTGAAATTTACAAAGACAAAGTCGATACGATTCCGCATTATTTGGATTTTTTAAGCGAATTAAAATCACGTGGTTTTAAAACGGCCGTTGCAACATCGGCGCCGCGTGCGAATTTGGATCTGATTATTAATGCCTTAAATATCGCAGGCAAAATGGATTCGATGATGGCAAGCGAAGATGTTACGTTTCATAAACCAAATCCTGAAGTATATCTAAAATCGGCAGACCGTGTTGGAGTTTCTCCGTCTGATTGTGTGGTTTTTGAGGATTCTTTTTCAGGTATTACAGCGGGACTAAATGCTGGGATGAAAGTGGTTGGCGTTTTGAGCACACATACAAAAGAAGAACTTCCAGTATGCGATTTTTACATTAATGATTACAGCGAAATTAATGTGGATAAGATAATTGAATTGTTAAATTCCAATTCTTAATCCTGATAGCTTATAGTATAAAAAGAGTTATGTTTCACGCAGATTTCAGCAGATTTAATTTTGATTGTAACAGTAAAATTATCTGCGTTTATCTGCTTAAATCTTTTGAAAATCTGCGTGAAATATTTTTTTAATACTTCTCATTCAAAAAAGCAATCCAGCCTTTCTCAAATTCTTTGGTCGTTATATTTAATGTTTTTTCAATATTGCCGAATGAAGCAATCAATTTTGGCAAAACATCATTTCCCCATTTTTGAGTAAGATATTCGATTATTGTATAACCAATATTGTAAATCTGATTGCTGTGATTTAAATCTTCTAAAGTTAGATTTTTGCTTTTGGCATATTTTACGCTTAACGAATTTACTTCTCCAGCTTCAAAAATACTGATCGACTCCCAAAGCCAGCGCGGATATTCGGCTCCAAATTTTTTATCAAATTCCTTGTCAAAAGTCAGTCGATCTTGTGTGATAATCGTTTCTTTTGCTTTGTCGATTAATATATTTAACTGAACACAATGCGTAAATTCATGAACAGCAGTTTTAAGAGGATCATCAGGAAAAACGGAATTAAACCAATTCGTCCAAACAAAATGAAATTCATTTGGCCCTCGACTAGTGCCGTTTACATTTCCGTTTAAACCAGTGGCAAGGCTAAATTTTTGATGCGAACCGTAAACAAAAACTTCAATTTGTTCGTGTTTCAAATCTTTCAAATCACTTCTGATTTTCGAATACTTATTTTCAAGATTTTTGCTGATTTTTTCAGCGTCACTTTTATAAATACCGCTGTAGGAAATAACAAAATGTTCCGATTTAAGAATTTGGACTTCTTGCTCAACGGTAAAGTTTCTTATCATTTTCGAAAAAAAGAAAAGGAAAATTATTCCTAAAATTAAAACTAGTAATTTCTTTTTCTTCATTTGTTTTTAATTGAGTTTGTTTGAGATTTAAAACAATTAAAGTATTGGTAATTAGATTTTTATAATTTCAAAAATACTAATATTTTAAACAATTAAAAACACAAAGGATTTAAAAGGGTTTAGACTTTCTTTCAGTTTTAGATGAGGTTTTTTATTTTTTCTTAAGAAATAATCCATTGTTTCCTATTGCATATACGGCACCATCTTTTGCAATAATTTTCCAGATTAGGTCAGTGGTTTTATTGTAAACTATTTTCCAATTTAAGCCACCATTTTTAGTTTCAAAAATTTTTCCTTCATCTGTTGAAAAGTATCCGATATTTTCGCTAGTGAAACAAATCGATGTGGGAGAACCGGAACCTGGCAAGTTTGCTATTTTTGTCCAACTGGTTGATCCGTTACTAGTTTTGTATAATTCGCGTTTAAAATTAATGTAATAACCAATATTATCTGATATAAAGGAAAGAGAGGTAATATCTGAATCGGAAGTTAATGTTTGGGTCCAGGTTTCACCGCCATCAAGAGTTTTGACAATTATTCCATTATCTACACTGTTATTAGTATAGCCACCATAAGCATATGCAACTAAATCTGAAGTTATTACTAAATTATCTACAGTATAACCATCATATTTTTTTGTCCAAGTATTTCCAGAATCATTGGATTTTAATATCGAACCAGCTCTTACCAGCAACCCTTTTGAAGGATTAAAAAATTTAATATCAAAAATAGTTGAAGCACCCGAAACACTTTCAATTTTGTTAAACGTAGTGCCAGAATTTGTAGTAACAAACATATCTAATCTTGCGGTGTAGAATTTTTGTTCATTTACCATAAAAGCGCTCATAAATGTTTGCTTATCTCCTACATTTAATACGCTCCATGTTTTTCCTCCGGTATTGGTTTTTGCTAAAAATCCGAAACTCCCACAAATTATTCCTTGGTTTTTATTGCTAAAGGAAATGTCGGTTAAGCTTTGAGTAGTATAGGCATCAATTTTCTCAAATGAATTTGTAATGGTATCGCCGTCAGAAGAACAGCCAAGAATTCCTAAAGTAAAAGTCAGGAAACAGATTAATTTTTTCATGGCAATTTTTGAGTTGGTTAGTTGAATATCAAAATGGTTGGTTAAATGGTAAGTCTTTTAAAGAAGTCTTTTTTTTTTCTTAATGAAATATTCTCTAGTAATGTATTACTAAATATAGGCTAGTAGTTCCGTTGTCGTTTTTTATTTTGATAATATCAAAAACATTAGGGTCTTTGTAATCATCACTTCTCCCTGTACCGCACCAATTCCAAGGTAGTCCATAAAAAAGTGAGGGCGTTAATTTTGTGGTGTTTGAGATCGCGCTTAATACCCCATATGATTGATTTCCATCAGGTTGGAATTGCTTTATATCAAGGAAAGCCGTCGAGCTTCCGTTTTTTAAAGAACCAATAAAAGTTTTTCCGATAATCAAGTTATCAATATCCTCACCGGTCTTGTTGTAAAATTTCGCATCAGTGCTTTCCGTTGCGGGAGCACTTTCTTCTGAAGAACAACCTACAATTCCTAAAGTCAGAATTAGGAAACAAATCATTTTTTTCATAACAATCTTTTTTTAATAGATGTTTGAATATCAAAATGGTTGCGTAGAATTGGGAAGAATTTTTTTGTTTAAATTTATTTCGAGATATTTTTTATTTTGATGTTTTTGAAATCAATTGGCGAACGCTCATAATTCAAAGAAATTTTACCTTCAGTAGAAGAAACTTCCGTACATTCATTTACCAATTTCCCGTTCAAATATTGCGTGATTTTTCCGTTGAAAGATTTAATTACAACCAAATTCCATTCGCCATACGGTTTTTCATTTTCTAAAAACTTAGGAGAAACTACACTTGCGCCAGCTTCAACTAATTTCCCGTTTACTTTTGCTGTTACTTGATCCAAAAAGATAAAATCTCCGGTAGTTTTTTCTTTTATTTGAAATTGAATTCCTTTTGGCCAGATTCTATCCGAAGCATCTAGCGGAATATTATACATCACACCGCTGTTTTTTGTGCCTTTCATTTGGTATTTCTCGTCAAGATTCCATCTGTATTCAAGCGTAAGTTCGAAGTTTTTATAGCTTTTTTTGGTCATCAAACAACTTGGATCTTCTCCGTGCATACGAATCATTCCGTCTGCGAACTCATATACTTTTGAGGGTTCTTGTTGTGCTGTATTAGATTTTGTAAAAGCATACCAATCGTTTATTTCTAAACTTTTTTGCTGAACAGCACAGGAACTTAGAATAAAAACGAGAAGAAGTGCAAAAGATGATTTTTGGAACATAGTTATAAGTTTAAAACAAAGCCGATTAACTTGATTGAAGATTTATTAAAAAGTAAAAATAACGATACCGACTAATATAAAAAATAGATAGTTGATGTTTTTTGTTTTGAAAATTTACAAAAGAGTTCCGAAGGAACGGACTATATTGTAGGGATGGATTTTAATCCATCTTCGCAATCAGAATCGCCATTTTTGTCATTCCGAGGAACGAGGAATCTCCGCGAGAAACTCCACAATCTAAATCGACAATCTTTGTAGAGCTACTTGCGGAGATTCCTCGTTCCTCGGAATGACAAGATTGTGGATATTTGTATTTAGACGAAAGTGCTAAAAAACAAAAAAGCTTCTGAAATATCTTCAGAAGCTTTTTTAGTGCGGATAATAGGACTCGAACCTACACGCCTTGCGGCACCAGATCCTAAGTCTGGCATGTCTACCAATTTCACCATATCCGCGTAATTGTGGGTGCAAAGATAAGCATACTTTCGAATATTCAAAGAAAAATTTCAAAAAAATTATTAATTCTCTTTTTTGTACTTTTGGGTTTCTATAAAAATAATTTAAATGGAAAATATTAAGTCCTACGTTCAACAACATAAAGATCGGTTTATCAATGAATTGATCGAATTATTAAAGATTCCGTCGGTAAGTGCTGACACTGCATACTCGCAAGATGTTATTGATACAGCAGAGGCTGTAAAAGAAAGTTTATCAAAAGCAGGCTGCGATTTTGTCGAAACTTGCGACACTCCAGGTTACCCAATTATCTACGGAGAGAAAATAATCGATCCAAATCTTCCAACGGTTTTAGTTTACGGACACTATGATGTTCAACCGCCAGATCCATTAGAATTATGGACTTCACCACCATTTGAACCCGTTATCAAAACTACAGATATTCACCCTGACGGAGCAATCTTCGCGCGTGGAGCATGTGACGACAAAGGTCAAATGTACATGCACGTAAAAGCGCTTGAATTAATGGTACAAAGCAATACGTTGCCCTGTAACGTAAAATTCATGATCGAAGGTGAAGAAGAAGTTGGTTCGGCAAGTTTGGCTTGGTTCGTAGAACGCAATCAGGAAAAACTGAAAAACGACGTTATTTTGATTTCAGATACAGGAATGATTTCAAACCAACAACCGTCAATCACGACAGGTTTAAGAGGTTTGAGTTATGTTGAGGTTGAAGTTACAGGTCCAAACCGCGATTTGCATTCAGGATTGTACGGTGGCGCTGTGGCGAACCCAATTAATATTTTGGCAAAAATGATTGCTTCGCTTCACGACGAAAACAATCATATTACGATTCCAGGATTCTATGATAAAGTTCAGGAATTATCTGCAGAAGAAAGAGCTGAAATGGCAAAAGCGCCTTTTAGTTTAGAAAAATATAAAAATGCTTTAAACATTGCTGATGTTTACGGTGAAAAAGGATATGTAACCAACGAACGCAACTCAATCCGTCCGACATTAGACGTAAACGGAATCTGGGGCGGTTATACTGGCGAAGGTGCTAAAACGGTTATTGCGAGTAAAGCTTTCGCTAAAATCTCAATGCGTTTGGTTCCAAATCAGGATTGGGAAGAGATCACAGAACTTTTCACAAAACATTTCACAAGCATTGCTCCGGCCGGAGTAACGGTAAAAGTTAATCCGCACCACGGTGGTCAAGGTTATGTAACGCCAATTGACAGCATTGGTTATCAAGCGGCAAATAAAGCGTATACAGAAACGTTTGGAGTTCCTGCAATTCCGGTTCGTTCTGGAGGAAGTATTCCAATTGTGGCTTTGTTTGAGAAAGAATTAAAAAGTAAAACGATTTTGATGGGATTTGGTTTGGATTCTGATGCTATTCACTCGCCAAACGAACATTTCGGAATCTTTAATTACTTGAAAGGAATTGAAACTATTCCGTTGTTTTACAAGTATTTCGTAGAGCTTTCTAAGTAGTTTTTTTAACCGCAAAGGACGCTAAGATTTACGCAATCCCGATAACCATCGGGCGCTAAGATTCTTCAGTAAGATTTATAAAAGTTCGCAAAGCTATATGGATAAAGCTTTGCGAACTTTGTGTTTATAAACGTGACTTTAAGAAAAAAAACTTGCGTTCTTTGCGGTTAAATTTTAAATCGCATTGTCTACTCAGTTTTTTGATACTTAATATTTTAGAGTTGTAATTAACGCATTTAAATTAAATTAGTATTTTTATAAGAGAATAACTTAAAAAAATACCGCTATGTATCCAAAATTAAATTCGGTTTTCAAGATAAAAATAGTTTTGTGTTTTGCTTTTGTTTTGTTTTTCAATGTCAGAACCACTGCGCAAGAAGCAAAGCCAAAAGTTAGCTATTATCAAACAGCAGATTTGACTGAAAAACCAACTTATCCTGGCGGTATGCCGGAGTTTTATAAATTTGCTGGTAAACATTTTAAAGTGCCCTCAACACCAGAAGGAATTGTGATAAAAGGAACCATACGCGTTACTTTTATAGTACAAAAAGATGGATCACTAACCGATATGAAAGTCGAAAAAGATCTTGGCTACGGTACAGGTGAAGAGGCTTTGAGAGTTTTGCGATTATCCCAAAAATGGATACCTGGCAAACTAAATGGCAAAGTGGTACCGGCTGAATTTCATCTTCCAATTTCTATTCAAGAACCTGATAAACAATAGCAAAAATTTTAATTGAATAAAATTTTTGCTATAAAAGTTGCATGCATAATTTTTATTTCTACATTTGTAGAGCAATGTCTATAGATGTAGAAATAATTATTTTTATGAAAAGCTATTTTTTATTATTGTTATCTGGATTATTGTTTTTAAGCTGTAAAAGCAAATTGGTCAATCAGAAAATTGATCATAAGAAAGAAGGCGTTTGGATTGATAATTATAAGCAAGACAGCACAGTTTACAAATCGTTTGAATATTACAAACATGATGTTCCAGTAAAAAAGTGGAAATCATATATAAACGGAAAGCTTTATAAAACCGAAAAATATAAAAACGGGATTTGTATCGTAAAAAGTTATTACGAAAACGGAAAACTAGAATCAAAAGGAAAAACAAAATTAGAATCGAATTCGGTTGAAACGCATTGGTTTTATTTTGGAGAATGGAAATTCTATTCGGATAAAGGAAAATTAAAAAGCATTAGAAATTACAACAAAGGCGAATTAATCTCGGAACAAAAAATCAAATAAAGCACTAGCATCAAACCATGAAAAAAATAATTGCTTTTAGTTTTATTGTCATGATTTGTCTTTCCGCGAAAGCGCAGACTTACAAAGAATGGATTCGTAAAGCAGATTCTTGCTACGGAAAGGAAAACTATAAAATGTCTGTTGCGTATTATGATAAAGCTTTTAAAATGGAGCAAAAATCTGCGAAGAATTTTTACAGTGCAGGCTGTTCTGCATCTATGGCAAAAGAAAACAAAAAGGCATTTAAATGGCTGAATCTGGCCATTGACAATGGATTTCAAAACATGGATGAACTTCAAATTGAAATGGATTTAAAATCGTTGCACTCAGAAAAAGAATGGGGAAAAACAATTGAAAAACTGCAAAAGAAGTTAGAGATTATCGGGGCAAATTATGATAAGGCGCTTGAAAAAGAACTTTCGGAGATTTATACAGAAGATCAGGAAATTCGCGGAGAATTTATGAATGTTTATAAATCCCCAAAATCGGATAAAAAGAAAATTGACAGTATTGGTAAAATTATGATAAGAAAGGACAGTGTTAATCTTATCAAGGTTATGAAAATACTGGATGAAAGAGGATGGTTAGGGAAAAACATTGTTGGTGTTCAAGGAAATAAGACTTTGTTTTTGGTAATTCAGCATTCTCCTTTAAAATATCAGCAAAAGTATTTGCCAATGTTGAGACAGGCAGTTAAAAATGGTAATGCAAGCCCAATAAATCTTGCTTATTTGGAAGATAGAGTAGCTTTAAGAGAAGGAAAACATCAAATTTACGGGAGTCAAACAGCAAAGAATCGTATAACTAATAAATGGCATATATCGCCTTTGATAGATCCAGATAACGTAGATAAAAGACGCGCAGAAGTTGGACTTGGGCCTATAGCAGAATATGCGGCAAAAATGAATATAGAATGGAATGTGGAGGCTTATAAAAAAGAATTACCTGAATTGGAAAAACTTGAAAATATTAAATATTAAAGAGTAAAGAGTAAAGAGTAAAGAGTAAAGAGTAAAGAGTAAAGAGTAAAGAGTAAAGAGTAAAGAGTAAAGAGTAAAGAGTAAAGAGTAAAGAGTAAAGAGTAAAGAGTAAAGAGTAAAGAATAGATTTTATTCTTCAGAAAAAAATAAACAAGAGAGAAAACCTTAGTCCCGATGCTTCGGGATAGTATCAGAACCTTAGAACCTAAAAAAAATGCAATTATCAAACTCAGAAGAACAATTAATGGAACATTTATGGAAGCTTGAAAAAGCTTTTATGAAAGATTTACTTGAAGCGTATCCAGAGCCAAAGCCGGCGACAACAACCGTTGCGACTTTATTGAAACGAATGATTGATAAGAAATTTGTTGCTTATAACGAATTTGGAAATTCAAGAGAATACTATCCTTTGGTAAAGAAAACAGACTATTTTTCGAAACACGTAAAAGGATTGATCAGTAATTTCTTCAATAATTCGGCATCGCAATTTGCTTCGTTTTTTACAACTGAAACGAATTTGAGTGCTTCAGAATTGGAAGATCTAAAGAAAATAATTGATTCAGAAATTCAAAAAAAGAAAAAATGATGGACTTTCTATATAAATCCTCTTTGAGTTTATTTGTGCTTTTGATTGTGTATCATTTGGTTTTAGAAAGACAAAAAATGCACAAATTCAATAGGTTTTACCTTTTGTTCAGTTTTGTTTTTTCGTTGATTTTGCCATTTATAACTATTGAAGTTGTGACAGAAACGCAACAGACTTATAAGTATTTTGTGCAAAATATTCCGATTCAGAGCAAGGTAATTGTAGTTCAGTCGATTGATTATGTGTCACTGCTATTATGGGGTTTTTATGGATTAGTTACGCTGGTATTGATTTTTCGTTTTGTTAGAAATATTTTGAAGATTGTTTCGAAAGTAAAGTCCAATGAGATTGTTGTTTATAAAAATGCGAACTTGGTTTTGGTTGATGCGCCAACGCAACCGCATACTTTTTTGAATTATATTTTTTTAAATAAAACAGATTATCAAAACAGAAAAATTGAAGCCGAATTATACTCTCATGAACTAATTCACGTTGCTCAAAAACACACTTTAGACATTTTATTTGTTGAGGTTTTAAAAACTGTTTTTTGGTTCAATCCTCTTTTTATTTTCTATAAAAAAGCCATTCAGCTTAATCATGAATTTCTTGCCGATGAAAATGTGGTAACTTCTTTTAATGATGTTCCGTTTTATCAAAATCTATTGCTTGCGCATGCAAATACAAATCCTATTTCAGGATTGACTAGTAACTTAAATTATTCAGTAATTAAAAAAAGATTTATTATGATGACAAAATCAGTTTCAAAAACAAAAATATTGCTTTCTAAAATGATGCTTTTGCCGTTATTTTCTGGACTTGTTTTTTTTGTTTGCACAAAAAGTGTAGCACAGTCTAGTAAAGCAGACAATGAAGTTTATGCAAGTAATCAGATCGCAGAGAACAGTAGTAGTTCAGGCTCAAAATGGAAAGTTGGTGCAGGAAAAAATGAAAATGTTGCGACAAAAAGGCCTGAAATAATGATGAGTTCGGGTTATAATTTGGCAGGAATGAAAGTAAATCAGCCAGCATTGCAAAGTGCAATAGGGAAATTATCAAATTATATTTTAAATAATTATAAAAGTCCGGAGGGAATTGATAAAAAGGATGAAATAGCTAGTATAACGTTTCTTTTTGGAAAAGACGGAAGCCTTGAAAATATAAAGGCTGTCAATGGAAATGGAGAAGAAACGGAAACTGAAATACTTCGTATTTTGAAATCTAGTCCAAAATTTCTGCCTTCAGAAAATTATGGAAAAGCCGATTGGAAGCCGATTTCAGTCAAAATGGATTTCTGGCCAATAAACGCTGAAGAGATGAAGACTGCTGTAGCTTCTGAACAAACTCAAAAAATGCCAGGAAAAGAAACTACAGCAATTGTAAACGAAATCGATAAACAGCCAGAATTTCCAGGTGGAATATTGGAGTTCTACAAATTTGTAGGGAAAAATTTCAAAGTACCAGCAGAAGCGGGTTCAACTAAGATTCAAGGGAAAATATATATGGAATTTATGATTGAAACAGACGGTTCGCTTTCAGAATTCAATATAGTCAAAGATTTAGGGTTCGGAATGGGCGATGAGGCAATCCGTGTTTTGAAACTTTCGCCAAAATGGAGTCCGGGAACTCATAATGGACAGCCAGTTCGTGTTCTGTATAAATTGCCAATAACCGTTCAATCGGCACCGTAAATTTTTTAGGTTCAGAGGGGCAAAGGTCCAAAGAGACAAAGTTTCAAAGAGACAAAGTTTCAAAGGGACAAAGGTTCAAAGGTTTTTTGTAGTGATGTACTCCAGTGCGTCTAACTCAAAGGAAAAAAAATCTCTGTCCCTTTGCCACTTTGTCCCTTGCAAAAAAAAATCCGCTTCTTTTGCATCACAGAAGCGGATAAAATAAACTAAAAAAAAATTCTAAAAAATAAAAATCAAAAAACTGGACTAAAACAAGTCCGGGTTGTATCCAAAATAAGGTACAGTCTGTTCGTTAAAAATAACACCGTACTCTTCTAATTCATTTAATATTGGTTCGTAAACTTCCTTTTTTATCGGAAGCTGAACGCCTGGAGTTGTGATTTTTCCGTTTAAAATTAATAATGTTGCCATTGCAACCGGAAGTCCAACTGTTTTTGCCATTGCAGTATACGTCTGATCGTCGCCAATGCAAACCATTTTTGAGTCAATTTGTTTCTTTTCGCCGTTTAATTCGTAGCCGAATTTATGATACATGACAATCATGTCTTTGTCTTCAGTTTCCAAAGTCCAGCTGTCGGTCAATATTTTTTCTAAAATCTGAGCCGGAGTCGCATTTGGCAAGTTTACTTTTTTATTTGGGTTGAATAAATCCAGCTCCAAAAGTTTATCCCACATAATATCGTCCTGATCAATTTTAAGAATAAAACGGGTTTTAATTTCAACAGAATCTGTTGGATGATAAGGTAGAAACGAATTCATAAATTGGCGGTAGCTCATATTTTCAGAATCTTCTATAACATAACTGTCATCCGTCATTCCGAGTTGAACAAACATGTTCCAAGCTTTAGAAAAACCAACTCTTCGAATTGTTCCTCTGTATAAAGTCAAAACATCATCAAGTCCGTAAACCGATCTGTATTTAAGTGAATCGCGGTTTGAATACGCTTCAAATTTCCCATAACCCTCTACTTCCAGAAATTCAGTTCTGCGAAATAAAGCGCTGTATGGGATATATTTATAAGTGCCTTCCTGAACAAATTTAGCTGCGCCACCCTGACCTGCTAAAACGACATTTCGAGGTGCCCAAGTAAATTTGTAATTCCACAAATTATTGTCGGATTCTGGTGCTACAAGTCCGCCACAGAAAGATTCAAACAAAAGCATTTTGCCACCTTTTGATCTGATTTCATCAATTACTTTCATGGCGCTCATATGATCAATTCCGGGATCAAGGCCAATTTCATTCATAAAAATCAAATTGTTTTTCTTGGCTTCTTCGTGAAGCGCTTGCATGGCGTCACTTATATAAGATGCTGTAACAAGATGTTTTTTGAAATAAAGACAATCTTTGGCAATTTCAATATGCAAATGAGCAGGAAGCATCGAAATTACAATCGAAGCTTTTTCTATTGCCGATTTTCTTTCTTCAGCATTAAAAATATCTAAAGCAATTGGAGTTGCATTTGGGTGTTTTTGAGTCTTTTTTTCTGCTAAAGCCAAAGAGAGATCCGCAACAACCAAATGAAGGTTCTCGCTCTCCGATTTTGAAAGTAAATAACGAATTAATGACGACGCTGAGCGACCCGCTCCAAAAATTAATATGCTTCTCATGTTTTATATTTATAACACAAATATATTAAAATGTTATAAATATAACAATCTGAAATAAGAAAAAATGTAATTTATTTTTGAAATAAGTTAAAATGTAAATTTTTCAGTTTCTGTTCTATTTTTTGGCAAAAAGCTAGTGTCTTTTTCTAATTGTATTGAGTATTTTTGCATAGTAATTAGAAAACAAAAACATGAAAAGAAGAATAGTTTTGACGGGAGCTTTTATCGGAATGTTGGCTATTATTTTAGGCGCTTTTGGAGCTCATTTGCTAAAAAAATATTTATCAGTTGAAGAACTAAATACTTTTGAAGTTGGAGTTCGTTATCAAATGTATCATGCTTTCTTTTTATTCTTTGTTTCAACCCGAAAAGATATCTCCGAAAAAACATTAAAAACAATTTATAATTTGGTTGTTGGCGGTGTAGTTCTTTTTAGTGGTTCTATTTATTTATTAGCTACAAAAAACTTCACTTTATTCGATTTTAAATTTATAGGATTCGCAACACCTTTAGGCGGATTGCTATTAATTGTTGCTTGGTTGACATTATTCGTTACGATTTTAAGGCAAAAATCATAAAATCCCGAATAAAAAATTCTATCTAAAAATTAATATTTAATTTTGTCTCATAAATAACATATAATCGTATTTGTGTGAATTTATTTTGTTTTTCACTTTAAAAAGAGAAAAATATAACAAATTGGCGCAATAGGTTATAAGATAACAAATTAGAGGCTCTTATTTTTTTATTTTATTGAATTTAAACTTCATTTTTTGCTTTTTTGATATAAATAAAAGTGAAATTGAAATATTTTTAAAGGATTTACAATAAATCTGTAATTTTGCATTCTATCAAACATCACACACAACTTAAAATTTATGGACACTAACACACTTTTCTCGCAATCGATTTCGTTAAAAGAATTAGGAATTGAAAATGCTAAAGTTCGCTATCAATTATCCCCAGATGAATTGCATGCCATTACTTTACAATCAGGCCAGGGTGTCGAAAGCTCAACAGGAGCATTGGCTATTAATACGGGTGAATTTACAGGACGTTCTCCACAAGATCGTTTTATTGTAAAAGATGCGATTACAGAAGATAAAGTTTGGTGGGGAAATGTAAATATTCCTTTTGCACCAGAAGCTTTTGAAAAACTATATAATAAGGTAACAAAGTTTTTATCAGACAAAGAAGTTTTTGTTCGTGATTCATACGTTTGTTCTGATGATAAGTACAGATTAAATGTTCGTGTTGTAACTGAAACGGCTTGGTCAAACTTGTTTTGCTACAATATGTTCTTAAGACCAGAAGAGTCTGAATTAACAAATTTTACTCCAGAATGGACAGTAGTTTGCGCACCAAGTTTCATGGCAGATCCTGCTGTTGACGGAACGCGTCAGTCTAATTTTGCTATTTTAGATTTTACTAAAAAAATCGCTCTTATTGGTGGAACTGGTTATACAGGAGAAATGAAAAAAGGGATTTTCTCTGCTTTGAATTTCATTTTGCCAGTTTTTAAAAATACACTTCCAATGCACTGTAGTGCTAATGTTGGTAAAAATGGAGATACTGCAATTTTCTTCGGATTATCTGGAACAGGAAAAACTACTTTATCTGCAGATCCAGAACGTAAATTAATTGGAGACGATGAACACGGATGGACAAGCGAGAATTCAGTTTTCAATTTTGAAGGCGGATGCTACGCAAAAGTAATCAACTTATCTGAAGAGAATGAACCAGACATTTACAGAGCAATCAAAAAAGGTGCGCTTTTAGAAAATGTGGTTTTCAAAACAGGAACTAATGAAGTAGATTATGATGATGTTTCGATCACTCAAAATACACGTGTAAGTTACCCAATAACACATATTGATAATATTCAGCCAGGTTCAATTGGCCACAATCCTAAAAATATATTTTTCTTGACGGCAGATTCTTTCGGAATTTTGCCTCCAATCTCAAGATTGACTCCGGGTCAGGCAGCGTACCATTTTATTTCTGGATATACTGCAAAAGTAGCTGGAACTGAAGCTGGTGTAACAGAGCCACAGCCAAATTTCTCTGCTTGTTTTGGAGCACCATTTATGCCTTTGCATCCAACAAAATATGCTGAAATGCTAAGCAAAAAAATGAAAGATGCGAATGTAAAAGTTTGGTTGATCAACACAGGTTGGACTGGAGGTCCTTACGGAACAGGAAGCCGTATGAAATTAAAATATACTCGTGCTATGATTACTGCTGCATTAAACGGTGAATTGGATAATGTAGAGTACAAAGATCACGCAGTATTTGGAATTGCAAAACCACAATCTTGTCCAAATGTTCCAGAGGAAATTTTGAATCCGAGAAATACTTGGGCAGACAAAGATTTATACGATAAAAAAGCGTTAGAATTAGCTCAAAAATTCAAAGCTAATTTTGCCAAATTTGAAGAATTTGCGAATGCTGAAATTTTAGCAGGAGCACCGATTACAGAATAAAGGGGCAATTACTAATTCAAAATTAAAAAAGCTGTTCAGTGATGAACAGCTTTTTTTTTAGTATGCAGTGTTCAGTTTTTAGTGTTCAGTCAAAGTGAAAATATTTGACATCATTTTAAAAACTGACCACTAAAAAACTAACCACTGACCACTTTATTTCGTCTGCGAATCAATACGTTTCTGGATCAAATCCCAAGCATAATAATGAAACGTCATTCCGTTGCTCATGGCTACGAAAAGCCCGTTTTTATATTTTGGACCTAAGTTTATATTTGTAACATCGGCACCGTCACATTCAATTGTTGACGTTGGAACTTCGGCTAATAAAGGATGATTATTTGGATTTTCGTTGGCACCTTCTCTTGGGTAAACCATAAAAGAATTTGCTTGTTGATTTGACACTAAAATATATCCCGTAGAATCTGTTTTTTTATAAATCGCAATTCCTTCATGATCAGCTTTAAAATCTTTTTGGCCGAAAAGTGCCAATTCTTTATTATCATTTGAAGCAGGATCAGCTTTGTATTTTCTAATTCCAACTTGTTCGTCGCAATAGTAAACAAAGCCTAATTCGTTGTCAACTGCAATAGCTTCGATTTCTTTTTTTCCGCTGTAAGTTCCAAATTTACGAACCACTTTTGCAGCAATAAATTTTCCATTTCCTGAAAGTTCATACTGCCATAAATAATTTCCAGAAGGTCCTGTTTTTCTTCCCACAATAGCAAAAATCTTCTTGTCGCTTGGGCGTGTATACAAAGCAACTCCCATTGGATCTTTTTCTGCATCTCCTTCAAAAACTGGAATTCCGCCATTGTCAATTGGTTCTAAATCAGGTAAACTAAAAATTCTGATTTTGTTGCTTTCGCGTTCTGTGGTAACAGCAATATCAACTTTTTTTCCGTCGATAATTAATCCGTAAGCGATATCAACATTGTTTGGGCGCTTTAACGGAATTGATTTTTTAAGGATTTTTCCATTCAAATCAAAAGCATACAAAGCGCCATCGGTATCTTTATCAGTTCCCACAATAATACTTTTTGAAGTGTCAGTTGGGTGAATCCAAATCGATGGATCATCTGTATCGTGAGGCAAAGCTTGAGTAACTGCTGTTGGTTTTACTGCATTTGGCTGAATTGGCGCTAATTTATCGTCTTTGCAAGCGGTAAATAATGCAGTTAAAAGTAAAAATGATAGTATCGATTTATTTTTCATTCTGATGTTTATGTTAAATGAATTAGACAGAACCGAAAAGTCCTGTCTAATTTAGTCGTTTTTATAATTGATTTTACAAGTCTAATTTCAATCCGAAATTGTAACGTGCCTGATAATATTCAGCTTGTTTTGTATGCGCTTCAACTCCTTGATAATAACGCAACGGCTGATTAGTCAAGTTATTGGCTTCAGCAAAAACGCGAAGTTGTTTTGTGATTTTATAAGAAGCATTCGCATCTAAGAAAAACTGCTTGTCATAATAACTGTCTTTGTATGATTCTGAACCTAATTCATCTAAATAATCAGAAGTAAAGTTGGTCGAAATTCTAGCAGAAAAACGTTTGTTTTCCCAAGATAAAGATCCGTTGAACATATGAGGCGTTGTGCCCGGAAGACTGATATCGTTTCTTTCATTTCCATCTTCATCAGCAATTCCTTGAGCTTTCGATTTCGTGTAAGTATAGTTCAAATAGATACCAAATCCTTTAAGGAATTTACCAGGCAAGAAATCTAACTGACGTTGAAAAGCAACCTCAAATCCGTAAACATCAACTTTGTCTCCGTTTCTAGATTGTAAAAATGACCAGTTTTCGCCAGCTGGAATTGGATTGATTTGATTTGGAAAATCAGCAGCAAATTTTGCATCTGTATATTGATTGTCGCTGTAGTTGTAAATGAAGTCATTTAATCTTTTGTAGAAAACACCTCCAGAAATCAAACCAACAGATTTGAAATAATTCTCGGCCATAAAATCATAATTGTACGAATAAGTAGCATCAAGATCTGGATTTCCAGCTGTAATTTCTTTATCAGCAGCAATATTGTTTACGTAAGGTGCCAATGCATAATAGTTTGGACGCGCCAAAGCTGTTGTTGCAGCAGCTCTTAAAACTAGATCTTTAGTAACATTATACTGAAATGAAATGCTTGGCAATAAATTAGTGTACGAGTTTGTCGTGTTGATTTGGCTTTCTAATTCTTCCTCATCTAAAACTCGGTTTCCTGTATAATCAATATGAGTGTTTTCAATACGGAAACCTAAAACCATTGAAAGTTTATCATTAAAATCTTGATCCCATCTTACGTAAGCAGCGGTAATTCTTTCTTTAGCGTTATAGTTTACAGCTAAATATTCTGCTGGATCAGCTTCTTTGTCAAATAATGTTGGGTTATTTAAATCCAAACCTCCTAAAAAGGCAGCTGATGCAAAAGTTCCTGGTACATATTTGCTTCCTGGATTAAAGTTTTTTCCGTCGTAATAACTTGTTGGAACTTCAGATAATAATTCCATTCCGTCATTAATTGGTTCATATGAATAAAAAGAGTTGTTTCTTTCTTTTTCTTTCAAACGAAGTCTTAAACCGGTTCTTAATCTTCCTTTTTCTCCTGCAATTACTGAGAAAGGAAAACGGATATTTACTTTCGCTCCAAATTCACTTTCACTTGTTTCATCTGTATTTTCGGTAACCGAATCAAATTTAAATTCATCTACAGATTCACCAACAGTTGTCATTAAAGGAAATCTTGGGTCAGATAAATCTTCCATCATTTCCAATCCTTTCTGACGATATTCAATATAACGCTCTTGAGGACGGTATTCTCTAGCTTTTGCATAATTGGCAGACCAGTCTAAATCTAAAGTAGAATTGATCAAATGCTCTCCGCGAATTGAATAATTCTGAACGCGCTGATCTTCTAATCTTCTGTTTTTATTTCGGTTGCTGTCAACGCCGCCTTTTGTCTGGCGTTTTACACGACCTTCAAAACCAGTAATTTGTTCGCCGTTGTAAATTGGTTCAATATCATCGTAAGTCGTTCTAAAACGGTTTTCTCTGTCATCTCTCCAGTTATAAATTGCATTGGCAAAAATGGTATTGTTTTCGTCAAATTTATAGTCTAAAGCAACAGATCCGCTGCGACGAATACGCTGCACATCATATTTTCTAATTTCTGAAGCTTGTAAATATTCATTTCCGAAATCATCTTTAACCCATTCGTTTTCGATGTTGTCAGAACCGTAATCCACATTATTATACGATCCGCTGAAAACCGCTCCAAGTTTATTATCGAAAAAACGATTTCCGTAAACTAAACCTGCAGTGTACGAGGCGTGCTCACGAATTGGCAAATAACCTCCCGCAAGTGTTGCAGAGATTCTTTCACCATTTGGAGTCGCTCTTGTAATTAAGTTTACAGAACCTCCAATCGCATCAGCATCCATGTCAGAAGTTAATGTTTTGTTTACTTCGATAGTCGAAATCATATCAGACGGAATTAAGTCCATTTGCACGTTTCTGTTGTCTCCTTCTGCAGACGGAATTCGGTCACCATTTAACGTAACCGAGTTCAATGACGGAGCCAAACCTCTAATAATAATGTTTCGAGCTTCACCTTGATCATTTTGCATTGTAATACCTGGAACACGTTTTAAAGCGTCTCCAACATTGGCATCAGGAAAACGCCCCACTTGATCAGATGAAATTACGTTTCCAATATTTTTGTTGTTTTTTTGCTGATTCAAAGCTTTTGCCTGACCTTTTAAAATGTCTCCAACAACAACTTCATTCAGCTCAGTTCCTGAAGTTTTTAAAGCAAAATCAATTACATTGTTTTTTCCTTGTTCTACTGTTATTTCTTTGGTTATAGAGGTGTATCCTATATATTTTACTTCAAGTTTATAGGTTCCTGCATTTATGTTTAAAAGTTCAAAACGGCCGTTGTAGTCGGATACCGTGTATTTGTTTTCGCCCACGATTTGAATCATCGCTCCAGGCAAAGGAAGTTTGTCATCAATATCTAATACTTTTCCAGAAATTATTGCTTTTTGAGCATAACCGGAAAAGGCTAAAAGCATAAATGTAACTAATAAATAAATTTTTTTCATTGTGTTTTAGTTTGATTTCCTGCGAAACTAGAACCTTACTATTACTAAAACCCTTTAAAAAAATTAATAAAGTGTTATGATTAATCTTATAAAACTTGAAGTTATTAATGTTAAAATAACACTTTTTAAATCTAAAAAATGTAAGTGCAAGTAAAAACAAATCAACTATTTATCTCAGAATTAAATTTTTGGCGCTAAATTTGCCTTATCAATCACAATCAAAAATCATCAATCATGTTAAAACAATTTTTTATCCTATGTTCAGGAGCCGACCGAGATCTCTTGAAAGATTGTTCAGAAGGCGAACAAACCAAATATGTTGGTATTGGCGCCACCGTATTCTTCACCGCGGTTATGGCTTTTCTAGCTAGTGCTTATGCGCTTTTTACAGTTTTCGATTCTATTTATCCCGCCTTAATTTTTGGATTTGTATGGAGTTTGCTGATTTTTAATCTGGACCGATTTATTGTTTCTACTATCAAGAAAAGAGATCGTTTTATGGATGAATTTCTGCAAGCGACTCCTCGTATTGCATTGGCGATTATTATTGCGATTGTAATTTCGAAGCCTTTGGAAATTAAAATCTTTGAAAAAGAAATCAATACCGTTTTATTGAAAGAAAAAAACGAAATGGAATTAGCCAATAAAAAACAAATTGGCACGTATTTCAAAACGGATTTAGATAAAAATAAAGCAGAAATTGCGGCTTTAAAAGCAGATATTGTAAAGAAAGAAAAAGAAGTAAATGCCTTATATTCAACTTATATCACAGAAGCTGAAGGAACTGCTGGAACCAAAAAATTAGGAAAAGGCCCAGTTTATAAGGAGAAACGTGAAAAACACGATGCCTCTCTTAAAGAGTACGAAACTTTAAAAGCAACAAACGAAGCTAAAATCGCTGAAAAAGAAAAAATTGGCAAACAGCTTGAGGCCGATTTAGACAAGAAAGTTTCTCAGACACAACCAATTATTGAAGGTTTTGATGGATTAATGGCTCGTATCAATGCGTTGAATAAACTACCTTGGCTTCCATCATTTTTTATCATGCTTTTATTTTTAGCAATTGAAACGTCACCAATTATTGCCAAATTATTAGCTCCAAAAGGGGAATTCGATTTCAAACAAGAAGAAGCCGAAACAGCGATGAAAGCGACTTTGGCACAAAACAAATACCAACGTGATTTATTAGTGAAAACAAGTGCCGAAATGCATGATAGAGTGTACGCTGATATTGCCGAAGATAAAGGCTTGTTTGATCTGCAAAGAAAAAACGCAAAAGAATTGCTTGAACTGCAATCGCATAAATTTGTAGAAAAGCAGAAGGCGACTTTGTAGATATTTAACCGCAAAGAACGCAAGGCTTTTTCGCAAAGTTAATATACAAAATAAAACCCATCAGTTATGCTGATGGGTTTTTTCTTTTGCGAACCTTGCGTAAGTCTTTGCGACCTTTGCGGTTAAGCTATTACATATAACTTAATATCTCTTTTTTATATGAATCATATTCTCCTTGCATAATCAATCCATTATCAAGAAGTTTTTTGTAATTCTGTAATTTATCAAAAAGTTCTTCTTTAGATAACTCACTTAATTTACGATCTCCCGTTGGAGTTTGAGCTGGAATTGGTTCAAAAGTTTCAGTGAAAACTGGAGCCGAAGGTAAAATTTCAGCAAAGCTTGTTACTTCTTCTGTTTCTACTTCTTCAATTTCGTCAACTTCTTCTGTTTCTTCTTCAAAAACGGGTTCGGCAGTTTCTTGAACTGGAATTGCTGCAGAAACGGGATTTTTCAATAAATCCAATTGCTCTTTAGCGTAAGTATAAATTTTTCTAGCTTGAATTTTCGGGATATAATCAATCGAAACAGCTAAATCTGTTTTTGTTCCAAATGAAAATTCAGAACCTAAAATGTTTTCTTTTACAAAAGTACTTGCAATATCATCCCAAGTATAATCTGTAAAATCCATAGAAAGACCTAAATTTTTAGGCTTGCAGATAATGATACGCTTATTAGTTAATACAATACTGTCAGGAAAAACAGTAATTGCAGGTTTTTTTTGTACCGCGATATAGCCAACTTCTTCACCTTTCATCAATAAATCTGTAAGTTTAGAAGTGATTTTTTCAATCGCTTTTGGATCTTGTTCTTCGTTCAGAAATTTTTTAAATTGTTCTTTCATGATTCTTTAAATTGCTAATTTGCAAACTGATTCGGGTTTTAAGTTTTGATCTTACCCTGCAAATGTAATGCCTAATTTTCTAATTCGATAATTTCATTTTGAATTTTCTTTGTCAAACTTTTGAAAACCAATTCATACGAATGATCGATCAATTCTTTGACAAATTTGTCGGGAAGATTTCCATTTAAAGCAATCGTATTCCAGTGTACTTTGCTCATATGAAATCCGGGTTTTATTTCGTCATATTCCGCTCTCAGTTCTTCAGCGCGATCTGGATCGCATTTTAAATTAACCGAAGCTTCATTTTTTTCCCATTGTAAAAGTGATGATAAAGCAAACATTTTTCCACCGACCTTAAAAACCAAAGTATCTTCATCAAAAGGAAAATGTTCGCTAACACCTTTTTTTGAAAGACAATATTCGTAATACGTTTCTAAATTCATATTATAAAAAAGTTATGATTCAACACAAATTGCGCAAATTTCACTAATTGGATTTTTCCGTTTTAATTAGTGAATATGATACTATTTTTTCCATCAATTTTTCAGGATGGTTTAGTTTTGTAAAACCAAATTTCTCATATAAAAAGTGCGCATCGGTTGTAGCCAAACGCCAAATTTTAATGTCTTTTAAAAGTGGTTCGTTCATCATCGTTTCAATTAAAATCGATGAATAGCCTTTTCCGCGATGTTCTTCAGTAATAAAAACATCCATTAAATAACCAAAAACAACATAATCAGTAATAACACGTGCAAAGCCAATTTGTTTGTCATCCAAATAAATTCCAAAACAAACCGAAGCATCAATTGTGATTTGGACTTCTTCAATCGTTCTTCCCGCTGCCCAATAAATATCTTTCAAAAAATTTTGAATAAACGGAACGTCAAGTTTGGTCTTATCTGTAGAAACGGTTATCATTTTTAATTGTAGATTTTATATAATAAAGGTTTGCTTGGACTTGCGTCATTTTCAAACGAAGCAATTTGAAGATTTAGTATATAATTTCCATCTTCAATTTCGTCTGAGGCATAAATCATTTCGGTAATTGTAGCATTGAACCGTGCATCTTGATTTAGATTGTGCGTGTCTTTTACATTCCAAAATGCTTTATGCGCCAATAATTTACCTTCGTCATGTTCTTTGTCGACACTTGGCAAATCAATCAATAAATGCTGAATTTCGCTTTCGCGTATGAAAATCGCAGCTTCTTCAGATAAATAAGGCGGATTCGTATTCGAATATTTTCTTGATTTTTTTTCCTTTTGATTTGGAAGTGTTCTTATAATTAAAGCCTCTGTTTTGTTGAGCTTAGTCGATGCATTTGTCACATTGAGCGAAGTCGAAATGCTTTCTTTAGTAATAACCAAATCATCACCAATTTTCTCAGGTTCAATCGTAATCAATTTCGCAAAAAAGAAAAACTGTTTCAACGATTGATTGATGCTGTAAAAATCATTCGTAATATGTCCCAGACATTCCGTGTGCGTTCCATGTCCATGCGGATTGAAGAAAATATTATTAAAATTCGTAGAAGATTTTCCTTCCGAAACTTTCCCAATCCAGTCGCCAAAAACTACCGGTTCAATTACTGGTTTTTCGATATACCAAGCAATTGGATTTTCGTCAGTATTAGTTAATGGAATAGAAATATCAATGGGTTTTGATAAGTCGATTTCGAAGTTGTTGATTTTTGCTAACACAAATTAGAGTTTTATGCCGCAAAGACGCCAAGTCACAAAGTTTAATTAATTTGCGTCTTTGTGCCTTCGTGGCTAATTTTAGTCTTCCAAATTTAGATAAAATAAATCTGAAGCAATTCCATCCGTTAAAAATTTTCCTTTTGGAGTTGGTTTTAAAATGTTGTTTTCGATGGAAAGCAAATCGTCGTTTAAGAATTTTTGAGATTGTTTATTCAGATAATCTAAATATTCCAAACCAAATTCATTTTTAATTCTTTCTAAAGAAACGCCCCAAATAGTTCGTAAACCCGTCATAATATATTCGTTATAACGATCTGAAATAGTTAATATTTCGGTTTCAATAGGAAGTTCATCATTTTGAATTGCTTTTAAATACAGCGAATTATTCGCAATATTCCAGCCTCTTTTTTCGCCGTCATAACTGTGTGCCGAAGGTCCGATTCCGATATATTTTTTGCCTAGCCAGTAAGCCGAATTGTTTTTGGAAAAATAATTTTCTTTTCCAAAATTGGATAATTCGTAATGAATAAAACCATTTTTTTGAAGCGTTTCAACCAAAATCATAAAATGGTTTGAAGCTACTTCGTCTTGAGGTTCTGCAATTTTTCCAGTCTGAATTAATTTGCTTAAAGCTGTTTTGGGTTCGACTGTCAAAGCGTAACTAGAAATGTGCGGAATACCAAAATCTAAAGCCGTTTGAATATTCTGTTTCCACATTTCGTCGCTCATTCCCGGAATTCCGTAAATCAAATCAAGGGAAATATTATCAAAGTATTTGGTTGCTTCTTCCAAACATTTTTTGGCTTCCGCCGAATTATGAGCGCGATTCATCAGCTGCAAATCTTCTTCATAAAAAGATTGAATTCCAATGCTTAATCGATTTATCGGACTTTTGGATAATTCCAAAATTCGCTCTACAGACAAATCATCTGGATTGGCTTCAAGCGTAATTTCTGGATTTTCGACAACTTTATAATTCTTATAAACTTCAGAAATTAAAAAGTTGATTTCATCGTTTGATAAAACTGAAGGAGTTCCTCCGCCAAAATAAATGGTTTCTACTCCCGAGAATTCGGGATCATTTTCAAACTCATTTTTGCGCACAGCGATTTCTTTGGACAAAGCCAAAACCATTTCGTCTTTCTTTTTCATCGAAGTCGAAAAATGAAAGTCGCAATAATGACAAGCCTGCTTGCAAAAAGGAATATGAATGTAGATACCGCTCATTTTGTCAGTGTTCAGTGTTCAGGTTTTTAGTGTTCAGATTTTAGTATTCAGTATTCAGATTTTTAGTGTTCAGTCTGTTGAGAGTTTACAAACTGAACACTAAAAATCTGAATACTGATCACTCTTTCTTTACTCCAAACTTTTCAGGGTTTAAAAGCATATAGTTTAATAATTTACCTATTTCAATACTTTCGGATAAAAGTTCATTATAGGATTCGTTTGAGATATATTTACAAGCAAGAGCAAATTCCAGCCAAGTTTGTGTTTCAGAATTTTCACCATCAGAGTCCGTTAATTTACTGTAAAATGTTTTGGGTAAACGCGTTTTCTGTAAGCTTCGGCAATCGTAACTGTTACACTTCTGGATGAACGTCTAATTTGATCCGTTAATGAATAAGTTTCTTCTTTTGGAAACTGTTTTGTAATATCAAATATCTTCATTGCTAAAGAAAAAGACTTTTTTGTAAGCTAATAAATCTTGAAATCTCATTTTGTTTTTTTATTCATAACGAGAATATGTAAGAAAATTATATAAATAAAGACAATTTATTTGTTTGCCTAATAAAGAATGCAAACAAATGATTACTGACAACTTTCATAAAGTGATCACTAAAAATCTGATCACTGACCACTATTTTCGAATCTTATCTTCATTTTGTTTCACAAAAGCATCCCAACCAGAATAGCTTTTTCCTGCAACAACTTTTCCTGAATTAAAATGATGGCAAACTGCAGCCGCCAAACCATCGGTTGAATCGAGATTTTTTGGTAATTCTTTTAAGCCTAAAAGTTGTTGGAGCATTTTCGCAACTTGTTCTTTACTGGCATTTCCGTTTCCGGTAATCGCCATTTTTATCTTTTTTGGTTCGTATTCTGTAATCGGAATTCCTCTTGAAAGTCCTGCTGCCATTGCAACGCCTTGTGCGCGTCCAAGCTTTAACATCGACTGAACATTTTTTCCAAAGAAAGGCGCTTCAATCGCGATTTCATCTGGATGATGCGTTTCAATTAATTCGATGGTTCTTTCAAAAATGATTTTTAGTTTTTGATAATGATTGTCGTATTTGGAAAGCTGCAGTTCGTTCAATTGCAGGAATTCCATTTTTTTGTTGGTTACCTTGATTAATCCAAAACCCATAATTGTGGTTCCGGGGTCAATACCTAATATGATGCGTTCTTTTGTCAAGTAATTTTTTGTTTCAAGTTTGAGGTTTCAAGTTTCAAGTTTTTTGAAAATCAAAACGATTCATTTTCCCATTTTCAAATTGCCGCATTGTTAAATTGAATTACTTTTGCGGCATGATTTCAATTCCTCACAAAGCTAAGCAATTCCTTGTTCTTGTAGTCAAACTTTTGATTGTTGGCGGCGCATTTTATTTTATTTACAATCAGCTGGCTAACAACGATAAATTGGACTGGAACAAGTTCATTGTTTTATTCCGAAAAAATCAGTCGGTTTTAGGGATTTCGTTTATACTGCTTTTGAGTGTTTTGAATCGTTATTTTGAGATTTTGAAATGGCAGAATTTGGCGAAAGTAATTCACGAAATTTCGGTTTACGAATCTACAAAACAGGTTTTAGCTGCTTTAACTGCCGGAATTTTTACGCCAAATGGAGTAGGAGAGTACGCAGGAAAAGCATTATATTATCCAAAATCGGAAGCCAAGAGAGTAGTTTTCTTGAACTTAATCTGCAACGGGATTCAGATGATTTTGACCATCATTTTTGGAATCTTCGGTCTGTTGTATTTCAATGCCCAATTTAATGTCATTACGACAAAAACAGTTTTGATTTTATTTGGCGGATTTATACTGATTCTGATTGTTTTGTTTTCGATCAAAAAAATAAAAGTCAAAGGCTATTCGATTGAAAAACTGATTCATAAAATCAATGAAATTCCGAAATCAATTCATCAGAAAAACATCTTTTTAGGCATTTGCCGTTATTTGGTTTTCTCGCATCAATATTACTTTTTGTTTTTAGCTTTTGATGTCGATTTGCCTTATTTAACTTTAATGGCCGCTATTACTTCGGTTTATTTTCTAGCTTCTTCTTTGCCAACATTTCAGTTTTTAGATTTTGCTGTAAAAGGAAGTGTAGCGATTTACTTCTTCGGAATTTTAGGCGTAAACGAATGGATTGTTATTTTTATCAGTACTTTGATGTGGTTTTTAAACGTAGTGCTTCCAGTAGTTTTAGGAAGTTATTTTGTGCTGAATTTTAAAACAAAGTCTGCAGAATGATATTGGCACTATTCTCCATATTCGCAATTTATGTTTTCAGCATTTGTCTGCTTGTTTATGGATTTTGTAAAGTCAAAAAATATCAGAAATCAGATGTAGAACCAAAGACAAGTTTTACAATTATTGTTCCTTTCAGAAATGAAGAAGAAAATCTTCCCAATCTATTAAAAAGCTTTTCAAAACTAAATTATTCATCAAATTTGTTCGAAGTAATTTTGGTAGATGATTCTTCAAGTGAAAAGTTTCAATCATCAATTGTTAATTATCAATTGTCAATTATAGACAATATTCGTGTTTCAAATTCTCCCAAAAAAGATGCTATTACAACCGCAATGCAGCACGTAAAAACAGATTGGGTAATTACAACCGATGCTGATTGTATTGTTTCAGAAAATTGGCTTTTGACTTTTGATAATTACATTCAGGAAAATAAAGTTTCGATGCTTGCGGGTGCCGTAACATACGAATGTGAAAACTCATTTTTAGATCATTTTCAGCAATTAGATTTAACAAGTTTACAAGGCGCAACAATTGGAAGTTTTGGAATAAATAAAGGATTTATGTGTAACGGCGCCAATTTTGCGTACAAAAAAACATTGTTTGAAAGCTTAAATGGTTTTAGCGGAAACGACAAAATAGCAAGTGGCGATGATGTTTTTTTACTCCAGAAAGCAATCGAAAAATTCCCAAATGAAGTTCAGTATTTAAAAGCAGAAGAAGCAATTGTTGTGACAAAACCAACTGAAAATTGGAAGACTTTATTTTATCAAAGAGTTCGTTGGGCCGCAAAAACAAGTTCGTATAAAAGTACATTTGGAAAGTTTTTAGGATTAATTGTTTTCTTCGGGAATTTCAGTTTTGTAATTGGATTTTTCTTGCTTCTTTTCGGAATCCTTTCTTATCCGCTTTTTGTTTTGTTTGCCTTTTTTAAGTTTGCAATTGATTTTATTTTGCTTTCAATCACCAATAAATTCTTAACACAAATCAGAATCAAAAGTCTTTTATTGAGCAGTTTGCTTTATCCTTTTTTCAGTTCAACTGTTGCTTTGTACAGTTTGTTTGGTTCTTATGAATGGAAAGGGAGAAGATTTAGTAAATAAAATTCCGAAAATAAAACCATATAAGTCATATAAGAAATTTTAGCTCAGTTTCTGAGTCTTATGAAGTCTAGTTTTTCCATCAAGTTTTTAATGAACTTAAATTACTTATATGGTGAAAAAAAACTACTTTTCATTTTTTGCCTTGATAATCACCGGCAAAATAAACTGCGTTTTTACCGGAATGCCACGTTTTATGGCCGGGCTAACTTTTGGAAAATCAACTAAGCGAGCATGCAAAATACTGTCAACTTTAATCGTGTCGTAAGCAACAGAATCTTTAGGGAACTGCGGTTCAAATTTCATTTTTGCATTCGGGAAAACAGTTACTTTTACTTCGATTGTATCGAGTTCAGGATATAAAATAGACAAACTATCAATATCTAATTTTTGCTGTACAAGTTGCGCCATAACATCAAAAAAGCATTTTTGACGTTGTTTTTCATCGGCAATCGTTTCGCATTCTGCAAGGCTTGGATATTCGTCAACTTCTTTCCAATTAATGGCTTTCAGTTCCTTTTGAAGTAATTCTTTTTCAGACGGAACCTTCTTCTCAAAATATTGACAAGAATTAAAAAATAAGAAAACTAAAAAAATGAAAAACTGCTTCAAGATTTTGAGGTTGAGTTGAATAAAGTAATTATTGTGGTATAAAAATACGATTATTTTTTTTGAGAACCTTTGTATTCTAAATAATCTTCATAGCTTTCTGATAGCCATTGCTGTTTGTTTTGTGACGCAACTTCCTTTTGATCAGGATACAGAGAAGCAAGCCTGTCTGAAAATGTGGCAATCTGAACCGTATAGGTATAAAATTCAGCTTTTGTAAAAAGAACTTCAGGATCTTCTTTCCGGTTAAAAAACTCTAGAAAAAGTGTATCAAATTCTTTAAGTGAAAAATTTAATACTTTTTTCTTATTACTTTTATAAATGCTGTCTTGAAGAAGAAGATCATCTAAAGAAAGTTTTTGAGTCTGTGCATGCAAATTCGAAGGAATTGAAAGCACGAGAAAACAGAATGCAAATATTTTCAAAAATTTTGACATAGCTTATTTTTTATCAGATTTGCAAATACAATTTACAAAAAATATATGGATTTAGTATTGTTGTTGCTCGGTTTTATATGTATGATTATCGGTATTTTTGGCAGTTTTTTGCCTGTTTTACCTGGATTGTCAAGTTGTTGGGTTGGATTATTGCTTTTGTATCTCACAAAAGCAGTCGAAAACAATTATTGGGTTTTGGGTATAACATTGTTGATCACGATAATTATTACAATTTTGGATTACATAATTCCGTCAAAAGGAACTAAAAAATTTGGCGGAAGTTCATATGGAGTCTGGGGAACAAACATTGGTTTAATCATTGGAATTCTAGCGCCAATACCTTTTGGCGTAATTATAGGGCCTTTTGTTGGAGCGTTTTTAGGAGAACTTATTTATGATTCTAAAAACCATCAAAGAGCTTTAAAGGCCGCAACAGGGTCGTTGCTTGGTTTTTTGGCTTCAAGCTTCATAAACTTTATGTTTTGTATTATTTTTCTTGGCATTTTTTTGCATCTAACATGGGAATATCGAAACATTTTATTTTAATTCTGTAAAAGTACTTAGGATTTGTCTTATTATTTGTTTGTTTTTTCAAAATGTTGAAATTTTTCAAAAAATAATTTCATTTTCTTTTGATTTCGAAAGCATTATGTTTACTGGCGTTCATGACAGTTTCTGTTAATAAGCTGTTAATCGGGTATGTATATTCTTAACTTATTTTTTGGAAATGTTAAAATATTTTATATTTTTATCCTGATAAACGATAAAAAGCCTCACTTTATCGATTATTTTAAACAATTATAAATAATTATTTTATAAGTTATGAGTATGACCCCAAACCTACAAATTGAACTTAGACGTTTTATTTCTTCTAATGTTGTTTCCAAGTTAAACAAGTTTTATTTCGAAAATGATGCACTTTTAATTAAGGGAATTGATGTTTCTATAGGCACAATTTTAATGGGTCTATACAACAAAGCCGAAGAATTAGGCTTTTATAAAGAAATTATCAAATTAATCGAAGACGATTCTACTTTTTATCAGGAAGTCGATTTTACTTCAGGCCGAATTTTATCAGTTGATGATTGTTATCGTATCGAAGGAAACGCCATCTTAAAAGAAATCTTCACCAATAAAAAAGGCAGAATTTCTGAAATGATTTCAAACGAAGTCGGAATCAAAAGTGAAACTGCCCGCGAAATATTAAACTTCTCTGCACTTCTTGTTGTCTCTTATCTTAAAAATAATATCCAGCTTTTAGACAGTTTAAAATTGCTTCTGGAAGAGCAAAAAAGAGAAATCCTGAACAGCATTCAGCCAGGAATCAAAATCATCTTAGGATTCACATGTTACGAAACAGTTGAAGACAAAAATCAAAACATTGGAAGATCAATTTTCACACTTTTCGGACATAACTTTTTCAGTTTCTAAATAAAAAAATCCCGTCTTACAAAAAGTAAAACAGGATTGATATTTAATCTAATTTGAAAAACTTATGCGTTTTTCAAATTGATAACCTCTTGGTCTGTCAAGAAACGCCAGTTTCCTCTAGGCAGATTCTTTTTAGTTAAACCAGCAAATGAAACGCGGTCAATACGCAAAACATCATAATCAAAATGTTCGAAAATAGCACGAACTACTTTTACATTAGATGATTTCAGTTTAAGTCCAACTTCACTTTTTGCTTCTTTTTCAATATAACTAACCTCTTCAACAAACACACGGTGTCCGTCAAGAACAAGACCTTTGCTGATTTTTTCCAAATCCTCAAATTTCAAGTTTTTGTCTAAAGAAACCTGATATATTTTAGACGATTTTTGACTCGGCAAAGTAAACTTGCGAATCATATCGGTATCGTTAGTAAACAAAAGCAATCCAGTTGTGTTCTTGTCCATTCTTCCTACTGGAGCAATTTTGGCAGTAGTAGAACCGCGAACAAGTTCTAGAACGTTACGATATTCCTGTCCTTCATCAAGTGCAGTAGTAAAGTTTTTAGGCTTGTTTAGTAAAATGTATTCTTTCTTTTCTGGAGTCAAAACCACGCCATCAAAGTTTACAACATCATTCAATTTTACTAAATAACCCATTTCAGTAACCGGAACGCCATTTACTTTAACGTTTCCAGACTGAATATATATATCAGCATCACGACGCGAACACACTCCAGAATTAGAGATGTATTTATTCAAACGAATTTCATCTGAAGCCTTTTGTCTTTTTGCCGGCTGATTTTGTTTTCTAAATTTTTCAGCTGCTGCTTCCTGCGCCGCTTTAACTTCAGGCTTCACTTTTTTTGGCCCTTGAGCGCGCTTAGCCATAGGAGGTTTTGGCTTGCTTGAGTTTGATCTTGAGCTGTTTGGTCTCGATCCGCCTCTTTTATTATTGCCTTCCTTGTTGTTCATAAATTCTGTAATTTGTGCAAAGATAGTTTTTTCTGACCAAATAAACTTAAGTTCATTGTTCTTAGATTAATAGCAAAAAAAATAAAAGGATTTTGAAGCATCGCAATTGGCTTTTTTTCAGGCAGTAATTCCCGCTTTCCGTTTCAATCTTTTATTTTTTTAAAGGAAAAAAATAAAAGGATTTCCACTTCAATCGGGGCTAGGATTAAAACAATTGGCTTCTTTTAAATATTTGGGTTATTTCGCAAAGTTTTTCAAAACCAACACCAAGAGTCACAGGGAAAAATCGGCAGAAATCAAATAATCCGCGAAAACCCGTTCAATCCGTAAAAGCAGTGGTCAATCTAATACTTAGAAATCAATTCACGCCCGTGCCACAAAACACTAGGATTGATCAAAACAATACAGAAAACGCCCGAAACAATCAAAAACTTCAAAACATTATGAAGCATTAAAAACTGCTCTTTCGAATTTGATCTCCAAAGAAAAATCAAGAAAAAAAGCAACACTCCAAAACAGACATAAAAGTAAATATCCATATAACCAACATCATAAATATTGACTAAAATATAAACCGGAATTATAGTTAAAAAAGTCAAAACCGTAATAATCTGTTTCGACGCTTTTTCGCCATATATAATAGGTATTGTGCGATAATCATTGGCCAAATCGCCTTTCAGATTTTCCAAATCCTTTATCATTTCCCGAATCAAAAGCAATAAAAACAAAAACATCGCATGTGCCGAAATGACCATGAAATGACTCATATGATCTTCAATTTCTTCAAACGAAATCTTATTGTAGAAATACAGTAAAATGGCAAAAAACGGAATGACAGCCATGAAAGACGCCATTAAATTGCCAATAATTGGGTATTTTTTAATTTTATGAGAGTAGAACCAAATCAGAAAAATATAAGCCGAAAAGAATAAAAAAGCGCGCCAAGAAACGATTGAAGCCATTAAAACCGCCAAAAAATTTAAACAGAAATAAACCGTCAACTTTGTTTTTTGGCTTACCAAACGATCCAGCATTGATTTGTTTGGTCTGTTGATCAAATCCTTTTGACTATCGTAAAAATTATTGATAATATATCCCGAAGCAATGGTAATGGCCGAAGCGAAAACAATCAGGAACAAATAAAAATCCAACAGAATATCAAGCGCTCTTTTCTCTGGAGCCAAAATAAAAATCGCCGATAAATATTGTGCTAAAACAATAATAGGAATATTGTAACCGCGTACCACAGAAAACAAACTGACAATTTTCATTACTACAAGTTTGTGCTGTCTGCTTAACATAAATTATAAAATATGATGGATTAGATTTGGGAAGTTAAAAGATATTTTTTGATTCTGAAAGCTTAGAGTTTGTTTTTTAACAATTCACCAGATCCGTACCCTAATTTTCGAATGCAGGCCAAAGCTTGTTTTTGCGTAATATCAATATCCTGAATGTCTTTTTTTTCTACAAAAACCACAGATCCGCTCCACGGATTTGGTGCATCAGGAATAAAGACTGTAAATTTCTCTTCACTTATTTGTTCTATCAAAAAAGCAAATTGCAAGCCAGCATCAGTAGGAACCAAGATTACTTTTAAATTTTCATTAGATTCAAAACCCAGCATGTTTTCATTCATATTTTTAATGAATGAATATCCGGGAACAAAGCTCAAAACGCTGTCTTCTAATTTTTGAATCAATCTTGCAACATAAACAGTTTTAGCCAGTAATCCTGCCACAAAACAAATAATGATGATAATTAATATTCCAATAAGTTCCTGAAGTGCCACTCCTAAAATTTGCACTTTCGGCAAAAGATTAACGAGCGGAAGCGTGACTTTTTGAATAATGCCAAATCCTTTTTCTAAAAGAACCAATATTAAAACTAATGGAACTAAAAAGAGAATTCCTCCTAAAAAAGTTGCTTTGATAATCTTTAAAATACTTTTCATATTCAGTAACTTTTTAGGATTAAGATTTCAGGAAAATGTATTCAAATAGCGGTAACTTTTTTAAGAGATTGGAACTTAAAATTGATAAACTACTTCTAGTTTGTAATCTTTCAAAGATACTTTTGCACGTTCTAAATCTTCGGTGAAACCAAGAATATAACCGCCTCCGCCAGAACCGCAAAGTTTTAGGTAATAATCGTTAGTGTCAATTCCGTGTTGCCAGATTCCGTGAAATTGTTCAGGAATCATTGGTTTAAAATTGTTTAAAACAACTTTAGAAAGCTTTTTAGTATTTGTAAACAAAGATTTCATATCGCCATGTAAAAAGTTTTCTACGCAGGCGTCAGTATATTTAACAAATTGATTTTTAAGCATCGTGCGGAAACCTTTGTCTTTTAAGTTTTCCATGAAAATATTAACCATTGGAGCCGTTTCGCCAACAATTCCAGAGTCCAATAAAAACACAGCACCTTTTCCGTCAAAACTCTGAGTCGGAATTCCGGTTGCTTCAATATTATCTTTAGAATTAATCAAAATCGGAATGCTCAAATAGCTGTTCAAAGGATCTAAACCAGAACTTTTTCCGTGGAAAAAGCTTTCCATTTGAGAAAATATATTTTTAAGCTGTAATAGTTTTTCACGAGTTAAGTTTTCTAAAACCGTGATTTTATTATTAGCATATTTGTCATAAATCGCCGCTACAAGCGCACCGCTGCTTCCAACTCCGTATCCTTGCGGAATACTAGAATCAAAATACATTCCGGTTTCGACATCATTCTTTAAAGTTTCTAAGTCAAACGTAACCAAATCTGGCTGTTGAACTTGCAAAACTTCAAGATAAGATGCAAAGCTTCTTAAGCTTTTGTTTGATGCAATAGCTTCAGCTGAAGGTTCTTCAGATTTTTTCAATGCACCATTGTAAAAATTATAAGGAATAGAAAGTCCTTTAGAGTCGCGGATGATTCCGTATTCTCCAAAGAGTAATATTTTTGAGTAAAATAATGGTCCTTTCATGTTTATTTTATGTCTTTCTTTATTTTATTTGGGTTTTGTCGTGTGTCAAAAACGGTGTGAATTCTAATTTCATTTGAACCAAAACTATACAAGAGACTTGATTGCTTTGTAACAACGCATTTTTGATATTTTTTATTTACAGATGATTTAGGGAAAATCTCAGGATTCATGCTGATTATTGAAATTGCTTTCTCAAATTTTACAAGAAACATTTCTTTGGATTTTCTTGACCATTTATCTTCAATAAAATTTAAAACTGCATCTAAATTTTTCTCCGCTGTTTTTGAAAAACTTACTTTAAGATTCACTATCTGTATTTTTTCATAACATCCTCATAGCTTTTAAATTCTCCTCTTTCAAATTCTAATTCGCTTTGAGTTATATCTTCTTTTTGTTGATCAGTTAAATCATCCCACCAATCTTTTTTCTTTTTAGAAAAAATTTTCTTGATAGAATCGATAATGGTTGGATCTTCAGTTTCCACTAATTTTTTTATCAGCTCAAGTTTTTCTAATTGAATGTCCATAATCTAAATTTTAATTAAAGATACGCAAAATTACAATGCAATTGCGCCTTCTCCAATTTTGTCGCAAATGTACTGACGATTCTGACAAAATACAACTAATTCGTCCTGAATAAATTGTAATACTTTTTCGCTAACGTTTTCGGGATAAAGCACATGCACATTTGCTCCGGCATCAAGCGTAAAACATACGGGAATATTAGTTTCTGCTCTAAATCTCCAGATCGCATTGATGATTTGCAATGTATTAGGTTTCATTAAAATAAAATATGGCATTGAAGTCATCATCATCGCGTGCAAAGTCAAGGCTTCGCTTTCGACAACTTTAATGAATTCATCTAAATCTCCGTTTTCAAAAATGGAAATTAATTTATCTAAGTTTTCGTGTGCTTGAGCAAAACGTCTTTCGGCATACGGATGATTGTGCATTAAATCATGTCCAACTGTGCTTGAAACTTGTTTTTCGCCTTTATCAACTAATAAAATAGTATCCTGATAATTCTTGAAATTTTCATGAATCGTGTACGGAAATTCAACTCCAAATAAATCGGTACTTCCTTTAATATTGGCTTGGCTTCCCCAAACAACAACATTTCCTTTTACACTTCTGCAAGCACTTCCTGAGCCTAAACGAGCCAGAAAAGATGCTTTTTGGTAAAAATAATCCTCCGTCATTTCTGGATTTAGCAATTTCTCCAAACTCATAAAATTCATTGCCAAAGCTGCCATTCCAGATGCCGAAGAAGCAATTCCAGAACTGTGCGGAAAAGTATTTTGGGTATCAATCGTAAAATGATAGTCTTTCAAAAATGGAAGATAAACTTCAACTCTTTCTAAAAACTTCTGAATTTTTGGTTTGAAATCTTCTTTTGGTTTTCCTTCAAAAAGCAAATCAAAAGAAAAACCATTTGTCACATTGAGCGAAGTCGAAATGACTCTTTTATCAAAACCCAATTTAGTAATCGTTTTGCAATTATTCAAAGTAAAACTAACCGAAGGATTTGCCGGAATTTGATTGTCTTTTTTCCCCCAATATTTAACTAATGCGATATTGCTGGGAGCGCTCCATTCAAAATTTCCGTTTTCGACTGTTGAAGTATATGTATTTGGAATAAAATCAGCTGCTGTAAACATGAATTATAAAATTTTGGCAAAGATAGTTTTTAAATTTTTTCACCATATAAGTTATATAAGAAATTATAAGCAGGCTTTACTAAAATGAACTTATATAACTTATATGGTTTAAACTTTTCTTTTGACTATTTTTGACTACAAAATTTGATAAAATGAACAAGATCGTAAAAATAGTTATTGCTTTAATCGTATGTTTATCAGTTGGCTATTCGGCAGGAATGGTTACAAAACCAAGTATTGAAACATGGTATGTAACACTTGAAAAACCCGTTTTTAATCCGCCAAATTGGATTTTTATGCCAGTTTGGACCTTACTTTACATTTTTATGGCTGTTGCTGCAGGATTAGTTTGGGATAAAATCAAAGAGCAAAATGAAGAAGTAAAAAAGGCTTTGGGCTTTTTTATAATTCAATTGACGTTAAATGCGATTTGGTCATATTTATTCTTCGGATTAAAAAATCCGATGTTGGCTTTGATAGAAATTGCACTTTTATGGTTGTTTATTTATGAAACTTATGTAAAGTTTGTCAAAATCAATAAAACGGCAGGTTATTTATTGATTCCATATTTAGCTTGGGTTGCATTTGCTGCTATTTTGAATGCTAGTATTTGGTGGTTGAATAAATAAGTTTTTTCAATTTTTAATCTATTTTAGCTTCTTAAATTCTTCATTTTTAGCATAAAGAAAATCCATAATAGCCAAAACATTTGGATTTTCCAAAAGCATTTTCGATTTGGGATCTGAGTCGCAAAAATCAATAAAGAGTTCTTTTTCTTCGGGTTTTAGTTTTAGATTTTTGATAAAAAAATCGGGTGGACAATAAGCCAGTATTAGTTTCTTAAAACGATCGTCGTCAAGTTCAATTTTTTTGTTTTGTTTGCCTTTTAAGGGGAATGAAACTCGAAGAGCTTCTCTAATAGTATTATCACTAACTCCTGTATTCCAGGATAAATCTTTGGCATTTTTACTAATCAATACATCTGCAACAGCATCAGCATCGAACTTAACTTTATCAAATTTGACTTTAGTTATGACAACTTCCTTCAATTCTTCGGGTTTCAGAATTGTATTCACGATTATATTATTCTGATTAATATTTTCCTGTGAAATTTTCAACCTTGAGAAAAAAGAATCCTTATAAAAAAAAATAAGACTGTCTTGCGCTTTTACCAAAATTGAAAATTGTCCCAATTCATTTGTTGTAGTGCTGATTTTAGTGGTCTTATTAATTACTTCCACTTTGTTAAGTGGTATATTCTCTGAAAGAACTTTTCCGTTTAAAACTTTTTCCGTTTGAGAAATACCAAGCTGATAAGTAAAGAAGGAAATTGTGGTAAGTAGTTTTACTTTCATCAAACTTTAGTTTTTAATTTCGGTTTTCAGCTTTCTAAACTCATCATTTTTGGCATATAAAAATTCCATTGTTGCCAGAATATTTGGATTTCCTAAAAGTATAATAGATTTTGGATCGGCATCACAAAATTGAATAAAGAGCTCTTTTTCCTCAGAATTCAATTTTAAATCTTTGACAAAAAAATCTTCAGAACAAGTTGTGGTAATTAATTTTCTGAAATCAATTTTTGGAGTTTCTTTTTTAGGCTCTTCGTCTTTTTTGAATAAGTTGTAAACTTGCTTGCCCAAATAAATGAAATCGATGTCTAAGGGGCTTCCCTTTACCTCATTAAAACCTTCAATTTTTAACCCTGGTCTTGATTTATGATCGTTTAGTTTTATTTGTTTTATATCTTCTTTACTGAGTGAAATTGAGGTAGTTTTCCTGTCTAAAATCACGACTTCATTTAATTCTTCCGCCTTCGGGATCATGTTTACAATAAGATTGTTGTTTTCAATTTCTTTTGCTGTAATTTTTAATCGTGTGAATAAATAATCTTTGGAGAAAAACAACAAGCTATCCTGTAATTTCACAGAAATCGAAAATTCGCCCAAAGTATTTGTTGTTGTACTTGTTTGAGCAGTTTTGTTAATGACTTCAATACCTTTGAGAATTAAGCTGTTTGAAACTACTTTCCCGTGAAGTGTTTTTTCGGTTTGAGAAATAGAGAGTTGGTAAGTGAAAAAGGAAATTGTGGTGAGTAATTTTACTTTCATTTAATGAACTTTTAGTTTTTTATTCCGGAGTTTAACATCTTAAATTCTTTGCTTTTAGTGTGTAAAAAGTCCATAGTATAAAGTAGGTTTTTCTGTTCTACGAGAATTTTAGCCTTAGGATCGGCATCGCAGAATTGTAGAAATAGTTCTTTTTCGTCAGGATTTAATTTTAAGTCATTTGTAAAAAAATCCAACGGAACAGTTGCTTCTGCTAATTTTTTAAAGTCTAATTCTTGGAATTTATATCTAGCTTTTTTGTCTTTTTTTCTAAATAAACTAAAAATAGCCATTAAATCGGCGCCATTTGCAATAGTTCCGTCGTAGACGCCAGTAGACAATGGAGGTCTTGGTACGATGATCGAGTTTTCGTCAGCAGGACCAACATGAGGAAATTTTATGTTTTTAATGACAACTTCATCCAGTTCTTCTGGTTTCAAAGTCATACTTACAATAATATTGTTTTGATTTATAATTTCCAGAGAAACTCTTAATCTTTTGAAGAAATAATCTTTGGAGAAAAAAATCAAACTGTCTTTTGGACGAACTAGAATAGAAAATTCTCCCAATTCATTTGTTCTGGTACTGGTTTTTGCAGTTTTATTAATTACTTCAACATTTGGTATAGAAATGTTTTGAGAAAGGACTTTTCCATTCAATAACTTTTCGGTTTGGGAAATGCCAAGTTGATAAGTGAAAATAGAAATTGTGGTAAGTAATTTTACTCTCATACAGGATTAATTAGTTGAGAGTAAAATTATTAGAATAGTCTTAATGAAAACTTACGGAATCTGTAAATTCTTGTTAATTTGTTTTGTAGTCTCGGTCGCAGTTTTCAGTTTGCAGGACTGTGACTAAAAACTGCGACTGAAAACTTTTACAAGATTTCGATTAATTCCGAAGCTTTATTGACAACGACTTTTGCACCGCTGTTTTTCAACTCTTCTTCGGTTCTATAGCCCCAAGAAACGCCTACGGGAAACATATTGGCATTTACAGCTGTTTGCATATCAATATCAGAATCGCCTACAAAAAGAATTTCCTCAGGTTTCAAATTCCAGTTTTTACTTATTTCAATGGCTTCAAACGGATTTGGCTTTTTTAATGCTTCTGTGCTTAAACCAACTGCAGTGTCAAAATAATCAGGAAATATTTCCGATGCTATTTTTTTAGTCAACTCATCAGCTTTGTTGGAAAAAACCGCTAATTTGATATTTTGTGAAGTCAAACTGTCTAATAATTCGACAATTCCGGTGTATGGTTTTGTTTTTAAAGTACAGATTTTTCGATATTCATTGACCATCAAATTGAAACAGATTTCAATTTGTTCTTCATTATTATTGGAAGAAGGCAAAGCTTTGCTGACTAAATTTCGTAAACCGCTCCCAATAAAATATTGATACGTTTCGTAAGTATGGGTTGGATAATTTAGACTTTGAAGAATGGTGTTCATTGCATCTGAAATATCGTGTAATGAGTCTACTAACGTCCCGTCTAAATCAAAAATAATTCCTTTAAATTTCATTTTATTAAATATTATTGGCTAAAATAAACCCGCTTGTCCAGGCATTTTGAAAATTAAAACCTCCTGTAATTGCATCGATATTGACAATTTCTCCAGCAAAATAAAGGTTTTCATGAATTTTGCTTTCCATTGTTTTAAAGTTGATTTCCTTTAAATCGATGCCGCCAGCGGTTACAAATTCTTCTTTAAAAGTACTTTTTCCGTTTACCTGAAATTTTGCTTTTGTAAGCTGAGAGGCTAAATTCTGTAAATGATTTTTAGATAAATCGGCCCATTTAGTTTCAGAATCAATTTCCGAAGCCAAAACCAAACTTTCCCATAAACGATTTGGAAAATCAAAAGGCGATTTTTTTGAAACGGCTTTTTTAGCATGTTCCTGTTTTAAGTCTTTTAGGATTTTTTCAGCATCTTCAGTATCAACATCATTTAACCAATTAACGAAAATCGTAAACTGATAATTTTTATCGTGCAAAATACGAGCGCCCCAAGCCGAAAGTTTAAGGATTGCAGGTCCGCTCATTCCCCAATGCGTGATTAACAAAGGTCCGGTAGATTCTAGTTTGGTATCTTTTACATTTACCGTAACCTGTGCTACAACACCGGGTAATTCTTTAATTCTCAAATCTTTAATGTTGAAAGTAAATAGGGAAGGAACAGGGCTTACAATTGCGTGTCCATGTTCCTGAAGCATTTCCCAAATTTTTGGATTGCTTCCCGTTGCCAGAATTAATTTTCCGGCAGCATAATTATCAGTTTGTGTATCAATTTTCCAATGATTTTCAGCTTTGAAAATGGATTGTACACTTTGTCCGGTTAGTACTTTTATGCCAAGTTTTTCGGTTGCTTTTAAGAAACAATCGATTATCGTTTGTGAAGAATTAGAAACCGGAAACATTCGTCCGTCATCTTCTATTTTTAATTCTACGCCATGTTTTTCGAACCATTCGATTGTATCACCAGAACAAAATTGATGAAAAGGTCCACGAAGTTCTTTTTCACCACGCGGATAAAATTTTACTAATTCGTTGGGTTCAAAACAAGCGTGCGTAACGTTGCATCGTCCGCCACCAGAAACGCGGACTTTAGAAAGTACTTCTTTTCCTCTTTCTAAAATGGCAATTTTTAGTTTCGGATTTTTCTCTGCAATATTAATCGCAGTAAAAAAACCTGCAGCGCCTCCGCCAACGATGATAATGTCGAAATTTTTGATCATATTTTATCTGGAAAATCAGTGATGATTCCGTTTACTTTATAACTTTTTATTTTTTGAATGTCTTCTTCAATGTTTACTGTCCAAGGCAAAACTAGAAATCCTTTTTCCTGCATTTGTTTAGTATTTTCGTCACTTAATAAATGATAATAAGGATGAATTGCTTTTGCTTTTATAGTTTCGGCGAAAGCCAAAGCCAAATTAAGATCAGTTTCGGTTAAAACTCCAATTGGAATTTTTGGATTCAGGTTGTGAATTTCCTGCAAAGCAATCCAGTCAAAACTTGAAACGATGAAATGATCGTAAGTCCAGTTTTTATCTGAAACATATTCTTCGATTAATTCATAGACACTCTGCTGTGGGCCTCTACACTTCAATTCGATATTGATAAAACATTTTTTATCGACTAAATCAAAAACCTCATTTAAAGTTGGAATTTCATATTTTCCATCAATCAAAAATGATTTTAATTCCGATAACGTAAAGGTATTTACAAGACCTTTTCCGTTGGTCATTTTGTCGATGGTTTCATCGTGAATTACGATTATATGCCCGTCAGAACTCAAGTGAACGTCAAGTTCAATTCCGTCTGAATTTAAATCTAAAGCTTTTTGGAAGGCTTGCAAAGTATTTTCAGGTTCGTAGGCTTTCGCACCGCGATGGGCAATCTTGAGCATCTGTTGTGAATTTAACCGCAAAGGTCGCAAAGTTTTACGCAAAGGTCACAAGTTTTTTAATTTAATTAAAAAGGTTCGCAAAGATTTTATAAACCTTTGCGAACCTTGCGTATTTCTTTGCGTGCTTTGCGGTTAAATTAATTCCAGTAAAACAATATCAAACTCACTGTCGATAATCACTTTTCCGTCAATAACTTCTATATTTTGATTGGAGTAAGCCTCTTTTAATTTAGTTCCGTTTGGGAAGATGTCGCCAACAGGAAGTTCTTTTCTGCCTCTTGGTAAATCAACTCCCATAACTACTTTATCTGTAAAAGCGCCTTTGGTGAAGATTCTAGAAAAAGTATAAGGATTAGCATTAATTAATTGGTGAACACCAGCTCCAACTGCCGGATGATTACGTCTAAATTGTCCTAATTTCTGCCAATGCAAAACTACTTTCTGCGTTTCAGAATTATTCTGAATAGCATCCCAATTCATATTTGAACGTAAGGTTGCATCGCCTTGAGTGCCTTCAACAACTAAAGAACGATTAGATTCATCACCATAATAAACTTGAGATATTCCGGGAGAAAGCAACAATTTGGTTCCGGCTTCGATACCTTTTGTTCTATTTGCATCAAAAGGTTGACCGTCGTCGTGAGAAGACATATAGTTTAAAACTGAAAAACCTTTCAAGTCATTATTTAAATGGTTGGAATATTTTGAAAACAAACCCTCGTAATCATTTTGAGCCGCGTTCCATTTGAATTCAAAATTGATCATGCTGTTGAAGCCATTTTGAAAATAATTTACTTTTCGGTCTCCAAAATCATAATCCTGACCACCGCTGATTCCGTAGCCGTAAACTTCGGCAATCGTATAAAACGGATTTTGATCTAAAACTTCCAACGGATGATGTTTTTTCCAAGTTTCAAAAGCGTAATCACATTCTTTTTTAAAATCGGCCCAAACGTTTTCGTCGGTGTGTTTTACGGTATCTCCGCGGTAACCATCAATTCCAAATTCTACAATATAATCTGTAAGCCATTTTATGATGTAATATTTTGGTGTTCTTGGATAGTTTGTTCTTTTGAAGAATTCGTCAAGCGAAGCAATTTCTTTTTCGTAACGACCTTCTTTTTTCCATTTTTCAACTAAAAAAGGAGGGAGTGCTACTTCCTGATTACTTTCAGTTCTAACGTCTGGAAGATTGTCAACCAAAGTACACATGGTTGTATTCTCGAAAGATTTATAATCGCAAACAACACCAGTTCTAACCCAATCAGAAGGCCAAACGGGATCTTCTGGAGTTACTGGTCCTGTATGATTTATTACACCGTCAAGAATTATTCGGATGCCTTTTTCATGTGCTTTTTTTACGAGTTTTGCTAAATCTTCTTTGGTTCCAAAGTTTGGATCTAAAGCCGTCCAGTCTTTTGCCCAATAACCGTGAAAACCATAACTAAGACCGGTTCCTTCGTCAACGCCATCGTGAATTTGTTCGACAATCGGCGTAAGCCAAATGGCATTTATTCCTAGTTTTTCAAAATAGCCTGATTCGATTTTTTTAGTGATTCCGATGATGTCACCGCCTTCAAATCCGCGTAATTTTCCGGGAGTTTTGGTTCGGTTGAAATTGACATCGTTAGAAGTGTCTCCGTTATAAAAACGATCTGTAAGTAAAAAATAAACATTTGCTCCTTCCCAAACGAAAGGTGTTTTCGAAGTATTATTCATTGTAACTGATTTTGAGCCAGAACAACTCATTGTTAAGTATACTAAAGATAAAAAAAGGAAAGTGTATTTTTTCATTATTTTAGAATATTTTAGGATGCATTGTGTTTAAAAAATAGCCACGAATTCCCGAATTATTTTTTGACAATGTTTGAAAATAAAAATTCGTGAATTCGTGGCGGAAAAAATAGTTTCTCGCAGATTTCGCAGATTCGGCAGATTTTCTTTTTTAATTATCTGCTCAATCTCCTAAATCTGCGAGAGAAAAAATACTGTTATTCCAATTCTAAAACCAAAGCTGATTTTGGTTCTAAAGTAATTTCAGTAGCTAAATCGAATGTTTTTCCTGTGATAACATCTTTTCCTGATTTAAAGTTTTTGATGTTTTCTTTGAAACGATTTGTTTTTACAACTTGCTCCTTTGCATTGTTATTGAAAACCACCATTACGGTTTTAGCATCGGTATATCTGAAATAAACATACGTATTGTTTTCAGGAATATAATGTGTCATTTTTCCAAAATGAACGGCTTCATTCGTTTTTCTCCAATTGAATAATTTAGATGTGAAATCAAAATATTGCGCTTGCTGAGCCGTTCTTCCTGCTGCGGTAAAAGCGTTATTTTTGTCGACAGCCCATCCGCCAGGGAAATCTTGACGAATATCGGCATCGCCTTTGCTTTTATCTCCGCCCATTCCAATTTCTGTACCATAATACACTTGCGGAATTCCGCGAATGGTTGCTAGTAAAGTCATGGCCAGTTTGTATTTTGGTAAATCATATTTGAACTTTTCGTTCATACGATCTGTGTCATGATTTTCTGCAAAAACTAAAATATTATTGGTGTTTGGATATAAATAATCCATCGCAAAATTGTTGTAGAATTTAATCAATCCGCTATCCCAGTTTGGTGTATCTTCGTTGAAAGCAGAAGTAATTTGACTTTGAAGTGTAAAATCCATTACACTTGGCAAATTCGAATTGTAGTTTTTGATGGCTCCAATTTTACTGTCTTTTTGCCAATAGGCCAAACTTGCCTGATTGTGCATCCAGATTTCGCCTACAATATTAAAGTTTGGATATTCATTTGTAATTGATTTTGCCCAATTTGCCATTGCAGTTGGATCAGAATAGTTGTAAGTATCCACTCTGAAACCGTCAAGATTCGCAAATTCTATCCACCAGATAGCGTTTTGAGTTAAGTATTTTGCAACCAGAGGATTTCTTAAATTCAAATCCGGCATTGAAGGCACAAACCAGCCGTCAACACAAACTTCCTGATCAGATTTTGAAGCGTGCGTATCCGGAATTACCTCACGTCTGTGATTGGTTTGCGTGAAATTTTCAAATTGATTGAACCAAGTTTTTGTTGGCATATCTTTCATCATCCAGTGCGTAATTCCCCAGTGATTCGTAACATAATCCATAACCAGTTTCATGTTCTTTTTGTGCATTTCTGCAGAAAGACGAGCATAATCGTCATTGGTTCCGTAACGCGGATCGATTTTGTAAACATCTGATTGTCCGTAAGTGTGGTACGAATGCTGTTTGTCGTTGTCTTCGCATAAAGGCGTACTCCAGATTGTTGTAGCGCCCAAAGAAGAAATATAATCTAGGTTTTTAATAATTCCTTCTATGTCTCCACCATGGCGTCCTCCCGGTTCTGCGCGGTTTCCTTTTTCAGTTAAAACGGCATCAGTGTCGTTTTTAGGATTCCCATTTGCGAAACGATCCGGCATGATTAAATAAATCAAATCCGATGCATCGTAACTTTTTCGGTCTGCCGAATTTGCTCTTCTTTCTTTAAGCGAATATTTCTGAGTAAAAGCTACTTTATTGTTGTTTTTGAAAGAGAAAACCAATTCAGAAGCTTTGATGTTTTGCGTATCAATTGTAACAAAAAGGTAATTTGGGTTTTCTGTTTTTTCAACATTTTTGATCACAACATTATTTGAAACCGAAGCTTCATATTGTGAAATGTTTTTTCCGTAGAACATAATCTGTAATTCCGGATTCTTCATTCCGGCGTACCAAAATGGCGGTTCTACTTTTTGGATTTGCGCTTTTGCGGAAGCGGAAAACAACAAAACCATTAAAACTAATTTGTAGAATGTGCGGTTAATTTTTAGGTTATTCATAGTAAAGATGAATTTAAACCATATAAGAAATGTAAGAACAATTAAGAAAAAAACTGGGGAGATTTTAATTTTAAATGAACTTACATTTCTTATATGGTTAATTAAATTATTTTGTTTCAATAATGCTTATCGCATAACCTCCGCCAGGAGCAGATAATTGAGATAATTTTGATTTGCTTGTTACAGCAATTTTCTTGATGGTATAAGCTTGCGGATTTGTTTTGTAATGCGCATCTTTTGCATCAGCATAAATTGTTGCAGTGTATTTTTTGCCTTTTTCAAGGAAGCTGAAATCGATGTTTGACGTACGAGAAGTTTCTCCGTTTACATTTCCAACGAACCAGTTGTTTGTTCCTTTTGCTTTACGCGCAACTGTGATGAAATCTCCTGGTTCAGCTTCAATATATTTACTTTCTGACCAATCTACAGCCACATCTTTAATGAATTGGAATGCATCTGGAAAACGGTTGTAGTTTTCTGGGGTATCAGCAGCCATTTGCAACGGACTGTACATTGTTACGTATAATGCTAATTGATTACAGATTGTACTGTTTACATGCGATTTGTTATCAGGATTCATCTTGCTGATATCCATTTCGAAGATTCCCGGCGTGTAATCCATTGGGCCACCAATTAAACGTGTAAATGGTAAAACCGTAACGTGATTTGGTTTAGAACCTCCAAAAGCTTGGTATTCTGTTCCTCTTGCTGCTTCGTTTCCAATTAAGTTCGGGTACGTTCTGCAGATTCCTGTCGGACGAACTGCTTCGTGAGCATTCACCATAATTTTATAATCAGCTGCTTTTTCGATAGCGTATTGGTAATGATTTACAATCCATTGATCGTAATGGTTTTCACCGCGAGGTAAAATATCTCCAACGTAACCGCTTTTTACAGCATCGTATCCGTTGTCTTTCATGAATTTGTAAGCAGCATCCATATGGCGTTCGTAGTTGCGAACAGAACCTGAAGTTTCATGGTGCATGATGATTTTTACATTTTTAGATTTTGCGTATTCGTGCAAACCTTTTACGTCAAAATCCGGGTAAGGCGTCAAGAAATCAAAAACATAATCTTTTGAGTGTCCAAACCAATCTTCCCAGCCTTCGTTCCATCCTTCTACTAAAACAGCATCGAAACCATTTGCAGCAGCAAAATCAATGTATTTTTTTACGTTAGCATTGTTTGCACCGTGCGTTCCGCTTGGTTTTGCTTTTGAAAAATCAGAAACTCCTAATTGAACTGTTGGGAAATCATTTGTGTATGACCAAGAGCTTTTTCCTGTGATCATTTCCCACCAAACACCAACATATTTTACTGGCTTAATCCAAGAAGTATCATCAATTTTTGATGGATCATTCAAGTTTAAAGTCATTTTTGAAGCCAAGATTTCTCTAGCGTCGTCGCTTACCATAATCGTTCTCCAAGGCGAGTGGCTTGGCGCTTGCATGTAACCTTTATCACCTTTTGCATCTGGCGTTAACCAAGATTCGAAAACTAAGTTTTTATCATCTAAATTCAAGTGCATACAAGAATAGTTGATCAAAGCCGCTTCGTGCAAGTTGATGTAGATTCCGTCAGCAGTTTTTAACATCAAAGAAGTCTGAACTCCTGTTGGTGAAAAAGATTTTTGAGAAACGTTTGCAGTGTATGCTTTTTGAGATAAACCTCTAATTTCAGATAATTTCGATTTTGTATAATCGTATTCCTGAGTATCATAATCTCCTGGAATCCAGAAAGCAGTATGATCTCCAGTCATTGCAAATTGAGATCTTTCTTCTTTAATTACAAAATAAGTAAGATTCTTTTGCGCTGGGAATTCATATCTAAATCCAAGTCCGTCTTCGAATAAACGGAAACGGATAATGATTTGTCTGTCGGTTCCTTTTTGATTTAAAGTCACAGCCAATTCATTATAATGATTTCTGATATGATCTACTTCTCCCCAAACTGGTTTCCAAGTTTCATCAAAAGTCGAAGTTTTAGTATCAACAACCGTAAAGTCATTCAATAAAGATTTTTTATCATCTTTAAGTTCAAGACCTAGTTTACTGGTTTTTACAACTTCTTTGTTTTTGTATTTTAAATTGTACGTTGGAGTCCCATCGTTTTGAAGAGAAAATTCCATTACGAACTTGCCTTCGGGTGATTTTAACTGCTGCGCTTTTGCAACTGTGCTAAACGCAAACAAAATTAAACTTGCGAAAAATAAGTTTTTCATGTTTTTTTAGTTTTTAATTGTATTGTAATTTAATTTATTTGTACAAATTTACTTGCAATTACAGGATTTCCATTAACCACAATTGTTAAATCTTGATCGCCGCCTACAGTAAATGTTGTTTCATTATGATTTACAGCTACTTTCAAAATTTGATTCCTGAAATTGATTTTAAACGAATACCCTTTCCATTCTTTCGGGATTTTTGGAGAGAAATGAAGCTGGTCATTTTTCACACGCATTCCACCAAAACCTTCTACGATACTCATCCAAGTTCCAGCCATTGACGTGATGTGACAACCTTCTTCGACTTCTTTATTATAATCATCTAAATCTAGACGAGAAGTTCTTAAATAAAAAGTATATGCCATATCCATTTTATCTAAAACAGCAGCCTGAATCGAGTGCACGCAAGGCGAAAGTGAACTTTCATGAACCGTAAATGATTCATAGAATTCGAAATTGAGTTTTAATTCTTCTTTAGAAAAATGATCTTCGAAGAAATAAAAACCTTGTAAAACGTCAGCTTGTTTGATGTATGGCGAACGCAACACGCGATCCCAAGACCATTTTTGGTTAATTGGACGCTGTGAACGATCTAAATCTTTTACAGGAACTAAATCTTTGTCTAAGAAGCCATCTTGCTGTAAATAGATTCCAAGTTCCTTTGAAATTGGGAAATACATATCATCAGCTACTTTTTTCCATTCCTGAATTTCATTCGCCGAAAGGCTCACTTTTTCTAAAATGCGTTTGTGATCTGAAGGATATTCTAAAGCTACTTTTTCAATTTGTTCTGCAGCAAAATCGATACACCATTTTGCAATATAATTGGTGTAGAAATTATTGTTGATGTTGTTTTCGTATTCGTTTGGACCAGTAACTCCAAGAATCACATATTGATTTTTCTCTTTTGAGAAAGAAGCTCTTTGGTGCCAGAAACGCGCAATTCCGATTAAAACTTCTAAACCTTTTTCTGGAATATAAGAGTAATCTCCCGTGTAACGGTAATAGTTGTAAATCGCAAAAGCAATCGCACCATTTCTGTGGATTTCTTCGTGTGTGATTTCCCATTCGTTGTGGCATTCTTCACCATTCATGGTAACCATCGGGTATAATGCAGCGCCGTTTTTGAAACCTAAATTATCCTTAGCGTTTTCAATCGCTTTGTCCAATTGATTGAAACGATAAGTCAATAAATTCCTCGCAACTTGCTGATCTTTTGTAGCCATGTAAAACGGAATACAATACGCTTCAGTGTCCCAATAAGTAGATCCTCCGTATTTTTCTCCGGTGAAACCTTTTGGTCCAATATTTAAACGAGAATCTTTTCCTGAATACGTTTGATTTAATTGGAAGATATTGAAACGAATTCCTTGTTGTGCTTTTACATCGCCTTCAATAGTAATATCTGACATTTCCCAGATTTTTGCCCAAGCTTCAATTTGATTTTGAAGAAGTGCGTCATATCCTAAAGCAACAGCCGATTTAATTACTTTTTCGGCTCCAGCCAAAGTATTTTCGTGGTTTAGAGAAACCGTATATCCACCAATTTTTTGGATTGATGAGGTTTGTCCTTTTGCAATAATAGTTCCGTACGTATACTGAACTTTATCTGTTGTTGAATCGATTGTCGATGGCGAAACATTGATGTTTTCTCCGTTTGCCAAAATCGTATTGTGCATGAAAGTAGTAACTTTAAAATGCGTTTTAAACGTTTGAGCCGTTACAAAAGCTTCATTTGTACCTTTTTTAACCTCAAGCGGTTCCCAGAATTTTTCTTCCCAGTTCGCATCTTCATTGGTTACACCAGCGTCAACATAAGGTTTGTAAACGATTTTTGCATCTTTATTTAAAGGTGTAATATCGTATTTAATGATTCCGGCTTCGTCTAAATCTAAGGAAAGAAAACGACGAACATTTACAGAAATTTCTGTTCCGTTTTTTAGAATTGCTTCAAAAGAACGATTGTACCAACCTTCTTTCATATTCAATTCTCTGCGGAAGTTTCTAACTTCAGTACACATATTTAAATCAAGATTTTCTTCGTTGATTTCAATGTCAATTCCAATCCAGTTTGGAGCGTTAAGTACTTTGGCAAAATATTTCGGATAACCGTTTTTCCACCAGCCCACTTTTGTTTTGTCTGGATAATAAATTCCAGCAATGTAACTTCCTTGGAAAGTTTCTGCTGAATAAGATTCTTCAAAATTGGCGCGTTGTCCCATAGCGCCGTTCCCGATACTAAAAAGACTTTCAGAAGATTTTACTCTCTCCGCATCAAATCCTTCTTCAATAATAGACCAATTGTCTGGTTTTATATAATCTTGGTTCATCTTTTAAATTAGATAATTGGGCAATTAAATAATTAGATAATGTGTCGATTTGATAATTATTTTTCGACTCTTATCCTTATAATTGCTTGGTTGTTCTACGTTTTCATTTTTTAATTAGAAAATGGGTTAATCAGAAAATTAGATAATTGATTTTTCATTGCATTATCTAATTGACACATTGCCACATTAACCAATTAGTTTCTCAATAAAGCTTGTTTCGATTTGGGTAAAATCTTTAAAAATATAGTCAGCTTCATGTAAAATTGTTTCCTCACCAATTCCCACACTTACCATTTCTGCGATGTTTGCTGCCTGAATTCCAGCAACAGAATCTTCAAATACAATTGAATTTTTTGGATCAATATCTAATAATTGAGCCGCTTTTAAGAAAACTTCAGGATCTGGTTTTGCATTGCTGACATCATTTCCGTCAACAATAACATCGAAGTAAGATAGAATCCCTGTTTTTTCTAGAATTGGTCTTGCATTTTTACTGGCAGAGCCTAATGCAATTCCTTGGTTTTTATCTTTTAATAGTTTTAGAATTTTTAAAACTCCTGGAAGAATCTCACTTTCATCCATGTCAACTAAATAAGATAAATAATCTTCGTTTTTTTGAATCAGCCATTTGTCTTTGTCTTCCTGCGAAGCTTGAACATTTCCTAATCCAAGTATAATATCTAACGAACGAACTCGGCTCACGCCTTTAAGAAGTTCATTATCTTCATGCGTAAAATTTATGTTTAATGACTGGGCAATTTTCTGCCAAGCTAAAAAGTGGTATTTAGCGGTATCAACGATCACTCCATCAAGATCGAAGATGAATGCTTTTTTATTATTCATGGATTTCAATTTTAGTTTTACTATTTACCCTAAGAGTCAATAATCCTGCGAAAATCATTGATATTCCTCCAATTATTAGAGCGTAAATAGGTTCATTATGGAAGAATTGTTTGATTACAAATCCTAGTATTGTAGCGGCTACAATTTGTGGAATTACGACGAAAAAATTAAAAACGCCCATATAATATCCCATTTTAGCTGCAGGCAAAGCTCCAGATAACATGGCATAAGGCATTGATAAAATACTTGCCCAAGCGATACCAACTCCCAACATTGGAAGGATCAGCAACTGTTTATCACCAATAAAATAAATTGAAATTAAACCAACACCTCCAGCGCATAATGCTAATAAATGTGTTGCTCTAACGCCTACTTTTTTTGCAATAACTGGTAATAAGAAAGCTACAGCTGCAGCGACTCCGTTATAAACTGTGAATAAAACAGAAACCCAGTCGGCAGCATCATTGTATACTTTTGAAGTGGTGTCTGTAGTGCCAAAAATGTGTTGTGTAACGGCTTGTGTGGTATAGATCCACATAGAGAAAAGTGCAAACCAAGAGAAAAACTGAACCCAAGCCAATTTTTGCATTGTTCTTGGCATGTTCAATAAATCGGTCATGATTATGGTAAAGCCATTCTGAACTTTTTTAGTTCGCAATTGTGATGCAATTACAAATAAAACGCCCATGAAAATTAAGCCTACAAAAAGAATATATAGTTCTTTAGCAAGGCTATTTTCGAAAATTAAAAATGAAATTAATCCTCCAATACCAGCAAACAATACTCCTAAAAGCAATTGTTTTTTTGTAGAAACTCCAGATTCTATTTCTGAATTTTGCCCCTCTTTTTCTAAATCTTTTTTGCTGTTAGCTTCGAATGCATGAAGTTCTTCTGGAGTATATTCGGTAGTTTTGAAAACAGTCCATAAAACAGAAAGCAGAAAAACAATTCCGCCAATGTAGAAAGACCATTTAACTGCATCTGGAATAATCCCTTTAGGAGCAACGTTGCTTACATCGAAAACATTTGTAAAAAGATAAGGTAGGACAGAACCAACAACGGCACCAGTACCAATAAAGAAACTCTGCATAACAAAACCTAATGCGCGTTGTTCGTCGGGTAAATTATCGCCAACAAAAGCGCGAAACGGTTCCATTGAAACATTTATAGAGGCATCCATTATCCATAAAGTTCCCGCAGCAATCCATAAAGTAGGAGAGTTGGGCATAATAAATAATGCAATTGAAGACAAAATGGCTCCAATTAAAAAATAGGGGCGACGTCTTCCTAAACGAGTCCAGGTTCTGTCACTAAAATAACCAATAACGGGCTGAATAATTAAACCTGAAACAGGCGCAGCAATCCACAAAATTGGGATTTCATCTATTTTAGCACCAAGGGTTTCAAAAATTCTTGAAGTATTTGCGTTTTGCAGTGCAAAACCAAATTGTATTCCTAAGAAACCGAAACTCATGTTCCAAATTTTCCAGAAACTTAATTTACGCTTTTCCATTATCGTAATTTGAAAAAATTATACGATAAGCGCTTTGCTTATCAAAACTTTGTTTCTTTCGAAGTAAAACTAAAAGCCTTGACGGGCGTAAAAGTATAAATTATTTTTTTATTTAAGCTAATAAAAAAGCCATAAATATTTTTTATGGCTCTAGAATGCGTTGATTTTAAGAAAATTAGTCAGTAGATTCTCTTTTTATTAAATGGGTTTCGATAACCTCAGTTGTGTAGTTTTCGTTTTCGTCTTCATCTTCGTCATGTTCGGCTTCAAGCCTTTCAATAAGCATTTTGGCGGCTTTATTACCCATTTTTTCACCACTCTGACTGACCGTCGTAATGCTTGGAGTAGAGTATTTTGATATAATTCCGTCAGTAAACGCAATTACTGCTAAATCTTCAGGAACTTTTAATCCCATTTTTGATGCGGTTTTGATAATTGTTACTGCAAAAAGCTCGTTTACAGCAAAAACAGCATCAAAAGCTCTCGCGTGTAAAAGTTCCGAAATAGTGATTTCGCAAGTATCAACATCTTCAATTTTAATAATTAAATCTTCGTTGAAAGGGATTCCGTTGTCTAAAAGTGCTTTTTCGTAACCGTCTGTTCTTAATTTTCCAACACTTACATAGTCAACAGTAGTAACCAAGGCGATCTTTTTTCGGCCATTATCAATTAAACTCTGAACCGCTTCGTATGCAGCAGCTTTATCATCAATAATTACTTTATCGCACAAAATATCATTGGTAACACGATCAAACATTACGACTGGCATTCCCTGATTGATGACTTCTGTGATGTGATGAAAGTCGCCTTTAAACTGAGTTTCTTTCGAGAGCGACATGATAAAACCATCGATACTTCCGTTGGCTAACATTTCCATATTTAAAACCTCTTTGTCAAAAGAATCGTCTGACAAACAGATTACTACGCTATAACCGTGTTCATTGGCAACCTGCTCAATTCCGTTGATTACAGTAGAGAAAAAATAATGTACAATTTCCGGAATGATAATACCAATACTCTTGGTTTTTCGGTTTTTTAAGCTAAGAGCGATATTGTTAGGCTTATAGTTGTAAAACTTAGCAAAAGCTTGCACTTTTAGACGCGTTTCTTCGCCTATTTCCAGACTGTTTCTAAGTGATTTTGAGACAGTTGAAATAGATACGTCAAGTTCTTTTGCTATCTGTTTTAAGGTTATTTTGCGTTTCATAGTGTTTTTTGGAAAAAATCTAATTGATAATAAAGATGGATAATATTTTTGGTATTGGCAATTTTTGACTTAAAAGATTACAAAAAATAGAAAGTTTTCAACACTACCACGTTTTCGTAAACCAATAAAAATTGCCACCGGTTGTTCGTGTTAATAAATTCATAATTTTGAAATTCGAAGTAAAATTAAAAACTTAACTAACAATCACAAACTCAAACTAATTTAAACAAAAAGTATGAAAACAATTTACAAAAAGTTGTTATTTTTATTCCTACTGCTGCCGTTTACTGTGTTAGCTCAAAGCACATTGAATGGAACTGTTGTCGATAAGGCTACAGGACAGCCGATTCCGGGGGTAAATGTAAATGTACAAGGCTCAAAAGCAGGTACTTCTACAGATTTTGATGGGAAATTTCAATTGCCAAATTTAAAAAATGGTGATAAAATTGTCGTGTCATTTATTGGATATGTAAGCAGTACAGTAACTTTTTCTGGACAAAAAAACGTAAGCGTTACACTTGAAGAAGATACAAACCAACTTAAAGAGGTTGTTGTACAAGTAGGTTACGGTACTGTTAAGAAAAAAGATGCAACAGGAGCTGTAACAGTTTTAGGTGCAAAAGATTTTAATAAAGGACCAGTACAATCTGCTGATCAAATGATTCAAGGTAGAGTAGCTGGTTTGCAGATTATTAACGGAGGTGGTTCTCCAGGAGCTGACCCGATTGTAAGAATCCGTAGCGGCTCTTCTCTTAGTGCAAACAACGATCCATTATATGTAATTGATGGTATTCCAGTTGCAAATGGAGGAGTTGAAGGAGGAAGAAACCCTTTATCTACAATCAATCCGAATGATATTGAATCACAAACTGTTTTAAAAGATGCTTCTGCAACTGCAATTTACGGTTCAAGAGCTTCGAATGGTGTAATCATCATTACTACTAAAAAAGGTAAATCAGGTGATATCAAAGTTAGCTACAATGGAAATTTCCAAGTTTCAGAAATTACTCAAAAAGTTGATGCTTTATCAAGCGGACAATTTAGAGACTTTGTAAATGCAAACGGAAGTGCATCTCAAATAGCAGCAATGGGTCAGGCTAATACAAATTGGCAAGACGAAATTTACAGAACTGCAATGGGTACAGATCAAAACGTTTCTGCAAGTGGTGGTGCTGATAATGTTACTTATAGAGCTTCTGTAGGGTATACTAATTTAAATGGTGTTTTATTAAGAGATAATTTTGAAAGAACAACTTTAGGAGTTTCGTTAACTGGAGACTTTTTTGACAAGCATTTAAAAGTTCAAGTAAACAACAATACTTCTGTAATTAAAAGTAACTACAGTAATACTGGAGCAGTTGGTGCAGCTGTAGGTTTTGATCCAACACAGTCTGTTAGAAATGCTGATGGAACTTATTTCCAATGGATGGCATCTCCAACGGAATTTAATCAATTGGCTGGAAAAAACCCAGTTGCAATGATTAATCAACAAGATAATTTAGGTACCTTTAATAGAAGTATCGGAAACATTCAATTGGATTATAAAATGCACTTTTTGCCAGAATTAAAGGCTACAGTGAATTTAGGTTATGATCAAATGAGCGGTAGAGGTTTTGGTGGAACAGATGCAGATTATTTATTTGGTCTTAAAGGTTCTGGATACAATAACTCTTATGTAAATATAGAGAAGAGAAATAACAAGTTAATGGACTTGTATTTGAACTATAATAAAATGATTGAAAGTATCAGCACACAGGTTGACGTAACAGGTGGTTATACTTATCAAGATTTTAGAGAAGAAAAAAACAGATCAAACTATAATTTTGAGAATGATGTAAATACTGTAGAGTTATTTACTCCAACACATATCAATTTACAGTCTTTCTTTGGAAGAGCTAATTTTACTGTTGCAGATAAATATTTAGCGACTGTTTCTATCAGACGTGACGGAACTTCAAGATTTACAGAAGATTACCGCTGGTCAAATTTCCCTGCAGTTTCGGTTGCTTGGAAATTAAACGAAGAAAGTTTCTTGAAAGATGTTGCAAGCATCAACTCTATTAAATTAAGAGGAGGATGGGGTATTACTGGACAGCAAAATATTGGAAGTGCTTATCCTTCTATTCCATTATATTTAGCATCAAACAGTGCAGCTCAATATCAATTAGGAAATACTTTTTATACTACTTACAGACCACAGCCGTATAACAGTAATTTGAAATGGGAAGAAACAACAACAATTAACGTTGGGTTAGATTTTGCTCTTTTCAATAATAGAGTAACAGGTACTGCTGATGTTTACCAAAGAACTACAGACGATTTATTATTAAACACGTTGAATCCTCCTTTCTTCGGATTCTCTAATAGAGATAATTACAATGTTGGTAGTCTTAAAAATAAAGGTATTGAGTTATCTGGAGAAGTAGTTCCGGTTCAAAAAGATAATATGGAATGGAGAATTGGTGGAAATATTACATTCCAAAATTCAAAAATTACAGCATTAACAACAACTCAGGACAATACTCCTGGATTAGAAGCTGGAGATAATATAGCAGGTGGAACAGGAAATAAAATTCAAAATAACCAAGTTGGTTATGCACCTAATTCATTTTATGTATTTGAGCAGGCTTACAATGCTGCAGGAAAACCAATGGATGGCGTTTTTGTAGACCGTAATAAAGATGGAATTGTAAATGAAGATGATATGTATCGTTTTCACAAACCAGCTGCTGATATTTTCTATGGTTTCTATACAACTTTTAATTACAAAAACTGGGATTTCTCTATGAACTGGAGAGGTTCTTGGGGTAACTATATGTACAACAACGTAGATTCTGGTAATGGTACATACAATAATGTTTTAATCAGACAAAATGATTTGTCAAATGGTGTTGAGAACCTTTTAGAAACTGGTTTCAAACAAGGAAGTAATTTTCAGTTAAAATCTGATTACTATATTCAGGATGCATCTTTTGTTAAATTAGATAACGTTACAGTTGGATATACTTTCAATCAAAAAATAAAAGGTATTTCAATGTTAAAATTAACGGCATCAGCTCAAAATATTTTAACAATCACTAAGTATGAAGGTTTGAATCCTGAAATTTCAAATGGTATTGATAATAATCTTTATCCAAGACCAATTACTTTCATGTTAGGATTAAACGCTAACTTCTAATTCAAATAACAAGAAAAATGAAAAAGATACAAATAAAATTATTAGGTATTTCTTTGTTTATGATGACGATGTTGTTTTCATCATGTACAGATGATCTTAACCAATCACCTGATAACGGAGATTCTGTAAGTAGTGACGAGCTTTTTAAAGATCCGGCTGCTTACAAACAAAATTTAGCAAAATTATATGCAGGTTTTGCTACAACTGGTCAACAAGGACCTGCAGGAAGCCCTGATATTTCTGGAATTGATGAGGGAACAAGTCAATACATCAGAGGTTTTTGGATGATGCAGGAATTGACAACTGATGAAGCAGTAATTGCTTGGAATGACGGAACAATTAAAGATTTCCATTCACAAACTTGGTCATCAGCAGATACTTTTATCGCAGCAACATTTGCACGTTTTTCTTTTCAGATTGTAAACTGTAATGAGTTTTTAAGACAAACTACAGATGCAAAATTAGCTGGAAGAGGTGTAACAGATGCAGCTGTTTTAGCAGATGTAAAAGCATATCGTGCAGAAGCTCGTTTCTTAAGAGCAATGACATACTGGCATTTAGTAGATACTTTTGGAGCAGGATCAATAGTAACAGAAGATTCTCCAACAACATTCTACTACCCAGAATACTCTTCAAGAGCTGAGATTTATAAATTTATCGATGAAGAACTTACTGCTATCGAGCCATTGTTGAAAACGCCAAAAACGAATGAAGCATATCGTATCGATCAGGCTGCTGCTTGGATGTTGCATGCTAAATTATACATGAACGCTAAAGTTTATATTGGTACAGATCATTATACTGAGGCATTGCCTTTAATTGACAAAGTAATCAATTCAGGTTATTCAATCCATAATAATTACAACCAATTATTCTTGGCTGATAATGATAAAAATGGTGCTCAGAAAGAATTTATCTTCACAATTGCTTTCGACGGTATTCGTACTCAAACTTACGGAGGTACAACATTCTTAGTTCACGCTCCAGTTGGTGGAAGCATGGATAAAACTCAATTTGGTATCAACGGAGGTTGGGCAGGTGTTAGAACAACTTCGGCTTTTGTGGACAAATTTCCTGCTGCTACTACAGATACTCGTGGTCAGTTCTACACAGACGGACAAACTAAAGAAATTGCTAACATTGGTAATTTTACAGATGGATATGCTATTCAGAAATTTAAAAATGTTGATGTAAATGGTGTTCAGGGTTCAGATAAAGCAGGAAACTTTGCAGATACTGATTTCCCAATTTTTAGACTTGCAGATGCTTACTTAATGTATGCTGAGTGTGCTATTAGAGGTGCAGGCGGAAGCTTAGCAACTGCAACTACTTACGTAAATGCGTTAAGAACAAGAGCAAAAGCGAATACAGTTAACCAAGGTGATCTTACTTTGAACTTTATCTTAGACGAAAGAGCAAGAGAACTTCACTGGGAAGGACACAGAAGAACAGATTTGATCCGTTTCGGAAAATTCACAGGTGGATCATATTTATGGCCATGGAAAGGAAATGTGGCTGGAGGTACTTCAACACAATCTTTCAGAGATTTATTCCCAATTCCTGCTGGAGCTTTAGGTGCTAATCAAAATTTAAAACAAAATCCTGGATACTAGGTAACTAACTAACTGAATAACGAAATTAAAAATACCACAAATGAAAAATATAACTAAATCAATAATAGCTTTATTAGCATTAGTTGCAGTATCATGCAACGTTGAAGATGTACAAGACAGACCAGTAATCGAGGCAGTTACTGCCCCTGCATTAACTGCTCCTCAAAGCGGTACAGCATATGTTTTATCTCCAGATGCGGCTGCAAGTCAGGCAGAACGTTTTACTTGGGCTTCTGCAGATTTCGGCGGAAGTGTTGAAGTAACTTATGTAGTTGAAATTGATAAAAAAGGAAATACATTCAAAACTCCTAAAGAATTAGGAACTGTAAAATCTCAAAATCAAGTTTCAGTTTCTGTAGAGAAATTAAATGGTGCTGTATTATCTTTAGGTGCAACTCCATTTGCTGCTGGAGATTTTGAAGTAAGAGTTAAATCAACTGTTGGTACTGAAACTCAGTTTTCAAATATTAGCGGAATTGTTGTAACGCCTTACACTACTGAAACTCCAAAATTATGGATTCCTGGTGGATATCAAAAAGCAAGTGGATATGGAAATGATTGGACGCCATCTTCTGCTCCTACATTAATGGCTGAAGGTTACGGAAAAACGGCTTTTGATGGTTATGTGTACTTTGCTGCTGCTGCTGAGTATTTATTGACTCCTGCTTCAAATTTTGATAATAAATATACAAAAGGCGCTACTGCTGGAACTATCATTTATAATGGAAGTGATAATCTTAAAATTGATGCAGCTGGTTACTACAGAATCAAAGCAGATACAGATCCTAAGAAATTAACAATTTCTACATTAAAAACGACTTGGGGAATTATTGGTAATGCTACTCCAGGTGGATGGGATACTGATACTCCAATGACCTATGATCCTGCAACTAAAAAATGGACAGTTATTGCAACTTTAACTACTCAGGCTGCTCCGGATAATGGTTTGAAATTTAGAGCAAATGGAAACTGGGATCTTAACTACGGAGATACTGGTGCTAACGGTTCTCTAGAAGAAGGAGGAACAAACATTGGGACTACTGCTGGAAAATACTTAATTACTTTGGATTTAAGCAACCCAAGAAATTATACTTATTCAATGGTAAAACAATAATAAGTTGAAACATAGAAAGAGGCTATCTACGGATAGCCTTTTTTTTAATAACCATATTAATTATGAAAAAAACTTTACTATTATTTTTCTTTTTGCTGTCGGCAATTTCATTTGGACAAGTGCAAACGGCAAGCTATTCAGTTAGTCCATCTACTTTTGAGGAAACTACTTCTATTACCATTACGATAAACGGAAGCAGTATAAATGAAGGTACATGGGGTGTTACTGGCAATGCTTTATATATGTGGGCTTGGGCATTTGATACAAATGATACAACTCAAAAAGGAACACCAAACAATGGTACTTGGGAAGCTTCAAGCGAGGAAAGTAAATTTACTTACAACGCAGGAACCGATACTTATACCAAAACAATTACACCAACTACTTATTATAATACAACAGGAATTGGAAAAATTGGTTTTTTAATTAAGGCTAAAAACGGAACGGGCGACAAAAAATCACAAGATATTTTAGTTGAAGTAGGTTCTTTTCAAGTGACTTTGACTTCTCCAACAGAAAATAGTACGACAATATTAGCATCAGGTTCTAATTTTAATATTGCTGCAACTAATACAAACGGAGTAGCGAGTTATACATTAAAAGCAAACGGAGCGACGATTAATACAAATGCAAGTACTGCAAGTTATTCTTATACTGCAAATAATGTTACAGACAATCAAAGTTATGAATTAGTGGTGGTTCAAGGAACTGTTACAATTTCTAAAAAGTTTTCGGTTGTTGTAAATCCAAATACAGTTTTAGCAGCTATTCCTGCTGGGTTAGTTGATGGAATAAATTATAATGCTACTGATGCCACAAAAGCAACATTGGTTTTAGATGCGCCTTTAAAAGATTTTGTTTACGTTGCCGGAAGTTTCAATAATTGGCAACCAACAACGGCTTATGCCATGAAGAAAGATCCATCTTCTGATAAATTTTGGTTGGAGTTGACTGGATTGGTTTCGGGAGCAAATAATACCTATCAATATTGGGTAGGAGAGAGCACGCCATTGGCAAATTCTCCTGCATTAGTAAAAGTGGCAGACCCTTATTCAACTTTGGTTTTGTCTCCTTATGATGATTCAGGAATTCCTGCAGCTTCTTATCCAAATTTGCCAGCTTATCCAGTCGGACAAAATTTTGAAGTAACAGTTTTAAAAACGGGACAAACGCCATACAATTGGCAAGTGACAAATTTTACGAAGCCAGAAAAAGATAAACTAGTTGTTTGTGAGCTTTTAGTTCGTGATTTTGACGCTAAAAAAAATTATCAAACTTTAATTGATAAGATAGATTATTTTAAAACACTTAAAATAAATGCTATCGAATTAATGCCGGTAATGGAATTTGAAGGCAATGAAAGCTGGGGTTATAATACTTCATTTCACATGGCTTTAGATAAATTTTATGGTACATCAGATAAATTAAAAGAATTTATCGATTTGTGTCATCAAAACGGAATCGCAGTTATTTTGGACGTGGCTCTAAATCATGCTTTTGGAAGAAATCCAATGATTAGAATGTGGATGAACGATCCTGACGGAGACGGTTTTGGATCACCAACTTCAGAGAATCCATATTTTAATACAGTTGCTAAACATACTTATAGTGTAGGTGAAGATTTTAATCATCAGTCAGCAAAAACGCAATATTATGTTGAAAGAGTTGTGAAGCAATGGATTCAAGAATATAAAATTGATGGTTTCCGCTGGGATTTAACAAAAGGATTTACTCAAGCTTGTACAGCTTCAGATGAAACTTGTACCAATGCATATCAGCAAGATAGAGTTGATATTCTAAAAAAATATGCTGATTATTCTTGGGGTCTTGATCCAACACATTATACCATTTTTGAACATTTAGGTTCTGACAGCGAAGAACAGCAATGGGCAAATTACCGTGTTGGCGAAACGCCAAGTAAAGGTGTTATGATGTGGGGTAAAATGACAGATCAATATAATCAATTATCAATGGGATATTCTACAAGCAACAATATCTCAAGAATGATGAGTTCTAGCCGTGGTTTTACCGGAAATCGTTTGATGGGTTATGCTGAAAGTCATGACGAAGAACGTTTAATGTATAAAAATGTGCAGTACGGAAATTCATCAGGAACATATAATGTAAAAACTTTAAATACGGCTTTATCTAGAATGTCTGCAGTTGGTGCAGTTTCACTTTTGATTCCTGGCCCAAAAATGATTTGGCATTTTGGCGAACTTGGATGGGATGATTCGATTTTTACCTGTAACGACGGAACCGTAAATGATGCTTCTGCAACTATTTCTGGCGATTGTAAATTGGATACAAAACCACAGCCACAATGGGCTGAAAATTGGTTAGGCGATACCAATCGCAATAAAATTTATTATGATTGGGCAAAAATGATCAACATGAAAGTCACTGAGCCAGTATTTTCAGGAACAGCGACAATGGCAAATACTAACACATTGACTGTGAATATTAAAATTACAAATAGCAATTTGGTGGCAACGCAACTAAAAGATGTTTTGATTTTAGCCAATTTTGATGTAACAGCGCAAAATGTTGCGACAGGTTTTCAATATACAGGAACATGGTACAATTTAATGGATAATTCTTCCTTAAATGTAACTGATGTTAATGCAACAGTAAATTTAGGTCCTGGAGAATATAGAATTTATGGGAATAAAACAGCCAATTTAGCAATTCCAGATTTTGACAAAACAAACACTGTGAATTTATATCCAAATCCGGTTTCAAATTATTTTACTTTGAATGTAGCAGTATCTAAAGTTCAGGTTTATTCGATATCAGGACAATTAGTAAAGAGCTTTACTTCAAATGGAAGTGCAGATTTTCAATACAATGTAAGCGAATTGAAAACAGGATTATATGTGGTAAAAGCGCATGATGAAAATGATAAAATTCAAGTAATGAAATTCATAAAGAAATAAATACGTCAGTTTAAAATTTAGACAAAAAGCAAATAGTTGCTTTTAGGTTTGAAATTTTAATAGGTATTTAAATTTTGGTTTTTTAGTAGTTAAAAGGGCTGTCTATTTCTAGACAGCCCTTTTTTGTTTAAGTTGTTTTGGTTATTTTTTCTCATTGTATTCTCCAATCAGAGAAAAATAGCCAAAAGTTCCCAAGCCTAAAACGATTAACGGGGTTAGAATGAATAGGGTTATAATTCCAAATACCGTATCATCCTGCTGGTCTGATAAAATTTTTGGCAAGCCAAATTCAAACACGCAGAAATAAGCGGCAGCAATGGATAGTATAATCCACAAAACACCTAAAATTTTCTTAACTGTATTCATATTATATGTAGGTATTAAAGGTGATTCGTTTTGTTTTTATTATCAATGTAAACCATTCCAATTACAAAGCAGATCGAAGCAATAATAATTGGGTACCAAAGTCCTTCCAAATAAAACTTCGGTTCTCCTTGTGCTTTGGCGTGCGTTACAAGGTAGGTCGAAATTGCAGGAAGCAATCCTCCAAAAATCCCATTTCCAACATGATAAGGAAGAGACATCGAAGTATATCGTATTTTAGTTGGAAACATCTCCACTAAAAAAGCTGCAATTGGCCCATAAACCATTGTAACAAATAAAACCTGAATGAAAACCCAAAAAATTAATTTCCATTTATCGGCAGAATTTATATTGATTGTAATAGTACTCTGTGATTTTTTATTGTTATTAAAATCTGTATTCTTTTCAATATACGTAGTTCCGTCGGTATAGGTTTTTGAAATGGTGGTTATTACGTCATTATTAGTGGTTTTTTCAATATTTTTTGTGGTTTTTTCTACAATTTCTGTTTTCTCATTGAAATTAACCGTATTGTACATTTCATCATAAATCGACCAATAAGAAGAAACAGCAAGGAGCATTCCAAGCATCATAATGTATTTTCGTCCGACTTTATCACTGAGCCATCCAAAAACAATGAAAAACGGAGTTCCTAGAAGCAAAGTAATTCCTAATAGTTCATCAACTTGAGATGAATCGATATTCATGACGGTTTTCATGAAACTCATAGCGTAGAATTGGCCGGTATACCAAACAACGCCTTGTCCCATTGTTGCTCCAAAAAGAGCTAACAAAACAAATTTTAAATTGTATCGGTTTCCAAAGCTTTCCTTCAACGGATTTGTACTCGTAGTTCCTTCTTTCTTCGCTTTTGCAAAAACTGGAGACTCATCCATATTTTTTCGGATTAAATACGAAACACCAACCATAACGATCGAAACCCAGAACGGAACACGCCATCCCCAAGCATCAAAATCTGCAGCAGAAAGTACATTCTTAGTGGCCAAAATAACCATTAGTGAAATAAATAAACCTACTGTCGCTGTAGTTTGGATCCAAGATGTCCAATATCCTTTTTGTCCAACTGGCGCATGTTCTGCAACATAAGTCGCGGCACCGCCATATTCGCCGCCTAGTGCAAGACCTTGAAGCAAACGCAGAATTAATACTAATAAAGGAGCAACAAATCCAATAGTTTCATAACTCGGAATACAGCCTATTAAAAAAGTAGAACCACCCATTAATAAAAGCGTAGCCATAAAAGTGTATTTACGTCCAATAATATCGCCAAGTCTTCCAAAGAATAAAGCTCCAAAAGGTCGTACCACAAATCCGGCAGCAAAAGTTGCTAAAGTCGATAAAAATGCTGCAGCTGGATTATCACTCGGAAAGAATTTTGTCGAAATAACAACTGCCAAACTCCCAAAAATATAAAAATCGTACCATTCAATCATTGTTCCCATCGAGGACGCCGAAATAACTTTCCAAATACCTTTAGTAGAAGTTTTGCTCATAAAACTGTTTTGTGTACTTAATAATGATTAAATAATAAAATTATAGTTTTACGAATATAGAAGATATTTTTATATTCACTTAATACTTTTTTAACAAAAAGAATGTATTTATTGACTTTTGTTTTTTTAGTAGTATATGCTTTATAAAGTCTGAGAAAAAGTAAAATTAACCGCAAAGCACACAAAGAAAAAAACGCAAGGTTCGCAAAGCTTAAAATAAAAGTTTGCGAACCTTGTGTAAGTCCTAGAGCTCTTTGCCGTTAAATATTGAAAATGGAAATGATGGGTTTAAGTAGATAAAATAATGCAATTTAACCGCAAAGCACACAAAGAAAAAAACGCAAGGTTCACAAAGCTTAAAATGAAACTTTGCGAACCTTGCGTAAATCTTAGCGCTCTTTGCGGTTAGATCATAAAAACAAAAAACCCGAATATTGCTATTCGGGTTTTGGTGGTACCTCCAGGGATCGAACCAGGGACACATGGATTTTCAGTCCATTGCTCTACCATCTGAGCTAAGGTACCGTCTTGTGCTCAATGCGGGTGCAAAGATAGAATCATTTTTTGTTTATCCAAAACATTTTTTTAAAAAAATCAATTCGTATCTTCGCAAGGGTAATAAAATAGATATGATTTTAACTGTAGATATTGGGAACACAAGAATAAAAGCATCTGTCTTTGAGGGAAATACTGCTTTAGAGAATTTTGTTTTTGAGAAAAATGAACTCGAAAAAAAAATTAAAGAAATATTAGAAAAATTTCAAAATTGCTCCGATTTGGTTGTTGCTTCTGTTGGAAGTATAGAAAAACAATCTTTTTTAATCTTCGAAAATCGATTAAATATTCACTTTTTTACCCACGAAGATATTTTTCCTTTTCATAATAAGTATGCAACACCAAAAACATTAGGAATTGACCGAATGATTTTGGCATCTGGCGCAACTTTACAATTCCCTAAAAAAAACAGATTAGTTATTGATGCCGGAACTTGTATAACCTATGATTTTATCGACGAAAACGACAATTATCTTGGTGGCGCAATCTCGCCGGGCCTTAGATTGCGATACGAATCATTGCATCAATTCACGGCAAAACTGCCTCTGCTGACATTTCAAGAACCAGAATCATATGTAGGAAACTCAACTAAAGAAGCTATTCATTCCGGAGTTGTCAATGGGTTCGTCTATGAGATTGACGGTTTTATCGATGAATATCAGGCTGCGTTTTCAAATTTTATAATAATTTTAACGGGAGGCGATGCAGAATTTTTGGCTAAACGATTAAAAAATACCATATTTGCCAATTCAAATTTCCTTTTAGAAAGTTTGAACCAAACATTTCAATATAAAATCGACAATGATTAAAAAAATTATAATAAGTGCTTGTTTACTTATCTCGTTCGTTTCATTTGCTCAGCAAGGTACAGCTTCGCCATATTCTTTTTACGGAATTGGAGATGCAAGATTTAAAGGTACTCTAGAAAATAGATCTATGGCTGGGGTTTCGATAGAACAAGATAGTATTCACTTGAATGTTGATAATCCTTCAAGTTATGCGAGTTTAAGACAAACTACATTTACAGTTGGAGGAAGTTTTGGTACTTCTACACTAAAAAATTCTACTCAGTCTGAAAAAGCACAGCGTGCAACTTTCGATTATTTAGCAGTGGGAATCCCAATGGGGAAATTTGGAGCAGCTTTTGGTTTGGTTCCGTTAACTTCAGTTGGATATAAAATTTTGAATGATAACACAGATACAGAGGGGGCAACAAACAGCCAGTTTCAAGGAAAAGGTGGTGTTAATAAAGTGTTCTTTGGTTTGGGTTATAAAATCAAACCAAACTGGAATATTGGAGCCGATGCACAATATAACTTCGGTTCGATTACTACAACAAGTGTAGAAGCAATTACTGGCGTTGCAAATTCGACTTCAGAAACAAACAAATCTGAATTGTCTGGTATTAATTTTAATATAGGGACAATGTATCAGACTAAGATTTATAAAAAAACGATGTTGTTTACTAGTTTAAACTACACATTTGCAAGTACATTAAATGCTGACAATACAAGGGTTATTTCGGTAAGCGGTGATCCAGATCCTATTACGTTTGATCCGGTTGCGGCAAAATTAAAAATGGGAAACAAATTGACAATTGGTGCGGGTGTTGGTATTCCTAGAAAATGGCTTGTTGGTACTACATTGGCATTTCAAGGAGAAGGTCAATTTCAAAATTACTACAATACAAGCGATGATGTTCGTTATGAAAAATATTCAAAATATGCTCTTGGAGGATATTATATTCCTAACTATACCTCATTTACAAATTATTTCAGCAGAGTTACCTACAGAGCTGGTTTGAAATATGAGAAAACGGGATTAGTAATAAATAATGAGTCTATAAATGATGTAGGGATGACTTTAGGTGCTGGTTTTCCAATTAGTGGATCTTTTTCAAATGTAAACATAGGAATTGAATTTGGTAAAAGAGGAACGACTTCTGCAGGCTTGATTCAAGAGAATTATTTAAACTTTAGTGCAAGTTTCTCTTTCAACGACAGATGGTTTAGACAACATAAAATCGAGTAATACCTCAGTTATATTTTTATAAGCTCACTACAATTTACTACTTTTGGCAAATGAATTTACCAAAAAGATATATTTTAACCGTTGTCACAGTTCTTGCTGTGACACTGTTTTTTGGGTGCGAAAGTAATTTTAAAGAAGTGCAGAGAAGTAATTTTGCCGAATTCGTTCCGGGAAGTGATGCTGATACTGTAAATATAAAATATACTGATTCTGGCCGTATTACTGGTGTTTTGATAAGCCCTAAAATGCTGGATTATTCTAATCTTGAATTTCCGTTCACAGATTTTCCAAAAGGAATTGATGTTACTTTATACGATAAAAAACAAAAGCGTACTTTTATAAAGTCAAATTACGCGGTTTCTTATAAAAACACAGGAATTATTGATTTGCAGGGAAAAGTAAAAATTACTTCAGAAGCAGGTCAGATGTTGGAAACAGAACAGCTTTATTTTGATCAAAAAAATGAGTGGTTTTATACAGAAAGAAAATTCAAGCTTACAGATGCAAAAGGAGTATCAAACGGGCAGGGAATAGATTTTAGCAAGGATTTTAAAATGATTAATTCACAGCGAATAAGCGGTGAAATCGAATCAAACGAATAAATATTATGGGTTATTTAAAATATACACAATACGTATACATTGCATTTGCAGTTTACTTTATATATGACGGCGTAACAAAACTTAATGAAGGTAATGCCAATTATCCCTTAAGTTTTTTAATTGCTGGAATGGCGGTTTTTATGTTTTTCTTCAGAAGGAAATTTGTCAAAAAATTTGACGATCGCAATAAAAAACAGTAAAAATGGAAATTAGTATTATAATATTATGTTTAATACTAGCTGCCTTTTTTTCGGGAATGGAAATAGCTTTTATTTCCTCCAATAAAATTTATCTTGAAATTGAGAAAAAGCAAGATAACTTTTTGTCAAGAATCCTAACCAGACTAACTCAGAATCCCTCGAAATTTATTGCCGCAATGCTTATTGGCAATAATGTCGCACTTGTAATCTACGGATTTTACATGGGAGATTTAATTCTTCAATGTTTTGTTGGTTTCGGATTTCAGTTTTCTGCTTTGACAAGTTTGCTTGTTCAAACTGCGCTTTCAACTTTTATTGTTTTATTGACAGCCGAATTTCTTCCAAAGGTGTTTTTTCAAATCTATGCAAATTCTTTAATCAAGTTTTTTGCAGTTCCGGCTTATATTTTCTACAAGCTGTTTTATTATATTTCAACTTTTTTTATCTGGATTTCTGACTTCGTTTTAAAGAAATTTTTTAAGACCGAAGGTGATCAGGTGCAGTTGTACTTTAGTAAAGTAGAATTGGGAAATTATATTACAGAGCAAATGAATTCTGTAGAGGATGATGAAGAAGTTGATTCTGAAATCCAGATTTTTCAGAATGCATTAGAATTCTCGGGCGTAAAAGCGCGCGATATTATGACGCCTCGTACAGAAATTGTCGATATAGATCTGTTTGAGAGTGTTGCAGACTTAAAAGCGCTTTTTATTGAAACAGGTTATTCTAAAATCGTAGTCAGTCAAAATTCACTTGATGATATTGTGGGTTATGTGCATTCTTTTGATTTGTTTAAAAAACCAGCAACAATCAAATCTGTTTTAATGACAGTAGAGTTTGTCCCTGAAACAATTTTGATTAAAGATGCTTTGAATCTTCTTATCAAAAAAAGAAAAAACGTTGCCGTTGTGTTAGATGAATATGGAGGAACTTCTGGAATTATTACCATAGAAGATATTGTAGAGGAGCTTTTTGGAGAAATTGAAGATGAACATGATCTTGATGAAGAGCTTTTGGAGCAAGAATTAGGAGCAGGTGAGTACTTATTTTCGGCCAGATTGGATGTCGAATATTTAAATGAAACCTACAAATTAGAAATTCCTGAAGAAGACTCATATGGAACCTTGGGAGGGTTTATAGTGAATTCTACTAAGAAAATTCCGCAAAAAGGGGATCAGATTGTAATCGATAACTATCATTTTGTGATCGAAGAGGCAACAAATAAGAAAATCGAATTGGTGAAAATGTCCATAAAAGACTGATTTTTTTTAATAATTAAAAAAATTGTTGAAAATAAAACGCTAGTTGTATTGTTATTAACTAGATAATTGTATTTTCGCAAACTGAATATAAAATTAACGATAATAAAAATGGCAGTTTTAGCAAAAATTAGACAGCGTTCCGCTTTATTGATAGGAGTTATTGCACTTGCATTATTTGCATTTATAATACAAGATCTATTTAATAAAGGAACATTTAGTCAAAGTTCAAAAGATGTGGGAAGCATCGACGGAAAAGATATTTCATTTGAAGACTTTAGAGTTAAAGTTAGTAATGTTGAAAAAAGTGGTCAAGGAATTACTTCCACTGAAGCTGCAAACAGAGTTTGGGATCAAGAAGTTTCAATCGCTTTATTATCTTCTCAATTTGATAAATTAGGATTGAGAGTAGGTGAAAAGCATTTAATTGAAGTTTTAAAAGCTGATCCAAATATTGGTAAAAATCCAATGTTTTTAAATGCAGCAGGTATGTTTGATGTTGTAAAATTCAAAGAATACTTCAAAACTAATCCTGAAGCGGCTCAATATATTTCTGCTAAAGAAAAAGATGCAGAATTAAATGCAAAATTCCAAATCTACAATACATTAATCAAATCTGGACTTTACACTACTGCTAGTGAAGGAAAGTTGAAATATGAAATGGAAGCTAACAAAGTAAACTTTAGTTATGCTGCAGCTTTATATTCTTCTATTAAAGATAGTGATGTAAAAATCTCTGATGCTGATATCGTAGATTATATGAAGAAAAACGAGAAAAAATTCAAAGCGGATGAAACTCGTGAAATTCAATATGTTTTAGTTGAAGACAAAGCTTCAAAAGAAGACGAAGCTGAAATCAAAGCTAAAATCACAGGATTATTAAACGGAAGTGTTGTTTACAATGCTAAAACTGGTAAAAATGATACTTTAGCTGGTTTTAAAAGCGCTACAAACATTGCAGAATTTGTAAACTCAAATTCTGATGTTCCTTACGATTCTACTTATGTTCCTAAAAATGCTTTGCCAGCTGTTGACGCTGATAAATTATTCAGCTTGCCTGCAGGAGCAATTTACGGACCATATGTTTACGGAAGATACTACGCAATTTCTAAATCTTTAGGATTTAAAGCTGGTGTTAACGCAAAAGCGAGTCATATCTTAATTGGTTACGAAGGTTCTCAAACACCAAACCAAAAAGAGAAAAGAACTAAAGAAGAGGCAAAAGCTAAAGCTGAAGAAATTTTAGCTCAAGTTCAAGCCAATCCAGACAGTTTCATGATGCTTGCTTTTACAAGCTCTGATGATTCATCTGCACAACAAGGTGGAGATTTAGGATATTTTGGTCAAGGCCAAATGGTAAAACCATTCAATGATTTTGTATTCGGTAACGGAATTGGTAAAGTTGGATTGGTTGAAACTCCATTCGGTTTCCACATTATCAAAATTACAGACAAACAAGACGGAATTCGTTTAGCTACAATTGCTCAAAAAATCGAGCCATCTGAAGCTACTTCTGATAAAGTATTTACATTAGCAACTAAATTCGAAATGGATGCTGCTGATAAAGATTTCAATGCTACTGCAAAAGAATTAGGTTTAAAAGTTGCTGCTCCAGTAACTGCAAAAGCTATGGATGAAGCGTTTGGTCCATTAGGAAACCAACGTAACATCATCAGATGGGCATTTGATAAAGAAACAAGCGTTGGTGATGTTAAACGTTTTGAATTAGCTAATATTGGTCACGTAATTGCTCAATACAAAAGCGAAAACAAATCAGGTTTAGTATCTGTAACTTTAGCTAGACCTTATGTTGAGTCTATCTTAAAAAACAAGAAAAAAGCTGAAATCTTAAAAGCTAAATTAACTGGATCAACAATCGAAGCTATGGCTAAGAGTGCTGGTGTAGCAGTTCAGCAAGCGACTGACGTTACTATGGATAACCCAGTGTTGCCAGGTGGAGTTGGACAAGAGCCTAAAGTTGTTGGAAATGCATTTGCTTTAGCTGCAAATAAAGTTTCTGCTCCAATTGAAGGAAATACTGGAGTTTACGTTGTGAAAAACGTTAGCACTGTTAAAGCTCCTGCTATTGCAAACCATGCTGAGTATGTTGCTAAGTTAAAAGCTCAAAGTGCATCTGACACAAATAGAGTTTTACCAGCTTTAAAAAGCAATGCTAAAATTGAAGATAATAGATTACAGTTTAACTACTAGTTTTTAGTACTTAAATCAAAATACAAGACCCGAAACATTTTGAGTGTTTCGGGTTTTTTGTTTAATGATTTTTAAATTTTGTAATACAAATTGTCGCTTTTTTTCTAAATTATATAGGAATAATAGAAATATAATTTAAAAAATTTGGGATATTAAAATTATTACAGTTTATTTGTCGAAATTTTTATTTAAACAGAATAAAATTTATCTGTATAGTATTTAAAAAATAGTGAGAGAAAATGAGTAAGTACTTTAATAATCAGATGTTTAATGTTTTTTGCGTTTAATCTTTTTCGGAGAAAACCACGGGTTTATTCCAAAATTGAGAATCATATTTACGGAATAATCATTGAGCTTTTAAAAGTAAGCAGCACCGACATCAATGTTGATGAATTAGGCGGTAAATACTATTTAAGCAACGAAGAGCAACATTTCAAGGTTACGATCTTAAGTAACGATTATGTCATCAGGTTAACGAATACACGTGATTCTGTAGCTGAAAAATACGACAAAGGTTTTGTTGAAGATGTTTTAAAAGCTGTAAAGGAAGAAAAGCATCGCAGAATGGAACTTGTCTATGATTCTATCAACAATAGTATAGAAAAGATGGCAGAGCGTCTTCACAACACACTTATCGAATCTAATGAACTAGAGAATCAAAAGGTTCGTCACCTGCAATCAGAAACTGCTGAAGATAAAAAAGTGAATTTCTAACTGAAGTTTTTATAAAATCATTTCTTCATAAGTAAGAATGGTTTCATATCCTTTTGACTGAAAATATGCTGCTGGGTTTTCTTTTGAAATTACCATCACAAAATCGCCTCCCCACGCACCTAGACTTTTAATTGTACCATTAAAATCAGGAAAAGCTTTTTCTTTTATCGTTTGAATTTCTAGAATGTCACTTAAATGGTTTTCGTGCCTTTCAACTGCTTTTGCAAATTCTGCTAGTGTTTTAGCATGCAAAATTGCGTTGGTGATTTTATTGTTTTCAGCAACACTTTTAGCTAAATTTTGATCTTTGTGTTTATTGTAGGCGTGAATGGCGGCTTTGCTGTTCTGTTTTTTATTCAGATAAACAAAGAAAATATTTTTTGTAAAATCAGGGTTGAAGTCAACAGGTTCAACATTGTTGTTTTCTATTTTATAAAGAATAGGAGTGTCGTTTTGAGCGCACGCAATATCGTAACCGCTTCCGCCAAAACTGTTTCTCAGTAATGTAAAAGCATTAATTTTTGTCCATTGCGCGATATTGTTAATCAAAGTCGATGAAGTTCCTAAGCCCCAATTTCTTGGAAATGTCAAGTTTGTTGTGATTTTGTATCCATCAGAATTATTTATAAAATCTGGATTTAATAAATAAGCTTCATGAAGAATATTAATCAGCGTTGTTTTTACAGTTTCAATTTCTGAATCTGTTTTATTGATGATTTCGTCAAATGAAATTGTATTTTCAAACCAAAGCGTGTTATCGTAATCATAGCTTTTCCAATCGATGATTTTGTCTTTTGCATTTTCGACAATTAAATTCTGTCCAAATTTAGTTGGCAAAGCAAAAGCATCTGCGCCGTCTAAAACTAAATATTCTCCAGAGATGAATAATTTTCCGTTACTGTAAAAGGTTGTTGACATACGTGATTTTTTAGCCCCGATAGCAGTGAAAATCCTTTTATGCCGGTCCCGAAAGCTATCGGGAGGCAAAAGATTGTAGCGGATAGCGGGATTGGCTTCTAATTATTTTCTTAAATTCTCGATAAACTCCACTACAGCACTATGCGATACTGCAGTTTTTTTAAAATGAGCTTTAATTAACTGACGCTCTTCAGGAGTTGCTTCAAACTGATTGATGATGTTATTAAGGTGCATTTTCATATGTCCTTCCTGAATTCCAGTTGTTGTAAGAGAACGCAAAGCGGCGAAATTTTGTGCCAGACCCGCAACAGCTGTAATTTCCATTAATTCAGTCGCCGAAGGTTTTTGTAGGATTTCCAGACATAATTTTACCAGCGGATGTAATGAAGTTAGGCCGCCTACAGTTCCTAAAGCTAAAGGGATTTCGATCCAGAAAGTAAAAATCCCGTTTTCGATTTTTGCATGTGACAAACTTGAGTATTGACCGTTTTTTGATGCATAAGCATGAACTCCGGCTTCGATTGCTCTAAAGTCGTTTCCAGTTGCTAAAACTACTGCATCAACGCCATTCATAATTCCTTTGTTGTGTGTTACGGCTCTAAAAGGCTCAACTTCGGCAATTTGAACCGCCTGAACAAAACGTTCTGCAAATTCTTGTGGGTTTGTGATATGTTTTTCTGACAAATCTTCAATTGGGCAGGAAACTTCGGCTCTTACAAGACAATGTGGTACATAATTAGATAAAATACTCATAATTACTTGAAGCGCATCTTCTTCAGAAAATAAATCAGAGTTTTGAAATTCCTCTTTCAAAGTCGAAGCAAACTGCTCCAGGCAAGAATTGATGAAATTGGCGCCCATGCTGTCTTTCGTTTCGAAAGTTGCATGAAGCTGAAAATAATTTTCAAGCAGGTTTCTTTTGTCTTTTAATTGAATATCTAAAATTCCGCCTCCACGCTGTTGCATATTTTTGGTAATGCTTTGCGTTTCAGAGAAAAATTTAGGTTTGATTTCTTCGAAGAAAGATTGTAGTTTTTCCGAATTTCCATTAAAGGTAAAATGCACCTGGCCAATTTTTTCGGTATTAATTATCGTTGTTTTGAACCCGCCGCGTGTTGCCCAGAATTTTGCTGCTTTTGATGCTGCAGCAACAACAGAACTTTCTTCAATTGCCATTGGGATGGTTTTGTATTTCCCATTAATCAAAAAATTGGGAGCAACTCCAAGCGGAATATATAAGTTGGTAATTGTATTTTCGATAAATTCATCATGAAGCTGCTGAAGCTTTTCGTCTGAATTCCAGTAATTTCTTATAATATTTAGAGCCTCTTCAGGAGTAGAAAAATATTCGTTTGCGATCCAGTTTATTTTTTCTTTTTTGGATAATTTAGAAAATCCGGCAACAGCGTTGTTCATTCTCAGTGTGTTAAATAATATTGTGCGCACAAAGATACTATTTTAAGAGTTTTGATTGCAATCTATTTGAGTTGTGAAAGTACGCAATCGTTATTTTTTTTAACATTTAACACTTAAAATGTGTATTATGTTTATTTTTTTTACTAAAATTGGGCTCTTTTTATATTTAAAATAATTATAATGAATACAAGTAAATTTACTGCAGTACTTTTATTTTTAACTGCGGTGGTTTTTGGACAGCAGAAAATAACTGTCGAAAACATTTTTGGAGGTATATTTCGGGCTAAAGGAATGGACCAAATGCAATCCTTAAAAAATACCAATCAATATACTGTTTTAAATGTCGATCAGGCAAGTGGAAGCGCACAGGTTGATTTATATGACTTTGCAACGCTAAAAAAAGTATCAAATTTAATCGATACTAAAAACTTCAAAGAGCTTGCTGACGGAATTGACGCTTACACTTTTGATGCTTCTGAAAAAAAGATTTTAATTGCGTGTCATTCAAATAAAATTTTCCGTCATTCCTTCACTGCAGATTATTTTCTTTATGATATTGCAACAAAAAGCTTGACTAAATTGGTTGATTTCCAAATTCAGGAACCAACTTTTTCGCCAGACGGAACAAAAATCGCTTACGCAAAAGAAAACAACCTTTATATTTATGATGTTGCTTCAAAAAAATCAGTTGCTGTTACAACTGATGGAAAAAAGAATGCTGTTATAAATGGTATTACGGACTGGGTTTATGAAGAGGAATTTGCATTTGTACGTGCATTTGACTGGAGTAAAGACAGTAAAAAATTAGCTTATATCCGTTTTGACGAAAGCCAAGTTCCAGAGTTTTCAATGTCAATATTTCACAAAGATTTATATCCGAAAATCGAAACTTTCAAATATCCTAAAGCAGGAGAAAAGAATTCAGCAGTTTCATTGCATATTTATGATGCAGCGGCAAGTACTTCTAAAAAAGTTGATTTAGGAAACTACAATGATTTTTATATTGCAAGAATGCAATGGACAAATGATAATAATGTATTATCAGCTCAGGTTTTAAATCGCCACCAAGATAATTTAGATTTGTTGTTTGTTGATGGAACTACTGCTGCGGCAAAAGTAGTTTTAAACGAAAAAGACAAAGCTTATGTTGATGTTACAGATAACTTAACTTTCTTAAAAGACAACAGTTTTATCTGGACAAGCGAAAAAGACGGATTTAATCATATTTATGTTTATGATAAAACCGGAAAGCTTAAAAATCAAGTTACAAAAGGAAACTGGGAAGTTACTTCATACTACGGTTTTGACGAAAAAACGAAAACTATTTTCTATCAGTCTACAGAAAATGGATCTATAAACAGAGCAGTTTACCGCATTTCATTAGACGGAAAAAACAAAGTTGCTTTGACGAATAAAGTTGGAACAAATAAAGCGACATTTAGTCCAAACTTCCAATACTTCATTAATACCTATTCTAGCGCTTCTCAGCCTACTGTTTATACATTAAACGATGCAAAAGCAGGGAAAGAAATTCAGGTTATAGAAAACAATCAAGCTCTTGCTGACAAATTAAAAGGATATAATCTTCCTTCAAAAGAGTTTTTTGTTTTAAAAACAGCTAAAGGGAATGAATTGAATGCATGGATTATGAAGCCAAAAGATTTCGATGCTTCAAAAAAATATCCAGTTTTCATGATTCAGTATTCTGGTCCAGGTTCACAGCAGGTTGTAAACGGATGGGGAAGCTCAAACGAATATTGGTTCATGATGCTTACACAGCAAGGTTATATCGTGGCTTGTGTTGACGGAAGAGGGACTGGATATAAAGGTGCTGATTTCAAAAAAGTAACACAATTACAATTAGGTAAATATGAAGTTGAAGATCAAATCGATGCTGCAAAAGTGATTGGTTCTTATCCGTATGTTGATGCTTCAAGAATTGGTATTTGGGGATGGAGCTATGGTGGATTTATGGCTTCAAACTGTATTTTCCAAGGAAATGATGTTTTCAAAATGGCAATTGCTGTTGCGCCAGTTACAAACTGGAGATTCTATGACAGTGTTTACACAGAAAGATACATGCAGACGCCACAGGAAAATCCAACTGGATACGATCAAAACTCTCCTATAAACCATGTTGAAAAATTAAAAGGCAAATTCCTATTGATTCACGGTTCAGGTGATGACAACGTGCACGTGCAGAATTCAATGCAGATGATGGAAGCTTTGATTCAGGCAAACAAACAATTTGATTCTCAAATTTACCCAGATAAAGACCACGGAATTATTGGCGGAAAAACCAGAATTCAGCTTTATAATAAAATGAGTAACTTTATCAAAGAAAATTTATAAATCTAAAATATTAACCTTAAATAAGAATGAATAATATGGGAGAAACTAAAGTAAAAACTGCGCATCCAAAAGGACTTTGGGTATTGTTTGGGACGGAGATGTGGGAGCGATTCAATTTTTATGGAATGCGAGCTTTATTGACTTTATTTCTTGTGAACTCATTATTAATGAAGGAAGAAGAAGCGTCATTAATTTATGGAGGTTTTCTTGGACTTTGTTATTTGACTCCAATGCTTGGAGGTTTTATTGCAGACAGATATTTTGGAAATAGAAACTGTATTTTGCTTGGCGGATTGTTAATGGCGACGGGACAGTTGCTGTTGTTTACCAGCGGAAGTGTTTTTGAAGGAAATCAAGATTTAGCAAGAGTGATTATGTTCTGCGGTTTAGGAACGATTGTTTTTGGTAATGGTTTCTTTAAGCCAAATATTTCTAGTATGGTGGGAAGTTTATACCCAAAACAGGAAAAAACAAAGCTGGATTCTGCTTTTACTATTTTCTATATGGGGATTAATATTGGAGCGTTCTTAGGACAATCTATTTGCCCTCTTTTAGGAGATGTTAAAGATGCTAGTGGTTTTAGAGATGTTCATGCTTTTAAATGGGGATTCTTGGCGGCTTCTATCGCTATGTTATTAGGGACAATACTTTTTTACTTCTTAAAGAATAAATATGTAGTTTCTCCAGAAGGAAAACCATTAGGTGGCCTTCCTTCTAAAAATGACGCTTCTGATTTTGAAGAAGGAGAAGCGCAGCAAGCAAACTTTTCGAGTAAAGCTTTGACAATTGCAGGAATTGCATTTATCGCTTTAGGATTCTTTTTCCACTATGTTGTAGGTCAAAATTTAATTTATACTTTAATTTATTCAAGCGGTTTAGCCTTGGCAGGACTAATTGTATCAGATTCGTCATTGACAAAAATCGAGAGAGATAGAATTATTGTAATTTATATAGTTTCGTTCTTTATTATTTTCTTTTGGGCGGCGTTTGAGCAAGCAGGTTCTTCTTTAACTTTTATTGCAGATAATCAAACGGATAGACATTTCTTTGGTTTTCTGATGCCTGCATCTATGGTGCAGATTTTTAACGGATTATTTGTGGTGTTATTAGCTGTTCCGTTTAGTGTATTATGGGATACATTGAGAGCAAAAGATAAAGAACCAATTTCTCCAGTAAAACTGGCTTTTGGACTTGTTATAATTTCTGTGAGCTTCTTTATGATTGCAACTCAGGTTTCTTATATCGGAACTTCTGGTTTATTATTGGTTAAATGGTTGATTTTATTATATTTCTTAAATACATGTGCTGAATTATGTTTATCGCCAATTGGATTGTCATTGGTTGGTAAATTATCTCCAAAACGTTTTGCTTCTTTATTATATGGAGTGTTTTTCTTGTCGAATGCTTCTGGTTATGCTTTAGGAGGAACATTAGGAGCAATTTTGCCAGCTACAGGTGATAAATTTGCAAAAGCAAAAGAATTAGGAATCGATCTTCAAGCAATTTTAGACAAAACTGTTACTCCAACAGCTGAGCAATTAGCGCTTTTGGAAAAACACCAAATTAGTGCAGCGAATCACTTTTTTGCTGGATTCGAGATTCATAACTTATATGAATTCTTCATGGTGTTTGTTGTACTTACTGGTATTGCAGCGATTGTGTTATTTGCTTTAACACCATTCTTAAAGAAAATGATGCACGGTGTTAGATAAAATGGAAAAGACAATTACATTAGAAGAAATTCAAAATTTTAAAGGCAAGTACCCAAAACAATTGTGGTACTTGTTTTTGGTTGAAATGTGGGAGCGTTTTTGCTTCTACGGAATGAGAGGGGTTTTAGCAGTTTTCATGGTAGACCAATTAGGTTTGGTTGAAGGGGAAGCAAATCTTCAATATGGCGCTGTACAGGCTTTTGTTTATGCTTTTACATTTATTGGAGGGATTTTTGCGGATAAAATTTTAGGTTTTAAAAAATCACTTCTTTTTGGAGGAATCGTTATGATTTTGGGTAATTTACTGATTGCTGCAAATCCGCATGATTTCTTTTATTACGGAATAACACTTTCTATTATTGGAACAGGTTTTTTTAAGCCAAATGTTTCTTCAATGGTTGGCGAATTATATCACGAAGAAGATGGGCGCCGTGACGCAGGTTACGGATTGTTTTATGCAGGAATCAACATTGGCGGAATGCTAGGAGGAGCTATTCCTATTTATTTAGGGAAAAACTATTCTTGGAGTTTATGCTTCCTTTCCGCGGCTATTGTTATGGTTATCGGGGTTGTAACATTTCTTTTGACTAAAAAGCACCTTGCTCCAATTGGAAATTCTCCATTAGAAAAACAGACACCTAAAAAACGCAATCTTTACGAAATCTTAGTTTATGCTGGTTCTATAGTGGTAATTCCACTTGTTTACATAATGGTTATAAATTCTGATTATACAGAGTATTTTATGTATACGATAGGGATTTTGGCATTAATATATTTTATATATGAATTAATAATGATTAAAGAAGGAAAACAGCAACTTAAGCTGTTGGCGGCATTTATCTTTATTTTTGCGTATTTTATGTTTATGGCTATTTCTGAGCAATCGGGAGGTTCGTTGTCTTTGTTTGCAAAAGATAATTTATCTACTAAATTGTTGTTTTTCAATATTGATCCTAATGTGGTGAATAATAGTATAAATTCATTATATGTGATTATTTTTAGTCCATTAGTTGGTTTGTTGTGGATATATATGGCGAAGCGAAAAATTGAGCCAAATACGATTATAAAATTTAGTTTGTCATTCCTTTTATTAGCAGCAGGATTCTTTATTTTTTATGCGGCAAGATTTTTTGTTAATAAAGACGGATTAAGTTCTCTAGATGTTTTTGCTTTAGGATATCTTCTGTATACACTTGGGGAATTATGTATTGGTCCAATCGGAATGTCTGTAATTACTAAGTTGTCTCCTAAAAGATTGTTTGGAATGATGATGGGATTATGGTTTTTGTCTAGTGCATTTGGGCAGTTTGCTGCTGGAAAATTAGGAGCCGAAATGTCAAATGCAAATACTGGGACTACCTTAATGTCTAAGTTGATTGCTTATACTGATGGTTATTATCAATTAGCAATTTATGCTGTAGTTGCTGGTGTTGCTTTCATAATTGCTATGCCGTTGATCAAAAAATTAATGCAAGAAGTAAAATAGATCGTATTTAGCGATTCTTTTTTTGTTTAAATTTGTACCAAAGAAAACTAAGATGAAGAAATTATACATAATTACATTGTTCTTAATAGGAGGTTTTGTGTCTCAAGCTCAGGAACTTAAATGGTATACTGATGTAAGAGAAGCTATTACAGTAAGCAATACTGTTCATAAACCTATGTTGATGTTTTTTACAGGAAGTGATTGGTGCGGATGGTGCATAAGATTACAGAATGAAGTTTTGAAAACTCCTGAATTTAAAAAATGGGCGACTGATAATGTTGTTTTGGTTGAATTGGATTACCCAAGAAGAACACCACAGACTCCTGAAATCAAAAACCAGAATAATGAGTTACAACAAGCATTTGGAATACAGGGATTTCCAACTATCTATTTTACAAGTGCTGAATCTAAAGATGGAAAAGTAAACTTTAAAGGTTTAGGTCAAACGGGCTACGTTGCCGGAGGACCATCGGCATGGCTGACGGTTGCTGACGGAATCGTAAACCCAAAGAAATCTTAAATTTTTAAGTAAATTAAAATAAAAAGCTCCTTATGCTCATTTGCATAAGGAGCTTTTTTTATTTCGTAGGAAAAGTTTTTAGTTATTTTTTGGTGGAATTATGTATTTGATTTTTTTTTAGTTATAAAAAAATGCATTATGTATTTTTTGTATTAATAAAAATTGGATAATTAAAATATTATGTTAATTTCGTTCCTCTATCTAACCAAAACCAATATAATATGACCAAAAAATTACTTATCCTACTATTTTTTTTAGGTTCATTTTTTATGCAAGCACAAAATCTTGTTTGGAAAACCAATATGGCAGATGCAATTGCAATAAGTAATGAACAAAGAAAACCAATGTTAATTCTTTTCACTGCCTCAGGTGTACCAGAGAATCTTCAGAATGAAATTTTTAAAACTCCAGATTTTGCCGTGTGGTCGCGCGACAATGTGATTTTGGTAAAACTGGATCTTTCTGATAATTCTGCATCAGACAGTGATAAAGAACAGAACCTTAGATTGAAAAATGCTTTTGGCGTTGATGAGCTTCCTCAGGTGTGTTTTGCAAGTGCTTCTATCAGAAAAAGCAAAACTACATTTAGTGCTTTAGGAAAAATTGCCTACAAGCCAGGAGGAGCTAAAGCATGGATTGCAGAGTCAAATGGAATTTTACATCCTAGTGAATAAGGATTAACTTATTTTTTAGTTAAAATATCCCCTTTTTATGAAAATAAGATGGGGATTTTTTTTTAATCGCAATGAAAAGTTTAAAAAATTCGCCATCATTTTTTTTCATTTTTATATTTATTTAACTTTTTATTAGCAAATTCGATTTTCTTATGTTTTTTTTCAATTTTTTGTTTAATGATGTGGGTTTTAGTGGGATATTATAGTACTTTAGTCGAAATTAACCTACTTCAAACCCCAAATAATTATGATTAAAAAAGTACTGACCCTGCTATTATTTTTAGGTTCGTTTTTTCTACATTCTCAAGGATTAGTGTGGAAAACTTCAATGACAGATGCTGTTGCAGCAAGTATGGAACAAAAAAGACCGTTGTTTATATTCTTTACAATTGCTGGCGCGCCAACTAAACTTCAAAATGAAATTTTTAATACACCAGATTTTGTTGTTTGGGCTCGTGACAATGTTGTTTTGGTAAAATTGGATTTATCAGATACAACAATATCAGATGCTGAAAAAGAGCAAAATGTAAGCTTGAAAGCGGCACTTGGTGTAATAGAATTGCCTCAAGCTTGTTTGACGTTAGCTTCTGTGCGAAAAACCAAGACAACCTTTAATCTGTTAGGTAGACTGCCTTATAAGCCAGTGACGGCAAAAGCATGGATATCGGAAGCTAATATTATGCTGAATCCAGAATAATAAAATTTTATTTTAACTTATAATATCCCTTTTCGGCTGTGGCGTGAAAAGGGATATTTTTTTTGATGCAGGTAGTTTTCCATATTTTTTGAATCGAATTAGAATTTGAGGCATCAGCAATAACCGCTTTAGGATGAGTTTCAGTTAGAAGTCGGTCTAAATTTATTTTTGACGATTGTGTCAGTAGCAAAATATCGGGTTGTATTTTTTTATCATAAATGCCAGAGCTATCTATAATGAAGATTTTTTTTCTGTTGTAGTATATTAAGTTTTGTAGTTGATTTACGGATTTTATTTTTGCAAAATTTCCAACCAAATAAGAGCTTAAAGTACTGTTTTTTGAATCCTTCAAAAGAAGATTATCATTTGTGAAAAGAGCAATATTTTTTCCAGATCGTATTGTGATAATTGTTTTTTTCTTGAGGTTATATACAATCATTTCTTTTTGTGTTTCCGTTTCTTTTTTGGTGTAAATGAATGAAATCTGAACAAAAATAATTGCGATTAAAACCATTGCTAATTTTAAGAAAGCGGGTTTTTTAAACCAAATAATTGTTGTGAATATAAGTACATAAAAGCTGATCAGAAAATAAAAGCTAAAACTGATATCCAATATCACGAATGATTTTATTGATGCAACAATATGGATTATTTCGTTTAAAAGATAAATACTTTTCTCTAGAATTTTGGCTAAGAAAAATGGTGGCGTATCAAAAACTGCGTAAACCATTACAATAATACCAGCAATCATTACAAAGGCTAAAACCGGAATAATTGCAATATTTGTAATAAAAAACAATCCAGGAAATTGATGAAAATAATACAAACACAGTGGAAAAGCGCCTATTTGTGCCGCGAATGAAACCGTAAGCGCATCCCAGATATAAACGACGATTTTGTTCTTTGGCGTCCATAGCTTTTTTAATAAAGGCTGAAGCCAAATAATAAAAAACAAAGCAATATAACTTAGCTGAAAACCTGCATCAAACAAGAAATAAGGTTCGAAGAGCAAAATTAAAAGCATTGAAACTAAAAGAGTATTATAAATATTGCCAGTTCGACGAAGATGATTTCCAATTGATAAAAATGAAAACATTACTACAGAACGCAAAACGGATGGAGATAAGCCTGAAATAACGGCAAAAAAGCTAAGAGCTGTTAGCACCGAAATTAATTTTATAAAAGAACCTTTTCTTGTGTTTGGAATTGGTTTTAAAATAAAATTTATTAACAGCATTATAAAACCGACGTGAAGCCCAGAAACTGATAAAATATGTGTAGCGCCAGAGTATTGGTAATCTTGAATAATATCTGCTGAAATTTCCTGTTGTTGGCCTAAAATCAAGGCAAGAGCCACATTCATTTCGACCGCATTAAAATGTGCTTTTTCTAAATTGTGAATGATGCGCTGATGAAGACAATCTGAATAGTACCAAATATCTTTTTGAATGATTTTATTAATCTTGAATTGAGTTTTGGTACAATAAATTTGAGCATAAATCTGTCGATCAGATAGATATTTAGCATAATCAAACTGATTCGGATTTTTGTTTGATTTATTAGTTTGCAAAGTGGTTTTTGCTTTAATTCGGTTTCCAATTACCAAGGAATTATCGGTACTGTCTTTTGCAATATTTACTATGATTTTTCCAGAATAAGCTTTGTCATCAATGCTATTTATTAGCGCTGTATATCGATCACTAAACGAATTGCTTTTGAGTTTTTCATGAAGTGTAAAAGTTATTTGAGATGGAATTTTAAATGCTTTTTGATAATGAATGTAGTTTGATTTTTGAAGCGAATTTGTGTGTAATAGCAGTGTAATTCCGCCTATAAAAAATGCTGTAAAGTAAGTGCTTAGACCAAAAAAAGGAATTGTTGCTTTGTTTTTTCTACTTGGAAAGTATAAAATCAAAAAAGCAATTGTACTGATAATTAACGCCGTGATTGAAATTGCGAGCGAAATTTTCGTATAATAAAAAAACAAAATACCGGCAAGGAACCAAAAGGTAATTCTGACCAAGGGAAAATCTAATACTTTCATGTTTTAAAAGTATTAAAATTTTGTAAGAAAAAGAGTATAAATTTATTATTCTACAATGCGATTGATTTGTGCAAAAGAATTTTGGTAATACGATTCTTTTGTCGATGAAATAATCACGCCTTTTGAAGTGGAAGAATGAACAAACTTGATTTCATTTGAATTGATTTCTGTAATCAATCCAACGTGGTTTATCTGCTTGCTTTTGTTGGTTTTAAAGAAAATCAAATCTCCTTTTTTAGCATCTTTCAAAGAAATAACAATTCCGATTTTCGCTTGTTCAAAAGAGCTTCTTGGTAATTTTATATTTTCAGATTCAAAAGTGGCATAAACCAAACCAGAACAGTCAAAACCAGCTTTTGTTGTACCGCCAGCTTTATATTTTACACCAATATTTTCTGTGGCGGTTTCAATTAAATGATTTACAATGTACTTGTTTTCTCGTTTTGGCTCCTTTTTGCTCACGGCACTAGAAGAAGATTTACAAGAAGCAAAAGTGATTGCTAAAAGAAGTAAAACAATTATTTTTTTCAAAATCAAAAAAGTTTAAGCTTGCTTTAAGTCGGCAACAATAAGCTTTGCTGTTTTTTTGCTGGCACCAACACCGCCAAGCTTTTGTTCTAGAATATCGTAATTTTTCAATAGTTTTTCACGATATGCCGGTTCTAAAAGTTTTTGCAATTCTTCTTTAATACGTTTTGTATTGCATTGGTCTTGAATCAATTCGGTTACAACTTCTTGGTCCATAATTAAATTGACAAGTGAAATATATTTCAGTGTGATAATACGTTTGGCAATTTGATATGAAATGGCGCTTCCTTTATAGCAAACTACTTCTGGAACTTTAAAAAGAGCAGTTTCTAAGGTCGCAGTTCCTGAAGTTACTAAAGCCGCTGTTGAAGAGCGAAGCAAATCGTAAGTTCTGTTAGAAACAAATGCAATATTTTTATTTTTTATAAACTGCTGATAAAATTCATAATCCTGACTAGGAGCGCCGGCAATTACAAATTCATAATCTTGAAAATCATCAACAACACTCAGCATAACACTCAACATTTTTGTGATTTCCTGTTTACGGCTTCCTGGTAAAACGGCAATAATAGGTTTTTCGCCTAATTTATTTTCTTTTCTGAAAGTTGCTTCATCAAAAGCAGGCTGATTCTGGATTGCATCGATTAACGGATGCCCAACAAAATCAACTGGAAAATGATGTTTGTCTTCGTAAAAACTTTTTTCAAACGGAAGAATCACAAACATTTTATCGACATCTTGTTTGATCGCTGTAATTCTGTTTTCTTTCCAAGCCCAAATTTGCGGCGAAATATAGTAGTGCGTTTTGTAATTTAGAGCTTTTGCCCATTTTGCAATACGCATATTGAAGCCTGGATAGTCAATAAAAATTAATACATCTGGTTTGAATTCAGAAATGTCTTTTTTGCAGATTTTAATATTGCTCAAAATTGTTTTCAAATTAAAAACAACTTCAACGAATCCCATAAAAGCCAAGTCACGATAGTGTTTTACTAAAGTTCCGCCAGCTTTCTGCATTAAATCACCGCCCCAAAATCTGATTTCTGCCTGCGGATCTTCTTCATACAAAGCTTTCATTAAGTTCGAACCGTGCAAATCTCCAGAAGCTTCACCAGCTATTATGTAATATTTCATATTGAGTTTTTTAAAAATGTGCAGTAATTTAAAAGCACAGCATTTTTTTTGCAGAACAAAGATAAGATTTAAATAAACAAAGTCGAAATTGCCAAAACAATCACAGCAAAAACAACACCTCTTGCCATCATTTCTTTATCTCTTTTTAAAAGGAATAAGAACAAAAGAAGGTCTAAAACGGTTCCTAAAGTAATTACTTTTCCTAAATATCCGTATTGTTTTATGGTTTGAAGGCCGTTTGAAAGATCAAAAGAGGTAAATAATTTTATAAAAAGATAACTTCCTATAAGCGAAGTTATAATTCCGATTATAAAACCAATCAGTAGGTCTAGTTTATTCATTTAATTTCCAGGTATTAAGTTGTTGCATTGAATGATGAGCGGTTAAATCAAACTGAACCGGAACTACAGAAATGTATCCGTTTTCCAGTGCCCATTCGTCTGTATCTTCGCCTTTGTCTTCGTTTGTGAATTTTCCGGTCAGCCAGTAATAATCTTTTCCAAAAGGTGTTTGTCTTTTGTCAAATTTCTGTGCATAATACGCTTTCGCTTGACGACAAATTTTTATTCCCTTTATTTCGTTTTCTTTTAATTTCGGAAAATTTACATTTAAAACGACGCCAGTAGGTAATTTATTGGCAAGCGTTTCAAGTGCTATTTTTTTTACGAATGATTTTATAGGTTCAAAATCGGCATTCCAGTCAAAATCTAAAAGGGAAAATCCGATGGCTTGAATTCCTTCAATTCCGGCTTCAACGGCAGCGCTCATTGTTCCAGAATAAATTACATTGATGGAAGAGTTTGAGCCGTGATTTATTCCCGAAACACAAAGGTCTGGCTTTCTTTTCAAAATCTCATTTACGGCTAATTTTACGCAATCTACAGGAGTTCCGGAACAGCTGTATTCGGTAATTGAATCGTCGTCTTTTGAAATTTTATCCAAAAATAAAGTATTGTTTATGGTAATGGCATGTCCCATGGCGCTTTGAGGTTTGTCTGGAGCTACAACGACAACTTCGCCAATAGTTTCCATAACGCTAATTAAAGCTCTAATTCCGGGCGCTAGAATTCCGTCGTCATTGGTTACTAATATTAAGGGTTTTTCGGCTTTCATGCTAGGTGAGGATTTTTTGTTTTATCAAAATTAAGGCTTCTTTAGGCAAATGTAGCAACAGATTTTGGTAGAATACTAACAAATAAATAAAAATTGTAAACTAAATCTTAAAGGACTTTTGAACAACAAACATTTTTATATCTTTAACAAAAAATTATAGTGAGCTTGGCTTTGTTGGCACAGTTTTTACCGTAACTTAGATTAAAAAATTTGATGAATGCTATTATTAAGTTTATGAAAAGAAATTATAAAATACTTATAGCCGTATTATGCTTATCTGTTACCTTGTTTGCGTTTAAAATAAATGCAGATAAGTCTGAAGATCCGGATCCAAATAGAGATAAAACACTTTTAGAATTACTTGCTTTTGTTATTGAAAAAGGACATTATAGTCCGGCGGAAATCAATGATGAGTTTTCTAAGGGAATTTTTAAAGATTATATCGATGCGCTAGACCCTTCAAAAAGGTTTTTCCTGCAGTCTGATATTGACGAGTTTAAGCAGTACGAATTACAGCTTGATGACCAGTTTTTGAACAAAGATCTTACGTTTTTTAATCTTACTTATACAAGATTGATGAAACGTATGGAAGAAAGCAAAAAACGTTACAAGACTATTTTAGCACAGCCTTTCAATTATAATGTTGATGAGACTTTTAATGCCGATTATGAGCATCTTCCTTATGCTAAAAATGCAACAGAAATCAATGAAAGATGGAGAAAACAAATTAAGTTATCGACACTTTCTTCATTGGTTACAAAACAAAAATTAGAAGAGGATAAAAAGAAAAGCGATCCTGCTTACAAAGAAAAATCATTTGAAACTTTAGAGAAAGAAACTCGTGAGAGTTCTTTAAAATCTTTAGATGACAATTTCAGTTTGATTAAAGATTTGAACAAAGAAGATTGGTTCTCTGTATACGTGAATTCAATCATGACTCGTTTTGATCCTCATACAAGTTATTTTGCACCAGAAGAAAAAGATCGTTTTGATGTTAACATCAGTGGAAAATTAGAAGGTATTGGCGCTCGTTTGACTAAGAAAAATGATTTTACTCAAATTGATGAATTAATTTCTGGAGGTCCAGCATGGAAAGGAAAACAGCTTGAAGCAGGCGATATGATTTTGAAAGTGGCACAAGGAAACGAAGAGCCAGTGGATGTTGTGGGAATGCGTCTTGATGATGTTGTGAAAAAAATTAAAGGTCATAAAGGAACTGAAGTAAAACTTACAGTTAAAAAAGTTGACGGAACGATTAAAGTAATTTCAATCATCAGAGATGTTGTTGAAATTGAAGAAACGTATGCTAAATCTAGTATTGTTGAAAGAAACGGATTAAAATACGGTGTGATTTATTTACCTAAATTCTACATTGATTTTGAAAATAAAGATGGTCGTGATGCCGGAAAAGATATTGCTCTTGAAGTAGAAAGATTGAAAAAAGAAGATATCAACGGAATCGTACTTGACGTTCGTGATGACGGAGGAGGATCTCTTTCTACAGTTGTTGATATTGCTGGTTTATTCATTGAAGAAGGGCCAATTGTACAGGTAAAATCTGCTGGTAAAAAGAAAGAAGTTTTATACGATAAAGATAAAAAAATCGAGTGGGACGGACCATTAGTAATTATGGTTAACAGTTTCTCAGCTTCGGCTTCGGAGATTTTGGCAGCTGCAATTCAGGATTACAAACGTGGAGTAATCATTGGAAGTAAACAAACTTATGGAAAAGGAACAGTGCAAAACGTTCTTGATTTGAACCAATTTGTGCGTAATGCAAATTACGGTGACCTTGGTGCTTTAAAAATTACGGGACAAAAATTCTATAGAATCAATGGTGGTTCAACTCAGTTAGAAGGTGTTCATAGTGATGTCGTAATGCCAGATCGTTATGCTTATTTAAAAATGGGTGAGCGTGATATTGATAACGCAATGCCTTGGGATAAAATTGATCCAGCGGATTACAGCACTTGGACTTCTAACGAAAAATTCACTCAGGCGATTAATAATAGCCGAAACAGAATTGCAAACAATGATCAATTCAGATTAATTGAAGACAATGCAAAATGGATCGACGTTAAAAATAAAGAGAACACTTATAGTTTGAATATTAAGAACTTTAAAGCGACTCAAGAACAAGTTGAAAGTGAAGGTAAAAAATACAAGCCAATTGCAGATTATAAAAACAATTTGGTTTTCAAATCATTGCCTTATGAAGAACTTGAAATGAATAATGATGCTACATTAAAAGAAAAAAGAGAAGCTTGGCATCAAGCATTATCTAAAGATGTTTATGTAGAAGAAGCTTTAAATGTTTTAGATGATTTGCAAACTAAAGGTTTAGTGAAAAATACGGTAACTCCTAAAATGAAAAAGGATAAACTGGTAAAATCTTAGTTCGATAAAGAATTAATTTGTTATTAAAATGCTCCATAGATATATTATTTATGGAGCATTTTTTTGTAAGTTTATTTCGTAATAAAAGAAAAGATGAAGAATTATATTGTTTTAGGTTTGGCTAGTTTAATGTTGTTTTCTTGTAAAAAAGAAAATTCAGAAAGGGAAGAAGTAGTGCAGGAAAAACCAGCATCTTTTACTTCTGCTTCGGCTCAAAATGCTACAGATTCTTTATATACGGTTTCGTATTTGCCAACTTCAACTACAGGGCAAATTGTAAAGCATAAATATTACACACTTTCTTATAATGAAAAATTTGAGCAGGCCGAATGGGTTGCTTATGAACTAAAGAAGGAATATTTAAAAAATGGAGATTATAAACGTCCTTATTTTATTGAAGATCCCAAAGTAACAACGGGTTCTGCAGACTGGAGAAATTATAAAAAATCAGGATATGACAAAGGGCATCTTTGTCCGGCTGGTGATATGGAGTTTAATAAAGATGCTTATAATGATACTTTTTATACCTCAAATATTTCGCCTCAAAAACATGATTTCAATAGCGGAATTTGGAATAGAATTGAACAGAAAACACGTTATTTCGCCCAGAAATACGATGATATTTATGTGGTAACTGGTGGTGTTTTGAAAGATTCAGATAAAAAAATAGGGACAGAAAATGTTGCTGTCCCTAAGTATTTTTATAAAATTATTGTAGCTAAATCTGGAAAAGAGCACAAAGCAATTGCTTTTTTAGTTCCGAATGAAGATAGCGAGAAATCTATTTATGATTTCGTAGTTCCAATTGAAACTCTGGAAAAAATGACTGGAATTGATTTCTTTCCGAATTTGAAAAACTTAAAAAGCAGTAAGGACTTTTAATTCTTGAATAGTCTGCGTTGGATTTTCGGCTTTAAAAACAAAGCTTCCTGCAACTAAAACATCGGCTCCGGCTTCTACTAATTGTTTTGCATTTTTGCTGGTTACACCGCCGTCAATTTCAATTAATGTTGAAGCATTTTTGCGAGTGATTAAAGCTTTAAGTTTTTGAACTTTAGTATACGTGTTTTCGATAAAGGATTGTCCGCCAAAACCCGGGTTCACACTCATAATACAAACTAAGTCAATATCGTTTATAACATCTTCTAATAAATCAATATTCGTATGTGGATTGATTGCAACTCCGGCTTTCATTCCTTCGGCTTTAATGGCTTGTAAAGTTCTATGTAAATGCGTGCAGGCTTCGTAATGTACAGTTAGATTATTGGCTCCTAAATCGGCAAAAGTTTTGATATAACGATCTGGATCAACTATCATTAAATGTACGTCTATCGTTTTTTTTGCGTGTTTAGAAATTGCTTCTAAAACAGGCATTCCAAAAGAAATATTCGGAACAAAAACACCATCCATGATGTCAATATGAAACCAATCTGCCTGGCTGTTGTTGATCATTTCTACATCACGTTGCAGATTTGCAAAATCGGCAGCAAGAACTGAAGGAGCAATAAGTGTATTTTTCATTGTCTATTGTGTGTTGTTTTATACAAAGGTAGATTTTAACCGCAAAGTGCGCAAAGAATTACGCAAAGTTCTTATGTTTAATAAGTAACGCAAAGTGCGCAAAGTTTTTTCACAGAGCGCACGAAGTTCTTTAAGTATTGCTTGTTAAGTATTCAAAAGTTCACAAAGCTTTGAGATCTTTTGAATACTTAGAGAATAAGCATTATAATTTTCTTTGCGAACTTTGCGAAAAAACTTTTTGTACGCTACGTTAAAAAAGATAAAATAAAAAACTCCGGTAATCAGCCGGAGTTTCAATCATCAATCAAAAAACGAACAGTCAATCAAACTGTTGTTTGCGTTACAAAGGTTTCAAGTTTTATGTTTCAAGATACGCAAAGCAACCTGAAACTTTAAACCTGAAACAAATATTATTTATCCTAAGTATGTTTTAAGGATTTTACTTCTAGAAGTGTGTTTCAATCTGCGGATTGCTTTTTCTTTAATCTGACGAACACGCTCACGAGTTAAGTCGAAAGTTTCTCCAATTTCCTCTAAAGTCATTGGGTGTTGATCGCCAAGACCAAAATACAAACGAACTACATCAGCCTCTCTTGGAGTTAATGTTTCTAATGAACGTTCGATTTCAGTACGTAATGATTCGTGAATTAATTCTCTGTCTGGGTTTGGAGATTCTCCAGAACGTAAAACGTCATAAAGGTTAGAATCTTCACCTTCAACAAGAGGTGCATCCATAGATAAGTGACGTCCAGAGTTTTTCATAGACTCTTTTACGTCATTTACAGTCATGTCAAGTTCTTTTGCAATTTCTTCAGCAGAAGGTGGACGCTCATTAGATTGCTCTAATAATGCATACATTTTGTTGATTTTATTGATAGAACCAATTTTGTTTAATGGTAAACGAACGATACGTGATTGTTCTGCTAATGCTTGAAGGATCGATTGACGAATCCACCATACTGCATAAGAGATAAATTTAAATCCACGAGTTTCATCAAAACGTTGTGCTGCTTTGATAAGACCTAAGTTTCCTTCGTTAATTAAGTCAGGAAGAGTTAATCCTTGATTTTGATATTGTTTAGCCACCGATACAACGAAACGTAGGTTGGCTTTTGTTAATTTTTCTAATGCTCTTTGATCACCCGCCTTAATTCTTTGTGCTAATTCTACCTCTTCATCCGCGGTAATTAGGTCAACTTTTCCGATTTCTTGTAGATATTTATCTAACGATGCAGTTTCACGATTAGTTACCTGCTTGGTGATTTTAAGTTGTCTCATGTTTTTGTCTCCTCAATTTTTAAGTGTACAAATGGTTATACGTATGAAGTATCAAAAAAGTTACAACTAATTAAAAAATATTTTAAAATTTATAATTAATTCCTGTTTGCAATGATAAACTGTAAGGTTTTGCTTCGCCATTTTCTTTAAAAGTATTGAGGTAATACTTAAAGAGCGGATTTATATCTAAACCTATTTTATCTGTTAATTTATAAGTAATTCCGATTCCTAGATCGTATGAAATATTCAGCCCAGAAATATTTTTTGCCTCGCCAACTTCCTGCATTGAAACTTTTTCTGATTTTAAAAACAGCTGGTTTTTATCTAAAAATAAAAAACTGAACCCAGTGAAAGCATCGACTTCAAATTTGCTTTCATCTTTTTTTAGGGCATAATTGAACTCCAGCGGAATTTCATAATAAGAAAGTTTTTGAAGCAACTCAACGTCATTAGAAGTGCCAAATGTCTCTTTTATATTCACTTCAGGTTTCAGATTAATGTTTTCAAAATCTGTAATTAAGTTTTGATCGAGCAGTGTTGTTGTTTTTAGATTTATTTTTGAAAATCCTGTTCTAAAACCAATTCGATCATACATTGTTTTTACATATATGCCGTAATGAGACGTTATTGGGTGGCTTTTTGGCAAATTATCCATTGTTGGGCTAATCATAGATAAACCATTTAAAGAACCAGAAATTGCTGGACCGTAAAAAGCATGGATGCTAAAATCAGGACGATTTTCTTCAGGTTTTGTGTTGTAAACGGTTTTTTTGTATTCTCTCTTTGGAGCAGTTGTTTTTTTAATACTTAAACTGTCGATGTTTGCGATTGTATCTTTTTGTATCTGATCTGTTTTTAATGCAATTTTATTGTTTTTTAAAGTGTCTAAAACTATTTTTTCTGGAGTATAATTTACTGGCCATTTCGTTTCTGTTTTTTTGTTTTGGCTCAAATGGTCAGGTTTCACTTTTTTGTTTAAAGTGTTTTTTGCTGTTTTATGTTTTGCCGAGGTTTTAGCATTTTTAGAAAGACTTGCTTTAAGTGGTTTCTTAGAAGCTCCCAATTTTATAGGTGCTGTTTTTATCTGCTGTTTTTTTACAACAACTTTGTATTTTTTCACCACTTCATATTCTTCATATTCGTCGGTAGTTGTAACTAATTTGCTCGATTCCTTGATCAGTTTAACACTTTTAGTTTTTGAAATTGTAGTGGTTTGATCTGGCTCTGTTTTTAATAAGATGGGTTTTTGATTTGCTTTTGAAGCATTAGTTTCTGTATTCGTTTTCTTTTTTGGCTGTATTTCTTGTGAAGACTTTTTTGGGGTTACTTCTTGAAGATTAGTATTGAAATAAAAAAGTGCTGAAAAAAATATAACAGCAATTAAACTCGGAATTGCCCAAGTTAAAATTCGTTTATGTCTTTTTTGATTTAAATCTTTTTCAATTTTTGACCATGCAAAGTCGCTTGGATTTTTATCCAAGTCAGCCAGTTTGTTCTTAATTGCTTTTCCTATTTCAGTTCTATTTTCCATTTTTTTGCTTCGAATAATAAAATGTACTTTTTGATGTAATCTTGTCTTTTAAAATCTGTTTTGCCCGATGTAAATTTGATTTTGAAGTGTTTTCAGAAATTGATAACATACTGGCGATTTCCTGATGCGAAAAATCATCTAGTTCATACAAGCTAAAAACCAACCGGTATTGATGTGGTAATTCTTGAATAAAAGATAATATCGTGTCAAGTGGCAGATTGATTTCGTTTTCATTTATGAAATCATCCTGAAAATATTCGTCTTTAATGGCTGTTAGGACATAAGATTGTTTGTAGCGTGTTATTGCTTTATTGATCGTGATTCGTTTGATCCAACCTTCAAAACTACCGTTTCCTTTGTAATTTTTTATATTGGTAAATATTTCCACAAAAGAATCGTGAAGATTATCTTCAGCTTCAGCATCATTACTGCAATATTTTAGACTTAACACAAATAGAGTTTTTTTATATACATGATATAATTCTTCTTGTGCTTTTCGGTTTTGCTTTATGCAGCCCTTTATGAGTTGGTCTAAATTCAAATTTTATTTCAGGATATTTATTGCTTTTTTATTCTCGGATTATGGTGTTTAATTAATAGTGTGAAAAAAATAAAAAGGTTGCGTCAAATAATAAAAAAAAACCTCTATTTCAAGTTTTAGAAACAGAGGTTTGTTTGTGTTTGTATTATTTGAAATAAATTAGTTGCTGGCTTCTTCTTTTATTTCTATAAAATCTTTGATAAAAACAGGTTTTCCATTAGCTGAAAATCCTTCAAGCGTAACTTCATAAGTTCCTGATACATCAGAGGCATAAAATTTAATATTTGAATTTGTTTTGCTCAAATCAATATTAGGTTGCCATAAAAGCTGGTGTCTATAATCTGGAATTCTCACGCTTTTGCTGATTGCATAATCAGGATTAAAATAGTTTTTCTTAACCTGAGGTCTTAAAATTTCAGGTCTTATAATAAATTGACCTTTCAGTTTCGTGTCATAATCGCCATTTTTAGTGGTAAAAGAAACAATACCGTTAAAAGATTTTGAGCCATAATAATAGATTCCCCTTACCACATTTACCTTGTAAATGAGTTTAGGACTAAAAGCAAAAAACTCATTCAGGTTTTCGATAATCAAACCGTCAACAACAATTAAGGCTGGAATTGAAGATTCATAATTTTCATCATAATCAAAAACATGAATGGCATATTCATTATTGTTTTTTCTATAATAAACACCTTTTAAAATCTCAGTAATTGTTTCTTCGATATTAGGAAATCTCGTAAAATCGTCCAGTTTGAATTCTTCAGATGAAGTGCCGAAAAATGGAGCAGGAACAGCAGGTGTTATTAAGCTGTCTTTTTTAACATCATAGTAGGCATTTTCAATTTGAGTTGAAATTAATCGGTCTGTGATATTCTTTTGGAAATCTGAATTGAATTGAACTATTGGAAAAGTTAAATTAGAAAGATCTAAATCCTTTTGTTTGTCAATTTCAATTACATAATCTTCTTTGCCACTTTCAAGAACTTGTACAATAATATTTGAATTTGGATTTTCCTTTTCTAAAATAAAAAGAAATCTTCCCTGATCATCAGTTTTAGCAAGTTGTAATTCAGAGTTTTTTCCAACAATCGAAAGCGCCACTTTTTTGTTTTTAATATCTGCAGTAGTTGAAGATATTTTTCCTGTTATGATTTCACCTCTTAGTTCTGGAAGTATCACTTGACTAGTTGTAATTTCACTTGAAACACTTTTTTCTGCGCTGTTGAAGGTTGTTTTGTTTTGAGATATAAAACCATCTGTTTTTCTCACTGAGACTGTATAATTTCCTTGAGCAAACTCATCAGAATTTGTTTTAATGCCAAATTCAACCAGATCTCTACTATTGTATGATTTGCTTTTTAAATCAAATGAAATATTGCTATTGCTTACTGTTTCAGATGGAACTGCATTGTAAGAAACGGTACTGTTGCTTGGGTTTTCTTTATATGGATTTATAATATAAAGATTAAGCGAAAAGTATTCAGGTGCATTTTTATTCAGCATCCAGCTGGTATATCCAACTAATTTATAGCTGCCGCTTTCTAGAGTAGTCGGCAGGAAAAAGTCTCCACTTCCAGTTCCTTTCTCTAGAAAAATTTTATGAGTAAAAACGGCTTTTTTGCTATTGTCAATTAGTTGTACGTATGCAATTTTGCTGAAAATAGAAGCTTTATTCGCTGCCTTGTCGATGCAAAATACTTTGTAAAGCAATTTTTCACCTGTAAGAAATGAGTTGGCATTTGTACTTAGATAAATTGACTCATTTATTTTTTTGTCAACCTCATTTAGTTCGCTTACAGAATTGTTCTTTTGAGCAAAAGTGATTTGCTGAGCGCTAAAAGTTAACGCTATGAATAATATGTATTTTAGTCTATCCAAAATGGTGGTTTTACGTTTGATGAAAAAGAAGTGCAGTCGCCGCATTCAATAGGGTATAAAATGTAGTCAGTTGGCTCTTCGGTTGGAAAATAAACTTTAAGGCCACTTGAAAGCAGATTTAAAATTAGTTCGCCTTGACATCTAAAATCTGGATTTTTGTTAAAACAATAATTAAAAATATATTGTTTAGTCTGATCATCCGGTATTGGTGCAGGGCAGATGTAAGGATATTTCGGAGAAGGTTCACCATTCAATAAATCAGTGAAGCTAAAAAATAGTCTTTTTTCAGAATAAGAAGATACATCAAAATAGCCAATCACTTTTTCTCCTGGATTATCTACTGATTTTATATTGCCGTAGAAAAAACCAGGCTGTGTTTGAGATAAAATGCTTCCTGAATTTGATATCTCTTTTAGTGTTTCAGAAAATGTATGAGCCGCAAGACTCTGAACATACTGTTTTACTAAGATGCTGTATCTATTGCTAATAATATAGTCAGTGCTGGCAATAAATCGAACAGGGAAGTTGGTTACTCTATCTTCAGATAAATCATTTGTGCTGGTTAAAAGCAATTCATTTGAGCTTTTGTTAGAGTAGCAAGTTCTCACATCTTCAGTTCTATCTTCAAAAACAACCTGTCCTGGTGGATAAGAACCCGCCGGAAAAAAAACAGGAACTGCTTTTTTAGGATAATATTTAGGAGCTACAACTTTATAGGTTTCATCATATTCATATCTATAATAATGAGAGCTATTTGTTGGATCATAGCTATTTACTGTGATTTCAACTCCAAGTTGGTTGTCTTTGGTTACTTTAGTAGCAGCAAGACTTTCTATTTCAGTTTGGTGTGGCAATGTTTCGTTGTTTGAAATATAAGTTCTGCCATCTTTAGTTTTTACATGTAGCTGATATTGTCTGTCTGCTGATGCCTGAAAAGGAGTTACAGAAGTATAGTTATCAGTATTTTGTTTAAAATCATATTTATTACCTTGATTATCAGTTACAAAAACAACAGCGCCTGTTTCAAAAGTTGGGCTTTTGTCATCAAGCTTATATGATCTTGTAAGTTTAACTGACTGCGTTTTATTTTGATTGGTAATGGTAGATTCAATTACAATGATATCTTCGAATCCGCTGCTTGATTGATAGGTATAAGGTGTTGTACAGCCAAATACCGCAAAGAATAGTATTGTTATTAGAAATCTAATTAAAAAGATTTTTTTCATAACGGTTAAAATTTAAAATTATAAGTAACAGTTGGTATTGGAACTGCGAAAATTGATGTTTGATAAGCTTTTACTTGTCCTTCTTTAGTAACAAAGAAGATCGAATAAGGATTGTTTCTTCCTAATACATTATAGATCGATATATTCCAGAAGCTATGCGCTAATTTTTTGATCTTGTGATTTCCTTCAATGTTTAATCCTATATCCAATCGGTAATAATCAGGTATTCTAAACTTATTTCGGTCACTGTATAAAGTATATTCTGCGCCGTTATAATTATATTTTCCAATAGGGTAGGTAATTGGTCTTCCTGTTTGGTATACAAAATTAGAAGAAAAACTGTAACGATGCGTGAATTTATAATTCATAACGATGCTGAAATCGTGTGGCTTGTCAAAATTGCTCGGGAAATAATCACCGTTGTTTACTTTTTCATCATTAAACTGGCTGTCTAATTTTATAAATGATCTTGAATATGTGTAGCCAATCCATCCGTTAAGACGTCCAATTGATTTTCTCAACAAAAATTCGATACCGTAAGCTTTTCCGTCTCCTTGAAGCAATTCGGTTTCTAAGTTTTGATTTAAAAGAATCTGCGATCCAACTTTGTAATCTAAAATGTTTTTAGAAGTTTTGTAATACCCCTCAACACTTAATTCAAGATCGTTGTATTCTAATTTTTTGAAAATACCCAATGAATATTGTAAGCCGCTTTCTGGTTTTACATTCAAATCAGATAATTTCCAAGTATCAGTTGGCGATTGTGTTGTGTTGTTTGTAAGCAAGTGAATATACTGATAGTTTTTATCGAAACCAGCTTTTACAAAAAGACTTTCGTTAAAAATATAACGCAGACCAACTCTTGGTTCAAAACCTCCATTTTTAGTAATGACGTCATTATTTCCGTATGTTTTTTGCTCAATTACTGTGTTTGGAGTTTTTGGTACGCCGTCCGCATAAACATTTTGTGTTGATGGGCCGAGCGCCATATAATAAGAATAACGTGCTCCAACATCTAACAAAAGTTTTTCGGAAATCTGAAATTTATCAGAGAGAAATGCCGCCGATTCGAGTCCCTTTTCATTTTCTATTGTAATTGGTGTTACTATTGAGTTTTCTCCATTTGGCGATAATTCTCCCGGATTTACTTTGTATAATTTAGTAGCTACTCCATAAGTAAGCTTGTGCTTGCTGGTAAGTTCGCTAGTGAATTTTAAACTCGCCTGACTCTCGTTTATTTTATATTTAAGCAAGAAAGATTCAGGATTAACAGATTGATAATTTATGCTGTATTTGTATTCACTATTTGTAACGTTGAATTCGCTGTTGTTTTTTTCATTGAATGCATGTTTCCATTTCAATGAAATTAATCGGTTGCTGTACTGGAATAATGAATCTGGAGTTAAGCTGTACTTGTCTCTACTGTAATATCCAGTTCCTTCAACGCTGTTATTTTTATTGATTTTGTGATTGTATTTAGCAAATAAATCATAAAAAGAAGCTTGACTGTTTTTTAGTCGATCATCATCTAATGTTTTTAAAATCCAATCGGAGTACGTTGCTCTTCCGCCAACTAATAAACTAGCTTTATCTTTTACAACAGGAACCGATAAAGTAAGGTTGCTTGTTACAGGTCCAATTCCTCCTTCTCCAGAAATTTTTTCAGTATTTCCGTTTTTAGAAACAATGTCAAAAACAGATGATAAACGTCCTCCATATTCAGAAGGAATACCGCCTTTGTAAATGTCTACTTTGTTGATTGTATAAGGATTAATTGAAGAGAAAAAGCCAAAAAGATGCGTAGGATTGTAAATTGTTGCATTATCTAATAATACTAAATTTTGATCTTCTTTTCCTCCTCTGACATTGAATCCAGAAGATCCTTCACCTGCAGTTTTAATTCCAGGAATCGTTAAAGCCACTTTCAAAATATCTCTTTCTCCAAGAACCAACGGGATGTTTTTTACACCTTCGGCTTCAATAGTGGTTACTCCAGTAATGGCAGTTCGAATGTTTTGAGTGTCTTTTCCTTTTACTAAAACTTCATCAAGCTGATTGATTTTTTCAACAATAGTAAAATCTAAAGTACCGTTGCTGTAAATCATTATTTTTCTAGCAGTGCTATTGTAAAATAATGATTCAACTTCGATTGTACTTAATCCGGTTGGAAGTTTAAAACTGTAAAATCCTTCGGCGTTGGTAGTCGAAATAATGGCAGTGTTTTTTACTTTCACATTAATATCTGCCAATGGTTTTCCATCTTTCAAATCAGTAATATGGCCAGATAAAGTATATAAATCTACATCTGTATCGGTAGCTTCTTTACCAATTAATGCAATAGGAGCCGTTGTACCTGATTTGTCTTTTTTAACCGAGTCATATTGCTGGAAAAAGACAGGTGCATTAGCATTTTTTTTGTTTTGAAGCTTATCGTAAATAATGCTATTTTTTGTTAGTATGATTTTATTTTTATTAATGTAAAAATTAAGCTCAGTATCTTCTAGCACCTTAGACAAAACTTCTTCAATAGTTTTGTTAGCATAATCTCCAGAGATCAAGACATTTTTATCAAACCAATTTTCTTGGAAATAAAATTTATAAGAAGTCGAAGCCTCGATTTTTTCTAAGGCAGCGATTCTGTTTATGTTATTAAAAGTAATGTTTATTGTATTTTTTTCGCCTTGTGAATGCAGTATCTGATTAAAACCGAAAAATAATAAAAGGATAGTAAATATTCTCATTTGTATGTTTCTTCAGGTTTTAATTATTGATAAATTTTATTAAATTTTTCATGAATAATGATGTGTTTTCCTTTCTGAGGTTGCGGTTCATGAGATAGAAATCATTTATTTTTCTTTTGCTTTCAGGAAATAATGCGATAATTGCTTTTTTGTCATTGATTAAATTGAATTTATTTTCTTTCCACAAAATAAACTCATATCGAGGAGTATATTCAATTAGATTGAACTCTTCCTTGATGTTTTTCTTTTTCTCCTTGTAATATTTAATGTAAAAGATTTGATTGCTGTTGATTGCAATTTCTTCGTAGTAACCTCCTTTAAAAGCAGTGTTATTCAACTCTTTTAGATTCACAAAAGTTTCATTGCCAATTTTAAAATTAGAAACGTTTGATTTGATGAGATTTATTTTGGTATTGTTTTGTTCATCATAAGGACGAAGAACAAGTTCATCAGCGTAGATGTCGTATTTTAAATATAAATCAAAATAATTTTGAGAATTGTATCTAACGCTTCCTTTTCTGAATTCATCAGGGCCATAGTAGCGATGTTGGTTTTCGACGGTTTTGTCAAAGTTAAGATGAGCACGTCCATTTTTAATATCTAACGATTCGATGCCTGTATTTTTATCAAACCAGTTGAAGGTTTCGATTTCTTTGACGCTTTGACTGTGTATGGAATAAATGTTTAATAATAATCCAAATAAACTTAGGAATATTACCTTCTTTTGGGAATTTTTCAAAGGATTGGTGGATTTTTGATTTTGTTTCGGTTGAATTCAAAAGTATTAAAAAAAAGTTATAAATAACACGAACAACTGTTAAAATGTAATAAAATATTCACTTTTTAACGTAAAAAACACCTTGGTTTAGCAGTAAACCAAAGTGTTTTTAAAAAAAGGGGGCAAAACTTATTATTATTTTAAACTATCATCTGGTGAATCCAGAATTTCATCAAATATTTTTTTGAGTGATTTTAGATAGATCGGGAAGGCTATTAGCAACAGGATATATTCTTTTCTAAGAACAGTAACATCATCCAGGATTATATATAAACTGGGAATTAATATCGCCAGTGATGCGAGAGCGCCAATCCATGGATTTGATATTAATTGTTTTAAAAGAGATAAGGTTTTCATTTCTGGTCTATTGGTTAGCTCGATTTTCATTTAAAACTGTTTTGTTAATTTGTTTAGCAAAAGTAATTTCGATTTTGCTCGATTTTTTTGAAAATGTCATGAAGGCGGTTTTTATTGTCATGAAATCCTGAAAAATCCATTTATGAACTATAATAAGCATATAGAAATAAAAAAAATCCTCTTTAAAAAGAGGATTTTGAAATGTTTGTCGCGATTTGTATTAAGATAAAATATTGATTTTTTTTATAAAATCTTTATAAGTGTCACTTAGATTTATCTTGTGATTTCCTTTTAAAATAATAAGATTATCAGCTAGAATGATCTCTTCTATTTTATCTGAATTTACAATCGTATTTCGATGTGTTTTTACGAATTTATTCTTATCCAGCAATTCGCTGATTTTTGTCAATGAAATCAAAATGACAAATTTTTCTTTTTCAGTAATAATGTTGCAGTAACGTTCTTCAACTTCAATATAAAGAATATCGTTTATAGAAACTTTTTTCAGCGCGTTTTTTTTCTTTATAAATAAGTGATCATTGCTGATAACAGTATCCTGTTCGTCGCTTAAAAAAACATCAGTTTGTGCATAAAATTTCTCAACTGCCATTTCGATCGCATACAGAATTTCGAGTTCATTGAAAGGTTTCATCAAAAAGCTAAAAGGCTTGGTAAGTTTAGCACGTTCAAAAATTTGGCGATCTTTTGAACTGGTCAAAAACACAAATGGTTTTGCTGCATTAGGAATAATATTGATGGACTCAGCAAATGTAATTCCGTCTGGTTTTCCGTCTAAAAAAACATCAATAATGATAATGTCAACAGGATGCTCATAAAAAAGTTTAAGCGCATCAGTAAAATTTCTGGCAACACCTACAACGGTATAATTATTTTCGAGCAACACTTTGATCAAAGCATCACTTTGTTCCGGTGTGTCTTCTATAATTAAAACATGAATATTATCCATTGTTGTTTGTTTTTGGTAATGTCAGTATTATTTTGGTTCCAATATTTAGTTCGCTTTCGATATTTAGTTCACCACCATTTTTTTTGATCATTTGCTTGCATAATTGCATTCCTAATCCGGTGCCTATAACTTCAGAATCATTTTTTTTGGCTAAAAGCTCATTATCGTTTAGTAATTCTCTAATAATGTCCTCGCTCATTCCAATGCCGTTGTCCTCAATAATAAGCTGACAAAATTCGGAAGTGCTTTCTGCGGTGTAGAAACTGATTTTTCCATTTTCTTTTGAGAATTTAATAGCATTATCTAATAAATTTCGAAAGACTATTTTGAGAGAATCAATATCTACGAAGATAAAAATATTTTTTGAGATTGAATTTTCAAATGTAATTGACTTATCAAGAAGCAAAGGCTTATAGTTGTACTCCACTTGCTGTACAATAGAATTTAAGTGAACGGATTCTTTATGAAAATACAATTGCTTGGTTTGCAACATAGCCCAATGCAGTAAGTTGTCTAATAAACTGTAGGCGCCGTTTGCAATAGAGCTGTTTTGAATAATAAGCTGGTTTAATTGGTCATAATTTTTAGTTTCAAGCGTTGTTGCTAATTTCGAATTGCTCGTTTTAAGAGCATTTACAGAAGAACGTAAATCATGGCTTACAATAGAGAACAATTGATCTTTCGTAGCATTGAGCTGATCGAGTTTGTTTTTTTGTGCTAATATGATTTTTCCATTTTTTGCTTTTTGGGCATAAAAATAAACTCCAGCTGTTAAAGCTAAAAGCAAACCAATTGCAGAGAAAAATAAACTGTTGCGTTGTGTGTTTTTTAGCTGATTTTCTACTTCTAGAACTTTTATTTGCTTTTGTTTTTGAGCAACAGCAAATTTTTTCTCATAATCTGCGAGAGCCCAAATCTTATTTTGATTGTTTAAAGAATCTTTCCATTGGTCCGCTTCTTTTCGATACGCTAAAGCTTTTTTAAAATCATTTCTGTTTTCCTCAACAATTGCCATATTGAAGGCCGAAAAGTTTTTTACGGTAAAATCTTTGCTTTGTTTGGAAACATTATATGCTTTAGTGTAATAATAAATGGCTAAATCATCTTTATACAATTCGTAATATAAAGCAGCCAAATTGGTGTATGCATTAGAAAGTTTGTCCTTATCTGGATTTTTTTCGCGTAAGCTAATATTCTTAAGCAGATATTTTTCGGCTAAATCATATTGTTTAAGGAAAATATAAGTTGTGCCAAGACCGCTGTAGATATTGCCAATATAGTCTGAGTCATTTATCGCTATTGTTTTTTTTTCGGCTAGCTGCAAAAAATGTAAAGCTTTGTCAAGTTTCTTTGTTTCCAAATAAGTCACACCTAAAAAGAAGTACTTTATATGTGATAATTGAAAATTTTCGGATATGGCAAAAAGTTCATTTTGCGATTCTTTATAAAACTTTTTATTAAAAAAAGAGACGCCTCTAAAATAGTGGCAGTAATCTGCGGCAAGCTTGTTTTTTGAAACACTCAATTGCTTCATGGAATATAGCAATGTAGAATCCCAGTCTTTTTTTAAATAAAAAGACTGGGCTTTTACAAAATTATTTTCCTTTTTAAACGCTATAGCTTTTTGTTGAAGTATTTTTTTTTCAAATAAACTAATTTGTTTGGATTGTGAAAAAAGGTAAAACGGAATTATAAATAATAAGCAAAAATAAATTTTGATATTTTTAAGCTTCATTTTAAGGCACATTTGTTTTTGTTCCTCTTGAAGTTTCAGGATCTATATCTTTTAGGTAAGAAATAATTTCAGTAATTTCTCCGACTGTATCAGAAGTGTAATCGACTTCAACATACCAGACATCACAGCTTTCAGGTGTTTCTTCAGAAAAATTATAATCAAAAAAGAGTGTAAGTGTATTATTCTCTTCTGTAGGTTCTTCAACAGTTGGATTTGCAGGGTCTTCAGAGTTGATGTATAAAGTCGCTCTGATTTTTAATGTCAGTGCTCCTCCCTCTGGGGTGTAGAATTTTGCAGAAACTAGCGGAGATACAGGATAAATGACTGTCTCAGGATGCGAAAAAATAAAAGCACCAGTATTAATTCTGGAGTTTTGTAAAACGGTGTATGCCATAAGAATGGTTTTAAGGTTAATACTTAATTATTTTTGATAAGCTAAAGGTATTTTTTTCTTACAATAAATACAATAAAAACCTTGATTTTTAGTGCTTTTAGATATTATTTAATTCAGAAATTGGGAAATTATTTGTTTTAATAAATCACCAGAACCTTAAACAAATGCTAATAGGGAAAGAAAAAGAAAACCCCAATTCAACTACATGAATTGGGGTTTTGACTAAGAGATTTTTGCAAGTTTACTCAATTTTAAATGTTTTATAAAAATGAACATAATTACCAGTTTCTGTGAGTCCTTCAAGTAGGATTTCATAATCTCCAGAAATATCAGATGCATAAAAAGGAATCGTTATTTCGTTACTTGTAAGAGCTAAATTAGGTTTCCAAAGTAATTGATATCTATAATCAGGGATTCGGTTGTGTGTATTAGATGTTTCATATTTTGGTTCAAAATATACTTTTGCAGGTTCAGGTCTAAGCATAGTTGTTTTTAAAATATTTTTGTCAGTATAAATTGTTGCAAAATCTTTGTTTTTTGTGATGATGCTGACAATTCCGTTAAATATTTTAGGGCCGTAACAATAGGGTCTGTCAATAACACTGATACTTTCTATTTGATAAGCATTGTAATTAAATAATGCATTTATATCCTGAATTTGCAAGCCATCAACTAAAACTAGGCACGGTTCAGGAGATTGCGTTATATTATATTTTGTATCTCTTAAATATAGCGAAGGAACTTGATTATAATCTTTAAAATTAAGTTCGGTAACAATTTCTATTATTGTTTCTTTAAATGTTCTAAATCTTTCAAAACTATCCAGATTGTATTTTTTTTCAGTAGGTTGAAAAAAGAAATCTGTATTGACAGCTTCAACAAGGCTGTCTTTTTTTTGTGAAAAATAAACGTTTTCTACTTGAGTTGCCAATGACCGTTCTTGAATCGCTTTTAAATTTTTGTTCGAAATTGATGTTTTATTCGAGAAAACTAAATTTGATAAATCCGGACTTGGAGTTTTGTCTATTGCAATAGTATAATTTTCTCTATCAGATTCTGATAATTGTACATAACAGTCTGAATCATGGGTTTGTTTGTCAATCAAAAAAGTAAATTTCCCGTTACTATTTGTTTTAGTTGTTTTGAAAATGAAATTTTTTCCTGGAACCGATAGCGTAACTATTTTATTATTTAAATCAGAATTTGCTGTTTTCGGACTTATATATCCGTTTATAATTTCGCCTCTAGTTTCTGGAAGTACCTGTATGTTTTGTTTTAAATTTACATCAGTAGCAATAGTTTCATTAGTTGAGTTTGCAGGAATAAAATCTATTTTTCGAATATTTAAAAAATAATTCCCTCTATCCAATATTTTTGCTAGTACAAGTGTAGCTTTTTCTCTTTTTGAATATTTTTCTTTGTTAAGGTTCAAAAGAATGTTTGCAGATGCGTTTTCTGTTTCATTTTTATAAGCCTCAGGTTTTTTAGAAGTACTATCAATAACCATATTGATATGTTCTTCAAACGGATTTATAATGGTGAAGTCTTTTTCAAAAAAGTTATTTTGACTGTTGTTTAACATCCAGTTCGTGTAGGCAATAAGTTTATAGTTCCCTGTTGTTAATGTTGTTGGAATAAAATAATCGCCTGAACCAATTCCATTTTTGAGGCTAATTTTAGTTTTAAATACACTTTCTCTATGATCGTTAATTACTTCTAAATATGCGATTTCACTGATATCAGAAAATACAGTCGTTTTGTTTAAACAATATAACTGGCAGTATAGTGTTTCGCCGGTCAAAACTACTGATGTGTTGGTTTTAACTAATAATGTTTCTGTACCCAAAGTGACATTATTTTGGGCATTACTTTTATAGGTAAAAATTACTAATAGCAGTAGTAGAGCTAATCTTATATTTAATTTTCCCAAAATGAAGGTATTACGTTAGAAGAAAATGTTGTACAATCGCCGCATTCTTTTTCAACCATGTAAAATCCCGTAGGACCAAATCCTGGGCCATCTCCAATATAATCATGCGTTTTGATTAAGTCGTAATCATTTTTTTCGATCTCATTAAAATAGTAGAGTCTGGCATTGCATGTTGTAAAATACTCAGTTGGCTTGTCGGAAGGGAAAAAATCTTTGAAGCTAAAAAAGATTCTCTTTTTTGCGACAGATGCAACTTCAAAATAACCCACAACTTTTTCATTTAAATTTGTTGTTGATTTTATATTTCCAACTACATATCCAGGTTGATTTGGAGATAATAATTCTCCTGAATCAACCATTTTTTTGGATGTATAATAATAATCATATGCAGCTTGACTTTGTGTGTATTGGGAAACCATAATGCTATAACGATTTGTCAACATGTAATCTGTGTCGGCTATAAAACGAATCGGATATTTTACACGATCTTCAGTCAAATCGGCTGTGCTGGTTTGTCTGATTCCTGTAGAGTGTTTAGTGGTATAACAAGTCTGAATATTAGGTGGAGCAGGAACTTTTACGTAGCTATAATAGCCGTTTTGCTTTACCAAATTAATACGTGTTTCAATAGGGTGTGGGGTTATTATTTTATAAGTTTCTTCATATTCATAACGGTAATATTTGGATGTATTTGTTGGGTCAAAACTATTGACGGTTACTTGAACACCTCTTGTGCCATCTTTTTCTGCGACTGTGGTTTCTAGATCAATAGTATTTATTGTAGTTAAAGCTTGTGGTGAAGAAACATATGATTTTCCTGATTTAGTTGTAATTTTTAATTGATAGTTTTTGCTTGGTTCTACTTTAAATTCAATTACAGAAATATATTTTCCATCTTTTTCATTAAAATGAAATACGGTTTTATCGCTATCAACAACAATAACATCGGCTCCAGATTCGGGAATTCTTACGGTGTCATTTAGGACCCTTGTTCTCGAAATTTTTATTTCCTGATATTTTAATTCGTTTGTCAATGTTGCTTCAACAGTCATTGCATCTTCAAAATCTTGATTTTGATAGATATATTGTTCCGTACAACTTGCCAAAACAGCTGTTGCAAAAAGAGCCAATGTCATTTTTTTGATTATTGATAAATTCATATTGATAAGATAAATGAATTAAAATTTGATGTTATAAGTTATTGTTGGAATTGGAACAGAAAAAATCGATGTTTTATACGCTTTGATTTTTCTGTCTTCAGTAACAAAATAAACATTATAAGGATTATTTCTTCCAAGAACATTATAGACAGAAAGATTCCAGAAACTATGAGCGAGTTTTTTTATTTTGTGATTTCCTTCAAAATTAAGACCAATATCCAATCTGTAATAATCTGGAATTCTATATTGATTGCGATTACTGTATAAAGTAAAATCCTCTCCAGCAAACTCATACGATCCAATTGGGAAAGTGACCGGCCTTCCTGTTTGGTAAACAAAATTAGTTGATAAACTGTATCTCTTTGTAAATTTATAATTTAAAATGGCGCTAAAATCATGTGGTTTGTCATAATTCGTTGGGAAATATTGACCACTATTTATTTTTTCTGAGTCAAATTTACTGTCAAGTTTTATCAAAGCTCTAGAATACGTATAGCTTAACCAGCCATTAAAATTTCCTTTTTCTTTCTTGATCAAAAATTCAACGCCATAAGCTTTTCCTTCTCCTTGAAGAAGTTCGGTTTCTATGTTTTCGTTTAGAAATAATTCGGCACCAACTTTATAATCCAGGATATTTTTTGAACGCTTATAGTAACCTTCTAAACTTAATTCCAATGAATTTTCAATTATATTTTTGAAAAGCCCGAGCGAAAATTGATTTGAAGATTGTGGTTTAGTATTTAAATCTGAAAGCTTCCACACATCCATTGGAGATTGTGTCGTATTCGTTGACAGCAAATGCATGTATTGATACGTTCTGTCAAAACTTGCTTTTACAGATAAATCTGGAAGTATAAAATAACGAGCAGAAATTCTAGGTTCAAAACCTCCATACGTTTTTATAGATTCGTTATTTGAATAAGTTTTAGTATCAACAACAGTTCTTTCAGATTTAGGAAGATCGTCCCGGTAAATGTTTTGGGTAGAAGGACCAAGTGCGGCATAATAAGAATAACGTAACCCTAAATCAATCAAAAGTTTGTCGTTGACCTTGTAATTTTCAGTAAAAAACACAGCCGACTCCAAAGCTTTTTCCTTCTCCAGTGTGGTTTGTTTAATTTGAGAGTTATCGGCTGTTGGTTCTAGAAAACCAGGATTGATATTGTAAATTTTACTGCTAACACCATAATTAAATGAGTGTTTTTCATTCAGAACATACCTCATTTTAAAAAACAACTGAGTTTCATTGATTTTGTAACCGTAATCAAATGATTTTTCAGGTTGTGAATCGTAGTCGATGTTAAATTTATATTGACTATTTGTGACAATTAAGGAAGATTTGTTTTTAGCATTAAAATCATGATCCCATTTTACTGTTGCTAATAAATTGCTGTATTTGTAAATAGAGTCGGAATTGATGCTGTATTTATCATGACTATAATAGAAAGAGGTTTCCAAATTATCTTTTGCACTAACACGATGATTGTATTTTAAAATCAAATCATAAAAAGAAGCTTGACTATTGTCTAGTTCGGGATCTTTAATTGTTTTTAGAATCCAATCAGAATAACTTGCTCTTCCGCCAAATATTAAGCTCGATTTTCCTTTTACTATTGGAATTTCGAGAGCAACATTGCTCATTACTGGGCCAATTCCTGCTTCACCAGAAACTTTTTCGGTATTTCCATTTTTAGATTTAATATCAAAAACAGAAGAAAGTCGCCCCCCAAATTCTGCAGGAATGCTTCCTTTGTATATATCAGCTGATTTTGTTGTAAATGGATTTACAGAAGAAAAGAAACCTAAAAAGTGAGATGGATTGTATAAAGAAGCGTTGTCTAATAAAAACAAGTTTTGATCGTCTTTTCCTCCACGAACATTAAAGCCCGCAGAGCCTTCTCCTGCTGTTTTTATACCAGGAAGCGTTGTCGCAACTTTAAAAATATCTCTTTCGCCTAAAATTAAAGGAACATTTTTGATGTTCTCGATATTAATACTTGTAAGGCCTGCAACTACTGAGGTTGTATTTTTTGTTCTTTTATTTTCGATAACAACTTCTTTCAGGGCATTTACATTTTCATCTAAATTAAAATCTACTTTTCCATTACTGTAAAGCACAATTTTTTTAGTCTTTGATTCATGTTTGATGGATTGCGTTTCGATTATATTGATACCGGCTGGAACTCTAAAGCTATAATAACCATTTTCATCAGTTGTTGTGCTTATGTCTTTGTCCTTTACTTTAACAGTAATATTGTATTCTGGTTTTCCTGAAATTCTGTCTTTGATATAACCAGAGAGGGTATAAGATTGAGATGCATTAATTAAGGACTGTTTTCCAAGGGAAATAATGGAATCTGAATCTTTCTTAGAATCAGTCAGGTATTGCTTGTTGTAAATGGGAACTATTGGCGAATTTGAAGTTTTGGCAGTACTTATTTTATCGGCATTTTTAAAATAGTCCTCTGTTATAGTGTTTGATATCAATAAACCATTACTTAAAATAATGTTGTTCTGGTCAATAATATAATTTATTGTAGTGTTATTGAAAATAGCATCTAAAATTACTGAAATAGAGGTATTATTAAATTCTCCTGAAATAAGATCTGTATTAGATAGCCATTGATCTTCAAAATAGAAGTGAAAAGAAGTGTTTTTTTCAACAATTTCAATAGCTTCTTTTCGCGTTACATTCGAATATTTTATTGAAATATTTTTTTCTTGAGAAAAGAGAAAAATCGGCAATAAAAAAAATAAATAAAGGATAAAGTACTTTTTCATTTAGATTTCGGAATAGAGCTTATAAATTGCTGTCAATAAATTTTATCAAATCTGCTTTAAACTGGTATGGATTTGTCTCTTCCAGAATTTTATTTTTTTTGTAATACTCTTTTATTTCTTTTTTTAGTTGAGGAAATGTGACTAAAATTTCTTTTTGTGTATTTACAGCTATAAATTTTGAATTATAAAGAAGTTGGTAATCGCTATACTCTTTGAATTCTGTATACAAACTAGTTTCAATAATAGTTTCTTTGGCAGTTTTAATGTGCTTAATATATAGGGAGAGATTTTTGCCTAAATATTTTTCTTCAAAAAAACCAGTGATGGTTTTCGGATATTTATATTTAGTGTCAATATTGACAAATCTTTTGTCCTCAATAAAAAAATAATCTACTTTTTCATTTATGAGCGTTATGCCGAATGTATTATTGTTTTCGAATGATTTAACAAGTTCGTCTTTGTAGGTGTCATACTTTATCTGGATGTTTTCATATAATTGATTATCATAAAAAACAGATCCGTTGACAAAGTTTTTATTTAAATAATAGTTGTGGCTATTTTTTAAATTATAGGAATCAATATGGATTTTGCCATTATTTATGTTTAAAATTTCTTCGCCAATTGTTTTGTCTAAATAATTAGAAACATCTTTTTTTTCTTTAGTTTGAGAAAAACTGTTAATTGAAAGTAATAGTAGGATGAAAATTATTGTTGAGCAATTTGTGATTTTTAATGATAGGTTTTTACAATATAGTTCCAATTTAAAAGAGACATTACTAAATAATATTTTTTTAATTCTTGACCTTGCAATGTCCTTTCTCATCAATATTTTTGTTTTATGTAGTTATTTTCTATATAAAACTATGTTAATAACCTTCTTTTTAAAAATAAATTAAACCAACAACATCGTTTTTTAAACCAACAACATTATTTAGGACATAATGTGTTTTCTGAAAACGTTGTAGTTAAGTATTTTAACCGTACGCTTTTAGGTTGAAAAGTAGGTGTGAAAATCGAAAAACCCCGTTTCATGATTATGAAACGGGGTTTTTGCTATGAATAAACCTTTAGTAAACTAAGATCTGATTACTCTTTTTTCTCCTCACGTGGAGGTCTTGGAACAAGTGCTTTTTTAGACACTTTTTCTTTTTTAGTTTTTGGATCAACTCCTAAGTATTTCACTTGGAAAACATCTCCCATTTTAACTACATCAGCAACGTTTTCAGTACGTTCCCAAGCTAATTCAGATACGTGAAGCAATACTTCATTTCCTGGCGCAGCAGTATATTCAACTACAGCTCCAAAATCAAGCATTTTAATTACTTTAACTTCGTAAGCTTCTCCTAATTGTGGTTTGAAAGTGATAGAAGCAATTTTTGCTAATACTGCTTCAATTCCAGCAGGATCTGTACCTAAAATTTCTATAACACCCTGTTCGTCAACCTCGTTGATCACGATAGTTGTTCCAGTAGCTTTTTGTAATTCTTGAATTACTTTTCCACCAGGTCCAATCAATGCTCCAATAAAGTTTCCAGGAATAGTTCTAGTGATGATTTTTGGTGCGTGTGCTTTTACATCAGATCTTGGAGTTGCAATAGTTTCAGTTAATTTTCCTAAAATATGCATACGTCCATCACGTGCTTGTGCAAGAGCTTGCTCCATAATGTCATAACGTAAACCATCAATTTTGATGTCCATTTGACAAGCTGTGATACCGTCAGCAGTTCCAGTTACTTTAAAGTCCATATCTCCTAAGTGATCTTCATCTCCTAAGATATCAGACAATACAGCAAATTTCTCTCCGTCAGTAATCAATCCCATAGCAATCCCAGAAACTGGTTTTACCATTTGAACTCCAGCGTCCATCAAAGCCATTGTTCCAGCACAAACTGTTGCCATAGAAGAAGAACCGTTAGATTCTAAAACCTCAGAAACAATACGAATTGTGTAAGGACAATCAGCAGGAATCATATTTTTCAATGCTCTTTGAGCTAAGTTACCGTGACCAACTTCTCTTCTTGAAGTTCCTCTTAGTGGTTTTGCTTCACCAGTTGAGAAAGGAGGGAAGTTATAGTGTAAGTAGAATTTCTCTTCACCTTGTTCAGATGGAGAATCGATTTGGTTTGCTTCTCTAGAAGTTCCTAAAGTTACAGTTGCCAAAGCTTGAGTTTCTCCACGTGTAAATAAAGATGAACCGTGAACTCTTGGTAAATAATCAGTTTCACACCAGATTGGTCTGATGTCTGTAGTTTTTCTACCATCTAAACGAACTCCTAATTCTAATACTACATTACGAACAGCTTCTTTGTTTGTTTTGTAGAAATATTTAGAAACTAAATCACCATCAGCAGCTAATTCTTCTTCAGTAAATAAAGCTTTAACTTCTTCTTTTACTTCAGCAAATGCAGCGCCTCTTTCGTGTTTAGCTGAACCAACTTTTGCAATAGCATAAATTTTATCATATGCAGCGGCTTTTACTTTTTTGTAAATTTCTTCGTTTTCTTTCTCACCTTCGTAAGTACGAATTTCTTTTTTACCAAAAGCAGCTTGTAAACGGTATTGAGCTTCAATTTGAACCTTAATAGCTTCGTGAGCAAATTTAATAGCTTCGATCATTTCAGCTTCTGAAATTTCTTTCATCTCACCTTCAACCATTGCAACAGAATCCATAGAAGCTCCAATCATCATATCGATATCAGATTTTTCTAATTCTTCTCTGCTTGGGTTGATCACTAATTTTCCGTCAATACGTGCAACACGAACTTCAGAAATTAAGTTGTAAAATGGAATGTCTGAAACAGCTAATGCTGCAGAAGCAGCTAAACCAGCTAAAGCATCTGGCATAACTTCTTCGTCATGAGACATTAATTGAATCATAACTTGTGTTTCAGCATGGTAATCGTCTGGGAAAAGCGGACGCAATACACGGTCAACTAATCTCATTGTCAATACTTCGCTGTCGCTTGGACGTGCTTCTCTTTTAAAGAAACCTCCAGGGAAACGACCTGCTGCTGCGAATTTTTCGCGGTAATCTACCGTTAATGGTAAAAAATCAACGCCTGGGTTTGATGTGCGAGCTGAAACTGCTGTTGCAAGAATCATAGTGTCGCCCATTCTAACTACTACAGAACCGTCAGCTTGTTTAGCTAAACGTCCTGTCTCGATTGTGATGCTTCTTCCATCACCTAAATCGATCTTTTCTACAAATAATTGTGGAATCATAAATTTTTTCCTTTTTGATTATACAATGGGTTTTAGTTGTGTTGTAGTTGTTGTTGTGTGTAGTTGTTGTTATCTAAAACCCAATGAAAAACCAAACTTTTTTTCTTGTAAATGCTTGTAATGTAAAAACAAAAAGAGGCACTTTCGCACCTCTTTTCTATATTGATTATTTTCTGATATTCAATACTTTGATAATCTCACGATATCTGTTGATCTCTTTCTTTTTCAAGTAATCCAACAAAGCTCTTCTTTTACCTACTAATAGTACAAGAGAACGCTCAGTGTTGTAATCGTGACGATTTTTTTTCAAGTGTTCAGTTAAGTGAGAAATTCTGTAAGTGAACAATGCAATTTGACCTTCTGCGCTTCCAGTGTTTGTTGCACCACCGTGTTGTGCGAAAATCTCTTCTTTCTTTTCTTTAGTTAAATACATTCCAATATTATTTAATGATTTTTATGTATGTCAATACAACTTTTGTAAGACGGGTGCAAAATTAGATTAAAAAAACAAAAAAATCAAACAAAAATAAAAGAATCTTAAAATAGAGGTGTAGAAAATTCTGTTTTAATGATCTAGACAGTTGTTTTTTTAGAAATTATTTGCCTCTAATTGTTATTGGCAGAGAAAAAAGAATAGCTCTTTTTATCCCCCTTATTTTTCCTGGAATCCAGTTTCCTGAAGTGTTTAGTGTTCTTAATGCTTCTTCACCAGTTCCATAACCTAAATCTTTTATAATTACAGGTTTTGTTATGTTTCCCATTTCATCGACTACAAAAGTGACATAAATTTTGCCTGCCACTTTATTTTTAAAGGCTTCTGTTGGAGTTTTGTAATTTTTCGCAATTCTTTTGTAAAAATCATCCATTCCTATTTCTGGCATTGGTTTTTCATATACTTTTGAATACGAATATTTTATGTTGTTTGCGTCTGTGCTGATACCAGAAATCAAATCTCCTTGATTATAATTTTCAGTGTAGGTAATTTTGTTTTTTAGATCGGTACCTTGCCAGATGCCATCTTTTAGTCCATTTTGTATTTTCCCCTTTGCTTGATAGTCTTTATCAACATCGTCACATTCTCCGTTGCCGTCTATTACGGTTTGCTGGTTGTCCTTGTTCCAGAATTTTACGAGCAGTGTTTTTAGAGTTTTAGTTTTTATATCTAAAATATTTTCTTTTTCAAATTTTGGATTTCCATTTTCGTACCATTTGTATTCTTTTCCAGTTTTCCAATTCTCAGAATAAGTTGTAATTGACTCTTTAACACCATTTTCATAATATGAAATAAAAGTACCATCGCCTTTAAGAATATCTTTGTTTAAGGTCGTTCCTATCGATTTTTTAGCGCCAGATTTGTAAAATACAACTACTTTATATGAGGTTTTGTCTGTGTAGTAGTCTTCAATGACTCTTTTGTATTTATAGTTTTCTACTGAAGCTTCATTGTACGCTGAGTCTAGATAAACAGCTTTTGAAAAATCTTTTTGTGCGAAAATATTCTGTGAGATTATTAAGCAAATTAAATAAAAGAAGGTTTTGCGCATTGTTTTTTTGTAGTAAAAATAGTGTTATTCTATTTAATGAGCAATACTATTTTCTTTAATGCTGAATTTTTAGCATTTAATTTCTCATTCAATAAGTAATAACAAGTTTTTGTATTGTTTTTCATCTCCGCTACTTTGACATCAGAATTCCTTTGTCATAATTAGCTGTAGTCGAAAAGTTTGTCGAGGAATTATTTTTTTGCCAAATACCTTGTTTCAATCCATTTTTGATTTCTCCTTTTTGAGTTATAAATCCTTCCGTTTCTTCATATTCTCCATTCCCGTCAATTACGGTTTGTTCTCCCTCTTTAGTCCAGAAATTAAGAATTAAAGTCTGAACACTTTTAGTTTTTGGATTCCAGATATGCTGTTTTTCAAATTTTTTGCTTTGGTTTTCGTACCAATTGATTTCTTTACCTTCTTTATGGTCTTGCGAATAATTTACAACAGACTCTTTTGCCCCATTTTTGTAATAGCAAATAAATTCGCCATCTTTTTTTAGAATATCCTTGTCTAAAGTTGCTCCAGTCATTTTCTTTCTTCCATTCTTATAAAAATCAGTTATAACATAACGGACACTTTTTTGGGAATAGTTTGTGATTATTCTTGTATAGGAATAGTTTTCTGGAGTGCATTCTTGGTTCAGCGAATCTAAAAAGATTTTTTTTGAAACCATATTGATTTGCGCAGAGAGATGAACTGAAATTATCAGAAGCAGAAAAATGAAGATGTTTCTTTTCATTCAGTTCTATTTTTATCTAAAAATAGTTCTTCTAGAATAATTTCGCAACCTCTTCATTCACAAACTCTAAAAATCTTTCGTCAGCTTCAGTAAATGGATCAATAACATGGCTGTCAATATCGATTTGGCCAATATTTACTCCATTAACAAAAAGTGGTACAACGATCTCAGATTTTACAGTAAAACTGCAGGCAATATAGTTGTCTTGTGCAGCAACATCGGGAACAACAAAATTAGCATTGCTTTCTGCTACCTGTCCGCAGATTCCTTTTCCAAACGGAATAACAGTATGATCTGTTTCTGCACCAACGTAAGGCCCTAGATGAAGTGTTTTGGCTTCGTGATTGGCAAAATAAAAACCAACCCAATTGTAGTATTCTACATTTTCATTTAACAGTTGGCAGATTGCCAATAGTTTTTCGTCTCTAACCGTTTTTGTATCAGCTACAATAGCGCTTATTTTTGGTTGTAATTCTTGAAAAGTCATGATAAATAAATTTTATACAAAAGTATTTAAAGCCTGACTTAAAAAATACATAAATTTGAAAAAAAATTCCGTTGAAAAAATATTTAATACAATTTAAACCTTTCTTGATTTTTATAGGCACTTTCTTCGCCGCTTATATTTTACTCACAATAGTTTATAAATTTTATTTGAACAGTTTTGATTCTTTGGAAGTTGACGGGATTTCAAAAATTGTAGGTGCTAACGTAGAAAGTTTAATGCATCTTTTTAATTCAGATATACGAATTGTAAAAAGCATAACGGAGCCTTGTTTGGAAGTTTGGTACAATAATAAATTTACAATAAGAATTATAGAAGGCTGTAATGCGGTCAGTGTTATAATTTTGTTTATTTCGTTTGTAATTGCTTTTTCGGGAAAATTCAAAACAACTTTGCTTTTTATTTTATTTGGAGCACTTTTTATTTATATCCTAAATATTCTTCGAATTGCTTTTTTAACCATTTTGCTTTTTCATTATCCGCAGTATGAGCATTTTCTGCATGGTGTTCTTTTTCCATTGATTATTTACGGATTTGTATTTGTTTTATGGGTTATTTGGGTAAACAAATTTTCGAAATATGCTAAGTAAAATCATAGAACATAAATACAAAATTTTGTTTGCAGTTTGTATTGTGATATGTTTTGGTATTATTCGCACATTAGAAAAAAGTCTTTTTTATGATCCTTTTTTAGATTATTTTGAAATTGATTTTAAGAATCTGCCGTATCCTGAAGTTGATGGCCTTAAGCTATTTTTCGGGCTTTTTTTTCGGTATTTTTTAAATACAGTTTTGTCTTTGATTTTAATTTATGTACTTTTTCGAGATATTGAGATTATTAAGTTCAGTACGTTTTTATATGCTTTTTTTCTTGTAATTCTTTTTATCGCTTTTTTTGTGATTTTGAATTATTTTCCAAATGCAAATTGGCTTCTTTTTTATGTCCGTCGCTTCATAATTCAGCCCATATTTGTTTTGCTGTTTATTCCCGCATTTTATTACCAAAGTCAAAATTTAAAAAAATAACAAATCATTAAAGCTTTTTTCCAGTCTTTTTAGATAATTTTGCAATATGAATTTAAAAAAGTGCACAGGATTATTTCTAGCTTTCCTTTTGTTGGTTTCCAACATTGGGTTTGCATTTGATGTGCATTATTGCGGAGGCGAAATTGCTTCTGTTTCGTTAAATACTACAGCGCAAGCTTCTCCAGAAAAGAAATGTTGTGGAGAAAAAGAAAAAAAATCATCTTGTTGCAAAGACAAAGTAGTTCATTTTGAAAAGAAATCGGACAATGCTACTTTCAAAATATTCTTTTTTCAGCTTGATTTTCCGGCTGTAATTCAGGAATATAAGCCAATTGCTTTTTTATCGGTTCCAAATTTTAAAAGCAATCAGATCATTTCGTATTATTCTGATGCGAATGCGCCCCCCTTATTCAAATTATACAATCAATATATTTTTTATTCCTGATTATAATGTTTAGAAACAAGCCAATCTTTGTGGCTTGTTTGCAGCTGTTTGTCTTTTTTAAAGCAATAAAAACAGCTTTTTCTAATAACATTAAAATCATTTATATGCACAAAAATATAATGCTTTTGGGCATGGTTTTATTTTCTGTAACTGCTTTTTCACAAGAAGATTTGCAGGAAGTTAAAGTCACCAAAAAGCAAAAAGGAATTAAAAAATCCTATACACTTACATCCAACACATCGATAATTACAAGTAAAGAACTGCTAAAGGCGGCCTGCTGTAATTTGGCCGAAAGTTTTGAAACAAATCCTTCTATAGATGTCAATTTTTCGGATGCATTAACAGGAACCAAACAAATCAAAATGTTAGGTTTGACCAGTCCGTATTTAATGATAACCGAAGAAAATATTCCATCAGTTCGTGGTGCTTCTCAGGCTTATGGATTGTCTTTTACGCCAGGTACATGGATCGAAAGTGTTCAAATTACAAAAGGAGCGGGGAGTGTCATCAACGGTTATGAAAGCATTTCGGGACAAATAAATACGGAGCTTTTAAAGCCTTTGAGCGATATTCCGTTTTTCTTAAATGCTTATGGTTCTACAGATGCTCGTTTTGAATTGAATACACATTTCAATAAAAAATTATCTGAAAAATGGGCAACAAGTTTGTTTGTTCACGGAAATACTCGTGTCGCAAAAAACGATATGAATAATGACGGTTTTTTAGACAATCCATTAGGAAAACAAATCAATATTTTAAATCGATATCAATATTACGATCCGGAAAGTGGCTTAGTTAGTTTTATCAATTTCAGATATATGAATGATAAAAAGCAAACTGGTGAAGTTGATTTTGATAAAGATATTGATCGTGGCACAACAAATCATTGGGGTTCTGAAATCAATACAGAGCGTTTTGATGTGTCAACTAAAATTGGCTATGTTTTTAAAGATATGCCTTATCAAAGTATTGGTTTTCAAAATGCTTTTAACAGCCATAATCAAAACTCTTATTTCGGTTTGAATTTATATGATATAAAGCAGAATAGTTTTTATTCGAATTTGATTTTCAATTCGATTATCAACAATACTATGCATAAATTTACAACGGGATTAAATTTTACTTACGATCAGTATCAGGAGTTTGTGAATGTAAATGATTACAGCCGAATTGATAATTCGGTTGGTGCATTTTTTGAATACACTTATGATAATACAGATAATTTCAGTTTGATTTTGGGAGGAAGAGTCGACAATCATAATAGATTAGGTTTTTTCGTAACGCCTCGTTTGCACATGCGATATAATCCGTGGAAAAATGGCGTTCTTCGTTTTTCTGCTGGAAGAGGAAAACGTTCTGCTAATATTTTCGCCGAAAATCAACAACTTTTTGCAAGTTCAAGAAACTTTTCGATTTTAGACAATAGCGGAAAAATTTATGGTTTAAATCCTGAAATTGCATGGAATTACGGTATCAGTTTTTCGCAAAAATTCAGACTTTTTAATAAAAATGCCGAAGCTGGTTTTGATTTCTACAGAACCGATTTTCAAAATCAAGCCGTTGTCGATCTAATGCAAAGTCCGCAGGAAGTTTTATTCTATAATTTAAAAGGAAGTTCGTTTGCCAATAGTTTTCAGGCCGAATTTAATTATGAGTTAGTTCATAACTTGAATTTAAGAACAGCTTATAAATATTATGATATCCAGACCGATTATTTAAGAGGAACTTTTCAACGTCCGCTTCAGGCAAAACATCGCTTTTTAGGAAATCTGGAATATGAAACAACAGCCTCAGATGATGGGAAACAATGGAAATTTGATTATACTTTTAACTGGACAGGAAAACAGCAGTTGCCTTATACCGCTTCAAATCCGCCAGAAGATCAGTTTCCTGATTTTTCGCCTTCTTTCGCTGTGATGAATGCGCAGGTGACAAGAGTTTTTTCTCCTGTTTTTGAAGTGTATATTGGAGGGGAAAACATTGGAAATTACAAACAGCAAAAAGCAATTTTAGGAGCAGATGATCCTTTTGGACCAAATTTTGATGCTTCAGTAGCTTACGCGCCAATTTTTGGACAAATGTATTACGCAGGTCTACGATTTAAAATAAAATAATACTGCAATAGCAATTGCAAAATTCAATAACAATAATAATTTCAAATTTTAATATTAAATAAGATGAAAAGAATAATTTTAATAGCCGTAATTAGTTTTTTAGGATTTTCGGTGCAAGCTCAAACTAAGAAAAATAAGAATCTAAAATATACTACAGAAGTTAACGGAAATTGTGAGCAATGTAAGAAACGTATTGAAAAAGCTGCTTTTAGTGTTCCGGGTGTAAAAACGGCAACTTGGGACGTGGCTTCGCATCAGCTTGCGGTAATTTTAAACGAAGAAAAATCATCTCCAGCAGATTTAAACAATGCGATTGCTAAAGTTGGTCACGATACCAAAGACGTGAAAGCAACGCAAACGGATTATGATAATTTGCACAGCTGTTGCAAGTATGTAAGAGAATAATAATATTAGGAGCCCCAAGTTTATTACTGGGGCTTTTTTAATAGTTAATTTATCTTTAAAATACCGTATTTTATTGTGGCTCTACTAAATTATTGTTACTTTCACGAACTTAAATTAAGTATAACCAAACCATTTTTATGAATAATTTTGATTGGACACAATTAGTCAACCCTGAATTTTATATCACTTTAAGTATCGGCGGTTTTCAAATTGGTTTATACATTGTGCTGTTTATTGTTTTTGCTGAAACCGGACTTTTTGCTGGTTTTTTTCTTCCTGGAGACAGTTTGCTTTTTTTATCAGGGATTTACAGCCGTGATCTGATTCAAAATGTGGTTTATATTCCGAGTGATTTTATAAACGTTTTTATACTTTCGACTCTTGTTGCAATAATGGGAGTTTTAGGAAATATGACTGGATATTGGTTTGGAGCTAAAAGCGGTTATTATCTATTTAAAAAAGAAGATACATTTTGGTTCAAGAAAAAATACTTGTTGCAGTCAAAAGATTTTTTTGAAAAATATGGCGGAAAAGCAATTATTTACGCTCGTTTTCTTCCAATCTTTAGAACCTTCGCGCCAATTATCGCAGGAATAGTTTCAATGGATAAAAAGAAATTTATGTTCTATAATGTATTAAGTTCTTTTTTATGGTCTTTTATATTGATCTTTTCAGGACATTATTTATACGGAGTGTTTTTAGAACAAGGAATAGATTTGAAAGAGCATATAGAAGTTATCGTAATAGGAATAATTGTACTATCAACATTCCCGGTTTTCTTAAAGCTTATCAAAAAGAGAACAAGCCATCAGGAAAAAATATAAACATAAAAAAGTCCGAAGTTTTAAAGCTTCGGACTTTTTTTATATCCTTTATAAAGGAAAGTGTGTTTTTTAGATTATAATATATAGCTTGCGGTTTCAACCGCATGGACGTAATATTCCTGTGTTCCTGTGGTTTAAACCGCAGGCTATATCTACATATAAGTGTTAATAGATGTTTTCTTTTATGTTTTTGTTAAAGAAATAAATTCCAGAGAAATTTTTAAAAATTGTAATAACAATTAACAATTAACAATTAACAATTAACAATTAACAATTAACAATTAACAATTAACAATTAACAATTAACAATTAACAATTAACAATTTTCAGACCTACCATTCATTAACCTTATTAGCATCCATTTTTAAGAAGATAAACAGCAAAATGGTAAAGCCCCAGAGTCCGGAACCTCCATACGAAAAGAACGGCAATGGAACTCCAATAGTTGGGAAAATACCAATAACCATGGCAATATTCACAAAAAAGTGAATGAATAAGATTCCGGCAACGCAGTAACCGTAAACGCGGCTAAATTTAGTTTTTTGTCTTTCTGCTAGATAAATTACTCTTAAAAATAAACCAACAAAAAGTGCAATAACAACCAGTGAGCCTACAAATCCCCATTCTTCACCAACGGTTGTAAAAATATAATCCGTATGTTGTTCGGGTACAAATCCTCCTTTTGTTTGAGTTCCTTGTAAAAAGCCTTTTCCAAGCCATCCACCAGATCCAATTGCAATTTCAGATTGGTTAGTATTATAACCAATACCTTTCATATCAACTGTTTTACCAAGTAAAATATTAAAACGGTCTCTGTGGTGTTGTTTGAAAACATGATCAAAAACATAATCTACAGAGAAAACAAAAGCAGAAATAATGGCGAGAAATATGGCGCTCATAAGTAAATTTCGGTCTACAACCCGGCCTTTAAAATGGATTATTGCCAATACAACTACTGCAATCAAGATTACAACGTACGGTTCTAAAACCAGTGTGAGTACAAATAACAGAATTGTTATGAATCCAGTCCACACGTACCATGATGGCAATCCTTCGCGGTACAATACGATGATGAAAATACTATAGATTAAGGCGCTTCCCGGGTCCGGCTGAGGTAAAATAAGAATAACCGGTAAAAATACAATAGCTAGTGCCTGAACTTGCCTGTTTACTTCCTTGAGATTGATTTGAGTGTCACTTAAATATTTTGCTAATGCTAATGATGTAGCGGCTTTGGCAAACTCAGAAGGTTGTAAAGTAAAACTTCCAATTGCATACCAACATCTTTGACCAGCAATGGTTTTTCCGAAAAGAAACAAACCAGCAAGTGATAATAACGATACACCAAAAATAATACTGGCATATTTCTCGTAAAATTTTCCATCAACAAAAAGCACAACAAATATTAAAGGAATAGTACATCCAATAAAAATTAATTGTTTTTGATAAGTGCCTTCTGTAGATAATAATGAAGAAGAATAGATGTTTAGCCACCCTAATATTACTAACGTGGTATAGATAAAAACACTTATCCAGTCAATATTATTTTTTACACTTTGATTTTTCATCTGAAATAATCCTTTGTTAGTTTTTCTTAGTGGTATCTACCGCTGTTTTTTTGACTTCTGTTTTTGTTGTCGTTGCAGCTGGTACTTTTGGTTTTACAATTTTAGCTTGCAAAACAGAATCTTTCGGAACAGATTCAATTTTACCAGCTTCACTCATTCCTCCGAGTTTAGCATATTCAGAGGCTAAACTTTTATTTAATACTCTTGTTTCTAAATCCGTTCTTGTGATTTTTTTTCGTAGATATTTTTCAATCATCAAACTCGCAATCGGTCCGGCAACACTTGCACCAAAACCTCCATTTTCAATCATAATCGCAATAGCAATTTTAGGATTGTCTTTTGGAGCAAAAGCAACAAAAATAGAGTGGTCTTCAAGTTGGACTCTTTTTCCTCCAATTTTGGCAAAGTTTTCCGCAGTTCCTGTTTTACCGCAAATATCAATTCCTTCCACTCTTAATCTGCTAGCTGTACCCATGTTGTACACATCAAACAGTCCGCTTATAATTGGAGGGAAATATTTTTGGTCGATAGTTGTAGTGTGCTTAGTTGTGAACTTTTTATCAATAGTTTTTCCTTCAATTTTTTTGATGATATGAGGTGTGTAATAATACCCCTGATTAGCTATCGTTGCCATCATGTTGGCAAGCTGGATAGGAGTCATTACAACTTCTCCCTGACCAATTGCGTTAGAAACAATAGCAGTACTTCTCCATCCTCCGTTAGGATACATGCGCTTATAGGTTTTGGAAGTCGGAATTTTTCCTCTTTTTCCAGTTGGGAGATCATAGCCCATAAACTCACCTAATCCAAAACTTTTAAGATGAGAGCTCCAAACATCTACAGCAGCGCTTGGCTTTGTATACTTGTTAATGGTTCTCATGTATGCGGTTGCAAAATAAGTATTGCATGATTGATAAATACCTCTGTGCAATTGCAATTGTCCTCCGCTGCAGTGACATCTCATAAAACGGCCACGAGCATAGCTAAAACCGTGATGACATGTAACAGTGAAAGTGTTTTCATCGATTACGCCTTCTTGAAGTGCTACTAAACCAGTCAATAATTTAAAAGGCGATCCAGGAGGATATTCTGCTAGCAATCCTCTATCATATAAAGGTTTTGCAATCGAATCATGGTATAAAAGTGTATAATTTTTAGATTTTTGTCTTCCAACTAAAATTCCAGGATCGAAAGATGGAGCGGTAACAAGTGCTAAAATTTCACCGGTTTTAGGTTCAATAGCAACAATTCCACCTCTTTTATTGATCATTAACTCTTGGCCATACTTTTGAAGTTCACCATCAATAGTTAAATTAATATCTTCTCCGGCAACAGCAATCGTGTCGTATTTCCCGTCTTTATAGGAGCCAATTTCTCTATTGTATTTGTCTTTCTGAATGTATTTTACACCTTTTATACCGCGCAAAACTTCTTCGTAACTTTGTTCAACACCTTGTTGTCCAATTAAATCTCCGCTATTGTAGTATGGATTTTTAGCAATTAATTTTTCAGTTACCTGAGTTATGAATCCAAAAATATTAGCACCATAATCAACTTCGTAATCACGAAGCGATCTTTTTTGGAAATAAAAGCCTTCAAATTTTCTGATTTTTTCTTGAAAAGCAGCAAATTCAGTTTTGTTTAATTGTGCTAAAAATACAGAAGGAAGACGTGGGCTGTAAACTTTAGCCTTCGCAATTCTTTTGTCGTATTCTTCTTTTGTGATATTAAGTAAAGCACAGAATTCAGTAACATTCAAATCTTCTTTAATTTCACGTGGTATTACCATGATATCATAAGAAGCCTGATTGGCTACTAATAATTTGCCATATCTATCATAAATATAACCTCTCTCAGGATAGTCGTACTGTTTTTTTATCGCGTTGTTTTCTGATTTTAGCTTAAATGAATCGTCAACAATTTGCAAATAAAATACCCTGATCAACAGTAAAGATCCTGCGATAATAATTAAAGCGGGCAACAGCACTTTTCTCATCGTTTATTGGGCTTAATAAGGTAAATTATTATGATTGAAGTTATTATTGTAAAAATCGAGCTGAACAATGTTCGAAGCAAAATATCCCAAATGAATTTAAATTGAAATGCTTCGAGAACAAACAATATGATATGATGCAACAAAACAGAAACTAATATAAATGAAAACCGTTCAGGCGTTAAAGATTCGTTTAGTTTAATGGTTTGATATTCGTAACTCAGTCCAAATGAAAACTTAAAAATATAAGGTCTGTAATATGCTAAAATTACACACGATGTCGCATGAATTCCTCCCGAATTGCAAAACATATCCATTGTTAATCCAAGTAAAAAGCTTGAAAGAATCAATCCTGATTTATTACTGTTTACAGGATAAAGAATGATATAAAGAATATACGGAAAAGGACTTATGTATCCTAAAAAATTCATATTGTTGAAAATAACAATCTGAATTGTCAGTAACATAATAAATCGAAAAATATTGACTAACAATGCGCTATTCATCTTTTTCCTTTTTTTCTAAATTAATAAGTTCTTCTCTGTCTTTACTTTTGATAATATAAACGTGTCCAAGATTTGTCATATCGTTAAATAACTTAACTTTTATAACATAAAAACTGGTCTGTTCTTCTTTGTAAACTGTTTCAACGGTTCCAATATTGATTCCTTCAGGGAAAATTACAGATTGTCCTCCAGTTACAATAGTGTCACCTTTTCTAACCGAAGCTAATCTCGGAACATCTTTCAGCTGTACAAAACCAGTACTCTTTCCGTCCCATGTTAAAGAGCCAAAATGATTTGACTTTTTAAGTTTGGCGTTGATTTGTGATTTCATGTTTAAGATACTCACTACAGTAGAATATCGTGGTGAAGTGTTGTCAATTACCCCAACAATTCCTAAGCTGTTTATTACTCCCATATCTGGTTTTACACCTTCATTGGCTCCAGAATTTAAAGTAAGAAAGTTTTCGTGTGTGTTGTATGTGTTATGAATCACTTTTGATACAATGATGTCAGCAGGTTTTACTCCTTTAATTGTATCAGGCAAAGGTAATTTTGTGGTGTCTTCTTTGTTGAATAAAAGACTTTTTAATCTTGCATTTTCAAGTACAAGTTCATCATTTTGAGCTCTTAAATTCAAATATTCGTCTATACGATTAATTCTTTCATAAACACCTCCGCTCAAAAAGTTAGCTGAACTGATTACTCTGCTTCTGTGGTAAGAATGTGATTGAATTGTGAGCGTCAACGAAATACCTAAAAGCAGCAAAAACAGTAACCGATTACTGTTTCTTATAATGAAATTAAAAATTTGCTGCATTTCTTGTCTGGTTATTTTGTTTCAGGATATGCTTAAGGTTTCAAAATTTACCAGGGTCAAACAGTAGAAATTTGACCCTAATAAAAGTATATTGATTGTTGTTTTTCGAATCTTATTTGATTAAGATACTTTTAAATTTTGCAATGTTTTTTAGTGCCATTCCAGTACCGCGAACTACAGCTCTTAATGGATCTTCAGCAATATAAACAGGTAAATCTGTTTTTTGAGAAATACGTTTGTCAAGACCTCTCAACATCGATCCACCACCAGCTAAATAGATACCTGTATTGTAAATATCGGCAGCTAATTCTGGAGGAGTTTGAGATAATGTTTCCATTACTGCATCTTCAATACGCTGAATTGATTTATCTAATGCTTTTGCAATCTCACGGTAAGAAACATCAACTTGCTTTGGTTTTCCTGTAAGCAAATCTCTACCTTGAACTGACATATCTTCTGGCGGACCATCTAAATCTTCGATAGCTGCTCCAATTTGAATTTTTATTTTTTCAGCAGTACTTTCTCCAACAAATAAGTTGTGCTGTGTACGCATGTAATAAACGATATCATTTGTGAAAACGTCACCTGCAATTTTTACAGATTTATCACATACAATTCCGCCTAATGCAATTACAGCGATTTCAGTTGTACCACCTCCAATATCAACAATCATGTTTCCTTTTGGTTGCATGATATCGATACCAATACCAATAGCTGCTGCCATTGGCTCATGAATCAAATAAACTTCTTTTCCGTTTACTCTTTCACAAGATTCTTTTACTGCACGCATCTCAACCTCAGTAATTCCAGACGGAATACATACTACCATTCGTAAAGCTGGCGTAAACATTCTTTTTTTCAATGCAGGAATACTTTTAATGAACATGTTGATCATTTTTTCCGAAGCATCAAAATCAGCAATTACTCCATCTTTCAGTGGCCTTATGGTCTTGATGTTTTCATGCGTTTTACCTTGCATCATATTGGCTTCTTTACCAACGGCGATGATTTTGCCTGATACTCTGTCGCGTGCTACGATAGAGGGGCTGTCAATAACAACTTTATCATTATGAATGATTAAAGTGTTTGCGGTACCAAGGTCTATTGCAATATCCTCAGTCATGAAATCAAAAAATCCCATAAGTTTTTTAGGGGTTTAAAATGTTATAAATTATTTATCGAACAAAGTTAAACAAATTAATGTTTAAAATGACGTGTTCCTGTAAATACCATTGCAAGATTATTTTCGTTGCAATAATTTATACTTAATTCGTCTTTTATCGAACCTCCTGGCTGAATTACAGCAGTTATTCCTGCTTTTTTAGCTAATTCTACACAGTCCGGGAAAGGGAAAAATGCGTCACTTGCCATCGAAGCTCCAGTTAAATCAAATCCAAATGCTTTCGCTTTGTCAACAGCTTGCATTAATGCATCAACTCTTGATGTTTGACCTGTACCTGATGAAATCAATGTTCCGTTTTTTGCAAATACAATTGTGTTTGATTTTGTGTTCTTGCAGATTTTAGAAGCAAAGATCAAATCTTCGATCTCTTGAGCAGTAGGTTCTGTTATTGTAACGGTTTTTAAATGCTCTTTATTATCCGTAATATTATTTCTGTCCTGAATTAACAAACCATTAAGACAAGTTCTTACTTGACGATTTGGTAATTCAACTTCATTTTGAATTAAAATAATTCTGTTTTTCTTCTCTTGTAGAACTGTAACTGCTTCATCGTCATAAGCTGGAGCGATTACAACCTCGCAGAATAATTTGTTGATTTCTTGAGCTGTTTCTAAATCAATTTTAGTATTAGAAATTAACACTCCGCCAAAAGCTGAAGTAGGATCACAAGCTAAAGCCGCTAAATAAGCTTCGCTAATTGTTTTTCTTGAAGCTAAACCACAAGCGTTGTTGTGTTTTAAAATAGCGAATGTTGGACCGTCAGTTTTAAATTCAGCAATTAAATTTACAGCTGCATCAACATCTAATAAATTGTTGTATGATAATTCTTTTCCGTGAATTTTGTTGAACATAGCATCAAAATCTCCGAAGAAGAAACCTTTTTGGTGAGGATTTTCACCGTATCTTAAAACTTGACCGTTTGCAATGCTTTCTTTGTAAATAGTCTCGTCTGTGTTGAAATAATTAAAAATAGCTCCATCATAGTGAGAAGAAACGTGGAATGCTTTTGTAGCTAACAATCTTCTGTTTTCAAGAGTTGTAGAACCATTTTGCTCTGTAATCAAATCTAATAAAAGGCTGTATTCGTTAACCGAAGCAACAATTACAGTGTCTTTGAAGTTTTTTGCGCCTGCGCGGATTAATGAAATTCCGCCGATATCAATTTTTTCGATGATATCTTGCTCGCTTGCACCTGAAGCAACTGTTTTTTCAAAAGGATACAAATCAACAATTACCAAATCAATTTGAGGAATGTCAAATTCTTTCATTTGCTGTACATCGCTCTCGTTATCTTGACGATTTAAAATTCCGCCAAAAATTTTCGGATGCAATGTTTTTACTCTTCCTCCAAGAATTTCTGGGAAAGAAGTAATATCTTCAACAGGAACTACTGGAATTCCAAGGTTTTTAATGAAATCTTCAGTTCCTCCAGTCGAGTAAAGTGTTACGTTTTGCTCGTGTAATTTTCTAACGATTGGCTCTAATCCATCTTTCGAAAAAACTGAAATTAGTGCTGATTGTATTTTTTTAGTTGTGCTCATTGTGTAGTTATGATTTTCAGACTGCAAAAGTAGTTTTTTTAAATATTATTTTAAAGAAAATTAATGTAACATTATGCTAAAAAAATCTACTGATGAGTAAGTTAACTTTTATTAGGTTTTTGATTTTAAATTATTGAATTTTACTTTATTGAAAAATACTACTATATGCTTCTTTACCTTAGATTATTAAAAGAAAGTCTCAGCTTTGCCATCAATGCTTTACGAAATAATAAATTACGTACTTTATTGTCATTACTTGGTGTTACAATTGGTATTTTTTCAATTATTGCTGTATTGGCTGCAGTTGATTCTTTAGACCGAAAAATTTCTAAAGATTTGAGTAGCTTAGATAAAAATACAATTTATTTAATGAAATATTGTTTTGGTCCTTCAGAAATTCCACAATGGAAGAGAGAACAGTTCCCGAATGTGAAGTATGATGAGTATATAGCGTTGAAAAACTCAATGAATGATACAGATCAAGTTGGATACCAGCTTTTTGTGAATCATGAAAGTTTGAAATACGACTCAAAAACTGTTGCCGATGTTAATATTATTCCATCTTCATTTGAAATGGTAGATGTCGATGGATTAAGTTTTGATAAAGGAAGGTTTTATAATGAATCTGAATCGAATTCTGGGACAGCCGTTATTGTTTTAGGATATGATATCGCCGAAGGACTTTTTGGAACAAGTGATCCACTCGGAAAAAATATCCGTTTGTACGGACAGCGTTTTACGGTGATTGGTGTAATAGCAAAGCAAGGTGCAGGTTTTTTTGGAGATAGTAACGATACATCAGTTTATTTGCCAGCCAATTTTCTACGCCGCATGTACGGAGACAGTGATGCAATGACGCCTGTAATCGTTTTGAAGCCAGTAAAAGGTGTTGATATGGAAGCCTATAAAGCCGAGGTTGCTCAAAAACTGCGCGCAATTCGTGGCATGAAGGCAGGCGAAATTGATAATTTCTTTGTGAATGTGCTTTCTGGTTTTACTGATTTTATTGATGGAATTTTGGGTACATTAAGAACAGCCGGAATTTTCATCAGTATTTTTTCTTTTTTAGTTGGAGGTTTTGGAGTGGCAAATATCATGTTTGTTTCTGTAAAAGAGCGTACGAATTTAATTGGTATTCAAAAATCTTTGGGAGCAAAAAATCGTTTTATATTATTCCAGTTTTTGTTTGAAGCTGTTATGCTTTGTTTGATCGGCGGTGTAATTGGGTTGTTTATTGTTTGGCTTCTTTCGCTTCTTTTGACTAATTTGTTAGAATTCGAATTTGTTTTGAGTTTCTGGAATATTTTTATTGGAGCAGGATTGTCCATTTTTGTAGGGATAATTTCAGGAATTCTTCCAGCAATTTCAGCAGCAAATTTAGATCCCGTAGAAGCAATTCGAACTGGAATGTAATATTGTTTTTGTGTTATTTTACTGTAAATTTTGATGACTGAAAATAATTAGATATTTTTGGTAGACCAACAACTTAAAATGCTAAATAAATGAGCTTTAACCTTAGATCTGTTGATACTGTTGAGTCTATTTCCAAAGAAGATTTTAAAAAGAATTATTTGGACAAGAGAAAGCCTTTGATCATAAAAGGGCTTACCAAAGATTGGCCTGCAAGAGAAAAATGGTCAACAGAATATTTTAAGCAAATTGCTGGAGATATTGAGGTTAAGCTTGTTGATAATTCAAAAGCAGATCCAACGAAAGTTATCAATGCTTCAATTGCAAGCATGAAATTTGGCGAATATCTGGATTTGATAAAACGTGAGCCAACACAATTACGTATTTTTTTCTTCAATCTTTTCAAACACAGACCTGAATTAATTGACGATGTAAAAATTCCAAAAGAATTAATGGGAGGTTTTATAGAAAGTATGCCGGCAATGTTTTTTGGTGGTTCTAAGGCCATTACTTTTTTGCATTATGATATCGATTTACCGCATCTTTTTCACACTCATTTTGGCGGAAGAAAGCACATTATTTTATTTGACAACAAATGGAAAAAAAGATTGTATTGCCTTCCAAATACAACTTACGCATTAGAAGATTATGATGTTGCCAATCCTGATTTTGAAAAATTTCCTGCGTTAAAAGGAGTAGAGGGGTATGAAGTTTTTCTGGAACACGGCGATACTTTATTTATGCCAACCGGAATGTGGCATTGGATGCGTTATATAGATGGTTCTTTTTCACTCACACTTCGTGCTTGGGATTCATCAATTTCTCGAAAACTGGCCAGTGTTTGGAGTTTGTTTATGCATGGCGCAGTTGACAGTGCTATTAAAGTTGTTTTTAGAGAGCGTTATGCAATCTGGCGTGAAAAATTAGTTTTTAAAATTGCTGAAAAAGAATTGAAAAAGGATTTGAAAAAAGCGAGCTAATTTAGAATTGTTTTTTTTGCTCAAAGAAAAATCCCGTAGGAATAAAATATTGGTAGAGACGGAATTTATTCCGTTGAAAAATGGAAATAGAATTAAGAAGTTCCGTAGGAACGAAACATAGTCAATATTAAAAACAAAAAAATCCCAAGAAGCAATTCTTGGGATTTTCTATTTTGAATAGTTTTAAAACTATCTAATAGTATTATTTTGAATCAAATCGATATATAAGTTGATCTTATCTTTCAATTCTTTTCTAGGCGTGATAAAGTCTAAGAAACCGTGTTCTAATAAGAACTCAGCAGTTTGGAAACCTTCTGGTAAATCTTTTCCTGTAGTGTCACGAACAACACGCGGACCAGCAAAACCAATCAAAGCGCCTGGCTCAGAGATATTGATGTCTCCTAACATTGCATATGATGCAGTTGTTCCACCCGTTGTAGGGTCTGTACAAAGAGAAATATAAGGTAATTTAGCTTCAGCTAATTGAGCTAGTTTTACAGAAGTTTTTGCTAATTGCATTAAAGAATAAGCAGCTTCCATCATACGAGCTCCACCAGATTTAGAAATCATTACAAAAGGAAGTTTATTTTTGATCGCGTGATCAATACCTCTTGCAATTTTTTCACCTACAACCGCTCCCATAGATCCACCGATAAAAGCGAAATCCATACAGCAAATTACAAGTTCTCTTCCTTTAGATTTTCCTACTCCCGTACGTACAGCGTCTTTAAGATGAGTTTTTTCCATTACATCTTTCAATCTTTCGGCATATTTTTTTGTATCTACAAAATGCAAAGGATCTTTTGATGTCATGTTTTTATCTAACTCAACAAATTCGTTGTTGTCGAATAAAATTTCAAAATAGGTTGCGCTTCCAATTCGAACGTGAAAATCATCTTCAGGGCTTACGAATAAGTTTCTTGCTAATTCGTCTGCATCAATAATTTTTCCAGTAGGAGATTTGTACCACAATCCTTTCGGAACGTCCATCTTGTCTTCTGTAGCGGTCGTAATCCCTTTTTCTTGTCTTTTAAACCAAGCCATTTGTTCTAGTTTTCAGTGTTCAGTAATAAAATTTCAGTGTTCAGTTTTTTTAAGTTTAGTGTTCAGAAATCAGTTTGAAAACTGAACACTAAAAACTGAATACTGTACACTTTTATAAAGTGTTTACGTTATTTAAATCAGCAAAAGCTTGTTCAAGTCTTGCGTTGAATGTTACTTCGCTTTCACGAACCCATCTTCTTGGATCGTAATATTTTTTGTTTGGAGCATCAGCACCTTCTGGGTTACCAATTTGTGATTTCAAATAGTCAAGATTTTTAACCATATAATCACGGATTCCTTCAGTGTATGCAAACTGTAAATCAGTATCGATGTTCATTTTGATAACTCCGTAGCTAATTCCTTCTCTGATTTCTTCAAGTGTAGAACCTGAACCTCCGTGGAAAACGAAATCAACTGGATTGTGTCCTGTGTTGAATTTGTTTTGAACGAAATCTTGAGAATTTTTTAAGATTTTTGGAGTTAATTTTACGTTTCCTGGTTTGTAAACACCGTGAACGTTTCCAAAAGCAGCAGCAATAGTAAATTTAGGGCTTACTTTAGATAATTCTTCGTAAGCATAAGCTACTTCTTCTGGTTGAGTATATAATTTTGAGCTATCAACATCAGAGTTGTCAACACCATCTTCTTCACCACCTGTAATACCAAGCTCGATTTCTAATGTCATACCCATTTTGCTCATTCTAGCTAAATATTCTTTACAGATCTCGATGTTTTCTTCGATTGGCTCCTCAGACAAATCGATCATATGAGAACTGAATAATGGTTTTCCTGTTTCTGCAAAATGTTTTTCAGAAGCATCTAATAAACCATCAATCCAAGGTAAAAGTTTTTTTGCACAGTGGTCAGTGTGTAAAATTACAGTTGCACCATAAGCCTCAGCTAAAGTGTGGATATGTTTTGCTCCAGCGATTCCTCCAGCGATAGCTGCGTTTTCACCAGCGTTAGATAATCCTTTTCCAGCGTTAAATTGAGCTCCTCCGTTTGAAAATTGAATAATAACTGGCGCGTTTAGTTTTGCTGCAGTTTCAAGAACACCGTTGATTGTGCTTGATCCAGTAACGTTTACTGCAGGTAAAGCAAATCCTTTTTCTTTCGCGTAATTAAAAATCTCTTGAACTTGATCTCCTGTAGCTACTCCTGGTTTAATATTGTGTGCCATTGTAATTTTTTTTATAGTTGTTTTTAGTTTTTAGGTTGCAAAAATAAGAATTAATTAGCATTAGAAAGGATAATTTATTCCAAAATTTAAAACCGAGTGACCAAAATTGTATTCTTTAAACCATCTGTCTCCCTTCTCATGTGCCGGATTATAAGTCTTGAAGCCTAAATCTAATCGAACAACAAAAAAGCTTAAATCGTATCGTAATCCAAATCCTGTACCCAAAGCAATTTCAGCTAAATCGTTTACGTTGTCAAATTTTGCCTTCTCATCAATAACATTATCGAGCACATTCCAGATATTTCCGGCGTCTGCAAAGATGGCTCCTTTAACATCTCCAAGAATTTTAAAACGATATTCTGCACTAAATGCAATCTTCATATTTGCCTCATTGAAATCATCCATCGCATCTGTACTTCCCGGACCCAATGAGTAAGGTTGCCATGCACGGTTGTCATTTGAACCTCCTGAATAATAACTTCGTGAAAACGGAATATAATTTGAGTTTCCAAAAGGAATCGCGATCCCGAAAAAGCTGCGTACAGCCAATACTTTCTCTTTTCCAAAATCCCAGTGTTTGATGTAATCGAATTCGGTTTTAATGTATTCTGAATATTCTAAATTGAATATCTCATAATTGCCATTTGTGTTTTTTGGCAGACTTGCAATATTAGAAATGGCTGATAATAAAGTTCCAGCCGATTCTACCTTGGTTTTAAACTGATAGAAATTATTGTCGGCAAGATCTTTTTTAGTTGTTTTAGTGAAAGTATAACTTGTGGCTAAAATAAAGTCATTTTCAGTCAAACGCACTCTTCGTTCTTCGATGCTTTCTACATCTTTATACTGAGGATCTCCAGGCAATAATGCAGTCCTGTTATTTAAGACGTCATCAGTAAATCCTGTGGTTCCTTTTGGTATAGTTAAGTCTTTTCGGGCTTGCTCTTCTGGTGTAGTTCCCCAGTTTTCATCATTTACATTATAATCTTTACCAATTCCATTCAATTCATCATATGAAGAAGTATAAACATTAAAATAGTTGTTTGGATTTAAGTTCCTTACATATTGTGCGTTCAGCAATTCTAATTTTGCAGTGTTGTGTCGTTTTGGAGACCAATTGTATGCAATTCCTCCTGTAAAGTTTTCTTTGTCCAAACCAATATTTCGCTGTTTCGAAAAACCGCTCGAGATTGACGTGGAAGGAATCATTCTCTTTGGAATAATTTTTTCTGTTCCAAAAGGCATCAGGATTCTTGGAAAATTCAGTTTTAAATCAACTCCGTATTCAGAAACATTGAAGAAATTATTATTTGGATTTGCCATGTCTTTTGATGAGCCAATATTCATTCGCGCTGAAACTTCAAGTGTTTCTGCTCGATTAAAGACATTTCTAATAGTTTCAGAAATACTTGCTCCAATACCAAAATCCTGAATATTAGAGTGAGTAACGTCAAAAGTGGCACCAAAACTGTATTTTTTTCTTGGCGTTAAATAAACATTAGCAATTAAAGATTGTGCTGTTGAATCTCTTTTGTCAACCTCATATTGTATTGAAGGATAGTTGAAAATTTTTAAATTGTTCAAATATCGAGAAGAAAGCGTTGTTCTAGTGTCTGAAAATATACTTCCTTTAGTTATAAAAACAGCATCGGTTATAGCACGCGGTTTGTATTTTAGTTTTTTATAACTGTACAAATTAAAGTTGTTGTACGATACACTGTCAGTGATTTTTGTTTTTGCGTTTGCAGGCGAATAATCCGTATAAATGTTAACATCGCTGATTTTATACAGTTTGAAAGGCTCAGTTCTGCTTGAATCTTTTTCTTGAATACTATTATTATTGATAATTAAATTTACGTCGGCTTTATTTTTTTTGCCAATTGTATCAATATCAAAAGTTACATAAGTGGGCTGGAAATAATAAGCGCCATTATTTCTGAAGTAAGTAGTAATACGATTTTTTTCCTCTTCAAAATCGGTGGTTTTGTATTGATTTCCAGATTTTAAAATAGAAGGTTCTCTGCTTGTGTGATAAAGCGAATCCAACGCAGGAGTTAAAATTGTAGTTCGAATAGAATCTAAAGTATAAGCTGGTCCAGTTGTAATATTATAGTTTATTTTGGCTCTTTTAATTCCAATGGTATCAATAGTATAGTCTGTTTGTACTTTGAAAAAACCATTATTCAAATAGTAATACTTTAATCTAAGCAACGTTTTTTTTGTCTTTGCAGTATCAATAATTACGGGAGCTTCTCCGGTATTTTTTAAGAAATCATTTAGTCCTTTGTTTATAAAAGATTGACCAAGACGATCAACTTGTTTTGCCGAAAGCACTTTTGACCAACGTTCGTATCGGCCAGGATGATTATCAAATTGTGCTTGATAAGTTGAATCTGGATTTAAATTGGCTAAATTGTATAAGTTTAAACGTAATTTGAAACCTAGCAGCTTTCCATTAGGTTTTTGATACATTTGATTCGTGGCAATTTCGTCATTTGAAGACTTTCCGTTTACAAGAATATTATTTTTTACAAGAAGGTTTTTTCCATCTGGAACTCTTTTTACGGCATTACAAGCACAAATAAGTGTTGCTATTAGAATAAATGCTGTTATTTTTGTGGAATTATTTCTCAAGTGTTTTTAAATATTTAATTCAAAAGTACATTATTTTATGGTTAGTAAAAACCAAATAAAACTTATCTCAGGCTTACATCAAAAAAAGCAGCGTTTTGCAAATCAATTATTTTTTGCCGAAGGAGTAAAAGTAATTCAAGAATTGTTGCAATCCAATTTTGAATTAGAGCATTTATACACAACGCAAAATGATTTTGAAACAGTTCAGTCTTCAAAACGAACCCTTATTAATGAACAGGAGTTAAAAAAAATAAGTGCTTTGTCGACTCCAAATTCTTGTTTGGCTGTATTCAAAATCCCTGCCGAAAATAAAATTAGCGACTCAGGTTTGATTTTGGCTTTAGACGATATTCGTGATCCTGGAAATTTAGGTACGATCCTGCGTCTTTGCGACTGGTTTGGCATCAAACAAATTATTTGCTCTAAAGAAACTGTAGATATTTATAACCCAAAGGTTGTTCAGGCTACAATGGGATCTATAACCAGAGTAAATGTAAATTATGTTGATTTGAAAAACTTTATCGCTCAAACTAAACTGCCAGTTTTTGGAACTTTTATGGACGGCGAGAATATTTATAAATCAAATTTGCCTCAAAACGGAATCATTATTATGGGTAATGAAGCCAATGGTATTTCGGCAGAAATTGAAAAAATGGTCACAAGCCGACTTACGATTCCTAGATTTGGAGAGCTGCAAAAAACCGAAAGTTTAAATGTAGCTACCGCAACCGCAATTATTCTTAGTGAATTTAAACGAAATAGTTAGGTATTTGTTTTAGTGAAAAGTAAAATTTATTAAAATCGCTCTAGATTTCATAGAATCAATGTTTCCTGTCCATGGACTATTAGGATCATTGTCTCTTACTAATTCATCTGTTATGCCAAACATTCCTCTGATTGAAGGAGAGAAAATGAAATATTCTGTAAAAAAGTCAATTCCAACTCCCATTTCATAAGCGGCTGTCCAAGGTTTTACTCTGAATTTTTGTTCAGAATTGTCATCCTGAGATTTTGAATTGCTTGATAAATTAAGTGTAGTCGACATTCCTCCAACTAAATATGGACGAATGTTTCCTGTACGCAGAGACGAGAATTTTAAAAGCAACGGAAAATGAATATAAGTACTATTTACTTCTCTTAAATAATCATTTTTAGAGCTGAAGTTCGGATAATATAAATCGCGTTTTGTATAGTACAATCCTGGTTCAAAACGCAGATTTATGTATTCCTGCAATCTTAAATCTGCTACAACACCAACATTAAATCCGGTAGTTTTTTTTACCTGAATATCTTGGTTTACAACATTTTTATAGTCAAATTTAAAGTCAAAGCTGTTGAAGCCCAAATAGTATCCAAAATAAAGGCGCTGTTTTTGCCAGTTTTCAAGATTGATAATGGGATCTTTGCTAAACATGCTTTTAGCAAATTGCGAATATCCTTTTGTCGATAAGACTAATAAAAGTAAGATTACTGTTTTTTTCATACTATTTTTTAGAAGCAGAATAAATGGTTGCAACTCCAAAAGTTTGAGGCATTGCCACAACATCTATAAACCCAATTTTTCTCAAAATATTGTTTAATGCTTCTCCGTATGGAAAAACCGCCGCCGATTCAGATAAATATCCGTACGCTGCATTATCTTTAGAAAATAATTTTCCTATAATTGGGAGAATGTTTTTGCTGTAAAATTTATAACCTTGTTTGTATGGAGTTTTATCTGGGACTGAAGTTTCTAAAATTACAAATACGCCATTTGGTTTTAAAACTCTTAAAATTTCAGCAAATCCTTTTTCTAAATTCTCAAAATTTCGAACACCAAAACCAACTGTTATAGCATCAAAATAATTATCTTCAAAAGGAATATTTTCAGAATCGCCTAAAACTAAATCAATTGTATTAGACAGATTTTTTTCTTCAACTTTCTTCTTTCCAACTTCAAGCATCCCTGCTGAGATATCTAAACCAATAATTTTTTCAGCATTTGTCTGTGCCATTAAAATTGCAAGATCGCCAGTTCCGGTTGCGATATCGAGAATAATTTTAGGTTTAGTGTCAGAAACTATTTTTAAAACTTTTTTTCGCCATTTTACGTCAATCCCAAAAGAAATTACACGATTCAAATTATCATAGTTCCCAGAAATGTTATCAAACATTTGGGCAACCTGTTCTTTTTTTCCTAAAGAGGAGTCTTTATATGGAGTTATTTTCTCAGACATTTTTTTTATTTAGGCAAATATAATACAATCTGACTTAACTGTAATTGGCTTTTTTAATTTGTAAATCAAATGTTTTAAAAGAATAGTTTTTGCTGTTTAGAAAGCATCACCAAAAGTGGGTATTTTTAAAAAAATCACTAAAAGTGGGTATTGTGCAGTGCTGGATTTATACTCAAATTTGTCAAAGATAAAATGATGAAATTTTAATGATTGATTAAAAATAGGGCTTAAAAACAAATGATTACTCTTTTTGCACTTGTAATTTATTTGTTCCTGAAAGTAGTTTTGAAAGTGTTTTTTTTTTAAATAGCACTGAAGTTTTTTAAGAGTGCAAAATACGTTCTTAGGATTAAATTTGTTTTTGGAAATTTTAATTTTCTTGCCTTTAATATCTTAGTGGTATTTGTTATTAAAGGCTCTTTTGAGACTTGTTCTCAATTAACATTTATGTTATTCAGTTATTTCAAATGTTTTAAACATTTGTGATTTTTTTACCAAAACTAGTTCTGGAATAAGCCAGATTTTAAAATCAATCGTTTTTAAAAAACATCCTTCAAAAGAGGATGTTTTTTTATTTACGGATATACGTTTCGTAAGTGTAATCATAAAGATGCTTATCATCTTTAAAGTTTTCTTCGCTCTCAACAAGCTGCCATTCTTTTTCGTTTATTTTAGGAAAAAAAGTATCTGCTTCAAAAGTATGATGCACTTTGGTTATTTCAATAATATCAGTAAATGGCAATGCTAGATTGTAGATTTCTCCACCTCCTATAATGTATGAATCTTCGTTTTCAGGACAGGCCTCAATAGCTTTTTCGATGCTGTCAACAACAATACAGCCTTCAGGATTATAATCGCTTTGACGGGTAATGATTACATGAGTTCTGTTTGGTAGAGGTTTTGGGAAGCTTTCAAAAGTTTTTCTTCCCATAATAATATGATGATTTGTTGTCAGCGATTTGAATCTTTTAAAATCATTTGGCAAATGCCATACTAAATCATTGTTTTTTCCAAGGGCATTGTTTTCGGCTACAGCCGCTATCATTATAATCATGGCAATCTAAACTAAATTTTATTTTTCAGTATCCTCGTTTATTTTGGACTCTAATTGACTGATTCTTTTTTGCTGCAATGCAACAAGTCGGTCAATTTGTTCTCTTTCCCATTTTTTGTTCATGAATCTGTCTGTAATGTAAACTTTTATAAAGTGTAAAATGAATAAAAAGAACCATATCGTTATGCCCCAAATACACCAATTTTGACTGCTTCCTTCACCAAAACCAAAAAATCTGTTGGCAACAAATAAAAATAAGCTTCCTATTAGAAAAAGTACAAAATGAAAATAAAGAATTTTCTTTTGTCTGAGTCTCCTTCTGGCATATTCATATTGTTCGTGTACTTCTTTTTCCATATGATAGTAAATGAAATGAGGTTATAAAGTTAAAATTTATTTTGAAAACACAGAATTTTGATTCTATAATATTTGCCTTTGAATGAGTTAAGAATTTGAAATCAAAAAAATATCATTGATTAATTTATGGATATGATTAAAATAAATAGGCATTTTTACCATTGTCGTAAATCGGATATTGGATGCAGAAAGTTCGAATGATTTTGTGTAATTTAGGCATATCAATCTAAAAACTAAATAGTTATGTCTTTAAAGAAGCAATTTATCAAAACAAAACCAGTGGTAAAAGTTACCTTTTCTATAGATGCAAAAGATGCAAGTACAGCTGCTGTAGTTGGAGATTTCAATAATTGGAATCCAGAAGAAGGAACTTTAAGTAAATTAAAAAACGGAACTTTTAAAGCAACTTACGACTTAGTAAAAGATGCTATTTATGAGTTTAAATACTTGATTGATGGCGTGTATGTGAACGAGCCTGAAGCAGATTCTTATAAATGGAATGATTTTGCTGGAAGCGAAAACAGTGTTTTAGCAGTATAAAAAAAATCCGCTTAAATTTTAAGCGGATTTTTTTATGTTTTTATACAGCAACACTTCCTTTGATTCCTGGATGTGGTTCATAATCGACAAGCGTAAAGTCATTATAATCGAAATCAAAAATGTTTTTAATCGCTGGATTTAAGATCATTTTTGGCAGAGGTTTTGGCTCTCTTGAAAGCTGTAATTCCAATTGATCAAAATGATTATTGTAAATATGTGCATCTCCAAAAGTGTGGATAAAATCTCCAGCTTCAAGATCACAAACCTGTGCAATCATCATCGTTAATAATGCGTAGGAAGCGATATTAAAAGGAACTCCTAAAAAGATATCAGCACTTCTTTGGTATAATTGACAAGACAATTTTCCTTTCGTTTCTCCTTTTTCTAAATCTGGAGCCGCTACGTAAAATTGGAAAAAGGCATGACAAGGAGGCAAAGCGGCCTTGTTGTTGGCAACATTTTCTTCAAATGATTTTTTAGTATCGGGTAAAACTGAAGGATTCCATGCAGAAACCAACATTCGTCGGCTGTTAGGATTTGTTTTTAATTCAGAAATCAGTTCCGTAATCTGATCAATTTCTTCACTGTTCCAATTTCTCCATTGGTGTCCGTAAACCGGGCCTAAATCGCCATTTGAATCGGCCCATTCATCCCATATTTTTACTCCGTTTTCCTGAAGATATTTGATATTCGTATCTCCTTTTAAAAACCAAAGCAATTCGTAAATGATGGACTTTAAATGAAGTTTTTTAGTTGTAACCATTGGGAAACCTTCACTTAAATCAAAACGCATTTGGTAACCAAAAACGCTTTTAGTTCCTGTTCCGGTTCTGTCTCCTTTTTGATTTCCGTTTTCTAAAACGTGTTTTACTAAATCTAAGTATTGCTTCATTGTTGTTTAATCGTTTAATCGTTTATTCGTGTAACTGTTTAATCAATTAAACGATTAAACAAATCCACGATTAAACATAAATTTATCTTTTCGAGATTTCATCTCTAATTTTTGCTGCTTTTTCGTAATCTTCCTGAGAAACAGCTTGATCTAAAAGTTCATTCAATTCTTGAAGACTGTGTTTTGCGTATACATCTCCAGATTGATTGGTTTCTTCTTCGTGGCCAAAAGTTTCTGGATTAGAAAGTACGTCATCAATTTCCTGAGAACCTTGATCTGTGTCGGCAGTATTCGATTTTAAATAAATTCCGGCTTTATCTAAGATGTTTTTATATGTGAAAATTGGTGCGTTGAAGCGTAATGCCAATGCAATTGCATCAGAAGTTCGTGCATCGATAATTTCTTCAATTTTATCTCTTTCGCAGATTAAGCTTGAATAAAAAACGCCGTCAACAAGTTTGTGTATGATTACTTGTTTTACGACAATATCAAATCGCTCTGCAAAGTTTTTGAATAAATCGTGCGTTAATGGGCGAGGAGGTTTTATTTCTTTTTCTAAGGCAATAGCAATCGATTGGGCTTCAAAAGCACCAATTACGATAGGTAATTTTCTTTCGCCATCAACTTCATTCAAAATTAAGGCATAAGCGCCATTTTGAGTTTGACTGTATGAAATTCCTTTTATAGATAATTTTACTAGACTCATATATGATTGTAAAAAGGGCACTTAGGCCACATTTTAATACTATTTTTGATTGGAAAATAAAGCTGCAATTTTAATCAAAAAATATGGAACAAAAAAGCTGCCTTAAAACAAAGATACGATTATCTTGTTTTTAGGCAGCTATAATATTAAGAATTCTTAAATTAAGAATGCTGTGCTTTAAAAGCTTTTAATTTCTCAGTTAATTGAGGTACAATTTCGAATGCATCACCTACAATTCCATAATCAGCAACTTTAAAGAAAGGCGCTTCAGGATCGCTGTTGATTACTACTTTTACTTTTGAAGAGTTGATTCCGGCGATGTGCTGAATTGCTCCAGAAATTCCTATTGCAATATATAAATTAGTTGCAACTGGTTTTCCTGTTTGTCCAACGTGCTCGCTGTGAGGTCTCCAGCCTAAGTCAGAAACTGGTTTAGAACATGCTGTTGCAGCACCTAAAACTTCGGCTAAATTTTCAACTAATCCCCAGTTTTCTGGACCTTTTAATCCACGTCCGCCAGAAACTACGATATCAGCGTCAGCGATAGAAACTTTTCCGCTTACTTTTTCAACAGATTCTACTTTTACACCAAAGTCATTATCTCCAATTGATGGATTAAAATCTTCTGCTGCAGCAGCTCCTGCACTTTCGAAAATTCCGTAAGAGTTTTTAGCTAAACCAAGAACTTTTACATCTGTAGAGATTTCAGTAATATTGAAAGCTTTGTTTGAGAAAGCATTTCTTTTTACTTGAAAAGGAGAAGTGCTAACTGGCAATCCAACAACATTTGAAGCAAAACCAGCATTTAAAGCTACTGCAACTAATGATGAAAGATAAATACTGTCTGTTGTAGAAGAAAGTAAAACTACTTTTGTTCCTTCTTTTTCAGCAGCTTGTTTGATTACATCGGCGTAAGCCTTTGCAGTAAAACCAGCTAATTTATCGTTGTTTACTTTTAAAACTTTATCAACGCCGTATTTGCCTAATTCGCTTACGTCGCTTATGTTTACAGTCAAAGCTGTAACAGTTGTTCCTAATGATTCAGCTACTTTTTTAGCATAAGAAGCTAATTCGAAAGCAACTTTTTTAAATTTTCCTTCTGCAGATTCTGCATATATTAATATTGACATGATGTTTTTGTTTTGAGGTTTCACGTTTCAGGTTTCACGTTTGAAAACTGAACACTAAAAAACTGATTACTGAATACTAGATTACTTTCGCTTCGTTGTGTAATAAATTGATTAACTCATCTAAATTATCAGGAGAAACTAATTTCACCGCTGATTTTGGAGCTGGTTTTTCAAATTTTACCGCTTTAGTATTTACAGGAGCATCAACTGGCTCAAGAATAGTTAAAGCTTTAGTTCTTGCCGTCATGATTCCTCTCATGTTTGGAATACGAAGATCTTTTTCTTCAACAAGACCTTTTTGACCACCGATAATTAAAGGCAAAGTAGTGCTTACAGTTTCTTTTCCACCGTCAATTTCACGAACAGCTTTTACATTATTTCCGTCAACAGTAACGCTTGTACAAGAGTTTAAAAAGTTAGAGCCTAAAATTCCTGCAATCATTCCAGGAACCATTCCACCGTTATAGTCTAAAGATTCTTTTCCAGCAATTACAAGATCGTAACCGCCATTTTTAATAACTTCTGCTAATTGTTTTGCAACAAAAAAACCGTCAGTTGGGTTAGCGTTTACACGAATTGCTTCGTTTGCGCCAATTGCTAATGCTTTACGTAAAGTTGGCTCAGTATCAGGACCTCCAACGTTAACAACAGTTACAGTTGCTCCTTGTTGTTCTTGAAACCAAATTGCGCGTGTTAAACCAAATTCGTCATTTGGGTTTATTACATATTGTACACCATTGGTATCAAATTCTGAATCACCATTGGAGAAGTTAATTTTTGAAGTAGTATCAGGCACGTGGCTGATGCAAACCAATATTTTCATAAGTATATATTTTGAATTTGTAATATGCTTTGACAAATTTAGAAATTAAAATTGGAATAATATACTATGCATGCATAATATTTTTTAAAAACTATTACGTTTTCGAAGATTCTGAAATTTGAAGTGTCTTTTGGGGTTTTTCAAAAATGAAAATTCAGCTATTTTGCCTGATTCTTAGGAATTTCGTAATCGTGCAAAGCTGTTCAACTGTAGAAATCGGGACGAATTTATACTAGATTTTGATTTTTTACGTTTAAAAGAATCTAAATTCAAAATCATAATTACACAAATAAGAGTGTATTTGTATTAAAAGTGTTTTTACATATAGAATACTAACAATTATATCGATTTCGTAAATATCGCAACACGTTTTAAAAAGTTAAAAGCATAAGAAGAGAAGAAAGTTCATGCGATTTTAAATTTAATTTATGCTTTTAAGTGATTTAAAATATTTATTTTTGCTCTTCAGAAAATTCAACATACAATATAAATATGAGAACAATACAATTTAGAGAGGCCATTTGCGAAGCGATGAGCGAAGAAATGCGTCACGATGAATCCATATATTTAATGGGCGAAGAAGTTGCAGAATACAACGGAGCATACAAAGCTTCAAAAGGAATGCTTGCTGAGTTTGGCGAAAAAAGAGTAATCGATACTCCAATTGCTGAGCTTGGTTTTACAGGAATTGCAGTAGGTTCTGCAATGAATGGTAACAGACCGATTGTTGAGTATATGACTTTCAACTTTTGTTTAGTTGGTATTGATCAAATTATAAATAATGCTGCTAAAATGCGTCAAATGACTGGTGGACAATTTAATGTGCCAATCGTTTTCCGTGGACCAACTGCTTCTGCAGGTCAATTAGGAGCAACTCACTCTCAAGCTTTAGAAAACTGGTTTGCAAATACTCCAGGTCTTAAAGTTGTAGTTCCTTCAACTCCTTATGATGCAAAAGGACTTTTAAAATCGGCAATTCGCGATAATGATCCAGTTATTTTCATGGAATCTGAACAAATGTATGGTGACAAAGGTGAAGTGCCAGACGGAGAATACACAATTCCATTAGGAGTTGCTGATGTTAAGCGTGAAGGAAAAGACGTAACTATTGTTTCTTTCGGAAAAATCATTAAAGAAGCTTTTATTGCTGCTGATGAATTAGCTAAAGAAGGTATTTCTTGTGAGATTATCGATTTAAGAACAGTTCGTCCAATGGATAATGAAGCGATTCTTAAATCTGTTAAAAAAACAAATCGTTTAGTAATTCTTGAAGAAGCTTGGCCATTTGCAAGTATTTCTTCTGAAATTACATATATCGTTCAGGAACAAGCATTCGATTTCCTTGATGCGCCAATTCAGCGTATCACAACTGCTGATACTCCTGCACCTTACTCTCCTGTATTGCTTAAAGACTGGTTGCCAAATGCTGGTGATGTAGTAAAAGCAGTAAAGAAAGTAATGTACAAATAAAAAAATCAACAATACTTATAAAACTTCATCAGTCATATTAATTGATGAAGTTTTTTTTTGCCAAATGATAAAAAGAATAATTTTACTCAGCCTATTTTTTGTATTCGCCTTTGTGAATCTTGGAACTGCACAAACAAAAGTGAGTGGAATTGTTTTGGACAAATCAAATCAGCCAATACCTTTTGCAAATATTGTTTTTAAAGGTTCTAATACCGGAATTGTTTCAAATGAAGATGGACGTTTTTATCTAGAATCGCCTAATACTTATACTGCACTGGTAGTAAGTTCTGCAGGATTTTCAGATAAAGAGGTTCCTCTAGAAAAAGCAGTCAATTATAATTTTAAAATTGTTTTAGGCGAAGCCGAAGCACTTAATGAAGTTGTAATTTATACGGGAAAAACATCTAAAAAGAATAATCCAGCATTAGATATTTTAAGGAAAATTTGGGAACGAAAACGTAAAAACGGACTTTACCAATTCAATCAATATCAAATGCAGAAGTACGAAAAAGTCGAGTTTGACATGAACACGATCGACAGTGCTTTGATGAAAAACAAACTTTTTAAAGGCATGGAGTTTGTGTTTGAACATGTTGATACTTCTGATGTTACCGGAAAAACGTACTTGCCAATTTTTATCAACGAATCGGTTTATGATGTTTATGGCGATAACAAATTAAAGAAAGTAAAAGAAAATATTACGGGTAATAAAATGTCTGGTTTCAACGGAAATCAGCAGATTTTATCTTTCGTAAAAGACCTTTATTCCGATTATAATATTTACGATAATCACCTTAAATTTTTTGACAAAAGTTTTACAAGTCCGCTTTCAAGAACAGGAATTGATGTCTATAATTATGTCCTGAAAGACAGTGCTTACATTGACAAAAAATGGTGTTATAATATTGTTTTTTATCCAAGAAGAAAAAACGAATTGACTTTTAAAGGAGATTTTTGGGTAAACGATTCCACTTTTGCCATCAAGAAAATTAATATGGGCGTAACAAAAAGTGCCAATATTAACTGGGTAAAAGATATTTATATCGAACAGGAATTTGAAGTCGAAAATGATTCGGTTTTCCTTTTGACGCGTGATTATATGATGTCTGATTTTGCTTTGAATAAAAAAGAAAAATCAAAAGGAGTTTATGGAAAACGAACGACTTTATACAGAAATCATAAATTCAATATTCAGAAACCAGAGAAATTCTATAAAGAAGAAGTCAATTTTATAGACAATGCTGTTTACGATCGTCCGCCCGAATTTTGGGAAGAAAATCGTTTTGAGAAACTCAATAAAGACGAAGCAGGAATTTATAAAATGCTTGATACTTTACAGACCGTCAAGCGATTCAAGCAATTGTATAGTCTCGTCTCTATTTTAGGAAGTGGTTATGTAGAGTTTAAAAACTTCGATTTTGGACCTATTTTTTCAACATTTGGTTACAATGAAGTCGAAGGTTTAAGAATACGTGCCGGTGGCCGAACGTATTTTGGACCAAATGATCCATGGCGTATTCAAGCTTATACAGCTTATGGTTTTGATGATAATAAATTCAAATACGGTGTTTCTGGAAAATGGATGGTCGACAAGAAAAAACGAATCATTATTTCTGGAGGAAACAGGCGTGATATTGAACAAATTGGTGCAAGTTTAACGACAACAAATGATATTTTGGGACGAAGTTTTGCATCTTCAGCTTTGTTTACAACGGGAAGCAATGGTAAATTGACCAACATTAATTTGAGTAATGTTTCTTTTGAAATTGAGCCTAAAAAGAATTTTATTGTTCAAACCGGTTTTTCATATCGAACTTTAGAGTCGGCATCAAAAACATTTAGTTTGGATTATTATACTACTTTACCAAGTCCATCAAATCCAGCAGGTGTTGTTGAAAGTAAAGTGAGGCAGTCAGAAGCTAATATTCAATTTGAATACATGCCAAACCGAAAAACTATTGGTTATGGAGTGGAGAGAGATTTAGTTGATAGTCCGTTTAGCCATTTCTTTGTGAATTTCAGTTATGGTTTAAAAGGTGTTTTTGAAAGTGATTTTGCTTACGAAAAAATACAGATTTATTACAAACAACCAATAATTATTGGACCTTTAGGAAGATCAAATATTATTCTTGAAACCGGTAAAACATTTGGTACAATTCCGTTAGGTTTAATGAGTGTTGTTCCTGGTAACCAGACGTATTGGACTATTGAGAATACATTCAGTAATTTGAATTTTTACGAATTCATTACAGATCAATATACCACTTTGCAATGGAATCATGATTTTGGTGGAAGGTTATTTGCTAGAGTTCCATTTATGCGAAAATTGAACTGGAGAGAATTTGTTGGAATTAAAGCGGTTCATGGAACTATTTCTGATGCAAATAGAGCTATAAATGCTTCAGGTCAGCCCTACAATGCGCCTGAAAATGTGTACTGGGAATACAATGCTGGAATTGGAAATATCTTCAAAGTTTTCCGTATCGATTTTTCATGGAGAGGAAGTTATCTGAATACTCCAGACGCTAATAAATTTGCAGTAAAAGGATCTTTCGGGTTCTATTTTTAAAGTTGCAAAGGTTCAAAGTAACAAAGTCGCAAAGGTTTATAATCTTTGCGGCTTTTTTTTGTGCAATTTGTTTCACGCAGATTCTGCAGATTTAAGCTGATAAATGCAGATTTTATATTTTTAATTCTTAGAATAAATCTGCTCAAATCTGCAGAATCTGCGTGAAAAAACTTTGCGTCTCTACTCCTTTACGAGATCCTTTTTTATTTAATTTTGGCAAAGACTTAAATACTTATGCAAGAAGCTATTGATTTTCTAACCAATAAAAACCCGATTTTTCAAGAAATAATCGAAAAGTACGGATTACCTCCAATTCCAAAACGCCCTCAGGGTTTTGAGACTTTGGTATTGCTGATATTGGAACAGCAGGTTTCTGTAGATTCGGCGAAAGCCACATTTTTAAAAATAAAAGCATTTACAGTTTGTACTCCTGAAACAATGGCGGTTTTGTCTGATGAAGAATTTAGGAGTCTTGGCGTAAGCCGTCAGAAAACAAAATACATTAAGATTTTGGCAGAAGCGGTTTTAAACAAAGAATTAGATATTGAAAGCCTGCCTTCAAAATCGGCAAAAGAAGTTCGGGAAGAACTTATCAAGCTAAAAGGAATTGGAAATTGGACAATTGATATTTATTTAATGTTTTGCCTTCAAGAACCCGATTTGATTCCGCTTGGCGATATTGCAGTGATCAATACCATCAAAGAATTATTAAATATTCACGATAAACAAAAAATGGAAATTCATGCCGAACAATGGAGTCCGTATCGCTCTTACGCGACCTATTTGCTCTGGCATTATTACTTAAAAAAGCGAAATCGAACAATTACGTATTAAATGCTTGTTTTTTAATAGATAATGCAGATAATTTAACCTGTTTTTTTATTGTAAAAATGGAATGTTTGGTTACTTTTGCAACCGAAATTATAGATATAATAAAAAACGAAAATGACCGCAGACAAACTAACGACTTTCGATGTATTAATCGAAATACCAAGAGGAAGCAGAAATAAATACGAGTACGATTTTGAGATCAAAAGAATGCGTTTCGACAGAATGTTGTTCTCTTCAATGATGTACCCAGCTGATTATGGGTTTATTCCAGAAACTTTAGCACTTGACGGAGATCCTCTTGATGTATTGGTTTTAGTAAACGAACCAACTTTCCCTGGATGTGTAATGGAAGTTAAGCCAATTGGTGTTTTCCACATGGCAGATGACAAAGGACCAGACGAAAAAATTATTTGTGTACCTGTTTCAGATCCAATCTGGAATTCATTAAATGACCTTTCTGATATCAACCCACACTTAGTAAAAGAAATCGAACACTTTTTCCAAGTTTATAAAGACCTTGAAAACAAAAAAGTTGATGTTGAAGGATGGGGAGACGTGAACGAAGCTTATGCAATTATTGCTGAGTGTACAAAGCGTTTTGATGACATTGAAAATAAACCAGAGGGATTATTTAGCATTAAATAATTTTTACCCTATTCTATTATAAAAAAAGCAATACTCCGTCAGGAGTATTGCTTTTTTGTTTAAATTCGTTTCAGTTAGATTGTTGACTATTAACCAAAACCATTAAAATATTATGAATGCATTTATGATTTACCTGCCAATAGTTATGGCAGTTTTAGGATTACTTTTCATGGGAATAAAAAGGACTTGGGTTTTAAAACAAGATGCCGGAGACGGTAAGATGAAAGAGATTTCAGATTACATCTACGAAGGAGCCTTAGCCTTCCTAAAAGCCGAATATAAACTATTAACCATCTTTGTAATTATTGCGAGCATAGCTTTAGCAGGAATTACTTTTATCCCGGGAGTAAAAACACATTTATTTATAGTAATTGCATTCATTTTTGGAGCGTTATTTTCAGCTTATGCAGGAAATATAGGAATGAAAATCGCGACCAAAACAAACGTTAGAACAACACAAGCAGCACGTACAAGTTTGCCACAAGCTTTGAAAGTTTCTTTTGGTGGAGGAACTGTAATGGGACTTGGTGTTGCAGGATTAGCAGTTTTAGGCTTAACAGCTTTTTTTATAATTTTCTTTAATTTATTATCTGGCGGTGTTTGGAAAGATACTGAGACAATGACGGTTGTTTTAGAGACGTTAGCTGGATTTTCATTAGGAGCAGAATCAATTGCCCTTTTCGCGAGAGTTGGTGGTGGAATTTATACTAAAGCTGCTGATGTTGGTGCCGATTTAGTTGGTAAAGTTGAAGCTGGAATTCCAGAAGATGATCCTCGTAATCCAGCAACAATTGCAGATAACGTAGGAGATAACGTGGGTGACGTTGCCGGTATGGGAGCTGATTTATTTGGATCTTATGTTGCGACAGTTTTAGCAGCAATGGTTCTTGGGAATTATGTTATAAAAGATATGGGCGGAAGTATTAATGATGCTTTCGGTGGAATTGGTCCAATTTTGCTTCCAATGTCAATTGCTGGTTTCGGAATTTTGTTTTCAATTATCGGAACTATGCTTGTAAAAATTTCAGATGATAATGCAAAAGAAGCTCAAGTTCAAAAAGCATTAAATATAGGTAACTGGGTTTCTATTGGTTTAACTGCAATTGCTTGCTACTTTTTGGTGCAGCATATGTTGCCAGAAGTAATGACAATGGAATTTTTTGGAGAAGGATCACAGCAAATTTCTTCAATGCGTGTTTTCTATGCCACTTTAGTAGGTTTAGTTGTTGGTGGAGCTATTTCATCGGTAACAGAATATTATACAGGATTAGGGACAAAACCGGTTTTAGCAATTGTTCAAAAATCTTCAACTGGAGCAGGAACAAATGTTATTGCAGGTTTAGCAACCGGAATGATTTCTACTTTCCCAACGGTAATTTTGTTTGCAGTCGCAATTTGGATTTCTTATGCTTTAGCAGGATTTTATGGAGTGGCGCTGGCAGCTTCAGCAATGATGGCTACAACTGCAATGCAATTAGCAATTGATGCTTTTGGACCAATTTCTGATAATGCAGGAGGAATTGCAGAAATGAGCGAATTGCCAAAAGAAGTTCGTACAAGAACTGATATTTTAGATTCTGTTGGAAATACAACAGCTGCAACAGGAAAAGGATTTGCAATCGCTTCTGCAGCCTTAACTTCATTAGCATTATTTGCAGCATATGTAACGTTTACAGGAATTGACGGAATTAATATTTTTAAAGCGCCAGTTTTAGCGATGTTATTTGTGGGCGGAATGATTCCGGTAGTTTTCTCAGCTTTAGCGATGAATTCTGTTGGAAAAGCTGCAATGGATATGGTTTACGAAGTACGTCGCCAATTCAAAGAAATTCCAGGAATTATGGAAGGAACTGGAAAACCAGAATACGGAAAATGTGTTGAGATTTCTACAAAAGCAGCTTTACGCGAAATGATGCTTCCAGGAATTTTGACTATTGGATTTCCAATTGCAATTGTACTTTTAGGGAAATTGGTTTATTCGGATAATAATCAGTTAATTGCTGAAATGTTAGGCGGATATATGGCTGGAGTTACGGTTTCTGGAGTACTTTGGGCAGTTTTTCAAAACAATGCCGGAGGTGCTTGGGACAACGCTAAAAAATCTTTTGAAGCTGGAGTTATGATCAATGGAGAAATGACTTATAAAGGTTCTGATGCGCATAAAGCAGCGGTAACTGGAGATACAGTTGGAGATCCGTTTAAAGATACTTCTGGACCATCAATGAATATTTTAATTAAATTGACTTGTTTGATCGGGTTGGTTGTTGCGCCAATTTTAGGTGAAGGACATTCATCTTCAGGAATGGCAGAAAAAGGTTCTTGTTGCGTTAAAACAGAAATGCATGCAGGTGGAGTTTCTAAATGCGGAGATTTGTCAACAATGACTAAAGAAGAATGCACTAAAATGTGCAAAGAAAAAGGTTGTACGGCAGAAGAAACTGCAAAATGCCTAGCACATTATGACGCAAACGGGAAATTTGTTCACCAAAAAACAGATTGTTTTGACACAAGTAAATACGAGAAAAAAGCGCTTCGTGTTGAATTGAGAAAAGAAAATGGCAAAACCATTGGAACAGTTACAAAAACAGAAAATGGCAAAACGACAACTGAAGTTTATGAAGGAACTGAAGAAGAAGTAAAAGCTAAAATTGAAGCTGCTAAATAAGAATTATTTGATGACTTTGTCAAAGTTTTAAACTTTGACAAAGCTTTTAGAAATAGAAAATGCCTCTAAAAATTTTTTAGAGGCATTTTCATTTACTGAATAAAATAAAGTCCCTATGAGACAAAATTTAGGTGGAGCGATATTGTTCTACCGATATATAATCTCTACGAGATAGATATATCTTAATAAGAACAAAAATTAGACAAAGAGTAGAATAGAGAATAGTAAATTAAACTCCTTTTAGGAGTTAAATATTGGTAGAAAAATAAAAAAAGATTGGAATAATGTCCCTTAGGGACTATACTATTCGGCTTAAATTTGACAATTATTGAGTAGTAATCTTAGGTCTAAACTTTGACAAAGTTTCTTAAAACTAAAAAAGCCTCTAAATAATTTTAGAGGCATTTTTTATTTCGTGTAAATCCGTGTAATTCGTGTTTTAAAACAACCCGTTCAATTCAGCATCAATTCTATTAATAATGTTTCCTAAATCTTCAGGATTATCAACAAAATTAATATTATCAACGTCAATAATTAATAGTTTTCCTTTAGTATATGTCTGAATCCAAGCTTCGTATCTTTCGTTCAAACGGCTTAAATAATCGATTGAAATTGAGTTCTCATATTCGCGTCCGCGCTTGTGAATTTGTCCCACTAAATTTGGAATAGAACTTCTTAAATAAATCAATAAATCCGGAGCTTTCACAAGAGATTCCATCAATTCAAAAAGTGAAGTATAATTTTCAAAATCACGGCTTGTCATCAATCCCATTGAATATAAATTGGGAGCAAAAATATAAGCATCTTCATAAATCGTTCTGTCCTGAATGATTTTTTTACCGCTTTCGCGAATTTGCTGCACCTGACGGAAACGGCTATTTAAGAAATAGATTTGTAAATTAAATGACCAACGTTCCATTTGGTGGTAAAAATCGTCTAAATATGGATTGTCAACCACATCTTCATAATGAGGCTCCCATTTAAAGTGTTTGGCCAATAACTTTGTTAATGTTGTCTTTCCTGCGCCGATATTTCCTGCTATTGCTATGTGCATTACGGTGTTACGATTTTATAATTTACAATTTCTTTAGCTGTAAAAATAGATAAAATTTGGTCTTTGTAATAGAAATTGTCAAACGATTTTTCTAAAATTTCAATTTCAGAAATTGCAACTGTTTTCTCCTTGCTAATGTTGCTTAAATACAACAGATTACCTTTGTTGAAAATGTAGTTTTGAGCATCAATTATTTCGATTTTATCAAAGTCGGGTACATTTCCAAGGCTTGTGATTTTTCCAAAAATATCGCAGGAATACCAGTTGTTCTTTTTATCAATCCAATAAAAAGTATTAAAATCGGTTTGATAATATTTAATGGAATCTGTCAACGGAATTGAAACCGTTTTATATTCATTTTTTAAATAATCAAAAAGTCCAATTTGCTGGTTTAGCGCATTGTAAATCCATAATTGATTTTGAGTTGACATTCCAATTGCGCTTACAACAATTGGCGTTGCATTTAATGAAAAGTTGATTTCAGTCATTTTGTTAAGCTGATTGTCGAGCAAAACAACAGTATTGAAATCTTCATAATACAAAACGATTTTCAGCGGATTCTGCAAGTCAGTTTTTGTGATTCTTCCTAAAGAAACATTTTTGTATTCAAAAACCTCGCTTCCTTTAAATTTACTGAAAACATTATTTCTGATCTGATAACTAAACCCGAATGAATCTTGGCCTAAATACTCATCAGCAGTATAGTTTGTATGAGAAATTTGGGTTGCATTTATTTTTGGATTTTGTGCCGAAAGAACAGTCGGAATAACAGCAAGTAAAAGAAAAAATAAAATATTTATTGCTGTTTTAGTCATGTTTTTTGGAGTTTGTGTCGAGCCAAATTACAAAAAACCTTACTATAAAAGTTTAAAATGAAGAGATTTTGATGATTTTGTCATTTAAACCTTTCTCAATCGTAATAGTCTAAAAAATAACGTATTCTGTCTATGTCTTAAACGCGTTGATATATTATATTTTTAGTATTTTAAAAATAATAATACATTTGAGTATAAGTTTTAAAACAAATTGCCAATTTAAAATAAAATGTAATGAAAAAAGTGATTTTTTATATGTCTTTGATGCTTGTATTTACTCAAATGCAGGCGCAAAAGGATTTCCAGGGAATGGCCGTTTATGAGTCAAAAACGCAAGCGCCAAAACTTGATGGAATGCGTCCGGGAAACCGCGATATTACGCCTGAAATGCAAAAAAACATGGAAGAGCGTATGAAAAAAATGCTTGAAAAAACCTTTATTTTAAATTTTGATAAATCGGTTTCAATTTACAAAGAAGAAGAAAAACTAGAAGCTCCCGGGCAACAGCAAGGTGGCATGCGTATTATGATGAATTCATTTATGGGAGGCGGAGGCACTTTTTATAAAAATGTAAAAACTAAATCGTATACCGTTGATAAAGAATTTATGGGGAAAGAGTTTTTGGTAGTTGATTCTTTGCCAAAATTAACTTGGAAAATGGAATCAGAAACCAAACAAATTGGGGGTTATACTTGCTATAAAGCTACGGCAGTAAGAGAAGCAAGCAAAACTGATTTTAGAAATTTGAGACCAAAAAATGCTGATGATAAAAAACCGGAAGAGAAAAAAGACGATGCTAAAAAAACTTCAGGTGAAACCAAAACTAACTTTCAGGATAACTTCGAAATCCCTAAAGAAATTATTATAACAGCTTGGTATTCTCCAGAAATTCCCGTGAACCAAGGTCCAGAAAATTATTGGGGTCTTCCAGGTTTAATTTTGGAGGTAAACGACGGAAGAACAACTATTTTATGTTCGAAAATTGTTTTGAATGCCAAAGATAAAGTTGAAATAAAAGCACCTACAAAAGGAAAAACAATTTCTCAGAAAGATTACGATGAAACAGTAATCAAAAAAATGGAAGAGTTTAGAGAAATGAACCGTGGTCGCGAAGGCGGTCCAGGCGGTGGTCCAGTAATGATTAGACGATAATTGTAAGCACATCATCTTTTAGTTTTCTCCATGAAAAATATACTTTTTTATGTCATTTTTTTAATGACCTCGATATCTTTTGCGCAAAGTGTCCGTTTTGACGGCGTTATTCAGGACGAACAAAAAAATCCGTTGGAAATGGCTAATATTATGGCTGTGAATAACGGCACTAAAGCAATGGATTCTTATGGCATTACAAATGATAAAGGAAAATTTCAGCTGACTTTAAAGCCTAATACTGCTTATACAATTAAGGTAAGTTACCTTGGAATGAAATCTAAAGAAGTGGCAATTTCGACCAATACAGAAAATATCGTTCAGAATATTGTAATGGATGGTGCAGGAATTGAGCTTGAAGGTGTTGAAATTGTTCGCGAAATGCCGGTTTCGATAAAAGGTGATACAATTGTTTACAATGCCGATTCATTTAAATCTGGAACTGAAAAAAAGTTGGAAGATGTTTTGAAAAAACTGCCTGGAGTTGAGGTAAATGCTGATGGTGAAATTGAAGTTGAAGGAAAAAAAGTCAGCAAATTAATGGTAGAAGGCAAAGATTTTTTTGACGGAGATACCAAACTTGGTGTAAAAAACATTCCAGCCGATGCTATAGATAAAGTTCAAGTTTTAAGAAATTACAACGAAGTAAGCCAGTTAAAAGGCTTAGAAAATGATCAGGACAATGTTGCGATGAATATCAAACTGAAATCAGGCAAAAAGAATTTCTGGTTTGGAGATGTTACTGCAGGTGTTGGCGTTGCGGAACTCGACAGTCGTTATATTATTAATCCGAAATTATTTTATTACAGTCCAAAATACAGCATTAATTTAATTACCAATTTTAATAATATTGGAGAATTGCCTTTGACAGCTCAGGATTATTTCAAATTTACGGGCGGTTTCAAAAATATGATGAAAAAGGGCGGAAGCAATTTTAATGTTTCGTCAAATGATTTAGGGATTTCAATTTTAAGAAACAATAGAGCTAAAGAAATTGAAACCAAATTTGGTGCAACAAACTTCGCATATTCGGTCAATAAAGCTTGGAATATTAGTGGTTTCGGAATTCTTTCCACTTCAAAAACTGATTTAGAAACGAAATCACAGACAACGATTTTAGACTCAGGCGATCAGCAAAAACGTGATGAATTAACGCATCAAAAAAATAATTTGGGGCTTTTTAAATTAAGTTCAACTTACAAGCCAAACGACAAATTTCAGTTTGATTATGATATTTTGACCAAACTGACAAAACAAGAAGAAGATTCCGATTTGTTGCGCGAATCGGTTGTAAATAATGTTTCTGCAATTGAAACTATTTTGACAGGAAAAAAGCAAGATCCAACTTCAATTAATCAGAATTTGAGTTTGTATTACACACAAAGCGATAAAAATATTTTTGCTTTTGAAATGCAGCACTTATATCAAGATGAAAACCCATTTTATAATGCTAATCTTCGTTCACAGCCTTTTGATTTGGCTGGATATATTTCAGGGCAAAATCGAAATGACTTGAATCAGGATCGTTTTGTAAAAACAAATAAGGTTGATGCAAAACTGGATTACTATTATATGGTAACGCCAAAAAGCAATTTCAATGTTACTGTAGGAAACACGTATTCGTACCAAAATTTTAATTCGCATATTTTCCAAATGCTGGATAATGGAGATAAAAATGACTTGGATGCGGCAGAAAACAACAATGATGTTGATTATAGATTTAACGATGCTTTTTTAGGATTTCATTACAAAATATTGACAGGAAAATTTACTTTGACGCCTGGAGTAAGTCTGCATTCGTATCAAATGACAAACGGACAGCTTGGAACAGATTATTCTCAAAGTTTTACCAAAGTGTTGCCTGATTTCTTTGCTTTATATCAAATCAAAAAATCAGAAACGCTGACTTATAATTTCTCTTTGTCAAATGATTTTACAGATATTAATCAATTGGCAGCTGGATATGTTTTGTCTGATTACAGCAGTTTGTTCAGAGGAAATCGTTTCTTAGAAAACGCAACTTCACAAGTACATTCGCTTCGTTATTTTAAATACAATATGTTTAATTTCGAGAATATTTTTGCCAACGCAACATACACTAAAAAAGTTGACGCAATAAAAACAAAAGCTAATTTTGATGGAATTAATCAATCCTCAGTTCCATACAATTCTAATTTAGCCGATGAAACTTTAAGCGGAATGGGAAGTTATGGACGTTCTTTTTTAAAGAATTACAAAGCATCGGCAACGGCAAGTTTAAATTGGTCAAAATTCAATAACATTCAGAATAATGTCTTGTCAACAACAGAAAGTTTTGTGCAGAGTTATACCGTAAAAGCATCGACAAACTATAAGAACTTACCCAATTTAGAACTTGGTTATAATGCTTTAATAAATCAATACAGCGGTTCGACTTATTACACAGACAAGCCTTTTGCAAGATTGGATTATTATTTCTGGAATAGTTTTTCATTCGTTTCAGAGTATGAATTCTACCATTATTATAACGGAAATAAAACGGTTGATAACGAATACGACTTTTTGAGCGCCAGTTTGGTTTATCAGAAAAAAGACAGTAAATGGGAGTATAAAGTTTCTGCAACCAATTTATTAAATACTACTTATCTTAATGACGACAGTTTCTCACAGTTTTCTACAAGAGTTTCGCAATACACTGTTCAGCCGCGTTATATCATCTTTTCAATGAAATATAATTTGTAGTATTTTAATTGCTAAATCATCAATTTTAATGACTTGTTTCTATTAGAATAGAATATCTTTGCTTAAGATTATTAACAGCAAAAAAATTAGTCATGCGCAAGTTTGTGTGGAGTGTATTACTCATTATTACAGGGGTTTTCTTTTCATTTTCTCAAGTGAAAGGAATAGAAAAAGGAACTTATTTATCTACAAATAAAGGCGGAAAAATCAAACTGAATTTGCTCGATAATAATAAATACGAACTAGTTTTTTATTCGGGAAACTATGAAATCAAAGGCGATTCTTTAATTTTTATTCAAAATGAAAAATCTGAAAGTAATTTTGAACTTGCTTATGTAATCGATAAAAAGGCAAAAAAAACAAAAATTAAATTTTCAGATTCGTCTTATTATTCCATTTATATAGGTACACAAAAAGGTTCTGAAAATGTTGTTTACCAAAGACTTTCAGATATCAAAGTAAAAACAGATCCGAATTGGGAAAAAGCAGATTTAGAATTTGAAATCGAAAAAACGGATTATTTGTACTTGGTTTATGAAGATTATGACGGAAAAAGCAATGTTTGCAAATATGCTTTACCAAAAGATGTTGCTGAAGTAAGCATCAATTATGAATATGGAGCTGTTGGTGATTTGAAAATTGGTGGCTATTATGACAGAAAAACAAATGAATTAAAGATTTCTGAACCCGCAGGAAAAAATCCTTTGGTGTTTTTAAATGAAAAAAATCCTCAGCCGGAAAAGACAAAAAAAGTAATTCCTGTTGAAAACCAAACCATTTCAAATTGGACTTATCCAGGTAAAGAAATTGTTTTGGCAACGGAAGATTTTGGTTCGGCTGCTACTGCGGTGGATAGTGCTACTGTTGGAGATTATACTGTTAATCCTCCTGCAGTTCCTTTACAAAATGATTTTAAATTAAAAATCGAAAACAATCTAAAAAATGCATTAGTTGCAACAAAGGAAGCAAAAATCAAATTTTTAGTTCTTTATTTCAATAGCAATAAAATTACAGGAAAAGAAAATTTTGATGCCTTTATAAAGGATCAAGAAACGCAGACGGGTTATAATATGTATGATGGTTACAATCCGGTTTATGATGTTTACAATTATTATATGGCTGGCGCCGATGATAAAAAATGGCTTAAAAATAACAAGATAACAAACGATCCAAGTATAGTTGTTTTAAATGCAGATGGAGATATTTTAGCAACTTCAAAATCTGAATTAGCTGATCAGAGTTATCAATTTGGGTATTACGGTGATTTTTATAAAAGACTGCAACGCGCCAATGCTTTCGTTTATATTGATAAAATCTTTAAAAACAAAAAAACAACAGATGCAGATTTGATCCGAGCTTTTAACAGAGCTTCGGTTTTAGAGGTTTCATATGATTATGATTACGTTGCGGAAGATCCAAACTCTAAAGAATTTGTAATGACGAAAACGTCTTTAGATAAAAAAACAGTTGCGCAAACTTGGAAAACTTTGATTGAAGCACATCAAAAAGATAAAAAGCCAGACATGTATTTAGTAGAAACAATTGCAAAAGAAATCAAAAATCAAGGATTTACAAAACAGCTTTTTAACGATGACAGAATCCTTAACGACACTGATTTTTTAGCAATTGATTATCTGCTGAAGCATTCTGAAGAAATTGAAAACAACCGCACAGCATTTAATACTAAGGAAGGAGAAGTACATAATTTAGGAAATGTAATTTCTGAAATTTCTTCGGCATTGCAGGCTAATACTTATATTGCCCAAGAAAAATCATCTTCAGATATAAATAAGGAGAAGAATATTTCGATTTATAAAAAGATTATTGCTTTAGGAAAAGGAAATTTTGAATCGTACAGCAATTATTTTCAATATTTAAACAATGCAGAAGATGCATCCGTTTCAAATATTGATTTCTTAAAAGAGTTCAGTACCTATTTTGATTCTAATTTAACATCATCTAGTCCAATTGAAAAATTGGACACAATGTTTTCGACTTTAGATTCTTCTTCGCCATATTCATATGATGGATGGAATTCTTTTAAAGAGTATCATTCTAATCTTTGTAATAATGCTGCGTGGTCAGTAGTGTTGCAACCACAAAATGCTGGTTTTTTAAAAGAAGCAATTAAATGGTCTGAATACAGTTCAGTTGTAACCAAGAACAATTCGTATTACTTAGATACTTTGGCACAATTATATTACAAAGACGGCCAAAAACAAAAAGCAATTGAAACACAAACTTTGGCAGTTAAATATGTAAATGCTGTTAGGGAGCCAGAAACAGCAGCTGATATTAAAGAGACTTTGACCAAAATGCAAAACGGAACGTATTAAAAATTTTGCGATTGTCGGTTAGCATACTAACAACTAAATTAAGCACACAGATAACGCGGATGAAACTGAGTTTCACCGACTTAATATAAAAATCCGTTTTTTTGTCAGTTTAATTAATATCATCCGCGTGCCATATAAAATTTAATTGTTGTGAAAAATGCAATGGCTGTCTTTGTTGACAGCCATTTTTGTTTATTAATCTTTGCTATTCCCTGTTTTTGATGTTAAAAAATCAAAGTTTTTGTGTTGAAATGATTAAGTTTGGATTATAAAATTAAAATTTATGAAAAACAAAATGATCCTTGTTTTACTTGCCTCTAGCGCAGTGACTTTTGCACAGGCAGTTAAAAAACCATTAGTTTCGGCAATAACTGATAAAGATCTTAGAACGGATATGTACCAAATGGCCGGCGACCACTTTAACGGCCGTGAAGCTGGAACTTTAGATGAATTAAAAGTATCGATGTGGCTTGCCAATAAAGCCAAAGAAGCCGGAATGGCTCCAGCGGGTGATGACGGAACGTATTTTCAGTTTTTTGATTTGTATAGGCATCAGGTTACACCAAATACAAAATTTAAAATTGGCCAAAAAGAATATAAATTATGGAAGGAAGTTCTGGTTGCAGAAACGACTAACATAAAAGTTGAAGGTTCTTTAGTGTATTTAGGAGCGGCAACAAAAGAAGAAATTGAAAAAGCCGATATAAAAGGAAAAGCAGTCGTTTTATTAGCATCAAAAGAAGGAATTGCAGATGATATTTCGCTTTTTGACAGACGTTATCCAGGTTTAGTACGAAATAAATACTACGATCTTGTAGTTAAAAAAGGTGCGGTGGCATTGATTATGGTTGCTGATGAATTAGCTGAACAAAGCTGGTCTCAGGTAGAACCGCAAATGACAAGAGGAATTTACGGAATTGAAGGTTTTCGTGATAAAATAGGAGCGACAATGCCTGTTTTTTGGGTGCATGGAGACCAATTAGACTATTTGAAAACGACTAAAGATATTTTGTCGACTGAAGTAGTTTCTGAAACTTACAAATATCCTTCAGTAAATGTTGTTGGGACAATTGCGGGAACAGATCCTAAATTGAAAAATGAATATGTACTTTTCAGCGGACATCAGGATCATGATGGTGTGCGTCAAAAATACGGTCAGGATTCTATTTATAATGGTGCCGATGATAATGCGAGTACTTGTGTAGCAATGCTGGCGATAGCGAGAGCTTATAAAAAACAACCAGGAAAAAGAACCGCTTTATTTGTATTTCATGGTTCTGAAGAGCGTGGTTTGTTAGGTTCAAGATGGTATGCAGCACATCCTACCGTTCCCGAAAAAGATATTGTAGCAGTTTTAAACGGTGATATGATTGGAAGAAACAATGTAAATCAGGCAGCATTATTGGGGTCTAGTTCACCTCATGAAAATTCATCTGATTTGGTTGCCATTGCCAAAAAAGCAAATGACGAAGGGCCAAAATTTGATTTGGACAAACTTTGGGACAGGCCAGAACATCCAGAATATTTTTACTTCCGTTCAGATCATTTGCCTTACGCTAGAAAAGGAATTCCAGCGGTTTTCTTTACAAGTGTATTACATAGTCAATATCATACACCAATGGATGAGTCTGAAAATATTGATTACGTAAAACTGCGCAAAATGACAGAATGGATGTACCGCACAGGCTGGATTTTGTCTAATGATGTCAATCGCCCTAAAACGTTGCCAAATGTACAATTAGAAAGATAAAGTTGAATTGTATTAAAATAAAAATCCCGATTTCTGAAATTAGAAATCGGGATTTTTTATGTTTAAGATTAAAGTAGTTGTCTAAATTCTAACAATCTAAGTTAGTCTAAGTAGTCTAAAATTACAATCCAAATGCAGCTTTAACTTGGTCAACAAAATCAAGTTTTTCCCATGTAAACAATTCAACAGTAACTGTCTTTTCGTTTCCACCTGGAGCAGAGAAAGTTTTAGTAACCGTTTCTGGTTTACGTCCCATGTGTCCGTAAGCAGCAGTTTCACTGTAAATTGGGTTTCTTAATTTCAAACGTTGCTCGATAAAGTAAGGGCGCATATCAAAGATAGATTCTACTTTTTTAGCGATTTCACCGTTAGTTAAGTGTACTTTAGAAGTTCCGTAAGTTTCAATGAAAATCCCCATTGGCTCAGCAACTCCAATTGCATAAGAAACCTGAACTAAGATTTCGTCAGCAACACCAGCAGCAACTAAGTTTTTAGCAATATGACGTGTAGCATAAGCAGCACTTCTATCTACTTTACTTGGATCTTTTCCAGAGAATGCACCACCACCGTGAGCACCTTTTCCACCGTAAGTATCAACAATAATTTTTCGTCCTGTTAAACCAGTATCTCCGTGAGGTCCTCCAATAACGAATTTTCCAGTTGGGTTAATATGGTAGTTGATTTTATCGTTGAATAAATGCGCGTGCGTTGGGTTTTTAGCGATAATTCTTGGAATCAAGATTTCGATAATATCTTTTTTGATTTTAGCTAACATTGCAGCTTCTTCATCAAAATCATCGTGTTGTGTTGAGATAACGATCGCGTCAATACGAGTTGGTTTGTTATCGTCGCTGTATTCTAAAGTTACCTGAGATTTAGCATCTGGACGTAAATACGTGATTTCTTTGTTTTCGCGTCTTAAAATTGCTAACTCTTGTAATAATTTATGAGATAAATCAAGTGCCAATGGCATGAAGTTTTCAGTTTCGTTTGTAGCGTAACCAAACATCATTCCTTGATCTCCGGCACCTTGCTCTTCTGGCTTAGCTCTGTCAACACCTTGGTTAATGTCTGCAGACTGTTCGTGAATTGCTGAAAGAATTCCACAAGAATTCGCTTCAAACATGTATTCACTTTTAGTATATCCAATTTTACGGATTACCTCACGTGCAATTTGCTGAACATCAAGATAAGTATTCGATTTAACTTCACCTGCTAAAATAACCTGACCTGTTGTAACTAATGTTTCACAAGCTACTTTTGAGTCAGCGTCAAATGCCAAAAAGTTGTCAATTAATGCATCCGAAATTTGATCTGCAACTTTGTCTGGATGCCCTTCACTAACAGATTCTGACGTAAATAAATAAGCCATAATAATGTATTAAATTAAAATTAAGCGAGGAAAATAATTGCTAAAAAGGGCTAAAGGAGAGTTTCTGCTTTAGCATTTTTTACTGCCGAAATTAATCTCTCGGCACTCATAACGAACCATTTCATTATGAAGAGGTTGCAATCAGTTCAAATTTTTCCTCTGTATTCGGGTGCAAAGGTATAAAACCATTTTGATTTGCAAATTAAAGTTCAACTTTTTTTATTTTTTTAAAGAGAAATTTAACAGAAGTATATTAGTTTGATAGGGTAATAGAAAATATTTTCCTTTTTGTTTGGTCGATTAAAAAATAGTTCGCAACTTTGCCTCGTTAAATAAAAGAAACAAATGAAATTAATAGTTTGCAATATGATGTCTTGTATGATGCCGGAATTATCCGCAGAGACTCTGTTGTAATTTTTTTTTTTCAAAAATAGATATAGGAACCTCTGCAGACCGCGGAGGTTTTTTTTTGTTCAATAGTAAGTTTAAAAAGACGTATTTATTTAGGAAGAAAAAAAATAACAAGAAAATTTGATTTTTAATTTGGTGGTTAAAAAAATACTTATTACATTTACTCTATCGAATTAGTCGAGTTTAAAAAGAAACAATTCAATTATAAAAATAGAAATGAAAACAATAGCAAATAATAATATGATGATGTGTTGTCAGGTGATGCAAATGTGCATCCCAATTTGCTGTTGCCAAAAGTAAAAGTTAAATCTTGGTTTTAGTTAGAACTAAAAGCCCTTTTGGTAGCCATCCGAAAGGGCTTTTTTAATTTCAACACTTAAATTTTCAAATTATGAAAACATTAAATTCAATCGCAATAGAGTATTTATTGAGAAACGATTCTCAAAAAAATAATAATAAATCAGAAGACATAACTAGAGAAGTTATACGAATCAATACAGAGCAGCGAGTAAAAGCTCAAAGATCATTATTGTTTCAAATGTATGATCTCGAAGAACAAGAAGGTTTTTTTGTATAAAGGAGTTTCAGCATCAATCTCAAAAAAACAATATCAATATAATATATAGTATCAACAATATTTAAAAAATTAAGAAATCATGAGCACACAAAAATTCGCAACAAACGCACTACACGCAGGACACGATGTTACTAAAAATGCAGGAACAAGAGCAGTGCCAATTTATCAGACTTCATCATATGTGTTTAATAATGCTGATCATGCAGCCAATTTATTTGGTCTTGCCGAAGCCGGATTTATTTATACACGATTAAATAACCCAACAAATGATGTTTTAGAACAACGGTTAGCAGCGCTAGAAGGCGGAATTGCAGCTGTAGTTACGGCATCTGGAGCATCGGCAATTTCAACAACTTTGCTGACTTTACTAAGAGCGGGTGATCACATTGTGGCATCAAACAGTTTATACGGAGGAACATATAATCTATTAAATGTAACGTTGCCTCGATTAGGAATTACAACCACTTTTGTAGATCCTTCAAAACCAGAAAACTTCACAAAAGCAGCAAAAGAAAATACGAGAGCTTTCTTTGTAGAATCATTAGGAAATCCAAAATTAGACGTATTGGATTTAAAAGGAATTTCGGCGGAAGCCAAAGCATTCAAAGTGCCTTTTATAGTAGATAATACAGTTGCGACACCTTATTTATTAAACCCTATTAAATATGGTGCCGATATTGTAATTCATTCCTTAACAAAATATATAGCCGGAAACGGAACTTCATTAGGTGGCGTCATTATTGATGCCGGAACTTTTGACTGGTCTAACGGAAAATTCCCTGAATTTACAGAGCCTTCAGCAGGATACCACGGATTAGTATATCACGAAGCTTTAGGAAATGCAGCTTTTATTGCAAAAGCACGAATTGAAGGATTGCGTGATTTTGGAGCGGCTTTAAGTCCGTTTAATGCTTTTCAAATTATTCAGGGGTTAGAAACGTTGCCAATCCGAATTAAAAAACACAGTGAAAATGCTTTGGCCTTGGCTGAATGGCTAGAAAAACAAGATGAGGTGGTTTGGGTAAATTACCCAGGCTTGAAATCGAATAAATATTATGATTTAGCCAAGGAATATCTGCCTGCAGGACAAAGCGGTATTATCACTTTTGGACTAAAAGGAGGTTTTGATGCGGCCAAAAAAGTGGTAGATGAAACCAAATTGTTCTCATTATTAGCCAATATTGGCGACACAAAATCATTGATTATACACCCAGCAAGCACAACACACCAACAATTGTCTGAAGAAGATCAATTGGCAACAGGTGTTTCTAAAGATTTAGTCCGACTTTCAGTTGGAATCGAGGATATTGAAGATTTAATCGCCGACTTAAAAGCGGTTTTTGAAAGCGTTACGCAAGCGCAATATAGTATCAATAAAAATTAGGTTTTTTTGTTTTTTGTTTGAAAAATTGCCTTTAGCGGTGTGGTGCCGCTAAGGGTGATTTTTTATGATTAAAAAATTCAAGATAAAATTTTCACCATATAAGTAATATAAGTTCATTTTAGTAGAGGCGCACAGCAGTGCGTCTAACTCGAAACACGAGATCTCTAAACAATAAACGTTGCTATTAAATGAACTTATATTACTTATATGGTTAAATATTTAAATGTTAGAAATTATGTCAAAGCTTAAAATAAATATTATTCTTTTCGGGATTGGAAATATCGGAAGCACTTTAATCAATCAAATTATCGAAAGTCAGGAATTTTTTCTGCAGAGTAAAAATGTTGATTTTCATTTTCCAATAATAACCAATTCAACTGTTGCTTTTTTCGAGAAAGAAGGCGTTGGATATGCGTGGGAAACCAATTTTAGAGAATTGGCTGTTCCTTTCAGGGTTGAAGACATTGTTGAATTTGCAAAAGAAAATGAATTCGAAAACTTGATTGCTGTTGATGCTACGGCCAGTGACGAACTGATTAGTCATTATAATACTTTGATTGAAAACGGTTTTAATATTGTCGCCGTCAATAAAAAAGCCAATACGCTCCCGATTGATCTTTATAAACAATTGAGAGAAAACCTTAAGAAATTCGATAAAGAATTTTTGTATGAAACCTCAGTTGATACAGGATTTCCGGTTTTACAGACATTAAGAGATTTGTATTATTCTGGCGAAAAAATCACTAAGATTAGAGGTGTTTTTTCGGATCATCTGAGTTATGTTTTTAATCGATTTTCTGCCGAAGAAAATTCTTTTTCATCAATTTTAAAAGATGCCAGTCTTCTGGGGTTGATGCGTTCTACTTTTAAAGAAGATTTGTCAGGAAACGATACGGCTCGAAAATTATTGATTTTGACTCGAGAAATTGGGAAGGAATTCGAATTATCTGATATAAAAATCAATCCTATTATAAGAGAAGAACATTTGGAGAAAAATGGCATCTTAAATAAGGAAGCAATTGATAAATGGTATAAGATTGCAAAAATCACTCAGGCAGAAGATCATGTACTGCGATATGTAGGTGAATTTGATGTCGAAAAAAATACTCTAGAAGTCAAACTGGTTTCAGAACCTGCAAACTCTGCAATTGGTCAATTAAAAGGATCAGATGCTATTTTCGAAATCTACACAAAATCGTATGCTGATGTTCCTATTGTTATACAAGGAGCGTCACCGTGCAAACAGGCAATTTCGAGAGGAATTATAACAGATATTTTAAAAGTAGCCGAAAAAATCAAAAATAAAGAAGCTGTCTGGCTTTAAGTGGTTTTTAAATAATAGAAAAATAGTTCTTTGACAGATTGAAACAGAAAAAGTTAGTTAATATTTTGTAAGATAAAACTTCTTTAATTTGAAATCTTGATTTTGTAAGATGTTTTTTAACGGCAAAAAGCTGTTTTTTAACGTTTTTTTAGAAAAATTAAGCTTTTATAACTTGGAAAATTAAAAAAAATATCGCAAATTTGTAAGACAAGTAAGATCTGTTAAAAAGAGACGCTTAATTGTTAAAATAAACAATCGCTTTTTGAAGTTAATCAAATCAAAAAGCTCATTAAAGAAAATTAAATGCAGAATTTTTTTCAAATAGAAGTCAAACAACAAATGAATAAATCCCTACAGATGAACAAGATGTTTAACGTCGCACGTATTTGTGTACGCGTCTGTTGATACTAAAAGTATATATAAGTTCTATAAAAACTTAAACCCTTTTGGTATTAAAAATCCGAAAGGGTTTTTTTATTCCATTTGACTGGCATAACAAAGAATTAAAGAAAAAGTAAAGATTATAAAACGCAAACTAACTTAAACTTAAATATCATGAGCACATTAAACTACTTATCAAAAACATTTTTGACATTGAAAAGCATAAGAGCTAAAAGAAACAATCCGCCGCCGCCAACAAATGAATTGGTTCATCCAAGATTCGGATTAACGGAGACAGATAAAAAAGAGGTAAAAAAAGAATCAGATTCTTTATTGTTCTTAATGTATTCAAAAGAGAATGAAACGCTTTTTATCTAAATCAAAAAGCATCATAAAATAGGGTAAAACCGGCTTAATTTTACTGGGCATTTTGTTCGGTAATTTTTTGCGTATAATAGTTTTTAATAAACAAAGAGATTGTTGCATTATTTGATGCCAATTCTTTTGACTTTATGACTTTATCCCGAGGCTTCGGGATCGACTTATTTTAAAGTATGTTTAAGAAATTGAGGAATCAGTTTCGATAAAATTTGTTAGTTTAAGAAATTAGTAGTTAATTTGCACCGTTAAGTTCAAAAACGTATTGAAATGTTATAAAGAAAGGAGGAGGGATTAGACCCGATGAATCCTTAGCAACCCTTCGTTAATTCGAAGAAGGTGCTGCATTCTACCACGCCCAAACGTGGAAAGATAACAACAAGAATTTTTCTAGTTTCAAACTCTAGACTTTCTTTCTAATATTTCCACATACAAATCATAATTAAAAAGATTTGAAATTGGAAAATATACCCAATCCCATTATAATTCAAAATTTCATCACAGAGAGTGGTGCGATATTTTCATCATTACCGTTAAGTTTTACGCTTTCTGGTTTGCCTTTGCATACAGCACCAATTGTTTTGGTCAACCATGCTTTGACAGGCAATGCGCAAGTGACTGGCCCAAACGGATGGTGGAATGACTTAATTGGCGACGGAAAAACAATTGATACCCATAAATTCACCGTTTTGGCATTTAATGTTCCAGGAAACGGGAACGATTCATTTGTAATTGAGAATTATCACGATTTTACAACCAGAGATGTTGCAAGAGTTTTTATCAAAGGATTAGAAGCGCTTCATATCGAACAAGTGTTTGCTATAATTGGAGGTTCTGTTGGAGGTGGAATTGCGTGGGAAATCTTGGCATTGGAACCAAACATTACAGAACATTTAATTCCGATTGCAACCGATTGGAAATCTACCGACTGGATGATTGCAAATTGTTATCTGCAAGAGCAGATTCTGAATAATTCTTCAAAACCAATTGAAGATGCCAGAATCCACGCCATGCTTTGTTACCGTTCTCCAGAATCATTCAAGGAAAAATTTCAGCGAACCATTAATCAGGATCTTTTGATTTTTAATATTGAAAGCTGGCTGGCGCATCACGGAAAAAAATTACAGCAGCGTTTTCAATTGGCATCTTATAAATTGATGAACCAACTGCTTAAAACTATAGATATTACCCGAAATAGTGAGGATTTCGAGGCGTTAATATCAAAATCAAACGCATCGATTCATATCATAGCAATCAACTCAGATTTGTTTTTTACACCAAAAGAAAATCTGGAAACTTATAATGAATTAAAAAAGTTCAAAGAAAATGTTTCTTACAGCGAAATAGATTCGGTTCACGGACACGACGCTTTTTTAATAGAGTACAAACAATTAGATCTTTTACTTGCCGATATTTTTAAGGCAGAAATAATAGCAAAATAAAAATGAAAGTATTAAAATTTGGAGGTAAATCATTATCGAACGGAGAAGGGCTAAATAAAGTCGTTTCAATCATTTCTGATAAAGTAAATCAAGGCGAGCAAATTGCCGTAGTCGTTTCTGCAAGAGGAAATGCAACAGATGAATTAGAAGATATTTTAAGAATTGCTGCCAAAAACGGGAATTACAAACCGCTTTTGGAGAGTTTTAAAGCATATCAAACTTCTGATTATGGTCAGGTAGATTTGTCTGAAGAATTCAATATTCTGGATAAACTTTTTGAAGGCGTAAGCTTGATTGGCGATTACAGCAATAAAATCAAAGATCAGATTTTGTCGAAAGGTGAATTGCTTTCGGCTAAATTATTGACCGCTATTTTACTTGAAAAAGGCATTCCAGCAAACTTTGTTGATACGAGAGAATTACTCAAAACTGACTCAAAATTTGGTGACGCGCAGCCTTTGGAACAACTTTCAAAGAAAAACGTTATCAATTATTTCAAACTTCATAATGGTGAAACGGTAAATATTGTTACAGGTTTCATTGGTTCAAATAATAACAACGACACTACTACTTTGGGAAGAAACGGAAGTAATTATACAGCTTCGTTGATTGCCAATTATTTAAATGCTGAAGAACTTCAAAACTTCACGCACGTTGACGGAATTTACACAGCAAATCCTGATTTAGTTGCCGACGCTAAAAAAATCGAATATTTGTCGTTTAATGAAGCAAACGAGTTGGCTAATTTTGGAGCAACAATTTTGCATGCAAAAACGATTATTCCACTATTAGAAAAAAACATCCCGCTTCGTATTTTAAATACTTTCAACCACGAAAATCGCGGTACTTTAATCACTTCAGATTCTGCTAAAGAAGGAATCAAGACGCTTTCTGTTTTAGAAAATGTGTCTTTGGTGAATCTTGAAGGACGTGGATTACTTGGAAAATCTGGAGTTGATGCCCGTATTTTTAAAGTAATGGGCGATCACAACATCAGCGTAAGTATTATTTCGCAAGGTTCTTCAGAAAGAGGAATCGGATTGGTTGTGGCCAAAGAAAAAGCGACGCTTGCAATGGTGGAGTTAGAAAAAGAGTTCGAAAACGACTTTTATTCTAAAGATGTAAATCAGATTACAGTAACAGATAATGTTTCGGTAATTTCGATTATTGGGCAGGATTTAAGTACTTTCCACAAACCATATACTGCTTTAATCAAAAACAAAATAGTTCCAATTTTATTCAACAACACGGTTACGGGTAAAAACGTGAGTTTGGTTGTGAAGAAAGAAGAATTGAACAAAGCTTTAAACGTAATTCACGGAGAGATTTTTGGAGTTTCTAAAAAAATCAACATCGCCATTTTTGGTCATGGATTAGTGGGCGGAACGTTGATTAATCAAATTTTAGAATCGGCTGCAGCGATTGAAAAACGTAAAGATGTTAAGTTGAATGTTTTTGCAATTGCAAATTCTAAAAAGCTTTTATTAAACAGAAATGGCGTAACTTCAAGCTGGAAAAATGACATCCAGACAAAAGGCGAAGAATATTCAATTAATGATATTATCGCTTATGCAAATGAGCATCATTTAGAAAACTTAATTGCGATTGATAATACGGCAAGTGCATCATTTGTAGAAAATTATATTCCGCTTGTAGAAAGCAGTTTTGATTTGATTTCTTCGAATAAAGTAGCCAACACATTGACGTATGGTTTTTACAAAGAATTGAGAAAAGCTTTGGCTGAAAACCAAAAGAATTATTTATACGAAACCAATGTTGGTGCAGGTTTGCCATTAATCGACACAATTAAATTACTGCATCTTTCAGGTGAAAACATCACAAAAATTAAAGGAGTTTTCTCAGGAACGTTGAGTTATTTATTCAATAATTTCTCTGCAAAAGATGCTCCGTTCAGCGAAATTCTGCAGGAAGCAATTGATAACGGATATACAGAGCCCGACCCTCGTGAGGATTTATGCGGAAATGATGTGGGTAGAAAATTATTAATCTTGGCTAGAGAATTAGATTTGCAGAATGAGTTTGAAGAAATTTCAATTCAAAATCTAATTCCGGAACATTTAAGAGATGGAAATGTTGCTGATTTCTTAACCAAATTAAAAGAATTCGATCCAATTTACGAGAAAATAAAAGCCGATCAAAAACCAAATCATGTATTAAGATACATTGGTGAATTGTCTGGTGATTTGCAAAATGATAAAGGAAATCTAGAAGTAAAATTAGTTTCTGTTCCTTCAGACACTGCTCTTGGTGGTTTAAAAGGTTCTGATTCTTTCTTCGAAATTTACACAGAATCTTACGGAGATCGTCCAATTGTGATTCAAGGAGCCGGTGCAGGTTCTGCGGTTACGGCAAGAGGCGTTTTTGGAGATATTTTGAGATTGTCTGATAAAGGGTAATTGATTTTAGATTTTAGAGAGCAGATTTTAGATTTCTGATTTGAACTCAAACAAAAAACAAAAAAAATAACAACACAATGAAAGTAACCTTAAACAGAGTAAACGACGCATTTCATTTCAAAGTAAAAAATGAACGCGGACATGTAGTTGACGTTGACAGCAGAGCTGAATTTGGCGGAAGCGATTTAGGTGCAAGTCCAATGGAGCTTGTATTAATGGGCGTTGCCGGATGCAGTGCGATCGATATGATTTCGATTTTGAAAAAACAGCGTCAGGAAATTACTTCTTTTAACGCTGAGGTTGAAGGAACACGCGTTCAGATTGAAGAAGCAAAACCTTTTAAAGAAATCGATGTGGTTTTTTATCTAGAAGGAGAAATAAATCCTGAAAAAGCTAAAAAAGCGGCACAGCTTTCTTTTGAGAAATACTGTTCAGTTGCCAAAACTGTTGAGCCAACTGCAACCATTAAGTATAAAGTTGTCTTGAACAACGAAGCTTTATAGAATTAGAAAATTAGTCAATTTGAGAATTAGATAATTCTTTGGACTTGTTAAGTAATAAAAATTCGCATAAAATGCTTAGTGAATCTCTGAGTTTCTTTTGCGAGTCTTTGTGAAATTTTAAAAACAGGCGAATTCGTGCTAATTAGTGCAATTCGTGTTAAATAAAAAACAATGAACGAACAAGAATTTGGTTTTGAAACACAAGCCATACGCACACATTTAGAAAAAACACAATTTCAGGAACATTCAACTCCGTTATATTTATCGTCAAGTTTTGTATTTGAAGATGCCGAGGATATGAGAGCATCTTTTACGGAAGAAAAAGTCCGCAATATTTACTCACGTTTTAGCAATCCAAATACAACAGAATTTGTAGACAAAGTTTGTGCAATGGAAGGTGCCGAAACAGGTTACGCTTTTGCAACCGGAATGGCAGCGATATACTCTACGTTTGCCGCATTGCTAGAATCAGGAGATCATATCGTTTCTGCTGGGAGTGTTTTTGGATCAACTCATGCATTGTTCATGACGTATTTCCCAAAATGGAAAATTGAAACTTCTTATTTTGATATTAATAAACCAGAAACTATTGAAAGTTTTATTAAGCCAAATACGAAGATTTTATACGCTGAAACGCCTACAAATCCAGGTGTAGATGTAATTGATTTGGAATTGTTAGGTCAAATTGCTAAAAAACACAATTTGATTTTAATAATCGATAACTGTTTTGCTACGCCATATATTCAACAGCCTATCAAATATGGAGCTCATATCGTAGTTCATTCGGCAACAAAACTAATCGATGGACAAGGTCGTGTTTTGGGCGGAGTTGCCGTTGGAGATGCTGAGTTAATTCGTAAAATATACTTATTTTCAAGAAATACAGGACCGGCAATGTCACCTTTTAATGCTTGGGTTTTGTCTAAAAGTTTAGAGACTTTGGCAGTTCGTGTTGACAAACATTGCGAAAACGCCTTAAAAGTAGCCGAGTTTTTAGAAAGTCATCCGAATGTAAATAGTGTGAAATATCCGTTTTTGAAATCACATCCAAAATATGAAATTGCTAAAAAACAAATGCTTTTAGGCGGTAACATTATTGCTATCGAAATTAAAGGAGGGCTTGAAGCAGGAAGAAAGTTTTTGGATAAAATTAAATTGTGTTCGCTTTCGGCAAATATTGGAGACGTAAAAACAATTGTAACGCACCCAGCTTCTACAACACACAGTAAATTATCTGAAGAAGATCAATTGGCAGTTGGAATCACGCAAGGTTTAGTTCGTGTTTCTGTAGGTTTAGAAACCGTTGCAGATGTAATTGCAGATTTGAAGCAAGCGCTGGAATAAATATAAAATATAATAAGTTAAAGGGCTATTTTTTTAAAATAGCCCTTTTTTGTATATTGAAATTTCTAATTCAGGAAATAGCAATTTTAAAAGTAAAACATGAAACCCAGATTACTTATTTTATCGGATTTATTTGGAGGAGAAAATCCTAATTGGATAAAATTCTATACAGATAAATTAGAATCTACTTTTGAGATTCAATATTATGACGTTCTCAAATTAGCAAACCTTCATGCATTTGATCTTACAGAAACAGAAATACACAGCCAATTTTTAAATGGTGGAATTGAGAAGGCAATTGAAAATTTACTCCAATTAGAAAATGAAAAAGTAATAGTTTTAGGATTTAGTATAGGAGGAACAATTGCATGGAAAGCTTCTTTAAAAGCTTTAAAAACAGATTGTTTGTTTGCAGTTTCATCAACCAGACTGCGATACGAAGATAAATTGCCTAACTGCAATATCAAATTGTATTTTGGAGAAAATGACTCAAATAAACCTAGTCTTGAATGGTTCCAGAAGTTGAATGTTCCCTCTGAAATTTTCGATAACCAAAAACATCAATTGTATTTAGAAAATAAGAATGCTCAACTAATTTGCGATGAGATTCTGAAAACAGTCAAAACGTAGTTTTTTGGCTGTGAATTTTATACTATTAAAAATCGTCATTCTTTTTGGTGTAATTTGAGCAAAAAATATATTTTTGTTAGGAACTAAAACTAATACTTATAAAATCACCAATTCGTATATGAGTAATTCGGGTTATATTCTTGATGATAGATTGCTGGCTTCAGTTGGAATTCGCTTTTTAAATTACATTTTAGATGTCATATTTGTAATTTTATTATTTATGGGAATCTGCGTTTTTGCTGGTGTTCTTATAGGTTTATTTGGTTTGACAGGTTTAAGTATCTGGATGGACGAATTAGGGGATTTTGGATGGAATTTTGTAATAATGCTTATTTACTTTTTTTATTACTTATTGACAGAGGGATTATTTGGAAGATCTTTAGGCAAATTTATTACAGGAACTACTGTAGTTGATGAATATGGCGAAAAACCAGATTTCGCCACCATTTTAAGAAGAACTTTATGCCGTTTTATTCCCTTCGAAATATTTTCCTGTTTAGGAACTAGAGGATGGCACGATTCTATGTCTGATACTTATGTTGTGAATAAAAAAGCACTTGTTGAAGAAATAAAATCATTCCATGAATTCAATTTGATTGGAAGTAACGAAGTAATCTGATAGAATAAGTAGAATATAATTTCTATTCTGTTAGTAATCTCATTTAAAAAGCCTATTTTTGTTGTAGAAATAAAATGTATCGTTTTCGAACATTAAATTCTGAACAATTATTTTGCAATTTAAAATTTAAAGATGCTTTCAAAGAAAACAAAATACGGAATTAAAGCTTTAACTTATTTGGCGAGACGAGAAAATAACGAACCTGTCCAGATTGCTGAAATTGCGAAAAACGAACATATTTCGATTAAGTTTTTAGAAAGTATTTTGTTGCTCCTTAGAAATTCAGGTTTTCTGGGTGCAAAAAAAGGAAAAGGCGGTGGTTATTATCTAATCAAAGATCCAAAAGATATTAGTATGGCTAAAGTCTACCGAATTCTTGAAGGACCAATTGCACTTCTTCCGTGTGCAAGTCATAATTTTTACGAAAGATGTGATGATTGTGATGACGAATCTACCTGCGCTGCCCGACGATTAATGACAGAAGTTAGAGATAATACACTTAAAATATTAGAAAGCAATTCTTTGGCAGATATTGCTTTTTAATTTCTAAACCATATAAGTTCATTTAATTTAAGCTTTACCGCAAAGTCTAAAATGAGCTTATATAACTTATATGGTGAAACTTTATAGTTAGAAAATCAATTTATATCCGGTAAAGAATAACATTACTGCTATAGCATTTCTAAGAAATTGATCCGGAACTTTTCCGCTTAGCATACTTCCCATGTATATTCCAGGAAGTGATCCCATTAAAAGCTGTCCAAGTAATCCTATATCCAGATTTCCCATTGAAGCATGCCCAATACCAGCAACAAGTGTTAGTGGAACAGCATGAGCAATTTCAGTTCCAACTAAACGAGGTAATGGTAATAGTGGATAAAGAAAAAATAAAGTTACCGTACCAAGCGCACCTGCGCCAATAGATGTTACCGTTACCGTTGCACCAAGTAAAACTCCAATTCCAATAGTTAGCATATTTTGAGTGTGACTTTCACTGTGGAATTTATCTCCAGCATGTTTTTGAGAGAATTTCAGAATCTTGTTTTTGAATATAATAGCAATAGATGTGAATAATAATGCCCAGCCTAAACTGATTTTTATGACGCGATTAATAGTGTCAATATCTGTTTTGATGCTGTTTAATATCCATAAAGTCATTAAAGCAGCGGGAACACTTCCTAATGTTAGCCATCCTGTAATTTTCCAGTTTATGTTTCCTTTTTTGTGGTGAACAAATATTCCTCCAGCTTTCGTAAAAGCGGCATAAAGTAAATCTGTGCCTACTGCCGTTGTTGGCGGAATATTAAAAAATAATAAAATTGGGGTCATTAAAGAGCCTCCACCAACACCTGTTAAACCAACAATAAAACCAACTACTAACCCGGCAATTACAAGACCAATCTGAAAATCCATAAAAAAAGTTTGGCGTAAAAATAATAACAATTTTATAATTATCCTATAGATATGGTAGACTTTAAAATGTTATATTTGTAAACAAATGTCATTACTTGTTTATTTTGCTGTAATACAGTGTTGTATGATTTTAATTTTGGAAACGAATTTTTAAAATCGGAAAAAAGTATCGCTTACTTAACGTAAAGAGAACTAGTGCTGTAAAAAAATTAAATAATGTTTTGATATTTAGAAATAAGTATTAATTTTGCATAGTAATCTATTAACCCGATAGGGTAATGGATTTTGCATCAAAAGCCAGTACAAAGAGTATGGAAAAAGAATTGAAAATCAACAATTACGATGTTAGGTCAGATGCATCAATAAAAGAAAAACTATGGGTTGTAGTGCCTTTAGTTCTATTGGTAGGTTTGTTGACTACCTTAATTTATAATCACTACACAGAGTTCTCATGGAGCGGATTTGTTGAAGGTTTTAACCAGGAGTTTTTAGTGTTTTTTGCGATTGGTGTTTTTGCTCAATTAGTAGATGGTACTTTAGGAATGGGTTATGGAGCAACTAGTACCTCGTTTTTGCTGGCATATGGAGTTCCGCCTGTTATTAGCAGTACAGGAGTTCACGTTGCAGAAATGTTTACAACAGGAGCATCGGCGATTTCGCATCATAAATTCGGAAATATTAATAAAAAACTGGTAAAGCATTTATTAATTCCGGGTGTTTTAGGAGCTATAACAGGAGCTTATTTATTGTCTGATGTTATTAACGGAGATGTTATTAAGCCTTTTATTGCAGTTTATATGATTGTTTTGGCAGTTATAATTATTAAAAAAGCACTAAGGAAGACAATCGTTAAAAAGAAAACTACAAAACTTGGATATTTAGCCACTTTTGGAGGTTTTATGGATTCTGTTGGTGGCGGCGGTTGGGGGCCAATTGTAACTTCAACATTATTAGGAAGAGGAAGAAATCCACGATATACTATAGGTTCTGTAAATGCAGCTGAGTTTGCAATTTCGTTTGCAAGTGGTATAATATTTATGCTTTTTGGAGGAATTCATGGTTGGCAGGTTATTTTTGGTTTGATTTTAGGAGGCGTAATTTCAGCACCATTAGGAGCTTTTTTAGTAAATAAAATCAAAAGAAAACCAATGATGATTGCGGTTGGAATTCTAATTATATTATTGAGTTTAAAAACATTATCTAAATTATTGTAAAAATAAGTTTAGAAAGGAAGAGAGATTATGAGTGCGATTATTGTACAAGAATTATTAGATAAAACAAGAGATTTTTCGCTTGACGAAACCTTAGTTTTTTTAGCAGAAAAATTTCCGGGAAAAGTAATTTTTTCAACATCTTTTGGACAGGAAGATCAGGTAATTACAGATTTTATTGCAAAAAGCAATACTGATATTACCGTTTTTACTTTAGATACAGGAAGATTGTTTCAAGAAACATATGACGTTTTTCATAAAACATTAAAAAAGTATAAAAGACCTATTGAAGTTTTTTTTCCAGAAGCAACTGCGGTAGAAAATCTTCTAAAAACAAAAGGCCCAAACAGCTTTTACGATTCAGTTGAAAACAGAAAAGAATGCTGTTTTATTCGAAAAGTTGTTCCGTTGAGAAAAGCTTTGGCAGGAAACTCAGTTTGGATTACGGGACTAAGAGCTGAACAATCAGAAAACAGACATGATTTAAGTTTGTTTGAATACGATGGAAACTTCGAAATCATAAAATTCAATCCGTTGCTAAAATGGACTTTAGAAGAAGTTGAAACGTATTTGTCTGAAAACAATGTTCCTCAAAATGCATTGCACAAACAAGGTTTCGTAAGTATTGGATGCGCGCCTTGTACCAGAGCAATCTTTCCTGGAGAAGACATCAGAGCCGGAAGATGGTGGTGGGAATCAAGCCATAAAGAGTGTGGGCTTCATAGTGCTAAGAAAGAGTAAGTAGAAGAAAGAAGCAAGAGGCAAGACTTCTGCAGAGAATAGAATATAGATTATAGAATAAAGAGTGGAGATTTTTAGATGAGGTGACAACTTGAAACCTGAAACCTGAAACCTAAAACTTGAAACAATCAAAATATCAAACAAAAAAACAATGAGTTCAGTATTAAAAACAAACGCTTTAGAGAGTGAAGCGATATACATTTTCAGAGAAGTAATTTCACAGTTTGACAAACCGGTTTTACTTTTCTCAGGAGGAAAAGATTCTATCACATTAGTGCGTTTGGCGCAAAAAGCATTTTTCCCTGCTAAGATTCCGTTTCCTCTATTGCACGTAGATACGGGACATAATTTCCCTGAAACCATTGCTTTCAGAGATAAATTAGTAGAAGAATTAGGTTTAGAGTTGATCGTTCGTAATGTTCAGGATGCTATTGATGAAGGAAAAGTAGTTGAAGAAACTGGAAAATATTCTAGTAGAAACAGCCTGCAGACTACAACACTTTTAGATGCAATTGAAGAATTTAAGTTTGATGCTTGTATTGGAGGTGCGCGTCGTGATGAAGAAAAAGCAAGAGCTAAAGAACGTATTTTTTCAGTTCGTGATGATTTCGGACAATGGGACGAAAAAAATCAGAGACCTGAATTGTTTGATATTTTGAATGGAAAAATTGAAAATGGGCAAAACGTTCGTGTTTTCCCAATTTCAAACTGGACAGAATTAGATGTTTGGAGTTATATCGAAAAAGAACACATCGAAATTCCGTCAATTTATTTTTCACATAAAAGAAAAGTTTTTTTGAGAGACGGTTTAATCTGGTCGCATTCTCCTTTTGTGTACCAAGAAGAAGACGAACAAATCGAAGAAAGAATTGTTCGCTTCAGAACCGTTGGAGATATGAGTTGTACCGCAGCAGTTGAATCTTACGCAGCAACAATCGAAGAAGTTGTAGGCGAAATTAGAGAATCAACAATTTCTGAAAGAGGAGCGAGAATTGATGATAAACGTTCTGAAGCGGCAATGGAAAAGAGAAAACAACAAGGATACTTTTAATAATTGTTAATTATGAATTGTTAATTGTAAATGCAATTCGGAACGAAATTTTAAAAGTAAAAATCAAGAAAGCAAAAACATACAGATTTAAATTTTAGACAAAGTTTTTCAACTTGAAACAAAAATTAAACCTGAAACAAAATATTACAGAATGGACGTTTTAAAAATAGCAACAGCAGGAAGTGTAGATGACGGAAAAAGTACTTTGATCGGGAGATTATTGTACGATACAAAATCATTGACGACTGATAAAATAGAAGCAATCGAAAAAAGCAGTAAACAAAAAGGTTACGATTATCTTGATTTTTCTTTGGCAACGGATGGTTTAGTAGCAGAAAGAGAACAAGGAATCACGATTGATGTTGCGCATATTTATTTTTCGACTGCAAAGAAAAGTTACATTATTGCCGATACTCCGGGTCACGTAGAATATACAAGAAACATGGTTACAGGTGCTTCGACTTCTCAGGTTTCTATCATTTTAATTGATGCCAGAAAAGGCGTTATTGAGCAAACATACCGTCACTTTTTCATCAATAATTTATTGAGAGTAAAAGAGGTAATTGTTGCGATTAACAAAATGGATTTGGTTGATTATTCTGAAGAAGTTTTCAATAAAATCAAAGCTGATTTTCAGGCATTAAATGCAAAAAGTACTTTCAAGGAGCAGAATGTAAGTTACATTCCGTTAAGTGCAATCAACGGCGGAAACGTAGTTGATCAATCAGAAAATATGCCTTGGTATGATGGACAAACAGTTTTGGAACATTTAGAAGGATTACACGCTTCTGATGTTTTTGAAGCAGGAAAAGCACGTTTTCCAGTTCAGACCGTTATTCGTCCAAAAACAGAAGAATATCACGATTTCAGAGGATACGCAGGAAAATTATACGGAAACTCAATTAAAGTTGGAGATGCTGTAACGGTTCTTCCTTCTTTAACAGAATCAAAAGTATCTAAAATTCACTTTTTCGATAAAACATTTGACGAAGCCGTTGCAGGTTCTTCAATTACAATCGAATTAGAAAATGATATCAATGTAACGAGAGGTGATATGATTGTAAAATCATGCGAGCTTCCAAAAATTGAAAAAGACATTACCACAACAGTTTGTTGGATGGACAGTAAAAAACTGGTTCCAGGAACTAAATATTTGGTACAGCATAATACAAACAGAGTTTTAGCAAAAGTAGAAAGCATTAAAAATACAATTGCTACAGATTACTCAGGAACGACAGAAGCTTCACAATTGGCAATTAACGAAATTGGAGAAGTAACGATCAAATTAAGCAAACCGTTATATTTTGATTCATACAACGAAAACAAATCAAACGGAGCTATCATCTTAATTGATACAGCAACAAACACAACAGCAGGAGTAGGATTCATTCGCTAGTTGATAGTTGATGGTTTTTGGTTGATAGTTATCTGCCAGCAAACCAACAACCAACAACTGACAACCAACAACTAAAGAGAAATGGAAAGTTTTAGAACAGAAATAGAAAATCCGGTAGTTCAGAAGGAGATTATCGAATTAGAAAAAAAGATTCATTTATTCCGTGGAGGAAAAATTGATGATGAACGTTTTCGTAGTCTACGTTTAGCGCGTGGAATCTACGGTCAGCGTCAGGAAGGCGTTCAGATGATTCGTATCAAATTGCCTTATGGTAAAGTGACCAGCGAGCAATTAGTACGTATCACGCAAGTTTCTGATGAATATTCTACAGGGCGTTTGCACATTACAACACGTCAGGATATCCAGATCCACTACGTGAGTTTAGACCGAACACCAGAACTTTGGGCAGATTTGGCTAAAGACGATATCACACTTCGTGAAGCTTGTGGAAATACCGTTAGAAATATTACAGGAAGCGAATTGGCTGGAGTTGATGTAAACGAGCCATTTGATGTTTCGCCTTATGCACACGGACTTTTTCAATACTTACTAAGAAACCCGATTTGTCAGGAAATGGGACGTAAATTCAAAATTTCGTTCTCTTCTTCAGACGAAGATACGGCTTTGAGTTATTTGCATGATTTAGGATTTATTCCGAAAATTAAAGACGGACAACGCGGATTTAAAATCATGTTTGGAGGAGGTTTAGGATCTCAGCCAGCGCATGCCGAATTGCTTTCAGAGTTTGTTCCAGTTAACGAAATCATTCCAACAGCAGAAGGAATCATCCGTATTTTCGATAGATACGGAGAACGTGCTAAAAGAATGAAAGCGCGTATGAAATTCTTAATCAAAGAAATGGGAAGAGATGTTTTCCTTGATTTGGTTGAACAAGAGAAAAAAGCAATCGCTTTTGAAACATACGAAATTGATACAACGGCTTTTGACGGCCCAATTACAGAACCATTATTAGAAGTTCCGCAAGTTACAATCGAAGATTCAAAAGCATACGAAGCGTGGAAAAAATCGAATGTAATCAAGCAGAAACAAGACGGATATTATGCAATTGGAATCAAAGTTTTATTAGGAGATTTTTATACAGATAAAGCACGATTGTTAGCCAATTTAATTAAGAATTACGGAGCAAATGAATTACGTTTTTCATTGCGTCAAAATATTGTAATACGTCACATAAAAGAAGAGAATTTACCATTCTTTTATCAAGAATTAGCGAAGTTGGATTTTGTTCAGCTAGGATATAATTCAGTTGGAGATATTACGGCATGTCCGGGTACTGATACTTGTAATTTGGGGATTGCAAGTAGTACCGGTATTGCAGAAGAATTAGAACGAGTTTTAACGGCAGAATATCCTCAGTATTTAAACAACAGCGAAATCGAAATTAAAATTTCAGGTTGTATGAATGCTTGCGGACAGCATAATATGTCTGCAATTGGATTCCAAGGAATGTCTATCAACTCAGGAAAACTGGTGGCTCCGGCTTTACAGGTTTTGTTAGGCGGAGGAAGATTAGGAAACGGAGCAGGACGTTTTGCAGATAAAGTAATCAAAGTGCCTAGTCGTAGAGGTCCTGATGCGTTGCGTACCATTTTAAATGATTTTGATGCTAACGGAAGCGGGCAAAAATTCCTGGATTATTATGATACAAAAGGAGAAAAATATTTCTACGAAATCTTAAAACCGTATGCTGATGTAACCAATTTAACAGAAGCCGATTTTGTGGATTGGGGTAATGCAGACAACTATGTAAAAGCAGTTGGAGTTGGAGAATGCGCCGGAGTTGTGATCGATTTAGTAGCAACATTATTGTTCGAAGCAAAAGAGAAATTAATCTTGGCTCAAGAATCTTTCGACGAGAAAAAATGGTCAGATGCAATCTATCATGCTTACGCTGGATTTGTAAATGGAGCAAAAGCTTTATTGTTGTCAGAAAACCAAAAAACAAATCACCACGCAGGAATTGTAGACTTGTTTGATACTGTTTTTGTTGAAAATAATAAAATCGAATTAAACTCAACTTTTAAAGACTTGGTTTACCAAATCAATAAAAATGAACCATCAGAAGCTTTCGCTAAAGATTACATTGCTCAGGCAGTTGTTTTCTTTGATAAAATCGAAACTTTCAGAGCTCAGGAATTAGAAAATGCTTAATATAAAACCCAAAATAACTTTAGTCGGTGCAGGTCCGGGCGATCCTGATTTACTTACGCTAAAAGCTGTAAAGGCATTGGCTGAAGCTAATGTGGTTTTGTACGACGCTTTGGCCAACGAAGAAATTCTGGATTACGCACCTAAAAATGCGATCCGAATTTTTGTTGGAAAAAGAATCGGAAATCATGCTTACACGCAGGATCAAATCAATCAGTTGATTGTAGATAATGCTTTGACGTATGGAAACGTAGTTCGATTAAAAGGCGGAGATCCATTTATTTTCGGAAGAGGCGGTGAAGAAATTGATTTTGCAGAAAGTTTCGGAATAGAAACCATCGTAGTTCCAGGAATTTCATCAGTAGTTGCAGTTCCCGCAAGTCAGGGAATTTCAATCACAAAACGTGGCGTTTCAGAAAGCTTTTGGGCCATTACCGGAACAACATCAGATAGAAAATTATCTTCAGATATTGCCTTATCAGCCAAATCTTCTGCAACAGTTGTGATTTTAATGGGAATGCACAAATTGCCTCAAATCATCGATTTGTTTCAAAAAGAAGACAAAGGAAATTTACCCGTTGCAATCATCCAAAACGGAACAACAGCAGATGAAAAAGTTGGAGTTGGAACAGTAGATTCGATTTTAGAAGTTGTAAAACAAAAAGAATTAGGTTCACCGTCGATTATTGTTTTAGGCGAAGTTGTCCGCGAAAGCAACAAATTAAAAGGATTTTACGAAGAATTTCTATCAAAAGAAATCACAAGATAATAAAACATAGCCCGAGGTTTCAACCTCGGGAACGCATGGATATTTAATTCAATATGCATCAAAAAATCATCTAATTTTGTTTAGATGAAATTAAATTAAAATGGAACAGAACGAATTATATCCAATATTCTTAAAACTTCACAATCTGAATGTTTTAATTGTTGGAGGAGGAAATGTAGGTTTGGAGAAGCTTTCTTTTTTGTTAAAGTCGAGTCCAAATGCAAATGTTGAGGTTGTAGCGCCGGATTTTCATTTGGAAATTAAAGTTTTAGCCGAAAATCATCCTTCAATTAAATTGACGGAAGCGAAGTTCAAAAAGAAAATGCTCAAAAAGCGTCACATGGTAATTGCCTGTACAGACGATTTAAAAGTGAATAAAAGAGTTTACGAATTGTCGAGAAAACGCTATTTGATTTGCAATATAGCCGATACGCCCGATTTATGTGATTATTACTTAGGCGGAATCGTAACAAAAGGAAATGTAAAAATAGCCATTTCAACAAACGGAAAATCTCCAACAACAGCAAAAAGATTGCGTGAGTTTTTCGAAGAAGTAATTCCAGAAGATATCAATCAAATGGTTGAAAATCTGAATGAATACAGAAAAACCTTAAAAGGCAATTTTGAAGAAAAGGTTAAAAGAATGAACGAGATAACCTCTTCATTAAAAAATAAAGAGTAAAAAAGTTTCGGAAAGAAATTAATGATAAAAATCATTGAAAGTACAAGGATTTATTCGTTTCTTTGCGTTATTAAGAATGATTATAAACAACAACCATAATGATTAAAACAGATATACTTATAATTGGAGCAGGCCCAACAGGTTTATTTGCCGTTTTCGAGGCAGGATTATTGAAATTAAAATGCCACATTTTAGATGCTTTGCCTCAGCCAGGAGGACAGCTTTCAGAATTATATCCTAAAAAGCCTATTTATGATATTCCAGGTTTTCCAGAAGTATTAGCCGGTGATTTAGTTGACGGTTTAATGGAGCAAATCAAACAATTTGAGCCAGGATTTACATTAGGAGAACGTGCTGAAACAGTTGAAAAGCAAGAAGACGGATCTTTCATTGTAACATCAAATAAAGGAACTAAATTCCACGCGCCAGTTATTGCAATTGCTGGAGGTTTAGGAAGTTTTGAGCCTCGTAAACCACTTATCGAAGATATCGAGTTTTATGAAGATAAAGGAGTAAAATACTTCATCAAAAATCCGGAGAAATTCAGAGACAAAAGAGTTGTAATTGCAGGAGGAGGAGATTCAGCTTTAGACTGGAGTATTTTCTTAGCAAATGTAGCTTCAGAAGTAACTTTAATTCACAGAAGAAACGAATTTAGAGGCGCTTTAGATTCTGTAGAAAAAGTACAGGAATTAAAAACAGCTGGAAAAATCAAATTAATCACACCGGCAGAAGTTATCGGAATCAATGGTGCTGAGCACGTTGAATCATTAGACATCGAAGAAAACGGAGCACACCGTAAAATCGAATGTGATTATTTCATCCCGCTTTTCGGATTAACACCAAAATTAGGTCCAATCGGCGACTGGGGATTAGAAATCGAGAAAAATGCCATCAAAGTAAACAATGCATTAGATTACCAGACAAACATTCCGGGAATCTTTGCTATTGGAGACGTAAACACATATCCAGGAAAATTAAAGTTGATCCTTTGTGGTTTCCACGAAGCAACTTTAATGTGCCAGGCCGCATACGGAATCATCAATCCAGGAAAAAAATACGTATTGAAATATACAACAGTTTCAGGAGTAGACGGTTTCGACGGAACTCGTAAAGAAGCACCAAAAGCGGTTGTTAAAGCGATAGTTTAATTTGAGGTGCTGAGGTTCTAAGGGACTAAGGTGCTAAGATTTTTATATATAAAGCTCAAACTTTTAGTTTGAGCTTTTTTAATTAATCCCAGAGGGATGAAATATTTATAGAAAAGAAATTATTCGTTTGCAAAAGAGCTCCAGCGGAGCGAAATATATGTCGCTCCGCTGGAGCTTTTGTGTTGCGCTCGTCGTTTTTCTATAAATATTATGCTCCTCCGGAGCTAAATTGCGTAAAAAGAAAAAAAACTTAGAATCTTAGTATCTCAGAGTCTTAGCATCTTTAAAAAAAAAAACATTTGCAAATCGAAAGCCTATTTCATACCTTTGCGCTGTTCTTAAAATTATTGTCAGTTATCACGAAAGGCGGAGGGATAGACCCGATGAAACCTTAGCAACCCTTTATCATAAAGAAGGTGCTAAATTCTACTTTATACGACATTTTCCAGTATTAAAGATAGATAACACAAATACATACTCGTATTTCTCAAAACTTTTCTCGATAACATATAATTTACTGAAACAGATTCTGTATCAGGAGCGAATCATTGGCGCATTTTTGCAGTCAATAGTTCCCGCTGTATACAAATATCTTTTATTCTGAACCCCAGAATAAAAGGATATTTGCTTCCATCGGGGCTAATGAGCCAGCAATAGTGAACTTTTGGAATTAATGTGAAAAAATATCGAAGGCTAAACCCGACAGGTTTTAAAAACCTATCGGGTTTAAAAGAACCTTCACAATCATAATAAAAAAACTTAGCATCTTAGAACCTTAGCGTCTTAGTAGCTAAAACAAAAAAATATGGCAATTACGATACAAGAAGCAATAAAAAAAAATATCCTAATCCTTGATGGAGCAATGGGAACGATGTTGCAACGCTATAATTTCTCCGAAGAAGATTTCAGAGGAGAGCGTTTCAAAGATTTTCCACATCCGTTAAAAGGAAACAACGATTTATTATCTCTAACACAATCACAAGCGATCCGCGATGTACACGCCGCGTATTATGAAGCCGGTGCCGACATTGTAGAAACCAATACCTTCTCAGGAACGACAATCGGTATGGCCGATTATCACATGGAAGATTTGGTTTACGAGTTAAACTACGAATCGGCAAAAATCGCAAGACAAGTAGCCGATGAGTTTACCGCAAAAAATCCAGAAAAACCTCGTTTCGTAGCCGGCTCAATCGGACCGACAAACCGTACAGCAAGTATGTCACCAGACGTAAACGATCCGGGTTACAGAGCTGTAACGTTTGACGATTTAAGAATTGCCTACAAACAACAAGCTGAGGCGTTAATGGACGGTGGCTGTGATTTACTTTTAGTAGAAACCATTTTCGATACATTAAACGCAAAAGCCGCGCTTTTTGCAATTGAAGAAGTAAAAGAAGAACGCAATCTCGATATTCCAATCATGGTTTCAGGAACAATTACCGATGCTTCAGGAAGAACACTTTCTGGGCAAACAGTTGAGGCGTTTTTGATTTCAGTTTCACATATTCCGTTATTAAGCGTAGGTTTCAATTGCGCTCTTGGAGCTGATTTGCTGAAACCGTATTTAAAAACATTAGCGCATAACACAAGTTTTAATGTTTCGGCACATCCAAACGCAGGTTTGCCAAATGCTTTCGGACAATACGATGAAACGCCAGAACAAACTCAGGCTTTCATCAAAGAATATTTAGAGGATAATTTGATTAATATAATTGGCGGTTGTTGCGGAACAACTCCAGATCATATTCGATTAATGGCTGAGGTTGCGAAGGATTATAAGCCAAGAGTGGCGCCGGTATTAGTTTAGAAAATGTTTGAAGAAAGCGAAGAATTTAATAAAAAATCTACTTGGGTAATACTTATTATCTCTCTTTTAGGGACAATTTTATTTATTATTAAAGGGAATTATAATAGTAATGAATTCGACAAGTATAAGAAAACATTTAAAGGCGAAACGATTGGTTTTGCAACTAGAATTGAACACAAGGGAAGACAAGATTATTTAAGATATTATTTTTATTCGAATGGAAAGATTCTATCACAGGTTTCTGTGAAAAATGGCTCTGATTTAAAAGATAAATTTTATAAAATAAAATATGATTTAAATAAACCTGAAGAACATTATATAATTTTAGAAGAGGAATTAAAGCCTGATTCACTTGCGTTAGTAAAAGCAGGTTTTACTAGAACGAAATACTATATATATGATGGGGGTGTAACTTGTAAGTACATAGAGAAATCAAAGTGGAAATGATTTTGGTAAAAAAAAAGTTATTATGAAACCGAGTTTGCGTGAGGGATAGAAGTGAAAAGCCCACAGCCTGACGAAGGAAGTGCGAGGACTTGTAACGGATAGCCCGCCCGAAGGACACGCCCAAATTAAAATATTGAAAACGAATATACCTACAAGGTTTTAAAAACCTCGCAGGAAAGAAAATAGAATAAAAAACTTAGAACCTTAGAATCTCAGGATCTTAGTAACTTAGAAAGAAATGACAGAAAAAAGAAGAGACCTTGTATTATCAGGATTAGAACCGTTGATTATTACGCCGGAAAGTGTTTTCGTGAATGTTGGTGAGCGTACGAATGTAACCGGTTCAAGAAAATTCTTGAGACTAATCAAGGAAGAGAAATATGACGAGGCGCTTGATATTGCAAGACAACAGGTAGAAGGTGGAGCACAAATCATCGATATTAATATGGATGAAGGAATGCTTGACGGTGTTACTGCGATGACTAAATTTTTGAATTTAATTGCTGCAGAACCAGACATTTCGAGAGTGCCGATTATGATCGATAGTTCGAAATGGGAAATCATTGAAGCCGGTCTTAAAGTAGTACAAGGAAAAAGCGTTGTAAACTCGATTTCGTTAAAAGAAGGAGAAGAAGCTTTTATTCATCACGCGCGATTAATCAAGCGTTACGGAGCGGCGGCAATTATCATGGCTTTTGACGAAGTAGGTCAGGCCGATAATTATGATCGTCGAGTGGAGATTTGTCAGCGTTCGTATGATATTTTGGTGAATAAAGTAGGATTCCCTCCGCAGGATATCATTTTCGATTTGAATATTTTCCCGGTTGCAACGGGAATGGAAGAACATAGATTAAACGCTTTGGATTTCTTTAGAGGGACAAAATGGGTTCGTGAAAATCTTCCGCATGCGCATATTAGCGGTGGAGTGAGTAACGTTTCGTTTTCTTTTAGAGGAAATGATACGGTTCGTGAAGCGATGCACTCGGTGTTTTTATACCATGCGATTAAAAACGGAATGACGATGGGAATCGTTAATCCAGAAATGCTTACAATTTACGATGATATTCCGAAAGATTTATTAGAACACGTTGAAGACGTAATTTTAGATAGACGCGACGATGCGACTGAAAGACTTCTGGACTTTGCTGAAAATGTAAAGGGAGAAGTAAAAAGCGACGAAAAAGCAGTTCAAGAATGGCGTTTTGGAACCGTTCAGGAGCGTATTACGCATTCATTGGTAAAAGGAATTGATGCTTTTATTGAAGAAGATGTTGAAGAAGCGCGTTTGGCAGCGACAAAACCAATTGAAGTTATCGAGATCAATTTGATGACGGGAATGAATGTGGTTGGAGATTTATTTGGAAGCGGAAAAATGTTCCTGCCTCAGGTAGTAAAATCGGCTCGTGTAATGAAAAAGGCAGTGGCTTACTTATTGCCATTTATCGAAGCGAGTAAACAAGCGGGAGACAAACAAGGAAACGGAAAAATCTTGATGGCAACTGTAAAAGGTGATGTTCATGATATTGGAAAAAACATCGTTTCTGTAGTTTTGGCTTGTAACAATTACGAGATTGTAGATCTTGGCGTTATGGTGCCTCCGGAAAAAATTATTTCGGCTGCGATTGAACATAATGTAGATATCATCGGGTTAAGCGGACTGATCACGCCTTCGCTTGACGAAATGGTGTATTTGGCCAAAGAATTAGACAAACAAGGAATTAAAATTCCGATTATGATTGGAGGGGCAACAACTTCACGTGCGCATACCGCCGTGAAAATTGCGCCTCAATATAGAGAAACTGTAATTCACGTAAACGATGCTTCAAGAGCTGTTACGGTTGCAGGAAATCTGTTAGATCATAATCGAAAAATATATGCGGCAGATATTCGTGCAGAATACGATTCTTTTAGAGAAACATTTTTAAATCGTTCAAGAGATAAAAACTTCCTGACGATTGAAGATGCCCGTAAAAATAAATTACCATTGGATTGGTCGGAATACACACCAACTAAACCTAAAGTAATTGGCAAACAAGTTGTCGAAGTTGAATTGGATGTTTTGGTTCCATATATTGATTGGACACCATTTTTCCAGACTTGGGAATTGTACGGAAAATATCCTGCGATTTTAACGGATGAGGTTGTGGGAGAACAAGCGACTTCTGTTTTTAACGATGCGCAGGCAATGCTGAAAGTAATTCTGGAAGAGAAAAAACTAAAAGCAAAAGGTATTTACGGAATTTTCCCTGCGAATCAGGTTGATGATGACGATATCGAATTGCGTGATGAAAACGGAAAAGTTTTAGAGAAATTCTTAACGCTTCGTCAGCAATCACAAAAAACAAAAGGCGCGCCGAACATCGCTTTAGCCGATTTTATTCTGCCAAAAGACAGCGGAATCGAAGATTATATGGGAGCTTTCTGCGTAACAACCGGTTTTGGTGTTGATGAATGGGCAGCAGAATATGAGAAAAATCTAGACGATTATAATTCGATTATGGTTAAAGCGCTTGCGGATCGTTTTGCTGAGGCTTTCGCCGAATATCTTCACGAGAGAGTGCGTAAAGATTTCTGGGGTTATGATTCAGAGGAATCGTTAACCAACGAAGAATTGATTAAAGAAAATTATAAAGGAATTCGTCCGGCACCAGGTTATCCAGCTTGTCCAGATCACTTGGAAAAACCAACGATTTGGAAGCTTTTAAATGTAGCCGAAGAAATTGGAGTAACGTTGACAGAAAGTATGGCAATGTGGCCAGCTTCATCGGTTTCTGGATATTATTTCGGGAACCCAAAAAGCCGCTATTTCGGACTCGGAAAAATAAAAGAAGATCAGGTTGTAGATTACGCCAAACGACGTAATGTCCCAACAGATTACGCTATGAAATGGTTAAATCCTAATATAGCAGATTAACAAAAAAAGTTTCAGGTTTCAGGTTTAAAGTTTCAAGTTCTCTACAGCAACTTGAAACCTGAAACTTTAAACTTGAAGCAACAAATATTTGATTTAAGTTTTTGATTCAGATTTTTTACACAAACCCATTCAAAACACTTAACTCATAACCCATAACTTAAGAAATGAAAGTAACAGAGCATATAGAAAACGCCAAAGGAAAAACACTATTCTCATTTGAAATTATTCCGCCTCAAAAGGGGAAAAGCATTCAGGAATTGTATGATAATATCGATCCGTTGATGGAGTTTAAACCGCCGTTTATTGACGTAACCACTTCTCGCGAAGAGTATATTTACATCGATCGTGGTAACGGGCTTTTGGACAAAAAACTGACTCGTATGCGCCCGGGAACACTTGGAATTTGCGCTTCTATAAAACATAAATATAATGTTGATACTGTTCCGCATTTGCTTTGCGGTGGATTTACACAAGAAGAAACCGAATATATGCTGGTTGATTGTCAGTATTTAGGAATCAACAATGTAATGGCGCTTCGCGGTGATGCAATGAAGGACGAACAATCTTTTGTGCCCAAAGTTGGTGGAAATCATTATGCGATTGATTTGGTAAAACAAATCAATGATCTAAACTGCGGAAAATATCTGCATGAAGTGATGGATATCGACAACAAAGCTGATTTTTGCATTGGTGTTGCAGGTTATCCTGAAAAACATTTAGAATCACCATCATTACAATCAGATTTGAAAAGATTAAAAGAAAAAGTTGACGCAGGAGCAGATTATGTGGTAACACAAATGTTTTTTGACAACTCTAAATATTTTGCCTTTGTAGAAAAAGCAAGAGAAATGGGCATCACAATTCCGATTATTCCTGGAATTAAGCCAATTGCTGTTCAAAGACACTTGCAAGTTTTACCACAGATTTTTAGAATTGATCTTCCAGAAGATTTAATCGATGCGGTTGACAAATGTAAAAACAACGCTGAAATCAAACAAGTCGGAATAGAATGGGCGATTCAGCAGTCATTGGAATTAAAAGCAGCTGGAGTTCCGTTTTTGCATTATTATTCAATGGGGAAATCAGAGAATATTCGCCAGATCGCGAGTCAGGTTTTTTAAGGCTTTCTACTCAAACTTGTCATTTCGACGAAGGAGAAATCTTCGCAAGTAACTCCGTAACGAGAATCCAATCTTTGTCGAGCTTCTCGTGGAGATTTCTCCTTCGTCGAAATGACAAAACAAGCGTTAGTTGGGATCCGAGCTAAGTAACAATAAATTGCTGAAGGATTTTGTTTAATTTAGAAGTTTAAATTTCGTGTCATGAAACAAGAAGAACTACAAGCCATAGCCTCTCAATTAAAACATCCAACGGGAGAAAAGGGAATCGAAATGGGAAATATGATGAATGAAACAAACATCAATATGACCAAGCATTCGATTCAGAATCTCAATATTTCTAAAGAAAATAAAATTCTGGAATTGGGTCACGGAAATGGGGGGCATGTTGAATTTCTTTTCGAACAAGCAGACAATCTAAAATACTACGGACTGGAAATGTCGGAACTGATGTTTCAGGAAGCACGCCAGATTAACCGAAATTTTGTCTCTCAAAAACAAGCTTTCTTTTCACTTTATGACGGAAACGCAGTTCCGTTTGAAGATGAATCTTTCGATAAAATATTTACTGTAAATACAATTTACTTTTGGCAGGAACCAGAAAAACTGCTTGCCGAAATCTATAGAGTTCTAAAGCAAAATGGGAATTTCTGTGTAACCTTTGCTCAAGAAGATTTCATGAAGCAACTTCCATTTACACAATTTGAATTTGAGCTTTACAGTACAGAAAAAGCACAAAAATTAATTGGTAAAACACCTTTTAAAATTGTTTATATCGAAAGTCAGGCAGAACAAGTAAAAAGCAAAACGGGCGAACTTGCCGACAGGACTTTTACTACGATTGTTCTGGAAAAATAGTTTTTTTGCCACTCCCGATAGCTATCGGGATAAAAGATTTAAAAGGATTTTTTAATCTGTGTAAATCCCTTCAATCCGTGGCAAAAAATAATTAATTCTCGCCGTTTTTTTTAGTACTTTCATTCCTTATTATTAATCTTTGAATTATAATCTTAGCAACTATGGAAGTTAAAAAAATAAATTTTTTACAGAATTATAGCAGTATACTTTTGCTTTTGGGCGGTATTATAATCGGGAGTATTTTTGGATTGGTGTTTGGGGAAAAAGTTTTGGTGATAAAACCACTTGGTGATATATTCCTGAATTTGCTTTTTACAGCTATTATTCCGCTTATTTTTTTCACGATTGGTTCTTCGATTGCTAATTTGGAACGAACGGAGAAATTAGGAAAACTGTTTATCATTATGGTATTGGTGTTTTTGGCAACAATTCTTATTTCAGCAATTGTGATGATTTGTGCTGTTTATCTTTTTCCAATTCATGAAGATATCGCTATTGCAAAAGTTCCGTTTGAAAAAATTGAATCAGGTTCAGTTGGTGATCAAATTGCAAAATTGCTTACTGCAAATGATTTCTTTGAATTGCTTTCGCGAAAAAGCATGCTGGCTTTGATTATATTTTCATTTTTAATTGGCTTTGCAACATTACAATCTGGGGAAAAAGGAAATGCTTTCAAGAGTTTTCTAGATTCTGGAAACGAGGTAATGAAGCAGTTATTGAATATTATAATGAAATTTGCTCCAATTGGTTTGGGAGCTTACTTCGCTTATCAGGTTGGTGTTTTCGGACCACAATTGTTAGGAGTTTATGCAAAACCTATGGCAGTTTATTACGCTGCTTGTATCTTTTATTTCTTTGTGTTTTTTAGTTTGTATGCACTTGTTGCCGGAGGAAAAAGGGCTTTTAAAGTTTTTTGGAGCAATAATATAGCGCCGTCATTAACTGCAGTAGGAACTTGCAGCAGTATTGCTACGATTCCGGCCAATTTAGAAGCAGCAGAAAAAATGGGAATTCCGGCACATGTTCGTAATTTGGTCATTCCGCTTGGTGCGCCTTTGCATAAAGACGGTTCGAGTATGTCATCTATCTTAAAAATAATTTTTTTATTCGCCATGTTTGGAAAAGATTTTACAGACCCAATGACGATTCTTTTGGCTTTAGGAATCACTGTAATTGTTTCGATCGTTGAAGGTGGAATTCCAAATGGAGGTTATATTGGTGAAATCCTAGCCATAACCGTTTATGGTTTCCCAATGGAACAAGCACTGCCAGTCGCCATGATTTTAGGAACTTTAGTAGACCCAATTGCAACTTTGTTAAATGCAAATGGAGATGTAATTTGTTCAATGATGGTTTCGCGATTTTCAGAAAAAACGAAATGGTAGCTTTATAAAGTTTCTCATTCTTAAAAATAATTCTAAAACTTACTTTCATTCACTTTGTGTTAAGACTTTGACTTCGTTCAGCTTGACAATTTGTGATAGATCAAATACTATATAATATGAACACAATACTGCAACACGATCTAAACGATTTAGAAAATATCTTAGAAAAAACAAAACAACAAGGAATTGATTTTTTAAATAATCTCGAAACGATTCCTACTTCAAATAAAAACACAATTGATCCTTCAGGCACATTAAATGAATTTGGTTTAGGTTCGATTGAAACATTAAAAGAATTTAACGAAAGATTGGCGCCACTTATGGTTTCTTCACCGGGACCGCGTTATTTAGGATTTGTTACCGGAGGTTCAACTCCAGCGTCAATTGTCGGAGATTGGCTGGCTTCAGTTTACGATCAAAATACACAGGCCATAAAAGCACAGGGCGGTGCATCGGCATTAATTGAATTTGAAACAATTAATTTTTTACTGCAGTTGCTAGAATTGCCCGATACATTCTCAGGTGGATTTGTAACTGGCGCTACAATGTCTAATTTTACCTGTTTAGGTGTTGCTAGACAATGGTTTGGGAAGCAATTAGGAAAAGATTTTGCAAAAGAAGGAATCTCAGAATCAATTCCGATTTTAACCGCGACACCGCATTCTTCTTCTATTAAATGTTTGTCAATGCTAGGAATTGGAAGTCAAAATTATACGGCTATAAAAACAATAGAAGGTAACCGTGAAGCGATTGATTTATCTGATTTAGAAGAAAATATTAAAAAATTAAACGGAAGACCTTTTATCTTGATTTCAAGTGCAGGAACGGTTAACACTGCAGATTTTGACGATTTTGAAGCCATTGCAGCATTACGCAAAAAACACAATTTCTGGTGGCATATTGACGCTGCTTTCGGCGGATTTGCTGCTGTTTCAGATAAATTCAAACATTTAGTTGAGGGCTGGGAGGGTGCAGACAGCATTACAATAGATTGTCATAAATGGCTGAATGTACCTTATGAAAGTGCTTTTTACTTGCTAAAAAAAGAGCATTTGAGTTTACAGATTGAAACTTTCCAGAATTCTAATGCGCCTTATTTAGGAAATCCTCTGGAGAATTTTAATTATTTAAATGTGCTTCCTGAAAATTCACGACGTTTACGTGCACTTCCGGCGTGGTTTGCTTTGCGCGCTTATGGAAAAGACGGTTTTAAAGATATTGTTGAAAACAGTACGGCATTGGCACTTCATTTTGCCAACGCTTTGATTGAAACGGAAAGTTTTGAATTATTAGCTCCAATTCGTCTTAATAATGTTTGTTTTACTTTAAAAGGAAATTACAATCAGGAGAAAGTAAATGAGTTTTTGACGATTTTGAATGATAGAGGAAAAGTTTTTATGACACCAACTTTTTATCAAAATAGAAAAGGAATCAGAGCTTCTTTTGTGAATTGGCGCACAACCGAAGAGGATATTAAGATTATTATTGAGGAAATGAAAACTTCAATTTTAGATCTGGAAATATAGAGGATCTAAAAATATAAAAGAGCCTGTTAACTACATACAGGCTCTTTACTAACACAAAAAAAAACAAAAAACAAGAATCGAAAGGTTGATTAAAGTATGAAATTGTACCATTTCTCTTTGCAAATATAAGACTATTTATATCAAGTCTAAATAAAAATAAATAAAAAAAGTATATAAATTATTAATCGTTTGAAAACGAGTTGCTAAAGTGTATTTAAAAAGAAAGTTTTAAGAGTCAGCTGAAAAAAGAAAAACCAATTTATTCTTTAAGAACAAATTGGTTTTAATATTGTATTGTTTTGAAAAACTACTTCGTAATTTCTCTAAAAACAGCTTCTAGATTTTTGTTTTTCTGATTCAGTTGTAAAGTTTTTAATCCATTTTCATTGGCAAAATCAAAGATTGCTGGACGCATGTCTTTTTCCGTTACAAAAGTCAGTTCCCACGTCATGTCATGTGTGTTAACGTATGAAGTGATATTTTCCAGCTTAGCCAAAAGCTGTTGTTCTACTTGATAATCAAACTCAACTTCAATAACTTGCTCTTTATTGGCAGACACTAAATGGTCTAATTTATTATCAGCTACAATTTGTCCTTTATCAATAATGATGACACGATCGCAAATTGCTTCGACTTCCTGCATAATGTGTGTTGATAAAAAAACGGTTTTATCTTTCCCTACATTTTTGATTACATTTCGAATTTCCATTAACTGATTCGGATCCAGACCTGTAGTTGGTTCATCCAAAATTAAAACATCGGGATTGTGCAATAAAGCATTCGCAAGTCCAACGCGCTGGCGGTATCCTTTCGATAATTGGCTTATCTTTTTATGGCTTTCTGGTGTCAGTCCTGTCAGTTGAATTACTTCTTCGATTCGTGATTTTGGAACGTTATAAACATCGGCATTAAAAGCCAAATACTCACGAACATACAAATCTAAATAGAGCGGATTATGTTCTGGCAAATACCCAATCGAGCGTTGTACCTCTTTAGTGTTTGTCATGACATCGTGGCTATTTACAAGGGCTGAGCCACTATCGGAAAGTAAATAGGTGGTCAAAATTTTCATTAAAGTAGATTTTCCAGCTCCATTTGGACCAAGAAATCCAACGATTTCTCCTTTCTCAATTTTAAAAGAAATTTCATTTAAAGCTTTTTGCTCTCCGTAACTTTTTGATATGCTGTTTACTTCTATCGACATTGACTTTTTATTTACTGCAAAAGTAAACAGAAATAGTTTCGATTGCTACATTTTGTCTTTTAAAAATAATGATAAAAAAGAGGAGAGCCCTTTATTCACGGCATCGTTATTGTTAAAGGAATGCTAAATTAAAATTTACCCAAATCATGAAAAAATTTTTAGTGATAGCTGCCCTAGCTATCTGCAGTTTTGCAAATGCGCAAAAAGGAACAATCTTAGTAGCTGGAAACATTGGTTACACTTCTGAAAAATCAGAATACCAATTTAGCGAAGAGAAAACAAGTACATTTACTTTTTCCCCAAAAGTAGGTTACCAATTTAATAATAATTGGACTGTGGGGGGAGAGATCTCTGCAAGTTCATCTGATGTTGATGTAGTAGGTTCGAACCGTAAAGACAACAATTTTAGAATTGGAGCTTTTGTACGTTATTCTGTACCGTTAAGCCAAACATTTTCTGTTTTTGCTGATATGGGAGCAGGTTTCCAAAGCGAAAAAAACAAGATCTACGCTAATAACGGAAAAAGTTATGTGAAATATAAAGGAGATGGTACGTACATTGGTGTAACTCCAGCACTTTTTATTAACATGAAAAAAGGTTTTGGTCTAAACTTCAATATTGGTGGTTTAGGTTACGAAACATTAAGTTTTGATAACAATGGAGAAGATTACAGTAAATTCTTCTTCAACTTTGGTCAGACATTTAATATTGGAGTTTCTAAAAACTTCTAATCTTAATTTTTATTCAATTTCAGAAAGCACTCCAATTTGGGGTGCTTTTTTATTTTTCGGGAATCAGATAATTTTTTATTCGATTAAGTGGCTGTGAATCAGTTTGTTTTGTTTTATGTTTAGAATGATTAAAAATAGTGGCATTGTTGTTGCGAAATACTTACAAAATTTTAATACATACACACATGAAAAAAATGTTACTTATTCTTGCATTAACTTTATGCAGTTATGCAAATGCTCAAAAAGGATCTATATTAGTTATGGGAAGTATTGAATATAATTCTCAGAATGGATCAGCAGAAAGTTCAGAAACTAAATCCAGATCTTTTATTTTTTCGCCAAAAGTGGGATACCAATTTCATGAAAACTGGACTGCTGGTATTGAAGGAGGAATTGGAACCTCAAAAACGGAATTCCGTACAGTTCAATATTCTGAAAACAAATCAGATTATTTTTCTTTAGGAGGTTTTTTGCGTTATACTAAACCTTTAAATCAAACTTTTTCTGCTTACGTAGATTTAGGATCAGGTTTTATTAATCAAAAAAATACCAGCATTAATGGCGCTATTTCGACAGATAATAAAGCCAATGGGTTTTATGTTGGTCTTACTCCTGCAATTTTCATTAATGTTCATAAGGGATTTGGTTTGAATTTTAATATTGGAGGCTTAAACTATAATACTTATAATTATGAAGATGGTGTAAATGTTATTAAGAGCTTTAATTTTAATTTAGGAAAAGCATTTTCTGTAGGAGTTTCAAAGAATTTTTAATTTCGAAACAGCATATAAAAAAAAAGCATCCGTTTTAATGGATGCTTTTTTTTTAAACTAAAATGTCTTCTGAAAATAAAAAGTTCTAGCTTAGCCCCGATAGAAGTGGTATCCTTTTTCTGGCTTCTTTAGCCAGGAAAAGATATAGCGGATAGCGGGATTGAACGTGTTATAAAAACGAAATTTCTGCTTCTAAATAAAAAAAATAATGCCAGCAAGAGTGAAGCCAAAACCGAATCATAACTAATTTTGGGCTCCACTCGCTGACATAAAAAAACAAAAATTATATTTAAATAAAAGTATTAACTCACAGGATTTTCAACTGCAGTTCTCATTTCTTGTGCTGCATTTACCATTTCAATTAAGGCTTTTTTAGTTTCGTCCCAATGACGGGTTTTTAGTCCGCAATCAGGATTTACCCATAACTGATCTACCGGAATTACAGCCGAAGCTTTCTCTAATAATTTCACCATTTCTTGGCTTGAAGGCACACGAGGCGAGTGAATATCATAAACTCCTGGTCCAATTTCGTTTGGATATTTAAAGTTGGCAAACGCATCTAAAAGCTCCATTTGCGAACGAGAACATTCAATTGTGATGACATCGGCATCCATATCGGCAATATTTTGAATGATGTCGTTGAATTCACTGTAACACATGTGTGTGTGAATTTGGGTGTCATCATTTACGCCACTTGCAGAAATACGGAAAGCGCGAACAGCCCAATCTAAATATTTAGCCCATTCTTCTTTTCTTAAAGGAAGACCTTCGCGAATTGCTGGTTCATCAATTTGGATAATTTTGATTCCAGCTTTTTCTAAATCGACAACTTCATCACGAATGGCCAAAGCGATTTGTGTACAAGTTTCAGAACGAGGCTGATCATTACGAACAAATGACCATTGCAGAATTGTAACCGGACCTGTAAGCATTCCTTTTACCCATTTTGGAGTCAAAGATTGCGCGTATTTTGACCATTTTACAGTCATAGGAGTTGGTCTTGAAACGTCACCGTAAATAACTGGCGGTTTCACACAACGGCTTCCGTAACTTTGAACCCAGCCATTTTTAGTGAATGTAAATCCAGATAGTTGTTCGCCAAAATATTCCACCATATCATTGCGCTCAAATTCTCCGTGAACTAAAACGTCAATTCCGGTTTCTTCTTGAAAACGAATGGTAGCTTCGGTCTCTTTTTCGATTAAATCGTTGTATTCTTCAGTAGATAATTCTCCTTTTTTGAATTTTGCTCTCCAGCTTCTTACTTCAGCGGTTTGGGGGAAAGATCCAATAGTTGTTGTTGGAAATAATGGTAATTTTAAAGCTTCGATTTGGCTTTTTCTTCTTACAGAAAATGCGCTTTTTCGTTGGTCGTCAGAAACTGTAATTCCGGCAACACGCGCTTTCACTTCGTTATTATGAATTAGTTTTGACGTTTTGCGGTTTTCATTTGCAATTACATTTCTTTCGTAATCAATAGAGTTTTTAACGTCAATTTCGTTTGAAGCAGATAATTGCTTTAAAATTACAATTTCATTGATTTTTTGCTTCGCGAAAGCTAGCCATTGTTTGATTTCTGGCGTTAGTGTTTCGTCATTTGTTTCTAAATCTAAATCGCACGGACTGTGAATTAAAGAACAAGAAGGCGCAACTAAAATTCGGCTTTCACCTAAAGCATCAACCGCTTTTTTGATTATTTCTAATGATTTTTTGAAATCATTTTTCCAGATATTTCTTCCGTCAACAACTCCAAGTGAAAGATTTGCGTTTGAAGCCAATTTTCCAGACTCCAAAATATCATCTAACTGAAGCGGACAACGAACCAAATCTAAATGGAAAGTGTCAACGGGCAAAGCCAAAGCAGTTTCAAGATTTTCTCCAAAGCAGTCAAAATAATTCGCTAAAACAATTTTAAGTTTTGGAAAACGAATGTTGATTTCGTTATAAACACTAGTAAAAGTGTTTCTTTCTTTATCCGTTAAATTTAAGGCTAAGAAAGGTTCGTCAAGTTGAATATATTCGGCGTTTTCGGCTTGTAATTTTTCTAGAATTTCGAAATAAACCGGAAGCAAAGCATCAATAAGCTCAATTCTGTGAAAACCTTCTTCTTTCTCTTTTCCTAACAATAAATACGAAACTGGTCCAATTAAAACGGGTTTTGTTTTAATTCCGATAGCATTTGCTTCTTTGAATTCATTGATTATTTTTTCAGAAAACAATTCAAACTTTTGGTTCTTCGTGAATTCAGGAACAATATAATGGTAATTGGTATCGAACCATTTTGTCATTTCCATTGCCACAACATCTTGACCTTCTTTTTGTGATCCTCTTGCCATTGCAAAATACAAATCTAAAGCCGAATTGTTTTTTGCTAATTCATGATAACGTGCCGGAATTGCTCCAACAGTTAAAGTTAAATCCAAAACTTGATCATAAAAAGAGAAATCGTTAGACGGAATTAAATCAACGCCTGCTGAGGCTTGCAAATGCCAGTTTTTGCTGCGGATTTCTTTTCCGGTTGCGATAAGTTCGTCAGCAGAAATTTTTCCAGCCCAGTACAATTCAGATGCTTTTTTAAGTTCTCTGTTGCTGCCAATTCGTGGGTAACCTAAGTTGTTTGTTTTCATTTTTTGATTCAGTATTTTTTACTGAACAAATTTATGTTAATGGATTTTAAAACTTATATTTGAGCTTTATTTCAGTAAAATGTATTTTTTAGACCTTAATTTAAAGATTTATTTACTGTGATTATCTTTTAAATGAACCTTTAGCAGTAAAAAAAACTATGGAAAATCTAGATAAAACCGATTTGCTGATCCTGAAACATCTTCAGGAGAACTCCAATATCAATACAAAAGACCTTGCAAGTAAATTATTCTTAACGGTTACGCCAGTTTATGAACGTATAAAACGATTAGAAAGAGATGGTTTTATAACTAAATATGTAGCGTTGTTAGACAAGCAAAAAATGAATCGCGGCATGACGGTTTTTTGTAACGTCCGCCTAAAAGAACACGCCAAAAATGTGGGAAGCAATTTTGTGAAAGATATTGTCGCACTTCCTGAAATTATTGAATGCTATAATATTGCCGGCGATTATGATTTTATGCTAAAAATTCTAGTAAAGGATATGGCTAGTTATCAGGATTTTGTAATGAATAAATTGTCAACAATTGAAAACATTGGAAATACGAATAGTATTTTTGTAATGGGAGAAATTAAGCATAGTACGGCATTAGAATTTTAAAGAGAAAGAAAATCTTAAAATAAAATGTATTTTTGATGTTTAGATCCTCAATCTAAAATCTAAAATCAATAATCTGCAATCTAAAATCAAATGAACTGGGAACAACTTTTATCATTAAAACGTCAAGGAGATACAAGCAAAAGATTACGCGTAGAACAAGATGATACACGTTTAGGTTTTGAAGTCGATTATGACAGAATTATCTTTTCATCGGCGTTTCGATCTTTGCAGGATAAAACACAGGTTATTCCGCTTTCAAAAACAGATTTTGTTCATACAAGATTGACGCACAGTTTAGAAGTTTCTGTTGTAGGAAGGTCTTTAGGACGTTTGGTTGGTAAAAAAATCATTGAAAAATATCCTTATTTAAAAGAAATTCACGGTTATCATATGAATGATTTCGGCGCTATTGTTGCGGCCGCATCTTTGGCGCACGATATTGGGAATCCGCCTTTTGGACATTCTGGTGAAAAAGCGATTGGCGAATATTTTTCAATCGGAAAAGGATTAAAATACAAAGACAAGCTTACCGCAAAACAATGGCAGGATTTAATTGATTTTGAAGGAAATGCCAACGGATTTTCGGTACTTACAGCAAGCCGTCCAGGAATTGAAGGGGGACTTAGAATTTCGTACGCGACTTTAGGGGCCTTTATGAAATACCCAAAAGAGAGTCTTCCTAAAAAACCAACGACCAATATTTCGGATAAAAAATACGGTTTCTTTCAATCGGATAAACTATTCTTTGAAGAAGTTGCTCAGGATATGGGAATGATTGCTAATAAAGAAGAAGGAGATATTGGTTTTGAACGTCATCCTTTGGCTTATTTAGTCGAAGCTGCAGATGATATTTGCTACACGATTATCGATTTTGAAGACGGAATCAATTTAGGTTTGGTTTCTGAAGATTATGCTTTAGAATATTTAATTAAATTGGTAAAAGATAATATTGGTGTTGCCAAATACAAATTATTAGAAACCAAAGAAGATAGAATCAGTTATTTACGTGCTTTGGCAATTGGTGCTCTGATTAATGATGCTGTTGATGTTTTTATTGAAAATGAAGAAGCAATTTTAGCTGGAAATTTCCCTTTTGCTTTAACAGATAAAAGCAAATACAAAGCGCAGATGAATGATATCATCAAATTAAGTGTCGATAAAATCTATCAAAGCCGTGAAGTAATCGAAAAGGAAATTGTAGGTTACCAGATTATCCAGACTTTATTAGATAAATTCATTACGGCATTTAATAATAAATATGAAGGAACAGCTTCCAATTATGATAAACTTATCCTGAAAATGCTTCCTGAAAAACATCATTTAGAAAAAGGCAATTTATACGAGCGTTTGCTTCATATTTGTCATTATGTTTCGCTTTTGACAGATGGAAATGCACTGGAATTGTACGAAATGATTCAGGGGCGAAAAAAGAGATAACTTCCTGTTTACCTATAAAAGAAAGAGCCGATAAAACAAATATGTCTTATCGGCTCTTTCTTTATATTTATTGAAGTAATTTATTGAAGTAATTTATTGAAAAGCATACACTAGACCAACACCAAGAACTTGACGTAATTGCGTTCGTGGTCCGTCGTTAACTTGTGATTTTGCTCCTGTAGTTGGGTCAATAACATCTTTTTTGGTTTTAATATCGTCATCATAAACAATATGCAAACCTATATTTGCTTTAACGTAAGCATTAACAACAAGATCTAATTTGGTGTCATAATCGACATCGACGTTTCCAAATTTATTCAAATAATCGGTATATAAACTCAGACGATTTTCGTAGAAAACGTTTTTGTAAATTTCTGTTTTCATATATCCTGTAGCAAGTATACCAAACTCGGCTTTTACTTTCTGACCTTCTTCGACTAATATTTTAGCAGTTGGATCAGCAGGATCTACAATATAAACTGCTTTTTTAACCCCAAATGCTCCTTGATTTGCTAAATATTGATCTAAAACCAAAGTTGTTTTTAATGTTATTGGAGAGAAATAGAAAGTTCTGTTTTTCTTTTTGTTTGAATTCTCAGCTCCGGCTCCAAGGAAAATGTAAGCTGGCGCAAATGGTTTCGAAATCGCAACGTCTCGGTTTGGATAATTGTAACCGTTTGTAAATTGCGTATTGAAATTTAATTTTGAAGAATAATACCAGTTTGAAACGGTATCTTTTCTAAAACCGTAAGTTGAATTGAATTGAACGGCGTCATCGGTTTTTCTTAATTCAATTCCGTCTTGCTTATTTAAACCGTATTTAACAATAAGCTCGTTTACCCACTTATGATTTCCTTTGATGTAAGTTCTTCCAAATTCGCCTTTAAATAAACCCGAAATAGAACTTGTTCCCCCCGCACTCCAGTTTACAAACGCGATCTCAGAAATATCAAATCCCAGTTGATTTTTTTTAGTCCAGTTTGATGGGAGTTTTGGTAGTTGATTAGGATCTAAAGTAGTTTGAATAATCTGAGCAAAGTTATGTGAAGTACACAATAGCAATAACAGCAAAAGGGTAGAACGCAATAATTTCATTAGGTTTATTTTAGTTTTTGGTTGTGCAAAATAATTATTTTGAATCGTTTGAAAAAAGATTTATTAAACTTTTAACGTCAATTTTACATAAATGTTGCAGTTCCGGAATGCTTCCATGCTCAATAAAATGGTCAGGAATACCTAAAATTTCAATCTTATTTTTAAAATTATTTGCTGCACCATATTCTAAAATAGCGCTTCCAAAACCGCCATTTTTTACCCCATCCTCAATTGTAATAATCTGTTCAAAGGTTGAGAATATGTGTTTTAATGTATTGATGTCTAATGGTTTAATGAAGCTGAAGCTGTAATGAGCAATATTGTCTGGATTGCCACATTCTTTTAAAGCTTCAATAACATTATTTCCAATTGTTCCGGTCGAAAGCACAGCAACTTTCGTACCATCTTTTAGACATTTTGCAGGGCCAATTTCAATTTTTTCATAATGTCCGAAATTTTCTACTTCCCAATTCGGTAAAACACCTCTTCCACGCGGATATCGAATCGCGATTGGGTGATTTAGTCCTAATTGTGCCGTGTATAAAATGTTTTGCAGTTCAATTTCATTGATTGGCGCATAGATAATCAGATTAGGAATTGCTCTTAAATAAGCAATATCAAAAACCCCATGATGTGTTGCGCCGTCTTCTCCGACTAATCCAGCTCTGTCAAGACAAAAAATAACTGGTAAATCTTGCAAAGCAACATCGTGAATCACTTGATCATAAGCACGTTGTAAAAAAGTAGAGTAAATATTGCAATATACAATCATGCCTTGTGTTACCATTCCGGCAGAAAGTGTTACAGCATGCTGTTCGGCAATTCCAACATCAAAAGCACGCTGGGGCAATTCATCCATCATGAATTTTAAGGAACTTCCGGATGGCATTGCGGGCGTGATTCCGATAATTTTTTCATTCTTTTTGGCCAAATCTAAAATAGTTAAGCCAAAAACATCCTGATATTTTGGAGGAAGATTTTCTTCTGATTTTATATGAATTTCTCCGGTCGAAGCGTCAAATTTTCCTGGTGCATGATATTTCACCTGATTTTCCTCGGCTTGTTGCAAACCTTTTCCTTTTGTGGTTACAATGTGAAGAAACTTTGGACCTTTTATCTTTTTTAATCGATTTAATTCTTTGATCAATGTTGGAAAATCATGTCCGTCAATTGGTCCCGAATAATCAAAATTCAGCGATTTGATGATATTATTCTGTCTCGGGTTTTTACCGTTTTTAACGGCAGTCAAGTATTTTTTTAATGCACCAACGCTTGGATCAATCCCAATAGCATTGTCATTTAAAATAACTAGAATATTAGCATCAGTAACTCCGGCGTGGTTTAAGCCTTCAAAAGCCATTCCGCTTGCAATTGAGGCGTCGCCAATTACAGCAACATGCTGTTTATCAAAATCGCCTTTTAATTTAGACGCAATCGCCATTCCGAGTGCAGCTGAAATAGAAGTAGAAGAATGCCCGACTCCAAAAGTATCGTAAACACTTTCAGCTCTTTTTGGAAAACCAGAAACGCCGTCTATTTGTCTGTTCGTATGAAAGTTTTCTCTTCTTTCGGTTAAAATTTTATGTCCGTACGCTTGATGTCCCACATCCCAAACCAATAAATCTTCTGGAGTATTAAAAACATAATGCAAAGCAATTGTAAGTTCTACAACTCCTAAACTGGCTCCTAAATGGCCTTCTTTTACAGAGACAATATCAATTATAAAATCTCGTAATTCTTTCGCCAGCTGTGGTAATTGAGTTTCGTCGAGTAGACGTAAATCAGCGGGATTGTATATGTTTGAAAGTAAATTGCTTTTCATTGTAAGGTAAAAAGCAAATTTACGGTTTTAAATTTAATTTTATTGAAATGCTATCGGCATGCTATATTTTATCATGGTTTTCTTGCCGTTTTGTGTTCCAGGTTTCCAATTAGGCAATTTTTTTAAGACCCGTATTATTTCAGATTTTATTTTTGGGTCTGCATTTTTTGGGAATTCAAATGTTGATAAAGAACCATCTTTTCCTATAACGAACGAAACGATAACTGGGGTCTTGGGAGTTTCAACTTCTTCAGGCATCTTAAATTCTTTTAAAAACAATTGATAAAAGGTATTAATTCCATCCGGATAATGTGCCGTTGTTTCAATAGCGGCACCCATATAAAAAGTGTTGTCTTCTTCTACAATAGAATCTTGTTTAGTTGTTTTTTCACAGTTTATTTTTTCAGTAGAAGAATAAAACGCTGTCTTTTTATCTTTGGACTTATTATCGTTTGTTGTCTGATTTTCAGGGATTATTTCTCCGCTAATCATTTTATTTAGCTTTTCAGAATTCTTATGATTCCCTTTTTGTTTGGGTGGAGGCGGTGGAGGCGGAATTTGTTGTAGCTTCTCGTCATGATTCTTCGCAGAATCTTCAACGACTTCAATTGTGTCAATTTTTTTCTTATTTCCGTCTTTGTCTTGACAGCTAAACAAAGTGGTTCCCATCGCAATAAACAATGCAAGCAAAAATATTTTATGATACTGTGTTTGTGAATATAAAACCCGACTCGGAATTTGAATTGTGATCGTTTCTATTTGCGATTTTCTAAATCTTCCGCAAATTTTTTCACTTTGATTCTGAATAAAAAAATGCTGAATTTCCTCTGGTATCATCGATGTAAAATCAACAACCGTCTTAGAACAACTCATACAAAAACGACCATTATCTTTTGGCGTCATTTCGTCCCAATTTTCATGGCATGGTTCAGGAATTGTTATTTTGTATTTTCTTTCCATATTCAGATATCAGAAATTAAATGTAATAAAAATTATTTCAAAACCTTATTTTTGCATTTATGGAAAATCCTTTCACCGACGAATATTTTATGAAAAAAGCCCTGCAGGAAGCAGAAGAAGCCTACTTAAAAGGCGAAATTCCTGTTGGAGCTATTGTTGTTGTAGCTGATAAAGTTATTGCAAGAAGTCATAATTTAACTGAATTATTAAACGACGTCACCGCTCATGCCGAAATGCAGTCCATAACTGCAGCTGCAAATTTTCTTGGCGGGAAATATTTGAAGGATTGCACACTTTATGTAACGCTTGAACCTTGTCAAATGTGTGCCGGTGCATTGTATTGGAGTCAAATTTCAAAAATTGTTTTTGGCGCACGCGACGAACAGCGCGGTTTCATTGCTATGGGAACAAAATTGCATCCTAAAACTACCGTTGTTTCTGGAGTTATGGCAAACGAAGCGGCAGATTTGATGAAACGTTTTTTTCTAGAAAGACGTAAATAACTTCAAAATAAGTACGTCATATAAAGACATACAAAAATCATAAAACCGTTAAAACAAACGATATTATAAAATGTGTTTTCAGAAAAACCTTTTTTTGACAACAATATTTTTACACTTATCGCTATTGAAAGGAGAAGCACTCCACAAAAGTAAAACTGAATTCCATTGACGCTTAAATCGTTGGAAAGAAGATTTGTGTAGTCTTTGCTCTTTGATCTTACTTCTGTAACGGATTTAAATAATAATGAATATTGAATTTCGATATCATTTTCTTCGATATAATCTTTTGCAGTTGAAAACGTAAATCCCTTCTGTGTATAATAATGATAAGAAACTTTTTGTTTAGAACCATTTTTTCCGCCAGATGTTCTTATTGCATAATGCGTTATAATGTCATTTGTTTTTGAAGTCGGTAGAACAAAATAGTCGAAATATAATACAGATATAATAAAAGCTATTATTAGAAAAAGGTATACAATTACCGACTTGTTCTTTATCATGAACTCATCTTCTGAGGAATATTTCGACATAATTTAAAAATTAAAAGCCTCCGAAAGATATTATTTTTTGATTAAAAACGGGCTTTATACTTCAACAAAAGTTAAATGTTTTACTAAAGAAATTTCTTCTTAAAAAAGCGCAGAAAATATTTTATATTTACTACAATATATTAATCGTTTGATAGTTGTAGGATGTAACAGTCAAATGTTAAAATGTTCTCATATTTCCTAAAAATTGTAACCCATTAACTCTAAATAAAAGTGAAAGCAAAAGGATTAGTTCTCGTGTTTTGTGTGTTTTTTATTTTTCAATCTTGCGGCAGAAAATCAGCAGCCGATTTTAATTCTGATTTTTCATTATTTAAAGAGTATATAGTCAGTTTCACGGGAGGAATAGTCTCGTCGGAATCTGATATTAGGGTAGTTTTGGCTTTTGATAAAAAAGAATGGAAAGCCAACCAAGTTTTAGACAGCGATTTATTTGATATTTCGCCAAGCGTTGACGGAAAAGTGGTAGCACTTTCGCCAAATACAATTGCTTTTATTCCAGAAAAAAAGCTAAAACCAGGTACAGAATATCAGGTCACTTTAAAGCTGAATAAACTTATTGCACTTCCAAAAGAGAAAGAAAAAGACCTTTCTGAATTCAACTTTACAGTAAAAACAATAAAACAAGATTTTACGATCAATACGGCCGATATTCAGTCGTACAGCAAAGAATATCAATATTTGAACTGTGTTTTAAAAACTGCTGATAATATTGATGTTGAAACCGCTAGAAAGTTAGTCGAAGCCAAACAAAAAGGAAATAATCTTAAAATTAAATTTGAGAAAACATCAGGTTTCGGCAAAGAATTCAACTTTATCATTGATAGTATTCAGCGTTATTCTGAAGCAACAAATGTGGAAATTTTATACGATGGAAGTGATTTTGATATTGATCAGAAAGGACAAATCGATTTCCCAATTACCAATATAAACGAATTTAAAATCGTAAAAGTTGAAGTTCCGGATGGAAATAATCAGTCGATTTCGATTAATTTCTCAGAACCTCTAGAAAAAGGACAGGATTTTAAAGGTTTAGTTTCGATTCAGAATACAAATAATTTGAAGTTTTCTACACAAGGAAATTTGCTGAAGGTTTATTTTAATAATGAAAAGGAAGCTAAAAAAGAAAAGCCGAATCCGGTTGCTGTTGAAGAAACAGCAGTTTCACTGGTGGATTCTGCAGCAGTTGTTGTAGATAGTGCAGCGGCGGCGGTAGATGAACCTGTAGAAGTGGTTCAAAATGAAGAAACAGCTTCTGATGAGATTGTCGTTGGAGATTTAACGCTTGAGGTTTTTCAGGGAATTGAAAGCCAATATGGCAAAAAACTGGAGGCGAACTTTACTGAGAAAATTTCTTTTGATCAGATAAAACCAAATGTCCGCTTTATTAAAAACGGAACAATTCTGCCAAGTTCAAATAATTTGAAATTGAATTTTGAAGCTGTAAACTTGAGTGCAGTTGACGTGAAGGTTTATAAAATCTATAAAAACAATATTCTGCAGTTTCTTCAATATAATGAATTAAACGGAGGCCAAAATCTCAAGAAAGTGGCACAGCCTGTTGCAAAAACAACACTGAATTTAATTGAAAGCAAACTTATTAATCCGAGTAAATGGAACACTTTTGCATTGGATTTATCCAAATTAATTACGCCCGAACCAGGAGCAATTTATAGAGTTGAATTTGTCTTTAAAAAGAAATATTCGCTTTACAAATGTGCAACTTCAGATGCTGATCAAAATGATGAAGAGGAAGAAGAAGTTGATGAAAATGATGTAAACTACAGTGGGAACTCATACGACGATTATTATTATGATGATTATGAGTGGAGAGAAAGTCAAGATCCTTGTTCAAGTTCGTATTATTACAACTCCAAAATTGCAACCAATATTTTAGCAACAGATTTGGGAGTTATTGCAAAAAGAGGAGAAAATAAATCGTATGTTTTTGCGGTAAATAATATAGTTACAACAGAACCAGTTTCGAATGCAAGAGTTGATTTATATAATTTTCAACAGCAAAAAATAGGAACACAAGCAACCAGCAGTGAAGGAATTGCATCTTTTCAATTGGATAAATTCGCTTATTTTGCAATTGTAACTTTGGGCCAGCAATCGACTTATGTGAAACTCGACGACGGACTTTCATTATCTGTAAGTAATTTTGATGTTGCCGGTGAGACTTTACAAAAAGGCTTAAAAGGATTTATTTATGGCGAACGTGGCGTTTGGCGTCCGGGCGATAATTTGTATTTGTCTTTCATTTTAAATGATGCGTCTAACAAATTGCCAAAATCACATCCAATTAAATTCAGATTAAACGATCCGAACGGAAAAACGGTTTATCAGACAGTTCAAAAAACAAATGAATTGAATCATTATGCTTTTACGGTTCCAACAAACCAAGACGCACCAACAGGAAATTGGGAAGCAATGGTAAGCGTTGGCGGGGCGAAATTTTATAAAAGCATCAAAATTGAAACGATCAAACCAAATCGTTTAAGAATCAAAAATACTTTTACCAGAAAAACACTTTCGTCATCTTATCCAAATACCGATAATCTCGAAGTGACTTGGCTTCATGGCGCAATTGCTAAAAATTTAAATGTAGAAATGCAGGCTAAATTTTCGCCACAGACAACAACATTTAAAGGTTATGAGAAATATAGTTTTGATGATTTAGTTCGTCAATTCAGCACAGAAGAAATCAACGTTTTCTCTGGAAAATTAAATGAAAACGGAAAAGCATCAGTAAATATTCAGCCAAAATTACAAGGTCAGGCGCCGGGAATGTTGCGCGCTTCTTTCATCACAAAAGTGTATGAAGAAGGCGGTGATTTTAGTACAGATGTTATGTCAACAACTTATTCTCCGTATAAAACGTATGTCGGAATTAAGTCTCCGGAGTTAAACAAGTACAATATGCTTGAAACAAGAACGAATAATCGTTTTGATATTGTCACGGTGGATGAAAATGGAAGACCAAAATCAGTACGAAACTTAGAAGTAAAAGTTTTTAAAGTAGATTGGCGCTGGTGGTGGGATGCTTCGAGCGATAATTTATCAAATTATAATTCTTCGAATGCGACAACTTCGTATAAAACTTTTGTAATAAATACGGATTCAAGCGGAAAAGGAAGTGTTCAGTTTTCTTTAACTGATGAAGAGTGGGGACGTTATTTGATTCGAGTTTCAGACAGTGCGGACGGACATGCAACGGCTTTAACTGTAAATATAGACTGGCCAATTTGGTCTGGAAAAACAAGAAATAGAGATGCTTCAACAGCCAATATGTTGGTGTTTTCTACAGATAAAAAGAATTATGCCGTTGGAGAAAAAGCACAAATTTCATTCCCTTCAAGTGAAGGCGGACGCGCTTTGATTTCAATCGAAAACGGATCAAAAGTGGTTCAGACACTTTGGGCAAAAACAAAACAAGGAGAAACCAAAGTCGAAGTTCCAATTACTTCTGCAATGGCGCCAAATGTATATTTCAATATTACATTATTACAGCCTCACGCTTCAACTAAAAATGATTCTCCAATTCGTATGTACGGAATTGTTCCGATTGAAGTCGTAGACAAAAACACGATTTTGGCACCAACGATTATTATGCCGGATATTTTGAAACCAGAACAGCCGTTTACGGTAAAAGTGGGAGAGAAATCTGGCAAAGAAATGACCTATACAATTGCTGTTGTCGATGAAGGACTATTGGATTTAACTCGTTTTAAAACGCCAAATGCGTGGGATAGTTTTTATGTTCGTGAAGCTTTAGGTGTAAAAACTTGGGATGTTTATGATGATGTAATTGGTGCTTACGGCGGAAAAATAAATCAGATTTTCAGTATTGGTGGAGATCAGGATTTAGGTGGCGGAAAAGCTAAAAAAGCAAACCGATTTAAACCTGTTGTATTGTATTATGGACCATTTAAACTAGAAAAAGGACAAACAAAATCGCATCAATTAAAATTGCCAAAATACATTGGCTCTGTGAGAACTATGGTTGTTGCTGGAGATGCCAATACAAGTGCTTATGGAAGTGTTGAAAAAGCCACTCCAGTTAAAAGTCCGTTGATGGTTTTGGCATCGGTGCCGAGAAAAATTTCGCCTTCAGAAAAAGTAACAATTCCGGTTACTGTTTTTGCAACAGAGAATAATATTAAAAATGTTTCAATTCAGATTAAAACTAGCAATGGTTTAAAAGTAATGGGAAGTGCTACTCAATCCTTAACTTTTACTTCGCCAGACGAAAAAATGGCGTATTTCAATTTGGTTGTTGGTTCAGCTACAGGAATAGCTAAAGTTCAGGTTATCGCAACTTCAGGAAATGAAAAATCGAGTTATGATGTCGAAATTGACATGACAAATCCGAATCCGGTTACGAGTACTTTTACTGATGTTGTTTTAGCTCCAAACAGCACCAAAACACTTTCGTGGAAGACATTTGGTATAGCTGGAAGTAATAAAGCGAGATTAGAAGTTTCCTCAATGCCATCAATGAATTTGAATGGAAGAATGCAATTTTTGATTCAGTATCCGCATGGTTGTGTAGAGCAGACCACTTCATCAGTTTTTCCGCAATTGTATTTAGGAGACGTTGCTGACATTGATGCAATTCGCAAAGGATTAATTCAAAAGAATATCACGGCAGGAATTGCAAGACTAGGAAATTTCCAATTGTCTAACGGCGGAATGCCGTATTGGCAAGGAAATGCAATCGCTGATGATTGGGGAACATCTTACGCTGGACATTTCTTAATCGAAGCTGAGAAAAAAGGATATGTATTGCCAATTAATTTCAAATCAAAATGGCTTTCATACCAGCAAAAAGAAGCAAAACAATGGCGTTTTGAACCGAAATACGGAAATGATCTAGCTCAGGCTTACAGATTATATACTTTGGCTTTAGCAGGAAACGCCGATTTATCATCAATGAACAGATTGAGAGAAACAAAAGGCATTTCTAATGAAAGTAAACTTCGTTTGGCAGCAGCGTATGTTTTGGCAGGACAAAAATCGGCTGGACAAAGTTTATTTTTGACAACAAGTATTGATGGCGATTCAGATGGATATAGTTATTACTATTACGGCTCAAGTGAAAGAAACCGTGCAATGGCTTTGGAAACATTACTGCTTTTGGGACAAAAACAAAAAGCATTTACAACGGCTTCAAAATTGGCAAAAGAAATGTCCGCTAATCAATGGATGAGCACACAGACTACGGCTTATTGTTTGTATTCGATGTCGAAATTTGCAATTGGGAATGGTCCAAAAGGAATCAATCTTCAATTTAGCAAAAACGGCAAAGGAGAAACGATAAACACGCAAAAAACAATCGCTGACCGTAGTTTGCCTACTGCTAGCGGAACAAATAGTGTTACACTGAAAAATATTAAAAATAATACAGTTTATGTTCGTGTATTGAACACAGGAATATTGCCAATTGGACAGGAAAATGCAGTTCAAACTGATGTTTCGGCTTCTATTGTTTTCAAAAACAGAAAAGGAAGTGTTATTAATGTTTCAAAAATTAATCAAGGAACAGAATTTATTGCTGAGGTTACAATTAAAAACCAAAGGAATGAAAGTATTCAGAATGTCGCATTATCTCAAATTCTGCCTTCTGGCTTCGAAATTGTAAATACTCGTTTCACAGATTATGGAGATGCCGTAAATAATACTGCGGATTATATCGATATTCGTGACGACAGAACTAATTTCTACTTCGGAATGAAATCAAGAGAAACCAAAGTTTTCCGAATTCTGCTAAACGCATCGTATCTAGGAAATTATTATTTGCCTGGATTGCAATGTGAAGCCATGTATGATAATTCTTTCTTAGCAAGAACAAAAGGATTCTGGGTTGAGGTTGTGAAATAAAAAAATAGCCCACGGGTTTTACGGATTGAGCGGATTTGTACAGATTTTACTAAATTAATCCGCGAAAACCTGTTTCATCAGTAAAATCTGTGGGCAAAAAACTTTGCGAACTTTGCGGATGACTTTGCGCTCTTTGCGGTTAAATTAAAACAGTCTTGAAAAATAAACTAAAAGCGTTTCTTCAACGCATTATAAACTGGATAAAAAGAAATAAAATTAAATCAGCAATTGCATTTCTGCTCTTGCTACTTTATTATTTTTCTATACCGCGAACTTTGTTTAAAGAACCTTACTCAACTGTAATTGAAAGCAATGAAGGAGAATTGCTAGGAGCCAAAATTGCCCGCGACGGACAATGGCGATTTCCAGCGCAGGACAGCGTTCCAGATAAATTTAAAAAATGCATCGTTTATTTTGAAGACGAGTATTTCTACAAACATCCAGGGTTTAATCCGGGCGCTATGATAAATGCTTTTAAACAAAATAAGAAAGCTGGAAAAGTAGTCAGAGGTGGAAGTACATTGACACAACAAGTAATTCGATTATCTAGAAAAGGAAAAAACAGAACGTATTTCGAGAAAATAATCGAAATTATTTTAGCAACAAGATTAGAATTAGGCTATTCTAAAGACGAAATTCTTGAAATGTATGCTGCACATGCGCCATTTGGAGGAAATGTTGTGGGATTAGAAATGGCTTCTTGGCGTTATTTTGGCGTTCAAGCCAATCAATTATCTTGGGCAGAAAATGCTGTTTTAGCTGTGTTGCCAAATGCACCAAGTTTAATTTATCCTGGAAAAAATCAGATAAAATTATTGAATAAACGAAACAGATTGTTGTTGAAACTTTATCAAGAAGGAATAATTGACAAGCAGACGTATGAACTTTCTATAGAAGAACCTTTGCCTCAAAAACCGTATGATTTGCCTCAAATTGCACCACATTTACTGCAAAGAGTGGCTAAAAATGAAGAAGGAACACGAGTAAAAACAACAATAGATTATGCATTGCAGAATAGAGTAAATCAAATTGCGAGATATTATTACAATCAGTACAAACAGAATGAAGTCCATAATTTAGCAATTTTGGTAATCGATGTTCAAAACAGAAATGTGATGAGCTATGTTGGAAATTCTCCCGCAGACCAAGATCACCAAAAAGATGTTGATATTATTGATGCGCCAAGAAGTACAGGAAGTATTCTAAAACCGCTTTTGTACGCAGCAATGTTGGACGATGGAGAATTATTGCCAAATACTTTAGTTGCCGATATTCCAACGCAAATTTCAGGTTATACGCCTCAAAATTTCAATTTGACATTTGACGGTGCTGTTCCAGCACACCGGGCATTGTCACGTTCACTGAATATTCCGGCGGTTTTGATGCTTCAGGAATTTACGGTCAATAAATTTTATGAAGAACTGCAGAAATTTAAATTGAGAGATATTAATAAAACGCCTGATCATTACGGTTTGTCGCTTATTTTAGGTGGTGCCGAAAGTAATTTGTGGGATTTGTGCCGAACCTATGCGAATTTGTCTTCAACGTTAAATTATTATATGAAGAATCAAGCAAAATATCGAACAAATGAGTTTACAGAATTAAATTATAAAAATGATTTCAAACCCGATTTTGGTTCAGAAACAGATCAAAAGAATATTTTGGGTGCAGGATCAATTTGGTTAACATATAATGCAATGGAAGAAGTTAACAGGCCTGAAGGAGATGAAGCTTGGAAATTTTATGACAGTTCGTTGAAAATTGCTTGGAAAACAGGAACAAGTTTCGGGAATAGAGATGCGTGGGCCATTGGAACAAATTCCAGATATGTAGTGGGAGTTTGGGTTGGAAATGCAACCGGAGAAGGAAGACCGACTTTAACTGGAGTTACCAGCGCTGCGCCCATTTTATTTGACGTTTTTAATTTATTGCCAAGACAAAGATGGTTTGATACGCCTTATAAAGATTTAGAAGAAGTTGAGGTTTGCCGATTAAGCGGTTATTTGGCCAAAGAAAACTGTCCTAAAATTAAACAGTGGGTTTCAAAAAAAGGAAAATCAACAAAAGTTTGTCCCTATCATAAAACAATTCATTTAGATAAAACAGAGCAGTTTCAGGTAAACAGCAGTTGTGAAAGTGTTGAGAATATAGTAAATAAGAACTGGTTTGTTCTGCCCCCAGTTATGGCTTGGTATTATAAAAGCCAGCATATTGAATATTTACCATTGCCACCTTTTAAAGAAGGTTGTGAAGGAACGCAAACCACAACAATGGATTTTATTTATCCAAAAACAAACAGCAAAATTTATTTGACTAAAGATTTCAATAGTAATGTACAGCCTGTAATTTTAAAAGTAGCGTATTCAGAAAGGGATAAAGAATTGTTTTGGTATGTAGATGATGTTTATAAAGCAACTACAAAAACATTTCATGAATTGCCAATTACACCAACAACAGGAACACATTATATTACAGTTGTGGATGCTTCTGGAAATGAAATTAGACGGAAAATTGAAATAGTAAGAGAATAATAACGGATTGTCAGGCTGAGCGGAGTCGAAGCCCACGTGCCAATTGGAGCGTCCTTCGACTCCGCTCAGGGTGACATCATTTTTCAGAAGCATTGAAATAGTTCGAGAATAGTTTTTGCCACTAATTACGCCAATTGATACAAATTAATTCGTGCAAATTCGTGAATTGCTTCGCCTGTTCGCTGTCGCTCGGGTCGTGGCGAAAAAAAGGACATAAAAAAACCGCCCCGATGCATCGGGGCGGTTTTGTTTTTTATTCTGAAATAACATTTCCTTTTTTATCATAGAAATGGTATTCTAAGTACGTGTAAGCGTCACGAGGTATGATTTTCACCCATTTCTTATGTTCAAAAAACCATTTTGAACGTAATGATGGAAAACCTTTGCTGAGGTATGCAGCCACAAATGGATGTGTATTAAGCACAACTTTATTGTGGGTTTTTAAAAGTCTTTCTAAATCAGAGGTGATCTTGTCAATTATTAATATTGGTGCTTCAATTTCACCGTTGACTTTATTTGGATCTTCTTCTCTAGTTTTAATGTTAACTTCTGGTCTTACGCGCTGTCTGGTAATTTGGACCAAACCAAATTTACTCGGCGGTAATATTTTATGCTTTGCTTTATCGTCGCTCATTTCTTCTCGCAAGAAGTCGAACAAAACTTTCCTGTTTTCTGGATTAGACATATCGATAAAATCAACAACTATAATTCCGCCCATATCTCGCAGACGTAATTGTCTGGCGATTTCTGCAGCGGCAATCATATTAACTTCCATGGCGGTATCTTCCTGGTTGGTTGCTTTGTTAGAACGGTTTCCGCTGTTGACGTCTATAACGTGCAATGCTTCAGTGTGTTCTATGATAAGATAAGCACCTTTACTCATGGAAACAGTTCGGCCAAAAGAAGTTTTGATTTGTCTCTCTATATTGTATTTCTCGAAAATTGGAGTGTCATTTGATTGATAAAACTTAACAATCGATTGTTTCGAAGGTGCAATTTCTTGCAGATATTCCTTCGTTTGGTGGAACAACTCTTCATCATCTATCTGGATACCGCTGAAGGTATCGTTAAATACATCTCTTAATATTGAAGAAGCTCTATTAAGCTCTCCTAATACTTTTGATGGATGATGAGCAGTTGGTAATTTTTTACACATTGCAGTCCATCTGCCAAGCAGGTTCTGCAAATCTTTTTCTAATTCGGCTACGTTTTTGCCTTCGGCTACTGTACGAACAATAACACCAAATCCTTTAGGTTTGATCGATAGAACAAGTTTTTTTAGACGATCCTTTTCTTTTTTGTCTTCTATTTTTTGAGAAATAGAAACACGATCAGAAAAAGGAACTAGAACGATAAATCTTCCAGCAAGAGAAAGCTCAGCACTTATTCTTGGACCTTTGGTCGATATCGGTTCTTTAACTACTTGAACTAAGACAGATTGATTGGCACTTAAAATATCAGTAATGATGCCATCTTTGTCAATCTCTTTTTCAAACTGAAAGGTTTTTAGGGAGAAATCTTTTATTTTACCTGCGCTTACAAGTTTTATGAATTTCAGCTGAGAAGCTAAGTTTGGACCTAGATCGTGATAATGTAAAAAAGCATCTTTTTCGAAGCCTACATTTACAAAAGCGGCGTTAAGTCCAGCAACTGGTTTTCTGATTTTGGCAATAAAAATATCACCAACCTGAAAGTTGCTTTTCTCTTCTTCTTTGTGTAATTCAATTAGTTTTCCATCTTTTAATAAGGCAAAATCTACTGCATCAGAACTAGATCTAATGATTAATTCTTTATTCACACTGTAAATTTTTATCCAGACTTTTAGTTTCAGGTTTTTGGGTTTCAAGTTTCAAGTTTTGCAACTCATAACTCATAACTCATAACTCATAACTGAATTGTAAGGATGGATTAAACAATATTTTTAACAGGTATTAACCCGGCGAAAACTAGCTGGCAGTTTGCAGTTCTAAGTAATCAGTAGACTGAAGACTAAAAACTGATGACTGAATACTAATTTTCAATTTCAATGAACGTTTAAAAAGAAAAAAGTAGTTTAAAACTACTTTTTCTTTTTGTGACGGTTAGCTCTCGCTCTTTTTTTACGTTTGTGAGTAGCTACCTTATGTCTCTTTCTTTTTTTACCACTTGGCATATCGTGTCAGATTTTATGTTAATTAATAGTATTATTTTGCTTCGTTGTTCGTTTTTACTCCTTCTACAAAAACTTTTGCAGGTTTAAACGCAGGGATGTTGTGTGCTGGAATTTTAATTGTAGTGTTTTTTGAAATGTTTCTACCAGTCTTTTCAGCTCTTGTTTTAACGATAAAGCTTCCGAAACCTCTTAGGTAAACATTGTCTCCAGTTTCCAATGAAGTTTTAACTTCTTCCATAAAAGTTTCTACTGTTGCTTGAACATCTCCTTTTTCAAGACCTAGTTTCTCTGAAATTTTCGCTACGATATCTGCTTTCGTCATTTTCTTTCCTATTTTATTTTATAAATGATGTACTATTTTTTTGAGTTTGCAAATATAGGAATTAAAAAAATAATTAATCAAGCTAAATCGTTAAATTTTAATTACATAAACATTTACTTTTGTTTTCTAAGTATTTTTAAATGGATTTTCATAACGTATTGATAAATTGGTATTTACAAAACAAGCGCGATTTGCCTTGGCGTAAAACGGCCGATCCGTACCTAATTTGGCTCTCAGAAATTATGCTGCAGCAAACGAGAGTTGCTCAAGGAATGCCTTATTTTTTTGCTTTTACGAAGGAATTTCCTACTGTATTTGATTTGGCAAATGCATCAGAAGAGCAGGTTTTAAAACTTTGGCAGGGATTAGGTTATTATTCTCGAGCTCGAAATTTGCATAAAACAGCTCAATATGTGGCAAATGAGCTTAACGGGATTTTTCCAGAAAACTATAAAAGTTTATTAAAACTGAAAGGAGTAGGCGAATATACAGCGGCCGCCATCGCTTCTTTTTCTTATAATGAAGCTGTTCCTGTTGTTGACGGAAATGTTTTTAGAGTGCTGTCTCGTTATTTTGATATTGAATCGGATATTGCTTTGCCAGGTACAAAAAAAGAATTTGCGGAATTGGCTTCTGAATTAATGCCAAAAGATAATCCAGCGATCTTTAATCAGGCGATAATGGAATTTGGTGCATTGCAATGTGTTCCTAAAAGTCCAAATTGCATGATTTGTGTTTTCAATGATAGTTGCGCCGCATTGCAAAAAAAGAAAGTAGATGCTTTGCCTGTAAAATTGAAAAAGACAAAAGTGACAAACCGCTTCTTTAATTATTTGGTTTTAGAAGATGTTTCAGGAAATACTTTGATTCAAAAAAGAACTGCTAAAGGAATTTGGCATAACTTATATGAATTTCCGCTTTTAGAAACTGATGAAATTGTTGGCCTTGATATTGTTTCAAAAGCAGTTCAAAACGACATTTTTTCTTCCTATACTATTATAGGTATAGAGGAATGTATAGAAACCACCGTTTTGCACAAACTTTCACATCAACATCTTCATATACAATTCTGGAAAGTGAAAATAAGTGAAGAATTACAGAACGGTGTGAATGCCAGTGAGTTAAAAAGTTTTCCTTTTCCAATTGTGATTTATAATTTTATTGAAAAGCAGGAAATAAATTGCTAAAAAAATGTATCTTTGGTAGAAATACCACAAAAAAACTATGAACGGAACATTAAATAAGGTGATGTTAATTGGCCATTTGGGAGATGATGTAAAAATGCATTATTTTGATGGAGGAAATTGCATAGGACGTTTTCAGCTGGCTACAAACGAAGTATACATCAATAAAACTACAAACGAAAAAATAACTTCGACAGAGTGGCATAATTTAGTTGTACGTAATAAAGCCGCCGAAATTTGTGAAAAGTATTTATCTAAAGGAGATAAAATATATGTTGAAGGCCGGATAAAATCACGTCAATGGCAAGCGGAAGATGGTACAACAAAATACACTACAGAAATTCAGGTAACAGAGTTTACTTTCTTGACTACCAAAAAAGAAACTGGAAATCATAAGCCAAATCACGAGTCAGAATCCACAAAAAACACTAACTTTGACGCAGCAAATGAAGGCTTGCCTGTAAACGACCTGCCTTTTTGATTGTTTAACTAATTTTTTTCAGTTTGGACCCAGAGCCCAGTTTACTTTTTGCTACAACTTTAGACACTAATTTAATCATTGGTTTTGTCGGAATATTTATTTTGCTGTTTCTATCAGCCATTGTTTCAGGCGCCGAAATCGCTCTTTTTTCATTATCTCAAAAAGATTTAGACGAAGCCCTGCAGGAAAACCACTCAAAGGGAAAAATTATTTCAAATCTTTTGGATAAGCCTAAAAAATTGTTGGCAACCTTATTAGTTGCTAATAATTTCTTGAATATCGGGGTTGTTATTTTGTTCTCCTTTATTGGCCGAAATATCTTTTCTCATATAACTTCACCTGCTTTCAAATTCTTTTTAGAAGTAATTCTGGTTACTTTTCTGATTTTGTTATTTGCCGAAGTTTTGCCTAAAGTTTATGCCAGTCGGAACAATCTGAAATTCGCAAAACGAGTTGCCTATCCAATCGCTTTTTTAGACAAATTACTTTCGCCAATAAGTTTGCCAATGCGCAGTGTTACTCTATATTTGCAGCATAAATTAGGGAAGCAGAAGAACAGTTTCTCTATAAATCAAATTTCTCAGGCGTTGGAACTTACAGATTCTGAAGGAACATCAACTGAAGAACAAAAAATATTAGAAGGAATTGTTTCTTTTGGAAATACAGATACCAAACAGGTTATGAGTCCGCGAATTGATATTTTTGCTTTAGAAATTTCGGAGCCTTTTGCGACAGTTTGTTCTAAAATTATAGAAAAAGGATTTTCGAGAATTCCGGTTTACCGAGACAATATAGATCAAATTGAAGGCGTTCTGTTTGTTAAAGACTTACTGCCTTATATTGATAAAGAAGAGTTCGATTGGACTTCTTTAATGAGAGAAGCTTTTTTTGTTCCTGAGAATAAAAAACTGGATAACTTACTAAAGGATTTTCAGAGCCTTAAAAGCCATTTGGCGATTGTGGTTGATGAATATGGTGGTACTTCTGGATTAGTTTCTTTAGAAGATGTTATAGAGGAAATAGTTGGAGATATTAGTGATGAGTTTGATGATGAAAATTTGAATTTTTCGCAGATCGATGAAAAGAATTTTCTGTTTGAAGGAAAAATCAATTTGAAAGATTTCTACAGAATTATTGATGTTGATGAAGATTTATTTGAGGCGCGAAAAGGCGAAGCAGAAACTCTAGCCGGATTTATTTTGGAAATTTTAGGAAATTTCCCGAAAAAAGATCAAAAAATAGCTTTTGAAAACTGTGTTTTTACAATAGAAACGGTAGATAAAAAGCGTGTAAAACAAATAAAAGTAACGATAGATTAAAATGTTAAAAAAGATAATTTCAACAGCAGTAATTTTACTGACTCTGACTGTAGTAAGTTGTAAAGATGATGTATTGCCAAAACCGGCAAGTTTTCTGCGTTTAGATTATCCAGAAGCAAAATATGTTCATTTTGAAAATAACTGTCCGTTTGCTTTTGATATGAATGAAGCGGCAATTATTAAAGGTGAAAAAGATTGCGGATTTGCGATTACCTACCCAAAAATGAAAGCCACTATTTATCTGACTTATAAGCCAGTTCACGGCGATATTAATAAACTTTTAAAAGATGCTCAAAAACTGACTTACGAGCACGTTATCAAAGCTGATGATATTTTAGAACAACCGTATTTAAATCCCGAAAAAAAGGTTTACGGAATGTTTTATCAAGTAGATGGAAACGCAGCTACAAACTCTCAATTTTACGTTACAGATAGTACAAAGCACTTTATAACGGGTTCAGTTTATTTTTACGCTAAACCTAATTTTGATTCAATTATGCCGGCGGCGAGTTATATCAAGAATGATATGCAAAGATTGATGGAAACTTTGAAGTGGAAATAAAGTAAATAAAAAAGGCGTTCAAATTGAACGCCTTTTTTTGTTTTGTAAAATTTCAACTTAAGATTTAAAATTCAAAACTTTATATGTTTTTCCATCTCCAGTTCCTTGAACAATTTTAGTCAAAGACTCTTGATTTTGAATTGTTTTGTCAAAAGTAACCGTTGCTGTTTTTTTGTCAAAATCAACTACGGCTTTTTCAACTCCGTCAAGATTTGATAATTCTTTTTCAATTGTTTTAGCGCATCCCATTGCACAAGTCATTCCTTCGATTTCGAAACTTGCTGTTTGAACATTTTCAGCTGCGATTACTTTGTGTTCTGTAGTAGTTGTTTCTAAAGGTTTTATGTTGGCTAAGTTTTTGTCTTCTTCTTTTTTACAGCTAACGAATACTAAGCCGGCAATAACTAACGATGCTATTATTTTAGTGAATTTCATTATATAGAATTTTAAGTTGTCAATATGTTTGTTGCAAAATTAATAAAATTCAAGAGGTCAGTTCGTAAAAATAATACAAATTTGCAGTAAAAATGTGTTTATGGATGCAAAACAATTAAAGTGGGCTTATTTGTTGGTTCTCTCTCTTATTTGGGGAAGTTCTTTTATTTTGATCAAAAGAGGATTGGTTGGTTTAACAGCCATTCAAGTTGGTTCATTCCGAATTATTTTTGCCGCTTTGTTTTTGTTGATTATAGGATTTAAAAGTCTGAAGAAGATTTCGCGCCGTCAATGGAAATTTGTTGCCATCACTTCACTTTTTGGAACTTTTGCTCCGGCCTATCTTTTTGCCATTGCTGAAACAGAAGTTGATAGTTCGATTGTAGCTATTTTAAATTCGCTTACGCCTTTAAATACTTTGGTTTTAGGAATACTTATTTTTGGAATTCAATTTCAAAAGCGACAAGTTTTAGGTGTTTTTGTTGGTTTGGTTGGATGTTTGTTATTGGTTTTGAGCGGTGCATCAGCACATCCAGGTCAGAACTATTATTATGTTGTTTTGGTTGTAATTGCAACGCTTTGTTATGCTATAAATGTGAATTTGATCAAAAAGTATTTATCTGATTTGAATTCGTTAAGCATTACGACCGGAAATTTTACCGTTTTGCTTTTGCCTGCATTAATCATTTTAAGCACAACTGATATTCCTCAAAGAATAAATATTGATGTCACACAGCATTCCATATTTTTTGTGATGATTTTGGGCGTATTAGGAACCGGAATTGCAAATGTTTTGTTCTTTAAATTGATCCAAATATCGTCTCCTGTTTTTGCGACTTCGGTTACTTATTTAATTCCGATTGTGGCTTTCTTTTGGGGATTATTGGATAATGAAATGCTTACTCTGATTCAATTTTTTGGTGCGTTTATTATTTTGATTGGGGTTTATTTGTCGGCGAAGAAATAAGAGATTGTTCTTAACGAATGTCACCCTGAGCGATCCCGAGGCTTCGGGAGAAGGGCGTGCCAATTGGGACGGGGCTTCGACTTCGCTCAGCCTGACAAACGTATTGATAAAAAAAAAGCTTTATCAAAGTTTTAAACTTTGACAAAGCCTATGAGAAAAAAACTTAGAATCTTAGAATCTTAGTATCTTAGTATCTCAGAACCTTAGAAACTTCTAAAGAAAATCTGCATCAGAAACTCCTTCGTTAATTTTGATATCAGACATTTTGATGTCTAATTCAAAACCAACATTCTGAATTAGATTAAAAGGAACTTTTACTCCTTTTACCTCTCTATAATCACCAAAGTTTGTTATTTGTGTAGTTGATTTTCCGCCTTGTTCACGAACTTTAGATTCTGCAACTTTCAATCCTGATTTTACATCATAGAAATAAGTTGTTTTTCCGTCTTTTATCGCATAAGCGTCGCTTCCGTTAATTGATTCGATGCCGTCAACTTTTAAATCAGTTCTTTTTTGCAATTGCAATTCTTCAAAAGGTGCGGCGTTAGCCTTCATTTCTTTAAGATCATCGCCTTCTAAATTTTTACGTTGGCCTTGTTGCTCAATATACGCGCCTTTATCATTTACAACTTGCTTCATTAAATTCATAGTTCCCATGGCAAGTGAAACCATCATTTTTCCTTTTGAATCTAATTTTGAAGTAAAAGTCAGTGGAGTTGGAGCTTGCGGAATTGTAGTGCTTCCGTTCATGTAAAGTGTTTTTACGGCTGTTACTACTTTTTCACCGCCAATTGCTTTAATGTAATTTTGGAAAACGGTTTGTGCTGTAACATTTGAAGGAGCTTCTTTTTTAGTTGCTGGTTTTTCAACGGGAGTTCCGTATTTATCAAAATAATAAATCGGAATTTGAAGTTTTTCTAAGCCAGAAATCACATCAGAACCTTTTCCCGCAATAACAATTCGCATGTTGTCAAGCAAAAAATACTTGTTCGCAACGCGGTAAATATCATCAGCCGTTACATTATTGATGGTTTGGATATATTTTTCGTAGAAATCAGCTGGAAGTTTTTCTGTTTCAATATTTAAAGCATAACGCGCTACGGCTTGAGGTTTTTCAACCTGCATAACAAAGCGGCCAATGTATCCTGCTTTTACATTTCGTAAAACTTCTGGATCAACTCTTTCTGTGCGGATTCTTTTGATTTCTTTTATGAATTGAACTACTGCACTGTCGGTTACTGTGTTTCTAACTGCTGATGAAGCTCTGAATTTCGTTACATATTTTCCGCTTCCAATGTTGGAACTTGCGCCATACGTCCACGCGTGTTGTTCGCGTAAATTCATATTTAAATAACTGTTGAAGTCACCTCCTAAAATTTGATTTGCAATAACAGCAGGGAAAAAATCAGGATCGCTCATTTTTAAATTCACAATATTTACCAATGAAATCTCCGACTGAACCGCATTTGGAACATCTACAAAATCAATTTGAAGTTTAGATGCATTTTCAGGATTTGGATACGTGTTTTTTGGTGCAGCTTGTTTTTTCCATCCACTAAAAAGTTTTTCTACGGCAGCTTTAGTTTCTTTAAACTTAACATCTCCAATAACTACTAGATAGGCATTTTCAGGAACAAAATACGTATTGTAATTTGCTTGAACATCTGCAAGGGTTACATTTTTTACTGTTTCTTCAGATAAATACTCTCCTGAAGGATGGTTTTTCCCAAAAGCCAAAACATCAACAACACGATTAGCAATGGCAGGAACGCTTTTTTCATCGGCCTTAAGTCCTTCTAAAAGTTTGGCTTTTTCTTTGTCAAATTCGGTTTGAGTGAAATTTGGCTGTAAAGCTCCTTCTGCCAAAAGTTCTAAAACACGTCCTGAATATTTTGACAAAGCACTTGCATAAGCACCTTGAGAGGTGAAGTTGATATTGGCTCCATAAAAGTCAATTTCTTCATTAAAAGCTTCTTTGGTTGTTTTTTTGGTTCCATTGCCAATTAAGCTTGTTGTCAATTCATCAACACCTTTTTTGTTTCCTTCGGTAAAAGGTGCGTTGTCAAGGGTTAAGTTGAAACTGACTCTTGGTAATTTATGGTTTTCAACAACTAAAACTTTCATGCCGTTTGCCAACATAAAAGTTTGAGGCTTTTTAATATTGACTACAGGGGCGTTTCCTGGTTTTGGTTGTGGACGATCTTGTGCTGTCATAATTCCAGTTAGGAAAAAAAGGATTAAAAAAGTATGTATATTTTTCATGATTCGATATTCTTAGTTCTGAGATTTTACGGTTGGTATGTAATCTAAAATCAAGCGTTGGTTCGGGTTTAAATATTTCTTGGCAACTTCTCTGATTTCTTCTCTCGTTATAGAATGATACATGTCAATTTCAGTATTGATCAAGTTAACATCGCCATAAAGAAGGTAGTAAGAAGCAAGATTTTCAGCAATTCCTTCTACGCTTGCATTCGCGTTCACAAAATTATTATCGAATTTGTTTTGTAATTTTTCGTAATCTTTTTCGGAAATCAAATCGGTTTGAATTTTTACGATTTCTTCATCCATTTCTTTTAAAATATCGGCTGTTGTATAAGGCGCCATTGGCAAACCGTATAAAATGTAGGTTCCATAATCTTCTTGACTAAAACCTACAGCACCAATTTGAAGTGCCATTTTTTTATCGTCAACGATTTTTTTGTACAATTTTGAGCTTTTTCCGTCACTTAAATAAGAGGAGATTAAATCTAAAACTCGTGCATCTCTGGTTTTCATTGAAGGCGTTCTATACGACGCAACAACCATCGGAATTTGAATATTAGGATCTTCGTAAGTTGCTTTTATTGTTTGCGTAATTGGCTCTTCGGTAAAAGTTTGTTTTTTTACTTCTTCGCCTTTTGGAATCGGACCAAAATATTTCTGAACCCATTCTTTGGCTTTTGCTTTGTCGAAATCTCCAGCAACAACTAAAACGGCATTATTTGGTGTGTAGAATTTTTTGTTGAATGCCTGAAATTCTTCAAGAGTTGCAGCATCTAAATCTTTCATTGAGCCGATAGTTGTCCAGCGATACGGGTGATTTTTGAACATATTCTTTTTAACCTCCGGAAGAATATTTCCGTATGGCTGATTGTCGTAACGCATTCTTTTTTCTTCTTTTACGACTTCATTTTGTGTATCAACTCCAATTTTATTGATAATAGGATGCATTAATCTTTCAGATTCCATCCATAAACCCAATTCTAAATTGTTTGATGGGAAAACTTCATAATAATAAGTTCTGTCGTCTGAAGTATTGGCATTATTTACGCCTCCGTTTGCAGTAACGATTTTCATCCATTCACCACGTTTTATATTTTGAGTTCCTTCAAATAATAAATGTTCGAAAAAATGTGCAAAACCAGTTCTGTCAGGACGCTCGTCTTTTGAGCCAACGTGATACATTACAGAAGTTATAACTACTGGTGCTGATGGGTCGTTATGCAGAATTACATGCATTCCGTTATCTAAATTATACTCTTCAAAAGCTACCTTTTGAGCATGAGCTACTCCGCCGAGCATTAGTGCTGCACTTAACATCATTATAGAATTTTTCATATACGATTAATAAATTTATGATACCTAAAATAAATAGGTAGCAAAAAGTTGATTATAGTTACTTCAAAAATAGTCTTTTTTGTGTATTGTTTTAAAATTTATGTATTTACCAGTAAAAATTAATAGTATTTTACATCTTTTTTTATTTTAGAAATCATTAGAAAACCTTGTAAAACAGTCTTTAAAGCCAAAGAAAATATTTTTGCTACAAGGGATTGCGTAGTAAATTATTAGTTGTATATTTGCAACCTTAAAAATCAATAAATCAATTTGATATGTATGCAATCGTAGAGATAGCAGGGCAACAATTTAAAGTAAGCAAAGACTTAAAGGTTTATGTTCACCGTTTAGCTAACGAAGAAGGTTCAAAAGTTTCTTTTGACAAAGTTCTTTTATTAGATGATAACGGAAATGTAACTTTAGGCGCCCCAGCTATAGAAGGTGCTTCAGTAGAAGCTAAAGTGTTACAACACTTAAAAGGTGATAAAGTTATCGTTTTCAAAAAGAAAAGAAGAAAAGGATACAAAAAAAGAAATGGTCACAGACAATATCTTACTCAAATTGTAATTGAAGGTATTACTGCAGCAGGAGGAACTAAAAAAGCAGCAGCTAAAAAAGCGGTTGTAGCAGAAGAAGCAGCTACTGAAGAAGTAGAAGCTCCAAAAGCAAAAAAAGCAGCTCCAAAAGCAAAAAAAGAGACTACTAAAGAATAATAACAATATTTAAACTCATACGTCATGGCTCACAAGAAAGGTGTCGGTAGTTCGAAGAATGGTAGAGAATCAGAATCAAAACGTCTAGGCGTTAAGATTTATGGTGGTCAAGCTGCTATTGCTGGTAACATCATCGTTAGACAAAGAGGTTCAAAACATAATCCAGGTGAAAACGTTTACATCAGTAAAGATCACACACTACACGCAAGAGTAGCTGGAGTTGTTAAGTTCCAAAAGAAAAGAGATAACAAATCTTATGTATCTATTATCCCATTCGAGGCATAATAATCATAGATTACTTTTTATAAAAAACCCGTTCAGAAATGATCGGGTTTTTTGTTTATAATAATTTCTGCTCACAGTTTTGTCATCCTGACGGAGGAAGGATCACACGCGAAACTCCGCAATCAAAGTCGCCAATCTTTGTCGAGTTTCTAGTGTGATCCTTCCTCCGTCAGGATTACAAGATTATGCTGAGTGTTTGAAAGTAACAAAAACCTTTGTCAAAGTTTTGAACTTTGACAAAGGCGTATGATAAAAATTGGAATTTGGAATTTCCAATTTTGGAATTTAATTTTTATTCCTCAGTATCTTTAGTTTCTTCTAAATCTTCAGATTTTTTACCAACCTTTATTTTTGGATTATCCTGGGTTCCTGTAACTGTAAGCGGAATTCCGAAAATACCAAAAGGAGGTAATCCTAAACGCATTTTTAAATTCAATTTTCCGTCTAAAGTTGTTTTGCCTTCAATTCTTGGTCGGAAACCGGCAAACTTAAATTTAAAACGCTCAACGGTCATAATATTATTTTTGATCGTAGTTTTAATATCAACTTTCGAAAGATCAGGATTTTTTATTGACTCTGTGTTGGTTTCTTTGCTTACCGCAGTAAACATTTTCAGCCCTCGTACTTTTACATCTTTTACAGAAAGCGTTCCGCCTCCAACCAGAGAAGGATAAACAGGTTCCATATTTGCATTTAAACGGCCTTTTAGCTGATAATCCAAAGAAACAATTCCTTGTGCTTTTTCGGCGGCGCTGGCCATTTTTCTAAAAACTTCAATTTCGTTATACGCTCTTTTTATGTCAAAATCGGTTGCTTTTATCGCATAATCAAAATTTGCTTTTTGAGGAGTTACAGCTTGATAATTGGCATTCATAGTTACTTTGCATCCAATTAGGTCAAAACCTGTATTTTGCATCGTCAGCTTGCCTTTGTTCATGCTTAGGTTTCCGGTAGCATTTTGAAGATTTAATTTGTCGAAATTAACTTTTTGAGCATTAGCCGTGAAGTTTAAATTCAGATTTGTTGGAATAATAATTACTCCGGTTTGTGTACTTCCTGATTTAGCTTCTGCTTTTGGAGCCGAATTTGCTGTTACAGAAGTTCCTGAAGTTGTTTCAGACATGAATTCGTCAGCATTAATATAACGTGATGAAGATTTAAAAGAACCTCTTAAAACGCCTGTATTTGTGGTTGCATAATTAAAAACGTTCTGTAAATAACCATTCATTCTAAAATCGGACTGCCCGTAAGCGGCTAGGAAATTATTGAAGTACATTTTATCCTGATTGATTTTAAAAATTCCTTCTTTGATGATGAATTTTTTAGCCAGATATTCTGATGTAATGCCGATATTTCTTAATTCAAGCGTTCCTTTATTGTTTAGTTTGCTGTAATTGCCTTTTTCGGCGTCGCTTTGTTTTCCTTTCAAAACTACATCAGCTTTTACGAAACCGTCTAAATCAAGTCCTTTTTGCGAAAAAACCTTGTAAATTTTGTTTACGTCAAGTTCGCCTTTGGCCTTAATATCATAAGATAAGTCATCAAAGTTGCTTAAGTCGGCGTCAACAAAAACAGGCTTTCCTTCAAAAGTAAACTGAGCTGGTTTTAGTTTTACTTTCAAATCGTCGTAAGTTCCTTTTTGATTATCAATTTTTGATTTGATAGTAATATTGGTAATTGGATTCGGGTAATAAGGCGTTTTTAAATAGCCGTTTACCAAATCAATCGTTCCTTGAGTTTTTGGGAAAAGCCTTTTTTTCTGGTCAAATTTTCCGTCAACTTTTGCGTCGCCTTCAAGATTTCCTTTTAAAACGACATTCGGAATTCCAAGAGCGGACATCAATTTTCCAAGATCAATTTTTGCTTTAAAATCAGCATTGATGTCTGGTGTGTTTACGCCGGTTACATAAAATTTCGACTTTAAATAATCCTGATTTATGTTTAATGACACATTTTTAGCATCAATAATAGCTAGATCTGGATTTAATGACGGAACTCTTGTTTTGATGTCTAGATTTAAATTGGAAACCGGAAAAGCGCTTTTATTGTAGTTCACAAATCCGCTGTCGATTTTTACATCCAAATCAAGTTCTGGTGCAACATTTTGTGAAGCAATATAATCGCCTTTTAATGTCAAAAGAAGATTGGTATTTCCTTTTAATTCGGTTTTAGAAAGCCAAGTTATGTATTTTGGGGGCAAAGCAGTGAAAACATCATAGAGTTTGCTGTCGTTTGATTTGATAACAAAATCCATGTTGTAGCCGTCTTTCAAAAAGTCAAATTTTCCTTTAAAATCAACAAGAAGCTGGTTGATTTTTAAGTTGTTCTGCTGGAAGAAGAAAGATAATGAATTCACATTTACCTTTGTAATCAAATCGGCATCGATTTTTTTGTTCATCAAATAAGGTTCGCCTTCATAAACAATATTCAGTTTTTCAACTTTGGCTTTTGAATAAAGATCAAAAATCGATTGGTTTAAATCTCCTTTCCCTAAATAGTTAAAACCAAAAGCATCAAAATGCACTTTAGTCGACTGGTCGTCATAAATTACTTTGCTGTTTAAAATTTCAATTCGTTCCAATTTTAAAGCAGTTTCGGTACTGTCTTTCGGATTTGAAGGTTTTGAAGATTTGTAAATATTATAATTGGCTTCACCTTTTGCATTTACTTTTACATTGATAAAACAATCTGATAAGTAAATTTGATCAATTTTTACCGTTTTGCTGAAAACCAGACTGGCAACATTTATTCCAAATGAAACTTCCTTTGCAGTAATGAATTTTTCCTTAGCATAAGGAGCAGATCCATTAAGGTTTAAGTCGCTTAAAGTTAAAGTCAGCGAAGGGAAATGATGAAAAAATGAAACAGAAACATCAGAATAATTTAATTCTGCACTAAGCTTTTCGTTTGCCGTTTTTTTAATCTGTTCTTTAATTTTGTCCGCAAAAATAATTGGCGTTAAAAACAATAATCCTATAATAACAACAAAGGTTATTCCAAGATATTTAAGGGTTTTTAATATAATGGATTTCTTTTTACTTGCAGTCATGTCAAAATGTGGTATTTGTTTTTAGAAAATATTCAGAAAAAATTACCCGTGTACAGTTTCGTTTTTTCCGTAATTGGTTATGATGGAGCCTTCGTATTCAATCCATTCTTTCCAGCGTTTGTCAATGTCAATATTGTCTTGATATTTTCTGGCGAATCCTAAAAAAGTAGTATAATGCCCAGCTTCAGAAATCATTAAATCGCGATAGAATTTAGCTAATTCTTGATCTTTAATATTTTCTGAAAGTACTTTAAAGCGCTCACAGCTTCTTGCTTCAATCATGGCCGAAAATAATAATCGATCACAAAGCGCGTCTCTTCGGCTGCCATCTTTCTTCATGAATTTAAAAAGTTCATTTACATAATGATCTTTTCGCTCGCGCCCCAAAGTAAGTCCGCGTTTTTTGATTACATCATGAACCATTTGTAAATGTTCCAGTTCTTCTCTGGCAATTACCAGCATTTCAGTCACTAATTCCTCTAATTCAGAGTTATAGGTAACAATGCTTATTGCGTTTGAAGCCGCTTTTTGCTCGCACCAAGCGTGATCCGTTAAAATTTCTTCGATATTTGATTCCACTATATTTACCCAACGAGGGTCTGTGGCTAGCTTTAATCCCAGCATAATTCTTTAAAAAAAATGTTCCTACAAAATTAGTGTTTTTTTATGACCGAATCTCAGGAAATTGGGTGCAAATCCGCGGAAAAAAGCATTATTTTGTAATATGAAACAAATATTATGAATCAGATAAAAAAACTTTTAATTATTGGGTTTGTTCGGCCTGAGCCAAATTCTTCTGCTGCTGGTGGAAGAATGATGCAGTTGATTTCTATTTTCAAAGAAAAAGGATTCGAAATTACATTTGCCAGCGCCGCGCAGGACAGTGATTTTATGGTTGATTTAGCTGAATTTGGAGTTTCTAAAAAAAGTATCGAACTTAATTCTTCCAGTTTTGATGATTTTGCTTCCGAATTAAATCCAGATGTAGTTTTATTTGACCGATTTATGATCGAAGAACAATTTGGATGGAGAGTAATCGAAAAATGCCCGAAAGCAATCAGAATTTTAGATACTGAAGATTTGCATTGTCTAAGAACTGCAAGACAAAAAGCTTTTAAGGAAAAACGAACTTTTGAGCTTTCGGATTTGTTGTCTGAAGAAGTCGCAAAACGTGAAGTAGCCAGTATTTTAAGATGCGATTTGTCTTTGATTATTTCAGAATTTGAAATGAATATTCTGAACGATGTTTTCAAAATAAGTAATGATTTACTTTTTTATCTTCCGTTTTTAGTTGAAGAAATGAATGAGGAAGAGCTGATGAAATTACCCTCTTTTGAAGATCGAAAGAATTTTGTTTTCATCGGAAATTTTCTTCACGAACCAAATTGGAATACCGTCCAGCATTTAAAAGAAGCAATTTGGCCGTTTATAAAAAAGGATTTTCCAGAAGCTGTTTTAGAAGTTTATGGTGCATATCCATCACAAAAAGTATTGCAATTGCATCAGCCTAAAAATAGTTTTTTTATAATGGGAAGGGCAGAAGATGCTAATAAAGTGGTGAAAAATGCCAGAGTTGTTTTAGCTCCAATTCGTTTTGGTGCAGGTTTAAAAGGAAAATTATTAGAGGCCATGCAATGCGGAACACCAAGTGCAACAACTTCAATTGGTTCAGAAGCCATGCATTTAGATTTACCTTGGAATGGTTTTATCGAAGACAATCCCGAAGCTTTTGCAAAAAAAGCAATCGAACTTTATCAAGATGAAAATCTCTGGAAAGAATCTCAAAAAAATGGAATTACAATCATTAATGAGTGTTATCAAAAAAGTAATTATTCAGACAAATTAACTTCATTGATAAATTCTCTTTTAGCTGATTCCGAAAGTCATCGTCTTCATAATTTTATGGGAAATCTGCTCCAACATCACGCTTATAAAAGCACGATGTATATGTCAAAATGGATTGAAGCGAAGAATAAAAATTAAGCTTCCATTTTGCCAAACCCAACTGTTTCGCGATAAATCTGAGGTGAAACATCGGCATTTGTTTTAAAGAAACGGCTGAAATAATGTTCGTCGTCATAACCTAATTCATAAGCGATTTCTTTGACCGTTTTGTTGGTCATGTATAATTCTCTTTTGGCTTCGATAATAATTCTTTCCGATATTAAATCGGTTAAGGTTTTGTTGAAATAATTCTTAGCTAGTTTGGCTAATGCTTTTGGAGAAATATTAAGCAAATCGGCATAATTTCCTGCGGAATGTTTGGTTTTAAAATTCAGTTCAATTGCATCTTTCAAGTTTTGCAAAATAACAGGTTCTTTTGAATCTGGTACTGATTTCATTTCTTCTAATTGTTCTGTTTTTAATCTAGAAGCTGTGATTAAGAATATTTTTAAATACGAAATAAGCAATTCATATTGCGCCAATTCTGCATTCTGAATTTCAGCTTTCATTTGGTTAATCACCATTTTAAAAGTTTGCGAAGCCTGTTCTGTAACCTGAACATAGGGAGGTTGGTAAATATTGTTGAATAAGACGCCGTTACACGAAACTTCTTTTTGGTGCATGTGAATGCAATAAAAATCAGGATGAAAGTGAATCGCGATTCCTTCAATCGGTTCGTTTACACAAAGCATAAAAGGCTGATAAGGCGAAAAGGCGAGGAGTGAGTTTTCTTCAAAATGATGTTCTGCAAAATCAGCTTTTACTTTCCCTTTTCCTTTGGTCACCCAAATCAAAGAATAATAATTGTTTCGCTGTAAATGGTCGAAATGGCTGTTGTCATCAAACGAAAGAATTTTGAAAGCCAAATTACCATTCTGCGGATTTATTAAAGTGAAAACATTTTGAGAGCTCATATTCGGTTTCATTTTTAAAAATATAAAGATAGTCATGAAATGAATTCACAACTATCTCTATAGCTTGTTTTTTGTTTGTATTAGTTGTGTAATTCTAAGTTAGAAACTGCTGGAAAGTCAATTTCTGTATTTGCTACGTTGTTAAAGTAGTTGGTTAGAACATTCAAAGCTACGTGACCAATAGTTTCTGCAATCTCAGCATCAGAAACTCCTGCATTTTTCGCTTTGTTTACATCTTCGTCGTTTACTAAACCACCTTTGCTGATTAATGTTTTAGCCAATTGTAAAATCGCTTCAGTTTTAGCATCTGTAGAGTTTCCTGTTCTTGCGGCGTGTAAAACAGCTGGATCTGCTTTTACCAATTTTTCTCCAATAAAAGTATGCGCTGCTAAACAGTAATCACAAGAATTACTTTCTGAAACTGCTAATGCAATTAATTCACCTGTTTTTGCACTTAATTTTCCGTGGCTTAATGCGCCGCTTAAGTTTAGATATCCTTCAAGAACTGCTGGAGAATTTCCCATTGTTCTCATCATGTTTGGAACAACGCCTAATTTTGCCTGAACTGCGTTGAATAAATCTTTAGTTTTTCCTGTTACTTCTTCTGGGTTTAATGCTGTTAATCGTGCCATCTTATTTAATTTTTTAAGTTGTTATTTGTTGTTGTCTTTTGACATTACAAAGTTGCAACGATTACAGATTTTAGAACATGGAGGATTGACGCTATGTGATGGACAATTTTCCCTTGCTGTTTTTTCAGGAGCTAATCCAGCTTTCCGTTTCAAGTCCTCACCGCAAACCCTTATTTTTCTAAGCCATAAAACGAGCTTCCGTTGGTCGCTGTTTTCTGGCAAGAAAAATAAGGGTTTGCGGTTCCGGGCTTTCCACTGCAATCTGGGCTAGGGCACTCGGTTTTATAAGAATGTTTTCGTTTATTTTGCCGGAAATTATAAAGTTTTTCGCGAAGTTTTTTCGCAATCTTGTCATTCCGAGGAACGAGTAATCTCCGCAAGTGGCTCTGCAAAGATTGTCGATTCTGATTGAGGAGTTTCTTGCGGAGATTACTCGTTCCTCGGAATGACAAATAAGGCGTAAAAAAAATAGGCTGTTCCTAAGGAACAACCTATTTTTAAAATTATATTCTAGAAAAACTTATTTCAAAACCCCTTCAACAGCCTGAATAGTTGTTGCATGATAACCCGATTTTGCTTTATCAAAAACCTGTTTTGCCCAAACTTTTCCTTCAGGAGTTTTAACCATTTCTTTGTAAAGCATCATTACAGAACCTGTTCTGCTGATTCCGATCAGGAATTGCTCAATTGCAGGATAAGCAGGTTTGTATTGATGACGTAATGCTTGAACAAACCATTGACGCTTGATAATGAAATTACCGCCTTTTGTAAAGTTGAATTCCTTGTCAATCGCTCCCATTTCTTTTGCAGTAATATCAGCAGGAAGATGATCTATAAAATGCTGTTTTTCTGCTGTCGTTGTGATTTTTTTGCTTAAACCTGCAACGCCAGTTTCTCTCCAGCTTTTTTGAATTGCGTCAATAGCATCAAAATCAGCTGAACTTACTGGAAGAATATTTGATGGAATTCCTGGTTTGTAAATCCAGTCTTCTAATTTGATTTTATCAGCCAATGGTTTGTCATCTTTAATAAGATTTTCGTTTAAATACTTCACGAAATCTTCTGTCGTAATTGATTTAAAAGCATGCGAATCGAAATAATTTTTGATAAACGGATCGAATTTGTCACGTCCCACAGCATTTTCAATAACTCTTAAAAAAGCATATCCTTTGACGTACGGAATTTGACTGATTCCATCATCAGGATTTCTTCCTGTTAAACTAACTTTTAATCTTGTATCTGGATTTGTATCTCCATATTCTGCAACATTATCAGTCAATTCTTTGTTGGTGATAACATTTTGCATTTCAAATTCTTTCTTTCCGAAGATTGCTTCGCCAATTCTGTGTTCTACATAAGTTGTAAAACCTTCATTTAACCAAATATCATCCCAAGTTGCGTTTGTAACTAGGTTTCCGCTCCAGCTGTGGCCTAATTCGTGTGCTAGCAAACTTGTAAGTGAACGATCTCCTGCAATAACGCCTGGAGTTAAGAAAGTTAAGTTTGGATTTTCCATTCCGCCATAAGGGAAGCTTGGAGGTAAAACCAATACATCGTAACGTCCCCAACGGTAAGGCCCATATAATTTTTCAGCAGCATTTACCATTTTGCCAAGTTCAGCAAATTCATAAGCTGCGCTTTTTAAAACAGATGGCTCTGCGTAAACTCCAGTTCTTTTGTCAATGGCTTGAAATTCAATATCTCCAACTGCAATTGCCATTAAATAAGACGGAATTGCTTTGTCTTGTTTGAAAGTATAAACACCAGTATCATTTTTCTTCTGCGGATTTACAGCGCTCATCACAGCTAATAAATCTTTAGGAACCGTAACTTTTGCATTATAAGTAAAACGAATTCCAGGTGAATCTTGGCACGGAATCCAAGTTCTAGACCAAACGCTTTCTCCCTGTGAGAATAAGAACGGTTTCTTTTTGTCTGCTGTTTGTTCTGGTTTTAGCCATTGAAGCGCAACAGCATCTTTTGTTGTATTGTAATAGATGTTTACTTTAGTTGTATTTGGTTCAATAGTAATATGAAGCGGTTTTCCGTGAAATTCAGTGTCTTTTCCAAGCTCGAATTTAGTTTCTTTTTCTTCCTCGCCTTGTCCCAGAGTAACTTTGGTAATATTTAAAGTGTTTTCATCGAAAATAATTTCTGTTCCTTTGCTGATATTGTCAATCGTCCACGATGCTTTTCCTGAAATGGTTTGTGTGTCAAAATCAACTTTAATATCAAGATCAAGGTGTTTTGCTACGGCAAGTTCTGGTTTAGAATAACTGTGTTCATCTACAACAGTGGCCGGTTTTTCTGTTTGCTCTTTTTTCTGGCAGGCAATCGCTGTCAAGAATAAAGTTACAAGGATTAGTTTTTTCATATTATGAAGTATTGAATTTTGAGGATGAAAATTAAACAAAAAATCCCGTCCCGAAAAACTTCGGGACGGGATTTAATTATAAAATTAACAAAGATTACGCCAACATTGTAACTGGGCTTTCAATGTATTGTTTTAATGTTTGTAAGAACTGAGCGCCAGTTGCACCGTCGATTGTTCTGTGGTCGCAAGCTAATGATAACATCATTGTGTTTCCAACTACAATCTGACCGTTTTTAACTACTGGTTTCTCAACAATTGCACCTACAGAAAGGATAGCAGAGTTTGGTTGATTGATAATTGAATTGAATTCAGTAATACCAAACATACCAAGGTTAGATACTGTAAAAGTACTTCCCTCCATTTCTTGTGGTCCTAATTTTTTGTTTTTAGCTCTTCCAGCAAGATCTCTTACTGAACCACCAATTTGAGATAAACTCATAGCGTCAGTAAATCTCAATACAGGAACTACTAATCCGTCTTCAACTGCTACAGCAACACCAATGTTTACGTGGTGGTTGATGATGATAGCATCTTCTTTCCAAGTAGAGTTGATTTTTGGATGTTTTTTCAATGCTAAAGCACAAGCTTTGATTACCATATCGTTGAAAGATACTTTTGTATCTGGAACGCTGTTGATAGCAGCTCTTGCTTGCATTGCTTCGTCCATGCTTACTTCAATCACTAAGTTGTAGTGAGGAGCAGTGAATAATGATTCTGCAAGACGTTTTGCAATGATTTTACGCATTTGAGAGTTTTTGATCTCTTCTGTGAAAACTTCTCCAGCAGGAACAAAAACTTTTGGTGCAGCAGGAGCAGAAGCTTCTTGTTTTGCAGCAGGTGCAGAAGCAGCAGGTTGTGCTTGTGCAGATGGGGTAAAGTTCTCAATATCGCTTTTTACGATACGTCCATTTTCTCCAGAACCTTTAACTTGGTTCAATTGAATTCCTTTATCAGAAGCAATTTTCTTAGCTAAAGGTGAAGCTAGAATTCTTCCGTCAGAAGTATTGTTTGCAGCTTCTGGTGCTTTTTCAGCAGCAGGAGCAGCTTTTGTTTCTTCAGCAGTAGGAGCACTTGCAGGTGCAGCGCCTCCGGCAGTATAATTGTCAGCAATTCCAGAAATGTCAGTTCCAGCTGGCCCAATGATAGCTAATAAGCTGTCAACAGGAGCAGTGTTTCCTTCTTGAATTCCGATGTATAATAATGTTCCAGCATTGAAAGACTCAAACTCCATAGTAGCTTTGTCTGTTTCAATTTCTGCTAAAATATCACCTTCAGCTACAGCATCACCCACTTTTTTCAACCAAGTAGCTACTGTCCCTTCAGTCATTGTATCACTCAAACGTGGCATAGTTACTACTACAACACCTTTTGGTAATTCAGTTGCTGCTTTTGCAGGAGCAGCAGTTTCAGTTTTTGCTTCAGCAGCAGGAGCGTCCGCTTTTGGAGCTTCAGCAGCAGGAGCATCACCACCAGCTAAAAGAGCAGAAATATCTTCTCCTTCGTTACCAATGATAGCTAATAATGAATCAACAGGAGCAGTTTCTCCAGCTTGAATTCCGATATGTAAAAGAGTTCCTTCGTTAAAAGATTCGAACTCCATTGTTGCTTTGTCTGTTTCAATTTCAGCTAAGATATCTCCTTCGCTAATTTTGTCGCCTACTTTTTTTAACCAAGTCGCTACCGTTCCTTCCGTCATAGTATCGCTCAAACGAGGCATTGTTACTTTAATCGCCATGATGTTATAGTTTATGAGGTGTAAATGGATAGTCTTCTTGTGCGTATACTACATCGTATAATTGCTGTAAGTCTGGGTATGGAGATTCTTCAGCGAATTTCTGACATTCTTCAACTAAGTCTTTAACTCTTTGGTCAATTACTTCAATTTCTTCTTCTGTAGCATATTTTTGATCCAAGATTACATCAAGAACTTGTGTAATTGGGTCAATTTTTTTGTACTCTTCAACCTCTTCTTTAGAACGGTATAATTGTGCATCAGACATAGAGTGTCCTCTGTAACGGTACGTTTTCATTTCAAGGAAAGTTGGTCCGTCTCCGCGACGCGCTCTTTCGATAGCTTCGTGCATAGCTTCAGCAACTTTTACTGGGTTCATTCCGTCAACAGGTCCGCAAGGCATTTCATAACCTAAACCTAATTTCCAGATGTCAGTGTGGTTTGCAGTTCTTTCTACAGAAGTTCCCATTGCATAACCGTTGTTTTCAACGATAAATACAACTGGAAGTTTCCATAACATTGCCATGTTGAAAGCTTCGTGAAGAGAACCTTGTCTAGCAGCACCATCACCAAAGTAAGTCATAGTAACACCGCCAGTGTTGAAATATTTATCAGCAAAAGCTAAACCAGCTCCTACTGGAATTTGACCTCCTACGATTCCGTGTCCTCCATAAAAACGGTGTTCTTTAGAGAAAATGTGCATAGAACCTCCCATACCTTTAGAGGTTCCTGTTGCTTTTCCTAAAAGCTCAGCCATTACATTTCTTGGATCAACGCCCATACCAATTGGCTGTACGTGGTTTCTGTAAGCAGTAATCATTTTGTCTTTAGTCAAGTCCATAGCGTGCAATGCACCTGCTAATACAGCTTCTTGACCATTATATAGGTGTAAAAAACCTCTAACTTTTTGTTGAATGTATAACGCTGCAAGTTTGTCTTCAAACTTTCTCCAAAGCAGCATGTCTTCGTACCACTTTAAATATACTTCTTTTGTAACTTCTTTCATCTGAATTCTTTCTTTTGCTAAAGTTTGTTTGTGTTATCAATTGTTGCCTATAACGCAAAATAGTTTCCTCCCACAAATTTGCGCCCGAAAGGTCGGGATGCAAAAATAAGACATTACATTTAAGAACTAAAATTTAAACGCTACTTTTTGGCTTTTTTTTACAAGAACTTTTTGTCAAACATAAAAGGGAGCAAATTTTTTAGGGATGCAGATTTATAAACTTCGCCTATTTCACCCATAAAATAGATTTCTATAGGGGTATCTTGTTTGATTTCATATTCTGCTATTGATTGACGGCAAGAACCACAAGGCGGAATAGGAGCGGTGGTTTGATTGGTGTCTGAAGCAGCTGTAATAGCTATTTTTAAGATTTTAGCTTCTGGATAAATACTTCCAGCATGAAAAATCGCAACTCTCTCTGCGCATAATCCTGACGGATACGCCGCATTTTCTTGATTTGATCCTAAAACTATTTTTCCGTTATCTAGTAATAATGCGGCTCCAACTTTAAATTGAGAATATGGTGCATATGCTTTTTTTCTAATTTCAACGGCTTGATTCATTAAATCCTGAATTTCTTCTGAAAGTTCTGTGATGTCGTTGTAAACTAAAAATGATGATGTAATATTGATTTCTTTCATTGTTTTTATCGGAAAAAAAATCCAAATTCCTAAAAATAGAAATTTGGATTGTTGTTATTTTTTATTTTAGATCGTTTAATATTCGTCATATTTGTCTCCAAAGTTAAACGTTAAAGAAAAACGAAGTGTGTTTTCTAACGGATTTTTAACTTTTGAAGTTGAGAATAAGTACGAAACGTCAACTTTTACGATGTTATATTTGAAACCAGCTCCTAAAGAGAAAAACTGTCTGGCTCCTTTTTGAGGGCTTTCGTGAAAATATCCAGCGCGAAATGCAAAAGCATCTTGATACATATATTCTCCTGCAAGACTATAAGTAACTTCTTTTAATTCTTCGCTAAAACCGCCAGGGGCATCTCCAAAAGATTTGAAAATCCCTTCAAACCAGCCTATGTCGTTATATTTGTTGTAAGCAATTGTGTTTGCTTGCTCTTGTGTGGTTTCTCCTGGATCAGTATAATCACCATCGCCATTTAAATCTACTGGTGTTCCAGGTCCTGGAGGAGTTGGTACAAGTAATTTTGTGAATTCGACACTTACTCCCACTTTATTATATTCATCAAGAATGAAGTCGAAACCACCTCCAAGACGCATATTAGCAGGCAAGAAATTAGCGCTTAAATCGTCATTGTCATAACTAATTTTTGGACCTATATTCTGAAAGTTAAATCCGGCTCTCCATCTTCCGTTGAAATCACTATAAGCGATTTCTTCAGATTGATAAAATCCGGCAACATCAACAGCAAATGATTTTCCAGCAGTTGCATCGACATCTTCTGAAGCTACTTTTAAGTTTGAGCGAATGTATCTTGCGCCAACGGCCATCGAAAAGGTCTCACTTAATTTTTGTGAGTACGATCCGTCTAATGCAAATTCGTTTGGCGATACAATATTCGGGATTTCATTTGGGTCACCGGTTCTTCTTAGTTCGATGTCTCCAAAACCGAAATAGCGAAAGCTTCCTGCAAAGGCACTTCGATCACTAATTTTGTTGTAGTAGGTTAATTGTCCAAGTGAAATATCATTTGCTAAATCAGTCAAATAAGGAGTGTAACTGATTGAAAGCCCTTGTGCATCAGTAGAAAATGCATATTTGGCGGGATTCCACTGCTGTGAGAAAACGTCTGCCGAAGTAGCTACTCCTTGATCAGCTAAACCTGCTGCTCTTGCATCGGCAGCAACTAATAAGAAAGGAACTCCGGTTGTAATAGGTCGAGTTTCTTGGGCTTTTGCGTATGAAATAATTAAAAAACAAATTAATAAATGTGATATTTTTTTCATTTAGGGGTTTAATGGTATTTTGTGGTACAAATATATATATTATTATAAAATGACAAGCTTTTCGTATTTTTCTGCTTTTTTGTTTGTCAAATTTGATTTGACAGTCAGTTTGTAAATATAAACTCCTTTACCTATCCGATCACCATAATCGTCTTTTCCGTCCCAAGTTATTTCTCTTGACAGAAACCCTTCAGTTGTAATAATTTGGTTTTTCGTCCAGACTACTTTTCCTGTAATAGTCATAACTTGTACCTGAACTTCCAGTGGTTCATAAGGTCTGTTGTGCGAAAACCAAAATTGTGTGTAGGTTGAAAATGGATTCGGGTAATTAAGAACGTGGGTTAAAGATAATGATTCATCTCCAACAACAATAAATTGTATTTCACTTGTAACGGGATTGTTGTAAACATCCCATGCTGTAAAGCTTATCGTGTGCAATCCTGCTTTTAAATTTCGAAGCGGAAAGCGTAAATTGCCATTAGTATAATCGTCTAATTTTGTTTGATAATAATCATTCAAAATGTAGGGGTTACTAACATCTCCATCTAATATTGCCACTATATCATGCCCAATTCCACTCGCTGTGTTGATTCCGTTTTCGTCTTCAAGAAACGCTAAAAGAAAAGGAGAATCATTTGTAATACCACCCGAAACGAATGTTTCATCGTTCATATATAACTTCACTTTTGGACTAATATTGTCCTGAGGTGCATTTTCATTTATTCCTCCTATTTTAATAGTGGTATTATAGCCAGATTGATTTTCTAAGGTTTGGTTTTTCTTTGAATAAAAACTAATTCGGCCATAATCGACATTGATTCGAATGTCCCTAGGGACAACAAAGCTAAATTCAAATTGACCGTTTGTGACAGTAGCATTGCCTCTAAAAATTGTTTCTCCTAAAGTTTTAAATGACATAGATGGGCTGAAGCCATCGTTGTTTAAAGTGGATGCTGTAATTAGTTTGTCGAAAATTGCGGTTGCGAGTTCGCCGTTGTAATTGCTTAAAAGTGTGTTGTTTTCATCGGTGATTTCGCCAGAAATCTTAATTTTTGAAAGTGACTTAAAATCAGGAATTGCCTGAGAAATCACAATATCGTTTATTTTTGTTAAATTAATTCGTGGTTTTGGAATTGCAAGCATTATTGCTGGATCTCCAATATAAAAAATGACGTTGCTCGACGAGCTCGGGTTTTCGTTTTTTGAAATTCGAAGCGCTTCAGCGATAGTTGTGTATTGATTTGATCCGTAAGAAAATAAATTTTTGCTTAAGCTATCATTGAAATTTTCTGCATTAAACTGACCTATAGAACGAATTGTCGTCAGCATTGAAATCGCGCCTCCTTTTGGGTTCCAATAGGTATATTCTCCAGCAGTTGGCCTAGTTGGATCGTCAAATCTTGAAAATTCGCAGGTAATAGTTATGAATAAAGGATATTTGTATTGATTGTTAAGATTTTGTCCGTCTGATTTCTCCCAAATTCTTTCACTTGCCAATCCGTCTTCCCCGCCGTGCCCTAAATAATTGAAAACTAGAGCACCTTTTTCGAAAGCATTAAATAAATCAGTTCGGGCTTTTGGGTATCTCGATCCTCCTGCCGAAGCTTCTTGGGTATAAGAGTCTAAAATGATTTTGTCAATATTGAAAAAAGGTTTTTGAGTTGCGATAACATCTGCTAATGCATTTTGGCGCGATTGAAGCGTTGCATCAGAACTTTGATCAGAATCATCACTTACTAAAACAAAATTATTCCTCCAGTTTCCGTATGATTTTGTGTCGTGATATTCTAAAACTTTATTTACCATTTCGTTAGCCTGCGCATTGTCAGAAACAAGCATTCGGCCAGTTGCAATATCAATTCCACCAAAAAAATTAGTCACGTTTCCTTCTTCAGCATCCATTAATCCGTAAAAATCATCAGATGCAAACGAAGCTTCGCCTGTCGTATTACTTATTAAGGAATGATATATAGGTACAATATTGGTATTGTTGGAAATTCTATCTTTATAATCGTATGATGCGTCTCCAAATAAATTTACATATTTGATTCTTTTGTCAGGCGACGATGCGTTTTCATAAATATATCTGATGCAGTTTCTGATGGCAGAAATGTCTTGTTTTCCTGATGAAAATTCCTGATAGATATTTTCTAAAGAAATCACTTTTACATTTAAATTAGAATAACTTCGGTGAAAAGCTGCTAATTTTTCAGCTTGAGAAACTAAAGATTTCGGAGAAACAATTACGTAATCAATATCCTGAAAGCTGTTTTGAGCATTTTTGAAAAGCGTTCCTTTTAAATTTTGATTAGTAACTTTTGATTGGCTTTCTTTTAAAGGTGTAAAGTAATCAGAAGCATCAATGGCTATATATTTTCTAATTTCACCAAGCGATGCCTTGAGGCTAAAACTTGCCTGATTTGAATTTTCAACTTTAGATACATTATATATGTCGGTAATGTCCCAAATTTGAGATATTCCCGTAGCGTTTCCAATTGTGTAATTTACAATTCCTGGTGTAGATCCGGCTAAATCATATTGAAACTTAAATTGTTTTCCGTTTCCTAGCAGTTTTCTTTTTGCAATTATATTGATGTAATCGAGGTACCCTCTTGATCCCGGTACACCGTTATTATTATAGGTAAGTTTTATTTTTACGCTTTCAGAACCTGTGAAAGTTGTGTTTGCGGCTAATTTACCGGTGTAGAATTTAATATCTGAACTGGAAACGAGTGTGTTGAAATTGATGGTTCCAATACTTTGCCCGTTTGCGCTTACAGCAAATGAAGTAGGGGTAAAGGCTGCAGAAGCGGCAACAACTTCTATTTTGGCTGGAACGGAGGTGTCTAGATTTGGGAATGCAAAAGTAAATTCCTGTTCTTGATTTATATCAAATGATTCTCCAAACCATTGGCGTCCTAAATGTGCAATATTGGTTTGGTCAATTTCGTGGTATTGATAGTCATCAAACGTGTTTAGTTCTAAAGTTGCATTGCCAGAAGGCTGGCCTAAGTTTGAAATTCGTTTTCCGTCGCCACCAGCACTTGTAATATAATAATATGATTTTGAGTCAAATAAGTTAAGATTGGTCTGGCTTTCGGTATTCCAGTTCTCAACTCCTTCAGCATAAAAAAGAATATAATCTTCGTTGTTGAAGATTCCGTCTGTTTCTCCAATGATCTGAATAGCGTTTTCAGTTAAATCATTTGGATACAAAGTGTTGTTAGACAGAGGCAACATTCGCCCTCCATTTCCATAAATTTTAATTCGTCTAGGATCTGTTTTACTTGCATCAAGCCCCAGACTCTGCAAAAATGATTTTGATATTTTGTAAACGCCTGATTTTTCAACGTAAAAACGATACCAATCACCTGAAGCTAAAACAGAATTAGAAATAACACTTGTTTTTTGAGAAGAAAAAGTACTGTTGTTTTTTGATGATGTTCCGTTTGAAAAATACGAAAAAGACCTTATTCGTTTAAAACCATTTCCTTCTCGAATAATTGGTGAAAGTGAAAGAAAAATTTGCTTTTGATCTCTTGATGAAGTCGTTTTTAACGTTTCATTTGGTTTTTCGGGGATGTTTTCTGGAGTTAAATCGCCAAGATCATTAACTGAAATTGCTTCGTAAATAATATTCGACAATTGAATTGAAGAGTTCGCTGCGTAGCTCGATTCGGTTAAATTGAGGAGTAATGTTATGCTTTTTTTAGTAGTATCATACCGAAAGCTGTTTCCTGAAAAATAAGGAATCGTAGTTTTGAAATCGCCAAAACTCATTTCTTTTTTGCCTTGCCAATCTATCGTTAAGCTCCCATTTATCTGGGAAAAACCAAGAATCGGAATTAAAAAAAAATATAAAATTAGGGCTTGTTTCATAGGTTGAGAAAACGAAATTATTTGTAAAATATTTTAGTAAGTAAAAATATAGTATTTAATGTTATAGTAATAATAAAAAGTATATTTTTGCGTTCGTAACTATAGGTTATTTTCTGGTAAAAAACAGCTAAATAAAATTATTAGAACAGATGTTGCTAATTAAATGTTAATTATTATATTGCAACACCTAAATTTATCACCTAAGAATGAGTATGAAAGTAAACAAAATTGTAGTCTTGCAATTAATGATGTCAATGGTATTGATGTTGGGCACGGCTAGTTGTAGCAAAAAATCGAGTTCCTCTCACGCTTCTCGAGCGACAGGATGGGATGTAGATAGTCAGAATGGAACGGCTGCTAGAAATGCAGGGAAAAAACAACAGGCTGGTCCTGGTTTGGTTTTTGTTGAAGGAGGTACATTTACTATGGGTAAAGTACAGGATGATGTTATGCACGATTGGAATAACACACCAACTCAACAACACGTTCAGTCATTCTATATGGATGAAACCGAAGTTACGAACGGTATGTACTTAGAATACCTTGAGTGGTTGAAAAAAGTTTTCCCTCCAACAGAAGAAAATTACAAAAACATTTACGAGGGAGCATCTCCTGATACATTAGTATGGAGAAATCGTTTAGGATATAACGAAACGATGACTAATAACTATTTAAGACATCCTTCTTATGCTGAGTATCCTGTAGTTGGTGTAAATTGGATTCAGGCTGTTGAATTCAGTAAATGGAGAACAGACCGTGTAAACGAAGCTGTTTTAGAAAAAGACGGATACATCAAAAAAGGTGCTAAAACACAAGATGTAAGCGCTGAAAGTTTATTTAATACTGAGGCTTATTTAGCTTCTCCATCTACAACTTACGGTGGAAATGAAGAAATTGTATTAAAGAAAAACCCTAGCGGAAGAAGACCAAAAGCAGGAAAAGACGGAGTAGTTCCAGAAGAGAAAAATGTGTACGCACAACGTTCTTCAGGAGTTATTTTGCCAGAATACAGACTTCCTACTGAGGCTGAATGGGAATATGCTGCTGCTGCAGATGTTGGACAAAGAGAATACAACATTTACAAAGGACAAAAGAAATACCCTTGGTCTGGAGATTATACTCGTTCATCAAAACGTAAAAACAGAGGTGATCAATTGGCTAACTTTAAACAAGGAAACGGTGATTACGGTGGAATTGCAGGTTGGTCTGATGACGGAGCTGATATCACTAATAAAGTAAAAAGCTACGGAGCAAACGATTTTGGATTGTATGATATGGCTGGTAACGTTGCAGAATGGGTAGCTGATGTTTACAGACCTATTATTGATAACGAAGCAAACGACTTCAACTACTTTAGAGGTAACCTTTATGCTAAAAACAAAATTGGCAAAGATGGTAAAATCGAAATCGTTTCAACTTCTAATATTAAGTATGATACTTTAAGCAACGGTAAAATTGTAGCAAGAAATCTTCCGGGAGAAATTGCTCAGGTTCCTGTTGACGAACAAGAAACTTATTTAAGACAAAACTTTAGCACAAGTAATAATATCAACTATAGAGATGGTGATAAACAATCTTCTAGATATTTTGACTTCGGTGATTCAGAGTCTGGACCTAAAGCTGATCAAGCAATGTACAACTCACCTAAACATAACGTTACAACTGACAGTTTAGGAAAAATGATCAGAAAGTATGACAACTCTAGTAAACGTACTACTTTGATTGATGATAAAGTAAGAGTTTACAAAGGAGGTTCTTGGAGAGACAGAGCTTACTGGTTAGACCCAGCTCAAAGAAGATATTTCCCTCAAGATATGGCAACTGATTACATTGGTTTCAGATGTGCAATGTCAAGAGTAGGATCTAAATCTGAAAAAAGAAAATCACCAAGGAATTAAGATTTAGAAATTCCAATATAAAAAATTCCAAATTCCAAAGCTGATATTCAGTCTGGAATTTGGAATTTTTTTATTGTTTTTTTTCTACTTTTATCATCTATTAAAAAAAATATAAATGAATATTCAAGACATTCATAATCTGTTTCTGCAATGTAAATCGCTTTCAATTGATACTAGAAAAATTGAAAAGGATTCTATGTTTTTTGCTATTAAAGGAGAAAATTTTGATGCTAATACTTTTGCTGAAGAAGCATTAAAGTTGGGCGCATTGTTTGTTGTTATTGACAATGAATCATACTTTATTGATGAAAGAACTATTTTGGTTCAAAACAGTTTGGAGACACTGCAAGAGCTGGCTAAATTTCACAGAGCTTATTTGAAATTGCCAATAGTAGCATTGACAGGAAGTAACGGAAAAACAACCACAAAAGAACTTATTAATGTTGTTCTTTCTAAGAAATACAAAACAAAGGCTACAGTTGGGAATTTGAACAACCATATTGGTGTTCCTTTGACTTTGCTTTCATTTACTAAAGAAACGGAAGTTGGAATCGTAGAAATGGGTGCAAATCATAAAAAAGAAATTGAATTTTTATGTGAAATTGCGCAGCCAAATTATGGGTATATTACCAATTTTGGAAAAGCGCATTTAGAAGGTTTTGGTGGAGTAGAAGGTGTAATTCAAGGAAAAAGTGAAATGTACCAGTATTTGGCAAAAAATAATAAAACTGCTTTTGTGAATCTTGATGATCCAATTCAGATTGAAAAATCGGCTGGAATAAAATCATTTACTTTTGGACTGAATAATAAAGTGGCTGATTTAAATATCAAAAAAATCGAGGCAAATCCTTTTGTAGTAATCGATTATGATAATTTCAGTGTTGAATCGCATTTAATTGGTTTGTATAATTCAAATAACATAAACGCGGCAGTTTCTATTGGTCACTATTTTAAAGTGGCTGATGAAGCAGTTAAAGAAGCAATTGAGAATTATATTCCAGCGAATAACAGATCACAATTACTGAAAAAAGGTTCCAATCAAATTATTTTAGACGCTTATAATGCCAATCCAAGCAGTATGGCGGTTGCAATTGCTAATTTTTTACAATTGGACAATCAGAATAAAATAATGATTCTGGGCGATATGTTTGAATTAGGAGCAGAAAGCCCACAAGAGCATAAAATCATTGTAGAATCGTTGTCAAGTCAAACGGAATCAGTTTGTTATTTGATAGGAAAGATGTTTTATGAGAATAAAATTTCGAACGATAAACTTCAGTTTTTTGAAACATTTGATGATTTTTCTAATTATTTAAAAACGCTTCATTTTGATAATAATACAATTCTAATAAAAGGTTCTAGAGGAATGGCTTTGGAACGAACATTGGAGTATATTTCATAAAAAAAAGCCATTCGCAACAACGAATGGCTTTTTTTATTTAAATACTCATCAAGAATCCGATTAAATTTTCTTTTTTATTCAGTCCGAGTTTTTTTCTCAGACGGTATCGGGCTAACTCAACTCCACCGGTTGATATATTCATGATTTCTGCAATTTCTTTTGTCGACATATTCATTAATAAATAAGTCGATAAATCAAGTTCACGTGGTGAAATAGTTGGATATTTCTCTTTTAGTCGTTTTAAGAATTCGAAATGCACGTTCTTGATGTGTTTTTCCAGATCTTTCCAGCTTTTATCTGTATTTACTTCTTTCACAATACTTTTATTCAGCTTGCTGACTTGAAACTTCGTTGAATCATCAAGTGCTTCAACGTCAATCTCTTTTAACTTGTGAATAATTCCGTTTAAAATTTTATTTTTCTTTACAACTTGTAAAGAGTTGTTAACTAGTTCTTTATCTTTTGCTAAGATTTTAATTTGAAGCTTATCATTCTTCAGCTTTTCAATTTCTTTTTCAAGATCGTATTGTTCTTGTCTAATTCTGGATTCTTTTTCAAGATACAATCTTCTTTGTTCGATCGTTTCGTAGTATTTGTTTTTTCTGATCTTCATTTTAATTCTATCAGAAATCACATAAATAGCAATTATTATTAAAATAAAGTAAATCATTAACGCTAAGAAATGTCGGTACCATGGTGGAGAAACGGTAAAAGATATTGTCGACGGCTCAGATTGAATTCCGTAACTGTTTCTTACCTTAACTTTCATAGTGTATTCGCCTTCGCGAAGGTTGGTATATTCTTTTATAGAAATAGTTGACCAATTGCTCCATTTGTCGTCAAAAGGCTCTAATTGATATGAGAACTCGACATTCTCCAAATTTTCATAAGTAGGCGATGAAAATGTAAAACGAACATGGTTTGATGAATATGGAATTCGGATATTTTCAATTTTGTTCTGATTGTTTCCTAAGATAATGGTGTCGCCGGGAAATGAAAAACTTCGAATAAAGGCTTTTGGTTTGGTAACAAAATTATTAAGCAATTCAGGGTCATAATGTGCTAATCCGTCTGTTAATCCAATGAAAATATTGTTTGAATCAATGGTGTTAACCGATAAATAACTGCTAACTAAATTACCAGTCAAATTTGAAAATGGCGCAACAATATTAGTATAATAGTTGTTCTTTTTCATTAAAACACCTAGAGACTCATCAAAAGCATACCATAAATTAGATTGAGAATCTTGGGTTAAGCTATTAATAACAGGAATGTTTTTGAACAATTTAGACATGTTTTTGTCTTCATAAAATAAATCTTGTTCTTTAGAATATTTATGAAAATGATTGTTTGTCTGAAAGTATAATTGATTATCAATTTTTTGAATACTTCCAATGTTTTTATATTGGGATGTAAGCTGATCAATTTTTTTAATAGAAGAAAATCGAGTTAAATCGCTACTAAGTGACATTCGGTATATGGATTCGTCTTTTTTAAGCCATAAAAAAGAATCATCAAGCTCAAAGCTGTTTGAAGATTTATCAAATCCGATAACTTGATTTTTATGTACTAAACCGTTTGCTGTTTTTTGAAAAATGGCAAAACCATCATAATTGGAGCCAATAAAAAAGCCAGGATGATTTGGAATGCTCTTAAAGCCGAAATATCCTTTAGAATCGATCGTATTAGTTACTTTTCCTCCTGAAATCACTAATGCTCCACGGTTGTTTGAACAAATCAATTGGTTGTCTATTACCTGAACATTCCAAGACTGAGCTGTTGTTCCTTCAACAAGTTTAAAAGTATCTTCTTTAAAACTGTTGTTCCATGCATGATAAAAAACTCCTTGGTTTGTTGCAACATATAGATTGCCTTGATGTATAACTGAGGCATAAACAGTACTAATGTCATAACTGAAACCGAAATAAGTAAACGGAGAACCTTCATTTACGAATGCGATACCGTTGTCAAGACCAAGCCAAAGATTGTTTTTGTTATCAATAAAAGAAGTTAAAACCGTATTGTTTTGCAGGCCTTTCTTTCGATTTAAATGCTGGATAATTTTTCCGTTATAATCACAAATTGCTATTCCGTCCAAAACCGAATTTAAAACAATGAAGCTATTGTTAATTGTAACGCCTCCTAATGAATTGTTCTTTTTTACAAAGTTATTAGCTTCGGTGTTCCATGGTTTTACAGTGTTGTTTTCATAAATAAATAAGCCTTTTTCAAGAGTTATTACTAAGATTTTATCTTTTGTCAGGCTGTACATTGCCCAAATCTCAGTATTGTTAAAGCTTGTTGTATTTGGTAAGCTGTAAAGTTTTCCGTTTTTATATTCTAATATTCCTTTTTCAATGTCCTGAAAATAAAGCTTATTGTTTACCACAAATGAAAACTGAAATCGTTTAGGTGCTTTTAGAATAGTCAGTTTGTTGTTTTTAAAGATATAGGCTCTCGCAAAAGACTGAAAAATCGTCTGATTTCCAAAAGAATGAATCTTCCAGATAAAGTCGATTATTTTGATTTTGTTTTTATCAACCTGCTTTGATAATGATGTGTATTGCAATCTTCCTTTTTCGTTTGGTTTAAAGTATCCAAACTCATTATAACCACCCACAAATATTTTTCCGTCATTGGCAATTTTCAAGCAACGTACAGAAGTTAAATTCGGAAGCGGATATTTTCTCCACGAAGAACCATCAAACTGTAAAAGACCATTATTGTTCGCAAAATAAAGGTTTCCGTTCTTGTCTTGTCCAATATTCCAGTTTTGAGTTCCTCCTTTATATTCATTTCGTTTGTAATTTCTTACATCAGGAAGTCCAATGTTTTTAACTTGGCCAAAAAAACTGATTGTGAATAATGTAAAAAAAGTAATAATAAAATATGATTTTGTCAATTTCATAAAAATTTTCAGAATTTTTAAATTTTGAGCGTTAAATGCCTTGTCTGTAGTGTTTTATAAAGTAAATCTCGCTACTATCTCGTTGTAGAAAGCTATTTTATTGATAAAAATAAGCAATCTTATACAACTGTAGTGTTTATTTTTATAATTAACATTTCGATAACATCTTAATTTTTAATTTTAAATTACTGTAAGTCAAATATTTGAAAAAAAAATGATGTGTTTTTGTAATGTATAAAAAATTGAGTTGATGTGTTTTTGTAGTGAAATTTACTTGTTGATAGTAAAAAAATAACATTATTATTGCATCAAATTACTAATTAATTAACCAAAATTTTTAGAAAAATGAAATTAACAAAATTACTTATTTTTTGTATTTCATCTCTGTTATTCTCGGTTATAGCTGTGGCTCAGGATGTCACGGTAAACGGAATAATAAACGATGAAAGTGGAATGCCAGTTCCTGGTGCAACTGTAGTATTAAAAGGTACAAAAAAGTCTACTGCATCAGACTTTGACGGAAAATTCCAAATTCAAGTACCGTCAAATGGTGTTTTGACAGTTACTTTTATTGGTTACAGCACAATTAGCGAAGCTGTAAACGGAAGAACAAAAATTACATTTCAATTAAAACCAGAATCACAGTCATTAAATGAGGTTGTGGTTGTTGGATACGGTACTCAAAAGAAATCAGTAGTTACTGGAGCAATTTCTAGCGTTAAAGCTGCAGATTTAGAGAAAGTACCAAACGGGCGTGTTGAGCAGTCTTTACAAGGTAGAGTAGCAGGGGTTTCTGTTGCATCTACTTCTGGACAGCCTGGTTCAGCTTCGAAGGTACGTATTAGAGGTATAACTACTTTTAGAGAAGGTGGAAATGATCCTCTATGGGTTATTGATGGTATTGCAGTAGATGCTGGTGCAATTGGTTTCATCAATCAAAGTGATATCGAGTCTATCGAGGTTCTTAAAGATGCTGCTTCAGCTGCTATCTACGGTACTCGTGCTGCGACTGGGGTTATCTTAGTTACTACTAAAAAAGGTAAATCTGGTAAAATTTCTGTAAACTACAATGGTTTTGCAGGTATTTCTGGACCAGCTAAAAAATTGAATTTGCTTAATGCTACACAGTATGGAGCAATTATGAATGAAAAATCTTTAGCAGACGGAGGTCCTGTTAAATATGCTAATCCAAATTCTTTAGGTAAAGGAACAGATTGGCAAGATGCAATCTTTAATGATTCAGCTTTCAGATACACGCACGAATTAAGCTTCAGCGGTGGTGGTGAAAAATCTACTTTCTATGCTTCTTTCGGAATCCAAGATCAAGAAGGTATTGTTACAACGGATATTTCTAACTACACAAAGAAAAATTTCCGTTTAAACTCAACTCACAAAATTTCTGAGTACTTTACTTTTGGTCAAACTTTTGGATATACACACCAAAAATCGGCTTCACTTGGAAATACAAATAGTGAGTTTGGAGGACCTTTAAGTTCTGCAATCAACTTAGATCCTATTACTCCATTAGTTGAAACAGATCCTGCTATCACTAACACAGGTTTTTATACTAATCCAAATGTTGTTAGAGACGCAAATGGAAATCCTTACGGAATTTCTACTTTAGTTCAGCAAGAGATGAGTAATCCATTAGCTTATACTCAAACAAGATTAGGTGGTTACAACTGGTCTGATGATTTTGTTGGAAATGCTTACTTAGAGGCTAACATTACATCACACTTGAAATTCAGAACTACTCTTGGTGGTAAATTAGCTTACTGGGGAAGTCAAGCATTTACTCCTGTTTTCTTCTTAAATCCAAACGTTAAAGCTGATAGAAACAATTACAATCAGAACAATGAGAAATCATTTGCTTGGACTCTTGAAAACATTTTAACTTACTCTAATAAATTTGGTGATCATACTGTAAATGTATTAGCTGGACAAGGTGCTTATGTAGAAAACATTGGTACTACTGTTAATACTACAATGTTTGGACTTCCAATCACTAGCTATAAAGATGCTTCTTGGAACTTCGATATTCCACAAACAGATAGATCAACATCTACTAGCGATAAAACAGAGCACAAATTAGCTTCATTGTTCTTACGTGCTAACTACGATTTTCAAGAGAAATATCTTTTCACAGGGATCGTTCGTCGTGATGGATCAACTCGTTTTGGTGAAAACAAAAAATTCGGAGTTTTCCCTTCATTCTCTTTAGGATGGGTTATTTCGAAAGAAGGATTCTGGAAAGAAAACAATGTAGTTAATACATTAAAATTACGTGGAGGTTACGGAGTTGTTGGTAACGATAACATCGATGATTTCAAATACAGAGCTTTAGTTGTTGGAGGTTATAACTATGCAGTAGGAAATAATGGTAATATCACAACAGGTTACGGTAACTCTACTTTGCCAAATGCTGATTTAGGATGGGAAGAAACTGCACAAACAACAGTTGGTCTTGATGCAAAACTATTCAATGATTTCACACTTGCTGTAGATTACTACAAAAAAACTACTTCAGGAATTTTAAGAAACGTTGTTATTCCTGGTTATGTTGGAGTTGTTGATGCACCTTCTGCTAATATTGCAGATATGGACAACAGCGGTTTTGAGATTGAATTAGGTTACAAGAAAAGACTTGGTGATTTTAACTTAGGAGTTAACGGTAACGTTGCTTACTTGAAAAACGAAATCACTTATGTAGGTTCATCTACAAATTACATTGTTGGAGATGCTAGTTTCCAGTCTATGGGACCTGTTACAAGAACTCAAGTTGGACATTCTTTCAATGAATTTTATGGATACAAAACTGCAGGAATCTTTCAAAACGAAGGAGAAGTTGCAGCTTACAAAAATGCATCAGGAGGTTTAATCCAGCCAAATGCTAAGCCTGGAGATTTCCGTTGGGTAGATTCAAATGGTGATGGAGCTATTTCTGATGATGACAAACAATTTTTAGGAACTAACTTGCCTAAATATACTTTTGGTCTTACAGTAAACTTAGATTACAAAAACTTTGATTTCATGGCCTTTACTCAAGGATCTGCTGGAAGCAAAATTTTCCAAGGGTTAAGAAGACTTGATATCTTGAATGCAAACTACCAGACAAAAGCTTTAGAGCGTTGGGTTGGTGAAGGAACTTCAAATGATTATCCAAGATTAAGTAATAACGATCCAAATAAAAACTTCACTAACATGTCTGATTTTTATTTAGAAAATGGTAATTACTTACGCTTAAAAATCGTTCAGCTTGGATACACAATGCCAAGTACAATATCATCTAAAATTGGTGCAGATAAAGTTCGTTTTTACTTAACAGGAGAAAACTTAATCACATTCACTAAATATACAGGATATGACCCAGAAATTGGAGGTCAAGTTTATGGTGTAGATAAAGGAGTTTATCCACAAGCGAGATCTATTTTGTTTGGTGCAAACATTCAATTTTAAAAAATTAAAGAATTATGAAAACTAAAAATTTTAAATACATATATATTGCTTTGGCAATGGCAGCTTTAGGATCTTGTTCTGAAGATTTCGTAACCATTGACCCGCAAGGAAAATTTGACACAAGTACTTACTTTTCTAATGAATCAGAGTGTTACGCTGCTTTGATTGGAACTTATGATCCAATTAGAAAAAATACAGGTGGTTTTGAGAACTTGGTAGCAATGCTAAATGCTGGATCTGATGATTTCTATGCTGGTGGAGGTGGTCCTACAGACGGTACTGGAATTCAAAATTTCTCTACACACTCACTTAGTTCGATCTTAGTTCCAGGAAGTTACTGGAGTGATCATTACCAAGGTGTTTCTAGAGCAAACATTTTGATTGAAAAAATTCCAGCTGCGACGATGGATGCTAATAAGAAAACTAGATTTATTGCTGAAGCAAAAACACTTCGTGCACTTTACTATTTCAATTTAGTAAGATTGTTTAAAAACATTCCTTTGATTTTGGAGCCTTTAAACACTGGAACTATTTACAGCCCAGAGCAAGCTACACCAGCGGCAGTTTACGCACAAATCGAGAAAGATTTGCTTGAAGCAATTCCTGGTTTGCCAAATACTATTGATGTAGCAACTGAAGGTGGAAGATTTAATAAAGGTGCTGCACAAGCATTACTTGGAAAAGTATATTTATTTGAAGGTAAAAAGCCTGAGGCGGCTGCAGTTTTGGCTCAAGTAAATGGAACTCCAGGTGCAGCAAATCAATACGGAAATAAATTACTTGCTAAATTCAGTGATTTATGGGTTGTTGCTAACAAATTCAATTCAGAGTCATTAATTGAAGTATCTCACTCTAGTGCAGGAAACTCAAACTGGGATTTCTGGGGTTCTGGAAGAGATGAAGGAAACTCATTAAACGTTATGGTTGGACCTAGAGGTTATTCTAAAAAAGGTTCTAACGCGCCAGATCTTCCAGCAGGATGGAGTTTTAGTGTTCCAACTCAAAAATTGTATGATTTCATGAAAAACGATCCACGTTTTGCTGCTACAATTCTTGACGTAAAAGCGCTTAAAACAGCTGGAGAAGCTGATTATATTGGTGGTTACCAAGATACAGGTTATTTCTTGAACAAATTCCTTCCTAGAACAGCTGATGTTCGTACTGGTGGAGGTGCTGCTGAGTTAAACTACAAACAAGATTCTTATATCATCAGACTTGCTGATACGTACTTGATGGAAGCAGAAGCATTAGGTTCTGGACCTAGAGCACAAGCATTGCTTGATGCAGTTAGAGCTAGAGTTGGTTTGGCATCTGTTCCTGTAACATTAGACGCTATCAAAGCTGAAAGAAGAATGGAGTTAGCTGGTGAAGGACATAGATTTTTTGATTTAGTAAGATGGGGAGATGCAGCAGCTGCATTATCTGACAGAGGTTTCAACGCTGGTACAGATGAGATTTTCCCAATTCCATATACTGAGTTAAATGGAACTAAATTGAAACAAAATCCTAACTATCAATAGTAGAATTAACCAAAAAAACCGAAAAAAATGAACCTAAATATAAATATAAAAAGAAGTGTATTCCTAATGCTAGCTATAGCATTAGGTACACTAACAAGCTGTGACGACGAGGTTAATCCTAATACTCTAATAGCTTCAAACGTTGATGCTTCATTTACTTTTACACCAGTTGCTGGTGCAGTAAATACTTATCTTGCAGTTGCTCAGCCTAAAGGTGTAATCTCATCAATGTGGGATACTGGAACTGGTGCTTCTCCAGGAAAAATGACTGAGACTATTGTTCTTCCAGATGCTGGAACTTACACTATTACGCACACAGCTGTTGGAGCAGGAGGAGCTTTAGGTACTGCTACTACTCAAGTTACTGTTGCAACTTCAGATCCTGTGAAAGGAAACCTTGTAAAAGGAGGTTCTTTTGCAACTGCTGCGGATCAGGCTAACTGGAAAAAAGTAATTTACGGTACTGGTGCAGACTGGACATATAGTGCAAAAGGTGCTACTGTAAGTGGTGGTCATGCTGGAATTTATCAAGCAATCGACGTTATCAAAGACAAAGAATACACAATTGACATGGTTATTTCTGGTGGAGCTTCAAAAGATATGTGGTTTGAAGTTTACGCTGGTAAAGTAGATCCTGCAACTATTACTGGAGATTACAGTGATGGTGGAAAAGTAATGGGATTAAATACTTGGGATGGTTGTGGAAACACTCCAGTTTCTGGTAAATTATCTGCTATTGGATGTACTAAAAATGTTAGATTAGGTGTAATCAGTAATGTTGTAAAATTTGATATTACAGGTAAAATTTATTTAATGATTAGATGCGGTGGTGGAATTGCTCCAGGCGGTATCACAATCAAAGGCGTGGAATTACGCGGAAAATAATAAAGTTAAGTTAAGTTTAAGTTTGGTTGTAAATAGCCCATAATCGTTATGAGTATGGGCTATTTTTTAAATCCTTCCTTAAGCTGTCAGGAAATGAGTTTCTGAGAACTTGTAATTAGAAATAAATTAATAAGGAAAGAATGAAAAATAATAGTTTAAAAATTCTATGTTTTTTGTTTTCAGTGGCTGTTTTTGCCCAGTCCAAAGCAAAAAAAGAATTTACAACCAACGGAAAAAAAATAACCGTATATACAACAGCAGAGAATTCTAATTTAAGATTAACATCTACTGATAATTTAACTTTTTCAGCATCAAAACAGCCTCTAGAAGTAGAATCATCTGTATTTGTTGAACCATCAAAAAAGTTTCAGACTTTCATGGGAATTGGAGGCGCAATTACAGACGCGAGTGCCGAAATTTTTGCTAAACTTTCAAAAGAAAAACAAGCAGAATTCTTAAATGCTTACTACGATAAACAAAAAGGTATAGGCTATTCTTTGCTAAGAACAACGATTCAGAGTTCTGATTTTAGCAGTGGAAGCTATTCTTATATCAAAGAAGGCGATAAGGATTTAAAAACCTTTTCTATTGAGCATGACAGACAATTTCGTATTCCGTTAATCAAACAGGCTATCGCGAAGGCTGGCGGGAAATTAACAACTTATGTTGCTCCATGGTCGCCAAATGCTTTCATGAAAGACAACAAAAATGTGCTTAAAGGTGGAACTTTATTGCCTGAATATTATCAGACTTGGGCTAATTTTTATGCCAAATTTATAAAAGAATACGAGAAAGAAGGAATCCCGATTTGGGGAACTTCCACTCAAAATGAGCCAATGGCGGTTCAAACTTGGGAATCTTGTATTTATACTGCCGAAGCCGAAAGAGATTTTATCAAAAACTTTCTTGGGCCAACTTTGAAAAAAGAAAAACTTGGAGATGTAAAAATCATTGTTTGGGATCACAATCGTGATTTGATGAACTACAGAGCAAATGTAATTTATTCTGATCCAGAAGCTTCAAAGTACGTTTGGGGAATGGGATTCCATTGGTACGAAACATGGTCTGGCGGGGCTTCAATGTTTGACAATGTTGGAAAAGTCAACGAAGCTTACCCTAACAAAGGTCTTTTATTTACTGAAGGATGTGTTGAGAAATTTGATGCCAAAAAATATCAGTTTTGGGGTAACGGTGAAAGATACGGTATCTCTATGATTAATGATTTTAATAATGGAACAGCTGGATGGACAGACTGGAACATTCTTTTAGATCAAAATGGAGGACCAAACCACGTTGGAAACTTCTGTTTTGCACCAATTCACGCTGATACAACAACTGGTGAATTAATCTATACGCCATCTTATTATTATATCGGACATTTTTCAAAATTTATTCACTTAAATGCAGTTCGAGTTAGTACTGCTGTGAGCAGAAGCGCTTTATTGAGCACTTCATTTTTAAATACTGATGGTACAATGGCAACAATTGTCATGAACCAGTCAGACAAAGAAATTACCTATAACTTAATTATAGCAGCTGAAAAGACTGTAGTTAAGATTCCTGCGCATGCTATACAAACACTTGTATATTAATATTATTTGTAAATAATGAGGGTTGATTTGAATCATCCATATTGACCCTCAATTTACTTTTTCTAAATTAAATCGATTTTTTTAAAGTATAATGAAAGCCATAAGCAGCCTTTTAATCGTCCCAATACTATTACTGCAATTTAGTTGTAATTCATCAAAAATTGCAGGTGCTTCTGCGGTTTCTGATTCCAAATCAAATAAAAAAATAACGGTTTACACTACAGCCGAAAACACGAATTTTAAATTATCATTATCGAATAATTTAATTTCAAACAACACATCACAACAAACAACTTCATCAGTATCTATCAATGTAGATCCTGAACATACAGATCAGACTTTCCTTGGAATTGGAGGTGCGATTACAGATGCAAGCGCTGAAGTTTTTGCAAAACTATCTCCAAAAAAGCAACAGGAATTTCTAACCGCTTACTACGACAAAAACAAAGGGATAGGTTATTCATTAGCCAGAACCAACATTCATAGCTGCGATTTTAGCAGTGACAGTTACACTTACATTGCAGAAGGTGACAAGGAATTAAAAACCTTCAACATTGATCATGATCAAAAATATAGAATTCCACTTCTAAAAAAAGCAATCGAAACAGCCGGCGGGAAATTAACTTTATTTGTCAGTCCGTGGAGTCCCCCAGCTTTCATGAAAGACAATAATGATATTTTGCACGGCGGCGTTTTGTTGCCAGAGTTTGCTCAGTCTTGGGCTAATTATTATGCGAAATTTATAAAAGCATACGAAAAAGAAGGTATTCCAATTTGGGGATTAACCATTCAAAATGAACCAGCGGCAAAACAAAGATGGGAATCTTGTATTTATACGCCTGAAGCCGAAAGAGATTTCTTGAAAAACTTCCTTGGACCCACTTTGCAAAAAGAAGGACTTGGTTCAAAAAATGTAATTATTTGGGATCACAACCGTGGCGAAATGCTTGAAAAACGCGCTAATCTTGTTTTCTCTGATCCTGAAGTTTCAAAATTTGCTTGGGGAATTGGATTTCACTGGTACGAAACTTGGAGTGGCGGACCACCAAGATTTGAATCTGTGGGCGAAGTTCACAAAGCTTTTCCAAATAAAGGACTTTTATTTACAGAAGGCTGTATTGAAAAATTTGATGCTACAAGATTTCAGTTTTGGGGAAATGCCGAACGTTATGGTCTTAACATGATTAATGATTTTAACAACGGAACAGTAGGCTGGACAGACTGGAATATTCTTCTTGACCAAAACGGAGGTCCAAATCATGTTGGTAATTTTTGTTTTGCACCAATTCACGCCGATGTTACTAAAGATGAATTAATCTACACACCAATGTATTATTATATTGGTCATTTCTCAAAATTTATTCATGCAAATGCAAAACGTATAACACAGACAATTAGTGATAAAACCCTTTTAAGTACGTCATTCAAAAATACCGACGGAAAAATTGCCACTATCGTAATGAACCAATCCGATAAAGATGTTGTGTATAATTTAACCAGCAACACTTTAAAAACTACTATTACTATCCCGGCACACGCTATTCAAACTATTGTTTACTAGCGGTCTATTAACTAAAAAAACTATAAAAATGAAATTCAATTTAAAAACCACTATAAAAGCATTATTTTTTGCTTCAGCAATATTTGCTCAAGTAAAATGTTCCTCTTCAAATGACGCGACTGATCCGCCACCAGTTACGCCGCCAGTTGTAACTCCGCCGGTGACGGTAACAAATGATGTTGATTTTTGGCTTACAAAAAGCAATCAAAGTGTTCTTTTGGCTAAACAGGCAACAACATTAGGATTTGGAACTACTTATAATACGTTTCCTAATATTGTTGTTGATGAAGCAATAAAATATCAGACTGTTGATGGTTTTGGATACACTCTTACCGGAGGAAGTGCCGATGTAATCAATCAAATGATTCCAGCGAAAAAAAGCGCTCTTTTACAAGAACTTTTTGGTTCAGGCGAAACTTCAATCGGAATCAGTTACATCAGAATCAGTATTGGTGCGTCTGATCTAAATGCATCTCCTTTTACATATGACGATCTTGCAACAGGAGAAACAGACATGGATTTGGCAAAATTTAGTTTAGATAAAGATAAAACTGGCGTAATTGCGCTTTTGAAAGAAATTCTGGCAATCAATCCAAAGATTTTAATTTTAGCAACTCCATGGTCAGCACCACTTTGGATGAAAGATAAAGACAGTTTTATTGGAGGAAAATTGCAAACAAAATATTATGATGTTTACGCCAAATATTTTGTAAAATATATTCAGCAAATGAAAGCTGAAGGTATTACCATTGATGCAGTAACGCCTCAAAATGAACCTTTGCATGATGGAAACAATCCAAGTATGTACATGTCTGCTGTTGAACAGGCAAATTTTATAAAAACAAATCTTGGGCCTGCATTTAAGGCTGCGGGAATAAAAGCAAAAATTATTGCTTATGATCATAACTGTGATCAACCAAGTTACCCAACAACAATTTTGGGTGATGCTGGTGCATTTCCTTTTGTAGACGGTTCAGCATTTCATTTGTATGCTGGAGATATCAGCGCTCTTTCAAATGTTTACAATGCTTTTCCAACTAAAAACGTGTATTTCACTGAACAATGGACTTCGTCAACAGGCGAATTTGGAGGCGATTTAAAATGGCATCTTAAAAATGTAATTATTGGTTCAATGAGAAATTACAGTAAGAATGCATTAGAATGGAATTTAGCTAATAACGGTTCATTCGAACCTCATACTGTAGGCGGATGTAATATGTGCAAAGGTGCTTTAACCATAACTTCAAGTGAAAGTTTTCAGCGTAATGTTGCTTATTATATTATTGCGCATGCGTCGAAATTTGTTCCAGCTGGTTCTGTTAGAATTGGAAGTAATATTAGCGGAAGTCTTCAAAATGTCGCTTTCATTACGCCAACAGGTTCAAAAGTTTTAATTGTTGAAAATGACGGAGCTGATATGCAAATTTTCAATATTAAATTCAATGATAAATGGGTTACGGTTACTCTAGATGGAGGATCAGTAGGAACATTTACTTGGAAATAATAACGCAGTTTACAACGACGGATAAATAATTTCGGCATGAAAAAAATAATTACAGGAGCATTGTTTTTATTGACAGCTGTTTCTTTTGCACAAGGTTTTTTGCATAGAGACGGACAAAATATTGTTGATGGAAACGGCAAAAATATAATTTTAAGAGGATTAGGCCTTGGTGGCTGGATGGTTCAGGAAGGCTATATGTTGCAGACACAGCCATTCGCGAGTCCGCAATATCAGATCAAACAAAAAATTCAGGACGTTATTGGCGACCAGGGAACTAAAGAGTTTTATGCTGCTTATAAAGCAAACGGAATCACGAAAAGAGATATTGATTCGTTAGCAAAATGGGGATTCAATTCGGTTCGCCTTCCAATGCATTATAATTTGTATACGCCATCAATTCAGGAAGAAAAAAATGGTGAAATTACTTTTCTAGAAGAAGGTTTCACGATGACCGATAATTTATTGAAATGGTGTGCTGAAAACAAATTGTATTTGATTTTGGATTTGCACGCTGCGCCGGGCGGACAAGGAAATGATGCTGCGATTTCTGATTACGATACTACAAAGCCATCACTTTGGAACAGTGAAGCGAATCAGAAAAAAATGATTGCTTTATGGAAAAAACTGGCTTCTCGTTACAGAGATAATCCGTGGATTGGTGGTTATGATATCATTAACGAGCCAAACTGGAACTTCACAGGAACTAATAAAAATGGTTGCGATGAAAATTCAAACGGACCGTTACGAGATTTAATGGTAGCGGTTACAAAAGCAATTCGCGAAGTCGATACCAACCACATGGTTATTATTGAAGGAAATTGCTGGGGTAATAATTATAACGGAATTTTTCCTTTATGGGATGAAAATATGGCATTGAGTTTCCATAAATATTGGAACTATAACACTGTAGGTTCAATTCAAAAAATGTTGGATTACAGAAAACAATACAATGTACCAATTTGGTTAGGAGAAAGTGGAGAAAATTCAAATGTTTGGTTTAAGGATGTTCTGACTTTGGTTGAAGGAAACAACATTGGATGGGCATTTTGGCCAATGAAAAAAATCGAGAATATTGCTGGTGTGGCTTCGGTTACTAAAATTCCAGAATATGATGTTTTATTGAAATATTGGAAAGATGGAGGGCAAAAACCAAGTCCAGAGTTTGCAAAGAAAACGCTTATGAAAATGGCTGATAATTACAAAATGGAAAACGTAACCGTTAAGCCAGATGTAGTCGATGCAATGTTCAGACAAGTTCAAACAAACGACACAAAACCGTATAAAAATCACACTATTCCTGGAAAAATTGCTGCAACGCAATATGATTTGGGAACAAACGAATACGCTTATTCTGATAAAGATTTTATCAATTACAGAGTTGAAACAGGAAAGTTTGATGAGTGGAACAAAGGAAATACCATGCGAAATGACGGCGTAGATATTTTGCCTTGCAAAGACGCTGGATCAAATGGTTATCAAGTTTCTTTTATTGAAGATGGCGAATGGCTTCAATTCACTTCAGAAGTTAAAAAGCAAAATAAATACAAAGTTACCATACGTTATTCAAGCGAAAAATCAGAAGGAAAAGTGCATTTTGAAACAGCCGACGGTAAAAAATCAGAATCGATTGTACTTCCTGCAACTGGTGGAAATGATAAATGGAAAACCGTTGTTTTATCTGGAGTAGATTTACAAGCAGGAACAAATAAAATCAAAGCTGTTTTTGAAAAAGGAGGCTTCAATTTGAATTATTTAGATTTTTCTGAGGCAAAAAAATAAGCTTCGCAATTAAAAACTAATCAAAACTAAATGCAATGAAACTATATAATTTAATGAAGAAAACAGGTTTTTTGTTGTCATTGCTGTTTGTCAGCCTGTCTTGTAGCAGTGGCAATGATGCAGGTGATGAAACACCACCCGTAGCAACCGGACCTTCAAATCTTTCTGTTACTGTAGAAGTAATTGGCAAAACTGCTGATAAACCCGATGGCGACGGAAGCGGAAAAGTAAAATTGACAATTACAGCTTCAAATGCAACATCATATAAAGTGGTGATTGATAATCAGACAAAAGAAATTACAGCGGGCGATTTAACTTATGAGTTTACAACTTCTGGAACTAAAAGCTACCCAATTATAGTTTCTGCATACAACGGATTACAGTTTGTAAGCACAACAACTTCGGTAAATGTTTTTGTCGCGAGAAAATTACTTTGGGCTGATGAATTTGACGTAAATGGCGCTCCAAATACCGCAAAATGGGGTTACAATACAGGAACTGGAAACGGATGGGGAAATAATGAATTAGAATATTACACCACTCGTCCTGAAAATGTAATTGTTGAAAATGGACTTTTAAAAATCAAAGCAATTAAAGAAGAATATATGGGAAGCCATTATACTTCGGCAAGATTGCTTACAAAAGGGAAATTCTCATTTAAATACGGCCGTGCCGAAGTTCGCGCAAAATTGCCAGTTGGTGGAGGAACATGGCCAGCTTTCTGGATGTTGGGCGATAATATTGATACAGCTCCGTGGCCAGCCTGTGGTGAGGTTGATATTTTAGAATCGGTTGGGAATAATCCAAATGTAAACCATTCTTCTTTGCATTCGCCGGGACGTTCAGGGAATACGCCTGATACTGCTATAACAACAGTTCCAAATTCAGCAACAGAATTTCACGTTTATGCAGCCGAATGGAGTGCGCAAAGCATTAAATTTTATGTCGACGACAATTTATTTTATACATACGGAAACACTAGTTCAACACCATTTAATGCCAACTTTTTCTTGATTTTGAATCTAGCAATGGGAGGGAATTTTGGTGGAACTGTTGATCCTAATTTTACAAATGCAACTTTCGAAGTTGATTACGTAAGAGTGTACAATTAACATTAATTTTTTTCTGTAAAGTCTCGGAAACACTAGCTTTACAGATTAAAATTTTTTAAAATATGAAAAAGATAATTAAAGTTAGTGTAGCAGTATTCTTGCTTTTTGTAAGTAATTCATTTTATGGCCAAAATCTAAAAATTATGACCTACAATATTCGTTTGGATATTGCTTCTGACGGAGAAAATGCGTGGCCAAATCGAAAGAATTATTTTGCTTCTCAAATACAATTTTACAGTCCTGATATTTTTGGAGTTCAGGAAGCGACTCCAAATCAGGTTACAGATATAGCTTCGGCTTTGTCTGAATATAAAAATTTTGGAGTTGCAAGAGAAGGTGTTGGAAAAGGAGAAGCTTGTACGATTTATTATAAAAAAGCACGTTTTCAGCTATTGGAGTCTAATACGTTTTGGCTTTCAGAAACGCCAGATGTAATTTCAAAAGGTTGGGACGCGACGTACAATAGAATTTGCACGTATGGTCTTTTTAAAGATTTAAAAACGAAGAAAATATTTTATGTTTTTAATCTGCATTTGGATCATATGGGAGAGGTTGCCAGAGTAAAAGGCGTTGAACTTGTTTTGTCAAAAATTACGGTAGTTAATGCAAAAAAATATCCTGCTTTTTTAATGGGAGATTTTAATTCGGAGCCTGATACAAAACAAATTTTGGAAGTAAAAAAAGTAATGGATGACACGAAAGATGTTTCAGTTGAAAAACCTTTTGGACCATCTGGAACGTTCAACGATTTTAAACATGACAAACCTGTAACCTTATTGCTTGATTACATTTTTGTTTCAAAAAATAGCGGATTAAAGATTTATAAACATGCAGTTTTAAGTGATTCTAAAGATTTAAAATATCCATCAGATCATTTACCTGTTTTAATAGAAGTAGATTAAAAATGAAAAATAGTAGCAAAAAACTTCAAATTTTACTTTTACTGCCTTTAATAGCAGTTCAAATAAAATGCGGTTCTTCAAAAAGTACAGCTTCCAATACTGGAAAAGCTGCATCTTGGATTACAACCACAGATGAAACATCAAAATTGAAAAAACAGCCAGAATTGGTTTTTAATTCTGATGTAAATTCGAATCAGACCATCACTGTTGACGCTTCGCAAAAATTCCAGACTATTGAAGGTTTTGGATTTTCTTTAACTGGAGGAAGTGCTCAGACTATCTTGAAATTGGATAAGGCAAAAAGAGAAGCATTGCTTCAAGAGCTTTTTTCAAGAAAAAATGATGCAGTTGGTATAAGTTATTTAAGAATCAGTATTGGTGCTTCAGATTTGAATGAAGTAGTTTTTTCGTATGATGATATGCCAGAAGGCCAAACCGATTTAAAGTTGGAACATTTTAATCTTGGCCCAGATTTAAAAGATGTGGTTCCGGTTTTAAAAGAAATTTTAGCTATAAATCCGAAAATCAAAATTATGGGTTCTCCGTGGTCGCCTCCAGTTTGGATGAAAGATAACGGAAGCTCAAAAGGAGGTAGTTTACAGCCAAAATATTACCAAGTTTATGCTGAATATTTTGTGAAATACATTCAAGCAATGAAAGCGCAAGGAATTGTAATTGATGCCATAACGCCTCAAAATGAGCCTTTGCATCCTGGAAACAATCCTAGTATGTTGATGTTGGCTGAACAACAAGCAGATTTTATTGGAAATAATTTAGGACCAGCTTTCAAAGCAGCGGGAATTAAAACCAAAATTATTGTTTACGATCACAATTGCAATAAACCAGAATATCCTTTGACGATTTTAAAAAATGCAAAAGCATATCCATTTGTTACTGGTTCTGCTTTTCACTTATACGAAGGTGATATCAACGCTTTGACAACAGTTCACGATGCGTTTCCAGACAAAGATTTATATTTTACAGAACAGTATACCGGTTCAAAAAGCAGTTTTGAAAATGATTTGAAATGGAGTGTAAAAAATGTGGTGATTGGTTCAATGCGTAACTGGAGTAAAAATGCACTTTCATGGGGATTGGCAAATGATGAAAACTACAAACCATTTACGCCAGGCGGATGTTCTACTTGCAAAGGCGCTTTAATGATCGATCAAAATCAGAATATTAAAAGAGAAGTAGGCTATTATATTATTGGTCATGCTTCAAAATTTATTCCTGAAGGATCAGTAAGAATTGGAAGTAATATCGCTGGTAATTTACATAATGTTGCTTTCAAAACACCATCAGGACAAATTGTGCTAATTGTTGAAAATGATGGAACTGAAGCAGAGACATTCAATATCAAATACAATCAAAAACAAATTTCAACTACTTTAAACGCTGGCGCAGTTGCAACTTACGTTTGGTAATCAAAATTAAATTCATGAAGAAATTAACCACATTTGCCTTGTTGATGGCCTCGCTTTTTGCGGTGGCACAACAGCAGACAATAGATCAAAAAGTGAATGATCTGTTGAAAAAAATGACTATTGAAGAAAAAATAGGTCAGCTTAATCAATATACGGGTGATAATCAGGCAACAGGGCCAATCACGATAAATCCGAACAAACAATCTGAAATTAAACAAGGTTTAATTGGTTCGATGCTGAATATCATTGGAACAAAATATACAAGACAATATCAGGAATTAGCGATGCAGTCACGTCTAAAAATTCCGTTGTTGTTTGGTCAAGATGTTATTCATGGGTATAAAACAACATTTCCAATTCCGTTAGCTGAAGCAGCAAGCTGGGATTTGCCTGCTATCGAATTAGCAGCTAGAGTTGCAGCAACAGAAGCGGCAGCAAGCGGTATTCACTGGACATTTGCTCCAATGGTTGATATTGGCCGTGATCCAAGATGGGGAAGAGTTATGGAAGGTGCTGGAGAAGATACTTACTTGGGTTCTAAAATTGCTTATGCACGTGTAAAAGGTTTTCAAGGAAATAAATTAGGCGATTTAAACTCGGTTATGGCTTGCGTAAAACACTTTGCGGCTTATGGCGCAGGTGTTGGAGGAAGAGATTATAACTCTGTTGATATGAGTGAAAGAATGTTGCTTGAAACGTATTTACCTCCTTTCAAATCGGCTTTAGATGCTGGTGCGGCAACTTTTATGAATTCATTTAATGATTTAAACGGAGTTCCTGCGACAGGAAATGCACATTTACAGCGTGATATTTTAAAAGGAAAATGGAATTTTCAAGGTTTCGTAGTTTCTGACTGGGGATCAATTGGAGAAATGGTAGCACACGGTTACTCAAAAGATCTTAAAGAAGCGGCCTATTCTGCAATCACTGCAGGAAGTGATATGGACATGGAAAGTAATGCGTATCGTTACAATCTTGCTGCTTTAGTAAAAGAAGGAAGAGTTTCTATTGATTTGATTGATGATGCAGTAAAACGTATTTTACGTAAAAAATTTGAATTAGGTTTATTTGATGATCCTTACAAATATTCAGATGATAAAAGAGCTGAGAAAGTTTTAAACAATTCTGAAAACAGAAAAGCAGCGCTTGAAGTAGCACAAAAAAGTATTGTTTTATTAAAGAATGATAATCAAACTTTGCCACTTTCTAAAAACCTAAAAACAATTGCGTTTATTGGGCCAATGGTAAAAGAATACAAAGCCAATATGGGATTTTGGTCTGTTGAATTGCCGGATGTAAATTACGATAAATGGGTAGTTTCACAATGGGATGGTTTGCAGAATAAAGTAGGGAAAAATACAAAATTACTTTACGCGAAAGGTTGTGATGTTACTGGAGACAATAAAGATGGTTTTGCTGAAGCAGTAGAAACTGCAAAACAAGCCGATGTTGTTATTTTGAGTATTGGTGAAAGACACGACATGAGTGGTGAAGCAAAAAGCCGAAGCGATTTGCATTTGCCAGGTGTTCAGGAAGATCTAGTAAAAGCGATTCAGGCAACAGGAAAACCAGTTGTTGTTTTAGTAAATGCAGGACGACCACTTATTTTTAACTGGACTGCAGACAACGTTCCGGCAATTGTATACACTTGGTGGTTAGGAACAGAAGCTGGAAATGCAATCGCAAATGTTTTATTTGGAGATTATAATCCGTCAGGGAAATTGCCTATGACTTTCCCGAGAGAAGTTGGTCAAATTCCAATTTACTATAATCATTTCAGTACTGGAAGACCAGCTAAAAATGAAGATTCAAAAAATTATGTTTCGGCTTATATTGATTTGAAAAACTCACCAAAATTCCCATTCGGATACGGTTTGAGTTATACAAAATTTGATTATTCAGGTTTGAAATTATCATCTGCAAAAATCAAAAGCAATGAGACAATCAAAGTTTCTTTCCAATTATCAAATGTTGGAAAAGTGGCCGGAGAAGAAGTAGTGCAATTGTATTTGAAAGATAAATTCGGATCTGTTGTTAGACCAGTTTTAGAATTAAGAGATTTCCAAAAAGTGAAATTAAATGCGGGAGAATCTAAAACAATTGAATTTACAATTGACAAAGAGAAACTTTCTTTCTACAATAATAAATTAGAATGGGTTGCTGAACCAGGAGATTTCGAAGTAATGATTGGAGCTTCGTCAGCAGATATAAAACTTAGAGCAGACTTTGAATTAGTACAATAGTAGAAGTCAATTTTAAATTGGCGTTATGGATTTTATAAAGGTTTTGAATTATTTCAAAACAGTATTTATAAAATCCATAGCGCCAATTCCTTTGTATGATGCGTACAAAGCTTTGTCAAAAGCTTCGCGTTTTGCCTTTTTATCTTTTGCTTCAGTTTCAACAATCATTTCGTTGAAAATTTTTTCTTGCTGTTGGCTGTATTTTATAGATTCTTCCAATAAATACGTTTTCGAAACAAATCCGAAAGAAGTCCAGATTTTGGTTCTTATTCTTTTGTTTATATCTTTTAATGGATTCGTACTCATAGCTCTCACATTGACTTTCTGAATGTATATAAAAGAGGTAAATTCAAAATTTACATCTTAATTTTCTTACTGTATTGTTTAAAATAATAACAAAATTATTTAAATGTGTTATTATGACGCAATGTACTTATTTTTTTTATATTTGATTTTAATTTTAAGTTAAAATTGTGAGCGACACACTTATTTAACAAATGCTATTTTTGTCTTTAAACGTTGTTAATTGTTTTGTTTTTATAAAAATAGAGTAAATTGCAGGGTTATTTGATAAAGAAAAAGGCGCAATTAAATGTCAAAAATGCTAAAAGACATCATAGAAAATAATGAAAATTATCAGCCTGGGCTGTCGATTGACTGTGTCATTTTTGGCTTTCACGATAACCAGCTTAAGGTTTTGCTTATCAAAGTAGACCAAAATCCGAAGTGGTCGTTGCCCGGTGGATTTATTCCTGTAGATCAGGATATTGATACTGCAGCGGTAACTATTTTAAACGACAGAACTGGCGTTGATGGTATTTTTTTAAGACAGTTTGCCACCTTTGGAAAAGTAAAAAGAAACGATCAGCACTTTGATAAACAGGTTCTAGAATATTTACAAATCGAAGAGGCAAAAGGTAAATGGTTAATGCGCCGTTTTGTTACAATTGGCTATTATGCTTTGGTTGATTTTTTAAAAACGATCCCAAAACCTTCGAGCGATCGTGAAATTGTAGAATGGATAGACCATAAAGAAGTTCCGGAACTTATTTTAGACCACAAAGAAATTCTGGATAAAGCATTGAACACTTTGAGAACTGAATTGAATTTAATGCCAATTGGTTATAATTTATTGCCTGAGAAATTTACGATTCCAGAACTTCAAAAATTGTATGAAACGATTTTGGACAAAAAACTGGATAGAAGAAATTTTCTTAGAAAAATAACTAATATCGGAATTCTCAATAAGCTTGACGAAAAGAAAAGCAATGTTGCACACAAAGCGCCAAACTTATATTCTTTCGATAAAGAAAAATATGATGAAGTCCTGAAAAACGGATTGAATCAGGGTTGGTAAGAAACAGTAAAATATAGTCAACAAAAACCTGTCAGGTTTACTAAAACGATATGCAATGGTAAATTTTGAAACTTTCAGAAAATTAGCTTTAGCATTTTCAGATGCAACTGAAGAACCGCATTTCGAGAAAACCTCTTTTCGCGTCAACAAGAAAATTTTTGCCACTTTTGATGAAAAAAATAATCGTGCCGTTCTAAAATTAAACGAAATCGATCAATCTGTTTTTTGTGCTTCAAGCGAAATGATTTTTTATCCAATTCCAAATAAATGGGGAAAACAAGGTTGGACAATTGTTGAACTTTCAAAAGTAAGACACGAAATGTTTGAAGATGCTTTGAAACTTTCTTACCAAAATGTAGCTCCAAAAAAGAAGAAATAATTTAACGTACAATAGTTCTAAAAGTCAAATTTACTCTTGGTTTTTGAGTTGTTTTTGTTGGAGGTAATCGATGCAACCAATGCGTTTGCGTTTCATCTTTCATAACCAATAAGCTTCCGTGTTCTAAAATTAGAGAAACAACTTCTTTTGAATCTTTATGTTTGAAAGCAAACTTTCTTTCAGCACCAAAACTTACCGAACCAATCGCGCCATTCTTTTTTAAATCTTTCTCAGCATCGCTGTGCCAAGCCATTCCTTCTTCTCCAGAATGATATAAATTGAGCAGACAGGAATTGAACGTTTCTCCCGTTTTTTCTTCAATGATTTTCTTTAATTCCAGTAATTCTTTTGTCCAAGGAAGTGCTTTTTTTGTTGTATTCGAATAGGTATATTCAAATTCTTGATCACCGTACCAAGCCACTTTTCGTTTGGTCAAAATTAATTTTCCAAAGATTATTGCTTCATCGTTTTTCCATTCGATTGTATTTAATAAAGTATCACGATAAAAATCAGCTTCTGTTCTGGGAAATAATTTTCCGTAATAATTTACAGTTCCGTCTTTCGGAAGCAGATTTGTGTTTTCGTCACTTTCGGGATTAAATAAGTCCATTTTTCCAGTTTTGATATTCGGTTTTCATGCAATGTCCGCAAGGTCTGAAACCGTTTTGTCTGGCTTCATTTTCAGATAAAAAGAAAACGCGATTCTCACGTTTCATTCTTTTTCCCGAAGAACATTTTAAAGTTCCGTAGATTTTTAATTTTTGGTTTCCACCAAAACAAATTTCCGCATTTTTAATTTTAAGAAGCAATTCTGCATTAGATATTTTTTGGTGTTGAATCATTTATTTTAGATATATTTTTTATTGTAGAGAGATGTACAAGAGTACGCCTTCAAGCGTGTAAATCTCTCGCAAAGGTGCGAAGGCGCAAAGTTTTTTCTCATTTTTGTCATTTCGACGAAGGAGAAATTTTCGCAAGTAACTCCGCAACAATACTCCAATCTTTGTCGAGCTTCTCGCGAAGATTTCTCCTTCGTCGAAATGACAAACTGTATGGAAACGTTGTTAAAAAAACTTTGCGACTTCGTGACTTTGCGAACAAAAATCACGAAAGTGCATCATGAAAAATAATCCCCAATGTATATCGCTCGCCAGAATGAACTTCACTCACACCATGTTTCATATTAACCCGATAATAACCTTTTGTTCCTTTTACAGGTCTAAAATTGGTTGTAAAAATTAAAATATCTCCTTTTTTTGGTTTCAACACAATTGCCTTTGATTGTGCTCTTGGCATTTGTTGTGTCAATACAAATTCTCCGCCGGTAAAATCTTCATCGGGTTCGTTTAGAAAAAGTACTATTTGAATTGGGAAATAAACATCTCCATATAAATCCTGATGCAAAGTATTGAATCCGCTTTTACCGTATTTAAGAATTAAAACAGTTGCTTTGAGTTGATTATTGTCGTGACATTGTTTTAATAATTCTTCGTGTTTTTCAGGAAAAAAAGTATTGATATTTAACGCTTTCATCCATGCATTTGCGATCGGTGCCAATTTCGGATAAATTGATGACCTTATGTTTTGAATCAAATCCGGCAACGGATAGTTGAAATATTTGTATTCACCTAAACCAAAGCGATAGCGTTCCATGACAACCGTTTTTCGGTATAAATTTGGATTATCATAATCGAATTTTAAGTCTTCACATTGTTCATTAGTAAGTATGTTTGGAATTATTGTGAATCCATTTTCGTGCATAGATTCGGTGATGCTTTCCCAGTTTTGAGAAGCAATTTTGTGTTGTATATTTTGCATAATTATTTTAGATTGTTTTTTTTGCCACGAATTACACGAATTGCACAAATTTTTATTCTGATTGATAAAAAAAATAATTCGTGAACATTCGTGTAATTCGTGGCAGAATAACTATGGATTTATCTGCGCGCCTTCCCAGCCAATTATGGCTGTTTTTCGGGTATTTCCCCACATATAGCCACCGAAAATTCCAGAAGATTGAATGACACGATGACACGGAATTAAAAATGCAACAGGATTACTTCCAATTGCTGTTCCAACCGCTCGTGAAGCATTGGGTTTTTGAATTTGATGTGCAATAGTTCCGTAAGTTGAAAGTTGTCCCATCGGAATTTTAAGCAAGGTTTCCCAGACTTTCAATTGAAAATCGGTACCTTTTAAATGCAGTTTTATTTCGGATAATTTGCTCCAGTCATTTTGGAAAATAAAAAGAGCGTTTTGCTGTGCCAGATCTAATTTTCGAGAAAAAGTTGCATTCGGGAATTTGTGTTTTAAATCATTAAATCCGATTTCTTCACTTTCGGCGAAAGCCATAAAACAAACGCCTTTTTGAGTTGAAGAGACAATTATATTTCCAAACGGACTTTCGGCAAAACTGTAGTTTATTTCGAGATTTTTTCCGCCATTTTTATATTCTGCAGGAGTCATTCCTTCGATATTTACAAATAAATCATGAAGTCGGCTGGTTCCTGAAAGGCCCGTTTCAAAAGCCGTTTCAGATATTGTTGCCTGATTTTCTTTGAGTAATTTCTTGGCGTGCTCTAAACTTGTATACTGCAAAAACTTCTTCGGACTTGTGCCTGCCCATTCGCTAAAAAGCCTTTGAAAGTGAAACGGACTCAAATGCACTTTCTCTGCAACCTCATCAAGATTAGGCTGATCTTTAAAATTTGCTTTGATATAATCGATGGCTTCTGCAATACGATTATAATTAATGGTTTCTTGTGTGTTCATTTTCTTTCCATTTTATAAGGCAAAGATCGATTGGTTTTGGCGGGTATAAAATCCGAAACTTGCGGAAATGGTTTTTTGCTTGTTTTGTTTCAGGTTTCAGGTTTCAAGTTGAGTTGGAACGTGAAACTTGAAACAAACTATTTCAATTCTTTTTCCATTTTGTAATTTATAATCTCAACGCCTTTTACTATGTTTTTTTGTATGGTTTTTACAGCGAATCCTTTCTTTTCAAAAAATGGTTTTGCAGTTATACTTACATCAGAAGTTATAGATTTTGAATGATGATTTTTAGCTTCAAGTTCTAATTCGTTAAAGATTTTGTTGGCGATTCCTTTTCGTTGAAAATCTTTGTGAATGAAGAATAAATCAATGTAATTGCTGTCTTTCAAAGTTCCGAAACCAGCAATTTTGTTTTCGATTATTGCAAGTAAAACAAATTGTTTTTCGATAACGTCAACCCAGCGTTGTGTGTTTTCTGCTCCAGAGACCCAAGCATTTATCTGATCAGGATTATAATCGTTTTTGCAGACAGATTGAATAGTTTGGACAAACAATTTCTGCATTTCTAGAAGATCTGAGATTGTGGCTTTTCGAAAGTTCATAGCTAAATATATTTCCTTAATTAAGGATTCGTGATAGTATCATTTGATACTATCAGAAATTGAATCAAAAGATTTTAATGTGCCACAGTTTTAGAAAAAACATTAATTATAATCACGCCAATTACAATCAAAGCCAAGCCAATTATTGCTGGTAAATCTGGTATTTCTTTGAAGAAAATAGCACCAATTGCTGTAATTAAAACAATCCCAACTCCAGACCAAATTGCGTAAGCAAAACCAACAGGAATAGTTCTGATCGCAAAACTTAAACAATAAAACGCACCGCAATAACCAATAACGGTGATGATGCTCGGAATTAATTTAGTAAATTCTGAAGATTTTTTTAATGCCGAAGTTGCTATGATTTCGAAAATTATGGCAACGAATAAAAATAAAAAGTTCTTCATGGTTTGTGTTTTTTACAAAGTTAAGCTTTGTTTGAAACCGAAAAGAATTTATTTATCGAATATGAATTTCTGTTTCATTGTTTTTTACTGCATCAAAACAATCAATGCACAGCATTTTAAAATCGGCTTTGGCTTGAAAAACGGCAGTCCACTCTTCTCCATTATCAAGAAGCCATTGTTCGCATTGTCCGCACCATGCAATTTGTGGAAGATCTTCTTTGACTTCTGAATAATAAAAACCTACTTTTTCTTTTGAGTCTATTGCCATTGCAATGTGAATACAGGCAAAAGTCATTTCTTTTAAACCATGTGTTTCACATAAAACTTTTTCGATCATTTTTTTTGATATTCTAGAGTTCAAATTTAAATTTAAAATTTCAGGAGGCATAAAATAATAACACAATATTTAAAGTTCTTGGTTTACGTGCGCGTGAGGGATAGGAGGAAGCTACCGAAGTAGCCCGGATAGCCCGACAGCATTTAAGAAAAGGCCTAATGCGCGCAAAGCATAGTTAGGCCTTTTTTTAAATGGTGGCACGCCCTGATAATTTTAGATTGACAAAATTGCTATGGATTGAGTGATAATCCAACGCTGAAAAATAATCTTACTTTGTCTATATTATTTATCCACGATGTGTCAAAATGAATTGGGCCTAAAATAGACTGGTACGAAATTGCGGCTCCTCCAGATATTACAAGACTAGGCTCGATATTATCATCCCAATTTCCTTTTGGGCTAAAGGCATGGTCGATGTAATCATCAAAAGTATCAAAACCAACAGTTGCAATATTAAAATGAGGTGTCAGATAAATTTTTCCAGTTAGATTTATTTGAGATCCGAGTCTAAGTCCTAGATATTGTGTTACATTGAGCTCGTCTTCGTGAAGACCAGCAAATGAAAAACGATTAGCGCCAGAACTTGGAATAATGCCTCCCAAGAAATATTTTGAAGCATATCCAAATCCTGAAAACGGAATTTGATCGTCTTTAAGTTTATCTTGAAAGATAAAATAAGAATCAAACCCAACAATTCCTGTAATTTTCTTTTTTAAAGATATTCTCTTCTCAATACCTAAGCCAAATTTTGTGTAACCATTTGTTGAGCCGGAAATAGATGTTAAAGCTGGGTCAGAGAAAGAGGCGTCAATATTGGTTAGAAATGAACGTGATAGATTTGATTTTATAATGGTTCCCTCTGTAGCAAAGAAAACTTTATCCATGTCATTGTACGAATAATGCATGTTGAATTCGATATTGTTAAAGCTGTAGTTGTTTATTGAAATTGCATTAGGATTGTATTCTCGATCGTATTTTGGTTTTAAATTGGTGTAGTGATAGTTTAGGCCAAAACCAAAATAACTTTTCAGCGAATTTAAATTTCTGTTTATCTCATTGTTGAATTCAAAAGCATTATAAAGCATGTTGTCTGATGCCTTTCCGTTTATGTAAATTTCTTGTCGCAACAAAGCTCCATAAGCTTCAGTTGCCCACCACCATTCTCTATGCCCGCCAAAATTCTTTTGATAATTGATTCTGGCTTTGGGTTGTTCTGCAATATCAACCGTTACCAGAAGGCGAGAAGCGTCTGCTAGAATGTTTCTTCCGGTGTAATTAAAAATGATTCCGACTCCTCTATAAGTGTCATAGTGGATTGAGGTGTTGAGCTGATTTTTAGCGCGTTCAAATCCAAACAAGGTAATTCCGAGTTTGTCGCCATCTTTGACAAAATAGCTATATGTAATCTCATCAAAGAGATTAGTTCCCATAGCTCTGTTAATTCCTGCTATTAAATCTTTGGTCGTGTATTTTACATGCGTTTTCAAATTCGCTCTTCCAACAACCAAAGGAAGGTTTTCAGGGCTTATTTTTTTATAAACGATCGTGTCTAGAACAAATTCTTTGGGCATATCCGGCAATGCGTGAGTTCGTTGCGAAAATCCCTTTAGTTTTTCGGACAAAGCAATTAAAGCCGGAAGATTTTGATTTGTTGCTATTTTACCGTCTTTGTAAATTTCATTGCTATCTGCAAAATCGGCGGTAGAGAAACGCAAGTTAGGTAAATGGTCAACCAATATTGTACAGCGATCACGATTTTCAGGATTCTTAATATTACTCGGAAACATACTGGTTTGCATCAATATTGTCATAACATTGTTCAGTTTGTCTATGGGTTCCAATCCGCCACCAACATCACTCCCAATAATAATGTCAGCTCCCATTTTTTGAGCAACATCAGTCGGGAAATTATTTAAGACTCCTCCATCTACTAATACTGATTTTTCGTAAGGCATTGGCTTGAAAATCGCAGGCAATGACATACTTGCCCGCATAGCATAAGCTAAACTGCCTTTGCTTAAAATAACTTCTTTTCCCTCAACCAAGTCTGTAGCCATGGCTCTAAAAGGTATTGGTAGGCTATCAAAATCTCTAACATTATATACGGGAAAGGTTAATTCGGAAAGGTATTCCCTCAGATTTTGATCATTTAAAAGAGAACCAATACTATTAAGTTTCCCATCTTTAACGCCAATTCCCACTACATATCTTTGAAATTCTCTTTTTTCTTCTGCACTTACAGATCGCAATGATTGCCCTCCGCCAAGGAGTTTGTCCCAATAAATATTTTTGGTGATTTTTTCGATACTATCTCCGGAATATCCCATGGCGTATAAACCGCCAATAATGCTTCCCATACTATTTCCAACAATAAGATCCGGAACAATGTGCAGAGAATCCAGTTTTTGCAAAAGCGGAATATGCGCAATTCCTTTTGCACCGCCACCGCTTAATACTAAAACGACTTTAGGTTTTTTTTCCTGAGAAAAAATGATGTGCGGAAGACACAATAAAAACAAGAAGACGAATAAATAAGATGTTTTTTTCAAGAGTACAGTGTTTATGTAGTTGAGAAATAGTAACTTATTTTAATTCTTAAAATTAAGGAGTTATTCTTAGAAAAGCATATTTTTTGAAAGAAATCTTTATTCTGTATCGAAAAAGACATTTTATTTATTACTTAAAAATAGAAAACCCGACAGGTTTTTAAAACCTGTCGGGTTTGAAATATATTTCTAAAAAATCAGAAATCTATCCCGAAGCCTCGGGACTGAAATCTAAAATAGATTAATATCTGTAGTATTCTGGTTTGAATGGACCTTGAACTTCAACACCAATGTAAGCAGCTTGATCTTCTCTTAAAACTTCAAGTTCAACGCCTAATTTAGCTAAGTGTAAAGCAGCAACTTTTTCATCTAAATGTTTTGGCAACATGTAAACGTCATTGTTGTAAGCAGCACTATTGTTCCATAATTCGATTTGAGCCAAAGTTTGGTTTGTAAATGAGTTACTCATTACAAAACTTGGGTGACCTGTAGCACAACCAAGGTTTACTAAACGACCTTCAGCCAAGATGATGATATCTTTTCCAGCGATGTTGTATTTGTCAACCTGAGGTTTGATTTCGATTTTAGATGCACCGTGGTTTTTGTTTAACCAAGCCATATCAATTTCGTTATCGAAGTGACCAATGTTACAAACAACAGTTTTGTCTTTCATTTGCTCGAAGTGCTCTCCAAGAACGATATCTTTATTTCCTGTAGTTGTAATGATGATATCAGCATTAGCAATTACAGTGTTTAATTTTTTAACTTCATAACCGTCCATTGCAGCTTGTAGAGCACAAATTGGATCGATTTCAGTAACAGTTACAATAGAACCTGCACCTCTGAAAGAAGCAGCGGTTCCTTTTCCAACATCACCGTATCCGCAAACTACAACTCTTTTTCCAGCTAACATTAAGTCAGTTGCACGACGTACAGCATCTACAGCAGATTCTTTACAACCGTATTTGTTATCAAATTTAGATTTAGTAACAGAGTCATTAATATTGATTGCAGGCATTGGAAGAGTTCCAGCTTTTACTCTTTCGTAAAGTCTGTGAACACCAGTTGTAGTTTCTTCAGAAAGACCTTTAATTCCAGCAACTAATTCTGGGTAACGATCAATAACCATGTTAGTCAAATCTCCACCATCATCAAGAATCATGTTCAATGGTTTTCTGTCTTCACCAAAGAATAAAGTCTGCTCAATACACCAGTCAAATGATTCTTCGTCTAGACCTTTCCAAGCATATACTGAAATTCCAGCAGCAGCAATAGCAGCAGCAGCCTGATCTTGAGTAGAGAAAATGTTGCAAGAAGACCAAGTAACCTCAGCACCAAGAGCAATTAAAGTTTCAATCAAAACAGCAGTTTGAATTGTCATGTGCAAACATCCAGCGATACGAGCACCTTTAAGAGGTTGTTCGTCTTTATATTCAGCACGAAGCGCCATTAAACCTGGCATTTCAGCTTCTGCTAATTCAATTTCTTTTCTTCCCCAAGCCGCTAGAGAAATGTCTTTTACTTTGAAAGCCACATAAGGCGTAGTCGATGTACTCATTTATATTATATTTGTATAATTGTAAATTTTTTGCAAATTTAAGGAATAGCTTTTTATTTTTACTACTTTCTCTAAGATTTGTGAAATCTTTAAATTCTTAATCTTTAGAATGTTAGTTTAGGAATCGTTTTTAAACCATATAAGCGATGTAAGTTCATTTAAAAAGATTCTGAAACTATTACCTTTGCACTGAATTGCTTATATTTACTAATACATTTTTGAGCCAACAGTTATATTTTCTTAAATGACATATATGGTTTAAAATGTGCCACCCATATTTATAATTAACCATTCATAATTTACAATTAAAAAGAATGCCTTTATTTCAGATCATACAGTTCAACGAAACGACAAAAATTTTAATTTGGGAAATAACAGAATCTCTAGAAGAATTGTTGAGTAAAGTTGTGTTGAAAGAAAAAACACAAAAGAGACTAGACGGAATGAAATCGCAAATGCATCAGCGTGCTTTTTTGAGTGTTCGTATGCTGATTCAGGAAATGGGTTTTACAGATAAAGATTTGCATTATGACGAATTTGGAAAACCTTATTTCGATTGCCATAATTATATTTCAATAACACATTCGTACCATTTTGCAGCAATTATTATAAGTCATGAAACTGTTGGGATTGACATGGAATTGCAACGCGAAAAGATTCAGCGAATTGCAGATAAATTTACTGACTTTGAATGCAGTTATTTACAACCAGAATTTACAGCAGAATATATTAAAAAACTAACTGTAATTTGGGGCGCTAAAGAAGCAATCTTTAAAATTAGAAATGAAAAAGGAATCAGTTTTAAAGACCATATTCAGGTTGAAGATTTTTCGTTAGATAAAACTCAAACGCAGGCAAGTCTCCATTTTGATGATTTGGTAAAAGATTTTAATGTGCAGTATCAAGAAGTTAAATCAGATAATTTTGAAGGAACTTTTACTTTGGTTTATGCGTTTGAAAAATAGTTTTTAGTCGCAGTGGCAGTTTGCAGTCACAATCACAATCTTGTGATTTCTCGTTCCTCGAAATAACATACCTTACTTGCAAACATTGAAGAAACTAATTAAATCTCACTTTCCTTTTGTCGATGCTGAAACATATTTACAAATAAAAAAGTGCTCATTTTTCTTGCTCGACGTTTTAGCGTTTCTACATTTTCGCCTACAAAATGTTCGTCTAATGTCTGCGCCCAATAATTCAGCCAAATTCCAAATTCGTTTGCTGTAATTTTGCTTCCAAAATGCTCGTCAACTTCATTATGAACAGCATGCGGATTTCCTTTGTATTTGCGCACGGCAAATAAATTAGTTTCCCAAAAATCAGTCAGTTTTTCGAGATGCGCATCCCAATCGGTAATCATTTCATTAAAATAAAAGCCGATTTCTTTATCGGCTCTTATTTTAGCATAGAACTGATGTACTAAAAAAGAAACATCAGCTCTGTTTTCTATTTGTTTTTTCATAGAATAAAACTATTCAAGAGTATAAAGAATACGCTTAATATTCCACTTAAAAGAATAAAGTTAAAAACTGTTTTATGCTTCATTTGTGCTAATATTGAAGTGTTTGCAAATACACAAGCTAATACAATAATTGCAAGCTGAATCATTTGCGGAATAGAAGTTCCGTTTGCTAAAACGTACATGGCAGCGGCGCCACCTAAACAGCTTTGGCCAATTACTGCCATTGCAGCAGAACCCATATAATTTCTATTAAAAATGTCGAATGTTGATTGATATAGTGTCATGATATTGTGATTTTTATACCACAAAGGTACAGGCACAATACAATTGCATTTTATGATTAAAATCATAAAACAAGAACTTTTTTATCGATATACTTTTCGGTTTATAATCTTTAATTCACCTTTCTTTTCTAAATTTTTTATTGTTCTGATTACTGTTTCGACACGCAGTCCGGTTAAATCACCAATTTGCTGTCGGGTAAAATTAATGAGATAGCCATTAGATTCTTTTTTAAAATTAAAATAAGCAATTCCGTGATCGATTAATTTTAAAACTCGATGTTCTGGCTCGTGAGTTGAAATTTCAGCAGCCATAACAGATTTATAATATAATCTTTGGGCGAGGTTTTCGATTATTTTAATGCTTATTACAGGATTTTCTTCAAGCAGTTTCATGAAGGTTGGCTTTGGAAGAAGAAAAATTTCGCAGTCTTCAACAGCAATGGCATTCGCAGGATATTTTTGATTTAAAAATAAAGGCGGTTCCCCAAAAGATTGATCTTTATAAAAGATACCTTGAATAAATTCGCGTCCGTCATCATTATAATTACTCATTTTAATTTCACCCGAAATAATTTGGTAATAATGTGTAGGCAAATTTCCTTCTTCAAAAATAAGATCATTTTTTTCGAAGGATTTTTTTAAGGCGCCATATTTTTCTAATAATGATGTAGTGATCATAATTTTTTCATTGGTTATCAGTGATGATTGTACAAATATAATTCATTCAAAATAGTTCTTCTACGTCAAAAACTTTTTACTTTTACGGCCATTATGGAGCAAAAATTACTCAATATACACCAACAGATTTTAGATGCTAAGAAAAGTGGACAAAAATTATTGGCCATTTTACTAGATCCTGATAAAATTGCATTGGAAAATCTAGATCATTTATTACTTAAAATAAATCAATCTCCGGCTACGCATATTTTTGTGGGAGGAAGTATTGTTGAAAATACAATTTTAGAAGAATTAATTGCGCAGTTAAAAGAAAAAACAAATTTGCCTGTGATTATTTTTCCAGGCGATCCTTCGCAAATTTCACCTCAGGCCGATGCAATTTTATTTTTATCGTTATTATCTGGCCGAAATCCGGATTATTTGATTGAATATCAGGTTCAGGCGGCGCCAATTCTTAAAAAGACAAATTTAGAGGTTATTTCTACGGGATATATTTTGATCGAAAGTGGCAATGAAACTGCGGTAGCACGCGTTAGTAAAACAAAACCGTTGAATCGAGAAAATTTTGATTTGGTTTTGGCAACTGCACAAGCCGGAGAAATGCTTGGGAACAAATTAATGTATTTAGAGGCCGGAAGTGGTGCTAAAAACGCAGTACCGCTGGAAATGATACAGTTAATTTCGCAAAATATAGAAATTCCTATAATTGTTGGAGGAGGAATTGTAGATTTGCACGGAATTCAAAACGCATACAAAGCAGGTGCAGATTTAGTAGTTATTGGAACTGCTTTTGAAAACGACAGTCATTTTTTTGAATCATAAAAACAACCAAATAACCAGACCAAATGATAGATTTTTTTCTTGACAGTTACAAAAATGCTCCATTGTGGCATATTGCTTTAGAGTTTTTGGTATTTGTCTTCGGAATTTTAAGTGTTTGGTTTGCTAAAAAAGAGAATATTTGGGTATATCCAACAGGATTAATTGCGACTGTAATTTCGGTATATCTGTTATATGCCGCAGGTTACATTGGCGATATGATTATCAACGGATATTTTTCAATTATGAGCATTTATGGCTGGTATGTGTGGGCGCGAGGAGGAACGGTTGAAGATAATTTACCTATTACTCGTACAAATTTTAATGAAAAAATAATCGGAATCGTACTGTTTATTGTGACCGTTTTTGTAGTTTTCGGGATTTATAAATATTTCGATTATAAAATCAATCCAGACAATTATGTCGATATGATTTCATCGGGAATATTTTTTGCGGGAATGTGGTACATGGCCAGGAAAAAAATCGAAAACTGGACACTTTGGATTATTGGCGATATAATTGTTGTGCCTCTTTATGCCTACCGTGGCTTAGGGATGCTGTCACTTCAATATTTAATTTTTACAATTTTGGCTATTTCAGCTTATTTAGAATGGAGAAAAATCTTAGACAGCAAAAAACAACTATCATAAAAATTGCTTTGTTTGGTCCTGAAAGCACGGGAAAAACAACTTTAGCAAAACAGCTTGCAGATTACTACGAAACCGAATGGGTTCCTGAATTTGCACGCGATTATTTGCAGGAAAAATGGGAAGAAAATCAGCATATTTGCGTAGCTGATGATATGATGCCAATTGCATACGGACAAACTGCTTTAGAAAACGAAAAGCTTTCTCAAGCAAAAAAATACCTGTTCTGCGACACCAATTTAATGGTTACCAAAGTTTTTTCTGAAATGTATTATGGTTTCTGTGATCCGCTTTTAAATGAAGCTGCACTTGAGCATGAATACGATTTGTTTTTCCTGACGGATATTGATGTTCCTTGGGAAAAAGATGATATTAGAGACTCTCCAAACGGAAGAGAAACAGTGTTTTCTGTTTTTAAGCAAACTTTAATTGATACAAGAAAGCCCTTTATAACATTGTCAGGCGATAAAGAAAGCCGTTTGGCAAAAGCAACTGCAATTATTGATGAACTTGCGATGGCTAAAGAACGTGGTTTTTCGTCAGAAGATTTTGTTCAATTGTATGAGCGCGGAATTTCTTTTGATAATGTTTTAAAGCAATTGAAAATCTTTAAAAAAGGAATCACAAAAAGTAACTTAATAAGTCCAGCAACAATTGAAGACGGAATTTTAGCTTTTTCGGAATCAGAATTTGAAGAAAAAGCTGCTTTTTTTGATTCGCAAAAAGAAAAACTTAAAATTAAAAAATTCGTTCCGGCTTCTGGCGCCGCTACTAGAATGTTTAAGTTTTTAAGAGCTTTCTTAAATGATTTCGATATTGAAAAAGAGACTATAAACGCTTACATAAACAGACAAAAAGACAAAGAGCTTTCAATTTTTATTGTAGCAATGGATAAGTTTCCGTTTTTTAAAGCAATTGATAAAAAACTGAAATCAATTTATCCTGATTTTGAAAATTTAGAACGCGATTATAAAAATTACTATTTCATAAAAACATTGCTTTCTCAGGATTATTTTGCTTTTGCAGATAAACCAAAAGCAGTTTTGCCTTTTCATAAATATAAAGATCATATTGCAAATCCTATTGAAGAACATTTGAATGAATGCGTTCATTATGCTTCTTCAAATAAAGTTTCGAATCTCCATTTTACAGTAACTCAGGCGCATCAAGGATTATTCGAAAAAGAAATTGATGTACTTAAGCAAAAAGTGGAGAAGGATTCTGGTATTCAAATTAATATTGGTTACTCTTATCAAAATGCTGGAACAGACTCAATTGCAGTTGACACAAAAAATAGATTGGTTAGGGATAAAAATGAAGCGCTAATTTTCAGGCCGGGTGGACATGGTGCTTTGATTCAGAATTTAAATGCGCTGGAAGCTGATGTTATTTTCATTAAAAATATTGACAATGTGATTCAAAATCATATTGATAAAATTACATTATACAAAAAAGCACTGGCAGGAATTTTGATTGAAGCGCAACAAAAAGTTTTCAATTTTTTAAATGCAATTGATCAGGAAAAAATAAGAGAAAGCCAATTAGATGAAATGGTTCTTTTTCTGTCGGAAGAACTAAATATTGAGATATCAAGCGATTTTGAGATGTTTACTTTTGAGAATAAAATCAGCAAAATAAAAGAGCTTTTAAATCGTCCAATCAGAGTTTGCGGAATGGTCAAAAATGAAGGTGAACCTGGCGGAGGACCGTTTTGGGTAATGAACGATAAAGGAATAAAATCACTTCAGATTGTCGAAACTTCTCAAGTTGATTTATCAGATAAAAAACAGTCTAAAATTTTAGCTGAAGCAACTCACTTTAATCCAGTAGATTTAGTTTGCGGAATTAAAAATTATAAAGGAGAGAAGTTTGATTTGCAGAGTTTTGTGGATCAAAAAACAGGTTTTATCGTTGAGAAAAGCGTTGATGGCAAAACGGTTAAAAATTACGAATTACCAGGATTATGGAACGGATCAATGGCGCACTGGCTGACTATTTTTGTTGCCGTTCCGTTAATTACTTTTAATCCGGTGAAAACGGTAAACGATTTACTGAAAGCTCCGCATCAGCCACAATAATGGATATCGATAAAATCATATCAGAATTAACTTTTAAAGCCGTTAGAAGCAGTGGCGCTGGCGGGCAAAATGTGAACAAGGTTTCTTCAAAAGTCGTTTTGTCTTTTGATTTAAATGCTTCACAAGGCTTGTCTGAAGAAGAAAAATTGCTTTTACAAACTAATATTGCCGCACGTTTAACTTCTGAAAATATGCTGATTTTAAATTGCGACGAAGATCGTAGCCAGCTTAAAAACAAAGATATTGTTATAAAACGTTTTTTGGAAATAATCAAAAAAGGATTGTTTGTTCCGAAGGTTAGAAAAGCTACAAAAGTTCCGAAATCTGTAATTAAAAAAAGAATTAAGGATAAAAAAAATGTTTCTGATTTAAAACAATCACGAAGAAAACCTGATTTTTAGTATTAAGATTTTAGAATTAAGTATTAAGAAACTTCAAAAACGAAAAATCTTAATACTTTATACATTTCTCTTAATACTTTTCTATATTTGCACTGTCTCAAAGGGGTGCTCTAAATAACGAGCTGAGATCATACCCAAAGAACCTGAGCGAGTAATGTTGCTAAGGGAAAAAACGACACTATCGAGCGTGCACACTTTATTTTGTCGTGAAACAATTTTATTAATTTAACAAAAGAATAATTCCCCCTTTTATTCGTAATTTTTTACGAATGAAAACACTTTTTGAAGGTACTAAGGTACTAAGTTGCAAAGGTTCTAAGTTGAACCAAAAATCTATTTTCTTTACTCTATTCTCTTTATTCTATTCTCTTTTCTCTTTTTCTCAGGAACAAGATTCTACTAAAGTAAATCAGCTTGATGATGTATTGGTTTCAGCTGTTCGTGTTACTGCAAAAACTCCAGTTACGTTTAGTAATATGGATAAAAAAGAAATTAAATACCGAAATCTTGGACAAGATATTCCTACTTTAATGAATTATCTTCCTTCGGTAGTTACAACTTCTGATGCTGGAAACGGAATAGGTTATAGCGGTATCCGCGTTCGTGGAAGCGATGCGACGAGAGTAAATGTCACTATTAACGGAATTCCGTATAACGATGCTGAAAGTCAAGGAACTTTTTGGGTAAACATGCCTGATTTTGCTTCTTCTGTCGAAAGTCTGCAATTACAGCGTGGCGTTGGAACTTCTACAAACGGTTCTGGAGCTTTTGGAGCAAGTTTAAACATGCTGACAGATAATTACGCTTCAAAAGCAAATGGCGAAATTTCAAGTTCTTTTGGAAGTTTTAATTCGCAGAAAAATACAGTAAAATTCAGCACAGGTTTATTAAATGATCATTTCGAATTGGCTGGACGTTTGTCTAGAATTAAATCGGATGGTTATATTGATCGAGCGAGTTCTGATTTGAAATCTTATTTCTTGCAGGGAACTTATGTTGGCAAAACAACTTTAATTAAAGCTTTGGTTTTTGGTGGAACCGAGAAAACATATCAATCTTGGAACGGAATTGATCCCGAAACGATGAATGAAAATCGTACTTTCAACTCAGCTGGTATGTATACAGACGAATCTGGAAATGTTCGTTTTTACGATAATGAGACTGATAATTACAAACAAGATCATTATCAATTGCATTGGAGCGAATCATTTTCGGATAAATGGAGCAGTAATTTAGCTTTTCACTATACAAAAGGAAAAGGATATTACGAAAATTATAAAGAAGATGCTGATATGGCCGATTATAATCTAGATCCCGTTGGTACAATCACGACAACAGATTTAGTACGCCAAAAATGGTTGGATAATGATTTCTACGGAACCACTTTTTCGTTAAAATATAAAGATGAAAAACTGGATGTTATTTTTGGCGGAGGCTGGAATAAATACGAAGGTGATCATTACGGGAAAGTGATTTGGGCGAGATATGCATCAAACTCAGAATTGGGAGATCATTATTATGACGATTTTTCAACAAAAACTGATGGTAATATTTTCGCGAAAGCAAATTATCAGTTTACAGAGAAATTGAGTTTCTACGGAGATCTTCAATATCGAAATGTAAAGTATAAAGCGAATAGTGCTGAAACAGGTTTAGTTGATGACAACTTCAATTTCTTCAATCCGAAAGCGGGTTTGAACTACGAAATCAATCAAAAAAACACTTTGTACTTTTCATATGCGCGAGCGAATCGTGAACCAAATAGAACAGATTATGAAGGCGGAAATGTAAAACCAGAAAAACTGAATGATTTTGAATTAGGTTGGAGATTCAATTCGGAAAGCTTCCAGCTGAATTCTAATTTCTATTACATGGCATACAAAGATCAGTTGATATTAACTGGAACATTAGACGATGTTGGTGCGCCAATTCGCTCTAATACGGATAAAAGTTACCGTTTAGGATTTGAATTTGATGCTACAATTAAACTTTCGGAACAATTTATTCTTCGACCAAACTTTACTTTAAGCAGCAATAAAAATGTTGATTTGGCTGTTGAAGGACAAAATTACGGAACAACTAAAATTGCGTATTCTCCAGAAGTTATCGCAGGAAATATAATTGTATATAGTCCAATTCAGAGTTTACATATTTCGTTATTGCAAAAATACGTTGGCGAGCAATACATGAATAATATTGAATTGCCATCGGCAAAACTGGCGGATTATTTTGTAAACGATTTGAATGTATCTTATGAAATAAAGCCAAAATCGGTTTTCAAATCTATTATGATCACAGGTATGGTGAACAATATTTTAGATAAAAAATATGTTTCAAACGGATATATGTGGGATGTTTATCCGTACTATTATCCTCAGGCGGGAATTAATTTCTTAGCCGGATTAACTTTGAAATTCTAAAAAATAAAAAAGCCTGAAAATTTAAACTTTCAGGCTTTTTTTATTTTAATTATAAACGTGAATCACAGATCCTATGACTTCGACACGATATTGTTTTAAAGGATATTCTTTTCCTCCAAGGCCAGTAAATAAACTATATTGCGTTTTGTCGCAAGAACAGACTGCGTTGATGCCGTCAATTGTCATTGCTGTACAAGAAGTGAGTTCCTGATTAGGGCAGGCAGCATCAAAAGCATTGTAACCGCTTCCTGCGTTAAAAACAATAATTCCCTTTGCTCCAAAGTTAGGAACAATGACTCCATTACTTACAAATTTTAAATTCGAATAAGCTGGCAAATTCATGTCAACAGATAAATTTACAGAGTAGTTTGGAATGTAAGGATTTTTGTTGCTGCGTTCGCTGTCGCTACAGGCGGAAAGTGCACAAACAAAGACGATTAAGAGCCAGATTTTTTTCATTCTTTTAGTAAGGATTAAGGAAACAAAAATAAAATATTTAGTTTTGATTTTTATATGATTAACATATAATTATGTACTATTAAAAATAATAGTATATTTGTAATACAAAATCCCGTCCCGATGGGATTTTTTGTATTTATATAAACGATGAAGTTATGAGTAAAGTATCTTATTATACAGCAGAAGGATTAAAAAAATTAAAAGATGAGTTGGAGCATTTAAAAAGTGTAATGCGTCCAAAGGCATCTCAAGATATAGCAGAGGCAAGAGATAAAGGTGATTTATCTGAGAACGCAGAATATGATGCAGCAAAAGAAGCACAAGGTTTATTAGAAATGAGAATTGCTAAGCTGGAAGAAGTGTATTCTAATGCCAGATTAATTGACGAATCACAATTAGATGTTTCGAAAGTTTTGGTTTTATCGAATGTGAAAATCAAAAACCAAAGCAACGGAATGGAAATGAAATATACACTTGTTGCAGAAAGTGAAGCCGATTTGAAAACTGGAAAAATCTCAGTAACTTCTCCTATTGGAAAAGGTTTATTAGGGAAATCAGTTGGAGAAGTAGCCGAAATCACGGTTCCAAATGGTGTTTTGAAATTTGAAATTTTAGAAATTTCAAGAGACTAAATATTTTTAGTTTAATCGTTTAACTGTTTAATCGGTTAAACGAATAAACAGTTAAACGATTAACCAGAAAAAATGGCATCAATATTCACTAAAATAGTAAATGGAGAAATTCCGGCATATAAAGTTGCTGAAGACGACAACTTTTTGGCTTTTTTAGACGTTAACCCAAATGCAAAAGGACACACACTTTGCATTCCGAAACAAGAAATCGATAAGATTTTTGATATGGATGATGAGCTGTATTTAGGGTTGATGAAGTTTTCCAAAAAAGTAGCAATCGCTTTAGAAAAAACAGTTCCGTGCAAAAGAGTAGGTGTTGCAGTTGTAGGATTAGAAGTTCCTCACACGCATGTGCACTTGATTCCGTTAAACCATATGGATGAGATGCGCTTTCAAAACAAAGTAAAACTTTCTCAAGAAGAGTTTGAAGCTTTAGCGAAAAGTATCCAAGCGAATTTGTAAATCATTAGAAAGATAAAGCAAACTATTTGTCAGGCTGAGCGAAGCCGAAGCCCCGCAAAGTTTGGTTTTAATAAGAATAAAAAAAATGCAGTAATTAATTTTACTGCATTTTTTTATTTAACTGAATCTGAAAAGTAGTTCCTTTTCCAATTTCAGAATGTAAAACTTTGATTTTGCCGCTATGGTATTCTTCAACAATTCTTTTAGTTAACGAAAGTCCTAAACCCCAGCCACGTTTTTTGGTCGTAAAACCAGTTTCAAAAACGGTTTTGAATTGCTTTTTTGGTATTCCAGTTCCAGAGTCTTTTACATTTATTTTTACGTGATTTACATCTTGTTCAATTTGAAGTTCTAAACTTCCTTTTCCTTTCATGGCATCAATGGCATTTTTTACCAAATTTTCGATTGTCCAACTGTAAAGAATTGGATTTATTTGAACCATAATAGGGTCTTGAGGCGTATGATAAGAGAAAGCAACTTGTTTTGAAAAACGCGATTGTAAATATTTAAAAGCGTTTAAAGTCTCAGTAACAATATCATGCGTTTCTAAAACAGGAACAGAACCAATTTTTGAAAAACGATCGGTAATTGTCTGTAAGCGTGTGATGTCTTTCTCAATTTCTGAAGTGATAGACGAATCAATATCTTCTGTTTTTAAAATCTCAATCCAGCCAATTAAGGATGACAAAGGCGTACCAATTTGATGTGCCGTTTCTTTTGCCATTCCTGCCCACAGCTTATTTTGCGTAGCCATTTTTGTGCTTTTATAAAAGTTGTAAATCAAAGCAACAAAGAGAAATACGATAAGCAATAAAGCAATTGGATAATATTTTAATTTGTTAAGCAAAGCCGAATTGCCATAATACAAATGTTGGTATTTTCCTGGAGCGTACTCAAAAGTTATAGGTTCATTTTCACTGCTTAAATTCTTTAAAAAAGCTTTTAGCTGTTTTTTATCATTCAGGATTTCATCAGGAACATTTTTTGAACTTACGACATTGTCATAAAGCATTAATACCACTGGAATCGAAGTATTGTTGCTGAAAATTTGAAGAGGCAGTTCGACATCTGTATTTTCATCTGCATTTACAATTGTAATTTGCGCATCGGCAAAAAGCTTCATTTTCAGACGCTCTTCATTTTTGAAAATTTGGAAAAAAGTATAAGTGTTCCAAAGAATCAATGTAATGATTAAAAAGGAAATAAGAATTATAACCCAGCGAGTTGTATTTCTGCGTTCAGAAAAATGCATAAATTAATTTTTGAGGTATAAATATAACGAAATAAACGCATTTTATATTTTGCATTTGTTTAAAGATTTTTGTTTTTATGTCTTAAACTATTTCTTCGAATTAAACCATTTCTATACTTTTGCAGTTACCAAAATGAGGTTTGGTTAAAAAGAAAAAATTATGATTAGCATCGATCCAAAAGAGATACCAACGGCAAAATTGCATGGTTATCTGCAAAGTTCAGTAGGACCGCGTCCTATTGCATTTGCAAGTACAATTAGTGCAGAAGGAATTCCTAATTTGTCTCCCTTTAGCTTTTTTAATGTGTTCAGTGCCAATCCTCCAATTTTGATTTTTTCGCCAGCGAGACGAGTTCGAGACAATACTGTAAAACATACTTTAATTAATGCCGAAGCAACACGCGAAGTTGTAATTAATGTAGTGAATTATGATTTGGTACAGCAGACTTCTTTAGCAAGCACCGAATATGCAGAAGGTGTAAACGAATTTATAAAAGCTGGTTTAACACAAATTCCGTCAGATTTGGTAAAACCGTATCGTGTAAAAGAATCTCCGGTGCAGTTTGAATGTAAGATAACGCAGATTATTCCGTTAGGAACAGAAGGCGGAGCAGGAAATTTGATTTTGTGTGAAGTGGTTAAAATGCATATTCATGAATCTATTTTAGATGAAAATGGAGCAATTGATCAGCATAAAATTGATTTGGTTTCACGACTTGGAAAAGACTGGTATTCAAGATCTAATCAAGGGCTTTTTGAAGTGCCAAAACCGCTTACAACTCTTGGCGTAGGTGTCGATGCAATTCCGAATTATATCAAGGAAAGCCCTGTTTTTACTGGAAATGATCTTGGTAAGCTCGGAAATATTGAGGCCTTGCCTACAATGGAAGAAGTTAGTATATTTGTGAAAGAAAATTTTTCTGTGAAAGGAGTTTTAAGCTCAGATGATCAGGAAAAAGTGCATTTAGAAGCCAAAAAATATCTGAATAATGACGATATTGAATCGGCTTGGAAAGTGCTTTTAGCTAAAAAATAAGAATAGAAACAATAATTAATTATAGACGAAGATGGAAGTTATAGGAAAAGTAAAAGTGGTTAATCCTGAGCAACAAGTTAGTGCTTCATTCAAAAAAAGAGAATTAGTAGTTACTACAGATGAGCAGTATCCACAGCACATTTTAATCGAATTTACACAAGATAAATGCGATTTATTAAGCAGCTATAAGCAAGGTGAAGCAGTAAAAGTTTCTATCAATTTAAGAGGAAGAGAATGGGTTAACCCACAAGGTGAAACTAGATATTTTAATAGTATTCAAGGTTGGAGAATCGAAAGATTAGCTCCAGAAGGTCCAGCACAAGGAGCTCCAATGCCAGCAGCAGAGACATTTGCTCCAGCAGCTAGCATTAACGAAGACGAACCAGACGATTTACCTTTCTAAGAAATTAGAAATTTCAATAATTAAATTCCAAATTCCAATTCATTAACGTGAATTTGGAGTTTGGAATTTTGTTTTTACTCTCAGTTATGTCATTTCGACGAAGGAGAAATCACACACGAAACTCGCCAAAGATTGTCGACGCACTTTGCGGTCCTTCGACTTCGCTCAGGATGACAAACGGTAGCTATAAGCTTCGATGAGTTATCCTTTTGGAATTTGGAATTTTGTTTTTGGATTTTTTCAATATTGATAATTTTAAAACATGTATTATTTATTAAAAGATTTATTTTTCCCGCCAGTTTCAGAAGCCGATGAAGAAGGAATTCTGGCTGTTGGCGGTGACTTAAATCCGGAACGATTGAAATTAGCGTATAACAGCGGCATCTTTCCATGGTTTAATGAAGGAGAACCCATACTTTGGTGGGCACCAGATCCTAGAATGGTATTGTTTTTTGATGAATTGGTAATATCCAAAAGCATGCGAAATATTCTGAATCGGAAAATGTTTAAGGTTACTTATAATAAAAATTTCAAAGAAGTTATTTCGAATTGCCAGCAGATAAAACGTGATGGGCAAAGCGGTACTTGGATTTCCAACGAAATGATCGATGCATATTGCAAACTAAATGAAGAAGGAATTGCAAAATCGGTTGAGGTTTGGCAGGACGAAAAATTGGTTGGTGGTCTTTATGGAATTGATTTGGGAAAAGGAACTATTTTTTGTGGAGAAAGTATGTTTTCTAAAGTTTCAAATGCATCAAAGGTTGCTTTTATTGCTTTAGCTTTATATTTGCAAAAAGAAAATTACAAATTATTAGATTGCCAGGTCTATAACCCGCATTTAGAGAGTTTAGGCTGTCGCGAAATTGATCGTGATGAATTTATGTCCATTTTAAAAAGCAAGTAATATGAGTGCAGTTCATGTTGTAAAGGAAATTTATATTTATCCAATAAAAAGTTTGGCAGGAATAAGCTGTGAAGTTGCTTTGGCTGAAGAAATGGGTTTTGAGAACGATCGAAGATGGATGTTGATTGATGCAGAAAATCAAATGATTACGCAAAGAGAACATCGAATAATGAGTCAGTTTTATCCTCAGATTTTAGATGGAAAAATCAGTATTACTTTTGAAAATCAAAAGCATGAATTTTCTGTTGATGAACATTTTGGAAACGCTTTAAAAGTGAATGTTTGGGATGATCAAAGCGAAGTTGTTGAGGTTAATGAAAATACTTCAAATTGGTTCAGCCAACATTTAGGTTTTGAATGTAAATTAGTCAAGATACTAAAAAATGGAGCTCGTAAACATGAAAGCTCCAGATTAAAAGAAACTTTCAATGTTAGCTTGGCAGATGGTTATCCTTATTTATTAATTGGATCAAAAAGTTTGGATTTTTTAAATGATAAATTGGATGAGAAAATCACAATAAAAAGGTTTCGCCCAAACATTGTAGTAAGTACTGAAAACCCTCATGAAGAAGATGATTTTAATACTTTTTCAATTGGAGAAGTTCAATTTAAAAATATAAAACCTTGCGGAAGATGTATTATGGTGAATAATGATCCGGAAAATGGACGTTTGAAAAAAGAACCTTTAAAAACATTAAGCAAATACAGAAATGTTGATAATTCGGTTTTATTCGGAACTAATATTGTGAGTTTGAATGCGGGAAATATCAAGGTTGGAGATACGCTTGTTTTCTAGAAATTCAGTTTTGTAAAATTCCAATTTAGCGTATTAAAAATTATAATTTCATTTTTTAAAGAAGGTAATTCTAAAATTACTTTTAGTGTTTCATGCGCCATCATATTTCCAATAATTCCTGGTAAAGTTCCCATAACGCCATTCAAATTGCAATTCGGAACATCTTTTGGATCTGGCATTTCAGGAAATAAATCACGCAAATTTTTACTTCCATTGTGATTAAAGACAGCAATTTGGCCTTCAAATTTCAAAATACTTCCGTAAATCAAAGGTTTGTTTAGCTGAACGCAAGTATCGTTGACCAAATAACGTGTTGTAAAATTATCTGAACCATCGACAATTATATCATATTGGTTTATGATTTTTGAAGCATTTTCCAAGGTTAATTTCTCCGTAATTGCAACAGCTTCAATAAGCGGATTTAATTTCGAAACCACTTCTTTTGCCACAATCGCTTTTTGTTGCCCAATTTCATTTTCGGTATATAATATTTGTCGATGCAGATTGTGAATCTCAATAGTATCAAAATCCATAATTCCAATAAAACCAACTCCAGCAGTAGCAATATATTGTAAAATGGGACAACCCAAACCACCAGCTCCAATTACTAAAACTCGTGCTTTTTTTAGTTTTTTCTGACCTTCATCGCCAATTTCAGGAAGTATAGTTTGTCTGTTGTAACGAAGGAATTCTTGTATGATGCTCATTTTTTAATTGTGAATTGTGAGTTGTGAATTGTAAAATGTTAAGTATTCAAACTTGAAACTTGAAACTTGAAACTTGAAACATTTCAACTATAAACCTTGTCCCAATCTTTCCAAACAGGTTCATAGCCTTTGCTTTTTATAATTTTTGAAATTTCTTCAGCAGAGCGTTCATCGCTGATTTCAAATTGTTCTAATGATTGCGGATCAACCACATAACCACCCGGATTTGTTTTAGAACCGGCACTCATACTCGTAACACCAATCGGAATAATATTGTTTCTGAATTTTTCATTTTCTCTAGTCGAAATTGAAATTTCTAGATCTTCATTCCATAAACGATACGCACAAATTAATTGCGTCAAATCTTTGTCATCCATAATAAAATTGGGTTCAATAATTCCTTCAGCTGGACGAAGACGTGGGAAAGAAACAGAATATTTTGTCTGCCAATATTTCTTTTGAAGATAATCTAAATGCAAAGCGTTAAAAAAACTGTCGGTGCGCCAATCTTCCAAACCTAGTAAAACACCCAAACCAATTTTATGAATTCCAGCCGTTCCAATTCGATCTGGAGTTTCCAATCTATAATCAAAATTTGATTTTTTGCCTTTGGTATGGTATTTTTTATAAACTTCCTGATGATACGTTTCCTGATAAACCAAAACGGAATAAACTCCAGCATCGTGTAATCGCTTATAATCTTCTGTAGAAAGTGGCTGTACTTCAACAGAAATAATCGAAAATTCTTTTCTAATTAAATCAATTGCATTCAGGAAATAATTGATGTTTACGCTATAATTTGCTTCGCCAGTAACCAATAAAACTTGATCAAAACCTGTATTTTTTAACGCTTCAACTTCGAGTTTTATTTCGGCATCAGTCAGTGTTTTTCGTTTGATTTTATTGTCTAAACTGAAACCGCAATAGGTACAAATGTTTTGGCATTCGTTGCTCAAATACAATGGTGCATACATTTGGATTGTTTTTCCAAAACGTTTTTTAGTGATTTCATGGCATTTTTGAGCCATTTCTTCCAGATAATTTTGTGCAATAGGAGAAATCAGAATCAAAAAATCATCGAGATTGTATTTGGTTTTAGCCAAAGTTCGCTCGACATCTTTTGAAGTTGTTTGGTATATTTTGGTTTGAATGTCATCCCAATTATATTGGTCAAAAATAGATTTGAATGTGTTGTTCATAGTTTTTGGTTTTTAACCGCAAGGCACGCTAAGAATTACGCAAGGTTCGCTAAGCTTTACGTGCTTTGCGTGCTTTGCGGAAAAACCTTGCGAACTTTGCGGTTAAATTATTTAGTCATAAAGAAAAGAAGTCAAAGGACTAGAAGCTATAGCAAAATTCTGCTTATGAGCAACTTTAGCTTCAAAAGCTTTTCTTCCAGCTATTACAGCTTCTTTAAAAGCTTCGGCCATTAATTTTGGATTTCCGGCAACGGCAATTGCAGTATTAACCAAAACAGCATCGGCACCAATTTCCATTGCTTTTGCAGCATCAGAAGGAGCGCCAATTCCAGCATCAACAATAACAGGAACATTGCTTTGTTCAATTATAATTTCTAAAAAATCAATAGTTTTCAAACCTTTATTGCTTCCAATTGGTGAACCCAAAGGCATAACTGCAGCAGTTCCGGCACTTTCTAAATGTTTACACAAAACGGGATCGGCGTGAATGTAGGGAAGAACTATAAAACCCAATTTTGCCAATTCTTCAGTCGCTTTTAAAGTCTCAATTGGATCCGGCATTAAGTATTTTGGATCGGGATGAATTTCTAGTTTTACCCAATTTGTTTCTAATGCTTCTCTGGCCAATTGTGCTGCAAAAACAGCTTCTTTCGCATTTCTTGCGCCAGATGTATTTGGCAGTAAATTTATATTTGGATGTTTTAAATGCGATAAAATAGCATCAGTATCGGTTTCCAAATCGATACGTTTTAAAGCAACAGTTACCAATTCACTTTCTGAAGCTAAAATGGCATTTTCCATTTCTTCATTCGAACCAAATTTTCCAGTTCCTAAAAACAATCGGGATTTGAAGCTTTTGTCTCCAATATTAAACAATGACGTTTGCATATAATTTTTCGTTTAATTGTTGAATTAGTATTTTCTTTTCAGGGCTTTCTGTGATGATTCCAGAAACGGCAATTCCGTAAATTCCAGTTTCCATTAAAGGGTTTACATCTTTCAAAGTGATTCCTCCAATAGCGTAAACCGGAATTTCGATTTTATTTTTTTTCATTTTTTGAAGAATTTCAAAATAGCCTGATAAACCTAAAATCGGACTTAGTTTTTCCTTTGTATCAGTAAATCGAAAAGGACCTAAACCAATATAATCGCATCCGTTTTGAACATGGTTTCGAATATCTTCAAAAGTATTTGCCGTTCCACCAATGATCTTGGTTTTGCCTAAAATGGCTCGTGCCTCTTTTATATTCATGTCTGTTAAACCAAGATGAACCCCGTCTGCCGCAATTTGTTGTGCGAGATATAAATCGTCATTTACAATAAAGTTTGCCAAATATTCTTCGCATAAAACTTTTACGGCTTCGGCCAAAGTAAAGGTGTTTTTAGCGTTTTGATTTTTAAAGCGCATTTGTATCCAATCACAGCCGGCGTCAAGTGCTTGATGAATATTATATAATTGTTCTTCGATTGTTTTTCCCTGCGATATATATTGCATTTTATTATACATAATGATATCCTATTAGTGTTGAAGTTGAACTTAAGTATTTTTCTATGTAGGTTTTAGCATTTTGACAAGCAGCTTCAATAGTTTGATTTAGGGCTAAATTAGAAGCGATTGCCGAAGAAAGTACACAGCCTGAACCATGTTTTTCTGAACAGTTTTTATTAGTTGGAAACAAATCGATGATTTTATTTTTCAAAAACAATTGATCTTTTCCAACTTCATTTAAATTATGACCGCCTTTTAGTAAAATTGCAGTTGAAATTTCATTTTCAATCCAAAGATGATCTTTTGTAAAACCAGGAAGTAATTTTTCAATTTCTATATAATTAGGCGTGATCAAATCAATTTTTGATAGGATTTTGCTTAAGTCTAAACGATCTTCAACGTTTAAAAACTCGAATTTTGTAGTTGATTTCAAGACCGGATCCCAAACAATTTGTGTAGTTGGTGACAGTAGTTTTATAGTCGAAAGAATTCGGTTTAAATAATGCAAAGATGGAACGATTCCAATTTTTACCACGCTGATTTTATAGGTTAGAAAAAAGGTTTCAATTGATCGAATAACAAAGCTTAAATTGATCCATTGGATTTCATAAAATTTATTTTCGGTCTGAATTGTATTGGCAGTCGCAATTGCAAAGCCAGCAACTTTATGCTGTTCAAATGTTTTGATATCAGCCAAAATTCCTGCGCCTCCAGAAGGATCTAAGCCTGCGATTGTAAGTGCGTAAGGACGATTTTCTGACATAATTTAAATTGTTTTAATGGATTTTCGGCATTCCAAATTGTTCCCAAAAGTGCAACATCATCAAAACCTGCTTCAAGTGTTTTTTGAATTTTTTCAGGGTCAATTCCGCCTAAAGCGACCACTTTTGTTCTGTAATTTGTTCTTGATTTTATTTCTCCAAAAAGATCTCTTTTCGGATGATAATTTTCCTTTGAAATACTTTTGAAAATCGGACTTAGAAAAGCATAATCAAAATTTTGAAGAGAATTGAAATCTTCAATTGAATGTGTTGACGTTGATTTCGACCTACAAGGTTTTGAAAACCTTGCAGGAGAATTTCTGTTGTTTTCAGAAAAATGAATTCTGCTAATTCCAAAATCTTCAGCCAAATGATAATGACTGTGCAGAACTAGATTAGTACGAAATTCTACTTTTATCTGATGAATAAATTGCGCCATTTCCAATTCAGAAAAATCAGGTTTTCTGATATGAAGCAAAGGCAATCCTTCTTCAAATAAAGAATGAAGAATGTCAATTTCATCTTCAACTAAAAAAGGATTCGAAATTACAATCATATCTGGATAGTATTAAGTATTAAGATGAAAGTATTAAGAGTTTTAGTTTAACAGTCTTAATGCTTAATTCTTCCATCTTAATACTTTTGTTATATATAAATCTCTTTACCCTGCTCAATAAACTCCTCTGATTTCTCTTGCATTCCTTTTTCTGCAGCAGCAACATCTCTGATTTCTTGAGATATTTTCATAGAGCAGAATTTCGGGCCGCACATCGAACAGAAATGTGCCACTTTTGCACCATCAGCCGGAAGGGTTTCATCGTGAAATTCTCTTGCTGTATCAGGATCTAAAGCCAAATTAAACTGATCTTCCCAACGGAATTCAAAACGGGCTTTACTCAAAGCATTATCGCGATATTGCGCTCCAGGATGACCTTTAGCCAAATCAGCAGCATGAGCAGAAATTTTATAAGTAATCACACCGTCTTTTACATCTTTTTTATTTGGTAAACCAAGATGCTCTTTTGGCGTTACATAACACAGCATCGCGCAGCCGTACCAGCCAATCATCGCCGCGCCAATTGCCGATGTAATATGATCGTAACCCGGTGCAATATCAGTAGTTAAAGGGCCTAAAGTATAAAATGGAGCTTCATGGCAATGTTCTAATTGTTTGTCCATGTTTTCTTTGATCATATGCATCGGAACGTGTCCTGGACCTTCAATGAAAACCTGAACATCATGTTTCCAAGCAATTTTCGTCAATTCTCCCAAAGTTTCTAATTCAGCAAATTGAGCAGCATCGTTGGCATCTGCAATGGAACCCGGACGCAAACCATCTCCTAAAGAAAAAGCCACATCATATTGTTTCATGATTTCGCAGATTTCTTCGAAATGTGTGTACAAAAAGTTTTCTTTATGATGAAATAAACACCATTTTGCCATAATCGATCCGCCACGTGATACGATTCCGGTAACGCGATTTGCGGTTAAATGAATGTAGCGAAGTAAAACACCAGCGTGAATTGTGAAGTACGAAACCCCTTGTTCTGCTTGTTCTATTAAAGTATCGCGGAAAATTTCCCAAGTTAAATCTTCGGCAATTCCTTTTACTTTTTCTAATGCCTGATAAATAGGAACTGTACCAATTGGGACAGGTGAGTTTCGAATAATCCATTCTCTGGTTTCATGAATGTTTTTTCCCGTTGATAAATCCATAATCGTGTCTGCGCCCCAACGACAAGCCCAAACAGCTTTTTCAACTTCTTCTTCAATGCTAGATGTTACAGCACTGTTTCCAATATTGGCATTAATTTTCACTAGGAAATTTCGACCTACAATCATAGGCTCACTTTCGGGATGATTGATGTTGTTTGGGATTATAGCTCTTCCGCAAGCCACTTCAGAACGAACAAATTCTGGAGTGATTTTGCTTTTAGGTGTATTAGCTCCAAAACTGTGGCCGCCGTGTTGGCATTGCATCGCTTTGGTTTGTTCGTTTAAAAGTTCGATTCTTTGGTTTTCACGAATCGCAATATATTCCATTTCCGGAGTAATAATTCCTTGTTTGGCGTAATACAATTGTGTTACGTTGGCGCCTTTTTTAGCACGTTTTGGCTGATGCAAATACTCAAAACGAAGATGATTCAGTGTTTCATCTTTCAATCGACTTTGACCGTAATCTGAAGTGATTTCGTTTAAAATTTCAACATCATTTCGGTTTAGAATCCAGTTTTCGCGTAAGCGTGGCAATCCTTTTCTAATGTCAATTTCAACATTTGGATCAGTGTATGGCCCAGAAGTGTCGTAAACTGTAACTGGTGGGTTTTTCTCAATTCCTCCATTTGAAAGTTTGGTGTCGCTTAAATGAATCTCGCGCATTGCTACTTTTATAGGATGAATTTCTCCGTCGATGTAAACTTTTTTAGAATTCGGGAAAGGGGTTCTGGATATTTGTTCTTCTGTAGTCATAATGTTTTTTGTTTCAAGTTTCAGGTTGGAAGTTTCAAGTTGATTCTGATTGTGTTTGTCTCACAAAATTTTTCTGTAGAGGTGCACTGCAGTGCGTCTACATTCAATATGTAATTGGAATTTGGTCCCGATAGCTATCGGGAGGAATTTAAATTCTAACCTCCCTGCGTAGCAGAAATAATTAAAATTTCGTCAGTTTCTTGTACGAGGAATTCGTTCCATTTTGTTTTTGGAACAACGGTGTTGTTAATAGCAATGGCGATTCCGTTTTGTTTGTGCGGAATTTCGAGATCGAGCAATGATTGAACGCTTAGCGATTCAGCATTGAAATGTTTAGTTTGTTGGTTGATTTTTAGTTCCATTCCTTTTTGAGTTTAGTGTATAGATACACATTAGGAATGGCTACAAGAACGCATAAAAATGCGCGCAGAAGTCATCTTACTTTTCCCTACGCTAGTATGAACTAGATCAGGTTCAGAGGGTAAAATCTCAGCCTACAAGTTGTAGACACCCCTAAAGTGTGAAGCAAATATATGTATTTTTTGTTTATAAGTTTCAGGTTTCAAGTTTCAGGTTTGAAAAAAACTGAAAACTGTGACTGAGAACTGCGACTATTTTCGTTTGCGTATAAAGCAATCTTCGGCGTGATCATTGACCATTCCGGTGGCTTGCATGTGTGCATAAATAACGGTTGAGCCAACAAATTTAAATCCTCTTTTTTTTAAATCTTTACTGATTTCATCAGAAAGTGGAGTAGTGGCTGGCGCTTCTTTTGAAGTTTTGAGATTGTTTATAATAGGTTTTCCGTCAGTGTATTTCCAAATATAATCGGAGAAACTACCAAATTCTTCCTGAACTTTCATAAAAGCCTGAGCATTTGAAACTGCAGCTTTAATTTTTAATTTATTCCGAATTATGCCTGTATTCTGCATTAATTCTTCGATTTTTTCTTCAGAATAATTAGCTATTTTTTGATAATCAAAATAGTCAAAAGCGGCTCTGAAGTTTTCTCTTTTGTTTAAGATCGTAATCCAGCTTAATCCTGCCTGAAAAGTTTCGAGAATTAAAAATTCAAATAAAGTAGGATCGTCATAAACAGGAACTCCCCATTCTTCATCATGATATTTTTTGTATAAATCGCTGGAAGTACACCAGCCACATCGAATTAAATCTTCTTTTTCCATTATCTTCCTATTTGCCAGCTGTATCCTTTAACACTCGGAATATAAGCAGAACGGCCAACTATCACTAAATTGGTATATATTTTTCGGTTGTATTTAATGCCGATAGCATTGCCGGACATATACATTTTATTTGCTTTGAATTTTACTTTCATTTTGCCGTCTTCAAGCTCGGCATCTGATACTTTTTCAACAAGCCAAGTTGATTTCCATTTTACGGAAAGCTCATTTTCAGCAGTTTTAGTGACGCTTTTAACTAGTTTAACTGCTTCTTCAGGAATTTCAAAATTTTGTGTCAGTTCTTTTTGAGTTAAAGTCTGACCCATTTTGCAGTTATTCAGTATTTTTCTAACATTTACAAAATTCAGTAATTTATCGTTGACTTCTTTTTTGATATTAGGGCTAGAATTTTCTGTTTTGCTTACAGGGGTAGGAAGTGGCGTTATGCTGATGGTGTTTTTTACAGCAAAAGCTTTTTGGGTTGTCACAGGTTTTTTTGTTCCAATTTCTTTTGGAGCCTTAATATTTTTAGATGCGATTTTTACTCCAGTTTTAACGGGAGCTGGTTTCAGCATATTGACGGGCATGATTATTTTTTTAGGAGGCTTTTTTTCGTCTTGGCCACAGCTAAAAAGGAAACATGTTAATGCGAATAAAATAAGTAAGCTAACATTTCTCATAACCCGATTGTTTTTTATTCTTTGTGAGGAGGATCTTCTTCCAAATATTTTTTAATCAAATGATGTCCAGCATATATTAAAGGTGTCAGCAATATGGCAATTGATAATTTGAAAGTATAACCAATTAAAGCTGAAGATATAAATGTATCAAAATTAATTTTTCCAGGCAGCCAAAATGCAATTCCAAGAACAATAAAAGAATCAAATAATTGCGAAATTACTGTTGATCCCGTTGTTCTGAGCCATATTTTTCTTTCACCTGTACGTCTTTTGAAAAACCAAAAAATCCATACATCAATTAATTGCGATGCCATGAAGGCAATCAAACTACCAACAATAATCCACATACTCTGACCAAAAACAGCTTGAAATTGATCGTCATTAACCGGACTTATTCCTTTTGCAGCAGGAATTATAATCGCCATAAATAAAATCAAAAAGGCATAAGCGATTAAGCAGGCTGTTATAAAAGAGAGTTTTTTAACTCCTTTTTCACCAAAATATTCATTTATTAAATCTGTTGTCAAAAAAACTATAGGCCAAGGCAAAATTCCAATGCTCATTACAAATGGGCCAATTTGAATCAGTTTTCCTCCAATTAATTCAGCTACAACTGCATTAGTTATAAATATACCTGCCAGAATTACAAAGACAATTTCCTTTTTGGTTTTAAACATATAAGCTTATTATAAAATCTGTTTTTTTCAAAGTTAATTATTTTAAGCTGAAAATAAATCAAAATATTCTTTCGGAAGGAAGATTTCATTTTAAGTTTTTTTCTTTTTTAGGAATATAAAAGTAAAAGAACCAGAATTAAAAGGATTGTATTTGATTGTCGTATTGTGTTTTATTTCAGTATGTTATGTTTTTTGTGTTGTATTTTCGAAATAAAACTTTCCAAAAAAAGCAGATTGTTTTATTTGTATCATTTTTTTAACATATTGTGATATGTGGCTGATACATAATTTTTAGGTATTTTTGGAAGAAGAACAAGTTTCTATTATTTAAAATCAAATTAATGACAATGAAAAAATTAATGTCAATTTTTATCATGAGTACAACTTTTTTTGCGGCTTCCGCACAAAGCAATTCTGATAATCCGTTGCTAAAACCTTGGGCCGGCCCTTACGGAGGAGTTCCTGCCTTTAATGAGTATAAAGTTTCAGACTTTAAACCAGCAATTCAGTTTGCAATTCAGGAAAAATTAAACGAAATAGATGTTATTGCTAACAATCCAAAACCAGCGACTTTCGAAAATACAATTGTTGCAATGGAGCGTTCAGGACAAACTATTGAAAGAATTTTAACTGTTTACGGAATTTACAGATCAAACCTAAGCAGTCCAGAATTTAGCGCAATTGACAGAGAATTGTCACCTAAATTTTCTGAGTTTTCAGATAAAATCAATCAGAATAAAAAATTATTTACTAGAATTCAAGCGGTTTATAATTCAAAAGAAAAAAGCAAACTTACAGGTGAGCAACAACGTTTAATTTGGTTGTATTATACTAATTTTGTTCGTCAAGGTGCTCAACTTAATGATGCTGACAAAGCAAAAGTTGCAGGAATAAACAAAGAATTAGCAACACTTTTTACACGTTTCAGCCAGAATTTATTGGCAGAAGAGCATAATCAATATGTTGCTTTAAAAACTGAAAGTGATTTTGATGGTTTGCCAACAGAAGTTAAAAATGCAGCTATTGCTGAAGCGAAAGAAAGAAAATTAGACGTTTTAGGTTGTATTGCAAATACACGTTCTTCTATCGAACCATTTTTGACATTTTCAACTCGAAGAGATTTAAGGGAAAAAGCTTTTGATATTTTTGTTAAACGTGGAGACAACGGAAACGAAAATGACAACAATGCAACATTGGTTTCTATTTTACAATTGCGTACTCAAAAAGCAAAATTATTGGGTTACCCAACTTTTGCTGATTGGAGTTTATCTAACAAAATGGCAAAAGATCCAAAAAAGACTTTGGCTTTAATGGAATCAGTTTGGGAGCCAGCTGTTGAGCAAGTTCATAAAGATGTTGCAGAAATGCAAAAAATCGTTGATGCTGAAGGCGGAAACTTTAAAATTCAGCCGTGGGATTACCGTTTTTATGCAGAGAAAGTTAGAAAAGCAAAATATGATTTAGACCAAAACGAAGTTAAACCTTATCTTCAATTAGAAAACTTGCGTGAAGGTATGTTTTGGGTTGCTGGTGAATTGTTTAATTTAAGTTTTAAACAAATTACAAATGTTCCAGTTTATCATCCAGATGTACGTGTTTGGGAGGTAAGTAATAAAGTAACAGGCAAAGTAGTTGGTTTATGGTATTTTGATCCTTATGCTCGCGCAGGAAAGCGTTCAGGAGCTTGGATGAATGCTTACCGTGATCAGCAAAAACTAGACGGAGATGTACTAACAATTGTTTCTAACAACTGTAACTTTGTTAAAGGAGCACCAAATGAGCCAATTTTAATTTCATGGGAAGATGCCAGTACATTATTCCACGAATTTGGACACGCACTTCACGGATTATGTTCAAATGTAACTTACCCAAGTTTAGCAGGAACTTCTGTTGCAAGAGATTATGTTGAGTTCCCTTCACAGTTATTAGAGCACTGGTTGGCAACTCCAGAAGTGTTGAATAAATTCGCTTTGCATTATAAAACAAATCAACCATTACCACAGGCTTTAGTTGACAGAATTGAAAAAGCATCTAATTTTGGAGAAGGTTTCTCTACTGTAGAAACAATTTCAAGTTCTTTAGTCGATATGAAACTACATTTAGCTACGGAACCTATCGATCCTCATAAATTTGAAAAAGAAACTTTAGATGCACTTCATATGCCTTCAGAAATTGTAATGCGTCACCGTATTCCACAATTCGGGCATATTTTTTCAAGTGATGGATATGCTGCAGGTTACTACAGTTATTTATGGGCAGACGTTATTAATGCAGATGCATGGGAAGCTTTTACAGAAGGAAAAGGTCCTTATGATAAAGCAGTTGCAAAACGTTTGTATGAAACTGTTTTCAGTGTTGGAAACACAATCGATCAAGAGAAAGCTTATGAAAATTTCAGAGGCAGAGCTCCAAAGTCAGATGCTTTGATGCGTGCACGAAACTTCCCGATTAAGAGTAAAAAATAATAAGATCAAAATCTGATTAAAGTCCCCGAATAATTATTTATTCGGGGATTTTTTTATTGAATTGTATTGAGTTAAAAGCTCTTCGGTAAGTTCCGAAAGGAACAAATTATATTGTAGAGCTGGACTTTAGTTCAGTTTTGTCGAATAACAAAAAAAGCCCTGAATCGTAAGATCCAGGGCTTTTTATATTGAAATAATTATATTAACCTAAAGTAACTCTTTTGAAACCTGTGATTTCAACATTGAATCCTTTAACATAATCACCAACTTTTTTACTGTCATCTTTGATGAAGTTTTGATCTAAAAGAGCTTTCTCTTGATCTAAAGTAGTGTTGTCAGAAATGAAACGTTGAACTTTTCCTGGAAGAATTTTATCCCATATTTGCTCTGGTTTGCCTTCAGCTTTTAATTCAGCTTTAGCATCTTCTTCAGCTTGTTTGATAACTTCAGGAGTTAATTGAGAGAAAGAGATGTATTTAGGAACATTTTTTAAAGTTTTTCCTAAACGTGCAGCTTCTTCATTTTCTTTTTCGATTACAGCAATACGAGCAGCAAGTTCAGAAGCAACGAAAGCAGGATCAAAATCTTTGTAAGATAATGTGTCAGCTCCCATAGAAGCAACTTGCATAGATACGTCTTTTGTTAAAGTCTCAGCATTAGCGATTGGAGCAGAAATAGCTGTTAAAGCAGCAATTTTGTTAACGTGAACATAAGATCCAACGAAAGCACCTTCTAAAATTTCGAAACCACCGATTTCGATTTTTTCACCGATAACACCTGTTTGCTCGATTAATTTTTCAGCAACAGTAATTCCGTTGAAATCAGAAGCTAAAAATTCTTCTTTAGAAGAGAAGTTGATAGCTCTTTCAACTAAATCTTTAGCTAAAGTTACGAAAGCTTCATTTTTACCTACGAAGTCAGTTTCACAGTTTAAAGTGATGATAGCTCCTTTAGTGTTGTCTGCATTGATAAAAGAAACAGCAGCTCCTTCAGAAGACTCACGGTCAGAACGGTTAGCAGCAACTTTTTGTCCTTTTTCTCTAAGGATTTGTATAGCTTTATCGAAATCTCCTTCAGCTTCAACTAAAGCTTTTTTACAGTCCATCATTCCGGCACCTGTAGATTGTCTTAATTTATTTACGTCTGCAGCAGTAATTGTTGCCATAATATTTTGAATTTTAATGTTAAAAGTAAAAATTCCATCTTCTAAATCCCAAACTCCAATTTTATTAAATTATCAACATAGCGTTTTTAATTTTGTATTTGGAATTTGGAATTTAAAATTTGGAATTTAAAATTTGATTTATTCTTCAGTTGCAGGAGCAGCTTCAGCCTCAACAGCAGGAGCTTCTTCAGCAGCTTCAACTTCTTTTTCAGCACCTCTGTCAGAAAGACCTTCGATTACTGCAGTAGTTACTAAAGATAAAATTTTGTCAATTGATTTAGAAGCGTCATCATTTGCAGGAATCACGTAATCAACCTCTCTTGGGTCAGAATTCGTATCAACCATTGCGAAAACTGGAATGTTTAATTTTTGAGCTTCTTTTATTGCGATGTGTTCAGCTTTGATATCTACTACGAACAATGCTGCAGGTAATCTAGACATATCAGCAATTGAACCTAAGTTTTTCTCTAATTTAGCACGTAGACGATCAACTTGCAAACGCTCTTTTTTAGATAACGTCATGAAAGTACCATCTTTCTTCATTTTATCAATAGAAGACATTTTTTTAACTGCCTTTCTGATTGTTACAAAGTTAGTCAACATTCCACCTGGCCATCTTTCAGTGATGTAAGGCATGTTTGCAGCTTTTGCTTTATCAGCAACGATGTCTTTTGCTTGTTTTTTGGTAGCTACGAATAAGATTTTTCTACCTGATGCAGCAATTTTTTTCAAAGCTTCATTAGCCTCTTCAATTTTAGCTGCAGTTTTATATAGATTGATAATGTGAATACCATTACGCTCCATATAAATGTAAGGAGCCATGTTTGGATCCCATTTTCTAGTCATGTGTCCGAAGTGAACACCTGCTTCTAGTAATTCTTTTACTTCTATTTTGTTTGCCATTTTTGTACTAGTTTACGTTCTGTTGATTAGCAATGTATAAATGGCGATTTCTCTGGCTTTATACATTTAGATGCTAAACTATTTCCTACCTCGATAGGAGAGCAACAATAACTGTGTTTTTTAATTTCAATAAATAATTGATAGTCTTGTACCAATGTACAAGACAGGTAATATTAACGTTTAGAGAACTGGAATCTCTTACGAGCTTTCTTCTGACCGAATTTCTTACGTTCAACCATTCTTGGGTCTCTTGTTAATAAACCTTCTGGTTTAAGGATAGCTCTGTTTTCAGCGTTAACTTCACACATTACGCGTGCTAATGCCATTCTTACAGCTTCTGCCTGACCAGTTGTACCACCTCCGTAAACGTTTACTTTTACGTCAAAGTTACTAGCGTTTTCTGTCATAGAAAGCGGTTGTAAAACTTTGTATTGTAAAGTTGCAGTTGGAAAGTAAGTTGCGAATTCTTTTTTGTTTACAGTGATAGTTCCTGTTCCTTCAGAAACGTATACACGTGCAACAGCGGTTTTTCTTCTACCGATTTTGTGAATAACTCCCATTACTTAAGATCATTTAGGTTAACAGTTCTAGGTTTTTGAGCGCCATGTTTGTGCTCAGCTCCTACAACAACATTTAGATTTCTAAAAAGTTCAGCTCCTAATTTGTTTTTAGGTAACATACCTTTTACAGCTTTTTCTACTAATAATGCAGGGTTTTTAGATTGCAATACTTTAGCAGTTAAAGTTCTTTGTCCTCCTGGGTAACCTGTATGACGCATGTAAATTTTGTCATTCAATTTTGTACCTGTAAGGTTAATTTTTTCTGAGTTGATAACAATTACGTTATCTCCACAGTCAACGTGCGGTGTGTAACTTGGCTTGTACTTACCTCTTAAGATCATTGCAACCTTTGAAGCAAGACGTCCTAAGTTATGACCTTCAGCGTCAACAACAATCCACTCTTTAGTTACAGTGGCTTTGCTAGCTGAAACTGTTTTGTAGCTTAATGCGTCCATAATATTATTTTAATTAAACATTCCATCCCCAATAAAGGGGATGCAAAAGTACAATTAATTATTTTAAAACCAAATACCTGAAAAGAATATTTTATATCCTGAAAATCAGGCCATCAGTTTTATATTTAAATCATTAAAAAAAAAACACCTTCACGATAACGCGAAGGTGGTTCAATATTTTGAATTTTTTGTATTAAACAATGAATAAATTTGCAATGTCAACTACTTGCTGTGTATTCAGTGGTTCGTCGTAAGCTTCTGATCCTGCGGCTGCTCCAAATAAACTGGCAGTGTTATAGCCCGCTTGCATAGTAACTCCTTCACCGTCATAAACGGCTTGTGTTGCAGCTGGCATTCCAGCACCTCTTTCGGCATTTGAAATCCATCCTTTCAATCCGCGCAAGCGTCGTACTTCTGATGCGTGTCGTGCTTCAACTGAATGTATCTGCAATGCGGCAGTCAATAAATCTGGTGTTGTAATTAAATTCGCAGCCTGACCTTTATATGCTCTTACGCCTGTATCTTCAAAAGCTTGTGCTAATGCCAAAAACGTTGGATAATCGTGAAAAGGATCAAATGCGCCTCCTACAGTAAAGTCAAAAGTTGGTTTTGCAACAAAATTTGGACTCATTGTACCGCCTAATCCTGCGATTAAAAATTTTACGTGATCAGCTTCATGATCTGCAATCTGTTGAAAAACTTTTAGATCACGTCCGCCATTTTCTGATGCAGGAATTACTCCAGAATCTAAAGCCATTGCATAAAATTCGTTTTCTAGATATTCTAAAGTCAGTGCAAACTGCAAAGCTCCAATTGGAGTTGCTGGTGTTGGTGTTATATCTTTTGCAAGCGCTTTATTGGCCATTGCAGATAATCCGAAAGGGATTGAGGCCAGCGCGAGATTTCTTCCAATATTTCCAAACTGATTAAAACTGTCTCTTCTTGAGCCTGTTCTAGCCATTAAACTGTCATCAGTAAAGGTTTCGATAAATTTTAAAATATTCATAATTTCTAAGTTTTAGCTCGTTAAGATTAAGGTAAATATTTGGCAGTAAATTTTGTAGTGATAAATCCTCCAGCAATAGGTAGAATTTTAGAAGGATCTTTCGCGGCATCTAAACCAGTTGATGTGCTTATAATATCGTCACCAGCAAAATCTTTAGAATTTGGGTTGATTAAACTTCTTATGGCCGAAGCGTGTCTTGCTTCAACAGAAACAATTTTTCCGGCCAATAATAAATAGTCGGCACTTTTAATTAGTTTTCCAGCGCCGTTGTACGCTGCAACTCCGGTATCTTCAAGCGCTTTTGCAGTTGCAAGGACTTCGTTGCGACTGTTAAAATTCATGGAACCATAGTTAAAAGCTAAGGAGGGAAGCAATTGTGAGCTTGGATCTGGAAGCGCTCCAGTCAAAGCGGCTTTGAAAAAATCTCTGTGAATAACTTCATGATGATATAAATCGGTCAAAACCTGACGCTCAATATCATTAAAAGTAGAGTTGAAATTTGAGGCGTTTACTACTTTCGTATAAAAATCGGCTTCTAATTGTTCTAGAGCGTATGCGTATGTTAATACGCCAAAGTCTCCAGAACCCAGATCAAACACTCCGTTTTTTATGCCTGGCAGGGTACTATCCTGCATATCGTTATCATTATCATTGTCGCTGCAACCAGCTAAAACCAAACCTGCGGTAACTAATGTTAGCCCACTGAGCTTTAGAAAGCTCCTTCTGCTATCCAGAGAAGGATTAACTTCCTGAATTTTAACTTCATTTTTCATAATCAAAGGTTTTTATTAAGGTTAATAACATGTATTAGGTTATTAACGAGATTTTTGTAAGAGCGGTTTTAGAAAGTCACCCTTATTTTAATTTTATTTTAAAAAAGGCTTATAATTTTAAATAGTGGTAGGGCTTTTTTGTTTTATTTTAGGTAATTCTACTATATTTGTATTAATTACATAAAATTTTAATAGATGAAAGCTAAAGCAACTCTTAAACAAATTGCGAAAGAACTAGGTGTTTCTGTGTCTACGGTGTCTAAGGCATTAAATGACAGTCCAGAAATCAGTGAGCAAACGAAGGTGAAGATTAAGGAGTATGCCAAACTCAAAAATTATAAGCCGAATGTTATTGGTCTGAATTTGAAAAATCGCAAAACCAAAACGATTGGTGTAATTATACCTAATATATTAAACTCTTTTTTCGCGAAAGTGTTTAGTGGTATCGAAAAAGTAGCCGATAAGAAAGGATATAATGTAATTACGTGTATTTCGAACGAGTCTTTAGAAAAAGAAATTCATACTTTGGAAATGCTGAGCAACGGAACGATCGACGGATTTATTCTTTCGGTTTCTGAAGAAGCTCAAAAACTACAAGATTATAATCATTTCTCTGAAATTATAAATGACGGAACGCCAATTGTAATGTTTGACCGAATTGCAGATGAAGTTGATTGCGATAAAGTGGTAGTGGATGATTTTGATTCGGCTTTAAACTCTACACAGCATTTAATTAATTTAGGATGTAAAAATATCGCGCTTATTTCTTCTGTAGATAATTTAAGTGTTGGAAAATTAAGAGCTGATGGTTATTTGAAAGCTTTAAAAGACAATAATATTCCGGTTAACGAAAAAATTATTCTTCGTACCGATTCTGAAGATGATATGAAATCGAAAATTGATGCCATTTTTGACAATAAAGTGGATGCCATTTTTGCTTTAGATGAAAATGATTCGGTTGCGGCTTTAAGAGTGAGTTTGAAAAAAGGTTATAGAGTTCCTGAAGATATTTCGATAATTGGTTTTGCTGACGGAATTTTAGCTTCAAGACGTCTGTCTCCAAGTTTGACAACAGTAAGCCAGCACGGAATTGAAATTGGTGAAGTTGCTGCAAAAAGATTGATCAAAAGATTGGAAGAAAGCGAAGAAGAAACTTCAGATTATGAAACAATCGTTATTAAGACGGTTTTGAAAGAAAGAGAATCGACTAGAAAAGTTAAATAAAAAAAGTATAAGTAATAAAAAAAGGACCGTTTGAAAGAACGGTCCTTTTTTTGTATGTTTTTTGTCATTTCGACGAAGGAGAAATGACAAGATTATGCATATTTTAATTCAAGAAATCTAAAATTATTAATGCGCTTCTAACCAATCTTTGCCCAGACCAAGTTCAACTTCCAAAGGAACCGCCATTTTAAAAGCATTTTCCATTTCGTGTTTGATCATAGGCTGGATTTTTTCTAATTCGTCGTTGTGCACGTCGAACACAAGCTCATCATGAACTTGAAGCAACATTTTAGATTTCCAGTTTTCTTCCTGTAATTTTTTGTGAATGTTGATCATTGCAATTTTAATCACATCAGCAGCGCTTCCTTGAATTGGTGCGTTTACAGCATTTCGTTCAGCAGCACTTCTTACTACAGCATTTGCCGAATTTATATCTTTTAAATAACGACGACGTCCTAAAATAGTTTGTACGTAACCTTTTTCGCGAGCAAATTCAACTTGTTCTGAAATGTAAGATTTCAGTCTTGGATAAGTTTTGTAATACGCATCGATCAAAGCGGCACTTTCGCTTCTTGATAACGAAGTCTGATTACTCAAACCGAAAGCAGAAACACCATATATAATTCCGAAGTTTACTGTTTTGGCGTTGCTTCTTTGTTCGCGTGAAACTTCTTCTAAAGCAACATTAAATACTTTTGCAGCCGTTGCTTTGTGAATATCTTCACCGTCCTGGAACGCTTTAATCATATTTTCTTCACCGCTTAAAGCAGCAATAATTCGTAGCTCAATTTGCGAGTAATCGGCAGAGATTAAAGTATGATTTTCATCACGTGCTACGAAAGCTTTACGAATTTGACGGCCTCTTTCAGTACGAATCGGAATATTCTGCAAGTTCGGATTATTCGAACTCAAACGACCTGTAGCGGCAACAGTTTGCATATAATCAGTATGAACGCGTAGCGTCTTTTTGTCAACTTGTTCTGGTAAAGCTAAAATATAAGTGCTTTGCAGTTTCACCATTTGACGCCAATCTAAAATTTGTTTTACAATTGGATTGTCGTTGGCTAAATAAGTTAAAACTTCTTCGCCGGTTGCATATTGACCTGTTTTGGTTTTCTTTTGTTTTGCACCGCCAATCTTCATTTTATCAAATAAAATATCTCCTAATTGTTTTGGAGAAGCAAGATTGAATTTCTCGCCGGCAGTTTCATAAATCTGCTGTTCCAAAGATTTGATTTCGACATCCATTTCTTTAGACATGGCACTTAAAAAATCAACATCCAAACGAATTCCTTCAGTCTCCATTGCAGCTAAAACGCTTACTAATGGAATTTCGATTTCGTCAAATAACTTTTTAGTTTCTGTTTTGTCTAATTCTGTTGTAAAGATTTCTTTTAATTGAAGCGTAACATCAGCATCTTCAGCGGTATATTCTTTAATATCTTCTAAAGGAACATCTCGCATTGAAATCTGATTTTTTCCTTTTTTGCCAATTAAAGTTTCAATAGATTTTGGAGAATATTTCAAATACGTTTCGGCCAAAATATCCATATTATGGCGCATATCTGGATTGATCAAATAATGCGCAATCATCGTATCAAAAAGTTTTCCTTTTACGGTAACACCATAATTGGCAAGAATTTTTAAATCGTATTTTAAATTCTGTCCAATTTTCTCGATGTTTTCATTCTCGAAAAACGGAACAAATTTATCAACTAAAGCTTTTGCTTCTTCCTGACTTTCCGGAAACGGAACATAAAATGCTTTTCCTTTTTCATATGAGAAAGACATTCCGACAAGTTCAGCATGCAAGGCATCAATTCCTGTTGTTTCAGTATCAAAACAAACCGAAGTCTGATTTTGTAAATTCTGTAAAAGCAGTTTTATTCCTAAGTCACCCTGAATGGTCTGGTAGGAGTGAGGTGTATTTTCTAAAGTGTTATAAAATGAAGTTCTTGGCGTTTCGGCATCTTCATCTGCGGAAGCGCTTCCAAACAAATCAAATTGATCTTCATTTTTAGGTTGTGGCTTTTTGTATAATTTGGCATCTGGTTCTGCCGGTGCAGTTGTTTGAGTTCCGTCTGTTTTAAATAAATTATCAAATTGTTCGGCCATTCTTCTAAATTCCAATTCCTGAAAAATAGCATCTGTTTTTTCAATATCTGGACGTGACAATTCGTAGTCATCTTCATTGAAAGTAACATCACAGTCGCAAATAATCGTTGCTAGTTTTTTAGATAAAATTCCCTTTTCTTTATTGGCTTCGATGTTTTCTTTCATTTTGCCTTTTAGTAAATGCGTGTTTTCTAAAAGGTTTTCCATTGTGCCAAATTCTTTCAGGAATTTTTTAGCAGTAACTTCACCAACTCCAGGCAATCCCGGAATATTATCTACAGCGTCGCCCATCATTCCAAGAAAATCGATTACTTGTTCTGGTCTTTCGATTTCGAATTTTGCAAGAACTTCAGGAATTCCCCAAATCTCGATTCCGTTACCCATTCTGGCAGGTTTGTACATGAAAATATTTTCAGAGACTAATTGTGCAAAATCCTTATCTGGAGTCACCATAAAAACTTGATAGTTTTGTTTTTCGGCTTGTTTTGCAATTGTTCCAATTAAATCATCCGCTTCACAGCCTTCAATTTCAATAATCGGAATATGCATCGCTCTTAATAATTCCTGAATGTATGGAACAGCAATTTTGATCGCTTCTGGAGTTGCATCACGATTGGCTTTATATTCAACGAACATTTCGGTTCTTACATGACTTCCTCCTTTATCAAAAGCAACAGCTAAATGATCTGGTTTTTCTCTTTTGATAACATCTAAAAGAGAGTTCATAAAACCCATAATTGCAGATGTATCCATTCCTTTTGAGTTGATTCTCGGGTTTTTTATAAAGGCATAATAACCACGAAAAATTAGTGCGTATGCATCTAGAAGAAAAAGGCGTTTTTGAGTTGACATATTAAAAATATTAGTCTGTAAAAATAAACAATTGGGATTTTAAAAATTAGACTCTCAAGATTTTTTTTCTACCATATAGGTTATATAAGTTCATTTTATCAGGACGCACACTGTAGAGACGCACAGCAGTGCGTCTAATATTTATTGATCCAGAATATTTAAATGAATTTATATAACTTATATGGTGGAAAAACTTCGAAGCGTTAATGTCTAGTTAAATTATTTAGTTTGTAAGAATTCTTCATTTTCTCTTCATTTTACGAAGGTACTTTTGAACTGTAAAATAAAAGGTAATTAATTTTAAATCTTAGAAATCATGAGAAATTTATTGATGTTATTAGTGGCAGTTTTAGGAACAAGCGCAATGGTTCAGGCGTTTCCTGCAAAAGATGGTAAAACAGTTCCTGCAAAAGAAGTTACAGCAACAAAACACCCAAAACACAAATCTGATAAAAAAGCAAAATCAGAAAAAAGTGAAGCTCCAAAAGCAGAAACTGCAAAAGTAAAAAAATAGGAAAAAAAACGTAAGAGGATAAATATTAATTTTAAAAATTAGAAATTATGAAAAATTTATTGATGGTAGCAGTATTGATTTTAGGAACAAGTGCAATGGTAAATGCTCAAACTGCACCAACTCAGGCTGCATCGGCAAAAGAGGTAAAAGCAACAAAACACCATAATCACAAATCTGGTAAAAAAGAAAAAACAGAAAAAAGTGATGCTCCAAAACCAGAAGCAGCAAATGTGAAAAAATAAAGATTGTTTTTGATTTGTTTTCAATGCATTGTGAGGAAACAAAACAGAAATAATGGTTTATGGAGAATGCGGTTGGAAAAGGCTGATGAAGAAATTTGTCGGCTTTTTTTATTCGTTAATTTTTTAATAATGCGTAACAGGATTTTTTAAAATTGCTTAAATTTAATTGCGCTTAATAGCTGTTTTTATGAATATTTTGATTGTTGAAGATAATAGAGAACTTGCGGCAGAAGTTTATGACTTTTTGTGCAACGCAGGTTATGTCTGTAAAATAACGCATACTTGTAATGATGCTCTTGAAGAAGTTGCGAGTAATGATTATGATGCAATGCTTCTTGATTTGGGTTTGCCGGACGGAGATGGTTTTGAAGTTTTGAGTGCAGTTAGAAAAACGAAATCAAAAATGGCTGTAATTGTGCTCACGGCTCGTGGTGAGTTAGACGATAGAATAAATGGACTTCATTTAGGTGCCGATGATTATTTGACGAAACCTTTTGCGTTGACAGAATTGAGTGCAAGATTGTTTGCTGTGATTCGTAGAATGCATGGTTTTACACTAAATAATTTAAGCATTCACGGATTTTTGCTTCAACTTCAGGATTATAAAGTCAGTTATAATGATGTACCGCTTAGTTTGACTAAAAAAGAGTTTGATATTTTTCAGTATTTGGTTCTGAATAAAAATCGGGTTATTACCAGACTTCAATTAACAGAACATATTTGGGGTGATATCCTTGAAGTTAATTCTGATTCTAATTTTATCGATGTCCATGTTCGTAATCTCCGTAAAAAGTTAGATAAACATAGATCTATAGATTGGTTTGAAACCGTTCGAAATGTGGGCTATCGCATAAGCGAATAAAAAAATAAACGTGTGAAGATAAAACACCAATTAGCTATTTTTAATGCACTGACACGCTTGTTGGTGATTTTGATTTTATGGCTGATGTTGCCAATTTTAGTCGAAAATGTTGTTTATCATCATATAAATAATAGTCTTCTGGAAAAAAAAGAAAAGTTTATTAAACATTTGAATCGAGAAGAAATCAATGATTTTATAGAAAGTCCTGATGATTCAACTGAGACTTTTTCAGAATTTTCAATGCTTCATAATGAGTTTTTGGTTTTATCCCGCGCTCCCTTAAAACCGCGTCAAAAATTTTACACTTTTAGTAATGATTTCCGAAAAATTGAAGGAGAAGAAAATGAGTATCGAATTCTACAGTATTATTTTGCTTATGAAGGAGAAGGGTATAAGCTTGAGATAGGAAGTAGTTTAAGTGAGGTAAATGATTTGACTTTTGTGATCCGTTTTTTCATACTCATTGTCTTTGTTGTAATTTTATTAGTCACTTTTTTGGCAGATACTTTTTATATCGAATATCTGCTTAAGCCTTTTTACAAAATCATCGATACAAAAATAAGGCGTGTCAATGAGCCTGAAGCTTTTGATCACACGCCAATAAAAGCAAAATCAAGAGATTTTAGAGAACTGGATTTGGTTTTAAATCAAATGATGGACCGAATTGCAGAACTTTTCAAAAAAGAAAAACAATTTATTTCGAATGTTTCTCACGAATTGCTGACGCCAATTGCGTTGCTGAAAAACAAATTTGAAAATTTGCTTCAAAACGAATCTTTAGATGATAATGCAGTCGATAAAATTGCAGGTTCACTAAAGACGCTGGATATGCTCAAGAAAATAATAAATAATTTATTGCTGATTTCCCGCATAGAAAACAATCAGTATGAAGCTAACGAGAGCATAAATTTTCATGAAATAATAAATGATTTGCAATTGGATTTCCAAGATCGTTTGGAAGATCGCGAAATTCAATTTGTAAACCATATGAATCAGGATTATACTTTTACGGGAAATAAAACGCTAATTCATATTTTGATTTATAATTTGGTGACCAATGCCATAAAATACAATCGCCCAAAAGGAAATATCAGCATTGAAGATGGTTTTGAAAATGGGCGTTATTTTATTTCAATCGCAGATTCCGGACTTGGAATGAGCGAAGCACATCTTGAAAAAATATTCAACAGGTTTGCCAGAATCAGTTCAGATCAAGACGGGCAGGGTTTAGGGCTTGCTATTGCTGAAAGTATTGCGTCTTTTCATCATATCGAAATCAAAGTTGTTTCAAAAATAAATGAAGGAACAACCTTTACATTATTGCTTCCAGAAGCTTCAAAACATAATTAAAAGTTAATTTTTTCTGAGTTGCTCAAACTTCATTTAATCTTCATTTGGTGATTCTATCTTTGAAGTATAATAATGAAACAATAATCAGCAAAAAATTAAATTATGAAAAAAATAGTAATGTTAGCAGTAGCTGTTCTAGGAACAGTAGCAATGGTAAACGCTCAAACAACTCCAGCTCAAACCGCTCCAGCAAAAGAAGCTAAAGCTCCTAAAAAAGACAAAAAAGCTGATAAAAAAGCTAAAAAAGCAGAGGCTGCTAAGCCAGAAGTTGCAAAAGCTCAAAAATAAAAGACACAAGTTTGCTCAGCAAACGTTGTTTTGGTTTATAAAAGGTTTTAAAAAATTTGGTAGAGAAAAAGCTGGTAGAGAAATCTGCCAGCTTTTTGTTCTTTATTTTGAGTTAAATTTTTGATAATAAAAAGCAATAAAATTTTCATTCTTTGTTACTTTGCTTAAAACTGTAAATAATGATCCTTCGTTTTGTAATTCTTTGTGCCCTTTTTCTGCTTATTGAATTTTATTCCTACCAAGCCTTTCGAACTCTTATTAAAGTAAGATGGGTTTTGATAAGTTACCAGATTATAAGCGCGCTGCTTTTAGCTTTTATCATATATTCCTTTTCTCAGGTTGATCGATCTGTTGGGCAAACAAGACAATTTATGTTTACCACAGGTTTGATGTTGCTGATTTATGTTCCAAAAATCGTATTGACGCTAATTATGTTTGGTGAAGATATTTTTAGAATAGGAGCAAGTATCTTGAATTATTTCATTTATAATACTCCAAGAAAAGAGATGATGCCGGACAGAAGAAAGTTTATCAGCCAAATTGCTTTGGGCCTGGCTGCAGTCCCGTTTTTGTCTTTGATTTATGGAATTTTTGAAGGGAAATATAATTTTAAAGTAATCAAGCAAACTGTCTTTTTTCCAGATCTTCCAGATGCTTTTGATGGTTTTAGAATTACTCAAATTTCAGACGTTCATAGTGGAAGTTTTGATAATCCAGAAAAGATAAATTATGCGATTGATTTGATAAATCAGCAAGATGCAGATATGATTTTGTTTACAGGAGATATTGTAAATACACATGCAAAAGAAATGCATCCGTGGTTAGAGACTTTTAGCAGAATCAAAGATTATAAATACGGTAAATTTTCGGTTTTAGGAAATCACGATTATGGTGAATATGTAACATGGCCGTCTGAGAAACAGAAAGAAGAGAATTTTCAGGAAATCAAAAAGCTTTACGGTCAAATTGGCTTTAAGCTAATGCTGAACGAACATACTTATATTCAAAAAGGCGAGGACAAAATAGCATTGATTGGAGTAGAAAATTGGGGTGTTAATTTTAAGAAAGCCGGAGATTTAAATAAGGCTTCAGAGAATGTAGCCAAAGAAGATTTTAAAGTTTTAATGAGCCACGACCCAAGTCATTGGGATGCTGAAATTAAAGATCATCCTAAGAATTTTCATTTAACGCTTGCTGGCCATACACATGGTATGCAGTTTGGAATCGAAATACCGGGTTATTTTAAATGGAGCCTTGCACAATATATCTACAAACAGTGGGCTGGCTTGTACGAAACTGCCGGAAGATACGTTTATGTTAACCGAGGATTTGGTTTTCATGCCTATCCAGGCCGAGTTGGGATCATGCCTGAAATAACAGTGATAGAACTAAAAAAAGGCAACAATGTGGCTTAATTCGTTAAAAATGCTACATTTGTAGAATATTTGCCTCGATGTAGTAAATTAAAAAATTTAAATTTTTGGTTTTATGTCAAAATTTGGAGAACTAATAAATGCTCAAGTCCCTGTGTTGATTGACTTTTACACAGATTGGAACGAATCTTCAGTTTCTATGCATCCGGTAATTAAGGATGTTGCGGCTGCACTTGGCGATAAGGCCAAAGTAATCAAAATTGATGTAGATAAGAATCAAGAACTGGCTGAGGCTCTTCGTATTAAGGGTCTTCCGACTCTTATGATTTATAAAGAAGGACAAATGATCTGGAGGCAGTCAGGCGAGCTTGATGCCAATACAATTATAGGAATTGTTCAAGAGCAATTTAATAATCAGTAATAAAGCTTTTTTATTGATGTTGTTTCTTAATGAATAATGTCAAAAGCATACCCGTTTTCTTTTAAAAAATGTAAAGTTTTAGGTAAAGCAAATTTCAAATTTTGCGATGCTTTTATACTGTCATGAAAAACAATTACACTTCCTGAAGTTACATTTTTAGTAACGTTTTCAAGACATTTCTCAGGCGTAATCGATTGGTCAAAGTCGGCGCTTAAAACATCCCACATTACGATTTTATAACCAAGGTTTCGCAAAATTTTAGACTGCGCTTTTTTGATTTTTCCATACGGCGGACGAAATAATAAACTGTTTAGTCTTTTTTCATTGGCTAAAATCGAAGCACAGTTTTTTACGTTTTCAATGTAGTCATTAGTCTGGCTTTTCCAGCCGTTAATATGATTCATGGTATGGTTACCAATAGCATGTCCTTCGGCAATTAACCTTTCAAACAAAGTGGTGTTTGCATTGATGTTTTTTCCAATGCAGAAGAAAGTGGCTTTTGCATCAAATTTTTTCAATTCAGTTAAAACCCATTCTGTCACTTCTGGGGTAGGGCCGTCATCAAAGGTGAGGTATATTTTCTTTTCCTTGTTTGGAATATCCCAACAATACTTAGAAAACACCGTTTTTATAAATGAATTTGTTTTGACCCAATAAAAGCTCATTTTGAATGGATTTACAGATACTGTAAAATTAAAAAATGCAGTGCTATTTATCTAACAGCACTGCATTTTTTTAATCAGTATATTTTTCGTATATTATTATTCTTTTTCACGTCCAAAACGTTCGAATACATTAACGTATGTATTAAAAGTCTTTTTGTGTTTTTCGTAGAACGCTTTATCGTTATTACGGCTCATCACTTGTAAAAGACTTCTGTAGCGTTCGATATCAGTAATAATATCCATTGCAAGATCAGTCTGGTCACCTGGAGGCAATGTTGCGTAATAATTTAGGTTTTCGTTGTATTTTTTAACCAATTTATTAAGCAAGTCTTGCGCTTTTGCAGTTTCTCCTACTTTGTAATATCCGTTTGTAAAAGGTTCTACTAATGAATAATAGCCAAATTTATCTAACGGCAGTTTTGTCATTGCTAAATTGATTACATTTTTAGCTTTGTCAATTTTTCCTTCAGCAATAAGCTGATCCATTAAACGAGATAAGTTGGTACGGTAAGTAATACTGTTTCTTCTGGTTTCAGGATCATGATAAATTTTATCACTTTCACTGTTGCCCCAATCCCATTTCATTACAATATCGTACATTTTATCAGCATCAATTTGCCCCATATCCATTGGTCCGCCATCTTTTGACGGAACGTTTCTAATAGGAACTAATTTGTATACCATTCCGTCTAATTGCAGATAGTCTTTCAGCCATAAATAATCTTCATCATCAAAAGCACCTCCACTAAAATAAATTGGACGCTTCCAATTGTTGTTAGCTAAAATATCAAGCATCATTAAGCGGTTTTTGTATATCGCGCTTCCTTTAATGTCGATATCTAAATAAGGTACGATTGAATCGTTGTATTTTGGATTTACGACTTTGTTCTTGATAATTGCATTTTTATCAACAGGAACTCTTATTTTATTTGTTGGATAGAAATGAATTGTTTGTCCGTTTTGAAGACCAACAGTTGATTTTGGATTTTTAATAAAATCGATAAAATCATTAATATTCCATCTGGTGTCAATTTTTTGAATATAAGCTACATAATCTAATTTATCTCCCACATAGTCATCGTGCGTGAATGATATTGGCAATGGATCAGATTCATAAGCTTTCGCTTTCATTTGGTCAATATACCAATCTGTCATAAATAAGCTTGTATTTACGATTTTAACATCGGTTCTAAAATGCTCAATTTCCTGTGCATACCATAATGGGAATGTGTCGTTATCACCAATCGTGAATAGAATTGCGTCTTTATCACAAGAGCTTAAATATGCTTTTGCCATAGCAACAGCAGTATATCTGCCAGATCTGTCGTGGTCATCCCAGTTTTGAGACGCCATTAATACAGGAGCTGCCAATAAAGTTGCGGCAATAATTACTGGTCCAGCAATTTTTGGTGCAATATATTTTTGAATGCTTTCGTATAAAGAATAAACTCCAAAGCCTATCCAGATCGCAAAAACATAAAATGATCCTACAAGAGCATAATCTCTTTCACGAGGTTCAAACGGTCTTTCGTTCAAATAGATTTTTAAGGCAATTCCGGTAAATAAAAACAAAGCTAGAAGCACATAAAAGCTTTTAAGGTCTTTATTTGCATGGTACATAATTCCGATAAGACCTAAAATAAAAGGAAGGAAATAATAGACATTTCGCCCTTTGTTATTTAAAACATCCGAAGGTAAATTGTCTTGAGAGCCTAAATGCACAGAGTCGAGTGCTTTAATACCGCTGATCCAGTTTCCATCTAAATTGTCGTATTTTCCTTGAACATCGCTTTGGCGCCCAACAAAATTCCACATTAAATATCTCCAGTACATATATCCAAATTGATATTCGAACATAAAGCTGAAGTTGTCAGCAGTTGTTGGTTTTTCAATAATTAAATAGTCTCCGTAGCTTTTTAAGAATTTAATATAACCTTCGTTATCAATTTGTTTTTGAGCAAATGCTTTTCTGAACTCCGAAACTGTTTTTTCAACTTCATTTCGTAATTGCGCAGTAGCTTTATTGTATTCGTCTTCACTTAATTGGCTTGCATCAATTCCGTATTTAGCTAAATCATCTTCATAATTATAATTAGGGTTGATTTTGAATTTAGGCGGATTTGTGAAGTTGATGTAATTTTGAATGTGTGCCATTTCGGTACTCCACATTCTTGGCAGAATCGTTTTTTGATTGTCATCAGAATTTTGATCTGCGTTTTTATAATTGTTGGTAATGATATATTTACCCGTTTTATAATCTCTTTCGTAGTTTGGTTTTTTGTCTAAATAAGGAGTTTTTTCATCAAGACCAGCAAAATATTCAGTATACTGTGGTCCATAAAACAAAGGATTTACGCCATATTGTTCACGATTGTAATAAGCAAGAACCTCAATAGCATCTGATGGTTTGTTTTCGTTGATTACTGTATTTGCATTAGCACGAACAGGAAGCATCATCCAAGTAGAGAAACCAATTAGGATAAATAAAATACAAAGAATAATAGTGTTGTAAAAAATCAAACCTTTTTGTTTCGTGTATTTTAAGCCAAAATAAAAGAAAGCTATAAAAAGCAGGGCAACAAAAATAGTTCCTGAGTTAAAAGGAAGTCCTAAGCTGTTAACCATATATATTTCAGTTTTTCCGAAGAATGCCATGGTTAACGGCAGTAATAATTTGAAAATGAACAACAAGATTCCAATTACAACCACATTTGCAATAAGGAAGTTTTTGATTGTAACTTTTTCGTAATGTTTAAAATAGTATAGAAAACCAATAGACGGAATTGTCAACAGGGCCATAAAGTGAACACCAAATGAAAGTCCAATAACTAATGAAATAATTAAAAGCCATTTGTTTCCTTTTGGTTTGTCCATATCTTGTTCCCAACGAAGACCAAGCCAGAAAAGCAATGCAATTAAAAGTGAAGCCATCGCATAAACTTCGGCTTCGACTGCATTAAACCAAAAACTGTCAGAGAAAGTATAAGCAAGTGCTCCAACAAATGAGCTTCCTAAAATAACAATTGAATTATTTTGATCAATTTCGGCAAAACGAGCTACAATCTTTTTTAAGATCATAGACGAAGACCAAAACATAAATAAAATTGTAAATGCGCTAGAAAAAACAGACATCATATTTACCATCACAGCCACATGTTGCGCATCTATAGCAAACATGGCAAAAAAGGCTCCCATCATTTGGAATAAAGGTGCTCCTGGAGGGTGGCCAACTTCTAGTTTAGCTGCTGTGGCAATATATTCGCCACAATCCCAAAAGCTCATGGTAGGTTCGACAGTTAAAGTGTAGGTAATTAAAGCGATTGCAAATGCAAACCAACCAATAATTGTATTCCATTTATTGAAATTGAATTGTGCCATATTTAGGTGTTAAAATTTTGTATGTTTTCTATCCTACAAAGAAAATGTTTTTTTATGTAAAGAAACGAGCATTAACAAAAAATTCTATAAAACTATCTTCGGAAAGTAAAATGTTGTATGTGAGGAGTTTCTGTTGCTGTGTGGGATTCTTGAGTGAAAAAAAACTAAAAAAATGATTTTTTTTAGTTAAAAAGTTTGCACAAACTAAATAAAGCCTTAAATTTGCACTCGCTTAATCGCACTGCTGGTCTATGGTGTAATGGTAACACTACGGTTTTTGGTGCCGTCTTTCTAGGTTCGAGTCCTAGTAGACCAACATAAAAAGCCTCTCAGAAATGAGAGGCTTTTTTTTATGCAAAAAAGTTTTGTTTAAAATTTGCATAAACTAAATAAAGTTCTAATTTTGCACCCGCTTAACAGCACTGCTGGTCTATGGTGTAATGGTAACACTACGGTTTTTGGTGCCGTCTTTCTAGGTTCGAGTCCTAGTAGACCAACACAAAGCCTCTCAGAAATGAGAGGCTTTTTTTATGCTGTAAAATCAATGTGCTTTTTTTGTGGATGCCTTTTTTTAGCCGAAAAACGCACTAGAGTATGCGCAAAGAACGCAAAGATGTTTTTGAATAGTGTTTTCGTGTTTTAAATATAGTCCGCGGTTTCAACTACGGGAGGTTTATTTTTGGCTCAAAGAAGAAGGAACTATGCCGAATTTCTTTTTAAAAGAAAAGGAAAAATGAGATAAATCTTCAAAGCCAACCCCGATATAAACTTCTGATGGCGGATTACCTTGACTTATTAAATAGTAAGCTTCCTGAAGTCTTTTGTTCAGCAACCATTTTCCTGGTGTCTGCTGAAATGTTTTCTGAAAATCCCTTTTGAATGTTGCTAAACTTCGTCCTGTGAGATAAGCAAAACGATGCAGATGAACATTAAAATGGAAGTTTTTGTTCATGAAAGCTTCAATGTCAATTTTTCCAGGTTCGTTAAAATCAAATAAAATGTCCTTTAGTTCTGGATTTACTTTTAATAAAAGATGAACGGCTTCTTTGATTTTTAAATTAAATAAAGCTTCATTGTTTTCTTGTTCAACTTCAAGATACGATATTAAAGATTCCATGAATGATTTGTAAAGCGGATTTGGAGCTAACATAATCATGGCTTCTGAATCTGCTTTTTTGTTGACTTTATAATTATATTCTTTACTTATTTCACGAAGAATTTCCTGATCTAAAAAGAGAGATATTGTTTTGAATTCTCCGTTTTCTGGCGGAATCTTAGTGAATTTTGCCAAATGATTTCTTTTGCTGAAACGAAAATCTCCGGCTTTTGTATGATAGGTGTTTTTGCTGTCTGAAGCTGTCATTTCTCCTGAAATTTGATAGCTAAAAACATGTTCAGGAATAAAATGTTCTCCTTCTCGGCTGCGTGCATAATAGCAGGAATAGAGTATTTTTGGTTTTGGATTTGCTTTTGTTGCCATATCGTAAAATTACTAAAAGATCTGGAAATTCTTTTTGTGAAAAGAAGCCCAGATCTTAAAAGATTATTTTGATTGAATCAGTGCTCTTGGTTCTAAATAAGCTTCAAGTCCAATTGTTCCAAATTCTCGACCAATTCCTGATTGTTTAAATCCGCCAAAAGGAGCCAGTGGGTCGTGTCCAATTCCGTTTATTTGAACGCGTCCAGCGTTAAGTTGTGAAGCAATATCGTGGGCTCTTTCGTTGTTTGATGAGCTTACATAAGCTTGTAATCCGTAAGTTGTGTCGTTGGCGATTTCAACTGCTTCTTCATCTGTTTGGTAGGTGATGATGGTTAATACGGGGCCAAATATTTCTTCTCTTGCAATACGCATTTGATTATTTGCATGTACGAAAACGGTTGGTTTTACAAAATTTCCGTTTTCTAAATCTTCAGGTTTTCCAAGTCCGCCGATTAAAACTTCAGCGCCTTCGTTAATTCCGATTTGAATGTAATCTTGAACACGATTAAATTGTTTCGTGCTCACCATTGGCCCGACTACGGTATTTGGGTTTTTAGGATCTCCAACAATTATGTTTGGAATGATTTCTTTAATTAGAGTTTTGGTTTCTTCTAATTTGCTTTCAGGAATCAATAATCTTGTTCCGGCTATGCAAGCTTGTCCATTGTTCATGAATGCAGCACTTACGGCTAGCGGAATTGCTTTTGAAAAATCAGCGTCATCTAAAATAATATTTGGTGATTTTCCTCCAAGTTCTAGAGTCACACGTTTCATTGTATCAACAGCTTCTTTTGCAATAATTTTTCCGATGGTTGTCGAGCCAGTAAAAGAAATTTTTGCGATGTCAGGATTACGGCTTATTTCAGCGCCAACTATTTCGCCTAGCCCGTTTACTATATTTACAAGACCCTTTGGGAGTTGTGCGTCATGCAAGCATTCGAGCATTAGTTGAGTTTGCTGAGCGCTCATTTCGCTCGGTTTGATGACGGTTGTACATCCCGCTGCTATTGCTGTTGATAATTTGCTACTAATAAAACCGTTGCTTGAATTCCATGGAATAATAATTCCGACAACGCCAATTGGAGCCATTTGAACTTCAGATTCTCCCATGGTTTTAGTAAAATTGTAAGAATCCAATAAATTGATTGCAGAATCAAATCCTTTTAGCATGTATTCGTGACTTATGGATGCAAATTGAAAAGTGCCTCCGTATTCTTCAATCATTATATTTATGAAGTCTGTTTTTCTCTTTTCAACTGAATTTTTGATGTTTTTTAGATATTGGATTCTTTCTGAAATAGAAGATTTAGAAAAAGTTTTGAAAGCTTTTTTTGCTGCTTCAATTGCGTTTTGAGTGTCTTCGGTATTTCCTAAACGAACTTTTCCCAGCTTTTCATTTGTGGTTGGGCTTATGAGGTCAAAATATTCTGTTCCTTTTGGTGAAACAAATTCTCCATTAATGTAAATTTTGTCTATTGTTTTCATGTTGTATGGTTTAATGAATTTTTATTTGACAAATTTCAGGATAAAGAAGAGGTCTGACTTTGTTGTAAGGCTCAATTTAACTTTGTTGTAAGGCTCATTTTTAAATTTGAATTAATAAAAAAAATCGCCTTCCAAATGAAAGACGATTTTCGTAAAATCAAATATTGATTTGTTTAAATCTTTAAAGTAATTACGGGTCTTACAGCGTGATTTACTAAGCCTTCGCTGATGCTTCCGTTGAAAAAATGCGCAAAGCCAGTTCGGCCATGTGTGCACATTCCAATGATGTCTGCATTTATGCTGTTAGAAAAGTTAATAATGCCTTTCTCAATATTAGTGTCGTTATAGATGTGAGTTGAGTAGTTGGTAATGTTAAACTGTGTTACAAATTCGTTCATCGCTTTTTGGATAACGTGCGTTGGCTTGAAGCTATTTGGTGTGCAGATTGTGACAAGGTGAATTTTTGAATCAAAGAATTTGACAAAATTCAGCAGTTTCCCAAACGGTACTTTTGTTTCTTCAGAGAAATCAGAAGCGAAAACAATATCGTCTACTTTAAAATTTGAAATATCTTTTTTGATTACCAAAACAGGGATTTCAGAATTCCGAACTACTTTTTCAGTGTTAGAGCCAATTAAAAGTTCCTCAACGCCAGATGACCCATGTGATCCCATAATGATTAAATCAACCTCGTAATCTTGGCTTACTTGTTTGATTCCGTGAATTGGTTTGTCCATTTTTACAATTTCAGTCACAGAAATTCCGTCCAGATAAGGTTTTGATGATATTTCGTCAAGCATTTCATTTGCTTTTTTCATAAAAAGCATGGTTTCGGGGATGCTTGCGCCGCCAAGTATGGCGTCATTCATTTGGTGCGGCAATTCTAGCATGTGTAAAATGATAATTTCCGAATCATTTTTTTTAGCAATTTGTGCGGCAACTTTTAGGGCATCTTCAGCATGTTCTGAAAAATCAGTAGGAACTAGAATTCGTTTCATAATTTTTTAGGTTAAATTATTTGGGTAATCTGTTATTTTAATGCTCCTATAAAGATAAGAAATATTTTTAGAGCAATCAATTTTATTTGATTTATAAAAAAATCACTATATTTGCATCGTTATTTATTAAAATCTAAATAATGAGGGGACTAAGTGTCCCCTCTTTTTATAAAATTATGACATTCAAAGAAAAAGTAAACGGATTAATTGAAGAGGCTCTTCTGGAAAAGCCATCAATCTTTTTGATTGATTTGTCAGTTTCAGATTCTTTCAAAATTAGTGTAGGTTTAGACGGAGATAATGGAGTGGCGCTACAGGATTGTATTGATATTAGTCGTGCAATCGAGAATAATCTGGATCGTGAAGAGCAGGATTTTTCGCTTGAAGTAGCATCTGTTGGAGTAGGATCTCCCTTAAAAATGATAAGACAATACAAGAAAAATATTGGTAGAACGCTGATTGTTACTACAAATACTGAAAAAATTGAAGCAGAGTTGGTAGAAGCTAACGATGTTTTTATAATTTTGTCTTGGAAAGCAAGAGAACCAAAAAAAGTAGGAAAAGGAAAAGAAACAGTTCAAAAAGAGCAACAAATACCTTATACAGAAATTAAAGAGGCAATTGTTACAGTAACATTTTAATTAAAGAATTCGCATGGAAAATTTAGCATTAATCGATTCATTCTCAGAGTTTAAAGATAATAAACTTATTGATCGTGTAACGCTTATGGCAATTTTAGAGGACGTGTTTAGAAATGCATTAAAGAAAAAATACGGTTCTGATGAAAACTTCGATATCATTATAAATCCTGATAAAGGTGATATGGAGATCTGGAGAAGAAGAGTAATCGTTGCTGATGAAGATCTAGATTTTGAAAACGAAGAAATTACTTTGACTGAAGCAAGAATGATTGAAGCGGATTTTGAAATTGGTGAAGAGGTTTCTGAAGAAGTAAAATTGATCGATTTAGGAAGAAGAGCTATTTTGGCTTTGCGTCAAAACTTAATATCTAAAATTCACGAACACGATAATACAAATCTTTACAAGCAATTTAAAGATATTATCGGTGATATTTATACTGCAGAGGTGCACCACGTACGTCCTAGAGTAGTTATCTTAGTTGATGACGAAGGAAACGAAATTGTGCTTCCAAAAGAAAAACAAATTCCGTCTGACTTTTTCCGTAAAGGAGATAATGTTCGCGGTATCATTGAAAGCGTTGAATTAAAAGGAAATAAACCTCAAATTATTATGTCTAGAACTTCTGAGAAGTTTTTAGAAAAATTATTTGAACAAGAAATTCCTGAAGTTTTCGACGGATTAATTACAGTTAAAAATGTAGTTCGTATTCCTGGTGAAAAAGCAAAAGTGGCGGTGGATTCTTATGATGATAGAATTGACCCAGTTGGAGCTTGTGTTGGTATGAAAGGTTCTCGTATTCACGGAATTGTTCGTGAGTTAGGAAACGAAAATATCGACGTAATCAATTATACAAACAATATTCAGCTGTTTATTACAAGAGCTTTAAGTCCTGCAAAAGTTTCTTCAATCAAAATTGATGAAGAAAATAAAAGAGCTGAAGTTTTCTTGAAATTAGAAGAGGTTTCTAAAGCAATTGGTAGAGGCGGGCATAATATTAAATTAGCTGGTCAATTAACAGGTTACGAGCTTGACGTTATTCGTGAAGGCGATGTTGCTGGTACAGTTGCTGATGAAGATGATGTTGAATTAACAGAGTTTTCAGATGAAATCGAAGAATGGGTTATCGAAGAATTTGCTAAAATAGGTTTAGATACTGCAAAAAGTATCTTAAAACAAGAAGTAGAAGATTTAGTAAGAAGAACGGATTTAGAAGAGGAAACAATTCTAGACGTTATGAAAATACTAAAAGAAGAGTTTGATAGCTAGAAAATAGCTGAATATCTGCTCTAACAACACAACGAAAAAGGTAATAATAAAAAGGTTATATGTCTGAAGAGAGAGTAATAAGAATAAACAAGGTTTTAAGGGAATTAAATATCTCGTTAGAAAGAGCTGTTGATTATCTAAAAGATAAAGGAATTGCCATTGATGCAAATCCAAACGCTAAAATTTCTGATAGTGAGTTTAATATTCTGCAAAGCCAATTTGCGGGCGATAAGGGGAATAAGGAAGCTTCTAAAGAGGTAGGGGAAGAGAAAAGAAAAGAAAAAGAAGCATTGCGTGTTGAGCGTGAGAAAGAAATTGAAGACAAACGCAGACAAGATGAGGAACGCCAAAAGCAACAAGAAATCATTAAAGCGAGAGCTGTTGTAAGCGGACCTGTTCAAGTAGGTAAAATTGATTTGAACCCAAAGAAACCTGCAGTTTCTGCTCCTGTTGAGGAACCGGTTAAAACTAGTGAACCAAAAGCAGTTGTTACTCCTGCTCAGCCAGAAAAACCTGTTGAAAAAGAAATTGTACAGCCAGAGCCAGTGGTTCCTGTAGTTTCTGAAGAGAAAAAGGTCGAAAAACCTATTATTACTGAGAAAAAAGAAGTGAAAAGTGAGAGTTCTAAAACGGCTCAGGAACCTATTGTTTCGACAGATCCTGCAACCGCAGAGGAAACAATCACTACTCAATATCAAAAATTATCTGGAACTACTCTTACAGGACAAACAATTGATTTATCTCAATTTAACAAGCCTAAAAAGAAAAAAGAAGATCCAAAAATTACTCCAAATAAACCTGGAGCTCCAGGGGCTGGAAACAATAATAACGCTAATAAAAACAAGCGTAAAAGAATTGCTCCTAAGCCAGGTGCACCGGGTGCGCCAAAACCTGCAACAGGGAATGCGCCAGGAACACCAAATCCTAATAAAATTACTCCAAATACTGGAGGCGGAGGTTTTAATGCTAACAGAAGTCAAAGACCTGGTTTTGTAAAAGGAAACCGTCCTGCTATTGTTGCAAAAGTAGAGCCAACAGAAGAAGAAGTAAAAAACCAAATTAGAGAAACTCTTGAAAAACTTCAAGGTAAGGGAGGAAAATCTAAAGCGGCGAAATATAGAAGAGATAAAAGAGAAACACACCGTCAGAAATCTGATGATGAGCAAAGAGCACTTGACGAAGGAAGCAAAACTATTAAAGTTACGGAATTCGTTACAGTAGGTGAAATTGCTATTATGATGGATGTGCCAATTACTAAAGTTATTGGAACTTGTATGTCTCTTGGAATCATGGTTACAATGAACCAGCGTTTAGATGCTGAAACATTGACTATCGTTGCTGATGAGTTTGGTTACGAAGTTGAGTTTATTACTGTTGATATCGAAGAAGCTATTGCGGTAGTTGAAGATAAAGAAGAAGATCTAGTAGTTAGAGCGCCAATTGTTACTGTAATGGGTCACGTTGACCACGGTAAAACATCTTTACTGGATTATATTCGTAAAGAAAATGTTATCGCTGGTGAGTCTGGAGGTATTACACAGCACATTGGAGCTTATGGAGTAACGTTGGATAATGGACAAAAAATTGCTTTCTTAGATACACCAGGTCACGAGGCGTTTACCGCGATGCGTGCACGTGGAGCTCAAGTTACTGATATTGCTATTATCGTAGTAGCGGCGGATGATGATATCATGCCACAAACAAAAGAGGCAATTTCTCACGCACAAGCTGCGGGAGTGCCAATTATATTTGCAATCAATAAGATTGATAAACCAAATGCTAACGTTGAGAAAATCAAAGAGCGTTTGGCTGGTATGAATTTACTTGTTGAAGATTGGGGTGGAAAAATTCAGTCACATGATATTTCTGCAAAAGTTGGAACAGGTGTAAAAGAATTATTAGAGAAAGTTTTATTAGAAGCTGAAATCTTGGATTTAAAAGCAAATCCAAATAAAGCGGCTCAAGGAACTGTTGTTGAGGCTTTCTTGGATAAAGGAAAAGGATATGTATCTACAATTTTAGTACAACAAGGTACTTTGAAAATTGGAGACTATATGTTGGCTGGAAAGCATCATGGTAAGATTAAAGCGATGCATGATGAAAGAGGGCATACTGTTTTAACAGCAGGACCTTCAACTCCAGTATCTGTTTTAGGTTTAGATGGAGCTGCTACAGCGGGTGATAAGTTCAATGTTTTTGAAGATGAAAAAGAAGCAAAACAAATTGCATCTAAACGTTCTCAATTAATGCGTGAACAATCCGTACGTACTCAAAGACATATTACGCTTGATGAAATTGGACGTCGTATTGCTCTTGGTCAGTTTAAAGAATTGAACGTAATCCTTAAAGGAGACGTTGATGGATCTGTTGAAGCATTATCAGATTCGTTCTCTAAACTTTCTACAGAAGAAGTTCAAATTAATATTATCCATAAAGGTGTTGGTGCGATTACCGAAACTGACGTTAACTTAGCTTCTGCATCAGATGCGATTATTATCGGATTTAATGTTCGTCCTGCTGGAAATGCGAGACAACTTGCAGATAAAGAAGAAATCGATATCCGTTACTATTCTATTATTTATGCGGCGATCGACGACTTAAAAGATGCGATGGAAGGAATGTTGGCTCCTGAAATGAAAGAAGAAGTTTTAGGTACTGCTGAAATTCGTGAGATTTTCAAAATTTCTAAAGTTGGTTCAATCGCAGGTTGTATGGTAACAGATGGTAAGATTTTAAGAACTTCTAAAATTAGAGTTATTAGGGAAGGAGTTGTTGTTCATACAGGTGAACTTGTTGCTTTAAAACGATTCAAAGATGATGTTAAAGAAGTAACTAAAGGATACGATTGTGGTATTCAGATTAAAGGGTTTAATGACATTGAAGAAAGAGATGTTATTGAAGCGTACCACGAAGTTGCAATCAAAAAGAAATTGAAATAATTTTCAATTAATATATTTAAAAGCCTTAATGAAAATTGAGGCTTTTTTTTTTTTTTTTGATCTTGTAGGTAGGGCAGAAGTATGTTTTTTGGCAGTGCTTTATTTGTTTAAAATTTATTATTTTTGAATAAAATTATTTAATTATGAAACAATTACTATATACAGCTGTTCTTTCAATTTGCATTTCTGCTTTCTCTTTTGCTCAGGAAGATGTAGAAAAAAGTGCTCCACCAGTGGGAAATGCTGTGGTTGGGGATTATTACGGTGCTGACGTTTCTGGCGTTGCGGTTGAAAAAGCAATCTCGGTTAAAAATTTAGAAGATAAATTTAAAGATCAGAAGAAAGTTGAAAATATTGCGGTAAAAGGAGAGGTGACTGATGTTTGTGAAAAAAAGGGATGCTGGGTGACTATTAAGACGGAAAACGGCTCTTCTTTTTTTGTAAAAATGAAAGATTATGCCTTTTTTGTGCCAACAGCTCTTAAAGGAAAAAATGTTGTTTTAGAAGGTAATGCTGAGAAAAAAATCACTTCTGTTGATGAGTTGAAGCATTATGCTAAAGATGCTAAAAAATCACAAACGGAAATAAATGCTATTACTTCTCCAAAAGAAGAAATTCGATTTCTAGCGAGTGGAATTAAGGTGGTAAACTAACTCTAAGTTTGCATTTCTGAATGGATGCATTTTATATATAATGCAATAAAAAAAGCGAGATTAAAATCTCGCTTTTTTTATTGTGTTTAGCTATCGTATTTATTTGCCAGGTTTAAGTAAAAAGACACTTTTATACCTGTTTTTTATATCGGCTAAATTTCGTTCTGCTTCAATTCTGGTTTTAAAATTCCCAACTATTACTTTGTAATTTGGAGTGTTGAAAATGATTGTTCCGTCAATATTGCTGTATTCTCTTTTAAAATCCGATAACGTTTTCTTTGCTTCTTCGCTTTTTCCGCTAAAAATTTGAATTCGGTATGTGTCGTTTGTACTTATTGATGTGTTAATTTTGCGTTTCTCATTCAATAACTGCTCAAATTTTGGGTCTTGATTTACTGTTAAATTTTGATCCTGAGCATGAATGTTATATGCTAAAGTGAATAGTGTCAGTGTTAAGAAAACTCTTTTTGAAGGGGTTAAAATTCTCATAATGTGATGGTTTTTATGCAAAAATAGTATTTAAAGTTTGAGTGGAAAATTTTAATATTATTTAGAATTGATATAAATTGATATTTAAGACTATTTTAAGGTTTTGAGAATAGTTCATAAGTCGTATTTTTGTGCAAGTTTTAAAAGAGGGTATTTGTTTTTACAGATTTGTTACAGTAAAAATCATACCAAAAAATTAGTAGATAATTATTATACTATATGAAAAAGGTGGGTAACCATAATTCGATCTCAAGAAAATTGCTCCTTAGCTTATCGCTAACGCTGATTTTCTCCCTAACTTCATTTGCTCAAGATGCTGCTGCTCCTGCGGCGCCTGAAGCTGCTGCTCCTGCAGCAACTGCGGGTGGTGATCCAGCAAAAGGGAAAGAACTATTTAATGCAAATTGCGCTGCATGTCACAAATTAGATGCTAAATCAACAGGTCCTGCATTAAGAGGAGTTGCTGAAAAGCATGATATGGCTTGGATTTACAAGTGGGTGCACAACAGTTCTGATATGATTAAATCAGGAGATGCTGCTGCTGTTAAACTTTTTGAAGAAAACAACAAAGCGGTAATGACTGCTTTTCCTCAATTATCTGAGGGTGATATCGATAATATTATTGCTTATACTTCTGAGAAAAAAGTTGAAGCTGCTGTTCCGGCTGGAGGGGCTGCTACGCCTCCGGGTACTGCTGTAGAAAGTGGTGCTATTTCTAATAATGTTATTTTAGGAGCTCTTGCTCTTGTAATGGCTATTTTGGTTGTAATGTTGTTCATGGTGAACAAAGTTTTAACTAAAGTTGCTAGCAATAATGGAATTGAGGTTGCTCCTAAAGAAGGAAGAACTCCTATCTGGAAAGCTTTCGCTAAAAATCAATTCTTAGTACTTGTTACTTCTATCTTCTTGTTATTAGCTAGTGGTTATTTTGTGTACGGATATTTAATGCAGGTAGGTGTTGATCAAAATTATGAGCCAATTCAGCCAATTCACTATTCTCACAAAATTCACGCTGGAGATAACGAGATCAATTGTAAATATTGTCACTCTGCTGCTCGTGTAAGTAAAACTGCAGGTATTCCTTCTTTGAATGTTTGTATGAACTGTCATAAAAACATTTCTGAAGTTGCTGAAACTACTGCTACTGCTGAATACAGCAAAGCGTTCTACGATGCTCAAATTCAAAAATTATATGATGCTGTTGGTTGGGATAAAACTAAACAGGCTTATACTGGAAAAACACAACCTGTAAAATGGGTTCGTATTCATAATCTTCCTGATTTTGTATATTTCAATCACTCGCAACACGTTTCTGTTGCAGGAATTGAGTGTCAGACTTGTCATGGTCCGGTACAAGAATTTGAAATCATGAAGCAATATTCTAAATTAACAATGGGATGGTGTATTGATTGCCATAGAAAAACTGATGTTAAGATGGAAGGAAATGCTTACTATGATAAAATTCATGCTGAACTTTCTAAAAAATACGGTGTAGAGAAATTAACTGCAGCGCAAATGGGAGGTTTAGAATGCGGTAAATGCCACTATTAATCGAATTATTAAGATTTTAATATTTATATACAATGTCATCAAACAAAAAATACTGGAAAAGTGTTGAAGAACTAGAGAATGGTTCTATTGTTGAGGCGCTTAGAAATAACGAATTTGTTGAAGAAATTCCTACTGATGAATTCTTAGGAAATGCTGAGGCTTTAGCTTCATCTGGAACTTCACGTCGTGACTTTTTAAAGTACGTAGGATTTAGTACAGCTGCTGTTACACTTGCTGCTTGTGAGGGTCCTGTGCACAAGTCTATCCCTTATGTTTTACAACCAGAGCAAATCATTCCTGGTGTTGCAGATTATTATGCAACTACCGTTTTTGATGGTTTTGATTTTGCAAATCTTTTGGTAAAAACTCGTGAGGGTCGTCCAATTAAAGTTGAAAACAATACTATCGAAGGTGCTAAATTTGCAGCTAACGCAAGAATTCACGCATCGATCTTAGGATTATACGATAGTACTCGTTTGAAAGAGCCTAAATTGGAAGGAAAAAATAGCAGTTGGTCTGCTGTTGATTTAAAAATTAAAGCAAGTCTTGCTGATGCTAAAGCAAAAGGAGGACAAGTTGTATTGCTAACAAATACTTTGGCAAGTCCATCTACTGAGAAATTGATAGGTGAGTTTATTGCTAAAAACCCTAATGCTAAGCATGTTGTTTATGATGCGGTTTCTTCTTCTGAAGCTTTAGATGCATTTGAAACAGCTTATGGAGAAAGAGCATTAGTTGACTATGATTTTTCAAAAGCTTCATTAATTGTATCTGTTGGTGCTGATTTCTTAGGAGACTGGCAAGGTGGCGGATATGATTCTGGATATGCAAAAGGACGTATTCCTCAAAATGGAAAAATGTCTCGTCATTTTCAGTTTGAATCAAATATGACTTTATCTGGAGCGGCTGCTGATAAGCGTGTTCCGATGACTACTGCTGATCAAAAGCAAGCATTAGTTCAAATATATAATATAATTGTAGGTGCTTCTATTCCTGTTTCTTTGGATGGCGCTTTTAAAGCTGAAGTTGTAAAAGCTGCTCAGCAATTAAGTGCAGCTGGTTCAAAAGGAGTTTTAGTATCTGGAATTGAAGATAAAAATGCTCAGTTGTTAGTTTTGGCAATCAACCAAAAATTAGCAAGTGAAGCTTTTAGTACTGTTGGTACTAGACAAATTAGAAAAGGTTCTAATGCGGTTGTTGCTCAATTGTTAAAAGATATGAATGCTGGAAGTGTTCATACTTTAATAATGAGTGGAATCAATCCTGTTTACACTTTAGCTGATTCAGCTTCTTTTGTATCTGGGTTGAAAAAAGTAAAAACTTCTGTTGCTTTTTCTTTAAAAGAAGATGAAACTGCTTCTGTTGTTACAATCGCTGCTCCAGCGCCTCATTACTTAGAATCTTGGGGAGATGTTGTAATTACAAAAGGAACTTATAGTTTAACACAACCTACAATTCGTCCAATCTTTAATACAAAACAATTTCAAGATGTTTTATTGTCTTTAAATGGTGTTGGTGGAACTTTTTACGATTACCTTAAAGCTAATGCTTCTAGTTTTGTTACTGGTTCTTCTTGGAATAAAGTATTGCACGATGGTGTTTTGGTAACTGGTTCAGCTGCATTATCTGGTGGAGCTTTTGATTCGGCTGGTGCAGCAAGTGCGCTTTCTAAATCAAAATCTGCTGGAGGTCTTGAATTAGTATTGTATACTAAAACGGGTATGGGTGATGGTCAACATGCAAACAATCCTTGGTTGCAAGAGTTCCCGGATCCAATCACAAGAGTTTCTTGGGATAACTACATTACTGTTTCAAATGCAGATGCTAAAAAGTACGATTTATCAAACGAGATTGTTGCTAATGGTGGTTTGAACGGTAGTTATGCTACAATCACAACTGCTGATGGTGTGAAAATCGAGAATGTTCCAGTTATTGTTCAGCCAGGACAAGCTGTTGGGACAATTGGATTTGCAGTTGGATATGGTCGTAAAGCGGCTTTAAAAGAAGAGATGCAAGTAGGTTTAAATGCATACTCTTTATATAAAAACTTCAATAATGTTCAGTCTATATCTTTGGCTAAAGCTAATGGTGTTCACGAGTTTGCTTGTGTTCAGGGACAAAAAACATTAATGGGTAGAGGAGATATCATTAAAGAAACTACTCTTGAAATATTTAATACTAAAGATGCTGAACATTGGAATGAAAAACCAATGGTATCTTTAGATCACCAAGAAGTTGAAGCTACAACTGTTGACTTATGGGAATCATTCGATCGTACAACTGGTCATCATTTTAATCTTTCTATTGATTTAAATGCTTGTACTGGATGTGGAGCATGTGTTATTGCATGTCACGCTGAGAATAATGTACCTGTAGTTGGTAAAGCTGAAGTTAGAAGAAGCCGTGATATGCACTGGTTGCGTATTGATAGATATTATTCTTCTGAAAGCACTTTTGAAGGTGATAACAAAAGAAAAGAAGGAATTGCTGGTTTATCTAGTTCATTGTCGACATTCAATGAAATGGAGAAAGCTGGAGAGAATCCACAAGTAGCATTCCAACCAGTAATGTGTCAGCACTGTAATCACGCACCTTGTGAAACAGTATGTCCAGTTGCTGCGACTTCTCACGGACGTGAAGGTCAAAACCACATGGCGTACAACAGATGTGTTGGTACTCGTTACTGTGCTAACAACTGTCCATATAAAGTTCGTCGTTTTAACTGGTTCTTGTATAACAAAAACAGTGAATTCGATTATCACATGAATGATGATTTAGGTCGTATGGTATTAAACCCAGACGTAAACGTTCGTTCTCGTGGAGTAATGGAAAAATGTTCTATGTGTATTCAAATGACACAAGCTACTAAATTGAAAGCTAAAAACGAAGGTCGCCCAGTTGCTGATGGTGAATTCCAAACTGCTTGTTCAAGTGCTTGTTCTTCTGGAGCGATGATATTTGGTGATGTAAATGACGCTGAAAGTAAAGTGGCAAAATTAGCTGCTGATGAAAGATCATACCACTTATTGGAGCATGTAGGAACAAAACCTAATGTGGTATACCACGTTAAAGTTAGAAATACTTAGTAAAATTATTAATAAGAAACAATATAAAGGATTATGTCGTCTCACTACGAAGCACCCATTAGAAAACCTTTAGTTATTGGTGATAAATCTTATCACGATGTAACTGTAGATGTGGCAGCGCCTGTTGAAGGACCTGCAAATAAACAATGGTGGATTGTATTTTCAATCGCATTAATAGCCTTCCTTTGGGGGTTAGGTTGTATAATTTACACCGTATCTACCGGTATTGGAACATGGGGATTAAATAAAACAGTTGGTTGGGCTTGGGATATTACTAACTTCGTTTGGTGGGTTGGTATTGGTCACGCCGGAACTTTGATTTCAGCAGTACTATTACTTTTCCGTCAACGTTGGAGAATGGCTATTAACCGTTCTGCAGAAGCAATGACTATCTTCTCAGTAGTTCAAGCAGGTTTATTTCCAATTATTCACATGGGACGTCCATGGTTAGCATACTGGGTTTTACCTATTCCAAATCAATTTGGTTCTTTATGGGTAAACTTTAACTCACCATTATTATGGGACGTATTTGCTATTTCAACTTATCTTTCAGTTTCATTGGTTTTCTGGTGGACTGGTTTATTACCTGATTTTGCAATGCTTCGTGATAGAGCTATAACTCCATTTAATAAAAGAGTTTATTCTATCTTAAGTTTTGGATGGAGCGGTAGAGCTAAAGATTGGCAACGTTTTGAAGAAGTATCTTTAGTATTAGCTGGTTTGGCTACTCCTCTTGTACTTTCTGTACACACGATTGTATCTATGGACTTTGCTACTTCTGTAATTCCAGGATGGCATACAACAATTTTCCCTCCATACTTCGTAGCAGGAGCAGTTTTCTCAGGATTTGCGATGGTAAACACATTGTTGATCGTTATGAGAAAAGTTTCTAACCTTGAGGCGTATATCACTTTACAACATATCGAATTAATGAATATCATTATCATGATTACTGGTTCGATCGTTGGTGTGGCTTACATCACTGAGTTATTCGTAGCTTGGTATTCAGGTGTAGAGTATGAGCAATATGCTTTCTTAAACAGAGCTACTGGACCTTACTGGTGGGCATATTGGTCAATGATGACTTGTAACGTTTTCTCTCCACAGTTTATGTGGTTTAAAAAATTAAGAACAAGTATCATGTTTTCATTTATTATTTCGATCGTTGTAAACATCGGAATGTGGTTTGAAAGATTCGTAATCATTGTTACTTCTTTACATAGAGATTACCTTCCATCTTCTTGGACAATGTTCTCACCAACATTTGTTGATATTGGAATTTTCATTGGAACAATTGGTTTCTTCTTCGTATTGTTTTTATTATACTCTAGAACATTCCCTGTAATTGCTCAGGCAGAGGTAAAAACGATTTTGAAAGGAACAGGAGATAATTACATTAGAGAAAGAGCAAATAGTAAAGATTCACATCATGAGTAATAAAGTAATATACGCCATTTATAATGACGATGATATTTTGATGGATGCAGTAAAGAAAACCAGAGCTGCTCATCATCATATTGAAGAGGTTTTTACTCCATTCCCAGTTCACGGATTGGATAAAGCCATGGGCTTAGCACCAACAAGATTAGCAATTTGTGCTTTCCTATATGGATGTGTTGGTATTTCTGTTGCAACAACAATGATGAGTTATATTATGATTCATGACTGGCCACAGGACATTGGTGGAAAACCAAGTTTTAGTTTCATTCAAAATATGCCATCTTTTGTGCCAATTATGTTTGAGATGACTGTATTTTTTGCTGCACACTTAATGGTAATTACTTTTTATATGAGAAGTAGATTATGGCCATTTAAGCAAGCTGAAAATCCTGATGTAAGAACAACAGATGACCATTTTTTAATGGAAGTTGCTGTCAACGATAACGAAGCTGAATTAGTTTCTTTCTTCGAAGGTACAGGAGCTGTTGAAGTTAAAGTAATTGAAAAGAATTAATTGTAGCTATGAAAAGGATATATAAAATAACACTTTTAGTTGGTATAACTATTTTAGTTTCTTCTTGCCACAATAATTCGGCACCAAACTATCAGTATTTCCCAAATATGTATGAGTCTGTAGGTTATGAGCCTTACGCAGAAGCTAAAGTATTTAAGGGTGGAAAAGAAGGTCAGCTTCCTGTTGAAGGAACTATTAATAGAGGTTTTGAACCTTATGAGTATGAAAATTCGACTGCGGGTTATGAATTGGCAAAAGCTAATTTAAAATCACCGTTGACTGAAGCAGATAGAAATTCTGGAAAAGGAAAAGAGCTTTTCGAAATTTATTGTATTAGTTGCCATGGTGCAACTGGTAACGGTAAAGGTAAATTGGTTGAAAGAGAAAAATTTCTTGGGGTACCTAGTTATAAAGACAGGGTAATTACTGAAGGAAGTATCTTCCACGTTGAGACTTATGGTTTAAATGCAATGGGTTCACACGCAAATCAATTAAGCGCCCACGAACGTTGGTTAGTTGCTGACTATGTTCTAAAACTAAAAAGCCAATTATAATTGTTGAACAAACTGATCGTAATAGATATGTATACATTTTCAAGTAAATTAAAAACTTTTTCTATCATCTTAATGGTTCTTGGACTATTAGGAATTGGGTATGGTTTTTTAAGTGCACCTAAAGATATTCAAGAAGTTGAAAAAATACTAGCAGCAGATGCTCATGGAGCTCATGGTACTGCGCATGGGGAGTCTGCAGAGGCGTCACATAAAGAAGCGGGTCATCATGAAGCTGCTGAAGCTTCACACGAAGAGCACAAAGGTGGCGAGCACGAAAAAGTTGTTGCTGCTGATGAGCACACAGAACATTTAAACCACGTATTGCACCAATTGCAAAACAAACCTTGGTCTGCATTATATGTAGCTTGTATTTTCTTTTTACTGCTTTCTATGGGGGTTTTAGCATTTTATGCTATCCAACAAGTGGCTCAGGCAGGCTGGTCTCCAGTTTTGTTTAGAGTAATGCAGGGTATTACTGCTTATTTACCAGCTGGTTCAATAATTTTCTTTATAATATTAGTTTTATGCGGATTGCATTTTAATCATATTTTCGTTTGGCTTGGAGAAGGTGTTACTGACCCAACTAGTGCTAATTATGACGCAATTATTGCTGGAAAATCTGGTTATTTAAATTTCCCTTTTTGGATTGCTAGAGCATTTGTATTTTTATTAGGATGGAACCTTTATAGAATTTATTCTAGAAAAAATTGTTTAGCTCAAGATGAAGCTAATGATGATCTTTACTACAAAAAGAATTTCAAAATGTCTGCTGGATTTTTAGTATTCTTTATTGTATCAGAATCAATTATGTCTTGGGATTGGATTATGTCATTTGATCCACACTGGTTTAGTACATTGTTTGGATGGTATGTGTTTGCTTCTTTCTTTGTAAGTGGTATTACAAGTATTGCATTGGTAACAATTTATTTGAAATCTAAAGGATATTTAGAGTATGTAAACACAAGCCATATTCACGATTTAGCTAAATTCATGTTTGGTATCAGTGTTTTCTGGACTTATTTATGGTTCTCTCAATTCATGTTAATCTGGTATGCTAACATTCCAGAGGAGGTAACTTACTTTGTAACAAGAATTCAATTATATAACTTACCATTCTTTGGTGCTGTGGTTATGAACTTTGTTTTCCCATTGTTAATATTAATCAATACAGATTTCAAACGTCTAAATTGGGTAATTGTAATGGCAGGTACTGTTATTTTATTAGGTCACTATGTTGATTTCTTTAATATGATTATGCCTGGTACAGTTGGAGACAAATGGTTTATTGGTGTTTCTGAAATTGCATCTATTCTTTTCTTCTTAGGTTTATTTATTTTTGTTGTATTTACTGCATTAACTAAAGCTCCTTTGTTAGCAAAAAGAAATCCTTTCATTGAAGAAAGTAAACATTTTCATTATTAATATTTAAAGAAGTAAACAGATGACAAGTTTGTTGGTAATTATAGTTGTAGTTTTATTAGCAGTTGCATTATGGCAATTGACGAAGATATTTGACCTTACTCAGGTAGGTTCATCTTCGGACGATTCGCAGGTTGCATCAGATAATGATAATAATGTTCAGGGATATATTATGTTTGGCTTTTTAGCTTTCATTTATATATTTACGATTTACGGTTTACTGAAATGGGGTAATTTAGCACTTCATACTCCTGCTTCTGAGCACGGACTTTTAGTAGATAACTTAATGAATATTACTTGGGTTTTAATTTTTACTGTTCAAGTTATTACTCAAGGTTTATTATATTGGTTTTCTTTCAAAAACAGAGGACATAAAGATAGAAAAGCTTTGTTTTTTGCAGATAGTAATAAACTTGAAGCAATTTGGAGTATCATTCCATCTGTTGTTTTAGCTTGTTTAATTCTTTACGGATTATATGCTTGGAACAATATTATGTTTGTTGATAAGGATGAAGATGTAGTTGAAATTGAATTATATGCACAGCAATTTAAATGGACAGCAAGATATGCTGGTCAAGATAATGTTTTAGGAAAAGCAAACGTTCGTTTGATTGAAGGTGTTAATACTTTAGGTGTTGATATGTCTGATCCTAATGCTCAAGATGATATTGTAGTTACTGAATTGCATATACCAAAAGGTAAGAAAGTACATTTCAAAATGCGTTCTCAAGATGTTCTTCACTCAGCTTATATGCCTCATTTTAGAGCACAAATGAACTGTGTACCTGGAATGGTTACAGAATTTGCTTTTGTTCCTACTTATACTACAGCTGAATATAGAGAGTTGCCTTTTATGGTTGAAAAAGTTGCTAATATCAATAAACTTAGAGCTGAAAAAAGTACTCAGTTAGTTGCTAAAGGTGGTACAGCTTTAGATCCTTACACATTTGATTATTTATTATTGTGTAATAAAATTTGTGGAGCTTCTCACTATAACATGCAAATGAAAGTTGTGGTTGATACGCCTGAAGATTATAAAAAATGGTTAAGCGAAAAAACTACTTTAGCACAGGATATTAAAGCAGCAGCAGAAGCAGAAAAGGCAAAAGCAGCAGAAGCAACTGCACCAACAACAGATACAACTGCAAAAGTAATTGATACTGTTAAAGCGGTTATTGACACTGTAAAAGCAACTGTAGCTAAAGTTGCGATTAAGTAATATTATTAAGAAAATTTAAAGTACACATATATGTCAGCAGAAGCGCACGGTCACGATCACGGACACGATCACGAGCACGAACATCATCATAAAGACACATTCATTACTAAATATATCTTTAGTATTGATCACAAAATGATCGCTAAGCAATACTTGATCACGGGTATTATCATGGGGATTATTGGTATCGCTATGTCTTTGCTTTTCAGAATGCAATTGGCATGGCCAGAAGAGTCTTTCAAAATCTTTAATGTTTTATTAGGAGACAAATTTGCACCTGATGGTGTGATGGCAAATGATATTTATCTTGCTTTGGTTACAATTCACGGTACCATCATGGTATTCTTTGTACTGACAGCTGGATTGAGTGGAACTTTTAGTAACTTACTTATTCCGCTTCAAATTGGAGCAAGAGATATGGCTTCTGGATTTATGAATATGATTTCATACTGGTTGTTCTTTTTATCTGCTGTAGTAATGTTATGTTCTTTATTTGTTGAAGCTGGACCAGCTTCTGCAGGTTGGACAATTTATCCTCCATTAAGTGCGTTGCCACAAGCGATCCCTGGATCAGGAACTGGTATGACTTTATGGTTAGTTTCAATGGCGATCTTTATTGCATCTTCTTTAATGGGATCATTAAACTACATTGTAACTGTTATTAATTTAAGAACTAAAGGAATGTCTATGACTAGACTTCCTCTTACAATCTGGACATTTTTCGTAACAGCTATTATTGGTGTTATTTCATTCCCAGTATTATTATCTGCAGCTTTATTATTGATTTTCGATAGAAGTTTTGGTACTTCATTCTTCTTATCTGATATCTATATTGCGGGAGAGGTTTTACACTACCAAGGAGGTTCTCCAGTATTGTTTGAGCACTTATTCTGGTTCTTAGGTCACCCTGAAGTTTACATCGTAATCTTGCCGGCAATGGGGCTTGTTTCTGAAATTATGGCTACGAACTCTCGTAAACCAATATTCGGATACAGAGCGATGATTATGTCAGTTCTTGCAATTGCATTCTTATCGACTATTGTTTGGGGTCACCACATGTTTATTTCTGGGATGAATCCTTTCTTAGGATCTGTGTTTACTTTTACAACTTTATTGATTGCAATTCCATCTGCTGTAAAAGCGTTCAACTGGATTACAACTTTATGGAAAGGTAATTTACAATTCAACCCTGCAATGTTATTCTCTATCGGAATGGTTTCTACTTTCATCACTGGAGGTTTAACAGGGATCATTTTAGGAGATAGTACTTTAGATATTAACGTTCACGATACTTACTTCGTAATTGCTCACTTTCACTTAGTAATGGGTATCTCTGCACTTTATGGAATGTTTGCTGGTATTTACCACTGGTTCCCTAAAATGTACGGAAGAATGTTGAATAAAAACTTAGGTTATATTCACTTTTGGGTAACTGCTGTTTGTGCTTATGGAGTATTCTTCCCAATGCATTTTATTGGATTAGCTGGTTTACCAAGACGTTATTATACAAACACAAACTTCCCATTATTTGATGATTTACAAAATGTGAATGTTTTAATTACAACATTTGCTCTTGTAGGAGGTGCTTTCCAATTAGTATTCTTATACAACTTCTTTAGCAGTATTTTCTACGGTAAAAAAGCAGTTCAGAATCCATGGAAATCTACAACTTTAGAGTGGACTACACCAGTTGAACATATTCATGGAAACTGGCCAGGTGAAATTCCTCATGTATATCGTTGGCCGTATGACTATAGTAACCCAAATCATGATGTAGATTTTGTTCCTCAAAATGTACCAATGAAAGAAGGTGAAGAAGTTTTACACCATTAGAAATATTAGAAAAGACTATCAGAAATGATAGTCTTTTTTTTTTGTTTAGTTAAAATTTTAAACGTTCAGTTTTACTGTTTTACAAACTAATTAGTTTCTATATCTTTGTAGGATGAATGAAAACCTAGATCCTACCACAAAAGGATATAACCCAGAAGAATTAGATCTTGAAAAAAGATTGCGTCCGCTGTCATTTGATGATTTTGCCGGACAAGATCAAGTTTTAGAAAATTTAAAAGTTTTTGTTGCTGCTGCGAATCAACGTGGAGAAGCACTTGATCATGCTCTTTTTCATGGACCTCCGGGACTTGGTAAAACCACATTGGCTAATATCTTGGCTAATGAACTTCAAGTTGGAATTAAAATAACTTCAGGACCTGTATTAGACAAGCCTGGTGATTTAGCTGGATTATTGACTAATTTAGATGAAAGGGATGTTTTATTCATTGATGAGATTCATAGATTAAGTCCTGTTGTTGAGGAATATTTATATTCGGCAATGGAGGATTTCAAAATCGATATTATGATCGAATCTGGTCCTAATGCGAGAACAGTGCAAATCAATTTGAACCCGTTTACATTGATTGGTGCTACTACGCGCTCGGGATTATTGACTGCTCCGATGAGAGCTCGTTTTGGAATTTCATCTCGTCTACAATATTATACTACTGAACTTTTAACGACAATTGTTGAAAGAAGTGCTTCTATTTTAAAAATGCCTATTGATCTTGAAGCGGCAATTGAAATTGCTGGTCGCAGCCGTGGAACTCCTCGTATTGCAAATGCATTATTGCGAAGAGTGCGTGATTTTGCTCAGATAAAAGGTAACGGAAGAATTGATTTGGAAATTTCTAAATATGCATTAAAAGCTTTAAATGTTGATGCAAATGGATTAGATGAAATGGACAATAAAATTTTATTAACTATTATCAATAAATTCAAAGGTGGTCCGGTTGGACTTTCAACTTTGGCAACTGCAGTTTCTGAAAGCAGTGAAACTATTGAAGAAGTTTATGAGCCATTTTTAATTCAAGAAGGGTTTATTATGAGAACTCCGCGTGGTCGTGAAGTTACTGATAAGGCGTATAAACATCTTGGTAAAATAAACACTAATATTCAAGGAGGTTTGTTTTAAATCCACTTTTATGTCTTCAGACAAAAAATATAATTATCCTAATAAGCTGCCAATATTTAGATTTTTTCTTGATGCTGAAGGTGTTCGTAGAAATCCAATACCTTTTCATAAAAGATATTTTGATAAACTTGGCGATTCCTTTTCTTTAAAAATCGGATTTTCTAAACACTTAATTTTGTCTAGAGATAATGAAATTGCGCAATATATTTTAGTTAAAAATCAAAAGAATTATCATAAGTCAAAGTTTCAGTCTGTATATCTTTCTAAATATTTAGGAAAAGGACTTTTAACAAGCGATGGTGATTTTTGGTTAAAACAACGAAGACTTATTCAGCCCGCATTTCATAAGCAAAAAATGAATATGCTGGTGGATAATATGAATAAGACTATCATTTCTGAAATTGATTCTTTAGAAGAGAATACGACCTTTAATGCTTTCCCGGCGATGAGTCAATTAGCATTTAATGTTGTAGCAAAATCATTATTTGAATTTTCAATTTCGGGAGAAAAGCTTAATAGAATTAAGTTTATAATAGAAGAAGTTCAAAAATTTCTAGTTAAAGAAATTAGACTTCCTCATAAAGCTTTATGGTTTTCCTTAAGTGGCCAGGTAAAAAAGCATTTGAAATTAGCTGAAGAAAATAATAGGATTATTAAGGAAATTATTGAGGAAAGAAGTAGTTCAAATGAAGATTTCAATGACCTGCTTAATATGTTGATGGAAACTCGGTATGAAGATACTGGGGAGTCTATGGCAATGCAGCAACTAATAGATGAAATTAAAATTTTGTTTATTGCGGGTCATGAAACGACGGCAAATGCATTGACTTTTACGCTTCATTTTCTTGGGAGTAATCCTGATGTTCAACAAAAGGTTTTTGATGAGATTGCTGAAGTAGAATCGCAAACAGATAATGTGATTGAGCAACTTCAAAAGATGCCTTATATTAATGCGGTTTTGAATGAATCAATGCGTTTATATCCGCCAGCCTGGATTACAGATCGACAAAATGTTGAAGACGATACGGTTGGTGACTTTAAAATTAAAAAAGGAACTTTGATTGGGATTTCGTTTTATGAATTGCATCGAAATCCAAAATATTGGCAAGATCCAGATAAATTTGTTCCAGAGCGATTTCTTGGTGAAAAGAAGAAACAGTCAATGCAATATTTTTATCCTTTTGGTGCTGGACCTCGTATGTGCATTGGAGCTGGTTTTGCGATTTATGAAATGTGCTTGGCGATCTCTCAAATTGTCAAACGTTATGTTATAGTATCAAATACAACTAGTGTCGAGTTTAATCCGTTGGTAACTTTGAAACCAGTTAATGTTGAAATTTCACTATCTAAAAGATGAGTATCAATTCGAAAGAAACATATTCAAAGTTTATAAAAGAAGAAGCTAAAAGGCTTGGATTTCTTTCTTGTGGAATATCAAAAGCTGGTTTTCTGGAAGAGGAGGCACCTCGTCTTGAAAAATGGCTGCATAATAACCATAACGGCCAAATGGCTTATATGGAAAATCATTTTGACAAGCGTTTAGATCCAACTTTGCTAGTTGATGATGCTAAAAGTGTGGTTTCTCTTCTTCTTAATTATTTTCCTTCGGAATCTCAGAATGATGATAGTTTTAAAATATCAAAGTACGCCTATGGTCAGGATTATCATTTTGTTATTAAAGAAAAACTAAAAGAATTACTTCATTCTATTCAAGAGAATATTGGTGAAGTTTCAGGCCGTGCATTTGTTGACTCTGCACCAGTTTTAGATAAAGCTTGGGCAGCAAAAAGCGGTTTGGGCTGGATTGGGAAAAACAGTAATCTAATAACTCAAAAAGTAGGTTCTTTTTATTTTATTGCAGAACTTATCTTGGATCTCGATTTAGAATATGATTACAAAGTTACAGATCATTGTGGCTCTTGTACTGCTTGCATTGATGCTTGTCCTACGCAGGCAATCGTAGCGCCTTATGTAGTTGATGGTAGTAAATGCATATCTTATTACACAATCGAATTAAAGGAAAATCTTCCGTATGATATGAAAGGGAAATTCGATGAATGGATGTTTGGATGTGATACTTGCCAAGATGTTTGTCCATGGAATCGTTTTTCAAAGCCCCACTCAGAACCTTTATTTAATCCCAATCCTGATTTGCTTTCTTTTTCCAAAAAAGATTGGACCGAAATTACAGAGGAAACCTTCCGAACAGTTTTTAGAAATTCTCCCATAAAAAGAACTAAGTTTGAGGGACTAAAGCGAAATATTTCTTTTTTAGAATAAGTTACTTCATAAATAATTTAAAATTTTCGGACAATTATTTTCCTTTTTTCATTCATAAATTTTCACTCAGATAAGACACATTTTTTGTAAGAAGCTATGCTTTAGTTTGATACGTGTGTCTTTCTGTTCTGTATAAGAAATAAAATACATCAAAAGCCGTTTGTCGATAATTATTATCGATAAATGACATTCTAGTTTATCATTTGTTTCATAGTGAATTTTTAAATTCAATTTTTTGCGGCTATTAATGTCAAGTTAATTATTGCCTTTAGCGTATTTAATTAAATTTGAGATTAATATGGTTTTCTACTGATAAAATAGAATTTCAAATTATTTAAAAACATCTTTATAGATTAATCATTCAATTTGTTCTATATTTAAAGTATTGGTAGTCAATATATTTGTTTTTTTGTTGCACTCGTAATGACTATATTTTTAAAAATTATCAGTGCTTTTTTTTACTTTGAAAAACAACTAAAGGATGAAAAATTTATGGCAACAATAGATTTGCAAAAATTAAAATCAATGTGATTTAGAGAGCAGAAAAAAGCAAACAAGTGTTAAAGAAGTTTTGAGATGGATAATATTGTTTGTTTTGTAAGATATTTTGATGTTTTTCTCTTAAATATTTGATAATTATGAGTTATCGCTAATAAATTAGGAAAATTCTTCTGTTTTGTTGTGAAATAGTCAGTTTTGATGAATTTCGGAATTGAATTTTGTTGAAAAAAGATGTTATTCAACGTTTTTATAGGTAGTTTGTCGACTAATGTAGCTAATTATGAGGTGTTTATATACTTTCGCGACACCAAAACTACCAAAATAACCTATGAGACAATTTTTATGTCTTGGACCTAAAAAGGTTCAAATGAATTTTGATTTTAATAAAAATCTGAAAAGAGATTTTATTTTTCTTTCGAGATCCAATCCCTTCATTTTTTCGTATTTGTCCAATATGCTGAAAACTATGGTAGTTTTTTCAGCTGGCAATATTTGCTCTCAAATCTCACTTGCGTATGCGTAACTCTACTTCTAATCAGTCTAGATTTTCTAGGCTAACCTTTTTTATTGCATTTTTATTACTGATTAGCTACAATGCTTCGGCTCAATTTTATACGAAACATTACATTGCACCAGCACCTTGGCAGTATTTTAGTAAATCAAATGAAATTGTAATTGCGACAAGATCAGAAACACCAGTTAGTATTAAATTGTACAGAAGTAATGGTGTTTTAGAAACAACGTTGAGTGCAGTAAAAGGAGCACCAGCAATTTATAGATTTCAGCTTTTGGCTAGAGATCTTCCCATGCATGCGCTAAATACAGTGATTTCAGGTGCAGGATTAATTGTTGAAAGTGCAGGGCTTACATCTGTAAACTTGAGAAATGTGGCTTCTGATGAACAGTCAGGAGAAAATAATGATAGATATCTGAAAGGTAATGCGGCATTGACTAGTTTTGGTGATGCAGGACTTGGAGTTCGATTTAGAGTTGGTTATTACAGAGATGGCTCTTTGGGGAATTTTAATAGTTATGGTGATCAGAGACCGATATATAGTATTATGGCTACGGCTGACAATACCACAGTGAAAATTAATAATGTTGTTGCTACTACTTTAAACGCAGGTCAAAGTTATTTATTCAAGGCAAACATAGGAGTTCTAGTAGAGTCTTCTAGTCCAACAGTAATGAACACTGCTGCTGGTATTGATACACCAGATGGTTGTGGTGATAGTGCCTATAATCAAATTCCACCTGAAGCAGTTTTAGGAACAGAATACTTTATTGAAAGAGGTAAAGGAAATAATACAGCAGAACAAACAACAGTTGTTGCAACAAAAGACGATACACACTTAGTAATCGATACCTATTCCACTGCAGGTGCTGTGGTAGGAACTACAACTGTTACATTGGCGACAGCAGGAAGTTTTCATACTTTTAATAATGGTTCGTTAAATACACCATTTTCAGCATCACGTGTTTCTGCTGACAAGAGAGTTGTAGTCTATTCAGGAACTGCTCAATCTTGCGAAGTTGATATATCGACAATTGCTCCAGTGTCTGAATGTGGGGGATCTAATTTCATAGAAACGGCAAAATTTAGAAATTATGGAACGGGTACATTGCCTTATTTTGGATACATTCTATTGAGAAGTAAAGATGATCCTGTAATGGTTAATGGGACTAATATTGAAACGAGAAGTGGTATTGCTGCCCGCCATCAATTAGGAAGTACCGGGTGGTATATTATAAATTTTGAAGATACTCAAATTGGAAGTCCGGATGTTTTGTCGATTTTATGTGACACTAAAATGACAGTATCAATTGTGCAGCAAGGAGGAGGGTTTTCGATGGCAGGATTTTTCTCCAATTTTGCCGCGCAGCCTGACGAACCAAGTTTAACCTATATTTCAGGTGGTGGATGTACCAACAATACTGCGGAACTTACAACTCCGCCAACTTTTGATCCATATCAATGGTATTTTAATGGAACCGCAATTAGTGGTGCAAATTCATCTACTTATACGGCTACTAAAACGGGTAATTACACGGTATCTTCTACTTTGGCTTGTGGAGCTCAAACGCAATCAAAGCCAGTTACGGTTACCTTATGTACAGATTTAGGAATTACAAAGACAGTTGATAATGCAACGCCATGTATAGGTTCTAATGTAGAATTTACTGTTAGGGTCAGCAATTTAGGAGGAAATAATGTTTCGGGAGTTTCTGTTAATGATTTGCTTCCTTCAGGTTACACTTATGTTAGTTCAACACCTTCTCTTGGAGTTTATGATTCATCTACTGGTACTTGGAGTATTGGTGATGTAGATGCTCAAACATCGGTTACATTAAAAATTACTGCGACAGTAAAAGCATCTGGGAATTATACAAATACGGCATCATTGCCAGCTTCTATAGACACAAATACGGCAAACAACTCGGCGAGTGCTGCAGTAAATCCAAATCCTATTCCCACACTTGTAACTAACCCTATAGTAGTTTGTTCACCTGCAACGGGTGATTTAACAGCTACGGCGGTTACTGCTGGAAGTTCTAGTGATTTGACTTTTACATATTTTACAAATGCAGCTGCAACTACAGTTTATTCAACTCCAACAGCTGCAACGGCAGGTACTTATTATATAAAAGCAGTTTCGGCGGCAGGATGTTCAATAGTAAAATCAGTTGTGGTTACTGTAAATTCAAAACCAACTACTCCAGTAATTAGTGTTAGTGCTGGAACCGCATCTTGCGGCAGTACAGCTGGAAATATTACTTTGAGATCAGATGGTAATGCGAGCTCATATGGAGGAAGCACTTATTTATGGTCAACAGGGGCAACTAGCCGAAGTATTGCAATTAATGCTGATGGAGTTTATTCTCTTAGAATTGTCAGCAGTTCAGGATGTATTAGTGAAAGTTCCAATTCAATTACAGTTACCCTTAAACCGGCTACTCCAACAGCATCTAATCAATCGTTTTGCGCTTCTGAAAACAAAAAAGTGAGTGATTTAGTACCGTCAGGTGCCAATATAAAATGGTACAATGCGCAAACTAATGGAACACAATATGCAGCCAACACCCCTTTAACAGCAGGGACTTATTATGTGGGCCAAACAGGGGCAAATGGTTGCGAAAGCGACAGAAGATCAGTTCAGGTAACAATAAGTTCTTCTTCAGCACCGGTGGCTTCAGCTCAATCATTTTGTGCAGCTGAGAATAAAATAATAAATAATTTAATAGCTACAGGAAGTGGTTTAAAATGGTATAATGCAGCATCGGGAGGAACACAATATGCAGGAACTGAGACTTTAGTTACTGGGAATTATTACGTAAGCCAGACGGCAGGCAGTTGTACCGAAAGCGCAAGAACTTTGGTACCAGTAACGATAAATGATATTCCATCTGCGCCAACAGCTTCATCTCAGACATTTTGCGGTACAGATCCAAAAACTGTAAATAATTTAGTTGCAACTGGAAGCAATTTAAAATGGTATAGTGCAAGTTCAGGCGGAACACTTTATGACGGAACAGAAACCCTTTCTTCTGGAAATTATTATGTAAGTCAGACAAATAGTTGTGGTGAGAGCGCAAGAACTGCGGTCGCTGTTACAGTAAATAATACAGCAGCGCCAACTGCCTCAGCTCAATCATTCTGTTTGCCAGATGCTAAAAAAGTCAGTAATCTAGTTCCAACAGGAACAGGTATAAAATGGTATAGTGCCAGTACAGGCGGAACACTATACAGTGGAACCGAGACTCTGACTACTGGAACTTATTATGTAACTCAGACGTCAAATAGTTGTGAAAGTGCGAGGACAGCTGTCGCAGTGACAGTTTACAATACTGTGACTCCAACTGCTAATTCTCAAACATTTTGCGCAGGTGATGCTAAAACAGTTAATGATCTTGCGGTTACTTTAATGTCAGGGGCAACAAAAAAATGGTATAGCGCCAGTTCAGGCGGGACACTTTATAATGGAACGGAAACTTTAACATCAGCAAATTATTATGTAAGTCAAACACTTAATAATTGTGAAAGTGGAAGAATTTTGGTTGCGGTAACAGTAAATCCTACACCTGTTACGCCAAGTATTTCTGCAGGGAGTGCAACAACATTCTGTACAGGTGGAAGTGTTGTTTTGACTTCAACTAGCGGAATAGGTTATTTGTGGTCGAATGGAGCAACAACTCAATCTATTACAGTTTCAAATTCTGGAAATTATAGTGTTCAAGTTTCAAATGCTTCTGGTTGTTTTAGTGCTTCTTCAACAGCTGTTAATGTAACTGTGAATACTATTCCTTCTGCGCCATCGGTAATCGTCTCGGACAACTGCGACGGCACATCGACATTATCAACCACTGCAACAGGATCTTTATTGTGGAGCACTGGAGAGACAACTTCATCCATTACGGTTTCAGCTCCGGCAACTTATACCGTTACCCAGACCGTAAACGGGTGTACAAGCACTTCAGGATCTGGAACGGCCGCACCTAAAACGGCGCCGTCGGCACCGATTGTAAGTGTTGCGGACAACTGCGACGGCACATCGACATTATCAACCACTGCAACAGGATCTTTATTGTGGAGCACTGGAGAGACAACTTCATCCATTACGGTTTCAACCCCGGCAACTTATACCGTTACCCAGACCGTAAACGGGTGTACAAGCACTTCAGGATCTGGAACGGCCGCACCTAGAACGGCGCCGTCGGCACCGAGTGTAAGTGTTGCGGACAACTGCGACGGGACATCGACATTATCGACCACTGCAACAGGATCTTTATTGTGGAGCACTGGAGAGACAACTTCATCCATTACGGTTTCAACCCCGGCAACTTATACCGTTACCCAGACGGTAAACGGGTGTACAAGCGCTTCAGGATCTGGAACGGCCGCACCTAGAACGGCGCCTTCGGCTCCGATTGTAAGTGTTGCGGACAACTGCAACGGCACATCGACATTATCGACAACTGCAACAGGATCTTTATTGTGGAGCACTGGAGAGACAGCTTCGTCCATTACAGTTTCAACCCCGGCAACTTATACCGTTACCCAGACCGTAAACGGGTGTACAAGCGCTTCAGGATCCGGAACGGCCGCACCTAAAACGGCGCCTTCGGCACCGAGTGTAAGTGTTGCGGACAACTGCGACGGGACATCGACACTATCGACCACTGCAACAGGATCTTTATTGTGGAGCACTGGAGAGACAACTTCATCCATTACGGTTTCAACCCCGGCAACTTATACCGTTACCCAGACCGTAAACGGGTGTACAAGCACTTCAGGATCTGGAACGGCCGCACCTAAAACGGCGCCGTCGGCACCGAGTGTAAGTGTTGCGGACAACTGCGACGGGACATCGACATTATCGACCACTGCAACAGGATCTTTATTGTGGAGCACTGGAGAGACAACTTCATCCATTACGGTTTCAGCTCCGGCAACTTATACCGTTACCCAGACCGTAAACGGGTGTACAAGCGCT
>NZ_JAVFVS010000005.1 GCF_030929605.1 Flavobacterium sp. LHD-80
CTCCATAGGATTGACTTTTCTCCGAGCTTCCCATTCCCTGTTCTCTTGGGCAGGTTAAGGGTCGGATGGACTTTGTTGGATAAGCCGCCAACATCAGCATTTCACTGAATTAATTAAAAATTAAGCCCACCTATAGAGGTGAAGCCCGTACAGCTTGTTAGGCTGCACAACGAGTCGCACTGTTTTGGCAGACAATGCGTATGGGTGTGAATGCTGCGGTAATGCTTCCGCTTCCATCATGTGAAGTTGTCAGGAAAATATACTTTTCAATTACATCATCCCCTTTCCCTACACGTATATAATCAGGGAGTTTCGCTGTAATAAAGATGCGTTCCCCCCTGCCTAAAGCCCCTGCTGTTTCGTACAGAATGCCTTTGCCACCGCCTACTATGGCATCAAAGAAACTGAACGCTTCACGGTTCTGTACAATCTGATAATCTCTGCCCACTACCCCCAGTACGGTGTTGTTATCTGTGCGGATATTCGCAAAACAGCCGTCTACTTCCAGTTCCGTGCTTCCTATTTCTATGCTGTCAGCATCCTGCAAGATACCTGAGCTTTTTGTGAATAAAGGGCTTTTTGCCACCTCGTAATCCAGTCCTGCTTGTCTGATGGCTTCCCCGCTTGTCGGATACTGCTCCACAACCTGCCCCAGACCGTGCCATGCATTTTCATTCACGCTGAAAAATGAATATTTCCCTGTCTTATCGTTATAATTGATATTATGTGCCATGATAACTAATTCTTAAAAGTTTATAATTGCCCTAAAATGTTCTCTGCCAGATGTCAAAATGGGACATCATCTTTCGGAGGCTTTGCTTTAAGTATTTTCTTTTCAACTTTAACAGCTGACTGCGCCGTATCGGATTTCTTACCGCCCCCGTGGAGCTTAATCTGTGCGGTATTGAAATTCAGTCCTGCTCGGGGTTCTCCGTCATTGCCTGTCCACGCCCTTGCGCTTACCCTTCCTGTCAGTTCCACAACAGTGCCTTTAGTAAGGATACTGGCTACTTTCGGGCTTATCCAGTAGGCACACTCAAAAAATGTAGTCTGCTCTACTTTGTTGCCTTCTTTAGTGCGGTAGCTGTCATTGATGGCTACTGAAAAATTCACTACCTGTCTGCTGTCGGGCAACGTGCGTACCTCTGCATCTTTTGTCACTCTTCCAATGATGTTCATGATTTCTGATTTTTATGATTAATTTTTATTTTTTTGAAATTTATTCGGCAATGAGAGGAGGCGCTGTTTTGTTTCATCACTGCTGTTTTCAATATTTCATTTTTCATTTCTGACATTTTTTTTTATTCGTCTAAAGAGCCGGAGTATGCTTTGTTTGGTTTCAGGAGCATAAAAAGGTTAGTGTTCAGCACCGGCAGGGCTTTGATAAAAAATACAACCCGGATGGGTGGAGATTTTTTAGCAAATCTGAAAGACACGGCCTTGCTGGTACGCTCGGAACACGGAGTTACCTTTGCTCTTGAAATCGGACAAACAGCATACTGGTTTTTTGATAAAAAGCAGCGGGAAGCAATTGAGATACTTTGGAAGAAATACAACGAGGAAGAAAAAAATAAGCAGGCCTGCGCATGAATCTACTTTTTCCATTATTGATCCTGGCATGAGGCAGTCCTAGATGCTATTCTTGATTTAAGTTTTACCGAAACGCAGTCATCCCGGGAGATGAAAAACTTTTAATTGGAATAGATCAAACTATCTGCAGCATTAATTCGAAGTTATTCCCTGCTGCAGCTGGATTACATCCTGTATCGTGCCATTTATTCTAGTAATGACATGACACAGATACTGATTTCATAGCTGCCCTCAAATACAGACATACAATAAATATCATTTAAGAAACGTTTTGGAAGTGAATTGTAATTTCATTTGATGCACTTGTTTTGCAAAAGAATTATTACTTAGCCACAACAAATAATGGCAGGATCACAACATTAGCAGTATGCAGATACTGCTGTGGCAGCACTTGTATTTTAAATATTTAAATTTCCATGATTAAAAAAAAATGACCAATTTAGTGCAGACTAATAATAGACCAGGAAAGATTTTGTAAGTAGACATAAAATGGAAGATTATGTTTATTATGGACGCCCGTCCGGTACGTAAGAGTATCGGCGGGTTTTTCCATTTGACATTTTAAATACATTTAAAATTTTACCACAAAGGGGGAAATATTATAAAATACATCAGCCTTTCAAAGCAACAAAAATTAAAACAGACATCGTTTTTTTGTATAGCTGCCTAAGTCGAATAATTATCCATCAGTTTGTTCTGAAATTGAAGATGATTTAACACTTAAGATTGTGCTGAAATATATCTTTTTTCTCCATTAGTTGAAATTTTGTTAAAAAAAACTAATCAAACTATTATTTAACAAAATAAATTATAAATTTATTAGTAGTAAAATTACACTAAAGTGAATCCGTAAGATAATTTCTAAAAAAAATATTAATCAAACTTTCGAAAAATGAGAAGAAGCGGAGAAATAATAATTATTGAGGATGATGAGGATGACAGGCTACTGCTCAATGACATTTTTGATATCTTGGATTACCCCAATAAAATCGTTTTTTTTGAAGATCCAACCCAGGTTGAAACATACTTATCAGATCCGGATGTGAGCCCCTTTATGATACTGTCAGATATCAACATGCCAAAAATGGATGGCTACGAACTAAGGAACAAAATTCTTGCCAACAAGGACCTATGTGAAAAATGTGTGCCCTACATTTTCCTTTCCACATCAAAAGATCCCCAGAACATAGCAAAAGCGTATAGCTGCCAGGTACATGGCTATTTTAAAAAAGGAGATGATTTTGAATCCTTGAAAAAAATGATCCAAAATATTGTAGAATATTGGCGTACGAGCCTTACCCCAAAATCAGTGGTTTAATTTAAATAAATCACTAATGACCATCGAAATGGCAACAATACCAATTCATTTTAGAATGTTGCCTGCTCAAATCATTGTTTGTCGGGATGATACTGATTGTTATTTCTATTACATACAAACCAACAAACTTATACAACTGATAGTATCAAAATAAAAATTAAAGATCAAGATACAGCTATAAAGGAAAGGCAAACCCCAATAGTTATATGCAATACCATATAAAAAGGTGCCCATTAGCATATAAATAATAAATACCATTTTTCTTAAACAGTATTTAACTCAACAGTACAAGATTACCGATACTATTTTTACTGCTCACTTTTGATAAACGCTCAGTGTTTATTTTTTATCAAATCTTTTTCAAACCTCATTGCATTAATTTTACAGATACAGGCGCAGGCATAAGTTTTAATCCATTGAATTGTTTAGTTACAAATAACAAGAAACAAAATTCAAGCAAAAAAGGCCGCAAAATATAAAACAAGGCATAACAACTGCCCAATGTATTTTAAATACGATCGAAATTTCATTTTTATTCAATTGCTGCAAAAAACATAATCCGTTACGTAATGCCGTAAAAAAAATATGACACTAATTAATATCTTTGCTATAATGAAAGATAAATATCAAGACATAAAAGATAAAGAAGAAATTAAACTAAGTCAAAGAATATCCAAAATTGATCGTCGACAAAACCGAATTATTTTTATTCTATTCGCCGCTTTAATTGTTACTCTTGCGGCTTTTTTGTATGTTTCAATCTGCGCACTGAAATAAACTATGGGCTTAAAAAACTAATCTGCTATCCTGATAAGCGCCTTCACTTTACATAAGTAAAATTTTTAAGAAATATAGATTTCGTGAAATCTTATATATACTGTTCTAAGGATCACTTTCATTCTTAAATAAGCGATGCAGCTGAGAGATCAAGCATCAACAAAGGATAGCCAAAAACGACAACAGAACTCATCTGCTAGAAAGTCTCCTGTGGTAATCTAAGCTCTGATAACCAGCAATTTGACAATATCTTTTTATAAAAAATTTAAGTTCAAGAAAAAAATCGCTGCACATTTATTTAAAATCTTCATCTCGAGGTTCTGCTTGTTCTATTACTCTTAATAGATCTGCTTTTAATTATAGAATCACTCTGTGTGTTTTTTATAGAATAATTTTTGGCTTAATTAATATGATTGCTTTTATAAGCAATAAACAGCTAGTAATGGCATTACATCTGGGCAGCAAGGTAGAATAACACAAAAAAAAAAATCACATTTAATATTTTGTGGCAAAATTGCGGCACAAGGGATTTTTCAAAACTTTAAATTTAGTAATGAAGCACATTGCAGCATCTGGTACGAAAATTTTTAAAAAGCTTTCTAAGCGCTATAAATATGGCTCTTTCCACGGTTCATTAAATGATTCTGCACATTCGTGTTTTATACCAGTAATCAGAAAAAAAAAGTCAAAACAGGTCTTCGAAAGCCATTTATGATTAAGAATTTTTAAACTGTATATTTTTATATGGTCATAAAATTGATTAAACAAAATAAAAAAAATTATGAGCGAGCAAATAACAAAAGACGATTTAAGACAGTTTACGCTGATGATCATTAATGAAATAAGAATTGATCGCCAGAAGCAAGAAGAATTCATTCCTGACTGGCTCAAAAGCTGTGTTGTAAAAAAAGCATTGAGTATTTCTTCGGCCTCACTTCAGAGTCTTCGTACAACTGGAAAAGTAAGGTGCAGAAAAATACTCGGTTCTTATTACTACAGTAAAAATGATCTGGCAGATCTTTTTAAAGATTAATAGGTTATGGAAATAAATACTCTATTTGATTACTTAAAGCTATTTGAAAAAGATACCAGATTAAATGTATGGCATTTTTCATTACTCAGTGCAGTTTTGTATCTAGGATACAGACAGCGCCAATCTAAAATTATTAAAGTCAGCAGAAGCAGAATAATGTCGTTGTCGCATGTAAAAACCCTGCCTACTTACCATAAATATTTTAAAGAGCTGCAGACAATGGGGTATATCAAATATACACCCTCTTATAATCCAGGATATCAAAGTGAAATTGAACTGTTGTCAATTAAATAAAAGAGAGCAATCAGACAGCAGATCTCATTATTTTTTTAAGTCGCACTTTTTCAAATTAAACACATCAATGTGCTTAGTACCAGTTTAACATCAAAAATAAAGCGCCTCTGACTGCCTTTAAACGAGCTGTTAAAAATTTATGCTTTCAATAATGATAATCCATCATTATTCATCATTATTGATCATTATTCATATTAATGAATTATCATTATTTTAGCAGATTGGTAAGTAAATTGCTTTTAATAATAATAATAATAATAATAATAATAATAATAATAATAATAATAATAATAATAATAGTAGTGCTAATATTATTATTGCAGAACAAAAAAAGCCATTGTCTTCCAATGGCCTCTATAATATAACTGCCGGGCAGTTTAAAATTTGTCGCAATCTTTCTATCTATATAAAATTACAGGTTTTAAGACTGCAGACTATGGAATCAATACGGCACGACCTTTAATCTGCCCGCGACGCATTTTATCGTAAACTTCATTTATCTGCTCCAAAGCAAACTTTTCAATTTCAATATGGATTTTTTCCTGTCTTGCCAGTCCCACAACCTCCATTAGCTCTATACGGGATCCCCAGTATGGATTAGTCATAGTGACACCAAAGGGCAACCCATTCATGCTGTATTGGTAATATCCCCCGCCTAGTCCGACAATGGTTAAATCACCGTCCATACCAACAATTTTAGTTCCCAGTTCTATCGTAGAGGTTGCGCCTACAAAATCCAAAATCACTTTGGCTTTTTTTATTCCTGTAATTTTTAAAATCTGGTCCGCGGCATCGGCATCTTTAGAATTAATAGTGTAAGCAGCTCCGAGTTCTTTGGCGAATACCAGCTTATCCTGGGTCACGTCGCATGCGATTATTGCGGCGCCTGATATTTCTCTTAAAATCTGTATTGCAACGTGGCCTAATCCTCCCACTCCTATAACTACAGCATACTCGTCCGGCATAAGTTTAGGCAGCGACCTTTTAATTGCTGAGTAAGGCGTAAGAGCGGCATCAGTTAATGGTGCCGCAATTACCGGATCCAGGTCATAAATAGGCACTAATAATCTAGAGGATGGCACCAGCATATATTCTGCCATGCCGCCATTAAGGCCCAGCCCTCCTCCGTAGCCTAATTCACTTTGATGGTCACAGTAATTTTCTTTCGACTGCTGGCATGGTTTACAATGTCCGCATCCCCAAGGTCCATATACCAGTACGGCATCGCCTTTTTTATAATCTTTTACAGTTTCACCAACCGCCTCAATCCATCCGGCATTTTCATGACCGAGAGTAAACACCATATCACCAACTGTGCCCTCATCAATAATATGCAGATCAGAATGACAGACTCCTGCCCCACCAATCTTTAACAAAACCTCATCTCCTTTGGGAACAGGTTTTTCCAAATCATTAACTACCCTTACATCTTTATGTCCAAAATAGCGTGCTGCTTTCATAACTTATATTTTTTTTTAAATCATAATTTCGTAAGAAGCAATTTACAAAAAAAAAGCTAATTGCGCAGCAGGTGTTTTTTAAAGTTTTGTTAATAAACATCTTATGCTCTTGGGATGTACAAATAATTCACGTGCATAAGGTATCTCTGACACATTTTTTATGATTCTGCAATACTCAACTTCAATTTATTGTAATCCCTGCTATTTCCCTTATTTCTTCATTAATGAAAAATAATACTTCATTTGCTGCGGCATTTCAAAAGTTTTAAAATAAACGCAATCTGAAAATTATATCCACAAGGGATCTTAAAGCTTTTGCCTGATTAAATTATTATTTAAAAATCCCAATCAATAAAGCGTATTGAGTATGTTCACTGCTAAAACAGGACTATCTTTAAAGCAAATTTTATATTAGGTTTAAAGTCATCAAGTATACAGCGAGAGCTGTAACTGCGGTGTAAATTAAACCCCCAAAAATAACATATCCTAATCTCTTATGGACTGTAGAAAACTTTCCAGGAAGACTTTTTTGAAATTTAATATTAGAAATTACAATTAGAATTGTCCATAGCAAATAACTTAAAACTGCAATAATGATATGAGAGAATAAAGTAATTTTAAAGAAGCTGGTATTATAATAATTACCTTGAGAAGCTAAACTGCCAGATCCGCCGGCTGACCGAATTAATCCTTCTAATGCTAAAACACCAATAACACATATAATAAAAGTAATATTTTGGATCCTGCGATGGGTTTGATAATTTCTTTTCTTTGCGATTTTCACTCCATAGTAAACCCCAAAAGGAGAAAAAAGCGTGAGCAGTAAAACGGCAGTCATAATAACAATAGTTGCATTCATTTTTTTGTTTTTAATTAAGTTTTATTTAAGTATTCAAAGTAGATGTTTTCCTGCGAATCATTTGTTTCGAGCTTTAATTTGCATTAACCTTTAACGTTTCAAGTTTGCGAAGTCCTTTTTTTTTATCGATCAACCATTACTTTGCTGCCAGATAAAAATCATAGGAATACACATTATAAGGCAAAAGTTTTTTTGAAAAAAAATACGAAATTACACTTCCGAATAAAATAGGAACAAACAATAAATATCCGTTTGGAAGTAAATTACATATCAGAACCAAAGAAGTAAAGGGAGCAAAAAGAGAAGCAGATAAAGCAGCAGCTGCCCCTACCAAGGCAAAATTTAATGGAATTAAATTTGCTCCAAAATAATTATTCCCGATAAAGGCAACAAGCAGCCCTAAAAATGCTCCGCAAACAATACTAGGTGCAAATACACCTCCGTCTCCACCTGCACCAAGTGTAAGGGATGCCGCCAGCGGTTTTAGCATTGTAATGATTAATAAGAAAAAAAATGAAACGTTTGGAGTTGTTGCTGATTCGTGCAGCACCTCTCGAAGGGCATCGTAACTATCACCATATAAGCCTGGGTAAAAGTAAATTAATACCCCAACAATCAAAGCTCCTAAATTAACACGTATGAAATTGTTCGAAATAGCACCGAAAAGACCTTTAATCCGGGTAACTAAAAGTGTGAAATAAACTGCTAAAACTGCTGCAAAAAGGCTTAAAATAATAAAAAACGGAAAAGCCGTCCAATTCCAATCTGCAATAGTATATAAGAGTAAAGGTTTATTATCAAATAAAGAAATAAACAGCCAGCTTACTAATGCTGAAGAAGTACAGGCAATAACCAATGTTTTGCTTATTTTCCTTGCAATAACCTCCATAGCGAATAACCAGCCAGCCAGAGGACTGCAAAATAAAATAGCAACTCCCGCGGTCACCCCTGCACAGATTAATTCCCTTTTATATATTTTTGCAGACAAATTCTTTTTGTAAGCAAAGTTTCCAATAGTAGCCGTGGCCACTACAGTAGATACTTCTATACCGGTGGAACCTCCGAATATTACTGTTAGAAAACCATTAATGTAATGCGAGGGTATTTTGAATAAAGGCAAATGGTCTTTGCGCTGGTCAAGTGTTTTATATATTTCGGTTATTCCTTTATTTTTCCTATTCTTGAATGCATATTTTCTCAAAAAATAAATCGCGGTAATTCCAATTGTAGGAAATAAAATTATTGCTACTGAATAATTGCTGGCAATATTAAATAGGCAGTGTTCAAAAAATTCTGTTAGCTTTTTTAGTGAAAATGCGAGCAATGCCCCGCAGAGCCCAACAAAAATAGATATAAGTATAAGTTTAAAGTAGTTTCGATGAATTATCTTGTGTCTTTCCATTTAGCGGGTAAATATTTTTTTGTTTAAAAAAGCAAAGTTAAATATTAAAAAAGGTTATTTGTATTTTCTATTTTTTTTACTTAGAAAATTAATAGTGAATCGTTAAAAGATTTTTTAAAGCCAAAAGAGGTCGTGCCATTCTTTGTCATTTAATTCATGAAAGAAAGCTTTTTCGCTTACTGTAATTTGATTTGATGCCATATTGTTTCTGATTAAAGTAAATATTTTTTTTTCTTCGAAACGTATTAATATTTCAAGATCTTCCTCAATAGGGCTTAATGATTTTTCAACTTCAATATTTTTTGTAAAATGTTTTTTTATTCTTCGATGCAGCTTTAATGCTTTTTTAATTATTTCATTTTCCATTCCTAATATCGGAAAAATATATTCCTCCTCTATCTCAAAATACGGTGCCAATTCATTGCTGTAATACCAATCGGCATAATTTTTAATTCTTTCATGGCAATTTTCTGTCTAATTTCTTCTTGAATTGTACAATACAATTATCAATCACTGACGACAGTCTTCTTTTGTGTCCAATAATATTCCTTTATTAGTTGATTAGCTGCAGCAAAAAAACTTAAAACTTAAATCAATATTGGATATTAGATGCTGCTTTTCATTACTCTTGTTTCATTTTACACCAAAAACATATTTTTTTTGCTGATATATTAAAAATTGTATTTCCCTCAAAAGTAAATTTTCATATTCAAGCTTCTCTTTTTGCAAATCTTGAATATTTCATAAAAAACAATGGTGCCTATTCAGAACAAAGATAGATAAGTAACTGAAAAACAATTACTTAAAATCAACAATAAACTTTTATCAATAAAATACTATTTCTGTGATCTTCAACACAATAGTATTTTTAGGTCATTTTATAAATACAAAAATGTTATAATTAATTACTTTTTTTCATCAAATCATGTTGCAAATTATAATTTGCAACAACTTTACTGAGTCGTAATTACAAAATACGCTGTAAATTTTTGTTAAATTTGATAAATGAGACATCATAAAAGAAAAACTCAACTCTCATAATTTCAAAAGTACATTTCAATATCACTGCCTTACAGTTCTAAAACTAACTATAGTTACGCTTTCGATTTTTTCAAATTTATTAACAAATTTTATCATTATGAAACAAAGTAGACTTAAGAATGGATTAAAAAACGCGCTTCTTTTGGTTGTATTACTATCCTTTAGCGGAATCGAAGTGAAGGCCCAGAACAATAAAAAACCAAATATTCTTGTTATTTGGGGAGATGATATTGGTATAAGCAATGTTAGTGCTTACAGCGATGGACTCATGGGGTACACAACCCCTAACATAGACCGAATCGCAAACGAAGGGATCCGATTTCTACAGTATTATGGCGAGCAAAGCTGTACTGCTGGACGAGCAGCTTTTTTAACAGGTCAGCACGGAATTCGCAGCGGCCTAACTAAAGTTGGCTTCCCAGGAGCACCAATGGGAATGAGCCAGTTAGATCCTTCTATTGGAGGCATTATGAAAGGTTTAGGCTATGCAACAGGACAATTTGGTAAAAATCACGTAGGAGACCGTAACGAGAGTTTGCCAACGGTAAATGGTTTTGATGAATTCTTTGGAAATTTATATCACTTAAATGCAGAAGAAGAGCCAGAGTTGCCGGATTATCCTAAAGATCCTGAATATGTTAAAAAATATGGACCAAGAGGTGTTTTAAGATGTACGGCAACAAATGTTGACGATCCAAGTATTCCTGATGCCCGTTTTGGGAAAATAGGCAAGCAAAAAATTGAAGACACAGGAGCCCTGACTAAAAAGAGAATGGAAACAGTTGATGATGAAACCTCTGCAGCTGCTATTGATTATATTAAAAGACAAAATGCTGCCGGCAAGCCTTTCTTTGTTTGGTTCAATGCTACTCGCATGCATTTACGCACACACGTAAGAAAAGAGCACCGCGGTAAATACACACACGGAGACAGTGAGTACATTGACGGTATGATTGAACATGATCAAATTGTTGGAGATCTTTTAAAAGCATTGGACGATTTAGGAATTGCCGATAATACTATTGTGGTGTATTCAACAGATAACGGGCCACATATGAACACTTGGCCTGATGGGGCTATGACTCCATTCCGCTCGGAGAAAAACACCAACTGGGAAGGTGCTTTCCGCGTACCATGTGTGGTTAGATGGCCAGGGGTAATCAAACCAGGACAAATAAGCAACGAACTAATGTCTCATAATGACTGGATGCCAACCTTGGCTTCGATAGCAGGCGAGCCGGATTTAGTAAAAAAAGCATTAACAGGGTATAAAGCAAATGGGAATACTTATAAAGTACATTTAGACGGGTTTGATCAGTCGGCATTGTTACGCGGGACCGGAAAGAGTGTAAGAGACAAATTCTTCTATTCTGATGATGATGGCTTGTTGGTGGCTTTACGTGAAGGAGACTATAAATATGTATTTGCTGAGCAACGTCTGCAGGGAACTATGGGATTGTGGGCAGAACCTTTTACGGAATTGCGTTTACAAAAGATATTTAATTTAATGCAGGATCCTTTTGAAAGAGCTGATATCACTTCAAATACTTACTGGGATTGGAATCTTAACCATGTTGGTGCTGCTTATGGTATGATGAACGATGTTTTTGCATTTGCAGCCACATTCAAAGATTATCCGCCTCGCTCTTTTCCGCCAAGTTTTAATCCTACAACGGTACTAAGACAGACCTTAGATGATATAAAACTAGAAAGAACCCTTCAAAAGAATAATACCACTAAGAAAAAGTAATAAACTGTAAAAAAAACAGGATTTTTTACCATCCTGTTTTTTTTTAATTTAATATGTTTTTGATATGTATAAAAAAGTGCTATTTATACCAGTTTTGATTTTTTTGCTTGTTTCATGCAAAGATAAATCAGAGAATAATATTGTTACAGATTCAACCAATGCTAATGTTGCGGCAACAAGCGGAGATCCTCTGCCAAGCTGGAATGATGGAACTTTAAAGAAAGACATCATTGCTTATGTTGAAAAAGTAACCAAAGAAGGAAGTCCTGATTTTATTCCGGTCGAAAATAGAATTGCGACATTCGATAATGACGGAACACTTTGGGCTGAAAAACCTTATGTTCAGGAATTATTTGCGTTTTACAGAGTAAAAAAAATGGTGGAAGCTAATCCTGCCTTAGCACAAAAACAACCTTTTAAGGCTGTAGTTGAGAAAGATAAAGCTTTTTTTGAAAAAGGCGGTGACAAAGCACTAATAGAATTAGTGGCAGCAACTCATACCGGTATGACTGAAGATGAATTTGAAACAGATGCTAAAGATTTCTTTGCAAACACCAAGTTTCCCGGCAAAAATGTCCCTCTAAAACAAATCAGATACCAACCGCAGTTAGAACTTTTAAATTATCTGCGTGCAAATGGTTTCAAAACTTTCATTGTAACAGGTGGAACTGTTGAATTGGTCCGGGCAATATCTGCTGATTTTTACGGAATTCCAAAAGAGCAGGTCGTAGGAACTTCTTTCAAATACAAATTTGATGATGCTAAAAACATAGTGCAAAGAGAGCCTGCTTTGGGTCATTTTAATGATAAAGAAGGAAAACCTGTTGGCATTCAATTACACATTGGCCAACGTCCTGTTTTTGCCTGCGGAAACGAAGGCGGTGCCGGTGATCTTGCCATGCTCAGATATTCGCAAGGAAACAAATACCCTTCTTTTCAATTAATTGTAAATCATAATGATTCGATCAGAGAATACAGTTATCAGGAAAAAGATAACCTGTCATTAAATACTGCAGCAAAATACAAATACCATGTCGTTAGTATTAAAGACGATTGGAAAAAGGTTTTTACAGATAAATAAAAAAATGGTTGTGGTTAGTTATTTTTTTTTAGCAATACAGCTTTTAAATAAAAGCTGTACGCTTTTTTTTACAATTACAAAAATTTAAAAGTATTCAATTATGAAATCTACCATATCAAGTCGCTCGATCCAAATATTATTCAGTATAACTTTTTTTCTTTTGAATTTTACTGTATCTGCTCAAGAAGAAGCACCTAAAACAGGAGCAAATGCTCAGGAAATAGCTGATAAATTAGCAAATCCGGTAGCAAGTCTTATTAGTGTCCCTTTACAAAATAATCTGAATTACGGCATAGGTCCGTATAACGGATCAAAGTATGTTATAAACGTACAGCCGGTAATTCCGTTCAAATTGTCAGAGAATTTAAATTTAATAACACGTTATATTCTCCCAGTGGTAGATCAAAGAGATATAACAGGTGAAAATACACATCAATTTGGTTTAAGTGATGCAACGGTGACAGCTTTTTTTGCTCCTAAAAGTAAAGGGTTAATTTATGGTTTTGGTCCTGCTTTTTTAGTGCCTACTGCAACTGATAAATTTTTAGGGACCGAGAAGTTTGGAGTAGGCCCAAGCGCATTAGTGATGCATCAAGGAAAAGGGCTTTCAGTAGGTTTTATTGCTAATCAAATTTGGTCTGTGGCAGGTGATGAAGACCGTGCTGATTTTAATCAGTTCTACACACAGATATTTGTTTCTCATAGTTATAAGAGTGGTGCCAGTTTAGGGGTTAATGCCGAAATAACTCAAAATTGGGAAGGAAAAACAACAATGATCACCATAAATCCATCTGTGGGCGGGGTGACAAAAGTAGGAAAACAAATGGTTCAATTTGCGATAATGCCTTTGATTCCAGTTGTTGGGCCATCAGAATCTAAACCTGACTGGGGTTTAAGAGCAGTTTTGGCTTTTGTATTTCCTGAATCATAAAAAAGGATTTTTACCAAATTATAAAAATACTTAACAGAAAAACAGCTTACCAATACAATTATAAAAAAACTAACCTTAAATTATTAAAGTTCCTTTTCAATAAACATTAAAACTTCAGATAACGATATAAATTTAAAGAGCATTTATTTCTATTGAATCTAGGAAAAAAGATTTTGTTCCCTTTATTGCGTTTTTCTATGAATTAAAAACAAATAGAAACAAAAGGATAAAAAGTAAAATGAAAACCGTTTTAAAAGTTATTAAAATAGTGCAACTAATCTGATTGATGATATGACAATAATCAAAATTAATAAAACACTGTTTGTTTTAACTGTATTTACGGTAATATCTAGTATCGAAACAATGGGGCAAAAAATGGTTCAAAATACTGCGGCTTGGATTGGTTATGAAATGTATCTGCCCTTTAAAGAAGATGGAAGATGGGGTTTACTGCTGGAAGGATATTCAAAAGGAAGTGATTTGGTATCAGAGCTGCAGGGAGCCTTTTACAGAGCAGGAGCCAATTATTATCTTAGAAACGGGAACCGGTTAGGCGCGGGTATTGCTTATCAATGGGATCTGCCTTATGACGAACTTTCCTTGCCGTACAATAATCCGGATTATAGAGTATACGAACAATTTATCTGGCGTATAGTCAAAAAAGAGGGAAATAAAGTATGGTCGCAGCGTTTTAGGTTAGAACAGCGCTGGCTTGGAAGAAAAGACGATCCATACAGCCAAAGTGACCATTTTGATTACTATAAGTTCGAAAATACGTTTCGCTACCAGCTCCGGTACCAATATTGGTTCAAACCCCGATGGGCCGCTGTGATTTATGATGAACTTCATATTAGAACCAATGCAGCAAGTAGTGATGAGAATTATTTGGATCAAAACAGGTTGTATTTAGGTGCCGCTTACAGTCTTGATAAACGAAGAGAAATTAGAATGGAATTGGGCTATATGAATCAGGTCTTTTTTAAATCATCAGATACTGAAAATGGTTTAAGCCGAATGAATCATACAATCAGAATTACCCTTACAACAGATTTGCCATTTAAAAGAAAATAAATCTAGAAGTTATGACTGACCAATTCAAATCAATCAATGATAATAAATTTGATCCGGCAGCATCAAAAGCAGCACGTTATGATAAAGGTGCCGCGATCAGAAAAGTTACGCCTCGTTCCCAGCAGCAGCAGTGGGCTCCAACCGAAAATCGTCAAGATCCAGTAGAAGTGCTGATTAAAACCAGTATTGGCAGAATCGAGAGTTTGCTGCCTATCCGATATTCACGCATGATAGAATCGCCATTTGCATTTTTTAGAGGAGCTGCTGCAATAATGGCCTCTGATTTAGCACAAACACCTAATACAGGAATTGATCTTCAGCTTTGCGGTGATTGTCATTTAATGAATTTTGGAGGATTTGCAACTCCAGAGCGTAAATTGGTTTTTGACATTAATGATTTTGACGAAACGTTTCCAGGACCTTGGGAATGGGATATAAAAAGACTTGCGACAAGTTTTGTTATCGCCGGAAGATCAAAAAAATTTTCCAATAAAACCTGTCAGGAATCCGCCTGGCTTGCAGCGGACAGCTATAAAAGGCACATGATAGAATATAGCAAACTATCTGCTCTTCAAATTTGGTACGCCGATATAGATTTAGCCCAATTGATTGAAAAAGGGCATGACCAAGATATCAAATCTTTTCAGCAGAAACAAATAAAAAAAGCAGCAGAACATACAGCCCATGAAAAAGAGTTTGCAAAAATGACACAACTTGAAGGCTCTCGAGCCCGTATAAAAGATAATCCTCCTTTAATTTTTCATCCAATAGATCATGAGGGAATACAAATTTTAAAAGAAGCAGAAACCATACATAGACGTTACCTTGAAACATTGTCTGATGAAAAAAAAGTACTACTAAGCAGGTACACTTTGCATGATCTGGCAATAAAAGTAGTTGGAATTGGAAGTGTTGGTACCCGCTGCGGCATCAGTTTATTAATGTCAGCCACAGGGGAACCCATTTTTTTGCAATTTAAAGAAGCCAGGCTAAGTGTATTAGAATCGAACTTAAAAAATAAAGGAAAGTACAGTCATCAGGGCGAACGTATTGTAAAAGGTCAGAAACTGATGCAGTCTGCATCAGATATATTTTTAGGATGGACAAATGATGATAATGGCAAGTTTGTCTATATACGACAGCTGAGGGATACCAAAATAAAACCAGTTCTTGAAATTATGAAACCAAAAAATCTTAAAGATTATGCAAAGGCATGCGGCTGGGCCCTTGCAAGAGCCCATGCTCGTACGGGAGACCCTTCAGTATTATCAGGTTACATGGGAAAAAGTAATGAGTTTGCTAATGCTATTGCAAAATTTTCAATTTCATATGCAGACCAAAACCAATCAGATTATAGTAAAATGCTTGAAGCTGTAAAAGAGGGAAAACTGCCTATTTCTACGGAAATCTAGGCATATAGTAATTAATAAAATAGAATATATGAGTAAAAAGTTTTTGTTTTTGATAGGTCTTGTGATTATGTCAATCACATCAAAAGGCCAGACGCAGCGTATTGATTCTTCTGCAGTTTATCTTTTACACCGAGCTGCCGAAACCTTGCAGGATATAAAGTCCTGCAGTTTCACAGCTGTTACAACTTATGATGTGCCCAACGAAAGCTTGGGACTTGTAAAACACAGCACAACGGACAAAGTTATTATGACGTTTCCTGATAAAATGAAGATTTCTTCCGTTGGTGATAAAGGAACCCGTGCTTTATGGTACAATGGTAAAAAACTAAATTATTATTCATTTGATAATAATACTTACGGTTTTACCACCGCTCCCGGTTCAATAATTGAAACCATTGATGAAGTAAGTAAAAAATTTGGCATTGAATTTCCCGGGGCAGATTTTTTCTACCCTGCTTTTTTACAAGATCTGCTCTCAGAACAAGGAAATTTAATTTTTCTGGGAAAAACAATAGTCGATGGCCGTGAGTGTTTTCATATTATCGGAAATGATAAAACAAAAAGCTATCAATTCTGGGTAGGTAATGACGACCTGCACCTGCCTGTAAAATTGGTCATTATTTATACTTCTGATAAAGACAAACCTCAATATGAAGCTCTTTATAAAGATTGGGCCGTTAATCTGGATTATCCAGATTCTATGTTTGAATTCATAACACCTCCAAAAGCTACTAAAGTAAGACTTGCACCTAGAGAAACCACTAAATAATCCTATAAACGATATAGTTATGAAGTCATATCCATCTAAAAATAAAATCAGCATCATAATTACGGCTTTTTTTGCTCTGTTACTTATGATTCCAGAAGAAGCAGCAGCACAGCGTTTTGGTCATTTTACCCCCGTAAGACCAATGCCCAGACCAGCACCGATGCCTCGTCCGATGCCCAGACCAATACCGCCTGGACCAAGACCGGTTCCGCCTCGTCCATTACCGCCGCCGCCACATCCGTACCCGCACCCATATCCAAGACCATTACCGCCACCGTTTCACCCTTATCCAGTTCCATATCCCTATATCTACCATCCTTTTGTGCCTTACTATTGGGGACCAACATGGTACCCGATAGGTTTTTTTATGGCAACATTAACAACAGCTGCCATTGTAATTACGGTTGAAAATAATCAATACCATTATGATGATGGAGTGTATTACCAAAAAGAATCTGGTGGGTACAAAGTAGTGCCAGCACCATTGGGGGCAACGATCTCAGAACTGCCAAAAGGTTATGTTACCATTAATGTTACCGGGACAGCCTATTACTACTATGGAGGGGCTTACTATGCAAAAGCATCCAATAAATACAAAGTAGTAAATGCGCCAGTTGGAGCCATTGTTATGCATCTGCCTGAGGGAGCTGAAGAAAAAACTATAGACGGCCAAAAATACATGATTTATAATAATGTTTATTACCAGCCTATTTCTAAAGACGGCCAGGACAGCTATGTTGTTGTTCAGGGAAAATAAGAAACTGGAAATTTAATATTTTATCATATTATGAAAAAGATTAGCAAACATAAAGCAGGAATCAGAAATCTTTTACCAAAAAAAATCATACTGTTTTTTTAACACAATTACAAAAACCAACTAGTCAGCGGCTTATAAAAGAAAAAGCATCCAATTTACAGAGCCATGCATACATTGTAATTGTTTAAGCTGAATTTTAACCTTCAAGTTAAACTAGTTCAATCATTAATTTAAAATAACCATAAGATGAACATCAAAATAAATCTTCGAATAATCCAAGCATTGATGCTTGGATTGTTTTACAGCTGTTCTCCAACTGTAAATGTTACAACTGATTACGACCATGCAGTAAACTTCAAAGAGTATAAGACTTTTTCTCTTTATGATTTAAAAGCGCAGCAGGGACAGATAAACCAGTTAAATGCAGATCGAATTACAAAAGCGATACGCAGTGAAATGATAAGCAAAGGTTTCATTGAAACAGCCTCTAATCCAGATCTAAAAGTAAACGCAGTAACAATTTTAAAAAATAAAACCCAGGTTACGGCTAACTCTGATTTTTATGGCTATGGAGGAATGTACCGCCCTTATGGATACTGGGGCGGCGGTGCAATGATGGGTGGTGCCACTACATCCTTTAATACCTATGATTATGTTGACGGCTCTCTAATAATTGATATTGTATCTACAAAAACTCAAAAATTATTATGGCAGGGAATCGGAAATTCCCAGATTGACAGCAGACCTGATAACCCTGAAGAATTTATCGCTGATTCGATCAAAAAAATTCTTGCAGGATTTCCGCCCGGCGGCACTAAAAAATAATATGTGCATTAATTTAAAAAGTATTATGCTGATTTGGAACCAAAGGCATAATACTTAAAAATACAACCAAAATTTGATAGTCTGTAATTTTATATAAGACGACAAATCCAAAAAAAGATTCAAACCTATGAAAGACACCATACTTTTACTTTCCTTCTTTATAGCTGCAATAGCTGGTCTGGCACTATCTTTTGTAATTCTGCTTTCGAAAAAAAAATATGAAGCAAGCTTTTTCTTAGGTCTTTTTCTCTTGAGTCTTTCTTTTGTAAGCATATATAATTTTCATTTAGCCTCTGCTACAATCAAAGAGTTTTCAGATATTTTAATTATTGCCAGATCATTTATTTTTCTTGCGGCTCCATGTGCCTTCCTTTACATACGATCTGTATTGTCTGCAAACCTGAAATATAAAAAGTATGACTGGCTGCATTTTCTGCCATTTATCCTTTACTTTTCTCTAAGTACAATGATGTGGCTTGATAGTTTCTTCTCTCTTAACATTCTACGGCCTTTGCCTTTTAGCTTTTATAACCCGTTATCTTTTCTGAGCTTGACAATGTGGCTTCTTTACGCACTTCTACAGACTGTTATGATTCTAAATTATGACTGGCAAAAATTTACAGAAAAAGAAATTAACAAAATAAAGGCTTTGACATGGATCAGGGTATATAATCTGATGACGCTCTTTTTATTTTCTACCCTGTTTGTGCTTTATTTTCTAAATACCCACGATAATATAAGTTTCTCATCGTACTGCTTAATTTCTTTAGCTTTGCTTTTTACATGCACCTGGCTGTACTTTCAGCCTCAGGTATTCTATGATACAGGCTTACATCTAAACACTAATGAATTCTATCTGATTGATGATGATCAAAAAGTTTTAGAAACAGAATTCAAAACAAAAAACACACCGTTTATAAGGGAATCAAATTTTGAGTCAGAAAAAAAATACCTGTATCTCGCTCGTCTTGAAAATATTTTTAGCAAAAAGAAAAGATTTCTACGAAAAGATCTAACTATTAGGGATGTAGCATCTGAAATTGGCCTATCAGTAAACCAGCTTTCCAATCTGATCAATTCAGAACTTAATGCCAGCTTTCATGACTATGTAAACCTTAAAAGAATAGAATACTTTAAGGAAAAAATTAATAGTTCCAAATGGGAAGGTTTATCATTAGAAGGTATGGCCTGGGCATCTGGTTTTAAATCCAGGACAACCTGCTTCAGGGCATTTATAAAACATACGGGGAAATCTCCTTCAGAATATTTCAAACTAATCAGAGTCAAACCACAAAAAAGAAATCCTAATTACAATTATAGCAAATAAAGGAAATTTAAAATTTTGAACTTCTTAATTTTTAAAACTATGATTATGCAAACAAAGTCTAAATGCCATATACGAACCATAAAATTAATCACTTTACTGCTGATGCTATCAGGTTTTTTAAGCCGGGCACAGCTCAAAGGAGGGCATATATTGGGGGCAATGGGACTGCAGTCCGGGACCCAGACACCTGAAAATACTTTAAGCGTATATATTCCCGGATATTTTTACACGGCATCCTCTCTTCGCAATGCCTCGGGCGAAAAGACAGCTGTCAATCCTGATTTAACTATGAGCATTACAGGCGCAGGCGCATCATATGTCAGCAGTTTTAAGATTCTCGGAGCCAATTACGGCGCCACTGTCCTTCTGGCTTTTGCTGGAAATACAATTCAGGGAAATAATGTTGACTCCAGAAATTCCCTGGCTTTCACCGATACATATATTCAACCCCTGCAGCTTGGGTGGCATACTAAAAGAGCCGATTTTGTTTTTAGCTACCAAATGTATCTGCCAACAGGAAAATTTACTGCAGGAGCATCAGACAACAGTGGACTGGGCATGTTTATGAATGAATTTTCAGCGGGGACAACCTTCTTTTTTAACGAAAAAAAAACATTTCATTTTTCAGCTTTGGCGTCATATGAAATAAATGGGAAGAAGAAAGATACGGATATCAAAACCGGAGATATTTTAAGTATTGAAGGAGGACTGGGCAAAACATTCTATTTTATGAATTCTGAAAAATCAGCTCCAAAAGGGCTGCTGAATGCGGGATTAATTTATTATCTGCAATATAAGGTCACAAGTGATGAAATTCCTCTGCCTTTAATTGGCGTTGTAGAGGGTAAAAATGACAGCATCGGCGGAATTGGAGCCGAGGTAAACTACTTTCATATAGGATGCAGCACCTCGGCCGGGCTTCGCTGGATTACGGAAGCAGATGCTATAAACAGATTTCAGGGAAACACTTTTTTTCTTACTCTTGCCCACGTTTTTAAATTTGAAAAAAAATAAAGAAAAGATCACCCTGAAGTAGTTTTATTGGGAATAATGCTATTGGAAATAAATCTTAAATTATAAAAAATGGAAAATTATTGTTCACATTATAATGATTCTGGCAGAAAATTTATTACTAAATTATTTTTAATCTGCGCATTGTTTTTATTTTCGATTCATACTGTAAGAAGTCAAAAACATCATACTGTTTTTAAAGATTCCCTTGACGGCGCCTTTGATGTTAGTGATTTTTTAATATACGCTCATGGTTTTATAGTGATCCCTACCCTTATTACCGAACCTGCTTTAGGCGGTATTGGCGGAGCCATTGTACCTGTTTTTCTTAAAAAACACGACCCAATTATTGACCAAAACGGAAAAAAAAGGTTTATCGATCCTGATATTACTGGAGCAGCGGCTCTATATACTGGAAATAAAAGCTGGGCCGCAGGAGCATTTCGCGCCGGAAGTTTTATAAAATCTAAAATAATGTATCGTGTTGGAGCTGGTTATGGTGATGTCAATATGTCTTTTTATGAAAATTTACCTACTGGTGAGGATGCAAAAATTGATCTTAATTTTCAATCATTTGTGTTCTACTCCCGAGTCATGAAGCAGTTTCGAAATGCAAAATGGAGTGCTGGGGTTCAGTATTTATTATTAGATTCTAAAATTAATTTTCCGGATTTAAACAATCTCCCTGCCTTTGCAAAGCTTAAAGATATAAAAAGTGTCGTGAGCCAGTTAGGAGGTGCAATTCAGTTTGACGGGCGTGACAATATATTTACACCAAATAAAGGAGTAAGACTGCAGGCTGATTTTTTCTGGTCTGATAATTTACTGGGAAGTGATTACGAGGCATGGAGGGTAAATTTATCAGCAATTGGTTATCAGCCCTTAACTAAAAAATTAATTGGGGGGCTCAGACTCGAGGGAGAGCAGGCATTTGGAAGTCCCCCTTTTTACCTTCGACCAGGAATAAATTTAAGAGGAGTTCCCGCGGCCAGATATCAGGGAAAAACCAGCATTATTGCTGAAGGGGAATTAAGATGGGATTTATACCGACGCTGGAGTCTTATGGGATACGGCGGTGTTGCAAGCGCATTTGATGATTGGGACAAAGCATTTGCCAAACCTGTTGTTTACAGCTATGGTACCGGATTCAGATACCTTATAGCCCGAAAATTTAAACTCCGAATGGGTGTTGATGTAGCAAAAGGTCCTGAAGACTGGGCATACTATGTCGTTTTTGGCAGTAATTGGCTTCGATAATTTTATTTCCCCTGAAATAAATTAACTCGTAAAAAATCTAATTATGCAAAAATTCCTTCTTTTATTCTTATCTTTTTTATGTTACTCAGTACTATGGAGCCAGAAAAAAACAGCGGACACTACAGCGCTACAAAGTCCTCATACCAAAAGCATAGATTTCAATATAATGCCTTATTTAAATTATAACAGGACTCTTGATTTTATGTTTGGAGCTATTCCAATGATGATGTACAAAATCGACAAAACAGATACAATATCTCCAAAATCTTTATCCGGATTAACGGCCGTATATACTACCAATAAATCGTATTTTATAGCACTGTTTAACAAATTTTATTTTAAAGAAGATCAATGGCGGCTGCAATTATTTTTTGCAGCCGGTAATCAAAATGAACAATTTTACGAGGACGATATCGATATACCAGCTTTTTACAATTATCAAAGTAAGAGAATCATGGCAGGGGGAACCCTTCAATACAAAATAGTCAAAGCCTTTTATGGCGGTATTGGCTATTCATATGCCCATTATGACACTGCATATCAAGACAATGTAGAACCATCTTCAATCACACATACAAATGGTTTACAGATAATTGCTATGTACGATACAAGAGATGCAATTTATTATCCTACAAAAGGCACTAAAACTAAATTAAGATGGATAAGTTATCCAACATGGATTGGAAATGAGGTTAGTGCAAACAAAATTCTTACAGAGTATAATAAATATTTTCCAATGCGAAAAGCTGCTGATGTGCTGGTTGCTCGTTTTTCTGGTAAATTTGGATTAGGGAATATCTCTTTTGACCAGCAGATAACTATTGGCAATGAAGATATAAGAGGGTATTCCCAAGGAAAATACCGGGGTGACGGACTTATTGACATACAGGGTGAATACAGGTACAATTTTGGCAAAAAAATGGGGCTTGTTGGATTTGCCGGTGTTGCCACGATTTACGGATCTGATACTGAAAGTTTCAATTGGGGGCTCTACCCAGGAGCAGGCATTGGTTATCGATACCGGGCTTTTAAACATGAAAAATTTAATGTAGGGCTCGATGCAGCGGTAGGAAAAGGTGATTGGGGGCTATATTTTAGAATTGGAGAAGCTTTTTAGTGATTTTACAACGATGACCTGAGGCATTACTATTTTCCAAGTCCTCAAATTTTCCTGTGGCAACAAAATATATGTAGGTCTTTTAAAATCAAATATAAAAGAGAATTTATTTGATAATATAGATTATCTACAGCCTATTTTAAAATGCAAAAAACTAAATAAACCGAATTTAGGTCTGCGCAATGATGCATTGAATTGTTGAGTAAAAAAAAACAGTGGTCACATTTTGGGAATTTACGAGATTATATCATTACGATTAATAAATTTTTCAGGTTATTAAAGCCCATTCAAAGTAATGCTTATCTTACCATCTTATGATTTGATTGGACTTCTGATTGAATCAGAAAAATTATAAGCATATAGGCACTAAGTATGCCTCTTTATTTAAAAGACAACGCTGGAGCATCATTTTCGAAGGTTATAAAATTAAATTCAAAAATCTATAATTTCCTCTCTTAGATATCCTGCTAGTAAAAACATTTATTGCTTTAAGCACTCAAAAAAAGCTTTATTTGAGATCATTGAAGACATTTTTATCCTTCAAATATGCAAATAAGCTGAATTATTAATTTATTGAGTATGTTTTAAAAAATCTCCGTCAATAATAAGAAGTTTTACATGGTTTTCCGCACCTGTAATGGAACGATGTGAGCTAAGTTCATCTGACACGACATATGTTTCTCCTTTGATTAATTTAATTTTTTCACCAGTACTCAATTCGCTGACAAATTCACCTTCTAAACAATGAACAATATGGCCTTTTTGACACCAATGATCTGCTAAATATCCCTTTGAGTATTCTACCAATCGTATTCTCAATCCTGAAAATTGAATTGTCTGCCAATATGCTGTCCCTGTTTCTCCCTTGTATTGATCCTTTTTAACTAAAGACCAATCTATTGCCTGAAATGGTATATTGCTCATTCTTGATTATTTGTTAACTTTTATTAATGCCTTTCAAATTTGTAGTTAAAGCTAAAGATCTGCAGCTATTTAAAAAACTGAATTATAAAATAATAGTAATACTTCATCCATAAATTAATTTTTAAACCACTGCATAAAATTTGGTTTAAAACAGCAGCTTAAAACTTTGTCTTAATAAGATCTTAGAGATAATTCCTTTAATAATTTTTCAGCTTAAAGTGTAAATATTCTTTCAAACTTTATTACAGAAATTCCGGTGGGCAGGACCTTAGGGGCCTTAATGAGCTTCTCCGCAAGAAGAGATGCTGGTAAGGGCCTAAACTCCTTAAGCATTCCAACAGCATTAAAGACTCGCACAGTATTAATCATAATCTTTTCGCTCATTCCTCCAGTTTCATCTCTTACCAACAATCCTGGTTTGAAAATGATGCACTGCTCGAAATAAAACTCCGAAATCATTTCTTCTAAGATTCCTTTCATCCTTAAATAGAGTATCCAGCTGTCAGAAGATGCATTAAGAGAGGATTCTAAGATGAAAGAGCTTACCCCATTTTTCCAAGCCAGCATAATGAAGCCCGTTAAGTCTATAAGGTCTGATTTCCAAGGGTTCTCTCTTTTTTTTAAAGCCGTTTCAAAACAGAAAAAAAGTATATCTCCTACAACGTATTTCTTATACGAATTAATTTCGGAGAAGTCGACAATATATTCCTTGAATTTAGCATGCTTCTTCCCTGTCGGTTTATTTACAAAAGCAACAACAGAAGTATAATCAACATCTAGTAAAAGCTTATCAACTAGTAACCTACCAGTTAAGCCAGCAGCTCCAATGACCAATGCCTTCATAATATATTTTTATAAAATAATAAGTTTATAACACCTTTATTCAACATTTTAGAGAGTTAAAATAAATCCATTTTACCTCTCTACTATTTTATTTCTTTCCTTTTTATTGTAAGAATATTTGTGTATTTTTATAAATCATTTTTAATTTCATTACAGATATGGAAAGTTTTATTATTAACAAAACATCTAGTGGAGAATTTCAGTTCATTTTAAAAAATGAAAAAAATCACATATTAATGACCAGTGGAAGCTATTTAACAGAATTAAATTGCAAAAAAGGAATTGAACGATTCAAAATTTATGCTCAGCACCATAATAAATTTTATAAAAGGACTAGCTCTAATTGGCAGTTCTATTTTTATCTCAAGGCTGCCAATGGACATATCATAAGTATCAGTAAACCTCACGATAGCGTTTTGTCAAGAGATGAGGCCATTGATTGGGTAAAAAAATTCTGCTCAAAGCAGTCCTAAGAAATATAACTTTTAAAGCAATCTAAATTTTTATGGCAGCGATGCTGTTAGATAAAAATTCCTATAAAAAAATGAACGATTTTCCTCTTATTTCTTAGCAAAACAATAACAATTTCATATAAGAAATCTATATCCCGTAAAAATCACAGATAAACACAGATCTTTCTTAAATATCTTAAAATCTCACTTCATATTAATCTTTTATTTAAAGTGAAGATAATCAAAAACACTAAAATAAACTAAGAAAATTTTTACTTTATTTTAAGATAAAAAGTCACTAAGTTACTGAGCATAAATAAATACATTTTTTCAAAACTAATAAGGCTTATTACAGATACAGAAAAAATAATGAAATAAATGACAAGCATAAAACTTAAAAAACAAACTTTTTCAATGTTGTGCAATTGATTCTTTTTATTCATTTAAAACAAACAAAGTAAAATACTTATACAGTTGAAAATGATATAACAAAATGCAAAAATACATACCATAACTGTATTGCAATTCAACAACAATGCTTTTTTAAACTAAATGACATAGGATGGATTTTTTTCTCAAAACCTTCTAATTAATAGTTATTACTGATAAATCAAGCTTAAATAGTAGTTAATTATCACTGACGCCAAATCTAAAAATATAAAAAACGCAAAAAAATCCTATTTCTTTTTTTTATCCATTTATGAATTATAAATATTGGGGTTATTATCATTTATAGAAATTATGATTAGGCAGATCAAGTTATTCCGATTACAGTATTTCCAATAATTTTAGAATATGGTTAAAGATGGAAAATAAAAACAGCCAAAATAAAATCTAAATTTCTATTTCATTCCCCATTAATGGAACATTACTTTTAAAATGATATTGATTCTGAATTTTAATTCGTAGTTCATCAGCCGGCAGGTTTTCACCATGAACTAAAAAAATGCATTTAGGAGTATTTTTTAAGGCAGAGAGCCAGTTTAAAAGATCTTTTTGGTCTCCATGTGCGGATAGCCCTTCAATTTGAAATATCTTAGCTCTTACATTGTAGTAATTCCCATATATTTTAATTTCGTCAGCGCCTTCAAGGAGCCTTCTTCCACGGGTACCCTCTGCTTGATAGCCTACAAAGATCACAGTAGTTTCATCAAATCCTATATAATGTTCAAAATACGATAATACGCGTCCTCCGGTCACCATTCCACTTGCGGCAATGATAACCTTAGGCTGAGGATTTGCAATAATACGCATGGTTTCTTCAAACTCAGAGACAATGGTGAACATTTTGGACATTTCACGACAATTATTATCTGAAAGTTTATGCCATTGCAGGTTTTCTAAAAATACACGCAGTGCATTAGCACCCATTGGAGTATCCAAAATATAGGGGATATTAGGAATCCTGCCTTCAGTTTTGAGCTGCCATAATAGGAACATTACAGATTGTGCCCTCTCGACGGCAAAACCAGGAATGATTACAGTTCCGTTCTCTTCTATGGCATTATTGATTAATGTTTCCAGTACTTTTTTTACATCCAAATCAGGATGCAGCTTATTTCCATAAGTACTTTCTAAAAAAACATAATCAGCCAGTATCGGCTTTGTTGGGGGAAACATTAGCACATCATCATCACGTCCTATATCTCCTGAAAATACTAAAGTTTTGCCTTCGAGAATTAATGTGATGCTGCAGGCGCCAATGATATGCCCGGCATTTTCAAAAAAAGCAGTAATATCATCTGCAACTATTACTGGTGTATTTGGCTGTACGACCTTAAAAAAAGAAGTAACAGTTTGGGCTTCTTGAATTGTGTAGAGAGGTTCGGCCCTTTTATGCTTAGAATACTGCTCTTTGTTGGCTCTATTGGCTTCTTCTTCCTGAATTTTGGCACTATCCAAAAGAACAAGCTTTGCTATTGATCTGGTTGGGCTGGTACAATATATTTTGCCTGTAAATCCTTGGGCCATAAGCCGAGGAAGCCACCCGCAATGATCAAGATGACCGTGCGTAAGCAGTACACAATCTATCGTAGAGGGCAAAATGGGCAATGGATTCCAATTGAGCTCTCTGAGTGATTTTAGACCTTGAAAAAGACCACAATCAATCAATATTCTTTTTCCATTAGTTTCTATCAGAGTTTTTGAACCTGTAACAGTACCCGCACCTCCTAAAAATTTTATTTTCATTTTAAATAAGTTTACAAATTTGTGAAGCTTCTTGCAGTATATTTTTAATCCTGTTTTTACTAATTCCAATTTTATGAAGACCCTGCGAATCGTCAATAAGATCTTTTACCAATATCTGGTTCAGAATAAGCAATTTTTCTTTTTCAACCGTTGATAATGTTGTGAGACAGGTGATAGGGTAAAGAACTCCTTTGTTTATTTTATTTTTAAGATTATTATCCTGGGGATAATCCCAGCTTAAAAGAGAAATTCCTGTGCAATTGGCAAAATCCTGGGCATCTTTTGTAAAACAATTGTTGGTTACGATAATACAGGAATCAAAAGTTTCATTATTAGAAAATAAAGTGTGTCGTTTCGCTTTAAGATCATTAAAACGAGAAAGAATGTACATAGGAACCTTAACATCCGAAGAACCTTCTTTGCTGCCGTGAAACTTGATTCAATCATGGTTATAATGTTATTTTTTATAATGGCTATATCTACTTCATGCGATACACATTTTCCTTGCAGCGTTAAGTTTATTTTAGTCTTAAATCCATCTTCAGCATACAATCTGGAAATAAATTTTTCAAAGAAAAAACCCGCAGGTCCCAGCATTTGCAAAGCCAATTTTATATTATAGCGTGCAGCAAATCCATTAGATGTTTTTTTTAAAATTGCAAAAGCTAGTTTGTAGATTTCTTTAGTGGTTATACCATCATACATTTGTTTTTCTATTTCAACTAAAGAATCCCTTATCAAATCAGTACCGGCTCCAGTTTTTTTTAGAGAAAGTTTTAATTTTTCTTTGTCAAAAGGGACTTTGTGTCCTGAGTGCTTTGTTATTTTCATTATAAACAATATCTTATTTCATTTACTTGAAAAGTAAGCGGTATACCCATCAGTACCTCTCACATTTATACTTCTCATAATATTTAATTATAGCTTTCTTTTCCATTAGTTTATTATAGTTTGTTAACCTGCATAATAATATTATGCTGTTGATCTTTCACTGAAAAAAACAGCCATATTAAATTATAAGAAAATCAAACCAAAAATACCTGTTTTATAACATATTTAACAAGTGCATAACCAAACCCATCATTTTAAACATCCAAAAAGGCTTAATAATTAACACCTTAACAAGTTTTATAATATTACCTTGATTCCTGTCCAATAACATCAATTTTTACTCCTCACCTAGACATAAAATCCATTATTCAAACCAGAATAGTACTAGATAATGAAAACTTTACCCCACCCTCAGCAACTTTGAAATCATAAAAATAATGAAAGATTTAATTTAGAAATATATTCCTACAAAAATATGGTATTATTAGATAGTAAGTTGTTTCAAAAAGCTAAACATTGTTTCAAATTGTAATTTGCAACCAATTTTTTAATATTCAAAATTACAATAAAAGAGAACAGCAATAAATTAAATTCTTACATTCTACACATCAATAGTGCCTATAAACTAAAGAATTATATAATAAAAAAAATATAATTCTTACTTTTTTTTAACAATTAGCATAAAATAAATATCTTATCTTTATAAAAACGTTATAGAATTCTTCTCGATACCTACCTAATCGCTATTTATCTTTTAAAACACACCTTCTTTATTTTTATCTTGAATTTCGGACACTATCATAAGTCTCAAGCCACTAGCTCAATTTAAAAAAATTAAAAATGAAAAAATTATTACTCGTTTCTGCGTTTATTATTTGTTTTCTTTGTTTTCCTTTCTCCGTACATGCACAAGTAGGTATTGGAACTGAACAGCCGTCAAATTCATCAATGCTTGATATCATATCCGCTGACCGCGGTATTCTGATTCCCCGAGTATCTTTAAGCAGCACTCAAGATTTGACGACAATTACAAATGGAAATATTAACAGTCTACTCGTATTTAATGTACAGACAATAGCCGATGTAACACCAGGATTTTATTATTGGTTTACTAATAAGTGGAATAGATTGGGAGCGGAAAATAATTTTGAGGCACTGACTTCCATTTCTCAGGATGCAAAAGCGGGAACGATTACCTATATTGATGAAAAAGGGAATTCTACTGTTTTGACTATAGGAGGATTAATTACCCAGCACGAAACACTAACCTCAGCCGTTTTTACACCGGCTACAGGAATCCTGACTTACACAGATGAGGATGGTGCTGCAACAGATATGGACCTATCGGTTATGATTCCCAATTTTGAGACCCTGACCTCCATTTCGCAGGACACTGCAGCTGGAACCATTAGTTACATTGATGAAAAAGGGGTTTCCACTGTTTTGAATATAGCAGGCCTAATCGCCCAGCACGAAACACTAACCTCAGCCGTTTTTACACCGGCTACAGGAATCCTGACTTACACAGATGAGGATGGTGCTGCAACAGATATGGACCTATCGGTTATGATTCCCAATTTTGAGACCCTGACCTCCATTTCGCAGGACACTGCAGCTGGAACCATTACTTACATTGATGAAAAAGGGGTTTCCACTGTTTTGAATATAGCAGGCCTAATCGCCCAGCACGAAACACTAACCTCAGCCGTTTTTACACCGGCTACAGGAATCCTGACTTACACAGATGAGGATGGTGCTGCAACAGATATAGACCTATCGGTTATGATTCCCAATTTTGAGACCCTGACCTCCATTTCTCAGGACACTGCAGCTGGAACCATTACTTATATTGATGAAAAAGGGGCTTCCACTGTTTTGAATATAGCAGGCCTAATCGCACAGCATGAAACACTAACCTCAGCCGTTTTTACACCGGCTACAGGAATCCTGACTTACACAGATGAGGATGGTGCTGCAACAGATATGGACCTATCGGTTATGATTCCCAATTTTGAGACCCTGACCTCCATTTCTCAGGACACAGCAGCTGGAACCATTACTTACATTGATGAAAAAGGGGCTTCCACTGTTTTGAATATAGCAGGCCTAATCGCACAGCATGAAACACTAACCTCTGCCGTTTTTGTGCCAACGACAGGAATCCTGACTTACACAGATGAGGATGGTGCTGCAACAGATATGGACCTATCGGTTATGATTCCCAATTTTGAGACCCTGACCTCCATTTCGCAGGACACTGCAGCTGGAACCATTACTTACATTGATGAAAAAGGGGTTTCCACTGTTTTGAATATAGCAGGCCTAATCGCACAGCATGAAACACTAACCTCTGCCGTTTTTACACCGGCTACAGGAATTCTGACTTACACAGATGAGGATGGTGCTGCAACAGATATGGACCTATCGGTTATGATTCCCAATTTTGAGACCCTGACCTCCATTTCTCAGGACACAGCAGCTGGAACCATTACTTACATTGATGAAAAAGGGGTTTCCACTGTTTTGAATATAGCAGGCCTAATCGCACAGCACGAAACACTAACCTCTGCCGTTTTTACACCGGCTACAGGAATCCTGACTTACACAGATGAGGATGGTGCTGCAACAAATATGGACCTATCGGTTATGATTCCCAATTTTGAGACCCTGACCTCCATTTCGCAGGACACAGCAGCTGGAACCATTACTTACATTGATGAAAAAGGGGTTTCCACTGTTTTGAATATCAGAACATTAATACTAAACACAACTGTTTCAAATGCCTCTCAAGTAAATACAGCTACAGTGACTGTTAATGGAATAACAAGCAGTGGTGCCCCTATTGTAAATTCAAACACATTAACGGTAAATAGCGGGAATTTAATATCTACGGTAAATGGCATTTCATCAAATCCCGCGGTAGTAGTTTTGACTTCTGCAGACAACGGATTAACAGCGGAAGATGGAAATATCCAATTGGGAGGAAGTTTGTTAAAACCCACTACTATTGTTACTGATAACGTCAATACATTAGCAATAACTGGTTTGCAGACTGGAGCAGTTACCGATAAACTTTTAGTTAACGATACGAACGGAATTTTAAAAAACGTTTCCGGTGCTATGCCGAGATTTTTTTATATGCCGGCTGTGACATTTGATACTTCTAACATTTTAACGGGACTGACAAAAAACTTACATCAAGAATACATCAATCAATTTACAAACATTACTGTTAAAAGCGCAGGTGCTCCAGTTGATATCCCTAACGTTCCTTTAAGTACAGATCTTTATTATTATGTGACTTATTATGATCCAGCAGTTTTTGCTAATTTAATTATTGATGCACAAGGTATACTAACATACGACATCATCGGATCTGGCACTCCTGTTTCATATATAAATATTGTATTTGTTTTAAAGTAGGTTATAATTCTATGGTTTAATTAAAAAAATGATCGCATTGTTGAATAGAAAAAGTTAGTTATGAACTTTCTATTTTAAATTGACATTAGCATTGTTACATCTTTTTTGGAAATAAGAGAATCACTTATAGTTGAATAATGTTTAAATCTGCAAGAATGGTAAATAAAATAAACATCGGAAGAAAGAAAGTGATCAAATTATTGATGATGCATATCATGATGTTGATTTTCAGTAATGGTGTAAGAGCACAATTTACTTACAAGGATGATTTTAAAAACAGTACAGCTCCAGATCTTATCTTGGGTGGTCCAGGCGGGGCTTCAGGTCAAGCATATCTCACATCAGGGATAAATGATCCAAAAGGGGCAGGATGGCTGAGGCTTACTAAAGCTATCACAAGTCAAAGAGGTTACGCGTATGTCAATAAGTCATTTCCCTCTACTTTAGGGGTATTACTTGATTTTGAATATAAAATGTGGCGTGATGCCAGTGATAGCGGCTTTAATGGAGCTGATGGTATTGGTGTTTTTCTTTTTGATGCGCAGGAAGTAGCTGCAAATGGGTTTCGATTAGGCGGATACGGCGGGTCTTTGGGATATGCTCCACATCAGCAAAATGGAACACCTCTAGGTTTAAGGGGTGGGTATATAGGAATTGGACTTGATGCATATGGTAATTTTTCACAGCCTACAGATGGACCAAAAACAGGAGGACCTGGTATTAGACCTAATTCCATAGCTCTTAGGGGACCTACAGATGATGTTACTATTTCTAACAGCAATGTCTTTTTGGCAGGAAGAACACTTTTATCTGCACAAGATATTAGAGATATTACTGAAGTTGGAGATCCAGCAACCGATGCTGTTGATTATAATACCATTACTTCTCAAAGACCCACAGATGATTTGTTTTATCGAAGAGTACAAATTGAAATTATTCCAACTTTAACTGGGGGTGTTTATGATATTATTGTCAGGTGGAAAACTACTCTCGATGGAGATTTTCAAGAAATATTTCGTTATACGACTACTGAAATTCCTCCCGCCTTATTATCAGTTGGCTTTGCAGGTTCTACGGGATCAGGGTTTAATTATCACGAGCTTAGAAATATTTTAATGACAACTCCGGGTAATCTTAGAATAAGTAAACATGCGAGTAAAGATTATTTGAGAGCCATTACAGGCAGTGGTTTCAATGAGATTACATATTACATTGAGGTCGTCAACGATACAGACGCAGCTTTGTCTAGTATTAATTTTGAGGATAAAATTACAGATTCTCAAGGTAATATTATTAACCCATCGATGTTTACAATAACAAGTATTACGCATTCAGGTTTTCTGTCAGGGACGGTATTACCAACAACATCTTCTATCAATGAATTCTCCGGGAGTTTAAATCTGGCTGCTAATTCAACAGGAAAAATTATGGTAACTGGACAATTATCAGTAAATCAGATACCTATTGGAAACGTTTTAATCAATACTACTACTGTCAATCCACAGGATATAACAGATGAGGATCTTACTAATAATACCTCTTCTGTCACTACTCCGGTTTTAGCTGAACAGGTAGATCTTATTCTTGTGGCGAGTTCACAAAATCAATGTGTTGACGGATCTAATTCTTTTGATCTGAAACTTGCCAATATTGGTACCCAGGATGCAGTTTACAGACGTATAGGGACTACAGGTCAAAGAATGGTCATTACTAAGGTTATCGAGTCAGGCTTTACTTATAATGATAGTGCTACACCCGGCGGATTTGATAGTGGCAGCGGGACGGTGGCAAGATGGACAAGGTTTGTCCAAACAAATACACCAGCTGCAGGACAAACAACATACAATTATATTGCTCGTTATCCAATAGCAAATACTGATCAGATCCTGAAAGGATTTGGGACAGTTTATGAACCTGATTATCCTATACGTTATACCATAACACCTCCTGCAGGAACAAACAGTTATACCGATGTTTCAACAGTAGCATATAGAGCCGCGTGCTCCGGTGCTGGATCTGCTAATTGTTATACAGGCAATAATATCGAAATATTAACCCCTACCGATAATACAGCCAATAATACCGTTTCGACAACTTTAAAGCTAACACCAATAGCCCCAACTGTAGTAAGTCCAATAGAATATTGCATGAATGATACTGCTATAGCCCTTAGCGCTACAGCTGATACTGGAAATTCGTTACGCTGGTATACCAATATAGGAGGAATAGCTTCAGACGATGCCTTTATTCCGCTTACGAATGTTTCAGGAGTATATACCTATTATGTAAGTCAAGTTAACGGATCATGTGAAGGTCCCATGGCAGAAATAAGCGTAACAATTCTGCCAACACCAGTCTCCGGCACAATATCAGGCCCGCAGACAGTATGCAGTGGTATTAGTCCCGGACTTATCAGTTCATCAGCTGATGGAACGGGAACGGGAACCATAACTTATCGCTGGGAATCTTCCATAGACAATGCAGCTACATGGCAGACCATTGCAGGTGCAAGTATTGCAACCTACCAGCCACCTCCGCAAACAAAGACTACACAGTATCGCCGTATTACAATTGCCTCAACAACAGCAGGAACAATATGTGAATCGGTCCCAACCACCCCCGCAATTATCACAACAAAAGATTGCAAGGTCGTTTCAAATCCTATGATAAGACAAAGGGTAAAATAAATTTAAAAGAAAAGAAAATGAAACAGATTCAACTCATATTTATTCTCCTACTTATTACCAAACCTCTTTTTGCACAAGATTTGAAAACCGTAAATAAAGGTGTTTTATATGTAAGCCCGAATACACTTATGACTGTATTGGGTAGTTTTGATAATAAAAATATGGCTCAATATGAAAACAATGGAGAGGTTCTTTTTAAAGGAAACTTCAACAATGACTGGATAACAACTTTTAATCCTTCCCTTGAAGGATATACACGTTTTGAAGGTTCAACATCTCAGGAAATAAAAGGCAGTAAAATTATTGATTTAAAAAAAGTAAAGTTTGATAACAGTAGCACACAGCCTGCCTTTAGACTCCACGGTACAGCAGTTTTTAATGATCAGGTTGATTTTAGCAAAGGAATTCTGAATTCAGATGATTATGGAGGAATGGTTGTTTTTACTCAAAATGCTGCCCACATCAACACATCAAATGACAGTCATGTAGATGGACAGGTATATAAGGACGGAAGTACTGCCTTTTTGTTTCCGGTAGGTGATAAGAATTTTTTCAGGTTTGCCTCCATGTCAGATTCCGGACAGACTACAGCCAGTTATGCCGCTAAATATTACTTTGAAAACTCAGACCCGCTATTTCCACACAGCAGCAAAGCGTCCAATATCGATCTAATAGACAATACGGAATATTGGACTTTTGACAAAATCAACGGAACCGATGTGCTTCTCACTTTAAGCTGGGATGAAAATACAACCCCGTCTTTAATATTAACACAACCATTGGAACTCATACACATTGTAAGATGGGATTCAACACAGCAACAATGGATTGATGAGGGTGGTGCCGTAGACATCAATCAAAAAACAGTAACAACATCTGTTAATGTCTCTGGGTACGGAACTTTTACTTTAGCAAGGATAAAAGACAACAATACTGGTGATTTAATTATATACAATGCCGTTTCTCCTAATGGAGATAATTATAACGAGTACTTTTTTATTGACGGCATTACAAAGTATCCAAACAACAAGGTGACTATTTACAACCGCTGGGGAATTAAAGTTTTTGAAACCGAAAATTACGATTCAAAAGGAAATATTTTTAATGGATACTCACAGGGAAGAGCCACAATAGCTAAGGATAACTCTCTTCCGGATGGTACTTATTTTTATACCCTCGAATATGAAATTCCAAATCTCTCCGGGAACTCTCAATTTATTAAAACTGCAGGATATTTATATTTAACTAAACAGTAGATACTTTATAAAAACTATTTATGTGGCAGACATCTTTTCCATTCTGAACAATGGTCATTACCTGTCAATAAATGTAAAAGTATTGAACAAATTAAGAAACTATGGGAACAAAATTACTACTTTATATTGTACTGCTTGCAGCAATGCAGAGTTATGCTCAGCAGGACGCCCAGTATACGCAGTATATGTATAATACAATCAGTATCAATCCTGCTTATGCAGGATCACGTGGAGCGCTAAGTTTTTTTGGATTGTACCGCACACAATGGGTGGGACTCGATGGTGCGCCGGAAACCAGCAGTTTCTCAATAAACACTCCCATAAACAACAGCAATTTAGGAGTCGGGCTTTCGCTTGTGAATGATAAAATTGGCCCCACTAATGAGAACAATATATCTGCAGATATCTCTTATACCATTCAGGCTTCCGCTGATTTTAAACTGTCATTTGGGATAAAAGGAACCGCCAGTATATTTAATCTGGACATCAACAAGCTAAATCCTGCAGACCAGGGAGATCCGCAGTTTCAGGATTTAAACAATAAGTTTTCTCCTAATGTGGGATCCGGTATTTACTGGCATTCAAACAAAGCCTACATCGGGCTTTCGGTTCCTAATTTCATCGAAACCAACAGATACGATGATAATGATGTTGCAATCTATAAAGAGAAAATCAATTATTATTTAATGGGAGGCTATGTTATTAATCTTGATAAATTAGAGTACTATAAATTCAAACCGGCCGTGCTTGCAAAAATGGTCGAAGGAGCACCGCTCCAGGTTGATATTTCTGCCAACTTTATGTTCATCGACAGATTTGTAGTAGGAGTGGCTTACAGATGGAGCGCTTCTTTAAGTGCCATGGCTGGTTTTCAGATCACAGACGGACTTTATTTAGGATACGGGTATGATCGTGAAACCACCAACCTGAACAATTATAATTCAGGATCTCATGAGATATTCCTGCGGTATGAATTCTTCAAAAACAATGGTAAAATGACAACACCCCGTTTCTTCTAAAAACAAGTATTATGAAAAATCACAGACTTTTCTGCTTAATAATTCTAAATGTTTTTTACGGCTATTCACAAGAATCAAAAGTGAAATTGGGTGATAAAAAATACGATGACTATGCCTATATCGACGCCATAAAAACGTACGAAAGAGTGGCCAATAAAGGATACAAGTCTGAAGATTTGTTTAAAAAACTTGGAAACTCTTATTATTTCAATTCTGAGTTTGAAGGAGCTGCCAAATGGTACGGTGAGTTATTTGCCATCAATACCACTCCCGAAGCCGAATACTATTACAGATATGCACAGTCTTTAAAATCAGCAGGGCAGACTGATAAGGCTGCTAAAATTTTGGATGAATTCAGCATCAAATATAAAAACGATTCCAGAGGAAAACTTTACAAGAAAGATATCAATTATCTCGATGAAATTAAAACTAATTCAGGACGTTACAAAATTGAAGATGCCGGCATTAATTCTAAATATTCTGATTACGGAAGTTTTGTTTACGACAACAAAATCTATTTTGCATCGGCCAGAGATACAGGGAATTTTTCTCAAAGGAAACACAAATGGACAGGCGAATATTTTACCAATATTTACAATGCCGATCTTGATACTCAAAGCAACAGCGTATCAAAAGTAAACAAAATAAAATCTGAGATCAATAGGCGTTTTCATGAATCATCACCAGTTTTTACCAAAGACGGAAAAACGGTTTATTTTACAAGAAATAATTATGTGGACGGTAAAAAAGGAAAAGATGCTGATAAAATTACGCTGATAAAAATTTATCAGGCCAGTCTTGAAAACGAAAAATGGACAAAAGTTACTGCCCTTCCTTTTACAAGTGACAACTACAGTACGGGACATCCTGCGTTGAGTCCGGATGAAAAAACTTTATACTTTGCATCTGACATGCCAGGAACCATCGGTCAGTCTGATATCTATAAAGTCATCATCAATGCTGATGGCAGTTTTGGGACTCCGCAAAATCTTGGTGCATCAATTAATACAGAAGGAAAAGAAACTTTCCCCTACATAACTAGTGAAAACGAAATTTATTTTGCCTCAGATGGTTATCCCGGACTTGGCGGACTTGATGTTTTCGTGGGACGGATCCAAGATAACGGAACCATCAGCAGTATTCAGAATTTAGGAAATGACATTAATTCTCCCAAAGACGATTTTGCTTATATCATCGACCCGGTTTCCAGACAAGGTTATTTCAGTTCAAATAAAGACGGTGGACTGGGTTCTGATGATATCTACAAATTTTTAGAAACCAGAAAATTAGAATGTCTACAGGAACTAAACGGAATAATAACAGATTCTGAAACCGGTGTTGTGCTTCCTGGAACAAAAATTGCTTTATACGAAAATCAAAAAATTAAAAATTCAACAGTTTCCAACAAAACCGGAGAGTATAGTTTTGATGTTGACTGTGGTAAAACCTATAGGGTTAGAGCTGAAAAAACAGGATATGCAACAACAGAAGTTGATATTATTATTGGAAAAGTAACAGGTAAAACCGATCTTCCTATTGGATTGGATAAATCCGTTTGCCAGGTTGCTGTTGGAGATGATTTAGGAAAGTGTTTTGGCATTAAAATGATTTATTTTGATCTGGATAAATCCAACATCCGCACCGAAGCCGCTTTAGATTTAGAAAAAATACTAGATGTTTTAAACCAGCATCCCAATATGAAACTTGATATTCGCTCGTATACTGACTCCAGAGCATCACATCCATACAATCAGGTATTATCTGATCGAAGAGCCAAATCAACCATAAACTGGCTTATTAAAAACGGAATCGCAAAAAATCGCTTGACCGGAAAAGGATACGGTGAAAACCAATTGATAAACCTATGTTCTGACGGGGTAAACTGCACTGAAGAGGAACACCAAATGAACCGAAGAAGTCAATTTATAATTATTCATATATAGACATACATTAAAGGAAAATTCTTTGTTTTCACTTCATGATCAACATTTACACTGACATTTTCATAAAGACTTTATCTGCTTATAAAACTATTATTTTATATTGAAAATTTCAAATTCACCTAAAATATCTTTATGATAGATTCTAATAAAAAGAAAATGTTCTGAAAATTCACTTTAAATCTTCCTTTTTTTCTATTCTTCACGCTAACTATGTGTATCGAAGGATCCTTTCTGGATAAACGAACAGTAAATTGAATCTTCTCGCGGAATAATTTTGTAAATTAAATTTGATTTTTAATTAGAAATCATAACATTAAACTTAATATCATAGACTGGTAACAATTTGGTAAGACAAACGTCTTACTATAAAACTAACTAAAATATGAAACCAAAAAAAATTGAAACTTCTCCTCAATTTTATGCGAGAATTGCAGGACTGTTCTATTTAGTCATTATTCTAACAGGTTTGTTTTCTGAAGTTTTTGTCAGAAATAAATTGTTTGTTTCGGGAGATGCGAATGCCACAGCAAACAATATTATCCATTCTGATTTTTTATGGAGATTGGGTATTAGTGCCGATTTGATTATGCAAATTTGCGATCTGCCTGTAATGATTATACTTTATTATCTTTTTAAACCGGTAAATAAAAAACTTGCTTTGCTTAATTTGTCTTTTAATTTGATACAGACTGCCGTTTTGGTAGCTAATAAATTAAATCTTCTGGCTGCTTTATTTTTCTTAGGAGATACTGAATATCTAAAATCTTTCAGTCCAGATCAATTGCATACGCTTGCTTATCTTTCTATAAAATTGCATGGCTATGGTTTTGGAGTCGGACTAATCTTTTTTGGTTTTGTTTGTCTGATTGAGGGATATTTAATCTATAAATCAGGATATTTCCCAAAAGTTTTGGGAACTTTAATGACAATTGCCGGTCTTTGTTATTTAGCAAATAGTTTTGCATCAATCCTGGCTCCGGAATTATCGAGTTTTATATTATTATTTCCGTGTATTGTTGCCGAATTAGGTCTGACTTTATGGCTTATTTTTAAAGGCTTAAACATCACAATATGGAAAGAAAAGGTAAAACAAAGATAATTGTATTGTGGACTTAAGATAGTAAAAAAATAAAATATCAAATAAGTAAACTATCATGTAAGAATTAAGAAGAAAAAAAGCGTCTTTAATAGACGCTTTTAGTTTGTTTTTTATTTGAAAAATTATTTTAAATCAAATCGATCTAAGTTTATTACTTTACTCCATGGGGCTGTAAAATCAGTGATGAATTTTTCATTTGCATCATTACTTGCATAAACTTCTGCAATAGCTCTTAATTCCGAATTAGATCCTAGCTACTTGTAAATAAAGATTCTTATACATATACTCAAAGTTTTAATTTTAATGTGTTACTTAACGCAATATCATTTTAAAGCTTATCAAATATATCATCCATTTATAAATGTTTGTTGATAGATTTCTAAAATTAAGCGCAAGAAATTCAAATTTATAAGATTTTTAACTAATTTTATGGAATGATTGAACAATTAATAGGGTGATTATGTTACATTTTAAATAGCGATATTCATAAATTATTATATCAGATATAACTACTGTTAAGTCTTTTTTTATTTTAATGACAGCAGTATATTTTTTATCTCAATTAGAGCAGAACCTTTTCAAAATATATTTTTTCGTTAAAAAAACTAAAATGATTTAAAATTAAAAATCTTAATTCTAATAAATTAATGCTATGGAAAAAATTGCCATTTCATTTTTGTCTGTGTTTCTTTTGGTTGCTTGCAATCAAAACTCAAAATCAGATACTGCTCTGAAAGATAATATTTCAGATACAGCAGCTGTAGTTTTTAAGCCTGTAAATATTAATGAACAAATTTTATATCAGCGGGGTGTTGAGGCTGCGATATGGGCAATGCCTGCTGTAAATTTTCAATTAATGTATGATGCTTTTGCTAAAATAAATGGTAAGTACAATCAGGTTGTTATTTGGCCAAATTTATTAGATTGGAAAAATCAGACACTAACGCCTAATCCTGATGTAATTTATTTAATGCCGTTTTTCAATACAGAAAAAGTGGGGCCGGTAGTACTTGAAATTCCTCCTGCAGATACTGGGGTTTTCAATGGAAGTGTTATGACATATTGGCAAAATTCTATTCAAGACGTTGGTCCAGGCGGAGTTGATAAAGGAAAGGGAGGAAAGTATCTTTTTATACCACCAGGCTACGACAAAAACAAAATACCTGCTGGTTATATTGCCTTGCAATCTAATACGTATCGTGGTTATGCACTATTGCGTTCTGTGTTAAAAAGCGGAAGTGATACTGATGTCGCAGCAGCGGTAGCTTATGCAAAGCGAATAAAAGTTTATCCGTTGAGCGAAGCTTCAAAAAATCCAACAACACAATTTGTCGATGCCAGCGAAAAAGTATATGAATCTAATATCCCATTTGATTTTACTTTTTATAAAACATTAGATAAAATAGTTCAGGAAGAACCATGGCTGGAAAGAGACAAAGCCATGATAGATATACTAAAATCAATTGGTATTGAAAGAGGCAAACCTTTCAGCCCTGATGAGCGAACAAAAGAAATACTGACAGCCGCTGCTAAAACCGCCCAGTCTTGGCTGGACTCAAAACTTGAAGAAACAGAACCCTTTTTCAAAGGAACACACTGGATTTTTCCAGTTACGCCCGAGTTTGGAAAAAATATACAAGGCGATTATCTTATTGCCGATTCCTATCCTACAACAAATAGAGGTCTTCTATATACAGTTGGTTTTTTTAGTGCGAAACACATTGGTGAATCTCAATATTATTTAATGCAGATTGTAGATAAGGAGGGTAATCCTCTAGACGGAAGTGCTTCATATAAACTAAATGTCCCAGCCAATGTCCCAGTTAAACAATACTGGTCAATGACGGTTTATAATCGAGATACCCATAGTTTTATTCGTAATGCAAAATGGTCGGGGCGTTCCTCTCAAACACCAGGTCTAAAAATAAATAGTGATGGTTCAGTTGATCTCTATTTTGGCCCTACTGCTCCTGCAAGTGGCGAATCGAACTGGGTACCAACAGATCCAAAAGGCAAATTTGAAATATTGGCTCGTTTTTATGGCCCTAAACCTAATTTATACGATCAGAGCTGGAAATTAAATGATGTGGAAAAAATCAAGTAGTTTAATGAATTTATTTTCTTTTAAAAATAGATCAAGATGAGAAAACTAGCTTCCTTAATTTCACTTGTTGTTCTGACAGCTTGTAACCAAAATAAAAATATAGAAACCAGCACAACAGTTCTTGTGCCAGATGACACTACAGCTATAAACTCTTCTAATTCAACACCATCAGGACCTGATGTTAATGTTAAGATTACCGAAGCTTATGCAAGGCAGGTGGCAAGAGATGCTTACTTCTGGGCATGGCCAATGGAGAATATTTATAACCGACGTCTTGCTTTTAAGCAGTCTCCAAAAGTAGGATTGATGAATGGTGTACTTCCTTTTGCTCCACTGAATTCTCTGGCGATGCTTCATGATTACATAAAACCAGAACAGCGCTGGGTTGCATGCCCAAATCAGGATGTGGTATATGGAGCAGCAATTGCTGCACTAGACGAAACTCCAGTAGTGATTCAAGTACCAGATTTTGGTGATCGTTTTTGGGTTTATCAGGTCGTAGATCTACGAACAGATGCTTTTGCACAGTTAGGGAAAATGTACGAAACAAAACCGGGTTTTTATTTATTGACAGGCCCAAACTGGAAAGGAGAAGTACCTAAAGGAATTACAAAAACTTTTCGCAGTAAAACAGGAACTGCTTTTATTGTTCCAAGAGTATTTCAAGATGATACGCCCCAAGACAAAGCTGCTGTACAAAAAATAATTAATAACATTGATGTATATGCTTTGAATAAATTTGATGGTAAAGTTAAAAATCAGGATTGGAGCAAACTTCCATCATTAGCTTCGCCTACAAAAGATGAAGGTACTGGCGAAACCAAATGGGTGTTTCCTGATAACTTTTTTGATTTACTTCCTACTGTGTTAAAAGATGCACCGCCATTAAAAGGTGAAGAATCTCGATATGCGCAAATACTTGCCGTAATTGAGGCAGCAAAAAAAGATCCGGCATTAAAAAAAGCAATGATCGAAGAAGCACATAAAGCCGATAAGGAGCTAATTGATCCGTTGTTACAATTTCGAAATTGGGGAGTACCACTTGAAAATTACTGGTCAACTGTTAATAATTGTGCTGCTTTTGGAACAGATTATTTCACACGTACAGCTATTGCAAAGTCTAATATATTGGTAAATGTTGGCGCTGAAACAAAATATCATTATCAGGATCTAGATTCAAAAGGCACAAGACTAAATGGAACAAATCAATACATTGTAACATTTGCAAAGGGCAAAATACCGCCTGTAAAAGGGTTTTGGTCGCTTACTTTGTATGACGAACACCATTTTTTTTCACCAAATCCTATAAAACGTTATTCTGTTGGTACTAAGAATAAAGGCTTAAAATATAATGCAGATGGTTCATTGACTTTGTATGTGCAGAATTCTGAACCGCAGGGAGATAAAAAAGCCAATTGGCTTCCTAGTCCTAAAGGTGTTTTTTGTCTGTATTTTCGATGCTATTGGCCAGAAGAAAAGATAATTAAAAATGAATGGACACCCCCTGCAGTAATGAAGACAAACTAAAGTTACGTTCAATTTATAAGTTATGCAGAGCTTGGTGTAATTCCGAACCTATTCGTACGACCCTTTGATTGAATATACAAATAAAAATTGCACATAAAGTTAAATACATTTTTGTAATAAATTTGGTAATCCAAATTTATTATTACTCGTCATAATTTACAAACTCGAAAGTCATTTGATTTTTGAGTTTTTTTGTTCAAAGTTATTGATGAATTTCTCTCATTTTGTGAAAACACTATTTGTTAGGATTATTGATTAGAATCCATTAAATGCTATTTTAATAATTTTGCATGAACAAATTTTTAATACCAGAATATTTAATTTATTAAAATTTAAATATTCTATTTTTATTTTCTTAAACAGATTAATTTAAAAAGAAGCATATGTGAGGTCATCAAGAAAAAGCTTATTAATATATTAGTTTAGAAAACTTTTTTATTCTCATATTATTTTTAATTTTATACTAAAACTCTTAAAATCTGTAAATTATGAAATTGAATCTTTTAAAAGTAATACCTCAAAATCAATACAAAATAATTTCGATTATTATGTTTATGATTATTGGTTCAAGCGGAGAAGTTTTGGCTCAGAAAAAAGATGATAAAGGCGAAAAAAACAAACTCCCCTATTCAGATCCTGTTTTTAAAGGAAAAATTGGAAAAACATATAAAGAATCTATGGCCGTCTGGCCCGAAATTCCAAAAGCAGCTGGCGGGGCACCAAACATAATTATTGTATTACTCGATGATGTCGGGTTTGGTCAGACTTCTACTTTTGGTGGATTAATCCCTACTCCAAATCTGGATAAGCTTGCCTCTGAAGGGATTAAATATAACAGGTTTCATACCACAGCAATATGCGGTCCCTCAAGAGCGGCACTTCTTACAGGAAGAAATCATCATGATGCTGGAAATGGATTTTTGATGGAATGGGCTACAGGATTCCCCAATTATTCTACCATGATTCCAAAGTCAACTGCAACAATGGGAGAAGTTTTAAAAGATAATGGCTATTCTACTTGGTGGTACGGAAAAAACCATAATACACCAGATTGGGAAACCAGTGTTGCAGGACCATTTGACCGCTGGCCAACAGGTTTGGGATTTGACTATTTCTATGGCTTTAATAATGGTGAAGCTCACCAATATTATCCCGTAATATTTGAAAATACACTGCCGGTAGAGCCTAATAAATCGCCAGAAGAAGGGTATCATCTGCTCACAGATATGACCGATCGAGCCATTTCTAAAATGAAGTATTCTAAATCTGTAGCACCAAACAAGCCTTTTTTCATGTATTTCGCGCCTGGAGGTATGCATGCGCCACATCATGTTACAAAAGAATGGCGCGATCAATTTAAAGGCAAATTTGATATGGGATGGGAAAAATACAGAGAAGAGGTTTTTGAGAATCAAAAGAGAAGGGATTATTCCCCCAGATACAAAACTGACCGCAAAACCTGATTGGGTTCCAGCTTGGGAAACATTAAATGACAAGCAGAAAAAAGTTTATAATGCACTCTTTGAAAATTATGCAGGGTATTTTGCTTTTACTGACCATGAAGTTGGACGACTTTTAAATGCTATTAAGGAACTTCCAGATGCCGAGAATACTTTAGTAATTTATATAGTGGGAGACAATGGAGCTTCTTCTGAAGGCGGGCCAGATGGGACAATGGATGAAATGAAAAGTCTTGCAGGTATGAATGCCAGCTTAGACGATATTATTAAAGATCTAGACAAACTTGGAGGTCCAGAAACAGAACCACATTATCCAGTGGGATGGGCTTGGGCAGGAAATACCCCTTTTCAATGGGTAAAACAAGTAGCATCTCATTTAGGCGGCTCCAGAAATCCAATGGTAATAAGCTGGCCGGCACGTATCAAACATGATGATAATCCTAGAGACGCCTTTTTACATCTGATAGATGTTGCACCAACTATATATGAAGCAGCTCATGTTACTATGCCTGAATATGTAAACGGAATAAAACAAATTCCGTTGGAAGGCAAATCATTTCTTCCAACTTTTACTGATAACACATACAGAGGAAGAACAGAGCAATATTTTGAAATTTTAAGCAATCGTTCGATATATGAAAACGGATGGAAAGCCAATGCACAGCACACTTTGCCATGGAGACAGGATGTAGCACCTGGAAATTGGGATAATGATAAATGGGAACTTTACAATCTAAATTCCGACTTTTCAGAAGCAAATGACCTTGCAGCAAAAATGCCTTCAAAATTGGCCGAAATGAAGAAGAAGTTTGATCAGGCAGCAGCAAAATATCATGTTTATCCATTAGATGACCGTGGTGTAGCCAGGGCTTTAATTCCTAAGCCACTGCCTCCCGGAGTTGATCCTAAAACGACACATTTTGTGTATTATCCTGGTGCCACACGACTTCCAGAGACTGCCTCTCCTTCTATCAAGAACCGAAGCTGGACTATTACGGCGGATGTGACAGGAAATGGTGAGAAAACCAATGGGGTTATTATTGCTGCAGGTGGAGTGTCTGCTGGAATCACACTGTATGTAAAAGATGGAATTCCTGTTTTTGATTATAACTATTATGGTAAACATACCATTATCAAATCTCAAAAAGCGACAGGCAAAGATCCTGCTACTATAACTCTGGATTTTGTGTATGCAGGCGGCGGTATGGGAAAAGGTGCTGATCTGGTTATGAAAGTTAACGGAAAAGAGACTGGAAGGGGGAAAATGGATGCAACTGTCTTTGCTCGTTTTGGAGCAGATACTTTCGGAATTGGAGAAGACAGCGGTCAGCCGGTAACATTCGATTATAAACCGCCTTTTAAATTTAATGGTGCAATAGAAAAAGTCACTATTGATTTAAAATAAATATTTCCCAAAACCATCATAAATCGTTATTTTGAAAGCAAGATTAATAAAAGACTTGTCTTACAATTAAAAATATTTTTTAAATACCTAGGTTCCTTTTAAAAAGATTAAATTTATAAAATAATTACTACATAAAACACATCAAACAATATGTTCCTATATGTTAGAAATTATAATCGAAATACAATTTTGAAAGCAATTCATAATAAATAAACAATAGTACTAAAAAACAACGCCATTGTTTTCCAATGACGTTGTTTGTCTTTATGTGGACAACTTTGAAAATCTAAATTCGAATCTTAGGTCACAACTTCGCATCATTCACTATAAACTCAGAAATTTCAAAAATCGTTTACCATAATTTTGCTACATTATTTGATATTTTAAAAACCAACTTATTTTATTGATTCCGGAGAATATTATAATTCAAACGTAAATTATTAAAAAAAACGTTTAAACTTTATTTTTTCAAAAAGAACACTAAAAACTTTAGCTGGTATTTTAAATATCTAAAAAAAAAAACTAAAGTAGAAAAAAATCAGTCAGATAAAAAACTAGTAAATCAAATATTTTGAAAAATTACATGAGATACTACAACCATCAAGTTTGCTTGTATTTTTTACACAAACCTTTCAATACAGCATGTATTTAATGACTTGCTATAAAATTATAATAAATTCTACTCCATAAATCCTGCCTTAATCTCAATCAATCTATCCATACCATCCTGAACCGCGTTTTCGTAAAACTCAGCCATGATTTTTGATATTTCACTAGTGGTCAAACTCACTGTATTTTTAACCAGCAAGGCAGAGATCCTCTCCAACAACTCTTCATTCAGTCTAGCTATTTTTACCATATTCCATCCCATAACACGGGCAGCCAGCATATCAGGTTTTGCCCCTGACCAAATAAATCTAGATGGTTCGCATAAATCTCTTCAGCATACATATCAAAAAAATGTTTTAAAATCTTACAGTTATCTTCGATAGCGTCCCCACGGATTTCAAGCTGGTTCTCATAGGTCATGAGCTTTAAGAATACTATTCCAGGAAGCATACAGAATTTAAAGTGGTGCTTTCCTTCCAGCTCAACTTGTGGAAAACCATAATTATATCTCTTTTTATAACCAGGAATGCTTACATCTGTAAGCCCGATGTCTTCAACCGTTACATAAGTTCCTTTACCTTCTATTTCACCAAAAGGCAGTAAATCGATTTCTATAATACTTTTCCATACCAATACGAAAGCATTGCCTTTATAATGATGAAACCCTGCGGTCTCTATCAGATATTTTTTTAATGTTTCATAAGTTCCTTTGTCATTAATAAAAACACTTTCGCCATCTATTTATCCTGAAGATGTCGATTAAAAAACATTGAGCATTAATTAATGCCTAAATTACTTTCCTTCCCTCTTGATATTTCACGCGGAGACGAAAAATTCATCTTCAATATTCCTTTTCTACCTGATTTGAAAATTGAATTGAAGAGTGATAATTATGAGTTTGACTAGAGCCTTGAAATTAACCAATCAATTATAGTAAATAAAAAAATAGTTATTAATTACACCATAAAGTTAAAAATCTTAGATATCTTCCAAATTACAATATCTCTTTACTTACAAGAATTGTTAAGAAATTATTTTGGTTTCATCCTATAAAATGAAACATAATTATACTATAATAAGTGTATTATTTTTTACTGTTTACACGCTTTAAAAGTCTAAGAAACATCAAAAAAAATACTTCCAAGATAAACTTTTATTGCAATGTTTTTTTATTTCAAAATTTCATATCTTTAAGTTTAAAACTTTCATTCCTAAAAAGTTATGACTATGAAAATAAAAATTTACTTGCTCTCTACCCTGATTACAATATTAATCGTTTCCATCACTTACCGCTACACACGATCAGCTTTTGTGCAACAAAGAATAATATCTAGCTCAACAAACTGTACTGTAAATCCAAACAATACGGTATTAACAGCATTTAAAAAAACTATTGAAAATAAGTATAAACCTGCGGGGAAGGCTCCAAAAGGAATGGTTTGGGTTCCTGGCGGCGAATTTTCAATGGGAAGCAATGTTAAAGATGAAAGTCTTTGCAGCATAAAAGGAATCACAAAAGATGCTGCTCCTGTACACAGAGTCTACGTTGATGGTTATTATATGGATGAAACTGAAGTAACTAACGAACAATATGAGCAATTTGTAAGAGCAACCGGTTATATTACAGTTGCAGAACAAAAACCTACTAAGGAAGAATTTCCAACTGCTAATGAAGAAGATTTGGTTACAGGTTCAGTTATTTTTACTCCTACTCCAACTGCCGTCAATTTGAATAATTTTCTGCAATGGTGGCGTTATGAACCTGGTACAGATTGGAAACATCCAAATGGACCACAAAGTAGTATAAAAGGAAAAGAAAAATACCCGGTTGTACATATTACTTATGAAGATGCTACTTTCTATGCAAAATGGGCAGGAAAAAGACTTCCTACAGAAGCAGAATGGGAATTTGCAGCTCGTGGTGGCAAAACAGGAAATTTATATACTTGGGGAAATACTTTAAAACCAAACGGGAAATTCCAGGCGAATATCTATCAGGGGCATTTTCCTATTAAGGATGGAGACACTGGAGAAGATGGCTTTAAAGGTATCGCTCCTACTGCACAATATTCTCCAAATGGATACGGATTGTATGATATGGCCGGAAATGTTTGGGAGTGGACTAGTGATTGGTATAGCATAGATTATTACAAAACATTAAGCGAAAGCGGAATGGTAACTAAAAATCCGCAAGGACCGGATTCTTATAATGACCCTGCTGATCCAAATCAAATAAAAAGAGTACATCGCGGAGGATCCTTTTTATGCACTGATCAATATTGCACACGTTACATGGTTGGAACCAGAGGAAAAGGTGAAGTCAGATCCGCAGCTAATCATCTTGGTTTTAGATGCGTAAAAAGTATTTAGAGAAAAATCGATTTCAAAATGAATTATTATTAAAAAATGGTAGAGCAATAATTGTTTACATTAAAAATTCAAGAAATATATTACTGTATCAGCTTCTAAAATAAGTGGGAGTTACTGCACCTGTCTCAAGAGACAGCACGTAATTTTGCAGCCAATTCAAAATTCAGAAGTTTGTCTTAAAAAAACTATGTTATAGAAGGCAGTCGAAATTCTGTCAATACTGTGAAAAAATAAACGTCATTAAGGACACTGATTCTCAAAATGAAGTGACAAATAAAATTTACTACAAATTTATAGTTTTAACAAATTTCATAGTAAAGTAAACGAAAAAAAAGATCTTGTTTACAGCGATTTACAAAGACTGGTTAAATTTTATGATGACCTATATAATATTGAACCAAAATAATGTTCCGGACAATCCAAAACTAGTGATTAAATTATAACGAACAAACATATCCTAAATGACCATATTCCCAGATTAATATCAAATTATTTATGTCTTATAATATACCCAACCATCTAAAAGGTCTTAATAATAACGAGGTGACCGCTTTAAGAAAGAAATATGGCTACAACCAGATAGACGGTATCAATAAAAATGCTGGGCTTGAACTACTAATGGATATACTGAAAGAGCCAATGCTAATGCTCTTGTTTGCTATTTCGATTATTTACCTCATCATAGGTGATTATGGTGAAGCTCTATTTATGTTTCTGTCGATCGCAGTAGTTTCTGCTATTTCATTATATCAGGATACCCGAAGTAAAAAAGCATTAGAGGCATTAGAAAAACTGAATGAACCATTGAGCAAGGTTATCCGAAATGCGCAGGTAATTGAAATTCCAACCCATGAAATTACAGTAGGAGATCTCTGTATTATCGAAGAAGGAAAAATGGTTAATGCAGACGGTGAAATTATACACAGTAACGATTTTTCCGTTAATGAAGCCTCTCTGACTGGTGAAAGTCTTTCTGTATTCAAAAACAGCGAAAGTGAAGACAATAAAGTTTATAGCGGGACTTTAACTGTTTCGGGACTGGCAGTATTTAAAGTAGAAAAAATTGGAAAAGACACCCGCATTGGTAAAATTGGTATTTCTATTTCGGAAATAAAAGAAGAAAACTCGCCTTTACAGCTTCAAATACGCAGATTTGTAAAGGCAATGGCCATTGTAGGGATTGTTATTTTTGGGATTGTATGCACCGTTAACTACTACCATACGAACAATCTCATTGATAGCCTGCTCAACGGGCTAACACTCGCAATGTCGGTCCTGCCGGAAGAAATTCCCGTAGCATTTACCACATTCATGACATTGGGGGCATGGAAGCTGATGCGTGATGGCATTATTGTCAAACGTAGCAACATCGTGGAAACATTAGGCAGTACAACGGTTATCTGCACCGATAAAACTGGAACTATTACCGAAAACATAATGCAGCTAAAGCATCTTTACAATTACCAGTCTGACACAATTTTCAATGAAACAGATTTCGATAATACCTCACTTTCTCCACTTATTGACTATGCAATGTGGAGCAGTGAGCCTGTACCTTTTGACCCAATGGAAAAAACCTTACACAGTTTGTATACGCAAACAAAAAGAGGCGACCAACAAAAAGAATTTCAAATGATACACGAATATCCGCTGGACGGGAAGCCACCAATGATGACACACCTTTTTGAGAATAAGAAAAAGCAACGGATTATCGCAGCAAAAGGGGCACCGGAGGCCATTCTCAATGTTTCAACACTTTCCGGAAATGAAAAAGATAGGGTGCGCAATATTATCAAGACTTTAGGACAGCAGGGATTTCGGATTTTAGGTGTAGCAAAATCAAATTTTGAAGGCAATAATTTTCCTGAAAAACAACAAGATTTCAGGTTTGATTTCCTAGGGTTAGTGGTTTTCTATGACCCACCAAAGAAAAATATACAAGAAGTTTTTCGCCATATTTATGATGCAGGCATCAAAGTAAAAGTAATTACTGGCGATAATATCGATACTACAAGAAGTATCGCTACACAGGCAGGAATTAAGCATACATCTGAAGCCATAGAAGGTAAAGACATCATGGAATACACAGAAGAACAGCTTTTGCAGGCTGCCCAAGAAAAAGTATTATTTACGCGGATGTTTCCCGATGCAAAACTAGCTGTGGTAAATGCACTAAAAAAGAAAGGCGAAGTGGTGGCAATGCTGGGCGATGGTGTAAATGATGGTCCTGCCCTCAAAGCAGCTCATATTGGTGTGGCAATGGGGAGTAAAGGAACAGAAATTGCCAAAGCGGCAGCCGCATTAGTGATTACTAATGATGATTTAGACAAATTGATTACCGGCATTGCATCAGGCAGAAGGATTTATGCCAATATCAAAAAAGCCATTCAGTATATCATTTCCATTCATATTCCAATTGTTCTTACCGTTTCACTTCCGTTGTTTTTAGGCTGGAAATTTCCACAAATATTCACACCTGTACACGTTATCTTTTTAGAATTGGTAATGGGTCCTACCTGTTCCATTGTCTATGAAAATGAACCGATGGAGCGAAATACAATGTTGAAAAAGCCACGGAAAATGACTGATACATTCCTCAATTGGAAGGAACTGGTTGTCAGTATAATTCAGGGGTTAGTTATAACGATTGGTGTATTGTTCGTTTATCAATATACAGTACAAAACGGTGGTCGCGAAGAAAAAACAAGAGCAATGGTTTTTACTACATTGATTTTTGCCAATATTTTGTTGAGCCTCGCGAACCGTTCCTTCCATTACAGCCTGTTTGAAAGTTTCAAAAATAAGAATATACTGTTTGTAATAATTAACTTCCTAACTATCATTATGTTATTCGCCATCTTATATATTGGCCCTTTGGCTAATTTCTTCCACTTAACCGGATTAAATATAGCGGAATTAGGTATGGCAGCCATTATCGCTTCCACATCCGTATTATGGTTTGAAGTGTATAAATTGGTTAGACGTCTAAGATAAAAACAACACAGAAATCATAAATGAGCATTTTTTACTCCAAACATTTTTTTCTAAAAGCATAACCAAGATAAAATCAGACTCTCTCTTTGTTAGTGAATACTTATTGACTTAGTTAATAATTATAATCAATAAACGATAGAATTAATTCCAAATTATGAAAACCAATTTAAATTAGATACTGTTGATCCACGCATTTCCAAACTAGCAAATTATACACAAGCATTCGGTTGGCTGACCAATTTTTCCTAAGTAGACCAGAAATTGGAGCTGATAACTTTTGCCCCAAAAAGTTAAGGTTGTAATCTTAAAATAAGCAGCAAAAATTCTGAGCCATTACATCAGATAAGTCTTTATAATTTAAAAAAGCCCTCTTCAGGGCTTTAAATTTGTTGTATAAAACTTAGACTATTTCTACCAAATTACGGTAATCATATTTTTTATACTTCTCAACATTTTTCTTTTCTTTATTTAATTCGATCAACTCATTCTTTATTTGAACTCTATACCAATATTCAGGTTTAGTGTGCGAAAAACAACTTAACTTTAAAACTAACTCTGCATTAAGTTTTCTAACTCCTGTCAAATATTTATGAAGATTACTATCTTCCATTCCAAAATACGTTGCTAGTTCCTTTTTAGTTAATTTAAGGGCTTTCAAATACATTTTAACAAAATCAAGTACCTTTAAAACTTCAATATCATCACTTTCGTTCTGAATATAATCTTCTAATTTATACTGAATAGAAAGCAATTGATTTGTTAATATTCTTTCTTTGGATTGTTTAGAAGAATGCAATAAAATAGTCTGCTTAATATCTTCTCTTTTCTTGTCATTCCAAATATTTTCAAATTTAATTTCTTTATTTTTCATCTTAATTAATCTAAAAACTCGGTTATTAATTTTTGTCCCCCTTCAGGAGGGATAAGCATAGTCGTACTATCTCCTAATCGTACAGCATTATATTTTGTTGAATACACTTTCATTAATTTAGTCTCATCTTCTATATTTTCTTCCAAAACATCAAAAGCCAACCAACCTTGAAAATGGTCTTCACCATTCATAAAACTCAGCCTGCAGGCAAAAGCAATTAAACAACCTGCAACATTATCATATTCTTTTACTGTACCAACATTATGAGGTGCTATTTCAATAAAAGCCATATAAGGCTCAATTTTATCTCTCATTTCAAATGATAGGCAGCCTTCAATTCTTTCAGAAGTTTCCTCAGAAACTAAAACATAAGTTTCAAAGTTTTTTTTCTTTAAATGCTTATGAAAATCAAACCTCCATCCATCAACTACAGAAGGAAGACTCACTTTCAATAGTTTTGCATCTGAAATTTTAGCATTAACTAATGTATTTCCTTCTATTTTTAATATTTTTACATTCATTATTTGAATTGATTCGTTATACAAATATACAATTTTAATTATACAAATTGTACAATTTAATTGCGTTTTTATTTTAATATTTCTTTTCTAGTATGCAATTTAAATATTTGGAAAATAACGATTAACAAACCAGCACCGTTATGCATTTATCTTAATATTCCTCAATAGTAACCATTTATACCCTGATAACAAGACACAATTAGATATGAATTTAATTGTGCCTTATTAAATTAAGATTTTAAACCAAGACTTTTCTTCATTTGAATCAGTTCTTGTTCCATTTTTTCAATTGTTTCTATAGTTACCTTAACAGAATTGCCTTGCTTCTCTTCTAGTCTTTGTTTTAATCCCTGCATCTCACGCCCGATGGTAAGCTCTTCAGTTATAGCATATCCTTCTGTCTGGCTTACAGACTGATGTCCCAGCATTTCCTTTACTACATGAATTGGTACATTATTATTTAACGTAACAGTACTAGCGAAGGTTCTTCTCGCCTTGTGGGTATTTAACACACTTCTTATCCCGCACAAATCAGCAATTTCTTTAAGGTATTCATTCATTTTCTGATTTGAACTTACAGGCAGTACAGAATTTCTCTGTATGCATAAAGGGTGATTTTTGTAACTCTCTATTATTTCAATAGCTTTTGGCAGTAAAGGAACATTTATTGTGTTTTTTGTTTTCTGTCTTGCAGACATTATCCATTTCTCTTGATCAATACCAAACTTTAAGTCAGACTGCTTTAAATTAAATACATCAATATATGCAAGACCAGTATAACACTGAAAGACAAAAACATCTCTTACCACACTGAGACGATCTGTTAAAAATTTATGCTTTTCCAATAGTGACAACTCATGATTAGTTAAAGGCTTTTTAGGCACTTTAATCTTTTTAGATTTAAAACGCTTAAATGGATCTGCAGAAATAATTTCTTTATCAACCCCGATAAGAACAACCTTCTTAAAATTAGAAATATATTTGAGAGCAGTGTTATTGCTTATATTCTTTACTGTTTTAAGATAAAACTCATAATCTTTTACAAATTCAAAATTCAGCTCGCTAAATTCCATATCCCTTAAACCGTATTTATAAAACATAAACTCGGTAACATGTTTTTTTGATATCTCGTAACGCTCATGGGTGCCAATAGCATACTCCTCTTTTTCTACTAAAGCTAACATTTGATCATTGTGGAGCTGAAATTCCTGCAGCACTGTGGACTTTACAGTAGTTTTACCTAAAGCATAGTTAATAAGTTTTACACTGCTGACAATCTCTCGTTTCTCAGAGAGTTCGTCTCTGTATTTGTTTATTTTTAATTCAAGCGAATTCAAAAACAAATTTAAAGCCTTAGCATCTTCTTTATTTCCTGTCGCCCTTGCAGTCTTCTGCTCCCACCGGTTAAAATCCCATTTTCGTTTAGTGGATGTTTCTTTAGGAACTCCATCTACAGTAATTCTCAGATAAATATACTTCTCTTTGGTACTTTTTACGGAACTCTTCAAAAAGAAGGTAATTCCAAAACTGTTTTCTAACATAATTCAACAATTTAATAAGTTAATAAAGGTCGAATTATAATATCTCTAAATCAAGTCGTTAACCAGCTTTACATGTTGAAGAACAACACTTTAACTCGTTTTTTGTGGCAATTTTTTTTAGCAGAATAAATTGCCACGAATGTGCCATAAAAATTAGCGAAAGAATGAGCGTTTTTGAAACTAGAATGAACAAAAAAAAACCCGCATCTCAGTAAAGATGCGGGTTTTCAACGTTTTGACCGATTCAAAAAATCGGTCTTAGTGATCCCAGAAGGATTCGAACCTTCGACCTACGCATTAGAAGTGCGTTGCTCTATCCAGCTGAGCTATGGAACCATTTCTTTTTAAACTTATGGTAAAGTTTAGTCGGGGTGGCAGGATTCGAACCTGCGGCCTCCTGCTCCCAAAGCAGGCGCGATAACCGGGCTACGCTACACCCCGAAGGCAAAATTTAAGCGGAGAGACAGGGACTCGAACCCTGGCGACGGTTACCCGTCGACAGATTAGCAATCTGCTCCATTACCGCTCTGGCACCTCTCCAAGCTCAAGAAACGTGTTCTGTTTTGCGGTTGCAAATGTAAGACAACATTCCATATCTCACAACTATTTTTGCGCTTTTTTTAAAGTTTTTTTCATCTTTTTTCTAAAACACTTCACAATCAAACGAATAGAATTAACAAAAATTTCATCTTAAATTTAAAATCACCCTATTTGACACAAAATTTGAATTTATTCAAATAAAGAGTAAATTTGCTAGATAACTAATATTAACAGAAAATGAACAAAAGAGTTGTGATTGTTTCTGCCGTTAGAACACCTATCGGAAGTTTCATGGGAGGGTTATCTACCGTAACCGCACCAAAATTAGGCGCTGCCGCTATTAAAGGAGCCCTTCAAAAAATTAACCTAGACCCAAAATTAGTTGATGAAGTTTTTATGGGTAATGTAATTCAGGCAGGCGTTGGACAAGCTCCAGCCCGTCAAGCAGCTCTTTTTGCTGGTTTGTCTGAAGAAGTTGTTGCTACTACTGTAAACAAAGTTTGTGCTTCTGGAATGAAAGCAGTAATGTTCGCTGCGCAAGCAATTGCCTGCGGAGATGCAGAAATTGTAGTTGCTGGCGGAATGGAAAGCATGAGTTTAATTCCACACTACGTACAAATGCGTGCCGGAAATAAATTTGGACCAGCAACAATGTTGGACGGAATGCAAAAAGATGGTTTGACAGATGCTTACGATAACAACGCAATGGGAGTTTGCGCTGATTTATGTGCAACTGAATACAACATCAGCCGTGAAGAACAAGATAATTTTGCCATTCAATCTTACGAAAGAAGTGCAAAAGCTTGGGATGCCGGAAAATTTGACAATGAAGTTGTTCCTGTTGAAGTACCACAAAGACGTGGTGAACCAATTATATTCTCTAAAGATGAAGAATACACTAATGTAAAATTAGATAAAATTCCATCATTAAGCCCAGTTTTTACAAAAGACGGAACTGTAACTGCTGCAAATGCCTCTACAATTAATGATGGAGCTGCCGCTTTAATTTTAATGTCGGAAGAAAAAGCAAATGCATTGGGTTTAAAGCCTCTTGCTTACATAAAAGGCTATGCTGATGCTGCACAAGAACCTAAATGGTTTACTACAAGTCCAGCAAAAGCATTACCAAAAGCATTAGACAAGGCAGGAATTTCAATTTCAGATGTAGATTATTTTGAATTCAATGAAGCATTTTCTGTGGTTGGTTTAGCCAATGCAAAAATCTTAAATTTAGATAACAACAAAGTAAACGTAAACGGTGGCGCTGTTTCTCTTGGACATCCTCTTGGAGCATCTGGAGCACGTATTATCGTAACTTTACTAAACGTTTTAGAACAAAACAATGCAAAAACCGGAGCTGCTGCAATTTGCAATGGCGGTGGAGGTGCATCTGCAATTGTTATCGAAAGAGCTTAAATACTAATAAATCAAAATAGGAGTTATTGATTTAACTCCTATTTTTCAACTTATAAATTACCTTAAATGTTCGGAATTTGCAATTTAGCCATAGTACCCGTTCGAGCCGAAGCTAGTGACAGAAGTGAAATCGTTACACAACTTTTATTTGGCGAGCATATCGAAATCTTAGAACGCCATAATCAATGGGCAAAAATCAAAATTCAGTTTGATGATTATGAAGGCTGGGTCGATTCGAAACAATATCAGGTAATCTCTGAAGAACAGTACAATCAATTAAGCAAAGAAGCCATTATCTTAAATGCCGATTTGATTGATTATATTACAGCTCCAAATAATTTATTACTTCCAATTCCGCTTGGAGCCTCGCTATCTTTTTTAAATAACAGCGAAATCAACATTTCAAACTTTGATTTTGAAGGAACCAAAACCAGCGGTATAAAACCGAAAAGCGCTCTAATAAATACAGCTTTTATGTATTTAAATGCACCTTATCTTTGGGGCGGAAAAACACCTTTTGGAATCGATTGCTCTGGTTTTACCCAAATGGTTTACAAATTAAACGGCTATAAAATTCATCGTGACGCCTCACAGCAAGCGCTTGACGGTGAACCTTTAAGTTTTATTGAAGAAAGCGAGCCTGGAGATTTGGCCTTTTTTGATAACGACGAAGGAAACATCATTCACGTCGGAATCATTATGGAAAACAACTATATCATTCACGCAAGTGGAAAAGTACGCATCGACCGTTTAGACCACACAGGAATTTACAACCCAGAAATAAACAAACACACGCACAAACTTCGTGTAATCAAGAAGATTATCTAAGGGCTTTGATTTTATTATCGAAAAATTGAATAACGTACGCGGATAAAACAGATTCGCTTTGCGAAAACGCGGATTTCAACGGATTTTTTTTCTCTCGCAGATTTAACAGATTAAGCTGATTTATTTTAAATTCTGCCTAAATTATTTAAAATCTGCATGAAACAAAAAAATCATTTAATCACTTTAATCTGTGGCTAAAAATTAGTGCAAATTCGAGAAATTAGTGGTAAACAAAATCTACGCACTCAATCGAATCGTCTTTCTAAATTCTGAAGGACTGTAGCCTTTTTGCTTTTTAAAGAATTTATTAAAGTGGCTTTCATCCGTAAAACCAAATTCATAAGCAATTTCGTTAATTCGCTTATCACTAAATTGCAAGCGATGTTCAATCAACTTCGTTTTATAATTGCTGATATACTGTTGCATCGTTTCATCGGCATGTTTCTTAAAATAACGCCCTAAATACGTATTCGAAATTCCGAAATAATCACTTATCGATTCCGCTTTAATTTTCTCCGGATAATAAATATTCGTCTGAATGTATTGCAAGATATCCATTGCCTTTGCTTCCGTTCCTACATTCACTTGTTCCGGCAAATATTTCGCAATATTTCGAGCCACAATAATAATCAGTGTATTAACCAATTGCTGAATCAATTCCTGATTGTAAACATCTTTATCCTGATGTTCTCTGCAAATCGCTTCAATCATCACCTTCACCAAACATTTATCAGCATCATTTTTTAAAATACAGCCCGGCTGATGATTCGCATTCTGAAGAATATATTCTAAACGCTGAACATTCTCGTTTTGCAGACTCGAATTCTTCAAATAAATATCATTGAATCTCAAAAAGAAAAACTTCGTTTTGGTTTCAATTGTAAAATTATGACAATCCTCAGGCGTCAATAAAAACATATGTCCGGCATCATATTCGAAAATATTTTTGTTGATGCACTGTCTTCCTGTTCCACTTAAAATATATACCAATTCAAAGAAATTATGACGATCTCCAACATCCGGATATTCATCCAAAGTCTCAAAGGAAACCGTAAACGGCTCGTATAAATTTTCTTTTTTCATGACTTCTAAAGTATTTGAAGTTGCAAATTTACATAAAAAAGACAAATATATACAAGTTAACACTCTTAAAAATGGTATAATTTTGCCAAGTGAAATTTAAGATATAAAAATACAACATTATGGAATATAGAAAATTAGGCAACTCAGAACTTGAATTATCAGCAATAACATACGGCGCATTTGCCATTGGCGGAAACATGTGGGGCGGAAACGAAAAGAAAGATTCAATAGAATCTGTTCAGGCGTCTATCGATCATGGCGTAACCACAATAGACACCGCTCCTTTTTACGGATTTGGTTTAAGCGAAGAAATGATTGGCGAAGCAATAAAATCTTATGATCGCTCTAAAGTTCAGTTGTTGACCAAATTCGGTTTAGTTTGGGACGGAAGCAACAACGGAAAAGGCGATTTTTTTTTCGACGCCGATGATAACGGTAAAAAAGTTCCTATTTACAAATATTCATCAAAAGCAAACGTAATAAAAGAAATCGAAGAAAGCCTAAAACGTCTTCAAACCGATTATATCGATTTGCTTCAAATTCACTGGCCGGACTCCACTACTCCAATTTCCGAAACCATGGAAGCTGTCGAAACTTTAATCCAACAAGGAAAAATCAGAGCTTTTGGCGTAAGTAATTATAGTATTTCGCAAATTCAGGAAGCACAAAAAACAGTTCAAATCGCTTCAAATCAAGTCGCATACAGCATGTTGAATCGCAAAATTGAAACCGATTTAATTCCGTTTACAGTTGCAGAAAACATCGGAATCATTGCTTACAGTCCAATGGAAAGAGGTTTATTAACCGGGAAATATTTCACCGACAGCAAACTAAAAGAAAACGATCATAGAAACGGTTATTTTGGACAATTCGACCTTCAAAAAGTAAAAACTTTGGTTGAAGAATTAAGTTCATTGGCAAACGCAAAACACATTTCAATTTCGCAATTAGTATTACGATGGACGTCATTACAAAAAGGAATTGCAGTTGTTTTAGCCGGAGCAAGAAACGCAGAACAAGCCATTTCAAACGCAAAAGCAATGGATTTCGATTTATCAGCTTCAGAATTGGAGTTTATTAATCAGGCAATTTCAAAGCTTAAATAATATTTTAAACACATAGAAACATAGTTTTACTTTGTCTATAAAGGCGTTTCACTTGCATTAATAAACATAGTCTGGTCAATCTTGTCATTCCGAGGAACGAGAAATCGCACTAGAAACTCCGCAAACTAAGTCGCCAATCTTTGGCGAGCAACGTGTGCGATTTCTCGTTCCTCGAAATGACAAACTTTGAGAACTATGTGTTAGAAACTAGTTTCTTTCCATTACCTTTTTTCAAGATAGAAAAACCTATGTTTCTATGTGTTTAAAAAAAATCTCAAAATTTAAATAATTAGAATTTGGGCGTGTCCCTCCGGGTCGGGCTTTCGGCTATATCTTTTGTTCCGTTTCACTTCACAAAAGGATACCGCCTCAATCCCTCACGCATCCATTTTCAAAAGAAACAATCCTATAAAAATGAAAAAAATATTTATCATCAACGGAAGTCAAAATTTCGCACATTCAGGCGGAAAATTCAATGAAACAGTAACCGATTGGACAATCGAATACCTAAAAAGTAAAAACTACGAAATAAAAACAACCGATATTAAACAAGATTTTGATTTAGACGAAGAAGTAGAAAAATTCGTTTGGGCAGATGTTGTGGTGTATCACACGCCAGTTTGGTGGTTTCAATTACCCAATCTTTTCAAAAAATACATCGACGACGTTTTCACAGCCGGACACAACAAAGGAATCTACAAAAGCGACGGAAGAAGCCGAGTAAATCCCGACATCAATTACGGAACCGGCGGACAATTACACGGACGCAAATACATGCTAACCACAAGTTGGAATGCACCTGCAACTGCCTTCACACTTCCGGGAGAATTCTTCGAAGAAACTTCTGTTGACGACGGAGCGATGTTTGGTTTCCATAAAATGAATAAATTTGTAGGTATGGAAAAACTAAACGGTTTCCATTTTCACGACGTTGAGAAAGGTGCAACTACCGAAAACATTGTCATTTTCGAAAAAAACTACAAAGCTCATTTAGAAGAAACTTTTAAAAACTTATAATTATGATATCCATTACCGCAATTATTAAAAGTAAAAAAGAAAACATTGAAGACGTTAAAAACATGATTCAAAATTTGGTTACACAAACCAGAAAAGAAGAAGCTTGTATTCGTTATGATCTTCATAATACCGAAAATGTTTTCATCATTTGGGAAGAATGGAAAGATCAGTCCGGACTTGATATCCATAACAATCAGCCTTATTTAGTCGATTTTATCTCAAAAAGTGAAGCTTTTTTATCTGCTCCCGTTCAGGTTTACAAAACGATTCAAATTTTATAAGTTTTTTATAGCCACGAATTCACGAATTATTTTAAATACTTTACGCATAGATTTTAAAAAATAAAATTCGTGAATTCGTGGCTATAAAATTTTTCAGAAAAAGATTAAATTGCCATTTCTTTATCCTATAAAATATGAGTCAATATCATCTTGCCGAAATTAATATCGCAAAAATGAAAGGCGTCGACATCAACGATCCTATCATGAAAGAGTTTGTAGACAATTTAGATCTTGTAAACACCTTAGCTGAAAACAGCGAAGGATTTGTCTGGCGACTTAAAGACGACAGTTACAATGCCACAAACTTAAATCCATACAATGACGAGCAGATAATTGTAAATGTTTCGGTTTGGGAAAACATCGAAACTTTGGAACATTATATGTACAAAACGTTTCACAGTGAATTTCTAAAACGCCGAAAAGAATGGTTTGTGAAATTCGGAAAAGCACACACTGCAATGTGGTGGATTCCAAAAGGACATATTCCAACACTTGAAGAAGCCGTTGAAAAACTAGATTATCTTCAGCAAAACGGAGCTTCAGAACTTGTTTTTGATTTAAGAACCAAATTCTCTGCACCAAATGAACATAAAGAAAAAGCGAAATAAAGAATCTTTATTTCGCTTTTCTATTTTACTTTTTAGTTGCTATATCAAATATTCGGCAATAGTTTCCGCCACCAATTTTAGCAATTTCTCCTTCTTTAAAACCAGCGTTCAATAATGATTCCACAACCGTATAATAAAACCCTTGTTTCTCAATTCCCCAGGTCTGATTCGTCCCCTGAGATCCTTGCTTTTTATTATTGTCTTGAGCTTTTTGATCATTTTCTTTTTTAGGCGGTTCATTTTGTCCTTGCGGTTTTTTGTCTTCACCTTGTCCCCAGCCTTTATCATTTGGCGAACGATAGGCTGGCGTCAATTTTGTGTCTGTTCCAATGCAGACATGATCAATACCAACAACATCAACCATTGCTTTAATATTATCGGCAAATTCTGTTGGAGAATCCGCGAGATGCGTCCAAACACCAATCACACCACCATTATCAGCAACGATTTTAGCTTGTTCATTATTAATTAATCTTGGCATCATCATCTTAGACATAAATTCATTATTTCCTAAACGCGTATTTAGCCCAGTATGAGAAACCAAAACAGGATTTTTAGCTACTTTTAAAGCTCCATTTACCGTATTATTATCACAATGCGACAAATCGACCAAAATTCCCAATCTTTCGCATTCCCTAATAACTTCAGAACCAAAAGTCGTAAGTCCGCCCCATTGTGGTGTTTTTGTAAAAATATCACCAAGCGGTACCGAAGCATCATTATCATGAAGCAATCCCAAATGTCTTAAACCGCGATCGTAGGTAATTTGCAAACGCTCAATTTTGCCTTCAAGAAAATGCCCGCCTTCAACAGACTGAATTACAGTTGGCTTTTTAGCTTTTTTCGCCAACTCAAGATCTTTAAAGTTTAAAGAACGTTGCATATTATTAGACTTCAATATTTCATCCATTGCAGTCAAACCGTTAAGGAATCTTTCATAAGCATCTCCCGGATTTACTAACTTCTGATAATCAACTGCAAAAGTCATACAAATCGCCTTTAATCCAGATTTGTTTAATTCACCAGCCAAATCAACTTTTGGCCCGGGAAGTTCCGATTTGATTAGCGGAACATCAATATGATTATGTGTATCAATTCCAAAAGTTCTCGCAACAATACCGGCAATTCCAGGATCTAAATCATTTCCTGCCCACGACAAAAGCGGATTTAACATTAATGCTGTACCTGCTCCGCTCATTGTTAGCAAAAAACTTCTGCGATTCCATTCTTGATTTTGACTCATTTATATTGATTTTGAATGTTTGAAACTAAAATAAACTTGATAATACAAATCAACGCTTTTTTTATATTCTAAAACTAATTATTATACAGATCAATAACTACAAACGACCAATAGTATTAATTCTTCTATTAACCTTTTTCTTAAATCAAAAAAAAATGCCACGAATTACACGAATTTGCACTAATTTTTATTCGCTAAGAAAAATTTAATTCGTGAAAATTCGTGAAATTAGTGGCGAAAAAACAATTATTTAATTCCGCCAAAAGCGCCAAAACACATATTTTTATGCAAAATTTCGACTTTTGAAAAACCAACTTTTTTCATCAAATCCAATTGATAATTCATTGATCTTGGTGTATCTTCTTTAGCAATATAATCGAATACATTTTGGCGGTATTCTGCTCCTCCAATTCCTTCTAAATATTCGCCGTAACGTTGCCAGGTATATTCGTTTAATAATTCCGTGTCTTGCGTAATCAAATCCGAAATCATAAAACAACCGCCCGGTTTTAACAATTTGAATATTTTTTCGAACGTTGTTTCCCAATCCTGATCATCTCTCAAATGATGTAAAACTGCTCCGGCCAAAATAATATCAAACTGATTTTCCGGCAAAGCGACTTCGCGGATATCACCTTGCTTAATCTCGACTTTTCCACTTGTTTCTGCTGAAACTCTTTCTAAAGCTTTCTCCAACATCGGCAAACTCAAATCGACCAAAGTGCAGTTTAAATTTGGCAATTTAGACAACATCATTAAAGTATAATTTCCTGCACCACAGCCAATATCCAAAACATGAGTCGCATTTGGAACAATCCGTTTTGAAGCTTCCGTTATTAATTCCAAAGAAACTTTAGCGTCGATCGTAGACAACTGTCCCGTTTCTAAATTCGAAAATCGTTCGACATCCTTGTCAAATCGTTCTTTGATTTCTGTAATAGTTGATTTTTTCATTGTCTTTACTTTTTTAATCTCTCGCAGATCTAGCAGATTTAGGGGATCTTTTTGCTATTATAGATCGGAAAGTTTAATGATTAAGAATGATTTTAATAAAATTAATTAATAATCTGCCCTATCTGCTGAATCTGCGAGAGAATTATTTTTTCATCAAAACTATCTCTTTCATAAATACTTTAAAAATACTATTTTTATCAATCAACAATACTTTAAAAGTATCATGGAATTACGTCACTTAAAATATTTTTTGGCTGTAGCCGAAGAATTAAACTTTACAAAAGCTTCAGAAAAATTATTCATTTCTCAACCACCATTGAGTCGCCAAATAGCGGAATTGGAAGAAGAACTCCAGGCAAAGCTTTTCATCAGAAACAATAAAAAAGTAGAATTGACCGAAGCCGGAAAATATTTTGAAAAAGAAGTCAAATCAATTTTTCAAGTTCTCGAACGCATTTCCGTTAAAACAAAAAAGATTGCCGAGAATGTTTCGGGCGAATTCAGAATTGCTTATATCAGTTCGATTTATTCTTCAACAATTTCAGATTTAATCAAACACCTGAAAGCACAATTTCCTTATGTAAATTTCAAGCTCTTTGAAGTTTCAACAAGCAAGCAAATCGATGCTTTGGAACAAGGAAAAATCGAAATGGGAATTATTCGTTCCCCGATAAAATCTCCCAAAATAAAATCGCATTTATGGTTTCAGGACGGATTTTCAATTGTTTTTAATAAAAAGAACATTCAGCTAAAATCTGAAAAAGAAATTCTAAACCTGAAAGATGAAACATTCGTTTTCTTCAACAAAGATTATGCACCACATTATCACGAAGTTTTACTGGAACTTTGTGCTTTTTATGGCTTTACGCCGAAAATTATCCACGAAGCCAACAATATCAATTCCATCGTACAATTAGTCAAAAACGGGTTAGGAATTTCGATTGTTCCTTCAAATATTGCAAAAAACAATCAAGATTCTGAAATTGGTTTTATCGAATTGAATAAAGTTAATTTAAAAACAGATGTTTCGATTATAACTTCAAAAGAAGATGATTCTGAAATTACAAAAACTGCTGTTGATTTTTTATTGAATAAAAGTAGTTCACGCTAAGTTTTGTGATGCAATTAATCTCGCAAAGACGCAGAGTCGCAAAGTTTATTCTCATTTTTGTCATTTCGACGAAGGAGAAATCTTCACAAGTAACTCCGTTCCTATAAGCCAATCTTTGTGGAGCTTCTCGTGGAGATTTCTCCTTCGTCGAAATGACAAACTATTCGGAAAAAGCTGTAAAAAAAACTTTGCGCCTTCGCTCCCGATAGCTATCGGGATTGCAAGATTAAATTATAAAAAAACTTTCCGCCTTAGCGCCTTCGCGGCCATAACAAAAATTCGTTACAATTTAGTACAGAAATCCACATTATAAAAAGAGAACTTTTAGATACCTTAGCAAATTCAAATTCTACAATAAAAATTCAATAAAAAATGGCTGAGCAATCTTCAATTCAGTGTCCAAACTGCGGAACTCCTATCGATGTCAATGATGTTTTAAAGCATCAATTGGAAGACAGCATCCGTAAAGAATTTCAACAAAAAGCGACTATTCAAAATAAAGAATTAGAGCTTAAAAATGAGCAATTGGACAAAGCTAAAGCCGAATTTGAAGCCAAAAAGAAACAAGAAAACGAGCTTTTTGCCGAGCGTTTGGAACGTGAAAGAAAAATTGCGGAAAAGGAAATTTCTGAAAAACTAAAAACCAAACTCGAAGAAGAAAATAAAGACCGTTTGCTTTTAATGGAAAAAGAGCTCTCTGAAAAATCGGAAAAAATCAGGGAATTAAATAAAATGGAAGGCGAAATCGCAAAATTACAGCGTGAAAAACTGGAAATGAAAGATGCCATTCAGGCCGAAGCCGAAAAGCAATTAAACACTCAATTGGCTTTGGAACGTGAAAAAATCAGAAAACAAGAAGACGATAAAAACGAGTTAAAATTTAAAGAACTTCAAAAGCAATTAGAAGAGCAGAAAAAATTAACCGAAGAAATGAAACGCAAGCAGGAACAAGGTTCTATGCAATTGCAAGGCGAAATAATGGAATTAGCAATCGAAGAATGGCTTGCCAATAATTTCCCGCTTGATAGTATCGACGAAGTTAAAAAAGGTGCAAATGGTGCCGACTGCCTTCAAATTGTAAACACTCGCGAACATCAAAACTGCGGTTCGATCTATTACGAAAGCAAAAGAACAAAAGCGTTTCAGCCTTCATGGATCGAAAAGTTTAAAAACGATATTCGAATTAAAAGAGCGAATATCGGCGTTTTGGTTACTGAAGTAATGCCAAACGGAATGGAACGAATGGGCATGCGCGACGGAATCTGGATTTGTACGTATGAAGAATTTAAAGGCTTGAGTGCTGTTTTACGTCAATCTTTAATTCAGATCAATCAAGCTGTTCAGGCGCAGGAAAACAAAGGCGATAAAATGTCGATGTTATACGATTTCTTAACTAGCAACGAATTCCGTTTGCAGATTGAAGGAATTGTAGAAGGTTTTACGCAAATGCAAAGCGATTTAGATTCTGAAAAAAGAGCGATGCAGAGAATCTGGAAGCAACGTGAAAAACAAATCGAAAAAGTAGTTCACAATACTTTAGGAATGTACGGATCAATTCGTGGTATTGCCGGAAATGCCGTTCAAAGCGTAAAAGCTTTAGAATTAGATTTTATTGAAGGAGACGATGAAGAGGAAGAAACTAAGGAATTGCTTGAGTAATTAAGTATATTATTGTCATTTCGACCGAAGGGAGAAATCACACTCGAAACTCGACAAAGATTGGAGAAGTTCTGTGCGGAATTACTAGTGTGATTTCTCCCTTCGGTCGAAATGACAAAATAAAAAAGGCTTCGAAATCAATCGAAGCCTTTCATTTTTAATTAACCTTTTTTGAAAGACATTGTCAATCCAAATTGATTGGAAAGGAAAAGCTTATTATTCTCAACAGAATAACCTGAGGTAGTTCTTAGCAATTGCAAAAATTCAACTTCCTTTTTTGCATCACATTTTTTAGTTTCTGAAGTAAGATTCGTAAACTGAACTTGTCCTGTACCTTTCGAAAACAAATTTCCATTAACAGCGTTGCATCCTGTTGAACCTGAAAAAGTTGAAGAAGACATTACAATTTTAGGAAAGTTCGAAAAATCTTTTTCAGTAATAACTTTTCCATTTAAATTCTCCAAAATCCAAGTTTGTTGCAATTTCTTTTCAATTGAATTTTCATTCGTCGAAGTAACAACTTTTGTATCTTTAGTTGATTTGCAACTGCAAACAAGCGATACCGTAATAAATAGCATTAAAATCCTTTTCATGTAAAATAAATAATTATAAGTTTTATTTTACAAAAGTATTTTCGCTTTAAGCCATTCTAGTATACTATAAGTTATTTTTAAACCATTCTAAGACATTTTAAAATCTCAAATTTTAATCAACTTTTTTAAAAACCAAAAGTTTACCAGAAGGATTTGAAAGCGTTAATCGATTATTTTCAATCGAATAGGTTGTAGTGCTTTGTAACGCTTTTGTAAACTCTCCTTCTTTATTTCCGGGGGCACAAGCCATTAAAGTCGAAATCACCTTTGTAAATCGCAATAAATCTTTTTCATAAAAAATTTGTCCGCTAATTCCATTACAACCACCATAACCAGAAAATCTGTTTTCTGCTGAATTAATTTCAATTCTTGGAAATTCTTTTTGAAAATCGGTCGCAAAAACTTTGTAGCCATTTAATTCTTCCAAAACCCAAATATCATAAAGTCTATAATCGGTAATATATTTTCCGCATCCGTTGAGTTTTTTAAATTCTAATTCCGAATTATTTTTAATCTCAACTTTCACACTATAAGGAGAAATCGCGCCAGACATCGAATCCTGACAATCTAACTGCTGAATCGTAATTGTAGCCGAAGCCGATTCAGTATTGACTCTATACATCTTTACATTAGCATCCATTGCTTTTATGGCTTCAACAGCAGGAAAAACTATTTTTTCTTTTCCCGGAATTAAAGATGTAAAAACAATATTCTCATTTCCAATTTTTATTCCCCAAAACGGCTCATTTCCCGTTGCTTTAAAATAAAAGTTCATATCATCTTGATTTACTCCTTCTTGAGCAGTTTCTTTTGTAGCTACATTTTTGCTTGCTGTAGATTTACAGCCCACCATCAAAGACAGTAAAAGCAAAAGTGGTATTATCTTTTTCATATTATTATAATTTGAAATGTGTTTTCTGTTAAAAACATCCGTAAAATTCTTATGAATTTACAACAATTTTTTCAAATGCTTATTTAGAATCTTTTCAAATTTAAAAAATTGCCCATTTACAAAATCACTGAAAACCCGTACTACGTAAAAGATTACGACAAAATACGTAGTAAATAAAAATGATTGGTATTTAAAAAATAAATAAGTTACGTATTTTAATAAGTATAAATACTTATATTTGCGTAGTAATACTTAATTAAAGAAATCATGATTAGAGTAATAGTAGTTGGAAACGGCATGGTTGGTTATAAATTTTGCGAAAAGTTTGTTGCAAAATCAGGACAGGAAAAGTATCAGGTTACCGTTTTTGGTGAAGAGCCAAGACGCGCATATGATCGTGTTCACTTAAGCGAATACTTTGGAGGAAAAACGGCAGATGATCTTTCATTATCAACAAGTAATTGGTACACTGAAAACAATATTATTCTCAATACATCAGAATTAATTACAGATATTAATCGTGACACAAAAACAATTCACACGCACTTAAACAAAACACATACGTACGATTACTTAGTTTTAGCTACAGGTTCTTCTGCTTTTGTTCCACCAATTGAAGGCGTCGAAAAAGAAGGTGTTTTTGTATACAGAACCATCGAAGATCTAGATGCTATAATGGCTTATGCAAAAAAAATAAAAATAAAAGGCGCAACAGAAGCTGCTGTTTTAGGAGGAGGATTATTAGGCCTTGAAGCGGCTAAAGCGGTTAGAGATTTAGGTTTGAATCCGCATGTAGTGGAATTTGCACCACGCTTGATGCCAAGACAATTGGATCAAGGCGCAAGCGATATGCTTCAAGCCAAAATTGAAGAATTAAATATCGGAATTCATCTTAACAAAGCAACACAATATATTGACGGAAAAGAAAGCATAACAGGAATGATGTTTGCGAATGAGGAATTGTTAAAAGTAGACATGTTGGTTATATCTGCCGGAATCAAACCTCGTGACGAACTGGCTAGAGTTTCAGGACTTGAAGTTGGCGTGAGAGGCGGAATCGTGGTAAACAATCAAATGCAGACATCAGATCCTTCAATTTATGCAATTGGTGAAGCTGCACTTTACAACCAAAACATTTACGGACTTGTTGCTCCAGGCTACGAAATGGCCGATGTTGCTGCTGAACAAATCTTAAATGGTGATAAAACCATGAGAGAAACCATCGATATGTCGACACAATTGAAATTAATTGGTGTTGAAGTTGCGAGTTTTGGTGATCCTTTTATCGAAAATGAAAACGTAACTGCCATTATTTATGAAAACAAATTAAGTGGCATCTACAAAAGAATAAATGTTACCAAAGATTCTAAAACGCTCTTAGGTGGAATTTTAGTCGGCGATTCAAGCGATTACAATTCGCTTTTTCAGATTTACAGCAACGCAATGGCTTTGCCTAAAAATCCAGAAGATCTGATTTTAGGTTCTCGCGACGGCTCTGAAGGTTCAAGTTTAGGAAGTGTTATGGATTTACCAGATACTGCCGTAATTTGCTCTTGTGAAAATGTAACAAAAGGCGCCATCTGCTGTAAAATTCTAGACGAATCTTGCGCTACACTTTCAGATGTTGTAAAAGCAACCAAAGCAACTTCAGGCTGTGGAGGCTGTAAACCAATGGTTTCTGATTTGGTAAAAGCGACTCAAAAATCTTTAGGAAAAGAAGTAAAAGAAGTTATATGTGAACATTTCAACTATAACCGCCAGGAATTATTCGATTTGGTAAAAATCAATAAATATGAGAATTTCTACGATGTTTTAGATCATCACGGGAAAGGCGACGGATGCGAAATTTGCAAACCGGTTGTCGCTTCTATTTTCTCTAGCATTTATAACGATACTGCAAATAAACACGTTACAACGCAAGATACAAACGATAGATTTTTGGCTAATATTCAACGAAACGGAACTTATTCTGTAGTTCCTAGAGTTGCCGGAGGCGAAATTACTGCTGAGAAATTAATCGTAATTGGCGAAGTGGCTAAACAATTTGATTTATACACTAAAATCACTGGAGCGCAAAGAGTCGATTTATTTGGAGCACATTTAAGTGATTTGCCGAAAATCTGGAAAATATTGATTGATAACGGTTTTGAAAGTGGTCACGCTTACGGAAAATCACTTCGTGCTGTAAAAAGCTGCGTAGGAAATGCTTGGTGTCGTTACGGAATGGACGACAGCGCCGGATTTGCCATCGAACTAGAAAACAGATACAAAGGAATTCGTTCTCCGCATAAATTAAAAGGTGGCGTTTCAGCCTGCATCCGCGAATGCGCAGAAGCCCGCGGAAAAGATTTCGGATTAATTGCTGTTGAAGGTGGATGGAACCTATACATCGCAGGAAATGGCGGTGCAAATCCAAAACATGCCGTTTTATTAGCCGAGAAAATCGACAAAGAAACAGTTATAAAATACATGGACAGATTCTTAATGTATTACATCCGCACCGCTGGCCCGCTGATTCGAACTTCAACTTGGTTAGAAAAACTAGACGGCGGTTTAGAATATTTAAAAGAAGTAATCATCGAAGACAGTTTAGGAATCTGCGAAACATTAGAAGCAGAAATGCAGACTTTAGTTAACACTTTCGAATGCGAATGGAAGCAAGTTCTTGAAAAACCAAGATTATTGAAACGTTTTAATCACTTTATAAACTCAGACGAAAAAGACGATAACGCAGTTTTTGTCCCTTTAAGAGATCAAAAAATGCCTAAAGCTTGGTCGTAAATAAATTTATTTAAAACACATAGAGACATAGAATCATTAAACTTAAAAAGGCGTTTCACTTGCATAAACACACATAGCTATGCGTTAGAAACTAGTTTCTTTTAATTTTCTATTTCTCAAACAAAAAACAAAAAAATCTATGTTTCTATGTGTTTAAAATAAAAGCCACAGATTAAAGGATTAAAAAGATTAAAAATAAAATCGGCTAAATCTGCAATCCCGATAACTATCGGGAGCGCGAGAAAAAATAGCTCCAAAAAAAAAAGAAAAAAAAATCATTAAACGTTTGCTGTCCTTCTTACCCTCTTTTTTACTGCGCCATCAAACTCTCTTGATTGTAAAAAGAGGGCTAAGAAACAGGAAATCAAAACTTAATCAAAATGGAAGAAATCTTAAATCAATACGAAACGGTTCATGCAAGCGATGCAACAATTTGGTTCAAAGCTGGCAAAGTTGAAGATTTCCCGACCAACCGAGGCGGATGCATCAAATACAAAAACAAACAAATTGCTATTTTCAATTTCACACGTCGTAATGAGTGGTATGCTTGCCAAAACGCCTGCCCGCACAAAATGGAAATGGTGCTTTCAAGAGGAATGACCGGATCTACAGACGATATTCCAAAAATTGCCTGTCCGATGCATAAAAAGACTTTTTCTTTAGTTGATGGTTCAAATTTAAACGGAGAAGAATATAGCATTGCAACTTATCCTATTAAGATTGTTGAAGACGAAGTTTTCGTTGGATTTGTAGATTGATTTCACGCAATCTTGTCATTTCGACGAAGGAGAAATCTTCGCAAGTAACTCCGCACAGAAGCGTTAACAATCTTTGTCGAGCTTCTCGCGAAGATTTCTCCTTCGTCGAAATGACAAAACTATCGTAATTACTATGTGAATTAATGCAAGTGAAACGCCTTTAACCACAAACAAAACTATGTTTCTATGTGTTAAAAAAAATTATCCGCAAAAACTTAATTCCGTATCTTTGAAATTCTATTATCAAACCAAAAAATGACTACACCTTTTCAAAAAGCAAGCGAATGGATTGATGCTGAAAATGCTCAAGACCCAAACATTGAAACCGACCACAACAAAGAATATCCAAAAGAATTACTGTATTCCAACAGGATGTACGAAAGACTGATGCAGTTTGAACCAAATGCATCCGAAGAAATCCAAATTGCTTCAAAAGCACAGCACATCTGTCGATGGAAAGTTGCCCGCGAATCATACCCAATAGACCGTGTTGGTTATTTGAAATGGAGAGAAGAATTGAAAAAATTCCACGCAAAAACTACTGCAGAAATTCTGGAAAAAGCAGGTTATGACCAGACTTTTATTGATCGCGTTTCTTTTTTAATTGAGAAAAAATTACTTAAAAAAGACCACGAAACACAATTATTAGAAGATGTAATTTGTCTAGTTTTCCTTGAATATTATTTAGATCCTTTCGTTCACAAACACGACGAAGAAAAACTAAAAAACATCTTCAAAAAAACCTGGGATAAAATGTCGGACAAAGGACATGAGGAAGCCTTGAAAATCAACTATTCTGAAGAAAATCTTAATCTTATAAAAGCATCTTTAGGATTGTAAACTGACTTTATGAAGAAAAGCAATCAGGAAGAAGAAAAAATCACCTTCAAAAATTTACGCCGTCTGTATTTTTTTGCGCTTCTTACTATTGCCTTAACTATAATTGTGAGTCAGATTTTAGTGCAATACAATCTGAATCAACAGTTAAGCGATTCTAAAATCATTAATTTTTCGGGAAAACAAAGGATGTTGAGCCAGAAAATCGTAAAAGAAGTTCTGATTCTGCATTACGTTTCTGATACCGCCTCTGCCAAACAAATTTCGCATTTAAATGAAGTTTTAGCGCTTTGGAAGAAAAACCAAAATATGCTCGAAAACGGCAGTGATAGCTTGGCTTTTCCAAAAGAAAAATCAGAAACACTTTCTAAATTATATTTAGAAATCAATCCAATTTTCAATAAAATTGCAAAGGCAACCGATTCATTTTTATTGAATTTAAAACAAAAAAAACAATCATCTGAAAATCAAAAATTCGTAAATAGTATTTTAGAAAACGAAGGCATTTTCCTTTCTAAAATGAATCAGATTGTAACCCAATACGATCTCGAAGCACACGAAAAAGTAACTGAGCAACGCAAAATTGAATATTGGATTTTTGGGTTCACTCTTTTAGTTTTGCTTTTAGAATTCCTTTTCATTTTCAGACCTACAAATAAAAAAATCGAAAGATTAATTACAAGACTTTTATCTTCCGAAAAGAAAGCTTTAAAGCTCGCTTACGACACAGAAATCCTCAGCGAAATCAAGGAAAATTCGGTTAAAGAATTAAAATCGCTCAATTATGCGATGGAAAATACTTTACTCTATTGCCGAATTTCGCCTGATGGTTCGATTATTCATATTGGTGAAAAATTTGCCAAATTGCTGAATTATACCAAGTTTTCATCAAACAAAAAATTCTCTGAAGTTTTAACTGTTGACGAAAAAGAACAAACCAATTTTGACCGTCTAATTTTCGAAAAACAAAGAAGTGGCTGGCAGGGCGAAATCAGTATTTTAAACAAAGAAAACGAAACCATTTGGCTTGATTTGTCAATGGTTCCGGTCATGATCAAAAAAGACGAATTAGAACTTTTAATCGTATGTTTCAACATTACTGAACGCAAAAAAGCACAGCGTGAAGTTGAACGTTTAAATCTTGAAAATACAACCGAAAAAATCAATCAGCAAAAGATTATTTCGAGTAAAATTGTTGAAAATCAAGAAAACGAACAAAACCGAATCGCAAAAGAAATTCACGACGGAATTGGCCAAATGCTTACGGGCTTAAAATTCAGTTTAGAAAGTATCAATTTAGACGACCGAGAAAAATCGGAACAAAAAATTGAATATTTAAAGAAACTTTCGCTAGACATTATAAAAGGTGTCCGTACCGCAACTTTTAACCTGATGCCACCAGAATTAAGCGATCACGGAATCGTTTCTTCATTGGCAAAACTTACACAAGAACTCTCAAAACTTACTGGAAAAGAAATCCTTTTCTACAACAAAACTGAGTTCGACCGACGTTTAGATTCCCTAATCGAAATCAACATTTATCGATTAACTCAAGAAGCCATCAACAACGCCATAAAATACGCCGAATCGTCGCATATTATCGTCCAGCTTTCCCACAGCGAAACACTTTTAAGCATCATCATCGACGACAACGGAAAAGGTTTCGACATCAATTCCGTCGACAAAAAGCGCAACAGCGAATCCGGAATGGGGCTTTTATTCATGAAAGAAAGAATACAATACATCAACGGGCGCGTTTTCATCAACTCAATTCCAGGCGAAGGAACGAGAATTACATTCAATATTCCTATTCTTAAATGAGAAAATCAGTCAATTAGATAATTTGATAATTACTTAAAGTCGCGTAAAAAATTATCTAATTATCAAATTGATACATTCCCTAATTATCTAATTAATAAGGGCGAGCCAGTATTAGAAAAAGTGGGCAAACATACTTTATCTTTATTCGCCCACTTTCCCTAATACTGTCGGGCTATCCGCGCTACTTCGGTAGCTTGCTCCTATCCCTCTCGCGGGCACTCGTTTTCAAAAGAAAATTTAAGTTTATAAGGGAATTAAAAAGTAAAAAAAACAATTGCCTCCAGCTTTAGCTGGAGGTTATAAAAAAGTATCAAGAAGGGCTTTAGCCAAACTTATGCATTTGGCTAAAGCCTTTTCCCTTTTACCTAGAAAAAACTCCAGCTAAAGCTGGAGGCAATTGAAAAACAAACTTTGTCAAAGTTTTGAACTTTGACAAAGTTACCCCAAAACTACCCACTATCTTGCTAAGCTGAGCGGAGTCGAAGCCCATGCAAAGCAAATCGCCAATCTTTGTAACGCTACTTGCATGGGCTTCGACTCCCCTCGGCCTGACTAAAAATGAGAGCTAAAAATTGAAATTGATTTTTTTGCAATTGCAATTGATATTGCATTTTTTAATGATTTTTTAATATTGGAGCCTACAATTTCACAAATCAGAATTTAAAATCTAAAAAATTACGTATATTAGCGTCTTCTTTATAGATGAATATACGTAAAAATCGAGAATCTAAATTAAGTAAATTATGAGTAATATCATTCGTGTAGTATTAGCAGATGACCATGTTTTTGTTAGAGACGGAATCAAATCTTTACTGGAAAACGAAGCAAACATCGAGGTTGTGGGCGAAGCAATAGATGGCGCCGATGCAATTGATGTAATTGCCGATACAAAACCTGATTTACTTATAGCTGATATTCGTATGCCAAACTTAACAGGTATCGAACTAGTAGAAAAACTTAGAAGCGATAACAACGATATAAAAATCATCATGCTTTCAATGCACGAATCAGAAGAATATGTATTAAAGTCAATAAAAGCTGGCGCCGACGGGTATTTATTAAAAGGATCTTCTAAAGAAGAGTTTTTAAAAGCGCTTCATATTGTTTCTGCTGGCGGAAAATATTTCAGTGGCGATATTTCTTCTATCTTAATTGGTCAATTAACAAATCCTTCTAATTCATTAGAACCTAAGCAAAATTTAGGTGACGAAATGATGATTACCAAAAGAGAAAAAGAAATTCTGACGCTGTTATTATCAGGAAAAGGAAACAAAGAAATTGCCGAAGCACTTGACATCAGCAAACGTACTGCCGAAGTACACCGTTTTAACCTCATGAAAAAACTGAAAGTAAAAAACTTAATGGAACTTTCTAACAAAGCCACTGAGTATTCTTTAATCTAAATAATTACGTATAAATACGTAATTATTTTTCAAAAACTGCGTTTTAGCATGTTTTAACTAAGTTATAGTACTTATTTTTACATAAAAATATAAGTACTATGAAAACTACAAACTCACTTACGCAATCACACAAGATTTTATTTTTAAATACTTTGGCATTTACAATCTGTTTTGCCTGCTGGACTTTAAACGGGGTTTTAGTAACCTTTTTGGTCGATAATGGAATTTTCCATTGGAGCGTTGTTCAAGTTGGATGGCTTTTAGGAATTCCAATTTTAACGGGTTCTGTAATGCGTCTCCCAATCGGAATCCTAACTGATAAATTTGGAGGAAAATATGTTTTTTCTCTTTTACTATTATTAAGTTCAATTCCACTCTTCCTCCTTCCCTACGCCGACAGTTTTTTCATGTTTGCTTTATTGAGTTTCTTCTTCGGAATGGTCGGAACCAGCTTTGCAGTCGGTATTGGTTATACTTCAATATGGTATCCAAAAGAATGGCAAGGACGCGCCTTAGGAATCTTCGGAATGGGAAATGCCGGCGCGGCAATTACTACATTTTTAGCTCCTTCCCTATTAAATCATTTTTCAATTGATGATCCGCAAAACGGCTGGAAAGTGCTCCCTATTATTTATGCTGTTTCATTAGTTGTTATTGGAATTGCCTTTTTACTTTTTACCGAAAATAAAAAACCTGAAAACAATACTAAAACTGTATCTCAAATGCTTGTCCCTTTAAAATCAGCCCGAGTTTGGCGTTTTGGAGCATATTATTTTTTAGTTTTTGGTTGCTTTGTGGCTTATTCGCAATGGCTTTTACCCAACTTTATGAATGTTTATCAGACTAGTTTGGTTATGGGAGGTTTGTTTGCTACTATGTTTAGTCTTCCTTCAGGCGTTATCAGAGCATTTGGGGGTTATTTATCCGATAAATTCGGCGCAAGAAAAGTAATGTATTGGGTTTTGGGTTCTTCCGTAATTTTGAGCGCTTTATTAGCTATTCCAAAAATGGAAATCATTACAACAGGTCCTGGAGTTTTGGCAACTAAAAAAGGAACCATTACAGCTGTAACAAACGATAAAATTAAGATAGGAGAAACTGATTTTCCGGTCGCACAGAAAAAAGAAAACACAGCCGAAAATGCTATTTTTCCAACTTCAACATCTTGGCAACAAGTCGTAGTAGCAGAAAATCAAAGTGTAAAGAAAAAAGAATTACTAGCAAAAGGAATTACCGTAATTAAGTTTGATGCTAATATGTGGGTTTTCTTGGTTTTAGTAATCTTAATCGGGATTTCTTGGGGAATCGGAAAAGCAGCTGTTTACAAACATATTCCAGAATATTTCCCAAATGAAGTGGGTGTTGTAGGTGGAATGGTCGGAATGATTGGCGGTTTAGGTGGCTTCTTTGGCCCAATCATCTTTGGTTATTTATTAACCGCAACCGGAATCTGGTCAAGTTCATGGATTTTTATTCTGCTTTTTTCAATAGGCTGTTTGGCTTGGATGCATTACGCGATTACCAAAAGTGTAAGCAAAAAACAATCTGTACCAACAAAAGCTATTGAAACGCAGCAACTTGTACCTGCAACTAATTAAAATTTAAAATAATGACTTTTATCATTAGTAAAGGCTTATTTTTCTTACAAATTTACGCCATCAAAAAATTACCAGTTTTATGAAAAAAATAAAATTAATTGCGCTATTCCTTTTTGGTGCTGGCGCAGCGCTACAAGCACAAGAATTAGATGTAAATTTACAAATAAGGCCTCGTTTTGAATATCGAAATGGATATAAACAACTTCTGCAAGAAGGACAAGAAGGTACGTCACAAATTTCGCAGCGTTCTCGTTTAAATTTCAATTATAAACAAGAAGATTTAACTGTAAAACTGACTTTACAAAACACAAGAACTTGGGGAGATGTTGCACCAACATCGCCAGCCGATAAAAACGGAGTTGCTGTTTTTGAAGCTTGGGCACAATATAATTTCACAGACAAATGGAGCGCCAGAATGGGACGCCAAGTACTTTCTTACGATAACCAACGTATTTTGGGTGAGCAAGACTGGGGACAGCAGGCACAAAGCCATGATGCTCTTACCGTTTCGTTTCATACTGAAAAACAAAAATTAGACTTTGGAGGAGCGTATAATTCTACTGCCGAAAATGTTGTACAGACACCTTACACAGTGGCGAGCTACAAAGCGTTGCAATATGCATGGTACCACAACCAATTTAGTACTGATTTAGGTATGAGCTTTTTACTCCTAAATACAGGTTATGAATATGCTAATGCTGACGCAAAATTATTAGTCGATTACAAACAGACTTTCGGACCTTACTTAACATATAAAAACAGTAAAATCGACAGTAATTTTTGGCTATACGGTCAAACCGGAAAAAGTACCGACAAACAAGTAAGTGCTTGGAATGCTGCCGCAAATTTCAATTATAGCATTACCGAATCTTTCAAAGCAGGTCTTGGCTACGAATTTTTATCAGGAAAAGCGACAAATGACGCAAGCACAGTAATAAAATCGTTCAACCCAATATTTGGAACCAACCACGGATTTAATGGTTACATGGATTATTTTTATGTTGGAAATCACTTAAATAGTGTTGGTTTGCAAGATGCTTTTATCAAATTGAATTACAGTGTAAACAAATGGCAATTTGCTTTGATTCCGCATGCATTTCTAGCCGCTGCAGATGTAGTTACTCCATTAAACGAAAAATTGGATTCGTATTTAGGAACAGAGATCGATGCAACTTTTGGTTATAATTTCAAAAAAGACATTACCGTTACAGGAGGTTATTCTCAAATGTTTGGTTCTAAAACTATGGAATTCATCAAAAACGGAGATGCAAATCACACCAACAATTGGGCTTGGTTAATGATTTCTGTAAATCCAAGAATTTTTAGCTGGAAAAAATAGTTTTTCTTCAAAATTAACTCCTAAAAAATCCCCTTTTCCTATTTCGGAAAAAGGGATTTTTTTTTGTCTGTCTAAAACTTTATTATATGATTTAATTATTTATATTTGAAGTGATTATGAACCCCAAATTCTATCAAAATGAAACCATTTCTAAAATTATCTATGCTGACATTTATTGTCACGCAAACAGGCATTGCACAAAAGTACAATGATGCCTTAATTTCTAGTAATTCCGAAATAAATTTTGCCAAAACGCAAAAAAGAGGAATCAAGAAAAACAGTATTGTTTATTATGTCGAGAATGACTTACAAACAATATCAGCCTACAAAAGAAGCAAATTGAAATGGCAGACCAATGTAATTTCAGTTTGTGGAAAACCCAAAAAAGGACAACCTGAAATTAGATATGTAGGTTATAATTCAGACAAACTGCTTATCGTTATGGGAAAGCATAATTTTGCTGAAATTGATATCAATAGCGGTGTTACGAAGCTTGTTGGTTAACCCTAGGATTTTTAGTTGGAAGAAATAACAAGATTTTAAAAAATCTAAATTATATAAACTGCCCTTTTTCTACTTTGGAAAAGGGTATTTTTATTTCTAATTATCTTGCGAATATATTTAAAGTATTATTTAGGTATATTTGGTTGAAAATGCTCGAAATGCAATTTACTATATGAAATATAAAGACATCATAATTTTGTTTGTTTTCATAATTTTATTTTTTCTAATTGGATTATTATGTGATATCGAATATCGAACTTTAACTCGGACGTTCATATCTAAAATTGCTGATTATGATTTAAAATTTTACGGAGGAAAAGAGATTAGATTTTTTATTCCAGATTTTGGCTTCATATTAAGCCTTATTCCTATTGGGTTTTACATCATCTCTCGGCTTCAAAAACCAAAAAAAATCACTTTTGTTTCAATTCTTATTTACATAGTTCTTTTACTTTTATTTTATCTTATATTTTGTTTATTAGAATCACAAATTATAAAGTATACTACCGTAATTGATAGCGAAAACATATATCATTATCATTATAGCAATATCAACTATAGATTAATAGCATTCTCTAGTATTGTTTTTTCATTAAGCATAAACTTCGTTGTTTTAAATATTTTGAAGCAACAAAAATCAATTTCAGAAAAATGAAACTAATCGCCTGGAATTGCAACATGGCATTCAGAAAAAAAGCAGAATACACTCTTGCTTACCATCCTGATATTGTCGTAATTTCGGAGTGCGAAAACCCTGAAAAATTAAAATTTCCAGATAATATAAAACAGCCAACAGATATTCTTTGGTACGGAACCAATCCGAATAAAGGAGTTGCTGTTTTCTCTTATAGCGATTATCGGTTTCAATTATTAGATTGTCATAATCCAGATTTCAAAAATATTCTGCCAATAGCCGTTACGGGTGGAAAAGTTGATTTTACTTTGTTTGCAATTTGGGCAAATAATCCTGCTGACAAAGATGGCGCTTATGTAACGCAGATTTGGAAAGCGATTAATTATTACGAAGATTTAATTAAAGAAACCAAAACCATTTTAATTGGTGATTTCAACAGTAATACCATTTGGGACCGACCGCGTCGAGAAGGAAATCATACAACGGTGGTAAATAAATTGGGCGAAAAGAACATTTTTAGCACGTATCACAAATACTTCAACCAAATTCAAGGCAAAGAAGCGCATCCAACTTTATACATGTATCGTCACGAAAACAAACCGTATCATATGGATTATTGTTTTGCATCAAATGATTTTATAGAAGTTTTAGAAAGCGTTGAAGTCGGAAATTACAAAGATTGGACTTTGCACAGCGACCACAAACCTTTAATTATTAAATTCAATATATAAACCATGAACAACTGGACTAAAAGATGGGACGACCGCTACAGCAGTGAAGAATTTGCTTACGGCGAAGAGCCCAACAATTACTTAAAAGAACAAATCGAAAAATTACAAGTCGGGTCAATTTTATTTCCTGCTGAAGGCGAAGGACGAAACGCCATTTTTACAGCAAAATTAGGTTGGAATGTTTCGGCTTTTGATATTAGTGAAGAAGGAAGAAACAAAGCTTTAAAACTTGCTGAAGCCAATGATGTATCAATCGATTATCAAGTTGGCGAATTAGAAACGCTGGATTTTGAGGAAGAACAATTTGATGCAATTGCTTTGATATATGCGCACTTTCCGGCAGAAATTAAATCGGATATTCACAAACAACTGGGTCAATTATTACATAAAAATGGAATTATTATTTTTGAAGCTTTCAGCAAAAAACATTTAGAATATCTTGCGATAAATGATAAAGTCGGCGGACCAAAAGATATTGAATCGCTTTTTTCAATAGAAGAAATAAAAAATGATTTTCCGAATTACGAAATCATCGAATTAGAAGAAAAAGAAATCGAATTAAACGAAGGTTTATTTCATAACGGAACGGGTTCTGTAATTCGATTTATTGGCAGAAAAAAATAAATTATTCGGCGTGGAGACGCACTGTTGTGTGTCTCTACAAAATCTTAAAACTAATTTTACGTATTATTACGTAATAATTTTAAACAGAGAAATATTTATGTTCCATAATTTCAGAACGTAATTCCTCAACATCCAAAATCCCAATTCGTTTTCCAACTGTTTGAATCAACGCTTCTTTTTTAAGACTTGAAATTACTCGAATCGCTTGTTCTTCAGTTGTTCCGGCAAAATCGGCGATTTCTTTTCGAGAAAGATCAATATCGATCAAACCGTTGATTTGTCCGAATTTACGATGAATATAAAGCAGTAAATCAACCACACGTTCACGGACATTCATATGCGCAATTTTGCGAATATTGTTTTCGCTTTTATTTAATTCTTCTGCATAAAACAGCATTAGAGCATAAGTAAATTCCGGAATCTGTTTTAAAATTTCTAACATCGTTTCGTTGCTGAAATTACATAAAACTGTGTCTTCCAACGCATAAGCACCAATTAAATACTTTTTTCCAGTTCCAAATCCACGAAAGCCGATAATATCTCCGTTTTTTGTTAAACGAACAATTTGCTCTCGACCATTAATTCCCGTTTTAACCGTTTTTGCTTTTCCTTTACAAATAAAATAAAGTCCTTGCAAAGAGGAACCTTCCACAATAAATTGATCTGATTTTTTGCAAACTATATTCTGTTTCTTAGAAACATAAGTATTCATTTGCTCTAAATGCAAGTGTTTCTTGATAAAACAATTTTCATTGGCACAAGAATAACAAACGGTTTGCTCTTCTTTCATGAGTCCTAATTTTTATCGGATTAAAAAACTAATTTCTTGTTGCTCATTTCTTTGCATCAAAAATAAAAAAATAAATTCAAAAAATAAGTATTTATACGTAAAAATACTTATTTTTGTATACGTGATTTATTTACAATCAAACAGATTCAATAATTAGTATCTAAATAAGAACTGTAATGCAAAATACCAAAATCAAAACTACCTGTTCGTATTGTGGCGTTGGCTGCGGTATAATCGTAACCAACGATGCCAAAAATGGCGTGATGGTAGAAGGCGACAAAGATCATCCGGTAAACAAAGGAATGTTATGTTCAAAAGGAATGAATTTGCATTACGTAGTCAACGATACTTCCGATAGAATTTTATATCCTGAAATGCGCGGCAGCAAATCGTATCCGCTGGAACGTGTAAGCTGGGATACTGCGCTTGATCGCGCTGCAGCCGTTTTCTCTTCCATAATAAAAAAACACGGACCAGACAGCGTTGGATTTTATATTTCAGGACAATGCTTGACCGAAGAATATTATCTGGTAAACAAGCTTGTAAAAGGTTTTTTGAAAACCAATAATATCGATACCAATTCAAGACTTTGCATGAGTTCTGCTGTTGTAGGTTATAAAAAGACTTTTGGAGAAGATTCTGTTCCAATCGCCTACGAGGACATTGAACTTGCTGATACATTTCTAATTACAGGTGCAAATCCGGCTTGGTGCCACCCAATTCTTTTCAGAAGAATTGAAAAACACAAAGAGAAAAATCCAAAAATAAAAATCATTTGCATTGATCCAAGACGAACAGATACTGCCGCTTTCGCCGATTTGCATTTACAAATTATTCCGGGTTCGGACATTATTTTGTATCATGCCATTGCCAAACGCATTATTGAAAAAGGCTATGTCGATCATGATTTCGTAAAATACAATGCAGAAAATTTTAAACAATATAAAGACTTAGTTTTAGGCACTTCTTTAGAAAAAGCGTCAAAACTTTGCGGAATTTCAGTTAACGACATTAAACTCGCTGCCGATATTATCGGGAAAGCAAAAGGCTTTATTTCGCTTTGGGCGATGGGATTGAATCAAAGTGCCGTTGGCGTTGACAAAAACACGGCATTGCTGAATCTTTCTTTATTAACAGGACAAATTGGGAAACCAGGTTCTGGACCGTTTTCATTGACTGGCCAGCCCAACGCAATGGGCGGACGTGAAGTCGGTGGCATGGCGACACTTTTAGCCGCGCATAAAGATATTGCCAATCCAGAACACCGCAAAGAAGTTGCAGATTTTTGGGGTGTTGATGAAATCTCAGATAAACCGGGTTTAACTGCAACCGAAATGTTCGAAGCATTAGAATCAGGAAAAATGAAAGCCGTTTGGATTATCTGTACCAATCCTTTAGTCAGTTTGCCCGATTCCCGAAAAATTGAAAAAGCGCTTCAAAATGCAAAATTTGTTGTTGTTCAAGATATTTCGCATAATGCCGATACAGCAAAATTTGCCGATTTACTTTTACCCGCTGCAGGTTGGTTAGAGAAAGAAGGAACGATGACAAATTCTGAACGCCGAATTTCTTATTTACCAAAAGGAATTAATGCGCCGGGAGAAGCACTTCCAGACATTGAAATTTTAATTCGCTTTGCAAAAAAAATGAATTTCAACGGATTCAATTTCAACAGTGCCGAAGAAATTTACAAAGAACATTGTGCACTTACAAAAGGCACTAATATTGATATTTCATTCTTAAATTATAACCGTTTAAAAACCGAAGGAACGTTTCAATGGCCCGTTCCAGATTACGGACATCCAGGAACTCCGAGATTATTTACCGATAAAAAATTCTATACGCCTTCGCAAAAAGCAATTTTTAATCTGCCTATTTCAATCGAAAATACATCGGTGCAACCAAATGCCGAATTCCCTTTTATCTTAACAACAGGTAGAATTCGTGATCAATGGCATACGATGACCAAAACCGGAAAAGTATCGAGATTGTTGACGCATATTCCGAGTCCGGTTTTAGAAATAAATCCGATTGACGCTTATAAAAACGAAATTAAAAATGGTGATATCGTTACGGTTACAAGCAAAAACGGTGAAGTTCGAGTAAAAGCAAAAGTTACAGATTCGATAAAAGAGAAAGTCGTTTTTCTGCCAATGCACTGGGGAAAACAACTTGAAAATGATTTAAATAGAACCAATAATTTAACCAATACCGTTGTTGATCCGGTTTCAAAAGAACCTGATTTTAAATACACTACAGTTTCGATTTCGAAATATGTAAAACCATTTCAAAAAATTGCGATTGTTGGTGCCGGCGCGGCTTCTTTCCGATTTATTCAAAACTATCGAGAATTCAATACAACAGATGAAATTATAGTTTTTTCAAATGAAGTAAATCCGTTTTACAACCGCGTTTTGCTTCCTGAATATATGACGGGAGAATTTACTTGGGAACAACTTTTAAAAGTAAAAGACGGCGAAGCTTTCAGCAAACTAAAAATTACAATGAAAGCGGGAGTTGCTATTGATAAAATAGATACAAACAACAAGACAATCAAAGACAGCCAGGGCGAAATTCACACTTTTGATTCGTTAATAATGGCGACAGGAAGCCGTCCTTTTGTGCCTGAAAATGCGCAACTTCATCTTCCTGGCCGATTTACAGTTAGAAAAAAAGAAGACGCTGATCGATTGAAAAAACACTTAGACAGCACCAATCTTCCGCCAGAAGAACAGCATGTTGTGATTATTGGAGGTGGATTATTAGGACTGGAATTGGCCGCCGCATTAAAACATAAAAAAGTAAAAACTACCATAGTTCAACGTGCTTCGCGTTTAATGGAACGTCAGCTGGACCGAATTTCAAGTAAATTATTGGCCGAGGAAGTACAGCTTCGTGATATTCAAATTTATTTTGATAATGAAGTCAGCACTGTTTTTGAAACGGATAATCCAAATGAAATTGAAATCGCTTTAAAAAGTGGTAAAATCATTACTGCAAATGCGATTGTGTATACCATTGGAACAATTCCGAATATCGAAATCGCCAGAGAAAGCGGTCTCGCCTGCGGTCGTGGCGTTAAAGTCAATCAGTATTTACAAACCTCAAATCCGGATATTTTTGCCATTGGAGAAATAGCCGAATTCAACAATAAATTATTCGGAATCACTTCTGCCGCCGAAGAACAGGCCGATATTCTGGCAAACTTTTTAGCCGGTGACATCAGCAGTTATTACAAAGGTTCGATTTTAATGAATATTCTAAAATTAGAAGACATCAACCTTTGCAGTATTGGTGATATTGAAATTCCCGAAAATGACGATTCATACGAAGAAATTGTTTTTGCCGATTTGAAAAAACGCTATTACAAAAAATGTATCGTAAAAGATGATCTTTTGGTCGGTGCGATTTTAATGGGCGATAAAAATGAGTTTGCCGAATTCAAAACGATGATCGAAAGTAAAATCGAATTATCAGACAAACGAAATACGCTTTTAAGAGGAAGCTCAAATGCAAAACCTGTTTTAGGAAAACTAGTATGTTCCTGCAGTCAAGTTGGTGCCGGAAACATCGAGGAAACCATTAAAAGTGGTGTAAGCGATTTCACTGATTTATGTAAAAATACCGGTGCTGGCCTAGGATGCGGAAGCTGTAAGACGGAGGTTAAAGAAATTCTAGCGAAATGTAAATAGTTTTTTTGTTTCAGGTTTCACGTTTCAAGTTGTTGGAAACTTGAAACAACGCAATGTCACCCTGAGCGGAGTCGAAGGGCGCCCCAATTGGAGACGGGCTTCGACTCCGCTCAGCCTGACAAACTTGCAAAAAACCTGAAACAAAGAAAACCTGAAACCTGAAACAAAAAAAAATGGAACTAACAAGATTAATAGTAAAAGGAGGCGTTATTTCGCCAGGAGAACTGCGAGAAGTAGTAAATATTGCTTTAGACGAAGGTCTGGATTCCATTTCTTTTGGTTCTAGACAGGATATTATTTTCCCAAAAGGTTTTAAATCATTGCATAAAACCACTTTAGGAAAACATCATTTTGTATATCCAGATCAAAAAAGTGGCAATAATATCGTTTCCTCTTATGTTTCGACAGATATTTTCAGAAACACCAATTGGCTAACCGGAAATAGGTTTTTATATGTTTTGGAAGAATTTAAAGAACAACCAAAACTAAAAGTCAACATAACCGACCCGAAACAGCAATTAGTTCCTTTATTTACAGGGCATTTAAATTTTATCGCGTCAGAGCACGAAGATTATTGGTACTTGTACATTCGACTTCCAAAATGGGAGAAAATGGAAGTTTATCCTGTTTTAATTTACAGCTGGGATTTAGCTAAAATTTATTACGAAATTGAGAAAATTTCTGAAGAAGCTACTGTTGATATTGAACTCCTTTTTACGTTAGTAAGCGAAGCTTTAGATACCAACAATCGCACAATTGACAAACCTTTAAATATTCCATTTTATCCTTTTCCGTACTACGAAGGAATGAATAGACTGGGAATCGATCAATATTGGCTTGGACTTTATTGGAGAAACAATTTATATGATTTGGATTTTCTAAAAGAAATGTGCGATATCTGTTTCGAATGCAAAATCGGGAAAATATGTATCACGCCTTGGAAATCATTCATCATCAAAGGAATTCCGAAAGACCGAAAACTCGAATGGGAAAAATTCTTAGGCAAACGAGGCATCAACGTTCGCCATTCTTTATTGGAATTAAATTGGCATTTGCCTGTGGCGATGGAATGGGCTCTTAATCTTAAAACTTTCTTGGTTCGAACGCTCGATCAATTCGACATTAGTACGTACGGATTGAATTTCGGAATTTCAGAATACAACCGTGATGGGCATTATTTCACATCAATTGTCATCGAAAAAAATGAACTTCCTGCCGCTTTAGAATCCATTAAAATCAGAGACACATATAATGTTTTATTTGCAAAGAATTTTGACCCGAATACGCGCGAATATATTGTGCATTCTCAAGATATTGACAAATTGGAACTTCCAACCATCTTAATCGAATTAAGCCGAAAATACTTCGACGAACTCGGAAATTCAACTTCAGAAACACCCGAAAACACACAGAAAAAAGAAAAACCACAATTAGACATTTACCAATGCCAAGAATGTCTGACACTTTATAAACCAGAATATGGAGATGAAAGCCAAGGCATTCCAAAAGGTATTTTATTTACAGATCTAGACGAAAACTATTGCTGTTCGTTATGTGAAGCGCCAAAAAGCAATTTTAAGATTTTAGAAATTATAAAGAATTAATTGTTTCATAATAATTTTAAGAAGCTAATTCCCGCTGTCCTTCCAATCTTTTGTGTCTCGTTTTGGAACGAGACACAAAAGGATTTTCCCTCTCATCGGGGCTAGAGCACTCGTTTTCAAAAGAACTTATTTGAAATGTTTCATGTTTCATGTTTCATGTTTCATGTTTCATGTTTCAGGTTTCAGGTTTAAAGTTTCAGGTTTTCGCTAACGCTTGTCAGGCTGAGCGAAGTCGAAGCCCGATTCCAATTGGAGCGCCATTCGACTCCGCTCAGGGTGACATTAGTTTGTTTCAAGTTTCTGGTTTCATCTTGCATCTTGTCTCTTGCCTCTTTCAGAACTCACAATTAACAATTCACAAATCACCATTAACAATTAATAATCATACCTCTTTTTTCCAAGTAGAATTGTTAAGAGATTTTGTTTTTTATTTTGACCAAAAAACACAAATATTTAAATTCCAGTCAGTTAACATTAAAATTTAACTAAAAACTTAACATTGGGAGACTTGTTTTATAATTATCTTTACTTAACTGTAAATTAACAATTTAGTTACATTGTTAATATTAATCTTCTTAAAAGCACTATAAATATGGAAAACAAACCCGAAGAGACAAATCCGGAAAAAATCGATTCTCCAAAAACTGAAACCGCTCAACCTGTTGCCGATACTGCAAAACCAGCAAATACACCTGTAAAAAAAGCACCGGTTCGTAAAGCTCCAGTAAAAACAACGACAGCGGCAAAACCAGCAGCTTCAACAACTGCAAAACCAGCAGTGGCAAAAGCTCCTGCAGCTACTGTAAAAAAGACAGCTACAACATCTACAGCAAAAACACCTGCTAAAGCTGTAGTAAAAACTGTTGCAGCAACTTCACCAAAACCAACTGTTAGAAGAGCTCCAGCTAAAAAAGTCTTAACTCCAGCTGCAAAGCCAGAGGAAAAAACAGCAGTTGCTCCAGCATCGGTTACTGAATCAAAAGAAGAAAATACTAACCAGGCAGTTAAAACTGAAAAAGACAAAGCTGCTAAAAAAGCCAAAAAAGTGAAAGATAAAGAAAAGGAAAAAGAGAAAAAGAAAGCCGCTAAGAAAAAAGACAAGGCTAAAAAAGATAAAAAGAAAGAGAAAGCTAAAAAAGCAAAACAAAAAGCTGCTGCTAAGAAAAAAGAAAAAGCTAAAAAAGCAAAGGAAAAAGCGAAAGCTAAAAAAATTGCTAAAAAGAAAGCTAAAGCTCAAAAAAAGGCAAAAGCTAAAAAGAAAAAATAATTATTGAGAAAGGTTTGACTTTAAAAAGGTTGAACCTTTTTTGTTTCAAGACGGTTTTCATAAAGTTTGTCATTCCGAGGAACGAGGAATCTCCACAAGAAGCTCCGCATGCAAAATCGCCAATCTTTGTAGAGCTACTTGCGGAGATTCCTCGTTCCTCGGAATGACAAAACTATGTGGCTAAATAAGACTTAGACTTCACTCAGCCTGACAATTCACAATTAACAATTCACAATTAATAATTAATTTTCACCCTCCAATCGCAATCATACTGCGATTATCAAAATGTTTCGCAGGATCGTCCATTTCATCAATTGTAACCATTCCTGCGCGAACTTTCTTTTTATTATGAATCGATGCTGAAATCAAATCCGTAATCGATTCTCCATTTCTAAAAGCGGTCAATAAATCTGTTTCAGAATTTGAGAAAAGACAATTCTTGATTTTCCCGTCGGCCGTTAAACGGATTCGGTTACAACTATCACAAAACGGATTTGTAATCGAACTTATAATTCCGAAATCACCTTGAAAATCTTTTATTTTATAATTTCTCGAAGTATAGTTTTTTTCGTCTTCAAGTTTCTGAATTTCATCAGCTGAAAATGCATTTCCGACTAAAGATAAAATCTCCTTTTGCGAAACCATTTTGCTTCTGTCCCACTCATTTCCTGCAAACGGCATAAACTCAATAAAGCGAACAGAAATTGGCAGAAATTGAGTCAGTTTTACAAAATCAACAATTTCATTATCATTAAAACCTTTCATCAAAACGACATTCACTTTCACTTGAAAATCGTTATTCAGAAGCAAATGCAGATTATCAACAACCTTCTCAAACTGATTTCTGAGCGTTATAGAAGCAAATTTAGACGAAACCAAAGTATCTAAACTCAAATTGATCTTTTTGATTTTAAACTGTTTTAAAACATTAATATGACGGTCAATTAAAATTCCGTTTGTAGTTATCGAAAGTGAGATATCTAAGGTTGCTAATTTTGAAACAATTTCTGGAAAATCTTTTCTTAGTAAAGGTTCTCCGCCTGTTAATCTAATTTTGTCAACACCATTTTGCACGAAAGTCTGAGCGATACCAAAAATCTCATCAGCCGTCATTAAACTGGCTTTTGGAGAAAGCGCAATTCCGTCAGCCGGCATGCAATACGTACAACGCAGATTGCATTTTTCCAGCAACGAAATACGCAAGTAATTGTGTTTGCGTCCAAAACCGTCCGTCAAAATTGTGTTAGAGGCTGTCATGGTTTTTACCTTTTAAAATATGAAAAACATGCATTACATGCGGAAAAACAGCGTCCATCGATTCTCTTACTCCATTTGTAGATCCTGGTAAAGCCAAAACTAGGCTTTTCCCTAAAGTTCCAGCAACACTTCTTGAAAGCATTGCATACGGCATTCGCTGCTGTCCATAATTACGAATTGCTTCTTCGATTCCCGGAATTCTGCTTTCTAAAATTGGTTCTAAAGCTTCTGGCGTTACATCTCTTGGTGATAATCCAGTTCCGCCCGTAAAAATCACCAGCTGATTATCTTTGGCGAAAGCCTTAGTTTTCTCTTGAATAATATCTAATTCATCTGGAATAATTTCATAATGAGAAGTTTCTACTCCATAAGAATCTAGTTTCTCTACAATCGTTTTTCCAGAACGATCTTCTTTATCACCAGCAAAAACCGAATCAGAACAAACAAAAACCGCCGCTTTTATCGCATTCGGAAATTTATTTTTAAAAGACGATTTTCCGCCTTCTTTATTGATTAATTTGATGGTTGAAATTTCGATTTCTTTATCAATTGGTTTCAGCATATCGTACATGGTCAGCGCAACAATCGATGCGCCGTGCATGGCTTCAACCTCAACTCCGGTTTTATACACCGTTTTTACATTGAAAATTATCTGAATTTCTAAACCTTCGATTATATATTCCACCGAAGTAAATTCAATCGGAATTGGGTGACAATCTGGAATCGATAAGTGCGTGTTTTTTACCGCAAACAATCCTGCCGTTTTTGCCATTTCGAGTACATTTCCTTTTGGCACAAGATTATTTACCACAGCATCAATTGTTTCCTGTCTGCTGACTTTTACAATTGCAGTTGCAGTAGCTTTTCTTAATGTACTTATTTTATGCGTAATATCTACCATTAACTATTTTGTTTCCAAGTGAATGTATCGTTTTCAAACATTTCTTTTCCAAAAATCGGAACATCGGTTTTTATCCAGTTTACAATCGCTTCAGTAGCTTCATAAACTTGTTTTCTGCGTGTTGCCGAAACAAATACAAACAAACAAATTTCGCCTGCTTTTACCACACCTAAACTGTGATAAATATGCATACAAGTTAAATCGAATTTAGCAAAAGCTTTTTCTCGAATTGTGTGCAAAGCTTCATTTGCCATGTCTGTGTAAGCAGAATAATCAATCGCAACGACTGTATTATCATGAATTACATCGGCACGAACTTGCCCTAAAAATATATTATGCGCCCCAATTGTATGTTTTGATTGGTGTTTTGCGATTGACTCGGCTATAAATTCAGGAGCAATTGGTCCTTCTACAAATACATTTTTACTCATTTTTTCTATAAATTTACCCCATTACAGACTTTACATCTGTACCACTTGTTTTTTTGCTTTCAATAACTTCAATTTTTTCTTCAGAATGAATTTTAATACTATCTGAAAATAAAAAATAAAAACCAGTAACCCATATTACTACCAAGGTTATGAATACATATTTTACATTAAATTTAGCCCCCTTTTTCAGAAATAAGGGAATTAAACAAAAAGCAACAAATGAATTCCACATTATTGAAAATATTAAAACTCCTGCGATAGAATTGTTAATACCTTTAATAATTATGGCTTCAGAATTATTGTCTGGATTAACGAACACAGAAATTTTCTTTGCATTTTCTAATTTAGAAAATAACGCAACATGCTCTTCTCCATTGCCACCTGAATATCCAATGGCAATTTTATGTCCCAAAAATTCTTTGTTACCAATTTTATATTTATAGCCAATTTTGACTTCGTATATGCCATCACCACCCTCGTTATCATTATCGTAATCCAACTTTATATGCGCTACAGTAGCGGTAACTTTAGTCCAATCTTTTATTTTTTGAGAATTGTAAATATTATTTAAACTATAAATTAAAATCCCAATACCAACCAATACAAATGGCAGAAAAAATAATCCAATACAACCATAACCTTTCATTTTAGTGACAATCCAAGTATCATTTTCTGTCATAAATTAATGTCATCTACTGATGTTTATATTTATACTTTTATTTTTTCAACTAGTTGTTTCATTGCCAAAACGCCTCCAGCAATACTTTTTACATTTTTAAATTGATGTTTTTGAAGCAATTCTGTTGCAATTTTACTTCTTATTCCAGATTGACAGAAAATATAAATCTCTTGATTTTTATCCAATTTATCAATTTCATTCTCTAAATGCATCAATGGAATATGAACTTGATTTTTTAAACCCATTTTTGGCAATTCGTCTTCATTTCTAACATCCAAAAATAAAACTTCATCCTTATTTATTTCTTCTAAAATAGATTCAAAACTTATTTCTTCAATTTCAGTTTTATTGTATTTTTCTTCGAATGTTTCTCTGCTAATCTTTTGAAGATTATTTTTATCGAAATCAAACTTCTGTTGTTCGTTCTTCAAAATATTGTAAACCAATATTTTTCCGCTTAAAACTTCTCCAATTCCGAGAATCATTTTCAAAACTTCATTTGCCTGAAGCATTCCAATAATTCCAACCGAAATTCCAATTACGCCGGCATCTTCACAATTTAAAGCATTCGCGTTTTCATCTGGATACAAACATCTGTACGTTGGTCCGTTTTGATAATTAAAAACCGAAACTTGTCCCTGAAATCTAAAAATCGATCCGTAAACCATTGGTTTATTGGTTGCCAAACAAGCATCGTTTATTAAATATTTAATCGAAATATTATCTGTTGCGTCAACAATAATATCATATTTTTCAAATAACGAAATAGCATTTTTTCCTGATAATTTTTCAGAAAAAGAGTCTACTTCAATTTCAGGATTTAATTCGGAAATCATCAATTTTGCTTCTTCAGCTTTCGATTTTCCAACAGCCGAAGTTTTGTAAATTACCTGACGATGTAAATTTGAAATTTCGACAATATCATCATCCACAATTCCAATTTTCCCAACTCCCGCCGAAGCCAAATAAGGCAGAATTGCAGCGCCCAAACCTCCGGCACCAATTACCAAAACTTTTGATTTCGATAATTTTTGCTGGCCTTCCGCTCCTATTTCAGGAAGTATGATTTGTCGGTTATATCGGTTATTTGAATTCATGTTTTTATCCTCCAGCAAATGGTGGCAATAAAGCAACAATATCACTGGCTTGCAACTGATATTCTTGTGTTTTTGAAACTATTTTTTGATTTACCGCAACGCTGAAAGTTAGTGATTCAAATGCATATTTTTCGTCTAAATCCTGCAATACTTTTTGCAGTGATACTTCAGAAAAAGATAACTTTTCGAATTCACATTTTGTCTTTTCAGCTACAGCTCCAAAATATTTAATCTCGATCATTTTTATAAATTTAAATTCTGAAAAATAAATTCGTCATCAAAATGCTCCCAAAAATATTCTGTCAATTTCGATGTATTTTTCACTACTTCGCCAATCACAATTATGGCAGGCGATGAAATATTATTTTCGGACACCAATTTAGTAATTGTGTTTATAGTTCCGATTACTTTTTGCTCGGAATTTTTCGTTCCGTTCTGAATTATCGCAATTGGAAGATCGTCATTTCTGTTTTCTTGGTAAATCGAAATAATTTCCTCCAATTTATGCATTCCCATCAAAATAACCACCGTCGCCGCCGATTTTGAAGCCAAATGTACATCTTTTGATAATTCATGATTCGAAGTTGTTCCAGTAATAACCCAAAAACTTTCGGCGATTTTACGTTGTGTCAAACTGATTCCTGCAGCAGCCGGAACACCTAAAGCCGAAGAAATTCCAGGAACGACAGCGGTTTCTAATCCAAATTGTACAGCATAATCAATTTCCTCGCTTCCTCTTCCAAAAACAAAAGAATCACCACCTTTTAAGCGTACTACATGACCGAAACGATTTGCCATCGAAACAATCAATTCGTTAATTTGATCTTGCGTATAAGCGTGGCAACCCAAACGTTTTCCAACAAAAACAATTTCCGCATTTGAGGCATATTCTAATAATTCTTCGTTAACTAAAGCATCGTATAAAACAACATCGGCGCTTTCTAAAGCTTTGATTGCCTTTAATGTAATCAATTCAACATCGCCTGGACCTGCGCCTACAATAGTCAATTTTGGTGTTTTTAAATTTCGCATAGTCTTTAGATTAAATTGATATTCAAATCGTTTAATTCGTCAGCCGAATTAACATTGGTTAAATGAAAGTTTTCGCTTTCTTCTATATTGATAATTTGATGTGGCATTTTAGCTAACAAATCCATCATTTTTAATTCGTTTGAATCGATTGCTTCTTTGATAATTGGAACAATTTTTTTCGAATAAATTCCGATTAACGGATGCGTTTTACTTTCGGATGCGAAAACTGTAATTCCAGCTTCTTCTGTATGCTTTGAAATCAATTCCTGCAATAACTCGGTTGAAATTAGCGGAATATCGCAGCTTAAAATCAAATTAAATTCGGTTTCAGAATGTGATAAAGCGGTGTAAATTCCGCCCAGCGGACCTTTATCTAAAATTAAATCTGGTATTTTGTCGTACTCCAAATAATCATATTCTTTTGAAGCCGTAATCAGTTTTATTTTATCTGTAATTGGCAAAATCGCCTGAATAATATGTTCAATAAATGGTTTATCCTGAAACAATACTAATCCTTTTTCAGACTGCATTCTGGAGCTTTTTCCTCCGCAAAGAATAAATACTGTTAGTGTTTCCATAGTTTTTTATTTCAGGTTTTTCTTTGTTTCAGGTTTCAAGTTAATTTTACCGCAAAGAGCGCTAAGACTTTTAATCATTTATAGCTTTAAAATAAAGTTCGCAAAGCTGGATCTACACAAAGCTTTGCTAACTTTGCTGTTTTTATAAACCGCTTTTACAAAACCTTGCGTGCTTTGCGGTTAATTTTTTATTTAATTAGTTATCAAGGAAAAATCAATTTAATGCTTGCCATTAAAATTACAGTTCCTAAAACCATTTTTAAAGTTCTATTCGAGAATTTACCACTTCCGTAAAATCCTCCTAACATTCCTCCCACAACTGCAATTGGAACCAAATAAAAACTTTCCATCGGGATTATTTTTCCTCCTAATAAGAATCCAAGCATTCCTGCAAATGAATTCACAAAAATGAATAAACTTGAAACCGCCGCCGATTCTTTTACCGAGGCCCATCCTAAAAATAATAAAATTGGACTCAAAATAATTCCGCCACCAATTCCAAGCATTCCAGATAATAGTCCAATTGCAAAACCAATTAATAATGCAAATGGAAGATTGATTTTTACTTCTTCTTTTTCTTTAAAATTAAAGATCCCGAACAATCGTAACGCTGCAAAAACTAACACAACTCCTAAAACAATTTTATAAATCGCGTTGTCCAAGGTTATAAATCCGCCAATAAACGCTGCCGGAATTGATGCTATCGCAAACGGATAAAAGAGCTTTGGTTTGAAATAATTATTTCGATAATAAAATAAGAACGAAATACTCGAAACAAACAAATTCAACAACAATGCCGATGGTTTCATCACCGAAATTGGAAAAGCAAAAATACTCATTAAAGCCAAATAACCAGAAGCACCGCCGTGCCCGACACTTGAATATAAAAATGCAATAACAATTAATGCAAAACTGAATAATAGTATGTTTTCGGAACTTAAAATGCTCATTATCTTTTGTTTGTTTTGTTTCAAGTTTAAAGTTTCAAGTTGGCAAGCTGTATGTTTAAAATTACATACCGATTTTCATCCCTTATACTCAAAATCTATTCTCTTTCTCCTTGATTCTTTCTTCTTAAAATATAAATTTTAGTCAATCGGCAATAACGAAACCAATTGACCTTTTTTGTATTCTTCAACATTTTCAGGAACAATTAATAAACTGTTTGCTATCGCAAAAGTATTAAGCATTGCTGAGCTTTGACCGTCTAAAACTGTTACGGTTGTTTCGTCGTATTTTGCTTTTAGAAAAAGCGTTTTTCCAGTATTATTTTTGATATCTGAATTTATTTTTCGAACCACTTTAGGTTTATGAATTTCAGAAAAACCCATTTTATTTTTCACCGCCGGCGCCACATAAATATAAAAATTAGTCAGCGACGAAGCCGGATTTCCCGGAAGGGCAAAAACTAACGTTTCATTTTTAGATCCAAAGAACATTGGTTTTCCCGGTTTCTGATTGATTTTATAAAAAAGCTCTTTTACATCGTTCTGCAATAATGCTTCTTTTACAAAATCATAATCTCCAACTGAAATTCCGCCCGAAACCAGCACAATATCATATTTTTTCAAAATGCTTTTAAGTGCTTTTTTTGTTGCTTTTAAATTATCCCTTACTCTGTAAATTTTCGTTTTTTCGATGCCGATAGTTTGCAATGCTGCTTCAAGCATAACCGAATTACTTTCGAAAATTTTGCCTTTTTTTAATTTCTTTCCCGGTTGCATTAATTCATTTCCAGTAACTAAAATTGCCACTTTCGGCTTTTTGTAAACTTCAATTTCAGTAATTCCCAAAATTGCCAAAAATCCAATTGCTGCCGGAGTAATTAAAGTATTGGCTTCAAAAACAACATCATCTTTAGCAATCTGCTCTCCTTTTGGGCGAACATTTGAAAATTTTTCTGGCATTTCGGCAATCAAAATAGAATCAGTGTTTGCCATTACATGCTCCTGCATCACCACTGTATCTGCACTGTTAGGAACAAAAGCGCCAGTAAATATTCTAATCGCTTCTGTTGCTTTTAATTTTATGTTCGAATGATCTCCAGCTTGTGAAATTCCCACAACATCATATTGATGACGAATGCTGTGCGAAAAAGCATATCCATCCATCGCCGATTGACGAAATGGAGGCATATTGATTGGCGAAATCACTTTTGTTGCCAAAACATATCCCAGTGCTCTATTGACTGAAATAAGTTTCGTTGGCATTTTAGCACTGTTTGCTTCAATAATTGCTATGGCTTCTTCAACTTTAATCATTAGGCTATTTTATAAAAGCAAAAAATACTTACTACAAATATAAGTACTTTTACTTAGTTAAATTCAATAAAAATCTTAATTCTTTAAAAAATATAAATTTACTGCAATAAATGCAAATAGATTCATAAAAAACCAAAATAGCTTTTTGAAATTAAGAATATCATTTTATTTCTTTCTGAAATTTCCCTTTGGAAGATAATAAAGCCATGCAAAACCAATCAAAAATAAGATGGCAGAAGCGATAAAAGCAGGAATTAAAATTTCTTTATTATTATCTAACGCATTATTCAAAGAAGCATACAAAAGCCAGATCTGAATGCTGACATTTAGGATTAAAATAAATATAAGTGTAGAAAGTATATTGTTCAGTTTATTAGGGTTCGCACGATTTTGACTTCTTCTAAAAGTACTCATAATTCTAGATTTAAATTAGCTTTCTTTTTTTTCAATTAATGCTTTTACAAAAACAGCATTTTCTTTAAAAACAACTTCTAATTGAGGCAATGCTCTTGGCGGTGGCCCAGCAATTACATCACCAGTGCTGGCATCAAAAGATCCTTCGTGACAGGGACAATGTATAATTCCAGTTCCGGGTTTGTAAAAAACAGAACAAGAAAGATGTGTACATTTTTGCTCATAAGCTCTAAAGTCACCGTTTTCAAGATGGATCAAAATATACGGAATTGTACTTCCTTCTAAAACAAAACCTCTTGTCCCGCCCACAGGAACATCTTCTTTGTTGCAAATAAAATGTTCTCCTTGAACTTCTTCTTTTGGCAATAAAAATGCTTTTGCCGTTACAAATCCACTACCTACCATTAATCCGCCGGAAACAAATGTTAGGAATTTAGCAAAATCGCGTCGACTGACTTGAGTTGATTCTTGTTTTTTTATTGGAAAATCTTTTTTCCAGTTTTCATTTAAATTATCTTCTTTAGACATGATTCGGCATTTAATAAATTCGTAATTCTGTGCTGCCTTTTGGCATCATAATATTGACCTTTGTAGTAACTTTTTCGTTTCCAAAAATAAAATTATTGACAGGTGAACTATTTGGTCTCATTTCTTCTATTTGTTCTCTGGTACCATAAAACAATGCACCGCTTGGACAAACTGTAGCACACATTGGTTTTTTTCCAACGCTGGTTCTGTCATAACACATCGTGCATTTCATCATCAGATCGTATTCTTCTACTTTTTTAGGCACTCCAAAAGGACAAGCCATTACGCAGTTGGAACAACCAATGCATCTTTCTGTACTTGCCGTATGTACAACGCCAAATTCATCTTGCGAAATTGCATCTGCTGGACAAACATTGGCACAAACCGGATCTTCGCAATGCATACAAACCTGAACTGTTGTTTGGATTGTTGAAGCACGATCTACGTAATTCACGCTTATTAACGTCTGCTGGCCGTTGGTTTCACATTCGGCGCAGGCCATTTCACAGGCTTTACAGCCAATGCAACGTTGCATATCTACAAAAAATTCTTCGCTAGTATTAAAATTGGTTAAATTCATAAGGTTAAATTTTTAGAGATTAAACACTTGCATATGCTTCAGATTCTTTAGACGGCGGGGCTATTGTTCCTTGCGGATCTAATTTGCAGGCACAAACTTTAAACTCGGGAATTTTTGAAATTGGGTCCAAAGTTCCCGGCGTTAATTGATTTGCCGATTTATGTCCCGGCCAGTGATACGGAATAAAAACAGTATCTTTTCTAATTGTTTCTACAATATTCGCGGGAAAAATTCCCTCGCCTCTTCTGGTAACAACTCTTACTAGTTCACGTTGTTTGATATTATAAGATGCAGCCATTTCTGGATGAATTTCTACCATTGGTTCCGGAAACTGATCTACTAATTTTCCGATTCTTCGAGTTTGGGTTCCGCTTAAATATTGCGAAACAACGCGTCCGGTTGTCAATGTTATTGGATATTCCTCATCGGTAACTTCGCCAGGAAGTTTATACGGTGCTGGATTAAAATGCGCTTTTCCGTCAGGGGTTTTAAACTTTTTATCTTCCCAAAGTCTTGGTGTTCCTGGATGATCTTCTGTTGGACAAGGCCAGAAAACGCCCATATTATCCTCCACTTTTTTATAAGTAATTCCGAAATAATCTGCTGTTCCTCCTTTTGAAGCAACACGCAGTTCATTAAAAATTTCTTCGCTGTTGTTGTATGTGAATTTATCTTTCTCACCCAAACGTTCGGCAATTTCCAACAAAATTGAAGTATCTGTTCGCGCTTCTCCCGGAGGCGTAACGGCTTGTCTGATTCGGATAACACGTCCTTCTGCCGAAGTCGTTGTTCCTTCTTCTTCTTCTTGTAAAGAACCAGCCAAAACAATATCAGCATGACGGGCAGTTTCATTTAAAAAGAAATCGATACAAACGTAAAATTCTAATTTTTCTAAAGCAGAACGCACATAATTATTGTTTGGAAGTGAAACCAGCGGATTAAAACAAATCGAAATCAATCCTTTAATTTCGTCTCTATGAATGGCTTCTATAATTTCGTAGGCTGTAAGTCCTTTTCCGGGTAAATCTTTTTCATCAATTCCCCAAACTTCTGAAATGTATTTTCTGTGTTCTGGATTTTCAATATCTCTGTTTCCTGGCAATTGATCACATTTATGTCCGTGTTCCCTTCCGCCTTGGCCATTTCCTTGTCCGGTAATTGTTCCATAACCGCAATAAGGTCTGCCAATTCTTCCTGTTGCCAAAACTAGATTAATACAACCTAAAACATTATCAACACCTTTTGAGTGATGTTCTATGCCGCGCGCGTGGAGTAAAAAACTTGTTTTTGCTTTTCCCCATAATTCGGCAGCTGCTTTTATTTTTTCTTTGTCAATTCCTGTAACTTCTTCTGCCCATTCTAAAGTATAGTCTTTTACAGCATCAATCGTTTCCTGAAATCCAGATGTATAATTATCAATAAAATCATGATCAAGCATATCGTGATCGACCAAATATTTCAGCATGGCGCCATATAAAGCCGAATCTGTTCCGGGTTTTACATCCAAATGGATATCGGCAGTTCTTGCAAGCGGAATCATTCTTGGATCAATTACGATCAATTTTGCGCCTCGATCTCTAGCTTTCCAAATCCAATGTGTCAAAGTTGGAAAAGTCTCGCTAATATTGGCTCCAGTTACAATAATCACCTCGGCATATTCTAAATCAGAATAATTATTTGAAGCGCGATCTAAACCAAATGCTTTTTTATTTCCAGCACCGGCGCTTACCATGCAAAGTCTTCCGTTATAATCCAGATTTCTAGTCTTTAAAGCAACTCTAGCAAATTTTCCAACCAAATAACTTTTTTCATTTGTCAACGAAACCCCAGATAACATTGAGAATGCATGTTTTCCATATTTTTCCTGAATTCTATTTATCTCAGAAATCGTTTTATCCATAGCATCATCCCAGGAAACTTTTTCAAAACCTTTTCCTTCTACTCTTTGTATTGGGTGTAAAAGTCGGTCTGGGTGATTATTTTGAAGATATCTTTGAACTCCTTTTGGACATAAACGACCTTCATTAAAAGGAAATTCCATCCAAGGTTCAAAACCAACTACTTTATTTTCTTTTACCAATAATTGAATGCCACATTGCATTCCGCAAAAACAGCAATGCGTTTTTACCACCTCATCTGGTTCATCTCTTCCTGTGTAACCATCAACAGGCGCATAGTTTAAATGTGGTCCAAAAACATCTATGATTTTCTCTAATGATACTGGTAGTTTTGCCATGCTTTTTTTGTTTGTTTTGTTTCAAGTTTCAGGTTTCAGGTTCTGTACGGAACTTGAAAACTTAAACTTGAACCTTTTATAAATTTTATCTTCAAGTTTGACGTTCTGTTCGGAACTTGAAACTTTAAACGTGAAACCTGAAACTATTATCTTTATCCAAATAAATTTCCGCCTTCTAATCTGGCTTTTAAATGTGCTTGAGCCAGGCGCGATCTTTTTCCTTCGGGACTTAAATCAAGGTGAGAAGTTCCGTCTTCGTGGGTAAAATCAAAACCTAATTGTTTTGTTACTGTTTTTAAATCGTCGATATGAAGCTGTGTAGCGAATTCTTCTCCAGTATGCGGACAAACTGCCATTCCTTTTTTAATTCCTTCTTTCTTATAAATATGTGCGCCAATTTGTGCTGGACGCTGAATGATGTGGAAGAATTTTCCAAACGGAATCCAAAGCAAAAACATAATTACAGTTACGCAATGAATTACAGCAAGAAAATCATAAGCGAAACCTTTCATGAATTGATACGAATAAGTCAGACACAATCCTGTAACCGAAATAGCAATTAACAAAATAAGTGGCAGTAAATCGCCTTCAAAAGTTTGCGTTGCAATTAATCCGGGATTGGTCAATCTTCTTCTTAAATAATAAACTGAACCTATAATTACTAGCCAAGAAGACCAGTTTAAAGCATGAAAAATTAGAAATGCTAAAAATGAGTTTATCTGAAAATCCATCATTTTGAAGCCGAAGAAATGTGCTTCGTAAATTGAAATGGAATTTGGTGCCAAAGTGAAATGAATCCATCCAAACGTAAGCGGAATTGTAATTGCAAAAGCCGATAAACATCCTAAAGCAATACAAAAATGGGCAAACCAGCGCCATTTGCTTCTTGGATAAATGAATCTTTGAACTAAAATATTCTGTACTGATTCTTTCCCCAAAAACCATAAATGTGAAAATACTTTTCCGGTAAAAAGGAATTTAAGACTTCTTTTAAAATACATCCAAGTTGGAGGTCTTTGAAGCCAGACAGTGTATCTATAAACAATTCCGAAGAAAGCAAATACGGTTCCGAAGAGATACGTTACGAGAGCTGCATCAAAATTTTGCAATTGCCTTGAACCGTAAAACACTAGTATAATTGTAAGTATAGAAACTAGTGTTGCAACCAGTAAAGCTTTGGTATTAAACGTTTTATTTTTCATCCTTAATTTTTATTTTAATGATTACTTCTTTAACTTGGTTTCTCGCAATTCTTACGATTGTAAAACCACCAATTGATACCTGTAGCTAATATAGTAAAAAAAGCAACACCAATAAAGAATTGATTTACAGTACCATTAGCAGAAATATTATTTCCTATTAATTTAGAAAAGATAAATGGTCCAAACGCCGCTATTGCAGCAGTCCACCCAATAACGCCTGCTGCCTGACGCGGATTTTCTTTAAAAATAATTGGATATTGTCTGAAGGTTCCGGCATTTCCAATTCCGGTGAAAAAGAACATTGTCAAAATTACTCCCACAAAAAGCGGAAATTGATCCATACTTGTTGGCGCAACTAATCCTTGTGTTACTAAAATAACAGCTCCAGCCAAAATTCCTAAACCTGTTATAGTTGTTAAAACAGCTCCTCCCACTTTATCAGCAACAAAACCGAAAGCGATTCGGCTGGCAGAACCAATCAATGGACCATAAAAAGCATATACCAAAGGATCTGGCGCATTTGGAAAATCTCCGTATAAAAATTTAATCATTAAAGGAAAAGCGGCAGACAATCCCGCAAAAGTTCCGAAAGTCATTACGTATGTGATTGTGCAATACCAAGTATGTTTATTGGAGAAAATATCCAATTGCTCTTTCACTGAAGCTTTCATTGGAATACTTCTTAAATAAAACCAGCTCACGATCGCCATTATTATTAAAAAAGGTGCATACCAAAATGCTGCAGATTGCAAATAAATTGGTTTGTTTTTTACTGCTGTATTTTCAGCACTGATGTTGTTTATTATTTTTTCAGCCAATTTTGGATTTGCATTTGCAATCGCTTTTGCTTTTGCTTTATTTGGAAGCGAAATAAAAACAATTGCATTATCATGAGAATTCACGGCAGTACTTACTGAATCAATAATATTCTTCTTTACATTAGAAAGAATTTTTGTCTGCACTTCCATATCAAGAGCAGCAAATACTTCTTTTTGTTTTTCTGTTGATGAATTTTGAAAAACCGTCAATGTCTCTTTCGGATCAATGCTAGTAAAAACGGTCGATGCTCCAAAAATCCCTACACTAATAATCAATGGCGTAACAAATTGTGCTATTGAAACACCAAAATTTCCAATTCCTGCCTGAATTCCTAATGCAGTTCCTTTCAATTTTTGAGGAAAAAATAAACTGGTACTTGGCATATAAGATGAAAAATCGCCACCGCCAAAACCAGTTGTAAAGGCCAAAACTGCAAAAACCCAGAAAGGTGTATTTACATTCATGACCGCAAAACCAATTCCGATTACAGGAATTAATTTAATTGCTGTCGCGAAAGATAAAATATGTCGCGTTCCAAAAATAGGAAGCAAAAACGTATGAATAATTCTTAAAAATCCGGCCGCTAATCCAGGAATTGCAGTCAACCAGAAAAGCTGATCTTTGGAAAAATTAAATCCTAATCCGGGTAATTTTACCGCTATAACGCTCATCATAAACCAAGAGGCAAATGACAGCACTAATGTAATTGTTGTAATTGTTAAAGTTCTCCAAGCTATTTTACTTCCGCCAGCATTCCAATACGCTTCATCTTCGGGGTTCCATTTGTCTAACCAAGTTTTCATTTGTATGTATTTTAATTTTTAATGATTGTCTTCTATTTCTTTAGTAAAATCAGGTGATTTGCTTCGCATAGCAGTTATGATTGTTCTGTGCATCCATATCAAACAACCCACGGAAACGAGAAATATGAATATCCATGAACTTGTCCAGAGTCCCGTATAATTGAGGAGATAACCGAAGATTATTGGACCTAAAAATCCGCCCAAACCACCAATCAAGCCAACCATTCCGCCTACAACTCCTACTTCATTAGGAAAATATTCTGGAATATGTTTGTAAACCGCTGCTTTACCAATTCCCCATGAAATTCCAATTAGCGTTACCAAAATCACATACACCCAAAGATTTGCGCTGAAATTGATTTGCGTAATTCCTTTTGCTAATAATTCCTTCTTTTTAACTTCCTGATTTTGTTGTACGATAATTTCCTGCCATGATTTTTTTACAGGAAAAACAGAAGATTCTTTACTTATTTCTAGATCTTTTTTATTATTGATTTGATGTATTTTTCCGTTGACAATTATTTTATCTGCCACAATTTCCGTTACTGTTCCGCTACTTAAAGACATAACTCCGGGGCCTGCAGTAAAGATTTCCATTTTAGGAAACATCAATAAAAAACTGATTACTATTGAAGATCCTAAAACCCAATACATTACTTTTCTAGCTCCAAATTTATCTGAGAGATAACCACCAAATGCTCTTATAATTCCAGACGGAAGACTGAACATTGTCGCAAACATACCGCCCATTACTAATGTCGTATTGTAGACATTCATAAAATTTGGAAGAAGCCATTGCGAGTAGGCAACAAAAAATCCGAAGACCAAAAAATAATACGTTCCAAAGCGCCAAACTCTAACCTTTTTAAGCGGAGACATGAGTTCACTCATAGTTTTTGAAACGCCTTGATTCGTTTTGTTTTTAGCAAAAACGATAAAAAGAATTCCAATAATAACAAGTGTAAAGGCATAAATAACCGGAAGCATTTTCCATCCGTTAACGGGATTATTTTCAGATAAATTATTTAGAATAGTTGGCGCAATAAAAGTGGTAATTGCGGCGCCAGCATTTCCCATTCCGAAAATTCCTAATGCTCTTCCCTGCCATTCTTTTGGATACCAAATTGAAGTATATCCGATTCCGACAGCAAAACTGGTTCCTACTAATCCAAAGAAAAAACTGAGCACTGCAAAACTCCAAAACGAATTTGCAAAAGGCATTAAGAAAAGTGGAATAGAACAAAGCAGAAGCAAAACAGAAAAAATAATTTTACCTCCATATTTGTCGGTTAAAATCCCAATTGGAAGTCTAAAAATAGAACCTGAAAGAATCGGAATCCCTAGAAGCCATCCGATTTCGACAACTGTAAAATTGAAAATTCCTTTATCGGCCAAAAAAGTGATCAAAACGCCATTTAATGTCCAACAGGCAAAACAGACTGTAAAAGCAAGCGTATTAAGAAATAAAATTCGGTGAGGTTGAGATAAATTACCCATAAAATATAGATTACTTGAATATCACAGAGAAATTATTCTGTGTTATAACAGCAAAATTATAGCCTCAAATCCTCATTTTATATGACATATATCATATAAAAGACAATTTTATCTTCTTTTAAAAAATACTGAAAAATTAAAGTTTAAAATATAAAAAAAGCCTTTTTCTCATTTTAAAGAAAAAGGCTTTTAAGTATAACTTTTTAATGCGTTTTATTTAGATCACTTTTAATGTTTTCGATCCATATCTTTTGCATATTCCGGAGATTTCTCTTTCATCAATTTCACGACAACGCGATGCATCCAGATTAAACAAATAAGTGAAATTGCCAAAATGAACATCCAGGAACTTGTCCAGAAACCGGTCGTACTTAAAAGATAACCAAAGATAATTGGTCCAATAAATCCGCCTAAACCCCCAAGCATTCCAACCATTCCACCAACAACTCCAACTTCATTTGGAAAATAATCCGGAATGTGTTTGTAAACTGCGGCAGAGCCAATTCCCCAAGCAGAACCAATAAGAATAACTAATACTAAATAAATCCACATATTGGCTTCAAAATGAATTTGTGTGATTCCTTCTGCCAATAAATCTTTCTTTTGAACTTGTTGATTTTGCTCGACTACTACTTCCTGCCATGATTTTTTAGATGGAAAAAATTGGCTGTGTTTTGCATTTTTATCCTCTTGTATTATAGGATATGTTTTATCTCCAATCACTATTTTATCTTTTGCAACTTCGGTAACGGTTCCTGCTTTAGCTGCCGTAAGTCCAGAACCCGATGTTGTGATATCCATTTTTGGAAACATTAAAAGAAAACTTAAAACAACAGACGAACTCAAGACCCAATACATTACTTTTCGAGCACCAAAACGGTCCGATAAAAAACCACCGTAAGCTCTGATTACTCCCGATGGCAAACTGAATATCGCTGCAAAAATTCCGCCCATGACCAATGTTGTATGATATACATTCAAGAAATTAGGAAGCAACCACTGCGAAAAAGTTACAAATGAGCCAAAAACTAGAAAATAGTATAATCCAAAACGCCAAACTCTCACGCTCTTAAGGGGTTGAAAAACCTGACTTACCGTTTTTGGTGCGGCTTCAATTTTTTTGTTTTTTGTAAAAATCAAGAAAATAATTCCCATGCCCAGCAAGACACTTCCGTAAATTATCGGAAGCCATTTCCAGCCATTTACCGGATCACTTTCTGAAAATTTTGTCAATAACGTTGGTGCAAGAAATGTTGTTAGTGCAGCTCCCGAATTTCCCATTCCGAAGATTCCTAAAGCTCTTCCCTGCCATTCTTTTGGATAATATACAGAAGTATATCCCACACCAATTGCAAAACTGGTTCCCACCATTCCGAATAAAAAACTCAAAATGGCAAACGTCCAAAAATTATAAGCAAAAGGCAATAGAAATAGCGGAATTGAACTTAAAATCAATAAACAGGAATAAACCGGTTTTCCTCCAAATTTATCTGTTAGAATTCCCATGGGCAATCGCATTACAGAACCCGTTAAAATTGGAATTCCAAGTAGCCATCCTATCTCGACGACACTCCATTCAAAAATACCACGATCATTTAAAAAAGTAACTAAAACTCCGTTGAGCGTCCAACAAGCAAAACAAATTATAAAAGCTAACGTATTAAAAAACAGAATGCGATGAGATTGTGAAAGATCAGCCATAGAAAAATAGTGTTAGAATTATTATTTTAAAATTTAACCTATAAATCAATATTGCAGAAAAAATAAGAATGGATTTTCCTGCAAAAATAAGAATAGACTAAAATTAGAAAAAAAAGTTTTAAAACACTAATAATAAACAACATAACCGATTAAAAGTAATAATTACTGTTGTTGTCATTTTATTGATTAAATTTTACAAAAACACTTTCTAAGACGTTTATAAGCTGTTTTTGATGCTTTTATCTGTTTTTTAAAGTATTAAAAACAAGCATTTTAAATGTAAAATACTACAATTTTACGCTGAAAACAAAAAAAACTTTAACATTTTTTTTACGCAAAACTAAAAATCAAATACTTGACAATCAATTAATTAAGCACTTAAAACTCATTTACAAAAGACCTTAATGAAGACTTTTTCAAAAAAAATCCTGTAAATTTTTGGTTTTTATTATATTAAAATTAACTTTGTCTATAGGATTAGTAGAGTTTAGATTTTTATTGAAAACCAAAAAAACTATATTTTGAAAACAACCGAGAGCACATCGTATTTAAATCTTCCAAAAATATATACTTATAACAATTGTTGTTATATGTGCTTCTGTTGCTAATTCACAATGCAAGACATTCGTAATTTGATCCATTTCTGTAAATCAAAAACGATATTCAAATTCACCCACAAAATTATCTTTATTGAAAATACAAATATCTGGCTGATGCATATTTTGCATTGCGATGATTTTTTGAATATACCACTATTTTAAAAAGAAAATAATTAACAACTAAAACAAAACTAAAATGAAAAATATGCAAAGCTGTTGTTGCTGTAAATAAAAAAAGCCATTTCTGCGGCAACAGAAATGGCGAGGCTTAAAGAACATTTATCACTAAATCAAGGAAACAATTAGAGGGTTGAAAATTCAACGCTCAGGGCGCCTTGTTAATTACTTAAACCATTACAAAGAAATGAAAAAAAATTTAAAGATATACTCAATATTATTTCTCTTGCTGCTGACGGCAGGACTTAATGCCCAGAATACAACCCCACTTATCCAATCTAAACTTGACGGAACTGTAGTGGATGACATTACAAATCAGCCAATTATTGGTGCTTCAGTAACCATTAAAGGAACAACTCACGGTGTTATAACAGATGCTGAAGGAAAATTTTATTTTCAAACCGGTCAGAAATTCCCTTACACTTTAATTGTAAGTTATATAGGCTACAAAAAACTCGAAATTGTAGTTGATAAAAACCCTGTAACGATTCACTTAAAAGAAGAGCGTCAGGAATTAGATGAACTGGTAGTTGTTGGGTACGGATCTCAAAAGAGAAAAGACATTACAGGTTCAGTCGCTTCAGTTCCAAAAGCAAATTTATCTCAAGTAACTTCATCTGCAGATAACTTGCTTCGAGGTGCAGTTCCTGGTGTGGTAGTTACACAAAGTTCAGGACGTCCAGGAGCTTCGTCAAGCGTACGTATTAGAGGAGGAAATTCTATTACAGCTGGAAATGAACCACTTTACGTTTTAGATGGCGTTTTAATTTACAATGATAATAATAATGGTACGGCAGGTGTTGCTTACGCTGGAGCAACGGTGAATGTCCTTTCGACAATTAATCCTGCTGATATTGAATCTATTGAAGTTTTGAAAGATGCGTCAGCAACTGCAATTTATGGATCTAGAGGAGCAAATGGAGTTGTTATTATTACAACAAAAAAAGGAACAAAAGGACAAGATAATATTTCGTACCAAGGCTACTTTGGATTTCAAAATGTTTCAAAAAAACTTCATTTAATGGATGCGAGTCAATGGGCAAGTTTGCGTAACGATGTTCAAGCAAGCATTGGGCAAGCACCTTCTTTTACTCCTGCTCAAATTGAAGCATTCAAAACTTCTGGAAGTTATGATTGGCAAGATGCCGTTTTTAGAACTGCAGCGCCAATACAAAATCATCAATTGACTTTTTCTGGTGGAGACGATCGTTCAAGATACACTGTTTCTGCAGGTTATTTTGATCAGGACGGAATTGTAATTGCAACCGATTTTAAACGTATTTCGCTTCGTGCTAATTATGAAAGAAATTATTCTCAGAATTTTAAATTTGGCGTAAATGCTAATTACACAAATTCGGATGCAAACGGAGTTGGAACAAATGGCGGTGCGGCTGCCGGAAGACAGCCAAATCCATTAGTAGTTGCTTTATATCAACCACCAGTTGTACCAATCAAAAATCCTGACGGAAGTTACAATTTAACTAACAATCCTTACGCTACAGCTGTAAATGGTATCATTGCTAATCCAATTAACGATTTGGAAAATACTACAAATGAAACCAAAATCAACAGAATTTTAACGAGTTTATTTGGTGAATATAAAATAACAAAACAGCTTACAGCGAAAGTAGCGGTGAGCGGTGATGTAATTGATACAAAACAAAATTATTATGCCCCAGCAACTACTACAACTGGAGCGGGAGTTAAAGGTTTAGCGTCTGTTGGTACGCGCAGAGTAAGTTCAGTTTTAAATGAAAACACAGTAAATTACAATACTAATTTTGGCGACGATCATAAATTCTCAGCTTTAGGAGGTTATACACTTCAATACACAAAAGGCGAGGTTGTAAATGCAGGAGCGCAGACTTTTGTAAATGATGCCAATACTTATAACGCATTGCAAGATGGTGTTCCAGTAAAACCTTATAGTGATGCATTCGAAAGTGTTTTAAAATCTTGGTTGGCGAGAGTAAACTATTCTTATAAAGGAAAATACAACTTTACGCTTTCGGGCCGTGCGGATGGTTCTTCAAGATTTGGATCAGAATCACTTTGGGGTTATTTCCCATCAGCTGGATTTTCTTGGAACATTACTGATGAAGAATTTGCAAACAATATCAAAGGTGTAACGGAAGCTAAACTTAGATTAACAGCTGGTACAACAGGAAACCAGGAAATTGGAAACTATCTTTCACTTGCTTCAATGGGTTCTGTTAATTATTCTTTTGGAGGTACAACTTATACAGGTCTTGCTCCTACTCGACTAGCAAATCCAGATTTGAGATGGGAAAAAACAAATCAATATAACGTTGGTTTAGACTTATCATTATTGGACAGAAAAATCAATTTTGTTTTTGATGTTTATTACAAAAAAACTAAGGATTTATTAATCAACGTTCCAGTGCCATTGACATCAGGATATGCAACTGTTCTTCAAAATATTGGAGGTGTTGAAAACAAAGGTCTTGAAATTGGTTTGACAACTGAAAACATAAAAACAGAAAATTTCTCATGGAATTCTAACATCGTTTTCTCAACTAACAAAAATAAAGTAACAGCGATAGGAAACGGTGTAGATCAGTTTTTTCCTGTTGTTCCAAACGGATCTTTATTACAACAACAGCCTGTAACTGTAAAAGTTGGACTGCCTTTAGGAACTTTCTGGGGATACAGAACAAACGGAATTTTCCAAACGCAGGAAGAAGTAAATACACAACCTAAAATCAATAGTTTGGCAAACACAAAAGTGGGTGACAGAAGATATGTTGACACCAACGGAGATGGAGTAATTACTGCTCTTGACAAAGGAAACCTAGGTACTTCTCAACCAAAATTTGTTGGAAGTTTCGGTAATACCATTTCGTATCATGATTTTGATTTGAATTTCTCTTTCCAAGGAGCTTATGGCGGAAAAATCTTCAATGCTTTGAATCAGCAATTAGAAATTTCAACACTTGGAACAAATGCTAATGTGACGTTAGAAGATCGTTGGACACCAACAAATCCAAGCAATGAAATTCCGAGAGCTACAAGTTCTCCTTTAGGAATCGTATCAGAGCGTTATGTTGAAGATGCTTCTTTCTTGCGATTAAAATTGATTACGCTTGGTTATACATTGCCAAAAAGCACTTCTCATAAACTGGGTGTAAAAAGCGTGAAATTCTATGTTTCTGCAGAAAACTTAATTACATGGACAAAATACACTGGTTATGATCCAGAGGTAAGTTCATACGAACAAAACAACTTATATCCGGGAATTGATTTTGGTTCTTATCCAAACTCTAAAACATTCATCTCGGGCTTGAACGTAACTTTCTAAGAAAAAAAAAATAAAATGAAAAAGATTATTATAACATTCCTATTAAGTGCCGGTTTATTTGTATCGTGCACAGATTTAGAGGTAACACCAACCTCTTTTGTAACCGAAGACAATTACTTCAAAACCCAAGATGATGCAATCGCAAGTGTAACAGCAGTTTATGCTTCGTTAAGTTTAGATCCGGGAGAACAAAGTTTATTTGGAAGAAATTTATACTTCTTGACTGATATTGCTACTGATTATGCAGCAGCCGGAGTTTCGGCAACAAATCCGCAGGTTAGAGCTTTGAGCAGTTTAACACATGATGCGACTTCAGACCGTGTTCAGGTGGCGTGGAGACAAATTTATGCGGGAATCAACAGAGCAAACGTAGCGATTGACAATGTTCCTAAAGTTGCCGGAACAGAAGCAGTAAAAAGCAGATTGATTTTAGAAGCTAAATTCATTAGAGGATTATTGTATTTTCAAGCAGTTCGTCTTTGGGGAGGTGTGCCAATTGTCTTGCACGAACCAACTTCTATTCAGTTAGAAAGCTTAAAATCAAAAAGAGCAACAGTTGACGAAGTTTACGCACAAATTATTTCAGATTTAAAAGATGCTGAAGGTCTGCCTAAAACGTATCCTGCAGCCGATGCAGGTCGCGCAACTTCTGGAGCAGCAAAAGCAATTTTGGCAAAAGTTTATCTAACAAGAAAAGACTGGCCGAATGCAATTACAAAAGCTAAAGAAGTGATTAACGGTGGTTACGGTTATGCTTTGTTCGAAACTTTTCAAGATATTTTTACCAAAACAAAAAAGAATGGAAAAGAACATATTTTCTCAGTACAATTTGAGCCAAATCAAGCAGGAAACGGGTCAAGCGGAAGTACTTTTCAAGCAACATCATTTACTGGATTTACTGCCACTGAGCCTGCAGATATCATTTCAGATGTAGCGTTGTTTTATGACATTTATGCTACCGGAGATGTGAGAAGAGATGTAAGTTATGGCAAGCAATTGCTTAATCCTGCAACAGGAACTTTGTACACTTTTCCGAAACCTATCTTTAAGAAATATCTGGACGTGAGCAATCTGGCGACTCCTGCCAATGTTGCCATCAACTTTCCGGTTATTCGTTATGCCGACATTTTATTGTCTTTGGCGGAAGCCATAAATGAACAAGGCGGACCAACTGCCGAAGCATATGAATTAATCAACCAAGTACGCAGAAGAGCTTTTGCAAAACCAATTACAACGCCAGATGCAACAGTAGATTTAGTTGGATTAACACAAGTAACTTTTAGAGCTGCCATTCAGGAAGAACGTAAAAAAGAATTTGTTCAGGAAGGACAAAGATGGTTTGACCTTGTTCGTTGGGGAACTTTGGTTACTGAAGTGAAAAAAGTAACGGCTAAAAACTCTGTTTCAGAAAGAAATAATCTGTATCCAATTCCACAAAGTGAAAGAAACATCGATCCTGTAGGTTTACCGCAGAATCCTGGATATTAACAATCAAACACAACTAAACCAATAAATTATGAAAGAATATCAAAATAGCATATCAATCAAAAGTCCTAAAAAAGGGCTTTTGATTACTGCAATTTTACTTACACAATTTGGTTTTTCACAAACTAAACCAGACGAATTTAAAGGCGTAATTGGCAAAACCTTAGCCGATTCAAAAGAATATTGGCCAGAACCCGTTACAGCTCCAAAAGGCGTTCCAAATGTGGTTTGGATTATCTTAGATGACGTAGGTTATGGGGCTTCAAGCGCTTTTGGAGGTTTAATCCAAACTCCGGTTTTAGAGAGTCTTGCTAACAACGGACTGCGTTATACCAATTTTCATACAACAGCTATTTGTGCTCCTACCCGCTCCGCTTTGTTAACGGGAAGCAATTCTCATAAAGTTCATGTTGGCGGATTCTCGCATACCATAATGTCGGCGGGATTTCCAGGTTGGGACGGAAGATTGCCTTCAAAAAACGGAACTGTTGCGGAGATTTTACGTGACAAAGGATATAATACTTTTGGCGTTGGTAAATATGGAATTACTCCAGATGAAGAAGCTACAGACGCTGGACCATTCGACCGCTGGCCAACTGGAAAAGGATTTGAACATTTCTTCGGATTCTTAGGCTCAGCAACCGATCAATATAAACCCGATTTAATTGAAGATCAAGCGCACGTTGCTCCTGACGGACGCCACCTGAGCGAACAAATTACAGATAAAGCAATCAGTTATATTGCGCGACAGCAAAAAGCCGCTCCGGGAAAACCATTCTTTTTATACTATTCTCCGGCCGCTGTTCATGCACCTCATCAGGTTGCTCAAAAATGGAGCGATCCGTATAAAGGAAAATTTGACGATGGATGGGACGCTTACCGCGAAAAAACAATTGAAAATCAGAAGAAATTAGGTGTTATTCCTTCAAATGCTGTTTTGCCAGAACGTAATCCACTTATTGCAGATTGGAAAAAATTAACGCCAGATCAAAAGAAAGTGTATGCCAAATTTATGGAAGTATATGCTGGATATTTAACATATACTGATTACGAAATTGGAAGATTGGTTAATTATTTAAAAGAAATCAATCAGTTGGAAAATACGGTTGTTTTTGTTTTGATTGGAGACAATGGAGCCAGCAAAGAAGGAACTTTACAAGGCGCTGTGAACAGACAAACGTATGTTGTTGGCGAAACAGACGAGAAAGTTTTCCAAAATAATTTAAACCGAATTGGAGAAATTGGAACACCTCAAACGTATACCAATTACCCTTTAGGTTGGGCACAAGCAACAAATGTTCCTTTTAAAGATTGGAAACAAGACGCAAACTCAGAAGGCGGTACTGCGGTACTCATAATCCGTTGATTGTTTATTATCCAAAAGGAATTAAAACGCCTGGAATTAGAACCCAATACAGTCACGTAATCGATATTTTGCCAACAACGCTTGACATTTTAGGTGTTAAAGCGCCTGAATCGATCAGAGAAATTAAGCAAGATACCATTCAAGGATATTCTTTCTATAATTCTTTGAATGATGCAAAAGCCATTTCAAATCATAAAATACAGCATTATTACATTTTTGGAGCCAGAGCTATTTACAGCGATGGCTGGAAAGCGGCAGCTGCACATCATCCAAATTCAATTGAAGCTAAAGAAGCTTTGAGTGATCCCAAAAAAGCAGGTTTATTAAAAGCTGATTTTGACAAAGATGTTTGGGAATTGTACAACATCAACGAAGATTTTAACGAACAAAAAGATTTGGCTAAAAAATATCCTGAAAAGCTGGCCGAATTAAAAAAACTATTTGACGAGCAAGCCAAGAAAAACAACTTGTATCCTTTAATAGACTGGTCTGATGTTTATCAAAGAAAAATACATCAAACACCAGGAACAGAAGGAAAATCTGCTCAAGAACTATTGACCAAAGCAAACAAGTAAAAAATAAAAACTATGAAAAATTTTAAATACAACAGTTTAATCAAAAGTCCTAAAAAAGGGCTTTTGATTACAGCGCTCCTAGTTGCACAATTAGGAACAGCACAAGATAAACCAGAAGAATTTAAAGGTGTTATCGGGAAAACTTTAGCCGATTCTAAAGAATATTGGCCAGAGCCAGTAAAAGCTCCTAAAGGTGCTCCAAACGTTATTTGGATTTTATTAGATGACGTAGGATTTGGAGCTTCAAGTGCATTTGGAGGTCTGATCAGTACACCAACTTTTGATCAATTAGCAAATAATGGTTTACGTTATACTAACTTTCATACAACGGCAATTTGTGCGCCAACTCGTGCTGCTTTATTGACTGGAAGAAATTCTGGAAGAGTGCACGTTAGTGGCTTTTCACACACTATTTTATCTGCTGGTTTCCCTGGTTGGGACGGAAGAATTCCTTCTGATAAAGGAACAATTGCGGAGATTTTACGTGAAAACGGATACAACACTTTTGCTGTTGGAAAATATGGTGTAACGCCAGATGAAGATGCTACAGATGCTGGTCCATTTGACAGATGGCCAACTGGAAAAGGTTTTGATCATTTCTACGGATTCTTAGGTTCTCAAACTGATCAATACAATCCTGATTTAGTTGAAGATCAAGTTCACGTTACGCCAGACGGACGTCACTTGAGCGAATTGATTACAGACAAAGCAATCAGTTATATTCAAAAACAGCAAAAAGCAGCACCAGGAAAACCATTTTTCTTGTATTATGCACCGGGCGCAGCACACGCACCTCATCAAGTTGCCACAAAATGGAGCGATCCTTACAGAGGAAAATTTGATAAAGGCTGGGATGCTTACCGCGAAGAAGTAATTGCAAACCAAAAGAAATTAGGTGTAATTCCGGCTAATGCAGTACTACCAGAACGCAATCCTTTAATTACAGATTGGAAAAAATTATCTCCAGATCAGAAAAAAGTATATGCTAGATTCATGGAAGTTTATGCAGGATTCTTGACTTATACTGATTATGAAGTGGGAAGAGTTGTAAATTATTTGAAAGAAAGCGGACAGCTTGACAACACTGTAATTTTCGTAGCAATTGGCGATAACGGAGCAAGTAAAGAAGGAACTACAGAAGGAACAATCAACCAAAGTTTATTTGCTCAAGGCGTAACTGACGAACAAAATTTAAAGACCAACTTAGCGAATATCGACGAAATTGGAACTGCAAAAGGTCTAAATACAAACTACCCTTTAGGATGGGCTCAGGCAACAAACGTTCCTTTCAAAAACTGGAAACAAGATGCGCAGTCTGAAGGAGGAACTCATAATCCGCTGATTGTTTTTTATCCTAACGGAATTAAAGACAAAGGTGGCATCAGAAATCAATACAGTCACGTAACCGATTTGCTTCCAACAACTTTAGATATTGTAGGTGTTAAAGCGCCGGAATATATCAAAGGTATCAAACAAGATATTATTCAGGGTTCGTCTTTATATGCTTCTTTAGATAACGCAAAAGCCGAATCATTACACAAAGTTCAGTACTACTACATCTTTGGAAACAGAGCGATTTACAAAGATGGATGGAAAGCTGGCGCGGCGCATGCGAATCCGTTTACTGCAGCAAAAACTGTCGGTACTCAGGCGCCTGCACCAAGTAATTTTGATACTGATGTTTGGGAATTATACAACTTGAACGAAGATTTTAACGAGCGAAACAATCTAGCAGCAAAGTATCCTGAAAAATTAGCCGAGCTTAAAAAACTGTTCGACGAGCAAGCGAAAGAAAACAACGTTTATCCGTTGATTGACTGGCAAGATGTAATCACAAGAAAAATACATAATACTGGTCCAGACAAAGGCAAAAGTCTTCAGGATTTAATTAAACAAGTTACTAAACCAGGAGAAGGTACAACTACTGCTGGAGGTAGCCATTAAGATATTAATTTTCAAAACCTGCAAGGTTTCTAAAACCTTGTAGGTTTCATTATAAGAAATAGAAATACATTTTGATTTAGAATTCACTAAAATCACAATAAATAACAAAAAAAGAACATTTTAAACACTACTAATTCTATAGAATTAAAAGTTTTTAATTTAAATTTACACTTTATAACTTTTTGATTTTCAACAACACGCAATATAAAATAAGAAATCATGAAACGAGTAGACTATGAAATTATAGGAAAAAAAATCATCGTGGGCGCGATTGTTTTTTTAGTTCCGCTAGTCATATTGGCGGGAGGTTTAGCACTAATTAATCAATTTTTAAAATAAGAAATCATGGCAATAGTACAAAGAGAAAAACTGACAAGAGACTTACTAATAAGCCTTTTTATATATTCTTTGCCTGTAGTGGCAATTTTCCTTTACTTCAAATTAAGCAATAATTTGGTAAGTGAATCACACATTTCATTACCTGCTTTTTTAGAATTTTCAAAACCCGCATTTGAACATATTAGAACTTGGGGATTAACCGTTTTCATGCTGGTTTTAGGCGTAATCGAATTTACCGCAGGTTTATATGATGACGAATGGACAGGACAAGAACGTAAAGTTGATATCATTTGTTTCTTAGCTCCAAAATTGCTTTTGCCACCCGTAATTGCTTTTTTCAGCTTGACAGCGTTGCCTTATTTAATTCCGGATTTAGCTAACACACTTTCTTGGGTTCCTTTTTGGGGAGGATTTTTCTTAATCGCAATTGCTGATGATTTGACGCAATATTGGTACCATAGATTGCACCACCAAGTTCCATTTTTATGGCGTTTTCATAGAACACACCACTCGGCTCCATATATGGGAATGGCGATGGCTTCTAGACAAAATTTTATTTACACAGTTTTCTTTTCTCAAATTTATTTGACTGCAACGCTAACATATTTAGGTTTAGGATTACCAGCTTTATTCGTTTTGGTAATTAAAAGTTTTATTACTCTTGGCGCGCACTCAAGCATTGCGTGGGACAAACCATTTTACAAATACAGAGTTTTACATCCAATTGCGTGGGTTTTAGAAAGATTGATTTCAACTCCTGCAACGCATCACGCGCATCACGCAGATACAAGCGGAGACGGCGTAGGGCACTTTAAAGGGAACTTCGGAAACATGTTTTTTATTTGGGATGTAATCTTCGGAACTGGATTAATCACACGCAAATTCCCAGAATCATACGGAACAAAATCATACAAACAAGAAGAATGGTACGCACAGTTTTTATGGCCAATTTTCAAATCTAAAAAAGAAGGAAGTCCACTTGCTGATGGCGTTTTATCACTTCCTTTAAAAGCAAAACCGGTAATAGAAACTACTGAACAAACTCCAGTTTTAGAGCAGGCGTAATCTTTTAAATTAATTATGAAGAAAAATAAAATAAGTGCTTTACTAATTGGATTTACATTTGTTGCAAACGCACAAGCTCCAAAACAGGCAACCACTTTTACCCAAAAATCAAATGAGGCAGTATATTCAAAATTAAATTTTGACGATACTGCCGATTTTACTGATGCAAAAAAAGGTTTTATCGCCACTTTACCTGACGGAAAAATTCTGTCAAAAAACGGAAATGTAGCCGTAAATCTAACCGATTTTGATTTCATAAAAGGAAAAGCGCCGGCAACGGTAAATCCGGCTTTATGGCGTCAGGCGCAATTGAACAACATCAACGGATTATTCAAAATTACCGATGGCGTTTATCAGGTTCGTTCTTTCGACGCCGCCAATATTTCTTTCATAGAAACCAAAAATGGCTACGTTGTAATTGATGCTTTAACGATTGAAGAAGCTTCCGCGAAAGCGTATGAATTTGTCAAAAAACACGTTGCTGACAAACCTATTTTGGCCGTAATTGTGACGCACAGTCACGGCGATCATTATGGCGGATTGCAAGGTTTGGTTTCGGCCGAAGACATAAAATCCGGAAAAGTAAAATTCATTACGCCAAAAGGTTTTTATGAAGAAGCCGTAAGTGAAAATGTGCTTCTCGGAAATGTTATGCGAAGAAGAGCCGGATATCAATTCGGATTAAATTTAGAAAGAAATGCCACTGGACAAATTGATGTTGGTTTAGGAAAACCATTTCTTGGTGGAGGAAGTTCATCGCTTTTGCCTCCAAATTTCGAAATTGAAAAAACCGGACAAACCGTTACTATTGATGGTTTGGATTTAGTTTTTCAGCTTACGCCGAATTCTGAAGCACCAGCCGAATTAACGGTCTTTGCTCCTTCTAAAAAAGTTTTTTTCTCTGCCGAAATAGCAAGTCATACCTATCATAATGTTTTAACACCGCGTGGCGCAAAAACCAGAGATGCAAAAGCTTGGGCAGGATATCTGGACGAAGCGATCGATTTATTTGGAGCCAAAACGGAAATTATTGTTCCGTCGCACACTTGGCCGGTTTACGGACATGATAAAGGAATTACTTTCCTGGAAAAACAGAGAGATTTATACAAATATGTTCACGATCAAACGGTTCATTTGGCCAATAAAGGTTTGAACAAAGATGAAATCGCCGAAGAAATAAAACTTCCAACTGAACTAGCAAAAGAATGGTACAACCGAGATTTTTACGGAACAGTAAAATATAATGCAAAAGCAACGTACCAATTTTATCTTGGCTGGTGGGACGGAAATCCTGCCGATTACGATAAACTGCCTCAAGTGGAGTCGGCTAAAAAATATGTGGAGTGGTTTGGTGGTGAAGAAACAGCTTTGAAAAAAGCCAATGAAAGCTTCCAAAAAGGTGAATACCGTTGGGTCGCTGAAGTTCTAAAACATGTGATTTTTGCCAATCCTGATAATGTTCAAGCAAAGAATTTACAAGCCGATGCTTTTGAGCAAATTGCGTATCAAAGCGAATCAGGAATTTGGAGAGATTTATATTTATCTGGCGCCAAAGAACTTCGCGAAGGCACAACTGTTCCAAAAAATCCTGTCAATCGCGCTGCCGGATTTTTAGCCAATTTAACTCCAGAAGCAATTTTCGATTATTTATCGGTTACAGTTGACGGAAATAAAGCAGCCGGAAAAGAAATTTCTTTGCGTTTCGTTTTTCCTGAACTAAACAAAAACATTCTGGTTTATCTTAAAAATGGCGTTTTGCATCAAAGCCAAACCCGTGTAGATGATAAAGCTCAGTTTACTTTAGCAATTTCAAAAGCCAAATTTGTAGAATTATTGACCAATCCAGAAAGTGCCAGAACAATTCTAACTTCTGAAGGTGTAATTTTCGAAGGCGATCCGTTTAAATTTAGAGAATTGGCGAGTGTTTTTGAACCTGCAAATCCATATTGGAATATTGTAACTCCTTAAACTTAAAATCATGAAAAATAAAATAGTTAAAAATAGCATTTCAGCATTTGTATTGCTTTTTACCATCGTTGGATTTTCACAAACTAAAAGCTCGAATACTGTTTCTTTAGATGTTTATTACAGTAAAATTCAGGCAGAGAAAAATCCACAGATAATTGATGCCAGAGGTCCTGAAGAATTTGCTTTAAACCATCTTTTAGGTGCAGTAAATTTTAATTTAGAATCTAAAGATTACGCTCAAAAAATAGCAAAATTAGATAAATCAAAACCCGTTTTTACTTATTCGATTGGAGCTGGAAGAAGTGTTTGGCTGGCAGACGATTTACTAAAAAAAGGTTTCAAAGAAGCCTACAGTCTGGAAGGCGGCATCGCGAACTGGATTGGAAGCGGAAAACCGTTTTTTGCCAATTCAAAAAGCAAATTAACTTTAGCAGAATACAACAAAATTATTTCTGACAATAAAACCGTTTTAGTTGATATTGGATCTGTTTATTGTGGTGCCTGCAAAAAAGTTAAACCAGTTCTGGAAACGATAAAAGCACAATACGGAAGTAATCTAAAAATAGTTGAAATCGATCTGGAAGACAACACACAAGTCATCGCTGATTTGAAAACAATAAAAGTCTTCCCAACTTTAATTCTTTATCAAAATGGAAAAATCATTCTTAAAAAAGAAGGTTTTGAAAATTTGAAAAATGAGGTTGATGTGGCTTTGGCTTCGAAATAGCTTTTTGATTTTTATTAGACTTAGACAACCACAAAATTGTCATTTCGACGGAGGAGAAATCTTCGCAAGAAGCTCTACAAAGATTGGATATTCGTTGCGGACTTACTCGTGAAGATTTCTCCTCCGTCGAAATGACAAACTTTACGCTCAATACTGAGCCAAAAACCATAAACTACAAACCAAAAACCAAAATATGGCAACCTATAAAAAAATAACCAAGATTGTTATACCCATTTTAATCATACTCTTTTTATTAGCAGTATTCCTTTTCTGGCCTATAAACACAGACGGAACTTTAATAAAACCAGATGAAAAACTACTCGAAGGAAAAACAGCATTTCTTTCACAAAAAGATACTGCGAAAACATCTCAAAAGAAACCAAACATCATCATTCTCCTTGCTGATGATTTAGGAAAATATGATATTTCATTATACGGAGGAAAGGCTGCACCAACTCCTCAAATTGATTCTTTGGCAGCTTCCGGAGTTACTTTTACCGATGGTTATGTATCGGCTTCGATTTGTTCGCCGTCGCGTGCTGGATTGCTTACAGGACGTTATCAAGAACGCTTTGGGCATGAATATCAGCCGGGCGATCGTTATCCAAAAAATAACTTGGAATATTACGCTTTCAAATATTTAATCAACACTAATAGCTGGAGGCTCAATGACAAAATAAATTATCCAAATGAAGCCTCTATAGCCACGCAAGGTTTGCCACAATCTGAAATTACTTTTGCTGATTTGGCTAAAAAACAAGGTTACAGCACGGCAATTATCGGGAAATGGCATTTGGGTCACAACAAAGGATTTTTTCCTTTAGACCGAGGTTTCGATTATCATTACGGATTTTATCAGGCATTTTCACTTTATACTCCCGAAGATGATAATCCGGATATTATCAATCATCATCACAAAGATTTTACCGATAAAATGATTTGGGGAAATGGCCGTGTCGGAATTGGACAAATTCGCCGCGACACTACCATTATTCATGATAAAGCCTATTTAACCGAAACATTTGCTGATGAAGCTGAAGCTTTTATCGATAAAAATAAAAACAAACCGTTTTTGCTTTATGTTCCGTTTAATGCGCCGCACACGCCGTTTCAAGTTCGTAAAAAATATTACGACCGTTTCCCGAATGTAAAAGACGAAAACAAACGTGTGTATTATGCGATGATCAGCGCACTTGATGATGCAATTGGAAGAATTCGAGCTAAAGTCAAAAAAGAAGGTTTAGAGGAAAATACCTTAATCATTTTTGCCAGCGACAACGGTGGTGCCGATTATACTTTTGCAACCACAAATGCACCTTTAAAAGGCGGTAAATTTTCGCATTTTGAAGGTGGCATAAATGTTCCGTTTGCACTTTCTTGGAAGGGAAAAATAAAACCGCATACTGTTTATAAAACTCCTGTAAGTTCTCTTGATATTTTTAGCACAATTGCTTCTGTTACGGGTTCTGGTTTGCCAAAAGACCGCGTGTATGATGGCGTTGATTTGATCGATGTGGTAAACAATAATAAAGATGCGCATAAAGATTTGTATTGGCGTTCTGGCGATGCAAAAGCAATAAGAAGCGGTAACTGGAAATTAATTGTAAGTGGAAAAACACACGAAACCTGGCTTTATGATTTGGCAAAAGACAAATCGGAAACAACAGATTTAGCCTCAAAAAATCCAGAAAAAGTAAAAGAACTGCAAACTGCTTTACAAAATTGGGAAAAAGGTTTAATCAAACCGCTTTGGCCTAATTTGACTTATTATGAGTTCGATTTTGGAAAGCAAAAATACTTTGTGGATTTGTAATCTTGATCGAAGTCCTGCAAGGTTTTCAAAACCTTGTAGGTCTCGTTTCTACCTTTTTAAATATTAATACCTACAAGGTTTTGAAAACCTTGCAGGAAATCAAAAAACAAATGTCAACTCAAACTAAACAATTTAATATTCACGAAGATTGGACGGTAGTAATTTTAGGGTTCATAATCATCGGAATTTCCCTTTTTATATTTCTTCCCGAAGTTCCAATTTTCAGTTGGTCAAACAGCACCAATTTAAAAACGAAAGTATTTGATTTTGCAAACTTAAAAATACTTCTCATCCAATTTTTATATCTGATTTTAATCGGAACTTTAGGCGCTTTTTTAATTGGAAAATCGGTTAAATATTTTTTGCTGACTTTCCCTATATTGTATATTTTAACTTTGATTGCTTTACTTCTGGCGGGAAATTCGGCTATAAAATCTATCAATTTAGAAGCGGTAATTTTCAGTTTGATAATTGGTTTAGCAATTGGGAATTTCTTCAAACTTCCTGAATGGTTTCATTCAGCACTTTCAACAGAAGTTTTCGTCAAAATCGGATTGGTTTTATTGGGAACCAGCGTGATTTTCTCTGATATTTTAAAGGCGGGTTCATTAGGCTTAATTCAGGCTTTGGTTGTTGTTTTGTCTGTCTGGTATTTTGCCTTTTGGCTTTGCCGAAAATTAAAAGTTGACGATGAATTAACGATGATGATTTCGAGTGCCGTATCTATCTGTGGTGTTTCTGCTGCGATTGCAACTTCGGGCGCTATAAAAGGCGATTCAAAAAAACTGTCTTATGTAATCTCCATCGTTTTGGTCACTGCCATTCCAATGATGATTTTCATGCCGATAATTGCCAAATATTTCAACTTTCCCGAAGAAGTCACTGGCGCATGGTTAGGCGGTAGTATTGACACTTCGGGAGCAGTTGTGGCTTCAGGAAGTTTGGTTGGTGAAACAGCTTTGAAAATCAGTACAATCGTAAAGTTTTCGCAAAATGTTTTATTAGGATTAGCTGCTTTTGCCATTTCTGTGTATTGGACTTACACGCACAACAAATCGGCGGAAGCTGTAGAATCAAAACCGACTTTAAGTGTGATTTGGGAACGTTTTCCAAAGTTTGTAATTGGCTTTATTCTGGCTTCTCTCCTATTTTCTTTTTTCATTACTTCAGAAGTTCGAGATTCGGTAAAAGACAGTTTGAAAAATTTGCAAGGGATTTGGTTTGCTTTGGCTTTTACAAGTATTGGTTTAGAAACTAATTTTAAAGATTTGCTTGCTAATAATAGTCGTAAACCTTTGTATGCTTTTTTAATTGCACAATTATTCAATGTGATTGTTACGTTGATTATTGCTTTTTTGTTGTTTGGAAGATGATTTAACCGCTAAGTTCGCAAGGTTTTACGCTAAGTTCGCTAAGTTTTTTTATAGATAAGCACCAATAATTCATCCAGTTTGTCATTTCGACGAAGGAGAAATCTCCACAAGTAGCTCCGTAACGAGAATCCAATCTTTGTCGAGCTACTTGCGGAGATTTCTCGTGCCTCGAAATGACAAAACTATAAATATTTTCTTTTTCATAAACAAAAAATTCAAAAAGCTAAAAATCAACTAATTACAACTTTAAATTATTCCTAATACCTTCTACTTCACTTCTTTTTTCAAAAAAAAATCAAGATTAATTTGGTTTTTACAATATTAAATATAACTTTGTCTATAGAATTAGTAGAGTTTAATATTTAAAACTTACATTTTGAAAACAATAGCACACAGAACGTCTTTCATTCTTCCTAAAAATTATGCCTATAACACTTTTTGTTATATGTGTAGCTGTTGTTAATTCTCAAATTTGTTTGTCATGATTTTGCTTCATTTAAAATCGGAACAAACCCCACTTTTTTACCCCAATTTCATTTACAATATAATATGCAATTCGCCTCAAACGAAGATGCACAACAATGTTATATAATCAAGAATAAAGGAATTTCTGCGGCAACGGAAACCATCAATTAAAGAACATTTATCACTTACAAAACAAAAAACAACAAACAAAAAGCATTTTAAAATGAACAATAAAATTACCTCAATATTATTTTCTGCCTTAATAACCGGAGCTTTCAGTTTTACAAAAGCAACTGCTCAGAATACATCAAAACCAAACATCATTCTGATTATGGTCGATGATATGGGTTACTCTGATTTAGGAAATTATGGTTCGGAAATTAAAACACCAAATCTTGATAAATTGGCGAGTGAAGGTTTACGTTTGCGCGAATTTTACAATAACTCGATTTGTGCGCCAACTCGCGCTTCACTCCTAACTGGTCAATATCAGCATAAAGCGGGCGTTGGTTTTTTTGATGTGAATTTAGGACTGCCAGCTTATCAAGGATATTTGAACAAAGAATCTCTGACTTTGGGAGAAGTTTTCCGTTCTGGAGGATATAGCACGATTTTATCCGGAAAATGGCACGTAGGTTCTGAAGATCAGGCGCAATGGCCAAACCAAAGAGGTTTTGATAAATTTTATGGCATCTTAAAAGGCGCATCCAATTATTTTGATACCAAACCTTTGCCTTTCGGAAAAACTCCATATCCGGTAAAACTGATTCGTAATAATGAAGAACTACATCCAAAAAATGATTCGTATTATTTTACAGATGAAATTGGAAATAATGCCGTGACTTTCTTAGACGAACAAAACAAAGAAAACAAGCCTTTTTTTCTGTATTTAGCTTTTACCGCACCACATTGGCCTTTGCAGGCAAAACCAGTTGACATTGCCAAATACAGAGGAAAATTTGATGAAGGCTGGGATGTTTTGAGAGAAAAAAGAATCGAAAAATTAAAAGCAAACGGCATTTTACCAGCCAATCAGACTATTTCGCCAAGAGATCCAGAAGTTCCGGAATGGAGCAAATTATCTTACGACGAAAAACAATTCTGGAAAGCTAAAATGGAAGTTTACGCCGCAATGGTCGACAACATGGATCAGAATGTCGGGAAAGTTTTGGATAAACTAAAAGCGCTTAAAAAAGATAAAAACACATTGATTATCTTTATTTCAGATAATGGCGCTCAAGGCGGATTCAATACTTATAATCCGTTAGGACGAGGCTTGGTTCGAAATGACGGTCCCGTTGGAACTTCAGGATCATTTGATTATCAGGAACAAAACTGGGCATATTTATCGAATACGCCGCTTCAGCAATATAAAAATAATATGCATGAAGGTGGTTTCAGTTCGCCGTTTATTGCTTGGTTTCCATCAAAAATAAAAGCCGGAAGAATTGATAAAGGAACCGGACATATTATCGACCTCGCTCCAACTTTCTACGAATTGGCAGGAATTGAATATCCTAAAAATTATAATAATGTAAATACGAATCCGCTTCCGGGGAAAAGTTTGCTTCCCGTTTTATTTGATAATGTTTCAGAAGTGAACCGAGGCGAACCCCTTTTCTGGGAAAGAGCAGGAAACAGAGCGGTGCGTGACGGAAAATGGAAATTGGTTTCGATTTATCCTTCTTACGAATGGGAACTTTACAACCTTGAAACCGACAGAGGTGAAACCACAAATGTGGCACAACAAAATCCGGGAATTGTAAACAAACTTTCGGCATCTTATTTTGAATGGGCAGACCGCACTGGCGTTGTAGAATACAGCAAATTCAAACTAAAACCAGAAGTAATGCCGGGTGGTGCCTCTCTAAAGAAATAAAAATCTTTTTCTAACCATAAAATAATCATTATGAGTTCATTTTATCAAGAAATAGCAAAACAGCATCATGACTTAGTGATTCTGCCGGAGAAAAAATTAATCCATCAGTTTATAGATGATTTGTTTGTCATTTTATTTTCGAATACCTCAAAATCATTAGAGTCTGAGGCGACAATCAAATACAAATTCAATCAGCTGGAAAAGCAATTTGATGAATTGGTTCTGGATTTTTCACCAAAAAGTGACCAAAAACAGCAGACCAAAAACTTTTTTGAAGCGATTCCGAAACTGCACAAAAAAGCACTAAACGACGCTGTAACAATATTTACAAAAGATCCTGCGGCCAAATCTCTGGAAGAAGTATTATACTCGTATCCTGGTTTTTTCGCTATTGCCGTTTACCGATTTTCTCATCAGCTTTGGGAGCAGGATTTAAAATTATTAGCCAGAACAATTTCAGAATATGCTCATATTAAAACGAGTATTGAAATTCATCCCGGCGCACAAATTGGAAAAGATTTCGCTATCGATCACGGAACAGGAATCGTGATTGGAGAAACAACAATTATTGGCAATAATGTGCAAATTTACCAAGGCGTTACACTTGGCGCTTTGAGTGTAAAAAAAGACGAAGCATTTGTAAAAAGACACCCAACCATTGAAGATAATGTCATTATATATGCTAACAGCACTATTCTTGGCGGTCAAACTACAGTTGGAAAAGATTCTATAATTGGCGGAAACGTCTGGCTGACATATACAATTCCTTCCAATTCTGTGGTTTATCATAAAAACGAAATTAAAATCAGGGACAATAACCCTTTCCCTGCACCCATTTTTTATTCTATTTAAAAATATCAAAACCAATGAAATATCAAAACATTTTAGAAACCATAGGAAACACTCCTCACATTCGATTAAACAAACTTTTTAAATCACATGAAGTGTGGATTAAATTGGAAAAATCAAATCCAGGATCCAGTATTAAAGACCGAATCGCTCTCGCAATGATTGAAGATGCCGAACAAAAAGGACTTATAAATCAGGATACCGTAATTATTGAACCAACTTCAGGAAATACTGGAATTGGACTTTCACTTGTCGCCGCAGTAAAAGGTTATAAAGTTATTGTGGTAATGCCAGAATCGATGAGTGTTGAACGCAGGAGAATTTTGAATGCCTATGGTGCCGAATATGTTTTGACACCGAGAGAAAAAGGAACTTCGGGAGCAGTTGAAAGAGCGAAGGAACTGGCTTCGACAATTAAAAACTCTTTTCTTCCTTCACAGTTTACCAACAAAGCAAATGTTGAAATTCACGAAAAAACAACGGCTCTAGAAATTGTAGCCGATTTTCCAGATGGAATTGATTATCTGATTACTGGAGTTGGAACTGGAGGTCATATTACTGGAGTTTCAAAAATTTTGAAACAACATTTCCCAAATCTTCAAACTTATGCAGTTGAGCCGGCTTTGTCGCCAGTTTTGAGCGGTGGATTGCCTTCTCCACATCCGTTTCAGGGAATTGGAGCAGGTTTTATTCCAGAAGTTTTTAATCGCGAATATGTCGATCAGATTTTAACGGTTGATAAAAACGAATCGTACAATTTCACTAAAAAAATAGCAAAAGAAGAAGGAATATTTGCCGGAATATCGACTGGAGCAGCACTTGCGGCACTTTCCAGAAAACTCAAAGATATTCCTGAAGATGCTGTAATCCTGACGTTTAATTATGACACTGGAGAAAGATATTTATCTGTAGATGAGTTATTTGATTAAAATTATGAATAACTTTAAGCAAGCAAAAAATAATTTACAAACCTATTAAAATACCAGAAAAATGGCAGAATCAAAACAACAACAGACCGCATTAGGCGATGTTGCAGCAAGACAGCTCGCAATTGCAACACGTACCGTACCCCAAATTGGAACAACTTCTCCACGCTGGCTGACACATCTTTTGCATTGGACACCAGTAGAATCGGGAGTATTTCGTTTGAACAAAGTTAAAAATGCAAACCACATCGAAGTCGATTGTTCTGCACGCGACGAAAGGGTTTTACCAAACACTTTTGTTGATTATGTTGAAAACCCGAGAGAATATAATCTTGCTGCCGTTCAGACCATTGTAGAAGTTCATACACGTGTTTCTGACTTATATAGCAAGCCGTACAATCAAATTTCGGAACAGCTTCGTTTGGCAATAGAAACGATTAAAGAACGTCAAGAAAGCGAATTAATCAATAATAAAGATTACGGATTATTAAGCAATGTGGCACCTTCGCAAATTATAAAAACTCGTACAGGAGCACCAACTCCAGATGATTTAGACGAATTACTGACTAAAGTTTGGAAAGAGCCAGGTTTCTTTTTGTTGCATCCGCTGGCAATTGCCGCTTTTGGACGCGAATGTACACGCCGTGGTGTTCCGCCTCCGACAATATCTCTATTTGGGTCTCAATTTTTAACTTGGAGAGGCATTCCGCTTATTCCATCTGATAAATTGCCGATCGTAAAAGGAAAATCAAAAATCATTTTATTGCGTACTGGTGAAAGTCGTCAAGGTGTTATTGGATTGATTCAGCCTGGATTACAAGGCGAGCAATCTCCTGGATTATCAGTTCGTTTTATGGGAATTAATGAAAAAGCGATTGCTTCATACTTGGTTTCGCTTTATTGTTCTTTAGCTATTTTGGTTGATGATGCCATCGCTGTTTTAGAAGATGTCGAAATAGGAAAGTATCATGAGTACAAATACTAACCCAGACGGATTACCAAACATTGACGATTTGCAGTTTCTGGCAAACGAGCTGTTCAGTGCACTACCCAATGAATTTCCGAAAGAAATTTCACTGAGTCCAGACAAAGCTGAACATCCTCGTGCGACAAAAATTGCAGAAACACTTTTGCATGCTGGCGGTGCCAATATTTTAACGCCGTTTCCAACGCAAAGTCCGTTAAATGTTAATCTGGCACCACCTTCGTTCAGCGGTTTTGGAGGTTCTCCAGCAAGTGCTTCTCAAAGTTCGAGTGCCTCGGCTTTGTATCCAAATGCTGGTGCAGGTTTTGATCCTAAATATGGCATCCCTTCTTCTGGAATTCCTGAAGATAACGGACTAAATATTAATAATCCGCAGACTGGTTTTTATGATATCAATTTAAAAAACAGCGGTTCGCCACAGCTTAATGAAGAATCACTTTTTTCATCGCTGTTTTTAAATGATCAATATTTGCCTTTTCAAAGCGAAAATTCTTCGTTTGAAAATGAACTAAAAATAGCTTTAGAAACAGTTGATACTTTTTTTAGAAAGCGAAATGATTTTCCGTCAAGCGGAAGTGATCTTCAAAACTCGTATTATTTTTTAGATCAGAATCCGTTTGCTTTTGATCCAAAAAGTACAAATGCGATTGTTGGAAGTTCTTTCGGAACAAATCCATTAAGCGGCAGTACAAATTCACATTTTAATGCCGAATTGATCAAAAAAGATTTTCCCATTTTGAGTGAAACCGTAAACGGAAAGCCTTTGATATGGTTTGATAATGCTGCAACGACTCAAAAACCAAAATCGGTTATTGATCGAATTGCGTATTTCTACGAGCATGAAAATTCGAACATTCACCGTGCAGCACATGAATTGGCTGCACGTGCATCTGACGCTTATGAAGCTGCACGGGAAAAAGTAAAAACGTTCTTAAATGCTTCTTCAGTAAACGAAATTGTATTTGTCCGTGGTGCTACCGAAGGAATCAATTTAGTGGCTTCAACTTGGGGCGATCAAAATTTAAATTCGGGAGATGAGATTATTGTCAGCAATTTGGAGCATCATGCGAATATAGTTCCGTGGAAAAGATTGGCCGATAAAAAAGGTTTGAAATTAAGAGTAATTCCTGTTGATGATGACGGTCAAATTCTGCTTGATGAATATGCAAAATTGCTGAATTCAAAAACTCGTTTAGTGGCTTTTACACAAGTTTCAAATGCATTGGGAACCGTAACACCAGCCAAAAAAATAACCGAAATGGCACACGCAGCAGGTGCAAAAGTCTTAATTGACGGCGCACAATCTGTTTCGCACATGAAAGTTGATGTTCAGGATTTAAATCCGGATTGGTTGGTTTTTTCTGGACATAAATTATTTGGTCCAACAGGAATTGGAGCTTTATACGGAAAAGAAGATTTGCTGAACGAAATGCAACCGTATCAATCTGGCGGAAACATGATTCAGGATGTGACTTTTGAGGAAATAAAATACCACAAAGCACCCAATCGTTTCGAAGCCGGAACAGGAAACATTGCCGATGCGATTGGCCTTGGCGCTGCAATTGATTATGTTACGAAACTCGGAATTGAGCAAATTGGACAATATGAGCATTATTTATTAGAATATGCAACAAGGCTTTTAAAAGAAATTCCGGGCGTACGTTTAATAGGAACAGCGAAGGACAAAGCAAGTGTATTATCTTTTAATTTACAAGGATATACAAACGATCAAGTTGGTCAGGCATTAAATAAAGAAGGTGTTGCGGTAAGAACGGGACATCATTGTGCACAACCTATTTTGAGGAGAATGGGAGTCGAAACTACGGTTCGCCCATCCTTGGCATTTTACAATACAACTCAAGATGTTGATACTTTTATCAAAACTTTGTGGGAACTGAAAAAAGCCAAATTTTAAAAATATTGAGATTAAATTCTCTAAATGAATAATTACTTTTTTTGATATTTTGAGTAATTATACCCAAAAGCGATTGTTTTCCTGAACAGTCGCTTTTTTTTGTTTCAATCTTAAAAAATCTAAGTTTTTTCTACAAAAATCAAAAAGTAACTACTAAAAAACCTTCAATTGATATTAGCCAAAATGGCAACGGCTCTTATATTCTTCAATACGATTCAAACAGATTGGTCTTCCCTATTCCATTAATGGACATCAAAAAAAAATCACACAAATCCTGGATACGGAAGTTAAATGGAAACCTGTATAAAAACAAAAACCATTCGTTTTAAGCGAATGGTTTTTTGTCCCAAAAAAAATATATAAATAAAATACAAAGATAAATTCAGTTTTAAAATCACATTATGCTTCGGCTGGTACTTTTTTCTTTAATTCTTGCGCAAGAGTCAGCGTAATTGGATCTAAATGACCCGAGTAAAAAGTATCTAATAATTCCTGAAATATTGGATTTGCATTTACAACCTGAACAAAAAGACTCAAAGAAGAACGCAATTTACGAGCGTCTAATTCACCCAGAATCGCTTCAATAGATTTGGTTTTATAGTTTAACAAAAGTCGCGCAATTTCAACTAAATGCTTGGCTAAAACGGGATGATTTAAATACGCTTCCGCTTCTTCCAGATCGGCAATGGCATAATAATTTGCTATATTGCTTTTTCCTAAACCTTTTATCTGCGGAAAAATAAACCACATCCAGTGCGTTTCTTTTTTCCCTTTTTTCAATTCCGAATAAGCCGTTAAATACAGCTTGTTTTGTGCATCTAGAAAACGTGTCAAATCATTAGAATTATAAGCCATAGGAAATAAAATTTAGTAAAGATTCTGCAAATAGCTGCTGTTATAAATTATACTCCAAAACTACTCATGAAGTCATTTTTTAAGTTATATAATTTTTTATACTACGTTATATAATTCCAATTTCTGCAAAAAAAAACAGCTGTAAAAATTTACAGCTGTTTTTTAATATAACGTCTATTTATGCTTATAACTTAAATTCATTAAGTGACTTTTCAATAATTTCAAGACATTCCTGAATTTGAGCTTCTGTCATTACTAATGGCGGTGCCAATCTAATTTTGTTGCCGTGAGTTGGTTTTGCCAATAATCCGTTGTCTCTGAATTTTAGGCAAATTTCCCAAGCTAAATCAGAATCTTCATTTGTATTAATTACGATCGCATTCAAAAGCCCTTTTCCGCGAACAAGCGTAATCAAATTATTCTTTTCAGCGATTTTGTTTAATCCTTCTCTTAAAATAATTCCCAAACGTTCTGCATTTTCGGCCAGTTTTTCATCTTTAATTACTTCTAATGCTGCAATCGCAACCGCTGCTGCAACAGGATTTCCACCAAAAGTAGAACCGTGCTGCCCTGGTTTGATGACATTCATAATCTCATTATTTGCCAAAACCGCAGAAACTGGATAAACTCCACCAGAAATTGCTTTTCCTAAAATTAAAATGTCTGGCTGTACATTTTCATGATGAACAGCTAATAATTTTCCTGTACGCGCAATTCCTGTCTGAACTTCATCGGCAATAAATAAAACATTATGTTTCTCGCACAACGCTTTTGCTTTTGCCAAATATCCTTCGGACGGAACATAAACTCCAGCTTCTCCCTGAATTGGTTCAACCAAAAATCCAGCAATATTTTTTGAAGAATCTAACGCTTTTTCAAGTGCTTCCAGATTATCATACTCAATTTTTATAAATCCGTCTGTAAACGGACCAAAGTTTTTGCGAGCCGTTTCATCATTAGAAAATGAAATAATGGTAGTCGTTCTTCCATGAAAATTATTCTCACACACAATCACTTGCGCTTGATTTTCTGGAATTCCTTTTACCTCATATGCCCATTTTCTGCATATTTTTAGTGCTGTTTCAACTGCTTCAGCACCTGTGTTCATTGGCAATACTTTATCAAAACCAAAATAATTGGTTATATATTCTTCGTAATTACCCAATTTATCATTGTAAAAAGCACGCGAAGTCAAAGTCAGTTTTTGCGCCTGATCCACCATTGCTTGTACAATTTTTGGATGACAATGCCCTTGATTTACTGCTGAATAAGCGGATAAAAAATCATAATATTTTTTTCCATCTACATCCCAAACATATACTCCTTCTCCTTTTTCTAAAACCACAGGAAGCGGATGATAATTATGAGCTCCGTATTTATTCTCTTTTTCAATCAAAATTTCAGATTTCGATGAAAGTATATTTTCTGTATGTATCATAATATATTATTTTTCAAACACAAAAGTATCAAAAAACACAAAATAGACAATAAAAAAACATAAATTAAATAAATTAATCACTAAAAAAAGTCAAATTTAATTTTAAAAGCAAATAAAAAACAAATATCATCAGAGCATGTACATGATTTTATTCCCTTTTGTTGAAAAAAATAATTACTTTTATAAATCAAAAAACAATAACGATTGTGCAGTCTCTACGAGACAAATTGTTTTTTGCTTTTTTTTTATGCTACCAATATTTGATCTCTCCGAGATATTATTATTGTAAATAAAAAATGAATACTCCGTACGAGTTAAATATTGGTAGAAATAATAAAAATGTATTCGATAAGATGTCCCATAGGGACTATATTTACAACAAAAAAGCAACATTTAAAAGAATGGATATACTAGACGAATTCGATATTAATATACTGAAGGAATTAGAAAAAGACGGAAGAATGGCATTTTCTGCCATAGCGACCAACTTAAAAATTTCAAACACTATGGTACATCAACGTGTTAACAGAATGATCGAACAAGGTGTTATAGGAGGCATAAAACCTATTATACAGGAAAAAAATATTGGTTATGACTGGGCTTCTTTTACCGGAATCACACTGAACAAAGATTCTGATTCTGATCGAATTATCGAAGAAATGAAAAAAATTCCTGAGATTACAGAATGTTATTATGTTACTGGTTCTTTCACACTTTACATTAAAATTATTGCAAAAAACCATGAACACATGCGTAAAATTCTTTACGATAAAATAGACAGCATTCCTGGTATCGCAAAAACAGATTCGATCATTGAATTAGGTTGTGCTTTTAAAAGAAATATTTCACTATAATCTCTTAAATTAAGAAGCGAGCTATTTTTCGTCGCTAATTCTTCGCTTTAAATTTTTAGAAAATCAGCATATTTAACGACCAAAACTATGAAAAACCAGTTTCTTTCTAAATTTTCATTTCAAAAACTGATTCTGACTTTATTGCTATTGACTGGCTGTTTGCTTAAAGCACAAAAATCAAATAAAAACAATCTCATTACAATTGAAAATTTGCAAATGAGTATTTATACAGCCGGTCAAAAATTTAATATTAAATAGTCATGCATTCTTATTCTAAAATCCTAAAATCGTTATTTTTCATTTGTCTGAGTCTTCAAATTTCGGCACAAAAAATCAGCATAAATGAAATTGAACGTTTAGAAAAATCAGCCAAACAAGTCACTATCATTCGTGATAATTGGGGAATCCCGCACGTTTATGGAAAAACAGATGCCGATGCCGTTTTTGGATTATTATATGCACAATGCGAGGATGATTTTAAAAGAATCGAAATGAATTATATTGAAAAACTGGGCCGTCTTTCTGAAATAAAAGGACAATCTGTTTTATATAATGATCTAGAAATTAAACTTTTAATTGATACTAACGAAGCAAAAGCAGATTACGCAAAAGCGCCAGAATGGCTAAAGAAACTACTAAACAGTTATGCCGATGCTATCAACTTTTATTTATACAAACACCCAGAAGTAAAACCAGCTTTGTTAACACATTTCGAACCGTGGTTTCCTTTGCTTTGGACTGATGGAAGTATTGGCGCAATCAGTACCGCAGATCTCTCAATAGCCGAATTAAAAGCGTTTTACTCCGGAAACAATGATAAAGTGGCGTATGTTGAAAGAGAAAAATATGTTCAGACTGGCTCAAACGGTTTTGCATTTGCTCCTTCAAAAACCGCTGATGGAAATGCTATTTTATACATTAATCCGCATACAACTTTTTACTTCAGACCCGAAGTTCAAATTACGAGTGAAGAAGGCTTGAATGTTTACGGCGCTGTAACTTGGGGACAATTTTTTATTTATCAAGGTTTTAACGAAAACTGTGGCTGGATGCATACCTCATCAAACGTAGATGTTGCTGATATGTATGCCGAGAAAATCACTAATAAAAACGGAAAATTATTCTACGAATTCGACAACAAGCTTTTGCCTGTAATTGAAAAAGAAATTACGATCAATTATACCGAAAATGGAAAATTGATTCCAAAGAAATTCAAAACCTATTTTACTAATAACGGGCCAATTATGGCTAAACGAGACGGAAAATGGATTAGTTTAAAATCAAATAATCGTTCAATGACCAGTTTGATTCAGAGCTGGATTAGAACAAAATCTAAAAACTTTGACGATTATAAAAAAGCAATGGATTTAAAAGCTAATACGTCAAACAATACCGTTTATGCTGATAGCAAAGGAAATATAGCATATTGGCACGGAAATTTTATTCCTATTCGAGATAAAAGTTTGAATTGGTCAAAAGTAGTTGACGGCTCAATTTCTTCAACACAATGGAAAGGTTTACATGAAGTTGACGAAACGGTTCATGTTTACAATCCAATAAATGGCTGGCTTCAAAACTGCAACTCTACCCCTTTCTCGGTTGCGGGAGAAAACAGTCCAAAAAAGGAAAATTACATTCCGTATATGGCGCCAGATGGTGAAAATTTTAGAGGAATTAATGCCGTTCGAATTTTCAGCAAAGGCAACAAATACACTTTAGACAAAGTGATCGCCGATGGTTATGATTCTAAATTGTCTATTTTCGAAATATTAATTCCGAGTTTAGTAAATGTTTTCGAAAAAAACATAGACGTGCAATCACCAGAATATGCGACATTAAAAGAGCCAATTTCAATTCTGAAATATTGGGATTATTATGCAAAAGAAAATTCGGTGGCAACGACACTAGCTGTAGAGTGGGCTTATAAATTAGACCCAATTATTCTAAAAGCATATGTTGGCGAAGGCGAACTAGACCAAGTTGAAAACACAAAGAAATTTGCAAAAAATGCTACAGTCGCACAAATGATACCGCAATTGCAGGCAGTATTGCAAGATTTAGTGTCAAAATTTGGAAGATGGCAAGTAGCTTGGGGCGAAATTAATCGTTTTCAACGTGCAAGCGGAGCGATTGATTTAAAATACGACGATTCAAAACCTAGCTTGCCAATTGGTTATGGTCCAGGTTCTTGGGGAAGTCTTCCTTCTTTTAAAAGCAGTTACCAAAATGGCTCCAAAAAACGTTACGGCTATAACGGGAATAGTTTTATTTGTGCAGTAGAATTTGGTCCAAAAATAAAAGCAAAATCATTATTAGCCGGTGGAAACAGCGGTGATGAAAACTCAAAACATTTTACAGATCAAGCCGAAATGTATCGAAAAGGCCAATTTAAAGACGTTTTATTCTATAAAGAAGATGTCCTAAAAAATGCCGAAAAAACCTATCATCCCGGCGAATAATTTTGATCAGAAAAACCATTACAAACAAACCTTGGAAGAACTTTCTTTCGAGGTTTTTTTATAAGATAATATTTCTGATATTTGTTTAAAATTGTAAATCGATGAAAAATTCAGCCCTTCTTATTTTTGCTACCATATTGTTTTCTAACACTATAAGTGCACAATTAACACCCGTAAAATATGCCGACGGAAATCAGGCATTAAATGGCTTATCTATAAAACCAGCTAAAAAAAGCAGTCAGAATCCTGGTATTTTATTACTTCCGGCATGGCTTGGAATTGATAATGCCTCAAAAGGAATTGCACAAGATTTGTCAAAATTAGGTTATCATGTTTTTATTGCTGATATATATGGAGAAGGAAATTATCCTAAAAACACTTCGGAAGCAGGAAAACAAGCGGGTTTCTATAAAACCAATTATGAAGCTTACCAAAAAAGAATCAACCTTGCATTGCAGGAATTAATCAAATCTGGAGCAAATGCTGACAATATAGTCGTTATTGGTTATTGCTTTGGTGGAACCGGAGTTCTTGAAGCCGCGCGCGGGCATTTGAACGTAAAAGGAGTTGCTTCTTTTCATGGCGGTTTAGGAAAAGATGCTTCAAGACCTGCAACTCCGATTACTGCTAAAGTTTTGATTTGCCACGGAGCCGATGATCCTTTTGTGTCTAAAGATGAAGTTGCAGCTTTCCAACAAGAAATGCGTGATTCTAAAGCCGATTGGCAAATGATTTATTATGCTGATTCAGTTCACTCTTTTACAAATCCAGATGCAGGAAGCGACAATTCTAAAGGCGCGGCTTACAATCCGGTTGCTGCAAAAAGAGCTTTTGAGCATTTGAAATTGTTTCTTAACGAAGTTCTAAAAAAATAATCTCGCGGATGGCACGCGGATGATACTGATTTAAAAGGGTTTACACAGATTTCCTTCTCAAAAAATCAATTTAAAAGAAACCAGTGCAAACCCTTTTAAATTCGTAACATCCGTGGCTCAAAAAAAATTAACTAAAACCAAATCAAACCCAACAAATTAACCAATGTCACATAGTCCTATTAGAAAAGATAAAACCTGTTTGAACTGCAGGCATGTTGTAGAACAGAAATTTTGTCCAAACTGCGGTCAAGAAAATACAGATACCCGAAAAACGTTTCATCATTTGTTTATTCACTTTTTTGAAGATTTAACCCATTATGAAAATGCTTTTTGGAAAACTATAAAAAACTTGCTTTTAAAGCCAGCGACTTTAACTAAAGAATATCTTTCAGGAAAAAGATTGTCTTATCTAGCACCTGTTCGTCTTTACATTTTTATAAGTTTTGTTACTTTTCTTATGATTGCATTGTTTCCAAATCATGTTAGCGAAAATTTGACTAAGGGTGAAAAGGAAATCACGTCCAATTTCGAAAATGCAAATAAAAAAGAAAAAGACTGGAAAGAAAAGTCATATTTAAAGTCGAAAACATTAGATAAATCCTATTTTCAGTTGCGAACAATGAAAGAAACCGACTCTATCCAAAAATATGGAAAAGAAAGCGAAAAACTTTCTGATTTTCAATATTGGATTTATGAAAAAGCGGTACATGTAACTGAAAAAAATACAAAGAAAGAAATTATAGAAAAATTCATTGAATCTTTTATTCATAACATTCCGAAAATTCTATTTATCATAATGCCGTTTTTTGCTTTTTTCTTATGGCTTTTTCATGGCAAAAAAAGATGGTATTATTTTGATCACGGGATTTTTACATTGCATTATTTCTCCTTTCTGCTTCTGATTTTTCTCGTCTTATTTATTATTAATAAAATAGGCGGATTATTTGAAGGAAACGGTATTGCAAGTTTAATTGTAATTATAGCAAACTTTGCAGGAATCACCTGGATGTGTTATTATTTTTATCCGGCGCATCACCGTTTTTATGGAGAAACGAGATTCGTTTCATTTGTTAAAAGTGTAGCATTATTTTTTATAAACTTCTTTTTTATCCTATTTTTACTGACATTCTATATGTTATACATATTCATTAATTTACACTAACACAAAAATGAAAAAAATTGTACTTCTTTTATTAATTGCTTCGGCGTTTTCATGTAAAAACACGCAGTCTGTTGCTTCAAAAGATAATTCAGACCCAACCAAATACATGAATTCAATCACGGCAAAAGACTTGAAAAAAATGCTTTATGTTGTTGCTTCCGATGAAATGGAAGGCCGTGAAACTGGTTCGAAAGGACAGAAAAAAGCCGGACTTTACATGATCGAGCAATACAAAAAAAATAAAATTTCGTTCCCTAAAGGCGCAACTGATTATTATCAGCATATCCCAGCGTCATTTTTAAATGCAAGACGTAATGAAAATTTACAAGATTCAGAAAATATCTGGGCATATATCGAAGGTTCTGAAAAACCAGATGAAGTTTTGGTAATTTCTGCGCATTACGATCACGTTGGAATTAAAAACGGCGAAGTTTACAATGGAGCCGATGATGATGGATCAGGAACTGTAGCAGTTATGGAAATCGCTAAAGCATTTGCAAAAGCTAAAAAAGAAGGACACGGACCAAAACGTTCAATTTTATTCCTTCATGTTACTGGTGAAGAGCATGGTTTGCACGGATCTCGTTTCTACTCTGAAAATCCATTATTCCCAATTGCAAATACAATTACTGATATCAATATTGATATGATTGGCCGTCGTGATGTTGAGCATACAAACACAAATAATTATGTATATGTAATTGGAGCTGACAGATTATCTAGTGAATTACACAATGCAGTTGTAGCTCAAAATGATAAATACATCAAAATGGACTTGGATTTTAAATTTAATGACCCAAAAGATCCGAATCATTTCTACGAACGTTCTGACCACTATAACTTTGCTAAACACGGTATTCCGTCAATCTTTTTCTTCAATGGAGTTCACGCAGACTACCACGGAAAAGACGATACCCCTGAAAAAATAGAATACGACGCTTTAACAAAAAGAGCACAGCTTGCTTTTGTACTTGCGTGGGATTTAGCTAACAGAGAAAACAGACCGGTAGTTGATAAGAAATAATCTAAGATACTAAGGTTCTAAGATGCTAAGATTCTAAGTTTTTTTTAGATTCTAAGATAAAATAAAAGGGATGAGTTTTAAAAAACTCATCCCTTTTTTATATTGTAAACTAAAGTCAAAGAAAAACTTAGAATCTTAGCATCTTAGAACCTCAGCAACTTTTTTAGTCATTCATCGAAATCAAAAACTCTTCGTTGTTTCTTGTTTTCTTGAAACGGTCGTTTACAAAATCCATAGATTCTACAGGATTCATATCTGACAGATATTTACGCATAATCCACATTCTTTGTAATGTTTTTTCGTCTAATAACAAATCGTCACGACGTGTACTTGACGAAGTAAGATCGATTGCAGGGAAAATACGTTTGTTGGCAATTTTACGATCCAATTGAAGTTCCATGTTTCCGGTTCCTTTAAATTCTTCAAAGATAACCTCATCCATTTTAGAACCAGTCTCAGTCAATGCAGTTGCAATGATACTTAACGAACCACCGTTCTCTACATTTCTTGCCGCTCCAAAAAAACGTTTAGGTTTCTGCAATGCATTTGCATCAACACCTCCACTTAAAACTTTTCCAGAAGCCGGTTGAACTGTATTGTAAGCTCTCGCTAAACGTGTAATCGAATCTAATAAGATTACAACATCGTGTCCGCACTCTACTAAACGTTTTGCTTTTTCAAGAACTATATTGGCAATTTTTACGTGCTCTTGTGGTTCTCTGTCAAAAGTTGACGCGATAACTTCACCACGAACACTTCTTTGCATATCTGTAACCTCTTCAGGACGCTCATCAATCAAAAGAACGATTAAATAAACCTCAGGGTGATTTGCCGCAATTGCATTTGCAATATCTTTAAGAAGCATTGTTTTACCCGTTTTAGGCTGTGCAACGATCATACCACGCTGTCCTTTTCCTATTGGAGAAAACAAATCGATAATACGAGTAGATATAGAACTGCCTTTTTCGGCTAATTTGAATTTTTCAGAAGGAAAAACTGGTGTCAAGTGCTCAAAGGAAACTCTGTCGCGAACAACTTGTGGATCGTGACCATTAATTTTAAGTACACGAACTAAAGGGAAAAATTTTTCTCCTTCTTTAGGAGGACGAACCACTCCTTTTACAGTATCTCCGGTTTTAAGACCGAATAATCTGATTTGTGAAGTTGACAAATAAATATCATCTGGAGAAGCTAAATAATTATAATCAGACGAACGTAAGAATCCGTAACCGTCTGGCATCATCTCAAGAACACCTTCACTTTCAATAATTCCGTCAAATTCAAAATCTGAATCTCTGAAATTATTATTCTTTTTATTTTTATGATTCGGATTTTGATTTCCGTTATTCCCATTTCCATTACCGTTTTGATTTCCATTTTGGTTTGGATTCTGATTCGGATTTTGGTTTGGGTTTTGATTTTTATTTTGATTCGGATTTATCTTTTTTGCCTGAGGAACTGTTTCTGTTTTTTCAGCAACTGGAGCTTGATTTTCAGCACCTTCTTCAGCTGTCACTTCTTTTACTGCTTCTTTTTCCTTTTGTAAAGCAACTTTTTTCTCGTAAGCCGATTTATTAAACTTAACAATTTTTGGCTCTTTTTTGTCTGCCACAGGACTTTCTGTATTTTCCTCCGCTTTTGGTACAGCCTGAATTTTTGGCTTTGCTGCAGGACTTTCCTTTTTTTCTGGAACTACTTCCTCGGCCTTATCAAATTCTAAAACTGGAGCGTTTTTTGAAGCAGCCGTTTTTTTAACTGGAACAATCCTCGCTCTTTTTGGTTTATCATCTGTTATTTCCTTTTCAGCCACAGCAGGAGCCGGCGGCGTTGCAGTCGCTTCTTGGTGCGCTAAAATCTGACCAATTAAAGCCTCTTTTTTAACACCATTAAACTTTATTGTTTTAGCTAATTTAGCTATTTCTTGAAGCTCAGAAAGCTTCATTTCTTTTAATGCAGAAATATCAAACATGAATGTTCTATGAATTTAATTATTTTAAAGGAAATACAGTAAAAAGAATAGGTAGATAAATATTTTCAATTGACCGCAGTATGAAGTGCTTACGGTATTATGATGCAATAATACGAATAAAATTTAATCATACAATAGTATTTATAAAAAAGAAAATATATTTTTGTAAAACAATTTCAAGTTATGTTACAACGAATTCAAACCGTATATTTAATTCTTACCTTTGTAATAACAGGGGTTTTACTATTTTTTATACCGCTGTGGTCATTAAATAATGGTAAAGCTTTTTACTTTATGCAAGACCAGGTTTATACTGTATTATTAGGATTAAGTACAATGCTAACGATTATCAGTATTATTTCATACAAAAAAAGACAAAATCAGTTTGTGATGAACAGACTGAACATAATATTAAATTTAATTTTATTAGGATTATTTGTATATCGCTCTCTAAATTTATCTGGAGAGACAGTTAACGCTGTTTCAGAGAAAGGTATTGGGATGTTTCTTCCTATTGTTGCTATCGTGTTATTAGTTTTAGCTAATAAGGCCATCAAAAAGGACGAAGATCTTGTAAAATCTGTAGATCGTTTGAGATAAACCTATAAACTTAATTTTTTTGTGCGAAGAGAACCCGAATATTTTATTCGGGTTTTTTTGTGCCTTTAAATGACACAAAAGAGTCTTTAATTGGTCATTTAACTAGCGCATTACCATCTAATTTTGTCTTCTTATTTCCAAAAATAATGACAACGACAAATAAAATAAGGATTCATCTCGCAGATGACCATCAAGTACTTATTGATGGTCTTACCAATTTATTACAAACCGTTCCAAATTTTGAAGTTGTAGGCAATTCACTCAACGGAAGCAGTGTTCTTAATCAGGTTACACAAAACAACGCCGATGTTTTAGTTTTAGATATAAGCATGCCTGAAAAAGACGGCATCAAAGTTTTACAAGAATTTAATGAAACAGAAAGCGATTGCAAAATCATAATTTTATCAAGCTACGATGATTTAAAGATCATTAAGGAAGTAATGAAATTAAATGCAAAAGGCTATTTAACAAAAAAATGTGCCGGCGAAAATATCATTGAAGCCATAAAAACGGTTTATAGTGGCCAAGAATATTTTTCGGTGGCTGTTAGAGAAAAGATACTTGAAAGTTTTACGCACAATACCTCAAAATCACATGAAACGCATTATTTTGAAAATTCTATTTTAACCCCACGTGAACTTGAAATTGTTAAACTAATTTCACTCGAATACAGCGGAAAGGAAATAAGCGAACAGCTTTTTATCAGTACAAATACTGTCGAAACCCACCGTAAAAACATTATGAAAAAACTGCATACAAAAAACACCATCGGCTTGGTCAAATATGCCTTAAAAAACAATTTGATTAATCCATAATTTCTCAAAACGAAATTGCGTTTAACCACTTATATTTATGCGTATAGTTAGAATTTTAGGCTTATTTTTTCTCTTCCTTTCTTTTTATGGAAATGCTGCGTTTTGTCAGCAAAAAGAAATTTCAAAAGAAAATATACAGCAAGTGTCTGCTAAAAAAACGCCAATTTCTGAAGCAAGCAAACTTCTACAACTCAGAAATAAAAAAATAATCAGTCTGACTATCGTTCTTGTTGCACTCCTATTTTTTCTCTTCTATTATTTTTATCAGAATAATAAATTGAAACAAAAAATAAAACGAAAAGACGTCAAGCAAAAAATCCTTCTCAATATTATTAATTCCGGAATTGACACTCAGGAAACCGAACGAAAGAAAATCGCTTCGTTTCTGCACGACAACATCAATTCCTTGTTGTCGTCAGCTGGACTTCACTTGAATACTTTTACAGCACAAAATAATATAGAATCAGAAGAAATCAGGAAAACAAAAGCAATTTTAAATCAAGCCCATGATCTTTTGCGTGATATGTCACATGATCTTGTCCCTAGTCTTTTGGTTCGGTTTGGTTTAATTTATGCTTTGGAAGATTTGTGTGAACGAAATTCAAATCGTTCTATAAATTTTGAATTTTCAAGCACTATTTCGACTGATAAAAGATATGTCGAAAAATTTGAAATGAAGATTTATTTTATTGTTTCGGAACTCTTTAGCAATATCATTAAACACAGTAATGCAAAAATTGCCAAAATACATTTAAAAGAAAATCGAAATACTTTTATCATTAAAATTGATGATGACGGTATGGGGTTTGACACAAAAAAAACAAGCGCAACAGAAGGTTTTGGCCTAAACCGAATAAGAGCTCGAGTTAAAAAATTTAAAGGTACATTTGAAATTATCTCAAAAGTAAATTATGGAACAACGATAAAAATAAAAATTCCGTTGCCACATTAAAAAAATTATTTTTTTCCGATTTCGATAATCTCCAGATCTTTTATTTTATCATCTTCAATAACAAAGCGAAGCATCGTTCGCATTTGATGAAAGCCACTTTTTCCTGCTGCACCAGGATTCATGTGCAGTAAATTATTCTTTTTATCGAACATCACTTTTAAAATGTGTGAATGCCCACAAATAAATAATTTAGGCGGATTCAACGTCATTTCTTCTCTGATACTTGGATTGTATTTTCCTGGATAACCACCAATGTGCGTAATCCATACGGAAACATTTTCGCACATAAAACGATTATGTAACGGAAATTCTAATCGTGCCTGTGCATCATCAATATTTCCATAAACACAACGGAGCGGTTTAAGTTTCTTAATGGTATCGGTAACATTCAAATCACCAATATCTCCAGCGTGCCAAACTTCATCTGCTTGATTAACGTATTTCAAAATAGTATCATCGATATGGCTGTGAGTATCGGAAAGAAGGAGGATTTTGGTCATTTATAAGGTTCTGAGATTCTAAGACGCTAAGGTACTAAGTTTTTTTTAAGACACTAAGATTCTAAGTTGCTAAGGGTTTAAGTTTTTAATAAAAAATCCGATTTGCTTTCACAAATCGGATTTATATCCTCACAGCTCTTGGAGACCTGTTAGGATATTTACATTGTTACTATTTCTTAGTATTTTTAGAATCTTTTGTATCCATCATTTCCATAAGTTTCATTCCTAATAATCCGCTTATAGAACCATCAGATCCAGCATTTCCTGAAATTAAAACATCTGGAATCACTTTGATATTTCCTTTTCCAATTTCTTCAGTCACTTTATAACGAGTAAAGTTGTCTCCACCCATTGCCGTAACTTGAAGTTGATAAGCCTCTGCAGTCGATTTACCAATTGCCATAATTTTCTCAGCTTCAGCTAAACCGGTTTTTGAAATTCTTTCCGCTTCTGCACTTGCATTTAGTTTTGTTGCTTCTGCCTGCGCTCCTGCTCTTGCTTTTGTAGCTTCGGCTTCAGCATTTGCACGCATTTTTGTTGCTTCAGCTTCAGCGTTAACATTTAGCTTCAAACTGGTTGCGTCTCCTTCTGCTTTTTTAACTGTTGCATCGGCAGTACGTTGTGCAATTTCAACACTTTGCGAAGCGCGAACAATTTCTTTCTGCATATCTGCAATTGCAGTTTCTTTCTCCATTCCCTGACGCTGTTCTTGCGCCATTCTTTGCGTTTGATATGTTTTTTGCTCTTCTTCAGCAAGCTTTCTGTCAGTCAAAGTTTTCATTAACGAATCTGGCGGTACAATATCTCCTATCAAAGTATCTACTGCATTTACATTGTATTCGTCAAGCACTAATTTGATATGATTTTTAGCAGATTCCTGACGTTCTTTTCTTGTTGTCAAAAACGAAATCACATCGCTGTCCTGAGCTGAGTTTCTAAAATAGTTACCAATTGTAGGCTCTAAAACCTGAGAAACCAAATTATTCATACTTCCAAAACGTGCAATTACTTTTGGCGCTTCAGCTGCCGGAACGTGAATGATTTGCGCAACGTCTAGATTAAATGGGAAACCATCTTTTGAACGAACTGTAATCGTTGACAAGTTTTTATCTAAATCGTGCGATTCGCTTCGAGCATTTGCCCAATTCAAAACCAAGTTTGTTGTTGGAACTGCCTCTAATTTTGTTGTATATTTATTAAGCGCATATTTCCCTGGTCCAAGCGGCTCCATCCAAACACCACGCTGTCCTTTTGAAACAATATTTCCGTGTTTAAAAGTATCTCCGGTAACATCCTGACCGTCTTCTCCAATATAAGAAATCACAACTCCAACGTAACCAATTGGCACATCTGTCATAGGGTTTTGTTCAATCAAAATCCCCCAAGTATTAATATAATAAGAACCTGCCAACATAACCTGAGGTTGTAAACCACGGTTTCCGCCATGCTCTAAGAATTTGTCAAAGTCTTGAAAGTTATTGTGATCTTCAACAAATTTACCAGCAATTTGACCTTGAGGAATTGGCTCACCATCCAAAGCGGTTACGATACCAATCATGTTTTCATAAATCTTGATTTGCTCTGCAACTACAATTTCAAATAAAAACGTATTAATACGATAAGATCCTGTTGTAATAAAGGCCGTTTGACGTCCTTTTTGACCGCCATTATTCAAGAACGAAGTAGCATCCTGAAAATTATCGCTTTCTACTCTTCTGGCCAAGATTCGTCCGGTTGGAATTTCCTTTCCGTCTTTACTTAAAACCAACCCAATTTTTCCTTCCGGAATAATCGTAAATCCAGTCATATCGATTGAATATTGCCAGATCCACATTCCCCAGTATAAACCTGGAGCAAGTGTTTGCGCTTGATAACCCGCTTCACCTTTGGTCGCAATAATACGGCCGTCTGGCAAAGATTTATCGGTACCAAACAAAACGAATTTTTTGGTCACTAAACCAATTTTATCCTCAGGAACGATAACCATTCCGAAGAAAACGCGTAAAATAAATTTGTAAAAAAGAATGGCGAATACAATTAAAAGTACCCACCAATAAGAAGTAATTTCATTCATAGTTTTTGATATTTAGTACTACAAACATAGGAGAAATATTTCCTGTTAAAATGAAAAAAATTAAAAATTAACATATGCCAATTTTGGACAAAAAATGTTAAAAATAGGCTCAAATTAAAACGTTGGAATTGTAAATTTCTGACACGATTTTTCATAGTGTCAACTATGATTTGCATTTTGGAGTTTAATGGTTTTTAACACAGGTTCTGAGATTCTGAGAGACTATCCCGATGCTTCGGGACTAAGATTTCTATAGCGGATTTTATTTAAATCTTTTTTTTTGTAAAGCATATTTTTCCAATTAGACGTTAGACGCACTGCTGAGGGCCTCTACGATAACGTCATGCAAAAAACCTTTGCATCTTAGCATCTTAGAACCTTAGCAACTTTTAAAAAAAACCTTTGTACCTTTGTCACTCTGAACCTTTGAACCTTTGAACCTTTACCTTGAGATATTTTATTCAATTTGCTTATAACGGAACACATTATCATGGCTGGCAATTTCAGCCAAATGCATCTTCTGTTCAGGAAACTTTAAACAAAGCGCTTTCGGTTTTACTAAATTCGCCTATAAATGTTATGGGAGCCGGACGCACTGACACAGGCGTTCATGCTTCGGAAATGTTTGGGCATTTTGATTTTGAAACCCCAATTGATGTTCCAAATTTAGTTCATAAACTGAATTCATATTTACCAAAAGACATTGCCATTTTTGACATTATATTAGTTCACGATGACGCGCATTGCCGATTTGACGCGACAAAACGAACGTACGAATATCACATCAACACTGTTAAAAATCCATTTTTACAGGAACTGAGCTGGTATTTTAATCAAAAATTAGATGTAGCTTTGATGAATGAAGCAGCAAAAATCTTATTGAATCATACCGATTTTCAGTGTTTTTCTAAAGTAAATACAGATGTAAACACATTTGATTGCACGGTTTTTGAGGCGTATTGGAAACAAGAAAAAGGTAAATTGGTTTTTACTATTTCAGCAAACCGATTTTTACGAAACATGGTTCGTTCTATTGTGGGAACTTTAGTTAATATAGGACTGCACAAAATTACACTGGCTGATTTTGAAAATATCATTGCCAGTAAAAGCAGAGAAAAAGCTGGTTTTTCAGTTCCTGCGCATGGTTTATATTTAACCGAAATAAAATACGATTATTTATAGCTGTGGGCTATAAGCTATAGGCAATAAGCTTTAAAGTTTTTGCCTAAAGCCTAAAGCCTAAAGCTTATAGCATTAAAAAAATAAATGAAAGCAAAAGCATTCGATACCGGATTATTCAAACGAATTTTAAAATATACCAAACCTTATAAATGGCGCTATTATGGCGTTATTGTTTTTGCTGTTTCATTGTCGATTTTTGCGGCGCTTCGTCCTTATTTATTAAAGCAAACGGTCGACGGCTATATCAAGACTCATGATAAGCATGGCTTGTTGATGTACATTATATTAATGGGCGTTGTACTTTTATGCGAAGTTTTTTCTCAATTCTATTTTGTGTATTGGGCCAACTGGCTTGGGCAGGATATTGTAAAAGATATTCGTAATAAGCTTTTTAAACACATTTTGAGTTTTAGAATGAAGTATTTTGATTTGGTTCCGGTTGGACAACTGGTAACGAGATCAGTTTCGGATATTGAATCGATTGCCCGTATTTTCAGCCAAGGTCTTTTCATGATTATTAGTGATTTGATGAAAATGCTGGTGGTTTTGATTTTTATGTTTTACATGAACTGGAAACTGACATGGATTGTTGTCGTAGCCATGCCAATTCTTGTTTACATTACCCGAATTTTTCAGCGTAAAATGCAAGTTGCCTTTGAAGAAGTGCGAACGCAGATTGCTAATATGAATTCGTTTGTTCAAGAACGTGTGACGGGAATGAAAATCGTACAACTTTTTAATAGAGAAAAAATCGAAGCCGAAAATTTTAGAGTAATAAACGATAAACATAGAGTTGCCTGGATTAAAACGATTCTCTATAACTCCATTTTCTTTCCAATTGCCGATATTATTTCGTCCATCACTTTAGGATTAGTGGTTGTTTTTGGCGGATTCAAAATTTTGAATGGCGATCATTTTACGACTTTTGGAGATTTGTTCTCTTATACAATGTTTATCGGAATGCTTTTTAATCCGCTTCGCCAAATTGCTGATAAATTCAATGAAATGCAATTAGGAATGATTGCAGCCAATCGTGTTTTCGATATTATTGATACACAGGATCACATTCAAGATACCGGAACGATTGAAGCTCCAGTTTTTGATGGAAGTATTGAATTCAAAGACGTTCGTTTTAGTTATATTCCGGAAGAAGAAGTAATAAAAGGTATTGATTTATCAGTCGCATCTGGACAGACAATCGCAATTGTCGGTTCAACTGGTGCAGGAAAATCGACTATAATCAACTTGCTGAACCGTTTTTATGAAATTAACAGCGGTACTATTTTTATTGACGGACATAATATTGAGAATTATACTTTGGCTTCGTTAAGAAAACAAATTGCTGTGGTTTTGCAAGATGTGTTTTTATTTGCCGATACCATATATAATAATATTACTTTACACAATCCAGAGATTACTCGCGAACAGGTTTTAAATGCTGCTAAAAAAATTGGTGTTCATGATTTTATTATGAGCCTGCCTGATAATTATGATTTTGATGTAAAAGAACGCGGTGTAATGCTTTCTTCTGGTCAACGTCAATTAATTGCTTTTTTACGTTCGTATGTGAGTAATCCGAGTATTTTGATTTTGGATGAAGCAACCTCATCAATTGATACTTATTCTGAAGAATTGATTCAGCGTGCAACGGAGACGATTACCAAAGGAAGAACTTCAATTATTATTGCACATCGATTGGCTACAATTGTAAATGCTGATAAAATTGTAGTAATGGATAAAGGTTTGATTGTTGAGCAAGGAACACATCAAGAATTGCTTAACAAAACTGATGGTTACTACAAAAACTTGTACGATTCGCAATTTTCGGTAGCAAACTAGGGCTCAAAATGCTAAAAAAACATTTATAAACGTTAAATCAGCGTTATAGAAATCATAAAACTGCTAGTCAGGGATGGTGCTTTAACATTTCATCTTTGGTTTATTATTTATCTTTGAGATAATAGAAATCAAATGTAAAAGAAAATGCCACAAAACAGATTTTATCCAGACGAACAGTTCAAAGAAATAGAAATAAATGCCTCATTACAACTTAAATACGCCATCTCAAACAGAGGTCGATTAATAAGTTTTACAGACGAAATTGAAAACGGCCGAATCCTAAAAGGCGGTTTGAGTGACGGTTATCCAACTTTCAGATTTAAGGTTAAAAAAGATGACAAAATTGTCAATAAATATCTTTTTCTATACAAATTAGTTGCCCAATATTTTATTCCGAAAACTTCTGAAGAGCAAACTTACGTTCTTCATATGGATTACAATAGAAGCAACGATGACATCAGTAATTTGCGATGGGCAACAAAAGCCGAAATGATGGCACACAGCCGAAAAAGTCCTCGTGTGATTCAGGCTAAAAAGAATCTGATTGAACACAATTTAAAAGCTGATGGCCGAAAATTAACGACCACAAAAGTGATGTTGATCAAGAAAATTCTAGCACGACCAGATCAAAAAACACGTTTAAAAATGATCGCCAAACAATTTGGCGTAAGCGAAATGCAGATTAGACGAATTGCCAGCGGTGAAAACTGGGGGCACGTTAAAGTATAATTATGAATTATGAATTATAAATTGTGAATTATTAATGTCACTCTGAACGAAGTCGAAGAGCTTTTCATCACGAAAGGCCTTCGACTTCGTTTATTTTGTCTGGTGATTTAATTTCATATTAAAACTTCCAAATCTAAAATTTCATTTCATAATTCATAATTTACAATTAACAATTTGACCATTCTCTGTGAAAAGATCAAAATCAGTGTTTGTAAAAATAAAATTTGAGGTGTTCATTTAAAATAAATCCTTAAATTCGCAATCACAAATAACAAAAGAATAAATCGGAAAATGAGTTTCGGAATTAAACCTCATTATTTCGGTATTAAATACTAAAAACCAAAAAAATGAAATACGACGTTATTGTTTTAGGAAGTGGTCCTGGAGGCTATGTAACAGCGATTAGAGCTTCACAATTGGGCTTTAAAGTAGCTGTAGTTGAAAAAGAAAACCTTGGTGGTGTATGTTTAAACTGGGGATGTATCCCAACAAAAGCATTATTAAAATCGGCTCAGGTTTTTGATTATTTAAAACATGCTTCTGATTATGGATTGAAAGTTTCTGAATTCGATAAAGATTTCCCAGCAGTTGTACAACGTAGCCGTGGTGTTGCTGAAGGAATGAGCAAAGGAGTTCAATTCTTGATGAAAAAAAACAAAATTGACGTTATTGAAGGTTTTGGAAAACTAAAACCAGGAAAAAAACTTGACGTTACAGATAAAGATAATAAAGTTACGGAATACAGCGCTGACCACATCATCATCGCAACTGGAGCTCGTTCTCGCGAATTGCCAAACTTGCCTCAAGATGGTGTAAAAGTAATTGGTTATCGTCAGGCAATGACTTTGCCTACACAACCAAAATCTATGATCATTGTTGGTTCTGGAGCAATTGGAGTTGAGTTCGCTCATTTCTATAACTCAATGGGAACTGATGTTACTATTGTAGAATTCATGCCAAACGTTGTTCCTGTAGAAGACGAAGATATCTCAAAGCAATTTGAGCGTTCTTTGAAAAAAGCTGGAATTAAAGTAATGACTAACTCTTCTGTTGAAAAAATTGATACAACAGGTGCTGGAGTAAAAGCATTCGTTAAAACTGCAAAAGGTGAAGAAGTTCTTGAAGCTGATATCGTACTTTCGGCAGTTGGAATCAAAACAAATATTGAAAACATTGGTTTAGAAGAAGTTGGAATCGCTGTTGACAGAGATAAAATCTTAGTAAACGCTTACAACGCAACTAATATTCCTGGATACTATGCAATTGGAGATGTTACTCCAGGTCAGGCTTTAGCGCACGTAGCTTCTGCTGAAGGTATCAACTGTGTGGAGAAAATCGCTGGTTTACACGTAGACCCAATCGATTACGGAAACGTTCCTGGTTGTACATACGCAACTCCAGAAATTGCTTCTGTTGGTTTAACTGAAAAACAAGCTAAAGAAAAAGGATACGAATTAAAAATTGGTAAATTCCCATTCTCAGCTTCAGGAAAAGCTAAAGCTGCCGGAACTCCAGACGGATTCGTAAAAGTAATTTTTGATGCTAAATACGGCGAATGGTTAGGATGCCACATGATTGGTGCAGGTGTTACAGATATGATTGCTGAAGCAGTTGTTGCTCGTAAACTAGAAACTACTGGTCACGAAATCTTAAAATCTATCCACCCTCACCCAACAATGAGCGAGGCTGTTATGGAAGCTGTTGCTGATGCTTACGGCGAAGTAATTCACTTGTAAAAATATACCGTTTTACGGTTACATATAATTTTCAATTTAAAATCCGATTTGTGAAAGCAAGTCGGATTTTTTATTTTCATAACTTTACCCTAAACATAGTAAGTTATGAAAGAGATTTGTATTGTTGAATTCCCATCAAATTTGGGTTTGAAAGAACCTCAACCGGGAAAAGAACCCGGAGTGAAAAATTTGCCAAAATGGTTTTGGAAACACAATTTGCATAAAGAAATCAATCCGAAAGATGTTTTAACGCTTGATGCTCCAAAATACAACAATACTAAAGATCCAGAAACGCAGATTCTAAATGCAAACACACTCGTAGAATATGCCAGAGAGCAAGCCTATTTGATCAATAATTTACTTTCACAAAATAAGTTTCCTTTCATAATTGGCGGTGACTGCAGTATTCTTTTAGGAACAGCAATTGCTTTAAAGCAAAAAGGAAATTATGGTTTGTTTTATCTTGACGGACATACCGATTTTATGGATGTTTCCTTGTCTGAAACTGGAGGAGTTGGCGGAATGGCAGCTTCAATTGTAACTGGAAACGGTCATCAAAAACTAAGCAACATTTTAAACTTATCGCCTTACATTAAAGAAGAAAATCTTTGGTGTGTGGGCAATCGTGAATATGATGATGCGTATGAAAATGAAATTCGAAATTCGTCTGCTACCTATTTAAGTTTAAAAGAGCTTAGAAAACAAGGAATTCTGAATTCTGCAACAGCATTTCTTTCTGAAATAAAAAACAAAAATCTTGACGGTTTCTTTCTTCATATTGATGTTGATGCTCTAAACGACGAAATTATGCCATGCGTTGACAGCAGAACACCAGACGGACTTTCGTATACTGAATTTAACGAACTTACTTCACACCTATTTCAAAGCGAAAAATTAATCGGACTTGAACTAACAATTCTAGATCCTGATTTAGATCCAACTGGAGAATACACGAAAGATTTTGTAACCAATATCAGCGTTACTTTTAATACATCCCGAAATAAATTCTAATACATAAAACAAGTTACTATAAAAAAAACGACTGCACTTATATTCAATATTTTATACTATTTTTACTACTGACAACCTGTTGTCACAATGCCATTTTACTTTTACTGAAATAATTAAAATGAGTTTTATGGAAACAAAAGACGGAAAACTGGCAATATACGCACCAACAAGAGCCGACTGGAGAAAATGGCTTTCAGAGAATGGTGCAAATGAAAAATCGGTTTGGTTGATTTTATTTCACAAAAAAAGCAAAACCGAGAGCGTCAATTTAATCGAAGCTACAGAAGAAGCACTTTGCTTTGGCTGGATTGACAGTTTGTGCAAAAAACGCGACGGCGAAAGTTATTACTTGACTTTTTCTCACCGAAATCCAAAAACCAGTAAATGGAGTAAAACAAACATTGAAAGAGCGGAAAGACTCATTAAAGAAAATTTAATGACCGAACAAGGCCAAAATTTAATTGATCTTGCTAAAGCGCAAGGAAAATGGATTATAGAATAATAGTACCGCATTAAGCTTAGCTAAATTCATAATTGCACTTTTAACCAAAACCATAAAACCATGATTAAAAAAATTGCATTATTCGTTTCTTTATTGATTGGAATCAGCTCTTTTGCACAGGAAAATGATTTCAAAATTCCAGATTACAAACAAATTGAAAAAGAGATTCAGGATAAAAAATCACCATTTTATTATCCTAATTTAATGGATCGTTTGGTTAAAAATGACACGTTAATGACGCATGATGAATTTCGTCATTTGTATTTTGGATATGTCTTTCAGCCTAAATACAATGCTTTCTGGCGATCTCCTGATGAAAAAAAACTAAATGAAATTTTTGAGAAGGAAAAAATGGAAACCAAAGATTATGATGAAGCTATCAAATTGATCAATCATACTTTGATTGAATTTCCTTTTGATCTTAGACAGCTAAATCTGCTGGCTTATACACATCATTTAAAAGGCGACGAAGTAAGCGCAAAAACAGCTTCGTTCAAATTTCACAGCATCTTGAATGCAATTTTATCTTCTGGCGACGGAAAAAAATGCGAGAGCGGTTTTCATGTGATTTTGGTCGAACACGAATATGTTCTTTTAAATGTTTTTGAACTCGAAAGCAAAGCACAGTCGCTTGTTGACAAATGTGATTATTTGAGTTTTGAAAAAGGCAAATACAATGTTGACGGCATTTATTTTAATATTGAAAAAATGCTCGAAAACGAAACGAAATCACTAATGAAATAAACTGATTCCTACAACCTTAAAATGATAATTACCGAAATTAGAAATAAAGATTATGAGCTATTAAGAAACTTATTCTTAATAGAAAGACAAAGAACTTTTTCATGGCTTGATCCATCTGAATTTCAATTAGATGATTTTGAAAAGCATATTCAGGGAGAAACCGTTTTGGTTGCTTTAATAAATGACATTCCGGTTGGGTTTATTTCGATTTGGATGCCAAATAATTTTATTCATCATTTGTACATTGATCAGAAATATCAAGGCAAAAATATTGGAACTGAATTATTGAAAGCCAGCATCAAAAAAACAACTTTTCCTGTTACTTTAAAGTGCTTAGAAAAAAATACCAAAGCTGTAGATTTTTATAAACGAAAAGGCTTTATCGAAAAAGAAAGAGGAAACTCAGAACACGGTACTTATATTTTATTCGAATTATCAGAAAACATAAACTAAACTTTAAACCACAAAATGAATTTAAATAATTGGACTTTTGACACATTGCCAACCGTGTTTATTGTCATATTTTTTCCGCTTTTTATTTATGTTACCTATTGGTTCTTTATTACGGGATTAATTGGATTGTATCGAATGATTCAAAGTAAAAACTGGCCATCAACTGTTGGAGAAATCACGCATGCAGAAATAAAATTTAAAGATTTCTCTTCAAATGGAGACACCTCTTTTAAATTTATTATTGAAAAAGAATACTCTTATACCGTAAAGGAAAATCAATATACATCAAAACAGACTTTACCATCTGATTCTTTGTATGCAAAAGAATTCAAACCACTTAGTAAATTTCCTGAAAGATATGGCAGTTATACAAACAGTATAAATTATGTTCATGCCGAGAAAGAATTACAAGCTACAATTGGCCGTTCAGTAAAAGTTTTTTATGATGGCAAAAAACCTCAAATCGCCTGTTTAATAACTGGTATCAATAACGAAATTTTTCTGCCTATCTTTATGGGGCTCATTTTTGGATGCGGTATAACGTATCTAACTTATCTTTTTTTGAATCCTCTTTTTGAATAATATTTTCAGATTAAATATCGAATCAAAAAAACTAAAATCATGAAAACAGAAATTCAAGATTACAACAATTCTCAAACTCCAGACGACAAAAAAATATGTGATTTGTTGGGATCTGAGATACATGCATTTCTACACGAAGCAGAAAGCAAAATCTGGCACAGACATCCGGTTTGGTTTTTAGATGGAAATCCGGTTGCTGGTTATAGCAAATTGAAAGATTCTGTGCGACTACTTTTTTGGAGTGGTCAAACTTTTGAAGAATCGGGGCTTCAAAATGAAGGAAGTTTTAAAGCTGCAGAAAAACGATATACGAATGTCGACCAAATTAATACCGATGATTTAAAAAGATGGCTCGAAAAAGCTAGAACGATTCAGTGGGATTATAAAAATATTGTGAAGCGAAAAGGCGTTTTAATCAGATTAAAATAAATTTATTTTAACTATATGATAAATTATAACGCAACCATTTAACAAAAACATCATCTTTATATCAAACCAATATAAATTTGAACCAATGAAAAAATATTACTTACTATTACTTATTATAGTTCTAAGTTCCTGTAGCAACAACGATAGCGAACCAAATGACACTAAAGCCCAAGAGTCATTAAAGGGACGTTGGAATTGGGTAAAATCTACCAGAGAACTGTCTGATATTGTTCTTACGCCTACATCGCAAAATAGAACAATTGTTTTAGAATTTTCAGGTAATTCTTATAAAACCTATGAAAATGGCAAGCTGTTATACAATAGAAAATTTTCTGTTGTAAAAAAGCCATCAGTTTATGGCGGTGAAAAAAATATGTTTGTAATCGAAGGTCTTTATTCTCTTACCAGCAAACCTTCTCAATTTGCCCCAACATATATAAATTCATTCGAAATTATTGGCGATAAACTATATATACGAGAAGAAGCGCCCCATAATGGTATAATAGAAGAATATGACCGTGTAAAATAATATTAAAAGCTAAATCAACCCTTATGAAAAAATATGTTTTACTTTTTGTCTTAATTATTCTGAGTGCTTGTAACAGCGACGATAAAAGTAAAGTTGAGAACAAAAATATAGATGAAATTGATTTGCAAGGCCGTTGGCTTTGGGTTTCCTCAACTGGCGGTTTTCAAGGCGTTACTCCTGACGCTTTAAAACAAAAATCAGAGCTTGAGTTCTCTGACAATTATGTAAGCACATACACAGATGGCCAACTGATCAAAAAACTAAAGTTTCATATTGCCATAAAAAAATCAATTTTTGGAGGAAATAAAAAAATGATTGTAATTGATAAAGAAGACCTAACTCAAGTATATTATGCGGATCGATCTTTTATTATTACTGGCAATAAACTGACTTTAAGCGAAGAATGCAGTGACTGTTTTATTTCAAAATATGAAAAAGTAAACTAAATGATGATGAAAAAAATTCTACCTATTATTTTCATGCTTTTGGCTTTTACAAGCTGTTCAAATGATGATGGAAATACTACTGCCAAAAAAAACTTGCAAGGTCATTGGCTCTGGGTCTCATCAAGTGGCGGTTATTCAGGATCGACATTGACACCTGCCACCACAAATCAGAAAAAAGAACTTGAGTTTTCTCGCGATTATATGATTTTATACATTGATGATAAATTAGTTCTAAAAGAGAAATTTGCAATAGTAACCAAAAAATCACTGCTTTATAATAAAAATAGGAAAACGATTATTTTGGAGAAAGGTTATATTCAACAATCATTTGAAATTATAGATGATGCATTGATTTTAAGTGAAGAATGCAGTGACTGTTACACGACTATATACAAGCGCATAGAATAACCCGTTTATTGATGTTTAAAAAATCGAAAAAATCTCGCTAGCCCCGATGGGAGTGGCATCCTTTAATTTTCTAAACCAAAAGCCATTGTATATGTTTTGTCCAGCTTGTTTTCGATAATCGCACCCGGAATTGTACCTGAACTTCTCTTCTCTCTGAACCTTCGAAATCTAAAAAGCACTTTTTTAGCTCGATTTCTTTTTCTTCTTTTTTTGATTTTTCTTTGTCTTCTTTACTTGCGAACATCCTTAAAGCATAACCTTCGCGATCCTGAAATAGTGAAATAGCAATGCTCATTGCGAAATGGTTTGCAATTGGTTAAAAATAAGAATTAACTTTAGATAATTAAAAAACGGCTCCAATTTTAATTGATTTATTAATTTCAAATAAATTAACCAAAATGAATATTCTAATTGTTTACTGCCATCCGAGCAAAAAATCATATACTTTTCAGGTTTTAGAAAGACTTAAAAATGTTATTTCAAAACAGGACTGGTATCTCGAAATCTCTGATTTGTACGCCTCTAATTTTCAAAGTGATTTATCTGAAACGGAATATGAAAGAGAAGGATTTGCCAAACTCGATCTTCCAATTTCTGAAGATGTTTTAGCCGAACAGAAAAAACTAGAAAATGCCGATTGTGTTATTTTTCTTTATCCGGTTTGGTGGAGCGATTGTCCGGCGAAATTAAAAGGTTGGTTTGACCGCGTTTACTCGGTTGGCTATGCGTATGGCCAAACGGAAACTTTTCCGAAAATGAAAACGGTTCCTTTTGGATTAGTGATATGCACAGCGGGCCATCCGAATGATTTTTTAAATGAAATTAAAATGGCACAAAGCATGGAAACGATTATGCTAGAAGACCGACTCGGAAAACGTTTTGAAAATAAAGAAATGGTAATTTTGGGTGGAACTTTGGAACTGGAAAAAGTGATGGAAGGGCATTTTATATTGATTGAAGAAATTCCAGCAAAAATTAAAAGTTTTCGATTTTGAAAATTAACAAATTAAATATGATCTCAAATCAAACCAAATCATTTTAATTTGTTAATTTTCAAAGGAAAATAAACACAAAAAAAAATGAACGAAACAATCGAAAAATCAGTTTTTGAAGAAATACCAACAGAAAAAATTTACTCACAAAATACTATATTAAGAGGAACTTTTTTTGCAGGGCCTTTAGTTGCTGGATATTGTATTGCAGAAAACTTCAAAACCTTCAATGATTATGAAAAAGCTAGAAACACATGGATTATCACAATTCTTTTCACTATAGGAATTATTGCTCTTGTATTTGTGCTTCCCGAGAATTTTCCAAATATAATTTTCCCCCTAATTTATAGTGGCTTAAGCGCCTATTTTATTAAAACGTTCCAAGAAAAAAATATTCAAAATCATAATGAAAGAGGTGGTGAAATTTTTAATGGCTGGAGAGTCGCTTTAATTGGTCTAATTAGCATTGCTATATTCATGGGAATTATTTTTTCTCTCGCAGTATTTCTTAATAAAGGTTTATAAAATAAAATTTGTCTGATTCCACCCTCAAAATTGTCTCTTAAACGCCCTAACTAATTGATTTTTAAAGAATAAATTTGATATACAACTTTTAAAAATCAAATAAGATGAGCACAACAAGTTTTACAACAACCATACAAGTCGATCAATCTCCTGAAAAAGTTTTTAATGCCGTTACCAATGTACGTGGCTGGTGGTCTGAAGAAATTGAAGGAAATACGGCAAAACTGCATGATGAATTTGATTATCATTTTGAAGATATTCACCGATGCAAAGTAAAATTAATTGAAGTAATTCCGAATCAAAAAATCGTTTGGTTGGTTGAAGAAAATTATTTCAAATTTACCGAAGACAAAACAGAATGGACCGGAACAAAACCAACTTTTGAGATTTCAGAAAAAGACGGCAAAACGGAACTACGTTTTACACACTTTGGTCTAACCTCCGAATATGAATGCTTTGAAATTTGCAGAGGCGCTTGGACCAATTATATTCAAAACAGTCTTAAAAAGCTGATTGAAACTGGAAAAGGCGAACCAAATGCAACGGGAAAACCACAAACAGAAAACGAAAAAAGGCTATCTGAAAACTAAAAGCAAAAACCTCAGAATCTTAGTGTCTTAGCATCTTTTTCGACTACAACAAAAGTAGATTTGGCTACAGTCCTTTTTTAGATGTTGCGCAACTTTGTAACATCTAAAATTAGAACAAATGAAAATTATACTTACAGGTTCTTTAGGGAACATCAGCAAACCTTTGGCCAATAATTTGGCACAAAAAGGACATGATATTTCGATCATTAGCAGTAAAGTTAAAAATCAATCTGAAATTGAAAAACTAGACGCAAAAGCATTAATTGGATCGGTTGAAGATTTAGATTTTTTGACCGAAAGTTTTACGGGCGCAGATGCTGTTTATTGCATGATTCCACGTGCGAATTATTTTGATCCAAATTTAGATTTAGATGCTTTTACGCGTAAAATTGGAAATAATTATGCCGAAGCAATTGCTAAATCAGGCGTAAAACGTGTGGTTTTCTTGAGTAGTATTGGAGCGCATTTAGAGAAAAATTCAGGAATTATTCAGCGCTATAATGAGATTGAAAGTGTATTGAATAAACTTTCAGATGTTTCAATCACTTTTATGCGTCCAACTTCTTTCTATTACAATTTGCTGGCTTATATTCCGATAATCAAAAATCAAGGTATCATCGCTGCCAATTATGGCGCTGATTCTATTATTCCGTGGGTTTCTCCAAATGATATTGCAGACGCAATTGCTGAAGAACTTACAACTCCGCTTGACGGAAAAAAAGTTCGTTATGTTGCCAGTGAAGAACTTTCTGGTCATGAAACCGCGCGTATTTTAGGCGAAGCGATTGGAAAACCAGATTTAAAATGGATTTTAACCACCGATCAGGAAACTTTGAATGGTTTGATTGCTGTGGGAATGCAACCAAAAATTGCTGAAGGTTTAGTCGAAATGTACGCCGCACTTTACAATGGTTTATTAGGCGAAGATTATTACCAAAATCGACCTGCAGAAATGGGGAAAACAAAACTTGCAACATATGCAAAAGAATTTGCTTCGATTTACAATCAGAAATAAGTAACTTAGACTATGGCAAATCTTCAACCACACCGAATAAAAACCATCAGCGAATTTCATGAATTTAGAGATTTGCCAAAACCGCAGCATCCGTTAATCAGCGTTTATAATTTTGAAGATCTTAAATATCTCAACGAAGCCGAACCAAAAAGCTTAATGTTGGATTTTTATTCGATTGCGCTCAAAAGAAATTCGAATGCAAAAATGCGCTACGGTCAACAAGAATATGATTTTAAAGAAGGTGTTTTAATGTTTATTTCGCCAGGCCAAGTTTTTTCAATCGAAGGAAATTCAGAACTGCAACATACAGGATGGTCATTATTGATCCATCCTGATTTTTTATGGAATACACCTTTGGCACAAAAAATCAAACAATATGACTATTTTGGTTATGCGGTTCACGAAGCACTGCATCTTTCTGATAAAGAAGAAAATATGCTTATCAGTATTATAAAAAATATTCAGCAGGAATATCAATCCAATATTGATAAATTTAGCCAAGATGTTATTATTGCTCAAATTGAATTATTTCTAACTTATTCTGAGCGTTTTTACAACCGACAATTTATTACCCGAAAAATAAGCAATCATCAAATATTAGCTCGGTTGGAAAAATTACTTGAAGAGTATTTCAACGATCTTTCTTTATCAAAAAAAGGTTTGCCAACAGTTCAGTTTATTGCCGAAAACTTAAATGTTTCGCCCAATTATTTAAGTGGTTTATTAAAGTTGCTCACGGGTCAAAGCACACAACAACATATTCACAATAAATTAATCGAAAAGGCTAAAGAAAAACTTTCGACAACCAGTTTGTCAATCAGTGAAATTGCATTTGAATTAGGTTTTGAACATCAACAATCCTTCAGCAAATTATTCAAAACTAAAACAAATGTCTCGCCTTTAGAATTCAGACAATCATTCAATTAAAAATTATTTCGATACATGTAATTCATAATTTTTATAAATTAGTGCTTCTAAAACCCTAATTTATGAACCCTATTTTAAGAAATACTTTGGCCGTTATCATTGGTCTTTTTGTTGGAAGCATTGTAAACATGAGTATAATTTTAATAAGCGGTTCGATTATTCCGCCTCCAAATGGCGCTGATAATACTACGATGGAAGGACTTAAAGCAACTATGCATTTGTTTGAGCCTAAACATTTTCTATTTCCATTTTTAGCACACGCTATCGGGACATTTGCGGGAGCTGCAACAACTGCAATAATTGCATTTAATCATAAAAAGAAATTGGCACTGGTTATTGGCGCTTTCTTTTTATTAGGCGGTATTATAAGTGTTTGTTCGCTTCCATCGCCAATGTGGTTTACAGTTGTCGATTTAGTTTTTGCTTATATTCCAATGGCATATCTGGCTTTAAAATTAACCTGTAGAAGAAAACCTCAACTCCACTAAAATGAACAGCAAGCCTATAAATGTTAAACCAGCCAAAATGTGCTACGAACATATTGGCGGAAAACTAGGCCAACTACTTGCCATAACTTTTGCTGAAAAAGGATGGATTGCCAAAAAAAATCCAGCTGATAAACATTTTTATATTACCGAAATTGGCCTAACAGAATTCGGAAAACTCGGCATTGATCTTTCTGAAATAAAACTCGAAGATTTCTAAAAAACAACGATCAATTACTTAATACTGTAGCTTCAAATTTCTTAACTTAGTTCGCTTTTATATTTAAAGATCATGACTAGGAAAGAAATTGCCCGAGACTTCTTAAAACTTGCTGCCAAAGGGCATTCGCACGAAGCGTTCCGACTTCACGTTGGCAAAAAATTCAAACATCATAATGCCTATTTTAAAGGTGATGCCGATACTTTGATGCTAGCAATGGAAGAATCGGCAAGAACAAATCCGAACAAGATTTTCAAAATTCATCATATTTTAGAAGATGATAATCTGGTTGCAGTCCATTCGCATTTAAAACAAAGTCCGACAGACTTGGGATTTGCCGTTGTTCATATTATGAAATTTAAAGCCGATAAAATTGTAGAACTTTGGGATTTAGGACAGCAAATTCGCCCGGAGACTATTAACGAAAACGGAATGTTTTAAATTAATTATTAATGGTGAATTGTTAATTGTAAATTAAAAAAAATAACAATTATAAACATTAGCCTCAACATTTTACAATTATCAATTTATAATTCACAATTAAAAAGATGACCTTTTTATCCAAAACACTTTCTCTATTTTCTTTAATTTTTCTTTTTTCAAATTGTAATTCTTTTGCCCAGAAAAAAGATGATTATGTGGCCAAAATCGACAGTCTTGTCCAAAATACTTCGCCTATTTTTAATGGTGTTATTCTGATTTCAAAAAATGGGAAAACATTGTATTCTAAAGTAAAAGGCGTTACTGATTTCGATACCAAAAAACCTTTAAAATTAGACAGTCAATTTGAAATCATGTCCAACAGCAAATTGATAACGGCTGTTTTGATTTTATTAGAAGTTGAAAAAGGAAAAGTAGAACTGAATGCGCCAATAAAAAAATATTTGCCAGAATTGACGCAAACTTGGGCCGATTCGGTTACGGTTCACCAGCTTTTAAATCACACGCACGGAATTGTTGATTTGAAAAAACCTTTGGCTTTTAAGCCAGGAACGCGTTTTGAATACGGAAATCTGAGCAATACGCTTCTTACGAAAATTATTGAAAATGTGTCTCAAAAAAGCTATTCAGAAATAGCAAACGCTCTTTTCAAAAAACTAAAAATGAAAAATACCTATTGTTATTCAAAAGATAAAAATCAAAATTTAGTTACTGGATATATTAATTCTGGCGGAACTTTTGAAAAAGTAACCAAAACTCAGATTACACCACAAAGTTTAGGCGCTGACGGGGTCGTTTCAACAGTAAATGATCTGGCAATTTGGAACAACAATCTTCATAAAGGAAAAATTCTAAAACCAGAAACTTATAAGTCGATGCTTAATTATAACATAACTTCTGAACATGATTTCTTCGGAAAAGAATATGAAGGTTATGGCTACGGAATTAGAATTGTTGAAAAAGAAGCAGTAAAATACATTGGTCATACTGGTTTAGGTGACGGATTTTCATCTGTAAATTTATATTTCCCAGAAAGTAACATTAGTTTGATTATTATGGAAAATCAGATGAATAAAAATGCTGATTTGTTTTATATATCCGAATTTAAAATCAAAAATATTCTTTTGAGAAGCGATTTACTAAAATAAAAACGAATTCAAATGGCTAAAAATAAAACCAACGAAACTGAAAGCAGTGTTACCGATTTTATCAATACTGCCGAGAATGAAGCAAAAAGAAATGACGCTTTTGAGCTTTTAAAAATCATGGAACAAACAAGTGGTTTTGAACCTAAAATGTGGGGACCAAGCATTATTGGTTTCGGAAGCTACCATTACAAATATGCGAGCGGACATGAAGGCGACGCACCTTTGGCTGGTTTTTCGCCAAGAACAGCAGCGATTTCCCTGTATCTTTATTTGCCCCCAGAAGAAAGAGAAGAACTTCTTTCAAAATTAGGAAAGCATAAAGCAGCAAAAGGCTGTATTTATGTCAAAAAACTAGCTGATATTGATATTGAAATTCTTAAAAAAATGATTTTGATTTCAATAAAAGAGTTGCAAAAACAATATCCTTCTAACTAAAAAATTATGAGCCTTACTATATTTATTCTTTTAGCAGCCGTCGCACTCTATTTTGCATATCATCCTAGATTCGGGAAAAGGCCTGCTGGCGATCGACTGGCTTTAATACAAAAATCACCTCAGTATAAAAACGGTAAATTCGAAAACGAAAGCTTCACACCTGAACTTGCGGAAGGTTACGGTTATTTTGATGTTTTAAAAGAATTTTTCTTCAAGAAAGTAGACCGTAAAATTCCAACTGATGTGATTCCCTCAGTAAAAACTAATTTACATGAAATTCCGTTAGATCAGGACATTCTGGTTTGGTTTGGACATTCGTCTTATTACATTCAGCTTGAAGGAAAGCGTTTTTTAATTGATCCTGTTTTTAGTGGTAACGCCTCACCTATCTACGGCACTACAAAAGCATTTAAAGGCACCGAAATTTATACTGCCAATGATATTCCCGAAATTGATTATTTACTGATGACACACGATCATTATGATCATTTAGATTATGCGACAATTATGGCTTTGAAGCCAAAAATTAAAAAGGTAATTACGGCACTTGGCGTTGGCTCTCATTTTGAATTTTGGAAATTCCCTTCGGAAATTATAATCGAAAAAGATTGGCACGAAAAAATAGAATTAGATCAAAATTTAACGCTTTATACCACTCCGTCAAGACATTTTTCGGGCAGAAGCATTAAACGTTGCAACACGCTTTGGACTTCTTTTGTTTTGGAAACCAAAGATTTTAAAATGTATTTGGGAGGAGACAGCGGTTACGATTCCCATTATGCCGCAATTGGACAAAAATTTGGCCCTTTTGATATTGTGCTGATTGACAATGGCCAATATAATCCAGCTTGGAAATACATTCATAATTTACCGGAAGATGTGATAAAAGCGATAAAAGATTTGAAAGCCAAAAGAGTCTTTCCTGTTCATTCGTCTAAATTTGCATTGGCACTTCATCCTTGGGACGAACCTTTGAAAAAAATAACCGAATTGAACGCGAATTCAGAAAATTCAATTCCGTTAATTACCCCTAAAATAGGCCAAATAGTAGAATTAAAAAATGAAAATCAGGAATTTGAACAGTGGTGGAAAGGGGTTAATTAATGATTAATTGTTAATTGTTAATTGCAAACTTGAAACTTGAAACTTGAAACAAAATCGCTGTCACCCTGAGCGAAGTCGAAGGACGCTCCAATTGGAACGTGGGCTTCTCCCGAAGTCTCGGGACGCTCAGCCTGACAAACATACGCAAAACTTGAAACCTGAAACTTGAAACAAAAAATGAACAATTATACCATTCGAAACGCAAATCCTTCAGAATTTGAAGAAATTGGAAAGCTTTTAATTAGCGTTTATTCAAAATTAGAAGGTTTTCCGAAAGAAGATGAACAGCCCAATTATTATAAAATGCTAGCCAATATTGGCGATTTTACAAAACACCCGGAAACTGAACTTTTAGTTGCCATTGATGAAAATAATTCAATTCTTGGTGCCGTTGTTTATTTTAACGATATGCAATTTTACGGTTCTGGCGGAATAGCAACACAAGAAAAAGATTCGGCTGGATTTCGTCTTTTGGGTGTAGATTCTCAAGCGCGTGGCAAAGGAATTGGCAAACTTTTGACTTTAGAATGCATTAAAAAAGCAACAGAAAATAACCGTAAACAAGTTATTATCCATTCTACTTTAGCGATGAAAACAGCTTGGGGAATGTATGAAAATATTGGTTTTAAAAGATCTGAGGATTTAGATTTTATGCAGGGAGAACTTCCTGTATTTGGATTTAGATACCAATTAATTTCGTGAAATACTTGAAATACTTCTTTTGTGACCCTGAGCGTCCCGAGACTTCGGGAGAAGGACGCTCCAATTGGAACGTGGGCTTCTCCCGAAGTCTCGGGACGCTCAGCCTGACAAAACGAGCAAAATTTGAAACATTAAACCTGAAACTAAAAAACTTGAAACAAAAAATAACCTTTATAGCAATTGCCTTTCTCGCAACTTTAAATATTTCTGCTCAAAATACTTATGTCTTTTTGGGCTCTTATAATCGTGATAAAAATGCTGAAGCCATTCAAGTTTATCAATTGGACACTGTAAATGGGAAATTAACCAAAACAGCATCGGCAAAAAACATTATTAATCCGTCTTATTTGAATGTTTCACCAAATGGAAAATATGTTTACGCTTGCACCGATACCAAAACGCCAAATGCAGGAAGCGTCAGCAGTTTTGAATTTAATCCCGAAAACAAAAGCCTGACTTTTTTAAACAGCCAAAGAAGCGGTGGAGAAAATCCGGTTTATGTTACGGTTCACAAAAGCGGAAAATGGATAGCGAATGCCAATTATACCGAAGGAAGTGTTTCTATTTTTCCGATTTTAGAAAACGGAAAAATCGACTCAATTGCGCAGAATTTCCAATATATGGACGGAAGTACGCACAAAGAAAGACAAACTCGATCGCACGTTCATTCGGCCATATTTTCGCCTCAATTTGATTATTTATTTTTACCCGATTTAGGTGCTGATAAAATACGTTGCTATGCATTCGACGAAAATCAGAAGAAACCTTTAATCGAAACTAAAACTCCATTCGCAAAAACAGATTTAGAAGCCGGACCAAGACATTTTACTTTCCATCCGAATCAAAAATTTGGGTATTGTATTGAAGAAATGGCGGGCCAAATAAGTGTTTATAAATACGATAATGGTGTTTTAAATAAAATCCAGCGCATTGCTACTCATCCAGATAAAATAAAAGACGGTTTTGAAAGTTCAGACATTCATATTTCACCTGACGGAAAATTTCTTTACGCGACCAATAGAGGAAAAGAAAACAATATTGCCATTTTTACAATTGATGAAAATGGGCTTTTAAAAAATATTGGATATCAATCTACTTTGGGAAAACATCCGCGTGTTTTTGCCATTGACGAAAGCGGAAAATTTTTAATTGCTTCGAATGTAAATACTGGAAATGTGGTCGTTTTTAAAAGAAATTCAAAAACTGGACTGCTTAAAAAAGTAGGAAAAGAAGTAAAAATGGAAAACGTATCATGTGTTCAAGTAAAACGGATTTGATTTTTATTGCCCACAGATTAAACTGATTTAAACTGATTAGCACAGTTTTTTTGTCATTCCGAGGAACGAGGAATCTCCGTAAGTAGCTCTACAAAGATTTGACTCTCGTTTCGGAGTTTTTTGTGGAGATTGCTCGTTCCTCGAAATGACAAACTTTGTCTTATTAACCACCAAAAAACAAAAAAATTATGTCAGCAAATAATTTCAATTTACAACCAGAAATCTTAGAAAACGAAATCTCAAAATTAATTCCGCTTCAAGAAAAACATTTTGAAGCCTTATTTGAAGCTGCTTCAGATCCTTTGATTTGGGAACAGAATCCTGTAAAAGACCGATATCAAAGAGAAGGTTTTAAAACTTTTTTTGATCTCATAATTACAAAAAGTCCGTTCTTAATTCTTGATAAACAAACCAATGAAATAATGGGAACAACCAGTTTTTACGATTACAATCCCGAAAAATCAAGCGTTGGAATTGGCTATACTTTTATTACCAGAAAATATTGGGGCGGTCCTTATAATAAGTCAAACAAAAAATTATTGATCGATTATGCTTTTCAGCATGTTGATTCGGTGCTTTTTCATGTTGGAGCAGAAAATTTCCGTTCTCAAAAAGCCGTTTTAAAACTCGGAGCAGAAAAAATCAATGATATCATGTTTAACATTAATGGAATTGATGTTCCGTATTTTGAATATGAATTGAAGAAAAAGTAAAAGCGAAATTAAAAATGAAAAGAATAACAGTTTTCTGCGGATCAAGCTTTGGTACCGAAGAAATTTATAAAGAACAAGCCACATTGCTTGGAAAAACTTTAGCAAAAGAAAACATAGAATTAGTTTATGGAGGTGCTAACGTAGGCTTGATGGGCGCTGTCGCAGATGGAGCACTAAACGAAAACGGAACCGTAATTGGTGTTCTTCCAAATTTCCTACGATCGAAAGAAATCGCGCATCTCGGCTTGACCGAATTAATTTTGGTTGAAAGCATGCACGAAAGAAAAACCAAAATGAATGATTTATGCGATGGCGTTATCGCTCTTCCAGGCGGTTTTGGCACTTTAGAAGAACTTTTCGAAATGCTGACTTGGGCACAATTAGGACTGCATAAAAAACCAATTGCAGTTTTAAACATCAATGGATTCTATGATTCGCTTGTTCAATTGACAGAAACAATGGTTGAAAAAGGCTTGTTGAAAGATGTAAATCAGAAAATGCTTTTAGTAAGTGATACTATTGAGGATTTATTGGAAAAAATGAAAAATTACGAACCTCCAACAGTTGGAAAATGGATTGACGAGGAAAAGTTATGAGTTATGAATTATGAGTTATGAATTTTATCTCATCCGTAAAAAGCATTATCTTTATATTTCATTCCCACTATAACTCATAACTCACAATTTATAACTTCAAAAAAATGAAAACAGAAAACAACAAATTTGCAAAAGCAGAAATGCTGATTAGAAAACCTGTTTCTGAAGTTTTTCAGGCTTTTGCAGATCCCGAAATCACGAGTAAATTCTGGTTTACGAAAGGTTCAGGAAAATTAGAAGAAAACCGGAAAACGGAATGGACTTGGGAAATGTATGGTTTTTCACTTTCGGTTACGACATTGGTTTTACAGGAAAATAAAAAGATTGTGATTGAATGGGGAAATCCTGATGAAGTCACTTTAGTCGAATGGATTTTTACACCATTGAACGAAAATGAGACTTTTGTGAGTATTACAAATTCAGGCTTAAAAGGTGATGCAGATAAAATAATCGATCAAGTTCGTAATTCGACAGAAGGTTTTACACTTGTTTTAGCTGGTGCAAAAGCCTATTTAGAACATCAATTACAGCTTAATTTAGTTTTAGACAGATTTCCAAAAGGATTGGCATAAATGCGTTTCACGTTTTTTTTGTTTCAAGTTTCACGTTTTGCTTGAAACTTGAAACAAAAAAGCATCAGCTGTCACCCTGAGCGAAGTCGAAGGGCATTTCAATTGGGACGTGGGCTTCGACTCCGCTCAGCCTGACAAATGTGAGCAAAACCTGAAAATTGAAATAACATGGATACTAAAAAACCCGAAAATATAGATGAATACATTGGGGCATTCCCGAATGATGTTCAGGAAATTTTGGAGAAAGTGAGAATGACGATCCAAAAAGCGGCGCCAGAGGCTAAAGAAAAAATCAGTTATTCGATGCCGGCTTTTGAGCAAAACGGAATTGTAGTTTATTTTGCTGCTTTTAAAAACCATCTTGGACTTTATGCTTTACCTAGTGGTCATGAAGAATTTAAAGATCAACTATCACAATATAAATCTGGAAAAGGTTCTGTTCAGTTTCCTTTAAAAGATAAAATGCCGTATGATTTAATCACTAAAATTGTAAAATTTAGAGTGAAAGAAAATCTTGAAAAAGCAAAAAAGAAATAAAATTAAATGAATTTAACCGAACACTACAGCCAACTTTATAAGACATCTTCTGAAGCAATTTCAGCAGGAAAATATGCAATTGATACAGAAATTAAAAACGAATCGGATTCTCGATTTGGAATAACGTTATTAATTCGTCCCAGCGATGAAATAAAAGCAAACATTCAGCTTTTCATCAATGAATTAAAAAAAGCCGAACCAGAGCAATATTATTATCCTGATTCTGATATTCACATTACAGTTATGTCGATTATTTCCTGTTCGGAGGAATTTCACTTAAATCAAATTGCGCCAAATGATTATATTCAGTTGATCTGCAAAAGCATGGTGGATATTGATAAAATTAGAATTCATTACAAAGGCATTACCGCCTCACCTTCTGCCCTTATGATTCAAGGTTTTCCAACAGATGACACTTTAGATAATTTCAGAAATAAACTTCGAGAGAATTTCAAAAACTCTAATTTACAGCAAAGTATCGACAGCCGATATACAATTTCAACAGCACATTCTACGGTGATGCGTTTTCAAGAACCGCTTCATGATCCCAAAAAATTAATCGAAATTGCAGATAAATTTCGTGATTATGATTTTGGAGAATTTGATGTAAAAAGTTTAGAATTGGTTTACAATGACTGGTATCAACGTAAAAGTACTACCCGAGTTTTGGGGAATTTTGGTTTGAGGTAAAAGTTCTTTTGCCACTAATTTCACGAATTTCCACTAATTTCAAGCGCTTAACAAAATTATAATTCGTGGAAATTAGTGAAATTCGTGGCAAAAAAAATCACTTTTTAAACGTTCCAAAATGCCATAAAACTCCAGATGGATCGAGAAGAAAACATTCACTTCCCCAATCTAAGTGGCGTGCTGGAGTTAATTTTACATCATATTTTTCGGTTAAGTTAAGTGCTAAAAGTTCATTATAATATCTTTCTGCGTCGTCAACTTCGAGGAAAATCATCGTGTTTTCAATCCATTCCTTTGCGTAATAATCCTGAAGATAAAATGCAATTTCTCCAGTTTTAAAAACCGAAAAATTGGATTCTAAAACAATTTCTTCAAATCCTAAATCACGATAAAAACTTCTAGATAATTCAAAGTCTTTGGCTCCAATGAAGGGACGAATTGATTTTATTTTATGATTCATTTTACTCTAGTTTTAAAAAGTTATTTTTCGAAACCTAATTGTTTTCGCAAATCTAAATTCAAACTATACTGTTCCTGAATAGGAATTATTTTTCTTGTACTTTTGTTAATATCGTTTCCTTCTACAGACCAAAGAAAGGGGTAAAAATTAAAAACTTCATCACCTTTTAATTTCGAAACCTCTGTTCGCCACCCATTCCATCTGTTTCCTTCGTAAAACTTATCTAAATCGTTATTAAAACAAAATCCTAAAAATTCAGAATAAGTGATATCAAGTGGTTCATATTCAAGATTATCAGGAGAAAAATAATACACTTTCCCAATATCAGTTCCTAGTCCGCCACCGTTCAAAATATAAAAACCGCCAATAGCATCATCAGCAATTAATAAAAAAGGTGGTTTTTCACCAAATTCATTAAATGATTTTCCCTTGTTCCAATCTGAAATTGTACGAGTAAATTTTGAATTTCCAGAACCCAAAATTCGAATCCATCCATCATCAATTAAAAGCCCACCTGTATTAAAAATAACCGCTCCCATTGACGAACGCGTTGTAACCTGAGTTTTATACAATACATCTTTTGCCTTTACTTGATCAACAGGCAAAATCTCAACCTTATTTTTTGCTGTTTTAATCCAATCTTGCACTAGAGGCCAGCCCGGATCTTTTGTTTCAATTAATTCTTCAACTTTTTTCATTTTGTTTTGTGCCGTAACTGCAAAACTTAAAAATGTTACTATAATAATTAAAGGAAATTTTAGTGTCATTTATTCTAATGTAACGAATTATTTAATCTAGCTTTTCTTCAAAATACTTCCCAAACCTCTACCAATCTGCTCAATGGCTTCCAAACTTTTGGTTAAAGGTGATGCCGTAAAATCTTCATATGCATCCATCGCACTTTCTTTTCGGTCATCTTGCGGATAAACCAAAATGATATTATTTTCACTGAACGATTTCTCAAATTTCTGTGGCAATCTTTCAAAAATAGATTGATACGAAACTGAACCTTTTCGAGATAAATTGAAGACAATTAAATCGGTCGGTTTTATTTCATCTGAAATGGATTCAAAATTATCCCATTCGATAACACTCTTAAAACCAAATTTTGCATTTAGTTTTAGACTATTCGCAATTCCCTGAATGGTTTGATGTGTTTTATAATCGGCGTAAAGTACAATCGGAATGCTTAATTCCTGCGATAATCTGCAGATTTTCTGTAGCAGAAGATGAAAACCAATTCCTCTTTCAGAAAACGGCGGACAGATAAAAACTAGCCTTTTTTCTTCTACGAAATTGGTTGGAAATCGGCAGATAAACAAGCTTTTATCGACATTATTGATAATCGAATCTACGTTTTCTCCAAAAATTTTATCTAGAAAACCAGTCTTTTTCGGCCAGCCAATTATCACAATATCCGACATGATTTCTTTAGAAGTTCTCGCTATTCCACTTGCCGGATTATGATCAATTCTAGCAATGGTATTTATTTTTACTTCGGAAGCTGAACCTTGAATAACGAATTTATCAACGGCTTTTCGATACTTCAAAATATTTTTTTCGGCCTGATCATTATTCGGAACAATCGTTAATAAAGTAACTGGATTGGGCGATTTTTTATCTTTAATCAAAAGTGCAAAATCCAACAAACTTGCTGTTGCAGAAGTTTTTGCCAGCGGAATTAAAATATGCTCGTCTAAAATTTGATCATGGTTTGCATCTTCATGTGAAATTTCTTCTTCGCAGATTGCAATTTTTTTAGCTGCTTTTTCGGTTGCAAAAGAAGCCACAATGCACGTTATAAGAATCAGAATAATAGTTCCGTTTAAGATATTTTCATCTAAAATTTTAGCTTTATAACCCACTAAAATTACCGCCAAAGTTGCTGCGGCGTGCGCACTACTTAATCCGAAGATAAGCTGTCTTTCGGTTCTAGTATATTTAAAAACAATTTGAGTAAAAAAAGCAGCAGTCCATTTTCCAAAAATGGCCACAATACTAAGCGTTGCTGCCACAATCAATGCTGTTGGTCCACTTAAAATTACACTTACGTCAACCAGCATTCCAACAGAAATCAAGAAAAACGGAATAAACAATGAATTCCCGATAAATTCAATTCGATTCATCAAAGCAGACGAATGCGGAATTAAAGGATTTAATGCTAAACCAGCAACGAAAGCACCTATAATAGGCTCTACTCCTGCTACTTCGGCCAAAAACGCAGCAAAGAAAACCACTGAAAGTACAAAAATATAATGGGCGTGTTTTTCACTTTCTAATTTCTTAAAAAACCACTTGGCAATTCTCGGAATTACTAAAAACATAATCGCCGAAAATATAGCTAATGAAACCGTCAATTTTATCCAAAAAGCCTGATTTAAACTTCCTTGACTGCTTCCCATAATAACGGCCAAAATAATCAAAACCGCAGTATCTGTCAAAATTGTTCCTCCAACTGTAATGGCAACTGCTTGATTTTTAGCAATTCCTAATTTGCTCACAATTGGATAAGCCACCAACGTATGCGTTGCAAACATACTTGCTGTTAAAAAACTGGCGTTAAATTCATAATGAAGCAAATAATAACAAACCGGAAAACCTATTGAAAGCGGGATAATAAAAGTAAAAAAACCAAATAATAAACTCTTGTTTCGGTTGGCTTTGAATTCATTCATATCGAGTTCAAGCCCAGCAATAAACATGATATACAAAAGCCCGATTGTTGAAAATAAAGTAACTGCCGAATTTTTTTCTAAAAGATGAAGACCATGAGGCCCAATAATAACTCCCGAAATTATCAATCCAATGATCCCCGGAATATTGATTTTTTTTAATAAAATTGGAGACAGCAGAATTATAAAGAGTATTAAAGAAAAAATCAATACTGGGTTTGTGAGCGGTAATTCGAATTCGTGTAAAAAATGCCTGAAAAATTCTATCATATTGTAATTTTATGCTTTGTGGTATTGTAATCGCAAAAAGACATTTTCAGAATTCAAAAAATTCTTTGAAGTAATTTTTAATTATACCAAACAATTTAAGCTGTTTTAGTGTTAGGCTCTTTACAAAAATACCGAAAAAACACTAACTTTCTACGTAAACTGCATATTAAGCAATTAAATTTATTTTGTTGCCAAATTATTAATATTTAATACCTTTTTTAACAAAAATGCAACATTAACAATCAAAAGCGAATCATCGTTGCATTATTCAATTATCTTTGTAGTAACAAAAATGAAACAATGGAAGAATGTATCTCTGTTTTTGATATGCTTAAAATTGGTGTTGGACCTTCATCCTCACATACTTTGGGTCCTTGGAGGGCTGCAGAACGCTTTTTAGAAGAGTTAAAAAGCGAATCTATTTTAGATCAAATCAAGCGTATAAAAGTCGATTTGTACGGCTCGCTTTCGCTAACCGGAAAAGGGCACGCTACAGATTTGGCCGTTATGCTGGGTTTGAGCGGACAAGATCCTGAATATATTCCGGTTGATGATATTGCCGGAATTATCAAAACTATTGAAGACAAAAATGAAATTATTTTGGCGAATCAATACACGATTCCATTTTATTTTCTTCAAGATATTGTTTTCAATAGAGACTTTCTACCCTTTCATGCCAACGGTTTGAAATTTACAGCGTATAAAAATGATGATTCTGAATATGAATCGACTTTTTATTCGATTGGCGGTGGTTTTGTTGTTAAAGAAGAACGCGAAAATGCCAAAATAAAAGAAGTTATAAAATGTGCTTTTCCGTTCCCTATTCAAAATGCTGTTGAGCTTTTGAATTATACGATTTCTGAAAACAAATCGATTTCTGAAATTGTTTATGAAAATGAAAAATCAATGCGCTCTGAAGATGAAATTCATTCCGAATTAATGCGCATTTGGAATACGATGCTCGAGTGTATGTACATTGGTTGTCACTCTGAAGGAATTCTTCCTGGCGGACTTCATGTTCGAAGAAGAGCTTTTGATATGCATCAAAATTTGATTGGTTTATCAAATTACACTGATCCGCAATCTTGGTTGGAAGAAATCAGAAAAACTGAAGTTAAATTCCGCCAAATTTTAAAATGGGTAAGCTGTTTTGCATTGGCAGTAAATGAAGTAAATGCATCTTTAGGAAGAGTTGTTACAGCGCCAACTAACGGAAGTGCGGGTGTAATTCCGGCCGTTTTGATGTATTATATGGTAATTGAAAACCACAATGCTGGCGAAAAAGAAATCAAACAATTTTTGATGGTTGCCGGAGAAATTGGAAGTATCTTTAAAAAAGGATCTACAATCTCCGCTGCAATGGGAGGCTGTCAGGCAGAAATTGGAGTTTCATCATCAATGGCGGCTGCGGCACTTTGTGAATTGATGGGCGGTACTCCAGCTCAAGTTTTAATGGCTGCTGAAATTGCAATGGAACATCATTTAGGTTTAACCTGCGATCCTATTGGCGGACTGGTTCAGATTCCGTGTATCGAAAGAAATACAATGGGCGCCATAAAAGCTATAAATGCAGCAGAATTAGCCCTTGAAACCGATTCTAAAAACGCGAAAGTGCCTTTAGACAAAGTAATCAACACGATGTGGCAAACAGCTAAAGACATGAATTCTAAATACAAAGAAACCTCAGAAGGCGGATTGGCAATTGCGGTAAATATGGCCGATTGTTAGAATTTATTACTTAATTTTGCAAACTTAAAATCACGTTTTAAAAACATGTATTGTTTTTAAAATCATTATAAAAAACTAAAACTACTACAGAATGTCAGTTGCTAAAAAAGATTATAAAAGAATCACTACCAAATCGTTAATTGAAATGAAAAGCAATGGAGAAAAAATCTCTATGCTTACCGCGTACGATTATACAATGGCCAAAATTGTTGATACCGCAGGTGTTGATGTGATTTTAGTGGGCGATTCTGCATCAAATGTAATGGCGGGTCATGAAACAACTTTGCCAATTACTTTAGATCAAATGATTTATCATGCTTCATCTGTAGTACGTGCTGTTGATAGAGCTTTAGTTGTAGTTGATTTGCCTTTTGGAAGTTATCAATCAGATCCAAAAGAGGCTTTACGTTCTTCTATCAGAATCATGAAAGAAAGTGGCGGACATGCTGTAAAATTAGAAGGCGGAAAAGAAATTAAAGAATCAATCAAAAAAATATTAAACGCAGGAATTCCAGTTATGGGGCATTTGGGTTTAACGCCTCAGTCTATTTATAAATTTGGAACTTATACCGTTAGAGCAAAAGAAGAACAAGAGGCAGAAAAACTAATTGAAGATGCTAAAATCCTTGAAAAACTTGGGTGTTTTGCTGTAGTTCTAGAAAAAATTCCTGCTGATCTTGCTAAAAAAGTAGCCGATAGTATTTCAATTCCTGTTATCGGTATTGGCGCCGGAGGTGGTGTTGACGGGCAAGTTTTAGTAATTCATGATATGCTTGGAATGAACAATGAATTTAGTCCCCGTTTCTTGCGCCGTTATTTGAATTTATACGAATTAATGACAAAAGCAATCGGACAATATGCTGCTGATGTGAAATCTAGTGATTTTCCTAACGAGAAAGAGCAATATTAATTTTAAGGTTCTGAGTTGCTATCCCGATAGCTATCGGGACTAACGTACTAAGTTTTTTTTTAGCCACAAAGGCTCAAAGGAACAAAGATTCAAAGTTTTTTTTTATAAAAGCTCAAAATTCAATAGCCTCCAGCTTTAGCTGGAGGTTCATTTTTAAGCCAACTGGCAGGCTTTAGCCAAATTTTTCTCCAACTAAATTTCACTTCAAAATGAAAATTCTTTCCGATAAAAACAATCTCCAAATTCTTCATGAAGACAATCACATTATTGTGGTTAATAAGCGTGTAGGCGATATTGTACAGGGAGATAAAACGGGCGACAAACCTTTGTCTGATGTTGTGAAAGAATATATTAAAGCTAAATACAATAAACCTGGTGACGTTTTTCTCGGTGTGATTCATCGTTTGGATCGTCCTACAACAGGAATTGTGGTTTTTGCTAGAACAAGTAAAGCTTTGTCTCGAATGAATGAATTGTTCAGCAATCGCGAAACCAAAAAAACATATTGGGCGGTTGTAAAAAACAAACCTTCGGAAGCTTCAGCAAAACTGGTTCATTATTTAAAAAGAAACGAAAAAAACAATACCTCAAAAGCCCATTTAAAAGAAGTTCCAGACAGTAAACTAGCAAGTCTGGACTACAAAATAATTAAAGAGCTTCAAAATTATACTGCTTTAGAAATTAATCTTCATACAGGACGTCATCATCAAATTAGAGCACAATTGTCGGCAATTGGTTCTCCAATAAAAGGCGATTTAAAATATGGCGCTGATCGAAGCAATCCTGACGGAGGCATTCATCTTCATGCCAGAAAACTAGTTTTTGTTCACCCTGTTTCTAAAGAAAACATCACAATTACAGCACCAACTCCAGACGAAACGATTTGGAATGCTGTATGATTTTTTATGATATAATTGTTAATTTTTTAATTATTATCGATTAACTTGCATAGTCTTAGAAACAAGCTAATCATAAAATGGACTACAAAAACGACATCGGATACAGAAAAGAAACGCTTAAAAAACTGTTGTATAACATTCAAAAAAGCGAAGATTTAATTGTAAAAGCGTTGTATGATGATTTTAAAAAACCTGAATTTGAAGCTGTTTTAACCGAAACAAATTATGTCATTTCGGATTTAAAAGATACCATCAAAAACATTAATTCTTGGGCAAAACCTAAAAACATATTCCCGTCACTTCTTAATTTTCCTTCCACTGATTATATTTACAAAGAACCTTACGGAAAAGTTTTAGTAATTGCACCGTGGAATTATCCTTTTCAATTAGCACTTTGTCCATTAATTGCAGCCGTTGCAGCTGGAAACAGAGTTGTTTTAAAACCGTCAGAACTTACTCCGCATACTTCAGCTATTATTGCTAAAATCATTTCTAAAACGTTTCATGTCAAACATGTAGAAGTTTTTGAAGGAGGTGTCGAAGTTTCAAATAAATTATTAGCAAAACGCTGGGATTATATCTTTTTTACAGGAAGCGTTGCTGTAGGAAAAGTTGTTGCAAAAGCAGCTGCCGAAAATCTGACCCCAGTAACTTTGGAATTAGGTGGCAAAAATCCGTGTATTATTGATGAAACTGCCAATTTAAAATTGGCAGCCAAGCGAATTGTCTGGGGAAAATTCATGAATGCAGGCCAGACTTGCATTGCGCCAGATTATATTTTGGTTCAAAAAAACATGAAAGTTAATTTCATCTCATTTCTGATTGAAGAAATCTTGAAAGCTTACGGCAAAAAAATAGACAAATCGCCAGATTTTGCGCGTATCATCAATACTAAAAACTGGCTTCGTCTGGACAGCATGATTGAGCGGGAAAAAGTGATTTTTGGTGGAGAAACAGATGCTGCCAAATTATACATTTCACCCACTTTGATTGAAGAACCAGCATTAGACAGTCCGGTGATGAAAGAAGAGATTTTTGGACCTATTTTACCTATTCTTTCTTATGAAAATGAAGCCGACATTGAAAATATAATCAGCAAATACGAAAAACCATTGGCGTTTTATGTATTTAGCGAGAATACTACTTTTGCAAAAAAACTAATTACGAATTACTCTTTTGGTGGCGGATGCATCAATGATACAGTAATACATTTCTCAAATAAAAGACTCCCATTTGGAGGCGTAGGTCACAGCGGTATTGGCGCTTATCACGGCCAATTGAGCTTTGATATTTTCTCACATCATAAAGCTGTTGTCAAAAAAGGAAACTGGCTGGATTTACCAATGCGATATGCTCCGTACAAAGATAAATTAACTTCACTTAAACGATTATTAGACTGGCTTTAAACCCATAAAAAATGTCTTTGTTAATTTTATAGATTATCATATGTAATTGATTAAAAATACTATATTTACGTTTCAATAACCAGCGTAAATTCTAAAAGTATAAACAATTCCATAATAAAATGAAATCTACTCTTGCTCAAATCGAAAACATTAAAAAAAATGGTTATTCATTTGATTTTTCTACAGTTTTTGACCATGCTTTCGAAAATTATAAAAAAATTGCACTTTACTCCGCGTTGATCATCTTTTTGTTCGCAGTTATTTTCGCAGTTGGCGCAGTGATCATTTTTGGTTCTATCTATGGACTTGAAAATGTTCCTAAAATGCTAGAGGAAAGCATGAAACCTAAAAAAATAACTTTAGAAGATGCCGTAATATCAACCATTGTTTTTTCTTTTATAACGGCTTTATTCGCTCCTTTTGGTGCAGGTTTTTTCAAAATGGCCGATTCTGCTGACAAAGACAAAGAATTTAAAGTTGCTACAATATTTCATTACTACAAAGCTCCTTATTTTGCGCAGTTGTTTACTGCCACTCTAATCATCAGCTTTATCAATAATATAATTGCAAACACTCTTGAAAGTACAGGCTATGTATTTATAGGAGCTGGAATTTCAATTTTCATTAACTATTTCATGTTTTTTACAGTTCCCCTAATCGTATTTGGAGACCTAAAAGCTCTTGATGCTATTAAGGGAAGCATCACATTAGTTACAAAAAACCCACTATTAATTTTCGGTTTATTCATTCTCGGGATGATCGGTTCTATAGTTGGAGTAGTTGCTTGTGGAGTAGGATTATTTTTTACGGTAGTATTTAATACATCGCTGATTTATGCAACTTATTATGCAATTTTTACAATGGAACAAGAAGAAGATTCAATTGACTCTATTGGTCAATCGGATTTAGAATAAAATTGAATTTCTAATTAAAAAGAAAGAGCCTGACCTACTCTTTTGGAAGTTCACAAAATGCTATTAACTAAAGTATATCCCCAAATTCTATGGCAGAAAACTACAGTTTTTATAGTGCATTGATTTCAGGAATTGCCTGCATGGGCAATAGCCTGAAATCAACTATAACAAATTGGTTTGTTTTTAGCTCAGATGTCATTTTTTACAATAATCCTAAACTCATCATTTTAGGACTTTCTTTATTTGGCTTTTTAGGTGTTTTAGTCTATCAATTTTTCAGAATAAAAACCAAAATAGGTTATTTTATTCTGAAGAAAAAAGAAACTGAAACCAGTAGTAAAGAATATCAGCTTTACATACTATTTTTTGGTATCGCAGTCATCGTTATTGAAATTATCAACGAAATTTTTAAAATTCGGCCAACGAGTCTTCTTATTACAAACACCATTATTGGTTCGGGTGTTTTGCTTACCTATGTGCTCACCGATAAAATCAAATACCTGAACGATCGGATTCAGAATATTTTTATTGTTTCTTTCTTTTTTTACATGTCCTATGTGGCACGCAATATCATTTATCTGCCAAATGATGTTTTGCCAATTATCACTTTTCTAATTTCCTTTTTCTTTTCATATAGCATCTTAAAGCCTATAAAAGTATATTGGTTATTCGTTGCATTGGCCTTTTCATTTTTAACCGCTACCGTTGTTTTTCATCTAATTCCGATAAAATCATCGATCCTTTTAATTGATTTTACTATTTTAATTTTCATTATAAATCAAGTAAAATATGCCGTACGGCAAAACAATAAGGACAATTACAGGTTTACAAATGAAATTGTGCATAAAGGAAATTCGCTTACTATTGCAACAAATGAAAATGGAGAATTACTGTTTTGCAGCGAAACCATTACTTCAATTTTGGGTTATCATCCAGATGATGTTATGGCGCTGGAATTTTGGAAACTTACCGAAGATTCTGAATTCAGCAGAGACAATTATTACAAAAACTACATTGACAACAAATTATATATCCGAAAATTAAAAAGCAAAAACGGGGAATACAAATACATTCAATGGAAAGATAAAAAATTCTCCGAAGAATTAATTATCAGCATAGGTCAAGATGTTACTGAGCAAATAATAGTTCAGGATCAATATAAAAACTTGATCCAGACGGCGACCGATATTATCTTCGAAATCAGTATTGAAGGTCATTTTACTTTTATAAACGAATTTGGGTTTTCTATTTTAGGTTATAACGAAAATGAAGTCCTTTTACAGCATTATTCAAATTTTATCCATGAAGATCACATTGGCAATGCTGTAGATTTTTATGAAAATTTAGAACAAAATGAACTCAATTATCCAACAATCGAAATTCCGATTTTAAAGAAAAATGGCGAAGAATTGTGGATTTCCCAAAAAGTAATCGTTCGTAAAAATGATTTAGGAATAACCACTGGTTTTGCCGGAATTGCGAGAGATATAACCGAGTTGAAAAATATCGAAAACGAGAAAAAAAGGCGTTTAGAAAAAATTGAAGCTTACAACAATTCTACTAAAAAGCTTTCGACAACAAATTTCACCGATTACGACAATATGCAAACCGTAATCGACTATATTATTAAAGAAGGTGCGATTGTATCTAAAGCCAATAGAGTAAGTTTCTGGAAGTTTTCTAATGATGTAATCACGTGCAAAAATCTTTTCAGTCGCGATAATCAGACTTTAAGCGATAAAAATATTCTTGACAAAGAGTCTTATCCTATTTACTTTGAAACATTAAAAAACAAAGCTATCATAAATGCTCCTGATGTTTTTGACAAATTAGAAACATCTGAATTTCAAGAAGCTTATTTCAGAAAAAATAAAATCAAGTCGATGCTGGATGTTCCAATTTTCTTAAATGGACAACTGGCGGGTGTAGCCTGTTTTGAAAATACCGGCGAAAAAAGAGAATGGGATAATGAAGATATCAATTATGCCAGAACAATCGCTGATGTTATTTCGCTGGCCATTTCGTCGCAAATGAGACTTAAAGCCGAGAAAAAACTGGAACTGAAAAGTGATTTGCTTTCAGCAATGGCACTTTGTACAGAGAAATTTTTGCTAAGCAAAGGTCCGCAAAAAATGTTTCAGGAAACGTACAACATTATTGGAAAAGCCTCAAAAGCCGATCATATTTTTTATTATGAAAAAGATTTTGAAACCAATACCATCAGTCAGCAATACAAATGGTCAAGAGACGGTGTCGTGCATCAAATAACTGAACTTCAAAAATTTACTGAAGAAAATTTAAAAGAAATCATTTTTCACTCCGAAAGCAAAAGAGCCTTAAGCACACTGACAAAGAATCTCGAAGAAACGTTTTTTAAAAATTTATTAGTTACAAACGACATTAAATCAATTTTGATTCTGCCGTTATTTTCAAACAATGTTTTTTCTGGCTTTATCGGATTTGATGATTGTACCAAAGAAAGAAAATGGACCGAAGATGAAATTTATATTTACCAAACTCTAGCCAATAACATATCATCGGCATTAGACCGCCATCGAAACCAAGCTAAAATCAAAGAAAGTGAAGATGCGATTAAAGCCAAAGAACTTGCAGAAGCGGCAAATAAGTCAAAATCTGATTTCTTGGCTAATATGTCGCACGAAATTCGAACTCCATTAAATGGAATCATCGGATTTACACATTTATTGATGAAAACAAATCTTGAAGAAATTCAGGAAAAATACATGACGACCATTAATCAGTCGGCACATTCGCTACTTGAAATCATAAATGATATTCTTGATTTCTCGAAAATTGAAGCTGGAAAACTGGAATTATATATTGATTTATATGATCTTCAAAAAATCCTCGGCCAGATTTTCGATTTAATTATTTACGAATCAAATCAAAAAAATCTGCTTCTTGAACTGAATGTTGACCCGAATGTTCCAAAATATATTTGGACAGATATTGTACGTTTAAAACAAATTTTAATCAATCTTTTATCCAATGCCATCAAGTTCACTAACGAAGGCTCTATCAAATTAAATGTTTCAGTAATCGACAAAAAATATGATGATCAATATGTGATTCGTTTTTCCGTTATTGACACCGGAATTGGAATATTAGAAAAAAATCAGAAGAAGATTTTTAAAGCTTTTTCTCAGGAAGACAGCTCAACAACGAGAAAATTTGGAGGAACTGGTTTAGGACTCACCATTTCAAATCAATTACTAGCTTTAATGGAAAGCCGTCTGCAGCTTAAAAGCAAAATTGATCAAGGAAGCACCTTTTATTTTGATCTAAATCTTAAAACAAGCCAAAATACAATCAATGAAAAGCTAAAAGCGCTTTCAAACGGAACAGAACCTGATTATTCGTTGAGCTACAATTCGAATTTGAAAAATGTAAATATTCTGATTGTAGAAGACAATAAAGTGAATATGTTGCTTTTAAAAACGATCTTAAAAAATCTAAACATGAATTCGATTATTTTTGAATGTGAAAACGGTTACGAAGCTGTAAAACAGATCGAAAATATAAACCCGGATCTTGTGTTTATGGACATACAAATGCCAATTATGAATGGTTATGAAGCCACAAAAGCAATCAGAACCACTGAAATTGGAAAAACCATTCCTATTATCGCCGTGACTGCCGGCGCTGAAAAAGAAGAAAAAAACAAATGCATTGCTGCCGGAATGAACGATTATATTTCAAAACCTATCATTAGAGGCACTGTAGAAGAAGCATTGCGAAAATGGCTAAAATAGTTAAAAACAAAATGGCTTTCGTTGCTTTAAAATTGCCAAAAAATATATAAATTCGTATTAATAAAAACATAATAAGTTTAAATCGAGTACACTATGAAATGGCAAGGCAGAAGACAAAGTGATAATGTAGAAGACAGAAGATCAATTTCCGGAGGCAAAATAGCTGTTGGAGGTGGGGTTATCGGAATCATTGTTTTGTTGCTGAATGTTTTTGGCGGAGAAACTGGCAAACAAATAGCACCAGTTTTAGAGCAAATGCAAGGCGGACAAACACAAACTGAAGCTGCAGCTCCATTGAGCAAAGAAGATGAAGAAATGGGCAATTTTGTCAGAGTTACTCTGGCCGATACTGAAGATATCTGGAGCAAAATTTTTGAAGAGCATGGAATGACCTACAAAAATCCAAAATTAGTTCTTTTTAGAGGTTCTGTACAAACAGCCTGCGGTGGCGCATCATCGGCTTCTGGACCTTTTTATTGTCCGGGAGATCAAAAAGTCTATATGGATTTGGCTTTTTTCGAAGAATTAAAAACCCGATTTGGTGCGAAAGGAGGCGATTTTGCAATTGCTTACGTTATTGCTCATGAAATTGGCCATCATATTCAGACTTTGCTGGGAACATCGGCAAAAATGCGACAAGAACAAGAGGGAAAAAGTGAAGCCGAAGCTAATAAACTTTCTGTAGCCTTAGAACTTCAAGCGGATTTTTATGCTGGAGTCTGGGCGCATTACAATCAGCAAAATTTAGACACCGGAGATATTGATGAAGCTTTAAGCGCAGCCAATGCTGTTGGCGATGATGCTATTCAAAGCAAAATGCAGGGGCATGTAGTTCCTGATTCGTTTACCCACGGATCGTCTGAACAAAGGATGTACTGGTTTAAAAAAGGTTTTAAAACCGGAGATATCAAACAAGGTACAACTTTCGAAGAAATTCAATAATACACAAACCAAATATAATAACCGCTAAAAAGCATGATCTAATGGTCATGCTTTTTTTGTTTTTTTTCTGAACCATATAAGTAATATAAGTTCATTTTAGGCTTTGATTGTATTTCAATAAAAATCAATTAGAGGTCATATTAGAAAATCTAGCCAGCGGTTTCAACCGCTCGAGCTTAACGCATATCACGACATATTTCTTTATGTATTATAGCGTCCCGGTGGCTGAAACCACGGGCTATACTTGAATTTTAGTTTCTTTATTTAAGCTTTCTTTTAAACCTTAGAATATTCAGCCATGATATAAAATGAACTTATATTACTTATATGGTTCAAAAAAATTAAACGCACAAAAAAAGCCTTGAATTTCTTCAAGGCTTTAAATCTGGGTGGCTGACCGGGTTCGAACCGGCGACCCGCGGCACCACAAACCGCTACTCTAACCAGCTGAGCTACAACCACCATTTTTGCTTAGCGAGTGCAAATATAGAACAAAGGTTCAGTTCTACAAAGAAAAAAATGAAAAAATTTCATAAAAATTATATCAAATTTTCTAAGCTATTGACTGCCAAACATCTTTCAACAGTAAAACCTTCTGCAAAATCTTTCCCAACAAGTCTTCCTAAGTCCTGCGCACGGTAATTTAAACTTTCAAAGAAGTTTTTACTCGTAATAGGCGTTGCAGGTTCACTTGAATTTGGATCATAAAATTGCGTTTTATAGGCCATTATAGCTTCAATTTTCTTTTCTTCAAAACCAGTAATATCCACTACAAAATCTGGAGTCAGGTTTTTCCACTGAATATAATGATATACAACTTTAGGTCTCCAAGCTTCTTGTTTCTGTCCGTCAACAATAGTTTCAATTTTCATCAAACCTGAAAGAAAACAAGAATCAGAGACTAATTTACTTCCTTTTCCATGATCAATGTGGCGATCGTCAATTGCGTTGCACAATACAATTTCGGGTTTGTATTTACGAATCATTTTTATGACCTCTAATTGATGTTTTTCATCATTCGTAAAAAATCCGTCACGCATTGCTAAATTTTCTCTCACAAGAACGCCCAAAATCTTTGCTGCATTGTTTGCCTCTTGATCTCTAATTTCAGCTGTTCCTCGCGTACCTAATTCACCACGTGTCAAATCAACAATACCTACTTTTTTCCCTAAGGAAACTTCTTTTAAAATCGTTCCGGCACAACCTAATTCTACATCGTCTGGATGCGCGCCAAAGGCTAATATATCTAATTTCATTTGTTTTTTTTGTTTTTGTTTGTTTTGTTTCAGGTTTCAAGTTTCAAGTCGCTTGACTTTGAACATAACTTTAACCGCAAAGTTCGCAAAGGTTTAGCGCAAGGTTCGCAAAAAAATAGCGTTCATAGCGTAAATCCTTTGCGAACTTTGCGGTTAAATATAAATGCTAACAACTTCAAATTTATTTTTTCAAAACTCTTTTCATTGTCATTGATTTATTGACGCTTTCTTCCCATTCTTTTTCAGGATTACTTTCTTTTGTAACACCGCACCCCATATATAGAATCGCTTTATTTTCCTGAATCTGCATACAACGTAAATTTACGAATAAATCAGAACTTGCATTATTTCCGGCAAAACTGCTGTTTAATTCGCCAAGAAAACCAGTGTAAAAAGTTCTATCATACTTTTCATTTTCCAAGATAAAAGCTTTTGATTTCTTTTTTGGAAGTCCGCAGACCGCAGGCGTTGGATGCAAAGTATCAACAACTTCTTCCAGCGTTGAATTCTCTTTTAAAACTCCCGAAATATCGGTTTTAATGTGCCAAATCGATCCGGCTTTTAAACTGTAAGGCTCAGAAACGACAACCGAAGCCGTGAATTCTCTAAGTCGTTTTACAATAAAATCAGTCACAAACTGCTGTTCATCTTTTTCTTTTTGCTGCCACACGATTTCTGCGTCAACATTGTCTTTCTGTGTTCCTGCCAAAGCCATGGTTTCAAAAACATTTCCATTTGCCTTTAAAAGTTTTTCTGGCGTTGCACCCATCCAAAGTCCAATTTTTGGATGAAAAAAACAATAACAAAAAGTGGCAGGATATAAGTGAACCAAATGCTGAAAAGTTTCTATAAAATCAAATTCAGACAGAAGTACTTCTTCACTTCTTGATAAAACTACTTTTTTGAATTCTTCATTCTTAATTGCCTGAATTCCTTGCGCCACTAAATATTCATATTGAAATTTAGCCTCAGAATCAGCATTTAAATCATCAATTTCTATTGGCTCAAATGAAGTATTTTCTTTTTCCGAGGTAATAATTTCCGATTCATTTTCAGGAATCAGAATTAGTTGTTTTTCATCAAAAGAAGCAAAAACAAATCCTTTCTCACTGTAATCAGAAACGGTATGTAATATATTGTTTTGCTGTAAAACCCCAACAAGATCTGTTGTACTAGGCTTAGAATAAAGTACAAAAGGCAAGTTTTCCTCTTTATGATTTTTAATTTTTAAGAAAAATGGATTCATAATTTATTCACTTTTCTTTCTGTCCAAAACCATGTTCGTCAATTTACAAAGCGAAACTAAATTTCCAGCTTCATCTGTAATTTTGATTTCCCACAAATGAACCGTTCTTCCTTTATGGATAATTCGGGCTGTGCCAAAAACATAGCCTTCACGAATACTTTTTAGATGATTTGCCGAAATTTCGATACCTCTTACCTCCTGCTCTTTCGGATTAATAAAAAAGAAAGAAGCTGCACTTCCAACGCTCTCGGCCAAAGCTACAGAAGCACCGCCATGCAACAATCCCATTGGTTGATGAACACTTGGATTTACAGGCATTTTTGCAGTTAAAAAATCTTCTCCGGCGTCTATATATTCAATTTTCAGCGTTTCCATTAATGTGTTTTTAGAAAACTCATTACAGCGCGCTAAAATCTGCTCTTTTGTATAATTCATTCAAGTAAACTTTAAAATCGTAAAATTAAAGAAAGATAAGACACAAATCGAAAAATCGGATTCTAAAATTAAAAATCATTTATAAACTTATCAGTTTTTTGCTATTTTTACAAAAACAATCAAAAATTAATCTTTGGCTTTTTTTGCCACAGATTACACAGATTAAAAGGATTTAAAAAATGCATAGCCACGAATTTAAATTACAGTGAATTCGTGAAAATTCGTGGAATTCGTGGCAAAAAAAAAAAAAAAAAATCATTTTAATCCCTTTAATCTGTAGCTAAAAAAACTATTTAAATGCGTCAATACTTTGCAATCTTTATTCTGGGTTTAATTTTAGCTTTTAGTTCGTGTAGAACTGATTTTGAAACTGTTGCCAGTACTGGAGATTTAAAGTTCTCAAAAGACACTGTTTATTTGGATACTGTTTTTAAAAACATTGGATCCAGCACTTATCAATTGAAAGTGTATAATCGAAGTAAAAACGACATCTCAATTCCAGTCGTTCAATTCAAAAAAGGCTTAAACTCAAAATATCGAATGACGGTTGATGGAATGAGTGGCAATAATGGAAAAATTTTTAAAGATGTTACGCTTTTAGCCAAAGACAGTTTGTACATTTTCATAGAAACAACCGCAGATATCACAGACGCAAATCCAAGCGATTTTTTATATACCGATGAAATTCAGTTTGACAGCGGTGAAAATCTACAGCAAGTTGCTTTAGTAACGCTTATTCAGGACGCTGTTTTTTTATATCCAAATCAAAATCCAGACGGAACGAAAGAAAAAATCAAAATCGACGGCAAAGATGTTGACGGATTTTATCTAAACGAAAATGATCCTGTAAACGGAAATGAATTACTTTTTACCAAACAAAAACCGTACGTAATCTATGGTTATGCGGGAGTTCCGGAAAATAAAACAGTAACTTTTGAAGCCGGTTCACGAATTCATTTTCACGCTAATTCCGGTTTGTATATTGGCAATAAAGCCTCTTTACAAATCAATGGAACAAAATCAACAACAGAAAAACTCGAAAATGAAGTTATTTTTGAAGGCGATCGTTTAGAATCTCTTTATTCTGATATTCCAGGGCAATGGAAATCGGTTATTTTTGAAAACGGAAGCACTAACCATTCTATCAACCATCTTACCTTGAAAAATGCCGTAACTGGTTTAGAAATAAGAAATACAACGAATACGATTCCGATTAAAAATAGCCAGTTTTATAATTTTGCAGAATATGGTATTCTAACTAAAAATGCCCGAATTAATGCCGAAAATTTAGTTCTAAATTATGCCGGAATTGCTAGTTTATCTTGCCTTTATGGCGGTAATTATAGTTTTACACATTGTACATTCAATAACAATTGGCAAAACAGTTCTCATTTTGCAGTTAACTTGAGCAATAGTTTGGCTGGAGCAACTCCCGAAACAAATCCGCTTACGCAAGCAACTTTCAATAACTGTATTATTTATGGCTCAGGCACAAACGAATTTAATTTAAGCAAAAGTACCAACGCTGCATTTGTTTATCAATTAAATAACTGCCTTCTAAAATTCAGTAGTTCATCTACAAATCCTGATTATCAGTTTAAAACGGATACGCAACATTATAACAACATTATTCTGAATGAAAACCCAAAGTTTTATAATGTCAATCAGAATAAATTCAACATTGATAAAACTTCATCCGCTTTCGCGAAAGGAAATCAGGCGTATATAATTCCATTAGATATTTTAGGAATTACAAGAACTTCACCACCGGATTTGGGGGCATATCAGAGTCAGGATTTCCCGAAGCAATGATTTTGCCACGAAGGCAGTAAGTTTTCCTCATTTTTTGTCATTTCGAGGAACGAGAAATCTTCACGAGAAACTCGACAAAGGTTTAAAATTCTGTGCGGAGTTACTTGCGAAGATTTCTCGTTCCTCGAAATGACAAACAGGAAGGAATAACTTTTTACACAACAAATACTTCACATCTTAGAATCTTAACGCGAAAAAAATATCCGTAAGAAAATATATCTAAAATTAAACTTTTCATAACGTTTTGCTTCTTAAAAAATAGTAGATTTGCTATAACACGTTTTTAAAACCTTAAAAATCAGAATTTTAAAAACAAAAATCCAACTCAAATCTTAAACTATTACTTATGAAAAAAAACTACTTTTTACTATTATTGTTTCTTACTGCAATTGGTTTTGCCCAAATTCCATCTGGTTATTACACTACCGCAACTGGAACGGGATACACTTTAAAAACACAATTGTACAACATCATCAAAGGCCATACTGATAATGGTTATGCTGGTTTATACACAACCTATCAAACTTCTGACGTTGATAATTTTTATGAGAATGACGGAACTGTTTTAGACATGTATTCTGAAAACCCATCAGGAACAGATCCATATAATTACAGTACAGGAAGTACGCAACGATGCGGCAATTATTCTGTAGAAGGCGATTGCTACAACAGAGAACATATTATCCCGCAATCTGTTTTTAATGAGCAGTCACCAATGGTTGCCGATGCACATTTTATTACTCCAACTGATGGAAAAGTAAACGGAATGCGTTCAAACTATCCTCACGGAACTGTAGCTTCTGCAACTTATACTTCTCAAAATGGAGGAAAATTAGGATCAAGTTCTGTTTCTGGATATTCAGGAACTGTTTTTGAACCAATTAATGATTTCAAAGGCGATATTGCGAGAATGTATTTCTATTTTGCCACACGATATGAAAATACCGTTTCTGGTTATTCTTATGCTATGTTTAATGGTACAAGCAACCAAGTTTTTACAACAGCATTTTTAAATGTTCTTTTGGCCTGGCATACACAAGATCCTGTAAGCACAAGAGAAATTGCAAGAAATAATGCTATTTATGCGCGTCAAAATAATAGAAATCCTTATATCGATCATCCGGAATATGTAAATCAAATTTGGGGCGGAACTCCTTCTGGAGATACTCAGGCGCCAACAACTCCAACAAGTTTGGCTTCAACTTCAAAAACAGCAACTTCAATTTCGCTTTCATGGACAGCTTCTACAGATAATGTAGCCGTTACAGGTTATGATGTTTATGCTAATAGTGTTTTAAAAACAACAGTTTCTGGGACGACAGCTACAATTACTGGCTTAACAGCTTCAACTACTTACTCAATTTATGTAAAAGCTAAAGATGCAGCAGCAAATACTTCAGCATCAAGCAATACGATTTCCATTACAACCAACAGCACCGGAACTGGAACGGCAACAGATTTGCTTTTCTCTGAATATATTGAAGGTTCTGGAAATAACAAAGCTTTAGAAATTGCCAACAATACCGGAAGCTCTGTTAGTTTGTCTGCTTATACTATAAAAAAGCAAACCAATGGTGCAGGTTCTTGGAGCACTGGATTAGCTTTAACAGGAACATTAACGACAGGAAGTAAATTTGTAATTGTAAACAGCTCCATTTCTTCAACTTGTTTTTCTCCAAGCGCAGCCAATATTTCAACAACGGCAACCGAATTGACTTTTAACGGAAATGATGCCGTAGGTTTATTCAAAAACGGAGTTCTAATTGACATAATAGGAACTTTTAATGGTGGAACAGCTAATTTTGCAGCTGATGTAACTTTAAGAAGAAAATCGACTGTAACTTCTCCAAGCACAACTTTCAATTTGAGCGCTCAATGGGATTCGTTTACTTCAGACACTTGCAACAATTTAGCGAGCAAGAAAGCGCAGCCAATCGAAGAGAAAGAAATTGTGGAGCTATCTGATGAAATTGTTGTTTTCCCTAATCCCTCAAATGGAGTTTTTAATGTTGTTTTAGGCAATTCAAATTCTCCTTATTCGATAGAAATCCTTTCTTTTTCAGGGCAAAAAGTTTTTGAAAAACTAAATGCGACAAATACTGTCATTTCAGTAAATCATCTTTCGAGTGGTATTTATGTTCTTAAAATTTCAAACGATTCAAAAACTTTTACTAAAAAGATCGTAATCCTGTAAATAGAATTAAATATTGACTACTTAAAAGCGGCAATTGCCGCTTTTTTTATTTTTAGTACTGAGCGAATTTTAACCATATAAGTGATATCAGAAAACATAAGTTTTGCACGTAAAAAAATTGCTCTTAGTGGCAAAGTTCATTTTAGCTTTGCCAATAAAAACTTTGCGCCATTGCGTCTTTGCGAGATTAAAACATTCAGCATAAATTATTCATACTTCTAAAATGAACTTATATTACTTATATGATAAAAAAGGTCATTACATTTTTTTCAAAAGAGTTTGTTATCAAATTTGCGCTTGCTATTTATTTACATTAAATTTGCAGCTCAATACAACAAACTACACATCACAATGATCCATTTCTTTGAAAACCAAAGCAAAACTGTTTTTGCCGTACAAACGCAAAACGAAATTTCAGCTCAAGACATTTCAAAATTAAACTGGCTTTTTGCCGACTCTAATAAGATCGAAAAATCCGCACTGACGGGTTTTTTTGTTGGTCCCCGCGCCACTATGATCACACCTTGGAGTACAAATGCTGTAGAAATCACTCAAAACATGGGTGTTCCGGGCATTATCAGAATTGAAGAATTTCACCCGGCGACGGAAGATTTTACTGATTTTGATCCAATGCTTTTCCAAAAATTCAATGAATTAGATCAGGAGATTTTTACGATCAACATTCAGCCAGAACCAATTCTGGAAATTGATGATATTGCAACTTACAACAAAGTTGAAGGTTTAGCTTTAAGCGAAGAAGAAGTAGAATACTTAAACAATCTTTCAACTAAACTAGGAAGAAAATTAACTGATTCTGAAATTTTTGCTTTCTCTCAAGCCAATTCAGAACACTGCCGTCACAAAATTTTCAACGGAACTTTTGTTATTGACGGTGAAGAAAAAGAAACTTCTCTTTTCAAATTAATTAAAAAAACATCTCAGGAAAATCCTAACGATATAGTTTCTGCTTACAAAGACAACGTTGCTTTTGTGAAAGGGCCAAAAGTGCAGCAATTTGCACCAAAATCAGCTGATAAGCCTGATTTTTACGAAATAAAAGAATTTGATTCTGTTTTATCTTTAAAAGCAGAAACACACAATTTCCCAACAACTGTAGAGCCTTTCAACGGAGCTGCAACAGGTTCAGGAGGAGAAATTCGTGACCGTTTAGCTGGTGGACAAGGTTCGTTACCATTAGCTGGAACTGCCGTTTACATGACTTCATATTCTCGTTTGAACAACGACAGAAAATGGGAAAATGCAGTTGAAGAAAGAAAATGGTTGTACCAAACGCCAATGGATATTTTGATCAAAGCTTCAAATGGGGCTTCTGATTTCGGAAATAAATTCGGTCAGCCGCTAATTACAGGTTCAGTTTTAACTTTCGAACATTCAGAAAATGACCGTAAAATTGGTTACGATAAAGTAATCATGCAAGCGGGAGGAATTGGTTACGGAAAATTAAATCAGGCAATAAAACATAAACCACAAGAAGGCGATAAAATCGTCATTCTTGGAGGAGAAAATTATAGAATCGGAATGGGTGGTGCTGCGGTTTCGTCTGCAGATACTGGAGCTTTCGGTTCAGGAATCGAGTTAAATGCAATTCAGCGTTCAAACCCTGAAATGCAAAAACGTGCTGCAAACGCTATTCGTGGTTTAGTAGAAAGTGACAACAACCCAATTGTTTCGATTCACGATCACGGAGCTGGAGGTCACTTAAACTGTCTTTCGGAATTAGTTGAAGAAACTGGCGGTTTAATCGATTTAGACAAATTACCAGTTGGAGACCCTACTCTTTCTGCAAAAGAAATTATTGGTAACGAATCTCAGGAAAGAATGGGATTGGTTATTGGTCAAAAAGATATCGATACATTACAAAGAATTGCTGATAGAGAGCGTTCTCCAATGTATCAGGTTGGAGATGTTACGGGCGATCACCGTTTTACTTTCCAATCACAATCAAATGGTTCAAAACCGATGGATTATGCTTTAGAAGATTTCTTCGGAAGTTCTCCAAAAACGGTTATGACAGATAAAACTATCGATAGAAAATATGCTGCAGTTGCTTACAATGCTGCAGATTTCGAAAGTTATTTAAAAGACGTTTTACGTTTAGAGGCTGTTGCTTCAAAAGACTGGTTAACAAATAAAGTTGACCGTTGTGTTGGAGGAAGAGTAGCAAAACAGCAAAATGCAGGTCCGTTACAATTGCCTTTGAATAATGTTGGAGTTATGGCTCTGGATTATTTAGGAAAAGAAGGAATTGCAACTTCTATTGGTCACGCTCCTATTGCAGCTTTGATTGATCCTGTTGCAGGATCTAGAAATGCAATTGCAGAATCGTTATCAAACATTGTTTGGGCACCAATCAAAGATGGTTTAAAAGGTATTTCATTATCTGCAAACTGGATGTGGGCTTGTAAAAACGAAGGTGAAGACGCTCGTTTGTATGCCGCTGTTGAAGGTTGTTCAGAATTTGCAATCGAATTGGGAATCAATATTCCAACAGGAAAAGATTCACTTTCGATGAAACAAAAATATCCAAATGACGAAGTAATCGCGCCGGGAACGGTTATTATTTCGGCTGGAGGAAACTGTACCGATATTAGAAAAGTAGTAGAGCCTGTTTTACAGAAAAACGGAGATTCTATTTATTATATCAATTTGTCTCAGGATGATTTCAAATTAGGAGGTTCGTCTTTTGCACAAATCAGAAATACAATCGGAAACGAAACGTCTACAATTAAAGATGCTTCTTTCTTCAAAAATGCATTTAATACAATCCAAGAATTAATCGGCGAAAGCCAAATCCTTGCAGGTCACGATATCGGAAGTGGTGGTTTAATTACAACTTTATTAGAATTGTGTTTTGCTGATGTGAATCTTGGAGCTAAAATTGATTTCAGCGCTTTCGCGGAAAAAGACTTATTGAAAATCCTTTTCGCAGAAAACATCGGAATTGTTTTCCAAGCTAAATCTGATGCGGTTGTTGAAGCGAAATTAAACGCTAACAACATCGAATTTTTCAAATTAGGAAAAGCGACAACTACTGAGACTTTAGACCTTGGACTTTGGACTTTAGACATCAAAGCTTACAGAGATGTTTGGTTTGAAACTTCTTATTTATTAGATCAAAAACAATCTAAAAACGGAAAAGCTCAGGCACGTTTTGAAAACTATAAAAATCAGGTTTTAAATTATACTTTCCCTGCACATTTTACAGGAAAAAAACCAGAAATCGACAATTCGAAACCAAGACCAAAAGCGGCTATTATTCGTGAAAAAGGAAGTAATTCTGAGCGTGAAATGGCAAATGCAATGTACTTAGCTGGATTTGATGTAAAAGATGTTCACATGACCGATTTAATTTCGGGTCGTGAAACGCTTGAAGATATTCAGTTTATTGGTGCAGTTGGAGGATTCTCTAACTCTGACGTTTTAGGTTCTGCTAAAGGTTGGGCCGGAGCTTTCTTATACAACGAAAAAGCAAAAACAGCTTTAGATAATTTCTTTAAAAGAGAAGATACTTTATCTGTGGGAATCTGTAACGGATGTCAGTTGTTTATGGAATTGGAAGTGATTAATCCAGAACATGAAATTCACGGAAAAATGCTTCATAATGAAAGTAACAAACACGAAAGTATCTTTACTTCTGTAAAAGTTCAGGAAAACAATTCGGTTATGTTATCGACATTGGCAGGAAGCACTTTAGGAGTTTGGGTTTCTCACGGAGAAGGTAAATTCAAATTGCCTTATGCAGAAGACCAATACAACATTGTTTCTAAATATGCTTACGAAGGTTACCCTGCAAACCCTAACGGTTCTGATTATAACACAGCAATGATGTGTGACAAAACAGGAAGACATTTGGTTATGATGCCTCATATCGAGCGTTCGACTTTCCAATGGAACTGGGCACATTATCCAAAAGACAGAAATGACGAGGTTTCACCTTGGCACGAAGCTTTTGTCAATGCCAGAAAATGGATTGAGAAAAACTAAAAAATATATTTTTACTAAAAAGCGCCCGAATTTTATCGGGCGTTTTTTTTATAGCCACAGATTACACAGATTAACACAGATTTTTTTTCAATTAAAAATCATTCTAATCCTTTTATCCCGATAGCTATCGGGAGTGGCAAAAAAATACTTTTCCACAATCTTGTCATTCCGAGGAACGAGGAATCTTCGCGAGAAACTCTACAAAGATTGGCAACTTTTCTGGATGGAGCTACTTGCGGAGATTCCTCGTTCCTCGAAATGACAAACTTTGTGTTTTTAAAACTCTTCTAAGATTAATTTAATGGTATCTTAAGACAGCTTAAGCAAGCGTAAACAATCTGGTAAATATCTTTGTCTCATGAAAAATATGATACACAAAATATACCTTCCAATTCTCTTATTCATTATAAGCCAATTTTCCTTTGCTCAAAAAACTGCAGCTATAAAAGGAAATATAACTGACGGAAAACTTCCTATAGAATTTGTTGATGTTGTTTTAAAAAGAGCTAGCGACTCTACTAAAGTTGCCAATTATGCCGTGACAGATGTTCTGGGAAATTTTGCTTTGGAGAATGTTCCATCTGGAGATTATCAGCTTCAATTTAAATTAATTGGTTTTAAAACTATTTCTCAAAAGATAAAAGTTTCTGAAAGTCCGATTTCCATTGGAACTATCAAATTGCAAAACGACACTAATTTGCTGAATGATGTTGTTGTAACATCTCAGAAAAAACAAATTCAGAAAACTAATGAAGGTTTTATTTTTAATGCTGTTTCGAATATTTCACAATCCGGCGGAACTGCGACAGATATGCTAAAAAGCATTCCAACAGTTGCTGTAGATGCTGAAGGTGGCATTACCTTAAGAGAAAAATCGCCCATGATTTTGATAAACGGAAAAAACTCGGCAATTACGAATCTGGATCAGATTGCTGCAAGCAGTATTGAAAGCATTGAGATAATCAGTAATCCAACAGCGAAATACGATGCTAATGCTGAAAGCGGGATTATCAATATCAAACTCAAGAAAAACAATCAAAGCGGTTTGAATGGAGCCGTTGTTTTAGGAGGCGGTTTTGGTGCTAAAGGCAGAGTAAACAGCTCCGTTCTTTTAAATAATAAAACTGAAAAATGGAATATTGGCTTGGGATACGACAATCGTTTTGCGGGAAGAACCAAGAAAATAAATGCTGACAGAACCAATTATTTTATTGATGACGAACATTATATCCATCAAAATAGAAATGACGCTCGTACAGAAGGTTTGCAAAATTTGAAATTCAATGTTGATTATGCTCCAAATGACAAAAACACTTTTTCATTTGAAGCTTTAGGAAATATCGAAACGCAGGATAATGATGAAACTTTGTACACGCAGGTAAATACAAGTACGAATGCATTTTTCTCCAATAACAAAAGACATTCTTTAGAACTGGAACGTTCAAAAGTGGGAGAATTATCTTTTAATTATGACCGAAAATTTTCTGACGAACGAAAAAGTTTGAATACATCGATTACCTCATCATTCGGGAAACATAGAGAAAATACAGATATTGATACGTATAATTATGACGAATATCAACAGCAGATTGGTGAAGCCAAATTGCAACGCACACATAATTATGAAAACCAAAATATTTCTAATGCAATTGTAAACTATGCTTTTCCTGTTTCAGAAAAAACAATTGTAGAAACGGGTTACAAAGGAACTTTCCGTTTTTTTAATTCTGATTTTGAAAGTGCCGATTTAGTTAATGGTGATTATGTTGTAAATCCTTTAGCCAGCAATATATTTAAATTTAATGAGCAAATAAATGCCGTTTACGGAATGTTGAATTCGTTTATTGGCGAAAGCGAAAATCCGAAATGGAAATACAATTTAGGTTTGCGTGCAGAAAATGTTTCTAACACTGGCGCAACTCAAAATAACAGCGATCGTTTTAGTAATAATTATTTAAAACTCTTTCCGTCAGCTTCACTTCAATTGAATTTGAAAACAGATGAATTTTTCAAAATTGGCTACAGCAAACGTATCAATCGACCAGATTTGGATGATCTGAATCCGTTTATTGATATTACCGATGCGCTAAATCCGCACGGAGGAAATCCTTATTTGAAACCTGAAATTATTCATATTGCTGAAATGAGTTACAATAAAGACTGGAAAAACTATTCGTTGTCAGCCAATGCTTTTTACAGAAATACAACTGACGCGATCAGACAATATGCAGAATTGCTGGACAATGGCGTTATTTTCCTTCAGCCAAAAAATATTGGAAGCACAATAACTTATGGTTTAGAAACTATTTTCAGCCTGAAACCTATTGGTTTTTATGACGCCAACATTAGTATAACTGCCTTTCAGCAAAATATAAATGCATCAAATCTTGGCGAAGATGTTGTAAACAATACTTTTAGCTGGTACGGAAAAATCATTAATAATTTTGTACCATGGAAAGGCGGAAAACTTCAGATTATTGGGAACTACAATTCGGCTTTAGCAACAGCGCAAGGAGAAAGAATTCCGATTTATAATGTAGATATGGGATTTCAGCAAAAACTCGGAAAAGGAAATGCCCGTTTAGGTTTAGTTGTAACCGATATGTTTAATACACTTGAAAGCGGTTATAAAAACAATACACTTTTGTTCAGTAATCACCGAACCAATAAGTCGGACACGCGCGCTTTGATGCTAACATTTGCATACACGTTTAAATCAGATTTTAGAGAAAAATTGCTGGAAAATCAATTTTCAACCGAGTAATCTTTTTAAAAAACAAAAAATATCATTCTTGTAATTGGGATTCATTTTTTTATTGAAATTTGAACTATATTCGCCAAAAAGTTCATGCCACTGAATTTTTTCAGAACCCAAAAAACACTAAATCCTACATAGAATGAAAGCAATTCGTTTTTTACTTATTACCTTAATTTTTATTTCTGCAAAATCATATTCACAAGTTGAAGTAAATGCAATCAAATATAGAGAAAAGGAACGTTTTATTACCACAACAATTGGTTATCCGGCTCCAGGAACTTATACCCCAGCGGGGAAAAAAGAGCCAATATTTTTATTAAATCCAGACGGAACAGGCGTTTATCAATACGAAGATTTAACCAAGCAAAAAATCAACTGGGGAATTGAATGTACTGAAGAAGGCATTCCCGTTTTCAAAGAAGGCTTCAACAGTGCTTCTTATACGCTTTGGTATAGAACCTACGACAGCGAAGAATGGAACTACACGCAATTTTCGATTCATTTTGCCAAGAAAAAAATGTTCATCATGGGCGAAAGAGTGAAAGATTATGAAGATTATAATGATCTTGGAAAAACTGCACCGAATAAATAATTTATAATTTTTTCGAAAATTTACTACAAAAAAGAAAACGTTTTCGTTGATTTTTAAGAGTCCCTATAAATTTTCCCATAAAATTCCACAAAATTAAAAATTATACCTATTTTTTATTTAATTTGCGATAAAATTCAATATATTAAACATGGTTTCAATCACACGCCTTTTTGATTTTCCCTATTATCAACAAGAAACTTACAACCTTCCGGTTGCCTTAGCAACAAAGAAAAACGGAGTCTGGGAAAAAACATCTAGCCAGGAATATATTGCAAAAGCAAATGCTGTTTCAAGAGCATTATTGCGCATGGGCATTCAGAAAGATGATAAAATTGCCCTAATTACATCAAACAACCGTACAGAGTGGAATATTATGGATATTGGAATTCTGCAGACAGGTGCGCAGACTGTTCCAATTTACCCAACAATTTCTGAAGAAGATTACGAGTATATATTAAATCATAGTGGCAGTATGTACTGTTTTGTGTCTGATGATGAAGTACTTCAAAAAGTAAGGCTGATTCAGGCAAATGTACCTACTTTAAAAGAGGTATATTCTTTTAATGAAATCCCAGAATGCAAACACTGGAGCGATTTAATTATTTTAGGCGAAGACGAAAGCAATCAAAATGAAGTTGAAGCTAGAAAAGACAGTATAAAAACAGACGATCTTGCTACAATTATTTATACTTCTGGAACAACAGGAAGACCGAAAGGCGTTATGCTTTCGCACAAAAATATTGTTTCAAATGTTTTAGACAGTGCCCCAAGAATTCCGTTTGATCCAGGAAAAAGTACTGCATTGAGCTTCTTGCCTATTTGCCATATTTTTGAAAGAATGATCTTGTACATTTATCAATATTATGGGGTTTCGGTTTATTTTGGAGAATCAATTGACAAAATCAGCGATAACTTAAAAGAAGTTCGTCCAACTGTAATTACGGCTGTACCAAGACTTTTAGAAAAAGTTTACGATAAAATTTATGCAAAAGGAGCTGAATTAACGGGCATCAAGAAAAAATTATTTTTCTGGGCGATTGATTTAGGTTTACGATATGAGCCATACGGAGCAAATGGCGCTTGGTATGAGTTTCAATTAAAAATTGCCCGCAAACTGATTTTCAGCAAATGGAAAGAAGGTTTGGGCGGAAATTTAGATTTAATGGTTTCTGGAAGCGCCGCTTTACAGCCACGTTTGACTAGAGTTTTTGCTGCTGCAGAAATTCCGGTTATGGAAGGTTACGGATTATCTGAAACTTCTCCGGTAATTGCGGTAAACGACCAAAGAAACAGAGGTTTCAAAATTGGAACTGTTGGAAAAGTAATTCGCAATGTAGAAGTTAAAATTGCCGAAGACGGAGAAATCCTTTGCAAAGGACCAAACGTAATGTTAGGTTACTTTAAAGATCCTGAAAAAACGGCTGAAGCTTTACAAGACGGTTATTTCCACACGGGAGATATTGGAGAAATTGACAACGAAGGTTTCTTGAAAATCACCGACCGTAAAAAAGAAATGTTCAAAACTTCTGGAGGAAAATATATTGCACCACAAATCATTGAAAATGCTATGAAACAATCTCGTTTTATTGAGCAGATTATGGTGATTGGTGATGGCGAAAAAATGCCTGGCGCGTTTATTCAGCCAAATTTTGAATTCGTAAAAGAATGGGCAAAAATCCACAAAATTACTTTAGGAAAAACAGATAAGGAAATAAGCGAAAATCCAGATGTTATCAAACGCATCGATGATGAAGTAGAAAGCATCAATGAGAAATTTGGAAACTGGGAAAAAATCAAACGTTTTGAGTTAACTCCAGATGTTTGGTCGATTGACGGCGGACAGCTTACTCCTACTCTAAAATTAAAACGTAAAATCATTAAAGAAATTTACAAAGATCTTTACGCTAAAATCTATGGTCATAATTAAAATTCCAAAATAATTAACCAAAGAAAAAGGCTGTCTAAATTTTGACAGCCTTTTTTATTTTTTTAATAATTGTGTTTCATTATTTAACCGCAAAGAGCGCTAAGATTTACGTAAAAAAACGCTAAGATTGCTTTCACGCAGATTTAGCAGATTTGAGCAGATTTTTAAATAATCTTTTTAATCCTTTAATCTGTGGCTAAAAAACTTTGCGTCTTGGCGCCTTTGTGGCAAAAAAGCCTAAAAAAACAAGCTTTTAAAATCTAGAAAGAAACTTCTTTTCTTAGACTTTTTTTCAGGCTGTTCCGTTTTAGTTTTAGAATTTTCGTAAAACTTTTTGAAAGGACGTTGCTCAAAACCAACCAAAATTGCAGCCATATTTATAGCGTCAATGTTTGACGGATCTGTTTCACCTTTAAAGAAAGTCTCGATAGGTCTAAACTTATCTTTCGTTTCCTTAAACTTGTTCTTTTTAGTATGATCGAAATCTAAACCCAATAGATTACTGAAGACATTCAAATCATCCTTTGTTGGGTTGTTTTCGAAAATCAGCCAGCAAAAATCACGAAGTTTTCCACGAGAAGGCTTGTACAAATAATCAAAGTATTTACCTTCTTTTTCTTTCTCGTATTTTTTTCTAATTGCGTTTTTATATTGTTGTAAAGTATTGTTTTGCATGGTATTTTGATTTTGTAATTCTTGGGAATCTCAGGAAATCGAAGGCTTTTCCGGAAAATCTAACATCACAAAAGTTCAAAAGCACCATTGCTTTACCAGAGAAATATCTCTAAATGATATATATAATTTTCCTAAAATTCACCTTCCCATTCCATAGGTTAATAAGTTCCAAATCCATTTCTCTACTCGAGGCAAATGGCAACTCACTAAATTCCACTTTATCTGTTTGACCACTATAGTCTGACCTAAGTCCTATTTTTTGATTCATCCTTATTTTTTTTGTTTTTTGAGGGACTAAGATGCTGAGATACTAAGTTTTTTCTTTTAGCACTCTCAACCTTTGTCACTTTGTTTCTTTATTACTTTGTCACTTGCCGTTAAGGCATAAAAAAAGCACCCGATTAAAGGTGCTTCATAACAAATACGATATAACTATCCTATTGCCTATATTGATGCACCGACATGTAAAAGCATTCAAGACCCGAAGTCGAGGCTGCTAATCCTGCGTTGTGTATGTATAATTTAAAACTCATTTTATTTATTCTTTTAATTGTTGTTGTAATTGTTGTTGTAATTGCTATTGCTATTGTTATTGCAATTTGTTTCGATTTTGTTCAGCAAAGATATGATAGAAAAAATCATATTTCCAAATCTTTTTTAAGATTAATTTTCTGAGTATCAAATAGTTAACCGCAAAATAAAAACAAAGAAATTCCTGTCCGCAAACTGGTGCAGCTCTTAATTATGTATCAAATGACTGTTGCTCATTAGATTACGTTCCAAGACTATATTTCGCTATTTTGATTAATCATTAAACATTTTGGTCAATTATTTTTTTAGTTTTTTTTAGTTATGGTTTGTTTAGCTGTCACACTGAGCGTCCCGAGGCTTCGGGAGAAGTGCTTTTTAACCGAAATCGAAATGCTTTAAAACAAAAAAAGCGTCCTACAATGAGGACGCTTTTCTGTTTTATGATGAGTTTGACTCTAAATTTTATATTTCAATTTCACAAAAACACACACGCATCCTGAGCTTACAGCTGGAGAATCTCCGGCTAAAGTTTCAAAAATTTGGTTTGCTGAAAGTATCATTGTGTTTTTATTGTTTTTAATTACAGATACAAATGTAGTATATTTTGTGATAATTTAACAAAATTTAAATAAAATATATTATTTGTAACAAAAATTATCCACCAAACTTGCCGAACTGGTTTGATCAAAAAAAAAAAATCAAATGAGTTGCAAAAGATTTGCTTACAGGATTTTTCTTCTTCTTCATATAATTGAAAACTGAAATGTTTAAGATTATCTCTTTTTTGTTTTTACTCTATTTATCCTTTTAAAGAGATATAAACCACAAAACAACACTAAACTAAACGCATAATTTTTTGAATAATACCGAATTAAACCTCGTTTTAAAATCAAAAAAGATTTTTTACAACATTAATTTTGTTAAAATTTCAAAAAAGAATAGTATATTTCAGTTAAAATTTAACCACAAAACACTGTAAACCAAAGACATTTTTTAATTAACCAAAAATTTATTTAAAAATAATATGCATGCATAGTATTTTTTAATTATATTTGAAATCGATATAGTTACCTATGAAAGATAAAACGATAGATTATATTTTGAGAGCGACATGGCAAGCTGTTTCAAGAATGTATAACGAAGAAGCTGCAAAGTACGATGCAACAATGGCAACCGGATTTGCACTTTTAAGTATGGACAAGGAAGAAGGAACACCATCGACCGCTTTAGGCCCGAGAATGGGTATGGAAGCTACAAGCTTAACCAGAACGCTCAAATCTATGGAGGAAAAAGGTTTAATTGTTCGCAAAAAAAACCCAAGCGACGGCCGAGGCGTATTAATCTACTTGACCGAATTTGGAAAAGAAAAAAGAGATTTATCTAAAAATACAGTTCTGAAGTTTAATGAAACCGTTAGAAAACATGTCTCAGACGAAAAACTGAAACATTTTATCGAAGTTTCTGAAATCATCAACGAACTGATTCACGATAAAAACATATTTAATCAAACAGAAAATACAGAAAATGAATAGTATTTCTTTAAAGAGATAATTCAGATTCTGGCAAAAAACAAATATTAAGTACCTATGAAACGCACAATTAAAAAAGTTGCTGTAATTGGATCCGGAATTATGGGTTCAGGAATAGCTTGCCATTTTGCCAATATTGGTGTTGAAGTTTTACTTCTTGACATCGTACCGCGCGAATTGACCGAGGCTGAAGCTAAAAAAGGATTAACTCTTGAAAGTAAAGCTGTTCGCAACCGAGTGGTAAACGAGCACTTGGCGAATTCATTAAAATCGAAACCATCTCCTATTTACAGTCAGAAATTCGCAAATAGAATTACGACTGGAAATACGACTGATGATATGGCAAAAATTGCCAATGTTGATTGGATTATCGAGGTTGTTGTAGAGCGTTTGGATATCAAAAAATTGGTTTTTGAACAAATCGAGAAATTCCGTAAACCGGGAACTTTGGTTACTTCTAATACTTCTGGTATTCCAATTCATTTTATGAGTGAAGGAAGAAGCGAAGATTTCCAACAACACTTCTGCGGAACACACTTTTTTAACCCTGCGCGTTACTTAAAATTATTTGAAATTATTCCTGGTCCAAAAACTTCTACTGAAGTATTGGATTTCTTAAACGAATACGGATCTAAATTCTTAGGAAAAACTTCGGTTGTTGCTAAAGATACTCCGGCGTTTATTGGGAACAGAATTGGGATTTACGGAATCCAGAGTTTATTCCACCTCGTAAAAGAAATGGGATTAACGATTGAAGAAGTTGATAAATTGACTGGCCCTGTAATTGGTCGTCCAAAATCGGCTACTTTCCGTACGGTTGACGTTGTTGGTTTAGATACTTTGGTACATGTTGCCAATGGTATTTACGAAAACTGCCCGAATGACGAACAACACGAATTGTTCAAACTTCCTGATTTCATCAACAAAATGATGGAAAATAATTGGTTAGGAAGCAAAACTGGACAAGGTTTTTATAAAAAAGTAGATAAAGATATTCTTTCTTTAGACTTAAATACATTAGAATACCGCGCTGCGAAAAAAGCAAATTTTGCTACTCTTGAACTAACAAAAACCATCGATAAACCAATCAATCGTTTTAAAGTCTTAGTAAAAGGAACAGACAAAGCGGGAGAATTCTACCGTAAGAGTTTCGCTGGAATGTTTGCGTATGTGTCAAACAGAATCCCTGAAATCTCAGACGAATTATACAAAATTGATGATGCCATGAAAGCTGGTTTTGGATGGGAAAATGGTCCATTCGAAATCTGGGATGCAATTGGTGTTGCCAAAGGAATTGAAATCATGAAAGCTGAAGGTTTGGCGCCTGCTGCATGGGTTACTGAAATGTTGGCTTCTGGAAGTGACAGTTTCTATACTGTTAAAGAAGGAGCAACTTATTTCTATAACATTCCGACAAAATCACAAGTAAAAGTTCCTGGACAAGATTCATTCATTATTCTGAACAACATTCGCGAAAGCAAAAAAGTTTGGAGCAACAGTGGAGCAATCATTCAGGATTTAGGAGACGGAATTTTGAATTTAGAATTCCAATCTAAAATGAATACAATTGGTGGCGATGTTCTACAAGCTATCAATAAAGCAATCGACTTATCTGAAAAAGAATATCAAGGTTTAGTTATTGGTAACCAAGCAGCGAATTTCTCTGTTGGAGCTAATATCGGAATGATTTTCATGATGGCGGTTGAGCAAGAATACGATGAATTGAACATGGCTATTAAATTGTTCCAAGATACAATGATGCGTGTTCGTTATTCTTCTATTCCAGTTGTAGTGGCGCCTCACGGAATGACTTTTGGTGGTGGATGCGAAATGAGCTTACACGCTGATAAAGTGGTTGCTGCTGCAGAAACATACATGGGATTAGTTGAATTTGGTGTTGGTGTACTTCCTGGTGGTGGTGGATCTAAAGAAATGGCTTTGAGAGCTTCAGATTTATTCCGCAAAAATGATGTGGAATTAAACGTTCTTCAAGAGTATTTCTTGACTATCGCAATGGCTAAAGTTTCGACTTCTGGTTATGAAGCTTTTGACACAGGACTTTTACAGCACGGAAAAGATGTTATTGTAGTAAACAAAGATCGTCAGATTGCTGAAGCTAAAAAACATGCTTTATTAATGGCTGAAGCTGGTTACACACAACCTATCAGAAGAACGGATGTGAAAGTATTAGGAAAACAAGCTCTTGGAATGTTCTTAGTTGGAACAGATCAAATGGAAGCTGGAAAATACATTTCTGAGCATGATAAGAAAATCGCGAACAAACTAGCTTATGTAATGGCTGGTGGTGATTTATCTGAAGCGACTTTAGTATCTGAACAATATTTATTAGATATCGAACGTGAAGCTTTCTTATCTCTTTGTACTGAGAGAAAAACGCTGGAGCGTATTCAATATATGTTAACTAAAGGAAAACCGCTTCGTAATTAGAGAATAAGATGAAAGAAGCAAGAAACAAGACTTCAAAACAAAGTTTTGTCTTTTCTCTTGTCTCTTGCCTCTTTCTTCTAATAAATCTTAAAAAAACAAAAACAAATGAAAACAGCATATATAGTAAAAGCATATAGAACAGCAGTTGGAAAAGCTCCAAAAGGTGTTTTTAGATTTAAAAGACCTGATGAATTAGCTGCAGAGACCATTCAGTTTATGATGGACGAACTGCCTAATTTCGATAAAAAACGTATCGATGACGTTATGGTAGGAAATGCCATGCCGGAAGCGGAACAAGGTCTTAACGTTGGACGTTTAATCTCTTTAATGGGATTAAAAGTGGAAGACGTTCCTGGTGTTACAGTAAACCGTTACTGTGCTTCTGGATTAGAAACTATCGGAATGGCGACTGCTAAAATCCAATCAGGAATGGCAGATTGTATCATTGCTGGTGGTGCTGAAAGTATGAGTTTTATTCCGATGGGAGGTTACAAACCAACTCCAGATTATAAAGTTGCCGCTGCAGGTCACGAAGATTACTACTGGGGAATGGGTTTAACTGCTGAAGCGGTTGCCAATCAATATAAAATCTCAAGAGAAGATCAGGATGAGTTTGCTTATAACTCTCATATGAAAGCTTTGAAAGCGCAGGCAGAAGGAAAATTTGACAAACAAATCGTTCCAATTACTGTTGAGCAGACTTTCATCAATGAAAACGGAAAAAAAGAAACTAAGTCATACGTTGTAAAACAAGATGAAGGTCCAAGAGCTGGAACTTCTGTTGCTGCTTTAGCTGGTTTAAGACCTGTTTTTGCTGCTGACGGAAGTGTAACTGCGGGGAATTCATCTCAAATGAGTGATGGTGCAGCTTTTGTTTTAATCATGAGTGAGGACATGGTTAAAGAATTGAATCTTGAGCCAATCGCCAGATTAGTAAACTTTGCTTCTTCTGGTGTTGAGCCAAGAATTATGGGTATCGGTCCGGTAAAAGCAATTCCGAAAGCGTTAAAACAAGCTGGATTAACATTAAACGATATCGAATTAATTGAATTAAACGAGGCTTTTGCTTCACAAGCTTTAGCTGTAACTCGCGAGTTAAACATTAATCCAGATATCGTAAACGTAAACGGTGGAGCAATCTCTTTAGGACACCCTCTTGGATGTACAGGAGCTAAACTTTCTGTTCAGTTATTTGATGAGATGAAACGCAGAGGTAACAAATACGGAATCGTTTCGATGTGTGTGGGAACTGGGCAAGGAAGCGCTGGGATCTACGAGGTATTGTAGTTTTTGAGAGGAAAGAAGCAAGAAGCAAGACTTAATTTTGGGATGAAGATGCTCTGAAAACAAAAGCTTTAAAAGTAGTAAAAAACTTACTTTTAATTTTTCTTCTTATCTTGGCCTCAAAAAACATGAGACACAATTTTAAGAATTTGAAAATTTGGATTTTAGCTATGGAAATCACTAATGATATTTATAAACTAACTGCCTCTTTTCCAAAATCAGAAACGTATAGTTTGACAAGTCAAATGAATAGATGTTCTGTTTCAATGCCTTCTAATATTGCTGAAGGCTCTAACAGAGGAAATAAACACTTTCAGCATTATTTGAATATTAGTTTAGGTTCATCATTTGAATTGCAAACACAATTACTGATAGCTTTTCAAAATGAATATCTATCTAAGACAAAAACAGAAGAAATAGAAAACAAAATAATTGAATTTCAAAGGATGACATCAGGTTTCATAAGTAAGTTAGATCAAAGTCTTTCTTCTTGACTCTTGCATCTTTTATCTAAACAAAAACAAAATGGCAGATACAATCGAAAAAAACGTGACTCGTGGTGGTCAGTTTTTAGTTAAAGAAACAAAATGCGAGGATATCTTCACACCAGAAGATTTCTCGGAAGAGCAGTTAATGATGCGTGACTCTGTAAAAGAGTTCGTTGACAAAGAATTATGGGCGCATAAAGATCGTTTTGAGAAAAAAGATTACGCTTACACAGAATCATCTATGCGTAAAGCTGGTGAACTTGGACTTCTTGGAGTTGCAGTTCCTGAAGAATACGGCGGATTAGGAATGGGATTTGTTTCTACAATGTTGGTTTGTGACTACATTTCTGGAGCAACAGGTTCGTTCTCAACTGCTTTTGGTGCACACACTGGAATTGGAACTATGCCAATTACGCTTTATGGATCTGAAGAACAAAAGAAAAAATACGTTCCGAAATTGGCTTCTGGAGAATGGTTTGGAGCTTATTGCTTAACTGAGCCAGGTGCAGGTTCTGATGCTAACTCAGGAAAAACTAAAGCGGTTTTATCTGAAGACGGAACTCATTACTTAATTACAGGTCAAAAAATGTGGATTTCGAATGCAGGTTTCTGCTCGGTTTTCATCGTTTTTGCTCGTATTGGAGATGATAAAAATATTACAGGTTTCATCGTAGAAAACGATCCTTCAAACGGAATTTCTATGAATGAAGAAGAGCATAAATTAGGAATCCGTGCTTCTTCTACTCGTCAGGTTTTCTTTAACGAAACAAAAGTTCCGGTTGAAAACATGTTGTCTGAAAGAGGAAACGGTTTCAAAATCGCAATGAACGCTTTGAACGTTGGTCGTATTAAATTGGCTGCTGCTTGTTTAGATGCGCAAAGAAGAGTTACTTCTGGAGCTGTAAAATATGCTAACGAAAGAATTCAGTTCAATACTTCTATTTCATCTTTTGGAGCTATCCGTTCTAAATTAGCTGAAATGGCAACTAACGCTTACGCTGGAGAAAGTGCTTCTTACCGTGCTGCAAAAGACATCGAGGACAGAATCGCTGCTCGTGAAGCAGAAGGAACTTCTCACCAAGAAGCTGAATTGAAAGGTGTTGAAGAATATGCTATCGAGTGTTCTATCTTGAAAGTAGCAGTTTCTGAAGACGTTCAATCTTGTTCTGACGAAGGAATTCAGATTTTTGGTGGAATGGGATTCTCTGAAGACACTCCAATGGAAAGTGCTTGGAGAGATGCTCGTATCGCTAGAATTTACGAAGGAACAAACGAGATCAACAGAATGCTTTCTGTAGGTATGTTGATCAAAAAAGCAATGAAAGGTCACGTTGATTTACTTGGACCAGCAATGAAAGTTCAAGAAGAATTAATGGGAATTCCATCTTTTGATACTCCAGATTTCTCTGAATTATTTGCCGAAGAAAAAGGAATCGTTGCTAACTTGAAAAAAGTTTTCTTAATGGTTGCTGGTAGCGCTGTTCAAAAATATGGTCCTGAATTAGATGCTCACCAACAATTATTAATGGCAGCTTCTGATATCTTAATCGAAATTTATATGGCTGAAAGTACAATTCTTAGAACTGAGAAATTGGCTAAAGCTCAAGGTGAAGATAAAGTTCAGGAGCAAATTGCTATGGCAAAATTATACTTATACAAAGCTGTAGATATCGTAAACTCAAGAGGAAAAGAAGGAATCGCTTCTTTCGCTGAAGGTGACGAACAACGTATGATGTTAATGGGATTAAAACGTTTTACAAAATACACTAACTTACCAAATGTTGTAGCGTTAAGAGAAAAAATCGCAGCAAAATTAGTAGCAGAAGATACTTACTGCTTCTAATATCACAATAGTTTTTAGCTTTTAATTTGTTTAAGCCCGCGCAAGTCCGAAACTGCGCGGGCTTATTTTTTTGTTTTTTGTAACCATATAAGTGATATAAGTTCATTTAAAAAGAATGTTGATTTAGTGGGCAACTTTGTCAAAGTTTATTTACTAATAAAAGCGCAATCTAAAATGAACTTATATCACTTATATAGTTTAATAATTCTATATTTAACATTCTAAAACTTCAAAAAATAAAAAATGAAACAAATTAACCTAATTGCATTTTTATTTCTCTGTGTTTTTTCCACAACAACTTTTGCTCAGAAAAATAAAAAATTGGACATTATCGCTTACTATACAGGCGATTCTAAATTAATTGACGAATATGAAGTCAATAAACTAAATCAGATTATTTTTAGTTTTTGTCATTTAAAAGATGGAAAACTAAGCGTCGATTCTCCTAAAGATTCATTGACGATCAAACATTTAGTTTCGCTGAAAGCAAAAAATCCGCAACTAAAAATCATTTTATCACTTGGCGGCTGGGGTGGCTGTGAACCTTGCTCTTCGGCTTTTTCAACTGCTGATGGGCGTTTGAAATTTGCTAAATCAGTAAAAGAAGTCAGTGATTATTTTAAAGTTGATGGATTAGATTTAGATTGGGAATATCCAGCAATTGAAGGACTTCCGGGACATTTGTTTCAAGCTGTTGACAAGCCAAATTTTACTGAACTGCTTAAAATTTTACGTTCTACTTTAGGAAAAAAATACGAATTGAGTTTTGCAGCTGGCGGTTTTCAAAAATATCTAGATGAATCTATTGATTGGAAAGCTGTTACACCGCTAGTAAATCGTATCAATATCATGAGCTATGATTTGGTTAACGGATATTCTAAAGTTACGGGACATCATACACCACTATACAGTACCAATCCAAAAGAGGAATCAACAGACAGAGCCGTTACTTTTTTATTAAAACAAGGAGTTCCTGCTGAAAAATTAATTATTGGAGGCGCATTTTACGCGAGAACATGGAAAAATGTCGAAAATATAAACAATGGTTTGTATCAATCTGGGGAGCATATTCAGGGAGTTGACTTTAAAAATTTTGCTACAACTTATACCGAAGCCAATGGCTGGAAGTATTTTTGGGATGATAAAGCCAAAGCTCCTTATTGGTACAACGAAAAAGAAAAAACTTTTGCAACCTCTGACAATCTTGTTTCAATCAAAGCGAAAACAGAATATGTAAAATCTAAAAAATTGGGCGGTATCATGTTTTGGGAACTTCCTTTAGATACGCCGCGCGACGGAATGGTAAATGCCATTTATAAAGTCAAAAACAAATAATTAAAACGTAAAAGTGTAACCTGAAAAGATTTTTTCAGGTTATTTTTTTTTGTAGTATTTTTGATATACTTCTCAAAAACAAACTGTTATGGCATTTTATAATTTTACACCAAATAGGCTTCTTTATGAAAATGCCAAACTTCAATCATTAGCTTCAAAAACATTTGCCGTACTATTTTTCTTTTTTTTCCAATTTTATGTGTCTTATTCCCAAAATCAGACCACAGCTGATTCTTCGAAATCAGAAGATAAAAACTCACATTACAATAAAATCGAAAATTTATTAAAACTGGATGAAGAAAAAAGCAATACACTTTTTAAAGAAAATCAGATAAGTAGAGAGCGAGCAGAATTATTTGATGCCATTTCTAAAAATATTCAAAAGGCAGATCTAACCTTAAAAACTGGAATTGATTACAAAGGTTTTACATCTGAATTAGATTATGCTATTAAGCTTAAAAAAACGGCAATTGATGGAATCATTAAAAACAAAAATGATTTTCAGACGCTAAGAAACATTACCGTTACTTCAATAATGCTCAAGGAATTGCAGACACGACTAGAAATTCAGCTTACAAAAATCAAAAAGAATCGAACAGAATTAAGCGAAATACAAGGCATAATTGATTCTTTATCAATAAAAAAATCACTCTTTACACTTCCAAAAGATTCCGTTAGAAAAGCGCTTTACTACGAACGTTATTCACAAATGAATACTGATGTTGGACTACTAAACAAGCGATTTAAAGATGCTTTAGATAGTATTAGCAAACTTCAAATTATTGGAAGCCGATTTAAATATGATCTCCAAAGTGATATTATTGAAACTGACAATATTAGAAAAAATGAATTTCAAAACCTTTTGAATTCTGATGGCGAGATATTTAACGCAAATGAAGGAAACACAACTTTCAGAGAAGCTTTCTTTTATTCGCTGACAAAAGTCGCAATCATTTTGCTGTTTTTTATAACAAACCACTTTAATGCCATTATTTTAATGCTTTTAGCGGCTTCATGTTTAATCCTCTATCTGTTTTTTCTGAAAAGTAAATTTATAAAAGAGGGACTTTATAATAACATTAAACTTTCTAAACAAATTTTTGTTCATCCCGTTAGTTGCGCCATATTGATTGTATTTACATTATTTAATTTTCTATTTATTTTTCCGCCATTTGCCTTTACATCAATTATTTGGTTTGCTTGTATAATCGCATTAACTATTGTAAATAAAGAGCACTTTTGTGAAAAAGAAAAGTTTGTATGGAAAATTTACGTGCTTTTAATTCTACTTGGTCTTTACGACAACAACATTTTGATTCATTCTGTAACCGAAGTTTTTTTAATATTATTTATTGCATTTGCTTCGGCAGTTTTCAGCATTTACAATTTAAAAAAGAACAAAGAAATTCTAAATCCCTTTTTTAAATACAGCCTTATCGTAATGATTATCTGCGAAATAGGCTCAATAGTATTTATCTTATTAGATCAAAATTATAATTTAGGAAAACTATTGATGATCAACGGAATTATTACGATTCTGATGTATTATTTGTTTACAAACACTTATCGTTTGATTGTCGATATTTTAAAATATTCCAACTTTTTAAAAGAATCAAACGAAGGAAAACCACAAGAACTGAATGAACAAGAAATCATCCACTACGGTCCAATAATCAATGTACTATTTGTAATTGGCTGGTTGATTTCGATCGTAAAAAACTCTTATTTTTTTCATGCAATCATAGATCCAATAATTGGCTTTTTTAATGAACCACGAACTATTGGAGACATTAATTACTCGTATCAAAGTATAATCGTTTTCTTTTTCATTATCATAATCTCTGTTCTTATTGCTAAAATTGTTTCCTTTTTAACCAGCAGTTCTTCAAATTCAAGCAATAACGACAGAAAAAACAGATTTGGAAGCTGGATTCTACTTGTTCAAATTTCAATTTTCAGTATTGGCATTAGTCTCGCTTTTATCTCCGCAGGAATTCCAGTTGATCGTTTAACCATTATTATAAGTGCCTTGGGAGTTGGAATTGGGTTTGGGCTTCAGACTTTAGTAAACAATTTAGTGAGCGGACTTATTATTGCGTTTGAAAAACCGGTCAGTATAAATGACACCATTGAAGTTGGCGGGCAGACTGTTAAAATGAAATCTATTGGAATTAGAAGTAGCGTCGTGGCAACTTTTGATGGCGCCGATGTGATAATTCCGAATGGAGATTTGTTGAGTCAACATCTTACCAACTGGACTTTATCGAATTATAAAAAACGAACCGATATTTCGATTGGTGTTGCATACGGCACCAATTTAGAAAATGTCAAAGATTTATTAAATGAAATTTTAAGCAGTCATTCACTTGTTTTACAAACTCCCGAACCTATTATTTGGATCACAGAATTTAAAGCAAATTCTATTGATATTGTTGTGAAATATTGGGTCAGTAATATCAACGTTGCAAATGATGTAAAGAGTGATTTAATTATTTCGATTGACAAAGTTTTTAGAGACAATAATATCGAAATTCCTTTTCCGCAACAAGATATTCATATTATACACAGCAATTCGACTGACTCCGAAAAAAAATAAAATGCCATTTAAATAAAAAAAAAACGGCAACAATTTACCAACTGTTGCCGTTTTTCTTTTTAATGAAAAAGTTTACTGAACTTTTGTCTTATCTAATTCACCAATAAACGGAATTGCTTCTAAAATTTCGCTTCTAATAATTGTCTGAAGATAAACTTCAAGCTGAATAAATTTTGCTGCATTTATAGGACCAATTGCCTTTTTAGCCTGATTATACGTTTTCTCATATAATTTCTCATAAGCAATATGATTTTTCAAAGTGCCTTTGGCTAATTCATCAGCTTTAGCATCTGTAAGAGTCGCATAATTTGCCGCATAATCATTAATAAGCTGAAATTTTGTTTGCCCTAAAGCTTTTCGCTGTGTTTCATAATTATCATAAACTTTTGTAAAAGCGACTGACTGCTCATCAGACAAATTCATGTATTGTTTTACTAGATCACTTTTAGATTTTCCATAAAGACTTTGCAAAACTTCAACATCTTCCTTAAATGATGATTGTGCATAAGATGAAAACGAGGTAATAAGGACAATAAAAATAAGACTTAATTTTTTCATAGTTTTGATTTTAAAATTGTTTCTATTTAATTACACATTCTAAATTTACTGATTATAAACGCATTAGCCGCTATTTGTCTTAAAAAAAAGAATATTGATATACAGCAGATAATGCATAATAATTTAAGCCATTGTTAGTATAGGCTCCAACGTGATACTGGAACCGTATCGATTGTCCTTTTCCAATAGGCGTTGAAAACGTTCCTCCCACACGCCAGTTATCAATCTGACTATCGTCTGAAACTCCGTTTGTTATGGTTCGCCCCCCAAAAAACCAATTGGTATTAAATCCAATCCACATTTGATTTTTAAAATAATAGCTCGCATGAGCCTGCAGACTATAAGTTGGCTTTTGTTCCAATTTTTTTCCTAAGAAATCATTATTATCGGTATAAAACCATACACCACCGTAGGCTTCGGCATATACATGAGTAAAACGTTTTGATACTCCAATTTCCGGTTTAAAAGCCCAGCGGTTGGTACCAATATTAACTTGTTTATCTTCATAATATTTCCCTGTTGGTATCGAGGTAACCAAACTAACTCCCAAAATAGTTTTTTGCTCAAATTTTCTAAATTCAGATTTGTCAAGTGCCGGAGAACCCAATAAATTAATTCCAAATCGCACTTTCATATCTGCAAAACCAGTTCTGGAGCCGGTAATCAGCTGGTCACTGATAACGGCAGATCCATCCATAAAAGAAAATGGCAACGCTACCTGAATACGTGCAAGTTTATTTGACAAACCAAAGGTTCTAATATAGTTTACAGCTAAATTGTGGCTTTGAAGTGTAAAGTCCTTAATTGGCAACGCGGGATCGGTCAAGACATTCCCATTCATAAAAACGTAGCCAGCCGCCACAACGTTGAGTTTTATTGGAACATTGGCATAAACCCTAGGTTCCAAATCTTGGCTATAACTTAAAAATCGGATAAAAAGCAGTGCTGCACACAGGTATTTTTGAGGCAAAACAAAAACGTATTTTTTTGGCATAAATTAAAAATTTGGCGACACAATAATTAAATTAGAACTCTTATTTTTTGACTTCATCTGTTTTGGGAGCTTCTACCACACCATCGTAAGATATAGGAGCTCTATTATTGCTATTAACTGAAAGGGAAGCGTCTCCATTAAAAAAAACAGTCAATAAAAGATCATAAACATCATTTTTGCCTTTTACTGTACTTCTTACAATAATTTTTTTCTTGCTCTTCTCAATTCTTGTGTTTTCAGGAACGCCTTCAAACTTAATACCACCGTCACCACCATAAGCAACGTTGTAGGCACGTCCAAAAAATGGAAGGTCGCACGTTGTATTGGCTTCGTTAAATTTTAAAAAATAAGTATTATAGTCAAGATTTAAAAGCCTTCCGCCTTGCGGAGTCGCTTTCTGTGCTTCAAAAGCAAAATTTTTAGAATCGATTAAAGCTTCAATTTCTTTTTGCTTTTTTAATTCTTGTTCTGCTTTCAATTCTTTTTTGCTTTTTTCCTGAGCGAAAGCCGGTAAAGTAAAAAGACAAGAGAACGCTAATAAAATGGATAATTTAACTGACATAAAATCGAGATTTAAGCGTTAAAATAGAATGGTTTTATTTTTTGGTAAATCGCATCATTGCAATATCTCCAGAAATAAAATTTAAAGTTTTTCCGCCATCGGTAACGTCGTACGAAGTGATTTTTTGGAGCGTACTCATGTAAACCTGTTCGCCCTGTCCGTCTAAACACATCATTTTTGTAACCGCCATTGGCTGTGTGAAATCAATTTTATTTCCCGTAACATTAAGTTTTCCGGTGTATGAATTACAGCCGTTGTTTCCTGAAACCTGATTTTCTTTTGTATTAAAATTGATTGTTGGTTTTTTATTTGGATATAAACCATCAAAAGCGATTCGAGGGCCTGTAATATAATTTAGTTCCCAATTTCCATCCAATTTTGAAACTGAATCTGTTTTTTGACATTTGCAGGAAATTAATACCGTGCCTAAGAAAACCATTGTAAAAAAATTCTTCATCATAATGTTAAGCATTAAAAATTAATGAATTAGAAAACAAGACTTGGGAAATTTTTCGTTAAAAACGTATACGAATTTAAGCAATATTTTTGTGTTCTCCGCTCAAACTGTCGTTAAATTGCGTTTAATAGTTTTAGATTTATTTAACTTTTAGTGTTAATTATATCGGCTTTTTTATGTTAAATTTACTTAATCTTTAATTTAAAAGCCTCACATATGAAAAAAGCACTTGTTTCTTTCGCTATAATTACAGCCTTAATTATTGGGTGTAAGACAAATACAAAATCAAATGATGCCAAAACTTTAACTGTAAATTTGGAGCCAAAAAGCAACAGTACAGTTTCTGGAACTGCGACTTTTACTGAGAAAAACGGAAAAGTAACGTTTGTTGCAAAAGTTGCTGGATTACAACCAGGAGTTCATGCAATCCACATTCATGAAAAATCAGATTGTTCTGCAGCCGATGGAAGTTCTGCTGGTGGACACTGGAATCCAACTTTCAAAAAACACGGAAAATGGGGAGTTGGCGAATATCATAAAGGTGATATCGGGAACTTCACTGCAGATGCAAAAGGAAACGGAACAATCACTTTGACAACTGACGAATGGTGCGTTGGCTGCGGAGATGCAAACAAAGACGTTTTAGGAAAAGGTTTAATTGTTCACCAAGGAACCGATGACTTTACGACGCAACCTACTGGAAATGCAGGAGGTCGAGTTGCCTGCGCAGGAATCATCAAATAATAAAAAAATGCAATAACCACTATTTTTTCACAAAATCTAGTGGTTATTTCATTTAAAATGAATTCTAAAACAAGAAAAAAAATTAGCTTTGCAGTCTCAATCGAAAGTTAATGATTAACCCATCGGCACCAGGCTGGATAGATAAGTTTTTTAGTGAACAAAAGTTTTCAGAAGCTATTCCTTTTGAAACTACAGATTCCTTTTACTATAAAGTCAGAGAAACTGGCTTTATCTATGGGCATATCATCTCTATAGATACTCAAATTCCTATTCCTATAAAAGGTTGGTTTAAAACCGAAATTTCTAAAGTTGCCCTTTTAAATACATTATATCATGTTTTTTGTTTAGAAAAAAGAAACTCTGAACCCAACAATTTTATTTCAGAAGTTTTAAAGTTCTACAACCAGATGAATCCGGAAGGTTTTAATTTATTTAAAATTTTACTTCCAAAGGACTCTCCTTCTCTTTCAGTAGAAAACATAATAGATCAACGTGTACAGACGAATGACAGTATTATCAGTAAAAACTTTTCGCATTTAGTTACTAATGCTTTGTTGTTTATTGATGTATTGGCTTTTAGACAATATTTAGAACATGGCGCTATTCCTGATAAATACTTAAAACGTATTGAAGAAACTGTTCTAGGAATTGTTGGTCTTGCACTTAAAACAAAAACGGTCAAATCGCAGCACGACGATTTATTAATAAAACTTTTTGAAGCTTCAATTCGTTATTCTAAATTTTCAAAAGTTACAGTTGAAACTTTAGAAACACTTTCGCTGGATTATTTCAATAATACTTTAGAGCATTATTATTTAATCGATATGGCAGGAATGGCTTTATGGAGCGATGGAGTTGTTGAAAATGAAGAAGCTTACTTTTTATATTCATTAGGCTCGATGATGAATGTTTCTGATGATTTTGTAACTAAAAGTATCGCAACGACTAATTTTTTCATTACCACTCATAAAAAGAAAATTCCGTATTTCAATTATTCAAATCCGGTGAAACATTTTTATGATCAAATGACCCACACGGTTGTAAAATTGATTATAAGAAACAAAAACCGACTGGTAAAAGAAATTGTTCAGAGTAAGGAATTAATGGTTTTATTGGCTTACTCAACAACACGAGATTTGGACGCCAAAGAAAAGAAAAAAGTAAAAAAACAACTTTTGGACATTTGTAAAACGATTCCGTCTTTGACCATATTTTTACTTCCGGGCGGCAGTTTATTATTGCCAATTTTAATAAAATTTATCCCAACAATGCTTCCGTCAGCATTTAATGAAAATCTTGACGAAAACGAATAAAAAAAATCGCCCTTTTGAGGCGATTTTTTATTCTCTATTACAAATCTAACTGATAAACTTCGTCAAGTTCTTCGTTTGAACTGATCGTTACATTCAAGTCAGTTACAAAACCAGAATTCAATCCGTAAACCCAGCCGTGAAGCATTAGGTCCTGGCCATTTTTCCAAGCTCCTTGAACGATTGATGTTTTTGCTAAATTGTAAACTTGTTCTTTTGCATTGATTTCAACAAAAGCATTAAAACGCTCTGTTTCATCTTCAATTGAATTTAGATATTTGTCGTGTAAACGGTATTCATCTTTAATGTGACGAATCCAGTTATCAATAATACCAACAGACTGTTGTCCCATAGCAGCTTTTACACCACCGCAACCATAGTGTCCGCAAACAATAACGTGTTTTACTTTTAAAACATTTACTGCATAATCTAAAACACTTAACATGTTCATGTCAGAGTGAACAACCATGTTAGCAATGTTTCTGTGTACAAAAACTTCACCTGGTTTTGCGCCAATAATTTCGTTTGCAGGAACACGGCTATCAGAACATCCAATCCACAATAAAGGTGGCTGTTGGCCTTTTGCTAAATCAGCAAAATAATTAGGGTCTTTCGCTAACGAATCTTCTACCCATTTTTTATTGTTCTCAAGTATTTGTTTATAAAATTCTCTCATTTTGTAATTGTTTAAATAGTATTTTCTATGTGATTAAAGCTTATAAAAAGAACTTTTGTAAAGTTACCTAAATTTTAACCGTTCTAATCACATAGAAATATTTTAATTTAATTTATTTGTTTTAAAATTGTTCTTTAGATGTTTCTCTTTTTACCAATGCTCTTTTAGCAACATCATAGTAATGTTCGATGGTAACGTGATTGTTGTTATCAGGGGTATTCTCCAGTTCATACGCTTCTTTAAAACCTTTAAGTTTCACTTTAATGTTTTCATCAAGAGCGCGTGTTTCTTTAAACTCACGTATCAAATCTAAAACGTCATGAGCAATATATTCAGTATCATGAGCATTGATTACCACTTTTGAGTTTTCTGGAATTTCACTCAATGTTTGTTTAATTGCCGCTTTATTCAAGAACGAAACTTCCTGAGCTAAATCAATATGAATGATATCTCCATCTTCATATTCTTCTTTTTTGAAAATGTAAGCTCTTTTAAGGTTTCCTCTTAATACAAAAATGATACTAATGATAATTCCTAACGCAACCCCTTTCAGCAAATCTGTAGCAACAACAAAGACTAAAGTTGCTATAAAAGGTACAAATTGATATTTGCCCTTTTCCCAGAAATGCATGAAAGTTGCTGGTTTTGCTAATTTGTATCCAACCAAAATTAAAACGGTCGCCAAAGTAGCCAATGGAATCTTATTCAGGATTGCCGGAATCGACAATACACTGATTAATAAAAGTACACCATGAATAATAGTTGACATTTTAGATTTTGCACCTGCATTATTATTTGCAGATGATCTTACCACAACAGATGTCATTGGCAAACCACCTAAAAGTGAACTTATCATGTTACCAATACCTTGTGCTCTAAGCTCAACATTGGTATCAGTATAACGTTTTTGAACATCCATTCTATCAGAAGCTTCAATACATAACAATGTTTCGATAGAAGCCACAATTGCAATTGTAACACCTACTACCCAAACCTGTGGATTTGAAATTGCACTGAAATTTGGCATAATCAGAATCGATTTGAAATCATCAAAAGATTTTGGAACTGGCAAAGAAACCAAATGATCTTTTGCAATTGCCAATGAACTTCCCGTAGAAACAAAAACTTCATTAAGCACGACTCCAGCAATAACTGCAACCAATGCTCCTGGAACTAATTTTAAGCGTTTTAAAAACGGCACCTTATCCCAAGCAAGCAATATAACTAGTGAAATTGCCGAAATTACTACTGCACCTAATTGAATATGATTGACAACATCAAATAAAAACGAAAATGAGTTGCTTCCATCATTTTGAATAAAAGCTTGATCGCCTTCAAAATCAGCATCGTAACCAAAAGCGTGAGGCAATTGTTTTAAAATTATAATAATACCAATACCTGCTAGCATTCCTTCAATTACATTGGTAGGAAAATAATTTGATATACTTCCGGCTTTTAAAAACCCTAATGCTAATTGAATTATTCCTGCGATAAAAACAGACAGTAAAAACACATCAAAAGCACCAAAATCAGTAATAGCGGTTAAAATAATTGCTGTTAAACCAGCAGCTGGACCCGAAACGCTAATGTGCGATTGGCTCAAGTAACCTACTACTATACCACCAATTACACCCGCAATAATTCCAGAAAATAATGGCGCTCCAGAAGCCATTGCTATACCTAGACACAATGGAAGAGCCACCAAGAAAACCACCAAACCTGAAGCAAAATCAGATTTTAGGTTGGCAAAAAGATTGATTTTTTTTGTCATAACACAATACTAAAAAAATTATTCATTAAAGATGTACCGCATTTATCTAAATGCAGCTAAGTTCAAAATAATCGGAAGTATTATGCCAAGTTGGGAGGTGGAGCAAATATGCTCGGAGAGATATTCTCTAATTTAACAATATTTTCAGACGCTATGGTCTTTTTTTCAATATAAACTGGCACTATTACCTCATGTTGCAGTATTGCAGGGTAAACAGCAGCCTTAAGTTCTTTATGTGAGTGCTCCTCTTCAGAAAAACTGAAAAACATAGACGCATCATTGCTTTTCTTCATTAGCGTCACCACTGTTGGTGTTGCCAAGAAAGCAATGAATATGAATAATAATATGCGAGCGACTAATTTCATTGAGGCAAAAATAGCGTTAAAGAAATAAAATCAAAGAAATTTTTATAGAAATTTAACATTAACAAAAAAGCAGAACGCATTTCTCATGACGTTCTGCTTTTAATTTATTAAAATACAATAACTTAAATCGTTTCTTCAAGCCATGCATTCATCATCCAAATTGTTTTTTCTTGCTCTGCAATAAAGTCACTCATCATAGAATTCGTTCCTTCATCATTAATTTCCCCAGATTTATTTAAGATTTCTCTTTCGATTTTCAGTAAATCAGATAACGAATGAACAATCAATTGAACTGCTTTTTCATCGTTTGAGATATTTTTTCCAACTGTTAATTTATTATTTTTAATATAATCTTCAAAGGTATGTAATGGAGTACCGCCAATAGTCAAAACTCTTTCGGCTATCATATCAATTTTAAGTTGCGAATCGGTATATAATTCTTCAAATTTTACATGAAGATCAAAGAAACGCTTTCCGCGAATGTTCCAATGAATTCCTCTTAAGTTTTGATAATATACTTGAAAATTTGAAAGCAATATATTTAATTCTTTTACTAACAATTCTGATTCTTTAACGGGTAATCCTAAAATATTTGTTTTCATAATCTAATTTTTTACACTAATTTACTACAAATTTAAAGTAAGTTTGATAAATTTTATATAAATAAAAATTATATTTTCTTATTTTTGCATCAAAAATTACTATCAATATGACTATAACTCAATTGCAATATGTGCTAGCAGTTGCCGAACACAAAAACTTTACTCTCGCAGCCGAAAAATGCTTTGTTACGCAGCCAACTTTAAGCATGCAAATTCAGAAAATTGAAGAGGAACTCAATATTTTAATTTTTGATAGAAGCAAAAAACCTATTCAATTGACTGATATTGGACAAAAAATTGTCAATCAGGCAAAAAATATTGTAAATGAAGCAGACCGAATTAAAGATATTGTTGAACAGCAAAAAGGTTTTATTGGCGGTGAATTTCGTTTAGGAATTATTCCGACGATCATGCCGACACTTTTGCCAATGTTCTTAAATAATTTCATTAAAAAATATCCAAAAGTAAAATTGTTGATTGAGGAACTCAATACTGACGAAATTATAGTAAAACTAAAAAACGGCCATCTTGATGCCGCAATCGCTGCAACACCGCTTGAAGATGAAAAGATAAAAGAAATAGTTTTATATTTTGAACCTTTCGTAGCTTATATTCCGGAACATCATCATAGTTTTCAAAAAGAAGAAATTGAAGTTGCTGATTTAAACCTAAACGAGATTTTACTTTTGCAAGACGGCCATTGCTTTAGAGACGGAATTTTAAACTTGTGCAAAAACGGCACTGACATTGACCAAAACAATTTTCAGATTCAGAGCGGAAGTTTTGAAACTTTAATAAAATTAGCCGATGAAGGCCTTGGCACAACATTACTTCCGTATTTGCATACCTTAGACTTAAAAGATTCCGATAAGTTGAAACTCCGTAATTTTAAGGAGCCAAAGCCTGCTCGTGAGGTAAGTTTAATTTACCCTAAAAGTGAATTGAAAATGCAAATCATAGACGCTATCAGATCAACAATTGCCGGTGTTGTAAAAGGAGCAATTGTTTTCCAGAATGTACAAATCATCAGTCCGCTGCAAAAGAAACAGTAAATAAAAAAGGGAGCCAAATTGGCTCCCTTTTTTTATACTTTAATCAGTAGTAGACTTTGTTCTAGTTCCGGTTTCTCAATTATGAAATTTAATAACCATTCTTTTAGTTGTTCCATTTCATAAGGTAATAGTGTTTTGATAGCTTTTTCTACCTCTTTGCAGAAAAGTACCGGGTCGAAACTTACTCTCTCGAGTATTGATTTCGTGTAATCAAACATCATTTTTGACATAATAAAATAAGATTTTTGGGGGTTATCTAATTTTTTAAACTCGCACCAAATTTAAACAAATATCACATATAAAGATCATTTTTAACTTATTTTTTTCAAAACTTTATCAACGAATACGTTTTCTTAGTACATATAAATCAATATAGAACTATTCTAAATAACTTAATCAGACCTTTTTAAAAGCTCTAAACATCTCGCGTTTCCCCGGCGGACCGGCCAATTTTTCGACTGTAAATCCAACTGAAATCATACTCCTTTTAACAACACCGCGAGCAGCATATGTTACTAAAACGCCATTTGATTTTAAACTATTGTGCATTTTCTGGAAAATTTCAGTGCTCCATAATTCGGGTTGCACTCTATATCCGAAGGCATCAAAGTAAATCAAATCAAAAGTTTCAAAATCGTCAATTTCATCAAAAAATTGTTTCCTTTTGGTTAACGAGAATTTGCTGCTAATTTCGGTTTTCTCATTCCATTCACATTTATGCATTTTCTCAAAAATGTTACTAAATTCCAATGCCTCTAATTCGTCGACGTAATTCATACCTAAAACTTCCTCTGCTCCAACTGGATACGCTTCTACTCCCACATAATCAATTTTCTGTTGCTTTTGTTCTGATTCTAAAAAAGTGATAAAAGCGTTAAGTCCGGTTCCAAAACCAATTTCTAAAATAGCAACAGGTTTATCTTCAAACAAGGAAAGTCCATTTTTTATAAAAACGTGTTTTGCTTCCTGTATTGCACCATGTTTTGAATGATAACTTTCATTCCATTCTTCCAAATGAATTGTAGTTGAGCCATCTAGCGTTTTAATTATTTCTCTTTTCACGATTTTCGAATTTTACAATAGTGTTTGGCTGATTTTCAGCTGGTTTTCTTCATCAAAATTAATCAAAACAAATGCGTAAAGCCTTAAAAAATCGCACTTTTTTCATAAATTCTTTATAAAACTCTGCCAAAATTTTGGGTTTATTATAAGATAAACAAATCTCAATTAAACGCAGGAATTAATGCAGTTTTACCAAGTAAATTACATATTTTTCCGTAATTTTGCATTCAACAAAAACCTATTCTTCATCAGATCATTACGTTATATTTTCATCTGTTAAGAATTCAATTAGATAAAACTTTACATAATTATGAGTACAACTCAAACAAGCAAAATTGAAATCAGAAAAGCTGAATCGTCTAAGATAAGCTCTGTAGACTTTGAAAACTTAAGCTTTGGTGCTGTATTTACAGACCATTTATTTGAATGTGATTACAAAAATGGACAATGGCAGACTCCGGTCATTAAGCCTTATGCGCCTATTTTAATGGATCCTTCTTCTAAAGTCTTTCATTACGGACAAGCGATTTTTGAAGGAATGAAAGCTTATAAAGACGAAAATAATGATGTTTGGTTGTTTAGACCTGATGAAAACTACAAACGTTTCAACAGTTCTGCTGTTCGTATGGCAATGCCTGAAGTTCCAGAAGATATTTTCTTAGAAGGTTTAAATGAACTATTAAAAATCGACCAAGAGTGGATTCAGAGAGGAAACGGAGCAAGTATGTACATTCGTCCTTTCATGATTGCTACAGGACCTGGAGTTATTGCAAATCCATCTGATGAATATAAATTTATGATCTTGCTTTCACCAGCAAAATCATATTATGGCGGTGAAGTAAAAGTAATTATTGCCGAGCACTATAGTAGAGCTGCAAATGGCGGAATTGGTGCTGCAAAAGCGGCAGGGAACTATGCTGCGCAGTTTTACCCAACTAACTTGGCAAACAAAGACGGTTTCCAACAAGTTATTTGGACTGACGACGCAACGCACACAAAACTAGAAGAAGCTGGAACAATGAACGTTTTCTTCAGAATCAATGATACTTTATTGACTGCTCCAACAAGCGAAAGAATTTTAGATGGTATCACCAGAAAAAGTTTAATTGCAATGGCTGAAAAAGAAGGATTGAATGTTGAAGTTCGTCCTGTTATTGTTTCAGAATTAGTTGAAGCTGCTAAAAACGGATCTTTAAAAGAAATTTTTGGAGCTGGAACTGCTGCAGTTATCAGCGTAATTAAAGGATTCTCATATAAAGATGAGTATTATGAATTAGCTCCAATCGAAAATTCATACGCTTCATTTTTAAAAGAAAAACTAACAAGTCTTCAAAACAAACTATCTGAAGATACTTATGGATGGACTGTTAAAGTTCAATAATCAAAAGACAAACATTAGATATAAAAAACCCGACAGCTAATAGTTGTTGGGTTTTATTTTTTCACAATCTTGTCATTTCGACGAAGGAGAAATCACAATAGAAACTTCGCAATCAAAATCGCCAATCTTTGTCAAATCCCGAGTGTGATTTCTCCTTCGTCGAAATGACAAAAATGACACAAAGCTTTGCGAACTCTGCGTTTTTTTCAAGAACCGCTAAAAAAAACTTAGTGTTCTTTGCGGTTAATCTTCTTTATAACAACTTCGAGAAATCGGGCTTAAAATAATTAGGGCCTTTCATCACTTTTCCATCTTCGCGATAAATTGGTTGGCCATCTTCACCAAGTTTACTCATATTGCTGCGTTGAATTTCATCAAAAACGGCTTCAATTTTATCCTGCAAACCGTGCTCAATAATTGTTCCGCACAAAATATACATCATATCACCAAGTGCATCAGCAATTTCAACCAAATCATTGTTTTGCACTGCTTCAAGATATTCTTCGTTTTCTTCTTTCATCAAATTATAACGAAGCAGTTTTTTAGTTGAACCCAAATCAGCTTTTGGAGTTTCACTGTGACCTATTTTAAAAGCAGTATGAAATTGTGTTACTGCATCCAGTTGTTTCTTCATGTTTTTAATTGATTAAATGAATTGGCAAATTAGCAACAATTCGTATACAATTCTCTAAATTTGCCAAAAATAATTTTAACTATGTTTAGTCAAGGACAATTAATATTCGGAGTGTGTTTTTTTATTGCTTTTGTAATCGTTATGATTTTTGCTTATCGAAAAGATCTTGCGCTTCATAAAATATTTTACAAAGGAAATTACAAAGTTTTAATTGTATTTCTACTTTTCATCGCTATTTTGTTTGTAATCAAATTTTTCTTCAAAAGATAATTTGTACAAATTAAATAAATCCAGAAAATTTACAATTAAACTCACCCAAAATCGTTTTATTTGAATATTTTTTGATCAGTACAATTTTACAAACTTGTTTTTATTATAATGCCATTTTATACGACGAGTGATAAAAATTTATAACTTTACGACAACAGCAAACAACCTACTCCAATGAAGATTCTAAAATATTTATTTCTACTATTATTACTAAGCTTAGTTGCTCTTACTGTTTTTGTAGCTACCCAAAAAGGGATTTTTTCTGTAGAAAGAAGCAAGGTGATCAATTCACCAAAAGCGACTGTATATAATTATGTAAATGATTTTAGAAACTATGAAGATTTTGAATCTTGGGCAGTTGAAGATTCGTCTCTAAATTTCACTTTCCCGAATAAAACGGCTGGAAACGGCGCTTCATTTTCATGGACAGGAACTGAAGGAGCCGGAAATGCAATCACTTTAAAAGCAAAAGACGGAGAAAGTATTCAACAAAAAATGAAATATGACGGCACAGAAGCCGATGTAAACTGGACTTTCAAAGATACTTTAGCTGGAAAAACAAAAGTTACCTGGAAAGCAAAAGGAACAATGAGCTTTTTGTTCAAAATTTATACGGCTTTAAATGGAGGTTCTGACAAAGTTATTGGAACAATTTACGAAAAAAGCCTTGCAAACATTGATAAAAATCTTGATTACGAAACCAAAACGTACAACATTCAAGTAAATGGAGTTGTTCAAAAAACTGAGATTCCATATATCAAACAGACTTTTACAAGCGAAATTTCTAAAATAAATAAAAACGCAAGAATTGTTATTCCAAAACTTATTCAGTTTAGTGAAACCAATGCGCTGCAGGCAAACGGAAAACCGTTTATTATCTATCATACTTATGATACCAAAACTGGATTAGCTAAAATTTCGATTTGTTTGCCAATAAACAAAGAAATTTCAATTACTTCTGGAAGCGATATTTTATCTGGTAAAATGAATGCTTTTGAAGCTGTAAAAACAACTTTAACGGGTGATTATTCGCATACTAGCGAAGCAATTGCCAAAACTACAGCTTACATCAACAATCAAAAAATAATGCCGGATTTAAGCTGGTCGCATCTTGAGATATTGTCAGTTAGCAAATTAGATACTAAAAGCCCGTCGAAATTAGTTACTGAAATCTATTTCCCAACAAAACCTAAAGTTGTTCCTGTTTCTACAGTTCCTGCAACTTATGACACTACTGTTGATCCTGCAGTAAATACTACAACAACAGATCCAACGGCGACAAATCCTGCTACAAATGTTCCTGTTATTAAAAAACCAGTGAAGCCAAAACCGGCAGCTCCAAAACCTGCAACAACTACACCTGCAACACCAGAAGAAGACGAATTCTAAAACAAAGATTTTTAAACCTTTAGCTTAAAATTCATTCTAATAAGATAAATGAGCAAATTTGACAGACGAGAAGGAATTTATACAACAATTATTAAATCCTAAAACGCAAAATACGGCGTTTCAAAAACTCTTGTCTGATTACCAAAAACCGTTGTATTCTCATATCCGAAACATTGTTTTGGATCATGAAGATGCTAATGATGTTTTGCAGAACACTTTTGTTAAGGTTTTTCAGTATTTAAAAAACTTTAAAGGCGAAAGCAAGCTTTTTTCTTGGATGTATCGTATTGCAACAAATGAAGCTTTGACCTTTTTAAACCAAAAAGCAAAATTAAGCGGATTGACATCTGAAGCTTTACAGACAAAAACTATAGAAAATCTAAAATCTGATGTTTATTTTGATGGAGATGAAATTCAAATCAAGCTCCAAAAAGCCATTATTACTTTGCCCGAAAAACAACAATTAGTCTTTAAAATGAAATATTTTGAAGAATTAAAATACGAAGAAATAGCTGAGATTTTAGGCACTTCCGTTGGTGCATTAAAGGCATCTTATCACCATGCGGTAAAAAAAATTGAATTATATGTTACATCAAATTAAACCTTTTGTAAAAAAAACTATCTTATAGACATTATGAAAGCATTTAAATTAGAAAACGAACCGAAAATCAAATCTGGATTTAAAACTCCAGAGCATTATTTTGATGATTTTTCGGCAAAAGTTTTACAGCAGATTAACGAAAAAGAAGTAAAAGTAATCCCTTTTTACAAGCGTAAAAATGTAATTTCTCTTGCTGCGGCCGCAGTGATTGTTTTTGCATTAATGATTCCTATAGTAAATAATTATAATGCAACTTCTAAAGAACTTGACGAAGCAACTTTAGAAACTTATTTATCTTATCAATCTAATTTTAATCAGTATGACCTGATCCAAAATTTAGACGCAAAAGATATTCAAAAACTTAATAAAAATGTAGCTATTGAAGATGAAACTCTAGAAGACATCTTAGCATCGAATCCAAATATCGAACACTTAATTTCTGAATAAAAAACAAAACTTAAAAGATGAAAATCAAAAATATCCTGCCGATAATTTTATTCCTGGTAAGTTTTTCATTTTATGCCCAAAGTGGGAAAACAGATGAAAAACGTGAAAAGATCAAAGCTTATAAAGTTTCTTTTTTAACAACTGAATTAGAATTGACTCCAACAGAAGCTGAAAAATTCTGGCCTATTTACAATGCCTACGACGACAGACAATTCGAATTAAGGCATCAAAAAATGAAAGCGTATTTAGAGCGCCTAAATGATGATAATATCAATTCTATTTCAGAGAAAGAAGCAATAGTTTTACTTTCACAAATGGAAAGCACTGATAAAGAACTTTATACATTGCGAGAGAAATACAATTCAAACTTAAAAAAGATACTTTCAGCAAAGAAAATATTAAAGCTTAAAAAATCTGAAGACGATTTTAATCGAAAATTGCTAAAACAATACCGAGATAAAGTCGCAAAAGATAAAGATTAATACAAAGGTACAACAGCGACAAACCCCCTATATAATAATACTTACTTTATTATTTAGGGGGTTTGTTATTTTTAAAAATCTGATCTGACTATATAAAAGTGATTCGGATTAATTTATTGTAACCTGCAGCGATCGCAGTATTTTTATTAATGAATCGAATGGTAAAAAGTTTAGAATCATCTGACAACTGTTTCCACGTTGCGCCTCCATCCTGAGAATACTGAATCCCTGAAGAGCCAACACAAACCAATTCTCTAGCATTACTTCCCGGAACGTACTGAATACATGAAGCATATCCAAAACCTTGATTCTGTCCAACTAATTCCCAAGTTTTTCCTCCGTCTTTAGTACAAATTTTATTGTCTGAGTTTTTCTCCGGATATTCATAATCACCTCCTGCAGCAAATCCGTGTTTTGCATCATAAAAATCGGCTGTAAAAATTCCCGTCATTGCTTTGCCTTGAGTTATAGGCGTATCAACAACTTTCCAAGTTTTGGCTTTATCAGGAGAATAAAAAACACGTGATTTTTTTCCGCCAGAAACCAGCCAAGTATCATTTCCTTTAATTACAATATTAGTATTACTTGCGGCAAAAGCAGCTTCGCCTTGGGTATTTGTAGGCAATTTATCCGATAATAATTTTGTCCATGTTTCACCGCCATCACGAGTCACTATTATCGAAAAAGTATCTTCTGTAGGATCGCCAATTGCGATTCCTTCTTTATCATTCCAAAATTGCATACTGTCGTAAAACACTTTGGAATTTACTTCTTTATAAACTAATTTTACTTTTCTCGTTTTTTTATCAACTTGATATAACAAAGCAGGATTTGCAACGCTCAATAAAAACACACTTTTATCATTTTGTGCAATGCTTCTAAACTCTAAATTAAGCGTATCACGATAAATATGATCTTCAAATTTTTCTCTCTTATCTAAATCAAAACATCCAAAACGAGAATTATCGGCGCCATACCATACTTTATTATTGTCAATTGTAATGGCTCGAATACTAATTTTATCCTGAAATAAAACTTCGGTCTGCATTGAAACAAAGCCTCCTGCTACTGGCCCTTTCTCATTATTTTTCAACGCTTTAAAGGACACCAATAAAACAAATAAACTAAAAAATAATATTAATTTTCTCATGTAGGTTAAGATTTTAGTTGTTGCTAAAATACAATTATTTATAACATATAAAATAGCTTTTGTTTTTTTTGATAATAATCTTTTTAACAGCCTTTTTTGCAAAATCAAAATTAAAAACAAACCAATAAACTACAATTTTCTAAAAACCAAACACTTAGACTAAACAAGCTTTACAGTTTCTTTTTTGGCACAGTAATTGGATATTCCACAATAATTAATTTTTTAATACTATTTGCCATGAAAGCGAAACTACTTATACTAGCATTAATAACCATAGGACTTAGTTCTTGTACAGCACAAAGTCAAACTACTGTTTATGCAAAAAACTCAGATATCAGCGACAACTTAGACTTAAGAGCCGTTGCATCTATGTTTGGGGAATCAGCAAATCTTCAAGATTTTGAAAGAAGATTAAATGACCCAAAATATCAAATATCAAATCTTGACTTAAATGGAGATGATGAAGTTGATTACTTACGCGTAATTGAATCTGTAGAAAACAGAACTCACGTTGTAATTATTCAAGCTGTTTTAGATCGCGATGTTTTTCAGGACATTGCAACAATCGATGTAGAGAGAGACAATTACAATAAAGTAAGTGTACAGGTTGTCGGCAATACTTATTTGTATGGTGCAAACTATATCTATGAGCCTGTTTATAATGTTGTTCCGGTAATCTATAGTTCATTTTGGGTTACAAATTACAGACCTTACTGCTCAACTTGGTACTGGGGATATTATCCAACATATTACACTGCATGGAGACCTTATCCGGTTTACCGATACAGAAACAATGTAAATGTATGTATCAATGTTCACAATAGCTATAACTATGTTAACTATAGAAGAAGCTACAGAGCTCCAGTCCTTTACGAATCTAGACGTACTTATGGCTACGAAAGAATGAGACCTAACAACAGTTTTGCAGACAGACATAATAATGTAAGCAATAGATATGATTTGGACCAAAGAAGAGTAGCAAGCAGAAACTATAACACTTCGCAAAACAACAACAATCCAATCAGATCAAGCGCTGGAAGACCTCAATATGGAGAAAATAGAGTTTCAGACAGAAGTAATACTGCAAACAGAACAAATGATAGAAACTATAGCAATACAAGCCGTCCAACAGTAAACAACAGAGAAAACAACATGCCTGTTGCTGCACCTTCAAGACCAGATTACAACAGAAATAATAATGCAGTTTCTGTTCCAAGAGAAAGCTCAGAAAACAGAAACTATGCAGACCGAGCGGCATCACAAAATAATACTCCTTCTAGAAGTTATTCTGAAAACAGAGGAAACCCAATGAATAGATCAAGCAATGAAAGAACTGCTCCTGCTCAACAAGCGCAGCCGTCAAGAAGCTACTCTGAAAACAGAGGAAATAATGAAAATAGATCTTACAGCGCAAGACCACAAAGCCCACAAAGTTCTGAATCTCCGCGTGTAAGCCAAGAATCTAGAAGTAATCAGCCACAAAGAGAAAGCGGTTCAAATTCTAGAGGAGGCGGAAGAAGAGGATAATTTAAGATATTTCAATTTTTATTAAAATTAAAAGCACAATTTGGGGATTGTGCTTTTTTTTATCTTTTTAATTATAATTGCCGCTAATTTGTTTTAAAACAGTAAATTTGCAACCGTCTTTTATAAAATCAAACATGAGCGCAGCGCATAAAAACTTACATAGTAAGTTGTCTATAGGTGGTCTATTGATCACATTAGGAATTATTTATGGAGATATTGGTACCTCTCCATTGTATGTAATGAAAGCCATTCTTGGTGAGTACGCGATAAATTCGGATATTGTTTTAGGAGGTATTTCATGTGTTTTTTGGACTCTTACTCTTCAAACTACAATAAAATATGTACTTATTACTTTAAGTGCTGACAATCATGGTGAAGGTGGAATTTTTGCTCTTTATGCTTTAGTTAAAAAAACAAAAATTCAGTGGCTCATTGTGCCCGCCATTATTGGGGGAAGTGCGCTTTTAGCTGACGGAATCATAACCCCGCCCATCTCGATTTCATCTGCAGTTGAAGGAATTCGGGCTTTCTATCCTACGATGGAAACGAAGACTATTATTTCGATTGTAATTGCAATTCTTTTCGTCTTATTTACGATCCAGCAATTTGGAACAAAATTAGTTGGAAAGTTTTTCGCACCAATGATGTTGATTTGGTTTGCGATGCTAGGAACTTTAGGAGCTATTCAGATTTTTCACTATCCAGAAGTTATCAAAGCAGTAAATCCTTATTACGCTTACCATTTATTATCTATACATCCTGACGGATTTTTTGTTCTTGGCTTTGTATTCCTTTGTACAACGGGAGCTGAAGCTTTGTACTCAGATATGGGACACTGCGGAAGAAAAAACATTCGTATTAGCTGGATTTTTGTAAAAGCAACTTTAGTATTAAACTACTTTGGTCAAGCTGCTTATTTAACACACCATGAAGGAAGCACATTACAGCAATTAGGCGGAGAAAATGGAAACCCATTTTACTTGATCATGCCTCACTGGTTTCTTCCATTCGGAATTGTAGTAGCAACTTTAGCAGCTGTAATTGCTTCACAAGCCTTAATTAGTGGTTCATTTACTTTGATCAACGAAGCAATGCGCTTGAATTTCTGGCCAAAAGTAAAAATCAAATATCCTACAGAAGTTAAGGGGCAATTATACATCCCGTCAATTAACTGGTTGTTGTTTTTTGGATGTGTTGGAATTGTATTGCACTTCGAAAAATCAGGAAATATGGAGCATGCTTATGGTCTTGCCATTATTTTATGTATGATCATGACCACAATTTTGCTGAATTACTATTTGATCATGAAGCGTGTAAAACTGTACTTTATGGTACCGTTGATCACAATTTATTTATTGATCGAATTCAGTTTCCTTTTTGCCAATATTACAAAATTTGCCGAAGGAGGTTATGTAACTTTGATTATTGCAATTCTGTTGATTTCAATTATGACGATTTGGTATTTGGCTAAGAAAATCAACAAAAGCTATACTAAAATCATCAAAATTGACGACTATAAAAAGGTATTAGTAGAATTAAGCCAAGATTTATCAATTCCTAAATATGCAACACATTTAGTTTATATGACAAACGCAAACCGTGTTGACGAACTAGAGGAAAAAGTAATTTATTCAATTTTACAAAAACGTCCAAAAAGAGCCGATATTTACTGGTTTGTACACGTTAATATTCTAACTGAGCCTTATAAAACAGAATATAAAGTTACTGAGATCGCAAGAGATGATATTTACAGAATCGATTTTAACTTAGGTTTTAGAGAGCCTACTAAAATCAATCTAATGTTCAGAGAAGTAATTCGTGATATGGTGAAACGCGGAGAAGTAGATATTACCAGCCGTTATGAATCATTAAACAAAAACAATATTATTGGTGACTTTAAATTTGTATTGTCTGAGAAATTCTTATCAAACGACAATGATTTAAGATGGCATGAAAATATTATTATGAACTCTTATTTCTTTATCAAAAAACTGAGTTTATCTGAAGAAAGAGCTTTCGGTTTAGACAGTAGTTCTGTTAAAATAGAGAAATTCCCAATGGTGCTTCACGCTCCAGAAAACATTGGATTGACCCGAATTATAAAAAATTAATTTTTATAAAATATTTCTAAAAAACACTCTTTTAAAACTTTATCAGAGTGTTTTTTTTCTTTTTAAATGAAAGTCAAATCAACAATCAGAATTAAAAATTTAACTTTCAATCAATTAATAGTACCTTTGCAACTCAAATTATTAAAATGAGATTACACAGAAATTTAGTTTATACTACCATCGACTCTTTAAATGCAATTTTCAATGAAGGAGAATATGCAGATAAAGTGGTAGCCAGAGCCTTAAAAAAAGACAAACGTTGGGGAAGTTCTGACAGGAAGTTTGTTGCTGAAACAATATATGAAATTGTTCGTTGGAAACGTCTTTATTCGGAAATTGCCGAAGTAAAGGAGCCATACGACAGAGATAATTTATGGAGAATGTTTGCGGTTTGGGCTGTTTTAAGAGGATACCCAATCCCTGATTGGAGACAATTAGAAGGAACTCCTGAAAGAAAAATAAAAGGTCGTTTTGACGAGCTTTCAAAAGTTAGAGCTTTAAAAGAATCTATTCCAGACTGGATGGACGAATTGGGCGTAAAAGAACTTGGTGAAAAAGTTTGGGCAAAAGAAATCACGGCTCAAAATCAGCCGGCAAAAGTTATTTTAAGAACTAACACACTTAAAGGAACTAAAGAAGACTTAAGAAACAAGTTGATGGATTTAAATATTGAAACAGAATATTTAAAAGATCAGCCTGAAGCTTTAGTTTTAAAAGAAAGAGCAAACGTATTCTTAACAGATGCTTTTAAAGAAGGTTTGTTTGAAGTTCAGGATGCCAATTCACAATTAGTTGCAGGATTTCTTGACGTAAAACCTGGAATGCGCGTTGTTGATACATGTGCAGGAGCTGGAGGAAAAACATTGCACATGGCTTCGTTGATGGAAAACAAAGGCCAATTGATTGCAATGGATTTATACGAAAGCAAATTGAAGCAATTAAAATTGAGAGCGAAAAGAAATGGAGCTTTCAACATTGAATACCGTATTATCGACAGCACAAAAGTGATCAAAAAATTACACGAAAAAGCTGATCGTGTATTAATTGACGCACCTTGTAGCGGACTTGGAGTTTTGAAAAGAAATCCAGATTCTAAATGGAAATTACAACCTGAGTTTATCGACAACATTCGTAAAGTTCAGAGTGAAGTTTTAGAAAACTATTCTAAAATTGTAAAACCAGGCGGAAAATTAGTTTACGCAACTTGTTCTGTTTTACCTTCTGAAAATCAAGAACAAGTAGAAAAATTCTTAAAAACAGAAATTGGAAAACAATTTACTTTTGTTGAAGATAGAAAAATGCTAGCATCTGAATCTGGTTTTGACGGATTCTATATGGCACTTTTGGAAAGAAAGAAATAAGATTAAATTCCAATATATTAAAATCCCAAATTCCAATTTTGAAATGGAATTTGGGATTTTTTCATTTAAACTCTTTATATATAGTCCCTACGGGATATTATTATTCATGTATATTTTTTTCTACCAATATTTTACTCCTAACGGAGTATCTCGTAGAGATGCAATATTGGTAGAAAAAATTAATCCACAACAAATATTTGCCCCGTAGGGACTAAACTGTTTAACGCAAAAAAATCCCAAATCCCAATCTGAATTATTGGAATTTGGGATTTCTTTTTTGGAATTTCTCTTGGAATATCTCTTAATCTAAACTTGGCTTACGTAATAATTTTCCATTTTCATTTTCTTTGAATTTTGGAACAAAAACAATTTCTTTTGGTTTTTCAAACTTTCCTAGAACATCAAAAAAGTCAGGTGCAAACTCTTGCTTTTCACCTTCAATAACCAAAATTAGTTTTTCGCCTAAAAGAGAATCTGGAACTCCCGTCACAAAAAAACGGTTTGAGATTTTTCCAACTAATTTTGATTCAATCTGTTCAGGAATAAGCTTTACCCCTCCACTATTGATTACATTGTCAATTCTTCCTAAAAAAACAAATTGTTTGTCATTGATCAATTCAACTAGATCATTGGTAACAATTGGTTCTTCTGAAATAGATGAAACATAAATGACAAGGCAACCACGGTCATCTTTTTCAATTTTTACATTTGGCAAAATTGAGAACGCACTTTCGCCTACTTTTTTAGCAGCAATATGCGTTATCGTTTCCGTCATTCCATACGTTTCGTATATTTCTCCATTTAGCTTTAATAATTCTGCTTCAAGCGCCGAATCAATTTTTGCTCCGCCAATAATTAATTTCTTAACATTTTTCAGCTTATCGATCGAATTCTGAACCTGTAAAGGAACCATCGCAACAAAATCATATTCATTAGAATTAAAAGCTAAAGGCTCAGTGCTTGGCGCTTTTACATCAATATCAAGTCCTAAAATCAAACTTCTTACCAACATCATTTTTCCGGCAATAAATTGTGTTGGCAAACACAATAAAGCCCTGTCACCCGGCTCTAAACCAAAAAAATCACCAGTTGCCAAAGCCGACTGAATCATGGCTTGTTTTTCTAATCTGACTAATTTTGGAAGTCCAGTTGTTCCAGAAGTTGTCATTTCGATATACTCTTTATTATCAAACCAATCTAGAAAAAATTCACCTATTGCACGTTCATACGCATCGCCTTCTTTTATAAAGCTATATCCAACACGGCATAAATCTTTTGCATTTAAATGGTATCCGTTGATTTTAAAATAATTATGTACGTTTTTATGAGTTAACTGTAACATGATTGTTAATTTGAAGATTTATATAATTCAACATTTATTTCACCCGTCAATTTTTCTTTCCAATTTGTCCATTTGTATTTTTTACTGAAAATAAAAAGCAAAATTGGATAAACGATAACAACCGGCAGTATTACATCAAGCCCCGCCGAAGGCTCAGACATATCTTTAAAAATAGAATGTGTCTGAAAAACAGTCCAGTCTGACGTAACCAGCAAAGCGCCGGTCAAATTATTGGCTGCATGAAAACCAAGTGCCAATTCAATTCCTTCATCCATCAGCGTAATAATACCTAAAAACAAGCCGGTGCCTATGTAATAAACCATAACTATGTAGCCCATTTTTGCCACTTCGGGATTAAAGACATGCATGGATCCAAAAATAAGCGAAGTCATCAGCAAAGGAAACCATCTATTTTTGGCCAAATTTGCAAAACCCTGCATTAAATATCCTCTAAAAACATATTCTTCTGTGCTGGTCTGGATAGGAATAAGCAAAGATCCTATTACAACCAAAATCAAAAAAGGAACCAACTTAAAATTCCAAACAAATTTTTCCGGATCTTTTAAATAAACAGCCCAAAAACTTAAAACTGAAAAAACAACCCAGATTAGAAATGAAAATAAAATTCGGTTCCAATCTACTTTTCTTCGTGCTGTTGTAACTGATAAAAGCGTTTGCTTATGAAGATATTTTACAACCAAATAAACTCCAACAAATGCAAAAACAAAAGAAATCATTACCAGAAATAACGTGAGATTAGGCTCAAATACTTTTAAAACGCCATCATTATCAGTTGGCACTTCGGTTTTATTTTTGAAACTCGAATAAAGAACCGCCACAGAAAGCGGAATTTGGCCAATAAACGAAGTGATTATAATAATGACTGACCCAATTAGATACAGAAAAAATTTATTGTGAGGTTTAATTCCTTGTTCTAAAAACATTTACATATAATTTTAAAATGAGAATTCAGTTTACTAACTAAATAGTAATTTTGGTACTGCGAAAATACCTATTTTTCGCGTAATCTTCTTACAACATATTAAATATAACAAAATGATACAAATTTATCATAATCCGCGTTGCGGAAAATCAAGAAACTGCTTGGCTTTTATTGATCAGTCAAAACAAGAATATGAAATTATTCCGTATTTAACTGATACACCAAGTTTTACAGAATTAAAAGAGCTTCTTGCAAAACTGAATTTAAAACCACTTCAATTGGTCCGAATTAAAGAAACGATCTGGATCGAAAATTTCAAAGGAAAAGACTTAAATGACGACGAAATTATTCAGGCAATGGTCGAAAATCCAATTTTAATCGAACGCCCAATCGTTATTAAAGATGGAAAAGCGATTATTGGAAGAGATCTTGATTTAGTTGCCGATTTCCTTGGATAATTAAAAAAGGATGAATTAACATTTTTTTGTGATTTTACTCTTTAAACCTAAAGGTACATTTAGCGTCTAAAGAGTAAATGAAACCAAAAATAAAATGAAGAAAATCAAATTTGCTGTACTGCTTGTTCTTTTTTTTACAAGTTTTTACAACTATGCACAACAGGCGCCTCCTGGTAAAAACAAGGTAAAAGTTACTGGAAAAGTTTTAGAAAAAGTTAGTAAACAGCCACTTGAATATGCTACTATATCACTTATGGCACCAAACGATACTAAAGTTGTTGCCGGTGGTATCACCAACCCAAAAGGTGAATTTGAAGTTGCAGTAGCACCTGGAACTTATGATATAAGAGTTGAATTTATTTCATTTAAATCTACTGAAATCAAAGGAAAAAACATTTCTGGCGATACTAATTTAGGTGTTGTCAATTTATCTGAAGATGCAGCACAATTAAGCGAAGTTGTAGTTCGTGCCGAAAAATCATCTGTTGAAATCAAATTGGACAAAAAAGTGTACAATGTTGGTCAGGATATGATGGTAAAAGGAGGAACTGTAAGCGATGTTCTTGACAACGTACCATCTGTTTCTGTTGATACAGAAGGAAATGTGAGTTTAAGAGGAAGTGATAATATCCGTATTTTAATTGACGGAAGACCTTCTCAAGCAATTAACGTTGCAGAAGCTTTACGCCAGCTTCCGGCAGATGCTATTGATAAAGTTGAAGTTATTACAAATCCATCAGCGCGTTATGATGCCGAAGGTGGATCTGGAATCATTAATATCATCTTGAAAAAAGGTAAAAACCAAGGTTTTAACGGAACTTTTATTGCTTCAACAGGTATTCCTGAAACATATGGTTTAACTGGAAATTTAAATTATAAAACAGAAAAATTAAACTACTTCACGACTTTAGGGTACAACCACAGAACAAATGAAGGTGGAGGTTTAACAAACACTTCATACTGGAATGCGGATGGAACTCCAAAAGGATTCCTTGACGAAGATCGTGATACAAAAAGAGAATCAGACGGATTTAACGGAAGAGCTGGTATCGAATGGACTGTTGGAAAAAATACTTTCTGGACAAACGCCATTAATTACCAAAACAATTCTGGAAATACGACAGATTTAATCAACTATAATAATTTTGATGCTGCTCATAATTTTACTGGAACTTCTTTCCGTTTAAATAATGGCGATACATCAAGCGAGAACGTTGAATATACTTCAAACTTGATTAAAAATTTCAACGACAAAGGTCATAAACTTACGGCTGACTTATCTATTTCAAGAAATACAGACGACAGCAATAGTGTTATTACTGCTTCTCCAAATTTTAATAATACTTTAAATAATCAGGTACAAAAGCAAGTTCAATTGCAAGCAGACTATGTTTTGCCATTAGGAAAAGGAAGTCAGTTTGAAGCAGGATATAAAGGAAGTTTTAGCGACTTAAATAACGAATATTTTGTTACAGATAATGCAGGTATAAAAGATCCTAATTTATCAAACACATTAGAATACAAAGAAAACATCAACGCATTGTACACGCAATACGGTTTCAAAGTAAATAAATTTTCTTATTTATTTGGTTTACGTTGGGAAGACACAAATATCCAAGTAAACTTATTGGACAACAGCGATTTCAACACTAAAAAATACAATAACTTGTTTCCAAGTGCATTTATTAGTTATGAAATTTCAGATCAAAGTAATTTTACAGCAAGCTACAGTAAACGTTTAACAAGACCAAGAGGTCGTTTCATGAACCCTGCGGTAAACTACTCAAGTAACGTTAATATTTTTCAAGGAAATCCAGACTTAGATCCATCTTTGACTGATAAATATGATGTAGGCTACATCAAACGTTGGACTAAATTAACATTTAATACTTCGGCTTATTTTGAAGATACTAAAGACGTTTTCAGCTTTGTTCGAACTCCAAACGGTAATGAAGTAAACGGAATCCCGGTTATTTTAAGCCGACCAATCAACTTAGGAAAAGAGCAAAAATTTGGTTTTGAGTTTACATTGAACTATACACCATTCAAAATATGGAGAGTAAACAGTAACTTCAACCTTTACAACGTAAAAACAACTGGAGAAAACACTTATGTTGATGTAAACGGAAATACTGTTGTTCAAAATCTTGACAATCAAGCCAACACATGGTTTGCAAGAATCAACTCTAAACTTACACTTCCGTACAAAATTGACTGGCAATTGAACGCTACTTACAATGGCGAACAAAAAACAGCACAAGGTAAAAACCTAGGTCAGTTTGGTATGAATACGGCATTCAGCAAAGATGTATTAAAAGACAAAGCTACAATTGCTTTCAACATCAGTGATATTTTCAACTCAAGAATCATGAGATCGTACACGTACCTTCAAAATGATGTAACAAATGAGAGCCAAACATCATATGGCGAAATGCAGTTCCGTAAACGTCAATTCAATTTATCGTTTACATACCGTTTCAACAAGCCAAAAGGTGAAAGAGATAAAAACGCCCAGCCAAGAAATGAAGGCGAAGGCGGAGGAGAATTCCCTGGATAACACCGGATAAATTCCCAAAAATAAAATTACAATCTCCAATTACTTAAAATCCCAAATCCCAATTGATTAACTCAAATTGGAATTTGGGATTTTTCATTTCAAAATTATCTCTTTAGCTGTCCAACTTTGACAAAGTTCTAAACTCAAAGCATTGGATTTTTTTTATTGGAATTTCTTTTTTGCACAAAAAAAAAGAACCCAAAAGGGTTCTTTTTATGAAATCAATTTAAAATTAAATTGACTGTTCTTCTTGTCTTTTTTTAGCTCTCTTTTCTTTGAACATTTCCCAGCTTGCTCCCGTAACCCAATAAGATACGAAACCAACTAAGAAAAACATTAACCAAAACCCTATAGTTAGTATGGTTAAGAAAAGTAAAAAGCCTAAGTACTGTGAAAATTCAAACATGTTTTCCGGAATTTTTGAATGTTACGACAAATGTAGGTTATATATTCGTCCTTGGCAATAAAATCTAAATCAATTTTCACGAAATAACATTTATCCGTATATTTATACTCATTTTAAATAAGGATTTTTTTCCGAATAATATTCAACTATCTAAATAAGAAGAATATGAGTGTTTTCAGGAGCTGATACCTGCTGTCTGCTGTATTCCCGATAAACAAAAACTACGGCTAAAAAGCCTTGTTTTTCTAAATCGGGAGATGCCGCTTCCATCAGGGCTAAGACACTTATTTTCAGAAGAAATTTCAAGCATTAAAATAAAATCTGTTTTAATCAGCGTTTTTACTAAGTAAATCAGCGTCATCCGCGTTCCATTTACCTCTAAAGATTGTAACTTACATTTCACATATAACTTTTTACAAACAACACAATGAAATACAGAATAGAAAAAGACACCATGGGCGAAGTTCAAGTCCCAGCCGATAAATATTGGGGTGCGCAGACAGAACGTTCCCGTAACAATTTTAAAATAGGAAACGCAGCCTCAATGCCTAAAGAAATTATCGAAGGATTTGCTTATCTAAAAAAAGCTGCCGCTTTTGCTAATTATGATTTAGGCGTTTTACCAATCGAAAAAAGAGATGCAATTGCAGCAGTTTGCGATGAAATTCTAGAAGGAAAATTAGACGATCAGTTTCCACTGGTAATTTGGCAGACCGGTTCTGGAACCCAAAGTAATATGAACGTGAATGAAGTAATTGCAAACCGCGCTCAAGTTTTAAAAGGTTTTGAAATTGGCGAAGGCGAGCAATTTATAAAAGCAAATGATGACGTAAACAAATCACAATCATCAAACGACACTTTCCCAACCGGAATGCATATTGCCGCTTACAAAATGGTTGTTGAAACCACAATTCCGGGAGTTGAAAAACTTCATGCTACTTTAGTAAAAAAAGCAACCGAATTTAAAGACGTTGTTAAAATTGGCCGTACACATTTAATGGATGCAACACCTTTAACACTCGGACAAGAAATTTCAGGTTACGCCGCACAATTAGCTTTCGGACTAAAAGCATTGAAAAACACTTTAGCCCATTTATCTGAAATCGCTTTAGGAGGAACTGCAGTAGGAACCGGCCTAAACACCCCAAAAGGCTACGACGTAAAAGTAGCCGAATATATTGCCAAATTCACCAATCACCCATTTGTAACAGCTGAAAATAAATTTGAAGCTTTGGCTGCACACGACGCCATCGTAGAAACACACGGAGCGCTAAAACAATTAGCTGTTTCCTTGAATAAAATTGCAAACGACGTGAGAATGTTAGCTTCTGGACCAAGATCCGGAATTGGTGAAATTCATATTCCAGAAAACGAGCCTGGATCTTCCATCATGCCCGGAAAAGTAAACCCAACACAATGCGAAGCGTTGACAATGGTTTGCGCTCAAGTTATTGGAAATGATATGGCAATTGCCGTTGGCGGTATGCAGGGACATTATGAATTGAATGTTTTTAAACCTGTAATGGCTGCAAACTTTTTACAATCGGCACGTTTACTTGGAGACGCCTGTGTTTCATTCGATGAACATTGCGCGCAGGGAATCGAGCCAAACCATAAACGTATTAAAGAATTAGTAGATAATTCGCTTATGCTTGTAACCGCTTTAAATACTAAAATTGGGTATTACAAAGCCGCAGAAATCGCTCAAACCGCTCACAAAAACGGAACAACTCTAAAAGAGGAAGCGGTTCGTTTAGGATATGTTACGCCAGAGGATTTTGATGATTGGGTAAAACCGGAAGAAATGGTTTAAATTTAATTGTTAATTATGAATGGTTAATTATAAATTAAAAAAGCCTGAAATTATATTTCAGGCTTTTGTTTTTTTCTGTCACCCTGAGCGAAGTCGAAGGGCATTACGTTAACCAAAGCCCTTCGACTTCGCTCAGGGTGACAACGTATTAATTATATCTGAATTTCAATTAATAATTAACAATTTACAATTCACCATTATCAACGTAATCCTGCAAATAACTAAATCTTTCGGTCAGTTTTCCATTTTCTGTGATTTTGGCGCGTTTTAAAATTCCGTCTTTATCTCCGTTGAAGAAAGCCGGAATTACATGCTCCATAAATTGTTCTCCAAAACCTTGACTGGCATCTTTTGGGATTTCGCATGGCAAATTATCAACCGCCATAACTGCAACCGCTGCCGGATGAAACACATCTACTTCCCTATCTTCTAGCGGAAAATAACCATAAATAGGATCTGCAATTGTTGACGAACGAATTGTACACGCGATTGGACCATTCACATCGCACGAAATATCGGCTACGACTTTTAATCTGCAGTCGCTTGCATTTAGCATTTCTCTCGTCAAAATCATTGGCGCCGCACTGGCGTGAAAATGTCCAGCAAAATAAATATCAGAAACCTTTGTGAATTTTTCAAAATCAGAAACGTATTCTTCTGGATGATTTACAAAATCTTTAAAATCCAAAACCTGTCCGTCGATACGTTTGTTATATTCTAAAACATCCAATTGCACATAAACAGCTTGAGCATATTTTTTAGTCAAATAATTATCAATAGTAATTTCTTTCACTTTAATCGCATCCAAAATTTCCTTGGCACCACTCCCTACTTTTCCGGTTCCAGTAACTACGAATTTTAAGGCTGGCATTGTGATGCGCTTTAAATGCTTAATCAAATCTTCTTTTCCTGAAAGTGTTTCCGCTTTTGGAAGTTTAAACAATTCGAATTTAAGTCCGAAAGTCCGAATTCCATTATAAACACCAACCATTCCTGCATATTTTCCAAAACCAATCAAACGATGATCTAATTCATTTACAATGGTTTCATGGTCGTATAAATCAATGTTTTTTTCTAAAATGGCCTGCAATAATTTTCTATTATGAGGCTGTTTTTTAATCGTATGAGAAAAAAAGAAATATGCTTTGTTTGGAATTAAATTTTCAACTGGAACTTCTTTTACTCCAAATAAAACATCACAGTCTGAAACATCATCAGTTACTGTAATTCCCATACTTTTATATTGAAGATCCGAAAAAATCCTAATATCTGAACTCTCTACTTCTACGATAGCGTCATGATATTGCTGTTTCAGTTTTGCCAATTCATCTGGAGCAAAAACTACGCGTCGATCTGGTGGGTTTTTTCTTTCTTTTATAATTCCGAATTTCATTTAAATAGGTTTAAAGCATTTAATAATATAACTTTTCACATCTTATTTGTTTCAAATATAACAAATTTCGTTAAAGTTTTCTTCAAAAATTACAATTTAGAATCTTTAAAAACCGTTTAAAGCTGACTTACAATCGACTAACTAAAATTTTAGTTAATATTATGTTAAAGCAACCGGTTGGCTTTTTCAAAATATCCAAAACATAAATATTGAATTCTATATATTTGTTTTTAAAGAATGATGAAAATGAGTTTCCTTAAAAAGACAAAGATACCACAAATACTTTTTTTAATTTTAGTTTTAAGTTCATGTGGCAACGATAAGAAAACAAGTGTTGATACTGCAGCAACCGTAGAAGATACGTTGCCTAAGATGAAGCCTTTAGGCCCAGAAAAAAGACTTACCCAAGCGTATATAAATTCTGTTCAAGGCAGAATTAACCACTTTTACAATAAAAATTGGCCAAACAATAGTATGAACGGAAGCTTCTTGGTAGCAAGAAACGGACAGATTATTTTTGAAAGATACAACGGCTACGCAAACAAAAACGAAGGAACTAAAATTACTGCAGATACTCCAGTGCAAATTGCATCTGTGAGTAAAGTACTTACTGCAACGGCAATTTTAAAATTGGTAAATGCCGGCAAAATTGATCTGGATCAAAAGGTCAATACTATTTTGAAAACATTCCCATTTGAAGATTGTACCATCAGAATGCTTTTGAGCCACCGCACAGGAATGCGCAACTACGCTTATTTTACAGATCACGACAAATCGGTTTGGGACAGACACAATCAGTTGACAAACAAAGACATTTTAGATATTTTAGCAACAAAAAACATTGGTCTGGAAGCAAAAACCGGAACACGTTTTGGTTACTGTAATACTAACTATGCCATGTTAGCATTGATTATTGAAAAAATCACAGGATTAAAATATAAGGAAGCAATGTCTGAAATGATTTTCAAACCATTAGGCATGAAACATACTTATGTTTTTGATGATGATAAAGACAGAAAAACAATTGTTCCTTCTTATAAAGGTAATGGTGCCGAAATTGGTTTTGACTATTTAGATAATGTTTACGGAGATAAAAATGTATTTTCTACTGTTCGTGATCTTTTAAAATTTGACAGAGCCAGAAATTCTCCTGACTTTTTAAAACCAGCATTATTAAAACAAGTTTATACAGGTTACAGCAACGAACGCAAAGGAACCAAAAATTATGGCCTAGGAATCAGAATGATTAACTGGGAAACGGGACAGAATTTTTACTTCCACAACGGTTGGTGGCATGGCAATACCTCATCGTACATTACTTTAATGAAAGAGCATGTAACGATTATTGCGCTGTCAAACAAAATGACCAGAAATACTTATGCAGTGCGTAAACTGGCTCCAATATTTGGAGATTATCCTTTTAATTTCAAGGACGAAGAATAATACAATTTTTCTGAAAATTTTAGCAGAAAGTAATTTCAAATAGTATAAATTTGCAGACTTAATTTTTGGGGTCGACTGGTTTTGACAGCAAGTCGAATTGAACAGTAAGCACGTCGAGCATTGAGACCTTGCTCGTAAATATAAGATCTCACACTTTTACACGGCGAAAATAATTACGCTTTAGCTGCATAATCCGAATCATAGTAAGATTGCGCCACGTCTCTACAAGGTAGAGAAGCTGGATTCTCCTGGAAAGCCTTGGTTTGTGGCGTTCCGTTCAGGGGAACCGTAAAAATAAACCTAGATATCCATGAGCTTCGGGTGGGTTTCGAAAATTAAGAAGATAAGTGTTCGGTGGCTGTTTCTGGCCTAGCTTAACAACGAAAATCTAATCAGGAAATAAGCGTGTAGAAAGCTCTTTAGTTGCTTGTTTGGACCCGGGTTCGATTCCCGGCGACTCCACAAAAAGGTAGAAAAACTTAATGTTTTTCTACCTTTTTTTATATTATCTAAATAGCAAAGTAAGAGGCTAACTTGTTATTATTCAACTACTTAATATAATAAGGTATACTATACAAACACCTTACCGGATTTCCATCTTTCATTGCCGGAATCCAGTTTGGGGATAATTTTAAAACTCTTTCTAATTCTTTTCCTGAACCGTAACCAATGTCACGTAGGATTTTTACCTCAGACAAACTACCGTCTTTTTCAATTGTCAAGTTTGCAAAAACTCCGCCTCTAGAAGATTCATCATCAAGTATTTCTTCCGGAATAACATAATTCTTCTTTATAAAAACATGCAGTTTTTCAATACCACCAGGGTATTTTGGTAGAATATCTATTGCGGCTGTATTATAAACTTCATTATCTTCTGGCTTACTGTCACGATACTTTTCCACTTTTATTGTTTGTTCAGGAACAGTCTTTTCGATATTTTTATAAGCAGGTTTATCCGCAACCGAAACACTTTTATTTTGACAGCTAAATAACTGTAGAAAAATTATGGCTATTAGAAAATTTCTTTTCATAGTTTTTTAGTAAAGCAAAGATGTTGTGTCCGTTCAACTTTTTTTTATAAAAGTAAAAAAACAAAATTTATTCCAATGCATGAGTAATGAATCAAAAATCTTTAAATTATCTCATCAAGCCCACAAAAAAGGTAAAAAACCTAATGTTTTCTGCTTTTTTTTCATCCAAGTATCTCATTTCAAAAACATCCTTTCAGTAATAATCTTATTTGAGAAAGTATCAATTCCGGTAACTTCGGCATACTTGACATTTGGGAACCAAAAAGAACCTCCTTCAATGCGCACAAATATTTTTTCTACTTGTATTTTCTTCTGATTTAAATTTACAAAAACATGATATTTTTGATCTGAATCTATCTTTTTCAATGTTAAAGACAACTTTTTATACGATACAAATTGAAGTTCAAATTCCTCATTATTTAAGGCTTTACTTTCTACTCCGTATGCAAATTTGCGTTGCAGATAATTAAAATCTTTTTTTTCTCCATTCTCAGCATACCGAATCCAATATGCTTTTATAGGATTGCTTTTGTCTATTTTTCCATTTTCTTGATAATTTATAGCATAAATAGCAGTGTTTATATTTGGATCTCGCTGAATGTAAAACAACATATTGTCTATATTTTTAGGTGTTGGAAAATTTAATGGCGATGGATTTTTGGATTGTGCCAAAAGATTTCCAGAAATTATATTTACTAAGAATGTTATAACGATTAGTGATTTTGCGAAATATTTAAATGATAATTTATTCATATGAAATTTTTAATGTAAACCTTTGGATGCAATTATTTTAACACATAGAAACATAGATTTTAGGAATCTTAAAAAAGGCGTTTCACTTGTTTTAAAAAACATAGTTGACTATGTGTTAGAAACTAGTTTCTTTTTAAATTCTTTTTATGCATCTAACAACTATGTTTCTATGTGTTAAAATAATTGCACGAAACGGATTATTTTAATTTGATTCGATTACATTCTGTTTTTCGTTTGTTCTAAAAACCCAATATTTAATCAGTGGATAATTAAATCCATAAGAAACAAAACTATCGGTGATTAATCTTCCGATTCTGTAATCAATTTGAAATACTTTTTGAAAAATAAGCGTGCCGAATGATTTTAAAGAAATACTTCCCAGTACAACCAAAGCAAATTTAAAAAGCTGATTATTGATGTGGTTGCTATAACCAGATTGATTTTTAAATACCCATAATCTATTGATGCTGAAATTGATAATTGCGCCAACGGTTCCAGAGATTAGAATAGAAAAGGCAAAATGCAATTTGAATACTTCCGTCAACAAAATCATTAGTCCATAATCTATAATGCCTCCTAAAAACGCTGCAACTTGTGCTTGCAGAAAAGTAAAAACGGATTTTCTCTTGAACATGTCAATTTTGGGTTTTATCTTTTAAATCGCCCAACTTTAAAAGTTTCAAGCTATCAATGGTATTTATTATAAACAACACAATAGTGATTAAGCCGGCCAAATAGGTAATCGATCCGTGAAACAAAACTTCTATGATTAAAATTAAAGCAATAATAAATCGAAGTTCGGTTGGGCCAACAAAGCCAGAATCGATACTGTATTCATTTGTAATTTTGTAGCGCAACTGACTGATGATGATTGACCAACCGTACAATGCAACAAAAGCAAAGGCTATTACTTGTGTGCTATTTTCAGCATAAATGTAATAGCCAAAACCTATAAGTACAATGCCAATCCAATCGGCAATAATATCTAATGCAAAGCCGTACCAACGACGTGGAATATTTCTATAATAAGCCAATCTTCCATCTAAAGAATCGCCTAGCCAATTTATCCCCAAACCAATAATTCCCAAAAGTAAATACCCGTTTGTGAAATAAGCACCTAAAACAAAAGCTAAAAAAACGAATCCCGAACCAAGTGTACCAATTAAGGTTAGCAAGTTTGGCGAAATGAATTTAGGCACCTTTGGAAGCAAAAATACAATAGCTGACTGTTCTGCTTTTTTTAAAATATTAGTTCGCTTACGGTCTGAAAATGTTCTTTGTGCAATTGCACTATAATCCTCAATCTGTGTTTCCTTTTCCATTAATAACGCAATATTTGTAAGCCTGATACTATACTCAATTCTACTTTTGTAATTTTCAATTTTACTTTTCTGTGCGTATTTTTAAAAAAATCTGTGGTACTTTTTAGTTTACCTGATCTAACCAGATAACTAAATGCGATAATAATCAGCATAACTATTTAACAATACCCGCAAAACGTTGATAGAAAACCGTTGGACTGTTCTCATTTTTAGGAGCGTATTTTCCTGCTATAATCGGAATATAAATAACCCTTCTTCTGCTCTCTTCGCCTCGTATAGATGATTGTGCAACTCTGTGCCACAAACGTCCATCGTGAATGGTCAAATCTCCTGCTTCCGGAGTGATGGAAACTTCCTCTGGATCGGCTTGATGATCTAAAAAGTATTTTTTACGGAAAAGCATTTGATAAATACTTTGCTTGTGAGTACCAGGAATAATTTTAAGACCGCCGTTTTCAGGTTGCAAAGTGCTTAAGTGAATCCCCACATTTAGCATCGGATTTAATTTTCCACCATAAAAAATATCTCTCAAACCATCTGTATGCCAGCCCATTTTAGTAAACTTGCTTTCTGGTCCATTGATATAATGATTGAAAACCATTCCGTCTTTTTCTTCAGTTCCCAATCTTGCGCCATCGCCAGCCAATGGCAATAAACCATTAAATCTTGGATCAAGCAAAAGACCGCTTAAAGCTTGATGATGTTGATTGATAAAAGCAAAACGTTGTACAATAGGAGAACCATCTAAATCTTTCCCGTATTTAATAGGAACACCATTTACTTTTTGAAGATCGTTTTCAATCCAATTTTGCTCTACTTGTTTAGAGGCATCAATGATGGATGAAACCGTTTCTGGGTTTATAAATTTTTTGAAATGAATGAAGCCATGTTCGTTAAAAAAAGCAATTTGCTCATTAGTTAATTGCTCAGTAAGGGTAAATGTTTTATAAGAAGATACCATGATAATATGTATTTAATAAATGAAATAATAAGTTTGAAATTTTATCTAAAAGTTTAGCAACAGCAACAACAACACATTCGCATGTTTGCCTGCATTTGACCTTTAGGAAAATTAAACTCATTTTTTCTTTTATTTGACATACTCTATAGGATTAGTAGAATTTAATACAAACATAATATATATTTTCTCTTTTGCAAAAAATATTTTTTATTTTTTTTCGAAAAAAATTAAATTTTATAAATCCCAGCTGCCGTTTTTTCAATGAATGCCTTTGGTAGTATACGATTGGCATAAACCGAAATGATATTGGTAAAACCCGGAATAACTTCTGATTTTTTGTTAAACATGGCTTTTACTGCAATTTTTGCAACTTCATCAGGTTGCATATTAAACTTTTGAGCCATTTTGCTAAGAGCGTCTAAACCAGCTCTTGAAGCAAAACCAGTATCAACCGGACCTGGACTAAAACAAGTTACTGAAATTGAAGTTTGGGCAAGTTCAAAGCGTAGGGCACGCGTAAATGATAAAACAAAAGCCTTTGTGGCAGAGTAAATAGCTAATGTAGGTACCGCTTGGTAGGCAGCAGTACTCGATATATTTAAAATATAAGCTTGTTTTTCTTTTGAAAGTATGGGTATTAATAAATGTGAAAGCTCTACAATTATATTCATATTAAGTTGCATCATGCCAAGCTGATCGGTTAAAGAAGACTGACTAAAATCGCCCCACACTCCATAACCGGCATTGTTCACTAAAACGCCAACTGGATAGTTATTCATTTTTATCCAATCGGTTACTTTTAGTGACGCACCATTAGTAGAAAGATCAATCGATAAAATAGAAGCATTGATGCCGTATTTATCCTGAAGATCATCAGATAATGCTTTTAATTCGGCTGCACTTCTTGCAACAAGCAATAGTGGATAACCTTGTTTAGCCAATTCATAAGCTATAGATTTTCCTATTCCTTTACTGGCGCCAGTTATTAAAGCATATGGTTTGGTTTTTTCGCTCATTTTAATAATTTAATAATCAAATATAAAGATTAATTGTAATTCGTTAAACGTTATAAATCGATTGCTTTTAATATTGTTTATCTCTCTATCAAAATTATTACTATTATAAACTTTATAGTTGAAAGAACTAAGAGTCAACGGATACTCCACAATCAACTCAAACCCATTTGCTTTTCGCCCCAAATTCGCATTTGATTAATAAATGGCACTAATTCTTTTCCAGTTTCCGAAAGACGATATTCTACGCGAGGTGGCACTTCTTTATAAACCTTTCTGATTATTAATTTATCAGATTCTAATTCTCTTAAAGTTTGAGTTAGCATTTTGGGCGTTATTCCTTCTACAATTCTTTTCAATTCGCCATATCTCATAATACCATCTTTTAAATACCACAAGATTCTTCCTTTGTATTTTCCGCCAATTCTCTGAAACGCATAATCAACCGGACAAAATGCAGTTTTAATTATTTTCATGATATTTTAAATTATAAATTATTGATAATCAACATTAGTATACTTATTGTATGTAGATTACAAAATTGTATCTACTTGCCATAAAGATATCAATTAATTTACTTTGTATAAACATTTTAAATAAAAACGATATGATATATACTGGACAAGAAAGCGCTGAAGATATTAGTGTGCTGGAAATTCGGAATTATTTGCTAAAGCCAAATTTAGCTGATGAATTCAGCCATTATTTTCACTCAAAATTTGTTGCGCCTATGCACGAATTTGGGGGCTACACTTTGGGAGAATTCAAAATCGATGCTTCAAATGACCGATTTGTTTGGTTTCGTGGTTTTAAAAACATGCAAACAAGAGTGAAATTTTTAAATGACTTTTATTGTGATAGTGCAACTTGGAAAGAACATGGAAAAGATGCAAACGAAATGATGATAAACTCTGATAATGTTTATTTGCTAAAACCATTATATAAAAATGTAAATCTTCCAACCGATAAATGTTATACGGTTATTGACTTTTACATTTGCAATAACACAATTGAAAAGACAATAAAGTTATTTGATACGGAGTACATTCCATTTCTAAAAACCATCAATGTTACTGATATTTCTTTTTGGGTAAGTGAAATGGCCGAAAATGATTTTCCTAAACTACCAGTTTTTCAAGATAAAAACCTGATTGTTGCCATAACTAATTACAAAGACAAAAGTGAATTTGAAGCAAAACAAACGGAAATAAACCATATGCCATCTGCATTAAATTTCTCAATGTTGGGATTGATAACCGTACATAATAAATTACTGCTTATCAACCAAAACAATTTACCCACAAAATAAAAATCATTCAGCTTAAATATCTAACTTAGAGGGAGTGAAAATTCGACAATCTTCCAAGAAAATCATATAAAATAATTAATCGTCTTACGAAGTACTTTTAAGATAATCTAATAACAGAATTAGATTTCATTTAGTAAACTATTTAAATTGATTAATATGAGACACGAAAATTATATGCTCGAAGAATTTGCAGGTGAAATGAATTCGTATGAAGAACAACTTCTATTAAATTATGATGGAAATTTTGAAGATGATTTCGCAAATAGACTGAAAGCTTCCAACCATTATAATCTAGAACTTGGTGAACTGGAAGAGGATCTTGAATATGATTTTGATTCTGAATATGACGAAAACGACTGGGAAGAAGAAGATTCAGAGGGAAATCTGGCTGGCGAATATGACGTAAATGAAGAAAAACCTGGAAGTTTTGAAATGATCAGCTAAAAAATATCGTTATGAAAAATTTGTTTATACTGCTACTATTATCCCTCTCCTTTTTTTCATGTGAACAAAAGAAAAACAATGCCATTACATTCGCCCCTTCAGCTCCTATTGTTAAAGAGGAAAAGAAACAAGAGAACATACAAGAAAGCGATACTATCTTTATGAATTTTAAAGATGATGAAAATGCATTTACAGCTGAAAGTCGCTTAGATTCTCTACATTCAAAAGTATATATCAAATTTAAAAATGACGATTTGGGCGAATTAAAAGCTGAAATTCTCCCAGCAGACGGAAAAGGAAACATTCGTTTCAACCAAATTCTTTTTCCCGATAAAACTTCAGATGGTCCTTTTGGAATGGATTTGAAAATGCCACTTAAACAAAAAGGAAATTATATTTTAATAATCGGACATTCTTTAATGGCTGACAATCCTTACTATGGTAAATTCAATGTAAAATTGGAAATCAAATAATAATTATTGATCTGCGCCATTGCAGATAAAAATTTCTAAACTCTCACAGAATAATACAACCAAATCTAAACTTCATCATCGCCGACAAAAACTCTTCTGTCAACGATGCATTGCTATTTCATTTCAAGCTTAAAAAATACTGCTGTTTTCTGCTTTTACTATTCTCACCTCTTGAAATAAGTATATTAAATACACTTAAAAAGTATCACAATATACCCCAAAAGTGAACTATTTTACTCCTAATCTTTCAGCATTTTTCGCTAACTTAGCGCTCTGTATTTTAAAATGTAAGATTAAAATAAACTTTGTTTTGCTGCAAAACATTGAATGAAAAAGAATTACCATCCTTTCTCCTACTTTTTGCTGCAAAAACATTCTTCTAATAATTTAGTTAATTGAAAACTATGAGCAAATTTGATTTTGGAATTGTAGGACTCGGTGTAATGGGCCGTAACTTACTTTTAAATATCGCCAGCCATAACTTTGCGGCTGCAGGTTTAGACTTAGACACTGAAAAAGTCAACTCTCTTCAACAAGAAGCTGACGAAAACCAAACAATTGAAGCAACAACAGATGTAAAACATTTCGTTGAGCTTATTCAACAACCAAGAGCAATTATGCTATTAGTTCCTGCCGGAAAACCGGTTGACAGTGCTATTGCAAGCTTACTTCCTCATTTAGATAAAGGAGATATTATTATCGACGGTGGAAACACTTATTTTACTGATACTGATAGAAGATTTTTAGAATTATCAGAAAAAGGAATTCATTTCTTCGGAATGGGAATTTCTGGCGGTGAAAAAGGAGCTCGTTTTGGTCCTGCAATGATGCCGGGCGGTGATCAAAAAGCATACGAAAGACTTCGTCCAATTTTTGAGGCAATTGCTGCAAAAGTTGACGGTGAACCTTGCGTAGAATATCTTGGAAATGGTTCTGCTGGAAACTATGTAAAAATGGTTCACAACGGAATTGAATATGGAATTATGCAGTTGATTTCTGAGATCTATGACTTAATGAAAAGAGGTTATAATCTTGATGACAACACGATTCAGAAAACTTTTGAAGAGTGGAATCAGACGCATGATTTGAAATCATACCTAATTGAAATCACTGGAAAAATCCTAAAACAGCAAGATGAAGACGGAAGTCTTTTAATCAATAAAATATCTGATTGGGCAAGATCAAAAGGTACAGGAAAATGGACTTCGCAAAACGCAATGGATTTGCAAGTTCCAGTTCCAACTATCGACGCCGCAGTTAACATGCGCGATATGTCTAAAACCAAACCAGAAAGAATTGAAGCTGCTAAAAACTTAGTTTGGAATGCTGATAACGGAAATGTAAATACGAGCGAAGCAATTGCGGCATTAAAATCGGCTTTATATTTTTCTATCGTTGTGACGTATGCACAAGGGTTGGCACAACTTCACACGGCTTCAAAAGAATACAACTACGGATTAAATTTAGAAACTGTTGCCAAAATCTGGCGTGGTGGCTGTATTATTCGTGCTACAATTTTAGAAGATTTCAGAAAAGCGTATGTAGCAAAAACAGATTTGCCAAACTTGCTTTTAGATGCTGGAATCGCTTCAAAATTATCAGAAAACCAAGCAGGAATGCGAGCTGTTATTCAGTTTGCTGTTCAAAAAGGTTTGCCTGTATCAGGATTAATGAATTCGCTGTCCTATTTTGATGCTTATAGATCTGCAAATCTTCCAACAAACTTAATTCAGGCGCAACGTGATTATTTCGGGGCACATACCTACGAACGTATTGACAAAGAAGGAGTTTTCCACACGCAATGGCCTGAATAACAAAATAAAAACAACACAACTACACAATGACTAAAAATAAAAATATAAATCCAACGATTATTGTAATTTTTGGAGGAACCGGAGATCTGGCAAAGAGAAAGCTCTTTCCCGCATTTCAAAATCTGTATCTTGACAGGCGTATGTCTGAGAAGTTTCAGATTATTGCTCTTGGAAGAGCAGAAAAAACAAATGAGGATTTTCGCAATTATGTGGCAGAAAATCTAAATGTCTTTTCAAGAAAAAAAGAGATTGATGCAGAGACGCAAAAATTTCTTTCACACATAACGTATCACAGTCTTGATATTGACAAAGAAGAATCCTACCAAGGTTTAAATGAAAAGATCAACAATTTTGATCTGGCATTTGGAGAACGTGCCAATCGTCTTTTCTATCTTTCGATTACGCCTTCTTTTATCTCGACGATTTCGAGCAATATCAAAAAAATCGGACTTGCAGCTAATCCTAAACAAGACCGTATTATTATTGAAAAGCCTTTTGGTTACGATAAAACGTCAGCAATTGCATTAAATGAAATGCTTTCGCAGACTTTTAAAGAAGAACAGATTTACAGAATCGACCATTATTTAGGAAAAGAAACGGTTCAAAATATTTTGGCTTTCCGTTTTGGAAATTCGATGTTTGAACCTTTGTGGAGCCGTAATTTTATTGATTTTGTCCAAATTACCGTAGCCGAGGAAGTCGGAGTTGAAGAACGCGGCGGTTTTTATGAAGGCGTTGGTGCTTTAAAAGACATGATTCAAAACCATTTGTTTCAGATTCTATGTATGACGGCCATGGAAGCGCCAGCTTCATTAGCAGCAGATGATATTAGAAATCGTAAAGCCGATGTTTTAAAATCGATTCGCCGTATCAAGCCTGATGAAGTTGATCATTACATTGTTAGAGGTCAATATGGTGAAGGTGAAATAAAAGGAACTCCTGTTCCAGGATATCGTCAGGATAAAGGAATTGCGCCAGATTCTAATACAGAAACCTATGTCGCAATGAAAATTTATCTGGATAACTGGAGATGGCAGGGAATTCCGTTCTATCTGCGTTCTGGAAAAAGAATGGAAGAAAAACAATCTTCTATTATTATTCAGTTTAAACCAGTGCCACATTCTTCATTTTCATATGGAAAAGGAGGAATGACTCCAAACCGACTGATTATCAACATTCAGCCGTCTATGGATATCAAATTGCAGTTTATGACCAAGAAACCTGGTTTATCAATGTCGCTGCGACCAGCTGAAATGGTATTTGATTATTTTGAATGCTCTACGATGTCGCCAGAAGCTTATGAAACTTTATTAGCAGATGCTTTGGCAGGAGACCCTACACTATTTATGCGTTGGGATCAGGTAGAAGAAGCCTGGGATGCTATTGATACGATTCAGCAAGTATGGAAAACTACTGCTCCAACTAATTTCCCAAATTACAAAGCAGGAAGCTGGGGACCAGAAGAAGCAGACGAATTATTAGCGCGTCAAGGCCACAAATGGATTCCGAATACACAAACAAAACAAGAAGTTTTAGATGATACAGATTTATAATAATACAGAAGAAATTAATATGGCTGCTACCAATCTATTTGTAGAAGCAGCACAAAAAGCAATTGCCGAAAAAGGCAAATTTACCGCTGTACTTACCGGAGGTTCTTCACCAGCTGGGATTTACAAATTATTAGCTTCTGATGATTACAAAAATAAAATAGACTGGAGCAAAGTTTTCATATTTTGGGGAGACGAAAGATGGGTGCCTCTTAATGATGATTTGAGCAATGCAAAAATGTCTTACAGTACTTTATTAAGCCACGTTCCTATTCCGCAGGAAAACATCTTTGAAATGTATAAAGATGGCGTAACTCCAGGAGATTATGCAGTGGAATATGAAAAATCAATCAGAACTGTTCTTGGTGAAGAAGGGAAATTTGACCTAATCTTATTAGGAATGGGAGATGACGGACACACGGCTTCTCTTTTCCCTGGCGAAGCAGTTTTAGAAGAACAAAACAAATGGGTTGATGCTTATTATTTAGCGCCTCAAAAAATGCACCGCATTACACTTACTGCACCATTAATCAATAAAGCTAAAAAGATTGTTGTTGTTGCTTTTGGAGAAAAAAAAATTAACGCTTTGAAAGAAGTAACTACAGGAGAATACAATCCAACGCTTTACCCAATGCAATTGATCAAACCAGTTTCTGGCGAATTATTGTTTTTGGTTGATAAAGTTGCTGCCGGAACGAATTAGAAATTATTTTATATTGATAATAAAAGGTTTATGCTGAAAAGTATAAACCTTTTTTTTGCTTTAATTTTTCACGCAGATTTTAAAAAAGATTTAAGCAGATAAACGCAGATTTTTAATTAATTTAATCTGCTTAGATCGGCCTAAATATGCAAAATCTGCGTGAAAAAAACTCGGCAAAAATAACTTATCACATTGAAAAAAAATTATTTACAAAAACATATTTATTTTTTTTATACTTTTACCTAAGAGACTCATATTCAATTTGATAGATTATTTATCCGAGTTTTATTCCCCCAAGCTTTTACACGAATTATATAACTGCAAATACATTTTTGAGATGAAATATAATTACATAATAATTGCTGTTTTTCTTCTTTTTGCTTGCAATAAAAATAAAAATGCAGAAACTGAATCCCCTAAAATCAGTGCCAATCAAGGATGCTACATGCCGAAAACAAATGATAAAGATTGGTATTCCGAAAATAAAAAAGCACCAAAGTTTAAAGGTCTTGATGGCGTAAATTTTAAAATTTCAACTAAAAATCAAGAAGCTCAAGAATACTTTAATCAAGGAATGATGCTGGCGTATGGTTTTAATCATGCCGAAGCAGCAAGATCGTTTTATGAAGCAACCCGCTTAGATCCCAATTGTGCAATGGCATATTGGGGTTTTGCTTATGTTTTAGGTCCAAATTATAATGGAGGAATGGAAGAGGATAATTTTCAGCGGGCTTATGATGCAGTTCAAAAAGCCAAAAAACTTTCGGCAAACTGTTCTCCAAAAGAAATTGCGCTAATTGATGCCCTCACGTTTCGATACGCCGAAAAACCGCCTACCGACCGAAAACCTTTAGATAGTGCTTATGCTGCCACAATGAAAAAAGTGTACATCAAATTTTCATCAGATCCTGATATTGGTGCGCTTTACGCCGAATCACTTATGAATCTTCATCCTTGGGATTTGTATGAAAAAGATACCGAAAAACCAAAAAAATGGGCGCCACAGATATTAAGCGTTTTAAATGAATTAATTAAAAAAAATCCGAAACATCCTGGTGCACATCATTTTTTAGTCCATGCCGAAGAAGCTTCTGCACATCCTGAAAATGCGCTAAAAAGTGCTAAATTATTAGAAACTTTAGTTCCGGGTTCTGGTCATTTGGTACACATGCCATCTCATATTTACATTCGTACTGGCGATTACCATAAAGGCTCGCTTTCAAATATTGAAGCCATAAAAATTGACAGTCTTTATACAACTGTTTGTCATGCACAAGGCGCTTATCCTCTCGCCTATTATCCACATAATTATCATTTTTTAACGGCAACTGCGGCGTTGGAAGGCGATTCTAGATTGGCTTGGAAATCGGCACAAAAACTTCAGGAACATATTTCGACTCAAATTATGCGTGAACCTGGCTGGGGAACATTGCAACATTATTATACTATTCCGTATTATATCGCTGTAAAATTTTCGATGTGGGACAATGTTATGGCACTTCCAAAACCAGATAAAGATCTTATTTATCCAAGTGCTATTTGGCATTACGCACGAGGCATGGCATTTCTTGGAAAAAATGAGGTAAAAAATGCCGAAAAAGAACTTGCTTTACTCAATGAATTATCTACAAATAAAACTTTAAAAGATCTAACAATCTGGAATATCAATACAACGCTCGATCTCATTCAGATAGCATCAAACGTACTTTTGGCTGGAATTGAAGCAAAAAAGAATAACTTAGATAAAGCAATTGTGCTGTTAAACAAAGCTGTAGCAATTGAAGATCGCTTAAATTACAATGAACCGCCAGATTGGTTTTTCTCTGTAAGACATTATTTAGGAGCGGTTTTAATCAAATCTGGAAAATATAAAGAAGCTGAAAAAATTTATCTCCAAGATTTAGAAACTTTGCCGAAAAACGGCTGGGCATTAATTGGACTTTATAATGCTTTGCAACAACAGAAAAAAGAAAAAGAAGCGTTGAAAATAAAAACTGCTTTTGATAATTCCTGGCAGTTTGCCGATGCAAAAATTAAATCGTCGTCGACAATTGCCGATTAAAGTGATTTGATGTATACAAAAAGTTTAGCTAAATTTACTTCATATGGAAGAACTGAGAAAACATATTGAAGAAATTTCGCCCTTAACAAATGAAGAATTTGATTATATCAAGACATTCTTCAAAGAGAAAAAAGTAAAAAAACATCAATATCTGCTTCAGGATGGCGACAAAGTGACTTCCGAATATTGGATTGTAAAAGGCATTTTTCGTGCTTTTTATATTGATAAAGACGGAAAAGAACATATTTTGCAATTTGCATTAGAAAATTGGTGGCTCTCTGATTACAATGCTTTTTTTAATCAAACGGAGTCGAATATTAATATCATTTGTATGGAAGATGCTTTAATTTTATCGCTTTCACTTTCTGCTCGGGAACAATTAGCTTCGGAGCTTCATAAAATGGAGCATTTCTTCAGAATGAAATTGACCAGCGGTTATTCGGCGCAGCAAAGACGAATTATTTCGCTTCTTTCCAATAATCCGAAGAAACGATATGAAGATTTTGCAAATCTCTATCCAAGCATTATGCAAAAAATACCCAAAAAATATATAGCCGAATATTTAGGCGTTAGCCGAGAAACTTTAAGCCGTTTATACTCAACTACTGGCCGAGATTAACAAAACCTCAAGCGTGATTTTTATCGCGCTTTTTTTATACCCTCATTTCAACAGCAAAAATCATTCTTAACCAAAGTCAATGATTTTAAAGAAGCTGTAAATCTACTTTTGCTCCGTAATCAATGTTAAATCAAGCTTTTTTGAAAGTGTGATTTGAATCACAGTTTTAAAGTGAGTTCGATCAACCGCCAGGTTTTAAACTTGACGGAAATTTGTCTCAGATGAAAAGCTAATTATTTCGCTTAGAATTTATTTAACTGAAAACATTCAATAATTAAAAAAATAAGAATCATGAAAACAACTGCTTTTAAATCCATTAATAAAAAAATTATCGCTTCGATAAATGTGCTCGTTCTTATGACAGTAACAGCCAAAGCTCAAAATTCAATAACTGTAAAGACAAAAATTTTGAACGAAACAATTTCAAAAATGACCATGTACGAAGTGAAAGAAGGAGAAGTTACTCAATTTCAAAAAACACTTTCAGATTATGTTTTTAGTGCAATTGCTTCAAAAGAAAATATCATGGCCGAAGCTTTTTACGAAGAAAAAAAACCGAATATTTTATGGCTGATTGAAAGATGGAACAGCAAAAATGAATTAGAAAAATTCAGCAAAAAAACGCAGGTAAAATCCTTAGCAGCATTGGCTGAAAAATCACTTCAAAAACCTGCTAAAACGTATTATGTAAAAGATCTTGAACCATTAACAAAGGAACAATGGAGAAGAACTTCTAAAAAAGAAGACAATCAGCTTGTTATAATGCTTTTTGTTGATGCCAAAAAAGGAACGCAGCAAAACTTTAAAGACACCTATCATATTGCAATGCCACAGTTTCGCAGTGAGCCTGGAGTTGTAACCTATCAGCTTTCTGAAATTGAAGGTGATGATACACAATTTGTAACCTATGAAAAATTCAGAAGCAAAGACGCTTTTCAATATCATCTGAATTTCCCTCCAATTAAGCCAGTCATCGAATATTTAGAAACAAGTATTAAAACGCAGCCTTTTCAAAACGGATTGCATAATCTGATTGAATTTGCACCCTTAACTAGAGAATAATCCAAAGAATTTCATTCATAAAAAACAATTATAAATATTTTAAAAATTAGAAATCATGAAAAATTTAAAACAAGTTATCGCCGCCGGTTTAGTTGGCACAGCATTAAGTGCAGAAGCTCAAGTTAATCACGAACTGAACGTAATGAATCAATTAGCAACTCCTTCACATGTGTCTGTGATGCCCGTTTCTCAGTTATTAAACGCACCTGGAAATGAGGCTTTGAGAGATTTCTTTTTTACTCCTGTAAAAGATAAAACGATATTAAAAGGCAAAAAAATTGCTGTACTTGCTGCAGATGGTTTTGAAGAAATTGAATTAACTGGACCGGTTTGGTATTTTAGAGAACTTGGTGCTCAAGTCGATATTATTGCTCCAAAATTTAATCCAGCTCCAGCAAGATATGGCTTAAGCACTCCAGAAATGGCAAAAACGCATATCATGGCAATTCAATATTTACAGCCAGTTGGGTGGATTAAATTTGACCGCACTGCAGACCAAATAAAAGTAAGCGATTATGACGCCGTATTTATTCCGGGTGGTGCTTGGAATCCAGACAACCTTCGTTATGACAAAGACGTTATCAAATTCATTAAGGATTTCAATAAATCAGGTAAACTAATTGCTGCTATATGTCACGCTCCTGTGGTTTTAGCTTCTGCAGATATTCTTAAAGGCAGAAAATTAACCGGATATTGGAACATTCAAATTGACCTTAAAAACGCAGGCGGAATCGTTTCTGACGAACCTGTAGTAGTTGATGCCAATATTATTACAAGCAGACACCCAATTGATGTTGCTGATTTTTCAAAAGCAGTAGAAAGCTGGTTGGCGAAAAAATAATTATTCTAAAAATTTAACGGAAACTGAACTTTCAGTTTCCGTTATTCAAACAAAACAACTTATTAAATAATGAAAATAAATATTTTTGAACCTGCTTCTTTAGGTTCTTTACAACTAAAAAACCGTATTTCAATGGCTCCAATGACAAGAGCGAGAAATGCAGACGGAATTCCGAATAATGATAATGCAAAATATTACGCACAGCGCACCGGAGCCGTATTAATTATTACCGAAGGAACAGCAATTTCTGATACCGCAAAAGGAGTTCTTTATATTCCAGGTTTATATACTCAAGAGCAAATAGAAGGCTGGAAAAAAGTTACTAAAGCGGTACATGAAAAAGGAAGTACCATATTTACACAATTATGGCATGTTGGCCGAGTTTCCCACACATCCAATCAGCCGGGCGGAATTGCTCCTGTTGGTCCGTCAGATATTCAGGCGACAAGTTCTTTTGCTTGGGGTTACGATGAAAATGGAAAAGAAGGCCCAGTAATTTCTTCTAAACCAAGAGCGCTTTCAAGTTTAGAAGTTAAGCAAATTGTAAAAGACTTTGCAAATGCTGCTAAAAATGCAATCGATGCCGGTTTTGACGGCGTTGAACTTCATGGAGCCAATGGTTATTTGATCGAACAATTTTTAAATCCGTTTGTGAATAATCGTTCTGATGAATATGGAGGCAGTATTGAAAACAGATCCCGATTTTTATTAGAAGCTGTTGATGCCGTTATTGCAACTGTTGGGCACGAAAAAACTGCCATCCGACTTACACCATACGGCGGTTTAGGCGATTTGCCTCATTATGATGAAATCGAAGCCACTTATCAGTATTTGGCAAAAGAATTATCAAAAAGAAATCTTGCCTATTTACATTTAATGGATCAGCAGTCAAAAGGAAGCCACGCATTGCCTGACGGATTTTTGGAGCGTTTTCGTTCTTGGTACGATGGTGTTATAATTTTAGCAGGAAGTATGGACAGAGAAAAATCTGAAAAACTTATAAACGCCGGAATTATCGATATTGCAGGTTTTGGTGAACCATTTATCTCAAATCCTGATTTGGTTGAACGTTTAGAAAACAATTGGGAACTAACGCCACCAAACAGAAATTTACATTACGGTTTGGGAAATCACGGTTATACGGATTGGAAAACGTATAAAGAACTAGAAGTCGCTTAATTTACTTGCCAATCATTCTTTTTCGAAGTCGGCTTAAGGATTCTGGTTTAATGCCAATGTACGACGAAAGCTGATTTTGCGACACTAATTGAAAAAGATAAGGTTCTTTTTTCAAAATGGTCTTGTAGCGCTCTTCTGGTGTTTGAAAATGAAGCATTTCCTGTCGTTCAATAATAATCAAATAAGCAGATTCGGCAATAAGTCTTCCAAATTTTGACCAATTTGGACAAGTGTCATATAAACGTTCTACTTTCTCATATTCTAAAACAATTACTTTCGAATCTTCCATCGCTCTGCAACTGTAATGAGCAGTTCCTTGCGTGATAAAACTAGCGAAATCAACCAGAAAATCATTTGCTTTTGCAAATCTGCTGTTGATTTCGTTTCCTTTATAATCCACATAAAACATTCTGAAAAAACCACTTTCAATAAAATAGATATGACGGCATATTTCACCTTGCTGTAAAAGGTCGGTATCTTTTTTTACATCCATGTGGCCAATTATTGGGAGCATCAAATCATACTCCGCGTCAGACATAGGCACAATTGATGTAATCACATTTTTAAGCGCATCCATAATACTGATTTTAAGAGAAATAAGTATTTAAAATTAGATTTAATTCTGCTAAGTACAAAATCTGATTCTAAATATTAATCATTCGTTCTTAACCAAAGTCAACGGTATCTGCAAAATTACGGCGCTACCTTTGTCATGTAAATAAGCTGAAAAACAATAATTTACAACATTTTAAAATTAATCTATTACTAAATAATTAAAAAAACTTAATCATGAAAACCACATTCAACATCGAAGCAAAATCAAACAAGAATCCAAAACTAGGATTTAGAATCCATCTTCTTGTATTTTTATTAGTTACCCCAATTGTATTTATTGTTTGGTACCTAACCAGCACAACTTATCCTTGGCCACTTTGGTCAACTCCAGCATGGGCAGTGGGAGTCGTTTTTCACTATTTAGGCGTATTTGTATTCAAAAAAAATAATACTAAATCTTTTGGTCATGGAAACAAATCTTACAGCATTTAAGCGCATTGTAACCGGTCATGATGCTGATGGAAAAGCCATTATAGTATCAAACGAAGTGCCTTCTCGCACGTATATGGTTGGCGGACCAAACGGTGCTAAGTTTCACGAAATTTGGAACACACAACAAACTCCAGCATTCATTGACAGTGAAACAAATCCAGAGGAAAACGCACTAACATTAGGTCCACCAAAACAAGGCACAAGAATTCGAGTTATTGATTTTCCGCCCGAAAGTGATGAAATTCGAAATCTTACTAAAGAGCAAGCTTTTGAGCATTTTAAAACAATGAAAGGCGAACACGCTTCAAAAGCAGATGAAGATGCACCGCATCCATTGATGCACAAAACAGAAACCATTGATTACGGAATTGTTCTTGAAGGCGAACTTACCTTAATTGTTGATCGAGGCGAAACCATTGCAAAAGCCGGCGACATTATCATACAGCGAGGCACAAATCATGCTTGGAGCAATAAATCCGGAAAAATATGCCGTGTTGTATTTATTCTGATTGATGGAAAATTTGACGAAAAACTACTTTAATTTCAATAAACAAAGCCATGCGAGTAAATCCTATAAAACCCGAAACAATGACTCCCGAAGTTCGTTATGTGCACGATGAAATTTTCAAACTCATCACACATAGCCAAGGCCCGGTTTCTATGACAAATGATGAAGGTGCTTTAACAGGCCCGTTCCCTCCTATGCTTGCTTTTCCGCAATTTGGAGTTCCCGCTTTAAGTTTTGTACGTTCATTAGACAATCATGCAACGCTTTCTAAAAAAGTCAGAGAAGTTGCCATTCTAACAGTTGGTGCAACATATGGAGCTCGTTTTGAACTTTATGCACACGAAATCATGGCAAAACATCTTGGTTTCTCTGCGGAAGCTGTTGCATCATTAGCATCAGGAAATCGTCCGACAGAATTGAATCAGGAAGAAGCCATAGCTTTTGAAATTGCTTCTGTTTTAGCAAAAGGTAAAATTGTTCCCGATGCCGCTTATAACTTGGGGAAAGATTTACTTGGAAGAGATGGTGTCGCTGAACTTATATTCTTGATTGGCTCTTACAGCTTTCTGGCAATGATTTTAAATGGTTTTGATGTTCCTGCGCCAGAAAATTAAATAGAAATCATAAGTTCCTTTATTTAAAAAGCCTTGAAAAAGTAAATTTCAAGGCTTTTTAAATTATGATTGATGTAAATTAAAAATCGATTTAAGTTCCAGAATAGTTTTTCCTGACGGAAGTTCTTTGGCGCCAATAATTAATTTTTCTGCCAAAAGCGAAGTTGTAATTGGTTTTAGATTATTGAAAAGTCCTATTACATTAAGTGCTTTTATTATTTTAATAGAAATCTTTTCGCCTAAACGATCTGTATTTTCTCTAATCAGCGGACCGGGTCTGAAAATTAAATATTGTTCAAAATGAAGATCAGCAATAAAATCTTCTAGTTGTCCTTTCATTTTAGAATAAAAAACACTGCTCTTTGCCGAAGCTCCATAAGAAGAAACCAAAACAAAAGATGTCACTTCATTATTTTTAGCCGCTACTGCAAAATCTGCAGGAATATCATAATCAATTTTCCATTGATTTTCTTTTGAGCCTGCATCTTTTAATGTTGTTCCGAGGCACGAAAACAGCACATCTCCATTTATTAAATCTTTGAACTGATTTATTTCTGAAAAATTCACAATATGTTCTGCCAATTTAGGATGCGATTTTCCTGTTGCACGACGCACAAAAATAGAGACAGAACTATAATCATCATTTCCGAGAAGCTGTTCTACCAATTCTTTTCCCGTTGCGCCTGTAGCTCCAATTACTAATGCTTTCATATTAAAATAGAAGTTTAAAGATTAGATTTCTTTCTTTGGAAAAATTTAATTTGAGACTAAATTTAATGAAAAAAAGAATTTCAATCTTGAAATAAGCAGACTTTCAAATAAACTCATAAAGACTACTATTATAAACAAAAAAAAACTGCTTTTTTTAAAGCAGTTTTTAAATTCAAAATCTAAAAAATAACCCCCAATAAACTCAACAAATTATAAGAAACCTTCCCTTTTTTTACTGACTTTTAATTAGTTTGGAGAATAAGCGAATTTTGTCTCAAGGTACATTTCGTCAAAATCAATTCCCAAAAAATTCAAGGTTTTTAAAAAGCTTTTCACCTTGTTTTTTGCTTCCTTATTTGCTCCAGTATAAAACAATTCATTTCCAGATTGTACTTTCTTTGGCGATACCTGAATTTCAGAATCGACAATATTGTGTATTTTAACTATATGTGCTTCTGGCAAAAGCGACGCAATAATTTCGCCAGATGATTTCAAATTTAAGCTTGGTGCAAGACATTCTAAACTATAAATTGGATTGTTTGCATGAAGCAGTATTTTTTCTGACATATCAGGCAGATCAGACAAAAAAAGCTGGATATCTTCCCGAGGCACAAATACTACAAGCATTTTTGCTTCTGCAGCTTCCCGTCTGCTTACTAATTTTACTTTACCTTCCATCATTCCAACAAGATCCCGTACGTGATTGTTGCTTCGTGTATGACTAATTAATACTTGATGTCCTGATTTGGCTGCTCTTGCTGCTAAATCCATAGTTGTTCGGCAAACTCCAATAAATCCAATTTTCATAATTTTTTCGTTTTTAATCTACTTTGATTTTATAAAAAAATTCTTAAATCGTTAAAGTAAAATTTGTTAGCATTACAAATATAATTCTATATGCAATCGATTGAATTGCAAGAGCGTACCAATAAACCTACATTTTTGTAGATTTAAAACTACAAATCAAAAATTCTTGATTTTGTTTGTTATGTTTGTGCTATAAATCTGATTTCAAAAATGACGTTATTGCCCACTTTTCGTTATTATTGGTTGCTGCTGCTGTTTGTTGCAGGCAAAGGTTTTTGCCAAGAAAACTATTCTTTCAGATGGTATACTGCTGACAATAACGAATTGCCTCAAAGCAGTATAAAGGCAATCGTTGCTGATAAATACAATTTTATTTGGATGACAACAGAAAACGGAATCGTTCGTTATGACGGTAACGTTTTTACTGCTTTCAATTCATCTAATACTTCATTGGAACAAAGTCGTTTTACAGATATTTTTGGAAGTATTCAAACAGATAGTCTGACCGCTTATAATCAAGGAAAAAAAGAGCTGGCATTGATTAATCAACGAAAAGTAAAGATTATCAAGAAAAGGGGTGAAGCACTTAATATCACTAGAAATGGTCAATATTTTTTCTTTCACGACGGATTGCCTTCCTACGTTACAATTGATCCGTTTGAGCCCTATTATATCAAATTATCTAACGGAAATATCTTTTTTATAGATTCTAAAACTATTGAGTTATGTGATGCTAAAATGAAAAGCATCTATAAAATCGCTTATAAAAATAATAACGTCTTTAATTTTTTTGCCACTGCAAATACACTTTATTATCTAAATGAAGATGGTAAATACGACAGTTTTTCGGAGTCAGGAAAATCTTCTGGCTCATTAGATCCAAGTATTTTTACTGCTAAACGTAATCTTTTTTGGAACATAACCACGCACCAGATTTTTTTCTCTATTAAAAATAAAGTCTATTTTCTAAGAGAACATAACAACCAGCTTTCTGCAAAACTAATTGTTGAATTCAAAGACTTTGAAAAAAGCAATATTATTTCGATTTATTACGACCAAATCAATAGAAAAGTATACTTAGGAAGCAGTACAGACGGTTTGTGTATTATTAATTTTCCCGTTTTTAAATCGGTTAAAAAAGACTCTAAAAATTCGGAAGTTTATTATGCCGCTCATGCTTTTAGCGACAGCACCATAATCACGCCTAGAGGATTAATATTCAATAACAAAAAGTTTCTTGATAGTATTGTTTTTCCAAAAACTGTTTTTTTAGATGAGAAAATTACGCTCGCTTTGGACGAAAACAAAAATATCTGGATTGCCCGTTTGTACAATGTTCTTTGTTTTTTAAAAAGTACCAATTACAAAAAGTCAATTGTTTATAAATTCAATCAAAACCCAAAGGTCATATTTAAAGATCAAGATAATACAATCTGGGTAAGTTTGAGTGAAGATGAGTTTAATAATGCAAAATTATATAGCATCAAAAATGGAAAAGTTTCTTTGATTGCTATATTAAAAAGCAAGATTACTTTTATTGCACAATATGACAAAGATATCCTGTACTTTGGAACTGAAAAAGGTCTTTTCAGATTTAATAAAAAAGAGCGAAAACTATTTTTCATAAAAGGTTCTGAAAAAATAAATATCAGAAGCTTATTCATTGACAGTCAGAAAAAAATATGGCTGACTACTTACGAAAAAGGCTTCTTTTTGTATGATAATAAAATGTTCCATTCTTTTCCGAAAGACGAAGACAATTATCTAAATTCAGCTCATTCTATAATTGAAGATAAAAAAGGTTTTTTCTGGATTCCGACCAACAAAGGTCTTTTTCAAGTGTCCAGAAAAACTTTAATTAAGTATAATAAGAATAAATCGGGTCCTATCTATTATCATCAATACAACAAATCAGATGGTTTTTTAACAAATGAATTCAACGGTGGTTGCCAGCCCAACAGCAATCTTCTTAAAAATGACAATATTGTTTTACCGTCAATCAATGGTTTTGTATTTTTTAATCCTTATAATGTAGTCCCGTTGTTTCCTGGCAGAGATCTTTATATAGATAAAGTAATTGTTGATCAAAAGCCAGTTCAGTCAAATGATACGATTGTATTGCCAAATAATTTTCAAAGAGTTAGCATTTTAATTGCTTACCCGTATTATGGAAATCCTGAAAATTTACATATTGAAGCAAAGCTTGAAAAAACGGCAAATAGTCGTTGGGAACGTATTAAAAATGAAAGATCAATATCATTTACCACGTTACCACCAGGGGAATACAAACTGACAATCAGAAGTTTATCTGACTTTGACTCTGAGTACGTTTATAAACGAATTTTACTCAAAGTTCCAGCTAAATTTTATCAAACAATCTGGTTTACAATCTTGAATTATGTTTTATTGATTGCTTTTATCATTTCACTTTGGTATGTACGATTGTATTATATCAAAAGAAAGAGCATAAAATTGCAACAGGTTATTGATATAAAAACAAAAAAACTGGCAGCGACAGTTAAAAAACTACAGAAAACAAAAAGTAATCTAAAGCAAGAAATAAAGCAACAAGAAACACTGGTTAAAAGTATAAGCCACGATATCAAAAGCCCTTTAAAATTCTTGACAAACTCGATCACGCATTTATTTGAAAATGAAATAATTCAAGACGATTCGAAGTTAAAAAAACATGTAGGAACAATTAAAATGTCGACTACACAGCTGTATGAATATGTTGAAAATCTAATTAAATACTCCTCTATTTTTATTGAAGGAAAAAAATTGGAAGATCACAGTTACTCATTATACGATCTGATCGAGGAAAAATTTGATATTTTTGAAAAAATTGCCGAAGCTGAAAATATAGAAATGATCAACAGCGTAGATCCTAATCTACGAATCAGAACGAATAAAAAAGCGCTTCCTATCATTGTGCATAATCTTGTCGATAATGCGCTAAAAAACACATCAAATGGTCACGTAGAACTATTTTCAGGGACAAAAAACAATACGCTTTTACTCACCATTATTGATAATGGAAAAGGAATGAGTCCTGAGCTTATTAATTATTATTTAGAATTTTACAAAAAACCTATTGTCAAAAACTATCATTTAGGATTGCACATGATTATTGAACTTTTGCTGATTATTGAAGGAAATATCAATATTACAAGCGAACTTAACCATGGAACTGCAATTGAAATAATGGTGGAATACGACTAATATTCGAAAGTTTTGAAAAGATTAATAAGTTCAACTAAGTTTGTGATTTTAAGTTTTTCAAAAAGCCTTGCCTTATAAGTACTTACTGTTGACATGTGAATATTAAGCATGTTTGAAATTTCAAGATTTCCGTTGCCATTTATCAGCATTTCGGCAATTTGAAGTTCTCTTTTTGATAAGGTTTCAAGAGGATTTCTTGTCTTTTTTGCTGTTCTTACTTCCAATAATTTACTCACCAGTTCTGGAGAAATATAAGACGAAGTTTCAAAAACAGATTTTATAGCAAACATCATTTTTTCTTCACTGCAAAGTTTGTTCAGATATCCGTTTGCACCAGCCGAAATATACTGAAGTGCATATTGATCTTCTTCGTGAGCCGAAAAAACAAGAATTTTAACTGCAGGCTGAATCGCTCTAATATCACTGATCATTTCGGTGCTTTTTCCGCCCGGAATATTAATATCCAAAAGAACCATACAAAAAGGCTTTTCCCTTAAAAGGGCAACAGCTTCAAAGAAATTTTCGGCATTTGAAATTTCTACGTTTTCGATTTGTTTCTCCAAAACCATGGATACTCCATTGCGAACCACTAAATGATCATCGACAATTAAAATTTGCTTCATACATAAATATATTCACCGCCAAAATAAATACTATTTTTTAAACAAGTGAATATTTTAGAACGATATTTTTCAAAAAAAATGAACCGCTTTGGATTTATCTCAGATGTTTTGTTCGTAGTCTTAAATTAGCTAGGTCTGAAAAAGCTTATTTTAACCACAAATTACACAAATTTTCGCAAATTAATTTGTGGTAATTTGCGCAATTTGCGGTAAAAAATTTTTAAAAACTCAAAGTTAACAAACTAAAAAACAGAAATTTTAACTAGTTTCCAGACCATATAAGCATCAAAATCTTCCATGTTTTGCAACCGTGATTTTAATTGGTTTCATGACTTTTTGAAACAAAAAAAGGAATAGCTATTACACTATTCCTCTTTTGCAATTTAACCTTGCTTAACAAAAAATAAAAATTAAAATAAAGACTCTTTACGCTAAAACTGTGTTAACTGCATATCTGATTGATTATTTCTAAAATTAGAAACTCCGATGTTTAACCAATTAAGGTAATCCTCAATATCTGGATTATAGGCCGACGATTCGTTTAGTGATTCGCCTTCATTGTTTACCAAAACATAAAAAGGTTGTGCATTGGTTTTGTATTTAATGGTTTGAAACTCACTCCATTTTTGCCCAATATATTTAATCTTTTTTCCCGTTAACTCAGATACAACTTGCTCATTTGAAGCCAGTTCTCTTTTATCATCAACATATAAAGAAATAAGAACAACATCATCTTTCAAAACCTTGAGCACTTTATCATCAGACCATACATTGTCTTCCATTTTACGGCAATTTACACAGGCATGTCCGGTAAAATCAAGCATAACCGGTTTTCCCATTTTTTTGGCGTATGCCATTCCCTTATCATAATCAGTAAAGGCAACAATATTATGAGGGCCTAATTCAGCTCCATCTGGCAGTTTTGAAGTCATTTCATCTGAATTTGTTCCAAAGCCATTCGGAATCTCACTGTAATTCAACGGCGGCGGAAAACCGCTGATCAATTTTAAAGGTGCGCCCCAAATACCAGGAATCAAATAAATAGTAAATGACAAAACAATAATTCCTAAACCTAATCTCCCAACGCTGATATGTGACACCGGGCTGTCATGAGGCAATTGTATTTTTCCAAATAAATACAAAGTAAGCGCTGTGAAAATGGCAATCCAGATCGCGATAAAGGTTTCTCTTTCTAGTAAATGCAATTGCAGCACCAAATCGGCATTTGATAAAAATTTAAACGCCAAAGCCAATTCTAAAAATCCTAAAAACACTTTTACTGAGTTCAGCCATCCACCCGATTTTGGCAATGAATTCAACCAACCCGGAAAAGCAGCAAATAAGGTAAAAGGCAAAGCCAAAGCAAAAGAAAAACCAAACATTCCCACAAAAGGTGCAACACCGCCTCGAGAAGCCGCTTCGACTAATAATGTGCCTACAATTGGGCCAGTACAAGAAAATGAAACAATTGCCAATGCCAAAGCCATGAACAATATACCCACAATACCGCCTTTATCTGCTTGGCTGTCTACTTTATTTGCAAGCGAATTTGGAAGCATAATTTCAAAAGCGCCTAAAAACGACAGTGCAAAAATTACTAAAAGCAAAAAGAAAATAACATTAAACCAGACATTTGTAGACATCGCATTTAATGAATCGGCACCAAAAGCCCAAGTTACAACTGCACCCAGAAAAATGTAAATGGTGATGATAAAAATTCCGTAAAAAACGGCTTTTCTAATTCCTTGCGATTTTGTTTTGCTTTGTTTGGTAAAAAAGCTCACTGTCATAGGAATCATTGGGAAAACGCAAGGCGTAAGCAATGCAGCAAAACCAGAGAAAAAAGACAATATAAAAATCGTCCACAAATTATCTAATTCGGCTTTATTATTCTTTTTTGTGATCACCGGTTTAGCAATTACAATTGGTTCTTTTACTGCGATTGGTTCGGCTTGAACTTCATCGATTGCAGTTGAATCAGATACTATCTTTTCTGACGTTGCTTCAATAACGGTTTCTTCAACAACTGCAACAGTTGCTGTTGATGGACTTACAGAAAATTCAAGTGAATCGTAACTTGGTGGCAAACAATTTTCATCATTGCAAACCATAAATTCAACCTCTGCTTTAATTTTAAAAGGTTTATTTCCGGCAAGTTTTATACGTTGTCTAAAAGTGGTTTCTTTTTCAAAAAACGTAATCTGCATTTTAAAAACAGGATCGTTGATCGTTTGTCCTTTTTCTTCTTTTACATCGCCATTTAATTTAAATTCTGGTGTTTTTGTAAAAGTAAAATGAGTTGGAATTGGCCCTCCGTCAGCAACATTTTGGCTGTATAAATGCCAACCACTTTCTATGATGGCTTTTGCCTGCAATTCGTATTCAGTATCTGAAATTTTTTGAACGCTGGTTTTCCATTTTATCGGATTATATATCTGTGCCTGCACCATTATGGTGAACAACAACAGAAGACTCACTAAAAATTTGTTCTTGTTCATGGGTAATTTTTTATAAAAGAGGGCTGAATAGCAAAAACAACCCCCTGTTTAATCCGTTGCAATTAACAATGCTTACTAATTCAAAATATTAATTGATTCCGGAAGTACAAATTAAATTCTAGTAGATTATTTTAAGGGTTTGAAAACGATTTGATACGAATCGGCTTTGTTTAAAAACGAATTCGCAAAATTCTGAATATCCTTTGCAGTAATTGACTTTACAATATCTTCATAATTTTTAGGATCATCCATATTGTAGTTTTCCCTAAAATAATTGTAAAGCAAGTCGCTTGTATATTTATTAAAATTTTTACTATCCGCTTTAGTTTTCAAATAATTTGTTCTAGTTTTCTCCAAATCTTCAGCAACGATTTCACCCTTTTTGATTTTATCCATTTCTTGATAAACAATAGGGACTAAATGATCTACTCTGTTTGCATCACAATCAAACGAAATTTCAAGTTTAGCCTTAGGAGAAGGGTATTTTGTAGCGACACACACTACATATGCCCCATACGTACCGCCTTCCTTTTCACGAAGACTTTCTGTATATCTTAAAGTCAAAATATCACCAAAAAAAGAAGCTAAAATTTTATTCTTTTCAGAATAAGCAATCTTGTTACTATAGTATATTTTTACTGCACTTTTGGGAGTTTCCATTTTGATAAAAATTTCTTTATCAATTTTGTCAGAAATCATTTTAGCAGTTTTGTCTTTGAAATTCTCCTTGCGTTTGATCCCCTCAATACTAGCGATGTATTTTTCTAAAAATGGCTTTAGAACCTCCGGCTGAATATCTCCAACTATATTAAACTCGAAATTCGAAATATCAGAAAATCTATCTTCATAAATTGCTTTCATTTTATCAAAAGACAAATCATCAATGTACTTTTGGTCTATTGAGTATACTCGCGGATTATTTTTCCCGTATACAGCAACTGACACGCTATCTGACATTTTTGAATTGATATCTTTTTCTTTATTTTTTAGAAAGTTTTGAAATCTTTGTTTCATCAATAAAAATTTCTCCTGATCAAATCTTGGTCTCTCAAATCGCAAATAAACTAACTGCATCATTGTTTCAATGTCTTTCACATTAGCTGACGCTGATACAAATTCAGACATAGGGCTAATTCCAACACCAGAACTAACTATTTTTCCTTTTAATATTTTCTCTAAATCAGTATCTGAAAATGAACCTAATCCCGACATCATAGCAAAGTCTGTGCAACGTTGAGCTGATGGCATATCATTACCGTCATACAAAGAAGTTCCTCCATAACTATCTGCCTGAAGACTAATCGTTTTTTTATTTTTATCAGCAAATTTATAATGCACTTTTACGCCATTACTTAAGACATATGTAGTCGCGCCAATTTCTTTAGTTTCTTTTTCCGATACTATTTTACCTGGCTTTAAATCTATTCCATCCATAAGTGATTTAGAAACAAAAGTATCAGCATAAGGCTGTAAAGAAGCATCATTTTCTGCTTTCTGAATGATATCAAATGCTTTTTCCTGCATTAAATTTTCTTCGCCTTCTACTCCAGTTACTGTTACAACACGGTTTTCTTTGGTGTATAATTTAGCAACTTGATCTTGCAACATTTTACTGTCGATATTTTTCAAAATGCTTTTTGTCATTTCAAATTCTACTGCAGGATCTGCAATTACTTCGTGGTTCAAATAATCGTCTTTTACCATTCCGATTACTTGTTTGTGCGAAATCTCATTTATTTTTTCTAAATAATTTTCATAACCAGAAATCGTTTCTTTAGCCGCTCTTTCTATTTCTCCTTTTGAAAAACCAAATTTATAAGCGCGAACCCATTCGTTCATAACAGCCTCAAAAGCTTCAGCTTGTTTTCCCGGTTTTGGACTTAAGCCTAAAACAAAAACATCATTCAGACGCGAATACTTTTGGTATCCAATTTGAGCGCCTTTAAAAGGACATTCTTGTTTCTGAGCCATTTCAGATAAACGATTGTTTATGATTCCGAAAGCAATGCTTCGTTGCGTCGATTTTTCTAAATCGGCAAAAGTTCCTGTTGGTTTTTCAGCCGTATGACGAACCATGAAATTAATATTCGAAGCCGAAATTTCTTTATCCAAAGCCAATTTAAAAGCTGGTTCTGCTCTTTCTGGAATGGCAATTTCAAAACGTTTTTTAGGATTTATTGGCGTTGGAATATCAGCAAAAAGTTTTTTGATTTTTGTTTCAACTTCATCAGCATTGATATCACCAACAATAGCGATTGCCTGTAAATCTGGTCGGTACCAATCTTTATAAAAATCTTTTAAAACCTGATATTTAAAGTTTTTTATGATTTCCATATCACCAATTGGCATGCGGTCTGCATAAAGCGAATTGTTGTAATAATACGGCGCAAGCTGATTGTAAATTCTTGCTCTTGCATTTTGTCTTGTACGCCATTCTTCGGTAATTACACCGCGCTCGGCATCGATTTCTTCATTTGTTAAAGACAAGAAATTAGACCAATCGTGCAAAACCAGTAAACAAGTATCAACCACTCCACCATCTTTTGACGGAATATTATCTAAATTGTAAACCGTTTCGTCTGTGCTGGTGTATGCATTGATATTTTTCCCAAAAACCGCTCCTTGTTTTTGGAGTGTATTCAAGATTCCCTTTCCTTCAAAATGTTTGGTTCCGTTAAATGCCATGTGTTCCAGAAAATGCGCCAAACCTTTCTGTTGGTCATTTTCTAAAATAGAACCCACATTTTGAATGATGTAATAACTTGCTGTATTTTTATTAACCTCAGTCGGATAAATATAATACGTCATTCCGTTTGGCAAAACGCCTTTTTTTATTTTCTGATTGACCGCGATTGGGTCATTTGCTTTGTAATTTTGGGCGTAACCAGAAAATATACAACCCGTTAGCATTACAAATATTGCTACTAAATTCTTCATTTATTTATAATTGTTTTTTTATACCATTAGTTGTTATCTTCAGCTATTTCATTCTCTAACATTACACATATTAATAAAAATGACTCTATATTTAATACCTTTTTTATTTTCTGAAAAATCTAGAATGTAAAAGACTTTGGATCTATTGAACAATTCACATTGTATATCTTGATCATCAAATTTTTCTAAGGAATTAATTTTCACAATTTTTCCTTTATATCTCTTTAAAAAAGTTTTATTAATAATCTGTTTTTCAAAAGCTTGACTTGCATTTTTCTTGAATTCAAAATTGTAAACATTTTTCTTGTTTTTATTAAAAACATAACGTCTATTTTTAAACCCATCCCTTTCCACAGGAAAATTAATCTTAACATTATACTTTCCTTCTTTAAAAGGTATATATATTGTGTCAAGTTTTTTTATCTGCTCATAACTTTGAGAATAAGCAGGCCCTGAGAGAAGCAAAATAATTACTATTAAAAAAAACGGTAGAATCGATTTCAATGCTTTAGAAAATATTTGAACCAAACACTTTTTAACCTTTCAACAATTTATCCAACTGCACTCTCAACTCAGGATTTGAAGGACGAAGCGCATCGGCATTGATGATGTTTCCTTTTGTGTCAAACAACAAAAATCTCGGAATCGCATTTACATCATAATTTTTAGCCACATCAGAACTGAAATCTTTGTCGGCCATTAACTGAATTCCTTTTAATTGCTCTTTAGTCACAAAATCTTTCCATTTTTGAGCGTCTTTTGGTTTATCCAAAGAAAGACTTACAAATACAATATTTTTTCCGTGATAATCTTCCTCGATTTTTTTCATATGAGGAATCTCAGCTTTACAAGGTCCGCACCAAGTTGCCCATAAATCGATGTAAACAAATTTTCCTTTGAAATCTGAGAACGAAACCGGTTTATCGTTAACGTCGTTATATGTAAATTCAAGTCCTTTTTGACCTACACTTTTATGAAGTACTTTTTCGTATTCTACTAAAAATGTTTTGCTTGCAGCAGAAATCATAAACGGTTTAATGCTTGGCGCTACTTTTTCATATTCTTCAATTTTCATTCTTGATGTTGCAACAGCATCACGTAAATAAACATCTTTTAAAGCCGGATCTGTTATGTGTGTTATTGCTTCTACTAAATCTAAACGTTTTGGCGCATCACCAGAATTCATCGTCACATAAAAGAAATAATTTGACATTAGAGAAACTCCATTTTGCAGTTTCAATAAATCTGGATCAGTGAATTTTTTATCTGCCTGCCAAGTTTTTATAACAGCCGGACAATCATCTTTAGCAGGAAATGCACTTCTTGGCATTCTGAAAAAAGTATATGTAAGTTCTTCAACATCTGTTGCTACTGCTAATTTTAATAACTTATCAAATGTAGCATCTTTGGTTTTGATTGATTTTGAGAATTCATTCGCTTTTGCCAAACCTTTATCGATCCAAGGATAAAAATCTACATAAGTAATATTTGTTCCAAGTCTCGAAAAGGGAGCAAATTCATTGTAGATTTCATTTGCTTTTTGAACCAAATCATTCTTTCCAACATTTTTTCCGCTTAAAACATAATTCTCTTTATTGATAACCAAATTGATGTCTAATTTTGGCTCTAAATACAAACGAATTAACTGGTTTCTAGATTTAAATTGGCCATAATCAACATAATAAAAGCCAGCAGCTGAAACTGGTGTCATAAAGCCAAACTCCCCCAGCGAATTAACTTTAGCGGTAGCAGCAACGGCTGGCTTTCCTTCTTCAACATTGTAAAGCGTAACTTCTTTTGCAATAAAATCTGGAATCGAAATGGTTCCTTTAATTACTGCATATTCTGAAATGCTCGTCGCAAAACTCATTTGAGCCGTAAACACGGTCAAAATGAAATAAAAAATGTGTTTTTTCATGATATTTATTGTTTTTTGTTTGATGTTTAAATTGAAATTCGAAGCGACTGATCATCTTGTTCAATAATCAAATCTTTGCTTTCTTTGGTTTCTTTTAGCTTTTTAAGATTTTCTGGTTTCAGTAAATCTTTAGCTTCAAAATCATTAATTTGAGTGACTTTTGCGCCAATTTTTACTTTCTTTAAATCTTCGTTCTGCTGATCTATAATTCGTTTTACTAAAATATTCTGGTTCTCGTCAAATTCTAAATCAAGTCCAGCGAAATAAAATGAAGGCTTCTTTTTGAAGCTTTTATTTGGTTCTAAATAAACTGTCTTGTGCAATACATCGATCGTAAAATTGAAACGTTTTATTAAATCAATTCCCAAAGATCCATCGGCGAAAGCCCAATTTTTATTGGCTTCATCATATTCCTGAAGTGCGATAGTTATATCTGGAAAATTATTTCCGTTAATCGCAATATTTGGAATTGCACCGCCAACAATTTTTGTCTGTTTTCCTAAACTGTAATTGACCGATGTATATTCGGTTTTTAAACTTCCCTCCAGATTATTTTTATGATTAAAAGGTCCGTAAGCAATTAAATCATAACCAGCGCCAGTATCAAAAGTGAAATTGCCTTCGACTGTTTTTTTATCTTCAAAAGTCAGATTCATTTTTACTACCGGAAGCCCCGATTTATAATCAAAAACTAATGGTTTTGCTTTTCCCCAATAATTGAAATTTCCAAAATTGTACAAGTCAATTGTCATCGTATCAAAATTGACAGATGTGATATAATTTCGAAGCAAATTGGCACCAAATAATCCGTCATAAACGCCATGTTTTGGAAAAATGACCAAACCTTGATTTTTTAAAACCTGATCACCAATATAAATCGTGTTATCTGCCGAATACTGCACTTGCTGACTTCCGCCAACCACAGACGCCGATTTACTTTTGGTAACCACAACTCCGGCTTTGTAAGCGCTGTCAGGATTCAAAGCCATTCCGTCTGCGCCGGTATCAAAGAGCATTAAAAACTCACGATCGGCTTTGTTTAATTTGATTTTAATAGCGATTCCGTTTTCGATAATTTGGAACGGAATACTGGCTACTTCTTTAACTTGTGCATTTCGGTCGACTCTATACAAACCATCGAAAAAAGTTACATACAAGATTTTGTTCTCTGAATTGAAAACAATTTGCGTTGGCTTTTTTTCTTTTCCATTGAAACAAAAATCGGCCAAAACAAAAGTTTCATTTTTAATTGTCACCGATTTTCCAGTTTGAATTGAATCTAAAACCGGAAAAGCATTAAAAATTGTGTTCAAATAAAATTCATTTGAAGAAGAATCTCCAGCGCCCACAGAAAACTCGGGCGCCAGAAGATTTTTCATTTCGCTGTAGCTTTTATTTTGAAAAGCTTTTTCGAAAGATTCAATAGATTTTTGAACGCTGTTTTGAGCGTAAACTGCGCATCCAAAAATCAGGATTGAAAACAAGAATATCTTTTTCATTTCGAATTACTTTTGTAAAGTATAGGGATTGTTTGCAGTTTTTGTAGCTCCAAAATCTTTCAATAAAATGCCTTCAAATTTTGTCCAATCTTCTGCAGAATAAAGTGGTTTCATTTCTTCTAAAAGTTTTTTGAAACCTGCTAAATCATTCGTTTTTTCAAACTCCTTTTTCTTGCGTTGCAAAATGGTAAATACATGATTTGAAACACTTCCAGAGCCATAATCTTTATAAAGCTGTTTTGCATTTTTCAAATAAAAATCATCATATTGACGGCCAATTCGCAATCCAGTAATAATTACAAATGGAACTTCGGCAGTTAATGAAGGCTGCGCCTTTAAATATGCATCGGCAGTTTCAAAAGAAACGTTTCTTTTGTTTGCTAAATAAGCCTGTGCATAAAACTCTGGATACTCTTTTTCCTCAATTTGTGGACTGTATTTTTTAAATACGCCTTTTTTAGCAGCCTCTTTTGCATTTTGAAGTAATGCCGTTAACTGCTCTACACTTTGAAATCCACTTTCAATATCAATCACTTTTCCATCAGAATTCAGGAATAAAAAAGTTGGAAATCCGGTAACGCCATATTTCATGCATAATTTTTTTCCGATTTCTTCTTTTAAGATATCCGATTTGAAAGTGACAAAATCTTTACTTAAAACTGCAGCTACTTTTGGATCTGGAAATACGTCTTTGTCCATTTGTGCACACGGCATACAGCCAGTGAAATACAAATCGACAAAAATTAATTTTTTCTCCGTTTGAGCTTGTTTTTTAGCTTGTTCCCAGCTTTCTTCGGTAGATTGTGCGTGTGCTTTTAAGGCAATAGAAGGACAGGCAAGCAGCAAAACTGCGCTTGCGATTTTGATAAATCGTTTCATAAAATGTGATTGTTAAGAAACCGAATGAAGAATGAAATTCAAACTTCATTCGGCTTTTTTTTTAAGTTTTAGATTATCTGCGGCGGTATGCAACATCAACGATTTTGCATAAGCCCTCATATTTATTAGTTAATATTAAATCGCCGTTTACAGGAGGAACTGTATAAAGCTCTAATGTGCCCGAAGTTCCATAACTGCCCACAATTAACTTCTTGTCTGCATTTTTTGCTAAAGGATTGAAAGCAATATATGTTATTTCTTCGATACCTTTATTAATCATCAATTTAGCCGATTGGGTTCCGTTGTCATATTCATACACTTTGCCTCCGGCCGCGTAAAATAAATATCCTGAATCTGGACTTACAGCAAATTTTGTCGCTTTATCAAATTCTGGCGCATTCAAGATTTCTTTGTAATAACTCTGAATCAGACCTTGAGAGAAACGCAGTAAATAGTATTTTCCTGTTGATCGATTTTTTAAAACTGCAAAATTCTCATAACCATTAAAACCAGAAGTCGTCATGTAAATTAGATTGCAGTTTGTATTGTTCCAATCTAAAGTTGTTGCAGATCCCGTAACAGGCGGCATTGCGGAGCAATTCCCTTTTGAATAATTAAAACGAACAAAACTGCGGGTATCATTATTAAAGAAAACCGGTGCCGCAATAGATCCACTATTCGAAGCTATAAAAGGAGCAGCATAAAAAGTTTTTGTATCAGTCTCTAAAATGTTTTGAGGCAAACCGTATTTTATATTATAAGTACGATAATAATAAAATATGTCGCCTTTGCTGTAAATAAAATTTTCACTACCCGCTCCTGGAGTTTCCATAAAATCAACTCCAAAGTTGGTTGGGAATGAACCTCCCAAAGTTTCGTAAGCCAAATTTTGCGACTGAGTCCACGCAAAAGAATCTGGATCAAGTCTGGCGGTACCATTTTCTGTAGTAGTTACATAAATTCCATAAGCAGAAGTAGTATACACGGCACCTCCAAAACAAGAAACATCTACAGCTTTTCCCGTTAATTTTAAAGCAGAACCTGAAGCATCTAAAACATCCGTAATAATTCTTGGTTGTGCAACACCTGGCACAATTGAAACCATATCAAGACGAGCCTTTTCGTTTACATTTCCAATCACCATCCAGCCCTCATAAATCGCAGAAACCACATTTAAAACAAAAGGAACTTGCTGCCAAGTCACGCCTGTAACTTTATCTTTAACAAAATAATATACATTGTATTTACCAGGCGCCAATTTTATGACACCATCAAAATTTTTGGCCGTTCCAAGAAGCGTTCTTGATTCTGCTAAAAGTTTAGAAGGATTAAGCGCAACCCATTCGTAAGTATAGCGGTCTGCATTGCTGCCATCGTCTAAAGTAGGATTCAAGTTAGGTGTTATTTTAAAGTTATCACCCGTATAAACCGTGTAAGCTTCTTCGATACCGCTTGCCTTAATTTCATTTATCGCATTGTAGTCATAATTCCCTTCATCCTCAGCACAGCTATAAGTTAAAACCAGCATCAATGATAGAAGAAATTGAATCTTTATATTTTTTAACATAATGTTCTATTTTTAAAATTTACTAAATGATTTTTAAGGAAAGACCATTTCTTTCCCATCTTCTTCATAAACAGTATTGCCAGATGCTTTTTGATCAGCAAGATAACGTTTCATAAAAGCTTGATAATACATAATATCAGGAATAGAAAGTCCTATTGAACCCAATTTCTGATTGAACATTGCTGGTTCTAAATGAATCAATTCGCACATCAGGAAGAATTTCTTTGCCGAAAAGACGCCTAAATAAGGTACATACCAGCCAATTGGCTGTGTCAATTTATCATCAATAGAAAGTTTGAACGTAATAAAGCTTATTGATTTATTGGTCAGCTTATTTATTACTCTGCTTTTCATATTCGTATTGAATGATTCATTCTCTTCTAAATTCAAAATGAGCAAGAAGCCTTTTTGCTTCATATCTGCAGTTCTGTTAATCGTCACAGGAAGATCGTTTACTACCGTTCCAGCAGGAATTACAAAATTTTCGGGAATTTTAAAATGAGTTCCAGCAATGGCGGTGCTTTTTGGATCGATAACCACTTTTACTTTTCGATCTACATCGCTGCTTTTTCCTTGCACTCGAACTGGAATATTATAAGTTCGACCTACAATTTCAGCTTTGTCTAAAGCAAAGGTTAGTCCAATACTATCTGTTATTGCTGTAGTGGCACCATCAGAAATTCCATAAACTGAAGGCGCAAAATAAATACTGTCGCTTCCGCTATACGTTTCAATTCCGTCTTGATCGCATGAAGCCAAACCTAAAATAGATAATAACAATATGCTTAAAATCACTATTTTTTTCATGTTGCTTTGTTTTAAATTATTGGAAATTAACTTCAATATCCGGCAATGGCACAACATATTGAAGCGCACCCATTGCTATGGTTCCAGAAGCTGCTGAACCGTTAGGAACTGTAGCACTATTTATTCTTTTGTAATAAAAGAAAAGCTGTCCCTCGCCAATAAATTCTTTTTTATACTCTTTAGTAACTTCTGTAGTAACATTTGCCGTCGCCGCAAGATTGGTCAAACCACGGTTAAAACGAAGCGTATTTAAATAGGATATTCCATCTGCAGCCACTGGCGCTGTTTCTGCAGCAATCAAATACATCTCTGAAAGTCGGAACATAGGAATCTGAAAACGAAATAATCTCGTTTTATTCTCTACATCTTCATATTTATAAAAAGTCTTTTGCGTTTTACCCCCTACAACAGGAATTTTCCAACTTGGCAAACTTCTATAATCATTATCATTTGATTCAAAAACGGCAGTCAATCTGCTTAACAAAGGCGCATAAATAGCTTCATTGGCTAGATTATAATCAAATAAAGCCTTTTGTTTCAAATACAATCTGTAATCGCTTAAAGCGAAAAAGTTTTCTGATGAAAAAATACGATCCGGATTTGCTGCATTTGTAGCTTCTAAAAATGGAGTCCAAGGAAAAAAAGACGTCGTTTTAACAAAATTAATTACTTCGTTTGCTACTGCAGAAGCTTTCGTTTTGTCTCCAGAATATAACAATACACGTGCTTTAAGACATTTTACCGCTAAATAATTCATACGCAAACCTCTATTTGCAGAATAATACGGATTAGCATCAAAATCGGTTGTTGCGTTATATTTTCCTGAAGTCAGAATTGGATCTTTTTGAAGTAATTCTAAGGCTTTATCTAGATCAGCCAGAATCTTAGCCACAACATCTTTTGCCGAAATCAGAGGCTGATTTGCTGTAACAGCATTTTCATAATACGGAATTGCAGGAAGAGAGGGATCAACTTTGTAAATTGGTCCATACAAACGCAGCATATCAAAATGCAGCATTGCTCTTATTCCGTAGGTTTCCCCTTTTAAAAGATCTGCTTTTTCTTTTGAAACAATTCCCGCATGCTCGTCCATGCTTTCTAAAAATTTATTGGCAAACAAAATCGTTTTATATCCTGATTCCCAAATATTTGAAAACACTAATTTTGGATGATTTTCTGTATACGAATAAGAGGCGATTTTACTTTTATTAAGATTGTTTGTCATATTGTACTGCTGTCCCAAAATTTCGACTGCGTCCATTGTAAGCTGTCGTCCGTAAAGATCATCAGATACAAGACTTAAATAAAGTCCGTTGTGCACATTTTGCATTCCAGCTTCATTATCAAATATTTGACTTTCTAAAATTTTGTCTTGAGGCGTTACATCCAAGAAATCACTACAGCTTGAAGCTGCCAATGAAATCAAGATGATGAATGCTATTTTATTTAAATACTTTTTCATAATTGCTGTATTAAAATGATACGTTTATACTTAAAGAATAAATTCTTGAAAAAGGATACTCAATACCTCGCTCCGCTTTTATAGTAGAAACTCTAAAAAACTCATTTGCATAGGCGTTGAATGCTAAACCAGCTAATCCTGATTTATTAAGCCATGCTCTATTAGTTACACGGTATCCTAAACGAAGTGATTCACCAGAGATATAATCATCTTTTTGAATGAAGCGGGAAGAAATCGGCGTTTCATTTGTCAAGCTGATCGCTTTAAACTGCGCCATTTGTCCTGGAGTTGTCCAGCGGTCAGTAAAAGCTCTGGCATCTTGGTTATTAAAAATGGTACTTGAGCTGATGTTTTCGACTTTGTCATATAAAGCAGTATTAAATCGGTCTGCTCCAAAACTGTAACGAATGAATACTCCTAAACTGAAATTTCCGTAATTGACACTTGTAGAAAAAACACCCGTTGCAATTTCTCTTGAATTCCCCATGATTCTTTCATCATTTTTATCTAGAATAAAAGTCGTTTGTCCATTTTTCTTCAAGAAAACTTCTCTTCCTGTAGCCGGATCAATTCCTAAAGAAGGCACTGCCCAAAGATCATTTGTACTGGCTCCATCGTAAAATCTTGTCAAACTTGTCGTTTTTTTAGCGGCGTCATTCAATGAAGCAAGTGCATTATTAAAGCCTCCTAATTCATTTTCATTTGTAGTAGCTGTTAATCCAACTCCCCAATAAAAATTAGCCTTAGCATTATTTATGATTGTATAATTGGCTTTAAGTTCTAAACCTTGAGTCGTTATATATCCAATATTTAAAGGATAAGCGGTAACACCCGTTGAAGCCGCAAGATCGATCTCAACAATTTGTGGTGAAGTTCGGCGTCTGTATGCTCCCAAAGTAGCTGTAAGCCTGTTTCTAAACATTGCCAAATCTAATCCTAGAGACAAATCTTTTGTTTTTTGAGGCTCCAGATTTACGTTTGCCAATTGTGAAACGTTTAATCCGGCTCCAAAAATATTAGTATTAGGATCGTAAGTATAAATATCATGAGATGCAAATCCCACAAGATTTTGATTTCCTGTCTGACCAAAATTTGCACGAAGTTTCAAGATATTAACGATATCCTCGTTCATGTTGAATTCGTAGTTCATATTCCAACCAATACCAATTCCGTAGTATGGCGAATATTTTTTATTTGTTCCAAAATTGGTTGCGCCAGAAATCGTATGCGTCAAATCAAGCAAATATTTTCTATTGTAAGCATAATTTAGCTGATTGGTTAAATCGACGCTTCGCACCATTTCGCTGTACGTTTCTGGTTTTGAATTCGCTTCAAATCCAAAAGCGAAATTAGGATTACCTGGAACACCTAGTGGAAAACCTCTTAAAGTTGAACCATAATATCCATATCTTGTCTCTAAAGCTGAAGCTCTCAAAGTGTAATTAACCGAGTGAACATTATTGAAAACATTTGAATAAGTTCCTCCAATATTTCCATTCCATTTATTAGTCAGATAATCTTTTCTCTCATAACTTCCTTTTTCGGTTGGAATATCCGAAATAAATTGTGTGTTATCTGGCGAAATAAATTTTGTTGATGTCGTCTGTAATCTTGAAACTGATATTGCTGCAGTTGTTTTGATATGAGGATTTATATCATAATTTACAGCAAAGTTATTTGTGAAATTAAAATCTACACCTTTGTCATAACTGTTTAAACGAACATTATACAAAGGGTTTTCTGCCTGATTTACATAATCATTTACGATTGGTTTTCCAACCGGAATGTTGGTTCCGTCCATATAACGTGTTGGAACGCCATTTTCATTGTATTTCTCATAATACGGACTCGCTTTTGCCCAAGTAGAAAAAGAACCATAAGGAGATTCCTGATTATTTCCTCCAGAAATAAAGAAGTTATTATTAAAACTTACTTTTTTCTTTCTGTAAATCAAATTCGCATTATATCCCCAAGTATTGTGTTCAGAACCTTTCATAGTTCCTGACAGCGATTTGTAATTTCCAGCAAGATTAAATCTAAATTCGTCTGATCCTCCGCCAATTGCCAAACTATGACCAGAAGTAATTCCCATTTGAATAGGTTCGCTCAGCCAATAGGTATCAATACCTCGGCGCACATTGGCTAGACGTTTGTTGTAAACTTCGTCCCATTTAAATTGTTGCGCATAATCACCAAGACGCGGTACGACATAAGCTTTAGAAAGTCTTTCAAATTCTAATTTTTGCTCGGCATTCATTAAATTATAAACGCTTAAATCTGCCAATTCATAAGATGAGTTATAAACGTACGAGATTTGTAATTTTCCTGCTACAGGCTTGTTCGTTTCAATAACAACCACTCCGTTTGCAGAACGCGAACCGTATAAAGCTGTAGAAGCGGCATCTTTAAGCAACGTAATATTTGCAATTCTGTTAATATCCAAATCAACAACCTGCTGTAATGTCGTTGGGAATCCGTCCAAAATAAACAAAGGCTGATTTGGATCTTCTTTAAAACGGTCATTAACCTGATTAACAGACAAACTAGTCTGTCCTCTAACCTCGATTACTGGCAAAACATTTGGGTTTGAACCTGCAATATTATTATTCAAAACCATAAAAGAAGGATCTAAAGTTTTTAAAGCCTGAACAACGTTTTGAGTAGAAACTTGTCTTAATTCTTCACCTTTGAAAGTAGAAACTGCTCCTGTAATCAACTCCTTTTTACGAACTGTAACTCCAGTATTTATGGTTACGCCACCAAGTTCTTTGGTTTGCTGTTCTAAAACAACATTGATAACTTTTCTTTTATTAACAGATATAATTTGTGCAGAATGCCCAACATAGGTAAACAAAATTTGACCTTCTTCTGGAGCTATGATCACATATTTTCCGTCAAAATCAGTTTGAGTAGCCACAGTACTACCCTTCACTTTTATATTTACACCAGGCAGAGGTTCTTTTTTTTCATTGGTAACAATACCTCTAATTTCAATATTTTTAGATTGCATTACGACCACTTTTTCAACTGGAGTTTCTTTAACCACAATTGTGTTGCCGTTCATAAAACTGAAATTAAAATTTTTGCTTGGAAAACTAGCCTCCAGCAAATCATTTACTTTAATTTTGCCCTTTTTTAAATGTACTTTAGGTAATTTTTTAAATAAATCTTCCTGATAAATAAAAGTATAATCTGTCTGCTGCTTGATAATGTCAAAAACTTCATCGACAGTTACCGTTTTATCAGAAGCAATTACAACTTTTGTGTTTTGCGAAAATAGATTTACGGGAGAAAAACCAAAAATTGTTGTACAAAACAAGAAGATAAAAGTTCTCATAATGTTAATAATTAGCCTATTTCTAATATAGAAATAAGCACTGGTTAATTTAAATTTCATAAATTTACATGTTAATTGGTTGGTTGTTAAAAAATGATTAATTGATTAATACACAGAAAGGGATGAAGTGCGGTACGGTGAGAGGTCTGAACTTTAATCCCTTTTCTTTTTATTTTATTATAATCTTATTGTCTTTTTTCTCATAGGCATTAATGAAATTAATATTCTTGATCGTGGTCAATATGTCTTCTAATTTTTGATTTTTATTCAAAACTCCATTGAATTTTACATTACCAAGAGTCGAATCTGCAAATTCAATATCAGTATCATACCATCTTGACAATACTTTCGCGATATCTCTTAATGGCATTCCTTTAAAAACAAACAAACCTTTTCTCCATGAAATTTCGTTGTAAACATCGACTTCAGAAATTGCAATGCGATCATCGCTTTTGCCAATTCTAGACTGTTCATTTGGTGCTAAAATTTCTTTGTTTGCCGCATTGCTCACAGCTACTTTTCCTTTTACTAATGTGGTGTAAATTGTATTTTCGTCTTTATAAGCCTTGATATTAAATTCAGTACCAATAACTTCGACATTTTGCATTTGAGTTTTCACTTTAAACTTAGAACCTTTGTGTTTTGTACTTGGTGACACTTCAAAATACGCTTCTCCATAAAGCAGCTCGACTTGTCTGGTTTCGCCGTCAACAAAAGCGACAGGATATTTTAACTGCGATTCTGAATTCAGCCAAACTCTCGTACTATCTGCCAATTGAACAAAAAACTGCCCTCCTCTCGGAATTGTTAAAAAATTGTTTGCAATTGCTACAGGATTATTTTTGGCATTATAAATTAATTTTTCGCCATTGCTTGATGCATTTCCTGTTGCGTAGCCTTTTCCTTTTTCCAATGCAATCACAGATCCGTCTTCTAAAGTCAAAGTGGCTTTATCAGTTCCTATCAAAATATTTTTATTGGCAACTGCAGGAATATTGTTTTTTGCGTTTTTGGCTGTATTGAATAATAAAGAAATTGAAATCAACATAGCAACTGATGCTGCAACCGCAACTCTAAAACTTGTTCTGGTGTAAAAAGGTCGTAACGGAATAACTTCTGTTTCGTCAGCTTTTATTGCTGTCTGAATTCTGTGAAGCATTTTATGTTGCATTTCTTCTTTTGATCCTAAGCTTTCATCCCATTCTGCTGCAGTCTGGAAACTTTCGTAAAAATGAAGTAATTTTTTACTCTCCTCCCGATTAGTATCGCCAGAAAGATATCTGTTTAATAACGTTAAGAATTCTTCTTTTTTCATTTTTTTTATTATTAATGCGGGAGTATATTAAGTAAGTATCTAAAAAGACATTTACCCCCTAGTCCAAATTGTATTTTTTTTGATTTTTTTTACTTTTTTAAGAAAAGCCCCGTCGCATAAGAGAAAATTCAACGGTATAGACTTATAATCGGTAATCATTTTAAGACTTTCTATAAATTTTTAGAAAGCCAAAAAACCATTGCAACACCCAAAGAACTTCCCATTGATAAACGAATGGTGTGAAGCGCTTTTGTAATATGATTTTCAACCGTTTTGGTTGAAATATTAAGTCTTTCTCCAATTTCTTTATGGCTTAACTGTTCTTCTCTGCTGAGTTTGTAAACAGCTTGGCATTTCTCTGGAAGTGTTTCGATAATTAAGTTAAGCTGTTACACCAATTCTTCATGCATTAGCTCCGTTTCTGGCGTTGTGTGTTGAAAACGTTTTTCTAAATCATCAAAAAGTTCGACTTTAACTTTGTCTTTGTTTTTTCTTAAATGATTAAAAACTTGATAACGCGCAGAAGCGTACATATATCCTTTTAAAGAAATATGAATTTCCAATTTTTCTCGATTTGTCCAAATATTCAAAAATATATCCTGAATAATATCTTCGCACAATTCTTTGTCTTTAATGACATTATAGGCCGACATAAAGAGAGCCTGCCAAAAAGTATTATACAATTCTGTCAAAGCCGATTCATCTCCGGTGCGAAGACGATCGATTAAAATTTTATCCTGATTTAATAAGGGTAATGACAATTTTTTTGCTTTAGAGAAATTGAATAATTCGCAACAAACTTAATAATATTATCCAATAATCCTAATTTGCTCTTGTCTTTGTTCTTTAATAAAAAACATTAAATTATTCTTACAAAAAACTTTTTTACTTAAAAATTTGATAATATTAACCGCTTTGTAATCTAAAAAATTTGACTTTACATAATTTTTCAGAGTTTAAAAATGGATTTATCAAAGAGGTTGATCTTAAGAAAAATTCGAATTTTTATGAATTATTTCAAAAATGACGTAGCCAATTTCTTAAATCATAAATTTGAAAAAACCCATCTTTATAAATTAATAAAAAAAGCTTTCCTCGAAATTTTACTGTTCAATTTGATATCTTTTTTGCAAAAAAAAATCGGAAGAAACACTTCCGATTTTTATATTTTTTAAGATTCACAACTGCTGCAACTCACGAGACTTGTAACCAGTTCTTTAGATACACTCTGGCTTCTTTGGTAATACAAACTTTTAATTCCGAGTTGCCATGATTCGATCATTAAACGGTTTACTTCTTTTATTGGCAATTCTGCTGGAATATTCAGGTTTAAACTTTGTCCCTGATCCACAAATTTTTGACGAATTGCTGCTTGTTGTACAATTTCAAGCTGGCTTATTTCTTTGAAGGTTTTAAAAACATCTTTTTCGGTTTGCGAAAGCTGTTCCATATGTTGAACGCTTCCTCCGTTCAGCATAATCCCACGCCAAACTTCTTCGTTGTCAAGACCTTTTTCTTCTAATAATTTTTTCAGATATTTATTTTTTCGCATAAAATTTCCTTTGCTCAAACCTGCTTTGTAATAATTACTGCTGAAAGGTTCAATTCCCGGAGAAGTCTGTCCCAAAATTGCCGATGAAGAGGTTGTAGGCGCAATTGCCATTGTCGTAGTATTACGTCTTCCATAACCTTTAAGCAATTCAGGTTCGCCGTAAATTCGGGCTAAATCTTGCGTTGCTTTATCGGCTTTGTCGCTTATATGCTTAAAGATTTCTGTCGTTTTCATTTTGGCTTCCAAACCTTCAAACGGAATCATATTTTTTTGCAAATACGAATGCCATCCTAAAACGCCCAAACCTAAAGCACGGTGTCTTTTTGCAAATTTATTGGCTGCAGAAAGATAGTAGTTTCCTTCTGTTTTTTCGATAAATTCCTGTAAAACGGCATCTAAGAAAAAGATCGCTAATTTTACCGCTTCAGTATCTTTCCATTCTTCATAAAGCTCCAGATTCATTGACGAAAGACAGCAAATAAACGATTCGTCAAAATCAGACGGAAGCATAATTTCACTGCACAAATTGCTGGCGTTAATTCGCAGATTTTTATCTTTATAAACCTGAGGTTTGTTTTTATTTACATTATCGCTAAAGAAAATATAAGGCAAACCTTTTTGCTGACGGCTTTCTAAAACTTTTGCCCAAATTTGGCGTTTTTCAACATCGCCGTCAATCATTTCCTGCATCCAATAATCGGGTACGCAGATTCCGGTAAACAAATTCTGAATTGGATTTCCGATGCTTTTAATCTTCAAAAATTCTTCAATATCTGGGTGATCTACATCTAAATATGCTGCAAACGCGCCACGACGAACGCCACCTTGCGAAATCGTGTCCATTGTAGTATCAAAAAGTTTCATAAAACTTACTGCACCACTACTCTTTCCGTTATCTGTTACGGCGCTTCCTCTTTCGCGTAATTCTCCAAAATATCCAGATGTTCCTCCACCAATTTTGGTCTGCATGATTACTTCACCTAATTTATGTGTAATTCCTTCGATTTCGTCTGGAACGTGAACATTAAAACAAGAAATTGGCAAACCACGCTCTGTACCCATATTCGCCCAAACCGGCGAACTGATGCTCATCCAGCCGCGTTCAATCATTTCTACAAAAGAATCTTTTAGTTCCGGTTTATAAAGTCTTTTTGCTGCAGCGGTACAAATTCTGTCAATTGCACCTTCAACCGTTTCTCCTTTTAAAAGATAGCCGCGGTTTAATATTTGCTCACTTTCAGAGTTTTTCCACCACATTTTATTTCCAGCTTCGCTCATCGGAACGCTTTCTTGGTTTATATCTATTGTATTCATTTTTTTTCAGTTTAGAAGAGGTCGTTTGCTGTAATACTTTTATCATGTTTGGTATATTCTACCGGTCTTTTTGCAAAAAAATCATCAAGACTGTTTGCAAAAACTTCTTCTTCAAACCATGACATTGCTCTGTAATCTTCTATCGAAACATCAAAAACAGTCGGAATTCCAATTTGTTTTAGACTTTCGTCCAATCTAAATTTCATGAAATTAACCAGATCCGTTTTATTGATACTTTCAATTTCGCCATCTTCAAAAATCCAGTCTAAAATATCCGATTCTACACTAATTGAATGTTTAACCGTATCTCTAATCGACAATAAAGTCGCATCATCAAAATAATCTGGAAATTCCTCGCGAATTTTATTTATGATAAAAATTCCACCATTCGCGTGAATCTGTTCGTCGATTGAAGTCCACGCAATAATATTGCTCACATTTTTCATATAGCCTTTGAATCTTGTAAACGATAGCAAAATCGCAAACTGACTAAAAAGCGAAACATTTTCGATTAGAATGCTGAACAAAATCAGCGACACCATATATTTTTTATTATCCTGCGAACGCGTATCTTTTAAAACATCTGAAAGATAATCAACACGCTTGCGGATTACAGGAACGTCTAGTAATTTTTCGAATTCATCATTATAACCTAAAACCTCCAGCAAACGAGAATACGCTTCAGAATGTCTAAATTCACATTCAGCAAAAGTAGTTCCGAGACCATTAAATTCCGGTTTTGGAAAATGCTCGTAAATATTTCCCCAAAAACTTTTTACCGCAACTTCAATTTGAGCAATTGCCAAAAGACTGTTTTTTATAGCGGTTTTTTCGGCTACATTTAAATGCGAATGAAAATCCTGCGTATCTGCAGTAAAATCAACCTCAGTATGAACCCAGTACGCTTTATTAATGGCTTCTGTAAATTGCAATACCTCCGGATATTCAAACGGCTTATAATTGATTCTTTTATCGAAAATAGACATAATATAAAATATTTAATGGTGACAAATTAAGGATTCGAAATGCCGATTTGGGAGGTATTTTGACATCTCGTTACTTACAAATTTAAGCCAGACATTTTTGTTTTACTTTCGTTTTCATGTTAAAAATAAAAGCAATTATCAACAGCAAAAAAGTCTCATTTTGAACGCCAAAAAAAGTAGTTATCAACAGGTACAAAAAATTTCATACTGCTCGAAATATCAGTTATTTATACTAAATCTAAATAGAGTTGTCAACAGAAAAAAGCGCATTCATTCGTTGATTTAAAAAAAAGGTTATCAACAGCAAACTCAAAAAAGAGCAACATTTTGTCTGAAAAACTGTTACAAAAAAAGAAATTTACAGTCTTATTTAAGCACTCAAAAAGTTTGAGATTCAAAAAAACCAAATTGTCAAAATCAAACTAATTAATTAATTTTAAACATTTTATACAATTTAAGAATTGTTTAAACTCAAGTTTATAAATCTTAAGAAAGAAACAAAAATGAGCATTTTCGCTTAAACAATTTTAAAAGACACAACAAACAAAATGACAACCGATATTATAGAATTGAATGATTTTATTGTTTTAATAGAACAATCAAATACGACAAAAACTATTGTTCAGAAATGCGAAATCGACGGCGACGCAGTTGGATTTGCATTTTATGGATCTGGCAATGTCGAGTTAGAAATTAAACATAATGATCAGACAAAATATTTGACAAATACTACCGGTTTGGCCATCTGTTTTTTTGGAAATCAGAAAGTCGAATTCTCACATAAAATTGAACCCGACAAACCTTTGCAATCCATCAGTATTTTCACCAAACCGAAACATCTAAATTCGCTACCTGAGGCCGAAAAAGAGATTTTTGAAAAACACCTTCCGGAATTATTAAATCCGAAGGAACATTTTGTAAAAGGCCCATCTTATTATATGACGCTGGATATGCAATTAGCAGTTCAAAAAATCTTCAACACAACTTACTCCGGAAATACACGATTGTTATTTTTAAGAAGTCAGATCAACGAACTTTTAGCACATTTTTTTGCTCTTTTAAGCACCGACTCTAAAATTGATTTTTCGGAAATTGATAAAAACAAACTCTTTAAAGCAAAGGAAATTGTAACCAATAATTTTTCTAAACCGCCCTCAATTACACAATTATCTCAAATGGTGGGATTGAACAGCAGTAAACTGAAAAAGAATTTTAAAGAACTTTTCGGGATTCCTGTTTTCAAATATGTTCAGGAAGAACGCCTTCATAAAGCGTATGAACTACTCCGCGAAAGCGAAAAAACCGTTCAAGAAGCTGCGTGGGAAGTTGGTTATGAAAGTCTGAGTTCTTTTTCGAATGCTTTTCATAAAAAATTCGGCATGCGCCCGAATGAAGTTCGCCTTCAATTCCTTTCAGACAAATCATAATTCTTTTGGGACAAACGATTCTTTTTTAATGTAATCAACTTTGTATCAGTAATCTTTTAAAAAATATTGATATGAGCAAAAAGAAAATTTTAGTCTTGGGTTCCAATGGGAAAACGGGGCGCAGAGTAATCGAAAGATTGAAAAATAATCCAGATGTCGAAATTCGTTTAGGTTCACGAAATGAGAAAATTCCTTTTGATTGGGAAAAACCAGAAACCTGGGAAAATGTCTTGAAGGATATTGAGATTGTTTATGTAACATTTCAGCCTGATTTAGCCATTCCTTCGGCAGTCGAAACTATTGAGAAATTTACCGTTTTAGCAACAAAAATCGGAGTTCAAAAAATAGTTTTATTATCAGGAAGAGGCGAAAAAGAAGCACAACTTTGCGAAGAAATCGTAAAAGAAAATGCTAAAAACTGGACGATTGTACGTGCAAGCTGGTTCAATCAAAACTTTAGCGAAAGCATTTTTCTAGAACCAATTTTAGCCGGAATCGTCGCTTTGCCGAGAGCCGAAGCACTTGAACCTTTTACCGATGCCGATGATATTGCTGATGTTGTTTTGGAATCGCTTTTAGATGAAAATCATAATTCAAAAACCTACGAATTGACCGGACCAAGATTATTGACTTTTAAAGAAGCCGTAAACACAATTGCCGAAGCGAGTGGCAGAAATATTACTTTTCAAGGTTTATCTTTAGAAGAATATACGCAGATGCTAAAAGAATACCAAGTTCCTGAAGATCACATTTGGCTTGTGAATTATCTTTTTGAAGAAGTTTTAGATGGAAGAAATTCGCATATTACTTCTGATATTGAAAAAGTTTTGGGCCGAAAAGCAAAAGATTTTTCCGCTTACGCGAAAGAAACCGCCAAAACCGGAATTTGGAATTCTTAAGACTCTACAGATGAATTATTTTAGAGCAATTTTTTCTGGCTTAATTGTCTGGATTTCTGTGAGTTTTTCGTTTTATATTTTAGGCTTAATTCCGTTTATAAAAGATCATTTCTTGATTCAGGCAATTTTAGTAATGTTCGGAATTGTTTTTTTTGCCATTATTGGAGCAAAAATCTATTATAAAAAAGTAGTAGAAACCAATGGTTTATTACTTGGAATTGTAATGTCACTAACCGCTTTAATTTTGGACATTTTGATCACCGTTCCTTTTGTCGAAATTCCAAATGGGAGAAGTTATTACAGCTTTTTCAGCAGTCCTATTTTATGGATTTTGGCAACTATAAATGCACTTTCAGTTTATTTTTATTGGAAGAAAAAAAACACATTTAACAGTAAAACAAAAAAGCTTGTCTCTTAGAGAACAAGCTTTTGTTTTATCCTAATATTCAAATTAAAGATTAGCGTCTTTTACTTTGCTTTTCGCTAATTGACTTACTTTATAAATTAGTAATATACTCAGAGAAGTAACAACTGCAACAACATATCCTAAAATATCATAATGCTCTAAAGGAGAGGTTTTTGTTTGCTGGTGTACAATAAATCCCGCAGAAACAGCTCCTATTCCACCAGCAATTTGCTGCAGTGACGAAGTAATAGACATATACGCGCCACGATCTTTCATGTCCGGAATGGCAGTATTTAATGTTGTTGCCGGAATCATTCGGCTCATTATTCCCATAAACAAAATCATATTTAAGGCAACAATCTGCCAAAGCGGAATCGGACTTAAATTAGTATAAATCAAAATCATAATGATTGACAGAATAGATCCTGCGGCGAATAATTTGAACTTGCTTATTTTGTCACTTAATTTTCCAATAAGTGGCATAACAAATAACACTGAAAGACCTGTAAAGAAAAACACCATAGGTAATTCTTCCTGACTGATATGAATATTATTTACTAAAAAAGCGCTTCCAAAAGGCTGCAACATAAAACCTCCTATCGAAAGAAAAGCAATCGCCATAAACCCAATTTGGTATTGTCTGTTACTTAATGTATGCCACAAGTGCAAAAATGGGCTTTTGTCTGATTGTATTTCCAAGTGTTTTGTAATTGCCGGCAATTGCGTTAAAACTGCTGCCAGAATTAATAGAGCTAAAACCGCAATCATGATAAAGGTCGAATGCCAACCCCAATGATTAGCAAAAAATAATCCAGCCGGTACTCCAAGAATTTGACTTGATGCATATGCCATTTGAATAAATCCCATTACACGACCACGTTGCTGAATCATAAATAAATCGGTTACAATAGCCAATGAAATAGAGCCAATTACGCCGCCAAAAAGTCCTGTAAAAATACGTGCCATAAGCAACATATGATAACTTGAAGAAAAAGCACAAAAAACAGTTCCGATAATAAATCCGATATAGAAGAAAATCAGTAGTTTTTTTCTATCGAATTTATCTGCAAAACCAGCAGCTAAAAGTCCAGAAATTCCTGCGCTAAAAGCATAAGCAGAAACAGCAAAACCAAAATCTGAAGTCGTCATCGTCAGCTTTTTCATTAATATATCTCCAAGGGGAGAAATCACGACAAAGTCTAATATTACAGTAAACTGTAAAAGCGCCAGTATGGCAATAATAATTTTTTGATGAGAAGTAAAAGCGGGGCTTTCTATGGTAGTTTTTTCCATTAATTTATATATTTTATTTACGACAATTCCTGGCACGCATGCCCAAAATCACGAATTAGTTTAACAATTTCCTGAGGTTTAAGTGTTTCTGAAACCACACGAAGAACGCAGTCAACATCTTCGCAGTCAATACTCCATTGTTGAATTTCAGGATGACTGCTTAGTATTTTATGCGCGACAGAATTAGAATCTACTGTTCCAATATTAGTTTTAAAAATATGTATTGTGTTTAAATCTGTTTCCATAATTTTTCATGGTTTTAAGCCTTTAACTGTTGATTTAAAAGCTTCTTTCATAATTTCTTTTGTAAGAACAAATGGTTTACCTCCCATGCTTTTTCCTTCAGTGTGCATGTTCAGCATTGTATAAAGAGGTCCATAAGCCACACACCAAAATGCCTCAAAACTCATTGGGAGAAGTTCTTTGTTTCGAAGCGCATTATTTATAAAATCTTTCATAATGGTTCTAAAATCGGCAAACTCTTCAATCGAATCCAATATGATTTCTCCATGTGGAGAATGTTTGATGATCTCAAAAAAGGCAACTTCTTTAGGGTATTTCATAGTAAAGCTGGCGCGGTTTTCCCATTGTTTCCACAAACCTTCTTCAAATGACATGTCGGGCGAAAAGTCTTTTATGGTGCTTTTAAAAAACTTTAAGGCCATACTGGCCCCAATTTTTTGAATTAAATCATCTTTATCAGCATAATAAATATAGAGCGTACCAACTGAAATCGAACAGGCTTTCGCCAATTTATTCATGCTGAAACCTTGAAATCCTTCCTGTACAATCTGGTCAATAGCAGTCTTTATAACCAGTTTTTCTTTATCGATATCTCTAACTCTCATAGCTTTTTTTTTGCAAAGATAAAATAATAAATGAATGAACGCTTTTTTATTTATTGTTTTTTTTATTGAAGATTTTTATTTAGAAAAAAGAAGCAAGAAGCAAGAAGCAAGATTTGAAGAAATGCTGAATCCTGAAAGTTGTGAAATTGATTTCTCCCAAAAAAAAATCATAAAAAAAGTCTGTAAACTAAACGCCTACAGACTTTAAAAAACACTAAACAAATAAATTATCTTCTTCTTAAGTTCTTATTTTAAACATCTTGCCTCTTGCTTCTTGCTTCTTTCATCTTTATTCTCATTTCCCACTTCTCACCAACGAAACATCATCTACGAGACAAAAAGATTTTGCTTTCCCGTCAGCCAGAAAACCAACTTCGGCCTTTCCTCCTTTTATAGCGATATTATTTATCACGATTGTTTTCCACTCTGTATTTTCCTCTTTTATAGCAAACTGAAATTTTTTATTATTGCTTTCTGCGTAAACTTCAAGATTATCAAATCCGGCGCTGTTTTTGATTTTAGCGGTTAAAGTATATGATCCGTCTTCCAATTTTACATAGGGTGACGATGTTATGCTTTGAAATACTTTTCGTTTAAAATTAATTTTATCACTGATATTCAAACTCTTTTCACCAATTACAATTTTTCTTTCATATTGTGTATTAAAATGATTTAAAACTGGCGAAGTAAGCGTGTCTAAACTTATTTTATTTCCTTCAATAACTTCGCTTGCCCAGCCTGTCAACTGAATTTGTACTGGTTTTACAGGACTCGGAATATGTCGGCGGTCGGCTTCAAAACTGCCGTTTTTTACATAATTATTTTCTTTGTTTACTTTCCAGTTTCCTGTTTTCGCATCTAATTCCCAAGCACTTAATGAATTGAAATAAGGTGTTTTTCCATCAAAAGAAAGGGGACACCATTGATTATATCCTAAACCGTTTCCGGCAAAATCAGACCAGCGATCACCACAAAACACAATTGTTTCCTGTTTGCTTCCTTTTACAGAAAAGAAAAAACCAGTCTGTGAAACATGTGCGAAATCTTCAGAAGAACCGTTTGTAACCAACATTTCATTCGTTGGAAGATATGGACCACGAATATCATCGGCAACTAAATAATACGCAAACGAACCGTCCCAGCCATAAATATTTGAAGCATACATGTAATAGCTGTTTTTGTATTTGAACATACAATTTCCTTCTCTGCTTTCGCCTTTAAAAATTTCTGTGCAGTCTAAAAGGTTTACTTTTCCGTCTTTCATTCCAATTTCAGAAACGTAAATTTTATTTCTTCCTCTTCCGTAGGAGTAAATCAAATACGATTTTCCGGTATCTTCATCAGTAAAAACGGTTTGATCGCCTGTATTGCTTGTACCAATCATTTTTTCCATGTTTATTTTCTGATGCCAGATAAATTCACCTGTTGGCGAATCTGAAAGTGCAATCAAGACTTCACTTCCGTGTTGCACAAACATCGCGTATTTACTGATTTCTTTGACAAAAGCAACACCCAAACGACCCACCCAAGTTTTCCCATTTTGATTGACTTTATCTTTGGTCAAAACATTTTTTTCAAAAGTCCAATTCACAAAATCGGTTGAACTGTAGCAGGTAACGGCTTCAAAAGTTGCATTTGGCAATGTTATAGAAGGATCGGCACGATATTGATTGGCTTCAACATATTCTACGCCGTACCAATAATATTTTTGTTTGCCGGTTTTTGGATCAGGAAATTTAAATATACCGCCGCCTTGGCTGTTTAACGGTTTTCCATCTTTGGTATTCCAAAAAATATCATTTTTGATTGTTTGATACTGCGCGATAGTTTTATTTGGTATTCCGAAACAAAGCAATACAAGAATAACGCTTAAGGAATACCATTTTTGAATTTTCATATTTATTACGGTTAGTTAGTTCGTAATAAAATTATCCAATAACAAAAAACTTTGCGTCATGCACTATCCTGCTTAATAATAGATATTTAAGAGAATACTGGATTTTGAACCATCTATTATTTTTTCTAGTCTCTTAAAAAATGCTTCATTAACCATTGGGCAACCGTGGCTTCGAGAAATATAATAATCCTGCTCCTGTTCTGGAACTGCAGAATAGGAATGCAAAACGACGGCTCGTTTTAAAACATTACTGTTTGTTTCGTCTAAACCCGATAAACGATACGCTTTTCCGAATATTCCTTTATATGATTTTCCAATCGCACAACTGCCAAGTGACGTCGCGTTAGAATTGGCTTCGTTGCTGAACTTTAAATTTCCTGCAATTCCAGTTTCAGACCCGCAACCGTGGGCGACAAGTCCTTCGTCTAAAATTTTATCATTTTCCAAATCATAAACAAAAAATCTATTTTTTCCTGATTTGATTTTCATGTCGATAAAAAAAGCGATTTTGGTATTATAATAAGGATTGGTCTTTATCTTTTCTTTTACTTCTTCAAGCTGCTTATTAAATCGTTCAATATCTGAGGTTGTCCAGTTTTCTTTGCCTGTTATTGTTTTTGGAGTTCCAAAAAATGATATTGAAAGGAATACGATGAAATTAAAAATTTTCATAAAAGTGGTATTTTAAAATTTACACCAAACAGCTTTTTACAAAAAACCGTTTTTATTTTGGTGCAAATTTATCATGGCGATCTGTAAAAAATAACACCGCAAAAGACTAAAAAACAACACATTAAGACTTTAAATAAAATCATTTTTAATCAAAATACTGCAAAGAAAACCTTTAAAATAAGGCGTTACAACCTCTTTTTTAATTCCGATTCACCTCTATTTAAACCCGCTTTTCTCTTACAATCCAAACGAAATTAAAACATTGATTCAAAGCAAATTACAATAAGAATTTTAAGACTAATACTTTTTTATATGCGTAATATTATATAACTTGCATATAGCAAATTATAAATCAACACATTATGAAAAAATTTCTATTCTTTTTTTTAGCAGTTGTGATTAGTTTATCAAGCCAATCTGTTTTTTCTCAGTCGGGAGATGACGCACCGGCTTTGAATCTTCCGGGAGATAATCTCGATTTATATGCCGTATTGACACTTTTTCAAAAGTCAAAAACTATTGAAGAATTTGAAACAGCGTTAAATAAAAAAGAAACCGGAATTAATAATCTGGATTTAAATCTGGATAAAAAAGTAGATTTCATAAAAGTCACTACAACAAAAAAAGATAATTCGTTCACATTTGTTCTTCAGGATGCAGTCAGCAAAAGTGAAACGCAGGATGTGGCAGTTATTTTAGTTAATAAAGATAAAAACGGAAAAGTCAGCATTCAATGTGTTGGAGATGAAGATCTTTATGGTAAAAATTATGTAATTGAACCTAAAAGTACTCCAGCAGTTACTGCAAATCCTGGCTATCAAGGTTCTAATCCTGTGACAGTAAGTGCTCCAGCTACAACCGTAGTGGTCGAGTCGGCACCAATAGTTCAATATGTATATTCACCGGCTTACGTACCTTATTATCCTCCTTATTATTATGGATATTATCCTCCTTATTTCGCTGCATTTACTGTTCTTGCAGTAGGTATTTATCGTCATAATAACTGGTATCATGGCGGTTATTATGGAGGACATTACAGCCGTAATACAGTAATCATCAATAATAACAACAGAAATAGCATTAACCACTATAATAACAATAGAAACAGATCCAATACGGTGGCCAATAATAATAGAAATGGAAACTATGGTAATCGTGCTGGAAATACAGGCGTATCAAATCGAATGTCAAATGGTTCTGGAAACCGTCCATCCGCTGGAACATCTGACAGAGGTGCAAATCGCGGGTCTGGAGTATCAGACAGATCATCTGTAAATCGTCCTTCGGCAGGAACATCAGATAGAGGTTCATCATTTGATCGCCCATCGACATCAAATCGCAGTTCTAACTTTAATTCAGGCGGTGGCCGTACAAGATCAGGCGGAAGCAGTTTTAGCGGTGGAGGCGGTGGCTTTCATGGCGGAGGCGGTGGCTTTGGCGGTGGTGGCGGAGGACGCAGACGATAAAAGAAAACTCATTAAAATAAAAAGTGATTGAATACAATTGTATTCAATCACTTTTTATTTTATATATAATGTCTTGTTTTAGTTAGAAGGTGCTGTGTCAGAAGCACTCATATCTCTAACACAAACATATTTACCATCTTTCTTTTCAAACAAACTCAAGTAATTCCCTGTAGAAAGAGTCGCATTTGTTGAATCCACTACGGTATAAGCACCTGTTTCTACAACTTGGTTTCCGTCGTTCGATACAAAAACTTCAGTTGTTTTAAATGAAATCTTATTCGAATTTGCTACTGCATCGGCTTTTAAAAAGTCTACAATAGCTGCTTTACCAACCAATGGTGCACGATTTTGATAATAAGTTATCGCATTGTCATCATAGTAGCCAATGCTTTTTATTTCTCCTGAATTATAAACCGCTGCAAATTCATCTTCCTTAGCCTGAATTTCTTTCTTTATGGCTTCTTTATCAACCACGACAGGTTCTTCCTTTTTTGTATTGCAGGCAAAGACAGAAGTTAAAATACCTAACAATAAAATTTCTTTTAAGAGATTGTTTTTCATATATTTAAGGATTTAAAACTATACCTTAAAAGTACTTATAAAAATTAAAATATCAAGTTATTTCGCATAAAAATATTAGAACCCCATATCTGAGCTTTTAAAAAACATTTTATTTTATTCTAATGAATTACAACAACTTATACAAAACCCTACCGCTTTGTCTCTATTTTTACACCTTAAGGGCAAGTTATTGGCACTATATTCATTTTTAGTCGAAAAAATAGCGCTATATTAGCAGTATAAAAAGCGTATTATTGATAATAAATTAACCAAAGCCCTGTTGAAATGACAAGAAATTGGCAATACGTTATCAAAAACAACTGAAGCACATTGGCTTATATTTATCATAGATTCCTTTTCGCAACAAATATGCTTTCAATTTAATTTTACCCCATTTATAAAATGAATAAACAACATTACAATATTTTACTTGCAGATGATGATGACGATGATTGCTCTTTTTTTAAAGAAGCACTTGACGAATTAGATCTTCCTGTAACTCTTGTAACCGTGCATGATGGCGTACAATTAATGGATTATTTAAAAGCCAATTCGCCTAGCAATTTGCCAGATATCCTTTTTCTGGATCTTAATATGCCTCGCAAAAATGGCCATGAATGTCTTAAGGAAATCAAAGAACTACGTGAGTTTGACACACTTCCTGTTATTATTTTTTCGACTTCTTTAGATATTGAAATTGTTGATTTAATGTACCAAAAAGGAGCAACACATTATATACGAAAACCCGGCGAATTTTCTAAGCTAAAAACTGTAATCAACAACGCTTTGACTACAACTGTCGAGAACAATCTAAAACAGCCTGCGCGAGAGCAATTTGTTCTTCAGCCGTAATTTTTTCAGGAATGAGCCATAAAAACAAGGAACATTATTTTTTAGCCGACGGTGGTGAAATGGGCGAATTAATACGATCCAAAGATTGGAGCAAAACGGCTTTAGGCAATCCCGATTTATGGCCTCAAAGTCTTCAAACAATGGCTTCGGTAATACTCAACAATCCTTTTGGAATGTACATTGCTTGGGGCGATGATTTTACCCAGATTTACAATGATGCCTTTCGCCCTATTTTAGGCGCAACAAAACATCCTGACGCTTTAGGAATCAGTTCACGAGAAACATTTTCAGAAATTTGGGATACAATTGGTCCTATGTTTGAAGATGTAATGAACGGAAAAGCGGTAGGTTTTCCTGATTTTATGGTTGTTTTGAACAGAAACGGCTATGATGAAGAATGTTATTTTGACTTTTCCTACAGCCCCATAAAAAAAGAAGATGGTAAAGTTGGCGGTATTCTGGTAACTGTAATTGAAACGACTGAAAAAAATGAAAAGCTTTTAGCACAGTCGAAGGTAAAAGAAAGTGAGCAGAAGATAAGACAATTGGTAGAAAATGCACCTTTTCCTATTGGCGTATATACAGGCAGGGAAAAACGCATTGAACTTGCCAATCAAGCAATTATGGATGTTTGGGGAAAAGGAAATGATGTAGTTGGAAAATTATATACCGAGATTTTACCTGAACTTGAAAATCAGGCAATTTTTGAGCAAATAAATACTGTTTTTGAAACTGGTGAGGCTTTTCATAATAAAAATGCTCGTGTCGATATTACGATGAAAGGCGTCCTGGAAAGCTTTTATTTTAATTACAGTTTTACGCCACTTTATGACATAAACGGAAATATTTATGGCGTAATGAATACTGCTGCAGAAATTACAGATCTGCATCTTGCCACAAAAAAAATAGAAGAAGCAGACAAGCGTTTTCGAGATACTGTAAAACAAGCGCCGGTTGGAATTACCATTTTGCGAGGCTTTGATTTTATGGTGGAAATGGCCAATGATGCTTATTTGAAAATTGTTGATCGAGAAGAAAGCACTTTTGTTGGAAGACCACTTTTTGATTCGCTTCCGGAAGTTAAGGAAAGCGTAAACAAACTGTTAAACGATGTAATGACAACCGGAATTCCGTTTCATGGAAATGAAGTTCCGATTCCTTTAAATCGTTATGGAAAACTTGATATTTCTTATTTTGACTTTCTCTACAATCCACTGAAAGAGGAAAATGGCGAAATCTCAGGAATTATCGTTACTGTTACGGAAGTAAGCGAAAAAGTTGAGGCCAGAAAAAAAATCGAACTCAATGAAGAAAGGCTGAAAATCATTGTAGAAGCCAGCGAACTTGGTACTTGGGAATTAAATGTGAAAGAAAAACAAGTTCATTATTCGCAACGTTACTTGGAAATTGTAACCGGAAATAAAAAAAATATCAATTTAACGCACGAACAAATTCTTACCTACGTTCATCCTGATGATTTAGGAATACGAAATCTGGCGTACAATGAGGCACTTGTTACTGGAGTTATAAACTATGAATTACGAGTAATCTGGAAAGATAATTCGGTTCATTGGGTTGAAGCAAAAGGAAAGGTATTTTTTGACGCCAATAGAAATCCAGAAAAACTGCTGGGAACTGTAAGAGATATTACAGACGAAAAAAAATATCAACAAGAACTAGAAAAAAGTGAGAAACGTTTTCGCTCTTTAGCAGAGAGTATTCCGCAATTAATTTGGGAGACAGACGAAAATGGGAATTCTCTATTCACTTCTGGAAAATGGTTTGAATATACCGGAGTTTATCCTGAAGGAGAAGAATCTTGGAAAACCATGATTCATCCAGATGACTATCAAGAAAATGCCCGAATTTGGAGCCATTCTCTCAAAACCGGAGAAACCTACCGCTGCGATGTACGCATTAGAAGAAATGATGGTGTATACAGATGGCATACCGTAATTGGCGAGCCGGTTTTAAACGAAGAAAATAAAATTATAAAATGGGTTGATGCATTTACTGATATTCATACAGAAAAAGCGTTTACGCACGAACTTGAACAGCAAGTAACGGCAAGAACCAAAGAATTAAGCCTGATGAATGAATCGCTCATAAAAAGCGAGGAACGCTATCATTTAATGGTTGAAGAAGTTCAGGATTACGCTATTTTATACCTTAATCATGAAGGAATTATTGAAAATTGGAATCTGGGCGCACAAAAAATAAAAGGCTACAAAGCAGAAGAAATTATTGGAAAAAGCTTTTCTGAATTTTACACCGAAGCCGACCGAAAAAACAATCTTCCTCAGACTTTATTGAATCTTGCCATTGAAAAAGGAAAAGCAAGCCACGAAGGATGGCGCGTTCGCAAAGACAGAACCTTGTTTTGGGCAAATGTAACCATTACAGCTGTTCATAATAAAAAAAATCAGGTTATTGGTTTTTCAAAAATGACACATGACTTGACAGAGAAAAAAACTGCCGATGACAAGCTGAAATTAAATGCATTAGAACTTGAGCAGAAAAACAAGGAGCTTGAAAAAATGAATCAAGAGCTTCAGTCGTTTGCCTATATTTCAAGCCACGATTTGCAGGAACCGTTGCGCAAAATCCAGACTTTTGCAACGCAGATTATGGAAAAAGAATCGGAAAATTTATCTGATTACGGAAAGGATAAATTTAAGCGAATGCAAAACGCAGCACAACGCATGCAAACACTGATCAATGATTTGCTTTCGTATTCGAGAACAAATGTTCAGGAAAGAATTTTTGAAATTACAGATATTGGAAAAATCGTCAACGAAGTCAGAGATGATTTAAAAGAAGAAATTGAAAATAAAAATGCGACGATTGAAAGTACCGAAAATTGCGAAGCAAGTATAATTCCGTTTCAATTCAGGCAACTTTTGTACAATTTAGTAAGCAATTCATTGAAATTTTCGAAACCCGAAAATCCAATTATCGTAAAAATAAAAAGCGAAATTGCGAAAGGCTCTGTTTTAAACAATGAAAAATTAAATCCTGAAACCAATTATTGCCACATTAGAATTGAAGATAACGGAATTGGTTTTGAACAACAATATAGTGCAAAGATATTTGAGGTTTTTCAGCGCTTGCACGGAAAACTCGAATATACAGGAACGGGAATTGGTCTTGCTATTGTGAAAAAAATCGTGGACAATCACAACGGAATTATTACTGCAACTGGAGAACTAGATAAAGGTGCTACTTTTGATATTTATATTCCTGCAAAATGATTGTATTGACATTAGAATAAAGCATTCTTTTTAACAGAAAATTATAGACACTCTAATTTTCCGAATTAATTAAAATCATATTTTCGCAAGAAATACCACCTTGCTTAGTCGGACTGATTTAATAATTTTAAAAACTATGAAAAAGCTATTTTTTATACTGCCATTGCTATTTTTTGCTTCAGCAATTTTTGCACAAAGCCAAGATCCGTCGTCGAAGCGAATTTTAGGAAATTGGTTTTCTAACACCAACCGTACTACAAAATGGATTTTTACTCCCGATGGAAAAGTTTATAATTACGACAAAGACATTATGAAAGTGATGTATAAATATACAATATCACACAACTGTCAAAATAATTCAAGCGATACTACTGAATTTGTAACGTTAAGGGACAAGGATGGCGATGAATATTGCTTTAAAATAAATGCTGTAAATGAAAACAAAAATGGTGTTTTATCGCTTACCAATATGAGCAATATGCAACCGCTGATTTTTGTAAACGATGTGAATTTGAAGATTGCACAGTAGTGAAGAATAAAGAATAAAGAAGAAAGAATTTTTTCTAATTTTAAAAGAAAAAGCAGGATTTCGGTTTTTGAAATCCTGCTTTTTTTTATTTTATTTACCTAAACTTCCTTCAAAAGGTGAAGCTGGCAAATCTTCTTTATTATACAAATTTGCCTCAACTGGATTATCAGCCCATGCGTATCGAACTTTTGTCGGTCTCGAAATGTTTTCATTCCAAATTTTAACTTTGTTTCCTTCAATAGTCGCGCTTGCCCAAACAAATTTTCCATCGCTTCCAGCAATTTCAAATCCTTTTAGACTGGTGTTATTTTTAGCTGTTAATCCGCTTCCCGTATCAGTAAAAGAAAGCAAAAGTTGATTCCCTTTTTGTTCCATTGATTTAAAAAGAGGTCCTGAAGCAACTATATTTTTTTCTCCATAAACCACTTTTCTTGCCTGCAAAGCCAATCTTTTTCCGACATCATATTTATTTAGAGGATGAATATCATTCCATTCGCCTAAATCAATCGTTACTGCCATTCCGGTATTTGGAACTGCCAACGTATTTTTTTGCTGTTGTCGCAACGCAGCCCAATTGCTTTCTGCAGGTTCGGTTTTTGGTTCCATAAAATTAGTCAGCTGCACAAATAAAAACGGAAAATCACCTTGCTTCCACTCTGCTCTCCAACTTGTAATTAATGTTTCCATAAGCGCTCCGTATTCCTGAGGCTTTTTAGTACTTGATTCTCCTTGATACCAAAGCACGCCTTTTATTGCGTAATTTTTCAAAGGTGCAATCATAGAATTATAAAGTCCGACAGGTTTCCATCTAATGAAAGTTGACGGTGGCAAAGGCGCCATTTTTACTCCTAATTTGTATTTCCATTCTCCTTTTAAATCAATTGAATCTTTGTCAAGAACCAATTGATAAGGTTTATCTTCAACAAACCCGCCCTTTCCTGAATTATTAATAACTCTTATTGCAATTTCATTTTTTCCTTCTTTTAAAAACTTCGGATCAAAAGAATATTTTCGAGGCGGATACAAATAAGAAGTTGTTCCAACGAAATTCCCATTCACATAAACCGAATCGGCATCTACAATTCTTCCTAAAATCAGTTTTGCTGAAGAAGCTTTTAGGTTTGATAAATTAACTTCTTTTCTAAACCAGACTGCACCATTCGTTTTCTCTAAAGCATAATCTCCCCAATATCCAGGAATATTCATAACCGGCCAGTCGATATCATCTAAATCGGCTTTTGACCATTGTTTTTTCAAACCTTCATCTTGACGATTTACTTCAGAATACCAATCGGTGCTGATTTTTCTGTCGTTTGCTTCAATTTGTGCCCCTAAAGTTCCGTCTTTGAATTTCTGATATTCGGCATCATAATCTGGGAATTTTTTAATGGCATCGGCACTAAGCCAAGATTCAGCCGGAGAACCTCCTAAAGCGCTGTTGATTAATCCTATCGGAATTTTATATTTTGCATAAATTTCGCTTGCAAAAAAATAAGCTACAGCCGAAAAATTTAAAATATTTGATGCGTTTGCTTCTTTCCATTCACCACTTGACAAATCAGTATTTTCTTTTGCAAATTCATATTGATCCGGCACTAAAAATTGTCTTATTTCCGAATTATTTGCCTTTGCAATTACGTCACTGTATTTGTCTTTTACACGATCCATAGGAAGCTCCATATTTGACTGTCCCGAGCAAAGCCAAACATCACCAAATAAAATATTCTTGACAACAATTATATTGCTTGCTGTTAAAGTCATTTCATAGGGTCCGCCAGCTTTTTGAGAAGGCAACGTAATTTGCCAATTTCCATCTTGCGAAGTTGTGGTCTGAAACTTTTTTTTATTGAAGATGATTTCAATTTTCTCATTTGGCGCCGCCCATCCCCAAATTTTCACAGGAATATCGCGCTGCAAAATCATGCCATCGCTAATTAACCTTGGAAGTTTTATTTGAGAATAGATAGTGCTGCAAATAAGCAAACCTATAAGAATTAATACTTTTCTCATTTTTTACAATTTATTTTTCTGCTTAAATTTTGAAATCTTTTTTTTAATATAGTTAACCTGCTGGTGTAATTCGAAAAAATATTTTAACACATAGAAACATAGGTTTTTCTTTTTTTTTGGGGAAAAGGTAGTTGAAAGAAACTAGTTTCTAACACATAGTCAATGTTTATTATTATTAAGTGAAATGCCTTTTTAAAGATGCTATCCCGATAGCTATCGGGAATGTTTCTATGTGTTAAAATAAATGACACACATCATGCTATAATTATTATCCTCTAACATCTGACGGCAAAAAGCCGAGAGGGCTCAACTCTCGGCTTTTTTATAAAACAAATTTGTTTGCAGTTCTAACCAATTTTGTAAAATAAACACTTACTTACAACCTTATCTAACTTAATTGCTGCTTTATTTGCTTTATCATTTGATTTCGGGCAAATCAGGATTTCATTTCCTAGTAACCTGGATTCTGATAAGCTGCTTTTTCAGAAGCTGTCATAATCATTGCATCAAATTGAACTTGAGGAATTGGACGTAAATAATGGTACGGCTTAATATCTCTAGCAACTGTAAGCGGTGTATGATTTCCATAAGCTGGTCCACAAATTTGGTAGGAACTTGAAAGTTCTGTCCATTTTTGAGTACGAAGCAAATCGTACCAACGGTATCCTTCACCAAAATATTCACGAGAACGCTCTGCCAAAATATAATTGATATCAATAACTGCAGGTGTTGCGGCAATCATTGCTGCAGAATTGTCCGCTGATTTTGCTACATTTCCACCGTTGTCAAATCTCCATTTTCCAGCACGTGCACGTAAAACATTTACTAATTCTCTCGCGCTTTTTCCACCTTGAGGAGCTGCTCCCATTACTGCTGCTTCGGCCGCAATTAAATATAATTCTGATAGTTTTGCAATATTATAAGGACGTGTACTGGCTCCATTTGGAGAACCAAGTCCAGTTCCGTTATCTGTTCTATAAGTCCCTAATTTCCACAAACCTGGATATATAATTCTGCTAATACCACTTGGCGCAATAACAAAATCAGATCTTCCTGGTAATACTCCTGCACCAACAGCTCCACCTTCAGCTCCATTTCCTGCTGCATAAACAATAGCTGGATTTTCAGCATTTAAGAAGGAAAGAATTGCACCTCCTGGAGCAACTGGCAAACCGTTTGCATTATTTAAAGTTGGCGTTGTAATACCTGCTTTATTCCAATTCCCGCGATATACGGTTGTAAATGTTCCATCGTAACGAGAATCGTTTGTTTTATCAGCAAATGTATTCGCAATTGCACCAATAGTTGGACACATACGAATAAATGGACGCCCTAAAGACTGTACTGCTTCACGTTGTACCGAACTTACTCCTGAACTTCTCAAAACAGTATAATTTGGAGTCATCATCCAAACAGTAAAGTTTTCTGGAGCATTACCATTCGAAAACGTTAGACTGCTGGCATTAAAAAATTCACTTTTCTCAGTGTGATCAGCATACAATAAAATTTCGCTGTTGCGGTCATTGCTTCCTAAATTCACATCATAATAAGTTGGTTGCAATGCAAATGCACCGTGGCTGTCAATTGCAGTTGCTGCAACATCATAAGCTTTCTGAAAGTACCATGCTGCATCGTGTCCGTCTGGATCTACACGTGTAGTTTCAGGATAAGTTGGAATATTATTTGGATTTTTTAACCACCAAGCATATGTTAAATATGCTTTAGCCAAATAAAGTCTGGCAGCTGTTTTAGTCAAACCTCCTTTTACTCTTCCTGCATCTGGCAAATCATTTGCAGCTATTACTAAATCTGGAAAAATACCTTTAGTATAAACTTGCGGAACGGTATTTCTTACTGAAAATCTTGATGGGCTTGTATTGAATTTCAATTCTCCTGCACCCAAATCTAATGGCACTCCACCAAAAGTCTGAACTAGCAAGAAATAATCAAATGCACGGAAAAATCTAGCTTCAGCAATCATTGCATTTGAAACAGTTCCAATTGCTGTCGCATTTTCTATAACACCACTAGCCGTATTAATATTGATAAATGCAGGTTGCCACAAAGCATCAGCACGACTTGAAGAAGGCGTAATTGATCCAACACCAGAAAGATCCATATCCTTAAAGTTGGCATCGGCACTTTGCGCATAAGTTGCTTCATCAGTTCCGGTTTCTGTCGTATTGTAGTAATAACCTTGTCCGTAGATGTAGCGTAAATGCGCATACATTGACGTTAGTCCTGCAACAACTCCTTTTTCAGTCTTAAAATATTCAGGAGTGTAAATACTGCGAGGCTCTTCTTCTAAAACATTAGAACATGCTCCCAGGAACAGCGTTATCATTGCTGTTGCCAAAAAAGTTTTTATTTGTATAGGTTTCATTGTTATCTTTTTTAAAATGTTAAATTAAGGCCAAGCAAGAAGGTACGAGTTGAAGGAGTGTTTGTTCCTAATGTCAGTAAACGTCTTTTGTAAAAATCAGTTACTGCAGCATTTTCGTTACCGTATGAGTTGGTTTCAGGATCCATACCAGTTTCTCTGTGGTAAGGTGATGAAATCACGAATGGATTCTGCACTGTGCAGTACAAACGAAATCTATCAACTCCTAAATCCTTAATAAATTTTTCAGTAATATTATAGCCAAGAGTAATCGTACGGATTTTAACATAAGAAGCATCAAAGTATCCTAAAGTAGATCCGTATTTTGGATTATCATTGCTTGAAATTCCGCCTGGTCTTGGGTATTTTGCATCTGTGTTATCTGGTGTCCAATAATCGACTTTTACGTTTCCTCTACGACCACTCAACATATTCAAGTAACCTGTTGAAGAATATAATGTACTAATAAGAACTCCTCCACTTTGAAAAGCACCTACTACACTAAGATCTAAATTTTTATAAGCAACACGAGTGTTGAAACCTCCAAGGAAATCAGGATTTACATCGATGATTTGTCTATCTGCAGGCCCAATTTGTCTTGTTGGAGAACCATCTGCATTAAATTCTCCGGTATATTTTACTTTAATCATACCCACATTTCCTCCTGGCTCATATTTAGTAAGATTTGCATCTCCTTGTTGCCAAAGTCCAACTTTTTCATAATCAAAGATCACATCGATTGGATGTCCAACAAACCACCAGTTGTTTTCGTCTCTGGTTTGTCCTGAAGAAAGCGCTACTAATTTATTTTTGTTCGAATAAAAGTTAACACCAACATCCCAAGACCATCCATTTGGATTATCGAATATTGCTCCATTAAGCGTTATTTCGTAACCTTTGTTTTGAGTTTGTCCAATGTTTGCTGTGTAGCTACCCACACCTGCTGTTGGAGGCAAACCAACACTTAAAAGAATATCTTTTGTATCTGTAACATAATATTCAGCTGTACCTGTTAATCTATTTTTAAAGAATCCAAAATCGATACCATAGTTCATTGTAGTTGAATACTCCCAGCCTAAATCAGGATTAGGAAGCGTCGATACATAATATCCAGTTGCATTTGTTTCGCCAAAATTGTAAGGTCTTGAAGCCAAACTTCCTAAAGTAGAATAAGGAGCAACTGCTTGGTTAGAAGTTTCTCCGTAACCTGCGCGTAATTTTAATTGCTCCAACCAAGAAACATCTTGCATAAATGATTCATTTTTAACATTCCATCCAACTGATACAGCAGGATAAGTATGCCATTGATGTCCTTTAGCAAGTCTTGAAGAAGCATCAGATCTTACTGTTGCTGTCAACATGTAACGATTGTCATAAGAATACATTGCACGCCCCATGTATGAAACCAATCCGCTTTGCTGGTAATCTTGATTGTCTGGATTTATCGAAATTTCTCCAGCTGCTCTTCCTAAATTGTAAAATTGAAAAGCATCAGAAGGAATGTCTTTTGCAGAAACCTGTGATTTATTATAAGTAGTTTGTTCTGATGAATACATTGCTACCGCATTCACTTGGTGTTTTCCAAAAGTACGATCGTACGTAAGCAAGTTTTGGATTGTCCAGTTCGTATTAAGCGTATTTGTTACAGAAGCTGTCGAGACTGTGGTAGGGTTTATACTAAAAACACCTTCTCCTGTATACTGACCTCCATTTGTACTACGGAAATTACCACCTAAATCTATATGGAATTTTAAACCTTCAACACCCGGAATTTTTACTTCTGCGTATAACGTATTGTATGAACTATATGCTTTTGTTTGGTCGATCCATTTGTCACCCAAATTATTGATCGTTTCTCTGGTGTAAACCCAGTTTTCATCTAATGGCATTTTTACCGTTCTTTTTAAAGAACCATCCGCATTATACGGATTAGCAATCGAAGTCGTACTTAAAGTATTGTAAAGACTTAAATTCCCTCCATTTGAAATAGAATAATTATTATTAGTAGTAAAACCAACTTTAAAATACTGTCCTATTGCCTGATCTACAGCGGCACGCAATGAAATACGACTGTAGTCCTGTCCTGGCACTACTGCTTCTTCTTTATAATAACTAGTTCCAAAATTATAGTTTCCAGTTTCAGTACCACCAGAAACACCTACATCATGATTGGTTACTAAACCAGCGCCATACATTAAATCTTGCCAATCTGTATTTACATTATCAGCTTCGTCTGCACCATTTGAATAAAGTGGAGCAGTTGATCCTGGAAGCGTTGCAATTTTACGTAAAGCCACAAATTCAGGTCCGTTCATCATTGGGAATTTAGCAAAAATCGTTTTCAAACCGCTATAAGTGTTGTATGAAAACTTAGCTCTTTGTCCTTTTGTTCCTTTATTAGTTGATATTAAAATAACCCCATTAGCACCACGAGAACCGTAGATAGCAGTTGCTGAAGCATCTTTCAAAATATCAATACTTTTAATATTATCTGGACTGATATCACCAATTGATCCTGCAAACGGAACTCCATCTAATACTACAAGCGGGTTGTTATCTGCTGTCAACGAACGTGTACCTCTAATACGAATTTGCATTTCAGCACCCGGTTTAGAAGATGTTTGATTCATTTGCACCCCTGCTAAACGGCCTTGTAAAGCCTGCGTAACGTTAGCCGATGGCACTTCACGAATTACATCTCCTTTTATAGAAGAAACAGATCCTGTTACGGCTTCCTTTCGCTGCGTACCGTAACCGATGACCACAACTTCCTGAAGGTTATTTTGGTCTTCTTCTAAAACTGCATTGATTTTATTTTTTCCTGCAACAGGAATTTCTTTATCCTTTAAACCTAAAAAACTGAATACTAAAACTCCATTTGCAGGAACGTTAGCTATAGAATAATTTCCGTCAAAACCCGTAGCAACACTATTTTTAGTGCCTTTAACAGTTACATTAGCTCCTGGAATAGGTCCATTTGCATCAGATACAACTCCTGTTACTGTAGTCTGAGCCGTGGCACTCACAGAAAACAGAAACATCAGGGATAAAAACCCCAGACATTTTAGGAGCTTTGATTTGCTTTTCATTGTAAAAAAGTCAGTCATAAAAATTGATTTAGATAATTAATATATGGTTTGAGTTAGTTGAAAAATAAAGACGCAAAATCAGGTGTTTTTATAAAGTCGAAATAACCTCTTTTGCATTTCTTTAACAAATATAATTAAAAATCTAAACCACACAACCGGTTGTGTATTATTTTTTTATTTATACCAAAAAAAATTACCATATAAATTAAAGACTGAATAATTTTAAACCTAAATAATTAGACGATCCACAACAAAACTTCTTTTTTAACAAAACATTCAAGGCTATATTTATTGATTTTCAACAATAACTACTAATTCTTTAAAACTCAATAAATTTGCAGATTCACAGCATTTTAACATGAATAAAAGCATTTAAAAATAAGTGTGATTTAAACAATTAAAAAAGGTCACGCAAAAGCTTCACAATCTCATATCAGGTACTTCTATATGGTGGAAAATAAAGTATTTATTTTGTCCGAAAAAAACCTATTTTAACACAATCGCTTGCATAAAACAATAAAAAAAGCTTCTTTTTATTAAAAGAAGCTTTAAACTTTAAATAGAAAAATATTTATTTGAAACTGAATGCAAAAATCATTTCATTTAAATAATTTTCATTCGGCCTTATTATTGAATTTGGAAAGTGCTTATTATTAGGAGCATCAGGAAAATTCTGCGGTTCAAAACAAATGGCTGGAAACTTTTCATACTGACTTTCATTTGAAAATGGCAAAACCGGAAATTCCTCAGGAGTATAAACAACCATTGCCGGCTGATTCGAAAAAATATCCATATCTATACCGCTTTCTGACGAAGACAAAGACGCTTTCAGCTGTTTTTCATTAAACACAAAAGTATCGTCAAAACCTTTGAAATCGCCTCTTTTGATTTTAGCTTTTACATTTCGATCAAAAGCAGTGCCTTCAGATTTGTTCAATTTCCCTGTCGGAATCAATTGCGAATCAACATCTAAATAAAAATTACTGTTGATTTGCAATTCATGATCTAAAACAGAACCTTTTCCGTTTAAATTAAAATAAACATGACTGGTCAAATTTACAGGAGTTGCAAGATCAGTTGTTGCTTTATACGTTATTTTCACTTCATTTTCTGAAGTCAGCTGAAATAGCGCTTCAACATTTAAATTTCCAGGATAACCTTCTTCAAGATGTTTGCTTTTATATGAAAATACCACAAAATCATCAGCCACTTCTTTTACGGACCAAAACTTTTTGAAAAAGCCATTTTCTCCTCCGTGAAGATGAACGCCATTTTCATTTTCGATTTTATAAACAACATCATCAATCCCAAATTGACCGCCAGAAATTCGGCCGGCATATCTGCCAATACTTGATCCTAAAAAGAGTTTCACATTTGAGTAAGGCGTTTGAAGATAATCCGAAGCATTTTTCAAACCTGAAGCAACATCATAGACTTCACCTTTTGCATTTTTAACTTTCAGTCCAATTACTGTTGCACCAAAATTGGAAATTGTCATTTCCAGAGCGCTGTTATTTTTAATTGTAATTACCTCTAATTTTTCCATTTTGATGCAGTTAAAAACTTTTTTTCTTTCAGAAAAAATTACAAATTCATTTTTTTAGCATCTTCTATAAATTGGTTCAAACCAATATCCGTCAAAGGATGTTTCAACAAACCTTTAATCGCAGATAACGGACCTGTCATAACATCAGAACCGATTTTAGCACAATTGATTACGTGCATAGTATGTCGAACAGAAGCCGAAAGAATTTGAGTATTGAAAGCATAATTATCATAAATTTCTCTTATTTCAGCAATAAGATGCATTCCGTCAGTCGAAACATCATCTAATCTTCCTAAAAACGGAGAAACATAAGTTGCGCCAGCTTTTGCTGCAAGAAGCGCCTGACCAGCCGAAAAAACTAAAGTAACATTCGTTCTAATTCCTTTATCCGAAAAATATTTGCAAGCTTTGATTCCGTCAGCAATCATAGGCAATTTTACCACAATCTGCGGATGCAAAGCTGCAAGCTCCTCACCTTCTCTGATCATTCCGTCATAATCTGTCGAAATTACTTCTGCCGAAACATCTCCATCTACAATAGTGCAGATATCTAGATAATGTTTTAAAATATTGGCTTTTCCGGTAATTCCTTCTTTTGCCATTAGCGACGGATTTGTTGTTACGCCATCTAAAACACCTAATGCTTGTGCTTCTTTTATATCATTTAGATTTGCAGTGTCTATAAAAAATTTCATTGGTTTTTGGTTTTTATGTTAATAGAGTTCAAGACATCTCCAATTCATACGGTGATGAATCTTCGATGGAAATTAAAATGCGTTATGTTTAATTTGAATTGCAAAAAGTAAAAGAAATTACTTAGAAGAAAGCAGAAAAAATCCTGCTTGAATACGAAATTAATGATATGACCGTCGGTGCTTCAATCAGCCAACGGTCATATTTACTAATTAATTTACTCTGGCGCATCAACTAACCTTCAAATATGCACCAGAGAAGAAAAACTACAAAAAACAATCTTCATTCCGATTTTATCACCTCACCTAAAACCGAAAATTATTTTATGCAAAGCCGTATTTACAGCCTGTTAATCAATTAAATATATTGATTGATAATATTTTCAAACAATTCTTGTTTACCGCTTTGAAGATTTAATTCTCCATTTTCATGAGCGATAGTATAAAGATCTTTTAGGTTTAATTTTCCTTCAGCAAAATCTTTTCCTTTTCCAGAATCAAATGAGCTGTATCTTTCTGCTCTTAATTTTTCATAAGGGGAAGAAGTGATAATTTTATCTGCAGTCAATAAAGCTCTTGCAAATGTATCAGCTCCACCAATGTGTGCTAAGAAAACATCTTCTAAATCTGTAGAGTTTCTTCTGATTTTAGCGTCAAAGTTAACTCCACCACCTTGCAATCCGCCAGCTTTTAAGAAAACCAACATTGCTTCAGTAGTTTCTTGAATATTATTTGGGAATTGGTCTGTATCCCAACCATTTTGATAATCACCTCTGTTAGCATCGATACTTCCTAACATTCCCGCTTTTGCAGCAACTTCTAATTCGTGTTGGAAAGTATGTTGTGCCAATGTAGCGTGGTTTACTTCAATATTGATTTTGAAATCTTTATCTAAACCGTATTCTTTTAAGAATCCAATTGCTGTAGCCGAGTCAAAATCGTATTGGTGTTTTGATGGTTCCATTGGTTTTGGCTCTATAAAGAAAGTTCCTTTAAAACCTTGTGCTCTTGCATAATCTCTAGACATTGTTAAAAATTGTGCCATGTGGTCTAATTCTCTTCCCATATCTGTGTTTAGCAAAGACATATAACCTTCTCTACCTCCCCAGAATACATAGTTTTCTCCACCTAAAGCGATTGTTGCGTCTAAAGCTAATTTTACTTGTCCTCCAGCTCTTGCTACTACATTGAAATCTGGATTTGTAGCCGCACCGTTCATGAATCTTGGGTTTGAGAAACAGTTTGAAGTCCCCCAAAGCAATTTAATTCCAGACTCTGCTTTTTTGCCTTTTAAATATTCTGTAATAAAAGCCAAACGTTTTTCTGATTCTGCGAAAGTTGCCCCTTCAGCAATCAAATCGTAATCATGAAAACAGAAATAATCAAATCCCATTTTGCTGATAAATTCAAAAGCAGCATCTGCTTTATCTTTTGCCGCTTGATACGGATCTGAAGACTGATCCCAAGCAAAATTTTGCGTTCCTGGTCCGAATGGATCACTTCCTTGTCCGCAGAAAGTATGCCAGTAAGCGATAGCAAATCTAAAATGCTCACGCATTGTTTTTCCAGCTACAACTTGGTCTGGATTGTAATATTTAAATGCCAACGGATTGTCTGATTCCTTTCCTTCAAATTTAATTTGGCCAATACCTTTGTAGTATTCTTTATCTCCTAAAACTATCATTTTATCTTTTTATTTAGTTGTTAATATTAATTCTAATTCTTGTTTCCATTTTTTATAAGCCGTTTCGTATGGGGTTGCGTTATGAAGCGGTAAAAACGTCATTACGTGATCGTTGTCACTCACATTTGCTCCAAATTTGCTGTAATCACCGTCTTTTAAGCCAACCGCTCTCGCCGCGCCAACCGCTCCCGTTGTATTGTAAATTTCAATTTCGTGACCAATTAAAGTCGCAACCGTATTTGAGAAAATCTCTGAGCGGAAAAGATTATCATTTCCGGCTCTTATGACATTAACCGTCGCATTATCATCTTTTAAACATTCCATTCCGTACACAAACGAAAAAGCAATTCCTTCTAAAGAAGCTCGGAACAAATGCGCGCTATTATGAATATTTAAGTTGAGGTTTAAAAAATGAGTTCCAATGTTTTTATTGTTGAACATACGCTCTGCGCCATTCCCAAACGGAATAACCACAACGCCTTCCGAACCCACTTCAATATTCGAAGCTTTTTCATTCATTGCCTCATAACTTTCGTTGCCCATATTATTTCGAAGCCATCTGTACTGAATTCCCGCTCCGTTAATATTTAAAAGTTTACCAACTCTTGGCGTTTCTAATTCGTAGTTTACATGAACAAAATTGTTTACTCTTGTGCTTTTTCCAGAAGACATTTCGCTTACTGCATAAAAAACGCCCGAAGTTCCGCCTGTAGCTGCCACTTCTCCCGGATTCAAAACATTTAACGACAAAGCATTGTTTGGTTGATCTCCCGCTCTGTAAACAATCGGGATTCCTGCCGGAAGTCCTGATTCTACAGAAGCTTTTTCAGTAACAACGCCCTGATTTGTAAAATTTTCTACAATTTTTGGTGTTAATGATTGATCAATTCCGTAGTAATCTAAAAGCCAGTCGGCTACTTTATTTTCTTTATAATCCCAAAGCATTCCTTCAGACAAACCATTTTTAGTTGTCGTTACTTCGCCTGTCAATTTCAAAGCGATGTAATCACCGGGAAGCATGTATTTTGAGATTTTTTTATAAACTTCAGGTTCATTTTCTTTAACCCATTTTAGTTTCGAAGCCGTGAAATTCCCTGGCGAATTCAATAAATGCTCCATACATTTTTGTTCTCCAATTTCGGCGAAAGCCTTATTTCCAATTTCAACCGCACGACTGTCACACCAGATAATCGAATTTCGAAGCGCATTTCCTGCTGCATCCACAATCACCAATCCGTGCATTTGATACGAAATTCCAATTCCCTGAATTTTTGATGCATCAATATTTGCTTCGCGAATCGCTCTTTTGGTCGCTGTGCAAATGTGTTGCCACCAAATTTCAGGATCTTGTTCCGCCCAATCTGGGTGAATCGAAAGAATTTCCATTTCGTTCTGAGGCTCGTTCAAAACGATTACTTTTTTACCCGTTTCTGCTTCTACCAAGGCTGCCTTGACAGAAGAACTTCCAATATCATATCCAATATAATACATACTTACAATGATTCTCTTATTATTAATTTGGTCGGCACATAACACTTCGTTTCTTCGTCGTGCGTAATAAATGCCGCCGCTTTGGTTCCTATTTCTTTAAAATCAGTTGATACAACCGAAATTCCTTTGTATATAAATTTCTTCATTGGCGTTTCGTTATACGACAAAAATCCAACGTCTTTTCCAGGCTCAAAATCTTTCTCTTTGCACTGCTCTAAAAAGTGTCCCAAAATTCTGTCGCTCACACTGATATAAGCAATTCCTTTTTCGATATTGAACTTTTTCGGATCTGTAATAATTTCATATTCAAAATTAAAATCGGCACAGAATTTCTTAAAAAATGCAACCGTTTCATACGGATGATTCGTAAAATCCGGATAAACAAATTCTATTTTTTTATACTTTTTAAACAAATCAACGGCTTCAATTAAGGCGTCATAAAACGCTTTTCCAAAATCCTGAAAAACGTAATTATTCGTTTTATCAGCCTGAATATTCCAGTCAATCAAAAGCAGTTTATCGCCTGAAATTGCTGACAAAGTCGGAGCAATATCATTGTTGTCAAAATTCATCACCACATACTTATAATACTTCCCAATTCCGTTGTTGATGATCGTTTTAAAAACATCAATATTATAATGATGAAACTGCACATCAATAATCACATTATCAGGCAAATTATTCACAACCGAATGATATAAAACCTCTTTATAAGCCTTAAAAGTGTCTAAAACCAAAAGCACTTTTCTCGTTTCTCCGGCCACATAATATCCTTTATTCGGCACCGAATCAATCACATTTTGATCCTTCAAAATGCTGTACGCTTTAAAAACCGTATCTCTCGACAGCTGATTATTTTTGCAAATCGCATTTACAGATGGCAACAAATCGCCTTTCTGCAAAATATTCTCCGCAATCGCATTATTAATTCCATTTACCAACTGCTGGTATTTCGGAATATCACTATCATGATTTATCGTAAATACAAATTTTTCTTGTTCTTCGTTTAGCATACTGTTCCGTTCTGTTCTGGTATGCTAATTTAGATAAATTTCTTTTATAAAAAATTCTTTTAACTATAAAAATTGTTATTTTTTTTTTTAATGTATTTAATTGAAATAATTTGGGCGTGTCCCTCCGGGTCGGGCTATTCGTTTCAAGTCCTCGCACTTCCTTCGTCAGGCTCCGGGCTTTCCACTGCTATCCCTCACGCAAAACGGTTTCATAAGATGTGACAGAACATTAATTTTTCATAAGTTGTTGTACATAATTTAACCACAAAGTCCGCAAAGGTTTACGCAAGGTTCGCAAAGGATTTATCCAAAATAATTTCTAATCTCTCCATAGCCCTGGAAGAGCGTAATATTTATAGAAAATTCAAATCCACACAGATTAAAAGCTCCAGCGGAGCGACACATTTATCGTTAACAATATATCTCCCCGCTAGGGCTTTTCTAACTTAAACGTTCAAGAATTTTCTATAAATATTCCGTCCCTCTGGGACTTCTGAAAAACTATTACTCAAAATGCTCACTCGACGCATACATCGCCAAATACGTCCCCACAAAACCACCTGCTTCTTTTGTACTTAAAATTGATCCGTCAACATCTTTAATTAACAAATCCCACTTTTCTTTTTCCTTCGTTTTAAAATAAAAGCTATACAATCTTCCGTTTCCTTCAATCTTCACAAACACTGCTGCATCCGAATCTGAAAGTTCTTTTTTCGCAATAATTTCGGGTTTACTATTATTGATTTTACTCGCTGTTCTCTCAACAAAAACTTCTAGTTTTTTATCGGCATTCAAACGCTTTCCAATCAGTAAATAATGTTTTTCGTTCTGAAAAGCAGTCAAACCTGCAGCTGCTAAATTATCTTTTGGGTTAAATTCAAATCTTACAGAAGCTTCAAATTTTAAATGTTGTTGCCTTCTTCCAATAAAAGAGAAATTAGTCTCTGTATGAATCGATTCTTTTCTCGGTTCGATATATAATTTACCACCTTTTAAAGCATACCATTTTTCAGAAGGCGTTCTAATGAAATTCCATTTAAAACTTAATTCCTTCGAATCAAAATTATCTTGCCAGACAAAATTTCCGTTATTCGGTTCTGTTTTTTCTTTTGAAAGAGGAAGATTCGGACGCTTATTTTTCATCGGGAGCGGATTATTTCCTCCTTTAATTTCCGGCCAACCGTTTTTCCATTCAACCGGCATCATAAAAGTTTCTCTTCCTGTATTGTATAAATCGCCTTCATAAGGTCGGCATCCTAAAAATACGGACCACCAATCGCCATTTGGCAATTCCACAAAATCAGCATGACCAGTAGTTGAAACTAAATTTTGACGATTTGGATCCAAAGGCGTCTGCGTCAAAATTGGGTTTGAAGCATAACTTTCATACGGACCGTAAACATTCTTGCTTCTAAAAACAACTTCAGAATGATTAAAACCTGTTCCGCCTTGAGCGCAAATCATATAATAAAATCCGTCTTTTTTAAGCACGTGCGGACCTTCTATCCAAACTGGCTTTTTTGCCATATCAGTTCCACCGTTAATAACTAATTTAGGTTCTGTGATGATTTTCTGTTTTTCCAAATCGTATTCCAACATATAAATGGCGCGATGTCCATCATGAAGCGAAATATTATTTGGCGGAGGACCATTATGTGTGATATAAACTTTTCCATCTTCATCAAAGAAAATGTCTGGATCGATTCCATCAACTTCAGGAAGTTTAATAGGATTTGACCAAGGTCCCGCAGGATTTTTAGCTGTAACTATAAAATTCCCAACACCGCTCACATTGGTACAAATCACATAAAATGTTCCTTTGTTGTAACGAATAGTCGGTGCGTACATTCCTCCAGATAATCGCGAATTCCCAAAATTAGCTTGTTCACGACGGTTTATGATATTTCCTATTTGTTTCCAGTTTACCAAATCGGTACTTTCAGAAATTGGAAGCCCTGGAAAATAGCAAAAAGAAGAATTTACCAAATAAAATTTTCCTTCTGCCTTGCAAATCGTAGGGTCTGGATAAAATCCCGATAAAATAGGATTTAAATATTCCGCATCCGATTTAGAAATATTGACGTATGCATCATCTCTTCCTTGATAATTAAACCAGTCAAAAACAGCAGTATTTTCCTGAACAACCGGTTGTGGTTTCAGGAAAATTTTTTTACATGCCATTACACTAACCATAGAAAAGGTTAATACTGTAATTTTTAAACTAGCTGTTCTTAAGTCAATCATCTTCAGAATTAATTTTGAAAATCGTCTGTTTAATCTTCTTTATAAGGATCAATCGTTACAATAGAACCATCGGCATTATATTCAATTTTGGTCACTTTTATAGACCTTAAATGTGTTACTCCTTTTGACAAACTTGAATCGTGATAAAACAAATACCATTCGTTACTTACTTCACAGATTGAATGATGTGAAGTCCATCCTACAACAGGATTTAAAATTCTTCCCTGATATGTAAAAGGCCCGTATGGAGTGTCTCCAATCGCGTAACAAATGAAATGCGTATCACCTGTTGAATAGGAGAAATAATATTTTCCGTTGTATTTGTGAACCCATGACGCTTCAAAAAAACGACGGTCATTATCACCTGCTAGAAGTTCATTTCCGTTTTCATCAAGAATTTTAATCTCTTTTGGTTCTTCTGCAAATTCTTTCATATCATCCGTCAGCAAAGCCACAATCGGTCCTAATGCTTTTTCATTTGCATGAGGCTCCTCGTTTGATTTATCATAAATATTGTTTCTATATTTTTGAAGCTGTCCGCCCCAAATTCCTCCAAAATAGATATAAAACTTTCCGTCATGATCCTCAAAAACAGCCGGATCAATACTATAACTTTCTTTTATCGCCGTTTCTTCTGGCTGAAAAGGACCGGTTGGAGAGTCGCTTATTGCAACACCAATCTGGAAAATTCCATCTGCACGTTTTGCTGGAAAATACAAGTAATATTTTCCGTTTTTACAAGCTGCATCTGGTGCCCACATTTGTCGTACAGCCCAATGGACATCATCAACATGTAAAGCTACACCATGATCTACAGCTTCTGCATCGACGTTATCCATTGAAATAACGTGATAATCCTCCATTCCAAAATGATCTCCATTATCATTAAACGGAATTCCCGCATCAATATCATGCGACGGATAGATATATATTTTGCCGTTAAAAACGTGTGCTGATGGATCGGCAGTATAAATATGATTTACTAAGGGATTAGAAATCGCGCGCCTATCTAACGCGGCAAAGTCTATGTTTTCAATACTATCTTCAGGCATGTTCTCTTTTTTTATTTTTTTTAAATACACTAAACTCTTCTTTCTTTTAAGTCAGATTCAATCTGCACTTCCATTTTCTTGTCGATTTTGTAGAAAAACAATAATCCAACACCAATTAGGAAAGGTATTGCCGGAAAAATACTGACAAGCAATTTTATTCCGTTTATAGCAATATCGCTCTGTTGTGGAGCATTTGGTACATAATTAAAATGCCCTAGCAACGAAGTTGTCAAAGCACCTCCAATACTCAAACCAGCTTTTAAACCAACCATCATCGCTGAAAAAATAATGGCTGTTGCTCTTCTATTATTCAGCCATTCAGAATAATCAGCAACATCGGCAATCATCGCCCAGAGAAGCGGAATTGTTATTCCGTAGAAAAATCCATGCAGAATTTGGGAGAAAAATATAAAGCCAATTGAGGTTGACGGAAAGAAATAAAAAGCAATAATAAAAAGTGTCGAAATGAATAAAAACAAACCAAATACATTTCGCTTTCCGTATTTATCCGCAAGATTTTTAGACAATGTAATTCCGACGATCATAAAAATAATACCGCCGGCATTAAACAATCCAAATCCGGCTGCAACGGGATCATTCCCAAAATGGTTCAAACCAATGCTTGACAAAGTATCTAAAATAGGCTGAATAAAAATGGCTAATTGATCCTTATCTACATAGTTTTCGAAATAATACACATACGACCCGCCTTTCATTGCCAACGTGATAAAAACCAAAGTTGTAAGCGAAAGCATGATTACCCATGGTCTGTTTTTTACCAAATCGCTTAAATCTTCTTTTACACTTGATTTTTGTTCCGGCTTTGGAATAATTCTTTCCTTTGTCGTCAAAAAAGTGATTAAAAGCATGATAGTACCAACAATTGCTAAAACGGTCATCACTTTTTCGATACCAACAGCTTTGTCCCCGTTTCCGGCACTTTTTATAATTCCAAGCATAAATACCTGAACAAAAAACTGCGCAAACATAACTGCCACAAAACGGTACGCAGACATGCTGTTGCGCTCGCCCATATCACCCGTAATTACACCGCTTAATGCAGAATAAGGCAAATTATTTCCTGCATAAAAAAGCAATAACATACTATAAGTCGCTACGGCATAAATTACTTTGCCTTGATAAGAAAAATTTGGTGTTGTAAAAGCCAATAATGCAATTACTCCTAACGGCACAGCAGTCCATAAAATCCACGGTCTGAATTTCCCCCATTTTGAAGTTGTTCTGTCTGCCAAAACACCAATTATAGGATTAAAAATAAAAGCCGCAATCAAACCGACAACCAGCATTATTATGGAAGAATGCGCTGGTGATAATCCGTAAATGTCAGTATAAAAATACGCCAGATAAGTCATTAAAGTCTGAAAGACCAAATTTGCGGCTAGATCACCTAAGCTATATCCAATTTTTTCTTTTATGGATAATTTTTGGGAATTAAAATTCATTATTGGTTCGTGGTTATTTTGGTTAGTTTCATAATCAATACTTGTAAAAATTTTGATTATTTAGTTAGCTCTTGCACTGATTTCAAAAGGCTTCCACTTAAGCAATCGGTTGTGTAAATTTAGTAAAAAAAATATACCATCCAAATTTACTTTGCGTTATTGCATAATTTTCACAAAAACAGTCTGTAAGGATTCTCAATAAATAGAATTCGCACTCTTTCTTATTCTTTTTTCTCTTTAAGCTGCAGAATACTGTCGTATGCTTTTTTATGTTTTAATTGAGCATCAAACGGCAACGGATAATTTGTTCTACCTTTTATAGGCCAGTCGTTTAACCAAGATTGTCCGTCATGAACTCCCCAAAAAGTAACTCTGCTTATTTTATCTTTATGTTTTAAAAATAATTTGAAAATAGAAGCATATCGCTCTGCCAATTTATTCTGAATAGAATCTGGCAACGCTTTTGGATATGGATTCATTTTATCATTTCCTTCAAATTTCTGATTCACATCTGCACCTTTTAAATCCCAAGGATTTGGCAAAACTGTAATATCTAATTCTGTAAAAGCCACTTTAATTCCTAAAGCTGAATATTCCAAAATACTTTTTTCGATTTCTTCAATTGACGGACTTGCTAATCGCCAATGTCCTTGAATTCCTACTCCATCTACTTTTCCTCCCGCTGCTTTTATTTTTTTGATCAAAGCAATTGCTCCAGCTCTTTTTGCAGGTTCTTCAATATTATAATCGTTGTAATACAAATCGACTTTCGGATCTGCTTTTGCTGCTAATTTGAACGCATCAACTAAATATTGCTCTCCAAGCGTATTCAAAAAAACCGATTTTCTTAAAGTTCCATCATCATTCAAAGCTTCATTGACAACATCCCAAGAACCAATTCTTCCTTTATATTTTGAAACAATCGTTGTAATATGATCTTGCATAAAAGCCTTCATTTCGGTACTGTCTTTTATTTTTTCCATCCAAGGCGCTAATTGGCTGTGCCAAATCAATGTATGTCCGTGAATAAACATTTTATTTTTCTCACCATACGCCACAAATTTGTCCGCCAAAGTAAAATCATACTTATCCTTCTGCGGATGCACAAACATTGATTTCATAATGTTTTCTGCTGTAATGGCATTAAACTCTTTTTTGATCAATGAATCTTCTTTGGTATTTTTTTCTTGAATTTGATCTGCGCTTAAAGCCGTACCGATATAAAAATCGTTTTTATAAGCGTCTTTTAATGACAACGTTTCTTTTTTCGAAGAACAGCTTACCATCAGCAACGTTGCGACGGCAAATACATAAGGGTTAATAAATTTCATATTTTGTGGTTTTAATAGTTAATAGTTTTTTTCTTTTTCAGACTTACTTCGCTTTGTTTTGTCATTTCTTCCTAAAACTCTCAGGCGGTCCTAAATACGACTCCAGAACTTTTCCTTCTTCAGTTTCAATTACAATTTTCTGAAGCACTAATGCTGCATCAACAGCATAAATTTTCAAAACATGATTTCCTGAATTTTCTACTATATGTGAAGAAGTTATAATTTTAATATTATTCGCAACTGATTCAGCCCAATTTTTCTCTGAAGAATCTGCATTAAGGTTCATGATTTGCGGTTTTTCCGAATCAAAACCAATTCCGTATTTTAAACCGTCTCCCATTTTAAAATTAATTGTCGGTGAAAAATAAGCCTTTACTTTTACATTTCCTTTGCTAAAAAAATGAACATCGTATTCTAATCTTGGCGAATTTTCCGAGATTTCAATCGGCTGAATATTCGAAGGTTTTATTGTAATTCCAGAATCTGTTTTACCAAGATTTGGAATAATTGTCCATTTTACTGCATCCGAATTTATTGCTTTAGAATAATTTTTACTTTCTATCGAGATATAACCGTTGTCCTCAATAAAACCGCGAACATGATCTAAATTTCTATTTTTATTAATTGATGTTTCAGCCTTCTCAGAAATTTTCGCTTCAGCTTTATTAGAAACCTCAATTCTTTTCGTTTTCGGAATTACATTTTTATCCGGCTGTTGCCAATTTGTATAACCAATATGAGTTTGCGACATCATATGATTCCATTTGCCGTTTGCCATTTTGGTATGATAATAATTCGTCAACAGACTGTCTTTTTCAAATAATACTTTTACTTTTTCAGCATAATCATTTGCAGAAGCTCTTCCCTGCTCTGCGTATAAATGATTTTTGGCTGTTGCAACATACAATTCATTCAAATTTGCACTTGCCAAAACCGGAAATAAAACCAACTGATAATAAGCATCTTTGTATTCTGGCTTTAATTTTTCGTTTATGGAATTTGCTTTTTCAACCAATTTCTGATAATCCCCTAAAATGCGATCTGCTTCGTTATAATTAGTGATACTGTACGTTTTCTCATCTAATAATTCAGGTTTTCTGCGTGCATTGTATTTGGTGTACAATTTTAAAATCTCCGCAATTTCTCCCGTAAATTGATTTCCAAAATTCTCTTTTGCCCAATTCACATAATAATCTTGTAAATTTCCGGCATTGAACTTTTCAGGATTCCAAGCCATATCGAGAAAAAACTCAATTGGTAATTCCATTGGTTTTATATCGCCAACATTTACAATCCAGATTTTATCAACTCCGTGTTCATAAGCCAAATCCATTTGCTCCCAAGTACGCTCGATTTGGTTGGTATTGATCCATTTATAATTTCGAGGTCCGCCCACATAATCGTAATGATAATAAATTCCGTAACCGCCTTTTCTAGGTTTTGCATCGAGTTCCGGCAGTTTTCTAATATTTCCCCAATTATCATCGCACAATAAAAGCGTTACATCATCTGGAACTGTCATTCCTTTGTCATAATAATCTTGAACTTCTTTGTAAAGCGCCCACATTTGAGGCGTTTCTTCAATTGGCTTTTTAGTAACTTCCTGGATGATATTTCTTTGTGTTTTTACGATATTTTCCAAAAGCCCAATTGCGGTTCCTTCTGTCATTGGTTCATCGCCGTCGCCTCGCATTCCGATGGTAACAATGGTTTCTTTATTTCCCATTCTTTTAATTCCGTCTTTCCAAAAAGTAGTCAAAGCTTCAGAATTAGAATTAAAATCCCATTTCCCTTTTTCTTTTCCCCATTCAGCGTGCGCTCTCGTTAAGGGTTCGTGATGTGAAGTTCCCATTACAATTCCGTATTCATCGGCCAAAACAGCATTCTGCGGATCATCTACATAAAACATTCTTCCCCACATTGCCGGCCATAAATAATTGCCTTTCATTCTCAAAATCAATTCAAAAACAGTGTCATAAAATTTCGAATTGAATCCGCCGTATTTTTCATAAGCCCAGCCTGTTAGTGCCGGCGCTTCATCATTTATAAAAATACCGCGATATTTTACTTTTGGCTCGCCTTGCGAATGAATTCCCGGTAAAACATGCAATTCCGATTGTTTTTTGACTGGAACATCGGCCCAAAAATACCATGGAGAAATCCCAATCTGGCTTGACAAATCGTAAATTCCGTAAATCGTTCCGCGTTTATCTGAACCTGCGATTACTAAAGCTTTTTTAATTCCTTTAAACGGATTTTCGACAATTTGTGTGGTAAATTTTTCCCATTTTCCCTGAAGCTGGCTGGCATCAATTTTTCCGTCTTTGACTAATTGATTGATAATTTCACTTTTCCCTAAAGTTCCGATAATAACCACAAAATCTTCGGCTTCAGAAATCGTTTTTATTCGTTTTGGATGCAAATCTGAAACTTTAAAAATATCATTTTCAAAATGCCCCGCAACTTTCAAAACGCCTGAAAAATCAGTTGAACTGACTAAAATTGAAGCTGTTTTACCTTTTGAAACCAGAGGAAAGTTTTTGGAAGAAGCTTTATTAACTATGTATTTATCTGGATTTATGGCATATGAATTTGTGCTTAATCCAGCTAGGAAAAGCGATAAAATAATATAACAAGTTTTAATTTTTAAATACATAGAGTCACAAACTTTTTTATTTAATCTCGCAAAGTCGCTGAGTCGCTAAGGTTTTTACTTATTTTAAGCCTTAAAAAACTCTGCGCCTTTGCGTCTTTGCGAGAAATTCTCAGCGCGAAAGACTTAGAAACTTTATTTACAAATTCAATTTATAAGCAATTCCCATTTCCAAGCCTCTCAATTCTGCCAAACCTTTTAATCGTCCTGTCAATGAATACCCTGGGTATGTTTCTATTTTTTCATCAACGGCGTGTAAAAAACCATGATCAGGACGCACTGGCAGACTTATCTTTGTCTTATTCATCAGCAACAGGATTTTTTCTAGAATAACTTCCATTTTCACATCGCCATTTAAATGTTCTGATTCACGGAAAATGGTTTCGCTTTCGCGGATGGTATTTCTCAGATGTAAAAAGTGAATTCTATCTCCATAATCATCAATTATTTTTTCCAGATTATTTTTTGGATCCGCGCTTAATGAACCTGTGCAATAACATAATCCATTTGCTGTTGAAGGAACCTCATCGAAAATCGCCTTTAAGTCGGTTTCTGTGGAAACAATTCTTGGCAAACCTAAAACTGAAAAAGGCGGATCATCAGGATGAATTGCTAATTTAGATCCAACTTCTTCTGCAATTGGCGTAACTTCGGATAAAAAGTAAATCAGATTTTCTCTTAATTTTTGATTGTCGATTTCGGCATAATTTTCCAAAAGTGCCAAAATTTGTTCGGCCGTAAAATTGATTTTACTTCCCGGTAATCCTAGTAAAACATTTTTAAACAATAATGCTTTTTCATCTTCAGATAATTGTTTTCCAAATAGCAACGCTTTTTCTTTTTCTAAATCCGAATAATCGTTTTCTGAGTTTGGTCTTTTTAAAAGAAAAACATCAAAAAAAGTAAATGCATCTTGATTGTATAATAAAGCTTTGCTTCCGTCAGAATTAATAAAATTATGATGTGTTCTTACCCAATCCAGAATCGGCATGAAATTATAGGTAATGATTTTGATACCGCATTCAGCCAGATTCTTTAAACTGATTTTATAATTTTCAATGTACTGAAGATAATTTCCAGAAGCTCTTTTAATTTCTTCATGAACCGGAAGACTTTCCACAACCGACCATTCCAATCCAGCATTTTTAATGATTTGCTGTCTTTCTTTAATCTCATCAATTGTCCAGATTTCTCCAACGGGAATATGATGCAAAGCGGTAACAATTCCGGTTGCTCCAGCTTGTTTGATATCTAATAAGGTAACGTTGTCTTGAGGTCCAAACCAACGCATTGTTTGTTGCATTTTTGCCATAGTGACTGTTTTTTTTTAATCTCTGAAAGTCGCAAAGTTTTTTTTTATTCTTTATTTTTTAATCTCGCAAAGTCGCAGAGTCGCAAAGTTTTATTATAAAAACTTAAAAAGAATCTCTTTGCGCCTTTGCGTCTTTGCGAGAAATTTTCAACGCTTATTAAAACCCAATACTATTTCCGCCATCAACAGGCAAAATAGTTCCGGTTGTGTATTTTGATTCGCTTAAAGCGAAATAATAAACCGCATCAGCAATATCCGAAGGTTCTCCTAAAAATCCCATTGGTGTTCTTCCTAACACTTTGTTTTTTCTTTCTGGATCGCTGTCCAAAGCTTTAGCCGACATTTTAGTTTTGATAAAACCTGGAGCAACGCAATTAACGCGAATTCCAAACGGAGCCAATTCTACTGCCATCGCACGCGTCATTGATTCGATTGCGCCTTTGCTCGCTGAATACGCTATTACTTTCGGGATTCCGTATTGCGATGCCATCGAACTGATGTTTACAATACTTCCTGCACCATTTTCTTTCATGTTTTTTACAACTGCTTTGCTCACAGCAAAAACACTCAAAAGATTGGTATGAATTATCGAAAGAAAATCTTCATCGGTAACGTCTAAAAATTCTTTTTTTAAGTTGATTCCGGCATTGTTTACCAAAATATCAATTGGGCCATTTTTAGTAATATTTTCAATCATTGCTGGAATTCCAACCAAATCATTCAAATCAAAAATTACCGGAACAGCATTTTCTCCAATTTCTTTGCAAGCTTCTTCTGTCTTTTCTTTTGATCTTCCTATTATGTAAGTTGTGATGCCATTATCACAAAGTTTTTTTGCTGTTGCAAATCCTAAACCCGAATTTCCTCCGGTAACAATTGCCGATTTCTTGCTCATAATTTTTAAAATATTTTTACTGCTATTTTTTTAAACACATAGAAACATAGTCTCTCTTTGTCTAAAGAGGCGTTTCACTTGCATTAAAACATCCCGATAGCTATCGGGACTATGTGTGAGAAACTAGTTTCTTTCTTTAATCTTTTTTAAGCTAAATATATATCTATGTTTCTATGTGTTAATTTTATTATTTATCCATTTCCTGGTGCAAATGGGAATTTTAATGATTTAAAATAATCTAATGTCTGTGTTGGTTTTTCTACTCCCGCTGGAAGTTCTTTACCCGAATATTGCTGAAAATAAAGCAAACAGGCATCACGCCACCATTTTGCTTCTTTGTTCTGAATTTCTAATAACATTTGAACTTCATTAAAACGTTCAGCGTCAATATATTTTTCCGTTTTATTCCAAATGTTCTGCATTGTTACCACTTGGTTTACGCCTTCTTGATATTTGAGTGCCAAGCCATTCCAAAGCGTTTGGCCGTTTTTCAGTTTATAATCCCACGAAACGTGATGAAACCATAATAAATCTTTCTCAGGGCAGGTTTCTAAGTTATCAAAAAGCTTTTCAACCTCAATTGCGTATTGCGCTGTAGCATTTGTCCCCGATTTTGATCGGTCAAAACCAATTCCGTTTTTATCTGCTTTATGGTAATACACCGGATTCCATTCTGGTCTCGATAAATTCGAAACCCATGGTCCTGGTCCATAATGATGACCTGTGTCCATAATGTGATGCAGACCAAGTGGCGTCATGTAATTCACAACCGCTTCACGAGAATCTATCATCATTTTTTTAACTGGTTTAATGAAATTTTCATCATTTGAGAAAGTGCTTCTTAACCATTCATCAGCGATAACTTCAGAATCTAAATAAGGATTCCAAGCCAATCTTCCGAAACCATACCAATTCGCTTGTGCGAAAGGATGTCCAGTCCAGTTTAAATCATTTCCAATATTGGCAACGCCGGCAATTCCGGTAATTTTATTATTGTATAAAGAGCCATCAACAACTTTTGCAACAGTTGAACCTTTTCCTTTTCGATACGTATCTGATTCTAAAACTTCTTGAAATAATTTAGGGAGAAAAACCAAATGTGTGCTGAAACCCAAATATTCCTGTGTAATTTGAAACTCCATCATTAAAGGTGTTTTTGGCATGGCACCAAATAATGGATGAAAAGGTTCACGTGGCTGAAAATCGATTGCTCCGTTTTTAACCTGAACGATTACATTTTCTTTGAATTTTCCGTCATACAGTTGAAATTCGGCGTAAGCTTGTTTGGCACGGTCATTCGCATCATGTTCTGAATATACAAAGGCTCGCCACATAATTACGCCACCAAAAGGCGCAACAGCATCAGCAAGCATATTTGCTCCGTCAACATGATCTCTTCCATAATTTTGCGGACCTGGCTGACCTTCCGAATTTGCTTTTACCAAAAAACCTCCAAAATCCGGAATTCGTTTGTAGATTTCGACCGCTTTATTTTTCCACCAATTCATCACTTCTGGATCTTTTGGATCGGCAGTTTTTAGGTTTCCAATTTCAATTGGCGCCGAAAATCTTGCCGTTAAATACACTTTTATTCCGTACGGTCTAAAAACATTGGCTAAAGCCTCTACTTTTTCTAAATATTGCGGTGTTAGGATTAAAGCGTTTGCATTTACATTGGTCAAAACTGTTCCGTTAATTCCAATTGAAGCATTCGCTCTAGCGTAATCAACATAACGTTGATCAATAAAATCAGGCAGTTTTTGCCAGTTCCAGAGTGAAAATCCGGCATAACCTCTTTCAACTGTCCTGTCTAAATTATCCCAATGATTTAAAATTCGAATATTTGTTTTTGGAGAATCGCTAATACTCAAATTTTTAAGCGACGTATTTGTCTGCATTAATCTCAGGAAACTAAAAACACCGTACAAAACAGCAACATCATTTTTTCCTGTAATAATCAACTGCTTTTTATTTTTTAGAACAACCAATTTAATGATAAAACCTTCTGAATTTATTTTATCAAAATCAGATTGAAGTGTTTTCTGCAAATCAGAATTCAAAGAAGGTTTACTGCCAATAATCAAGTTATTTTCGCCTTCAATTTCCGTTTTAATCTGTGGCTTTTGATCCAACATACTCAAAATGCCAGTTTCTAATTCTTTTATCGAAATTTTTAAGGTTTCTGAATTTCCTAGAGAAACAATATTCTTAAGGTTGCTTTTATATTCTGAAGCAATTGCAGGATTTGTTATTTTATTATACTGAAGCCATAATTTATAATCCTTTTGAGCCAAAGCCGAAAAAGAAATTAGAACAAACAGGAAAACAAATCTTGATAACTTCATTTTATTATTCTTTAAAATTTTCATTTTGAAAGAATCAATGTTTTAAACCGCAATAAGAATATTTGATAAAAATTTAATCTAAAAAATACATTATTGCAAATAAAACAACAATTGCAATCGGTTGCGTAAAAATATAAGATTGTTAGAGAAGAAAAAAATTTTAACTCCACTTTTTTCAAAAAAATAATTTTACAGACAAATAAAAGCATCCTAATTTAAAAAACTGTCCTGCACTTTCTTTGCTTTGAAAATTCCTCACTTAGACTGGAAGAATACTGAAAACCGAACGCCAAGATTCAAGATTTTTCATCAAAAAAACTGTACTGTTTAAAGCACTGGAATTGACTTTTATTAAGGCGATATTTCTTAAACCATAAAAATTAAAATATTAAGATATTTTTTATAAATTTGAGTAGAAATACCGATTTCCCCCAAATCATTTTTTTGCACAGATTACCTTTTATTTTCAATGTTTCATTACAAGGACTAATAACGTAAATCAAAAAAAAATGAAAAACTTTACCTTTGCTGTTATTCTTTTATTTGGGTATTTTTCAAATTCTTCATTTGCATATTCAAACAAAAATCTGAACTTTTCTTCAGAAAAAAAGAATCATTTTCTTGTTACCGCTCCCGAAATTTCGAGTGCCGTAATTACCACTTTTTTTAAAAAATATTCTGATTTAAAAGCCTATCAAAGCGATGTTGCCAAATTATATCAGGACAAAGCATACAAAGCTATTTGGTATGAAAACAATGATATCAATGAGTTTGGATATCTTTTATATCATAAATTAAACTCCACTTACGAAGAAGGTGTTCAAATTGAAATTCCATATAAAAACAAACTTGACGAAATTTTTAATGAGGAATCAAAATCTAAATCAAAAATTTCAGACACTGACACAGAACTTTTACTGAGTTCCATGTATATTTTATACGCCAAACATGTTTATCAAGGAATTAATGCCGAAGAACAAAACAAAATTCAATGGTATCTGCCAAAGAAAAAATTGTCTTATGAAACGTTATTAGATTCAATTGCTAGTAATCCTGAATTATTAAAGGAAAACAAGCATGTTCTTTTTAGCCAATATTATAAACTTCAAGAAGTTTTAAAAAAATACCGCGAAATCGAGAAAAGCAATCAATGGACTCCAATCTATATGGACAACCCGTATCAAGATTTGCGTCCTGATGCTACTTCTCAAACCATTGCCGATGTTAGACATCGCTTATTCATAATTGGCGATTTAGCCAACGATTCTAAAAGCAATTTTTATGATCAAGAATTGATGGACGGTGTAATGAAATATAAAGTGCGACATGCATTGGCACCAAATTATATACTTTCGAAAGAACATATTGACCAAATGAATGAACCGATTAGCGATCGTATTAAAACCATAATGCTAAATATGGAACGTTGCAGATGGATTCCGCCTTCCTTGGAAGATCAAGACGAATATGTGATGGTCAACATTCCGTCGTTTATGCTGTATTTTGTAAGAGATAAAAAATTTGATATTGTTTCGAAGGTTTTTATTGGAACTCCATTGACCAAAACGGTGATTTTCAGTGGTCAGATTGATCGAATTGTTTTTAGTCCATATTGGTATGTTCCGACAAGTATTATCCAAAATGAATTAAAACTAAAAATGGCCGAAGACAAAAATTATCTGGCCGATCATGGAATGGAATGGAACGGCGGGAAAGTAAGACAAAAACCGGGGCCTGATAATGCATTAGGACTTGTAAAATTCATGTTCCCAAATCCTAATGATATTTACATGCACGACACCCCGTCTAAATCTTTGTTTGGGTTTGAAAAACGTATTTTCAGTCACGGCTGTATTAATGTCGAAAAAGCGAAAGAACTTGCCATTTCAATGATGAAAGATTATCCGGACTGGACAATTGAAAAAATAAATGCAGCAATGAGTGGCGAAAAAGAAACACCCTTTTTCTTAAAGAAAAAGATCCCGATTTACATAGGTTATTTTACCGCTTGGGTAACAAGAGATGGAGAAATGAATTTTTATCCTGATGTTTATCAAAGAGATACTCGCCTAAACGGAATGTTATTTCCAAATGACACGGCTTACAAATCTGATAAAGAATAGACCTAATAAACCTCATCAATAAACCTCCCAAAATAAAAGTCGTTTTGGGAGGTTTTTTTATTTTTTAGAATTGCTTTTTTCGGCGTATCTACCCAAAATATAATTTGTTACAGGTTTAATTGTAGCACCATTTTCAGGACTTCTTCCATTTCCATTTCCATTAAAAAAATCAACTTCTGTAGATGATTTTCTTGCATACCAGATAAATGCTTCCTTGTTGGGTCTAAAACAATTTGTAGTATCATAAACTTTAATTTTTCTGAAGCTTAAGAGATAATTATCTTTTGGAAATACCTCATTTAAATTTCCTTTAATGGGTTCGTCACAATAAACTAATTCGTAATGATCGCCTGACCATTGCATACATTCTTTATGTGGCAGAGCTAAATAAATGATCAAACCTAATCCAGCAAGAATAGCTGTAATTGCTAAATATCTTAATTTTTTAGATTTTGGTTTCTCGCTAATATTTACAAAAGTCGATATAGGCATTTTTACAGACTCAGCTTCCTTGCTTTGAAGTGGTTGGGAATCTTCAACAACATCATCTGTTTTTGAATCATTTAAGCCTTCAATTTCTTCTTGAACATTCAAATTATTAGAAGCGACTTCTTTACCAGAATTATTAGTAATCCTTAACTCATTTATCAATTCTAAATCTTCTTCATCAATTTGTTTTCTAAACTTATTAAAAGGTCTTGGACGAAGATCTACAAGTATTGCAGCTAATTGAATAGTTTCATCGGCTGGATTCTCCGTTTTGCCTTTAAAAAACCTCTTAACCGATTCTAATTTATTTAGCTCATCACCTCCAAACAAATTTCTTTTATCCTTATCAAATGGAAAATCAAAAAAAGATTCAAAAGTAATCAAGTCATCTTTATCAGTGTTTGAAGCAAATCTTTTGATGCATAATTTTCTAAGATTTGCGGTCGTTGGCGAACTTAAATTATTTGAATAATCCCCTTCTTCTTTTTCCTTTTCATATTTCGCTTTAATAGCATTTTTATAATCTTCAAAAGTAATGTTTGACATAGGCATTTCGAACTTTTTACAACTTTTTCTAAAGGACTTTATTCTACTTTTTGTGACTTTTTATGACTTCTTAGAACTTATCTCAACTTTAAAAAAACTAATTAGACTTTCCTGACTTTTCAATCAATACAGCTCTGAACCCCACATAACTTTGCCTCAACAAAATTAGTTAACGTAATGATCTGCAGATTAAAAACAAAAGTACAAAACTAGTTTTATTAAAAGTATGGAAATCCGTAAGACCGAGTTTAGCCGGGAAGTCTAAATAAAAATCTTACTGTTCTACATACTTCACTTCCCAAAAAACAATTTGGTATTGCCATTAAAAAATGCTCTGGAAAAGTTCCGGACAGCAATACCTATTTCAAAATTTTAAACAAAATTATTATGAAAAAGATATTCATTTTGGGAGCGTTCGCCCTATTGTCAACTACATTATTTTCTTGCACAGCCGACGAATATGATGATGTTAAAAAGGAAATTAATCCTTCAAAACCTTCTTATGCTGATGATGGTCCTGGAGATTTGCCTGTTCCACTTCCGCCACCGCCACCAAGCAAAGACTAAATAAATTTATTTTAATATAATTTAATCATTAAATTCGGGGAAAGTAAAGTTTATGTTACGATCCCCGTTTTTATATTTTATCCTATTTGTTTTTCTTTTTTCATGCAATGAAAAAGAAACTGTTGCTACGAATATAGATTCAATAAAAAAAGAAGCAAAAAAAAATCAGGAAAAAGGCCTAACTGACTTTGCAAAAAAAGACTTTAATACTGCTTTTTATAATTTAAACAAATCTAAAATAGCATTTGAAAATTTGAAAGATAGCGCCAATTTGGTTTACAATCTTATTCTCATGGCTAATATCCAACAAATTAATGGGGATTATTATGGTAGTAAAGAAACACTTACTGAAGCATTGCCTTATGTAAAAAAAAAGGATGTTTATAGTGCCGCAATCAATAACTTTTTTGGCATCGCTGATAAGGAATTATCTAATTATGAGGATGCTATTTACTACTATAACGAAGGACTTAAAGATTGTTCCGATTCTTTGTGCAAACAATCTATTTTAAATAATATCGCAGTTGTTTATATTAAACAAAAAAAATACGATAAGGCAATCAAAATCTTTGAATCTATTTTAAATATAAAAGGATCGGGAGATCAATTCATAAATAGTAAAGCTGGAATTTTAGACAATTATGGTTATGCTTTGTTCAAAAAAGGATTAAATGAGAAGGGTTTTTTGTTTATGAAACAAAGTCTAGACCTAAGACAAAGTAATGTTAAAGATTACGGAAGCATTGAAAACAATTTACATTTATCAGAATTTCACTTTAAAAGCCAGCCTCAAAAATCAAAACAATTTGCCTCAAATGCCTACGAAACGGCAACGAAAATACACAGTATTGATGAACGTTTAAAGGCTTTGTCTTTTTTAATGACCAATAATTCTGTGACTAATAAAACAGAATACATCCAAAAATTCATTTTCTTAAATGATAGTATCCTAAAAGTCAGGAATAATTTTAAAAACAAATTCGCAAAAATTAAATACGATTCAAAAAAAGAAAAAGACGAAAATGAGAAATTGCGTTTAGAAAAAGCTGTCGCCCAAAAAGATTCCGAAAATGAGAAAATCGTATTTATTGGAATCCTAATTATTCTTCTATTTTTATTCGCCTATTTGAAAAAACATTATGATAATCGGAACCGAATAGGAAAAATAAAGACTGTCTACGATACCGAAACAAGAATTTCTAAGGATATACATGATGAATTGGCAAATGATGTCTTCGATACAATAACCTTTACACAAACTCAATCTTTAACAACCGAAAATAATACAGGGATCTTATTGCAAAAACTAAATCATATTTATACTCGTGTTCGAGGTATTTCAAGAGAAAATAATGATATCGATACTGGAATAAATTATTCAAGAAATTTAAAAGAAATGCTTTCTACTTACAGCGACAATAATATAAATGTCTCAATTAATGGTATCGAAAAAATAAATTGGGATGTAATTGAAGAGCTTAAAAAGATAACAATTCATCGCGTTTTACAAGAATTAATGGTTAACATGAAAAAGCATAGCGAAGCTTCGGTAGTGGTTTTAAAATTTGAAACGGACAGTAATAAAATCTTTCTAAATTACTCAGACAACGGAAAAGGCAGTGAAAAATCAAAGATTATAAAAAATGGTTTGCAAAATATGGAAAACCGTATTTTATCTGTAAAAGGAGCAATTACTTTTGAAACCGAACCTCAAAAAGGTTTTAAAGTAAAAATAACTATGCCTAAATAAAAGCCTATGTTTAAAAAAGTAATAATAGCTGAAGATATCGATGCCATGAATTTAGGAATTCAACAGGTTTTGAAAGATTTAAATATTGCCGATTACCAACATTCAAAATTTTGTGATGATGCGTTTCTAAAAATACGTGCAGCAATTCACAAAAATGAACCATTCGATTTATTAATTAGTGATCTTTCTTTTAAAAAAGATCATCGTGAACCAAACATTAAAAACGGAGATGAACTGGTTCAAAAAGTACGTGAATTACAACCTGATATTAAAATAATTGTCTATTCTGTCGAAGACAAAAGCTTTCGTATTAAATCGCTTTTTGAAAATGCTGAAATAGATGGTTTTGTTTTAAAAAGTTTGAATAGTATTGAAGAATTAAAAAAAGCAATCAATCTGATTTCAAGTTCTGACAAAAAATTTATTTCTCCAGAAATATCTTCTGCTTTACAGGAAAAAAACAATTTCGAAATAGAAGAATTGGATATTAAGATTTTAAAGCATTTAGCTGACGGCACTTCTCAAGATGAAATAATAGAAATCCTAAAAACCTTAGGAACTAAACCGAACAGCAAAAGTGCTATGGAAAAAAGACTTTCTAGATTAAAAGACTTTTTTAAAGCGAACAATACGCTTCATTTGATTTCAATTGTAAAAGATATGGGGATAATTTAAATTCCTGCTATTCCTATTTTAAAGCTCCTTCGGGGGCTTTTTTTATTGCCGAAATTTAAAATTTTATGGATTATGGATTTCCGTAAAATGCTGGTTTTATTGAATTTACTTTTGGATTATTAATCAACTAATTAAAACTTAAAAAAATTATGGAACACAAAGTAATACCATTTGCCGCTTCAATCGATTTAAAGAAAAACACATCTTCACAAATTGCAGAACAATTAGAAAGTGCAATAAAATATCATACTGAAAAAGGTTGGAAATATGTCCGAGTAGAGAACATTACAACTTTTGTTAATGCAGAATTAGGATGTTTTGGAATTGGGGCAAGACCTGCTCAAACACTTTTCACACACTTAATCATTTTTGAAAAATAAAATGAAGTATTTCATTCTATTAATTATTCGATTGTATTGGATACTAATTCCTCAGTCTAGCAGAAGAAAATGCATTTTTAAAAAATCCTGTTCAAATTATGTCTTTGAAATAACTCAAAAAGAAGGTTTTATAAAAGGGCTAAGTGCATTTCAATTTCGATATAAAAACTGCAGAGGAAATTTTTCAATTTTTCAGAATCCAATTAATAACCAAATCCAAATGATACTTCCTTCACAAATAATAATTGAGAGGGAAGAAATTGCTGAAAGGCTAATTACTTAAGCTCAAAACAAAATCAGGTACAAGTACGCGCTTTGTAAGAATCAATTCTAATTAGATTTATAACAAAAAATCAAAAAAAATGGAAAGAGAATATGTAAGATCGTCAAATTTAAAATCAATAGGTTATGACGATAATAATCAAATATTAGAAATAGAGTTTAATCATGGTGGAGTCTATCGATACTTTGGAGTTCCGGAAGATGTTCATTATGAATTAATGACTGCTAATTCAAAAGGATCGTATTTTTCATCTCATATTAAAAACATTTATAGAACTCAAAAACTTTAGAAATTATGGAAAGATATGCAAATCGAAGCGGTGGATCAGGAGTTTCAGGATACGAGATTGGATCTGATTACATTAGAGTACGATTTTCTTCGGGAAGTACTTATCAATATAGTTATAGAAAAGCTGGACAATCACATGTTGAAAATATGAAACGATTAGCTTCTGCAGGTTCAGGACTAAATAGTTATATTAATTCTTATGTAAAATTTAAATATGACTAAAAACATTTATCAATCAGTTACTCGAAAAACAAAATTAAACTATTTAAAATGAAACTACATACATTAAAAATATCAGGGTTCAAACGATTAAAAGATGTTACAATTAATTTTGGTGATGCAACATTTTTAATTGGACAAAATAATTGTGGAAAGAGCACAATTTTAAAGGCAATAGAAATTTTACTCTCCGCAAAAAAACAGCTTACAAATTTTGATTATCATTCAATTATTGACGAAGAAACTGGAGAAACTAAAGTTGATATCCAAACAATAGTCTTAGAAGCTGAATTTAGAAATTTACCTGAAGAAGCAAAACAATGGAGGGGATTTAAAGGTAGAATTTTCGAATATGACATAGAAGAAGAAGAAGAAGTCGTTGATAGCGGCCTTTCTGTGACTTATAAAAAAACATATGAAATTGGAAAAGATGTAATGATTGAATTTAAATCTAAAGTCCGTGAAATAGCTGAAGATTTTAGAGATTGCAAAACGATAAATGACTTTATCGCAAAAGGATTGAGTGAAGAATTATTTAGTATTTTATCTATTGAGAATGATAAACCAATAGGTAAGAGTAAAGGCATTTTAGAAAAACTTGAACAAATTGATGAAATTTGGGATATTCAAGACGATGAGGTTTGGTTTCAAAACCCAGGAGGAATCCCTGGAAACGTTTTAAAAATGCTACCGCGTTTCTTAATGATTCCTGTTGACATATCAACTAGTGAAATCCAAGGAAATGGAAATGGAGTATTAGGAAAAACATTAGGTGAATTATTTGAAACCGTTAGAGAAAATTCAAATAATTTCAAAGAAGCCCAAACACATCTTCAAAATCTTGCAAAAGAGCTTGATCCGCAAGATGTAGATTCTGAATTTGGCAAAATGATGACCGATTTAAATATGGTTTTAGAAAGTGTTTTTCCTGATACAAAACTACATGCCACCACAAACTTGAGTGATCCAACAAGTTTAAAACCTTCTTTTAATGTGGAAATGTCTAGTAATATTAAAACAATTGTAGAATATCAGGGAACAGGAATGATTAGAGCCGCAGTTTTTGGAATGTTAAGATACAGACAAAAGTGGTTAAGCCAACGGGAAGATGATCACGCAAGGTCGTTGATAATTTGTTTTGAAGAACCTGAGATCTATTTGCATCCCAGTGCTGCTAATCAAATGAGAGAAGCCATTTATGATTTAAGCACTTCAAATTCTCAAATTATCGCCTCCACACATTCACCCTATTTAATTGATATTTCCAAGAAACCAAAACAAGTTCTAAATCGATTATATAATTGTGGTAATCATGTAAATTGCAATTCATTCTCTGTTAGCGAAAAATTTAAACTACTTCAAGACGATGATAAAGATTATGTAAAAATGTTAATGAAAATTGATAATTATATCTCTCGTATATTTTTCACAAACACGGTAATTGTAATTGAAGGAGATACAGAAGACTTATTAATACGAGAATCGTTAAAAAGACTTCCTAGACAAGATTATTTAAAGATTCTTTCAAACTTTGAAATTGTAAAAGCAAGAGGAAAAGCAGCTATAATAGGTTTAATTAAATATTTAGCATCAATGGGGATTCAGCCAATTGTGGTTCACGATAGAGATGCTAATGTAGCAAATGCCGAAAAATATAATAAACCAATTCAAGATGCTCTTGGCGACGGAGGTAAAATCATAATGATGCATGAAAATGTAGAAGATGAACTTAATTATGCAGCAACATATGAAAAACCTTTAAAAGCTTATATTAAGACAAAAGAATGGGGAGAAAATTGGGACGACTTACCAGAAAATTGGAGAATAAAATTAAAAGAAATTTTTGGAGAATATATACCATAGCAAAGCCTAACACAAAAATTGAACATCAAAATAATATTTAAACAAAGTAAATGATATGTCAACAATAAAACTAAACCAACAATTAAAACGTCTAGAAATCAAGGAATTTGAAATCGAAAACCAAATTGTTTTCAATTACTTTGACAATCTTTCTGCAAATGAAAGAGACGAAAAGCTATTACGTGCTATTTATATTGGTGTCTTGGCTTTAATGGAAGATCGTATTTCTTCTTTTTTAGCCAAAACCAATAATGAACTTGGAACAGAATTAGAAAGTCTAAAAATGATTTTCGAAATGAAAAAAGAGCTTTTTTATAAATCAACAATTAAAGGTTCCTTAGCAGAAGATGATATTGCAGAATTTTTAAACAATTATTTTTTAGAAAAAAGATTAAAAGATCGCGCTTTTTTAACTGGAAACACAGCTGGAAATATTCCAAAAAATAAAACGGGAGATATTGTTTGCGAAGTTAATGGGAGTTCAGATTTAAAAATTGCTATCGAATGTAAGTTTGACAAAAGCATACGTTTTGGAGAAATTGAAAACAAAGAAATTTTCACAAGAAAAACAGATACAGCTTGGAGTCAATTAATCGAAACACAAGCTAACAGAGATTCAAAAGTGAGTTTAATTGTTCTTGATATTTCATTAGTAGATAATTCTATTCTTAAAAATTTTGACAACGTTGGTTTTATTCCCGGAGTTGGATTTGTTGCTATTATAAATTCTCAAAAAGGAGATTATTCTAATCTTTCTATTGCTTATATGCTTGCGCGCGATATTGCACTAAATTCAAAAGAAATTGAACTTGACAAAGATATTCTTGCAATGATTGTAAATCGAATTATCAAAGATATTAATGAAATACTTTCGATAAAATCATTAGTAATGAATAATATCGAAAACAATAAAGCCATTCTAAAACAATTAGAAAAATCAATCTTATTGATGGACTTTAATCAGGAATATTTAAAGAGATTTTTAAATGTTGGAACTTTAACAAAGAAAGATTTATTAGACTTTTATATGGCTGATGATGTTAAGGATAAATACAAATTAATTGAAAAAGATATTAATGAAATTTAAATAAAATTTGAAATTACGGATTTCCATAAAATATTGATTTTACAGGTTTTACTTTTGAATAACTAATCATAAAATCGATAAAATGGAAATCAACATTCAACTAAAATCACTAGCCGATAAAATAAATCAGCTGAAAAGTAAAATTGAGACTGAAGAATCTACAAAACATGCTTTTGTATTGCCTTTTATACACATTCTGGGTTATGATGCTTTTAATCCGTTAGAAGTAGTTCCTGAATTTACAGCAGATCTTGGGCTGAAAAAAGGCGAAAAAGTAGATTATGCTATTTTTCAAAATGGAGAACCCATTATCATTGTAGAATGCAAAAGCTGGAAAGAAAATCTTACGGTACATAATTCTCAATTATTTCGCTATTTCCACGTTACAAAAACTCGATTTGCGCTTTTGACAAATGGTATTACTTACCAATTTTTTACTGATTTAGATAATCAAAACAAAATGGATGAAAAACCATTTTTGGAATTTGACATTTGCAATCTAAAAGAGAATACTATAAACGAGATTGCAAAATTTCATAAAGCCAATTTTGATGTAAATAACATTGTAAGCAATGCCAGTTCTCTAAAATACATTAAAGAAATAAAAAAGCAGATAAGTGCAGAATTAGAAAATCCTTCAAATGATTTTACAAAACTTTTTGCTAATAAAGTATATGCCGGAAGATTGACTGAAAAAGTTGTGGACGAATTTAAAGATTTGGTTCAAAAATCGGTCAGCCAATTTATTAATGATAAAATCAATGACCGATTAAATGCTGCTTTAACCAAAGAAACAATCAAACAGCAAGTTGAAGAAATTTCAATAATTGAAGATGACAATAAAATTATTACATCTGAAGAAGAACTTGACGGTTATCGAATAGTAGTTGCTATTTTACGTCGAAAATTACCAACCAACAGAATTGTTTATCGCGATACGCAATCCTATTTTGGAATCTTGCTGGATGATAACAACCGTAAGCCTTTATGCCGACTGCATCTTAATGGCGGTAAAAAATATATAAGCCTGTTTAATGACAATAAAACAGAGTCAAAAATTTCGATTTCATCAATCGACGATATTTATCAGTTTGAGAAAGAATTATTAGATACTGTGGCGCTTTACGAAACAGAATAAAATCACGTATAAGTACTCATTTTAAAGAATTTAATTCTAATTAGATTTAAAAATTAAATAAAGCTTTTAGTTCTAAACCAAATACCACAAAGCCTATGCAAAAAAACTACCTCATCTTACTTTTATTATTTACATTTTATTCCTGTAAAAAAGCCTCTTCGCCACCACCAAAAGTAAACTCATTTTTTAAAGAAGTAACTTCTACAGATGATCGTAAAACGATTACAACAGAAGAAGCAAAAACATATCATGTTGATAACAAATATCAATATAAATATCGAACCGGAAATCCAAGCCATTATGAATATAATTATGATGTTAAAGGAATTAATACAAGAGGCGATTCTGTTTTCGGGAACATTAATACCGAAGGGAAATATGGTGCAGGAATTTTAGTAACCGATAGCATTCCTGAGTTAGAAATTACTACGGAATGGATTTCTCATGGAAAATTAAAAGCTTTTGATAATAAAGGAAATGAATATCAATTAATAGTAAAATAAATTAGGCCAAAAATGAAATATGCTTTATTACTTCTCTTCGTTTTTTTAACTTCATTTTGCCCTCCCGAAGCGACAGTATACTTATGTGGTCCAACAGGTGCTAAAAAATATCATTATAATGAAAACTGTCGCGGTCTAAGTTCATGCAATCATGAGATTACGAAAGTTACACTTAAAAAAGCTCAGGGATATGGCTTGACACTTTGTGGCTGGGAAGATTAAAAATTATTTTTTTTTTATTATTCAAAGAATGATAAGGAATAAACCTCAGCAAACCTCCCAAAAGAAATTCTCTTTGGGAGGTTTTTTATTTTTCGGCGCTTGACTTATGAGCGTATTTTCTAAAAATATCTTTTGTCACTGGTTTCAGTGCATTATTGTTTTCAGGATGTCTGCCGTGGCCGTTAAAAAATTCAATTCCGTCAGCCGTTGTCGCGTACCAGATCGTCGCGCGTCCATATTTATCAAAACAAACTGTTTTGTCATCAAGATCTACTTTTTTGAGATGAACCAAACTTTCATCTAACAACTCAACTGGATTTTCTGCAAGCGAACCTTTTGTTTTCAAATCACAGCTTACAATCTCATAATGATCCCCAGACCATTGCATGCATTCCTTCTGCGGAAGCGCCAAATAAATAATAACGCCGATCAAACAGACAACAGAAGCTATTGCCACAGTTCGAAACATTTTAAATTTTGACTTGTAAATTCTGATTTTTCTTTTCTTGTTTGGTGTTTTTGTAAAAACTGCTGTTTCGGGTTGTTTTAGAATTTCGACTGGTTTTACATATTCAGTTTTAGGTAAAACTTCGGCACCCTGCACCGTGCTTTGTCCTTCCTGAGACATTGCTTTTGCCTTAAATTTTCTGAAAGGTCGTGGCTCAAAATCAATCAAAATTGCCGCCATGTCAACCGTATCTATTTTTTGAGGTTCTTTTTCCCCTTTTAAAAAAGCGCCAACTTTTTTGTATTTATCTGTATAAGTTGTACAGGTATCTTCTTGATTTTTATTGAAAGGAACACCTTTAAAATCCCAATATACTTTTAAGTCATCTGGAGAAGGATTTTCGCGTAATATTCGCCAACATAAATCTCTTAAATGTGCTTGAGAAGGTGTCTCTAAATAATTCGAATTTTCCCCTATTTCTTTTTCACTATTATATTTTGTTCGTATAGCTTCTTTATAAGCTTTTTCATAATTGCATCGTGTAATGTTGTCCATAATACATTCAGGATTTTCAGGATTTCTAGGATTAATAACTCGTATTTTTAAAGAAAATCAGGAACATTATGAATCTCCGGATTCCCTTCTTAATTCTCAGAAAGATATATATTTTCTTTACTTCAAAATTAGTTTTTGTTCTGAAATGGATTAGAACAATTGTACAAAAATGGTTCACTAATAAAGTACGGAAAACTGCAAGACAAGTTTAGAAGGGGAGTCTAAAATTAGCTCTTACTGTTCTACGCACTTTCTTCTCAACAAAATTGCAATTGCCAAAAAAACGATTCAGAACAGTTCAGAACAGCAATGCTTATGCCAAATTTTTAAATCTTAAAAAAATGAAATAAAATATTTTTATTGGAAGCGTTCGCTTAATTGAACACAACCCTCTTTTCTTTTACTGTTGATGAATAAGATGTTGCAAAAAAAGAAATCAAACCTTTTAGACCAACTTTTGCTGATGATATTTCTGTCATACCAATGCCTCCAAAAAATGAATAAAAAAATTGTACTTAATAATTAATTAGTACTTTCGGCGAAAGTAAGTTTTATGTTGCGATCCCCTTTTTTTTGTTTTCTCTTTTTTGTCTTTCTTCTTTCCTGCAAAGACAAAACAGATGTTCCTGTAAAAAATGAGGCTCTAAAAAAAGAAGCCAAAGAACTTAGAGGTAAAGGAATCAAAACGCTTGAGAAAGAAAACTATGATAGTGCGTTTTACTATTTCAATAAATCTATAATTTTATATAAAAAGACGGCTGACAGCGCTAATATTGTATATGTCCTTTCTCAAGTGGCTAATATACAGCAAATCAATGGCGATTATTACGGAAGTAAAGAAACACTTACAGAAGCGTTGCCCTATGTGAGAAAAAAAGATATTTATTCCTCTTATATAAATAATCTTTTTGGAATAGCTGAAAAAGAATTGTCTAATTACAAAGATGCAATTTACTATTATAATGAAACCATAAAAGATTATAATAAGCCTGGAGTTAAACGATATTCTTTAAACAACATTGCGGTTATATATATCAACCAAAAAAAATATGATAAAGCTATAAATCTACTAGAATCTGCTATAAAAATAAAAATAACTAAAACAGAATTACAATATGATACATCCCGGATCTTAGATAACTTAGGCTATGCTTATTTTAAAAATGGATTGCCAGAAAAAGGGCTTTTATACATGAACAAAAGCTTAGAGTTGAGAAAAACTTATCCAGATGATTACGGAAGTATAGAAAACAGCCTCCATTTATCCGAATTTTATAGTGAAACTAATCCTCAAAAATCAAAAGAATTTGCATTAAAAGCTTATGGTACAGCTACAAAAATGCACAGTATTGATGAACGCCTAGAATCTTTAGCTTTATTAATGTCAAATAAGTCGGTTGCTGAAAATACTGAATATGCTAAAAAATTCACTTTTTTAAACGACAGCATTACCAAAATCAGAAATAATTTTAAAAATAAATCTGCTAAAATAAAATACGATTCTCAAAAGGAAAAAAATGAAAATGAAAAACTTCGTTTAGAAAAAGCTGAAAATCAATTGGCATTGCAACGCGCGCAGTATCGCCAATTTATATTTATTTCGATTTTTCTTCTTCTTTTTCTTCTGATATTTTATCTGAGAAAATATTACCGAAACAAAAACCGGATTGAAAAACTAAAAACTGCCTATGAAACTGAAATCAGAATTTCTAAAGATATTCATGACGAACTCGCCAATGATGTTTTTCATACAATAGCATTTTCGCAGACACAACCATTGGAAAATGAAAATTCCAAAGAAACACTGATTCAAAAATTAGATCATATTTATGCTAGAGTCCGCAGTATTTCAAAAGAAAACAATACTATTGATACCGGAATACATTATGTTACAAACCTGAAAGAAATGCTTTCGACCTATAATAATGAAACCAGAAACATTATTATAAATAGTATTGAGAAAATAAATTGGGAGGCAATTGACGATATTAAAAAAATCACAATTCAGCGCCTATTACAAGAATTAATGGTCAATATGTCTAAGCACAGCGAGGCTTCACTGGTGGTTGTGAAATTTGATCACGATACAAATAAGATATTTATAGACTATACGGACAACGGAAAAGGAGCTAAAAAAAATAAAATTATTAAAAATGGTATCCAAAATATGGAAAACCGTATTTTGTCTACAAAAGGAACCCTTACTTTTGACACTGAACCCAATAAAGGTTTTAAAGTAAAAATATCCATGCCTAAATAATTTTCAATATGTTTAAAAAAGTAATAATAGCCGAAGACCTTGACAGCATTAATTTTGGAATAGAACAAGTCCTAAAAGATTTAGGGATTGAAAACTTTCACTATTCTAAATATTGTGATGATGCTTTTTTAAAAATACGAAAAGCTGTTCAGGACAATGAACCATACGATTTATTGATAAGTGATCTTTCATTCAAAACAGATCATCGTGAAGTAAAATTGGCCAGCGGTGACGAATTAGTTCAAAAAACGCGTGAATTACAGCCAAATATCAAAATACTTACATACTCAGTCGAAGACAAAAGCTATCGTATTAAATCGCTTTTTGAAAATGCTGCCATAAATGCTTTTGTGTTAAAAGGCCGAAACAGTATTGAAGAACTAAAAAAAGCCATTAATCTTATTTCGGCTTCTGATGAAAAATTTATTTCGCCAGAAATTGCTTCTATACTACAGGAAAAAAACAATTTTGAGATTGATGATATTGATATTAAAATCTTGAGATATTTAGCCGAAGGAAAATCGCAGGACGACATCATAAATATCTTTAAAAATGCTGATATCAAACCAAACAGCAAAAGCGCGATCGAAAAAAGATTGTCTAAACTGAAAGATTTTTTCAAAGCAAATAATAGTGTTCAGTTGATTTCGATTATTAAAGATATGGGGATAATCTAGTCTCTTATAAAACTATAATTTCTAAAGCTCCAAAAGGAGCTTTTTATCGTTTTTTACATCACTTTCATCTTATTTAATTATTTGATAATAATGACTTTACAATTTATTCACATTAGTTTTATTAATTTGAATAAAAGTAAAAGTTATGAAACTCTTTAATCTAAATTTTCTAGTATCATTCAAAGAATGGCTTTTTTTAAGAGCTATGCAATCTTCTTTCCTTCATTAAGAAATCATTTAAAAATCAAGGAATATATAATTGAATGAATAAAATTGAAAACTCGTTTCTGAACAAAAATCAATTTGGACAGGATTTCTTGTGGGGTGTTTCTACCGCCGCATTTCAAATTGAAGGTGCTCATGATGCAGACGGAAAAGGTTCTTCGATCTGGGATGTTTTTACCTCTCAAAAAGGGAAAATTAAAAACGGACATCATGCTGTAACCGCTTGTGATTTCTATAATTCGTATCAAAATGATATTAATTTAATCAAAGAATTAAATATCCCGAATTTTAGATTTTCGATCAGCTGGCCCCGAATTATGCCTACAGGAACTCATCCTGTAAATCAGGCCGGAATTGATTACTACAATAAAATCATCGATTCATTATTGTCACAAGGAATTGAACCTTGGGTTACGCTTTACCATTGGGATTTGCCTCATGCGCTCGAACAAAAAGGCGGCTGGACAAATCGCGAATCGGTTTCTTGGTTTTCAGATTATGTTGAAATTTGTGCCAAGCATTTTGGCGATCGCGTCAAAAACTGGATGGTTATCAATGAACCTTCTGTGTTTACCGGAGCTGGTTATTTTTTAGGCATTCATGCCCCAGGAAAAAAAGGCATTACAAATTACCTAAAAGCCATGCATCACGTTACGATGGCAACCGCTGCGGGAGGAAATATACTTAGAAACAAGATTCCGAATGCAAATATTGGGACCACTTTTTCATCTACTCATATTGAGCCTTTTTCTCAAAATCAAAAAGATGTCGAAGCAGCTAAACGCGTCGACACTTTATTAAACAGAACTTTTATCGAACCGCTCCTCGGACTTGGATATCCAAAGGATGATTTACCTGTTCTAAAAAAACTAAATAATTATATTGCGCCAGATGATTTACAAAACATCGCGTTTGATTTCGATTTTATTGGTTTGCAATGTTATACCAGAGAAGTTGTAAAATCGTCGTTAATAATTCCGTACATAGGTGCCGAATTAATTAGTGCCGAAAAAAGAAATGTCATAGCAACTGATATGGGCTGGGAAGTTTACCCTCCGGCTCTCTACCATGTTTTAAAAAGATTTAACGAATACGACGGCATCAAAAAAATTATTATTACCGAAAATGGCGCCGCTTTCCCAGATACTGTTACAAACGGAAAAGTGCACGACATCAAACGTACGCATTATATTCAGGATCATTTGGAACAAATTTTAAAAGCCAAAGAAGACGGCTTAAATGTAGACGGATATTTTGTTTGGACACTTACCGACAACTTCGAATGGGCCGAAGGCTACAACGCCAGATTTGGACTTGTTCATGTTGATTTTGAAACCCAAAAAAGAACCATTAAAAACTCTGGATTCTGGCTCAAAGATTTTTTATCTTAAAGCTTTCCTTAAAAATAATAAAAGCCTTTCGCATTGAATGTGAAAGGCCTTTTTGTTTGCGATAAGCTTATCAATGAACTCTAAAATTATATTGCTGTTTTAAAATTCCGATGGTAAGCTTTCCGTTGTTATTTAAATGGGCAGTTACCATAATATATTTTTCTTCAGGATATTTTATATCAAAACTAAAGGTTGTGTCTTTTGCTTTAACCTCAAGAACGTGTTTTCCTTCTTCAGATATTGAAAGTTCTGCTGTTTCGTAAGTCGGCATTTCATTTGTTGCGTTTAAGTTAATATCCTGAACTTTCTTTTTATCCAGAAATACTTCCAATTTTAACTTATCCAATTTCATATTTGTTGGTTGTTCAAACAACACTACATACTTTTTACAACCGATAGCGCATAAAGCGATCAATAGAATTAAAACCTTTTTCATAAATGCTATTTTAGATTGATTTTAAACCGAAATCAAATTGTTCCTCACTCCTCTATAAATATAAATAAATTTATTTCAATACCTCCAAAAAACAAGTTTTAGCGCCTCATTTATTAAGCATTAAAAACATGAAAAAAAATCAAAAAAAATAGCTAAAAAAATCACTTATTTTACTGATTTTATTTGGTTTAACCGTATATTTTTCGTATCTTTATATTGTAAATAACAGTAAATATATGCCGAAAAACAAACTTTTTAAATGCCTAAATTACACTTCAAAAAATTATTCTTTTTCCAACTTTTTGCATTTTATTTTTCAAAAAAATGCTTTCAATCTTCATTTGGAAATTATCCTTTTTAATCTTTTTTCTGCACAAAGTATAAACATGCAGAAGACACTAATGCGACCGCTCCAATTGCAATCGTAATTACTTTTCTTGGATATATTATCTGACCTATTTTTTTAGAAAATATATCTTTTAAATTGAAAAAAAGATTTCCTCTTTTAGGAACTTCTTTAGACGCTACATTTTCATTTTTCACAAAACTCTTTAATTCTATGACTTCATTCTCGATTGCAGCAGTTGCTCCTATTCCTCCTATGTTTTCTGCCAACTTGGCTTCTTCATTTCTACACTTTCCATTAAACCTTTTAAAAGGGCGCGGTTGAAAATCGACCAAAATGGCCGCAAGATTTATTGCGTCAATATTTGAGGGATCTGTTTCACCTTTAAAAAAGGTTTCGATGGGTCTAAACTTATCTTTTTGTTCCTTAAACCTATTCTTTTTTGTATGATCAAAATCCAAACACAATAAATTCCTAAAAACATTCAAATCATCTTGAGTTGGGTTATTCTCGAAAATAAGCCAGCACAAATCGCGCAGTTTTCCTCGAGACGGGCTATACAAATAATCAAAGTATTCTCCCTCTTTTTCGAGTTCGTATTTAATTTTAATCCCTTTTTTATATTCTTCTAATGTATTATTCATCATGTCTTTTTTAGGAATCTCTTTAGACTCTTTACTTTCATTTTTAATCTAAATCTTTTTATATGCCTTTAATTTTGACTTCTAAAATTCAAATCTGTACAAGCCTTTCAATTTTTATTTTAATTCTAATTTATTTCTACTTTTTTTTCACAATTCACCCAACTTTTTTCAGGTTTATTGCATCTATTATTATAGGGATTTGTCTAAAATCAAATAAAATTTAATCAAAAAATAGGCATCGCATTTTTATTTTATTGGGAAATCATAGGAATCTCAGGAAAACATAGGAATTCCGGGAATTCCGTATCTACAGTGCTCTAAAACTGCCTTTCCTTTGTATCAGAAATTAGTTCAAGTTTTGTCTGCAGACTAAAACAAAAATAAAAAACTAGTTCTAATTAATATTGTGGAAAACCGTAAGACCGAGTTTATTCGGGAAGTTTAAATTACGTCTTACTGTTCTACACGATCAACTTCCCAAAATCAATTTGGTATTGTCAATAATGAACTCTGGATAACTCCGGACAGCAATACCTATGTCTAATTTCTAAATCAAATCAAAATGAAAAAATTATTATTTTTTAGCGCTTTTGCGTTATTATTCAGCATATTTTCTTGTACTCCTGACGAATTTGAAACGCAGCCAAAACAAGAAACCAAAAAAATTGTTAATCCAGCAAAAGACACTTTTGCTGATGATGGACCTGGTGATACTGGTGGTACTACGACACCTCCAACACCACCACCTCCAACGCCAACGGATCAATAAAAATATTTTTAGTATCTAAATTAATTACTATTTTCGGGGAAAGTAAATTTATATGTTACGGTCCCCGTTTTTTTATTTTATTCTTCTTCTTTTTCTTTTTTCTTGTAAAGAAAAAAAGACCGTCGATCCTAATACAGCAGCTATACAGAAAGAAGCTCTTAGCATACGAGATAAAGCTATTGAAAATTTTGGAAAACAAAACTTTAATGAGGCTTTTCATGGCTTTAATAAATCCAAAACACTTTACGAAACTTTAAAAGATAGTGCCAATATTGGATATATTCTTTTACAACTGGCAGCAATACAGCAAGTCAACGGAGATTATTATGGTAGCAAGGAAACTGTTACTGAAGCATCAACCTATTTCAAAAAAAAGAATAAATACACCGCCTCTATAAATATCACATTAGGCATTGCCGATAAAGAACTTTCTCTATACAATGATGCTATTTTTTATTATAAAGAATCTGCGAAAGAGTATAAAGATCCTATTGAAAAACTAGGCCCTCTATCTAATATTGGCCCAATCTATATCCAACAAAAAAAGTATGATAAGGCAATTGCTCTTTTAGAATCTATTTTGAGCAAAAATTTATTAAATGATAAAGGTCACGCCCCCATTAAAGCTCGAATTCAAGATAATTTGGGTTATGCCTATTTTAAAAATGGAATGGAAGAAAAAGGATATTATTTAATGGATAAAGCGCTTCAGAAAAGAAACGAAATTAAAGAAACGTACGGAAGTATTGAAAGCTACTTACACTTAGCTGATTATTATTCAAAAAAAGACATTCAAAAATCTGATGAAAATGCGCTAACAGCATATAGCATCTCAACAAAACTAAATAGTGTTGATGAAAGATTAGAAGCGTTGCAAATTTTAATTTCAAATGATCACAGCCCTAAAAAACACAAATATGTTCACCAGTATTTTACACTAAATGACAGTATCATTAAAGTTAGAAACAACTTCAAAAATAAATTTGCCAAAATTAAGTACGATGCTAAAAAAGAAAAAGACGAAAACGAAAAACTTCGTTTAGAAAAAGCAGAAAATTTATTGTCTCTTCAAAAAGAGAAATACCTGCGAATTGTTTTTGTCATCATATTTGTTTTCCTAGTCATTTTAATAGCAATTCTAATTCGCTATTATAAAAATAAAAACAAAGCAATCGAATTTAAAGCTTCGTATGAAACCGAAACCAGGATTGCTAAAAAAATCCATGATGAACTGGCAAATGATGTTTTTAATGTGATTGCTTTTACCGAATCGCAACCTTTGTCTATAGAAAACACAAAAGAGAATCTACTTCAAAAATTAGATGATATTTACGGCCGTGTAAGAGGAATTTCAAAAGAAAACAATAGAATTGATACTGGTACCAATTTTACCAGCAACATAAAAGAAATGCTTTCGAGTTATAATACGAGCGAAAGAAATATCATATTTACTAATTTCGAAAACATACATTGGGAAATTATTGATGATATAAAGAAGATTACCATTAGCCGAATTTTACAAGAGTTATTGGTAAATATGAAAAAACACAGCAAAGCGAATCTTGTTGTTTTAAAATTTGAAAATGATCCAAATTCAATCTTAATAAACTACAGCGATAATGGCATTGGTTGCGAAAAAAATAAGATTGTAAAAAATGGCCTTCAAAACATGGAAAGCCGTATTCATGCCGTTAAAGGAACTGTTGATTTTGAAACAGAACCTTATAAAGGTTTTAAAGTGAAAATAAACATTCCTAAATAAGCAAAAATTAAAAAACCTCCCAGAATATCCTTAAAGGCTTTTTGCATTATCTTATCTAAACTGGACTGAAGTCCAGTTCAGTTTTACAATATAATTTATCCTTTTCGAACTATAGAAAGAGCCTTTGATTCTTAATATATTGTAGGTGTTTCGAAGCTTTGGGATTAATTGTGTGCAAATAAAAAACCTCTCAGAATTTTACTTCTGAGAGGCCTCTACTAATAACTAATTAAAATGGGCATTCTACTTCCAACCTCCGCCTAGGTCTCTGTAAACATGAACCGCAGCGTTAAGTTGTTCTTTTTTAGTATCAATCAATTCTAAATTTGCTTCTAATGCGTCACGTTGCGTCATTAAAACTTCGAAATAATCTACTCGTGCCGATTTAAATAAATCATTTGAAACATCAATAGATTTGTTTAATGCCTCAACTTGTTGTGATTTTAAATCATAACCTTTTTGCAAATTATCAATTTTAGAAAGCTGATTAGATACTTCTAAATAAGCGTTTAAAATCGTTTTATCATAATTATATAATGCCTGAAGTTGTCTCGCATTTGCGCTTGAAAACTCTGCTTTAATTGCATTTCTGTTGATCAGCGGTGCGGCAAGATCTCCTGCTAACGAATATAAAAGTGATTCAGGAAACGTAAACAAGTATGATGGCTTAAATGCCTGAACTCCAAAAGCAGCAGAAATATCAAGTGAAGGATAAAACTCTGCTCTAGCTACTTTTACATCTAGTTTTGCAGCTACCAATTCTAATTCTGCCTGTTTAACATCAGGACGATTCATTAACAATTGAGACGGAATTCCAGCACTTACTGAAGCTGGCAATAAAGTCAAGAACTTCGTATTTGTTCTTTTAATTTCTTGCGGATAACGTCCTAGTAAGAAATTGATTTTATTCTCCGTTTCTTTAATTTGCTGTAAAATATCAAACTCCAAACTTTTTGAAGTCAATACTTCAGCTTCAAACTTTTTAACCCCAAGTTCAGTCGCTCTTGCGGCCTGCTTTTGAATTTTTACAATTTCTAAAGCATTACTTTGCAAAGTAATCGTTTGTTTTACAATATCAAGCTGACTATCTAAAGCCAATAATTCATAATAAGAATCGGCTATCTCAGCAATAAGATTGGTAACTACAAAATTTTTACCTTCCACAGTTGCTAAATATCTGTTTACTGCTGCTTTTTTAGAATTACGAAGTTTTTTCCAAATATCAACTTCCCAGTTTGCATAAGCAGCAATTGTAAAATCACCAAGCGGGTCTGGAGTTTCAACACCCGGTTTAATTTCAGTAGTGGCATCACCAGCACCTTGGCTGGTATACCTTCCTACTTTTTCTACTCCAGCTCCGGCACGAACGCCAACTGTTGGCAATAAAAGTCCTTTACGAACTCTAACGTCATTTTTTGCGATCTCGATTTCCTGTAGCGTCATGTTTAACTCCTGATTGTTTTTCAGGGCCACATCAATCAAATCAACAAGGTTTTGATCCTTAAAAAACTCATTCCATTTTACAGTTGAGGTATTGATTGTATCCAGAGTGGCAGCAGCACCAAATGATTGCGGAACCGGCGCACTGGCAGTTGCAGTCTCGGGAGCAGGAGTTTTACAACTCACTGCTGCTAGACATAATCCCAATACGGCACTATATTTATATACTTTTAATTTATACATGATTGTTGTCAATTTCTTCAGTTAATGGATTCTCTTCTTCATGTTTTACCAGTTTGTGTTTCTCGGCAATTCGTCCAAAGATGTAATACAATCCCGGAATTAGGAATACACCGCAAATCGTTCCGATAAGCATACCTCCAGCTGCTGCAGTACCAATTGTTCTGTTACCAATTTTACCTGGACCAGTTGCAAACGCAAGCGGAAGCAAACCAGCGATAAAAGCAAATGAAGTCATCAAGATAGGTCGGAACCTTGCTTTTGCTCCTTCCATCGCTGCTTCAAAAACTGTTTTTCCTGCGGCATGTCTTTGAATCGCAAACTCTACAATCAATACGGCATTTTTACCTAATAAACCAATAAGCATTACCATGGCAACCTGAGCATAGATATTGTTTTCTAATCCTGTGAATTTCAATAAAAGGAAAGCTCCAAAAATACCTGCCGGTAAAGAAAGAATTACTGATAATGGCAAAATAAAACTCTCATATTGAGCTGCTAAAACCAAGTAAACAAATCCTAAACAGATCAAGAATACCCAAATCGCCTGATTACCTTGAGCAACCTCATCGGCAGAAATACCTGCCCAATCAATGTCATATCCTCTTGGTAATTTTTTAGCTGCAACTTCCTGAATTACTTTAATTGCTGTACCAGAACTATAACCCGGAGCAGCTCCACCACTAATTTCAGTAGAGTTGTACATATTATGTCGTGTGATTTCTGAAAGTCCGTAAACCTTTTCTAGTTTCATAAAAGCAGAAAAAGGAACCATTTCATCACGATTGTTTTTTACGTACAGTTTTAAGATGTCATCTGGCTGTGCACGATATTCTGGCGAAGCCTGAACAATTACTTTATAGTTGATTCCGTATTTAATGAAACTGATTTCGTAATTACTACCTACAAGAGTTGACAAAGTATTCATTGCATTTTCGATAGAAACACCTTTTTGCTGTGCCAAATCATTGTCAACTTTCATCATATATTGAGGGAAACTCGCACTAAAGAAACTAAATACGTTCGATAATTCTGGACGTTTATTTAGTTCTTCAACGAACTCTTTATTCACAGCTTCCATTTTTTTGAAATCCCCAGAACCGGTTTTATCCAATAAACGTAGCTCAAATCCTCCTGCCGCTCCATAACCCGGTACTGCAGGTGGTTGGAAAAACTCAATATTTGCACCCGGAATATCTTTTGATTTTTCTTCCAGTTCGGTCATAATTTCCTGAACTGATTGTTTACGGTCGCTCCAATCTTCTAAGTTAACCAAACATGTTCCGGCATTAGATCCTGTACCTTCCGTTAAAATTTCGTAACCTGCTAATGAAGAAACTGATTTTACACCTTCTACACTTTCAGATATTTTTTGAAGTTTCTCAGCAATATTATTTGTACGCTCTAAAGATGAACCCGGAGGTGTCTGGATAATAGCGTAAAACATTCCCTGATCCTCATTCGGAATAAATCCAGAAGGAACTGTACTACTGATAAACCAAGTCCCGATACAGAAACCAATAAGTGCTGCAAATGTAACAACTCGTCTGTCAACGATTTTTCCTAACACATTTTGGTATTTACCTTGTGCTAAGTTGAACTTTTCATTAAAAGCATCAATAAATCTGTTTACTGGCGTTTTCTTTTTAGGAATACCATGCGTATTCTTTAACATCATTGCACAAAGAGCTGGTGTTAAAGTCAAAGCCACAATACCAGAAAGAATAATTGCAGTTGCCATTGTAATAGAAAACTGTCTGTAGAAAACTCCAACAGGACCTGACATAAACGCCACCGGAATAAATACCGCCGCCATTAAGAATGTAATTGCTACAATAGCTCCAGCAATTTCGTGCATCGCTTTTTTAGTTGCTTTAAGTGGCGAAAGATGTTCTTCTTCCATCTTAGCGTGAACGGCCTCAATTACCACAATCGCATCATCGACGACGACTCCAATTGCCAATACTAAAGCAAACAAAGTAATTAAGTTCAATGAAATATCAAAAAAAGTCATGAACACAAATGTTCCTACCAATGATACCGGTACCGCAATTGCGGGAATAATAGTTGAACGCCAGTCTCCTAAGAAAAGGAATACCACTAAACCTACCAAGATAAATGCTTCAACAAGCGTGTGAATTACTTTTTCGATCGAAGCATCAAGGAATTTAGAAACGTCATAAGAGATTTCATAATCCATTCCTTTTGGAAATTTTTGTTTGATTTTTTCCAATTTCGCTTTTACATCTTCAATAACCTGATTTGCGTTACTTCCAAAAGATTGTTTCAATACAATCGCTGCAGAAGGTCTTCCATTCAAATTAGAATAGATATCATACATCGAACTTCCAAATTCAACATTTGCAATATCTTTCAAACGTAAAAGTTCTCCATTTGAATTTGAACGAACTACGATATTTCCGTATTGTTCTTTAGTTGTAAAACGTCCAGAATATTTCAATACATACTCAAAAGCCTGAGAACGTTTTCCAGAACTTTCTCCCGTTTTACCAGGTGAAGCTTCTAAACTCTGACTAGATAATGCTTCCATCACCTCATCAGCAGATATTTTATAGGCTAACATACGATCTGGTTTTAACCAAATACGCATTGCATATTCACGTGTTCCTAAGATATCTCCAGATCCAATACCATTTACCCTTTTTAATTCTGATAATACGTTGATATCTGCGTAGTTGTAAAGGAACTTCATATCAGTATTTTTATCTGTACTGTAAAGATTCACGTACATCAACATACTCGGAACCTCGCGTGTAATCTTAACACCTTCACGAACTACCAAAGGAGGAAGTTTATTAGTAACCGAAGCCACACGGTTTTGAACGTTAATTGCAGCTTGATTCGGATCTGTACCTAAATTAAATACAACCTGAATACTTGCTTCACCATCATTTCCGGCATCTGAAGTCATGTATTTCATTCCAGGAACACCATTTAAGGCTCTTTCCAACGGAATAACAACTGACTTGATCATCAATTCACCATTCGATCCAGGGTAATCTGCTGTAACGTTTACCATTGGAGGAGAAATTGAAGGGAACTGAGTAATTGGTAAATTCAATACCGACAATACCCCTAAAAAGACAATTATCAGCGATATTACTATCGACAGAACAGGTCTTTGAATAAATTTATTAAACATTTTATATTTTTTTAATGATTAAAACCAATTTTAAGTTTAAAGTGTTTCAGGTTTCAAGTTTCAAGTTTCATGCGAACGTGAAACTTGAAATCTGAAACTTTTTAAACTAAATCTACTCTGCTTTTACGCGAAGATTATTTATTACCTTTTGAGGAGCTTGGTATTCATATTTAATTTTGTCGTTCTCTTTTACTTTCTGAACTCCGTCAAGCAAAATTCTATCGTTTTCAGAAAGTCCGCTTTTAATAACGTACAAATCAGGAATTTCACCAGTAATTGTAATTTCTCTAGAAGTTACTTTGTTGTCTTTACCCACGATAAAAACATATTTTTTATCCTGAATTTCATAAGTCGCTTTTTGCGGAATTACGATCGCATTTTTAAGCGGAACATTCATTTGAACTTGTCCAGTTTCTCCGTTTCTTAGTAATTTGCCCGAATTTGGAAATCTTGCTCTAAAAGCGATATTTCCAGTTTCATTGTTGAATTCACTTTCGATAACTTCAACATTTCCTTTTTCTTTGAAAATATCTCCATTAGCCAAAACCAAAGCCACTTTATTATCTGCACGATCTTTAATATTCGTTTCATAACTAATGTATTCTGGCTCAGAAACATTGAAGTAAGCAAACATCTGACTGTTGTCTGAAAGACTTGTCAGTAATTCGCCTTCATCAATTAAACTTCCAAGTTTTAACGGAATTCTGTCGATTGTTCCATCAAATGGAGCTCTGATTTCTGTGAATGATAAATGTAATTTTGCCAATGCAACTTCAGCTTTTGCTGACTGTAATTTGGCCTGAGCAACACTTAATTCGTTTTTAGAAACGATATTTTTATCTGCCAATAGTTTTGAATTTTGTAATTCAATTTCTACTGATTTTTGTTCCGCCTGCGCTTTAAGCAATTCAGACTGGTACATGTTTGGCATAATTTTAAACAAGATTTGTCCTTTTTTAACAAACTGTCCTTCGTCAACATAAATGTTTTGTAAAAACCCTTTTTCCTGGGCACGGATTTCAATATTTCGAACAGATTTAATCTGCGAAACATATTCTTTAGTAAATGAAGTGTCAATTTTTACCGGACTCGTTACAGTGAACGTTTCCACTTCTTCTTTTTCTTCTTTTTTAGTTGTACAACTAACAAGGCACACAAAGGCAATTAAGCCTGTGAACAAAATAATTCTTTTCATGATTTAGTTTGGAAATTAAGCGATTGGATGCTTGGAATACAGTGATTCCTCTAGATGGAAAAATGCATCAGAAACCGGTAAGTTATAACCTCACTTTCAAACAAGAAGAAGTAGAAAAAAAATATACATCAACAAGACAGCAAGATTACTTCTTAGGTAACCGATGTATAGTATTGAATCAAATTCTTAATACGCGTTGCGTAATGTAAATAGGATTTGAAGGCGCAAGAAAAGGCGCAAAGATTTTAAAACGATTTGATTCGTTTGTTGCAGATTGATCTGAAAAAGTCAAATACCAGTTATCAAGTAAACTGTAATTAACCGCAACAAATTTAGCAGTAAGCCCATCATTAACATCATCATTTCCAAGTAAATCTTCTTCAAGATCGATATCAGCGTCTTCAATAAGTGAAGTGCCTCTTTCTTGATTAGTGAATTTTACTCGATGCTTTTTTTCAAAAGTATGATGGTGAGAAGCACCAAAAGTACTTGCATTCAAATATTGGCCTCCGCCTGACAGAAGCAAATTCATGAATACTAAAAATACTATTAACTTTCTCATTTGGGTGCGAAAGTAAGCAAAGTATCTAAACAAAAAAATATTTTTTAATAAGCTTTAACATTTAATAAAACCGAAAACGTTTTCATTATTTTAAAAAGCACCATTTTTATTAAAATCTTATTTTTTTATACAGAAAAATAACAAAAAAACGACTATGGATTAGAATTCCATCATGATAGATTGCATAATGAAGTCAAAATTATCAAAATCACAACTATCTGACTTTGTATACATTATTTATCAAAACTGCTTTTAATTTCTATAGCAAAATTTCCATTATAGTAAATTCTTGTTCTGCTTTGACAAAAGTTTGCTGCGTATCTTTCATTCCGAATTTTTCGTAAAATGATTTTTTATTGCTTCGTGCATTGCACCAAACTCTTTTCATTTTTTTCTCTTCTGCCAGATTTAAAATATATTGCAGCAATTCAGATGCAATTCCTTTTTCTTGATATGCTTCTAAAGTCGCTAATTTTCTAAACTGCATTTCCTCTTCAGTAAAAAAACAAGAAACAATTGAAACCAGTTTTTCATCTTCAAAAACGCCAAAGTGCAACCCGAAATCATCTTCCTTTAATTGAACAAATTCAAAAGGCTGATCAGGCCACATTACTTCATGGCGAATTTGCCAAGTCTCCGAAGGTTCAATTGCTCTAATTATCATTTTAAAAAATATTTGATTTGATTCAAATTTACATCATTTAGAAATGCTATTTTCTTTCAAAACAAAAAACAGCAGTCGGCTAAAAATCAAAAAGATAACCTAAAATAAATCAGAAAAATCATGCTGTTTAAATTAATAATAATTAATTTTATGGAATCAAAAACAAATAAAACCAGTTATGAAAAAATTCTTTCTTGCTACATTATTATGTATTTGTGCCAATGGATTTGCACAGTTAATACAAGTTGGACCTCAATTTTCTACTAACATAACTTCTGCAATTACAGATGATTTTGCTTCAAAAAGCTCTGGTACGGAATATGGTTTTGCCGGTTTTGTGCGCGTAAATCTAGCGCTTTTTTATGGTCAGGGAGAATTTGGTTACGCCAAGTCAAAATTTAGTGTTTCGCAAACCGGAATTGGAGAAACAGAATACGAACTTGGAGGCACTGATGCGACGCTAATAGCCGGTTTAAAAGTTGTTCCGCTAGGAAAACTTGGAAATGTAAGGATTTTTGTTGGCTACAACTGGAAAAATTATTCTGATATTAATGCAAGCAACAATCTTAATTTTATTGCTTTTGAACGAAACAACAGCAGTTTCTTAGGTGGTGCCGGGGTTGATTTATGGCGATTTACTATTGATTATAGATACCTTGCCGGAGTAACAGATCTTGATCCTTCTGGAAGAAGTATTAAAACTGGAATTTCGAATTTTTCTGTCGGATTTAAATTCTTATAAGATACACTGTAAAACATAAAAAAAGGGAATCAAAACTGATTCCCTTTTTTATTATTTCATTTTAACAAAATAAGCTTCTTTATTATCGCTGGTTATTTTTTCAAAACCTGTTTCCGTCTTTTTGCCAATATTAATAACATGCAATACATTAGTTTCTTTATTTAGAAGACAACTCCAAATCGTTCCATCAGAAAGAATAATATCTGAAAACGCTGCGTCAGATGCATCTTTGTTATAATACTTTAAATCTTCTGTTTTGATCAATTTTTTGATTTGTGTTTTCGTATCCGTTTCATAAAACAAAATCTTTTCTTCGCTGATTTCAACTATTTCTTCGATTTGATTTTGACCTGTACCCGAAGTCTGCGCCCAAGTAGGTTTATCTCCTGTCATTTTCCAAGTACCAACAATATAACTCAAAGCATCATCTCGCAATATGTTTTTTAAAGCATCTACTTTTTTGATCGACTCTTTTCCTAATTCATTTTCAGGTTTAAGTTTAGATGCAATAGAAAATAAATCTAATGCATTTTTAAAATCTGCTTTATTGTAATAGGAAACAGCCAGATCGTATTTGTTTTTCTGAAACTTGATTTTAATATCCGTTTGTGCTATATTTTTTATTGAAACTAGCATAAAAACAAGAATAAAATAATTTTTCATTGGTTTGGGGTTTGTTTTTTAAAATTTCCGCAAACTTAGTAAATTAATCATTCTAATAGTTACGGTTTCCCACAATAACAGCATAAAAAAACTGCTTCATTTTTGAAGCAGTTTTATATGAGCAATTTAAAAGTGAAATAAAAATTTATTCCTGATTTGAAAATGAATTTAAAATTTCCATCGCTTTTTCTGTATCATTTTTATTTACAAAAATATGATCATGATAAAATGCTGCAACAACGTTACAGCTGATTTCTTTTTCTGAAAGTGCTTTAGAAAAAGCTGCCGTTAATCCAACAGCTTCTAATGAAGAATGTACAGTGAGTGTAATCCAAGACATTACAATGGAATAATCCAGATTTAATCTTGATGCAATTTCTTTTTTCAGAATTAGCGTTATGGCTTCTTCTTCTCTAAAAATCATATCAATTTCATTTAAATCCAATCCTTCTAATTTTTCTAATTTACAAAAAACATAGTCCCCCAATTTATGTTTAGGTTTCATTGTTTTAAGCAACTTTTGAAGGTCTTTTTCTCCAGACATTTCTTCTTTTAATTTTGTTTATTCAACCAAAAATTATTTGAAGGCGATGCATCCATAAAAATACCACCATCAATAGTAATCTGTTTAATTTCTTTCTTATTTTTTAGAAAAATTACTGCCAATTTTTGGTTTTTCTCCCAAATTGCAGGCGTTTGATGAACCGTTTCAGCTGAATTATCAGTGTAAACAACTACTAGATCAAACGGAACTGCAAAACCTCCCACATTTTCAATTGAAACTTTATTTTTGTCTAAATTTTTAACCGAAAGATCAATGTAATTATTGGTAAAAAACCAATTATTAAAAAACCAATTCAGATTTTTTCCTGTTGCCGAATTTAAGGAATTGAAATAATCCCAAGGAATTGGGTGTTTTCCGTTCCAATTTTCCATGTACGCATGAAGCGCTTTTTTGAATACATCATCGCCAAGCATGTCTTTTAAAGCTATGTAAGAAAGAGAAGCTTTTCCGTAAGAGTTGTTTCCGTAACCAGCATCAGAAACCTGAGATGACATTGAAATAATAGGCTGATCTTCTTCTGTTGAAGGATCATTGATATAGTTTTTTACTCTAAACTCTTTATAGAATTTATCAGCAGCTTCTTTACCATGTTCGGCAATTCCAATTAAATATTCAAAAGTTGTTGCCCATCCTTCATCCATAAAAGCATAACGCGTTTCATTGATTCCCATATAAAAAGGAAAATACGTATGCGCTACTTCATGATCTTGAACCAATTGTGCAAATTTAGGATCACCCATTTGCGAATCGTTACACATCATTGGATATTCCATATCAGCAAAACCTTGAAAAGCGGTCATTTTTGAAAACGGATACGGAACTCCCGGCCAATTGTTCGAAAACCAATCTAAAGCGTATTGATTGTTTTTTACCGAAGCCACAAAATCAGTTCCTTTTACATCATAAGCAGCTTGAACACTCGCGCGTCTGTTTGTTTTTTTATCTACCACAACACTGCTTGCATCCCATAAATAATGATCGCTTAATCCAAAACAAACATCTGAAATATGTTTGGCTTCAAACTTCCAGACATTCCAGTCGTTTTGTTTTGTTACAACTCCAGATTTCATTTCCTGCTCGTTTGCTATGTGCAGAATTTCATTTGTAACATATGATTTTTTCAAACGCTCAGCAAACTCAGGCTGTAAAACCTCATCAGGATTTAGCAAATCTCCAGTTGCATAAACCACGTAATTTTTAGGCGCTTTTACCGAATAGGTATAGTCATTAAAATCATTGTAAAATTCCTGACGATCTGTATGAGGCAATCTGTCCCATTTGTTATAATCGTCAAAAACTGAAACGCGCGGATAGCTATATGCTACAAAAAAAGTAGTTTCATCAATTTGTCCTTCTCTCCCACTTTCTTTAGACAAAGGATAATTCCAGTCAATATTAATTGTGGTTTTAGAATGTGGCGGAATCGCTTTTTTAAGCCTTACGTTGCCTACAGTCCCCCATTTTCTGCCATCTTCCTTGTAAACTTCACCAGCAATTTTCAATGAGGTAATTGTTAATCCCTCACTTAAAAAATCTTGACTTACAGTGCCACTTCTTGGTGATGATGGTTTATGAAGATTATTTACAAATCTAATCGGCAAGTTTTTTAAAGTATCGTTACTATTGTTTTCGTACTCGATTGTTTCTGTTCCGCTTACTATTTTTGTTTTGGCATCAACGGTAATTTCCATTGTATATTTTCCATGATTCTGCCAATAATTTTTTCCCGGTTTTCCGTCCATCGAACGAGTACCTTTTGCATAAGCATCTTTTATATTTCTAGGCATATAAAGATCTTGTGCAAAGCTGTTTTGTGCAAAAAATGCAAGAGCAATTAATAAAAACTGCAGTGAATTTTTTCTCATAAATTGTTTTAAGATTTTGATGATTTAATTTGATATAATATTAGTGGATATTTTTAACTTATTGTTACAACTAAGTTAAAAAAATTAAAGTTTCAGGTTTCAAGTTTCAGGTTTGTCAGTCAGAAAGAGAGCAAAGGATGAAAACCTTAGCACCTCAGAACCTTTGTCCCTTTGTCCCTTTCAAAAAAAAACCGTCTCTTTCAAAAAGAAAAAGACGGCCCCTACAATTAATATATAACCCTGATGACTACAAAATATAATCGGTGTTAATAAAATTTGATTCTTTGCTGTTTAGCAATTCCTGCAAAATTTCATTGTTATAATCGATATCTTTTGAAGCTACAAACGTACGTATTGAAAAAGAACGCAAAGCATCTGGAATACTTAAAGTTCCTACAGCCGAATCCTTACGGCCTGTAAACGGGAACGCATCTGGCCCACGCTGACATGAACTGTTGAGGTTAACTCGGCACACTAAATTTACCAAAGCATCAATAAGCGGTGCCAAAGTTTTAATGTCTTTTCCGAACAAACTTACTTGTTGTCCATAATTTGATTCGGCCATATCATCAAGAGGTTCGTTGATATCTTTAAAAGAAATAATTGGAACCACTGGACCAAATTGCTCTTCGTGATATACTCTCATTTCTTTATTTACTGGATATAAAACGGCTGGAAAAATAAAGTTTTCTGAATGTTTTCCTCCTTTTTCATTCAGGATATGCGCGCCTTTGCTTTTTGCATCGTCAATTAATCCTTGAATATATGCTGGTTTATCTGTTTCTGGAAGCGGTGTTAATGAAACTCCTTTTTCCCACGGATTTCCAAATGCTAAACTGTCTACTTTTTTAGCAAAACGTTTATTGAATTCTTCTCTAATTGATTCGTGCACGTACAACACTTTTAAAGCCGTACAACGCTGACCGTTAAAAGATAAAGTTCCCGCGATACATTCCTGAATAGCCAAATCTAAATCGGCGTCCGGAAGAATAATCGCTGGGTTTTTAGCTTCTAATCCTAAAATCAAACGAAGTCTGTTTTTGTTTGGATGCTGATCCTGCAAAGCAATCGCCGATTTACTGTTTCCAATTAATGCCAAAACATCAATTTTTCCCGATTTCATAATTGGCGAAGCAACTTCTCTTCCGCGTCCGTAAACGATATTGATAACGCCTTTTGGAAAACTACTTTTAAACGCTTCTAACAATGGCGAAATACATAAAACACCATGTTTAGCCGGTTTAAAAATCACGGTATTACCCATAATCAAAGCCGGAATCAATAAAGAGAAAGTTTCATTTAAAGGATAATTGTAAGGCCCAAGACATAAAACTACGCCAAGAGGTCCGCGACGAATCATAGCATTAACACCTTGCACTTTTTCAAAATGCGAACTGCGTCCGTTTAATTCTTTATAACTGGCAATTGTATCGTAAATATATTCAACTGTTCTGTCGAATTCTTTTTGCGAATCGCCAAGGTTTTTTCCAATTTCCCACATTAAAAGTTTCACCACTTCTTCGCGGGTTTCCTTCATCTGTTTTACAAAATTCTCCATGCATTTAATGCGATCAACCACTTTCATAGTTGGCCATAAACCTTGACCTTTATTATAGGCCGTGTTTGCAGCTTCAACCACTTCCGCAGCTTCTTTTTCTGCCATAAACGGAATTGATCCTAATAAGGTTGGAGTGTACTTTTCAGTTGATGAAATCGTCGAAAATACTGGTGTAGTCTGCCCTGTCCATTTTTTCAGTTCTCCATTTACAAGATAGGTATCTTGATTTATCAGACTTTTGATCTGATATTCTTCGGGTATTAAACTCATAATCTGGTAATTTATAGTTTGGTTATTAATAGCATTTTAAAACGAAAAAAGAGGCTTTATTGCGCCTCTTCTTTCCTTTATGATTGTACGGTGTCGCCTTCCCAGTCCAGTATTCCACCAAGCAAATTATAGGCATTTTCTATACCTAATTCATTCATTATCTGGCATGCTTTTGCACTTCTGGCACCAGAGCGGCAATACACATAATAATTTTTGTTTTTATCTAATTCTTCAATTTCATAAATAAAAGCCTGACCTTTATTGATGTCAATATTTACAGCATTTTCAATATAGCCATCATTAAATTCGTCTTCAGTTCTTACATCAAGTATAACTGCATTTTCGTCAGCATTTAACTGAGCAACCCAATCTTCTTGTGATAAATTCATAGTAATATGTGTTTTTGTAAAATTACGACGTTTCTATTAATTAAAAACGTACCAAATGCGATTTCGATTATTATTCTCAGAAAACGTTTTAGAGAAAGGATTATAATCAGTGAATTACAAATTTACTTACTATTTTTAAAAATTCAGTCTATAAAATCGATAGAAAATAGGTTTTTTGCATTTGCATAAAATGCATCTTAATTACCGTTTTCTGACAATTAATGCCAGCCGAATCTATTATCTTTGTAAAAAATTACAATTTTTAATTCGATATTGATAAAAACATTAGCCACGAATTGCACAAATTCTCACGAATTAATCGATGTAAATCCGTGGAAAAAAACTTTACAATGCAAAACTCCTTAAAAAATATCTTTCCCAATTTCTCCAGCGAACTTGTCGCAACTATTGAAGAAAACGGAAACCAGCAAAACTTTGAAGCCGGAACCATTTTAATGCGTACCGGACAATATATTAAAAACACGGTTTTGATTCTAAAAGGAAAAATCAAAATTTACCGCGAAGGCGAAGATGGCGGAGAGTTTTTAATGTATTATTTACAACCGGGACAAGCCTGCGCCATTTCGATGATTTGCACTGCCAAAAGCGAAAAAAGCCAAATCATGGCAAAAGTAGTCGAAGATGTTACCGTCATGATGATTCCGCTTACGCTAATGGACAAATGGATGATGGAGCATCGTTCTTGGTACGAATTTGTAATTGAAACGTACCGAAGCCGTTTTGAAGAAGTCTTAGAAGTTGTCGATAATATCGCTTTTCGTTCTATGGATGAACGTTTGGAATTTTATTTAAAAAGACATTCTGATGCTTGTGGTTGTTCCGAAGTCAAACTTTCGCATCAAGAAATCGCAACCGAATTAAATACATCAAGAGAAGTTGTTTCCAGATTATTAAAAAAAATGGAACAACGTGGTTTAGTCAAACTCAACCGAAACCAGATTGAATTATTAAACACGAATTTCACGAATTAGCACGAATTATTTAAACATATAGAATCTGTGTCAATTCGTGAAATTCGTGTTTAATAATTCTCTTCTGTGATAAATGTTACTGTAGGTTTCTAATTTCCGAAGCAACTTTGCATCAAAACAAATGCAATGGAATATATAGGCTATTTTGCTTCAATCATAATCGGGATCTCGTTGGGCTTAATTGGCGGTGGCGGATCGATTTTGACGATTCCAATTCTGGTGTATTTGTTTAACGTAAATCCCGAGCAAGCTACATCTTATTCCTTATTTATTGTTGGACTTACGGCTCTTTCCGGAAGTTACAGCCATTATAAAATGGGAAATTTAAAATTAAAGTCGGCGTTGTATTTTGCGATTCCTTCTGTGATTTCCATTTTGATTATTCGTGAAGTTATTTTTCCACAGATTGCTTCTACCCTATTTTCAATCGCTTCTTATTCGGTTTCAAAAGATTTTCTGATCATGATTGTCTTTTCGGTTTTGATGATTACCGCAGCAATTTCTATGATTCAGAAACCTCAGCCAGAAATAAAAAACTGCGAAACAAATTATCTTCAATTAAGCATCATTGGCTTTTTAGTCGGAATTGTAACGGGATTTCTTGGAGCCGGAGGCGGATTTTTAATCATCCCTGCGCTTTTATTTTTTGCCAAATTACCAATGAAACAAGCCGTTGGAACTTCTCTTTTAATTATTACAATAAACTCTTCCATTGGTTTCGCAGGTGATTTATACATTGGAACCCCCATAAATTACTCATTTTTATTAGGCGTTTCAGGAATGGCACTTCTCGGAATGTTCATCGGAAGTCAGCTTTCTAAAAAAATTGACGGAGCAAAATTAAAACCGCTTTTTGGCTGGTTTGTTCTCGTAATGGGATTTTATATTATTGCGAAAGAGGTTTTGTTTTAGAATTTATAGTTTCACGCAGATTTGGCAGATCTGGCTGATTTTTTAAATATTTTCAATTTAGTTCACTTGTAGAGTAATCTTTGTCAGAGCTTTAGGCTTTGACAAAGGTGAAACTAAAAATTCATTTTCGTGAAGTAGACAGATTTGTATTTTATGGGCGTTGCCTCCGGCCGGGCTATCCGCTTGTATCTTTTCCTTGCTAAAGAAGCAAGAAAAAGGATACCGCTTCTATCCCTAACGCAAATTCGGGTAAATGAGAAATTTTCATTTATAAACTTTCTAAGCTTTTATCAATTAGCCAAGGAATATAAGCTTCAAATTCTACCTGAATTAAATCATCTTTATTTTCAAAAAATGTCAAACTGTTTTGTTCGCAAAAACCTATTGAAAAATTATCACCAATTGCCGTTAATTCTATTTGGAAGCTTTCATTTTCAATGTCTCTTTTGCAATTCTTACCATCAATCATTTTGCCTTTAAAATGAAACCATCCTGCAATATGATGTAATCCATTTGGCAAAATTTGATAAGATAAAATTTCAACTTCTTTTTTATAATCAATTCCTAGATTTAAAAACAAGATTTTAACTTCTTCAGGAAAAATGTATTCTCTACTTTCAACATAATTTTTGCAATCATTACAGCTACATGAAACTGCTCCACCACTAACAATTCCTGCATAAGTTTCTATTGTTAGGGATCTATCAACTTCAAACTTCCAGTTTTTAAACTGCACTATTTCCATATTGTTTTTTTTCAATTACCTCCAGCTTTAGCTGGAGGTAAACAAATCTATACAAATAAAAGGCTTTAGCCAAACTTTGCGATTTTGGCAAAAGCCTAATTCAAATTCAAACAAAAAACCTCCAGTTAAAACTGGAGGCAATTCATATAATTAATTCGTGAAAATTAGTGCAATTAGTGGCTAACAAAAAAATCAATGTTCCCCATACCCAACATCATCCATTTTCCCGCTAAAAACGCGATACTGAATAATAAAATAAACAATTACCAAAAACAAAGCAACAAAAAACCAACTTAATCCGGCATTCAATCCATATTCTCCAGCGGCAGTATTATAAATAGTCAACGACGGATTTACATTATTAGTTGAAGGCAAAACATTCGGGAAAATTGAAACAGCGGTTGAAGCAAATCCTCCAACTAAAAACAAGGTAGAAAATACAAAACCATAGCCATCTTTTTTAAAGGAACGAACTTTAAATAATCCTGCAATTCCAACGAAAGTCATTATCGGAAAAAACCATAAAATTGGATTTTCGATAAAATTATGGAACGGTTGAGGTTCAATAAAATGCCAAATTCCCAGCGAAATAAAAACCAAAAGAAGTAAAACACAGTTTAATTTGAAAACCACATTTTTAAGTTTCGGATTCAGAGACGAATTTGTTTTATAAATAATCCAATTCGCGCCGTGAATAGTTAAAGCGACCGTGCTTACAATTCCTAAGAAAAGCGTAAACCAATCAATAATTCCCAATTCATTTGCTTGCGGACTAAAAGTTGGATTCCACAAAGGCAGAAAGAAAAAATGCGGTTCTTGAGTCGAAACGCCATTTTGAACCATTCCGAGATTTACTCCACGAACAATATTTCCTAAAGCAATTCCGAAGAAAAGTGCCAAAAGCAAACTCGCAATTCCGAAAGCCTTATCCCAAATTGCTTCCCACATGTGATTATGCACTTGTCCGCGCATCTCCAATCCGATAGCACGGAAAATCAAAAGCCATAAAATCATAATCAAAGGCAAATAAAACCCGCTGAAAGAAGACGCATATAAAGTTGGAAAAGCAAAAAACAAAACGCCTCCTGCAGCGATTAACCAAACTTCATTTGCATCCCAAAACGGACCAATTGAATTTGTGATTACTTTTTTATCTCTTTCTGTTTCGGCAAAAAATAAATGAATAATTCCTGCGCCAAAATCGTAGCCGTCTAAAACCAGATAAACAGCCAAAATTCCCATTAAAACTACGTACCAAAAAAATTCCATACTTATATTTTTTCTGTTGAAAGTTCCACATGATGCGGACCTTTATTGATAATTTTTCCAATCAAAAGCAAAAACAGTATTCCGAGTAAAAGATACAATCCGATGAAACCTAATAAAGTAAATAAAGTGTTTCCGGATGAAACCGTTGGCGACGCGCCCGAAGCCGTTCGCATTAAATTATAAACGAGCCACGGCTGTCTTCCTAATTCAGCGGTGTACCAACCTGTAGTGTTGGCGATGTAAGGAAAAGGCATCATAAACATTAATGACCACAAAATCCATTTGGTTTCGAATAATTTTCCTCTTATTAATTGAAAAAGCGAGAGAATCATCAAACCAATAAACACAGTTCCGAGGCCAACCATAATATGATAGGCATAATATAAACCAGAAATATTGGTTGGATGCAAATCTTCTTCAAACTGATCTAAACCTTTAATTTCTTGATTCCAGTTTCCATAAGTCAAGAAACTCAAGATATTAGGAACCGCAATTTTATTATCCAGCTTTTTGTCTTTCACATCGGGCTGACCAATTAAAACAATTTCAGAACCTTTTTTCTCGGTATGAAAAATTCCTTCCATTCCGGCAAAAGTTACGGGTTGGTATTTTACGACATTTTTAGCCAGTAAATCTCCCGTTGGAACTGCAACAATAATACTCGAAATCAATCCGAAGATAACACCGGTTTTAAGAAACAGTTTTCCGAAAGAAACATTCTTATGACTTAAAATATAGAAAGCGCCAATTCCAGCAACAACAAAAGAACTCGTTACCAAAGAAGCGGCTTGATTGTGTAAATAAGAAGGCCAAAGCCAAGGATTTAAAAACAAAGCCTGAAAATTATTCAGAACAAATTTTCCGTTTTCCAGAATTTCATAACCAACAGGATTCTGCATCCACGAATGTGTTGCTATAATTAAAAATCCGCTGGCCCAGGAACCAATACAAATTAATAATCCGGTGACAAAATGCCATTTGTGGCCGAGGAGTTTTTCTCCAAATAAAAATATTCCCAGAAAAGAGGATTCTAAAAAAAACGAAAACATTCCTTCCATTGCGAGCGTTTGGCCAATAATTCCTCCTGTTAATTCGGAAAATTTAGCCCAATTTGTTCCGAATTGAAATTCCATTGGAATTCCGGTTACAACGCCCATTGCAAAATTCAGGGCAAAGATTTTCATCCAAAAATGCGTGGCGTGATTATATTGTTCGTCTTTAGTTTTTAGATATTTCCATTTGAAGTAAACTATGATGAGCGAAAGACCCATTGTAAGTTGCGGAAAAAGATAGTGAAAGGTAATTGTGAAGGCGAATTGCATTCGGTCATAAAAAAGCATTTCTTCCATAGAGTGGTATTGTTTTATGAGGTTCCACAAATTTACCCATTAAAACCCGAAATGTCACTCTCAAAAAAAAGTTTATGTACCAATATTTGTGAAACTTTTCAACAATTTGAAAGGTGGAAATTACATTTATTCTTTACGATTACTCGCTGAGGTTTGTCATTTCGACGAAGGAGAAATCCTCGCAAGAAGCTCGACAAAGATTGGGTTTACGTTGCGGAGTTACTTGCGAGGATTTCTCCTTCGTCGAAATGACAATATTGTCTATAAATCGTAATTAGAATACGAATTCGAAAAACTATCCTTTCTTCAAAATCCCTTTTTCAACGCTTTCATTAATCAATCCTTCTGCATAATTCCAAATCGATTCTGAACCTTTTTTAATCACGCTTTTTTTCTCATAAACCTTGTCATAGCTCACATCAAATTCTTTCCAAGTTCCGCCATTGTTAGAAGTGTTTTGCAATAAAGGCTCTAATCTGTCCATTGATCTTGCAAATTTAGCTTCGTTGGTTTCTCCGGCTTCAAATTCTTCCCAAATGGCAATAAAATCTTCGGCTTGTTTTTTCGGAAGCAAACCAAAAATCCTGTTTGCCGCTAATCGCTCTTCACCCGTATTATCATGACTTTTTACAGTATCATAAATAAAAACATCTCCAGCATCGATTTCTACAATATCATGAATCAAAACCATTTTTACGACTTTTAAAACATCAATTGGTTCGTTTGAATGTTCGGCTAAAACAATTGCCATTAAAGCCAAATGCCAGCTGTGTTCTGCATCATTTTCGCATCGATCGCTGTTAAATAGTTTCGTTTTTCGCTGAATGTATTTTACTTTATCAATCTCTTTTATAAAAGCAATTTGATCTAATAAATCTTTTGTATTCATATAACTGATTATTTTTTTTCTTAAAAATGACATTCGTAATATGCAAAATTAAAGCTTAAAGCGTAATTGCTCAACTTTAAATTACTTAAATAACTTGTATAATGAAAATTCACTTCTTTTTACACAGAAATCAAATTTCTGTAACATTAGTCACCTATTTTACGAAAAAACAAACTTACCTTTGTGTTCCATATTTTAGATTTCCAAATCATGAAAATTGAACAAATTTACACCGGATGCCTTGCGCAAGGTGCATACTATATCACTTCAAACGGCGAAGCGGCCATTATTGATCCGCTGCGAGAAATTCAGCCTTATTTAGATCGTTTAGAACGCGACAACGTTACATTAAAATACATTTTTGAAACGCATTTCCACGCTGATTTTGTTTCGGGACACGTTGATTTAAGCAAAGAAACTGGAGCGCCAATTGTTTACGGACCAAATGCTGCTTGCGAATTTGACTGCATTTCTGCAACAGACGGACAAGAGTTTAAACTTGGAAAAGTTACGATTAAAGTATTGCATACTCCAGGTCATACGATGGAAAGCACTACTTTTTTATTGATTGACCAAAACGGAAAAGATCACGCAATTTTCTCTGGCGACACTTTATTTATAGGTGATGTTGGACGTCCTGATTTAGCTCAAAAAGCTGCTGGAATGACGCAAGATCAATTAGCCGGAATTTTATTTCATTCATTGAGAGATAAAATCATGACTTTGGCTGATGATGTGATCGTTTATCCAGCGCACGGTGCGGGAAGCGCATGCGGAAAGAATATGAGCAAAGAAACTGTTTCGACTATCGGGAATCAAAAAGCGACCAATTATGCATTGCGCGCCAACATGACCGAAGAAGAATTCATAAAAGAAGTTACCGACGGATTATTACCTCCTCCAGCCTATTTCAGCATGAACGTTGCGATGAACAAACAAGGTTACGAAAGCTTTGAAACTGTTTTGCATAACGGAATGAAAGAAATTAAAGCCGAAGAATTTGAAGCTGTTGCTGAAGAAACCGGAGCTTTGATTCTAGACACAAGAAGTGCTGCCGATTTCAGTAAAGGATTTATTCCGCAATCAATTAACATCGGAATTAATGGCGATTTTGCGCCGTGGGTTGGTACTTTAATTGCCGATGTAAAGCAACCTATCATTTTGGTTACTACTATTGGGATGGAAGAAGAAACCGTTACACGTTTAAGTCGTGTTGGTTTTGATACTATTATAGGACATCTTGAAGGTGGTTTTGAAGCTTGGCAAAAAGCTGGTTTTGAAATTGATACTGTTAACCGAATTACTGCTGAACAATTTGCAAATGAGGTCAACATTCAAGAAGACAAAATAATCGACATTCGTAAAGAAACCGAATACGAAGCAGAACATATTGAAGATGCCTACAGCAAACCTTTGGCTTATATTAATGACTGGGTAAAAGACATTAACCCGAATGAGCATTTTTATTTACATTGTGCTGGCGGATACAGAAGTATGATTGCAGCTTCGATTTTACAGGCTCGTGGTTTCAGAAATTTTTCTGAAATTGAAGGAGGTTTCGGAGCGATTTCTAAAACTAATGTTCCAAAATCAGATTTTGTTTGTCAAAGCAAAACATTAAACGCATAATTTTTTTTAAACCATTAAGATATTAAGTTAATTAAGTTGGAATGCTTAATTTTCCTTAACCTTCTTTGAAAAGTTTCATTAAGTCAGATTGGCTTAATTTCCTTAATATCTTAATGTTTAAAATAAAAAAACTAAATTTTAAAGTAAATGAGTATACTTGAAATCATTAAAGAACCATGGCCTTGGTACATTGCAGGTCCGTTGATTGGATTAACTGTTCCAATTTTATTAATTATCGGAAATAAATCTTTTGGGATTAGCTCGTCGTTGCGACATATTTGTGCGGCTTGCATTCCTGCGAATATTTCATTTTTTAAATACGATTGGAAAAAAGAAAGTTGGAATTTATTCTTTGTTCTGGGAATATTCTTAGGCGGATTCATTGCTGCTTATTTTCTATCAAATCCAAATCCGGTGGAAATTGCTCCAGAATTATCAGAAAAACTGGCAACTTATGGAATTACAGATCATACAGGTTTAGTTCCGTCGCAATTATTTTCTTGGGAAAGTCTGTTTACGCTTCGTGGCTTTATTATGATTGTTGTTGGTGGATTTTTAGTTGGTTTCGGGACGCGTTACGCTGGCGGATGCACGAGCGGACATGCGATTATGGGATTATCAAACTTGCAATGGCCATCGTTAGTAGCGACAATCTGTTTTATGATTGGTGGTTTTGTAATGGCTCTTTTGATTTTGCCTTATATTCTTTCACTTTAAAATTTGAAAAATGAGTTTAGAAAATAAAAATATCGACGGCGAAGGAATCAACGCAAGCCAGAAAAAAGAAAATGGATTAGCAAACATTAAATATTTAATCGTTGGAATCTTTTTCGGAATTGTTTTTGTAAAAGCCGAAATCATCAGTTGGTTTCGTATTCAGGAAATGTTCAATTTAGAATCATTTCATATGTATGGAGTGATTGGATGTGCTGTTGCTGTTGGATTAGTATCTGTTCAATTGATTAAAAAATTCAACATCAAAACTCTTGATGACGAAAAAATCGAAATTCAGCCAAAGACTTTTAGCAAAGGACAAATCTATGGTGGTTTATTATTTGGTTTTGGATGGGCAATTACTGGAGCTTGTCCGGGTCCGCTTTTTGCTCAAATTGGTACTGGAGCGACTGTAATTGTTGTGACTTTGGTAAGCGCCATTGCAGGAACTTGGGTTTATGGTTTGATTAAAGATAAATTGCCTCATTAATACTATACCTTATATTATATACTGTATTAAACCCGACAGGTTTTAAAAACCTGTCGGGTTTCTTGTATGCTGTGCTCGCGTGAGGGATAGAAGCTGGCTACCGAAGTAGCGCGTATAGCCCGACAGTATTTAAGAAAAGGCCTCATGAACGCAAAGTATAGTAGGCCTTTTTTTAAATACCGGCACGCCCTAATGATCAAAATTTACATTCTGTTAAAGCCAATTATTTTAAAGAATTAAAACTTAAACGTATCTTTATCAAAGCTTTAAAACATTTGACGAAGATTTATTTGGAACCTTCAAAAAATAAATAGTACTTTTATACTAATTATATAGGCTTTGTCAAGTTATTAATTTTAGCGTTATTTCAATTAACAAAAAATTAACACAACATTTGTATATACAACTATTAAAAGTTATACATTTGTATATACAAATTATACACTTACGACTATGACAATTGAAGAGGTTATTAAGAGTACAGTTAAGATGGATAATGCGAAAAAAGTTATTCTGAATATCATGTACACACAGAATGTGATTCAGGATCATTTTAACGAGATAATGAAACCGTATGATTTATCTGGAGAACAATATAATGTGTTGCGCATATTAAGAGGACAAAAAGGAAATCCTGCTAATATGTGTGTAATACAAGAACGTATGTTAGCCAAAACGAGTAACACAACCCGATTAGTTGACAAATTATTACTGAAGGAATTTGTAACCAGAAATGTATGTCCGGACAATCGACGAAAAATCGAGGTTTTGATTACTCAAAAAGGATTAGATGTTTTAAAAGAATTAGACCCAAAAGTAGATGAGCATGAACGCTTATTTGCCGAGAATATAAGCCCAGAAGAGTTAGAATTATTAAACAAGTTATTAGAAAAATACCGAACCCAACAAAATTAATATTATGAGTACATTATTAGACAATTTAAGCTGGAGATATGCAACTAAGAAATATGATGCAACTAAAAAAGTATCTGCAGCAGATTTGAATACATTAAAAGAAGCGGTTAGATTAGCAGCTTCTTCATACGGATTACAACCTTACAAAGTAATTATTGTTGAAAATCCTGAAATTAGAGAAAAATTAAAAGCAGCGGCTTGGGGACAAACGCAACTTACTGATGCTTCTCAAATATTCATTTTTGCAAACGACTTAAATGCAGGACCAGAATCTGTAGCGGCTTACATTAAAAACATTAGCGAAACTAGAGGTGTTCCTACTGAAGCATTAGGTGGTTTTGCAGATATGATGAATGGCGTTATTTCAAACTTATCACAAGAGGCTAAAAATATTTGGACAGCAAAACAAACTTATATTGCATTAGGAACATTATTAGCTGCAGCTGCTGAATTAAAAATCGATGCAACTCCAATGGAAGGTTTCAACGCAGCGCAATTCAATGAAATCTTAGGTTTCGATAAATTAGGCTTAAATGCTGCTGTTATCGCTGCTGTAGGTTACAGACATGATGAGGACGACGCTCAGCACTACAAAAAAGTTAGAAAATCACAAGAAGAATTATTTATCACTCTATAATTATTATTAATCTAAATTCAATTTTAACAACATGAAAAATTTAAAAACAATTGCAATAGCATTATTCGTAGCAGCGGCTAGTATTTCAGTAAATGCTCAAACTAAAAAAATCGACGTAAAAGCATCTACTATCAAATGGGTAGGTAAAAAAGTAACTGGAGAGCACTCTGGAACTGTAAACTTTAAAGAAGGTGCAGTAGTTTTCAAAGGAAAAAAATTAGTTGGTGGTTCTTTTACAGTTGATATGACTTCATTAACTGCAACTGATTTAACTGGAGAATACCAAGGAAAATTAAACGGGCACTTAAAAGCTGACGATTTCTTTGGAACTGATAAATTCCCAACTGCTAAATTAGTTTTCAAATCTATCGGAGCTAAAGCAACTGACGTTTATACTGTAACTGCTGATTTAACTATTAAAGGAATTACTAAACCTGTAACTTTTGATATCACTGTAGCTGGAAACACTGCAACTACAGCTTTCAAAGTTGACAGAACTAAATACGATATCAAATACAACTCTGGTAACTTCTTCCAAAACTTAGGAGATAAAACTATCAATGACGATTTCGAATTGGCTGTAGCTTTAAAATTCTAATCCAGAATTTACAGATTCAAACATAAAACAAACCCCAATAGTTTAGACTATGGGGGTTTTGTTTTTTACTCACTTCTTTTCAAAAACATAACGTTCTTAATACTAAAGTAACGCTTTCATAATAACTATAACCGAATTGATTAACATTCGGACTCTAATTTTGAGCAAATTAAAAATCAAAAACTAGAAATTTAAATTATAGTTATGAAAACAAAAACTACTCTTGCTTTTTTTATCGTTTTAAGCACTTTTTTTCTACAAGCTCAGCAACAAACTAAAGGCATTATTGGAACCGCAAATTGGATGAACAATTGGACCAATTTTAAACCTGCTGCCAACGAATACAACGAAGCAACCAATATAATTGCCGGAACAATAGACAAAGATTTAAAATTATTAAAACGTAATACGTATCAATTAGTTGGTGTTGTTTACGTGACTAATAATGCTACTTTGACAATCGAACCCGGAACTGTAATTCGTGGCGATGACAAAACCTGTGGTACACTTGTAATTACAAACGGCGCTAAAATTATGGCCGAAGGTTTAGAAACTGATCCTATTATTTTTACTTCAAACAAAGAAAAAACAGAAAGAAAACCAGGCGACTGGGGCGGTATTGTTGTTTTAGGAAAAGCGCCAATAAACACTTTAGGCGGGCTTCATACTTTGCCATTTGATCTTGAACCACTGTTAAATCATTATGGAGGTCAGGATGCTGAAGATAATTCAGGGATTTTAAAATATGTTCGAATTGAATATGCTGGAAGAAAATTAAGCTCATTGAAAGAGTTAAACGGACTTTCATTGGCTGGAGTGGGAAGAAAAACAGTTTTAAGCAATATTCAGATCAGTTTTTCAAATGATGATTCGTTTGAATGTTATGGTGGAGATTTGAATATGAACAATTTAATTTCGTACCGAACTACAGATGATGATTTTGATTTTACGCAAGGCGCGCAAATCACCATCAGCAATAGTATTGCAATTCGTCATCCATTTTCATCAGACATTTCGGGATCAAGATGTTTTGAAGTCGATTCGTATGACAAAATTGGAAACACTGATATGTCTAAAAAAATGACGAAAATAAATGCTTCAAACATTACTTTAGTCAATTTAGAAGAGAACAATCAGGGATTAGTTCGTGAGTCTGTTTATGTTAGAGAAGATACTTTCTTTAATTTATCAAACAGTATTATTTCTGGTTTTACGCCTTTTGTTTTATTAGAAGGAAATATTGGAAATGGCGAAGCAAATTTATCAAAACTTACGTTCAAAAACTTAATTGTAAACAATTGCAACGGCGGTATTACCAGTGAATCAGCATCAAGTAATTCGGTTATTGAAAACTTTTACAACAGCCAAAATTCAGGTATAGAATACACAAAAGTCAAAAACACAGATTTATTTACAACGCCAAACATTAAAGGAAATCCAGATTTTAGAGCAAACGTAAATAACACGTTAGCTATTGGAAACTAAGGGATTAATAAGTTATTGCATTTTAAAATTTAACAAATTTTCTAATTTCGAAAAGTTTTTTTTGAAATTTTATGACTTCTAATTCAAATTACCTTTATATCTTTGTGATATCAAAATAAGGAAATGAAAACATTAATGAACAATACTTGGTGGTGGAAGAATTTACGTCAAACGTCGTGAACTAAGCTTCCTATGGTATTTTCAAAACTATAAATATAAAAGGCTTGTCATCACGACAAGCCTTTTTTTTTTGGTCCAAATTTTTACAGAAAATATATTAAAAACTAAAAAACAACATACTTTGAAACCTTTTATACTCAATACGCATTACAAACAAATTCTGGCAGATACGATTACGCCGGTAAGTATTTATTTCAAAATAAGAGATAAATTCCCAAACAGCTTATTATTAGAAAGTAGTGATTATCACGGAAATGATAATAGTTTCTCTTACGTTTGCTGTAATCCAATCGCAACGATTAAAATCGAAAACGAAACGATTTTAAAAACGTTTCCAGGTGGAAGTTCAGAACAAATTAAAATTGATGCTTCGACTAATATTCCAGAAGTAATTCAGGAATTTTCGCGCCAATTTCAGTCGGAGAAAAATGATTTCAAATTTATCAATAACGGTTTATTCGGATACATTTCTTACGATGCAGTTCGCTATTTTGAAAAAGTTTCGATTGCTAAAAAAGATAATGCAACTTCAATCCCGGATGTGTTTTACGCGGTTTATCAAAACATTATTGCTATTAACCACTTTAAAAATGAAGCGTATATTTTCTGCCATAGCGTTGATGGAAAAAACAACATTTCGGAAATTGAACAATTATTGCAATCAAGAAATATTGCTTCGTATAAATTCACTAAAGAAGGCGAAGGTTTCTCTAATTTAACTGATGAAGAATTCAAACATAATGTGGCTTTAGCCAAAAAACACTGCTTCCGCGGAGATGTTTTTCAGTTAGTTCTTTCTCGTCGATTTACACAAGGATTTAAAGGTGACGAGTTCAATGTTTACAGAGCTTTACGAAGCATTAATCCATCTCCTTATTTATTCTTTTTTGATTATGGAGATTTCAAAATATTTGGGTCTTCGCCCGAAGCACAAATTATCGTAAAAAACAGAAAAGCAGAAATTCATCCAATCGCTGGAACTTTCAAAAGAACCGGAAATGATGAACGTGATGCGCTTTTAGCCAAAGAACTTTCGGAAGACAAAAAAGAAAACAGCGAACACGTAATGCTTGTCGATTTGGCAAGAAACGATTTAAGCCGAAATGGTCACGACGTTAATGTAGAAAAATACAGAGAAGTTCAGTTTTTCTCACACGTGATTCACTTGGTTTCTAAAGTTACAGGTCATTTACACGATAAAGCTACGACGATGCAAGTTGTTGCCGATACTTTTCCAGCCGGAACTTTAAGCGGCGCTCCAAAACACAGAGCAATGCAATTGATTGAAGATTATGAAAAAACAAATCGCAATTTTTACGGAGGCGCAATTGGTTTCATGGATTTTGAAGGAAACTTTAATCACGCTATTATGATTCGAACTTTCCTTAGTAAAAATCACCAATTACATTCTCAAGCCGGTGCCGGAATTGTAGCAAGTTCTGACGAAGAAAGCGAAATGCAGGAAGTATACAACAAATTAAGAGCCTTGAATACAGCGCTGGAAATGGCGGAGAAAATTTAGTTTCAAGTTTTCTTTGTTTCAGGTTTCAAGTTGTTGGACCCTGAAACTTGAAACCTGAAACCTGAAACAATTAACAAACAAAACCATAAACAATCATGAAAAAAGCAGTATCAATTTTTATTTTAATCATTACGCTAACCTCTTGTAATTCTGAGAAAAAAGAGAATCCTATTAAAGGAACCTGGCGACTTATAGCAGCAGAAACAACAGAAAAAGATTCAACGTTTTCGACTTTCAATCCAAAAACAAAAATGATTAAGATTATAAATGATACGCATTTTGCTTTTTTCAATCATGATTTACATAACGGCAAAGATTCTACAAATGCAGTTTTCTTTGGCGGAGGCGGAAAATATACTTTGAAAGATAGTGTTTACACAGAAAATTTAGAATATTTCAATAACCGTCAATGGGAAAATGGCAAATTTGAGTTTGTAGTAAAAGTTAAAAACGATACCCTAACTCAAAAAGGAGTAGAAAAAGTAGAGAAATTAGGAATCGACCGCATTATTACTGAAAAATACGTTCGAGAAAAATAAAAAATTTTGTTTCAGGTTTTCTTTGTTTCAGGTTTCAAGTTGTTGGAACCTAAAACTTGAAACCTGAAACTTGAAACAAAACAACACAATGAAAAAAATATTAGTTATAGACAATTACGATAGTTTCACTTACAATTTAGTGCACTATTTAGAAGATTTGAACTGCGAAGTAACCGTTTATAGAAACGACGAATTCGAAATTGACGAAATCGCATCTTTCGAAAAAATCTTGCTTTCACCGGGTCCAGGAATTCCAGATGAAGCTGGTTTATTAAAAGCGGTAATCGAAAAATATGCGCCAACAAAAAGTATTCTTGGCGTTTGTTTAGGACAACAAGCTATAGGAGAAGTTTTTGGAGGAACGCTTTCAAATCTTGACAAAGTATATCACGGAGTTGCTACAAATGTAAAAACTGTAGTTTCAGATGAAATTTTGTTTGAAGGTTTAGGATCTGAATTTGAAGTGGGAAGATACCATTCGTGGGTTGTTGACGCGAATTTACCAGAAGCTTTAGAAGCTACTTCTATTGATGAAAATGGACAAATCATGTCTTTAAGACACAAAACTTTTGATGTAAGAGGCGTTCAATTTCACCCTGAAAGTGTTTTAACTCCTAACGGAAAAAGGATTTTAGAGAATTGGATAAAGTCTTAGTTAAATTTTGTTTCAAGTTTCAGGTTTCAAGTTTGTTGGAACATGAAACCTGAAACTTGAAACCTGAAACAAAACTAAAAACCTTAGCATCTTAGAACCTTAGCAACTTTAAAAAAATGATTACACTTTCAGAAACTCGAGAAATCAATATTGAAGATATTTTAGTTTTATATAAAGCAAATGAATGGAGTTCGGCCAGCAAACCAAATGAATTGTATAATGGCCTTTTAAATTCGGAAACTTTAATTACGGCTTGGGAAGGAAAAAAATTAGTCGGACTTGGGAATGCAATTTCTGATGGATTTTTGACTGTTTATTATCCACATTTATTGGTTCTTCCGGAATATCAGGGAAAAGGAATTGGAAAATTAATTTTGGATAAAATGCAGGAGAAATACAGCCACTTTCACATGCAAATGCTAACCGCCGACGGAAAATCGGTTGATTTTTATAAAAAGAACGGTTTTGAAAGAGCAGGAAAAACAGAACCAATGTGGATTTATCAGGGAAATGAACATTAAAAAAAGTAATCAGTGGTTAGTTTTTTAGTATTCAGTCGCAGTTTTCAGTCGCAGAATTAACATGAAACTTGAAACTTGAAACCTCAAACAAAAAAACTTAGTATCTCAGAATCTTAGCAACTTAGAATCTTAAAAAAAATGAAAACTATATTAAACAAATTAATCAACCACGAAGTGCTTTCTAAAGAAGAGGCTAAAGATGTCTTGATTAATATTTCAAGCGGACAATACAATCCGAGTCAGATTTCGGCATTTTTGACCGTATATATGATGCGAAGCATAACAATTGATGAACTTTCGGGTTTTCGTGAAGCTTTATTAGAATTGTGTATTCGCGTTGATTTAGCAGCGTATAATACAATCGATTTATGCGGAACTGGCGGTGACGGAAAAGACACTTTCAACATTTCGACTTTAGCTTCTTTTGTTTCAGCTGGAGCCGGAATTAAAGTAGCAAAACATGGAAATTACGGTGTTTCATCCATTTCAGGATCGAGCAACGTTATGGAAAAAATGGGAATTAAATTCAGCAACGATCCTTCATTTTTAGAAAAATGTATTGATCAAGCCGGAATTTGTGTTTTACACGCTCCCCTATTTCACCCAGCGATGAAAAATGTTGGACCAATCCGTAAAGAATTGGCTGTAAAAACATTCTTTAATATGTTGGGACCAATGGTAAATCCGGCATTTCCACAGAATCAATTGGTTGGTGTTTTCAATTTAGAATTAGCGAGAATGTATGCTTATTTATATCAAAACACCGATACCAACTTTACAATACTTCATTCGCTTGATGGTTACGACGAAATTTCTTTAACTGGTCCAACAAAAATCATAACAAGTCATATGGAAGGCATGTTGAAACCCGAAGATTTTGGTGTTCGTCTATTATCACAAACAGAAATTGAAGGCGGAAAAACCATCGAGGAATCGGCTGAAATTTTCACGAGTATTATTTCAGGAAAAGGAAACGAAGCACAGAATAATGTAGTTTGTGCCAATGCTGCAATGGCAATTGCAACGGTTACAAAATGTTCATCTTTAGAAGGATTCGAATTGGCAAAGGAAAGTTTATTGTCTGGAAAAGGATTGAAAGCATTACAGACATTACAGGAATTAAGCAAGTAAAAAATTGTTTCAAGTTTCAGGTTTCAAGTTTCAAGTTGTTGGAGCGAACCTGAAACTTGAAACCTGAAACAAAATAAACAATGAACATCTTAGATAAAATAATATTTGATAAACAACGAGAAGTAGTACTGAAGAAATCCATCATTCCGATTTCGCAATTGGAGGCTTCAGTATTTTTTGGAAAACAAACCATTTCTCTTAGTCAGAAATTGAGAGAAAGCAATTCGGGAATTATTGCCGAACACAAACGTCGTTCTCCTTCAAAATCAATCATAAATAACAATTTTACAGTTGAAGAAGTGGTTAAAGGCTACGAAAATGCAGGCGCTTGCGGAATCTCGGTTTTAACCGATTCCAAATATTTTGGAGGTTCTTTAGACGATTTACTTTTGGCAAGAGCTTCAGTAAATATTCCGCTTTTGCGAAAAGAATTTATTGTCGATGAATATCAAATTCTAGAAGCAAAAGCCCACGGAGCCGATTTAATTTTATTGATTGCAGCAGTTTTAACACGTGAAGAGATAAAATCTTTATCTGAATTTGCAAAGAATTTAGGTCTAGAAGTTCTATTGGAAGTACACAATCAAGAAGAATTAGAAAAATCAATTATGCCGAGTTTAGATATGATTGGTGTAAACAACAGAAATTTAAAAACATTTGAAGTTAGCTTAGATTTCAGCAAAGAATTGGCATCACAAATTCCAGATGATTTTGTAAAAGTTTCAGAAAGCGGTATTTCATCAATCGAAGCCATTCGCGAACTAAAACCTTACGGTTACAAAGGTTTTTTAATTGGAGAAAACTTCATGAAAACCGACAATGCTGGTAATGCAGCAACAGAATTTATTAAAAGCTTACAATAAACACGAATTTCACGAATTAGCACGGATAAGAATTAGAAAAAACTTTGTGTCTTCGAGCCTTCGTGGCAAAAAAACAAACACAAAGCTTTGCGAACTTTGCGTTTTTAAACGCAATCAAAATAAAAAAAATCTTAGCGCACTTTGCGTTAAAAAACCACAACGAAATGAAACTCAAAATATGCGGCATGAAATATCCCGAAAACATTCTCGAAGTAGGCGCACTCCTACCCGATTATATGGGATTTATTTTCTGGGAAAAATCCGCTAGATATTTTAACGGAACAATTCCGGAATTGATCGGAACCATCAAAAAAGTAGGTGTTTTTGTAGATCAAACTCAGGAAGAAATTCTGGAAAAAGTAACAAAATATAATTTACAAGCCGTTCAATTACACGGAAAAGAATCGGTTGATTTTTTATCAGAATTAAAAAATAAATTGCCAAAGAAAATCGAAATCATAAAAGTATTTTCAGCTGACGAAAATTTTGATTTTGAAGTTATAAAACCTTTTGAAGCAGTCTGCGATTATTTTCTATTTGACACAAAAGGCAAACTTCCAGGCGGAAACGGAACAACGTTCGATTGGACGATATTAAAAAAATACAAATCTGATAAACCCTTCTTTTTAAGTGGCGGTATCGGAATAAATGAATTAAAAGCCATTGAAGAAATTTCAAAAAGCAATTTACCTATTTATGCTGTCGATGTAAATAGTAAATTTGAAATCGAACCGGGGCTTAAAAACAAAAATCTATTAAGCAATTTCAAACGAAAATTTGATGTTGCCAACTTTTAAAATTGGAATAAAATGAATTTTAATGTCAACGAAAAAGGATATTACGGAGAATTTGGTGGCGCTTTCATTCCTGAAATGCTGTATCCAAACGTAGAAGAATTACGTCAAAAATATCTAAAAATAATGGATGAACCAGATTTTAAAGCCGAGTTCAACCAATTGCTGAAAGATTACGTTGGGCGCCCTAGTCCATTGTATTTTGCGAAGCGTTTATCTGAAAAATACAATACCAAAGTTTACTTAAAAAGAGAAGACTTAAATCACACCGGAGCGCATAAAGTCAACAACACAATTGGGCAAATTTTATTAGCAAAACGTTTAGGCAAAAAAAGAATCATTGCCGAAACTGGAGCGGGTCAGCACGGTGTAGCAACAGCAACAGTTTGTGCATTAATGGGAATTGAATGTATCGTTTATATGGGCGAAATTGACATTGCACGCCAAGCACCAAACGTAGCTCGTATGAAAATGTTAGGCGCAGAAGTTCGTCCGGCACTTTCGGGTTCAAGAACCTTAAAAGATGCGACGAACGAAGCCATTCGTGATTGGATTAATAATCCGGTTGACACACATTATATTATCGGATCGGCGATTGGACCGCATCCTTATCCAGATATGGTGACACGTTTTCAAAGTATTATTTCCCAGGAAATAAAATGGCAATTAAAAGAAAAAGAAGGACGTGAAAATCCTGATTATGTAGTCGCTTGTATTGGTGGCGGAAGTAATGCTGCAGGAACGTATTATCACTTTTTACATGAGCCTGAAGTTGGAATTATAGCTGTTGAAGCAGCAGGAAAAGGTGTCGACAGCGGACACAGTGCTGCAACCAGTAAATTAGGAAAAGTAGGTGTTATTCACGGTTGCAAAACGCTTTTAATGCAAACGCCTGACGGACAAATTACAGAACCTTATTCAATTTCTGCAGGACTTGATTATCCTGGAGTTGGTCCAATGCACGCGCATTTGGCACAAACAGGACGCGGTGAATTTTTCTCTGTAACCGATGATGATGCGATGAACGCTGGTTTGCAATTGACAAAATTAGAAGGAATAATTCCGGCAATTGAAAGCGCGCACGCATTTGCAGTTTTAGATCAAAAGAAATTCAAACCAACAGATGTTGTCGTGATCAGTCTTTCTGGACGTGGCGATAAAGATTTAGACAACTATATTGATTACTTTAAATTGTAAAATCGTAAATTGGGCGTTCCCTTCGGGCGGGCTGTCCGCTATATTCCCGATTAACAAAAACTACGGCTAAAAAGCCTTGTTTTTCTAAATCGGGAGATACCGCTCCCATCCCTAACGCAAACAAATAACGAGAAAAATAATAATTATGGAACAGTTATTCTCATACGGAACCTTACGTTCAAAACAAATTCAAATGCAGGTTTTCAATAAAGTATTAACGGGAACTGCAGACAAATTGCTGGGCTACAAACTAAAAAGCCTGCAAATTGAAGAAGAATTTGGAATGGCAGATTATGTTGTCGCAGTAGCAAGTGAAAATCCTTCGGAAATTATACATGGAGTTGTTTTCAATGTTACTTTGGCAGATTTAGCCAAAGTTGATTTATTTGAATCTAACGCTTACAAAAGAGTTCAAGTGACATTGAAATCTGGAACTGTGGCGTGGATTTACATGGAAAATTAATAATTGAATTAAAAATGATTCTAGCGGCAGCACAAACAAAACCAACCCGAGGAAATATTGAGCGCAATTTAACTGATCATTATAATCTCATCGAATTGGCGGTGGAAAATGGAGCGCAATTAATTGCTTTTCCAGAAATGTCAATTACCGGTTATGAAAGAGCTGATGCGCAAAAATTAGCTTTTAAAAAAGACGATTCTCGTTTGGATCATTTGAGAAAATTGGCTTCTGAAAATAATATTACAATTATTGCCGGCGCTCCAATCGAAATTGAATCGGAGTTATTTATTGGTGAATTTGTTATTGCTCCAGATAATTCGGTTTCTGTTTATACAAAACAGTTTTTACATGAAGGCGAAGATGATTTTTTTGAATCCACATTTGATTATAATCCGATGATTACGATTGAAAATCAAAAGATTTCGTTTGCGATTTGCGCTGATATTGATAATCCGTTACATCCAGAAAATGCATCTAAAAAAGAAACTGATATTTATATTGCCAGTATTTTCTTTTCTCCAAACGGAATTCCGAATGCGTACAGAGATTTGCAAAATTATGCCGAAAAACATAAAATGAATGTTTTAATGTCAAATTTTAGTGGAGAATCTTGGGGATCACCTTCGGCAGGACAAAGCGCTTTTTGGAATAATAAAGGCGAACTTGTTGGGCAAATGAACGACTCAGATTCTGGATTATTATTGGTTGAAAATTACAATGATAATTGGAGAAGTCAAATCATAGTTACATAGCAGAAATTCCTGCAAGGTTTTCAAAACCTTGTAGGTATAAATACATTAAAAAAACACCTACAAGGTTTTGAAAACCTTGCAGGAAAAATAAAAGATATTAAAATGAACAGAATAACTCAAAAATTACAAGAAGATAAAAAGATACTTTCTATTTATTTTTCTGCCGGATATCCAAGTTTGAATGATACCGTTCAAATTATTCAGGATTTAGAAAAAAACGGAGTTGATTTGATTGAAATCGGACTTCCTTTCAGCGATCCTTTGGCAGATGGACCGACAATTCAGGCGAGTTCTACAGCAGCACTTCATAACGGAATGACAACTCAAATTCTTTTTGATCAGTTGAAGAACATCCGCGAAAGCGTAAAAATTCCGCTGATTATTATGGGATATTTTAATCCGATGTTGCAATACGGCGTTGAAGCTTTTTGTGCAAAATGTGCCGAAATTGGAATTGACGGTTTAATTATTCCGGATCTTCCGGTTGATGTTTATGCAGATGAATACAAAGCTATTTTCGAAAAATACGGTTTAATAAACGTGTTTTTAATTACACCGCAAACTTCAGATGAACGTATCCGTTTTATCGACAGCGTTTCAAACGGATTTATTTATATGGTAAGTTCTGCGAGTGTGACGGGTTCTCAATCGGGTTTTGGAAATGTTCAGGAAGATTATTTCGAAAGAATTGGAAACATGAATTTGAAAAACCCTCAAATCGTAGGTTTCGGAATTTCGAATAGAGAAACTTTTACTCAAGCTACTAAATATGCAAAAGGCGCTATTATTGGAAGTGCTTTTATTAAGCATTTGAGTGAAAGTGGAAGTGGGAAAATTGAGGAATTTGTTGGAGGGATTCGATAATTAAATTCAAATGAAAATGGTAAAATATTTAATCGCTACCGTTTTATTTATCTCAATAAGTTCATGTCACGAAATTCAAACTGATAAATTAATTGGAAGTTGGAAAATGAAAGATCTTGATAAAAACATCGAAGATAAAACAACTTTTACTAAAGATAATTTATTGATTCGTGAATTTATATCTCATGGCAAAACTATAGAAAAGGACGTTTTTAACTATAGCTTAAAAAATAACATTATCATTATGAAATTTAAAAATCAAGACTCTGATTTCAAGATTGTGAAGTTAAATGATTCTGAAATGGAATTATTTAATATTAAAGAAAACAAAGTTATTAGATATGTCAAATTTTAAAATTGACAAATAGTTATAAATATTTTAAAAGAAAAAGCTGAAACACATTAGTATTTCAGCTTTTTTTTGCTCGAAACTATCGAAACCGTTTTATGTTAATATTATGTTAAAATAAAATTAAACAAGTGTTTAAATTAAACAAGTGTTTAATTTTGTATTCGATTAGAAACAATACCATGTCACACATCGAACTTAATGATAAAAAAATTCAGATTCTAGAAGTTGCTGAAAAGCTATTTTCAGAGAAGGGATTTGAAGGGACTTCTATACGGGACATTTCAAAACATGCAAAAATTAACATTGCAATGGTTTCGTATTATTTTGGTTCGAAAGAAAGACTTTTGGAATCTTTAATTATCTACAAAACTTCTGATTTAAAACTACAACTAGAAAATTTATTGCAGGAAAATATCGAACCGCTTGAAAAAGTCAATAAATTAATCGAAATTTACATTAACAGAATCAGTTGTAACAAAGGCATTTTCAGAGTTTTACATTTTGAACTTACCTCAAAAAAGATCGAAAAAAGTCTAATTGCCTTTTCAGAATTAAAAAAAGAAAATTTAAAATCTGTTGAAACGATCATAAAACAAGGCCAGTCTCAAGGTGTTTTCAGGAAAGATGTCATCATTCCGTTAATCACACCAACAATTATTGGTACTTATTTTCATTTTCACATGAATAAATTTTTCTTCGAAGAATTACTGGATCTGAAAACCGAAGAAATGTATAACAATTACATAAAAACCAGTCTCACAAAGCACATTCAACAAACTATAAAAGCGCTACTTGTTTATGAAAATTAGTCAATTAATGCTCTTTGGAGTTTTCTTTATCGGAATATCTTCAATAGAAGCACAAGAAAAAACAAGTTTAACCTTAGACGAAGCCGTTAAAATGGCTTGGGAAAAGAGTAGTGAATCTTCGCTAGCCAACTCTAAGGTAAACTCAAAAAAATATGAATTGCAAACCGCAAAAGATACTCAGTACCCTGATCTTAAATTGTCGTCACAATATCAATATTTTCCAACAGCAAATATTCATATGGAATCACAATCTAGTGATTCTTCTGATCCTTCTGCAGGACCTGCACCAAAAATGAATCAAGTTGTTTTTGCTCAAGCAGGAGTTACAATGCCACTTTTTTCTGGATTTAAAATTCAGAATAATGTTGACCTTCGTAATAATATGTACTTAGCAGAAAGTGCTAATGCAGTAAAAACTAAAGAAGATGTTGCTTTACGTACGGTACAATATTATACCAACTTATATAAAGCACAAAAAAGTCTTGAATTATTAGAGGAAAACAAAAAAAGTTCAGCACAACGTGTAACCGATTTTATTGAGTTGGAGAAAAACGGCATCATCCCAAAAAATGATCTTTTAAAAGCTCAATTGCAACTTTCGAGAGTTCAATTATTGGTTGATGAAGCTAAAAACAATGTGAGTATTACAAATTATTATTTGGTAACCCTTCTTAAAATGGACCCAAATACTAAAATTGCTGTTAATGAAGCAGATTTAACTCGATTTGAACCTCGTGTTTTACAATCTGACACACAAATTGCTCTAGAAAACAGAAAAGATTTAGAGTCTGTACGATTACAGAGTAAAGCTAGCGAAAACAATATAAAGATTGCTAAAAGTAGCTACTATCCTTCAATTGTTCTTTTAGGTGGTTATGCTTTATTAGATGTTAAAAACTTTGTAAACGCTACCAATTTAACTAATGTTGGAGTTGGACTTTCTTATGACTTGTCTGGTTTAATAAAAAACAACAACAATGTTAAAGTGGCTGAAAGCAAATCTGAAGAAGTTAAACATTCTGAAGAAATTTTGACTGATCATATTAAAGTACAAGTTCAAAAAGCAGCTGAAGATTATGATTTAGCAATTAGCCAAGATGCTGTTTTTGAACAAGCTGTAGCTCAGGCATCTGAAAATTATCGTCTTGTAAAAGACAAATACGATAACGGCTTATCTGACACAAATGATTTACTTGAAGCAGACGTAGATCAATTAAGTACCCAAATTAACAAAGCATTATCAAAAGCCAATATCATTCAAAAGTATTACGAATTGCTTACGGCAACAGGACAAATTTCACAATCATTCAATCTTTCTAAAATATAATCGATAGCTCTCATGGAAAAGAAAAAGACAAATAAAAAATTCATCATCATACTAACCGTTTTGGTTTTAGTGGGAGGAACTTACGGAATATCAAAATACTTACACTCTCAGGCGCACGAAGAAACGGATGATGCTCAAATCGAGAAAAAAATGAATCCGATTATTCCTAGAGTATCAGGATATATCAGTAAAGTTTATGTGAAAGATAATGATTATGTAAAAAAAGGAGATACTTTATTTACTATCGATAAGAGAGATTATCAATTAAAAATTGATGAAGCAAATGCTGCTTTATTAGCTGCTGAAGGTCAATTTGAGGCTGCTAAAGCTGATATTGGAAGTGCGTATGCAAGCATTAATGTTTCTGATGCTCAAATGAGATCTGCAAGTGGTTCTATTGAAAGTGCAAAAATCAGATTGAGACAGTTGACAAACGATTACAACCGTTATAACAATTTATACAAAACGCACACCATTACAAAACAACAATATGAGCAGGCTTTGACTGCAAAAGAAGAAGCTGAAAATCAAGTACGCGTTTTAGAGCAACAACAAAAAGCAACTTCTTACCAAAAATCTGTAATTCAGTCAAAATCTAAAGTTTCAGACAAACAAACTGAGGTTGCAGCAGCTAACATCAAAAAAGCACAAACTATGCTTGATGTTGCAAAATTGAATCTTACTTATACTGTTGTAACTGCGGCGATTGACGGTCAGGTTTCTAAAGTTGATATTCAGCCAGGACAATTGGTTCAGCCAGGACAATCTTTATTTTATATTATCAATAACAACGAAGCTTGGGTTGTAGCTAACTTTAAAGAAACACAATTAAACAAAATGGTTGTGGGACAAAAAGTAAGCTTAAAAGTTGATGCATATCCTAATTACGAATTCAAAGGAATTGTAACTTCATTTTCTCCAGCTACAGGATCTCGTTTTTCATTACTTCCTCCTGATAATGCTACAGGAAACTTCGTAAAAACAATTCAGAGATTACCGGTAAAAATTAGTTTAGATCCTACAAACGATCCTGAAAAAGTAAAATTATTACGCCCAGGAATGAATGTTGATGTAGACGTACATTTGAAATAATATAAATGGCAACAGCAGTACAAGCAGACGACGATTTAGTAGAATACGGCTACAGACGTGTGATCATTACGATTACGGCAGTACTTTGTGCATTGCTGGAAATTGTAGATACAACGATTGTAAACGTAGCGCTGACAGACATGCGAGGAAGCCTTGGGGCAACTTTGACCGATGTGGCGTGGGTTATTACAGCATACGCAATTGCGAATGTTATTGTAATTCCGATGACGAGCTGGCTATCACAGCAATTTGGAAGACGTAATTATTTTGTGGCTTCTATCATAATATTTACGGTCTGCTCCTTTTTGTGTGGTAACGCCAGTAATATTTGGGAACTCGTAGCCTTCCGATTCGTACAAGGTATGGGCGGTGGAGCATTACTTGTAACAGCCCAAACGATTATTACCGAAAGTTACCCCGTAGCAAAACGTGGAATGGCACAGGCTATTTACGGAATGGGTGTAATTGTAGGTCCAACTTTAGGTCCGCCTTTAGGGGGGTATTTAGTAGATAATTATTCTTGGCCTTATATTTTTTATATCAATATTCCATTAGGAATTATTGCTACTATTTTGGCTTTAACTTTTGTTAGAAGCCCGAAATATGGTGAAAAATTAAAAGCAAATCAGGTTGACTGGTGGGGAATTATTTTATTGAGTGCTTTTATTGGTTCTTTACAATTCGTCTTAGAACACGGACAGCAAGATGATTGGTTTAACGATTCTACAATTGTAATCTTAAGTGTTGTTACGGTATTAGGTTTAGTTTTATTTATTTGGAGAGAGCTTACATATGACTATCCTATCGTAAACTTAAGTGTTTTAAAAGACGGAAATTTAAGAATTGGAACTATAATGTGTTTTATTCTTGGTTTTGGTTTGTACGGATCAACATTGATTATCCCGATTTACACGCAATCTATTTTAGGATGGACCGCAACTGATGCCGGATTATTATTAATTCCGGGATCGATTACAACAGCGATCATGATGCCATTTGTGGGTAATATGATTCAGAAAGGTGTTCCGCAAGGATACATGGTTGGAGTTGGATTTTTAATTTTCTTCTTCTTCACTTTCATGATGCAAACCCGAATGACACCAGATACTGGTGTAGAGCATATGTATTGGCCTTTAATTTTGAGAGGAATTGGTTTAGGATTGCTTTTCGTTCCTATTACAACACTTTCACTTTCGACTTTAAAAGGAAAACATATTGGTGAAGGTGCAGCCTTTACCGGAATGATGAGACAATTAGGTGGTTCTTTTGGTATTGCTATTATTACCACTTTTATAACACGTTTTAGTCAGGAACACAGAGTAAATCTAATTAATAATTTAGATCCTGCAAAATACGATGTACAACAACGAATTACAGGAATGCAGCATGCTTTTATGTCTAAAGGATATAGTGCAGATGTCGCACTAAAAAAAGCTTATCAGGCAATAGACTATTCTATTTTGAAACAAAGCACCGTAATGGCGTACATGGATATTTTCATGTATTTGGGAATTATGTTCTTATGCTGTATCCCAATCATCCTTTTTATTAAAAAAGGAAAGAACAAGATTAATGCAGCCGACGCAATGCATTAATAATAATAATTTTATAATACGCAAAAACGCCGAATTCATCATTTAGAATTCGGCGTTTGTTTTTTATAGTCACAGTTATCAGTGGCAGTATTCAATCGCAGTTTTCAGTTTACTAACTTTGCTAACTTTGCGGTTAAAAAACTTAGAATCTTAGAAACTTAGAACCTTAGCATCTTAAAAAAGCTATCTCGTAAAAACCAAATGATTTCCTTTTGAAAGATTCGCATCAAATTGATATCCTTCGTAATTGAAACCTTTTAAATCGTCTATTGTTTCAGCATTTGTGTCGATTATATAACGAACCATCATTCCTCTCGCCTTTTTCGCAAAGAAACTGATCATTTTTAATTTTCCGTCTTTGTAATCTTTGAAATCTGGAGTAATTACAGGAACTTTTAATGCTTTTACATCAACCGCAGAAAAATATTCATTGCTTGCTAAATTCACAAATAACTCGCCTTTTTTTAGTTCTTTATTTAGCGCTTTTGTAACTGTAGGTTTCCAAAATTCATGAAGATTTTTAGATTCTCCCACTGGCATTTTTGTTCCCATCTCTAGACGATAAGCTTGCATTAAATCTAATGGTTTCAAAAGACCATAAAGTCCAGACAAGATTCTTAATTTATCTTGCAAAACATCTAATTTCTCTAACGGAATTGAATAAGCATCTAAACCCGTATAAACATCTCCATCAAAAGTATAAACCGCTGGACGCGCATTTTCAGGCGTAAAAGGAGTTTTCCAATCTTGATTTCGCTTCCAATTTAAATCGGCTAGTTTGTCTGAAATCGACATTAATTCAGATAATTCAGAGGGCTTTTTTTGTTTTACTACTTTATGAACCACGCGTGCTTCTTTTAAAAAATGCGGTTCTGTATATTGTGCAGTTGGTAATTCTTTTTCAAAATTTAAGGACTTCGCTGGCGATATAACTATTTTCATTTGTGCTTTTTTGTATGATTCAAAAATACAAATTGAATTTTTAAAAATTAGAGATTGCAATTGATTTGTTTTATGACATTATAAATGATTTTTTTCGCCACGAATTACACTAATTTGCACTAATTATTCTTTTGCGCAAATTGTTATATTTTTTGCCGCAGATTACAGGATTTAAAGGATTAAAAAAATCTGTGCGAATCTTTTTAATCTGTGGCAGAAAAAATAAATTCGTGAAAATTCGTGAAATTCGTGGCAACCCTTTCTCAATTCATAAAAATCGACGTTCCAAAATGTGAAATTGTTCAAAAAAGTGAGCTTTAGATTATAATAGGCATTTTCTATGTTGTAAATTTGCATGCATTTTATTTATACTTAAATTTAAAATGCATTTTTATTCAAAAATTGAATTCGTGGCTATACAAACAAATTATAAAACTGCTTTACAAAACAAAATATTCGATATTATTTCGAAAGCTTCTCAGGAACTAAATGTTGAATCCTACGTGATAGGAGGATTTGTTCGTGATTTGCTTTTAAAACGAGGTTCTAAAAAAGATATTGACGTTGTAGCGGTGGGAAGCGGTATTGAATTAGCGCTTAAAGTTTCTCAATTACTTCCGAACAAACCAAAAGTTCAAGTTTTTAAAACTTATGGAACTGCGATGCTTCGTTTTGAAGATACAGATATTGAATTTGTTGGTGCCCGAAAAGAATCATATAATTTTGACAGCCGAAATCCGATTGTGGAAAACGGAACTTTACAGGATGATCAAAATCGTCGTGATTTTACGATCAATGCCTTGGCTTTATCTTTAAACGAAAATAATTTTGGAGATCTTCTAGATCCTTTTAATGGGTTAGCACATTTAGAAAGCAAAACAATCAAAACGCCTTTGGATCCAGATATTACGTACTCTGATGATCCTTTGCGAATGCTTCGCGCGATTCGTTTTGCCAATCAATTAAATTTTGAGATTGAAGAAAATTCGCTAAATGCCATCACAAAAAATGCCGAAAGAATAAAGATTATTTCTGGCGAAAGAATCGTAGATGAATTAAACAAAATTCTTTCTACAGATAAACCTTCGACAGGATTTTTACTTTTATATAAAACTGGACTTTTAGATTTGATCTTACCTGAATTAACAGCTCTGAATCAGGTTGAAGAAGTTGAAGGTCATACACATAAAAACAATTTTTACCACACGCTTGAAGTGGTTGATAATATCTGCCCAAATACAGATGATGTTTGGTTGCGCTGGTCGGCTTTGTTGCACGACATTGGAAAGGCACCAACGAAACGTTTCAATAAAAAACAAGGTTGGACTTTTCACGGGCATGAGTTTTTAGGCGGAAAAATGGCAAAAAAAATATTTGAACGTTTGCACATGCCATTAAATCACAAAATGAAATTTGTGCAAAAAATGGTCATTATGAGTTCACGTCCGATTGTTTTGGCTCAGGATATTGTAACCGACAGCGCTGTTCGTCGTTTGGTTTTTGATGCAGGCGAAGATGTAGAAAGTTTAATGACTTTATGCGAAGCAGATATCACTACCAAGAATCCAGCAAAATTCAAGAAATATCATAAAAATTTCGAAGTTGTTCGCAAGAAAATTGTTGAAGTTGAAGAACGCGATCATGTTCGTAATTTTCAACCGCCAATTTCTGGTGAAGAAATTATGGAAATGTTTGACTTAAAACCTTCACGCGAAATTGGAGTTTTGAAAGAAGCCGTAAAAGAAGCTATTTTAGAAGGTGATATTCCGAATGAATATCAGGCTGCTTATGATTTTGTGATTAAAAGAGCTGAAAAGTTAGGCTTAAAAAAAGTAGAGAAATAAGTATTTAATAAAATGAAAAAAGAGAATAAATCAGTAATCATTTGGTTACTATCAGGTTGTGTTTTATTATTTTTAATGGTTGTCGTGGGCGGTATTACACGTTTAACCAATTCAGGTTTATCAATGACCGACTGGCATTTGGTAACCGATACATTTCCGCCATTAACTGATGCTAAATGGCAAGCGGCCTTTGACGAATACAAGAAGTTTCCTGAGTATCAAAAAATCAATATTCACAACGATTTTCAATTAGCAGATTATAAATTCATTTATTTCTGGGAATGGTTTCACCGTTTCATTGGCCGCATTATCGGTTTGGTTTTCTTTGTTCCGTTTGTTTACTTTTTAGTTAAAAAGAAATTAGATACAGATACTATCAAAAAATGTGTCGTGCTTTTAGGAATGGGTGCTTTTCAAGGTTTTCTTGGCTGGTTCATGGTTCGCTCTGGTTTAATTGACAATCCAGATGTTAGTCATTTTAGACTTTCTCTTCACTTGACTTTTGCATTTATCACTTTTGCCTACACACTTTGGGTGGCGCTTGATTTGATTTATCCTGAAAGAAATATCAATAAAATAATTCCGCTTCGCACAATCGCCCGCTATGCTTTAGTCGCTTTGTTAATTCAGATTATTTACGGTGGATTTGTTGCTGGCCTAAACGCTGGATTAATTCACAATCACTGGCCTTTAATGAGCGATGGACAATTTATTCACGAATCGGTTTTTATTGAGCAATCGACTTTAGTGAAAAATTTAATTGAAGGGAAAAGTGGTGTTCAGTTTGTGCACAGAACTTTTGCTTATGTAGTTGTTGGGATTATTCTTTTTCTTTTCTTCAAAAGCAAAAAATATACGCTTACTAGTACACAATCAAACGGAATAAAAACGTTAGTTGCTTTTGTTTTCATTCAGTTTTTACTTGGCGTTTTCACTTTATTATATAGTGTTCCATTAGCTTTAGGATTAATTCACCAAATTATGGCGTTTTTCCTTTTGAGCGCGATGACGTATACCTTGCATCGATTGAGTAAATAAAATCGAATATATTAAACCATAATAAAAGCTGTCACACTAGGACAGCTTTTTTGCTGATCAGAATATTTATAAAATTTATTCTATGTAAAAAAACCCAGCGGGGTAAAATATTTATAGAATTACAATAAGACAAATAAAAAAAGCTCCGGAGGAGCGACATATTTTTTCTTCTAATATATGTCGCTCCTCCGGAGCTTTAGGTTGCAAACATTTATTTTTTCCTATAAATATTTCGCTTCTCCGAAGCTTATAAAAAAACTATCCTTTTGAGATAGCCTTTTATTTGGATTTTTATCCCAGCCAGGTTTTAAAATCCTGTACTTTTTCACGGCTTACAATTACCTCATCTTCTTTGTAAGTGGGCAAAATAACTTTAAGTCGGGAATTGGTGTACACCTGAATTTCTTTAATTGCTTGAAGCGGTACGATAAATTTTCTGCTTACGCGAAAGAAATTCTTCATATCTAATTCTTGTTCCAGAATTTCCAGAGTCGAATCGATTAAATAATTTCGGTTATCAAAAGTATGAATGTAGGTTCCTTTGTTTTCGCTAAAAAAACATTCGATTTCATCTGTAGTAATTACTTTTAAATGCTGTCCGATTTTAACGGTAAATCTCTTTTTGTAATTTTTCTCAAAAGGATTTGACAACATCTGACGAATTTGCTCAAAATCCAGTTGAAGATTCGAACTTTCAGAAACTGCTTTTGGAAGTCGCAATTTAAATTTTTCAACAGCAACTTCAAGGTCATCTTCATCAATTGGTTTTAAAAGATAATCGATGCTGTTCAATTTGAATGCTTTTAAGGCATATTCATCATAAGCAGTTGTAAAGATGATGGCGCTTTTAATATCTATTTTTTCAAAAATTTCAAACGACAAACCGTCCGATAGCTGGATATCCAAAAAAATCAAATCTGGATGTTCGTTGTTTGCAAACCAATCTACTGATTCTTCTACAGAATGCAGCATGGTTTTTACTGCAATATCCAGTTTTTCAAGCTTTCTCTGCAATAATCTTGCTGCAGGTTTTTCGTCTTCTATAATTAGTGTGGTCATTTATTTGGCTAAAAAATTGAAAATTCAATTCAAAATTACTCCCATTTATTGGTATTTTGGGCTTCTTTTTCCATAAATTTTTGGATTTTCTTTTGTTCCCAATCTTTGGTAAAAAAGACATCGGGTCCAAATACCGAAAATGCATGAATTAATAATGCTATTCCCCAATAAAATGCGGTAGAATATGTATGCCAGTCTGTTAAACCGTTGTAAATTATATCTTTTCCAAATATATCGCGGTTCAAATTTGTTATTATAATTATTGCATTTACAATAATATAAATTCTCAAATGCGAGTAAAAACCTTTTATTCTTTTTACTTTTCTGTATGCAATATTGAAGTTTTCATCTTTGCTAAATTCTTCGTCATAATCTTCAAAAACATTTCTTCTAAAACGTCCCATTTTAAATTTCTTTTAAAGTTATTGCCATTTATTGCTCTTTTGCGATTCTTGATTCATGTATTCCTGAATTTTTTTCTGCTCCCAGTTTGATCCAAAAAATAACTCGGGTCCAAAAACTGTGAAAGCGTGAATCAATAAAGCAATTCCCCAAAATATCGCAGTTGAATACGTTTCCCAGTCAAAAAAATCGTTTTCATTAAATCTAATCCTTAGAAAATCTCTGTTCATATTAGTAACAATAAGGATTATGTTCACTATCAAATAAACTTTTAAATGCGAGTAAAAACCTTTTATCCTTTTTACTTTTTTATATGCTATTTCAAAGTGTTCATCATTTTTAAATTCATGTCCGTATTCTTCGTACATGCGTCTTCTATAGCGTCCCATTTTGTTTTTATTTAAGGATTATTGCCATTTTTTTTTGTTCTCTTTTTCTTTCTCCATGAACTCTTTGATCTTTTTTTCTTCCCAGTCTTTTCCTAGAACCGGAAATAATTCAAAAACCTTCAATCCATGAAAAAGAACTCCAACGCCCCACCACATTAATGGCCAATAAAACCAAAGATGATTTGGTGAAGTCATTAAATTTATAACAATCAAAACTATGTTTACTGAAATGTAGGCCGTTAAGTTTCCATAAAAACCTTTAATATTCTCGACTTTCTTTTTTGCCAAGTAATATTTGTCTTCGTCGTTAAAATTTACTTCCATGATTACTCCCATTTTTGTTTTTTTACTTTTTTATCTAAAAGGCTTTTCATTTTTCGCTCTTCCCATTCTTCATCAAAGATTTTATACGAAGCAAACAAATCAATTACAGATACTAAAAATACACTTGTCCAGATTACCATTACAACACTGTTTAAATATTGTATCGGAAAGAAGTTAAGCGAAACTCCGTAAAATTCTTTTAAAATATAGATTATGAGCCCAATTGCATAAATAAATGCATGTATATATAAGGATTTAAGTTTGACAACTTTTTTGCTGAAGATTTGTTGAAACTCAAATTTTTCTTGGTCATTATTACAATTTGTTTCCATGACTATTTCCAAGTTTGTTTATTCTTTTCCTTTTCTAAAATTTCTTTTATTTTTCGTTCTTCCCATTCTTTACTGAAGCTGGGGGAAATTTCAAAAGTCTTTAACCCGTGTATCACTACTCCTATTCCCCATCCAAAAACACACCATATAAACCATAAATATTCTGGCGAAGTCATTAAGTTTATAACTATCAAGATTATAGTTACAAGAATAAAAACGGTTAGGTGCTCGTAAAATCCTCTAATCTCTTTTACTTTTTTTTGAGCTTTTTGATAACGTTTTGCATCAGTATGATCAGGTTCCATGATTATTGCCAGATTTGTTTGCTGTTTTCTTTTTCTAAAAGCGCTCTAATTTTTCGTTCTTCCCATTCTTTGCTAAAAGCCGGAGAAAACCTAAAAGCTTTCATTGCATGCATGACGATTGCAAATCCCCAACCTAACAAAGACCAAATAAACCATAAATAACCTGGAGAAGTCATAAGATTTACCACTATTACAATTGGATTACAAAGAAGAAACACGGTCAAATGTTGGTAAAATTCTTTAATCTCTTTTACTCTTTTTTGAGCCTCATAGTAACGTTCTGTTTCAGTATAATCTGGTTCCATGATTATTTCCAGTTTTGCTTGTTGTTTTCTTTCTCTAAAATCTCTCTAATTTTTCGCTCTTCCCAATCTGAGCTGTATCCAAAAACTTTAAAAGCATGCATTACAACTCCAAATCCCCAGCCTAAAGCCGAAAACCAAAACCACTGAAATCCAGGAGAATACCTCAAATTTATAAAAATTAAAAATGGAATCACACAACAATATGAAATTACATTTCCGTAAAATCCTTTTAATTCTTCTACTCTTTTTTTAGCTCTGAAATAAGCTTTATTTTCATCGCTATAGTCTGCACTTGTTTCCATAACTGTTATTTGTTTGGTTAAAATCGGAATCTTAACGGTGAACGTTTCTTCATTTTGCTCAATCACCACTTTTCTGTTCGTTACAATTCCGTATCGGTTTACAATATTCTGCAGTCCAACTCCTTTTCGGTCCTGCAAGACTTCTTTCTTTTGAAAATCATTCTGGATTGCCAGATAATCTCCATCAATAAATATTCGAATGTGTAAAGGCTTTTGCTCACTTACAACGTTGTGCTTTACAGTATTTTCTAATAAAAGCTGTAACGACAGCGGTACTACTTTTGCATCTGGATTTATATCTGTTGTTGGCAATTCATAAAACAGACTATTTTCGAAACGCATTTTCAGCAAATTCATATAGGTTTTTGCGAATGACAATTCATCTTCAACAGATACTAATTCTTTATCTTTTTGCTCTAAAACATAGCGATAAATTTTAGATAAAGAAGTTGTAAATCGCTGTGCATTATCTGGATTTTCTTCGATCAAAGAACTTAAAACATTCAAGCTGTTGAAAAGGAAATGCGGATCAATCTGATTTTTTAAACTTTCGAATTGGGCATTTGCCGTTCCTGCGATAATCTTTTGCTGTGTTATTTCAAATTTTGAAGCTTGTTTCCACTTTACCATAAAACTTCTGGCTTGCAGGAAAGTTGAAACTGCTAGAGAAACTACAATATAAAAAAGATGCACCCAAAGCATTCTAGCACTAAAAAACACATCTAAAGTCACATGCTGCAGAACAACAAAAATGAAATAATTTATTCCTAAAACTACAGGAACTGTATAAAGAACCGTACAAAGAATTCCGTAATAAACTCTCAGATTCGTGTGCTCCAGCCAGTCCCATTTTTTATCAAGAAAGACACTGATGTATCCGTTCCCGAAACCGAGTCCGAAAGAATAAAGACAGCTCACAAAAAAAGTTACTGCAACGTTTTTAACACTTAAATCGTCACCTAAAAATGCTGAAAACAATATGGCAAAGACCATAGAAATTTTGAAACAGGTTATCGTTCCACTTCTTACATCTGCAAAGCTACTTCTATAGTCTTTCATTCTAAATCAGCTTAAATTGGTTTTATTTTTTACAATTTTTTTGAGTTTCCAAAGCTCTTTCTAATCCCCATTTTGGAGAAAAAGGAGTTGCAGGTTTAAATGTAGCAAAAAGTTCAATAGCTCTGTCAACTTGTGCACACAATGGTTTTGTATCAACACCTGACCATTTTGCTCCGCCAATTTGGTAATCAGCTTCACCAAAAACAATTCTTGGATTATTTGGATCGATCGCTTTTCCTTTTGCGTAAGCTTCCATCACCTTAGCCGAATATTTCATTCCGTTTGTCATTGGATCTGCAACTACCCACGCTGTATAAATTAAAGCTTGCAAAGCATAAAGCTCGGCATTGTTTTGATCTTTTATAAATTCAACATCTAATGCATCTTGAGCTTTAGTCAATAACAAATCGATTTTCGTTTTATCTTTTTCGCTGAAAGCTGATGTCGTGTTAATCAAAGCTACATAATAATTTGGCAGATAACTATTTTTCTCTGCTGCTGCAATTCTTTCAAACATAGCCGAAGCTTCTGCATTTTTTCCTTCTTTCCAAAGCCCAAAAGCTTTTCCCATTCCTTGCTCAAATTGTGTCTGAGCTGATAATAAACTGCAGATAAATAATGTGGTAATTGTAATAATTTTGGTCATGATTTCTTTTTTTTAAAGTTACTAAGGTTCTAAGTTTCTGAGATTCTAAGTTTTTTTATTGATGATTAAAACTCTTTTTTTTAAGCTCTAAGCTTTTAAGAAATCTAAGTTTCTAAGTTTTTTTCTTAGTATCTTAGAATCTTAGCCGCTTAGCGTCTTTTTAATTTATACTTCAAAAGTATGTTGGTTTTTTCTTCTTTAAAATTAAATGATACTGAGTTGTTGATTTTGGTTACTGAATTGTTTTTTTTAAGGTTCTGAGGTTCTAAGATGCTAAGGGACTAAGTTTTTTTCTTAGAACCTCAGAACCTTAGTCCCTTAGCACCTAAAGGTTCTTCAACTGATTCTCTTTTTTATCTTGGCTGATCGTCCAGAAGAAACCTACGAAGAAAAATCTATCGGCAGTTGGTGTTACCGCTTGTCTTTGATACACTCCATTTGGATCTGGTAATTTTGCATAATCATATCCAAAAATGTTTTGTGTTCCTAAAATATTTGAAACTGAGAAATAAAGAATTTTTTGTGTTGTCAATAAATACGCCCAGTTAAAACTCAAACTATTGTATGATTTTGTTTTTCCGTTCATGAATTGCGTCTGATTTGGATCGTTGTACGGACGTCCTGAACTGTAACTATTTGTGAATCCGATTTGTGATTTCCAATCCGTAATAAAATATTTCGTTACGACAGATAAACTATGATTGGCCACAAAACTCGGCGTTGCCATTGTTGGAAAGTTCTTATATTGTCTTTCTGAATCGATATACGAATAGGAAATCCAATATTCTAAGTTTTTGTACAAATTGCTGTCTCTCCAAAACAAATCAATTCCTTTTGCATATCCCGAACCGTTGTTATTAAAAACCGAATTGTACTGAAGATCTCTCGTATCGTACTGAACCAAATTGCTGTAATCTTTATAATAAGCTTCGGCTCTAAAAGTTTGTCCTGGTTTTGTAAACTGATAATTCAAGATATAATGTCTTGCTTTTTCGCTTTCAAACTGATGGTATTTTGAATATTTAATATAATCAACAACAGGCGTTTGAGAAAAATCTCCGTAAGCAAAAGAAAACTGACTGTTTTTTGAAACTTTGTAAGCCAATGAAGCTCTTGGCGCAATATTGTTTTCGTCTAACAAACTATTATTTGAAAATCGCAAACCTACTTTCATTGCTAATTTTTTAGAGAACAAAATATCACCTTCTGTATAAGCTGCAAAAATGTTTGAATCGTAACCGTTTGCAACATTTATAGAAACATTATCATCGACATTTTCATTGAATTTTGTTATGAAATAATCAGTACCAAAAGACAATTTGAAATAGTTTGAAACTTTTTTCTGCAATTTTAATTTCAACTGTGCGGCATTTTCGTTGTTGTCAACATCAGTAATATTGTAGGTTACTTTATTTTTGCTGTAACCGTAGCTAATTCCAGATGTAATTTGCCAGCCGGTACCAAAACTTCCTTTGTATGAAGAATTCAAATAAAAGTTATTATTGTTCATGTCGGTTCTGATTGGATTTTCGAAATTGATGTTTTTCTGATTTAAATCAAATTTCTCAGAATCAAAAGCCGCGTATAATTTAAAGATTCCGTTTGTGAAATTGTATCGGTAAACCGTTTCGCCACCAAGTGATTGGTAAGGATTATTCCAATCTACATTTTGAGGAATAACCGCTTGATAAGGCGCTAAATTGATGTAGGACATATTTACGCTCAACGAACTTTTTTTGAATTTCTGTGTATTTGCCAAACTCAATCCAACGGTCATTAAACCAATATCAGTTTTTTCATGATCGGCTTCATCCTGCGTATTTAAAAGCAAAACACTTGATAAAGCTTCACCGTATTCTGCTGAATAACCTCCTGTAGAAAAAGCAATTCCGCTAAACAAAAAAGGAGAAAAACGGCTTCTTGTAGGCAAATTATTTGTTGTAGCCCCGTATGGCTGTGCAACACGTATTCCGTCGACAAAAGTTTGCGTTTCGCTGGCTTCTCCGCCACGTACAAACAAACGTCCATCTTCTCCAACGTTCTGCGTTCCCGGTAATGTCTGCAAAGCCGCAATAATATTTCCCGCAGAACCCGCAGTTGTAACAATATCTAAAGGTTTTAAAACCGAAACTCTCGCTTTGTCACCAGATTCTAACGTTCCGGCCGTAATGACAACAGCATCAAGCGCATTAACATTTTCGCGTAATTTAATCGTCTGATCTTTATAATTGGCAACATCAATTTCTTGTTTAAAAGTTTCAAAAAGTAAAAAACTTACCACTAAAAATTTATTTCCTGTTTCGCTAGTTTGAAAAGAAAAATCTCCCGTTTCAGAACTTGTTGCTCCATCATAAGTTCCGTCAATATAAATATTCGCGCCAGCAACTGGTTTTCCTTTTTGGTCTACCACTTTTCCTGAAATAGTGTTTTGAGCAAAAATGAAAGCTGTAAAAAATAAAAAGCTTATTGTAAAAAATAATTTGGTTTTCATGTCATCTTTGGTTTTTGATGAAGCAAATATATTTTAACATTTAACGTTAAAAAATATATAATAACCCAATTGTAGAATTTCGAGGATGAGTTGTAAATTACTAATTTGTATCTTAGCTAGGAATTCCAAAAAACACCTAAGTATGTCAGAAAGTAAAAGAGTTTCGAATTTGTATCAATCCATTTATAATGGAAATCCGTGGCTTGAAGTGACCTTAGCAGATACTTTAAAAGATGTAACTGCAGCTCAAGCTTATAAAAAAATCAATCCTAATTTAAACACGATTTGGGAAATTGTCAATCACCTAATACAATGGAGAAGAAACATTTTAAAACGTGTTCAAGGAGAAATAATCACAACTCCCGATCATAATTATTTTGTACCAATTTTAGATTCATCTGAACCTGCCTGGGAACAATCACTACAAAGTCTGGCAAAATCTCAGGAATTATGGAATGATTGTTTGAATAATTTTAATGACGCGGATTTCGAGAAAATAGATCAAAATAATAATCATAATTTTTATGAAGATATTCACGGAATTATTCAGCACGATGTTTATCATTTAGGACAGATTGTTATTTTGAAGAAATTGCTATAGCAGACAACAAAATTTGCTTTTTTGAGCAATCTTGTCATTCCGAGGAACGAGGAATCTCCGCGAGTGACTCTACAAAGATTGGATTTTCGTCACGGAGTTACTTGCGGAGATTCCTCGTTCCTCAGAATGACAAAATTGAGATCCATTTTAAATAAATATCTTATGAAAAAATCAATATTATTATTCGTGTTTCTACTGCTAGGCGCCATAGGATTTTCCCAAGAAACCGAAGTCAAATATGATGAGAAATTGGCAAAATCCCTAAATGCCGATGAATACGGAATGAAGAAATATGTTTTCTGCCTTTTAAAATCGGGAACTAATACGACGGCTTCAAAAGAAGAAACCAAAAAGCTTTTTGAAGGTCATATGGCCAATATCAACAAATTAGCTAAAGAAGGAAAATTGGTTGTCGCCGGACCTTTTATGAAAAACGACAGAAATTATAGAGGAATTTATGTTTTTAATGTTGAAACTGTAGAAGAAGCCAAAGCACTAGTTGCAACTGATCCCGCAATAAAAGCCAATTTACTCGAAGCCGAATTAACGCCTTGGTACTGCACCGCAGCTTTGCAGGAAACTGTAAAAATACATGACAAAATTGCCAAGACGAAAATGTAAAATATGAAAACTGAAAAAGAAAAAATGATCTCTGGCGAATATTATAACGCCTTTGATCCAGAATTGCTTAAAGGCCGAAGAGCAGCAAAAAATCTTTTGCACAGCTTAAATGTGAAAGAATACAGAGTTACCAAAAAAGCAAAAGAAATTTTGGCAACATTAATTCCGAATGCAGGAGCTGGCCTATATATAGAGCCACCATTTCATTGTGATTATGGTTATAATATTTTTTGCGGTGAAAACGTTTATTTTAATGTGAATTGTGTTGTTCTCGACTGCGCTCCGGTAAATATTGGATCAAATGTATTTATTGCGCCAAATGTTCAAATTTATACTGCCTCGCATCCGCTTGACGCTGAATTAAGAAAAACGCTTGAAAATGCATATCCGGTTACAATTGGCGACGATTGCTGGATTGGTGGAAATTCTGTTATTTGTCCTGGTGTGACAATTGGAAAAGGTTGTGTTATTGGCGCTGGATCTGTAGTTACAAAAGACATTCCAGACAATTCATTAGCTGTTGGAAATCCAGCAAAAGTAATTCGAAAATTAAATCAAGAACCTGAATCAAAAAAATAATGCTTACCCTTAATAAAGTTCATCATATTGCCATTTTATGTTCCGATTACGAAAAATCGAAATATTTCTATACCCAAATTTTAGGCTTAACTATTATTCGAGAAATTTACCGCGAAGAGCGCCAATCTTATAAATTGGATTTGGCTTTGAATGGTTCGTATGTTGTCGAGTTGTTTTCATTTCCAAATCCGCCACAAAGACCTTCAAGACCCGAGGCCGTTGGTTTAAGACATTTGGCTTTTGAAGTAATTAATTTAGAAGAAACCATCTCTTTTTTAGATTCTAAAAATATAGAATCAGAACCCATAAGAATTGACGAAACAACTGAAAAACGATTTACTTTTATTGCCGATCCTGATTTATTGCCGATTGAGTTTTATGAGCGTTAGGTTTTTTGCCGCGAAGGCACAAAGACACTAAGTTTTTTATTATTGTGATTTATGAGTTGCCTCCAGCTTTAGCTGGAGGAATATAATTTGACAACAACAAGGGCTTTAGCCAAAGAATGACTTTGGCTAAAGCCTTTTTTGGCAATTATTTTATGACATCCAGCTAAAGCTGGACGCTATTAAAAAACTTAGTGTCTTTGTGCCTTCGTGGCAAAATCCATCACTGAAAGAATTTTCTTATTTTAATAATTTTAACATATAATAAAGACCAATTATTATTAAAAAACAGATTTGATTGCCTAATTTTGTGAAATCGCAAATAAAATCCGGCGACACAAAATCACTTCTGATGAACAAAACGGCGCAAATCAAAAAAAATCATCAATTTATTAAATTCCGAAAATTAGTTATTGTTTCTATTTTAATTGGCTTTCTTTCTGCCTTTCTCGGAATTTCATTAAAAAAAATAACCGAATATTACGAAGAAATCTTCTTCCATGAAGTTTCGGTTAATCCCATATTTTACATCATTTTTCCCGTTTTCGGATTATCAGTTATTTATTTTCTAAGACAATATCTTTTTAAGAAAAAAGAAAATAAAGGAATCAAAGAGGTTTTTGAAAGTACTAAAACCACAAAAAATCTTCCTTCATACAAAATTCCCTCCCACTTTATAAACGGATTATTGACAGTTATTTTTGGAGGTTCAACCGGAATTGAAGTTTCAACCGTTGTTGCTACGGCTACAATTGGTTCAGTTGCCCACGAAAAAGAAAATGTTTTTCGTCAATATAAAACCGAATTAATCTGTGCGGGAGTTGCGGCGGGCGTTACAGCGCTTTTCAGCAGTCCAATTGCGGGTATTTTATTTGCTCTTGAAGTAATTTCCAGAAAAGTAACTCGTGCTTTTATCATTTCAAATGTAATTGCCGTTTCGATTGCCTTTGGTTTATTAACCATTTTAAAAGAAGAACCTTTATTTGCGGTTTCAATTGCAACTTGGCATTTAAAAGCGATTCCGTATTTTATTCTTTTAGGAATTTTAGCAGGGATTAATTCCGTTTATTTAACCCGTTGCGTATTATTCTTTAAATCGCAATTTGGAAAAATTGACACACATTATTACAAAATCCTAATTGGTTCAGCTGTCTTAAGTATTTCTTTATTTACTTTTCCGCAGCTGTATGGAGAAGGTTATCACGCTATAAAAGGGATTTTTGGAAGTTCAAGCCAGCTTCCATTAACTATAACTTTGGCATTGACATTCATCGGGATATTAATTTTAAAACCAATTGTAACTTCTATTACTCTTGCTTCTGGAGGTGATGGTGGCGTTTTTGCACCAAGTTTATTTATCGGTGCATTTTTAGGATTATTATTGGCTTCAATATTAAATACCTTTTTTCATGTAAATGTAATTCCAGTGAATTTTATGATTATCGGAATGGCTGCTGTTTTGAGCGCTAGTATTCACGCGCCTTTTACCGCAATTTTTCTGGTTTGTGGCTTAACAAACGATTATACTTTGTTTTTCCCAATTCTTGTAGTTTGTTTAATCTCAAAATACACTGCAAAAACAATTTATCCATATACCGTATATAGTTATTCTCCAAGCTTAATCAAATAACCCAAACCTACAAGCTACAGATTCACAAAGCAATAAATACTAATACTATACCTCAAAGTGTATTTAAAAACATAACGAGCAAAATAATACCACATACTATGCCCACTCAAAAAATAAAAAGAAGCTATCGCAAAACACGTTATATTCTTTATAAAGAAACTTTAATCGATTATAAAGAGCATTTCTGGTCGTTTTTAGGATCATTTGTCGGAATTGGAATTTTGGCTTACGTTCAGTCCATGCATTTTTCTGGCAGTGATGCTGTTTATTTAATTGGTTCGTTTGGAGCCTCGAGTGTTTTAGTATACGGAATTATTCAGAGTCCGTTTTCACAGCCTCGAAATTTAGTTGGAGGTCATGTAATCTCAGCTCTTGTTGGTGTAACCGTAAATAAACTGGTTCCAGACATAATGTACATTGCTGCTCCATTAGCCGTTTCAATCGCGATTATTTTAATGCAGATCACAAAAACGCTTCACCCCCCTGGAGGTGCAACAGCATTAATTGCTGTTATAGGAACCGAAAAAGTAAAAGCACTTGGTTATATGTACGTGCTTTCTCCAGTTTTCACAGGAGTTATGATTTTGCTTTTAACAGCCTTGGTTTTTAACAATATGACTTCAAGCAGAAGTTATCCTAGTCATAGTACCTATCACAAACATTATCATAAAATCAGAAAGAGATTGACTGGGAAGAAATTCTAATCCCTATTCCTGCAAGGTTTTCAAAACCTTGTAGGTATAACTTTAATACAATTACAAACCTACAAGGTTTTGAAAACCTTGCAGGAGCACCAGCTAAATAATCTACAGTAAATCAAAAGATTAAAATCTTTTCAACAAATCTCGATTCACAATTCGTATTTCGTTTTTTATATTTTACCTTTGACCTCTCAATAAAAACAAAGATTATGGTTTATAAATTTAGAGTTATTCTAGACGCCGAAGAAGATATTTTTAGAGACATTGCTATTCTTGAGGAAGATACACTTGAGGATTTACACAATGCAATCTTCAACGCTTTTGGCTTTGACGGATCAGAAGTGGCTTCATTTTATACTTGCGACGAAACTTGGAATCAAGAAGATGAAATTCCGCTTTTTGATACAGGTGATGTTCCTGGCGAAATCAGAACCATGAACGATTACCCGTTATCTAGCATTTTAGACAAAGAAAATACTAAAATTATCTACGTTTACGATTTCATCAGCATGTGGACTTTCTTAGTTGAATTGGCTGCAGTTGAAGATGAAGCCGTTGGAGCAACATACCCAGAAACTTTATTCTCTCACGGTGAAATGCCTGATGAAGCTACCGAAAAAAGCTTCGAAGCTGATGACATGCACAACGATATCTACGGAGAATTTGAAGACGACCTAGACGAAGATGATCTTGACATGTTCGAAGGCGACGACAGCTTTGAAGATTATGGATTTGAGGAGAATTGGAATTAATTTTTTTTTGAGGTTCTAAGGTTCTGAGAGGCTAAGGTGCTAAGGTTTTTATTTTGAAAGTTTTTTCTTGTTTTTAATTCTTCAAATTAAAAATATTAAACATGAGTAATTTTAGAAGTCTTCTTATTTGGCAGAAATCAATGGCCTTGACAAGCAAAATTTATTTTTCAACAAACAATTTTCCAAAAGAAGAAATCTTCGGGTTAACTTCACAAATTAGACGTAGTTCTATTTCTATCCCAAGTAATATTGCAGAAGGATTTGGAAGAGAAAGTGATAAAGATCTTTTACGCTTTTTAAACATATCTATTGGATCATTATTTGAAATGCAGACTCAGTTAGAAATAGCAAAAAACATATCCTATCTTAAAGAACAAGATTTTAACAACTTATATGAGGACAGTCGCGAAGTAGAAAGAATGTTAGTTTCTTTTATAAAAAAAATAAAAGATAGAACTAAACCTTAGTACCTTAGCATCTTAGAACCTCAGCACCTTAAAAAAAATGATCAACCTATTCAACACCCACATCGAGACGCTTTCCATACATCGCGTAGGAAATAAAAGCCGTAACGAAGCTATTTTTTTATCAGAGCAACCATTTAATTTAAATGATGAGATTGTTCCTTTGATAAAAGAATACTTTTTTAAGCCTTTTAGAGAAAAAGAAGAAAACTATTATCAGTTTGCACACGAAGTGGACTTGGATTACAACGACATGTTTAAATATGCGACTGAAATTTTCGCTAATCCAGCTAGTGTTCAAGAGGTTTCAAAAAAAATTACAAAGCATTTATACGAACAGTCAAATCACCCGCACATTAAAAACGGAGAGGTTTATGTAACGTATTTGACTAACTTAAGCATTGACAATAATGTAGTTGATGCAATCGGAATTTTTAAAAGCGAATTACAAGCCGACTTTTTACAATTTGAAGAAAAAGACAGCAATCTTGAAATGATTTTACAGCAAGGAATCAACTTGAGTAAATTAGATAAAGGTTGTTTGATCTTCAATTATAAAAAAGAAGAAGGATACAAAATCCTGACTGTAGATAGCAACCGTTATGACGCACGTTACTGGTTGGAGCACTTTTTATCTGTGGATGCTTTTGAAGATGAAAATTTCATCACTAAAAAATATTTAAAGTTCTGTCAAAACTTCGCAAAAGACGTTGTTTTGCCAGCTGAAGACAAGAAAGAGGAAGTAATGTTTATGAACCGATCTGTGAATTATTTTGCTAAAAATGATCAGTTTGAAGAACAAAATTTCTTGAATGAAGTATTAGACAATCCTGATTTGATTCCTGAATTTAAAAACTATAAAGTTGATAAAGGAGAAAAATACAGCATCGAAGATGTAACCTCATTCCCAATTGCCAACGCAGCAGTTTCTGACGCTAGAAAATCGATTAAAAATGTGATCAATTTAGATACTCACATTCAGATCAAAATGGATTTTATCAATCCTGAAAGCGCTGAAAAATTTGTTGAAAAAGGCTGGGATGAAGAAAAACAAATGTATTACTACTTAGTTTACTTCAACAAAGAAGAAAAAAACTAAGAAGTTTTCATTTTCTATTACTTACTTAAAACAGAAAACGGCAGTTACATTTGTAATTGCCGTTTTTTTTTATCGCAAATTTTGATGTTATAAAATCGAGAATACTGCTTTTACAATATCATCGTAAACTTGTTTATCTCTTTCACCAGTTCTAGCCAAAACCCTAATCCCCGAATAATTATTAAAGATAAATCTAGCTAAAACTCTTGTGTCTTGCTGTTTGGAAATATGTCCTGCCTCCTGCCCTTTTTTTACAGCATTCGTAAAAACCTCTTCCATTGTCTGGCTATTATTTTTTACAATTTTTGCAATTTCTTCATCGTGCATAGCAAGCTCTACAGAAGAATTAACCATAAAACAGCCTTTTGTAATTCGGTCTTCAAGACTTTCTATAACGGCCTGCTTAAAAATATCATGCAATGTTTCTTTAACATTTTCGGATTTTTCTAATAGCTCTTTTACAGTTTCTTGTGCCTGTTTTTGATAGCGCTGTAAAGATTTTGAAAACAGCTTTTGCTTATCGCCAAAAGTATCGTACAAACTTGAGCGACTCAAACCTAAATAAGTTACTAAATCCTGAGCAGAAGTTCCGTTATAGCCTTTGTGCCAAAAAATTTCGATGGCTTTGTCTAAAGCCTGATCTTCATTAAATTCTTTCGTTCTAGCCATTGTTTCAAAATTAAATTTCTATACAAATATAAGAATAAAACGGAACAATCGTTCCTGAATTAGTCAAAAAAATTATAATACTGTATTTACAGTAAGTCCACCGTCAATAACAATTTCTGTTCCTGTAATAAATGATGAATCGTCTGAAGCAAGAAAAGCAATTGTTTTTGCAACTTCTGAAGCTTGTCCAAAACGTTTCAATAAAATTTTATTTCCTAAAGCAGCTCCTAAACCTTCTACTTCTTCTTTTTCTAAACCTACTTTACCATATAAAGGAGTTTCAATTGGACCGGGAGAAACCGCATTTACTCTGATTTTTCTTCCAGCTAATTCGGCTGCAAAAATTCTGTTTAGTGATAAAACTGCTGCTTTACTTGCTCCGTATACGCTTGAACCTGGCATTCCTAATTGTGCATTTACTGAGGTATTAAAAATAATAGAACCGCCTTCGTTTAAAATTGGCAATACTTTTTGAACTGTAAAATAAACTCCTTTTACGTTCACATTCATAATACTGTCATAATGATCTTCAGAAGCTGAATCTACTGGAGCAAAAGCTGCAATTCCAGCATTTAAAAATAAAATATCAACTTTTCCAAATTTTGATTTTACTTCTTCTACTAAATTATCAATTGATTTTAAATCAGATTGATCAGCAACAATTCCGGTAACGTTTAATTCTGTTTCGGCTTTAGCCAAAGCTTCTTTGTTTCTTCCTGTTACAATTACTTTTGCACCTTTTGATGCTAATTCTGCAGCAGCTGCATATCCTATTCCACTGTTTCCACCTGTTACGATTGCCACTTTGTTTTCTAAATTTTTCATTTTTATTTGTTTTTAAGTTATTGATTATTCAATTATTATGGTACAAAGATATAATAACGGAACGATCGTTCCGTTATTTAAAGTGTTAATTTTTAGTTAAATTATCAAAGCCCGTTTCAAAACCCTTTATTGATAAAGGAATTAACTATTTAATCATAAGCGAAAGAAATAGCAAAATGTCGGCGATTCTTAATATTTGCTTAATTTTGTACTTCTAAAAACAAAAACATATGGAACGCCTTTTACCACATGAAAGTCCTTTCGAAACCATAATCTCTTTTCACAAACTACTTGAGTCTTTTGAAGAAATTGCAGCGTCTGATGTAGATTACCGCTCTAATTACGCCAAAGCCATTTTAAAAGAAGTGGAACCTTTTCCTGAATTCAGAACTGGAATTCATGATTATAATGTTATTAAAAACAACGAAGGTTTAATCAAAAATATAGTTGCCGATTTATTTCCAACAGCATTGACAAACAACGAAATAAAAGCAATTACAATTCCGTTTCAAAACTTATCTTTTAATTATACAGAGCGTTTCAAGAAAATTCTGCGCAATGCCGGAGACGAATTCGATATGGAAATTCGTGATTTTGATGATCATCAATTCTATATAAACAACTGCTGTTTAATATTGGCCTATTACTACAATCAAAACGTTGATTTCAATAAGCCTTTCTTTTATGACATTCCAGACGAACAAGGAATTGAAAAACACTACAGGATTTTGTACAATGCTGATTTCATGGAAATTACTCCAACTGAAAGAGCTATCGAATTAACACAGGACGATATTGACCAATTAATTGACAATTATAATGATATTGAATTATGGAAATCTAAGTTTCCTAAACGAAGCTGGATCCTAAAAGGTTTCGGAATTGTTTCTTTATTTGACGCTACTACAGAAAGTGCAATTTCAAATCTAAAAAGCAATTTATTAAAACCTGATTCAACACGCGTTACTTCAACTGACATTATTGAAGATATTTTCAGATCGATATTTAAAATTCCGAGTTTAAAAGTGGGTTTCATTATTTACAATCCTGAAGAAGAAAAATTTATAAGACCAATTAAGTTCGACAATCAAATGCAAAGTTTTCTATTGAAAACAGATCAGGAAGTCGATTGCAAAAATGCTTTTTTTGGCTGTTCATTTGAAAATCTTTTGAACAATAAAGAACCTTTTGTGATTTCGAATGTCGAAAAATTCATTGAAGAATCTCCAAACAAAAGACTGGGCGAACATTTACTGAAACAAGGCATCAAAAGCTGTGTTTTTGCACCAGTTATAAAGGACGAACAATTATTAGGTGTTGTCGAATTGGTTTCTGAAAATATCCGCGATTTAAATAGTGTCAACGCTACAAAACTGGAATTGATTTTACCGTATTTAACCGATACTATTGATCGCTATAATACGGATATGCAACATCAAATTGAAGCGATTATTCAGCGTGAATATACTACGATTCACCCTAGTGTTTACTGGAAATTCAAGAAAGAATCTCAAAATTATTTTCAAAACATAAATCATACAAAAGATTACATTTTTAAAGAAATTGTTTTTAAAAGTGTATATCCGCTTTATGGTCAAATTGATATTAAAGGTTCGTCTGAGCATCGAAATGAAACCGTAAAAATTGACTTAAAAGATCAGCTTTCGACGCTTTTAGAGATTTTTGACAATCAAGAAACAAATTCAAATCTTGTTCTTTTGGAACAAAGAAAATTTGAATTGGAATCACTTCGAAAAGAATTAGATTTCCCACTAAAAGCAGATACTGAACAGCATATTCAGCGTTATATTGAAGACGAAATTCATCCGATTTTAAGAAACACTAAAGGTTCTGAGAAAAACGAAAAATTAGAAGCTTTATATTTTGAAAGTCTGGACGAAAAATCAGGCTTATTTTATCAGGAACGAAAAAAGTTTGATAATGCAATGTCTATTATCAACAAAAAAATGGCATCGGTTTTAGATAAAAAACAAGTTGAAGCACAGCAAATATATCCGCATTATTACGAACGTTTTAAAACGGATGGCGTTGAGCACAATTTATATATTGGGGCTTCGATTTCGCCAACAAAACCTTTCGACATTATGTATTTGCACAATCTAAGATTATGGCAATTGCAGACATTATGCGAAATGGAATTAGAGCATCATCAACTTAAAGAATCGCTTCCGTATGAATTAGATGTTACCTCATTAATTTTAGTTTTCAGTGTACCGCTTTCCATCCGATTCAGAATGGATGAAAAACGTTTTGACGTTGACGGAACCTATAATGCACGATATGAAGTCGTTAAAAAACGAATTGACAAATCGAATATTAAAGGAACAAAAGAGAGAATTACTGAGAAAGAAAAAATTACAATTGTCTATTCTCAAAACAACGAAGAAACAGAATACTTAAAGTATATCAAGTACTTACAGCATAAAAAAATATTGGAACCTGCAATTGAGCAGTTTGAAGTCGAAGATCTTCAAGGTGTTTCTGGCCTTAGAGCCATTCGCGTAAAAGTGATCAATAATACTGTAAGTCCAACCGCAAAAAAAATTACTTACCAAGATTTATTAGATGAGCTCAACTAAAATTAGTTGAGCTTTTTTTAAACCGTTACTTCTTTAAAAGCAATAACAAAAGCGATTACCGTAATAATTATTCCAACCATAAAAAGATTGTAGGCAATTCTAAGTAAATTGTATTTGCGCTGTAAAACCAATCCCAGGTAATACAAATCTTTTATCATCGTAGAGTACAAATAATCTCTGTCTTTCATCATTTCGTTCATTGCCCAGTCATATTCTTCAAAAGGCATTTTATAGAAATTCCCAAAAAACATCAAATTAACTTTTTTTGCTTCAACATCATCACGTGTAAAAAATCCTGACGTCACTTTTGGTCTTGTCGAAAGAATTGCAAAAATAATCGTGATTACACTAGAAATCAACATTATAAATGTCGGAATTACCAAATGTGCATTTTTTGGACTGTCTAATTTTGGTATAATTGATGAAAGTGCAATCGAAATAATAATCGCGTTTACAGAAAGTAAAATATTCGCTTTACTATCAGCAATACCGCTTAATCGTGTATGATTTCCGAGCGTCACGCGAAACAGCGTATCAATGCCACGCTCTGGTTTTTCGAGTTTTTCTTTCTTTTTATTTTCCTCATCAATTGCCGATGCTGCTTTTAATTCCTGTTTGTTAATTTTCTTCTGAATAAGAATTAGATTTTTCTCTTTCAAAGGCTGCCATTTTCGCAAAGCATAATCGGTATAAAAGCGATGTTTATTCAACAAGAAATTTAAATTTTCTCTTGTCCATTCTGAATTAGAGAAACTTACAATTCCGGTATTTTTAAGTTCCAAACGAAGCAATTCGCAAGTCGTAGTATATTCAGTTCCCATTAAATGGGCATAATCTGCATCTTTAATGATTTTTTCTAAATGTGTTTTTGGCTCATATCCTTTGGCTGTAGCCAAAATTAAACTCGAAACAAGCGCAATGAATTCTTCCGATTTTCCTTTTTCGCGCAAAAAGTCTGCTGCAATATCAGTGCTTTCTTTTTCGTGATTCTCATATCCGTTGATATATCCCGTATCATGAAACCAGGCTGCAACTAATACAGCCTCTTTATCTCCATCTTTTACATCTTCTTTTTTACAAAGCTCTTTTACGGCTGTAACTACTGTGAAAGTATGGTTAAAATTATGGTAAGAATATAAATTAGAAAGTTTATCTTTGAGTAAATTACTGACGAAATCTTCGGATTGTTCTATTAGATTCATAAGAGAATATTTTAATACCACTAAAATATGAAATTGTTTTTGGATAACCATTTTATTGCAAAGATTAAAAACTATTCTTTGGCAATCATGGCACTATTTATTATTTATTCCTGCGCAACACGCAAAGCGCAATATGGGAAAAATGTTAGTGCCAACGAAACAGAAAACGCAACAGATACCATAAAAATTGCTCACACCTTTTTTCTTGTTGGAGACGCCGGAAATGCTGACGAAGAACAAGCCCAGCAAACACTGGAACTTTTACATCAAAAGCTAAAAAAATCGGGTAAAAAATCGACGCTTCTTTTTTTAGGAGATAATATTTATCCAAAAGGCTTTCCTAGCGATAAAAACTCTGAAGACAAAGCGCTAGCCGAGACAAAATTGACCAATCAATTGAAATTATCTGAAGGATTTAAAGGAAAAACCATATTTATTCCCGGAAATCACGACTGGTACAGCGGTATTAAAGGTTTGGAACTTCAGGCTGATTTTGTTACCAAATATCTAAATGACAAGAAAGCATTTCTGCCAAGAAAGGCTTGTCCAATCGAAGATGTCAAAATTGACAGTACTGCAACGTTAGTGACAATTGACAGCGAATGGTTCTTGGAAGACTGGAACAATCACCCTACTATTAATGACAATTGCGACATTAAAACGAGAGAAGATTTTTTTGATGAACTTGAAAGTATCTTAAATAAAAATCAGGAAAAAACCGTAATCATTGCCATTCATCATCCTTTATTAAGCAACGGAACACATGGCGGACAATTTTCGATGGAAAAACAATTATTTCCTTTAGAGAAAAAAATTCCGCTTCCTATAATTGGTTCTTTTATAAATTTATTGCGAAAAACATCTGGCGCCAGTCCGCAGGATCTTCAAAACAAACAATATACGATTTATGCCAAAAGAATAAAGACACTTTTACAAAGGCAGAAAAATGTAATTGTAGTTTCGGGCCACGATCATAATCTGCAGTACATCAGTAAAGAAAATATCCAGCAGATTATCAGCGGTGCGGGTTCAAAATCTGAAGCTGCAAGAGCAATCAGTGAAAATGATTTTTCATACGGCGGAAACGGTTATGCAACACTGACATTATTTAAAAGCGGAGATGCAAAAGTTTCGTATTATGGAAATGAAAACAACAAAGAAAAACTGCTTTTTGAACGCGAGATTATAAAGGCTAAAGAAATAAATTGGGCAGCTGATATTCCAAATAATTTTCCTTCAAAAATCACCACTTCGATTTATACGAAAGAAATGACGGATAAAAGTTTAGTTCACAAATTCTTATTCGGACAACATTATCGAAAATATTACAGTACGCCGGTTGAAGTTAAAGTTGCCACTGTAGATACTTTGATGGGCGGTTTAAAACCAATTCGCGAAGGCGGTGGACATCAATCTATTTCGTTGAGAATGTCAGATCCAAAAGGCCGTGAATACATCATGCGCGCTATGAAAAAAAGTGCCACTGTATTTTTACAGTCGGTTGCGTTTAAGGATCAATATATTGTAAACGATTTTGAAAAAACCTATACCGAAAACTTTTTATACGATTTCTATACGACCTCACATCCTTATGCTCCATATGTAACGGGAAGTATGTCTGATCAAATTGGACTTGCGCACACAAACCCAATTTTATATTATATTCCGAAACAAAAAGGGCTAAAAGAGTTTAATGCGAGTTTTGGTGATCAGCTTTATATGGTCGAAGAACGTCCGGCAGATAATCATTTGGATGCCAAAAATTTTGGAAATCCATCTAATATTATCAGCACAGATGATATGATGAAAAACTTGCATAAAGATGAAAAATACGCTGTCGACGAAAAAGAATATATGAAAGCTCGTTTATTTGATATTCTAATTGGCGATTGGGACAGGCATAGCGATCAATGGCGCTGGGGCGAATACAAACAAGGCGACAAAGTTATTTACAAACCAATTCCGCGCGACCGCGATCAGGCTTTTGTCAAATATGATGGGGCTTTACTTTCACTTATTATGAATATGCCACCGCTTCGTCATATGCGATCTTTTAAAGCCGACAGAATCAATGTAAAATGGCTTGGGAGAGAACCTTACCCAATGGATTTGGCCTTTTTGAGAACAGCCGAAGAAAAAGATTGGATTGAACAAGCAAAATATATTCAGGAAAATTTATCAGATGCGGATATCGATACTGCATTTAAAAATATGCCTAAAGAAGTTCAGGATGAAACAGTTGACGAAATCAAGCTGAAATTAAAAAGCAGAAAAAGAGATCTTCAGAAATATGCTGCAAAATATTTTGATGTTTTGAGCCGTACAGTAATGATTGCAGGAACTGATAAAAAAGACAAATTTGTAATCAATCACAATGCTAAAAAAAGTATTGAAATTCAGGTTTTCAGAACTAAAAAAGAAGGTGATGAATTAGTTTACACCAAAACGGTAACTGATGATAAAACTGTGAACTTATGGGTTTATGGTTTAGATGATAATGATGTTTTTGAAGTCAAAGGAAATCAGAAATCGGACATTAAAATTAGATTGATTGGAGGCCAAAACAATGACACTTACAACATTGAAAACGGCAGAAAAGTGATTGTTTATGATTTTAAATCAAAAGAAAACACATACAACTTATCCCGAGGCCTCGGGACTAAAGCCAAAACACAGCTTACAGATGATTATGATGTGAACTTGTACAATTATGAAAAACCTAAATATAATGTAATTGCTGGTCTGCCAAACATTGGCTATAATCCAGATGATGGTGTAAAAGTTGGTTTTAATTTGAATTATACTGTAAATAATTTCAAGCAAAACCCTTATACACAAAGACATATCTTAAACGGTTTCTATTATTTTGCAACGGGAGGTTTTGAATTAACATATGCAGCACATTTTCCAGGATTATTAGGGAAATGGGTTATTGACGTTGATTCGCAACTTACGACACCAAATTTTGCAATGAACTATTTTGGCTATGGAAACGAAACGGTAAATAATGACGACGAATTTGGAATGGATTATAACAGAGTGCGAATCCGAAAATTTACTGTTGCAGGTGCGGCAAGACATGTCGGGCGTTTTGGAAGTGAATTCAGCATACAGCCAATTCTTCAAAAATTAACTGTGGAAGAAACTGAAAACCGATTTATTGATATTCCTGGAATTATAAATCCGAATGTATTTGACAGTCAAACTTATGGTGCTTTGAGAGTAAAATATCTTTTCAAAAATTCTGATTTTGTTGCAAAACCAACTTTGGGAATTTATTTTATGCTTTCAGGAATGTGGACCACAAACCTAAGTGATACCAAACAGAATTTCCCGACTCTTGAAAGTATATTAGGCTTTACGCATAAGATTGATCATAACGGAAAATTAGTTTTGGCCACATTCTTAAAAGGAAAAGCAATCTTGAATAACAATTTTGATTTTTACCATGGTGCGGCTTTAGGAGGTGATACTGATTTACGTGGATATAGAAATGAACGCTTTTTAGGAAGTTCGTATTTCTCTCAAAGCTCTGATCTACGTTTCACTCTTGGGAAAATCCACAAAACTGTTGCACCTTTAACCTACGGAATCCTAGGTGGATTTGACTACGGAAGAATCTGGCTTGACGGCGAAAATTCAAGAAAATGGCATCAAGATTACGGCGGCGGATTATGGCTGAATGCGATTAATTTGCTAACAGCAAGAATTTCTTATTTCCAATCTCCTGATGAACCAGGAAGAATTATTTTTGGAGCGGCATATAGTTTTTAATTTTTGAGGTTCTAAGGTTCTGAGATGCTAAGGTTCTAAGCTTTTTTAGCTACTGAATAAAAATAGCCACGAATTCACGAAATAATTTAATTAAAATTCGTGAATTCGTGGCTAACTTTTTCTATGCAAACATAAACCTTAGAACCTTAGCATCTCAGAATCTTAGAACCTTAGAGTTTAAATTCATAAACATTCCCGCCTATTTTATCCGCTTTTTCATCAGCGATTAAGAGGGTGTTATTGTCTTTAAAAACTGTGGCTTCTTTTTGTGAAAAGTGATTTAGACTTACTTCTGTTTGTTTTCCTTTGTGGAATAAATCTCCTTTGAAATCTTTAAACAAAACAATTTTATCATGACTTAATAAAGCAACTTTTTTTCCGTCTGGACTAATTGTAGCACTTGTTAAGACACAATGATTGTAGTTGCTACAAGTTTTAAACTCACCTATTTTAGTCGCTTTTTGCGGTCCTTTAGCATTTTTGATTTTATAAATAAAAGCTGTTCCGTCAAAACCTTTGCTTCGGTTTTTGGTGAAAAGATAAAAATATCCGTTTAGTTCAAAAAAACCTTCAACGTCGTAAAACATTTCTTTTTTCTTTGGAGGAAATTCGGTTTGTTCTGGGTAAGAAAATGAGATTTTATATTCGGCGGAAGCCAAATCTTTATTCAGCTGATTTTTTGCGATTTTATAAATACACAAATCCTTGCGCTTGTTGTCGTTATTTCCAAAATCTCCAATGTAAATATTTCCAGATTTATCTTTTGTAATATCTTCCCAATCAACATTTGTCGCATTTGAAATCGTAATGGTTTTTGCTAATTTTCCTTTAGAATCAATTGCATAAATGGCATTTTTGTTTCCACTGTCTTCTAACGTGTAAATTAAATTTGTCTCAGGAAAATACGTTATTCCAGAAACTTCTTTTAATTTCTTTGGAAGCGGAAAAAGCGTTTTAAAATCACTGCTAGTCTGTTGCTGACAAGCCAATAAAACAATAGAAACGGCTACTAAAAAAGATTTCTTCATAAGATTGTGTTTTTTTTAAACCATATAAGTTATATAAGAAAATTTAAGTTTTGCTTTATAAACTTATATTGACTTTTTTAAATAAAATAAGAAATACAATAAAATTCAAGTTTTTCTTTGATGAACTCATATAACTTATATGGTTTAACCCTTTAAACTAAATTAGTGTTTTTAAAATTGCGTGTGATAAACTCAAACGCAGCGTGCATGATATGCCCCATTGATTTTGCGTTTTTAAACTTCATATCATTGGTGTATCGGTACAATTCCATTTTGAGCTGATCCAAATGTTCTTGCGTCGAAATCGTATCGTGGCACATTATATTCAATAATTTTTTAATTCTGGTTTCGGCGGAATGAATACGTTTTGCCAAAATTGCTCTTTCTTCATCTTTATATTGAATGATCGAACGTTCTTCTAATTTTTCTTTTATCAGCTGAATCATCGGATAATTTTCCTTGAAAAACTGCGGACGATACACTTTAAAATTTCCCTCGTAACATTGCTGATCAAAATCGATGGGACGAATTTTATAAACTACTTGGTCAAAATCATGAATTGGAACAATCACATAATTGTACGCACGCATATCGCCAAGCAAACGAATCATACAACGCTCATTAAACTTTACAAATTCTTTTGCGATTTGGGCTTTTTCAGTTTCGGTACATTTGTCCAATAAAGTATCCATAAAAACATCACCGGGAATTCCGATAATATGTTCTTCGATCAAAGTGTCATTGTAGACCAAAAAGTTGATTTTATCTGGCGAAAGAATATCTTCTAACTCTAATCCATAAATTCTTGAAGCATCGGCTTTTTTGATATAAAAATGAACGTAATTGTCATTCAGAATATTTCGAACTTTGATTCTGAAAGGTTTCGAATTCCCAAAAGTGCAGTAATCAATAGCATCAATATTCAAAAACTGAATAATTTCGCTGTTTCCGTCAGAATGCAGGAGCGAATAAATTTTCTTGAGATTCAAATCGATTTCATTTCGTTCAAATTCACCATAATACACACGAATCCATAAGGTATCGGTTTCATTTTTATCATAAACATTTATCGAACCTGAAAATCGCAATAAATCATCATAAAAAACAGAAACTTTCGAAATACGCTCGAATCTGTCTAAATAACTTAAAAGTGGCTGCGTTAAAGGGTATGAAGGTTTTTTTAAAACCATTAAAGGCTCGCTCATTTTGAATATCTTTAGTACAAATTTACATCAATAACACGATAAAAATAAATTTCGCGTAACAATATAGAAGTTGATTCGTCATACTAAAAACTAAAACCGAAAAAACCTTGGAAACCATCCTTACAATCGAAAATCTCAGTAAAAGATACGGGCGCATTCAGGCACTCAAAAACGTATCATTCAGTATTCAAAAAGGTCATGTCTACGGCATTCTTGGCCCTAACGGAAGTGGAAAATCAACCACTTTAGGAATTGTTTTGAATGTTGTAAACGAAACATCAGGCAATTACAAATGGTTTGATGGGAAAATGGAAACGCACGAAGCCTTAAAAAAAGTAGGCGCCATTATCGAGCGTCCAAACTTTTACCCGTATATGACGGCAGAAGAAAACCTGAAATTAGTCTGTAAAATTAAAAGTATCAATTATTCTAAAATTGGAGAAAAACTGAATCTTGTAGGCTTAACCGAAAGAAAAGACAGCAAATTCAGCACGTTTTCATTAGGTATGAAGCAACGTCTGGCAATTGCATCGGCACTTTTGAATGATCCTGAAATTTTGATTTTAGACGAACCTACAAATGGTTTAGATCCGCAGGGAATTCACCAAATTCGCGATATTATTAAAGAAATTGCGTCGCAGGGAACCACAATTTTACTGGCTTCGCATTTATTAGATGAAGTCGAAAAAGTATGTTCGCATGTTGTTGTTTTAAGAAAAGGCGAAATTTTATATTCGGGTTCGGTTGATGCAATGTCTGCAAATGAAGGATTTTTTGAAATTTCTTCGAATGATAATCTGACTTTAAAATCAATTTTGAATGATCATCCGGCTGTTGGCCAAATTAAAGAAGAAGACGGAAAAATTTTGGTTTACTTGAAATCAGAATTATCAGCTTCTGATTTAAATCAATATTTATTCTCAAAAAATATCGTTTTAAATCATTTGGTAAAACGCAAAAACAGCCTAGAAGCACAATTTTTAGAATTAACCAAAAACGCTACCATTCAAAAAAACTAAACCATGAACAGACTTATCTCTATAGAACTTCAAAAAATCTGGAAAAACAAAGCCAGCCGAATCTTAACACTCGCCTATTTTATTTTACTTTCGTTTATAGCATTGATCGCTTCAATAAAATTTGACATTGGTCCGTTTAAATTTCATTTGGCCGAAATGGGAATCTTCAATTTTCCGTTTATCTGGCATTTCAATACCTATGTTGCCGCGTGGCTTAAATTTTTCTTAGCCATTGTAATTGTCTCGATGATGGCAAATGAATACAGTTACGGAACTTTAAAACAAAACCTTATTGACGGTTTGAGCAAGCAAGAATTTATATTGTCAAAATTTCTAACGGTTGTTCTTTTTGCTTTTGCATCGACCATTTTCGTTTTTGTAATGAGCTTAATTCTCGGATTATGCTTTTCATCTTACAATGAATTTGGAATTATTTTCTCCGACTTAGATTATCTCTTAGCCTTTTTTGTAAAGCTTGTTGGTTTCTTTTCATTCTGTTTATTTTTAGGGATTTTGGTAAAACGTTCGGCTTTTGCTTTGGGATTTCTTTTGGTTTGGAGCATTCTAGAAGGAATAGCAAAAGGTCTTTTAATTTTTAAAATATTCCCTAACAGCACAACAGGTTATACAATTCTAAAGTTTTTCCCGCTTGAAGCAATGTCAAATTTAATAATTGAGCCTTTTACCAGATTGTCTGTTGTAAAAAGTATTGGAACTCAAATTGGCGTAGAAAATATAAAAGATTATAGTGTAAACTATTTTTCAATTTTTATCGTTTTAGTTTGGACATTTTTGTTCATTTTCCTCTCATACAAATTATTAAAAAAGAGAGATTTGTAGTATATTTGTTGGCTATGACCCATTTTAAAGTTTATTTATGCGCTTTTTTTATATGTTGTTTATCTCTAAAGATAAACGCTCAATATATTCGCATAGATGACCAAAGAACACCTAAACAGCTTATTGAAAACATATTAGTTAACAGTTCATGTGTATCTGTTACCAATACTTCAGGAAAAGGAGATACTTTTACTCAGGATCAGCAAAGTTTTGCTTACTTTAATGCAGGAACAAGCGGATTTCCTTTTTCTGAAGGAATTGTTTTAACCACTTCAACAAGTCCAAACGCGGTCGGGCCATATGAGAGTTATATTGGCCAAGGCGATGTTAACTGGCAAGGTGACGCTGATCTAAACAATCTTTTAAAAATCAATTCTATAAATGCAACTGTTTTAGAATTTGACTTCGTTCCGCTGACTAATTTCTTGAGCTTTAATTACATTTTTGCTTCCAATGAATATCAGTCTTTTTATCCTTGCGAATATTCAGATGCATTTGCTTTTTTAATTAAAGAAGCTGGAAGTTCTGATCCTTATAAAAATTTGGCCGTACTTCCTAATAACAATACTATTCCTGTTTCTTCGACAAATGTCCGTCCACAAATTAATCCTGGAGTTGCCGTAAATGGAGATCGTTATCCAGGATGTCCAGCAGTTAATGAAAATTATTTCAACGGCTTGAACGACAATAAAAGCCCTATAAATTATGCCGGACAAACTATTGTCATGAACGCGCAGACTAATGTAGTTACTGGAAAAAAATACCATATCAAACTCGTTATCGCTGATGATAAAAACAGGTATTTTGATTCGGCTGTTTTTTTACAGGCGGGAAGTTTTGCGTCTAAAATTGATTTGGGCTCAGATCAGACTTCTACATCAGGCAAGCCACTTTGTTTTGGACAACAAACAACATTAGACACTCATTTATCAGCTGGTTATGATTTTAAATGGTATAAAGATGGCGTGCTTTTACCGACTGAAAAAAATCCAACCTTGCAGGTGTCAACAACCGGCACATACAAAGCTGAAGTTACATTAACACCTTCGACATGCGCAGTAACGGGAGAAATTAAAATTGAAGTAACGCCAGAAATCCTGACTACGAATACGACTTTGTTTCAATGTGATGACAATAATGACGGAATAAATGTTTTTAATTTAAAGAAAGTTGATAATCTAATTAAAAACAACGCCGCGGATATTACGAATAATGGCTATTATGAAACTTTAGCCGATGCGCAGTCTAAAACAAACCCAATTGCAAATCCTGAAAAATATACAAATAAGAGTATCAATCAAACTGTTTTTGGAAGAATTGAAAACAAGTTTGGCTGTTTCAAGACTGTCGAAGTAAAACTTCAAATCTCAAACAATTCGATTGCATCACAAAATCCAATTAAAACTTGTGATGCCGATGATAAGCAAGATGGATTATATCAATTTGATCTTCAAGCAGAAGCAACTCCACAATTAACTGCGGGTCTGCCAACAGGTTTACAAGTAAATTATTTTTTAACTCAAAATGATGCTGTAGCCGAAACGAATGCATTGCCAAATATTTTTAAAAATACAGCGGCATTCTCTCAAATTATTTATGCCCGAATTATAAATGGAGCTGATTGTTACAGTATTTCCCCTATTACATTAGTGGTTAATACTTTTGATCCGCCAAATTTTCAGGAAGAAACAAAATATATCTGCAAGGATGATGATATAACTTTAAGTGTCGCCACAGGTTTCAGCAGTTATTTATGGAGTCCCGGAAACAGCACTTCAAATACTTTACTAGTAAGCGCAACAGGAGACTATACGGTGACCGTAACAGATGCAAATGGATGCGAAAAAACTAAAAAATTCAAAGTCCTTTTATCTGAACCGGCAGTTATTACAGAAGCTGTTGTAAAAGATTTTTCTGGAGTTGACAACTCTGTTTTAATAAAATATACTGGCGCTGGTAATTATGAATTTTCATTAGATGGAAACGTTTTCCAAGATGATCCTTTATTTACTGGAATTGGACCAGGTGCTTATTTTGCGATGGCCAGAGATAAAAATGGCTGTGGACTTTCAAATCGCTTTTTAGTATATGTTTTGGATTATCCAAGATTTTTTACTCCAAACAATGATGGTTATAACGATTTATGGGCAATTAAAGACATAAATCAGATGCCCGATTATACCATTCGAATTTTTGACCGTTATGGTAAATTTTTAAAACAAATGAATCAAAACAGCTCAGGCTGGAACGGATTGTTCAATGGCGAACAATTACCATCTGATGATTATTGGTTCACACTTCTTTTTGTTGATGGAAAAAGTGTTAAAGGACATTTTAGCTTAAAAAGGTAATTTTCTTTCATAAACACATCTCCTTATTTTCTCAAAATTTCAACAAATTTTTTAAAAAAGAAAACAAACAAAACTTTTTTAAATAACTGTAAATGATTGCATTATTTTATATTTGCGTCTTAAATTAATAAGATGAATCCAGTTAAAATTTTATTTCTTTTAATTTTATTTTCATTCAAAATTTATGCACAAAATGACTGCACAGATTTTATAACAGTTTGCGGAAACAGCAATTTATCGGGCCTTACGGCAGTTGGCCCAGGTTTAATACAAGATTTTAAAGATATTAGTCGGTGCAAAGTACCTGAAGACAGTAGTCTTTGGCTAAAAATAAATATTGTAAAAGGAGGTACTCTTGGATTTACATTAAATCCTGAAAGTTCTGATCTAGGTGTTGATTTTGATTTTTACGTTTTTGGACCAAATGTATCCTGCGACAACTTAAAGGAGCCTATTCGATATACGTACTCAAATCCTGTACTTGCAAAACTCACAACCAATAAAACAGGCATGAGTGCTACTGAAATAGATTACTTTGAAGGTGTTGGTGTCCAACAGGATTGTAAAGATTTAGGCAGTGATGGAAATGCTTTTGTAAAATGGCTTAATGTCTTAGACAACGAAAGTTACTTTATTGTAATTTGCAGATATTCAGGTCAGTCAAAATTTTCTATCACGTGGAATGGAACAGCAAAATTCTCTGAGCCTCCATTTTTTAAGAACCAAGAACCTCAGTTTGCTTTAAATTTGGAAAAATGTGATACCGATGGTGTTGATGACGACAAAACAATATTTGATTTAACTCAAAATACAAATGCAGCAGTAGACAAACAGGATAATGTTGAAATAACGTATCATACGACAGCCAATGATGCAATTCTAGGAATTAATCCGATAGTTCATCCTGAAGCTTACACAAATACATCTTTGAGTGAAAACATCTATATCAGACTAAACAACACAGTTACAAAGTGTTTTACCACAGCCGAATTTTCGATTAACCTTACTAAACATAATTTATCATTTCCAATTACTTCGGTTGGTACTTGCGACGATTCTTCAGACGGAAGTGATACTAATGGAAAGGCTGTTTTTTACTTAAAAGACATCACAGAAACACTCTTTCCAAACAAGAAAGATTTAAATATTAAATATTTTCTGAGTCAAAATGACGCTGTAAGCGATACAAACGAATTAATAAATTCATTTTACAACACGATCTCTGGACAGCAATCAATATATGCAAAAGCGTTTGATGCTTTTTACTGCGCCGCAATACAAAAAATCACATTAATTGTAAATTCATTACCTGCAAAAACAAATGCTTCATTGACACAATGTGATTCTAGTAAAAATGGAAACGGGTTAGTTCATTATAATTTAGATCAAGCTAATGATGAATTGACAAATAAAGATTCAAGATTAACTACTAGCTTTTTTCTAAATAAAGATGATGCGCTAAATAATGTAAATCTGTTAGATAAAGATTTTCATAACACCAGTAATCCACAAACTCTTTTTGCCAGAATTACAAATTCGGATACGAAATGTTCGAGTATTGGAACTTTGGTTTTAAAAACAAATCCCATTATAATAGCAGCGCATAGTATGAATCCAAAATGCGATGATGATGGCATTGAAGACGGGGTTCATTTATTTGATTTAACCGCTGCAGGTATTTCAGCGACAAAAACTCAGACGATAAAATACTACAATAATGAAATGGATGCTTTATTAGAAAAAAATGCTATTCAAAACACAACTTCTTATCAAAATGAAACACCCTATTCACAAGATGTTTTTGCACGTATTGAAGAAAACAATTCTTGTTTAGAAATTCATAAAATCAAATTAACAATCAACAAATTACCTCAAATTGAAGCAAATGCCTTGGCAAATATCTGCGAAAATAATCGTTCCTATTTCGCAAATTTAGATGCCGGGTTAATCGACATCAATTTAATCAGTGAATTTAGTTATCAATGGACTAAAGATGGAGTACTAATTCCTAACCAAACCAGCTCAAAATTGAATGTAAATGAAATTGGCAATTATGAAATAAGAATTACAAACAAATCTAATTGTTCAAAAACAAGAACAATAAGTGTTTCTGCTTCAAATACTGCCACAATTACAAGCATAGATGTTATTGATCTTCAAAATGATGATTCTAATAAAATTACGGTTAATGCAACAGGAAAAGGAGAATATGAATATAGTTTAGATAATCCAAATGGCCCTTTTCAAGAATCAAATGTTTTTGAAAATGTTAGTTCTGGCATTCACGAAATTTATATAAATGACAGGAAAAACTGTGGTATAACAAGCAAAACAACAGCTGTTGTTGGTGCGCCTAGTTACTTTACTCCAAACAATGACGGCTATCATGATTATTGGAATATTGCTGGATTAAATATTAGTACTTATAAAAATGCTATCATTTATATTTATGACCGATTTGGAAAACTATTAAAACAACTTCATTCCTCAGATTTAGGATGGGACGGTACATTTGTAGGATCTGCGCTTCCTGCTGACGATTATTGGTACTCTTTAAAATTAGAAGATAATAGAGAAGCAAAAGGGCATTTTAGCTTAAAAAGGTAAAAGCTACTCTCCTTAACTTCTACTTTTTTTGCTTCAGAAATTCATTTCCAAAATAAAGGATTTTCAAAAACCCCTATATTTTAAATATTTACAAAGAAAAAAACACTCTTGCTTTCTATAAAAGTAAAATAAATCTTATTTTTGGTTTGGGCGATTCAATTTTGTATGCTGCCAATAAACGAGCCAATGAAAAAAACATTACACTCCATTTTACTTTTGCTTTTCACCTTAAATTGTTTTTCACAATTCAGCAAAACACATTTTATACCTCCAATGGTTTGCAATCCTTTTATAATAGCGAGCGATCAATATCTATACATTTCAACTCCAAGTTTTGCCAATGTTAATTTCAAAATCATTGCTAGCGGAGGAAGCATTGTTTACGGGACCGTAAACAATACCAATCCTTATCGATATTATATTGGAACAGGCCCTAACACACAATTATTTACAACTGTAATAGGTGCTGCAATAGTATCAAACCGAGGCTACATAGTTGAAGCAGAAGATCTCGTTTATGTTAGCGCAAGAGTTAATGCTACACTTACTCCAAACGGAACATATAATCACGCAGGAGGAGTCGTCTCAAAAGGAAACAGTGCACTTGGCACCACTTTTAGATTAGGCGCAATGTTAAATCCGCTTAATGACTCAAGTTTAACCAACTTTGCTTCCATAATGGCAACAGAAAACGGTACAAAAATTACCATTTCCAATATCCAGAATGGAACCAAAATTTCTGACGAAACAACTTTTACTCCGAAAACAATAACTGGACCAATAACCGTTACGCTAAGTAAAAATCAAAGTTATATAATCAATTTAAATAATTATGACGATAAAGAAATTTTATCAAATAGCTCTAAATTAATTGGAGCCCTAGTTACATCTGACAAACCCGTAGTAGTTACTACAGGTTCTTTTGGAGGAAGTAATAGTTCAGCGGTTGGAGCTACTCAAAATGGACAATTAGCACCTATCGGAAGAGATGTGGGTTTTGACCAAATTGTTCCATTGGAAAAAACAGGAAAAGAATATATTTTCATAAAAGGTCTTGGAACAGATGAATTGGAACGTGCTTTAATAGTAGCACATTATGACAATACAGAAGTATTTCTAAATGGCGCTACTTATCCATACAAAACCCTTAACAGCGGTGAATATGTTGCAATTGACGGAAGCCAATTCAGCAACGGAAGTTTATACGTAAAAACATCCAATAATGTATTTGCTTATCAAAGTATTGGAGGAACAACGAACCCAGCCAATCAAAATATGTTTTTTGTACCTCCAATAAACTGTGCGACGCCTAATACAGTTGACAATATTCCCCAAATCCAATCAATTGGAAATAACACTTTTAACGGATTCCTAAATATTGTTACCGAAACCGGAGCTAGCGTTTTATTAAATAATAGCCCTATTGCTTCACTTCCAACTCCAATAGAGGGAACTGCAGATTTTGTACGTTATAGTGTAACTGACTTATCTGGAAATATAGCAGTAAAATCAACTAAACAAGTGTATGTTTCTTATTTTGGAACTAATGGAGCTGCAACATATGGTGGCTATTATTCGGGCTTTGATTTAAAACCTGAGATTGTTAGCGGCAAAATCACCTTAAATAATTCAGCATGTATTCCGAATGTATCTTTAAAGATAAATACGCTTTCTTCATATGATACTTTTCAATGGTACAAAGATGATGTTCTGATTGCAGGTGAAACTAAAAATACTTTCAGCCCATCACAGCCCGGTTTTTATCAGGTAAGAGGAAGTATCTCTGGTTGTGTCAGCGATGTTTTCTCAGACAAAATTCCAGTAAGCGAATGCCCAATCAATATAGATAATGATTTAGCCAATGACAATATTGACATTGATTACGATAATGACGGAATTACAAACTGTACAGAATCGTACGGAGATTTGCCCATAAATATATCAAATCAAAATTCAGGGTTAGTAAAAACTGGAACCTATTCAAATTCTTTCACAGGTACTGTAACAACCAGTACGACGGCCGCTCCAATTCCTTTTACCGGGAATGCAGACGGAAGTTTTGTTACCGACGTCATGCCGGGAAAAGGATCTTTTGTTAGCTATAATATGAAATTTGCAAAACCAATAAATATTCGTTTAGAATATATCATTAACGCAAATTCAAATGATCTATTAAATTCTAATGCTGAATACAGTATCACTTCCGATATTGACAAAACAGTCACGGTCCTAAATCCTTACAATCAATTATTAATTGATACCAATTATGATGGAATATACGAAAGTGGTATTACGCAATTTTCTTCTTTCGAAATTCGTTTTCGATCAAATGGAGACGTTCCATTACCTGCCGGACATGGCGGTTTTAAATTCCAATCTTATCAGACACAATCATTTAAAATCACTCATAAAAACCTAGTTGATACAGAAAATAATAAATCAACATTCAAACTCATAGCTACTTGCGTTCCAAAAGACACTGATGGCGACGGAATTCCAGATCAATTGGATTTAGATTCAGATAATGATGGTGTTCCAGATACAATGGAATCACAAATTAAACCAATTGTCCTATCTAAAACAGATACTAACTTGGATGGTTTAGACGAAATCTTTAATATCGATACAGTATCAATCGACACAGATAATGACGGTGTTCCCAATTATCTAGATTTAGACAGTGATAATGACGGAATTTATGATTTAACTGAATCTGGAAGCAATACTCCAGATGTAAATCGAGACGGAATTGTTGATGCAATAGCCTTTGGAAGTAACGGATTAGCCGATGTTTTAGAAACTAATCCTGACAGCGGTGTTTTAAACTATACCGTTTTAGATTCTGATAATGATGAAATAAAGAACTACACCGAACTTGACAGTGATAATGACGGCTGCAATGATGTTATTGAAGCTGGATTTACTGATCCAAATTTCGACGGTCAATTAGGAAATGTTCCTGTTAATGTAAATTCTTTCGGAGTTGTAACCAGCAGAACTGATGGTTATACCACACCAAATGGCAACTACATTATTGCAACTCCATTTTTAATTACCAAACAACCAGAAAATCAAACAATTTGCGAATTGGAAAAAGCAACTTTCTCTATAGAATCTAACGCTGATACTTTTCAATGGCAATTTTCTACAGATGGCGGAAATACTTGGAATGCTTTGACAGAAAATGCAATTTATACGGGAACTAAAACTGCTTCTCTAACCATTCAAAAAACAAACAAAACAATGAATGGCTATCAATATCGCGTACTTTTAAACAGAATCAACAATGCCTGCGGACTAACTTCTGCCAATTCTGTAAAACTTACGATTTATGCTTTGCCTGTTCTAAGTTCGCCAATTACAATTGTGCAGTGTGATGACGATACTGATGGTATTTCTAATTTTAATATAACAACAAAAAACAGTTTTGTTTCATCCAATTTTACCAATGAAACCTTTACGTATTATACTACTTTGGCAGGTGCAAATACAAAAGATACTGCAGTATTAATTTCAAATCCGCTTGCGTTTACAAGCGGTAATAAAAATATTTGGACACGTGTTGAAAATTCAAACGGATGTTTTGCTGTTGCTCAACTAAATTTAGTGGTTTCAACGACACAAATCGATCCTAATTTTAAAAGATCTTTTGCCATTTGTGATGATTTTGTCGATGCTATTAATAATGATAATGACGGAATCGCAGTTTTTGATTTTAGCAGTGTAACAAGTGACATTCAAGCAATGCTTCCTTCTGCAAGCACAAATTATTCCATAACGTATTTCGCAAATGAAGCTGATGCTTTGGCAGAAACCAATGCAATTGCAAATCCTTCAAATTATAGAAATACAACAGCAAAACAACAAAAAATCTGGGTGCGCGTAGACAGTAATCTAGATAATGCCTGTTTTGGATTAGGAGCTTACATTACGCTTAATGTAAATCCTAAACCCAACATTGACATTAACAGCAATCGCACTGCTGACGAATTAGTTTGTTCTAATTTACCAACGTTTTTTGTTAAACTCGATGCAGGAATTATTGGTAATATTCCAGCCAGTACATACACTTATAGCTGGTCAAAAGATGGAAGTATTATTCCGGGCGAAACAAATGAAACTTTAGATGTTAACGAAGAAGGAATTTATACTGTAGAAGTTTTCACCAAAGACGCTGTTAGTTGCAGCAGAACACGAACTATTACTGTAACAGCTTCAGATATTGCACATCTTGATTCTGTTTCTATATCTGATTTGTCAGATTATAATACCGTCGAAGCAAATGTTACAGGATCCGGAAATTATGAATATAGTTTAGATGATCCTAACGGTTCTTTTCAAGAATCTAGCTTATTTGAAAATGTACGTCCAGGCATACACGAACTTTATATAAATGATAAAAATGGATGCGGAAAAATTTCAAAAACCGTTGCAGTACTCGGAATTCCGAAGTTCTTTACTCCAAACAATGACGGACACAATGATTATTGGAACCTTCAAGGAGCAAATGACACTTTTAATTCGGGAGCAAAAATCCTAATTTTTGATCGATATGGAAAACTGATCAAACAAATAATTTCTTCAGGAGATGGCTGGGATGGAAATTATACTGGAAGTCCTATGCCTGCAGATGATTATTGGTACACACTAAAGTTGGAAGATGGGCGTGAAGCAAAAGGACATTTTAGCTTGAAAAGATAGCTCTGTTAAATTCCAAACTCCAATTTGAAGCATAAAAAAAATCCCAAACTCCAGATGGAATTTGGGATTTTTATATTGAAATTTAAATCTAATTAGATTTTAAATCTTTTTCTATCAGTTTCTGTCAAATAGATTTTTCTCAAACGAATAGATTTTGGAGTAACCTCTACATATTCATCTTTTTGAATGTACTCTAAAGCTTCTTCTAAAGAGAAAATAATCGGAGGGATAATTCTCGCTTTTTCATCAGCACCAGAAGAACGAACGTTAGATTGTTTTTTCTCTTTCGTTACGTTTACACACATATCATCACCACGAGAGTTTTCACCAATTACCTGACCTTCATAGATTTCAGCATTTGGTTCAACGAAAAACTTACCACGATCTTGTAATTTATCGATAGAGTAAGGAATAGCTTTTCCTTTTTCCATAGAAATTAAAGAACCTTTGTTACGTCCAGCGATTTCTCCTTTGTAAGGCTCATATCCAATAAAACGGTGTGACATGATAGCCTCACCAGCAGTAGCCGTAAGTAATTGATTTCTTAAACCAATAATTCCACGAGACGGAATATTAAATTTAATAATCATACGCTCACCTTTAGTCTCCATGCTCAACATTTCACCTTTACGAAGTGTAACAAATTCAACTGCTCTACCTGAAAGATTTTCTGGTAAGTCGATTGTTAATTCCTCAATTGGCTCACATTTTTTACCATCAATTTCTTTGATGATAACCTGTGGCTGACCAATTTGCAACTCATAACCTTCTCTTCTCATTGTTTCAATAAGAACAGATAAGTGAAGTACTCCACGGCCAAAAACCATGAATTTATCTGCAGAATCAGTTTCACCTAACTTCATAGCTAAGTTCTTCTCTAATTCTTTTGTCAAACGCTCTCTAATATGACGAGAAGTTACAAATTTACCCTCTTTACCAAAGAAAGGAGAGTCATTAATTGTGAATAACATACTCATTGTAGGCTCATCGATAGCAATAGATGCTAATCCTTCAGGATTTTCGTGATCAGAGATAGTATCTCCAATTTCAAAACCTTCAACACCAACAACAGCACAAATATCTCCAGCAATTACTTCTGTAACTTTTTTACGTCCTAGACCTTCAAAAGTATGTAATTCTTTAATTCTTGATTTTGTTACAGTACCGTCTCTTTTTACCAAAGATATTGGCATACCTTCTTTTAAAATACCTCTTTCAAGACGTCCGATAGCGATACGACCTGTAAATGCAGAGAAATCTAAAGAAGTAATCAACATTTGTGGATTTCCTTCAGAAACTTTAGGAGCTGGTACATTGTCAACAACCATATCCAATAATGCTTCAACATTATCAGTTACGTTTTCCCAATGATCAGACATCCAGTTGTTTTTAGCAGAACCATAAACTGTTGGGAAATCCAACTGCCATTCTTCAGCACCTAATTCAAACATTAGGTCAAAAACTTTTTCGTGAACTTCTTCCGGAGTACAGTTTTCTTTATCAACTTTATTGATAACTACGCAAGGTTTCAAACCTAAATCGATCGCTTTTTGCAAAACGAAACGAGTTTGTGGCATTGGCCCTTCAAAAGCATCAACTAGTAAACAAACACCATCGGCCATGTTCAATACACGTTCTACTTCACCTCCAAAATCCGCGTGACCAGGAGTGTCAATAATATTGATTTTTGTTCCTTTATATTGAACTGATACGTTTTTAGAAGTAATAGTAATACCTCTCTCACGCTCTAAATCATTATTATCTAGAATTAAATCACCTGTGTTTTCGTTTTCACGAAATAACTGACAGTGATACATAATTTTATCAACCAAAGTTGTTTTACCGTGATCGACGTGGGCAATAATTGCAATGTTTCTAATAGATTCCATCTGTGATTTTTAATGGGCGCAAAGGTACACTTTATTTTTTAATAAAAAACGTTTCTAACATACTTTGCGTATATACAATCAATTAGTTAATATAAAACACCAAAATATACCCCTCAAAATGCACTTTTGATAGTGCTGAGTTATAGTTAATTTAACTATATTTGAAGTAATGAAAAGTAAAACTCTCCAAATTACTCTAGTTTATATTCTAGTATCATTGTTTATGGCAATCATCTGTCATAAAATACTTACCACTTATTTTTCCGATGTAAAATACTTTTATCTTTTTTTTCTGAAAGATATTTTTTTCATTTTAACTACTGCACTATTTTTCAAATACATAGTTTCTAAAAACGAAAAAAAGAACGTCACTGTTTTTAAAAAATTAAAAGAAACAAATGAAGAAATTAAAGAATCAAATGAGAAGTACGATATTGTAGCAAAAGCAACAAGCGACACTATTTGGGACTGGAAAATTCAAGAAGACAGCATAAATTGGAACAAAGGAATCGAAGGTGTCTTTGGCTATAATCCAAACGACGTTGGAAAAACATCAAAATGGTGGTTCGACAAAATTCATCCTGAAGACAGTATCAGAATGTCAATAAAACTATATTCTTTTATTGAACAAAAAACCGAAAAATGGCAAGATCAATATCGTTTTAGATGCGCTGACGGAAGCTACAAATATGTTTTAGATCGAGGCTTTTTATTAAAAGATGAAAATGGAAGAGCCATAAGAATGATTGGTGCAATTCAAGACATAACCAAACAAAAAGAAGAAGAACAGCGATTAAAGCTTCTTGAAACTGTAATCACACAATCTAAGGATTCGATTTTAATTACCGAAGCCAATTCACAAGCTCGAAAAATACCTAAAATTGTCTATGTAAACCCAGCATTTTCACAAATGTCAGGTTATTTATCCAATGAAATTGTCGGCAAATCTCCGAATATTTTCAAAGGACCAAAATCAGATTCTGATGAACTTAAAAAACTATTAAGAGCAATCAAAAACGAAGAAGAATGCCTTATAGAAACCATTAGCTACACCAAACAAAAAGAAGAATATTGGGTTCGTTTTTCTATGATTCCAATTTTCAATAATGAAGGTTCAATTTCGCACTGGATCTCAATTCAAAGAGACATTACAGAAGAAAAAAAGCTGGAAACTGAGAAAGAACATCTAATTCGCGAACTGACCCAAAACAACAAAGATTTAAAACAGTTTTCATACATTACTTCGCATAACTTAAGAGCGCCATTATCTAATTTAATTGGACTTTTGAACCTCATAGAAGATATTCCAATAGAAAACCCAGAGCTCGAAGAAATTTTAACCGGTTTTACGAAATCAACACATTTGCTGAACGAAACTATCAATGATTTAGTAAAAGTGATCATTATCAAAGACAATCCTTCTATGCAAAAAGAAGAAGTTTCTTTAAAGGAAGTCTTTGAAAATGTTTTTAGCCAATTATCTTTTCAAATAGAATTACACAAACCAATCATCAAGCTTAAATTTGAACGCGTACCTTTGCTAAACACAAACAAGGCGTATATTGAAAGCATTTTGCTTAATTTGCTTACGAATTCGATAAAATATAAATCAGAAAACAGGAAATTAAAAATATCGATTATTGCAGAGCAAATTGACAACAAAGCAATATTAACATTCAAAGACAACGGAATTGGGATTGATTTAGAAAGAAATAGAGACAAAGTTTTTGGCCTTTATCAAAGATTTCACAATTATCCAGACAGCAAAGGACTTGGCTTGTACCTTGTAAAATCGCAGGTAGAAACCATGGGAGGAACAATAAGTATAGAAAGCGAGGTCAATAAAGGGACAACCTTTACAATAACATTTAAAAATTAACATCATGCTCGAGCAAATTTTATGTATTGACGATGATCCAATCACGTTAATGTTATGTAAAAAAGTAATTTCGAAGTCACAAATTGCAAATGAAATTATCACCGCTCAAAATGGAGAAGAAGCTCTTCACCACTTCAACACCTTAAAATACACCAATAACAAAAACAAAGACAACAAAAAACCCGAATTAATTTTCTTAGATTTAAATATGCCTGTCATGGGAGGTTGGGAATTTTTAGATCATTTTACCTCACCTGATTATGCTGAATTCAACACTGCAAATGTCATAGTATTATCTTCAACAATTGATCCCGAAGATTTGGCCAAAGCAAAAAAATATCCAATTATAATTGATTTTCTTTCAAAACCAATTACACAACCAATGCTGGAATATCTTAAAAAAAAAATAAATCTTTAAGTTAAATTCGCATTTTTCAAAATCCAAATTCTAATTTTTCTAAAGCTTGGAATTTGGATTTTTTTTATTTTGGAATTTGAAATTCCGAAAATAGATATAAACAAAAAAAGTCCTCTAAAAGAGGACTTTTTATATTTTTAAAAATTGTAATTAATTACAATTTAGCAACATGTTTCGTTAATTTAGACTTCAAGTTAGAAGCTTTGTTATCGTGAATGATGTTCTTTTTAGCTAATTTATCAATCATAGAGATTACAGTTGATAATTTTGCAGTAGCATCAGCTTTATCAGTAGCTATTCTTAATGCTTTGATAGCATTACGAGTAGTTTTGTGCTGATATCTGTTAAGAACTCTTCTTTTCTCGTTACTTCTGATTCTTTTTAATGCTGACTTATGATTTGCCATTTTCTTTTAATTTTAGATGTAATAATAATTATAAATACTAGTTAAAAAAGAAAAACCTCCCACAATCGAAAAAACAATCACTTTGGTTTTAACTAATAAAACAAAAACCGAGACACCAATTTTTATTTTATAAAACTTATTTACAACTAATTTTGTAGTCTGTAAGGGAATCGAACCCCTGTTACCAGGACGAAAGCCTGGAGTCCTAACCCCTAGACGAACAGACCAATTTCTTCTAAGTTTTCTTCAATTTAAATAAAATTGAAATTGTAGTCCGTGGGGGAATCGAACCCCCCTTACCAGGATGAAAACCTGGCGTCCTAACCGATAGACGAACGGACCATTAACATCAAGTTATAGAACTTAAATCTGCAGAAAAAAAAGTAGTCCGTGGGGGAATCGAACCCCCCTTACCAGGATGAAAACCTGGCGTCCTAACCGATAGACGAACGGACCGTGTTTCTCTAATGCGGATGCAAAAATACAACTATTTTTTAGTTGTACAACACCTGATGCAAAAAAAAGTGATTTTTTTTAATACGCCTTAGCAAAAAGCACTCTTTTTGAAGAAGGATTACCAGTAAACACACAGGTTCCCGCCTCTTCTACAGCATCCAAAGGAATACAACGAATTGTAGCTTTTGTCAAATCTTTTATCTTTTCTTCAGTCGCCGCTGTTCCGTCCCAGTGAGCAGATATAAAACCTCCTTTACCATCCAAAACTTGCTTAAACTCTTCAAAACTATTTACTTCTGTAATATGAGTATTACGGTAATTTAATGCACGATCAAATAAATCTTTTTGAATTTGCTCTAAAAGATCATTTACATACTCAACGATTTTTTCGCTAGCAACAACTTCTTTCGACAAATTATCGCGTCTTGCAACCTCAAAAGTTCCGTTTTCTAAATCTTTTGGTCCAACAGCAATTCGAACAGGAACTCCTTTCAATTCCCATTCAGCAAACTTGAATCCTGGTTTTTGAGTTGTTCTGTCATCATATTTTACTGAAATTTTCAGTTTTCTTAATTTCGCTGTCAATTCATTTACTGCAGCCGTAATTTCCGCTAATTGCTCATCCGTTTTATGAATTGGAACAATTACAACTTGAATTGGCGCTAAATTTGGAGGCAATACTAAACCTTGATCATCAGAGTGCGTCATAATCAAAGCCCCCATTAATCTTGTAGAAACTCCCCAAGAAGTTCCCCAAACATGCTCTTGCTTCCCTTCTGCATTAGCAAATTTCACATCAAAAGCTTTTGCAAAGTTTTGACCTAAAAAGTGAGAAGTTCCAGCTTGAAGCGCCTTACCATCTTGCATCAATGCTTCAATACAATACGTTTCATCTGCACCTGCAAAACGCTCAGTTTCAGTTTTAAAACCTTTAACAACTGGAATTGCCATGAAATTCTCAGCAAAATCAGCATAAACATTCATCATTTTTTCAGACTCTTCAATAGCTTCTGCTTTTGTAGCGTGAGCCGTGTGACCTTCTTGCCACAAAAACTCTGCAGTTCTTAAAAACAAACGCGTACGCATTTCCCAACGCACCACATTCGCCCACTGATTAATCAACAATGGCAAATCTCTATAAGACTGCACCCATCCTTTATATGTAGACCAAATAATCGCTTCACTCGTAGGACGAACAATAAGCTCTTCTTCTAATTTTGCATTTGGATCAACCATTAATTTCCCTGGTTTGTCGGGATCATTTTTTAATCTATAATGTGTCACAACAGCACATTCCTTTGCAAATCCCTCTGCATTTGTCTCTTCCGCTTCAAACATGCTCTTTGGCACGAATAAAGGAAAATAAGCATTCTGATGACCAGTTTCTTTAAACATTCGATCTAACTCAGCCTGCATTTTTTCCCAAATAGCATATCCGTACGGCTTAATAACCATACATCCTCTAACTCCTGAATTTTCAGCTAGATCTGCTTTTACAACCAGCTCGTTATACCATTTCGAATAATCTTCTGATCTTGTAGTAAGGTTCTTACTCATATTATATAGTTTGGCACAAATTTTGTTTTAAATAATTTTAACTAAATAGTTTGACAAAACTAACTATTTTTGTAATGTGCAACAATAAAAAACACCACAGATATGAAAACTTCTACTTCTCTCCGCCAAAACTCAAGTTACTTTTACTTAATTGGATTACTGAGTTTTCTGCTTGCATCGTGTGGCTCTTACCAAAATACTTCTTATTACGACAATGATGGAGTGTATGGCAAATCTGCAAACACGTACACACAAACAACGACTACAAACGTTAATAATCAATATAAAGATTACTTTAAGTCGCTTCAAGACGACAATCAGCCTACCGAAATTTTTACTGATGTAGATAATTACGGTAATTATGCTGTAAATGATAGTACTCAAACAGCAACAGCTTACCCTGCTTGGGGAAGCGGCACTACAGAAACCTCAGTAACGTATTACTCTGACCCAACGTGGTCATGGGGAATTGGTTTCGGATGGGGTTATCCTTATTATGGATACGGCTGGGGATACCCATACTACGGATGGGGCTATTATCCTGGCTGGGGTTATCCAGGTTGGGGCTACCCGGGATGGGGATATCCAGGATATGCCTACTACAACAATTATTCTTACAGCTATGGAAGAAGAGGATCTGCTGCTTATTACGGATCTAGAGGATATGCTTCTAGAGATTCATACGCAGGAAGAGGCTCATATAGCGGAAGAAATTACGCAGGAAGAAGCACTTATACCGGAAGAGATTATGCTAGTAGAAATTTTGCCGGAAGAAGCAGCAATAGCGGAACCAGCAGAGGTTATTCTGATTTCAGAAGAAGCTCGTCTGTAAACGGCAGAACCTATTCAAGTCCAACATTTACTGATAGAAGAAGCACAGCTCAAGGTCAAAGCAACGGTTATGATTATTCTAACAGAAGATCAAGTGCCGGAGCAACCAACAGAAGCTACAGCACCCCAAACAACAACTCTGCTAGAACATACTCTCCTAGCCCATCACGCTCAATGGATAGTGGCGGCGGCGGAAGAAGCTACAGCGGTGGCGGCGGTGGCGGAGGCGGAAGATCTTACGGCGGCGGTGGCGGTGGAGGCGGAAGAAGATAAATCTCTTCTGCAAATCATTCAATCACTTTAAAAACTTAACCAGATGAAAAAAATATTCTTCCTCTTTATAACAGGACTATCTATTAGCGCCTTACATTCACAAGAAGTATCTGATGCTGTTCGTTATGGACAGGACAATCTAACAGGAACTGCGCGTTTTAGAGCAATGAGCGGTGCATTTGGAGCTGTTGGAGGAGACTTATCAGCTTTAGGCGTGAATCCTGCTGGATCTGCGATATTCAACAACAATCAAATTGGATTATCTTTCAGCAATCAGACGGTTAAAAATAATTCAAACTATTTTGGAACCGAGACGAGCGACAAAGACAATTCTTTCATACTTAACCAAGCTGGAGGTGTATTTGTTTTTAAAGATCATAATCCAAATAGTAATTGGAAGAAAATTGCTATTGGAACGACGTATGAAAACACAAACAATTACAACAGTGATGTTTTTTCTGTTGGAAACAATCCAAGAAATTCAATCGATCAATACTTTTTGACTTATGCCAATGGAATTCCGTTGAAAAACATAACTAATATTCCATATAAAGATCAATATTACGATGAACAACAAGCTTATTTTGGATATCAAGGATACGTTATAAATCCAGTTTCAAACACTGATGACAATACACAATATGTTTCTGCGGTTCCTGCACTAACTCCAGGAAAGAGTTATTATCAAGAAAATGAGATTTATGCAAGAGGATACAACAGCAAATTAAGCTTCAATATCGCAACCTCTTACAAAGACAGAATTTACTTTGGAGCCAATTTAAACGTTCATATTACCGATTATAGAAGATCCTCAACTTTTTATGAAGACAATGAACAACCACTTGAAACAAGAGAAACAATTTCAAGCCTTCGTTTCAACAATGATTTATACACATACGGAAACGGATTTTCCTTCCAATTAGGTGCAATTGCCAAAGTAACCGATGCTTTTAGACTTGGTGTTGCGTACGAATCAAACACTTGGCATGACTTATATGATGAAGTAGCACAAAGTATATCAACAACAAGACAAGCTGCAGGTGGTCAGGAAATATACGAATCAATCAATCCAAACCTTATCAATGTTTACGAAAGATATACATTGCAGACACCTGGAAAATTCACATTTAGTGGTGCATATGTATTTGGAAAATCTGGCTTAATTAGTGTTGACTACTCTATTAAAGATTATGCAAACACAAAATACAAACCAACAAGCGATCCAGGTTTTAGAGGATTAAATACCGACATGAGCAATCAGTTGACATCTAATGGAGAATTAAGAATTGGTGCCGAATATAAAATACAGCGATTAAGCCTTCGCGGAGGTTACCGTTTTGAAGGAAGTCCATACAAAAACGGAACTACAATTGGCGATTTAAACAGTTATTCAGGTGGTTTAGGCTATAGTTTTGGAGCGACAAAACTAGATTTAGCGTACTCGTATTTAGAAAGAAAATCGAATCAAGGATTTTTTGCAACTGGATTCACAGACGGAGCTAACATTACATCAAAACTCAACAATGTTACTTTGACCTTATTATTTGAATTGTAATTAGAAATCAAAATAGATGGATAGAGATTTCCGTCAAGCATTGCTTGGCGGATTTTTTTTAAAATCTTGATAAAGGAAAAACGCTTTTCTTATCTCTTTAATTTTAAAAACCAAGACAAATCTCACTCCAAAGCTTCGGGACAGGGAGATAAGCTTCATAAAAAACATCTAAAAGAAAGTGAAACAGGCGGTGTTTGAATAAAAAAGTGTAATTTTGCACTCCAATTTATAAAAGTATGAGAACCAAGTCTTTAAAAAAGAACAAAATTAACGTAATCACTCTTGGGTGTTCAAAAAATGTTTATGACAGTGAAGTCCTTATGGGACAGCTTCGCGCTAACGGAAAAGAAGTTGAACATGAAGCTCCAGCAGAAAAAGAAGGAAACATTATTGTAATCAACACTTGTGGTTTTATTGATAACGCTAAAGCTGAATCAGTAAATATGATTTTGGAATATGCAGATAAAAAAGACAAAGGCTTAGTTGATAAAGTTTTTGTAACAGGATGCCTATCTGAACGTTACAGACCCGATTTAGAAAAAGAAATTCCGAATGTAGATCAATATTTTGGTACAACAGAGCTACCTCAACTATTAAAAGCTTTGGGAGCTGATTATAAACACGAATTATTAGGAGAACGTTTAACAACAACTCCAAAAAACTACGCTTACTTAAAAATTGCAGAAGGATGCGACAGACCTTGCAGTTTTTGCGCAATTCCGCTTATGCGTGGATCACACGTTTCACAGCCAATTGAAAAATTAGTAAAAGAAGCTGAAGGCTTGGCTAAAAATGGCGTGAAAGAATTAATTTTAATTGCTCAAGATTTAACTTATTATGGTCTTGATCTTTATAAAAAGAGAAATCTTGGAGAACTTTTAGAAGCATTGGTTAAAGTTGAAGGAATCGAATGGATTCGTTTACACTATGCTTTCCCTACAGGTTTCCCGATGGATGTTTTGGAAATCATGAAACGTGAACCAAAAATCTGTAATTATATTGATATTCCGTTGCAACACATTTCTGATTCAATCTTAAAATCAATGCGTCGCGGTACAACTCAGGCTAAAACAACTCAATTATTGAAAGATTTCCGTGCTTCAGTTCCTGGAATGGCAATCAGAACAACTTTAATTGTTGGGTATCCTGGCGAAACTCAGGAAGATTTTGAGATTTTGAAAGATTTTGTTCAGGAAATGAAATTTGATAGAATGGGATGTTTTGCTTATTCTCATGAAGAAAACACACATGCTTATTTATTAGAAGATGATGTTCCGGACGACGTAAAACAAGCCAGAGCAAACGAAATAATGGAACTTCAGTCGCAAATTTCATGGGATTTAAACCAAGAAAAAGTGGGACAAGTATATAAATGTATCATTGACAGAAAAGAAGGTGCACATTTTGTAGGCCGAACAGAGTTTGACAGCCCAGATGTTGACAATGAAGTTTTGATTGATGCATCTAAACATTACGTAAAAACAGGTGAATTTGTTAATATAAAAATAATAGAAGCAACAGAATTTGATTTATACGGAGAACCTGCTTAAATTTACGCTAAATTATTATCAATTTAGATAAAACTTACTATGAAACCTACGAACACTTTTTTTATTTTGATTTTCACCATATGTTGCTTTAACGTAGCATCTGCTCAATATGGAGGCGGTTATGGCGGTTATAATAATGGCTACGGAGGCGGTTACGGACGTGGTAGCGGAATGGGTATGGACAGAAGTATGATGGCTGGACCACAAAGTGCTCCAAGCAAACCAAAGGAGATTCCCGTTGAAGAAACTGCTGCAAAAGTTGTTGAGCAAATGAAGCCCGAAGTAAAACTTGACGAACTTCAAGTTATTGCAATTACAAACGCCTTGGTAGATAGCATGAAAGAACAAGGAATTCTTTTGAAAAACGAAAGCACTAGCCAAGATGAAAAAATGGAACAGATCAAAGCTTTAAGAGAGAGTACAAATAAAAAAATTACTGCTTTTCTAAATCCTGATCAAGTAGAAAAATACACTGCTTTCATGGCTAACTTTAAGGAAATTAAAAAAGACAAATCAAAAAAGAAAAAAGATTCTAAAGATAAAAAAGAAGCAACAGAAGAAGAAAAAACAATAAAAGCTGAAGAATAATTTTTTTAAACTTCAACTTACAATGTAAATGATCATGGTAAAAAAACATTTTTGTTATTTGATTTTAGCAATTATTATAACTTCTTGCTCTACAAATCCATATAAGACTACTGAAAAGGTATACGATCAGCAGCTTAAAACTTTAGAAAACCAAATTACAAGTAAAGATCCTCAGGCAATTCCAGCAATTAGTCCGGTGGTAATTGACACTACTTATGCAGCGCAATTAGGCATTGTAAAAGACACTTTGTCAAAAACAGGATCTACACATTTAGTAAACGGCATAACAACAGAATGGATTGGAACGGTAAATTTCAATTTAAGAAAACCGAGCTTTATTATCATTCATCATACCGCTCAAGATTCGCTGAAGCAGACTATCAATACTTTTACTAAAACTAAAACACAGGTTAGCGCACATTATATTATTTCGGAAAACGGAAAAGTAGTGCAAATGCTGAATGATTACTTAAGAGCATGGCATGCTGGCGCTTCAACTTGGGGAAAAAATACTGATATCAATTCGAGTTCAATCGGAATTGAATTAGATAATAACGGTTTCAAACCTTTTACTGAAAGCCAAATCAGTAGTTTAGTGGCTCTTTTGACAAAATTGAAAAAAGATTATAATATTCCGACTCAAAATATTATTGGCCACTCTGATATTGCTCCAGGCAGAAAACAAGATCCAAGTGCTTTATTTCCTTGGAAAACATTGGCAGAGAAAGGATTCGGAATTTGGCCGGATGAAGTTCTGGAAGAAGCCCCATTTGATTTTAAAATAGAGCCGGCTTTGAGAATCATTGGATATAACACAAAAAACCTTTCAGCAGCAATTATGGCTTTTAAATTACATTACATTCAAACGGATGTAAGTGCAACTTTAGATCGAAAAACAATAGACACTATTTATTCTATTTATAAGAAACAAGTTCAATAAAGAATAAAATTGGTTTTAAAAATATACAAACGCATTTCTCATTGGAAATGCGTTTTTTTTATGTAATAAATCTATTCGACAAAGAATTATCCCAAAAATCACTTTGCAAAACTCCTCTAAAATATGTTTCAATAATTTTTTTCTACTAAAAAGACACACCGTTTTAAACCTCTACAATTACACCTAAAAAACATTCCATTTCCATCATATAGCTGTAAAACAAAATTACAGGCATTACAACAAATATTTTATTGCCAGAAAGACGCACTGCTGTGCGCCTATACGGATATTACAGGCAATAATCCGTAACTCACAAAAAATAAAAAAGCTGCCAAAACATTAATATGTTTCGACAGCTCCAAAAAAAAAAAAAAATATCAATCTTTATCTCTAGAAAGAGTATGTTGTAGCTACAAGAGCGTAGAATGACCCACCTGTTGGTAATGCATCGCTATCTAAAAAGATATCTTCAGAAGCAGCATCATATCTTAACTCAGGAATTATAGTCAGTTTTCCAACTTTGTAGTTTAAAGAAACTGTATTTGCAAAAACATTCGAACCTGTTAAAGTTCCTAAACTTGGCGCTGCATCTTTAGCATCAAAGTATTCCATTCTGTACGCTAACAATAATGATGGAGAGAATGAATAATTTGCATATCCTACTAATGAAAACCATTCTCCATCTAAATCGCTTACAAAATCATTTTTTGTTTTAGCATAAGTTGCATTAAACCCAAGAGCAAAACTGTCACTAATTGTTTTTGATGCAACTAAATCAAATTGTGTTTTATTTTCATCAGATGCTGGGTTACTACTACCTGAAGTAAAGTTCAAGTAAGCACTTCCCGTTTCACCAATATAGCCTAGTTGCCCAATGAATGTTTTTTGAGTTGAACCAGCATCCATTGCTGATTTAAAATCTGTTGGATTTGTTATCCCAAACATTGCCGTAAACTTTCCTGAAGTATATTGTGCTTTTACCCCAGTGTTAAAGAAAGGCCCATAAGAGAAAGCATATGACATACTGTAGTTTTTATTATCGACAGCATCTAATACTTCGTAACCTATATGAGTACCAAAACTACCCGCTACAAATTTAAATTTATCAGTAACATTATAAGTAAAGAACAATTGTTTAATTAAAAATTTTGCAGTTATATCTTTATCTGTTGTTTCATTATATGAGAATTCACCTGCTCTTTTTCCGAATCCTAAGTCTACAAATACAGAAGCTTTCCCGAAAGTATGACCTGCTTCTATAGACGCCATTCCTAGTTCAAACGAATTCTGAGAGTTGGTAAAGCTCGTTAATCCGTTCATTTGTTTAGAGAAATCATATTTATAGTACGCATCTGCTGATCCGCCCCAGGTTGTTGCTGGTGAAACTGGAGTTTCTGTATCATCTTGAGCAAAAGCAAAAGAACTCGTTAACATCGCGGCTAAAATGTGTAATACTTTTTTCATGTTTTAATTGGTTTTTGGTTATTAATTGATTCTGGTTAGTTAATCTTTTATATAGCTTTATTAATAGTATATTTCAATTCTAAAATCCCTCATCATCCTCAAAAAACCCCTTCATTTTCATTAGCGAATTTATTAACTTTTGCATGAGTAGAACAATTGAAAAGAACTTTTTTGATGTTTTACAAGCAGAATTATGGATTACAAAAATTTACCAACCAATAATCGTTATTTGACATTTATATCGATTCATTTTTGAAAATTCAATAACGCATTTTTGGTGCTTTTTAAATTTTAAAATGGGTCAACAACAAAAAACAAACAAAAAACCAAGCAAAAACAACATAATTAAACATACAAATAAAACATACCCCCTAAAAATTTAGGGGTATAAAATAAAATCAATAAAAAACACAATCACAACTCAAAAAAACTAGCCTTCCAAAAACAGTACCTTCACAAAAACAAAATTCCTACAAAAATAAACCTACAAAAGAGCGAAAAACGATCTTAAAACACAAGTTCGATTTTTCATTTAGCAACAAAAAAAAGCCCGTTCAAAATTGAACAGGCTTCATAAAGAACAGAAAGATTTTTTCTATTCCTGCGTATTGTATTTTCTTAAAAACGCTCTGACTTTTATTCCAGATTCTTTTAAATCTTCATCTTTCCACTTCCCTTCAGATTTAGCCGATTTCTTCAAAATAGAACAAGTTTCATCTTTATCAGAGACAGACCATGTAATCCAGCTTAGTTTTCTAGATTCCATCCAATCGATGTATTCCTGCCAAGCTTTCATATTTAAAGGTCCATCACCCGATGCTTCCATCCCAGCAGATTCTGAAATAAAAACGGGAAGCCCACTTTTTATAGCAGCATCTGTGCGATCTCGCAATTCCTTGCCGTGTGTTGCTGCATAAAAATGCATTGTATACATGATATTACTGTACCCTATAATTGGATCTTCGGCCGGAAGATTAATATCTTGATCCCAATGCGGACAACCAACTAAAATAACATTATTAGGGTCATTTTCTCTAATTACACGAATTATCTCCTCTGCATACGTTTTAACTTCCCACCAAGTTTCATAATCTGGCTCGTTGAACACCTCGTATATAATATTAGGATACTTGGCATACTTTTTTGACATCTCAGCAAAAAAAGCCGATGCTTCCTTTAAATTAACATTGTGACTGTGCCAGTCAATAATAACATAAATATCTGATTTAATCGCTCCATTTACAACCGCTTCAATTTTTTCTTTTGATTGTTGCGGTTCTTTCATATAAGACATGTCCCCTAACTCAATTCCCGTTGCTGCTCTAACCACATTACAATTAAAATCTTTCTTTAGCCAGCTTACCGCTTTTTCATTATAAAATCTCGGCCACATACTATGCCAGCCAAAACTTAATCCGCGCAAGACAATTGGATCGTTATTTTTATCAACCAATTGAGTTCCATTAACACTTAGCTGACCGTGCTTTTTTACAAACTGAGCTTGCAAAACATAAGAAAACAACAGAAAAGCAATTACATAAAGATGACTTTTTGATTTCATAAACTAAGATTTAAAGCGTTAATTTAAGCGTAATAACATCATGCGATGCAAGATCAGAAACAAAATTCTTTTTAGTCGTTCCCATTTCCTTGTTCTTCCAAAGATCTTTTATTTTGTAGGTCACTTTATTAAAATCGGCTTCATATCCAAAATCAGCATCTTTGATTACATTCTTTTTAAAATCGAAATTGACTTTTTTAGCGACATCGCTTCTATTTAAAAAGGTTATTACCCAGTTTCCTTCAGACAAAGGTTTCACCCAAACTTCTAAACCATCTTCAGCAGCATATTTAAATCCTTGAATTCCTAATTTATCTTGATTAACTGCGATCAAATCTTTATTAGTTAAAATCGCCAATGTTTCTTTAGACATTTTTCGGTAATCATTTCCTGTAAATAAAGGTGACGAAAGCATACACCACATTGCAAAATGCGATTTATCTTCAATATCATTCATTTCATTTCCAACTTCCATCATATCAAAATCGTTCCAATGATCTGGGCCAGAATATTTACGGATATCTTTTCGCATTTCGGCAATTTTCATAAATCCCCATGACGACCAATTTTCCGGATGTTTAAATTCGCAGTCAAAACACGGATAAATATCACCCGAAATTCTCCAAAGATTCCCTACAGGTTTTCCCCATTCCCACGGCTGATTATCACCCCATTCGCAAAGACTAAAAACAATTGGCCTTCCAGCAGTTTTTAGCGCATTACTCATAGTTGTATAAGCTTCTGGAGCGGTAATGCCTTTTGTATTGCACCAATCGTACTTTAAAAAATCAATTCCTAATTTAGCATAAAAACGAGCATCTTGATACTCGTAACCGCGCGTACCTGGATACCCTGCACAAGTTTGAGTTCCGGCACAATTGTACAAACCAAACTTCAAACCTTTGCTGTGTACATAATCAATCAATGCTTTCATTCCACTCGGAAATTTAACCGGATCCGGCACAAGATCACCATTTGCGTCACGTTGTTTTGTCATCCAGCCGTCGTCTAAAACAATATAATTATAACCCGCTGCAGCTAAACCTGATGAAACCATTATATCAGCTGTTTCCTTGACCAATTTCTCATCAATATTAGTGGCAAAAGTATTCCAAGAATTCCATCCCATTGGAGGAGTCATGGCTAAACCTTCAAATTTTCCTCCTGTCTGATTATGTGTATTTCCTTGCCCGAAACTCAGGCAAGAAACAAACAGCGCAAATACTGAAATAATCTTTTTCATTATTAAAATTTCAAATTAATTATAAATAAAAAAAAGTATTCCCTAATTGAGTAGATTAGGGAATACTTAAACAAAACTCAAAACAAATAACTGCTTTTTATTTTAATACAAATCCCATGTCATCCATAAGGATTGTATTTCCTCCAAAATTACCCGATTCCTGAAGTGTCAGCTGATCGAAAGTAGTTGGATTTCCAATATCTGAAAACGGAATTTCAATTGTAGTCCAATTTGGAGTTATTGTCTTTTTAATTTGATAAGCCCAGCCTCCAAAAACAAATACTACGCTTGCAGCGGTATTTGTTGATGCCGATTTCACTTTTACTCTAAACGCTTTATATTTTGAAACATTTCTAGAATTGAACTTCATATCAGCACCATTCCATCCTCCAAATACAAATTTAATTGACGATTTACCTTGTACTTTATCATCTTTAAAGTCGGTATCAAAAGTATCGCCACCGCTCCACATCCAATGTCCTGCATCTCCTTGCAAAACATCATCGTACAAAGCTGAACCAATTGCTTCTTCAGAAACAGTAGAACCAGAAATATTTGTTACGGTAACATATTTATCTGTTGCATTAGCTGGCATTTTAAATTTAATTTCAGTTAATGTAGAAGAAATCACAGGCACATCTGCAGTTCCTACTTTTACAGTTGGATTCAAGAAATAATCACCATAAACGGTTACAATTTCACCTTCGGCAGCATTAATAGAATTATAACTCTCGAATTTTGGTGTTGGCGGCGCAATCACAAAATCATATAAAACAGTTCCCGATTTTGTAACAACTTTTAATTTATTACTTGCATTTGCATAAGGCGTTTTCTCGTCGATCAAAACAACTATTGCAGTATCTGTAACCAATGTAGGATTGAAATAAGTATCAAAATCATTAAAATAGATTTTAGTTGTATTTAAAAGCCCAGTTCCCTGAATGATATAGTAATTTTTTGGATCGCCAATCTTAACTGGAACCAAGGGACCTTCAACAGATTTTGCAACACTTGTGATTACAGGTGCACCGCCTCCGCTTGAAGCTTCTTCATTGTCACATGAAGAAAACACACCCAGCACCATAAATACCATCGCAAAGAATGGCAAAAGGTATATATTTTTTATATTTTTCATAGTTGTCAAATTTTAGTAATTATTTAAAAGTATACGGAACTGGTGCTTGTAATAATTTTGGATTTTTAGCAACCTCATTGTCCGGATAATCCATATAGAAATCATTTGTTGCATGATCTTGACTATATACTGGTGTGTAATGACGTTCAGCATATCTATCTCCTCTATTTTGAGCCGACATAATTGCGATTGCTTTATTTTTATCAATACGTCCTAAATCAAACCAATAATCACCTTCAAAACACAATTCTTTTCTTCTTTCTAAAAAGATATCATCAAACGTAACTGAAGTCAAATTAGCTAAACCAGCTCTTCTTCTAACTTGATTAATAGAATTTAATGCACTTGCATCTGTAGTCGTTGCATTTGCTCCAAGAACAGCTTCAGCATGAATAAGCAACAACTCTGCATAACGCATAACATAAGAGTTGTTATCCATCATTGCCCATGCATCTGCCTGGCCAGTTGCGCTTCCGTTTACAACACCAATACAATATTTTTTAATTGCACCACCAGACCCTTGTGCCAAATCTTTACCAGCTGGAACAGTGAAACCAATTCCTTGTGTCGTTTTAATAGTTGGATAACTATCTCCAGCAACCATTACAGTTTCATGTTTTCTTAAATCGCCAGCTCCATACAATGAAAGAATTACCTCTTGACTTGGTCCAAAAACACCCGCATATGATGCATTAGATGTTGACAATGTACCATCTTGGAAACCGAATTGTGTATTACAGTTGTTTGCCGAACCGTAAGCTCCATCACCTTTCCACTGAATAGCAAAAATAGATTCTTCGTTATTGTTGTTTGGATAAGTAAACAAATCAGCAAAACTTTTTCCTGGCAATTGATCTCCACCTAAAAGTTTAAATTCACCACTGCTGATAACCGCTTCAGCCATTGCTTTTGCGTTTGCATAATCTTTTTGGTACAAATACACTTTTGCTAGCAATGCTCTTGCAGAACCTTTTGAAACGTGTCCGTTGCTTGCATAATTTGCACCTCTTGTTTTAGCTGCCAATAATTCAATTGCTTTTAAATAATCCATTGTGATTAATTTGTAAATATCTGCAACCGTATTAGTATTCACATAAGGATTACTTGTATAATCAAGCGGGTTTTCAATAATTGGCACAGGACCCCAAAGTCTAACCAAATCAAAATAAGCAGTCGCTCTCATGAAATAAGCCTCACCAATTGTATTGTTTAAAACAGCTTTATCAACATCTGGACCTACTCGCGCAGCCAAAAAGTTAATAATCATATTCGATTGCTGCACATTAGCCCATAATGATGACCATCCGTTTACTAATTCAGGATCACTTCCGTTTAATGAAAACGTTCTCAATCCACTTACGTCTGGTGAACCTGAATACATATTTCCTGAACCAACTTCAAGCGCCCACCAAAACTTATTATACATTTGAAACCAAGTTCTGCTGTACATACCATTTGTAGCCGATGAAACCTGATCATTTGTGCTGTAATAAGAATCTAAACTTATTCCATCTTCAGAAGGTCTGTCTGTAAAATCATCCGAACATGATGCAAAAGTCAGAAATGCTGTTGCTACAAAAAGCAAACTATATCTATTTAAAAAAGATTTCTTTTTCATTTTTATTATTTTTTAAAATTCTAAATTAAGACCAACTAAAAATGTTCTTGCTACCGGATATCTTCCGTTGTCAATTCCTGATAAAAGCACATTTTGATTAAATGAACCAATCTCTGGATCGTAACCTGAATAATTAGTAAACGTGTATAAGTTTTGAGCAGATCCATACAACCTTAATCTTGAAATTTTATATTTTGAAATTACATCCTGCGGTAATGAATATCCAAGCGTAATGTTTTGAATTCTTAAATAAGAACCATCTTCAACGTAGCGGTCAGAAATCAACAAGTTAGTATTTGACGCATCAGCAATTGGTCTTGGATTATTACTAGCTGTATTGGTAGATGAATAATAATCCATCGCATCAACTAACTGATTATCATATAAAGATGCATTTGTTGTTCCCGCTCTTTTTGTTAAGTTCATAACATCATTTCCGTATGATCCTTGAAGAAAAATAGAAAGATCTACATTTTTATATCTGAAATTGTTTGTAAAACCGTAAGTGAATTTTGGATGCGGATTCCCGATGAATGTTTTATCCGCAGCATCAATTTTTCCGTCACCGTTTACATCAACATATTTTACATCTCCAAGTGCTGTTTCTCCAGCTCCTGTTCCAACAGCTTGACCAAATTGAAGTGGCGCACTGTTTAAAACTGCCTGATCTTTAAAAATACCGTCAGTTTTATATCCGTAGAATAAGCCAATTGGGTTTCCAATAGTAGTATTTGTAACTACAACAGGCTGGTATCCATTCGTGTTTACTTCTTGAGTCAATACAATTCCGTTTGCGATTTCATCCAAATTATTTTTGTAATGAGAAACAACTGCCGAAGCGCTCCAGTTAAAATTACCTGCTGATCTCATATCATAACCAAGAGTCAAATCGAAACCTTTATTACTCATTGTACCTAAGTTAGAATAAGGTGCAGAAACTCCTCCATATTGACCTCCGCCACCAGTTAAGTAAAGAGGCAAAGGAACTTGGAACAAGAAACCTTCAGATTTTTTGTCATATACATCAAAACTAGCAGAAAGCTTACTGTCAAACATTGTAAAATCAATACCAATATTAGTTTGATTTAATGACTCCCAAACTAAATCTGGATTTGGATAATTTGACGGTAAAAATCCGCTTCCTAATCCTGAATTTTGCGTTCCTAACATTGCAGAATAACTATTGTTTGGAATTTGCTGATTTCCAGTTTCTCCGTAACCAACTCTAATTTTGATATTATCAACATACTTACGAGTTCCTTCCATGAAAGATTCGCTAGACAATCTCCAAGAACCAGAAATTGCATTAAAAACACCTTTTTGATTCTCTGTAGTTGGGTCAAATTTAGAAGAAACGTCCTGTCTGATCGATGCTGTAATACTGTATTTATCATTGAAATCATAAATAATACGAGCAAAAAGAGATGATAATGAAGCACTTCCTTTATACTGTGTTACTGTATTGTTATCAACATCAGCTAAATTAATAGTGTGAATTGAATTTGTTTTGAAACCTTGCGCCGAAGCAATCAAACCTTCCCAATGAGAGTCATTAGCTTCCTGACCTGCCAAAACTGTAAATTTATGTTTCCCGATAGTTTTATCGTAAGTCAATAAATTTTTGATGTTTGTAGAATACCAATTTTGTCTTCTTACATCAAGATCAGCAAGCAAGTTTGTTTGGCTTCCCCATTTGTATGATGGCCTAAAATCATCATTTTCAGAAAATTCAGTATTTGCCGCTATTTCTAAACGGTATTTTAAACCTTTAATAATCTCAGCTTCAGCGTAAACGTTTCCTAAGAAATTTTTTCTAACCAATTTATTATCTCTAGTTAAAGCCTCAGCAACTGGATTATAATACGTTACACTTTGCTCTGATGATGGTGGCCCAGCAAAAGATCCATCTGTATTTCTAACAGGAATATCTGGCGACTGCAATAAAGTGTTTGAAATCAGTCCAGAGAAACTTTGATTCACTGTAATTCTTTCATTTGTAATACCTCCAGTAAGATTACCTCCAACTCTCAACCAAGATTTAATTTTTGAATCTAAATTCAATCTAACCGTATATCTTTTTAGACCAGAATTGATAATTGTTCCTTCGTTATCTAAATAACTTCCAGATAAATAGTAGCTTGTTCCGTCTTTAGCACCAGAAAATGATAACTGATGACTGTTTGAAATTGCTGTTCTGTATACCTCATCTTGCCAATTCGTTCCAGGCCCTAATAATTCTGGATGTGCAAATTCTTGACGTGTTTGAAAACCCCACAATTTAGCCAAATTAGTTTTTAAAGTTGCGTATTCTGGCAAAGTCAAAACATCTAATTTATTAGTTACAGAAGCAAACGAAGTATAGTTTTCATAAGATACTTTTCCAGTTCCTTTTTTACCTTGCTTAGTTGTGATAATGATTACACCATTTGCACCTCTAGAACCGTAAATTGCTGTTGCCGAAGCATCTTTTAAGATATCCATAGATTCGATATCATTTGGGTTGATCATAGAAAGCGGACTCATTGCGTTATTTCCACTTCCTCCTGAAGAAGAAAAACCATCTTTTCCAGCCAAAGTTTGACCACTTGTAGATTTACCAGTTGCATCTCCAGAGATTGGCACACCGTCAATTACATATAAAGGTTCGTTAGTTCCTGTAATAGAAGTGGTTCCACGAACTCGTACAGAAGCTGCTCCACCCGGCTGTCCCGAGTTGTTTGTTACCGAAACCCCCGCTGCTTTACCCTGAAGCATTTGATCAATAGAAACTTGCTTTAAATTTTCAATATCTGTTGATTTTACTGAAGATATTGCACCGTTTACATCTTTCTTTTTCTGAGTTCCGTAACCAATTACAACTACCTCTTTTAAGTCTTCAGAGCTTGATTGCAAAGTAACATTAATCTTATTTCGGCCTCCAATGGCTATTTTTTGAGAATCAAATCCAATAAACGAAACTAATAAAGTCCCGTTCGCAGGAGCATCAATCGTGTATTTACCGTCAAAATCAGTTGAGGCAGTAGTTTTTGAACCAACAACAGAAACGTTGGCCCCAGGAATTGTCATTCCTTTATCATCAGAAACTACTCCTGATATTTTAACCTGAGCAGTAATAAAATTACTCAGTAACAAGAATAAAATCAAAGGAACTGCTCTGTGGTTAGCATTCCAATGAATAAAGTTAGTCATTAGTTTTTTCATAATAAGTGTTTGGTTAGTTTAAATTTGTTTTACTCATAATCAAGTAATAAAAAAAGGGTGTGATTTATTTTCTAAATTATTTAACAAATCTATAACAGAACAAAACATTAAATCGATAGTATTATATCATTTAATGATAATATTTTTACTATATCAGTTTAAAAAAACACATATGAAAATAAAACCAGATATTAATTGCATTTTTCGCAATAGCACCCTCCTAAATCACTACTTCTTATAAATAAAAATGAACGAATCAGCAAAAAGCAAACGATTTCGTTAAAAATAATATTTGTTTGTGAAAAAAAAGTATCACTATAAAATGCGCTTTAATCCAGAAAAATCTTCTCTATATTGACTAGGAGTACAATTTTTAGTAGCCTTGAAACTACGGTTGAAATTGGCAATATTATTAAAACCCGATTTGAAAGCTACTTCTGAAACACTCATATCCTTTTCAACCAGCCAACGTGCTGCATAACCAATTCGGATGTCATTAATATAGTTTACGAAAGTTTTTCCGGTGCGTTTTTTAATAAATCGGTTAAAAGAAATAATCGACATGCTGGCAACATTTGCAGCATCTTCTAAAGTAATTTTATCTGCAAAGTTTTTCTGCACATATTCATAAACGAGTTTCATTTTATCATAATCATCAAACGTATCATAATCTACTGTATAAGTAGAAAGCAAACGCTGATTTCTAGAATTTGCCAAATCATATAACAAGGAAGTGATTTCTAAAAAATAATCCATACCATCTAGTTTAGAAAGCCTTACAAGCCTTGGCGTTAATTCTTCGGCTACTTTTTTAGAAAATAAAATTCCATGAATGGAACGATTAAACATATCCCGAATCGGATTCATAATTCGTCTTGACAACAAAGATTCATGAAATAAATCGTTATGAAATTGAATGGTAATTTCGTGTATTTTTTTGCTCGTGCATTTATTTAATTCCCAGCCGTGATATAAATTTGGGCCAATTAAAACCAACTCCACATTATCGATTTCTTCAATATTATCTCCAACTACGCGCTTCACTCCTTTTCCGTTCAAAATAAAATTTATCTCAAACTCAGGATGATAGTGAACCGGAAAATCAAAACTGTCTTTAACACGGTCAAAAACCAAAAAACTGTCACCAGCAGACAACGGCGCTATTTCTCTATAAAAATTTTTAGTACTGCTCATATCTTTAAAAAACTATTTTATGAAGTAATTAGATCATTTTCGATTGCAATAATATGATATATAATTGATAAAATAATATTAATTACACGATAAACATCCAATTATCTTTGAAAAATAGAATTATCAATTTTTTAAAAACGGTATTAATAATAAACATTAATCATTTTTTATAGAATATCTTTTTAAAGTTTTAATAATTTTATCTAAAAAACAATACTGAATCGTCGATTGAAAATTGAAGCACAGAAATTACATTCTCAATCTCTGAATTTGTGGATATTACCTCCAAAAACAATTTAAAACCAGAATGAAAAAAAACATACTTACCTTAATTATTGCCGTATTTATAGGAACTTCATGTTCCTCAAAAACGATTGTCAGTAATACTAATTTGTCACTTTCAGATAAAAAAGCGACACCTGAAACCGTTTCTCTTTATAAAAAATTAAATCAATTGTCGCAAAAAGGATATTTGTTTGGACATCAGGATGACCTTGCTTACGGCGTAAACTGGAAATACGAAAACGGCCGAAGCGATGTTAAAGAAACTGCTGGAGATTATCCCGCAATTTACGGCTGGGATATTGCTGGTTTAGAAAAGGATGATTCCAAAAATATTGACGGAGTTCCATTTGATAAAATGAAACAATATATTAAAGAAGCCAATGTAAGAGGCGGAATTTCGACTATAAGCTGGCATTTTGACAATCCTGCAACCGGAAAAAATGCTTGGGACAATACACCAAATTCCCTAAAAACGGTTTTGCCGGGCGGTCAAAATCACAAAAAATTCACTTCTTGGCTTGATAAAGCTTCTGTTTTCTTTTTGTCTTTAAAAGATAAAAAAGGAAAAAACATTCCTATACTTTTTAGACCTTATCATGAACTTACCGGAGGCTGGTTTTGGTGGGGAAAAGGAAATGCAACTCCTGAAGAATTTAAAACATTATGGAAATTTACCTTCGAATACCTTCAGAAAAAAGGCGTTCACAATTTAATTTACATCTACAACACAAGTAGTTTTGGCACTAAAGAAGACTTTTTGGCCAATTATCCAGGCGATAATTATGCTGATATTTTAAGCTTCGATAGTTATCAGAATAATGATGATAAAGACGGTAAAAAATTCATCGAAGAAGTTCAGAAACAGCTTAAAATTATAAACGAAATTGGTCTTGAAAAACACAAATTAATAGCTGTTGCCGAAGCTGGTTATGAAGCAATTCCAGATCCTAAATGGTGGACAGGAACTTTAGATAAAGCGATTGGTAATTACAAAATATCCTATGTCTTATTATGGAGAAACCACGGTTGGCAGGAAAAAGAACAAAAAATGCATTATTATGCGCCGTTTTCGGGACAAATCAGCGAAAAAGATTTTGTCGACTTTTACAATCTTGATAAAACGCTGTTTGAAAAAGACATAAAAAATTAAAAACGTAAAAATTATTAAACACATAGAAACATAGTCCCGAAGCTTCGGGATTATATTGAAAAAAGAGATCAAAAGAAACAAGTTTCCACACATAGATAAACTATGTGCATTTAAATTAGTGAAACGCCTTTTTTAAATCTTCAAAAAAACTATGTCTCTATGTGTTAAAAACAAAATAACAACCAAATCAAAAACAAACCTTTAAAAAGAATTCAATGCACGACAAAATTAATTTAAAAGAAAAAATCGGTTACGGTCTCGGAGACGCTGCATCATCCATGTTCTGGAAAATTTTCAGCATGTACCTTCTCTTTTTCTATACCGATGTTTTCGGGTTAGCCCCTGCTGTCGTAGGAACCATGTTTTTAATTACCAGAATCTGGGATTCCTGTTTTGATCCTATCGTAGGAATCATTGCTGACAGAACAAAAACAAAATGGGGAAAATTCAGACCGTATTTATTATGGATTGCCGTGCCTTTTGCTGTAATTGGAGTTCTAACTTTTTACACACCTGATTTCAGCGAAAAAGGAAAAATAATATATGCTTACGTAACGTATTCATTAATGATGATGATCTACTCGTTAATAAACGTTCCGTATGCTTCACTTTTAGGCGTAATGTCGTCTGACCGAAAAGAAAGAACAACTTTATCTTCTTACCGAATGGTTTTTGCTTTTGGAGGAAGTTTATTGGCACTTTGGTTAATTGAACCTTTAGTAAATTACTTTGGCGGAAGCCTTAATTCTAAAACGGGCTGGTTGGCAACCATTGCAATTTTTGGCGTTATTACGACTGCATTTTTCTGGGCTTGTTTCTTTTTCACCAAAGAAAGAGTTCAACCAATAGAAGATGAACAATCTAACTTAAAAGAAGATTTAAACGATTTACTAAAAAACAAACCTTGGTGGATTTTATTAGGAGCTGGAATTGGGACTTTGGTTTTTAATTCTATCAGAGATGGTGCCGCGGTTTATTACTTTAAATATTATGTAAGCAGTTCTGTAAACTTCGATTTTTCACTTTTCGGAACTGATTTTCACATGGCACCAACTTCAATTTATTTAGTATTAGGTCAGGCAGCAAATATTATCGGAGTTATATTGGCAACTCCAATTGCGAATAAAATTGGCAAGAAAAAAACCTTTTTTGGCGCAATGGCAATCGCTTCAGCTTTGAGTATTATTTTCTATTTCTTCGGAAAAGAAGATGTGTTCTTAATCATGACTTTCCAAATTTTAATCAGCATTTGTGCGGGCTGTATTTTCCCGTTAATCTGGTCAATGTATGCTGACAGTGCCGATTATTCAGAATGGAAACAGGGACGTCGTGCAACGGGCTTGGTTTTCTCAGCTTCATCAATGTCACAAAAATTTGGATGGACAATTGGCGGTGCTGGCGCTGGATGGCTTTTGGGCTATTATGGCTTTCAGGCCAATGTTGAGCAAACCGCTACAGCACAACACGGAATTCAATTAATGTTAAGCATACTTCCTGCAATTGCGGCCGCAATATCAGTCGCTTTTATTGCCTTCTACCCGCTTTCTGAAGAAAAACTGCAAACGATAGAACAAGATTTAAACGAAAAAAGAGACCAGAAAATTTAAAAATAAATCAGATACAGAAATAAAAATATATGACAACAATATCATCTTCAGCTGTTTTTCAGGACCGAAAAGCAGCATTAGAAAAAGAACATAAAGCACTTGTCGAGCAAAAAAATGCTCCCGAAGAAAATGCTGGAAACGGAATTTATCAGCGTTATAAAAATCCTGTTGTTACCGCAGCTCACGTGCCTTTGAACTGGCGTTTTGACTTAAACGAAAAAACAAATCCGTTTTTGCAGGAAAGAATTGGAATGAACGCAGCGTTTAATGCCGGCGCTATGAAATGGAACGGAAAATATTTGCTTGCAGTACGTGTGGAAGGAATTGACAGAAAATCATTTTTTGCAATTGCCGAAAGTCCGAATGGTGTTGATAATTTTAAGTTTTGGGAGAAACCATGTGTGATTCCTCAAACCGAAGAACCAGATACAAACGTTTATGACATGCGTTTGATCAATCACGAAGATGGCTGGGTTTACGGTATTTTTTGTACCGAAAGAAAAGATCCAAAAGCACCAAAAGGCGATACAAGTTCGGCTGTAGCCAATGCTGGAATCGTGCGCTCTAAAGATTTAATAAACTGGGAAAGGCTTCCAGATTTAATTTCGAATACAGGACAACAGCGCAATGTTGTTTTACACCCAGAATTCGTAAACGGAAAATATGCTTTATATACACGTCCACAAGATGGTTTTATTGATGTTGGAGCTGGTGGCGGAATTGGATTAGGTTATGTTGAAGACATGAAAAACCCAATTGTTAAAGAGGAAAAAATCATCTTCGGGAAACAATATCATACAATTTATGAATTGAAAAACGGTCTAGGTCCCGCTCCTATCAAAACCGAAAAAGGTTGGTTACACTTGGCACACGGCGTTCGTAATACTGCTGCAGGTTTGCGCTATACATTATATATGTTCATGACTGATTTGAATGATATTTCAAAAGTTACACACGTTCCTGCCGGACATTTTATGGGACCTGAAGGAATTGAAAGAGTTGGTGATGTATCAAATGTTTTATTCTCAAACGGTTGGATAGAAGATGCTGATGGAACTGTTTATGTGTATTACGCATCATCAGATACGAGAATGCATGTTGCAGTTTCATCTGTTGCAAAACTTGTTGATTATGTTACGAATACGCCAGCCGATACATTTATTTCTGCAGGTTCTGTAGAAACGATTATCAGCCAAATTGAAAAAAATAACGCAATATAATTCGTCGTGTCAGCAAAACTAAAGCAATTAAAATCTGAACTTTCAGCCGAACTTGATTCCATTTTAAAATATTGGTCAAAAAACACTATTGACAATCAAAATGGCGGTTTTATTGGTCAGATTGATTTTGAAGAACATATTATCGCCAATACCGAAAAAGGTGCTGTTTTGAATGCCCGAATTTTATGGTCGTTTTCAGCAAGTTATCAGGTTACGAAAAATGAAGAACATAAAAAATTGGCAGAAAGAGCTTTTAATTTTCTTTCCAAATATTTTTATGACTCAGAATTTGGCGGTTTGTTTTGGAGCATCAATGTTGACAAAACACCAAAAGATACCAAAAATCAAATTTACGCTTTGGCTTTTGCGATTTATGGATTATCTGAATATTATGCTATTTCTAAAGATGAAAAAGCTTTAGAAATAGCCATCAATTTATATTTAAAAATTCAGGAGAACAGTTTTGATCCTGAAAACAAAGGCTATTTCGAAGCTTTAACCCGCGAGTGGCAACCAATTGACGATTTGCGTTTGAGCGACAAAGATGCCAATGAAAAAAAGACCATGAACACACATTTGCATATCGTCGAGGCGTATGCAAATTTGTTTAAAGTCTGGAAAGACAAAGCACTTCAAAATGATATTATCGGATTGCTTGAAACCATTCATAAACATTTTATCAATACTGAAACCGGACATTTGCGTTTATTTTTTGACGAAAACTGGATCGAAAAACCAGATGTAATTTCATACGGTCATGATATTGAAGCCGCTTGGCTTTTATTGCAATGTGCTGAAATATCAGAAGATAAAAGTTTGATTTCCCGCTATAAGAAACACGCTCTTTTAATGGCAGAAGTTACAAAAGAAGGCCTTGATTCTGATGGTGGTTTATGGTATGAATTAGATCCAAAAAACAATGAACTTGTTGCCGAAAAACATTGGTGGGTTCAGGCCGAAGCTTTAATTGGTTTTTATAACGCATACCAATTAACGGGCGACGAAAATTATTTAGACATTGTTTTTAAAAATTGGAATTTCATTAAAAAACACATTCTCGACAAAAAAAATGGCGAATGGTTTTGGGGAATTTACAGCGATTATACTTTAATCGAAAAAGACAAAGCCGGTTTCTGGAAATGCCCGTATCACAACAGTCGCGCTTGTTTAGAACTTATCCAGCGAATAAACGATTAAAAAAAACTTTCTACTGCATTTAATATTGAATTAAAATATTGATTATGAAAACACTCTTCTTTTTTTGTTCCCTATTTCTAATTACAATAACAAATGCGCAAACCAACTTAGTAAAAAACGGCGGATTTGAAACCGATCTTCTTAATTGGAGAGGCGAAGAAAATGCTGTGCTTTCTCCAATTGAAAAAAAATCAGGAAAGAAGAGTGCCGTAATTAATCAGTTTGTTGGCGCCGAGTGGAAAGCTTTGGACCAAATTATTACGTTGCCTAAAAACACTTATGCTTTAGAAGTTAGCGCTTGGATAAAATCTGACGCTATTGAAACTCAAAAAGAGGAATACAAAAGCGGTGCAGTAATTTTAGAATTTACAAATTCCGGAGACAAACAAATTAGTACTGAAAGAATTGGTCAGGCTGTAGGTTCTACAAACTGGACTCATTTTAAAAAGACAATAAAAGTACCTGCAGAAGCTAGGAAAATAAGAATTATGTTGGCGTTAGCTCAGACAAACGGAACTGTTTTTTTTGATGATGTAAAAGCCATAACACTTTCTGAAGAAGAATATCTCAAATTAAATCCGATTGCTAATCCTGAAAAATAAAAATGAAAAATACTATTCTGAAAATAACTTTCATAAGTGCGCTGTTTCTATCAATTATAGGCTGTTCTGGCAGTGATGATCCAGAGCCAGTAGTTGTGGTTGATCCGCCAGTTGTGGTCGACACTGATCCATTGACGACCGCAAATGCTGCAACGTATTTAGTTGATGCTAATGCGACCAAAGAAACGGTTGCTTTATTTTATAATTTAAAAAAATTAGCCAAAACTAAAACGGCAATTGGTCAGCAAGATGCTTTTAATAGTTATTACCAAGATGCGGGAGGCGATTCTGATATCAAAAAAAATACGGGTTATGATCCAGCTATTTTAGGTTCCGATTTTATGTTTATTACGGACAAAAGTAACGACGGTACGGCAAGCAATTGGTTTTATCAACAGGAACAAAAAATTGTTTCAGATGCAAAAGCCGCTTACGCAAAAGGCATGATCAATACTTTTTGCTGGCATTTGAGAGAACCTAATAAAGAGGAATCTTTTTATGCTGCCGATATGACATCGGAACAAAAAACTACAGCTTTCAGGAGCATTTTACCAGGCGGAACAAACAATGAATGGTATAAGAAAAAATTGGATAAAGTTGCCAGCGTAGTTTCCAATTTAAAAGGCGCAAACGGCGAATTGATTCCGATAATATTCAGGCCTTTTCATGAATTTGATGGAAGCTGGTTTTGGTGGGGAGCGAATTTTTCAACTGCTGATGAATACAAAAAAGCATACCAATTTACCGTTGATTATTTGAAGAATACTAAAGGCGTTCACAACATTTTATATGCTTTTTCTCCTGATAATTCATACACAACTCAAGCTGATTATTTGAGCCGTTATCCAGGCGATAATTATGTGGATATTATTGGAATGGACAATTATGGTGATTTCAATAATCAAGGACAAACTGGCGCTGATAGAGCAAACAGTAAACTAAAAATCCTTTCTGATTATGCAAAAACTAAAGTAAAAATTGCTGCTTTGACAGAAACTGGTTTTCGCGTAACAGGCACAACGCCTGCAATTACCGATTGGTTTTCAACTTTATTGTATAGTGCTTTAACTAAAAATGAGATCCAAATAAGTTACGTGATGTTTTGGAACAACAATAAAGACGGTTATTATGTTCCAAATGGTTCGGTTTCGAATACAACTGATTTTAAAAATTATAGTGCAAAAACAAAATCGGCATTAGTGAATTCCTTGCCGAAAATGTATGAATTGCCGAAATAACACAAAGTTTGTCATTCCGAGGAACGAGGACACGAGCGATAGCGAACTGGCGAAGCAATCTCCGCGAGTAACTCTGTCCTGAGAATCGCCAATCTTTATCGAGCTTCTTGTGGAGATTTCTCCTTCGTCGAAATGACAAGATTGTGGAAAATTGAAAAACTTAAACATCTAATAAAAACCTAAACCCTAGCCCTGATAGAAGTGGAAATCCTTTTATTTTTTTCTTTAAAAAATAAAAGATTGAAACGGATAGCAGGAAATTGCTCCTAAAAAAATAAATAATGAAAAGTATATTTCGCAAAACCCTTGGATTAGCTTTAATTTTTACCGCAATCGCTTGTCAGGCACAGGAACGAATTACGGTAAAAGGAACGCAATTTTACAAAGGCAATAAACCGTACGCGTACATTGGAACCAATTATTGGTACGGAAGTTTATTGGCCTCAAAAAAAATTGGAGATCGAAAAAGATTGCTTCGTGAACTAGACTTAATGCAGAAAAACGGCATTGATAATCTCCGAATTTTAGTTGGTGGTGATGGCGGAAAATATGATTTTACGGTTCGTCCGGCGTTGCAATACGAACAGGGGAAATACGACCAAGATTTATTGGACGGATTGGATTTCCTAATCAACGAAATGCGTAAACGTAAAATGTACGCCGTTTTATACTTGACAAACAATTGGGAATGGTCTGGCGGAATGTCGCAATATTTAGAATGGAACGGTAAAGGTTCGGTTCCGGTTCCGGGAATTGCTCCAAATACTTGGCCTCAGTTTATGTCGTATACAGAGCAATTTCACAGCTGTGAGCCTTGTATGAAAGCTTTAGAAAATCATGTGAAATTTATTATGGGAAGAACAAATGCGTATTCTCATAAAAAATACACAGAAGACAACACGATTATGGCTTGGCAAGTTGGGAATGAACCAAGACTTTTTACGGTTGAAAACGAAACAAAATTTACAGTTTGGCTAAACAATATTGTCAATTTAATGGACAGTTTAGACAAAAATCATTTGATTTCAACGGGTTCTGAAGGATTAAACAGCTCAAATGATGACATCGGAATTTTTGAGCGAACACATCAAAATCCGAATATTGATTATTTGACGATGCACATTTGGCCAAAAAACTGGGGTTGGTTTAAAGCAGATAATGCTGAAAAAACTTTACCAACGACTTTGGAAAATGCCGGAAAATATATTGACAAACATGTGGCTGTTGCAAACCATTTAAAGCGCCCAATAATTATTGAAGAATTTGGTTTGGGAAGAGAAAACGAAAGTTTATTACCAACGGCATCAGTCTCAAATCGAGATATTTTTTACAATTATATTTTTGGCCGAGTTGCTGAAAGTGTTAAAAATAACGGAGCATTACAAGGAGCGAATTTCTGGGGATTTGGTGGCGAAGGAAAAGCAGTTAACGAATCTGGAAAATGGAGTCCGGGCGATCCGTTAACGACAGACCCTCCACAAGAGCCACAAGGATTGAATTCGGTTTTTTCTTCGGATAAATCGACTTTGGATATTGTAAAAAAATACAATTTACAATTGAGGAAATAAAAATTTTAAACCATATAAGTAATTTAAGAAAATATAATTGAATCCCTATTCTCTGTAGAGACGCACTGCTGTGTGTCTTATGCGCAAAGAATAAACTGGACGTAGATGCAGATGCATTGCTGTGCGTCACTGCGGAATAACCAAATCAAAATTTGATGAAAAAACACATTTCTATATTATTCATTTTCTTTTCTATAATCTCAAATGCTCAGACTTTTGATGTAACAAAATATGGTGCAATTGGTGACGGAAAAACCATAAATACAAAAGCGCTTCAAAATACGATTGACGCTTGTTTTAAAAATGGAGGCGGAACAGTTTTTGTTCCAACGGGAATTTTTATGACGGGAACTTTGAATTTAAAAAGCAATGTAAACCTTCATTTAGAAAGCGGTGCCGTTATAAAAGGAAGCGCCAACATCAATGATTATATTCCCGTAAATGGCGTTCATTACGGAATGTTTTTTACTGAGAATTCAGAAAACATTACCATTTCTGGAAGCGGAACAATCGATGCAAATGGTGATACTTTTTTCGACACAACAAAAGCAAAAAAAATTGAATGGGGTGGCACTTCGGGAACGCGTCAAAAAGAAAATTTCAGAAAAGTTGTAGATGGCGGAATTGGAGACGGACCTATTGTACCAAAAGAAAGACCGTATCAAACTATCATTTTTAGTAATTGCAAAAGAGTCACAATAAAAGATGTTTTCATTACACAATCAACTTTCTGGACCATTTTGATTGCCGATTGTGACAGTGTTTTGATTGATGGAATTCGACTTTGGACGAATATGCTGGCGCCAAATGCAGACGGAATTGATATTACTTCAGGACGAAATATAACGGTTAGTAATTGCGATGTTCGCGCGGGCGACGACGCCATTATTGTTGTGGGTTACGCTTCGCATTTTGAAGTTCCGGGTTTTAAGGATTTGCGTCATTCTTCAGAAAATATCAATATTGTGAATTGTAACCTTCAGTCGGCTTCGAGCGCGATTCGCATTGGTTATTTTGATCATAATTCGGTTCGAAATATCAATATCTCGAATTGTAACATCACGAATTCGACACGCGGAATCGGAATTTTTCTGAGAGATCAAGGTTCTCTTGAAAACATAAATGTATCGAATGTCAATATCGAAACTAAACTCAGAACCGGTGATTGGTGGGGAAATGGTGAACCAATTCATATTTCGGCAGTTCGTGGAAAAGTAAAAGTTGCAGGCACAGAAACGGAAACTTTGGGCGTTATTAAAAATGTAACTTTCAGCAACATAAATTGCAAAGCTGAAAACGGAATTTTAATTTATGGTTCAGAAGAAAGTGTTTTGCAGAATATCAATTTCAAAAATGTAACTTTCGATTTTATCGACAGCAAATTAAATGATGTTGCCGGCGGAAATATCGATCTTCGTGGCTGTCTTGACGAAAAACAACAACTTTTTCAGCGTGATATTCCCGGAATTTACGGTCAATATGTTGACGAACTTACAATCGAAGATTTTAAATTAACGTGGACAAAAACCAGAATGCCTTATTTTACAAACGGTATCGAAATCAATAATTTTAATGATGTACGAATCATTAATTTTAAAGGAACTGGATCGCCAATTAATAAAAACGCTGTTCCAGTTTTATTAGAAAACGGAACTAAAACCGACTTGAATTTAGATAAAAAGATGGTTGTAAAATTGGTTAACGTTAAAAATTAATTTTCTCACCATATAAGTAATATAAATTCATTTAACTGGTTTGCGCATTTGCAGTCAGCTTTTTTAAATGAACTTATATTACTTATATGGTTTAAAAAATATTAGCATGAAAAATACATTTCTTCTTTTTTGTTTTTTATTTCTCACCGCTTCTTTTTCTCAAAAGAAAAAGGATTTCAACTTGACTTCTCCAAATGGAAAAATAAAGATTACTGTTTCTGTGAATGATAAAATTACATGGACGATTCTTCATGAAAAAGATTTGATTTTGGCTTCTTCCCCTATGTCAATGACTTTGGATGAAAATGTTGTTTTAGGAAAAAATGCTATTGTTTTAAATTCAAAAAAAGAAAATGTTGATACTTCATTTGAAACTCCTTTTTACAAAAAGAAATCGGTCGAAAACAAATACAATCAGCTGACTTTAAATTTTAAAAATGATTTCAGTATTGAATATCGTGCTTTTGACGACGGTGTTGCGTATCGATTTATCACTAAAAAGAAAAAAGACATTACCGTAAAATCAGAAGAAGTTACTTTGAATTTTGATCAAGATTACAATACTTTAATGCCTTATGTTCGTGATTTAAGAAATCCGAAAGATCCATTTATTTCATCATTTGAATCACATTACGAAAACAAAAAAATAAGCGAATTTTCAAAAGATACTCTTGCATTTTTACCGTTTTTAATTGATTATAAAAACCATAAAAAAGCCGTTTTTCTAGAAGCCAATTTAGAAGATTATCCAGGATTATTTGTGACAAATAACAATCAGAAAACAGGTTTTGAATCTCGTTTTTCAAAATATCCAATTCAGGAAACCAATGGCGGATTTAATTACCTCAACAAGTTAATTACCGAAAGAGCTGATTATTTGGTTAAAACCAAAGGAACGCGAACTTTTCCTTGGAGAGCGATTGTTATTTCTGAAAATGATTCGGCTTTAGCTAATAATGATATGGTTCAGAAATTATCCGAACCTTCAAAAATAAAAGACATTTCGTGGATAAAACCCGGAAAAGTCGCTTGGGATTGGTGGAACGATTGGAATATTTATAACGTTGATTTTAAAGCCGGAATTAATACACAAACCTATAAATATTACATAGATTTCGCTTCTAAAAACAAAGTCGAATATGTTGTTTTAGATGAAGGCTGGAGCGTTGAAACCGACATTATGAAACACAATCCGAATGTCGATTTGGAAGCTTTAATTGCTTACGCGAAAGAAAGAAACGTCGGAATTATTTTGTGGGCTTCGTGGATGGCGATAAACAATAAAGCAGAAGCCGTTTTTGAAAATTATGCAAAGTTAGGCGTAAAAGGTTTTAAAGTTGATTTCATTGATAGAGACGATGCAAAAATGGTGAATTCCGTTTATGATATTGCTCAGCAAGCCAGCAATCATAAATTGCTTTTGGATTTTCATGGCATGTATAAACCAACCGGAATTCAAAGAACTTTTCCAAACATCCTAAATTTTGAAGGTGTAAAAGGTTTAGAAAATAATAAATGGACACCGAATGATGATGTTCCATTATACGATTGCACAATTCCGTTTATCAGAATGATGGCCGGTCCAATGGATTACACGCCCGGCGCCATGCGAAATGCTACGAAAAGCGAATTCAAACCAAGTCATTCTAATCCTGTAAGTCAGGGAACAAGATGTCATCAATTGGCGCTTTACACCATTTTTGAAGCACCTTTGCAAATGATGGCTGACAGTCCAACGGCTTATATGAAGGAACAAGAAAGCACCAATTTTATTGCTAAAGTTCCAACCACTTTTGATGAAACTGTTTCGTTAAATAGTGAAGTTGGAAAGTTTGTAACGATAGCGCGAAAAAAAGAAAATACTTGGTATTTAGGCGCAATCACAAACTGGGATTCACGAGAAATTACAATTGATTTTTCTTTCCTAGAAAAAGGCAAAAAATTCGAAGCCGAAATTTTCTCTGACGGATTAAATGCTGATAAAGCCGCTGTTGATTTTAAAAGAGAAACTATAACCGTTGATTCAACAACAAAATTGACATATCGACTAGCAAACGGTGGCGGATTGGCGATGATTATAAAATAAATATGTCTTTTCTAGATATTTCAAACCCGACAGGTTTTAAAAACCTGTCGGGTTTAATATTCATGACGTAGACGCATTGCTGTGCGCCTCTACGATTATGCGTTTTTACGATTCACAATTAAGACAAAATCTTCTCAATCGCATTCAATTCATCATGCGTAAACTCCGTATTTTGCAAACAATCAATATTATTACACAATTGTTTTACAGAACTAGCACCAATTAAAACCGATGTAATTCGTTTGTCCTTTTGCAACCAAGCCAAAGCCATTTGCGCCAAAGATTGATTTCTATTCTTAGCAATTTCATTCAGCTGAATTAATTTCTGAATTCTTTCTTCCGTAACCTCATCTTCTTTCAAATGTCCGTTTGGATTATGAGCTCTCGAGTTTTCAGGAATTCCGTTTAAATATTTATCTGTCAAAAGTCCTTGCGCTAAAGGTGAAAATGCAATACAGCCCACTCCTTTTTCTTCTAAAACATCAAGTAAACCATCTTCAACCCAACGCTGTAACATCGAATATTTAGCTTGGTGAATCAAACAAGGCGTTCCCAATTGTTTTAAAACATCAACCGCAACACGAGTTTGCTCTGCCGAATAATTACTGATTCCAACATACAATGCTTTTCCGCTTCTAACAGCGTAATCCAACGCCATCATCGTTTCTTCAATTGGTGTTTCCGGATCAGGACGGTGTGAATAAAAAATATCGACATAATCGACTTTCATTCTCTTTAAACTCTGATCTAAACTTGACAATAAATATTTCCTTGAACCCCAGTCGCCATAAGGTCCGTCCCACATCGTGTAGCCAGCTTTGGTAGAAATTATAATTTCATCACGAAGGTTTCCTTGAAAATTATGCCACAGAATTTTACCAAAATTAGTCTCCGCAGAACCCGGAACTGGTCCGTAATTATTAGCTAAATCATAGTGAGTAATTCCTTTATCAAAAGCTTCTACAGCAATACTTTCAGCATTATCAAAATTATCTACTGATCCGAAATTATGCCATAATCCTAAGGAAATTTCAGGCAATAATAACCCGCTTTTTCCGCATCTGTTATATTTCATTATTTTAAGTTAAGGTTGGAAGTTTAATAGGTTTTAAAAATACAAAAAACTCCCGCAGATTTGGCAGATACAAGAGATAAAAAAATCTATCGAATTTGCCAAACCTGCGAGAGGAGAATATTTCTACCATTAATCTCGCAAAGTCGCAAAGTCGCAAAGTCGCAAAGTTTTAATTTAAAAATATGATTCAATAGCGTCCAGCTTTAGCTGGATGAAAATATAAACGCAATCAAAAAGGCTTTAGCCAAACTTTAAAGTTTGGCTAAAGCCTTTTCTTATTGAAATCTTATTCCCCCTAGCTAAAGCTAGGGGCTATTCAAAAAACCTTTGCACCTTTGTCACTTTGTCACTTTGCCTCTCAAAAAAATCTATTCTTTTATTTCAAAGCCACTTTGCAAACCTTTATCAGAACTTCCTCCAACCATGATTTTAAAAGTTCCCGGCTCAACTAAATACTTTCCTTCGTTATCATAAAAACCAAGTTCTTTATCCGTTAAAGTAAAAGTTACCGTTTTCGTTTCACCTTTTTTAAGATTAACCAATTCAAAGCCTTTCAATTCTTTTATTGGGCGAACGATGCTTGCAAATTCATCATGAATATACAATTGAACTACTTCTTTTCCGTCATAATTTCCTGAGTTTGTAACCTCAATGCTAACCTGAACTTTTTCTCCTTTTGCAAAAGATGTTTTATTCAATTTCAGGTTTTTATAATCAAAAGTCGTATAACTCAAACCAAAACCAAACGGAAATTGAGGTGTTTTCTCCACATCCATATAATGTGACCAGAAAACATTTTTATCGCTGTCTGTTGGTCTTCCAGTGCTGTATTTATTGTAATAAATCGGCACTTGACCTACATTTCTAGGAAACGACATAGGCAGTTTTCCGCTTGGGTTATAATCTCCGTATAAAACCTGTGCAACTGCATTTCCAGTCTGCGTTCCTAATTGCCAAGCCTCAACAATTGCCGGAATATTTTCTGCCGCCCACGGAATACTCAACGGACGACCATTATTCAAAACCAAAACTACATTAGGGTTTACTTTATAAATTTCCTCCAATAATTCTTGCTGTAAACCTGGCAAATTTAAATCCGTTCTACTTCTTCCTTCACCACTTTGAAAACCGTATTCTCCTAAAACCATTACTACAACATCTGCATTTTTTGCTGCAGTTTTAGCTACTTCGAATCCGCTTTTGTCTGTAGTATTAAAAACTGTTTCGGTCAAGAAAGTTGCTTTTTGTTTCAATAAATCGGCACCTTTTTCAAAAGTCAATTGATTGTCTTTGTATTGCTGCATTCCTTCCAAGACTGAAACTGCAGTATTATCATCCGCTGCAATTCTCCAGCTTCCTAACGGACTGTTTTTATCATTTGCCAAAGCGCCAATCAAAGCAATTTTTTGTCCTGATTTTTTCAGCGGAAGCAAATTCTTTTCATTCTTCAATAAAACGATAGATTTTTTCGCCATGTCTAAAACGCCATCATTGTTAGCTTTACTTCCAACAACTTCTTTTTCACGTTTTTCGTCGCAATATCTGTACGGATCATCAAATAAACCTAACTCAAACTTCACGCGTAAAATTCTTCTAACAGCATCATCAACCAAAGACTCTTTTACTTTTCCAGATTTTACTAAATCAACCAATTTCGCAACATACAAATACGATTCCATATCCATATCAGAACCCGCAATTACAGCTTTTGCCGTTGCATCAGCTTCATCTTTTGCGTAGCCGTGCGCAATCATTTCACGAATCGAAGCATAATCCGAAATCACAAATCCGTCAAACTTCCATTTTCCTTTTAAAATATCTCTTTGCAAAAATGCATTTCCAGTTGCTGGAACGCCATTTAAAGTATTAAAGGAATTCATAAACGTACGAACTCCAGCCTGAACTGTCGCTTCAAAAGGAGGCAAAACCGAATTATACAATTTAGAATTACTGATATCCACAATATTATATTCCAATCCCGCTTCAACATAACCATATGCGGCAAAATGTTTCGCGCAAGCCGCAATCGTATTTACTTTAGCCAAATCAGCAACAGTTTCTCCCTGAAAACCTTTTACACGCGCATAACCTACTTTACTTCCTAAATACGGATCTTCACCCGCACCTTCCATCACACGTCCCCAGCGCGCATCATTTGCAACGTCAACATTTGGTCCAAAAGTCCAATTAATTCCAGATGCCGAAGCTTCATCTGCTGCAATCGCCGCCGACTTTTTTATCGCTTCCAAATCCCAACTAGCTGCTTCTGCTAACGGAATCGGACTCAATGTCTTATAACCATGTATTACGTCAAAACCAATAATTAATGGAATTCCCAAACGTGTTTCTTCAACCGCTATTTTCTGCACGGCACGAACTTCTTTTACACCACGAACCGTCAGCATCGAACCGACTAATCCTTTTCTTAAATGTTCGTATTTTAATTCGGCCGTTCCGCCTTTTGGAGCCGGTCCAGTCACATCCCAAAAACCGTTATATTGGTTCATCTGTCCCACTTTTTCTTCCAAAGTCATCAAAGGCAAAAGCAAATCAATTCTTTGCTCAACAGTTTTATTTTTATCCAGATACGGCTTTTTTTGTGCATTCATATTTCCAACAGTAAACAGGGACAAAATCCCAATAATTATTATTTTTTTATTTTTCATAGTTTTTTTTAAAAAAAAGGTGCTAAGATTCTGAGATACTAAGTTTTTTCTTTTGGGCGTGTCCCTCCGGGTCGGGCTATCCGTTTCAAGTCCTCGCTCTTCCTTCGTCAGGCTGTGGGCTTTCCACTTCTATCCCTCACGCGAATCGTTTTCAAAAGAGCGTTTTTGATTATCTTGTCATCCTGAGGAACGAAGGATCACACTAGAAACTCCACATAGAACGTCACCAATTTTTGTCGAATCCCGAGTGTGATCCTTCGTTCCTCAGTATGACAAACTTTGCGAGGGCTTCAACTCCGCTCAGCCTGACAAACGCAAAATAAAAAATCAGTGCTAATCCGTTCAATCAGTATAATCCGTGGGCAAAAAATCTAAAATCTATCCCAAGGCTTCGGGACTAAAATCTAAAATTTCTACTACTCCGAAATAAAACAAGAAGCCGGCAAATTCACCTTATTAAACAAATCCGACTGAATTGTATTTCCCCATGCAAATCTCACTTTTGCAGGATTTGACACTTTTTTAGAAACCAAAATGACTTGATTATTTTTTATAGAAGCTTCCGCAGGAAAGAAATTTCCATCCGCACCAGCTACTTCAAACTGATTCGAAACTTTGTTTTTGAAATACAATCCCTCAGCATAATCAAAAGAAACTGTGACTTTATTTTTCTCGATTTTAATGTTTTTAAAAAGGGGGCCGTTTACCAAATTAGAATTTAGTCCCGAAGCCTCGGGATAAGTTTCGGCAAGAGCCAAATTAGCCAAACGAATTCCAACTGACTTTTTATTCTTTGGATGAATATCAATCGTATCTGAAATATCAGAAGTCAAAACCATTCCAGTTTTTGGAACTTCTTTCAGAATTTTTCTTTGAGAATTTCGAACCGTAACATTCGAGAAATTATTACTTCCCGTTTTAAATGGCGCAATCTGAACGTAGTAAAAAGGAAATTCGTCGTTCCAAGCTTTTCTCCAAGAGGAAATTAAAGCCGACAACGTTTTATCATAAACCAAAGAACCAACATTAGATTCTCCCTGATACCACAGTGTTCCAGCAATTTTGAACCCTACAAAAGGATAAATCATTGCATTATAAGCACGCCCAGGTTGTCTTGGGCCGTATTCTTGTTCGTTTAGTTTTTTGGCATTTTCTAGTAAAACTGCGTCATTATTAACAACTTCTTCCGGCATCCAGATTTCTGCCGGAGTTCCGCCCCAATTCGAAGAAATCAATCCAATTGGAACATTTTTTAAATCTTCGCGCAAACGTTTGGCAAAAAAATAGCCAATTGCACTAAAATATTTCATCGTTTCAGGAGTCGACTCAACCCAGTTTCCAAGCAAATTATTTTGCGGACTTGTAGCGGTTAATTTTGGAACAGTAAAAAAACGAATATTAGAATTCGTCGCATTTTTCATTTCTTCTTCTCCATTATCAATTCCCCAGCTTACTGACATTTCCATATTCGATTGTCCGGAACAAACCCAGACTTCGCCAATCAAAATGTTTTTAAGAACAACTTCATTATACCCTTTTATGGAAATTGCAAAAGGTCCGCCTGCTTCTGGAGTTTTAATATGAACTTCCCATTGTGCCTGATTGTTCGCAACTGTTTTATATTCCTGATTGTTCCAGCTCGAAACCAATTTGATTTCTTCTTTTGGATTTGCCCAGCCCCAAATTTTAACTTCAGAGTTGCGTTGCAAAACCATATTGTCGCCAAAAATATTCGGAAGTGTAACGTTTGCCATCATAGAACTGGAAATCAACAGAAAGAAAACAAACTTAAAAATATTATTTTTCATTTAGAAGCTTTTTTAAAAAAGGTCCGTATTGATCTGCCATTACTTTTTGATCTGCAACGTCTGGATGACCTAAACAGCCATTCGGTTTCATTGGTTTGAATTTGAAAATTAAAATTGTTTTGTGCGCTTTATCATTCGCGAAAGCGTTTTTAACTTTATTCAAACATTCTTCAAAAACAACTGCTTTTTCTCCGTTAACCATTGGGCTGTTTGTAATTACAATTTGTGCTTTTGGATTATGTTCGTAAAGCATTTTTATAAAATTGATGTAATTCGAAACGTATTTTTCTGCGTTAAAAGGCAAGCGCTCTTTCTTTCCATCTCCACCAGAAAAATCATTTGTTCCTAAAGCAATGCTGATAATATTTGGCTGAAAAGCAAAATCATATTTAGGTTTTGAATTATCTTTCGTCAAATATAAATTCTGATATACTTCTGGCATTATAGGTTCGTCCTTATTTTCGTCATTCCAGTTGCGATACATTCCGATTCCGGAAACAGAACTAGTCAAATAATCAACATCAATTGCTCTTGAAAGTGTTGGTCCATAAGCATAATATCCGTTATGATGATCCATGTATTCTCCTTTGTCGCAATCAACAGAATCACTTGCAGCTGCACATGTAATGGAATCGCCTATAAATTCAATTTTCTTTTTCTTTTTTGATGAAATTGGAGTCAGTTTTGCTGTTGTTCCGGCAAATAAAATACCGCCAGTTCGCGCTTCTGTATTTTTATAAATTTCAAGGCGATGCTCTTTTTTATTTGAAGTTGCTTTTATTGGAAAAGCTTGTAAAGCACCTTTTTCAATTTTAATTTTTCCAAGATATTTTCCATCTAAAACTAAAGCGACATAATTATGATGTTCATAAGAATCAACACTTTGAAGCGAAATCGAACATTCATTTCCAGTAAAATTAAAAGAAACAGAAGAAGCAGTTCCAATTAAAATAACATTATCATTTTGAAGTTTTTCGATTCGGCCTTCGTATAAAAAAGTTTTATTCTGATTTGTATTTTGAGAAACACAAACCGTTGCAATCTGCAAAAACAAAATTAAAAATGGTATTTTTTTCAGAAACATAAGTTATTTGTTAAAATATAAATAGTATTCACAAATATATCTGAAATCTAGCAGACAGAAAGATACTAAAACATCAAAATACAATAAAAAAACACCATGCAAATACAGCAACTTTCAAATTCTAATTGCAAAGTCTTACAAAATCAAGAGTTTTTCTTTGAATTTCAAAAACAACGGTCTACTTTTATGAATTAAACTTTAGTAAAAATGAAAATCTATCCAATTATTCTTTTGCTGTCGTTTGTTTTATTTTCTTCTTTCATCACAAAAGAAAAAGAAAGACAAGCCGTAATCCATTTTGAACAAAATCAGGATCAAATTGACAGAGATTCAATTGTTGCCTATGCAAAAAAGTATTTGGGAACTCCTTATGTTTATGCAGGCAATAATCCGAAAAAAGGTTTTGATTGCTCTGGTTTTGTGAGTTATGTTTTCAAGAACTATGGAGTTACTTTACCAAGAAGCTCCGGCGAATATAAAAACATTGGAACCAAATTAAACCCTGAAGAATTTAAAGTGGGTGATATTTTAGTTTTCTACGGATATAAAGACAAAACGATTATAGGGCATCTCGGGATTATTTGCGAAGCCAATGGTATGAAGTCTAAATTCATTCATGCATCGTCAGGAAAAGCACAGTGTGTAACTATTACCTCACTTGATACAGAACATTACACAAACCGATTTTATAAATGTATTGATGTTTTGTCGAAATAGTTTTTTTTACCACTAATTACACAAATTTTCACAAATTATTTTTCAATCTTTGAGCATAAAAATTCGTATAATTAGTGGCAAACTTTCTTATTCTTCTGTCAGTAATTTAATCAGGCTTTCATCTCTTTGATAAATATCTTTATAAAAATTCATTTGGCCTTTTCTGTCCACCCAAGCTGTGAAATAACCAATGTAAACTGGAACTTTCTTTTTTAAACTAACCCAGTTTTCTTTTCCAGCGTGCATTGCTTTATCAATTTTCTCAGGAGTCCAACGCGGATCATCTTTTAATAATATAATCGCTAAATCGCGAGGTTTTGCTACACGTACGCAACCGTGGCTGAAGGCTCTGCTTTCTCGTTCAAACAAACTTTTTGACGGCGTATCATGCAGGTAAATATTACTCGAATTTGGAAATAAAAATTTAACCAAACCAAGCGAATTATTTTTCCCCGGAAGTTGACGAACGGCACCATTATTCCACTCCAGATTTTTCTGAGCCAAATAATTTTTGTTTTTAGCCATTCCCGGTTTTATTTCTTTATTGATAATACTTGTGGGAACATTCCAATATGGACTAAAAACAATATTGTTCATCATACCGCTGAAAATAACCGTTTTTGTCATCGCTTTTCCAACCACAACCGGCGAAATGAAAGCAATTTTTCCGTCTTCAATTAAATACAGTTTAAACTCGGGAATATTTACTTCAATGTATTTTTTCCCTTTTTCTAATTCGGGGTCAATCCATCGGCAACGTTCCATGTTGACAATAATTGTTTTTATTCGGTCAGAAACTGGAACATTCAACTCGGCAATATGTTCTGGCAGGATTATATTTTTTGGCGTTAATCCGTGATGCAATTCGTAGTTTTTCAATGCATTCATTAAAACGGTATCGCAAACCGCGCTTTTGTCATCTTCTTTAATATCTTTTGTAGCAAAAAGTCTTTCTCTAATTTGGGCCACAACATTTGATGAATCACCAACTTTCAGGTTTTTATAATCATCGCCAGTTTCGATTGTTTTCCAACCACCTTTTTTCTCAATATCACGATATTGTTTTAAAACATCGCGCAGTTTATAATACTGGCTGAACATTTTGCTTCTGTGATCATCGTTTATCGTTGATTTTTTAAAAATAGAATCGGTTAAGGCGCGATAATTCAGTTTTTTTCTCGGCAAAAGCCATTCAAGCGAAATAGTCGTTTTTTCGTCAAAACCTGAGTAAACTTTTTCGGCGTAGTAGAAATACAGATTTGAAATCATTAAATCCGTATTTTCTTTTGATAATTTATTTTCAGAATTATTTTCAAAAACAGCGTTCAGTTCTTTATACGGGAAATTGGCTTTTAATCCTTCCTCGTCAAGACCTTTGTATTTATTGAATAAAGTGTGTGCAAATTCATCAACACCTTTGTTGTCCTGCCATAATTGAGTCGATTTGTTCTTTTTATATAACGCAAGAACCTCATCTTGAAATTTGGCAAGTTTTGGGTACGAAGTATAAAAACCGGTAATTTTCAAACTGTCGATTGTTAGTTTGAGTTCCGGTATTTCGGCTTTTACTTTTATTTGATTTTCTTCTTTTTTATCCCCTTTTGAATTACATGAAATAACTGCAAAAAGACTTACGGCTGCGATAAACTGATACCAGATTTTCATAATAAAATTTTTAATAAAAATAGGAAAGTTTTTATAAATATAAACTTTCCTAAAATGAAATTTTCAATCCATCTCATCAGTCAAAAAAGCATAAAAAAAGTCCCAAATACTCTACCTATTTGGGACTCGTGATATAACCAACCTATTAAAATTCTATTAGATTACAGTACCTTTTAAAGTAAGTACTTTAGGAGTAGTTTCGGCACTTGTAGTTACCGTTACTGTTTTTGTAAAACCACCTTTGTTTGCTGCATTATATGTCGCAGTAACTTTAGCCGTTTTTCCTGGCTGAATTGGTTCTTTAGTATAATCTGTTGCTGTACAGCCACAAGATCCTTGAACATTTGTAATTACAACAGCTGTTTTTCCTGTATTTTTAAATTCGTAAACAATCGCTTTTGGAGTTCCTTGTGGAATTTCACCAACATCAATTGTTTCTGCTTTCCAAACGATTGTAGAAGCCGCAACTGTTTCTTTTGTTTCAGAAACTAAAGATTTTACTGGAGCAACTGCTGAGAAAGACATTAAACCTAATGCCAAAGCTAACATGGATAATTTGATCATTTTCATAGTTAAATATTTTAAATGGTTTATAGTTCTAAATTTGTATTCCAAAAGTATTTCAGAAAAATTCAAATCGCTGTTAACCGGTTTCAAATCTTTGTTAACGACTTGTTAACTGCTATTTTTAAGCATAAATTTCATTAATATTACACTTTTAAAAAGACATTTTTCCTTGAAAATTAATAGACTCAATAGTATTATCCTCCTCGGATTAATTGCCATTATAAGCATTTTGGTAGCGCAATTGCTTTGGACAAAAGAAGCTTTTACATTAGAGCAAAAAAAGCTGAGCCAAAAAGCGCATATTGCTTTGCTTGAAGTTGCCAGAAAATTATATGAAGGCACAGATCGCGAACCATCGTGCCAAAGTCCGGTTCGAAAAATTTCAAACGATTATTATATTGTAAACATCGACAACGAATTTGAGCCCGATATTTTGGAATTTTATCTGAAATCGGAATTCAAAAAAATGAATATTACGACTGATTTCGAATATGCGATGTACAATTGCCAAAGCGATGAAATGGTGTATGGAAATTATATTTCTTTGTCGCAGAAAACAAAAGCAAAAAAGACCGTTACTTTCCCTAAACATAAAAATCTTGTTTACTATTTTGCAGTTCGTTTCCCAAATGAAACAACTTATTTATTCAGTTCGATGCGCTTTTGGTTTGTGCTGTCGACTGCATTGATTTTGATTTTGCTGATTTATGTTTATTCGATTTTCAAACTTTTACAGCAAAAAAAATACTCTGAACTGCAGCGCGATTTCATTAATAATATGACGCATGAATTTAAAACGCCGCTATCGTCAATATTAATTGCTTCGAAATATTTAATCGAGCAAAACCCAATTAAGGATGATAAAAAACTGCACACGTATACTGATATTATAATCAATCAAAGTCATAAACTGAATAATCATATCGAGAAGATTTTGAATATTGCAAAATCAGATTATGTGCCTTTAGCATTACATAAAGAGACCGTTTTAATTGTTCCAATTATTGAAGAAACAATTGAGAATATTCAATTAAAATATCCTGATGCAATTATTAAAATTGAAAGTCCTTCAAAAGAATTTCTATTAGAAACCGATGTTTTTCATTTTAATAATTTGGTTTATAATCTGCTGGACAATGCCGTAAAATATTGCAATGAAAAGCCTAATATTGTTATTCAAATTGCATTAGAAAATCAAGTTTTGAAATTAAAATTTATTGACAACGGAATTGGAATTTCTCCTAAAAACATTTCTTTTATCTTTGATAAGTTTTACCGAGCTCAAAACGAAAAAAGCAACGAAGTAAACGGTTTTGGACTTGGTTTATATTATGTAAAAGAAATTTGCAGTCTTCAAAATTGGAAAATAAAAGCCGAAAACAATTCCGAAAAAGGCATCACTATAACTTTGTCAATTCCTTATAAAAAATGAAACAGTTCAAAATACTTTATACCGAAGATGATGAAACTTTAGCTTTTTTGACCAAAGACAATTTGGAACAAAATAATTACGAAGTTGTTCATTGCTGTGATGGACAGCTGGGTTTGCAAACCTTTAAAAAAGAAAAATTTGATATTTGCATTTTTGACATTATGATGCCAAAAATGGACGGTTTTGATTTAGCTACTGAAATCAGGAAATTAAATACCGATATTCCGATTATTTTTCTTTCGGCAAAAACTTTAAAAGAAGACCGAATTAAAGGACTTCGTCTTGGTGCCGATGATTATTTGGTAAAGCCATTTAGTATTGAAGAATTGATTTTGAAAATTGAGATTTTTTTAAAGCGTTCGCAAAAGAATGTTCCGTTAGAAAAACCGGTTTATGAAATTGGAAAATATCAATTTGACATTAATAATTTTATTCTTTTTAACGAAAATGAAAAAATCAGCCTTACGCAGCGCGAAGCCGAATTGTTGAAGCTTTTTCTGGACAATAAAAATTTAGTTTTAAAAAGAGAGCAGATTTTAACCGCGCTCTGGGGAACTGACGATTATTTTATGGGAAGAAGCCTTGATGTTTTTATTTCTCGTCTTCGAAAAATTTTGACAAGCGAAAAAGGAATTTCGATTGAAAATTTACACGGGATTGGTTTTAGATTTTCTGTCGAATAGTTTTAATCTTATTGTAGGGATCATTTTTGTAAGCAATTCTTAACAATTCTGATAAAAATATAGAAAAATCTGTAAAAGGATTTTGAAAAATCTTTGTATTTTTAAGTTCTAATTTTCCCCGATATGAAATTACATCATTTACGTAACGCTACTTTAGTTATTGAAACGGAGCAACATGTGATTTTAGTTGATCCGATGTTAGGAAAAAGAAAAACGATTCCGCCATTTACAATCTTTCGATATAACCCAAAAAGAAATCCGCTGGTTTCTTTGCCAAAAAACAGCAGAGAAATTTTGAGCAAAGTAACCGTTTGCTTGATTACACACTTGCATCCTGATCATATTGACAAAGCCGGAGAAGTTTATTTAAGAAGAAAAAGCATTCCGGTTGTGTGCAGTTCTAAAGATGAAAAGGAGCTCGCAAAACGAGGTTTGAAAATTGTTCAAACTTTAAATTACTGGGAACCTCAGCCTTTTCTAGACGGAAGAATTATTGGAATTCCAGCACTTCATGGTTATGGTTTTGTCGCAAAATTGATGGGAAAAGTAATGGGTTTTTACATTGAACTGGCAAACGAAAAATCAGTTTATATAAGCTCTGACACTATTTTTACAGATGATGTGCAAAAAGTGTTAATCGAACTTAAGCCTGATATTGCTACCGTAGCCTGTGGCACCGCGAGATTAGATATTGGTCAGCCTTTACTAATGCGAATGAACGATATTTTGAAATTTACTGCACTTGCACCCGGGAATGTTTTTGCTAATCATCTTGAGGCCTTAAATCACTGCCCAACTAAACGTGAGGATTTAAAAACTGCTTTGGCAGAAAATAATCTTTTATCAAAAACGGCTATTCCTGCTGATGGAACTTTTGTGGAGTATTGATCTATAAAACCAACAATCCAAACTCACGCAACGTATTCACAGGTTTTGAATACCAAAACAATTCAAAATCTTCTAAAGAGGGCTGGCTTTCAAAATCATTTTTGACTTCCTGAAACGTATAACTCTTAGCTCCTGAAACCGAAATATTTGTCAAAATTGAAAGCAACCATTCACCTTCGTCTTTGCTGGTTTGAATGGTAAAACTTTCTTTCTTGTCATGAAAAGTCAAAGACATCATTTCCCAGCTTCTTCCTTTTTTTGATTTTGTAAAAATTTCGGCTGAAGGTTTTCCTCCCAACCAAACTACTTTTGCATTGGGTTTTGTGTTGAAATCGTTTTGTTCTTCTAAAGCATTAAAAATAAAATCGGGATGAATTTTTGTTTTCGGAATTTTAAAATCAAACCAATCCTGCAATTCGTAATCAAAACAGATTCCGTGCATGAAATTGAAAAGCGATTTTTTTAATCCGAAGCTGAATTTATCGTGATTGATTCCTGTTGAATCTGTATAATCAATATCGTTATTAGCAAAAGTTCCGATGGTTTCTGTTTTTTTGGTCACGCCAAATTTTTCCGGATACAACCCAACCGGACTATGCGCCGTCAAGGCAAATTGGTGCCAAAATCCAGATTGCAACACTCCAGCTTCAAACAATTGGCGCACCATTTCAAGACTGTCAATCGTTTCCTGAATCGTCTGCGTTGGATATCCGTACATTAAATACGCATGAACCATAATTCCGGCTTCGGTAAAATTGCGGGTTACTTTTGCTACTTGTTCAACCGTAACACCTTTATCAATTAATTTCAAAAGTCGGTCTGATGCGACTTCTAAACCTCCGGAAACGGCAATACAACCAGAAGCTTTCAAAAGCAGACACAAATCTTTAGAAAAGCTTTTCTCAAAACGAATATTCGTCCACCACGTTACGGCCAGTTTTCGTTTTAAAATTTCGAGTGCCACAGCGCGCATTAAAGCGGGCGGTGCGGCTTCATCAACAAAATGAAATCCGTTTTGTCCTGTTTGCGCAATCAATTCTTCCATTCGATCGCAGAGCAAACTTGCTGCTACAGGTTCATAAACTTTTATGTAATCTAAAGAAATATCGCAAAAAGTGCATTTTCCCCAATAACAGCCATGCGCCATCGTGAGTTTATTCCAGCGTCCGTCGCTCCACATTCTGTGCATTGGATTTACGATTTCGATTACCGAAATATATTTATCCAAAGGCAAATCTGAATAATCTGGAGTTCCTACGTAAGCTTGTTTATAATCGTGTTTTAGGGAATTGTTTTTATAAACAACTTCTCCATTTTCTAATAAAAAAGTTCTTTTATAACGCTTCTCGTCCCGCGACTCCGCTCGGGATGACAAATTTTCAACAAGTTCTTCTATCGGAACTTCTCCATCATCCAAAGTAATAAAATCGAAAAACTCAAAAACGCGTTTATCAGAGAGCGAACGCAATTCCGTATTTGGAAAACCGCCCCCCATTGAAATCTTAATATGGGGATGATTTTGTTTGACCCATTGTGCGCATCGAAACGCGCTATATAAATTTCCAGGAAATGGAACTGAAATTAAAAACAAAGTAGGTTTTACGGCTTCGATTTTAGCTTTTAAAAGCAAAATTAAAATCGAATCAATATAAGTTGGTTTCTGCTGAAGCGTTTCGTACAATTCATCAAAAGAATTGGCACTTCTTCCTAAACGTTCAGCATATCGGCTGAAGCCAAAATTTTCATCAACACATTCTACAATAAAATCCGAAATATCTTCAAGATACAACGTTGCCAAATGTTTTGCTTTATCCTGCGTTCCCATTGTTCCAAAAGCCCAATCGAGTTCTTCTAATTGCGCAAAACGGGAAGCTTCTGGCAGAAAATCTTCTTGACAAATTTGTAAAGCCAAAGTTGGATTTTTCCCTTGTAAAAACTGAATTACAGGATCAATTGTTTTAATGTATTCATCCTGCAACGCAAAAATACGCTTAGAATTATCTGAAACATCAGAACCTAAAACTTCAAACTTCAAACTTGAAACCTGAAACAAATCCTGAAGTCCTTTCTTCGAAAACAATTCCAAAATCACATCAATACCTAAATCAGCTTGAACCGATTCGATATTTTTGGTATTCAGAAAACCTTTTATATACGCCGTTGCCGGATACGGAGTATTCAGTTGTGTAAAAGGCGGCGTAATTACAAACAGTTTTGTTTTCAAAGGGAATTATTTTTTGCAAAAATACGAGATATTTAGCGACTTTTTAGAGAAAGATTTTGCGAGATGCGGTTTTGATTTTTTGGTTATATTTTGTAGATAATTAATTACATTTGCGACAATCCAAATCGTATCAATGAAACAAAAATTACTTTTTATTTTTCTGTTTTTTTCTTTATTCTTTTTTAATAGTTCCAATGCGCAAGATTTTCAATGGGCTAGACAATTTGGAAATACAGAAAGTGATTCATCAACAAAAATAGAAGTTGATAAAGATGAAAATAGTTATGTAATTGGATTTACTGCTTCTTTAGTTTTTGATTTAGATCCAACACCAAATGGAGAAAAACTAATTGATAACACGGCTTCTAATCATTTTAATTTTGGAGAAGTCTACTTATCAAAATTAGATAAGGATGGGAATTTTTTGTGGGGAAAAACATTTGGTATTTATAAATCAGATGAAGATCAAGCAGTTGATGTTAAAATTGGAACAGATAATACTATATACGTTCTTTTTGTATTGAACGAAATGACAAAAGACGGTGTTGTTGAACCTACTGTTACCATCGTAAAATTTTCTCCTGATGGAAATGAACTATCTCGAATAAAACTTAAGAATTCAGACAATTGGGCCGCGGGCCGTTTATATGCGTCTTCATTTGATTTAGACAATCAAAACAATATCTATATTTCAGGAATATATCGAGGCAATGTAAGGTTGCATCCTTCTAATCCAGACTTTGATCTAAATAGTTCAAATTTTGGCCAATATCTTTTAAAGATCGCTTCTAATGGAGATTTACAATGGAAAAAAACATACTCGCACGTTGGTTTTTTAAAAGCCTTAGTTGCAAAGGATCAAAGTATTCAACTTGTTTATAATAATGCAGCTCCCAATTGTGAAATTTACAATCTAAAAAGTACTGATGGCTCAATTATATGGAAAAAAGAGCTTGCAAATCAAGGTGCCGAAAACTTTTCTAGTGATTTAGAAGGAAATATTATCATTAGTGGTATTGCAAGTTATTATGTTAATAATATTGATGTTGATCCTTCGTCGAATGTAGTTCCTGTTACTTCTCGTAAATATTTCTTATGGTTAGACAAAAACGGCAACTATAAAGATGTAAAAGAATATGACCAGAATATTTTTATAAATAGCATTAAAAATGATAGCGACAATAATGTTTTTTTTGCAGGATCTTTTCTTGGCACTTTAGATGCAGATCCATCTGCAAGCAGTTACATCTTAAAAACTCAAAATGATTATTACAATGAGGGCCTTTTGATGAAATTTGATTCAAATAGAAATTTTGAAAGTGCTTTTAAATTAGGTGAAGAAAAAACAGTAACGCCGCCAACTAATAACAGTTGCTATTATTTAAGGTTTAATGACCTTGTAATTACTAAAAAGTCGCAATATTTTGTAGGTAATTTTGCTTGGGATTGCGACTTAAATCCTTCTTCTAATGTTGAATCATTTAATTCTCTTCACAATCAAAATATTATTACATATGATGGTTTTATTTTAAAACTGGGATTATGTAATTCTGAGAAACCAGATGGTCAAGCCGATCAATATTTTTGTTCCAATAAAAACGCTACTATCAACAATCTGGCTCCTAATTCTAGTTCTATAAAATGGTATGAATCGGAAACATCAACAGCGGAATTGACCAAAACAACTAGTTTAATAGACGGCAAAATTTATTATGCTTCACAAAAGACTGGCGATTGCCCAGAAAGTATTCAAAGATTAGCAGTAAAGGTTCATATTACCGCATCACCTGCAACACCTGCAGTTTCAAATCTTAATTTCTGCAAAATCGACAATCCAAAAATAGCTGACATTATAGTATCTGGACAAAACATCAAATGGTATAATAAAATCACTGAAGGAGATCTATTATCAACAACTACGTTACTGCAAGATCAAACTACCTATTTCATCACGCAAACTATAAACGGATGCGAAAGCAACCGATATCCAGTTCTAATAAATGTAAAAGAAGTTCTTCGTCTAACTATTACTTCACCACAAAAGTTCTGTATTCAACAAAATGCAACATTGAATACCATTCAAGTTACGGGACAAAACATCAAATGGTACGATGCTCAAACCGCTGGAAATCTTTTGCCAAATGCTACCTTACTTCAAAATGACATAACATATTACGCTTCACAAACAATTAATGGATGCGAAAGTGAAAGAACTCCTGTAACAATTACAATTCAAAATACTTTGGCGCCAACAGGAAATGCAACTCAACAGTTTTGCACTGGCCAGAATCCAACAATTGCTAATATTGAAGTTACTGGAACAGCAATAAAATGGTATGATACTTTAACAAATGGTACATTATTAGCAGAAACAACAAATCTGGTAAATGGCAAAACGTATTATGCATCACAAACTATAAACAGTTGCGAAGGTTCTAAATTTGGAGTTACAATTTCAATTTTGAATACGCCATCTGTTCCAACAGCAAATGCAAATCAGACATTCTGTAAAAATGAAAATGCAACATTAAGCAATATTCAGATTTCAGGACAGAATATTAAATGGTACGATACCAACTTCTCTGCATCAACTTTACCTAACAATACTGTTTTGGAAGATAATAAAACCTATTATGCTTCGCAGACTATTGGATGTGAAGGTGACCGAATAGCCATTTTAATTCGGGTCTATGATACTGCTATTCCAACTGGAAATAGCAACCAGCAATTTTGTATCGACGAAAAAGCAACAATTGCTAATCTAACTATTTCAGGAACAAATATAAAATGGTACGATTCGGCAACAGGTCAAACTATTTTACCTGAGACTACTTTATTGCAAAGCAAAGTCTATTACGCTACTCAAACGCTAAACAATTGTGAGAGCAAAAGATTAACTGTTTCGGTGAAAATTGAGGATTTACAAGCCCCAATTGTAAGTTCACATCAAACTTTCTGTATACAGCAAAAAGCTAAAATAAGCGACATTCCGGTTTCGGGACAAAATATAAAATGGTTTGACACTTCTTCTTCTAATTCCGTTTTACCTACATCAACTTTACTGGAAAGCAGAATTACCTATTATGTTTCAGAAACAATTGGTAATTGTGAAAGCGCAAGAGTTCCAGTTAACATTCATATTCTAGAAGCAACGGATTCTAATTGTATCAACTTTGTTGACGAACTTTCTTTTCCAAAATTCTTTACTCCAAATGGCGACGGATACAATGATTACTGGACAATTGATTTTGCTTACCTAGCTCCAAATACAGCAATCAGAATATTTGATCGTTATGGAAAGTTTATTAAAGAACTAAATAAAAACACCTCTTGGGATGGTAATTATCTTGGACAGGAGCAACCTGGAGCAGATTATTGGTTTATCGTTACCCGATCAAACGGCAAGGAATTTAGAGGGCATTTTGCTTTGAAGAGATAAAAATGAATTAAAAAGTCCGCATTGATTTAAATAGAAAATCTTAAATCAATACGGACTTTAATTCATAAATCGAAAATTCATCTATTTCGTCTGCAATACCATCCAGCTTGAAATTTCTTCTAAAGCCAAAGGCGAAAACGTCTGTTCAATTTTTTCATATTCTTCAGGAGAACCTGTTTTACATTCTTGAAACATATGATTTAAATTAGCGAGTTCTTTTGTTGTTACATTTTTATTTCCTGCTTTTAGCAATGTTTTTTTAATAGCTTCTAAGTCAACAGTTGCAGGAACTTGTAAATCTTTGCCACCATTAAGTGCTAAAACAGGACATTTTACTTTTGCTAAATTTACTGCCGGATCCATTTTTAAAAAATAATACATCCAGTTATTTGTAATTTGTGGTGTTACTGCTTTTGCAAAATCCTCATTATATTTTGACGTAAAATAAGCCATAATATTTTTTTTCAAATTTTCATCATTTACTGAAGAGGCAAGAATCATATCATAAGCACCCTTAAAAGCTTCCTGTCCTTTTTGAATTTCACTTTCTGAAACTCCGCTTGCTCTTTCAACTGCTTCTTTTTGCATAAGCAATAATTTCTCACCTCGAAGTCCAGGCCCTGCAAGCAAAACAATAAAGTCAATTGCTTTTGAATTTCCAGCAACAATTGGAGCAATTACTGCGCCTTCGCTATGACCAATTAGTCCAATTTTATTTTTATTAATTTCTTTTCTGGCTTGTAAATAATCAACCCCGGCCTGAACATCTTTTGCAAAATCGGCAGTTGTGCATTTTGAAATATCTCCTGTAGATTGCGCAACACCACGGTCATCAAAACGTAATACTGCAAAACCATTTTTGGTCAAAAAATCAGCTAAAAGTAGAAATGGTTTGTGTCCTAGCATTTCCCCATCTCTATTTTGTCCGCCACTTCCAGAAATCAAAATTACAGCTGGAAAATTGCCTTCTTTTTTAGGAAGCGATAAAGTTCCTGCTAAAACTACGTTATCTATTTTATTTTCGAATTTTACATCTTCAGTATAATACGGATATGGTTTTTGGGGTTCTTGAGGTCTCGCGAAAACTTGTTTCTGAATAATATCTTTAGATAAATTAAGTTCGGTCGATTGTCCTCGTTGTGTAAATTTTCCAACAATAATATTGTCTTTATTCAACGTTCCTTCATAAGAAATTTGAGCTTTCGACATTTCTAATTTTAAAACAGAATTTTCAAAAACAGCTTTTTCCATAGGAATTCCTGTAACTTTTTGATCTGGACTATCCATCGTTGCACTATATCCTGTTTCCGTTTTGTTGACATGAAACACAAGTCTCAATTGAGTTCCTGGCACTTTCAAAAGTCCATTCCATTGTCCCGTAATTTCTTGTCCATTCATTATAAAAGAAATTAAAGCTGTAATTATAACAAGTATTGTTTTTATCATTTTTGTTGAAATAAATAAGGTGTTATTACTAATTAAGAATTATGATTTTCTTGCTTTTTCTCCAATTGTTTAAATTTGAAGAAAGAGTATGCAACCGGCACAAGAGCTAAAGTAACTCCGATGCCAACAAAAGCTTTTGCGAAAATAAAACCCGAAAAAATGATTCCACCAAGTATGATGATCATACCTCCAAAAAACCAAAGTTTCCCTGCAAATGCGTGCGTTGCTTTCCAAACTTCCTGACTTTCGAGTGTCCAAGGTGTTCTGATTCCGATAAAATAATTCGGCTGAATAACTTTAAAATAATTTCCCATTCCCATTAACAGGATTCCCACCAGAATATACATCAAATTTGGATTTGAAGCCGATTGGTTTTTTGAAACGTACAGAAGAAATACAGCCAGTAAAGACATAAACGAAACCATAAAAAACTTCAGGTTATAAAACTTTTTTCCCATTAAAGAAATCCTTTTTTTAGGATCTAATTTTGCTGCGGCAAACATTACAAAATACATTAGTGCAGGAAGGATAAAAACTATTACAATCAAAAAAGTCTTGCTTCCCCACCTATCAATTTCTCCATTAATATTCCAATGAACCGGAACTCTTTCTGGAAGACTGTTCCAAATAAATGCTAAATACGCAAACGGAATCAGAACAATTCCAATAATTGGAAGCTCTTTTTTTAATTCTAAATTCATTTTTTATTTTTTAAAAGTTAGTATCCATTGCAAAACATCTTCCATGATGGTGGTATTTATGGAATAATAGATGTACTGCCCGTTTTTTTCGGATGTAATCAAATCGGCACGTTTTAAAATATCCAAATGATGCGAAATACTAGGTTTTGAAATATTGAACGCATCAGCAATTTCTCCTGCTGATAAATCCCTTTCTTTCAAAAGCTCTAAAATTTCTCTTCGGGTTGCATCATTTAATGCTTTAAAAACATCATTCATCATTTACATATTTAGACAAATATCTAAATACTTTTTTAACTGACAAAAAAAAAGCAGTAATTTTTTACATTACTGCTTTTTACTATTTATAAATATTTTTTAAAATTTATGTTCGTCTTTGCTAATTACCAAGAAGGAGAATAAAGAAATACAAGCAGCGCCAGTTAAATACAAACCAACGTAACTTACACTATAAGTGGAAGCTAAATAAATAGCGATCATAGGCGCAAAAGCAGCTCCCAAAATTCCGGCCAAATTAAAAGTCAATGATGCGCCCGAATAACGAACATTTGTTGGAAACAACTCCGATAAAAAAGTTCCTAATGGTCCATAAGTAAATCCCATTAAAGCCATTCCGATACAGGCAAAAGTAGCCACTAAAGCGATATTTCCCGTACTTAAAAAATAAGAAAAGAAAAATCCGAAAATGGCAATCGCAATCGTTGCTATAATAAGCATTTTACGTCGCCCGATTTTATCTGCAACTACAGCCGAAACTGGAATAAAAAGCGCAAAAAACAATACTGAAAATAATTGAATTAATAGTCCGTCTCTTTTCACAATTCCTAAGTCAGAAGTTGCCCAGCTCAACGTAAAGACTGTCATTAAATAAAAAACTAAGAAAGTTGTGATTGCAGCAAATGTTCCAAAAATTAGCTGGTTTTTATATGACTTTACAATTGTCAAAAACGGAACTTTAACTTCTTCCTGCTCTTTTTTAGAATTTTCAAAAGATGGTGTTTCGTTAATTTTTGTTCGAATGTAAAATCCAACAATTACTAAAAGTGAACTCGCAATAAACGGAATTCTCCATCCATAATCCATAAAATCTTCATTGCTCATTGAATCTGTTAGCAATAAGAAAGTACCACCAGAAAGCAGCAATCCTATTGGAGCACCTAATTGCGGAAACATTCCGTACCATGCACGTTTATTTGGAGGCGCATTTTCAATCGCCAATAAAACAGCTCCACCCCACTCTCCTCCTAAACCAACGCCTTGTCCAAATCGGCACAACATCAGCAATAAAGGAGCAGCAACGCCAATACTGGCATAACTTGGTAAAAATCCAATTGCAACCGTAGAAATTCCCATCGTTAACAAAGCTGCAACCAAAGTAAATTTACGACCAATTTTATCTCCATAATGACCAAAAAAAGCAGAGCCTAAAGGACGAGATAAAAAAGCAATTGAAAAAGTAGCTAACGATTCCAAAGTCGCTATAGTCGAATTAGCACCGGGGAAAAATAATTGCGGAAAAACCAATACTGCAGCATTGGCATAAATATAAAAATCAAAAAATTCAATTGTGGTACCTATAAGGCTTCCAAAAAGAACATGTTTTAATGAGTTCTTCTGATCTGGGTTATTTTTCATGTAAAATAGATATAACTTTTTTTTGATTACAAAAATATAGTTTCATTACTAATAATTCACATTTAACCAAAATAGTTTCAAAACACCAATTGCTTTTTAACAAATTTGATGTGTTTTACATTTTACAAACTGTCCTTTTGTCTTAAACTAAAAACTTGGTTTTATGATCTTTAATAAACGTTAACAAAAAACAAATCATAAGCAATCGTTAAAAACGTTTTTAACTCTATATTTTCATTAAATTTACAGCTATCAAAAATAAATCTAAAATTATGCCTACCGACTGTATCAGCTATCAAACTTCAGGATATTTCTCTGCCTTGATACAAGATTATTTAGATCAAAAACCAACGCTTCAATCTTTATATAATAATTTTCCAACATTGGAGAATTTCGAAAAACAAATCCAAGAAAAACAATCAAATTTTGATAACCGCAACCGAATTTCTTTGGTTGAAACGCTAAAAAAGCAATATCAAAACATTGAACTTTCGGATTTGACCAAACAAAACATTGAACTTCTAGCATTAGAAAATACTTTTACGGTTACAACTGGCCATCAATTAAATTTGTTTAGCGGACCTCTTTATTTCTTATATAAAATCATTTCGACAATTAATTTGACCAAAGAATTAAAGTCGAAATATCCATCAATTAATTTTGTTCCAATTTACTGGATGGCGACCGAAGATCATGATTTTGAAGAAATTAATTATTTTAATTTTAAAGGAAAAAAATTCAGATGGAATAAAGAAAGTACAGGTCCAGTTGGCCGACTTTCGACTGAAGGTTTAGCCGAATTTTTAGAAATTTATTCATTAGAATTAGGGTCAAATACAAACGCAAATACTTTAAAAAAGCTTTTTGAAGATTCTTATTTAAAGCACGACAATCTAGCCGATGCAACTCGTTTTTTAGCCAATAGTTTATTTGCTAATTACGGCTTAGTTATTTTTGATGCTGATGATGCTAATTTAAAACAAGCTTTTATTCCGTTTGCTAAAGAAGAACTAGAAAAACAGACATCATTTAATACGGTTCAAAAAACAATTGAATCATTAAAAGAATATACAATTCAGGTAAATCCGCGTGAAATTAATTTGTTTTACATTGAAGATGACTTACGCGAAAGAATCATTTTTGAAAACAACAAATACTTCGTAAACAATACCAAAATATCATTTTCTAAAGAAGAAATTTTTCAAGTTTTAGAAAATAATCCAGAGAAATTCAGCCCAAATGTAATTATGCGTCCGTTGTATCAGGAAATAATTCTTCCTAATTTATGCTACATTGGCGGAGGCGGAGAAATTGCTTATTGGCTGGAATTAAAATCTTTTTTTGATGCTGTAAACATTACTTTTCCAATGCTTTTAGTTCGTAATTCGGTTCTTCTTTCGACAGAAAAACAAGCTAAAAAAGCAGATAATTTAGGGTTGACTTGGAAAGATTTATTTACAAAACAAGAAAATTTAGTAAATGCGATAACGCATAAAATTTCTCCTTTTCCAATTGATTTAACGCCTCAAAAAGAGATGCTGAAAACACAATTTGAATATCTTTACAATCTAGCCAATCAAACTGACAAATCTTTTTCTGGCGCTGTAAAAGCTCAGGAAGTAAAACAGACAAAAGGCTTAGAGAATTTAGAAAAAAGATTATTAAAAGCACAAAAAAGAAAGTTAAGCGATCAATTGCAACGCGTAACCGACTTGCAATGTGAGCTGTTCCCAAATAACAGTTTACAGGAACGTCAAAGCAATTTTTCGGAATTTTATCTGGAAAAAGGCGAACAGCTGATCCCGCTTTTAATACAAAAACTGAAACCATTAGAAATGAATTTTAATATTATAACAATTTAAAAGTTCGCCACGAATTACACGAATTTTCACGAATTATTTTTTATTGCAAAGAATATAAATTAGTGGAAATTTGTGATCCCGATAGCTATCGGGAGTGGCTAAAAAAATAAAATAATAATTCTTGAGAACCAAATAACCACCTATCTTCTCAAAATTATTATTCTTCAAACCAAATAGCGATTTTTAAAAAATATTAACTAACCAATTTACCCTAAACCAATGGTAAAAGAACGCTTAATTTCGCTAGACGTCTTTCGTGGACTAACTATTTTATTGATGACAATTGTAAACAATCCCGGAGACTGGGGCCATGTTTACTCGCCATTATTACACGCCGAATGGAACGGTTGCACGCCAACCGATTTGGTTTTTCCGTTTTTTGTTTTTATCATGGGAGTTGCAATTCCGCTTGCAATGCCAGATAAATTTTATGACGACACCACCTTCAACAAAATCCTGATTCGTTCTTTAAGAATGTTCTGTCTCGGAATCTTCTTTAACTTTTTTGGAAAAATTCAGCTATTTGGGCTTGAAGGAATGCCGCTTTTAATTGGACGTTTAGCCATAACAATTGGAGTTGGTTATGCATTAATGGGAAGTTTTAGTTCGAAAGTCAAAAATATTCTGGCTTTCTCAATTCTTTTTATTTACTTGTTTCTGGCCTACAGTGGTATCGAAGCGTATCAAGATGTAAGACTTCCAGGCGTTTTACAACGAATTGCAATTGTCTATTTTGTGGTTTCGCTTTTGTATTTAAAAACATCTCAAAAAACACAAATCATTACAGGAGTTACGTTATTACTAGGATATTGGGCACTAATGACTTTAATTCCTGTTCCCGGAATTGGAGAAGCTAATCTAGAAAAAGGAACAAATCTTGCCGCTTGGCTTGACAGCGTTTTATTAAAAGGACATATGTATCGTGGCACCGTAACTTGGGATCCAGAAGGAATTTTAAGTACAATTCCCTCAATCGTAAACGGAATTATAGGATTACTGATTGGCAAAGTTTTGCTTCTTGATATAACCAAAATTCAAAAAGCTCAAAAAATGGGAATCGCAGGAACGGCACTTATTTTTTTCGGTTTAATCTGGGATACCGTTTTTCCAATTAATAAATCCATCTGGACAAGCAGTTATGTTTTATACACTACAGGCTTAGCAACCGTTTTCCTAACTATTTTATACTATGTAATTGATATTGCCGATTATAAAAAAGGCTTCAAATTGTTTTTAATCTGGGGCGTAAACCCAATGATTGTTTTCTTCACCTCACAGATTATTCCACAAGCTTTAGTAATGATTGAATTTCAGAATCCTCATAAACCGGAAGAAAAAATCAATTTATTAAGTTACTTATACAACTTCGGGATTGCACCATTTTTTAGCAATCCTATGACTGCTTCGCTTGCAGGCGCATTAGTTTATGTGTGCATTTGGACATTTATTTTGTGGATTTTCTATAGAAACAAATTAATATTCAAAGTGTAAAAAATAACCATATAAGTAATATAAGTTCATTTAAATAATTGCGTGTATAACATTTCCATAAAGTATAACGTATTTCTAAAATGAACTTATATTGCTTATATGGTTTCAAAAAAACCTTTTCTTGGTTAAAACATCATTCTAACCTATTTAAATTATGGATTTATTAAAATCAATTCATAAAAAAAGTCTACTTTTGCACAAAATTTAAAAAGCACAATAAAATGGCAACAAATAGAACTTTTACAATGATTAAACCAGATGCTGTTGCAAACGGACACATCGGGAATATCTTAGCAATGATTACTAATGGAGGTTTCAAAATCGTTTCATTAAAATTAACTCAATTAACTGTAGCTGATGCTCAAGCATTTTATGCAGTTCACGCAGAAAGACCTTTCTACGGAGAATTAGTTGAATTCATGTCACGCGGACCAATTGTTGCTGCAATTTTAGAAAAAGACAACGCAGTAGAAGATTTCAGAACTTTAATTGGAGCTACAAATCCAGCTGAAGCTGCTGAAGGAACTATTCGTAAAGCATACGCAACTTCTATCGGAGAAAATGCAGTTCACGGTTCTGACAGCGACGAAAACGCTGCAATCGAAGGTGCATTCCACTTTGCTGGAAGAGAGCAATTCTAATTAGTTTTCAGTGTTCAGCTTTTAGTTGGCAGTGAACTACTACATAATATAAAAAAATCCCAATTCGTTTGAATTGGGATTTTTTTATATTAAAACTGAACACTAAAAAACTGAACACTGACCACTATCTCAAAACCACTTCTTTCACCACATCACGCCCCAACTCCTCATTAATCATCTTAATGATTTTAGATTTTCCGTGGCTTAATTCTTCTCTCAAAACAGCCGAACCTAATTCAACATAAAGCGTACTTCCTTTCAAAACAACATTTCTTGTGTATGTTTTCACCCCATTTCCCATTAAATTTGTCCAGGCATCTTTAACATCAATTTGATCCATTCCAGGTTGTAGTTTATTCACCTGTATGATCTGTTTTAAAACAGCCCCAATCGTACTTTCGTTATTTATTCTTTTTGCCATCGTTCAAAATATTAATAGGTGCTGCTTTTTTATAATGATACTCTTTGTTCTGGTCATTTTTTACCACAAATTCCTTGTCCGAAATCGAGATCAATTCCTCGCTCCACTTTGCATAATTGGTCTTATAATCTAAAAACGTTCCCTTTTCAGTAAATCGAACTGATAAATTTTCAAAAGTATTAGTTGTCAAAAAAGTTCCATCAAGCTGTGCCATAACTTTTGTCCTCGTTCCTTTCGTACCCGTGATTTTAAAAAAATCAAAATTCTCGTTCATTCCGTACGCCTTCTCTTCACCTTTATCAAAAACCACTTTTTCAATTTCCCAATATCCATTCAATTTTGCAATATCTGCAGGTTTTATTTCTTGTTTACAGCTTATCATCAAAAGTGATAAAACCAAAATCATAAAAGTATTTTTCATAATAGCTTATAATATTAATAAGGAGCTATTTCCTGCTGTCCGCTGTATCTTTTATGGTGAACCCCACCATAAAAGGATGCCACTCCCATCAGGGCTAGGGCTCCCGTTTTCAAAAGAAAATTTAGTAAAATACAAAGGTAACTTTATATCATATAAAAGAAATAAAAAATTACGAAACCCATTAAACTATTTTACATATTTTTGGTCAAACCCCAAACCAAAACCAAAAAAACATGACCAAAACTATTTGTATCATCCTGACAGTCTTACTGTTTATGGCCTGCAGTAAAGAAACCGCAGAACCAGATCCCGTCCCAGCTGAAAATATGTATTTTCCTCCTTTAACCGGAACAAACTGGGAAACAAAATCAATATCTGATTTAAAATGGAATCAAAACGCTGTTCAGCCACTTTTAGATTATTTACAGCTTAAAAACTCCAAATCGTTCATAATCTTAGTTAACGGCCGAATTGTTTTAGAAAACTATTTTAATAATCATACAGCATCAACAAATTGGTATTGGGCCAGTGCCGGAAAAACATTGACTTCAACCGTGACCGGAATTGCACAGCAAGAAAATTTATTAAATATAAATGATAAAGTTTCAAAATATCTGGGCACAGGATGGACAAGCGAAACACTTGCAAAAGAAAATTTAATTACCTGCAAACATTTACTAACTATGACATCTGGTCTTGATGACAGTACAGACGATGTAGAATCAGCCAATTTAATCTACAAAGCCGATGCAGGAACACGTTGGGCATATCACAATGTTTACGTAAAACTTCAAGACGTTGTAAAAAAAGCAAGCGGACAAAGCTGGGAAGCCTATTTCAACAGTAAATTAAGAGACAAAATAGGAATGAATGGCGCATGGGTTCAAATTGATGCAAACAGTGTTTATACAAGTACGACACGAAGCATGGCGCGTTTTGGACTTTTAATGCTTAACAAAGGAAAATGGGAAAATAACATCATTTTAAACGAAGCTTATTTTAACGAAGCAACTTCAACCTCTCAAAATATCAATTTAGGTTATGGCTATTTATGGTGGATAAACGGAAAAGCTTCCTACCATCTACCACAATCGCAACTTACTTTTCAGGGAAGCGTAATTCCGACTGCACCAAACGATATGTTCATGGCTCTGGGAAAAAATGATCAAAAAATATATGTTATTCCGAGTAAAAAAATGGTTGTAATTAGAATGGGTGAAGCTGCAGATAATGCAAATCTTGCTCTTTCTGACTTCGATAAAACTTTATGGGAAAAGATAAATGCTTTGTATCAATAAAGCACTATAAATCTGCAATTTAAATTAATTGCCAACCTTTACGTTTTAAAAAGCTTTTGCAATCTTTGCAGAAGCTTTTTTCTTGATCCAAAGGATTTCCTTCCTCGGCATCACGCATCAAACAGGTTTTTATTTTGCAATGCGGCAAACCTGCTGTATGACCTAATTCGTGCAACACAAGTTTATAAAATTGCTGACTTTTATTCTTGACAGATAATCTAAAATCAGAAACTACACAGGCTCTTCCTGGTTTATAACCTAAACCCATTACACCCCAGTCTTTTATCTTGTCTTTAGTCGTACTAATATCAGAATTTGATAATCCCACAATTACAGAATCTTCACCAATAGTATTTTTAAGACTTTTAATAATACTATCAGCACGATATCTATTTCGTGGCTTGTAATATGAATTCTCTGCAAATGAAATATTTGATCTTAAGACTACTTTCGGGTTTATAGTTTTAATTTCTGCCAAGACTTTTTGTGCCTGTTCAATTTTAAAACTGCCCAAAGGCTGAATCACAATTACTTTCTGAACGGCATTTTGACTTTTATCAGCATCTCCAATTTTCCTTTGCGTACATAAAATCACAATAAAAAGAAAAACAAGAAAATAGTATTTCATATCAAAACCCGGTTATAAATTATTGCTTAGTGCGCAATCTTTTAAGAACTCCCATGAAGAAGAAGCCTATACCAAGAACTAATAAAATATAGTAAAAAGAAAGACTGTTATCTCGAAGCACATTTGCCAAAACAAAGCAAATAACACTTAAAAAATAAAATACCACAGCCGATATATTTTTTAAAGAATCAAACATTATATATTATTTAAAGAAACTGTCAACGAATTCATATTTATTAAAGACTTGCAAATCTTCAATTCCTTCACCAACACCAATATATTTTACAGGAATTTTAAATTGATCAGAAATTCCAATTACAACACCACCTTTTGCAGTCCCATCTAATTTAGTTACTGCTAATGAAGTAACTTCTGTCGCTGCTGTAAACTGTTTTGCTTGTTCAAAAGCATTTTGACCTGTAGAACCATCCAAAACCAAAAGAACATCATGAGGCGCATCTTCAACCACTTTCTGCATCACGCGTTTAACTTTTGTCAACTCATTCATTAAGTTGATTTTATTATGTAAACGTCCCGCAGTATCAATAATTACAACATCGGCATTTTGAGCTACTGCAGATTGTAATGTATCAAAAGCTACAGAAGCAGGATCGCTACCCATATTCTGTCTTACAATTGGCACATCTACTCTATCTGCCCAAACTTGCAATTGATCAATCGCAGCTGCTCGGAAAGTATCTGCAGCACCTAAAACAACTTTATGTCCCGCTTTTTTAAATTGATAAGCCAATTTACCAATCGTTGTCGTTTTGCCAACACCATTTACTCCAACAACCATTAAAACATAAGGTTTTTTATCTTTTGGAACTTCAAATTCCGTTGCTTCGCCAGTATTGGTTTCAGATAATAATGCTCCTATTTCATCTCTAAGAATCTGATTCAACTCGTCAGTTCCTAAATATTTATCTTCAGCAACACGTTTTTCGATTCTCTCGATAATTTTCAAAGTAGTATTTACACCAACATCCGAAGCTACAAGAACCTCTTCCAGATTATCTAAAACATCATCATCGACTTTAGATTTTCCGGCAACGGCTTTACTTAACTTTGAGAAAAAAGTAGTTTTTGTTTTTTCAAGACCTTTGTCTAAAGTCTCTTTTTTTTCGGTAGAGAATAATTTTTTAAAAAAACTCATTTTTTTGTAGATTTTTTGATTATTAGATTTCTTGATTTTCAAATCAGAAATCTAAATCTTTAAAGAAAGTGCAATTGTTGCTCAAAAAAGAGTCAATTGTTACGATTCTTCAAATTTTTAGACAAATATAGGTAATAAAAAAGCTACTTCCGAATGAAAGTAGCTTTTCTATATATTGTAATCTTAATTATTTCTTTTTCAAGAATTCATCAACTTCTTCAGGAGCCATAATAGATTCTACGAATGTATATGCGCCAGTTTTAGGAGATTTTACCATTTTGATGGCTTTTGATAATCTCTTAGAAGATGTTTGTAACGATGCTACGGTTTTCTTTGCCATGATTCAAATGTTATTTGAAGCTTTTATAAAACTCTCATGGCTACACCATTCGAGATTTACAAAAATCTCTAATTATTACTTAATTTCTTTGTGAACAGTTACTCTTTTCAAGATTGGATTAAATTTTTTAATCTCTAATCTGTCTGGAGTATTTTTTTTGTTCTTAGTTGTAATATATCTAGAAGTTCCTGGAACACCAGAAGTCTTGTGCTCAGTACATTCTAAAATTACTTGGATTCTATTACCTTTCTTTGCCATCTTGCTATATATTTATTTAGGAAAAGATTATTTGATAAATCCTTCTGACTGTGCTTTTTTCAAAACAGCAGTGATTCCATTTTTATTAATTGTTTTTATCGTAGATGCTGCTACTCTAAGAGTAATCCATCTATCTTCTTCTGGAAGATAAAAACGCTTTTTAACTAAGTTTACAGAAAACTTTCTCTTAGTTTTGTTCATAGCGTGAGAAACGTTATTTCCTACCATCGCTCTTTTACCTGTAAGGTCACAAACTCTTGACATTATACTTATCTTTTATCGTTATTCAAAATCAGGGTGCAAAGAAAAGAAAAATAAACCATTGTAGCAAAAAATTATTGCACAATTTTTAAAATTTCTTTCTGTAATATTTCCAAACTCTTAATTGAAGCTCTATCTATCACTTTTTCACGTGGTTGACCAAAGTTAAATTCTTCTACAATTATATCATCTGGAGTCGCCAAAGCTATAAAAACAGTGCCAATTTCGGCATCTGAGTCTCCTTTTGACGGTCCGGCGTTCCCGGTTGTTGCAATTGCATAGTCGGTTTTCAGCATCTCTTTCACACTCAAAGCCATAGCCGACGCAACTTGCGCACTTACAACCGAATATTGATCAATTAAATCTTGCGAAATCCCCAAAACATTGACCTTAGCTTCAGTTGCGTACGAAACGACACTTCCTTTAAAATATTTTGACGAACCTTGCACAGAAGACAAAAGCGAAGCAATTCTTCCTCCTGTACAACTTTCTGCCGTAGAAATCGTTTTATTTTGCTTCGAAAGCAACTTGCCAATTACGGTTTCAATGGTTTCATTTTCTTCGTAACCTACTATTATATCATGAATTATAGCATCTAAAGATTGTACATTTTCTTCAATTGCTTTTTCTAATTTTTCTTTATCACTTCCTCGTGCAGTCAAACGCAAACGCACTCTTCCCGGATTTGGCAAATAAGCCAATTTGATAAAATCAGGCAAATTATTTTCCCAATCTTCTATACGCTCCGCAACTAAACTTTCTCCTTGTCCATACGTCAAAATGGTTTTATGAATAATATATGGGCGTTCGTATTCGCGCACTATTTTCGGAATTATCTCTTCTTCGACTAAACATTTCATTTCGTACGGAACTCCAGGAAGCGATACAAATACTGTATTTTCTTTCTTCATCCACATTCCCGGCGCGGTTCCAACTTGATTATGAAGTACCGTACAAGTTGACGGCACCAATGCCTGGTCTTTGTTCAGCTGTGAAATTGGTCTTTTATAAAAACCCTCGATCAACTGTGTGACATGAGCCAAAACTTTGGAATCAACAACCAGTTCATCATCAAAATATTCACAGAATGTTTTTTTTGTAACATCGTCCTTTGTCGGACCTAAACCGCCTGTTACAATAACAATATCAACTTTATTCTGCAGCTGGGTAAACGTATCTAAAATATGTTTTTTATCATCACTAATCGAAATCATTTCGACAACTTCAACTCCAATTCGGTCTAGTGATTTTGCAATAAAACCAGAGTTTGTATCAATAATTTGACCTATTAAAATTTCGTCTCCAATAGTTATAATGGTTGCTTTCATTCAAATGTATTTATTTGCTTAAGTAATTGTAAGCCATTAACCGAAAGTAGGTTGTTGTGTTCCGAGGTGCGTGAGGGGTAGAAACGGCATCCTTTTGTGACAAATGTCAAATGCTCGTTAAATGATTTTTCTGGAACAAAAGATATAGTGAATAACCCGACCCCATTTTTGCCCTGATTTTTAAAAGGGCAAAAATGCGGTCACGCCATAATTTTACAAATCAAAATCTTTTTTGATCTCTTTTATCGCTTCTTTTACTTGTATTTTAATACTCTTAAAAGTTTCGATAATATCTTTTTTCTTGCCTTCTGCCTTAGTCCATGCTTCAACTTGCAGAATTTCCTCAAAAGCAACATTCAAGCCCATTAAGTCCAATGTAGGCTTTATTTTGTGCGCATAGGAATAGGCATACTTATGATCCTTTTTCTTAATTCCTTCTTTGATTTGTTTTAAATCTTCAGGAACTTCAGTAACAAATAATTTAAGAATTTCGTTTACAAATTCTGGATCATTATCTGAAAGCGCATATACTTTCGAAAGGTTGTACTTTAAAGCCATTATTTTACTTGTATTCTGAATAATTTTTTATCTTCTAAAAATCCTTCTAAAACATCATTGGGTTTTACAGCAGCTACACCTTCAGGAGTTCCTGTAAAAATAATATCGCCAATTTTCAGTGTAAAAAACTGAGAAACATAAGATACAAGCTCATCAATTTTCCACAACATCAAACCGGTATTTCCTTTTTGAACTGTTTTAGAATTGTTTGTTAACTCAAAAGTAAGATTTTCCATAGAAACGAAATCACTTTTTGGTAAAAAATCTCCAATGACAGCCGAACCGTCAAATGCTTTTGCTTTTTCCCAAGGCAATCCTTTTGCTTTTAATTTATCTTGTAAATCTCTGGCAGTAAAATCGATACCAACACTAATTTCATCATAATACTTATGCGCAAATTTAGGTTCGATATACTTTCCTACTTTATTAATTTTAACAATTATCTCAATTTCGTGATGAATTTCCTCAGAAAATTCTGGAATTACAAAAGGATGCTGCTTCAACAAAACTGCCGAATCCGGTTTCATAAAAACCACAGGTTCTGCCGGGCGCTCATTTTTTAATTCCGCAATATGATTGGTATAATTTCTACCGATACAGATTATCTTCATTCTTCTTAAGTGTTCAGTAATCAGTTTTTAGTGTTCAGCAAACTTAGCACTCAAAAATACTGAACACTAAAAACTGAACACTGAATACTTTATTTCGTGTTTAATTTTCTTAATTTAATCCCTGTCAAAACTTTCTTGGTATACAAAGGAAAATCAGCATTTTGAATCCAGCTGAAATATCCAGGCTCTGTTTCTAAAATTTTCTCCACTTTTGCTCCTTTATGTTTTCCGAAAGTAAATATCTCCTCATCATCTTTATCAAAAGCAATCATTCCGGCAAAATCAGCAATTTTTTTACGGGTTGTGAATTCAGATAATGATTTCATATCATTTTCCAATTCAGGATAACGATCTAATTGTGCTTTTAAAATTTCGTAAGTTGCCATGGTGTCTGCCTCTGCCGAGTGCGCGTTTTCAAGACTTTTTCCGCAATAGAATTTTAGCGCTGCACTTAAAGTACGTTCTTCCATTTTATGGAAAATCGTCTGAACGTCTACAGAAACTTTGTTTTTCATATCAAAATCAACTCCAGCGCGAAGCAATTCTTCTGCTAAAAGCGGAATATCAAAACGATCTGAGTTGAAACCTCCCAAATCACTATCTTTTATCATATTATAAACAAGCGGCGCTAATTCAGCAAAAGTAGGTTCGTTTGCCACTTTTTCATCAGTTATTCCGTGAACAGCCGTTGTTTGAGGAGGAATTGGAATAGTTGGATTTACCAGCCAAGTTTTACTTTCTTTATTTCCGTTTGGAAAAACTTTAAAAATTGAAATTTCCACGATCCGATCTTTACCAATGTCAATTCCAGTTGTTTCAAGATCAAAAAAGCAAATTGGTTTGTTTAGTTTTAATTCCATTTTAATTTTTATAAGATTACAAATGTAATTTTAAAAGCCGAATTTTCCGCCCCTATTTTTATTTTTTTGCCCACAAAAGGGCTATTTTATAAATTTTAACTTTCAAAAATAACGATAATCAACAATTCAAAAAATCTCATCTTACTATTTCTCTGCTAATAAAAAACCCGGAAAATAAAATATTTTCCGGGTTCTAAATTTATTTATGAATTGATTAGAAATCTCTATCTACATCAAAAGCTTCTAAATATTCTGCTACTCTTTTTACGAAACTTCCACCTAATGCACCATCTACAACTCTATGATCATAAGAGTGCGATAAGAACATTTTTTGACGAATTCCGATGAAATCACCTTCTGGAGTTTCAATAACAGCTGGCACTTTACGAATTGCACCAAGTGCTAAAATTCCAACCTGTGGCTGATTGATAATTGGAGTTCCAAAAACACTTCCAAAAGTCCCCACGTTGGTAACCGTGTAAGTTCCACCTTGTGTATCATCTGGTTTTAATTTTCCAGCTTTAGCACGGTTTCCTAAGTCGTTAACCGCTTTTGCCATTCCAACTAGATTTAACTGATCTGCATTTTTAATTACAGGAACAATTAAATTTCCGTTTGGCAAAGCTGCCGCCATTCCTAAATTGATATTTTTCTTTTTGATGATATAATCGCCATCAACAGAAATATTCATTCCAGGAAAATCTTTCAAAGCTTTTGCAACTGCTTCCATCATAATTGGCGTAAAAGTCAGCTTCTCGCCTTCTCTTTTTTCAAAAGCTGTTTTAACTTTATCTCTCCATTTTACAATGTTGGTTACGTCAACTTCAATAAACGACTGAACGTGTGCCGAAGTTTGTACAGAAGCCACCATGTAACCTGAAATCAGTTTACGCATTCTGTCCATTTCAATAATTTCGTCACCTCCATTTACCGAAACAGGAACCGCCTGCTGGCTTTTTTGAACTGCTGGCTCCACTACTTTCGGAGCTTCAACAGTTTTTGGAGTTTCAGCAACTTTTACCGTTACAGCGCCAGATTTGCGATCTTCAATATATTTTAAAATATCTTCTTTTGTTACGCGTCCGTCTTTTCCTGAACCTTGAATACTGTTTAGTTCAGCAACAGAAACACCTTCTTCTTTTGCAATATTTTTCACTAATGGCGAAAAGAATTTATCCGATGATGTAAAATCTTGAGGAGCAGTTACCGTTTCTTTTACCGCTTCAATTGTTTTTTCAATTTCCGCCGCAGCTGCAGGAATTACTGTTTCTTCAGTTTTTGTTTCAGCTGGAGCATCACCTTCTGTTTCAATAATCGCAATAGTTTGTCCTACTTGAACTAAATCATCTTTACCAAATAATTGTTCAATTAAAACTCCTGATACCTCGCTTGGCACTTCACTGTCAACTTTATCAGTCGCAATTTCCAGTACAGCTTCATCAGCTTCAATTCTGTCTCCAACTTCTTTCAACCAGTTTGTAATAGTTGCTTCAGCGACACTTTCTCCCATTTTAGGAAGTTTTAATTCAAATCTTGCCATATTGTTAACCTCAAGGGTGATTTTGATTTTCAGATTGCGAAATTACCGAATTTTTTAAATATAAATTACATTTAATATAATTTTTTACTCAATTTTTACAATTTGCCCCCTGTCATTTCGAGAATTGCTTCCAATAATAAAATTTGTGTTTTTGGGGAAAATCTTAAAAGTAACGTTCTTATCTTTAAGAGTTTCTATGATTTTGATACATTTTTTGAATGAAACGTACTGATTATCTAAAATAATCTCAACCTTTTTACCCTTAAAAACGTGGCACGAATTTACCATTTTTTCTTTTTTGAAATCTAAAAACTCTACTTTATTTTTTAGAATTGCAGGTAATTTTTCAGACAAAATAGTATTTGAAGAATAAAAAATATACTTTTCTGGCAAAAGATTTCGCTTTGGTTTTCCTTGAAACATTTTAACAAAAGCAAAAAACCAAATTCCTATTTGGATAAAAGCACTAAAAAAGAATGATTTCTGAAAATGCTTTTGATACAAGAAGTTCATTGCCTCTTGAAAGCGCTTCATATATTTTTCATCCTTTACAGTACTTTCTCCTTTATAATGCAAAACTGTCGTTTCATGAAAATAATAATTTGACTTTTGCATTTGCAACGCGCGATACGACAAATCAATATCATCAGCATACATAAAACAATTTTCATCAAATCCTTTTAAATCTAAATAAAGTCCATGTTTCATAAACATAAAAGCACCAACTAAAATTTCAACTTTTCCTGTTTGATTTTCACTCAAATGTTGTGCATAATACTGGTTGAAAATTTTCCATTTCGGAAAGATTTTATACAACGCTAAAACTTTAGTAAAGGCAACCCAAGGTGTTGGAATGCCACGTTTGCTTTCGGGCAGAAAATTTCCAGTTCCGTCAATTAATTTACAGCCAATAATTCCAAGGTCTATTTTTTCTTCGGCGAAAGCCAAAATCTTAGTAAAAGTATCTTCGGCTACAACTGTATCAGGATTCAAAATACAGATATATTTTCCTTTTGCTTCTTTAAAGCCAATATTATTTCCTTTAGGAAATCCAAAATTCACTTTGTTTTGGATCAGTTTGACAGAAGGAAATCGTTCCTTCATCATCAAACAGGAATCATCATTTGAATTATTATCAACAACAATAATTTCAGCATCCAACATAGCGATTGCTTCCTGAACACTTAAAACGCATTGTTCCAGAAAGTATCTTACATTATAATTAAGAATTATTACCGATAATTGCATGAATTTTTGGACTGATGATTTTTGGGGAAGTTAGAAATTTTCTGTTAAACCCAATCGTAAAGACCAATCGTTTTTACTTATTCCGTAATCCAAGGCTAAATTACTGTTGTTTTTTTTGTTCCATTTAATTCGGACTCCAGTACCAACGGCAGGATGCCATTTATCAAATTGATACGTATCCAATTTTGAAACCGATGAAATATTAGCAAAAAATACAGCGCCAAAAAATCCATTTCTGGTTATATCCGTTCTATATTCGGTTTCAAAATAAATCAAAGCATTACTTCGATATCTGTTTTTTGTAAAACCTCGTCCTGTTTTTCCGTCGCGATCCCAGCCAATACTCGGCAAATCAAGATAATGAGGTTTTCCGCCAAAAGTCGACCAATAAAACGCCCTCGAAGCCCAAACTCGGTGTTTAGTTTTACTAAAAGAATGATATTTTCGTGCATCAAAATACAACGACTGCCATTTATCTCCGTTGACACCGCTTGTATTTATTCGCAAATCGGCTTCAATATACATTCCTTCTTCGGGATTCACTATGTTTTTTCTGGAATCATAAAGACCCTGAAAAGCAAATCCGAACGAAGTTTCATCTGAAAAATCTCCGTCCATATATTTAACATAGTCAGTCTCCCCATCAATATTTGACTCTTCAGAAATATTAGTATAGTTGTCATAAAGAAAACCCATTCCTAATCGATAATTTCCAACCACTTTACGTGTAATGAATTGATAAAAACGCCACTGTTTATAGTCTAAGGTTGACATTTCTTCTTTGGAATTATTATCTCCTAGCCCATACGTGAGCTGCGGATAAATCATGTAACGGTAATCACCAATAAAATTCCACTTATTGTCTTTTGTATAAATATAAGATTGTATAGGAAAAACGTATTGATTGCTAAAACTAAAATAAGGAGAAAAAGAAACCTGTGACATATTTGTCGTTTCATGATCTTCGCCTAAATAAAATGTAGTCAGAAAAGAGACAACGAGTCCATTTGAATTGTTTGCCCCGACTGGTACAGGCAATAAGGAAAAAGCCAGCTTTCGATCTTTGCGTACGGCTATTGAATCATTTTTTTTAAATATTTTATAAACAACATCCAAAATATCTTGGCTTTCCACAGCAGTACTATCATTTTGTGAATAACAAAATGGCGAAATAAAAATTACAAACAAGATAAATTTTATTTTTAAACTACTCATTAAAAAGACTTTAAAAATGTATTCTTACAAATTTAAAATTTTATTGAGACAATAACATTATTTTAAAAAGATTTACTGAGAGAAAACTAAATACGTCAGAAAAAGTATCTTTGAAAGAATGAATACTTATTTCAAAAACAAATAATGATTATGATTCGTCCTGCTTTGATCTGTGCTGTAATTTTTCTTTTCACTTCAAGTTTTGAAAATAAAATTGAGGTCGAATCAATAGAACTTGTTAAATCAAATACTTGGTTTATTGCGGGACCAACTAAAGAAGATCAGCGAATTATAAATGCTATCCGCCAAAAAGAAAACATTGTACGTGTTACGGCTAAGGAATTTCCAATTGGAGAAATTGAATTGAATGTTACTATAAATCCGTCAGAAACTAATGATGGAATTCCGAAAAACCTATCTGAGACTTCTGGTTTTGTGACCATTATATACAAATCAACTCAGTTAATAAAACTGCAGGCACGCGAAGGAAACTCTGAAGGAACAGGTTGTGTACATGGAGGCTCGCACCCTATGGCCGATTTACCTGCATCTCCTAAAAATTTTACCACTTTAAAGATTCCGTGGAAAAACTTCAAACAAGACGGACTAGCTGACGGAAAACTTTTGAATATCCACAATTTGTGTAAATTCAATTTTGTGAATTACAAACCAGTTTCTGGAGCTCTATTGGAAATAAAATCTGTTACAATTCAAAACTAAAAATATGAAATCAAGACTTTTCATTTTGCTTTTAATTACTTCTTTCTTTTTTAATTTCGGCTATAGCCAAAAGAAATCAGCCACTTCAAAAATTGATATTAACGGCGTTTGGGCAGATATAAATTCTGGTGTTGAGAATGCAGTTGCCATAATCTCAGAAAAAAATGGAGAAGTCATTTTCTCTCATTACTTAGAATGGAAAGGACAAAAATTTGTCGAAAGCGGAAAGGGAAAACGAATCGGCAATACAATTACATACACAGTAAATGTGACTTTGCCAATTGATGGCTGGGCAACCGCTGGAACTCATACTTTAATTTTATCTGAAGATGGAAATACTCTAGAAGGAACTTTTCAAGATAATAAAAATCGAAATGGGCCAATCGCGTTTAAACGAGTTAGGTGATTTTTGTTTCAAGTTTGAGGTTTCAAGTTTGAGGTTTCAGGTTTCAAGTTCACTCTACACGTATAACTTGAAACCTGAAACTTGAAACCTGAAATTTTTCTCTCTACAAGTGCAACTGAATTTTATATTTATTGCAAATTTTCATTACCAAAAGCATAATCGTCGAAAAAACTAGCGACCAGATAATCCCTGGAATTCCTTCGCGGAAATAATCTGGAATAATATGAATATTAAAAGCTAAAGTGAAATAATAAATTACACCTGGCAAAATATAAATCAACAACGGATTTGCTGCTGCAGGCATAAAAAATTCACTCCATTTTGTTTGCTTTTTAATTTCCATAAGCCAATACAGAAAATAAAACAATACCGTACAAATAGTTGCTGAAAACATTGTCCACGATGGAGTTCCTTTAATTTTTGAAATCCCAAAATAAGGTCTAAGCAAATAACCAACTATAAAAAACAGAACGGCAAAACCAATAACTGGCCAGTTGATTTTGGTTTCGATTTTTTTATCAAAAAACAATAACGAAATAACAACTCCAGCACTTACTAAAGAAGCGTGCGTTAAATGCCCTGCAACAAAACTAAGCCAAGATGATTGATGTATTATGGAACCTTCGACTAGATTCAATGAATTTGCAACGACACAAAAAACTAAAAAAGTAATCATTGCCCATAATCTACCGCAAACCAACCAATAATAAACAACTGTAAAAAGATACGCCCAGCCAATAAGGCCAAGGATTCCCCACCATTTTGGCGTCATTCCTCTTTCGCCTGTATCTTGAATATAAAGAAAATATAGAAGAACCAAAACCAGCATTCCACCATATTGTAGTGTATATTTTAACCAAACTGGAAAATCTTTAGAATATTTATTCCAAATTGGAATTGGCATTGAATAGGCTAACAATCCCCAAAAAGCAGGTGCGATGAGCATTTTTGAAGCATCATAACCGTATTCAGCATTCACCATGAAAACTCCAATTATAATTAAGGCCAAAGCTCTTTTTAAGGTGTGTGCCCAAATCGTTTTGGAACTATCTCCTTTTATAAGTCGCGCATTAAAGGCAAAAGGAATAGACATTCCTACAATAAACAGGAAAGCAGGAAAAACCAGATCGACAAAAGTCATTGCATCAGCATCAGCTGGCATATGTTTCATCCATTGGGGAACATTTTTTATACTCGCAAGTTCATTTACAAAAATCATTACAAAAATGGTAATTCCTCGCAAAGCATCTATAGAAACAATTCTTTGGTTATATAAATTTTCTTTTATTTTCATAAAACATTAAATTATTAGCAGAAACAAATATAAAATAATACCCGAGATAGAAAAATTAGATTACCATTCAAAATCTATATTATTAAAAGTTTACCATTTTCAATTCGAAAATATAGAGTAGTTTACTTACTTTTGCAGCATGTTATCATTCTTAAAATCAAAACCGTATTTAAAGGACCTTCTAGCAGGTAACTTTGTTGATATTCATTCACATTTATTACCTGGAATTGATGATGGTGCCAAAACAATAGAAGACACAAACAGACTTGCAAAGTCTTTTGAAGAAATGGGTGTTGTTCAATTTATTGCAACACCGCATATTAGCCATTATATTTGGAATAATTCACCTCAATCAATTATAGCCAAACATAAAGAAACCCAAATTTTACTGGAAGCTGAAAATACAAAAATTCCTTTTCAGGCTGCAGCTGAATATTTCATGGATGATTGGTTCGAAACCCATTTTCAAAACGAAAAGCTATTGACATTAAAAGACAATTATGTATTAGTCGAAATGTCGTACATGAACGCACCAGTTCAATTGTATAAGATTCTTTTTGATCTTCAGGTTGCAGGATATATTCCGGTTTTAGCACATCCTGAGCGTTATTTGTTTTATCATAAAAACCTTAATGAATATGATAAATTAAAAAAAGCTGGCTGTTTATTTCAGCTTAACTTGCTTGCTACTGTAGGTTATTATGGTGCTGAAATCACAAAAGTTGCCGATGAACTTCTAAAAAAAGGAATGTATGATTTTGTGGGAACCGATGTACACCATAACAATCATATTGCTTCATTCAATCAAAAAGTAAAAATTGACAATAATAATATTAAAGTTTTAAAAGAAGTCATTGCTAATAACCAATTTTTCAAATTCTAATTCTGACTCTGAACTAATTTAAAAACAATATCGCATAAAAAAAGCGGCTCAAATAATTGAGCCACTTTTTTTATGCGATTAATTTATATTATTTCGAAATGATTCTTTTGTACCAAGGTTTTTTCTCTACTCGTACACCGTAACCATATCCATATCCATAACCTTTTGTCGAATCCGTGTCATTAAGAACGATACACATATTCGGTAATTTCTTCTCTTTATAGAACGTATTTGCAATATTCAACATACGTTTTTCTAGGACATTTGCTCTCATTACATAAACAAATGTATCAGCATTTTTAGCAATTAATAAAGTATCTGTAACTAAACTAACTGGTGCTGTATCGACAATAATATAATCGTATTCTTTTTTAAGATCTTCAAAAAGCTGATCTACTTTATTGCTCATCAATAATTCAGCCGGATTTGGAGGAATTACACCTGATGGCAGAATAAAGAAATTCTTATATCCTTCATGTTTGATAATATAATCTTTCACCTCTTTATCAGTTGAAGACAAATAATTTGTCAAACCTAAGCTAGGTACGTTAATATATTCCCCAAACTTAGGATTTCTAATATCGGCACCAATTAACAAAACTCTTCTTCCTGACAGAGCAAAAGTCGCCGCAAGATTTACTGATATAAAAGTTTTACCTTCTGAAGGGAAAGTTGATGTCACAAAAACCGTTTTTGCAATTCCTTCAGGAACTTTCGTAAGCATAAACTCTAAGTTTGTCCTTACAATTCGAATTGCCTCTGCAGAACTTGTTCTACTTTCTGATTTTATCAATTCGGCAATATCATCAGAAGTTGGTACATCTCCAATAAATGGAATTTGTGTTTTTCCTTCCAAATCTAATTTACTTTTGATTTTTGTATCTAATAAATCATTACCATAAATAACACCAAATGGAACCAATAACCCTAAAAGCATTCCTGCCAAATAAATAATTCTTTTCTTTGGACTAATTGGATTTTTATCAGCTTTTGCAGCATCAATTACTCGTGCATTAGGCTCTGTAGCAGATAGCGAAATTGCGGTTTCTTCACGTTTTTGAAGTAAATATAAATACAATTCTTCTTTAACTTTTTGCTGTCTAGCGATTACTCTAAACTGACGTTCTTGCACCGGAATTTTACCAATTTTGCTGTTTAAAATTCCTTCCTGGCTTTTAATGTCACGATTTTGAATTTGCAAATTAGCCTGCATTCGTCTCAAACTTGCAGCAACATTTGATTTTAAAGATGATATTTGTTGATCTAATTTTACTACTGATGGATTCTCTTCAGTAGCTGACTTTAGAATTCTATTTCGATCTAAAACTAACTGATTATAAGACGAAATTAATCCGCTTGCATCATTGTTATCAGAGATCATGTTAGTTGGCAATAAATCAGAATTAGTGCTTTTTTTAATAAAATCCAAAAGTGAAGAAACAACATTCAATTGAATTTCAGTTTCAACTCCCTTTTTATCATATTCTGTTGAACCTTCAATAAAAAGTTTTGCTTCAGATTCGATGTCTGTCAACTTGTTTGTCTTTTTGAAACTCTCAACATCCTGCTCAACTCCATCTAATTCCTGTGCTATTAAAGCTAATCTACTTGCTATAAATTTAGAAGTGTTTTCAGAAATAAAATTTTTGTCTTCAGCTGCATTTTCATTATAAATCTGAATCATGTTATCAAGAAAGTCTTCAGCTTTTTTAGCAACAGGATCAGAGATTGAAACATTTACAACACTGCTAGTTTTACTTATAGGTTCAACTTTTAGTCTTTTTCTAAAACTTTCAGTTAATTCATCTAAAGGATTAATAATTATAGTAATTGCCCCAAACCTTCCCGTATGGTTTTTAGCATAAAATGAGGTCTTTTGAATAACTAAAATACCAATTTTAGTTGCAATCTTTTCTCCAAATTTAAATTCATTTTTTGCGGATAAAATAAAGCTTTCCTTTTCCTCTTCTTCATTTTCTAACAAAAAGGAATTTGAATTCAAAAGTTTGCAATTCAAAACCGCTTTTGTCTTATCAAATAAAACTGTTTTGTTTAAAAAATAAGCTTTAATTGGTGTATCAACGTATACATCACGATCCACTACTTTTCCTTCAACAAAAAAGGCAATATTAAGGTTTAATTTTTTAGTTGTATTTTCGACTAGTGTTCTGGATTTTAAAATTTCAATTTCATTGTCAACATTATTTTTCATGCTTCCACCTAAACCTAAATCGGCAAAAGCAGATAATTCTGAAAGCATTCCGCCTTTTTTCTCATCTTTTACTAAAATTGAAGTTGTAGCTTCATAGCTTGGTGTAGTATAGCGTAAATATATAAACGCTAAAATCAAACCAATTACTACACTTACTAAAAACCATCTCCAATGAATTAAATATTTATCTAACTGTTCTCTTAAATTAACATCCTCGATTTCGTCATCAATTACATCGTTATAAAAATCTTGCTTTTGCATTTTCTATTTCAGTTTTATTTAAAGATTAGGACAGACAACGATACCAAAATAGAAATCGCTGATATAATTACTGAGGTATTAGGACCAACCGCAGATGAGTTTACTCTTGTTGAATTTGGTTCAACATAAATTACATCATTTTGAGCCAGATAATAAAATGGTGAATTTATAAAATCAGATTTTGTAATATCCACTCTATTATATGATTTCACTCCATTAACTTCTCTTATCACTAATATATTATCCCTGCGTCCATAAATAGTCAGATCTTTCGCCATACTCAAAGCTTCGATCAAAGTAACTCTTTCTGAAGCAATCGGATAGGTACCTGGTAGATTAACCTCACCCTGCAATGAAATTTTAAAATTCATAATGCGAAGGTTAATAATAGGGTTTTTAATATAAACACTAATTTTTTCTTGCAATAATTTAAGAACTTCGGTACGCGTTAATCCGGCCACTTTTAATTTCCCTAACACAGGAAATTCAATATAACCATTTTCGTCTACTAAATACAATTGGACAGTTTCTTGTCCTCTAGTAACATCAAGTCTGTTGTTATTTGTTGTACTATATGTTCTTAAATTAAAAGGAATTGCAACTTCAGGATCATCAGCAGATACTAGAATCATCAATAAGTCGTCTGGCTGAATTTTAATCTCATAGGAATTTAGATTTTGCTGTGCAGTCATTCCATCAATATTTTGATAATACACAACATCTTTTTTGGATCCACAAGAAAAACATAAAAATAAAAGCAATAAAAAACTAATTGCTTTTATAAAAAAGGAAGAATTCAATTTCATTAGGTCTACAATTTACGGGGCAAATATAAGGATTAAAAAAATATTTATTTTAAAGGCTACTATGGCTATTTAAATACTAATAGCTAGATAAATTTGTACTGCAAAATATTTAAAAAATAATTAAAAAGCATTTTCTTCACCTTTAAACACATTAAGGACGGTTTTAATTATTATTTTAATATCGAGCAGTAAACTCCAATTTTCAATATACCAAATATCATACTCTACTCTATTTTCCATATCAATAAGTTCTTTGGTCTCTCCGCGAAAACCATTCACTTGTGCCCATCCGGTTATCCCTGGTTTTGCGTACTGACGTACCAAATAATTATTAATCAACTCGCTGTATTGCTTGGTATGATTTACCATATGCGGTCTTGGGCCGACTACGGACATATCTCCGAAAAACACATTAAAAAACTGAGGTAGTTCATCAATACTTGTTTTTCGCATAAATGCTCCAAATTTAGTAACTCTTCTGTCACCTTTTACAGCTTGTTTACTGTCTGCCGCTCCATTCAAGCGCATACTTCTAAATTTTAAACAGGTAAAAGATCTATTATCTCTGCCTGAACGCTCTTGTTTGAAAAAAACGGGGCCAGGCGATTCTATTTTTATGATAAGCATTATAATAGGAAACAGCCATGGAAATATAAATACAAGTACAAATGAAGAAAAACAAATATCAAATACTTTCTTTAAAAATCTGTTTACAGCCGCTTCTAATGGTTCTCGTCGAAACATCAATACAGGCGTGTTTTCATAAAATGTCATTTCAACTTTATTTGATTTTGTATACAACTGAAAGTCTGGAATAAACTTAATACGGACCATATGCTGTTCGCAAATTTTCACCAATTGATTTATTACAGCAATGTTATCAATATGCAATGCCACATACATTTCATCTACCTCTTCACTTACAATAAATTCTTCAATTTGATCAAATCCACCTAAAATCGGGTGTGAAATAAAGGCAAATGGATCTATTTTTTCATCAAAAAAACCAAGAAAACGGTACCCATAAGTTAAATCCTTAGCTAGAGTTCTGCGCATACGTTCTCCAGTATCATTTGCACCAATAATTATAAAACTTCTAAAATTATATCCTTTTGCTCTAATATATTTAAGAAGCTTCATTGAGAGATATCTAGAAACCATCAGCAACCCAAAGAATATTAAGTAGAAATAAAACAGCCTAAGCCTCGAGATATCTTCATACTTTAAGAAAAAAACAAAAAAAGCTGTGATTGCTAAATGAACAATTACCTTCTTTATCGTTCTTTTTAATATAGATTCAATAGGTTCGACCCTTACAATTCTAAATGAATCTCTATATAATAAAAGTCCAAGCCAAACTAAATTTCCAAGTAGTGAAATTGTCTGAACCTCTTTCCAAAATAATTTATCAATTGTGCCGAATCTAATCAACGCAGACAATACGATCGAAGTATTCAGTAATACTAAATCCCATATCATAAATAATAGTTTAAAATAACGGGAAAACCGGTATTCAGAAAGTCGTTGAAGAATTCTCATATCACAGTATTTCTTTTGAACATATCAGCAATCTTTTTTTCGATAATAAGTTTTACGAAGACTGGACCATAATATAAATATCGTTTCCACATTCTTTTTGGCTCATTTATCAATCTAACAAACCATTCTAAACCTAAACTTACCCAAAACTTGCTGGGGCGATGAATAGTTCCAGCATAAAAATCAAATACAGCACCAATTGAGCAAATTATTCCAACATCCAACTGATCCTTAAATCCATGCGCCCATTTTTCTTGCTTTGGGGCAGTCATACCTACAAACAAAACATCAGGCCTGAAAGCATTTATTTGATCTAACATCAGTTTATTTTCATAATCTGAAAATTCATTTTTAAATGGTGGTGAAAACGCATCTAATTTAATATTAGGGAATTCTTCTGATACTTTCTGAATAATCATATCCAAAGTTTTTTGAGAAGAGCCTAAATAAAAACAGGATCCTCCTTTCTTATTTAGGTCAGTAAGTAGTGATTCATGAATATCAGCTCCCGCTATTTTTTTTATTTTTTTTCCATTCAATAATTGAACTGCCGCAACGATACCTATCCCATCAGGCAAAAGAATATCGGATTCCTGTAAAGCTTTTTTAAACTCAGGATCTTCTTCTGCAATACAATAAGAGTATTGATTGATTGTACTTATTAAGACCTTGCCACAGACTGAAAATGTACAATCAGATATATCTCCATTAAAAATCAAATAATCTACACAAGACGTAAATAATATATCACTATTCATTTAATCACTTAATTTAAAATATTGCAAAAAATAGAATTAAAATACTCGATTTGCAAATTGGAATCATATTCCTTTGAAAATTTTTTATACGCATTTTTTTGTAGATTCACTTTCATTTCTTCAGGTAATTCAAAAAAATATTTTATAGTTTGCCTCAAACTATCGACGTTTCCTACCTCAAAATGGAATCCATCAACTCCATCTGTAATCATCGAAGAGGTAGCACCCAAATTTGAAGCTATTATTGGAGTCTTACATGAAAAAGCCTCCAAAATTGTCATTGGCATTCCTTCATACCAAATTGATGGAAAAATTAATGCTGTCGCTTTTTGCAATTCCAATAGTACTTCTTCTCTTTTCAAATTACCTAAATAAGTAATATTGTTGTTTTTTTTCGCTACATCCAAAACTTTTTCTTTCAACTGACCATCTCCTGCAATTTTCAACGAATAAAGAGTATCTTTAAAAGCATTCAACAAAACTGATATTCCTTTTTCATTAGATAATCTACCTACAAACAAAAAATATTCTTCTTTTTCAAGACTCGTAGTTTTAATGGGGATAGAAGTGAAATTTGGTTTTACAACAAATTTTTTCTTTTCAATTCCAAAGTTGGATTTTTGAAAAAGCTCAACAGCAAAGGATGTTAAACAAATATAACAATCAATTTTTTTCCAAGTACCAATTTTTTTATGGAACCACACAATAAAGGCAAGCCAAAATGTTTGAAAAAAAGAAGAACGATATACTCTATTAACAATTGCTTTCCACGGAAAAGATTGCGATAAACTATCTGTAAATAAATAGTCTTTGTGTAAAAGAATTGCTGATGGACACAACAAACGATAATTATGTATGGTATGGATTACCGGTATTTTCAAACGATTTATTGTCCTAAAAATTAAAGGGCCAGAGGCAAAATGCCAATTATGTACATGAACAACATCAGGTTGAAACTCCAATATTTTTCGTTTTACTTTTTTTGCAGAAAAAACATTCCATAATGATCCAAGAAACTGTAATCCCCCCTTTAAACCTCTTTTATTTTGGAAATGTAAAATTTCGACCTCATGCAATTGTTTTAACAGTAATGCTTCTTGGTCAACAACCGCGTCTTCGCCTCCGCGCAATAAATAGTGACTATGTATTATGAGAATTTTCATTTATTTTTTTTCGACTATGAATCTAATATTAATCTTAAGATAGATCTGCATAAATTTTATTGTATTTTTCAATCATACAATCAATACTGAAAAGTCTGTTTGCAAAATCAAACGCTTCCTGTTTTAGTTCATTAATATCAAACTCTTTGTTTACAATTTTCTCAAAAATATTCAATAAACCTTCTTCATTATTTAAATCAAACCATAATGGCCAATTTTCTGGTAATGTCTCCTCTAATCCAGGCGTTTTGGCAGCAATCACAGGAACTTTGGAAAATGACGATTCAATTGAAACAAGTGGCAAGCCCTCAAAACGAGAAGGCATTATGACAAAATCAAAACAATGCAGCTTATTAGCAATCGAAGGAATAGCTTCGTGCACAAAAATATTATCATTATGCTTTGCAAGGTTATCCAATTCATGTTTGAACTGACCACTTCCTATAAAATAAAAATGTAAATTGTTTTTATAAAGCCGATTAATACTCGACATTCGATTTATTAAAATATCAACTCCTTTTTGATACTCAAAACGACCACAAAATGCAATATTAATTTTACTTAGCGACAAAGAAATATCAATAACTGATGGTACTGTTAAATTACGACCATTATAAACAACCATTTTTCGATTAGAAACACTTAAATTATTACTTTCTCGAATATTGCAATATGCTTGAAGAGCAGCTTTTGAAACACCAACTACAACATCATTATTAAAAACACTTTCTGTATATTTAGCAATTCTTGGATATGTTGGCCACAATTTTGTATTATGTATAGTACGAATAATTTCCGGAATATCCATTCTGAATAAATGCATTAAACGGATTGTATTTGCAAGAACTAAATCGGGCAAATCGGTATGTGAATGAATACAGATTGGCTTTTCTTTTTTAATAAACCACAATAAAGTAATAGGTGCAAAAATTAAACTTAAATGCTTAAATCCTTTAAACAAACTCAATGTTTCTATTTTCTTCTCTTTTAATTCGACACGTTTACTATTCGAATAGCTTGTACTTGAACGATACAATTCCACTATAAAAAATTCAATAGATTTATCGCCATTTCTTTTACAATGCTCTGCAAGTGTAAAAGCAACATTTTCAGCACCTCCCAAATTGACAGAAGTAATTAAATGAAAAATTTTTTGCTTCTTTTTATTCATCTATGATTTACAGTTATATATTTTTTATCTATGACTATTAATTACGTTCATCAATCCATCATAAGTTTATGAGCTAACTATCTTTTTTAGCTCTTCTTCAATAAAATCTCTTCGAAACACAATTTTAGAAGGTTTACTAGATAGTAGCAAAGTCTCTAATATATTTACATTACTTAAAAATATTTGAAGTCTTTCAATCACATCATTTGCATCAATAGGATCAAATAACTCACCCATGTCATATTCTAACAAGCTAGCTGATCCGGCATACTTTGAACAAAAAACAGGAAGTCCGAAAATCAATGCTTCATTTACAACTGCACCAAAAGGTTCGTAAGTACTAGGCAAAATAAAACCAGATGCACATAAATACCATGCCAAAAGTTCATCCCCTTCAAATCTTCCCGGCAAGATAACTTTTGATTGCAACTGATAGTTTTTAATTATCGACAAAATTTCACCCTTAACATCACCTTCTCCTATCAAAACGAGTCTTAAATTTTCATCATTACTTAGTAAAGAAGATATCGTTTTTATAAAAAGAGGCAAACCTTTTGGTTCTATAAATCTTCCTACAAATAGTAATACTTTTTTTCCTAAGAGGTCATATTCACTCGCATACTTTTCAGCTATTTGTTCTAAAGAGCTTGAATTTACCCGTAAACGTTCAGGTAATTGCAAAATAGGAAAAACCACAATCCTACTTTTTGAAAGATTAAATTTTCTATTATAGTAATCAGAAACATCCTTAGATAGCACTATTATAAAGTCTAATTTTTTTACCGAAAAACTTCGTGCTAAAAATCTTAATTTTGATTGTACTTCGTCACATATTTGAATACTATCATCAATCGTAGAACCAAGTGTCTGATTGATTATACCCAAACGTTTAAGCATTATTAAATACTGTGTTGTAAACGAATATTCATAGCTAATAATAAATTCTGGCTTAAAATCCCTGATAGCTTTTAACATCCCAAATCTAAAGACCCTCCCCTTGAACTCTGGCCCTTTTAATAAAAAAGAATAAGAACACTTTAACTGCGAAAGCAATTTTTCTTGATCAAATTTATGGTTCCAAACATTGTCGTAAATAAATAAAATTTTAACTTCGAATAAATCACTTAAAAAATTAAAATAATCTATCCTATAAGGAGCCAGTGCTGGATGAAAAATAAGTAGTTTTTTCATGTCATTTTTTCTCTCAACTTTAATAACGATCTCTTGTCCACGTGACACCTTCCTTGATTTTCGTTGCAGGAATTCCAGCATATACAGCATTAAAATCTGAAAATTTTCCAGTAACGATGGCACCGGAAGCAATAATTGAATTATCACCAACAATTGATCCTTTTAAAATTTTTGAATCAGCACCTAACCAAACATGATTTCCTATCAAAACTGACTCGGCAGGATTTATCCTTAACATTGATTTTTCATCGTAAATAGCATGACTATCACCATTCCTTATTTCAATTCTATGTGCAAACATGCAATCTTGGCCAATAGAAATTGATTTTCCTTCCGTAGCTGCAATATGCCCGCTCTCCATGGTAGTGCGATGACCAATTTGAATTATACCTCCATCATCTTCAATCCATAGCTCAATATTGGACAATATACAATGTTCACCAATTATTATTTCACAATTATTACCCGAAACATGCAACAAACAATTCTGTAATCTATTTTCAGGATGAATTCTTATTATATTATTTTTTCCGTTAATTCTAATTTTTGTCTTTTTAAGGAAAGCTTGCTTTAAAATCAGGCGGTTTCCAAATATGCCACGCATATATAAAAGAGAAAATAAACTATAAAAAAAGGCTAAAAGTGACATTAGATTTTTATTTTCTTTCATCATGTATATTAATGTTTTCCGCATTTCACTTAAGCTTTAAATTCCATAAAGAAGGGATGATAGCACGTAAATGTATTGTGCAATAATGAAAGCAAGCCACGAAAAACCCATTATGTCTTTTATCGAAAACAAAAAATTGAGGTGGATAACAGCCACTGGATGCGGAATACAAGCTTTTTAATCTGGTTCTTAAACTTAATGATACCGATCTCCATCTTGGCACTTCGGAATGGCTCTCACAGAATCCAATATATCTAGGCGCTAAAAAAAGATCTATACCATTTTTTTTAGCTCTAAGACTATAATCAAAATCTCCTACAGCATGATGAAAAATATAATCCAAATTACCTAAAACTTGAAATACCTTTCTAGGTATCAATACACAATTTCCATTACAATAATCGGCTTTCTGGAAAGTTCCGTCAGGAATGATTAGTTGATTAGAGTTCCTATTAAATCCTCCATAAGTTATATTATAACTTTCTGAAGATTGCGTAGAACCACAAACAATCGCATTAGGAAAATTTTGACTTAACAAATCAGAAATAGCTTCTTTAACTAAAAAAGTATCATCATTCAACCATAAATAATAATCAAAATCCTTTGCAATCGAAGCTCTTTCCCATGCTAAATGCATTCCTCTATTCCAATAAAGATCACCATTTCCCATAATAATATTTACAGATGGAAATTGAGACGTTATAGCTTCAGAAGTCCCATCAGTCGAACCATCATCAACTAAAAAAACATCAAAAGTAAATTTTTCTGGAATAATACATTGATAGAGTGCTGTTAGACTTGATATGGTTTTATCTTTACGATTATGACATGTTAATAAAACTGCTATTGAAGATTTATAATCCATTTATCTATATTATTACTGTGGGAAATTATCCCTTTTAATTAACATTTTTTCATTAACTACTTTATTTCTGACAGAATATCTTTTTAGATTTTCTTTTTTAAAAAATGGAAAGCAATACACACTCAAAATAAAGAAAGTCCACGGCGCTGAATTTACAAGCCCATTATTAGTAGATCCGACAAGTATAAAAGAACAAAAAATTACAAATTTATCAAGCAATCTATACTGTTTAAAAAATCTATTTATAAATAAATAATACAAAAAAAGTAATATTATTGATAATGGTAATCCGTAGTTTATTATCAACACTATATATGAATTCTCAACACCTCCTGCACCTAACTTATACATTATAGGCAGATAATTTTCGCCATTGCCACACCAAAAATCACTATCACTGATGTATGAAAAAGCATCAAAAACCTCAAATCGTGTTTGGGCACTACCGTCGTTAATTTTTGAATTTGTAATTCTTCCACCTAATCCGTAGTCATTAACAGCCTTAAAAATTAAATATCCAGATATGACAAAGAAAAATAAAAACAGAAAAGAAACTATTTTTTTTGTCTTTTTATCCTTTAATACACGCCAAATATAGATTAACAATAGAAAAAGCCATACTAAAATTGAAGCTCGAGCATTAAAACAAAGTAATGCAATAAACCCTAAAATAACTAAAACTAATTTCGTTTGCAATTTCATGGAACTAGTAATAATAAAGCCCATCATTGTAGAGACGCACAAAGCATTAGAAAGTGGGTGACCCAAAAAACCAGAGCTTCTAAATGCCCAATCTTCTAAATAATACTCCGCATTACTATCCATATAAGGAAATACATTTACAAAAAAAAGTCGTTCATAAATAGCTAAAAGACACTCCGTTATAAAAAAAATAAGAACTAAATATCTAATTATTTTTCTATTTTCTTTATTTTGAAAGCCTACCAAAACTGATAAAATCATTGGCATTAAGACAAAAAACAATACCTGATTTATTTGATTAGACTGACCTATGAAAATTTTAAAAAAAACAATAATTATTCCAACGAACATTATTCTAAACTCTAGCTTAAAGCGCTTAATGAGTGCTTGATTAACATCTGTTATAATATTAGACACAAATAATACAAATAAAATAAAACTTGAATATGTACCTACTTGAAGTATTCCAATTTTAGCTGCAACAGTAGTACTTATAAACATATAAAGTAATATCCCTAGAAATAAAAAATATCTCATTTTTATACTTTCATAACATACACAAATTCATGCGTAAAAAATTATTATTTTCTAAATTATTTCACGAAATTTTCACCAAACATTGTAGTTAGTAAAAGACCTGCTTTCAAAAATTAACAAATCAAGAAAATGAAGATGACCGACGTATATTTTTTTTAAAGTCAAAATGCATTTGAAAAAAACTATTATGAAATAAAATCAATTATTATTTTTCCAATTAGCTATAATATAATCGTAATAATCTAAATATTGTTTAACAACCTCTTCGGAAGAAAATCTATTAATAACATTTTGATATCCATCCTTGGCAATTTCTTTATAAAGAATTTTATTTGTTAATATTTCAAAGAGTTTATCCTTAATTTTAATTGGATCACTTACATCCACCAATAACCTGTTATCATTTAAGACCCAAGGTACTGCTCCAGAATTTTCTCCCCCGATAGCAGGTAAGCCAAAAGACATTGCCTCAATAAATACCACTCCAAAAGATTCTTCTAACGATGGGTGCATTAGTATATGCGCTTGTTTTATTTCTTCAACAAGTGTTTGGTGCGAAACAGGTCCATAAAAAGTAACATTTTTTAATCCAATTTCATCTGCATCTTGATTAGCCAAGCCATTTTCCTCTGAACCATTGCCAAAAAGATGCAAGGTAGCTAAGGGGATTTCTTTTTGTAATTCCTGAAAAGCTAGTAGTCCATTACATCCATTCTTTCTAGAATCCCAGCTATTATTAATCATCAAAATACGGGGATTTACTAATGATTCAGTCTTTATTTCAATGAATAATTCAATATTAGAAATTTCTTTACTTATTACTGTAGGATTTGGAATAATTCTAACCATTTTACATTTTCTTTGCGCATAAGATAACATATAGGGAGAAACGGTAGAAGCAAATTTTACTTTTTTAAGTATTTGCTCTGACATTACCAAACGGAGAAACCAAAATAATTTCTTTACAAAACGAAATACCTGAAAAGCATTATCATGAATAGTAACTAAATAAGGAAAACCGGATTTAATAGCTGATCCTGCAAATTCATATGACCAATGAGCATGCACAAAATCTGGTTTAACTAATTTTATTTGCTTGGTTAATTGATTGATTTCATAATGATATAAATCTAATATTCTTCCTATTTTGTGACCATTCATACGCATAGATCTAGGTCTTGAAGGCACAACAATCCAAGTAAAGTTATCACATGTGTAGGATTTTATACTATAATCATTTTCAACGGCTACTGTTGTTGTAATTGCAGTTACTTTGTAATTTTTGTTTAAAAGCTCTCCGATAATTGTGCCTATAAATGGGGCTCCAGAAAAACCATTTGGCAATTCTTCTTCTTGATAAATATGTAAAAATTTACTTATAAAAGTTTTATCGGATGGGGAAACGATTGCGATATGCATATTATTTAGTTTGAAAAATTATCAGCACTCTTCAATAATGAACAATTTTTATTTTAAGAATGATAGTATAAAATATAGTAATACAAAATCTTCATTTTTTACATTGATAAATATCTGCGTGCATTTTAACTGACATATTTTAAATTAATAAAAATTACTTTACTCAAATATTTTAATCTCAGCAGAGTGAATTTGTCTTTTATTAGCTGGTGGGATTTCCATATAGTCTCCATACTCATCAATTAGATATTGGTTAACATCGTTTGGAGCATTAAAAACAAAACCTTCAAATTCTATTGATCCTACAGGAAAACATGTGGATAACTTGTGAGGAGCATAAAAAAAATTACCATAACCATGTGAGTACCTATCTTTAGTAAATCTCCCAAAAAACCTTAAAACAGGAACAAGTACAGAAGTTAAATAAAAGAAAAAACTAGCCACAATTTTCCAAAACAAACCTTTTTTACCCTCATATTGAAGTTTAGAATATCTTACATCAAAAGCAAGTTTCCATTTTTTTGTCAAACATATAGATTCGAATGGAAAAATATCTATAAACAATCCTGTGTATTTATAAGATCTATGCAGCGAATCATTTTCAACAATTTTAGAATTCAGATCTCGAATTTTTGCAAAGTAAAATGGAAAATTCGAATCACTATTTTTAGCTTGTAATTTTAAATTTTCGGGCAATTCTTTTTCTAAACAGATCAATAATTTACCATAATCTTCGTACCTAACTCCTACATCAAAGTCATCATCCCATGGAATAAACCCCCCATGTCTTTTAGCTCCTAACAAAGTGCCAGACATAATCCAATAAGGAATTCCATTATTATTACAAATGCGATCAAACTCTCTAGCTATTTCGAGCATCCGCAATTGAGCTTTACGTAAATCAGATCCCTCAGGATTATATAAATTTAGATCTTCCATTGACATTAAATTACGACAGGGAATAACCTCCATCAATCACCAATATTTCACCATTAACATAGTTATTTGTTATCAAAAACAAATAAGCATCTGTTAATTCATCTGGGGCACAAAAACGGCCCAATGCTATTTTTTTATTAATATTTATCTTTTGCTCTTCAGGTTTTGTTTTTTGCCATTCTGTATCAACAAATCCGGGAGCGATGGCATTCACTCTAATTTTTTGAACCGAAAATACTTTTACTAAATTCTTAACTAAAGCATGTACCGCAGCTTTCGTAACTCCATAAGCTAAGGAAAGAGAATGAGCATGTATTCCCATCAGTGAACCTGTAAAAATGATTGATGACTTATTATTCAAACGAACTGCTATTTTTTGCAATAAAAACGTTGGAACATTTATATTGATATCAAAAACCCTTTGCCAATTATCTGTAGAAATTTCTCCAAAAAAACTTCTATCTGTTGCTCCAGCATTAAATAAAACCGCATCAAGATAAATATTGTTTTCAACTAAGTTGCTATGTATTGAGTCTATAGCACTTAAATTACTACAATCAATTTTTAAAATGGTAATTGTAGATTTAGGATATAAAGAAGACAGCTGATTTTCCATTAAATTAGCATTGTTATCGTCAAAAAAATAAGTCACTATGACATTCCATCCCTCACTTAACAGACGTTCAGTAACAGCTCTTCCTATACCTTTGGTACCTCCAGTAATTAAAGCCGTTTTCATCTTATTTTAATTTCAGGATTTCTCTTTTCACTATCAACCTTCAATTCCCTATATTTATTAAAAATATCTTCCTTAAGTTTAGATGAGGATACACCATCTCCATAAGGAAAATAAAAAACTTCAATACCTAGCTCTCTTAAGTAATCATACTTTCCAACCCAATCATCACCTACAACGAAAGCATCAATATTTAAATTCTTAACAAGTTCAGTATGATCCAGAGAACGCTGAGGTATAACAACATCTGGATATTTCAAAGCTTCTATAATAGCCAATCTTTCTTCAAAAGGAATTATTGGAGCTTTTTTATAAGAGCAAACTAATTCATCCGAACTTACTCCAACTATCAAAGTTTCACCTAATCCCCTGGCATATTTTATCATTTTTAAATGATTGGAATGAAACATATCAAACGTCCCAGAGGTATAAATAATTTTTTTTTTCTTTTGCATTATCTTATAATATTTTAGAACCAATTATTTATTTCTTACTCAGAAACAATTCCGGTTCGTCAGTTGTAACAAAATCGAACTTATTATCTATCGCCCATTTCATTTCCACATCCTGATTTACAGTCCAAACATTTAAGGTAACATTATTTTTCTTTGCATTGATTATCCATTCAGGATTATTTTTATAAACAGATATATTATAATCAATCCCAGATATTTTATCCGCTTTAAGTTGTTCAGGAGTGATATTTCCAGATAAATATTCGATATTAGCAAAAGGATCAATAGCTCTAATTTGCTTCATTATATTGTAATCAAAACTGATGTAAACCATTAATTGATGCGCTTTTAATTTTTCAACTGTCAACAGAGTATTTTGAACAAACAAAATTCTTCTTTCTTGTGGTAGCGAATAATTTTTTAATTCGCAAAACAATTTGGTTGTTGTATTATTTTGTTTTCCTGCTAATATATATTCTCGCAATGTTGGTAATTTTTCTCCATTGGAAAGATTCAAATTTATTAAATCTGTATACTTTGATTTCTGAATATCTAATTTATTATACTCAAGATCATGGCTCACTACTAACGAATCATCTGCCGTCAGAATGATATCAAATTCTGCTCCATAATATTTGGATCGAATTGCTTCCATTAAAGATGCTATCGAATTTTGAGGTAAATTCCTTTTTTTCCACGCACCGCGATGAGCAATAACATTATTATCAGTTAAAATTAAATTATTTAATGATTGTGGAACGTACACTATATTACTTTTGTTGTTTACACTATTATCTGAAACTGTATCAGTATTCACAACATTATTTTTAGTATCAACAACAATATCTGAAACGGTATCAGTATATACAAGTGAAGGTGGTTTCGATACAAAATTATTTACTGGCTCTTCAGTTGAACATCCTAAAAAAAACAAAACGTATAAAAATGTAACTAATGGTAATTTTAATTTCATATTTTTTAATTTATTATATTCAAAAAAATTGATAATCGATTTAATGTTAAAACTATCAAATATAAATTTTACAATAGATGATTTAAGGCAAAATCAGATTGAATTTATAATTAATTCATTAACTATTTAATAAATCCAAAAAGTATTGTTAAATGTAATTTAACTCCCAAAAAAAAATTAAATTAACTCAAAATACATTCCGTTTCGCAATCTATTTTATTAGCTCTAAGCAGCTATGCGCTAAACTTCTCTTTTTAAAATAATTTATTTACAGAAAATATAAACTTATCTTTCAAATTCAGAACTAATATTCTTTCTTGCTTAGTTAGGGCAAAAATCCAAATTAATACCATATAAGAGAAAATCCCGATGATGGTTACTGAAATAAGCTGAAAAAATTGATTACTAAAAATACAAAGCGAGAAGAATGCCAAACATAAAGCCAAAGTAAACGATATAAAGCAAGCAAATACAACATTAAAATAGAAATCTTTTAACTGCAATCCACAATTAATACTTGCGTAATAAGCAACATTCGCAACCTTAGCCATTGAAAAGAATAAAAAAATCAAGTAAAGTGCATATGGCGGATAACCAATTTTAAAAAAAATATAAGTAAAAACAAATGGCACACAATTTAATAATGAACTTGCTATTTGATACTTTTTAATTTTACCAACCGCTCCTAAAGCATTGATCAATGGCATATACAATTGTTCAACTAAATTTCTTACCAATAGCAACCGACAAAATATCACAGTGAACTCAGGAACATTTTTTAGCCATAATCCTAAAATATAAGGCATTTTGATCAAAAAAGGTATGCATAAAAATCCAAGTAAAAAAAAAGAAATTTTCGTACCGCCTAATGTTGCTTTTAGCATTAAGCTTCTATTTCCAGCTCCTTCACTTTTATCTATTAATGGGTTCAGAGCTTTACTTAGCGTAAGTGAAAAAACTCCCAATTGTCCACTTATCTGTGTTGCAATACCTTGAGCTGCATTAACCAATGTACCAAAAAAAACATTCATTAAAATTCCTTGACCATAAAAAGCAACCATACTAGTTGCTGAGCCTAGTAAAGACCAACCAGCAAAACTGCTGATTTCCTTCATTAGGCTTTTCTGATAATATTTAGAAAAATCAAATACACATTCAGTATAATAACGATGACAATAAATACGCCGTAAAATCAATAAAAAAATTGACAGCCCAGCCATTAAAAATCCATAAGCAATCAAATGATCAAAGGCACTGTAACTAATGTATACTGCAATTGCTAACTTTAGTACTGCTTCCAGAACTCCTAAAACAGCATAAAAAGTCATATTTTCATGGGAGGTAATTACCGCTTCATATGGTACTGACAAAACCGTAAAAAAAGTATTAACCATCATAAAATGGTAAATAATTTTTGCTACGTCAAGTCGATCTTCTTTGATGTTCAATATCCCATTGAAAAAAAAATACCCTACAATTTCTAATACTAATACAATAAGTACAGCAATACCAGCATGTAAAATCGTACTCATATTAAAAATACGCTTTACTCTTTCTAAATCTCCAGCACCTTGTGCATATGAGATAAATCTTTGGGTCGCCGAAGCCATGGAACTATTCAAAAACCCCAGCATTGAGACAACTCCACCAACCACATTAAACAAACCAAAGTCTGCTACGCCCAAAGCCTCTAAAATCAACCTCGTACTATATAACGAAATAAATACGGTGATTGCCATTCGCATATACAAAATCCCAGTATTTTTTACGACTCGTCTTATTGCTTGCATTCAGTTCTCAATTAGTGATATTGATAATTAATCAATTTTGCATTTCTAAAAAAACTCAATCGATTCACTTTTAACTTAAGTCTTTTATACGCAACGCTTTAAAACAACTCCAGATCACTTGCTACCATCTCCTTCACTAAAGCAACCAAATCATATTGAGGTTCCCATCCTAACTTAGTTTTAGATTTTGTAGGGTCACCAATCAAAAGATCTACCTCTGTAGGACGATAATATTCTGGATCGACACGCACTACAACTTTTCCTATTTCCAATTGATATAAAGGATTGTTACAAGCTTTAATTTTGGCAACTTCATTTTCATTTTCACCTTCAAAAGTTAATTCCATTCCCACTTCGGCAAATGCCATCGTAACGAAATCTCTAATATATGTTGTAACTCCTGTAGCTATCACATAGTCTTCAGGCGTATCTTGCTGTAAAATTCTCCACATTGCTTCAACATAATCTTTTGCATGCCCCCAATCTCTTTGCGAATTAAGGTTTCCAAGATACAGACAATCTTGTTTTCCTTTTGCGATAGCTGCAGTTGCCATTGTAATTTTACGCGTTACAAAAGTTTCACCACGTCTTGGAGATTCATGATTAAATAGTATACCATTACAAGCAAACATATTATAAGCTTCACGGTAATTTTTAGTTATCCAAAAACCATATATTTTTGCCGCACCATAAGGAGAACGAGGATAAAATGGTGAGTTTTCATCATAAAAACCTCTTTCATTTTTATTCTCTGACATACCTCCATAAAGTTCAGAAGTAGATGCTTGGTAAATTCTTGTTTTTTTCTCTAAACCTAAAATTCTTACAGCCTCCAAAATTCTTAAAGTACCAATACCATCAACATTAGCAACATATTCAGGAGAGTCAAAAGATACTTTTACATGTGACATTGCTCCTAAATTATAGATCTCATCAGGTTTTACTTCTTGAATAATTCTAATAATATTAGTCGAATCTGTTAAATCCCCATAATGCAATGTAAAATGAACATTATTTTCATGCTGATCTTGATAAAGATGATCTATTCGCTGTGTATTAAAAGAAGATGCACGTCTTTTTACACCATGTACTTGATACCCTTTTTCTAATAATAATTCTGCCAAATATGATCCATCTTGACCTGTTATTCCTGTTATAAGTGCTACTTTTTGCGTGCTCATTGGTTTGAGTTTTATTTTTTTGTTGATATGACGAAACTGAAATTACTTTCAGTGAATCTATGTTAAATGTATTGTTATAATTTGACTTGCTTAAAGTTTAAAATATTTTCTAAAAACCAATCATATGTTTTTTGAATTCCATCATGAAGTTCAATTTGATGTTTCCATCCTAAATCATGCATTTTAGAAACATCCATCAACTTTCTTGGCGTACCATCTGGTTTGCTTGAATCCCAAATAATTTCACCTTTATGGCCAGTAATTTTCTGAATTGTTTCTGCTAATTCTTTAATCGTTAAATCTTCACCTGTTCCAACATTATATAAATAATCCGGCAATTTATTTTCTAAAGCAAAAACAACTGCTTTAGCCATATCATCAACAAATAAAAACTCACGCATCGGCGTTCCGCTTCCCCAAAGAGTTACAGGAGCATTATTATTTTCTTTGGCTTCATGAAACTTTCGAATCATAGCTGGCAAAACATGGGAAGTATTTAAATCGAAATTATCAAATGTTCCATACAGGTTAGTAGGCATAAGACTCACAAAATCCTTTCCGTATTGTTTTCTAATGGCTTGGCACGTTTTTACTCCAGTAATTTTTGCAATTGCATACCATTCATTTGTTGGTTCAAGAGTATCTGTCAACAAATAATCTTCTTTTAATGGCTGTGGAGCTAATTTTGGGTAAATACAAGAACTTCCAAGAAAAATAAATTTATCTACATTGTTTTGGAGTGCTGCATCAATTAAATTATTCTGGATCTGCATGTTTTCCATAATAAATTGATATGGATAATCATTATTAGCCATAATACCACCTACACGCGCTGCCGCATCAATAATGACATCTGGCTTTTCATTTTCTATAAAATCCTGAACCATTTGTTGATTCCTTAGATCTAATTCTTTACTAGATTTCCCAATTAAGTTATTAAATCCTTGGTCTGATAATGTTCTCCAAATGGCACTACCAACCATTCCGTTGTGTCCTGCTATATAAATCTTACTTTTCTTATCCATTCGAATAATTAATTTTTACTTGACCCTCTTTAATTCCTTAACAGCAACCTCTTTTCTCAAACCACTGCTAGAGAAACGATGATCTCTTGTGTTAAAATACAATTCGATCCCCTTTTGCTCACAATAAGCTCTTCCTGAAAAATTTTTCTCTTTATACTCGTCTCCAAGTATGCGAACATCTATTTTGAAAGCACGCAAAATATCATCTAAATCCTGCTCTGTTGCATAAGGAACGATTTCATCGACAAATTTACATCCTTTTAATTGTATATATCTTTCAACAACTGTTTGCGTTGGACTGTTTTTTTCTGGACGATCTAAAGTTGGATCTGTCTGTAAACCAACTATTAAATAATCACACTGACGCTTAGCTTCTTCCAGCATTTTAATATGCCCAGCATGCAAAAGATCAAATGCACTAAATGTGATTCCTATTTTCATTTTTTTATTTTTTTTTAAATATAATTTTCTGAAATTTTTTCCTTGATTCAACACATGGCTTCGCCATTCCAACTCCCACAAACTGAGATCAGAAAAATTTACATTGGCGGCAAATATATTGACAAATTTTAAGTTTTTTTTATCAAAAAATACTTTAGCAGAATCGCGATAAAAAACATTTTTTACCGCAAACAACTAACAAACAACAACTTAAAACCAAGCAGGTAAGAATACCCCTCTAATAATTTTGCAAAAATACATTTCTAAATTGACTATAAAAAGGTCTAAAGAAAGAATTGTCTTAACTTAATACATAAAAAACGTTATGCTACTGTGGCAGATAACTGTGTAGTTTTAAAAAAATTGCATTTTGTTAAGCTATTATTTTGCTGATTTTGTGAGCATTTTAAGGATATTAAAAATTACTTTTGCTTAATCCATTGAATCACATATTTATAAATGAAAAAATTAGTTTTCTTTCTCATAATGCTTTTTAATTCAGCTTTTTCTCAAGTAACTGGCTGCACTGATTCTCTTGCAAGCAATTATGACGAAACTGCAATTGCAAACAACGGAAGCTGTAAATATGAATCTTTCAAAATAAAACCTCGATTTTCTGTAAAACTAAACGACACCATCAAAGAAACTTCGGGATTAATTTCGTTTTATAATTTACTTTGGACACACAATGACGATCATGATTTACATATTTATGGATTAGATTCTTTAGGGAAAATTCAAAAAAAAGTTATTCTTGATGAAGCTACAAACCATGATTGGGAAGAGATTTCACAGGACAGTTCTCATATTTACATCGGTGATTTTGGAAATAATGCCACCGGAAACAGAAAGGATCTAAATATCTTAAAAATCAATAAAAAAACTTTTTTAGACGAAAAACCAGTAATCGAAAAAATTTCATTCACTTATTCCAATCAAACGGATTTTTCAATTCAAAAACCAAATACAACAAATTTTGACTGCGAAGCTTTTTTAACAACTAAAGACAGTATTTTTCTTTTTACCAAACAATGGAAATCATCTAAAACCAGCATTTATGCTTTGCCAAATCAGCCGGGAAATCATATTGCTCAGTTTAAACAAATGCTTGACACAAAAGGATTGGTAACTGGCGCAACTTATTTGGAATCGAAAAAACTTCTTGTTCTTTGTGGGTATTCAAAACTCGGAAAACCATTTCTCTATTTATTATACGATTTTAAAAACAATGATTTTTTATCTGGAAATAAACGTAGAATTGATCTTCAGCTTTCTTTTCATCAAATTGAAGGGATCGCAACGACAGACGGACTTCACTATTACATGACAAACGAAACATTAATTCGGAAACCAATTATAAATGTTCCGGCACAAATTCATTATTTGGATCTTACTCCTGTTCTAAATTCCTATGTTCACAAATAATTCGCAAATGGGGAGATAATAGTTTACTTTTGCAAAAAAGTTATGTTTTGCAAATTACTCATAACTTATAATTTATAACTTATAATTTACAAAGTGAATTACTTATCTGTAGAAAATATATCGAAGTCTTTTGGCGAAAGAGTTCTTTTTGACAACATTTCGTTTGGAATAAATAAAGACCAAAAAATTGCTTTTATTGCCAAAAACGGTTCTGGAAAAACCACCATTATGAGCATTATTAATGGCTTGGACGAACCAGATACAGGTCAAGTTGTTTTGAGAAAAGGAATCAGAATGGCGTTTCTTTCGCAAGACAATAATCTTCAGGATGAACTTACGATTGAAGAAAGCATTTTCGCTTCAGATAATGAAACACTTAAGATAATTGAAGCTTACGAAAAAGCACTTGAAAACCCAAATGATGAAGAAGCTTATCAAAAAGCTTTTGACGGCATGGATCAGCATAATGCGTGGGATTTCGAAACACAATACAAACAAATTCTTTTCAAATTAAAACTGGAAGATTTTAAACTTAAAGTAAAAAATCTTTCGGGAGGACAAAAAAAACGTCTCTCCCTGGCTATCATATTAATCAATCGTCCTGATTTATTGATTCTTGATGAGCCAACTAACCACTTAGATCTTGAAATGATCGAATGGCTGGAAAGTTATTTTGCTAAAGAAAATATTACGTTGTTTATGGTAACGCACGACCGTTTCTTTTTGGAGCGTGTTTGTAACGAAATTATTGAATTAGACAACGGAAAATTATTCCAATACAAAGGAAATTACTCTTATTATTTAGAGAAAAAAGAAGAAAGAATAACTTCTGAAAATTCTAGTATTGACAAAGCTAAAAATTTATTTGTAAAAGAATTAGAATGGATGCGCCGCCAACCAAAAGCGAGAACGACCAAATCTAAATCGCGTCAGGATGACTTTTATGTAATTAAAGAAAAAGCTCAAAGTCGACGAAAAGAAAACAAAGTTGAGCTAGAAATCAACATGGAAAGAATGGGAAGCAAAATTATTGAACTTCACAAACTTTCTAAAAAATTCAAAGATCGCGTTATTCTGGATAATTTTAGTTTTGATTTTCAGCGTGGCGAAAGAATCGGAATTATTGGTAAAAACGGAACTGGAAAATCGACTTTTTTAAATCTGCTTACAGGAACAATTCCGCCAGACAGCGGTCGTGTTGTAAAAGGGGATACAATTAAAATTGGTTATTATACACAGTCGGGAATTAATCCAAAACCGGGACAACGTGTTATTGATATTATTAAAGAATACGGAGAATATATTCCGCTTGCAAAAGGAAAAATTATTTCGGCTTCACAATTATTAGAACGCTTTCTTTTTGATGCTAAAAAACAATACGATTATGTTGAAAAATTGAGCGGAGGTGAATTAAAGCGTTTGTATTTATGTACAGTTTTGATTCAGAATCCAAATTTTTTAATTCTGGATGAGCCTACAAATGACTTAGACATTGTAACGCTTAACGTTCTGGAAAGTTTCCTTTTAGATTATCCTGGATGTTTATTGGTAGTTTCTCACGACCGTTACTTTATGGATAAAATTGTTGATCATTTATTTGTTTTCAGAGGGCAAGGCGAAATTGAGAATTTCCCAGGGAACTATTCTGATTTCCGTGCTTATGAAGACAGTGCCGATGTGGCTCAAAAAGAAGAAAACAAAGCCGAAAAGAAAGATTGGAAACAAAATAACCCAACTGGAAATTTAAGTTTCAACGAACAAAAGGAATATCAGAAAATCGAAAGAGAAATTAAAGATTTAGAAATCGAAAAAACTAAAATCGAACAATTATTTTCTGACGGAAAAGTAGCCGACGCTGACATCGAGAAAAAAGCAAATGAACTTCAAAACATCATAAATAAAATTGATGCAAAAGAAGAACGTTGGTTTGAGCTTTCGGCTAAAATTGAAGGATAGATTTTAGTTCTCAAGTTTCAAGTTTCAAGTTTCAAGTTTCAAGTTTCAAGTTTCAAATTTCAAGTTTCAAGTTTCAAATTTCAGGTTTCAGGTTTCAGGTTACTGAAAACTGTCACTGAAAACCATGACCAAAAACAATTTCCGTTATATTTACGACTTTAAAAATTTAAATACCCCAATGAAACATTTTTTATCTGCATTATTTGCTCTTACACTTTTTATTTCTGGTTCTGATAAAGATTTGAATGCACCGCCTAAGGATTATTCAGCAGAAAACGAAAAGGAAATTACAGACTATTTAACCAAAAACAAATTAACTGCACAACGATCCGATTCGGGTTTGTATTATATCATTAACGAACAAGGAACTGGAAAACAGCCAACAAGCAGTTCAACTGTAACTGTTGCTTATAAAGGCTATTTTACAAATGGAAATGTTTTCGATCAAAGCAGCGAAGCAGGTATTTCGTTCCCTCTTTCTAAAGTTATTCCAGGCTGGACAGAAGGTATTACGTACTTTAAAGAAGGAGGAAGTGGCGTTTTATTAATACCATCACGTTTAGCTTACGGAAGTTATAATCGTCCTGGAATACCAGCTGGTTCAGTTTTACTTTTTGATGTAAAATTGGTTTCTACTAATTAACATCTTCAAAAAATCATTTATAATCTTATACAAAAGACTGCAACAAAAAAATGTTGTGGTCTTTTTTCATTAATTTATTTCAGTTTCTGATTCGTATCTTCGCATTTTATTGCAAATTCAGGTATGCTATTTCAAATACAATCTTACTTAAAATTTCTTTGGAACTCCAAAAACGAACATGGAGTTCATTCACCTTTCGTGTTTAATTTGTTAACGAAATGTTTTTACGACAAGAAAGCTAAACCAGAATATGCAATTTTGAAAAAATACCGAAAATCACTTTTAGAAAATAAAAATTTCATTGAAGTAACTGATTTTGGTGCAGGTTCGAAAGTTTTTAAATCGAACAGAAGACAAATTGCCAAAATTGCCAAAACAGCTGGAATTTCTTCAAAACGAGCCGAATTATTATTTAGAGTCACAAATTATTTTAAACCGAAAAATGTTTTAGAAATTGGAACATCTTTAGGCTTAGCAACTTCGGCTATTGCATTGGGAAATAAAGATTCTTATTTGTTGAGTCTTGAAGGCTGTGAAAATACACAATCGATCGCCGAAAGCTTATTTAACACGCAATTTCCAAATCATAACTTTGAATTTCTAAATTTAGAATTTGGTGAATTCTTAAAAGGTTCAGCAAATATTTGCAGTTGGGATTTAGTTTATTTTGACGGAAATCATTCAAAAAAGGCAACGCTAGAATATTTTGAACTTTTGTTATCCTCTGCAAATAATGATTCTGTTTGGATCTTTGATGATATACATTGGTCCCCAGAAATGGAGGAAGCTTGGAAAATTATTAAAAACCATCCAAAAGTGACCGTAACAATTGACACCTTTCAATGGGGTTTTGTTTTTTTTAGATATGAGCAAGAAAAAGAACATTTTATAATTAGAGCATAAAAAAAGACAATCATTTCTGATTGTCTTTTTTTACTAATGCAAAATTTTAAAAAGCTTATTTTTTAGCTTCTTTATTTTCTTCAGACTTCGCTCCCATTCTGTTAACAGTATACATTGGAGCAAATTTTATTTTTAAACCTGCAATTTTTCTATTGTCTTCGGCAGTCAAACCTTCTTTTTCAACTGTGTTTTTACGGCTGTCCAATGCTTCATACAATAATTTGATTTCATCCCAATCTTCTCTTGAATAACGATCTTTATTATCTTCAACTGTATGAACAAATTGCTGGTATACACTATGAATATTTTGGGCGTTTACCCAAGAAAAACTCATATCATCTCCAATTTTTCCTTCACCAAACAAAGCATTACGCAATTGCTGTTTCGGACTTGGAGCTGGTGGCGGGGCAAAAACGGTGGTCATTTCCTTTTTAAATTCCTCGTATTTAATTTTACTAGTATTTACTTTTTCAGTTGCTGCTGTTTTGTCTTTTAAATCTGCTAAAGCCAATTCTGCTTCTTGTGCTCGTCTGTCATATTCGGCATCTACACTTTTCCAGTCAGCTTTCAAATCTTCTGCAGCTACATTTTTAACTGAATCAACATAAGCTACATAGGAGTCTACGGTTTTTTGAGCTTTTTCTTGTTTTTCATCTTTACACGAAGTAAAACCCAAAACTATTAATGCTATTCCTGATAACAATTGTATTTTTTTCATAATTCTGATTATTTAATTAATTATACAAACAAATGTACTTAAACCATAATCTAAAAAATTACATTATTATCATCTTTAAAACATTAAAAACATAATAAAACTGTAAAACACAAAAAATAATGATAATAATATAAAATCAAACAAGAATAATGTAACAGCCTATATAGTAAAACAATGTATAATTTTTAGTTGTCTAACGAAATTTAGAAAACGAAACAGATTTGTGTAACAAAAACCAATAATCAACTACTTATGATTTTTATTGAAAAGTGTTTTGTACTTTTAAAACCAAAATTGTAAAACAAAATGGCAAATCCATTAATTAAAATAACTGACATAAAGCGAAATTTTGTACTTGGAAATGAAATCGTATATGTCTTAAAAGGAATTAATCTTGAAATAAACAAAGGAGAATATGTTGCATTGATGGGACCTTCGGGATCTGGAAAATCAACTTTAATGAATTTGCTCGGTTGTTTGGACACGCCAACTTCTGGACAATATATTTTAAATGGAAAAGATGTCAGCCAAATGCGTGATGATGAATTGGCCGGAATCAGAAATACTGAAATTGGCTTTGTTTTTCAAACTTTTAATCTTTTGCCAAGAACAACGGCTTTAGACAATGTAGCGTTGCCAATGATTTACGCCGGATATTCAAAATCGGATCGAAACACCAGAGCAGTTGAAGTTTTAAATCAAGTAAATCTTGCCGACAGAATGGATCACCAACCAAATCAGCTTTCTGGAGGACAACGTCAGCGTGTTGCCATTGCCCGAGCTTTGGTCAACAAACCTTCGATTATTTTAGCTGATGAGCCAACTGGAAACTTAGACAGTAAAACTTCTGTAGAAATCATGAAGCTTTTTGGAGACATTCACGCACAAGGAAACACAGTAATTCTAGTTACGCACGAAGAAGATATTGCTGCTTATGCGCATAGAGTTATTCGTTTACGTGATGGGTTAATTGAAAGCGATACGAGTAAATCTGTTTAACCGTTTATTTGGTTAATTGTTTAATCGGAAAAAGAAACACTAGTTTTTAGGTTACTTCAAAGAGAGAAAATTTAGCATCTCAGCATCTTAGAACCTTAGCATCTTAAAAAAAATGAAAGTATATACCAAAACAGGCGATAAAGGAACAACAGCTCTTTTTGGAGGCACGCGCGTCCCTAAAGATCACATCAGAATTGACAGTTATGGAACTGTGGATGAATTGAATTCATACATCGGATTAATTCGTGATCAAGAAATGGATTCCCATTACAAAACCATTTTAATCGAAATTCAGGATCGTCTTTTTACAGTTGGTGCCATTTTGGCAACTCCTCAGGAAAAAGAAGTCTTAAAAAATGGCGAACTTCGTTTAAAAAATCTTGGCATAATTGATTCAGATATAGAATTGCTCGAAAACGAAATAGATAAAATGGAAGAAAGCCTTCCGCCAATGACGCATTTTGTTTTACCTGGAGGTCATCCTACTGTGTCACATTGTCATATCGCGCGCTGTATTTGTCGTCGCGCAGAGCGTTTGGCAGTACATTTAAGCCATAATGAACACGTTCCTGAAATAGCAATCAAGTACTTAAACCGACTTTCTGACTACCTTTTTGTCTTGGCACGGAAGTTGTCGTTTGACTTAAAAGCGGAAGAAGTGAAATGGATTCCGAGGAAGTAAACAGTCGCCGTTTTTAGTTTTCAGTTTTCACGCTGAAAATTAGGACCAAAACTGAATACTAAATGAAGTAATTAGTTGCAAAACTAAGTCTCCAGACTGAAAACTGCCACTGAAAACTGAGTACTAGTAGGGACGTTCTTAAATTTTATTAAAATAAATCAAAATTTACTTGTCTTTTTCAGTAAAAAATTTATTTTTGCACAAACTAAACAGATAACAGATGTATTGGACATTAGAATTAGCATCTTATTTAAGTGATGCGCCATGGCCTGCTAACAAAGATGAACTTATTGACTACGCTATTAGAGCTGGTGCTCCATTAGAAGTAGTAGAAAACCTTCAGTCAATCGAAGATGAAGGCGAGATATATGAATCAATGGAAGAAATTTGGCCTGATTATCCAACAGACGAAGATTATCTTTGGAATGAGGATGAATATTAAAAAATAAACCAAAGGAAAAAGTCTCATCACAGAGACTTTTTTTTTGGTTCAAAATACAACATTATATAATAAAGAAATACTAATAAATCATGAGTTTCATAAACAGTATTATTAAAGTCTTTGTAGGTGATAAATCACAAAAAGATGTCAAAGCTTTACAACCTTACTTAAACAAAATTAAAACATTCGAAACCAGCTTAATGAGTTTGTCTAACGACGAATTAAGAGCTAGAACCGTTTATTTTAAAGACAGAATAAAAGATGCTAGAGCTGACAAAGATGCTAAAATTGCTTCGCTTAAAGCGGAAGTAGAAAACATCGAAGACATTGACAAAAGAGAAGATCTTTATGATGCAATAGATGCTCTTGAAAAAGAAGCTTATGAAATCTCTGAGAAAACTTTATTGGAACTTCTTCCAGAAGCGTTTTCTGTTGTAAAAGAAACAGCGCGCCGTTTCAAAGAAAACACTTTTGTTGAAGTTACGGCAACTCCAAAAGACCGCGAATTCTCGGCTACAAAACCTTATATTACTATTGATGGCGAAAAATCGGTTTGGGCCAACAAATGGAATGCTGCCGGAAAAGATATCACTTGGGACATGATTCACTATGATGTTCAGTTGATTGGTGGTATGGTTTTGCACGAAGGTAAAGTTGCCGAAATGCAAACAGGTGAAGGTAAAACGTTAGTAGCTACTCTTCCACTTTACTTAAATGCTTTGACTGGAAATGGAGTTCACTTAGTAACGGTGAATGACTACTTGGCAAAACGTGATAGTACTTGGAAAGCTCCTTTATTCGAATTCCACGGTTTATCTGTTGATTGTATCGACAACCACCAACCAAGTACAGAACAAAGAAAGAAAGCTTACGACGCTGATATCACTTACGGAACCAACAACGAATTTGGTTTTGACTACTTGAGAGATAACATGGCGCACTCACCAAGCGATTTAGTTCAAAGAAAACACAATTTTGCTATTGTCGACGAGGTCGATTCTGTATTAATTGATGACGCTAGAACACCGCTTATTATTTCAGGACCAGTTCCTCAAGGAGATCGTCATGAATTCAACGAATTGAAACCAAAAATCGAAAACTTAGTTGCTCAACAACGTCAGCTTGCGAATGGTTTCTTGGCAGAAGCTAAAAAATTAATCAAAGAAGGAAATACTAAAGAAGGCGGATTCTTATTATTAAGAGCTTACAGAAGTTTACCTAAAAATAAAGCATTAATTAAATTTTTAAGTGAAGAAGGAATTAAACAATTGCTTCAAAAAACTGAAAATCAATACATGCAAGATAACAATCGCGAAATGCATAAAGTTGACGAAGCTTTATACTTTGTGATTGAAGAAAAAAACAATCAGGTAGAATTGACAGATAATGGTATCCAATATTTATCTGGAGATACTGATGCAGATTTCTTCGTTTTACCAGACATTGGAACAGAAATCGCAGCAATCGAAAAACAAAAATTAGATAAAGACGCAGAAGCAGAAGCTAAAGAAAGATTATTCCAAGATTTTGGAGTAAAAAGCGAACGTATCCACACATTGACACAACTTTTAAAAGCGTATGCTCTTTTTGAAAAAGATGTAGAATACGTAATCATGGACAACAAAATTATGATTGTCGATGAACAAACAGGTCGTATCATGGACGGACGTCGTTATTCTGACGGATTACACCAAGCGATTGAAGCAAAAGAAAATGTAAAAATCGAAGCTGCAACACAAACTTTTGCAACTGTAACATTACAGAATTATTTCAGAATGTACAGCAAATTAGCTGGTATGACGGGTACTGCTGTGACAGAAGCTGGTGAGTTATGGCAGATTTATAAATTAGACGTTGTTGAAATCCCAACTAACCGTGGAATTGCAAGAATTGACAAAGAAGATTATATCTACAAAACGACACGTGAGAAATTCAACGCTGTAATTGAAGATGTTACTGAATTATCACAAGCTGGAAGACCAGTATTGATTGGAACAACTTCTGTAGAGATTTCAGAATTATTAAGCCGTATGCTTAAAATGAGAGGAATCACGCACAACGTATTGAATGCTAAAATGCACAAGCAAGAAGCACAAATCGTTGAAGAAGCTGGTAAAGCTGGAGTTGTAACAATTGCAACAAACATGGCTGGTCGTGGTACCGATATTAAATTATCTCCAGAAGTTAAAGCTGCGGGAGGTTTAGCAATCGTGGGTACAGAGCGTCATGATTCACGTCGTGTTGACAGACAGTTACGTGGTCGTTCTGGACGTCAAGGAGATCCAGGAAGTTCTCAATTTTATGTTTCTCTTGAAGACAACTTGATGCGTTTATTCGGTTCTGAAAGAGTAGCGAAAGTTATGGACAGAATGGGATTACAGGAAGGTGAAGTTATTCAGCATTCTATGATGACTAAATCGATCGAACGTGCTCAGAAAAAAGTAGAAGAAAACAACTTTGGTGTTCGTAAACGTTTATTAGAATATGATGACGTTATGAATTCACAACGTGAAGTAGTTTACAAACGTCGTCGTCATGCTTTATTTGGTGAGCGTTTGAAACTAGATATCGCGAATATGCTTTATGATACTTGCGAATTAATTGTAAGCAATCACAAAATAGCAAATGACTTTAAAGGATTTGAGTTTGATTTAATCCGTTATTTCGGAATCACTTCTCCAATTTCTGAAGCAGATTTCGCAAAATTATCTGATATTGAAGTTACTGGAAAAGTATACAAAGAAGCTTTGAATTTCTATACTGAAAAAACAGAAAGAAGCGCAAGAGAAGCTTTCCCAATTATTAAAGGTGTATTTGAAGAACCAAATAATCATTTTGAAAGAATTGTAGTTCCTTTTACAGACGGAATCAAAACTTTGAACGTTGTAACAGATTTGCAAAAAGCATACGAAAGCCAAGGTGCTCAGTTAATTGCTGATTTCGAGAAAAACATCACACTTTCAATTGTTGATGAGGCTTGGAAAAAACACTTACGTAAAATGGACGAATTGAAACAATCTGTTCAATTAGCTGTTCACGAGCAAAAAGATCCATTGCTTATTTACAAATTAGAAGCTTTCAACTTGTTTAGAGGAATGTTAGACAACGTTAACAAAGAAGTTATTTCATTTTTATTCAAAGGTGATTTGCCTGCTCAAAACGTCAGCTCTGAAATTCACGAAGCAAGAGAAGTTCGTCAAGCAGAGAATTTACAATTAAGCAAAGACGAAATTCCTAACAGCGAAAGCATTAACCGTGAAGCTGGAGAAACACAACAGCGTCAGGTTACTGAAACGATTGTTAGAGATATGCCAAAAATCAACAGAAATGATACAGTTACTGTTCAGGAAGTTGCTACAGGCAAAACTGAAGAAATGAAATTCAAAAAAGCAGAAGCCCTATTAGCTTCAGGAACTTGGGTTTTAGTTAAATAATTTTTTTAAGTATTCAGTCGCAGTTTTAAGTTTACAGACTAGTACTTAAATTCCATATCAAACCCGACAGGTTTTAAAAAACTGTCGGGTTTATTTATTTAAAAAAGTTTCTAGTTCCGCACTGAGACTGAAAACTGAGACTGAGACTAAAAAAAGACTTTTTTACACAAAATGACAAAAATCATTCTTGTAAATAATATTTATAATGTATTTTTGCTCTCGAAAACAACGAAACACATTTTGAAACGACTTTTCGTCATATTTCTTTCCTGCATGCTATTAGTTCCTTCTTTTGGCAGTTTCTTTGTTTATACCTCATTCAAATTAAATCAGAAAGAGATTTCAAAAACAATCTGTGTGCAGCGTAAAATGGTTTTCAACACTTGTAACGGCCGTTGTGAACTTCAAAAAAGCTTAAAAAAATACGCTGACAATGAAAAAAGAATGCAAAACAATCTGAAAGAAAAAGCAGAAGTTGTTTACATTCAAACTTCCGTTTTAAATAATTTCAAATTAACAGCACTTATCGAATCAAAAGCAAAAATCTTCGCTTCATTCGATAAAAAACCTATTGCAATAGCAAATTCAACTTTTCACCCTCCATCCTATTTTATATAAATTTTAAAAAGTCACAACTATAAGACTTACAGTTCAAAGCTTACGGCTTATTGCCTATAGCTTATAGCTTAATTTATATAATTTAAAATGAAAAAAATATACTTTACCCTATTGATTATAGGGCAATGTGTTTTTGCGCAAAATAAAACGGAGCAAGACACAACAAAGTCGCATGAACTTGAAAATGTTTTTATAACTGCCAATCGAACTGCAACTTTAAGAAAAGAAACGCCTGTTGCCATAAGCAAACTAACAGCTAAAACCATTAACGAAGCCAAAGCAACTGCAGTTTATGAAATCATAAATAAAACCCCTGGCGTATTAATGGTAAATTTAGGAAACGAACAGCATATGATGTCTATTCGTCAGCCCATGACAACCAATGCCTATTATTTATATTTGGAAGACGGATTGCCAATTCGCCCTATGGGAATTTTTAATCATAATGCATTATTGGAAATAAACCAATACAATCTACAAAGTATTGAAGTCGTTAAAGGTCCTGTTTCCTCATTATACGGACCTGAAGCTGTTGGAGGAACTATTAATTTAATTTCACTGAAACCACCTGTTGATCCAGAATTCAAATTTGGAATTCAGGCTGATAATTATGGCTACAGAAGATTTCAGGCGGCCGGTGGTGCAACGATCGGAAAAGTAGGTTTTCATATTGCAGGCATTTCAAGTCTACAGGAAAATGGATGGATGACCTATTCTGATTATAACAAAGATAATCTGAATGCAAGAATTGACTACCAGATCTCTCCTTCTACCCGATTGATAAGCAATACGATGTACGGAAAATATTATTCGGATATGAGTGGTTCTGTAAATGAAAGCGATTTCAATAACAGAACTTACAAAAGCACTTCTAATTTTACGTATCGAAAATCGGATGCTTTACGAACTCGACTGACACTGGAACATGACTGGAATAGCAATTCAAGCAGTTATACCACAGCTTATTTACGCGATAATAAATTGGGTCAAAACCCGTCATACGGAATTAAATGGAGCCCGACAGTAAATCCAACAACAGCTAAAGGTGAAGTTAATTCAAACAATTTCAAAAGTTACGGTGCAATTGGGCAGCACACGCAAAAATTCGATTTTCTGAATACTAAAATTGTTGCGGGCGCTTTATATGATTATTCGCCAGTAACCTATTGGTCGTATGTAATTGATTTAAAAGCCAATTTAAATGCAGGTGCTCCAGGAAAACAAACGGTAGATTCATATGAAATCATCGCTGAACATCCAGATTCTAAACTAGCAGATTATACAGCAGACATTTTCAATACAGCTGGTTACGCGCAAATCAGTTTTAATCCAATCGAGAAATTAGTCATTACGCTTGGCGGTCGATATGACAATATGAAAGTGAATTATGATAACGCAATCGACCTTTCGTCTGGAAGCAAAGTATATGACAAAGCCACTTTTAAAGCCGGAGCAAATTACAATCCGTTTGAATTTGCTGGTTTTTACGGCAATTATTCCCAAGGTTTTGCGCCTCCAGGAATTACGTCAATATTTAGAGCAAAACCAGGAACTGGAGGAACAACAGGTATTCCTGCCGAATTTTATTACAATCTGAAACCAGCCGATTTTGATAATTATGAAATTGGCGGATGGCTTTCATTTTTAGAAAACAAACTAAACTTTGATTATGCTTTTTATTATATGGAAGGTAAAAATGAATTACTGAACATCAAACTTCCAGATAATTCAACAGATTATCGTTCGGCTGGAGAAACGCGCCACAAAGGAATTGAGTTTGGCGCTTCATACAGACCTTCAAAACAATTCAATATTCGTTTGGGAGGCACTTATGCACAACATACTTACATTGATTTTAAACTTTCAGACAAACCAACAGATCCTATTCAAGATTTAAATGGAAAAGAAATGCCGTCAGCTCCAAAATGGTCAGGAAATTCAGAAGTAACTTATTACCCAAATTGGCTTCCAAATTTGAGAACGTCTTTAGAATGGCAATTGGTCGGCAGTTATTACCAAGATCAAATTAATACGGTAAAATATGACGGCTACAATATCTTTAATGCCCGAATTGGTTATCAATGGAAAAAAATTGAGGTTTATGGAAATGTTCTAAATCTTACCGATAAGCTATACGCATATAATGTTTCAAGAACAAATGTTGCAAACGCACAGCCTACTTACACAGCTGCAGCGCCACGAACTTTTGTGTTCGGAATTCAATATAATTTTTCATTAAAAAAATAATATTTAGCCACTCCCGATAGCTATCGGGAGTGGCCAAAAAAAAGCAACCAATGAGTAAAGAAACAAACAAAAAATCTTCGAAAAAGAAAGATTCTAAAATCGTTAAAAAAATCAAACAACACATGTATAGATGGCATCGTGTTATTGGATTAATTACTATTATTCCCGTGATTTTTTGGACATTTTCTGGCTTGATGCATCCTTTTATGGCGCATTTTTTCAAACCAGAAATTGCGCATGACAAGATCGAACAGCAAATTATTGACAAGAGCCAATTGCACTATTCTATTCAGGAAGTTTTGCTGAAAAACGAATTATCTCAGTTTAAAAATTTCCGAATCGTAACTTTCAATAATGCCGCTTATTATCAAGTAAAAACAATTCTTGGCGAACTTTGGTATTTTGATGCTTCCACAGCCAAAAAACTAGAAAACGGAGATCAAAAATATGCCGAATGGCTTTCGCGTTATTTTTTAGATGACCAAAAAAGTGTCGTAAAAAACAGTGAAATTGTAACCGAATTTACATCGCAATATAAATATGTAAATCGTTATTTGCCAGTTTATAAATTAAGTTTTAACCGTCCAGATGCTATGCAGGTTTATGTCGAAACCTCATCTAGCAAACTGGCAACTTATAATCCAACTTCGAGACAATTTTTTATCTGGTTTTTTGATACGTTTCACAATTGGTCGTTTATAGATGCGATCAGCAATAACAGTATCCGAATTATTACGATGATTTTCTTATTATCAATTATTGGATTTTCTGCCTTGAGCGGTATTTTAATTTATGGTCTGCTTTGGAAACAATTCAAAAAAACAGATAATTTAGCTCCAAAAAAAGGTTTAAGAAAATACCACCGCCAAATAGGAATCTGGGTTTCGCTTTTCACCCTTACTTTTGCTTTTAGCGGTGCGTATCATGCGACGACAAAATGGGCGCCGTATACTTTATCGCAAATGGTTTATGAGCCTACATTTGTAACCAAAGAAATTCCTGGCGCAAATAACAATCTCAATTTAGATTGGAATCGTTTTCAAAACATCAGTTTAACTACATTGAATGACTCTACTTATTACAGATGTCAATTACTTGAAAAAAAAACAAAAAGATTCAAAAAACCAAAATCAGATTCTAAATGGAATAAAAAAGAAGATCCAAAATCTGAAGTAGTTTACATTAATGCTGCAACAAATCAAGTTGTTCCAAATATGGATCTGCAATATGCTGAATTTTTGGCTTATTATTTTACCGATGGAGCTCCAAAAGCATCTTGCTGTGAAATGATTGATACATCTGAGGAAGATTCTCCTTCTTTAGAAAACATAAAACTATTAGAATCAAAAGAATTAACCGATTTTGAAAGCAGAGAATATGGCTTTGTCAACAAAAGACTTCCGGTTATAAAACTGGCTTATGATACGCCAGAGAAAACGACTTATTTTATCGAAACTTCAACATCAAGATTGGCTGCAGTTGTAAATAATTCAGACAAAATCGAAGGATATTCTTTTGCCATTTTGCACAAATTTTTATTTATGGATTGGGCTGGAAAAAACATTCGAGATTTAGCGACTGTTTTAGCAGCGCTATCCATTTTAATTGTGAGCATTCTAGGTTTTGTTCTTTTTCTAAAAAAATAGTTCAAAGATGCTAAGGTTCTGAGTTGCTAAGATTCTAAGTTTTTGCCTTTAGAATCTTAGCAACTCAGAATATTTTTCTTACATTTGATTTTCAAAATAATCTCTTGCAAATAAAATTGAAAAAGTACTTAAAGCTTTCGTTTCCATTCTTAATGACATTGTGCTTTAGCTATTTTTTTATTTTGATGATTCAAATTACTTGGCAATATGTTCCATTAAGAAATGATGTTGCTTTTCTTCAAATAAAACAAACAGAAGTTTCTGAAATCCCTTTTTACATTACTTTCTTTTACATACATGTGTATTCGGCAATCTTTGTTTTACTTGCCGGATTTACTCAGTTTAATTCGGGTTTATTACAGAACAAGCCTGTTCTTCATAGAAATATTGGAAAATTATATGTGTTTACAGTATTGTTTTTAAGTGCGCCGTCTGGTCTATTTATTGGTGTTTTTGCTAATGGCGGTTTTTACTCAAAAATATCTTTCGTCACTTTATCGATCTTATGGTTTTATTTTACACTGAGAGGTTTTTTAACCATTAAAAACAAAAATATCCCACTTCATAAAGCCTTTATGATGCGAAGTTTCGCCTTAACATTTTCAGCAATAACATTGCGTTTTTGGAAGGTTATTCTTGTATATTTGTTTCAGCCTTCGCCAATGGATGTCTATCAAATCATTGCTTGGATTGGCTGGATTCCAAATTTATTAATCATTGAATACTATCTATTTAATCAATCTAAAAAATGAAAAAACTTTTTTGTTTCCTGTTAGTTGTATTATTATTTTCTTGTAACTCAAAAGAGAAAGAAAGTCCAAAAAACACTAAACTTTTAGCAGAAAACAAAGAAATAAGAACCTATTTATACGGCTCTTATGTGGGATATTCTATGATTGAAGAACGAGACACTACTAGACCTGTTGTAGAAGGTGCAAACACGATTAATATTTTAATTAAGAGAATTACAGAATCAGAAGTAATTGGTCAAAGAATTATAGACGGGAAAAGCAAACCTATTAAAGGTTTTATGAGAAAAACAGGGAATACCTTTTATTTTACTCTGAAGGAACCTGGAGATGATAAAAATGATGGCGTCTTTACTTTTGAAATACAAAAAGATTCGGTACTGAAAGGAACTTGGCAAGCAAACGATCCCAAAAAAGAAGTCACAAAAAGAAAATACATACTTAAAAAAAGGGAATTTAAATACGATCCTCATGCTATGCTTCCCGAAGGAGAAATGTATATTGATTATGTAAATCCTAAAGAACAAGAACAGGCAGAAAATCAGACAGAAAAAATCGAAAACGATACAATCGATGATTATGAAGGCGAAGATGAATCCAGCAGCGCACTTTATAGAGCCGCGTCAGAAGTCGTTTTTAAACTTAATTCTTCAACAACAAAACTGAAAGAAAGTCAGTTAAAAAATTTAAAGAAACTGGATTTAGAAATTCTAAGAAACACCATTTTTGCCCGACATGGTTATGCTTTCAAATCGGAAACGATTAGACAATTTTTTGATTTTGTTCCTTGGTATGTTCCAATTTCAGAAAATGTTGACAATCAATTAACCGAAACAGAAAAACAAAACGTAGCAATATTAAAACGTTTTGAGAAATACGCTACGGACAATTATGATACTTTTGGAAGATAGTTCTTCGTAAGTTTCTAAGATTTTGAGAGGCTAAAGTTCTAAGGTTTTTATTCCACAGATAGCATTGTAGAGACAAACAGCAGTACGTTTTTCGCATTTTTTAAAATACTTAGCAACTAAGAATCTTAGCGTCTTAGAAACTTAAAAAAAACTTTATCTTGGATTTTCTTCGTAATAACGCGCTTCAATTCGTTTAATATCCTTAATCGAATTTTTGGCCCATAAAAGACGTTTCTCTAAAATTTCGTCTTCAGAAAGTTGCCATTTTACATTGGATCTTCTCAGTCTGTTTGTCAAACTTTGAATGATAATTGCAGCCGAAACAGAAATATTCAAACTCTCAGTAAAACCTACCATTGGTATTTTTAGGAAACCATCGGCGTTGTCCATAATTTCTTTTGACAATCCTTCTTTTTCTGTTCCAAAAAATAAAGCGCTTGGTTTTGAAATATCAAAATCTTCCAACACCGAATCATTTTCATGTGGTGTTGTTGCAATGATTTGATAACCTTTATTTTTTAAATCAGAAAGACATCCTGAAACCGAATCAAATCTATTAATATCTACCCATTTTTGAGCACCCAAAGCAATTTCTTTGTCAATTCTTTTTCCAAAACGTTGTTCGATTACATTTAATTCTTGGATACCAAAAACTTCACAGCTTCTCATTACCGCACTTGTGTTGTGCATTTGGAAAACATCTTCTACAGCAACTGTAAAATGTTTAGTGCGATTTTCCAAAACGTGCAGAAATCTTTCTTTACGGTTCTCTGTCAGTATATTTTCAAGAAATGCGAGGTAATCTAAATCAATCATTTTATTTCTGTTTCCGGCAAAAATAACAATAATTGTGATATCGGGCAAAGCGACTTTTTATAGGTGCAACTTCATTTATAGATTTAAACTGGTATGGTTTAGGACTTAATTATATTTAAATCGGCTATTTTTACTGATTCGAAAAATCCAACCAATTTTCATTTTACTAACTACAACCAACCACACTTTTTAATGAAATCACATTTTTACAAAATTCTTTTTTTTCTTCTTTTTAGTTCATTTTCCTGCATCGCACAACAAAACGTAGAAATTCCGGTAGGAAATGGCTGGAGCAGCAATTCTGTCAATACGGTAAAATTTAGAAAAAATGCCTTAACGACTTTTAAAGACTTTCAATTTATAGCTTATTATGATAATGAAGGTTATGTGATTTTGGGCAAAAGAAAATTAAAATCTACAAATTGGGAACTCGTAAAAACACCTTATACCGGAAATATCAAAGATGCTCATAATACCATTAGTATTGCTATTGACGGCGAAGGATATTTACATTTAAGCTGGGATCATCATGACACCAAACTTCGATATGCAAAAAGCAAATTGCCATTGAGTTTAAATTTAGGAAAAGAAGAATCGATGACTGGCAATTCTGAACAAAAAGTAACCTATCCTGAATTTCACAATTTACCAAATGGAAATTTATTATTCTTGTACCGTTCTGGCGCTTCGGGAAGAGGCAATATGATTATTAATTCTTATTCGGTTAAAGATAAAAAATGGTCACAAATTCAAAGTAATTTAGTAAATGGCGAAGAGCAAAGAAGTGCCTACTGGCAAGCCAAAGTAGATAAAAAAGGCACCATTCACCTTTCTTGGACATGGAGAGAAAGTTGGGATGTTTCGACCAATCACGATATTTGTTATGCCCGTTCAGAAGATGGCGGTTTGACTTGGGAAAAATCAAATGGAGAAAAATACAATTTGCCAATAACTATCGCATCGGCAGAAATTGCTTGGAAAATCCCAGAAAAATCAAGCTTGATTAATCAGACTTCGATGACTGCTGACGAAAACGGAAATCCTTATATTGCCAATTATTGGAACGAAAATAATATTCCGCAATTTCAAATTGTATATTTGGAAAATGGCGTTTGGAAAAAAACAAATACAGCATTCAGAAAAACTTCTTTTTCCTTAGGCGGCGGAGGCACCAAAAAAATTCCGATTTCTAGACCCGATTTAGTAATTAAAGAAAACGGAAAAAACCGAAATTTATATCTTCTTTTTAGAGACAGCGAAAGAGACAATAAAGTTTCAATGGCGTACACCAATTTGAGCAATAATATAGCATGGAAAGTTACCGACTTAACTACAGCTTCTATTGGTGAATGGGAACCAAATTATGATATTTCGCTTTGGGAAAAACAAAAAAAACTTCATATCTTTCTTCAAAATGTGAATCAGGTTGACGGCGAAGGTCTGGCAAAATCAGAACCAACAATGGTAAGGGTTTTAGAAGTGAATCAGTTGCCTGAATAAGATAATATTAGAAAAATGAAAAAGAAACTTGTCGTTTTAACCGGCGCCGGAATTAGTGCTGAAAGCGGTATCAAAACCTTTCGAGACAGCGATGGTTTATGGGAAGGACACGATGTTATGGAAGTTGCAACTCCTGAAGGCTGGCATAAAAATCAGGAATTGGTTTTGGATTTTTACAACAAAAGACGTCAGCAACTAAAAGAAGTAAAACCAAATTTAGGCCATATTATTTTAGCCGAATTAGAAAAAGATTTCGACGTTCATATCATTACACAAAATGTTGATGATTTGCATGAACGCGCCGGAAGTACAAATGTTTTGCATTTGCATGGTGAATTATTAAAAGTAAGAAGCATTAGAGATAAAAACCTCATTTTAGATTGGACTGAAGATTTATATACAGGCGATTTTGATGCAAACGGACACCAATTGCGCCCGCATATTGTTTGGTTTGGTGAAGAAGTTCCGGCTCTTGAAGAAGCAATTGACATTACAGAAACGGCCGATTATTTTGCTGTAATTGGAACTTCACTGCAAGTTTATCCTGCAGCAGGCCTTATTGCTTATGCGCCAAGTACAACTCCCGTTTTTTATATTGATCCAAAACCAATTGCGATTCCGAATATCCGAAATAAAGTAGAAACGATTGCCAAATTTGCATCAGAAGGTGTTGCTGATTTAAGAGAAAAATTAAAATCGATTTAAAAGCATAATTATTAAACACTAATTTACTTTGTCTGTTCGCTATCGCTCGAGTCACGAATTAACACGAATGTTTGTCTTGTCTATAAATTGAGCAGAGAAAATTAGTGCTAATTCGTGAAATTTGTGTTTTGCCTTCTTTTTTCTCTTTTAAAATGCCTTCAATTGACTTTCTGATTACTTTAAATCCGCAAATTCTGTTTATATTTGCACCTTTCGAAAAACAACATAACAATGACTACTCTAAACGAATTGAATGCTATATCACCAATTGATGGAAGATATAGAAATAAAACTCAAAATTTAGCACCTTTTTTCTCTGAAGAAGCTTTAATAAAATACCGTGTTTTGGTTGAAGTGGAATACTTCATTGCTTTATGCGAAATTCCGTTGCCACAGCTTTCTAGTGTAAATTCAGATTTATTTGACAGCTTAAGAAATATCTACAAAAATTTCTCAACTGAAGATGCACTTTGGATTAAAGAAACAGAAAAAGTGACCAACCACGACGTAAAAGCAGTTGAATACTTCATTAAAGATGCTTTTGAAAAATTAGGTTTATCACAATACAAAGAGTTCATTCACTTCGGATTAACATCTCAAGATATTAATAATACTGCTATTCCGCTTTCTACAAAAGAAGCTTTTGAGCAGGTTTATATGCCATCCTTAATTTCTTTGATTTCTAAATTGAAAGAATTAAGTGTTGAATGGAAAGATATCCCGATGTTGGCGCGTACGCACGGACAGCCGGCCTCTCCTACTCGTTTAGGAAAAGAGATTTTGGTTTTTGTTGAGCGTTTAGAAGAGCAAATGCGTTTGTTATTCAACGTTCCTTTTGCAGCTAAATTTGGTGGTGCAACTGGAAATTTCAACGCTCATCATGTAGCTTATCCACAAATTGACTGGAAACAATTCGGAACTAAATTTGTTGAAACTGATTTAGGTTTACAACATTCTTTTCCAACAACACAAATTGAACATTACGACCATTTTGCTGCCTTTTTTGACGGCTTAAAAAGAATCAACAATATCATTATCGATTTAGACCGTGATATCTGGACGTATGTTTCAATGGATTATTTCAAACAAAAAATCAAAGCTGGAGAAATTGGTTCATCGGCAATGCCACATAAAGTAAACCCTATCGATTTTGAAAATTCTGAAGGAAACTTAGGAATTGCAAATGCTATTTTCGAGCATTTAGCAGCGAAATTGCCAATTTCAAGATTACAGCGTGATTTAACAGACAGTACTGTTTTAAGAAATGTTGGTGTTCCTGTTGGACACACAATTATTGCTTTTGAAGCAACTTTAAAAGGTTTGAACAAATTGCTTTTGAACGAAAGTAAATTTGCTGAAGATTTAGAGAAAAACTGGGCTGTTGTTGCTGAGGCTATTCAGACTATTTTACGTCGTGAGGCGTATCCAAATCCGTATGAGGCTTTGAAAGGTTTGACAAGAACAAATGAAGCAATTGACAAAAACGCAATTCATAATTTTATTGCGACTTTAGAGGTTTCTGATGCCGTTAGAGCTGAATTAATGCAAATAACTCCTAGCAATTACACAGGTATTTAATCTTTTATGAAAATAAGATTTATTGTAATTTTATTGTTTGCACTGCATGTGTCAGCCTTTTACGGACAAAAGAAAACTGTAGACGATATTGAAATTGAAATTCTTAAAGTAAAAGAACCTTCCAGTTTTTCAAACGAACTGTTGAGAGGCATCAAATTCGATCAAGAAAAGTTTAAGTACGTAATGGTGAAATGCAAAGTCAACTCATTGAAAGAGAATCGTACTCAAATAAGTGCTTTTTCATTAGTAGACACAGTTAACAAAATTAGATATCGTTTAGGTGATTATTTAGGCTATGGAGCTATTATTGGTAATCCTGAAAGAAATTATTTCAGGAAAACAAAATCCAATAACAAAACATCTAATTACAATACGCCCCAATTTCGTGCAAATGAAATTGATTTATTTGACAAGTATAAATTTGAAGGATACACTCCTTTTGAGATTCCAGTAGAATTTGGAACAAAAAAGAATCCGGACCAAAGTATCATTTATTTTGGACAAACGGCATATAAAAATTTTAAAGCTGAATTGTTTTTCATTATTCCTTTAGAACTAAAAAACGATAGTTTTATTCTTTATTATAAAGATTCAAAAATAGGAACTGCAAAACTAAAATAACTTGAAAGGCATATTTAAAACCTAGTAACTCCTAAGGAATTTAAAGAAAACCTAAAATATTTTCCCAAAAAAAGCTATCTTTATCGAGATAGCTTTTTTTATTGAATCTGATTGGAAAACTAGCCCAGACTGAAATGAAAAGCCTTTTGCTCGAAAAACTATATTTTTTTGCTGTTACAGAGCGACCAACGGAAGCTCCTGTAACGGCGTTAAAAATATGTTTTTTGAGCAAAAGCTTGAAATGTAAGGCTGGAAATAGCTCCTGAAACTAAAATACCACTTCTATATGATTGCCTTAAACGCCGCTGCGGAAACTACACACCATTTGCAACCTTTAATCAGCGACTTGGGATTAATCCTGATGACTGCTGGAATTGCTGTGCTCATCTTTAAAAAAATGAAACAGCCTCTAGTTTTAGGTTATCTGATCGCAGGATTTTTGGCCGGAAACCATTTCGATTTTTTTCCTTCAATAACTGATATGAAAAGTGTCGAAGTTTGGGCCGAAATTGGTGTTATCTTTTTACTGTTCAGTTTAGGACTCGAATTTAGTTTTAAGAAACTGATGAAAGTTGGAGGCACTTCTTCCGTCACCGCCATCACTCAGATTATATTTATGACATTAATTGGTTATTTAGTAGGCCAATGGATGGGCTGGGGAAAAATGGATAGTATTTTTCTTGGTGCAACACTTTCGATTTCTTCCACAACTATTATTATTAGGGCTTTTGATGAATTGGGAGTAAAAGGAAAAAAGTTCGTTGGGATTGTATTTGGCGCGTTGATTGTAGAGGATATTGTGGCTATTTTAATGCTTGTTTTATTGTCAACAATTGCAGTTAGCGATCAAATTTCTGGAACAGCATTATTGCAGTCTGTTTTAAAATTAGTATTCTTTTTGATTATTTGGTTTTTAGGCGGGATTTTTATTATTCCAACACTTCTCAAAAAGGCAAAGCATTTATTAAGTGACGAAATGTTGCTAATTATTTCGCTTGCATTGTGTTTGATGATGGTAATGTTTGCTGCCAATGTTGGTTTTTCTCCCGCACTGGGCGCTTTCATTATGGGTTCTATTATTGCTGAAACCACTCAGGCAGAAAAAATCGAACATTTAATTCAACCCGTAAAAGACTTATTTGGAGCCGTTTTCTTCGTGTCTGTCGGAATGTTGATTAATCCTGTGACTTTAGTTGATTTTGCGCTTCCTGTTTTGATTATCACTTTGGTGACAATTTTTGGAAAAGCACTAAGTTCTGCAACGGGAGCTTTACTTTCAGGTCAACCTTTGAAACAATCCGTACAAACCGGAATGAGTTTAGCGCAAATTGGGGAATTCTCATTTATTATCGCAACTCTGGGAATGACATTAAAAGTTACAAGTGATTTCTTGTATCCCATAATTGTAGCAGTTTCAGCAGTTACTACATTTACAACTCCTTTTTTAATTAAATATTCGGAAACGTTTGCTTTATATCTAGAACAGAAAATGCCTAAAAGGTGGGTTAAAAACATCAACCGTTATAGTATGAACGCGCAGGCAATTAAGTCGGTGAGCACGTGGCAAATTGTTTTGAGAGCATCGATCACGCAAATTATACTGCATACCATAATTATTACGGCAATCATTTTATTATCGTCGAAATTTGTTGCGCCTTTAGTGGCTGATACCCGATTTGGAAACACACTTGCGGCTTTAATAACTTTAGTGATTATCGCGCCGTTTTTATGGGCGCTTTCGTTACGAAGAGTAAAAGTTGATGAAGTCGAACTTTTATGGGAAGAACGTAAATACCGTGGTGCGCTTTTAATGCTGATTTTAATTAGAATGAGCCTTGGTTTATTTTTCGTCGGATTTTTATTGAACATTTTCTTCTCGCCTTTAGTCGCTTTTGTTGCCTTGATCATCGCGATTGGAGCGTATCAAATTTTTCCAAAAAAATTAAACGAGCAATATCATAAAATTGAAAATCACTTTCTGAAAAACCTGAACGATCGTGAGAACAAAAAAATCGACAGACGTTACGCTAATTTAATGCCTTGGGACGGTCACATGTCGTTTTTTGATATTGGTAAAGAATCAAACTTGGCTGGAAAAACGCTTGAAGAATTAAGAATTCGCGAACAACTCGGAATTAATATTGCAGAAATAAAACGTGGCGATATTACGATTCCGATTCCCACTAAAAATGAACGTTTGTTTCCAGGTGACGAAATTTGCGTAATTGGTACGGATGCTCAAGTAACCGAATTTGCCAAATATTTAAATCAAAACGAAATCGAAGCCGCCACCGAAGTTGAACAATCTGACATTGTACTTCGTCAATTAGAGGTTTCTCAAGAAGAATTCATTCAAAAAAGTATTGGTCAATTTAGAGGAAAAACCGGCGGTCTAGTCGTAGGGATCGAACGAAACGGAAACCGAATTTTAAATCCTGAATCTAATATTATTTTAAGCAAAAATGATATTATCTGGGTCGTAGGAGACAGAAAAAAAATGAATGAGTTGACGAAAGGAACTAAGGTTCTGAGAGGTTAAGGTTCTAAGGTTTTCTACCTTTATCAATATATTTTTTTTCCGAAACAAAAAAAGGCGCTAAGATTCTAAGTCATTAAGAGTATATCCTCTTCAATAAAAAACTTAGAATCTTAGCGCCTTAGTATCTTAGCACCTCAAAAACTATTTATTTGGTTGCGGTGTTAATCTTAAATAAGGTTTAATTGGTGTGTGTCCTTTTGGGAATTTTGCTGGAATATCACTATCTGGAATCGCTGGCGCAATTACAACATCTTCACCATCTTTCCAGTTTGCAGGAGTCGCAACACTATAATTTGCAGTTAATTGCAAACTGTCAATTACACGAAGTAATTCGTCAAAATTTCTTCCAGTCGAAGCAGGATAAGTCAAAGTCAATTTGATTTTTTTATCGGCACCAATCACAAAAACAGAGCGAACAGTAAATTTATCGCTTGCATTCGGGTGAAGCATATCATATAAAGTTGCTACTTTTTTATCTTCATCAGCAATAATTGGGAAATTAACTTCAGTATTTTGAGTTTCGTTAATGTCTTTAATCCACTCTTTGTGTGATTCTAAACCATCTACGCTCAAAGCAATAACTTTTGTATTTCTTTTATTGAATTCAGGAACATAGTTCGCCACAGTACCCAACTCAGTTGTACAAACCGGAGTAAAATCAGCAGGATGCGAAAATAAAACACCCCATGAATCGCCTAAATATTCGTGAAAATTGATTGGTCCTTGTGTGGTTTCTGCATGAAAATCTGGAGCTATATCGCCTAATCTTAATGTTGACATAATTTATAGTTTTTAGTTCCAATAAAATTAACCAAAAAACACATTAAGAAAACATCTAAAAGGTAAAAAAAAGTTAAAATTCTACTTTATCGATATAATTACTATTTTACTACTAAATAAAACTAAGAATAAAGTACCAAAAAGCAAGGGTTATAAAGGAAATTGGAATCCCGAAACCAATCATCATACTGCTTAATTTGGGTTTTAATCCGTAAGTTGAGGCTAAAATTGCACCTGTAATCATTGGCGCCATTGCAGTTTCCATCAAAGTAATTTTGATGGCCTCAGAATGCTGATTAAAAATAAAGACATACAGTACAAAAATGATAAAAGGAACTAATAGCAACTTAAAGAAAAGTCCCAGTTGTAAAAATTTCCAATGCTGGCTTTTTCTATCAAAAGTCAATTGCAAACCAACAGAAAGCAAAGCCAAAGGCGTTACCAAGCTTCCAATTTTCAGCAATACCGATTGAAAATTTTCATTTAAATTATAATCAAAAATATTCATCAGACATGCCAAAACAAACATTAAAAAGGGCGGAAACAAAATAATTTTTTTGAAAATCCCTAAAGCATTAGGGCTTCCTTTAGAATAAAAAGCCGCTGTAAAAACACCAAGTGTTGAAACTACCACAAAAGTTCCTGGTTGATCTACCAGAACGGCAGTTTCTAAACCTTTTTTACCAAATAAAGCTTCAATAATTGGATATCCAAGGAAAGAACTGTTGCTTAAACCTGCAGTTAAAATCAAACAGCCAATTAGTTTGTTGGACCAGCCATTTCTTCTTCCTAAAAAGTGAAAAAAGATACAAGCCACAATATAAGTAATCCATCCCGCTCCTATTGGAAACAGCAATTCACTACTCCATTTTATTTTTGGAATATGATATAAAGTAATAGCGGGAAGACAAAAATAAATGACAATCTTATTGAGTGTCTTATAAATATGAGTAGGAAATTGCTTTACGTGTTGTAAAAGCAATCCTAAAAACAAAAAGAAGAATATTATAATAAAGTTGTTCATATCGAGGCTTCGGGACAAAAATAGTTATTTATATTTTAGTGATTAGTGAAAAGTAATTAGTAATTAGCTTTTCGAACGAATAGCAACTACATTTTTTCTTTTGTTAAACTTATAACACATCGACAAGAATAATTTGCTAATCACTTTTCACTAATTACTATTCACTAATCACTTATTTCCAAAAAGTTAGTTAAAATTTATTTTCGTATTGTAAAACTTCTTATATTTGTAACATATTTTATTACAGTATGCTTTCAGGTAAATTTGCCATAACGATTCACATTCTCACTTTGCTTAATAAATTCCCAAACGATTATTTGTCTTCGGAATATATTGCGGGAAGTATGAACCTGAACCCTGTTTTGGTTAGAAAAGAGATTGCAAATCTAAAAGCACATCATATTGTAGAAAGTAAAGAAGGAAAAAATGGAGGCACAAAATTGGCCGTAGATTCATCTAAACTGACATTAAGAGAGATTTTTGAAATGACTTTTGAAACCATTGGATTGGGTTATGCTAAAAATCAGCCAAATCCTGATTGTCCAGTTGGAAAAAAAATCAATCAAAATCTACATGTTTTGTATGGGGAAATGAATCAAAAAGTGAGCGCTCAATTGGAAGGAATTTCTTTAGAAGATTTTTCGAACCAATTTTAAAACTATTTTTTTTACCAAAACTGTAACATTTTTTATTACTAAATAAATTTATATATTATGAAAATCGCACTTATTGGAGCTACAGGATTTGTAGGCTCAGCAATTTTAACCGAATTAGCAGACAGAAAACACGAAATTACAGCAATAGCAAGAACTCCAAAAAATACTGACAATGCAAAATGGATTGCTGCAGATATTTTTAATGCAGATGCTTTGGCAGAAATTTTAAAAGGACATGATTTAATCATTAACGCTTACAATCCGGGATGGACAAATTCAAATTACACCGCTGATTTCGAAAACGGATCAAAATCGATTCAAGAAGCGACAAAAAAATCAGGTGTAAAACGTTTTATCACTATTGGAGGTGCTGGAAGTTTATATGTAGCACCGGGCTTACAGGCAGTTGATACTCCAGAGTTTCCAAAGGAATATTATACAGCGGCTTCTGCTGCGAGAGATTATTTGAATGTTATAAAGGAGGAAAAAGAATTAGATTGGGCATTTTTTAGTCCTGCTCTTGAAATGCATCAGGGAATTACAACAGGGAGAACAGGTAAATACCGTTTAGGTTTAGAAAACCCAGTTTTCAATGACGAGCAAAGAAGTATTTTATCTGTAGAAGATTTAGCGGTTGTAATTGCTGATGAAGTAGAAACTCCAAAACATCACCAAGTTCGTTTTACAGCAGCTTATTAAAACACAAATTACACGAATTTTCACGAATTACTATTTTAGTGCTTTCTCCATTGCATTTGAGCTAAATCGTGAAACTCCACAATACTAATTGGACCCGACAGGTTTTTAAAACCTGTCGGGTCTCTTTGTGGCCAAACATCTTTAACGAACAACTTGCTATCTTTCAACTTCCTTCAGAATAAAAATAAAGGCAATAATTCGTGCAAATTTGTGAAATTCGTGTTACCACTCATTACAGCTTCAAAAGAATAATTGTCTTTTGAAACTGTTTTTGTTTTCAGTACTTTTACATTACTAAAAAAGTATTTTGTCAAGTGTAAAAAAACAGTCGAGCAGTTTAACTGAAAAAGCTGGAATTTCATCTCCTGAAATTACCAATGTTTCGGCTATAAATGACATTAAAAACAAACGCAGACAACAGCCTTCTGCATCAGAATTAATCTCTGGAATTCTTTCGGGAAACAGAACTTCGTTAAGTCGTGCAATTACGCTTATCGAAAGCACAAATCCTGAACATACTGCAAAAGCGGAAGAGATTATAAAAGGTTGTTTGCCTCATGCTAACAAATCTATTCGAATAGGAATTACGGGCGTTCCCGGAGTTGGTAAAAGTACTTTTATCGAAGCTTTTGGAACTTATCTTACTCAAACAGGAAAAAAAGTAGCAGTTCTGGCAGTTGACCCAAGCAGTTCAATTTCACACGGAAGTATTTTAGGCGATAAAACCCGAATGGAAGAATTGGTGAAAGATGAAAATGCTTTTATCAGACCAAGTGCTTCTGGGGAAACTTTAGGCGGCGTAGCGCGAAAAACCCGTGAATCGATTATTTTATGCGAAGCGGCAGGTTTTGACACCATCATTATTGAAACTGTTGGTGTTGGTCAAAGCGAAACTGCTGTTCACAGTATGGTTGACTTTTTTCTTTTATTGAAAATTTCTGGTGCCGGCGACGAACTTCAAGGCATTAAACGAGGCATTATGGAAATGGCTGATGCTATTGTAATTAATAAAGCCGACGGAGACAATATTAAAAAAGCGAATCAGGCGAAATTAGAATTCAACAGAGCTTTGCATTTGTTTCCTCCAAAAAAATCAAACTGGCAACCAAAAGTGACAACTTGCAGCGCCATTACTAAAGATGGTATTTCAGAAATCTGGAGTACTATTTCTGATTATTTTGAACTCACTAAAGAATCAGGTTTTTTCCAAGAAAAACGACATGAACAAAATCAGTTCTGGATGATGGAAACCATCAACGAACAATTGAAATCAAATTTCTATAATCAACCTGAAATTATTTCGCTTTTGGAACAAAATAAAAAAGCAGTGCAAAATGATGAAGTTTCACCTTTTGCTGCTGCTTCTGAGTTATTAAGATTTTATTTTAATAAAAGTCGCTAAGTTACTAAGATGCTAAGGTTCTAAGATTTTTTGTCAATATTGTCAGTTTGAGCGAGGTCGAGAACCCACAAAGCATTTCGACTTCGCTCAATGTGACACCGTGACAAGTCCTTAAATTAAAAACTTAGAAACTTAGCATCTTAGTTTAGTAACTTAGCGTCTTAATTTATACTTGTTTTCCTTATACAAATTTCCTGCTGTAATGACATGCGCCAACGCATCTTTTGCTAATTCTTCATTTAATTTAACCGGAATTAAAGTTGTATCGTTTTTGATTTCAAACTGCAACGGTTTCAAATTTGGCTGCATGATGACAACTTGGTTTTCAACTCTAAAAGCATTGATGTCATTAAACTGCATGATGGATCTTCCTTGAACTTTTGGATCCAGTTTACTCAAGTTTCTACCAACCATTGGTGTTTCAAAAGGAATTCCTAAATAACTTAACAATGTTGGCGGAATATCAATTTGACTTGCCAATCGATCGTAAACTGCACCTTTTGGAACTCCAGGTCCCATAATAAATGCTGGAATATGGAATTTGTTTATTGGCACTAAATTTTTTCCGTAGGTTCTTGTATTATGATCGGCGATTACAATAAAAATAGTATTCTTGAAATACTCTTCTTTTTTAGCCATTTCAAAGAATTTTCCAATTGAGAAATCGGCATATTTCATGGCGTTGTTTACTGTCGCCGGTTTTTTATCGTAAGGTTTTATTCTTCCTTCAGGATATTCAAATGGTTCGTGATTTGACGTTGAAAACATCAAAGAGAAAAAGGGCTTATTCCCTTTTGCTTTAAAATAATTATTTGCTTTCGTTACCAAATCTTCATCTGAGTAACCCCAAGTTCCTTTAAAAGCGTATTTATTTCCATCTGACTCAAAATCAGTTTGGTCAACAATATCTGTAAAACCATTTCCGTTGAAAAATGAAGCCATATTATCAAAATTGGCCATTCCACCATAAATGAAACTTGTATCGTAACCTTTATGTTTTAAAGCATCTGCAAGTGTAAAAAACCCTTGTTGCGAGTTTCCCAACTTCACTACACTTTCTGAAGGTGATGGCAAAAATCCTGTTACAACCGCTTCAATTCCGCGAACACTTCTGGTTCCTGTACAATATAAGTTAGTAAATAATAAACCTTCTTTTGATAATTTATCAAATTCTGGAGTTAGTGGTTTTCCACCCAAAATTCCAACATATTCTGCACCTAAACTTTCTTGCAAAAAGATCACCAAATTGTATGGCTTTTTCATTACAGAATCAGGTTGCTGCACATGAAGAAACGGAATTTCAGCATCGGTAAAATCATTTGGGCCGGCAATCATGTATTTTTTTACACGTGCAATCGCTTCTGCCTCATCCATTTTGCCGTACATTTTGGTATTTCCTTCATTTTTAATTGAATAAGCAGCAAAAGCAACAGTATAAAATGAATTTAGCCCAAGAGTATTTGTCAGCTGATCTGTTGAAAAAACAGCATTACTCGCATTAATAGGACGTTTTGAAGTTAAACTTGAACGTGCTCCAAAAAACAATAAAAAAGCAACTAACGGAAAAACCATTAATTTGAATTTATATTCGATACTTGTTGTATGAAAATATTTTTTTCCTTTTTTGAAGGCAAAATAAATTACAACACCAAGAATTAAAAAAGTCACAATGATTGAAGCCAAGTAACTTTTCAATAGCATTCCGACAACTTCTTTTGGATAGATAAGATAATCCAAGAAAATCTTATTTGGACGTGTATCGTATTGTTTTACAAAATCTGGTGACGCTAATTCTACAAAAAGAATTAGAAACAGAAACAAGAAACTGTAAATTACTAAAAATTTATTGGTGAATTTCAGCCACTTATTTGGAAGAAAAGTAATTAAAACAGCTGGCAGAAATGACAAATAACAAAGTAAAATCAAATCCATTCGCAAACCGATTGGAAAAATATACCAGAAGTCTGGGGTTTGCTCTACTCTTTCTTTAAAAAGGAAAAACAAAAAAAGTCGGCTTAAAGTAGTAATAAGTAATCCGATTAATATAAAATTGAAAATAGGTTTTAAAAAACTTAATTTTTTCATTAGATGATTTGCATTATTTTTTGATTGAAACAGGGAAATATAGAGCCGTATTTTTTATTTCACGCAGATTTTGCAAATTTAAGCAGATGTACGTAGATATTTTTAAAGCAAATTTTAAAATTAAATCGACTTAAATCTGCAAAATCTGCGTGAAAAAATCTCCGGATACCAAGAAGACGCACTGCTGTGCGTCTCTACAGACATACATGCCTCTATTCTTTTTTATTTACTCTTCGTAGCGGTTTATTTCTCTGTCGTAAAAATCATTTGCTTTTTCGATCAAGCCTTCCATTTCAGCATTTAATTCGGCTTCGTCAAGATCTTCGGCTTCTTCTAAGAATTCAACCTCATCATCTTTTAAATTGATAATAAATCGAGGATAATCAAGGTGAATGATGAAAATATCATCTGGAAAATCAGTATTGTCTCCAAGTAAAAATTTAGGTAATTCCATTTTATATAAGTTTATTTTAGATTTTACAATTGCCTGCTAAACTGGCTGTTTTTTTGTTTAGCCACAGATTAAAAGGATTAAAAAGATTTTAATTTCTGGCGTTAAAATTTAATGTCTCAAATTTAGCTATTTGAAACTGAATTCGTGATTAATCTCTTTGTTAAGTAATGAAAGCGAATGTACAGAAAGATTGCTGCTGTTGTTAAACCCGCTAAAAGTCCTATCCAAACGCCTTGTGCTTTCAGTTCTGTGTGTTCTCCCAAATAATAGGAAATTGGAAAACCAACAACCCAGTAGGCTACAAAAGTGATATACATTGGGATTTTTACATCCTGCAAACCACGTAAAGCGCCTAAAACCACAACCTGAATTCCGTCAGAAATCTGGAAAATGGCTGCTATCAATAATAATTTCGAAGCTATTGCGATTACTTCAGTATTATCTAAAACCTGTCCGCTATTTTCCATATTTAAAAAGATATGAGGGAAAAAATCATGAAAGACAACAAATAGAAATGCAAAAAAAGTTTCGATTACAATGGCAAGCAAAAATATAGAACGCGCTACAACCACTAGATTTTTATAATCCTGCAATCCTCTTTGATTACTTACTCTAATCATCGATGTTACGCTTAAACCCATTGCAAACATAAAAGTAAGCGATGACAAACTCAAAGCAATTTGATTGGCTGCCTGACTAGTTTTACCAATATTGCCACAAAGCCATATCGAAGCAGTAAACAATACGACTTCAAAAAGCATTTGCATAGCCGATGGAAATCCTAAATTGATAATTTTTTTTAGAGTCTCACTTTTAATTTCACTGAAACTGAAGTCTTTGAAAAAACGTTTCAAATCATTTCTTCTGGATAACATTATATGCATGAACATTACCAAAAATATTCTCGAAATTACTGTGCCAAGCGCCGCCCCAATAATTCCCATTTTAGGAAAAATCCAAATACCATAAATTAGCACATAATTGATTCCTACGTGAAGAACATTTGCCATAATCATAGCATACATTGAATATTTTGTCATCGATTTTCCGTCGGCAAATTGTTTATAGCCTTGGTACATTACTAAAGGAATCAACGAAAAAGCAATCCAGTCTAAATAGGGTTTTGCCAAAACAATTACTTCTTTTGGCTGTTCTAATAATTCCATTAATGGTTTTGCCAGAACAATTAAACCAAAAAGCAATAATCCAATAATGGCGCATAAAAATAAACCATGATGAAATGCTGAACGAATTTTACTGTCATTTTTCTCGGCGTCTCCTTCTGCAACAATTGGTGTAATTGCTGTCGAAAAACCAATTCCTAAAGACATCGCAATAAAAACCATACTGTTTCCAAGTGAAACAGCGGCCAATTCTGTGCTTCCTAATTTCCCAACCATTATGTTGTCAACAATACCAATTAGGGTATGGCCAACCATACCTAATATAATAGGATATGCTAGTCTGAAATTATACGAAAACTCTTTGGTGTATTGCTTTAAATTCACTTCTATTTTATTTTGTCGGCAAAGATAATCAGAAGCGATGAATTCTGTCCTATCAATAAAAATATATCCCCTTTTTAAGGCAAAATTAAGCACACCCTGATATTATGTAACGATTTTTAAAAATTATATAACAAGCCCCAAAGCCCTTGATTATACTTTTACATTATTAATAATTCAAATATATATGCCATGAGAAAAGTACAAATGATATGCCTAGCTGCTTTTGCATTTTTATACGCTAACACCACTTTCGCACAAGACAATGCAGCGACAAATTACGATCAGGGTTTTAAATTAGGTTTTGGTTTAAACGGAGGAATTCCAACAGATAATGACTACGATTGGTCACTTGGAGGAGATGTTCGTTTACAATATGACTTATCTAAAAGAACTTCATTAACCTTAACAACAGGTTTTACTAATTTATTTATGGGTAAAGATGATCTTGGAAATGACATCAAAGATCTTGGATTTATTCCTGCAAAAGCTGGTTTTAAAGCTTTTATTTGGGAAGACCAATTTTACGTTTTAGGTGAAGTAGGTGCCGGTTTTGCAGTGACAAATGGTTATGACAAAACTACTTTTTTATGGGCGCCTGGAATTGGATACGCTACTAAATCTATCGATTTGAGCGTACGTTACGAAGATTATCACGATTTCAAAACCAATCAAGTAGCATTAAGAGTTGCTTATGGTTTTGACTTATAAAAATTAAGGTTTAATTTATTTTTTGTTTTTGGTATGAACCCGGCAGATCGCACAGTCTGCCGGGTTTGGTGTTTTATATCATCAACTTTGGGCAAAAAATTAACCGCAAAGAACGCAAGTCATAAAATTTAGAAAGTCAAAAAGTCCGCAAAGCTATAGGTAAAAAAACACTCTTTACTCTTTACTCTTTACTCTTTACTCTTTACTAAATACCGCGTATCCGTCAAAGTTTTCATAAAATCAATTAATTGCTTTTTTTCTTTATCGGTTAAATTTAATTTGTCTTCTGGCAAAGTCTGGTTTGGAACCTCTAAACCTAAGCCAAGTCCGCCGCCTTCATTATAAAAATCGATAACTTCTTCGAGCGTTTTATAGACTCCGTTATGCATGTATGGCGCAGTAAGTTCGATATTTCGAATCGTTGGCGTTTTAAACGAGTTTTTATGAATCGCTGCCTGCGTAATTACAAATTTCCCCAAGTCGCCATCGAGTTTTTTATTTCGGTTTGGAACACCTAAAATTTCACTTTCTGTTCGGTCAAAATTTGGAGGAACAGTTCCATTTGTAAGCGGAATAAAATGGCAAGTCGCACATTTTGCTTTTCCAGCAAATAAATTAAAACCAGCTTTTTCATCGGGAGTAAAAGCTGTTTTATTTTGCATTACAAGGTCAAATTTAGAATCGTAATGACTTAACGAACGAATGTAAGATCCTAAAGCATTCTTGATTGCAAATTCGTTTATTTCTCCTTTAGGAAAAGCCTTTTTGAAAGACTGCGCATAAGCCGTATTTTGCTTTAATGCCAAAACCGATTTTTCCAGCGATCCATGCATTTCGTTTTCATTTTTAATAACCGCAACAGCCTGATCTTCGAGATAACTAACTCTCGAATCTGCAAAAAACACACGCTGAAAAGCAATATTCGCAAGCGTTGGCGTGTTGCGCTGAATCATAGATTTTCCGTCAAGCGAAACCGCTCTTTCTAATCCGTCTGTGAATGCTTTATCTGCGTGATGACAAGACGCGCAAGAACGCGTATTATTTCCGGACAGAATTGGATCATTAAATAGCTTTTTGCCTAGCGCAATTTTTTCTGGAGTCGTTTTATAATCTGGAAATCCTGAAAAAGCTTCAGTATCAAAAGCATCTTTATCAAATAAAGTCTGCGCCGTAACTTTTAAGCCACGTTGTTCTTTCATTAACGGAATTCCTAATTCCGACTGTGTTTTAAAAAGTCCTTTACTTAACGGATTTAAAATTTCGTTGATAAAATAAGCACGATCAAAAGCATTAAAATTGGTATTCGATTTTAAATATTTCTTTCCTTTTTCTAAAAGCTGAAATACCAGTTTTGAATTTGTTGAATTTTTATTTTCGGTATAAACACGATAATATCTTTCGATAGTTTCTAACGAAATCTTAGCTTCAGGAAGTGAATTGAAAGCAACCGGCGAATCAAAACCAGTAATTCCCAATGTAATAATTCGGTAGACTTCTAATCGCATAGCGTCAAAAACGTGTGCATCTGTTAATTCATTGGAACTTGAAACTTTTTCCAACCGAATCAAATTTGCAGACAAAACGCCTAATTCCTGAATTAATTCTTTTTTATTGTCTTTGCTGTATTTTGGAAAAACCAATTCTTCAATAACCTGAAATCCTTCTGGCGGAACCGTAACTTTATCATTTTCTTCAAACTCATTTATCGCGGGGCCATTAATCGATTTTGAAACCGCGGGCGAATAATACTCACTTATCATTTCGACCTTTTTATAGCTTTCGTGGGCTTCCAGAAACTGCCTCTGAATTTGTGCTTCAGTCGAATCTTCCTGCACAGAATATTTCAGTTTGGCTACTTTCTCAATTAACAAAGTTATATCTGCCTGAAATAATTCATTTATTTCTTGATGTTTGCTTTTTTTTCCGCAACTAGCAAACACTACCAAGAACAGCAGACCATATATTTTTTTCATGATTTTATGACAATTAAAAAGAGGTATAATCATAAAAACAGAAACCACTATCTCAAAAATGAAATAGTGGACAACTGCTTTTATTGATTTAAATTTATCTCGCTAAACCTTTAATAACAACAATTTGACTTGCCTGTTGTTCGTTAGGACGGTTTGTTCCGCCATCAACTCCTTTGTATTTTGCACCAGTCCAAGTATGTGGCTGTACACTCAACATAAAAGTATCAGCAATACCTACCTGATCAGATACATCGATCAAAGCGCCATATTCCCAATCACCAAATTTTGAAGTGCCGCCTACATTGTATTTTGCAGCATCTGTAGCAGTACGACGGTGGTCTAATTCAACTACAACTTTTAAATCTTTTGTAGCAATATTGTATTGATAAATATAAGCATCGTGCGTTTCGTCTCCGTAACCATTTGCATCTTCCTGAACGTAAACATAGTTTTTAGTCACACAAATATTATCTGGATTTTGAAATTTACCTGCAATTCCGCTTCTATTGTCTCCGTCAAGAATAACTTCCAAAGTACCTTTTAACGGGTCAGCAGCATCAAGATTTAATCTGTAAACTCTACCGTATTTCGTTCTTGAACCATCAGCATTTGTTCCTGTAGTTGCTTGTCCTGTTACGTTAAAATACAATTCTCTGTCTGCATTGCTGCCGCCTTTGCGGTAATCTAAATCTTCAACACGTCCAAATTTGATTGCTTTCAAAGTATTTACCGCTGCATTAATTTGCGCACCAGTAAGCGTAGTATGATTATCAATTTTTACAAAAGTAACTGGATACGTTTTGCTAACCTCCATGTCTTTTTCTCTTTGGTTGTCATCATTTCTTTTCAGCATGTACAATGAACCATTAGACAAATCGCCCACAGTATTCGATACATACATAAAAACCTGACCTCCATAAGTTCCAGAATCGTCATCGCCAATTACAACAACCGTTTTGCCTTTGTATGCGCTAGAACGCAATGGCAAAGCATTCTCGGCACTTAAACGTCCAAATCCTGCCAACTCTTTTGATACTGAAGCATTTCCAGCACTAGCATAAGGATCTAAAGCATGCGTACGAGATTCTTCACCAGATTCTCCGCAAGTCAAATAAACAGGTCCAAAACCGTGTTCTGCTTGTGTAGCCATAGTTGCGCCACACAATCTCCAAGTTCCTCCGCTTGAATTCAATAAATATTCCCCTTTTGTAGGTTTAAATGTTTTGTCTAAAGTAATTCTAGAAACCGCAAAATTATCTTCGTTGTTTACTAAAAAAGTAAAAGTTCCGTCACTGTTTTTTAACAAACCAGAACCATCTGCCGAACCTCCAAAAACAAAACTTGGACTGTCTGGAAAAACATCATCGGAACCAAAAAGAGAATAAATTTTCAAACTTTCAAATCCTGCTTGCGCTTTCAATAAACTTGGCGTTACAGATTGGTCTTTCAATACAACACTTGTTGGTACAGTGTCATCTTTAGAATCGTTGTTACAAGAAGTAACCATTGAACCTAAAATAATTAAAGGTAGAATAATTCGTTTCATGAGCTAAAATGGTTTTTTATTTTTTTACAAAGTAACTCCCACCATTTTAACTGAAAATGATTTTGATATTATCAAAAAAACAAGACTTTTACCACAAGAAGCACATATTGTTAAAAAAATTAACAATAAATTAGTAATACAAAATACTCATAAACTTTCAGTAACATTCAAACAAAAAAAAGAGCCTTACTTTAAGACTCCTTTTTTAATTGTTCTTTATAAAGCTCAAAATTGGCTTTTATTTTTTCGTCCAATTCTGGTTCTTTAATATCAGTATGCTTTTGCATTTCTTCCCAAATAATTTTGGCAACTATATAACGTGCCATTTCTTTATCATCAGCAGGAACAATATACCAGGGCGCATGTTCTTTAGAAGTTTGGTTGATTGCTTCTTCGTAATACTTTTGATATTCGTCCCAATGTTCGCGTTCTTTCAAATCGCCGGGCGAAAATTTCCAATTGTGTTTTCCTTCTTCCAAACGACGAAGCAAACGCTGTCTTTGCTCCTCTTTGCTCAAATGCAGATAAAACTTCATTACTATAGTTCCGTTTTGCGAAATATGCTTTTCAAAATTATTGATTTGCTTAATTCTATTTTCCCAAAAATCAGGCGTAATATCTTTAACCGAATTAATTCCTGGCAAATTCTCGCTCAAAATATATTCTGGATGAACGCGCGTTACCAACACATTTTCATAATGTGTTCTATTAAAAATCGCAAATTTTCCTTTTTCTGGCAACGCAACATAATGACGCCATAAATAATCGTGTTCTAATTCATTTGAATTTGGCGTTTTAAAACTATGAACCACAACCCCACGCGGATTAAATTCTTTAAAAACTTCCCGAATTAAACTGTCTTTTCCCGAAGTATCCATTCCTTGAAGGCAAATTAAAACCCCGTATTTATTGTGTGCGTACATGACATCCTGCAAATCGCTCAATTTTGCCTGAACCTTATCCAGTTTTTCTTCCTTTTCATCATCATCAGCATTAATATTTAATAAAGTCGGAATCTTTTTTAGTTTTATTTTATCAGTAACTTTAAAATCTTTCGGGTCTATTGATTTCATATTTTTTGATTTTATTTTTAAGAGGTAAAATATGTTATCGCTTTCTCGTTTTTTATTTTAATGACTTTTTTGAAATAGCGGTTTCATATTTTAATATTTTGTATCATAAATATAGTAATTTTACGAAGCATATTCCTGCTATTCATTGCAATACTTTTCAATAAATTGCTTTTTTCCAAAGCCATAACAAGAGCTTCCGTTGGTCGCTTTGTTCTGTCAGGAAAAAATGCAATTTCTTTTCAAAGTATTTCCATTACTATCAGGGCTAGGCACTTATTTTCAAATCAACATTCATGGAAAAATTCACATTAGAAATATTATTTCAAATCATCGGAATCGGTTCTGCATCAGGATTGTTTTATAATAATGATGCACTTTATGTCATTGGCGACAACAGCGGATTTCTGTACGAATACAATATGCAGAATCAACAATTAAATCAACATGCTTTAATTGATAATCCGTCGCAAAACATTCCAAAAAACTTAAAACCCGATTTTGAATCAATTACGAATCATAATGATACACTTTATATTTTTGGTTCCGGTTCAACCGAAAATCGAAACAAAATGATTGAGTTTGATCTTAAAAACAAAAAGGTTTTACAAAAAAACAATTTAGTTGATATATACGGTTTGATGCAAAGTTTCGGCGAAATAAAACCTGAAGATTTCAATTTAGAAGGCACTATTTTCGATGGTGAAAACTGGTATTTATTCAACCGTGGAAACGGCGTTACAAACAAAAATACCATTTTCACCATTCATGCCAAAAGTTTAGGAGATGAATTTGCTTTGATTTCTGTCAATTATAAACTGCCAAAAATAAAAGGCGTTCGTTCGAGTTTTACAGACGCGATTTTGGTCGAAGACAAAATCTATTTCCTCTCAACCGCCGAAGACACAAAATCAACTTACGACGACGGCGAAATTCTAGGAAGTTTCATTGGAAGAATAGATCTTAAAACCATGAAAATCGATTTTACTCAAAAAATAACGTCAACTAATAAATTTGAAGGTTTGACTTTCTACAAAAAAGAAAACAACAAAATTGAGTTTTTGCTTTGTGAAGATAATGATACGGATGTTTTAGAGACCAAAATTTTTAAATTGACTTTGCCGATAAAATAAGAGCTACACAAAGTCGCACAAAGTCTTTCGATTACAATATTCCGTAGAGGCGCACAGCAGTGCGTCTCCGCAAAGAATTATGCCAAAGTTGTTCCTTTACGTGACGTTAGACGCACTGCTGTGCGCCTCTACGATAAAAAAACGACAGTTGCTGGTTATTTTTAACCGCATTTTTGTCATTTCGACGGAGGAGAAATCTTCGCAAGAAACTCGACAAAGATTGGCTTATTGGAATGGAGTTACTTGTGGAGATTTCTCCTCCGTCGAAATGACAAGATTGTGAAAAGTTATAAATCCAAGCCAATAAAACTAGCCTAAAACCCAAAACCTACAACCAAAATAAATGCTCAACATTTCAAACTTAGCCAAGAAACCAGCTTTAATTATCAGCATAATAATTTCTGTGCTTCTTCCCGTTCTGGCGCTTTATTCTCCTTTATTATTCAAAGGTTTAGGAATCAGTAAAGAAATTCAATTCTACATTTCGAGATTGGCCATTTGGGTTTCACTTTTGCTGTTATTCTTATATTCTCTAAAAATAGAAAAACAGCCTTTTTTGCTTTGGAAAGAAACCAATTTTACATTTCCTGATTTCGCTATAGCATTATTTAAAACATTCGTAAAACTATTTATAGCAGTTTATATTACGGGTCTTTTAATCATGCTTTTTAAAGTTACAGCAGAAAGTGCGGTGCTACAAAAAGCCTTGGCACTTTTTAAAAAGAGTTATTTTCTGCTTTTTTTCACTTGCGTGACGGCTGGAATTACCGAAGAATTAATTTTTAGGGGTTATTTACTGCCAAGATTAGAACTGCTTTTTAAAAACAAAATTCCGGCTATTATTATTTCCAGCGTTTTGTTTGGATTGCTTCACATTGGTTACGGAACATTGCTGAATGTCATTGGCCCAATTGTAATCGGGCTCGTATTTGCTATTCAATATGAGAAATACAGAAACATAAAAATCTTGATTGTGTGTCATTTTTTATGGGATCTTATGCTTTTAACTGCAAAAACCTAAAAAATCAAATTAAAAATAAACCCCGCAAAAACAACAGCTTACAAACTAATTTAAATTATTTTTATATTTATTTCACCTTCGTCCCAACCTTTTTATCTATTTCGCTCTCTTTATAAATAAAGACCAACATTGTGATAAACGAAACGCTAATTTCTAACTGCAAAAAAATGAACCGCGACGCCCAGCGTCAGGTTTATGAGTATATGGCTCCAAAGCTGTATCGCGTCTGCAAACGATACTTGAAAAAAGAAGAAGAAATTGAAGAAGCTCTGGCCGACGCTTTCTATACTATTTTCACGAAACTGGAACAGCTTAAAGAAGACAAAGCTTTTGAAGCTTGGTCCAGAAAAATTGCCGTTAATCACTGCTTGGCAACCATCAAGAAAAATACCAATTTCAATATGTATCTTGATGATGTAAAAGTGCTTTCACAGCCTTTTACAGATGAAATGAGCGCACTGGAAGAAGAAGATTTACTCAATTTATTAAACCATATTCCGGATGGCTGTAAAACCGTTTTTAACCTTTTTGTAATTGAAGGTTTTGGACACAAGGAAATAGCGGCTATGCTGAATATCTCGGAAGGCACTTCGAAATCACAATTGAATGCCGCGAAAACCAAACTAAAAGATCTGGTTAATAAATTGTATTATCAAAAAGCAAAATAGTCATGGACAATCAAGATAAAATATTCGACAAATTTAAAGAAGTCGCTGAAAATGCGCCAGCACAAGATTTTCCAGGAATGGAAAAAGTTTGGTCGCGCGTTGAACAAAAACTCGACAAAAAAGAAGATAAAAAAACAATTTCGCTTTGGAAAAAAATTGCCGTTGCTGCTTCACTTTTATTAGTAGTTTCTTTAGGATATCAATTTCTGAAAACAGATAAAAAATCAACTTTAGAAAATGTTGATCAGGTTGTTACCAATGAAACGAAAAACGAGACAACTAAAAACAATTCGGCTGAAGAAAGTAATGCACCAGTTTCATCAGATTCACAATTAGTTACTAAAAAAGAAGGTACAGCAATTTTAGAAAACCAGATAAAACATAAAGAAAGAGTTGCAATTCAAGAAACAACAAGTTCAAACAGTGAAATGGTTGTATCTGAACCAATAGGCGCTGGAACCCAAGCTGTAACGGTAGTGGCTGATGAAGAAAGCGCAGAAGAAGAAAGCGACAATATAATTTCAAAAAAAGAAAATAATTCACAAGTTGGTTATATTGGATATCCAGAAAAAGAATCGGCTAAAGTTGCTTTTGCTGAAAAACAGTCGGCTAAAGCTAAAAAAAGTGCGCCTTTGATAATCTTAAACGGTAACGCTATTGCCCATAACGATGATGTAAAAAGAGATAAAATGATGCAGGCCGAAATGAAAAATGTAGAGCCTGAAAATGTAGAATCATTAGTAATTCTTGACGAACCGCTTTACATTATTGATGGCGTATATTATTCTGAAAATGATTTATTCGGCAAAAACCCTACAAGTCCGTATGCGCCCTTAAATCAGCAGGACATCAAAACAATAACCATTTTACAAGACCTTGAAGCCACTGAAAAATATGGCGAAAAAGGGAAAAAAGGAGTTGTAATAATTACTACAAAAACAGGAAAACCAACTCCTAAAAAGTAATTCCAAGCTTTGTCAAAGTCTGCAGCTTTGACAAAGCAAAATCCGAACATTAAATCTTAAAACTTATTATCATGAAAAGTCTAAAACTTATTTCATCAGCCATTGCTATGCTTATATGTTTCGTGAGCATGGCACAAGAAAGAACCATCACAGGAACTGTTACTGACCAATCTAATTTGCCACTTCCGGGTGTACAAATAACTATTAAAGGCACAAAAAAATATGCACAAACAAATTTTGAAGGAAACTATTCCATCCAAGCAAAAACAGGCGATGCGCTAGTTTTTAGTTTCATAGGTATGGATTCTAGAACCTTTTATGTTAACACATCAAATATTATCAATGTTGTATTAAAAGAAAACAGTGCCCAACTACAAGAAGTTGTAGTTGTTGGTTATGGCACAAGTGAAAGCAATTCAGATTACAGTGCTAGAAGTTATGAACGAGCGGAAAGAAGAAGAGAAAAAAAAGAAGCTAAGCAAGCTGCTAAATCTGTGATTGCCGGCACACAAATTACTCAGGCAAACAAACAATATATGCCTTCTCAAAATATAATAATCCGAGGCAATGCACCGATTTCTCCAAAAAATGAACCTTTGTATATAATTGACGGAGTTCCTGCAAAAGCCAATCAAATGGCTAAAATTAATCCGAATGACATTAAAGATTTAAAGGTTTTAAAAGATTTAGATGCCACTTCAATTTATGGAAGTAAAGCGTCAAATGGTGTTGTCGTGATTTCGACCAAAAATGAAATGTACAAAAACCTTTCAGAAAAAGAATTGGACAAAAAATTAAATATCATGCCAATTCCGGTCGAACCAACTCAGGAAGATTATGATTCTTTTATCGAAAATGCTTTCGAAAGCCCAAAAACAGCGCCACTTTCTACTTTTTCAATTGATGTGGATAATGCGTCCTACACGAACATAAGACGTTTTTTAAACAACGGACAACAAGTTCCAAAAGATGCGGTGCGTGTTGAAGAAATGGTGAATTTTTTCAAATACACGTATCCACAGCCAAAAGATGAACATCCATTTTCAATTAATACAGAAGTAAGTGATTCGCCTTGGAACGCAAATAATAAAATCGTAAAAATTGGTTTACAAGGGAAAAACATTCCGACTGAAGATTTACCTGCTTCAAACCTTGTTTTCTTAATCGATGTTTCGGGTTCAATGGCTGAAATGAATAAACTGCCTTTATTGAAACAATCTCTAAAAATATTGGTAAACGAATTGCGTCCAAAAGACAAAGTTGCGATTGTAGTGTATGCGGGCGCTGCGGGAATGGTTTTACCGCCAACTTCTGGAGACGAGAAAAAAACAATTATTGATGCTTTAGATAAATTGCAATCTGGCGGAAGCACTGCAGGTGGCGCCGGAATCGAATTGGCTTATAAAACGGCGACAGAAAATTTCATTAAAGACGGAAACAACCGCGTGATTCTAGCAACAGACGGCGATTTCAACGTAGGAAGCGCTTCAAATGCTGATATGGAAAAATTAATCGAAGAAAAAAGAAAAACAGGCGTTTTCTTGACTTGTTTGGGTTACGGAATGGGGAATTACAAAGACAGCAAAATGGAAATTTTAGCCGATAAAGGAAATGGAAATTACGCCTATATCGATAACATTCAGGAAGCGAATCGTTTTTTAGGAAAAGAATTTAAAGGTTCGATGTTTGCCATTGCGAAGGATGTGAAAATTCAGATTGAGTTTAATCCGAAACAAGTTCAGGCGTATCGTTTGATTGGTTATGAAAACAGAAAACTTCGTCCTGAAGATTTTAAAAATGACGCGATTGATGCAGGCGAACTAGGAAGCAATCATACCGTTACGGCATTATATGAAATCATTCCAGCTGGTGCAAAAAGCGATTATTTAGCCGAACAGCCAGATGATTTGAAATACACTAAAACAGAAGCTAGTACAAACAATTACAGCAATGAATTAGCAACTATAAAATTCCGTTACAAAAAACCTGACGGCGATAAAAGTATCGAAATGGTTCAGGTAATTGCCAACAAATCGGTTGCCTTAGAAAAATCTAGCGATGATATGAAATTTAGTTCTGCTGTAGCTTGGTTTGGCTTGAAATTGAGAGATTCAAAATTAATCAAGGACAAATCTTCAGAAGAAATTGTAAAACTGGCAAAACAAGGAAATTCAAATGATGGTGAGGGCTATAAAGCAGAATTTATTCGTTTAGTTGAAACTTCTAAGCAGTATAATTAAATCGGCGGACTGGGATTTTAATTCTTCATATGAAAATAAACAAATCTTAAGAGCTGTAATATACACTGATAGGATTCTAAAGGAATAAAGAAGGTGTTAAACTTAGATTAAGAAAGCATTTAAAGCATCATTTTAGGAAGCAAAAACTGTATTTTTGTGTTACTCAAATGATGCTTTCTGCATTTCAAAAAATACAATCATGACAGACTTAAAAAATAAAACCGCTTTAATTACAGGAGCTGGAAAAGGAATTGGAAAAGCAATTGCAATTGCCTTAGCCAAAGAAGGTGTAAATGTAATTTTAGTTGCAAGAACTCAAGCCGATGTTGACCAACTTGCCAATCAAACTAATAACTTAGGCGTAAAATCGTTAGCTTTAGCAGCAGATGTTTCGGATATGAATTCGATAAACGCAGCAGTTGAAAAAGCTTTTTCCGAATTTAAAAATATTGACATTTTAATTAATAATGCCGGAATTGCTTCTTTTGGGAAATTCTTAGAATTAGAACCAAGCGATTGGGAAAAAATCATTCAGGTCAATTTAATGGGAACGTATTACACGACTCGTGCCGTAATTCCAAACATGATTGAAAGACAAACTGGCGATATCATTAATATTTCATCGACTGCAGGTTTAAACGGAAATGCGTTGACAAGTGCTTACAGCGCCTCAAAATTTGCCGTTTTAGGATTAACTGATTCCTTGATGCAAGAAATGAGAAAACACAACATTCGTGTTACGGCTTTAACGCCAAGCACTGTAGCAACAGATTTAGCCATTGATTTAAAATTAACCGATGGAAATCCTGAAAAAGTAATGCAGTCTGAAGATATGGCCGATTTAATTATTGCACAGCTTAAATTAAACCGAAGAGTTTTTATTAAAAACAGCAGTATCTGGTCTACCAACCCATAAAAAACATTCTGACGAAATTTTGTCAAAGTTTTGAACTTTGACAAAGTTATAGCAACTAAAGTAAATCAATATGGAACAATATTTAAGACAATTAGTCGAAATAGAATTTGAGGATAAAAAACAGATTTTTACCGGATTTCTTATTGACTATTCTGATGACTGGATTTTACTTCGAAACAATCCGGTTGATTTTATTTTGGATGGTTTTGTGATTTTAAAAAACAAAAACATCTTAGCGGTTAATCGCGATCATGATTTGGCTTTTACCGAAAAAGTAATTCGGTTAAAAGGTTTAAAAATCAATTCGGAAGATATTATCCCAATTAGAGATTTGGAATCGATTTTAAATTATATCAGTAATAAATTCGGTATTTTTCAAATTGCTAAAAAATCAGCTAAATCGGCTTATTTAGGAAAATTGCTTTCACTGACAGACGAAGAACTTTTAATTGACTTTCTAGACATTAAAGGTCAGTTTGGTGGCGAATTAAGTTTCAATCCGGAGAAAATTAGAGTTATAGAATTTGATACGGATTATATTAATTCTTTGAAACTAGTGGTTTCTGAGGATTTAAAATAGATTTTAACACAATAAAAAACCGCATAATTTTTTTTAGAAAAAACTATGCGGTTTTTTTGTCATTCCGAGGAACGAGGAATCTCCACAAGTAACTCCTCTCCAAAAATCACCAATCTTTGTAGAGTTTCTTGCGGAGATTCCTCGTTCCTCGGAATGACAAACTATATGGCAACTTTGGAATATCCTAAAATATTTAAGCCTCCGCCAATTTATTTACAAACTCCATACGAACACTTCCATCTTCATCAATTTTTGTTAAATTGATTTCTTGTAAAGTGTTTACCAATTCTGGATTCCAAGGTGTTTTTACTTTCACGTAATTTTCAGTAAAACCGTGAATATATCCTTCTTTATTTTCACCTTCAAAAAGAACCGTTCTTTTAGTTCCTAATTGGCTTTCGTAAAAAGCACGGCGTTTTTTAACTGATAATCCGCGAAGCATTTTACTTCTTTTTGCACGAACATTTGCCGGAACAACTCCGTCCATTTCTACAGCTTCTGTATTATCTCTTTCTGAATAGGTAAAAACATGCAGGTAAGAAATATCCAATTCATTTAAGAAATGATACGTTTCTAAAAAGTGTTCATCGGTTTCACCTGGAAAACCAACAATAACATCGACACCAATACACGCATGAGGCATTACTTCACGAATTTTGTTTACTCGGTCAATATAAACTTCACGCAGATAACGGCGTTTCATTAATTTTAAAATATCATTGCTTCCTGATTGCAACGGAATATGAAAATGCGGTACAAAAGTGCGGCTTTTAGAAACGAACTCAATGGTTTCATTTTTCAATAAATTCGGTTCGATCGATGAAATTCGTAAACGCTCGATTCCTTCAACTTTGTCTAAAGCCTGAACTAAATCCAGAAAAGTATGTTCGTGTTTTTTATTCCCGAATTCTCCTTTTCCGTAATCACCAATATTTACACCCGTTAAAACAATTTCACGAATATTTTGAGCTGAGATTTCTTTGGCATTTTTAAGAACATTTTCTAAAGCATCACTTCTGGAAATTCCTCTTGCCAACGGAATCGTACAATAGGTACATTTATAATCGCAACCATCTTGAACTTTTAAGAAAGCACGGGTTCTGTCACCAATTGAGTAACTTCCAACGTAAAAATCGGCTTCAGCAATTTCGCATGAGTGCACTTCACCCATATCGTTTTTGCTTAAATCGTGAATATAATCGGTGATTTTAAATTTTTCTGTTGCTCCTAAAACCAAATCAACACCATCAACAGCGGCTAATTCTTCAGGTTTTAACTGTGCATAACAACCAACCGCAGCGACAAAAGCCTTGTCATTAAGCTTCATGGCTTTTTTTACAACCTGTTTAAATTGTTTATCAGCATTATCAGTTACAGAACAAGTATTGATTACATAAATATCTGCAACTTCTTCAAAATCGACGCGGTCAAAACCTTCGTCATTGAAATTTCTGGCGATTGTAGAAGTCTCTGAAAAATTCAGTTTACAACCCAGCGTATAAAAGGCAACTTTCTTTCTATTTTCCATAATTTTCTTAAATTAATGAAATCGTTGTCAAAAAATTTAAGGCTGCAAATTTACGAACAATTTTTGTAAAAGAAAATCAATAATCGACTTCGTTTCAACAATTTGTCTTCATTAAAAATAAAACACACTTAAAGTTCGTAAAAATTTTGATAAACAATATTTTTTTCGAACTTTACATTATACAATTCAATAAGAATTAAATGACAAAAACATCGATTAAGTGCAAATTTTATCGATTAAATACATTTTTTTACAATTTAAATTCAAAAAATCTTACATTTACTAGAACTTGAATCTACATTAGAATTCAGGCTTATTTAGAAATCATAGAACGTGTTGATTAATTTAATAATAAATCAGACATAACAATTTTGAATTTCAATCGTTATGTTGTTGTTTTGTGTTACAAAATGAAATGGGAAAGCCGAAAACCAAAGAGAGTAGGCAAAATCAAAATACAAATACCACACTTTATGAAAGCATTTTTACCCACAATCTGCTTGATGTTCTTAACCATTTTTAGCTCGCAAGCGCAAACTAATGCTCCAGCCACAAATCCATTTCCTTCGATTAGTACTTTAACGACTTGGGCAAGTTTAAACTCTCAGCAGCAATTTGATGTTGCTATTCGTGCAGTTGGTTTTAAATTTGAAGTTAAAGAACCAGGTGCTGAATCAACTGCTTATACTTACATTCGTAAAGTAACTGTAAATGAAGTAAATTATACAGACAGAATTGTTTACAGAATTACAAACAATAATTCTGCAAGTATCATTTCGCTGGTTACGGCTTCTACAGATTTAGTAAGTTTGTACACACCACAATTAGCAACTTTTAAAAACAACAACTGTAAAACAGAAATGTCTAAAGACAAAAATACAACTTGCAGCTGTTATGAAAGTGCCGCTTTTGCAATTGATCTTTGCGATGAGCGCGTGAAATTAACAATGGGTGACGGAAATAAATATTTTGTTTCTGTAGCTAAAAAATAATTTAAGAAACTACGTTTTCCAAATCTTTGCAATCTTATTAAAGTTTACAAAGATTTGGAACGCATTTCTTAGAAAGTTATACGTTTGGATTTTTGATTTCGTACCAAAGTTCTCTTTCCCCTTCATATTCAAAAGAGTTTACAAATTGTAAGCCTAGTTTTTCGAGAATTTTTCTTGAGTTAGTATTCCCTTCATCTGCATAGGCATAAACAGCATCAACTTTCATTTCGTTGAAAGCATGATCTATAAAGGCTTTTCCGGCTTCGGTTGCATAACCTTTACCCCAATGTTTTTCTATAAAACGATAACCAATCTCGTAAAAGTTTTGATGGTTATTAATTTCATGTGTTATAAATTTTATCCCCGACCAGCCAATAAATTCATTGGTTTCTTTTAGAATAACCGCCCAGCGTCCGGTTCCAAAATCTTTGTATTGCTGATTAACAAATTCAATGTAAGCACGACTTTGATCAATATCTGTAATAGGTTTGTTCCCTACATACAAATGCACATTAGGATTAGATTCCAATTCAAACATTCCATCAACGTCTGACATCTGTAATTGTCTTAAAAGCAAACGTTCTGTTTCGATTGGATTTTTCATCGGAAAATTAATCTAAAATATATTTTTGGACCACTTCAGCAACTCCATCATCATTATTTGAAGCTACGATCAAATCGGCTCTGTCACGTAATTCTGGTGTTACATTATCAACCCAAACACCAAGACCAGCATATTCAATCATTGTCAAATCATTTCCTGCGTTACCAACAGCAATAATTTCTTCTTGAAGTATTCCTAATTTATCGGCCAGAAGTTTCAAACTTGCTGCTTTGTCAATTCCTTGTTGCGCTGCTTCAAGAAAAAAAGGTTTTGACATTGAAACGCTTAAATGTGGCATTTTAGCTTTCAGATCTTCTTCTAATTCTTTCAATTCAGAAGGTTCTTTCAACAGAATACATTTTACAGCAGGTCTGTCAACGTAATCTTTAAAACTAGAAACCATAAGATGTGGCATACCCGTAATCTCTTTTTCAATTTCTATGAATTCAGAATCGGTTTCGCTTATAATTTCGTCATCTAAATAGGTAATGATATGCGTATTCATTTTCACGCTGTAATCATACAAATCGTGAATTTGTTCAACAGTTAATTTCTGTTCAAATAAAACCAAATCATCTTTTACACGACTGATAATAGCTCCGTTAAACGAAATCATATACGAATCGTTTTTATCAAGTTCAAGCTCTTTCGCATAAGCCGTCATTGCCGAAGTTGGTCGGCCAGAAGCCAAAACCACATAAACTCCTTTTGCTTGAGCCTCTAATAAAACTTTTTTGTTTAAATCTGAAATTCTATGATCGTCTGTCAACAAGGTGTCATCCATGTCGAGCACTAGCATTTTGTATTGCATATTTTTTTAGTTCGCAGTAAACAGTATTTAGTATTCAGTCGCAGTTTGCAATTAAAGCATAAAACTGTGACTAAATGCTGAACACTGAATACTATTTAAATACTCATTCTAAAATCTTCGATAACGGGATTTGCTTTTGCAAAATCGGTTTCTTGAATAAAAACCTCAACTGCCAAATCTGTTCCGCCAAAACCTCCTAAACGAGCTGATTGAATATTATCTTTTTTTACTGTTTCTACTCCAGCTTCTTCTAATCTTTCCTGCAAAGCAATTGCTAAAACTTCGCTTCCTGAAAATACCTTCATTAATCCCATGACATTGTATTTTTATTATTTATTGTAATATTACTTTTAATTGTTCTTGAAAACTTTCATTTTCATTCATTCCAATGTGCCCTTGTCCTTTTAAAAGGTACAAATGTCCTTTAGAACCTAAAATTTTATTTAGTCGGACCGAATTTTCAACTGGAATCAATTGATCATCTAATCCATGAAAAATAAATATTGGCGCTTTAATTTTTGGAAGATACTGATAGGTTTCCAAATGAAACTTTTTCATAAAATCAGGAAAAAATCGAACTCTAGTTCCAGATAATTCTGTAAAACTAAAATAAGGAGATTGGAGAATTAGTGCTTTCGGCTTATTTTCTGAAGCTAAAATTGTTGCCAATCCTGAACCAATAGAATAACCCGAAATAACAATTTTATTTTCGGGATATCTTTCAGTTAATCTCTTATAAACTTCTGCAACATCTTTATTTAACTGTTCTTCGTTTTCAATTTCTCCTTCACTTTTCCCAAAACTCCGATAATCTAAAATAAAAATATCGTATCCTAAATTGGTATAAGTTTTTGCAATTTTGCCCCAACTTTCAAGCGTTCCAGCATTTCCGTGAAGATAAAACACAAGACCTTTAGAATTTTCAGTCTTAAATAAAAGACCATTTAAATTTACGCCATCAAAAGATTTGATATTCAACTCTTCAAATGGACTTTCGTATTCAAATTTAAAATCTTTTGGAAGCGCGGCACTCTGGAAAACCATTCCGACCTGATTAAAATATATATAAGAAACCACAACAACATAAATAATTGCGAAAAAAGCCAGAAGCGCAATCGTCAAAAATTTTAGCGTTTTTATCATTTCCATACTATATTGAAAAGTCTATTCTTCTTCTACGTCGTCTTCCTCTTCATCAAGTTCTTCCTCGCCTTCTTCATCCATATCAAATAAATAAGGTTCGACCAGCATTTTATCAGCCAAAATTTCGATTCTTTCTGTCAGTGTTTCAGCAAAAATCAATCGTTGCGTTTTGGCGATACTACCCGAAATACGCATAATTTTAGTTTCGTGGCGAAGTCTCAAAATAGGATCTGCATCATCTAAAATTAGCATTTTAAGACGGTTCACATTGTAACCAGCTGTACTAAACATATCGTTTAACTTTGTAGGCGTTCCAATCAAAACATCTATTCCCGTAGAAATATAGTTTTTATCGTAATCCATATCGCCTTTTTCATTTACCCCATACACCTCTAAGTTGGTATATTTTCCATATTTTTCAAAAAGAGCAACCATTTCCAAAACCTTCGCTTTATCTTCTACAATAATTAAAGCTCGTGGCGACTCTTCTGTTTTTCCAGCCAATTGCTGAATCACATTTAATACAATAGTTGTACTTTTTCCACTTCCCGCTGGAGAAATAATTATACAATCGGCACCGCTTTTTATGGTAGAAAACGTTTCCATCTGCAAAACATTTGCTTCTGTTAAACCGTTTTCAATTAGTCCGTCTTGTAGTTTCTCGTTTATTTTTTTTAGTTTCATCTTTATATGCTTTAAGCTTTAAGCAATAGGCTATAAGCTAAATATCTAGTTTTAAAAGCCCAAAGCCTATAGCTTAAAGCTTATTGCGCGAAGCACCTATTTGCTTGCGAACATTTTCACATCATTTTCAGAGATTTCGTTTCCTCCTAAAATGATTAATCTTTCCACAACATTTCGAAGTTCACGAATGTTTCCTGTCCAATCGTATTCCTGCAATAATTGTATGGCTTGCGCCGAAAATACTTTGACTACATTTCCTTGTTCCGAAGCAATTTTCTCAGCAAAATGCCTGATCAAAGCCGGAATATCATCGCGTCTTTCATTCAATGGCGGGACTTTTATTAGAATAACCGCCAAACGATGGTATAAATCTTCACGGAAACGGCCTTCGGCAATTTCTGTTTTTAAATCTTTATTTGTTGCAGCAACAACGCGAACATCAACTTTAATATCTTTATCGGCACCCACTCTGGTAATCATGCTTTCCTGAAGCGCGCGTAAAACTTTGGCTTGCGCCGAAAGACTCATGTCGCCAATTTCATCTAAGAAAATAGTTCCTTTATCAGCTGCTTCAAACTTTCCTGCACGATCTTTCACTGCCGATGTAAAAGCACCTTTTACGTGCCCGAATAATTCACTTTCGATTAATTCACTCGGGATTGCCGCGCAGTTTACTTCAATTAAAGGAAAATTAGCACGCTCGCTTTTTTCATGTAATTGATGCGCTACTAATTCTTTTCCAGTTCCGTTTGGACCTGTAATTAAAACTCTGGCTTCGGTTTGAGCGACTTTATCAATCATCACTTTAATATGATTAATCGATTCGCTGTCACCAATCATTTCGTAATTTTTACTAACTTTTTTCTTCAGAATTTTATTCTCAACAACTAATTGTTTTTTATCTAAAGCATTACGAACAGTATTCAATAAACGATTCAAATCTGGCGGTTTTGAAATATAATCAAAAGCTCCCAAACGCATCGTATGAATTGCCGTTTCCATATCGCCGTGACCGGAAATCATCACCATCGGAATTTCTGGTTTTATCTTTTTTACTTCTTCTAAAACCTCAACACCGTCCATTTTTGGCATTTTGATATCACACAAAACCAAATCGTAATCGTTGTTTTTTATTTTGTCCAGACCTGCAACGCCATCTTCAGCTTCATCAACCTGATACGAATCATTTTCTTCTGATAATATTTTTACCAAAACTCTTCTGATCGCTGCTTCGTCTTCGATAATTAGTATTTTACTCATTTTTTTAAGGTTCTGAGGTTCTAAGATGCTAAGGTTCTAAGTTTTTTGAAGCTAATATCTTAGCATCTCAGCACCTTAGCACCTTTAAAATTAATATTTAAGCCATTTATACAATTCCTTCCATGTTGGTTTTTTGCCGTACATTAAAATACCTACTCGGTAAATTTTTGCAGCGAACCAAACGACAAGGAAAAAGGTAGCAAACAATAATGATACCGAAATTGCAATTTGCCACCACGGCACGCCAAACGGAATACGCATTAACATAACAATTGGCGATGTAAGCGGAATCATTGAAAATACAACGGCAACAGTTCCGTGTGGATCATTTACAACCGTAAAAAATCCGATGTACACACTTAAAATTAAAGGCATTAATATTGGCAAAAGAAATTGCTGTGAATCAGTTTGATTATCAACCGCTGCTCCAATTGCCGCATAAAATGAACTGTATAGAAAATAACCTCCAATAAAATAAACTACGAAACCTATTATAATACTGGCAATTGGCAGATTCCACATTTCAGCTATATACATTTGTGCTGAACCTGAAAGTTCATGTTGTGCTGATTGCATTAATTCTGGTGAAATTCTTGCTGTTGGCCCAACATTTACACCAAAAAAAGCCGAAGCCGCAAACATTAATCCCAACCCAATAATAGCCCAAATAATAAATTGCAAAATTCCGGCCAATGAAGTTCCGACAATTTTACCAATCATTAATTGAAATGGCTTTACTGATGAAATAATGATTTCGATAATTCGGTTTGTTTTTTCTTCAATTACGCTTCGCATTACCATATTTCCGTAGATGATAATGAACATCATAATTAAATAACCAAATGCACCGCCTATTGCAATTTTAATTTCATTTAAACCTTTTAGACTCTCTTCTCCGGAAGCTTTTACCAAATGAATATTAACTTCTGATTGCGCTTTCTGGATTGCCAAAGTATCTAGTTTTGCTTCCTCAAGATTTAACTTTGTAATTTTTGTTCCGATGATATCCTGTGTGTTTTCTATAAAAGAAATACTTGGACTGTTATTCGAAATAAATTCAATTTTACTTTCTAAATCTTTTGAATTATTTGTTTTCGGAATGACAATCAAACCGCTGAAATTCTCTTTTGTAATACTGTCTTTTAAGGATTTTACATCAATTTCAGAAAGATTCAAATATTTATATTCGCCATTTTTCTTGTTTTGTTTTACAAAATCATTGGCAAATAATCCGGTTTCATCATGAATGGCAATACGTTTTGTATCAGCTTTCATTGAACTCAAATAACCAATAAAAACAGCTATCGCAACAAACAAAAGTGGACTCAAAAAAGTCATGACCACAAAAGATTTATTGCGGACTTTGGCAATAAATTCTCTTTTTATAATTAATGAAATAATACTCATTTCTTGATTTTAGATTTTAGATTGTTGACTTTAGATTTTTAGATTTTAGGCCTTCACTCTAAAATCTAAAATCTGAAATCTAAACTTTATTTTCAGTAACTGTTTGAATAAAAATATCGTTTATACTTGGAATTTTTTCAACAAAGTGAGTCACTTGTCCTCGTTGTGTCAAAAGATGTAGCAATTCATTTGGCGAAGCATTTCCTATTTGGATATTTAATTTCAAATCATCATTCAACGATTTAAAACTCGCTGGCGAAACTGTAAATTTCTGAGTAATATCATACATCAAACCTTCAACATTGCTAGTCAAGATTCCAACTTCAAAACTGTTTGTTCTGAATTGACGTTTCACATCGACCACTTTTCCTTCTATCAGTTTATTTGATTTATGAATCAAAGCAATATTTTCACAAAGCTCTTCAACGCTTTCCATTCTGTGAGTAGAGAAAATAATAGTTGAACCTTGCTCTTTTAATGCCAGAATTTCATCTTTGATAACATTCGCATTTACAGGATCAAATCCTGAGAAAGGTTCATCTAAAATCAGCAGTTTTGGTTTGTGCAAAACGCAAACTACAAACTGAATTTTCTGAGCCATTCCTTTAGAAAGCTCTTGGATTTTTTTATTCCACCAACCTTGAATTCCCAAACGATCAAACCAATAATCCAATTGTTTTTTAGCTTCGGTTTTCGAAAGTCCCTTCATTTGCGCCAGATACAAACACTGTTCGCCTACTTTCATCGAACTGTACAATCCTCTTTCCTCAGGAAGATATCCAATGGTTTGCACGTGTTTTGGTTGCAGTCTTTCTCCATCTAAAATTACTTCACCGCTGTCTGGCAGTGTTATTTGATTGATGATTCGGATAAGGGAAGTTTTTCCAGCTCCATTTGGACCTAATAATCCATAAATGCTGCCTTTTGGCACATTTAATGAAACTTCGTTAAGCGCTACATAATCACCGTATTGTTTTACGACTTTATGTACTTCGAGTAAGTTGCTCATGCGATTTTTTAGATTTTCTGCGTCAATTTGACCATTGTGGCTTTGCGCCTGTAAAAGTAAATAATTCACAGCGAATCTAAGTACTAATACACAAAAAACCCATCCTAAATTTATGTTAGAATGGGTTTTATATTTATTTAAACATTTCTAAAAAAGCGTAGCTTATGAAAACATATCTTTTACTTTTTCAAAAAATGATTTTTCTGATTTTTCAGGACTCGGAGCAAAATGTTCGTCGTTTAAAGCATTTTCAAAGAATTGTTTTTGTTCTTTGTTCAATGTTTTTGGTGTCCAAACATTTACGTGAACCAATAAATCACCGCTTCCATAACCGTTGATACTTGGAATACCTTTTCCTTTTAATCTTAAAATTTTTCCTGATTGAATGCCTTCTTCCAGTTTAATACGAACTTTTCCGTTGATTGCTTCAATATCTTTAGAAGCTCCTAAAACCGCTTCTGGGAAACTGATGTATAAATCAAAGTGAATGTTTTCACCTTCACGTTTTAAGAATTCGTGCTCAACTTCTTCAATAACTACAATCAAATCACCTGGAATACTATTTCCTGGCGCATCGTTTCCTTTATTAGAAACTTTTAACTGCATACCGTCAACAACACCGGCTGGAATTTTGATAGAAACTGTTTCGTCTTCTACCACCATACCTTGACCATCTGCTTCAGAAGGTTTTTTATCTAAAATTTGTCCAGAACCACCACAAGTAGGGCAAGTAGATGCAGATTGCATTCTTCCCAAAATGGTGTTTGTAACACGCATTACTTGACCTTGACCATTACAAGTCGAACAAGTTTTGTATGTCACGCCTTTAGCCTGAACTTTACGTTTTACTTTTACTTTTTTCTCAACTCCATTTGCAATTTCTTCTAAAGTCAATTTCACTTTAATACGAAGATTGCTTCCTTTAGCGCGACGTGGACCGCCTCCGCCTCCACCGAAACCGCCAAATCCTCCACCAAAAATGTCACCAAACTGGCTGAAAATGTCATCCATATTCATACCACCGTGGCCACCGCCAAATCCGCCAGAACCATCAAATGCTTGATGTCCGTACTGATCGTATTTCGCTTTTTTCTGTGGATCACTTAAAACTTCATAAGCTTCTGCCGCAAGTTTAAAGTTTTCTTCTGCCTCTTTGTCGCCTGGATTTTTATCTGGGTGGTATTTTAAAGCACTTTTTCGGTAAGCTTTTTTAATTTCAGCAGCGTCAGCATTTTTTGAAATGCCTAGTATTTCGTAAAAATCTTTTTTCATAATTAGGTTTAAATTCCAAATTTTAAAATTCCAAATTCCAATAATGAACTGAAATTTTTATTTGCATTTTAGTTTCCGATTACCACTTTAGGGAAACGAATAATTTTGTCTCCTAATTTGTAGCCTTTTTCAATAACATCAACAATTTTCCCTTTTAATTTGTCAGACGGAGCTGGAATTTGGGTAATTGCCTCAGCAAAATCAGCATTAAAAGCATCACCTGCTCTCACTTCAACTTGCTCTAAACCTTTAGAAACCAAAGTGCTTTTTAATTTTTCGTGAATCAATTCAACACCTTTTTTCAAATTTTCATCGTCAGACTTGTTGATCTCAACTGTCGCTCTGTCAAAATCATCTAAAACTGGAAGCATAGCCAACAAAACTTCTTGGTTTGCTGTTTTAAACAATTCAAGACGCTCTTTTGAAGTTCTTTTTTTGTAATTTTCAAATTCAGCAAATAATCTCAAAAACTTATCTTTTTCGTGAGCCAAGTCTTTAGCTAATTGCTCCTCAACACTTAATTCTTCAACAATTAATTGTTCACCGTTGGCATTGTTCTCTAACGTTACATCATCTAATTCCTGATCGAATTCTGTATTTTCCGTAGTCATATTACTTTTATTTTTAAAAATATTCTTAAACTTCATTTTTATTCTTTTTGTTGGATTGCAAAAGTACTGCCAAATCTTCTAAAATGTCAAATTGTCACTTTATTAAAAATGAGCCTTTTAAAATCCAAATATACCCTAAAAAAATTTAGTATAATTTTAAGACTATTACGTTATAGTTTATTTTATCTTTGAGACGTAAATAATTAAATCTATTACCTATCAAAATTGAATTTAAGGGTTGGCTCAGGCCTCATAAATAATTATTAATTCAAATTTACCTTATATTAAAAAAAGCTTCGCCTTATAAAGACGAAGCTTTTTTTTATGCTTTATTCATCTCTAATGCATTCATGACAAAACCTGAAATAGTGAAAAAAATTAACGCAAAGAACGCAAGGATTTTTTACTATTAAGCTTTATAAAAAAACAAAGTTCGCAAAGCTTTGTATTACTATAGCTTTGCGAACTTTGTGTTTTTGAAAGTATTCTTAAACAAAAAACCTTGCGTTCTTTGCGGTAAAAAAATAGTTTATTGCACGGGCGGAGGGATTCGAACCCCCATCAACGGTTTTGGAGACCGCTATTCTACCCTTGAACTACGCCCGTAACTTAAGGTGGGCAAATTAAGAGTTTTTTTTCTTCTCCAGCAACTATTTTAGGCAGAGATTTTAAAAGAAAATCCTTTAAACACGCACAATCCGAAGCAAAAACCTTTACTACAGACAGTTAAGCCAACAAAGCTTTTTTCAATCCGTCAAAATCTACAGAAACCTGCTCCCCTGACACTAAATTTTTAAGCGAATAAGTATTTGACTCAATTTCGTTGTCACCTGCAATTACTGCAAACGGAATCAAACGTTTATCAGCATATTGAAACTGTTTCCCCACTTTTACGTTGTCAGGATACAATTCAACTTTTATGTTTTCTTGTCTTAATTTCTGAATCGCTTTAGACGCATACAAAGCTTCTTTATCGCCGTAATTGATAAAGATTGCTTTTGAAGTCGCAGCAACAGTTTCTGGAAACAATTGCAATTCTTCTAAAACCAAATAAATTCGATCCAATCCAAAAGAGATTCCGACACCGCTCATATTTTTCAAACCAAAAATACCAGTCAAATCGTCGTATCTTCCTCCACCGCCAATAGAACCCATTGCAACGGTTTTTGGAGCGCCAACTTCAAAAATAGCTCCAGTATAATAATTTAAACCACGTGCCAAAGTCACATCCAAGTCTAAAATTGCAGTTGACAAACCTAAATCTGCAACATTGTCACATATAAATTTCAATTCTTCTACACCTTTCATTCCTTCTTCAGATGAAGACAATAATTCTGAAAGCTGCTTAATTTTATCTGCGAAAGTTCCACTGAAGCTAAAAAGTGGTTGCACTTTTACTAAAGCTTCTTCAGAAATTCCTTTTTCGATCATTTCTTTCTTTACACCGTCCTCTCCAATTTTATCCAATTTATCGAGAGCAACCGTAAAATCAATTAATTTATCTGAAGCGCCAATAACTTCGGCAATTCCAGATAATATTTTTCTGTTATTGATTTTGATTGTAACACCTTCTAAACCTAAAGCTGTAAAAACCGTATCGTACAATTGAACTAATTCAACTTCCTGCCACAATGATTTTGAACCCACAACATCAGCATCACATTGAAAAAACTCTCTGAAACGCCCTTTTTGCGGATTGTCAGCTCTCCAAACTGGCTGAATCTGATATCTTTTAAAAGGGAATTCAATTTCGCTTTGGTGCTGTACAACGTATCTTGCAAACGGAACTGTCAAATCGTAACGCAACGCTTTTTCAGAAATTTTTCCAGTGAATTTATTCAATTCAATTCTTTGCTCTAAACTAATTTTTTCAGCCGAATTTAATTGTAATTCTTCAATTGATTCTGGCAATTCAATTTTGCTTTTGTTATAAAAAAAGTTTCCAGAATTCAGGATTTTAAAAATCAAGCGATCACCTTCTTCTCCATATTTCCCCATTAAAGTATCTGAATTTTCAAACGAAGGTGTTTCGATTGGCTGGAAACCAAATTTCTCGAAATTAGCTTTTATAGTCTGAATAATATATTGACGTTTTGACACCTCAGCAGGTGAAAAATCTCTGGTTCCTTTTGGAATACTTGGTTTTGAAGCCATCTCTTTTTATTTTAGATTTCTGATTTTAGATTTTAGATTCTTTTGAAATCTTAAAACCTAAAACATTTAAAATTAATTTATTTTTAGATTTTCTTTCAGATTGTTGGTTCTTTAGACTTTCGACTTTATGACTTTATGACTTTCCAACTTTCGACTTAAATAAGTCTGCAAATATCTTACTTTTTAAAATAAATAATAACAGTTCGAAAACAAACTTGTAACAAAAACCGTATTTTCGTGACAAATTGGTCATGATGCTAAAATTATTTAAAGAAAATATCCGAATTGCTTTTGGTTCCATCAAAACACAAATTCTTCGAACCATTCTTACCGTATTAATTATTGCTATCGGAATTACCGCTTTGGTTGGAATTTTGACTGTTGTTACGGCTTTAGAAAATACTGTTTCGACCAATTTCGCCTCTATGGGCGCTAATACATTCAACATCAATCAATACGAAAACAATCTAAAAAACCGCGGTGGCAACGAGCGCGAAATCATAAATCCAATTATTTCGTATCCTGAAGCGGTTGCTTTTAAAAACAAATTCAAATATCCATTTACCGAAACCTCTCTTTCGTTTACCGCAACTTCAAAAGCAGAAGTTAAATTTTTAGGCGAAAAAACAGATCCGGAAATAAAAATTTTAGGTGTCGATGAACATTTTATCACAAATTCAGGCCTTGAAACTACTTTAGGACGTTCTTTCAATCAATTTGATATTGATAATAACACCTATTCTTGCATTGTAGGATCTGATTTTGAAAAAGGTTTATTGAAAGATGTAAACCCAATTGATAAAATTATTTCTATTCGAGGTGCGCGTTTCAAAGTAATTGGCGTTTTAAAAGAAAAAGGATCGACTTTTGGAAACAGTCAGGATTTACGTGTTTTAATTCCAATTCAAGTGGCGCGTTCCTTATTTACTGCACCAAACATCAATTATACGGTCAGCGTTATGGTTTCTAAAAAAGAACTTTTAGATCCTGCAATCGATAATGCCACCAGCGTGATGCGTCGAGTTCGTAAATTAAATCCGGTTCGCGACAACAATTTTGGAATTGGCCGAAGCGATGATTTAATCAACCGTATTCTTGGAATCACGCAATATTTAGGTTGGGCTTCTTGGATTATTTCGATTATCACAATTCTGGGATCGTCAATCGCATTAATGAATATTATGATTGTTTCGGTTACAGAGCGCACACGCGAAATTGGAGTACGAAAAGCTTTAGGCGCAACAAAATCAACTATATCTGTTCAGTTTTTTATCGAAACTTTGCTTATTGGACAAATTGGAGGATTGGTCGGAATTGTAATAGGAATTCTGCTTGGTTTTGCGATTGCAACTGCAATGAATTTTGCCTTTGTTATTCCGTGGAGCGCTATTTTTGCCGCTTTTGGTACTAGTTTTACAGTGGCGATAGTTTCAGGATTGTATCCGGCGATAAAAGCTTCAAAATTAGACCCGATTGAGGCTTTGCGTTATGAATAGTTCTTTTAGTGTTCAGTATTCAGGTTTTTAGTGATCAGTTTTAGCTTTTGCTGAATACTAAAAACCTGAACACTGAACACTCTTAAATATTCGTTTTTATCATTCGATCATTATCATAAATATCTTTTCGAAGTTCAATATTTTTGAAATTTAGTTTTTCAAGCATTTCCTTGGTTTCTTTCCCCAGATACTGATTAATTTCAAAATATAATTGTCCGTTTTCTAAGAGGTTTTTCTGAGCTAATTCGGCGATTTTCCTGTAAAAAATCAAAGCATCGTTGTCATCAACAAATAGAGCCAAATGCGGTTCAAAATCCAGAACATTCTTTTTGATTTCAGCTTTTTCTAAATTTCGAACATAAGGCGGATTTGAAACAATGATATCATAATCAGATTTCAAAATTTCCAATTCTAATATATTCTTCAGCATAAAAGTAACCTCGACATTATTGTTTATGGCATTTCTTTTTGCTGTATCCAATGCTTTTTTAGAAACATCAATTGCATAAACTTTTGCATTTGGCAGATTTTTAGCCAACGAAATAGCAATACAGCCACTTCCGGTTCCAATATCTAAAATTTTGATTTCTTTAGATTTGTCCGTTTTTTTATTTTCGTTGATAATCCATTCCACCAATTCTTCCGTTTCTGGCCTAGGAATCAAAACGTTTTCATTTACCTCAAAATCCAATCCGTAAAAACTGGTTTTTCCCAACAAATACTGAATTGGAACTTCTTTTTTAAGCTGATTTAAGAAGGAATCCCAGACTACAAAATCTTTTTCAGAAAAATTCAGTTCGTGATTTAAAGCCAAATCAATCTGGCGCAATCTATGTTTATCTTCTAAAATTAAATAGAAAAAACTCTCCGCTTCATATGCATCATAAAAAGGCGATAATTCTTTTATAAACTGAGTGCGGTATTGTTTAATTTTCATTTTTGGTGTCTGAGTATTTTTTATTCAGCAAAAGCTGATTTTTCTTTCAAATAAGTATCGGAAAATCTAATCTGTTACAAGATTCTACAAAACTTTCAACATCCAAACCGGGCAAGAATTATGCCCAGTACATCCCAACGGAGCATCTAAATATTCAAAACCTGATTTTTTATATAATTTTTGAGCATCATGCATAAATGGCATTGTTTCAATATAGCATTTTTCAAAGCCAAAATCCCTTGCTTCATTCAGGCATTTTTCCATCATTTGGCTTCCAATTCCTAACCCACGCGTCTTTGGCAAAAAATACATTTTTTGCAGTTCGCAAATTTCTGGAGCACCATTATCTAAAGGGGCAATACCACAACAACCCACAATTTCACCTTCATTTTCAACGACAAAATATGCTGATTTTGGTTTGTTGTATTCTTCAAACATTAAATCAAGATACGGATCAGCATATGCGGTACCTACTTTTGGGATTTCCATTTCATCAAAAACAGAACGTATTAATTGAGCAACTGCTTTATTGTCTTCTTTTTGAATTGCTCTGATTATGCAATTTTTCATAATTCTTTATTCTTGTAATATTTACAAAAGTAAAAATACTTTTTCGATAGTTTCCCAACAATCCTAATAACTATTGAGTCTAAAGTCAAAAATAACTACTTTTGCACAGTGAATATACATGAGAAATACATAAAACGCTGTATAGAACTTGCTCAGAATGGTTTTGGAACAACTTATCCAAACCCGATGGTGGGCAGTGTAATTGTTTATGAAGACAAAATCATTGGCGAAGGCTGGCATAAAAAAGCTGGCGAACCACATGCCGAAGTAAATGCTGTTCAATCTGTAAAAGATAAATCACTTTTAAAAAATGCTACAATTTATGTTAGCTTAGAGCCTTGCTCTCATTTTGGAAAAACGCCCCCTTGCTGTGATTTGATCATTGCAAATAAAATTCCGAATGTCGTTGTTGGAACTGTTGATCCAAATGAAAAAGTGGCCGGAAGAGGAATTAAAAAATTAATTGAAAACGGCACAAATGTTACTGTTGGCATTCTTGAAGACGAATGCAACGAACTCAACAAACGCTTTTTTACTTTTCATCAAAAAAAGAGACCTTATATAATACTGAAATGGGCCGAAAGTCAAGACGGTTTTTTAGCGCCTGAAAAAGAGCGCGATAAGGAACGCAAACCGGTTTGGATTACCAATCAATATTCGAGACAATTGGTTCACAAATGGAGAAGTGAAGAACAGGCTATTCTTGTAGGAACCCAAACCGTTATCGACGATAATCCGAAATTAAACACTAGAGATTGGTCAGGAAATAATCCGGTGAGAGTGGTTTTAGATCAAAATAACCGAATTTCAAAAGACAGTTGTGTTTTTGACGATAGTGTAAAAACAATTGTATTTTCAAAAGACGAGAATAGTTCTTCAACTGAAAATACCATTTTTGAAAAAATCGATTTTAATGAGAATTTGATTCCTCAAATTTTAAACGTTTTGCATCAGCATCAAATTCAGTCTATAATTATTGAAGGCGGAAGACAAACTTTGCAATCTTTTATTGACCAAGATTTATGGGATGAAGCTCGAATTTTCATTGGCGCAACTCATTTTGAAAAAGGCATAAAAGCACCAATTATCCAAAAGAAAAGCACCATCAAAACCAGTATTCTAAACGACGAATTACTTTATATTACAAACCATGATTGATACGATAATTTTTGACTTTGGCGATATTTTCATCAATTTAAACAAACAAGGAACTATTTCAGGATTGCAAAAATTAGGCATGACCGAATGGAATTCAAAAATGGATCGTTTGAATTTATTATATGAAACTGGCGATGTTTCGTATGAAGATTTTTTAGGCGGATTTCAAAAAGAACTTCCAAATGCTTCAATTGAAGAAATTCTGGAAGCTTGGAATGCCGTTTTAGCCGATTTTCCTTCTTATCGATTAGAATTCTTAAAAGAACTTTCAAAAAAATACCGTTTGTTTCTTTTAAGTAATACAGATGCTATTCATATTGCCACTTTTGAAAAAACAGTAGGTAAAACTTTTTATACCGATTTCTATAACTGTTTTGAAAAAGTTTATTTTTCTTTTGAAATGGGATTGAGAAAACCAGACCCAAAAATATATCAAGTCTTACTTGACAAACACAATTTAGTTCCGGAAAACACTTTGTTTATTGATGACAAAACAGAAAACACAAACAGTGCCGCAACTTTGGGAATTAAAGTCTGGAATCTGCAAGTAGGAAAAGAAGATGTTGTGGATTTATTTGATAAAAAAATACTATAAATATTTTCTTCTCGCAGATTTTGCGGATAAAGCTGATATTTTGAATTTCTTATAAAAACGAATCTGCATGATCTGCAAAATCTGCGAGAGAAAAATTTTAGCCATAATTTATGGAATATCCTGATACTTATCAAACCATTGCATCTGAATCTGAAGAGATTCTTTTTAAAGAAAAAGGAAGCAAATTCTTTGGCTACGCATTTCCTATTGAAAGCGAAGATGAAGTAAAACCAATTATTGAAAATCTAAAAAAACTGCATCCGCATGCTGTTCATTACTGCTACGCTTATCAATTAGGAACAGCTCCAAAAATATCTTATAGAGCAAATGACGACGGCGAACCCAGCAATACTGCCGGCGCACCAATTTATGGCCAAATTCAGTCTTTTGGTTTAACGAATATTCTTGTAGTCGTAGTTCGTATTTTTGGTGGTGTAAAATTAGGTGTTGGCGGTTTGATTACTGCTTATCGAACAACCGCACAAATGACGCTTGAAGTTTGCGAAATTGTTGAAAAAACAATCGACGTTCATTTTTTAATTTCTTTTGATTATAAAAACATGAACAAAGTAATGCGGGTTATTAAAGAAAAAAAACTGGAAATCACTTCTCAAGAAATGGAATTTAATGAAAATTCCGGGCTCCCAATTGGCAAAATAATTATAAAAACGCGAAAAAAAAATGCCGAATCTATATTCGACATTTTTGATTTAATGTTTGAAATAGACATTAAAATTATATAAATTAACATTAAAACCTACCTGATTTTAACAATTATACCAGTGTTTTAAATAATTCCAAAATGTAATCTGGAGGCGCTGTTGGGCGGCCTGTTTTTAACGAAATAAATACTAAAATAAACACAGCTGTTGTTAATAACTCACCCGCTTCGTTAAAGATCTCACAGTCGAATTCAATCTTAACAGAAGACTGACTTTTGAAGGTTGTATGAATTGTAAGAAGTTCATCGTAACGCGCCGATTTTTTATAATTTATTTGCATCGAAACAATTGGCAGGCCAATCCCGCTTTCTTCCATACTTGCATACGAAATCCCTTTATTTCTAAGCCATTCCACGCGTCCGATCTCAAAATATGGCACATAATTTCCGTGATAAACAACTCCCATTTGATCAGTTTCGGAGTAACGGACACGCACTTGCGTTTGATGATTTTTCATTATTTACAGATTAAAAAAGATTAACTTCAAAAAGTTTACTTACAACATTTTTTTATAAAATTAGATACCAAAATATTTTTTTTTACAGAAATTTGTTCACATATTTGTTATCCCGAAATACGGAAAAATTTTGCTCCTTTTTTATTAGGAGAATCTTTATCAATAATAAAAAACTTATCTGAATCTATGACTAAAACTGCTCAATCGGTATGGGAAAACTGTTTGTCCTTTATAAAAGACAATATTCAAGATCAAGCATACAAAACTTGGTTCGAACCAATCAAATCAGTTGAGCTAACCGACAACGCATTATATATTCAGGTACCTAGTAAATTTTTCTACGAATGGTTAGAAGAACATTACGTTAAATTATTGAAAGTTGCGCTTACCAAAGAACTGGGAAAAAACGCAAAGTTACTCTATAAAATTAAAATGGAGAACACTTATGGCAACAAACAGCCATTTACTGAGCAGCTTCCAAGTTCTAACAGAGTACCTATGAAACCGCAAGAGGTTGACGCTCCGTTTAAAAACTTAAATCCAGAGCTTAAAAATCCGTTTGTAATTCCAGGAATTAGAAATTTAAAAATTGAATCGCAGTTAAATCCAAATTACAGTTTTGACAATTTCCTTGAAGGAGATTCAAACCGTTTGGCTCGTTCTGCAGGTATGGCTGTTGCCAATAAACCTGGAGGAACTTCATTTAACCCTTTATTGATTTTTGGAGGAGTTGGTTTAGGTAAAACACACTTAGCACACGCTATTGGTGTTGAAGTAAAAGATAAATATCCTGAAAAAACGGTTTTATATATTTCAGCCGAAATTTTCACACAACAATATATTGATTCTGTAAAAAAGAATAATCGTAATGATTTCATTCACTTTTATCAATTAATCGACGTTTTAATTATTGACGACGTTCAGTTTTTATCTGGAAAATCTGGAACTCAGGACGTTTTCTTCCACATCTTCAATTACCTGCACCAAAACGGAAAACAGGTAATCTTAACATCAGACAAAGCGCCAGTTGATATGCAAGATATCGAACAGCGTTTATTGTCACGATTCAAATGGGGGCTTTCTGCTGAATTACACCAGCCTGATTACGAAACTCGTATTTCAATCTTAAAAAACATTTTGTACCGCGACGGTGTTGAAATGCCAGAAGATATTCTTGAATATGTTGCTCGCAATATCAAAACTAACGTTCGTGAACTTGAAGGTGCGATCATTTCGTTAATCGCTCAGTCATCTTTCAACAAAAAAGAAGTTACTATTGAGTTAGCAAAAAGTGTTGTAGAGAAATTTGTTAAAAACGTAAAGAGAGAAATCTCTATCGATTATATTCAAAAAATCGTTTCAGATTATTTCCAATTAGATATTGAAACACTTCAATCTAAAACTCGAAAGAGGCATGTTGTACAGGCGAGACAATTGGCCATGTTTTTTGCAAAGAAATTCACTAAAGCTTCTTTAGCAAACATTGGCTCACAAATTGGAGATCGCGATCACGCTACCGTTTTACACGCTTGTAAAACTGTTGACAATTTAGTTTCTACAGACAAACAATTCAAAAAATTTGTCGAAGATATCAACAAAAAACTAACGCTATAAACGCGAATCATGCCAGTAAAAGTTTTAATGGTTTGTTTGGGAAATATCTGCAGATCTCCTTTAGCAGAAGGAATTTTAGCATCAAAATTACCCGCTGACAAATTTATTGTTGATTCTGCCGGAACAGGATCTTGGCATGTTGGACATTGTCCAGATAAACGTTCTATAGATATTGCCCACAAAAACGGAATCAACATCAGTGCTCAAAAAGGCAGACAAATTCAATCTTCTGATTTTGATGAATTTGATTATATCTATGTAATGGATAATTCAAATTTTCGCGATGTTGTTCATTTAGCTAAAACTCCAGAACATAAAAATAAAGTTCGTTTGATTTTAAACGAATTGTTTCCAGATGAAAATGTAGATGTACCAGATCCTTATTTTGGATCTGCAAATGGTTTTGACAACGTTTACCAAATGCTGGATGAAGTAACCGATATAATCGCGGATCAGCTTCTAAAAAAACATTCTTAATACAATTCAATTGTTTCTAAAAAAGAGATAGTTGAATTTTTTAATTTTAAACAAATACTCATGAAACTTCTCGGCAAATTATATCTTATTCCAACCACAATGGGCGAAAGCGATCCGATGGATGTTTTACCACAAACGGTAAGAAGAACCATCGAACTTATCGACCATTATATTGTTGAAAACGACAAGACAGCCAGAAAATCCATAAAAGCCGTTTATCCAGAAAAAAAGCAGTCAGAATTGGTGCTTTTCACCTTAAACAAACGCACTGAACCAAGCGAACATTTGGATTTCATCAAACCTTTATTGGAAGGGAAAAATATGGGATTAATGAGTGAAGCAGGCTGTCCGGGCGTTGCTGATCCTGGTGCTGTGATTGTAAAGTTAGCTCATGAAAAAGGAATTCAAGTTGTTCCGTTGGTTGGACCTTCTTCTATTCTATTGGCGATGATGGCTTCTGGAATGAATGGACAGAGTTTTACTTTTAATGGATATTTGCCAATTGACAAAGACGAGAAAAAATCAGCAATACGCCATTTTGAGCGATTATCTCAAGACAAAAACCAATCACAGTTATTTATTGAAACGCCTTACAGAAACAATAAATTGATCGAAGATCTTTTGCAGATTTTAAATCCGTCAACACATTTATGTATTGCAACGGATATTACTTTACCAACAGAATTCATCAAAACCTTGAAAGTATCGGATTGGAAAAAATTGAAAATTGATATTGATAAACGCCCTACGATTTTTATTATTCATAAAATGTAAGCTAACCTTAAAACCACCTTATGAAAAAGTTTTTAATCCTGATTTTGATTTGCTCAGCACAAAACATATTTTGCCAAACTAAAGGCGATCCAAAAGTCCCACAAATAGATGCTTCTGCTAAAAACAATATGCAAAGAGCAGATGAGGACGATAAAATATACAACGTTGCAGGGATAGATACAAGACCTGAATTTCCTGGAGGAATAGATGCCTTGAATACCTTTATAAAACAAAATTTCAAAACTCCAAAACCAGGCCTTAAAGGAAAAATATATATCACTTTCATTATCGAAAAAGATGGATCATTAAACAACATTAACGTTTTAAGAGATCTTGGCTATGAAACAGGTGCGGAAGCCATAAGAGTTTTACAACTCGCTCCAAAATGGAGTCCTGGAAAACAAAACAACAAAATAATTCGCGTTCTCTACTCTATGCCTATGATAATAGATTAGTATTAAGTTAATTTTATTCACTCACAAGTTTTCCCCAAATCAAACTTTATCATGAGTAAACTACCAAACATAACCACAAGCATTTTTACGGTAATGTCAAAAATGGCAGCCGAATACAATGCAATCAATCTTTCTCAAGGATTTCCAAATTTTCCTGTTGATGAAAGATTGACAGATATTGTTGCCCGATTATCAAAGGAAAATGTACACCAATACACACCAATGGCAGGTTATCCGCCGTTAATGAACAAAATTGCGAAGCTGATTCAGGATTCTTATAACAGAACAATTAATCCAGATTTAGAACTTCTAGTTACAGCAGGCGCAACACAGGGAATTTTCACAACTATTTTGGCTTTGGTAAAAGAGAATGATGAAGTAATTATTCTCGATCCAAGTTATGATTCCTATGAATCACCCGTTTTACTTTGCAAAGCAAAACCAATTCGTGTGGCGTTAAATGACGATTACACGCCAAATTGGGAAACAATTGAAAAAGCCTGCTCAGAAAAAAGTCGCATGATTATCATCAATAATCCGCATAATCCAACAGGAAAAATATTAAACGAAGCTGATTTTCTTCAATTAGAAAAAATACTCTCAAAATATCCAGATCTTTTAGTTTTATCTGATGAAGTGTATGAATACATCACTTTCGAAGAAAAACATATTTCGGCACATACCAAAAGTTTTCTTTTAGACAGATGCATTATGGTTTCTTCTTTCGGGAAATCATTTCATATTACAGGCTGGAAAATTGGCTACACCATTGCACCAGAATATTTAATGAAAGAAATAAAGAAAGTACATCAGTTTTTGGTTTTCAGCGTAAACAGCATTTCTCAATTTGCCATCAGCGAATATTTAGATGTTGTTGATGTGAATTTACTTGGAAAATTCTATCAGGAAAAAAGAGATTATTTTCAAAAGTTGCTTCAAAACAGTCGCTTTGAACTAAAACCTTGTGAAGGAACTTATTTTCAGGTGGCTTCTTATGCCAATATTTCAGATGAAGATGATGTGACTTTCTGCAAAAATTTAATCATCAATCACGGCGTTGCAGCGATTCCAATTTCAACTTTTTATTCAGATCACAAAGACCAGAAACTCATTCGTTTTTGTTTCGCCAAAGATAATTTCACCTTAGAAGCTGCCGCAAAAAAACTGTGTGATATATAAAGTTTATCAAAATTTTATAACAATATTATGCGTGCATCCTATTTTTTTAATTAATATTGTAAAAAAAGAAAAGTATGAGCTATACAGATAAAATGTTGCGCGATGACGCCTTAAAAGGCAAAGTCATTGTAGTTACGGGCGGCGGAAGCGGTTTAGGAAAAGCAATGACAAAATATTTCTTAGAATTAGGCGCTCAGGTAGCGATTACTTCTAGAGATTTAGAAAAACTAAAAACTACTGCAGCAGAACTTGAAAGTGAAACTGGCGGAAAATGTTTGCCTCTTCAATGCGACGTTCGTCATTATGAAGAAGTAGAAAATATGCTTCAGGAAACTTTAAAAGTTTTTGGAAAAGTAGATGTTCTTTTAAACAATGCCGCAGGAAATTTCATTTCACCTACAGAACGTTTATCTGCAAATGCATTTGATACTGTGATAGATATCGTACTTAAAGGTTCTAAAAACTGTACACTAGCTTTTGGAAAACATTGGATTGATACGAAACAAACTTCAGCAACGATTTTAAATATTGTAACAACTTATGCTTGGACAGGTTCAGCTTATGTAGTACCAAGTGCAACTGCAAAAGCAGGAGTTTTAGCCATGACAAGAAGTCTTGCTGTAGAATGGGCAAAATACGGAATTCGTTCTAACGCGATCGCTCCGGGGCCATTCCCTACAAAAGGAGCTTGGGACAGATTATTGCCAGGCGATCTTTCTGAAAAGTTTGATATGGCTAAAAAAGTGCCATTGAAACGTGTTGGAGATCACCAGGAATTAGCCAATTTAGCTGCTTATTTAGTTTCTGATTTTTCAGCTTATGTAAATGGTGACGTCATCACAATTGACGGAGGCGAATGGTTAAAAGGCGCAGGACAATTCAATTTATTAGAAGCCATTCCAGAAGAACTTTGGAATCAGCTTGAAATGATGATAAAAGCAAAAAAGAATAAATAATTACAAGTGCTTACTAAATTCAGAATATTTTATCAAATCTATACTGATTGCACGAAATCCCGAAGGTTTACTTTCGGGATTTTTTTTATGTTTTTCACCATATTTTTAACCATATAAGTGATATAAGTTCAGTTAAGTATTGCACCGCTTAAACATTTTGTAGCTTAAATTTACTTACATTACTTATATGGTTAAATTAAATTATATGTTCAGAAATTCACTTTAATTATTAATTTTGTCAAACAAATATCAAACAAAAATTTTATGCTCATTATTGGACTTGCAGGAGGAACAGGAAGTGGAAAAACAACAGTAGTACACCAAATCATGACAGAATTACCAGACACTGAAGTTGGGGTAATTTCTCAAGATTCGTATTATAAAGAAACAACCAATTTGTCATTTGACGAAAGAGCATTAATTAATTTTGATCATCCAAGATCTATTGATTTTGAATTATTGGTAAAACACTTAAAAGCTTTAAAAGCTGGAGAGACAATCGATCAGCCGGTTTATTCGTTCATTCAACATAATAGAACTGATGATACCGTGGCAACGCATCCAAGAAAAGTAATGATCGTTGAAGGTATTTTAATTTTGACAAATCCTGAATTACGCGAACTTTGCGATATTAAAATTTTCGTTCATGCTGATTCTGACGAAAGATTAGTTCGCCGTTTAAAAAGAGATATTTCAGAACGCGGACGTGATATTAACGAGGTTTTAAATCGTTATCAAAACACTTTAAAACCTATGCATGAGCAATTTATCGAACCATCAAAGGCTTTTGCAGATATTATTATTCCAAATGACAAATACAATACTGTAGCAATTGATGTAGTTCGCGCCGTAATTAATCAGAGAATTTCATAATTTTTATTGTAAATTTAAACCATAAAATTTAGGAGCTAATTCCCGCTTTCGCCTTTATCTTTTTATGGCAGAAAAAGCCATAAAAAGGATACCGGCTCTATCGGGGCTAAAAAGACCACTCATATTCAAAAGAAACAATCGGTTATATGAAATTCAAAAATCCATACAAAGACAAAAAATGGTTCAAATATTTGGGTAACAAATATGTTTGGGTTTTGCTGTTTTTTATTGTCTGGATGTTATTTTTAGATAATTACTCCTATTTTGATCATCGTTTTCTAGACGGACAGATTAACGAACTGCAAGACAATAAAAAATATTATCAGGACGAAATAAAAAAAGATCAGGAACAGATCAAACAACTTAAAAATCCTGAACAAATAGAAAAATATGCTCGCGAAAAGTACTTTATGAAAAAAGACAGCGAAGATATTTACATCATTCACTTTGAAGGAGACACTATTCAAGAAAAAGAATAATTCAGAAAAAACACCTAATGGCCACTAACCTATTCGAAGATTTTAATCCAATTTCATCCAAACAATGGAAACAAAAAATTCAGTTTGAATTGGATGGAGCCGACTATAACCAAACTGTAATTTGGAATTCTCCAGAAGATATTCAGGTAAAACCTTTCTATCATGACGATGAATTTACCAAAAGTGCTTCTGTAAAAACTCAGGCTTCAGAATTTAAAATCTGTCAAAATATTTTTGTTTTTGATATCGAAAAATCGATAAAAAAAGCAATTAATACTATTGAAAGAGGTGCAGAAAGTTTACGTTTTACTATCGAAAACGAAAATACTGACATTCAAAAATTACTAGAAAATCTTCCTTTAGAAGGCAGAACAGTTTACTTTCATTTGAGTTTTCTCTCAATCGATTTCGTAAAAAAATTGGACGCGATTTCTACTGAAAAAAAAGCAACATTTTTTTGTAATTTAGATCCAATTGGTCAATTGGCGCGAGACGGAAATTGGTTTATAACATCAGATAAAAACAATTTCGAAACGCTTGAAAAGATTTCAAATCAAACCAATCTTCCATTTCTTAGCGTAGATTTAGGTTTGTATCAAAATTCAGGAGCGAACATTACACAACAAATTGCTTATAGTTTAGCGCATGCTAATGAATATCTGAACCGTTTTCCAACTTCAACAAAAACAATCGTTTTTCAAATATCAGTTGGAACAAATTACTTTTTTGAGATTGCAAAACTTCGTGCTTTGCGAATGCTTTTCAAATTGATTGCTTCAGAATACAATCCTGATGTAGATTGTCATTTTCTGGTTACACCAACCAAACGAAATAAAACTATTTACGATTATAATGTCAACATGCTTCGCACCACAACCGAATGCATGTCGGCAATTTTAGGTGGCGCCGATGCTGTGGCTAATTTACCTTACGATTCTTTGTACCATAAAGACAATGAATTTGGAGACAGAATTGCACGAAATCAGCTTTTGGTTTTAAAACACGAAAGCTATTTCGATAAAGTTGATAATCCAGCCGATGGAAGTTATTATATTGAAAGTTTAACCATGCAATTGGCAGAAAAAAGTCTGACTTTATTTAAAGATATTGAAGCAAACGGAGGCTTTTTGAAGCTTTTGAACGAGGGAACAATCAAAAAGAAAATTCAGGAAAGTGCCAATAAAGAACAAGAACTATTCGATTCTAAAAAAGAAGTTTTATTAGGCACTAATAAATATCCTAACAAAGAAGACAAAATGAAACAGGATTTAGAATTGTTTCCTTTTGTAAAAATCAAACCTAGAAAAACATTAATTACACCTATTATAGAAAAAAGATTAGCTGAGAAATTGGAACAAGAAAGACTTGAGCTTGAGTAATCATTTTTAAACGTAGTTAATATTCACACCAAAGAAAGTGTCTCCATGATGAGAAAAGACCTTAAACATATAAATCTCGAAAGTCAATCCCGAAGCCTCGGGACGAAAGCCGAAAGTCAAAAGTCTGTAGATTTGAATAACAACTTCACAACAGCCGAAGGAATCGAACTCAAAAAAAACTATTCTGAAAAAGATATAGAAGATTTAGAGTTTTTAGATTTCGGAGCTGGTTTTGCGCCCAATTTACGCGGGCCATACGCAACAATGTACGTTCGTCGTCCTTGGACAATTCGTCAGTACGCTGGATTTTCGACTGCAGAAGAAAGTAATGCTTTTTACAGACGAAATCTTGCAGCAGGTCAAAAAGGACTTTCAATTGCTTTTGATTTACCTACCCATCGCGGTTACGATTCAGATCATGAACGTGTCGTTGGTGATGTTGGAAAAGCGGGAGTAGCAATTGATTCGGTTGAAGATATGAAAGTATTATTCGATCAAATTCCGCTTGATGAAATGTCGGTTTCGATGACCATGAATGGCGCTGTTTTACCTATTATGGCTTTTTATATCGTTGCTGCGGAAGAACAAGGCGTTGCAATCGAAAAATTATCTGGAACTATTCAGAACGATATTCTAAAGGAATTTATGGTGCGTAATACTTATATTTATCCACCAACACCTTCGATGAAAATTATTGCTGATATTTTTGAATTTACGAGCAAAAAAATGCCAAAATTCAATTCTATTTCTATTTCTGGATATCACATGCAGGAAGCTGGAGCAACAGCCGATATTGAATTAGCCTACACTTTAGCAGATGGTTTAGAATATATTCGAACAGGTTTATCTACCGGAATGACGATTGATGAATTTGCGCCACGTTTATCTTTCTTTTGGGCCATTGGTATGAATCATTTTATGGAAATTGCAAAAATGAGAGCCGGCCGAATGATTTGGGCAAAACTGATTCAGCAATTTAACCCAAAAAGCGATAAATCATTGGCATTAAGAACACATTGCCAAACTAGCGGATGGAGTTTAACCGAACAGGATCCATTTAATAATGTGGCCAGAACTTGTATCGAAGCAACTGCAGCAGCATTTGGAGGAACGCAATCTCTTCATACCAACGCACTTGACGAAGCTATTGCTTTACCAACTGACTTTTCGGCCAGAATAGCACGAAATACCCAAATATATTTACAGGAAGAAACAAAGATTACTAAAACCGTAGATCCTTGGGGAGGCAGTTATTATGTTGAATCGTTGACAAATGAGATTTTAGATAAAACCTGGAAATTAATTGAAGAAGTTGAAGAATTAGGCGGTATGACAAAAGCAATCGAAGCCGGAATTCCGAAACTTCGAATTGAAGAAGCTGCAGCAAGAAAACAAGCCAGAATAGATAGCGGGCAAGATATTATTGTTGGTGTCAATAAATTTAGATTAGAAAAAGAAGATCCGCTTCATATTTTAGATGTTGATAACCAAATGGTACGTAAACAACAAATTGAGCGTCTTACAGAAATAAAAGCAAGCAGAAATACTGAAAAAGTAAATCAATCACTGGAAAAATTAATTCATTGTGCTAAAACTGGACAAGGAAACTTACTAGAAATCGCGACTGAAGCCGCACGCGAAAGAGCAACTTTAGGTGAAATAAGCGATGCTCTAGAAAGTGTTTTTGGACGATTCAAAGCACAAATTAAATCCTTTAGCGGTGTGTATAGTGCAGCAATAAAAAACGACGAGAATTTTGAAAAGGCGAAACAATTAGCTGATGCCTTTGCAAAACAAGAAGGAAGACGCCCAAGAATTATGATTGCAAAAATGGGACAAGACGGTCATGATCGCGGTGCAAAAGTAGTAGCGACAGGCTACGCTGATGTTGGTTTTGATGTTGATATAGGGCCACTTTTTCAAACTCCGGCAGAAGCCGCTAAACAAGCCGTTGAAAATGACGTTCATATTTTAGGAGTTTCATCATTAGCCGCCGGGCATAAAACATTAGTACCGCAAGTCATTGAAGAACTAAAAAAACATGGACGTGAAGACATCATGGTAATTGTAGGCGGTGTAATTCCGGCGCAAGACTATCAATATCTATTCGATGCTGGTGCAGTGGCTATTTTTGGCCCAGGAACAAAAATAAGTGAAGCTGCAATTCAAATCTTAGAAATATTAATTGACTAAAAAGTATAAAAAATCCCGAATTTGATTAATTCGGGATTTTTTATGCTTTTTTAGATCTTATGTATTGTCGCATTACTGTCAGCTTCAATATAAGAGAGATCATAACCTCCAAAATCTTTCATATAGCTTCTTAACGAAGTTCCGTATGCATCTCTAAAATGCCTCGCTCCTTTGTTTTTAAAGAAGCTTTTTACAGAACCAGCTCCACCAAGGTGCGCTGCCGCTAAAATTCCAGATTCGGTAATTTCAATACCATTAATAACTTTTCCTTCATACTTTGCAATTTCATAACGCAAAATCCATTTGTTTTTGGATAATAATGCAATGAAAGCTTTCTCTTGTAGTGCAGGATCCTTTAAAAAGGCTTTGTTGTTTTTTATACCAATGGCTCTTAGGGCTTCAGAACCAAACTGATATTTTCCCATGTAACCAAGTGAATTAACCAAGCGGTATTTTCCTTGAGATTCTTTGAAAGCAACTGCTTCTTTAAAACCTATTAGATGATTCCCTGTGTATGGGACGTTTGTGTTAGGATAATCATCCTTTTCTTTTGATGGAAAGATGTATTCAGCTCCATCTGTTTTTTCAATTGAAAACCAAGGTTTGGTTTCGTGGTTAGAGGGAATAAATCCCAAACTTAAAAATGTAATAATAACGATCAAACTCGCATAAAAATACCATTTCTTTATCATAAATTGTTTTTCTTCAAGACGCTGTCACCCTCTTGAAATTTCTACAGTGCAAAGATAACGAATACAAAATAATACTGAAAATCAATTACTTACATAATTTTAAAGAATTAAAGATCTCGTTTAAACCCTTTGGTCATGCAGTTTAAGAGCAGTTTTAATGAAGTCGAACTTTGATGAAAACCAGCAAAAATCAAATCTCTAAAAATGTCATTTTTATCATTTTTTTATCAAATTTGTTAAAAAACAAAGATAAAGCTTACAAAAATTATTGCTTTTTTGGGCTCAATATAATTTAAGCTGAAAAATATTTAGAATAAATTTGTAATAAAAAACCTAAAAATTAGCATTTTTTTGATTTTTACATTAAAAAATAGTTTCCAAAATCGCTACATCATTAAATTTGAATTATCTTTTTCAATCTCGGTTTCAAAAAAAAAAGTTTATTTTTCCTATGATCAAGTAAATTTTACAAATAAAAAAACCGAAGTAAATTACTTCGGTTTTTTTATTTGTATTTATCAAAATCTTGATTATCTCGTTACACCTTGACTTGCAATCCAGTCTGAATATTTTTTTGCATTTACATTATGTTCTGCTAAAGTAGACGCAAATTCATGATAACCAAAACGATCAACACTTGCGCAGAAATAAATATAATCGTTTTTCTCAGGATTTAAGACCGCTTCAAGAGCTGTAATATCAGGCATCGCGATTGGTCCCGGAGGAAGCCCCACATTTACATACGTATTATATGGAGATCTCATAACCAAATCGTTATAAAAAACTCGTTTTATAACTTGGTCAAAATTATTATCTCTTAATTTTAAAGCATAAATAACTGTTGGATCTGCTTGAAGAGGCATTTCTAAACGCAAACGGTTTAAATAAACTCCTGCAATACGTGGTCTTTCATCTTTCTTTACAGATTCTTTATGTACTATAGAAGCCAAAATCGTTGCCTGAACTGGCGTCAATCCTTGTTTTTTTGCTTTCGCTATTCTTTCGTCAGTCCAAAAATTATGATATTCCTTGATCATTTTATCACGGAATTTTTCCGCTGAAGTATTCCAGTAAATCTCATAGGTATTTGGAATAAACATTGCAAAAACATTGTCTTCATTAAAGCCATTCTGCGCCATAAAGGTAGAATCCTTAATCGCTTTTAATAAAGACAAACTGTCTGCCTCAATTTCTGAACCAACTCTTCCAGCAAAATTTTCTAAACGTTCTTGGTTATTAAAAGCTAATTTAACCGGAACATTAGAACGCATTGCACGAACTAAATCAATATTATTCATTCCTTTTTTAAGTAAAAAACGTCCTGACTTTACATTTTCAGGATAACTTCTTTTATTGGCAACCATTTCAAAATTGTCAAAGTTTTTGACATATGGTTCTAATATTTTTTTTACGTCTGTATAATTTGCACCAGTTGGTACATAAACGTAAAGTTCTTCTTTTTCAAATTTGGTATTCGAGCTGAAAATTTTATTAATTAAAATAAATCCGTAAATCATTAAAACTGAAATTACGGCTACAGCTGTTATCGTGATAATTTTTTTTAAGCTCAAAGTTTAAATTTTAGATATGTTTGTTAATTAATTGAAAAATTGCTTCATCTTGATAGCGATTATCCAGCAAAATCCAATCTTTTTTAATTCCGATTTTCTCAAAACCAAATTTAGTAAAAAGTGCTATACTAGCTACATTTCCTACATTAATATTTGCATAAAGCTGATGCAGATTTAAATTATGAAAAGAGTATTTAATTAATAACTCTAATGCCTCAGAACCAATGTTTTGATTTCTATATTCTTTATTCATGATCACAATTCCCACTCCCGCTCTATTATTTCTAGGATCAAACTCAAATAAATCTATTAATCCAATAGCCGGAAAATCTTTATCTTGACAAATTGCCAATCGCAATTGTTTAGCTTCATAAATATCCTGCTTGGCATTTTCAAGATACTGCCGAATTAAATAGCGACTATATGGCGTATTCGTATTGCTGACCTCCCAAATGTTTTGATCATTTTCCATTTCATACACGAACTCTAAATCATTAGGTTCTAATGCACGTAAATAAATATTTTCGCCTTTGAGTGTGATCATTAATAATTTTAGATTTTAGAATTCAGATTTTAGATTGTTGAATTTGGAATTTGTCTTCGACTTCGTTCAGAATGAGATCATTGATTATATTTCAATTGTTCCTTTAAAAACAAATTTTGCAGGTCCAGTCAAGAATACATTTGAAAAATGCTCTCCTAATTTATCGAATGAAACCACCAGTTTTCCGCCTTCAACATTTAAATTAATTGAAGTTTTGTCTGTTTGACCAATGGCATTCATTGCGATAGCAACTGCAGTTGCGCCAGTTCCGCAAGCAAGTGTTTCATCTTCCACACCTCTTTCATAAGTACGAAGTGAAAAAGTATCTTCATCAATCTTTTTGACAAAATTAATGTTGCTTCCTTTTTCTCCATATAAGGCTCCGTAACGAATTGCTGCTCCGTTTTCTTTCACATTATATTCTTTTAAATTTTCAACTATTTGAACATGATGCGGAGAACCTGTATTTAAAAAAGTGTGTGAATCATGTTTTTGAACTTCATCAACATCAATCATCTGCAATGAAACAATAGCATCGTTTCCTACTGAAGCATGATGCAGACCATCTGTTGCAATAAAAGTGGCTTTATCATTAATAACGCCTAACTGATTGGCAAAAGCAACTAGACAACGTCCACCGTTTCCACACATTGAACTTTCGTTCCCATCAGAGTTATAATAAACCATTTTGAAATCAGTTTCAGAATCATTTTCAAGCAAAATAAGTCCGTCAGCACCAATGCCAAATCGTCTGTCGCATAAACGCTCAATCAATTGAATATCCTCTTTTGGAAAAAAATTAGAACGATTGTCGATCATCACAAAATCGTTCCCAGTACCTTGATATTTATAAAATTCTATTTGCATTTTTTAGTGGTTAAGAAATGCAAAAGTACGAAGAAACTGCGAAGATTAATTAATGAAATGTTAATCATTGTTAAAGAGCGTTAAAGCGTTTTATCAAATAATTTTTTGGTATAATTTTACGTTATAAATGTTAAAAACAAACACCTAAAATAACTTAAAAACATAAACAGTACTATGAAAAAGTTTTCAACCTTATTTTTAGTTTCATTACTAAGTGGTGCTACTACCCTTGGTGCTTACAAGTTATTATTTGATGACAACGATTCTTTTTTTGGAAAAGGAAATTCTGTTGTTACTCTTGCCCCTAATTCATACGGAAAAACCGTTGGTTTGCCTGGAGAAGCGGTTGATTTTACCGAAGCTGCGGACAAAACGATTCACACGGTTGTTCACGTAAAAAATGTTTCTAGAAGAACAGTCACCAATCCTATGATGGAATTTTTCTACGGTTACGGAGGACAGCAACAACAAGAACAAGTTGGTACTGGGTCTGGCGTTATTATTTCTGAAGATGGATATATCGTGACTAATAATCATGTAATCAAAGATGCTTCAGAAATTGAAATTACCTTAAACAATAAAAAATCCTATACGGCAAAACTTATAGGAACCGATTCAAAAATGGACATTGCATTGTTAAAAATCAATGCCGATGAAAAATTGCCTTATACAGCATTTGCTAATTCTGATTCAGTAAAAGTGGGCGAATGGGTTTTGGCTGTTGGTAATCCGTACAATTTAACTTCAACTGTTACAGCTGGAATTGTTTCGGCTAAAGCCAGAAATTTAGACCAAAGTGGTATTCAATCTTTTATCCAGACCGATGCCGCAGTAAATCCAGGAAATAGCGGTGGAGCATTAGTAAATACTCGCGGAGAATTAATTGGAATCAATACTATGATTTCATCAATGACAGGTTCTTACGTTGGATATTCTTTCGCAGTTCCGTCAAACATTGCCAGAAAAATTATTGAAGATATAATGGAATATGGAAATGTTCAAAGAGGAATTCTTGGAGTTGAAGGAGGCGAACTAAATAGCAGTGCTTCTAAAGAATTAGGAATAACTGAAACGCAAGGTTTTTATATTAATAAAGTTTCTAAAAACTCTGGCGCTGAAAAGGCTGGACTTGCCAAAGGTGATATCATTGTAAAATTAGACGAACAAAACATTTCAACTTATGCTGATTTGTCTGGCTACATTAATACCAAAAGACCAAATGATGTAGTAAAAGTAACGTATATCAAAGACGGAAAAACGAGAACGGTCCCAGTTACTTTAAGCAAAAATGAATTTTTTAGTGCTGAATTTAAAGGATTGGAATTGGAAAATATAGATACAGCTGATAAAAAGAGATTCAGAATTGACTATGGCGTGAAAATTAAGAATATTACAGATGAAAATTTAAAGCGCTATCAAAATGAATTACAAGGCAATATCATTCTGAGCATTGATAATGTCAAAGCTGTAAATGTAGAGACCGTGTCTAAACTGTTAAGCAAAAAAGACGAAGGCCAAAGTGCCCGAATTGAAATGATAAACAGAAACGGAGAGATATTTAGAATTATAATTTAAGTCGCAGTATTCAGTCTCAGCTTACAGTCTCAATGTCCAGATTTGAAACTGTAAACCAAGACTGCGACTGAAAACTCAAAAAAAAGCCATCTTAAGAAATTTAAGGTGGCTTTTTTATTTTTAAAAATAAATGCTAAAATAGTTTACGAAATCGATTGAAATGGATACTTTTGCGCCAAATTTTAAAATAGTGAGCATTTTATTTTTTCAATTTAGTTAATTATGAGCAAAAAATCCTTGTACCAAAAAGAGGTATCATTACAAGTCGACCGAAGAAGAGCTGGTGTCGAATTAATCAAAGTTATAAGTGATTTATGGTATGACAAATCCATTGAAATGGTTTTATTTAAAAACCAATTATTGGATCAAAACGTAAGCGATATAATCAATTTGCATCAATATGCAGGTGAATTTGTTGGAAAACCAATTACCATTTTTGATTCGGTTGAAATCGCAAAAGTTGTTTTATCATTAGACTTGCCTCCTGCAAAAATAGATTTGGGCAAATTAACTTATGAATATCGCTTAGAAGATGAAAAATATCCTGATGCAAGATACTTTGTTATGGATAAATTAAAAAATGCAAAATCTTCTAAAGAAGTTCAGCCAAAAGATGTTGTCCTATACGGCTTTGGAAGAATTGGACGTTTATTAGCTAGAGAATTAATGTCTAAAACCGGAAAAGGAAATCAATTGCGTTTGAGAGCAATTGTAACTCGTGATAAAAATGATGCTTCAAGCTTAGAGAAACGAGCTTCTCTTTTGCGTTATGATTCAATTCACGGAGATTTTCAAGGTTCTGTAACGGCAGATCCAAAAAATAACGCTTTAATAATCAACGGAACAACCGTTCATATTATATCGGCAAACACGCCAGAAGAAATTGATTACACACAATATGGAATCAACGATTCATTGCTAATTGACAATACTGGAGTATTTACTACAGAAGAAGCACTAAAAAGACATTTAACTTCAAAAGGAGTTAATAAAGTTTTACTGACAGCACCAGGAAAAGGAATTCCAAATATTGTTCATGGCGTAAATCACACTGATTTTAATCCAGATGAAATCAATATTTTTTCTGCCGCATCTTGCACAACAAATGCTATTACTCCAGTTTTAAAAGCTATTGAAGATACTATTGGTGTTGTAAAAGGACATTTGGAAACCATTCATGCTTATACAAATGACCAAAATCTGGTAGATAATATGCATAGAAAATATCGTCGCGGAAGAGCTGCAACTTTAAATATGGTTATTACCGAAACTGGTGCCGGAAGCGCGGTTGCAAAAGCTTTGCCTTCATTAGAAGGAAAACTGACTTCAAACGCTATTCGTGTTCCGGTACCAAATGGTTCATTAGTAGTTTTGAATCTAGAAGTTAAAAAAGCAACGACGATTTTAGGCGTAAATAAAATCATGAAAAAATACGCTCTAGAAGGTGAACTTGTAGAACAAATAAAATATTCTTTGAATAATGAATTAGTATCATCTGATATTGTTGGAACATCAGCTCCTGCAATCTATGATAGTAATGCTACAATTGTATCAAAAGATGGAAAAAATATTGTACTCTATATTTGGTACGATAATGAATATGGCTATAGCCATCAGGTAATTCGTCTTGCAAAATACATTGCAAAAGTGAGACGCTTTACATACTATTAATATAAAACCAAAACCAACCATTTCTAAAAACCATCAAGTTTACTTGGTGGTTTTTTATTTATTAAATTGGAAGAACGGTTGTACTTTTTACTTCAGAAATAACAAAAACAGTATTAATCAAAGAAACCTCAGGCAAAACAGATAATTTCTTTTGATGAAAATGATGATAACTTTCCATATCAGGAATGATAATTTTTAGCATATAATCAAAGTTTCCAGAAACGTAGTTACATTCTACAACTTCTGGTAAATCGAGAATTGATTGATTAAATCCTTCAGAAGTATCATAGGTCTGTTTTGTTAAGGTAACTTGGCAATATACCGTAAGATTGTTTCCCAATTTTTTCTTGTTTAAAATGGAAACATACTTCTCTATAACTCCCTCTTTTTCAAGACGTTTGACCCTATCATGAACCGGAGTAAGAGACAAATTTATTTTGTTTGCGATGTCTTTCAGCGTATAGTGCGCATTTTCCTGCAAAAGACGTAAGATTTTCTTGTCAATTTCATCTAAAATCATAGCGAAAACGTTTTCTTTAATTAATAGAATATAGTCATTTTTTCTCTTTTAGGAACTTTAAAAGCACTTAAACAGAAAATATTTCTGTAAAAGTATTAAATAAAATAATATTTTCTTATTTATAGACCAATTATCAATAATATATTCTCTATGAGTAGCTTTGTAAAACAAATTCAAGAAAAACAAAAAAATATAACATTATGATAATAGGTGTTCCAAAAGAAATTAAAAATAATGAAAATCGTGTAGCATTAACTCCAGCTGGTGTTTCTGAAATGAAAAAACACGGACATGTTGTTTATGTACAATCAACTGCAGGTGTAGGAAGTGGATTTGCTGATGAGGAATATGCAACTGCTGGTGCAGTAGTTTTAGGAACTATTGAAGAAGTTTATGCTATTGCAGAAATGATCATTAAAGTAAAAGAACCAATTGCATCTGAATATCCGTTAATCAAAAAAGATCAATTACTTTTTACTTATTTTCACTTTGCTTCATCAGAAGAATTAACTCATGCGATGCTTGAAAAAGGTGCAGTTTGTTTAGCATATGAAACTGTAGAAAAAACAGACCGCAGTTTACCTTTATTAGTTCCAATGTCTGAAGTTGCAGGTCGTATGGCTATTCAGCAAGGAGCAAAATATCTTGAAAAACCATTAAAAGGAAGAGGAATTCTTTTAGGCGGTGTTCCAGGTGTTCCTCCAGCAAAAGTATTAGTTTTAGGTGGAGGAATCGTTGGTACTCAAGCTGCTAAAATGGCTGCAGGTTTAGGAGCTCAAGTTACTATCATGGATTTAAGTTTGCCACGTTTACGTCAATTGGATGATATTATGCCAGCAAATGTAAATACAGAAATGTCTAATCATTACAATATCACAAGAGCAATTAAAGATGCTGATTTAGTTGTTGGTGCTGTTTTGATTCCAGGAGCAAAAGCGCCTCACTTAATTACTCGTGATATGCTTAAATTAATGCGCCCAGGAGCAGTTGTTGTTGACGTTGCTGTTGATCAAGGTGGTTGTATTGAAACTTGTACTCCAACAACACACGAAAACCCAACTTTTATTATTGATGATATTGTTCACTATTGTGTAGCTAATATGCCGGGAGCTGTTCCTTACACTTCTACTTTAGCTTTAACTAATGCAACTTTACCATATGCTGTACAATTAGCAAATAAAGGATGGGAAAAAGCATGTGCAGAAAACGAAGAATTGAAAAAAGGATTAAACGTAGCGAATGGAAAAATCCTTTATAAAGGAGTTGCTGAAGCTTGGAATCTTCCTTATAACGAAGAATTAGTGTTAGCAAACGCATAGTGCTAACATTAAAATAAGTGCTTACTAAACACTATTTAAAAGGCTTTTCTTAATTGAAAAGCCTTTTTTTCTGCAATAAAAAAGCCAGTCACATGACTGGCTTTTTTATTTATTTTATTCTGAATTATTTTTTTGCATTCAAAACTTCTTTTTTCTCATCTAAAACTTCCTGCAATACTTTTGCCTCAGTTCCATTAGGAAAAGTAACTTTTATTTTTTGTGCTACAGTTGGAGCAATTTCCGTTATAGCTTTTTTGTCATATGACTCTCCTTTTTTAATATGCCATCCAAAAAAGATCGCCGGTACATGCGTATCATAACTGTAAGGCGTACCATGAGATGTCCCTGTAGTCGAATATTCAATATTTCCAGGTTTATCAATCACAATCATATCACCATCTTGAGTCACATCATAACCTTTTGCAACAAAATTCAAGTAATAATCATTACCTCCGTTAGCTAAAATTTCTTCTTCAGTATATACTTTTTTAACCTGAGGCTGTGAAATTAAAAATTCTTTAAAAGCCTGTTTTACTTTTGTTAATTCCAAACCTTTATCTTTAATGATTTGTTTATTGAAGAAAATATTAAAATTAGAATAGTTCAATAATAAGTCTACCCCAAAAGTCTTAACCGAAAAATCTTGAAGGCTTTTACGGACATCTTTTGATGGGTAATTATCTACATTATATTTGCGGTCTTTCAAATAAATTACATTTTCAGCTCCAGCATGATCAGCTGTTAAAAACAAAAGATAATTTCCTTTACCTACAGTTTTATCCAAATAAGCTAAAAAATCAGCAATAGTTTGATCTAATCTCAAATAAGTATCTTGAAGCTCCATTGAACGTGGTCCAAGTAAATGTCCAACATAATCAGTTGAAGAAAAACTTACAGTTAAAAAGTCCGTAATATCGTCTTTACCAAGATTTTCTTTTTCAATAGCTTTTTTAGCAAATTCAGCCAAAAGATCATTACCAAACGGTGTAGCCCTTAAAACGCCTGCATCATTTTTCTCATACATTGTTTTTAAATCATATGGAAAAACCGGCGCCAAGCTTCCATATAGTTTACCTTCATATGGATTATTATCAGGAAGGCTTTCATTATAAACCGAAGCTGGTTTGTATAAATCCCAACCTTTATTGATATATTTCAAATAGTTTTTTTCGGAATTGAATTCAGTTACCCATTCTGGTAATTTTTCACCATAAAAAGTACTTGAAATAAAAGAACCAGTTTTACTGTACCAAAAAGCCCAGTTTGCAAAATGGCCAGCAGGCAAAATTGCACCACGATCTTTAAGGCTCATTCCAATTACTTTTCCCTGAAAGTTAGTTGCCATTCTCACTTCATCAGTAATAGTAGTACTCTGAAGGTTTTTTGGTGACATTGCACCTTCTTCAACAGTTCCATCACCAACAGTTTTCACTCCTGCATCATCAGTGCAATACATTTCTTTACCTGAAGTTCTGCTGAACCACTCATTCCCCACTATACCATGAGTTGCCGGTGTTGTTCCTGTATAAATTGAAGCATGGCCTGGTGCAGTATAAGTTGGCATATAATTATAATGCATATTCTGAAAAGTGAATCCTTCATTCATTAATCTCTTGAAGCCATTTTGCGTAAAATCATCTGAAAAACGATATAAATATTCCATTTTCATTTGATCTACAACAATACCTACAACCAACTTAGGGCGCTGTTGAGCATTTAAATTTGCAATAACAAACAATGTCAACAATACAATAGTTTTTTTCATACTTAAATTATAATATTTAAAACAAAAATAGGGATTCACATTTAAAAAGGCTAGCTCAGGCTCATTTAAAACCCAAAATTGACTTTAATTTAACAGAATTATATAAGACGATAAAGCGCTCTGTTACAAGTTTAATTTTAAAAATTCTCTACAGCATTTCCAGATATAGCCTGTGGTTTCCATTGAGGAAACACAATAAATCCCAACAAATTGACAAATAAGACAGGCATAAAACAAAAAAACCCTATCCGATATGGATAGGGTTCTCAAAAGAAAGGCGACGACATACTCTCCCACATGACTGCAGTACCATCTGCGCAGGCGGGCTTAACTTCTCTGTTCGGGATGGGAAGAGGTGAGCCCCGCCGCAATAACCACCTTAAGGTTTTTAGTGACTAGTCCTTAGTGATTAGTAATTA
>NZ_JAVFVS010000006.1 GCF_030929605.1 Flavobacterium sp. LHD-80
ACATCGACAGCTACGCTTACAGCTCCAGGAACTTATATTCTAGGAGTCAGAGACAACAACGGCTGTACGGCTACAGTGAGCTATACAATCGAGAAACAGATGCAGTCAGTTGCGGCCTTGACAAAAGACCTTTACTGTACAGCACCGCTTGATGCAACGATCGATGTGAAAATAACAGACGGAATAGGAACCTTGTCTACTCAGATGTACTCAGGGGTTTATCCTGGAGGTACTGCTGTAGGCGGTCCTTATGCAGGCGCAGCCTTCACGGCAAGCGTTGCTGCGGCCGGAGACTACTATTTCGTTACTACAGACAGCAACGCCGCAATCTGTACGGCTGTATCGAATCCTGTAAAAGTGAATGCACCATTGCCTACGACAATTGCGGCGACTCCGGTTACCCAGCCTATCCTGTGTGCTGGCGGAACAGCTACAATGCAGATCAATGTTGATGCTGCTGCAGGCCTAGAGCCGTTTACATATACTGTAACGAGAACATTGCCAACAGCATTGCCGGCAGTTGTTCAGGCAGGAAATAATGTGTTTTCAGGCTTGAGGGCAGGTACTTACGAGATTACAGTAACAGATGCCAAAGGTTGTATTTCTGCTGTAACTACAACAATTATTACCGAGCCTGTTATATTGACAGCTACTGTTGATCCATTGCCAATTAATACTACTTGTAGCGTTGCTACAGTAATCACAGTGGTTGGACATGACGGTACGCCTTTAGCAGGTGGAGGCTATTATTATAATTTCAATCATTTAGGTTATACGACTACCAACACGTATACTGTTAACAGTATTCCTGGAACAGTCCAGACTGTAACTTATAGCGTTAAAGATGCCAATGGATGTGAGACAGGTGATCAGACGATCAATATTGACCCATTGAACAAGCCAACTGACTTGGACTTCACGCCAACAGCAATTACTTGCAAACCGGGCGAGGATAAGAGCACGGTATCGGTTAGAGCTACAAACGGGGTTGGACAATTGACTTTCGAGATCATTTCGACAAATACTGCGACACCGGTTGCGAATTTCGGGCCGATCAATACAGCTGATTCTTCAGTTGCGGCAAGCTTCCCGAACCTGCTTCCTGGAGACTATACTTTCAGGGTTACAGACAGCAACGGATGTGCTTATGATGAATTTGTAAATATTCCAGATGTTGTAAATATTGCCGTAACTGGCGAATTTACAGGAGTTGCATGTAAAAATGATGCTAATGGTACTGTAACGTTTAAAGTTTCAGGTTTCCAAACAGGATTTAATCATACAATTACAGGAGTTTCTGGAGTTGGAACAGTTACTCAAGTTGGAACAGATACATTTGAGTTGAAAAACTTGGTTGCTGGTACTTATAAAATTGATGTAAAAGATGCTACAACAGATTGTGTGGCTAGTTTATCATTTGTGGTTCCAGAGCCTGCTGCATTAGGAGTAAGTTATGCGACTAACAAACATGCAAATTGTAATGCTGGTGCAGAAATAAAAGCAACTGCTTTTGATGGTTCACCAGGATATATGTATGCATTTGTTAAAGCTGGTGACCCAAAAGTTTATGATGTGGTAGATACTGCAGTTTTAGACAAAGCATTTACATGGGTACTTTGGGCAAAAGATTCACATGGTTGTGAAACTTCTACTCCAATAACAATTATTACAGATCCAATGCCGGTTATTGCTAGCGTAGTAGCTGATCAATGTCCAAGTACTGCAAATACTTATACTATTACAGTTACAGCGTCTGGATTTACAACAGATTTGGAATATAGTTTAGATGGAAATACTTGGCAGTTAAACAATAATGTATTTACAGTTAAAACAACTGGTGATTATACAGTTTATGTTAGAGATGCTAATAAATGTACAGTAACTAGCTCTGTGAAGATCTTAGAGCCATTACAAATGTCATTTGATCTTACAACAACTCCAACATGTTTAGCTAGCGATGGTGTTGTTACACTACATGCTACTGGTGGCACAGGTAACTACCAATACAGCATTGATGGAATTACTTATGTTACAGGAGCTACAGCAAATGTGTTTGGTAACTTAGCACCTGGAAGCTATACATTCTACGTTCAAGACGGAAATTGTACTAAAACTCTTCCAGTTGTTATTGATGCGCCAAATCAAGTTATTGATTTTACTTTAACTCCTAGTAAAGTACTTTGTTTTGGAGAAAGCAATGGAACTATTACTGTAAACATGGCGGCTACAACAACTACTGTGAATAATAATCCAGTTTATACATATTCAATTAGTCCTTCTCCTATCGGAATGGTTTTAGTTGGTAATGTATTCAAGAACCTTCCTACTGGAAGCTATACAGTTACTGTAACTTCTGGAAAAGGATGTCCGGTAGATAAGACTATTTTTGTTGATACACCGCAAACTATTGCAGTGCCTACGCCAACAATAGCTCCTTACGGTTGTGCAACTGGTAATAAAACTGACTATGCGCAAGTTTCTGTAGCGATGCCTACAGGAGGTACAGGAGTATATAGTTATGAATTCTTCAGAGATGGAGTTTCTGTTCAAAGTGGACTAGATTCAGTTTATACAGAAAGTGACTTCTTAGGTGGAAAATATACAGTAAATGTATCCGATGAAAACGGATGTATAGGTACATCTCTTGAAGCTATAGTTCTACCATATACGCGTATGTATAAGATTGACGTAGCTGTGACTCCAATTACTTGTGCTACTAATGAGGATATTGCAGTTACAGTTCAAGATGAAAATGGTGTTGTATTTACAATTCCATTAGAATATACACTTTCAGGTGTTAACGGAACAGTATTTAATGAAACGAACGCAAACGGTGAATTCAAGAATTTACCAATTGGATTCTATTTAATTTCTGTAAAAAATCCTGCTACAGGATGTATAATTCAATTAGATCACTTTGTTAATGATCCAAATACATTTAATTTAAATGCTGATAATGTTTCAAATGTTAAATGTTATGGCGCAGCTGATGGAAGTCTTGATTTAGTATTGGTAGATAATTTACCGGTTCCAACAAATGACGCAGGTGTGTTTACATACGTTATAACAGATGCGTTAGGAAATCCAGTTGCTAACGGTACAAGCGATGCTTCAGGTAAAGCAACAATCAACGGATTAGTTGCTGGTAACTATAAAGCGGTTGCAACATTGCCGAGTCCAACATTCTGTCAAGTTGAAACAAACTTTTCAATTCAGCAACCAGTATCAGTGTTGAAAATATCTGAAATTCATGACTTGATTTCTTGTAATCCTGGTAATGATGGAAGAATTATTATTTCAGCTGAAGGTGGATGGGCAGGTGCTTATAAATACGAATTAGTAGGAGTTAGCACAGGATTTACAGATCAATTTGAGTTCGCTAATTTAACAGCTGGAACTTACATATTAAACGTACAAGACGTTGGAGGATGTATTGCTACTACAACTGTAACATTAAACAACCCAACACCAATAACTGCTACAGTTACTGCTACAGCAAATTCTATAGTATGTCATGGTGATAATACAGGTGTTATTACAGTATCAACTCCAGTTGGAGGTCAGGGAAGTAATTATGCTTACATTTTAAATATGTTATCAGCTACTCCTGTTATTTCAACTACGCCGCAAGATTCTCCAGTATTTACTGGATTAGCAGCAGGTAAGTATTCTGTAACAGTAATCGATAAGCTAAACTGTTCAGGAACTACGGCAGAAGTTACAATTGACGAGCCAGTGGAAGTTGTTCCAACTTTAGAATTAACAACTGGAATTACTTGTAAAACAGATGCGACATTAACATTAAGTGCAGTAGGAGGAACAGGTCCTTACCAATATAGTTCTGATAAGAATTTTACAACTGTATTAGGTACATTACCTGCGACATTTAGTGTTGGACTTGGAGATCACCAGTATTTCGTAAGAGATTCAAAAGGTTGTATAAGTTCTATTTCTAACAATGTTAAAATTGACCCATTAACACCATTAGACTTGAAATTGGATTTAACCAATGCAGTTGTTTACTGTAAAGGAAGTTCAACGGCAGCTATAGATGCTGAAGCTATTGGTGGCTTGGCAAACTATGTATACACATTGTTTGATGGTAATGGAGTATTAGTGAGACCAGCTCAGCCAACAGGTTACTTTGATTTACTTCCTCAAGGAGTTTACGTAGTGCGTGTAGATAGTGGAGATTGTCAATATAATTCTGCTTCAATTACTATTAATGAGCCTACAACCGCATTGTCTGTTATTCCAACAGTTACAGATGCAACTTGTTTTGGTGCTAATGACGGTAAAATTTCAATTGCTGCAACTGGAGGTACTGGTGTAATTAAATATGCTATTTCGCCAAACTTAGGAATGTTCGATGATAAATTCTTATTTGATCGTCTAGCTCCTGGGAAATATCAAGTATTGGTTCAAGATGAAAATTCATGTTTCCAACTTTTAGATCTTGAAATTAAAGAACCTAATGTTTTAGGTGCTAAAGTTGTCGGACCTATTATTCAGGAAATCTGTGACGGAGATAAAGACGGATCATTCACTGTTGAAATTTCTGGAGGTAGACCACCATATACTATCAGTCTTGATAATGAAAATGGAACATATGCTCCTGTTAACGGTACACAGCACACATTCAGTAATCTGAAAGGTGGAGTCCACAATGTGTTTATTAAAGATCAAAGTTGTCTTACTTTAGTTGAAGTGGCGATGGATAAAGCAGTGAAACTTAGTCCAACAGCTGAAATATCATACGACTGTGTTAATAATGCACAAGCAAACATGGTTACGGTTACTGTTGATAGCAGTAATACTAATCTAGCAGATGTGGATTATGCACTTGACGGATCAGCAACTTACCAACCAAGTAATATCTTTACAAATATTGCTCCTGGTAACCACTACATAACGGCTAGACATACTAACGGATGTGAAGTTCCAACGGTAAGTTTTAATATTAAAGCATACAATCCACTAGCAATTGCTTTATCTGCAGGAAAACCTGAGATGAACGTAATCTCAGTAACAGGTTCTGGTGGAGCTCCGGCTTATGAGTATAGTTTCAACGGAGAACCATTTACATCTTCTAACACATACAAAATCTACAAATCTGGAGATTATGTAGTAGTAGTTAGAGATCAAAATGGCTGTACAGCTACTATTACAGTGCCAGCGATTTATGTTGATGTTTGTTTAGACAATTACTTCACTCCTAACGGAGATGGTGTTTATGATACTTGGGGACCTGGTTGTACTAATATTTACAACAACCTTGAATTCTCAATCTTCGATAGATACGGTCGTGTAATTGCTAAATATCACTATGGTCAAAAATGGGACGGAAGATACAATGGAGAAGAATTGCCTTCAGGTGATTACTGGTATGTTCTTAAACTAAATGACGAGAAAGATGCAAGAGAGTTTGTTGGACATTTCACATTATACAGATAACAAAATTATAGCCCCAATGATGTTATCTAAAAAATTTATTACAATGAAAAAGTTTATTTTATCCCTAGTACTCATGGCTGTAACAACAAGTTACAGCCAAGAGTTAAACCTACCAGTGTTTACCCAGTATTTAGCTGATAACCCTTTTGTACTTTCACCTGCCTATGCCGGTGTTGGAGATAACTTTCGTATTAGAGCAAATGGTTTAACGCAGTGGGTCGGAATTAAAGACGCGCCTGAAAACCAGTCTTTGTATGCTGATTTTAGAATCTTGGATCGTTCAGGTGTTGGAATCTCGCTTTATAATGATAAAAACGGATATACTAGACAAACCGGTGCCAAGGTTTCTTTTGCGCATCATTTGATTTTGGATTACTATGCTAAAATGTATCTGTCTTTTGGTATTTCATATAACTTCAACAGTTTCAGAATTGATATTGATGAATTTAATAATACTATTGAGCACCCAATTCTTGATCCATCAGTAACAGACAATCGTTACACGGCAAATAATAACTTTGATATTAGTGCATTGTACCGTTATAAAAACTTCTATTTGAGTTTCAATGCAAATAACGTTTTAAAGAAAAATGTCGATAAATACCGTGGAGTAGAGCCAAACTTGCTTTCTAACTATCAAGTTTATACAGGTTATGTTTTCAACGACGGAGAAAATAGACGTATTGAATATGAACCATCTGTTTACTTTCAATATTTTGCCAGCGATAAACGTTCAACAACCGATTTTAACTTCAAATACAGACGTTACAACCGTTACGAAGATTATTATTGGATTGGAGTTTCATATCGTATGTTAAATGACCAGTTTCCAAAACCATTATCTGTTGGACCAATGGCTGGTTTTATGAAATCTAGATTTTACTTTGGATATTCGTACCAAGTTATGTTCAACGATTTAGGAAACTACAATACAGGTACTCACGTAGTAACCATAGGTTTTGATTTCTTGCAGTCTATCAGTAACTGTCCTTGTACGCAGAGTCCGGTTCACGATTAATAAAAAACAAAACCATTTCAAGGGCAAAATAAGCCTTACTTATAAAGCGAGTCGCAACATTATGTGTTTTTACCGCAATAATTTGAAATAAACTAGCAATAACATTAAATTTGAATAGTATCAGTTTGCATCGTCAAAATGATAAATCAAATTTGATTTATGAAAGCAAAATTTTCACTTTATGCGAAACATATAGTTCTGTGCCTCGCTTTTCTTTTTTTGCCGTATGCCTTCACATCGACAAATACTATTTTTTCGTTGCCGCATTTATACACAAACGCGCATGATCGTATTTACTTTTTCATCTATTTCACACTTCTTTGTTTTTTCTACTTTAACTATTATTATTTAATTCCGAAGTTCTATTTTTCCGAAAAGAAGTTTCTCTACTATTCCATCATTGTTGTATTTCTTTTATTTTTTCTTTGGATATCAACTACTTTAGACCATCCAGCACGAAATTTTTTAGATTTTAGAAATCCTCCAGAACATTTTGAACACAATCCTGGACTATTTCCAGAACATTTTCCCCCGCATCCCTCTTTTATAAAAGAAGAACCTTTTGATTTCGTCGGAGGTCCGCCAACCCAATATGGTCACACCGCTTTGGTTTATTTAATCGGAGTGATTTCAAGTTTGCTTTTTGCAATTACGGGCAGATTGCAAAGTGTTGAAAAAGAAAAAGTAAAATCAGAATTGGCGTTCTTAAAAGCACAGATAAATCCGCATTTCTTATTCAATACTTTGAACAGCATTTATGCATTGGCACTAAAAAAAGACGATAAAACGCCAGATGCCGTAGTACAGCTTTCCGAATTGATGCGTTATATTATGACCAATTCAAATGATGAAGTCATTGATTTGACCAAAGAAATCAGTTACATCAATAATTTTATTTCACTTCAAAAAACGCGTTTGGGAAACACCGTTATTGTTGATTATAAAGTCACAGGAAATACCTTTGGAAAACAAATTACACCGTTGATTTTAATATCTTTCATTGAAAATGCTTTTAAATATGGTGTAAATCCAGATCAAACTTCTGAAATTTGTATCAATATTGATATCAAAGAAGAAGAGCTGACGTTGTTTGTTTCCAATAAAAAAACATTTTCGGTGCAATCAGAATCCGGAATCGGGCTTCAAAATACAATCGAAAGATTGAAATTGGTCTACCCAAATAAACATCAACTTAAGATTGAAGAGACTTTAGAAAAATATGTTGTAAACCTTTCTATAAAATTAGAATGATTAAAGCAATTGCGTTAGATGATGAGCCATTGGCATTAGAAATTCTTCAGAGTTTGTGTGATACAATTGATTACATAGAACTGGACAAAGTCTTTACGAAATCTGATGAAGCTTTTAAATATCTTAAAAAATATCCAGTTGACTTATTGTTTTTAGACATCAATATGCCGTCGATTTCGGGTTTGGATTTTTACAAAAAACTGCCACACAAAACGATGGTCATTTTTACAACGGCTTATTCTGAATTTGCTGTTGAAGGTTTTACTTTAAGCGCAACCGATTATCTTTTAAAACCTATTTCCCTTTCCCGTTTTCAACAAGCAGCCGAAAAAGCGTATTCGCAATGGAAAGTTCAAAACCAAAACATCGAACAGCAACATCTTTTTATTCGAGCCGATTATAGTTTGATCAAAATCTTATTTTCGGACATTCTTTTCATAGAAGGTTTAGATGATTATTTGAAGATTCACATTCAGAATCAAAAAACCGTCGTTGCCCGAATGACTTTAAAAGCAATACTCCAAAAATTGCCAGAAACGGAGTTTATCCGAGTCCATCGCTCTTTTATTGTTCCAATTGCAAAAATCGAGAAAATCAGAAACAAAGTAATATTCATCGAAAAGGCCGAAATCCCAATAAGCGCCAGTTACGAAGAAGCTTTTTTTGAACTTCTAAATCAAAAATAAGAAAATGTCAAATTTAATTTTGCCCGCAGATTAAACGGATTAAACGGGTTTTCACGGATTAAATTTAAAAATCCGTTTCATCGGTTTAAATCAGTGTCATCCGTGTGCCATTTTTTTACTACAAAATATAATTTTTCTCTAGTTTACCTCATAAATTTTAGGGTTTACCTCAAACTTTTTTCAACGCTTTAATTTCGAATAATTTTACTCGAAAATAACTGTTAATCATTCCACTGGTATAACATTTAAAATAAAAGCAATGAAAAGAAAAGAGTTTTTAAGAGGTTTGGGTTTAATCGGAATTTCATCTTTGGCAATTCCTATTATTAACTCATGCAGTAAAGATGACGCATCTGATTCTTCAGATACAGATTCATCTTCTGGTTCAGGATCGTCTTCTGGTGATTGCTCCGTATCTCCGTCAGAAACTGCCGGACCTTTCCCAACAATTACGCCTTCATCTTTGGTAAAATCTAATATTGTAATGGACAGAACTGGTGTAGGCTTTACAATCAAAATCACAATTAAAAACACAAAAGCCAATTGTGCCGCTTTAAAAGGCGCTATCGTTGATATTTGGCATTGCGACAAAGACGGCTATTATTCTGAATATGGTGGCACTTCAATGCAGTCTGTAAATTATACTTCGGTTCATTTTTTAAGAGGAAGACAAACCACAGATGACAATGGATTGGTAACTTTTACATCAATTTTCCCAGGTTGGTATTCTGGTAGAGCGACGCACATTCACGTGCACATTTACAACGCCAGCGGAACTTCTTTATTAGTAACCCAAATTGCTTTTCCCGAAGGTTCAAACAGCGCGGTCGCTTTGGTAAATGCTTCGACGGCTAATGGTTATACAAAAGGATTAAGCGGTTACACCTACAATGCCTCTGATAATGTTTTCTCAGATTCAGTTGCTAACGAAATGTCAACTGTTACAGGAAGTGTAAGTGACGGTTTTGTTTTAACACATACAATTAATGTAGCAAGCTAGTTTTAAAATCGATTATAATGATAGTTCAAATTCCAGCTCAAATTTATAAGTCAGATGCAAGAGGTGTGTTTAATTCTGCTAAACATAATCGTTTTGCGACTTTTAATTTTGAACATTACCAAGATATATCCCGAAAAGGCTTTGGATCTTTGAAAATTTTAAACGAAGTAATTCTTGCTCCCCAACAACGTATTACTCGAATTGTAAGTTCAAATTCAAATGTGATCATTTTGCCTTTATTTGGCGGTATTGAGTACAAGGATAATTTTGGTAATGAGGAGTTTTTGCGCGTTGATCAAATTCGGGTTATTGCAGCAGATGATGATTTAGAAGTTGAAATATTTAACCCATACGATGGCGAAAATGTTAGTTATCTTGAGATCGATTTTCAAATGAGCCGACAATATTTCAAAAACTACTTCCAGCAATACAAGTTTGATATTACGGCGCATAATAAAATGAATGCTTTATTTGAAATTGAAAAGGCACTCGGCTTTATCGGAATTTATGATGGAAGAAAAGAAGGTTTTTACACTTTGAAAAATACCGAAAATGGTGTTTTTGCTTTTGTTATAAATGGAGCTTTTGAAATCGAAAATCGGCTTTTAGAAGCTAAAGACGGTTTAGGAATGAAAAGAATTTCAACCATCGAATGGGAAGCTTTGTCTGAAACTGCGATTTTATTAGTAATCGAAGTGCCTTTGAAGCAATAAAATTGAAATGAAAATCAAAAAGATAAAATTGGCGTACCGAATTGTAATTGACAGTTCTTCTACTTTTTTGTGGGATAAATATGTTTTTGAAGATACTTTCAAAGAATATCAAATGCAGAGTCAGCAATTTAATTCAGAAGAAAATCCTAAAAATACTTTTCGTGAATTATTGTCCGAAAATGAAAAAGCAGAAAAACTACATTTTCTTACCGGAATCGCAGCAAGCGGTTACGTTGATCAGCTAAAAGGAAACTTTCATCGCGTAACAGATGTTCTCGGAAACAGCTATTTTCCATTTATTAATTATCAGCTGGATATCATCAATACAGATAGTAGTGATGCTTCAAAACATAAAATCGGAATTACATTTTATTCGCCTTTATTAACTTATTTCGGAATTGTCGAAGGAAATTATTTGGTTTCAAAAAATACTGAAGAAACAAACGAATTCGAAACCATTATGTTTCCCGTTCAAAAGAATTTAGCAATCTGCTATATTCAAAAAATTTAGTTTCAAAAAAATAGGAATTATTCGTTTCATTTTTTGCCTTTTCTGCTAATCTGTAAGTAGGAAAGGTTTTTTTTTGGTAAAGTAGATGTAAATTCTGCATTTAAAATTGTGTTTAATATTTAATAAACCAATTTATTTGTGAAATTATAACGTTTTCGTTCTTTTAATTATCGATTTTTTAGTTTATCCGAATTTATTAGTACTGCAAAAGTTCTATATTTGTTGTTCTTTCAAAAAAATTAAAAAACTAGTCAAATGAAAACTTTAAACGATTTCGATTTTAAAAATAAAAAAGCAATTATTCGTGTTGATTTTAATGTCCCTTTAGATGAAAATTTCAATGTAACTGATGCAACACGTATTGAAGCTGCGAAACCTACAATTGACGCTATTTTAGCGCAAGGCGGAAGTGTAATTTTAATGTCGCATTTAGGACGTCCAAAAGGTGCTGAAGAGAAATACTCATTAAAACATATTTTAAAAACGGCTTCTGAAATTTTAGGAGTTCAAGTGAAATTTGCTGAAAACTGTATTGGTGAGCCAGCTCAAACTGCTGCAAAAGATCTAAAACCAGGAGAAGTGCTTTTATTAGAAAATTTACGTTTTCACGCTGAAGAAGAAGCTGGAGATGTTGCTTTTGCAAAAGAATTAGCTTCACTTGGCGATATTTATGTAAATGACGCTTTTGGTACTGCACACAGAGCGCACGCTTCGACTACAATTATTGCTCAATTTTTTCCAACTGAAAAATGTTTCGGAACATTATTAGCAAAAGAAATCGATAGTTTAAATAAAGTATTGAAAAACAGTGAAAAACCTGTAACGGCTGTTCTTGGCGGTTCTAAAGTTTCTTCAAAAATCACTGTTATCGAAAATATCTTAGATAAAGTGGATCACATGATCATTGGCGGAGGTATGACTTTTACTTTTGTTAAAGCGCAAGGAGGAAAAATTGGTGAGTCAATCTGCGAAGATGACAAACAAGATTTAGCACTTGAAATTTTAAGATTAGCTAAAGAAAAAGGTGTTCAAGTTCATATTCCAGTTGACGTTGTTGCCGCAGATGATTTCTCAAACACTGCAAATACTCAGGTTGTCGATGTAACAGCAATTCCTGACGGATGGCAAGGTCTTGACGCAGGTCCAAAATCTTTAGAAAACTTCAAAAAAGTAATTTTAGAGTCTAAAACTATTTTATGGAATGGTCCTTTAGGAGTTTTTGAAATGGAAACTTTCTCAAAAGGAACTATCGCTTTAGGTGATTATATCGCTGAAGCTACAGAAAATGGAGCGTTTTCATTAGTAGGAGGAGGAGATTCTGTTGCTGCTGTTAAACAATTCGGTTTTGAAGATAAAATGAGCTACGTTTCAACTGGTGGTGGAGCTATGCTAGAGATGCTTGAGGGTAAAGTTTTACCTGGAATTGCAGCAATTTTAGACTAAAATATCACAATTAACATTTTTTTGCGTATTTTTAAACACTAAACTTTTTAGTTTTGCAAAAATACATCTCTTATAATGGATTGATTTATAAGATTTTAAAAAAATGTTATATGATTGTACGGAAAATATCTTTAATAGTCGGAGTTCTATGTTCAATGTCAATGTTTGCACAGCAATCTGCGTCATCAGAAATAGAAATAAAGCCAGAAGTAAAATTATCGTATCTAGATTCGGTTAAAAGCACATTCAAAAAAAATGATATGGCTACAAAAGCAGACAGTCTTTGGATGAAGGAACTAACAAGTTTAGATATTTATGATGATTTATCAAAAGACATTCAGACTATTAATTCAGATGTTACGGTTGATGAAGAATTGCCAACAGAATTGCTAAAACAGCGATTACATGCAATGAACGAGAAATCGCCGTTCAATATAGAGTACAATCAAGGTTTAGAAAACTTAATAAAGTCATTTCTTAAGAATCGTAAAAAATCGTTTTCTCGATTAATGGCTTTGTCAGAATATTACTTTCCAATTTTTGAAGAGTCATTCGCAAAAAACAATGTTCCTTTAGAAATAAAATATTTAGCCGTTGTAGAATCTGCTTTAAATCCTAAAGCAGTTTCTAAAATGGGCGCTACAGGACTTTGGCAATTCATGTACGGAACTGGAAAACAATACGCTTTAAAAATCGACTCGTATGTTGATGAGCGCAGTGATCCTATGAAAGCTACTGCAGCTGCGAGCGATTACATGACAAAAATGTTTGAAGTTTTTGGTGACTGGGAACTTGTGTTGGCATCTTACAATTCAGGACCTGGAAATGTTACTAAAGCCATTCGTCGTTCTGGCGGACAAACAAAATACTGGGATATTCACAGTAATCTTCCAAAAGAAACTCAAGGTTATGTTCCTGCATTTTATGCAACAATGTATCTTTTTGAATATCATAAAGAACACGGAATCAATCCAGAAAGAGCTGTTGTAAAAAACTTCGAAACAGATACACTGAACATTAAAAAGGAAATGACTTTCAAACAAATCGCCGATTTGCTTGATATGCCACAATCTCAAATTCAGCTTTTAAATCCTTCTTATAAATTAAATGTTGTGCCTTATTATCAAGGTGAACAACATTGTCTACGTCTTCCAAAAGATAAAATTGCAACTTTCGTTTCAAATGAAAAGCAAATTTATGCATACGTAGATTATCAGTCTACAATCCGCACAATTCCTGCAAAATTGGCTTCGAAAGTGACTCCAAAAATAAAAGCGCAGGCTGATAAGACAATTATCGAGACCAATATGCAGTTTTATAAAGTGCTAAAAGGAGATAATTTAGGTGCAATTGCTGAAAAGTATGATGTCAATATTGCTGATTTAAGAAAATGGAATAATTTAAAATCAAATAATGTTGCATTAGGAAGAACTTTAAAAATTAAGTCGGATGTTGATCCTGCGAAGATTGCAAAAGAAGCAAAATCAATTCCTGCTGTTGAGAAAAAATCAGAAGAAGCAATTGCTTCAGCTGATGATAAAGATAAAAATGCTGGTCAGTCTCAAGAATATGTTGTGGTGGCTGGAGACAATTTAGGCAGCGTTGCTAGAAAATTCGGTATGACTATTGCGGAGTTAAAAGAACTTAATGGTCTTACTTCGAACAATATTGGTTTAGGAAAAACATTAGTGATTTCTAAAGAAATTCCTGTAATTGAAGAAACTGCAAATGTAAATACAGCTTTAGCAGTAAATGCTTCTGTAGATTCATTCAAGAAAAGCGCTGTTTCTAAAAAAATCAGTGAAGATTATTACGTTAAAAAAGGAGATTCACTTTATAGCATTTCTAAAAAATATCCTGGAGTTACAATTTCAGATATTAAAAAATGGAATGGTATTAAAGATGGAGATATAAAACCCGGAATGAAACTTAAAATAAACGGATAATAAAAAAATCATCTAAATTTGGGTTTTATTTCATAAATTAAAAAAATGAATAAAACCCATTTTTTATTGGTAATACTGCCGTTTTTACTGGTTTCGTGTTTAAAAACCGAAAAGCAGTCTCAACCTGTATCTGGTAAAACGAACACCATTTCTGTTATTATCGATGATCAGCTTTGGTACGGAGAAGTTGGCGATACGATCAGAAATAAATTTGCATCGCCGGTTTGGGGGCTGACTCAAGAAGAGCCTCTTTTTACCATCAATCAATATCCCGCACGTTTGCTTGAAGGCTTTGTTACCGATAGCCGAAGCATTATTGTGGTTAAAAAAGCAGCAACAGATAAGTTCGAAATTATTCGAAGCAAAAAGTTGCCACACAATACTTTTCGCATTTACGGAAAATCAGTAGATGATATCATTTGCAATATCGAACTCAATTCGGCACAAATGATTAAGATTATTCGAGATGCCGAAATTGAAAAAATTCAGCAGGACAATAGCAAATCCTTACTCAATCAAGCGATTATCAAAAACAAATTTCATTTAGAACTCCAAATTCCCGTTGGATACGAATACATGCTTCATAAAAAGAATTTTATTTGGCTCAAAAAGAATATTATAAGCGGTAATACAAGTTTGCTTGTCTATGAGATTCCGCTTAAATCTTTCAAGAAGTCAAATGTTGTTGCAGATATTGTTAAAATGCGTGATTCTGTTGGAGGCTACATCAAAGGTCGTGAACCTAATACGCGAATGATTACGGGAGAAGCTTATGCGCCGTATTTTACTAATACAGTTTTAGACGGAAAAAAAGCGTATGAAACAAAAGGCAGCTGGGAAATGAAAAACGATTTTATGGCAGGACCTTTTATTAATTATGCAATTGTCGACGAAACTCATAATCGGATTTTAGTGATTGAAGGTTTTTGTTATTCACCATCAAATCAAGAACGCGATTTAATGCTGGATTTAGAAGCTATTATTAAATCAGTTAAGATTGATAAGAAGTAGAAATTTTAGTTTAAAGTTTAAAGTTTAAAGTTTCAGGTTTCAAGTTGAAACAACTTTGTCAAAGTTTAAAACTTTGACAAAGTTACGAGAACC
>NZ_JAVFVS010000007.1 GCF_030929605.1 Flavobacterium sp. LHD-80
ACCTGAAACCTGAAACCTGAAACCTGAAACCTGAAACCTGAAACCTGAAACCTGAAACCTGAAACCTGAAACCTGAAACCTGAAACCTGAAACCTGAAACCTGAAACCTGAAACCTGAAACCTGAAACCTGAAACTTCAAACCTGAAACTAAAATTTTTTCATTAAATTTGTTTGTAACAAACATAAAAACAAATACTTATGAAAAATGTAACCGGAATATTAGTAGTATTGATATTGAGTTTTATTTCCTGTAAAAAAGAAGTAAAAACAGAAACAGTAACAACAAAGGATTCAGACAGTATTAAAACAGAAGAACCAATTGCTGAAGCAGAAGCGCCAGTAGATTCTGCTACACAAGTAAAAGCTTGGCAGGCGTATGCAACACCGGGCGAGCCACATAAAATAATGGCTGAGGAAGTTGGAACATGGACAGTTGACATGACTTTTTGGTATGAACCAAACGGAAAACCAGAAAAAGCAACTTCAACAGCAAATGTAAAAATGGTTCTTGGTGGTCGTTATCAAGAAACGGATTATAAAGGAACTATTATGGGATCTCCATTTGAAGGAAGAGGTACTTTGGCGTACAACAATGCGAGCAAGGAATACACCAACACTTTTATCGACAATATGGGAACCGGAATGATGGTGGCAGTTGGTAAATATGATGAAGGTTCAAAAACGATTGAATTAAAAGGAGAAGTGGTGAATCCGGTAACTGGGAAAAAAGCACCTTATCGAGAGCTTTACACCATTGTCGACGCAACAACCCGTAAAATGGAAATGTTTGATACCAAAAATGGCGCCGAATACAAAAGCATGGAAATTGTGATGAAGAAAAAATAGTTATTTACTTTCGATTAATAATAGAAATCCCGATTGCAATTTGTGATCGGGATTTCTATTTCATGTAATTTTGTATTAATTAATAATCCCCAAAATAAGAAACAACAAAGGGAATGGAGTTAAAATGGAAAATAAAGCCGTTTGAGGCTTTAACGGTTCATGAGCTATATGATTTGCTCAAACTGCGAAGTGAAATCTTTGTGGTGGAGCAAAATTGCGTTTATTTAGATCTTGACGGGAAAGACAAGAAAGGTTTGCACTTAATTGGCGAGTTTGAAGGCAAAATCGTCGCTTATACGCGTTTATTTGATGCAGGAATAAGTTTCGATAACGCTTCAATAGGAAGAGTGGTTGTTGATGCAAATTATCGTGATAGAAAATGGGGACATGATTTAATGCGTGAATCTATTGCTGCCATAAAGCAATATTTTGGAAAAGATCAGATTACAATAGGTGCTCAATTGTATCTAAAAAAGTTCTACGAAAGTCACGGTTTTGTACAAACCAGTGAAATGTATCTGGAAGATGATATTGAACATATTGAGATGATTCGTGGGTAAAAAAGGTTAATGCAATATTGTTGCTTTAATAAAATAGTGTATTCGTTTGTTTTAATAATTTCCTAAAAAACAATTTAATAACAGCTTTTTTTAAAGTATAACTTTAGGTTTGTAAAAGATTTTTTCAGTTTCGTTGAATTGAAAACTTTTAAATCTTCGTAATCAAAAATTCAACTCTGCGGTCGTATTTATCTCCTTTTCCTAGCGGATATTTATTACCGCAACCTTGATAGGTCATGCGGTTTTTGGATACTTTTTTAGTGCTTAGATAATTGAAAACCGTTTTGGCACGGTTCCAGGAAAGACGTCTTTCTCTGGTGGCTCTGTCAATTCCGTCGTCGTACATATCGGGTGTACAACACACGTGGCCTCTAATTTCAAATTGTAGGCTTTTTTGTCGGAGCAGTTTTTCAGCAATTTTGTCCAGTTCTTTTTTAGAAGATGAAGTTAAAACAGAACTTCCAATATCAAACAATATGCTTTCTAGATATATTTTGTCGCCAACTTTTAGATTGTCTTTGAAAGAGGTGTATATTCCTTTTCCAAAACTATTTCGCTTTACTACGATCAAATCGACCCGCCGATTCTGGGTCCGAGTTTCATGAAGATTCTCGATCGTGTCAGGCCGAACTACAATACGGCCTTTTCCTTCTAAAATGACTATTTTACTTTGATTAAATCCGGTAGATACCAATAAGTTCTGAATCGTATTGGCTCGATTATTTGATAATCTAAAATTATATTCGTCCGTACCGCGATCATCGCAGTATCCGTAGATTTGTATTGATTCTACTTTTGTGGTATCAATACTTTTAATGAAATTAGTTACAACTTCGGTTTGTTGGGGAGTTAGATCATATTTGTCAAACTCAAAATAAATGGTTTCAATAGGTTTTTGCTGTGCCGATAAATTGTAAATAATAAACAGAAATAGGGCTAAACAAAGTTTCATTTCATTTTTACATTTTTAAAATCGTTTTGTACTCAGTTTGATTATTTAAAACGCTGACCGCTTTTTTAATTTCTGAATTGTTTTTTAAATAAAATTGATAAAGACCTTCTTGATATTGGTATCTTTTGATGAGTTCTTCCTGAATTAAATTCCTGATTTCCTTCTGATTTTTATCCAACAAAGTAGTTTCGCTTTTTTCTAAAGCCGCTAATAATTGCTGATATTCTGGCGCGATTGTTTCGTCTATTTTTTCTGTTTTGGCTGCAGCCAAAGTATTTTTCAACGCAATTTCGGTTTCAGTATCAAAAGTGATTTTATTCGTTTTCAAATATTGCTTGAAACTTGCATAATCTGCATCAGTAAGAACTGGAATTTTGTCTCCTAAATTTGGATTTTTGTAATAGTAAGTCGTTGCGTAATCAAAAATACCGTCGTTTTTTAATAAAGCGCTGGTAATTGGACTCATTTTAGTTTCGTCCAATTCAATGTCTGGTAAAACACCGCCACCATCATAAACTGTTCTGCCTTTTCTGGTTTTAAAAGCATTAAAATTTTTGGCATCCGTTTTTTGTGCAACACCATTTTTGTCTTTGTGTGCATAATCAAGTGCTTGAATACAACGTCCAGATGGCGTATAGTAGCGAGAAATAGTCACTTTAAGCTGCGTTCCATATGTTAAGTCAACAGAACGTTGTACTAAACCTTTTCCAAAACTTCTGCTTCCAAGAATTACCGCTCGATCTAAATCTTGCAAAGCTCCAGAAACAATTTCAGATGCAGATGCGCTTCTTCCGTTAACTAAAATCGCAAGCGGAATTTCAGTATCTACAGGCTCTTTGGTCGTTTTATAAGTGTTATTGTGTTTCTCAATTCTCGATTTTGTAGTAACAATTACTTCATTCTTCGGAACAAATAAATTACAGATATCAATTGCCTCGTTCAGTAAACCTCCTGGATTTCCTCTTAAATCAAGGACAATTTGAGTTGCTCCGTCGGCTTTTAATTTTTCTAAAGCCTCTTTTACTTCTAAAGCCGCTTTTCGGCTAAAGTGTGATAAAACAATATAACCCGTCTTGTCATCAATTTTTCCATAAAAAGGAACTGATTTAATGTCAACTTCATCCAAAACCAATTCTGTGCTATTCGTTTTTCCCTGACGAAGGTATTTAATCTGTATTTTAGTGTTTTTTGTTCCTTTTAAAAGTTGCGATGCATCATCTTTAAAATCGGCAATTAAAACATCGCCAATTTGAATGATTTCATCGCCTGCTTTTAATCCGGCTTTATCTGCAGGATAATTTTTGTAAGGTTCGCGAACAATTAAGCGGTCTTTTTTTCTCGAAATCAAAGCACCAATTCCGGTATATTCTCCAGTGTTGTTGATTTTGAAATTCACAACATCTTGTTCGTTAAAGTAAACCGTATAAGGATCTAAACTTGCCAACATACTTTTAATGGCTTTATCCATCAAATCACCCGGGTTTGTTTCGTCTACATAATTGGTGTTTACGGCTTTGAATAAAGTCGTGAAGATTTCTATTTGCTTGGCAATTTCAAAAAAATCTTCTTTGAAACTGGTTCCAATAAATAATAATCCCGCTGCAACGGTTGGTATGACGAACTTCTTTTTTAAATAAGGATACATGATTATTCTTTTTTTCTTCTTTTTAATCTTTTTCTAATAAAATAGGCAAATACACAAAACAGTATGACAAACGGCCAAGCACTTAACAACGAAAGTAATAGATCGGATAAAGTAAAAAATCCTGATTTAATTGCTTCCCATAATTTGGAACCGTAAGATATTTTGATGCCTTCTTTTTCGGCAATTGTTTTGTAAAACTGAATACTAACAGTGCTTTCAGAAACCCTGCTTTCCAAATATTTCAGTTGTCCTTCTTTGGCTTCAATCTCTTCGCGAATTGTTGAAATTTGCCCTTCAATTTCTAAAATCTCACTGACTTTGTTCGCTTTCTTTAAAATTTCAAGATAGCGTTCTTCGAGTTTTTTCTTTGTTTTTAATCTGGAGGTCAGATCAATGTATTGTTCTGTAACGTCTTCAGCGGAGATGTTTTTGACCTCAAAATAAGAAACACCTTTTGAAATATCACTTATAAAACGGTCAAAATTCTGGCTTGGTACTTTTACTGTAAGATTCCTAAAAATAGATCCAAAATCTTTTCCTTCAGAATCATTTATAATTCGAGCTTTGCTGGTCGCAAGCGCTTTTTGAATTTGGCTATACGTATTTTCCAGATTATCAGTTTCAAATCTTAAAGTGGCTTCCTTTATTATTTTTTGTTCAATTTTTTCTTTGATTGGAGGTGGTGGTGGCGGTGGAGCATCGTTTGGACTTAGCTTTCTGTCATAAGCATTATTTTCTGCTTTTGCAGGCATCTTTACCGTTTGTATAGACATTGCAGCGTCTTCCGATTCATACGATTTATTGCATCCGGAAAGGAGAAAAACAAAAGCAAGTAAAAAGAAAAGTTGTCGCATAAAATTTCAATTTAGAGCTAAAACTACGATTTTTTTGTCTAAGTTGATTAATAATCTTACGTTTTGAAATTTAGGCTTCTGTTTTATTTTCAGAATCCGGAGTTTTGTTGATTTGTTGCAGAAATTTCTCAAACAACTGAATCGTTTTAGTATTGATTTCTTGATACGATAATTTGTCTTTTGTTTGATAAAAAAACATGATGGAATACGGCTGATTTACTTGATCTAAAAGTAAATGCTTGTTTAGTCGATAGGTTTCTCGCAGTACTCTTTTGAAGTAATTTCGGTCAACGGCTTTTTTGAAATATTTCTTTGAAACCGAAACGCCAAGTTTGATTTTTTCTTCTGAATTTTCTTCCGCTTCACGATAAACCAAACGAAGCGGATATTTTGATACCGATTTTCCTTCAGAAAACAGTAATCCAATCGTTGTTTTGCTTTTTAAGCGTTCATTTTTAGGGTAAGTGAAGTTCATTTAGTTCAGAAAAAATTTGCAAATTTTAGGGCAAAGGTACAATTAAACCAGAAAAACGGTTATTGTTTTCAATTTTTATACCGCTAAAAATTTATTTACTACTTTTGGCAATTAATTTTTCAAGCATGCAAAAGATAATTTCGTACCCCATCTCCGTTATTTATTATTTATGTTTTGGATTGTGTTTGGTTGTTTTTCATCCAATACAGTGGATTTGCCTGAATGTGTTTGGTTATCAAGCGCACAAAAAAAGCGTTGATTACCTGAATTTTTGGCTTTTAAGATGTACGAATCTTGTTGGAACAACGTATAAAATTGAAGGCGCAGATACTATCCCGACTGGTGTGCCGATTATTTTTGTTTCAAATCACCAAAGTATGTACGATATAATCGCAATGATTTGGTATTTTAGACGTTTTCATTGTAAATTTGTAAGTAAGAAAGAGTTAGGAAGCGGCATTCCAAGTGTTTCTTTCAATTTGAAACACGGCGGATCAGTGCTTATTGACCGTAAAGACCCTAAACAAGCGATTCCTGTAATCAAAGGCTTGTCTGAATATATCGAAAAAAACACCAGATCTGCAGTTATTTTTCCGGAAGGAACCCGCAGCAAGACTGGAAAACCTAAAGAATTTGCCCAAAGCGGTTTAAAAATCTTATGTAAATACGCACCGTCGGCTTATGTTGTGCCGGTGAGTATTAATAATTCATGGAAAATGGTTCGCTACGGTATGTTTCCTGTTGGTTTAGGAAACCGTCTGACTTTTACTGCGCATAAAGCAATGGCAGTAAAAGATTATGATTTTGCCGAATTAATGGCTTTGACAGAAAAGGCTGTAGTTGAAGGAGTAAACGAGTATAAACAGGTTTAAGTTTTAGTCCGAGCTAAAATATAAAACCCAAATTTAAAATAAGTAATGTCTATAAAAAACATTAGATTAGAAGTAATGCAGTTTTTGGAAAAAAACGTGGATAGCTTCGTTGAACAGTATTTAATTCCAGTGGAAAAAATTTGGCAACCGTCAGACTTTTTACCAAATTCTGAAGGAGAAAATTTCTTTGAAGAGGTAAAAGAATTGCGCGAAATTGCTAAAGAATTACCATACGATTTCTGGGTTACGCTTGTTGGTGATACTATCACTGAAGAAGCTTTGCCTACATATGAATCATGGTTAATGGATGTAGAAGGTGTGGATCAGATTGAAAACGGCGGAAATGGATGGTCAAAATGGATCAGACAATGGACTGGAGAAGAAAATCGCCACGGAGATCTTTTAAATAAATACTTGTATTTGTCTGGTCGTGTGAATATGCGTGAAATCGAAATGACAACACAGCACTTGATCAACGACGGGTTTGATATTGGAACTGGAACTGACCCATACAAAAACTTTGTATATACTAGTTTTCAGGAATTAGCAACTTATGTTTCGCACAATAGAGTAGCACAAATTGCTAAGAAATTTGGTGATAACAAACTGTCTAAAATGTGTAAAATGATTGCAGGTGACGAAATGCGTCATCACCATGCTTATAGCGAATTTGTAACTAGAATTTTTCAAGTTGACCCAAGCGAAATGATGTTGGCGTTTCAATATATGATGAAGCAAAAAATCGTTATGCCGGCTCATTTCTTGAGAGAATCTGGGCAAAAGATAAGTACTGCTTTTGAACAATTTTCTGATTCGGCACAACGTATTGGTGTTTATACAGCTAATGATTATGTTGATATTATGCAGAAATTAATCACCAAATGGGAAATTGATAAGGTTTCTAATTTAACAGATGAAGCAGAAAAAGCACGTGATTACTTAATGAAATTACCAGCCCGTATGGCTAGAATTTCTGAAAGATTAGTAATTCCTGCAGAAGGCCATATCTTTAAATGGGTAGAGCCAGCTAGACTTTAAATTAATTTTAGATTGCAGATTTTAGATTTTAGATTGTTCTGAATCTTGATTTTTGCAATTGATATTGATATTGAAAATATTGTTGATTGTTGAGGTTTTAAAACTTTAACAATCAACATTTTTTATTTAGAGATTACAAACAAAATGAAATCTGCGTTTATCCGCTTAAATCTGCCAAATCTGCGTGCCATTAACATCACAAGAAAATACAACATATGATCATGAACAATTCCGAATTAATAAATAAAACAATTGCTTTTGTAAAAGAAAAATTAAATGATGCCGAAGGCGGACACGATTGGTTTCACATCGAGCGTGTTTATAAAAACGCTCTTTTAATTGCAAATGATACAGCTTGCGATCTTAAAGTTGTACAATTAGGCGCTTTACTTCATGATATTGCCGACAGTAAATTTCACAACGGAGATGAAACTATTGGCCCAAAAACAGCTCGTTTATTTTTAGAGTCAGAAGGTGTTTCAGAAGAAATTATTCAACATGTTGTAAATATCATCGAAAACATCTCGTATAAAGGCGGAAATTTTGAAAAGAAGTTTTCTTCTGTTGAATTGGATATTGTTCAAGATGCAGATCGTTTGGATGCAATTGGCGCGATTGGAGTTGCAAGAGCGTTTAATTACGGCGGATTTAAAAACAGAGCATTGTATGATCCAGAAATCGCTCCGCTGACGAATATGACAAAAGAGGAATACAAGAAGAACAATGCTCCAACAATAAACCATTTCTACGAAAAGCTTCTGCTTTTAAAAGATAAAATGAATACCGAAAAAGGAAAACAAATCGCAACTGAAAGACATCGTTTTATGGAACTGTTTCTAGCTCAGTTTTATGCTGAGTGGGAAGGAGTGAAGTAAGTGTTCAGTATTCAGTATTCAGTCTCAGTCTCAGTCTCAGTTTTTCGTCTCAGTCCAGAACTGAAAACTGCGACTGCGACTGAAAACTAAAAAAAGCTGTTCAACTGAACAGCTTTTTTACTTTATGCCTAAAAAAAAACTAACTACAGCCGCAATTTCCATCACCGCAGTCTTTTTTCTTTTTAGATTTCCAAAAGAATTTTTTGATCAAAAAAGCGACTGCAAATCCTAATATGGCAAAAGCTATAATTTCCTGAATCATGATCTTTTATTTTAATATTTGATATGCAATTAAAGCTGTAAAATAAGCAAGTCCGCTCATAAATACTAACTGCATTGCTGGCCATTTCCAAGTATTGGTTTCTTTTTTAGTAATTGCTAGTGTACTTGCGCACTGCATCGCAAAAGCATAAAACAGTAATAAAGAAATTCCCGTTGCAAAATTGAATACTTTTTGTCCGGTATCTGGGTGAATTTCTTCTTGCATTTTGCTTTTTATTGTTGCTTCGTTGTCACTGTCGCCAACACTGTAAATTGTAGCAAGCGTTCCAACGAAAACTTCACGCGCAGCAAACGAACTGATTAATGCAATTCCGATTTTCCAATCATAACCCAAAGGAGCGATTGCTGGTTCGATTGCTCTTCCCATTAATCCGATGTATGAATTCTCGAGTTTTTGCGAATTGACTTCATTTTCAAACTGAACTTCAGTTAAAGTCGTCGTTGCGAATTTTTCTTTTACGATAGCTTCTGCCTCATTAAAATCTTTTCCTGGTCCGTATGAAGCCAAAAACCATAAAATAACAGATATCGCCAAGATGATTTTACCAGCGCCAACAATAAAAGCTTTCGTTTTCTCTACAACATTAATTCCGACGTTTTTAAAAAGGGGCATTTTGTAATTCGGCATTTCAACAACAAAATAGGTTTTTGACTGAAGTTTTAAAACTTTATTCAAAATATAAGCCGATATAATTGCCGCAGCAAATCCTAAAACATACAGAAACATCAATGTTAATCCCTGAAGATTTAAAATACCAAAAACACGTGTACTCGGAATCACTAATGAAATGATAATCGCATAAACTGGCAATCTTGCAGAACAGGTTGTAAACGGAGTTACTAGAATGGTAATCAAACGTTCTTTCCAGTTTTCGATATTTCGCGTTGCCATAATAGCCGGAATTGCACAGGCAGTTCCTGAAATTAAAGGAACAACACTTTTTCCTGAAAGCCCGAATTTGCGCATTATTTTATCCATCAAAAATACAACACGGCTCATATAGCCACTTTCTTCCAAAATAGAAATGAACAAGAACAAAAAGGCAATTTGCGGAATAAAGATAATAACCCCACCAATTCCCGGAATGATTCCCTGTGAAAGCAAATCGGTTAAAATACCGCTTGGCAATTCTTTGGCAGTCCAAGCGCTTAAAGATGCAAAAGTGCTGTCAATGAAATCCATCGGAATGGTTGACCAGCTGAATATCGATTGGAAAATCAGAAATAATATGGCAAAGAAAATGACGTAACCCCAAACCTTGTGCGTTAAAACGCGATCAATTTTTGCACGAACATCTTTTGCAATTGAAGCATCGACTTTTAAACCTTCTTTTAAAACATCATTTATAAATTGATAACGCTTGATGGTTTCTTTTTGCTGTAAACGCTTTAATTCCGAATGTGATTTGGTAAAAGTGCTTCGAATTTCATTTCGATCTAAATTCGAGAAATTAACGTCTTGCGTAATTACAAGCCATAATTTATATAATAATTGATTCGGAAAAGCGTGTTGCAACTTTTCAAAATATTCTTCATCAATAACCGAAGCATTTAAACAAGGTTCGTGCGGAATAGTTTTGTACGAAACAATCAATTCTTTTAAAGCATCAATTCCTAAACCTTTACGTGAACTTACTAATGCGATTTTAGTTTTTAGTTTTTCTTCTAAAAATGGAATATCTAATGAAATTCCTTTGCGTTCCATACGATCAGACATATTAATGACTAAAATCGTCGGAATCTCAAGGTCTTTTATCTGAGTGTAAATCAGTAAATTTCTTTTCAGGTTTTCAACATCGGTTACAACTACCGCAACATCGGGATAAAGTTTGTCGTTTTTATTCAGCAAAAGTTCAATAACAACGCTTTCGTCCATTGAGCTGGCATTCAAGCTATAGGTTCCTGGTAAATCCAGAATATTGGCTTTGATGTTATGCGGAAGTTTACAAAACCCGATTTTTTTCTCAACAGTAATTCCGGGATAATTTCCAACTTGCTGATTTAAACCTGTTAATTGATTAAAAACAGAAGTTTTTCCGGTATTTGGATTCCCGATAAGGGCAACATTAATATTTTGAACACTCATTACAAATTGGTTTTGATAAGTTCAACTTCAATTTCACGAGCTGTTTCAATACGAATCGCGACGTGCGAACCGTTAATGTCAAGATATAAAGGGTCTCCAAATGGAGCAATTTGTAGTAATTCGACTTCACTTCCTGGCAAACAACCCATTTCTAATAATTTTAGAGGAATAAGATCGATATCAAAATCTTTGATAATGGCTTTCTCGCCTTTTTTCAGAGTGTGAATTGTATTTTGCAAGCTTATTTAGATTGAGTTTAGATTGCAAAAGTAGGCAATAATTCTTTATTTCAAGGCATTTAACACTTTTGAATATGCTAAATCTTTCTAAAAATAAGGGATTTTACTCTTTGCACAAGAAATCGATGTCTTCTAAAAGACGTTTGATTTCCTCTTTGTTTGTTCCGTCATAAAAGCCGCGGACACGTCTTTTTTGATCAACCAAAACAAAATTCTCTGTATGTACCATATCATAAAGCTGATCTGGTCTTCCCAATTTTACTGCCAAATAGGATTTTCTGGCCATGGTGTAAATTTCTTTTTTATCGCCGGTAACCAAATTCCATTTGCTGTCTACAACGCCATATTTTATTGCATATGCTTTTAAAACAGAAACGCTGTCAACCTCAGGGAAAACAGTATGTGAAAGCAACATTACTTTTGGATTGTTTAAAACTGCTTTTTGAACATCAACAAGATTCGTTGACATTTTTGGGCAAATAGAACCGCAGGTTGTAAAGAAGAAATCGGCAACATAAATTTTCCCTTCATAATTTTTTTGGGTGATGGTGTCGCCATTTTGGTTTACAAAAGAGAAATCGGCAATCGTGTGGTATTTGCTTTTGTATTGAATAGTGCTGTCTACCAATTCTGGATTTACATCAGATGGATTGTAAATTGGAAGCGTTTTTTGTGGCTTTAAAGCCGAATAAAATAAAGATATAGTGACAACCGAAAATAGAATTAAAACAATAAAGAATTTGCGGTATTTATATAAAAGCGATTTCATAAAAATAATTTGGCGCAAAAATACGAAAAGAGCGTTTTAAAAGCGACGGCTATAACACTTTTTAACAAGGTTTGAGGTTTAATCTCGCAAAGTTTAATTTTGAAATTAAAGATTAATTTTCAGTTTGTCAGGCTGAGCGAAGTCGAAGCCCCGCAAGTAACTCTGGATGCAAAATCGCCAATCTTTGTGGAGCTGCTAACGAGGCTTCGACTTCGCTCAGCCTGACAAACGTGTTAAAAATCTTTGCGCCTTCGCGCCTTTGCGAGATTAAATCGCAATTAATTGTTTTCAAACTTTCGGCTTACGAATCGATTTGTTCACCAAATATATTCCAATCAAAGTAACAATCCCACCAATAATTATGGCTTGCGTAAGCATTTCTCCAAAAATAAAAAACCCTAAAACCATCGCAACAATTGGATTGATATAAACATAAATACTGCTGATTTCTGTTGGAAGATGTTGCAACGTGTAGATAAAAGCAATAAAAGTCAAAACGGAACCAATAATTACAAGATAGCCAATTGACCACCAAGATTCGGCTGGAATTTCAGATAATGAAATATTCATTCCTAACGGTTCTGTAATTCCAAAAAGTAAAAAACTGGAAATTAGCATTTGAAGCCCCAAGCTAAAATATGGATTGAAACTCGCTGCTTTTTTCTTGATAAATAAAATTCCGAAAGCCCAAGTAATCGTCGAAACAACAGTCAAGAATATTCCGAATTGAAAATCAGGTTTGAAAAATTCCGTCAAATGATCCATAAAAATAATACAAATGCCTCCAAAACTGATGAAAATTCCAGTTATGGCCAGTTTTGCAACTCTTTCACCATTGAAAAAATTAATGATAATAATCCAAATTGGGAATATAGCACTTATTATGGCGCCCAAACCGCTGCTGATGTATTTTACGCCCCAAGTGCTTAGTCCATTACTGCACACAAAATTCAAAAAAGCCAGAATCAGAATGGTAATCCATTGTTTTCCTTTTGGCCAAGGTTCTTTTTTCAGAAGAAAATAACCAACATAAATTAGTCCCGCTAAAAATTGACGAATCATGGCTAATTGAAGCGCCGGCATGTGTTTTACACCTTCTTTTGATGCAAGCCAAGTTGTTCCCCAACCAAAACTTACCCAGCACAAAGCCAGAATTGGAAGTCCAATTATTTCAATTTTTCCTGAAACGGCATTCTGAATTTTTGCTTTCACTTTTCTGTTTTTTCTTTTGACAAATATTCCAAAAACAATTTCAAACATTGGGTATAAATCGCACAAATTATTGATGAAAGTTTTAACTGCATTCCATTCTAATAATGAATATTAGATTTCAGCTTTAATTATTGGAAAATTTTAACATAATATTCAAAATAATAACAATACGTTTGTATATATACTAAAACAATAAATTATAATGATTAAAAAGCTTACTAAACCTATGTTTTGTGTAGTTTCTGCAATGTTTTCATTAACTGCAGTTCAAGCTCAAGATGCAAAACCAAAAGAACCAGGTATCAATATTGCAAATATGGATACAAAAGTGAGTCCGGGTCAGGACTTTTTTCGTTATGTAAACGGAGCTTGGCTTGACAAGACTGAAATTCCTAGTGATAGAAATTCATGGGGAAGTTTTAATGAATTACGTCAAAAAACAGACGAGAATTCTCTAGCTATTTTGAAAGAAGCTTCGAAAGATCCGAAGTATAAATCAAACACTGATCAAGGTAAAGCAATCGCTTTGTTCAACACTATCTTGGATACTGTTGGAAGAAACAAAAGAGGCGTTACACAGCTTCAACCTTATTTGAAGAAAATCGATGCAATTAAAAATGTAGCCGATCTTCAAAATTATATTACTGAAATGCAACTTTCTGGCGGATCAGGTTTCTTTGGAGTTTATGTTGGTGCTGATGCTAAAAACAGTAACAAAAATTCTGTAAGCTTAAGCCCGGGTACTTTAGGATTATCTGATAAAGATTACTACAATTCAGATGATAAAGATTCTAAAGAAAAACGTGAGAAATATGAACTTCACGTTGCTCGTATGATGCAATTCATTGGAGAATCTCCTGCAAAAGCTAAAGAAAGTGCAAAACAAATTTTAGCTTTAGAAGTTGAAATGTCTGCGCCAAGATTGGATCGTGTTGAAAGAAGAGACAGAAGAAAACAATACAATCCAACAGCTGTTGCTGATTTGAAAAAGAATACGCCATCTATTCAGTGGGAAAAATATTTCACTGGAATTGGAATGGCAAAATTAGATACTGTAAATGTGGCGCAGCCTCGTTACATGATCGCTTTAGAAAAGACTTTTACTGAAAAGAAAGTAGAAGCTTGGAAAGAGTACTTAAAATGGTCATTATTAAACAGAGCGGCTTCAACTTTGACTACAGAGATTGAAAACGCAAACTTTGATTTTTACGGAAAAACATTAACTGGAGCTTTAAAACAGCGTCCACGTGAGGAAGTTGCTTTGCAAGTAATCAATGGAGCAACTGGTGAAGCTTTAGGAAAACTTTACGTAGAGAAATTGTTCCCTGCTGAAGCAAAAGCAAAAGCAAAAGACATGATTGCAAATGTAATGTTGGCTTATGAAAACAGAATCAATGCTTTGCCTTGGATGTCTGCTGAAACTAAAGTGAAAGCTATTGAAAAATTAAAAAAATTAACGGTTAAAATTGGATATCCTGATAAATGGAAAGATTATTCAAAATTAGAGCTTAAAGACGTTAAAGAAGGTGGTACTTATTTTGATAATATGAAAAATATTTCAAAATGGGCTTATGCAGACAATTTAGCTAAACTAGGAAAACCAGTTGATAAAACAGAGTGGGGAATGTCTCCGCAAACAGTTAATGCTTATTTCAACCCATCTTACAACGAGATTGTTTTCCCAGCGGCAATTTTACAACCGCCATTTTACAATTACCAAGCTGATGCTGCTGTAAATTATGGTGGAATTGGAGCTGTAATTGGTCACGAAATCTCTCACGGGTTTGATGATTCTGGTGCTCGTTACAATGCAGACGGAAATCTTGTTGACTGGTGGACAGCTGACGATTTAAAACAATTTACTGCTCTTGGAGGTGAATTAGCAGCTCAATACAGCGCTTTAGAGCCATTGCCAGGAATTCACGTTGATGGTAAATTTACTTTAGGTGAAAATATTGGTGATTTAGGAGGAACAAACGCAGCTTATGATGGATTACAATTGTATTTGAAAGCAAACGGAAATCCTGGATTAATTGATGGTTTCACACCAGAACAACGTTTCTTTATTTCTTGGGCTACAGTTTGGAGAACAAAATCTAGAGACGAAGCAATTAAAAGCCAAGTTAAAACTGATCCGCATTCTCCAGGAATGTACAGAGCAGTTGTGCCAATTCAAAACTTAGATTCATTTTACCAAGCATTCGGAATTAAAAAAGGAGATGCTATGTATGTTGAACCAGACAAAAGAGTTAAAATCTGGTAATCTTATAAAAAGTAAAACGGCGCTTATTAAGCGCCGTTTTTATTTCTATTTAATTGCAATGTAAATGTCAACTTCTGCATTTTCGGGATTTTGCGCCTTTTCGCCATATACTTCAAAATCACTTGTGAATGTTCTTTCTAGATTGGATTCCCATATTTTGAGCCATTCGTTGTATACAATTCCATTTGCAAGATTCCCTTTGGCAACGAATTTTTCATATTGCTGAGGATCAATTGTCTTTCCTGTCATTTCTGATGGAATTTTATCTAAATTTTCTACTACGCATCCCAAAATGGTTGTATAAGGTTTTGTGTAATCCTTTTCATAATCGGTGTAAATTGAAAGAATGTCGTTGTTTACTTTATTCGGAATCCTTTCAGCAATATTTTCTGATATAAATTTGTTCCAAAGATCTGGAATGTCTTTTGTAGATTGTCCGTTTTCATTTGTTGTTCGTACCGAAATGCCAATTACGCTGAATTTTTGATTATACATAGTATTTTAATTTATTTGTGATGAAACAAAATTAAAACCGAGTTGTGACAACAGTATGTCAGCAACTGCAATTGATTTCAAAACAAAAACGAAAAAGACGCTTATTTAGCGCCCTTTTTTGTTTAAATGATATTTTGTTTTATTTCGAATAACTGTAAATATAAGCTTCAATTGCTATTAATTCTTCATCAGACATTTCTTTGGTAATTGCAAAATTTGTCTGCATTACTGCAAACTGACTCGGATCAACAATTGGATCTGCGTTTCCTTTCAAGAAAGTGGTGATGTCACCTTTTTTGTCTTTGTAGATTTTTGCTATTTCCTTAATGCTTGGGCCAATAACTTTTTGATCCGGCTGATGACATGAAGTACAATTTCCTCTTCCTTCAAAAATTTCTTTTCCTAAATCTAATGGAGTTTTGGCTTTCGCCGATTCTCCTTCTGCAGAAGTTGTCGTACTTTCAGTTGATTTTCCAAATGGTTCTTGACTCTCTTTTTTGCATGAAGCAAATGCCATAACAGCGGCTAAGAATACTGCTTTTTTCATGTTATTTATTTAAAATTACAGCAGCTTCTTTTGCAAAGTAAGTCGAGATCAAGCTTGCGCCTGCTCTTTTGATGCACATTAATTGTTCCATCATAATTTTATCATTATCCAGCCAACCTCTTTCGGCCGCCGCTTTGATCATCGCATATTCTCCGGAAACATGATAAACTGTTACTGGAACATTTACAGCATTTTTTACTTCACGCACAATATCCAAATAGGCAATTCCAGGTTTTACCATAACCATATCTGCACCTTCTTCAACATCAGATAATGCTTCTTTTATTGCTTCAATGCGGTTGGCATAATCCATTTGGTATGTTTTTTTGTCTTTTGGAACGGCAACATCAGCTTCTTTTGGAGCAGAATCTAAAGCATCACGAAAAGGGCCATAAAATGCCGAAGCATATTTTGCCGAGTAACTCATGATTCCTACATTATGAAATCCCGCATTATCCAAACCTTCTCTCAAACGTAAAACACGTCCATCCATCATATCGCTCGGCGCAACAAAATCGGCACCAGCCTCAGCATGAGAAACAGCCATTTTTACTAAAGCGTCTACAGTGCTGTCATTTTCTACATCACCGTTTGCTATAATTCCGTCATGACCATAAATCGAGTACGGATCAAGCGCTACATCAGGCATTACAATCATTTCCGGACAAGCGACTTTGATAGCGCGAATTGCTTGTTGCATTAAACCATCTTTGTTCCAGGCTTCTTTACCTGTATTGTCTTTTAAGTTTTCGCTGACTTTTACATAAATGTTAACGGCACGAATACCTAAAGCATAAATTTCTTTAACTTCTTCAACTGTTAGATCAATTGACCTACGGTAAATTCCTGGCATTGATGGAATTTCAACTTTTATATTTTTGCCTTCAGCAATAAACATTGGAAACATGAAGTCTGATGGACTTAAACTGGTTTCGCGAACTAACGAACGAATTGATTCATTTACTCTTAATCGTCTGCCTCTGTGTAATGGGAACATTCTTTTTTTGTTTAAAGTTTCAGGTTTCAGGTTTTTATGCTGAAACCGAATAGTGTTATTGTAATTTTATTTTTTGCTTTTATTTTGAACTTTCTATGTTATAGAAGCTTCGTAAATTTCTTTAATGGTTTGACCTATTTTAGCGTTAAAGTCATTATCTGATTGATCTGCAGAAAGTCCTTCAGATAAAGCTCTGGAGAAACTGGCAATCAATCCGTGGTTTGCTGCTAATTTTTGATTGGCTTCGTCTTGTCCGTATCCGCCGGATAATGCAACAACGCGCACAACATGAGGATCTGACATTAATTCTTTGTAAAAATCATTCACCGTCGGAATGGATAATTTCAGCATCACTTTTACATCTTTATCTAATAAGCTAAGCTGTTTTTTGATTTCTTCTTTTAGAATTTCTTCTGATTTTTCTTTATCAGCACTGTAAATGTCAACTTCAGGTTCAATAATCGGAATTAATCCTTTTTCGAAAATCTGCAAACCAACTGCAAATTGCTGTTCTACAACTTCTCGAATTCCGGCTGGATTGGCTTCTTTAATAACCGAACGCATTTTGGTGCCAAAAACATTTCGTTCTACAGCTCTTGTAAGCAATTCATCCAAATTAGAAATCGGCTTCATGATTTGAACTCCGTTGTTTAAATCAGCAAGCCCTTTATCTACTTTTAAAAACGGAACTATATTTTTCTTTTCCCATAAATAATCGGCTGTCCATTGTCCGTCGATTTTGCGGTCCATTGTATTTTCGAATAAAATAGCGCCTAAAATATAGTCGCTGTCGAAAGCTGGACTTTTAATAATTCGCGTTCGCATTTCATGAACAAGTGTGTACATTTCCTCTTCATTTGCATAACTGCTTTCCTGTACGCCGTATTGTGCTAAAGCTTTTGGAGTGCTTCCGCCACTTTGATCAAGTGCGGCGATAAAGCCTTTTCCGGAATGCATACGATTTAATTGTGCCGTTTTTATATCTTTCTTTTCCATAATAATAATTTTTAATTATTAGAAATCCCTGCTTATGCTTGTTTTTGCTATTTTGAAGCCTTTTTAAAGACCTATTTTTTCATTTGCCTTGTTGTATACTTCTTTTACTTTTTTTGGTGGATCAAATCGATAACCTGCAGAAATTTTTAAAGTCACAATATTATCATTCAAACGCGGATCTACTTTTTCGTCTTGATCAAAAGTCACCGCATTCAGACTGGCAAAAGCAAAGAAACGATCTTGATTATAAGCCAATTTTAAATTTAAATCGGCTTGATATAACGCTGAGGTATCTCCGTCAACATCATTAATTCCTGCACCTAAACCAATTCCAGCTCCAATTAAAACCCGATCACTTATTACAAAATTATAAAAATATGAGGGGGTTAACGTAAATACGTAAATATCACCAGGTGATGTGTCGGGAGTATTTAAATCTATATTCGTGTAATAGAAAGAAAAATTCGGAATAAAACTTCCAGAACTTTTGGTTTGCCATTCGTTTTGGTTTACCAATGCTTTAAATGAGAATTTGTTGTTAAAAACGTATGAAGTCGATCCGCCAATTTTAGTACTTCGCATATTGGGCATTTGCGCAGTAAAATTGTCATCACTTATATAAAACCCTTTTTGATTGATAAAAGTGAAGGATTGCATCCATTTTTTATAATAAAAACGAGTGTTGAAATTAAAGTTTTTAGAATGAGAATCTCCTTTATTTCCGCCAAGAAATTTCGGAGCAAAACCAATCGTAATATCAATAATCTTGTAATTTAAACTAAACCCGATTTGTTCTTTGCGATTGGGAATAAGATCCAAATATATCTTCGGATCTTGATTATCTGATGTAATCTGAAAACTATTAGAAGTGTCTAGATAATAAACGCTGGCGGTAATTTTATCATTATACGATTTAAAATAGGGATTTTGCAGAGAATCGTTTTGAGCGAAACACCCAAAAACACTTGTAAAAAACGCTATGTAAATCAGTTTTAGCTTCATTTTTGAGTTTTTTTATAATCAATAAAAAAAAAATTCTACAAGGAATATAATAAATTAGCGTGAAGTATAAACTAATAGTAAAATAATAAACATCAAAATAAAAACGGACATTTGAAACCAATTACTCATTTTTTCAATTTTTTCTTCTTTATTAAAAAATAACCTTATCATAAATAAAAAAGAGAAAAGCACTATGAACATTGCTATAAATGTCAATAATTTATATTCAATTTTTTCATTACTTCCAGCGGTGTTTACTCCTTGAAACAGTAAAGCTATAATTGCAGAAAAAATTCCAAGTAACTCAAGATTTTTCTTTTCCTGATCTTTTAACTGAGTTTGAATTTCTGTTTGTTTTTCAATTAACTTATTGGTTGAAAAATAAATGTTTTTTAAACTTTTAATTTGATTATCAAAATTTAAAATAAAAGATTCAATTTCTTTTAAAAAAGTTTTATAATCGGAGTAATTAATACTTAAAGAAAACGCAGTAGGGTTAAAAACATTAATTGAAAGTTTATCATTTATCGCTACATTTATTATAGATTCTTCAAAAGGCAATTGATAAGCAAAATATAAATGGTTTTCAGACCATTTAAAATTGTTTTTGTAAAGTTTAAAGCACAATTTAAGTTTTTCTAGCGCTATACCTATATTAGATAAATTGTTTAAACTTAAATCTTCCACGGAAATATTTTCTTCAATATATCGTTTTAAATAAATACAAATTTTGTAGTACGGAAAAAAGTTATTGATGGATGAACTTTCTTGTAAATCTTTATAATCAGTAATTAAATTATCTATATCCTTTAAATCAATCATTGATATTTTCAAGGATAATATATTGTTCATTAAATAGTTTTTAGAAACATTTAATGCAAATTTATCATAGTCAGATTTAGCACTAAAGTTGCTAAAAAAACTACTTATTTTTTCTAATTTAGAAATGTCAGGATTTATATCCTTATAATATTTTATTAATGAATGGGCATCATGAAAGGTTTTTATAGATTCATCTTTTTTAATTAAATCTTTAGCATTCCTCTTTAATTGATTTTCCCTTTCTTTGCTTGATTCACTTAGAAAATGATTTTGCGAATACTCATCCCATTGAGTAAAATATTTTTTTTCAAGACAATGTTGGTCTAATGAAAAATCGTACTCTTTAAAATTCGAGATGTAACCATCGCTATTTCTATTTTCATCTTGCTCAATTCTTATAATAATTTTTCTTTGATAGAAAATGCATGTTTCGATTAATATATCTATTATTTTGTCATAATTGGTGTTTGGATATTTAATTTTACTTTTTGTTTTTATTAAATCATCCTTTAACAAAAGTAAGTCTCTAAATTCTACATTGTCTTTTTCTAAAAAAAAAACCAGTTCTTGAAATAACTAAATTTTGATTAAACAAATCGAATAAGCTTTCTTCTAAAATATCATTTTTAGAAGAGAAATATTTTCTGGTTCCATCAAAAGTGTCAGATATATCTAGAACAATAGTTTTATGTAAGTTTTCTATTTGCTTATTAATGTTGTCAGAGATACGCCTATAAATCTCCAAAGCTTTTTTTAGGCAATACAAAAATTGTTGGTCATTTAAGGCTTTTGAAAAAGTAAACTCTTCATTATCAGTAGTCATTAAGCTATTTTGATAGCTACCTATTTTACTGTGAATTTCTTTTAATTTATCATAAAAAGTATTATCGCATACATATTCACCTTCTAATACGGAAAAATTTAGAAATTCAAAAACCGTAATTAAGATTTTTTTTTCCTTTTCTATTAAGTTATTTGTAAAGGTTTCTACAGAATGATCTGTATTAAGTTCATCTGCCCAATTAGAATTTTTAAATTCAATTTTGAGAAAAGAATCAATTTCGTTAAGCCACTTCATTTTTTAATTAAGCTAATTCTAAATTAAGAATTTTATTGTCTTTCTTTATTAATTCTCTAGGAATAGGTTTAGAATATATGCCATTATTTCTTGCTTCTTCATAAATTGTTTTCCAAGAATTCCATTTATGCGTTAATTCTACTAATGAACCAGCATCTGCATTAATAAATGAAGAATCAATTTCTTTAATACTTTTTATAGAAGCGTCAATTGATGTAATAAGATCTGGTGAAATTGTTTTACTTGGAATATTTTCAGTAAAATTAGCTTTGAAGTTATCAATTGAAAAATTGGAAAATTCGCAGCTTATTTTTATTTGACTATATATGTCTGTTTCAACTGGACCATACGGCATGGCAAAAAAATCAAATCTATTGATTAAAGTATTGTCTTCATTACTGTTAATTGCAGTAACAAAAAAGTGTAGTTTAATTAATTTTAAAATACTAAAATCGTTATTATTATTAAAATCTTCAATAGAATTCATTTTGTTTTGTTGCATAAACCAGTCTTTAAGTTTATGAACAATTGTTTCGAATATTTCTATTTTGTTATCCATAATTAATAATTTTTATCGTAAATATAATATATTTAAATCCATTCGCGCGGGTTTTCTAACACATTTACCAATTTCTCTTCTTCACTTCCTGCTTCTGCGTGATGATCATAAACCCATTGCACATGCGGAGGCAAACTCATTAAAATACTTTCAATTCGTCCATTCGTTTTTAATCCGAATAAAGTTCCTTTGTCATGAACCAGATTAAACTCCACATAACGGCCACGTCGGATTTCCTGCCAGGTTCTTTGTTCTGGAGTATAAGGGAGATTTTTTCTTCTTTCCACAATTGGAACATACGCTTCAAGGAAACTATTACCAACCTCAGTTACAAAGTTATACCAATTTTCCATTGACATTGCTTCATTTGCTTTGCAATAATCAAAAAATAAACCGCCAACTCCGCGAGCTTCATTTCTATGTGCATTCCAGAAATACGAATCGCATTGTTTTTTATATTTTGGATAAAACTCAGGATTGTGTTTGTCGCAAGCCGTTTTACACGTTTGATGAAAGTGTTTTGCATCTTCTTCAAACAAATAATATGGCGTTAAATCTTGTCCGCCACCAAACCATTGTTCAATGACTTTTCCAGATTCGTCATACATTTCAAAATAACGCCAGTTTGCATGAACCGTTGGTGTCATTGGGTTTTTTGGATGTAAAACCAAACTTAATCCGCACGCAAAAAAATCGGCTTCGCCAACATTAAACATTTTTTGCATCGTTTCAGGAAGTTTTCCGTGAACGGCTGAAATGTTTACACCGCCTTTTTCAAAAACAACACCATTTTCAATAACACGTGTTCTTCCACCACCGCCTTCCGGACGTTTCCAAAGATCTTCACGGAATTTTGTAGTTCCGTCAACAGCTTCTAATCCAGCGCAGATTTGGTCTTGTAATTGTTGTATGTAGGCGTAAAATTTATCTTTCATTGTAAATTATATTCTGATTTAAGTAATCCGAAGTAAACGGTGTTTTGTAATGTGCCATCACCGTTTCGAAATTCGTCTCTTAAAATTCCTTCTTGTTTAAAATTATGTTTTAATGCAATTCGTTGGCTTGCGATATTAATTTCTGAAGTACAGATGAAAACTTTATTAAGCTTCAATTCATTGAAACAGAAATCGAGTGCATCAGAAACCATTTTGGATGTAATTCCTTTTCCCTGAAAATCTTCGTCAATAAAATAGCCTAATTCACATTTTGAAATACGGTAATCGATAGTTTTTACGCACAAATAACCAATTAGATCATTGGTTTTTATTTCTCGGGCGAAAAAATAATATCCTTCGCTATTTTTTTCTTTGTCTTTATTAACTGAGATAAAATTTTCTGCTTTTTCTGGTGAATCAGAATTAGCCAGTGTTACAGGGAAAGTTTTTCTAATATGATTTTTATTCTTATCAATAAGTTTATAAAACTCTTTTGGAAGAATATTTTCAATTCGGTCTATTTTCCAATCTGTAAAACTCATCTTTATTTGTTTTTTAGAGAAGCAATTTTAGTGTTGATTCCGAAAGAAAAAACCTTACTTTCCGTCTGAATATATTGATAAATGGCTAAAGCTTTATTATCTAAATTATAGTTTTCGGCTTTAGAAAATTCTACCAAAATATCAGCAAATTGTTCAAGTTGTTCCCAATCAAAAGAAAGACGAATCAAGAATGCAATTAAATCGTCATTTGAATAATTGATTAAACTTTCAATGTTTAACCCGAATTCTTTCAGCTGATTTTCAATATCTGTTTTTTGTAAAACACTCAAAGGATAAGGTACAAAAACAAGAGTTCGTAACGTTTTGAGAACGTTATCAATTCTGATTTTCTCTTCATCTCTTAAACCTTTGTTGAGCATGATTTTTAGTTTTCAGTCGCAGTTTTCAGTCGCAGTAAAATCTGAAAACTGCGACTGAAAACTGAATACTAGTTCCCGTATTCCTTAACCGCGTCAATAAACGCTTTTGCGTGATCTACAGGGATATTTGGTAAAATTCCGTGACCTAAATTTACAATATATTTATCTTTTCCGAACTCATCGATCATTTCGTGAACCATTTTTTTGATAGTCGGAATTGGAGAAAGCAATCTTGAAGGATCAAAATTTCCTTGTAAAGTAATATTTCCACCAGACAAATAACGAGCATTTCTAGCCGAACAAGTCCAGTCAACTCCTAATGCAGAAGCTTTACTTTTACCCATTTCGCCAAGCGCAAACCAACATCCTTTTCCGAAAACAATAACCGGAGTAATATCTGCTAAAGCGTCAACAATCTGGTTGATGTATTTCCATGAAAATTCTTGATAATCAACTGGAGAAAGCATTCCTCCCCAAGAATCAAAAATCTGAACTGCATTCACTCCCGATTTTACTTTTTCTTTTAAGTATAAAATAGTTGTATCGGTAATTTTTTGCAATAAAGTATGCGCTGCAGCAGGGTTTGAAAAACAGAAACCTTTTGCGGTATCAAAACTTTTAGAACCTTTTCCTTCAACAGCATAACAGAAAATTGTCCAAGGTGAACCAGCGAAACCAATTAATGGCACTTCGTCGTTCAACATTTCCTTAGTCAATTTCACAGCATCAAAAACGTAACCTAAAGTTTCATTTACATCTGGAACAAAAACTTTGTGAACATCAGCCAAAGAACGAATCGGATTTGGAATAATCGGACCTAAATTATCTTTTAATTCTACGTGAATTCCCATTGCACGAGGTACTACTAAAATATCCGAGAATAAAATTGCCGCATCCGGAGCAATTCGACGAATTGGTTGAACTGTAATTTCAGCAGCTAATTCCGGAGTTTCACAACGTGTAAAAAAATCATATTTATCACGCAGTTCTCTAAATTCAGGTAAATATCTTCCTGCCTGACGCATCATCCATACTGGCGGACGTTGCACTGTTTCTCCTTTTAATGCTCTTAAAAATAGGTCGTTTTTTAACATTGTTTTTTGCTTTAGGCTTTAAGCTTTAGGCTTTAAGCAGTTTTTATTTTTTTGCTTTAGGCTTTAAGCTTTAAGCTATAGGCCATCACATTGATTGTTTTTGCTTTTTTGCTTACGGCTTATAGCCTAAAGCGTATTGCTTACTTGTATTCGTGGATTACATCTTCGATCACGTCTTCAATTGTGGGTTGATCTGCGATGATGATGTTTTTTGTGATCTTTGACAAAGCTTCTGCGGTGGTATCGCCAATGCAGAAACAGATTTGTTTATTGATGGTATTGTGTTTCAAATAACTTTTAACTCCAGACGGACTAAAAAACAAAATCGCTTCAGGATTTGCTTTTATTTTCTGTGGTTGCAGCGTAGTTTCGTAAACCTGAATTTCATTGAATTTAATTCCGTTTTCTTTTAAAGCTTCGGGTAAAGTGTCTCTTCTGAGGTTTCCGCTGAAAAAAGTATAACTGTCGTTTCCATAAATCAAAGTGATGATTTCAGCTAAATCAGAAGCGTAGCCAGTATAAGCCACAACATTAAATCCGTTATCGGTCAATAAAGTTTTGGTTTTAAGACCAACGCAAAATACATTTTTCTTTTTTAATTCTTCTGATTTTGGGTCAGATAAAACACTTCGAACAGCATTCTGACTTGTAAAAATCAAACTTTCGTTGAGGTCTTTTAATTCGAAAGGTTTGTTTTCAGTTTTAATGAAATCGGCTTCGATTACTTCGACGCCATATTTCATGAGCTCTTGCTTATGAAGTGGAGATAATATTTTAGTGGATATTATTTGAACTGCTTTTGCCATTATTTTTTCAGAGATTCTTTAATAGATGCCATCAATTCAGTTCCGCCATTATTCAAAATTTCCTGAGCCGAATGAAAACCTAATTTTTTCCATTCTGAAATATCAACGGTTTTATTGATTTCCAATTTTTGTTTTCCGTCAACAGAAAGTAAAACACCTTGAAAATGAAGTGTGTCTTCGTCTTCGTTATATGTTACTAAAGCTCCAATTGGTGCTGTACAACCGCCTTCTAAAGTTCTTAAAAACTGACGCTCAATGTAAGTACAGATTTCAGTTTCAATATGATTCAATTGCGAAAGTGCATCTAAAGTAAAATTGTCATCTTCCATTGCTACAACAAGCATTGCTCCTTGTGCAGGCGCAGGAATCATCCAATCTAAATTAATGTAATTTTCAGGTTTTAAGTTAATTCGCTCCAAACCTGCAGCAGCAAAAACAGCCCCGTCCCAATTATTGTCTTGTAATTTTTGCATACGCGTATTTACATTTCCGCGTAAATCAACAACAGTATGATTTGGGTATTTATTGTACCAAAGCGCTTGACGACGTAAACTTCCGGTCGCAATCGTGCTTGGATTAGCAAAATCAGGATTTCCTTTATGAACTAAAATGTCTAAAACATTAGCTCTTTCTAAAACAGCCGCCTGAACAATTCCTTTTGGCAAAGCCGTTGGAACATCTTTCATCGAATGCACTGCAATATCAATATCACCATTGATCATCGCAATGTCAAGCGTTTTAGTAAAAATTCCAGTAATCCCTAATTCATAAAGAGGTTTGTCCAGAATAATATCACCTTGAGATTTAACCGCAACAATTGAAGTTTTATAACCCAAATCGTTCAGTTGTTTTTCGACATTATGAGCTTGCCAAAGTGCTAATTCGCTATCGCGCGTTCCAATTCTGATTGTTTTTTCAGCCATTTTGTTGAATTTCACCATATAAGTTATATAAGGTAATTTAAGCAGTTTGAACTTAAAAACAACAATTAAGCGTTGCGATTAAATGAACTTATATAACTTATATGGTTTAAAATTTTATTTAAGATGCTTTTATTTTGAAGACTTTTTCGATCCATTCGATGCTTTCATCTACCATGGTGTCGTCGTCTTTTAAATGATTTGCGAAATGTGTAGTGATTTTCTGGATGATTCTGTTACTGATGATTTCAGCTTGTTCTTCATTGAAATCAGCAATTTTTTTGCTTTGGAAATCCAATTCCGAAGCTTTAATCGCGTTTAGTTTTTCTTTTAAGGCGTTAATCGTTGGGGCAAATTTTCGGCCTTTCATCCAAATTACAAATTCTTCTTTGATTTCTTCAATAATTGCTTCAGCAGCCGGAATGTGTAATTTTCTGTTTTCCAAAGTTTCATCTGTCAATTGAGACAAATAATCCATGTGAATCAACGTTACGCCTTCTAATTCTTCAACATTTTCGTGAACGTTTTTCGGAATAGACAAATCCAGAATCAACAAAGGTTTTTTAAGATTTAAAATCGCTTTGTCAACTGTTGGGTTTTGCGCACCGGTTGCCACAACGACAACATCAGCTTTTTGAAGTTCTAAGTGTAATTCAGAATAATCTTTAACAATCAGATTTAATTTTCCAGCTAATTTCTCCGCTTTGTCTTTCGTTCTGTTGATTAAAGTAATGTGTTCGTTTTTAGTATGTTTAACTAAATTCTCACACGTATTTCTTCCGATTTTTCCAGTTCCGAAAAGTAAAATATTTTTATTGCTGATGTCTTCAACATTCTTCAAAATATATTGTACCGATGCAAAAGAAACCGAAGTTGCACCCGAGCTGATCTCCGTTTCATTTTTAATTCTTTTGCTTGCCTGAATCACCGCATTCACTAATCTTTCCATGAAATTATTAGCTAATCCCATTGATTTTGAATGAACAAAACTGGTTTTGATTTGAGATATAATTTCGAAATCGCCCAGAATCTGACTATCTAATCCAGTTCCTACGCGAAATAAATGATTTATTGCTTCTTGATTTTTGTAAACGAAACCAACTCTTTGAAAAGCGTCAACAGAACCATTGCTGTTGTCGCAGATAAGTTTTATTAATTGAAATGGATGTTCAGCAAAACCGTAAATTTCGGTTCTGTTGCAAGTTGAAGTAACTAGTAAACTTTCTATTCCATCGTTTTTAGCTTGTTCCAGCAAACGCGTTTTAGCAATTGCATCCAAACTAAATTGACCTCTGACCTCAGCATCAGCTTTTTTATAACTCAGACCAACTGAGTAAAAATAAAGGTGTTTCGGTACATTATTGTTTTCCATAAATTCACTTTCATAAAGTGCAACAAAATTATTGCAATAGTGTTTATAAAAGTAACGCTAAAAGTACTTTTTATATCGCTGTATGTTTTTTTGAACCTAAATAGGTGTTTTTGAGTAAAAAGGACTATTTTTGTAGCAAAATCAACTCATTTCAAGTGATTAGTTTAGAGTGATTCTAAATAACATTCCGCATTAGTTTTGATTTTCGTTTAAAAAAAATATCGCTATGAGTTCTCAAGAAGTTATAAAAATTGAAGACGACTTTACGCTGATCCGTTTTCAAAATGATAGTTTGGAACCTTTTTCTGCACAACACGAAATAGGTACTGGTCTGATACAGTTTCACTTCGGGATAAAAGGCAATGCGAAATTCTTATTCAATCAAGGTTCTTATGCTTTAGATTTGAAGGAAGAAAAATCACTGCTTTTATACAATCCGCAGAAAGAATTACCGCTTAATTTAGAACTAGCTCCAAACTCGTGGGTGATTTCGGTAATTGTTTCGATTAAAAAATTTCACGCGTTGTTTTCTGCCGAAGCCGATTATATTACGTTTTTAAGTCCTGATAATAAGGATAAAAAGTATTATAACGAAGGAAATATCAGTCCGTCAATGGCAATTGTTTTGAGTCAGTTGTTTCATTATAATCTTCATCCGTCTATTAAAAACCTTTATTATAAAGGAAAAGGATACGAATTATTGAGTTTGTATTTTAATAGAACTGAAGATCCAAATGCAGAACAATGTCCGTTTTTGATTGATGAAGATAATGTGCTGAAAATTCGAAAAGCAAAAGAAATTATCATCGCGAATATGGCTGAACCGCCGGGATTACAAGAATTGGCAGATGAAATTGGTTTGAATTTGAAGAAACTAAAAATGGGTTTCAAACAAATTTACGGCGACACGGTTTACGGTTTTCTTTTCGATTACAAAATGGATTTCGCTAGAAAACTATTAGATAGCGGTTCTTACAATGTAAACGAAGTTGGACTTAAAATTGGCTATAGTACTGGAAGTCATTTCATCGCGGCGTTTAAGAAAAAGTTTGCCACAACTCCAAAGAAGTATTTAATGTCGATTAATGCGAATGTTTAATTTTTGCCACTCCCGATAGCTATCGGGATCACGAATTAGCACAAATTAAAATCTGCTAAATCAGTAAAATCTGTGGGCATTATACGAATAAATCAATTTTCGATATTCCGCAATAATTAAAAAGTAATAATTATCATATTTCTAATAAAGTACAGCGTTTACTTTTGCCGAAATTTTTAAAAACAAATAAAAAGCTTAAAGCCTAGCGCTTAAAGCCTAAAGCAAAAAAATAATGAAAGGCGTATTATTAATAAACTTAGGATCTCCAGATAGTCCAACTCCAAAAGATGTAAAACCTTATTTAGATGAATTTTTAATGGATAAATACGTAATCGACGTTCCGTATTTATTGAGAGCATTATTAGTTCGTGGAATTATTTTAAGAAAAAGACCAGAAGAATCAGCGCACGCTTACGCGAAAATTTGGTGGGAAGAAGGTTCTCCGTTAATCGTTCTTTCTGAAAGGATGCACAAAAAAGTTCAGCCTTTGGCCAATGTTCCAGTTGAATTGGCAATGCGTTACGGATCAATGACAATCGAAAAAGGTTTGCAGAAACTACACGATCAAGGCGTTACTGAAGTTTTACTTTTTCCGCTTTATCCGCAATATGCGATGGCTTCTACATTGACGATTTTAGTTTTGGCAGAAGAAATCCGCAAGGCGAAATTTCCTCATATGAAATTCTCTGATGTTCCGGCGTTTTACAACAAACCGGATTACATTAAAAATGTAGCTGATTCTATTAAAACACATTTACGTGATTTCGATTATGATCAATTGGTGTTTTCATATCACGGAATTCCGGAACGTCACGTTCGTAAAACCGATAAAACAAAATCGCATAAAAAATTCGTAACCAATAAAATGTGTTGCGAAGTTGGAACTCCGGAAGCGGAATTCTGTTACAGAACACATTGTTACGAAACAACGCGTTTAGTTGTAGAGCAACTTGGAATTCCGAAAGATAAATATTGCGTTACTTTTCAATCAAGATTGGCGGGCGATAAATGGCTTGAGCCTTACACAGATGTTGAAATCGACAAAATGCCTTCAAGAGGAATCAAGAAAATTGCGGTTGTTACCCCAGCTTTTGTTACCGATTGTTTAGAAACTTTGGAAGAAATCGCCATGCGCGCCAAAGAAGATTTTGAAGCAAACGGAGGCGAAGAGTTCTTGGCAATTCCATGTTTGAATGATGATGATGAATGGTGCCAGACGGTTTCTAACTGGATTAACGATTGGGCTAAATAGAAGAAAGAGGCAAGAGTAAAGAAAAAAGACTTTATGGAATATTATAACTATCTGAAATCACTGCATTTAATATTTGTAATCACTTGGTTTGCGGGTTTGTTTTATATTGTGCGTTTGTTTGTGTATCAAATCGAAGCCAATGAAAAACCTTCTCCTGAAAAAGAAATTCTTCAGGCGCAATACAAAATAATGGCCTATCGTTTGTGGTACATTATTACGTGGCCTTCAGCGGTTTTGGCAAGTATTTTTGCTTTTTGGATGCTGTTTTTTACCGATGCAGGTCATATTTGGCTTTCACAGTCTTGGATGCATGTAAAATTATGTTTCGTTTTTCTTTTATATTTATATCACGGAAAATGCCATCAAATTTTTAAGCAATTACAAAACGATGAGGTAAAATATTCCAATAATTTCATGCGTTTATGGAATGAAGGCGCAACTATTATTTTATTTGCCGTTGTCTTTTTAGTAGTTTTAAAAAGTGCTATCAACTGGATTTTCGGCGTAATCGGAATTATATTGTTTTCGGTTTTAATAATGTTGGGATTCCGGTTTTATAAGAGAATTAGAGAGAAGAAATAGTTTTTTTAGTTTCAGGTTTCAAGTTTCAAGTTGCCAAACGCAACGTAACCTGAAACTTGAAACCTGAAACAAACAAAAACAAAAAAAATGCTAAACAACTTCAAAATGACAATGCTATCGCTTCGTACCAGGATTTTCCTGTCGATGATTGTATTGATTGTTGTGGCATCTTTTTTATTGGCTTCGATTTCGATTATTCAGTTTAAAACTGAGGCTAAAGAATATCATCAAGAACGATTAGAACGCAAAGAAAATGCGGTAAAAGAACACATCAATTATGTTCTTTCGACTACAACATATCCGTTGAAAACTCAGAATTTAGATTTAATCTTCAAAGATAAAATTCACGAATTAGCTCAGATTCACAAAATCGAAATCAATATTTATAGCCTTGATGGGAAACTTTTAAAATCCTCAAAAGAATCTTTTGCTGTAGATAAAGCGCCTCCGCCAATTCCGGAATATATCCTGAAATTAGTGCGTTCTTCTATCGAAAAGCGTTTCGTTGATATTAAAACCATCGATGGGGTAAAAAATAGATCATCTTATAGTTTAATAAAAGACGAAAAATTCAAACCACTCGGAATTCTAAATCTTCCTTATTTAGAAGACGACGGTTATTATGACAATGAGTTAAATACTTTCCTAATTCGATTAAGCCAGGTATATTCTTTTATGCTGATTGTCGCTTTTGGATTGGCGTATTTCCTTTCAACTTATATTACAAAATCGCTTAAAACCATTTCAGACCGTTTGGAAGAAACGAATTTGGATCAGAAAAACGAAAAAATTGTTTTAGAAGCGAATAGCAAAGAAGTCAACTTCCTTATAAAAGCCTATAATGGAATGGTCGACAAACTCGAAACCAGTGCCATAAAACTGGCCCAAAGTGAGCGTGAAGAAGCCTGGCGCGAAATGGCGAAACAAGTTGCCCACGAAATTAAAAATCCGCTTACGCCGATGCGTTTGACCGTTCAGAGTTTTCAAAGAAAATTTGATCCAAGCGCTCCTGACGTTAAACAGAAAATGAATGATTATTCCGAAACCTTAATTCAACAGATTGATACGATGACAGCGGTGGCTTCGGCATTTTCGAACTTTGCTTCGATGCCGGCGCAACAAAACGAAACTTTAAATGTTGTTGAAGTTGTCGAATTGGCTTTGGATATTTTCAACGAAGATTATATTTCGTTTGAAAGCGACGAAGAGGAAATCATCTCAAAAATGGATCGTACTCAGTTGATTCGTGTGATTACCAATTTGGTTAAAAATGCAACGCAAGCTATTCCGGAAAGCCAGTTTCAAAAATCAATTGTTGTTACGGTAAAAAGACGAAACAATAATGTTGAAATTGCCGTAAAGGACAACGGAATAGGAATCCAAAAACAAGATATTGGCCGAATTTTCGAACCAAAATTTACCACTAAAACCAGTGGTATGGGACTTGGACTCGGAATTATCAAAAACATCATAGAAAATTACAAAGGAACAATTACCTTTGAATCAACATACGGAAAAGGAACTACTTTTAGAGTTTCTTTGCCTATTACAAACTCATAAAATCAGCGTCATGAATTACGAAAATATTTTAGTTGCAATAGAGGAGAGAATTGCAACAATTACTATTAATAGACCAGCTAAATTGAATGCTTTAAATAAGGAAACAATTAGCGATTTGAGTAAAGCAATCAAATTATTAAGCAAAAATGAAGAAGTTCGTGCTATAATTTTAACCGGAAGCGGAGAAAAAGCTTTTGTTGCTGGAGCCGATATTTCAGAATTTGCAAACTATACGGTTGTTGAAGGCGCACAATTAGCGGCTGAAGGTCAAGAATTGTTATTTGATTTTATTGAAAATCTTAAAAAACCGGTTATCGCAGCCGTGAATGGTTTTGCTTTAGGCGGAGGATTAGAATTGGCAATGGCGTGCCATTTTAGGGTCGCTTCAGATAATGCAAAAATGGGATTGCCAGAAGTAACTTTAGGATTGATTCCGGGTTATGGAGGAACACAACGTTTACCACAATTAGTTGGAAAAGGCCGTGCAATGGAAATGATTATGACAGCGGCGATGATTTCTGCAGAAGAAGCAAAACAATATGGTTTAGTAAATCATGTTGTACCTCAAGCTGAACTTTTATCGTTTACAACTGTAATTGCTCAAAAAATAATCAAAAATGCGCCGTTTGCTATTGCAAAAGCTATAAAAGCGATCAACGCAAATTATGAAGACGGTAAAAACGGATTTGATACCGAAATAAAATCTTTCGGAAAATGTTTCGGAACTCAGGATTTTAAAGAAGGAACAACAGCATTTTTAGAAAAACGTAAAGCCGAATTTACGGGGAAATAATTTTTTTTTAACCGCAAAGGTCGCTAAGATTTACGCAAGGTTCGCAAAGTTTTATATTTCTTTGTGTCCTTTGCGAAAAAACTTTGCGACCTTTGCGGTTAAATAACAATACAGAGATTCGCAAGGTAAAAACTTAGAATCTCAGTATCTCAGAACCTTAGCACCTTAAAAAAAAATGTACGAACCAATATTTGCCCTTTTTTGTGAACGAGTTAAAGAAAGTATCCAAGCCGGAACTTTCGCAAAACTGACTTTGGCAAAAACAATGGGCGACACCGAAATTAAAAACATCTATTTCAGACTAGTTCTGAATGAAGATAATACGTTCTCCATTTCATTAACTACCAGATATAAAACGGAAGAAATTGAAAGCATTCATACTCTTGATGAAGCCTTATTAGTTTTAGGAACTTATATTAAAAATCCGTTTTTGACAGCACTTTTATTTACTACAGATAACGACGTTACTTTCAAAGTAAATAAAAAGAATGCCGGAAGTATTATTGAGCAACCGCCAACATTTAAAAATGCTTCGCCGGTTATGCTGGAGATGATTGAAAAGGGAATTGTTTAATAACCATGTTACTAGCTTTGTCAGGCTGAGCGGAGTCGAAGCCCCGCAAAGTGATTCAGCAAACGTGGCTTCGACTCCGCTCAGCCTGACAAATGAATAAATCTTTGTGAACCTTTGCGAAATTTTTCGCGAATCTCTGAGAAATAACCTCTAAACCAGCTTCACAAATAAATTAGAAGCAATTTTATTCGAAATTGACAATTCCTTGCCGTCAACATTAATTCGGACAGATAAATCAAAAGATTCTTTAGATAGAAATTCGATTTTAGAGCCCAAAGCAATTCCTTGTTTGTCCAGATATTTCAAGAATTCTGATGAAGTATCTTTAACACCAACACAAACACCGGTTTGGTTTTCTTCTAATTCAGATAAAAGCTGTTTTTCAATTTTTATAATTCGGCCATTCGCATCTGGAATCGGATCGCCGTGTGGATCTTCCGTAGGATTTCCCAGAAAATCATCCAAACGGTTAATCAATTGTTCTGATTTGATGTGTTCCAATTGTTCGGCAATTTCATGAACTTCATCCCAAGAAAAATTTAATTTTTCCACTAAAAACACTTCCCATAAACGATGTTTTCTAACAATCATTTTGGCAGCCAGTTTTCCGTTTTCGGTTAACGAAACGCCTTGGTATTTTTTATAATTAACTAAATCCTTTTCCGCCAGCTTTTTAAGCATATCTGTAACCGATGATGCTTTGGTTTCCATCACTTCAGCAATAGCATTGGTACTCACCTCGGTTTCTAAAGAAGCTGTTAGGTGATATATAGATTTTAGATAGTTTTCTTCTGAAAAAGTCATTTTTTTCTTTTTTAGGGACAAAGATGCAAAGGGACAAAGGTTCAAAGTAGAAAATCTTTGTCCCTTTGTTACTCTGAACCTTTGAACCTTCTATTTAACAATCAACAAAGGTATTGAAATTTTATGTCTCAATTTATCTACGGTTGTGCCAAAAAGAATATCTTTTAATCCTGTGTGACCGTGGGTTCCCATAACTAAGATGTCAAAATTTCCTTCGTTTATAATTTTCGGAATTACTTTGTTGGGTTTTCCAAAACCAAGTTCAGTTTCGATTTTGAATCCCTTTTCTGAAAGCATATTTTGATATTCCAAAAGCAATTTTTCGTCTATTGTTGTTTCATGATCGTGAACATGCACACCATACATTAAAGCGCCAACGGTTTCGACAATGTGAATAAGAGTGTATTGCGTATCACTTCCGCCTAATTCAAAAGCTTTGTTTAGCGCTGCTTCATCAGCTTTAGAAAAATCGACAGAAACTGCTATGTTTTTAATGCTTTGGCTTTCTTTTGGTGTAAATTGAAGTTTTAGATTATGCGGAGAATGATTGACAGTTTTTGCTTTTGCTTTAGCAATAAATGGTTTAAAAACGATGTACAGTAATAATCCTGCGAATGCAAAAGCAAGCGGTACAACTGTAAGCCAAAGTACTGTTGGATGATTTGAGTTTTCAAGCCACGAAGTAATTTCGTCGTAAACTAATTTTGCATTTAGTGAAACAATGATTGAAGCAATAATCCAGGAAACAACCTGCGTAGTTTTAGAAATATGAAAGCCATTCATTTTTGATTTGTCACTTACGAAATGAATAAGCGGAATAATTGCAAATCCTAGTTGCAGACTCAAAATAACTTGACTTAAAATCAATAATTTGCCGGTTACGCTTTCGCCATAAATATAAATGACGATAAGTGCGGGAACAATAGCAATTAATCGCGTTATAATGCGTCGAACCCAAGGCTGAATTCTTAAATGTAAATATCCTTCCATCACAATTTGTCCTGCAAGCGTTCCAGTAACAGTTGAACTTTGTCCTGCGGCAATTAAGGCAACTGCAAATAGTATGGGAGCCCATTTGTTTCCTAATAAAGGCTCGAGAAATTTGTGCGCATCTTGAATTTCAGCAACTTCAAACATTCCGTTTTTGTGGAATGTTGCGGCGGCAAGAATTAAGATAGCGGCGTTTACAAAGAATGCCAGGTTTAGCGCAATAGTTGAATCTATAAAATTGTATTTTAAGGCCTGTTTAATACCCGATGGAGTTCGGTCAAATTTTCTGGTTTGTACCAAAGAAGAATGCAGATACAGATTGTGAGGCATTACCGTTGCACCAATAATCCCGATTGCAATGTATAAAGCAGCCGAATTTGGGATAGACGGTATAAGTCCGGCAAGGATTTTTGGAACTTCAGGTTGTGCAAAAATCATTTCGAAAATGAAAGAAAACCCAATAATTGCGACCAAAACAATTATAAACGCTTCCATTTTGCGAATTCCTTTATTGATCAAGAATAATAGGAGGAAAGTGTCTAGAACGGTAATTAAAACACCTTCAAGCAACGGAATTCCAAATAAAAGATTAATTCCGATCGCCATTCCCAGAACTTCTGCCAAATCACAAGCGGCGATGGCAATTTCTGCCAGAAAATATAAGATGTAGTTAATGTATTTCGAATAAGTCTCACGTGAAGCTTGCGCCAAATCACGTTGTGTTACGATTCCAAGTCTTGTGCTTAAACTCTGCAAAAGCAAAGCCATTAAGTTACTCATCAATAAAACCCAGACAAGTGTGTAACCAAACTGACTTCCGCCGGCGATATCTGTTGCCCAGTTTCCGGGATCCATATAACCAACGCTGACTAAATATGCGGGGCCTAAAAAGGCTAATATTTTCCTGAATCCTGTTTTTTTATGTTCTGTAGCAACCGATTGGTTTACTTCTTCTAAAGATTTGGTCATTTTAAAAAATGTTGTTTTAACAAATATAGGTATAAATTATATTCGCTGAACAATATTTTTAGGCGAGTCTAAAACTTAGATGTTAGAATTCAAACAATTCGGGCACAATCCTGATAATGTAAAATTGATCTCCTTCACTTTGTAATTATGAGGCATAATATAACTCGGTTTTACATTTTCGAGACACGTAATTTCATGACAGTTTTCACAACTAAAATGAGCATGATTGTGTATGTGAACACGCTGGTTGGAATGATTGCATTTTGCATATTTTACCGTTCCGTCAAGATTCGAAATTTTGTGTACAATATCGTCGTTTACTAGTCGGTCGAGGATTCTATAAATAGTGACGCGGTCACAGACATCGTTCAATTGTTTTTGAATTTCGGTGTGTGATAGTGCAGTTCTAGATTTTTCAAAAACCTCTAAAACGGCCGTCTTTGCTGTGGTGTTACGCGTAGTTTTCATTTTTATAAATTAAAAATTTTATCGCAACATTGTTGCAAATAATAAATTTGTGATATATTTGCAACTAAATTGCATTAAGCAAATCTACAACTTATGAAGAAAATAACAACATCTTTTTACGATATTTTAGGAATTTCAAGCGCGACATTTTGCCTCGTTCATTGTTTGGTTTTTCCTGTTTTGACTATCCTTCCTTTAGGACTAATTCATAACCCAATAATCGATTTGATTTTTGCTTCTTTTGGTTTATTTGCAATAATCAAAATTATGAAAAAATCGTCGCTTTTAGTGTCTTCAATTTTGGTTGTTTCGATGAGTTTAATTTGGATCAGTATTTTGAGTGAAATAATCTTTGAAATGCATCTCGACTTAATTTACTTCGGAGGAATGGGAATGATCATTGGTCATTTATTGGATTATAAACTACACAAGAAAGAAAATCATTAAAAAAAATTAAACCATATAAGTCATATAAGATAATTTAAGCGTGGCTTGAAATGAACTTACATGACTTATATGGTTTAGAAAAAAAAACTTCGCGTCTCTGCGTCTTTGCGAGATTAAAACAGAAACTTGTTTAATTTTTCTTCAAAGGCAGAACAAAAATCTAACACATTGAATTCAATCCGTTTAAAATTATTGTAATTAGAAACTATATTTGTCGAATTTAATTTTTAGTTTTGTCTAAATTTAATTTTATAAGAATGAAATATTTATTTTTGACAATATTAATAATTTCTGCTACACGCCTTTATTCGCAAAATATCTCGGGAAAAATTGACGGACTAATTCCTTATGGACAGGAAATTAATATCAGCTTATTAAATACAAACTTTAAAACTCAAACCGATTCGGTTGGATTTTATAAACTCGAAAATGTTCCGAAAGGTGTCTATAAAATAGTTGTGAAATCGACTGGATTCAAAACGATAAATCAAAAAATTTCGGTTTTAGAAAATCAAAACCTTAATCTTGATTTTGAATTGACCGAAGACCAAAATGAATTGAACGAAGTTGTCGTTTCAGGAACTTTAAAACCGGTAAGACGTTTAGAAAGTGCCGTTCCAGTTGAGGTTTATTCGCCGGTTTTCTTCAAAAAAAACCCGACACCAAGTATTTATGATGCGTTGCAAAATGTAAATGGCGTTCGACCACAACTTAATTGTGGTGTCTGCAACACAGGCGACATTCATATTAACGGATTGGAAGGTCCTTACACTTTGGTTTTGATTGACGGAATGCCAATTGTGAGCAGTCTTTCGACAGTTTATGGTTTATCAGGAATTCCAAATTCTTTGGTCGAAAGAATTGAAATCGTAAAAGGTCCAGCTTCGTCGCTTTATGGAAGTGAAGCAGTTGGCGGTTTGATCAATATTATTACCAAAAATCCAACAAACGCTCCTATGTTTTCTGCCGATTATTTTACAACAACTTACTTTGAAAATAATCTTGATTTGGGAATGAAGTTTAATGTCGGAAAAAAAGCTAATTCGCTTTTGGGACTGAATTACTTCAATTACAATCAGGTTATTGACAAGGACAAAGACAATTTTACGGATGTGACGCTTTCTGACCGGATTTCGGTTTTTAATAAATGGAGTTTCCTGCGAAATAATAATCGGCTTTTTACCCTTGCCGTGCGTGGAATGTACGAAGATCGCTGGGGCGGAGATGTGCGTTGGGAAAAGAAATTCCGCGGAGGCGACGAAATTTACGGGGAAAGTATTTATACCAAAAGAGCCGAATTAATAGGAAGTTATCAGTTGCCATTTGAAGAAAAATTGATGCTTTCGTTCTCTGGAAATGTTCATTATCAGGACAGCCGTTACGGAACTACTTCGTATATCGCGAATCAGAAAATTGGTTTTCTGCAATTGACTTGGGATAAAAAAATTGGGCGAAATGATTTATTGGCCGGAATTGCCAGCCGATATTCGTATTATGATGATAATACAACAGCAACTAAAGAAGCCGAAAGTACTTGGCTTCCGGGAATTTTTGTTCAGGATGAAATTACATTTTCTCCAAAAAACCAAGTTTTGCTCGGAATGCGATACGATTATAATTCCATTCACGGTTCTATTTTTACGCCGAGATTCGCGTACCGATTCAAAGCCAATGAAAACACTATTTTCAGATTAAATGCCGGAACAGGATTTCGGGTTGTGAATTTGTTTACCGAAGATCACGCGGCGTTGACAGGTTCCAGAGATGTTGTGATTGCGAATGATTTAAAACCGGAACAATCTGTAAATGTGAATTTAAATTATATTCAGAAAATTAATTTTGGCAACGGAACTTTTATGGGCATCGAAACAACTGCTTTTTACACCCGTTTTAGCAACAAAATCATTTCCGACTATGAAAGTGACCCAAACAAGATTATTTACGATAATATCGACGGATATGCTCTGAGTCAGGGAATCAGTACAAATGTTGATCTTAATTTTCCTTCCGGATTAAAGTTTATCGTCGGAGCAACGTTTTTAGATAATAAAAATGTTCAAAACGGAATTTCTGAAAGACCTTTTTTAACGGAGAATTTTACGGCAACCTGGAGTGTTTCATATAGAATAAAAGCTTTAAATTTATTGTTGGATTATACCGGAAATGTTTACAGTCCGATGAAATTGCCTTTGCTGAGCGAAACAGATCCGCGAAGTCCGAATTCGCCTTGGTACAGCACTCAGAATATCCAATTCACATTTACTGGCTGGAAAAATTTTGAGCTTTATGGCGGAATCAAAAATTTGCTGAATTTTACGCCAATGCAAAATAATCCGTTTTTGATTTCGAGAACAAACGATCCTTTTGATAAAAATGTGCAATACGATTCGGCGGGAAAAGTTTTGGTAACTCCTGATAATCCTTATGGTTTGACTTTTGACACGACTTATGTTTATGGGCAAAACCAGACTATTCGTGGATTTTTGGGATTGCGATATACTTTGAGGTAAATTTTTATGGGCCACAGATTATACGGATTGAACTGATTTTCGTAGGTTTTGATTTGCATTTGTCAGGCTGAGCGGAGTCGAAGCCCCGCTCCAATTGGCGAGCCCTTCGACTCCGCTCAGGGTGACAAATCAGAAAAAAATCCATTTAATCTGTGATCCCGATAGCTATCGGGAGTGGCAAAAAACAAAAAACAATGAAAAAGCTTTTACTATTAATCTTCTTCTTCGGAATTTCAGCGACAGGTTTTTGTCAGTTGAAAAGCTATTCTTTTGAAGAAATTGATAGCTTACAGCAAATTCAAAAACGAAAAATCGTTGTTTTCATTCATACTGATTGGTGTCAGTTTTGCCAAAGAATGAAAGCGACAACATTTAAAAACCAGGAAATTATCGAAAAACTAAATTCAGATTTCTATTTCATTGATTTTAATGCCGAGGAAAAACGTAATATTACTTTCAATAATCACGTTTTTAAATTTCAGCCTTCGGGAAATAATGTCGGCGTTCATGAACTGGCTTTACAGCTCGGAACAATTAATAATCAGATTGCATACCCGACTTTATGTGTTTTGAATGAGAAAAACGAGATCATTTTTCAATATAATATCTATTTGAGTCCAAATGATTTTAAAATTCTTTTAGAAAAACTGGAAAAATAAAATTCCTTATTTTTGAGAATGAATTCTTCGCAAATCAAACATTTCGATTACATTTTTACCGGCGCTGGACTGGCTTCTTTGATGACTGTTTATAAAATGATTTTGTCTGGCAAATTTTCAGATAAATCAATTTTATTGCTTGATAAAGATTCAAAGAAAACTAATGACAGAACTTGGAGTTTTTGGGAAAAAGAAGAATCAACTTGGAATTCGATTATCTCCAAAAAATGGGATTCTGCCTTATTTGCCAATGAAAATTTCAAACGTGATTTAGAGCTAGAACCTTATTCATACAATAAAATCAATGGTTTAGATTTTTATAATTTCGTTTTTGAGAAGATTTCAAATCAGCCGAATATTACTTTTCTCCATGAAAAAGTAACCGATATAAACGAACTCGACACGCATGTTTTTGTTGGAACAGAAGAAAACAGATACACTTGCGATTATTTATTCAACAGCATTTATACTAAGGCTTTCGCCGAAAGTCAAACGAAATATCCTGTTTTGCAACAGCATTTTGTGGGTTGGTTTGTAAAAACAGAAGTTGAAGTTTTCAATCCGGAACAAGCTACTTTCATGGATTTTTCGGTGGAGCAAAAAGGGAATACAAGGTTTATGTATGTTTTGCCGACTTCAAAAACCGAAGCTTTGGTTGAATATACTTTGTTCTCAGAAAAACTTCTTTCGAAAGAAGAATATGAAAATGATATTCAGCGTTATTTGGAAAAACTTGGAATTCATCAATTTGAAATTGTAGAAAAGGAACAAGGAAGTATCCCCATGACGAGTTATCCTTTTTGGAAAAAAAATACTAAAAGAGTTTTAAATATTGGAACTGCCGGCGGTTGGACAAAAGCGAGTACGGGTTATACTTTTAGAAATTCGGATAAAAAATCATCGGAATTGGTTCAATTTCTTCAAAATTTGGATTCTCTAAATATGAAGGCGTTTCATAAGAAGAATAGATTTTGGTTTTATGATTTATTGCTTTTGGATATTCTGTATCGTCATAATGAATCGGGAAGTTCAATTTTTTCTTCTTTATTCAAAAATGGAAATTCAAAGCTGATTTTTAAATTTTTAGATGAAGAAACGAGTTTCATTGAAGATGTTAAAGTTATTTTAAAGTGTCCTAAAATTCCGTTTTTAAAAGCGTTATTTAGAGTGATTTTTCTTTCAAATGAATTTAACCAAAACAATAACCTTTGAAAAATATTACTTTAGGAATTACTTTCTTTTTTACCCTTTTATCTTTCGGGCAAGTTTCAACAAATAAAGCACACGATGCTATTGTAGAAGAATTTCTCACCAATTGCGCCGAAAAACACAATTATGTTTATGAAATGACCGAATGGCAAAACTGTCTGGATCAAGGTTTAAAAAAAGACAGTACAGTGGCCTATTTATGGCAACAGAAAGCGATGCCATATTTTAAATGCAAAAAGTACGAAGTTGGAATGCAGTACTTAAATAAAGCAGTTTTTTATAATAAAGAACGCTGGTTGTCGTATCGCGCTTTTATGAAATGCATTTTTTCGCACGACTATAAAGATGCTATCGTAGATTTTGATGAAGCTATTAAATTATATGGAAATAGCTACGTTATGGATCATTCGTTCAATTTTTACAAAGGCCTTTGTTACCTTCAGTTGAACGAATATGAAAAGGCAGAAAAGCTTTTTGATGATTATGTAAATGACATTTACAAAAACCGACAACAATTAGAACATCCTACGGCGTATTTTTATCAGGGAATTGCCAAATATGAACTTAAAAAATGGGATGAAGCGATTGCGATTTTTGATAAAGCTTTAAAAATCTATCCAGAATTTTCAGATGCCAAGTATTACAAAGCAATTTGTTGGCTGAAACAAGGAAAATCAAGAGAAGAAGTTGTTGCTTTGGTTGGCATTGCGAGAGAAGATTCGGCGAAAGGTTTTTCAATTAATGAAGACAATGCGATTTACGAAACTTATCCGTATCAAAAGAAATTTACCAAATAACCATTTTGTTTATATAATTGTGGATTGTTTTTGGACTTTCGACTAAATCAATCGAACTATAACAAAACTTTATACTTCAAATTAAGTAGTTGCGGGTAAACTTTGTAACTTTGCAGTTCAAAAGTAAAATTTAAAAATAAAAAATATGTATCCACAAGAAATGGTAAAACCTATGGAAGCTGAATTAACTTCTGCTGGTTTTCAAGATTTACATAGTGCTGAAGCAGTTGATAACGCTATCAAAGCTGAAGGTACCACTTTAGTTGTTGTAAACTCTGTTTGCGGTTGTGCTGCTAGAAATGCACGTCCGGGAGCAAAAATGAGTTTAGAAGGCGCTAAAAAACCAGATCACCTTATTACAGTTTTTGCTGGTGTTGACAAAGAAGCGGTTGATGCTGCAAGACAACATATGTTTCCTTTTCCTCCATCATCGCCATCTATGGCTTTGTTCAAAAACGGAGAATTGGTTCACATGTTAGAGCGTCACCACATCGAAGGTCGTCCAGCTGAAATGATCGCTGAGAATTTGCAAGATGCGTTTAACGAGTTTTGTTAATTTAAGGGACTAAGATTCTAAGATACTAAGGTTCTAAGGTTTTAGATTCAAAGTGAAAAAGGTACAGAGGTACGAAGATTAAAAACGAAAAGCACTATAGAAATATAGTGCTTTTCGTTTTTTATACGGTTAGTAAAAAAACTTAGAACCTTAGTCCCTTAGAATCTCAGAACCTTTTAAAGATTCCATCCCCCGCCAAGTGCTTTATACAATTCAACCATTGAGCTTAATTGTCTTTCTGATAATTGTGCCAAGCTTAATTGCGCATTGAACAAATTAGTTTCAACATCTAAAACTTCTAAGTACGAAACGTAACCGCTGTCATATCTTTCTCGGGAAAGATTGAAGTTGATTAAAGCCGCTTGAACCTGTCTGTTTCTGGCTTTCCATTCTTCTTTATACGTTCTTATGTTTTGTATGGATTGTTCTACTTCAGAAACGGCGCCAATGTAAGTTTTTTGATAAATGAATTTGAATTGTTCTGCTTGTTGCCTGTTGATTTCGACTCTTCTTTTGTTTTTTCCGAAGGCAAATATCGGTCCTGCAATTCCGGCCGATGCATTTTGCGAATACGAACTTCCTAGAAACAAATTGCTTAAATCAGCACTTGCAAATCCAGCGATTGCGGCAAGGTTTAAAGAAGGGAAACGCATTGCCTGCGCAACACCAATTCTTTCATTTGCTGCTTTGTATCGTAATTCTGCTGCTTTTACATCGGGTCTGTTTTCTAATAAGGCAGATGGAAGAGAAAGCGGAATTTCACTTACGATTCGCAATTCGGTATTGCTTTTTCCTCGCGGAATTTCAGTTGGAAGCTGACCTGTAAGCAATGCAATTGTATTTTCCTGAAATGTTATTTGTCTTTGAATGTTCGGAATCGCGGATTCGGCAATTGCAACTTGCTGTTCAATTTGTACTTTGTCAACTTCAGAGATATAGCCATTTTTGAATCTTTGGTTTATAATTTCATAGTATTTCTCTCTGGTCGTAAGTGTTGACTTTGTAATTTCCAGTTGTTCATCAAGGTTACGCATTTGAAAATAAGCGTACGCGATATTGCTGACAATATCTGAAAGCACAACTTTTCGAGCTTCTTCAGTAGCTAAGAGTTCGGCTTGTACAGCATTATTTTCATGACGGTATTTTCCCCAGAAATCAAGTTCCCACGACATACTTGCGCCAGCATTTGAGGGTGTAAAGTTTTTCTTGTTACTGTTTATGGTTGCTCCATATTGAAATGTCGGAAATAAATCGGCTTTAGCATAACCTAATTCGGCACGAAGCTGATCGATTCTGGAAACAGCGATTTTTAGATCGTAGTTGTTTTCCAATCCTTTTTTGATCAGATCTTTTAAAACGTCGTCATTAAACAAATCAAACCATTTTAAATTGGTAACGTTCGCTAGACTGTCTAAGTTTCTTTCGTTTTTATATGAATCTGATTTTTGCTGCTCTGGTTTGCTATATTTTGGCCCCACCATACAACCCACGGGAAACAGTATGAGGATAAATATAACAACGATTATTTTGTGTCTCTTAATCATGGTCAGAAGTATTTGATTCCACATTATGTCCTTCAGTCAGAGTTGTATCATCTTTCTTTTTTCCGATGTTTTCAATCATTACAAATAGACCTGGTACAATTAATACACCTAATACCGTGGCGATTAACATACCACTGAATACCGCCATTCCCATTACGATACGAGCCTGTGAACCCGCACCAGTTGCTGTCAGTAAGGGAACTACTCCAAGAATGAATGCGAAAGCGGTCATTAAAATTGGTCGGAAACGAAGTTTAGCCGCAACCATCGCCGATTCGTAAAGCGGTTTTCCTTTTTCGTATTCTTCTTTTGCAAACTCTACAATCAGAATGGCATTTTTGGCCACCAATCCAATCAGTAAGACGAGTCCGATCTGGGCAAATACGTTGTTGACGTAAGCATCACTTCCAAGCCTTGCCAACATCAGTCCCAAAAAGGCGCCAAATACAGCAAAAGGAGCTCCAAGTAGTACACTGAAAGGCAGTTTCCAGCTTTCATATTGTGCAGCAAGAATTAAGAATACAAATACCAATGCCATTATGAAAACCGAACCACCGCCTGGTGAATGTTTTTCCTGATAAGATAAGTTGATATAATCGAAACTCATATCTGCTGGTAAAGTCTGTTTGGCGACTTCTTCAAGTGCGGTCAGGGCCTGCGCACTACTGTAGCCGTCATTTGGGCTTCCGCCGATTTCTGCTGATCGGAATAAATTTAAACGATTTGTAAAATCAGGTCCGGTAACTTTAGTTGCTGTAACTAATGTGGAAACAGGAAGCATATCGCCCAAATTATTTTTTACATAAATCAAATTTAGGTCTTCCGGACTTACACGATCTGCCGCTTCACCCTGAAGGTAAACTTTGTACTGACGACCAAAACGGTTGAAATCATTCACATAACTTCCTCCTAAAAAGGCACCTAATGCTTCGGTGACTTTTGAAACAGGTATGCCTAATTTCATGGCTTTGTCATTGTCAATTTCTAATTTGACTTGTGGAGTACCGGCATTAAAAGTAGTATAAATTCGTTTTATTTCTGGACGCTGCTGTGCGGCCGCTATAAAAGCTTGAGTTTGTTCTGCCAAATATTGTGGTGTATTTCCACCTCTGTCTTGCAACATTAAACTAAATCCTGCCGATGCACCTAATCCTTGAATTGCCGGAGGCCCAAATGAAAAGCAAGTTGCCGTTGTAATTTGGGTAGCAAGTTTAATGTTTAGTCTGTCTACAAATTGTTTGGCAGTTTCCGCTCGGTCTTCCCAAGGTTTTAATGAGATGAAAATAAAAGCATTGTTAGGTTGATAGGAGTTAGTAAGCATACTAAATCCGTTGATTGTTGTATAAGATAAGATCGATTTTTCTTCTTTTAGGAAACTGTCTACTTTTTTCGAAATTTCATCTGTACGCTGTAATGACGATGCAGGAGGCAATGCAATATTTACCAAAACGTAACCTTGATCTTCTTCGGGAATAAATCCTAATGGAATTTTCTTTCCTAAAAATGCAGTAGCCACTAATATGACTACCAATAAAAGAACAATTCGCATGGCTTTTTTTGCAAAAAATGTGGCTCCACTGATATATTTTCCAGTAACTTTTTCGAAGATTCTATTAAATCCGGCAAAAAACTTCGCTAACCATCCCGTTTGTTCTTCAATAGGTTTGGTCGGTTTTAATAACATAGCACAGAGCGCGGGACTTAGAGACAATGCACTAAATGCCGAGAACGCGACCGAGACGGCAATGGTTATGGCAAACTGTTGATAAAATCGTCCGGTAATTCCTGGTGTCATCGCAACCGGAATAAACACGGCACATAAAATTAAAGCAATCGCAATTACAGGACCCGAAACTTCTTTCATGGCCTGAACGGTAGCTTCCTTCGGGGTTTTGCCATGTTCGATATGATGAATAACGGCTTCAACAACCACAATCGCATCATCGACCACAATACCAATTGCTAACACTAATCCTAAAAGTGATAATGTATTGATTGAAAATCCTAACATTGGGAAAACCGCAATAGTTCCAATAAGCGAAACAGGAACCGTAATTAGCGGAATTAAAGTAGCACGCCAGTTTTGAAGAAAAATGAATACTACTAAAATTACCAATATAATGGCTTCAAAAAGGGTATGCACAATGTCGTCAACTCCCGCGGTAATGGCTAAAGTTGTGTCTAGAGATTCTTGATATTCGATGTCTTTTGGAAACTTCTCTGATAAAAGTTTCATTGCGTTTTTTGCGTTTTCGGCTACATCGAGAGCATTACTTCCGGGCATTTGGTATAACGCTACAACGGCGCTTGGTGAACTGTTTCTTCGTGCAGAAGAACTGTAATTTTCTGTTCCAAGTTCAATTCGCGCAATGTCTGCCATTAAAACCTGAGCTCCGTCTTGTTTACTTCGAACGACAATATTTCCAAATTCTTTTTCAGTAACTAATCGATCCTGAAGTGTTACACCATATGTAAATTCGGTATTGGCAGGAGCAGGCTCAGCACCAAATTTTCCTCCTGGACTAATCATGTTTTGGGCGTTCAGTGCATTTTTTACATCATCAACTGTAACTCCAAGTTTGCTCATCATATCGGCCTTGAGCCAAATTCTCATCGAGTAATCACTTCCTCCAAAGAGCGTAACTTCTCCAACTCCTTTGATACGGGCCAATTGATCTACAATGTTTATACTCGCATAGTTGTTCAAAAACTTAGCATCATATTTTGGATTGGTCGATGTTACCGTGAACAACATCATTGGGAAAGACAAAGATTTCTTCACTACAACTCCTTGTTGTTTTACACTCGAAGGCATAAAAGGAGCCGATTGGTTTTGTCTGTTTTGGGTAAGCATATTGGCATTATCCAAATTGGTTCCCACGTCAAAAGTTACCTCAATGGTACAAGCTCCATCAGAAGTGTTGATTGACTTCATGTATAACATGTTTTCAACACCATTTACTTTTTGCTCAATTGGCGTTGCAACTGCCTGTTCAACATTCAGCGCATTTGCTCCTGTAAAAGAAGTAGTAATTTTTACAACAGGAGGATTAATATCCGGATATTGCGAAATAGGCGTTTTTTGTAATGCCAGTAATCCAAGTATCACAATAATAATACTGATTACAATAGCAACGATTGGTCTTCGAACGAAAAATTCTCCCATAATACTATGTATCTAGATTATTATTTAGTAACTGCAGTTTCTGTTTCACCTAATTGCCATTGTGTGACTTTTGGTGTAATAACACTTCCATTTTTCAATAATGAAGTGCCTCCCATGGCTATCTTGTCGCCGGGTTTTAAACCTTCTTCAATGATATATCCATTTTGAACTGCTGGACCTGGTTTTACAATTTGCATTTGCACTTTATTGTCATTTCCTAAAACATAAACTTGATAAATACCTTGTACTTCTATAACAGCGCGTTGCGGAATTACAATGGCATCTTTGCGAATGTCAGTCAGTAACGCAATTTTTGCATATTGTCCAGGACGAAGTAATTTGTCCGGATTAGGAAATGCAGCTTCAAACGTCATGGCACCAGTAGCGGGATCTATTTGTCTGTCCGTAAAACTTACTCTTCCGGTTTGAGGATAGATTGAACCATCTGATAATTTTAAAGTAACAGATGCTCCGGAACCTTTTAAAGCCGAATTTGGTTTGGTAAATTCTCTGTACAAACGCAAAAATTCCTGTTCGCTCATGGTGAAACGAACTCTGACATCTCCTAAATCAGAAATGGTATTTAAAATTGAAGCGGGACCCGGACGAACATAATCGCCAACTCTCACTTTTGAAATTCCGATTAATCCGGAAATAGGAGCAACGATTCGGCAATAGCCTAATTCAATTTTAGCATTTTGTACAGATGCGTCTGATGCTTTGATTTGAGCAATCGAAGCAGTATAAGCTGATTTGGCCGAAACTAATTCTCTTTGGCTGACTGCATTCATTTTTGCCAATGGCGTAATCATGTCCAAATCTGATTTTGTTTTTGATAATCTTGCCTGAGATTCTGCAGCGCCACCTTCGGCTTCATTAAGTTTGGCTCTATAAGGAAGTGCATCAATGGTATACAATAGTTGTCCTTTGGCAACAAAACTACCTTCTTTAAAATTTATGCTTTCGATAAGACCATCGACCCGTGGATTAATTTGAATATCGGATTGACCAAAAGTTTGTCCAGTATATTCAGATTCTATTTTAACATCTTGCTGTAAAACGGTTGTAACTGAAATTTCGAGTGGCTTAGGTTGTGGTGGGGCTTCTTTTTTGCAGGATAACAATAAAAAAAGTAAGAAAATTGCTGGAGGGTAGATTTTGTTCATTTTTAATTTTTTATTAAATTTTATTAAAACTCAACTAACTAAAAACCAAATAATTCCTTAGCTAAGTTAACATTTTTTTAATTAAGATTTGAAATATTATTTTCATTTTGAATTTTTACTAAATTTATATTTAATTGGTATTCAAGTGTTAATAAAATCGACTAAATGATGTAAAATACCGCCAAACTGCATTTTTTGTAAGGATAAATTTTTACTATTTCTTTTTTTAATTTTAAAAAGTTTCTGTTATGTAAAAAAAAAATAAAATAAAACCAGACAATTTGAGCTCTGTTTCAGACCATCTAAAATCATTAAGCAAAAAAGAATTGCTGCATAAGGCAAAGAAATTTTCAGAGCAATATTGTGTAGGTGATGATAAAGATTTTACATTAAAAGACAAACCCACTTCTTATTTCGGAAATGAATCAAAATCAGCGATCAAAGAGAGTTTGCAAATGGGGGTAAAAGCATTGGCTGCTATGCAAGACACGCTTTATGCTCAAGATAAATGGTCGGTTTTAATTATTTTTCAGGCAATGGATGCTGCAGGGAAAGACGGTGCCATCAAACATGTAATGTCTGGCATAAATCCACAAGGTTGTCAAGTTTCTTCTTTCAAAGGACCGAGTTCAGAGGAATTAGACCATGATTATCTTTGGCGTTGCCAAAAACATTTGCCGGAAAGAGGACGAATCGGAATTTTTAATCGCTCTTACTATGAAGAAGTTTTAGTCGTTCGCGTGCATGAACAAATTTTAAGAGGGCAAAAAATCCCAGAAAAATTGATTACGGAAGATATTTGGGATCAGCGTTTTCAAGACATTCGAAACTTTGAAAAATATTTGAACAGAAACGGAACGGTTGTAATCAAGTTTTTCTTAAATGTTTCCAAAGAGGAGCAAAAAAGAAGATTTATCGAAAGAGTTGACAATCCCGATAAAAACTGGAAATTCAGCGCCACCGATGCCAAAGAAAGAGGCTATTGGAACGATTATATGTTTGCTTATGAAGAATTGATCAAAAACACCTCAACCAAAAAATCACCATGGTATGTAATTCCAGCCGATAATAAATATTATGCCCGAATTGCCATTGCCTCAGCCATTATTCATGCATTAGATGAAATGGATTTAGAATATCCAAAAGTAAGCGAAGAAAAAATCGCAGAATTGAATGCAGTCAAACAAGCATTACTAGATGAAAAAGATTAACAAGCGAAAACAGTTATACAGTTTTGCTTTTTAAAAACCTTAGTGCCTGAGAACCTTTGTAACTTAGAACCTTTTTTGTACTTTTGCAGCTCAAAAATATATTCTTAACTTAAAACTGTTTATAGCATGCAACTGTATAACACTTTGAGCGCAGAAGAAAGAGCTATCATGATCGATGATGCAGGTAAACAACGTCTTACGTTGTCTTTCTATGCGTATGCCAAAATTGAAGATCCCAAAAAATTTCGCGATGATTTATTTCTAGCCTGGAACGCACTTGATGCTTTAGGCCGAATTTATGTTGCCAATGAAGGAATAAATGCTCAAATGAGTATTCCTGAAGAAAATTTGGAGACTTTTAGAGCAACTCTTGAAGTTTATGATTTCATGAAAGGCATTCGTTTAAATGAAGCTGTAGAACATGACGATCATTCCTTTTTAAAATTAACTATTAAAGTACGTCACAAAATCGTTGCCGACGGTTTGAATGATGATACCTTTGATGTAACTAATATTGGCGTTCACTTGAAAGCCAGAGAGTTCAACGAAATTCTTGATGATCCAAACACAATTGTGGTTGATTTTAGAAATCATTACGAAAGTGAAGTCGGACATTTTAAGAACGCTATTACTCCAGATGTTGAAACTTTTAGAGAGAGTTTGCCAATCATCAACGAGCAACTTCAAAACCATAAAGAAGATAAAAATCTGGTAATGTATTGTACTGGAGGAATTCGTTGTGAAAAAGCAAGTGCTTATTTTAAACACCAAGGTTTTAAAAATGTATTTCAATTGGAAGGCGGAATTATCAATTATGCTAAACAAATTGAAGCTGAAGGTTTAGAAAGCAAATTCATCGGGAAAAACTTTGTATTTGATAATCGTCTTGGCGAAAGAATCACGGATGATATTATTTCGCAATGTCATCAATGCGGAAAACCTTGTGACAATCACACGAACTGTGAAAACGACGGCTGTCATTTGTTGTTTATTCAATGTGACGAATGCAAAACAGCAATGGAAAATTGTTGTTCTACAGAATGCCTTGAAATTATTCATATGCCTTTAGTGGACCAAGTTCGTTTGAGAACTGGAAAACAAGTTGGAAATAAAGTATTCCGAAAAGGAAAATCGGAAAACCTGAAATTCAAACATTCGGGAGAATTGCCAAATGCTGCTCTTGCTGAGATTGAAAAACCAGTCGATATTCGTCAGAAAATAAAAGTGAAAAAAGTACTTCTTGGAAAAGCAGAACATTATTATGTAAAAGCACAAGTTGGACAATTTACAATTGAAAACCAAGAGTTAAACAGCGGTGATAAAATCTTAATTTCTGGTCCAACTACTGGAAATCAGGAAATGGTTTTAGAAAAACTGATTGTTGACGGAGCTGAAACTCAATCTGCTAAAATTGGTGATAAAGTTACTTTTGAAGTTCCTTTTAGAATTAGATTATCGGATAAAGTTTACAAGATTTTAGATTGAATTTAATAGGAGTGTTACGATATTTACGTTAAATTTTGATAATATAGAACAAAGCCCACTGTTTCAGCAGTGGGCTTTTTTAATAAGAGAATATACTGTGAATAATTTTTAAAACATAAACTATGATATAAATCATAGGAATCTAATCTACACCCACATTATTTTTGTCGATTGTTAGATGACTGATTAAAAATCATTTCATTGAAATAATAGAATCAAAAATGACAATTAACAATACAATCGAACTTATGTCTCCAGCTGGAGATTTTGAGTCACTTCAGGCTGCTTTAGACAATGGCTGTGATTCCGTATATTTTGGAGTTGAACAGCTTAATATGCGTGCACGTTCAACGGTAAACTTTACCATTGACGATTTAAAAGAAATTGCCAATCGATGCGAAGCAAAAAAAGTTCGAAGCTATTTGACTTTAAACACTATTATTTACGATCATGATCTATCAGTCGTAAAAACATTATTGACCAAAGCCAAAGAAGCAAATATTACGGCAGTAATTGCATCTGATCAGGCTGTAATAGCTATGGCAAGATCAATTGGAATGGAAATTCACATTTCAACCCAGTTGAATGTAACGAATATCGAGACCATAAAATTCTACAGTTTATTTGCAGATACGATGGTTTTAAGCCGAGAATTAAGCTTGCGTCAAGTAAAAAATATTACGGCTCAAATTGAAAAAGAACAAATAAAAGGCCCAAATGGTAATTTAGTCGAAATCGAAATTTTTGGCCATGGTGCTTTGTGCATGGCGGTTTCAGGAAAATGTTATTTAAGTCTGCATTCAAATAACTCATCTGCAAATCGTGGTGCTTGCAAACAAAACTGCCGAAAAAAATATACGGTTATTGATCAGGAAACAGGTTTCGAAATCGAATTGGATAACGAATACATGATGTCGCCAAAAGATTTATGTACAATTGATTTCCTAGATCAAGTTATCGATTCCGGAATTCAAGTTTTAAAAATCGAAGGACGCGGACGCGCACCAGAATATGTGGCAACTGTAACCAAAACGTATCGCGAAGCAATTGATGCGTATTACGATGAAACTTTCTCAAAAGAAAAGACCGCAGTTTGGATGGAAGCTTTAGAAACCGTTTACAATCGCGGATTTTGGTCCGGATATTATTTGGGTCAGGAATTAGGAGAATGGAGTGATATTCCAGGATCTGCGGCAACTCAGAAGAAAGTTTATGTTGGAAGAGGAACGCATTATTTCCCAAAAGCAGAAGTTGGCCAATTTAAAATAGAAGCGTACGATATCAAAATCGGGGATAAAATTCTCGTAACAGGACCAAGCACAGGAGCGCAGGAAATGATTATCGACGAAATGTTTGTAAATGATCTTGCGACAGAAAAAGCGACAAAAGGTGACGATTGCACTTTTAAATTGCCTTTTAGAATTAGAATGTCTGACAAATTATATAAAATTGTTGAGGCATAATGGTAGTCGTAACTTTACAAAGAGATAAATGCATTGGTTGTAACTATTGCGTCGAAATGGATCCAGTTCATTTTCAAATGTCAAAAAAAGATGGAAAATCAGTTTTGATTCATTCGCAGAATGCAAAAGGCTTTTTTACACTTAAATCCCCAAATCATGCAATTGTAGAAAGTTGTGAATTGGCTGCAAAAGCGTGTCCGGTGAAAATTATTACGGTGAAAGAAACCTAAAAAATAAACGTATAGAATCCTAAATAAGCCTATTTTGTGACAAACAGAATAGGTTTTTTTATTTAACAACCCTTTACAATTAATCTATAAATGGTCAAATAAAAAAAATACTATCTTTACCGATCAAACGTTTATGAACTTAAGTTGCTTTTATGCAACACTACATATATAATTATGGCATGTACAAGTTGTTCAACCTCAGATGGTGGCGCACCAAAGGGTTGTAAAAATAATGGGACTTGCGGCACCGATAGCTGCAATAAATTGACGGTTTTTGACTGGCTTTCAAACATGAGTCCGTCTAATGGAGAGGCGATTTTTGATTGTGTTGAGGTTCGTTTTAAAAACGGACGCAAAGAATTTTTTAGAAATTCAGAGAAATTAACTTTAAGTATTGGCGATATTGTAGCAACTGTTGCTTCGCCAGGACATGATATTGGAATTGTTACTTTAACAGGCGAATTGGTTAAAATTCAAATGAAGAAAAAAGGAGTAAATTACGAAAGTAACGAAGTTCCAAAAATCTATAGAAAAGCATCTCAAAAAGATATTGATATTTGGTCTGTAGCGCGTGATCGTGAAGAGCCTATGAAGGTTCGTGCACGTGAATTGGCAATTCAGCATAAATTGGAAATGAAAATTTCGGATATCGAATTTCAAGGAGACGGATCGAAAGCGACGTTTTATTACACAGCAAATGACCGTGTGGATTTTAGAATGCTGATTAAGGATTTTGCAAAAGAATTTAGCACAAGAGTTGAGATGAAACAGGTTGGTTTCCGTCAGGAAGCGGCGCGTCTAGGCGGAATTGGTTCTTGCGGACGTGAACTTTGTTGTTCAACTTGGTTGACAGATTTTAGAAGTGTCAATACATCGGCGGCGCGTTATCAGCAATTGTCATTGAATCCGCAAAAATTGGCGGGTCAATGTGGAAAGCTTAAATGTTGTCTAAACTATGAGTTAGATACTTACATGGATGCTTTGAAAGAATTTCCAGATTACGATACAAAATTAGTAACCGAAAAAGGAGACGCTGTTTGTCAAAAACAAGATATTTTTAAAGGATTGATGTGGTTTGCATACACTAATAATTTTGCAAACTGGCATGTTTTGAAAATTGATCAGGTTAAAGAAATTATTGCTGAAAATAAACAGAAAAACAAAGTTTCTTCATTAGAAGATTTTGCTATCGAAGTAACTTCTGAACCAGAAAAAGACTTTAATAATGCAATGGGACAAGAGAGTTTAACTCGTTTTGATCAGCCAAAAAGAAAGAAAAAACCAAACCGCAAACGCAAACCAAATGCTGAAAATACGGTCGTGGCAGCAACACCAAATAAACCACAGCAAGGAAATAATAACAGCAATAATAATAAACCGGCTGGCGGGAATCCGAATAAATCAAATAAAGGACAGAACAAGCAAAATCATTCGAATAAATCAAATAAACCGAATGAAAACAAGCCTGCTGAGCCTAGAAAACCAATAATTATTACTAAAAATGAGAATAGAAAATAGCGCAATTCTTCTTTTGGTTGCAATACTTCTTTTTTCATGCGATAAAAAAAGAGTATTTGATGAATACAAATCGGTTGGAAGCGCCTGGCATAAAGATAGTGTTGTAACATTTGATTTGCCAGTTTTAGATTCTACCAAAAAGTACAATTTATTTGTAAATTTGAGAGACAACAACAATTATCCGTTTAATAATCTGTTTCTAATTGTAGCCATTGAAACGCCAAGCGGTTTCACAAAAGTAGATACGCTAGAATATCAAATGGCTAATCCAGATGGAACCTTACTAGGAAATGGTTTTACGGATATCAAAGAGAGTAAATTGTTTTACAAAGAAGATGTAAAGTTTAAAGGAAAATACAAAGTTCACATCAAGCAAGCTGTTAGAGAATCAGGCAAAATTCCTGGTGTTCAGGCTTTAGAAGGTATTACAGACGTTGGTTTTAGAATAGAACAAAAAGATTAGAAAATAATTATGGCTGCTAAGAAAAACAATCAATCAAATAGCGTTAAAGATATTAATTACTATAAAAAGAAGTTCTGGCGTGTTTTTGCCTATACATTACTTGGTATTTTGGCTTTCTTTTTATTTGCCTCTTGGGGATTATTCGGTTCAATGCCTTCGTTTGAAGATCTAGAAAATCCAGATTCAAATTTAGCCACTGAAATTATTTCTTCGGATGGAGTTGTAATTGGTAAATACTTTAAAACAAATAGATCTCAGCTTAAATATTCTGATTTGCCAAAAAGTTTAGTTGAAGCTTTAGTTGCAACAGAAGATGCTCGTTTTTACGAACACTCAGGAATTGATGGACGTGGAACTTTAAGAGCTGTTTTCACTTTAGGAACTAATGGTGGAGCGAGTACACTAACACAGCAATTAGCAAAACAATTATTTCACGGAGAAGGTTCTAAGTTTTTGCCATTTAGAATTGTTCAGAAAATAAAAGAATGGATTATTGCTATTCGTCTGGAAAGACAATATACTAAAAATGAAATTCTTGCAATGTATTGCAACGTTTATGATTTTGGAAATTATTCAGTTGGAGTTAGTTCTGCTGCTCAGACTTATTTTTCGAAAGATCCAAAAGATTTAACGATGGACGAATCAGCTATTTTAGTTGGAATGTTCAAGAATTCAGGATTATACAATCCGGTTCGTAATCCGCAGGGAGTTAAAAATCGCCGTAATGTGGTGCTTTCTCAAATGGAAAAAGCAAAAATGATCACTACAGCCGAAAAACTGAGATTACAAGCTTTACCAATTACATTAAAATTCAAATTAGAAAGCCACCGTGAAGGAATGGCAACATACTTCAGAGAATATCTTCGTGATTACATGAAAAAATGGGTTGCTGAAAATAAAAAACCTGACGGATCTGATTATGACATTTATAAAGATGGTTTAAAAATTTATACGACTATCGATTCAAGAATGCAGCAATATGCTGAAGAAGCAGTTTCAGAACATATGAAAAATTTGCAACAGCAGTTTTTTATTGAAATGAAAACCAATAAAAATGCTCCTTTCGTAAATATTACCCAAGCTGAAACTGACAGAATCATGATGCAGGCGATGAAAAATTCGACTCGCTGGGCCATTATGAAAGATATGGATAAGAGCGAAGATGATATTATTGCTTCATTCAAAGTAAAAACGCAAATGCGAATTTTTACTTGGAAAGGGGAGCGTGATACAATCATGACGCCACTGGATTCGATTCGTTACTACAAACACTTTTTGCAGTCTGGTTTAATGGCAATGGAGCCTCAAACCGGAAACATTAAAGCATGGGTTGGTGGTATCAATTACAAATATTTCCAATACGATCACGTAGGGCAGGGAGCAAGACAAGTTGGTTCGACTTTTAAACCTTTTGTTTACGCAACGGCAATCGAACAGTTAAATATGTCTCCTTGTGATTCAATTTTAGATGGACCTTTTATGATTCATAAAGGGCGTCACCACGTAACAGAAGATTGGGAACCAAGAAACTCTGACAACAGATACCGTGGAATGGTAACGTTGAAACAAGGTTTGGCAAATTCGATCAATACAGTTTCGGCTAAATTAATTGACAGAACTGGTCCAGAAGCAGTTGTTGAATTGACAAAAAAATTAGGAGTAAAAACTGAAATTCCGGTACAACCATCTATTGCGCTTGGAGCTGTAGATATTACTGTTGAAGACATGGTTGCGGCATACAGCACATTTGCAAATCAAGGAGTTTATGTAAAACCGCAGTTTTTAAGCCGAATTGAAAATAAAAGCGGTGAGGTTATTTATGAGCCAATTCCAGAATCGCATGATGTTTTGAATAAAGATATCGCTTTTGCTGTAATCAAATTATTAGAAGGAGTTACTGAAACAGGTTCTGGTGCGCGTTTACGTACAGAAGGTGGAGGAAGTGGAGACAATCGCTGGACAGGATATCCATATATGTTTAGAAACCCAATTGCAGGTAAAACTGGAACAACGCAAAACCAGTCAGATGGTTGGTTTATGGGAATGGTTCCAAATTTAGTAACTGGAGTTTGGGTTGGATGCGAAGATCGTTCGGCACGTTTCAAAAGTTTAACTTACGGACAAGGAGCAACAGCTGCACTACCAGTTTGGGCATATTTCATGAAGCTTTGTTATAAAGACGAAGCGCTTCAAATTTCAAAATCTGAATTTGAGCGTCCAGCAAATCTTTCTATAAAAGTGGATTGTTACCAAAGACCTGCTGTTGTAAAAGATACTACACAAACAGAACAAAATACAGACGAATTCGAGCTATAGTTTAAGTTCGGTTTTTTAATAAAATTATCCTTTTGTTTTCTTTTAAATTAATAGAAGAAAACAAAAGGATTTTTTTTGGATTGAATTTATAATTAAAAATTTAACCGCAAAGTACGCTAAGGTTTACGCAAGGTTCGCAAAGTTTGAATTTTATAAAATAACTTTGCGAACTTTGCGGTTGAAAACTAGATTTATTTTTTACGAAATCGATATAATTCAATCTAAAAATCTTATTTTTATCAAAAATATACAGTAATAAAGATCATTTGTTATGATAACAAAAAAAGTTAATAATGTTCAGGACGCAATTGCAGGAATTGAAACTGGAATGACAATTATGTTTGGTGGTTTTGGTTTATGCGGTATTCCTGAAAATACGATTGCAGCATTGGTAAACACATCAATTTCAGATTTAACTTGTATTTCAAACAATGCAGGCGTTGATGATTTTGGGTTAGGTTTGCTTTTGCAGAAAAAACAAATCAAAAAAATGATTTCGTCATATGTTGGTGAAAATGCTGAGTTCGAACGCCAGATGCTTTCTGGAGAATTAGAAGTGGAATTGACACCACAAGGAACTTTGGCAGAAAGATGCCGTGCCGCTCAAGCCGGAATTCCTGCATTCTTCACGCCAGCCGGTTATGGAACCGAAGTTGCCGAAGGAAAAGAAGTGCGTGAATTCAAAGGAAAAATGCATATTATGGAAAAAGCTTTTGAAGCTGATTTTTCAATTGTAAAAGCATGGAAAGGCGATGAAGCAGGAAATCTTATCTTTAAAGGAACTGCCAGAAACTTTAACGCTTGCATGGCTGGTGCCGGAAAAATTACAATTGCCGAAGTTGAAGAGCTAGTTCCAGTTGGAACTTTAGATCCAAATCAAATTCACATTCCGGGAATTATGGTACAACGCATCTTTCAGGGAGAAAAATTTGAAAAGAGAATCGAGCAACGTACCGTAAGACAGAGGTAATTAGATAATGAGATAATTTGTCAATTAGATAATTAAACACATGCTTGAAAAAATTATCTAATTATCAAATTGACTAATTGACACATTAAAAAAATATGACGAAACTTTCTATCCTTCTGATTTCATTTTTTACTTTTCAGGCTTTTTCTCAGACAACATCTGATCTTCGGAAAGAACTAAATCAGATTATTACAACTAAGAAGGCAACAGTTGGAATTTCTATTAAAAGTATTGAAGATAAAGATACTTTAAGCATCAATGGAAATTTGAAAGCGCCGTTAATGAGTGTTTTTAAATTTCATATTGCCTTAACTGTTTTGAACAAAGTGGATGAAGGTAAACTTTCATTAGGTCAAAAAATCTTTATTAAGAAGAAGGATCTGAATGAAAATACTTGGAGCCCGATGAGGGAAGATTATCCGGAAGGAAATATGGACTTAACGTTAGATAAATTATTGCGATATACGGTTTCGCATAGCGATAATAACGGCTGTGATTTATTGATTAAGTTAGTTGGAGGAACGAAAGAGGTTCAAAAATTTATAAACAAACAAGGTATTAAAGATTTTGTCATTAAGGTCAATGAAAAGCAAATGGAAACTTGGAAAAATCTTTATATAAATACAACAACGCCGTTGGCAACAACAGAATTACTTGAAAAATTCTACAAAGGAGTAATTCTTAAAGAAACGACAAAAAAGTATTTATATCAAATAATGGTTGAGACGTCAAGAGGACTTACTTGGTTGAAAGCTGGACTTCCCGAGGGAACTGAATTGGCACACAGAACCGGAATTTCAGGAACAAATGATAATAATCTGAGAGTTGCCATGAATGATGTTGGAATTGTAAAGCTTCCAAATGGAAAGCATTTTATTATTTCGGTTTATTTAAAAGAGATAACAGAAACCAAAGAAGATACTGAGAAAATAATCGCAGATATAGCTAAAGCGACTTGGAATTATTTTACCAAAAGAAAATTAGATAATTAGAAAATGTGATAATTAGATAATTAAATAGGCAAAGTGAAGCATTATCTAATTATCTAATTTCCAAATTGACACATTGAATTTATGTTAACAAAAGAAGATATAGCAAAACGAATTGCTAAAGAAGTAAAAGACAGGTATTTTGTAAACCTTGGAATTGGCATTCCGACTTTGGTTGCAAATTACGTTAGAGAAGATATTGCAGTTGAATTTCAAAGTGAAAATGGAGTTCTCGGAATGGGACCATTTCCATTTGCAGGCGAAGAAGATGCTGATATTATCAACGCAGGAAAACAAACTATAACAACACTTCCGGGTGCGAGTTTTTTTGATTCGGCTTTTAGTTTTGGAATGATTCGCAGTCAAAAAGTAGATTTAACGATTTTAGGCGCAATGGAGGTTTCTGAAAACGGAGATATCGCCAACTGGAAAATTCCGGGAAAAATGGTAAAAGGAATGGGAGGCGCAATGGATTTGGTGGCTTCCGCCGAAAATATCATCGTTGCCATGATGCATGTGAATAAAGCAGGTGAATCTAAAATCTTAAAAAAATGCACTTTGCCATTAACCGGAGTAGGATGCGTTAAAAAGGTTGTAACCGAGCTTGCTGTTCTAGAAGTAACCGAAAAAGGTTTTAAGCTCTTAGAACGCGCGCCAGGTGTTTCAGTTGAGCACATCATCGCTTCAACTGAGGCGGATTTGATCATTGAAGGCGAAATTCCTGAAATGTCGATTTGATTTTTAAGGTTTAAAGATTCAAAGGCACAGAGATGCAAAGGTGAATGAGATAAAGAGAACTTTCTTGAATGAAAGTTCTCTTTTTTTATTTTTTCAGACCAAATAACAAAGTAATCTTTTATTTACATTTGCTTTAATCTTAAAACGCACACATTTGGAAAAGTTTGAAATAGATTTAAAATGGGGAAGTTATTTCTTTCTTATAAATACGGCAACTTCAATTTTAATAACGTTGTTAATGTCCTTGGTAGATATTGGTAGTTTGCAATATTTGTCGAATATTTTAATACCAATTTTTATAATTCAATTGCTTTATTTTAGTATTAAAGTTTTAAAAGAAAATAAAAGATATAATTTAAGTAAGGGTTTTCGAAAAATCCTTGTTTTTATCCGTTTCTTGGTATTCTATTTTATGCTGTCTTCATGTGTAAACGGAATTTCAAATGTATATTTTCCATGTTTTCCTTCATTGTTTCCATATAGAGATAAAGACATTTCAGAATTCTTAATTGATGAAAACTCAAATGAAGATTATGTGGTTACATTAAATGATTTTCTTTTTATGTTGAAAAGAAAACTTTCACGAGCTTACATTTAGAACATAAAATACAAAAACCGCCAATAAGGCGGTTTTTTCTTTTTTTAAACTTTGCAACTTTGAGTCTTTGCAACTTTGTACCTAAAACTCACAAAGTATATATTACAAATTAAATGAAGCTCCTAAACTGAAAGTAGCCTGATTATTTAAATGATCAAAAACATCATTGTTGTCGCTGTATTTTGCAATTGGAAAACCAATTTCTGTGAAAACACCAAATCCTTCAGTAAAGAAATATCGTCCTCCAACATGCCCTCCAAAATTTTTCAAACCTAAGCTTAAACCTGGGTAAATATCTAATTGCTCGATTCCAATAACACTGCTTAAATTAGCGTTGATTCTTGCTTTTGCATCAAAACGATCTTTAAATTCTGGTTTGTAATCATTGTATGGAGTTGGATTACCACCGTAAATGCCATTGAAATTATTTACGCCAAGTAAATAGTTTGAAACAAAACCAAAAGAGAAATTTTCTCCTAAACCAAAATCTACAGAACCTTGAATTCCAGAACCACCATCCTGAATGTTAGCACCAACATTTACTTTGATATCGCCTTTGCCTTTAAAAGCTTGTTGCGCATTAATAAATCCGAATGATACTAAAAACAGTAGTGTAATAACTTTTTTCATAAACTTTATATTAATAATTTTGAGATGCAAAAATAGTTTTTTGGAAATCAATTCCTACCTTTTTCGTCAGGATATAATTCATTTAATGGTTCACTCTGCCAGAATTCCTTGGTATCCACATTCATAATCGTCAAAGGACCTTTGAACGCAGCACCAGTATCAACATTCCAGACACAAGCTTTGTTTACAGGTATGGTTTCTCCAATTCGGGTTACAGGAGTGTGGCCAATGTAGATTTCTTTATAAACCGTAAAACGTTTAGGATAATATAAATCATCTGGTTTTAAAGCCGGGTTTAAAGCAAGAGCCGATTCCCAAAGCGTTCTGTCCCAATAAAATAATTTCGGAAAGTATTCCCAGACAACGCCGTTCAAATTTGTAAATCCGGCGTGAACAAAAAGGCGGTTTTCATCATCAAGATAATAATCTTTCAATGATTCTAAAAATGTGATATGCGTTTTCTTTTTTTCTTCAGAAAGTTTAGAATATCCTTCAACAGTAGCTTTTCCGCCATGTTTGTACCACATTTCTTCATCAAAATCTTCATGCCTGTTTTCCAGCCAGTCCAGTGCCAGCTGATCATGATTTCCTCTAATGCAAATGCATTTTTGTTTGGTTTTAAGATCAATTAAAAAATCGATTACGTCTGCAGATTGACTCCAGCCATCAACATAATCGCCTAAAAATATAAGGGTATCTTCTGCAGTAACTTTGGCTCTGTCCAACACTTGCTCAAGTGCGCGTAATCCTCCGTGTATATCGCCTAAAACAAATGTTCGCATTTTTTAATATTTCGAATAAGGATTACAAAAATAGAGAAAATGATTTGTTTGGAATCATTTAGTTGTTAATCTTTGCGAACCTGATAATTTTATGTTTTAATTTTTCAGGCAAAAACAAATAACTAACATAACCTAAAAACAATTTATGAAAAGAAACTTAACTCTTTTATTTTTAATGCTTGCTTTTGCGGGATATTCGCAAGGTAAGCTTACTTACGGAAGTGGCGGTACCGTTTACAATGCTGAAAACCAAAAAGTAAAAACAGACTTAGTTCGAGCCCTGATGAACGAAAATCCAGAAGCTTTGGCACTTTATAATTCCGGAAGAAATAAAAAAACCTGGGGAAATATTTTCTTTTATGGAGGATTGGCACTTGTGGCAACCAATTTGATTGTTGAAATGAATGAGGGAGATATGCCAGATAATTGGAATGGCTATGGGCCAGCGCCAGTAAAACGTTCAAATATGACAATGGCTATTATTGGCGGTGCTATGCTTGTTGCTTCAATTCCGATTAAGATTGGATATCCAAAAAAAATAAAAGCAGCTCTTGAAAAATATAATAAAGGTTTGGCCGAAAATTATAGTCCAGGACCAAAAACGACTTTAATTGCCAGTACAAACCAAATTGGCTTGAGAATAGAGTTTTAAGAGATCTTATTTAGAAGAAAATATAAAGCTATAGTTGTAAAACTGTGGCTTTTTTTATGATATTTTAGTGCCATTTTTCAGCGTTTCCTATTTAAATTTGTAACATGTCTGAAACTCCTGTTTACCGAAAAATTATCCATATTGATATGGATGCTTTTTATGCTTCAGTAGAGCAGATGGATAATCCTGCCTTACGAGGAAAACCTGTTGCTGTTGGCGGTTCAGAAAATAGAGGAGTGGTTTCGGCAGCAAGTTACGAAGCCAGGAAATTTGGTGTAAGAAGTGCAATAAGCGGGGTTTTGGCTAAAAAATATTGTCCGGAAATTATTTTTGTTCGTCCAAGATTTGACCGCTACAAAGAGATTTCTTCTAAAATTCATAAAATTTTTCATGAGTACACAGATTTAGTCGAACCGCTTTCTTTGGACGAAGCTTATCTCGATGTCACCCAAAATAAAAAAGGGAATCCAAGCGCGAGTTTGCTTGCTCAGGAAATCAGGATGCGAATTTTGAATGAAGTTGGACTTACAGCTTCGGCAGGAATTTCAGTTAACAAATTTGTAGCTAAAATTGCAAGCGACGTTAATAAACCGAATGGTCAAAAAACGGTCAATCCAGATGAGATTTTAGCTTTTTTAGAAGAATTGCCAATCAGGAAATTTTATGGCGTTGGGAAAGTAACGACTGAAAAAATGTATCAGCTCGGTATTTTTACAGGCGCCGATTTAAAAAGCAAAACATTGGAATTTCTCGAAAAACATTTCGGGAAATCTGGCGGTTTTTATTATAAAGTTGTACGAGGCATTCATAATAGCGAAGTAAAATCAAATCGTATTACAAAATCTGTAGCAGCCGAACATACTTTTGATGTCAATTTATCCTCTGAAATTTTTATGCTTGAACAGCTCGAAAAAATCGCGACGTCATTAGAAAGACGTTTGAAAAAGCATAACATTTCGGGCAAAACCGTTACGCTTAAAATCAAATACAGTGATTTTACACAGCAGACTAGAAGCAAAACACTTCCTTATTTTATTTCAGATAAAAGCCTGATTTTAGAAACTGTAGAAGAATTGTTGTACCAAGAGCGAATGAAAGATTCTGTGAGATTGCTCGGAATTTCGCTAAATAACTTGAATACAGAGGAAAAGAAGGCCGTTGTTGTGCAATTAAAATTTTCATTTTGATTTGTTATAATAATTAAAAATACGGTTTCCCGTAAAAAGGATTGGACTTTTAGCTTTATCTTTGAGAGAAAAGATGTCTCATTTAAATTGCTCCAAATGAAAAACGCTGACCTTGAAGATGCTTCTTATCGTTATTCGGTACCAATTTTGGCTTGGGATTTTCATTATGAATATGTAAATGAATTAAAAGCTATTGTTGCCGATTTGAAAAAACTCCATGATATTTCAACTCAATATTCATGGAATGAAAAGGAACTTGAAATAGAAGAACGGATTAAAAATGAAGTAGTTGTGATTACAGATTTGAATTTGAGAATTGTTTTCGCATCAAGTAAAATCAAAAGAATGACCGGCTATACCGAGGCAGAAGTTTTAGGAAACACGCCCAAAATGTTTCAAGGGCCAGAAACATGTCCTACTGCCCTTAAAGAAATCAGAGAAGCAATCCAGTTGAAAACCTCGTTTGAGAAGACGATTGAAAACTATAAAAAAAACGGAAAAGTATACAGTTGCCACATCAGCGGATTTCCTGTTTATAACGCTAAAGGCGAAGTTTCTCATTTTATAGCATTTGAAAAAAATGCTCTTAGTGCTTAGTTTTCTGCCACAAAGACACTAAGTCGAGAAGAAAATAATTTATAAGGAAATAAAAAAACCGCCTTTTAGGCGGTTTTTGAATAATATAAAAACTTTGTGTCTTAGTGCCTTTGTGGCAAAATACTACAGGTTTTCAAAAAAGTCATTTCCTTTATCATCTGTAATGATGAAAGCAGGGAAATCTTTTACGGTGATTTTACGAACAGCTTCCATTCCTAATTCTTCAAAATCAACAACTTCTACTTTTAGGATGTTGTCTTGTGCCAAAATAGCAGCAGGACCTCCAATCGAACCTAAATAGAATCCGCCGTATTTGTTGCATGCATCTGTAACTTGTTTAGTACGGTTTCCTTTAGCAAGCATAATCATACTTCCTCCATGTTTCTGGAATTCATCCACATAAACATCCATACGTCCAGCTGTTGTTGGTCCAAAACTTCCTGAGGCCATTCCTTCTGGAGTTTTTGCAGGCCCAGCATAATAAACTGGGTGATTTTTAAAGTATTCCGGCATTGGTTGTCCGGCGTCTAGTAATTCTTTAATTTTTGCGTGTGCAATATCTCTGGCAACAATTACAGTTCCGTTTAGTTTTAGACGCGTTTTAATTGGATACTGAGATAATTTAGCTAAAATGTCGGCCATTGGCTGATCTAAATCAATTTCAACTGGAGCTTCTAAATGTGGAGCCGTTTCTGGTAAAAATTGTTTCGGATTTACTTCTAACTGCTCAACGAAGATTCCGTCTTTCGTGATTTTTCCTTTAATATTTCTGTCAGCAGAACATGAAACACCTAATCCAACTGGACAAGAAGCGGCGTGACGAGGCAAACGAACGACACGAACATCATGCGTAAAATATTTTCCTCCAAACTGAGCTCCAATTTCACTTTCTTGACAAATTTTTTGAACTCTTTCTTCCCATTCTAAATCACGAAATGCCTGACCAGCCATATTTCCTGAAGTTGGAAGATGATCATAATATCCTGCAGATGCTTTTTTAACAGCGCCTAAATTCGCTTCCGCAGAAGTTCCCCCAATTACTAAAGCCAAGTGATAAGGAGGGCAAGCCGAAGTTCCTAAATCTTTGATTTTTGCACGAATAAATGCATCCAACGATTTGTCGTTCAATAACGATTTTGTCTGCTGATATAAATACGTTTTATTCGCAGATCCGCCTCCTTTTGCCATAAATAAAAATTCGTAAGAACTTCCTTTTTTAGCATAAATATCAATTTGAGCAGGTAGATTTGATCCTGAATTTTTCTCCTCAAACATCGTAATCGGAACGATTTGAGAATAACGTAAATTACGTTTTTGGTACGTATTGAAAATTCCTCTGCTCAGCCATTCTGCGTCATCAACACCAGTAAAAATGCTTTCGCCTTTTTTTGCCATTACAATGGCAGTTCCTGTATCTTGACAGCTTGGCAATTGACCTTCGGCAGCGACAGAAGCATTTTGAAGTAAATTATACGCCACAAAACGATCATTATCTGTCGCTTCTGGATCGTCAAGAATATTTCTTAGTTTTTGCAAATGTGTCGTTCTCAACATGAACGACACATCTGTTAAAGCTTCTTCGGCTAATAATTCTAAACCTTTTGGGTCTACAGTTAAAACTTCGCGTTCTCCAAATTTTTCTGTTTTTACAAAATCAGAAGTGATTTTGCGGTATTGTGTCTCATCCTTTAAAATCGGATAAGGATCTTGGTATATAAAATCAATCATTGTTTTGTTTTTTTACAAAGTTAGAAATTATTTACCTAAGAAAGAATTTGAATTAGGGGCGTTTGTACATAATTTATGGGTGATTTTAAAAAAACCATGTCGCCACAAAAATAGCCGTAATCACACAAATTAAATCCACCAAAAGCATTGTGCCCAAGGCATAACGTGTGTTTTTAATATTAACCGAACCAAAGTACACGGCAATTACATAAAAAGTACTCTCGGCACTGCATTGAAAAATGCTGCTCAATCTTCCTGTTAGAGAATCGGCGCCAAATGTATTCATTGAATCAATCAAAAAGCCTCTTGACCCTGCAGAACTGAACGGGCGCAACATGGCTACAGGCAGTGCATTTGTAATTTCTTGACTTACACCTAAATTCGAAAATATAAATGCAATTCCGTCGCTAATAATTTCAAATAAACCACTGTTTCTAAACAAAGAAATAGCAACCAGCATTCCTAAAACATAAGGAAAAATGGTAACTCCGGTTTTAACTCCGTTGTTTGCACCAACGACAAAAGTGTCAAAAACAGTCGTTTCAGCCTCTTTAAATTTTTTCTCATGAACAAAAGAGAAAATCAAAGTAAAAGCAATAATCGCAATTAATATTAATCCTGAAAGATTTGAAGTAAAATAGTTTTTTCCAATTAAATCCAAGTGATTCACATACATCAATAAACCAACTATTGCAGCAATTAAAGTCATTAAACCAATAAGTAGCGATGCACTTTTAAAATTGATTTTTTGTTTGATTCCAACAATTAAGAAAGCGGCAATTGTGCCAATAAACGAAGTTATAATACAAGGTAACATTACATCGGCTGGATTTGTTGCATTTGCGGCCGCACGATATCCAATAATCGAAGTAGCAATTAAAGTCAATCCAGACGCGTGAAGACACATAAACATAATTTGTGCATCACTTGCTTTGTCTTTATCGGGATTTATTTCTTGTAAACTTTCCATAGCTTTCAGTCCAAAAGGCGTTGCAGCCGAATCTAATCCTAAGAAATTAGCAGCAAAGTTTAGGGTCATGTACGAAATTGATGGGTGATTTTGTGGGATGCTAGGAAATACTTTTACAAATACCGGACTCAAAAGCTTAGCTAATTTTCCAGAAGCTCCAGAAATAATTAAAAGCTCCATCAAACCGCAGAAAAAAGCCAGGTAAGCAATAAGTGGCAGAATTATATCAACTAACGTAGTTTTACAAGTTGGCAATAAACCATCAGATTTTTGTAAACCGCTGTAAATTCTTACTGTTTTGTTTTTGTAAACGTAAGTAGTATCAGCATTTAATGTGTCGCGATTGACAATCATGGTTTGATCTTTCGCTTTTGCAATACTGTCTTTTATGAAAGCAGGAAGCTGTTCGATGTATTTTTCAGAAACCAAAATCGGGTCGTCTTTTTTTCCATTCAATACAGAATCAACGGTATAAGTATTGGCAGTAAATAAACTGACTACAATAAAGAAAATTGAAGAAATGAAAATCGCTAACCAAAATCTGCTTAAAACCATAATTATATTTTTTGTAAATGTAATTATTTAGCAATAAAACGCACAAAGATTTTAGTATTGAAAGTAGAAGTATTTAAATGAAGCGATAAATTTTTAGTGAAAATTCGATTTATTCAATAACAATTTTGGTTTCCAGGTACTTTTCAAAAGATTTTATTCCTTCAAATAAAACCTTTTTTTTAGAGAATTCGGTATCATTAAAAAATTGTGTTTCTACTTTGACATGATCTTTTTTGACTGTTCTTTTCCAAATTCCAATTACTTTTCCGTTTTCCAGAATAATGGGTTTAAAAATCCCATTATTGGTAAAAGCTTTTGATTGATGTTCGGGTTGCATAGAAGCTTCTCGAGTTTTATATGAAATTAAAAGTTCATCAAAAGCTGGAAGAAAATGTACGCTTTCGCGGAAGCTGCTTTCAAAAGAATAATCCGTTCCAAACCAATAAATCTGTCCGTCGATTTCGACAGAATTCAATTGCAACCCTATTGCATTAACTGTTTGCTGACAGATAGTTGGAGGGAAACCAGACCACCACGAAAAGTCAGTGATCGTAGCAGGGCCGTGGCTTTCAAAGTATCGTTTTGCTAATTTTTCGAGGCCTTCTTCTTTGGTTAATTTGTTTTTTGGTTTAGCAACTCTTTCTTCTAATAATGCATAAGTGATTTGTTTGCCTTTCATTTTTCCGTTGCAAACCAAACCGTCTAGTTCGGCATTCATCATAATAGCCGCACTCAGAAAATCTTCTTTTGAAGTTTTGCTGATGCCAAGTTCCTGCATAATTTCATCTCGAGTCAAATGATTGTTTCCGGCTAAAAGCTTTTCGATTGCATTATTGGTTTGATCAAGTTTTTTTGCATCATAACCAAATTTCTTAGCTGCCGAAATTGTAAAACGTTTTACTTGGGGCGCAGAAAGATCCAGCATCCAATAAATATCATCAGAAGATACAAAATGCCAAGTGGGACGAAGAATATGGGTCCGAATAATTTTAGCCGAATTCACAGCTTCTTCAATTTCCTTTTCAGAAGAATCACAACGGGAACCAATTGCCCATTTCGCCATTGCATAGTCCTGCGCCTGTATTGCGCCAAAATGTCGAACGATTTCTTCCGGTGAGCATTGACTTGTTTTATACAATTTTTGAGAAACAAGACGATGATGTGAAATTTCAGAATGAATCATTTGCAAAACTTTTTATTAAACCATATAAGTGATATGAGTTCATGATAAGTAACCTTAGCACCTTAGCACCTTAGCATCTCAGAACCTTAGGACCTTAAAAAGAGCTATACATGAATAATCTCTTCCTCAATCAATAAATCTTCTCTTCTTAAGCGAAGGAAAATCTGTGCAACGGCAATAGTATCTTTTTCGCAATACGTTACAATTCGATCAATGTCTTTTTCGACATAAAAAACATGTGCAACCTGACTTCCGTCGATATCACCTTTTGGAGAAGGAACTCCGAGAATTTTAGTCAGTAATTTTAAAGAAGTAAAATGCTTGTAATCGCCAAATTTCCATAATTCTAAAGTATCTAAATGTGCAATTTCCCAAGGTTTTTTGCCAAATAAATTCAGTTTGTCTGGAATCGCGATTTGATTGATGATCATTCGTCGCGCAATAAACGGAATATCAAATTCTTTGGCATTATGTCCACACAAAAGATGTTGAGGCTGATTGAAATGATTGTTCAGAAGATTATTGAAGTCTTTCAGAATCTTTTTTTCTTCTCCAAAAAAAGAAGTCACTCTAAAATTCCGAATATCACCTTTGATTGTAAAATAACCGACAGAAATACAGACAATCTTTCCAAATTCCGCCCAAATTCCGGCGCGATCATAAAATTCTTCCGGCGTAAAATCGTCTTTTCGCTGATATTGTGTTTTTAGATCCCAGAGCGATTGCATTTCTGCGTCAAGCGAATTGAAGTTTTCTTCTTCCGGAACCGTTTCTATATCCAGGAAAAGAATATTATTAAGATTTATTTTTTCAATCATTATTTTAGTTTAAAACACGAATTGCACTAATTAACACTAATTATTTGAAGAAAAATAGTTACGCAAAACTTCACTTTTTTGTAAATATAAAGCTATAATTTTAATTTGTGTAAATCTGTGAAATTTGTGTTTAATTTTAGAATAAACTTTGCTGTTTACTTGGACTTTCGTGTTCCAAAAGCCATTTCTTGCGAGATAATCCACCGGCATAACCAGTCAAAGAACCATTTGTGCCAATAACACGATGACAAGGAACAACAATCCAAAGCGGATTTTTGCCATTTGCAGAAGCGACAGCTCGAATTGCTTTTACATCGCCCAACTTTTTGGTTTGATCCATATAACTTACTGTTTTTCCGTATGGAATTTCTAATAATGCTTTCCATACTTTTTGTTGAAATTCAGTTCCTTGCGGATTCAGTTTTAAGTCGAAATCGGTTCTTTTTCCTTCGAAATATTCTTCTAATTGTGAAACAGCGTCTTGTAAAACTTTTGGAATTTTCTTTGAAACTTCATTTGTGCCAACATCAGAAACAGAAATTACTGCAATACCGTCTTCGTCTCCAACTATTTTGGTGATTCCTAAGGGTGAATTAATGTAAGCTGTTTCCATAATTTTTTTAACCGCAAAGGCGCTAAGATTTACGCAAAGTTCGCAAAGTTTTTTAAACCATATAAGTTATATAAGCAATTTTAAGTTTTTGTTGCTACAAAGTTTACACGAGTGTCATCCTGAGCGAAGTCGAAGGCTTGTGAAAACAAAACGGGGCTTCGACTTCGCTCAGCCTGACAATCTCTAATAATTTTCCAGATTAAACTGATAACTTAAAACATTCTCAATTTTTCCGCTGGAAATAACCTTTTTAATATTCGATTTTTCAGAACTGAATTTGGGTAAAACAAGATTTTGTTCTTTTGCTTTTTGCGTATAATATTCCTCTCTTGTGGGATGAAAAGGCGCTACAGCATTGAAAACTTCATTCCATTTTGATTGGTTTATGATGGCTTCAATAATTCCCATACAATCATTTTGATGAATTAAATTTATCGGAGCATCAGGATTTTCTAGATTTTCTTTTCCGGATAAATGTTTTACAGGATGTCGGTCTTCGCCGATTAATCCGCCGAAACGTAAAATCGTAGTTTGGAAGTTTTTGTTTTCAAGAAGAATATTTTCGGCTAAAAGCAATTGTTTACCGCTTTCAGTTTCAGGATTTGGAACGGTTTCTTCTGTAATAAAATCGTTTTCATCGCCATAAACAGAAGTTGAACTTACAAAAAGTACTTTCTTAACGATTGATTTCTCTATAAACGGAATTAGGTTTTTAATTTTTTCGACAAAGACTTTCTTTTCAGAACTTGGGTCAACGGTTCTTAATTTTGGCGGAATATCAATAATTAAGATTTCGCTTTCAGATAAAAAATCATTTATACTTTCTGAAACACTTTCGCTTTCAAGCGCAACCAAAAACGGATTTATTCCGGAATCTTTTAAAATTGAAAGTTTGTTTTCAGAAGTTGTGGAGCCTTTTACTGAATTTCCTTTTTCGAGAAGTCTTTTTGCCAAAGGAAAGCCTAACCAGCCACAACCTAATATGCTTATTTGTTTCATTGTTTTAAGTTTCAAAGCCACAAAGATACAAAGGTTCAGAGGCTTTTATTTCGTAAAAAGAAAATCTGCAAAATCTGCTGAATCTGCGTGAAACAAAAATTTTAGGTTACAAATCCAGAAAAAAGCAAACTTTGTCTTTTCCTTTTGCCCCCATTCGATGGTAAAATTTAATAGCTCTTTCGTTAAATTGCGGGGTACGCCATTGCATATTGACACAGTTTTTTTCCTTGCCTATTTGTTTTAGTTTATTGATTAGAACTTCCCCAATTCCAAAATTTCGGGCTTCTTCCTCTAAAAACAAACAATCCATGTAGATGAAATCGCCAGCACTCCAAGTTGAGTAGGTGAAATTATAGGAAACATAACCAACAATGTCATTGTCTTTGGCCACAACTAAGCAAAATAATTTGGGGTTTTCACTGAACAAAGCTTCTTTTAAGCCTTCTTCTTTTCCTTTTGGATCATATTCAGCTTTTTCAAATTCAGCATGTTTTTGACATAAAATAACCAGTTTAGGCAAATCAGTTATTTCGCATTCTCTTATTGTATATTCCATTGTAGGTTGATTTCGTTTTGTAGAAAGTTGATAAAATGGTGGAAATAATCCGGATAATTTTCATTGGCGCGGGTTGCGATAAAATGTTTTCTCTTCAAACCGTTTTTTCCAACTTTAATTGCTTTAATCGGACTTGATTTTAGATGTGGCTGAAGCGCCCATTTTGCCATCGACATAACACCCATATCGGCTTTAACCATTTCCAGAGAAGCTTCTGTCAAGGGCATTGGCGTTATTTTCTTTGGAGTGACTTTGGCTGGAGCCAAAAGAAATTGGTGAATCGTAACTGTTTCCATTGGAAGAGAATGAATAATCAAATGTTCATTGATGAAATCTTCCGCAACTACATATTTTTTATCTGCCCAAGGATGATTTTCAGAAACGGCCATTACCACTTCATCCTGAAAAAGCTCGGTATATTTGATATTATTGTCTTTAATGGTATCGCTTACAATGGCAATATCGATCGTATTATCCAAAAGTTTTTGAAGCGGAATATGAGTCGCTTCGGCAACAATTTTCAATTCGACATTTGGATACAACAGATGAAATTGCTTCATAACCGAAGGAAGCCAATGATAACTCGAGAAACATTCTGTACTGATTCGGATTTCGCCATATTCGCCAAAAACCATTTGTTTGATCTGTGTTTGAGTTTCGGCGAGTTTGTTCAGGATTTCATTCGCTAAATCGTAGATTTTTTCGCCTGCTTTTGTTAAAACCAGTTTTTTGTTGGTTCGTAAAAAAATAGCTGTACCCAATTGATATTCTGCTTCTTTGAGCTGATGACTCAAAGCTGATTGTGTCAAATGAAGTTTGTCGATCGCTTTTGTAATGCTTCCTTCTTCAACAATTGCTTTTATCAATTTTAAATGACGTATTTCCATTTCTTTAGCTTATTAATACACAAAGTAACAAAATTTTAGAGTGGCTTTTGTATGAAAAAAAGTAATGTTCTGCATGAATTCTTTTCGTTTTTATAAGATTGTAAAGCGTTCTATTTTTGAAAAAACAAAACCTTTAAAACAACACACTATGGAAACGCAAATTAAACATTACGAAAATAAGCTGGCCTTTGAAATGGATCCATCCGATTTATTTGAAGCCTTAAATAATGGTGAAAAAGTAATTGCACTTGATGCCAGAAAAGCTTTTGGATTTGAAGCAGAACATATTCCGAATGCAATAAATATTCCGCATCGTGAAATGTCTTTAGAAACGACACAACATTTAGACCGAGATGTTTTGTATGTTACCTATTGTGACGGAATTGGCTGTAACGCTTCAACCAAAGGCGCTTTGAATATGACAAAATTAGGATTTAAAGTAAAAGAATTAATTGGCGGAATCGAGTGGTGGAAGTTTGACGGTTATGCAACCGAAGGCACAAAAGGAGTAAAAGAAGGATTAAAAATTGAATGTGCGTGTTAACTTAAAGGTGCTAAGATGCTAAGATTCTAAGGAACTAAGGTTAAAAAAAGCACTATTTTCATAGTGCTTTTTGTTTTTTTTTGATAAGCTAAGAAACCTTAGTACCTGAGAATCTAGCATCTTAGAACCTAATTTTAAGCCTCAACTAAAGCTTTTAAACCTTGCAAAATTGGATTTTCTTCGCCTTGTGGTTCTTCTTGAACGGCTCTGGGACGATTATCTTCCTGAATTATTTCGAGTTTTACTTTTTGATTCTCTTCAGATAAAAGATAATTCATAATAAAATAATTCTCTGGTTTGTCTTCTAATTCTGGTCTCGGGAAAAACAAAGAATAACTTATTTTCTCATTTGGAATAACTTCTAAAATCGTTCCCCATTGTTCAAAAACCTGACCCTGCCATTCATTTCTAAATCGTATTTCACTGCCTTTTTCCCAGTTTGTACTGAGATCGCTTCCGTATTGCCATTGTTTCACCAATTCTGGTTTTGTCAAGGAATTCCATACTTTTTCGATTGGGGCATTCAGAACGATTGTAGAAATATTTGTTGCCATTTTATTCTGTTTTTATAGCTGGTTTTAAGCTGTCTTTTACAACTGATAAACTGTCTATTGCAGGAGCAACAGGCAATTGAGGTACTGGTGCTGTATATCTTTTTATTTTTTGCTGAATTAAAACCGCGTCATTTAATACAAAAGGAGTAGGCATCATCCAGTCGCTTCTTGGTTTAACTTTTAGTAATGGATTGGTCATTAAGTCGAAAGAACTTTCAATTAAATCCATATCAAAAACAGATGATTTATTGATGTAAAACTCCATTTCAAGAGGTTCGTTGCCTACAACATAATAACATAATATTTTTGCGCCTTCACGTTCAAGACGATTTGTTCTTGCACCCGATTCTGAAACTCCATTTGCTTTGAAGTTGTAAAAAGTCATTTTTGGATTTGCAAAAATGTCATAACGGTTTACTTTACGGTTTGGCGTTATTCTAATTTTCAAGAATCTTTTATTTCCAATGACACTATCTCTTAAAAAGGAAATTGTCGGTTTTGGAACATCAACAACCGGAGCAATTGCGCTGTAAGTAAAACCAGAGTTATATTTACTGGCAAGCGGAAGGCTGTTTAAGCCAACAGCTTTTTGATTTGTTTCTCCTAAATACGATTTTGTCCATTCGTCTAAGTTAACATCATATGTCGTCCAGACTGCAGAGTTGGTATTTGCATTGTAAACATATAATAAACTGTTCGATTTTGCTTTTCCTTGCTCGTATCCAGAATGATAGCCCGCATAGATGAAAAAACCAATTGAAACCGCAAAGAACAACATTGTCCAAACGCCTTTTTTGATAAAAGCTCCAAAAATTGGAAGCAATAATCCGAAAGCTAAAACGGTTAGAATGGCACTTCCAAAAAGAATTTTTAAGCCTAAACCAATTGGGAACATTACAATAAATGGAGCAATAATTATTAAAGCCGGGATAGAGAACAGCAAGTTGACACCTAAACTGTTATGACCGGTAAGAACATAAATTCCGAATAAAATTACTCCGAAATAAACAGGAACAATCAAGAATCCGGCGCCAACTAAACTATTTGCAATAAAAGCATTTATGATAATCCATAGAAGCAATGCAGTCACAAAATGATTCATTGTTGCTTTTGGATCAGAAAAATGATGATAGAAGGCAAAGCAAATCGCAATACTAAGCGTTACAAATGCGCCAATATACGCGTGACCGTTATACGTGAATCCGTTGAGCATATCTGAATACTGCGGATATACTTCCAGAACAATTTTCCAACCTAAAAAAGTCACTAATCCCGCAATAATTAAAGCTCCTAAAAGCGGCACGAAACCTTTAAAAATCTCTCTGAAATAGATGATATGTTTTGCTTTTCCGATAAAAATAAAAAGAATCAGTAATCCTAAAGCAATTATTGTCATTGGCGTTACCCAAGAAAACGGATAACTGATGAAAGAGAATGGAACGCTGAAATAAACATCGTCTTCAGCAGAATCTGTGGCATTTAAATCGGCATTTGATAAATATTTCAACAAAGGCATCAAATAAGATCCTTGATGCGCCAGAGTTGTTTTATTTAAATGCTGTATGTCATCTTGCTGTGTGTGATAATTGTAATGTCCGTCGATAAAAGCAAAGTTAAAACCTTGAATTTTGCCTTGTTCTCTAAAAACAGTCAAATCAGTATCGTTTGGAAGCATTTTATAAATGCTGTACATCAATGAATTTGAAACCGGATAGGCTGCTTTTGCATTCGAGAATTCTTTTACAAGTGCTTTGTTTCCTTTATTGGTTTCCATCAGCATGTAACTTGGACCTGACGAACCTCTTGCTTCAAAATTTAGCACCAAACCAACATCTTTTGCCCATGGATGTTTGTTTACAAAAAGTGCTGCTCCGTTTAATCCTAATTCTTCAGCATCAGAAAATAGAATTATAATATCATTTTTATGAGGCTGTTTTGCATATAAAAAAGCACGAATTCCTTCAAGAATAGTAGCAACCCCAGAAGCATCGTCACTTGCACCTTTTGAAAAAGAATGTGGCGCGCTGTCGTAATGGGAAAGAAGCAAAAGCGCTTTTGAGTTGTCGGTTCCTTTTATGCGAGCCAGAATATTTTTAGATTTTACTAAAAGTCCTCTGTCGTTAAGTGTGAAACCTTCTTGAGTTGAGGTTTCTAAACCTATTCTATTTAATTCAAGTTTTAGATAATTTGCTACTAATTCATGATTGGTTGACCCTACATAATGCGGTTTTTGCGCAATTATTTCTACCTGATTCAAGGCTCTTTCTGTCGAAAATTCTGCCAAAGCTTCCTCTTCCCGCGAGATATATTGTGGCATCATTGTGGCATAAATAATGCCCAAAATGCCTAATACACAAAGAAATCCAAGAATTGAGGTGGGGTTTTTTTTCATGATGAATCGTACTATATTTCTTTTTTAACTAGCATAAAATAATCGTTGTCCAAGGAACGGTATCCTTGGTCGTACAGGAAATAGTAGGTATTCCCTGTTTTGGTCTGCAAGATATTGGTAAAGAAATCAAAATCAAAACCTTTATTTATCATTTTTTCCCGCGTTGCTTTCGATTTTCCTTCTGAATTTAATTCAGCCAAAATACGGTAATTTTTGCGTAATTTATTGTTTACATTCCGCATAAAATTTGTCGTGTCTTTATTTATTTTGTTGTTGTAGGCATTTCGGCAGCTGTCTGAACAGAATTTTTTGTCCTCGCGGCCAACAATTTTTTCGGAACATTCGAGGCAAGTCTTCATGAATTGAGTTTTTTAATTTCGTATAAATCTGTTCTTCTGTCTTTTAAGGTGTGAACACTTCCGTGCTCGTGAAGTTCTTTTAACAAATTTAAGTCGACATCTACAATTAATGTCATTTCTGTATTTGGGGTTGCTTCAGCTTTGATTCCGTTGCTTGGAAAAGCAAAATCCGATGGTGTAAAAACCGATGCTTGTGCATATTGAATATCCATATTGTTCACTTTTGGAAGATTCCCAACGCATCCGGCAATGGCGACATAACATTCGTTTTCGATCGCACGTGCCTGCGAACAATGTTTTACACGAGTATAGCCATTTTGAGTATCGGTTAAAAAAGGTACAAATAGAATATTCATTCCTTCATCTGCCAGAAGTCTTGAAAGTTCTGGGAATTCTACATCATAACAAATTAAAATACCAATTTTACCGCAGTCAGTGTCAAAGGTTTTAAATTCTGAACCGCCTTTCATTCCCCAATGAACGACTTCGTTTGGCGTGATATGAATTTTAGTGTACATTTCTGAAGTTCCGTCTCTTTTGCATAAAAAACCAACGTTATATAAATTTCCGCTTTCCATATAAGGCATACTTCCGGTAATAATATTGATGTTGTATGAAATAGAAAATTCCTGGAAACGTTTTCTAATCGGTTCCGAATATCGAGCGAGTTCGCGAATAGCTTCTGCTTCAGATAAATGATTGTAATCGGCCATTAAAGGCGCAATGAAAAGTTCCGGAAATAAAGCAAAATCACTTCCGTAGCCAGAAACCACATCAATAAAAAATTCGGCTTGCTCAAAAAATTCCTCTAGATTGTTCAGCTGGCGCATTTGCCACTGAATCAAACCAAGCCGAATAACACTTTTTTCAAGATTGATCAGTTTTGGGCTTTCATCATAATAAATATTATTCCATTCGAGTAAAACCGCAAATTCTTTTGATTCTTCATCGCCTTCCAAATAATTTTTGATGATTCTTAAAACGTGAAAATCATTGCTTAACTGAAAAGAAAGTACCGGATCGTATAATTCTTTATGTTTTACCTTTTCGATGTAATTTTTTGGACTCAGTTTTTTGGAATGCTGTGCATAATTCGGGATTCTTCCTGCAAAAACGATTGCTTTTAAATTCAATTGTTCGCAAAGTTCTTTACGCGCGTCATATAGTCGGCGACCTAAGCGCAGTCCGCGGTAATTTGGATGAATGAAAACATCTATCCCATACAAAATTTCTCCATCAGGATTATGTGTTGAGAAAGTATAATCGCCAAGAATCTGGCTGTAATTGTGTTTTTTGTCGACCAGTTTTTCATCGACAATAAGCGACAATGCTGATCCTACAACTATTCCGTCAACTAAAATTACCAATTGTCCCTCAGGAAAAATAGCCAATAGTCTTTCAATATCGTCAGATTGCCAATACGAATTTGCCATTTCTGGATAAGACTGAATCATCGAATTTTTTAGCTGTTTGTAGTCTTCGATTTCCAAGTTACGAAGTTCAACCTTATTGATTTTTGTTTGCATATCGTAGGATTTATCTCAAATATACAAAAATATTTCCATTTGCAAACGCTTACAAACAGTTACAATCGAAAGTAAATAGTTTGCAACCGAATATTTTAGTGGAGCCGTCCCAACTTTGCATCGTTGAATTTGATCAACGAATTTTATATGAACATTTAAATAGTATACGCCATGAATGCAATGAAAAACAGAGTACAATTAATTGGTAACGTAGGAAACGATCCTGAAATTAAAACATTAGAAAGCGGTAAAAAGTTGGCGCATTTATCTATTGCAACACGTGAAAGTTACAGAAATGATAAAGGCGAAAAAGTAGAACAAACAGAATGGCATCGCGTTACAGCTTGGGACAAAACAGCTGAAATTATCGAAAAATTTGTTGTAAAAGGAAAAGAAGTTGCGGTAGACGGAAAGTTAACTCACAGAAGTTACGATGACAAAAACGGAGGAAAAAGATACACTACCGAAGTTGTTATAAACGAAATTTTATTGCTTAGTAAATAATCTTGATTGAATGAAACAAACTCGACAGGTTTTTAAAACCTGTCGAGTTTAATTTTTAGAATTAACTATAAAACCGAAGCTCCATTTATATCAGTAGTAAGCACTTCGCTCATATAATCAAAAAAAGGTCTCATATTTTTAAAAGCGTCTAAAGCTTGCTCGAGAAAAAGCGGACTTAATACTTCTTCATCTGAAAAACGTTTTATAACCAAAAATTGTTTGAAACGAAGTAAATCAATAGCAGGATGATCAAGTTCGAAGCCTTTTGGTTTTGTTTTTAGTTGCTCGCCTTGTAAAGTTCCGAAGTTGCTAGTAAAAGATTTTGAATTCAGTATTTCCTGAAAAGTTTCAGGATCACTTGCAAACTCTGCTCTTATTCGTTTTAAATCTGCGGCATTTGGTCCCCAAAATCCACCAGCAAAAAAACTATTTCCTTTTTCCAGATGAAAATAATAACCGCCGCGCCTGGCAGCAGTTGCGCGCGTATAACTTCCACCCCAAAAATGTTTAAAAGGAGTTTTGTCTTTAGAAAAACGTATATCACGATAGATTCTATAAACACTTTTTTTACCTGAAGTATTTTCTAAAACATCAGTTTTTGAAAGTTCTTTTAGTAAAGCACCAGCGAAATTCTCAATATGATTTAATTCGATTAAATATTGTGGTTTATTGGCTTCAAACCATGGTTTGTTATTGTTTTCTTTGAGCTGGAGTAAAAAATCCAGACTGGATTTTGGTATTGTGATTTGGTTTTCCATATAAATTTCGAGTCTTTTAAATTGCAACAAGACTGCAATTTAAAACTAAAAAACCCACCAGAAAAATCTAGTGGGTTTTTGTATATTTTGTTAAGCAGTTTTTTTGAATAAATCAAACATCGGACAACGCGAGCAACGTTTCTTTTCGCTTTTTTTGTATTTCTCACAACAAGAAGATTTACAGTTTTCCAACTTCTTAATGTTCTCAAGGATAGCTTTATTCTTCTTTTTTTTTTATCCTTTTTCTTGTCCTTGTCTTTTTCTTTCTTGCCCAATTTTCCTCTGTATTATAAAAACAGTAGCAAATATATAGCAAAAAAGTTATTTTTAAGTATTCTAAATAAACTTTAACTTTTTTTATTTTGGATTAATTGCAATAGAGCTCGTCACTGTTAATTGCTGAATATCACGATCAAACAAATAAAGTCCGCCTTTATCTTCACCTATCAAGTTGATTTTATCCAAAATTGATTTAGCTGTAGCTTCTTCTTCGATTTGTTCCGAAACATACCATTGCAAGAAATTATGTGTCGCATAATCTTTCTCTTCGAAAGTTATATGAACTAATTCGTTGATAGATTTTGAAACAAAAAGTTCGTGATTATAAAGCTCTTCAAACATTTCTTTGAAAGTAGAATATGTTATTTTAGGGGCTTTTAGATCTGTAATTAGCGCGTGCCCTCCGCGTTCGTTCACATACTTAACTAATTTAAGCATGTGCGCGCGCTCTTCATCTGACTGTGTGTACATGAATTGAGCTATTCCCTCTAATCCGTGTACTTCAGCCCAACAAGCCATAGAAAGATACGTTTGCGAAGATTCTGCTTCTATGCGAATTTGCTTGTTTAAAGCTGTTGCAATATTTTTTGATAGCATAATGATGTCTTTTTTGTAAAATTAACAAAAATAATTCATTCCACTTTTTACAAATGGCTAAAACATTAGACGCTTGGATTTGTTTTCAATAAATTAATTTCTGTTCAACGGAAGCGATTTAGTAAATATCGCTTTGTTTATAATTGGATTTCCAGCACTTTGGTCCATAAAACCATCTGTGAATTTACGCATGATATAGCTTTTTGAAACAGTGTCATAATATCCTAGAATGTAAAAATCGGTAACTTTTAGAATACTGACCAGCGCTATGTTTCTGCTGGTACCCATAAAATAGTTTAGATTGTCGATTGCCAAAGGTTCAATCTGACTATCCTTTACAAACTCAAAATTAGAATTTAATGCAGTGTCAAAGAAAACCATTTTACTTGCATTTTGTACATTATTAAGACCATCAAGGAAGCCATTTGGCCCGTAATTTACACTCAGAGATTGATAGGAAGCAAATCCGCCAAAAGTAACAAAAGTATATTGCCTGTTTTTGAAAGCCGAAAGGGTTGCATTTACAGTGGATAATTGTTTTAGAAACTTAGCTGTTGTTTTTAATTTTTGCGGTTTTTCTCCGTTTATCTGCAAAAACATTGGCGAATTTTTAAAAGTGATTGTGTCGTTTTTAGAAACTGAAATGTTTTTTATGCTTTTACCCGAATCAAAATCTTTTAGGCTGAATAAAAGTTGTTCGCTGTTTGCACTAATTTGATAAAGCTTGTTTTCAAGATAAAAGGAATTTGTAGTTTTAGGTAACGTTTGAGTATCAGGCGTGTCAAATATTTTTTCCGTAACCTCGTTAGTTTTTATATTTAGGCTAAAAACTTGAGTACGTTTTGTGTTGTAGTCAAATGTCAGGATGATGCGGTCATCCAAAACGTACATTTTACTTTTCTTTTCTGTTTTGTCCAAAGAAGAAAAATCTTCAGATTCCATTTTTTCAATTGGGTAATGATATTGAACAAGCGCGCTGAAAGAAACACTCTGCGCTTTTTCATTTTGAAAAGAAAACGGTGTGAAATTGAACATTCTTATTTCGCATTTATCATTTTTAAATTCAAATAAGAGCATATGTTCTTGATCTTTTTCTTTAGAAAGAACATAAAATGTATTGTTTTTTTGAAACGATGTTATAATGTTTCCGGTATTGGCTGGAAAATCAAAACTCAACGTATTTGATGTTTTTGTTTCCAAATTATATTTTATTATTCTGATGTTTTTGTGATTATCAGAACCCCAATAAAGTGTTGGATTTCCGTCTTCATCAAAACTATAACCCATCATACTTCTTTTTTGTTCGGCTCTAAGAGTATCCTTGAACTGATTTGCCAGAAACAGCGATTTGTTATATTTTAAAATATTGATGGTTTTATTGTCTGAAGCGAAAACATATACTTCGTGAGTTTTGACATTTTCGGCATTTATAAGCTGACCATTCTCTGACGGTTTATTTAGATTTAAAACAGAAGAATTTAAAATAGTCTGGCTAAACAATATTGATTGTGAAATCAGAAGAAGGAAAAGCAGTAATTTTTTCATTAGAATTTGGTGGGATATATTTTCAAAATTAATGAAATAAAATGATTTTTTGCAAAGTGAAAAATATAGAAATTGCTTGTACAATTTTTTGTTTTTTTAAAGCATAAAAAAGCCCCAAAGAAATTTCTTTGAGGCTTCATCCTTGAAATAGAAAAGAGATTATTTTACTTTAAAAGTAACTCTTCTTGCTAATCTTCTAGCTTCTTCTGAATCTTTTTGGATTGAATTGTCAGCTCCTTCAGAGATAACATTTAATCTTGATGATGCAATACCCGCTTTTTCTAAAATGGTTTTAACATTTGTAGCTCTAGTACTTGCTAATTTATTGTTGTATTCAGAGCTTCCTACCTGATCTGCATGCCCAACAATATCAATTGAAGCCGATGGATTTTTTCTTAAATAAGATAAAATAACATCAATCGCAGATGTTGAGTTTTCAATTGGAGTTGATTTGTTGAAATCAAAATAAACACTGTAGTATTTATCATTGATCATTTCTTTAACAACATCTTTGTCGGCAACAACCGTGTTTGTTACTGGTTTTTCAACAATTATTTGTTTTTCTGGAGCTTTTTTAATTTGCTCTTCAAGTCCAGCTACTTTGTTTTCTAATGCTGCAATATCAGCATTGTCTGATGTTACAACCCAGTCAGCATGTTTTGTGTTTTTTCCTAAATAAACTTGTAAACCTACAGTTCCATTAAATAATAGACCAGAAAACCCTCTGTTTGCTGTTGTAGATCCGCCATCAAATGTGCGATCTTGTAAAGCATTTACAATTGTGCTTACATCACCAGTTAAAGCAATTCTGTCTGTTAATCTGATTTGTCCAGTAAGACCGGCAATTAAATTTGCCATTCTGTCCTTAACATGTAAATCTTTGTTTTCTAATTGAGCAACTCCAAAACCACCGTGAGCTAATAAACCAAACGTATTGGTCCAAGTTTCAAAATTCATGATTCGTCCTAAGTTTGCTACACCTTGTAAATCAACTCTGTAGTACTTAGAGTCAAAAGGCATTGAGCTGTCTTTTTGTTCCGTTAAGCTGTTGTATCCAAAATCAGCCTTCAAACCAAACTTGTTGTTAAGCATATATCTTACTCCTAAGTCAGCCGTGAAAGGACTAATTCGCGAGCTGTAATAATTGCTTGACGTGAATGGACGTTGTGCTTTGTTAAAACCGCCATCAAGTTCTACAGACCATTTATTAAAATTATCTGCCGCCTTAGTTTCTGTTTGTGCACTTACACGCATGATGCTTAGAGCAAATGCCAGAGTAATTACAATTTTTTTCATTGTTATTTGAGATTTTAAATTTGGCTCAAAAAAACAATGTATTGTAGGAATAATCGTCCGTAAAAAGTTATATTTATATCAGAATAGGGTTAGTTAATTTTTGTTTGTTTTTGGGATTAAGAAAAGGCTAATTATATCCATCTGTAAATTTGCGAAGGATATATTGTTTCGTTTTTAAATCATAATAGCCTAAAACAAAATAATCTTTAAATTTTAGAATGCTTTGCATTCCGATTTTTCTGTTTTTATCTATGAAATAATAGATTTTATCTGTTGCAAGCGGTTCTTGCTGGCTCGCGGTTAATCCGAAGTTTTTGTCTAGAATGCTTTCAAAGAATACGCATGTACTGTAAAAGCTTTTTGTGTTATTTCCAAAAAAAATATCTTCTGGTGAGTAATCCACAATAGTTTTTTCAGTAACTCCTCCAATGGTGATAAAGATATTTTGCTGATTTTTAAAAACGGATAAACCTACTGTGCCATTTGATAACTGTTTTAAAAAAGAAGCTGTATTTTTTAACGCTGTGGGTTTTCTATTGTTTTTTTGAATTTGAAATGGTGAATTTTTGAAAGGAATGGTATCATGTTTCGAGAAATCAAAATGTTTGATAACCTGATCTGAATTATAATCTTTTATTTGGAATACGAACTCTTCTTCATTTGTGTTAATTTGGAATAATTTATTGTCGTGAAAAAAAGAATTAGATGCTTTAGAGGTTTTTTTGCTGAATGGCTGGGGGAAATTCTTTTCAATTATTTCAAGAGTGTTTAAATCTATATCAAATAATTGTGTGTTTTTTATATTGTTGTCCAAGGTTAAAATGATTCTATCTTTTAAAGGATATACTTTTAATTTTGAATTCGCTTTATATATTGAATTGTATTCATTCGGCTCCATTTTTTCTATTTGATTTTCTTTCAAAATCTGGCGAAAATTTAGATTTGTGGCATTGTTGTTTTCGAAAGTAAACTTACTGAAATCAAGTTCTTTTTCTTCTACTAGTCCGTTTTTAAAAATATACAAAATAAGTTTTGACTGTGATTTGCTTTCAGCAAGCATGTAGAAAGAATTGTTGTTTTGATATTCTGCCCGAAGAGTTTGTGTTTTGACAGGGAATAAAAAGAGAAGGGCTTTTGATCTTTTGTCTTCAAAATAATATTTAATTATTGTGATAATGCTGCCATCTCCAGAACTCCAATATAAAGTGGGATTTCCATCGTCGCTAAAGCTGTAGCCAATTAAAAGTGTGTCCTCGGTGTATTGAGGTGACAAAGTAAATTTATCTTTTAAAAATAAAGCGCTATTGTATTTTAAAATTGTAAGTTCCTTGTCTGTTCGTGCAAAAACAAATACTTCATTTGTTGCATGATTTGCTGCAGTCAAGATCTGAGCAGATTGTAATTCTTTAGAAAAATTAAAAGGATAAGAAGTTAATACCGTTTGACTTAATAAAACGGTATTACAAAATACGGCAAGTAAAAGGTAAATTTGTTTCATGCGTTTTTACGCACAAAAAGTATTCCAGTTTTATTTTCTATGTGTTCATCAATTCTTGAAAATTATCCACAAATTGACCCAAATGTAATCCATCCATTAATCCATGATGAACATATATGGCCATTGAGATCGTTCTTTTGCCTGTTTCAGAAACCATCATTTTTCCGAAAGAAACTTTTGGACAGCTGTCTGGAAACGTAAAACTTCGGGCATGAGTAAGTGATGTAAAGTTTAACCAAGGAATGGCCGAGAAATGAATCAAATTATCATCATTGAATTCTCTCGTAAAGAGTCCGGTTGTGTTTTGAATGCGTTCAATTTCGGTTAAGGCATTTTGTTTGAAAATCTCAAAATCTTGATTGTATTCAATTAAAGAAAAACCGAAAGTTCCGTCCTCACGCCCAATCGTTGCTGATGCATCAATACGATCATTAATGTATATTTTGCCATCAGCAATTCGGTATTTAAAATTTTCGACAGAATTTACAGCAATTAAGGTTTTATGCAGATAATAAATAAAAAAAGAAACATTCAAATCTTTGGCATTTTGATAAGCTTTTGTACAATCAATTTCTACCGTTGCACCAAAAAAAGGCTCTTCCATTCTGCTGAAATGCGCAAAATGTTCTTTTCTGTTCCAGTTTTCTAAGTCTAAAAGTGTTTTCATTATATTAAATTTGGAACAACTTGCGCAATAGTTTCAAATGAACTAAAATGCTCGTGTTCTACTTTGTGATTGATTTTTTCGTGCTCCCAAGTAGTATGAAACGGAATATGAACCGCGTATCCGCCAATTCCTAATACGGGAAGAACATCTGATTTAAGTGAATTTCCAATCATCAAAAACTCATGCGCCTGAATGTCTAAACGGCCCAAAAGTTTTTCATAATCAATTTCTTGTTTGTCTGACATTACTTCGATATGGTGAAAATAATGCCCTAAACCAGAACGGTGCAATTTGCTATGCTGATCTTTTAAATCGCCTTTTGTGGCCACAACGAGTTTGTATTTTCCATGAAGCGCCTGTAAAGTTTCTTCGATTCCGTCCAGAAGTTCGATTGGCTTTTCAAGCAATTCTTTTCCGTATTGAATGATTTTTTCAATGACTTCCATCGGAATTGTATTATTCGAAATGTTCATTGCAGCTTCAATCATCGACAGGATGTAACCTTTTATTCCGTAACCGTATAAAGGCAGATTTGCAATTTCAATTTTGAATAATTCCTGCGAAATGCCTTGATGCGAAAGATAATCTTCCATTAAAGCGCAAAATTTATGCTCGGTTTCTTGGAAATAGGGTTCGTTTACAAATAAAGTATCATCGGCATCAAATGCGATTACTTTTAAATTTGGTATTTTGTTTTTATGTAACATGGTTTTTTTGTTTCAAGTTTCAGGTTTTCTTTGTTTCAGGTTGTTCTGCCACGAATTCACGAATTATACTAATTTTTTTCTGCTTGATCTGTAATCCCGATAGCTATCGGGATCGGGAAACTTTTTGCCACGAATTATACAAATTATCAGCGTAAACCCGCTTAATCAGTTAAAATCCGTGGGCCAATTTTACTTCGAAAAAAGTCTTTTCAAAGAAATAGTTTTATCATAAAAAGTAATTCTAATTCCGAAAAGCAGAATGATACCGCCGAAAACCATCTGTAAAGTTATTTTTTCTTCTAAAAACAACCAAGCTAAAATCGATGTAATTATCGCCTGACTCAATAAACTCAACGAAACTCTCGTTGCGCGCATGTGCTGAGTTGCATAACTTATCGAAAGCCAAGCGCATAGTTGGCAAATGACAGCCTGCAAAATCAATACAAACCAACCTGTATTTGAAAATCCTGTGAAAGGTTCGTTTAATGCATAACAAAGAATTCCTAAATAAATACTTGATGCCAATAAACTAATTGTCATAAACGACAAAACATCAACTTCTGAAAGCACATTTTTGCTTACTAAAAGATAAATTGAATACAAGATTCCGGATAAAACGGCAAACAGAAAGGCTTGATCGAAATTTAAATCAATAAAAAACTCAAAACCAACCAAAGTCACCATTCCGAATAAAGAAACAATGGTTCCGATCCAGAAATTCGTTGCTGGTTTTGATTTTAAAAATAAAAAAGATCCAATTCCGACCCAAACCGGAGATAAATTTGTCAGTAAAGAAGCTTGTGTCGCACTCGAATCCTGAATTGCAATATTCCAAACTGCAACATCCGAAGAAAACAATACACCGCAAAGCATTGCCAAAAGCGTAAATTTCAGACTCGGAAGTTTAAAGTTTTTGCTCAAAAGCGTATAAGGCAAAAGCAAAATAACGGCAAAAAACATTCGGTAAAAAGCCGAAATTAATCCTGGCGTTAAGCGCAGTTTTACCAATATAGGAAAAATCGAAATGCAGAGTATACCGCAGATTAGTGCTAATCTTGGTTTGGTAAGTTTCATAATATTTTAAGTTTTTAGGCTTATAGATAAAAAGAAAATTGCGTGAATCAATTTAAAATAATCGACTCACGCAATTTATATGATTATATAAATCTTTAGTTTACAGTCGATCCGTTTGGAGCGTCAGCATCTGGATTTACAAATACCAATTTTCCTTCGGCATTTGTTGTCATTAAGATCATTCCTTGGCTTTCGACACCACGTAACGCTCTTGGCGCTAAGTTTGCTAAAACAGAAACACGTTTCCCAATGATTTCCTCAGGAGAAAAACTCTCAGCAATTCCTGAAACAATTGTACGAACGTCGATTCCTGTATCTACTTTAAGAACTAAAAGTTTGTTTGCTTTTGGCATTTTTTCAGCTTCTAAAATAGTTCCAATACGAATATCCATTTTCGCAAAATCTTCAAACTGAATTAAATCTTTTTGCGGTTCTGGTTGTTTGCTTTCAGCTAGATTAGCTGTTTTTGTTGCTTCCAATTTATCTATTTGTTTTTGTATTTCTTCGTCTTCAATTTTAGCGAAAAGCAATTCAGCTTCACCAATTTTATGTCCAGCCGGAATTAAATCTGAGTTTTCAGAAATGTCATTCCATCCTAAAGTTTTATCAATAATGATGTCTTTTGCATCGCGATCTTTTTCTTTCAAAAACTTGCTGAATCCTGCAAAATGTTCTTTAAGATCACCTAAATTCAAGATTTTAGAAAGCTTAGCTGATGTAAAAGGTAAAAACGGTTCTGCTAGAACGCTCAACGCAGCAGCAATTTGCAAAGCCACATACATTTGAGTTTTTACACGCTCTGGATTGTCTTTCATTACTTTCCAAGGCTCTTCGTCTGCCAAATATTTATTTCCTAAACGCGCAACGTTCATCAATTCGCCTAAAGCTTCACGGAATCTGTAACGCTCAACTGAACTTGAAATTACAGCTGGATATGCTTTTAATTCGGCTAAAGTTTGTTCGTCAACTTCACTAAATTCATTTGGCGTTGGGATAATTCCGTCGTAATATTTGTTGGTTAAAACCACAACACGATTAATGAAGTTTCCGAAAATAGCAACTAATTCATTGTTATTTCTAGCTTGGAAATCTTTCCAAGTAAAATCGTTATCCTTTGTTTCCGGTGCGTTTGATGTTAAAGCATAGCGCAAAACATCTTGCTTATCTGGAAATTCTTCTAAATATTCATGTAACCAAACCGCCCAGTTTTTTGAAGTCGAAAGTTTATTTCCTTCCAAGTTCAAAAACTCATTTGCCGGAACGTTGTCTGGTAAAATATAGCTTCCTTCAGCTTTTAGCATCGCTGGGAAAATGATACAGTGAAAAACGATATTGTCTTTCCCAATAAAATGAACCAATTTCGTTTCTTCATCTTTCCAATACGGTTCCCAATCTTTTCCTTCGCGCGCCGCCCATTCTTTCGTAGACGAAATATATCCGATAGGCGCATCAAACCAAACGTATAGTTTTTTTCCTTCGGCACCTTCAACCGGAACATCAATTCCCCAATCAAGATCTCGTGTTACCGCACGAGGCTCTAATCCGCCGTCGATCCAAGATTTTACTTGTCCGTACACGTTAGGTTTCCAGTCATTTTTGTGACCTTCTAAAATCCATTTCGTTAAGAAATCAGAATATCTATCTAAAGGTAAAAACCAGTGTTTTGTTGCTTTTAAAATTGGAGTTTCTCCGGTAATAGTCGATTTTGGATTAATCAAATCTGTCGCGTTCAAAGTCGATCCGCAATTTTCGCATTGATCTCCGTAAGCTCCTTCATTACCACATCTTGGGCAAGTTCCAACTACAAAACGATCCGCTAAAAACTGATTTGCTTTTGCATCGTACAATTGCTCCGTAACTTCTTCAATAAAATCGCCTTTATCATACAAAGTTCTAAAGAATTCCGAAGCCGTATCGTGATGAACTTTTGCCGAAGTTCTTGAATAATTGTTGAAAGAAATTCCGAAATCTGAGAAAGATTTGCGAATAATTCCGTCATATTTATCAATAACTTCCTGTGGTGTAATTCCTTCTTTTTTAGCTTTCATTGAAATTGCAACACCGTGTTCATCGCTTCCGCAGATAAATGCTACATCTTTTCCTTGCAATCTTAAATATCTCGAATATATATCGGCAGGCACGTAAACCCCCGCCAAATGGCCAATGTGGATTGGTCCATTAGTGTAAGGCAACGCCGCTGTGATCGTATATCTTTTTGGATTCTGTATCATAACTCAATTTTATTGAGTGCAAAAATAAGCAATAGATTTGAGATTTTGTTATTACGCGGAGATTCGCGGAGAAAAAGCACAGAGATTTGCTGAGAATTTTTAAAAAATAAGTGAATTAATTTTGCAAAGACATCAAGATTGTCAGGCTGAGCGAAGTCGAAGCCCCGCAAAGTGATTCAGCGCATGAGGCTTCGACTTCGCTCAGCCTGACAATACAGTCAATATTCTTTAATCTATACGGAATTCTACACTAAAATAGAACCAGTTTAAACTAGCACCCGCGCTAAAATCTTCAGAATATATTTCGCAATCTTTGCATCCGAAAAAAACAAGTTTATGAGCAAGACAAAATTAATTATCAATAAAAACGGATCAATCAAAATTGAAGGCGATTTTGAAATCATGGATCCAGAAGGAACTGTTTACGGATTACAAGGAAGACAAGCACTAGGTCTTTGCCGTTGCGGATTATCTGCTAACAAACCATTTTGCGATGGCGGACACAGAAATAATTTCGAACACGATTCTGTTGCGTTCGATTTACCCCCGATGAAAACGAATTAAGAAATTTTATTTCTAGTTATATTAAAAGCTGCATTTATTGCAGCTTTTTTTATTCTTTTTAATTGAAAGAATTTCCGGTTAAATAATTGTTTTCTACTCTTAAAAAAACAGTATATATTTACAAAAAATGTTAAAACATAAAAAATGAAAAGATTTTTATTAGTGTTCCTGTTTTTAAGTTTAGTGTCGGCAAAGGCTCAAACACAAAGAATAATTTCTAATGATTGGATGGTTTTTCGCCAAGCAATAGATATTCAAACTCCGGTAAAGAAAAAATTTAGGGTTATTGCTTCGGCAAAAGTTGAATCAGACGATCCAAAAGCCTCTTCAGGACTTTATGTAAGAGTTTACAATAAAAATGATGAAGATGGTTTTTTTGATAACATGAACGACAGACCAATAAAATCGAAAGAATGGCAGTCGTACACCGTTGAAGGAACAATTGATGAGAACAGTCAGACATTAGTTTTTGGAGGGCTTTCGTCGCTTAACGGAAAGTTTTATTTTGATAAATTTCAATTATTTATTGAAAATGCAAAAGGTGTTTTTGAACCGGTAACCATTTTAAATTCAGGTTTTGAAACGCCTGCAACCAATACAGATATTCCGAAATGGAGTTTAGGTACACCCAAACAAAAAAATGCTAAGGTTAAGGAATATACCATTTCTTCAGATAAATCAAGTGTAGAGGGTAAACATTCCTTACTACTTGAAGGGAAAGGTATCGTAATAAAAGAAACTGGAAAAATAGGAAATGTTCCAGGCGCTTCACCAAAAATTGCTGATATGATTTCGATGCTCGATGACCTTAAAGATCGCGTTGAATACACGGTTAAAAACATGGATCAATACGAAATTGATTACTTGCATGATGAAAAAGCTAACCGAATTGGAGCACTTGTAATGCATTTGGCCGCAGCCGAAAAATACTATCAGGTTTTTACTTTTGAAAATAGAGAATTTAATGAAGAAGAAAAGAAAAAATGGGAGACCGCTTTGAATCTCGATCAAGGTGCGCGAGATGAGTTTAAAGGGCACGATATTCAATATTATCTTGATATTTATAATGAAGTAAGAGCAAAAACCATTTCGGAATTAAAGAAAAGAGACGATGAATGGTTTGCTACAATTCAAATGAAATATGATATAAGCAATCAGTATTGCTGGTTTCATGTTATGGAACATCAGTCAAGCCATTTGGGACAAATTTTATTCTTGAAAAAGAGAATTCCGCCTCAGAAAGAACCATTAAAACCAATTCAGCAAGAAATTAAGAACTAAAATATTGGATAAAAAAAAGCTGCATCTAGAAAATGCAGCTTTTTTTATGGGTTTATTTTATTTGAGATATTCCTTTTGGTAATCTATATAAAACCGTTTGAGTATGTACTGTACCTGTTTGAGCGTCTTTTGAAACAGTGATCGTTTCAGGAGCTTCAAAAATAAAATCAGACTCTAGTTTGAAAAATTCCTTGTGGATAATTTTATCGACAGAAAGTTTTGTTGTAGTAGTGTCAGCAGTATTGTTTATATTCCTAATTTCCTGATCTGCGTAATCTACGGTTCCTTCGATATAAGAATTCAAATTATCTACATTGTAAACCCATTTTCCATTGTCAAGAATGTTTATGGTTTTTTTCTTTCCATTAATGATTATTTCGTTTTCGCCTATTGGAGTATCGATTACAATAAAATCATTTGGAGCAACTGTTTTTGTTGTTGAAGCTATTTTGACTTCTACTGGAACAGCGTTTCCGTTGTCAATATAAAGTGAAGTTCTAAAACTAGAATATACCAGAAAAAATGCGATAAAAGCTCCTACTGGAATGAAAAAGTAACTTGATTTTTCTAACTGAAGAGGCATCCCTTCTTCGTCCTCGTTGTCAGCAATAAATTGTTTTCTGCCAGAATAAACATAATACAATCCTCCAATTACTAAAATTGCATTTATTGGTACACTTACGAATTCTGGGATTTGGTTGAATGTACTGTATAATACGTAATTAAGTACATAAAATAGAAAAATTGCGACAGCAAGTCTAATAAGAATGATGATTCTATCCATTTTAATAGTTGTTAAAGTAGATTATGGTTAAATGTTAAATTAAACCAAATATATCATTATTTTCTGTCTTTTAACAATTACTGCTTTAATTGGATGTTAAATTTTCTAAATATTTTGCTATTAAATATAAAGTTCGCCTTTCATCGTTATAATCGAAGAACCGCCAACTAAAATATCTTCTTCACGATTCATGACTTCAATAAGGGAGGCTTGTTTTAATTTTACGCCTTGAAGAATTTTATATTCTTTTTCAGATTTGGTGAATTTTTTTTGGGTTAAAAAACCAATTAATGGGCCTGCAGCAGTTCCTGTCGCAGGATCTTCATTTATCCCGATTATGGGATTAAAGAATCTTGTTTCGACTATATGTTCTTGGTCGCTATCAGCAATTGTGAAACAGTAGAATCCCTCAAAATTATATTCTTTTGAGATTTCGATCAAGAGTTGGCTGTCTGGAACAAAGCTGTTTAGAATTTGACTGTTTTTTATAGGAACCATTGTATGAGCAACTTCTGTTTTGACTATTGTTGGGACAAAAGCATTTACGTCTAAATCTTCAATTTTTAAGCCGAGAGCGACTGCAATTCTATAAGTTGGAATTTCCTGTTTTATGACTGCCGATTTTTGATGCATTTGTACAACAGGGTAAAAAGTGACCGGATCAAAACTTACCGTTACAGGAATCGCTGAATGTTTCATGATTACAAAAGGTTCACTTTCATTTTGGTCTTCAAAAATGGGCATTCCTTTTAAAAGAGCACCACAGACTGCGCCTAATAAATTGTGTCCAGCGCCGTCAATCTCAATTCCTGTTGGCGTAAACGAACGAACCATCAACGCTTTTTCTCTGGTAGAATAATAGACAAAAGAGGTTTCAGAATAGCCAAATTCTTTAGAAATATCTTGATAGGTTTCTAATGGTAAATTTCCGTCTGTAAAAACCACAGAAAGCGGATTTCCTTTGTAGCTTTCGTTTGAAAATACATCCAAAACGTAATATTCTAATGCTTTTCTTCCTTCCATTCCTTATTTGTTTTTTTAGCGGAATAAAATTACGGTTTAAAAAATAGCAAAACAATAACTATTACAACATTCGTTTTCCTTCAGCGCTAAATTTTATTGCTTTTTCTAATCTTGCGAGTCTGGTTTTTTCTTGTTTGGCACTCATAATGACGTGAATTATTACTTTTTTGTACGATGGCGCCTGATTGTTGAAATATTCCCAAGCTACTTTATGGGCTTTAAATTGTTTTTCAAGTTCCGGATCAAGAACATAAGCTTCGTTTTCATGTGAATAAATTTTGGATCTTTCTTCAGATCTGAATTCGAAAGCTTTAATTCCGGCTTCTTTCATGAGTCCGGCTTTTGTGAGAACTTCAACTTTTTTAATATTTATAACACTCCAAATGCTTGATTTTTTTCTTGGAGTAAATCGGATCGTGTAACTTTCGTCGTCAATCGTTTTTCGAATGCCGTCAATCCAGCCAAAACAAAGCGCCTGATCAACAGATTCTGACCAGGTCATGCATGGTTTTTTACTTTTCACTTTGTAGAAACCTACCAAAAGTTCCGTTTCATTTTGGTAATGCTTTTCTAGCCATTCTCTGAATTTTTCTTGTGTGGAGAAGAAGGTTGGTGCCATTTTATTCTGTTAGTTACTGGTAAAAGTATTATAAATAACAGAGATAAAATGCAATTATTTAAAAATCACAGTTTTCTTCGATTTTGCAATCTTGACAATATGATAGGGCTGTGTTATTACCGATGTTAAATCGCCGGTGCGTAAGTTTTCGACTTTGATAATTATCGCATTACTGTTTTGCGTAATTTTTGTAATATCGATTGTGTGTCCGCCATTTCCATAAACCATGTCAATAACAGCTATAATTTGATATTTTGAAAAATCGATATTTGTTTCCTTAAAATTAGATACTTCGGCAGGACTTATTTTACTCAGTAAAGAATTCCAGGCCGTAACATCTTTGATTACTAGATTGGATTTCGGCATTTTTTTGTCAGTGGTAAAAGACTCTTTGGTGATTTCTGAAAATGAGATTTGTGAACTTGCTGAATCGTCATTACTGCAGCTCGAAGCCATTAATAGAATGCATAAAAGTGTAATGATGTGTTTCATTTTTTTGATTTAAATTAGTTAAATTTTTTGATTAAATAATTGTTTATTAAATAGATGCGTATTTTTGAAATGGTTGCGTTACGTTTTTAATGTTGTTTTGAAAAATGATATTTTATTTTGAAACCGTGAGCGTTAGGGATAGAAGCAGAAAGCCCACAGCCTGACGAAGGAAGAGCGAGGACTTGAAGCGGATAGCCCGGCCCGGAGGGAAACGCCCAAAAAATTATTGGCATTCGTATGATTATTTCCACGAAATTTGCAAATGAAAACCTGAAGGATAGAAATCATGGCGAAAGGACCAGAAAAAAATACTAAAAACAAGGCTTTACATACTAAACTGCTGAACCGAAAAAAGGCTAAACTTCGAGAAGAAAAAGAAGCTCAGGCAAAACGGCTGAAGGATTTAGTAAATAAAATGAATGAAAAAATGAATGGCGAAGATTTTGATCTTAGCAACAACTCAAAACAAGATACAATGGAAGAATTTGGCAGAATAATAGTTTCTGAAACGGCAATGAAAAGTGAAAATCCGCAGGATGTCGTGCATTCTAATATTTCGGTAATCAATTTAATGCGTGAGGAAGGTGTCGATGATGAATTGATTCACGAAGATGCAATTACGAGTTATTATCTAGATTATTACTATTCGCAATATGCCGAGGGAAACTTTGCGCAGTTTGTGCATAATTCTGGCTGGAACAAGGAATTAAACGAATTGATAGAGGAAGGTTTGGCTTTAATTGGTGCCGAAAAACATTTGGAATTGTTTTTGGAACAAAGCAAAAAGGTTAGAATTACGAGCAATATCAAACTTGATAAATTTTTAAAAGGAAAATTAGAGGGAGCAAATCCCGTTCGTGATGCCTTAAACAACGATAAATTTTTTGAATTAGAAGAAAATCTTGTGGAACTAAATGCTAATTTCTTGAAGAATCACCCCGATTTTGAAGTGCTTTCAGTTGATGATATGTTTGCAGCTTTAGAAGAATTTGTTGGGCACGAGATTAAAAGAGCCTAAGTTTTCTTGTTTTAATCAGGCAAAGTCGCGAAGTTTTATTTTCTCTGCGACTTCGCGATTTTGTGTGATTAATTCACATTTATTAAAGTAACTTTTTTTTACGCAATCACTTGTTTTTGAATTAATTGATTTAAATTTAGTTCCGTATAAATAATAATTTTATTTATGGAAGAACTTACTCATGTTAAATCAGTTATCGGGATCATTTTGGGTTTGAGTTTAACGCATCTTATAAAAGGATCTGTGATTTTTATTCAGCATCCGGGGCGTAAGAAAATTTATTTCGTGCATTCGCTTTGGGTGTTTTATGTCTTTTTACTGCTCATTCATTTTTGGTGGTGGGAGTTTAATCTTAAGTTAATTCAGGAATGGTATTTTGCTGATTATTTTTTCATAATCTGTTATATTTTGATTTATTATCTGCTGTCGGCGATTTTGTATCCTGACGACTTAGTTGATTATACCGGATATGAAGATTATTTTTATTCCCGAAAAAAGTGGTTCTTTTCTATTCTGGCCATTAGTTTTATAGCTGATATTGTTGACACGGCAATAAAAGGCGGTGATTATTTTTTATACAATCAAACCGAATATTTTGTTCGGATTATAAGTCATATTATTTTGTGTCTTGTGGCAATAAAAGTCAATAATAAAATTTTTCATACTGTTTTAGTGTCGCTTTTTATTGTTTACGAACTATCGTATATACTGAGACTGTTTAATACAGAGTGAGTTTTTTTGAGGCTCAAAGTGGCAGAGTAACATAGTAACAAAGGTTTTTTAGCAATTTAAGAATCATTTTAATCTGTGGCTTTGACCTTGCTCAGCCAGACAAACAACTTTGTAGCTTTGTATCTATAAACCTTTGCACCTTTTTTCAATAAAAGTTAATAAAATGAGATTTAAGTACTGCCCAATTTTGCTCGTTATTTTTGCTCAAACAGCAATTTCTCAAAACAAAATAAATCTTTTTTCAGAAATCAATTATAGTTCGATTCCTGAAGTTTCGCTTGCTGATTATAAATCGGTTCAGGAAAGAGATTCAAAACTTCAGAACCCAAATATTGCTCTTGGAGTCGGAATTTCGGGCGGTGGTTCGCGTGCGCAGTTTTTTAGTATGGGTGTACTTTTGGGTTTGGAGGAAATTCAGGAAAGTGACTCCAAACGCAATTTTTTAAATGAAGTTGATTATTTCTCGACTGTTTCTGGAGGCTGTTATTCGGCGGGATATTATTTAACGGTTTTGAAAAATAAATTGCAATACGATAATTGTTCTTTCAACGAATTTTATTTTTCTAAGGCCGATGCTTATAAATCAGATGTGAACAAATCGGCTTCGCTTTTATCTCTTCTTAATAATAGTCGAAACGAAAAGGGCGAAAAAATTTCAATGGCGCAAAGATTAGATTTTGAGGTTTTACAATACGACAGTGCAAATCCTGAAAACGAGAACAAGTTTAAAACTCAAATGCTTTTATCCGACTTTTTTATTCCGAAAGAAAGCAAACTAAGTCCGAAGTTGCCTATAATGGTCGCAAATGGAACAGCATATAACAATGGCGAACGTTTTCCATTCATGCCGCATATCATTCATGCTTTGAAAATTCATGCTTCTTTGGCTCCAAATAAGGCATCACTTCCGCTTGACGGAAATCAAATAAATAATGGTTATGATTTTCCGTTGACATATGCTATAACGGCAAGTTCTGCATTTCCTGGTGTTCTTCCAAAAACTAAATTCGGAATCAAAAATCAGGATAAAATTTTATGTGTAATTGATGGCGGAGCATCGGATAATACGGGTTATGAAACGCTTATTGAATTGCTTCATAGCGATACTAAAGTTAAAGACAAAAACAAAAAAGCTTTGTTTATTGATTGTTTGGGACCGGGCAAAAAAGCTCCTTTTATAAATGACGAAAAAATCAGATTGCTTTCGCTGTTAGAAACGGCTTCTTTATATACGGTTCAAACGCGTTATATTACTTTTGAAAAAGATGTAGAAAATGTTTTGGATAAATATAAAATCCCGACTTCAAATTATCAGGTTATCGGATTTACAACTTTGCGAAATTATCTGTCCACATTAAAAAAAGACCAAGCGTACGAAGATTTGATAACGCAATTAAAAAATACCGATGATGAAGCAACAAGTTGGTTGAAACTTCATGATGATTTCAAATCACAGCTGATTTCAAAATTCGGTTCTGAACATTTTAAAAAAGATAAAAATGGCGGGCTTGTACTTTCGAGCCTAAATCAAGAAACGTTTAAAAATTTTAGTGCCAGCGAACTTTTGATGTTATACGAATATGCTTCTCATGTTGAAACTAAGTTGAAAATATCTCCAGAAGAAAAGGAAATGTTGTTATTGGCCGGGCGCTTTGCGGTTTATATTAAAACGAATGAATTGAAAGCCTTGCTGGTAGAAAATAAAGGGTTTTAGATTTCTAAAACAAAAAGGGCAATGCCAATTAAGGTTTTATCTTAATTGAGCATTGTTAGAATGTGCATATTCAACTTGAATTTCTTTAATAGTTTCATCAAGTGCTACAATTTCGCTAAAAGCACCTTGAAGCATAGTTGCAGCTTTTGCTTCACCGTCTTTCGCTGTTAAAATGTCTATATTTATTTCAAAACCATCCATAGAAGTAATGCTGGTAGAAAACATTTCCAGTATCGTTTTTCTTAATCCTTGGTCTGTATTTAACGGAGCTAAAAGCTCTACTGGTTTTTGTGCTTCTATTAATTTGTTTCTGGTTGCTTTAATCAGCGCCAGTAATTCTTTTTTTGATTCGGGTTTTCCAATAAAATTCAAACTTCCTTTTAAGAATTCCTCATTAGCTTGAAAAAGCTTTGTGTGAGCTTCGACGATTTGGTTATTATAGCTCTCTGTAGTTCTTTCGTTACAGCTGATAGATACTGAAGAAATAATAAATAAGAGTAGTAGGGTAATTTTTTTCATAGGTTTAATGGTGTAAATTAGTGTTAAAACAAATATATCAGAAATATTTGATTTTTAATCATATACGATGACTTAGGTGATTTTTCTATGAATTTACTTACGTATTTGTAATAATTATGTAAATCATCGGGAAATTTATGTAACATGTCTGGAAAGCTTTAAAAGTAATTTAGCAGTATTAATTTTTAAAAGAAATCAAACATGAAAACTAGAAGCTTATTACTCGCCTTAATACTAAGTATTGGATTATTTACTACATCATGCAGCAATGATGATAATGAAGGGGAAACACTAATTCCATTAGAAGGAAAATGGGATCTTAGTAAAACAGGAACTGTTATAAATGGTACAGAAACATTGACTGATGCACCAGAAAATCAAAGTGGATGTAACAAAGATTATCTTGAATTAAAATTAGATAATACAGTAAATGTTGGAGATTATAGTTCAGCTGTAAGTGCTTGTGCGCTAACAGTTCAATCAGGAATTTATTCTAGATCACACAATAATTTAACGACTGTTATAAATGGTGTGAGTAAAACACAGGATATCGTAAATCTAACTCTTAAAGAATTAAAAGTGAGAGATGCGGCTGGTGTTATCACAGTATACACGAGATAAATTATCAAAAACGTATTGTTGTTTCTGCTTTTTGAGACAACATAAAACGGAAATGGCTTTTTTAAAAGTTGTTTCCGTTTTTTTATTGTTTCGCAGAGATTCACAAAGGAAAAACACAAAGTCTCACGAAGATTTTAAAAGAAAAACTTTGTGAATGTCTGTGTAATCTTTGTGTGTCTCTGTGAAATAACTTTTTTCCCCACAAACTTTGTCTTAATCTTAGGAAACATTTCCTTAAATTTGCTTCCATTATAAAAAAATACAATAGTTACAAAAATCAAGCTATGTTACAAATCGCATTTATTAGAGAAAATCAAGAGAAAGTAATCAAGGCTTTAGCAAAACGAAATATCGATGCTAAAAGCGTTGTTGAAGAGGTGGTGCAATTAGATGAAAACCGTCGTGCTGCGCAAGTAGAATTAGACAATGTTTTATCTGAATCTAATAAATTATCCAAAGATATTGGTGAGCTAATGAAAGCTGGCGAGAAATCTAAAGCAGCTATTTTAAAAGAAAAAACAGTTTCGTTAAAAGAAAAAAGCAAAGAACTTGGCGAAAAAGCCGAAGCTCTTGCTGTTGAATTGACAAACAAATTATATACTTTACCAAATCTTCCTGCTGATATTGTTCCAGAAGGAAAAACTCCAGACGATAACTTAAATGTTTTTGAAGAAGGAGAAATTCCAGTTTTGCACGAAGGCGCGCAACCTCACTGGGAATTGGTAAAAAAATATGATATTATTGATTTTGAGCTTGGTGTAAAAATTACTGGTGCTGGTTTTCCTGTTTACAAAGGAAAAGGTGCTCGTTTACAGCGTGCGTTAATCAATTATTTTTTAGATAAAAATACTGCTGCAGGATATAATGAAGTTCAGGTGCCGCATTTGGTAAACGAAGCGTCAGGATTTGGAACAGGACAATTGCCAGATAAAGAAGGACAAATGTATCATTCAACAATTGATGATTTATATTTGATTCCAACTGCTGAGGTTCCAGTTACGAATTTATTCCGTGATGTTATTTTGAACGAAAGCGAATTGCCAGTTTTACATACGGCTTATACGCCATGTTTCCGTCGTGAAGCGGGTTCTTACGGAGCTCACGTGCGCGGATTAAACCGTTTGCACCAATTTGATAAAGTTGAAATCGTACGTATCGAACATCCAGAGAAATCATACGAAGCTCTTGATGGAATGGTTGAGCACGTTAAAAATATTCTTCAGGAATTGAAATTGCCTTATAGAATTTTACGTCTTTGCGGAGGCGATATGGGATTCACATCGGCTTTGACTTATGATTTTGAAGTATTTTCTACAGCACAGGATCGTTGGTTAGAAATCAGTTCGGTTTCTAACTTCGAAACTTTTCAAGCAAACCGTTTGAAATTACGTTTCAAAGACAAAGATGGTAAAAACCAATTGGCGCATACTTTGAACGGAAGTTCATTGGCTTTGCCTAGAGTTTTGGCCGGAATTTTAGAAAATTACCAAACGCCAGAAGGAATTGTAATACCAGAAGTTTTACGTCCGTACTGCGGATTTGATATTATAAACTAAATTTTTCGTAATTTAGGGAATTAAACCTAACAGGTTTAAAAACCTGTTAGGTTTCTTAGTTTTAATAATGAGCATATATAAAATAATATGAGTGCAATTTTAAATTGGAATGTAGATCCTGTAATCGTAATGATTACCGACAGTTTTCCTTTGAAATATTATGGAGCTCTTTTTGCGTCTGGACTTTTATTAGGCTATTATATTGTCAGAAATATTTATAAAAAAGAAAATATTTCCATAGAAAACCTGGACAGTTTGTTGGTTTATGTAATTGTGGGAACAATTTTGGGCGCTCGATTGGGACATTGTTTTTTTTATGAGTATGAATATTTTCTGCAACATCCAATAGAAATACTTTTACCAATTCAAAAGATTGGTGGCGTTTATAAATTTGTTGGTTTTCAAGGTTTGGCAAGTCATGGCGGAACAATAGGTGTTTTAATTGCGATGATTTTATATTGCAGAAAATACAAAGTGAAGTTTTTATGGCTTTTGGACCGAATGGCGATTGGAGTTCCTGTTACAGGCGCTTTCATCAGATTTGGAAATTTTATGAATTCTGAAATTTATGGAAAACCTACTAATGGAAATTGGGGTGTCGTTTTTCAGAGAGATGATTTAATTCCGAGACATCCAACGCAATTATACGAAGCATTTGCATATTTGTTGATTTTTGGAATTTTATTTTGGATGTATAAATCAGATAAAATAAAGCAAACAAACGGATTATTATTTGGAACTTTTTTGACGTTATTGTTTTTGGCTCGATTTATAATTGAATTTTTTAAGGAAAATCAGGAGTCTTTTGAAAATAGTATGATTATTAATATGGGGCAAATTTTAAGTATTCCTTTTATTTTAATTGGATTAACTTTGATTGTCTGGAAATCAAGAACTGAAATTAGAGGATAGTTTTCAGTGTTCAGTGTTCAGTGTTCAGTCGCAGTATTCGGTCGCAGTGTAAAACTGCAAACTGCAAACTGCAAACTGCAAACTGCAAACTGAACACTGAACACTGAAAACGTGACTAAAAAAACTGAAATATGAAAAACATCTTTATCTATATCGTTTTGCTATGGTCAAGTCTTACATTTTCTCAAAATGAGCAATTGGCTCAATATTACTTTGATAAAGGCGATTTCGAAAAAGCAAAAGTCAGTTATGAAGAGCTTTTGACAAGCGCGCCATCTAATACCCAATATTTTTTAAGATTAGTCGACTGTTATCAGCAATTACAGCAATATTCAGTAGCTGAAAAAGCGATTCAAGATCGTTATAATAAATACAAACAAGGCGTTTTTTTGGTAGAATTGGGATACAATTATCAATTGCAAAAAAATGAATCAAAGGCCAGAAGTTTTTACGATCAGGCAATCGAAAAAATTAAAGCAAACCCAAATGATGTTTACGGAATTGGAAATTCATTCGAGAAAAAAGTATTGCTGGAATATGCCCTAAAAGCCTATCAAACTGCAATGCAAATTCAGCCGAATTACAATTTCAACTTCCAAATCGGAATGTTATACGGTCAATTGGGCAGAACCGATGAAATGATCGATCTTTTGTTGACAGAATCCTATAAAAATCCGCAGAATGCTAATTTAATTCAGACACAGTTATCGCGTTTCATGAATGGCGAAACAGATAATACGGCTTTTAAAGATGCCATGCGAAAAGCCTTGATTTTAAAAACGCAAAAAGATCAGGATGTTTTTTGGAATCATTATTTGAGTTGGTTTTACGTACAGCAAAAAGAGTTTGGAAAAGCTTTTATTCAGGAAAAAGCAATATATAAACGCGAGCCTGAATCGCTTTCAAGTATTGTCAATTTGAGTCAGTTTGCATTGAAGGAAGATGATACTGAAACTGCTGCAGAAATTCTGAATTTCATTCTTTTAAATACCAAAGATTTAGATTTGTTGATTCAGACGAATTACTATTTGATGGAAATCAAAATAGAAAAAGCACAGGAAAAAGATTATCCTGCAATTGATGCTGAGTTACAGCAATTACTGACAACTTACGAAGTAACTCCTTTTACCTTATCTTTGCAATTGATTAAAGCGCATTTTGCAGCTTTTAATTTAAAAAACCCAGAAGAAGGCATTGCGATTGTTAAGCACGCTTTAGAGCTAAATTTGAACGATTATCAGGAAGCTGATGCCAAAATGGAATTGGGAGATATTTTGCTTTTGCAGGAAAAATTCAATCAGGCGCTTATTTATTATTCGCAGATTCAATTGGATTTAAAGAATGATGTAATGGCGCACGAAGCCAGTTTAAAAGCAGCAAAAACGAGTTATTACAAAACCGATTTTGAGTGGGCTTTAAAGCAGTTCAAAGAATTGAAATCGGCAAACACGCAATTGATTGCAAATGATGCTCTTGAGTATTTTTTACTGATTAATGATAATACAGTCGCCGATTTGACACAAACGGCGTTAAAACAGTTTGCCAAAGGTGATTTTTTAATTTATCAGAATAAAAAACAAGAAGCCATTACACAATTTCAGAACATTCTGAAAACCTATAAAGGCCAGGAAATTGAAGCTGTTACAATGTTGCGTTTAGGTAAAATATATGAAAGCCAGAAAGATTTTAATTCGGCTTTAAGCCAATACCAGCAGATAATTGACAATCATAGTGACGGAATTTACGTTGATGAAGCATTGTTCTTCTCTGCAGAAATTTACAACGATGAATTGCACGATATAGAAAAAGCAAAGCCTTTGTATGAAAAGGTAATTTTTAACCATCAAGACAGTATTTACTTTGTTGATGCCAGAAAAAAATACCGAGAATTAAGAGGAGATAAGAATTTATAATTTGGTTTAATCGGTTAATCGTTTAACTGTGTAATCGAATAAAAGATTTAAAAAAGAATTAGTAATATGAAGATTTGCATAAGATTTTAAGAATCAAAAGTAAAAAACTTAGCCTCTTAGAACCTTAGTATCTCAGAACCTTTAAAAAAATGATTATTTACAATATAACTACCAATATACACGAAAGCGTTCACGACCAATGGTTGAAATGGATGCAGGAAAAACATATTCCAGAAATTCTGGCAACAGAAAAATTTTCATCGGCACGAATTGTGAAAGTTTTGGTTGAAGAAGAAATGGGAGGAATTACGTATTCGGTTCAATATACAACAGACAGTAAAGATACTCTTGAAAAATATTATCTTGAAGATCAGCCAAAATTCGACAGAGAAGCACTGGAATTATTTGCAGATAAAATGCTTTCTTTTAGAACCGAATTGGAAGTTATTTCAGAACATTAATTAGTTCTCAGTCTCAGTCTCGGTTTTCAGTTTTCATAAAACAGAATTGCCCGTAGATTTGGCTGATTAAACAGATTTGCACAGATTTATTGATTTAGAATTAGTGTCAATTTGTGAAATTCGTGGCAAAAGAATATAAAGCTTTGTGACTTTGAGTCTTTATGACAAAAAAAGTGAAATAAGCTTTGACCCGTAGCATCAAAAAGAATACTTTTGCGCCCTCGTGGCAAAACAAGTAAGAAAATGGAAAAAGTAAAAGCCAAAAAACATTTAGGACAGCATTTCCTTAAAGACGAAAGCATCGCAAAAGCAATTGCCGATACTTTGACTTTTAAGGGATATGATGAGGTGCTTGAAATAGGGCCAGGGATGGGTGTGCTTACTAAATATTTACTTGACAAGCCTGTTCATACACGAGTGATCGAAATTGATACAGAATCTGTTGCGTATCTAGATGCGAATTACCCAAAATTAAAAGACAATATCATTTCAGAAGACTTTCTGAAATACAATATAAATCAGATTTACGAAAACAAACAGTTTGCTATAATTGGCAATTTCCCATATAATATTTCTTCTCAAATTGTTTTTAGAACGCTTGAGTTTAGAGATCAAATTCCTGAATTTTCAGGAATGTTTCAAAAGGAAGTTGCAGAGCGAATCTGTGAAAAAAAAGGATCAAAAACCTACGGAATCTTGTCTGTGCTGGCACAGGCTTTCTATGATACTGAGTATTTGTTTACTGTAAGCGAAAATGTTTTTATTCCTCCGCCCAAGGTCAAGTCGGGTGTGATGAAAATGACCCGAAAGGAAGATTATAGTCTTCCTTGTGGTGAAAAGTTATTTTTTACGGTTGTAAAAACGGCTTTTCAACAAAGACGAAAAACATTACGTAACAGTTTGAAAACATTAAATTTATCAGATAATTTGCGAGAAGACACTATCTTTGATAAACGTCCTGAGCAGCTTAGCGTTGACGAATTTATTGTTTTGACTCAAAAAATAGAAGCCGATGGAGTTCAAAGTTAGCAAAGAATTTATCCAACAACTAGAGGAACATATCGTTAAGAAAAATGACAACGAACTTGAAATTTTACTTAATGATCTTCACCATGCTGATATCGCCGAAATTCTTGAAGAATTAGATTTTGATGAAGCAACCTACATTTTTAAAGTTTTAGATAGTGACAAAACAGCCGAAATTCTTCTTGAATTAGAAGAAGATCTGCGTGAAAATATCTTAAGCCGACTTTCACCAAAAGAAATTGCAGAAGAGCTTGATGAGCTTGAAACAAATGATGCTGCCGATATCATCGCGGAACTTTCGCAGGACATCAAAGCAGAAGTTATCTCGGAGTTAGTCGATGTTGAACACGCAAAAGATATCGTCGAATTACTACGTTACGATGAAAACACGGCGGGTGGTTTGATGGGTAAAGAGCTTGTAAAAGTCAATGAAAATTGGAATGTTTTGACCTGCGTAAAAGAAATGCGAATTCAGGCAGAGAATGTTTCCAGAGTACATTCGATTTATGTTGTTGATGATGAAAATCGTTTAAAAGGCAGATTATCTCTTAAAGATTTATTGACAACTTCTACCAAAACGCAAATTGGAGATATTTATATCCGAAAGCTAAATTTTGTAAACGTTGATACCGAAGATGTTGAGGTCGCTCGTATCATGCAGAAATACGATTTGGAGGCAATTCCAGTTGTAGATGAACTTGGACGATTGGTCGGAAGAATTACAATTGATGATATCGTAGACGTGATCAAAGATGAAGCCGATAAAGATTACCAATTAGCAGCCGGTATTACGCAAGATATTGAAAGTAATGACAGTGTTTTGGAGTTAACAAAAGCACGTTTGCCTTGGCTTTTAATCGGAATGGTAATTGAGATTGTCGCGTCATTTGTGTTGAAAGATAACGAAAGCGCTTTCCAAAAATATTCAACCTTAATTATTTTCGTGCCTCTTTTATCAGCAACGGCTGGAAATATTGGAGTTCAGGCTTCGGCAATCGTAGTTCAAGGTTTGGCAAATGGAACTTTGAAAGAATTCAGTCGCAGTTATTTTAGCAAAGAACTTACCGTTTCAATGATTTCTGGAAGCATTATTTCATTGCTTCTTTTAGGATATCATTCGGTTATGTATCAACAATATTTGGTCGGAATGGCAATTTCGATCTCTATGATTGTTGTGATTTTGTTTGCCGCAACTTTAGGGACATTGGTACCGCTTTTTCTTCATAAAAATAAAATCGATCCGGCAATTGCAACGGGTCCATTTATTACTACAACTAATGATGTATTCGGAATTATGCTCTATTTTGGAGTTGCCAAAATGATTCTTGGGTTTTAGATTTTTGGCACAAATTAATAGATTGGAGTGATTTAAAATCTTTAAATTCTATGTAATTTGCAATCTGAAGAATTAGGTGTTAATCAGCCAGAAATAAATTAAAACCAAGCAGATGAAAGTACACATTATTGGAGGAGGAAACCTTGGCGTTTCTATTGCCTTGGGAATTGCTAAATTTTCAAAAAACAATCAAGTTACAGTTACAAGAAGAAACACTGCAAGTATTCAGTATTTGTCTGAATACGGAATTACGGTGTCTAACGATAATAAACACAATATTCAGGAAGCAGATGTTGTAATTTTGACTATAAAGCCTTATCAGGTTGATACGGTTTTGGCTGAAATTTTGCCTGTAATTAAAGATAAAACAATCGCTTCTGCAGTAAGTGGATTGTCGTTGGATATGCTTCAGGAGAAAACTAATAATGAATATCCGGTTGTGCGTATTATGCCAAATATTGCTGCGCAATTTGGAGAATCGGCAACTTGTATTTCTTTTCCTGAAACAGATCGTGAAGAGGCGATGCCAATTGTAGATTTGTTCCAAGATTTGGGGACTGCTCCAGTTATCGATGAAAAATTGATGGATGCGGCAACGGTTTTGGGCGCCTGCGGAACGGCATATGCATTACGTTACATTCGTGCATCTATGCAAGCCGGAATCGAAATAGGATTTGATTCCAGTACAGCTTTGGCAATTGCCGCACAAACAGCAAAAGGAGCTGCAAAAATGTTATTAGAGGAAAAAGTGCACCCAGAACAATTAATCGACCGTGTAACAACGCCTCAAGGCTGTACAATTGTTGGTTTGAATGAAATGGAACACAACGGCTTTAGTTCGTCTCTGATAAAAGGAATCAAAACTTCTTTGAAACAGATAAAAGGTTTACTGAAATAAAATAACAATATTTAAATACTCAAATTCCAAATTCCAATACTTTAGTTGGGGTTTGGAATTTTTTATTTTTGAGAGTTGAGCCCTGTATGTCATTCCGAGGAACGAGGAATGACAATATTGCGGGTAATTGGAGCTTTTTCTAAGCAAAAACCTCAAAATGCTCTACCTTTTCTTCAAATTCTAAAAGAAACTGTTCATCTTCGGGATAATACTTTGCTTTTTCAAAATCTTCTCCAGCGAAATTCTTGATTACTTCTAGGTTTTCCCAATACGTTATAAGCGTAAAATGCCCTTCGTTGTTTTTGATGTTTCTTAAAAAGGAAAGTTTCACAAATCCCTGTGTTTTTTCATAATCAGGAATGGCAGTTTTGATCATAAATTCGGTGTAAACTTCATAATCTTCAACTTTTGTTTTTCCGTGCCAGATTCTTGCGATCATAATCTTGAATTTAATTTCTTGTTCAAAGTGTATTTTAAAAATACGAATCCAAAAAATCCCGAAAGCAACGACGCAATTAAAATAGCAATTTTAGAAAAAACAATTGTTTCAGGATCTTTAAAGGCTAAAATGGTAATAAAAATGGACATTGTAAAACCAATTCCGCCTAGCATTCCGGCTCCTAAAAGATGTGACCATTTTAAGTTTTTTGGCAACGCACATAATCCGGCTGTTACTCCAATAGAAGAAAATAGAACAATTCCGAGCGGTTTTCCAATAACTAATCCAAGGATTATTCCAAAGGTGTTTGGATGATTTAATCCTTCGTGCCAATCGTTTGTTATCGCAATACAAGTATTTGCAATGGCAAACAAAGGCAATATGATAAAAGCAACAGGTTTATGTAGAAAATGCTGCAGTTTATAAGAAGATGAATTTTCGCTGCCATCTCCAAACGGAATTACAAACGCTAAAATAACACCCGTAATTGTTGCATGCACTCCAGAATTCAGCATAAAATACCACATTACTATGCCGCCAATTAAATACGGAATAATATTGTTGACTTTCATTCGATTCAGAATAAAAAGAAAACCCCAAATTGCTAAAGCGATTGCAAGATTTACAAAGGCAATTGATTTGGTGTAAAAAACGGCAATAACAATTATAGCACCCAAATCATCGATCACGGCGAGAGCGGTTAAAAATACCTTTAGTGATGGTGAAACTTTTTTTCCTAATAGAGATAAAATCCCGATTGCAAAAGCAATATCGGTCGCCATTGGAATTCCTGCTCCGTTTTGAGTTGCGGTACCAAAATTTAAAGCCAGAAAAATCGCGGCAGGAACCAGCATACCTCCAAGAGCAGCCATAATTGGCAATGAAGCATTTTTTATGTTGGATAATTCTCCGTGATAAATTTCACGTTCTAATTCTAAACCAATTAAAAGAAAAAAAATGGTCATTAAACCGTCATTAATCCAATGCGTAATAGAATGTCCTCCCAAATCTTTTTCCCAAAAAGCAACATATTCTGTGGCATAAGCTGAATTTGCTAAGTACAACGAACATATTGTTACAAATAGTAAAAGCAGCCCTCCAGATTTTTCGTTATTGAAGAAAGAATTAAAAGTCACGGTTAATTTCATTTGAGAAAAGGTTTTGAAGATTTAAAAGGGAAGGAATTTCTTCGAAGGCTTGTATCTTCAAAGTTAAAGAAATTCTGACCAATAAAAAAACTTTGCGATTCTGCGACTTTACGAGATTAAATTAACCGTATTTTTGCTTTAGATAAAATTCAACAATAATGAGCATAAAAATTCTTCACATAGACAGCAATAATCCTATTTTATGGAATCAATTAGAAGAAGCGGGTTTTGAAAATCATGCCGATTTTAAATCTTCGAAAGAAGAAATCGAAGCTAAAATTAAAGATTATAACGGAATTGTAATTCGAAGCCGATTCAAGATTGACAAGACTTTTTTAGATAATGCAACTAACTTGCAATTTATTGCCAGAGTGGGCGCAGGCCTTGAAAGTATTGATTGTGATTATGCTGAAACGAAAGGAATTCACTTAATCGCGGCTCCAGAAGGAAATCGAAATGCAGTTGCAGAACATTCGCTTGGCGTAATTTTATCGCTTTTTAATAATTTAAATCAGGCCGACGCCGAGATCAAAGCGGGACATTGGAATCGTGAAAGCAATCGCGGTCATGAATTAGACGGGAAAACGGTTGGGATCATTGGATACGGAAATATGGGGAAAGCTTTCGCCAAAAAACTTCGTGGTTTTGAAACCGAAGTTTTGTTTTATGATATTTTGGAAAATATTGGAGATGAAAATGCAAAACAAGTTTCATTGCAGGAACTTCAAAAAAGAGCTGATGTTTTGAGTCTTCATTTGCCTTGGACGCCAGAAACAGACAAAATGGTTGACGCAAATTTTATAAACGCATTTTCGAAGCCATTTTGGATTATAAATACTTCGCGTGGCAAAAATATCGTGACAGCAGATTTAGTTGAAGCTATGAAGTCTAAAAAGGTCTTAGGTGCAGGTTTGGATGTTTTGGAGTACGAGAAATTATCTTTTGAAACACTCTTCCAGGATAAAAATACACCAGAAGCCTTTCAATATTTGCTGGAAGCCAAAAACGTTTTACTAACGCCACATATCGCAGGATGGACTTTTGAAAGCCATGAACGTTTGGCTCAGGTAATTGTCGATAAGATCAAGAAGGTTTATTCAAAACCTACAAGGGCATAGTTTTTAAGGTCAGCACTTTATTATATTGTTAAGGTGATTTTGCGATAAGTATTTTCTGTAAATTTGACATCTCTGATTAGTTTTTAAAGTTATTTTTCTTTAATATTGTTACTGCATTTTTAACAATATTTTTGAAAAGGAGCCACCGAAAATCCTTAAAAGAGTAGGTTTTAATAAATCTGATAAAAAATGGAAAATACAAAGTATGAGGCTTGGAATACTCCATCAAGGCCTAGAGAAGAAAATAAAAAAATTTCAGCGGGAATTCTGGCTATTTTAGTTGGTATTCTTGGAATTCATAAATTTTATTTAGGATACACCAAGGAAGGCGTTATTCATCTGCTTTTAGGCTTAATGTGCGGCGTTGGTGGTTTGATTGGTCTTATAGAAGGAATTATATACTTGACAAAAACAGACGAAGAGTTTTATCAGACTTATCAAGTCGGTTACAGAGGCTGGTTCTAAAATATTTAAAAATCCCATTCACCGTAACGAATGGGATTTTTTTTATCAGTGAAAAAGAACTTTTTCTGATACAACAATGTCTTTTCGTTTCTTAAAAAAAATCTTAATTAAGTTAATCTTACACTGTATTAAAAAGTGGTGGAGTAACCGAAAATCCTTAAGAGTAGGGGAAACTTATAAAGATTTGTTATGTTAGAAATGTACAAAAAAGTAGTTCTTGAAAATTATGCGAATTTTAATGGAAGAGCTAGAAGAAGAGAATATTGGATGTTTATTTTAGGAAATTTTATTATTTCAATTATCTTACAGATTATTGATAATGTTGCTGGTTTAACGTTTGGAGCTGGTGAAACGGGAATAATTGGTTTAATATATAGTTTAGCAGTTATGATTCCTGGAACCGCTGTTGCAATAAGAAGAATGCATGATATAGGAAAAAGCGGATGGTATATACTTATTCCAATTTATAATATTATTTTACTTGCTACAGAAGGAGAAAAAGGTCCTAATCAATATGGTTCCGATCCAAAAAATCAATTTGAAGAAATGGATGAAATTGGTAAAGAATAATTCATAAGTTTTAAACAAAAATTGTAATAAAAAAATCCCATCCGCCACGGCGGATGGGATTTTTTTATGTTTTAAAACTACTAATCTTCTTTTTCAAAGAGCTTTTTCTCTAACTCAATTTGAAACTCTTCGATAACAGGTTTCATTGTGCTTTCTGGAATATCGGCAATTCTAATATACATTAAACCGTCGACAGCATTATTGAATAAAGGATCGACATTGAAAGCAACAACTCTTGCGTTTTGTTTGATATACTTTTTAATTAAAACCGGCAAACGTAAATTTCCTGGTTCCAATTCGTCAATTATCTTGTCAAATTTATTCAAATCAGATTCGGCTTCATCAAAAATAAAGTCTTTATCAGCATCTTTCAGTTTTACTTTATAGGCTTTCTTCGGATGAATATATTGTGCAATATAAGGATCATAATAATTTGACTTCATAAATTCAATCATCAACGATTTAGAGAAATCAGAGAATTGATTGCTGATGCTCACACCTCCCAATAAATATTTGTGTTCTGGATGACGTAAAGTAGTATGAATAATCCCTTTCCAAAGCAAGAATAAAGGCATTGGTTTTTGCTGATATTCACGTATGATGAAAGCACGCCCCATTTCGATAGATTTGTGCATCATGTCGTGAAGTTCAGTTTCAAATCTAAAAAGATCATTCAAATAAAAACCTTCAATTCCATATTTTGGGTAAATTTCAGAACCCAATCCCATGCGGTAAGCGCCAGCAATTTTCTTGGTTTCATCATTCCATAAAAACATATGGTGATAATATTGATCAAATTTATCTAAATCGATCGATTCGTTTGTTCCTTCGCCCACTTCACGGAAAGTGATTTCGCGCAAACGGCCAATTTCATGTAAAATATTAGGAATTGATTTTGCTCTGGCAAAAAACACTTCGTAGTTTTTGCTCTGCAATAAACGGCAATCACTATTTCTTAAAGCATCAACTTCGGCAATCATTTTTGATTCGTTAGCCGGAGTTGCGATTTTTTTAGGTGCTTTCGAGATTTTTAAACTTGCTGTGTCGATTAATTTGGTATCCTTTTCAAAAGGATTAGCAAGCATATAGGTTTTCTTTCTTAAAAATTCTGAGTATTCTTCAAACGATTCAATTTCGTTTTGTTCGTTTACAGAAATTGGTTTTCCAATACGAACTTTGATTACGCGGTCTTTTTGTGTAAGCAATTCAGATGGAAGTTTTGCTGTACGTAAAGTATCGTCAATTTTTGAAAGCCAGTAGAATAATTTACTGTTTTTGGCATGAAAATAAATAGGTACAACAGGAACTTTTGCTTTTCTGATTAATTTCAAAGCACCTTCTTCCCATGGTTTGTCAACTACTAATTTTCCGTCTTTGTAGGTCGAAACTTCACCGGCCGGAAAAATTCCTAGAGGTTTCCCGTCGCTTAAATGACGCAACGTTTCTTTGATGCCAATTACGCTCGATTTAGCATCCTTGTGATTTTCAAAAGGATTAACCGGCATAATGTATTTTTTCATCGGAACAATTCTATGTAAAAGGAAATTGGCAATGATTTTGAAATTTGGTTCTCTCTCAAGCATTAATTTCAAAAGCAAAATCCCGTCAATTCCTCCAAGTGGGTGATTTGAAATAGTAATGTAAGCACCATCCTTTGGCAGACGTTTTAAATCTTCTTCTGGGATTTCGAATTTGATTTCCATCTCATCCAAAATTCCGTTCAAAAACGCAAGGTCTTCCAAATGTTTATTTCGATCGTAAATTTTATTAAGGGTCGAGATCTTAAGAACCTTCATAAGAATCCAGCCTGAAAAAGTACCGAATACTCCGTACTTATCAACATTTATTGCCTTTGCAACTTCTTTCGCGGTAACTAAACCCATGTACTATTTTTAAATTATTAGAGCAGCGAACAAAGATAACAAAAAACTCTACTTTTCCTTTATTCAATTATAAACTTTCCACTTTTTTATTACATTTGGAATCCTAAAAAAATTACCAAGATGAAAATTATTTCTTATAATGTAAACGGAATTCGTGCTGCAATTACAAAAGGTTTTATTGAATGGCTAGAAGCTGCAAATCCGGATGTTATCTGTCTTCAGGAAATTAAAGCGACTCAGGATCAAATTCCTGTTGAGGCTATAACAGCGGCGGGTTACCCGTATCAATATTATTATCCAGCGACTAAAAAAGGGTATAGCGGTGTTGCAATATTATCTAAAATTGAACCAAAAGCGGTTGTGTACGGAACAGGAATTCATCATATGGATTTTGAAGGGCGTAATTTGCGTGCCGATTTTGAGGACTGTTCTGTAATGAGTTTATACCTTCCGTCAGGAACTAATATTGAAAGATTGGATCATAAATTTATGTTCATGGACGATTTTCAAACGTATATCAACGAGTTAAAACTAACAATTCCGAATTTGATCATCTGCGGTGATTATAATATTTGCCATGAAGCAATTGATATTCATGATCCTGTTCGCAATAAAACGGTTTCTGGATTTTTGCCTGCAGAACGTGCTTGGCTTGACACTTTTATGAAATCAGGTTTTATCGATAGTTTCCGTCATTTCAATAAAGATCCGCATCATTATTCATGGTGGAGTTACCGTGCTGGAGCCAGAGGAAATAATAAAGGCTGGCGTATTGATTATAATCTAGTAAGCGATTCAATGGGACATCGCTTGAAACGTGCTGTTATTCTTCCAGACGCTGTTCACTCAGATCATTGCCCAGTTTTAGTCGAAATCGAGTAAAGTTTGGTATTGTTCTTGTTGAAGGAATGGAAAGTTTTGAAGTTTAAAAAATTGAATTTTGAAATCGCCATTGAATTTTGATATTTATTAATAAAGCCCCAAATAAAAACCAAAAAGTAAAATGATTAAAAAAGCCTCCATCGGATTAGTAGTTTTAGCTTTGTCTGCAACTTCATGTGTATCCAAAAAGATTTACAACGATCTTGAAACGAAATATTCAGATTTAAAAAAAGAAAACCGTTCTATAGCTGATGAAAATGCAGGATTGAAAACCGCAAAAAATCAGTTAGAATTAGATAAAGACAAACTAACTAAAGATTTGGTAAGTACAAAAGATGATCTTGCAAAGCAAAAAGCTGATCTTGCAGCGGAGCAAAAAAAATACAAAGTTTTGCAGGATTCGTATAATGCATTAGAGAAAAACAGCAACGATGCATTAGAAAGCAACATGGCGAAAAACCGTGATTTATTGGCGCAATTAGAAGCAAAATCTAAAAAACTTGCTGATGAGCAAGCTCGCTTAGACAAAACTGCAAGCCGTTTGAAAGAACTTGAAGACATGATTGCGGCGAAAGAAGAATCGATGCGAAAACTGAAAGAAACTTTATCTAAAGCTTTAAATGGTTTTGAAGGAAAAGGTTTGACAGTTGAACAGAAAAACGGAAAAGTATATGTTTCTATGGAGAACAAATTGCTTTTCAATTCAGGAAGTTGGGCGGTTGGAACAGAAGGAAGAAAAGCGGTTGTAGAACTTGGAAAAGTTTTAGGCGACAATCCAGATCTTTCTGTTTTAATTGAAGGACATACAGATGATGATCCATATGCGGGCTCTGGACCAATTGCAAACAACTGGGATTTGTCGACTAAAAGAGCAACAGCAATTGTAGCTATTTTAAGTGAAAATACTAAAATCAACAAACAAAAATTAACAGCAGCGGGAAGAAGCGAATTTTCTCCTTTGGCAAGCAACGCAACTCCAGAAGGAAAAGCGAAAAACCGAAGAATCGAAATTATCTTGACACCAAGATTAGATGAAATTGCTGAGATGCTTAATAGTATTAATTAAGGTGCTGAGGTTCTAAGGGACTAAGATGCTAAGGTTTATAAAAGGGTTCAAAGTTTTACTTTGAACCCTTTTTGTTTAAAAATAGAAAAACCTTAGTGCCTTAGAATCTTAGTCCCTTAGAACCTCAAAAAAATAATCTTGTAGATTTTTTAACTTTTGTCGCATTTTCATTTGAGAAATACCGTTGTATCTTTGAAAATAACTATTCGAAAGAAAAAAACTTAGCATCTTAGCAACTTAGAACCTTAGCATCTTAAAAAAATGATCTACACTACATTACCAAACACCGATATAAAAGTTAGTAAAATCAATCTCGGAACAATGACTTTTGGTCAGCAAAATACAGAAGCCGAGGGGCACGCTCAAATGGATTATGCACTCGAAAGAGGCGTTAATTTCTTCGATACAGCCGAAATGTATTCAGTTCCGGCAAGCGAAGCGACTTACGGAAGTACAGAGAAAATTATTGGAACATGGTTTAAGAAATCAGGAAATCGTGATAAAGTAATTTTGGCATCAAAAATTGCTGGTCCAAATCCGAGTTTTGGTTATATGCGCGAGAAATTGGATTTTTCGCCTACGAGTATAAAATTCGCGGTTGAAAACAGTTTAAAAAGACTTCAGACAGATTATATTGATTTGTACCAAATGCATTGGCCGGAAAGAAAAACCAATAATTTCGGGCAGCGCGCTTTTCACGGACATAATGATGCTTGGGAAGATAATTTCAGAGAAATCCTTGAAACTTTTGACGGATTAATCAAAGAAGGAAAAATCAAACACATTGGCGTTTCAAACGAAAATTCATGGGGGATGATGCGTCTTTTGGAAGAAAGTAAATACAATAATTTGCCAAGAATCAAAACCGTTCAAAATCCGTATAATTTATTGAACCGACTTTTTGAAGTGAATTCGGCTGAAGTTTCAAAATATGAAAATGTTGGTTTGCTGGCTTATTCGCCGTTAGCATTTGGTGTTCTTACAGGGAAATTTTTAACAGGAGAAAGTCATCCGAAAGCGAGAATTAATCTTTTTCCGCAATACAAACGTTACAATAGCGAACAATGTACACAAGCGACAAAATTGTATCAGGAAATTGCTCAAAAACACGGATTAACATTGACGCAATTAGCAATGGGATTTGTGTTGCAACAGCCATTTTTGACAAGTGCGATTATTGGCGCTACAACATTGGAACAATTAAAAGAAAATATCGATACTATTGACGTAGTGCTTTCTAAAGAAATACTGACTGAAATTGATGCTGTTCAGGCAATTATTCCTGATCCGGCTCCTTAAGTTTTTTTTGCCACGAAGGCACTAAGCCACGAAGGTTTATTTTAATCTCGCAAAGTCGCAGAGTCGCCAAGTTTAATTTTTTCAATTTATAGCGTCCAGCTTTAGCTGGATGAAAATATAAACGCAAAAAAAGGGCTTTAGCCAAACTTTACTGGTTTGGCTAAAGCCCTTTTCTATTTCGATCTTTTCCCCTAACCAAAGTTAAGGGCTATAGAAAAACTTTGCGACTCTGCGACTTTGCGAGACTAAAAACAAAAAAACTTTGTGTCTTAGTGTCTTTGTGGCAAAAAGCTACAAATCAAATTCATCATCAACAGCCAAAGAATCATTTTTAACCGCAGTTGAATCCGGTGCTTTGATTTTAATTAAAGAACGCGCATTTCCAGAAATATAAACTGGCAATTGTCCAATAGTATCTTCGGGAACTAAAAGTCCTCTTCTAAACATCAGATTTTTTAGGAATTTCTGGTTTTTCAAAGCGTAATCTTTTAAGTTACCCTGATCATTAAACTGATACATGAATTTTCTTGGTTTCGGAATAATCGTTGCCAAATACAAACATTCATCTACGTTTAAGTCAGAAGGGCTTTTTTGGAAGTAAAAATGACTCGCTTCACCAATTCCGTAAACATTTGGTCCCCATTCGATAATGTTGAAATACACTTCCAACATTCTTTCCTTGCTTACAATTCGGTTGTTTTCTAAAATGTAAACTAATAGAATTTCTTCAAGCTTTCGCGAAAGCGTTTTTTCTCGGGTTAAAAACACATTTTTAATCAATTGCATGCTGATTGTGCTCGCACCACGAGAGAATTTTTTAGTTCTAATATTTTTCAGAATGGACTGTTTGAAAGCTTCATTTATAAAGCCACGATGCGAAAAGAAAGATGGATCTTCTGTCGTAAGAACACATTTTCTTAAATAAGGTGAAATTTGATCTAAAGGTGTATAATTTGGATTTGCATTTCCGACTAAAACGGGGCGTTGCAATACATTTTGAATAATTGCACGATAGACAAATTCGCCGTTTAATTTATTTAAATCGGCTTCGCCATATTTTGTAATTCGTAAATCTTCTTTGTTCAATTTACTGTCAAAAACAAGTGTGTTTGGTTTGTTTTTGTTGAATTTGAAATCCAGTTTATAATCAAAATTTCCGGTGGCTTGCATTCCTTGAAAATGTGTAAATAAACCATCAGGAAGCGAAACGATAAAATCTTGCGCTTTCATTTTTGGAATATCAACTTTCAAAGTATAAACGGTATCTTCTTCAGTGTCATATGAAATATAAGGTTTCACTTTGATTTTATTCAACTGCATTGTTGAGGTGCTGTCTATCGAAATGAAATTATCTCCTAATAAAAAGCGGTAATCAAAGCGTGCATTTTTGATCACAACATCTTTGCTGGCAATTTTTGGGTGATTGATTTTTAAATTGGTGATCGAAGTAAAACCGTCAATATGTAGTTCGCTGCCACTTTTATCAATTTTTTCGACATTTAATCGGATCGAATCAAAACTAGCTTTTAGATTATAACGTTCATCCAAATAAGGCACACGAATGGCGCCAGTATCTAGATTGAAAAAACGAATGTCTGCTTTTTCATTTCTTGGATCAGCAAAACCTTTAATGTTCCAGCGCTGATCAAAATCTTTGCTTTGAACATGAAGATTAGTTTCGAGCTGTTTGTTGTTTAAAACTAATTTATTGACAGCAATAGAAGCTTTTTTCCCGTTGTCATCAATTTTGAATCGGAAGTTTTCCAAATTCATGTCAGTCGGAACCAAATTCAGCAATTTTGAAATAATTCGGTAGGCAAAAGCGCCATATTTGCGTTTTTCGCTTTTTTCAGAATCATCACTGTTTCTTTTTAAGAAGGCGTCAAAGTTTCGAATTTTTCCTTTTTTTACTAATTGAATGTAGCCGTTGTTCACTTTTAAAGTACCAACCTGAACATCGCCAATCAATAAATTGCTCAAACTGATGCTTGTTTCAATTTTTTGAATCTTAACAAGCGTGTCGGCATTTTTAGGTACCAAAACAACATCTGTAAGTTTGATTGTTGATAAGCCGTTGAAAGAAGCTTCTTTAATTGAAAAATCGCTGTTGTAGTCAACCGCCATTTTATGGGTAACTTTTGCAATAGCTTGTTTTAAAAGTGAATTGCGAAAAAAGTACAACCCGATGCAAAGCAAAACCAATAATACAGCAAGTATTTTTAGCGCTTTGAATATTTTTTGTTTTGGAAAATTCATAGTGGTATTTTTAATAGAAATTACCCAAAGAGAATACTGGCAACATCTTCAATTTTAGCAACCAATTCAATTTTGATTCCTGTATTTTTTAAAGCTATTTTGTTGTATTTAGAAACAAAAATGGTGTCGAAACCTAATTTTTCGGCTTCTTGAATGCGCTGGTCTACGCGATTTACTGGACGAATTTCGCCAGATAATCCAACTTCGCCTGCAAAACAAAAACCTTTTCCAACTGGAATATCTTCGTTTGATGACAAAATAGCGGCAACAACGGCAAGGTCGATTGCTGGATCATCAACAGAAATTCCGCCTGTTACATTCAAAAAAACGTCTTTTGCGCCTAAGCGAAATCCGGCTCTTTTTTCTAGAACGGCCAAGATCATGTTGAGTCTTTTGGCATTGTAGCCTGTTGTGCTTCTTTGAGGCGTTCCATAAACCGCCGTGCTCACCAAAGATTGAATTTCAATCATCAATGGGCGCATGCCTTCAAGAGTTGTGGCAATTGCAGTTCCTGATAATTCTTCGTCTTTGTGCGAAATCAATATTTCTGACGGATTGCTTACTTCGCGCAAACCGCTTCCTAGCATTTCATAAATTCCAAGTTCTGATGTAGAACCAAAACGGTTTTTCAGTGAACGTAAAATTCTATAGATATGATTTCTATCTCCTTCAAATTGAAGAACAGTATCTACCATATGCTCAAGAATTTTTGGTCCGGCAATGTTTCCATCTTTGGTAATATGTCCAATTAAAATAACTGGAATGTTGGTTTCTTTAGCAAATTTGATCAATTCGGCAGTAGTTTCTCTAATTTGAGAAATACTTCCAGCGGTCGATTCAATATAATCAGTGTGTAAAGTCTGAATCGAATCGATAATGACAATTTCTGGTTGAATCGCTTCAATTTGTTTGAAGATATTCTGTGTTTTTGTTTCTGTTAAAATATAGCAGTTGTCGCTATTTGGCGTGATTCTTTCCGCACGCATTTTTATTTGTTTCTGACTTTCTTCACCAGAAACATATAAAGTTTTATAAGGTAATTTTAATGAGATTTGAAGTAAAAGTGTGCTTTTTCCAATTCCGGGTTCACCACCCAAAAGTGTCAAAGATCCAGGAACAATACCGCCACCTAAAACACGATTCAATTCGCCATCGGTAGTATCCATGCGAATTTCCTGCGCCGAATCAATTTCGTCAATTTTTAAAGGCCTTGGCGCTTTGCTTGATGAAGTTGGTTCGCTTTTCCAAGCTACTTTTTCTTGCTTTTGAATAATTTCTTCAGCAATTGTATTCCATTCTTTGCACGCGTTGCATTGGCCCTGCCATTTAGAATATTGGGTGCCGCAATTTTGGCAAAAAAAGGAAGTTTTAACTTTAGACATTATTTGGTTTTTTTAGCAAGCGTATTCATTTCGTCAATCTTCTCATACATCAAATCTTTGTTCAAATCCCCAATTGGCTCCATTTGAGAAGCATTTTGGTATTTTTTTGAAGCATGTTTTGGGTCGCCCATTTTTTCGTACATCAATCCTAGTTCATATTCGCCCAGCATGGCTTTTGGATAATTTACGTTTCCAATTTCGGCCATTTTTCCTAACTCATCGTAAGCATTTTTCTTTAAAATAATGTTTTCAATTACTTTAAAATCACTCATTCTGACAGGAACTTGGTAGCCTAATATTTCAGACATTGTTGCATATTTCTTTTCTAAATAATCAGAATAACCTGATTCGAGAACGGCAATTTTTTCATTGTATTCAGCCGAATTTATTGGTCTGTACGATTCAAAAATTTGGTACAAAGCACTCGGGATAGAATGTAAAACTTCTGTGTAATGTGTCGCTCCTTTAAAAACCTCATATTTATAATTTACTAACGGATTATTTGCGATTTTAATATTGCTGTTTAATTTTTCAATCGGTTCTTTAATTCTTTTATTGTCACCTTCTCCTGCAGAAAGATAATAGAATATCGGTTTCTGGATTTTTGCAAATTTCTCCGCTATTCTAACTTCCATTTTTGGTGCAAGTTCAGGGCTAAAGCAGATATATGCGTTAAAAAGTGGCTCTTCTTTATATAAATAAAAATTAGCAAAACTTGCTGTAATATCATGACCGGCAATAATTCTGAAAGGCGCGGTGTGATACTTTTTTTCTACATACGGAATTAATTCGGCACCTATAAATTCAAAAAATTTCGCTCCTTTTTCAAACGGCAAACCTTCATTTTGATCAATTGTTGAGTCATCCTCACGTTCATCATTTTTATTTTGATGAATTCCAATAATAATCATTTCCGGGATATCGTCCCAATACGAACCATAACTTACTGCTCCTGAAAACGGATCAAATAAATAATCTCCATCTAAAAGATATAAAACAGGATATTTTCTATCCGATTTCTCATCATAAGAAGGTGGAAGCCCAATTGTTATTCGTCTCTCTTCTCCCAGTTTTTCAGACTTAATATTGTCGAATTTTTTCTGAGAAAAAACAGAAACAGAGATGAATGCAAGTAGTAGGTAAACTTTTTTCATGATTTGTGGCATTTCAGTGAATTAAAAAGTATTGAAAATTGTATGGCAATATAATACTTTATTTGCTTTTAGATATTTTGGGATTGAAAAAAAAGCAATGATTTCCTACGCTTAATTCGTTTTTTGATTTAAGGCAAAAGAAAATCTGTTTGTGCAAAATATTTTTGACAAATTGAGATTGAAAGTAAGCGTGATATAAGGTTTTATGTCAGCGAATTATCATTTTCATTTGGGAAAATGATCCATGGTTTGAAGGTTTTAGCCTCTTCAAACTCTAGGGTTGCATATGAAATGATAATAATAATGTCATCTTTTTGAACCTTTCTTGCGGCCGGGCCATTAAGCGTGATTTCGCCTGAATTTTTTATGCCTTTTATAGCATAAGTTTCAAAACGTTCACCATTATTAATGTTGACAATAGATACTTTTTCGCCTTCAATAATATTTGAAGCTTCTAGTAGAGTTTCATCAATAGTAATACTGCCAATATAATTTAAATCAGCTCCAGTAACTTTTACTCGATGAATTTTTGATTTTATAACTTGAATTTGCATACAGCAAAGGTAATTTAATTTAATGAAATGGTGTCAATTAACCTTATAGAATTAACAAATACCGCTATAAATGCACGGTATTTTTTGTCTATAATTTTATGATCAATTGGTAATAATGTCGATTCGTCAGCAATTACAAAATATTCAAGTTCGAATCTTGGATTGTCTTTGAAAGCATCTTCGACATATTTTATGGTTTCCTCAGGAGTGCCTTTTTGGAATATTTCTTTGGCTTCGGTAATTACTTTGTATATTATTGAAGCTTCTTTTCGCTCTTCAGCAGAAAGGCGTTCATTTCGTGAACTCATCGCTAAAAGGTTCTCTTCTCTAAAAATTGGACAGCCAATAACATTTACAGGTAAATTATTTTTTTCGACTAGTTTTTTAACAATTTGAAGTTGCTGAAAATCCTTTTCTCCAAAATAGGCATTAGTTGGTGTGACAATCTCAAAAAGACGTTTTACAATAGTTCCAACGCCGTTAAAATGACCTGGTCTGAATTTTCCTTCCATCTGATTTTCTAATCCGTCAAAATCAAATGTTTGCGAAATTGTGTTTCCTTCATAAATATCTTCGACTGAAGGAGCATATAAAATAATTTTGTCACTTAATCCTCTCATTTTTTTTACATCTTCTTCAAGAGTGCGAGGATATTTTTCTAAATCTTCAGGATTATTGAACTGAGTAGGGTTTACGAAAATACTTACAACGGTATCGTTGTTTTCTTTTAGTGATCGCTGCATTAAAGCCAGATGCCCTTGGTGTAAAGCCCCCATGGTTGGTACAAATCCGATAGTTGAATTTGCCGTTTTGATAGTTTTTAAATAAGCTATCAGAGCTACTTTACCGTAAAAAATATGCATGGCGGTATTATTAAAATTTTGTGCAAACATAATATATTAGTTATAAACTGCATAAAATTTTGTAATTTTGCGACGTTTTTATTACCAAAAATTAAGTAAAATACTATTATGAAAGATAAGAGGATATTATATGTATCATCTGAAGTCGTGCCTTATTTGGCTGAAAATGAGGTTTCTTTAATGTCGTATGACGTTCCGAAAATGATTAACGATCAAGGAGGTCAGATAAGAATTTTCATGCCAAGATATGGAAATATCAACGAAAGAAGACATCAATTACACGAAGTGATCAGGCTTTCTGGAATGAATTTGGTAGTGAATGATTTAGACATGCCATTGATTATTAAAGTTGCTTCAATTCCGAAAGAGAGAATTCAGGTTTATTTTATTGATAATGATGAGTATTTTAAACGTAAAGCAACTTTTGCAGACGAAGAAGGCGCATTGTATCCTGATAATGATGAGCGTGCCATATTTTTTGCTAAAGGAGTTGTTGAAACCGTTAAGAAATTAAATTGGGTTCCAGATATTATTCATGTTCATGGATGGTTGGCAGCAATGCTTCCAATTTATATGAAGCATTATTATAAAAATGAAGCTTTGTTTTCTGAAACTAAAATCGTTACATCTGTTTACGGACAGTCTTTTGATGAGAACTTAGACATGGAAATGATCAACAAAGTTAAATTTGATGGTGTTCCTCATGAATCTGTTTCTGACTTGGAAGTTCCTAACTATGAAAATATATTAAAAGCAAGTATATTACATTCAGATGCTGTAATTATTGCGTCTGAAAATGTTTCCCCAAGTTTAACAAAATTTATAGAATCTTCAGGAAAACCTTTTTTACCTTTCGGCCCGAAAGATGCATTCGCTGAAGCGTATACAAATTTCTACAGAAAAATGGGTCTTTAATTAATTTTAAATTTGAACATGTATAATACTTCTTTTATTAAGAAAATTCTAATAGCGGCAACAGTTGTTTTTTTATATTCCTGTGATAGAGATTTTAATGCGATAGGTGATGAGTTGATCGGGGATAATCATTTTGATTTGACGCCGGAGAAATATGATGTTTTAGCCTACAATCAAGAAATAACGCCTATTCAATCAAACGGATTGGCTACAAATGCTTTGGGTATTTATGATAATCCAGTTTTAGGTACAACAACTGGAAATTATGCAACTCAGGTAGCTTTGTCTGAATATGCGCCTACAATTGGTGAAGGTGCTGTTATTGATAGTGTGTATATAAGTGTTCCTTATTTTAGCCATGTTACGGCTACTGATGCTACGACTGGTAAACGTACTTATGAATTAGATTCGATTTTTGGACCTGCGAATGGAAAACTTGATTTAAGCATTCATGAATCTGGAGTTCAAATGAGAAGCAGTTTTTTTGACAATGGTACGCAATTGCCTCAATTGTATTATACAGATGAAAATACAACTTTTGATACGTACAAAATTGGAGCAAAATTAAATGACTCTAATGATGAGAAGCAAAATACAAAATTCTTCTTTAATAATGCTGAAATAACAGACAAGACTGTTGATACAAACGGAAAAGCAACTTTGACTAAAGTGGCGCCACAAATGCGTTTGATGTTGAATAAACAGTTTTTTATGGATAAAATACTGAAAGCTCCTGCTGAAAAACTGGCAAATGCTACAGTATTTCAGGATTGGTTTAGAGGATTGTATTTTAAAGTAGAAAGATCAGGAACTGAGCCTGCGAATTTAGCTTTGATTGATTTTGCAAGGGAAGGAAAAATCACGATTAAATATAAGGCAAAAACTGCAATTACTACTGATCCTGACACTACAATGGAGGATAAGAGTATCATAATTAATTTGACTGGTGCAACAGCAAGTCTGCAACAAGACGCAAAAAGCACTGCTTACGCCAATGCAATCGCAGATGCAAATATAAATAGAACAGAAGGTGATGAGAGTCTTTATATTAAAGGAGGCCAAGGATCTGTTGCTGTAATTGAACTGAATGGTTTTGCTGCAAAGTTGGCTGAAATCAGAACTAAAAATTGGCTTGTGAATGAGGCGAATTTAGTTTTTAATATCGATTCAGATAAAATGGCTGTAAAAGGAGCAGGTAATGTACAAGCAGATGAGCCAAAAAGAGTTTATTTGTATGACTTGACTAATAATGTGCCTTTAATTGATTATTCAGATGGTACATCTGGTTCATTGGCGAATGATCCTAAAGCTACGAAATATGTTTTTGGAGGTATTATTAATGTTGATGCAACTACAAAACGAGGCAAGTCATATAAAATTAGAATTACAAATCATATCCGAAATCTTATAAAAGATGCAACTGCGGTAAATGTAAAATTAGGCTTGGTTGTTACAGAAGATATTGGTGTGATCACTTCAAATAAATTAAAATTAAAAAACAGCGTTATTTCAGAAGCGCCGAGAGGATCAGTTATGGGGCCATTAGGAACTATACTGTACGGAGGAAAATCTTCTGTTGCAGATGACAAAAGACTGAGACTTGAAATTTACTACACGAAACCAAATTAATAAATATATATGTGTGGAATTGTTGGATATATTGGCCATAGAGAGGCGTATCCTATTGTTATCAAGGGATTAAAACGACTCGAGTACAGAGGTTATGATAGTGCCGGTGTTATGTTGTTTGACAGCGAAACTGGAGTAAAGCTTTGTAAAACAAAAGGTAAAGTTTCGGATCTTGAAGCTAAGGCAAAAGATAATTTTACTACAAACGGAACTATTGGTATAGGGCATACGCGTTGGGCAACCCACGGAGTGCCAAATGATGTGAATTCGCATCCGCACCTTTCTAATTCTGGTGAATTGGTTATTATTCACAACGGAATTATTGAAAATTATGCACCTCTTAAAGAAGAGTTGATTAAAAGAGGTTATACTTTTAAATCAGATACAGATACAGAAGTTTTAGTAAACTTAATTGAAGAAGTTCAGAAAAACGAAAATATCAAATTAGGGAAAGCGGTTCAAATTGCTTTAAATCAAGTTGTAGGTGCTTATGCAATTGCAGTTTTTGATAAAAAAAATCCTGATGAAATTGTTGCGGCAAGATTAGGGAGCCCGTTGGCAATTGGCGTTGGCGAAGGTGAGTATTTTGTGGCTTCAGATGCTTCTCCTTTTATTGAGTATACTTCAAATGCAATTTATCTTGAAGATGGTGAAATGGCAAACATTAGATTGCACAAGCCTCTTAAAGTTAGAAAAATAAAAGATGACTCATTAGTTGATCCTTATATTCAAGAACTTCAAATGAATTTGGAGCAGATTGAAAAAGGAGGTTATGATCATTTCATGCTAAAAGAAATCTACGAACAGCCAAGTGTAATTAAAGATACTTACAGAGGAAGACTTCATGCAAATGAAGGAATTGTTCAAATGGCTGGTGTTGAAGATAATCTTGAGAAATTCTTAAATGCAAAACGTATTCTAATTGTGGCTTGTGGAACTTCATGGCACGCAGGTTTAGTGGCGGAATATATTTTTGAAGAGTTCACTCGTATTCCAGTTGAAGTAGAATATGCTTCGGAGTTTAGATACAGAAACCCAATCATTAATAAAGATGATGTTGTAATTGCTATTTCTCAATCTGGAGAAACAGCTGATACAATGGCAGCTATTAAATTAGCAAAAGAAAATGGTGCTTTTGTTTTTGGAGTTTGTAATGTTGTAGGTTCTTCTATTTCAAGAGAAAGCCACGCTGGTGCTTATACACACGCTGGGCCAGAAATTGGAGTGGCTTCTACTAAAGCTTTTACTACGCAAATCACAGTTTTAACAATGATTGCGTTAAGATTAGGAAAAGCAAAAGGTACTTTGACAAACAGTGACTTCCATACTTACTTGCAAGAATTAGAGATAATTCCTGAAAAAGTTGCTGAAGCATTGGAAACAAATGATAGAGCAAAAGAAATTGCTGCGGCTTTTAAAGATGCGCCAAACTGTCTTTATTTAGGTCGTGGATATAATTTCCCAGTTGCACTTGAAGGAGCTTTGAAGCTTAAAGAAATTTCATATATCCATGCTGAAGGATATCCTGCAGCAGAAATGAAACACGGTCCTATTGCTTTGATCGATGAGCATATGCCGGTTATTGTAATTGCGCCTAAGCAAGGACATTATGATAAAATTGTAAGTAATATTCAAGAGATTAAATCTCGAAGCGGTAAAATTATCGCTGTTGTTACTAAAGGTGATACTCAAGTTCGTGAATTAGCAGATTATGTAATTGAAATTCCTGAAACTTCAGATGCATTGTCACCACTTATTACGACAATTCCATTGCAATTGCTTTCATACTACATAGCAGTTATGAGAGGTTGTAATGTCGATCAGCCACGTAATTTGGCAAAATCAGTTACTGTAGAGTAATATCTAAAATATACAAATGTTAAAAAAGCGAGATTTTGGTCTCGCTTTTTTTTATTGTCGAATTTTTTTTCTGCCCCCTGTATTTTTATTAAATCCTCAATTTTTTAATCAAATTTTATATGTATGCATACTATTTAAGATTTGAAAAGCCCCGTTGTTGCTGTTAATTGAATAAAATACAATGTGAAAAAGTTAAAATACTAACAATTTTTATGCGTTATATTAATTTTTTTTAACGTTTTTTTATTAATCTCAAAAATATTTGTATTTTGGCTAGATAAACTAACCAAAAACCTAACCCAAATGAGAGTGTATTTGCTGATTATGTTGTTTTTCTGCGGCGTTTCCTTTGCGCAGAATACAATTACTGGTTCTGTTACCGATAGTAACAAACAATCTATCCCTGGTGCCAATGTTAATATAGTGGGAAGTTCAGGTGGAACTTCAACTGATTTTGACGGTACATTTAAATTGAATACTGCTTCTAAACCGCCTTTTACACTGAAGGTTTCAGCAGTAGGTTTTGAAACTAAAACAATTAGTGTTACATCTTTAAATCAAAAAATTGATGTTGTGCTGAAAGATGAAGAAACTAAATTGGATGAAATTGTGGTTTCGGCTTCTAGAACTCCTGAAAGAATTATTGAATCTCCTGTAACTGTTGAAAGAATGGGAATTCAGGAAATTAAAAACACAACAGCGCCAACATTTTATGATGGTTTAGAAAATTTAAAAGAGGTACATTTTAATACGAGCAGTATTTCTTTTAAATCAATAAATACACGTGGATTTGCATCAGTAGCAAATACTCGTTTTATGCAATTGGTTGATGGAATGGATAATTCTTCGCCAGCATTAAATTTTGTTTTGGGTAATTTGATTGGTATTTCAGATATTGATGTGGCAAGTGTTGAGCTTTTGCCTGGAGCTTCTTCTGCTCTTTATGGTGCAAATGCTTTTAATGGTATTATGTTTATGAATAGTAAAAGTCCTTTTACTAATGAAGGGATTAGTGTTTACTATAAATATGGGCAGACTTCACAGGATGCTGCAGGAACTAACGATTATAATGATTTTGGAATTAGAGCAGCAAAAGCGTTTACAGAAACGTTTGCTTTAAAAGCTAATTTCACTTATATGGAAGCTTCAGAATGGATTGCTGCTGATACTAGAAGTATGACTGGTGGTTCTGTAGGGCATGCAATGAATCAAAATTATGATGGATTAAATATCTATGGTGATGAGGTTACTACTTTTATTCCGAACGTTGGACAAGTAAGTAGAACTGGATATCGCGAACAAGACTTGACTGACAATAAGGTTAAAAGTATGAAAGCAGATTTCAGTGCACATTTCAAACCTTGGAAAGATGATACTGAGTTTATCTTGCAATATAAAATTGGTACAGGAAGTACTATTTATCAAGGTGCAAACAGATATGCTTTGAAAGATTTCTTAATGCAACAAGGTAAATTTGAAGTGAAAGGTAAAAACTTCTTTGGAAGGGTTTATTTTACAAGTGAAGATGCTGGAGATTCTTATGATATGAGATTTGCGGCGTGGAACGTAAACAGAGCTGCAAAATCAGATCAAGAATGGTTTACAAATTATGCAACAGCTTATCAATATTCTGGTGCTGTGATGGGAACAAATGCTAATGAATCTGCTGCAATTGCTAGAAATTTTGCAGATTATAATGTTCTTCCTCCAGCTTTATCTTTTCTTCCAAAACCAACAGGTTCTGCTAGATTTGAACCAGGTTCAGCGCAGTTTAACAATGCTTTGGCAAAAGTGATTGCAAATCCTGATTTAACTCAGGGAGCAAAATTTATCGATCACTCAAAATTATACCATTCAGATGTGAATTATAATTTTAGAGATTTGGTAAAATGGGCAGAAATTCAAGTGGGTGGTTCTTGGAGAAAATATATCATGGATTCTGAAGGAACAATCTTTACAGATTATGATGGTCCAATTGAATATAAAGAATATGGAGCTTATGCGCAATTACAAAAAAAATGGCTTGAAGACAGATTGAAATTTACGGGGTCTGTACGTTATGACAAAAGTCAGAATTTTGATGGAAATATTTCACCTAGAGTTTCATTTACATATGCTGCCGGAGAGTCTAAAAGACATAACTTCAGAGCGTCTTATCAAACAGGTTTCCGTAACCCAACAACGCAAGATCAATATATTGGTTTAGATCTTGGGCCATTCGCTTTAATTGGTTCTGCACCTGAAAATTTAGATAGATTCCAAGAAACAATGTCGGTAAGTTTGGCTGGTCAAGCGGCAGGTGCGCCAGCAACTGTTAATTTATCTGGTCAAAATGCTTATCATAATGCATATACTTTGGCTTCTGTTCAGGCATTTGCTGCTTCTGCAAATCCTGCAGATCTTCAAGTAGCTAATATTGGTTTAGTGAAGCCAGAGCAAGTTCAAGCTTTTGAGGTAGGATATCGTTCTGTAGTTCAAAATGATTTGTCAATTGACTTGAATGCGTATTATAATATTTATAATGATTTCATGAATACTGCTAGAGTTATTTCTCCTTACTATGGTACAGTAGGTACGGATCCTACTAATCCTGCTGTGCAACAAACTTATCAGGCATTAGCATTTGGAGACAGAAGAGTGTATCAGGTTTATACAAACACAACGGCTCAAATTTCTTCTTTTGGTTTTGGAGTTGGTTTGTCTAAAAAAGTATATAAAGATTTTGAATTAGGTGTTAACTACAACTATGCTCAGTTTGATTTTGATCAGTCAGAAGATCCAGGTTTCGTGGCTGGATTCAACACGCCTAAACATAGAATCAAAGCTTCTCTTGGAAATGCAAAAGTGGCTAAAAATTTAGGATTTAATGTGAATGTAAGATGGAACACTGAGTATTTATGGCAGTCTTCTTTCGGAGATGGAATGATTCCAGAAAACACTGTTCTTGATGCACAGGTTAATTATGGTCTTCCAAAACTTAAATCAGTTATTAAAGTGGGAGCAACTAACCTTTTCGGAAAAGATTATCTTCAGGTAATTGGTGCTGGAGCAATTGGTCAGATGTGGTTTGCTTCTTGGACAATTAATCCATAATTGGAAGAAGTTAATTTGATGAAGTAGGGTTTTCTTTCTGTTTTTCAAATGGAAGTCCAGCGGAAAGAAGTAATAATTTTAAATTTTAATGACATGAAAAAAAATATAAAATGGCTTTTATTGGTTTCTTTAACCTTTATGGCATGTAATAGTGATGATAATGATACGCCTGCAGAAGTTCCAGTTGTTCCTGGTTCGGCGGTTTTTACAAAATATGTTGCGCTTGGAGATTCGTTTGCGGCTGGTTATAGTGATAATGCTTTGTTTATAAAAGGACAAGGGAATGCATATCCAAATATTTTAGCACAGCAATTTGCTGCAGCAGGAGGAGGGGAATTTAAAACTCCTTTGACGAGTGATAATATAGGAGGTTTGCTTTTAGGAGGGAATGTTATTGCAGGTACACGCATGTATTTCAATGGTCAGGCTCCGGTGAATGTTACAGGTAAGCCTACAACAGAGGTTACAGCACATCTTACAGGTGCTTTTAATAACATGGGAGTTCCAGGAGCAAAAAGTTATCACTTAGTTGCGCCAGGTTATGGAAATACGGCTGGAGTTGCTTCGGGTTTAGCTAATCCTTATTTTGCTAGATTCTCAAGTGCGCCTACTACAACGGTTATAGCGGATGCAGTGGTGCAAAATCCAACTTTCTTTTCTTTATTTATTGGAGGAAATGACGTTTTAGGTTATGCTACTTCTGGAGGAAGTGGTAAAGATCAAACTGGAAATATGGATCCTTCTACTTATGGAGCAAGCGACATTACAGATCCAACTGTTTTCAAAACGATCTATACTAATTTAGTTACGGCTTTGACTTCAAAAGGAGCAAAAGGTGTTGTGGCTAATTTGCCATACATTACAAGTTTGCCATATTTCATAACAGTTCCTTATAATCCAGTGCCTCTTACGGCTGCCGCGGCTACTCAATTGAACGCAGGTTATGCGGTTTATAATGGTGGTTTGCAACAAATGGTTGCAAATAAATTATTGACTGCTGATGAAGCAGCTAGAAGAACAATTAATTTCAAAGCAGGAAATAATGCTGTAGTTATTGTAGATAGCTATTTGACAAATCTTTCGGCTTATGGTTTGCCATCATACAGACATGCGACTAAAGATGATTTGGTTGTTTTGACTGCTAGAACATTTATTGGAACAGCTGTTGGGGGGGATCCAACAAAAGTAAATGGAGTTTCAGTGCCATTGGCAGATAACTGGGTTTTGACAAAAGACGAAATTGCAGAAGTTAAAAAGGCGACTGATGCTTATAATGCGGCGATTCAAGCAATCGCAACAGAAAAAGGTTTGGCTTTTGTTGATACAAGATCAGTGTTGACACAGTTGTCAAGCGGCGGAATTCGATTTGGAAACTTTGTAATGTCATCAACTTATGTTACAGGAGGTGCGTTTTCATTAGACGGGGTTCATCCAAGTGCAAGAGGTTATGGTTTGATTGCTAATATTTTCATCGATGCAATCAATGCAAAATACGGTTCTACATTGCGCCATGTTGATTTGGCTTTATATCCAATTCAATATCCGCAAGTAATTCAATAATGCCAATTTTTTTTAGTAAAAAGCCACTCGTTTTTAAAATGCAGTGGCTTTTTTTATTTCGTTAAAAAATGCAATTTTAGTTATTTGAGGCCTTAGTTTTAGGAATCAAACAAAATGATGCTATTTTTTATGAAAAAAAAATTGATTTTATATTTTAAAAAATTATCTTTGCGCTCTGAAAAAAGAGGTATTTTCGATAAACCTAAATAGCTATTTAATAAATACATAAGTAATGTCAAAAGTAATAGGAAAAGTTGCTCAAATCATTGGACCAGTAGTTGACGTAGTTTTCAACGGTAAGGATGTTGAACTTCCAAAAATTTATGATTCATTAGAAATCACAAAAAAAGATGGAACATTATTAGTTCTTGAAGTACAATCTCACATTGGAGAAAACACTGTTCGTACAATCTCTATGGACTCTACAGACGGTTTGTCAAGAGGATATGAGGTAGTTGGAACTGGTAATCCAATCCAAATGCCAATCGGTCCAGATGTATATGGACGTTTATTTAATGTTGTTGGAGATGCAATTGATGGTTTAGGCGAATTGCCAAAAACTGGAGAAAATGGTTTGCCAATTCACAGACAAGCTCCTAAATTCGAAGATTTATCAACTTCATCTGAAGTTTTATTCACAGGTATCAAAGTAATCGATTTGATCGAGCCTTATGCAAAAGGAGGTAAAATTGGATTGTTTGGTGGTGCTGGTGTTGGTAAAACAGTATTGATTCAGGAGTTGATCAACAATATCGCAAAAGGTCACGGTGGACTTTCAGTATTCGCTGGAGTAGGTGAAAGAACACGTGAAGGAAATGACTTACTTCGTGAGATGTTAGAGTCAGGAATTATTAAATACGGTGATGATTTCATGCACTCTATGGAAAATGGAGGATGGGATTTATCTAAAGTAGATGTTCCAGGAATGAGAGAGTCTAAAGCTACTTTCGTTTTCGGACAAATGAATGAGCCTCCTGGAGCTCGTGCACGTGTGGCACTTTCAGGATTATCTATCGCTGAGTATTTCCGTGATGGAGCTGGATCTGACCAAGGTAAAGATGTATTGTTCTTCGTTGACAATATCTTCCGTTTTACTCAAGCAGGTTCTGAGGTATCGGCACTTTTAGGTCGTATGCCTTCTGCAGTAGGTTACCAACCAACTTTGGCAACAGAGATGGGTGCTATGCAAGAGCGTATTACATCTACAAACAAAGGATCTATTACATCTGTACAAGCGGTTTACGTTCCTGCGGATGACTTAACTGACCCGGCGCCGGCTACAACTTTCGCCCACTTAGATGCAACAACTGTATTGTCTCGTAAAATTGCTGAGCTAGGTATTTATCCAGCGGTTGACCCGTTAGATTCTACTTCAAGAATTTTGACTCCTCAAATTTTAGGAAACGAGCACTACGACTGTGCACAAAGAGTAAAAGAAATTCTTCAAAAATACAAACAACTTCAAGATATCATCGCGATCTTAGGTATGGAAGAGTTATCTGAAGAAGATAAACTTTCTGTATCAAGAGCTCGTCGTGTACAACGTTTCTTGTCTCAGCCGTTCCACGTTGCTGAGCAGTTTACAGGTATCCCTGGAGTATTAGTTGATATTAAAGATACTATCAAAGGATTCAACATGATTATCGACGGTGAGTTAGATCACCTTCCTGAAGCAGCTTTCAACTTGAAAGGTTCTATCCAGGATGCTATCGAAGCTGGAGAAAAAATGTTGGCTGAAGCATAATCTAGTTTTCAGTATTCTGTCGCAGTATTCAGTACTGAGACTGTTAACTGAGACTGTAAACTAAAAAAATATGATTTTAGATATAGTATCACCAGAAGCAAAATTATTTTCGGGACAAGTGACTTCAGTTACGGTTCCTGGAGTTGATGGAAGCTTTCAAATTTTGAATAATCACGCTCCTATTGTTTCTATTCTAGAAAAAGGAACTATAAAAATTGCAGCGCCAAGCTTTAATTTTTCTAAAGAGGTAGCAGATAAATTTGCGAAAGTTAATGACCAAACTTATACATTAGAGATTACGTCAGGTACTATCGAAATGAAAGACAATAAAGTAATTGTTTTAGTTGACTAAAAACAATTTCGAGATAATTTTAAAACCATTCACAAAAGTGAATGGTTTTTTTTATTTTTAGATATGACAAACCAGCAAGTAGACGAGTTAATTTATAAATCGGATAGACCATTTTGGCATTTTCTTTTAGCTTCACCACTTTATTTTTTCACCATTTCGATGTCGTTTAAAATGTTCGACCTTTTTTATACAGGAAAGGTTATGAATGGTTTGAGATTTAGCTTAGCTGTATTTTTTATGTTTGTTTGTGCTGCCGGATTGACTTTTACAAAAAGAGTTTTTGCAAATTCTATAACTAAAGAGGTTCGATTTAATTTTACCTTATTTGAAATTCCATTATGTAAGGATACTGTGTTTAAAAACATACAATATGTATCTGTATACAAGAATCACTCAGATAGAGATTTTGAAGTACAAATTTGGCTATCAGAAACAAAGAAAAATTCGGTTTCAGTTCATCTCAATTCTCAGTCTGCTTTTAATTTGGCAACCAAAATCGCAAATGGCCTACAAGTCGATTTGCTAGATGCGACAGAAAAAGGAAACTTCAAATGGATTGAAAAAGAGAATTTGTAATGTTTTAAAGTCATTCGTTACTATGAATAACTTTTTAGGTTTATTAAATTCTTATCTTTGGAGTATTAAAATCTCTTTATAAAATATTGATTATGTTGTAAAAGCGCAGTAAGCTTTTGCTATTTCGTTTTATCACTTTTGATAAAACGAAGATTATTTATGTCAAATTTTATAAAGAATAAAGATGAAAAATAGTGTAAAAGTTGCCGTTCTTGGCGGCGCAGGTAGAACTGGGAACTATGTAATAAACCAGTTATTGGAAAAAGGATTCAGCGTAAAAGCTTTAGTGAGAAATCCGGATAAATTCACCATCCAAAATTCACGTTTAGAAATCATCAAAGGAGATGCCGTTGATGAGAAAATCATTCAATTATTATTAGAAGATTGTCAGGCTGTGTTGAGTACTGTTGGTCAAAGACCAGGCGAACCAATGGTTGCGAGTCAATCTGTAAAAAATGTGCTTAAAGCCATGAAAGAATTGAATATTGAACGATATATTTTATTAGCAGGAATCAACATTGATACGCCATTTGATAAAAAAGGCCCAAAAACTATTACGGCAACAGATTGGATGAAATCTAATTTTCCCGAAATTCAAGAAGATCGTCAAAAAGCTTATAATCTTTTAATGCAGAGTGATAGTAACTGGACGCAAGTTCGTGTACCGTTTATTGAGTTTACTGATAATAGCTCTGAAATCGAAGTAAATTTAGAAGATTGCTTAGGTGACAAAATTGGTGCAATTGATATTGCTAAATTTATGGTTAGAGAAATGATTGAATCAAATTATGGGAGGAAGTCGCCTTTTATAAGCGCTATTTAGAATAAATTGAAAAACAGCGGGAACATCAAATCCCGCTGTTTGTTTATATCAAATTTCTATTTCATAACTTTGCTTTCATGAAATTACCCGAGAATCTTAGTCAAAAGCTTGAAAATAGAAAGCAAAACAACTCGTTAAGAAAATTGCCAAGTTTTAATAATCTTGTTGATTTTTCTTCAAACGATTATATTGGATTTTCAAAATCGGAAGCTATTTTTAAACTGTCTCATCATTATCTAATAGAAAATGAGATTATTCAAAATGGAGCAACCGGATCGCGATTGATTTCAGGCAATCATTCTTTATATCAAATTGCAGAATCTTTTATAATGCAATTTCATGAAGCTGAATCGGCTTTAATTTTTAATTCGGGTTACGATGCCAACGCAGGGTTTTTTAGTGCTCTACCGCAACGAAACGATGTTATTTTGTATGATGAATTGAGCCATGCTTCTATTCGCGATGGAATTGTAATGTCGAATGCCAAATCATACAAATTCAATCACAATGATTTTGAAGATTTAGAAAGATTAATTCTTAAATTCCAATCTTCTAGATCCGAAATTCCAACAAATGTTTACATCGTAACTGAAACTGTTTTTTCAATGGACGGCGATAGTCCGAATTTGGAAGAATTAGTGCAGTTATCTGAAAAATACAATTGTTATTTAGTGGTTGATGAAGCCCATACTTTGGGTGTTTTTGGAGATAATGGCGAAGGTCTTGCTCAAAATCTTCAATTGCATAATAGGATTTTTGCTCGAATTATGACTTTCGGAAAAGGCTTAGGTTGCCACGGAGCAGTTGTTCTTGGGAGTACAGAACTTAAGGAATATTTAGTAAACTTCGCCCGAAGTTTTATTTATACAACCGGATTATCTCCGCATTCTGTTGCAACAATTTTGGTTGCTTATCAGCATTTGGAAATTGAAACAGAAACGATTGACAAACTCCGTCAAAATATCATATTCTTTAATCAACAGAAAAATTTATTTGGCTTAAAGCCAATGTTCGTGCGAAGTAAATCGGCAATTCAGTCGGCCATTATTCCCGGCAACGAAAATGTAAAGCGAATTGCCCAACAATTGCAGGATAAAGGTTTTGATGTAAAAGCGATTTTATCTCCAACGGTTCCTGAAGGTCAGGAACGTCTTCGCTTGTGTATTCACAGTTACAATACACAGGAAGAAATCAGTCAAGTTTTAGAGTTATTAAGAGATTTTATTTTTTAGTTATTTCACAGAGAGATACAAAAGAAACACAAAGATTTACAAAGCTAATTTTGAGAATCTTTGTGTTTTTTTTCTTTGTGAATCTCTGTGTAATAAAAAATATTATCTTCTGAAGTGCTTTGTTTCCTCGCTTTCTGAAAAAAGTTTAAAAAAGTTGAAATTTTTTTGTAACGTTTTGATTGTTTGTTCACTTACGAGTCGTAATCAAATAAATCAAAATAATTATGAAAACCACATCAACTTCAGCTAGTGAAAAAAAAGCCGCTATCTTATTTATCTTTTTAACCTCTATGGGACTAGGATATGTTTTAGCAAATCAATTTATTTTTGGTAAACCAAACAATGGTGCTCTTGTACCAATGATCTGTTTATTTGTTGTATCAGTTGCTTCTTGGCTTCGAAAAAAATACAGTAAAAAATAACAGGGCCTCAATCATCAATCAAAACAATCAATCAAAATAATCAATCGAAATCATCATCAATCAAACAATTAATTAATCAAATCAATCATCAATCAATTTAATCAATCAACATTATGAAAAATTTAATCCAATCAGTTATAGCAGTAATCGTACTTGTTTTTAGTTCATCAGCGCAAGCGCAAACAAAATCTCCAAAACTTGAAAATTCTCTTTTATGGGAGATTTCAGGAAATGGTTTAGAAAAGCCTTCTTATGTTTATGGGACAGTTCATATGATTTGCGCGCCAGATTATTTTCTTTCGGAAAAAACAAAAAAAGCATTTCAAGCATCGAATAAATTAGTTCTAGAAATCAATTTTGCAGATCCTGCTGAAATGTCAAACATGCAAAAAATGGCAATGGGGAAAGAGCCTTTAAGTAAATTATTAAATCCAGAGCAATTGTCTAAATTAGACGGAATTTTGAGAAAGACGGCTGGAATGACAGTACAACAAGTTGATAATTTTAGCTTAATGACGGTAATGAGTCTGATTTCGATGAAAAGTTTCGGCTGTACAGATATAAAGCTATACGAAATGGAGTTTATCGAATTGGCTAAAAAAAGAAATATTGCTATCGATGGTTTAGAAACGGTAAAGTCTCAGCTAGAAATTTTTGGGAATGCCTATTCGAATGATGAAATGCTTACCATGTTTGAAGAATCAAGTCAAACAGAAACAACTAAATTAGTTGCTGCGTACAAAGCAGAAAATATTGATAATTTATTCGATATTGTGACAGATAAAAAAATTACAAGTGAAGCAACGAAAAAGATGATTTTGGATGGCAGAAACTTGAATTGGATAAAAGAGATGCCTCAAATGATGAAAAATGAAAGTGTGTTTTTTGCAGTTGGATCGGCGCATTTGGGAGGTGAATTTGGAGTGATTAATTTATTAAGAAAAGCAGGATATATTGTAAAACCAGTAATGAACTAAAACTATTTTGAAAGAGAAGGAACAAGAGTTTTTAAATCGGATAGAAAGTCATAAAGGTATTCTGTACAAGGTTTCAAAAATGTACATGGACAATTATGATGATCAGCAGGATTTATTTCAGGAAATTGTCTGCCAGCTTTGGAAATCGTATGATACGTTTCGAAATGAAAGCCAATTTTCGACCTGGATGTATCGAGTGGCCGTTAATACCGCTATCGTTTTCCTCAGAAAAGAAAAACGAAAGGTTGACAAATACGAAATTGCTTCGGAAAACATTAAAGACGACGAAGGCGATTCGCATATTAAAGAAAGTCAGCTAGATCATTTTTATAAAGCAGTTCAGAAATTGGAAAAAATTGACAAGGCCATTATTTTCTATCAGTTAGAAGGTTTTTCTCATAAAGAAATTGGCGAAAATCTCGGAATTTCTGAAGGAAATGCTAGAGTGAAATTGAATAGAGCAAAAGAAAAATTAAAAGAAATAATTAAAAATCAGGGATATGGATTTTAACGATATACAAAATGCTTGGAATAACGAAAAGACTGAAAATGTCGTTCTTCCAGATAATTTAGAAAAAATACAATCGGCCAATACACCGTTGGATAAGATTAAGAAGAATTTAAAAAAGGAGTTTTTTCACCAAGTCATTTCGATAGTCCTTATTGGATTTATTCCTTTAGTTCATGAGCTTCCGGAACAAGGTTTAATGCTCTTTTACTTGCTCTTTAGCTTTTTTGTGGCGATTTGCGTTTATTATTTGACAAAGCTTTATTTTTTTTATAAAAGATTGGGCGCTATCACATTAAAAACAAAAGACAGTTTGTATGAAACTTATTTTGATATTAGATTGAATATGGAATTGTATAAAACTTTCGGATTTGCATTAACTCCTTTTATGATTATGGCTACAATAGGTCTTTTGTATAATGACCTTTCTAAAAAAATTCCTGGGTTTTTAACTACAGGAGTAACAAACTATCAATTGGGCGTATTGTTTGGAATTGTTGTTTTTAGCATGCTTTTTATGGGAGTTGCCTTAGAATGGTGGGTTCATAAATTTTATGGGAAATACGCCAAAGAAATCAAAAAAGTAATCGACGAATTAAATGAAGAATAAAACAGAACCCATCGTAATTGATGGGTTTGTTGTTTTTATTGGTATTTTTGCATCACGGCTCACAGATAAAATGGAATCTACGGATTTGTGCGGATTATCAAAAAGCTTTATATGTTGAAAAATAAAAAAATCCGCGATAATCGGTTTAATCCGCGTTATCAGAGGTCTATTAATTATGAAAATATTTATTACAGGAATTTCTACTGATGTTGGCAAAACAGTAGCTTCGACAATTGTAGTTGAAGCTTTAGAAGCTGATTATTGGAAACCGATACAAGCTGGAGATTTAGATTTGAGCGACACGCACAAAGTGAAAGCTAAAATTTCGAATCCAAAATCCCACTTCTTTCCCAATGCTTACGAATTAAATACACCGGCAAGTCCGCATTTGGCAGCAGAAATTGATGGAATTGAAATTGATTTAAAAGAAATTAAAGAGCCTAAAACAGAAAATCATTTGGTTATTGAAGGTGCAGGAGGAATTTTTGTTCCATTAAACGAAAAAGATACCATAGTAGATTTGATTCAGAAGGATTATAAAGTAATTGTGGTTTCAAGACATTATTTAGGAAGTATCAATCATACTTTATTGACTATTGAAGCGATTCAGAATCGCGGTTTTCAAGTCGATGGAATTATCTTCAGCGGAAGCGAAAACAAATCAACAGAAAGTTTAATTCTGAATAAAACCGGAATTAAATGCATTGGAAGAATTGATGAAGAACCGTATTTCGATCAAAACGTTATTAAAGAATACGCCGATTTATTTCGAGAAAATCTTCTTGGACTATGAGAGCGTAGAAGCAAGAGTCAAGAAGCAAGAGGATTGAATGAACTAATTAACGGTAAAAAACAGAGTAAAGAAGCAAGAGAATGGAGGTGGTAATTGAGGGTAAGCGAATAGACTTTCTTATCTTTGCGGAAACTATAGCGTCTTTCTTCTTGCATCTTGACTCTATAAATCTATTCTCAAAAAATGACATTAACAGAAAAAGACAGCCAATACCTTTGGCATCCTTATACCCAGCACAAAACTTCACAAACGCCAATTGCAATTTCAAGAGGTGAAGGTGCGTTACTTTGGGACGAAAATAATAAAGAATATATCGACGCGATTGCATCTTGGTGGGTAAATCCGTTTGGGCACAGCAATAAATTCATTGCCGATGCGATCTATAAACAACTTACTACTTTAGAGCATGTTTTATTTGGTGGATTTACGCATGAACCTGCCATAAAAGTGGCTGAAAAATTGATGAAAATTTTGCCAAAGAATCAGCAAAAAATATTCTTTTCGGATAATGGTTCAACAGCAGTTGAAGTGGCGATTAAAGTAGCTTTGCAGTATTTTTTCAATAAAAATGAAAAACGCACAACGATAATTGCTTTTGAAAATGCTTTTCACGGCGATACTTTTGCTGCAATGGCGGCAAGCGGTATTTCGTTTTATACGCAAGCTTTTCAGGGAATGTTTATTGATGTTGTCCGAATTCCGGTTCCGGTAAAAGGGCAGGAAGAAGCAAGTTTTGAGGCACTGAAAAATGTAATTGGGAAACATAATTGCGCCGGATTTATTTTTGAGCCCTTGGTTCAAGGTGCGGCCGGAATGGTAATGTACGAACCAGAAGCATTGGCAAAATTGATTGGAATTTGCAAAGAAAATAATGTTTTAACCATTGCCGATGAAGTAATGACAGGCTTTGGAAAAACCGGAAAAACTTTTGCAATGGATTATGTTGATGCTGATCCAGATATGATTTGTTTGTCTAAAGCATTAACGGGCGGTACAATCCCAATGGCGATTACGACTTTTACCCAAGAAGTTTTTGATGCTTTTTACGATGACGATATCAATAAAGCATTATTTCACGGACATACTTTTACCGCAAATCCAACAGGCTGTGCGGCGGCTTTGGCTAGCATTGATTTATTACAGACCAATGAAATGCAGGCTAACATTGCACGAATAAATAAAAGCCATCAAGAATTTCAAAAGAAGATTGAAAATCATGCAAAAGTAATTACGGCGAGAACCTTAGGAGTTATTTTTGCTGTCGAAATAAAATCAGATTCAGAGGAAAGTTATTACGGTTCGATGCGTACCAAATTATATAATTTCTTTATTGATAAAGGAGTTGTTTTAAGACCGGTTGGAAACATTGTTTATATTTTGCCTCCTTATATAATGACAGACGAACAGCTTCAGAAAGTTTATAAAACAATTGAAGAGGCGATAGAAATGGTATAGTTTTTTTAACCATATAAGTTATATAAGTTCATTTAACTAAACTTGCTTAAATTTACTTATGTCACTTATATGGTTTAATTTTGCATTCAAACATGGCGACCTTTGCGTAAATCTTTGCGATCTTTGCGGTTAGAAAATGCAATAGGCATAAAAATAATATTTTGAATACAAATAAAATATCTATAACAGCTTTTTCATCCATTTCTCCATTAGGAAATAATGCTGAAGAAGTTTGGACAAACTATCTAAACGAGAATCATTGCTTTTCAAAACAATTTTTGGATCAGCAGGAAACTTCGACGGCCTCGCTTAGTGAAGAATCAAAAAAGCTTGTTGCCGAAATCAGGGAATCTGATCCTAAATATAAATTTTTAGATGATTCTGTTTTATTTGCTTTGGCGGCTTCGCGAAAAGCAGTTCAAAAAGCTGGTTGGAATTCAGAAGATGCTTTCGGAATAAATATTGGTTCTTCGAGAGGAGCAACAGATTTATTCGAAAAACATTACAAAGAATACATTGACACCGGAAAGGCACAGACTTTAGCTTCACCAACTACTACATTAGGAAATATTTCGTCTTGGATTGCCCATGATTTGCAAAGCACAGGCCCAGAAATTTCACATTCTATAACGTGTTCAACAGCACTTCATGCGTTGTTAAATGGTTTTGCTTGGTTGAAATCAGGAATGGCAGACAAATTTTTGGTTGGAGGGAGTGAAGCACCGCTAACTGATTTTACGATTGCTCAAATGAGAGCCTTAAAAATCTATTCGCGCATTGATCAAGATCAGGAAAATTGGCCAAATCTTGCTTTCGATTTTGAGAAAACGCAAAATACAATGATTTTAGGTGAAGGCGCCGCAGTATGCTGTCTAGAAGCTGGAGAAACAGAAAATGCGATTGCATACGTAACAGGAGTTGGATACGCAACGGAAGTTTTGGAACATAATATTTCAATTTCTGCAGAAGCGACTTGTTTTCAAAAATCAATGAAAATGGCCTTAAAAGAGGAAGACTTAGAAAGTATTGATGCAATCGTGATGCACGCGCCGGGAACAATTAAAGGTGATCTGACTGAATTGCGAGCAATTGAGAAAGTCTTCGGAGAGAAATTGCCATTGTTGACGACTAATAAATGGAAAATCGGACATACGTTTGGAGCTTCTGGAATTTTGAGTTTAGAATTGGCGTTGCTGATGATGCAGCATGATACTTTTGTTGGAGTGCCATTTGGAGAAAAACAACATCAGAATAAAGCAATAAAAAAGGTTTTAATTAATGCTGTAGGTTTTGGTGGAAATGCTGTTAGTGTGTTGATTGAAAAGAGATAATTAAAGAAGAAAACTTCTGGGAATAAAAAAAATCCATCTGCTGTAGCGGATGGATTTTTTTATGAAATAGTATTTATCTATTGAAAAATAATCTTTTTAGAAACTGTAAAATCATTTTCTAAAGTAACTTTTACAATTAAAACCTGATTACTTGACTGTAAGTTTGAAACTTGTAATTCGTTAGAATCAATTTTTGTTTTGTTGTAAAGCAATTTTCCTGAAATATCGTAAATATTTACCTCTTTCAAGTTTTCTTTAGACGAAAGTACTTTTACTGTTTTGTCTTTTACAGAAACCAAAACTCCGTTTTCGATATTTTCAAAGTCGCCTGTTCCTAATGATTTATTTGTGTAACGTAAAACGAAACGATCGGTGAAAGTTCCTGCAACAGTTGTAAAAGTATAGTTGCTTGCAGTAAGATCATGAATTACAGAAGTGGTTTTATCTTCTAAATAGATTTTTTGAATGGTCATGTTTCCGTCTGCTTCGTCTATAGCAATCGTGAAATCTCCGTTTATTGTTGTACGATATCCTAATGGAACAACGTCAGTATCTTTAAAAGGAAGAGATCGTCCCTGAATTGATAGTTTTTTTGTTTCATTTACGCTGTAAAAGTCCAAATATTTATTGCCATCAAAAGTTGCTCCATCAAAAATACTTTCATATCCGTCTGTTGCACCTTCAACATAACCTACCATTAACTGTTTGAAAGCACCTTCGGTATTAGTCATATTTAACCAAACACGATGTTTTTCTAATCCAGTTGTTTTAGAATCTTTTCCTGGTTTGTAGAACTGTCCGTTGAGCGGCTTGCCATTTGAATCAAGTCCTCCTGCCCGCATATCGTTAGTGAATACTAGAGTTCCAGCAGATTTTGTTCCAGCAAAGAAAGCCTGTCCTGCGCCAATATAACCACTTGGTCTCGCATTGTTATTTGCTGAATTTGATGATCCTGCCGGTACAGCAGTTCTAACACTTCCTGTTAAGTTATAGGTTGCATAATCATCATCGCCATACTCATAAGCACTACCTAAAACTACCGGTGTATTGTGTGTCCAGAAATATAGAGTACCCTGAAGTCTATTAATATTTCCATTTATAAACTTGTCCGCATCAAGGGCTGAAGGATAAGGATTTCCAACTAAATAGAATTTATTGGCATCAAAAGACTGTGTAGTTACAGTTCCATTATTTGGAACTCCTGAAAAAATTGCTTTATATGCAACTCTGCTGGTATTTGAATAATTTTCAGGACCGCGTATGATATAACCTCTTGCTATAGTCATAACATCTGTTTTAGACATGGACACCCATCCAGAACCGCTATGCCAATAGATTTTACTTGGATCGGTCAAAGGAGAAATTCCTCCAGGTGTTTGTCCCTGAACAGGTGTTGACCAATAAGTATAATCGGCTTGACGAATAGGAGGTGTTATACGCTCATATGAAATTTTACCGCTGTTAATATTTGTACCTGTATTTGTTTGTAATAAACTAGAATTATTTTCAAATGTTAAAGAACTGCCAGAAGCTACTGTAAGTGCATTTACAAGAGTTAAGGTCTTTCCTGATGGAACTATTAGATTGATTCCTGAATTGATAGTGCAAGAGCAAGCCTCTAAATCTGTTGTAATGCTGTAAGCCCCTGTGAAAATGACATTCTTTGTAATATCAGGATTCCCACTTGACCATGTCGTGCCATTCCAAGTTGTTGAAGATTGATTTGTAATTTTAACTTCGGCACTTGCTGGCGATTTGCATCCAGTACTATTTGTAACTTTGAAAGTATAAGTTCCAGTTGGTAAATTCGAGATTGTTGTAGACGTACCATTGCCATAAATAGGAGAACCAGACGGACTTCTTTCCAGTGTCCATGTTCCTGTGGCAGGTAAATCATTTAAAATGACTGTTCCCGAAGCAGCACACGTGATGTTGGTTATTGTACCAACTGATGGTGGCGTCAATAAAATAGTTGTCAACGGAATGGATAGATCTTCTACAGTATTCAAAGAAGGGTCAGTTCCCGTAACTTTAACATTATTGATGACTTTCCCAAGATTTACTTCTGTAGAAGTAATAGTATGAACCCCGGTTAAAGTTACTTTTGCCCCAGGCGCTAATGAAGTAATTGGATTTCCAGTAATCGCAGTTCCTAAGTCTGGATCTGTAACATGGATATCAGTGATTGTTACTTCTCCAGTATTGGTGACTTCAAATTCGTAGTTTACTTTATCACCGAGTTTGCCACAGTCAGAAAGTGTAGCTTTTTTTGCTAGGGTTAATTCTGCTATTTTTAATGAATTTCTATTAAAAGCAATAAAAGCACAATCAGAACTACCAGAGAAACTAACAACAAATCGATCTACTTGAGCGGCATTAGCATTTGTTATGCCAAATGAGCTTGTTTCTATTCCTAATATTCTGATATCACGTGTTGAAGCTGGAGCAAAATTACTGAGGGTTCCATCCATTTTAAAAAGATCAAGACTGTAAGTACCCACAACCTGAACAGGACCAAAAACAAATGATATTTCATTTCCAACCGTATTTCCAGCAGCATCAACAAATTTAAAAATATCGGCAGAAGCTGAACCTCCTGGATCGGCTACTTGAGTTACAATTAAGTCAGGAAAGCCGTCGTTAAGTCCTGTCAAATTTAAATTGTTTGTTCCAATTTTAAATTCTGCTTTGCCTACTGGAATATTTGCTATACCCGTTCCAAGCGACAAGCCAAAGCTTCCATCGGTAAGTCGGGACGCAAGTTCAGCGCCCGTTGCAGTAGATCCTGATATTGAAGGTTCTAATTTTGCAGTTGTTGGTAATGCATCTATCATAGAGCCTTGCAAAAAGTAGGTCGAAGTGCTTGATCCTAAAGTCTGAATTTTTAAAGCTCGGAATTTTTGGGGAGTGTAAGTTACTCCTTTTGTGTCAAGTATAGTATTGTTGACACCAGTGGAGTATGTTGTATTTTTCCAAGTAAAGGCTAATAAGTTGTTAGCGTCGTCTGGACGGTTTCCTTCAAGAGTGGCTTTGTTAGAAGTCCAGTAACCTTTCCAATCGGTATAGATTCTGGTGATATCGCTCTGGGCACTCATTTGAAATGTAGTCAAAAGAAAAAAGAAAACTATTTTTTTTGAAAATAGAGAACGTGAGGGTAGAAGCATTTTTTGGCTCATACAATTTGGGGGGCGGTTTGGGTTTGATTATTAAGATGAAAACGGAAGATTTAGTAGGTTTTAAAGCTTCAGCGTTTTTGTTTGTATTTGATTGTTTTGAGGTTATATATAAAAATCCGACAACTTATGCTGTCGGATTTTTAATTGTTTGTTTGGAAGTTTTAATTGAAAATAATCTTTTTAGAAACTGTAAAATCATTTTCTAAAGTAACTTTTACAATTAAAACCTGATTACTTGACTGTAAGTTTGAAACTTGTAATTCGTTAGAATCAATTTTTGTTTTGTTGTAAAGCAATTTTCCTGAAATATCATAAACATTTACTTCCTTCAAGTTTTCATTAGATGAAAGCACTTTTACTGTTTTCTCTTTTATAGAAACCAAAACTCCGTTTTCGATATTTTCGAAGTCGCCTGTTCCTAATGATTTATTAGTATAGCGTAAAACGAAACGATCGGTAAAGGTTCCTATTGCCGTTGTAAAGGTATAGTTGCTTTCGGTCAAATCGTGGATTTTACCTGTAGTTTTATCTTCAAGATACATTTTCTGCGTCTGCATATTCCCATCAGTCTTGCTGATTGCAATTGTAAAGTCTCCAGCAATTGCAGAACGATATCCTAACGGAACAACGTCAGTATCTACGAACGGCAACGCACGTCCTTGAATTGCCAATTTCGTAGTTCCATTTATAGTGTAAAAATCTAAATACTGATTTCCGTCAAAAGTTTGTCCATCGTATCTGGTATCATAAGAATTGGTCGCTCCTTCAGCATAGGCAAGAAGCAATTGTTTGAAAGCACCTTGGGTATTTGTCATATTTAGCCATAAACGGTGTTTCTCTAAAGCAGCCGTTTTGTTACTTTTTCCAGGTTTAAAGAATTGACCATTCAACGGTTTTCCGTCTGTTCCTAATCCTCCAGCTCGCATGTCATTGGTAAAGGTGATGGTTCCGTTTGTCTGAACACCAGCAAAGAAACCTTGTCCTGCTCCAATAAATCCGGTAGGCTCACTGTTGTTGTTTCCTGGTATCGAACCCGATCCCGCTGGAGTACCAACTCCTGTACCACCGCTTAAGTTGTACACGGCATAATCATCATCTCCATATTCGTAAGCACCGCCTAAAACCACTGGTTTATTATGTGTCCAGAAATAAAGTGTTCCAGTCAAATTAGGATTGCCAGTTATAAAATCGTCAGCAGATAAGGCAGATGGATATGGATTTCCAACTAGATAAAATTTATTACCTGTCATCACTTCGCTCGTAATATCACCATTTATAGGAGTTCCGGTAAAAGTTGCCTCAAAATCACTTCGCACCGTATTTGAAGTTCCTTCTGGACCACGAATGATATAACCTTTACCCTCAACCATAATAGTAGTTCCCGGCTTATAAATCCACCCAGAACCGTTATGAGCATACATTTTTGATGGATCTGTTAAAGGTGAAACAGCTCCCAAAAGCATATTATAAACTGGTGTTGACCAATACACATAATCTGCCTGACGGATTTGAGTACTTTTACGTTTGTATTTAATACTTCCTGTATTTATAGTTTTGCTCGTTGTAGTCTGCATTAAACTTGAATTATTCTCAAAAATTAATTGACTTCCAGGAACAACATGTACTCCATTTGCAACGGTTAATGTTTTTCCACCATCTACTGTCACAACTGCATCATTGCTTACTGTTACAGAACAATAGGTTTGATTGGTTGTTATATTATAGTTAGCTGCAAAAATAACAGGATCGGTTGAAGTTGGATTAGTTCCATATGACCAATTAGTACCGTTCCAAGTATTGATGCCGATTACAGCCGGTGTTGTTGAATATGTAACAGCACATCCATTGTCGACAGCAAATCGGTACGATCCCGGAGCTAGTCCTGAAATTGTAGATGAAGAGAAAGAAATTCTAGTTGTAGTTGTCCCATCATTTACAAGCAAAAACCCTGAAGCAGGCAAGCCGCTTAATACAACGCTTCCTGTTGCTGTATTACAATTTGGTTGTACAATTGTCGTTACCGATGGTGCTACAAAATTTTGATTTACCTTAAGCGTTATGTTTAAACTAGTTGAACAAGTATTTCCATTTGTAATTGTCATTACTCCTGTATAGGTTCCTGCGACAGTACCAGCAGGAACAGTAATTCCGGTTACAGATCCTCCGCCTCCAGCAAAAGTAAAAGGTGTAGAAGCTTGATCCGCTAATGATGCCCAATCAATACTGTAACTTGTAGCATTTCCTGTTGAACCTGTATATGCTAATTCTGTAGTTTGAGATGCTGAACTGGCGCAAACTTCAGTTACTAGTGCTGGAGTTGCAGCTGTTGTTATTGTTGGCAATGCGTTTACTATAAATGCTCCAGAGATTGCACTCGTTGCCGAGCCACAAGTTCCTGATACTACACAGTAATAATACAATGTTGTTGCAACTCCCGACTGAGGTGTATAAATAGCTGTATTTGCTCCGTTTGAAGTTCCAAGAGGTGTTCCTCCTGATGTGCTTGGTGCAGTATTGCTGTACCATTGATAGGTCAGAGTTGCACCTGTAGCAGTTACAGAAATCGAATTAAATGGAGTTCCCATGCATCTTGTTTGCGTACCCGTAGACTGGTTGCTGATTGCTGTATTGGCGTTTACGATAAAAGTACCTGAAACTGCACTTGTTACTGTGCCACATTGGCCTCTTACAACACAGTAATAGTAAAGTGTTCCTGTTGTTGCAGAAAGTGGGGTGTAAGTATTGCTTGTTGCACCAGTTATTAAAGTTGGGTTTGACATATTGCTTTGAGCACTACTATACCATTGATAACGAAGAGTAGCTTCATTGTTAATTGTAGTACCTACTGCAGTAACAGAGATAGGCGTAAATGCAGTACCCCTGCATACTGTCTGCCCAGCTGTTGATTGAGCTGTAATTGCAGTTGTTGCGTCAATGTCAATTGCACTGTAAATTGATGTGTCAGTACAGGTTCCATTATCAACTACAACACGGTATTGTCTAGTTGATCCTGGGATTGATGTTGGGGTATAGCTAGTTTGTCCGGCAGTACCTAGAATATCCTGATAGTTTGTGTTGTTTCCATCACTATATTGCCATTTTAAAATTACTGATGTATCAGGATATCTTACATTGCGATCAGCGTAAGTATTAAATGTTAATGTTGGTAATGTTTCGCCAGGGCAAATGTGTTTTCCTCCATTAACTTGACCTTTATCTAAAATTACGATTTCTGTAGTATAAGTAGCCGGTGTAGAAGCACTGCATCCAGAAGGGTTTGTATAGTTAACACTCACTGTTTTTGATCCTACAGTTAACCATTCAATTACAATGTAATTATCAGTAGCCGTACCTCTGTCAATAATTTTATAATCTGTATTAAGTACTCCTGAAACAGACCAAGCATAGTTAGACTTTCCGGTTTGAGTAGCATATGTTATATGTCTATTTGCACAGGTTTTCGCTTGCGTTGCAGTAGTAAATGTTGGAGCAGCGTTTACAGTTATGGTTCCTGTTGCATTGACAGATCCACAACCACCAGTCAAAGGAACGCTATAAGAAAAAGTTCCTGAAACTGATGGTGAACCGCTTATTGTTATGGTATTAGATGCCCACGATGCTGAAACTCCAGCTGGCAAACCGTTTGCTCCTGATACACCATTATTAGATATTCCGGTAGCTCCAACTGTAGCAATTGTAACTGCTGTCATTGCAGTACCAATACATGCAGTTGGATTTGATGAAGGCGTTGCCGCGGTATTATTAGCCGTCACAGTAATAGTTCCGGTAGCGTTTGCTGTGCCACAAGTTCCTCCATTTAAAGGAACGCTATAATTGTATGTTCCTGCAGCCGATGGTGTTCCTGTTATTGTGATTGTATTATTACTAAAGCTAGCTGTAACATTAGGAGGTAAAAATGTAGGTGTTCCTATTCCTGTAAATCCCGTAGTGGTATGAGTAATTGTGGTTAAAGGAGTATTAATACAAACAGTTGGGGTAGATGATGGAGATCCCACAGTTCCACCTGTAATTGTTAAATCTTTAAACGTTGATGAACCACAACCACCGCCATTTTGTGTAGTAAAAACTACTCGAACAGTTCCTGCGCTTACTCCGGTAACCACGCCAGATGTTGATATCGTAGCGGATCCAGTTCGGTTAAATATAGACCAAGATCCATTTGCTGGGTTACTGCCACTAATTGTGAATGTTGTAGTACTTCCTACACAAAGTGTTGTTGCTCCGCCTGAAATTGTTCCAGGTGTCGAAGAGCCATCTCCTAAAATATTAAATGTTATGGTATCAGAATTTGGACTTGCTCCACATAAGTTTCTTGATCTTACTCGATAGTAGTAGATGCCTCCATATTGTAAACCTGATATAGTCCATGCTTGCACATTTCCAACATCTTTATTGTTATAACCTGGCAGAAAATTAGTAAATGTATTATCTAATGCAACGTCTAAATAATAACCATCAACCGACTCATTGTTCCATTGTGCAATCCATGTTCTATCACATTGAAAATAACCATTTTGAATTGCCGGTTTTCCTTTTGAGGCAATAACTCTCAATTGGTTCGAAGTTGTTGAAAGAGTGGTAGAGCAGCTTGAACTAACAATTTTAGTAACTGTGATGCTTCCAGTAGCAGTTACTCCAATAGCCGATACGTCCCCTGTAAATGTACCTGTTCCTGCAGAAGTCACAGTCAATGAAGCAGTTTTTTTTGTGTTGGAATCGTAAATGTAATATTCAACTGTATAAGTCCCGACTGGTAAACCTTGAGCAGTAGAAGTAAGTGTAACTGTTGATTGTCTACCAACTTCACATGCATCAGATGCAGTTATAGTGTTTATTGAATAAGTTGGGCAACTATATGTAATTGTTACTTGTCCATTTCCTCCATTTCCTCCTAAACCATTAACGGATGATCTAGCTGCGCCGCCGCCGCCGCCGCCGCCTGGATTTGTTCCTGCTCCTCCGTTTCCTCCATTGTTGCCAATTGCTCCAGATCCTCCGATTCCTGTGTTTCCACTATTTCCTCCATTTCCACCATTACTGCTACTACTCGCTGCAGCTGAGTTGCTTAAACCATCTGATCCATTTGAAATTGATCCGCCACTACCAGTGCCTCCTGTACCTCCAGAAACAATTGCATTTTGAACGGCTTTTTTTCCTCCTGAGCCTCCGTTTGCGACTAAATTTGTGCCAGAAACGGTGCTTAATGTTGTATTGCCACCGTTTGCTCCAGTATCTGTTGTCCCTGTTGCTCCTGCACCAACGGAATAAGTAATTATTTCTCCAGGAGTTACGGTAATTGTTTTAGATACGTATGCACCACCGCCACCACCTGAACCTCCATCTTTATTAATTACTGAACCTCCTCCTGCGCCTCCTGCGCCCCATATTTGTAAGGTGACGCTTGTAACCCCGCTAGGTACAGTCCAAGTTTTTGATGTTCCTGGTGTCGAATCGGTAAATGTTTGTCCGAAAGAAAAGAATGAAATTAAAAAAAATAAAAAACTTAAAAGTAATTTTCGAATCATATTAAATCGTGGCATTTAATTTTTAAAAACTGTTTTTTTTATTTTGTTTTGTTTAACGTTCGTATACCACCATATATTAAAAAAGGCAACACCAAAAAGAAGCCAAGTAGTCATGTTAAGTGGTTTCAATCAGGATGTTATGCTGGCATAGGAATTAACCTAGCAAAGATATATACATCTACGAGTTTCGAAAAAAGATGGTTTTAGAAAGGCCGATTAATCGATGAAATGTTTAAATTAATCGTTGAAATGCATGTCAAAAATGCTAAATTTGTGGAAATTCCTATAAAAAGCTAAAATTTAATATAAGAAAAATCGCAACATAGAAGATGAAATTGCTAAGTTTTTGCAATTTTACGCTGGAAAACGTCGACTATGCTATCGAATTCGCAACAAAATGACATTTGTATAGGAAAGTATTTTCTGATAAATAACTTGTTTATGAAGAAGTTATAAAGATTTAATTTGTGAGAAAAAAGGAAATTATTCTCGCTCCAGCTCTTTTGCTTTTTCATAAACAAAATTGCTTTCATAGCCACGACGCATAAGATAGTCGCAGAACTTTTTTCTTTTCTTTAGTAGATTTTTTTCTTGCAAACTGTTCCAGCATTTTTCAGAAAGCTCATTAAAAGTAATTTCATATTCTTCATTTGAAATTTCTTTTAATGCCAAGTTGATGTTTGTTGAAGATATATTACGAAGTTTTAATTCATTTGTAATCCTGATTTTTCCCCAAGATTTCATGCGATGTTTTCCTCTTGCAAAAGAACAGGCAAAACGAGTTTCATTCAAAAAATTCCCTTCAATTAGTTGAACTACAATAAGATCAATTTCATCTGTTGTCATTTTTAGACTGTATAATTTTGAAACCACTTCATCATGACAGCGCTCTTGATAGGCACAAAAGTGTTCTAGTTTCTGTAAAGCTTCTTTTGGAGTGCAAATTGAATTCATGTGTTTTTTCTTATATTTTAACTATAAATGCTAAAAATAGTCATTTTGATGTTAAATTTTATGATAATTTTCTTCGTTTTCTCAGAAATAAAATCGTTAAAATGTTGTGTGTGTGCGGAAAAATGTTGTGTGTGTGCGGAATTATAATATTTTTGTACGATAATATCACAGGTTTGATCTTGCTTGAAAAACAGGATTTTAGCCTTTTATATTTAAGTTTTAAAAGCCAAAATTAAAGTATTGCCCCAAATTTGCAATGCAGTTTTGTTTCTTTTTAACGCCAAAAACAAATTTAATACCACGCCCCATATGATTCGAAAACTACTTTTGTTCGTTCGTTCTTTATTTTTAAATTTTTCTACTTCTTCTAAAGAAAGATCTTTTAACCTGAGTTTGAGGATGCTTTGTTTGGGGATGTTTTTTGTTGTTTCGTTTGCTAATGCAGCGACAAGATATTCTGTTGTAACAGTAGGAGATTGGAATGCAATATCAACTTGGAGTGCAACTTCGGGAGGTACGGGTGGTGCTTCGGTACCTGTTGCTGGTGATATTGTTTATATTCAAAATGGTCACACAATTACCGTTACAGCTGCAGCCGCATGTGGTTCAATTAATTTTACTGGAGCATCTGCAACACTGACAGTTAATTCCGGATTTACTTTAACTGTTTCAACCGCTTCTGGTGGTACAGGAATATTAGCTTTAAATTCTTTAGCGGGAGCTTCAAGTGCTGCAATAATATCTGGTTTGGGTACTATATCAGTGAATACTGTATCAACAGGTACATCGGTTTCTCCAACAGCAACAGCAACTACGACATTAACAACAACAATTTCAAATCTAACAATTTCTGGAGATTTAGATATTATAAGTAGTAGAAGTGGTAGTGGTACAAATAATGCAACTTTTAATCAGACTAGTGGGAATGTTACTGTAAATGGTGTTATTGATCCAATTACTGCTAATAATTCTGCATCAAATGCAAATATTGTTCTTGGAAATTCTAACCCAACATTATTTTTGGGAGGTGCAACACCGTTTGATGTTACAGGGAATAATGGAGTTTTTAATACAAATTTTACGGCAAGCGGATCTACCGTTAATTATAACCGTAATAATGTTCAAGCGGCTCGAGTTACTATCTATGATAATTTAACCCTTTCAGGAACAAGTTTGAAAACTTTTGCTACAGCACCAACGGTCAATAATGTTCTTTCTATGGAAGGCAGTGCAACAATTTCAGTTGCACCAACTTATGGAACATCAGCTACTTTACAATATAATACAGCAACTGCTCGTGCGGCTGGTGCAGAATGGATCAATACTTTTGTAGCATCTGGAGGAGTAGTTATTGCGAGTACAGGAACAATTGCATTGAATGCAGCTAAGGCATTTAGTTCTGGTGTGCCTTTAACTATAAATAATGGCTCGACATTATCAACTAGTAGTAACAACTATGCTTTAGATTTTGCGGGTGATTTTATCAATAACGGTGGTACATTTGCAGGAGGAAGTTCAGCAATTACAATATCTGGTGCAGGCCTCCAAAGCATTGGTAGTTTTTCCACAACAGGTGGAATAACAATGTCAAAAACAACAGGAGCAATAGCAACATTAACAGGCAGTGTAACTGCAGGTAGCTTAACGATAGATGGGTCAGGAGGTAGATTAAGTCTCGGTAGTGGTTTGACACATACGATTACTGGAAATTGGGTGAGAAACCAAGGTACACTAAATGGAGGTTCTAGTACATTAAGAATTGGAGGAAATATAACGGGCACGGGTAGTACTTTTACCGCCGAGAGTAGTACTGTTGAGTTTTATAGAACGGGAAATCAGAGTTTGGGTGGTGCAGAAATAACTTACAATAATTTAACACTTTCAGGTTCTGGAACAAAAACTTTAGGAGCGACTACAACAGTAAGCAATACTTGGTCAATAGTTTCACCTGTTCAAGCCAATCTTGGAAATTTTATAAAACACGGAGCAAAAACACTATTATTGCACGGTTCAGGACCTGTTTCGGGTTCATGGGGATCAACAACGTCAGCAGCGACGAATAAAAATGACACTTATTTTATAGCTGGAGCCGGAATTACAGGTATAATTAACGTTAGTTCTTTAATAGATAATAACTACGCCGCATATAATAATTCGACGTCTAATTTATTCGCTTCGGTTGGTGAAAATACTGGTCCTTTAACACTTACAGCTCCAGATGGATATGTTTTTATAAATACAAAATTTGCTAGTTACGGTACTCCTGGAGGAACAGCTCCTAATTATACCATTGGTGGTTGTCATGCTACAAATAGCCGTTCGGTAACTACAGGACTATTAGGGAATACAACTGCAAATATTCCGGGTACGGGTGTTGCTTTTAATACTGCTTTTGGAGATCCATGTTCAGGAACAATCAAAACCTATAGTATTGTGGCTACTTATGCATTGCCTATTTGTTCGAATACTAGTCCAGGTATAATAACTGGTTCTATTCCAACAGGAGGAAATGGTACTTCTTATACTTATTTATGGGAACAAAGTACGAATGTAAATGGACCTTATACAACTGTTACAGGTACAAGTAACGCCAAAGACTATACGCCAGGTAATCTTACGACAACTACTTATTATAGAAGAACAGTAACCTCAGGAATTTATACAGACGCTACTATAGTTATTGTCCCAGTTATATCTGCCCCAACTACGGCTCCAACAATTTCACTTAATTGTTCTACATTATCAGTTCCTGCGTCAACAACACCAGGTACCTATGTGGAATGGTTTTCAACATGTGGAGGGACGGTACTGGCTACAGGAGTTACTTACAATCCTCCATCTACAGGAACTTACTATGCTCGTTATACAAATACTTGCGGATCGAGTCTATGTGGTAGTAGAGCTTATACATTTAGTTCAAATTCGGTAGTCATTACACCCACTAGTCCTATCTCAATTTGTTCAGGGACTTCTGGAAATTCAACAGTAAATTTACCTTACACGTCTACTGGTACTAGTGGCACGAGCACATATACTATAATTTGGACGCCTAATGGTTACCTTATTGATGTTTTTGACAGAGCTTTATCTAGTAGTCCTATTGTATTAGATGTTCCAGATAATGCACCAGCAGGAACTTATACCGGCACTATAAAAGTAAAAACCGCAGCAGGATGTGTTAGTGCGCCTAAAACATTTACACTTACTATTGGTAAAGTGGCTGGTACAGCGTCATCAACACCAACACTTTGTATTAATACTACATTAACAGCAATTACGCATGCTACTACAAATGCAACGGGAATAGGAACTCCAACAGGATTGCCAGCTGGAGTTACGGCAGCTTGGGCATCGAATGTGATAACTATCAGCGGAACACCAACGGCATCTGGAACCTTTGCTTATACAATTCCTTTAACAGGCCCTTGTATTGGGTCTGCTGATGCTACAGGAACAATTACGGTCAACCAAGCTCCGTCAGCATTGAGCTACAGTACTCCGACAGCGGTCTACTGCTACAATACACCTATTACGTCAAATACAGCTACAATCACGCCTGGTACTCCAGCGCCTGCATATACTGTTAGTCCTGCTCTTCCGGGCGGTCTTTCATTGGACGGGTCAACCGGAACAATTTCTGGTACTCCTACGGGAAGTTCGGCTGCAGCAAATTATGTAATCACTGCGACCAATTCTTGCGGCAGTACAACAGCAACGGTAAATATTACGGTAAACCGAGCTCCGTCAGCATTGAGCTACAGTACTCCGACAGCGGTCTACTGCTACAATACACCTATTACATCAAATACAGTTACAATCACGCCTGGTACTCCTGCACCTGCATATACTGTGAGCCCTGCTCTTCCGGGCGGTCTTTCATTGGACGGGTCAACCGGAGCAATTTCTGGTACTCCTACAGGGACTTCAGTTGCAG
>NZ_JAVFVS010000008.1 GCF_030929605.1 Flavobacterium sp. LHD-80
GCATATACTGTTAGTCCTGCTCTTCCGGGCGGTCTTTCACTGGACGGGTCGACCGGAGCGATTTCTGGTACTCCTACGGGAAGTTCGGCTGCAGCAAATTATGTAATCACTGCGACCAATTCGTGTGGCAGTACAACAGCAACGGTAAATATCACGGTAAATCCACTCCCAACAGTAAACCCAATAGCAGGAGGTGCAACATCAGTGTGTACAACATTAACAACTCCAGCTTTTACAAATACAACCCCATCAGGAACTTGGTCAATTATTAATGGTACCGGTACAGCGACGATTAATAGCTCGTCAGGAGTTGTAACCGCAGGAAATGCTGGAGATGTAACAGTGGTGTATACCGTTACAAGCGGAGGTTGCTCAAATACTGCAACTACAACTTTAACGATTAAGCCAAATAATCCAGCGCCAACGGTTGGAACACCAACTAAACCACTTTGTTCAACAAATGGAGCAAGTGTAACATTAAGTGGTGTGCCAGCTTCAGGAAATTTATTCGTAGATAATGGAACTACAGTTGTTAGTAGACCTTACACTTCGAGTACAATTGGTGGATTAGTACCAGGAACGTATCGATTTGCTTTAGATAATGGCTGTACAGTAACGTATTCTGCAGCGGTAACAGTACTCGCTAATACATTTACTAGCGGTGGTTGGTCATATGGCAGCGCTCCAACATCTGACAATTACGTTGATTTTGCTTTAGGTACGACTATTACAGCAGATGTAACATATTGTTCGGTAACTGTAAGTAATACTGCAGTTGTAACAGTAGATACAGGAAAAACATTAACTGTTACAAATGGAGTACACGTTATTCCTGGAAGTCAATTAATTTTTGAGAACAGTTCAAGTTTACTACAGACTACTCCAGACAAAACCATAAATACAGGAACTATTAAATACAAACGTAAGAGTACCAAAATCCGCCAGGCTGATTATGTGTATTGGTCAACACCAGTTTATAATATGCTTTTGGGAGCTGTTTCACCTTTAACAGATCCAACAAAAATGTATGCTCACAATGGTTCGGGATGGATTTATAAGCCGGGAAGCACTATTATGGTTGAGGGTAAAGGTTATATTATTCGTGGAGAAGAAGGAACTTCAAATACGGTGCGAAATGATTTTGAGGCAACTTTTACAGGAACTCCTATAAATGGTGATATTACGAGCGAAGTAATGACAGGTAATAAGTTTTACTTAATTGGAAATCCATACCCTTCAGCTTTGTTTGCTGATAAGTTTATAGTCGATAATCCAAATTTAACAGGTACACTCTATTTTTGGACACATAATAAACCAGTGGTTTTAGGTGGTGCTTACGAATATGGTGATGATGATTATGCGGTGTATAATTTAAGTGGTGGTACAGGTGTAGGTGCGCCATCCGGAACAAGCAATCCAGCAGGATCGGCTCCTGACGACTCAGATAATATTCAATATGGACCTAGTGGTTATATTGGAGCTGGACAAGGTTTCTTTGCTGGAATTAAAACTACTGGTACTATCACTTTTAGTAATATTATGCGTATTGGAGGAGCAAATAATGGCTTGTTTTTTAAACCTGGAAAAAATTCGAAAACAGCTGTTTTAGAAAAACATCGCGTTTGGTTAAATATGACAAATACAGGAGGTGCTTTCAAACAATTGCTGGTTGCATATGTAGAAGGAGCAACCAATACTTATGACGATCGATACGATGGAATAAGTTTTGATGGTAATCAATATCTCGATTTTTACAGTATAAATGTGGGTGCTAAATTCGCTATTCAAGGACGCAGTTTGCCATTTGCAGATACTGACGTTGTTCCATTAGGATATCGTTCTGCGATTGCTGGAGATTTTACGATTTCAATCGACCATGCAGATGGTAATATGAACACTCAAAAAATCTATATTGAGGATAAATCTACAGGTAAAATTCATGATTTAACAGAAAGCAATTATACTTTTACTACAGCAATTGGAACTTTTACAGATCGTTTTGTTCTTCGATATACTAATAAATCTTTAGGAACAGGTGACTTTGAAAATATTGAAAAAGGTATTACGGTTTCTGTAAAAGATAAAGCGGTTAAGGTAATTTCTTCAAATGAAGCGATCCAAGATGTTTCAATTTTTGATGTTGCCGGGAAACTGCTTTATACTAAAAAGAAAGTGGGAACATCAGAATTAGTGATCTCAAATTTACCATCAAGCAATCAAGTTTTACTAGTCGATATAACACTTGAAAACGGATATAAAACAACAAGAAAAATTATTTTTCAATAAATAAAAATAGTTTTAAATAACAAAAAAGCCATTTCTTTTATGAGAAATGGCTTTTTTGTTGCCTGTAAAATATCACTAAAAGTGGGTATTGCACAAGTATATCGGAGTTCTTAAATTTCAGAAAATTCGTATATTATTAATTGATCTGATTTTTTTGATTTTGATTAGAAAATTACTTTATGCAGTCATCTTGACTGTGTTTTTTGGGAACTTTGAATTTTATGGACAACAAGGAAAAGTGGATGTCACTTTTAATACGCTGGATGACGGTTCAATCGGAGATGGATTTGATGGTCCGGTTCAGACTTTATCTTTGCAGTCTGATCAGAATCTAATTGTAGGTGGTGAATATTTAAACCTGAACGGAATTTCTTCTTCTTATTTGACACGCTTGACACCAAACGGCACAATTGATGAAAATTTTCATACCGGAAGTGGTTTTAATGGGAAAATTTATGCATCATGCATTCAGCCTGATGGGAAAATAATTGTGGGTGGCAATTTTACCTCATATAATGGTCTAAGTGCAGGGAGACTTATTCGTCTAAATCCAGACGGAAGCATCGACCCTTCCTTTAATACCTCAATAGGGGCTCCAACAGGATTTATATATGATATTGCACTTCAGCCTGATGGGAAAATAATTATTTGCGGAAGCTTTACAAAATATAATAATGCAACTGCAAATTATGTTGCCCGAATTTTAACAAACGGATCTTTAGATACTTCTTTTGCAGGTTCGGGGGCATCGACGATAAAAAATGTCAAAGTTTTAAATGATGGAAAAATAGTACTTTCAGGAAATTTTACCAATTTTAATGGTACGCAAATCAACAGAATTATTCGTTTAAATAATGATGGACGAACAGATCTAACTTTTAACGTAGGAGAAGGTTTTGATAGTGAGGTCAGCGCGATGGCAGTTCAGCCAGACGGTAAAGTTATTCTGGGAGGAAAGTTTACCAGTTATAATGGTATCACAGCAAATAGAATTGTCAGAATACTGCCGGACGGAAGTGTGGATCCTTCTTTCTTTACAGGTTCTGGGTTTAATTCTGGAGCTGTTCTAGCGTTTAAAATTGATTCATTTGGAAATATCATGGTTGGTGGATCTTTTTCATCAGGAACTTATAATGGATCCAGCGTTAATCGAGTGTGTATTTTAGATAATTTAGGGTTTTTAAAAAGTGATATTGATTTTGGATCTGGCCCAGCAACCGCTTCCGTTTTTGCATTAGAGAGTGATGCCGAAGGGGCTTGGTATATTGGAGGTTCTTTTTTGGTATTCGATGGTTTAAACCAAGGAAGATTGGCCAAGATTAATTCTGATGGAGATTACGATACAGGTTATTTGGCATCCGGAATAGGACTTGACAATTCAGTTTATAAAATTCTGCCTTTAGAAAATGGAAAATCAATGGCATTTGGCAATTTTAAGAAATTTAATGGCAAAACCGTTTCTAGAATTGTCAAGCTTTTAGAAGATGGTTCATCTGACCCTGATTTTAATTTTGGTCAGAACGGAGCCAATAATTTGATTAAAACTGCAGTTCAACAGCCTGACGGGAAAATCATTTTTGGCGGAAATTTTACAAAGTACAATGAAACAGTAATCAATCGTATCATACGAATTTTACCAAACGGATCTGTTGATCCTTCTTTTAATGTGACTTCGGGCTGTAACAGTCAAGTTTATGCAATAGCAATACAGCCTGATGAAAAAATCATTGTTGCTGGAGGTTTTGCTAAGTATAATGATGTAAAAGTGGGTGGAATAATTAGACTTTTGCCTAATGGTTCTGTAGATACGAGTTTTAACTCTGGACTTGGCGCAAATGCCATTATTGAGTCGGTTTTACTTCAGCCAGACGGAAAACTTTTGGTAGCTGGACGATTTACTACTTTTGATGGCATCTCATTTCCTCATTTGATACGCTTAAATACAGATGGAAGTATTGATCCAACTTTTACCATTGGTTCAGGATTTAACAAAAACGTTTATGCTTTGGCATTGCAGTCTGATCAAAAAATAATAGTTGGCGGAAATTTTACAAGTTTCAAAGATGTCACGCAAAGAAGGATTTTGCGATTAAATCCAAACGGAAGTTTAGATGCAACATTTGAGTCGGGTGCGGGTTTTAGCAAAGGAGAAGTAAGAAGTATATTAATACAGCCAGATGATCGTATTTTAGCTGGTGGTACTTTTTCAGGGAATTACAAAACCACTCCATCATTGCGATTAATGCGATTGCTAAAAAACGGAAGTGTCGATGATTCTTTTGATGCTCAGTTAAACAATAAACTCTTCACAATGAGTTTTTCTTCAGATTTCAAACTCTTGATTGGAGGAGATTTTAATTCGGTTTCAGGGATTTCTAAACATAGAATTGCAAGATTGAAACTTTGTTTAGAATCGACAGTTTGGAATGGAACTGCATGGTCAAATGAGTTTCCGTCTGGTGGAAAAGAATTATTTTTTAAAGAAGATTATCCAGAATTAACATCGGCCAATGTATGTAGCTGTAGTATTGACGAAGGAAAAAAAGTTACCTTATTAAGTGGAAACACTTTGGGAATTGAATTTTCATATTCAGGTTTAGGAACTTTAATTTTAGAGGATTCGGCAAATTTATATCAGCCAGATGATGATATTAAGAATACAGGAATAATTAATCTAAAGCGAAATTCATCACCTATTTTAAAATCAGATTATACGTATTGGTCGTCGCCTGTAGCAAGTCAAAAATTGGCTGATGTTTCTCCAAATACTCCTTCAGATAAATATTATTCTTATGATCCTGTCGTAAGGGCTTGGAATCATGAAAATGGAACAAATACAATGGCATTGGGTAAAGGTTATATTATTCAAGGCCCTTGGAATTTCTCGGCTACTGTTCCTTCAAGTTATGAAGCAACTTTTAAAGGGGTTCCAAATAATGGCAAAATAAATGTCAATTTAAAGACAGGGAATGTGATTTTCAATTTAATAGGAAACCCTTATCCATGCACAATTGATGCCGATATTTTTTTGAAAGAAAATGAATCAAAAATAAAAGGAACTTTATATTTCTGGACACATAATACGCCTATTTCTAATAACGAGTATTCATCTGATGATTATGCTGTCTACAATTTGCTCGGTGGCGTTGGAACTCGAGGAAGTTTAGCCAATGGTGTAAATAATAGTACTCCAGATAACACAATTGCATCAGGACAAGCTTTTTTTGTTGGATGTAAAAATGCAGGTACGATTGAATTCAGTAACAAAATGCGAATGCAACAGCGTAATTCTACTTTTTTTAAACCTAATAAAAATAGTAAAATTCAAAAAAGCGGAATTGAAAAGCAAAGAATATGGCTCGATTTACAGAACAAAGAAGGTGTATTTAAGCAAATTTTGATTGGTTATGCCGAGGGAGCTTCAAACTCTTATGATGAAAATTATGATGCAGACTCTTTTAATGGGAATGAGTTTGCAGATTTTTATAGCATATGTGAGAATAAAAATTTAGCTATTCAGGGAAGAGCTTTTCCTTTTGAAAAAACAGATTCAGTACTACTTGGTTACACAACGATAGTAAGTGGAGAATTCAGCATAAATATTGACCACATCGATAATCAGTTTTTAAATATGGATGTGTATATAGAAGATAAGGAAAAGCAGGTAACATATAATTTAAAAGACGGTCCTTATGTATTTAAAACTGAGAAAGGAACTTTTAATAGTAGGTTTGAATTAAAATATGTTGATAAAGAATTAAATAGTGGAGAATTTAGTACCACTACCAGAAATGTTTTTATTTCAGTAAAAGACAAACAAATTCATATAGAAACGCCGAACGAATTAATTGAAGAAGTTGAAGTTTATGATATTGCTGGAAAGATACTTTATAAAAAAACTAAAATTAGTTCATCTAGTTTGTCTATTCAAAAAGTAATTTCAGCTAATGGAGTTTTATTTGTTACTGTAAAATTAGAAAATGGTTTTTCAACTTCAAGAAAAGTAATTTTTTAATGAACTTTTCTATTTAGAAAAATGACCCGTTTGTGTCTTTTCAAACGGATTTTTTCTTTTGCATTTTTTTCACAGAATTATCATCGACTAGACGTTTTTTCTTGGCATTTTTTTTAAGAGATGTCTGATTTTTTAAAATGAATTGAAAATTTAAAAAATGTAGATTTTAGAATTTCAGATGATTTGCAAAATTTAAAAGACCAATAACATGAAAAAAAAATATTTGAAAGAAATAACTTAAAATTAAAGATATCTAAAAGAACTTTAAATTATAAGTGATTGTTTTTTAAATAGTTGTTAAAAATTTGTAAATTGTTTAAGGGTATTTCTGATAAATTTACCCAACAATATTATTGTTAGTTTTTACATTTTTTAAATAGAAAATAGACTTAAAAATAGAATTGCCTTTATCGCCCCCTTTCTTCCTAAAATCAAATACTTAATGTGAACATTTAAATACCAAATTTAGGGAACAAAATTACTTTACACGATTACTTTTTCATTATTGTCCAGGCCTATTATTAGAATCCCTGTTGAATGTGGTATTTGAGATTGCAGAATAAATTTTCAGTTGAATCTGAATTTAATTTTTGTTATTTAAAAAGCTACAGTATGAAAAAAACATTACTTGTCTCAGTACTAGTTTGTCTTCCTGTTTTTCTTTTGGCACAAACTACAGCAACATTTACATTAGGAGGTACACAAACCTTTGTTAGTCCGGCTGGCGTTACCAGTATTACCGTGCAGGCTTGGGGTGCTGGTGGTGGTGGTGGAAGTTCTACAACGCCTGGTTTTGGTGGTGCAAGAGGAGGATCTGGTGGTGGAGGTGGAGCTTTCGCGAGTACAGCTTTAACAATAACATCAGGCGAAACATTAACAGTTGTAGTTGGAATTGGAGGTAAAGGTGTCGATAACAATAATGGAGGGAATGGAGGCTCTTCAAGCATAACTGGTTATTCTATTCTAGGAGAAGGAGGAAAAGGAGGTTTGTTAAATAATGGTAGTTTAGTTTTAGGTGGAGCTGCTGGTTTAGTAACAAATTCTACGGGAACGACAAGAACATCAGGAACGGCTGGAGGTAATGGAGAGTCTGGCTTTACAGATGATACCGGGGCAATTATAAGTTCAGGCGCAGGAGGTAACGGAGCTAATGGTGGTGGTCTTGGAGGAGCGGCTCTTGCAACAGCTTTTACTACTAATTATGGAAACCCAGGCGCAGCACCAGGAGGAGGTGGAAGCGGAGGAAGATCTTCCTTTTTTGGTGGAGCAAGACGTGGTGGCGATGGAGGTAACGGAAAAATTACGATTACCTATAATTGTCCAACTTATAGTTTGACCAATACCACAGCAACTGCTGTAAATGTTTGTTCAGGAACTTCATCTGAAATTACTTTGACCGGAAATCTGCCTATCGGGCTTTATTCGGTTTCTTATGATATTCAAGGTACAGCACAGACTCCAGCATCAATGAAAGTCACCACGGCAGGAACGGGAAGTTTTATTGCGACCGGTTTTACAACTGTGGGAACAAGAACGGTTAAAATTACAGCTTTATCATCTGGATCAAGTTCCGTTGCGTCAGAGAATTGCAGTTCGCCCATTATTACAAATAACTTTGCAGATGTAACAGTAAATTCATCTGGAACAGCTCCAGTCGCGTTAGCAGGAAGCAATGCGACTTGTACACAAATTACTGCAAATTGGCAGGCGGTTGCTGGAGCAACGTATTATGAATTAGATGTTTCAACAGTAAATACCTTTGCTACTTTTGTGGTGGGTTGTAGCGCGCTTAATGTTGGAAATGTACTGTCCCATGTTGTTTCTGGAAGTACAAATACAACCTATTATTATAGAGTACGAGCTTTTAACGGAAGTTGTATCAGCTCAAATTCTAATACAATAACATATGCAACACCTCTAGCTCCAGTAACTCCAACCTTGGCTGCTATTCCAATAACAGGGAATGCCTGTACACAGTTTACGGTAAATTGGAATGCCGTTCCAAATGCCACAAGTTATACTATTCAGTGGTCGACAACTGCGGCTAACTTTAGTCCAGTTTTAGGAACTGCTACCAATGTGACAGCTACAAATTATACAATAGCAGGATTAACCAGCGGGACTTCTTATAGATATCGAATCGCCGCCGTTAATGGTTGCGGTACTAGTGGATATCTAATAGGAGATGCTACACCATCAGGTTCTGTACTTGGAGCACCAGGAGGCTTAGGACATAGCAATATTTTATGCACTCAATTTAATACTTCATGGACTCCAGTAACTGGTGCAACGAGCTATGAAGTGCAACGAGCAACAGACGCTGGATTTACAACTGGGGTTGTTTCGTTTACTGGCATAACGACAAATTCATTTACAATAACTGGTTTGACTTCTCTTGGCACATATTATTATCGTGTACGTGCAATTAATGGTTGTGGGAATAGTCCGTATTCAAGTGGAGGTCCAGTAACAATGAACAATGCATTACCTGCTGCGCCTACAAATGTTGCATATACTTCAGCTACACTATATTGTAGCGAATTTACAATAACTTGGACTGCTTCTATGGGAGCTGTCGATTATACAGTCCAACGGGCAACCGATGCTGGTTTCACGGCAGGGTTTGTTTCTGTTGGCGGAATAACAGGTACAAGTTATACTTTTACAGGTTTAGTGTCAAATACAAATTATTATTATAGGGTTTATGCCCGAAATGGCTGTGGGACTAGTACTGCAGCTGGGACACCTACTCCAGCTTTTGTTAAAACCAATAGTCCCGCAACAGCGCCTACTGTTTCAGCAGATGGTGCTTTAACAATTTGTCAAACAGATGGTGTTAATCTTACTTCGAGCCTCGCACCCTCTGGTTACTCTTATTTATGGTCTACTGGCGCAGTATCTCAAAGTATATTCGTGACAGCTACAGGAAGCTATACAGTTCAGTTTACTAAAACTGGCGGATGCAATAGCCCTTCATCAGCAGCATCAAATGTTGTTATTCAAGGTTTGCCAACAGCAACCGCAGGTGGTTCTCAAACAATTTGTTCCAATGGCTCTGCAACAGTAAGTGGAGCATCAGCTACTAATGGTACAATTAAATGGACCTTTAGTGGAGGCGCAGGAACTCTTTCAGGAGATACTACGCTTACTCCAACTTACACTCCTGCATTTGGTGGAGCAGCTAGAACTGTTATTTTAACTTTAACAGTCACAAGTAATAATACTTGCGCACCTCAAATCGCAACTGCAACTTATACAGTAAATATTCAAGCAGCGCCTACGGTGTCAATTACCGGATCTAAAATTATTTGTGCAAATGAGACGGCAACAGTTTTGGCTGGAGAAGTTAACGTTGCAAATGGGAATGTTTCATGGACACATGATGGATTAGGCACTCTTTCAAATAGTACAACTTTAACGCCAACCTACAATTCCGTTGCGGGTGATGCCGGAAAACAAGTTACTCTGACTTTGACTGTAACAGCCTCACCAGCTTGTACAACTGCTTATACTGTTTCAGATATATATCCTATTGCTGTTCGATCTGAAAATACAGTAACGGCAGCATCTTTGTCACCGGTTTTATGTGTTAATACATTAATGCCAAATGTAACACACACAACAACTGGAGCCACTGGTATTGGGACTCCTTCTGGTTTGCCATCAGGTATAACAGCAGCATGGGCATCAAATACTATTACAATTAGCGGTACACCAACAAATGCTGGAACATTTAATTATAGTATACCTTTAACGGGAGGTTGCGGAACCTATAATGCAATAGGTACTATTGTAGTAAATTTAAATACTGCGGGAGTCGCATCTTCATCTCCCACTGTTTGTAATCATACAGCAATGACAACTGTTACTCATATAACAACAGGTGCAACTGGTATAGGAACAGCGACAGGTTTACCGCCTGGGATAACAGCATCATGGACATCAAATACGATTACTATTAACGGAACGCCTACAAATACAGGAACATTTAACTATATAATTCCTTTAACTGGTGGCTGTGGTTCAGTAAATGCAACAGGAACCATAACAGTTAATCCGTTGCCAATAACTCCTGGTATTGGTACTATTGTTCAGCCTACTTGTGTTATCCCAAAAGGAAGCATAGAACTAAACGGTCTTCTTACAGGAACAAATTGGACAATAACTCAATCAGGAGCGGCTTCACAAGTTTATAATACTTCAAATGCAAATTTTATAGTTCCTGATTTAATTCCGGGAAATTATACTTTTACTATTCATGAAGGTGTTAATTGTCCATCCTTGGCAACAGTTAGTATAGAAATTAAGACACCAGTAACAAATGTTTATAATGGAACTTGGTCGAATGGAACTCCAGTAGCAACTGATATACTTGAATTTGTAGCTGATTATAATTCAACAGGTGATTTAAGTGGTTGTTCTTGTAAAGTAAACGCCGGAAAAAAAGTAACTTTTAATTCAGGACATACTTTAAAAGTAGATAATCAAGTATTTGTTGACTCAGGAAATGGAGCCTCTTTAACGTTTGAAAATGCAGCCAGTCTTGTTCAAACAAATAACGTTGTAAATACAGGCAATATTATTTACAAACGGAATACTTTTCCTATTCGCCAAGCAGATTATGTGTATTGGTCGACTCCAGTAAATCCACAAAAGATTATTGATGTTTCGCCGTTAACAAAAACAGATAAATTATATAGCCATAATGGTTATAATTGGGTTGCAGAAGCGCCTTCGAATTTTATGATCGTCGGAAAAGGATATATCATTCGTGGCCCTGAAAATTTTTCCAATTCGGTTAGAAGTAATTTCACGGCTTCTTTTATTGGAGTTCCAAATAATGGTACTATTACAGGTGAAGCTGTAGTTGGTGGAAGGTACTTTCTAATAGGAAATCCGTATCCATCTGCTTTAGATGCAGATGACTTCATAAACACAAATTCACCAGTTTTAGAAGGAACTCTTTATTTTTGGACACATAATACACCAGTGGTTTTAGGAGGAGCTTATGAATATGGAGATGATGATTATGCAACTTATAATTTGACTGGCGGTGTTGGTACAGCAGCAGGATCGGGTGATGATGCGGTCGGAAACAATGCAAGTGAGCCAAGTGGGCAAATAGGAGCAGGGCAATCTTTCTTTGCTAAAATTGCAACCTCTGGAAATATTATTTTTGATAATACTATGAGAAATGGAGGCGCAAATAATGGTCAATTTTTTAAACCAAGTAAGGAGTCAAAAGTAAAAGCTATCGAAAAGCACAGAATTTGGCTAAATATGACCAACTCAGGTGGAGCTTTCAAACAATTGCTTGTAGGTTATATTGAGGGTGCAAGCAATGATTATGACAAAAAATTTGATGGTTTAAGCTTTGATGGAAATACATACATCGACTTCTACAGTATCATAAATGACAGTAAATTGACAATTCAAGGACGAGCTTTGCCTTTTGATGATATTGATTTAGTAAAACTTGGATATAGAAGTGCAATAAATGGAGATTTTACTATAGCAATAAGTAAAACGGATGAAAATATGAATGCACAGCCTATATATCTAGAAGATAAAACAACAGGTAAAATTCATGATTTGCGTGAGAGTAATTATACTTTTAAAACAGCAGAAGGAACTTTTAACGACCGTTTTGTATTGCGTTACACAAATAAATCTCTGGGAATTGACGATAATGAAAATACAGAGAGCAACGTTTTAATCTCAGTAAAAAACAAAGCAATTGAAGTACATTCAAGTGTTGATCCACTTGCTAAAGTTTACATTTTTGATGTTACTGGAAAGCTAATTTATGAGAAATTAAATATTGGTGAAAAAACACTGCAGATCGTAAATCTTCAATCATCAAATCAAGTATTGCTTATAAAGACCTTTTTAGAGAATGAAAGCCTAACAACTTCAAAAATCATTTTCTAAAGGAATAGGCCTTCGAACTTTAAATAATCCACTCTGCCTATAAGTGGATTTTTTTTGCTTCAATACTAACTGAAAGAAGAAAAAAAGGTTTTAACATTTTTCTTACTTTTTAAATGATTTAAATTAATTGCTCACCTGTAATGTTAAAGTCTTGATTTTCAAGTTAAAGTTTTTAAATTATGTAAATAAAATCGTACCTTGTTGTTGTTTTAATTCGATAAACAACATAAATGCCCGTCATACTGCAGATTTAATGACATTTAAAGAAAACCAATCTAGTTTTTTATTTGCCGAAATCCCGATCATTATTTTTAGATACCTTGCTTTTGGAAGCAAATAGCATTTGCTCGTCTATCTTAATTTAGTACAAGTTGCAGAACAATTTTTGATTCTGCTTCTGCTTTCAGGTATTTAAAAAATAAAGATGATTCTTATATCCGCTAGAATCTTTTTTTAATTTTTTAAAATGCTACTGTATGAAAAATTCTCTACTCAGATGGTTCTTTTTTCAAATTTTGATTCCATTTTCAGATTATTTAAAACCACAAAAAAAATCTGACTTCGTTAAAAGATTGCAATTTTGTTTTCTCTTGCTCTTTTTTTACAGCTCTTTGTGGGCGCAACCTCCACATACTTATAACTCAAATAATACTTTGTATGTCCCGGCTGGTGTTACTTCTATGGATGTTGAAGGCTGGGGTGCAGGTGGTTCGGGAGGAGATGCAAGTGGAGCTACTGTAGATGGACGAAGTGGCGGCGGCGGCGGCGGTGGCGCTTACGCAAAAGGAAAGGTTACTGTTGTGCCAGGTGCAACCTTAAATATTCAAGTTGCTGGAATCCCAGCCAGCGGGGCTTCTGGTGGAAATTCGACTATTTTAGGATATGAAAGTATTTTTTTAGCAGCGGGAGGAAAAGCAGGTACCCTAAATAATTCTGGAGGAACACCAGCAGGAGGTAAGGGTGGATTAGCAACTGATTCATTTGGCTCCATTACAAAAACTTCTGGAGTAGATGGAGGCGCTGGAAGCACAGGTATTCTTGGGTTATTGCAAGGTTCTGGAGCTGGGGGCAAAGGTGGTGGCACGGGTGGAGGTGCAGGAGGTGCCAGTGTAGCCAGTACAGTTTTAGGTAGCTTTCCTGGAAATACCGGAACACCACCCGGCGGCGGTGGAAGTGGCGCCATGACTACATTATTAGGCGGAACGCAGTTAGGAGGAGCAGGAGCCGGAGGTCGGATAATCATAAATTATACCTGTCCATCCTACGGTATTACTGGAGTTTCGGCTTCTCCCGTCTGTAGTACATCGGGTAATACAACAATAACACTTACTGGATCTCAAACTTCTTTGCCTATTGGAGTTTACACTGTTACTTATAATTTGACGAATCCCACAAACAATGGATTAACAATCGCGATGACTGTGTCAGCAGCCGGTTCAGGAAGTTTTGTCTTGTCTGGATTTAGCACAGCAGGTTCAAGAAATATTTCGATTACCAAATTGACATCAGGAGCTTGTTTTGCTGATATTTCTTCTAATAATACAGCAAGTATCGTTATTTCTTCACCATCAGTTGGGGGAACAGTTGGTGGAGGAACAACGATTTGCAGCGGTGCTGCAAGTGGCGTATTAACTTTAAGCGGAAATACAGGTACTGTTTTAAATTGGGAATCTTCAGTTAGTCCATTTTCTGTTTGGACTCCAATTGTAAATACGGCACCAACTTATACTTCTGGATTATTAACGCAAACAACTCAATTTAGGGCTGTTGTACAAAACGGTGCTTGTACTTCGGCAAGTTCTACAGCCACAACCGTTACGGTTAATCAAATTCCGGTTCCTACTTTTTCTGTACAACCGGGAGCTTCAGTTTGTGTTAATACTGATGTTGTCTATACGACCTTAGCAGGACAGGCAAATTATATTTGGTCAGTTCCAGGAACAGTTGGAGTTGATTATAATATTATTTCTGGTGGTATCTCATCTGCAAATAATACTGTGACTTTGCAATGGGTGACTACTGGAAATAAAACAGTTTCAGTCGGATATTCTTCTAATGGATGTCCTGCAGTTACAAATGCATCGAACACAACTTCTGTGATAAAAACGGAACGTGGAGTTGTGAATGGAGGGCTTCATATTTGTCAAGGAAACCCAAGTCCTTTATTAACATTCAATAATTACGTTGGCACGATTGTAAGATGGGAATATGCTACAACCACACCATATGTATGGCAACCAATCAGTCATACAGGAGTTACTTATCAACCTGGGATATTGACTGAAAGCACAAGTTACAGAGCAGTTGTTAAAAACGGAACTTGCTCTGAGGAATTTGCAATTGAAACCAGAATTGATGTAGATCCCATTCCTGCAGCTCCAAATATTTTAAGTTTTTCGCAACCAAATTGTACAACTCCTACTGGAAGTATTACGCTAAGCGGATTGTCTGGCACTGGAAATATTTTACAGTCTGATGGCACAGTAGTTACGCCACGGGCTTATTCAGGAACTTCTTTGACAATTTCCGGATTGCCTCTCGGGAAATACAAATTCGCGATTGAGAATAATTGTTCTATAACTTATTCTTCAGAAATCACTATTCAGTATAACACTTGGAATGGAAGTTCATGGTCGTACGGAGTAACAGATCCATCTATCGATGATATACTAGATTTTCAAGCTGATTATAATTTGGATAAGAATATAAATGCTTGTTCCTGTACTTTAAACAATAATGCAAAAGTAACTATTCAGAGTAGAAAGACTTTGAATGTCGTCAAAGGAGTCCATGTTAATAGTGGTAGTTTAATTTTTGAGGATAGCGCAAGTTTATTGCAGACAAGTTCAGATAATAATGCAAACACAGGAAGTATTTTTTATAAACGTAGTACTTATCCTATTCGTCAAGCTGATTATGTGTATTGGTCGACACCAGTGAGTCCTCAAGCTCTTATAGATGTTTCGCCAATGACGAAAACAGACAAATTGTTTAGCCATAATGGCTATAATTGGGTAGCAGAGCCACCTTCTAAAATCATGGTTCTTGGAAAAGGATATATTGTCCGTGGTCCTGAAAATTTCTCGAACACCATCAGAAGTACTTTTACAGCTATGTTTCATGGGGTTCCTAATAATGGTAATATTACGGGTGAAAATGTAGTTTCGGAAAGGTTCTTCTTAATAGGAAATCCATATCCATCTGCTTTAAATGCAGACGACTTTATTAATATAAATGGCTCAATATTAGAGGGCACTCTCTATTTCTGGACACATAATACACCAGTGGCGCTAGGTGGTGCTTACGAGTATGGAGATGATGATTATGCAACTTATAATTTAACAGGAGGTGTTGGTACAGCGGCTGGATCCGGTAATAATGCTCCAGGAAATAATAATAATCCTCCAAGTGGTAACATTGGAGCGGGACAATCATTTTTTGCAGGAATAGCAGCATCCGGAACTATCGTTTTTAATAATTCAATGCGAAGAGGTGGAGACGCAAATACACAATTTTTTAAATCTGATCCATCTTCTAAAGATTCGGCTATCGAAAAAAATAGGATTTGGCTTAATATGACTAATACCGAAGGCGCTTTTAAACAATTACTTGTTGGCTACATCGAAGGCGCAACAAATGAATACGACAGAAAATACGATGGAGATAGTTTTGACGGAAATAAATATCTGGACTTTTATAGCATTAACAATGAGCATAAACTCGCAATTCAAGGTCGAGCAGTTCCGTTTAAAAATTCAGATGCTGTTCCATTAGGATATCGTACAACTATTGCTGGTAATTTTACTATTTCAATTCATCATGTTGATGGTAATTTGACTTTGCAATCTATTTATTTAGAAGATAAATTGACAAATAAGATACATAATCTTCGTGAAGCTAATTATACATTTAATACTGAAGTGGGAACTTTTCCGGATCGCTTCACGCTTCGATACACTAATAAATCTTTGGGAGTAGATGATGTTTCAAACGTAGAAAATGATGTCTGGGTAACTGTAAATTTAAAAGACATGAAAGTAATATCAAACAGAGAAGCAATTCGGGATGTTGCTGTTTTTGATCTTTCAGGAAGGCTCCTTTATGAGAAAAAAAATATTAACGCAACAGAATTGCAGTTGCTGAATTTCCGCTCTGCGAGTCAGGTTTTACTAGTAAAAGTGACTTTAGAAAATGGAAATACAACTACAAAAAAGGTCGCATTTTAATAAGAAGATAAAAAAAGAACAGTTAAAGAATCAATACTCTAACTGCTTTTTTTAATTCGTAAATCTTGCTTATGCACTCTTTCGGAGATTCTCATGCGTATTGGTAATTGCTTTTTCATTCTTATAATCAATCCATTTTTGACCTTTGAATTTTCGCATCAAAATATCAAAATGACGCATAATAAAAACATTGTAAGCGGCTTTTGACAAGTTCACAATATTTTTAGGAAAAGAACGCAGGCTCATCGAAAATCCCGGAGTTAAATATTTCATATAATGCCAATAACCTTCGGGCATATACAACATTTCACCATGTTTAAGATTTGTAATATATCCTTCGGCATTTTTTAAAGCTGGAAATTTTTCATAATCCGGATCATCAAAATCAATATCTTCTCTCGAAATTAAAGCGTGTGGCACTTTATACAAATATTTTGATTGATCTGGCGCGAAAAGCATGCATTGTTTTTCTCCATGAAAATGAAAATGTAGAATATTTGAATAATCAATATCAAAATGCATGAAGACTTTTGAGTTTTCGCCTCCAAAAAACAGCATCGGCATTTGTTTTACTAATCGCAAACCAATTTCAGGCCATTTAAAGTCATTATTCAATATTGGAACCTCTTTCATGAAATTATAAAGAAAGATACGGTAATTGGTAGGTTTTGATTCTAAAAGAGCTATGTAATCGCTCATTTTCATTTTTGTATGTGCTTCGTTAAAACCGTCTTCATGATTTACCGGACGATTATCATACAATGGAACCGTAATATCGCCTGCAATTTCATTGATATAGGAAAATTTCCATTTATGATAAGCAGGCCAATCTTCTGTCAATTGTTCAACAACAACGGGAATTTGTTTTTTAACGTATTGGGAAATAAAATCGGCTTTTGAGATTTTTTTTACCCTTTGGATTTGTTTTAACTTCATCTTTCTAAATAAAAAAATTGCTTATAACATTGATTTATAAGCAATTTAAAAATTTTTATTCAGATGGATGAACTCTATTAATTAAATTTTTGATTTAATCGAATGCTCAACATTTCTTTCAATTGTGTGTCCTGGTCTTGTCCATTTTGGTTTTTCACCTAGTGGAACAAATTGAGAATCTGCTGCTTCAACCGTTTTTGGCTGTGAAACTTTTGTAAAAGGTTTTTGCGGATTCAATCCTAAAAGTTCAAACATTTTCATGTCTTCGTGAACATCAGGATTTGGCGTTGTAAGCAATTTGTCACCAGCAAAAATTGAATTTGCTCCAGCAAAAAAGCACATTGCTTGTCCTTCACGACTCATATTTGTTCTTCCTGCAGATAAACGAACTTGCGTATCTGGCATTACGATTCTGGTTGTAGCAACCATACGAATCATTTCCCAGATTTCAACTGGTTTTTCATCTTCCATCGGAGTTCCTTCAACAGCAACTAATGCATTAATTGGCACTGATTCCGGTTGTGGATTCAAAGTCGAAAGCGCAACAAGCATTCCAGCTCTGTCTTCAATGCTTTCTCCCATCCCAATAATACCACCGCTGCAAACTGTTACATTTGTTTTACGAACGTTTTCGATAGTTTCTAAACGGTCTTCAAAAGCACGCGTAGAAATAACATCTTTATAATAATCTTCAGAAGTGTCTAAATTGTGGTTGTAAGCATATAATCCAGCTTCGGCTAAACGTTGTGCTTGATTTTCAGTAATCATTCCTAGCGTACAGCAAACTTCCATGTCAAGTTTGTTAATGGTACGAACCATTTCTAAAACTTGATCAAATTCTTCACCGTCTTTTACGTTTCTCCATGCAGCTCCCATACAAACTCGAGAAGATCCGCTTGATTTTGCACGCAAAGCCTGAGCTTTTACTTGGCTTACGCTCATTAAATCATTTCCTTCAACGCCAGTGTTGTAACGTGCCGCTTGCGGGCAGTAACCACAGTCTTCTGGACAGCCTCCGGTTTTTATTGATAATAAAGTCGATACCTGAACTACGTTAGGATCGTGATTTTGCCTGTGAATGGTTGCAGCTTCATAAAGAAGATCCATTATTGGCTTATTATATATGGCGATTATTTCGTCTTTAGTCCAATTGTGTTTTGTAATGCTCATTGATACAATGTTTTTGAAGCCTCAAAAGTAGTTAAATTGTTCTAATCAACCAATGATGTACTCGGTAAATGAATATTTGACAGCTATTTTCAAAAAAGAAACACTCTAAAATCATAAAAATGTATAATTCTATGATTTTAGAGTGCTAAATGTTACGATTTATTTTGAAATATTAATCGGCTATATATTTATTGCCCCAATAAAGCATCATCAAAAAAGTTACGATGACCGAAGAGGCAATTCCTTCAAAAAGTAAACAGATGCAATATGTTGGTACAGAAGGATTTCCTCCAAACATAAAGGTCTCTGATAAGGTTTGTACATAGGCATCTCCACCTCTTGCATAGCTATAAACTAGTAATCCGAAAACACTCATTGACACGCCAACTACTGAAGTTGCCATGGCAGAAACTGCATTCGACACAAAATTGGTTTCTCCTTCATGCAGGTTCATTTGCATAGTTCTGTTCACGCCATAAAAGATAAAAAACACGTTCAGCGTACGTAAATAGAACAAATCTGCAAGACCTAACACATTCATCAATAAAAAATAAATGCCTATTCCGAGGAATATCAGAAACCCGTTGGTTATTTCTTTAGGTAATTTCATAGTGGTTATTTTTAAAGAAGTTAATAGTAAATGTTTGAAGAACAGTGTTCTATATCAAATTTACTAAAAAAACAACTACGATGATTTAAAATTGATAAAATGTTATGTATGAGGAATGATATTGTGAAAAAGTTGTCATGCCATAAATGAAGTCCTTGACAGGACAATTGATCGAACGCAATATTTATTCTACCAATATTTAATTCCTAGCGGAATATCTCGTAGAGATTTATATTAATAAGCCTATGTTCGTTTAGTTTTTAACCGCAAATTACACAAATTCACGCAAATTAATTTGTTAAATCTTTGTAATTGTGGTAGAATTAATTGTTGTTTTTCTACCAATATTTAATTCCTAGCGGAATATCTCGTAGAGATTTTATATCGGTAACAAAATATTTCAAGACATTCTATATATTTTAGAATTAAATTTTTAAAGCTTGCTCACAAAATCTAAAGCATTTGCTTTATCTTGATTTAATTGTTCTTTCAATAAATCAACTGAACCAAATTTCTGTTCTTCACGCAAATACTTCAGTAAAGAAACCTCAATTTGTTTTCCATAAATGTCTTCATTAAAATCAAATAGATTGACTTCAATAGTTTGCTTTTCACCGCTTACAGTTGGGTTGAAGCCAATATTCATCATTCCAAAAACTTCTTTTTGATCTACAATTGCTTTTACAGCGTAAACACCTGTTTTCGGAATTAATTTGTAATCTTCTTCAATCTGAATATTTGCCGTTGGAAAACCAATTGTTCTTCCTAATTGCTTTCCTTTTACAACTTCGCCGGTTAAAAAATAATTATAACCCAGATAATCATTGGCCAAAGCCATATTTCCCTCTTGAAGTGCTTTTCTGATTTTGGTTGAACTTACCGAAACATCTTGAATTTCCTGAGCCGAAATTTGCTCTACTTCAAAACCATATTCGGCTCCAAAAGCAATTAAATCGTCAATATTTGCAGTTCTGTTTCTTCCGAAACGGTGATCGTGTCCAATAATTATTTTTTGAATCTGAAATTGATCAACTAAAATAGAATGGACAAATTCTTCTGCCGTTAATCTTGAGAAACTTTCGTTAAAAGGATGAATCACAAGATTTTCAATTCCTGTTGCTTCAAGAAGTTTTGTTTTTTCGGTAATGGTGTTTAGAAGTTTTATTTCCGATTTCTCTTGCAAAACCATTCTTGGGTGCGGAAAAAAAGTAAGCACCAAACTTTCATATTTGCCGTTTTCGGTATTCTGAGTAATTCTTTCCAGAATTTTTTTATGACCAATATGCACGCCGTCAAAGGTGCCAAGTGTTAAAATTGTTTTCTTGGTCGAATGGAAATCGTTTATAGAATGAAAGAGATTCAAAACAAATAATTTAAGATGCTGCAAATTTATACTATCTATTTTGAATTTGATGCCAAGGCGAATTGATTTTTTTGAAAGAAGATTGTTTCTTTTTGTGAAAATACGCCAACTCGTCGACTAAAAAGAGTTAAATGTCGTTTATATGTAAGAATTTGATTTAATTCACTTAATTTTGATCTATCAACGCCTCCGAATATGAAAAAACTTTTACTCTCTTTATTTTTTATTGTTTTCTGTACTGTTTTAAATGCCCAAAATAATGATTTGTGGCAAAAAAGCAGTGCAAGCTCTGTGTTGAATAAAAGAATAAATAGCTCAGATTCTGAGAAATTGTATTACAAATTAAATGCACAGCTTCTTCAAATAAAATTGGCATCGGCCACAGGAAAAGGGTCAAAAAATAATACGGCCGAAATTACAATTCCTAATTCTTCAGGAACTTTAGAGCGATTTGTTGTTTGGGAATCTTCAAATTTTGAGGCTGAACTTCAAGCTAAATATCCCGAAATAAGATCTTATGAAGGAAGTGGTTTAGACGATAAAAGTGCCAAAATACATTTTAGCGTTTCGCCGCTGGGTCTTCAGACAATGGTTTTTCGTTCTGATAAATCGACTGAATTTATTGAGGAAAACCCAGATGATAAAACGGAATATATCTTGTTTGCAAAAAACACTTCAACTTCAAAAAAGCTTGTTTGTAAAACTGATGATGCGATCTTGACTAGAGGTATAACTGGAAAAACTGAAAATACAGCATCAAGTGCTAAAGTTTTTAAAACAATACGTCTGGCTTTATCATGTACGGGTGAGTATACAGCATTTTTTGGCGGAACAAAAGCTGGAGCACTTGCCGGCATGAATAATACTTTAACCCGCGTAAACGGAGTTTTTAATAAAGATCTAGCCGTAAAATTAGTTTTGATTGATAATAACGATGCTGTAATTTATACAGATGCAGCTTCAGATCCATATTCAAATGCTTCTACAGGCGCAGATGGTGCTTGGAATCAAGAGGTTCAGACGACTTTGACAAATGTTATCGGGAATGCCAATTATGATATCGGACATTTGTTTGGCGCTTCTGGCGGAGGCGGTAATGCTGGATGCATTGGTTGTGTTTGTACAAATCCAACAACAGGAGTTCCCTTAGGGAAAGGAAGTGCCTATACATCGCCTTCAGATGCTAAACCCCAAGGAGATACTTTTGATATTGATTTTGTGGCACATGAATTTGGTCATCAATTAGGTGCCAATCATACTTTTTCTTATGATTCAGAAGAAAGAACTAACGTAAACGTTGAACCTGGAAGTGGTTCTACAATTATGGCTTATGCTGGAGTGACGGGCGAGTACGATATTCAGAATACTTCTGACGATTATTTTGCATATGTAAGTATAAGGCAAATTCAGAATACATTGTCCAATAAAACTTGTCCGGTAAATACAGCTATTACAAATAATCCGCCTGTTGTTAGTGCAGGTAACGATTATACAATTCCAATAAGTACTGCTTTTGTTTTGACAGGAACTGGCTCAGATCCCGAAGGAGATTCGGTTACTTATACATGGGAAGAAAATGACAATGCGACAACAACTTCGGGAAGCACGAGTATAGCGTATACAACAAAACCAGACGGACCATTATTTCGTTCTGTAATTCCAAGTGCAAGTACGGTTCGTTATATGCCAAGCTTTAATTATGTTCTTCAAAACAGACTTACCACAACTTGGGAATCGGTTTCGTCAATTGCACGAACGCTTCATTTTACCTTGACAGGACGCGATAACGCAGCTCAAGGCGCAGCGCAAACATTTACTGATGATATGGTTGTTAATGTTGTTTCGACAGCAGGGCCATTTGCAGTGACTTCTCATACAAATGATAATGTAAGCTGGTGGCAAGGTTTGAGTGAAACAGTAACTTGGAGTGTAAATAATACAAATTCGCTCGCAGGTGCTTCTGCAGTAAATATTAAATTATCTACCGATGGAGGCGTGACATTTCCTATAATTTTGGCTTCGAATACTGCAAATGATGGTACTGAAACTATTGTGCTTCCTACAAGTGTTCCTTCATCTAAAAATTGCAGAATTTTAATTGAACCAACAGGAAATATCTTCTATGCAATAAACAGCAAGCCTTTTGCAGTTGGTTATACTTCAACTTCAACTTGTGATAATTATAGTTTTGGAAGTTCATTTTCAATACCAAACACAACCACTTTTGTTACAAGAACTGTGACTGTTCCAACATCAGAAGCAATAGTTACAGACGTAGATGTTTCTGTGAATATAACGCACGATAAATTTTCCGATATAGAACTTCAAATTGTCAGTCCTGCTGGAACTGTGGTTCGCTTGTTCAATAAAAATTGCGGATCGACAAAATCTACTTTAGCATTGCAGTTTAATGATTCGGGCGCTGCTTTAGATTGTGCTAGAACGACTGAACAAATCGTTTTACCGGTTGATGCTTTAAGCGCTTTCAATGGTGAAAATACGCAGGGAACTTGGACTTTCAGAGTTAGAGATGCAGTGGTTGGAAACTTCGGAACATTAAATTCCGCTTCAATTAATATTTGTGGTCAGACATATACTTTGGGAACGCCAAATTTTGAAAATATCGATTTTAGCCTTTATCCAAATCCAAATAAAGGAAACTTTACGATTAAGTTTCAAAGTGAGTCGGCAACAGGAGTGAAGGTTTTTGTTCACGATATTTTGGGCAAAACTGTTTATTCAAAAACTTTTGAGAGCACATCAAATTTTGACCAAAATATTCAGCTTCCAAATGCGGTATCTGGAGTTTATCTGGTAACGGTTATTGATGGCGAAAGAAGAACAGTTAAAAAACTTATCGTAAATTAAATTCCAATATTTTAAATTCCAAATTCCAAAAACTAAACAGTTGGAATTTGGAATTTAAAATATTGGAATTTCCTTTTCTAAGAGTTTGCCATCGCCATACAAACAATACTAATTTTTGCTCCCGGAATTTTCAGCAACGCTTTTGCACAGGCTTCAAGCGTTGAACCTGTTGTTAAAACATCATCGACAATTAAAAAGTGTTTGTTGTGATTTTCTTCAGAGAATTTGACATCGAATAGGCTTTCAATATTTTCTGATCGACCAAGAAGATTCTTTTTTGACTGTGTTTTCGAATATTTTTTTCTGTACAAAACCGCATCTTCAAAAGTGAGATTTAGATTTTTTGAAATTGCTTTTGCAAAAGCAGTAACCTGATTGTAACCGCGTTCTTTAAATTTTTTAGGATGAAGCGGTACAGGAATCACAACTTCAAAAGGATTTTCTAATTGAAGTTCTTTTAAATCTTCTGCGTACCAATTTCCAAGAACAGTTCCAATTTCTTCGTGGCCTTTGTATTTTAAATTGTGAATCAATTCCTGAACAATTCCTTTTTTGATAAAATACAATAAAGCCGATGCGTGCTCAATTTCAACTTTTCCATAAAACTTTTTTACAGCTTCATTCTCAGAATCGAGGTGATATTGCGTCAGAGGCAATTCATGTCGGCAATTGGTGCATAAAACGGTTTCGTTAGTCATTAAAACAGAGCGACATCCCGAGCAAACTTTCGGGAAAAAGAGATTTATTATAGAATTAAACACAAATAGAAAGAATTTAGTTACAAAACTAACGAAATTCAAACTTCAATCTTTATTATTTTTCTTTTTTTTAAAAGGACTTTTTATATTTTTGCATCACTATGGCAAAACAAGAAGATTTATTTAAGAATGTGGTTTCGCACGCAAAAGAGTACGGATTTATTTTTCCGTCAAGCGAAGTGTACGATGGATTGAGTGCAGTGTATGATTACGCACAAAATGGTGTCGAATTAAAAAAGAATATTAGAGAATATTGGTGGAAATCAATGGTTCAGATGAATGAAAATATTGTTGGTTTAGACGCAGCAATATTGATGCATCCAACAACTTGGAAAGCTTCAGGCCACGTTGATGCGTTCAATGATCCTTTGATTGACAATAAAGATTCTAAAAAAAGATATAGAGCTGACGTTTTAGTAGAAGATTTTGCTGAAAAGATTAATCTAAAAGCTAAAAAAGAAATTGAAAAAGCAAAAGCTCGTTTTGGTGATGCATTCAATGAAGAAGAATTTGTAACGACAAATGCTCGTGTAATTGAATATTTGGCCAAAGAAAGAGAAATTAGAGAGCGTTTAGGACGTTCTTTAGGAAACGGAGATCTTGAAGATGTAAAAGCTTTGATCGAAGAGCTTGAAATTGCTGATCCTGAAACTGGTTCTAGAAACTGGACAGATGTAAAGCAGTTCAACTTGATGTTTGGAACTAAATTAGGTGCTTCTGCAGAATCTGCAATGGATCTTTATTTGCGTCCAGAAACGGCTCAAGGTATTTTTGTGAACTTTTTAAATGTTCAGAAATCAGGCCGTATGAAAGTTCCTTTTGGAATTGCTCAGACAGGAAAAGCGTTTAGAAATGAAATTGTTGCAAGACAGTTTATTTTCCGTATGCGTGAATTCGAACAAATGGAAATGCAGTTTTTCGTGCGTCCAGGAGAAGAAATGCAATGGTATGAGCACTGGAAAACGACACGTTTAAACTGGCACTTATCTTTAGGTTTAGGAAAAGAGAACTACCGTTTTCACGATCACGAAAAATTAGCGCATTACGCAAATGCAGCAGCAGATATTGAATTCAACTTCCCATTTGGTTTCAAGGAATTAGAAGGAATTCACTCTCGTACTGATTTTGACTTAAAAGCACACGAACAATATTCAGGAAGAAAATTACAATATTTTGATCCGGAACTAAATGAAAACTACGTGCCATACGTAGTAGAAACGTCTGTAGGTCTAGATCGTATGTTTTTAGCAGTTTTTGCAACATCGTTGCAAGAAGAAACTTTAGAAGATGGTTCAACGAGAACAGTGCTTAAATTGCCTGCAGTTTTAGCGCCAACAAAGGCAGCGGTTCTTCCATTGGTTAAAAAAGATGGATTACCAGAAATTTCTAAAAAAATCATTGAAGATTTGAAATGGGATTTCAATGTTGCTTATGATGAAAAAGATGCAGTTGGACGCCGTTACAGAAGACAAGATGCTCTTGGAACGCCTTTCTGTATAACTGTTGATCACCAAACTTTGGAAGATGAAACAGTAACGATTCGTCATAGAGATACAATGAAACAAGATCGCGTTAAAATTTCTGAATTGAGAGCGATTATTGAAAATGAAGTTTCGATGAAAAACTGGTTGATGAAAATGTAATTTTCCCAATTAACATTATATAAATCCCAAATTCCTTAAAGGAGTTTGGGATTTTTTTAATTTTGAAAAATGCATTTCGTCGAATTTTTATGCATTTCATCTTTATGTATTAACATTTTAGTGTAATGTGTTAACAATGAATTATTTGCGTAAATAAATTGCGTAAATTTAATTGCACATCATACGCTAAAATTATAAAATGAACTAGCGAAGGAAAAACCGCTATTCATTTAAAAATTATTTTAAAACCAAATTGAAAAAATACTCCTACATTATAATTGACAATGACGCTGAAAGTGTTTTGAAAACCAGAATCGTTGCAGAAGGTTTTTCAGAATTAACTTTTATAGCATCGGCGACGAATTATCAGCAAGGATTAAATTTGGTTTTAGAACACAGGCCGTACTTCATCTTCCTAGAAATTGATGCTGAAAACAGTACAAGTAATTTGTCGCTCGCATTTATTGGTGAATTGTACCGGTTTTTATCTGTTATACCAAAAATCATTATCACAACAGCCAAAAAGGAACTTGCTTTTGATGCTATTCAATATGGTGTTTTTGATTATATCTTGAAACCTTTGACGCATGTTGATGTTGTAAAAACGCTTTTGAAGCTCGAAAAAGTGCTTTTAGAGCCAAAAGAGCCAAAATCTGCTGTAATTGAATCATCTGCCAATATTTTGGAAGAAAACGTCTCAGAGGCCAAAATAATGCCTTTAGTCGAGGAGGAAAAACAAATTGTAGCCGAAGAAGAAGCGCCAATAGTTATTCAAGAAGTTCAATTGACACAAAATCCTGAAAAACCACTTATTCTCTGCATTAAGTCATATGGCGATTATCGCTACATGAATGCGGCAGATATTTGTTATTTTCAAGCCGATAATAATTCGACAGATATTTATTTGAGTTCTGGCGAAATGGTTACTGCTTTTAAGACTTTAAAGCATTTTGAAAGTATTTTAGTACATCCGTTCATTCGAATTCATAATAGTTATATCATCAATCAAAACTACATTTCGAGAATTCATAACGGAAACTCAGTTTGTTACATAAAAAATTCCCCGAAAAAGGTTCCTTTTTCCAAAACTTACAAAGCAAATGTCGATTTAATCATTGCTAATTTTTCTGCGGGTAATTACATAGAGATCTAAAAACTAGATAATTACACGAATTTGACGTCCAGTGACTATCATTTGGGCATGATCTACCATAAACTCCATTTTTCATGTAAATTTTTTTCGTCTAGGGGTATAATTTTACCAAACCGAAACGCAAAGTGCGATCGGCTCCAAAAACAAAAAAAATCTAAAACCCTTAAATACCTCAGGTCATGAAAAAAACAGCTTTAACATTCGGATTATTTTCTTTAGTAATGGTTGCAACTTCTTTCGCAGCTCCAACAACTTCTTTCGTAGAGTCAGATACAATTATTGGAGGACAATCTACTGGACGTGATGGTGGTAGAAAAGTTGATTTTCACACTACTACTAATGATTTAAAAAATAATCAGTCTGAAGGATTTAGTCAAGACAGACAATCACTAGGAAACACTATAAAACTTGACTAAAAACAAGTTACATTATACAAAAAAAGGCTGTCAAATTTTGACAGCCTTTTTTTGTGTCGGTACTTTTACTATTTTTGGTAAAATTCAAAAAAGCCATTGAAAAAAACTTCGCAAATAATATTAGTTTTATTTCTTATCTTATTAAGTTGCAATAAGAAAGCTTCCATCGATAAAAACGAGGTTTCAAGAGAAGACAGTTTACCTACTTATTTGTCTTTAGCAAATGATATTAATTTGCCTTATGACCTAAAACAAAAATATACTCAAAAAGCCCTTAACATTATAATTGATAAGAACAACGATTCAATCAATAGGGCTAATTTGTTTAAGGTTGCTAATCGATATTACAATATGAATGATCTCAAATCATATCGTAAAATATCAAAATTGGTTTTAGAAAGGTCAATAATCGCAAAAGATTCTGTAAGTATTGGTAAGGCTTATACTTACTTGGGCGATTTTTATAGTTCGCAAAGCGTTCCAGACAGTGCTTTCTTGAATTTTTTTAAGGCACAAAAAATTTATTTGAGGATTAATGACCAGTATAATTTGGCTCAGACTTTTTTAAGCAAAGCGAGCCTTCAATACAATGAAGGAGATTATTTTGAAAGCGAAATTGGCGTTTTTAAAGCGCTGAGCATTTTAAAAAAGCAAAAAAACGTGAGTGACTTGCTTTATGAATGCTACAATCTATTAGGAATTTTATATAATGATAGAGAAGAATATGATAAATCGCTTGAATTTCATAAAAAAGCCTTAAACGTTTTAAAAGACAAATCAATTCCCAGAGAACTACAGTTAGAGGCAACGTCTTTGAATAACATTGGTTTTGTTTATATTAATTTGAATGATTACCAACAGGCAAAAGAATATTTTCAAAGAGGATTAAATCAGAAAAATTTATTTCAGGAGAAAAATGTCTTGTATGCTATGTTGTTGGATAATCTAGCATATTCTAAATTTAAATTAAGAGATTTCAAAGGTCTTCCAGACCAGTTTGACAGGGCTTTAAAAATTAGAGACAGTCTCGAATTAAAATCGGCATCTGTACTGAGTCGGATTCATTTATCAGAATTTTATGCTTTTGAAAAAGATACTTTTAGAGCTATTCAGTATTCAAAACAGGCGTTGGTTTTGGCTAGAAACCTAAATATTGGAAAAAATACATTAGAGGCGCTTAAGCAAATTGCTATTGTTGATCCAAAAAATGCATCGGTTTATTCTAAAGAATATTTTAGATTAAATGAAAAAATGCTGAAATCGGAGCGAAAAATGGGTGAAAAATTCTCTCGAATTGAGTATGAGACCAATGAAATAAAAGATCAGAATTCGAATCTTCAGGAAAAAAACAGAACGTTAGTATATGTATTCAGTATTTGTACTTTGGTTGGTTTGTTTTTTTATGTGTATAAAACGCAACAAGCAAAAAATAGAGAACTGCTGTTTAAACAGCAACAACAAGTTGCTAATGAAGATATTTATAACTTGATGATTTCGCAGCAAAACGAAATTGAATCGACCCGAATTAAAGAAAAGAAAAAAGTTGCGCAGGAATTACATGATGGTGTTTTGGGCCGAATGTTTGGCGTCAGAATTAGCTTAGACAGTCTCGATAAAATTGATGAAGCCCAGGCAGCAGCGAAGCGAAAAAAGTATTTAAACGAGCTGAAACATATTGAAGAAGACATTCGTGAAATTTCGCATGATTTAAATAGAGAAAAATCAGAATTAATTAATAATTTTGTCGCGATCTTGATGAAACTGTTTGAAAATCAGAGAAACACGTATAATTCAAAATTAATTACGACATTTGATTCTCACATAAAATGGGATCTTGTAAGCAATGCTGTCAAAATTAATTTGTACAGAATGATACAAGAAGCGCTTCAAAATTGCAACAAGTATGCAGATGCTGATACGATTACAGTTGAGTTTAAAAGTGAAATAAATTATTTAGTTTTGTCTATTGCGGATGATGGAATTGGTTTTAATGTAAAGAAAACTAAAAATGGTATTGGATTGCATAATATTCAATACAGAGCCGCAGAATGTAAGGGTACAGTTACTATAAAATCTGCCAAAGGAGAAGGAACACTTCTCACAATTAAAGTCCCAATCGATCAAAAAATTAACCTGCAAAATAATGACATTTGATTTAACAGCTCCAATTTCGCACTTAATCACGCGAAACATTTTAATTGTCGACGATCATCCTTTTATAATTGAAGGATACAAAAATGCTATAACGCGATATAATCCAAAACAATATGATTTTCGTATTGCACAGGCGTATGACTGTAGATCGGCTTATGATTTGTTAGAAGACGAATCGACGCCAAAATTTGATGTTGCATTTTTAGATATCAGTATGCCGGCTTATGAAGAAAAGGAACTGTTTTCTGGTGAAGATTTGGCAAAACTGATTTTGAAGAAGATGCCAGAATGCAAAGTAATTCTGCTTACGATGTATACAGAACTTCTGAAAATTAAAACAATTATCAGAACAATCAATCCAAATGGCTTAATTATTAAAAACGATCTAACTTTTGATGAATTATTGCTCGCTTTTGATAAAGTAATGAAAAACGGAAAGTATTATAGTCAGTCGGTGGTGAAAATGGTAAATCAGTCGCCACATAATTCTATTGAAATTGATCAGTTTGATAAACAGATTTTGTTTCATTTATCAAAAGGAACACGAACTGAAGATATGTCGCAATACATTCCGATTTCGTTAGCAGCCATTGAAAAACGCAAAATCAATTTGAAAGAATTGCTGAAAATAAGATCAGGTCTAGATGAAGATCTTTTGAAAGAAGCGAAAAGCAAGGGGCTTTTTTAGAAAGAAATCTCAAATAAAAAATTCCAAATTCCAATTGTTAGTCATTCATTGGAATTTGGAATTTTTTTATTTGGAATTTTTAAAACTTACTCGCTCAACGCATCCCAACCACGTGCTTTTAAAGCAATTTTTGTGTTGGCACGAGTTACAAGGTGAATTCCTTCGTTTTCTTCTGCCATATGGCCAATAATTGAAAAGTTTGGATTTCCTTTTATTTTGTCAAAATCGTTAATGTCAATTGTAAATAAAAGTTCGTAATCTTCTCCGCCGTTAATTGCAACAGTTGTACTGTCGATATTGAATTCTTCACAAGTCGAAATAAATTGCGGATCTAATGGCAGTTTATCTTCATATAAATTACAACCCACTTTTGACTGTTTGCAGATATGAATAATCTCTGAAGATAATCCGTCAGAAATATCGATCATTGAAGTTGGTTTTATTTCAAGTGCGTGTAGAAGTGTACGAACATCTGTTCTGGCTTCTGGTTTTAATTGTCTTTCGACCAAATAGGTATAAGGATCTAAATCTGGCTGGCTGTTTGGATTTACCTGAAAAACCTGTTTTTCGCGTTCCAAAACCTGCAAGCCCATATAAGCGGCACCGATGTCTCCTGTAACAACTAATAAATCAGTTTGTTTGGCTCCATTTCTGTAGGCGATTTCATTTTCATCAGCTTCGCCAATTGCTGTAATACTGATGATTAATCCTTTTTGTGATGAGGTTGTATCACCGCCAATAACATCAACTTTGTATTCTTTAGCGGCATGCGTAATTCCTTCGAATAATTCTTCTAAAGCTTCTAACGGAAAACGGTTTGAAACAGCAACAGAAACCGTGATTTGTGTTGGTTTTGCATTCATCGCACAAATGTCAGAAACATTCACAACAACTGCTTTGTAGCCTAAGTGTTTTAATGGCATGTAGGCTAAATCAAAATGTACGCCTTCAATTAGTAAATCGGTTGAAACAACAACTTTCTTTTCTTTAAAATCTAAAACTGCAGCATCGTCACCAATACTTTTTAAAGTTGATTCTTGTGTAACATCAAAGTTTCGGGTTAAATGGTCGATTAGGCCAAATTCTCCTAATTGTGCTAAACTGGTGCGTTGCGGATTTTTATCTTCTATCATTTTTTCTGAGTTCCAAAATTATTTAGGTGCAAAGGTACAAAGTTGATGGTTAATAGCTGTAATAAAAAGAATAAAGGATATTTTGTTTTGTTAAACCATATAAATGATATAAGCTTATTTAAATGTTTTTGACTTTAAGGAACTGCGTTTTTAATTTTAATTGGAAATGGCTTTGTCGAGTTACAAAGTAGCCAAGCTTTTGTTTTTAATTGCCTCCCGCTTTAGCTGGAGGTTGAATGAATTTTAATTTCATGGCTTTAGCCAAACTTACGCATTTTTGGCTAAAGCCTTTTTCGTGGTCTTATTTTTTACCTCCAGCTAAAGCTGGAGGCAACTCAAATTTAAATTTTTTGCGCTCGCACGCGTAAAAAATCATCGTTTTAAACTGAAATGCGATCTAAATACTTCGCTGACTTGGTCTTGCGTATAAAAAACCTGAAACCAATAATCGGAGGAAGGAAGCGGGTTTCCGTTGTAATTGCCATCCCAACCTGGACCAGAAGGACGAAGCTGTTTTAAAAATTTGCCATAACGGTCAAAAATGTTGATTACAGCATCTGGCTGTGCGGCAAGATCAATAATGTTCCAAGTATCGTTGTAGCCATCGTTGTTTGGCGTAAAAAATTTAGGATATTTAAGGACATTGGCAAACAAAATCAGATTGTCGCAATTTCCTTTTGTGTCTTTTATCGTTACTGCGTGTTCTCCTGAATCGACATTTGAAAAAACATTGCTGGTTTGAAAATCGCCATCATCTAATTGATATTCATAGGTTCCATAACCACTAGTAAGGTTTACAATAATGTCGATGTTATCTTCAAAAGCATCTGTAACGGTTAAAGTTGCAAGCGCTGGACTTGATTTTTCGACTTTAACGGTGGTAGAGTTATAACCGCAGTCGGCGCCAACAGCTGGAGTTATTTTGTTGGGAACTACGGTGTAGATTCCTTCTTCTTTTGCAGTGTAGTTTGGTCCAGTGCTTATTTTATTTCCATTTAAAAACCAGTCAACAGTATATTCGTTGGGATTCAGTCCCGAATTTAATTGAGCAGGACTCAGTAAAGATCCTGTTTGAAAATCGACGCAGATTACACCATTTTTTATTGTAAAATCTTTCAAAGGATAAATGGTGATATTAAAATCATCTTGCGAAATGCAACTTGAATTTGTTGGAGCCGTTGCGTAGATGTACATTCGTTGTGACGCGTTTATTTGCTCTCCTGCAACATAATGCACTCCTGTTGCATTTGGCCCGCTGTAATATTGACCGGTAGATAATACGGGCAATGTATAGCTTTTGCAAACGGCAACATCTGGAAAACTAACTAATTTTGGCGTTGAAGATATATTTACTGAAAAGCTTTTTTCGCTGGAACAAGTGAGTCTATTTCCTGCAATTGCATAAACATAAATAGTTTGCGAAGTTGTCAAAATTGTTCCTGCCGGAATAGTGGCGCCTTTTCCTCCAGGCTGTAAATAGTAATTACCCAATTTTAAAGGTGGTAAGTTATAGCTGTCGCAAACCGTTATATTTTCGAAGTTGCCAACATCGATTCCGTTGATGTTGATTTTAAAGAAAGTTTCATTGCTGCATTTTGCAAAATCAGGCCATTCGTTATAAATATAAACAGTTTGAGCTGTGCTTATAATTGTTCCTTCGGTAAGCAAAGTTCCTGTTCCATTTGGCCCTCCTGTTGCCGAATAATATTGCCCATTTTTTAATCTCGGAAGTTTGAAATTAGTACAGGTCACAACGTCTGTAAAATTGTCGACAAGAGGTAAGGGTCTAATTTCGATAACAAAACTGTGTTCATTGGTACAATCTGTTCCAACTGAAAATATATAAAGAGTCTGTGTGTCAGTTACTATAGCTCCGGCGTGTAATGGAGTTCCTCCACCATTTGTATCGGTAAAATAATTGCCATTTGTCAAGGGAGGCAAAGTATAACTGTTACATTCCAATCTGTTGGCTGGCGTATCGACTAATGGTAACGGTTTTATGGTAATATCATATTTTAGATTGATTGTGCAATTGGGTGAAGTTGTAGTAACGGCATAATAATAAACCGTTTGTGAAGTTGTAATAACTGTTCCGGCCGGAATATTTTTGCCTTGACCGCTAGGACTGTCATAGTAACTGCCTATCGCAACTGCCGGCAAGGTGTAGCTTCCGCATTCTGTTATTGGAACAAAACGTTGGGAATTAATAATATCTATTTTAAAGGAATTTTCATTAACACATCTACCATCATTTGCAAAAACATAGAGCGTTCGGCTAGAGGTAATGCGATCGCCAGCATTTAGTTGATTACCCAAACCTCCTGAAAGTGAATAATAATTCCCATTTGTTAAAGGTGGCAAAATATAAGCATCGCAAGTTACTATATTATCGGGCTTATCGACTAAAGGTAAAGGATGTACAATAAATGGAACCGGAATATCCTTGCAAACCACTCCATCAATTACGGCATAATAGTAGATCGTTTGGCTAGCGGTAAGTGCTGTTCCCATCGGAATAGGATTTCCTTTTCCTCCAGCTTCAGTAAAAAATCCCCCGGCAACGACATTGGGAACTATGTACCTGCCACAGGCTTCTTTTGGAAATTCGATTTCGTAAATTAAGGTAATGCTAAAGGTATTTTCATTGGTACAATTGTTTGGTGCTGGACCGCTGTAAATATAATAAGCGCCAGATTTTGTAATGACATCTCCCGCATTTAGTCGTGTTCCTGTTCCGTTTGGGCCTGTATAATAAAAACCAAAAGTTATTGGAGGCAATGTATAACTGTTGCAGGCAATAACGTCTGGAAGATCATTTACTGGCGGAAGCGAATAAATAATGATATTGAAATTTACAGTTTGATAGCAAAAAGAACTTTGTAGACTTTCAACTCTAACATAAATAGCTTGTGGCGACTGTGATAAGGAAGAACTGAAAAAAGCAGGATTTAAAATGCGATTTGCACCGCTGTTTGCTTCGGCTTGACTTAAGTGATAAGTAAGTTTATAATTCGACGGATTTAATCCATTTAAAATTGTAGCTTCCTGAACAGTTAAATCAACAGGAACTCTTCCTGATTTAGTATTGCAAAAAGCCAAATCGGGAGGTTTTACAATGTTGATTGGAGCGGTTACAAGCAAGTCAAATGAAATCAAATTATTGCAAAAAGTACCACTATTATTTATTGGGACTGCTTTTATATAAATGGTTTGGTTACCGACACTTGTATAAGAATTTAGTTGATTTTGTGGTATTGCGGGACCGTTTGCATTGGCAGCCGTTAAAGTGCTGAAATATAAAAGAGAATATTCTGCAGCGTCAAGCCCTAAAGTAGTTAGGTTATTCTGAGTTAAATTATAGCTGTAGATGCCGTTTGTAGTATAACAGGCAGTTAAATTTTGAGCAGGCTTAATTATTAAATCTGTAATTTTTACTTCATCTTTTATAATACAGCCCGAAAGTGTGGCGGTTACTCCATAAGTTCCAGATTTGTCAACCGTTAGTGAACTGGTTGTTTGTCCAGAAATAACAGTTCCGTCAAGAGTCCATTCATAACTATAGTTTCCTACGAGGCCAGACTGAAGTGTGATTTTTTCGCCTTCGCAAATGGTTCGGTCTGGGCCTAAATCCATGGCGGTAATAAAACTTCCTCCCTTTATAAAAACTGCCGAATCGTAACTGCTGTCATTGTAATCGCCTATTGCCAGTTTTATACTGTAAGTTCGATTTGGAATTACGGGCGAAGAAGCCGTTAAAACTTTAGTTTCGCCTCTCATGTTTATTGCTGATGACGGAGGATCATTCACATTATAATGATCAAATAAATTGGCATTGGCTGATAAACAGGAAGAATTATATTGGGTATCTCTAATGTTTTTTACCGAAACGGGCGTCGATGTTCCTGGAAGTACCGCGAGATTTGAAGAAACTCCAGTTGTTAAATCGGTTAAAATAAAAGCAAAAACATCGCTGAAACCGCATTGAAATTCGCCATATTCATTTGAAGCAAAAAGAAAATCAAAACTAAAATTACTAGACAAAGGTGTAAAGTCAAACTGAATATAACTCACATCAGTAATAGGAACCATTTGTCCGTTACTATCGCTGATGGCTTGCAGGTCACTATCGTTGGCAGTATTTAATTGACTGCTTTCGTTGGCACCAGTATAACTTCCTCCAGTATGTGAGGCAATTCCGTTTCGAATAATAATGCCTTCTGAAATTGGAAAATTAGGATTTGTATTTGTGAATTTGCCAATGCCTTGATGAGATGAAAATTTAAAGTTGCTTTCGTTAGCGCAGGCATTTTTCATTAACTCTTCGCGAACAAGCTCAGGTATACTCAAAGTTGTAGTGTCCACTATGATCCCCTGTGACAAAGATATAGTCGAGTAAAATAATAAAAATAGAAGTAGAGAATTTCTCATAGTCCTGATTTTATTAATTAGGGGGCTTTAAAGGTACGAATGATTTTTGTTTTAACACAATGAATGTCAGTATTTTACACTTGTTTTCGTTTTGTGTTTAAATGTCTTTGTAAAATCTAAAAATATTTTTTTTAATTATTTTTTTTCCTACTGACAAACTGTTGTCACCAGCCCATTTTACTTTTGATGTATAGAAAATTTAAAACTTTAAAATCATGAAAACATTAGAAGCACAAGTAATCACTTCAGAAGATTTATTGAAACACTGGCAAGGACATCGCGCATTGACACGCCGATTGATTGAGTTATTTCCTGAGAAAGATTTCTTCGAATTTTCGATCGGAGGAATGCGACCTTTTTCAAAATTAGTCGATGAACTTTTAGCAATTGCAGCTCCAGCACTTAAAGGAATTGTAAATCGTGACAGCCAGCCTTATACAGAAGGTGCTGAAAAATTAATTTTTAAAGCACAATATCTTGAAAAATGGGACGAAGCAACTGAAGAAATCAATAAATATTGGGAACAATTGTCAATTGAAGATTTTAGCGAAAAATTTAATCTATTTGGTCAATATGAATTTCCAATCATTCAGAATATTTTATATTTTATTGATAATGAAGTACATCACCGTGGACAAGCTTATGTGTATTTAAGAGCTTTAAATATCGAACCTCCATTTTTTTGGGAAAGATAATCAGCCATTTGTTGTAACTTTATTTAAAACCTAAAATTAACTGCTATGAGTTTAAAAAAGATAATGTCAAATTATGCCGATTATAATTTATGGGTAAATCAGCAATTTGTGAATTGGCTTTCGCCAAAATCAAGCGAATTGCTTTATGCCGAAGTACCTTCTAGTTTTTCAACCATTGTGAAAACATTGGATCATATTTGGTCTACAGAGGAATATTGGTTTTCTGTAATTTCTGAAACTGAGATGTCAGAAAAGAAGCCAAAAAATGAATTGTCAAAAGAAGAAATCTTTGCAGGCTTATTAAATTCATCGACAAAGTTGAAACATCTTATTAATTCATTGTCAGAAGAAGATTTGGATAAAGAGGTTAAAATCGTAAATCCGTGGTTTGAATGTGAATTGCCAATTTCTGAATATTTGATTCAAGTTATCAATCACGGCACGTATCATCGTGGTCAGATTGTGACTATGGGCCGAAATATAGGAATTACAGATGCATCAAATACCGATTATAATTTTTACAATGTGGTAAAAGCACAGCAATAAAAACAAAAAACTCCCGACGATAATCTCTCGGGAGTTTTTTTATAAAAGTCTTTGTTTGTTTATTTCCAATAATTCTAATGCACGAACTTTGAGTCTTTCGGGTTCCAAAATAGTGGCATAATCGCCAAACATTAAAAACCAGCGCGGAAAACCGCTTTCAATATCACGGCACATAAAGGTCATTTCGATTTTTCCGTCAATTTCTTTTTCAGAAACATAACCATGATATTTTTTTTCCGATGCTAAATATCGCGCTATTTTCTTCTCAATTAAGATTCGGACTTTTGTTGTTGGACACGTTTCTGTTTTGGTCAAATAAGTTTCTAAAGCATCGTGCTCAATGGTAAAATCAGATTCCGTTTTTCGAATACCTTGAATTCTATCGGTTCTAAACTGACGATAATCTTGTCGTAAATGACAATATCCAAGAAAATACCAATTGTTATTATCATGAAAAACGCCTACAGGTTCAATATTTCGTTGTGTAGTTTCGTCGGTATCAAACGTTTTGTATTGAAGCAAAATTTGCTTTTTCTCGGCAATACCTTCAAAAAGAACCGCTAATGTATTTGGTGAATTGTCGTTGAACATTGGCTCAGCCGTTTGCATCACAACTCTCGATTCAATATTTGAAAGGTAATCTTTATCCGTATTTCTCAAAACCGATTTCAGTTTGAACATAGCCGATGCGTAATGATTTCCAAGAGAAGGATCAGTAAATTTCTGCATTAATTTTTCGGCAGCAATAAAACTGTTTACTTCCTCGCGCGTGAACATTACTGGAGGCAATCTATAACCTTCCATCAAAGCATAACCAACTCCCGCTTCACTATAAATAGGAACCCCCGAAGCTTCTAATGTTCGAATGTCTCTGTAAATTGTTCTCAAACTGCAATCAAAACGATCTGCCAATTCTTGTGCTTTCACAATTTTCTTGGATTGCAATTGAATCAAGATGGCAACAATTCTATCAAATCGTTTTGGAGTTTCGTCGAGCATTTTTTTCTTTTGAGGTTCAGAGGTTCAAAGATACAAAGGTTCCTAGTTTAAATAAATAAGAAGTTTGTTCCAAATTAGGACAGATTTTATTGGTTAAGAAATTATAATTTATTCCATTTTTGGGTTTTGCTGTTATTGATATACTTTGGGTAGGCGAACTGCTGTGCGTCTCTACAAATCTGTGTCGGTAAATTGAGCGTAATAGGAATGTATTTTCGCAATGTATATCTGTAGAGGCGCACAGCAGTGCGTCTACGTCCAGTAAGTCGACAAAGAAATTAAAATCTAATGTTTTTTAATTTTTTAAATAGGAAAAGGTATTTTTGAAAAGCAATAGGACTAACATTATTAAGTTTTAAAAAGTAATTATATGATTGAAAACTACACTTTCAATGAATACGATAAGAGTTTTGAACCAAAAGAAACTACATGTGCATTTTGTGAAGAAGCACAAATAAAAAACATGAAAGACACTCACTTCGTTGCACTTTATGTCACTAACGATCGTACTAATCTTATTGTATACAGATCCGTAAAATACTCGATACTTTCAATTGGAATTCCAAGATGCGCATCTTGCAGAGAAATTCATGAAAAATCGGTGTCTAAATCCAGATTACTAACATGGATTATAGTTCCAATTTTAATGGGACTTTTGTTTTATTATATTTCGACCTTAGGCGTGTTCCTTTTCATAGCTGGATTTTTTGTCATTGTTGCAGCTGGATTTTATGGATCGCATAAACTCACTCAGTTTTTTGTCGCAAAAGAGAATATTTGGAATTTACACGATGGTATTGAAAATGATCGATTTATTCAAAATTTAATTTTAGATGGTTGGTCTTTAAATCAGCCATCGGCATAAAATAAAAAAGCTGTCCTAAATATAGAACAGCTTTATATGTAAATTCTCGAATGAATTAAAATTTGTACAATAGCCCAAACTTAGGCTGATCAAAGATATTGTTGAACAAATTGATGTTTAATTCGAATGTATTTGAAGATGGACCATTTTCTGGAGAAACGCTGTTGTACGATAATAAGTTAGCTAGAACGAAAGTTACCGCGATATTTTTGGTTACAAAATAATTCAACCCAACATTGATATTAGCTGTTAAACTATTACTGTCATCAGAGCCTGTTGGGTCTTCTACTTTGTTTCTCCCGTAACCCAATCCAGCTTCACCATACGCTTTAAAACGTTTTTTGTCTAATTCTAATACATAGTATCTTGCAAATCCGCCAATACCAAAGATATTGGTTTTAGTGTCAGTAGATTCATATTTGTCACTTGAAAAACTAATTTGTCCGCCAACGGCAAATTTGTCATTAAGGAAATATCCAAATTTGGGATTAAAAGCATAAAAATCGCGATCGCCGCCGGTAGCAATTTGCAAAGCACCTTCGATAAACATATCGCCGTGAGCAAAGGTGATGCCTTTTGCAGAATTCATTTCAGAATTAACCTGATCTTCTTGTTGCGCATTGGCAAAACTGAATGTAAATAAAGCCGAAATAATAAATAATTTGGTTTTCATAATCTTACAGTTTAAAAGTTGTAGGATTAAAGTTATAATTTTTATTATTAAATTAACTTTAAGTTCGATGAAATACGTTAAAAATCAGATATTTAGGCTATTTTTATTGCTTAAACAGGATTAATCCTACTTAAAAATACTATAATTTTAACTATTTGATTATCAGTTAAAAATGAAAATAAACAAAAAACCCAACAACTTTCGTCATTGGGTTTAATCTATAATCTTGTTTCTTTATTCTTTCTTCTAAATAAAAAAAATCTAGTCATTCAATTTCAATACAGCCATAAAAGCTTCTTGTGGAATCTCAACGTTTCCTACTTGACGCATACGTTTTTTACCTTTTTTCTGTTTTTCAAGAAGTTTACGTTTACGCGAAATATCTCCACCATAACATTTTGCGGTAACGTCTTTACGAAGTGCTTTAATCGTTTCACGAGCGATAATTTTTGCACCAATTGCAGCTTGAATCGGAATATCGAATTGTTGTCTCGGAATCAATTCACGTAGTTTTTCGGTCATTTTTTTACCAATGTTGTACGCGTTATCTTCGTGAATCAATGCAGAAAGAGCATCAACTGTCTGAGCATTTAAAAGTACATCAAGTTTAACTAATTTTGAAGTTCTCATTCCAATTGGAGAATAATCAAAAGAAGCATAACCTTTAGAAACGGTTTTTAAACGATCGTAAAAATCGAATACAATTTCCGCCAAAGGCATATCAAAATTCAATTCAACTCTTTCAGTAGTCAAATAAGTTTGATTGGTAATTACACCACGTTTTTCGATACACAAACTCATTACGTTTCCAACAAAGTCAGATTTAGTAATGATGGTAGCTTTGATATATGGTTCTTCAACTCTGTCCAGTTTTGAAGGCTCTGGCAAATCTGAAGGATTGTTTACAATTAATGCCTTTTCTGGCTCTTTTTTAGTGTAAGCCAAATACGAAACGTTAGGAACTGTAGTAATTACAGTCATATCGAACTCACGCTCTAAACGTTCCTGGATAATTTCCATGTGAAGCATTCCTAAGAATCCGCAACGGAAACCAAATCCTAATGCTGCAGAACTTTCGGGAGTAAAAACTAACGAAGCATCATTCAATTGCAGTTTCTCCATAGAAGAACGCAAATCTTCATAATCTTCAGTATCTACAGGATAAATTCCGGCAAATACCATTGGTTTTACATCCTCAAAACCAGTAATCATATTGGTTGTTGGCACTTTTGCATCTGTAATTGTATCACCTACTTTTACTTCGCGTGCTTCTTTAATTCCTGAAATCAAATAACCAACATCTCCGGCAGAAACCACAGTTTTAGGAACTTGATTTAATTTTAAAGTTCCAATTTCATCAGCAAAATATTCATTGTCCGTAGCCATGAATTTAATTTTTTGCCCTTTTTTGATTTCACCATTTACAACTCTAAAGATTACTTCGATTCCACGAAACGGATTATAAACCGAGTCAAAAATCAAAGCTTGTAATGGTTCTTCCGGATTTCCTTTTGGAGCTGGAATTTTTTCGATAATCGCAGCCAAAATATTTTCAACACCAAAACCTGTTTTTCCAGAAGCATGAATAATATCTTCTAATTTACATCCAAGTAAATCAATTATATCATCACTTACTTCTTCAGGATTAGCACTTGGTAAATCGACTTTGTTCAAAACTGGAATAATTTCCAAGTCATTTTCTAAAGCCAAATATAAGTTCGAAATAGTTTGCGCCTGAATACTTTGCGCAGCATCAACAATCAAAAGCGCACCTTCGCAGGCAGCAATCGATCTAGAAACTTCGTATGAAAAGTCAACGTGACCAGGAGTATCAATCAAATTCAGGATATATTCTTCACCTTTATAAGTATATTCCATTTGTATGGCGTGACTTTTAATGGTAATTCCACGCTCGCGCTCCAGGTCCATGTTGTCAAGCAATTGTGCTTTTTCTTCACGAGCTGTAACGGTTTGTGTAGCGCCCAATAAACGGTCTGCCAGTGTACTTTTACCGTGGTCAATGTGTGCAATAATGCAAAAGTTACGTATCTTCTTCATTTTAATATATCAGTTCTCTATTCGAGTTTAAATCTTTTTTTGGGTATAAATTGCACTGCAGCAATTGCTTTAGCACGTGTTATTAAGGCGCAAAGATAGCGCAAAGTTTTGGATTCTGAAATGTAGTTGCCCGATACTTGTCTGCCGAAATTCAAAACATACTTTAAAATTCAAAATTGAATCCTTTTTCAGTTAGTTTTTTGTAAATATCAGGATCAAATTTATACAATTTTGCAGCCCTGTGCGAAACGTCTTGTTGCTTTTCATCAAGCGCAACAAGCAGTTTCATATGAAGAATTTTTCTGCGGAAATTCGATTTATCTAATTCAATTCCAAGAATTTCCTCATAAAGATGCATCAGTTGCAGTAAAGTAAATTTCTCAGGAAGAAGATTAAAACCAATAGGTGCTTGACGCACGCGGTTTCGCAACTGCATCAAACTGAAATCAAGAATTTCGTTATGATCAAAAATCAAATCCGGAATCTCGCTTATTTTGTACCATTTTGCTTCTATAACTTTTAGACTCGCTTTGATATTATAATCTTCACGGTTTACCAAGGTATAATAGCCAATAGTAACAACGCGCCTTTCGCTAACACGATTCGGATTTGTAAAAGCTTTTAATTGCTCTAAGTAAATGTTGTCGAGCGTGGTAAGTTCATACACAATTCGTTGCGCGGCTTCATCTGCGCTTTCCTCTTTTTTAAGATAACCGCCCAATAAACCCCATTTTCCAATACTTTCTCCTTCGGCATGTTGCACTAATAAAACTTCCAGATTTGATTTGTTGAATCCGAAAATCGCACAGTCAATCGTAATGCCATCTACGGCTGTATCGCTATCTGGTTTTTCTGGTTTTCTTGGAGAAGGAAATGTCATTTTAGTCTTTATAAACGGTGTTTAAAATTCGAAATTAAATCCTTTTTAGTTTCATTTATGGTAAATCTTAGGTTCAAATTTATACAATTTAAAAGAAAAACAGACATCATATTTTGTCAAAATAGAAAATTAGCGCTATACTTGTAGTCTATTTAACCATAAGATGCTATTGTTTTAATTTTGAGGTTAAAAAAGTAAGCTTGTTGGATTATTCGAGACATTATTGCGTTTATAAGAAATAAAAGCCAGTTGGGAAAGATCATGTTTGAAAGTCCTTTCACTATAAGCAAAAGCTTTATTTACTTAAATATGTAAAACTAACCGGTAGGTGATTGATCCTGTCACAGAATGGTATGTTTATATTTGTTTTTCAAAAATTTTCAAAAAATTATATCAAAATGAAAAATAAAAGAAAATATTTAAGCGGCAGTCTGGCATTTTTAATGCTGGCAGTAATTACATTATTTATTTCATGCAATAAAAACGAAGAGGCTTTCAGCAGCCGAAAAGTTTCTTTTAATTCAGATTGGAGTTTTCATCTTAATGACAGCATCGTTGATAAAGATACCATTGACGCTGCAACAAAATGGAGAACTTTAAATGTTCCTCATGATTGGAGCATCGAAGGGAAATTTGATGAAAAAAGCCCTGCCGGATATGGTGGAGGTTCTTTAAATGGCGGTTTAGGCTGGTATAAAAAAACATTCAAAGTTGCTGCAGAAGACAGTACTAAAATAACTTCTATTACTTTTGACGGCGTTTACAGAAACAGTGAAGTCTGGATAAACGGGCATTATCTAGGAAAACGCCCAAATGGATATATTGGCTTTCAATATGATATGTCTCCATATTTAAATTACGGAGAAAAAACCAACGAAATAATTGTTAAGGTTGACAATTCGAAACAACCCAATTCACGCTGGTATTCAGGTTCAGGAATTTTTAGAAATGTCTGGATCGAAACAACAGATAAATTGCATGTTGCACAGTGGGGAACTTATGTAACAACTCCAAAAGTTACTGCTGAAAAGGCTTCTGTTGCTATTGAAACTACCATTCAAAATCAAAACAAAGAAGCAAAAAAAGCAACTGTAACAACCACTATTTTTTATGGTACCGGTAATGATCTTAGAAGAATAGAATCGGCTAGTCAAGAAATAGCCATTGGTGCCAATGCCAATCAAGCCATCAAACAAGATATTGAAGTTGGAAATCCTGTTTTATGGTCAGTTGATAAACCGGAATTGTATACGGCAGTTACTGAAATTTTAGTTGATAAAAAGGTTGTTGATGAATACAAAACCAATTTCGGAATCCGAGATTTTAAATTTGATTTAGACAAAGGCTTTCTTTTAAACGGCAAACAAGTCAAAATTAAGGGAGTTTGTATGCACCACGATTTAGGGCCATTGGGTTCTGCAATCAATACAAGAGCAATAGCACGTCAATTAGAAATTCTAAAAGAAATGGGCGTAAACGGAATCAGAACTTCTCATAATCCGCCTGCTCCTGAGCTTTTAGATCTTTGCGACAAAATGGGTTTCATTGTTATGGATGAAGCTTTTGATATGTGGAAAACAAATAAAACAAAATACGATTACGCAAACGACTGGGATAAATGGCATAAAAAAGATTTGATTGACCAATTGCTTCGCGATCGTAATCATGCGAGTGTTTTTATTTGGAGTATCGGAAATGAAATTCCAGATCAATGGAGTGAAACAGGCGTACAAATTGCAAAAGAATTGGCCGGCATTGTACGTGATTATGATAAAACCCGACCACTTACTGCAGCAATGAATCCGCCTGTAAATATGAACATGGATGAGGTAACACTTCAGTTTGAAAAAAAGAATGTTCAAGTTAATCCAATTGCGGCATCTGGAGTTTTAGATTTGATCGGATATAATTATGCGCATCAAACCTATGAACATCACAAAGAATATTTCCCAAAAACACCTTTCATAGCAACAGAAACCACTTCGGGATTACAGACCCGCGGTTATTATGATAATGTTTCTGATGTTGTAAAAAAATGGCCGGTAAGATGGGATCTTAAATTTACAGATGGAAATCCTGGAAACACAGTTTCGGCTTACGATCAGGTTCAGGCGCCTTGGGGTTCTACGCACGAAGCGACTTGGAAAGTAATTAAAAAACACGATTATCTTTCGGGAATGTACATTTGGACTGGTTTTGATTATATCGGAGAACCAACTCCATACGAATGGCCATCGGTAAGTTCGTATTTCGGAATTGTGGATTTAGCTGGTTTTCCGAAAGATGTTTATTATATGTACCAAAGCGAATGGACAGACAAAACCGTACTTCACATTTTTCCGCATTGGAACTGGAAAGCCGGAAAAACTGTTGATGTTTGGGCGTATTATAATAAAGCAGATGAAGTTGAACTTTTCTTAAACGGAAAATCTGTCGGAATCAGAAGCAAAAAAGGAGATGATTTGCACGTAATGTGGAGAATTCCTTATCAAGCCGGAACACTAAAAGCAATTTCTCGCAAAAATGGAAAAACAGTTTTAGAAACAGAAATCAAAACAGCTGGAAATCCTGAAAATTTAAAATTGACCGCAGACAGAAGTACGATTAAAGCAGATGGAAATGATTTGTCATTTGTTACAGTTGATATTTTGGATGCAAACGGAACTTTGGCTCCAAATGCAAATAACGAAATCAACTTCTCTTTAAAAGGAAACGGAAAAATAGTAGGCGTTTGCAGCGGTGATCCGGTAAGCCACGAATCGTATAAAGGTTCAAAACATACTGCTTTGAACGGAAAATGTTTAGTGATTGTGCAATCGGACTTTAAATCGGGAAGAGTAGAATTAACCGCTAATGCCAAAGGATTAAAATCGGCAACAATTGTAATTACTGCCGAATAATAAGTTTACAGACTTTAATTACTTAGAAGAAGTAAAAGAAGAATTTGTAGTCTTGAAATGATGGTTCAATTATTTTAAATATATAGTTGTCTGTTTTAGAGAATAGCCAACAAAAAATAGTTTTTATTGAGTTTCTAAATCGGGCGAAAGCCTAATTTTCGTCCGATTTATTAAAAACGAATTAAGAAAAATATCATGAAAAGACAGCTAATTCTTATCGCTTTTTTACTTTTAGTTTTGATTGGATACAGTCAAAAAACGAAAAACACTTATGAATTGGCATCGCCAAACGGACAAAATAAAATCAAATTTGAGCTGGTAAAAAATGCTCCAAAATACACTGTTTCTCATGGGAAAATCGAAGTAATTTCTCCTTCAGATATGGGTTTTTTGCTGAAAGGAAATGAAGATTTAAGTTCGAATTTTGATATCAAAAATGTCAAAACAGCTTCTTATGATGAAACTTGGGAACAAGTTTGGGGTGAGAAGAAAAACATCCGAAATCATTACAATCAACTTTCAGTCGAATTACAGCAAAAAACAGGAAACAAGCGTAAATTGGAAATTCAATTTCGTGCTTTCGACGACGGAGTTGCTTTTAGATATGTTTATCCAAAACAAAACGTAAAAGACAGTATTTTCATCATGGATGAAAAAACAACTTTTAATTTAAAAGAAGACGGAAAAGCGTGGTGGATTCCTGCAAACAGAGAAAATCGCGACGAATATCTTTTTAAAGATTCTCCAATAAGTACTTTAGATACGGTTTTAACTCCGCTAACAATTGAAAGTAAAAGCGGATTGGCTTTGAGTTTTCATGAAGCAAATTTGGTCGATTTTGCGAGCATGACTTTGGTAAACACAAAAGGAACCGAATTAAAATCAGATTTAGTGCCGTGGGCAGATGGCGTTAAAGTTCGTGTGAAAGATTCGTTTACTTCTTCGTGGAGAACCATTCAAATTGGAGAAAAACCGGGCGATTTGATTACATCTTATTTGGTTTTAAATCTTAATGAGCCAAACAAATTAAAAAACACCAATACGTATTTCAAACCTTATAAATATTTAGGAATTTGGTGGGGAATGCACATTGGGAAATATACTTTCTGGGAAAGCGACAAACAAGGCGCAACCACAAAACACGCCGAAGAATATATTGATTTTACTGCCAAAGAAGGTTTTCATCATTTATTGATTGAAGGCTGGAACAAAGGCTGGACGCCGGGCTGGTATGAAAACCGTATGCATATGTTTAGTTTCACCAAAACCGCTGACAATTTCGACTTAGAAAAAGTGGTTGAATACGGAAAGAAAAACAATATTGAATTAATTGGATATCATGAAACAGGTTCCAACTTAATTAACTATTTAAAACAAGTTGACGAAGGTTTTGCCCTATATAAAAAACTCGGAATTCATACAGTTAAAATTGGCCACGTAGGTTCTAAATTAAATATGAAACAAATGCATTTTGGGCAGTTTGGAGTAAATTATTTCAGATATATTTTAGAAAAAGCAGCGCAATATGATTTAGCTGTTTTATATCACGAATCAATAAAAGATACGGGCGAACGGAGAACATATCCAAACATGGTTTCAAGAGAAGCGGCGCGCGGACAAGAATATAACGCTTGGAGCGAAGGAAATCCGCCAAATCATTTAAGCATAATTCCGTTCACAAGATTGCTTTCTGGTCCAATGGATTTTACACCTGGAATTTTTGATGTTGAGGTAAAACAAGGTTATCAAGGAAAAAGAATTCAGGGAACAGTTGGCCAGCAATTGGCTATATACGTAACGATTTATTCTCCAATTCAAATGCTTGCCGATCTTCCTGAAAATTACAAAGGAAAACCTGCTTTGCAATTTTTAAAAGATGTGCCGACAGATTGGGAAGATACAAAAGTGTTAAACGGGGAAATTGGCCAATACATTACGATAGTCCGAAAAGACAGAAACAGCGATGATTGGTTTTTGGGAAGCATTACAAATGAAAACCCAATAGAGCTTGAAATTTCACTTTCTTTCTTAGATTCCAATGCAAATTACGAGGCGCAGATTTATGCTGATGCAGAAAAAACTGATCAAAAACACAACCCAGAAGCCGTTGCAATTTCAAAGAAAACAGTAAAAGCTTCAGATTCAATACAATTACATTTAGGTGGCGCAGGAGGAACAGCAATTAGATTCAAAAAAATATAATTATTTTAGATTTTAAAAAACATAACTATCAAAAACTAAAAACCACAATCAATGAAAAACAAAATGATATACCTGTCGGCAGCTTTGGCTTTTGTATTATTTACGTCTTGTAAAAATGATGCAAAAACTGATAGTTCAGAAAGTGCGCAAACAGAAGAATATAAAGGAAAAGAAATTGGGTCAGAACATGATGCTGAAATAGATAAATTAATTTCTCAAATGACGCTTGAGGAAAAAATTGGAATGTTGCACGGAAACAGTATGTTCAGTACAGGCGCCGTAGAACGTTTGGGTATTCCCGAATTAAAAATGGCCGATGGTCCACTTGGAGTCCGTGAGGAAATTTCGAGAGACAACTGGGCGCCAGCCGGATTAACAAATGATTTTGCAACCTATTATCCTGCAGGCGGTGGTTTGGCAGCAACTTGGAACGCTGAAATGGCACATACTTTCGGAAATAGTTTGGGAGAAGAATTACGTGCAAGAGATAAAGACATGTTGCTTTCGCCAGCAATTAATATGGTCAGAACGCCACTTGGCGGAAGAACATATGAATACATGTCTGAAGATCCGTTTTTGAATAAAAAAATTGCCGTGCCTTTGATCGTTGGTTTACAGGAAAAAGACGTGATGGCGTGTGTAAAACATTATGCAGCAAACAATCAGGAAACCAATCGTGATTTTGTAGATGTTCAAATGGATGAAAGAACATTGCGCGAAATTTATCTTCCTGCATTTGAAGCTTCGGTAAAAGAAGCAAAAGCGTATGCAATAATGGGCGCTTACAATAAATTTAGAGGAGAATATTTATGTGAAAACGATTATATGCTGAATAAAATTCTGCGTGACGAATGGGGATTTAAAGGCGTTGTAGTTTCAGATTGGGCTGCGGTGCATTCAACTGTAAAATCACTAAAAAGCGGATTGGATATTGAAATGGGAACTCCAAAACCATTCAACGAATTTTTCTTAGCAGATAAATTAATTGCAGCCGTAAAAGCGGGAGAAATTGCAGAAAAAGAAATTGATCTGCATGTAAAACGTATTTTACGAGTTTTGTTCCAAGTAAAAGCAATGGGCGCAAAAGACCGTACGAAAGGAAGTATTGCGACAGAAGCACATTATCAAGACGCCTATAAAATTGCGGCAGAAGATATTGTATTGTTGAAAAACAGCAACAATGCATTGCCTTTAAAATTGGACGGAGTTAAATCTATTGCCGTTATTGGAAACAATGCGATGAAGAAAAATTCTTTAGGAGGATTTGGCGCTGGAGTAAAAACAAAAAGAGAAATTACACCGCTTGAAGGTTTAAAAAACAGATTGCCATCTTCTATAAAAATCAATTATGCCGAAGGTTATTTAGAGCGTTATGACGAAAAAAATAAAGGAAAATTAGGCGATATTACATTAAATGGCCCTGTAACGATTGACGAATTAGATCCAGCAAAAGTTCAGGAAGCGGTTGAAGCAGCCAAAAAATCGGATGTTGCAGTGATTTTTGCAGGTTCAAATCGTGATTATGAAACAGAAGCTTCTGATAGAAGAACTTTGAAATTACCTTTTGGTCAGGAAGAATTAATCAAAAAAGTATTGGAGGTAAATCCAAGAACTATTGTGGTAATGATTGCTGGAGCTCCATTTGATATTAATGAAGTTACTAAAAATTCGCCTGCAGTAGTTTGGAGCTGGTTTAATGGTTCTGAAGGAGGAAATGCTTTGGCCGATGTATTGCTTGGAAAAGTAAATCCGTCAGGAAAACTGCCTTGGACAATGCCTAAAAATATTATGGATTCGCCAGCACACGCAACAAAAAGTTTCCCAGGAGGAAAATCGGTTAATTATGCTGAGGGAATTTTGATTGGCTACCGTTGGTTTGATACTAAAAATATTGCGCCGTTATTTCCTTTTGGTTATGGATTGTCTTATACTACTTTTGCTATCGAAAATGCAAAAACAGACAAAACTTCATATGCTGAAAATGACATTATCTCTGTTTCTGCTGAAGTAAAAAATACAGGTAAAGTTGATGGAAAAGAAGTTGTTCAAGTATATTCTTCTAAGGCTGATTCAAAAGTAACCCGAGCTTCAAAAGAGTTGAAAGGTTTCAAAAAAGTATTGGTAAAATCAGGAAGTTCAGAAACTGTGACGATTCAAATTCCGGTAAAAGAATTAGCGTATTATAATGTTTCGGCTAAAAAATGGACGGTGGAACCAGGAAAATATACACTCAAAATCGGAAATTCATCAAGAGATATCAAAACTGAGATTGCGATAACAATTCAGTAAGAAGAAAACAGTAAATTTACCATATAAGGAATATAAGTGAATTAAGTTCAGCCTCACCGTTAGCTTAATTTTACTTATATTCCTTATATGGTTTAATTTTTTATATTAGAAAAAATGAAAAAAATCACAATCTTTTTTTTACTTCTATGTGGCATAATGGCAAATGCCAATGTCAAAATGCCTCTGCTATTTTCAGACGGAATGGTATTACAGCGTAATAAAGCAATCCCAATTTGGGGTTTTGCTGACGCCAATGAAAAAGTAGAAATTCATTTCAACAAACAAATCAAAAAAACACAAGCCGATAAAAACGGAAAATGGACTGTCAATTTAGATGCAGAAAAAGCAGGTGGGCCTTTTGAACTTGTTATCATCGGAAAAAATAAAATCACGATTAAAAATGTTTTAGTTGGTGAAGTTTGGATTTGCAGCGGACAATCAAACATGGAATTTCAGGTTTCTAAAACCATCAACGCAGAAAAAGAAATGAACAATGCCGATTATCCGATGATTCGTCATTTTGGTGTCGAGCGAGATTTTAGTGGAAAACCAAAAGACGATCTAAAAGCCGGAAAATGGGAAGTTTCGAGCAAAGAAACAGTTGGTAATTTCACTGCTGTCGGATTTTATTTTGCCCGAAAAGTTTATGCCGAATTAAAAATCCCTATCGGAATCATCAATACTTCTTGGGGCGGAACCAATGTTGAAACTTGGACAAGCCGTGAAGCATTTGAAAAAAGCAATGAATTCAAAAATATGATCGCCGATGTTCCCGTTATGAATGTCGATTCTATTTCAAAATTGTACGCAAACCGAATGAAGGAAAGAATCGAAAAAATTCAAGGAACTCCAGTAAATACAGCTAATGAAAATACGTTCAAAGAACTTTCTTTTAATGATACGTCTTGGGGCGAATTAAACACGCCAAGTATTTGGGAAAGTCAGCATCTTGGCGATTTAGACGGTATAGTTTGGATGCGAAAAACAATCACACTTTCTGCAGAAGACATTAAAAATAAAGCAACATTAAGTTTAGCAAAAATCGACGACGAAGACATTACATACATAAACGGAATCGAAGTTGGGAAAAATTTTCAATATGATGTCAAACGTACTTATCAAATACCCACAAATATTTTAAAAGAAGGAAAAAATGTAGTTGCCGTGCGAATTGTCGATAACGGCGGAGGCGGAGGCATTTATGGAGAATCTGAAGATTTAAAATTAACCGTTGGCAGTAAAGTTCTTCCGCTTGACGGGAAATGGAAATTTAGAGTAATCGAAGTGAAAACAGCTTTATCGCCAAATAGCTATCCGTCATTATTATATAACGCAATGGTAAATCCATTGGTTCCTTATGCGATCGAAGGCGTTTTATGGTATCAGGGCGAGACGAATGCCTGGAGGGCAAATCAGTATAAAATCGCATTCCCATTATTGATAACAGACTGGAGAACCAAATTTAAACAAGGCGATTTTCCTTTTTACTTCGTTCAATTATCAACTTTTGACGAATCTGGAGGAAACAGCAAAAAAGGAAGTCGCTGGGCCGAACTTCGCGAAGCACAGTCTGAAACCTTAAAATTGAAAAATACCGGAATGGCCGTTACTACAGATATTGGAAACGCAAAAGACATTCACCCAACAAACAAACAAGATATTGGATTGCGTCTTGCAGCAATTGCGATGAATAATATTTACGGCAAAAAACAAGTTTTTAGCGGACCAACCTATAAATCTCAAGAAATAAAAGGAAACCAAATTATTCTGACTTTCGATAATATTGGAAGTGGTTTGACAACTTCAAATAACGCTGAATTAAAAGGTTTCGAAATTGCAGGCGCCGACAAAATTTTTCACACAGCGAAAGCGATAATCAAAGACAACAAAATAATCGTTTTCAGCGAGGAGGTTCAAAACCCAGTTGCCGTTCATTACGGTTGGGCCGACGACGACTCACAGATTAATCTTTTCAATAAAGAAAAATTCCCTGCATCGCCTTTCAGAACTGATAATTGGGAAATGATTTCGGCAAACGAAATATATAAAGTGAGTAAGTAAAACTAAAAAAGTTCCGTTAGGAACAAAATATCGTTAGCAACGGATTTTAATCCGTTGAGAATAATTATTGGGGCGTGACCACATCCTGATAAGCGGGCTAACTTTCTTTGCGCTTATTCGCCCACTTATCAGGATGCGGTCGGGCTATCCGCGCTACTTCGGTAGCTTGCTTCTATCCCTCACGCGAGCAAAGGTGATAAGAAATCTCCGTTAGGAACAGTTATTTGTTATTGCAAGATTAACACGATAGTTTTGTCATTCCGAGGAACGAGGAATCTTCGCAAGAAACTCCATAAAGTAAATCTTCAATCTTTGTCGAGCTACTACCGAAGATTCCTCGTTCCTCGGAATGACAAGATTGCAGAAATACGAGATGTAAAAAACACGACCAAAAACAAAAAGCCTATGAATCCAAAAATCATAAAAAAAACATTTCTCATCTTACTTCTCCCATTTTACTATACAAACATTTCGGCACAATCCAAAAGTGTTTTATGGTACAATCAACCCGCAGAATTCTTTGAAGAAAGCTTAGTTTTAGGAAACGGAAAAATGGGCGCAACCGTTTATGGTGGCGCAAATTCAGATAAAATTGATCTGAATGATATTACACTTTGGTCGGGCGAACCAGTAAATGCAAACATGAATCCGGAAGCTTACAAAAACATTCCGGCAATTCGTGAAGCTTTAAAAAACGAAAACTACAAACTCGCAGAAGAACTTAATAAAAAAGTTCAAGGAAAAAACTCCGAATCGTATGCGCCTTTAGGAATATTAGAAATCAATAATTCTGAAAAAGGAAAAGCGGTGAATTACCATCGCGAATTGGATCTTTCAAATGCAATCTCAAAAGTAAGCTACGAAATGGCGGGCATAAAATATACCCGTGAATATTTTGTCTCAGCGCCAGATCAAATTATGATCATCAAACTGACCGCTGATCAAAAAGGCGCTTTGAATTTTGATATTAATCTAAAAAGTCTCTTACAATCAACTGTCGAAGTGAAAGGAAATGTTTTGGTAATGACAGGTACTGCGCCAATTCATGAAAATAAAGGATATACCGTTTTGCCAAAATATTTGAGCATAAAAGAAAGAGGGACAAAGTTTACTACCTTGATCCAAATCAAAAAAACAGACGGGAAAGTCACAACTTCAAGAGAAGCTTTGACTTTAAAAGACGCGACAGAAGCTATTATTTTTGTTTCTGTAGCAACAAGCTTTAACGGTTTTGACAAAAATCCTGCAACCGAAGGTTTAGATGATATTACAAATGCATTGCAAAATTTGAACAAAGCGTATGCAAAATCATTCGGCAATTTAAAAGAATCTCATATTGCCGATTATCAAAAATTCTTCAATCGTGTCAATTTAGATTTAGGAAAAACCACGGCTCCAGATTTGCCGACAGATGAACGTTTATTGCGATATTCAGAAGGGAAAGAAGATGAAAATCTGGAAATTTTGTATTTCAATTTTGGGCGTTATTTGTTGATTAGTTCATCAAGGACAATTGGCGTTCCGGCAAATTTACAAGGACTTTGGAATCCGTATTTGAATCCGCCTTGGAGCAGTAATTATACGATGAATATTAATCTCGAAGAAAATTATTGGCTGGCAGAAAACACCAATCTTTCCGAAATGCATTTGCCGTTGTTGAGTTTTATTAAAAACCTTTCGGTAACGGGTAAAGTGACTGCTAAAACTTTTTATGGAGTTAAAGAAGGTTGGGTGGCTGCGCACAATTCTGATATTTGGGCAATGACCAATCCGGTTGGGCAATTTGGAAAAGAAGAACCAATGTGGGCGTGTTGGCCAATAGCAGGCGCGTGGCTGAGTACGCATATTTGGGAACATTACGTTTTTAGTCAAGACAAAGCGTATCTAAAAAAAGAAGGTTATCCGTTGATGAAAGGCGCTGCCGAATTCTGTTTGGGCTGGCTGACAACCGATAAAAACGGAAATTTAATCACATCTCCATCAACATCGCCAGAAAATCAATACAAACTTGCAGACGGATTTGTGGGTGCAACACTTTATGGAGGAACTGCAGATTTGGCCATGATTCGCGAATGTTTTGATAAAACCATAAAAGCCTCAAAAGTGCTTAATGTTGATGCCGATTTTAGAAATAAACTAGAAAAAGCATTGGCGAAATTTCATCCGTATCAAATTGGCAAAAAAGGAAATTTGCAGGAATGGTATTTTGACTGGGAAGATAAAGATCCAAAACACCGTCATCAATCACATTTATTCGGACTTTTTCCTGGAAATCATATTACGCCTTTAAAAACACCAGATTTGGCCGAAGCATCAAGAAAAACACTTGAAATAAAAGGAGACGAAACCACAGGCTGGTCAAAAGGCTGGAGAATTAATCTCTGGGCAAGACTTTGGGACGGAAATCGTGCTTATAAAATGTATCGTGAATTGTTACGCTACGTAGATCCTGATAAAAAGAAAACAGATAAACCAAGACGAGGCGGAGGAACCTATCCGAATTTATTTGACGCGCATCCGCCTTTTCAAATTGATGGAAATTTTGGTGGTGCCGCTGCCGTTGCCGAAATGTTGGTTCAGTCTGACGAAAATGAAATCCGTTTGCTTCCCGCTTTGCCAGATGCCTGGGATGAAGGTTCGGTAAGCGGAATTTGTGCCCGTGGCGGATTTGAAATCGAAATGAGCTGGAGCAATAAAACAATTCAAAAATTGATAGTTTCTTCGAAACTTGGAGGAAACACAACTTTAATCTTCGGTGATAAAAAACAAAATATTACTTTGAAAAAAGGAGAAAAGCTAGAAGTAAAATTCTAAATATTATTTTGAAAACAATTGTCATCCTGAGCGTCCCGAGGCTTCGGGAGAAGGCTAGCTTGTAATAAATGGGCTTCTCCCGAAGCCTCGGGACGCTCAGCCTGACAACATGTTGTAAACCCGACAGGTTTTTAAAACCTGTCGGGTTTGGTTTTTAAACACATAGAAACATAGATTTTATGTTTTGTCTAAAATAAAGAGAACTAAAAGAAAAACACATTTTTCACACATAGCTCTATGTTGTTTAAACAAGTGAAACGCCTTTAACCGCAAAGAAAAACTATGTTTCTATGTGTTAAAAAAAAATCATTCCAATTTATAACTAAATCCTAATTGCAAATAAAAAGGGATCAACGGCGTACTTTTAAAATCTTCATTCATTACTTTTCCAGCTCTTAAAGTTAGATCGCTTCTGCTAAAAGAATAACCACCTTGAATCCCGAAGTTGAAATTCCCTCCTGTTGTCGGTTCGAACCAGCCATTTTTCACATCGGGATAAACTTCTTTATAAATTTCGCTGTGTTTAAAATGAGTTACAATGGCTTTGTCAAAACCAAATTCTCCGGCAACAAACCATTTGGATTTGTAATAACCAATTGTCGTTGAGGCATCGGCACCAAAATTTTGTAAAGTCACGAGCGGATTTCCATAACGCCTATAAATTCCGTGAAGCGTTGCATTAAAATAGAAGTTTTCGGTATGATATAAATTGATTTGTCCGCCAATTTTAGTTTTAAAATCATCAAAAACAACTTCGCCAGAAGCAAGCGAAATAGAACTTTCTAGAATAATAGGCAATTTGGTTTTTAAATGATAACCGTAACCAAAACCATAAACAAAACTGTATTCCCAGCCGGCATTGACATTTAAAATGTTTTTTTCTTCGCTTTTAAGATTTTTCCAGTTGATGTTTTGCGCTTGTAAAATGTTGGAAGTAAAAAGTGAAATGACAAATGTGATAAATAATAGTATTGCTTTCATGGCTCTTATTTTAAATCATTTAAATAATTCAACACAATTGGATACACGTTTTCCCATTTGAAATAAATCATTTCATGGCCGGTTCCCTTTACTTCTGCAATGGCGGAATTTGGAAAATAAGCTGCTTCTTTTTGAGCAAAACTCAAGCCATATGACTGATTTAATTCTCCGTATAAAAACAAAACTTTCGTCTTGTATTGATTTAAATTTGTAGTGAAATCAAAGCCATCATTTTCGGCGATGTCTGTAAAACTTTCCAAAACAGTTGTTCCGATTCTCCAAAATGGCGACGGACCGGGAATGCCTTCTTTATTGCCTTTTGCATAAGAGAAACTCGTAGAAATGCCGAATTTATAATCGAGAATTTCATGCTGATTTTCTTTTCCGGTCAAAAATTGATCAACGTATAAAAGATTGCTGGTGACTTCAGAGAATATCTCAATTTTCCGACTCATTTCGCCGTATTCATCTAAGAGTTTTTTGTTGAGTCCGCCCGGTTCTGCTAAAATTAATCCGTCGATTTTATCTGGATACGAATTGACATAAGCAGTTCCGAGCATTGCGCCCCACGAATGTCCAAAAAGAAATACTTTTTGATTTGGAGAAGTTTTGTAGTGTTTAATAACTTCTGTCAAATCATCTAAAACAAGCTGAATAGAATAACTTTTTTTATCATGTCTTTTTGATAATCCAGAACCGCGCTGATCGTAGAAAATGACATAATAACCGTCGTTTTCGAGTTGTTGGACATTTAGGCCATTTCGGTAATCAGAGCCTGGACCGCCGTGCAAAAAGATAAGCATTGGATTATTTGGATTTCCAAAAGTCTCTGCATGAAGCTGTGTTCCGTTGACTGAAATTGAAGGTAATGTTGGATCTTGATCGACTGTTTTTGGAACTAAATTTCCAATGCCGTCTATGTCATTTTCATTTTCGCATCCAAGAAAAAAGAAAATCGAAACAGCAATTACAGCTGTATAAATTACGTTGGTTTTCATTGCATAAATTTTTAAAATTTCATGCAAAGATGTATTTCAGTACTATATGAGTCGCCCCAACTTGTAAGGTGGTTCTTTTTTTAAAGATGCTAAGTTACTAAGGTGCTAAGTTGCTAAGTTTTTTTTGTGTTGAAATTTGTTTGCAAAGACATGAAGTTGTTTTGCCACAGATTGTTGGGATTAAAATGATTTAAAAATCTGTTTAAATCTGCGGAATCTGCGAGAAACAAAAAAACTTACTTTAAATATTCAGACGGAGAAAGTCCGGTTGCTTTTTTAAAGTTTCGGTTAAAAGCGGTTTTTGAATTAAAGCCACATTCGAATGCAATAGAAAGTAGTGTGAATTTTTGATTTTCGGGCAAAAGAATCAGCTTTTTGAATTCTTCTACGCGCTGCGAATTAATATAGTCGTAAAAATTTTTCCCCTCTGCCGAGTTGATGACCTGCGAAAGAATATTCGAATGAATATTTAATTTTTGAGATAATTCGGCTAACGTTAAATCGGGATTTTTGTATAATTTTTCATCCGTCATTATTTGAGTCATCTTTTGATGAAGCGAATGAAGTTCAGAATTGCTTAAACTTGATTTCTCATATTTTATTTTTTCTGATAAATTTTCAGTTTCGATATTTTCATTAGAAGAAATAGATAGAGTTTTGTCTTCAGAAATAGTTTGATTCGTAAAAATCCCAACTTGTTTGATTCCAAAATAACCAATAAACATCAAATAAAAAACAACGACCGAAAAGATATATTCATCATTAAAAAAGATGACAACAATCCAGATAATACTCGAGCCCAGAATTAAATATTGAAGCCAGCTTAGGTTGATTTTTTCGGTAGACGAAAATGCTTCTGAAATGTTTTTTCGATGTTTTGAAAGTTTTCGGAGCGAAAGCAATGCATAAACAATTCCAGAAATAAGAATTGCGGAGTAAAGAATCAGAATCAAATTTTCATAGCCTTTTCCTTCATTCTGAAAAACCTTTAATTTTTCTTCAAAAGAAAGTTCAAAAAATGGAATCAGAATTAAACAAGCGAATACAAAAGGCAAAAAATGCAAAAGATTGTATTTTTTATGCCGATTTTGATTGGTCAATGCCGAGGTATATAAAAACAAAAATGGTCCTTGGAGCAATGGCATTGGAAGTTCAAAACCTAACAAAAACGGAAATGAAGCAAAATCATTTTTATAATGCAGATAGTACAAAAACAAATGAAATCCGGTAAAAAACAGCCAGAACGCCAGAATTTTATCCGCTTCACTTTTATTTTTTTTGCTTGCAAGAATAACAACCAGAAAAAAGGTAATTATTATGCCCGTTAAGTACAACATGGTTTGGATTTTTGGTTAAAATCGTTTGTTGGAAATAGCTGGCAAGATAAAATATTTCTTGCAAATATTTGAAAATGAAATATTTTCTAAATATTATTTTTCAGTTTCTGATGTTTCGTCTGTTTTTTTGGTGTTTTCTTTTTTAAAACTTTCGTACCATTTTTCAATAGAAGGATAAACAAACGCAGCAACTTTTTTTACTGGATTGTAAAAAATAGATTTATCTAAAGTTTCTTGTTTCGCAAAAGTATTGTTGAAGTTTATTTTTTCGAATAAAGCAATAAAAATACTCATAATCAAGATGGTTTTTAAAACTCTGAAAAAACCGCCACCCAATTTATTTGCCCAGCCAAGGAAAGCAAAATCAGCAATTCCGGTTAATATTTTGGCTAAAAAATAAACACCAATTACAACGAGAATAAACGTTAAAATGAAAGCCGTAATTTGAATTGTGTTAGGATTCCACGAAACATGCTTCATGATCATTTCTTTCATTATAGACGAAAATTTAATCGCAAGATAAATTCCTAATAATAAGGAAATAAAAGAAGCAACTTCTACAAAAAGTCCGTTTTTAATTCCCTTGTATAAACTAAAAGCCAGAAGTGCGGCAACAATAATATCAAAAAAACTCATGTTTTGGTTTGGTGTTTAATGAGGCGCAAATATATATCTTTTTTTAAGGTTCAGAGATTCAGAGTTACAAAGTGACAAAGGTTTTTTGAGAACAAAAACGTGGCAACTTTTCATTGTGTTTATTTTTTTAAGGTCTTTGGAATCGAAGTCCGTATCTTTGCCAACTAAAAATTTATGTTTTGAAATTTATAATTCACAATTCATAATTCACAATTATAAAAAATGTCTAGAGATACACAACTAAAAGAGCGCTGGGAAAAGCTCGTCGATATACTTTCAAATCAATTTTCGCAAGGTGAAGATTTAGATTTGGATGCCATAATTTACCTAATTGGAGTTCAGGAATTCGGGAAAATTCACCGTGAATTTAAAAAAGATGAAAAACTGAATTTAATGCACATTGCAATTTGCAGATTATTAGAGCCATACGGATTTTACGAATTCGAATATTTTGACGAAGACGGCTGGCCACATTACAAAGTAAAAGAGCAATTACCGCCACTAAAAGCCGGAGAACAATCGGTTTTGATGAAAGAAGCTATTGTAAGTTATTTTTTAGAAAGAAATCTGATTGAGTAGTTTTAGCCACAATCGCAGTCACAGTTTTTAGAATTATTGATTTGTAAACTGAAATCTGCGACTGTGACTGCACACTTTAAACTAAAAACACTAAATTTGTATTCTCAATTATCGAAGGAAAAATGATAGATAAGATAAAACAGCACATAGAGGAAGCTAAATCCTTTAATGAGAAAAATAAAGAATCGTTAGAACAATTCCGTATTAAATATTTAGGAAGTAAAGGTTTGTTGAAAGAACTTTTTACTGAATTTAAAAATATTCCGAACGACCAGAAAAAGGATTTTGGGCAAGTAATCAATACTTTAAAAGCAGTTGCTGAAGAAAAAGTAAGAGTAATTCAGGAAGAGCTTGAAAGCAAAGAAGAAACAAAAGGTATTTTTGGTGATTTAACTCGTGCTGCAGAACCAGTAATTGTTGGTTCTCGTCATCCGATTTCGATTGTTAAAAATCAAATCATCGATATTTTTGCCAATATTGGATTCAATGTTTCTGAAGGTCCTGAAATCGAAGACGATTGGCATAACTTTACTGCGTTGAACTTGCCAGAATATCATCCGGCGCGTGATATGCAGGATACATTTTTCATTCAGACAAATCCAGATGTGCTTTTGCGTACGCATACATCATCGGTTCAGGTGCGTTATATGGAAAATCATAAACCACCAATTCGTACTATTTCACCGGGACGTGTTTTTCGTAATGAAGCAATTTCATCACGTTCGCACTGTATTTTCCATCAAGTGGAAGGATTGTACATTGACAAAGATGTTTCTTTTGCGGATTTAAAACAAACGTTGCTTTATTTCACAAAAGAAATGTTCGGGAAATCTAAAATTCGTCTTCGTCCGTCTTATTTTCCATTTACAGAGCCAAGTGCCGAGATTGATATTTACTGGGGTTTAAAAACCGAAACAGATTATAGAATCACAAAAGGAACGGGTTGGTTAGAAATTGGAGGTTGCGGAATGGTAGATCCAAATGTTCTTAAAAACTGCGATATTAATCCAGATGAATACAACGGTTTTGCTTTTGGAATGGGAGTAGAGCGTATCGCAATGCTTTTATACCAAATTGGCGATATCCGTATGTTTTATGAAAACGATGTTCGTTTCTTAGAGCAGTTCAAAGCAAATATTTAATTTTAAGTCCAAAGTCGAAAGTCCAAAGTCGAAAGTCTCACTATGATGACTTTACAACTTTTGACTTTCGACTTTTGACTTTATGACTTTTGACTAACATGAAAAAAGATATAATAATTCCAGAAGTTGAAAACGTTTTTCTTGCAGCAGTGCAGGAGTGGAGTGACGATTTTATGGAAAAAGTATGGTACGCGTACTTGGTTAACGACAGTGATTTTAATTTAGATAGCGTAATGGTGGTTTCAAAAGCATTTGGAACTATTGACGGCGAAATGAAAAAAACATCCGTTTTGCGTCATGCTTTTGTTGAAGTTCCTTCGGTTTCCGTTGTGAAAATAGAATTGGTAGAAAAAAGCCTTTTAGCACTTAATAACGAATTTATGGTAACTTTCTTCATCGGAAATACTTTGTACGATAAGAAGTTCATTTTTAAAGCGAATTCAATCAATGAAAACAGTACCGAAGAAGTACCGATTTTGTTTGTTGAAGGGATTATGGTGAAGTAGTGTTCAGTATTCAGTTTTTTAGTGTTCAGCCACAGTCACAGTATTCGCTAGAATAGGAGTCTGAAATTTTAAAAAATAAAAAAAGTCCGAAAAAATATTTTTTCGGACTTTTTTATTTTACTGTAACTGATCACTAAAAACTGACCACTGAATACTTAATCCAAAGACTCCGTTAATTTCTTAAAAACAGACTTCGCATCTTTTCCTTCGTATAAAACCGCATAAACAGCGTCTATAATTGGTGTTTTTGCTCCGTAGCCTTGATTTAGTTTATAAGCACTTTTTGTTGCATAATAACCTTCGGCAACCATGCTCATTTCCATCATAGCGCTTTTTACTGTATATCCTTTTCCAATCATATTTCCGAACATTCTGTTTCTAGAAAAAACCGAATATCCTGTAACCAATAAATCGCCTAAATAAGCTGAATCATTAATGTTACGTTTCATTTTATGCACTTTGCGGATGAATTTTTTCATCTCACGAATTGCATTACTCATCAAAACGGATTGGAAGTTGTCGCCATAACCTAAACCATGAGCGATTCCGGCAGCAATGGAGTAAATATTTTTAAGCATTGCAGCATATTCAGTACCAATAATATCATCAGAAATTTTGGCTTTGATATAATTTCCAGAAAGCGTTTTTGCCATATTGCAGGCTTTTTCTGGGTCACCACATGCGATTGTCAAATATGAAAGTCTTTCTAATGCCACTTCTTCAGCATGACAAGGACCTGTTATAACACCAATATTGTAATATGGAATATCGTATTGAATATGGAAATGTTCTCCAACAATTAAACTTGTTTCGGGAACAATACCTTTAATAGCCGAGAAAATGATTTTGTCCGATAAAGAAACGGTCATGTTTTTCAGTTCGGCATCTAAAAAAGCAGATGGAATAGCGAAGATTAAATAGTCTGCGTATTCAATTGCTTCGTTGATATTGTTAGTTAATTTAAGTTTTTTGATATCAAATTCAACCGAACTTAAATAATTTGGATTGTGTTTGTATTTTTGAATGTGCTCGATTGCAGCGTCATTACGCATATACCATGCAATCTCAGATTGATTAACGCATAACATTTTTGCAATTGCCGTAGCCCAGCTTCCTCCTCCAATGACTGCAAACTTTAAATTTTCGCTCATTATTTTAATAATTTAAAACAAAAGTACTTAATAATGTAGTAATAATACAAAATCTGTTTTAAGAAATTTATGAAAAGCCTTTAAAAACAACGGTTTTTCAAAAGGTTAGAAAAAAAATAAAAAAATATTTCGTCTTCTATACAATAAAATAATAACCCTTACGTTGTAAGTGATTATAAATTAGAATTTTAATGAGTTTAATAAAAATTGAGTTAGTTAGTTTTGTTTTAGTATTTTAAAAAGGCGCTCTTAAACTAGTTAAGAACGCCTTTTTTCATTAGTTGGCAGTTTTCAGTCTTTTAGTGTTCACTGTTTACTTTAACTGACCACTAAAAACCTGACCACTGAATACTTAATAACTAAGTTCAACGATAGATTTTACTTTTTCTAAAGTTACTAATTGATTTTCTCCTAAACCTTTCCAGCCTCTTTCGTCAAAACGATTTACAATAAAATCAGCTGTTTTTGAGTAATCATCAGTGTATTGAGAAAGTTTTGTGTCCATTCCCATTGTATGGAAAAACTCCACAGTTTTATTAATTGCTTCTTTTGCTACTTCGTCATCAGAACCAGATAAATTAAAAATTCTTCTTCCGTATTGCGCCAATTTGCCTTTTTTGGTTTCAAACATTACGTTATACAAACTTGGTCCAATAATCGCCAAAGTTCTTGCATGGTCAATTCCGTAAAGTGCAGTCAATTCGTGTCCAATCATATGGGTTGCCCAGTCTTGCGGAACACCTTTTTGAATCAATCCGTTTAACGCCATGGTACAGCTCCACATAAAATTCGAAGCCAAAGTATAATCTGTTGGATTTTCAACAACTCCTGGACCAACTTGAATTAATGTCTGAAGAATTCCTTCGGCAATTCTGTCTTGGAGAAATCCTTCGTGCGGATACGTTAAGTATTGCTCCATTACGTGCGTGTAAGCATCAACAACGCCGTTTTGAATTTGTCTTTTAGGTAAAGAAGCAATTACAGTTGGATCGCAAATGGAGAATTTAGGGAATAACGCGCTTCCGCCAAAAGCCAGTTTTTCTTGAGTTGATTCAATCGTAACTACAGATCCTGAATTCATTTCACTTCCTGTTGCCGGCAATGTCAAAACAGTTCCAAAAGGAATTGCATTTTCCTTAATCAAAATTCTTTTTTGAAGAATATCAATTGGGTTTCCTTCAAAATTCACTGCAGCCGAAATAAATTTCACACCGTCAATTACAGATCCACCGCCAACAGCAAGAATAAAATCAATTTTTTCTGCTTTGATGATTTCAACAGCTTTCATTAAAGTTTCGAATCGCGGATTTGGCTCGATGCCACTAAATTCTACAATTTCAAAACCTTTTAAGTTTGCGATTACTTGATCGTAAACACCATTTTTAAAAATACTTCCGCCACCGTAGGCCAATAAGATTTTAGCATCTTTTGGAACTAAAGTCGAAAGTTTCTCAATTTGTCCTTTTCCGAAAATCAAATTTGTCGGATTGTATAATTCAAAGTTTAGCATTTTTTTTAAGGTTCTAAGATGCTAAGGTTTTGAGGTTCTAAGTTTTTTTCTTTGAACTTATTCAGTAAACTTAGCATCGTTAATTATTTAATTTTTTATTAATTCGAGAGAATAAGGGAATGAGTCATTAAGTTACTAAGAGAAAAACTTAGAACCTTAGCAACTCAGTTCCTTAGTCCCTTTTTTAGTTCAATTTCTGTAATAATTTGCCAGCCACTAGTTTAGATGATGCTGGATTTTGTCCTGTAATTAAAAGTCCATCTTCGACTGCGTATGGTTGCCAATTTGGTCCTTTTGAAAAAATTCCTCCATTTGAAGCTAATGCATCTTCTAATAAAAACGGAACTACTTTAGTTAAACCAACAGCTTCTTCCTCTTCATTAGTAAAACCGGTTATTTTTTTGCCTTTTACTAAATAAGCACCATTAACTTTTACATTTTTTAATACAGCAGGTGCATGGCAAACAAAAGCAACGGGCTTATTGTGTGTGTAAAAAGATTCGATCAAAGCAATTGAACTTCTGTCTTCGACTAAATCCCAAAGCGGACCGTGACCTCCTGGATAAAAAACAGCATCGTAGTCTTTTTGGTTTACTGTCGAAAGTTTTAAAGTATGTTTTAATTTTTCTTGTAAAACCTTATCTGCATCAAAACGTTTTGTGTCTTCAGTTGCAGAAGATGGATCGGCACTTTTTGGGTCAATTGGAGGTTGTCCTCCAAGCGGTGATGCAATTGTGATTTCCACTCCTTGATCTAATAATTCATAATAGGGTGCAGCAAATTCTTCTGACCAAAATCCTGTTTTTTCTCCTGTATTGCCCAGTTTATCATTGCTGGTGACAACAAATAATACTTTTTTCATACTTTTTTTATTTGATTTTTGAGCCAAAGCAGTTGTGCTTACAGCTGTAAATGCAATTATTGCGAGTAATGCTATTTTCTTCATAAGATTAAATTTTTGTCAAATTTACGTCTTAAGTGATATTAGTAAAAATAAAATAAACTATGTTTGTTATAAATAAATTTATGTCATGGTAAATCTAGAATGGTACAGAACATTTAAGGCTGTTTATAAAAATGGAAATTTTTCAGTTGCAGCAAAAGAATTATTTATGAGCCAGCCTGCGGTAAGTCAGCAAATTTCTATGTTAGAAGCTCATGTTGGTAATAAATTATTTAATCGAAAGTCAAAAGGCGTAGAACCAACCGAATACGCTAAGTTACTGAATAATTTGATAATAGATGCGCTGGACCGACTCGAAAGCGTCGAAACTGGTTTCAGAGCAAAGGCCGAAGATGCAAATCGGTTAATTTCGGTTGGAATTTCTAGACATCTTTTTGACTGTGTCGGTGCGCTTTTAATTTCAAAGTTTGATTTGATTGATTTTACCTTTGCAGAAAATGATGAGCTTTTTGATTTGGTAAATTCTAAAAAGCTTGACTTTGCGATTACGACAAAAAGATTTGACACTTTTGATACCATTTACGAGATTGTCGGCAAAATAAAACTGATATTGGTTGCGCCATCAAGTTTAGATATAACAGAATTTCGTCAAAGATTAAAAGCCGATAACTTTACAGAAATTGAACAATGGCTAAATGCCCAGAAATGGTACAGTCATGATGCTAGAATTCCGCATATAAAACTTTTTTGGCTTCATGCTTTTAATAAAAAAAGGCCGTCAATGGTTCCAAATTATATTATTCCTTCGGAATCAGAAATGCTTAGGCTTTTGGCTAAAAATGAAGGAATAGCAGCAACGTGGAATTGCAATGCGAGAAATTATATTAAAGAAAATAAATTGCAACTGGTTTGGAACAGTTTTCACGTTCCAGAAGAATTTGTGTATTTATTGGCTCCAAAAAATAACAACTTAAAATCGTTTTTTGATACTATCGAGAAAGAACTGAAACTGTTTTTTGGTAATAGATTGTAATTTGTAATCAATTGAAATGCAGAAAAATAGTGATTTTAAAGTGTGAAAATTCTTTAATTATGTTTTGAATTTGTTTTTTAAAGAGATAAATTTGAGAAACGAACCACTAAAAGTTTTCAATTATGAAAAAGATCACAACAATTTTGATGCTTACTTTGATGTTCTTTATGAATAATTCTTGCAGTAAGAGTGACGATGCTGCAATTGTAGATTGTTTTGGAGAGTCAATTTTAACTGAATTAAAACATTCAGCAGATGCTGGTAATTCGAAAATTATAAATTACTCAATTCAATATAGCGGAAGCAATTCTGTAGGCTCTGTAAAATGGAATTTTGGTGACGGAACTCCTGTTCAAACCGTAAGCAGTGCGACTGGAGCGGTATCGCATACGTACACAACTGCTGGTACTTTTGAAGTAAAAGCTGACGTGGCAATTTCAAAAGGCGGAGGAAGCTGTACAGTAAGTCCAAAGAAAAGTGTCACAGTGAATTAGTATAAAATAAAAAAGCCTGAATTTTAAATTCAGGCTTTTTTATTTTATTGCTTTGTATTTGTCAAATGACAATATTATGTATCTACTTTTTATAAAAATTATTGTGATCAATATAATCCCAAACTTTTGGCGGTAATAAAGGTTGAATATTTTTTCCTTCTTTAATGCTGTTTCTTATAAAAGTAGATGAAATTTCAACAATTGGCGCATCAATAATATGAACTTTTGGATGCGATTTCAATTCGATATTTTCCTCTTCTTCAGAAATGCGAGGATAAACGTAAATGTCGTAATGATCTAAAATTACTTCGTAGTTTTTCCATTTATGAAGCGTTTTTAAATTGTCTTCGCCCATAATCAAAGAGAAATCATGATTTGGATATTTCTCCTGCAAATGAACTAAAGTATTTACCGTATAATTAGGCTGTGGTAATTTGAATTCAATATCCGAAGGTTTAATTTTTGGATAATCTTCAGTTGCCAAATAAACCATTTGAAGGCGCTGTTGGTCGTCTAATAAAGTTGCCTTCTTTTTTAACGGATTGTGAGGCGTAACCACCATCCAGACCTGGTCTAAATCGGCAAACTCAGCCATGTGATTGGCAATGATTAAATGACCGACATGAATAGGATTATATGTTCCGAAATAAAGACCTATTTTCATAGTTCAAGTGACTAGTAATTAGTAAAAAGTGATTAGTCTTTTAATGTCTTGGAAAAAGCATTAATCATTTTTGATTCTTCTTCAATTTGATTTAAAATTTCTTTGTAAAGAGTTTGGCTAGTAATAAAACCAAGATCATTCGCAATCAGTAATTGAGTTTCAATTTCGAATAATGAACCTCTAGAAATATTTAAAAAATGACTAAAAGATTTACCTGTATTTCTACCATAGCCTTCTGCTATATTTGACGGAATCGATACAGAAGCTCTTTTTAATTGACTAGTTAGAGCAAATAACTCTTCTTTAGGGAATGATTTTACCAATTGATAAACTAGAAACAATTTTAATTCCTTTTTGCCAAATCAATAAATCTTTATAAGATCTAATTTCACTCATTTTTTATTGCTATTTACTAATTACTCCTCACTAATTACTATTTAGAAACAAAATCTTTCACCAGCTGATATGCTTCTTCTTTAGCCGTATCTAAATCGTAATTTTTGATAATAGTATCAAATTGTGGAGCAGTTGCCAATTCAACAGAAGCTTTTGCAATTCGCATATTAATTTTATCGTCGCTTTCAGTCGAACGTTGTTTTAATCTTCTTTTAAGTTCGTCAACACTTGGTGGCTTTACAAAAACTGCCAAAGTTTGGTCAGGGAATTTATGCTTGATACGCAATCCTCCGGCAACATCAATATCAAAAATTACATTTTTTCCTAAAGCCCAGATTCTTTCAATTTCTGCTTTTAAAGTTCCGTAGAAATTATCGCGGTAAACTTCTTCCCATTCTAGAAATTCTTCGGCTTTAATGTGTTTTTTGAATTGTTCCAGCGAAATAAAATAATAATCCTTTCCGTGTTCTTCTTCTCCGCGTGGGTCGCGTGAAGCTGCAGAGATCGAAAATTCTAAGTTTAAATCTTCTTTCCCTAATAAATGTTTTACTATAGTTGTTTTTCCTGATCCCGACGGTGCCGAAAAAACAATTAATTTTCCTTTATTCATTATTGTTATGCTTTAGGCTTTAAGCAATATGCTTTAAGCTTTAATATTTGTGCGGTATTTTGCCTATAGCTTATTGCTTAAAGCTTACAGCGTTTAAAGAACATTTAAAACCTGCTCCTTAATTTTCTCCAATTCATCTTTCATCATCACCACCAATTTTTGCATTTGAGCGTGATTTGATTTAGATCCCATTGTATTGATTTCACGACCCATTTCCTGAGTAATAAAACCTAGTTTACGGCCATTAGCTTCTGTTCCTTTAATCGTTTCTAGGAAATAGTCTAAATGATTCGTTAAACGTACTTTTTCTTCCGTAATATCAAGTTTCTCTAAATAATAGATTAATTCCTGTTCAAAACGATTTTCATCAACATTAACCTGTAATTCTGAAATTGCAGTTTGCAAACGATCTTTGATAGCCTGAACACGTTCTGGATCAAGAGCCAAAGCGTCGTCCATATATTGACGAATATTTGCAATTCTAAGGTTGAATTCTTTTTCAAGCGATTCACCTTCGTCTTTTCTAAAAGTTAAGATGTTCTGTAAAGCTTCTTCAATGATAACCTGAATTTGTTCCCAGTCATTTTCGTCGATTTCTTCGCGTTCTGTTTTTAATGTATCTGGCATACGAACAGCCATTTTCATTAATTCAGTCACATCAGCGTCTGGATATACTTGTTTAAGTTGCTCAATGTAGTTTTTTACAACAGGAACGTTTACTTTAGTCGAAGTTTGTTCAGCAGTGCTTTCAATATAGATTCCGAAATCAATTTTTCCTCTTTCTAGTTTCGTAGAGATTTGCGTTCTTAAACCTAATTCCATTTCGCGGTAAAGCGACGGCATTCTTACGTTTAAATCTAAACCTTTGCTGTTTAGAGATTTTACTTCAACGGTAATTTTTTTTGTAGGCAATTGCAAAGAAGCTTTGCCAAACCCTGTCATAGATTGTATCATATAATTGAGTATAAAGGCGCAAAGATAATTAAAAGTTTGCTCTGTTTATGACGTAAAATACTATTCTATTGTATAGAAAGGCTGTTTAATGATTTTTTTCGACGAATTTTCCAATTTTGAAAGACGTTGTTTGGTAATAAAAGATAATTTGGGCGTGACCCTATTTACAAAAGGCGCTATTTAACCAGCCGCTTATTGTGCGCCTTTCGTAAATAAGGTCGGGCTATCCGCGCTACTTCGGTAGCCAGCTTCTATCCCTCACGCGAGCAGTCGTATTAAACAAATCTTGTAATTTAACTTAAAACCTTTATTACCTCTGCTACATTTTTTTGGCTGTTGCCAATGTAGATCTTCCCATCAATAATAAAAACCGGACGGCTTAAAAAAGTGTAATGTTCTAAAATATACTTTTTAAAATCAGCCTCAGTAAGAGATTTGTTTTTTAAATCCATTGATTTGTACAATTGTGCTTTCTTGCTAAATAATGCCTCATAGCTTCCAGAAAGCTTGTACATCTCTTCCAGTTCAGCCTCCGTAATTGGGTTTTGTCTGATGTCCTGAAAAACTAAATTGTTTTCAGGTAAACTTTTAATGATTTTTCGGCAAGTATCGCAAGACGCCAAGTAGTATATTTTGTTCATTTTTTGAGAATTTTGTTAGACATACAAAGAAAATCCATTTAAATCTTAAAATTGTCTAATTTTAGAAAAAAAATATAATTATGAAATCTGTTTTTGAAGTTCAAAAAACCATTAGAGAAATTCTTTTGAAGATTTTAGACAATCACTCATTAGAACAATTAAACAAAATTCCGGAAGGATTTAGCAATAACCTGATTTGGAATATTGCGCATTGCGTAGCATCACAACAAGTTTTAGTCTATAAATTATCAGGTTTGCCAACATTAGCTTCTGAAGAATTTATTTTGAAGTATAGAAAAGGCACAAAACCAGAGGGAGATGTTTCTCAAACCGAAGTTGATGAAATCAGGAATTTACTTTCAATAACTTTAGAGAAAACGATTAAAGACTTTGAAGCAAATGTTTTTGTTGATTATAACGAATATACAACTAGCTTAGGTTATACGCTTAAGGATATTAACGGTGCTCTCGATTTCAATAATTATCATGAAGGAATTCATACCGGAATTGCAATGAGCATCAGAAAGTTTGTTTAAAAAAAAATCCTGCTCCAAGCAGGATTTTTTTTTTTATTCTATAATCGTTTCGATCGTTACTTTCATAGCGCCGGCACCTTTGCTTTTTGTGATTTCCATAAAAGCTCGTTTTGAAAGGTCAATTTCACGAGTCCTTACAAACGGACCACGATCCGTAATTTTTACAATTACAAATTTTCCGTTAGCTTCATTCGTTACCTTAACTCGGGTTCCAAAAGGAAGTTTTTTGTGTGCTGCAGTGTATTTGCTGTTGCTAAAACGGCTTCCGTCTGCTGTTTTCTTTCCATTAAAACGATCTGCATAGTAGGAGGCATGAGCGTTTTTTTTGTAAGTTTTTAATTTTAATCCTTTGTCCGTAAAAACAGAGTCTGTTGGCATCGGAATTAAATTTGGTTTTGTCAGGGTGTCTTGAGCTTTTGGCTCAATAACCGGTTTTGTTTGGCTTATAACGTAGGTAAAGCAACTTATAAAAGCCACCGTAAGCGTTGTGAGTATAAAGTTTTTTTTGTTTCTCATGGGTTATTTTTTTCAGACTTGGGGAGTTTGTACAAATAATATGCCATTATAAAAAAAGTCCTACAGAATTAGGACTTTTTTGTTTAGAACCAAAGGTTCCAAGGTATTCTGCTTAAAATAAGCAATAATCCTAAACCATAAAAAATAGCAAACGTTTTAAATTTTGCTTCACTGTTTATTAGTTTTTTATGTTTAGACCATCCAATAGTAATTAAAATGATGGCAATAATGTTGATAAGAGGGTGCTCAAGCGAAGTAAGTCTAAGCTCAGCATTAGTCATTTCTCCAAAAGCAGCTTTTCCAAGCGGAGACACAAAATAAAGAATTAAACCAACCAATAATTGAGTGTGCGTACCAATTAAGGCAAATAAAGAAATTTTACGGTCTTTGGCTGTAAACTCTTTTTTAGAATTTAGACCTATCAATGCATTTATAACTGCCACTAAAAGAAGCAGTAATGCCAAGTAAGCCCAGCCTGAATGGAATTTTTGTAGAAAATGATACATAAATTATGTTTTTTGTTTTAAACAAATATAGAAAAAAAGGCCATAAAAAAAACGGCATTAAACTAAAAGTCAATGCCGTTTTATTATTTATTAAGATTCTAAATTTTAGAAATCGTAACGTAATTGGAAGTTCCAAGTTCTTCCGAATCCAAAGAATACTTGGTTAGCAGTAGCTACACCATCGTAAAGTAATCCTTTAGAAGCGTAAGTTCCGTTTGCTCCTGGTTGTTGTGTACCAGAAACTGGAAGGTTGTCATCAGCAAAGATGTTAGTTCTAGACTCAGCGATGTAAGTTTTGTCAAACACGTTGTTGATGTTTAATCTGAAGTTTACAGATTTGTCTTTGTTTTGACCAACTAACATTTTGTATGACCAACCAGCATCAACTAAACCATAAGCAGGCAATTGTAAAGAACCTTTGTTTGTTGCTGAAGTAAAGTTAACTGGGTTGATACCAGCATATAAATTGTCATTGTAGTTGTAGTTAGCATCTAAAAAGAATCTTGTTAAAACTTCGTAAGAAGCTCCTAAAGATGCTGTCATTTGAGCTGCATCACCAACTTTTACACCATCCATGTAAAGAGTAGCTGAAGTATATCCAGGAACTGGAGTGTTGTCAGCTGTATAGTAAGCATTTGCTTTAGCGTTTCCTTTGTACTCCCAGATTCCGTAAGAGAACATACCTGTGATTTTTAATTTCTCAGTAATGTTTGAACTACCTTCAAACTCAATTCCTGAGTGAACTTCGTTAAGACCTACATACTCTGTATAAGTTGTGTTTGCAGGAAGACCAGGAACTGCGTTAGCTGGAAGAGCATTACCTCTTAAGTATCTATCATCCCAGTTTGTGTTGTAAACGTTTAAGCTACCAGTAAAGAATCTAGAACGGAATCCGTAACCTGCTTCAAATCCTAAGATTTTCTCGTTAGTTAAGTTAGGGTTAACTGTAGATCTGTTGTTAGGATAAACTGAGTTAAAGAAAGGTTGTTTTGAATAATAACCTGCGTTAACAAATACATTGCTTTTTTCGCTAATGTTGTAGTTTGATCCTGCTTTTACGTTACCACCTAATACATTTTCGTATGGAGTAGATCTTAATGGATCTCCAGCTTTGTATACGAAATCATCTTCTCTTTTGTATCCTTGTTGAGAAATAGCTCCTTGAACAAATGCACTTAAGTTATCTTTAGAGTACTCTAATTGAGTAAATAAACCATACCATTTTACATTACCAGTACTATTGAAAGAGATTTTTTCATAGTTCTTTTTGTCGAAAGGATTCCATTGAACACTTGTTGGGTAAGTAGTTGTAAGGTGTCTTCCGTTTGGTTTTAAATCAGCGATGAAATTATCGAAATATTCTCCACCACCTAATAAGTCATTTAATACAGTATAGTGGTATCCTTTGTAAGTTCTTCCGTCAAAACCGAAATCTAAAGTTAAAGTATTAGATAGTTTTTTGTTTAAATTGATTACAGCACCATACCAGTCATGAGAGTTGATAGATGAAGTTTGAGAAATACCTGAAGTATTTGTAGTCGTTTGTGCATTCCAATCAGTGTTTGATCCACTGAAGTATGAACTGTTTTGGTAAACTCCACCAATTTTTGTTCTTGTTTGAAGACCATTAAGACCTCCAATTGTTACAGATTGTCCTGAGTTGTAAGCTACAATCTTATCATAATCAATTAAACCGTCAGCTCTTCTGAAAGCCAATACGTCATTGTATGCTTTTCCTTTGATACCTCCAGTTGCACTAGCTCCTGCACCACGTCCCCAAGATGCATAAAGCACTGTAGAAAGTTTTGTAGTTTCGTTGATAGCATAATCCCAGTTAAGAGATGCAATTGGTTTGTGGTAGTAGTTTTTTCTGATGTTGTATTGCTCACCATTCAAATATCCTGTATCAGCATTGTATCTTGTGTTTGGTTCATCAAGAGTACCATATTGTTGGTAAGTTGCAATAGTAGAAGCAGTAGTTCTTTGGTTGTGCCATTGTGGCGCACCAGTTACTGTTAATTGAATATCGTGTTTGTTATTTTTAGTAGAATATCCTAAAGCAACAAAATAGTTAGATCCTTCAAATTGAGTTCCTTGGATATATCCGTCTCCCATTGTTTGAGATAATAATACAGAAGCTGAAAGTCCGTTGCTTAATTTACCTGTACTGTATGAACCTTGAATTTTGAAATTTCTTGCATTTCCAAATCCAGAAGAGAAAGATCCTCCTTCTTTTTTGTCAGAAGTTCTTGTGATTACGTTGATTGTTCCTCCAACAGAAGGTGTAGCAAGTTTAGAAGCTCCTAAACCTCTTTGAACTTGAATAACAGATGCAACATCTGATAAACCAGCCCAGTTACTCCAGTAAACAGAACCATTTTCCATGTCGTTAACCGGCATACCATTAATCATAACAGCGATGTTGTTTTGGTTGAAACCACGAATGTTAATTCTCGCGTCTCCAAAACCACCACCTGATTTAGTAGCATAAACTGAAGGAGTGTTTTTTAAGATCTCTGGAAACTCTTGAGTTCCAAGTTTTTGCTGAATTTCAGCTGCTTTAATTGTAGACACAGCAACCGGAGTTTTTCTGTCTTTAGCAACGTCAATTACAGTACTTTTAACTACAATTTCGCTTAATTCGTTTGAGTTAGAAGCTAAAACAATCTCGCCTAAGTTTGTAGTTGAGCCATTTGATACTGTAAATTTTACAGTTTTGTTGTCATAACCTATGAAAGAGATAACAATCTCTCCCGAACCTGTTGTTGAATTGATAGTAAATTTACCATCGAAATCTGTTGAAGTAGCTGTAGATGATCCTTTGATCGCTACGTTTGCTCCTGGTAATGAACCGCCCGTTCCGTCGGTAATTGTACCAGTCACTTTTCCTTGAGAAAATACGGTTGAAACTATCATAAAAAATAGTCCAGTAAGTAACCAATTTTTCATTTTCTTCATTTGTTATTTAGTTTATTGTTTTTGGCAAAATTATAACATTAAAATCAGATTATGTTATCAAAATGTTAAGAAAAATTAGTTTTACGTTTTATGCTGCGCATTAAAATGATTTTTTCTTTTTTAGTTAAATTAAATAACAGTTTTTTGAATTTAAAGTGCTGTTTTTTGTTAAAATGATAATGATTTGAACAGTCATGTAGCCGTAAACCTGCAAAAAGATATGTTTTGTGGCTTTTTTATAGGTGTTTTATACGAAAAAACGCCTTAAATTTTATTAAATTAAGGCGTTTCAGTTTGTTATAAAATTAAGATTTACTTGTTTCTCAAAAAGTGATTTAGTAAAAATGTAGTTGAACTGTCATGTGTCTTAACAGTTTTAGAATTTATTTCGTCTAAAATTGAATTCGCTAACTGTTTTCCTAATTCAACTCCCCATTGATCAAAACTGAAAATATTCCAGATAATTCCTTGAACGAATATTTTGTGTTCGTATAAAGCAATTAACGAACCTAAGCTTTTTGGAGTTAATTTTTCAATCAAAATTGTATTTGTTGGTTTGTTTCCAGTAAATACTTTGAAAGGCAATAAATAAGAAGCTTTTTCTGCAGAAAGCCCTTGTTTGTCAAATTCAGCTTGAACTTGTGCGGGCGTTTTTCCGTTCATTAAAGCTTCAGTTTGAGCAAAAAAGTTTGACATTAATTTGTCATGATGATCTTCATTTCCGTAAAGCGGTTTAATAAATCCAATGAAATCTGTTGGAATTCTCTTTGTTCCTTGGTGAATTAATTGGAAGAAAGCATGCTGTGAGTTTGTTCCTGGCTCTCCCCAAATAATTGTTCCAGTTTGATAGTTAACTGGTTTTCCGTCACGGCCAACACTTTTTCCGTTGCTTTCCATAGTTGCCTGTTGCAAGTACGGAGCCAATTTTGATAAATATTGTGTGTACGGAATCAAAGCTTCACTTTCGGCATCATAAAAATTATTGTACCAAACACTTAATAAAGCTAGAATTACCGGAATGTTTTCATCAAATTCTGCCGATTTGAAATGCTCATCCATTTCATTTGCACCAACTAATAATTGGTTATAATTGTCAAAGCCAATTGCTAAAGCTATGCTTAAACCAACTGCACTCCAAAGAGAAAATCTTCCTCCAACCCAATCCCACATCGGGAAAACATTGTCTGGATTAATTCCGAATTCCGTTACTTTTTGAATATTTGTAGAAACGGCTGCAAAGTGTTTTGCAATATCTTCTTGCGAAGCCGATTTCAAAAACCATTCTTTTATTGTTTCTGAATTCGAAAGTGTTTCCTGAGTTGTAAAAGTCTTAGAAACAATTACAAATAAAGTAGTTTCAGGGTTTAGTTTTTTGATAACTTCATTTACGTGATCTCCATCAACGTTTGAAACAAAATGTAAGTTTAAATGATTTTTGTAAAATTGTAAAGCTTCAACCGCCATAACTGGTCCAAGATCTGAACCTCCAATTCCAATATTTACAACATCTGTAAATGCTTTTCCTGTAAAACCTTTTCTTTGTCCAGAAATTACTTCTTCTGTAAAGTTTTTGATTTTATTTTTTACTTCATAAACTTCCGGAATTACATTTTCTCCGTCAACATTAATTACTGCCGATTCCGGAGCGCGTAAAGCCGTATGTAAAACTGCACGGTTTTCTGTTCTATTGATTAATTCTCCTCCAAAATAAGCAGTAATTGCATTTTTTAATCCAATTGAATTAGCCAATTCTAACAAAAGAGAAATAGTTTCTTGACTAATATTGTTTTTAGAATAATCAACTAAAAAGTCGTTCCATTGTAAGTTGAATTTTTCAGCACGGGCATTATCTTGCTCAAATAATTCTTGTATCGTAGTTTCGTGAATTGCATTATAGTGGTTTTGCAGATTTTTCCACGCCTCAGTCCCAGTTGGGTTTGTTGTGTTTAAAGCCATTTGTATTTTATTATGTGGTTTGTTTTTTCAGAAACACAAAAATACTGAAATAACTTTTAAAAGGGTAGCGGTTCACGATTATATAACAATTAGTTACGAAAACGTTTTATTGATTATGACTTGAAATTGTTCAAAATTTTAAAATTAATCAGCAATAAGAATTCTAACTAAAAGCGCTAACGGGAAAATTATTGAACCAAGAATAAAGATAGTTTTGCCATGTTTTCGGTCTGCTTCATTATAGGAGTAAACACGTTCACCGTTTGGTAATGTTTTTTTAGAAGTCCAAAGAGAATAACCAATAACAATTCCTATTCCGCCACCCAAGAGTGAAAATAAATATCCGGCAATTATCCAAGGTTTTTGATTCTCTTCTGGTTTTGCTAAAATTTCCAGACGTTCTTTTTTTAAAGAAGCCAGCATATCTGGATCGATATTTTTGCCTCGTTCTGTCAAAAGTTTTTGTGCTAATTTATAATCAAAAACATTCCATTCGTCTGATTTTAAAAGAACATCATATAATTCTTCATTCGAAAAACTTAAAAGATAATAATCTTTGTCAACATGATTTAGAAGGTTTTCGGTGTCTTTTTCTAAAATTTCTTGGGCTTTTGTAAAATCAGCTGGATCAATCTTAATTTCATACTGATTTTGTAATGTGCTTCCTGAAAAAGTAATATCAACAGGTGCTATATTATCTGCTAAAACTGTTTTGATATTGTTGTTATTTAATAATATTTCAAATTCTTTGGCTTGAATTCGAGTTGGGAAATTCTTAAAAGCAATAAAATTTTCAGTCATTATTTGGGGTTGGTTTTTGATGTTTTTATTCTATTCTTAAAAGTTTAATTTTCACAGAAGCAAAAGATTTCATTTGTAGATTTTTTTCTTGCAATATAATATCTATCCGTTTTTATAATTTCAAAATCTGTGTTATTTATTTCAATGTAATTTGGGAACCAATTTGGTTTTAGTTCGTCGTATTTTTTTATTTTTTGTTGAAATGAAAATAGAGGAACTTTTTTACTGTTCAAGAATAAGGAATCGTAACTCTTATTATTAGAGTAATTAAATTTTACAAAGTTGCAAGAGCCAAGTAGAGAACTGCTTTTTAGATTATAAGAATCCGATTTTATGATATTTGGAAACCAACCGGTTAACCTCAAATTAGTTTCTGTTTTATAATCATTATATGTGTCAAAACTAATTTCAAACGGTTTGTTTTGACATGAAATTAAAGCAAAAAGGAGAAAATATTTTAGCAGTTTTTTCATAAATCAGATTACCAAACCTTCCACCAAGGTTTTTTATTTACTTCGATAGTTTTCTTTTCGGTATCAATTTCTATTCTTTTTGAAGGTTCCATTTTAATTTTCGAATCATCAAAAAATAGTTCTCCATTTTCATTCATTCCAATTGGAAGTTTGGTTCTTTCTTTCCAATCTTCGGTTTGTAATTCGGGAATTAGAGGTGAATTGACTTTGTCGCGGAATTTTTTTCTTGCCTTTTCTATAATTTCTTCTTCCAGATTTGAAGATGAATTTTTAAAAAGCGTTAAAGAATTGTCTGGAATATTTAAAAGAAAAACTTGAGTTTTATCTCCAATTTTCTGAATATCCAAAACTTTAAAATACGCAATTGTGTCCAAAAGGAAATGTCCAATTTTAGCAGAATCAGGATTGAATTTTGATAAATCTTTGGGATGGGAACTTGCAATTAAATATCTGAAATTTCCCGAAAGCCCACCGCCAATGGAAGTCATATCAGTAAATCCTTTTTCCTGAATGATCTGTCCGACTTTGTAATTCGAAATTAAATTTTCAGATAAATTGGTGTCTCTGTAAAATAGCTTTAAGCCAGAAAAAGTTTCACTGTAAATTGCTTTAAGTCGAGCGTTTTTCATGTTTTGCTATTTTTTGAATTGAATTTTAAAGATTCCCAATACTATCCAATTCTCTTTTCAAAGGTTCGATTTGTTTTGTAAAACGAGTTTTGTCATTACCAGTTAAAGATTCTCCCGTTGGCAAGTTGAGACGAAGTGCATCAACCTGAACACCATTTTTCCAGAAACGATAACAAACGTGTGGGCCTGAAGCTAAACCTGTGCTTCCAACTAAACCAATTGTCTGTCCTTGCGTAACACGTTGTCCGCGGCGAACCAAGATTTTAGACATATGTAAATATTGAGTAGAGTAGGTTCCGTTGTGTTTTACTTTTACAAAGTTTCCGTTTCCTGCAGTATATCCAGTTGCTTCAACAACTCCAGAGGCAGTTGTAGAAATTGGAGTTCCTCTTGGAGCCGCATAATCGGTTCCTTTATGTGCTTTCCAAGTATGTTGAACAGGGTGAAATCTATTCATTGTGAATCTAGAAGTGATTCGGCTGAATTTAATTGGCGTTTTTAGAAAGAAATTTTTAAGTGTTCTTCCTTGATCATCATAATATTCAATTTTGCCTGAAAGTGTATCTTTTTCAAAAGGAAATGCATAGATTATTTTTCCTTTGTATTCAAAAAAAGCTGCTTCAAGTTCCTCAACACCATCATACGTTTTTCCGTTGATGAATCTTTCAGTAAAAATTAATCCGTAGCGATCCCCTTTTTTAAGTTTGAAGAAGTCAATCGACCAAGAAAAAACTTTTGTAATTCTGCTGGCAAGCGCTGTCTCAACACTTTCGTTTCCTAAAGTTTCAGATAAAGAACTTTTTAAAACGCCACCAATTATTTTGCGTTTTAAAGTAACAGGTTTTATTTTTTTATATGCTTTTGCAATACTGTCTCTTAAATCAATAACATAATATGTTAGCGCATCAGGCTGATAAATAAAAACGTCAAGGTTGTTTGTTTTATTTTTTGAACGAAGCAAAGTGAAAGGTTTGCCGTAACGAATTGATCTAACATTAAAAGAATCTTTTACCTGTTCTACAATATCGTGTACTTTTTTGTTGCCAATATTTTGACTCTGAAAAATAGATCCAAACGAATCACCTTTTGAAATGGTGTCGTTTACAACATTAAAGTCTGCGTAATTAAAACCAAACTCTACTTTTTTAGTTTTTGGCTTCGTGATTTTAGTTTCAACTTTTTCATCCGTTTTATTGCATGAAAATACTGAGAACAAAAGGATTATAATTACAACTGCTTTTTTCAAACTTATACTTTTTTTAGGAAACTAAAGTGGTTATTCATTTCCCCAATTGGACAATTCTTCTTCGGTCCACAATTTAGGAAAAAAGATGCGTCTTTGGTATTTTGGATGCATATATTTTTGCCAGTCACTTCCTCCGGTCGCTTCACCGTTGCCTTTTCCACTTTCCAAAATATATTTTCTCGCAGTATTAAGATGCTGCATTACCCAAGTAATATTTACAGTTTTGTCATAATGGCGCATTGCCTCAATCAATTCTGTATTTTGTTGATCTTCAATAGGAAGCTGTGTGAATTTTTGCCAAATATTTTTCGTTTTAAACGATGACATTTGTCTTAAAAATTGCTCTTTGTATTTTTTTTCAAACTCGTTAAGCAAGTATGATTTTTCGCCAGTATGATAATCTTTTCCAGCCGCTTGCCAATAAAGATGTTCGAAACTGGTTTCTAAATCGGTATTTTCGTCAAAGTTTGCTTTGTATCTTCTGTCGGTCAAATTGATAACATCTGTCGATGCAAATTCAATCATTCTGTATTGTGCACTTTGAAAACCACTGGCAGGAGTAAGTGTGTTTCTGAATTTCATATATTGATCAACCTCCATTCCGTTTTCCATAATGCTGAAAGAGTTTGTTAGCATGTCGAAATAACGTGTAACTCTAGAAAGCCTTTCGCTGAAAAAATCTACCTGAATATTTTGTTCTTCAGCGATTTGATCGATTTCCCACAAAATCATTTTAAAGATTAATTCGTTTACTTGATGGTACATAATAAAAACCATTTCATCAGGAAGTGTGGTGCGCTGTATTTGTAAATTTAAAAGCGCATCGGTTTGAATGTAATCCCAATATGTAATTGGTTTTGACCAAAGCAATCCTTCTAACTGAACATCAGTTTTTTGATTTATAGCTTGGAATTTTTGATCAATTTCTTTTAAAATTGATTCGGAATGATCAGTAAGGTTCATTATTTTTTAACTTTAAATGGATTTTTTAATCCTTTATATTCATCAAGATCTGCTTTGAGTGATCCTACGGCAAGATCTGCTTTAATTCTAATAGGAACTTTGTTGTCGTCGTCTGTTATCCAGAGTGTTAGACTTTCTTTTTCTTTGAAGACTCTGCCAGTCTGTACAAGAGGTTTGAAAACCATTGTAGAAACGGTTCCAAATTTAGTCGTAATATCTTGACGGCCTACATATTTTAACTTAAATTTTGTGATTTCGTCATCAAAAAACATGTCAATTGTTATTGCTTCGCCTGATTTTAATTTGTCAATATTAGGATGATTTCTTAAGTAGTAAAATGAGGATACAATATCTTGCACATTATCAGTGATTACAATCGTTTTTTCAGATTTTCGTTTGTAATCTTTTACCAAAACCCTATTTTCTGCCTGATTAAAAAAACCTTCTTGATTTTTGGTGTAGCCACCTTCGTCAATTTTTCTAACATATCGGTATGGACTTCCAGATTCTTTGTCAAAATAGCTTTCGTACAAATCTTCGACTTTAAAGAAAAATTTTGACATACCAGTTGTGTAACCTTTACCCACGGCATGGTATACTTTTTTATTGTTTACCGTGGCATCTTTAACTTCAAGTGTGGCGTATCCGGCGTTTACAATTCCGTAATGAATTCTGAATTTAAAAAACTCTCCCGTTCCGAAAGCGTCTTCTTTTTGTGTGTCAAAACTAAAGGCTGTGAGGATGAATATAAAGAGGATTAATTTTTTCATAGTACTGTTTTACAAATATTTATGAGGATAATTGCAAATTCTATTCCAAATGTACCAAAACAAAAAAACTCAGTCAAGTAATGACTGAGTTTTTATGCTATTAACTAACCAAAAAACTATAAATTATGAAATTTATATCAATCCAAAAGGAAACCACCCCTTTTGTTTTGCGAGTGCAAAGATAGATAGAAAGTTCAAAAAATAAATAGTAAAAGTCAAGTTTAACATAACATTTGCATAAAAACCATCGATTTACAGAGAATTTTTCTACATAATGTAAAAATAATGCGTTTTTATAGTGTTCCTCTCAATTCTTGTTCTCTTTCAATTGACTCAAACAGAGCCTTAAAGTTGCCTGCGCCGAATCCTTTTGCACCCATTCTTTGAATAATTTCGAAGAAAAGGGTAGGTCGGTCCTGAACTGGCTTCGTAAAAATTTGTAAAAGGTAGCCGTCTTCGTCGGCATCGACCATGATAGCTAATTTTTCAATTTCATTAATATCTTCTTTCATCATATCCATGTGAACGCCCAATCTTTCTGGAATTGCTTCATAATATGTATGAGGAGGAGCTGACAAAAATTCAACGCCACGAGCTCTTAATTGTGATACTGTTTTAATTATATCATCTGTAGCAATAGCAATGTGCTGAATTCCAGGCCCACCATAGAAATCTAAATATTCTTCAATTTGAGATTTTTTCTTTCCTTCGGCTGGTTCGTTGATTGGGAATTTGATTCTTCCGTTTCCGTTTGACATTACTTTACTCATCAATGCAGAATATTCTGTTGTGATTTGTTTGTCATCAAAAGATAAAAAGTTTACAAATCCCATTACGTCTTCGTAGAATTTTACCCAAGTATTCATTTCATTCCAACCCACATTTCCAACCATATGATCAATGTATTTTAATCCTGTTGGTTCTGGGTTGTAATCCGATTTCCATTCTTTGTAACCTGGCAAGAAAACACCATTGTAATTTTTTCTTTCTACAAAAATGTGAACCGTTTCTCCGTAAGTGTAAATTCCAGAACGGATTACTTGACCAAATTCATCTTCTTCAACAGTTGGTTCCATAAAAGAACGTGCACCACGTTTCATTGTTTCTTCGTAAGATTTTGTAGCATCTTCAACCCAAAGTGCGGCAACTTTTACTCCATCACCATGTTTTTTCAAATGTTCGTTTATTGGAGAATCGGCTGTTAAAGGCGTTGTTAAAACAATTCTGATTTTGTCTTGTTTTAAAACATATGACGCTTTGTCTTTTACTCCAGTTTCCAAACCGGCGTAAGCCAATGACTGATATCCGAAAGCTGTTTTATAATAATGTGCAGATTGTTTTGCATTGCCTACGTAGAATTCTACATAATCTGTTCCTAATAATGGAAGGAAATCTTGCGCTCCTTCAAATATTTTTTCTAATCCGTATTCTACTGATTTAACTTCTTTACTCATGATGTTTATTTGTTTAATCGGTTAATCGTTTAATTGATTTTTCCGAAATGTTGTGTTTAGATTTTTTAACCGCAAAGTACGCAAAGGCAATCGCAAGGTTCGCAAAGGTTTTATAGCGATCTAACCGCAAAATCCTTGCGAACTTTGCGGTTAGATCAAGACGATAATTACTCAGTCCATGACTTGTAGTAATGACCATCGTCCAATCCCATAGCTTCTTCCGTTACCATTAATGGTCTGAAAGTATCAACCATAACGGCTAATTCCTGAGTTTCTTTGTGGCCAATACTACGTTCCATTGCGCCAGGCGCAGGTCCGTGCGGAATTCCTTTTGGGTGTAAAGTGATGTGACCCTGCTCAATATTATTACGGCTCATAAAATCGCCATCTACATAATATAGAACTTCGTCAGAATCTATATTGCTGTGATTGTATGGCGCTGGAATGGCTTTCGGATGATAATCGTAAAGTCTTGGGCAGAATGAACAAACGACAAAAGTTGCCGTTTCAAAAGTTTGGTGAACCGGTGGCGGTTGGTGGACACGCCCCGTTATAGGTTCAAAATTGTGAATTGAAAATCCGTATGGGAAATTATATCCGTCCCAGCCCACAACATCAAAAGGATGTGTAGCATAAACCACTTCGTGAATCATGCCTTCTTTTTTGATTTTAATTAAAAAATCACCTTTTTCGTCGTGCGTTTCCAATTCGCTTGGCAAAATAAAATCACGCTCACAAAACGGAGAATGTTCCAAATGCTGACCTGATTGATTTTTGTATCTTTTTGGAGTATAAAATGGAGAATACGATTCTACATAAAATAGTCTGTTTTCTTCCGTTTCAAATTCTATTTGATAAATGATACCACGCGGAATAATTAAATAATCGCCATATTCAAACGGAATATTTCCTAACATGGTTCTTAATTTTCCTTTTCCTTTATGGATGAAAAGCATTTCATCGGCATCGGCATTTTTGTAGAAATAATTTCGAAGCGATTCTTTCGGCGCAGCCAAACCAATAATACAGTCTTTATTGACTAACATTGCTTTTCGGCTATCTAAAAAGTCGTTTTCCGGTTTTAATTCAAAACCTTTAAAAAGTAATGATTTTATATTTTTTCCGATTGCAATTTTTGGTTCAACCGAATACGAGTTTAAAATTTCTTTTACCTGCGTTGGTCTGTGAACATGATAAGATAATGATGAATGTCCGTGAAAACCTTCAGTTCCAAATAATTGTTCGTAGTAAAAACCACCGTTTGGTTTTTCGAATTGGGTGTGTCTTTTTTGAGGAAAATCTCCAAGTTTATGATATAATGGCATGGCTTTTCAATTAGATAATTTTTAAATTAATTAGATAATTCGAAAATTTGAATTGTGTGAACAGATAATCAAGTCAACTTTAGTATTGACTAATTATCTCAATTCGATAGCTTCATTCAGGATTTCTCTTGATGAGGAATTGAAGATACTCTAATAAACCTGTCCAATTTGTTTTCATTATAACAAATGTCGTAAATTTTTGCGAGTAAAAATAGAAATTATATTATTTATAACTAAAAGATATTTTAATTTTTTTGATATAATTTTTTGATAGCAAAAAAATAGCATGATTTTATTGCACTATTCTCGTTTAAATTCTAAAACAAGAATCCAATGCTAAACCATGTAAAGCTTTTAGACATTTCTGGGGACCAAGATTGTTTGATTTCAATTGGGCCAATAATAGTTTCCAAGCCGTAACCTACAGCGTAACCCGAATATTTTGGCATCGAAATCCAATCGACTGTGGTAAATATGTCATCGCCTAGATTGGCATAATTTGCAGAGAAATTGATATGATTTTTTTTGATGAATTCGTAGTCAAGCGTAATATCGGTTTTTATATAACTGTTTCCAGCGATGCTCAAGAAATCATAACCATAGAAATAATTAAAATTATTGATTTTGCTGTAGCCGTAACCACCCAAAATAAAATCAAAATAAGGAACACTATCACTGCCAATATTAAATCCGGCGTCCGCACCAATTTTAACAGTAGCTCTTCTAAATAATGTTTTGGCAAATGCAATTTCAGCTTTTGCCATTGAAAAAGGTTTGAAATTATTGTTATAATCAGATGAGGCTAAATAAGTTTGCACGTCACTTGAGAAGTATAATCCAGAACGCGGAAAGCTTTTTTTGTCAAGTGAATCATATTTTAAATATCCAAAAACGCTGAAATAATTACTTTTATCAATTGTGTTGCCATTATTTGAAAGTGTTGGGGAATCAATTTTTAAATACTTGTATTCCAAACCGCCACCCATTAAGAATTTCTGAACAAAAATGGTCTGAAAATAGGCTTGATTAGTAAGGTCAAAAAAGTCAACGTTAATTAGATTCACATTTGGATTTGATACTTCGAGCTGACTAATGCTTCTAGTCACATTTCGGTTAAATTGATTCAATCTTGAACGAAACCCAAAACTGATGTTGAATCCGTTTTCAATATAATAGTTCAAATCGTATCTAAAGTTGTCTCCCAAAATAATGTCGAATGAAGTAACATCATTTTTTAGAAATGTTTTTTTATGAGTGAGGTTCAATAAAATGGCACTTTTATACAATCCGTCATAATGTAATCCGAGTTTTAGATACGTTTGCGTTGGATTTTCTTTTAAAACCAAGTCTAAATTATCAGCTTCGCCATTTGGCTCTAGACAATATGAAATCGTACTGAAGTTTTCAGTAGCATTTAAATTGTTAATTCCGGTTTTTAAATCGTGATAGGTAATGGTGCTTTCTGGCTTGAAACGCAATTTACCATTGATGTATTCTTTGGTATAATTGTCTAATTGGTCAACATTTATTTTTTTAATTTCTAAAGTATCCGAACTGATTTTTAGCTTGGGTTTTTTATAAAAAGTTTCTTCGTTTACCAATGATTTGATTTTTTCGTAAACAGCAAAAGTAGCTTCTTCACCTTTTCTAACTATTTCTTCGCCTTTGTCAAAAGAAATCACACCAAAATCACGAATATCTGGTTTGATATAAATATCCGTGTCTTTTACTTTGCTTTTCATTTTTTCAATGGATTGAAGATTAGTGATCTGAACTAATATTCTTGTGGCATTTTTTAATTTTTTACGATTCATCAAATCGTCTTGAACGTCAACTCCAATAATAATGTCAGCACCAAGATTTCGTACTTCTTTTATCGGATAATTGTTTACAACGCCACCGTCAACAATCAAATTGCCATCAATTTCAACTGGAGTAAATAAAGACGGAAAAGCCGCACTGGCCATCATAGCCTGTACGAGATTGCCTTTGTTGAGCAAAACTTCTTCGCCGGTTTCAATATTTGTTCCAATACATAAAAATGGAGTAGGCAGTTGATTGAAGTCGCGTACATGACGAACATTTCGGGTCAAACTGCTTAAAAGATTGTAATTGTACATTCCTTTTGAAAGCGCTTCAGGAATTCCGATTCTGAAATTACTAAAAGGCAAAGTAATGGCGTACAACTCATCATTTTTTTTGCCGTAAAAGTTTTTAGAGGAACGTGGAATGTAGTCGTTTATTAGTTCGTCAAAATTTGTTTTTTTGAAAATCGAATCAATTTGTGAAGCATTATAACCAGATGCATAAAGTCCGCCAATTACAGCCCCCATACTAGTTCCGCCAATATAATCGATTTTGATTCCAGCTTCTTCCAAAACTTTCAAAACACCAATGTGTGCAAAACCTTTTGCGCCTCCACCGCTTAAAACCAAACCAATTTTTGGTCTTTTTACGCTGTCTTGTTTTTGTTCTTGCGAAAATGATTTTTCAGGAAAAAATAAAAATATCAAAAGCACGACCGCTACGCACCAAACAGAATTTGAGAAAAATCCTTTTGATTGATTATATGCAATGTAAAGCTCGTTTGGGCGCATAAAAAATAGCTAGTTGGTTTTGTAAAAGTCGACAATTTTTTTGGCTTTTGAAACTCCTATAACAGCAGATATTTCTTTTTCTGATGCTAATTTTAATCTTTTAACACTTTTAAAATGCTGAATCAAGGTAAGCATTGTTTTTTCGCCAATGCCCGGAATACTTTCTACAGATGAATTGAGCGCTGCTTTGCTTCGTTTATCGCGATGAAATGTAATACCAAATCGGTGCGCTTCATTACGCAATTGCTGAATCACTTTTAACGTTTCTGATTTTTTGTCAAGATATAACGGAATTGAATCGCCAGGATAAAAAAGCTCTTCAAGTCGTTTTGCAATTCCAATAATGGCAATTTTTCCGCGCAAGCCTAATTCATCAATACTTTTTAGCGCTGCAGACAATTGTCCTTTACCACCATCAATGATAATTAATTGTGGTAACGGTTCATTTTCTTCTAATAATCTTTTATAGCGTCGGCCAACAATTTCGGTCATCGAAGCAAAATCATCTGGGCCTTCAACGGTTTTTACATTAAAATGTCGGTAATCTTTTTTGCTTGGTTTGCCATCTTTAAAAACCACACAAGCCGCGACCGGATTTGTTCCTTGAATATTCGAGTTATCAAAACATTCAATATGACGAGGTTCAACAGGCAATCGCAAATCTTTTTGCATTTGCGCCATAATTCTGTTAACATGACGATCTGGATCTACAATCTGTAATTGTTTCAATTGTTCGATTCGGTAGAATTTTGCATTTCGAATAGATAAATCCAGAATCTGTTTTTTGTCTCCAAGCTGTGGAACGGTTGTTTTAATATTTTCTCCCAAATCAATTTCGAACGGAACAATGATTTCTTTTGATAATAATTGAAAACGTTCACGAAGCTCAACGATTGCCAATTCTAGTAATTCTTCATCCGTTTCATCCAATTTTTTCTTCATTTCCAAAGTATGCGAACGAATAATAGAACCGTGTGAAATCTGTAAAAAGTTAACATAAGCCGCACTTTCGTCAGATACAATTGAGAAAACGTCAATATTGGTAATCTTCGGATTTACAATTGTTGATCTTGATTGGTAATTCTCAAGAACTTCGATTTTTTCTTTGATTTTCTGTGCTTCTTCAAACTGTAAATTTTCGGCATATTTTATCATCAACCGCTTGAAATCTCTCATACTTTCTTTGAAATTCCCTTTCAGAATTTCGCGGATCGCATCAACTTGCCTTTGATATTCTTCTAAAGGTTCCAAACCTTCGCACGGACCTTTGCAATTGCCAATATGATATTCCAGACAAACTTTAAATTTCCCCGAATCAATATTTGATTTATTCAAATCATAATTGCAGGTGCGTAGCGGATACAATTCTTTGATTAATTCTAAAATGGTATGAACCGTTTTGAAACTGGTGTACGGGCCAAAATATTCAGAACCGTCTTTGACCATTCTTCGCGTTGAAAATATTCTCGAAAAAGGTTCTTTTTTGATGCAAATCCAAGGATAACTTTTATCATCACGAAGCAACACATTATATCGTGGTTGCAATGTTTTAATTAAATTGTTTTCTAATAAAAGTGCATCGGTTTCAGTGGGAACAACGATGTGTTTTATAGTAACAATTTTCTTGACCAAAACATTCGTTTTGGCTGTATCATGAATTTTATTGAAGTAGGATGAAACCCTTTTTTTTAAGTTTTTTGCTTTTCCAACATATAAAATCTTCCCGTCTTTATCATAATACTGATACACGCCAGGATTATCTGGCAAGGTTAGAATTTGAAGGTCTAAGGATGATTTTTGCATTCTTTTTTGTTTCTGAGGAAAGGTGATGAGCATTTTCAAAAATCATTCCGATTTCTCAAAAAAAGCGCTGCATCGATTTAGTTTCAAATTTACAAAATCAAAAGAATAATTTCTATATTTAGCTTTTATAATTCTACATGAAAAATAGTAAGCCTTTGGTTATCTTCGACGAGACAATTTTGCCTGGAGAAAGCAGAACAATTAATGTCGAAATCGCAAGATTGCATACCACTACAAAACTGAACATTCCGGTAATTGTGCGCCGTTCAAAGATTGAAGGTCCTGTTGTTTTATTTTCGGCAGGAATTCATGGCGATGAAATAAATGGTGTTGAAATTGTGCGGCAAGTTATCAGCAAAAAAATAAATAAACCAGCCCGCGGTACCATTATTTGTATTCCAATTATCAACATGTATGGTTTTGTAAATAAATCGCGCGAGTTTCCTGATGGACGCGATTTAAACCGAGTTTTTCCGGGAAGCAAAAAAGGTTCTCTCGCAAGCCGATTTGCTTATCATATCGTTGAAGAAATTTTACCAATTTTAGATTACGCAGTTGATTTTCATGCCGGAGGTGCAAGCCGATTTAATGCTCCGCAAATTCGAATCACCGAAAACAATCCTGAATTGAAAGTTTTAGCCGATGTTTTTAACGCGCCTTTTACTTTGTATTCAAAAAATATAAGCGGTTCGTTTAGAAAAACTTCTGAAAATGCCAATGTCAAAATGCTTCTTTTTGAAGGTGGAAAATCTTTAGACATCAATAATGATATTGCAAATGAAGGTGTTCTTGGTGTAAAACGATTATTGAATTATCTTGGAATGCTCGACTCAAAGCAACTTGTCGAAGCTGCACCAATACCTTCTATTTATATTAAATATTCTTTTTGGCTACGAGCTAAATGTTCAGGTTTACTGCATGATTTTAATTTGGTTGGAAAATTTGTGACCAAAGGAACTATCTTGGCCATTATCACTGATCCCTTTGGTAAGTTTGAACAAAAAGTAAAAGCGCCTCACGACGGTTTTGTAATTAATGCCAATCATTCGCCAATTGTGTACGAAGGCGATGCGATTTATCATTTATCTAAAAATAGCCCTGTACATGACGACGAATAAAAAAGAACTTAGATTGCATTATAAAAACCTCAGAAAAGCACTTTCTGAAGAGGAAATTGAAGAGAAAAGTCTGGCTGTAGCCAATAATTTAATTCAGTTGCCAATTTGGGATAAAACTTATTTTCATGTTTTTCTTCCAATAGTAGAACATAAAGAAGTTGATACGGAATTTGTACTGCATTTGCTTTCGGGAAAAGATAAAGAAATTGTGATTTCGAAAAGTGATTTTGAAACCAGAGAAATGACTCATTTTTTACTGACAGATAATACCAAAATCAAAAAAAACGAGTATAATATTCCAGAACCTGTAAACGGACTTCAGGTTCCGAGTTCAAATATTGATGTTGTTTTTGTGCCGCTTTTAGCATTTGATATCCACGGAAACCGAGTGGGTTACGGTAAAGGTTTCTACGATAAATTTTTATCTGAATGCCGACAAGAAACTATAAAAATTGGACTTTCTTTTTTTGAGGCCGAAAATCAAATCGATGATGTTTTTGAATCGGATGTGAAATTGGATTATTGCGTGACGCCTGAGAAGGTTTACGAGTTTTAATAAATCTTCTCCAACGATTGTCGATATGCTGGACGTAGACGCACTGCTGGGCGCCTCTACGATATGCGTTGGGTTGATAATTTAGATAGCAATAATTTCCGCAATCAAAATCGTAGAGACGCACAGCAGTGCGTCTACACAAAGTTTGTCAATATGCATTGAGGAAATAACTATTGGTATAAATAAATTTTTAATTGATTCTGAATTGAATTTATATTTACTTATATCACTTATATGGTTTAAAACCAAAAAAAAGAAAATCCCAAACCTCAATTTTACAATTGGAATTTGGGATTTTTTATTTGAAATTTTAAAACTTATTTCACTTCTTTAATAGTCGAACCATCAATCCAGCCTTCGGTTCCATCGGTTAATTCGATTTTTTTCCATTGGCCTAAAACTTCGGTTACATACACTTTTGCACCTTCGTGTAATAAGAAAATGGCAGAACCACCTTTTTGAGGTTCACTTCGAACTTCGCTCATTTCAGCAAATACAATTGCCGGACGATCATTGTCAAAATGGCTTTTTTCAGACATTCCAGCCGAAACACTCAATGCCAACGCCACCAAAAGAACAAACATTCCGATGAAGTAAATTCGTTTTGAAAGTGTAAGCTGTGAAAAATAATAACCAATAAAACTCAGCAAGAAAAGAAATGCAATTCCAACAGAAATTTTTGCCCAAGTATTATAATTAAAAATGCCAGTAAAGTTCTGGATCAGCTTTGCAAAACCTACTTTTGGAACTTCTTTAATCTCGTCGATTGTTAGTTTTTTGGCAAACTTTAAATTGTTCAGCGTTTCTGGATCATGAGGTTTTAAAACTAAAGCTTTCTCATAATTATAAATTGCTGGAGCCACTTTATTCAGCTTATAATAACTATTAGCCAAATTAAAATACAACTCAGCCGATTCTTGCTTGTTTTCTTTTATAACACCTTCATATGCCAGAACAGCTTCCTGATAATTGCCTCTTTGGTACATCGCATTTCCTTTTTCAAAGCTGCTCTGAGCAAAGAAAACTTGTGTGATTAATAAAAAGAGATATACTATATTTTTCATTTTCTAGATTTGTAATACGATTTTCAACTTTGCGAACTTAAAACGGCGCAATCTAAATCAAATTTCTTAGCTCCCGATAGCTATCGGGATTGCGGTTAAAAAATTAAACAATTTGCTTTTCTAATTCTGAAATAATCAAAACAGCTTTATCAAAATCCTGCTGAATCGAAGCACTTGATGCCGGAGCATATCTTGCAAATTCGCAGTTTTCAGTCAAATTAATAAAACTCTGAACCGATTCTGGATTTGCATTTCTAGATAATAGCAACTCGCGAATATTGTCTTTGCTCATTTCCGAAGTTTCAATATGCAGTTTTGCTTTCAGGAAATTATGCATCGCTTTCTCCAAAGCAATATAAAATGGCTCTTTATTATTAAGCTGTTTTTTAGCTTCAGATAAATATTTCTTCGCCAGTTTGTTATTCATTTTAATTCGGTTTCCAGCAACGTCGCCATCAATAGCTTCTTTTTTCTTCTTAGCAATAATGATAATTGGCAAAATAATGAAAGGCGATAAAAGCAATGCATAATATAAATCAGAACCGTAAAAATCATCTTTTTCGACAGAAACTAATGTAGTTCTAGATTTGATGTATTTAAACTGATCTGTTTTTGAAATAATATTTTTAGCAGCACTTGCTGTACTGTTTGCTTCCGCCTGCATTGGTCCGTCTAAAACGTCAATCGCAATTTCTTGTGAAGTAATTGTTTTGTATGAACCTGTGCTTAGGTCAAAATAAGAAAACTGCATTGGTTTGATAATGTATTTTCCTTTATACTGTGGCACAATAGTGTACTTGTCAGATATTCTTCCTGACATTCCAGCTAATGAAGTTGTAATTTTTTCATCATGAACGGGGTCGTACATTTCCAAGGCATTTGGCACAACTGGTTTTGGCAAAGTAAACAATTTCATGTTTCCAGTTCCATTTGCACTCACAATTAAATCAAGACCTTCGCCACTTTTTACACTTGTTTTTGAAGGCGTAACCACGAAATTAAATTTACCAACTGCACCGCTGAAACCTTCTGGTTTTCCAGTTTCAGGAAGTGGTCTCACGTTTATAGTTTTGGCTCCAGCCGAAACAACTTTATTATCATCAACTACGATTTGCTGGCCAAACATATCACGACGATTTGTAGGCAATTGTACGCCAATGTCTAATGAAAGTGGTTCGATCGTTAATTTTCCTGATTTTTGAGGATATAGAATGGTTTTTTTCAAGATTACAAAATAACATCTCTGACCTTGAAAAGTTCCTTCTTCAATGGATAATTGTTTGATGTCAATATTTTGATTCCAGAAATCATTGTATTTTGGTTTTGCCAATTCTTTAAAACCGGTAACGCCAATATTATTGAAATACAATTTATAAACAACCGTAATTGGTTCGTTTAGATACGGATTTGTTTTTGAAATTTCGGCAACAAGATTAAGTGTTTCACTGCCTTGTCCTTGAGGTCTGTCATTTGGATCTCTTTCTTGAGCAACGGCATTTGTGACAACAATTTTTATAGGAGAAGTTTTGTAGATCTGCCCATTAAATTCAATTGCAGCCTGGCGTATCGTTACATTCCCTTTTTTGTCAGGTTGTAAAATATAAGAGTATATTTTTTGAAAAGAGCTTCGGCCATTTATCCATGATTGACTAATCTGCTGGCTTGGCCCGGCTACAATTTTAAATCCTTCAAAATTAGGTTGTTCAAAGTTGTCTCCATCAACATTCATGATGAAGTCAATTCGAAGCCTTTCATTGAGTCCAAGCGTGTTTTTACTGACTCTGGCTTCAAACTGAACTTGAGCCAAAAGTCCTTGAAAAGTGAATAGAAATAAAATTAAAAATCTTTTCATTAAGTTGTTTAATCGTTTATTTGTTTTAACCGTTTAATCGTTTTTTATATTGTTTAATCGTTTAACTGTTTATTCGATTAAACAAATAAACGGTTAAACGATTAACCCAAAAATCCTACCAGTCTTTTTCAGCTTTCTTAGGGCTTCCTTTTACTTTTTGGGCGTTTACTTTATCTTGAATTTTCTTTTCTTCGTTGTTTACGGCATCCAATAAATTCTGAACTCGTTCTTTAGATATTCCTCCAGGCTGTGGTTTCGGTTGTCCGTTGTTGTCTGATTTGTCATCTTTCTTCGGATCATTTTTACCATCTTTTTTGTCCTTATCTGGATCGCCTTTGTCGTCTTTTTTATCTTTATCCTTGTCCTTGTTTTTATCTTTGTCCTTGTCTTTGTCTTTATTTTTATCCTTGTCTTTATCCTTTTTGTCTTTGTCCTTATTTTTATCGTTTTTAGGCGGATTTTCTTTTAGTTTTTGTTTGGCTAAAGCATAATTATAACGCGTTTCGTCATCTGTTGGGTCATTTCGAAGTGCTTCTTTATACGCTTCAACAGCTTGCGTATAATCTTTTTCTTTCATGAAAACATTTCCTAAATTGTGATATGCTTTGTGTTTTTCAGGACGTGTTTTGGCATTTTTTATCGCTTTCGCAAAAGCATATTTAGCTTCCGAAATCTGGTTTTGTTTGTATATCGTATTTCCTAAATTGTATGAAGCAGCCGCTTTTTTTGGAAATTTTGACTGCGAAATTCTGTAATTAGCTTCGGCATCAACAAATTTATTCTGTTTATATTCTTCGTTCCCGTCTGGCAATGTTTTGTCTTTCTCCTGAGCAGAAACTGCTAAAGAAAACGTTAGTAAAATATAAAGAAGTAAATTTTTCATTCTAAATTTTTATTTTTTTGTTCCAAGATTTTAGCAGAACAATTATTTCTTTTCGTTAAATAAATTCAACTCTTTTATCCAATTTGTTTTTCTTTCCAATAAGAAAATGTCCAAGAATAATAGCAGAAAAGCAAAACAAAGGAACCATTGAAATTGCGATTGAAATTCGGCCATTTGTGTTGCTTCAAATTCTGTTTTCTGGATATTGTTCAAAGCGTTTTTTACGTAATCCAAAACTTCTTTAGTATTTCCGCCGTAAACATAACCACCTTTTGTTGCTTTTGCAATCGTTTTTAAGCCTTCTTGATTTAATTTAGTGATTACAATTGCTCCATTTTGATCTTTTTGATGATTTCTTACAATTCCATTTTCTTTTAATGGAATAGTACCTCCTTTTTCAGTTCCAATACCAATTGTAATGATTTTCATTCCCAATTTGTTGGCTTCTTCTGCGGCAGCAATTGCGCCTTCAGAATGATCTTCTCCATCAGAAATCAAAATCAATAGTTTGCTTGTTTTGCTTTTTTCATCAAAATAAGTTGCTGATAATCGAATTGCTTCATCAAGCGAAGTTCCTTGAGACGAAACCATATCTGGACTCATACTTTGAAGGAACATTTTAGCAACGCTGTAATCGGTAGTAATTGGCAAAACCGGGAAAGCACTTCCTGCGTATGCCACAATTCCAATTCGGTCGCTTCCTAACTGATTGATAATTTGCGAAACAATTTGCTTGCTTTTTTCTAAACGGCTTGGTGCAACATCTTCAGCAAGCATACTTTTAGAAACGTCGACAGCAAAAACAATATCAATACCTTCACGTTTTACGGTTTCCATTTTAGTCCCAATCTTCGGATTCACTAAACCTATAATTAAGCAGGCAAGTGCTAAAAGTATAATCGATAATTTTAATACTGGTTTGAAAACAGAACTTTCAGGGCTCAGCTTTTTGACCATTTCGACATCACCAAATTCGCGTTGTTTTTTTCGCTTCCAATATACATTGAAAAGAAAAATACAAACCAAAATTGGCAGTAAGAATAAAAGGTATAAATATTTTTTTTCGTCTAATTCCATTTCTTAATTCTAGTTTTCAGTTTTCAGTTACAGTTTTCAGCTGTAAGCTGAGAACCGTGACTGTGACTAAAATATTAAATAAAGCTTCTGTAAACTGTATTTCTTAAACCAACTTCTAACAGCAATAAAAGAACTGCGAATGAAACAAAAAATCTATATTTTTCGTCATAATCGTAGAACTTTAATTCTTGTATTTCGGTTGTTTCTAATTTGTTGATTGCGTTGTAAATTTGGGCAAGTCTGTCGTTGCTTGTTGCTCTAAAATACGTTCCATCCGTTTTGCGGGCGATGCTTTTCATTAACTGCTCGTCAATTTCTACTTTTTGCAATTTAAATAGGAATCCGCCGTTAGGTCCATACGCATATGGAGATTCAGCCATTCCATTACTTCCAATTCCAATTGTGTAAACTTTGATTCCGTATTGTTTTGCAATATCGGCAGCAGTTTCTGGCTCAATAAATCCGGCATTATTAACACCATCCGTCAATAAAATAATAACACGGCTTTTTGCTTTGCTATCTTTAAGACGATTTACTGCTGTTGCAAGGCCCATTCCAATTCCGGTTCCGTCTTGCAATGCATTATCATACTTAATTTCTTTAATTGCTTCTAAAATAATCGCTTTGTCACTTGTAACAGGTGTTTTTGTATACGCTTCAGAAGCATATAAAACCAACCCGATTCGATCATTTGGTCGTTCTCCAACAAAATCTGCAGCAACTCTTTTTAAAGCTTCCATACGGTTTGGCTTTAAATCTTTTGCCAGCATACTTCCAGAAACGTCAATTGCCATTACAATATCAATTCCTTTAGTTGTTTTGGTTTGATTGCTCACATCAACCGTTCTTGGTCTTGCTAAAGCAATAATCAAAGAACATAATGCAAGAATTCTGAAAACATATAAGCTAGGTTTTAGTTTTACCAGCAATGATTCGCTGTTTTTAAAACCTGTTGTCGAACTCATTTTTAAAGTTGCAGATTGCTGATTTCTTTTCCAAAAATACCAAGCAATGACAACCGGAATCAAAAGAAACAGCCAAAAGAATTCTGGATTTAAAAAAGTGATCTTTCCCATTAGTTGCTAGCTTTTTTAAGTTCAACAGAATTTAAAATTCGGTCAGTAATAGTATTTCCATAGCTGTCGCCTTCTTCATGCGAAATGATAATTTGCTGTAATCCTTGTTCTTGTTTGAACAGAAGAATTTCATAATACACTTTTGTACTGCTTTTAGTAATAGGATTTATAACCGTCATTGTGCCGTATCCTTTTAAGCCCTGGACGCCTTCGTTTGTTTGATAATCTTCTTGTTTTACAATAATATTTTGTCCGCCTTGAGCTTCAATGATTTTTAATGAACCTTCTAACGTTTTAGCCAAATCAATTTCTGTTGGAGTTTTAAATTTACTCGTTGAAATTGCAATATAAAAATTGTCAGTCATGCCTCCATAAACAAAAAGTTGCATTTCCTTAATCAACGCCATGGCATCTTTCGGAAGAACTTTCAACGGATCCATTCGTTTTAAAACTTTTGGAGTTTCAATTAAAACGCCAGGATTTCCGTATTCACTTTTTACCCATTCGCTTTCTAGAAGACGCTTGGTTGGGTTCAATAAAATGGTATCTTTTACATTCGTGAAACCTTTTACAGCAATCCAAACGGCTGTTGTTGCAATCAATAAACCAATAACAGAGGCTACAGCAATAGAAATACGTTTGTTTCTTTGTTTCTTTAATTGAAGTTTTATCTGCTTTTGTCTTTGAGCTTCATTTAGTAATTCATCTTCTTCTGATGGAATTTCAGTCGGAATTGCATTATCCAGCGTTAAAATTACTTTTTGGATTTTGTTTCTGTCATCAGTAATTTCAAAATCTAATGGTTTTGATTTTGCAAATTTTACTAAATCGGCCTGACGTAAAACGCGTTCTAAATTTTCAACCGTTTCCGGCGTTAAAGTCATTTTCTTTTTAGTCGATGCTGTTCTGATGGCTTGAATTAGTTCTGAAGTTGTGCTTTCCATTGCTGGAATGTGAATGGCTTCTTCGATATAATTTCTGGCAATATCAGTTAGTTCGCTGTAGTATTCTTTGATTTCACCTTTTTGAACCAATTCTTTTTGTTCCAAGTTGTTTAAAAGGCTTGTCGCTTTTTCGATTGGCGTTTTATAAACTTCTTCTTCGATTTTCTTTTGTTGGCGTTTTTTTACGTACCAATACACAAAAGCACCGATTCCAAGAATAATTAATACTGCTAAAACATATTTCCACCAATTTCCAAGACCTTCGTCTCCAGTACTGATGTCTTTGATGTCGTACATTTTTTGCTGTAAAGTATCGACTTTTACATTGGCAACTTCAACTTTAATAGAATCAGAGAAAAATGGCTTTTTGTCGATTAAAATCTTAACTGGCGGAATAGTATATTTTCCAGAATCAAATTGTGTTAGTCCATATTTTTTGATCAGCTCATAATTGCCGTCTTTCTTTACCGTATCAATAGGATAAGATTGAATAACTTCTAAAGGCCCAAATGTTTTTTGTTTAGGAAAAACAACTTTCGATTTTGAACTTACAACTGTTTTCAGCGTAAGTTTAAACTCGGCGCCAATTTTGTTTTTAGTAGTATCGATGCTTGTTTCAACTTGTTTTTGCTGCGCAAAACCTGCCGAAGTAAGTAAAAATAAAAATATGTAAAATTTTAATTTCATTTGATTAACGATTGAAGATTAACGATTTTTGATTTTTGATTTTTCCTAAGATTGTCAATAGTTTCTAAAATGGTAATCTTTAATTTTTATGAATTATTTTTTGATGTTTTAATACTTGATACAAAAATTGAGATTAATTGATTCGCTTCTTCTTTTGCTTTTGTTAGACTCTCTAAATCTGCTGTCAGGTTTGCTTTTTCTATTATTTTTAAACAAACAAATGTTTCTCTTAATTCTTTCAGGCAAATTCCCATTTTATGAATAAAATCTTTTTTGCTTTCTGCACTTTGCGCTTCACCATAATTTAAAGCTGGTGATGTACTAGAACGGGTTATTTGTCCTAATAAATGATTCCCAGCGTAGTTTTTTTCAAATTTAATAGTGAGTCTTATTATGCTTGCGGCAAAATCAATCAATCTATTTTCTAATTGTTGTTTATTCATTTTTTAAATCTTAAGCATCTACATCCATCAAAAATCAAAAATCTTTATCTCGATTTGAAATAGCCTAATAATTTAGTTACATAATTTTCGTCGACTCTGGAATTTACTACACCAGCGCCCGATTTACTAAATGTTTCTTTGAAATAATTTACTCTTTCTTGATAGTGTTTTTCGTAATTCATTCGAACCGTTTTTGATCCTGTGTCAACCAGAATTGTTTTTCCGGTTTCAGCATCAAGCATATTTACCATTCCTAAATTTGGAATTTTTTCTTCGCGAATATCATACACACGAACTCCTGTAAGGTCATGTTTTTTTGAAGCAATTTTTAATGTTTGCTCGTAGTTTTCAGACATAAAATCTGAAATCATAAAAACAATGGCTTTCTTTTTCTGAGTTCCGGATAAAAATTTCAAAGCTTCAGAAATATCCGTTTTGTTGCTTTTAGGTTCAAATTCGATTAATTCACGAATGATTCTCAAAACATGCGAACGGCCTTTTTTTGGAGGAATGTACAATTCGACATTATCAGAAAACAAGATTAATCCAATCTTGTCATTGTTTTGTGTAGCCGAAAAAGCCATCGTTGCCGCAATTTCGGTTACGATGTCTTTTTTAAATTGGCTTTTTGAACCAAAACTTTCTGAACCCGAAATATCAACCATTAAAACCATGGTCAATTCGCGTTCTTCTTCAAAAACTTTAACGTGAGCTTCATTGTAGCGTGCGGTTACATTCCAATCGATGTTACGAATATCATCGCCATATTGGTATTGACGCACCTCGCTAAAAGTCATCCCGCGCCCTTTAAATGAAGAATGGTACTCTCCCGAAAAGATATGATTGCTCAGTCTTTTGGTTTTGATTTCTATTTTCCGTACTTTTTTTAAAAGCTCTTTTGTATCCATTTTTTATTAGTGTTCAGTGATCAGTTAGAAAGTGTTCAGTGAAGTTCAAAATCTAAAAGGTCTTTCTGTCTTTTGTTAGTGTTCAAGAATCAAAGTATCAGTTTGCTGACTGAATACTAAAACCTGAACACTGAGCACTTTTTTTAAGGTACTTCAATCTCGTTTACGATTTTGTTGATAATGTCTACAGAAGTAATGTTTTCGGCTTCAGCCTCATATGTTATTCCAACTCTGTGACGTAAAACATCGTGTACAACAGCACGAACGTCTTCTGGAATTACATATCCGCGACGTTTGATGAAAGCGTAACATTTAGCTGCATTTGCTAAATTGATACTTCCACGCGGCGATGCTCCAAAACTGATAAGAGGTTTTAAGTCGGCTAATTTGTACTTCTCTGGATAACGAGTAGCAAAGATGATATCTAAGATATATTTTTCGATTTTTTCGTCCATGTAAACTTCACGAACAGCTTCTTGCGCGCGCAAAATTTGATCTACAGAAACTACAGGATTTACTTTTTCATAACTTCCTTTTAAATTTTGGCGAATTACAAAACGTTCTTCGTCAATTTTTGGGTAGTCAATTACGGTTTTCAACATGAAACGGTCAACTTGCGCTTCAGGAAGTTGGTACGTTCCTTCTTGCTCAACAGGGTTTTGAGTTGCCAATACTAAAAACGGACGATCTAATTTGAAAGTCGTGTCACCAATAGTTACTTGTTTTTCCTGCATCGCCTCCAAAAGTGCAGACTGAACTTTTGCTGGAGCACGGTTGATCTCATCGGCAAGTACGAAGTTGGCAAAAATTGGCCCTTTTTTAATAGAAAATTCGTTTGCTTTGATGTTGTAGATCATTGTCCCAATAACATCGGCAGGTAATAAATCCGGAGTAAACTGGATACGGCTGAAAGAACCTTGAACTGCTTGAGAAAGTGTGTTAATTGCTAAAGTCTTTGCCAAACCAGGAACACCTTCTAATAAAATGTGCCCTTGTCCTAAAAGACCAATTAATAAACGTTCGACCATATGTTTCTGGCCCACAATAACTTTGTTCATTTCCATTGTAAGAAGGTCTATAAAAGCACTTTCTCTTTCAATTTTTTCATTTATCGCTCTAATGTCTAAAGTCGTTGTATTTTCTTCCATATAAATATTTTTAAAAGCCTTTTTGAACCTTTGATTTTTACGCCTTGTTTTTGAGAGTGCAAATTGAATATTTTTTGAGAAGTAAGATGTTAAAGAATGGTTAAAACTTCGACCAAAGACCTAATTTTAAGGACGAATTGTGAATCTATTTTTATATTTTTAAGAACTTTGATGGATATGTTTTTAAAAAGCATATTTATTACCAAAAATAACGCAATATAACCATGAGCAAAACAACATTATCGCCTATTATTTCAGGCACTATGAATTGGGGAATCTGGGACAAAAACCTTTCAACTAAAGAAATGGAAAACTTGATACAAATTAGTATCGAAAACAAAATTACCACTTTTGATCACGCCGATATTTACGGCGATTATACCACCGAAGCTGATTTTGGAAAAGCCTTCAAAGCAAGTAAAATTTCCCGAGAAAAATTACAATTAATTACCAAGTGCGGTATTCAGATGATTGCTGAAAAACGACCGGAAAACAAAATCAAACATTATGATTATTCTAAAGACTATATAATTTGGTCTGTAGAAGAATCGCTTAAAAAGCTAAAAACAGATTATATTGATGTGTTTTTACTGCACAGACCAAGTCCGCTAATGCAAGCTGATGAAATTGCTGAAGCAGTTGAGAAATTAAAATCGGATGGGAAAATTATTGATTTCGGACTTTCGAATTTTACTAATTCTCAAACGGAATTAATTCGCCAGAAAACAGAAGTAAGCTATAATCAGGTGCAATTTTCGGCAACGCATTTTGAGCCAATGGTTGACGGAAGTTTGGATTATATGCAGACGCACGGAATTCGCCCGTTATCTTGGAATCCGCTTGGAACTGTTTTTAGAGAAGATACCAAAAAAACACGTCGATTGAAAAAACTGTTTTCAGTGTTATTAGAAAAATATCATTTGGGTGCAGATACACTTTTGTTGGCTTGGATTTTAAAACATCCAGCAGGCGTTATTCCAATTGCAGGAACGGTTAACGTTGCCAGAATTCAATCTTTATTGAAAGCGGTTGAATTAGATATGGACAAGGAAGACTGGTTTGCAATCTGGACGGAAAGCATGGGCGACGATGTGCCTTAATTTTTAGTATTCAGTTTACAGTTTTTAGTGTTCAGCTAAAAAGCTATTAAAAAAATATTGGCCACAGATTTTACAGATTAAACGGATTTGCACAGATTTAAATCATTGTAATCTGTAAAATCTGTGGCTAAAAAATAAAAAAAAATGAAAAAAGCAGCCCTAATTACTGGAGCAACAAGCGGAATTGGAAAAGCAACCGCACAAATATTGGCAAAAAACAATTATAAAATTATTCTTTGCGGAAGACGTAAAGATCGTTTAGAAGAATTAGAAAAAGAACTTTCGGCTTTTACAGAAGTATATTCTTTATCATTTGATGTTAGAGATAAAGACGCTGTTTTTGCAGAAATTGGTTCATTGCCGGCAGATTTTTCGACTATTGATGTTTTGATTAATAATGCAGGAAATGCGCATGGTTTAGATCCGATTCAAAATGGAAATATTGACGATTGGGATGCCATGATTGATATTAACGTAAAAGGACTTTTGTATGTTTCAAAAGCAATTATTCCGCAGATGATTGAAAGAAAATCGGGTCATATTATTAATATTGGATCCATTGCTGGAAAAGAAGTGTATCCAAACGGAAATGTTTATTGCGCTTCAAAACACGCTGTTGACGCAATCAACAACGGAATGCGAATGGATTTAAATCCTTACGGAATTAGAGTAGGAGCAATTCATCCCGGAATGGTAGAAACAGAATTCAGCGAAGTGCGTTTTAAAGGCGATGCCAATAGAGCTTCAACTGTATATAAAGGCTTAGATGCGTTGCAAGCAGAAGATATTGCAGATATTATTCATTTTGTAGTTTCAAGAAAGTATCATGTAAATATTGCTGATTTAATTGTGTTTCCAACGGCGCAAGCCTCAGCAACAATTGTTAAAAGAGACTAACTTAGAATTTTAGACTAACTTAGACTTCTTAGAATGAATGTCTAAGAAGTCTAATGTCTAAGAAGTCTAATATCTAAAAATCTAAGAAGTCTAAAACAAATGATTAATAAACGCCTTTTAATAAAGAATTTACTTGCTCACAATGACGAGAGCAGTTTTTATGATAAAAAAAGGCAATTGAATTTGCATTCGCGAGAAGGCAAAGGAAAATTTTTAAAACACATTTGCGCGCTTTCAAATTCAAATCCAACTAATAATTCTTATATCGTGGTTGGAGTCGAAGATCAGGACAACGAAATTGTTGGTGACGATTTTTTTGATGATAGTAGAATTCAGAATTTGGTCAATGCTTTTCTTGAAAATCCACCAAAAATTCAATACGAGAATGTGCCATTTCCTAATCTTCCAAAAGATAAAGTAATAGGATTGGTGACTATTAAACCCAAAAGCAAAATTTCCTATTTTAAAAAAGGAATTCACACCATTCTTGCTAACAGTATTTTTGTGAGGCGTGGCAGTAATTCGATTCCTTTAGAGAATCACGAGGAAGTCGAGAAGAATTATCAAAATACAGAAACCGTAATCGGTATCGAAAACAGTTCCCGAAACAGCATACAATATACTTTAGACGGTGTTTTTGATTTTATGAATTTCAGACATAAAGATATGTCGCCAAAATATCATGTTTTTAAAGAATTATTTGTGATTTGCTGGGCAGGAGTTCCTAAAAAATCTCGAGACAAAACTTTTCTTTCGCGCGTTGACATTGAATTAATCAACGAACAAATTAAACTTTTTTATTCCGCTCAGGATGTTGTTACGATTGTTTACAACGACGACAGTTTTACAATAACCGAATATGTTCCACTTGGATTAAATGACAAAACAAGTTATTATCCTTTAGAAGAACAAACGATTCATTTTTTTGATAACGGCTATTATAAAATTGATCGTAAAATGCTTTTTCAACCGCCAGAATTCAACAGAAAAATGCTTTATCATATTTACAATTCAAATATCGCATTGCTTCAAAAATTGCAAAAAGGATTTGCTTTGTCTGAACGTGAATTAATTGATCTAGAAAATCTTCCTTCTACTTTTATGATTTGTTATTTGAATGGTTTTGACGAAGCGAAACAAAAATTAATCGATTCAAAATTGTTGTTGAAACCTTTTTCTCAAGTGTATTTATCATTTAAAGAAGCTTTAAGAATTCTTCGTAAAATGAAATATGATGTTCAGTGACGTATATTAAGCATAGTTTTCAATAAATACATCTTCAATCTTTTTTAAGTTGTCATTTTCCTCAAATTGCAAATGACTCATTTCATTATTGTAGAATTTCTCTATAAAAAGTTTAATTATATACATAACTTCTGTTCTATTGTCGCTGTTAGTCAAAAGTTCTTTTACTAAATAATTACTTAGTTTTAATTTCTGATTTTTATACTGGCTTGACATCAAGTCAGAATCTGAATCTTTATGTAAGATAAGCATTTTATCAACCTTATCTATTTCTTCTATCAGGTCTAAAATATGATATAGCTTATTATCTTTCATTTGTTATAAATTAAAATTTTATTTCTAAAAACCCTTTTGATAGTTTATTCCCTCTAATTCTTCTCGTTTTTGTAAATCGATCAAGCCAGTAAGCCTTATCACTTATGTATCTGAAATTGTTAATATGATTTTCGGGATAAACCTCAATAATATAAGCATCAACCCCATAAATAATTTCTGAATTAGGATATTTAAATGGATCTAAATTTGAGCCTAATTGAGTAATTATTTCGTGATCTAAAAACGTGACTAAATCAATATCTCCAGGATTGTTCTTTTTTGTTACGTAAGATCCATTAATCCATTGATGTAGTTCATCTAATTTACATACTTTTTTGAAATCCTCATTATATTTAACATAAGCTTCGAAAATTTCTTTTCTTTTTGTAGAGGGAATCTTTAGTACGAACTCATTTTCTAGTTCTTGAATTGTTGAGTTGATTTTGTTATCAGGAACTAATAATCCTGATTGATTAAAGGTTAGCATTTGTACGACAAAATTAAAATAGAATCCAAATATAATAAAATATAGGAAAATACTTATATTTTGTTTTGCTTTAGATTTAGTGGTTTTAATAAATTATACTTAAAACGATTATTGATATTTCAAATATTGGTTTACCTCTTCGTATGGAAAAAGCACTTCTTTTGGCCCGTCAGCATATGATGCAGCTTCATATGAATTGTAATATAAAAGAAGACCTTCTTCCGTATAAAAAATATTCTGAGGTAATTGGAATTTGTCGTTTTCAAACATTAATCCTGTTGCATTGATATTTGCTTTGGAGGGAATTTTATATTTTGCTCTGAATTTTTTTTCGGCGAAAGCCAAAAACTCTTTTTTGTTTATAAATAATTGATCAGTAAAAATTGTTTTTCCGGTTTTTGGATCAAATAATAAAGATCGAAAGCCTTGATATCCGTGAGCACCGCCAGTAAAAGTGTAATGATCAATTTTGATGTTTAAAATAGTTTCTGAATGAAATTCGACGTTTCCAACAATTTTTCCTTCCCATCCAAAAGTTTCAGTTGGAAATTTTTTGTGCATTTCTTCGTAGGAATCAATAAAAGATTTTGATAAAGTGTTGTAATCGTTTGCTTTTGCAGGATCTTCCCCAAAATAAACAATTTCCTTTACGACTGAAAAAACCTTTTTGTTTATACTGTCGGCAACAATTCCTTTATTTTTTGCAATCGGAATATCAATGGTGATTTTTGGACAATCATTTTTGCAAGGAAGATGCGATTTTTCTTCAAATGTTTCATTTTCAAATGAAAGCTCTTTGTTACAACTTGTGAATATCAAAAACAAAAAGACTAAAAAAGTACAGTGTTTCATATATGTAAAAGTTATTTGTTAGGAGACATAAAAGGTAACACTTTTTTTTGAAATGAAATTTAGCTTTTGCAAAAGTCTGGCTGGCAGGGATTTTTAATCAAAAAATGTTAATTATATACAAAGGTAAGAACTTGTATCAGGATTAGAATAAATTAAACGGTAAATTTGTACAGTATTTAAGCATTTAAAATTTGTAACTATATGAAATTCAACACTAAAGTAATACATGGGGGCCAACACCATGATCCAAGTACGGGAGCAGTAATGCCTCCTGTTTATCAAACTTCAACTTTTGTTCAAACAAGTCCGGGAAAACCTTTGGCAGATTATGAATACAGCAGAGCGTCTAACCCAACTCGTAGTGCTTTAGAAAATGCATTGGCAAGTATTGAAAATGGTACGCGCGGATTAGCTTTTTCATCTGGTTTAGCGGCAACGGATTGTATTTTAAGATCATTTAAAGCAGGCGATGAAATCATTGCGATGGATGATTTGTATGGTGGAACGTATAGAATGTTTTCTAGAATTTATAAAGATTCTGGGATTAAGTTTCATTTTGTTGATATGACAGATCTGGAGAAATTGAAATCGTTGATCAATGAAAATACAAAATTAGTTTGGGTTGAAACGCCTACAAATCCGTTAATGAAATTAGCAGATATTGAAGAAGTTGCTAAAATCACAAAAGCAAATAATATTTTATTTGCAGTTGATAATACGTTTGCAACTCCGTATTTGCAAAAACCACTTGATTTAGGAGCTGACATCGTAATGCACTCGGCTACAAAATATTTAGGAGGACATTCTGATGTAATTGCAGGCGCTTTAATTGTAAAAGATGAAGCTTTAGGCGATCAATTGCATTTTCAGCAATTTGCAACTGGTGCAACGTTAGGACCAATGGACAGCTTTTTGGTTTTAAGAGGAATAAAAACACTTTCGCTAAGAGTTCAAAGACACTGTGAAAACGGAGAAAAAGTAGTAGAATTTTTGAGTAATCATCCAAAAATCAAAACGGTTTATTATCCAGGATTAAAAAATCATCCGTTTCATGAAATTGCTAAGAAACAAATGAAAGCTTTTGGTGGAATGGTTTCGTTTACTTTTAAATCGGGCAAAAAAGAAGATTCTATTGACTTTTTAGAGAAACTGAAAGTATTTACACTTGCAGAATCTTTAGGTGGAGTTGAATCATTAGCAAATCATCCGGCTTTAATGACGCATGCATCAATTCCTGCAGATAAAAGAGCTGAAGTTGGTATCACTGATGATTTAGTAAGATTAAGTGTTGGTATCGAAGATGCAGAAGATTTAATCGCTGATTTAGAACAGGCTTTAGCATAAAAATAATTTCTAAATAAAAAATCCCAAATTCCAATTTTAGTTATTTTGGAATTTGGGATTTTTATATTTTGAAATTTAATTATTTCTAGAACTCTAAGTAATAGATGTAACCAAAGTTAAACCATACTTGCCAGTCATTTGATTTGTTTTCTTTGTAAATATCTTTATTTGGATTCAAACCATCAATCCAGTCACTGCTGTACATTTGAAAACGAGTTTCAAACATTAAATCACTCATTTCTGTCAATTTATAATGAACACCAACGCCACCAGTTGCAGAAACAACAACTCCGGTTTCAGTAGAGAACCCGTGCGGTCTTCCATCAGAAGGTGTTAAATATTTTCCAACAGTAACATTTGGAAGCGTTAAATCGCCTAAATGTGAACCAACCTTAGCAGAATAATAATTTACTTGAAATCCAGCGCTTAAATACGGACTGAAGCTACCAACTGTATTTTCGAAATCATGTATTTTGATAAAAGAAAATTCTAATTGAGATCCCAATCCTACTGTTGTCGTGCTTGCATGCATGTTTTTTAACATAATAACAGCTGGAGTTGGTGGATTTTTTTCAACCCATTTTCCAAAGTGCTTTAACTGTGTATGGCTAAATGACAATTCAGATCGAACTTTAAAGTGTTCAGTAAAAAAACTTTCTCGGTTATTAGCAGCTGAAAAGTTGATAAAATGCATAAGTCCGATGCCATATCCACTATTTCCAACGTTAGTGTCAAAATTGTTTCTTTGTCCAAAATCTGACTGCAGTGTGACAGGTCCTGCGAATATTCCTATTTCTTGTGCTAAATCTGATTGAGCGTTGGCTGTAGAACTGATTCCAAGAATGGCAAATAGTGTGATAATTACGGGTTTGAGCATAGTTTTGGGGCTTTCAAATCTTGGCAAATATATAAAAAAGCTTGTGCAAACAAAACATTAAATACTTCTATTAAAAAATTAGTAACAAAACACTTAATTTTCTGACTTTAAGTGTGATGATTTGATGTAATTCCGGACGTGTAAAATTGTATTTTTCCTTTTGTTTAGAAATTACACAATTCTTCTTCAAAAACGAAAAAAAATAACAAATCATCATTGTTTTGCCTTATCTTTGCATGTTGTTACGAAAACGTTTTCTATGGCGTATTTTCGTATTATAATTAGATGTAAGCTAAAAACTATTATTTGAATAATTGATTTAAAAATGGAACAAAAAATAAATGAATTTATGGCTCTAGTTGAGTCAAAAAATCCAAACGAACCAGAATTTCTTCAAGCTGTCAGAGAATTTGCAGAAACAGTAATTCCGTTTATTGCCGAAAGAAAAAAATATGATGGAAAAAATTTACTTTTAAGAATAGCTGAACCAGAAAGATCTATAATTTTTAGAGTTCCATGGGTAGACGATAAAGGAGAAATTATTGTAAACAGAGGATTTAGAATCCAAATGAATTCAGCAATTGGACCTTACAAAGGTGGAATTCGTTTTCATCACACAGTAAACTTATCAGTTTTAAAATTCTTGGCTTTTGAACAAGTTTTTAAAAACAGTTTAACAACTCTTCCAATGGGAGGAGGAAAAGGAGGTTCTGATTTTGATCCAGAAGGAAAATCTGATGGAGAAATCATGCGTTTCTGCCAATCATTTATGACAGAATTATGTCGTCATATTGGTCCAGATCTTGACGTTCCTGCAGGAGATATTGGTGTTGGAGCAAGAGAAATTGGTTATTTGTTTGGTCAATATAAAAGAATCAGAAATGAATTTACTGGAGTTTTAACTGGAAAAGGTTTGGCTTACGGAGGTTCATTAATCAGACCAGAAGCTACAGGTTACGGTGTGGTATATTTTACAGATCAAATGCTTCGTACTATAGGTCACGATATTAAAGGTAAAAGAGTTGCGATTTCTGGATTTGGAAATGTGGCTTGGGGAGTTGCACTGAAAATAAATGAACTTGGAGGAAAAGTAGTTACTATTTCTGGTCCTGATGGTTATATTTATGATGAAGATGGAATCTCTGGAGAAAAAATCGACTATATGGTTGAAATGAGAGCAACTGGAGATAATAGAGCTGAAAGATATTTAGAGAAATATCCAAATGCTGTTTTCCATAAAGGAAAAAGCCCTTGGGAAGTAAAAGTTGATATTGCGATTCCATGTGCGACTCAAAATGAGTTAACTGGCGAAGATGCTAAAAAACTTATTGATAACGGCGTTTTATGTGTAACTGAAGCAGCAAATATGCCTTCTACTTTAGATGCAATTAAACTTTTCTTAGATAATAAAGTTCTTTTTGCTCCTGGAAAAGCAGCTAACGCTGGTGGAGTTGCGGCTTCTGGATTAGAAATGACGCAAAACTCTATTCGTCTTAACTGGACAAGTGAAGAGGTAGATTTGAGATTAAAAGATATCATGGTTGGAATTCACAATCAATGTAAAAAATATGGTGCTGAAGAAGATGGTTATGTAAACTACGTAAAAGGAGCAAACATTGCCGGATTTGTTAAAGTTGCCGATGCTATGCTCGCTCAAGGTGTAGTATAATTTTAGTTATAGTTTTTTGAAGTGCCTTCATTTGTCTTTGTACAATTGAAGGCATTTTTTTATTTATAAAAAAGAACAAAAAACAAATACTTTCGTTTGTAGTATATTTGCCTATCTGAATGCATAAAATAATGAAGAAAAGTTTTCTGTATGTTTTGTTTTTACTTCTGTTTCAATTTGCTTTTTCGCAGAACAAATTGTCATGGCAGGGTTATTTTTCATTTAACGAAATAAAAGATATTTCAGAATCTTCAACAGGGGTTTATGCGGCCTCAGAAAATGCTCTGTTCGTTAAAAATGCTGCTGCAAATACAAGTAAAACAATAACAACTGTTGACGGACTTTCTGGTCAGACAATTTCGGCGGTTTATTATAGTGAAGCTTTCAAAAAAACAATCGTCGGCTACGAAAATGGTTTGATGATTGTAATCAATGAAACTGACGGCAGTATGCTGAAAGTGGTAGATATTATCAATAAACAATTAGCTCCAAATATTAAAAAAATCAATCATTTTATGGAGCATAACGGGCTGGTTTATGTTTCCTGTGATTTTGGAATTGTGCAGTTTAATTTGACAACTCTACAATTTGGAGATACCTATTTTATTGGAGATAATGGTGCCGAAATCAGTGTAAAACAAACAACGTTTTTTAACGGATTTATTTATGCAGCAACTTCAAGCGGCATCAGACGCGCCGATATTACAAGTCCAAATTTAAATGATTTTAAACAGTGGTCTGTTGTAAATATTGGCGATTGGTCTAGTGTTGAAAGTGTAGACACAGAACTTATAGCTATTAATTCTACCGGTTATATTCATCGATTTAACTCAAGTAATTTTATTGGTTTTTCGCAGTTGCCCCAAGCTTCGGTTGATATGAGGTCAAAAAATCACAATTTATATATAACAATACGCAATACCGTTTATGTTTATAATAACCAAATGGTTTTGATTCGCCAGATCAGTAATTCTCAGGTTTTAGATAATACTATAAATTTTACTTGCGCAACAGCTGTAGGTGATGTGATTTTTATTGGAACAAAAGAAAAAGGATTATTCTCTTCATCGCTTTCAAGCAATGGCGCTTTTACAAATAGTACGCCAGCGGGACCCGCACGAAATAATATTTTCTCGATGGACGTCACTACAAATGTTCTTTGGGCAGTTTATGGAGATTATGACACTTATTATAATCCGTATGATCTAGATAGTTATGGAGTGAGTAAATATAATACTTCTGGCTGGCTAAATATTCCGTATTCTTCTGTTTTAAATGCAAAGTCGATTACGAGAGTTATTGTTAATCCGAAAAATGAAAAACAAGTTTATGCAAGTTCTTTTTTTTCTGGGTTACTCCGAATAGAAAATGATGTTCCGAATCTTTTGTATAATGAAAAAAATAGCGGTTTAGAGTCGATTACTACCGAAGGACCAAATTATATTGATGTTCGTGTAAACGCAACTGCTTTTGATAAAACAGGAAATCTTTGGGTAACCAACAGCCGAATTAAAAACGGATTAAAGGCTTTAAAGTCGAATAATCAATGGGGAAGTTATGCAATGACTTCAATTTTAGATGATGCCGAAGCCAGCAGCTACGCCAGTATTTTAGTGGATAGAAATAGTGTAAAATGGATTGCCACAAATCGCGACGGCGTTATTGGTTTTAATGAAACAACAAATACATTCAAAAAAATGACTTTTGGTGCCGATGCCGGAAATCTACCAATTGCCGATGTGAGAGCGCTTGCAATTGATACTAAAAATCAGCTTTGGATAGGAACAACAAAAGGTTTGCGTGTTTTGTCAAATGTTGGGAATTTTCAAAATGAAAGCCAGTTAAAAGCGAATCCAATTATTATTACAGAAGATAATTTAGCTCAAGAACTGCTTTACGAACAATTTATAACTTCCATCGCGGTTGACGGTGCAAATAATAAATGGATTGGAACGAGTGATTCTGGGGTTTTTATGGTTTCTCCAAACGGACAAGAAACGAAATATCATTTTACAATCAGTAATTCTCCATTACCGAGCAATGCTATAAATGAGATTAAAATAAATAGTGCCACCGGTGAAGTTTTTATTGCAACGAATAAAGGATTGATTTCTTTTAAAGGAATTGCCACCGATGCAAATGAAGATTTAAATAGTGTCTATGTATATCCAAATCCAGTTCGACCAACATATTCCGGAACAGTAAAAGTAGCAGGATTATTAGATAAAGCGAATATTAAAATTACTGATATTGAAGGGAATTTAGTTTACGAAGCCACTTCAGAAGGCGGAACAATTGAATGGGATACAACTGCTTTTGGGAAATATAAAGTTTCTTCAGGAGTGTACATGATTTTTATTTCTGCGCAAGATGGTGGTGAAACTAAAGTGAAAAAAGTGATGATTATTCGTTAATAGATAAGTATTCAGTGTTCAGTTTTTGGGTGTTCAGTTTTTTTGTGAATTTGCTCCAATCTGAAACTTGAAACTTGAAACCTGAAACAAAAAAAACAAAAATTTTGCTCGTTAAAACCAAAGCCATAGTAATCTCCTCCTTAAAATTTCAGGAAAAAAGTTTGATTGTAAAATGTTTTACACTTTCAAACGGACTGAAATCGTATTTCGTGCGCGATGCTTTTTCGAGTCGGAAAACGAGTCAGAAGATTGCTTATTTTCAGCCGTTGTCGATTTTAGAAATCGAGGCTATTCATAAGAATAAGGGGACTTTGGAAAATTTTAAAGAATTGAAAACGGCAGTTCCTTTTCAGACGATTCATACAGATATTTTTAAGAGCACGATGGTCATGTTTTTGTCTGAAGTGCTTCATTATTCGATTCAGGAAGAAGAGAAAAACGAATCGCTTTTTTTGTTTCTAGAAACCGCTTTGACCTGGCTGGATCATCACGACGAAATTTCTAATTTTCATTTGATTTTACTTTTAGAAATTACAAAATATTTAGGTTTTTATCCGGATATTTCTGAAATCGATTTGCCTTTTTTTGAAGTAAACGACGGAGTTTTTACTCATTTTCAAAAAGGAAATGTGTTGACGGAACATGAAACTAATTTGTTTAAAAAGTTAATCGATTTAAAATTTGATAATGATCAGAAAGTCTTTCATGTTTTAGAAAGGCAAATACTGCTTAAAATTTTAATTGATTACTACAGTTTTCATTTGGACGGATTCAAAAAACCTAAATCTTTAGAGATTTTAAAAGAAGTTTTCTCTTAAATCAACAAAAACGGCAATATTTTTTGCGGAATCTACCTGAAATTACCTCAAAGCGGTCTTTTTTCCGTTATCTTTTATCTATTTTCCTCAAAATTCCTTACTTTCGCACCTCGTTTAAGAAAAGGATAAAATGAGCACAAAATTTACTGAATACAAAGGACTTGACTTGCCAACGGTAGCGTCTGAAGTTCTTGATTTTTGGAAGAAAGAAAATATATTTGAAAAGAGTGTAACTACTCGCGAAGGTGCTGAGCCTTTCGTATTTTTTGAAGGTCCGCCTTCAGCAAACGGATTACCAGGAATTCACCACGTAATGGCGCGTGCGATTAAAGATATTTTTTGCAGATATAAAACTCAAAAAGGTTTTCAGGTAAAAAGAAAAGCCGGATGGGATACTCACGGTTTGCCTGTAGAATTAGGTACCGAGAAAGAATTAGGAATTACAAAAGAAGATATTGGCAAAACGATTTCGATCGAAGAATATAACGAAGCGTGTAAAAAAACCGTGATGCGTTATACCGACGTATGGAATGATTTGACCGAAAAAATGGGTTATTGGGTTGATATGGAAGATCCATATGTGACGTATAAGCCAAAATACATGGAGTCTGTTTGGTGGCTTTTGAAACAAATTTACGATAAAGGTTTGTTGTACAAAGGATATACGATTCAGCCGTATTCTCCAAAAGCAGGAACTGGATTATCTTCTCACGAAGTAAATCAGCCTGGAGCTTATAGAGATGTTACGGATACTACGATTGTAGCGCAATTCAAAACTTTGCCAGAAACATTACCAAGCTTTTTACAAGGTTTTGGAGATATTCACATTTTAGCTTGGACGACAACTCCTTGGACATTGCCATCGAATACAGCTTTAACAGTTGGGCCAAAAATCGATTATGTTTTAGTTAAAACTTTCAATCAATATACTTTTGAGCCAATCAATGTTGTTTTGGCTAAAAACTTAGTTGGAAAACAATTCGGAAAAGGATTTTTCTTAAGTGAAGATGATGCTGATTTTGATAATGTGAAAAACGGAGACAAAAAACTTCCATATAAAATCTTAACTGAAGCAAAAGGAAAAGATTTAGTAGAAATCCGTTACGAGCAATTATTGCCGTACGTATTGCCATATCAAAATGCTGAAAATGCATTTAGAGTAATTGCCGGAGATTTCGTTACTACAGAAGACGGAACAGGAGTTGTGCATACAGCGCCAACTTTTGGTGCGGATGATGCTAAAGTAGCAAAAGAAGCAAAACCAGAAGTTCCGCCAATGTTGGTTTTAGATGAAGAAGGAAATGCAGTTCCGTTAGTTGATTTACAAGGAAAATTCACTTCTCATGTTGGTGAACTTGCAGGTAAATATGTGAAAAACGAATATTACGATGCAGGTCAGGCTCCAGAGAAATCTGTAGATGTTGAAATTGCTATTCGTTTAAAAGAAGAAAACAAAGCTTTTAAAGTTGAAAAATACGTGCACAGTTATCCACACAGCTGGAGAACTGACGAGCCGTTATTATATTATCCCCTAGATTCATGGTTCATCAAAGTAACCGATGTAAAAGATAGAATGTTCGACCTGAACGAAACTATCAATTGGAAACCTAAATCTACTGGTGAAGGACGTTTTGGAAATTGGCTTAAAAATGCCAACGACTGGAACTTATCTCGTTCTAGATATTGGGGAATTCCGTTGCCAATTTGGAGAACTGAAGACAAAAAAGAAGAAGTTCTTATTGGTTCTGTTGAAGAATTATATAATGCGATCGAGAAATCTATCGAAGCTGGTTTTCAAAAAGAAAATCCGTTTAAAGGTTTTGAAATCGGAAACATGTCTGAATCAAATTATGATTTAATTGATTTGCACAAAAATGTTGTGGATCAAATTACGTTGGTTTCGGCTTCAGGCCAGCCAATGAAACGCGAAAGCGATTTGATCGACGTTTGGTTCGATTCTGGAGCAATGCCTTATGCACAATGGCATTATCCTTTTGAAAATCAAGACAAAATCGATGGAAATAAAGATTTTCCTGCGAATTTCATTGCAGAAGGAGTGGATCAAACACGTGGATGGTTTTATACATTGCATGCTATCGGAACATTGGTTTTTGATAAAGTAGCGTATAAAAACGTAGTTTCAAACGGTTTGGTTCTGGATAAAAATGGAATTAAAATGTCTAAGAGTAAAGGAAATACGATAGACCCTTTTAAAACCATTGAAGAATACGGTCCTGATGCCACACGTTGGTACATGATTATGAATGCAAATCCGTGGGATAACTTGAAGTTTGACCTTGAAGGAATTGCTGAGGTTCGCCGTAAATTCTTCGGAACTTTATACAACACTTATTCTTTCTTTTCGTTATATGCTAACATCGACGGATTTAAATATGCTGAAGCGGAAATTCCTTTAAACGAAAGGCCAGAAATCGATCAATGGATTATTTCTGAGTTGAATACTTTAGTGAAATTTGTTGATGAATGTTATGAAGATTATGAGCCAACAAAAGCGACAAGAGCTATTTCTGAATTCGTTCAGGAAAACTTAAGTAACTGGTATGTTCGTTTATGCCGTCGTCGTTTTTGGAAAGGAGAATATGCTAAAGATAAAATTGCAGCTTACCAAACGCTTTATACTTGTTTATTAACGATAAGCAAATTAAGCGCTCCGGTCGCTCCTTTTTTCATGGATAAATTGTACAGAGATTTGACCGCTTCGACGGGAACCGAGGATTTTGCTAGTGTTCACTTGGCTGAATTCCCAAAATTTGTCGAAAACTTTGTTAATAAAACGTTAGAGAGTAAAATGCAGAAGGCGCAAACGATCTCATCTTTGGTTTTATCACTACGTAAAAAAGAGATGATTAAAGTTCGTCAACCTTTGCAAAAGGTAATGATTCCGGTACTTGACGAGAATCAAAGAGCTGAAATCGAAGCAATTTCTGACCTGGTAAAAGCCGAAGTAAACGTTAAAGAAATTGAACTTTTAGATGATGCTTCTGGTATTTTGGTGAAACAAATTAAACCTAATTTTAAGGCTTTAGGACCACGTTTTGGAAAAGATATGGGTCTGATTTCTAAGGAAATACAAGCTTTTTCGGCAGAGCAGATTAATGAGCTGGACAAGCAGGGCACACTGGATATTGTTATTTCTGGAAATAATGTAACTTTATCACTAGAAGACGTCGAAATAACATCTCAGGATATTGAAGGTTGGCTGGTTGCAAATTCAAACGGAATTACAGTTGCGCTTGACATTACAATTTCTGAGGAATTAAAAAATGAAGGTATCGCGAGAGAATTGGTGAACAGAATTCAGAATATCCGTAAAGATTCTGGATTTGAAGTTACTGATAAGATTAAGGTACAGATAAAGAAGGACGGCATTTTAGAAGATGCAGTTTTGAAAAACTTAGACTATATTAAGTCTGAGACACTTACGGATGATTTGGTTTTTGTGGATGCTTTAGAAAACGGCACAGAAATTGAGTTTGATGATATTAAAACAATGATATTAATTTCAAAATAATATAAAATGATAGATGAAATTACAAGATACTCTGACGCAGATTTAGCAGAGTTCAAAGAAATAATCCAAGCAAAAATTAAAAAAGCACAGGAAGATCTTGATTTGATCAAAAGTGCTTATATGAACGATTTGAATAACGGAACAGACGATACTTCTCCAACTTTTAAAGCTTTTGAAGAAGGAAGTGAAACAATGTCTAAAGAAGCAAACTCTCAGTTGGCTATCAGGCAAGAAAAGTTTATTCGCGATTTAAAAAACGCGCTTTTCCGTGTTGAAAACAAAACATATGGTATTTGCAAAGTAACAGGTAAATTAATCAGCAAAGAAAGGCTTAAAATTGTTCCTCATGCTACAATGAGTATCGAAGCTAAAAACTTGCAGAGATAATGATATAATTATCATAAAAAAAGCGCTCCATTTTGGGGCGCTTTTTTCTTTAATACGACTCTCCACGTTTTAATTTCGGTAAATTATATTGCGAAAAAGAATTTCCGACACAGACAATAAGCGAATCAGTTCGATTTCGATTTATTACGAAACAATTAACGTTACTTAAAAAGCGCTTTTTTGATTTAATTAGTTATTTTTGCGCATCAAAATTTTATAAAATGTCATTACGAAAAGCGTATTTCCTTATATTTTTAGTTTTAATTGTCGATCAGCTGTCAAAAATTTATGTAAAAACAAATTTTATTCTTGGTGAAGAAGTGGTTCTTTTTGATTGGTTTCGAATTCATTTTATTGAAAATGAAGGTATGGCTTGGGGAACTAAGATTCCTGGAGAATATGGAAAATTAATTTTGACAGTTTTTAGAATCTTCGCAGTGTTCGGAATCGGATGGTGGCTTGCAGATGCCATTAAAAAACGTCATTCTACTTATTTAGTAGTGGCGATTGCTTTAATTTTTGCTGGTGCTGCCGGTAATATTATCGATTCTGTTTTTTACGGAGTAATATTTGACGGTAGTGAGCATAACATTTCAACGCTTTTTTCTCCTAATCCTTACGGAACTTGGTTTCATGGTTTAGTAGTTGATATGTTTTATTTTCCTATCTGGGAAGGAAATTTGCCAACATGGCTTCCGTTAGTTGGAGGGAAACATTTTGCTTTTTTCAACGCAATCTTCAATGTTGCCGATGTTGCAATCTCGACAGGTGTTGGTATTTTATTAGTTTTTAATAAAAGAGCTTTCCCAAAACACGCATAAATTATTTTAAAATTCAAAAAATAAATTCCAAATTCCAATATTTGAAAGTGTTCATTGCGCACAGATATTGGAATTTGGAATTTTTCATTATTGGGATTTAAATATTTATTGTGTTATTTTTACAGTACAAAAAATCAAATTATGCAAAGTCCGTCTTTCTCAATTTATGATGCTTCTGCAGGCTCAGGAAAGACGTATACATTGGTTAAAGAATATCTGAAAATTATTCTCTCTTCACCTAAAAATGATGCTTACCGAAATATTCTAGCAATAACGTTCACCAACAAAGCGGTTCATGAAATGAAAAGCCGAATTGTTGGGAGTCTTTCTGAATTTGCAAAAGAACAGCCTTCTGCAAAAGCAGTTGATTTGATGGAAGATTTGTCTCGCGACACAGGACTTTCGATTATTAAAATCAAAACTAAATCTCAGAATATCATAAAGCATTTAATTCATAATTATGCTGCTTTTGATATTTCCACAATTGATAAATTTACTCATAAAGTAATCCGTGCTTTTGCACACGATTTAAATCTTCCGATGACTTTTGAAGTTACTTTGGACACGGAAAATTTATTGATCGAAGCTGTTGATGCTATAATTGCGCAAGCAGGTCAAGATGAAACGCTGACCAATTTGTTGATTGATTTCACAATGGAAAAAACCGACGATGATAAAAGTTGGGATGTTTCTCGTGAGATTTTAGAAACTGGAAGATTGGTTTTGAACGAAAATAATCGAAATGAGATTTTACATTTTCATGATAAATCAATCGAAGAATTTATTGAGATTAAAAAGAAAATGCTTGCGCTTTGTAAAGATTTGGAAGCTGAAAATGAATCTTGGGCAACAGATGCGCTTTCATTAATTGATAAAAACGGAATTGATTTGAAATCATTTTCGCGAGGTACTTTTCCGAATCACTTAGAAAGTATCCGTGATGGAAAATTCAATCCCAGAAATAAAACATTTCATGAGTTTGATGATATAGCAATTAATAAAACAGCCAAAGACAAAGCATTAATTGAAAACATTATTCCAGAACTGCTTCAAGTTTTAGATAAGATTTATAAAAACTTCGAAAAAAGAGATTTTTATAAAGCTTTCCTGAAAAATATAACACCACTTTCTTTATTGAATACGGTGAGTAATGAATTGGCAAAAATTCAGTCCGAACAAAATATTCTTTCTATTTCAGAATTTAATGCTATTATTCATCGCGAAATTCAAAATCAGCCTGCGCCTTTTATTTATGAGCGTTTAGGCGAGCGATATCGTCATTTTTTTATTGATGAATTTCAGGATACTTCTGAGATGCAATGGCAAAATCTAATTCCTTTAATTGATAATTCGCTTTCCGGTCTAGATGATTTTGGGAATAAAGGAACTTTAATGATTGTGGGGGATCCAAAACAATCTATTTATCGCTGGCGTGGAGGAAAAGCGGAGCAATTTATTGAATTAAGTAAAGATGTAAATCCGTTTAATAATCCAGATAAACAGATAAAACATCTAGATACAAATTACAGAAGTTACAGTGAAGTAATTGATTTTAATAATTCGTTTTTTAAACTAATTTCTTCGGAATTTTCAAATGTAGATTATAAAGATTTATATGAAAATCATAGTTTTCAAAATGCAAATTCTAAAAAAGGCGGTTATGTGAATATTTCGTTTCTTCCAATTGTTGAAAAAAACGATGCTGTCGATGAAGAGGAAGTTGTTGAAAAATCGGATTTATATGTTTTGGCTACTTTAAATACCATTTTAAAAGTTCTTAAAGATGGTTTTCAGTATAAAGATATTGTGATTTTGACCCGAAAAAGAGGTCAGGGAATTGCAATTGCAAATTATTTGACTGAGCAAGGTATTCCGCTTTTGTCGTCAGAAACTTTGATGATACAAAATGCGACAGAAGTGCGTTTGATTATTCATCTTCTAAAATATTTAAATAATAGCGCCGATCTAGAATCCAAAGCTAATTTTCTTCATTTTTTGGCTGAAAATGTAAATTCACAAATGCCAATTCATGATTTTATTGCCGAAGGAATGTTAAGAAAAATAGAAGCTGATTTTGAAAAATGGCTTTTAACTTTCGATGTTTCATTGTCTTTTGAAGATGTTAGAAAAAAATCATTGTATGAAGCTGTAGAAATTATTATTGCGAAGTTTATTCTTCCGTCAGAAGGTAATGCATATGTGCAGTTTTTCTTGGATATAGTTCTTGAAAGAGATGTGAGAAATCAAGCCGGAATAGCTGATTTTTTGAATTATTGGGACAAAAACGCTGAAAAGTTTAGTATTCCGTCTCCAGAAGGAAATAATGCAGTTCGAGTTATGACGATTCACAAGTCTAAGGGCTTGGAATTTCCGGTGGTAATCATGCCTTTTGCTGAAGAAGATTATAATCGAAAACCAAAAGATAAATTATGGCTCGACACAACCGATTCTGATTTAAATATTCCAAAAGCTTTAATAGATAACAGTAGTGCGGTTGAAGGTTTTGGTGAAAATGCTTCAGCAGTTTTTAATCTGAAAAAGCAAGAAGAACTGCTGGATAATATTAATGTTCTATATGTTGCTCTAACTCGTGCAGAAGAGCAGTTGTATGTCATTTCGCAATCATTAAAAGAGAGAAAAGATGGTGAATTTCCTAGCAATATGGCTTCTTTTTTTATCAAATATTTGATTCATCTTGGAATTTACGATTCCGAAAAATTAGAATATGAATTTGGAAACCGAGTTAAATTGTCTCCTTCAATTGAAGTGATTAATTCGGTAAAAGAAATTCCAGTAGTAAAAGAAGTTCTGAATCCTAAAAACATAAAAATCGCCCAAAGAGAAGCATTGATGTGGGGTACACATCAACAGGAAGCAATATCTTATGGGAATGTGGTTCATGAGATTTTGGCTTTTGTTAAAGATAAATCAGATGTTGATTTGGCAGTTACAAAAGCAATGGAAGATGGGCTGATCAAGGCTGATCAAGCAGATCAGGTTTTAAAAACACTTCAGCATATTGTGAGTCATCCAGAAATCAGTATTTGTTTCGATGGAAACAACAAGATTTTGAATGAGCAGACGATAGTTCAAAAAGAAGGAAAAATCCTTAAACCAGATAGAATTGTGTTGACAGAAGATAAAAAAGCATATTTACTAGATTATAAAACTGGAGCAATAAATTCAAAATACAAACAGCAAATTCAGGAATATCAAGATGCTATTGAAGATTTAGGATACAAAGTGTTAAAAAAGGCTTTGGTGTATATAGGAACCGAAATCGATGTAGTAAATTTGTGAAAAAATTAATCAGATGTTAAAGAAAAAAGGGCTTGTTTTTGTTGTAAGCTGTTAATTTTTAACGTTTTAAATATAAGGAAATGTACGGTAAAATTAAAGAACATCTGCAAACTGAATTGCAGACAATTGAAGAAAACGGAATTTTTAAAAAAGAGCGTATCATAACTTCAGCTCAAGGTGCTGAAATTCAAATTTCAACAGGAGAGACTGTTTTGAATTTTTGCGCAAACAACTATTTAGGGCTTTCTTCGCATCCAGAAGTAGTTCAGGCGGCAAAAGATGCTATGGATACACACGGTTTTGGAATGTCGTCAGTTCGTTTTATTTGCGGAACTCAGGATATTCACAAAACATTAGAAAAAAAGATCGCTGATTTTTACGGAACAGAAGATACTATATTGTATGCTGCAGCTTTTGATGCAAATGGTGGTGTTTTCGAGCCTTTGTTGGGAGAAAATGATGCTATTATTTCAGATAGTTTAAATCATGCTTCTATTATCGATGGCGTTCGTTTGTGTAAAGCGGCTCGTTATCGTTATGAAAACAGCAATATGGAAGATTTGGAACAACAATTAATCAAAGCAAATGAAGCTGGAGCTCGTTTCAAATTAATTGTTACAGATGGTGTTTTCTCTATGGATGGTTTAGTTGCCCCGTTAGATAAAATTTGTGATTTAGCAGATAAATATGATGCAATGGTAATGGTTGATGAATGTCATGCTGCAGGTTTTATTGGTGCGACGGGAAAAGGAACTCTTGAAGCAAAAGGAGTAATGGGTCGTGTTGATATTATCACGGGTACATTAGGAAAAGCTTTGGGTGGTGCAATGGGAGGTTATACAACTGCCAAAAAAGAAATAATCGAGATATTGCGTCAGCGTTCAAGACCTTATTTGTTTTCTAACTCGTTAGCACCTGCAATTGTTGGCGCTTCTATCAAAGTTTTCGAATTGCTAGAAAAAGATACAACACTTAGAGATAAATTAGAGTGGAATACTAATTATTTCAAAGAAGGAATGAAAAAAGCCGGTTTTGATATTATCGATGGTGATTCTGCAATTGTGCCGGTGATGCTTTATGATGCAAAATTATCACAAACTATGGCAAATGAGTTATTAAAAGAGGGTATATATGTAATCGGTTTCTTTTTCCCTGTGGTTCCAAAAGATAAAGCTAGAATACGCGTACAGCTATCTGCGGCTCATACTAAAGCGCATTTAGACAAGGCGATCGAAGCCTTTACATTAACAGGTAAAATGTTAAAAGTTATATAATTACCACATTCAGTGAATTTTTGTAGGTTTTTTTTAACATTTCATTTTGTATTTAAAAAATTTGGTGTTACTTTTGCTTGTAATTAACTAAATTGTAATTAAAAAAATTAAGTATGAAACATCTTAACAAACTTTTAGTTGCTGTGATGATGGTGATGGGTTTAAGTTCTCACGCACAAGACAGTAACAATCCATGGGCTATCTCATTTGGAGTTAATGCCGTTGACACTAGAACAAGTTCTGGTTCAGGGAGTGGTTTCTTTGATCAACACTTCTCGCAGCCATTCGCTGTAAAAGACAACTGGAATATTTTACCTTCTTTATCTTACATTGGTGTGTCTAGATATGTTGGTAGTGGTTTCTCTGTTGGTTTACAAGGTTCTGTAAACAAAATTGATAAATTTGTAGTTTTTAATCAGCCAAGTTACGGACCTGTAGACGGAAGAGGTAATAGTGTTTACAATCCTGGAGACTTAATGTACTACGGAATTGATGCTACTATTAAATACAGCTTCCAAGAATTAATCAAATCTAAAGTGATTGATCCTTCGTTATCTGTTGGTGGTGGTTATACTTTCTTCGGAGATAGCAGCTACGGAACTGTTAACCCAGGTGCTGGTTTAACTTTCTGGTTTACTGATGCTATTGGTCTTGAATTAGCTACAAAATACAAATGGGCTGTTAGTGGAGATAGAGTAGATGCTTCTGGTACTCCAGATGCTGTTTCTCACTTCCAACATACAGCTGGTCTTATCTTCAAATTCGGAGGTAAAGATACTGACGGAGACGGAATCTATGATAAAGATGACGCTTGTCCAGATGTTGCTGGTTTAAAACAATTCAACGGATGTCCTGATACTGACGGTGACGGAATCGTTGATGCTTCTGATGCTTGTCCAGATGTATTTGGTTTAGCTGCATTAAACGGATGTCCTGATACAGACGGAGACGGAATTGCTGATAAAGATGATGCTTGTCCAGATGTTGCTGGTTTAGCTGCTTTAAAAGGTTGTCCTGATACTGACGGTGACGGAATCGCTGATAAAGATGATAAATGTCCTACAGTTGCTGGTCCAAAAGAAAACGGTGGTTGTCCTTTCTTAGACGCTGACAAAGATGGTGTTGCTGATAAAGATGACGATTGTCCTACAGTATTCGGTCCTGCTAGTAACAGAGGTTGTCCAGAAGTTACTTCTGAGGCTTTAGAAGATCTTAAAGTTCAAGCAAGAGCGGTTTACTTCAACTCAGGTAAAGCTACTTTCAAAACAGGAGATAAAGAAACTCCAGCTAGATTAGATGCAATTAAAGAAATCCTTAAAAACTATCCAAACGCGAAATTCTCTATTGAAGGACACACAGATAGTACAGGTTCTGCTAAAATCAACCAAAAACTTTCTGAGGACAGAGCTAAAGCTGTATTAGATGCATTAGTTCAAAGAGGTGTTAATCCAGAAAACTTAGAGTCTAAAGGATTTGGATCTTCTCAGCCAGTTGCAAGCAACAAAACTGCTGCAGGTAAAGCACAAAACAGAAGAACTGAAATCAGACACATTGGTTCTAAATACCAAGGTAAACTATAATTTACTTTGTAAATAATACTTAAAAGCCATTCTTAATTGAATGGCTTTTTTTATTTTTATAAAATGATAAATAATTCTTTTCTAGATAAAATTGCTGCCGTAGTTATTCAGAATTATGGAACAAAGCTTGCGGAAACAACCATCATCCTTCCTAATAAAAGAGCTAAAGTATTTTTAATTGATGCTTTGAAAAAAGAAACTCAAAAAACGATTTTATCACCTGAAATTATTAGTATTGAAGACTTTGTGCAAGATGTAGCTGCAATTCGTTCAGTAGATTCAATTGAGCTTTTGTTTGAGTTTTATGAAGTTTATTTATCTGTTACTGAAAAACAGCATCAGCAGTCATTTGAATTATTTGCTAATTGGGCAAAAACACTTTTACAGGATTTTAATGAAATTGACAGATATCTTCTAGACCCTGTTCATGTTCTTTCTTATTTGAAAGATATTGAGGATATAAAAAAATGGGGTATTGAAGTCGAAAACAAAACAAAACTTTTAGAAAAGTATATTGATTTCTGGAAACTTCTTCCTCTGTATTACGATTCATTATACAATCACTTGCTAAACAAAGGAATTGGGTATCAAGGATTGATTTATCGTGAAGCGGTTAATAATCTGAATCATTTTTCAAATACAGTTTCAAATCGATCTTTTGTTTTTGCTGGTTTTAATGCTTTAAATGCAGCAGAAGAAAAAATTGTACAACATTTATTGGCTTTGGATCAGGCGAAGATTTATTGGGATACAGATCAGACTTTTTTAAATGATCCTTATCACGACGCAGGCCTTTTTGTGAGACGATTTAAGGAGAGCTGGAAACATTACAAATCACATCCATTTGAATGGATTGTAGATGATTTTTCGCAATCCAAAAACATTCAGGTTATTGGTTCGCCAAAAACCATTGGCCAGGCAAAAATAGCAGGAAGTATTATTGAAAGAATAATTTCCGAAAACCCTGGAGGATCTTTGGATAAAGTGGCTGTTGTTTTGGGTGAAGAAAATTTGCTTATTCCTGTTTTGTATTCATTGCCTTCTTCTGTGGGAGCTTTGAATATAACAATGGGATATTCGGGAAAAAACAATCCGTCGCAAATATTGATTGCCAAATTGTTTAAAATGCATACAAATGCGCTTTCTCGAAAAGGCGAAAGTTATGTTTTTTATTACAAAGACGTTCTCGATATTTTGACACATCCGCTTGTCGCTCCATATGCAAATGCAAGTCATTTGGTCAAAATTATTAAAGAGAATAATTACACATTTATTTCTCAAAACAGAATAGTAGAATTAAATACGAATACTTCGCCTTTATTTGATTTGCTATTCACGAAATGGGAAAATAACTCACTAGCTGTTCTCGAAATTATCTCATCACTTTTGCTTTTGATCAAAGAGAATTTTGACAAAGATAACGAGGAGGAAAAAATTGCAAAATCCTTTGTTTATGCCGTTTTCAAAGTAATAAATAAGTTGATTAATTATTACACCAGCCACCATTATATTGACAATATTGATACGCTTCATGCAATTTATAAGCAAATTATTGATGTTGCCGAAGTTTCATTTGAAGGTGAGCCTTTACGAGGACTCCAGATTATGGGAGTTTTGGAAAGCCGTGTTCTGGATTTTGAAACTGTAATTATAACTTCAATGAATGAAGGGAAATTTCCAGCAGGAAAATCTCAAAATTCATTTATTCCTTATGATGTTAAACGTGAATTAGGATTGCCTACTTTTAAAGAAAAAGACGCTATTTATACCTATCATTTTTATCATTTATTGCAAAGAGCAAAAAATATTTATCTTATTTATAATACCGAAAATGATGGACTAGATGCTGGTGAGCGAAGTAGGTTTATTACACAATTAGAAGTTGAAAAACAGCCAAAGCATAACTTGACTTTTGATATTTATAATCCGGTTTTGCCTGCGACTGCGAGTCAGCCAATGGTAATTCCGAAATCAGAAGCGGTTATGGAACGCTTAAAAGAAATTGCTCAAGCAGGTTTTTCACCTTCGGCATTGACAAGTTATATTCGGAATCCGATTGATTTTTACTTTCAAAAGATTCTTCGCATTCGGGAAGTAGAAGAAGTTGAGGAAAACATTGCCTTAAATACGCTTGGAACAATTATTCATGAAACTTTGAAAGGTCTTTATGAGCCTTTTATTGGTAGGTTTATCTCAGAAGACGATATTAAGAATTGCTTTAAACTTCTTGATGAAGAAGTTTTGAAGCAATTTAAAGTGGTTTATAAAGAAGGTGAGATTAAAAAAGGTCGTAATCTTTTGGCTTTTGAAGTCGCAAAACGAAATGTTTTTAATTTTCTTAAAATGGAATTAGAGGCAATTAAAAATGGAGACGCAATTAAGATCATTGCTTTAGAGCAGACATACGAACGAGAGTTGATGCATTCAAGCTTGCCATTTCCTGTTCTTATAAAAGGAAATGTTGACCGCATTGAACAACGAAACGGTAAAATAAGAATTATTGACTATAAGACAGGAAAAGTTGAAAAAGCCAATGTGGTATTGAAAACTTGGAATGGATTGACGAAAGAGCTTAAAAACGATAAAATCATTCAAGTTCTGGCTTATGCGTTTATGTTTGAAAAGGAAGCAGGAGCAATGCCAATTGAAGTTGGTATAATTTCCTTTAAGAATTTGAAATCAGGATTTTTGCCTTTTGGATTTAAGGAAGAAAAAGAGTTGGATATGGTAGTTTCTAAAGAAATTCTGGATCTTTATCTACAAGAAATTGTTTTGCTTTTAAATGAAATTTTTGATGTTGCAATTCCTTTTGAAGAAAAAATAAACTAACAATGAGAAAGTTATCGAATATATTCGAGTTTTATAAAACGACATTGCCTTATAATTTGCTGTTTTGTGGCATTGCTGTTTTCTTAGGCGGTTTTGATTATTTCTTTATATTTTTTCTGAGTTTTGGTTTTTTGGCTAGTATTGGCTACAAAGAATTTTATCGTAAAAGTGATTATTTGTTTTATATAAATAATGGCGTTTCTAAAATCCAGCTTTTGGTTTTTAGTTATCTTATGACATTTTGCACTGCAGTTTTGTTTGGGCTTATAATTTTTTTAAAAAAATAAATTATTTTGAAGAAACATACTTTAGAAATCAGCGGAATCCAGAAAAGATTTGGTGAAAAAACAATTCTTTCAGATGTTTTTTTGAAATGTGAAACATCTGAAATTATTGGATTGCTTGGACGGAATGGCTCTGGTAAATCGACTTTATTGAAAATTGTTGCTGGACTTGAATCGGTTCCTGATCGATGCGTTCGAATCAATTCGGTTTCCTTAAATACTAAGAATGTATTGCTAAACGAAGTCAGTTATTTAGATCAAGATCAGTTCATTCCAAAGCATTTTTCTGTGCAAAAAGCAATTTCCTTGTCAATCGAAAAAGAGGAGAGAATAGCTTTTTGCGATGATGAGTTTATTAAAAGTCTTTTAAAGAAAAAAATCAAACATTTATCAGCTGGCGAATTGCGTTATCTCGAAATAAAAATGGTACTCAATAATCCTTCTTTGTTTGTTTTGCTTGATGAGCCTTACAATGGACTTTCTCCGTTGATGATTGAAATTATTAACGAAATGCTCAAAGCAAGCTTAAACAAAAAAGGAATTATCATTACGGACCACAACTATCATAATGTAATAAAAATCGCAAATAAACTCGTTTTGATAAAAGATGGAAAAACGCATCAAATAAAAGAAAAAAACGAGCTTATTGAAAAAGGGTACCTTACAAGTTTAGCCTTTTGAAAAACATGTTTTAATATTAGTATTTTTTAAAACATATTTATTTTCAGATTGTTACGGTATTTTTTTTGTTTTTTTTCTTTTCAATACAAAAAAATATAAGCTTCATCAATTTTGTTTTTAGACTAAATCTTGCTTTTTGATTCGACTTTGTTTTTTTGTTTTTTGACTAAAGAGCTAAAAAAGTTTTACTTCTTAGAAAGTTCAAGTGAAAGTCTAAAATCGGAAATGAATTTTATGGAAGAAAATGTTATGTTTTTAAATGAATTTCTTTTTTCTGTTGTTTTTTATTGCGCATCTTCTTTTTATAAAAGCCAATAAGTATGTGATAAATAAAAGTGATTCAAATGGTTACGTTTGAAGTTTTTTTAACAAGTGTTTATCGAACAATTATGTTAATTAAAATATCTTTGACGCTTCTTAAAAAGAATTGCAAGTCTGTTTATTTTAAGAACAATGATAGAGAAAACAGGTATTTGAATTTTAAAGTATCTGAAAATGTGGATAATGGGAATCTCCAACAAAGAATAATTAATAAAACAATTTTGGATTAACGAGAGCGACTTTGTCTAAATTAAGGAAAGACATTATTGCCAAATTATAATTTTTTGCCCCCACAAAAGGAAGAAAAGGCTGTTTCGATGTTTATTCGAAATGGCCTTTTCTGATTTTTAAAATCTTTATTTTTAATTGAAGAACTCGGATAAAATTGTTTTCAGTTCTTCTTTGTTTTCAATATGGCTCATGTGTCCATCTTCAAAAGAAATTAATTCTGCTGTTGTGTCTTCAATTTGAGAAAGACTTTCTTCGTAATTTAAAACGGGATCTTTTTTGCCTAAAATCAATAAAACCGGAAAACGATTTTCGTGCAAAAGCCATTCCCTGTCTTTTCGTATTTTCATTCCTTCAAGAGATGCGACAATTCCTTGCAACGGTGTTTTTAAAGCCTGTTCTTTTACTTTTTCAATTTCATTTGTCAAACGAATTCTGTTGTTTTCACTAAATAAATTCGCAATAGCAAGACTCACAAAACCAATATAATTCTGTTTTACAGCTTTTATAGCACGCGTTCGGTTTAGTTTTTTCTCGGCGCTGTCTTCTTTGGAAGTTGAATTAAGTAAAACTAATTTTTGAATTTTCTGCGGATATAATTCGGCGAAAGCCAAACCAACATAACCGCCCATTGAATGTCCAAGAATAATTGCTTTTTCGATTTTTAAATGTTCCAAAACTTCGTTTACAGCATTGGCATTATCTTCCATTTCATGAACATAACCTAAAGAGTCAGATTCGCCGTGGCCCAATAGATCAATTGTAATTATGCGATATTTTTCTGAGAAAAGATCAACATAATCTTTCCACATTTTTTTGTTTTCTAGAAAGCCGTGAAGTAAAACTATTGTGTTTCCAGTTCCAAAATCTGAGTATGATATTTTGGTATTTTTATATAAAAGCGTTTTCAAACTGAAGATTTTTTGTTGTGAACCACAAAGTTAAGAAAGCTTAAGGGAAATATCTTGATGTCTTGATTTAATTGGGAAATCTTTAAAACAGATATAAATTTATTTATATCAAATTCGTGTTTGAAATAAAAAAAATGGCTTTCGTTTCTGAAAGCCATTCTAAATTAAAATCGGTTATCGCCATCTAGAAGATTTCCTAATCCGCCAAGCAAGCTTCCTTCATCACGGCTGTTTCCACCAGATCTTGGTGCCGAGGCAATAATTCGGTCCGCCAATCTCGAGAATGGAAGTGACTGTATGTAAACCGTTCCCGGACCTTTTAGAGTAGCATAAAATAATCCTTCGCCGCCAAAAATTGAATTTTTGATGCCACCAATAAATTCAATATCATAATCTACATCTTTGGTAAAACCAATAATACAGCCCGTATCTACTTTTATGACTTCGCCGTGGGCTAATACTTTTTTAGCCATTGTTCCGCCAGAATGTACAAATGCCATTCCGTCTCCTTCTAGTTTCTGCATGATGAAACCTTCACCGCCAAATAAACCGCGTCCTAACTTCTGAGAGAATTCGATTCCGACAGAGACGCCTTTGGCAGCGCATAAAAATGAACTTTTTTGACAGATAAATTTGCCTTGAAATTCGGTTAAATCAATCGGAAGGATTTTTCCAGGATAGGGCGATGCAAATGAAACTTTACTTTTGCTGTTGCCTTGGTTTAAAAATGCTGTCATAAACAAACTTTCTCCAGTAAGCACTCTTTTACCTGCATTTAAAAGTTTACCAAACAAACCAGAACCCTGTTGCTGAGAACCGTCTCCAAATATGGTTTCCATCTGGATATTGTTTTCCATCATCATAAAACTGCCAGCTTCGGCAATTACAATTTCTTGTGGGTCCAGTTCTATTTCGACATACTGCATTTCTTCTCCAAAAATTTGGTAATCTATTTCGTGCGCTTGCATAATTTCTAAATTTTTTGTTTTTAAAATTAGACACAAAATCCTGTAGAATGTTACAACATTTAGTGTACTTCGACTGTTTTTAAGAACATTATATGATTTTGTTATTTTAAATTAGTCTTAATTATGTTTTTTATTGCTTTAAATTCTATATTTTTGCACCGTTATTATATTTTATCAGAATGGCATTAGTTAGTGATTTGACCACCAAAGTATTATTTGAAACCGAAAAAGGATACAGTTATCAATGTGATTTGACCAACAGCATAATTATCAATTTTGTTGATACAGTGTCAAGTTATAAAATTCAAGATTTTTTGATTTTTCAAAGAAAGGTTAATAGCGTTGACATTCTTAACATGCTTTATGATTTGTCTGACCACTCAGATGCGCAGTTGATTGAAACTACCAAAAGAAATTTTTCCAGAAATCTTACCATCTGCGAAATAGTGCAGTTGAGAGATTTATTAAACGGAACAAAATTTACCCTTACATTACATTCTATGCTTTGCAATATTGTCAATGTAGAGCTTATTTAGATTCTTACTTAGATTAAATCCAAATTTTCAAGGGGTTACAGTTGCCGTCTTTAATTTTTGTAATTTTACACGTATAAAAATTAAAGGTTATGAAAGATTTACTAAGAACAAGTACTTCATTAGTTGAAGGAATCGAAAATATATTGAACTTACAGGCAAAATTAGAAAGCGATGCTTCTAATAAATATTTAGCTATGGCTGCATGGTTAGATAGAAATGGTTATGCAAATACAGCATCTTATATGTACAAGCAAGCCGAAGAAGAAAGAGAGCATTTTCTAAAAGTTTTCAAATATATTACAGACATGGGAGGGATTGCAGTTACGCCATCTGTTCCAGAAGTGCAACAAGAATTTGCTTCTTTTAGAGAAGTATTCGAAATTGCTTTGCAAAACGAAATTGCAGTTACACAGGCAGTCAATAAAGTAATCGCAAAATGTAGAGCGGAAAATGACTATGCTACAGAAGATTTTATGATGTGGTACGTAGCTGAGCAAAGAGAAGAAGAGAAAAACGCAAGAAGAGCTTTAGAACTTTTTGAATTAATCAACGGAAACGAAGCTGACGGCAAATTTCAATTGGATGTTCAGATTTCAAAAATCGGATAATAAACGATTTATATAAAAATAAAAAAGCCCTTAATAACATTAAGGGCTTTTTTATTTTTATGATTTTAAAAACGAATTAATATCCGAGAAGTACTTTTCTCTTGCATCCAGCCATCCGTAATGCTTGGAATGCTCCAATAAAATTAGTTTTGAATTTGGAAAAGTCTTTTGTGCCAATTCTCCAATTTCATTGCTTATAATATCTTCTTTTCCCTGAATAATCAGAACAGGATTTTTGAAGCTTTTCAATTTGGCTTTACAGTCAAAATTCATTTGTTGCATATTAGACCACAACAAACCATTTATTGTCGAATTTCCCTGAGTTAATCTTTCAGCAATTATCGGAATATATTTTCGATCGTAAACATAAGCCGGCGCCATTGCTCTTCCGCGCGCTAAACGAGCGTTGTGAGAAGTGTCGCCTTTTTCGATTTTATCATTCCAATAATCCATCGAATCTTTTTCGACTTTGCTTAGATTTTTTTCAATCAAATTTGGGCCTTTCAATAAACTCAAATCAAGACCTCCTGAAGAAGATAAAACCAATTTATCAATACTATTTGGGTAAACTGTGGCGTAATAAGAACCCAACATTCCACCAAAAGAATGTCCAAGAATATTCCATTTTTTGATTTTCAGATGTTTTCGCAATGATTCAATATCATCAGCCATTATCTTCATCGAAATGGTTTTAGAATCTATTTTTGAAAGCTTCGATTTTCCGGTTCCTCTTTGATCGTAAATAATCGTTTGTTGGTTTTCAGCCAAAACTTTTGCCATATCCTCAAAACCATTACTATTCATTCCCGGTCCGCCATTTATAATTAAAAGTGGTTCACCTTTTCCGAATGTTTTGTAATACGTCTTGCTTCCATCATTATTTACTGCATAACCTTCGGTTTGAGCGAAAGTATTTGCGGTAATAACTAGAAAAAGGAATAGAAAAATCTTTTTCATCAGGAAATTATTCATTCATCAACGTTTCGATTTCGTCAACTTCAACCGGAATATTACGCATTAAGTTAAAAGGCGCACCTTTTTCCTGAACAACAACATTATCTTCTAAACGAATTCCGAATTTTTCTGCTGGAATATAAATTCCAGGTTCAACTGTAAAAACCATATTCGCTTTCATAGGTTCGTGAAGCAAACCATAATCGTGCGTGTCAAGTCCCATGTGGTGCGAAGTTCCGTGCATGAAATACTTTTTGTACGCTGGCCATTCTGGGTTTTCGTTTTGAACATCAGCTTTGTCTAATAAGCCTAAACCAAGCAATTCCGAAGTCATGATTTTACCCACTTCAACGTGGTATTGTTTCCAAAGCGTTCCTGGAGTCAACATTGTTGTAGCTTCATTTTTAACTTTCAAAACCGCATTATAAACCGCTTTTTGACGCTCAGAAAAACGTCCCGAAACCGGAATCGTTCTTGTCATATCACTAGAATAATTAGCATATTCAGCCGCAACGTCTAACAAGATCAAATCGCCGTCCTTACATTGTTGATTGTTTTCGATATAATGCAAAACATTAGCATTATTTCCAGAAGCAATAATTGGCGTATAAGCAAAACCTTTAGAACGGTTACGGATAAATTCGTGCGCCAATTCGGCTTCGATTTCATATTCCGTAACATTTGGTTTTACAAACGAAAGCAATCTGCGGAAACCTTTCTCCGTAATATCACAAGCATGCTGAATCAAATCGATTTCTTCGCTTTCTTTTACAGAACGAATACGCTGTAAAATTGGATTGCTTTTCGCAACATTATGTGCAGGATAACGCTCTTTCCACCATTTTACAAAACGAGCTTCGCGGGTTTCAGTTTCAACTGTTGCGCGGTAATGTTCGTTTGTATTGATGTACATCGTATCAGCATACGTCATCATTTCGTTCAAAATTTTATGAAAATCCTGTAACCAATAAACTGTTCTGATTCCAGAAACCTGAAAAGCACGTTCCTTGCTTAATTTTTCGCCTTCCCAAACTGCAATATGATCGTTAGTTTCTTTCAAGAAAAGAATTTCTCTTTGGCTTTCATAAGGTGCATCCGGAAACAAAAGCAAAATACTTTCTTCCTGATCGACACCGCTCAGATAAAAAATGTCACGGTGTTGTGCAAACGGCAAAGTACTGTCGGCACTAATTGGGTAAATGTCATTTGAATTGAAAACGGCAACCGAATTAGGTTTCATTTCTGCCGTGAATTTTCTGCGGTTTTTTACAAAAAGAGCGCTGTTTATTTGATGATATTTCATAATAACTTAATTTTTGAACTTCGAATTTCAAAATTAGTGATTTTTGAAGAAGTGGCGCACAGTTGATTTCTTAAAGTTTTATTATTTGTTTTGGTTCTAATTGTTGAGTGTTTTTTAACCGCAAAGAACGCTAAGGTTTTGCGCAAAGTTCACAAAGTTTTTAGGTAATATTGTCATTTCGACAGAGGAGACTCGAGCGATAGCGAACAGACGAAGTAAATCTTCGCAAGTAACTCGACAAAGATTAATAAGTACAAAGTTTTGTCATCTCGACGGAGGAGAGATCACACTAGAAACTCGACAAATATTATCGGTTTTGTCTCGCGCAGATTTGGCAGATTCCAGAGATTTTTAATCTCAGCAACTTAGCATCTTAGAAACTTAGTATCTTAAATATGGGCATGCCCCTCCGGGTCGGGCTTTCGGCTATATCTTTTATTCCGTCCCGATAGCTATCGGGACAAATAAAAGGATACCGCCTCTATCCCTCACGCTTTTAGTTTCAGAATAAGTTTGTTATTTACGACGGAAAAAATCTAATCGATTCTGGTATTTTGTATATTGGCTGAAACTAATCCATTAAATATATGTTTGAAAACTTAAAAACTTTTCGTCAAGATTTTTATATTCTCTTTGTAAGTAGTTTAGCCGTAATTTTAGTGATGGAAATCTACTTAATTCATCAACCTGAAATATTTAAAGGTGCAGAAATTATAGGTTTAATTGTTTTGAAATTATGTTATTCAATAATGGCATCCGTTGTTTTTTATTTTTTTTTCCGTTCACTTAAGAGAAGAGAAGAAAAGAAAGCAAATATTGTCTTTGTTAATAAGTCATTTGGATAAATTAAAATCAATTAAAGATGTATGGTTTTCGGAATTATATTTTATTGCATATAATAAAAGTAAAGGTGAATTAAATTGGCCTAGTAAAGATTCCTTTATAGAAAATTATTATCCATCTTCTGAAGAAATTTCTATAATTGCAAGATGTACACCACTTAATCTAACTAGATCAGGCGATTCAAATTGGATAGATAGAATAAATAAATTAAAAAACGAAGTTCAGCCGTTGTGTGAAGAAATTTTTCTTTTAGGTAATAATTTAAAAGGCGATGAGATATCTTTAATTGGTAAGTTAAAAATATGTCAATTGTTTTTAAAAATAGCAGTATATAAATTTAGATCAGATGAAGTGTTAATTGATAATGATAATCTTAGTTTTCTAGAGCCAGAATTAATAAATTTTTTAAGTTTATATAAAGAGATTGAAATAGGTATATTGAAAAAAATAAAATAATTTATAGCAAAGATTTGAAATCCGTTCTAGCAACGAAGTTTATGAACTCAAATATCAAAATCAGAAAAATCAAAATCAGAGATTTAGATTTTATCTACAAGTCAATCTGCGAACTAGAAAATGAAGTTTTAGATTTCGAAGTTTTCAAAGAAATCTTCAATGAAAACATTTCAAACCCAAAAAATCTTTATCTAATTGCCGAAAATGAAAATGAAGGTTTAGGATTTATTAGTTTTCACACCCAGAACCTACTACATCATTGCGGATTAGTTGGTGAAATTCAGGAATTTTTTATTCATCAAAAATTTCGTGGTCAAGGTGTTGGAAGATTATTAATAAATGAGATTTTGAATTTTGCAGAGCAGAATAATTTAAAAAGTATTGAAGTAACGACGAATAAAAAACGAGTTGAAAACGTAGCGATTTATGAGAATCTTGGTTTTGCTTTGAGTCATAATAAGTTTACGATTTATAAATAATTAGGATATTTTTTAACCGCAAAGCCCGCCAAGGTTTACGCAAAGTTCGCAAGGTTTTGTGTTCAAAGCTTTGCGAACTTTGCGCTTATCCAGTATAACTTAAGAGTGAAAATTCTTTGCGTACTTTGCGGTTAAATTTTAAAGATTGAATGGAAACTTTTTTAAACCAATGAAAATAGAAAAAGCCAACATACTCGACAACCAAATCCTAACAACGATAACCAAAAAGTCAAAAGCATATTGGGGATATTCTGCAGAACAAATTCAAAAATGGGATAAAAGTTTAACCATTTCGCAAGATTATATTAGAAACAATAATACGTTCAAATTAATAGACAACAATTTGATTCTAGGTTATTATTCTTATCTTTTTGAAAATGAAAAGACTGTAAAACTTGATAATTTATTTATCTTGCCGAAACATATTGGAAAAGGATTTGGAAAACAGTTGCTTCTCGATTTCTTAAGCCGAATGAAAGAAGAAAAAATAGAAAAAATCATACTCGATTCAGAACCAAACGCCGAAAATTTTTACGCTAAAATGGGATTTGTAAAAATTGGAGAATTCGAAACTTCTATAAAAAACCGTTTCATGCCCATTATGGAAATGAAACTTTAAAAATTGAAATAAAAAAAGTGAAACAGCTAAATATTTCCATAAAACATAATCTTGTAATCGGTTTGCTGATTGGTTTATGGCTTTTCATTTTTGCCTTTATAATAAAACCTTTTGACGACGGAACTATAAATTTCAGGGCTTGGTTCTTAATCAGTTTTGGTTTTAGTGTAATGGCGTTTTTATGTTATAGTCTTTTAACTCTTATCCAAAAAAGCTTTTATGGAAGAATAGGAAAATGGAATATTAGTTTAGAAATAATAGCCATTTTTTTATTTCATATACTGTATTTGATTGGAGTTTTTGCCTTTTACAAAAGTCCAATTTTAAATGGAGGATATACTTTTTCAGAATTCTTTTCGATAATTTTTATAAAAGTCGCTTTGATTTTGACTCCGGTAATTATTCTGGCAAGAAGATATTTAATCAAATTTATTCCTGTAAAAGATGATGTCTTAATTATCAAAGGAGAAAATAAACTAGACATTTTAAAAATCCAGAAAGCAGATTTGGTTTGCGTCTCAAATGCACAAAATTATGTCGAAATTTTTTATACCGAAAACGGAAAACTAACATCAAAACTATTGCGGACTTCACTCAAAAACATGCAGAAAGATTTTAGTTTTTTAATGCAAATTCATCGTTCGCATTTAATAAATCCATCTCATTTTAAATCTTGGAGAAATCAAAATACCATTGTTTTGACTCAAATCGAACTTCCGGTTTCAAAAAATTATAAAGAAACTTTATTGGCATTATAATTTCGAGTCTAAAACAAAGTATAAATGAAGTTGAATTTAATTTGTATTTTCGTTCTTGTAAACGACTCAAACATAACAATTGAATAAAAATCTAAAATACCTTCTTTCGTTCTTTCTGGTTTTCACCATGATTGCGACAGATTGTACAATAGATTCTCAATCAAAATCAGTAGCATATTATCAGGTTTCGCAAGTCGCTTCAGGCAGAGAATTAGATTTTGCAACTTCTCGTTTATATATTTTTAACCAATTAAAATCGGGAGTTAAAACTCTGTTTTTAATTCCGGTTACTTATATTCAATTAAAAGCTGTTTTTAGTTTTAAAATTCAGATTAAACTAAAATGGCAAAAACTTCTTCATCAAAAAATAAATTCATTTCTAAAACAAGCTGTTTTTGCAAATGAAATAATCACTTCAAACATTTCATATAAAAGTTTATACACTGCTTAAGAAATTTTATTTCTGAGCCTTTATGTCTTTTTTAGGCATAAAATGATAAAATAATGTCTAATCATTTATCATTTTCAAAATGTATAAACAAAATAATAATCGTTTAGAAAAGTCTAAGCGGCCACTTCTTCATTGGATAAAAAGAAAATTTATAATTATAATTACAGCCTTTATGTTAGGAATGGCAAACGGAATGCATACGGAAGATGCCCGAATTAAAGGAAATCAAAATTATACTGAACAGCATAAGAAGGATTGATCCCTTGTTGTTTAACCGCAAAGACCGCAAAGGTTTTTTTACGATGTCTAAATAAACGCAAAGTTCGCAAAGCTTTGTGTTCAAAAAAAAGCACAAAGCTTTGTGAACCTTGCGTAATCCTTTGCGATCTTTGCGGTTAAATTTAAAACGCATAAAAAAACCGAAACATCAAGCTTCGGTTTTGGAATTTGGTACCGATAGCTATCGGGAGGAATTTCTTAATCAATCCATTTATAATATCTCGCTCCAATCAAAACTGGAATTTCTTTTTCAATTCGGTCTAAAATCCATTCGTTTTTTGGAGTTCTTACGCTTTGTTTTTGTTCTTTTTTATGAAGACTTTCGTAAGTGTTGAAATCAATTTCTACGCTTTCAGCCAAGTTTTCAAAAAGCTTCACATTTTCTAAAGCTAATTTCCATTCTGGTTGAATCGTTCCTTCAAAAACTTTCGATTTAGATCCGCTTCCATAAGCTAGGAAACCAAATTTAGTTCCGGCAACTTCTTTGTTTGTATCATAAAAATGAGCCAAAGTCGACAACAATCCCATGAAAATAGAACCTGTATAAAGATTTCCAATTAAAGAAGATGCTAATTCAGCAGGCTGTAATTTCTCGGTTACAAAACTTCTGTAGTCCTCGGATTTTGCTACTTCTTTAATTTTTGTCTGATAATCTGCAGGTGCAATATCATCAGCAATAATTTTTTCGGCACTATCTAAAGCATAAATTTCAGATAACATTCTTCTTCCCTGGAAAGAATATGGCAAGTGCATTACAATACTGTGCCAAGTGTTATATAAAGTTTCAGTCGTATTTTTTAATTTTTTGAATGAAAAGTAAGCATTTCGCGTACGATCCATGTAACATTGGTTCGAATATTGTCCGTCAAAAACCGGTTGATCTTTGTGGATTTCGATTTCGGCTTCTAAATTGTCAAACCAAGAATCGTTGTTGGTGTTTTTTGTGATTTCTTCTTTAGCGATAGTTCTGTACGGTTTGAAAAAGTCAAAAACACCTTTTGTACTCGTTGCCCAATTGTCATCAAAAGCAATAATTTTCGGATTTGCAGTTACTAACATGGCAACGGCTCCGGCACCTTGCGTATATTCTCCACCAGAATTTAAATCGTATTTTGCGAAATCAGTTGCAACAACAATTGCTTTTTTAGTCGGATTCAGTTTTACAAAATCAAGACAGTTTTGTAAAGCGTCAACACCGCCAATACAGGCAAAAGTAAAATCTACAACATCGCATTCTGCTAATGAATCTTCTCCAAATTTTTGCTCCATTAAATTAATTAAATAAGAAGCAATTGGTTTTGAACTGTCGATACCGCTTTCGGTACCAACATAGATTCGGCTTATTTCGTTTAGGTTGATTTTATTATCAGTGATCAGTTTGGTTAAAGCATTTGCTCCAAAAACAACGGCATCCTGATGAACATCTGGAAAGGTCATTTTTAGTAATCCAAGACCTTTTTCTAATTTTTCTGGTTCAATATTTCTGGCAACCGCCAAAGTTTTTATGGGTAAATGTATGTTTGCTACATCATAAGAGATAGCATCAATTCCTGTTTTCATTCTTATTTTTTTGAGCCGCTAAAGGTAAAACTATGTTATGGAATGACAATTTTTTGCTTAGATAAAATTAAGTACAGCTGGCACTTTTGAAGAAAACAAATCAAAACTTTGAATAAAATAACAATATGATAAATTTTTAGTAATCTGAATACGTATTAAAATTGGGAGAAAGTGACTGTAAAGCAATTTTTTAGATTTGCTATACTAAATTTCTACGTAAAAATACGTATATATAGTCTATTTTAAAATGATTATAAATAACAACGAAATGGTTGTAGTTCTTTTGTATTTGAGTTATTTTTGTGTAATTTTTTAAAACAAACTACTTAACACTTATGGCACAATCTGCACAGTTGAATGCTTCCATCTTAAAGAAAGTGGCTATGGCTCTTTCGGGAATATTCTTAATCACGTTTTTAGCGCTGCATGTTTCCTTAAATTTTATTTCTATAATTAGTGAAGATGTTTTTAACGAAGCTTCTCACTTTATGGGATACAATCCGCTGATCCAGTATGTAATGCAGCCAGTTTTGGCATTTGGAGTAATTTTCCATTTTGTAATGGGATTTGTACTTACGGCTCAAAACAGCGCAGCAAGACCAATTGCTTATGCAAAATACAACGGAGCTGCAAACGCTTCTTGGAGTTCTAGAAATATGATTATTTCTGGATTGGTTATTTTGGCTTTCTTAGGATTGCACTTTTATGATTTCTGGTTTCCTGAAGTTACCTATAAATATATTGCAGGTACAGCACCAGATGCTACAAGGTATTATGGAGAGTTAGTTCATAAATTCCACGATCCAATTCGTACAGGATTATATTGTGTGGCTTTTGTGCTTTTAGGTTTCCACTTATGGCACGGGTTTGCATCTTCTCTTCAATCTGTAGGGATGCACAACAAATATTCTAGATTTTTAAGTAAAGTAGGTTACTGGTTCGCAGTTGTAGTTCCAGCTCTTTTCATAATTATCGCATTATTTCATCATTTCAATAATTAATATCAATTATAATGGCATTAGATTCAAAAATTCCAAATGGTCCTATAGCGGACAAATGGACAAATTATAAAGATCATATTAATTTAGTAAACCCTGCTAACAAACGTAATTTAGATATTATTGTTGTTGGTACAGGTTTGGCTGGAGGTTCTGCGGCAGCTACTTTAGCTGAGTTAGGATATAACGTAAAAGCATTTTGCTTTCAAGATTCACCTCGTCGTGCGCACTCTATTGCGGCACAAGGTGGTATCAACGCTGCAAAAAACTATAAAGGTGATGGTGATTCAATTTACAGATTGTTTTATGACACTGTAAAAGGGGGTGACTACCGTGCACGTGAGGCAAACGTTTACCGTTTGGCTGAAGTTTCAGGTAATATTATTGACCAATGTGTGGCTCAAGGGGTGCCATTGGCTCGTGAATATGGCGGACTTTTAGATAACCGTTCTTTTGGAGGAACTTTGGTTTCTCGTACATTCTACGCACAAGGACAAACAGGACAGCAATTGTTGTTAGGAGCTTATTCTGCAATGAACCGTCAGATAGGTCGTGGAAAAATCAAAATGTACAACCGTCACGAAATGCTTGACATTGTAATCGTGAACGGAAAAGCGAGAGGTATTATCGCTCGTAACTTAATCACTGGAGAAATAGAAAGACATTCTGCTCACGCGGTAGTAGTTGGTTCTGGAGGATACGGAAACGTATTTTTCCTTTCAACAAATGCTATGGGAAGTAACGCAACAGCAGCTTGGAAAATTCATAAAAAAGGAGCGTTTTTCGCAAATCCTTGTTATACACAAATTCACCCAACATGTATTCCGGTTTCAGGAGATCACCAGTCAAAATTGACTTTGATGTCTGAATCTTTACGTAATGACGGTCGTATTTGGGTTCCTAAAAAATTAGAAGATGCTCAGGCTATCCGTGAAGGAAAGAAAAAAGCAACAGATTTATCTGAAGACGAAAGAGATTATTTCTTAGAAAGAAGATATCCAGCTTTTGGTAACTTAGTTCCTCGTGACGTTGCGTCTCGTGCGGCTAAAGAAAGATGTGATGCTGGTTTTGGAGTTAACAAAACGGGTGAAGCGGTTTACTTAGATTTCGCAGCGGCAATTAAACGTTACGGAACTGAAGATGCTTATGTAAAAGGTTTAGATGATAAAGATAGTGCTCTTGTAACTAAATTAGGAGCTGCAATCGTGAAAAGTAAATACGGAAACTTATTCCAGATGTATTACAAAATCGTTGACGAAGATCCTTATACTACACCAATGATGATTTATCCAGCGGTTCACTACACAATGGGTGGAACTTGGGTTGATTATAACTTAATGACTACAATTCCTGGATGTTTCTCAATTGGAGAGTCTAACTTCTCTGATCACGGTGCAAACAGACTTGGAGCTTCTGCTTTAATGCAAGGTTTAGCTGATGGATATTTCGTATTACCTTATACTATCGGAGATTATTTAGCTCCAGATATTAAAATGGGAGAAATTTCTACAGACTTACCAGAATTCGTTGAAGCTGAGAAAGCAGTTGTAGATCAAATCAATAAATTTATCAATAATAACGGAACACATTCTGTAGATTATTTCCATAAAAAACTTGGAAAAATCATGTGGAATAAAGTAGGTATGGCTCGTAACGCTAAAGGTTTAGCTGAAGCTATTGAAGAAATTGCTGCTTTACGTGAAGAGTTTTATAAAGATGTAAAAGTTCCTGGAAACGCTAACGAATTTAATCAGGAATTAGAAAAAGCAACTCGTGTTGCCGATTTCTTAGAATTAGGAGAATTGTTTGCGAAAGATGCTTTACACCGTAATGAATCATGTGGAGGTCACTTCCGTGAGGAGTACCAAACAGAAGAAGGAGAAGCACTTCGTGATGATGATAACTTTGCATACGTTGCGGCTTGGGAATACAAAGGAAAACCAAGTGATGCAGTATTACACAAAGAACCTCTTAATTACGAAAACATTAAATTAGTTCAAAGAAGTTATAAATAAGAATTTGGTCGAAAGCCAAAGTCTTAAAGTCAAAAGGCAAAATGTGCCAAGCGACTTTCGACTTTCGACTTTATGACTTTCAAACGAAAAAGGTATGAAACTTACATTAAAAATATGGCGTCAAAAAAACGCTCAAGATAAAGGAGGGATTGTAGAATATCCTATCGATGGAATCGAACCAGATATGTCTTTCCTTGAAATGTTAGACGTTCTTAACGAAGGTTTAATCAACAAAGGGGAAGAGCCAGTAGCATTTGACCACGATTGTCGTGAAGGAATCTGCGGGATGTGTTCTTTATTCATTAACGGTGAAGCGCACGGACCAGACAGAGGTGTTACAACATGTCAGTTACACATGCGTATGTTTAAAGATGGTGATACAATTTTTATCGAGCCATTTAGAGCAAAAGCTTTCCCAGTTATTAAAGATTTAGTTGTTGATAGAACTTCTTTTGACAGAATTCAACACGCTGGAGGATTTATCTCTGTAAATACTTCAGGAAATACAATTGATGCAAATACAATTCCAGTTAATAAAGATGATGCGGATAAATCATTTGATGCTGCTGCTTGTATTGGTTGTGGAGCTTGTGTTGCGACTTGTAAAAACTCTTCAGCAATGTTATTCGTTTCTGCAAAAGTTTCTCAATATGCATTATTGCCTCAAGGTAAAGTTGAAGCAGCTGACCGTGTTTTAAACATGGTTCACCAGATGGATTTGGAAGGTTTTGGAAACTGTACAAATACTGGAGCTTGTGAAGTTGAATGTCCTAAAGGAATTTCTCTTGAAAATATCGCACGTATGAACCGTGAGTATTTAGCAGCAAGTTTAAAAGGATAATAATCTTTTTATATAAAATTAAAAGGAGCTGTCTCAAAAAGACAGCTCCTTTTTTTTGTAAGCTTCGGAGAAGCGAAATATTTATAGCTAAGAATAGATGTTTGTATTATAAAGCTCCAGCGGAGCAACATATGTTGTAAATAGTGAAAAATATGTCGCTCCGCTGGAGCTTTTTCAATATGTCTAATTGAAATTCTATAAATATTTTACCCCGCTGGGGTTTTTGTAAATTCCATCCAGTGAAATGAATTATCTTTTTTATTGCTATTCATGATACAATTGCGATGCACTTATTTCCTGTTTTTCTTTTCCTTCCTGTTGTATAAAACAGCTTAAAGTTGTCCCGCCAATCTGATCAAAATAGCTGATGTTGATTTTATGAAAACCTTTCTCCAATTTTACCACGCCATAAGCTTCATTTAGCCAATGAACGCCGTCGTTATTCACAACTAATTCATTATCTATAAAAAGCTTCGATCCGTCATCTGAAAGCGTTGAAATCGTATAATTTCCTGTTTCTGGAATAAAGATGTATCCGTCAAATTTCAAACCGATATAACGTTCTGTTTTCGTTTTCCATTTTTCACTGCTGATTGTTCCTTCAAATATTCCTGAATTGACAGGTTTTGCAAGTTCTAAATCCTGAACTTGCTGAAATGTTCCGGTGTAATAATCATATTTCAAACCCTTTTTAGTTGGTTTTATAGCTAAAGCCGATTTTAAATCAGGGTTTCTGACCAATATTTTGCTGATAGAACTTCTGCGTCCGCTTGGACTTATTTGGACAGTTTTTATAGTTCTATATTCGCCTTTAGGAATATTTATGGCTACTGGTTTGGTATATAGTTCGGCCGTTTCATCAGGATTGTAACCATCAATAGTGTAGAAAATCTGCCCGTTTTTGATTGTTGGTTTTAAATCTAAAAGATATTTTGATGCAATTACAGCGGTTTCATTAGATCCAAAAGGTGTTGGAACTTTGTAAAGTCTTTTTTGCTGCTCTAATTTTTCTAAATGATTCGGCATCTGATTCAAAATAAAATGATTGTAGTTTTTATTTTGAGGTTGCGTCCATGCAATTTCTGCCAAAGCAAATAATCTTGGATAAAGCATGTAATTTAATTTCGCCGGACTTGTTAAATATTCCGACCAAAGATTCGACTGAACGCCCCAAATGTATTTCTGTTCTTCAACAGTCAAGCTGTCTACAGGAGTTGGATTGTAATTGTAAATTTTTTCAACTGTAGTCAATCGGCCAATTGTTAAAGGTTCTTGAGGCGAATATCCTTGATTGTAATCCAGATACAAAACCTGCTCTGGATTCATGATTACATTATGTTTTTGTTTAGCAGCGCTGATTCCACCCGATTCGCCTCGCCACGACATTACAGCTGCATTTGGTGCCAATCCGCCTTCAAGCATTTCATCCCAACCCAGAATTTGTCTGCCATTTGCGTTTAGAAATTTTTCGATTCGGGTTGTTAAGTAACTTTGTAATTCATGCTCGTTTTTCAAACCTAAATCCTTGATTCTTTTTTGGCAATTCGGGCATTCTTTCCATCTTGCTTTCGGACATTCGTCTCCGCCAATATGAATATATTTACTTGGGAATAAAGCCATAACCTCGGTTAAAACATCTTCTAAAAAAGTAAAAGTTTCCTCTTTTCCAGCACAAAAAATATCTTCAAAAACGCCCCAAGTTTCTACAACTTTGTAAGTTCGTTCTGGAAAACAAGATAAATTTGGGTAAGCGGTAACTGCTGCAGTTGCGTGACCCGGCATTTCGATTTCTGGAATAATATTTACATAATGCGCTTCGGCAAATTTTACGACTTCTTTGATTTCTTCCTGATTATAAAATCCACCATACGGATTTCCATCAAAAAAAAGTGGTGATCTTTCAAATTTATTTCCGACTAAAGTCTGTGCTCTTTTAGAACCGACTTCAGTTAATTTTGGATACTTTTTTATTTCAATTCTCCAGCCTTGATCGTCTGTTAAGTGCCAATGAAAGTTGTTTAGCTTATAACTAGACATTTGTGCAATAAAATCTTTTATAACATCAACAGAGAAAAAGTGACGGCAAACATCTAAGTGTAATCCTCGGTAAGCGTATCGTGGCGTGTCTTCAACGGTTATGATAGGCAGTTTTATTTCCTTTTTATCTGATGGTTTATTTGGCAAAAGCTGTAAAAGACTTTGAACGGCATAAAATAATCCTTCTTCAGAACCTGTGACAATTATTTTTTTGGAAGAAATAGAAATTTTATAAGACTCTTTACTTGCCAATGGACTTTTGGAAATAAACAAAACTTCAATTGAACTCTTTTTTGCAGGCAGATTTCCATTTACTGCCGCTTCAAAAATTTGTGCTGTTTTAAGTTCTTTTGTGCTGTACTTATTGTTTTCAAAAACAACTTTTATTTGTCCGTTCAAACTTATGCTGTCGCCAGTCGCTTTATATAAATTTGGAGCAGGAATAATAGAAGTGTTCTGAGTAGCGTTTTGAGCTTTTCCGATAAAACAGCAAAATAATAAAAAGAGAAAGATGTTATTTTTCATGGCTGGTTCTAAGTCAAGTATTGTGGTTTTTGGTAAATTTAATATTTGGAAATTTCTTTTTGCAAAAAATATGCAAAACATTTTAATGTTTAAATGTCTTTAAAATAGCTTAGTTAACTTTTTTATTACATTGTGTTATAATTTGTTTCGCAATAATATTGCATTATTTGTTTACATTTGTTTAAAAAATATATTGGCATGAATAATGAAAATGAAATGATAAATTACACTAAGGAAGAACGAAAAAATCTTATTTTAAAAGAGATTAACCTGCACACTCGTGTAAGTTTTGAAACACTTTCTGCCAAATTATTTGTTTCAGAAGATACTGTCAGACGTGATATTAATGAACTTGAATCAGACTCTTTATTGATTAAGGTGAAAGGTGGCGCGATGACAAAAGCGTACCATCATTCTTCATCAAATCAGACTTATGCTGGCGAATCAAAACAGATTATCGCTCAAAAAACCTTAGGACTTCTTCGCGACGGAATGGTTTTACTGATTGGAGGCGGAACTACAATTAGAGAATTTATCCGTTTAATTCCGAATGATTTAAATCTTACTATTTTTACTGTCACTGTTTTGTCTGCAGTTGAACTTCTAGACAAACCAAATGTCAAAATTATCATGATTGGCGGCAGTATTTCCTCTTACAGCCAAATGTGCGTGAGCGGCGATGTCTATAATCAATTGGCTAATATTAAAGTTGATTTATTAATATTAGGTACTAATGCCTTGGATATCGAAGGCGGTTTCTCAGATTCTGACTGGGAAACAGTTCAGGTTAAAAAAGCAATGATTCAGGCTTCTGAAAAAACGGCAATTTTGACTATTTCTGAAAAATTAGACTCCGTTTTAAAAATGAAAATTGCCAACTTATCTGAAGTTGATTATGTGGTTACCGAAGTTGATCCGAGTGACGAAAAATTAAAATCGTATAAGAAGGCAGTTCCAAGTTTAGTTTTTATTTAATCCCAGTTTTTCATTAAAAAATTAATCCAGTTCTGGTGAAAGATTTTATCTAAATCTTCATCAGAATATCCGTTGTTTTTAAATATCGGAACCAATTTTTGCAAATCGGCAATCGTGTTTAAATCATAAGGCGATTGTTCGGTACCAAAAGCGCCGTCAAGATCTGAACCAATTCCGATATGATCTGCATTTCCTGCCAATTGGCAAATGTGATCCATATGTTTAAAAACGGTTTCTAACTTGCAGTTTGTTCCTTTTGGAGTAGAAACGCCTCTTTCCCAATTTGGAACTAGCATCCAAGCATCTAAAGCGCCTCCAATAACCGCACCTCTCGAAATTAATGCTTTAATCATTTCATCGCTGTATTGTCTGTTATGATCAACCAAACTTCTGCAATTATTATGGCTCGCCCAAACTGGCCCATTATAATGATCTAAAGCTTGCCAAAAAGCGTCATCACATAAATGTGTGGCATCCAAAATAATATTCAAACGCTCCATTTCTTTTAATAAATCAAGACCGTTTTGATTCATTTTTCCCGTCGCATCCGTTCCGTTTGCATAACGTCCGGGGCCATAATGTGCCGGGCCAATGGCGCGTAATCCATAATTGTAAGCTTTCTCTAAGTATGAAATGTCAATAATAGAATCGGCGCCTTCTAAACTTAGAATATATCCAATTGGTTTTTTATCATTTGGCGTTCCGTCATTCCATAAATCAATTTGTTTTTGAAGCGATTTTTTATCTGTAATCTGTGTCATTTCTCCAGCTTCTTCCATGGTTTTGTACCATGTAATTTGACCTTGAGTTTGTGCCCAAGCCTGTTCAGGAGAATTCCATCCGGGAATGATGCTGTCCGGTTTTACAAATCGTGCAATTTGAGTCGCTACAACAATCCCGATATTACCGCGTCGCAAATCAGGAAATGAAACCGTCGCACGTTCGCGGTCTGGTTTATCTGTCATTCCTTTTTCTAAATGACGTAAAGTTGGAACATCATTTCGTAAATCTCTATTCCATTCCATCGCATTCATGCTCAGGTCTAAATGGGCGTCTAGTATAAACATATTCGTTTGAACTTAATTTTATATATTAATTTTTCTGCTTCGGGCAACAACTTTCCATTCCTCATAAATTTCATGTGCCGAATTCACAACTTGAACCGAATCGTAAAGTGCGCAAGTTGGGCATACATGATATGGAATTGCATAAATAAGATCGCCGATAGCATACTGATTTTGTCCTTTATTTTCAATGATTAAATGCTCTTCTGAATGAGCAGTCGGAATCAAATTTTCATCATTTAAAATGACTAAACGTTTGTCAATTGGATTTTCTGAAGAAACGGCTTTGTAGCCGACATCGATACAAAAAGTGGAATTTGTTGGTTTTGAAATAATGGTTCCCACAATGACAAATGCTGGCTCAAATTTTTGTTCAGGAAGATGAATCTGATAATTGGAATCCCAAAAAACAAAAGTTCCCGGACTGCATTCGACATTTTTTTCTGAAGCATAAAATGGAAATGTATTTGATCCACCGGCAACTATTTTTAGTTCGTAATCGAGTTTTGCCTGAATTGCTTTTAGCTTTTCGCTGATGCTGAAAAAAGAATTTGAAGCTACAGAAATTCGGTGTTCCAAAGTTCCTTTTAAATGGCCGTCATAAATGTGAATTCCGGCAAAATGAATGTTCTTTAACTTCAGAATTTCTTCGATTAAAGCAGTCCAATTTTCAGAAATTGAAATTCCGGTTCTGTTCATTCCAGTATTTAAATCCAAATAAACAGTCAGTGATAAATTATTCTTTTGAGCAATTTCATTTAAGGCTTTCGCCGAATCTAAATTATCGACGATTGTTGAAAAAGCGCTTTTTGAATATTTCTGAATAAGAGAAATCCATCTTTCTTTTTTATTTCCAACAGGCTGATAGGCGAGAATAATATCTGAAATCTCGTGAATAGCAGCCAATTCTGCTTCAGCAATTGTGGCGCATTTTATTTTATTGATTCCGTATGTTTTATACAAATCCAGAATTTCTCCAATTTTATGCGTTTTGATATGTGGCCTTAAATTTTGAACGTTACCATTTACAGCTTCAATCAGACGCTCGATATTTTGCTGCATACGATTTTCATAAACAGCAATAAATGGAGTGTCAACACGGGTTTCGGAATTTATTTTCCACCAATTTTCTTGCATAACTTAGTTTCTGGTTTTTTCTACAACTTCAATTAAATCCTGAAAAGCTTTCAGCGATTGCTCATAATTTAAATTCAAAAGCATTTCTTTCGAAAACAAATTAGAACCAATTCCCACGCATACAACACCCGATTTGAACCAAGATTTTAAATTGCTTTCTTCTAAAGTTACGCCTCCGGTTGGCATTATTTTTAAATTTGGAAAAGGAGCTCTAATTGCTTTTACATATCCGGGTCCGCCAATTTTATCAGCAGGAAAAAGTTTTACAACTTCGGCTCCTAATTTATTGGCATGAAGCACTTCGTTTAAAGTAGCAGCGCCGGGAATCCAGTAAATATTATTTTTGAAACAGTAATTTCCAATCTCAGAATCAGTATGTGGGCAAACAATGCAATCTGCTCCTAGGTTTATGAATGTTTCGGCATCTTCAACGCTTAAAATAGATCCAACTGCTAGTTTGATATCTAAATTATTAGCTTTTTTAAACTCGATCATTTGGCTAAATACTTCTTTAGCGTCATCTGCGCGCGCAGCAAATTCAATAATTTTTATGCCTGAATCAGCAGCTGATTGTAAAACTATTTTAGCTGTTTCAATGTTGATTTGTGTTACTAGCGGCAGCACGCCTTGAGCTTTTAAAATGCTGTACATATATTGGGGTAATTTATTATCTATTAATTCTGTTGCTTGAGCCGTTTTCCATAAAATGACTTATTTCGGCAAGACTTGTTATGGCAAAATCGCCATGTATGCTTTGTTTTATTACACCGCAGGCTGTTGCCCATTCAATACATTCTTGGCCCGATAATTTTTTGGATAAACCATAAAGTAATCCGGCATTAAATGCATCGCCAGAACCAATTTGGTCTGTCACAACGTGTATTTTGTGTTCTTTGGTTTCGTAAAAATTACCTTCATGCAGTAATAAACCTTTGTATAAATGCGCTGGTCCGTCAGATTTTCTAAAACTCATTGCAAGTGTTTTTAGAAAAGGCATTTCTTTTTTTAGCAATTCAAAAGTTTTTTGAAAACGATCTTCATCTGATTCTTTTTTGTCGGTTTTTATTCCAAAGTAAATTTCAATTGCATCCAAATCGGCTACAGTGATGGTGCTGTATTGAAGCAAATCGGGCATAATTTCAGAAGGTTTTTTCCCGTATTGCCATAATTTGGAACGATAATTAAAATCAGACGAAATTGGCAATCCTTTTTCATGCGCTGCCAAAATTCCTTCTTTACAGACAAGTCCAGCTTCATAAGAAACACCCGGGCTGATTCCCGACCAATGAAAATGCGTTACATCTTTTAAAACTTCATTCCAATCAATCTGATTTTTTTGAATGGTTGCAAAAGATGAATTGCTTCTGTCGTAAATAACTTGAGATTGTCTGATTTGATTTCCGGATTCAACAAAATACAATCCCAAACGTTCGCCTCCATAAACACATTTTGAAGTGTTGACTTTATGCTTTTGAAGTTCGTTTACGGCTAATTGTGCCAAATCATTTTGAGGTAATCTTGTAATATAATCCGTTTGGATTCCGAGTTGGGAAAGTAAAACACAAACATTTGCTTCGGCACCTCCAACATGTATTTTTATATCATTTGCCTGTGTAAACCGATTCCCATCGGCAACACTCATCCGGAGTAATAATTCTCCAAATGTTGCTATTCTTGTTTGTGGTGTTGTTGTCTTCATTGTTGTCTTTTTTTGCCAATGATTATTGATTTATTCACATGACGTTTAATTTTTAACACATAGAAACATAGTTTTGAAAATGTTGAAAAAAGGCGTTTCACTTGCATAAATGGACATAGTCACTATGTGTTAAAAGCTAGCTTTTTTCGATATCCTTTTTATAAGTAAAAAAAATCTATGTTTCTATGTGTTTAAAAAATCTGTGGGCTAAATTCTTTAATCTAAAATAATTCGAAAACGGCTTCAACTTCAACAGGAATATTATCTGGAAGTGAACCCATTCCAACGGCGCTTCGAACTCCAATTCCGTTTTCTTGTCCCCAAACTTCAGCAAATAATTCACTGCAACCGTTTATTACATACGGATGTCTTAAAAATTCGCCATTGCAGTTTACCATTCCAAGTACTTTGATAACTCTTTTTACTTTATTCAAGCTTCCAAAATTGGTTACTATCGTAGAAAGCATCGTTAATCCGACTTGTCTTGCTGCCAGTTTTCCTTCTTCAATATCCATATCATCGCCAATTCTGCCAATGATCAAAGATTTGTCATCACGAACCGGACCGTGACCAGACAGGTATAAATATTTACCATCAACTAAATAAGGTTTGTAGATGCCAAGCGGTTGTGGTGCTGGCGGTAAAGACAAACCAAGTGTTTCAAATTTTTCTTGAGGTAATAAATTCATGATATTAATGTATTATAGAGTTTAAAATAAAAACGAAAATGATTCCTAAAACAGATACTAAGGATTCCATTACGGTCCAGGATTTAAAAGTATCTTTTAGGCTGGTATTAAAATATTCTTTGAACAACCAAAAGCCTGGGTCGTTTACATGTGAACACATTAGGCTTCCGGCTCCAACTGCCAATACTAATAAGTTGGGATCCAGACCATTCTGTTGTAACAAAGGTAATAAAACACTGGCAGTCATTAATCCGGCTGCGGTGGCTGAACCAACACAAATGCGAATAATTGCCGCCATTAACCAAGCGAGTAAATAAGGATGAATATTGGTTTGTGTTAAAGTTGCTACGATGGTTTCGTTTACACCGCTTACAATCATAACTTCTTTTAAGCTTCCTGCACCACCAACGATTAAAACAATCAATGCAACATCTTTTATCGCAATTGCGTAATCATCCATTATAGAAGCGAGATTTCGGTTCATTCTTATGCCTAAAGTATAGGTGCAAAGAAGAAGGGAAATCAGCATAATTATACTTGGATCTCCAATTGTTTTGCAAAGATTGTTTACTGCTTCATTTTTTGTAATCAATGGCAGTAAAGAAGTTATGGTCAAACCAAAAACAGGAAATAAAGCCGAGAATAAACTAATCGAAAAACTTGGCAGTTTACCTTTGTTAGCGACTTCTTCTACGTTTATAATTTCATGATCTGATTCGGTTTTAATGTTTTTCAGCAAATTTGAAAATAGCAATCCTGCAATAAAGATGGTAGGAATCGCAATGATAATTCCGTAGACCAAAACAAGACCAATATCAGCATTTAAAATACTGCTTAAAGCCATTGGTGAAGGATGGGGAGGCAAAAAACCGTGTGCTACTGAAAGCGACGCCAGCATTGGGATTCCCAGATATACTTTTGAAAGCTTAAATTGATGGGCTACTGAGAAGATTAAGGGTACTAACAAAACAAAACCAACACTATAAAATAGAGGTATCCCAACAATAAATCCGGTAATCATTAATCCTAGACGAACATGTTTTTCGCCAGTCCATCCCATAACTGTTTTTGCAATAACATTTGCCGCGCCCGAGGAAACGGTAAGTTTGCCAATGCAAGTTCCAAAAACGATTATTAATGTAATTGATCCTAACATTTCGCCCAAACCTTTTTGAACTGTTTGTGACAAAGTATTTATTGGCAGACCTAAAAATAGGCCTGCCAGCAAAGCTGTAATGATAAAGGCAATAAACGGATTGATTTTAAACCAAGCAATTTGAACGATTAAAAATGCAATGCATGCCGTAAGAATTATAATGCTCATTATCTAATTTTTGATTATTTATCCCACCAGATTCTTGTTGTGAAACTGTCTTCGCCCTGACGCTTAACAGCTTCTGCTAAGTTAGTTGAATTAACAGAATATTCACTAGTTGGATATTTGAATCGTCTTGGAATTGTGCCATTTGTAACATTTCCTGGGAAGTTTACAGGAACTAAAACCGGATAGCCAGTTCTTCTCCAGTTTGAATATACTTCTTGTTCGTCTACAAAAAGAGCTACATAAATCTGCGTATGAATTTGATTCATTTTTGCTTCAAATGAACCAGCTGTATTGAAAGGATTTGCCGTTAAATAAACTGTTGCATCAGTGATAGCATAAGCAGGTCCGTAAATTCCCATGTTTAAGAAAGAGGCTTTTACTCCTTTTTCATATAAATCTTTGTCCGTTTCATTAGTGTACCAGCCTCTAGCTGCCGCTTCAGCCAATAGTAAATTGGTTTCAGCATTGCTTATTACCATAAGTGGTGCGTCATATTTGAAAACCGTACTTTGATTTGGTTCCGAATAAGTTCCTTGTTCTACTGGAGTAGGAGCAGTTTTAGTTCCGTTTGGAAAACCTTTTTGAACAGCAAGTGATGTATTTTGAGTTGTTCCTTGCCAAACTCCCGAATAAACACTAATTCTAGGATCGGCAGTTGATTTTAATAAATCGATAAAAGTTTTGGCTAATTTTCCGCCTTCTACATTCTTCTGACCGTATGATCCCGCTGTAAAATCTTGCCTTCTTGAATCAAATCCAACAGGGTTTCTGTTAATGTCATTTGGTCCGTCAGTATATCTAATTACGGCATTATCGGTTCCATTTACAATTACGCCGCCTGCAATGGCTTTGGTTACCCAAGTTTTAGCCAAAGTAGGATCAACTTTAGTTAACCTCATTCCTAAACGCAACATTAAAGAATAAGAGAATTTTTTCCATTTTGTAACATCGCCGTCATATAAAAAATCGGCTTTACCAAAACTTGTTTTTGACGCATCCAAAGCTGTAGCTGCTTCGTCAAGTTCCTTTAATAAATCTTTATAAATAGATTCTTGAGAATCATATTTCGGAAGAAAAATAGCAGAACTATTTGCTTTTGCAGCTTGAGAATATGGAATATCGCCATATAAATCTGTAAGTCTGTGGTACAAATATGCTTTCCAGATTCTGGCAATATTAAGTTTATTGCTGTCGTTTGGACTGTTTTTAAGTGCATCAATAACGATTTCAGTCTCGTTTATTCCAGTTGGATACGCTTGATTAAAATACGCAGAATAATATACTTCATTACTAAGATATTTATCACCAGCTCCCGAAGCTTCTTTGTATGTTGCGTAATGTTGCAACATACCACCACATTCCAAAATATTTGTAGCAAAATAATTGTTGTTTAAACCGTCCAATTGTGCTTTGCTGAAAATGTAATTCGGATTTGGTTTTTCAACAACATTTGGATTGGTATTGATTTCTTCGAAATCTTTGGTACAGGATGTCATACTTACTGCAAGTATTCCTGCCATATATAAAAAGGTTAGCTTTTTCATTTCTCTTCAAATTAAAATTTAACATTTAAGCTTAAACCAAAGCTTCTTGTTTTCGGTAATCCAAATTGCTCCACACCTTGAGCGTTTCCTGCACTAAATACAGATTCTGGATCAACGTTTGGCGTTTTCTTGTAAAGGATGAATAAATTTCTGGCAACAAAAGAAACAGAAAGGCTCTGAAGTTTTGCCAATGCTTTTATTCTCTCAATTGGTAATTGATAACCCACAATTACTTGTCTCAATTTGATGAAACTTGCATCATAAATAAAAGTCGAAGAAATGTTTCGTAAACCGTCATAATATGTTCTCAAGTTTTCTGGAGCAATTGTCATATTTACAGGATTTCCGTTTGTGTCAACTCCTGAAATTGGCAATCCGGTTTCACGGCCTTCTAATGTTAGCTTGGTTAATCCCATACGTGTTCCGTATAAATCAGTTCCAGAATATAAGCTTCCGCCAAATTTTCCATCAATTAAAAAGCTGAAGGATACTGCTTTGTATTTGAATTCGTTGCTGATACCCGCTCCCCAAGGATGAACTCCTTGTCCTAATTCTTCAAGCGGTCCTCTTGCAATACTTGCAGATCCTCCGCTTACATTGTAAACCGTATTTCCGTTAGCATCTTTTAAAGGTTTGTAACCTTTTATGATACTGTAAGGTCGCCCAACGTCACTTGTAATGGTTACATATCCATTTACAGAAGTCGCCATTGTAATCGAATTCAAATCATCTGTAAGTGCTTGAACGGTGTTTTTGTTATAAGATCCGTTGAAAGTCGCATCCCATGAAAAATCTTGGTTGCTGATGATTTTTCCAGTAAGTAAAAGTTCAACACCCGTATTTTTCATTTTTCCAAGATTCAGCAAAGCCGTATTTGCTCCTGAACTTGTTGAGATTGTAGTTTCAACAATATCATTTGTAGTGGCACGATTGTACCATGCAAAATCAACATTTAATCTGTTGTTGAAAAAACCTAAATCGGTACCAATTTCAAATGTTGTAGAAGTCAGTGGACTTAAAGTTGAATTAGGAACTCTGCTGCTTGTTGGTCCCTGCAATTGTTGTCCGTTATGTCCTCCTTGAACCATCGAATACGATTGGTTTAAGGCATAAGGATCTGGAGTTGCACCTCCAACCTGAGCCCAAGAACTTCTTAGTTTTGCAAACGAAACCCATTCAGGCATTTTTAATAAATCGGAAACAATTATACTAGTTCCAACTGATGGATAAAATACAGTATTATTTTCTGCTGAAAGTGTAGAAAACCAATCTTGACGTCCAGTGAAATTTAAAAAGATTACGTTTTTATAATCGAAATCGGCGGCTCCATAAACAGAATTTGTTTTTGTTTTTCCGTATGGATAAGTGTAAGTAAGGGTTTGTAAATTGCTTAATGCGTAAAAATCGTCTAATACATATCCAGAACCTTCAACTTTAGTTTCATCTCTCAAAGTAGTTCTAGAGTTAACACCAACTAAGGCATTTAAAGAAAAATCTTTGTAGAAGTTCTTCTTCGTATAATTTAAAATGGCCTCAGTATTTAAATTTGAAAGTTTCATTCTAGAACCTTGTGCATATCCAACTGGATTATTTAGAGTAGTTTTCGGGATATATCCAAAGAACTCATAATCTGTATAATCTTGCCCGATTCGACCTTGAAGAAAAAGATCTTTTGTGAAATTCAATTTTACATTTAGCATCCCAATAAAACGGTTTTTGGTGTCACTATTTTTAATTTTATTGACAACAAAATAAGGGTTTGTTGCAACGGCAACTGGATTCCAAGCTTCTTCGATTCCGTTTTCATCATAACCAGGAGCCAGATTTCTAATGTCAACTGTGTTTGCAATCATATAAGTTCCCCAGTTTGCATTTGCTTCTGCATCAGAAACTGTCGGTCTATTATCTGATTTTTCCAAATTGTATTGCGTTACCACGTCAAATTTTAACCAATCAGTCAAGTTTACATTGCTTGCCAAGTTGAATGTTTTGCGGTTGAAACCAGAATTTGGCAAAATACTTTCATTTTCTAAGTTTGAAAATGACAAACGTCCAGTTGCTTTTTCAGTTCCTCCAGATAAAGCGATCGAGTTAATAAAAGTAGTTCCGGTTTCGTAGAAGTTTTTGATGTTGTTTTTTTGTGCTACGTAAGGTCTAGCAACGCCGTCGAACTGAACAACATTTGTTCCGTCCATTTTTGCTCCCCACGACCAACGTCCGTCAGCAATGGCTTCAGCTTGATTAGCTGGTTTTTGTCCGTTGTGGCCAGAACCGTATTCGTACTGCCAATCTGGAAAAATAGAAGGTTTTTCAAAAGTAAATGAGCTATTGTATTCAATTCCAATGCCTTTTTGGGCAGTTCCTCGTTTGGTTTGAATTAAAATAACTCCGTTCGCAGCGTTGGCGCCATACAAAGCCGCAGCTGTTCCTCCTTTTAAAACGGTAATTGATTTGATATCGTCTGGGTTGATAACTGCGGTTCCGTCACCACGATCGACATTTATTCTTGTAGATCCTGGGCCATTTCCAATACCTGGCAAATTTAGCTGTGTATTGTCAATTGGCAAATCATTCACTACATACATTGGCTGGTTATTTCCGTTTAATGAACCATTTCCACGAATTACAACACGGCTTGAACCGTTTGGTCCAGTTGCAGTACTGCTCACGTTTACTCCGGCAATTTTTCCAACCAAAGCGTTTGTGATATTAGTTTCTTTAGCTTTAGTAAATTCAGTTCCTTTTAGTTCGGTTACCGCATATGAAACTGCTTTTCCGCTTTTTTTAACTCCCAAAGCGGTTACCAAAACCTGATCCAGAACATTTTCAGCTGGTTTTAATTTAATTACTAAATCTTTTGTATTGTCTAATTTGAATTCTAAAGTTCCGTAACCCATATAAGAAATAACAATATGGCTTTCGCTTTCAGGTACATTTAATTTAAAATTTCCATTTTCATCTGTAACAGCAGCAATTTTAGGGTTGTTCTTTGCATAAATTGTAGCTCCTGCAATCGGCATTCCATCGTCTTGGCCTAAAACTTGGCCAGAAATTTCAGTTTGATTGCTTTTCTGTTCAAAAAGATGCTTTTTTATTGCAGTCTCTTTTGCATTTGCCGAGAAAATCATTCCTCCAACAAATACTAATGAAATTAGCTTTGTTTTCATAATTCTTTGGTTTTCATGTTTTTTTTGGTTTTTATTGGCAGTCAAATATAGATATTAATTTTTCACATTTGCATTTTTTTTGCATAAAATGCATTTTTTTTGCAAAATAAAAGTTTGATGTGTTTTTAATTTCCACATGAAATATTGATTTTAGACGTTTTTTGAGAAATTTTTGCAGAAAATGCTTTTTGCAGAAAAAAATAGTTTTCGCTGAAAATTCGTATTTTTGAATTATGAAAATCGCACTTATACAATCAGATCTGCATTGGGAAAATGCTTTGGAAAATAAAAAAAGCTTCGAATCGAAAATAAAGCAAATCGATTCGGAAGTGAATTTGATTGTTTTGCCAGAAATGTTTTCGACAGGATTTACAATGAATCCTTCTGCTGTTGCCGAAACAATGAATGGTGAAACTGTTCTTTGGATGAAAGAAGTTGCAAAACAGAAAAATGCCGCTGTTACCGGAAGTTTGGTAATTGTTGAAAATGAAAAATTTTACAACCGAATGTTTTTCGTTTTTCCTTCAGGAGAAATTCGATATTATAATAAACGCCATTTATTTACTTTGGCAGGAGAAGATCAGTTTTATACTGCAGGAACAGAAAAAGTTATTGTAGAATATTTGGGCTGGAAAATTTGCCTGCAGGTTTGTTATGATTTAAGATTTCCGGTTTTTGCTCGAAATACAGAGAATTACGATTTGCTTTTATATGTTGCCAATTGGCCAAAAGTGCGCACCAATGCATGGGACGCTTTGTTGAAAGCACGTGCCATTGAGAACTTAAGTTACACAATTGGTGTAAACAGAATTGGTTTTGATGCCAATAATTATGAGCATATTGGCCATTCGCAAGCGGTCGATTTTTTAGGAAATTACATTCTTGAACCACAAGAAACTGAAGGTGTTTTTGTGGTGGATTTAGATAAAAATAAAATGTTGGAAACCCGAAAAAAACTCGATTTTTTAAGTGATCAAGATGTTTTTGAAATTAAAATTTAGAAAGCTTTTCGTTTCTTTTCGGCTTCTTTCTTCTTCTTTTCATCTGTTTTTTTCTCGACTTCAGGACTAAATGGAATACTTAAATCAATAGGCTGATCAACATCCCAATTTGCCCGAACATCAACTTCTTTCTGGAAATAAAAAACTTCTTCAGAATAGGTTTTGCTCAGGAAATTTCCCGTGTCGTAGACTTTGTTTTTATTATCGTCATAAATTACGCGAACAGAAAAGGCTTCCGGTTCCACTAAATTGAATTCGATTTTAGTCTCGCCTTCAGAATATGCGGTTGCAAGAACTTTGTCGCCTCTTTTATTAATAATTTCAACAATAATCGGGAAACGTTTTACATTTTGAAGGTTCAAAACTAAATTTCCATAATCTTCTAATTCCTTAGTGGTTAATTTATAAGACAAAGTATCATTTGACTTGTCATAAAAATCAGTTAAAGCGCCTGGCATTAATGTAAAACGGTATTTTTCTAAAGGCTCTTTTTTGAAATCAAAATATAGTTTTTGCTCAAATTCATCATATTCTGTTGTGAATTTTACAGCAACAGAATCTTTGTTGACTAATGAAATTTTTGAATTGTCGAATTTCACAAGCGGTGTTTCTGATTCTAATGTGAATCGCTCTCTGAAATTAAGGACGCCATTTTGAACCGGCTTAATATTCAGCGTATCTTTTTTTAGTTCCTTAATTTTAAAACCGAATTTCTTGTTGTATTTATCGGAATTAATTTCAAGAGAAAGTGAATCGGTTTTTATTGGTTTATACCAAATTTGCAACGAGTCTTTTTTAGGGAATTCGGTGACAATAGTTTCCAGAACATCGTTGTGGTTTTTAAGCGTAATTTTAGGTTTGGTAACTTTGAAATCCATATTTCCCTCATACGGAAGCAATAATCTGTTTCCAGATGCCTGAATGGGTTTGAAAGTTTTTAAAGGCAACTTTTCTTTAAATAATTCCAATTCAAAAATAGTATCGTTTGGAACCGTAATAGGATGTTTTATAAAAGCAATTTTGTCATCTTTTGGATTGAATTTATTGTTGCTTGATTTGTCTTTCATGGCAACCAAAAGATATTTTCCGGCCTTTAAATTCTCTAATTTAAAAGTTCGCAAACTGTCCAAAGTGTTGGTAATATATCTTGGAAATTCTTTGTAAACTGCAGAATCTTTGTATTTGTCATTTATTTCATAAAGCATAACAGATACAAAATTGTCGACATATTTTTCATAAGAATCTTTAATAATTCCTTTTATAGAAAGCGAGTCAATATAAGATCCAGTCGAAAAAACGTACTTAAATTGATTGATTGAGTTTCCTTCATTATTGTCGGCAATACTTTGGCCAAAATTCATACTATAAGTCGTATTGGGCTGTAAAGTATCTTTTATTTTTATAGTGATCACTTTGCTCGCATTTGTTGGCAATACAAGCGGTTCGTGTTTCATTGGTGGCGAAATAATCAGCTGTTTGTTGAGATTTTTCAGCTTTACATATTCATCAAATGTCAAAATGATTTCATTGGCTTTGAAATTTGTGCTGAAATTTTCAGGAGAACTTGATCTCAAAACAGGAGCAAGCGTATCTTTTAAACCGCCTGTAATACTGCCTCTTTTAGCACAGCTCATCATTAAAAATACCAATAAAAGTGAAATGTATCTGAGAGTGTTTTTCAACATAATCGTTTTTGAATTTGATTGCACAAAATAACAATTATATTTGCTTTAATCGAAATTTTTTGGCTATTTATTAGGATTTGCAATTTTCAGGTTTTGGCCTTTTTTACGGTAATATTTTCTTACTTTTGATTTCAAATGTAATACACTTGGTTTTGTTTAAAAGAGTTTTCTGGATTTCATTCTTTCTTTTGCTCACAGCGTGCAGTAAAAACGACAAACCTATAATTTCGTTTTATTATTGGAAAACCAATTTGAAATTTTCAGAAACCGAAAAAGAAGTTTTAAAAGATAATAATGTCAGTAAACTTTATATCAGATACTTTGATATTGGACTTGATCCAAAAACAAAAAATCCATTTCCTATAAGTCCAATTCATTTTCAGGATAATATTCAAGTTTTTGAGATTGTTCCGGTCGTTTTTATTCAGAATAAAGTAATGCTTCAGCAAAAACTTGATGTTAAAGATTTAGCTGAAAAAACGATTCGTTTGATTACTGAAATCAATGAAAAAAATAAAATTAATTGTTCCGAGATTCAAATTGACTGCGACTGGTCCTTAGAAAGTAAAGGCAATTATCTTAAATTTATTGAACAAGTTAAAAAGCTTTCGCATAAAAAACTTTCGGCAACAATCCGGCTTCATCAAGTTAAGTATTTTAAGAAAACTAAAATTCCAAATGTTGATACGGGTGTTTTGATGTTTTACAATATGGGAAGTATTGCGCCAGATGATCTGAATTCGATTTACAGTAGAGAAATTTCAGAACGATATCTTAAAAGTCTAAAAAAATATCCGTTGCAACTTAATTATGCATTGCCTATTTATTCTTGGGCAATTCATATTCGCGATCAAAAAGTTATTGGACTGCGATCGAAAATGAGTTTTAAAGAATTAAGGAACGATAAAAATTTCGAGCAAATTAATTCGATATTTTTCAGAGTAAAACAATCAAATTATAAAAATGGTGTTTATTATGAAGAAAATGATCTGCTGAAAATAGAATGTATTTCGGCAGAAAATTTAAAAGAAATGGCTGGAGATTTAAGCGAAAATACTACGCAGCCACCAAAAGAAATTATATTTTACGATTTAGACGAATTCAATTTAAAAAATTATGAAAAGAATATTTTCGAGCAAACTGTTTCTTGTTTTTAGTATTGGTTTGCTTTCGGTTTACGGGGTAATTTATGCATGTGCCGGTGGTGACGACTGGGATTTTTTTGGATACAATTCGAATTTTACGCCAGAAACTTTCGCAGACAAATCATATTCGCCACTGTTTTTGTCAGGTTCAATTTTTTACGGAATTGGATTTGATACTGAACATAATTCGAGATTCAATAAAAACATAAAAGAAGATTGGGCTTCTTATTTAAAAGGAAAAGCAGATACTACTTCAGTCAATTATTTTTTAATTGGGAATGAAACAAAAAGATATTATTCGGATGATAAAAATGTAATTAAAAACAAAGAAGAAATTGCAGATCTTCATGCTTTTTATAAGTCTAAAAAAGAGAATAAGACGTCTCAAAAATGGAGCAAAAAGCTCAATTTGAAAGATGAGAAAATCAAAAATTTTGTTGAGTTTTTATATTTGGCACAAAAAATAGAAACCGTTTCAATTGGTGAAGAAAATTGGAGTTACGAGCCAGTGGTGGCAAAAACGTTCAAAGATGCAAAAATGATTCAGTCAATCGAAAATGTTTATAATACGTTATCAGATCCATTTTTGAAAAACCGTTATTGGTTTCTTACTATGAAAGCACGTTTTTATAGCAATGACAAACAAAAAGCAATTGATTTTTTTAATAAAACGGAAAGTTCGGTTCCTAAAAACACCTTGTATTACAGAGCGCTTTCGTATGTTGCGGGAATTAATTACAAGCAAAAGAAATACGCGACTTCTAATTATTTATATGCAAAAGTTTTTGATAAATGCCCTGAATTGAGAGTGGTTACAGCATATAGTTTTCGTCCAAAAAACGATTCAGATTGGAATAAGGCGCTTTTGATGGCAAAAAATAATGATGAAAAAGTGGCGCTATGGGCAATTCATGGTTACTATAAAGATGAAAAACAGGCAATCGAAAAAATTTATGAATTAAACCCGAAAAGCGAACATTTAAATTATCTAGCAACAAGACTCGTAAACGGACTTGAACAGTCTATAAATAATTCGTTTCAGAAAGATGGAGGAGAAAATCAGCCTCAAAAAAAATTGACTGTCGTAGAAAGCAAAACAGAAAATCAAGCGAAAGTCGATAAAAAAGCATTGGATTTGATTGCTAAAATTTCGGCAGCTGTAAATACAGACAGGCCTTATCTTTGGGATTTGTCTCTTGGGTATTTGCAGACTTTAAAAGGGGATTATGCTAATGCTGATAAGAATTTTGACAAAGCCGTAAAAACACTTCCTAAAACGGAATTGGCAGGAATGCAACTGCGTTTGTTACGTTTTGTAAATAATTTGAATAAAATTGATAAGCTGACAGACAAAAACGAAAAAACAATTCTAGCCGATTTGAATTGGCTGTATTATGAACTTCCAAAAAACTATAAAGGGCAGGAATTCCGTTATCAAAATGCTTCTTCATGGAGCAGAAGTTATTTGTCGACCCTATATCGTGAAAAAGGGGATTTGGTTATGACTGAAATTTTTGGTGAATCGCGTTATAGTTATTGGAACGACGGAAATTCGTTTTATGATAATGAAAAAGTTTTATTGGATATGAAAGCTTTTCTAGAGAAATCAAACAAAACTGAAATTGAGAAAATTGGTGCAGGAATTTATAGTTTGAAATTAAAAGATATTAATAATTTTCAAGCGGTTCAGGCAACTTTCAAAAATAAAATCCCAGAAGCTATTGAATTCATGAAACAAACAGATTCAGTTCAATATTATAAATTTTTGGGAAATCCGTTTAACGGAAACATAAAAGATTGCCATGATTGTGAGCATGCGGCGTATCAGAAAAAGAAATATTCACAAATGGATTTTTTGATTACAATTAAAGATATGCAGGATAAACTAGCCAAAAAAGAAGATATCTATACAAATAGTTTGTTGCTAGGAAACGCATTTTATAATATTTCGCATTTCGGGAACGGAAGAACTTTTTATGAAATCAGTATTGTCGGTTATGGTTCAAGTCCGTATTCTTTCAGGAATTCAATGAAGGAAATGATTACGAATAATTCGGTTTCAAAAATGTATTATCAAAAAGCTTTTGAGGCAGCTTCAAACAAAGAACAAAAAGCAAAATGTTTGTATTTGATTTCAAAATGTGAACGAAACGACTATTACAATAAAAAATACAACAACATTAATAATTACTGGGAAATTCAAGATGATAAAATTAATTTTATTGCTTGGAACTCATTCAAAGCTTTAAAGAAAGACTATTCTGATACGAAATATTATCAGGATGTCATTGCCGAATGTGGTTACTTTAATACATATGTGAACCAATAAATTTGAAAGATGGTAAATAAAATTGAACATATAGGAATTGCGGTTAAAAACATGGACGATGCTAATGTGTTGTTCGAAAAAATGCTTGGCGTTCCGTCTTATAAAATGGAAGCGGTGGAGAGCGAAGGTGTATTGACTTCTTTTTTTCAAACCGGAAATAATAAAATTGAACTTTTAGTAGCAACAAACCCTGAAAGTCCGATTGCGAAATTTTTAGAAAAAAAGGGCGAAGGAATTCATCATATTGCTTTTGATGTTGCAGATATTTATGCCGAAATTGAACGTTTAAAAAACGAAGGTTTTGTGCTTATAAACGAAGTTCCAAAGAAAGGCGCCGACAATAAACTGGTTGTTTTTCTGCATCCAAAGAATACAAATGGTGTTTTGGTTGAGCTTTGCCAGGAAATTAAATAAAAAAATAACATTTTTGTTTTCAAATAAGGTATTGAAAATCAATATCTTTTTTTAAAGACTGTTTCTTCAAATTAGAATTATATACAAATGATGTCTTAAAATATTTGGAGTGAACGAAAAATAGTAGTAATATTGCATCCTCAAACCGGTCCTATAGCTCAGCTGGTTAGAGCACCTGACTCATAATCAGGTGGTCCCTGGTTCGAGCCCAGGTGGGACCACTTCTTTAGAAACAGAAAGCCTTTACAGAAATGTAGAGGCTTTTTTTGTTTTTGGATAAATCCTTGTACACTATAGGCAATAGAGGATTAGCAACTTATAAGTGCCTAGTTCTAGAATAAAATTACTTCTCTTCTTACTTCAATTTAGTAATTCACGAGGCATACAATTAGGGTTGCAATTCTATTATTTTGGGTTGCATGTTAAGTCATTGATATATAATAAAATACAAGTATAATGAGTACACAATCATTTAAGATATTGTTTGTGATTTCAGGAGCTAGAATTAATAAAAAAGGTTTAGTTCCTTTAATTTGCAGAATAACATATAATGGGAAAAGAAAACCATTTTCTACAGGATTGTTCATCAATCCTGAATATTGGTTTAGTGAGAAACAACAAGCCAAGCCTCCTAGTGAAGAGAATGATCATATCAACATACAAATTAGCCTGATTAAAAATAAACTTAATCAGGCTTTTTTATTTCTACAAGTTCAGCAAGAAAACTTTGATGTTGAAGATATTCTCTTGCAATACAAAGGAGAAAGTACAAAAACACAAAAAACAATATTGATATTGTTTCAAGAGCATAATGATAAAATGGAGAAGCTAATAGGTAAGGATTATGTCATAGGTACATTTTGGAAATTTAGACAAGCTAGAGAGCTATTAAAAGATTTTATTAAGCATCAATTTAAAAAGACTGATTATCAATTTGAAGATTTGAATCTGAAATTTCTTGTTGATTATGAATTCTTTCTCAAGACAGAAAAAAATTTGAGTCAGGCTACTATAAATAAAACAATACAAAGGTTTAGAAGAATTGTAAGAATAGCTATTTCAGAAGATCACCTGGAAAAAGAACCATTTTTGATGTACAAGGTTAAGAGATCAAAGAAAGAAGTAGTTTTTTTAACTCCTGAAGAACTTGATAAGCTTGAAAAACATAAATTCGCACAGCCAAGACTTCAACAAGTTAAGGATATGTTTGTTTTTTGTTGCTATACAGGCTTAGCTTTTAATGAAATGTCTAGATTGGAGGTAAAGCATATTGTTGTTGGTTTTGATGGTAATAAGTGGATTAAAATAAATAGAGAGAAAACAAAAAAACTAGTTTCTGTCCCAATATTATCCAAAGCCACTAGCATAATAGAGAGGTACTGTTCTGAAAACACACCATTTATATTGCCTAGAATTAGTAACCAAAAATTTAATTCTTATCTCAAGGAAATAGCTGAAATCCTAGCTTTTGAAAAGAATTTAACTCATCATACCGCAAGAAAAACCTTTGCAACTACAGTATTACTATATAATGATGTTCCTATGGAAATTGTTTCTGAGCTTCTAGGACATTCAAAAATTAGTATAACGCAAGAATATTATGCTAGAGTAGTACAGAGTAAAGTGAGTGAACATGTTACTAAATTAAGTGAAAAATTGAATAAGAAATAATTAGATAGTTTTAGCTGTGTTGTATATTTTTACAATACAGCTAAAATTATTTTATGGAACTACCAAACCAATATTTTCAAGACTTCCCAATAGAGTTTAAAGAGATTAACCCAAGTGATTTTCCAGAATTTGAAATTGAAAACAATAACGAGAAAATAATAATTGAGCCCAATGACGAGGGCTTTATAAATGATGCTTTACAACCACACATAGCACTAGAAGATAAAAATACTGTTATAGTAAATGCATCTGTGGGTAATGGTAAATCATATTCTGTTATTCAAACTATCAAGAGATATTATAATTCAGATGAAAATTATTTAATAATAGTTGCTACACCATTTAAAAGTTTAGTTGAACAATATGTTAATGACATACATATTGATGCTGAAATTCCTATAGAACAAATTTTTAATTATCTCGAGTTAGACAGAGATGTAACTTCTGATTATACGAGAAAAAAAATACAAGTAGTTTCTGTTAACTCTTTACTAGGGAATCCTGGAGAGGATAGTTTAATAAATACAAATAAAAAAAGGAGGTATTTAAATAGTTTAATTCAAAAATCTACAGAAGAAAATCGTAAAGTAGTATTTGTTTATGACGAGATACATGATGCTATACAGAATTTTAAAGAAGAGTATATTTTTAATTTATGGAAATGGAGGAGTATAATACATAAAAACTTCATTATTAGTGCCACATTTAACGAGGCTTCTAAAGTTGTAATTAAATATCTGGCAGAACTGACAGATAAGAAAATACAAATAATAGAATCAAGGAGATTAGCTATACCAGAAAAGCAAAGTGAATTACACTTACATTATAATCCTGAAAATAGACTGGAATCAACCAGTAAAGTTCTTGTAGGTGTTGTTGATGATTTATTAGATAGAAATAAAAATATAGATATTCTTTGTTTTTCTAAAGCTCTAGTGAAAGATATAATTAAAGATGTTGATGGAATAGGTGGGAAATTAAAAAATAAATTTGGGGATATTAATGAATGTACTTCTTCATTAGGAAGTAATTCAATGCCTAGAAATAGGTTTAATAGTGATAAATGTAATATTGGTACAAATTTCAAAACAGGTGTAAGCATTAGAAAAGAAAATCATGCCTTTTTAATTATCATGCCTCCAAGATCTACTAGGGTTGGGTTTAAAAAACAATATGGCATATTTTCTAATGGAATTAATTCAGTTATACAAGCAATTGCAAGACAAAGAACTCAAGGAGAAATTCATATTGTTTTACCAAGACCAGATGAATTTGATTTTAGCTCTCTAAGTCTTTCAGGAATGAGTCCAGAACAAATTGACTCATTCACTTTAGCTTATAAAACTATACAGTATTACGGAGTTAAGGAAACTCCTGTAAAGTATCTAAAACTCAATTCGCAAGAAGCATTCTTACGAGATTTTTACAATAATGTATTGAAGAGAAATGTACTAGAAGAAATTGAGTATATTAGAAACTTAGACAGATCTAATCTAGCTAGATTAGCTTACCCAACATATGATATTTTTAAATTAGAGAAAGGCGAAAAATATCTAGCAAATTATTTTGATTTCTTTGGAGCTGATATATCTGCGTATTTAACTTATTCAGCATTTACAAATCAATTCGTTAATTGTAATTTAGTATCTATAAACTATGAGAACGATATAATCTTTGAAGAAAACAAAATTCAGAAAGGACTGAATGACTTTTTTGAGACTTATCTCAATGAAGATTACTATGAGGTAGTTAGGGAGAATGCTAATTTTTCAATGTTTTATGAAACAATGAGAAATGAGATATTTTCAAATTTTATGATTAAATATAAAAAAGATAATTCTGAGAATTTGACACCTATTTATAGATATTCTAACAAAGAGTTTGAAGTTCAACTTTTAATATTTTCAGCTTTTAAATTCTATGACACTAGCTACAATAGATATACTATAGTAGATGGTGTTCCTGTGGATGTAGATTATGTTCGAGGAGATTATTTCCTAGATAATATAAAAGCATGTTTGCATATTGACTTAGCACAATCAGCCTATCCTGAAGATGTCAAGCAAAAAATAAAATTCTTTCAACTTCTAAATTATTTTAGAAATAAGCTTATTGAAAATATAATCCATTATAGCTCAGGGACTCTTGATTTTTACTATTTGAACAATAGACCAAATGGGTTGTTTGATGAGAATGATGTTGCAAAGTTTGATGAATTACAAACACTAGCTACAAGAGATAGCCTTTTAAATCATGGAGTATTTGAATTTATAAGAGGTCTAAATATTAATTCATTTTACACTAAATTAATTGATGATTTTTTTGAGTTCACAGCATACAGACTTCCTGTTACGAATGGAGGTAATGTTAGAAGTAATGTAAAAAAAATAACTCGTACAAAGGAATTGCCTAGTAATAATGAGAATATAGATTTAATAGAACCTAGGACATATCACTATGAGCAACCAGATGAAGAATATATAAATGAAAATTATGGTAGCCAAGAAGAATATGATCACTACCAGAATAGAATTAATGAACTATTAGATTCTTAAATATCTAATAAAAAATAATTTAGAGTCCGTCCATTATTTGTGAGTGTATATAACGCACCTAACAAAAAGTGGACGGATTTTTTATTACTATGCCTATTTAAAATTTTAGGGGATCAACTCAATCTAGAAATTTTCAATTTAGAAAACTCACATAAGGGGTTCTTTAAAAATCTCCCCAACCTTAAAAATCTTTGATTTAACAACGCACGAACTTGGAGGAGGACTACTTTAGGAGTAGGTTTTGTTTCAATGTTTTGATGCACAAAGCTACTAAATTTTCAGGACATTATCAATGGTTAAAGCTATTTTGAAGCTAATAGCCAAATCTTTATATGCCTGAAAAAATATTTTTATTCATTTCAATATTAATTATTTTAAACAATTTTATTTATGCAATTAAGACATTCTGAAAGAAAAAAAGCCAAGATAAAAATGGCTCTTCAAGGCAGTAGTGGTTCAGGAAAAACATATTCAGCTTTACTGCTTGCACATGGCTTAACTAATGGAGATTTTTCTAAAGTTGCCATTATAGATACTGAAAATGGAAGTGCAGATTTATATGCGCATTTAGGACAATATAATGTATTGACATTACCACCTCCATTTACACCTGAAAACTACATTAAAGCAATTGATGTATGTATTAATTCGGGTATGGAAGTAATTATTATTGATAGTATTTCTCATTGCTGGGATTACTTATTAGATTATCATTCTAGTTTATCAGGAAACTCATTTACAAATTGGGGGAAAATTACCCCTCTTCAAAAAGCATTTACAGATAAAATATTACAGTGTGATGCTCATGTAATTGCCACAATGCGAACAAAACAAGATTATGTCCTAAATCAAAAAGATGGTAAGTACATTCCTGAAAAAGTAGGCTTAAAAGCTGTACAAAAAGACGGATTGGACTATGAATTCACAATAGTCTTTGATGTAGATATTAAACACTTTGCTATCTCATCTAAAGATAGAACAGGTCTTTTTATGGGTAAACCTGAATTCATAATTAATTCCCATACAGGTAGAAATATTTTAGAATGGTGTAATTCCGGAACTAATTTACAAGATGCTAGGGAGAAAATTAAAGATTGTAACTCAATAGAAGCATTAAAAGGGCTTTATTTTCATTATAGTAATTGGAGGGAATTATTAGAATATGATTTTAAGGTTCAAAAAGACAAAATCAATACAAATGAATTATTAATTAATCCTAAATCCTTTTCTACAAATGGAACTACTACGCACAGAAACTAGACCAATAATGTATCTTAATACTGTATCTCCAAAAGTCATACTAAATACTCCTATTGTATCTAGTGGGCATGCTCTACCTAAGGTAGCTTCTTTTGAAACTAAGCCCTTCATAGAAGCAAATACTACTGAGATTAATTTAGCACACTTAAAAAACAACTGTGTTATTCCTGTATTCTCAAAAGACAATGAAAGAACCATAGCGCATCAAGAGTACATTGAAATTGTACAAGGTTGTGTTAGTAAAGTATTTCCAAATCATGTTTTTGATAAGCCTGAAATACGAGTGTCTCATGAAATAAAAGGTAGAATTCCTGAAGCAATAAATAAACAAGCTAAGGATCTATTAGAGTGCGAGAGAACTCAGTATTTTGAAAGAATGGCTTTTATTATTAGAGTTCCAAGTATCATAGAAACAATTAATGGTAATGAAATGTCTTTAGTAGTAGGTGGAGTTCGAAGTTATAATTTGGAGAATTTATACAGCAAGAAGTCTTTTGAGAAATTCAAATTCTTTATTGGGTTTCAGGTAAAAGTATGCTGTAATTTATGTGTAAGTACAGATGGATTTGCAGAAGAAATGAGAGTAACTAGTTACGTGGAACTCCAAGCTAAAATTATGGAAGTACTTCAGAATTATAATTCTGAAAAACACTTAGTGCAAATGAAAGCACTTTCTGGACATTCTATTACAGAGCATCAATTTGCTCAATTATTAGGTAGAGCTAGATTGTACCAACACTTGCCCAAAAAAGACAAAATAAATATTCCTGCTTTACATTTCAATGATGGGCAACTGAACAGCATTGCAAAGGATTACTATGAAAATGAGAATTTTGGCAGGAATTCAGATGGAGATTTGAATCTTTGGAATATGTACAATCTTTTCACACAGGCTAATAAGAGCAGTTACATTGATACATTCTTAGATAGGAATGTAAATGCTTTTGATTTCTCAAATAGTATTTCTAAGGCACTAAATGGTAAAAGTAATTATCATTGGTTTTTGAGTTGAATAGTCCCAGTCCATTAAAGGACTGGGCTTTTTTAATCAATGCCACACCATCATATTGGATATATTTGCAGTGTTAAGGAATCTAAATGTTAACTAATAAATCTTTCAATTTCGAATCTCTTGAAATCATTTAGTGTACTTAAATATAATTTAAAATCATTATTTGCCATCAAGTTATTGCTAGAATCGAAACTTAGATTAATCATTTGATTGTCTTTTCTTAACCTGCTTATTAAACTAATATTTAATCCAAATTTAGAAAAACTGATAACTTCTTTATCTACAGTGCCATAAATATATTTGTTATAGATATCCTCTGAAATAAGTTCATAATCATAGAGAAATACAATAAACTTATTGAGTTTAAAACTTATAAAATCATCTTCAATTTTTAATTTTACAATTGCATAATTAATTAGCTCTTTATCGTTTTTTTCAGTTAAATCAATTGCTACATTCTTATTGTATATATCTCTAAAATATGTTGAAGATTTGTATGGTAATTCCCCATATGTCTCCCCTATATAATAAATATGATGTTTTTTATCATTGGATTCTCTTCTGCCTTTTAAATATTGATGTAGTTTATTAATGTTTTGTTTTAAAGAGTATTTTCGGTTTTCAATGTATACATCATAAAAATCTCTAGCTACTTGTTGTTGCAATCTGAAGAACTCAAAATCTATTATAAATTTATCATCATCTACGAAATCTTCTATAAAAATTTTAAAAATTTTATCTAATAGCTTAGTTGCTTGCCAGTCTTCGGAATTAGCGTCAATTCCTTTAAGTTTTGTAAATAGCTTTTCTGTTAATTTGTCACTATCTGAATAAAATAGATTAATTCCATTTTCAATTAAGTATTGCTTTAATCTAAATTGATCATTAGTGTGCTCATCAATTAAAAAGTCTTCATCTTTTATTACTTTTAGAATGTTAATTTTGTCACTTTCTTTTTCTTTTTCTATGTTGAAATTTTCTAGTGTTGGATTTTCAATTTTATCATCAAACATTCTATTCCTTAATTCTAAAATTTTTGAGAACATTTTAGTATTGTCTTTATTCTCGAATTTATTATTTACAAAATGAATTTTAGGTAATAGCTTACTTAAATTATTTCCACCTTTAAAAATCTCATTTAATCTATTTACCCGACCTATTAAATTTGTGAGTTCTTTTCCACGTAATCCATATGTATTGAGAATGAAAAGCGTATCAATAGGCAAGTTTATTCCTTCGAGTATAACTGAGTTTGCAATGACATATTTTAATTCAGGAAGAGTTTTAAATTTATGTTCTAAATATTCTTTAATTAAATCGGGTAGTTTACCATGCAGATATATTATTCCATAATTTAATAAATCAATACCATAAAAGCTACCATGCACTTCTTCTTTAAGAGTTTCTATTATTTCACTGACATTTCTAAAATCATTAATTTCCTCTACATTTTTAGATAATCTTAAAGCTAATTTTTCAATGATTCGTGGTGAGTTATAATATAAGAAGTTTTTGAAGGCAGAATTATCAACTATGTATCTAATAAAATCTGTACTAGTGCCAATTTCAAATCCAGTATTGGACTTGTTAATAAAGTATTTATTATGCTTTACAATTTTATGGTCTGTCCTAAATTCAAATAACTCAGGAGATTTAATGTTAAAATTAATTGTATGTGAGTTTATGTTTTGCTTATTGTCAAATTTTAGATTGTCAATTTTATTAATCAAAGGAGATAGATAAACTACTTTTTGATTATTATTTAGCTTTTTATTAATTCGTAGTAACCTACTTAATAACAAACTTCTGTTGTCTTCGGATTTAACTTTTTTAAAAATATTATGTGCTTCATCAATTATAAGTACATCAAAATAAATGTCTTTTCTTCTTTTTAATAGTCTTAATGCTCTTTCTTGGGTAAAAACTGCTATAAATTTTTTTTCATTTATATACATCTCTTCATGAATCAAAATTTTATATCCTAGGTCTGCGTCTCTTACCATTTTGTAGGTTTGCATCAAAAGAGATTTAGTAGGTACAACAATTACTATTTTATTATTGTTATCTAGTTTGTTTATATAATCAATTATTACAGAGCTTTTTCCATACGAAGTAGGTGCTAAAAAACCTTTTTCATTACAATTATCTTCAAGGAAATTATTTCTTTCTTTATATTGTTCATATGTTTCAGTATATATATTTTTTTCTGATTTGTTGAGAAATTCTTGTAGCTGAATTGAAACAAAAAAATCATTTAAAGTATTTGTTTCAAGTAAGTCATTTTCTAGAATTACTTTAGAGATTGGGTAAAATCCAAACAATGTTGCAAAATCATATAAAGGTTTATAGTCTGAATATGTTATAGAATATTTCAAAATCAAAGAGTATGCAATTTCAGCATAGGTTTTAAATTTTTTGTTGATATCATATTCTTTAAGAAACATTAATGCCGCAGTAAGAATAAAGCTTTTCTCATTATCTTCTAAATTTATATTAGTAGTTAATTTCATTAATAGATTGCTGAATTCACTATTCTTTTTAATAATATCAGTGAGTGTTCTTTTTTCTTCTGTTAGCATATGAATCTTCTATGATTTTAAGTAATCAAGCATGTTTTTAATTGCTCTTTTATTTATACAGATAACAATGATTTTTTTATAGTTTTTTTTAGCTAGATAATTTTCCACTTCCATTTTAACTTGCTTACCATTGATAGGAGCCCATTTTGCCTGCATAAATATTGTTGAACATGGAATTATATTAAAATGTTTGATTTCAAAATAGTTTCCCTTTGTATAGTTTATAGAGAGGTCATTTAATTTTTCTTTAATGGTTTTTTTAACTTGTGTATCTGCTAAATTTGCATGTTTATATGCATTCTCCCATGGATTATTGACCTTATCCTTTCCCTCAACTTTATTTTTTAAGCCATTATAAGCTTCTGCAATTTTATTTTTGTGAGAAATATCTACTGTGTCGATATCTCCAGATTTACTCTCTAAAATCCATTCTTCTTTAGATTTTGAATAATATCCATCAAATCCTTTTTTTAAGGAATTTTCTTCAAGGTTTGTGAAAAGAAATTCAGGTTTGAATTTTTGTGAGTTAATGAAGAAATGTATCACAAGTTCTGCAACTGCCCCCATTTCAATGTCAGACTCTTTTTTTGAATCAAAAAAACTAACTAATTTATTCTTAACATCAGATAACCCTATGTTTCTAGATCCTTCACAGATTTTTGTTAATTTATCATCAAAGAATAGCTTTAAATCATTATCAATAATATCAATATCAATTACATATATTATATTTCCACAAGCAAGTTTTAGCTTCTTAAACTTAAAAGGATTTTTCATTAGCCTCTAATTTGATTTAATTTCTTTAAGATCTTTTTATTCATTTTTTAGTAATTCAATACTATATTGTCCATCTTTAAAAAAATCAATTTCTAATAACTTTAATATTTCATCATCGTTTTTGCAGGAATTATATGCCCTCTCATTATAAAGGTCTTTAAATGTAAAAAAAATAGTATCGGACTGACGAATTGGGACTACTTTTAGAATAGAATATTTTTCAAGTAATGGTTTGAATTTTTCACACCCATTTTCAGTTAAACAATTTAAAAAGATCCAATAAATCTCAAAATCAGATAATTGAGCTCTTATTATAGAAGAATATTGATATTTAATTTTAAAATCCTCTACTTTATTTTCATGAAAGATAGAATTGTCAATTGTTTTAAAGATTCTATAAACATTTCTAAAATAATGTCCTAAATCAGCATTTATGTCAGAATATATGGTGAAATAGATATCTGTAAATTTACTTGTTATTTCAACCTGATTATATTTAAGTTTATGTGTTTTTTTAAAAAGTTCATTAAACCTTGTAATATCTTTTTCTTTACTTTTTTCTTTTAAATAATCATCTTCCTCAAAGATCATTTTGTCAATGTAAAGAAGGTAATCCAAAACTTCAAAGGAGAATTTAAAAACATCTCTTGATTTTAAATGCTCATTAGTTATGATACCATCTCTATATTCATCTTTTATTAGAGTATTAGTCTTAATAAACTCCTTTAAATCATTATGAAAATGATAGATCTTTTTAGTTTCAAAATCTATGTCTGTAATAATTTGATGGTGCATAGAAAGTAAATTAAAAAAAGTATTCTCAAAATTTTGCCTATATTCTTTTTTTTCTTGTTTTAAGAATTGATCATTTATTTTATCATTTGCAACTATTTGCGCTTTTAAAGCAAGATATACTAATATTGAACCAAATAGGCTTAGAAAAGGTGCAGTAATACCTCCAATTGTATCTCCAATTGGTCCGGTTTCTTTAAATGAAACTATTGATAAATATGAATTTGTAAGCAGTAATGGTAAAGCAACTATAATTACTCCAATAATTATAAGTATAATGAATTCTCCTTTGTTAATGTATCCCTTATATCCTCCGAAGTATTTATTATGAAAATTACTCAATGAACTATTTTCTTCTTTCTTTAAACACATTCTGTTTTATTTAGTTATTTATAATTATTTTAAAATTATTACCTGTATTTTTTAACAACATATCTGTTGCTCCTAATAATTTTAACTGTTCATCTGATATTTTAGCTTTTGATACTCCTGGCTGTACAATATGAATATTGAAAATTACTTGACTAAAACCAGATTCAACAATATTTTTAATTATTTCCAATTCTTCCATACCTCCAATTTCAAATCTACTGGGTTTACCTTTGTTTAATCTTTGATTTTGCCTTAGTTTTATATGTTGAATTAAATTTGATAGTTTATGTCTCCAATGAAAGCTTCTCTGTGCTTGCCCACAAACCTCATAAAGATCCTTTAATCTTGAACCCGAATTATTTTCAGATGAATATTTGCAATGAAATAAATCAACAATAAGCTTGCTATAATCATCTTCAAAATATTTTAAAGCTATAATGTCACTAACTTCATCCTTATCATCATCATCATAAATTATTTTATAATCAAGATCCTTTTTCAATTCTTGAATCATGATAAATTGAATGGAGTCTTCACGTTTGATGCTTTTAGTCTTATTATACTGGGACTCTTTCTTTAAATTAGTATTGAAAGAACTCCAATTTTTAGTTTCTATTCTAGAACTATCAAAGGCTTTAATATCATGTTTAAATTCAAAGTAAATGTCATTATACATTTTTGATGAATCAGAAAATCGGATTATTGGAGGGTATTTATGAAAGAATTCCTGAATTGTTATATTTTCATTTGTGCCATAAGTAAAAAACAAATCTAAACCTGAAGATTTCAGATAGGTATATCCTCTTGAATCTTTATTAGAGCTTAATATTAGTTCATATTCGGATTTGTTTAAATCATTTTGAATTGAAAAAGAAATACGATCTTTCTGAGGATTTCCAAATTTCAAATTAATTTTATAATCGTAAAATGAAATTCCATTTATAAAAAACTCAGTTTCTCTATAATATATTTCATCATTCCAAATAATAGAAATTGGAGTTTTATTGGCTGGAATCTCTGATATTCTCTCTGGCTTTGCAATGAAATTAAAAATATTTTTAACATCAATCGAACTGTCAATAAGTTTTTTCCCTATCACATCGCACCATTCACAAAACTCAGGAATAGTTTTAATCATTCTTGACCAAACTCTTCCTTTAGATGAACAACCAATTGTAATTCTCTCACCTTGGTTAAATCCTTTTCCAAAAAGATTTGCACTAGATTTTGTTTGCTTAGTGATGTCATCTAGAGCCTCTCCAACATTTCTTCCAAATAATTGAGTATAGCTAATAGCTTCTTCAGATATTGGTTTTACTCCTAAATTAAACAGTTCTAGTTGTTCTACCTCATGAAGAGATTTATAAATATCTGACTCATTAATCAAATAAATATCTTCTCCAATTACTAATTTTGCTAAGCCTTCATATAAACTTCCATTATTTGAACTATTAATAAAAAGTAATTTTTGATCTCTGTTAAAATAAATAATATGTAAATCATATATATTATTTATTAAATCATCAATAATACCCCACCTAACAGATGAATTATTCTTACTAATTATTATCAATAAATCTTTTTCCTGATGAACAGCATATACTGTATGGCTGTTTTTTTTATCAAAGAATTTTTTATGATTATCAGGTTTCCATTCAGGATTATATGCATTGACTTTGTAAACTACAGTACTTAATGCAGGGGTTATGTTTCTTAAAGGAATTTGATATGGGATTTCTTCTTCATCAAATTTTTGAAAAAATTCTTCCTCTTTATTTAAATTTTTTAAAATGCCTTCATTAGAGATTTTTAAAATTTTATTCCAGTCAGCATCTTTAGCATACAACTTTCTTAATAAATTATCTTTAAGGTTCTTATCGCCAATATTAGCAATAATTGTAGCATTACCTACCTTACCTGAAGAGCTTCTAGTAAATCTTCCAAAAAATTGAATTGAAGTTGTTATGTTTTTATGGATTTCATGTAATGCGCAAATCTTTAAAGTTGGTAAGTCATAACCTTCACCAAGCATATCAACACATACTATGATTTTACAATTATCATCATTTTTTATTTTATCTAATGCTTCATTTTTTTCTACATCACTTAGTCTACTATGAATTAGAAGTGGATTAAACTCGGTATAATTTTTATAGATATTATAAACTTCTATGGCTCTGTCAATTTTCTCAACTCTTGCCATCATTTTGTGATTATACTCCAATTCAATATCTTTTCTTAATTGCTCAATTGCTTTTTCAGCAATTACGCGATCAACTTTTAGTTCGTTAAATTCAATGATTGGCACAAAATTTATATTCATAAAAGAGCCATCTCTTTGAGCAAGAGACAATGGATAGTTATAAATAGTTTTTCCCTTTAATCTTTTTTTATCATTTCTAAAAGGTGTAGCTGTAAATTTTAAAACTGGTTTTTTTTGAAAGATAAATTTACTTGCAATCTTGTCCCATGTAGTTGCTTCACAATGATGTGCTTCATCAATAATTAATAAACTGGAGCTTGATATTATTGCATCAAATATTCCAACTCCATTTTCATTACATTTATTTAATACTGAACTTGTAGCTATAATTATATTACATTTACTGTAAAAATTTTCTGCGTCTTGTTTTGTTTTAAAAGAGGTTTTTATTGTCCCTACAATAGGATTTAATGTGCTGTTGCTTACTATTTGAAAATTCTCTTCTTTCAAAATCCCTAGCGTAATAAATTTTTTTGATATTTGAGTCCTTAATGAATCGGAAGGAACAATTACCAAAGCTTTATCACATTTATGAGCAATAGTAAGAGATAACATTGTTTCAGTTTTTCCTGTGCCAGTTGGCATAACAATAATAGCAGGATCATTAGATATGCTCCAATGTGCTAATATTGAATGTAAGGCTCCTATTTGTGGAGGTCTTAATCCATATACTATAGGTTTTTTGTCAGTACCTAAAACTTCTTTTTTGAAATCAAAATTGCCAGTCCAACTACTAACAACAGAATTTGTTGTTGGAAGTGTATATTCAAGACATTCTTTTTTAGAATTTTGAATATGTTGTATTATGTCCCCCTTTGATTTTTTTGGATCAACATAAAATATTCCATTATAGTTTAAAGGCTTATAGGTATGTTTGAATGTGAAAAAAAATTTTTCATCATCATTAATTATAAAAGAATATCCATTATCTGATTCTTTAGAAATAACACCTTTCCTAGTTCCTAAATGATAACTAATATTGTTGTCATTTTCTTTGAGAACAACGAGCAAATCTATTTCTATAATCTCATCAAATAATTCCATAAGCTTAGTAAATAATTTTAAAGTATCTTCCTGCTAAAATTAGTAAAAAAAAATATAATTTTTTTTTTGTTTTGATATATTACTCAATCGTAATCTTCCCCTAAATACCCCCGCCCCTAATTTAGATTATAAAAAAGTCCCCCGCCTTTAGTTTGAGTACAGTATGGATTTTGTCTAGCATGATATATTTATCTTAATTCTTTTGTGCAAACACTGCACTTTTATGGTCAGTGTGGAAAGTATAATCATAACACATATGATTTTAGGTTTGTTTCTCTTCTATGCTTACTCTGCACTCAAGAGTACAAAGTTTACCTTGCTATTTATATCAGGTTCTATTCAAGTGTCTTAACTAATCTAATCATCTCACTAAATACCCACACTTATTCTGAGCAATGACAAATTTATTGCTCCTGATTTAAATGATATTTTGATTCAGGATATTCTCAACTCAAAAAAATAAAAACATGGTAAGAATTGTAAACTATCAAAAAAGACAAACAGAGGAAGGTAAACCATTCTTTGTCTTAGAAATTCAAAGTGGTATAGAAATGGTGTTAAGCACTAAAACAGGACAATATTATGCAACAGCAAAGAGAGCAAATATTTCTTCAACATTTGATGAAGAAACTTGTAAAGCATTATTGGGTACTGACATGCCCGGAAATATTGTAAAAATGGATTCTGATCCTTACGAATATACTGTGAGAGAAACTGGAGAAATTATAATGTTGACTCATAGATATGTTTATCAGCCCGAGATAAATAGTCCCAGTTCCACTAGCTCCAAAAGGGAGTCTTCTGAAAATGACTTTGCAACTAAAGTAGAAGCTTTTTCTAGAAATGGGCATTTAGCTAGCATGTCAATGTGATTAAATTAATTTAAGACGTCCATTTTTTGTATAGCCCCTTTATAGGAATTACAAATTATGGACGGATTTAATATTATGGAAGTAGCAGAAATAAAAGTTTCCTATTCAAATAATAATATTGAAAGGATAAAAGTAACTAATAGCCAAATTTTGTATAATCTTGTTCTGAAGCATTGGGATTTAGACCTTATAGAATTCCAAGAAGAAGTGAAAATTGTACTTCTTAATAGAGCTAATATTGTGCTAGGACTTTATGAAATGTCAAAAGGAGGAACTTCAGGAACTGTCGTGGATATTAAAATAATTCTTGGTATAGCCTTAAAGTGTAATGCTTCGAGTATTGTGATAACTCATAATCATCCAAGTGGTACTCTCGAGCCTAGTGAACCTGATAAGGCAATTACAAAAAAGCTTAAAGAAGCCTGTGGAATATTAGATTTAAATCTTCTAGATCATTTAATAATTACAGGACAAGGATATTATAGCTTTAGTGATAATCTCATATTATGACTTCTAGTGTGCAAGGAAATTGTTGAGGTCTTATGATAAAGTAAAAGTGTATACGTGTTATTGCTTGATTGTATTTAATACAAAATACACTTTTTACTTTTATACAATACATATATAGATAGCTAAATTTTATATTTTGATTAGCTCTTCTAGTGGGATTTCTAAGGCTTTGCTAATTCTGTACAGAGTATAAGCAGTTGTGCTAATTCTGCCTGATTCAATACGTGATAGATTTGTAGTATCAAATCTTCCTTCAACTTTCGAAGCTAAATCAACTTGAGTCATACCCTTAGCGAGTCTTATTTCTTGAATCCTTTTTCCTAAAAGCTTTTGAAATTCAACTTTTTCCATGTTTCACGTATTAGTGAAGTGAAGAAAAGTTTTATATTTGCTTTGCTTTATGCCATATATGGCAAGTTTTTAAAAACAAATAAAAAGATAATTATGATTTGGATTATTTTGATTGTGGTTGTAATAGCTATTGTAATCACTAAAAGGAAAAGTAAAGTATTAAATGACACGCCATTTATTCACAAGTATCCAATTGTTGTTAGTGGAATTAATGAGTTCTTATTTAATGGAGAAGCTGAATTTGAATCAAAAGATTCAAGAGAACATTATCTTTTTAAAAATTCATTATCAAAAAAATCTTATGTCCAATTCATCTACAGACAAAATTCAGTTCATTTAAAATTTTATGAAGACTTTATGGAGATTAAAACAACTTATTCTTTCTACTACTCAGACATAAAGCATATTAATGATGATAAACAATTTTTTATTGCAAAAGATTTTAGTCAAAGGGTAAAGAATAATTCAAAAGTGGCATTTTAATACACTATGGAGTTTGAAATAAAATTATATCTACAAGACTTGATTAAGATATCTCCAATACTAAATACGCAACATATTCAAAGGTGGCTCATTGAATATGAGAAAGAGTTTCATAATGTTATTAATAATTGTGAATGCAGAAAATGGAGTAAATGGCTAACTGCTAATGAAAAGCCATTTCCATGTACCTGTGCCACTAGAGAGCAAGATTGTATATTCATTGAAACCTACTACAAGCTAAATAATGTTTTAGATCTGTATAAGAGGCAGAGATACTTTATTGGTCTAGTGGAAAAGTATCATTCAATAAAGAACAACAAAGAGGAACTCAAAGCATTTACTAATCATGAGTCACTAGAACATATTTTGTCTTTTGACTCTAAAATAATAATAAGTCTAAATCCTGAACCATATGAAAAACTAGTACTCCAACTCAATGAGGTAGAGTTTGAGATTGTTTTAGGACTTCAAAAGACATTGTTAAAGACCTATTTATAAATTTATTAATTAAAACCAAATCAATGAAAAAAAGAATTTTACTCGTTATAATTATAATCTCATCTTTAAGCTTTAGTTGTGCTAATGATAATAGTAGTGACTTTAAGGAAAAAATATTTGAAGGAGATGTAACTCTTACTACACAGAGTGAAGTAAATAAGTTTGGAAGTAACAACTATACTGAAATTACAGGAGCTTTGATTGTTAGTGCAAACACAAATGATGTTAGTTTATCTAATCTGGAAGCATTAAAAAGCTTAAAAACAGTAGGTAAGTACATAAAGATTGAAAGCAATGATAAATTAATCAATTTAAATGGTTTAAACTCAGTTAGTACAGTCTCAGGAATATTAATTAGGCTAAACAATTCATTAATAAACATTGATGCACTAAGTAACATATCAACAATAAATCAAGAAGTTGAAATATTCAACAATTCAAAACTTACGAATGTGGATGGTCTTAGAAATGCAGTTGGGGCTAAATTAAGCAATGTTAAAATTCATGGAAATCAAAACCTCACAAGCATACGTGGGCTTTCTAAGATTTTACAAACAGAAAATCTGTACATAGCTAATAATCCATTGTTAATTAATTTAAATGGACTAGAAAACTTAAATAGTATAGGAGAGGTAGGCTATACTTCTTCTTTACCAACTTTGATAGTTCAGAATAATGCCTCACTTGTTGATGTTAATTCTTTAAATAAATTGACTTATGTAAAGGGAGCATTGTACATAAAGAATAACAATGCTTTAGCTAATCTAAATGGTTTGGATAATATCCAGCTTATAGGAGGAGGCAATTTAATTGTCAGTGATAATAAAGTATTAAATAGCTTATGTGCATTAAAGACTGTATTAAGTAACCCGAAATTTATAGGTCAATTTAGTGCTGTGGGAAACCTTTATAATCCCACAAAGCTGAACATTCAAAATGGCAATTGTGCATTATGATTAGCAAAATTTAACCACTTAGGTGGTTTTATATCTATAAGCAAATGGAAAAAGAAATAATTCCTTTTAAGCTAGGATTGGAATATGAGAATTGGGAATTTGAATTAGGCTTATGCTCCATTAGATTTAAGCATTTAGATAATTATAAATATGTGGGTACAGGATTAAATAAATTTCTGAACAAAACTACAGATGAAACTAAACTCTTTTTTAGTTTAGATATACTGGAAGCAGTTGTAATAAATTTTAAGGATAAAAGTATGCAATTCTTTAAGGGCATAACCTCCTTATGTACTAGTGCTACAGGAGAATTAAAGCATCTTTTTTGTGTTGAACAATTTACTCAATTTGAAGTAGAAGTAAGGTGTATTTACAAGAATAAAGATGTATTTGTAATCTACTCAAAAAAAAGTCTCATTGAGGGTTTGATAAAAGAGATATTGTGAAAAAAGGCACACAATAAGGCATACATAAATTTATAGGCTTTGTGAGATACTGATATTGTTATCATGAGAGTTAAGTAAGAGAGCCCAGGTGGGACCACAGTTAACACTTAAAAAGCCTTATAAGCATTGCGTTTGTAAGGCTTTTTTATTTCTAGGGTGGAAAATGATTTTTCATTTATATTGTGCATAAAATTTTTATGAAAATTAGAATAATTGTAAAAAAAGGTATTTTGACATTTTAAATATCTTTTTTCTTTCGATTAATTTAAAATCAATATTTACATATTTAATTTTTAGTTCTATTATTCTCCTGTAATTCAATAACAAATAAAGAAGTTCCTGAAAATACAAATGAAGATGGGACTTATAAGTTTGTTTGTACTAAAAATATCTTTAGTGATTTTGTTGTTTTAAGTTCGTCAATTGATAAAATGCAGAAACCTAATACAGTAACTCATGTTTTTAAAGGAGTATTAAAAGACAATACTACTAATATCTATAAAAAAGTGACTTTAACAACTGAATTAATTATTGTGTTAGAGAATGGAAATGAATTGACTTGTAATGATATAAATTATACGAAAAGCTTATTGAGAGATGGTATTTCTCCTCAGTTTAGAAGCAATTGGCAACCAAATGAAGAATGGGTTATTGATGAAATTAAAACTTCTAGTTTTCCTGTTGAATATTTTGACTATCCTGTTAAAGAGGTTTATACTCAGTATTACATTAAATTAACAGATCAAATTAATAACACTGAAACTGAAATAATTGCATCTCAAAAAGATGTAACTGAAAAATGGTTGAATGCTAAATCAAAAGTGAAAAATGATATTGTAGATTGTAGTAATAATTCTTTTGAGTTTAGAAAATTTATAAAATACAAATAGTTTTTTTCTATTCGGTATTTGTTAAAACTTGTTGCAAAATTGTCATCTTGAATTCATATTTTTGCATGCTACATAATCTATAAGTTTTATATATTGATAAGTTAATCTAAAATCCTCATTATGAGGATTTTTTTATGAGATAAAAATTTCAAATTCAGAACTTAAAAAATTGTACGTTCTTTAAAAAAAACTTACATTGTGCAGTTAAATTGATTACCTTTTAATTACTCAAAGACAAAGTGAATAAAAATCAAAAAAAGATTCCTGAAACTTGGAAGTGGGTTACTTTAGATGATATTGGTGTTGTTGTTAGTGGAGCAACTCCATCTACTAAAGAACCTGATTTTTGGAATGGAAACATTCCTTGGGTTACACCTGCGGACTTATCTAATTTTAATGATATATAAGTATCTAAAGGTCAAAGAAATATCTCGCAAGTAGGATTAGAATACTCATCTGCAAATCTTTTGCCTGAAAATTCAATTATATTTTCATCCCGGGCACCAATTGGCTATGTGGCTATAACAAAAAATGAATTAGCTACTAATCAAGGGTTTAAGAACTTAATATTAATAGGTAATATTAATCCAAAATATATTTATTACTATCTAACTAGTATAAAATCACTTGCTGAAAGTATGGCGAGTGGTACAACGTTTTTAGAATTATCAGCATCAAAATTTAAACAAATTCCATTTCCTTTAGCTCCAATAGAAGAACAAGAACGAATTGTTAATAAAATAGAAGAAGTAATAACTAATATTCAAGATAGTATAAATAATATAGATTTAGCACTTAAAAAAGCAGAATTATATGTGGATAAAACCATTTACAAATTGTTTAATGGAAATTTATTAGAAGATAATAATAGAAATGATAAACTTCCTAAATTATGGAAGTGGAAAACATTAAATCAAATTGGTGAGATTTATAGTGGTGGTACCCCTTCGACAGAAGTGCAAGAATTTTGGGGAGAGGAAATTTGTTGGATAACTCCTTCAGATCTAACAAATTATAAAGGGAAATATATATCAAAAGGCAAAAAAAGTATTTCAATGAAAGGATTACAAAATAGTTCTGCAAAATTACTTCCACCAAATAGTGTTTTATTCTCATCCAGAGCACCAATTGGATATGTAGTGATTTCAAGTAATAAACTTTCTACAAATCAGGGATTTAAAAATATCATACCTAATGCAGATGTAAATCCTTCTTTTTTATACTATTTTTTGAAGTCAATTAAAAATTATGCCAATAAAATAGCAAGTGGCACAACATTTTTAGAATTATCAACAGAAAAATTTAAACAAATCCCTTTTCCATTGCCTCCCATCGATGAGCAGAATATAATAGTTGAAGAAATAGATAACGCAGTAGCTTACAGCGATAATTTAATTGAAGAACTACTTAGTCAGAGGAGAAAGTCTGAACATATAAAAGAAAAACTTCTTCAAGATGCTTTTTTAGGAAAACTAAGTTCACAATTAAATAGTGATAGTTCTGTTGGAACTTCATTGAAAAAAATTAATCTTGAAAAGAATATTTATTTGCAAAATCAACGACAAGTTACTAAGATAAGAACTGTAAGGGAAAAGAAAAAGTTAGTTGATGTATTGAAATCAAATTTTAAAAAAACACACTTTAGTTTTGATGATATAATTAAAACAAATAGTATGTCAATTGATGAAATGGAAGTTGAATTTAAGATTTTGATAGAAAAAGAAATAGTAGTTAAGCAATATGATAATATTTCGAAATCAATAAGATTTAAACTAATATGAGATTAAGAAGACTTTCCATTTTAGATATTGATTACAAACCCCTATTAAAAGGGGTTGATTTGTTTTTTCAGACACAAGATAATACTTCAATACATACAAATTGCTTAGTAGGAATAAATGGTTCGGGTAAATCCCAAATATTAGAAATTATTGCTGAAATATTTCTTTTTCTAGAAAATGTCTATAGAAATGAGAATAAAATAAAAGCCCCTTTATCACCTTTTGCATTTAGAATAGAATATGAAATATTTAAAGGCGATGATGTTTACCTTATAATTTTCGAATGTGATAAAATAAAGACAAAAGTAAAAGATATAGTAGTTGAAATTTGGAAAAAAAATGCTGAAGAGATTGAAGAAATAAATATAGATAATATTGATTTGTTTGACTATTTGCCAACTAAAATTATAGGATATAGTTCTGGAGATAATGAAACTTTAAGTCTTCCTTTTGATTCATATTATGATGAATATGCTCAATATACATACGAACGTGCCTTTGGTATTAAACAAGGTAATGATTATGAGCCAAATTTGTATTTTATGAGCTATAATACAAATTTGGGTATTGCCATAAGTAGTTTCATTTTTAGAGATGAACTTCCGCAAATTGATACTGTAATTAATAAATTAGATATTGATGATTTAACAAGCTTTACTATTACAATACAAACAAAGCAACAAGCTGCACCTAATAGAAAAAAAGGAGGAGTAATGCTTACAGAAGAATTGAAGAATTGGCGACAAATTCTCATAAACATTGCAGATGTCAATATTTACGAAGAAAAATTAAATAAAAACACGCTCAAATTTGTATTAGATAAAACTACTATAAGAGCTTTTAAAGACAATTTTACATCGGCTTTGGAGCTTTATACGTGTTTGTACAAGTTAGAATTACTTAATAATTTAATTGTTGACAAGAAGACGAAAGAAAAAATAAAAAAAGAACGAAAGGCTAGAAGATTAGTTACTAAAATGCCTGCAGTCTCAGATATTAATAAAGTTTTACAATATTCAGAATTAAAATTTAAACTGAATAATGGAGAAGAAATTGATTATCTTTCATTTAGTGACGGTGAACATCAATTCTTAAATGTTTTTAGCACTATTTTAATGATGAATCAAGAAAATTGTTTATTTCTTTTAGATGAACCAGAGACTCATTTTAATCCATTGTGGCGTAGGACATTTATAAATACCTTAGAAAAGGTTACAATTGAAAGAAAGCAACATTTCTTTATTACAACACATTCACCCTTCATTGTTTCAGATTGTAAAAAAGAAAATGTATTTATATTCAAAAGGGAAAAGAATAAAATAAATATTCAGGAACCTAAAAGTGAAACTTATGGAGCTTCATTTGATAACATACTAGAAATGGCATTTCAAATTAATCCCCCAATTTCTGAGAACTCATTGCAGGAATTACAAGAATTGGAAAATGAAAATAACCCTGAAATAATTCAAAAGGAATTATCAAACTTTGGAGACTCTTTAGAAAAAGCATCACTACGTAATCGCATTATTTTATTAAACTCTAAAAAATAAACTTATAATGTTATATAAATATCAATTTATTAAACATCAAAAACTTAGGGAATTGAATTTTCATTTTCTTTATTTCATAAGAAAAATAAAAGATGTAAAAAAAACGACTAAGTTCAAGCCAGAGATTTTTTTTCATTCAAGCTTTATAAGAAATAATAAGATTGCACCTAAAGGCAAAGAAAATTCTACTTTAGAAGTGAAATTTAAAGCTTTTTTTGACATTTTTAAAAAATTGAGTCAAGATGAAAAAAACGAATTTTTAAATCTAATTATTTTATCTCAGAAAATTCATCTCTTCTTTGAGAAACCTAACAATACTGAAGCAATTGTTCTTCACTCATCAAATATTAAAAGGCTTTTAAATGGTTCTAATTCATTTTCTGACTTAATGGATGCCTTGTGGAACTATTTAAAATCCCCAAATGCATGGGAAATCGACAAGCATTACAAAATTTTTTATGATAGTATTCCTGACTCGAAAATGTGCCCATTTTGCGGACTTGAAGAACTTAGTAAACCAATTTTTAGACGAGCTGACTACGATCATATTGCTAATAAAAGCAAATATCCAATTTCATCTATAATTAATAAAAATTTAGCTCCTACATGTGATAAATGCAATAAGGATTTCAAAAAAGCGAAAGATGTACTTTTTGATAAGATTGGTAATAAAAGGATTTTTTCTTATCCATTTGTGTTTAATTCTCCTTTTATAAATAGTAATATCTCATTCGATTTTTTAGGAAGTATTCATCCAGAAACTGATTTAAATAATAAATCAGGTAAATGGGTAGTGAATATTAGTCCTAATAGCGATTTTATTCTTTCGTGGGATCATATCTATCAAATTAAAAAAAGGTACGCTAATTCTATAAATTATAAAAAGTGGCAAAAAGAATTAATTTATTCGGCAAAATTAAAACATTCAATTTTGACTCAGAAATTATTAAAAGAATATATAAAAAATTATAAACAAACTTTTAATCCAAGTTCGTTGGAAGTTGAATACCATATAAAGTTTGCTTATTACGAATTTTTAGAACAAGGGATGAATAATGTCTTGTTTAATCAGTTAAATACAATGACCACATGACAACAAATAATTTAGTAGCAAAAATCTGGTCATTTTGTGATACTTTGAGAGATGATGGAGTCAGTTATGGTGATTACTTGGAACAAATAACATATTTATTATTTCTTAAAATGGCTGATGAATATTCCAAACCACCTTATAATAGGAATTTCAATATACCTAAAAATTGTGATTGGAGTTTCTTTTTGAATCATTCTTTAGAGGGCTTGACTCTAGATTATATAAATGCATTAAACAGCCTGTCTACTTCTGGTAGGATGTTAAGTAAAATTTTTAATGGAGCTCAAAATAAAATTCATGACCCGTATAAGCTAAAAAAATTAATCGAGCTGTTAAATGAAGATAATTGGGTATCTGAATCGGTAGATATAAAAGGAGATATCTATGAAAATTTACTTCAAAAGAGTGCTGAAAGCAGTGGTGCAGGCCAATATTTCACGCCTCGCTCTATTATTAAAGCGATCGTGGAATGTGTTGAGCCTAAGCCTTTGGAAACAATTTCCGATCCAACATGTGGTACTGGTGGATTTTTCCTTGGGGCAATTGAATATTTAAATACGAACTTCCAAAAGGAATTATTGCTAAAAAATAAAAAAGAGTTTTTGCAATTTAAAACTTTTAATGGTTGGGACATTGTTCCTTCAACGGCAAGATTATGCTTGATGAATTTATTTTTACATGGTATAGGAGATTTAAAAGAAACTCCTGAAATAGAGGTAGTTGATAGCTTGTTGGAATATCCAAAGCAAAAAGTGAAAATCGTTCTTGCAAATCCTCCTTTTGGGAAAAGCAGTACTTATACTATTACAAATGATGAAAAGTTAGCCAAACAAGAAGCATTCATATTAAGGAGTGACTTTTGGGCTACAACAAGTAATAAACAGCTTTGTTTTGTTCAACATATAATTAGTATGCTAGATGTTGATGGTCGTGCTGCAATTGTATTGCCAGATAATGTGTTGTTTGAAGGAGGTGCGGGTGAAATTATAAGAAAAAAAATATTAGAAGAAACTAATCTACATACTATTTTAAGGCTGCCAACTGGGATATTTTACGCGAATGGCGTAAAGGTAAATGTTCTTTTTTTAGAAAAGAAGAAAATAACTTCTATGCCCTCTACCAAAGAGGTTTGGTTTTATGATTATCGGACAAATGTTCACCATACATTAAAAAAACATCCACTACAATTTGAGCATTTGAGTTCATTTATAGGTTGTTACAAAGCTAAAGACAGAAATAGCTCGAATGATACATGGAGTTTAAAAAACTTAACGGGAAGATTTAAAAAGTATACTTACGATGAATTGATTGCTAGAGATAAAGTTAATTTTGATATAACTTGGTTAAAAGACGATAGTTATATTGACTTAGAAAGTTTACCTGAGCCAGAAGTGATAGCTCAAGAAATCATTGATAGCTTAGAAAGTGCATTAAATAGTTTTAGAGAGGTTGTTAAAAGTTTATCAAAAGCAAATTAAAATGACAACAACTAAAATAATTTCATTTGTAGATATACTTGGTTTCTCTAAAATGATTGAAGATTATGATAATGGTAATGATCAGATATTAGAAAGCTTAATTCATGCAATGAATAATGCAGGGGGCTTTATTAAAGCTCTGCCAAAAGAGAACAATGGATTTCTATTCGATTTTAGAGAATGTATAGAAGCCAAATTGTTTTCTGATTGTTTATGCGTATCTGTGCCATTAGAATATGGTAATGAGCGTAATACTTACAATATTTATGATCAGTTTTGGTTCTTTTATCAATATTTGAGTGGTTATCAAATATTGCTTTTGCAAAAGGGTATTTTTACTCGTGGAGCAATAACAATAGGATCATATTATTCAGATGAAAATATAATTTTTTCTGGCGGACTTGTTGAAGCATATAATTTGGAGTCAAAAGTGGCAAATTATCCAAGGGTAATAATAAGCAAAAAACTTTTAGATGTTTTTAAAAGCTCTGAATTACATAATAATTGGAATTACAGTCAAATCTTAAATATTGATAATACAAATGAAGTTTATATAAATCCTTTTAATTACAGAATATCTACTTCCCAATTAGCAGATCAAATTTTGCACGAAATGATGTCAAAAGGAGGTATAGAGGGGGTTTTTAGTAATTCATTTCAGGCAGAAGATTTAAAGGATAAAAATATAATTTTACAGGAGGTTTTAGCAATTTGTCAAAAAGAAATGAGTACTGGTATCAGTGACAAAGTAAAAGATAAATATAGTTGGATGATTGACTTTATAAATTATGAATTAAGTACAGACAATTCAAGAGAATTTAGTCAATTTAAAATATAATTAAATGAAACAAAAAACTATTATCCAATTATGGGGTAAACATGGTTGTGGCAAAACAGGAACAATAAAGATTTTAAGAGAAGAATTAATAGTTCGTTATATTAATCCTTTGCATTCATACATAATTCCTTTGCCTTTAGGTGAAATTTCGGACGTCCTTACATGTGGTGGTTATAAAATTGGTATTGAGAGTATGGGGGATTATCTTTGGCGTTTTAATTTACATGATAGATTGAATGATTATGTTTTCGCCCACAATTGCGATATCATAATTTGTGCTAGTAGAGTCTATAATGATGTTTCGGCTCATATTGAGCATTTAGCTAACACTCATGGTTATAGATTGTTGAAAGTTACAAATTATAGAGGAGATGATCCTCCATTTGATAGAGATGAATTAAATAAACAATCTGCTATTCATTTGTTGGATTTAATAAATCAAATAATTTTGGGTATCATCTAAATAGATTTCAATGGTCTCTTTTTAAGTGATGCTCAATCCCACATACATTGATAGGAGTCTGCAGTAATGTATTTTTGAATTCTTGTATAATGAAAAGCTCTATAAAACCATATATGACTCTTTATTAGTTCTATAATTGAGATACAGGTGGGACCACAAAATATAAAAGCTTCATAAATTTTTATGAAGCTTTTTTTTGTTTTAGACTTGTTTTTCTGTAAAAATCTTCTACATTTGTCCGGTGAAACTCTTTAACCACAAGGGTTTGTGCGAAATTTCATAAAAGACCCCAAGTCTAATTTAATACCGCTTGTCTTTGACAAGTTTAAACTTATGAAGATTAAAAAAACTATTTTTTTGACATTTTGTGTTGCGCTAATGTCTGTGTCAAGTATTTTAGCATTTCAGACTACGGCTCCAGATCCGCCAACGAAACCAGATAAGCCTCCTGGATCACCAATCGATCAAAATTTATTTATTTTGGCTGGATGTGCAGTATTATTTGGCGTATACGCAATTCGCAGATATGATTTTATAAAAAAAGATTCAATTAAATTGAATCTTTTTTTGTTTTAAATATGTTTTTATCTATTTGTTGATGGCGTACAATCGTGAGATATATTTGCCAACAACATCAAATTCAAGATTGATTCTTGTCCCCACTTTAAAATTTTTAAAATTGGTGTGTTCAAAAGTATAAGGTATTATCGAAACGCTAAATTCGTTTGTTTTTGAATTTACAACAGTTAGACTTACTCCGTTTACAGTTATAGATCCTTTTTCTATTGTGATGTTGCTAAGGTTTTTGTTGTATTCAAAAGTGTAATTCCAGCTTCCGTTGGCTTCTTCAATTTTGATGCAAGTCCCAGTTTGGTCTACGTGTCCTTGCACGATATGCCCGTCAAGACGGTCGCCAAGTTTCATTCCTCGTTCTAAATTTACAATATCGCCTTCTTGCCACTCGCCAATATTTGTTTTTAAGATCGTTTCATCAATTGCTGTTACGGTATAAAAAGAATCTTGAATAGCGACAACAGTCAGGCAGATTCCGTTATGAGAAACACTCTGGTCAATTTTTAATTCGTTCGTGATCGATGAATCAATCGTGATGTGAAGGTTGTTTTGGTCTTTCTCTATTTTATGAACCCTTCCTAGGGTTTCTATAATTCCTGTGAACATTGTTGTTTTATTTTACTAAATTTGCACATCAAAATTAGTAATAAATAAGCTGAGCTCATGAATAAAAAAGCAGAAAATATAATTGTTGGAATTTCAGTAGGAGATTTAAACGGTATTGGAAGCGAAGTTATATTAAAGACATTCGAGGATTCTCGTATGCTGGAGATGTGTACGCCTGTTATTTTTGCAAATGCTAAAATACTGTCTTTTGTTAAAAAGAGTTTTACATCCTCAGTTCAGTTTCATGGTGTAGACAAATTAGAGCAGATTTTACCAGGAAAAGTTAATGTTTTCAATCTTTGGAAAGAAGGGGTTGATATTAATTTGGGTAAAAATGATGAGAAAATTGGAGAATATGCTATTAAATCTTTTGTAGCGGCAACTAAAGCTTTGAAAGAAGGTTTGATTGATGTTTTGGTTACGGCTCCAATTAATAAATATAATATTCAGTCAGAGGATTTTAAATTTCCAGGGCATACTGATTATTTAGATAAAGAATTAGAGGGCGATGCATTGATGATGATGGTGCAGGATAGCTTAAGGGTTGGCTTGTTGACAGATCATGTGCCTATAAATGAAGTTTCTTCGCATTTAACCGAAGAATTAATTACAAGAAAAATAGAAACAATAAGAAAATCACTGATTCAGGATTTTAGTATTGTAAAGCCGAAAATTGCTGTATTAGGATTGAATCCGCATGCAGGGGATGGTGGTGTTATTGGAAAAGAGGATGATTTAGTTTTGAAACCGGTTTTAAAGAAGATTTTTGACGCAGGCACTATGGTTTTTGGGCCATTTCCTGCGGATGGTTTTTTTGGAAGCGGTCAATATGAGAAATATGATGCCATTGTTGCAACGTATCACGATCAGGGATTGATTCCTTTCAAAACATTATCTTTTGGCAAGGGTGTAAATTATACTGCGGGTTTAAATAGGGTTAGGACTTCGCCGGATCACGGCACTGCATATGACATTGCAGGAAAAGATATGGCAGATTTCAATTCGTTTAAAGAAGCAGTTTATCTTGCAATCGATATTTTTCGCTCGCGTAATCAGTATGAGGAGATTAGCCAAAAACCTCTAAAAATAAAAGAAAAACAGTTATAAACAAAAAAAGGTGAATAAGATTATTAGATTTGTAATAATTTTATATCTTTGCACCCCAATTCAGATATCTGTTTACAGATGCGAATTGTTCAAATTGATGTTGAAATGAGCAAAACAAAAGAATTTTTAATTCCTTTCGTAGGATTAAAACTAGGAAAACACCATTTTGAGTATCAGGTAAATAATAAGTTCTTTGAGGACTTTGAGTATAACGAATTTCAAAGTTCGGATATCAAAGTCAGTTTGGTTTTAGATAAAAAAAGCACCATGCTTGAGTTGGATTTTAAACACAAAGGGACTGTAAACGTGCCTTGTGACTTGACAGGCGAAGAATTTGATCTTCCTATAAAAGGGAAAATGAAATTAATTGTTCGTTTTGGAGAGGAGTTTAATGACGAGAATGAAGAGTTGCTTATTTTACCGCACGGAGAGTTTGAAATAAATGTCGCACAATATATTTATGAAATGATTGCTCTTTCAGTGCCTCTAAAACGAGTTCATCCAGGAGTAAAAGATGGTAGCTTAGAAAGCGAAGCGTTAAAAAAACTAAATGAACTGAAAGTAAAAACAGTCAAAGACAAAAAAGAAGAGAGTAAACAAGAAGAAGATATTGACCCGCGTTGGGAAAAATTAAAGAAACTATTAACGGATAAATAATATAGTAAAATGGCACATCCTAAGAGAAAAACCTCGAAAACAAGAAGAGATAAGAGAAGAACACATTATAAAGCTACTGTAGCTCAAATCGCTACATGTCCTATTACAGGTGAAGCGCATTTATACCACAGAGCTTACTGGCATGAAGGTAAAATGTATTACAGAGGACAAGTTGTTATCGATAAATCTGAAGCGGTTGCTTAATACGTTTTTGTAAAAAATACTAGAACTCTCACATAGTGAGAGTTTTTTTTGTTGGTTATAATTTTCTTTTTTTAGGAAATTATATACAAAATAATTTCGTTTTTTTTTGTAATTTTCAAGTCTTTTAAAAATTTTTCAAATACACTGTATTTGAAAGGAAATAATAGAATATAATGAGTACAATCACAGCCGCAATTACCGCTGTTGGAGCTTACGTTCCAGATTTTGTTCTTTCGAACAAAGTACTGGAAACTATGGTAGATACCAATGACGAATGGATTACCACTCGTACCGGAATTAAAGAAAGAAGAATTCTTAAAGATGCTGATAAAGGAACATCGTTTCTTGCTATCAAGGCAGCACAGGATTTAATAGCAAAAGCAAATATCGATCCTTTAGAGATTGATATGGTTATAATGGCAACAGCTACGGCAGATATGCCAGTAGCCTCTACAGGAGTTTATGTTGCAACAGAAATTGGAGCTACAAATGCATTTGCATACGATTTGCAAGCAGCATGTTCAAGTTTCTTATACGGAATGTCAACAGCTGCAGCTTATGTTCAGTCAGGGCGTTACAAAAAAGTTTTGTTAATTGGAGCTGATAAAATGTCTTCAATTGTAGATTACACAGACAGATCTACTTGTATTATTTTTGGAGATGGAGCAGGTGCTGTTTTATTCGAACCAAATTATGAAGGCTTAGGCTTGCAAGATGAATACTTAAGAAGTGATGGTGTAGGACGCGATTTTCTTAAAATTTCTGCTGGAGGTTCTTTAATCCCAACTACAGAAGAAACCGTTAAAAACAGACAACACAATATTATTCAAGACGGAAAAACTGTATTTAAATATGCAGTTACTAATATGGCAGACGCTAGTGAATTGATTGTTAAAAGAAACAATTTGACTAACGAAGATGTAGATTGGTTAGTGCCACATCAAGCAAACAAACGTATTATTGATGCTACTGCAAGCAGAATGAACCTTGAAGATTCAAAAGTATTGATGAATATTGAAAAATATGGCAATACAACTTCGGCAACATTACCATTAGTATTAAGTGATTTTGAGCACCAATTCAAAAAAGGAGATAATATTATTTTAGCCGCTTTTGGTGGTGGATTCACTTGGGGATCTATTTACCTAAAATGGGCGTACGATACAAAATAAATCAAAACTAAAAACGAATCATTATGGATTTAAAAGAAATTCAAAACCTAATCAAATTTGTAGCAAATTCGGGAGTTGCTGAAGTAAAGTTAGAGATGGACGATGTAAAAATCACTATCAGAACAACTTTGGAAACAAATGTAACTGAGGCTACTTATGTACAGCAATTACCAGCTCAGGCTGCATTGCCACAGGCTGCTGTTCCTCAAGTAGCTGCGCCAGTTGTTGTAAATGTAAATAGTGAAGCAGCTGCTCCAGCTGAAAATTCTAAATTCATTACTATAAAATCTCCAATCATTGGAACATTCTATAGAAAACCATCTCCAGACAAACCAGTTTTCACTGAAGTAGGAAGCACTATCGCAAAAGGAGATGTTCTTTGTGTAATTGAAGCAATGAAATTGTTCAACGAAATCGAATCAGAAGTTTCAGGTAAAATTGTAAAAATTCTTGTTGACGATATGTCTCCAGTTGAATTTGATCAACCTTTATTCTTAGTAGATCCATCATAAATAAATTTAGATTTTAGATTTTAGATTTTAGAATGGTTCAAATTTTTTTAAATCATCTAAAATTATCTAATTATCAAATTGTCTAATTATCTAATTAAAATAAGATGTTTAAAAAAATATTAATTGCGAATAGAGGAGAAATTGCACTTCGTGTAATTCGTACATGTAAGGAAATGGGAATTAAAACTGTTGCAGTTTATTCTACAGCCGATGCAGAAAGCTTACATGTTAAGTTTGCTGATGAAGCGGTTTGTATTGGTCCCCCTCCAAGTAACTTATCGTACTTAAAAATGTCAAATATTATTGCCGCTGCAGAAATTACAAATGCAGATGCAATACACCCAGGATACGGTTTCCTTTCTGAAAATGCTAAATTCTCAAAAATTTGTCAAGAGCACGGAATCAAATTTATTGGTGCTGCTCCAGAAATGATCGACAGAATGGGAGATAAAGCTTCTGCAAAAGCTACAATGAAAGCAGCAGGAGTACCTTGTGTGCCAGGTTCAGATGGATTGTTAGAATCTTATGAACATGCACAAAAAGTGGCTAAAGAAATTGGTTACCCAGTTATGATGAAAGCTACTGCTGGTGGTGGTGGAAAAGGAATGCGCGCGATCTGGAAAGAAGAAGAGCTTTTAAAAGCTTGGGAAAGTGCACGTCAAGAAGCTGCTGCAGCATTTGGAAATGACGGAATGTACATGGAAAAACTTATTGAAGAGCCACGTCATATCGAAATTCAAGTTGTTGGAGATTCTTACGGAAAAGCATGTCACCTTTCTGAAAGAGATTGCTCTGTACAACGTCGTCACCAAAAATTGACTGAAGAAACACCTTCGCCTTTCATGACAGACGATCTTCGTGCAAGAATGGGAGAAGCGGCAGTAAAAGCGGCAGAATTCATTAAATACGAAGGAGCTGGAACTGTAGAATTTCTTGTAGACAAACACAGAAATTTCTATTTCATGGAAATGAATACTCGTATTCAGGTGGAGCATCCTATTACAGAACAAGTAATTGATTACGATTTGATTCGTGAGCAAATTATGGTTGCTGCTGGAATTCCAATTTCTGGTAAAAATTACCTTCCACAATTACATGCTATTGAAGTTCGTATTAATGCTGAAGATCCTTATAACGATTTTCGTCCTTCACCAGGAAAAATTACTACACTTCATATGCCAGGAGGACACGGAGTTCGTTTAGATACTCACGTTTACTCTGGTTATAGTATTCCGCCAAACTACGATTCAATGATTGCCAAGTTAATTACAACGGCACAGTCTCGTGAAGAAGCTATCAGCAAAATGCGAAGAGCTTTGGATGAATTCGTAATTGAAGGTGTGAAAACTACAATACCTTTCCATAGACAATTAATGGATGATCCAAAATATATTGCAGGAGATTATACAACTGCATTTATGGATACTTTCAAAATGAATAGTCCAGAATAATTTTAAGGCTGTCGATTTCGACAGCCTTTTTTATTTCTTATACAAACCCGATGCGTTTTTTACTCATCGGGTTTTGTTGTTTTTATAGGTAAGGAAACAGTCAAACTGTGTAATTTTTATACAGTCGGTTGGAGAATTACACACTTTTTGTAATGGTAAAATTTTGGCACAAAGCTAAGAATTCCTTTAAAAACAAGGGTTTAGGTGTGATGAAGGTGTGTTTTTGCATTACGGCATAATAATTTCATTATCTAAAGCGTAAACAACTACAAACAAAACTAAAATTTACATTATGAAAAAGATACTCTTATCAGCCGCTATTGTTTTGGGAAGTTTAACTTCATTCGCAGCAAATTCTTCAGTTGAAGATTCTATTATAAAAACAGTTTCAATTCAGGAGGAATATACTGAAATCAAATTAGAGGAATTGCCAACTGCAGTGACTGACGCTTTGAAAAAATCATTTCCAAATGCAGTAGTTTCTAAAGCATATAAAAATGAAAAAGCACAATATAAATTGGACGTAACAGTTGGAGGCAAAGAAGGAAATCTTTTTGCTAATGCCGACGGAACTTGGATTCAAAAATAATCTAAAAAGCGTGTCCCGTGTATTTTCAAATAAAAAATACTAAAATTAAATTAACTATCTTAAAATACTATTATCATGAAAAAATTATTTCTATCAGCCACAATCGTTTTGGGAGGTTTAACATCATTTGCTTCGACTTCGACTTCTCCAATATCAAATTCAATCGTAAAAACAATTTCAATTCAAGACGAGTACACTGAAATTAAATTAGAAGAAGTTCCATCTGCAGTTACAGACGCACTTAAAAAAGCGTATCCAGATGCAGTACTTTCAAAAGCATACAAAAATGCAGCATCACAATATAAACTTGATGTTACTGTAGGTGACAAAGTTGGTTCTGTTTATGCTAACGCAGACGGGACTTGGGTAAAAAAATAAGCCCTTTTTGTTCCAATCAAATTAATTAACTCTATTAAATATACACACATTATGAAAAATTTATTTTTATCAGCCGCAATCGTTTTGGGAAGTTTAACATCATTTGCTTCAACTTCTCCAATTAAAAACACAATCGTAAAAACAATTTCAATTCAAGACGAATATACTGAGATCAAAGTAGAAGAAGTTCCTTCTGCAGTTACTAACGCGCTTAAAAAAGCATATCCAGACGCAGTACTTTCTAAAGCTTACAAAAATGCAACTTCTCAATATAAATTAGAAGTTACTGTAGGTGATAAAGTTGGTTCTCTATATGCAAACGCCGATGGATCTTGGGTGAAAAAATAATTCGCTAACTAAAAAACTATCATTATGAAAAAGATATTATTATCGGCAGCTATTCTTTTAGGAGGACTGTCAGTACAAGCCACACCAATTGCTGTTAATCCAGCAACAGAGTCAGTAAAGTTTCAAGATGAGTATAAAGAAGTTGATGCTGTTCCGGCAGCTATCAAAACAGCTTTAGATGCTGCTTATCCTGGTGTAAAACTTGAAAAAGCCTATGTAAACGATAAAAAAGAATACAAAATCGATATTATTGTTCGAGATGTAAAATCAACTGTTTACACAGACGCAAAAGGAAACATTCTTAAAAAGTAACTATAAACTATCCCCACTATGAAAAAGTTAATCTTATCGGCAGCTGTCGTTTTTGGAAGTTTGTCAATCAATGCTGCAACTCTTGTTGCAAAAACCGAAATGGTTCAATCAGTAAGTATTCAAGATGAATATACTGAGGTTGCTATAGATGCTGTTCCAGCAGCTGTAAAATCGACTATTGAAAAATCTTTTGCGGGTACAAAACTTGAAAAAGCGTACAAAAATGCGAAGAACGAATATAAACTTGTCATAGCGAGCGGAGAGAAGAAATATACTTTTTTTACAGATGCTTCTGGAAATATTATTAAAAAATAATTCTTTAAAAAGAGCAATATGAAAAAGTTAGCCATCACAGGGGCCGTTATTCTGGCAAGTTTGTCTATTCCAACAAATGCGAAGACGATTAAAAGTAAAATAAATACGTCCGTTTTTGTTCAAACAGAATATACAGAAGTTACCGCAGATGCTGTTCCGGCGGCTGTAAAAACTGCTCTGCAGACTGCTTATCCAAATGCAAAATTGGAAAAAGCATATGTAAACGAGAAAAAAGAATACAAATTAGAAATATCAGTTAAGGACCAAAAGGCTACTGTTTACTCAGATGTCAATGGCAATTGGCTGAAAATATAATAAATATATTATAAATATAATTAGGTGAATTAGATTTATGTTTTTGGTGAAAAAGAGATTGCTTATAGCAGTCTCTTTTTTTTTGCATAATTTTGTGAGAATACAACTTTAATAGTATTATTTTAGCAAAAAAGTCCTTAAAAACAGATGTCAAAGATATTATTGATAGAAGATGATATTTCGTTTTGCAAATTATTAGAAAAGTTTCTAATAAAAAAAGCATACGATGTAACAATAGCTTTCTCGGCAGCAGAAGCAAGAACAGCAATTAAAAGCGAATCGTTTGATTTGATTTTGACTGATCTTCGTTTGCCAGATTCTGATGGCATCGGATTAATGACTGAATTTAAAAATTCGCATCCACACATTCCTGTTATTATGATGACTGGTTACTCTGATGTAAATACGGCTGTAAAAGCTATCAAAAATGGTGCTGCTGATTATATTTCGAAACCGTTTAATCCAGATGAGGTTTTATTGGTAATTACAAATGCGCTACAAAATAATGAAGCCGAAGAAATTTCACCAAAAGAAAAGAAAGCGGCAAAAAAACAACCTACATCAGAAAACGAATTTGTAAAGGGAATTTCTGTTGCTTCAAGAAAATTATTGGATCATATTCAATTGGTAAGTCCAACAGATATGTCTGTTTTGATTATCGGCGAAAGCGGAACTGGTAAAGAAATTATCGCAAAAAGCATTCACCAGCAAAGTACTCGAAAAAACAATAATTTTATAGCGGTTGATTGTGGAGCAATTCCGAAAGAACTTGCGGCAAGTGAATTTTTCGGGCATTTAAAAGGTTCTTTTACGGGTGCAATCAGCGACAAAATGGGTTATTTTGAAGCTGCAAATGGCGGAACGCTTTTTCTAGATGAAATTGGAAATCTTTCTTATGAAAACCAAATTCAGTTATTAAGAGCACTTCAAGAACGAAAAATAAAACCTGTTGGAAGCAATAAAGAAATAAACGTCGATATCCGAATCATAACTGCTACAAATGAAGATTTGCGCGAAGCAGTAAAAAACGGCGATTTTAGAGAAGATTTATACCATAGAATCAATGAATTCTCTATTCTGTCGCCTTCATTAAAAGATCGTGAAGAAGATTTAATGGTTTTTGCCGATTATTTCCTAGAAAAAGCCAATCAGCAATTAAATAAAGATATTATTGGATTTTCTCCAGAAGTGGTTGCAATTTTTCAGAAATACAACTGGCCTGGTAATTTACGCGAACTTCAAAATTGTGTAAAGCGTGCGACACTTTTAACGCGCGGCGATTTTATTGAAAGCGAAGTATTGCCAGCTGAATTTTTTCAAATACAAAAACAAAATTCTTCTGATAATTCGGTTACATTTTCTTTATCTGAAAATGAAAAAGAAACCATTATTCATGCATTATCTAAAACGCAGAATAATAAATCTGAAGCTGCAAAACTGCTTAAAATTACCAGAAAGACGCTTTATAATAAATTGAAGCAATACAACATCGATTAAACGATTTCTTTGTTTAAGATGGAAAAAAGCGAAACGATTTTGACTTTTAGATCTTTGTAAATGTCTTTTGCATCAGTAATTTCAAATTCATTTTTTTCTAAAACAACAAGTATTTTGGCAATTTCGTTAGCTTCGATTTGTTTGAACATTGGAGCGATGCGATGCGCTATTGCATTTATTTCGGCTGTATTTTCTAGTGAAATGGCATTTTCAAGCAAAGTTAGATTTTCATTTGTGCTTTCGATAAATGATTTTAAAACTTCGTTTAAAGCATTTTTGTCATGGGCCAAAAACTCTCTTAAAGTTACTAGGGAGTACAATTTTGTAGATGTTTTTTCTCCTTTTTCTGTTGTGTCAACTTTCGGCAAAAGGTCATCTTCTAAAATAATTCTGATTGTATCTAAAAGTATTCTCGGAGAATAAGGTTTTTTTACAACAGTTGTAAATCCAGCATCAGCATATACAGAAGCATCAAGATCTGTTCTTCCCGTCAAGGCAATGACTGGTTGGTTGTTGTAAATTGACATAGTTTTAAGTTTTTGCAAAAACGAGAACCCGTCCATTTCTGGCATTTGAATGTCGGTAATAACAAAATCAAAATTGGTTTTCTGAATGGCTTCCAACGCTTTGACTGCACTGTTAAAAGATAAAACCTGGTGTTTTTCCTGTCTTAAAACACCGCTAGTTAAATTCAGAAGATTAATGTCATCATCAATAACAATAAAAGTTTGTGATGTAGTTTGCTTTGAAACTGCTTTTTTAATTTCATCTGATTGGTTGGAACTAGTATCAAACAACAAAGGAAGCTGAATTTCAAAAGTGCTTCCTTGTCCAAAAACGCTCTCAAGTTGCAATGTCCCACCTAAAATTGAGATTATTTTTTGGCAGATCGATAAGCCTAAACCTGTTCCTCCATATTTTTTTTCGATGCCTTCATTTGCCTGCGCGAATTCTTCAAAAACAAATTTCTGATTTCCTTTTTCAATTCCAATTCCGGTGTCTTCGATTGTTATGACAAAAAAATCATTGTTTTCTGCCAGATAAGCGCTGATTTTTATGTAACCTTCTTCCGTGAACTTATAAGCATTTCCAATAATATTGCTCAAAATCTGTTTCAATCGGAAAGGATCTCCAACAATTTTCGAATTTAGTTTTTCATCAATAGTAATGATTAAATCAATATTCTTTTGTTTATAGACAGTCTGAATACTTTTGGCAACTTCATCAATAATTTGAGGCAGTGAAAACGGCACTTTTTCAATCGTAATTTTTCCTGCTTCTATTTGCGAAAAATCAAGCAAATCCTGAACTAACTGTGTGATATATTCAGATGAATTTTTAATATTATTGATGAAATAAGACTGTTTTGTATTGACATCTGAATTTCCTAAAAGTTCAGAATAGCCTACAATCGTGCTTAAAGGCGTTTTTAAATCATGACTAACCGTCGAAATTAATTGTTCACGGCTTTTGAGCAGATTTTTTGTTTTGAAATTCGCGATTTCAAGCTGTTTTTTATACAACTGCGATTTCGAATAATCGCTGACGATTAAAACAGAGAAAAAGAGGGTCAGAATTAATCCGGCAATTGCTGAGGCGGTAACAATTTCGTTGACTTTTTTAAGGGATTTTTCTTTTAGCGAATTGTTTTTTATGGAATTGATGATAATCTCGCGCTCGATAATTCGAAGTACTTTTCGGAGTTGATCAGAAATTGCAATTTCATTTTTGAGCAATTTGTTTTCTTCAAAATTCAGCGATTCTTTTTTCTTTTCGGCTCTTAATTTGACGGAACTTAAAAGTTTTTTCGAATTGGCTAAAATTGAATCTGAAGCTTTTTTGCTCAGCGTATTTGTGCTGTCATCCGGAATATTCTGATTGAGATAATCAACATATTGCTGCAATACATTTTTTTGATAAGCCCCAAGCTGATTTGGGTTTTTAGTAAAATCCTGAAGTTCTAGTTTGCGGAGTTTGAACTCCATTTTGGTAATTTCATCAATAGCCGAATTTACCGAAACTTCGTCATCGGCTTTGTTTTTTATGGTTTTTAACTGCTGAATGTTTTTGGTTTTTTCGGCAAGTAAATACGTAACACTATCTAAGAGCACTTTTTGATACTCTGTCGTTACAATTTGTTTTAAAGTATCAATTCTTGCGCGCAAGGAATCACTCTCAATTACGTAGCTTTTAAAATCTTTATCGGAGTTGGTTTGGATTGTTTTTCGGGCTAAACTTTCTGTTTTATAAACATTTGAGAATAATTTGCTAACTCTTAAAATCTTGTTTTTCTCGAGTGCAATTTTATCCTCTAATTTATTGTATACCACATTTTCAGAATATAAAAACCATCCCACAGTAACCACTAGCGCCAATAATGCAACGTAGCTGAAGAGCACTTTAATGGCGGTATAACTTTTTTTGCTCTCCATAGATTGAGTTTGGGCAGTTTTTAAATTCGATTTCACTGCAATTTATCTAAAAAAATCTGTTTTAAAAAGAGAAATTAAGCCTAAAGTGTTATATAATTCAAAGGTTTGGAAAATAAAATAGCCACAGATTATATAAAAATCTGTGGCTATTAAATGTATTAAAAACTTATTTTATAATGTTTCGTTCAGCCATTTAAAAAATTCACCTTGCCAAACTTGTGCATTTTGAGGATGCAATACCCAATGATTTTCATCTGGGAAATAAACAAATCGGCTTTTTAATCCTCTTAATTGCGCTGCTTGAAAAGCTTCTTGTCCTTGTCCAATTGGCACACGGAAATCTTTTCCTCCTTGGAAAATCAAAATTGGACGATTCCAGTTTTGCACCAAAGTTGCAGGATTAAAAGTAGTATATGATTTTTGAGCAACAGCGTTATCTTTTTCCCAATATGCACCGCCAAAATCCCAGTTATTAAAGAAAACTTCTTCAGTTGTTCCTAGCATACTAACGGTATTGAAAACACCATCGTGAGCAATAAAAGTTTTGAAACGATTGTTGTGAATTCCAGCTAAATAAAACACTGAATATCCTCCGTAGCTCGCGCCTACACAACCTAAACGGCTTTTGTCAACATAACTTTCTTTTGCAACATCATCAATTGCCGAAAGATAATCGTCCATAACTTGCCCGCCCCAATCTTTACTGATTTGCTCATTCCATTGAACACCATGACCTGGCATTCCGCGACGGTTTGGAGCTACTACCACATAACCTTTAGCAGCCATTAAAGAGAAATTCCAACGGAAAGAGTATGATTGTGTCAATGCAGATTGTGGTCCGCCTTGGCAGAATAATAAAGTTGGATATTTTTTTGAAGCATCAAAATTTGGAGGTAAAATTACCCAAACTAACATTTTTTTACCGTCGGTTGTAGTAACGTAACGTTTCTCCGTTTTGCTTAATGTTAATGTTTTGTATGTATCTGTATTTACATTCGAAATTTGTTTCCAAGTGTTTTTCTTCAAATTATAAGAAAAAATTTCAGCCGCATGATTCATGTCAGTTCTTGTAACAATAATATCATCACCTGCAAAACCAACTAAATCAGCTACATCAAAATCACCATTTGTAATCTGGCGAACGTTGATTGCCATTTTAGTCAAGCCAGGAAAATTAACTGTAAAAAGTTGTTTTGTTCCGTCAACTGGAGCAACAAAAAATACATTTCTGCCATCCTTACTCCAGATAAAATGATCTACAGTTCCGTCCCAGTTTGCTGTTAAATTAGTTTTGATTCCTTTAAATTCAACAATAATGTCATTTTTATCAGCTTCATAACCATCGCGTTTCATTTGCAACCAAGTTAAATTTCCTGTTGGAGAAAATTGTGGAGCAGTATCGTAACCTAAATTATCTTCAGTTCTGTTTGTTGTTTTTTGAGTCTCTAAATTGTACTCATAAATATTTGTGTTGGTAGAAATTGCATAGTCAGTTCCTGCTTTTTTCTTGCATACGTACAAAATGCTTTTTCCGTCAGGAGACCAAATGTAATCTTCGTCGCCTCCAAAAGGTTTTTGCGGAGAATCAAAAGTTTCACCTTTTAAAATGTCAATTCCTTTAGCGCCGTTTTTGTTTTCTTTATAAAAAACGTGGTTGAATTTTCCCTCGTTCCAAGTGTCCCAATGACGGTAATCTAAACCGTTATAAATTTGAGCATCAGATTTAGTAAGATTTGGATAATAATCTTTTCCTAAAACCTTGTCAAGTTTTACTTCTTCATTATAAACTAAAAATTTTCCGTCTGGCGAAACATTTTTGTCTTTTAAAATTTCTTTTGTGTCTTTGATTTCAGTTGCCGTTCCGCCATTTACAGGAATGGTGTAAATTTTAGAACTCGATTTGTTTTCCTCAACAGAAGGCGTTGAAACCTTGAAAACAACATTTTTTTCATCTTTCGAAAGTCCGAGTGGTGTTACTCTTCCTAATTTCCATAACAATTCCGGTGACATCACATTCTGTCCGATAGCGTTTAAACTCATCATTATTAAGGTTGTTACTACTACTTTTTTCATAATAAAAATTCTATTTTTTTGTGCGCTAAAAATACGAATATAATTTTGCAACAAAATGTTAAAAAAGGTTAAACCATATAAGCAATATAAGTTCATTTAAATTTAAGTTTTTAATGATAAATAGAATAAAATATTTATAATGTTTAAATGAACTTATATTACTTATATGGTTCAAAAAAATCATTATTTTTATAAAAATTTGATCGATGGAATTAAGTTATTGGGAAATAAAAAACTGGTTTACAAATGTAGATTACACCATTGTTGGAAGCGGTATAGTTGGTCTTCATACAGCGTTGCGCTTGCGAGAAAGATTTCCTGAAGCTAAAATTCTGGTTTTGGAACGAGGTATGTTACCACAAGGCGCAAGTACAAAAAATGCAGGTTTTGCTTGTTTTGGAAGTCTCTCTGAAATTATGGACGATTTGAAAACCCATTCAGAAGACGATGTTGTGGCGCTTATTGAAAAACGCTGGAAAGGTTTGCAATTGCTCCGAAAAAGGTTAGGAGATTCGGCAATTGATTTTAGACCTCACGGCGGCTATGAATTATTTTTGAAAGAAGATGAACTCGGATTTAGCGAATGTATTTCTAAAATTCCGTTTATAAATGAAGTTTTAAAACCACTTTTTAAAGCCGATGTTTTTTCGAAAGAAGTAGATCGTTTTGGTTTCGAAAACATTCAAGAATATTTGATTTTTAATCCGTTTGAAGCACAGATCGATACCGGAAATATGATGCAGGAATTGTTGAAGCAAGCAATTTCGGCAGATATTTTAATTTTAAACCAGCAAACAGTAACTTCTTATCAAGATTCAGGAAATGCTGTTGAAGTTGTTTTAAACGATTTTAGTTTCAAAACCAAAAAACTGCTTTTTGCGACAAACGGTTTTGCCGGATCACTGACAAATGGCGCAGTTAAACCAGCGAGAGCACAGGTTTTGATTACCGAACCCATTCACAATTTAGATATAAAAGGAACGTTTCATTTAGACAAAGGGTATTATTATTTCAGAAATATTGGTGACCGAATTTTACTTGGCGGAGGCCGAAATCTTGATTTTGAAGGAGAAACGACAACCGAATTTGGCCAGACGAAAATTATCCAAAATAAATTGGAAGATTTGCTGAAAAATGTAATTTTACCAAATCAGGATTTCCAGATTGCACATCGTTGGAGTGGCATCATGGGAGTTGGTAATAGCAAGAATCCTGTTGTGACGCAACTTTCTGAAAATGTGTGCTGTGGTGTACGTTTAGGCGGAATGGGAGTGGCAATAGGAAGTTTAATAGGAACAGAATTAGCAGATTTAATATAATGGCAGTAACCAAAAAACCAGCACCAAAAAAACCAGCTGCAGGCAAAGCTAAGCCGGCAACAAAAAAGAAAACGAACAGAACCTTTGGCGAAAAAGTCAAATGGTTTTTTATAAAAGCAATGTTGTGGTTTTTTGGGTTGTCAATCGGGTCAGTTATCTTTTTTAAATACGTTCCGGTACCATTTACGCCATTGATGCTGATTCGCGCCATTGAAAACAAAATGGCAGGAAAAGAAGTTTATTTTGATCATGACTGGGAGCCAATTGATAAAATTTCGATGAATCTTCAAAAAGCCGTAATCGCTAGTGAGGACGGAACTTTTTTAACGCATAACGGTTTCGATTTTAAAGCGCTTCAAAAAGCATATAAAAGCAACGAGCGCGGTCGCCGAATTCGTGGTGGAAGTACGATTTCGCAACAAACAGCCAAAAATGTCTTTTTATGGCAGGGAAAAAGTTATTTGCGTAAAGGTCTTGAAGCTTATTTTACCATTTTAATTGAAGTTATTTGGGGCAAAGAACGAATCATGGAAGTCTATTTGAATAGCATTGAAATGGGCGACGGCGTGTATGGTGCTTATGCAGCGACAGAACATTGGTACAGACGCGATGCTTCGAGCTTAACGCCAATGCAAGCGGCGGGAATAGCGGCGATTCTTCCAAATCCTAGAAAATTTAAAGCGACAGGTTCTTCCAGTTATATCAATAGAAGAAAAGAAAGAATTGTTCGCGAGATGCGTTACATTGGGAAAAAAGTAAATTATGATGGGAAATAAAAACGCTCTTTTTGCGATTTTTCTGCTGGCGTCGACTTTGGTTTTCGGGCAGGGAAATACAAAAGAATTTGGATTTATTTCAGATAATGATTTATATACATCTTCTAAAAATGATATGTATTATACAAACGGTTTAGAGCTTTTCTACCGCTATTTATCAAAGAATGAAAACGAAAAAATCAATAAAAAAATAACCGAATTTCGTCTCGGTCAATATATTTATAATCCGAGATATATCAATGAAACGGCTGTCGATATTAATGACCGTCCGTTTACGGGTTATCTTTTTGCTGAAGTTGGACGCAGTTTTTTTTACCAAAGCGAATCGGTTTTAAAAACTGATTTTCAATTGGGTTATATGGGGCCAAATGCTTTTGGTCGTGAAACTCAGGAAAGTTTTCATCATCTTATTGGCTACAAAAAAGTATTTGGCTGGGAAAATCAGCTTCATAATGCTCTTGCTGTGCAGGCGCATGTTATGTATTCGAAGAAATTATTTCCGAGCAAACACAACGATTTTATAGATCTCCACTTTCAGTCAGAAGCTAATTTGGGAACTATTTTTGACGGAGTTTCCACAGGATTTCTAACCCGAATAGGATTCAAAAAATTACTTCCTATTTATGATTCCAATTTGCACGATGCTTCGATAAGTGCAGCACCGCAGTACGAAATCCGCGAATTTTATTTTTACGCGATGCCGAGTGTCAATTATCAGTTTTATGATGCCACGATTCAGGGAAGCATGTTTAGTAATACGAGCCCTGTAACTTTTGATTTGGAGCCTCTTCGTTTTAACGCCGAATTTGGTTTGAAATACCGCCATAATAAATTTAATATTTCATATTCGTTTCTTTATCGAGGCCGAGAATTAAAAGATCCTGGAATTGATACTAATTCTGGGTATTTTTATGGAAGTATTAGGATGGGGTTTTTGATTAGGTAGAGTTTAAAATTGTAATTTTTAAACATTTAATGAGTTGAATATTTATTGATTATAGTTAAAAGGCTGTTTTTTGTTTTTTAGTAAAGATTACATTTTTTATTATGCAGTTTAATCATAAGGTTTAACATAATTTTAATTTGTTGATCTGTTTTGTGCACTTTTTTTTTATAATTTTAGATGAATTCTTATAAAGCCTAAATCTAGGAAGCATGGATAGACACGAAATTAAATGTATAAACAAATCTAATAGGCAAAGTGCTTATGAAAGAATTGATAATATTGGAGGTTTAAATGCAAATGGAAGCAGATGGAGAATTCCTTTGCAGATGGCTATTGATGGAATTGAATCGGGAAAGTGGAGTTTTTATGTAAATAATAATGGATCTGTTGTTAATGTTGTGATTTCATCTCATGAAGGTAATAAATATTTAAAAACAGAGAATGATGGATTAGAACCAAATAATTTATTAAGTCTGCCAGAATGCCCGTACTAAAAATAAAATGCAACTAATTAAAAATGTTTTATATTCGTAATTTAATATTAAATATTTTAATTTGACACTTGACGAAAATCTTGGTCTAAGGAAAAACCCATTTTCTAAAAGATCTTCAGAACAAGAATTAGATTTCTTGGAAAATATTTTTTTTGAACCAAACTACTACAAGACACTTACAAGTGATTTATCAGGTGGAGATAGCCGATTCATTATTGGACAGCGTGGTCATGGAAAATCTTCCATTATTAATAAGTTAGTTGAAGACTTAGAAAAAGAACCTAATTTATTTGTGATCAAAATTGATAGGTTTGATACAATTCCCACTAAAAGAAATGAAACTGCATTTTTAAAACTAATTTTAAAAACTTTAGTAACGAAACTTGCAATTTATCTAGATAAAAATAAAGATTTAATTAAAAAGCTGGATTTGTCAGAAAAGCAAAAGCTGGCCTTTTTTATTAGATTGTTTTTTAGGACTTTAAGTAATGAAGAATATAAAAATATTTATGATAATATTCATAAAGTCAAAACCAGAAATTTATTTGTCAGAATTTTTAACTCATTAGGTTTAGTTCCTGCAAATACTGTTGTTTCGACTGCAATTTCAATTACCTCTAATTTTATTCGCCAGTCATTAGGACTTGAGATGATTGATTCTGCAAATGTATATAAAGAATACTTTGGGAAAATTTCAGAAGTTAATTTTCAAACAATAGATATCGATAAGGAAGATTGTTCAAAAGATGGCTTAAAACAAATGTTAGATCAGCTTTTATCAATATTTACTAAATTAGATTTTTATACGACTATAATTTTATTTGATAAAATTGACGAATATCAAGAGTTGAGTCAAGATGTTTCGAAGATTGGTACGTTTACAAGTGAGATACTCTCAGACACGGAACTTCTTTTAAATGATAGACTTGCTATTGGTTTTAGTTTATGGTCTGAGTTAAGATCAGAGCTTTCTGGAACTGTGCGATTTGATAAATTTGGATTCATAGATGTTCGTTGGAAATCTTCAGATTTAGAACCATTAATTAATAAAAGAATTAGATTTTTTTCTGTAAATAATAGTAAAACATTAAAAGATTTAGTTCCAAATGAAATTGATAGACATGAATTAATTCACATTGCAAATAATTCTCCACGGGATTTAATTTCCTTGCTTTCTGATATTTATCGTGAACAATCAAACAATAATCAAAATGTTAAATGCTTTGATGGTAATTCAATAACAAATGGTTTGATTTCATTTTGTTCGAATTACGATTATGATTCTATTTATCCTTCTAAGACAGGAAGAAATAAAGAAATAAAAGCTATGATAAATAGAATTCTAGGAGTTAGATTGATAAGATTTACTGTGAAACAATTGGCAGAGACTTATAATTTAAATGGACCTCAATCAGACGGACATATTAAACTAATGATTAATTATAGGTTAATTAGAGAAGAGGATATTTTAGGGCCAAATAATATTAAATATTATGAAGTAATTGATCCAAAAGTAGAATATCTTGTCAAGAGAATTGTAACTAAGATTGAATAATCTTTAATAGCACAGATTTGCAATTCGCGCTCACAAAGTAATTCGACAATCCAAATCAAAAAACAACTACTAAAAATAAAAACATCTTATTTAGCTCCGATGTAAAGAAATTTTTTTCTTTCTTCTTTAACAGAGAAAAAATATAGTGGACAGCCAGGCTATCAGGATGAGTTTTTTATTGATGTAAGTTTTTAAATAAAAAAAGCCATAACTTTTGTTATGGCTTTTTTTGGTATTTATCTATAATATGAATTACCTATCTTAATAATTTCGGGGTACTAATTCAGAAATATTTAAAAATGATACTTAATTCAAAAACAGATATTTATTGTTTTCTTAAAAATTTGAGTGCGCTTTAGTCTTCTTTAGACGTATATTGCGTTCAAATATGCTGCAAAAGTACAAACAACATGTTGATTAATTCTCAATTTAAGGTTAAATTTTTGTTTTTTATTTAAAATAGTACTCTTGAATAATGCAAAAATTGATTAATAGTTAATTTTAAAGCAAAGAAAGCTTCCAGAAACCCGCTGGAGCGGAGTTGAAATTAGTGCCAATAAAGTAATTCGGCAATCCAGATCAAAAAACATCTACTAAAAACAAAAACATCTCGTCTAGCCCCGATGGGAACGGCATCCTTTTTCCTGCTTCTTTAGCAGGGAAAAGATATAGTGGACAGCGGGACGAATCTTGTGTTGAAAACCAAATTTATGCTCCTTAAATTTTAAAAAATAAACTCAGGCCAACTCTTAACTTTTTGATAATATGATGAATGCTTTAATTTTTTTATATTTAAGTAAAAATTCACGTCATGGATATCAATTGGAACATAATAGGCATTGTGGCAATCTTGGTTGTTGTTTTGGTTGTGTTAACGATCAGAAAAAATTTGAAGGAAAAGAAGAAATTGGAAAATTTGCTGAATAACGATTTTAAAAAAGCAGAAAAAAAGAGAGTTGATGCTGATGACTCGGCAAATGAGAAATAATGCTTGGTTTGTCATTTCGAGGAACGAGAAATCACACTAGTAAATCGATAAAGATTGGCGATATACTAGTGTGATTTCTCGTTCCTCGAAATGACAAGATTGCGAAATTATAGAAAAATAAAACCCTTGTAAAAATAATTTACAAGGGTTTTATTTTGTGGAGAATATCGTCCAGATGCATCGGGAGAACCGATCACCTTCCCGATGTATCGGGATACTCTAGCCTTTTGTTGTTATTAGATTTTCGATATATTTTCTGCTTTTCATTTTTTTGATTTGCAATTCTCTTTTACAGGCATCACTTCTTGTCATGAATGTTTCAAAGTACTTTAATTCCCAGTCTTTAGCTACTTTGGTAAATTTACTTCTGCTATTTAAATGATCTTGTAAACGTTGTTCAATATTTTGACAAGAGCCAATGTAATACTTGTTCAGTGTTTTCGAATATAGGATATAAGTGTAAAACATAATTGATATAAATGAAAATACCCAAACAGATAATTGATTCTGTTTGGGTATTTTTTCAATAATTAGTGGAGAATATCGGATTCGAACCGATCACCTCTACGCTGCCAGCGTAGCGCTCTAGCCAAATGAGCTAATCCCCCTTGTTTTGTGAAGAATACTGTATTCGAACTGTCGCCTTCCCGATTTTTCATCGGGACGCTCTAGCCAAATGAGCTAATCCCCTTGTTTTGTGAAGAATACTGTATTCGAACTGTCACCTTCCCGATTTTTCATCGGGATACTCTAGCCAAATGAGCTAATCCCCCAAAGCGTTAACAAATAAAGTCAAATAAATTTCAAAAAACAAATTTCGGTGAGTTTCTGGAGTATTATTTTTCAAAAGCGTAACTTTACTTTTAAATCTGTTTTTATGAGTTTAGAAAATGCAAACGGAAGTTTAGAAACTTCTTTTCAAAATACTATTGCAACCGTTCAGTTTGGTCATCCTGCGAGCAATTCTTTTCCGCGCCAATTGTTGGACCGCCTTACGGCCGAAATTAATTCTTTAAGTCGAAATGAAAATGTTTCGGTTATTATTTTAAAAAGTGAAGGAAATAGAGTTTTTTGTTCCGGAGCTTCGTTTGATGAACTTTTACAAGTAGAAAATGAAGAACAAGGAACGGAATTTTTCTCTGGTTTTGCTCATTTGCTGAATGCGATGCGCAATTGCAATAAATTAATTATTGGTCGCGTTCAAGGAAAAGCAGTTGGAGGCGGTGTTGGAATTATTTCGGCTTGCGATTATGTTTTTGCTACACCGGAAAGTGCTGTGAAATTATCTGAATTGGCTATCGGAATTGGACCTTTTGTGATTGAACCAGCTGTTTCACGTAAAATTGGAAAAAGAGCGATGACCGAAATGACTTTGGCAGCGCACGAATGGAAATCTGCAGAATGGGCGCTTCAAAACGGGCTTTATGCATCGCTTCATAATGCAGCAGAATTAGATGTTGAAGTTTTAAATTTTGCTCAAAAACTAAGTTCATATAATCCGCAAGCTTTGTTTGAAATGAAAAAAATCATTTGGGAAGGAACGGAGCAATGGGAATCGATATTAATTGAGCGTGCTAAAATTACGGGAAAATTGGTTTTGTCTGATTTTAGCCGAAATGCTTTGCTTCAGTTTAAAAAATAAGGATTACTAATAAATTTAAACACATAGAAACATAGTTTTTGAAGCCGCAAAAAAGGCGTTTCACTTGCATTAATAAACATAGCTATGTGTTAGAAACTAGTTTCTTTCAATTGCCTTTCCAGAAAAGAAAAACCTATGTTTCTATGTGTTTAAATCAAATTTTAGAGTATGCATATTATTTCATTATTACAAAAAGTTGATGTTGCGGAGAAAATTAAAAACGCGCCAGACAGCGGTTATCAGATCGGTGTTGTGATTGGATCTTTTATTCCGTTCCTGATTTTAGGCGGAATTGCCTTGTGGATGTATAAGCGTGCTAAAAAAAGAGACGAAAACGGTTATTAATTTGTAAATTTGCAAGCTTAAAATTAAACATCGATGAGTAATATCAGAATTACAAAACAATTTAGCTTCGAAACCGGCCACGCTTTGTACGGTTACGACGGAAAATGCAAGAACGTTCACGGACACAGTTATAAATTGTCGGTAACTGTTATTGGTTCGCCAATTACAGATCGATCGAATGTGAAATTCGGAATGGTAATTGACTTTTCGGATCTAAAGAAAATTGTAAAAGAAGAAATCGTCGATCAGTTTGATCATGCAACGGTTTTTAATCAAACAACGCCACATATTGAATTGGCTAACGAATTGAAAAATCGCGGACACCACGTAATTTTGGTTGATTATCAGCCAACAAGTGAAAATATGGTGGTTGATTTTGCTGAAAGAATCGTAGCAAGACTTCCAAAAGGAATTTCTCTTTTCTCATTAAAACTTCAAGAAACTGAATCGTCTTTTGCAGAATGGTATGCTTCTGATAATTTGTAAATAGTCGAAAGTCAAAAGTCAAAAGTCAAAAGTTTTATCTTAGTTGTCAAAAAAATCTAAGAAGTCTAACAATCTAAGAAGTCTAAAATTCTAATAATCCAAATGAAAAAAATATATTTTGCTTCAGATCAGCATTTTGGTGCGCCAACTCCTGAATTGAGTTTACCGCGCGAAAAGAAATTTGTGGCGTGGCTAGATGAGGTTAAAGAAGATGCGGAAGCTATTTTTTTGCTGGGTGATTTGTTTGATTTTTGGTTTGAGTATAAAACGGTTGTGCCAAAAGGTTTTGTGCGTATTTTAGGCAAATTGGCTGAAATTCGCGACAGTGGGATTCCGATTTACTTTTTTGTTGGGAACCATGATCTTTGGATGAATGATTATTTTGAAACCGAATTGAATATTCCGGTTTATCACGACAACAAAGAATTTACTTTTAACGGAAAAACCTTTTTAATTGGCCACGGCGACGGAAAAGGTCCTGGCGATAAAGGGTATAAACGAATGAAAAAGGTGTTTACAAATCCGTTTTCAAAATGGCTTTTCCGCTGGCTTCATCCAGATGTTGGAGTTAGTTTAGCACAATATTTATCGGTAAAAAACAAACTGATTTCTGGCGACGAAGATGTAAAATTTCTTGGTGAAGAAAATGAATGGCTGGTTTTATACGCCAAACGAAAGCTAGAAACGAAACACTATAATTATTTCATTTTCGGGCATCGTCATTTGCCAATGATTATTCCGGTTGGAGACGATTCTAATTACGTGAATTTAGGTGATTGGATTGGTTATTTTACCTACGGTGTTTTTGACGGAGAAACTTTCGAACTTAAAAAATTCGAAAAGTAATTCCGATTTTATTTCGTTGGATAAATTCCGATTTTGTGTGTTCTCAAAATATATTCTGAAAGTTGTTTGCTGCTTGAAAGCTGAAATTTAATTGCTCCTGACGCTTTTTTCGGCATATGACATTCCACACAATTAGAAGCCAATAATTTTTCGGGCATTAATTTCTGTGTTTTTTCGTTGTGTTTTAAACCTTGATGACAACTCATACAGATTTTTGAATACGATGCCATATTCTTAGAAGCATTTTCATGCGGATTATGACACGTAATACAATCCATTTTTTCGCTGTTGATGAAACATTTGCTTTGTGCCATTAAACGGAACTGATTTCCATGAACATCAAATTGTGCTGTGTCTGTAACGCTTCTCGTTGCTCTGTAATAATCTGTTAAATTATCTCCTGGTTTAAAATCAAAACGCGATTTCATTTTCATTCCGTCATTTCCAGCGTGACAAAGTGCGCAGGCATCAAGTCTTTGTTGTCTGCTTAAATTTTTATAACTAGTAATGCTGTTGGCTACTTTTATATTTGGATTTTTCAAATGAAATTCAACATGTTTTTTGGCTGGGCCATGACATTTTTCACAGTCAATTCCGTAAACGATTGTTTCCTTTTTGATGATATCTTCAACATCCATTGACATCATGTTTTTTTCTGCAGAATTTTGATTCACGCTTCGGCTACTTGCATTTGAGGCATGACAGGAATAACAGTCTTTTACAACCATTCGGTCAAAATAAGGTTTATCTGCTGGAAAACCTGGACTTGTTGCCCAGTTATTTATTGCATTATAGTAAGAAAGTGGAAGTTCGTAAGTGTTATTGTTTCGCCAATAAACCGAAGTTTGAGCATGTTTTATTCCAAAAACAATATCAAAACTATGTGCCTCGACTTTTTTTCCGTTTTTATATAAAACTTGAAAAAGACTATCGCCGTGTTTTTCCATTACCAATTTGGTGTCTTTGTCATAAATAAAAGTATGATCACCTTTGTCAAAATCACCCAAAATATTTCCGGGCATAGCTGGCGCTGTAGCCTTAAAGTGCGAACTTTTTAAAGCCATGTCATATTGTGTCTGATGGCATTGAATACAGCTTTCAGAACCCGCATAATCAGTACCGCGAGGATCAATATAATCGTCAGATGAATTTTTACAGCTTGTAAAATATACAGCTAAAACCAGAAGGGCAAAAAGAATGCGGATTTTTTTCATTGCCGTAAATATACTTTTTTTTGAAGAAAATCAAAATATATTTCAATAATGAAAAAATACTGTTAAAATATTTAGAATGGTTCTTAGTTTAAGCCCGGACCATAAACATATTCATCTAATTCAATTCGGAAAAGAGAACCTTCAACTAAATCTTTAATTGATTTTAATTCGGTCATAGAAACGGCTAAATCTATAGAAGAACAAGGTGTTTTCAATAAAAATTTATGGCACGAATATTTTAATTCGCAGGCTTCGCAACAAGCATTTTCAATAATGCTGTCTTCAATCAAATCACAAAACTGATTCATTTCTGCAATTGTAAAGTAAAAGCCAGTTTCCTTAAAAACCAATTGTATTTTGTCAAGAATGGTTTGGTTATTTTGTTTCCAATAAAAAGCTATCCCAAAGTTGTTATGATATATCTGTTCTATTTCTCTCATCGTAAATCCTTTTATTCAGACAAATATAAATATTATTTATATTAATTCTAAATAAAAAAATCATAAAAATTTGAAAAATGTTTTGGTCCAGCTTACATAATCGTGATGAGAAAAGAAGTTAGGATTTGTTGTTTAAGAGAGGTAGAATTATTTTAGTTCATTCCAGAACCGTGGATATATTCATTGAGATTAAGTCGAAATAATGAACCGTCAACCAAGTCTTTTATAGAATCTAATTCCATTGGTGATATTTCTAAATCTAATGCAACGTAAGGTGTTTTCAATAAAAACTTATCAAAGACGCGTTTTGTGCTATGCGTATCATCAGTATTTTGATCAATTACGCAATCTTCAATTAAATCGTGAAATTCATTCAGTTCCTGAACTGAAAAATAAAATCCCATTTGCTTAAAAAGAAGTTGAATTTTATCTGATACAATTTCATTGCCTTCTTTCCAATAAAATGAAATTCCAAAATCGTTGCGATATATTTGTTCGATGTCCTTCATGGCATTTTTTTTACGCTGCAAAGGTACACACTCTTTGTATTAACACTTGATTAAGAAAAGCATAAAAAAATGCTAAAAAAACCTTGTTAATAATTGATTTTTAGTTGTTTATATTGATTTTTAGGAATTCGATTTTAGATGAAATAAAAGTGAGAAATAGTAGATTTCATCAACTAAAAATTAACGCTTTAAAATGGTATAAATGATAGTATCTGTTGTGACATAGTGATCATCTTCTTGAGGATGATAGTTTTTTAATATAAGATGCATTTTTAATGTGTCTTTTTGAAATTGAATATCTTCTTTGTTGAAATACAGATTGTCTTCAAATTGAAATTCACCAATATTTTTTTCAAATAAAAAGTACTTTTTTTCAATTACTTCATATTTACAGCATGCACCTAAAAAACCTCCAAATTTTTTATTGATTTGAATTTGACCATTTTCAAAACGAGTATCATTTGGAACAAAGAAAAAAAGAAAAATGGATCCTAAAACAGCACCAAAAACGCCATCGATTAACCAACTTATAAAAATGAAAATAGGAGAAAAGATAAAAAGTGAAAAGTATAAAGCTCTTTTTTTAAATGGTTTCACATAATAAAAGAACAAGATACAAGCTGAAATATAAAATAGAATTTTAAGAACGAGACGTAAATTGGCAATTAAACCAATTTCGAAAACAGCATTAATTATGAAATTAATTAAAAGTATAATTAATGCTGTTAGATGTATTCTTAAAATTCTATTTTTAAGTTTAATCATTACTCCTGATTATGATGCTCATCCATATCTTTTTTCAAATCTAAATTTCTAAAAGTTGGAGATATAAAACCAAAGCCTAAAACGGTTAAAAGTGTAATACTTCCGCCAAAAACAACCGAAGTAACAGTTCCCATTAATTTCGCAGTTGCACCACTTTCAAAAGCGCCTAATTCATTTGATGATCCAACGAAAATTGAATTTACAGCACCAACGCGCCCACGCATATGATCGGGTGTTTTAAGCTGTAAAATAGTTTGGCGAATAACTACAGAAATTCCATCGGCAAGTCCGCTCAAGAATAAAGCGAAAACAGAAAGCCAGAATGATGTAGAAAGACCAAATAAGATGATAGAAAGTCCAAAAACAAAAATGGCAACTAAAAGTTTTTTTCCTGCATTTTTGTATAAGGGAACATAAGCGGAAACGAGCATTGTAATAAAAGATCCAATCGCAGGAGCGGCTCTTAATATCCCAAATCCTTCAGAACCGACTTTCAAAATATCTTGAGCGAAAACAGGTAATAACGCTACTGCGCCTCCAAAAAGTACAGCAATCATGTCAAGCGATAAGGCTCCTAAAACAATTTGGTTTTTGAATACAAAAGTTAATCCTTCTGTAAGACTGTCTTTTATTGATTCTCCAATTTTTGGATTTATAATTGGTTTTGCGCTGATTTGTGATAAAGCAATTAAAGAAAGAAGAGAGAATCCAAAAACCAGACACATCGACCAATGAACGCCAATCCAGTTAATTGAGAATCCAGCCAATGCTGGTCCCATTACAGCTCCGATTTGCCATACCGAACTGCTCCAAGTCGCCGCATTTGGATATGCTTTTTTAGGAATAATCAATGATAGAAGAGAGAAAATAGTTGGCCCAAGAAAAGCTCTAACTAATCCGCCCAAAAAGACTAAAGTGTAAATGGAATATAAAATAACAGTTTGAGATAAATCGCCAACAACTTTTGGCCAAGTCACTAAAAACAATCCGAAGCTGATTACCGAAAATCCAAGAATACATTTTACTAATAATCCTTTCTTTTCTTTTTGGTCAACAATATGACCAGCAAATAATGCCATAGAAACTGCGGGAATAACTTCCATTAAACCTATAATTCCTAGCGAAAGCGGGTTTTTAGTTAAACTGTAAACTTCCCATTCAATCACAATAAACTGCATTGCCCAGGCAAAAAACCATGCAGAAACGCAGTAATAAAAATACATTGAATTCTCTATAACGAAGTGCCTGATACGGGTCTGGCTTGTTTGATTTGTCTTTCATTTGTTCTAATGTCTTTCAGCATAAGCTGTGTTGAAATGTTTCCGTTCCATTCATTTTCAGCTATTGTATAAGCGAGCTGAAATGTATTTTGATTTTTTGTGAGATCTAATTTTTTTCCGAGCCCAAAGCCAATTGCAGCAATTCCGTCTGAATTAGTTTGTTTAGCGAAAAGTCTTAAATGTTCATCTTCTGAACCTAAAGTTTTGGCATAACCGGTATCTTTTACATCCGAAGTCATAAAAACAGGAGTCATATTTTGCGGGCCAAAAGGCTCAAATTGTTTTAAAATCCGAATCAGTTTTGGGGTAATATCTGAAAAATTAATTTCGGCGTCAATTTCGATTTCTGGAGTTCGCATTTCCGGAGAAATTGTCGAAGAAACTTGTTTTTCAAAAGCTTCTTTAAAAGTCTGATAATTTTCGGCTTTCAGCGTCATTCCGGCTGCGTACATGTGACCTCCAAATTGTTCCAAATGCTCTGCGCAAGCATCTAATGCATTATAAACATCAAATCCTTTTACAGATCTTGCCGAAGCGGCATATTTGTCACCACTTTTCGTAAAAACCAAAGTTGGGCGATAATAGGTTTCAATCAATCTCGAAGCCACAATTCCGATCACGCCTTTGTGCCAGTCTTCCTGAAAAACAACAGTTGAAAAACGTTCCACTTCGTTGTTTTCTAAAATTTGCTGAAAAGCTTCTTTGGTGATTTTTTTATCTAAATCTTTTCGATCAGCGTTGTATTGTTCAATTTCAGAGGCAAATTGCTGCGCTTGTTCAAAATCAAATTCTGTCAGCAATTCAACTGCATGATTTCCATGTTTAATTCTTCCTGCTGCATTAATTCTTGGCGAAATAATAAAAACAACATCGGTAATATCTAAAACTTTCTTTTTTACCTGATGTACCAAAGCTTTAATTCCGGGTCTTGGTTCGCTGTTAATTACTTGCAATCCAAAATAAGCTAAAACGCGATTTTCTCCCGTAATCGGAACAATATCTGCCGCAATTGCTGTAGCAACTAAATCGAGATAGGGAACCAAATCTTCAATCGTTTCACCTCGATTTTGTCCTAAAGCTTGAATCAATTTAAAACCAACGCCACAACCACACAATTCATCATAAGGATAATTACAATCTTCTCTTTTTGGATCTAAAATAGCAACCGCTTCTGGAAGAAATTCTCCAGGACGGTGGTGGTCGCAAATAATAAAATCGATGTTTTTTGCTTTCGCGTAAGCGATATGATCGATCGATTTTATACCGCAATCGAGTGCTATAATTAATGAAAATCCGTTGTCGTCGGCGAAGTCAATTCCTTTAAAAGAAATTCCGTAGCCTTCATCATAACGATCCGGAATGTAAGTTGCAATATTTGGATAATGAGATTTTAAATACGAAGAAACCAAAGAAACTGCAGTTGTTCCGTCGACATCATAATCGCCAAAAACCAAGATGTTTTCCTGATTTTCAATAGCCGATTCGATTCGGGAAACCGCTTTATCCATATCTTTCATTAGATATGGATCATGAAGATGTTCTAAAGACGGACGAAAGAAATTCTTAGCGTCCTCAAAAGTTTCAATGCCACGCTGAATTAAAAGTGTTGCTACAAAATCTTCTACATTTAAGGCCTGCGCTAAATGTTTGATTTTATCTTCAGAAGGTTTTGGTTTTAATGTCCAACGCATGGGTTGATTTTAAATTTTAGATTTTAGACTTCAGATTTTTGAAATCGTTTAATCTGATTGTGATTTTTTTAAACACATAGAATCATAGCTCATTGGGAATTTAAAAAGGCGTTTCACTTGCATAAATTCACATAGCTCTATGTGTTAGAAACTAATTTCTTTCTAATTTCTTTTATTCATAAACAAAGAAATCGATGTTTCTATGTGTTTATTTTTTTGCGCATTGCCGATGGTTGTCGGAAGCGGTAGAGATATTCTGTTTCAACTTTGTCAAAGTTTGAAACTTTGACAAAGTTTTTAGCGTGTAGATTTCAGCAATCTAAAATCTACACTCTAAAATCTAAAATTATTTTGCTTCCAAAGCATTTCCTTCAAACTGGATTCCATCCCAACCCAAGTTGATAAAATTTCTAATGTTTTGGTGATTTGTTCCGTTTGGATTTCCTAAAACTTCTTCAAAATAAAAAGCGCCAAAACAAGCTAAAGTTTCGTCTTTGCTTAGGTTTTGCAGTTTTGCGAAAGAAAATAGTTTACAAGAACCTGAATTTTCGCCTGCAGCGTTATGCTGTGTTCCATTTTGAAAAGCAGTTGGCGTAAAATTGTAGTTTTCTTCGATTACGGCAATAGTTTCAGGAAATGTGATTTGAGTTGGAATTTGTTTTACTTTTTCTAAAAAGGCTTGAATGCTCATGATTATAGTTTGATTTATTCTGGACTGATGTATTTTTCCAAAGAGATATAGTTAGTATCTGTTTTTATTGATTCTGGGACTTTTTTTAATAGAACTTTAATTTCTTCTTTATTGAAATTTTTCTTTAAAAAGTTCAATCTTTTAACTCCGCTTTTTGATTTTATAAATTTAACAGCTAATATTTTGTTTTTATTAATAGTATATTCTACGACTATACTATCTAATGATTTTAACATTTCTTGGTCTTCTAACTTGTCACGATTTTTTTCAATGAATTTTTTATTTTCAGATTTCCATTCGTCAATCAATTGTTCATTTTCTAAAGCAAATTGATGATCTAGATTTGATTTACAAGAAAAAGTTATTATCAATAAAAAGGTTAAGAATACTTTATTCATATTAATTATTCTTCATCCTTAGAATACTTACTTTTCTTAGCTTCTTTTTCTATGGTTTTTCCGGCAACGACCACGACAATTTCGCCTCGTGGTGCGGTTTTTTCAAAATGCGCTAAAACTTCTTTTGCCGTTCCGCGTACATTTTCTTCGTGTAATTTTGATAATTCTCTCGAAACGCAAACTTGTCGGTCTTCTCCAAAATATTGTACAAATTCAGATAAAGTTTTAACGAGTTTATGTGGAGAAACGTATAAAATCATCGTTCGGGTTTCTTCGGCTAAAGCCAAAAAACGAGTCTGACGTCCTTTTTTATCAGGCAAAAAACCTTCAAAAATAAATTTATCATTTGGTAATCCACTGTTAACTAAAGCGGGAACAAAAGCCGTTGCCCCTGGAAGACATTCAACTTCGATTTTATTTTCGACGCAAGCACGAGTTAATAAAAATCCAGGATCTGAAATTGCCGGAGTTCCTGCGTCAGAAATCAAAGCGATAGTTTCACCAGCTTTCAAACGTGCAATTAAATTTTCGGTTGTTTTATGCTCATTATGCATATGATGGCTGTGCATGTGTGTGCCAATTTCAAAATGCTTCAGGAGTTTTCCGCTTGTTCGGGTGTCTTCGGCCAAAATCAAATCGACTTCTTTCAAAACCCGTATGGCTCTGAAAGTCATGTCTTCAAGATTGCCAATTGGCGTTGGAACGATATATAATTTTGACATAGTATATTTTAAATTTAACACGAATTGCACGAATTAGCACAAATTCGAAGTCTTTAGAAAATTTCACAAAGAAAAATTCGTGTCAATTCGTGAAATTCGTGTTTTGTTTTTTTATGAGAATTTCTTCTCTATAATTCCTAGAAAACGCTCTGCGTAATCGTCTTTTCCTTCCCAATTATTATAATCTGGTTTTACCATGTTTTCGATAAATTCCTGTGCTTCGCCATACGTGTCAAAAGTCAGTAATTGATTTAAAACGCGACTATAATCTTCAGTGCTGTTTCCAAAAAGGTTTTTAGTAAAAGCAATTCTGTCATTTAAATCAACGTGAAAACCTTTTGCCAGTTTTTCGTTTAAAGTAGTAGCTTTTGGTTCAGATGGCGTTTCTAAAACGGCAGTTTCAATTATTGTCTCTTGCGGTTCATTAAGTGATGGAAATGGAGTTGAAGGAACGGCTTCAAAGCTTTCTACTTTTACAAATTGTGCATCGGCATAATTGACTCCGAAATCTTCAAATGCAATTGGAATAACAGTAGATTTTGATGAAGCTTCAATTTTTGGCTCTTCTATTTCTGCTGGTTTTTCTAATTCAAAAGCCGGTTTGAAATCGGGAATTGGGTTTTTGTCGCTGCTTGTTTTAAATGAAAGATCATTTGCTTCGATTGTTTTTTTAGCTTCAGAAACGGCTTCTTTAATTTTTTCAATAATTGGATCTTCAACATTTACAACAGTTTCAGTTTTTTTGACTGCTTCAGTTTCTTTTACTTTTTCAATAATAGGTTCTTCAATTGATTCCTGAATTTCTTCTTCGATTGGTTCCGATGTTGTTTCTTCTGGAATTTCGGCAATTATTTCTTCAACAATTGCTAGCTCAGGAGTTTCTTCAATTGGAATTTCTACAACTGTAACTGGTGTTTCAATTTTAACTTCCGCTGGAGCTGTTTCTTCTTTTTCGAAAATAGTTTCGATTTGAGAATTGATTTCGCTGTGGCTGATGGTAGGTTTTGCTTCATCGAAATTTTCATCGACAAATTTTAAAATCGCCAGTTTCTCATATAATTTCTGCGTTTCAAGATACAATTGATTGATATCGGATTTGTTTTTAAGTTTTAAAATTCGATGTGCAATGCTGATTAAATCGGCTTCCAATTTTTTTTTCATAACTGTTGAAATTATAGTGAATAGGGGTATTTTAATATATTTTGTAATTGAATGTCTTTTGTACGAGAGGAAATCAACACGATATTTTTATTATTTCTGTTAATAAACATTTACCAATCTCCGATTTGATAAAAATTTTCTACTTTTGAAAAAACGTAAAACAGCGATTTTTTGCGTCAATTTATTACCAGTACAAAGTAATAAAAACTATTCATTTTTAAAGGTAGAAAAATACAAAATGTTTCTCGAAAATACAGTAAATCACAAAGAACAATTTGGTTGGATTGAAGTTATTTGTGGATCAATGTTTTCGGGTAAGACCGAGGAGTTAATCCGCAGATTAAAACGCGCCCAATTTGCCAAACAAAGAGTCGAAATCTTTAAACCTGCTATTGATACCCGTTATCATGACGAAATGGTGGTGTCTCACGATGCCAACGAAATTCGTTCAACGCCAGTTCCGGCGGCGGCTAATATTTTGATTTTGGCGCAAGGTTGCGACGTTATAGGAATTGACGAAGCTCAGTTTTTTGATGATGAAATTATTACGGTCTGTAATGATCTTGCTAATCAGGGAATTCGTGTAATTGTTGCCGGACTTGATATGGATTTTAAAGGGAATCCTTTCGGGCCAATGCCAGGACTTATGGCAACAGCAGAATATGTTACCAAAGTTCATGCAGTTTGCACCAGAACCGGAAATCTTGCCAATTATAGTTTTCGTAAAACGGATAATGATAAGTTGGTTATGCTTGGTGAAACCGAGGAATACGAACCTCTTAGCCGAGCAGCATATTTTAATGCAATGAAAAAAATACAAGAAAAATAAACCTCAAATTATTTAAGATTTAGATAGTATGAAAGAAACGCAAAGTCGTAAAAAACAAAATGTTTTATTATTTGCAGTTATAGGAATTGCGATTGTTTTAGCTGTTTTTTTTCAGTTTTATCTTTCTGAAAATAAAGATGAGGTAAATACCGAAATTGTTGAATTAGTTGGGAAATACAATAAAAATTGCCCATTAACAATTCAAGAAGGTATTCGTTTAGACAGTGTGAGTTTGCATGAAAAACAAGTTGTTCAATATAATTTGACCTTGCTAAATGTTGAAAAAACAACTGCAGATGTAAACTTGATTCAGGATGAAATCAAAAAAAGTCTTTTAAGTACAGCCAAAGCAAATCCGGGGCTTCAGGTTTTTAGAGATAATGATTATACTTTGATTTATAGTTATAGCGATAAAAAGAAGGTATTTTTGTTTACAGTGAAAATATTGCCGGATCAATATAAATAATTAGAAAATTTAAATGTTGCTAAACCCGACAGGTTTTTAAAACCTGTCGGGTTTGCTTTTTATGTAAAATCAAAATGCGATATGTAAACTGGACTTCAGTCCAGTTTAATATACGAACGGGAAAAAAGAAACCCGACAAATTTAAAATTTGTCGGGTTTCTTTTTTAAATGAACTTATATCTCTTATATGGTTTAAAAAAGAATTAAATCTTCTTTCTCATTCTCGCAACCGGAATATCAAGTTGTTCACGGTATTTAGCAATTGTTCTTCTCGCAATTGGATACCCTTTTTCTTTTAAGATTTCTGCCAATTGATCATCTGGAAGTGGTTTCTTTTTATCTTCTTCTTCAATTGTATTCTTAAGAATTTTTTTGATTTCTAAAGTCGAAACATCTTCACCCTGATCATTTTTCATGGCTTCAGAGAAGAATTCTTTAATTAATTTTGTTCCGTATGGCGTTTCAACATATTTACTGTTTGCTACACGCGAAATCGTCGAAATATCCAAACCAACCATATCCGCAATATCTTTTAAGATCATTGGTTTTAGCTTGGTTTCGTCGCCGTCTAAGAAAAATTCTTCCTGATAATGCATAATCGCATTCATCGTAACAAAAAGCGTTTCCTGGCGTTGTCTAATCGCGTCGATAAACCATTTAGCCGAATCCAGTTTTTGTTTGATAAATTGAACCGCATCTTTCTGCGCAGTCGATTTATCACGTGAATCTTTATACGTCTGCATCATTTCCTGATAATCTTTAGAAACATGCAGGGAAGGAGCATTTCTTCCGTTTAAAGTCAGTTCTAATTCGCCGTCTACAATTCTGATGGCAAAATCGGGAACTACATTTTCTGTAACTTTATTATTTCCGGTAAAAGAACCGCCCGGTTTTGGGTTTAGTCTTTCAATTTCATGAATCGCTTTTTTAAGCTGTTCGTTCGAAACGCTGTATTTCTGTAAAAGTTTGTCGTAATGTTTCTTCGTAAAAGCATCAAACTGATTTTCGATAATATCAATCGCTAAATCAACATATTCTGTTGGTGTTTTGTGCTTTAATTGCAATAATAAACATTCCTGTAAATCACGTGCTCCAACGCCCGAAGGCTCGAGTTCGTGAATCACGTGCAACATTTTTTCGACCATCGCTTCATCAGTATAAATTCCCTGAGTAAAAGCCATATCGTCTACAATATCTGGAACGCTTCTGCGGATGTAACCCATATCATCAATACTTCCAACAAGGAATTCAGCGATTTCGCGTTCTTCATCGTTCAAAATAAAAGTATTCAGCTGATTGATTAAATCCTGATGAAAACTGATTGGCGACGCAAAAGGCGTTTCGCGTTCTTCATCATCACTATAATTATTAACCTGAGTTTTGTAATCAGGTGTGTCGTCGTCGCTTAAGTATTCGTCAATGTTAATGTCGTCTGCTTCGATTCTATCTGATTCTGCATCATCATAATCGTCGTAGTCTTCATTGGCAAATTCATCGGCTTCGTATTCGTCTTCCTTTCCAGCTTCCAGAGCCGGATTTTCGTTCATTTCTTCTAATAAACGCTGTTCAAAAGCTTGCGTAGGCAATTGAATTAACTTCATCAGCTGAATTTGCTGTGGAGATAATTTTTGTGATAATTTTAAATTTAAAAATTGCTTGAGCATAGTTAAGGCGCTATTTTTTGCCACTAAGGCGCGAAGGCACAAAGTTTTATTTGTTTTTTGTTTCTTGTTTTTTTGCCACTAAGGCGCTAAGACACAAAGTTTTCTTCTTTATTAAAAAATTTAAAATACTCTTTTCGTATTTATAAATCTTCTGATACCGCTCTTTATCAACGGAACATTGAAATTAATTAAAAAGCCTAAATCTTTATCCAGTAATTTTATCTGACTTATAATTTGTGCTTCCCAAACCGGATTCATTTGTTCTACAGCTTTTATTTCTATAATTATAGAATCTTCAATCAGTAAATCTAATCTTAAGCCTTCGCTAAATTCAATTCCATCATACACGATTGGAATATCAACTTGGCGCTTTACATCAAGACCAGCTTTAGCAATTTCGTGAGCTAGACAAACTTCATAAACTCTTTCTAATAATCCGGGTCCAAGTTGTTTATGAACTTTAAATGCTGAGTTAACAATTATCTTTCCAATTTCTTCCGTTCTTTCTGAGAGCATTTTGTCTTGTTTTTGCCACGAAGACGCGAAGGCGCAAAGTTTTTTTAAGTTTTTAAATCTTAACTAAAAAATAAAACAATACTTTGAGATTTTGTGTCTTCGTGGTATTATTTAATTTTTTTGAGTCTTTAATTCATTCAGTTTAAAAGTAACTTAGCGTCTTTGTGCCTTCGTGGCAAAACTTCCTAGAATTCTGCACTTCCAGGAGTTCTTGGGAAAGGAATTACGTCTCTAATGTTTGTCATTCCTGTAACAAACAATACCAAACGCTCAAATCCTAAACCGAAACCTGCGTGCGTTGCTGATCCAAATCTTCTCGTATCTAAATACCAGTATAATTCTTCTTCGTCGATTTCCAACGCTTTCATTTTCTCAACCAAAACATCGTAACGCTCTTCTCTTTCAGAACCACCAACGATTTCTCCAATTCCAGGGAAAAGGATATCCATAGCACGAACTGTTTCTCTTCCAGGTTCTGTGTTGTCGTTCAAACGCATGTAAAACGCTTTAATGTTTGCTGGGTAATCAAATAAAATTACCGGACATTTAAAGTGTTTTTCAACTAAATAACGCTCGTGTTCTGACTGTAGATCAGCTCCCCATTCGTTGATGATATATTGGAATTTCTTCTTTTTATTTGGAGTCGAATCTCTTAAAATGTCAATTGCTTCTGTATAAGAAACACGTTTGAAGTTGTTCTCCAAAACGAAGTTCAATTTCTCTAACAAACTCATTTCGCTTCTTTCAGCTTGTGGTTTTGATTTTTCTTCTTCTAAAAGTCTTCCTTCTAAGAATTTCAAATCATCTTGACAGTTGTCTAAAGCATATTTAATTACATACTGAATAAAATCTTCAGCCAAATCCATGTTGTCATCAAGGTCGTTGAAAGCAACTTCCGGCTCGATCATCCAGAATTCTGCCAAGTGACGAGAAGTGTTTGAATTCTCCGCTCTAAAAGTTGGTCCAAAAGTATAAATCTGACCCAAAGCCATTGCGAAAGTTTCACCTTCTAATTGTCCAGAAACCGTTAAGTTCGTATGTTTTCCGAAGAAATCTTTTTTGAAATCAATGTTTCCTTCTTCATTTTTTGGAAGATTATCCAAAGGCAATGAAGTTACCTGGAACATTTCTCCAGCACCTTCAGCATCAGCTCCAGTGATAATAGGCGTGTTTACATACACGAAACCTTTTTCCTGAAAATATTTGTGAACCGCAAATGACAATACCGAACGCACACGCATAATCGCACCAAAAGCATTTGTACGTACGCGCAAGTGAGCGTTTTCACGTAAAAACTCTAAAGAGTGTTTTTTAGGTTGCATTGGGAATTTCTCAGCATCAGAATCTCCAAGGATTTCAAGTTTGTTCACCTGAATTTCATATTTCTGACCTGCACCTTTGCTTTCAACTAAAGTTCCAATTACAGAAACCGCAGCTCCAGTCGTGATTCTTTTTAAAGTTTCTTCCGGTGTATTTTCAAAATCAACAACACATTGAATATTATTAATTGTAGAACCGTCATTAAGCGCGATGAACTGATTATTTCTAAAAGTTCTCACCCATCCTTTTGCATTCACTTCCTGTAGCGTCGTCGTACTGTTTAATAAGTCTTTAACCTTTGTGTGTCTCATTTTAATTTTAGATTTATAGATTGCTGATTTTAGATTAAAATAAAACCAGTGTTTTTATATCGAATTGCAAATATAAACGATAATAATTAATTTTTGAAGCTGTTTCCTGCTCTCCGCTGTATCTTTCTATTTTTAAAGAAAAAATAGAAAGGATGCCGCTTCGATCAGGGCTAGGGCACTCGTTTTCAAAAGAAGCACCTGTTTTTTATTTCTCTTATTTTTTGTCATTTCGACGAAGGAGAAATCCTCGTAAGAAACTCGACAAAGATAAGAAGTACTGCACGGAGCTACTCGCGAAGATTTCTCCTTCGTCGAAATGACAATATTGTGTATAATAGTTATTTTAAAAAATCGTATAATCTTAAGATGAACAACAAAGCGCCAGCAATTATAAGAAATAACCAATATTTTTTTAGAGGTTTTAAATCTTCTCTATTTGTAGACTTTAAAATTGTTCCAAAGATAATTGGGATTACAGATGTAAATAGACCTAGCATATTTAATGTTTTACTTATCCAATCCCTCCAATTCCTCTTTCTTAGTCTTCTTCTTCTCAAAAGTCAAAACCAAAGAAGGCAATACAACCAAATTCGCAAACATCGCAAAAGCCAAAGTACAAGAAATTAATCCTCCAAGTGCAATCGTTCCGCTAAAGCTTGACAATGTAAAAGTCGCAAAACCTAAGATCAAAACGACTGATGTATAAAAAGTACTGATTCCAGTTTCTCTTAAAGCGCTGAAAACCGATTTTTTTACTTTTCCGTTGCTCTGAATCAAATCATGTTTGTACTTCGCCATAAACTGAATTGCGTTATCTACAGAGATTCCAAACGCAATACTAAACACAAGAATAGTTGATGGTTTCAACGGAATTCCGAAATACCCCATTAATCCAGATGTAATACAAAGCGGTAAAACATTTGTGATGACAGATGCCATTACCATTTTGAAAGATCTAAATAAATACAGCATCAAAATCGCAATTACTAAAATCGCAAAAATCAGCGATTCAATTAAATTGTCAACTAAATACGAAGTTCCTTTCTGGAAAACCAATGCTTTTCCGGTAACGGTAACTTCATAGCGATCTTTCGGGAAAATTTCATCGATTTTAGCATGCAATTTTTTCTCGACTTTCGCCATTTCGTCCGTTCCAATATCTTTCATGAAAGTCGTGATTCGGGCATATTGTCCAGTTGAATCAACGTAAGCTTTCATTAAATTTTCTTTGCTGTTTTTGGTTGCATTTTTAGCATAACCCAAAATAAAAGTCTGTTCTTGCGAAGTCGGCAATTGGTAATATTCTGGATTTCCGTTGTAGAAAGCCTGTTTTGAATATTTAACCAAATTCACAATAGAAACTGGTTTTGCCAATTCCGGAATTTCAGCAATTGTATTTTGCAATTCATCCATTTTACGAATGGTCGACGCTTTCATAACACCTTTTTTGTGTTTGGTGTCAATCATAATTTCAAGTGGCATAACGCCGTTGAATTCTTTTTCGTAGAATAAAATATCTTTAAAGAAAGAAGCGCTTTTTGGCATTTCACCAATCAAACTTCCTGAAACTTTCATTTGCGAAACTCCAATTACACTGAAAACTAGAAACAATCCGTAAACAATATAAACGTAGCGACGTTTTGTTTTAACCAAATCTTCCACAACATTCAATAAAGTCGAAATATATGTTTTAGTCAAATGGTATAAATGTTTTTCTTTTGGCAAAGGCATAAAACTGTAGATAATTGGCACAATTAAAAGTGTCAATAAATAAACAGAAATTACGTTGATAGAAGTTACTAAACCAAATTCAAAAAGCAAATCATTTCCGGTAATCATAAAGGTTGCAAAACCTATCGCAGTTGTCAAATTCGTCATTAAAGTCGAAACTCCAATTTTAGAAATAACACGCTGTAACGCTTTTGCTTGATTGTTATGTAATTTGATTTCCTGCTGATATTTATTAATCAAGAAAATACAATTCGTGATTCCGATTACGATAATTAATGGCGGAATAATAGCCGTTAAAATTGTGATTTTATAATGAAATAATCCCAGTGTCCCAAAAGACCAAACAACGCCAACAATCAGAATACATATCGAAATAAATGTAGCACGGAACGAGCGGAAAAAGAAAAAGAAAATCAACGAAACCGTCAATAAAGCAGCGCCAATAAACAATCCAATTTCGCCTTTCATATCAGCCGCATTAATCGTTCTGATGTATGGCATTCCCGAAACTTTCAGGTCAATTCCGGTTGTTTTTTCGAATTTATCAATTTTCGGAACCAAGTTTTCTAAGATAAAAGTTTTTCTTTCCGGTGTATTTACAAGCGCTTTGTTGATGTAAATTGCCGAACGGATACTCCCACTTTCTTTATTAAACAGCAAACCTTCATAAAAAGGCAAATTGTGAAATAAATCGTATTGAATCTTTTTTAAATATTCAGGATCTTGAGATTTAGCTTGATCGATAAATGGCGTAAGAACGAATTTTTCGTTTACAGTATCTTTTTCTAGTTTCTTCAAATCATTTAGAGAAACTACTAAATCAACCTCTTTAGATTTTTTTAAACCCGTCATCAATTCATTCCAAGCCGCATAGTTTTTTGGCGTGAAAAATTTTGGATCTTGAAAACCAATTACAACTAGATTTCCTTCTTCGCCAAATTTGTCCAGGAATTTTTGATAGTCCTTATTTGCGATATGATTTTTAGGAAGTAAGTTAGCTTCGGTATACGTCATAGACAGGTTTTTCCATTGGTAACCAAGGAAAATTGTTAGAGCAGCAACTAAAACTAAAATTGTAATTCTGTTTTTAAGTATGATTCGGGCTAGTTTTTCCCAAAAGCCAACTTGAATAGCGTTTTTCATAAAATCTTTAAAAATGGTTGCAAATGTAGTGAAAATGGCTCAAAATCATAAACAATCGATTGTATTTTACGCAATGTTAACACAATTTTGCAATTCTTGCAATTGTGATAATTTTCTTATTTATTAAGGTTTAGTCGTAAGCTTTTCTCATATTTGCAGTTAATTTAAAATAGGAAAAGAAAATGAATTGGATTTTATTGATTATTGCAGGACTTTTTGAAGTAGGATTTGCATCATGTCTTGGAAAAGCAAAAGAAACAACCGGAATTGTATCAACGTATTGGATGATTGGTTTTTTTGTGTGTCTTTCAATCAGTATGATTTTATTATATAAAGCAACGCAAACATTGCCAATTGGAACTGCTTATGCGGTTTGGACAGGAATTGGCGCGGTTGGAACTGTTTTAGTCGGGATTTTTGTTTTTAAAGAACCTGCAGCTTTCTGGAGAATATTTTTCCTGACTACTTTGATTGCTTCAATTATTGGATTGAAGTTTGTTTCTAGTCATTAAGTGATGGCACGCGGATTAAACTGGTTTGCACAGATTTTTCTTTTTAAATTTAGTTATTCATAATTACAGTGAACAAATAAAATCTGTGCAAACCAGTTTAATCAGTAAAATCAGTGGGCAAAAAAACTTTTAACTATTCTTAAAAAATGCAGCAAAACAATACCACAACTTTTATTTTTTTAGCAATTCTTCTATTGCTTGTCGTCATCATCGGCATTATGGTTTACCAATTAATGCAGGCAAAAAAAGCAAAAGATGAAGCCGAAAAGAGTTTTTATGCGCTCGAAGTAAAAGTAAATGATTTGCAGTTGGAAACATTGGAATCAAAACTGAATCCGCATTTGTTTAAGAATATTTTGAATTCGATTCAGTCGCACGCGTATCAAACTTATTTTGCTTTAGATAAATTGGCCAATGTTTTGGATTATATTTTATACGAAAGCAAAAAGAAATTCGTCACGGCCAAAGAAGAAATTGATTTTGCGCTGAATTTAATCGAAATCAACAAAATCAAAATAAGTCCGCTTTTTGAATTAAAGATCAAAACCAACATCAATAAAGAAGATAAATTATACGATCAGCCTTTATTGGCACCTTTAATTTCAATTGATTTAATTGAAAATGCCTTTAAACACGCTGATTTGCAAAGTGCCGATGCTTTTATTTCGGTTGTTTTTGAGTTCAAAGACAATTCTTTTTTTATGACGGTTTCGAATAAAATTTCGGATAAAAAAGTATTAAAAAAAGAACGAAGCGGTTTTGGACATGCAACTTTAGAGCATCGTCTGAGAATCATCTACAAGAATAATTTCAAACTCGACAAGTTTGTAGAAAACGATGTTTATATTGCGCATCTAAAAATAGATTTACTTGGATACAAAACTGAAATGCTTGCTTCTGGACGATGAGCTTCCGGGATTAACGTACCTAAAAATGCTTTGCGAACAAATTCCTGAATTGGAAATTGTAAAAACTTATAATAATCCTGAAAAGCTTCTTTCTGACATTCCTGATCTTGATTTTGATCTGCTGATTTCTGACATCGAAATGCCAGGAATCGACGGACTTCATTTGGCTGAAATGCTTCAAAATAAATTGGTCATTTTTTGCACCGCTTATAAAGAATATGCCGCCGAAGCTTTTAATATCGATGCTGTAGATTATATTACAAAACCTGTAAAATTAGAACGTCTGCAAAAAGCAATTTCTAAAGCGATTGAACGTTTTGAAAAGCCGGAAACAGGAAAAAAATTCATTCAGCTGAATACTGATAAAGGAAAAATGCTTCTTTATTTTAATCAGATTCAGTATATAAAATCAGCAATTAGCGATAGCCGTGATAAAACGGTCTTATTGACTGACGGCAGTTTTTTGAATTTGAAAAACATAAAATTCGACACACTTTTAAAAGATTTACCAGAAGCTGATTTTTGCCGAGTTAATAAAAAAGAAATTGTTGCCGTAAAAGCAATAAAATTCTTTAATCACAACGAAATTGTATTGCATCATTTGGAAGAAAACAATAAAAATGCAAGCTTAATTTTGAGTGAAACCTACCGCGCTGACTTTTTGAAAAAGGTGAAAATATAAAGGATAAAATAAGTCAAAACCTTGTCAGGCTGAGCGAAGTCGAAGCCCTTTTTTAATGAGTTTTAGAACTTATTACAAAGTTTTACAGACTTATTACATACATTTAAAATTAGCTGCAAAATTGCTTTTTTACGTTAAGTTGACTTCTGATATTTGTTCCATAATTTTAAAAATTGGGTTATGAATAACTTTAAAAACTCCTTATTTTACATTACAGTTATTGGCGGTTTTACCACTTTGATTTATTGGATAATTTCACAAGGTTCTTCTCTTGAAGCGGGCCGAAATGTATTAGAGAAAAAAATCGAAAGCAATCATTGGAATGATTTTTTGCATTCAATGGTCGAAAATCTACAGCATCCTCTTGCCATATTATTAGCGCAGATCGTAACCATTATTTTGGTCGCACGTTTATTTGGATGGTTTTTTAGAAAAATCGGACAGCCGTCTGTAATTGGAGAAATGATTGCCGGGATTGTCCTTGGGCCTTCTTTGGTAGGAATGTATTTTCCGGAGTTTTCAGCAGCTTTATTTCCAAAAGAATCTTTAGGGAATCTTCAGTTTTTAAGCCAAATTGGTCTAATTCTTTTCATGTTTGTTATCGGAATGGAATTGGATTTAAAAGTCTTGAAGAATAAAGCCCATGATGCAGTTGTGATTAGTCATGCAAGTATCGTTATTCCGTTTGCTTTAGGATTGACTTTAGCTTATTTTATTTACGGAACTTTTGCTCCTCAAGGCGTTGCTTTTTCTTCATTCGGATTGTTTATGGGAATCGCCATGAGTATTACGGCATTTCCGGTGCTGGCGCGAATAGTGCAGGAGCGAGGTCTTCAAAAAACGAAGTTAGGAACTATCGCGATTACGTGCGCGGCGGCAGATGATATTACGGCTTGGTGTATTTTGGCAGTAGTAATTGCTATTGTAAAAGCAGGTTCATTAGCAAGTTCATTATATGTAATTGGTCTAGCAATTTTATATGTGATTATCATGTTGAAAATTGTTCGTCCTTTCTTGAAACGTGTTGGTGATTTGAATTCAACTCGCGAAAGTTTAAATAAACCAGTTGTTGCTATTTTCTTTTTGACACTTTTGTTTTCTGCATATGCTGCTGAATTAATTGGAATTCATGCATTATTCGGAGCTTTCTTGGCTGGAGCGATTATGCCAGAAAACAATAAATTCAGAAATATATTTATTGAAAAAGTAGAAGACGTTTCGATAATTGTTCTTCTTCCTTTATTCTTTGTGTTTACTGGTTTACGTACACAAATTGGCTTATTGAATGATCCTGCTTTATGGAAAATTACAGGTCTAATTATTTTAGTGGCAGTTGTTGGTAAATTCTTCGGAAGTGCTTTGGCGGCAAAATTCGTTGGTCAAAACTGGAAAGACAGCTTAGCGATTGGAGCTTTGATGAATACGCGAGGCTTAATGGAATTGGTCGTTTTAAATATTGGTTATGATTTAGGAGTTTTATCTACAGAGATTTTCACCATGATGGTAATCATGGCTTTGATCACAACCTTTATGACCGGACCGGCTTTAGATTTTATAAATTTTGTTTTTAAAGATAAAGCTACCGCAGTTCCAGAAGAAATTGGAACCAAAAGCAAATACAAGATTCTGCTTTCGTTTGCAACTCCTGAAAGAGGAAAAAAATTACTGAAAATCGCAAACAGTTTAGTTAAAAAACAAGGTGATAATTCGATTGTAACGGCAATGCATTTGTCTTTAAGTACAGAAATACATTCATTTGATGTTAAAGATCACGAACGTAAAATGCTAGTTCCTGTTATTGAAGAGTCAAAACAGCTGAATCAAAATATGTTGAGTATTTTTAAAGTAACAAATGATATTGATTCTGATATTATTGATACCGCAAATCAAGGCGAATATGATTTATTGCTGGTTGGTTTAGGTCAGTCTATTTTTGACGGAACGCTTCTTGGAAAAATTCTTGGATTTACAACAAGAATTGTAAATCCAGATCGTTTGATTGATAAATTTACCGGAAAAGAAGGTTTGTTCGAAAATTCTCCTTTTGATGAAAGAACGCGTCATATTATTGCAAAAAGTAAAATGCCGGTTGGGATTTTTATCGACAAAGATTTAGAAGAAGTAGATCAGGTTTTTATGCCAGTCTTCAGTAAAGAAGATGCTTATTTAATTGAATATGCTAAAAAACTAATCAATAATAATGGTTCTCAAATTACAGTTTTAGATGCCAGCGGCGAAGTGAAAAACACCCGCGATATTCAGGAAACTATTCGTTCTATTGAACAGATTGCACCAAATCATATTATGATTATGCATGATAGAACAATTAAAAAAGAGTTTTTAGAAACTCAAAACTTAATGATTATAAGTTTAGACAGCTGGAAAAAACTGATCGAATCTCAAAGCACTTGGCTGAATAATACGCCGTCTGTTTTGATTTTGAAACCATAAAATTAAGAAAATGCCAATTTTTTTAAATCCCAAATTCCAATTTTTCGATTGGGGATTGGGATTTTTTTTTGAGATCAACTTTGTCAAAGTTTTAAACTTTGACAAAGGTTCTGAGTATGCTAAAACTGAAGTAAGCGCAATATTTGTCATTCCGAGGAACGAGGAATCTCCGCAAGAAACTCCGTAACGAAAACCCAAACTTTGTAGAGCTTCTCGTGGAGATTCCTCGTTCCTCGGAATGACAAACAGAACGTTTTTATTATTATGGATTATGTTTGTAGAATATAGGACTGTCCTTCGACTTCACTCAGGAAAACAAAAAATGAAGTAAAATTTGCGATCTTTGCGTAAAAACTTTGCGTTCTTTGCGGTTAAATTCGGCCAAATTTGGATTTAAAATTAAAGTCCTAAATCCAGAACATAAGAAATCTTAACCGCAATATTATCTTCAAATTTCAGTAATTGATTTGGACCATAACGATAAAATCCGCCCAAACCAAAACCTTTGAAAATACGGTTTAATTCAATTCCAGATTCAAAAAAACCTTTGTCTAAAGTTTTATAAGCAGGTCCAACATGCTGTTCTGGTTTTTCCATATTTCCCCAAGCCATTCTTGTTACTAAAACTAAAGATGGGCGAACTTTTTTCATGATTTTAATTCGGTCAAAACCATGTTTGATTTGAAAGAAAACGTATTGGCTCGAGAAAAACTCATTAAAATACATGGTTTCAAAACTGTTTCGTCCGGCAAAAGTAATACGCTGAATTACAGTTTCTTTTGTCAAGTTATTTGGCATGGTGTTGTATAAATGCGTAATTGGTACATCACCCATTGCAACACCACCTTGGAGGAGTAAACTTGTTTTTTGTCCGTTGAGGTATTTTTTTTCATATTCTGTTTTGAAATCTATTTTACTGAATGTAAAATCATTTTCAAGAACATTTGGCAATGATTGTGTAAACTGGAATGTAAATCGCGGAAATTGTTTGTCTGATTCTGTTCTTCCAGTTGGCGTCTGCATAAAATCGCTAAATGGCGCCCAAACAATCGATGCCATTGCAGTCGTCATTATATAACTTGAATACAATTGCCCGTTTAGATTGTATAAATAGTCAAATTTTGGCTCTACATACGTTCTTGCTAATTCGAAAACTGCTTCTGTTTTCGGAATAATTTTGGTTTGAATATTTGCTTTCCAAGCTATGTATTTGTAAAAAGTACTAATGTTGATAGGCCTCGGATCATAAATCTTAAAAACGCGTTTGTCTACAGCAAAAACCGTACTTGCAATTTCTCGAACATCATCTGTATAAGATCCGTTTAGCCAAGTATTAGTGTTTTTGTCCAATAAAACTCCAGATCCAATGCTGTATTTAAAAACCCCGTCTTTCGTTCCATATGCGCCATAACCTTCAATTCTAAACAATTTAGAAAATCGATCGTTGGTTACACCGCCAAGACCCAATCGAAAACCTTCATAGTTATTGTAACTGATAAGCTTTTTTAAATCCAAATCAATTGGCCCAATTGGGAGATAACCGTTAATGATTTTTCGGCCTAAACCCAAACGTTTTTCAATTCGTTTGCTCAGCGACAAACTGTCTATCAATTGATAGGTTTTTTGGCCTTTTAAATCTAAATTTTCTTTCCTATATTGATTCCAGAATTCTTCGGGTTTTTTATTGGCATCATCTTTAATTTCAATATAAAGCGACGGATTTTTTATAGTAGGATTTGTATTGTAATGAATGTCAAAATTATTGCTTTCAGAAATTAGGTACGTAAAATCAGAAGCTACTTTTTTTCTGCGCTCAAAATTATCTTCGACATCGCCGTCAAACTGAATTGTTCCGCCTAAAATTTTAATATCATCGTCATTCTTTCCTTTTACAATTTTGAAAGTAGTGTTGCTCTGAAACCAGATTTTTTCCTCCGGCACATATTCAAATTCATGAATACCACTAATGTCTAAAACTGCTTTTATGCGCATTACAGCTTTTGCAACAGCAAAATTTTCCTCATCGATATATAAAACACCTTCTAATGCATTTGTTTTTCTTTTCTTGTTTTTAAAGTAGATCATAAAGGTATTTCGACCTTTAATTGGCACCGTGTCTAGAAGTTTGTAATTGTAATCGGAAAAGGCATTGTCTGCAATTGGACTTTGGTGTTTGGTTTCGAATAATTCATATTTCGAATCGTAAATCGAAATAGACTGCAAGTTAAAAGCGATAATTTCATAAACTGGCTGTTTAAAACCCGCCATTTTTGTTCCGAGGATCGTTTCTTTTAATTTATTGTTTCCGAATTGATACTGCGAAACTTTCTCCGTTTGAAACAAATGCTGTTTGCTGATGATTTCTTTAAATTTATAATCAGAAGAATCAATGTTTATTGTTTTTTTATTGAAATCTTTATAAGCTGCAGATGAATCAATTCGGCCGTCGATAGAATCTGGATTTGCCGTAACAATCAGTTTGTTATATGTTTTGTATTCAAAACTGCTGAGTTTTTTCTGTGGATTGTTTTTGTTTTTATTCGCAATAACTTTTTTAATGATCGTCAAAGCCGGGTTTTCATTTGAAACAACAACTTCTTTTAAATCGTCTGTCTTTTGCAAAAGCGAAATTGCGTAAAATTTTTTATGGCTAGTTATGCCAATTATTTTGGTTTGAAACCCAATGTACGAAACGGCAAAAGTGGTCGTTTGTGAATTGATTTTAAATTCAAATTTTCCGTCAACATCTGTAATGGTATTATTGTTGTCGGCTGTTGTTATGGTTGCAAAAGGAAGAGGTTTGTTATTTGCATCTGTAACAATTCCGTTTATTTGAAATTGCGCCTGAATAGTAAGCGTAAAAAACAAAGTCAATAAACAAAATAGTCTCATAGAGAATTATATAGATTCAAAAACGAAAAAAAAATAATTTTGGTATGCAAAAATAAGAATAAAAAAATCCGTTTGGCAAAATTACACCAAACGGATTTTTTATTTTCTGTTATATCGTATTACACTTTCATGATTTCGGCTTCTTTTGCAGCCAATAACTCATCAATTTTTTTAGTGAAAGCATTTGTCAAGTTTTGAACTTCTTCTTCAGCAGATTTGCAGATGTCTTCAGAAGTTCCTTCTTTCTCTAATTTTTTGATGTCAGTGTTAGCATCTTTACGAGAATTACGGATACCAATTTTAGCATCTTCAGCCTCAGATTTTGCTTGTTTTGCTAAATCTCGACGACGTTCTTCTGTCAAAGGCGGCACGCTGATGATAATTACATCACCATTATTCATTGGGTTAAAACCAATATTGGCAATCATAATTGCTTTTTCAATTGCCTGCAGCATGTTTTTTTCAAAAGGCTGTAAAGTAATTGTTCTCGCATCAGGAACACTGATTTTTGATACTTGCGAAAGTGGTGTTGCAGCACCATAGTAATCAACAAAAACACCTCCAAGCATAGCTGGAGAAGCTTTTCCTGCGCGAATATTTAGAAATTCTTTTTCTAAATGCGCAATCGAACCATTCATTGACTCTTCAGTACTTTCTAATATGAAATCTATTTCTTCACTCATTTTTTTTAGATTTTTAGATTTTTAGATGATTGGATTTTCAGATTTTCTTTTAAAAACTCATCTAATTTACTAACTGATATAATTTTATTTTTTTGGATCGCCGAAATTTAGAAAGTCTAATTTTCTATCCCGAAACTTCGGGACTAACAATCTAAGTAGTCTAAATATTTACGACAGTTCCGATGTTTTCGCCTTCGCAGATTTTCAAAAGGTTTCCAATTTTGTTCATATCAAAAACAACGATTGGCAATTTGTTTTCCTGGCTTAAGGTAAACGCCGTTGTGTCCATTACGTTTAATCCTTTTTTAAGAACATCGTCAAAAGAGATAAAGTCGAATTTTACTGCCGAAGCATTTTTCTCTGGATCAGAATCATAAACTCCATCAACACGAGTTCCTTTCAGGATAACATCAGCATTGATTTCGATTCCTCTTAAAACTGCAGCAGTGTCGGTTGTGAAATATGGATTTCCAGTTCCGGCACCAAAAATTACGATTCTTCCTTTTTCTAAGTGACGATCAGCTCTTCTTTTGATATAAGGTTCTGCGATAGATTCCATTTTTAAAGCAGTCTGTAAACGCGTTTTCATTCCTTTGTCTTCAAGCGCGCCTTGTAAGGCCATTCCGTTAATAACAGTAGCTAGCATTCCCATGTAATCACCTTGCACTCTGTCCATTCCAGCGCTTGCACCAGCAACGCCTCTAAAAATATTTCCTCCTCCAATTACAATAGCGATTTCTACACCCTTACTGTGGATTTGCTTAATTTCATCTGCATATTCGGCCAATCTTTTTGGGTCAATTCCGTATTGTAAATCACCCATTAAGGCCTCGCCGCTAAGTTTAAGAAGAATTCTTTTATATTTCATGTTTGTGTTGCGTTAATTTGTGCAAATATAGACATATTCTGATTTTTAAAAATAATGTTTACAAAAAAATAATTGTGCTATGAATTTAAATTTATAAAGAATTTTAGCGTTTTTTTCTATCAAAACTGATAAAAGTCAGTTATCAATCTTCAGAAATCCGTAAATTTATGGTAAGCAAAATAAATTTTTATGAAAAGTATCGTAGCTAAAGCATTATTTAACAGCCATTCCTATGCGGAATATCGAAAATTAGTTTCCGATTTATTATCCGAAGGAAAATCGACCGGAAATGAGCAGTCTGAAAGTCTGACTAATTATACGAAATTGAATGAAGCAAGAATGAATCGGCTCGAAAAGACGATCCAAGTTTCTGAAAATTTAGTTTCAAAACTGCAGCATCTGAATAATCATTATATCTGGCTGGTAATTTCAGAAGGATGGTGCGGAGATGCGGCTCAGATTCTTCCAATTTTAAATAAAATGGCTCACGAATCGGATAAAAAAATAGATCTCCGAATTGTTTTCCGTGATGAAAATGATGATTTGATGAATCATTATTTGACAAACGGAGGAAGAGCAATCCCAAAAGTAATTGTGATTTGCAAAGAAGCTGGAATAGTTCGAGCAGATTGGGGGCCAAGACCAAAAGGAGCAACCGAATTAATGGCAAAACACAAAAAAGAAGTTGGGCCAATCGATGAAAAAATCAAAACCGATCTTCAATTGTGGTATTTAGCAGATAAAGGGATTTCTGTACAAGAAGAGTTGGTTGAAATCATGGAAAACATTAAGTATAATCGACTATAATAACCATTACTTGGGGAAGTATTTAATAAAATAATTGTTGATAACGTGTTGATAATAAACTAAATAAGATGTTAAATAATGTGTCTTAAATTTTTATTTCATCCAGAATTTTGTAACTTAGTAACACTATCCCACTTCTATTATTAATTTTCTGATTTACTCTTTTTATTGGTGTTTATTTAATGTTTAACGATTAAAAAATGCACTATTATGAAAAAGTTATTCGAAAGATTTTATGATTTCTTTTCACAATTTTTATTTGGAGGGAAAAATGTGCCTCACTATTAACTCAGGGGAAATGAGTATGGAATAACTATACTTTGATTTACGAGCTTGGCACATTACGATCATTTTGTAATGTGCTTTTTTATGCATTTTTACTTAATGATTACTTTAAGCTTTCTTCAAATAAAGTAATATCAATGGCGTTTTTAACATCGTAATCGCCAATTTTTGTTCGGCGTAAAACGGTTAAATGCGAACCAGAGTTCATTGCTTTTCCAAAATCATACGCAAGTGAACGAATATAAGTTCCTTTAGAACAAACTACTCTAAAATCAACTTCGGGCAAAGCAATACGAGTAATTTCGAATTCGTGTATTGTTGTTTTTCTGCTGGCGATTTCTACTGTTTCGCCTGCACGAGCGTGTTCGTACAAACGAACGCCGTCTTTTTTAATAGCAGAAAAAATAGGTGGTTTTTGATCAATTTCTCCTAAAAACTGTTTTACAGTTTTATGAATCAAAGCTTCGTTAATATGGTCTGTTGGAAAAGTTTGATCGATTTCTGTTTCTAAATCGTAAGATGGAGTAGTGGCTCCAATGTAAAATGTCCCAGTATATTCTTTTGCCTGACCTTGAAGCTCTGAAATCTTTTTAGTGAATTTTCCAGTACAGATTAATAATAAACCTGTCGCTAAAGGATCTAAAGTTCCGGCATGGCCAATTTTAAACTTTTTTGGAAGCCCAACTTTATTAATTAAAAGATATTTTAATTTATTGACAGCTTGAAACGAACTCCATTTTAAAGGTTTGTCAATCAGTAAAACTTGTCCGTTTAAATATTCTTCAGGTGTCATTATATTATGGTAAGCGGGTGAATGAAAAAGTGAATCAGCAATAAAGCGACTCCTGCGATGATTCGGTAATAACCAAAAACTTTAAATCCGTTTTTAGTCAAAAAACCAATGAAAGTTTTAATAGCTAAAAGCGCTACAATAAAAGCGACTACGTTTCCAATAACTAATATTGTCGTTTGATCTTGAGATAATTCAAAACCAGCTTTGTAATAATCGTAACATTTTTTTACCGTAGCTCCAAGCATTGTTGGAACAGCAAGAAAAAATGAAAATTCAGCAGCTGTTGTTCTGCTTAATTTTTGAGACATTCCTCCAACGATGCTGGCACCGCTTCGAGAAACTCCAGGAATCATAGCAATACATTGAAATAAACCAATTTTTAGTGCCTGTAAATAAGTGATCTCTTGTGAAGTTTCAGGAGTATTTGGATTGTTGAACCATTCGTCAACTTTTAATAAAATCAATCCTCCAATTAAAAGTGAAATGGCAACTGTAACAGGATTTTCTAGTAAACCATCAATAAAATCGCTTAATAATAACCCTAAAACTACGGCAGGAATAAAAGCGACTAAAAGTTTAAAGTAAAAGTCAAGTGTTTGAAAAAATCGCTTGAAATATAAAACGACTACTGAAAGAATAGCACCAAGCTGAATAACAATTGTAAAAAGTTTGGTAAAATCTTCGTGTGCAATTCCGAAAAAAGAAGAGGCAATAATCATGTGTCCAGTTGAAGAAACAGGTAAAAATTCAGTAATTCCTTCAATAATGGCAAGAACGATAGCTTGTAATGTATTCATGGAGAATTTTAGATTTCAGATTTCAGATTTTAGATTGCTTAACCCTTCGACTTCGCTCAGGGTGACAAACATAAAATCAGAGATCTATTATTTGGATTTTTTGAAAATAGAATAAATCGTGATTCCAAAACCAATTAAAACGGTTGTTGGTGCTAAACGAATACGTCTAAAACTAAAAATATCTTCATTAAAAACATTCGGGTCAGTACTTCCTCCTCCAGACATTAAGATAAATCCTAATGCGATAACTGCAATTCCTATCAATAAAATTTTGTAGTTGATGCCGTCAAAAAGGAATTCCTGTTTTTGAACTTGTTGTTCTTCTTTATAATTGTTGTTTTTCATCTTTATTTATTTTTCAGCCTGAGCAAAAGTCAAAGGCGTTTTTTTAATCTAAAATCTAAAGTCTTCAATCTAAAATTAATAAAGATCGTCAGTTCTTAAATTCAAGAAACGTTGTGTTGCAAAATGCGTACTAACCCAAGTAATTAAAACTCCTAATCCGAAAACGGCTAATAAAACCAATCCTATTAGTGCTTTGTCTTCTAAAATTCCTAAACCAGGGAAATTAGTTTCTACATATATCAAAAGTCCAATTAATGCAACGATTGCCAAAGCTGCACCAAGCATTCCTAATTTCACGCTTCTTGTTACAAAAGGCTTGCGGATAAATGATTTAGTCGCGCCAACCATTTGCATTGTTTTAATAATAAAACGATTTGAATGTATCGATAAACGAAGTGAACTGTTAATTAATAAAACTGCAATTACAGTCAAGAAACCGCTGATAATCAAAATCCACATACTTACTTTTTTGATATTGTCATTTACCAGATTTACTAATTGTTTGTCGTAAACAATATCTTCAATCATAGTGTTTTGACGCAAACTGCTTTCGATTTTGGTAATGCTGTCTCTTTCAACATAATCCGCTTTTAAGTGAATGTCGTATGAGTTCAACAATGGATTTTCTCCCAAAAAGGTAAGGAAATCTTCTCCAATAATATCGGTGTGTTCTTTTGCCGCTCTTTCTTTGGTTACATAAACAAAAGATTTAGCAAAAGGAGCTCTTTTTAATTCGGTATTAAACGCTTTGATAACGCTGTCATTTGCTTCATTTTTAAAGAAAACGGTCATGGCGATTTTTTCTTTAAAATCATCTGCCAATTTTTTAGAATTAATGATGAATAATCCCAGTACTCCTAAAAGGAATAAAACCAAGAATACACTTAATACTACCGAAAAATAAGAGGAAATTAACCTGCGCTTTTGAAATTTATCAAAGTTAGAACTCATAGTCTGCTTAAATTATGTGGTAAAAATAATAAAGAATTTCTTTATTTAAAGTTATTAACGAACTTTTATACTATAAAAGTACAATTCCATATTGAATAAAAAATGTGTTTAACCGCAAAGTGCGCAAAGTTTTATGCAAAGTTTCTAAATAAAGCTGTTTTAATCTCGCAAAGTCGCAGAGTCGCAAAGTTTTTTTCAATCAATATTAAAACTTTGCGACTCTGCGACTTTGCGAGCAAAAAAAGGAAGAATCTTAGTTGACTTTGTAGACTTCGATGCTTTTAAGCCAATAAACATGTCGTGGTCCGGTTCTGATATCATTTCTGCAAATTGCAATCATTTCGCCATTTTTTACTGGTTTTCCATTTTCTTCAAAAAGAATATAAGTGTTTTCACCCGTTGGGTTATTGAAAATTTCAGCCCAAGAAAAAGTTGCTTTATAATCGTCAGAAGCTCTTGCAACGATATAAAAATTTCGGTCTTTATGATCTTCCTGTTTGATCTTTGCCTTTTCTAAAATATCCTTTAAAAGGACGCCTTTGCAAACTTTAATTTCTCTTTTGACTTCTCCGTTTTTACCCGTTATTTTTAAATTGTCAATCGTTACAACCTTCATTTTTCTCAAAGAATCAACCGTTAATTGAAGTGGAAATTCGACATCGCCGTTCACTTCAATTTGGTGATTTACTAATTTTAAACTGTCTTCAGCAGAAAGTAGATTGTGATCATGTTTTTTAGTTTCTGAAGTTTTTTCGGTTGAAACTTTTTCTTCTTTTTTAGAAGAATTGCACATCGCACATGAAAATGCGATCAAAAGAATAAGAATGTAGTTTTTAGTTTTCATAGAATTTGCAGTTTAGATTTTGTTAGTTTCCCACACTAATGATAAATAATACAATCCGCCAATTGATGGTCCGCCAAGAATGGAAGTGTATTGTTTGTTGAGAATATTTGTACCGCCCAGTTTTGTTGTAATACCTGTTTTTTTGAAGTAATAATTAACCTGCGCATCCATAGTCCAATAAGCTGGAACAGTTCCACTGACTAAAAATGAAACATAATCAAAGTTGTTTTGATAGCGAGCGGTAACACTTGCGCCAAGATTTTTCCAGATATTTTGCGCCATTAACGTTCCGTTGACGTTAAATTCTGGCGTGTTGAAACCGTCTTCAAGTCCATCTTTATCGTCGGTTCTGTCGAGCTTTGTGTAAGTTAGGTTTGTTAAAGCAGTAAACATTTCGTCAAATCTATATTTCAAACCTAAACTTCCGCCGTAATTGTAGATTTTGCTTTTAGAATTGGTCCAAAGTCTGTAGCGACTTTGTGTGTTTTTTGAATATAATGCAGTCGGAATTAAATTTGGATCTGTTGTATTTGGAATACTCGCTTCGACTTGCGCGATGAAATTTTTATACGAGTTGTAATAGAAATCGGCATCAATAAAAAGGTTTCTGTTTAATGTTATTCCTCTAAAACCAACTTCAAAAGATTTTACAAATTCGGGTTCTAAATAAGTGTACGGATTTTTCTGAATCGTATTTTTATTTTTTTCGATTGCCTGCGCCTGGGTCAAACCATTTGTATTGACATCCGTATTCACTTGCGCCTGAAATTTATCAATCGAAGCTTTGGTATATGAGTTTTCGAAAATTCCATCCGACATAATTCGCAATCCGCCAACACGTTTTACACCGCCTGAATTTACATTCGAAAAGCCTTCAAAAATACTCGGAAAACGATATCCGTTTTGATACGAAGCTCTAAAGTTTAAACTCTCTTTTGGTGAATAAACTGCTGTAAATTGAGGGGTGAATTTGGCATCAAAATAATCGGCTTTGTCCATTCTTATTGTAGCGCCTAAACATAATTTCGAATTAAATAAATCTTTAGTTAACTGGGTATATCCGCCAAATTTTTGATACGTCAAATTTTCATCAGCATGAACAGGATTAATAAAATAATTTCCGTCCGGAACAATAATGTAATTTCTGTAATCGACTCCGCTTAAAAGTTTAGCATCAATTTTTTCGAAGAAAGAAGTAAAAGCTTTATCCCAATTAATTAATCCTTCGCCATGAACTAACGTTGATTTTACACGCAAAGCGGCGCCAATATCCCAATTATTAATGTCGATCAATTCTTCTTTTTTCTTTTCATAAGCTTCAGTTCCGGGAATAAATCTTCCTTGATCTGATTGTGTTCTGGCAATTCTGTGTGCGTCTGCAACTGTTGCACCACCAGTAATAGCATTTTTGTAGGCAGTTGTATAGTCGGCAAACCATTTATCGTCAGACTTATAAGCACGATCCATATTCTCGGCAAGAGAACGCATATTGTATGAATCTCCAGTATTCTCTGTTGTCGCGTAGGCTTTTACCTGAAAAATGGGATTGTGAAAATCAACAGCAAATTGATTCAGTGTATAATTGTCAAGTCTGAAACGATTTGAACGTTGGTAAATCGTATTGATTAAAGCTGTTTTATAAGTCACAGAAAGCTCGTTTTCTGGTTTTGGGCGAAAATAAAGTCCAACGTCAGCTTTGTAATTTTTGATTCCGTAATCTGAAATGTCTGTTTCGCGATAACCCGTTCTGGCCACGACATAATTTTTGCCGTTCAAGTTTAATGTTTTTCGATTTGCCGATTCATTTCCGTAACCGTTTACTTCGTCATAAGCCGGATTATCGGCGCCAAATAAGCCTGTTGAAGCATTTGCATTTGGAGCCAAATCAGTTCTGTCATCAGCAACCCAATCAGTTCCTCCGGTTGTCGAAGCATTTACTTTAAAAGCGAATTTTTCATTAAAAGCTTTTGCAAATCTTAAATTAAACTGCGAATAAATTTTTGGAGAAAACCGATCAATATTCCCCACATGATTCACGCCGGTTAATTGCTGAATACTTACGCCTTGATATTCAAAGGGATTTTTGGTTTGAATATTTGCCAAACCATTAATCGCGTTCATTCCGTACAAAGCCGAAGCGGTTCCAGGAATAATTTCAATTTTATCAATATCAAGATCATTTGCACCCAAAGCATTTGCAATTGGTGCGCCTAAATGTGGCGCCTGATTGTCGATTCCGTCTACTAATTGCGCAAATCTGACGTTTGTAGAATTAGCAAAACCTCTTGTATTAATAACTTTAAAACCTAAACTTGGCGTAATAATTTGAACGCCTTTTACATTTTCGAGCGCTTCATAAATACTTGGCGATCCCATTTTTTTGGCTTCCGCCGATTTTAATTGCTCAATACTTATAGGAGAGCGAAGAAAGTTTTCTGATCGACGAGAAGCTGTAATGACAACTTCGCTCAATTCTTCTTTTTTAATGCTGTCTTGTTTTGTTTTGGAATTCTCAGTTTGAGAAAAGCATTTAAGGCTTATAAAAATAAATAGGAGATACAGTTTTTGGTTCATGTTTTTGGTTTTGTTTCAGTATGTTTTAAAATGAATACTGATAGTTAAAAAAAAGATTTTGGTTAAAATGCTTAATCTACTCTAGGTTTTATTAATCTCGCAAAGACGCAAAGGCGCAAAGTTTTTTTCTTTTTTAAGCTTTATATTATTCTGTTTGCGACTTAGCGTCTTTGCGAGATTAAAAACATAAGCTTTGTGAATTATTTTCTTTAAATTAAAATTTCAGATTCTGAGTTTCTTTCTGAGCAAACTCTTTAATACGTTTTTCAACTTCATAAAAAACTGCAATTGCTTTTTCACCAGCGGCAGTTAATTTTGCACCGCCTCCGCCTTTTCCACCAAGAAGTTTTTCCACCAAAGGTTTTTCGGCGCGCTGATTCATTTCTTCAACCAATTGCCAAGCTTGTCTGTATGCCATCTTCATTTCTTTAGCGGCATTTGTAATAGAACCCGTTTTCTGAATATTTTCTAAAAGCCAGATTTTTCCAATTCCAAGAAAAGCGCCTTCGGTTTCTTCAATCCAAACACGTACTTCAATTGAATATTTTTTATCGTTGCTCATTTGATTCTTTTAATGACTTTGTAAAAATAATTCTTTTAATGTAAAAATATTCTTCCAGAATTGAAAATTAAGCTTGGAGAAAATAATTGACTTAAGTATTTTAATTGCAAACATAAGTATTTTTACGTAATTAAAAATAAGTATTTTGTTATTTTATTTGTTTGTCAATGAAATAGCTTTGGAACAAGCAACAATAAATGTAAATTTGCGGCATAATTAATTTAGTGAAAAGCTTAGAACCTTAGTAACTTAGAATCTTAGTCACTTAGAAATGAAGTACAATCCAAACGAAATTGACGCCAAATGGCAAAAATATTGGGCAGAAAATCAAACTTTTGCAGCAAAAAATAACTCTGAAAAACCGAAACATTATGTTCTCGATATGTTTCCTTATCCATCTGGAGCAGGATTACACGTTGGTCATCCGCTGGGTTATATAGCTTCAGATGTGTATTCTCGTTTCAAAAGACATCAAGGTTTCAATGTTTTGCACCCAATGGGTTACGACAGTTTCGGATTGCCAGCAGAACAGTATGCGATTCAAACAGGACAACGTCCTGAAGATACAACGCGTGTAAATATTGACGGTGGCGTTGACAAAGAAGGAAAACAAATTGCAGGATACAGAAAACAATTGGATAAAATTGGTTTCTCATTTGACTGGGCGCGTGAAGTGCGTACATCAAATCCTGATTATTACAAACATACACAATGGATTTTTATCCAATTATTCAATTCTTGGTATTGCAGAAAACAAGGAAAAGCTTTTGAAATTTCAGAGCTTGTAAAAGTTTTTGAAGAAGAAGGAAATAAATTAGTTGAAGCAGTTTGCGACGACAATGTTGCGATTTTTACTGCCGACGAATGGAATGCCTATTCTGAAGATCAAAAAGAGAAAATCTTGTTGCAATACAGAATGACGTATTTGGCAGAAACCGAGGTAAACTGGTGTCCAGGCTTAGGAACTGTTTTGGCAAATGACGAAATTGTAAACGGAGTTTCGGAGCGCGGAGGCTTTCCTGTTATAAGAAAAAAAATGACACAATGGAGTATGCGAATTTCTGCTTATGCCGAACGTTTGCTTCAAGGTCTAAATGATATCGATTGGAGTGAGTCTATAAAAGAATCTCAAAGAAACTGGATTGGAAAATCGGTTGGAGCTTTAGTAACTTTTAATGTGAAAAATCATGATGAAGTAATCGAGGTTTTCACAACGAGACCTGATACTATTTTTGGTGTGACATTTATGACTTTGGCACCAGAACATGATTTGGTTGCTAAAATTACAACTCCGGAACAAAAAGAAGCTGTTGAAGCGTATATCGAAAAAACAGCAAAACGTTCTGAGCGTGAGCGTATGGCCGATGTAAAAACGATTTCAGGAGTATTTACAGGAGCTTATGCAGAACATCCATTTACAAAAGAAGCTATTCCGGTTTGGATTGGTGATTATGTTTTGGCTGGTTACGGAACTGGTGCTGTAATGGCGGTTCCTTGCGGAGACGAAAGAGATTACGCTTTTGCTAATTTCTTTAAAGGTCAAAACGGAATGCAGGAAATCAAAAATATCTTCGCTAATGTTGATATTTCTGAAGCAGCTTACGGATCAAAAGACAACGTTGAAATCGCAAATTCTGATTTCTTAAACGGATTAAATTATAAAAACGCGACGCATGCCGCTATTGCTGAATTGCAAAAAATAGGTCAGGGAATTGGTAAAACAAATTACCGTTTGCGTGATGCTGTTTTCTCTCGTCAGCGTTACTGGGGTGAGCCATTTCCAGTTTATTATGTAAATGGCCTTCCTAAAATGATTGACACACAGCATTTGCCAATTATCCTTCCAGAAGTAGAAAAATATTTGCCAACCGAAGACGGTTTGCCTCCGTTAGGAAATGCTGCAGTTTGGGCTTGGGACAGTGTTCAGTGTTCAGTTGTTAGTACTCAGTTGATTGACAACGTGACTATTTTTCCATTAGAATTGAATACAATGCCTGGTTGGGCAGGAAGTTCATGGTATTGGATGCGTTACATGGATGCGCACAACGAAAGCGAATTTGCTAGTAAAGAAGCTTTGGCTTACTGGGAAAATGTAGATTTATACATTGGAGGAAGTGAGCACGCAACAGGTCACTTATTATATTCTCGTTTCTGGAACAAATTCTTAAAAGATAAAGGTTTTGCTCCAACCGAAGAACCATTCAAAAAACTGATTAATCAGGGAATGATTTTGGGTACAACGGCTTATGTTTATAGATTAGAGGTATTGTTTCGTCAATATGTTAAATCAAATAAAAACCGTTCAGAAACTAATGGAAGAGTATTTAAAGACGTATTTGTTTCTAAAAATGTAATTGATAAATACAAAAAAGATAATGATCACTCTTTTATAAAAGGTGAACTTAAGGGATTTATTGAAGAATATGTTGATGGATTCAATTCTAAAAATGAAGAATGGGAAATGGATTATTCTTTAGATTTTCATCCTATTCGTGTTGATGTTCATTTTGTAAATTCTTCAGATGAATTAAATATCGAAAAGTTCAAAGCTTGGAGAGAGGATTTTAATACAGCAGAATTCATTTTTGACGAAAACGGAAAATACATTGTGGGCCGTGAAGTTGAAAAAATGTCGAAATCATACTATAATGTGGTAACGCCAGATGATATTTGTAATGAATACGGAGCAGATACATTACGGTTGTACGAAATGTTCTTAGGACCGTTAGAGCAGGCAAAACCTTGGAATACTGCCGGAATTTCTGGTGTATTTGGTTTCTTGAAAAAATTATGGAGATTGTATTTTGATGATAATGGTTTAATCGTAAACAACGACGAACCAACAAAAGACAACTTGAAATCATTGCATAAAACAATCAAAAAAGTAGCAGAAGATATCGAGAATTTCTCTTTCAATACTTCGGTTTCTCAGTTTATGATTTGTGTAAATGAATTGTCTTCTCAAAACTGTCATTCAAGAGCGATTTTAGAGCCATTAGCAATTTTGGTTTCGCCATACGCACCACATATTGCTGAAGAGTTATGGTCGCAGTTAGGACATACAACTTCAATTTCAGAAGTGACGTTCCCAATTTTTGATGCAAGTCATTTAGTGGAAACAAATAAAGAATATCCGGTTTCTTTCAACGGAAAAATGCGTTTCACAATCGAATTGCCTTTGGATTTAACCAAAGAACAAATCGAAGAAATCGTAATGAAAGACGAAAGAACGCAAAAACAATTAGACGGTAAAACACCTAATAAAGTGATTATTGTTCCTGGAAAAATTATCAATTTGGTAGGATAACCGAATTAAATTTCAGTATAAAAATTCCAAATTCCAATTTTACGATTGGGATTTGGGATTTTTTTTTGCGTCTTGTTTTTTCGCCACGAATTACGCGAATTTTCACGAATTTTTATTTCGAAAAACGCATAGTTTGTCAGTCTGAGCGAAGTCGAAGACCACGCAAGTAACTCGACACAGATTGACGATTTTGATTATGGAGCTTCTCGCGTGGTCTTCGACTTCGCTCAGACTGACACTGCGTCTAGTTTGTCATTTCGACGAAGGAGAAATCTCCACAAGTAGCTCTACAAAGATTGGAGATTCTGATAGCGGAGTTTCTCGCGAAGATTTCTCCTTCGTCGAAATGACAAGATTGAGGGAAAACTTTGCGACTTAGCGTCTTTGCGAGCAAATAATCTTGCGTTCCTTGCGTAAACCTCCGCGTTCTTTGCGGTTAAAAACCCCGCCAACATTGAGATTTGGATTTTTTTTATTGAAATTTTAAATTAAGTTGTAACATTTTAATAGTCGTCGTATCAAAAGCATGGATCCGATTTAATTAACAACTTAAAACTATTAAAAATGAAAAAGTATATCATCTTAATTATCGCATTCTTATTCTCAGCATTATGTCTAAATGTTTTTGCACAAACAAAATCATATCCTTTCGAAGTTCTTAAAACAGGAAAAGGAAAACAATCTATAATATTCATTCCCGGATTTGCTTCTTCTGGCGAAGTTTGGAACGAAACCAAAACCGCTTTCGAAAAAGACTTCACTTGTTACACACTTACAATGGCCGGCTTCGCGGGGGTAAAAGCACAACCAAATCCTTCATTCGAAAATTGGAAAACAGAAATTGCCAATTTTATAAAAGAAAATAAAATCGTAAAGCCAATTCTTGTTGGGCATAGTATGGGCGGTGGGTTGGCTTTGGCAGTCGCGGCTGATTATCCGGAACTTATTGGAAAAATTGTTGTTGTAGATGCGCTTCCGTGTATGGCTGCGTTGATGGATCCTTCTTTTAAATCAAAAGAAAATAATGATTGCACATCAATAGTGAACCAAATGACTAGCATGACAGATGCCCAATTTCTAGATATGCAGAAAAAAACAATGCCACGACTTTTGGCGGATGCCTCAAAGATGGATATGGTGGTGGATTGGAGCGTAAAATCAGACAGAAAAACATTCGGGCAAATGTATTGCGATTTTTCAAACACCGATTTAAGAGCGAAAATCGCACAAATAAAATGCCCGACGTTGATTTTATTAGAGTCTTATTTTATAAATTTAAAACCAGCAATTGAAGATCAATATAAAAACTTGAAAACAGCAAATTTTCAATATGCGAGTAAAGGTCTGCATTTTATTATGTATGATGATGCAGCTTGGTATTTGGCACAATTAAACACTTTTATAAAATAATAAGAATGGAATTTGAACAAATCTACAAAACATATTGGGGTCGAATATTCAGGCTTTGCATGGGTTTTGTCAATGATTATGACATTGCGCAGGATCTCGCTCAGGAAACGTTTATAATTGTCTGGCAAAAGTTGGAAACATTTAGAAACGAGGCGGCTATTGGAACTTGGATTTTCAGAATTGCTTCTAATAATTGTTTAAGACAAATTGAAAAACAAAAGCGTTTTCCAAAATCAGATTTGCCAATTCATCTTTCAGAAGAAAAACAACAGTCAATAGAACCGCAGATTCAGTTTCTTTATAAATGCATTGCTGAGCTTCCAGAAACCGACCGTATTATTATTTCATTGGAATTAGAAGAAGTCAAGCAGGCAGAAATTGCCAAAATTGTTGGGCTTTCAGAAGCGAATGTTAGAGTGAAAATTCACAGAATAAAAGAAAAACTGACTCAAAAATTTAAAGAAAATGGACAACGATAACAATATAGATTTTAAAGATTTATGGAAAAAACAAACCGTAAGTCAGCCTGATATGCAGGATTTGCTTTCCAGAGTAAGCAAATTTAAAAAAGCATCTTTACGCAGTTTATGGATGACAAATATTTTGCTTTTTGCAACGAGTGCTTTTATTATTTTTATCTGGATATATTATCAGCCACAGCTTATTTCAACTAAAATCGGAATTGTTTTAACGATTCTTGCAATGGTGATTTATTTATTTGTTTCGAATAAATTATTCAGCAATTATAAAGATATTGATGCAACGCAGACGAATCAGGAATATCTTCAAAAATTAATTCTGATTCAAAAGAAACAACAGTTTTTGCAGACTACTATGATGAGCTTGTATTTTTTACTTTTAACAACGGGAATTTGCTTATATATGTATGAATATACAAGTCGAATGACAGTTTTGGGTGCAAGTCTAACGTATGGAATTACTTTGTTGTGGATTTTGTTTAACTGGTTTTATATTCGTCCAAAACAAATTAAAAAACAGCAGGATAAAATAAATGCTCTAATTGAAAAATTTGAAGAAGTCAATAATCAATTAGAATCTTAGACATGAAAGCTTTACAGTGTTGTAAAGCTTTTTTTGTGTTGAAAAATGCCAAAATGTCATTTTGTTAAAATGGTTCATAAATTGTGATTGATTTTGTAACTTTAAAAATCAATCAAAAAAAAAGTAAAATATGGGAGGTGCATACATAATTCTTGCCGGAGCTATAATGTTGTTTAGCTGGCTGGTAAGTGCAAAACTAAAAAGCAAATTCGAATTGTATTCTAAATTGCAACTGCAAAACGGAATGAGCGGTAAAGAAATCGCAGAGAAAATGCTTGCTGATAACGGAATTACGGATGTTCGTGTTATTTCGACTCCGGGTCAATTAACAGATCACTATAATCCGTCAGATAAAACAGTGAATTTGAGTGAGGCTGTATATAATCACCGAAACGCGGCGGCGGCGGCAGTTGCGGCGCACGAATGCGGGCATGCGGTACAACATTCAATTGGATATGAGTGGCTGACAATGCGTTCTAAATTAGTTCCAATTGTAAGCATTGCGTCCAATTATGTACAATGGATTTTAATTGCTGGAATTTTAATGATTAAAGTTTTTCCACAGTTGTTATTAGTTGGAATTATCATTTTTGCTGCAACGACTTTGTTTTCGATCATTACGTTACCAGTCGAATATGACGCAAGTAATCGTGCTTTAGCATGGCTTGAAAATAAACATATGCTGACACAACAAGAACAAGCAGGAGCAAAAGATGCTTTAAAATGGGCCGCAAGAACGTATGTTGTTGCCGCAATTGGATCGATAGCAACATTGTTATATTATATTTCAATTTATTCTGGAAGCAGGAGGAATTAATTTGATAATTGAGATAATTAGTCAATTAGATAATTTAATAGCAAACCCGACAAGTTTTTAAAACCTGTCGGGTTTTGTTTTTTGCATATCGATACAAATTAAACTGGACTTCAATCCAGTTTAGTATAATAAATTTTAAAATTTTCTAATTATCAAATTGACATATTTTCTAATTAGTGCATTCTCAAATTGACACATTTTCTAATTCTAAAGTTGAATCTGTCTGTCAATTTGTTGATCTAGTGAAATAAAAGTTTCAGTTCTTGAAACTCCTTCGATAGCCTGAATTTTATTATTTAATAGCGTCATTAAATGTTCATTATCGCGACAAATGATTTTAATCAAAACCGACCAGTTTCCAGTTGTGTAATGACATTCTAGAACTTCTGGAATTTTTCTTAATTCTTTTACTGCTTCAGAGTTTCGGGAAGCTTTATCAAGATAAACACCAATAAATGCCATTGTGTTATAGCCTAGAACTTTTGGATTAACAGTGAATTTTGATCCTGAAATAACGCCCGACTGTTCGAGTTTTTTTAATCGTTGATGAATTGCAGCGCCTGAAATGCCAATTTTATTAGCAATTTGTAATATTGGTTTTCGGGCATCGTCCATTAAATAACGAAGAATCTCTTTGTCGATACCGTCAATTTCAATTATTAGGGAATTAATTTTCATAACTTAAAATTTGAAACTATTTTTTATGATTTGGGTTTTGAATAGAAATCAAATGTAGTTAAAAGGTGCTGAATAATAAAATTCCAATTTTTTAAAATTTCTCAAAAAAAACATAGTCTGTGGTTTCAACCACGGGAGACATTTCCAGAATGATCTTTGTCAAAGTTTAAAACTTTGACAAAGGGGGAGAAGTTAAAGATGTTAGAAAACAAAAAATCCAAATCCCAGTGATTAGTTGGAATTTGGATTTTAATCCCGAGGCTTCGGGAGTATATTTTTATTCTTAGGTTTATTTTCCTTTGTTTGCTTCGGCGATGTATTTTTCTAAAGCCATTGTCATTGAAGGAGTTTCAGGAGTTGGAGCAAGAATATCAATTCTTAAACCATGATCTAAAGCTTCTTTTTGCGTTGTGCTTCCAAATACAGCGATTCTGGTGTTGTTTTGTTTAAAATCAGGGAAGTTTTTAAACAAAGATTTGATTCCTGTTGGGCTAAAGAATGCTAAAACATCGTAATAAACATCAGCTAAATCAGAAAGATCGCTCATTACAGTTCTGTAAAAAATAGCCTGTGCCCAATCAACTTTTAAGTTGTTAAGTGTTACAGGAGCATCTGCGTTTAATTGATCAGATGCAGGAAGTAAAAACTTCTCGTCTTTGTACTTTTTGATAAGCGGAGATAAATCTGCAAAATCTTTTGCTCCAACGTAAATTTTACGTTTTCTGTACACAACATACTTTTGAAGGTAAAATGCAACTGCTTCAGATTGACAAAAATATTTCAATCCTTCTGGAACTTTGTAACGCATTTCATCAGCCACTCTAAAAAAATGATCTACAGCATTTCGACTTGTTAAAATGATCGCAGTGTAATGATTAAGATCGATTTTTTGCAATCGAATCTCTTTTGCGCTAACCCCTTCCACATGAATAAATGGTCTGAAATCAATTTTTATTTTGTGTTTTTGTTGGAGCTCAAAGTAAGGAGAATTCTCCACTTTAGGTTCAGGCTGTGACACCAAAATTGTTTTCACTTTCATATTATAAACATTTTCTAAGCACTCCCTTTTGTTAACCAATAATAAAGAAAATAATAAGGGGCTATTTCAAGAGCGCAAAGATATAAAATAAAATAAAATAACTTGCTGATTATTGCATTTTGATACGTTTTAATTGAAATAAAATAGGAGTATAGGCTTATACACAGCGAAATGCCTATGAATGCTAACGGTACAATTGTTGGAATATTGTCATAATAAAACAAAACGGCGTTGATTGGCAGTAATAATACGCCTATGTAAGTTCGATAAGTGACTTTTTGAAGGTTAAAAAGATCCACAAATTCTTCAATATTAAATGAAGTTGCGACTATTTTCTCGACTAAATATTTTGCAAGAATGAAATAAAGAAGAAATGTTGCAATCTGAATAAATAAAAGCCAGTCGGTTTTTAAAACTATGTCTGCTGCGTTTTTTGAGTTTTGTGAAAAAATATGCATCGTAAGCTGAATGAAAAAAGCAAACGAAATAATCTGTACAAAAAATAAACCGACTGTAAAACTGCTTTTCATGTGGCTGTTATCACGGTAGATTTTGGCATATTTATCTGAAAAAATTAGCTTGCTAAATTCCGAAAATCGGCTTTCGTAAGCTGACTTTGTAATTGCAACAACGGCAAAGGTCAGGACAAACAAAGCAGTTGCCCAGTCTTTGTTTTCAATAATTCGTGGATGAAGGTGTTCAATCATAGTGTCACAAAATTAGTAATTTTTATATTTCAACAGTTTTATTATGTATTTATTATGAAGCAAATGCTATAAAAAGTTTACTTTTGCGGTGAAATTACCGAGAAAAAAATGAGTGATAGTATTGTCATAATTCCTACTTACAACGAAATTGAAAACATTGAAAGTATAGTGAGAGCTGTTCTTTCGCAACACAAGTCTTTTCATCTTTTAATTATTGATGATAATTCCCCAGATCATACCGCAAATAAAGTGATTGCTTTGCAGGAAGAATATCCTGGAAGATTGTTTTTGGAAAAAAGAGCAAAAAAATCAGGTTTAGGAACTGCTTATGTTCATGGTTTTAAATGGGCCTTGGAACGTCAGTATGATTTTATTTTTGAAATGGATGCCGATTTTTCACACAATCCTAATGATCTTGAAAAATTATATGACGCGTGTCATTTTGGAGGTGCCGATTTAGCAATTGGTTCACGTTATGTAAAAGGTGTAAACGTTGTAAACTGGCCTTTAAGCCGTGTGTTGATGTCGTATTTTGCATCAGTTTATGTGAAATTCATTACCGGAATGAAAATTCACGATGCGACGGCAGGTTTTGTTTGTTATAAAAGAGAGGTTTTAGAGAAAATAAATCTGAATAAAATCAAATTTGTTGGATATGCTTTTCAAATTGAAATGAAATATCGAACTTATTGTGGTAAATTTGAGATAACGGAAGTGCCGATTATTTTTACGGACCGAACTAAAGGAGTTTCTAAAATGAGCAATGCTATTATCAAAGAAGCTATTCTTGGTGTAATTTCTCTTCGATTAAAAAAATTATTCAATACATTATAAACAAAAAGGCAATGAACAGGATTTTAATTAAAAATGCTAAAATTGTAAACGAAGGGTCAATTTTTGAAGGTGATGTTTTGATTGAAAATGACTTAATTGTTGAAGTTTCAGACAGCATCAGCCTAAAAACTTCTGACTGCAAAGTGATCGATGCCGAAGGAAATTATTTAATTCCGGGCGCAATTGATGATCAAGTGCATTTTAGAGAACCGGGTTTAACGCACAAGGGCGATATAGAATCAGAATCGAGAGCGGCTGTTGCGGGAGGAATTACCTCTTTTATTGAACAGCCAAATACAGTTCCGAATGCAGTTACGCAAGAAATATTAGAAGAAAAATATCAAATTGCTTCTCAAAAATCATATGCGAATTATTCGTTTATGATGGGAGCGACAAACGATAATTTGGAAGAAGTTTTAAAAACAAATCCAAAAAATGTTGCCGGAATTAAGATTTTCCTAGGTTCGTCTACTGGAAATATGTTGGTTGACAGAGAAGAGACTTTAGAGAAGATTTTTTCAAGTACGCCAATGTTAATTGCAGTTCATTGCGAAGATGAAACTACAATTCAAAATAATCTTGCGAAATTTAAAGAAGAATATGGTGAAGATGTTCCAGTGACGGCGCATCACTTAATACGTAGCGCCGAAGCTTGTTATATTTCGTCTTCAAAAGCTGTGGCTTTAGCGAAAAGAACTGGGGCAAGATTGCATATTTTTCACCTTTCAACGGCAAAAGAAATGGAATTATTTACCAATAAAATTCCGTTAGAAGATAAAAAAATTACTGCTGAGGTTTGTGTTCACCACCTTTGGTTTACAGATGAAGATTATAAAACAAAAGGGAATTTCATAAAATGGAATCCAGCTGTTAAAACGGCTGAAGATCGTGCTGAACTTTGGAAAGCTTTGAATGACGGACGAATTGATGTTATTGCAACAGATCATGCGCCACATACAAAAGAAGAAAAGCAGCAATCGTATTTGAAAGCGCCTTCTGGAGGTCCGCTTGTACAGCATGCGGTTGTGGCAATGTTTGAAGCGCATCATCAAGGGAAAATTAGCGTGGAGAAAATTGTGGAGAAAATGTGCCACAATCCAGCTAAAATTTTCAAAATCGAAAAAAGAGGTTTTATTAAGGAAGGTTATTATGCCGATTTAGTAATTGTAAATCCAAGTTTGCCTTGGAGCGTAAACTCTGATAATATTTTATACAAATGCGGTTGGTCTCCTTTTGAAAATATGGCTTTTAAATCGAGAATTACACACACTTTTGTGAACGGAGAAATGGTTTACAACAATTTCAAAGTTAAAGATATACGCGCCGGAAAAAGATTATTGTTTGATAGATAAAAAGCTGAAATGAAGAATTTTGTATTTATAATATTGGTTTTGTTTCTTTCTGTAAGCTGTAAAAAGGAACTTGTAAAAGAGCCAAAAGGACTTATTGAAAGAGGAAAAATGATTGATATTATGTATGATCTTTCTATTTTGGAAGCAATGAAATATCAAAATCCGCTGTCTTTAGACTCGGTTGAATCAGATCCGAAGAAGTTTATTTATAAAAAATATAAAGTAGATAGCCTTCAATTTGCGCAAAGCAATATTTATTATGCTGCAGATTATGAAACGTATAAAGATATGTTTGATGAATTGGGCAAAAGATTGGCGGTGCAACAGAGAGCTACAGATTCACTAGTTAAGATAGATGATAAAAAGGCGGCAAAAGCGGCTAAAAAGAAAGTAGCTGAAACTAAAGATTCAATAAAAAGTTCCTCTAATCCTGCTAGCGCTAGTCCGCAGAGCAGACAAAAACTTTTAGACCAATAATTAGCGTTTTGCAATATTTATAATGTACTCATGTACATCTTGAAAAACCGTTCCTAGAGCGGTTTTTATTTTTTCATTAGAATACAAATCTTTCGAATAAGATGATTTTGCTGTTGCTTTAGTCAAGCGTCTTTTTTGAAAGAATAGAGTCGAAAAAACAGCATCGGCCATCCAAAGAAAATTCATAAAAAACGGTTTTGCATGAATGCTTGGCTTTTTGACTTTTAAAACTGTTGCAATGGTATCTAGAATATCTTTAAAAACTACATTTTCTGCAATTAAAGTAAAACGTTCGTTTTTGATATCACTTTTCATTAATTGAAATGCGATTTTTACAACATCATCAACAGTAATAAAACCGGTGCTTCCGAGTGTGTAAAACGGGAGTCCGTTTGCGACTTTTACATATAATTCGGCGCTTCCTTGCTGAATACTTTTTGTTTTCGGAATTGGTCCTAAAATTACGCCTGGATTTACAATTACAATATCCAAGCCTTCCTGAACGGCGCGCCAAACTTCCATTTCGGCACCATATTTAGAAATGGCATAATCGCTATGAGGTTTTTCAGGATTCCAGTCGGTTTCTTCAGTGATATAGGTTTCGTGTGCGGCTAAATCGCCTAACGCTGCAATGGAGCTTACAAAACAGAATTTTTTTATGCTGCGCGCAATCGAAAAGTTGACCATATTGGCTGTTCCTTCAATATTTGTTTTTCGTAGTGCGTCTTCATCTTTAGGATCAAAAGAAATTAATGCCGCGCAATGGTAAACATAGTCAATGTTGTCGAAAGCAATTTCTAGGGAAGGAACATCTAAAATATCGGCCTCAAGCCATTCTATTTTATTAAATAAATCATCTTTTTGATAAAGCTCAAAAACCGATTTTGTTTTTTCAATGTTGTTTTGACTGCGGTAAATTGCCCGAACATTTTCTCCATTTTCAATTAAATGAAGTAATAAATGTGAGCCTACTAAACCTGTTCCTCCAGTTACTAATACCATTTTGTAAATATAAGTTTTTGGTTGGAAGGTGCAAAGTGACAGAGGGACAAAGTTGCAAAGGTTTTTTGGTTTTATTTGAAGTTTGAATGGAAATAAAAAATGCTTTCAAAATATTGTTTTAAATATTCTGAAAGCATTTTCGATATAATAAAATTATTTAGAAAACAATATATGACACAAGTAAATCTACATTGCTGAAATTTGTAGAATATGGCATGTAGTTGTTTAATAGGTTTTTAGATGTGTTGTATCTGATTTCGGTACTTATTTTTTTATAATTGTAGCCAAGACCAAAAGCAAAGTTGCCTTGCGCTTTTCCGTCTAAATTTATATGTTGAGATTCATAAGTAAATTTTCCACCAAGAGTAGCAACATAAGCTGCGTTTACGAAGATTTTTGAATTTTGGTTTAAAAAGAAATAATGACGCACACCTATAGGAAGGCTAAAACCTGAGTATTTTACTGTAGAAGGATGTTCAATATGTTTGGCGTCGTTAATACTATATAAAACACCATATTCTTGACTGTCTTCATATTTTTGATAATACAATCCTAGAAATACTCCCCATTTGTTTTTGTTGAAAGGGAAAATATATTCTCCTTCAATACCAACAGTTGGTTGTACTTTGGTTTCGTACTTTGCATTTTGAAATCCAGCACTTTCTGCTCCATCCACTGTTAGAGAAGTTAAACTCGCTCCAGCTGCTACTTTTAGGGCAAAAAATCCTTTGTCTTTTGTGTTTATAGTTTTTTCAATCGTAGCGGCATCAGCGTTGTTGTACTTTAAAAAATACTTAACTAGCGGTTCTGTTTTGTATGTAAGCCTTTTTATTTCACTTTCGCTGGTATTTTCGTTTTTTACGTTGTTGAATAACTGTTGCTTGAAATAATTGTTTTCTTCTGTTGTTCTGGCTCCAGTTTTATTATCAACGGCAAGATATTCTTTAAAAACAAGCTGCTCTGTCGGTACATTAGCTGTCTCATAAAAAAATCTTGTCATGTCTTTGGTAAGATAATAGTATAAATTTGCTTTTCCTTGCACTAATACTTTTAAAAAGACAGTTTCCTCTTTCCATTCAGGGTTTTTTGTAGTTGAGATGTTCTCTAATCGATTGTCTGACATGTCAATTTTTACAGTTGCTTTTTTAAATGTTGCGCCGTTTTCAACGCCAAATTCTTTTACAGTTGCAAGAGTTTCTGTTTTAATATCAGTGTCGTCTATTGAAATTTTGTATTTGAAGTCGACAGGGTTGTTGTACCAGTCAATATTTTTAATGAAACATTCTGTTTTTGTTCCATTGTTTGAAATAAAGTAACCTTTCTCGAAAGAGATTTGAGCATTAACTGCCGAGAAACAAAGAAATAATGTTAATAGTAAATATTTTTTCATAAAAGGGGGGTTTGGTTGCCGAAAATAGATAAAATAGATTGTGTTTTTTTACGGGTTTCCACATTTTTCTTTTTTTTGAGGTTAAAAATTTCTAAGGTTCGAGTTTTCTTTGCTTTTTATTGTATCTGATTTAGTGTTGCTTTTTGATATTGCCAATGCCATTGATTATATTTGCGCAAAATATTATTAAAAATGAAGAATCTAGTTGAAGAATTAAAGTGGCGCGGTTTGTACCATGATAGCATGCCAGGAACGGAAGAACAATTGCTAAAAGAGGTGACATCGGCTTATATTGGTTTTGATCCAACGGCAGATTCACTGCATATAGGCAGTATGGTTCAGATTATTTTATTGGTTCATTTAAAGAATTTTGGTCATCAGCCAATTGCTCTTGTGGGCGGCGCGACCGGAATGATTGGTGATCCTTCTGGAAAATCTGACGAAAGAAATCTGTTGAACGAAGAAACTTTAGCTAAAAATGTTGCCGGAATTAAAAGTGTTCTGTCTCGTTTCTTAGACTTTAATTCAAAAGAAGCAAATTCTCCAATTATGGTAAACAACTATGACTGGATGAAAGAGTTTTCGTTTATTGATTTTGCTCGTGAAGTTGGAAAACGTATCACAGTAAATTACATGATGGCGAAAGACTCTGTGAAGAAAAGATTGAGCGGAGAAGGTGAAGGAATGTCTTTTACGGAGTTCACGTACCAATTAATTCAGGGATACGATTTTTATCATTTATATAAAAACAATAACTGCCTTTTGCAAATGGGAGGTTCTGACCAATGGGGAAATATCACCACGGGTACAGAATTAGTACGCAGAATGGGCGGAGAAAATGCAAAAGCTTTTGCTTTGACTACGCCATTGATCACAAAAGCAGACGGATCTAAATTCGGGAAATCTGAAGGAGGAAATGTTTGGTTGGATGCTGATAAAACTTCTGTTTACAAATTTTACCAGTTTTGGGTAAATGCTACAGATGCAGATGCAGAGAAATATATCAAAATCTTTACTTTTTTAGATAGAGAAACAATCGACGGATTAATTGCAGAGCACCAAGCAGCAGCGCATTTAAGAATTCTTCAAAAGAAATTAGCTGAAGAAATTACCATTTTTGTTCACAGTAAAGAAGAATTAGAAAAAGCAATTCAGGCTTCGAATATTTTATTTGGAAACTCAACTTCTGAGGATTTAAAAAAATTAGACGAAGCGACTTTTTTAGAGGTTTTTGACGGAGTTCCACAAGCAGAAATCGCAAAAGCAGATTTAGAAAACGGTTTGGATATAATTTCTGTTTTAAACGAAAAAACTGGTTTCTTCAAATCTAACGGAGAAGCGAGAAGAGCTTTGACAGCAAATTCAATTTCTGTAAACAGAGAGAAAATCAAAGAAGATTTTGTTTTGACTGCAAATGATTTGATCAATAATCAGTTTGTATTATTACAAAGCGGAAAGAAAAATTATTTTGTGATTAGAGTAAAATAATCATAACTTTACTTGAATACAATTTAGATCATGAAAACACAATTTATAACAGATGATAAAGGAAATAGAACCGCGGTTTTATTGCCAATAAAGCAGTACAATAAGCTTCTGGAAAAATTAGAGGATTTAGAAGATGTAAAATTGTATGATGAAGCTAAGAGAAATGATGATGGTTTTAGAATTTCTATAGATGACGCTTTCAAAATTATTGAAGAAAAGCGAAAACTAGCGAAATAATGATCTATAATATTGAATTTAGGAATAAGGTTTTAAAAGTTTTAATTAAAATCAATGAGCCTTATTACTCAGCTATTAAAAAGCATATTTATGATTTAGCTGAAAATCCTAGACCCAAAGGGTATAAAAAACTAAAAGGCCGACCTGGTTATAGAATTAGAGTAGGAGATTATAGAGTAATTTATGAAATATTTGATGATGTTCTTTTGATAGATGTTATTGATTTAGGACATCGAAAAGATATTTATGAATAGATAGGTTTAATTGTTTAATCGAGTTTGATGCCGATTTAACGATTTCAACAAATCAACGATTAAACAACAATATATCAAAACGTCCCAATAGCTTGAAAGAGTTGTTGGGATTTTTTTATTTTGAGAGCAAATAAAATCGAATGTTTTTTTAGTAAGTTTATTACCTAACTAAAACAACAAACCTATGATTGGAATTTTATTTATTTACTGGATTTGGAAAGCATTTGCCGATTTAGCCGAAGAATATGGCAAAAATAAATGGCTCTATTTTTTTATTGGGATTGGGTCTTATTACGGAGGGACAATTATTTCTGGATTTATTTTAGGAATTTGTTTAGCCCTTCTTGGTGATCCAGGTGCTGTAGATGAAAACGCTTTAAATGTAGGGTGGAATTTGTTCTTTATGCTTTGCGGCGGTTTATCTTGTTACGGAATTTACAGACTTTTAGAATATAAAGGAGAAAAAGAAAGAGAGTTATTAAAAGAAGACAGTATAGATAATATTGGAATAAATAATGAAAATCAAGGGTAATTGGAGCTTTAGATTTATCCCGATTAAACAAATAAACGATTAACCGGTTTTAAAGAACCATTAAATTACATCCACGAATATCAGAATTATCAAAACGTCCCAATACCTCAAAAGAGTTGTTGGGATATTTTTTGCCTAAATCTTGCGTTGCAATAAAAGAGCAAGAATTGATATTAGCTAAATCAATAACATTGATGCCACCTGTTTTTCCATCGTTTACATAAGTTAGGGCATCTTCTGGATCGCGCACTAAAATGTTCATCCATGAAGGACATTCAAAAATGCCGTCTCCCAGTGAATAGGCTTGCGCCAAAAGCTCAGTCATTCCATATTCTGAATGAATGGATGCAACGCCAAAACCTTTGCAGAGCAATTCATGAAGTTCTTCACGAATCATTTCTTTTCGTTTTCCTTTCATTCCTCCAGTTTCCATTATAATGGTATTTTGAAGCTGGAATTGATGTTTTTCAATCAAATCTAATAAAGCATAAGTGACGCCAATTAAAATCACATTTTGACCTGATTCATCAAGTTCAGTAAGTTTTTTAATTAAGTCCTCATGATTGTGTAAATAAAATCCGCTTTCAGGCTGATTGGAGAGCTTTATTAGATCTTCGACCATATAAATCAACGAAGAGCCGTCACGTTCTAAATAAGACGGCAAAAGGGCTAAAACAACATAATCTTCGATATTTCCATAAAACTGCGAAAATCCTTGACGATAACTTTCTTCATAAAGCGAAACATCAGTAACTAAATGTCGGCTTGTAACCATTCCGGTTGTGCCACTGCTGGTAAAAGTAACTTGAGGGAAATCAGTGTTTGAAATAACTTCGTGAGATTTGAAAAACTGAATAGGTAAAAATGGAATCTGTTTCAGTGATTTTACCTCTTGCGGATTCACTTTTAGAAAATCACAAAAATCACGATATACTTTATTGTTTTCGTGCTGAAAACGAAACGCTTTTAATGCTATTTTTTCAAATTGTTTCTGACTCGAAATGGTAAATATATCGCTGGCTGTGATCAAAACTTTTTTTTGCAAAGATATTTATTTTTTAGTGTTCAGTGTTCAGTTTTTTAGTGTTCAGTTTCAGTATTTGGTTTTTGCCAAAGTTTATATGGATGATAACGAGACTGAACACTAAAAAACTGAACACTGTAAATTAAAAAAAGCTCCAAAAGGAGCTTTTCTCTATATTTTACCGAATAATGAGCTTTCGGGTTGCTGATGCATTTTCTTCACTTATTTTGATGATATAAACGCCGGGAACTAAATCTGAAACGTTTAACTCTTTTGACGTGATATGCGTTTGAAGCACTTTCTTTCCAAGGAGATCAAAAACGATAATTTCTTTCTCTAAATCATTTTTAGATGAAATATATACTTTCCCGTTAGTCACTGGGTTAGGGTACAAGCTTAGTCCCTCAATAGTAGTTGACTCTTGAGTTTTTGGTAATTGTTTACTGTCTTGTGCTGAGACACTTACAGTAAAGAAAAAAGCCAATAAGAATGTAATATAAAAGTAGTTTTTTGCCATCGCGTTTATTTGATACGTAAATATACAAAAAAAATTACAAAAATTACGCCAAAAAAAAACATCCTAAATATTTAGGATGTTTTTAACAAATTTTATATTTGATAGAAAAATTATAGTTTTTCTAAAAGGTTTAAACCATCAACAGTAGCCCATGCACCACCAGTTAGAGCAGCTCCTGTAGCAGTAGTGCCAGTTGTCCAGTTTGATGCAGGTACAAAACTAGCAGCAGTTACTGTAAATGAAGCAGGAACACCTGAAATGAAAGTAATAGGAGTGTTAGTGATTTTCACGTTGTTTAATTTGATTTTTCCTCCAGCAACTTGGTGATCATAAGTAGCTTTGTCTAAGATCTGAATTGCACCACCATTGTAAGCAGTTGGAGTAGTTTGGCTAGCGTAACCATCAATTATGATGTTGCTGTAATCACCATTTCCTTCTTTTTTGAATTGGATAGCATCCAATTGAATTTCGCTTTGTGCTTCTGTAGTTGTACCAGCAGCTCTTCTTAGCGTGATGTTAGTAACTTTTGGCCAGAATGCATTGTCAACACTTTTAGATTCTACTTCAATACCATAGTTAGCAACACCTGTTTGGTATGCATACCAGTTTGTATTGTCTTGACCTCTCCATCCATCTTGCCAGTCAAAAGAGTCATCACTATTACCATAAGAGATTGAATTTGTCAAACTTGCTGTTCCTCCGTAAAATTCAAAACCGTCATCATTACCTTTGTAGGCAACTAAGTGATCTAATGTAGTTCCAGTTCCAACAGAGTAGAATGAGAATCCGTTATTTTCTTTACTGTTAGTTGTAATTACTTGTCCAGCATATTCAACTCTTACATATTTCAATGAACCTCCATTGTGAGCTACATTTGAACCTCCGTAAGTTAAGTTTAAACCATCTTCTGAAACTGCTGTTTGTGGAGCAGGAGCAGTTGCTGAATTTACGATTGGAGCATCTCCGTACATGATGATACCAGCCCAAGAACCTCCTACTTTTGATTTTTCAGTAAAAACAATTGGTAAATCTGCTGTACCGTTAGCAATTATTTTTCCTCCATTTAATATAATAAGACCATTTTCTCCTGTAGACTTGTCACAAGTAATTTTACAACCTGGCTCAAAAGTAACAGTTACACCACTGCTAACTTTGATCATTCCTTTTAAGGTATAGTTACCGTAAGCATAAGTTGTATTTGCTGTAATATTCGAAGATATTTCTCCCGTTACTGGTTGTTTTACTGGTGTTTCATCGTCACTACTAGAACATCCTGTAAAGATACTTCCTAAAACTGCTAAGCAGAATACTAATTTTTTCATAATTTATGTGTGTTATTTTATTTATTTCAATCTTCAACAAATGTAATCTGAGTCTCTCTATTATCTATTTAAGAGAATGTTATCAAATTATTACTCGTTATTTAAGGTTGTGTTTTGTAATTGTTAAGTGCTATTAAAATGTATAAGATACATTCATAGAGAAGCCAACTCCTTTTTTGTATTCTCTTACTGTTAAATCGCTTTCTGTTATTGGAATTCTGCTTTTATCACCCATTTCTATTTTATAAGCTGGGTTTAATATGTTGTCTACAGAAAGTTTAACATCAAACTTGTCTGAAATTTTGTTTTGCCAGATAAAATCAAGCTTACCAAACGGCATTTCATAATAATTATCTAATCCATTTGTACCTACTGCATAGATTCGTTTGCTGTAGATATTGTAAACCATATTCATAGAGCTTTTCCATTTTTCACTAAACTCAGCATCGTATCTAAGGTCAGCATTTACGATCCAAGGTGAAGCACCTTGTAGTTTTCGAGTTGGATTATCATCAACTGCAATAGTTTCAGGATTGTTAACTCCATTTTCAAAAGTTTTTTCGATAGTTACTTTTGTATCCATTAATGCTGCATTAGCACCTACTGAGAAATTAGATAATGATTTTGAAATTCTTTCTAATTGGAATAAGAATTCGAATTCAGCACCATATAATACAGCTTTATTAGAATTGCCGTATGTTATAATTTGTCCTCCACTTCCTGCTGAGTTTGTAAATAATCTTTCGATAGGGTTATCGATCATTTTAGTGAAAATTGTAGCAGAAACTAATTCTTTGTTAGTTGGGAACAATTCGTATTTCAAATCAAAGTTGTAATTAGCGCTATTCTTCAAGAATTCATTACCTCTTTCTATTGTACCGTCTGGATTTACGAACTCAAGGGGATAAGATTCCATAATTACAGGTCTTGTAATTGTTTTTGAAGCTGCAAATCTTAAGTTTGATTTCTCGTTCAGAATATATTTCGTGTTTAACGATGGCAAGATATCCGTTTTATCAGTAGTTATTTTTTGATACGGATCTTCAAAACTTCCTGTTGGCTTGTATTTTGTTTCTCTATTAGTTTGTTCAACTCTCACTCCTCCATTTACTTCAAATTTATCAGAGAATTTCCAAGCTAAATCTACATATCCAGCGTTAATGAACTCTTCTAACATTGCTTTGTAAGTTGAGTTTGTTCCTTCTCTATAAGTGAAATTATTATTTAAAATTTCGTTTTTTAAAGTAGCATCAGGAGTATTAGTTGGGAAAGTAACACTATTTGAGTTTAGATATTGTGATACCAGAAATCTGAATTCAGATCCCATTTTGTTCATGTAACCGCTATATCCTGCCGTAAACTTGTTCGCTTTGCTTAGATCTTCATTTCCAAATTTCCAGTTGTATTCTAGTAAACCAGAGATGTGTTGGTCACCTTGAAAATCAAGATATTGTCTAGTTATACTGTTACCAGTATAAGATATCGAAGTTGTGTTTTCGTCCATTTTAACACCCTTGAAAGATTTTCTGTCAGGGAGTTCATATTGTGTTGTTGAGTATGAGATACCTCCTTTTACTATATGTCTTTCATCCTCAGTTAATTTATAATTACCAAACAATTGCGTGTTAAAAAGGGTAGACTCTGACAACTGATTCATTCTAATAAAACCATTTGTTTGAGCAGCATTAGAATTTGTATAACCCAACTGATCTTGGATCATATTTTCAGTCGATTTTAGATAAATCGTGTTTGATGTAAGAGAAAGTCTGTTTGTTTTGTAAGTCAAACCTACTAATGCAGATGAGTTTGTGATAAATTTATACTGTGTTGTAACTAAGTCATTGTCATAGTTTCCTTGTGCAGTATTAAAAATTCTATCAGCTCCACTTCTAATTTGATATTTATTATCATAGTTAAGTGATAATAGATATTGAAATGTGTTTTGTTTTTTTCCTACATTGAATTTTTCTGAATGTGTAATTCCAAAACTTGTATTCAAAGGAGCTTTGTCACTTTTTACATCGAACCCTGAACCAAATCCGTTTGCAGCTTGGTCAGCAGTTAATGTTTGGTTGCTAGGAACTTTAGTTAATGCAGATGGCAAATCTCTTTCGTTACCTGAAAACCCGAAAAAATCAGCTGTTGAAGTTGCATCTTGAGAAATAAGGAATTTGCTTAGATTGTTGTTAATAGTATAACCAGCTCCAAAATTAATTTTCGTTTGACTTTTTCCTGTAGCAGTTGTTACAATGTTAAAAGTAGCTCCAGCAAAATCACCGTATAAGTTAGTGTTGAACGTTTTGTATGTTTCTAAAACACTTACGATATCCGTTGGAAAAATATCTAAAGGGATGATTTTCTTAAAAGGATTGTTTGATGGAACTGCCAAGTCGTTAAGCAAAAGACTGTTGTAGCGATCCTCTAAACCTCTTACAAATAAACCTCTTCCGTCTACTTTAGTGATTCCGGTGATTTTTGTCAAACCTTCTTCAACATCACTTACACCTTTTCTAGACATTTCCTGTGCACCAATACTTTGTTTGATTACAACAGCATTTTTTTGGTCTAATAATAAAGCAGTTTCTTTTTCTTTACTTGCTGTCGATTTTACAACAACATCTTTAAGAGTATAGCTTCCTGATGACAGTACTTGGTTAACAGTGATTGTTTCTCCTGCTTTTACAGTTACTGGTTTTTCTACAGATTCATATCCTACGAAACTAAAAATAATAGTATAATTTCCTGGATTTACACTTAACGAATATTTTCCGTCAATGTCAGTGTTGGCACTAATGTTTGTTCCTTTTATTAAAACATTTGCAAAAGGAAGTACTTCATTATTAGTTTCTTTGTCGGTTAATACACCAGAAATCGTACCTTTGTTTTGCGCGATCGAAATCGAACAGATAAATAATGTGATTAATAGAAATTTTAAATTGAATTTCATTTCAGTGTTGTGTTTAATTTATTTTTGTGCAAAGAAAGAACCGCATTGTAAAGTTCATGTTAGGGACTTGTTATGTTTTTGTGTTGTCAAGATTATCAAATTGTTACCAAATTAAATTACCGTTAACCGCAATTTTTAACGGTTGTTTTATTACTATATTTACGCTGTGAAATAAAAAACATCGAATATATATTAAAGAGAATTTGATGTAAAAATCTCAATTTTTGCTATTTATGAAAAAAACACAAACCAAGATTTTATTAGTTGACGATGAACCAGATATCTTAGAAATCGTTGGCTATAACCTTGCTCAAGAAGGCTATCAAATTGTAACTGCTTCTAATGGAAAAGAAGCTATAGCAAAGGCTCAAAAAGAATTACCAGAATTAATCATTATGGATGTAATGATGGCCGAAATGGACGGGATGGAAGCTTGTGAACACATCAGAAAAATTCCAGAATTAAATAATGTTATCATAACATTCTTAACCGCAAGAAGCGAGGACTATTCGCAAGTAGCTGGTTTTGACGCAGGTGCTGATGACTATATTACAAAGCCAATAAAACCAAAATTATTGGTAAGCAAAGTAAAGGCGTTGTTAAGAAGGTTAAAAGAACAAGAAGTCGTTACAGATACTCTAAATGTTGGCGGAATTGAGATCAACCGCGAAGAATACAAGATCATAAAAGGCAACCTTGAAATCGCTTTGCCAAGAAAAGAATTCGAATTGTTTTACCTATTAGCTTCTAAACCAGGAAAAGTTTTTAAAAGAGATGAAATCCTTGATAAAGTTTGGGGAAATGAAGTTGTAGTAGGAGGAAGAACAATCGACGTTCACATCAGAAAACTTCGTGAGAAAATAGGCGAAGACCTTTTTAAAACCATAAAAGGTGTTGGTTATAAATTTGAAGTGTAAATTTGAACCATATAAGTTATATAAGTTCATTTAAATTGTAACCTAATATATATCAATCAAAATTTATCTTTGTCAAAGTTTCGAACTTTGACAAAGATTTCTTTTTTAAGTTCTTATGTAAATCCATGCGATTAAGTTTTATTTTTAAATGAACTTATATAACTTACATGGTGGAAAAAAATAATATTTTAATGGTTCAAAATTTTCAATGAAAATCAATTTTAAAAAAACATACAAATTTGCGATTAAATCGGCATTGTATATAAGTCTGTTTTCAACAGGATTTGTGCTGATGCTGATGTCTTTATTTTATAAAAATCAATTAAAACATCAAATTGCTTTTGGAATAATATTTATAATTTCAATTTATATTTTCTCTTTTTTAGTGCTTCAATATCGTGTTGAACGATTCATTTACAGAAGAGTAAAAAAGATTTACGATGAGGTTTCGCTTCTAGAATCGACGCCGCTGATCAATCAGCCGATCACAACGGATATGGAAACGCTTTCACGAGAAGTGAAAAAGTTTGCGACTGATAAAAAGCTTGAAATCGAAATGCTTGAAATTCGTGAACAATATAGAAGAGAGTTTCTTGGAAATGTTTCGCACGAACTTAAAACACCTTTATTTACCGTTCAAGGATATGTTTCGACTTTGCTTGATGGTGCAATGGACGATAAAAACATTCGAAAAAAATATTTAAAACGTGCCGAAAAAGGTGTAGAGCGTCTTATATATATAGTCGAAGATTTAGATATGATTACCAAATTAGAATCGGGTGATTTAGATTTAAATATGACCGATTTTGATATCGTGGAATTGATTCAGAATGTCTTTGATTTATTAGAAATGAAAGCCGATAAAAAGAAAATCAAATTGGCTTTTGAGAGCAAAAACGTCCAGTCGGTTATTATTCGCGGAGATCAAGACAGAATTCAGCAAGTTTTAGAAAACTTGATTGTCAATTCTATTAAATACGGAAAAGAAGGCGGTTTGACTGAAGTTGGTGTTGTAAATCTGACTAAGAAAAAAGTATTAATCCGAATCAGTGATAACGGAGAAGGAGTTGAGAAACAGAATATTTCGAGACTTTTTGAACGTTTTTACCGCGTTGACAAAAGCGGAACTCGTTCTGAAGGAGGTTCTGGTTTAGGATTAGCAATTGTAAAACATATTATTGAGGCGCATAAAGAGAAAGTTTATGTAGAAAGTGAGTTCGGAATTGGTTCAGAATTCTCTTTTACTCTCGAAAAAGCCAATAAAACGATAAAATCTGAAGTTAAATAATTGTAAGTTGGGTTTTGTTAAAAGCCGTAAAACAAGGCTTTTAACAATAAATCAACATTCGACTTCGGTACCTAACATTAAATTTTTATTATAGTAACATCTGGTTAATGATTTGTTAACATAGGTGATACATCTTTGCATCCTGAAACTAAGGGTAAAAACAAAATGATAAAAAAAATAGTTCTTGTGATTGCAATCTTGCTTACAGTAGCAATGAATGCTCAAGATGTAAATCAGCAAAATGTAAACAAGCAAGAAGTAAAAAACGAAGTACTTCGTATTTTAGATTCGATCAATAAGGCAAAACTTCCAGACACTAAATCTGGAGGAGGTGTTGAAGAACATTGGTACGATAAAATTTCTTTAAGAGGTTATGCCCAAATTAGATACAATGGTTTGTTTTCTACCAATGATAAAATTACTTGCGATCAATGTGATAGATCTTGGGGAACAACTTCGACCGCACCAGACGCAAAAGCAAACAACGGACTTTTTATTCGCCGTGCACGTTTAGTGTTCTCAGGCCAAGTTCATCCAAATGTCTTTTTCTATTTCCAGCCTGATTTTGCTAGTTCACCAGTAACTGGAATCCAAAATTTCGTTCAAATTCGTGATTTATATTTTGATCTTTCTTTTGATAAAAAGAGAGAATATAGAGTTCGTGTAGGGCAAAGTAAAATTCCATACGGATTCATAAACATGCAATCTAGTTCACAACGTTTGACATTGGATCGTGCGGATGCTATAAACAGTTCAATAGCAAATGAACGTGATTTAGGAATGATTTTTTATTGGGCGCCTGCCGAAATCAGAAAACGTTTTGAAATGTTAGTTAAGGATGGATACAAAGGTTCAGGTGATTTTGGTGTATTTGCCTTTGGAGTTTATAACGGACAAATTGCCAATAAAATTGATGCAAACAGAGATTTGAATGTTGTAGCAAGAGTTTCGTATCCTTTCGTAATTGGAAGCCAGATTATTGAACCTGGAATTCAGGCTTATGATGGAAAATGGGCTTTTACAGACGAAATTTCTACCGGAGTTATAGTTAATGATCCTAAATACGTGAAAGATGAAAGAATAGGTGCGACTTTTGTTTTGTATCCAAAACCTTTCGGAATCCAAACCGAATATAATATTGGTAAAGGACCTCGTTATAATCCTGCAACTAATACTGTTGATGAATCTAGTTTGAACGGCGGTTATGTTTTACTGAATTATAAATGGGATATCAAAAAACAACATATTTATCCTTACGCTCAGTTTCAATATTATGACGGAGGTAAAAAATATGAAAAAGATGCTAGAAGCTACGTTGTGAGAGATTATCAATTTGGTATCGAATGGCAACCAATCAAAGCCTTCGAATTAACTGCAGAATATGTGATCGCCGATAGAAGTTATGTAGACAGCGCCCGCCCAATTAATAGGCAAGAAGGTAATTTATTAAGATTACAAGCGCAGTTTAACTTCTAAAGTTATTCTTCAAAAACAGAAAATAAAGCGTCCCAGTCAATATCATTTTTAAATTGGGACAATCCTTTAAACGACTTTACTTTTGAAAGATCTTCAATGGTAAAGTCGTTTTGCATTGCGTAGGGTACCAAATTTTCTTCCTGAAGTTTTATCGCCAAATATTCTTGCTCATATTGTCCCGGAGTTGGAATAAAAAAAGCTTTTTTGCCCAATTTGGCCAAATCCATTACAGTCGTATATCCAGAACGGCAAAGAACAAATTCACTTTCATTAAAAGTTTGTTCCAGTTGTTTTGAATTCATAAAATTGTAATACGTGACATTTCCAGCCTGCCATTTGCTTTGCACTTTCTCTACAATACCCTGTATAAAAACAACTTTCCCCTTAAAATTTGCCGCTTCTTTTTGAAGTTTTTCGTCCAAATAAGTGCGTTGAGGTTCAGGACCAGACAAAATAATCATTAAATCATATTGTTTTGGCGTTTCTTTTTGACGCATTCTGCTCAAAGGCCCAATATATTTTAAGTTTAGTTCATTTGTTTTCAAATGCCCTAAATCTCCAGTCAAATTGACTTTTTCGTTCGTATCTGGAACCCAGCATTCTGTATATTTTTTGATGAAATATTGATGACATTTACTGGTAAACCAAGTTGTATTTCCAGTCATAACATTCAATTGATGTGTCATAAAAACAGATGGAATTTTTCTGCTAAAAACGCCCAAGCGATTGTCCGAAATAATACCGTCAATTCCGTGTTTTTTAATCCAGCTGTTCACGATTTTTTTCTCGTCTAAAATAGCTGTGATCATTTTTGGAAGATTCTTAATCAGTTTCCATTTAAAATTTTTGCCATTTTTAGCATATTCAATATGATAAGAAGGAAGTTCTAAAGTTTGTATGTACGGAAATTCTTTTCGCAATAAAGCAAGCGCAACTCCATCAGAAGCAATAATCGGAATGAAATTATTCTCTTGAAGCGCTTTAATAATTGGGATACATCTTGTGGCATGGCCTAATCCCCAGTTTAATGGAGCAACTAAAATTGTTTTGTTCGCAGAATAGTCAATGCTCATAGTTTAACGCTTTTTAAAAGCGAATATAAAGAAATATGTTTTTGATGATATTTCGGACATATTACTAAATTATTAACGGAATATTTTTTTTGAGGTTCTAAGGGGCTAAGGTTCTGAGGTACTGAGGTTTTTACTTGATAAATAAAAAGCCGAACGTAAGTTCGGCTTTTTAAATCTCATATTTCAATAACTTAGAACCTTAGTCCCTTAGCACCTCAGTACCTTAGTCCTGAATATAAGTTTTATTTCCATTTTTGTTAATATAGTATTTACCACCTTTTGGTCCGGTATACACTTTTTTGCCGTTGTATTCTCCAGTAACTTTGTCTGGTACTCTTGGCGCTTTTTCATTAGTTTCTTTTACAGTCTTTGTAGCTGATTTTTTAGCTTTGTCAGCTTCAGCTTTTGCACTTTTGCTTGCAGCGTCAGCTTTTGTTGCTGTCTTTTTGGCTTTATCGGCTTCGCTTTTTGCTTTTGCAGATTGTTTATCGGCTGCTTTTTTAGCATCGCTTGCAGATTCCTTTTTAGCTTTTGTTGCAGCTGCGGTCGCATCATCCGCTGCTTTTTTAGATTTGTCAGCAGCTTTTTTAGCATCACTAGCCGATTGTTTTTTAGCTTTTGTTGCCGATGCTGTTGCATCATCTGCCGCTTTTTTAGATTTGTCGGCTGCTTTTTTAGATTTATCAGCTTCTTTTTTTGCATCGGCTTTAGCTTTTTTTGCTGCCGCTTCAGTTTGGCTCTTTGTTGCTTTTACTGTGGCATCCTGACCATAGAAGTTAGAAGTGAAAACCACTATAAAACAAAGTAATAATAATTTTTTCATAAGGTTACGTGTTTAAATTTCAATTAAAATTAATCAATTTATTTTTATTTAAACGTAAGTTTTTTCTTTATATTATTAAAAATAGGCGCGAAGTTGTACGTTTCCGGTATGAATCGTTGTTCCTGTTTCTCCTTTACGGCCTTGATAGTTTAAATTAACATCTAAAAATGACGTTATATTTTTTTGAAGAAGTAATTTCCAAACTAAATTTTGCCCGGCTTGAAGTCCTTCCAGCATTTGATATCCTACTGATGAAAATTCGTTTCCGGTAAATTTATTCTCGTAAAAAGAAAACTCACCATTCAGTGTTACTTTTTTCTCGCCTGCAAATGAAAAAGAAGTTCCAAGTCTATTTTGAACTAAAGTTTCTAAATTGCCAATCTGGTTTTCTTTATTCTGAAATTCATAAAAGAAATCCAAACTCGTATTTTTCGAAAATAAATAACTGATTTTTGGTGCAATTTGATAACCTTTTAAGTCATAGTTTTTTTCAGCAAAATCCTCTGAAACTAAATCTGTTTTTATCGTTTTGGTGAAGAAGTTGAAAAGCCAAGTTTTTTGAAGCAAATGCGTGTACTGCAATTGATGCGAATTGTTGGTGACATTTTGCGATCCAATTGAAAGCAGATTTTTCCCTTTGTTGACCAAATACGAATAAGTTACCGAATGTTTCTGCTTTCCACGATTAAAAAACAAACTGTTTCTTAAGCTGGAATTTAATCCCAAAATATTTTCTTCTGAAGAATCAAACGGATTTAGTTCCAAACGTTCACCATTATTTTTCACTTTTCGATCCATAATAAAAGAAGTTTGGTTATAGAAGTAAGAAGCGAATTTCTTCAAACCGCTTTCATTCTGCCACTGCATCGGGTTCAAAATCAACGACTGTGAAAATTTATTCTGATTTGTTTTGATGTAAACTTGATTCGGCAAAAAGATTCTGATAAATCGTGCCTGATCTGAAAATTGTGCAATCTCGAATTCTTCCAATTCTTTAATTCCGTTGCCATTATAATCATTCCAAGTATAAACACCTTGGCCAGTTGGCACTTCAATATAAGTGAATTCCTGTTGCGCAATGGTTCCAGAACTGGTTTCATAGGCCGTTCCAACTTGCATTAATTGTGTAAAGAAACGATCGTTATATAAAATCCTCGAATTCAAAGAAGGTTCGTTGCCTCGATTCGGATCTGTAAAATTTAAGTTTCGATAACTCGCATAAACGGCCAGATTTGTTTTTTTATTCTGAATCAATTTTGACTTAAAATAATAAGTCTGCGAATTGTTGACATGTTGCAATAATCCGTTTTGTAAACTGTCATTTTTACGTTGAAGAAAACCGATTTCGACAAAAACTTTTGTACTATCTCCACGTCCAATAAAACCACCAAATTCTGAAAACCGTTGACTCAAGGCCGAAAACTGATTCGTCACTTTATCTTTTTCCTGATTATCTTCAAGTTGCATACTTGCGCCAATCCAGTTTTTCCCAAAATGATATTTCGTTCGCGTTTGATTTCGAATAAATTTTGAAACCGAAGCTGTTGCATCCGAATTCAAGAAACTTCCCTGATTTTCAAAAGTCCATTTCTTTATTTTAAAAAATGCCGTTGTCGTGTGACGCGTTCCCGCATAACTTTCGCTAAAATCTAATTTCTCAAATTGATACGTCAATAATCCAACATTTGAAGTTTTCTTCTTCGCAAATAAATCAAAATTAAAACCAGTTGCGAGCAGACTCTGATTTCCTAAAAGAGTTCCGTTTAAATTCCAATCGCGGTTAAATTCGATATTATACAAACGCTCAACCGACTTGAAATTTTCTTCGACAAACTGATAATTTACAAAAGCATCTAACGTCCAAGTCTTAGTAAAAAGTCGTTTTTTGATATTGGTTTTAAAGGCAATTCCTTCGTTGTTGCCATCATCAATATTCGAAAATAAATTTTTGTCGTTGTTGCTTACAGCAAGTTCAAAATCGGCAAGTGTTTTTTCATTCGGATTGTATTTTCCTAAAAAGGTTGCAACCTGCAATTTTATTGGCGGAACTAATTGTACAACGGGTTCGTAATTCCCTTGAAGAATTCCGTTTACAGGAGGCGCATATTCGTAAATTCTTTCGACCGAATTATTATTTTGAATAATATAATTTCCTGCATTATTGCCAACAAGACTGAATTTTACATTGTATAAGACATCGGCAGAATTGGTTGAATATTCATAAACTTCAACTGAATTGATCAATGTTTTTTTGTATAAAATTTTATTATCAGAATATGTATCTTCAAATGCAGACGGTGCTTTCATCAAATCTGGATTATCGCCAGCCTGACTTAAAACCTGAACTTGATCTTTAGAAAGATTTTGCTGTAAAGGCTGATTTTTTAAATCATTTTCAGAATAAACATAACCGCCAAAACTCCAGCTTTTTGTTTCATGCGTACCACCGGCATACGTTACAAGTCTGTTGTAATTTCGTTCAGAATATTGGTATTCAACATTGATACGCATTTCAGAAGTAATCGTGAAAAGAGAAGTAAAAACAATTTCACCAGCATTATAATCAATTACATAATCATTATTTTCACCACGTTTCAGCAAAACCCCATTTACATAAACACGCTCTGAACCGGAAATAACTAAAACATACAATTCACCATTTTGGCCTTTTAATTTATATGGACCTTGATTTCCTTCTTGACCAACAAAAGTACTTTTGGCATATTGGCCTTTTACAAAAGCAACTGAGGCAAAGACATTGGTTTTGCTTTTTCCAGTATCAAAATCAAAACTTGCCGAAAGTCCCTGAACTTTTTTGTTGAAATTTAGAAATTGCGTTTTTCGATTTTCCAGAAATACATCGCCGGCGCGAATGTTCCAATCATCGCTAAAAAGCTCCATAAAAATATTGTCAAACTGATCCAGCTTTTGTGAATAACCGCCATCCTGCAACGGAATATTATTGTCCTGAAGTGAGGCTCGCAAACTGACTTTGTCGGAGATTTTTCCCGTAATCTGTAAATCTAAATTTGAGTTTAAAACCGTATTTTGATTGTTCCCGACCGTAACGCCACGCGTAATGCTTCCGGAAGTATTTAAACCATCAAACGGAACAACTTTTTTAGTATTGGCATTGTCAATTTTATACAGTTTTTCAGTTCCAGCGTCGTTGCTGACTACTTGATCTGATTTGTAAAGACTATATTCTTTGGTAATAAAATCAGGATATTTTAAATAATTGACGATTAAAGTATCTGAAATCGAGGTGAATTTTTCGTTTAAAAGAAGTCTTCCTTTTTGAAAATCAATTTTATAAAAAGAAGAATCGATAACTTCATTTTTAGTATTTAAAAGCTGGAAATAACTTGGGTTTATGCTGAATTTTTCCAGATGAATGGTATCGCGCGTTGCGATTACTTTTTTTGTTTTATACGGAGATTCTGTTTCCTGAGCCTGAAGCGCAGAAAACCAAATGAAAACCGTTAAAAAAAGTAATTTTTTCAACATAAATACTTTAACTCTAAAAAGCCAAAAGTAGTATTTATAATTGGGAAATGTTTGGTTGGTTATTTTGTTTATAATGAGTTATTGATGAGTTCTGTAATTACAACTGCTTTTGCATTCATACATTTTTAAGAGTTTGGTTTTCTTCTATTTTGAGTCTGGTTTCATTTATAAACTCATTTACATTATCAATGTAGAATAATACCTTTTTTGAGTTTTTTGTTATTCCAAAAGGGAGTTTGAAATTTTGGTCGTTTTTTAATTCTAATGCAATATTGTGTGGCTCCATTTTACCTAATAATGCATATTTTACAAGTTCAGGACTTTTTTTATAATCGCCTTCAAATTTATTGATTGATAAAATCGAATGCATTGGAATTTCTGTAGTTTCAAAAAGACCATAACGAAGGACGATTTTTTGAGAAAGTACAAGATGTGTTCTGAAAAAAATAGCTTTGAGATGACCAATTAAATTGATTAACAGATAAACATGAAGTACAAGAAGCAAAATGGCTAAAGGTTTATTTCGGGAAATTAAAAGCGCATGAAAGCCAAACGCTTCAAAAACAGAAACAAGCATTAATCCAAAGTAAAGACCGCTAACACCGCTGTTGTGATATCCTGAAAAATCGTTTTTAGTCTTTTTATCACCTTGCCATTTTATAAAACAATAATAAAAGGAGCAAATTTCAAAGGCAATCATCTTTCCCAATTTTTGAAAACGCACTGACTTTTTTAAAGAGTCAGTGATGATTGAATGGGCATCTTGCTCAATGTTTTCTTTCTGTTTTGTTGCATTTTTAAAATCTCTTAAAAACAAAAATACTTTCCAAATTAAGAATAGTAAAAAAGCGATGTTTAAATATATTTTCAATTGAAACAATCTTTCGAAAAAATTATTTTCCATTGAAAATATATAGGGCGTTATTTTAAATATCGAATAAAAAACAAACCAAAAAGTGAGTTCTGTTTGTTTTTTTCTTGTGAGCAAATAGTATATAAAAGGAGCGACGATTAAAAATAGACCAGTTAAAAGCGATAAGAAATCAGAATTTTGTTTGATGGAATTATTTAAGCCCAAAAAGGCAATGACAATTTCTATTAAGATGAAAATAATTAATGAACTGTATTTTTTTAACATGGGGTTTTTCTAAATAAAAATGCAATCAAACAAGAATGTTTTACTTCAAGAGTAAATTTAGTCAATTTATTTAAGAATTTTTTGACTTAATAAAAAAGGCCTCGCAATTAAGCGAAGCCTTTCTAAAATATAGTTGAATTGAAATAATTACCTTTTATAAAGCAATATTAATTTAGCTCTTTAGTCACAATCTGCATTGTTTCGCGGCTTACTTGTTTCAATAAAACTTCTTTATCTTTTTCAACCGTTTCAGCAGCTTGTTCTGTAAAGTGGCGAATCGTGTAAAGTGTTACATTTTCGCTGTATTCTACTTTGAATTTTTTCGAAAGAATCGCATTCAATTCATTGAAATTCCCAAATTTATCTTCCACACAAACAGAGAAACTAATCGCCGAATTCTGAATTAAGTTTACTTTGATTTTAAATTCGTGGAATAGTCCAAAAATCTCACTGATGTTTTCTTCCATAATAAAAGAGAAATCAATTGATGAAAGCGAAATTAAAAGTTGTTCTCTTTTTACAATAAAACAAGGATATTGCGGTTCAAGATCAACCCCTTTAGAAACACAAGTTCCTTTTAATAAAGGATTGATGAATGATTTTACGTATAACGGAATCTCTTTTTTCTGTAACGGCTGTAATGTTTTTGGGTGAATAACCGTCGCTCCGTAAAACGCTAATTCGATTGCTTCACGATACGAAATTTGGTTTAACAAACTTGCATTTTCAAAATAACGCGGATCAGCATTCATAACTCCAGGAACGTCTTTCCAGATTGTTACGCTTTCGGCATTTAAGCAATAAGCAAAAATTCCAGCAGTATAATCTGAACCTTCACGGCCAAGAGTTGTTGTAAAATTGTTTTCGTCAGCACCTAAAAATCCTTGTGTGATATTTAAAATTTTGCGAGGTACATTTTTACTGATCAATTGTTGTGTCGCTTCCCAATCAACTTCGGCATCTCTATAAGTTGCGTCAGTTTTGATGAAGTTGCGAACATCAAGCCATTGCGTTTGAATTCCTCTGAAATTCATATAATGACTTAAAATATTGGTAGAAATTAATTCTCCAAAACTTACTACCTGATCATAAACGAAATTGTAATTTGGCGATTTGTTATGGGCCAAAAAATATTCTAATTCCTCAAATTGTGCATTTACAGCTCCGAAAACTTCATTATTTTCGTCGTCAAATAAATCCAATAGGATTTGATTGTGATATTTTTTTATTTCTTGTACTGAAGAATTTAACTCAGCCGATTTTTCAAAATAATTCTTGATAACCACTTCAAGAGCATTTGTTGTTTTTCCCATAGCCGAAACTACTAGAATTACATCTTCATAACCTACTTTTTGTAAAACGTCATAAACGTTTTTAATTCCATCTGCATCTTTTACCGATGCTCCACCAAATTTAAATACTCTCATTTTTAATTTATAGATTTTAATTTCAGATTTCAGATTCAAATCGAAACCTAGCATATTTTGTGTTTTTTGCCACTCCCGATAGTTATCGGGATAAAATGATTTAAACAGATTTTAAAATCATTTTAATCCTTATAATCTGTGGCAAACTATTTTTATAATTTTTCTAAGAACGAATTAACTCCCGCTTCATCCATTTGCACAACTTGCCAGTCTTCTAGAATTCTTGCGCCAGAATTCTTGTAAAAATTAACTGCCGGTGTATTCCATGCTAAAACATTCCATTCCACTCTTCGAACGTTGTCTTTTTTCCCTTGTTTCATGATTTCAGCATAAAGCGCCGATCCTAATCCAGTACCGCGCATTTTTTCTTTTACAATCAAATCTTCAAGATGTATTGTTTTTCCTTTCCAAGTCGAATAGCGGTAATAGTACAATGCAATTCCAACTATTTCTTTTCCGTTTTTGCTTTCTTCTGAATCACTTTCAATCTCTGCCACAAAAACCTGAAAAAGAGGTTTTTCTCCAAATCCGTCACGAACTAAATCTTCTTCTGTAATTACGACAGCTTCAGGTTCTTTTTCGAATATCGCCAGCTCCTGAATTAATCCTAAAACCGATTTCATGTCTTCGGGATTTCCTTTTCTAATATTCATTTATTCGTATTATTAAGTGTTTATTAGCTAAAAAAGCATTTATTTATAAGGTACTTTTTGCTATTAATTAGCAAATATACAATAGTAGCAAACTAACAAAATAATTTTTAAATCATTCTCACAAAATAAGCGATATTTGTGACTTTAAATTAAAACTATAACGATATAGCAATGGAAGAACGCAATAAAACACTGGGAGAGTTTATTATTGAGAACCAAAAAGCATTTCAGTATTCGTCGGGAGAACTTTCCCGGATTATCAACTCTATACGTTTGGCGGCAAAAGTCGTAAACTATAAAGTTAACCAAGCAGGATTAGTGGATATTATTGGCGCCGCCGGCGAACAAAATATTCAAGGAGAAGACCAGCAAAAATTAGATGTGTATGCCAACGAAGTATTTATCCAGACGTTAATAAACCGTGAGATTGTCTGTGGTATTGCTTCAGAAGAAAACGACGATTTTATAACTGTTCAGGGGAGCGACAACAGTCATAATAATAAGTACGTGATCTTAATGGATCCGCTTGACGGATCTTCAAACATTGATGTAAATGTTTCTGTAGGAACGATTTTTTCTGTTTTTAGAAGAATTACGCCAATAGGAACCCCGGTAACAAGTGAGGATTTTTTACAACCGGGAATCAATCAAGTGGCGGCAGGTTATGTAATTTATGGAACTTCGACAATGCTGGTTTATACCACCGGACATGGAGTAAATGGTTTTACACTGAATCCGGCAATTGGTACATTTTATCTTTCACATCCAAATATGAGATTTCCAGAAAACGGAAATATCTATTCGGTAAATGAAGGGAACTATGTTCATTTTCCGCAGGGAGTAAAGAATTACATTAAATATTGTCAGCGTGAAGAAGAGGACAGACCTTATACTTCGCGATATATAGGAAGTCTTGTAGCCGATTTTCATCGAAATATGATTAAAGGTGGTGTTTATATTTATCCGACAAGCTCAAAAGCGCCAAAAGGGAAATTACGTTTATTATATGAATGTAACCCAATGGCTTTTATTGCAGAACAAGCCGGAGGAAAAGCAACAGATGGTTTTGGAAGAATTATGGAAATCCAGCCGACTGAATTGCATCAAAGAGTTCCGTTTTTCTGCGGAAGCAAAAATATGGTAGAAAAAGCTGAGGAATTTATGGCTGCTGAATAAAAGTATTCAGTGATCAGTTTTTAGTATTCAGTCATAGTCACCTAACAGGTTTTAAAAATCTGTTAGGTTTTTTTGTTTCAGGTTTCAAGCTTGCTTTTGACAATAAACAGTAAACCCGACAAGTTTCTAAAAACTTGTCGGGTTTATTTTTAATTTCATTCGCAGTCAAGTTTCAGTATAAAACTGAACACTAAAAACTGATCACTGAATACTATTTATGCATATGTTGCATTTCGTAAATAAAAGTATCTCCGTCAACTTTTTGGTCTACTAAAGACAATGCTTTTGCAATAATATAATCTACGTTGCTTGGAGTAAATCCTAAAGCTACACTTATCTTTTTCAATAATACCTCTTGTTTGTCCTCAAGATGATGATCAACGTGTACCATTCTTGTTAAATCGTATAAACGCTCTAAACGCTGTACATATGAATAAGGTGGGTTAATAGGATATTTTAATGGATCGCTAAGAATTTCTTCGTATTCCGATTCTGTAATTTCTAAACGAGAAGCAAGTTTATCTAAAAAGGCTTTTTCTTCTGGGTATACAACTCCATCTGCTAATGCTACGCGAACAATAGCAGAAAAGTGGCCTTTATTTCTTTGCTTGAATTCGCTATCAAATAATTCTGAAAATGACATAATTAATAAGGTTTTTGTTAAACAAAGATAAAAGTTATTTTAATTCATAATTTTAAATTTCTCATAAAATTTAACTTATTTTTCTGCGTTGTTTTAGAGATGGACTTCATGAAATTTTCAAAATAAGTCGTAAGTTTACATCCCCTAATCATTTAATATTACAACCCCTATGTCAGAATTTTGGATTTATTTTCAGATAGGATTAAAACACGTTTTAGATATCAACGCCTACGATCACGTTCTTTTTTTAATCGCACTAACAGTTCCTTACGCTTTTAAAGACTGGAAACGCATTTTGCTTTTGGTTTCGGTTTTCACAATCGGTCATACAGTAGCATTAATACTTTCTGTTTTCGGAATAATTGCAGTAAAAGTAAATCTTGTTGAGTTTTTAATTCCAATAACAATTTTAATTACCGCTTTATATCATCTTTTTACAGCAGGAAAAGCAACTAAAAATGAAGGTGTAAATTTAGTTTTTATAGTTACGCTGTTTTTCGGACTTATACACGGACTTGGATTCTCAAATTATTTTAAAACAATTTTAGGAGGCACGGCAACGTCAAAATTACTACCTTTAGGAGAATTTGCGTTGGGGATCGAAGCAGCACAGTTAGTTGTGGTATTTATAGTTTTGATACTATCATATATAGTGCAAACAGTATTTCGTTTTTCAAAACGTGACTGGGCACTTGTAATGTCGGCTTTTATTGTTGGAGTTGTGATTCCGATGATTATCGAAAGCCCAATTTGGAACAGATAAAATAAATGGAGATAAAAAAATTAAACAAATACGATAAAGCTTATTTGAGAATTGCAAAAGAATGGAGTTTGCTTTCGTATTGCAAACGCAAACAAGTAGGAGCAATTATCGTAAAAGACCGAATGATAATTTCTGATGGCTACAATGGAACGCCATCTGGATTTGAAAATTGCTGCGAAGATGAAGACGGATTGACCCGATGGGATGTTCTTCATGCCGAAGCAAATGCAATTTTAAAAGTAGCGAGGTCAACACAGTCTTGCGAAGGCGCAACGTTATATATTACGCTTTCACCATGCAAAGAATGCAGTAAATTGATACATCAGTCTGGAATAAAAAGAGTGGTTTATCATAATGGATACAGAGATGATTCTGGGCTTCAATTTTTATTAAAAGCGGGTATCGAAGTTGAACATATTCCTGTTTTAGAAGAGTAATGAATTTTAATCCAAAATATTTGCCAATTGTTATCGGAGCTACTTTTGCTCTGGGAACCGTACTCGGAAGCGTAATGAATGCTCCCGCGGATGATCAGCTTTTGGCTAAAAATTACTCTAAAACCAAATTAAATAAACTGATCGATTTTATTAATAATGAATATGTCGACAGTATCAATACCGATTCAATTGTAAATCTTACAGTTGATAACATCTTGTCAAAATTAGATCCGCATTCCGTTTATATTCCGCCAAGCGAACAAGCCGAAGTTGCTGAAAGCATGAAAGGTGATTTTGTTGGAATCGGGATTAATTTTTACATGTATAAAGATTCTGTTGCAATCATAAAACCTATTGAAAACGGACCTTCTGCGAAAGCTGGACTAAAATCTGGTGATCGAATTTTATTTGCTGGAAAAACAAAATTATACGGACGAAAACTTCCTTCAGACAGTTTGTTTTCAAAACTAAAAGGCCTTCAAGGTTCTGAAATCGAATTGACGGTTTTTAGAAAATCGGAACAAAAGAAACTAAAATTTAAAATAAAAAGAGATATTATTCCGATTAAGAGTGTTGATGCTTCGTTGATGCTTGGAAATAATACAGGTTACATCAAAATCAATCGTTTTGCCGAAACGACTTACAATGAGTTTAAAACCGGTTTAGCGCGATTGAAACAAAGCGGTATTCAGTCGCTTGTAATTGATCTTCGTGATAATGGAGGCGGTTATATGGAAGAAGCTGTCGCAATTGCCGATGAATTTTTGAAAGACAAACAATTGATTGTTTTTACCAAAAATAAAAACGGCACAACCGAAAAAACATACGCAACAAAAGCGGGAAGTTTTGAAACCGGAAAAGTGTATGTTTTAATCAATGAAAACAGTGCTTCTGCCAGCGAAATCTTAGCTGGAGCAATTCAGGATAATGATCGCGGTACAATCGTTGGACGTCGTTCTTTTGGGAAAGGTCTTGTACAGCGCGAAATGGATTTCAATGACGGATCTGCAGTGAGATTAACCGTGGCGCGTTATTACACACCAACAGGAAGATCGATTCAGAAACCTTATAAAAAAGGAAATGAAGAATATTTTAAAGAATCAGAATCGAGAATAAAATCAGGTGAACTTTATGCAAAAGACAGCATAAAAGTGGCCGATTCTTTGAAATTTAAAACTCCAAAAGGCAAAATAGTCTACGGCGGTGGCGGAATTGTTCCTGATGTTTTTGTTCCGATGGAGGCAGAGCACGGAAATGAAAATGTTGCTTACTTGCTACAAACCGGAATTGTTGGTCATTTCGTTTTCGAAGAGTTAGATAAAAACCGAAAAGCGTTTGTTGGTCTTCATTTTAACGAGTTTTTAGAAGAAATGAAAAATTCAGATGCTTATTTCAAGAAGTTTAAAAACTACATTGCAATGACCGGTCTGGATTTAAAATTAGATAAAACCAAAGCATTGGTGAATCGTTATATCACAGCTGAATTTGCCCGACAATTGTTCGGCGAATTGTATTATTATAATGTGATTTTGAAAGAAGACGCCATGATCAAATCGGTTTTGAGTCCAAAGAAACAATCCTGAAACTTTTGAAATATGAAAACAGAAGCCGTTGTAAATGCTGAAATCGAACTTTTAACTGCAATTAAAAATGCTGATGTTTCCACTTTAGAAAAAATCCTTCACGACGATTTGCTTTTCAATTTACCTGACGGAAATACCATCACAAAAGCTTTTGATCTTGATTCCTATCGTTCTGGAAAAATGCAAGTCGAATCCCTAGAAGCTTCAGATCAAATTATTAATATAATTGATGATGTAGCTATCGTAACTGTAGCAGTTTCATTAAAAGGAACTTATGATAAAACTCCAATAAATGGAGTTTTGAAATATATCAGAGTTTGGAAACAATTTGATGAAAATTTAAAAGTTATTGCCGGAAGCTGTATTCCATTGGCATAAATCTTGAGAAGAAATTTAATAATAACATAAAATAAAACTTAGCGAACCAATCTTGGTTCTTAGTTTACTTTACCATTAAAATCAAAACATGAAAAATTTAAAAAGAATAAGCTTTCTTCTACTTGTAATGACTTTTGTAATCTCTTGCGCAGGTGCAAAAGACGCTTCTAGAACGGTTTCAGGAAAAGTCGAATCGATTGAAGGCGGTAAAGACGGCTACACAGCAAAAATCAACACAGCTCAAAAAGAAGTTTATTTTGCAACGATTAGTGTTGTAAATGTGGGTGGGCCGCAAAACTACAAACAGGTAAAAATTGGTGATCAAGTTTCAGTGAAAGGAGAATTCTGGAAAAGCGAAGATGAAAATCATATTAAAGTAACGCAGATTATCTCTGTAAAATAAAAATTGTTTAAACCATGTAAGTTATATAAGTAAATATAATTATGCGTAAAGCATTAAATGAACTTATATAACTTATATGGTTTAATATTTTTATCGAATGCTATCGTGGGAATGAGTCTGTACGCCGTTATTCCATAAAGTAAGAATATCTGTCGCAACAGCAGCACCGCTTCCTGCAGCAATAGCCAATTGGCTTCTCCAGCCAGCTAAAGTTCCAATTGCATAAATTCCGTCAGCAACTTTGTGATCTTCGTTTTTTAACTGAATTCGTTGTTTTTCTGGAAGTGCTTTTTTATGCGGTTCAACAAATTGCATCAAGCCCTCAATGTCAAAAGTATTGGCAGAACCAATTCCGACAACAATACTTTTTGTTTTATAGGAGTTTTTATTTGTAATTACAGTAAATTCAGGAAATTGTCCTTCAACTTTAATCACCTTTTCATTTGGGATTTGATTAATATGAGGATAATTTGTTGCTAAATCTTGTGTGCTTTCTGTAAGTAATTCAGAACCTAATTTTCCTGGCGTTATGCCATAAGCATTGTAGAAAATTGCTTCTTGAAGAGAAGAATTTTTTTGATGTGTAAAAATTCCGATTTTTTTATCGGTTGCAAAAGCTTTATTTTTAGCAGAGCCTAAAACAAGTGCACAAGATATTCCTGATACGCCTCCGCCAATAATTAGAACGTCAAACATTGTTATCTGCCGTTAGTTTTTTCTTCAATTCTTTTTGAAATTCTAAAAATCAAAAGAATCAATACGGCGCAGAAAGAAGCGGCGATTCCAATAAAAGCTACCATACTATCTCCTTGAAATGGATTTTTGAAGTCTAATAGCGTAATATTAAAAACAATTAAAGCTAATGCCAAAAGCACTAATATTGAAGTAAAAATTTTCATCTGGTTGTTTTTGTTTAAAATAATCAAAGTAAAACCTTAAAAACAGGGCTTAAAGTTTCATTTTTAGAAATTTTATGCGGTAAAAGTATAAAAATAAATGTTAGACGAACAAACCTTTAACATTAGCGGCGAATAATTTAACAGCAATCGCTAAAAGTATGACCCCAAATGTCTTGCGGACTACGCCAAGTCCGTTTTCGCCTAATAAAGTTTCAATTTTCTTAGATGATTTTAAAACTATGTAAACCAGTACGATATTCAATAAAATAGCAATAATAATGTTGATAGTATGAAACTGAGATCGAAGTGATAATAATGTTGTCATGGTTCCTGCGCCAGCAATCAGCGGAAACGCTAAAGGAACAATTGAAGCTGATCCTGGTTCTTCATCACGATAAATTCTAATTCCTAAAATCATTTCTAAAGCAAGAAAGAATAATACAAAAGATCCGGCAACGGCAAATGAATGTACATCGATTCCAATTAAATTCAATAATCCTTCTCCAACAAAAAGAAAAACGATCATAATCGTACCTGCGACTAAGGAAGCTTTTTCGGAGTCAATATGCCCAACTTTTGCTCGTAAATTGACAATAATCGGAATTGATCCTACAATATCAATTACTGCAAAAAGTACCATTCCAACCGTAATAATTTCTTTAAAGTCAATTTCAAGCATATCGTTCTGATTTTAAGCGATTAATAATTTGCTGCAAAAGTAGGTAATAAAGTTAGGTGATTTTTTGACAGATTGTATTTTTGTTATAAAAACACTGTTTGTATGTATAAAATGTGATATTTGTAACATTGTAGTGGTTAAATTATAGATTTGAAGAAAAAATGGCGGTTTGTTTTGGAACTTAATTTATTTCTCTGCTTGTCTATAGAAAGTTAAAAAATCAAACGTTAAAAAATATAACTTACTGAAAATCAATCGCTAAATTTGTTGTAACTTAAAAAGGAAGGTTATGAAAAAGATGATGTTTGTTATAGTTTTCTTGTGTTTATTGTTTTCGCCTAATAATTCACAAGCCCAAATCTGGCAACAAATTAAAAAAGCAGCGCAACAAAAAGGCCAAAATGGCAGCGGAACTGCTGATCAAAATGTAAATATGGAAAATGCCGTTTTAAGTTACGGTAAAAACAAAGTTGATCCCTCGGTTGTGCCAAATTCCTATAATTTTAGTTGGAAATATATAATGGAAATTAAAACCGATGAAGGAAAAGCAATGAATGCAAATTATTTATTAGAACCTAATGCGGCTTATTTCGGAATGAATATTTCGCAGGGACAAGGACAGGATATGTTCATGATCATGGATTCTAAAAACAGTATTACGGTAACTGCTTTTGGAAACGGCAAGGAAAAAATGGCATCAGCGTCAAAAATGGCTGATTATTCGGGCATGGCAAAAAAAGAAGGAGAGAAGTCTAAATTTACTTATAAGACGCTTCCAAACAAAACCTTTTTAGGCTACAACTGCAAAGGAATTCAGATGACGAATGATGAATATGATATTATTTGTTATTACACGAGTGAAGCAAAAGTGAGTTTTGGTGATATGTTTAAAAACCAAAAAGGCTGGAAAATGCCCGAAGGATTGTCGAGTTACTTTAAACCTGAAGATCGTACTTTATTAATGGATATGACCATGAAAGATTTAAAAAGCCGAAAAGTAACCACAATGAAATGCCTCAGTTTAGAAAAAAGCGCTTATACATTTAATAAATCCGACTATAAATTTATGTAGATAAAATGGTAACATTCTAAATAAGTTGGGTTTGCAAACATATATTGACGAGCGGTTTTTATTTCCTGAATCTTTAATTACCTTTGCAAAATGTTTCAACTAGGAAAAACCATCGTATCAGAGGATATACTCGAAAAAGAATTTGTTTGTAATTTATCAGCATGCAAAGGGGCTTGTTGCGTCGACGGAGATGCTGGCGCGCCTTTGAATGAATCTGAAACTAAAATCTTAGAAGAGATTTATCCGAAAGTAAAACCTTTTTTAAGAAAAGAAGGGATTGCTGCTATTGAAGCCCAGGGAACTTGGGTAAAAGGAACAGACGGTGATCTTGAAACGCCATTAATTGATGAGAAAGATTGCGCGTATGTTATTTTTGACGGAAAAACGGCACTTTGCGGTATCGAGCAAGCTTACAATCAAGGAATCGTAGACTGGAAAAAACCAGTTTCATGTCATTTATATCCAATCCGTGTGAAAGACTTTACGGAATTTGCCGCGGTCAATTACGATAAATGGGATATTTGCGATGATGCCTGTTCTTTAGGCAAAGAATTAGAAGTTCCGGTTTATAAATTTGTTAAAGAAGCCTTGATTCGCCGTTTTGGTGAAGATTGGTATTTGGAACTTGAAAAAGTTGCTGCCGAACTTAAGAACTCGTAAAAATCAAGTGTAGAAAAGACCCTATTGCGAGGGCGTGATTTAACTCAAAAAAATAAAGTTTTAGCTCAAAAAAAACTTTTAAAAACAATTTAAAATTTCTTGCTTTTTATTTCAAAAAGTCTATATTCTACGGGACTTCAAGATGCTATTTATGCTTTTAAAGTGTTCATTTGCAATAAATTAATTATTGTATGAAAATCATTTCAAATTTCACCCGTTGTTAAAAACTACAGCGAATTGTGAATAAGTTTGACTTTCATTTTTGGCAGTAATTGACAATCTTTGTAGTCTACTGAATTAGTAAAGTTTCAGTATAAAAATTAAACAAAAATTGTCATGTCACAAGTCGAACCAATATTACAAGAAAATAAAAATCGTTTCGTTATTTTTCCAATTAAACATCATGATATTTGGGAATGGTACAAAAAGATGGAAGCTAGTTTTTGGACTGCGGAAGAAATCGACTTGCACCAAGATTTGACAGACTGGAATAACAAATTAAATGACGATGAAAGATATTTCATCAAACATATTCTTGCATTCTTTGCTGCTTCTGACGGAATCGTAAACGAAAATCTTGCTGAGAACTTTGTAAACGAAGTTCAATATGCAGAAGCGAAGTTTTTCTATGGTTTTCAAATCATGATGGAAAACATTCACAGTGAAACGTATTCTTTATTGATTGATACTTACGTTAAAGACGAAGCTGAGAAAACAGAATTATTCAATGCTTTAGAAGTTTTCCCTGCAATTGCTAAAAAAGCAGAATGGGCTTTAAAATGGATCGAGTCTGATTCATTTGCTGAAAGACTTATTGCTTTTGCTGCTGTTGAAGGTATTTTCTTCTCTGGTGCTTTTTGTTCAATTTATTGGTTGAAAAAACGTGGTTTAATGCCAGGTTTGACTTTCTCTAATGAGTTGATTTCTCGTGACGAAGGCGTACATTGTGATTTTGCGGTTCATTTGCATAACCATCACTTGGTTAACAAAGTTCCAAAAGAGAGAATCAAAGAAATCATTGTTGATGCTCTTGATATCGAAAGACAATTTGTGACAGAATCTCTTCCGGTAAGTTTAATTGGTATGAACGCGACTTTAATGACGCAATACTTAGAATTTGTTGCCGACAGATTATTAGTAGAATTAGGTTGTGAGCGTGTGTATGGATCAGCGAATCCGTTTGATTTCATGGACATGATCTCTCTTCAAGGAAAAACTAATTTCTTTGAAAAACGTGTTGCCGAGTATCAAAAATCGGGTGTGATGAACACAGATAGTGATGCTCAGAAAATTTCATTTGACGCAGATTTTTAGAACAACAGTATTTTAATTTTGGCTGATTTTATCTAAGGCTTTAATTAATTATTTACAGAACATTTATTAGGTTGAATCTCTATCACCCAAATCGGAGATTTAATAGCAATTTTAACGGCTTTTCGGTTTGATATTCAAATTGGAAAAGGACAACTATTGAGAATCCTGTAATTCTCGAAAAATAATTTAAAAACACGCAATGTTTAAGTGCTAGAATTCGTTTTCTAGATGCTTTCATTTTTTCAATAACTATAAATAGTAAGCTTATGTATGTAGTAAAAAGAGATGGCCACAGAGAGCCCGTAATGTTTGATAAGATTACAGAAAGAATCAAAAAATTGTGTTACGGCTTGAATGAGCTCGTAGATCCGGTTAAGGTAGCGATGAGAGTTATCGAGGGATTGTATGATGGGGTTTCTACTTCTGAATTGGATAATCTTGCAGCAGAAACAGCGGCTTCTATGACTATTGCGCATCCAGATTATGCACAATTGGCAGCGCGTGTGGCAATTTCAAACCTACATTCAAATACTAAAAAATCGTTCTCTGAAACGATGAAAGATATGTATCACTACGTAAATCCAAGAAATGGTCAAGATGCGCCATTAATTGCTGATGACGTATTTAAAGTGATTCAGGAAAATGCTGCTTTTTTAGATTCTCATATCATTTATACAAGAGATTTTAATTACGATTATTTTGGCTTCAAAACTTTAGAGCGTTCTTATCTTCTTAAAATAAACGGAAAAATAGTTGAGCGTCCACAACACATGTTAATGCGTGTTTCTGTTGGTATTCACTTAGACGATTTAAAATCGGTTATTGAAACGTACGATTTAATGTCTAAAAAGTTCTTTACGCATGCAACGCCAACGTTGTTCAATGCTGGAACTCCAAAACCACAAATGTCTTCTTGTTTCCTTTTGGCAATGCAGGATGATAGTATTGATGGTATTTACGATACATTAAAACAAACAGCAAAAATCTCGCAATCAGCGGGAGGAATTGGTTTGTCAATTCATAATGTTCGTGCAACAGGATCTTATATTCGTGGTACAAACGGAACTTCAAACGGAATTGTTCCGATGTTGAGAGTATTCAATGATACTGCTCGTTACGTAGATCAAGGTGGTGGAAAACGTAAAGGAAGTTTTGCGATTTATATCGAAACTTGGCACGCTGATATTTTCGATTTCTTGGATTTGAAGAAAAATACAGGAAAAGAAGAAATGCGTGCGAGAGATTTATTCTTCGCCATGTGGACTTCAGATTTATTCATGAAACGCGTTCAGGAAGATTCAACTTGGACTTTAATGTGTCCAAACGAATGTCCTGGATTATATGATGTTTACGGAGATGAATTCGAAGCATTATATACGGATTACGAATTTAGAGGAAAAGGAAGAAAAACAATCCGTGCTCGTGAATTATGGGAGAAAATCCTAGAATCACAAATCGAGACTGGAACACCTTATATGTTGTACAAAGATGCAGCAAACCGTAAATCAAACCACAAGAATTTAGGAACAATTCGTTCTTCTAACTTGTGTACAGAGATTATGGAGTTTACTTCTAAAGATGAAATTGCAGTTTGTAACTTGGCTTCTATTTCGTTGCCAATGTTCATCGAAAACGGAAAATTTGATCACGAAGCGCTTTACAATGTTACAAAACGTGTAACTCGTAACTTGAACAAAGTAATCGATAGAAACTACTATCCAGTAAAAGAAGCTGAAAATTCAAACATGCGTCACCGTCCGGTTGGTTTAGGTGTGCAAGGTTTAGCTGATGCTTTTATCATGTTGCGTTTGCCGTTTACAAGTGATGAAGCAAAAGCGTTGAACCAAGAAATTTTCGAAACATTATACTTCGCAGCTGTAACCGCTTCTATGGAAATGGCAAAAGAAGAAGGGCCATATTCAACTTTCGAAGGTTCGCCAATGTCACAAGGAGAATTCCAACACAATATGTGGGGAATGAAAGATGAGGAATTATCAGGCCGTTGGGATTGGGCTTCATTAAGAAAAGAAGTTGTAGAGCACGGAGTTCGTAACTCATTGTTAGTTGCGCCGATGCCAACTGCATCGACTTCTCAAATTCTTGGAAACAACGAGGCTTTCGAGCCATATACATCAAACATTTACACACGTCGTGTATTGTCTGGAGAGTTCATTGTAGTAAACAAACATTTACTAGAAGACTTAGTAAAACTAGGTTTGTGGAACGAAGATTTGAAACAAGAAATTATGCGTCATAACGGATCTGTTCAAAATATTGATAAGATTCCGCAAGACTTAAAAGATCTTTATAAAACAGTTTGGGAAATGTCGATGAAAGATATTATCGATATGTCACGTCAAAGAGGATACTTTATTGACCAATCTCAATCGTTGAACTTGTTCATGCAAGATGCAAACTATTCTAAATTAACGTCAATGCACTTTTACGCTTGGCAGTCTGGTTTAAAAACAGGAATGTATTACCTAAGAACAAAAGCGGCTGTAGATGCGATTAAATTCACATTAAACAACGATAAAAAAGAAGAAACCGCTCCAGCTTTAGTTGCTGAAACTGAAGAAATCAGTGTTGAAGACTATAAAGCTATGTTGCTTAAAGCACAAGCTGCAGGTCCTGAGGATTGTGAAATGTGTGGGTCTTAATCTTTTTTAGAAGAAAGAAAATAGAACAAAGAAGAAAGATTTATTCTTAATTTATAGAAAAGCAGTTATTGTAATGATAACTGCTTTTTTTGGCTATATTTGTTTTTTATTAACAGTAAAAATACTACTTTTAAATTGTCTTTTATGAAACTTGAAATTGAAAATTACAATAAAATTGCCAAAGAATTGAAAGAAGAATATTCAAAATTATCTGATTTTGAAGTTTTGTCATTAGCGATTCAAATACAAAGAAACCAAATTTTAGAAAATGGATTAGTAGTTAGTTCGTCAGACAAACATCCAGTTGGTTTAGAAGCGATAGCGATCGCTTTAGGTTATGAAGGAAATAAATCAATTACTATTACTGATGTTTTGCGAAATATTGCAAATAGAGAGGAAGTTTAATTGTTTTAAATGTTTTTTGAATTAACAAGTTGCACTTTCGTGCAACTTTAATACATTTGTACTTTATGAGTAATAATCAAAAGATTAGAACTGTTATTTTTTTTAAAAATTATTTCAATGAGTTTTTTGTCAAGCAAAAAGAAAAAGTACAACAAAAAATTGTTTGGACGATTGATTTAATTGAAGAATTAGATAGAATTCCTGAAACATATTTGAAGTATATTGAAAACACAGATGGACTTTATGAAATTAGAATTCAACAAGGAAATGACATTTTTAGAATTTTTTGTTTTTTTGATGAAGGAAAGTTAGTTGTATTAACTAATGGATTTCAAAAGAAAACTCAGAAAACACCAAAGAGAGAAATTAAAAAAGCTTTAAAAATTAAAAAGAATTATGAAAACGAAAAATAAGAATCTAACAACTTTAGAAGAGTTTAAAGAGCTTCATTATGGGAAAATTGGAACACCAAAACGAGATGAACTAGAAGCTGGTTATGAGAATTTTAAAATAGGAGTATTACTTCAAGAAGCAAGACTTCAAAAAGGAATGACTCAAGAAGAACTTGCAATAAAAGCAGGAACAACAAAATCATATATTTCTAAGATTGAGAATAACGTAAAAGAAGTCAAATTTTCAACACTTCAAAAAATCGTAGAACTTGGTTTGGGAGGGCATTTAGAGTTGTCAATTAAATTTTAAATTTGCAATTCTTCTTTTTCCAAAAACAATATCTTCAAAAATTCCCCGTTCTAATTATTACCAAAGATTTTTAAAACTTAGCATCTCAGTAACTAAGTAACTCAGCATCTTTCTCTAAATTAAACCTTTAAGAGAAAGTCAAGTCTTATTGTAATAATTTCTGCATCATGAAAAAAAGCAATCTTTGGTCACTACGATTAGGTTTTTCGGGGAAACAAGCAGCTCAAATTGAGAAATTAGGTTTAGAGAAATTTCTAAAGCATTCTTTTGATTCAAAATTTGATGACAAGCTTCCTGCTTTTTTAGATGATGATCCCAAAACATTAATCGAACTTAAAGAATTAAAAGAATCCATAAAAACCGCCGATTCTGAAGCTAAAAAGAAACTTCTCAAAAAAGAGGTTTACTCTTCGGTTGAATTAAAAAAATGTTGGATTTCTAAAATGCGCAATGACGAGTTTCCGTTGCGTGAAAATATGGTTTGTTTTTGGCACAATCATTTCGTTTCCACTTCTCAAAAAGTAAAAGTCAATTACTGGATTTATCAGCATAATATGATTTTGCGTGAAAATGCTTTTGGAAATTTTAAAGAATTGACCAAGCAGATTTTGAAATCAAACGCCATGATAAAATATCTGGATAATGTCGATAATAAAAAAGGAAAATTCAACGAAAATCTAAGCCGTGAATTACTCGAATTATTTACACTCGGAATTGGGAATTACTCCGAAAGTGATATTAAAAACGGCGCAAGAGCTTTGGCGGGATTAAATTACGGAAATGAAGAAGCGCATTACAGAAGCCTTGCTCAAGATTTTTCAGATAAAACCTATTTCGGCAAAACCGGAAACTGGAATTCAGATGATTTGATTGACATTATTTTCGAGCAAAAAAATATTCCGTATTTAATTACCAGAAAAATTTTAAAATGGTTTATTGACGATTCTCCGTCAGAAGATTTAGTAGTTTATTATGGAGATTATTTCAGAAAGGTAAAATTCGAAATACAGCCTTTATTGATCAAGATTTTTATTGAAGAATATAAAAAAGAAAAGTCGGGAACAAAAATCAAAAATCCGCTCGTTTATATTTTACAGCTTTTGGATGAGCTTCATATTGATGATCTCGACGACGAAATGATTTTGTTCTTCTTGAAACAGCAAGGAATGGATTTGTACAATCAGGTCAATGTAAAAGGTTGGGACGGCGGGAATTCATGGCTGACGTCACAAATTTATCTGCAAAGAAATAATACTTCAGATTTGCTTTGCAGCGGAAGAAGCATTACCAGAAAAGTATTAAATAACATGAATGCTGATGATGAAAAGCCAAAAGCAGCATTGGAGAAAATTGATGTAAAAATCGATTTTGACACGAACGGAAATAATAAAACCATAATTTCAGAATTATCCAACCGATTGTTATTTAAAGTAAATGATTCGATGCAAAAAGACATGGAAAATTTGCTGAAATATGATTTTGATCCACAAGAAGCACACGCCAATTTTGCTGTAATAAGACTCTTTAATTACATTACAAAATTACCAGAATATCAATTAATTTAGAAAGCTACAGCTATGAACAGAAGAAATTTTCTAACATTGACAGGAACTTTTACAGGTGGAATGCTGGTACTTCCTGATTTTTTACATGCTTTTGGTTCACAGAATAATTTAATAATTGGAGAGCAATGCGTTGTTTTTGTGCAATTGAATGGCGGAAACGACGGATTAAATACTTTCATACCATATGATGATCCTTTATATTATGAGTATAGAACCAAAATTGCGTTGAGTAAAGATTTGGTTATCAGTAAAAATAAAGGAATGGCGTTTCATCCGTCATTGAAAGATTTTGCCCAAATGCAACAAAACGGAGATTTGACCGTAATTCAAAATGTGGGATATCCGGAGCCTATTCGTTCTCATTTTAGAAGTCAGGAAATTTGGCAGACTGCAACTGATTCTAATAAATATATAAACGAAGGCTGGCTAGGAAGATATTTAGATTTGCAATGCAACGGACATCAGGCGACAGCCGGTATAAATTTAGATTCAATTGATAATCTTGCCTTAAAAGGTATCGAACCTAATTTTATAACGGTAAAAGATCCAAGCCGATTTAAAATAAAATCAGATAAAGAAGAAGATGTGACGCTGTCAAATAATCCGCATTTGGATTTTGTTCGAAAAATTGCCAATTCGGTTACTGAAGGTTCAGATGAAATTCAGAAAGCTTTGGCAAAATCAAAAGCCGAAATAAGTTATCCAAAAACAGAATTATCCAAAAAACTTGAATGGATTGGAAGATTGATAAAAGGAAATTTGAATTCGAAAATATATTACACTTCGCTTGGTGGATTTGACACGCATGACAATCAGCTAGCAATTCACGAACGAAAATTGACAGATTTGAACGATTCGTTATATAGTTTTTATCAAGATTTGAAACAAGCGCAATTATTGCAGAATGTGACCGTCGTTGTTTTTTCTGAATTTGGGCGACGAGTAAAAGACAACGGCAACGGAACTGATCACGGAACGGCTGCGCCAATGTTTATTATTGGAGGAAATAATAAAGGAACGATTTTAGGAAATAATCCAAATTTAGCCGACTTAGATAACGGCGATTTAAAATATCAAACTGATTTTAGAAGTGTTTATGCGTCTTTATTAAAAGAGAAATTGAATTTTGATTATTCTAAAATCGGGATTTCAAATAAACCGGTTTCTGGAATATTTGGATAATCGCAATCTTGTCATTCCGAGGAACGAGGAATCTTCGTAAGTAACTCCGCAATCAAAAGCGCCAATCTTTGTAGAGCTACTTACGAAGATTCCTCGTTCCTCGGAATGACAAGAAAGGAGAAAAACATTCTTTAATTAGAGAAATTGAATGCTAAAAGGACAATGATTTACAGTAATTCGTGAATTCGTGGTGAAAAAAAACTTAGTGACTTAGTATCTCAGCATCTTAGAACCTCGTTTTAATATTCTCATTTTAAGCCCATATTTTTATATTATCATACAAAACCTGCTAAATTTGTTAAGAAATCCCTTTTTGTTTCATAAAATGCAATCTTTTTTTTGGTGCGGTAAAAATAATTTATACATTCGCAGAGAATTTAAACAATAACACAAACGAAATGGCATCTAACCGTTTTTATTTTAGCAACTCTTTTTATTTCTTCTTTAGTAGAAGTGAGGATTGTGCTATGGTTATTTGAGAAATATAAAGACAAATAAAACTAATATACAATCCTGATGCAAATCAGGATTTTTTTTTGAATATATGACAACGAAAATTGCAATACAAGGTATAAAAGGATCTTTTCATCATCAAGTTGTGAAGGAGTATTTCTCTGAAAATGTGGCTATTGATGAATGTTTGTCTTTTGAAGAATTAATCGACAGCCTTCTTTCAGGAAAATCTGATCAGGCGGTTATGGCGATTGAAAATTCGATTGCAGGTCCAATTATTCCGAATTATGCTTTGATTGACAAGAATAATTTACACATTATTGGAGAGCATTATTTAAATATTAGTCAAAATTTAATGGCTTTAAAAGGTCAGAAAATTGAAGACATAAAAGAAGTTCATTCGCACCCAATGGCCATTTTGCAATGCATGGATTTCTTAAAGCAATATCCAAATATCAAATTGGTTGAGGATAAAGATACAGCTGAAACGGCAAGAAGAATTCAGGAAAAACAATTAACCGGAATTGCAGCAATTGCAAGTAAAACGGCTTCTGAAATGTATGATTTAGATATCATTGCGCCGGAAATTCAAACGATCAAAAATAATATGACTCGTTTTGTGATTATCAAAAAACAAAATTCATTTTTGCCAGAAAGCGAAATCAACAGAGCGTCTATCAAATTTGAATTGGATCACAAAAGAGGAAGTTTAGCGGCGGTTTTGAATGTAATGAGTGACTGCAAATTGAATTTGACAAAAATTCAGTCGCTTCCAAAAATTGAAACACCTTGGAAATATTCATTTTTCGTAGACGTAACATTCGAGAAATACGAAGATTTTGCAAAAGCCAAAACGTTATTAAACATCATGGCAGAGTATTTTAAAGTGTTGGGAGAATATAAGAATACAAAACCTTTAAGTCAGTCTTAAAGTTGGAAAGTCGAAAGTCTTAAAGTCCAAAAAGCAGAAAACAAATTAAAAAGTTTAAAAGAGCCTAAAGCCTAAAGCTTGTGGCCTAAAGCAATAAAAACAATGATTACAACAGCAAAAAGATTAGATACAGTTGAAGAATACTACTTCTCATCAAAATTGAGAGAAGTTCGTCAACTGCAGTCTGAAGGAAAATCGATCATCAATATGGGAATTGGAAGCCCTGATTTGAGTCCGTCAAAAGCAGTAATTGAAGCAGTCGCTGCGGCAATTCAAGACGAAAACGGGCATGGTTATCAAAGCTATCAGGGATTACCGGAATTGAGAAAAGGGATGGCCGATTTTTATCAGAATCAATTTGGTGTTGAATTAAATCCGAATAATGAGATTTTGCCTTTGATGGGTTCGAAAGAAGGAATTATGCACATTTCGTTAGCATTTTTAAATGAAGGCGATCACGTTTTAATTCCGAATCCGGGTTATCCAACTTATACTTCGGTAACAAATTTGGTAGGAGCTGCTCCGGTTTATTATGATTTGAAAGAAGAAAATGGCTGGGAACCAGATTTTGAAGCTTTAGAAAAATTAGATCTTTCGAAAGTAAAAATTATGTGGTTGGGATATCCCCACATGCCAACAGGAGCGAGAGGAAGTTTAGCGTTATTTGAAAAATTGGTTGCTTTTGCTAAAAAACACAATATATTATTGATCAACGACAATCCATATAGTTTTGTTTTGAATGATAATCCGATGAGTTTATTGCAAGTTGAAGGAGCGAAGGATGTAGCTTTAGAATTAAATTCATTAAGTAAAACCTTCAACATGGCAGGCTGGAGAGTCGGGATGGTTTTAGGAAATCCTGAAATTATCGATGCAGTCCTAAAAGTAAAAAGCAATATGGACAGCGGAATGTTCTACGGAATCCAGAAAGGTGCAGTTGCAGCTTTAAATTGTGATAAATCTTGGTTTGAAGATCAAAACAAAATCTACAGACGCCGAAGAGAATTAACAGAAAAACTAGCAGAGAAATTAGGTTGTAAAGTCTATAAAGAAGGAGTTGGGCTTTTTGTTTGGGCAAAACTTCCGGAAGGAATCGAATCAGCAGAAAAGTTCATTGACGAAATATTATATGAGAAACACATTTTCATTACACCGGGAACTATTTTTGGTAGCAACGGCGAAGGTTATATCAGATTCTCATTGTGTGTGAAAGAAGAAAAAGTACAGGAAGCGATAGATCGATTTTGAAAATTTTAGATATCAGATTTTAGATTTTAGATTGTCAGGCTGAGCGAAGTCGAAGCCCACGTTCCAATTGGAAAACCCTTCGACTTCGCTCAGGGTGACAAGTCGAAAAACAAGATTTGAAAATTAAAGAAATAGTATGAAAGTATACGTAATAGGAATAGGATTAATAGGCGGTTCGATGGTGCTGGACATCAAAGACCAACATCCTGATTCGACCATTTTTGGAATCGACAGCAATGAAAAACATTTGCAGGAAGCCATTGATCTAGGGGTTATCGACGAAGCGGGAAGTTTTGAAGATTTGGCTGAAGCTGATTTTGTAATCGTTTCGGTTCCGGTGGATGTGGCGCTGACGGTTTTGCCAAAAGTTTTGGATTCAGTTGGAGATAAAACGATTGTTTTTGAAGTTGGTTCGACAAAAAAACCAATTTGTGATGCAGTTGCCAATCATCCGAAAAGAAGGAATTTTATTGCCACGCATCCAATAGCAGGAACGGAGTTTTCAGGACCTTCGGCGGCGATAAAAGGTTTGTTTAAAGGAAAGACAAACATCATTTGCGAAGTGGAAAAAACCACTTTTAAATTGCAGGAAAAGGCTTTGAAGCTTTTTAGCGAAATTGGAATGAGGATTCGATATATGGACCCGACTTCGCACGATAAACACATTGCTTACGTTTCGCATTTGTCGCACATTAGTTCGTTTATGCTCGGGAAAACCGTAATGAATAAAGAAAAAGACGAGCAGGATATTTTTGACATGGCGGGAAGTGGATTTGAAAGCACCGTTCGTTTGGCAAAAAGTTCTCCAGCAATGTGGACACCAATTTTTAAGCAGAATAAAGAACACGTTCTGGAAACATTAGAAGAATATATTTCAAATCTCAGTCGGTTTAGGGATTTGTTGAAAGACGAAAATTACAATGCCATTTTTGAAGAAATGGAAAGCACAAATAAAATAAAAGAAATACTAAACGGATTAACAACAACTAAAAAGTAAAATTAGAATTAAGATGGAAAATAAGAAAGAAATGAGAAAGTGGTTAGAAGATTTCAATTTAAATCACCCACTTGTGATAGCAGGACCATGTAGTGCAGAAACTGAAGATCAAGTATTGAAAATTGCTCACGAATTGAAAGATTCAAAAGTTAGTGTATTCAGAGCTGGAATCTGGAAACCAAGAACTCGTCCGGGAGGATTTGAAGGTGTTGGAGAAATTGGTTTGAAATGGTTGCAAAAAGCAAAAGCTGAAACTGGTTTATTAATGGGTACTGAGGTTGCGACTGCTGCTCACTGTAAACTAGCTTTAGAACATGATATCGACGTTTTATGGGTTGGTGCTCGTACAACTGCAAACCCTTTCGCAGTTCAGGAAATTGCTGATACTTTGAAAGGAACTGATAAAATCGTTTTGGTTAAAAACCCTGTAAACCCAGATTTAGCTTTATGGTTAGGTGGTGTTGAGCGTTTACACATGGCTGGAATCGAGAAATTAGGAGTTATCCACAGAGGTTTCTCTACTTACGAAAAAACAAAATACAGAAATATTCCAGAATGGCAAATTGCTATCGAATTGCAAAATAAATTCCCTGATTTACCTTTAATCATCGATCCATCTCACATTACAGGAGATCGTAAAATGATTTTTGAAGTAACACAAGAGGCTTTAGATTTGAACTACGATGGTATGATTATCGAAACGCATATTGATCCAGACAATGCTTGGTCTGATGCGGCTCAACAAGTTACTCCAGATGCTTTGAAACAAATCATTAAAGATTTGACGATCAGAAAAACGGATGATACTACAGATGAGTACAGCCAAAAAATGAAAAAACTAAGAGCTAACATCGATGTTTTGGATGCTAACTTATTAGAATTGTTAGGAAAACGTATGAAAGTGGCTGACGAAATTGGTCAAGTGAAAAAAGATGCAAACGTTGCGATTCTTCAAAACAACCGTTGGAACGAAATCTTAGGAAAAATGATTCTTGAAGGTGAGAAAAAAGGTCTTACTGAAGAGTTTGTTTTGAGAATGTTCAAAGCAATTCACCAAGAAAGTATTGGTCACCAAGAGAAAATTTTCAACGCATAATTTTCTTTAAACCATATAAGTGATATAAGTTAATTTTGGTTTTTATAAACTTTGATTTTGAATTTTCTTATATCACGTTTTTAAAAACAGATTGTTTTTTTTATATTAAATCTCCATTGCTTTCGGGCTTTGGAGATTTTTTTTGCGCTTGTTTTAAATAGAAAATAAATCTGCTAATCGGCCAAATCTGCGAGAGAAAATAGTCGCCCAAAAATTTGGCAGATTTAACAGATAAAAATAAAATAATTATCTTCCCAACCTTTTGCAGTTTTTTGTTCTCTATAACAATATAAACCTTAATTTTTGTGTCATGAAATTAAAATCGTTTTCGTCTGTGCCGGGCATTTTTCAAATGAATTTGAATGTGTTGCTTTTCCTTCTGTTTTTTATTGGAACAAAAACTTTCGCACAAAGTCCTGAACTTACCGTTAAAGGAGAAGAAGCAGAAAAAGTACGAATGAATAAACTGTTCGTCAATGTAAAAGTGGTGGGCAACATTGCTTATACAACTGCCGAAATGCATTTTTTTAATTCGGGGACACGACAAATGGAAGCAGAACTTATTTTTCCGTTGCCAGAAAATGTTTCGGTTTCAAGATATGCGATTGACATAAATGGGAAATTACGTGAAGCTGTTCCGGTGAATAAAAATAAAGGGAAACAGGTTTTTGAGGCCATCGAACATCGTCGTGTTGATCCAGGATTATTGGAGAAAGTCGACGGGAATAATTTTAAAACGAGAATTTATCCACTTATGCCAAATGGCGAACGAACTGTTGTTATTGGTTATGAAGAAGAACTTTCGGCTTTTGACAAAGATAATTTGGCGTATCAATTGGTGAGCCGATTTCCGAAAAAATTAGATCAGTTTGAAATTAATGTTTCGGTATTAGGAGCTTCAACCGCGCCAATTGTTACTGGAAATTCAGGAAACGAAATTACTTTTTCAAAGTGGAATCAGGCTTTTCAGGCTTCGGTAAAAAAAGAAAATTATCAGCCTGAGGAAAATTAGTTTTTAAGATTCCGATACAGCAAAATAGTCCAAGTGTTTTGATGCAGAATGCGGGCGGTCAATATTATTTTTACGGAAATACTTTTATAGAAGGAAATAAAAGCGCTAGAAAAACTCCGGATTCAATTGGTTTGATTTGGGATAATTCTCTGAGCTGTAAAAACCGAGATACAAAGAAAGAATTGGATTTACTGAATGCTTATTTCCAAAAGATAAAAAACACAAAAGTGACTTTGTATTTTCTAAATTATACTTTCGAAAAACAAAAAGAATTTGTGATTTCTAACGGAAATTAGTCTGAATTAAGAACTATTTTAGAAAATACAAAATACGATGGCGGAACGCGTTATTCGCAAATCAGTTTTGAAAATCAGGATGAATTTTTATTTTTCTCTGATGGATTATCTTCTTTGAGTGAAAATCTTCTTCCAAAAACTAAAAAACCGGTTTACACTATTACATCCTCAGTTTCTGCAGATTTTGCTTTTCTGAATTTTTCTTCTACTAAAACTGGCGGAAATTTCATCAATTTGAATCAGATAAATTCGGAAACGGCTTTGGATAAAATGACAAATTCAAGTTTGAAGTTTCTTGGTATAAAAGAGAATTTGACTGTAACTGATTTGTTTCCTATGGAAGGAACTTCTGTTTCTGGAAATTTTAGTTTTTCGGGAATTTCTTTGAATCCACAAAACGAAATTACACTTCTTTTTGGCTACGGAAATGAGGTAGTTTTAGAACGAAAAATTTCGCTTGACGTTACAGCTCAGAATGCTGGAGATATTAATGTGGAAAAACTTTGGGCACAGAAAAAAATCGCTAATCTTGAATTGCAATATTCAAAAAATGCAGATGAAATTGAGCTTCTTGGAAAGAAATTCGGAATTGTAACTAAAAATACCTCGTTGATTGTTCTGGAAAATCTAAGTGATTATATTTTATATGATATTGTACCGCCTGCAGAATTGCGTGCCGAGTTTGACCGAATTAAAAAACAGGAACATGATGCTACATTGGCACAACAAAAAAATAATTGGGAAAGTATTGAAAGTTATTTTGGAAGTATAAATGCTTGGTGGAAAAAAGACACGAAGTATTCTGCAACTAAATTAGCGTCAAAATCTAAAGTTAAGAATCCCCAAAGAGCAAATAATAGCAATGTTGCAAATACAATTTTAAGAACTAGCCAAACAGTCCCGGCTGGATTTATTTCTGGAGTTGTTTTAGATGGAAATGATCAGCCATTGCCAGGAGCGAGCGTTAATATAAATGGACGAAATGAGGGAGTTCAAACTGATTTTGATGGAAAATTTAGTATAAAAGCTCCTCAGAATACTATTCTTAATATTACCTATATTGGTTTCGAACCTGCTCGTGTTAATGTTGGCAGAAATAATCTAGTTTCTATAAGATTGAGAGAGAACTCACAGAATTTGCAGGAAGTAGTTACTGTTGGCTACGGTACTATAAAAGGTGATCCTGATGCTGTTTTAACAGTTGATGAACCCGTTGGTAGAGGAACAGCTACGACAGTAATTGAAGAAGACAATAATGTGTATAATACTTCTCCACCGCCAACAGCATCAAAAGTTGATCAGGTAAAATTTGTTGCACCATTAGTAGCAAAATCACAAGAAGTTACCGAAGATATACCGGTAGTCACTGAATTAAAAGATAAAAAAGTTGGAAGTGAAGTAATAAATGGAAGTGCCAGAGAATTAAAAGTAGTTGCAGTTGTTGGACCTGGAACTCAAAAAAAATCAGATGTTGTTGGTGCGATTTCAGAAGGCCTTTTAAAAAATAAGGATCTTTCGGAAGATTTAAATTTCAGTAGAGGTTATTCAACAGGAGATACAAGAAAACCTTTAATTATAGTTGATGGTCAGTTTTATGAGGGTGAATTGACCGATTTAAAGTCAGATGATATCGAAAGCATAGAAGATTTGAAAGATGCTTCGAGAATTGCTACTTATGGCAGTAGAGGGGCAAATGGAGTTATCATTATAACAACAAAAAAGAAGTCTTCAAATAGTGGCGTTGTTCAAACAAAAAGTTGGAATCCAGATCGATTGTATTTAAAAGCATTGGCTTCGGCACCAAAAGAAAAACAATATGATTTGTATTTTGAATTGAGAAAAGCTCAGGAAAGAAATCCGAGTTTTTATTTTGATGTGGCTCATTTTTTCTACAATCAAGGTGATGTAAAAAAAGCACTGCTGATCCTTAGTAATATTGCTGATTTAGGTTTAGAGAATCATCAGCTTTATAAAACTTTGACGTATACTTTGCGTCAGTGGAAAGATTATAATGATGCCGTTTTTACCGCAAAACAAGTTGTAAAATGGAGAGAACATGAACCACAGAGCTTAAGAGATTATGCATTAACACTAGAAGATGCAGGAAAATATCAAGAAGCTTTTGATCAATTAATCAAGGCGCTTGAAGTGAATTATTATGGAGAAATGAGCGGTCAGTATGAAGGTGTAGAGGATATTGTTTTGATGGATATTAATCGAATGATAACAGAACATTCTGGCATAAAAACAGGTAAGCTTGCTAAAAAGTACCTTGCAAAAATGCCGGTTGATATCAGAATCATTATGAACTGGAATCAAATGGATGTTGATTTGGATTTGCATGTAATTGAACCAACGGGTGAAGAATGTTACTACAGCCACACTTCTACACAAATTGGAGGAAGATTTTCTAAAGATTTTACAGAAGGTTATGGGCCAGAGCAATATATACTTCGAAATGCAGTAAAAGGCAAATATCAAATTAAGACTGATTTTTATGGCGAAACAGAATTAACCGAAAATGGTCCAGCAACAATTTTGGTTGAAATTTATACGACTAAAGCCGGAAAAACATCCAGAACTTTGAAAACAATTCAGTTAGGAAAAATTAAAGAGAATGATATTTTAGCCGAAATTATCTGGTAAAGTCTGCATATTAAGCTGATGTCTTTCAAATTTAAAAGGCGAAATTGCGTTGTTCCATTCTAAAAACGTAATTTTGCCTTTTATTTTTTAGGTTTTACAACATTCTAAAATCTAAAATCTACAATCTAAAATTAAAGAATGACAGGAACCGTTTATAAATCTACAGGAAGCTGGTATACCGTAAAATCTGAAAAAGGTGATTTTATCGAATGCCGTATGAAAGGGAAATTTAGAATTAAAGGTATTAAAAGTACCAACCCAATTGCTGTAGGCGATATTGTTGATTATGAATTAGAGGAAACGTCAGATACTTTGACCGGAACGATCCATAAAATTCACGAAAGAAAAAACTATATCGTTCGTAAATCGGTTAACTTATCGAAACAAATTCACATTATTGCTTCCAATATTGATCAAGTTTTTTTGCTGATTACTATTGATAATCCACCAACAACTACAAGTTTTATCGACCGCTTTTTGGTTACTGCCGAAGCATACGGAATTGAAGCAGTTCTGATTTTTAATAAAATTGACACGCTTAACGATCAGACTTTAGATGATCAGCTTTACTTGCAACATATTTATCAGGAAATTGGATATAAATGTCTCCGAATTTCATCTACAGAAAATAAAGGTGTTGATAAGCTGAAAGAAATGATGATTGGTAAAGTAAGTATGTTTTCAGGACATTCTGGAGTTGGAAAATCGACTTTGGTAAATGCGATGGAACCAAGCCTTCATTTAAAAACAACTGTAATTTCTGAGCAAAGCAAGCAAGGACAGCATACGACAACTTTTGCCGAAATGTATGATTTGTCTTTTGACGCTAGAATTATCGACACGCCAGGAATTAAAGGTTTCGGAATTGTTGATATGGAACCAACAGAAATTAGCGGTTATTTTCCAGAATTCTTCAAATTAAAAGATCAATGCAAGTTTAACAATTGTTTACACAAAGAGGAACCGCATTGCGCAATAAAAGCAGCTCTAGAAAGAGATGAAATCGCTTGGTCGCGCTACAATAGCTACCTTAAAATATTGGAAGGAGATGAAGAACATTATCGAACTGACAGCTATGGAGAAGATCGTGCGGCGAGTGATGAAACGAGAAAATAATTGTGAATTGTGAATGGTAAATTGTGAATTATGGCTGATAACATAATAAAAACAAAGTCTTTTAATTTTGCACTTAGAATTATCAAACTTTTTCAATTTTTAAAAGATGATAAAAGAGAATATGTTTTAAGTAAACAATTACTTCGAAGTGGTACAGCTATTGGTGCATTAATTAGAGAATCTGAGCAGGCAGAAAGTAAAAAGGATTTTATTCATAAACTTGCAATTGCACAAAAAGAGGCAAATGAAACAGATTATTGGCTGGAATTGCTTTTTCAATCTAATTACTTAAGTGAAATTCAATTTCAATCTATAAAGTATGATATTGTAGAAATAAATAAAATTTTAGCTTCAATTATTATAACATCCAAGCAAAAACTAAGTACTACATAAATTCACAATTTACCATTCACAATTCACCATTTCTATGAAAATTGTACTTCAAAGAGTTTCCCAAGCGTCAGTAACAGTTGATTCTAAAATTGTTGCCGATATTCAAAAAGGATTATTGATTTTAGTTGGAATTGAAGATGCCGATACTCAGGAAGATATTGATTGGCTTGCTGGGAAAATCATAAAAATGCGAATCTTTGGTGACGAAAATGATGTTATGAACTGCTCGGTTCAAGATATTGATGGCGAAATTATTGCCGTAAGCCAATTTACACTTCACGCTTCTACTAAAAAAGGAAACCGTCCCTCTTATATAAAAGCAGCAAAACCTGATTTTGCTATTCCAATGTACGAACGTTTTGTTGAAGCATTGGAAAAGGAATTCAATAAAAAAATACAAACCGGAATTTTTGGTGCCGATATGAAAGTCAGTCTTTTAAATGATGGCCCCGTAACGATTGTTATGGACAGCAAAAATCGCGATTAAAAAAAGTTTGACAAATGTTAAGGATTTCTAAAAAAAATATATATTTGAAGAAATTACTTACCAATGAGAAGCCCTTTTTTTTCGTTATTTTTTTGTTTAATTGCCCTTACTACATACGCTCAAAAGGTTAATTACAATATTACTTCAATTCCAGATAGTCTAAAACAAAACGCAAATGCAGTTGTTCGATTAGATCAAATGGATATCACGATTGTTTCCCAGCGAAGCATGAATGTGAAAACACAAAGAGTTGTAACGGTTTTAAATGACAAAGGACTTAGTCATATTGATGCTTATAAGCATTATGACAAAACTACTTCAATAAATAGCATCGAAGCTATTGTTTATGATGCAGCCGGAAACGAAATCAAAAAAATTAGACGAAAAGATTTTAGAGATCAAAGTGCTGTAAGCGGTAGTACACTTTTCTCAGACAGCCGTGTTGTTTATTTAAATTATACCCCAATTTCATATCCGTTTACGATTGTTTACACGTGCGAAACAGAAACTTCAAATACGGCTTTTATACCACGATGGTATTTTTTAAGTGGTTATAATGCAAGTGTCGAAAAATGTATTTTGAATGTTTCCTATCCAAGTGATTTAGGATTCAAGAAAAAGGAATTTCAGTTTTCTGGATATAACATAAAAAAAACAGAAGAATCAGCTACAAAACTGAGTTACATTGCAGAAAATATTTTAGCTCAAAAATCAGAAGATTTGAGTCCATCTTCAGAAGATTTGTTTCCAAGAGTCATGATGGGATTGGAAAAATTTCATTTAGAAGGTGTTGACGGAAATGCCACAACTTGGGAAGCATTTGGAAAATGGTACGGAGATAAAATTTTAACCGGAACAACTACTTTGCCAGAAGAAACCAAAGCGAAAATGAAAGCACTTGTTGGCGATGAAAAAGACCCAATCAAAAAAGCAAAAATCATTTACGATTATGTGCAGAAGAAATCAAGATATGTAAATATTGCGATTGGAATTGGTGGTTGGAAACCAATGCTGGCCAGCGACGTTGATCGTTTAGGTTATGGCGATTGCAAGGCTTTGTCAAATTATACAAAAGCACTTTTGCAGGCAGTTGATGTTCCGTCATACAATACAATTTTATATGGCGATTCTGAAAAGGCAAATATTCAGTCTGATTTTGTTTCAATGCAAGGAAATCATATGATTTTGGCAATTCCAAATGGAGATAATTACACTTTTCTAGAATGTACAAGTCAAGATAATCCGTTTGGTTATCAAGGAACTTTTACAGACGACAGAGATGTTTTAGTAGTGAAACCAGAAGGCGGGCAAATTGTTTGAACAAAAGTTTACGATGATAAAGGCAACGTACAAAAAGACAAAGGAATTTATTCGATTGATGAAAACGGACATTTTTCTGGCTCGATTTCAATAACTTCTGAAGGTTCTCAGTATAATGAAAAATACAGAATCGAAACCTATCAGCCAACAGAGAAAGAAGCGCATTATAAAGAATATTGGGACAATATCAATAATTTGAAATTAGGGAAAATTACATTTTCAAATGATAAAGAAAATGTCCGTTTTACTGAAGATGTACAGTTAAGCGCCATAAATTATGCTTCAATTTCGGCTAACAAAATGATTTTTGCAATTGATGCTTTTAATCAAAATGGTGAAAGTGTTAAGCGCATCAGAAACAGAAAAAATCCATTCGAGATTCAGCGTGGTTATTTAGATTCTGACGAAATCGAAGTTAATCTTCCGCCTGGTTTTACAATCGAATTTCTTCCAGCAAATTATGAACTTAAAGGGAAATTTGGTGAATACAAAACTGAAATTATCAAAAAAGACAATAATAAACTGATTTACAAACGCAGCATGTTTTTAAACAAAGGAAAATATTCAAATAAAGAATATGATGAGTATCGACTTTTTAGAGAACAGATTTCAAGGAATGATAATGCAAAAATTATTTTAATAAAAAACTAACATACCAATAAATAAACTAACCAAGACCTAACCCCGCATGAAATTAATTAAAATCTTAAGCCTTTCAATTGTGCTTTTAGTTGTATCAAAAACAACAGCACAGGAGTTTAAATTAGGAAAAGTATCTGTTTCTGAATTAGAGCAGAAAGTACATCCTAAAGATTCTACGGCACCTGCTGCTATTTTGTATAAAAAAGGAAAAGCCAGAATTGAGTATGATCAAACAGAAGGCAACTTTATAACCTTGACCGATGTTGAAGTCCGAATAAAAGTATATAAAAGGAAGGCTACGAATGGGCAAATAAGGAAGTATGGTATTTTAAAACACCTGGACTAACTGAAAAAGTGTTTTTTTCTGATGCTTACACTTATAATTTGGTTGGTGGCAAAATTGAAAAAACGAAACTTAAATCAGAAGGTACTTTTGATGAGGTTTTAAATAAATTTAGAGCTCAGAAAAAAATTACAATGCCAAATGTAAAAGAAGGTTCTGTAATTGAATATAAATATACGATCAAAAGTCCAAGTGACCGACTTATAAGAGAGTGGAACTTTCAAGAAACTATTCCTGTGAATTATTCGGAATTTATTACTTATGTACCTGAATATTATGTTTTTAATTCAAGACAAAAAGGATATTTTTTTCCGAAAATGACTGTTGAAAAAGGCCCTCGTTCAATAATGTTTACAAGTAAAGAAAGATCTGAGGGACGTGTAACGACAACTACATTTTCAACTGACAAAATTGATTATACTGAAACAAGAACAACTTATATAGCACAAGATTTTCCAGCAATGAAAGAAGAATCTTTTGTAAACAACATGGATAATTATGTTTCAAGCATTCAGCATGAGTTATCGATGACGAAGTTCCCAGGTTCCCAAATGAAAATGTATTCTACAGATTGGGAATCGGTCGTAAAAACAATCTACGATTATGAGAGTTTTGGCCCAGAATTAAATAAAACAGGTTATTATGAAGATGATCTAAAAGTATTGCTTGCTGGAAAAAACACGCCTGAAGAAAAAATTTGGACTATCTTAAATCACGTGAAAGCAAATGTAAAATGGAATGGCTATACGGGTTATGATTGTGATAATGGAGTTAAAAAAGCATATAAAGAAAAAACAGGAAATATTGGCGATATCAATTTAATGCTGACTTCAATGCTTCGTTATGCGGGATTGACTGCAAATCCAGTTTTGTTGAGTACACGTGAAAACGGAATTGCATTATTTCCTAACAGAACTGCTTTTGATTATGTAGTTGCAGCGGTTGAAACCCCACAAGGAAATTTATTGTTAGATGCTTCAAATAAATTCTCAACACCAAATATTCTTCCTTTTAGAACCATTAACTGGACAGGAAGGTTGATTCGTAAAGATGGCACTTCTGAAGAGATTGATTTGACGCCTAAAAAAGTATCAAATGATATTGTCTTTTTAAGCTATAGCATTGATGCTGAAGGAAAAGTTTCAGGAAAAACCAGAAGACAATACACAGATCACATGGCGATGATTACCAGAGAAAGAATTGACGGTGTGAAGCAAGAAGATTATCTTGAAAAGCTTGAAAACAAAAGCGGAAAAATAGAAATTAGTGATTATAGCAGAACTAATGAAAAAGAAATTTTATTGCCTGCAATAGAAACATATGCCTTTACCGGAAATGATTTATGCGAGATTATTGGCGGTAAAATATACATTAGTCCAATGTTATTTTTTACCAATGATAAAAACCCTTTTAAGCAAGAAGTAAGAGAATATCCAGTTGATTTTGGATTTCCGCAAATGGATAAATACAATATTACAATTCAAATTCCCGAAGGTTTTGCCGTTGAAACATTGCCAGCTCCTGCGCTTATAAATATGGAAGACAATGCAGGAAGTTTTAAATTTAATGTTGCTACAAACGGAAACAGTTTACAGGTAATTATTGCAAATCAAATTAATGAAGCTATTTTTTCTGCAGAAAAATACGAAATGCTGAAAGAATACTATAAAGGAATGATTGCGAAAGAAACTGAAAAAATTGTTTTAAAACGTATCTAATATGAAGTTCCAAAACTTCGTAGTAGTTTTTTTTCTGTGCATTGGTTTTTCAAAAATCAATGCGCAGAATTTTGCATTAGGAAAAGTAAGTATTGCCGAGCTGGAGGAAAAAGTACATCCAATAGATTCTTCTGCTCCTGCAGCAATTTTGTTTACAAAAGGTCTTGTCAAGATAAACAATATGGGCTATACAGAACGTATCACGCAGACAAGAATAAAAATCTACAAAAAAGAAGGTTATCACTGGTCTAATATGCAATTTACATTTCCGTCGGGGAAATTAAGCGCGATCAGTATTACCGATGTTTACACGTATAATTTAGTTGACGGAAAAATTGTCAAATCTAAATTAAAGTCAGAAAGTGAGTTTTTAGATAAAATCACAAAAGATTTTTGGGCTAAAAAGTTTGCATTTCCAGATGTCAAAGAAGGTTCAATTTTAGAATTTCAGGTCAAAATTATTGGAGGTTCATTAAACATTCCGGATTGGGATTTTCAAAAAAGTATTCCGGTGAATTTTTCAGAATTCAGAACTATTATTCCAGATGTGTTTTCATTCAAAAAAAACATGAAAGGATTTTTTATTCCAAAATCAAATTCACAAGTCGCGAATACATACGGTTACATGGCGATGGAAAGTATCTATTCACTTCAAAACGTGCCGGCAATGCAAGAAGAGGATTTTGTAAATAATATGAATAATTACCGCGCTTCTATTTCGCACGAGCTTGAGTCGATTTCTATTCCTGGACAACTCTTCAAAACATTTTCTTCAAGTTGGCCTTCTGTTGCAAGAACCATTTATGAGTTTGAAGACTTTGGTCCAGAATTAAGAAAAACAGGTTATTTTGAAGATAATCTGAAATTATTATTGGCAGATAAAATAAAGCCAGAAGATAAGATTTCGACCATTTTTAATTATGTGAAATCAAACATAAAATGGAATCAGCACCTTGGTTACGGATGCGAAAACGGAGTCAAAAAAGCGTATAAAGAAAAATCAGGAAATTGTGCCGACATTAATTTAATGCTTACATCAATGCTTCGTTATGCAGGTTTAGATGCAAATCCGGTTTTGATCAGTACGCGCTCTAACGGAATTTCATTTTTTCCAAGCACTAGCGGATTCAATTATGTAATTGCAGGCGTAGAAACTCCGCAAGGAATGATTTTATTAGATGCAACTGATGATTATGCTACTATAAATGTTTTGCCCGTAAGAGATTTAAATTGGTTTGGAAGATCAGTTCGCAAAGATGGCGCTTCTAAACTGGTTGAATTAATGCCAAAAAAGAGCTCAGCAGATATTGTTGCATTGAGTTTTGAAATTTCGGAATCAGGAAAAATTGAAGGAAAAGCAAGAAGACAATATTCAGATTATCACGCGTTGAATTTTAGAGAGAAAATAGCAAAGGATAATGAAGAGACTTATATCGAAAAATTTGAAAATGAAAACAATAAAATCGAGTTAAGCGATTATAAAAGAGTAAATGAAAAGGAGTTTTCATTGCCAATTTCTGAATCGTTTTCTTTCGCAGGATCTGATTTGGTCGAAATAATCGGTGGAAAAATATATCTAAATCCGATGTTGTTTTTCTTGAGCGAAAAAAATCCTTTTAAACAAGAAAAAAGAGAATATCCAGTCGATTTTGGATTTCCATCTTCGCAACGCTATAATATTGATATAAAATTACCGGATAATTTTACAGTCGAGAATTTGCCAAAACCAATTGCAGTTGTGATGCAGGATAATTTGGGCGTTTTTAAATTTGATATTGCGCTTTCAGAAAACAGAATTCAGCTTTCGATCATTCATCAAATAAATGAAGCCATAGTCCCAATTGGAAAATATGATATGCTAAAAGAATATTATAAAACTATGATTGCAAAAGAAACAGAAAAAATTGTTTTAAAAAGAATATAAAAAATGAAGTTTTCAAGTGTAACGTTTACCATTTTATTTCTCCTTCTTTCACTAAAAGGGCATTCTCAAAACTATGAGCTTGGCAAAGTCACAGTTGCTGAATTGCAGGAAAAATCGAATCCAAAAGATACCGCTGCTCCGGCGACCATTTTATTTAAAAAAGGAAAAAGTTTTTTTACTTATACTAACGATAAAGGTTTTTCGGCAAATCATGTTTATGAATTTAAAATCAAAATCTACAAAAAAGAAGGGCTGAAATGGGCCGATCAAAAGGTACGATTTTTTATTGGTTATGAGAACTTAAACGAAGATCGAGTAGAGTTTTCAAACGCGATTACCTATAATTTGGAAAATGGCACAATAGTAAAAACCAAGCTAGAGAGCCAAGGAACGTTCAAGAAAAAAGTCAATAAATTTTGGAACGAAAAAATGATTACACTTCCCAATGTAAAAGTGGGTTCTGTTATCGAATACAAATATATTTTGAAATCAGAGAATCTTTTGAAATTGCCTGATTTTGAATTTCAGTATGATGTTCCTGTCAATTATTTCGAATATAAAACTGAAATTCCAGAATACTACATTTATAAATCACTCTCAATTGGAAATTTTCCAATAGAATCTGATTCCAAATTGGTTGGAAAGAGTCAAAGTTATGAGAACGAACACAATCAATCTGGAATTCTTTCGTATAAGCAGATCAATACTTTTTATAAAGGAAAAGATGTTCCAGCTTTGACGGAAGAACCGTATGTAAATAATGTGGATAATTACAAAGGTGCTCTACAATTTGAAATTGAACGAGTTCGTTATCCTGATAAACCAGACAAAGATTATTCGGTTACTTGGGAAGGTGTTGCAACGAATATTTTTAAAAATGAGCATTTCGGAAAAGAACTGAACGAAAAAAGTTTCTTGGTTGAAGATGTTAAAAGATTATTGACAGGGATTGAATCTCCTAAAGATCGAATGAATATCATTTTCAAATTTGTTCAAAATAAAATGCACTGGAATGAAGTTAATGATTATTATACTGATAAAGGAATTGCGAAAGCCTATACGGACCAAACAGGAAATGTAGCCGAAATTAATTTTATTTTGATCAATATGCTGAAACTAGGCGGTATTGATGCCAATCCTGTTTTAGTGAGTACAATTGAAAATGGTGTGCCAGTATATCCAACAAGAACGGGCTTCAATTATGTGATTGCAGGCGCACTCATAGATGGAAAATTAGTTTTGCTGGATGCGACAAATAAATACACATGTCCAAATATATTGCCATTGAATGTTTTAAACTGGAAAGGTAGGCTGATTAAAATTGATGGATCTTCGCAAGAAATCAATTTAGACCCAACTGCGTTGTCTAAAGAAACTTCGACTGTTTTTGGCAAAATAACAGATGTTGGTAAAGTTGATGGCAAAATAAGAATTCAAAGAACAGATTATGATGCATATAATTTCAGAACAAAACATTCAGCTCAAAATCAGGAAAATTATCTTGAAAAGTATGAAGAAGAACTGGGAGATTTAAAAATCGCCAATTATAAAATTGAAAACGCGAAGGCTAATTTCGCTGAGCCTGTAACGGAGACTTTTGATTTTACTTCTGATAATGTTACAGAAATTATAGGCGGGCAATTATTTATCAATCCATTATTGTTTTTTACTAGATCTAAAAATCCTTTTACACAGGAAAAAAGGCAAATGGGAATTTATTTTGGCTATCCGAGCCAAGAAAAAATGAATCTGAATCTTCAAATTCCAGATGGATATGAAGTAGAATCTATGCCAAATCCAATCCGAATCTCATCAGAAAATAAAGAGATCGTTTTTACATTAAATATTTCGAAACTAGAAAATAAAATTCAGATTAGCTGTATCAAAGAAATAAACAGTAGTATTTTTGCAGCTGGCGATTATAACGGATTGAAAGATCTTTTTCAGAAAATGATTGCCAGTCAAAATGAAAAAATTGTCCTTAAAAAAATATAGCAATGGATTTGAAAAATGCACAATTAGATGTTGATACTTGGATCAAAGAACACGGTGTTCGTTACTTTAACGAATTAACCAATATGGCGCAGCTTACAGAAGAAGTAGGTGAAGTTGCCAGAATTATTGCGCGCCGTTACGGAGAACAGTCTGAAAAAGAAAGCGATAAAAATAAAGATTTAGGCGAAGAATTAGCCGATGTTGTTTTCGTGGTTTTATGTTTGGCCAATCAAACGGGAATCGATTTACAAGCCGCTTTTGATAAAAAAATGGATTTAAAATCGGTTAGAGACAAAGATCGTCACAAAAACAATGATAAATTGAAATAATTGTGAAATATCACTCATAAGTTTTGAATTATGAGTTTTGAATTTTGAATTATGAATGGGGAGTGGTAAATTGCGGGGCTGAATTATGTTTCTAATCATTCATAATTCATAATTCACAACTTACAATTAAAAAAATGAATTTAAAATTAAGCACGAATTCGCAATTCACAATTGATAATTCGCAACTAAATATCACAGGTTCTAAAAGTGAAACGAACCGTTTGTTACTTCTAAAAGCGTTATTTCCAAATATTACTTTAGCCAATACTTCAAACTCTGACGACAGCGAAGTAATGCAGAAAGCATTAATTGGCAATGACGAAATTGTAGACATTCACCATGCGGGAACTGCAATGCGTTTCCTAACTGCTTATTTTGCTGTAAACGAAGGCAGAGAAGTGGTAATGACAGGTTCAAGCAGAATGCAGGAGCGACCAATCAAAATTTTGGTTGATACTTTAAGACAATTAGGAGTTGAAATATCTTATGAAAAAGAAGAAGGTTATCCGCCAATCCGAATTAAAGGAAAAAAAGTAACGGCTTCAAAAGTGAATTTGGCAGCAAATGTAAGTAGCCAATATATTTCGGCACTTTTATTAGTAGCTTCAAAACTAGATAATGGTTTAGAACTTACTTTAGAAGGAGAAATTACTTCAGTTCCTTATATCAAAATGACTTTGGCTTTACTGAATGATTTGGATATAAAAACCAGTTTCGAAGGAAATGTAATCAAAGTTTTTCCTAAAGAATCTGTTGAATCAAGAGAAATGGTTGTAGAATCAGATTGGAGTTCAGCTTCTTATTTCTTTAGTTTAGTTGCTTTGTCCGATGCTGCAAAAATCACATTGAGCAGTTATAAAGAAAACAGCCTTCAAGGAGATTCAGAATTAGTCTCTCTTTATGAAAAAATGGGTGTAAAAACGACTTTCCAAGGAAATAAAATGAAATTGGAAAAAGTTGCTGGTTTCAATTATCAAGATGTAAATTTTGAATTAAACAATACACCAGATATTGCTCAAACAATTGTTGTAACTTGTTTAGGTTTAGGAATTGGATGTCATTTAACAGGACTTCATACTTTAAAAATTAAAGAAACTGACAGACTTGAAGCTTTAAGAATCGAGTTGACAAAATTAGGTGCAAATATTGAGGTGACAAACGACAGTTTGACTTTAGTAAAATCTGATAATATTAATCACGATGTGAAAATTGGAACTTATAATGATCACCGTATGGCAATGGCATTCGCTCCATTAGCAATAAAAGTTCCAATTATTATTGAAGATGCTGGAGTAGTTTCAAAGTCATATCCAGATTTTTGGAACGACTTAAAAGCTTTAAACTTTCAAATTTCAGAATTGTAAAAATTTTTGAAACCATATAAGTTATATAAGTTCATTTAAAAAAGGGCTTTATACAAAACTTAATCACATAGCCTCTGGTTTCAACCAGAGGTTTTTTTATGCGTATTTAAAAGCAAACCCGACAGGTTTTTTAAAACCTGTTGGGTTTAATATTAGGTAAAAAAACAGTTAATATGAACTTATATAACTTACATGGTTCAAAAAAACATTTTTAGTGCTTTCCGAAACCTCACTAAATCAAGGACTTTTGAAAATAAACGTCAAAACACTTGACAACGCCTATCTCACAATCGTATATTTGCAAGCGATTTAAAATTTTAGATAAAAAAGTCTAAGATTGATATTTTAAAATCTAACTTCAAATATGAAATTATCACACTTCAATTTCAATTTACCGAAAGAACTTTTGGCTGAATTTCCAGCAGAAAACAGAGATGAATCTCGTTTAATGGTAATTGACCGTAAAAAAAACACTATCGAACATAAAATGTTTAAAGACGTTATCAACTATTTTGATGACGGAGACGTTTTAATTTTGAATAATACAAAAGTTTTCCCTGCACGTTTGTACGGAAACAAAGAAAAAACGGGAGCAAGAATTGAGGTTTTCTTATTAAGAGAATTAAATTCTGAGCAACGCCTTTGGGATGTTTTGGTTGATCCGGCTAGAAAAATCCGTATTGGTAATAAACTTTATTTTGGTGACGACGATTCGTTAGTTGCTGAGGTAATTGACAACACTACTTCTCGTGGTAGAACTTTACGTTTCTTATACGATGGATCTTATGAAGAATTCAGAAACAAATTGACAGAACTTGGAGAAACTCCAATTCCTAAATACATCAACAGAGAAGTTACTGCTGAAGATGCTGAAAGATACCAAACTATCTACGCAAAAGAAGAAGGAGCGGTAGCGGCACCAACTGCTGGTTTACACTTTTCAAAACACCTTTTGAAAAAATTAGAAATCAAAGGAGTGAACTTTGCTGAGGTAACTTTACACGTTGGTTTAGGAACTTTCAATCCAGTTGAGGTTGAAGATTTGTCGAAACACAAAATGGATTCTGAGGAATTAATTATTACTCAAGAAGCTTGTGATATCGTAAACGAAGGAAAAACAAAGAAAAAACGTATTTGTGCTGTAGGAACAACTTCTATGCGTGCAATCGAAAGTTCTGTTTCTTCTGCTAATACTTTGAATCCTTACGAAGGATGGACAAATAAATTTATTTTTCCTCCACACGATTTCAGTATTGCAAACTGTATGATTACAAATTTCCACACACCAAAATCAACATTATTAATGATGATTTCTGCTTTCTGTGGTCATGATTTAATGAAAAAAGCATACGACGAAGCGATCAAAGAAGGATACAAATTCTATTCTTACGGAGATGCAATGTTAATATTATAATCTGATATATTTTCAGATTCAAACCCGGCAGTTTTTTAAAACCTGCCGGGTTTTCTGTTTTTTAAAGGTTTCAAGTTTCTCCCGAAGCTTCGGGATCAAGTTTGACGTTCGTTGTGTGTTTAACCGCAAAGTTCGCAAAGATTTTTGCTCAGTTTGTGTTTGCCAAGTGCATAAGAACGCAAAGCTTTGCGAACTTAGCGTTTGTAAACGTTAATCTTTATAAAAAAACCTTGCGAACTTTGCGGTTAAACACACAAAGTATATCAACATTAAACGTGAAACATGAAACTTGAAACCTGAAACAAAACAAAACAAACAAAATTTGTTATTTTAGCATCCAAAACAAAAAACAATGACTTTTCAAAATACACGCGAATTTGCACGAGGGCTAGATTCGAAAGACACATTAAATCATTATCAAGACCAATTTATTTTTCCTAAAGTAAATGACAAGCGAGTTATCTATTTTACAGGAAACTCATTAGGATTACAACCAAAACGCACCAAAGCTTACATTGACGAAATAATGAATGACTGGGCTGAATTAGCTGTCGAAGGTCATTTTTATGCTGAAAAACCTTGGTGGGATTATCAGGAAAGATTTGCTGAACCGTTGAGTAAAATTGTTGGAGCGCTTCCGTCAGAAGTTACAGTTATGAATACTTTGACGGTGAATCTTCATTTGTTGATGGTTTCTTTTTATCAACCTAAAGGCAAACGTTATAAAATTATCTGCGAAGAAAAAGCTTTTCCATCAGATCAATATATGTTTCAGAGCCAGGTAAATTTCCACGGTTATAAACCAGAAGATGCGATTGTCGAAATCAAACGTCGTGACGGAGAACATAATATTCGTCTTGAAGATGTTTTAGCCAAAATCGAAGAAGTTGGCGATGAATTGGCTTTAGTTTTAATTGGAGGAGTAAATTATTATACAGGACAAGTTTTCGATATTAGAACTATTACTGAAGCTGGACAAAAAGCCGGAGCAAAAGTAGGATGGGATTTAGCACACGCAGCCGGAAATATCAAATTAGAACTTCACGATTGGAATGTTGATTTTGCCGCTTGGTGCAGTTATAAATACATGAACTCAGGACCAGGAAATGCTTCTGGAGTTTTCGTTCACGAAAGACATCACAACGATCCAGATTTACCGCGTTTTGCTGGCTGGTGGGGACACAATAAAGAACGACGTTTTAAAATGGAACCTAATTTTGATCCCGTTCACGGAGCAGGAGGATGGCAGATTAGTAATCTTCCGGTTCTTTCATTAGCGCCTTATTTGGCTTCTGTAGAAATGTTTGCTGAAGTTGGAATGGACGCTTTAATTGCAAAACGTGACCACATAACTTCATACCTAGAATTTATTCTACACGAAATTGATAAAGAAGTAGAAAGTACTTTCGAAATCATTACGCCTTCAAATCCAGAAGAAAGAGCTTCGCAATTATCCGTTTTCCTTCATGGGCAGGGTCGAAGCTTATTTGACTATTTAATGAAAAATGGTGTAATTACAGATTGGCGTGAACCAAATGTTATTCGTTTAGCGCCAGTTCCTTTATATTCTTCATATGAAGATATGTATGATTTTGGGCAAATTCTGAAAAAAGGAATTTTAGGGAAATAAGAGTGAATTAATCTCGCAAAGTCGCAGAGGCGCAAAGTTTTTTTATTTAAGGAATAGTATCAATTGATGTTGTTTGTCATTTCGAGGAACGAGAAATCTTCACAAGTAGCTCCATAGCGGGAATTGTCAATCTTTGTAGAGTTTCTCGTGAGGATTTCTCGCTCCTCGAAATGACAAAAAATATGTGTCTTTGCGAGATTAAATCATACAGCTTGGAATAGAAATTCTTCCAGAAAGTACAAAATCTTCTAATCTTATAAACTTTCCAAAAAATCTTGTAACTCAAACAAAATGTAACGGCCTTACTTTGTAGTATATAATTTTAAATACTACAATCATGAAAGGCTTATATATTTTATTAGCGGTAATACTTATAACTTCTTGTCAAAATCAGAACAAAGAAGATTTGAATAAAGCCAAACAAGCCAGTATTGATTCAATGAAAGTTGAAATTAACAAACAACGTGTTATCGACTCAATGAAGACTGAAATGGCGAAGGTAGAAGAGAAGCAAAAAGCGGAAGCTCAAAAAGTTGTTGTGGTACATCAAAACGATGGAACAGCAACTGCAACACCAGCAAAAAAGAAAGGCTGGAGCTCAACTGCGAAAGGCGCGGTAATTGGTGCCGGAGTTGGTGCTGCCACTGGAGCAATTGTCAGTAAGAAAAAAGGCGAAGGTGCTATCATTGGTGGATTGGCAGGAGCCGGAGTCGGAGCTGGGACAGGTGCTATTATTGACAGCAATAAGAAAAAGAAAGAGTAGATTTTAATATATCTTAAATAAAGAAACGCCGATTTAGATTTTCTAAATCGGCGTTTTGTTTTATGCTAATTCCAATGTTGGAATCACGATTGCATTTAATTCTGATTTATAAAAATCGAATTGATTTTTGATTTTTTTTTCTTCCATTTTAAAATAGAAAGTTGACGAAAACAGATTCTGATAATATTCAATTCCTTCTAAAATATTTGCTTTAAAAGAATTCCATTTTTTTAGCTGATTTGCTGTAACTTCTCCAGAAATGTTTTCAATTTCGTTTCTAAAATAATCAACATACATTTTTAATTCTTTTACAAATAAATTCGGGCGATCTATCCTTAGAACCGATTTTCCCAGATAAATGTGATGTAGCATTTCTTTCAAAGAAACTTCTTGATCAAAATAAGCCAAATTTGGCCCTGGACAAATTACAACGCCTTGCGTCTGGCCTTTTATTTTAATGTTATTTTCAAGATAAGAAGCATTTGCCAAACCTACGCATAAACATGATTTCTCCGTTATTTTGATTTTGCTTTTCTCGAATTCTTCTCCAGATAAAGAGTCTTTTTTGCTTTCTAATTCTTCAAGTTTGATGTCCTGATATTTTTTTGAAGCTGTACAAATTCCGTGCGGATCGTATTCTTTGCTTAGAGCTAAAAATTTCTTTGGGCATGAACTTCCAGCTTTGTTTTCTTGAATTCTTTTTTGCTTTAAAAATTCATTTGTAGTTCCTTTTAAAGTATTAAACGGAACTCCTAAAGGCGAAATATTACTCAGATAAAAATCATCTTCTTTGGCATTCATCAATAAATTTCGTGTTTCTTGATCTACAGATGTTGCTTCAGGAACCAATAAAAAAGGCGAACCCCAACCAACAGAATCTATTTTATATTCGTCCAATAAAAATTCATGTTCTTCAGCTGTACCAACACCGCCTTGAACGGTAATTTTTAATGCTAAAGGATTTTCTGGGAAAACCTGATTTTTTAACTGTAAAGCTTTAATCATTAAATCGTGTGCCGATTGTACCAATTGCTCTTTTTTCTGCTTGAATTCCTCTAAAATGGTACCTAAAAGAAGTCCGTCAGTAGCAAAGGCATGACCACCGCAGTTTAATCCTGATTCGATTCGGTATTCAGAAACCCAAAGTCCTTTTTTGGCCAAGAAATTTCCCTGAATCATTGCCGATCTGAAATCGCTCACTTTTAGTATGATTTTCTTTTTTAGTTCGTTGTTTTCATTTGGGAAAAAATCTTTGAAGTTTTCGAAATAACCAAACAATCTCGGATTCATTCCTGCAGAAAGCACAACAGAAGATTCTAGATTGCTATTTGCAAAACCTCTTAAAGCAGCATGAGCATCGTTAAACTCAATCGGAAGTTGTTCATTTTTAATGAAGTTATCTTTGTCAAGCTTCGTCATGATGTTAACGTCGATTTCGCCTGGAAAAAGATGGGATTCGATGTAATGTTGAATATTTTCTTTAAAAGAAATTCCGTCGTCCAATAAATTCTGAAATCCCTTTTTAATGTCAGAAGTATTAGGCAACATCGACATGAAATTTTCTAGCGCTGTTTTGCTTTCGGTTAATTCGGTTTTAAAATTTTCGAATTTTTCTTTTACAATTTTATCGACTAAATTTAGATAAGAAGTAATTCTTTCAGCGCGGTAATCGTGAAATTTCTGTGTGATTTCTTCGTAAGGAATATTGAATTTGGTGCTATAAAAATTACGCATCTTTTCAATTAAATCATCATCAGCGAGAGCAATAACAGATGAAATTCCGTACTGTGCCACACGAATCGGGCTGTCAATTGTGTACGCAAGCCCCATTACCGGAATATGAAAAGTATGTAAAGGCGTTTTTGTCATTTGTCTTTAGATTAAAATAAAAACAAATATTGAAAAAAGGATTTTGGTAAAACCTGATAATTATCATGTGAAAATGTGGGTTGTTTAGAAAGTTTTTTTACCAACGAGTGCCGTCAATTTTGTCATTCCGAGGAACGAGGAATCTTCGCATGAAACTCCACATGCAAAATCACATTAGTTTGAAAGAAAGTAAGAATAATCTTTATTTTTGTTTTAAGATTGAGACAAACAATTAATTTGACTAAATGAAATCATTAGAAGGCTATCATACTTATTACGTCTACATTATAACAAATAAGTTTAAAACAGTATTTTATACCGGATTAACAAATAACTTGAGAGTTCGTTTAAGCCAGCATAAAGAAAATATTACAGGGAAAAATAAAACTTTTGCTTCAAAATATAATGCAGAGTTTTTATTGTACTATGAAAAGTTTACTTGGATTCAAGAAGCAATTAGTCGTGAAAAAGAAATAAAAGGATGGACTAGAGATAAGAAAATAGAATTGGTTAAAACGATTAATCCAGACTTAGATTTTTTGAATTATATTTTTTCTTAAGATTATTGATTTTCTAAGTCGAAATACTGTGTCGAGTTTCTTGCGAAGATTCCTCGTTCCTCGGAATGACAAGATTGTGGAGAATGCTTCATTTTAAACGGTTTCATATCAAAATCTTCTTCAAAGACTCAGCAATGCTTCGCCATAAAAAGTTATAGAATGATTTTTCCTGAATTCTTTCGACTTCAACATCAGCGGTTTTTGCTTTGTCTTTTGAATCGTTTTTGACGAGTAAATTTGCAATTGCCGATTTTAGTTTGGCTTCTTTTTCAGGATCTTTCTTTTTGTATAATTTTACTTTCAAGTCATCATAATCTAAAGATGAATTTCCTTTTGAAACATTATCATTTCCGTAGAAATTGAAGCGGTATTTATTGAAAACTCCTGTAAACGAAGCATTCATATAAGGTTTGCTGAATTGTCCCATCGCCCGAACATCAAAATTGGAAATTACGCCCTGAATATGGAAACCGTCGCTTTTATCCAGAACATTAAAACTCCAATCAACATTTAAAGGCGAAGTTTTCATGAAAATACATTTCACTTTTATTTTCACATCGTTGGTTTTCTTTAATCCAAAACCGCTTCGCAGGTTTGTTGCTTGCAAATTGAATTTATCGAAATTTAAAACTCCGGGACCTTTAGAAAAATCCATTTCTTCTTCATAAACTAATTTCGATTTCAGAACCTGTAACGTGTCAATTTGAAGCGGAAATTTTATATTTCGCAATAAATGATTGTACAAGTATTTTTTGCTCAAATCATCTTTTGGCATTTTTCCGCGATAAATATTGGCATCAAAATGATTGATTACAAGCGAGTTTGCTTTAAAGAAAAAGCGATCATTTTTAAATCCCCAATCCATTTTTGAAACTTGAGCCGAATCAAATTTTAAGGTATAAATATCTTTTTCTTTGTCGAGACGTTTTGTGAATTCGCGTCGGCTGAACTGAGGAACATTGGAGAAATTATTGATTTTTAGAAAATTCTTTTCGGTAGTAATTTTTCCAATATTTATATGATAAAAAGCGCTTGGTCTGTAAAATAAACTATCACAGACTAAAGCATAGGTTTTATATTGAAGCGGAATTTTTTCTTTTAAAGTGGCATCGGTTATTAGAATTCCTTCTAATTTCAGAATGATTTTTTTGATGCTGAAAATAGGTTTTTCGGTATCCAAAGAAACAACATCGACAGTACCGTCATTTAAATAAATGTTTGAAACAGCGATGATTTTGCGGAAAGGATCTACAATTTCAGTTTTGATGCTTTTACTATTGTTGAGGAGTTTTTCGCCTTTTTTATATAGAATAACCCGAGGTTTGTCGATGATGATACTTTCTGCCTGAATAATATCTCGAAAAGCCAAATCCCAAATATTGAAGTGCTTGATTGTAATGGATTCAATTTTAGAAAAAAGACCATTTTTGCTGTCTTTTGGTGCATTTTTCGGACTGACTAATAATGTCTGAGCAGAGATATTTCGAGAGAAAAGCGAAACCTCAATTTTTTCGTAATTGATGTTGTAAGCCGTTTTGTTTTTCTCGTGAATAATAATTGGAAGCTGTTTTTTGATCCAGTAATTCAAACCAATATTGATCAAAATTACCAGCAGAAAAAGAGAAATTATTCCAATTGCTATTTTTTTATAGATAGACATTTATAGTATTAATTTTAAATACATAAATTTAGGCTTTTAAAGAGAGAGGGTATTACATTATTCTTCTTTTTAGTTACATCATTTTACAAACCTTATTGTTTATACTTTTTGCAAAATATGAGAAGATTTAAAAAAATTCTGCTAGTTTTAGTATTGCTAATTGTTGTTCTTGCAATTGCATTGTTTGCTTATATTTTTCATTTGAAACCCAAGTACGAAGGGGAACTTCAATTGAAAAATCTCCAAAAAGAAACTACAGTTTATTTTGATGAATTTGGAGTTCCTCATATTTATGCCAATTCTGAAAAAGATGCCATGACAGCGCTAGGTTATGTTCACGCACAGGAAAGATTATGGCAAATGGAATTGCTTCGCAGAATTGCGCCAGGAAGATTATCTGAAATTTTCGGGTCTGTTGCACTTAAAAACGATACGTTTTTCGCCGGAATTGGTATTGAAGAAGCTTCGGCGAAAGCTATTGCCAAATTAGACAAAAACAGTCAGGCTTATAAGTTGACTCAGGCTTATTTGGATGGAATAAATCAATATTTGGAAGAAGGTGTAACACCAATTGAATTTACATTGGTTGGCGTAAAAAAAGAAAAATTTACAATTAAAGACGTTTATAACATCTTCGGATATATGTCTTTCAGTTTTGCAATGGCTCAAAAAACGGATCCGTTATTGACTGAAATTCGCAATAAATTTGGTGCCGAATATTTGAAAGATCTTGGAATAAACGGCGAATTCAATACGACTCAGCTTAAAAGTTCAAAAGAAAATATTGAGGAATATACCGAAATTTCAAAATCGATTACGGCTTTATTGGATAAATCGCCAATTCCGCCATTTATTGGAAGTAACAGCTGGGTCGCTGGTCCACATAAAACAAAAAGCGGAAAAGTAATTTTTGCAAATGATCCGCACATTGGGTTTTCACAGCCTGCAACTTGGTACGAAGCACATATTGTAACGCCGGAACATGAATTGTATGGCTGTTATTTAGCCGGAACTCCGTTTCCGTTATTGGCACACAATCGTGATTATGCTTACGGTTTAACGATGTTTGAAAATGATGATATTGATTTTTATAAGGAAAGAACGCTTGGCGGAGATCCAAATCAATATGAAACTCCAACAGGTTTTGGTACATACGAAATCAGAAAAAAAACAATCAAAGTAAAAGATACATCTGATGTTGTACTGACAATAAAGTCAAGCCGACACGGACCAATCATGAATGATTTTTTAGAGCGTTTGGATAAAAAAAGCCCAATTGCAATGTCATGGACGTATACCAGAGAACCTATTCAAATTTTAGATGCAGTTTACGGACTTTCGCATGCTAAAAGCAAAGATGATTTTAGAAAAGCGGTTCAGTTAGTAGCCGCGCCGGGATTGAACGTTATGTATGGTGATGCCAAAGGAAATGTGGCTTGGTGGGCAACGGGAAAATTGTATAAACACGATAAGGGTGTAAATACCTTTTTGATTTTAGATGGTACAAGCGGAAAAGATGATATAAAGGAATATTTAGATTTTTCGAAAAACCCATCTTCTGAAAATCCGAAATGGGGTTATGTTTATTCAGCTAATAATCAGCCTGAAGCAATAGATGGTTTTTTATATCCGGGTTATTATTTGCCGGAAGACCGTGCCAAAAGAATTTCAAGTTTGATGGATGCCAAATCAGATTGGGATAAAGAAGCAATTAGTAAAATGATTTATGATAATACTTCTCCAACTGCTCCTGGAACGGCTCAAAACTTGATTTCGAGTATAGATAGCGGTAAACTTTCGGCAGAAGAAAAACAAGTTGTTGAAGTTTTAAAATCATGGAAAGGCACAACAAATCGGGAAGATGTTGCACCAACGATTTACAACAAGTGGATTTATCTTTATATGAAAAATACTTTTGAAGACGAATTAGGAAAAGATAATTTCGATTTGTTTTTAGGAACGCATGTTGGGAAACAAGTTATTGCAAGACAGGTTGCGAATGAAAATTCGGTTTGGTGGGATAATATCAAAACAAAAAATGTAAAAGAAACGAGAAAGGATATTGTTTCAAAATCATTTTATGAAGCTGTTGTTGCCCTTCAAAAGCAATTAGGAAATACTATTACAGATTGGAATTGGGGCAAAGTTCATACGGTTGAACACGAGCATCCGTTAGGAAAGATTGCTGCACTTCGTGGTTTATTTAATGTTGGCCCGTTTGATTCGCCAGGATCAAATGAAGTGATTAATAATTTATTCTTCGGATTTAATGAAGAAGGAAAATATTACGTAAAAGGCGGTCCTTCAACCAGAAGAATTGTCGATTTCTCTGATATTGAAAACAGCTGGAGCATTTTGCCAACGGGACAATCAGGAAATCCTTTCAGTAAACATTACAGCGATCAGGCAGAAATGTACAATGAAGGTAAATTCAGAAAAATGAAATTGAATAAAGAGGAAATTGTGAAAACGTCGACTAAATTGGTTTTAAAACCTAAAAATTAGTTTCAAGTTTAATGTTTCAGGTTTCAAGTTTTCGGCTTGTGTAATCTTTGTCAAAGTTTTAAACTTTGACAAAGATGTTGAGGCTAAAAAAACTTAGAAGCTTAGCAACTTAGAATCTTAGTATCTTTATTTAGAAATATACTTCCCTAAAACAATATCATTTGCAAAAATGTTAAGATTATTAGCTAGTGCTTTATTAGCAATCATTACATTTTTAGTTTGATAAGCAGTATCTTTTTCGTACGCTTTTAAAAGTGTTTCTAATTCCACTTCATCATAGAAAGCGAAAGAATTATAAATTGCATCTCTAAAGTTTTTGTAATTGATGCTTTCTGTAATTTCCATTGCTTTTTGTTCGTTCCAACCTTCTTTGGCGGAAGTTTCATTGATTTTGGTCAAGCAATAATCAATTACATAAGTTTTATAATGTGTAGCTTCGATAATTTTGTCAACAATGATTTTGTTTTGCTGAGTAGGCATTGCTGGCGATGCTGGATTATTTTGCGATAAAGATTTAGCAGAAATAAACAGGCATAAAAATGCCGTTAGAAAGCGGTACTTTTTTAAATTTTTCATAGGTTATTTTAGTTGTTTTTGGGTACGGCTAAAATAGTATTTTTAAAGCTAAATCATAGAATTAGAATGTTAGAAATTGTAACAAAAAAACTCCGACAAAACCGTTTAAAGAATCAGTTCTATCGGAGTTTGTTTAAAAACTTGTGTTGTTGACAGGTTTCGGTGTGATTTTTTATTTTGAAATTTCGGCTAATACTTTTTTACCGTTTTCATTAGAAGGATCAAGTTCCACAGATTTTGAGTAATTCTCGATTGCTAGTTTTTTATTGCCATCGGCTAAATAAGCTTCGCCCAGACTATCATAAACATTTCCTGATTTCGGGAAAGTTTCAACATTAATTTTGAAAACTTCAATTGCTTCTTTCTTTTTGCCGTTTTGCAATAATTCATATCCAACTCTGTTCATATCGTCTTCTTTAATACCGTATGTTGGATCACTTTTTAGTTTTTTATAAGTATCAGTTCCCGCTGTAAGTCCTTTTTCTGAAAACACATCCAGCAATTCAAAAGCTAATGATCTTTTTGGCTGATTTAAAGGCTGATTGTATAAAATAGCTCTAATGCCTTCATTCATTTCATCTAGAATGGTACCGCCAGTATTATTCAATAAAACCACTAAATTTTTATCAGCAGGAATGCGCGAAATAACAGTATTGAATCCGTTAATTCCTCCTCCGTGTTCAATGATTTTTAGTTTAGGTTTGTCTCCATTTGAAGCTTCTTCCACAAACCAGCCATATCCGTATGAACCGCCACCGGCTTTTATGTAAGGTTTGAACAATGATTCCATAGAAGTTGCTGAAAGCAGTTTAGTTGTATATAGTGCTTGATCCCAAAGGTATAAATCTTCAACAGTCGAATATAAAGATCCGGCAGCATACGGAATACTCATATCAAGATAATAAGCGTTGATTATTACTTTGCCTTTTTTCTCATAACCTGCTGCACGTTTTTTTATAATGATATCACTGTGATCAAAACCAGTACTTGTCATTTTTAACGGTGTCAGAATGGTTTCCTGTAAATATTGTTCATACGATTTGCCCGAGATTTTCTCAATTATATAACCCAATAAAAAATAACCAGAATTGCTGTAATTAAATTTTTCACCTGGCTTAAACTCAAGTGGCAGACTTGAAAACGTTTTTACAAATTCTTCTGGCGTTACAGGATTTCGGCTTTTGTCTTTAAAGAAATTAGGAGATGCTGTATAATTAGGAATTCCGGATGAATGCGTCAGCAAATGGTGAATCGTTATTTTGTCACCGTTTTCTTTTGGATAATCGGGTAAATAAGTGGTAATTGGAACATCAAGTTTTATTTTTCCTTCTTCGGCTAATTTTACAATTAAAAAGGCCGTAAATTGTTTTGTAATTGATCCTAATCTAAATTTTGTATCTGTTTGGTTAGGAATATTCCATTCGAAGTTAGCAGAACCAAATCCTTTCTTGAAAATTACTTTTCCGTTTTCGGCAACTAAGGCAGAACCGTTAAATTGCCCGTATTCATTGTATTTGGCTAAAAGCTGTTCGATTTGTTTGGCCTTGTTTTGTGCAAAAGTGCTCAGCGAAATGAGCTGTAAAATGGCACAAAAAACAATTAGTTTGATTGAGTTTTTCATAATGATTGCTGATTATGGGTTTTGGATTAATAAATGATTCGCTTTTGATTGATGATTGAAACTTTTAATAAAAAGACATTCAATAAGTTATATCGAAATTACGATTTTTTATCGGTCTAAAATGGATGCGTTTAAATTGTTAGACGATCGATTTAGCATTTGGTTTCAAGAACAATCAAATTTTTTCATATTATTTTAAATCAAAACGAATCTGAGCATAAACTTAAAAAAGATTTTAGCGGTTTATGCTCCCTAACTAACGATTCGTTTTAATTGGCAATCATTCTTTTAAGGCTATAGAATTTTGCTTAAAAGGAGGAGTATGAGGATAATTAATTTTAGCATGACTTTGAAATTAAAAACTTATTTCTTTTCGATATCAATCAGTTTTTGCCCATAATCTCCCAAATATTGCAGCAGTAGTTTTTCGTAAACTTTATAGCCGTCATCAACATTGGTGAAAATTATCAGGCCTTGTTTTGTTTTTGGAAGTAAAAAGAAAAGTGTCTGAACGCCTTGATCAGCGCCGCCGTGCGAAAGTGCATATTCGCCATTTCCAAAATCATAGATTTCAAAGCCTAAACCAAAGTATTTGTCTTTTTTATTTTGGGAAACTTGATGCGAATTCATTTCATCAAAGATTTTTTTGCTCAAGCCATCGCTGTTCATGACACTGCACAAAAAGGTTCCATAATCTTGAATTGTAGTTAATAAATCATCGGCGGCGTTTGCGGTTTTGTTTTTTACAGGTTCGTAAGGATTTCTGTTTTTGTCATAATTCACAGCATATCTGGAAGTATCAACTTTGTCGTTCCATATATATTGAGTATCATTCATTTTCAGTGGTTCAAATATTAATTCTGAAGCCAATTGATTTAAGGTTTTGCCAAATTTCTTCTCCAAAGATTTTCTAAGATATTCCATTCCTTCTCCTGAATATTGATATTGCGTTCCAGGTTTGAACTTAAAATCTAATTTCCCAGATTTATTCATGTATCTCCAATTCGGAAAACCAGTTTGATGGCTTAAAACGATTCTTGTTGTCAGCAATTTTGTATTCGGGTCATTTGCAATATCTGGGTCTGTCCAATATTTATATAAAGGTTCGTCTAAATCCCATTTTCCTTGACTTGCTAATTTTAAAGCCACAATGGTGGTTACTGGTTTTGTTAAAGAAGCAACATTCCAAATGGTATTATAAGGAGCGGAAACATCTTTTTTTAGTTCGCCAAAAACTTTTACCTGTTTTAGTTTTCCATCTGCAATTATTCCGATGCCTAAAGTTGGAATATTATTTTCTTTGAGCCATTTTTCGGTTTCTTGTTGTTTGTCAAAAAGACTGTTTTTTTCTTCCTGCGAAAAGCCATTTTGATTGCTGAAAAATAAAATCCCAGCCAAAAAGATTTTTAAATAAGAAGAAGTACGATTGATGATTTTCATTTTGATAATTGATTGATGATGAATGATTTTGCAATATTACGTCAACCAAAATTATGAAAATTGTACAAAAGCGAAATCTTATCTTTTTTGTGAAAGAAAGTACGAATCGGGATTGAAAGTTTTGGGAGTTGTTTTGGTCACATCTTTGAATTTTTTTATAAAATGCGACTGATCAAAGTACTTGTTGTAAAGCGCAACATCTGTCAGTTTTAATTTTTCTAAATCAGAATTGACCATTTGATCGACTGATTTTCTGAATTTCAGAATCTGAATGTACTTTTTGATGGTAAGCCCTGTGGAGTTTTTAAATTTAATCTGCAATAATCGCTGTGAAGAATTAAATGCCGAACTAATTTCTGAAACCGAAATTTCCTCTTCCTTAGTTTTAATGATTTCACAAATCTTTTCAATTATATTTTTCTCCGAATGTAAGGTCGCTAATTCTTCAAAATAAGCATTAATCGTATTTAATAAAATTTCAATTTCAGTATCAATTTGAACTTTGAAAGGAAGTTCTTCAGGATTAATTTTGATAATTGAATCGGTAAAATTGCTCAAATCATATTTAGGAAACATCGAAAGTGTCCAAGTATGAAGTTGGATTATAGTAACTTTAGTTTTTGGTTTGATATTCACCAAAACTTTGTTGGTCATTTGCGAACAAAAATAAATGCCTTCGTTCATTTCGTATTTGTTTTTGCTCGTATGAACTTCAATTGCATTTCCAGAAACAATGGCAAGATTAAAACAGCCATTTGGCAAAACGAGTTTGTTTTCAATCAGGCTTTCGCCGATGCTGTTGTCCAAACACCAAATTTTATTGACGAACCGTTCAGCTTTTTGAGAGACGTAATGTTCTGAGTAGAGATTCATTTTTAGGATTTGTCTTTGTGTTTTTTACAATCTTAAAATCTAGACTAAAATAAGATTTTTTCTAGTACTATAATATCTAAATAAAATCCCCAAAATAATCTCGTTTAGTATTTTCCCATTCCTCCAAAATCACACTATAATAAACATCATCTTTGCTCTCTCCTTCAGAATCAACATAATTATTCCTAAAAACGCCTTCTTTTACTGCTCCAAGTTTTTCAATAGCTCTTTGAGATTTTAAATTTTCAAGATCAGCACTGAATTGTATTCTTTTAAAATGAATTTTTTCAAAACCAAAATTCAATAATTCATATTTGCAAGCTTTGTTCAAGCCCGTTCCCTGAAAATCTTTTCCATACCAAGTCCAGCCAATTTCGCATTTTTGGCTTGCATGATTCAAATAGCCGTAACGCGTACTTCCGGCAACTCTATTTGTCGCTTTATCTATAATAAGGAAAGGATAACAAATTCCATCAGCTTTTTGTTTTAAAGTGTTCTGGATGTAATTTTCAAAATCCTGATCGTTTCGAACATACATCCCCATATATTTCCATATTTTATCGTCGAAGATAATTTCTTTTAGTTCGATGTTTCTTTCATTTTCAAAAGGAAGTAATACTACTTTTTCGTTTTCTAAAATGATTTCTGATTGTAAAATTTCGCTGTTCATGATTTTTATTAAAATTTTGAAATAAACCCAAAGCAAAACTAATTGTTTAAATTTCTTAAACAAACCTAATAAAATAACATTTTGTTATATTTTTTAAAATAAGTCTGAATCTTAATTAGAGAATTATAAACGGGTATGTTTCGTTAAGAGCAAATAATTTACTTATTTTAAAGCTTATCTATAATTATTACTTATTTTTACGACCATATATATTAGATTTTCCCTGATGCAAACTTCACTCAAAATTGCTGTTGTTGGTTCTGGACTTGTAGGATCACTTTTGGCAATTTATCTTAAAAAAGCAGGCCATACCGTTCATGTTTATGATCGTAGCCCTGATATTCGCAAAATAAATTTCTCTGGACGTTCTATTAATCTTGCTATGTCTAACCGTGGCTGGAAGGCTTTGGACGCTGTTGGCGTTGGTGATTCGGTTCGTGAAATTGCAATTCCAATGGATAAACGTGCGATTCATTTGGTTGACAAATTGAATTTTCAGAATTACGGTCAGGAAGGCGAATCGATTTATTCAATTTCTAGAGGAAAGCTGAACCGAAAGATGATCGATCTTGCAGAAGAAGCAGGAGCGGAGTTTCATTTTGAACAAAAAATTTGGGATGTAACATTAAGTGACGCGACTTTGCACATTGGCGAAAGCGAAAGAGGCGAGTGGGAAGAACATAAATACGATATGGTTTTTGGTGCTGATGGTGCTTTTTCGAGAATCCGTCACAGAATGCAACGCCAAAGCATGTTCAATTATTCGCAGGAATTTTTGAATATGGGTTATAAGGAATTGAATATTCCGGCAAATCCAGATGGTACACATAAATTAGATAAAAACTCTTTTCATATTTGGCCAAGAGGCGAGTATATGTTAATTGCACTTCCAAATCTTGACGGAAGTTTTACATGTACTTTGTTTATGCCTTTTGAAGGTCAGAATTCTTTTGAATCATTAACCGACCGAAAAATGGTAGAAGATTTCTTTGAGAAAAATTTTCCAGATTCTATTGAAGTGATTCCGGAACTGGCAAATGATTTCTTTAAGAATCCAACCAGTACTTTGGTAACTATGAAATGTTTTCCTTGGACATTTGAAGATAAAATTGCTTTAATTGGAGATGCTTGCCACGCTATTGTCCCATTTTATGGGCAAGGTATGAATGCTGGTTTTGAAGATATTACGGTTTTGAATGAAATGATTGAAAAGTACCAAGACGATTGGAAAAAGATATTTTCAGAATATCAGATCTCAAGAAAACCGAATGCTGATGCAATTGCAGAGCTTTCCTATCGCAATTTTATGGAAATGAGTACAAAAACTGCTGATGAAAAATTCTTATTGCAAAAGAAAATAGAAAAGGTTTTTTCAGACAAACATCCTGATAAATGGATTCCGCTTTACAGCCGAGTTACTTTTAGCGATCGCCCGTATGCCGAAGCTTTGGCAATTGGCGATTTCCAAAATGGAATTATGGAAGAGGTTTTAAAACTTGATAATATCGAAAACATTTGGAATACACCAGAAGTAGAAAATAAAATTTTAGAGCTGTTGGAAAAACAGATAAAAATTTAAACCATATAAGTGATATAAGTGAATATAATGCTTTGCGCAAAATAAAACCCGACAGATTTTTATAACCTGTCGGGTTTTGCGTTTTTAAATTAAATGAACTTATATCACTTATATGGTTTAAATAAGTTTTTTATTTTTTGAATATTTTGGTCAAAACGCCAAAAACGCCTCTTATAAAGGTAGCGCTTGTTACCACTTTCAAAACCGATTTTGTGACTACTTCTGTTGTGCTTGGTCCTGATTTTGAAGGTTTTTCTGGAGCTTGTTCTTCTTGTTCAGCAGCAGCTTGATTGGCGCTTTCTATTTTTTGGTTTAGAATTTCGTAAGCGCTTTCGCGGTCAATTTCTTCACTGTATTTTTTAACCAATTTTGATTTTCCGTTGATTTCCTCAATTTCATCATCGGTTAAAATATCCATTCGGCTCATTGGGGCACGCATCATTGTCGCAACTAGCGGTGTTGGAATCCCTTTTTCACTAAGCGCAGTTACTAAAGCTTCTCCAATTCCTAAACTTGTCAGCAATTCATCCGTTTTGTAATAATCAGATGTAGGGTAATTATCTGCCGTTTTCTTGATCGCCTGGCGGTCATTTGCCGTAAAGGCTCTAAGCGCGTGCTGAATTTTTAAACCTAATTGTGCCAAAACACCGCTTGGAACATCCATTGGGTTTTGTGTTACAAAATATACACCAACGCCTTTTGAACGAATCAGTTTTACAATCGTTTCGATTTGTTCCAATAATGCTTTGCTGGCTTCATTGAAGATTAAATGTGCTTCATCAATAAAGATTACTAGTTCTGGCTGTTCTGCATCGCCTTTTTCAGGCATCTTCTGATAAATCTCTGCTAAAAGGCTTAACATGAAAGTGGAGAATAATTTCGGCTTATCCTGAATATCCGTCAAGCGGATGATGTTTACGTAGCCTTTTCCGTTTTCGTCAATTCGCATCAAATCATCAGTTTCAAAAGATAATTCGCCAAAAAACAAATCACCACCTTGTTGTTCCAATTCAATAATTTTTCTCAAAATGGTTCCTGTAGTAGCGGTTGAAATTTTGCCATAACTGGCAGCGATTTCGTCTTTGCCTTCTTCAGTAATATAATTGATTACTTTTTTGATGTCTTTTAAATCTAGCAAAGGCATTTTGTTATCGTCGCAGTATTTAAAGATTACTGCGACAACGCCAGCTTGAGTGTCATTTAAATCTAAAATTCGTGAAAATAGGACAGGTCCAAATTCAGAAACCGTAGCGCGCAGACGAACTCCGTTTTGTTTCGATAATGACATTAATTCAACCGGAAATGAAGCAGTAGTATAAGGAATGTTCATTTTTGCATGACGCTCCGTAATAAAACTTTGTTCTTTTCCTTCTTTAGCAATACCGCTAAAATCTCCTTTTATGTCCATCATTAAAACCGGAATTCCTGCATTCGATAACTGTTCAGAGAAAACCTGAATTGTTTTAGTTTTTCCAGTTCCGGTCGCGCCCGCTATAAGACCATGACGGTTTAAAGTCTTTAAAGGAATTTTTACATGAGCTTCAGCGATTGCTTCTCCATCCAGCATTGCGCTTCCTAAAGTGATGCTATCACCTTTAGAAACATAGCCATTGTTTATGTCTTGAATGAAATTATCTTTTTTATTCATGTTTTTATTTGTAATTTAGATGATTATAAGAGTTTTGCTTCGTTTTTTAACAAATAACTGTTATTTTTTTTAGTAAGAAAATGCTTTTTTTGATTGAAAATGATATAAAAAAAATATTCGCAGCTTTTTAAGAAGATTTCAATGGATTAATTGAATATTTACTAAAACGTTGTAATTTTTTTACTATTCGACCTTTTTTTTGTTTTATCAAAAAAATGATGTCAGCAATTTAATGAGATATTTTTTAAATTGACGTTAAATTTCCTTCAATAAAATTAAAAAAAGTTTTTTTATTTAAACTAAACGTATAAATTTGCTCCTCTACAAGTTAAATATAACTAAAAAATAAAAATTATTTAAAACTATTAAAATTAAAAAAAATGGCAAACGTTAAAGTTAAAAAAGAAAGCACTTCAAATGGAGGAGGAATGATTACTGGAATCATTATTGCAGCGTGTATCTTAGTTGGGGTGTTTATTTGGAAAGTAATCATGGGTTCTCCTGCAAACTTCGAGGGTGGAAATCCTGAAACAGGTCACCCAATCAATACTCTAGGTATGGTATATAAAGGAGGATTTATTGTACCAGTATTATTAGGTATGTTTTTAATGGTTGTTGTTTTTTCTATTGAAAGATTCATTGTTATCGGTAAAGCAGCTGGAAAAGCTAACTTAGATAAATTCATGAAAGGTGTTCAAGCAAGTATCAAAGAAGGAAACATCGAGGCTGCTATTGCTTCATGTGACAAACAACAAGGTTCAGTTGCAAACGCAATTAAATCTGCTTTGATTAAATACCAAGACGTTAAAAAAGAAGGATTCAACAGCGAGGAAGCTTCTGAAGTAATCCACAAAGAAATCGAAGAGGCAACTTCATTAGAAATGCCAATGTTAGAGAAAAACATGACTATCATCTCTACTTTAGTATCTTTAGGTACATTAGGAGGATTATTAGGAACTGTATCTGGTATGATTAAAGCGTTTGGTGCGTTAGCTTCTGCTGGAACTCCAGACCAAGCTGCTCTTGCAACAGGTATCTCTGAAGCACTTATCAACACTGCAACAGGTATCTCTACTTCTGTAATGGCGATCATCTCTTACAACTTCTTTACTGCTAAAATTGACGATTTAACTTACTCTATCGATGAGGCTGGTACTACAATCGTTAACACTTACAGAAAATTCAGAGGAAGTTTAAAACAATAATTAATTTTTGATATATAAATAATTAGATTTAATTATATCAAAAAAATAAAATAAAAGATAATGGCTAAAATTAAAATGAAAAAGAAGTCGACATCGACAGATATGACTGCCATGTGTGATGTCGCGTTCCTTTTGCTTACGTTCTTTATCTTGACCGCTACTGCTAAGGTGCCTGAAGCACTTCCTGTAGATATGCCTGCTTCTACTGTAGAACATAAATTACCAGATACTAATTTGGCAATTATTACAATAGGAAAAGGAAAAGACGGGAAAAGCAAAGTGTTTTTTGACATCAAAGGAAGAGAGATTCGTAAAAAAACTCTTGAAGGAATGGGAGCAAAATTCGGTGTGAATTTTTCTGAAGATGACCAAACTAAATTCTCTTTAATGGATGACTTCGGTGTTCCAGTAGCAGGATTAAAGCAAATCATCGACATGAAATCTGCTGATAGAGCTAAAGCTGACCAACCTGGTATTCCAATCGATTCTTTAGACAATCAATTGAAAGAGTGGCTTCTTGTTTCAAGAAGAGCGGCAATTGATCTTGAAGATAAAGAATTGCAGATTGCGATTAAAGGAGATGCTAAAGAACAATATCCTCAAATCAAAAAGATTATGGATATTCTACAAGATCAGAAAATCAATTCCTTTAACTTAGTTACAGGTACGAGAGGAAAAGACTTTTAATTAAAAAAGATACACTAAAATGGCTGAATTAAATACCGGCGACGGTGGTGGCGGAAAAGGTGGCAAAGTAAGAAGTAAAAAGCAAAATTCGAAAGTCGATTTAACGGCGATGGTGGATTTGGCATTCTTATTGATCACATTCTTTATGTTAACTACTTCGTTGTCAAAACCTAAATCGATGGATTTGTCTCTGCCAGATAAAGATCCGGAAGATAAGACTCCTCCAGTTAAAGTAGATGAGAATCGTACAATGACTGTTATGATGGGTGAAAACAATAAAATGGTTTATTATATGGGATTATTGGTAGCTCCTAAAGTAGGGCCTAAAGATATTGCATATGGTAAAGATGGTATTCGTAGAGAACTATTAAAGCAAAAGAAAGAAGTTTTGGCTTACTCTGCAGCTTTAGGAAAACCTAAGAATGGAATTATAGTTATCATTAAACCAACTAAAAAGTCAACTTACAAAAATTTAGTTGATATGTTGGATGAGATGGCTATTACAGGAGTAGATACTTATGCTATTGTTCCTGAGTTTAGTCCTGAGGAAACAAAATTAATAGATAAACAATAAGATTTATCTTGTTTGAACATCCTAATAATCAAGAAAAATGAAATTAGATATTATAAAAAATCAGTGGCTTGATATCGTATTCGAAGGACGTAATAAGATATACGGTGCTTATGAGCTAAGAAAATCGAACAGTAAAACTACGATAAAAGCGCTTATCCTAGGTTCGATTATTTTTGCCTTTGCTGTAGGAGCTCCTCTTATTGCTAGCTTCTTGCCAGATTCTGGTGAAGATGATATGGATAAGGATATTAAGATCGCTACTGTTAAATTACCTCCTAAGAAAAAAGAAGAGGTAAAACCAAATGAACCGCCACCACCGCCACCACCACCAAAAGTGGATCAGGTGAAATTTGTGAAGCCGGTTGTTGCTAAAGCAAATGAGGTTACTGAAGATCCTCCAAAAATTGAGGAACTTAAAGATAAAAAGGTTGGAGCTGAAACTATTAAAGGAGATCCAGATGCAGTTTTAACTGTTGATGAGCCAGTAGGTACTGGAACTGCTGCAGTAGTAGAAGAAGATAACCAAGTATATAACACAGCTGGTATCGAAGTAAAACCAGATTTCCCTGGAGGAATTGATAAATTCTACAAATTCGTAGGAAACAATTACAAAACTCCAGAAGAAGAAGGTTTAAAAGGTAAAGTTTACGTTACGTTTGTAGTTGAAAAAGACGGTTCATTAACCGACATTAAAGTTTTAAGGGATATCGGTTACGGTACAGGAGCAGAAGCAATTCGTGTTCTTAAAAAATGTCCAAAATGGACTCCTGGCGAGCAAAATGGTAAAAAAGTTAGAGTACTTTACTCTCTTCCTATTACTATTCAATCTGCAGAATAATGTTAAAAGATATGCTTAATAATATTCAGAAGAAATCGCTCAAAGAGCGATTTCTTCTTGTTTTAGGAATACTGTTTTTTTTAATCTATCTTGTGCTAGGTTTAATGATTATGTTCTGGGAAAAGCTTCCTTTAGATATGGAACCTAAATATCGATATGCTTTTGGAGGATTGTTGATTGTTTATTCAGCAATACGCTTCTTAAGATTAATAAATTCTAATACGGATTAATATGTTAAAGTATAGTAAAGTTTTTGGTTTGATTGCTTTTGTCTTTTTGTTTGCGATGTGCAACCAAAAAAGCAAGAATGAATCAAATGAAACAATTTTAAAAGGATCGCTTGATGTTACTGTTGATGAAACGATAGAGCCAATCGTAGACGATCAGGTTGCTGTTTTTGAAGGAACTTACTATGGTGCAAAAATTGCAGTTAAGCCTAAGTCTGAAGTTGAACTGATCAATGATTTACTAAATAAAAAAGCTAAGGTTGTTGTAACAGCACGTAATTTAACTGCTGACGAACTGCAAAGATTTGAGAAAAGCAAGATTAACCCGAGAGTTACGCCGTTTGCTGTTGATGCAATTGCTTTAATTTCAAACAAAAGCAATAATGATACATTAATTGCGTTGAAGTCTGTAATTGATTTTATGCAAGGGAAAAAAGATACAGGGATAAAAGGACTCGTTTTTGATAATCCGAATTCTAGTACAGTTCGCTATATGAAAGATTTAGCGAAAGTCAAAGATATTCCCGCGACAGGAGCATTTTCTTTTAAAACTAATGATGAAGTTATTAAATTTGTTTCTGAAAATGATGGAATGATTGGTATAGTTGGTGTAAATTGGCTTTATCAACCTTCTCCAAATATGGGCGAAACAATCAGTAAAATCAATGTGTTAAGTGTTAAAGGTTTAAATGATGATAAATATTATAGCCCAACGCAAACTGACATTGCATTAAATAAATATCCTTTGGCACGTGATTTGTTTATAATAAACTGTCAGGGTTATACTGGGCTGGGTATGGGACTTGCTTCCTTCATGGCAGGCGAGATTGGTCAAAGAATAGTGTTGAAATCTGGATTAATGCCAGTAAAAACACCAAGTAGAAAGCTTAATATTAGAACCCAAATTTTAAAAGATAAAGAATAAATTAATTACGACAAAGATGAATAAATTTAAAATTTTTAGTCTTGCTTTAGTTGCATCTGCCACTGTTGCACAAGCGCAAGACATCAAAGAAGCAAAAAAAGCAATTGATGCTGAGCAATTTCAAAAGGCAAAATCATTGCTTAAGTCAATCATCAAAGCAAAACCTTCAGATGGTGAGGCTAATTTTGTTTTAGGAAACATCTATTTAAATCAAAGCGTTGTTGATTCAGCGAAGATTTACTATTTAAATGGATTAGAAGCATCAGATAGAAAAAACCTTAATTATATTGGATTAGGTCAAATTGATCTTGATAGTAAAAATGCTGCATCTGCTCAAGCTAATTTTGGTTTGGCTACTAAAGATATGAAGCGTAAAGATGTTGATGAGTATATCTACATTGGTAAAGCTTACAGCAATTCAAATAATCCTGATTATAACGCTGCTATTACTAGCCTAAAACGTGCTTTAGCAATTGAGCCGCAAAATGCGACTGCTTTATTGGCTATTGGTGATGCTTATTACGGAGCAAACAATCAAAATGAAGCTTATAAAGCTTACCGTGATGCTTTTACTGCAGATCCAACACTTTTAAGAGCTAAAATGCAATTAGGTGTTTTATTGAAAGGTGCAAAATCATATGATGAAGCTATTAAAGCTTTTAATGAAGTTATTGCATTAAACCCAAGTTACGGTCCAGTTTACAGAGAATTAGCTGAGACATATTATAAATGGGCAAGAAATAAACCTTCTACATCAAAAACTAATTTACAGAATGCAATCACAAACTATGAGAAATACTTAAGTTTGACTGATTACTCTTTAGATTCTAAAATGCGTCACGCGGATTTCTTGATCTTGGTTAAAGATTATAAGAGCTTAGAAACTGTAGCTAATAAAATGATTGCTGAGGATAAAGTTAATCCAAGAATCTACAGATATTTAGGATATTCTGCTTACGAGAATGGAAATATTGATGTAGCTCTTAAATCATTAGAGGATTACGTAAAAGTTCCTAGCAACAAAGTTATTGCTAAAGATTACTTGTATTTAGGTTTCGCTAAAATTAAAAAAGGAACTGATGCTGCTGGTGTTGTTGAGGCTTCTGCTTTTGAAGCAGGTCTAACAGATATCAAAAAAGCAGTTGCTATGGAACCATTAGCGGTTGAAGATCTTGGTGATTTTGGTAAAGAATTGTTCACTAAAAAACAATACAACCAAGCTGCTGCAATCTATGAATTAAGCGCAGCTAATGCAGATCAGAAAAACTATTTGAATGATAATGTATATTATGGTATCTCATTATACTATGCAAATGCAAATAAAGCTAACGGCGCTGCTGATGCAGCTGCTTTGACTAAAGCTGATGCAGCTTTTGACAGAGTTCTTGTAGCTTCTCCAACTTATGACGAGGCTTACTTATATAAAGGAAGAATCAATAACTTATTGGAAAAAGATGATTTAATTATCAAAAACTACGAAGAGTATATTGCTAAAACGACTGCAAAAGGTGCTGAAGAATTAGCTAAACCTGCAACAGTTAAAAAAATAGTTGAATCTTACAACAGTATTGGTGCCGCTTATGCTAATACAGATAAAGCTAAAGCAATTGAATATTTCAATAAATCTTTAGTTTTAGATCCAACGAATGATTATGCAGCTAAATCTGTAAAAGCTCTAAAATAATATTAGTTTTCTAACTAATTAAAAAACCGGCAGTTCATTGAACTGTCGGTTTTTTTGTTCCGTTAAGAAATGACTATCTTTGCACTTTAAAATTGAATAATGTTAGCAAAAGAAATACAATTAGAAGTTAATAAAGGAGCTATGTTGCCTTTGATGGAAGAATTCTACACCATTCAAGGAGAAGGTTTTCATACGGGAACTGCGGCATACTTTATTAGAATTGGAGGATGTGACGTGGGATGCCATTGGTGTGATGTTAAAGAAAGCTGGAATGCAGAACTACATCCGCCAACAAGTACTGAATTAATTGTTAAGAATGCTTCAGCTTATGCAGATACTGTTGTAATTACTGGTGGCGAACCTTTAACGTGGGATATGACTTTGCTTACTCAGCAGTTAAAAGATAAAAATCTAAAAGTACATATTGAAACTTCAGGAGCTTATCCGTTGAGTGGGACTTGGGATTGGATTTGTCTTTCTCCTAAAAAAAACAAACTACCAACTCAAACAGTTTATGATAATGCGCATGAATTAAAAGTGATTATTTATAATAAACACGATTTTATTTTTGCTGAAGAACAAGCCGAACTTGTGAATGATAATGCAATTTTATTTCTTCAGCCAGAATGGAGTAAAAAAGAAGAAATGACGCCACTGATTGTTGATTACGTAATGAACAATCCAAAATGGCGTGTTTCACTTCAAACGCATAAATACTTGAATATACCATAAAAACAAAAATCTCTTCATTGAAGAGATTTTTGTTTTTATAAATGTATTGATAACTGAATTTTAGTCACAGTTTTTATTTTTTTTAAGATTGGTAATATGTGCTAAATGATGATTACAATGCCAGGCATACATTCCTATGATTCGTTTTAATTTTAATTCAGAATTATTTTCGGGATGAGTAAAGGATTTTTCTAAATCTCTTTCCGATAAATTTCTCATAATGTAAGCTAATCTAAAGTGAAGTCCTTCTAGTAAGCTTAGTGTTGGTACGATCGGCATATGTAAATTATCTGGAAGTTCGCTCCATAAAGCTTCGTCATATGCTTTTATTACTGGATTGTTTTCGGTTAAAGTCCATTTAATTCTAATGTAACAATTCATGTGGCTTTCAGCACAATGGTGAATTACTTGTCTAACCGTCCAACCTCCGGGGCGATAAGGTGTATCAAGTTGCTCATCTGTCAAATGAATGGTTTCGTTTTTTAATTTTTCTGGAAAAGAGGCAATTTCTTCAATTTTATTTGAAATATATTCCTTTGAATAGCTGTCTGGAATTATAAATTTCCCAATCGGATATTTTAATTTCTCTAAATCTAGTTCTTCCATTTTTAGGATGTTTTTATATTGAAAGTTTGGCTAAGTAGTCATAGTGCTCGCCTTCTAAAATTAGCTCGCATTTTAACCCATTTGCAATCGCAGCATTCTGAAGTGTGTTGTAATCTAAATAAAGCCAGTCAAAAGATTCTTCTTTTTCCCCTTTATAAGAAATAGTAAAAGTTAATTCGCCATAATAATCATTTGATGGAATCCATTTTCCGCCATCTTCATCTTCATCAAACATATATATAATATCAGAACTGTCAATTAAAATTTGGCCTCCTGGATTTAATAAAGATTTTAACTTAGATAAATATTGATTGCAGCTTTCTAGTTTTCCAAAAATTCCAGTCCCATTCATTAATAAAAGAATTGTATCAAATTTTTCTCCTTCAAAATCGAGAATGTTTTGAGCTTTTGCGTTATTAACTCCGCGCAATTTGCAGGTTTCGATTGCTTTTTCTGAAATATCAATTGAAGTCACATCCAAATTACGGTCGTTTTGAAGAGAAAGACTATGACTTCCCGCGCCGCATCCAACGTCTAAAATTTTCCCGAAAGATAATTGCAGTGCTTTTTGTTCCAGTTTTGGCATTTCATTATAGGAACGAAATAAATAGGCAACGCTCATTTCGTCTTCTTCAGAAATGGAAGTTTCGGTAATGATGTCTTCTGGCGTATTATTGGTTTGGAAATCGAACATCGCTTTCCCAAAAAGATCTTTCATTGTAATTTAGTTCAAAGATTAAGGTTTCAAGTTTAAAGTTGTTTAATTTTGCAGTTCAACTTTAAATATTAAACTTGAAACAAATTTTAAATAACTTAAATAAGTTAGCCAAAGATAAGCATATCGAAAACAAAAAGTATTTTGATAAGCTTAAAAAGAAACAGCCTAAGAATTTAGACTATGTAATGCAGGACTTGCATGATGCTGAGTTTAAAAAAACAGATTGTCTACAGTGTGCCAATTGTTGTAAAACGACTGGACCATTATTTACTTTGGCCGACATCGAAAGAATTTCGAAATCCTTTAAACAAAAGCCACAGCAATTTATAGAACAATATCTTAGAATTGATGAAGATAAAGATTATGTGTTGAAAAGCGTTCCTTGTACGTTTTTGGACAACGAAAATTATTGTATGATTTATGACGTCCGTCCAAAAGCATGTCGGGAGTTTCCGCATACCGATCGCAAGAAGTTTTATCAAATAACAGATTTGACATTAAAAAATGTTGCAATATGTCCGGCAGCATATAATATTGTCGAGGAAATGAAAAAGAAGCTTCCGTTGTAATAAATCCAAATATTTCTGAATTGTTTTTTGTGGCAATTCAATTCTGATTTTTTAAACGTATTTTTGAATAAATAAACGGTAAATATTACCAACATAACATTATTAAATTGAATTTAGAATATTTTATAGCCAAAAGACTTATTACTGCCAAAGATTATAAAAGCAGTATTTCGGCACCTATCATAAAAATTGCTATTTCGGCAATTGCAATTGGCATTATTATGATGCTGGTTTCTGTAGCAACCGGAATTGGATTGCAACAAAAAATCCGCGATAAGATCTCTGCTTTCAATGGTCAGGTTATTATATCAAACTTTGATAATAATAATTCTGAAGTTACTTTAGTTCCAATTTCTAAAAAACAGGATTTTTATCCCAACTTTAAATCAGTTCCAGATGTAAGACATGTGCAGGCTATTGCAAGTAAAGCTGGTATTATAAGAACATCAAACGCATTTGAAGGTATTATTTTTAAAGGAGTAGGGGCAGATTATGATTGGAGTAATATAAAAGAATACTTGGTTGAGGGGAATTTGCCTAATTTCTCAAAATCACTTAATGAAGAAGTTATCATTTCCAGGTTTCTCGCTGATAGACTTAATTTGAAATTGGGAGATAGTTTTAATACTTTTTTTATAAAAGAAGAGCAAGGGAAAATGCCAAACAGCCGCCGTTTTAAAATAACGGGTATTTTTAGTTCGGGATTTCAAGATTTTGACGCGACATATATAATAGGAGATATTCGTCATATACAGCGAATCAATAAATGGGCTCCAGATCAAGTTGGAGCTTTTGAAGTTTTTGTTAAAGATTTTACGAAGATAAAAGAAACAGGTAATCAAATTTACGAAGCTACATCTTCAAGCTTGGATACAAAAACGATTATAGAAAAGTATAGCTATATTTTTGACTGGCTCCAGCTATTTGATTTCAATATAGTAGTAATTCTTGGTGTTATGATTTTAGTTGCGACAATTAATATGGTAGTAGCGCTTTTAGTTCTGATTTTAGAGCGAACGCAAATGATTGGAATTTTGAAATCATTAGGAGCAAATAATTGGACAGTTAGAAAGATATTCTTGTACAACGCCTTCTATTTAATCATACGTGGATTGTTCTGGGGGAATCTTATTGGGATTTCAATATTGTTAATTCAACAGCAATTTGGAGTTGTTCATCTTAATCCGGAGAATTACTATGTAAATCAAGCTCCGGTATATTTAAATTGGGGTTATGTAATAGCATTGAATTTGCTGACTATAATAATTTGCTTTTTAGTATTGTTGATTCCTTCCTATTTAATAACGAAAATATCTCCAGTCAAAGCAATAAGATTTGATTAATGATTAAAAATATTTAATAGTGTACAACCCGACAGGTTTTCAAAACCTGTCGGGTTTATTTTTTATACATATATATGTATAGGATAATCCTAGAATCCAATTTTTCCGTAGAGGCGCACAGCAGTGCGTCTTATCCATAAAGTTCAGATAGTAAATTATATGTTCTTTTCGGACTGAGTGAAGCCAAAGCCCAAAGGGTTTGTATTTTCATAATCTGGAATTTGTTTTTTAATGAGGAGCTATTCCCGCTATGCGCTACAATCTTTTGTGCCGAACCCCGGCACAAAAGGATTTCCGCTTCTATCGGGGCTATGGGGCCGGTTTCCAGAAAGAAATTCAGCGAAAGAAACATCGATTCGGGAACAAAAACAGAATAAAAGAGGAAAAACTTTGCGCCTCTGCGCCTCTGCGGGACTAAAAACGGCCGAAAAGCAGATT
>NZ_JAVFVS010000009.1 GCF_030929605.1 Flavobacterium sp. LHD-80
AATTTTTCTCAGTTTGATTCCGTATTCCTTGCCAGTGTTTCAGTGAACGTCTTTCGTTGTTGCGGGTGCAAAAGTAGCACCTTTATCCAGTTATACAAGCTTTTTTATCCTCTTTTTTTGATCTTTTTTCCATCTTTTTCCTAACTCGCTGATAACCGTTTCTTTACAATAAAGGCTTTTTTGCCTGTTCGTGGCTTTTTTCTGAGTTTCGTTATGATTTCCTTGTTTTTCGGCGCTTTCAGCATGCCGGTTTTGCAGAGTTTTTATTCTTTGAAGCTACTTTTTGAAGATAAATCAAGGTCCGAAGCTTGTTTTCAAAGCGCTTTTTAGTCTCGCAGAGGCGCAAAGGCGCAGAGTTTTTCTGCTTTTCGCTCTCTTTTCTTCCAAAATCATCTTTATTCCACATCATCTCTTTCTGGAAACCGGCCCCATAGCCCCGATAGGAGCGGAAATCCTTTTGTGCCGGGGTTCGGCACAAAAGATTGCAGCGGATAGCGGGATCAGCTCCTGATTAAAAACAAACTCCTAATCTCGAAATTCAAAATTCCTATCAAAAAATCTTCTTCCTTCCCGAATCTTACGGATCGGGACACTCGACCTGGCATCTTATACATATATATATAGGAGAATTGAATTCTCCGAAGCGTCTGCGTTACACAGGAGACGCACTGCTGTGCGCCTCTACGGAAAATTGGAATGTAAATCTTACCCTATACATATATGTATAAAAGCAAACCCGACAGGTTGTGGAAACCTATCGGGTTTGCTTGAGTATAATCTACTTATATTATATATGTATCGTTTAAACTTTCTATTACTCCTTTGTGAAGCTATTATTTATATCTTTAATATATTTGCTTCAATAAATTGTTTTATAAGAACCAAGAAATTCATTATTCTTTGTTTCTTAAATTGTACCTAATATATAATGACCACACAAGATTTAATAGGCAAATATGCTATTTCTGGAAGCAACCAAGAAGAAAACAACGTAATCAGCTATAAAGGGATTTTGACTCTATCCTTAGATAAGAACAACCGAATTATTGCAAACTGGCTTATTAACGATACTCAAAAGCAAAAAGGCACCGGTTTCTTTAAGGACAATATTCTAGTAATTAATTTTAGCTATAAGGGTGATGATCATAAAATTTATAAAGGAGTTGTCGTATACCGCTGTATTACCAAAGATTTTCTTGATGGATTTTGGTCTGAAAAACATGGCAATCCTCTATATCTTGGAACAGAACAATGTTTACGATTGGAAAGTACCGAAGCACTCAACTAAATAAACATTTTATTAAAAACTAAATCACCCCTTGAAGTATGCAGTTTTTAATAAGTTCTGCGGTGTTTTTAGAATTGGATTTTGTCAATATATTATTGCGGTGTTTTTTTACTGTCAAAGGGCTTATGAAAAGTTTTTCAGCAATTTCAGTATTATTTAAACCATTTCCGATCAACTTAATAATGTCAATTTCTCTTTTAGAAAATTCCGTGGATTCATTATTAATTTCGTCAAGACTCAAATTCATAAAAGAGGGTTCGCCATTTAAGCCTATAAGAGATATTTTATAAGTATTAAAACTGCTCAAATGATCAATTCGTGTGTGAATGTTTAACGATTTTCCATAACCACCATTATCATCCATGGTCAACATTAATGCTTGATGGTTAAATAAAGCGTATTCCCCACTTTCCATACGGCATCTGTGACTGTAACTAATCTTATAAGTTAAAAGCTTTTCGCGCCCAATGTTTTCATAAAAGAATTTGGTCAAAAAGGCTTCTGCTTTTATTACAAACTCAATATCTTCAGGATGAATTGCTCCCAATACATCATTAAAAGTTATAGTTTCTGGATCAAACCCATGCATTGTAAACAAGGAAGGACTGATGTGTGAAAGCGACATATCGAAAAAATCAATTATGTAGAACGAAAATGGTCCTGTACTGATAATTGAATTCGTAAGATCATCAAATGAAATTTGATGCTGATTAGTACTTTTAACAGTACGATTGGTTTCCCATACATCGTGAAGGCTTTGGATCTCAGAAAGCATAAATAATTTACTTTAAACGTTTGTTAAAACAAATAAACATAAAAAATTTGAATTGAATATACTTACTCAATTAAAGTTAAGTTACATTTAAATTGCTTTAAATATTACCCTACAGATTTTTTTATGCAATGTGTTTATTGATTTTTTTTCCATTCAAAATTCCCATTTTGACTTACATTAAATTTTGTAACCTTCCCATTTTCCTTTATAAATTCGCATTCTGCACCTAGAATATTCTTAAACTGGAATTTAGTATCAGATTGAAAAATTAAAGGAACTGTTCCTTGTCCTGAAATTTCAGCAATTAAATGCTCATTTTCTCTTTTGATTGTTATTGTTCTTTTAGTATTTATCGATAATGTATAAGTACCTATATATTCATTTAGTAAGGCGACATCTACTTTTACTTCATTTTGAAATGTTTTTCCCAATGCAAGACTGGCAATATCAACTGATAATTCGTCCTTCGGAGCACATTCGCAATTAAACAATGCGGCAACAAACACGTCCTCTTCGGGGTAATATATTTCATTAGTTAGAAAACCTGTTATGGCGCCGCCATGCTCTATGGATTTTATTCCATTTAGATTTTTTAGTATCCAGCCATATCCATATTCTGTTACGCTTCCATCTTTTAACTTAAAAGGTACAAATGCTTTCTCTAGAGTTTCTTTTTTGAGGATTTTATAAGAATACAACCCAATGTTCCATTTAAATAAATCTTCAACATTTGAAATTAATTCACCTGCAGCATATGCAATAGTCATGCTCCAGTAATCAGCGTTTTTAAATGTTGTGCCTTCTTTTCGGTATCCATTAACTCGGTTTGGGATAAGATTATTCGAAGTGTCAAAATAGACATGATTTAAATCTAATGGTTTTAAGATATTTTCCTGCACATATGTTTTATAACTTTTACCTGATGCTTTTTCAATAATATATCCCAACAGAAAATAGCCCGAATTACTGTATTTATATTTAGTTCCAGGCTCAAACTCTAATGGAACATTTTTAAAGAGATTTATAATTTCCGTAGGATTAAAGTCTCTCCTTTCTAAATTAGGTTCCTGATAATCAATCTGCATATAATCTTTTATTCCAGAGGTATGAGTCAGGAGATTTTCAATAGTTATCGTTTTGGACTTTGATGGAAAATCAGCAACAAATTTCTGCAGGCTGTCTTGTAAAGAAATTTTACCTTGCTCTACTAATTGCAAAATTGCAACAGCTGTAAATTGTTTTGTAATAGACCCCAGCTTAAAAACCATTTCAGGAGTAATAGGTACATTTAATTCTAGGTTTGCGCTTCCAAATGCTTTTTTATAAACGATTTTTCCCTTTTTTGCAACCAATACTTCGCAACCAGGTTCCAATTTGCTGAATTTCGAAGAAAGCAGTTCATCTAATTTTTTTTCTAATTGTTTATCTTGTGCAGATTGCCCATAAGTACTAACCAAACATAAAAGGCTGAGAAGAAAATATAATTTATTCATCTGTCAATTAATTAGATATTATGAAATGGGTTAAGATAATCTGATTGTATTCAATACCCTATTTGGCTATTTTTCATTAAAATTAACCAATTTCTTTGTTCCATTATTAAACTCTACACTAACAGTTCCGTTTTTTTCTTGAATTTTTACAGGAACTAACTCTTTATTCTTCCATTTTTCGCCTGACTTCTTCCAAAGCATCAAAACTGAAAAAATATTAGAGTTTTTTGTTTCACAATTAGCAACAACATTAATCACTGTACTTTCACTGCTTTCTGGATGCAATCCTTTAGCCTTTACAATTTCAGTCTTATTCCATCCTAAAAGTGGAATTACTGCAAGCTGGTATTTTCCGTTATCAATAATGGTAACCTCGTATCCTTCGACTTTCTTTTTAGTTGTAATAATTTCTTTGTCTAATTTTGGAAGCGCATAATGACCTAAACGCATTGAAACTGGTTTATCGCTATTATTTTTATCCACTCTCAAAATTCCGTTAGGTAAAGGAATGTCGGTCAAGTCGAACTGTATGCTTTCATCTGTTTCTAAAACAGCATTTCTATAATAAATGTTGTTTTCAAATTTTTTAAAAGTGTATAATCTAAAAGCTTCCCATTGATCCTTTTTATTTTTGATTACATAGTTCATGGCAACTTCACCATTTTCGCCATCGGCTTGCCATGGAAAAGCGCTGTTATAAGATAATCTGTTATAGTTTTCTGTTGATCTAAATTTTTGCCAGTCGCTACTTACCTTTTCATGGCACCACGCTCTAACTTCTGAAGCACCAATATTAGGATAATCTGTAATTAAGATTTTTGAGTCTCCTTGATACTTATTGTAAACCTCGTTTTTTTTGAATTTTTTTTCCCAATCTCCGTTGTTTTCCTTGCTTTTCCAAAACGGATTATCATCAGGAACTAGTAAACCCAAAAAGATTTTCCCCATCCAATATACACTTCCGCGACAGCTGTAATTTTGAACTGCTGGCTCGAAAGCACCATAAAACCCAAGCGTAGGCACATTGTCTTTCATAAAATCAGGATGCGTTAAAAATTGTTTTATTACACCCGATGAAATTCTGCGCATCCATCCGTAATTTGTATTTGGATCGTTTTGAAATCCCATTAAAGGAAAAGGAACTACGGCACCTGTTCTATAACTGATGCTTCTTCCCCACATAATCATTTCACCATCTTTGCTGAATAAATATGGATAATTGTCTTTTAGATCACTAAAATTGGATGCAAACTTAGATGCATATTCAGGATAATGTTTTCTTCCGAAGAACTCTGACCAGATTGTTCCATACATCTGAAAAGCCCACATACTGTAATAATCAAAAGCCGGAGCGTCATTGTACCAACCATTGCCTCGATAATGTTTGAGTGATTTTTCTAAATACTCAACAAGCAATTTTTCATTGACCTCATAACCTTGTTCTTTATAAAAACTTAAGACAAAAATGTTGAAAAATTTCCAGTTTGAATCAACTGTTGGACCGTCGCCGTAACTCAACATTATTTTGGCTAGATCGTCTTTCTGTTTTTGCGGAAGCGGTTTCCATAAAACATCTGGATTTGTCATTAATGAAAGTGCCAAAGCTCCAAATTCGACTAATTTTTGGCTTGGACCTCCATTTTTCCCTCGTGGTTCAATATATGATGAACTTTTTGGATCAGTTAATTTTCCGATTTGATAACGATAATAATCGGCAACTTTAATGTTGTTGATTACTAAATTTGGATTTTCTTTTAATAAAGGTGAAGCAATAAATAAAGTTCTGCAAAGACCTTCTAATTTTTCTGTTGGAACCTGAGATTCATTTGCTGGATAACTTTTTCCTTCCTGTTTTGGGAATTTCATCGGATCATCAATTGAATGAACATAGCTGAATGCACCTTCTAATAAATAAAGTGCTGCATCTTTCCAATGTTGTTTTGTCATTCCTGTATAAGGACTTGTATTAAAATCAGGATTTTTTATCTGAAATATATTCTCAGTATTTTCTTTTTGTTGTGAAAATAACAATTGCCCGAAAATAACAGCCAAAAACAAGAATGTTCTTAATTTATTCATTTTAAAAATTTTGTAATTCTTTTAATACTACTAACTTATCTCCAGATAAATCAACCTCAAAAAATTTCGGAATCCTAACTGTTTTTCCTTCCACTTTTTTATGACTATGAACCGACATCAACCATTTGCCTTCAAATGTTTTAAATAGCATGCCATGACCAAAGTTTGGCGGCGTGATAGGATCTTTTTCCTGAATCCACGGACCATCTAAAGTGCCACTTTTAGAATATGCTACCCCTTGAGTATAAACATCATAAATCCAGCTCGTCCAAATCATTCCTAAACGTCCTGAACCAGTTGTAAACAAATATGGGCCATCTGTAACTTTATTTGGTTTGTCATTTCCTTTTGCGTCTTTTTCTCTGCTCCAAGGTGAATCGCTTGCTTTAAAAAGCAATTTTCCCTCTCCTATTGATCCGCTTAAATCTGGTTTAAGCTCAATTTTTTCAATAGTTCCATTGCCGTTTTGCAACCATTCATAACAATAGATCATATACGGTTTTTCATTTTTATCAACCCAAAATGTACCGTCTAAAGTTGGTTTATTGGGAGGCAAATAAATATCATCTTTCATTGGCACGTATGGACCTTCAGCATTATCGCTGACCAAAATATGACTTGCGCGACGCTCAATAGTATTACCGTCAACTTTGTCTATTATTTTATCTCTATTTGTAAAAGTGGCGAAGTAGTAATATTTATTTTTAAACTGATGAAATTCTGCGGCCCAAATCATTGGGTTTGATCCCATCCAAGAATTTGGGTCTGTTTTGGCAATTTCATAAGGACCGCTCCATAATTTTAAATCTTTGCTTTTCCAAAGTAATCCACCTGTACCCGTCATGTAATACATATTGGTTTTCTTATCTGCTAAAATAGCTGGGTCGCTCAATCGAATTGAGTCTAATGGAACAGCTTCTTTTATTGTTCTCTTTTTTTGAGCATGCGCCGTTGAAAAATATAAAAAGCATATAACCATAGAAAAGACAAGACGTGATTTCTGTTTAAAATAATTTTGCTGTGTTTTCATTTTCCTGATCTTTTAAATAATATACTTATTTAGAAACTTCTAATTTATCAATTTACAGATGTTTACAACTATTTATTTTATTGCTTTTCTGCAAAAGAGTTCAAATTCCATTTATCAGCCCATTCCAAAATGGGTTTTTCGTTGGAAATTTTTATTGGCAACCAAATATATCCTCCGTCAATAGGGTTTTCAGGTTTCCAGCGATCTGCCATAAAAATGAATTGCTCCTTTTTTCCAGAAACAGGAAGAATATACGTGCTTTGCGAATGAAAAGTAAGTTCCGAATCCTTACCCACACATGGATTTCCTAAAGATTTCCATGGTCCTAAAACTGATTTAGACGAAAAAGATCGAGCCTCATTTGGATCCCAGCCCGTACATCCAGAAGTTATCATATAATAAATGCCTTCTTTTTTAAAAATAGCAGGCGCTTCATTATGGCCAGCAGGCGCCATTCGGGTCCATTTTTCGGTAAAATCTAAATAGTCATCTGTAAGTTCTGAAATATGAAGCGTCAAATTATCTTCAGAAGAATGAATCAGATATGCTTTTTCATCATCATCAACATAAACTGTCATGTCTCTGGACATTTGACCTTTATTAAAATCTCGGCGAACAAGCAGACCATTGTTGATAGCTGTCAACCATTCAGGACTCCATGATTTTAACTGATTTTCATTGGCAGAAGCAATTTTGAATTCCTCTTTATAACCCATTGGCCAAACCCTTTTATTTGGACGATAGGATTTTAGAAATTTGAAAGGGCCTTTTGGGTTGTCACTTACAGCAACGGCCGCTTTTGCCGCATTATAACCCTGGCCTTTTAGTTCTAAGTGAAACCACATTATATACTTGCCCGATTTTTTATTGAAAATAACTTTTGGACGTTCCATTACGCATCCTTTTGTTATTTCAGAATTTGGGTCGCTTTCTATTTTTAATACAATTCCCTCATTTTTCCAATTGTATAAATCTTTAGAAGAATAACAACTGAAACCAATTAAAGATGTATTTCCAGACTTTCCACTTGTTTTGTATTCGCCATACCAATAATAAGTTCCAGCATCAAATAAAATTCCGCCACCGTGTGCGTTTATGTGAACGCCATCAGTATCTTTCCATTCTTTTCCTGGCGCAAATTCTTTATTTTGACTGAACATTATAATGCTGATTAAACTTATAATGATTGAATATTGTAATCTCATTTTTTAATTATTTTTTTGATAAACCCTGATATAATCTATTATGTATTTTGACGGAAAACTGTTTTCTGTTAGCTCCCCTCCATTTATGCCGCCAACAGCCAGATTGACCAATAAATAATGCGGCTGTTGAAACGGAAGTGTTTTTTGATCTGAATATTTAGCCTCTTTCACATCAATTTCATTTAACAACTGATCGTCAACATATAATCTGATCCAGTCGGCATCCCAATCCATTCGCCAAATGTGAAATTTATCTGCCCACGAATTATCTTTAAAATCACTCAGTTTTACTGTTTGGCTGTCCCAAGCAACATCACGTTGGTTTGATTTCCAAGCGGCGTTTGCTAAAATTTTTCCGGTATAATATTCCATAATATCAATTTCTCCATTTGCGGGCCAGTTTCCTTCAATGCCCAAAGTCCAAAAGGCCGGCCACATTCCGTTTTTTACCGGAATTTTAGCCCGCATTTCGAATCGGCCATATTGCCAGGAATACTTTCCGCGAGTAATTAAACATGAAGAAGTGACTTTTATAGAATCTCTTTGTTTTTTCCAGTCATGATGATTTTTGGAAATAAAATTTGGGTTTGCTCTATTTTCTTCTCTCGCTTCAATAATCAAAAATCCATCTTTGCAGTAGGCATTTTCTTTTTGATACCATTGGTTTTCTTCATTTCTCACAAAACCCGATTCGTAATTCCAATTCTTTTCATTTGGAACTCCGTTTTTCGAAAATTCATCACTCCAAACTAATTTGTATTCTTTATCTCTAAGCGCTTTTTCTGCATTTGAAACAAATCCAGAAATCACTGTCAGAACAGCAATTACAAGCACAAACCTTAAAAGGTAAAATTTCATTTCTTATTTTTTTTAATTGAAAAAGCGACGTTTAAATTTTGCTTGATTTATTCCAATAAAAAGCTCTGACATTATCTCTATTGATGAAATAATGCGTTACAAATAAATATTAAATCTATTATTTGGAAATAAATCAGCAGTAGCAAATTGCTTAAAAAGCAGATTGCTGATTATATAAACTTTGGCAATACTAATAAACAATACCTCTGCTGCATTTACAGCAGAGATATTATTTAAGTCCAAAACATGACAACCTAATCTAAATAGGTAAAAAACATTTTTTTAAAGCTGACTTTCATTTGCAACAGCATCTTGCCATTTATCCCAAACCTTAACATTAGGATCATAGCCATCATAACCGTAGTTCTGACTCAATTTACCTTTAATATTTGCCGTTATAGCACTGTTTGGAATTGGCCAGTAGTTATTACGTTTATCCATCGTATAAAACTTAGTACCATTTGGAACCACAATTCCGCTTGGGTATTTGTTATATAACGTGTAATGCGCAATACGTTGATACCAATAACTACCACCCGCTGCATCAGTTCCCGATTGTTTATCCCAATTGGCTTTATTGTAAGTCTGACCCCATTCGTCTGGTTTTCCACTCAGTGCTAAACAGTGCGAAATACGTTTTAACTCGACATTTCTCCATTCTTCCAAATAAAGTTCTCTTCCTCTTTCTGCGCAAATATCACCAATCGTTACTGTACCATACATTTGTGATGCGCCTGCTCTAGCTCTAACTGCATTTACATCCTGCGCTGCTCCACCAACATTACCTTGATAAAAACGTGCTTCGGCTCTTAATAAATAAGTTTCAGCCAAACGATATAAGTACCAATGTGCTTTACTTCCAGTACTAGCGCCTTGGAAATCAGTAGCATTTGGATTTGTTTCATTTACAACATCATGCAGATATATTTTATATAACGGAAAATCAAACCATTCACGCAGCGTATCTTTTGACAATAAAGTGGTGCCATTTCTTAATCTAAAATTTTGACCATAAAATGTAGAAGTTCTATCACTATATTTAAGATCTTCCATATTTACCCAGTTACCTACTGTGCTGTTATGTCTAAGATCTTGTTTGTCTTCAACACCATTTACAACCCACATAGGATGTTGTGAATAGTAAGAAGCACTAATTGTAGCAATACCACGCCCAAGCGCTCTTGCGTAATCGTATTTAGCTTGATAATTTGCAGTGTTGTTTGAGGCAAAACGATTTGCTGCTTGTTTTCCATCTGGAGTTGTAACAGTTGCAGAATTCCAGTTAGGTCCAAAAATTCTCATTGAAGCGAATGGCAAAAATGACTGTACTCCACCATTTGGCATTACCATAATAGCTTCTCTATTACCTGCAATAACCTTATTTTCAGGTCGGTGTAAATCCCAGATCACATTTCTATTAATTGTCCATGTTGTCGGATTTCCACCCGGATCAAAAGTTCCAAAACTAGCTTGCATTAAAGAATAGCCAGATGAATTAATCAGTATATCTGCCTGATTTTCTGCATCTTTAAATCTGCCTGAAGCCAAGTAACATTTAATCAATAACTGACGGCATGCTCCTTTGTTCACCACGCCTAAATAAGGCAATTTTGCTTGATCTGGCACCCACTCTACAGCTTTTTCCATATCGGCTGTAATCATTTCAATAATGGCTTCTTTTTTAGTAGAATAATAACTCTGCTTCGGAACTTCTAAAATTTTTGTAATCAACGGAATGTCTCCAAATTGATAAACCAAATTAAGATAACGATAAGCTCTATGGAAATAAGCCTGACCAATATATTTACGTTTAACTTCTTCTGTTAAACTTGTCACATTATCAATATAAGTCAATACAGTATTAGCATGTTTAATACCTGTGTAAGCTTCATCCCAGTAAAATCCCAGGTAAAAATCATCATTTGTTGCTGTTTTAAAACTTCCCGTTGGAACTATCGTATTAGCAAAATCAGAAATCGTACTGCTATTATCTGTTTTTCCATATTTTGCCATATCCGAGAAAACATATTCTGTTCCAATAGGCACACTGTTGCTTGCACTATTATAGTGAATGTAGTTGTTACGAAGTTGTTTATCGGCACTTGCTAAAACCGCCTGCAATCCAGATTCAGTACTAAATGTAGTTTCTGGTTCGTAAAACGAAAGCGGATCTGGCTCCAGAAAATCCTCTGAACAAGAAACCAAAAGAGCGGAAGCCACTACTAAAGGCGCAAGGATTGAAATTTTATTTTTTATATATTTTTTCATTGTTGAATAATTTTTTAAAGTGAAACGTTAAATCCTAAATTAAACATTCGCGTTGCAAGCCCACCTGTTTCCGGATCACCATAATATTTCCATTCACCAGAAGCTGACCATGTTGCAGCGTTCTGAACAGAAGCATAAATTTTGAAATTTCTCACATGCAAACGATCAATAAGATCTTTGGGAAGTGAGTAAGCCAACGAAATATTGTCTAAACGAATGAAACTGCGATCGTATAATTTTGCTACTCCAGCTCCCGCAGGTCCTCTGGCGTCAAGACGCGCCCAGTCATTCGTTGGATTGTCAATTGTCCAATATGGATTTACAAATGGATTGTAGTTGTTTGTATACAAACTTCCATCATTATAATTATTCATATAACGTCCATCAAGTGATTTGTGTCCCATGTACGAATACATATTGATTGCCAAATTCCAATTTTTGTAAATTTTGAATTCGTTGCGCAACGACCAGTTGATTGGAGGCGCTGTTTGTCCTAAAAACTGTTTGTCTTTTTCATTATAAGTTGGTTTTCCATTAACATCATCAGCAGTGTAGCTATTTTCAACTTTTGGGTCACCAGGACGTTGTCCGTATTTTGCAGCTTCTACAGCTTCATCTTTCTGCCAAATTCCGATTACTTTATAATCCCAGATTTGAGAAATCGGTCTTCCAATAAACCAACCATTTGTTTTGTCATCAGCTTCTTTGGTGTCAACGACATTTCCATTGGCATCTTTAACATCTTCCATGTTGCCATACAATCTTTTAATAATATTCTTGTTGTATGAAAAAGCGACCATCGTCGTCCATTCAAAGTTTGGTTTCTTGATGTTTAAAGTAGTAAGGCTTATTTCAATACCTTTGTTTTCAACCTCTCCAAGATTAGTTGCAATTGATGAAAACCCAGTAAACACAGGCAAACGCTGGCTCATGATCATATCATTCGTAACCGATCTGTAAACATCGATTGTACTTGTAATTCGGTCATTTAAGAAACCTAAATCAAGACCAATATTTGTTGCTGTTGTTTTTTCCCATTGCAAATTAGGATTTGCCATACGGTCGATTCCCAGATATTTCATATCAACAATATTTCCTGAAGCATCAAGATATCCCATTGTCGCTCCCGTACCAGAACTTAAGTTTGCTAAAGCCAAGTATGGATCTGCAAGCGATCTGTTTCCATTTTTACCCCATGACAAACGTAATTTACCAGTACTTAGTGGTTCCCATTTAAACCAGCTTTCTTTATTAAAGCTCCATCCTAATGCTACAGAAGGAAACGTTGCGTAAGGATAAGAAGCACCAAATGCCGAATATCCATCACGACGTACCGTTCCTGTTATCATGTAACGATTGTCATAAGAATAGAAAAGCCTTCCCATTAATGCATCTGCTGTTTGGTGTGTATCTGTAGATGTAAACGTACTATTTGCTAGTGTTGCATTAGCAATATTGTGATATCCTAAGGCATCTGAAGGCTGAATATTATTTGCATCAATACGATCTGACCATGTTTTTAGATCTTCGGCTTCTTGAACAAAAGTTGCTATAATATGGTGTTTTCCATTAAATGTGTGATCCCACGCTACTGTATTGTTTATGTTCCAAGTGAATTTTTTACCGTTTTCTCTATCTACTCCTATATTAGCAGCACTCCAGTTTTTATTCCCAGCCGACTGAAAATAGCGGTTGTAAAAAAATTCATAACGCGGTGAAGCATTAAATGAATACGTAATATCGAAAGGCAACGTTACTTTTGTATTAAAAATGGTATTCAGTACAGTATACCCTCTATCAAGGTCCATATACTGGCGATCATAGTAATAATTGTATCCACCTATTGTTGGTCCCATTGGCTGTCTAGCATAATCGCCATTTGCTTCTTTAAAATTAGCAAACGGGCTGTTTCTTAACATATTTGCATCCCAATAATTTGTTCCTGTACCTACAGAAATATCTCCATCTGAACGATCTTGAAAATTTACGTTTGCTCCAAATTCAAGCCAATCTGTAATTTTAGCATCCACTTTCATATTGGCACGAACTGAAGTATAATCATTACCTTGAATAGCTCCCTCTGAAGATAAATAACCCAAAGACATGTAGTAATTTACTTTGTCACTTGCTCCAGAAACACTTAAATTATTATCGCGATTGATTCCAGTTCTAAAAGTACTGTCATACCAATCGTGCGTTTTTCCATCTGTAAAATTCTTCAAAAGCGTAGCATCAGTAATACCTAAACGAAGTCCCCAAACTTCATTTAAACTTTTTCCTGCTATTTGAGCTGCTGGTTGATACGCTAACCATTGCGCCTCAGTAATACCGTACTGACTTAATTGACTAGGATTTGTGTAATAGCCAGGTTTTCCTGCTGCAGTTCCTGTAACCCACGCCTCATAATTTCCAGTTGCAGTATTTGTACCATAGGTTTTAGCAGTTTCCCAATCTTCACGATATTTTACATATCCTTCTGGAGAATACACATTACGATAAGCACTTTCATTTACAATTGTCATGTTTGTAGTCAAATTAATAATAGGCTTACCTGTTTTTCCTTTTTTAGTTGAAATAACGATAACTCCCGCCGCCGCTTTTGATCCATAAACAGCTGTTGCCGATGCATCTTTTAAAACATCAATCTGACCAACATCATCCGGATTAATTTCTGAAAGCTCACCGTAGAACTGCATTCCGTCTAAAATAATAAGCGGTGAATTATGACCCGCACCATCAGGATTGTATACAGAAGTTTGCCCACGAATCTGCAAAGATCCTCCTCCTTTTGCAGCAGGATCATAACCTACTTTTAAACCCGGAACTCCCCTTAATAAATCTTGAACCGTCTGTGGATTTTGGTTTGCTAAAGCATCTGGTTTAACCTGAACAATTGCGCCCGTTAAATCGCTTTTTTTCATTTTACCGTATCCAACAACGACAACTTCATTTAATGAAGCAGCATCTTCTATAAGCTGAATTGTAATATTTGATTTATTTTTTACTTGAACTTCCTGAGTCACAAATCCAATATAAGAAACCACTAAAATTGCGTTTTGATCTCCCTTTAAATTAAATTTTCCGTCAAAATCTGTAATGGTACTAATCTTCGTTCCTTTAATCGAAACTGTAGCTCCTGGAAGCGGCACTCCTTTTTGGTCTTTAACTTGTCCGCTTATTCCATCTTGCTGTTCAATTTTTTCCAGCGCATTTGTTGCTGAAGGTTCACCTGCGTATACCTGTACTTGAGTTAATGAAACCAGCACACAAAAAATGGCAAGTCTCTTTTTAAAATCAAATCCAGATACATAATCAGGAGTCTTCATCTTCCTAATAAAGTTTTTCATTTTCTTGGTTGTAATTTTGGTTAAATAATTAGTTTGGTTTAAATCGAAGTTGTTATGAATTACAGCATTCGATTTGAGCTACAAATCTAACAGAACACTGCTGTTGCAGAGGGGGGATTTATGATAATAAAGAAGGGGCAAATTGGTATATGACCGCTAAAACACTAAGTTTTTAAGACATTCCTAAAAAAATCCACAGCATAAATCAAAAATTCATAAATATATATTCTCTTTTTATCGGAAGTAATATTTGAAGGAAGCACAAAATTTTATATAAATATTAGCAGATTTCATTTTTTAAAAAGCAACTTTTTTGAAGTTTAAAGGGCCCAATGTCTTTTTCTTTTTAGTTAGAATTTATCTCTTTTAAAACTTCTTTTTGTGCATTTTGACAAAAGAAAATCGGCTTAATTTCATTGAAGAAATCAAGCCGATTTAATCATTCTTTTACTGAAGATTATTTCACAAAACGATACATTTCTGAAGCTGCTAATAAAAAAGCGCCCACACCAAAATCGGCTGTAGAATTTTTATCGACCACTTGTCCCGGAATTGCTTTTTCGCCAATAGGCTGTACGTAACCCACAGTTCCATCTGTCTGAAGTGCAAAAGTGGTTAAGTAGTTCCAAGATTTTTCTGCTACTGGCAAATAAGTTTTTTTATCTAAAATTCCATTGTTGATTCCCCATAAAAAACCGTAAGTAAAAAAAGCAGTTCCGCTCGTTTCAGGTCCTGGTGCATGTTCTGGATCCAAAATACTTCTGGTCCAATAGCCGTCTTTTTGTTGCTGTGCCGCCAATGCCTGCGCCATCTCTTTAAAACGAGCGATATATTCATTTCTATGTTTGGCTGATTTTGGCAAATCCTGAATAATTTTAGCATAACCAGCAAAAATCCATCCGTCACCTCTCGCCCAAAAGTCTTTTTTGCCGTTTGCACTTTTATGTTTTGGATACACATATTTAGCATCACGGAAATATAATTTTGACTCCGAATCGTACATTATACTGTCAGCATATTGCAAATAAGAATGTAATTTTTCAAGGTACATTTCATTTCCAGTAACGTTGTACAGCTTCGTCATTACTGGCATTACCATATACAAGCCATCAACCCACCACCAATAATCATTTGCTGGAGTGCTCATTTCATACTCCATAACTTCTTTTGCGCGTGCAATTTTATTCGGATCCTTTTTTCCTGTAAAATTGTATAAATCAATATACGTCTGGAAACAAATCTGCCAATCCCCAAATAATACATGTTTGTCTGTTTCTCCGTAATTGTATTTCCATTCTGATTTATCAGTTGATTTAGCACCCATCCACTGGTTTTTCTCGGCCCAAGCCATCGAATAATCCAAATATTTTTTGTTTTTAGTTACCTTGTAAGCTTCCATATTTCCAGTATGATACGCCGAAACATGCCAAAAAGAATTTCCTTGTTCCGGATGTGTACTTTGCCAGCGGTTATTTACTTTATCGATAATGGCAACAACATCTTTTTTTGATTCTTTTATTGCAGATTGCTGTTTTACTGCGCTGCTTTTACAGCCAACAACTGCAATTGAAATAGCAGATAAAGCAATAAAAATTGATTTTTTAAAATACATAATTATAGTAAGATTAGGCGTTTAGTTATTTTGAAGCGTGGTCAATCGAGATTTCCAGACCACACCATATTTTCTTTTGTGTCCAAGGCTGATAAGCGTCAGCCCAAAACGGGTCAGAAACTGGCAGACCCAGAACTAAAAAGGCTTCTGTACACAAATACAAACTTCCGGTTGAAATATAGCCTTCGCCAATATTTTGCTGATGACCGTATAAACCAATCTGAAGCCAGCCATTTTTATCAAAAGTTCCCTTTGCATTTATCTGATTATTAATCATAAAATAAAGTGCCGAACGAACTTGAGCTGGAGCAATTTCTTTTGGCAATTCCTTCCAAAGTGCAATCTGAGAAAGCAATTGAAATGCACCAAAACGATAGGCCAACGATCTGCCAATTGGCGGATAAGTTCCTTCAGGAGAAATTAATCGTTCCTGAATTGCAGCATATCTTCTAGCTCTATTTAGTTCTATTCCAAAGTCTTTTTTGTACTCTTCACTTTTTTCTTTTAGAAGATTTAAAATATCCAATTGCATTGGGTGAATTACAAAACTGTTATAATAATCCCAGTGAAAATCAGGTCCGTCGCCATAAGTTCCGTCTCCCAAATACCATTTTTTATGTTCTGATAAAGCATAATTCAAACGGTTTGCATCTTCATCTTTATCAAATTTAATAATGGCTGCCTCGATTATTCCGGCAAAAAGAAGCCAATTGCTTTTATAGGGTTCAATTACTCTTGTTGATTTCAAAGCCTTAATCACATTTTCTTTTGTAACGGCATCAAGCGGTTCCCAAAGCTGTTTTGGCGCGCGCATCAAAGCTTGAGCAAAAAAAGCAGCATCTACCAATGGTTGTTTGTCTTTTACAAAATTCATAAAATCTGCTCCGTTTGGATCTGTTGCATTATGAATTGATTTTTGTGCCAAAGCAATATACTTTGCTCTTAATTTTCCTTCCGGAGTATTGTCTGGGCCTAATTCCAACCACGGAGCCATTCCAGAAAGTGTTCTTCCAAAAGCTTCTAAATATGTTACATGCGTTCTATCATCCCACGCTCCTGGCGATTTTTCAACTGGCATCAGCGTTTTCAACTGATTATTGCTCAAAGCAGTCAAAACTGGATCTCCAATTTTAACTAAAGAAGCCACAAAAAACTCCCTAACTTTTTCTGGAGAATCTTTTTCGGGTTTCTTTGATTGTGCTTGAACATTTAGAGCTAGCAAACAAATAAACACTGCTAAAACAGCATTTTTAAAACGATGACTCATATATTTTCTTTTATATTTTCTTTCTTCTTGCTTCTTACTTCTACGTTGATTTCCAAAAACTTTCATTCAGAATATATTTGTTATCCTTCACGTTTTGGTACTTCTTTTTAAATTCTGACGGATTCAGATTGTAAAACTGCTGGAAATGTTTTCTGAAATATTTTATATCACCAAAACCAGCAATTGAAGCCGCTTGGCTTATTTGCAAATCGGTTGTAATTAATAATGTTGCGACTTTTCGAAGACGCACATTTCGGGTAAATTCTAAAACTGATTTTCCTGTAATTTTTTTGATTTTTTTGTAAACCAAAGAATGACTCATTCCTAACTCACTTGCCAAATCTTTAATATTAAAATTATCCACATCCAAATTAGAATCAATGAGTTCGATAATTTTATCGAGCAGTTTTTTATCCTCATCAGAGAGTTTTGGTCCGGCAACATTTTTTGTAACCGAATTAAGCAGGTAATTCTGTTCACTGTCACGGCGGGTCAGGATTCCATTAATTCTCGCCAATAAATAATCGTTGTCAAATGGTTTTGTGATGTAATCATCGGCACCAACTTCGGCACCTTTCAATTTCACATCTTCAGAGGTTCCTCCCGTTAAAAGAATTACGGGAATATGTTTTAAATCGGGATCGGTTTTTATGTGTTTACAGAATGCTACGCCGTTCATTTCGCCCATTACAACATCCGAAATAATTAAATCGGGCTGTACTTTTTTGACAATACTTAAAGCCATTTCAGCATTTTCAGCCGCAGTTACATGGTATTTAGACGTTAATATTCTCTTTAAATAATTTCTGATTTGAACATTGTCATCAACAATTAAAATACTTTTTGCATCCTTAATTAAATCATGTACATTTTCTGGTTCTTCAACAGTTGGCAAAACATTTTCGCGAATTACAGTATCTTCCAAAGCTTCATCTAAAAATAAAGTTCGGTCACTTAAATCCTCACGAATTTCAATATCTCCAAAATGTTCTTTTCCAAGAAGCAGTTTCATTTCAAAAACAGAACCTCCATTTTCATTATCACGACAACTTACTTTTCCGTGATGCTGTTCTATAAACTGTTTTACGAGATACAAACCAATACCGAATCCTTTGCGGTTATTCTTGATGTTTTTACCCGACTGATAAAACAAGTTGAAAATTTTGTCTTTGTCAGCATCTACAACTCCTTCTCCGTTATCAATAACATTTATAATAATCTCATTTTCTGTGCAACGCAAATTGACAGCAACTTTTCCATTTTCTTTTTCAGTGAACTTTAAAGCATTCGAAATCAAATTAAACAAAGCCATTTCTATCTTTTCCCGATCGACATAAACCATCAAGTTTTCTTCTGAAATACTAAAACTGTAATCTATTTTTTTTGATTTAGCATGATGCACAAAACAACTGAAAACCTCTTTGCACAATTCAACAATATCAATTTGTCCTACTTTTAATTTTCCTGTTTCAGTTTCCGTTTTTCTAAAAAGAAGCAACTGATCTACTAAACTCAATAATCTTCTTGAATTGCTGTACACCATTTCAATTGCTGCGGGATCAATCTGCTGTTCAGCGCCATAAATAATATCTTTCAGCGGATTGATAATCATGGTTAATGGCGACCTGAATTCATGAGAAATATTGGTAAAAAAAGTTAGTTTTTTCTCGTTCAGTTCTTTTTCCTGTTTTGCCAAATCCTGAGAAAGTCGAACTTCGTATTTTAATCGCGCCTGTTGACGCTGATATTTATCTACTACATAAATTGCAAGAACAAGTGCCACAAAATAAAAGAAATAAGCCCAACCACTTCTGTACCAAGGAGGTAAAATTGTAATAGGCATTGAAATAGCTTTTGTATTCCAGACACCTTCCGCATTTGTTGATTTAATTTTTAGGACATAATCACCTTCTGTAATTCTAGAATAATTGGCGCTTCTGATATTATCTACATAATGCCACTGCGAATCCCATCCTTCTAAAAAATAAGCGTATGAAATTTTCTCTGGAAGGCTGTATTCCAGCGCAGCAAAATCGATATTCAACATCGATTCATCAAACGACAATTTTAATTTATCAATTCCAAATGCGCCTAAACCCGCTTGATCATAAACTTTGTTATTTACTTTAATCGAAGTGATAACCACCTTTGGAAAAGCGTGAACCTGGCTGTTGACGTTTGTATTGATAATATTAAAACCTTTAATGCCTCCAAATACGATTTCACCAGTAGAAAGTCGCAACGCCGCATTGTAATTAAACTGATTGCTCTGAAGTCCGTCAGCATCATGATAACTTGTGATTTTTCCGGTGTCAACATTATATACAAATATTCCGTTGTAAGTGCTGCACCAATAAGCGCCTTGTTTATCGCGGACAATATTTAAAATGGAGTTATTTGGAAGACCATTTCGCTGTGTCAGAAATTTTCGTTCAAAAGTTTTCGGATTAAAAAGCATCAATCCACCGCCTTCTGTCCCAACCAACATTTTTGTTTCTGAATGGGAAACTATAGAACGAACAGGATACTTTACATCAACTTCTCGTCGTTGCAATGTTTTTGGATCGAACTGAAATAACTTCGAAAAATTCCCAATCCAAAGATTGCTTTTATCTTCTGCCATCGAAATGATACCACGAATTCCGGCATCGACAAAATCAAATTGATCCGTTTTTTCATTGTAGCGATACAAACCTTCTTCGTCTGGAGAAGCAACCCACAAAACATTATTTTTACTTCGAAATAATACCCAAATATTCTTTTGAACTGCTTTGATTTTAGGATTAAAAAGATTGTATTTCTTAAAATTATGTGTCTGTGAATTAAAGAGACAAACTCCTCCTCCGTAGGTTCCAAACCAAGTTCCTTTAGCATCTTTTAAAATAACAGATACGAAATTATTGCTTAGTGAATTTGAGCTATTTGAGTTGTATGAATAATTAGTAAATGTATTCGTTTTTCTATTCCACAAACTTGCGCCCGCGCCATCTGTCCCAACCCAAAGATTTTCTGAATCTTGTTCACATAAAGAAAGAATAAAATCACTCGGAAGGGTGTTTTTTGATTTGTCGTTTTTAGAAATCGTCACAAACGGACTTTTTGTTTCTTCGATCGTATTTACGCCTCCTCTCAAAGTTCCAATCCAAACTCTGTTTTCATTGTCTAAATACAAAGATGAAATCGCATTACTGTTTAGTTTTTCGTCATCAAGACAAGCACTTAAAAGCGAAAAAGAATCTGTGTTGTATTTGTATTTTACAACTCCATTTCCGTTTGTAGCGATCCAAAGTTCATTGGCAGAAGCCTTAAACATTAAGTCAGAAATTGGATATTGAATTTCCTGATTGGTGTAAAGTTGATGCGTTTTATTTTTTATATTGTATTTTAAAAGGCCTTCCTCTGCTGCTAACCAAATATTTGAAAACTTGTCGAATAAAATACAACCACTGCCTACAGTACTCGAAAAAACAACCGAAAGTTGTTTTCCTCCAGATTCCATTGCCACTAAACCTACTCCGGCAACAGAACAATATAATTTGCCTGACGGGTCAAAATCCATTTCTTGTACGTGGAAATCCCATTGCAGTTTCCCGTTTGCCAAAAGCGGAATCTGAAAAATTTTTTCTTGTTCGCCTGTCGCATAAAGCAAACCTTTTCCAGCGGTCGCGATATACATTTTTGATTGATAATCGCGAATTTGATTGACCACAAAATCAATCTTTTCGCTTTTAGAAGTCTTGGCGTTTATGTAACTTTTTGTGATGAACTTATTTCCAAGATAATCGTAAACACTTATTCCTCCTTTTGTTCCAATCCAAATTTCATTTTGAGTACCACAAATACTTACAATTCTATTGTTTACTAAGGAATTAACGTCGTTTGGTTCGTTCCTAAAACTCAGAAAATTATAACCATCATAACGGCTGATTCCGTCATAGGTTCCAAACCACATTAAACCTCTTTTGTCTTTGTAAACTGAAGTTACAGCATTATTTGCAAGCCCATTTTTGATTCCGAGATAACCAATATCATATTTTTTTTGTCCAAATTTTGGAATAGAATTCCCTACAGTCTGTGAATTAGCTGTGAAATAAACTATAAACGCTAAAAAAAATAGAATTTTGGTTTTCAAAATTTCGGATTTGAGATTAAGTATATTTTTTTCTGAATAGTATTATTTCCTTTAAAAAATCAGAATCATAAATTATTCGTGTGAAAAATACAATTATTAAATTAATCTTAAAAAAAAACTATGAAAATAAATCATAGGTTTTTCATGTAAAAAAAACACTTACAATACAATTCTTATCAATTAACCAATGAAATTATATAAGAGTAAGTATATTGTTTATCTGTTAAACGATATTGATCGTGAGGCAAACGTCCCCAACTGTCATCGCCACCAACACCTCTTTGTTTGTAATCTAAATGAAGATAAACTGCTTGTGTAGAATCTAAATCCAAATCAGATGGATGACGTTGCGCCTTTGTTTTTCCTGGGTCCAGCATTTCTGTCGAAATATTCAATGCACTAAAACCAAGTGGCTGTAATCCTTCGATTTTTAAACCTTGGCCTTTTGCATTTTTTAAAGCCAGCCAGCGAACATCCGTTTTATAACCGCCTTCTTGTGGACGAATATAACTTTTAGTGTACTGATTGATAACCTTATCTGAATATTCACCAATGAATGCCGCCGAATTTCTATCTGAATAATTTTCCCACGGACCTCTTCCGTAATAACTCAAATTATCAAAACTTCCGTTTAATTGCGCACGCATTCCAAAACGAGGCATTTCTGGCAATTCTTTCCCAGCCAAATCAATAGAAGCAGTAACTTTTATTTCACCATTATTCTGAATCAAATAAGCTACTGTGTAAGGAACATCAACTGTTGCTAATTTGTAAACAGCTTTTATTGCTAAACCATTAGTATTTTTTTTGTCTAAAACAACACTTACAACTGTTGCATTTTTTGAAGCTTCTTTCCAAACTACTAATTTATTTTCCATGTTGCTTCCAAAGTCATTATCTGTTGGAGCACGCCAGAAATATGGAGTTGGGAAATTCGTGAAAATAACATCTGCATTATTCTTCAAATTGTATTTTAAGATTTCTCCTTTTTGAAGATCAAATTCTCCTGCAACACTTTCTGTTTCAAACGAAACAATATTATTTTTAACCGTATATTTTAATTTTGATTCGCTTTTTTGAATTGCATTATTTTTAAAATAAGAACCTTTTCCTATTGCAAATTGCTCTCTGGCAAATTCATGTCCTTTAGCAACCAATGGAGCATCATTTTTTGAAACCGCATAAACATTCACAAAATACTCCGAATCAGAATCGATTGAACCTAAATTTAAAGCTACTTTTTTGTTTTCTTCAGGCGCAACATCGAGATTAAATTCTCCTGATTTTGCAACAACACCGTTTTTAACCAATTCCCATTTAAAGTTAAAATCAGAAAGATTGGTAAAATTATAAAGGTTTGTCACCGTTAAATCTGTTTCATTACTAAGCTGAAAATGAATATTTTGATATACTTTTTTAATTTCGCTTAAAGCTGGTTTTGGAGTTCTGTTTGAAAAAATTACACCGTCAGCACAACCATTTTCATCATTTTGAAGTTTAGAAGCACCTAAATCACCACCGTAAGCCCAAAATGTTTTTCCGTTTGCATCTTTCGTTTTTATTCCTTGGTCTACCCAATCCCAAATAAAACCGCCCTGCATGTGTTTACTGCTGTTGATGATGTCCCAATATTCCTGAAAATTTCCACCGCTGTTCCCCATTGCATGAGCGTATTCACACATAATATAAGGACGCTTTTTATCTGCCGATGCATAACTTTTCATACTTTTTATTCCTGGATACATTGGGCAAACAATATCTGTATTTCTGTTTTCGCCAGCTTGCTCAAATTGAACTGGACGCGTTGAATCAACTTGTTTTAACCAATCGTAAGCATCGTAAAAAACGGGGCCGTTTCCACACTCATTTCCTAAAGACCAAATAATAATTGACGGATGATTTTTATCAAAAGCAAACATTCTTTTAATACGGTCTAAATGCGCCGGTGCCCATTCTGGCAAATACGCAGGATGTTTTTTCTGGTCAAACCAGTTTTGCCATTCTGCTCCCATTGCGTGTGATTCGATATTCGCTTCATCAACTACATAAAAACCATATTCATCACATAAATCATAAAAATGTGTGTCGTGCGGATAATGACTCATTCTAATTGCATTGATATTGAATTCCTTCATTAACTGCAAGTCTTTCAGCATCAATTCAGGACTTGGCACGTGTCCGTTTACATCATCATGTTCGTGAATGTTTACCCCTTTTACCATCACTGCTTTTCCATTAACCAAAAGCTGTGCATCTTTAATTTCTACTTTTCTGAAACCTGTTTTTTTAGAAACGGCTTCAAGCACATTTCCTTTATTATCTAATAATGTAATGGTGTAACGATATAAATTTGGTGTTTCAGCATTCCATTGTTTTACGTTTTCAATTGTTTTTGAAAAGCTGATTTGCTGTTCTTTAGCATTTACTTTTTTGCTTTCAGAATAAACTGTTTTTCCTTCTTTATCAAACAATTCAACTTTAACCGATGGGTTTTTAATTTTATTATTTTCGAAATATTTCAAAGTAATATCAAGGTTGAAAATTCCGTTTTTGTATTGATTGTCCAAATCACTTTTTACAAAATAATCCCAAACAGCCGTTTTAGGCATTGCTTGTAAATAAACATCACGTTCAATACCACTTAATCGCCAGAAATCCTGATCTTCTAAATAACTTCCATCGTGCCAGCGAAAAACCTGAACCGCAATTAAATTTTCTCCTTTCTTTAAAAAAGAAGTAATATTAAATTCAGCCGGAGTTTTAGACGCTTTGGTCATTCCGACTTCTTTTCCGTTTAAAAAAACTCTGGCATAACCAGAAATAGAACCAAAATGAAGTATAATTTCTTTATCGTTCCAAGAATCAGCAACTGTAAAATTGCGTCTGTAACTTGCTACCGGATTATAATCTCCTGCGATAAAAGGCGGATTTTTAGGAAACGGATAGGTAATATTTGTATAAATTGGAATATCATAGCCTTGCAATTCCCAGTTTGAAGGCACCTGAATTTCTTTCCATTTACTGACATCAAAAGCAGGTTCAAAAAAATCCGTTGGTCTTTGTGATGGCGTTTTTACAATATCGAATTTCCAAGTTCCGTTAAGACTTTGGTACAATGCCGATTTTTTAGGATTGTTATCCTTTAATTCATCTGCATTGCTGAACAAAAGAAATGAGCTTCTTCCTAGTTCTTTTCCTCTATCTAATATTTGAGGATTTTCCCATTCATTTGTTTGTGCAAAATTAATCTGGGCACTTAAAAAAAGTGTCGCTGCTAAAAAAATTTTCTTCATCTAACTATTTTTGATTGTCTAAATTTTAATATTGGAAACAGAAAAAAATTGTCATTCCAAATTGGTTCAAAGCATTTCTTTATAACAAAATCATAAAAAAAGGACCTTCCTAACACTAACCAAATTTTAAAAACGTGTGCCTTAAATAAATAAGGAATGACAAATTCTGGAAGACAAATTTAGATAATCAGCTAAAAGACATGAGGGCCATTTAGATATACTAAAAGGGGCATTTTAGTATGTAGAGCAGTTTTGGACAAATTTACCCCCTTTATTAATGCGTTTTTTGCATCACATGATAAAAAAATAGCATTTTATATCATTACTCGTGTTTTTATCTTTGAGAAAAAATAAAGCACTATTTAAATGAATTACAGCTATACCATTAAATCATTTGATGAATTTACAAACCATGAACTTTATCAGATGCTCCGACTGCGAAGCGAAGTTTTTGTGGTGGAACAAAATTGTCCTTATCTCGATTTAGATAATAAAGACCAGAAGAGTTTTCATCTTTTATATTATGTAAATAATGAATTGGCGGGCTGTACAAGATTACTTCCAGCCGGATTATCCTATTCTGAAATTGCTATTGGAAGAGTTGTAATTGCCCCATCGCATCGCGGATTAGGCTTAGGAAAAAATATTATGGAAGCTTCCATAACGGGCTGTCAGGAAAAATTTGGTGAAGGCCCAATTCGGATTAGTGCGCAATATCATTTATCCAAATTTTATCAATCAGTAGGTTTTATTGAACAAGGTGAAGTATATGATGAAGATGGAATTCCGCATATTGAAATGCTGAAAGCTTAAAAACTAAGGAATTATCAGTTTTAAAACATTGGCCAAAACAGGATTATGATCTTCTGTTCTCCAATTAATATATAAATCCGTTTCCAGAGGCAATTTTATAAATCGGATACCTGAAATTTCATGAAAAAGATAAGAATCTGGCAGAATTGCGATTCCAAGTCCTTTTCGAACCAAAGCTATAATCGCTGATCCGAATTCAGAATGAAGATACGCTTCAGGTGCATTTTCATAAGAATTGAACAATCGCTGAATAAGATCGCTGTAACTGCTGCCTTCATCATTTGTTGGTAATATGAATTTTTGAGAAGCAAGCGTTTCTTTAGTCAGATCTTCGGGCGTTTTATACGGATGATTTTCGGGAACAACAATTGCTAAATTATCGGTATGGATTTTTTTTGATGTAATATCTTTGGCATTATTTATATCTCTGGTTATTGCCAAATCGATTTTATAATTGCGTAGAAAATCTTGCTGATGCTCATAAAGAACTTGAACCAGTTTGATTTTAAGTTTTGGGAAAGCAGCAGAAATTCGGGATAAAATATCTGGCATTAATGAAGCAGAAATAGAATCTGGATGCGCAATAGTAATAGTACCGCTTTCGCCAAGTTGAATCTGACGCGCTGATTGATGAATGAATTCTAATTTGCTTAGCTCGACTTCCCATTTTTCTTTTAGAAAATGGCCCGCAGCAGTAAGTTTGACATTGCGTTTATTGCGTTCAAAAAGCTGAACGCCCAATTGGCTTTCCAAAGATTGAATTTGTCGGCTCAATGCCGATTGTGTAATATTCATCTTTCCGGCAGTGTTCCAGAAATGAAGTTCCTTGGCCAAAGCCAAAAAATATTTGATTTGCTGTAAGTCCATTGATGCAATTTACGCATTTATTAAGAAGAAAAACAGTTTTTAACGCATTAAAAAGAATAAAAAATGAGTACCCTAAAAATAACAAAAGCAACTCTTGCTGCTATTTCAAAGCTCCAAGATATAGGCAGACAAACGTTTTCTGAAACTTTTGCAGAAGTCAATTCAGAGGAAAATATGACCAAATATCTAGAGGAAAGTTTTGCAACGGAAAAGTTGACATCTGAACTTAAAAATGAATTTTCATATTTCTATTTGGCCGAAATCGATGAAAAAGTTATTGGTTATCTGAAATTGAATACAGGCGAAGCGCAAACCGAAATCCAAGAAAAAAATGCATTGGAAATCGAGCGTATTTACGTCGCAAAAGAATTTCATGGCAAAAATGTGGGACAAGAACTATATGTTCAAGCTTTGAAAATTGCTGAAGAATTAAATGTTTCTTATATCTGGCTGGGCGTTTGGGAAAAGAATTTCAGAGCGGTTAGCTTTTATACCAAAAATGGTTTTGTGCAGTTTGACACACATATTTTCCGCTTAGGCGATGATGAGCAAACCGATTTGATGATGAAAAAAATCCTTAGATATTAAGATTTCAAAATGGAAAGGAAACGACTTTTATTATTTTTATTGATTATTGGAACTGCTTTTTGGGGCATTTCCTATTCGATTACAAAACTGGCAATTGGCAATTATTCTCCAGCAACATTTTTGTTCTACCGTTTTTTGATGGCTGTAATCGTTTTGACTATCATTTTTTGGAAATATGTCAGAGAAACAAATTTTGAAGCCATTAAAACTGGTTTTATTCTGGCTGTTCCTATGTTTTTGGGAATTCATTTGCAAACTATTGGATTGAAACATACGGATGCATCACAATGTTCTTTTATTGCCGGATTAACCGTTATTATTATTCCTTTGCTAAAATTGACCATTTATAGAACTAATATCTCTTTAAAGATTTGGCTTGCCGCTTTGACCGCTTTATCTGGTCTGTTTATCATTGCATTAAAGGACAAATTCACTATTAATATTGGCGATTTGTATACCATTGCTGGAGCATTTGCTTTTGCCGTTTATTTGATTACGGTCGAAAAACATTCGGTTGCAAAAAATCTACTGTTTTCTATAGTTCCCATGTTTGCATTTTGCGCCTTATTTACTTTTTGCCTTGCCATTACAGACAGTCACGCCGATTGGTTTCCTACTACTAATACATTTTGGCTCGGCGTAATTTATTGTGCTTTATTTTCTACCGCATATATGTACACGATTTCAAATATTTCGCAACGTTATTTATCAGCGGAAAAAGTAGCGGTAATTTATTTGTTTGAACCTGTATTTGGAGCTATTGGAGCCTTTTTTATTTTAGGAGAAAATCTTTCGTGGCGACTTCTTTTGGGCGGAAGCCTAATTTTTGCCGGAACTATTATTTCTGAAGTAAATTTCAAAAACAATAAGCCAAAACTTTTAGCGAAAAAAATCTGAAATTAAACAAAAAACGCCAATCTGATTATAAATTCAGATTGGCGGTTTTCTTTACTCTTTACTCTTTACTCTTTACTCTTTACTCTTTACTCTTTACTCTTTACTCTTTACTCTTTACTGAAAATCAGAAAGTTTATAATAATTCTGAAGATTTACAATAAACAATCCTCCAGCAAAAAACTCTTTATTTATTCTCGACATAACAGGACTGATTCCTGTACTGACATTATTTATAGTTTTTGGATATGTCATGCTTGAATCGTGATTAAAACCAACGCAATGCCCAATTTCATGTGAAGTAATATCACCGGCATCTTTGCTTATGTAATCACGTAAAATATGTTCGGCGTAGCCCAATGTTGCACCGCCTCCTAAACCTGATACTTTATCGACTTTGCCACAATTAAAACGTGCATGATTTAAAATATCATTATAAACCTTTTCTTTTTCTGCCAAAGTCAATTCAGTCTTTCCATCATTCCCAATAATTGGCTCATTTAAGAAAGCCTGTTTGAATTTATCCGAAACAAAAACGATTCCCATATTAAGCATCAATCCAGAAAAACGACGAATATCTTTGGCGGTTGTAGGCATCCAGTTATTATTCGGGTCATTATTTGGATCATAATTATGGTATTTGATTGTCCATTTTAATGCTTTCAGTTTTTTAAGCTTTAAAATGGTTTCATTTTCTCCAGTAAAATCAAATGTAATTTTGTCTAGCGATATTCCAGTCGTTTTATATTTTGAAAGATCTACTTTTTTATTTTCATTGTCTAGAAATAAAGAAGTTCCGTCAACAAAAGGATATTTCATTTTTTGTGTTGCATGACCTCTAATTTTTTTGATTTTGAAAAGCTGTACCTGGGTAGTGCCTTCAATTGTGGCTAAAATAACAGCATCTTCAATATCAAATGGAGCAAAATTAGAAACTTCAAATGTTTTTTCGTCGATTGGTTTTATTCGTATAACTTGGGCTATACTGTAAGTTCTGGCTTCTGAAGTCATCACTTCTAAAGCTTCATCGTCCTGAAACATTAAAGAAGAATTCTGATTCGTATCAAATGAAACTTCTTTTGGAGTAATTTTTTCTTCTGGTTTGTCATCATCATCTGCTTTACTACAGGCAATGAACAAACTGACAACAATGGCAAGGCTAAAAATTCTTTTAAACATAAAAATAACAAGGATTTAGGTTAAACAGCAGATTGGAATGCGATGTTAATTTAGCATTTTTCCTGCTTTAAATCCTCAAATAGGTAAGATTTTTTTTAACTTGTTTTTCTGTAATTATAAATCGTAAGTCCGTTTAAAACAATAGCAAAAATAACTAGATAGAATAATTCTTGTCCTACTTCATTCAATCCGCTTCCTTTTAAAACAATAAGGCGAACTACTTTTATAAAATGGGTTACGGGAGTAAATTCCGACATTGTTTTGGCCCAATCTGGCATGCTGTCGGTACTTGTGAAAAGACCACTCATGAGCATGAAAATCATCATAAAGAAAAAAGCAATAAACATGGCTTGCAATTGGGTATCAGCAAAAGTGGAAATCAAAAGTCCTAATCCTAAAACCGCGATCAAATAAACTCCGGCAAAAAGATAAAGTACGGCAAGACTTCCTAGCGGAAAAATGCCATAAACCAAATACATCACAGTTAAACCAACCGTAAAAACTATTATTCCGACAATCCAAAACGGTATCAATTTTCCTAAAATGAATTGCCATTTTTGAATAGGTGTTACATTAATTTGTTCTATGGTTCCTATTTCTTTTTCTTTCACAATGTTTAGCGAAGTAATAAAACCGCCGATTAATGTCAACAGCAAAACTAAAATTCCCGGAACCATATAATATTTATATTCGGCTCTTGGATTGTACCAATTTGTACTTGTCAGCGTAATTAAAGAAGGTGAAATTGAAGCCGATTGTTGTGGTAATTTAAATCGTATATCGAGATCACGGCTAAAATCATTTAATACAACATTTAAATAAGCATTTCCAATATTTGATTTTGTTCCGTTAATGGCATCTGCAGCAATATTTACTTTCTGGCTTCCTTCTCGAACTAAGTTTCGTTCAAATCCAGAAGGAATTTCTAAAATTAAATCGGCGTCACCGGTTTCGATCCATTTTAAGCCTTCTAAATAAGAAGCGGGAGTCGCTTTAATATGAAAATATCCTGAAGAACTTATTTTGTTTATCAGTTTTTGAGAATACGAACTGTGGTCATGATCAACATAAACGACATTCACATTTTTAACTTCAAAATTGGCCGCCAAAGGCAAAATAATCAACTGAATCGTAGGAACAAAAAACATCATTGCCAAGATGGTTTTGTCCCGAAATATTTGGCGAAACTCTTTCTGCAATATAAAACGAAGCACTTTCATGACAATCTTATTTTAAATTTTTTCAAAGCAACGGTCAGTAAAAGCAAAGCCATTCCGGCTAATACTAACGTTTCTTTCCACACATACGAAAATCCTAAACCTTTAAGCATAACAGCTTTGACAATAATATAATAATAGTGTGAAGGAAGCAAATGCGAAATCGCTTGAAAAATCCATGGCATATTTTCTAGCGGAAACATAAAACCGGTAAGCAATAACGTGGGCAACATCATTCCCATCATTGAAATCAACATTGCTGTTTGCTGTGAATCGGTGACATTTGAAATTAGTAATCCCAGAGAAAGACAAGTGATGATAAACAAAATGCTTTCGGCTAAAAGCAATATAAAACTTCCTTTTATTTCGACATCGAGAAGATATACGGAAAGAAAAATAATGATTACAAAATTAATTAAGGACAACACTAAATACGGAATTGCCTTTGCAATCAAAACCATTATAGGTTTAAAAGGCGATACAAGCAAAATTTCCATTGTACCAAGTTCCTTTTCTCGAACCACAGAAACAGAGGTTAATGCGGTGCAGACAATCATAAATATCAAAGCGATTACACCCGGAATAAAATTGAGCGAACCATTTTGCTGTTCGTTGTAAAGCTGTCTTAATTCGGGAACAATTTGGTAATTTGGCTTAGCTGACGGATTTAATTCATGCTGATAATCATTGACAATTGCAGTTAAATAATTGGTTACAATTGTAGCTGTGTTAGGATCAGAAGCGTCTGCAATTACTTGAATTTTTGCTCCGCCAATGCGCTGCAAATCCGAACCGAAATTGGCTGGGAAAATAACCGCACATTTTATGCTTCCATCTTTAAACCTGTTCTCAATATCTTTATAATCAAGAATTGGATCAGCGTTATTAAAATAAGAACTTGATTGTATTTTTCTGATAATCTTCTCCGTATGAACATCATGCGAATTGTCTTGCATCGCAATTCCGATATTTTTGACTTCACTGCTCAGTGCATATCCAAATAGAATAATCTGCGCAACAGGAAGTCCAAAGAGAATCAACAACGTTCTTTGATCCCTAAAGACATGATAAAATTCTTTCCGAATGAAAACCAATAATCTTTTCATACTAATCTGCTGCTCTTTTGGCATTTCGTGCCAATTCATAAAAAACTTCATCCATCGAACCCGTATTGAAACGATTTTTTAATTCAGATGGCGAGTCAATTGCTTCAATTTTTCCGTCAACCATAATACTGATTCGGTTACAATATTCGGCTTCATCCATATAATGTGTGGTCACAAATACCGTAATTCCATTGGCAGCAGCCTGATAAATCATGTCCCAAAACTGTCTGCGGGTTATAGGATCAACGCCTCCTGTAGGTTCATCCAAAAAAACAATTTTTGGCCGATGAAAAACCGCTACCGAAAAAGCCAGTTTTTGTTTCCAGCCCAAAGGCAGTCCGCCTACTAATTTTTTAGCTTCTTTTTCTAAACCTAAAGTCGCAACCAATTCATTGCTTCTTTCCTTGATTTCAGCTCGGGAAACGCCATAAACACCGCCATAAAATTCAATATTTTCAAGAATCGTCAAGTTGTCGTACAACGAAAACTTCTGACTCATATAACCAATATTCTTTTTGATTTTCTCCTGTTGTTTGTAAACATCAAATCCTGCAACGCTGGCTTCTCCCGAAGTCGGATAAGAAAGTCCGCAGAGGATTCGCATTGCAGTCGTTTTTCCGGCTCCATTAGCTCCTAAAAAACCAAATATTTCGCCTTCACTGACCTCAAAACTGATTTTATCGACAGCTTTGAAATCGCCGAATTGCTTGGTCAAATCTTTACAAACTATTGCTTTATTTTGCATTTGGAGTTTCTTTTAATTCTTTTAAATCACTTTGCTCGCGCATCAAACGAATAAAACTATCCTCAATTGTCGGTTCTATTTTTTTCACTTCGAAATTTTCTGGATTGTATTTTTCTGCAATAGAATGAACCAATTCTATATTTGCTTCTTCTGACACAAAAGTTACGTGAAGAAACTCTCCAAAAGCATCACAACTTTCAATTGCTTCATCATTTCTTAGATCTTGTAAGAGTTTATAAATATTCTTCGCTTTTACGGCAAAAAGTGGTTTTGGGAAACTGTTTATAATTTGTTGAGGCGTATCGACAGTCATAATTTTGCCGTTTTGCATGAGCGCAATACGATCGCATAATTTTGCTTCATCCATATAAGGTGTTGAGACAATTATGGTAATATGCTGTTCTTTAAGTTTTTCCAGCATTTCCCAAAATTCGCTTCGTGAAACTACATCAACTCCTGTTGTAGGTTCGTCTAAAAACAAAACTTCAGGTTTATGAATCAAGGCGCAGCATAAAGCCAATTTTTGTTTCATTCCGCCCGAAAGTTTTCCGGCACGTCGGTCACTGAAAGGTTTTATCTGATCGTAAATATCTTTAATCAATTCATAATTTTCCTCAATTGTGGTTCCAAAAATGGTTGCAAAAAAGTTTAGATTTTCCTGTACAGTCAAATCCTGATACAATGAAAATTTTCCAGGCATATACCCTACTTTATTTCTAATCTTCTGAAACTCTTTTACAACATCATGCCCTTGAACAGTTGCAGTTCCGCCATCTGCAAGCAGTAATGTTGTCAAAATTCGGAAAATAGAAGTTTTTCCTGCGCCATCAGGACCAATCAATCCGAAGAGTTCGCCTTTCTGCACCTCAAACGACACGTTGTCTACGGCAACAAAATCACCATACTTTTTAGTACTATTTTTTAATGTAACTGCAGGCATAGCATTATTTTATTTTGACCAAAGCACCTCTCCGTACATACCAATTTTCAAAAATCCATCGTTCTTTACCTTAACTTTTATAGCATAAACTAGATTTGCTCTTTCGTCTTTGGTCGGAATTGTCTTTGGCGAAAACTCTGATTTATCTGAAATCCAACTGATTGTTCCTTGATATTCTTTGTATTTTTTTTCACCTTGATCAATTCGCACTTTAACTTGTTGTCCTATTTTAATTTGAGGCAATTGCGTTCCCGTAATATAAGCTCTAAGATTCAATGATTCCAGATTTGCAATTTTGTAAAGCGGTTTTCCAATAACTGCCATTTCATATTGTTCAGCATATTTCGTCAACACAGTTCCTTTAATTGGGTTTACAATGATGCTTTTATTTAACTGATCTTCTACTCCTTTTAACTGAACACCAACTGTATTTCCTTGTTCTGTCAGGTTTTCATTTGTAATTTCTAAAGTATTTTTCTGCGCACTAATTTGAGACTGCAGCGTCGCCACTTTTGCATTGGCATCGTCTAATTGTTTTTGCGAAGCAACTCCTCCTTTTACCAGCTTTTCAGTTCGGTTGCGGTCAAGAAGCGCATTGGCAAGCTGCTTTTTAAGCGCATCTGTCTGAATTTGTTCTTGAGGTCTTCCGCTCAAAATTGCTTTTTTGTTTTGCTTCAACTGCATTTTATTGATCGCCAGCTGTGTACTGTCAATATATCCAACCTTTTGCCCGGCTTCTAATTGCTGTCCTTCCTCAACATTCAATTGTAAAATCCGACCATTTGATTCGGCTGCAAGAATAGTTTCGACAGCTTCAAAAGTTCCCGAAGCGTCAAAATCATTTTCTTTATTATGGCAAGAAACCATGCAAATCATTGGCATAAGAAAATAGAAAAGCTTTATCTTTTTCATAATATATGGTAATTAATTTCCTTTGATTATTTGATACTCATAAGCCGTCATGAGCAATTGAATTTCGTGTAGTGCTTTCTCCGCTCTTGCAGTTCCTTCTTTTTCGGTGGCATTCAGCAAATCGATTAATGGACCAGCGCCAGTGTCGTATTTCAACTGATATCCTTCGCGTATTGTTTGGCGAAGTTTTACAAGGTTATCATCATCTTTCAAAATTGCCGTTTGTCTGTCGATATCTGTTTTCTTCTGATTCATTTGAAACCTCGTATTGAATAAAAAAGTCTCTTCTTGAACTTCAATTTTTTTCAATTCTTGTTGTGTAAGTTCTTTTTCGTTTGAATTCTTATACAAACCTTTTATATCCCAGCCAACACTTAATCCGGCAACGCCAACGGTAGAAATTTTATTTGGTCCTAAATTGACACCGGGAGCAAGTATAACGCCAGCGCCAAGCAATCCAACCTTTGGCATTAAATTAACTTTCTGCATATCGGATTGTGCATTTACAAGATTTCTCTGGCTTTCAAATCGCTTCTGTTCTGGACGATTGATTAAGGTATCAATTCCCATAACATTTACAGGTTTTTCCAGTTGAGTCTGGCTGATATTTTTGCCTGTCAAATACGAAAGCATAGTTTGATAACCCTTTCTCGTATATTGGAAATCTGTTTTTTGTCTGCTGAGATTTAATTGCTCTGCTTTTATTTCATCGACATCTGTTTTGTAGGCAAGTCCATTTTCATGAAGTTTTTTTACTTTATCAATATTATTGGAAAGAATCTTATTTTGTATTTCCAATTGTTTCAGCTGTTCGTCAATCAAAAGCATTCCGAAATAAAGCTGATTCACTCTTGAACGCAAATCATAAAGTGAAACTTCAACAGAAGCTTTATCAACATTTGAAGAAGCCTCAATAATTTTCTTCTGAGTTTTGGTCGCACCTCCATCCCAAATTACCTGATTCACTTGCCCGAGTCCAATAAACTTAAACTTGCTGTCACTTCCTGAACTTCCCATACTCGGAAAATCGCCAAAAACATAACCTTCAATTGCAGTCAAGCTTACTTGTGGCAAATAAGCTTTATTGGCATTGCTTATCGTATATTCTTTGCTTTTGTCAATCAGTTCGTATTGTTTGATTAGAGGGTAATTTTCAAACGCCAACTGGTAACTTTGATCAATTGTCAGGTTCTGAGCCTGAACACTTATAAAGGACAGAATTCCAATATATTTAAGTAAGTATAATTTTCTCATTTTATACAAATAATTAAACTTCTGATTACACATTGCTGAACATCATATTAATCCACATTGGGATTTTCTTCTTGCGCTCTTGCATCAATTCGTTAAACTGCTCCATTTGTAAATTTCTGCTTCCCATAATAATAGGTTTTGCTATAAAAGGAAAAACCACCAATCCTAAAAGGTTCATCAAAAAATGAAGCGGATTTGGTTCTGTTATTACTTTCTTTTCTACCAATTCCTGAAACTGTTTTATGAAAACTGATTCGTTTATAATTTCTCTAATTGGCAATCTTTTTAAAAGTCCCTCAGGATTATTTCGAATTTCAGTAAGGATAAAGGTTGGGATTTCTGGTTCTGCAGTAATGAAATCAATATATCGATCCGCAATAATTTCAACTTTTTGCTGTAAGGAAGTGGTATCGTCATTCAGTATTACTTTCATGCTGCCTATAAAACCGGCAAAAGTTTCAGACATTATTATTTCAAAAAGTTTGGCCTTGCTTCTAAAGTAATAATTGAGCAAAGCAAGATTCAAACCAGCTTCTTCCGCAATATCTCTAGTTCTTGTTGCCGTAAAACCTTTTTTATAAAAGACTGTTTTTGCTGCCGCTTTTATCTTTTCTTCTGTAGTTGTGTCCTTCTTTTTAGACTCTGAAACACTCATCTTTAATAATTTACATGCAAATATAAAATATTTCTAAATACGTTAAACAAATATTTTAATCAAATGATTAAATATTTTGATTAATACCTAATTATAAATAAACGCTGTCATTCTTTTTGAAATAACAGCGCCTCTTTTTATTTTGTTTTAATTTCTTTTACTTTCTTCATTACCTCAATAAATCGGTACTGCATCACTTCTTTTTTTCCATCAGGCATTTCGTTATATGCCCCATAAAATATTTTGGTTTTTCCTTTATCGATTCCATAAAACGTTTTTGCTACTTCAATTTTAACTTTTTCATTTTCTTTTTTCAGAGCTACAGTATCAGCCAATTTAATACTAGAAACATAGCAAATCTCCGGCATAAAACCGTCTTTTGTCATTTGAGGAAAAATTCGAAATACTTTAGGTTTACTTTCAACATTTTCTAGTGTCAAAGGCAAAATAAACTTTGCTTTCGCTTCAGCAAGGACTTTATCATAAAAATTGTTGATTTCCTGTTCTTTCTCATATTTAAAGAATTCACCAGCCGGATTTAAGCATTGTTTAGCCACAGTTATATCGTTCACAGCATCAATCAAGTAACCTTTTTTATAGTTTTCTTGAGCCAATTTATAATAATCTGATGCAGTTTTTTTCAATAAAGTATATTGTCCAAACTGTAAAATATTAATCTTCCACTCGTTGCCGTACTTACCATAAATTACGGTTATCAATGCATCATTGTGTGTAGTTGTAGGCATAAATAACACAGTAAACATCTCTTTATTCAAGGCTTTGTAACTAATAACATAGTCATTGTCTCCCGAAACTCCCGATATCAAAGTATTAGGAATATTTATGTTTGTATTTGAAACATAATATTGATCAAGAATTGTATAGCTTTTAGACGGATAATTAGCGCTCATCGTACCAACTAGATTATTTAAATCAGAACTTGCAACTGTTGTAAGTAATTTATCCGAAAGCAGCGCTTTTACGCCTGGAATATCATTACTCATTATAGCTTTGAATAATTTATCATTTACGACCTTAATTTCTTGAACCTTACTTGCTTCAATATCTTCATTTTTTTGTGTTCCACTTGATCCAAAATTACAGCTTTGAAAAATTACTGCTGTTAAAATAATTAGTAAAATTTTACGCATTGGCTTTGATTATTTGATAGTTTTCTAATTTATAAAACACCTTATTTTTCTTAATAAAGAGAAAAGCGAATATAGCTTTTATTGAAAAATAAATAAGTATTTAATAAAAATAAATTTATCAAAAACAGTTGCTGCTATAAGAGCAAAGTCCAATTAAATGGCGATTCAAAAAACACATTTAAAACATTAATAACAAACAAATTACACATTTTAAAACAACCTTAATTTCTATAAAAAAGAGTATCTTTACTTCACATTGTTTTAATTATTGCCTTTTACCGATTCTAAAGAAATTTATTGTTTAAACTAATTTCTATCGCATATATGAAGAACAATTTTATTTGGATTTTTATCTTTTTGTTTCCAATTTGGATGCTAGCACAAACCGATCAAAAAAAGGAAATCAACCAGCAGCTTCAAACCTGGGTTTCTATAAATACGGTAACAAAATTTGCAGATCACTGGGCTGTTATTGGAGATTTTCACATTCGCCGAAACGATTTTGTGTCTGACCCCAGCTTTTATTTTATACGAGGAGGCGTTAGTTATATTCCTAATTCAAATGTTTCGTTAAACTTAGGATATGCGCATATGTGGCTGGCACCTTCAAATGAAGATTGGAGTACTTTTGCCGATGAAAACAGAATTTACCAGCAAGCACAATTAAATGTAAAAGTGTCAAAAGTGAGTATTTTGCAACGCATCAGAAACGAACAACGCTGGCAGGAAAAAATAGTTAACGATTTACCAAGTGGCGACTGGCGTTTTACCAACAGAGTACGATATTTAATGAGTTTTACTTTCCCGATTTCTGATAAAAAATCTTGGCCTCAGATGGTTCTTTCAGATGAAATTCTTTTACAATTTGGCGAAGAAGCTGTTTATAACACTTTTGATCAGAATCGCTTTTTCATCGGAATAAAAAAACAAATCAATCCAAAATGGAGTTATGATTTTGGGTATATGAATGTGTATCAGCAAAAATATTCTGGTTATCAATATGATATGAATCATACTATTAGATTGTTTTTCTATCTAAGTACCAGCATTCGGAAAAAAGTGCCTTCAACTACTGAAAATTCAGGAGACGAATAATTTTTTTTAACACATAGAAGCATAGAATTTTATTTAAAAAGAGTGTTGAAAGAAACTAGTTTCTAACACATAGCCAAGTATGTTTCTTTAAAACAAATGAAACGGCTTTTTTAAGTATCTCAAATCTATATTTCCATGTGTTAAAATAATTACGTACAAAAGATTTATTTCAAGAAATAATCAGCATCAATTAAACGGTTTCCTGTTTCATCATAAACGGCATAATTAAAACCGCCTTGAACGCAATACGAACCATATTCGCCATTTTTATTCAAAGCAATAAACCCAACCTGAATATCTTTTAAATCTTTATTTCTGTTTTTGGTCAATTTCACGATTCTGGCAACCGCTTCTTCACAGGCTTTTTGAGGCGATTTCCCGTGACGCATCAATTCAACAACCAAATGACAGCCAGCAATTCTGATTACTTCTTCTCCATGGCCTGTTGCAGTTGCGGCGCCAATTTCGTTATCGACATATAAACCTGCTCCAATAATTGGCGAATCACCTACACGTCCGTGCATTTTAAACGCCATTCCACTTGTTGTACAGGCACCGGAAAGATTTCCATCAGCATCTAAAGCAATCATTCCAATCGTATCGTGGTTTTCAATATTAGCAATTGGCTTGTATTTACTGTCTTTCAGCCATTCCTTCCATTCTTTTTCCGATTCTTCTAATAGCAGATTTTCTTTTTTAAAGCCTTGTTCCAATGCAAATTGCAAAGCTCCATCGCCAACAAGCATGACATGAGGTGTTTTTTCCATCACGGCTCTTGCAACAGAAATAGGATGTTTAATATATTCTAAACAAGCAACAGAACCAATATTGGCATTTTCATCCATAATACAAGCATCAAGCGTTACGCGTCCGTCTCTGTCTGGGCGTCCGCCGTAACCAACGCTTCTTTCTTTTGGATCAGCTTCCGGAATTTTTACACCGGCTTCAACAGCATCTAAAGCTTTGCCGTTTTTCTTTAAAACTTCCCAAGCGGCTTCATTTGCAGGTATTCCAAATCGCCATGTAGAAAGTACAATTGGTTTCTTTCCTTTTTTTGAAGGTTCCTTTTCTTCTTTTTCTGAATTAGATTGAAAAGATTGCAATGCCACAGCAACTGAAGCAATTGCGGTTGTTTTTATAAAATTTCTACGATTTGAGTTTGCCATATTTGATAAAATTTAAACCATATAAGGTATGTAAGGACATTAAAGAGTTTTGCATAATTTCTACAAACCAAATAAATAAGAACATTTAAAAGCGATAATTAAATAAACTTATATTACTTATATGGTTCAAAAAATCCTAGTAAATTTAGAAAAACTATGCTTCATATAACATACTTGCAGCGCCTAATAAAGCTGCAATTTCGTTATCTGTAGAAACAGAAACATTAATGTCAATTCCTGATTGTTTTATTCTTTTATTGAAAGCATCCAAGAAGAATTCGCTAGCATTTGCAATTTTTCCGCCAATAATAAATCCGTTTGCTCCAAATTTTTCCAGCCAAGGAATTGCGACTTCAGCTAAGTCTTCTCCCATTTCTTCAAAAACTTTTACTGCGATTTCGTCACCGCTTAAAGCAAGATTATAAAGTTCTAACCCGCTGTTGATTTTTTTTCCTGCCAAAGTTTTATAATTCGCCAAAAGACCTCGTGCTGAAACATAATCTTCAGCCATCCCATCTTTAAAAGCAAGATTCCAAATTTCTCCATCTTGAGGAACTGATTCTCCCGATGAAATTGAAATTCCTTTATCAATAAAACAAGCGCCAAGTCCAGTGCCCAATGTAACTGCCATCACTTTTTTAGAAAGATTATTGGAGTTTTTAAAAACCTCGCCTTTTCCAAAACAAACAGCATCATTTTCAAAAAGAATAGGAAATTCACTTGAAAGATTTAATGTTCCCTGAAATAAATAGCGCACATTCAGTCCGTAAAAATGTTCGTATTTTGACTGGTCTTTTATCCAGCAAAGTCCGTTAGTGTAATCAAAAGGTCCAGGCATACAAATTGTAAGTCCTTTTATTGCTTCAACTTTTGAATTTTCCACCGAAGTTCGGATCACTTTTTCCCAAATCGACATAACTTCATTTACAGGTAAATTGGAGTCGAAAGTTTCTTTTTGCAATGATAAATCAATCACTTTCATGCTTAAAAGATCTATAATTGCTGCGGTAATATGTGTTCCTCCTATGTCAATTCCAACGGCATATTCTTTATTCATTCTTTTGTATTTTGAACCATTAAATCTCTAATGGTATATTTTTTTTTATTCTAGATATTCTTGTCTTTTAAAATCTGCGGATATTTTATGCTTGTATGAACAATCATTTCTCCAAAGAGTGTATTTGCCCATGCAAACCATTTTCGGGTAAATTTTGCAACATCATCTTTATGAAAAGATTCGTGCATAAAACCAGTATCTGCATTGGTTTTAATCAAATTGCTGATACATGATTTGATCTCATTTTCATCAACACTTGTAATGGCTCTCAGTACAATACTCATTGGCCAAATCGTATCGGCTCCAGTGTGTGGGCCTCCAATTCCTTCTCCTGCTTTTCCTTTGTAGAAAAACGGATTATTTTCTGAAAGAACTACTTTACGCGTATTCAAATAAAGCGGACTGTCTGGCGCAATGGCACCTAAATAAGGAAGTGATAATAATGAAGGAACATTTGCATCATCCATCATATGAAAACTGCCGTATCCGTTAACTTCAAAAGCAATTATCTTTCCGAATTTTGGGTGTTCAATGATTCCGTTTTCTTCTAATCCCTTTTGAACTTGATTTCTTAATTCAGTCGCTTTGGCAACTAAATCTTTGTCAGATAAAGCCGGTAAAGAGAAAATTTCGATCAAATAACCTAAAACTTCAATCGCAAACATATTGCTCGGAATTAAAAAACCAAATAAAGTGCTGTCGTCGCTTGGTCTGAAAGTTGAAACAATTAATCCGCAAGGTTTTACAGGATATCCGTAACCGCTCAACGGAACTCCGTCTGTCGCCCAAGCCGTTTCTCTTTGAAAACTGTAAGGTCCTTTTCCGTTAAAACGCTGTTGTTCTTTAAAAGTCTGCAATACTAAAAGCATCGCTTCTTTCCATTTACTGTCAAATAAACTTATGTCTCCGGTTTCCTTCCAATAACCATGTGCTAGCCTAATTGGGTAACACAAACTGTCAATTTCCCATTTACGTTCGTGAATTCCCGGTTGCATTTTTGTTAGGTCATTTTTCCATTCGCTTATTTTGGTAAAATCTTTATAAAAAGCATTGGCATAAGGATCAAGCAAAATACATTTTGTCTGGCGGTTGATCACACCTTTTACCAATTCGGCTAATTTTTTATCTTCTTTTACAAACGGAATATAAGGCCAAATCTGAGCTGTACTGTCGCGAAGCCACATTGCATCAATATCGCCCGTAATTACATACGTATCAGGTTTTCCGTCGATAATTTCGAAATCGACTGTGGTGTCTAAAGTATTTGGGAAGCAATTTTCAAAAAGCCAAGCCAACTCTGGATTTGCAATTTGTTTTTTGATTCTGACAATCGCCGCTTCAATGGCTGGACTTGTAAATTTCCTTTCTTTTAAAGGAGGTCTTTTGCTGATAAAATCTTTAAGTGCAAAATTAAAACTGTCTGAATTCATTGCAAAAACATCGGTTTGAAGCGCTAATAATCCTGCTGAAAAAATGCCTGTATTTCTTATAAATTTTCTACGTGACTGCATAGTATTATTTTGAAGTTGAGTAAGAATATGGAAAAGCGTCTTTAGAAGTTCCTCTTTGTAAATTAGGCTCTGCTGACATATCAAAATTTAATTCGCCTCCTTTTAAAACATCAAAATGATTGATGTAATTTTTTGAATACGAAGCGTTATTCCATTTTAAATCATTTACATATTTATTGGTTTCTGAATTTTTTGAAGCGTTGATGATAAGCTGTTTTCCATTTTCTAAATTCAAAGTCAGTTTTTTAAACAACGGTGCGCCCAAAACATATTCATCAGTCGCTGGACAAACAGGATAAAATCCCATCGCAGAAAAAATATACCAAGCCGAAGTCTGTCCGTTATCTTCGTCTCCGCAATAACCATCTGGAGTTGGTTTGTACAAACGATTCATCACTTCTCTTGACCAATACTGCGTTTTCCAAGGTTCGCCTGCATAATTATACAAATAAATCATGTGCTGGATTGGCTGATTTCCGTGCGCATATTGTCCCATATTCATGATCTGCATTTCGCGAATTTCATGAATAACAGCACCATAATAACTGTCATCAAAAATAGGAGGTGTTGTAAAAACGCCATCTAATTTATCTGTAAATTTCTTTTGCCCGCCCATTAAATCAATCAAACCTTGCACATCATGAAAAACACTCCAGCTGTAATGCAATGCATTTCCTTCTGTAAAAGCATCTCCCCATTTAAACGGATTAAAATTCGCAGGAAAACTTCCATCTTTATTTCTGCCGCTCATCCAGCCAATTGACGGATTATAAAGATTTTTATAATTCATCATTCGTTTCTCAAATAAACTGATTTCTTTTTTTGGACGATTTAAGGCTTTCGCCAATTTCCAAATCGCGAAATCATCATATGCATATTCTAAAGTTCTAGCCGCATTTTCATTAATTTTCACATCATAAGGAACGTAACCAAGTGTATTGTAATAGGAAACTCCTTTTCTTCCAACAGCTTCCAGAGGACCTTCATTATTTGCTCCGTGAACTAAAGCTTCATACAAAGTATTGATGTCGTAACCACGTAATCCTTTAATGCAAGCCTCTGAAACTACAGAAGCCGAATTATTCCCAACCATTACATTTCGAAACCCAGGACTTGACCATTCTGGCAAAAACCCGCCTTCTTTATAATCGTTGATCAAACCTTCCTGCATTTCTTTATTTATCGAAGGATAAACCAAATTCAATAGTGGATATAACGCTCGGAAAGTATCCCAAAAACCAGTTCCTGCATACATATATCCCGGCACAACATTTCCGTTATACGGACTGTAATGTACCGTTTCTCCTTTGGCATTTATTTCATATTGCTTTTGAGGGAAACAAGTCGCGCGGTACAAACAAGAATAAAAAGTTTTTAATTGATCTTCATTACTGCTTTCTACAGTAAGTTTTCCTAAAACTTTATTCCATTCATTTTTAGAAGTTGCAACGGTTTCATTAAAAGAAGCATTTCCTAATTCTTTTAAATTAAGTTCTGCTTGTTCTGGATTTATAAATGATGAAGCGACTTTTACGTTGACAATTTCTCCTTTTTTAGTTTTAAAACCTACAACCGCTCCTGCATGATTATCCTGTAATTCTAGTTTGTCTTTTTCTAAACCTTTATCATTCCACGTCGAATTTGATGCAAAAGGTTTGTCGAAAACCAAAACAAAATAATTCTTAAAATTAGCTGGAACGCCACCGCTGTTGCGTGTTGTGTAACCTATAATTTTATTTTCTGAAGGAATAATTTTGATATATGAACCTTTATCAAAAGCGTCAATTACGATAGAAGATTGCTCATTTTCTGGAAATGTAATTTGAAAATATGCTGCTCTTTCTGTTGCTGTAATTTCTGTTGTAACATCATAATCTGCCAAATAAACGCTATAATAATAGGGTTTTGAAACTTCGGCTTTATGACTAAACCAACTTGCTCTATCCGCTTCCGCAAAAGCCAATTTTCCTGTTACCGGCATAATCGAAAACTGACCGTAATCGTTCATCCAAGGCGATGGCTGATGCGTTTGTTTAAATCCTCTAATTTTCTCGGCGGTATAAATATATGCCCATCCGTCGCCCATTTTTCCAGTTTGAGGCGTCCAGAAATTCATTCCCCAAGGCCTGCAGATTGCCGGATAAGTATTCCCGTTAGAAAGACTGTGCAACGATTGTGTACCCATTAACGGATTTACATATTCTGCCGGATCTAAAGTTTTAACTTGTGCATTTCCTGCAACAAAGCATTGCATTAATCCTAAAAAAATTAAACTTTTTATTTTCATATTATTGTTATTATCCTGCAAGGTTTAAAAAACCTTGTAGGTCTTTATTTTCTTTTGTAAAATTGAAACCTAAAATCATACCTACAAGGTTTTTTAAACCTTGCAGGATCAAAAACTAAAGCGGTCTGTCTACTTTTTTCACTCCAAAAGTTGCCGATGGTTTGCTTCCCATAAACAATTTCAGTTCTCCTCCTTTTACAATCATTTCTTGTGTGATGTATGATTTTGTATAAGGTTTTCCGTTGTATTCCGCTTTTTGAATATAGATGTTTGTTGCGCTGTTATCAATTGCTTTTATTGAAAATGAAATTCCCGCTTTATGATGAATTACTGCCGAATTTACCAACGGGCTTCCTAAAACGTAAACGCCATTTGCAGGATTAACCGAATAAAATCCCATTGATGACAACACATACCAAGCCGACATTTGCCCTAAATCTTCATTACCACACAATCCATCTGGTTTTGTTGAGTAGAATTTATCATCGATTTCTCGGATTAATTTTGCCGTTTTCCAAGGCTGTCCGGCAAATGCATACAAATACGGAATATGATGATTTGGTTCATTTCCTTGCGCATATTGACCAATCAAACCACTGATGTCTGGCGAAATTTCTTCTCCTTCTACTTTATCTGTAATTTGAAAAAGCGAATCTAATTTAGCCAAAAATTTACTTTCACTTCCAAATAATTCAATTAAGCCGTAAGGATCTTGTGGAACAAGCCACGTATATTGCCAAGCATTTCCTTCTACATAATCATCTTTACGGTGCGCCGATGAAAGCGGATTAAATGGCGTTCTCCAATTTCCATCAGTCAATTTACCACGCATAAAAGTGGTTTCTTTATCAAAATAAAGTTTGTACAAATTGGCTCTTTTTGTGAAGTAATTATAATCTTCCGTCTTATTTAAAGCTTTTGCCATTTGTGCAATACAATAATCATCAATCGCATATTCTAAAGCATTTCCAACAGTCTCCAGCATTTTGTCTGCAGGAATGTATTGCAGTTTTTGAACATAATCCATTCCGTCTCGCGTTTGCATGGCTGTTTTTTTCATTGCTTCATAAGCCAATTCCACATCATAATCGCGGTATCCTTTTAAATAGGCATCAGCAATTACAGCTATCGAATGATTTCCATTCATTGTATTGGTTTCGTTGCCCATTAAATGCCAAACTGGTAATCTTCCCTGTTGTTGGTAAATTGCCAAAAATGATTTTACAATATCATTAATTTTATCTGGCTGTGTTAATGTATATAATGGATGAAGTCCGCGGTACGTATCCCAAAGCGAGAAAGTCGTGTAGTTGGTGAAGTTTGCTTTTTCGTACACTTTTTTATCCGTTCCTCTATAATCGCCGTTGGCATCATTAAAAATGGAAGGCGCAAACATGGTGTGATATAAGGAAGTATAAAAAACTTTCATTGTTTTATCATTTCCTGTAATCTGGATTTTATTTAATTCTTTGTTCCATTTTGAAGAAGCCGTTTTAGCCGTTTGATCAAAATCCCAATTCGGAATCTCGGCTTTTATATTTGCAGCAGCGTTTTCAGCACTTACAGGAGAAATTCCAACTTTTACTAAAACTTGTTTGTTTTTTAAAGCTGCAAAATCCAGAACTGCTTTCATTTTCAAGCCTTCGCCTTCATTTCCGTTTACAGCAGTTTTATCATCGTATAAAGCTAAATTCGAAATTGGTTCAGAAAATTCAATTGTAAAATAAACACGTTGATCTGTCGCCCATCCAGCTGAAAAACGGTATCCCGCTAAAGTAGTTTCATTTATCTTTTTGATAAATGTTTTTACAGGTTTGTCCCATCCAATTCCGTCAGCAAGGTCTAATAAAACGTGATTATCATTGGCTGAATTAAAAGTGTATTTATGAAAACCAACTCTTTCGCTGGCAGTTAATTCGGCTTTGATTTTGTATTTATCCAATAAAACGCTGTAATATCCCGGTTTGCTGACTTCATTTTCATGTGAAAAATAAGAACCATAACCGTTTACCATATCTTCTTTTGTTCCTTTAAACAAAGGCACTTTTCCAGAAACCGGAAGCAACAAAATATCATTTAAATCGCCAATTCCGGTACCGCTTAAATGTGTGTGTGTAAATCCTAAAATCGTATTGCTCGCATAATTATAACCGCTGCACCAATCCCAGCCTTCAAAGATATTTACAGGCCCTAATTGAACGGCTCCAAAAGGCACATTGGCACCCACAAAAACGTGGCCGTGACCCGCTGATCCAATCAACGGATTTACATATTGAGTATAATCTGGAATTGCTTGTTTTGCTTTCTTTTCCTGTGAAATTGCAGGATTAGCAAAAAATAGATTTAAAGCTAAGAAACCGCTAAAAGCTATTTTGTTGTATTTTGTAATCATATTATTTTTATTTGACTTGCGTAATTGGCCACAGATGAAACGGGTTGAACTGATTTACGCTGGTATTTTTTTAATCTTTGAATATAAAATTTAATCGCAAAGAGCGCTAAGATTTACGCAAGGTTCGCAAAGTTTTTCCCTTTAGGGAGACGCACTGCTGTGCGCCTCTACGGAAAACCTTTGTCTCTTTGTTACTCTGAACCTTTGTCCCTAAAAATCTTAGAACCTCAGTAACTTAGAACCTTAGTACCTTTGTAAAACCTCATAAAGAGAATAAACCTTCAAAACTGGTTTCTCCATATTTCCTTCAAAAGTGATTGTTTTTTGTTCTCCGGGTTTTAAATCGAAATAATTATCGCTCCATTTTCCTGTGTAGCCTTTTATGGAAACATTTACATATTTAGCCAACTTTGAAGCTTTTAAAACTATTTTATTTCCTTTTATTTCCCAAGTGATTTTTGGGTCTTCCAATTTTAAATTAATCGGGCGCGTTAAATCTATTTCTGGTGTTTTATCATCTCTGTAGGCTTCTTTCATAGCGTACCAAGCCGCTTTTGGCTGACGATCATAATAATCGGTTACGCTCCAGCTTGCTACCGGCCAGCAATCATTAAGCTGCCAAACTAAAGTTCCCATATTATAAGGCGCTTTTGAACGATGAATTCCGATAATATTTTTCAGCGAATAATATTGCAAACATTGTGTGAGGTAGGTATAATCCTCGACATTCATCTTTTTTATTTTGGTCGAATCGATAAAATAACGATTCAAATACGAATCTAATTTCATGAATCCTTTACCCGCTTTTTGATGTGCTTCTAAAATATCCGAATATAAATATCGGTCTTCTGGCAAAGTAATTCTTTCCATTGAAGAATAATTTGGCATTGCCTGCATTCCGTATTCACTCACAAAACGACCAGTTTTTTTCTGAACCGCCTCGACATCTTCTAATCCCCACCAAGTTCCCCAATAATGGCTGTCGCCTTCTGTTAGACTTTCAGGTCTTGACCAGTGAAATCGTGGCGAAGAACTAATATACGGACGTTTATTATCGACTTCTTTTACCCATTTTGGAATACTGTCTTGAAACAAACGAACATAATCTTTCCATAAACGAATCGAATCTTGTTTGGACATGTTCATGCTTTTTTGCCATCCCCAGTTTTTAAAAGCTTCGTCGGCTTCGTTGTTACCACACCACAAAACAATACTTTTATGATGACGAAGGCGCTTTACCTGATACTGAACTTCTTTTTTTACATTGTCAAAAAAGGCATCATCTCCTGGTACCATTGTTCCGGCGAACATAAAATCCTGCCAAACATAAATTCCGTTTTTATCACATAAATCATAGAAATAATCATCTTCATAAATTCCGCCTCCCCAAACACGAAGCATATTCATGTTGGCATCTTTAGCCATGCCAATTACTTTTTCATATTCTTTTTTAGTTACTCTTGAAAGAAAAGCATCTGACGGAATATAATTGGCACCTTTCATGTAAACAGGCTTTCCATCAATTTTAAAAAAGAAAGTTTTTCCGAGATCGTCCGGCTGTTGTACCAATTCAATTTTTCGATCCAAAACATACGGTTTCTCAGGAGTTTTTTCGTCGTAAACTTCTAAACGAGGCGTTTTCCAGATACCACAAGTGGTGAATTTTGGTCCCCAATCCCATCCAAAATGATATTGTGCTTTACGTACATAAGCACGAGGATTGTCCGGAATTACAAAAGGAAGATCTTTTTTTGCCAAAGAATCCACAACATTTTGTGCCGATTTAAATATGACAACCAAATCATTATTTCCAGATTTCAAAAGTTTTTTAACATCAACTCGCCATTGACGAAACATATTATCTGCCTTTAAAATCAATTGATTATTCAGATAAACTGTTGCGTACGTATCTAATCCGTCAAAAACTAATTCGGCGTTTTTCTTTTTTAAAAGTGTTGGCGAAACCTGAAAAGTGGTTTTGTATTCCCAATCTTTTTTCTCAATCCAAACCAGTTTTTTTTCATTGTCTCTATAAAATGGATCTGGAATTGTTTTATTGTTCAACAAATCAGTATGGACTTCACCAGGAACTGTTGCTGGAAACCATTTTGTTGTTTTGGTTTCGCGAAATTGCCAATCTGTTTTTATATTTATATTTTGGGCATTGGCAACAAATGAAAAACTTGCTGCACAAATGCCCAAACACCAATAAACTCTCTTTAAATGTTTCATTTTTACTGAATACTAAATTATTATCGAATCAAATTGATCGCCGGCAGAGCAAGAAGTGCAATCGACCGCAATTGCGCTTCTCTTTTAGGTTTGCATTTTAGAATAAAAGTAACTAACAAAAATATCCAGAAACAATTTCCCTTTTTACGGCTGCCAAGCTTAGTTTATTTTAGATTTCTGATTTCAGATTCATAACTCTTAAAATCTTGATCATTCAATTATATTCTTTTGAAAATAATCTCATCTTTTTCAGCAAACTTTTATCGTCTGCGAAAAAAATGATTTTTAAAACTGGAGAATAAACGAATGATAAAACTCTTCTAATTTAATGAAAATCAAAATAGAAATAAAAAAATAAGCCGGGAGGTACAGGTATTCCTACCCGGCTTAATTCAACTAACTAACCAATATTTAAAAACTATTGCTTATCCCACCAAATTCTGGTTGTCATTAAATCCAAACCTTGGCGCGAAATTGCTTCTTTATAATTTGCAGCGTTTGTAATTAATTCTGATTGATCATAAATTAATCTTCTCGGAATTGTTCCTTTAGTTTCTCCAGTAGGATCATTTACAGGAACTAAAACAGGAAATCCAGTTCTTCTGTATTCAGAAAATGCTTCAAAACCATTAAATAATAATACAATCCATTTTTGAGTAATAATCTGCTCGATTTTTTGTGCTTCAGTTCCGGCAGCTTTAAACGGATTTGCCGTTATGTAAGTGTTATATTCAGCAAGTGAAACAGCAGGTACTTTGTCTCCAAAAATTACCAAAACTTCCATTGCCGCTCGCACTCCATCTTCATATAATTTTTGAGCTGTTCCGCCAACATTCCAGCCTTTTACTGCTGCTTCTGCCAAGATGAATTTTACTTCGGCATATGACATAATCAAAGTTGGAGCATCTAAACGCAATACTGTAGAAGTATTTGGATCTGAAAACAGTTTTTTGTCTCCTCCAGGAAATTCTTTCGCATCATTTGCAAGACCTTGTTGACTAGCAGGATTATTATTTCCAGTCGCTTCCAATTTTGCATAAATTCTCAAACGAGGATCATTTGTGTTTTTCAATAAATCAATAAAGGTTTTGCTGTATTTTGTATTTGCATCTCCTCCATTCAAATCATTTCTAACCCAAGATGACGTAATTGGATTTGTTTTAACTCCTTGTGGTCCTGCATCATGTTTTAAAACAAGGCTGTCATCATTTGAAGTAAAAACACCTTTTGCAACTGCTTTTTCAACATACTGTTTTGCTTTTGCAGGGTTAACTTTAGACAAACGCATTGCTACTCTTAACATTAAAGAGTTTGCAAGTTTTTTCCATTTTGCAACATCACTTTGGTAGTACAAATCGGCGTTGCCTACAAATGGTTTGTTCGCGTCTAATGCATCTCCAGCTTCATCTAATTCTTTTAAAAGGTCATTGTAGATAGCTTCTTGCGTGTCATATTTTGGGGCAAAAACATTTCCATTATATCCTTTTCCAGCTTCAAAATAAGGAATTTCACCGTAAGTATCTGTCAATTTTTGGAACAAGAAAACCTTCATGATTCGGCATGCCTGAGTTGCATTTGAGTTTTCTGGCGCATCTTTTATAACCGACATCAATTGAAAAATCTGGTTCAGTCCTTTTCCATATGATTCTCCAAAAAGAGAACCTGAATACTCAGAAGAATAAGTGTATTTAGAACCTGGTCCTCCTAATGAAGAAAAGTGCTGTACAATTTGAGCTGCATAAGCATTGTTTCCTCTTGTGTTTGAGTAATCCTGACCATCAACATAAATTTCAGCAAGTGTGAACATTGATTTTACAGCCGGATCAGTCAAAGCATTTGGATTCGTATTCATTTCTTCGAATCCTTTATCGCAACCAGTTAATGTCATTGCACTAACAATTGCGACACAAAATATTTTTATATATCTATTTTTCATCTTTCAATTTTTATGATTAGAATTTGACATTAAGCGTTAAGCCATAATTTCTTGTCAAAGGCATAGAAGCTCTTTCAAGACCTTGAGCATTACTGTTAGAGTAGTTAGACTCAGGATCGATGTTAGGCACTTTGTCATAAATTGTCCATAAGTTATGAGCAGAAAATGCTAAACTGATAGATTGAAATGGTGTTTTTTGCAAATATGTTTTTGGGAAATTGTAAGCAAAAGAAATCGCTCTAAGCTTAACAAAATCAGCATCGTAAACAACATTTGATGTTACATCACTGTAGCTTCTCCAGTAATCGTAAGCCGAAACTGTTGTATTTACAGCATTTCCATTCACATCTTTACCGCTTACTGCAATTCCTCCTTCACGTCCTGGAAGTGTGATTTCTGATAATCCGTAACGAGTTCCTAACTGATTTGTAGCCGAATAGATTTCGCCTCCAAATTTCGCATCAACAAAAACAGAAAGTGTAAAGTTTTTATAAGAGAAATCATTTGAAAGTCCCATTGAAGTTGGCGCAACACCTTGACCAGCAATGATTAGATTTCCTCTCATGAATTTACCATTTGTATCAAGAACAATGTTTCCGCTTGCATCTCTTAAATAATCATATGCTTTGATTACTCCAAAAGGTTGTCCTTTTTCTAAAACTACAGATGCTCTAGAATCTCTGTTTCCTTCTAATGATTTTGTTGTGATTTTATCAGAAAGACTAATTACTTCACTGTCGTTGTAAGCAAAATTATATCCAACACTCCAAGAGAAACTTGGTGTTTTCACTGCTTTTACATTCACAGCAAACTCCACCCCTTTGTTCAAGATTTCTCCAACATTGATTTTTGTTGTTCTGTAACCAGAAGCCTGAGAAATATCGGCATCAGCAATATCGTTTGTTGTTCTTTTTTGGTAAAAAGTCAAATCTGTACTTAATCTGTTATTGAAGAAAGTATTCTCAAAACCAAATTCGATTGTACTTACATTATAAGGTTTCAGGAATTTGTTTGGAACTGTTTCTCCGTTAACACCTAAAATTGGTTGTCCTTGAGAATCTGTTTGTCCGTCTGGCGCAGTATATGTCAATGACAACGCATAAGCATCTGGCAATGCACCTCCTACGTTACCCCAACCTGCTCTGAATTTACCGTAAGACATCCATTCTGGCAAATCAATAACTTCAGAATAAATAAAACTTGAACTTACAGATGGATAAAATGTACTATTGTTTGATGGGTCTAAAGTTGAAAACCAATCTTCACGACCAGTTAAACTTACATATAAGAAATCTTTGTATCCAATATCAGCTGAATAGAAAAGAGAGTTTACTTCACTTTCAGAAAACAATTTTTCTGTTTTATCTGGCTGTGTATTTCCGTAGAAATATTTGAACGGAACAATAAAATTATTCCCTTTCATTTTAATACCGCTATATCTGTTGTGTTGACGGTTTGCTCCAATGAAAGCATCTAAAGAAAGATTTTTTGCGATATCGCCTTTGTATCCTAAATAACCAGAAGCATTGTACTCAGTACGTCCTTCTACTCTGTTTTCATAAGATCCACCTGGATTGTAGTTTATTCCAGTAGGCTCAATTTCAGTATATTCATAATTAATATCATCAATACCAATAACACCTTTAGCATAAATTTTTTCTGTAATGTTATAATTTACTTTTGCAGAACCAATGAAACGCTTTCTAAGATCATCATTTAAAGGTTCTTGAGTTGCAAAATATGGGTTTGTATGATAGGTGTTTGCACCAAAATAATCTGCCTCACCTCCATTTTCGTCATAACCATTACTTATCCATCTAATATCTGTACCCGGAGTCATAAAAGTAGTTGGGAAAGAAGGATTTCTAGGAGAATCATTCAAATAAGGTCTGTTATGACTTTTCTCTGTAATATATTGAGCGTTTGTCTCTACACTAATTTTTTTATTTGGAGCCGAATTCAAACTTAATGCCACGTTGTTTCTTGCGAAATTTGTTCCCGGCATAATAGACTCATCTTTAGTATTTCCGAAAGATAATCTGAAATTAGTTGTTTCATTTCCTCCAGAAACTGCTAAAGTATTGCTGAAAGAATATCCGTTTCTGTAAAAATTTTCAACGTTGTCTTTTCCGTATGCTTGGTACGGTCTTGTTTTTCCGTCAAGCGAAAGAGAAGGCGTTCCGTCATATTTATCTCCCCATGCAAAATAGTAAGAATCTCTAAGTTCTTGCAAATCGCTGAATCGTGTAGCAACCCCATTTACAGGTGCTCCCGCTCCATATTGATCTTGCCAATGCAAAAGACTTGCCGGTGTATTAAAAGTAGAGTTTGTACTGAAATCTACTCCTAAACCTGTTCCGTTTTTACCTTTTTTGGTCGTAATCAAGATAACACCATTTGATCCTCTGTATCCATAAAGAGCAGAAGCAGCACTACCTTTTAATACCGACATCGAAGCGATATCATCTGGATTGAATGAAGACATTCCGTCTCCTTTATCAGCTCCACCCCACATATTCGCGTTTCCTTGCTGGCTGTTGTCAATTGGAATACCATCAACAACATACAAAGGCTGGTTTAATCCTGAAGCCGAAGTTGCTCCACGAATTACCACACGACTCGAGCCAGACGGACCAGTAACCGGAGCAGAAACGTTAACCCCAGCAATTTTGCCTTGAAGTGCATTTCCTAAATTAATCTCTTTATTTTTTGTAAGCTCGTCACCTTTCAGTTCTCCAACTGCGTAACCTAAAGCTTTCTTTTGTTTTTTAACTCCAAATGAAGTTACTACTACATCTTTTAATTCTTGTGCATTTTCGATTAATACAACCGAAACTCTGTTTTCGTTTTCCTGAAGCACTACTGATTTTGATACAAAACCGATAGAAGATACATTAAGTGTAACTTTACCTTCTGGAACATTCATTTTAAATCTCCCTTCAGCATCAGTAACTGCGCTAAATGGTTTTCCTTGAACCTCAATGGATGCAGCAACAATTCCCTTGTTCTCTGCATCAGCAACTATGCCTGTTATTAATCGGTTTTGCGCCACAGCTCCCAGACTGCTTAACAATACCATTCCTAACACTGCTAAAATTCGTTTCATAAGCATTTTTTTTGGTTATTTGTTTTGATTTTTGTTTGTTTTAACGTGATTGTTTTTTTAAAATAATTAGTAATAAATTCGAACTCAATTGTAATATGGCACTTAAAGATCTCCACCTTTAAATACTATGCTTCATAATTTTTTGCTACTCTCCAAAAAATCAATATTCTCTATCTAAAAAATAAATTCTACTTCTATTTATTTTTCTAAAATTTTACTAAAACGATTTAGTAAAGTGGGTAAAAAAAAACGTAACGTTTTCTTTCCTTTTTTCTTCATTATCAATCTTATAACTAAACTGATTCTCTAATAATCAAGTTTCCTTTTTTTAGACTTTTTTCAACCTTAAATGTTTCCATATCGGTCATTTGGCTCATCAACAATTGTATCGATTTAATTGCAATATCCTCAATTGGTTGTGCAATAACAGTAATTGTTGGCGTGTGCAGTTTAAAACTGTCATGATCATCAAAACTAATTACCGAAATATCTTCAGGAATACTAATTCCCATTCCTCTAAAGGCCTGAAGACCCGCAAGTCCCATATAATTCGCTAAAAATAAGACCGCATCAATATTTGGATTTATCTGAAAAAAATTCACAATCGCAGTTATTCTAGTTTCTTCATTGCTGTGGTAATCAATATGAAGAACAAGATCTTCATTGTAAATTCCGTTTTCTTTCAAAGCATCTCTGTAACCATCTTCCCTTAATTTCATCTGAACCATTTCAGACGTATTATTGACAACAGCAATGTTTTTACAGCCTTTGTTAATCAAGAATTTTGTTGCCGAATTTGATGCTTCGTAATTATCCATTACCACATGACTCACGCGCTGTCCAGGAAAATACCTATCAATTAATACAACCGGTTTTTTCAGTTTTAAAAGAAGATCAATTTTCTCTTCTAAATTTTGAGTTGGTGTAATTATAAAACCGTCAACATTGGCTTGCAATAAACTATGAATCAATTCTTCTGATCGATCATCATCATCACCCGTACTGCAATAGAAAACCCTGTAATCAATATTTTTAGCTTCATCTTCAATCACACGCGCTAAATCAGAAAAAAACTGATTCGAAATATCTTCTACTATAAGTCCAATTGATCTTGTTTTCCCGGTTCTTAAACTGGTGGCGATCATACTTGGCCTATAATTCAAACTTTCAGCAACGTCCTGAACTTTTTTAATAACCGCCGCACTAATTCCCATTTTCTCGCCTTTTCCATTAATCACAAAAGATACTGTCGATATCGAAACCTCGGCTTCTGTAGCAATATCTTTAATAGTAATTTTTTTCATTTAGCGGGTTAATTTTTTATTAAGCTGTTATTAATTATGTCACAAATATATATTAAAAACAATTACTAAAACGATTTTGTAAATATTTTTTTGAACAAATCATTTTTTTAGAGTTAATATTAAACAATATCCTCAGTAATTACAGGTGTTTGGCTAGAAATTAATTATTTAAAGCTTGCTTTTTCAGCCAAATTTCTGCTAAAACTACTTTATTTTAGGAAACAGAAATATTTTCTTTGCTATTTAAATTGCAAAAAAAAAAGCCGTTGAGTTTTGATTCTCAACGGCTTTTTGAAGTTCTTATTTCTTGTCAATTTTATAGAGTCGGCCTTGATCGGTAACGGCATAAAGTGCGCCATCACTTCCTTGTGTAATATCCCTGAAACGTTGACCTTCAGAAGCTAAAAGCCTTTCTTCTCCAACAACTTTATTATTTTCAATGGCTAATCTAACAATATGCATGCCGCTTAAAGCTCCAATGAATAAATTGTTTTCCCATTCTGGAACACGATTGCCTGTATAAAATGTCATTCCACTTGGCGAAACCACTGGATCCCAATAATAAACTGGTTGCTCTAGTCCACTTTGTTGTTGAATTCCTGCGCCTACCTTTTCGCCGCTGTACTCAATTCCGTATGTAATTGTTGGCCAGCCAAAATTTGCGCCAGCTTTTAATCTGTTGATTTCATCACCTCCTCGAGGACCATGTTCACTTTCCCAAATTTCTCCTGTAACTGGATGAAGTGCCAATCCTTGAGGATTTCTATGACCAATAGAATATAATTCTGCCAATGCTCCACTTCCTGTAAAAACAGGATTCCCAGATGCAGGCTGACCTTCTTTTGTCAATCGTACTACTTTTCCAAGACCAGAAGAAACAGATTGTGCCAAAGGTCTAGTTTCTAAAACCGAACGTTCACCAGTACTTACAACAAGATTTCCTGTTTTATCAAAAAGAATTCGGCCTCCATAATGAAGGTTGCTTGGATTTGCAGGTTTTGCACGATAAATTACTGTTGCTCCTTCAATGTTTTTTTCGTCTGCAGAAAGTTTTCCTTTGGCTACAGCCGTATTATTTCCGCCTGTTGTGGCTTCTGCAAAAACCCAATAAATCATTTTATTTGTTGCATATTCAGGATCAAGACATAATCCTAGCAAACCGCCTTGCCCTGAAGCATTCACAGCAGGAATTCCGGTAATTGGACTACTAACAACTCCAGCGGTAGTCACAATTCGCATTTGTCCTGCTTTTTCAGTAACTAAAAGTCGGCCGTCAGGAAGTGTTTTCACACCCCACGGGCTTGCCAAAGCACTTGTAATCACAACACCTTCAAAACTAGTATTTGTTTTAACGCCGTTAATACGGGTTTGGCCTTCAAATGCAGGCTTGTATGCACTATTTGGAGCATTTGTTTCTACTGGATCAGTTACTGTTCCAGGATCCGCTGGCGAATCTTTGTCATTGGAACAACTAAAAGACATTAAAAGTAAAGCAGAAAATGCGAGAAAGCAGGTTGTATTTTTCATCTTATTTGATTATTTAAAATTTAAAAAATAGTTTGGGTTATTGTAATCAAAGTTCAGAAATTAGAATTGGGTTGAATTACATAATTTCTTTTAGAACTTACAGAATTACATATTATAACGCTGAAAATGTGCAATGTATTTTAAGAACACAGATAAATTCAAATGATTTTACAACTAATCGTTTTATTTTCTAAATTAGATCTAAAATTTAAAAGCTATGGACAAAATTACCAAAGAAGATATAAGTCAGGAAGTATTTGATTTGTATGATGATTATGCACACAATAAAATTGACCGCCGAATATTTATTGAAAAATTATCCATTTTTGCCGTTGGAACCTTGACACTTCCATCGCTTTTAAGTTTTATGACGCCAAATTATGTTGACAGTATTTTGGTTCAACCGACAGATCCAAGATTAAAAACAGGCTACATCAATTATGATTCTCCAAAAGGTGGCGGAAGCATTAAAGGTCTGTTATCACAGCCATCAGATAGTAAAAAGAAACTGCCGGGAATAATTGTTGTCCATGAAAACCGAGGCCTAAATCCTTATATTGAAGATGTTGGACGAAGAGCTGCTGTTGAAGGTTTCATTACGCTTGCACCAGATGCACTATCTCCTCTTGGCGGTTATCCAGGCAATGATGACGCAGGAAGAGAGCTTCAAAAAAAACGTACCCGTGAAGAAATGCTCGAAGATTTTATCGCTGCTTATGAATATTTAAAATCACATAAAGACTGCAACGGCTATGTAGGCGTTGTTGGGTTTTGTTTTGGTGGCTGGATTGCAAATATGATGGCCGTAAAAATACCAAGTTTGTCGGCTGCGGTTCCTTATTATGGCGGACAGCCAACCAAAGAAGAAGCCGAAAAAATCACAACTCCTTTACTGCTGCATTACGCGGGTCTTGATACACGAGTAAATGAGGGCTGGCCAGCTTTTGAAGAAGTACTTACAAAAAATAAAGTTGAAAATACTGCCTATTTTTATCCCGGAGTAAATCATGGTTTTCATAACAATACAACTCCTAGATACGACGAAGCGGCTGCAACTTTATCTTGGACAAGAACAATTGATTTTTTCAAATTAAAACTGAAAAAGAAGTAAATTTGGACTGCTTTTTTAATCCTTTTTTAATTAAAACCGCTGGTCCAGATGTTACGTCCTTGGCAATTCGAAATTCAATTAGACAAAAAATCAGATAAAGCACTTTATCTGCAAATTGCTGATGCGATTATAAGCGCCATACAATCTGGAAATTTAAGCGCTGGCAACGCTTTACCCGGAAGTCGGAAACTTGCGGAATTATTGAATGTAAATCGAAATACGGTTGTTGAAGCTTTAGATGTTTTAATTGCCGAAGGCTGGCTCGTATCAATAGACAGAAAAGGTACTTTTATTGCCGAAGTACAAACTAATATATCTTCTGCAAAACCAGAAAAAAAAGCGAATATAAACAAAGAGGAACTCAAGCCTCATCTCGCTTTTGATGACGGACTTCCGGATAGCCGTCTGGCTCCCATGAACGATTTAGCACGCGCCTATAGAGAAATATTCAATAGAAAATCACGCTGGCAAATAATGGGTTACAGCAATGAACTCGGTGATATCGAATTTAGAAAAGCAATTGTTCAAATGCTGAATTTTAAAAGAGGACTTAATATTTCATCAGATCAAATTTGCATAACACGAGGAAGCCAAATGGCAATGTATCTCACTTCGCATTGTCTTTTTTCAAAAGGAGATTTTGTTATGGTCGAAAATCCTGGCTATAAACCCGCTTGGGAAACTTTTGAAAATGCAGGTGCTACTTTGCTCCCAGTAAATGTGGAAAACGACGGCCTGGCCATTGATGAAGTAGAAAACTATCTCAAAAAATACAAGTCAATAAAAGCAATTTACGTTACGCCTCACCACCAGTTTCCTACTACAGTTACGATGAGTTTGAAGAAACGGTTAAAGCTTGTTGAATTATCGAATCAATATGGTTTTACTATTATTGAAGATGATTATGATAATGAATTTCATTTTGGACAACGCCCTATTCTGCCCATTTCAAGCTACGGCAACGTTCAAAATTTCGTTTATATTGGTACGCTGAGCAAAATTGTCGCGCCGGCATTGCGTATTGGTTATCTCGCCACTTCTATCACAAATATCGAAAAAGTAGCCAAACACCGAAAAATAATTGATGTTCAAGGCGATAACATCATGGAAGAAGCTGTTTTAAATCTCATTAATGAAGGTCAAATCAAACGACATCTTAAAAAAGCGAATCTCATTTATAAATCTAAAAGAGATTTTTTTGAAAAGCTTTGTAAGCAGTATCTCGAAGATAAAATTACCTATACAAAACCTGAAGGCGGACTAGCTTATTGGATTGTTCCAAAGTCAGAAATTGACTTGCAGGAAGTTTGCGAAAATTTACTGCAGAAAGGAATCAAGATAATGAGTCCAGAAAAATTCAGTTTCAAAACTCCTGTTTCTGGTTTACGACTTGGTTATGCTTCGCTTACAGAAAAGCAAATGGAAGAAGGCATTATTGCGCTTTCTAAACTTTTATAATTAATAGTATAAAGACTGAAATCCCCACATTTACAGCCTTTATACCTTTAAAATTAGTTAATTGCAGTTTTCCATTTCAATAATAGAAAAACCGTTTTCTCTAATCTGATTTTCAATTTCAATTGGAGCTTTATCAATATGGCAAAAATTACATTCTTTTGATGTTAAAGGCTGTCCTTCCTGTGCAACTGATTTAAGATAGGTTCTTCCAAATTCAAAAACCTGTTCAGCATCATCCGTATTTTCATCAACCAAAATATCAAAATGCATAATTTTACCGTCTTTTCGGGTTACATAAGTATCCCACACTGCTACTTTCATAATTGTATGTTTTAAACTTTTTTTTATTACTTTTTAATACTGCAAATTTATTGTGGCTTTCAGTTTTGCAGCTCATCCAGTTTTTTGATTTATATGTGATTACTGGTCCAGCTGCTACTTGCAGTTAATAACTGGACTATTCATAATAACAAAAACTGGATCTTTTCCCTGAACCAGTTAATTGTAATTTTGTACTTATGAAAGAGGATATTATTTTTAATTTGAAACAGGTTCACGATCGTATCGAAAATGCCTGCAAACTTTCTGGCAGAAACTCGGCAGATGTGAAACTTTTATTAGCAACCAAAACCGTCTCAGCAGAAAAAATCAAGATTGCAATTGAGACTGGCGAAAATCTGATTGGTGAAAACAAAATGCAGGAACTTCGCGATAAAGATTATGATTTAAAAAATCTCAACATAGAGCGCCATTTTATTGGTCATTTACAAACTAATAAAATCAAAGATGTTTTAAAATATGCTACTTGCATTCAATCAATTGATCGTCTTACTCTTGCTGAAGAATTAGACAAACAATTGAAAAAGGAAGGCCGAAAACTTGATATTTATATCCAGGTTAATACTTCTTTTGAAGAAAGCAAATTTGGTCTTCCTCCCTCTGAAGTGATTTCTTTTATAAATAAAATAAAACACTATGATTCATTGAATATTAAAGGTTTAATGACGATTGGTTTGTTAGATGTTGAAAAAGAAAAAATGAGACCTTCCCTCCGATTATTGCGAGAAATTCGAGATGAAATTTATGGTGCAAAAATAGAAGGAATCAATGATTTGAAACTTTCTATGGGAATGTCGCAGGACTTAGAATTGGCTATAGCCGAAGGTTCAAACTTAGTTAGAATAGGAACTTCGATCTTTGGAAATCGATTTTTAGGGAAAGAAATTTGGAACGAAAATATTGCAGAATAAACTTTAATTTTGCAGCAAATAATTTTCAGATGAATCTACACGAGCTTATCATACACGACACCGAAAAAATTGCGATTGAAAATCTTTTTTTCAGCGAAGAAAACAAAGCTGTTTTAGAGCAGACGATCAAAGAGCATAAATATATTGAGGAATTAAAAAAATACAATCTTCCGGTTGACAATAAAATTTTGCTTCACGGTCATTCTGGCTGTGGCAAAACGACTACCGCAAAAGCGATCGCAACTGCTTTGAACAAAGAAATTATCATTGTAAACCTCAGCACGATTATCAATGCCAAAATTGGAGAAACTTCTAAAAACGTGAAAGCCCTTTTTGACAAAGCAGCGAGAGAAAATGCCGTTTTGTTTTTAGATGAATTTGACCAAATTGCCAAAAGCCGTGAAAATGACGATAAAGATGTTGCCGAAATGAAACGTCTTGTCAATACCATTATTCAATTAATCGATTATTATCCAACGAATTCGCTGTTGATTTGTGCAACTAATTTTTTCAATAGTATAGATACAGCTTTACTGCGAAGATTTCAAATTAAACTTAAATTTGAAATGCCTGATAAAAATCAATTAGATCTTTACTACGATAATATTTTAAATTCGTTCCCGATTCATTTGCAAGACATTGCAAGAAAATATAACCTTTCTTACGCTGAAGCAAAAGATTATGTGCACACGACAATGAAAGGATTGATTATTGCCGAATTAGAATTACAGCAAAAACAATTTTAGATTGTAAGCTGTTGTAATTATATCACAATTTAACCCAAAAAATTGAATTAAAACCAAGACATTTTCATCATTTTGTAGTACTTTTAACCGCTAATTGCAAATTTTACAATTTCTTTTAAATCCCAAATTTACAAGACTTTAACCTTGCTCTTTTATCAGAGCACAAATTAAAATTATGGCAGTTTATTTTAAAAGACTTTACATCTTGATGTTCTTGTTTATTTCCTTTTCTGCGCTGGCTCAGCTTGAAAATGGAAAGAAGAAACTCGTACATAAAAATACTGTCGTTAGCCCAGAAGAAAAAGCGATTAAAGATTTGTATGCTTTATACAATAAAGGCGACGAAAAAAAAGCGTACCGCAAAGCGCATTCACTATTAAAAAATCCTGCGAATAACCGCTCGACAGCCTGCGCCGATTTACTTTTGGCTTATTATTTCAATAAAAGAGCACTTGTCGATTCTTCGCTTTATTACACCAGACAGGCTTTAAAATTTAATACTACTGTAAATGATTCGCTAAAAAACAGGCTTTTTGGACTGAGTTATAATTTAATGGCAATCAATTACAAAAAACGTGGTTTATTAGAAGAAAGCAAAAAATGGCATATTAAAGGAATTGAAGTTTCTCAAAAATACAACGAAAAAAATCTGTATTACACGCACACGCACGGTTTAGCAAAAACATACAGCGATCTAGGCGATTATAAAAAAGCACTTGAACTCTTTAAAAAATGTCTGGAATATAAAGAAGATGAAGAAATTATTCTAGGAAGCTATATCAATATTGGTGATATTTATTCGGAGTTGAAAGAATATGACAATGCGAATTCGTATTACAAAAAAGGAAAAACACTCTGCGAAAAAACCAATAATAATCAAGGTCGAGCAATTATTTTGCTTGGTTTAGGTGCTAATTATCAACTGCAAAACAAACCGGACGAAGCGTTAAAAATGTACCAAGAAGCAATTGTGATCGCTGATAAAAGTGAACTAAATCAAATTGCAGTAATTGCCCGAGGTAATATTGCTGACATTTATATTGATCAAAAAAAATATAACGAAGCCAAACTTATCTTTTCTGAAGGAATCCAAAAAGCAACTCAATTTGGTTTTCTGCAGGATCAAATTCATTTTTATGATGAACTTCGAAAAATTGCAGTTGCTCAAGAGGATTATAAAAATGCTTATACATATTTAGGAAAATCAAATCAGATTAAGGATTCTATTAATAAACTTCAGAAAATAAAAGAGATTAACGAGCTCGAAATCAAATACAATACATCTGAAAAAGAAAAAGCCATAAAGCTTTTGGAGTTTGAAAATGAAACTAAAAAACTAAGTCTTGCCAATCAGGCCGAAGCGATAAAAAATATGAGTCTTCGCGAGGAGATTACGAAGAAAATAAACGAGAATACGATTTTGGGTTTTCAGAATTCAGAAGACAAAAAACGCAATGAAATTTCGCTTCTCAAAAAAGACAAACAAGTAAAAACGCTCGAAATTTCGCAACAAAAGAAAAACAGAGCTTTTACAATTTTAGCCTTTTTGATTATTCTTGTTCCAATTGCTTGGGTTTTATTTCAGTACAGAAGCCGTTTAAAAAATCAGCGTTTACTGAATGCAAAGCAAATTGAAATCAGTACACAAAGAATCAGCGGTATTCTAAAAGATCAGGAATTAAAATTAATAAAAGCCTCAATAAGCGGTCAGGATAAAGAGCGCGAACGCATCTCGCAGGAACTTCATGACAGCATTGGCGGTAATCTTGCAGCGATAAAACTGCAACTGAATAATTTAAATAAATCAAACTTAAATACGGTTGAAAACCTCAGCGCACAACTTGATGAAACGTATCAGCAAGTTCGGAATTTAGCGCATAATCTGATTCCGAAGAAATTCAGCAATCATAAATTCTGTGAGGTTTTAGAATCGTATTTGAAAAATATCAGTGAAGCCAGCAAAATTGAAATAGCATTTACAACATATCCTAAATCTGCAATAAATGAAATGGATGAAACGGTCCAAATTGAAACTTTTAAAATTGTTCAGGAACTTTTGACTAATACTATAAAACATGCAAGAGCGACAAAAATAGAAGTACAATTGAACCTCATCGAAAATTATTTAAACATTTTATTTGAAGATAACGGCGTTGGTTTTAATGTTGAAAATTATGCTCCTGGCATCGGAATTATTAATTTAGAAGCCCGAATTGAGAAACTGAACGGCACTTTTGCTTTAGATTCAAAACCAAAAAGAGGAACAATTGCAAATATTGAAATTCCGGTTTTAGAGGAATCAATTAAGAAGAAATCTGTTGTTCAGGGAATTCAAATAAAAAATCAGCTGGACCAATTGAACAGCCGATTTTAACCCCATAATAATGCTACCAAAATGAAAAAAATAAACCTGCTGATTGCCGATGATCATACGATGTTTCTACAAGGAATTGTTTCTTTATTGGAACAAGAAACCGAAATCAACATTATTGGAAAGGCTGTAAACGGAATTGAAGCTTTGGAAATTATAAAAGCCAAAAATCCTGATTTAGTAATTCTTGATATCAGTATGCCAGAAATGGACGGAATTGAACTCAGCAAAATTCTGAAAAAAGATTTTCCTGAAGTAAAAATTTTAGTAGTCAGCACGCACAGCAATGTCAAGATTATTTCAAGATTAATCCGAATTGGCGTGAACGGTTATTTGCTGAAAAATGCTGAAAAATCAGAATTATTGAAAGCGATTCATACAATTGCTTCGGGTGAAAATTATTTTTCGGAAGAAACAGAGGAAAAACATTTGGCGAATCATTTAAAAATTGAAAAACAAGTTTCTATTTTAACTGAACTGAGTTCACGTGAAAAAGAGATTTTAGTATTGATTGCACACGAATACAATACTGCCGAAATTGCTGAGAAAACTTTTATTAGCTTGAATACCGTAAATACGCATCGTCGAAATTTACTTTCAAAACTAAATGCAAAAAATACAGCCGGACTTGTAAAATATGCGGTTGAAAATGGTTTGGTGGATTAATTTTTAAATTGTTATTTTTTTATTAACCACAAAGTTTTGTCCTTTCGACGAAGGAGAAATCACACACGAAACTCGCCAAAGATTGTCGACATTCTTTACGGAAATACTAGTGTGATTTCTCATTTCAGTCGAAATGACAATATTGCCCTTAAGATGATTCTTTACGAGCACAACGATTTAATTCTATTCAAATCCATTCCCAAATCTATAATTCAAAACAAGACCGAATGTATCTGGAATTACCACATTTTCAAATGATTTATTATACGTGCAAATCACTCTGAATTTTTCACTTAAATGAAAACCTGCTAGAAAATTTACAGTATTTGAAGAACGGTAACCGCCTCCAAATTCCAGTTTATTTTTATAATTGATCAAGATATTAAAATCGGCTTGAAAAGGTGCGCCTTCAACATATTTAAGCAATACACTTGGGTTTATAAGTACTTCTTCAAATCGGTTGGTGAAAAATCGATAACCAAAATAACTGTAATACACATTCTGCAAATTGGTATTATTTTTTGAATTGAAAGTGCTGCTTAACACATTTGGTACCGAAACTCCGAAGTAAATAGCATCTTTATTATACAAAAAACCAAGTCCGACAGTAGGCGTAAAACTATGAACGTTTTCCTGAAATTCGGGATCATTTTCTAAACCCAATTGCGTCAGATTTTCATTGTAGATCATTGCTCCTGCAGAAATTCCGAAGGAAATCACATTTGGGTCGTACGCCCACCATTTTCCATATTTATAATCAGAATCAAATTTAATTTTATAGGAATACGAAGTAAAAAAAGAAGTCGTATTTGTCACCCCAATCTGATCGTGAGATATTCCTGCCGCCAAACCTACTTTTTCCGTCCACGACAATGTATTGACCGAAATATCGAAATTCTTCGGACTTCCGTCAACTGAATTAAAATAACCATTCGTTGTCATCACAATATCAGTATCTGGATAATAACCTGCATGTGCCGGATTTATTAAAACCGCATTGTAATTATAACTTGAAAACACGGGAGTCTGTTGACCGTAAGCGCCATCTATAAATATAATTATGATTACTAATGCAACTAATGCATTCAATTTATTTTTCATGAATTAACGTTTTAAAACAAGGTAACCCTTGAGTTTTTTAAAGTGATGAGGCTGATTAACGCGGATTTCAAAAAAGTACGTTCCTTCTGGAAGTTCATTGGCTCCTAATTTTCGGCTTCGGTTAGCAATTCCGCTGAAGACGTTTGTGGTGTTATTGTAATTTTCGATTTGAAAAACCAAATCGCCCCAACGACTGTAAATCAAAACCTGATTCTGCGGATATTGCGTAATGTCATCAATTTCCCAAAAATCATTTATCCCATCGTTATTTGGCGAAAAGCCGTATTTAGTTTCGTCTTTTTCGAGCGGTTTTACTTCTATTGTTACTTCATCTGTAGCTTCACAACCTTGAGCATTTTTAAATGTGACAGTGTAAGTTGTCGTTTCTGTAGCAAAAAATGACGGATTTGCGATTTTGCTATTACTTAATCCCTTTGCAGGCGACCAAGAATACGTTCCCGTTTCTAAAGCAATTGCATCAAGTTGTACCATTTCTCCTTCGGTTATTTGCTGCTCTTCTCCGGCATCGACAACAACAGGATTTGACTGCACTTTAAAAGAGCATTTTTTAAGATTATTGCTTTTATCGACAGCTTTGATTTCCACAGTCATTCCTTCTGTAAAAAGACTTCCAGCCACTGGCAACTGCGTGACTTCCGGAGTTAGATCATAGTTATCTTTAACTGTAATCATTTTAGTGAAATCGGGAATCGTTTTAGTGTTACAAGCTACCAATTGATCTGCCAAACAAGTAAAATCTGGCGCTTGATTATCTGATGTGACGTTGATACTAAAAGAACACTCTTTTGTGTTTCCGCTATTGTCTTTTGTTGACATCGTTACGGTCATTCCGTTTGTTGCAGGACTTCCGGGAAATGGCGTTTGTGTGACTGTCAAATTTGAGTCGCAATTATCCGTTACCGTTATCATCGAACGATAATCTGGCAGAAGTGCTCCAAAATTTAAATTCTGATTTCCAATGCACGTTATAATCGGTGCCGTAACATCTGCGGAAGCATTAACTACAAAACTGCAATCGGAATAATTTCCTGAAATATCGGTTGCAGTGATTTTAACTGTCATTCCGGATGTAAAAACACTTCCCGCAGCTGGACTTTGTGTAAGTACGGGTTTGGTATCGCAATTATCATTTGCTGTAACTAAAGGCGTATAATCTGGAATTACACTACCACATGATAATAACTGATCTCCAATACAAGCAATTACAGGTTTTGTCAAATCTGCGGAAGCGTTAATTATAAAACTGCAATCAGCATAATTTCCTGAAATATCTGTTGCGGTAATTGTTACGGTCATTCCATCAACAAACGGAATTCCCGCTGTTGGATTCTGAGTAATTACAGGCGATGCGTCGCAGTTATCAGTTACTGAAATTAAATTTCTGTAATCTGGAATTGTGCTGTTACAAAATAATGTCTGATTTCCAATACAAGTTATAACTGGCTTTACAACATCTGCGGAAGCGTTAATTATAAAACTGCAATCTTCATAATTTCCTGAAATATCAGTTGCCGTAATTGTTACTGTCATTCCGTCAACGAAAGCAGTTCCTGATGGCGGATTTTGAGTAATTACGGGCGACACATCACAATTGTCTGTTACTGAACTTAAATTTCTATAATCTGGAATTGTAGCGTTGCACGATAAAGTTTGATTTCCAATACATGTTATAACTGGCTTTACAACATCTGCGGAAGCGTTAATTATAAAACTACAATCGGCATAATTTCCTGAAATATCTGTTGCTGTAATTTTGATTGTCATTCCGTCAACAAAAGGAGTTCCTGCTGTTGGATTTTGAGTAATTACAGGCGATGCGTCGCAATTATCAGTTACGGAAATTAGATTTCTATAATCTGGAATTGTGCTGTTGCAAGATAATGTCTGATTTCCAATACACGTTATAACTGGCTTTGTTACATCTGTGGAAGCGTTGATTATAAAACTGCAATCTGCATAATTTCCTGAAATATCAGTTGCCGTAATTGTTACTGTCATTCCATCAACAAAAGGAGTTCCTGCTGTTGGATTTTGAGTAATTACAGGCGATACGTCGCAATTATCAGTTACGGAAATTAGATTTCTGTAATCTGGAATTGTGCTGTTGCAAGATAATGTCTGATTTGCGATGCACGTTATAATCGGTTTTGTAACATCCGCGGAAGCGTTAATTATAAAATTGCAATCTTCATAATTTCCTGAAATATCTGTTGCTGTAATTTTGATTGTCATTCCGTCAACGAAAGCAGTTCCTGATGGCGGATTTTGAGTAATTACGGGCGATGCATCACAATTATCGGTTACTGAAATTAAGTTTCTATAATCTGGAATTGTACTATTACAAGACAAAGTTTGATTTCCAATACAAGTAATAACCGGCTTAACAATATCTGCAGAAGCGTTAATTATAAAACTGCAATCGGCATAATTTCCTGAAACGTCTGTTGCTCTAATTGTAACCGTCATTCCTGCTGTAAAAGGAGTTCCGACAGCTGGATTTTGAATGAAAGTAACTGTTCCTGCGCAATTATCTGTTGCGGTTACAAAACTTCTATAATCTGGCAAAAGACTTCCGCAGGCCAAAATTTTATTGCCTGTACAACTAATTACTGGTTTGGTAATATCGGGAGTTGCGTTATGAACAATGAAATCACAAAAGGATTCATTTCCAGATTCGTCAGTGTATTTTATATGAATTGGAATTCCGTCATAAAATGGAGTTCCGTCTGCGGGTGTCATTTCGTAATGTACAATGTCGCTGCAATTATCGGCAAGATTCATTATAGGATCAATCGCGTAATTGGGAATTACATCGCCACAATTCAAAGTTACGTTTGTTGGACAAGTAAATGTTGGCGGTTCAGTATCAGCGCCCGAAGCATGAAGAATAATACTGCAATTGCTTTCATTTCCAGCATCATCTTTTGCGGTAAAATCAATCTGCATTCCGTCAAAAAAAGTAGAGCCGGCGCCAGGAAATTGAGTAACATCTATACTTAAATCAGTATCATCTGAAACTATTAATTGGCTTAAATAATTTGGCACCAAAGATCCACAAGCCAACTGCTGATCTGCTGGGCAAGTTATTTGAGGTGCTTGTGTATCAGTACCTACAGAAACTGTAAAACTGCAAGTCTGAAAATTCGTTTTGGCATCAGTTGCTTTCAACGTTATGATTTGCGTTCCTCCGGCATAAATCGTTCCGGGAAGCGGTGTTTGCTCAATCAACGGATTTGTATCGCAATTATCCGTAACCGTTATAACCGTTTTGTAATCTGGAATTGCATCTCCAATGTTTAAATTTTGATTAGAAGGACAATTTGTAATTACTGGTTTTTCTGTGTCTTCTATTTTTTTTCCGAATATAACATAAGCATTACCCGGCGAATAATTTGGAGCAATGTCATAATAATGTACTCCTCTTCCCGCAATCACATCGTCAATTCCGTCATGATTGATGTCTCCCGCAAAATTCAAAGCATCGGGATAAAACGAATACATTCTCATACAGTCTTTTTCTGTCAGCGTATTAATATCAACTGTTGCTGTCCATGTACTTTTTCCGTAATAAATTGCAAAACCGTTTCCGAATCGGTATAAAAAATCATCAAAACCATCTTTGTTAAAATCCCCGTCTCCGCCAAAAACTTCTGAAAAACCGTTATTTAGGAATTTAGTTCCGTTTGTTCCGTTTAAGTTTTTTAAATCGACTAAGGCAGAAAAAGAATTTTTTCCGAATAAAATATAGCTTCCTGTAATTGCAATATCATTTAATCCATCGCCATTTACATCTCCGGCGGTATCGATTCCAATACTTTCATACAAAGGATCAGCAGAATTTTCAATTGCGAATCCGTTTGTACCATTTAAATCTAAAGTACTGAGAGAAGCCGGAAAATTGGAAGAACGCCCAAAAACAACAAATTTTCTAATTAATGAAGAATCATCACCGCTTCCTACTCCAATATCTGGAATTCCATCACCATTCACATCGCCTAAACCAGCAATTTGCCTTCCAGTTGTTCCTGCGGTTGCATCTCCTTTTATAATAAAACCATTGGTACCATTTATCTGATTGGTTCTTACTACTGCCGGAAAAGCCGAATGTGATCCATAAATCACAAAAACATTTCCTGCCAGCCAGCCGTTTCCATTATCAACTGTTCCCAAATCATCAATTCCGTCGCCATTGATGTCGCCTAGTTTGGCAACATTAATTCCAACTGCCGAATAACCTGTAGTTCCAATTAAAGCAAATCCGTTTGTACCGTTTAGAGAAGACAAAAAGAATTCGGCTGGAAAACCACCTGATTTCCCAAAAACCACATAAACATGGCCAACTTCATTTCCGTAAGTTGTATGTCGGTACGGATCGCTGATCATAAAATCTCCAATTCCGTCGCCGTTAATATCTCCTGCAGCGCTCACATCGTAACCCGTTACAGGAAAATTAGTCTGAGGCAAATCGTTTCTGATGATAAAACCATTTGTACCATTTAGCAAAGCCAAGTCAACATTTGGAGGAAAACCTGCAGAAGTTCCATACACAACATATCCTGCACCATTTATAGTTCTATAAATATTTTCATATTTACCGCTGGTACTATCATAAGTTCCCGGTGCACCAATAATAAAATCGGTTATTCCGTCACCATTTACATCGCCTGCTGTGTTAACGCTTGCACCTGCTCCACCTGCCGCTTTTTCTCCGTAAACTGCAAAACCAATTGTTCCGTTTAAATCGGTTGTTCTTAAATATGGTGTTCTACAATCTAAAACGGGAGTATTCGTTTTCAATTTTACTAAAAAGGAACATGAATTTGTATTTCCAGATTCATCTTTAATAGTTATCGTAACATTTGTATCGGCTGTAAATAGAGTTCCTTCGGGAGGATTTTGAGTAAAAAGCAAATCGTTGACATCTGTACAATTATCTGAAATTGTTACCAAAGAATGAACGTAATTTGGTAAAGTAGAATTCGCGTACAATTCTATTCCTGACGGGCAGTTTATTATGGGCTTAACAGCATCTGTTCGATCTGATTTTTCTCCGTAAAAAACATATGCTTTCCCTTTGATATTGTAAATCGAATTTGAGCCAATTGATCCTACGGCAAAATCGTTGGTTCCATCCGCATTAAAATCACCTAGACCGGTTACGTCGGTTCCGAAATTATAGAACGAATAATAACTTTCATCATTAAAAACCTGATAACCTTTTGTACCTGTAATTTGATTTGCGCCAATAATGCCTGCCGCTGTTGTTCCCCTAAAAACAACATATGCGGCACCATTATTTGCCCGACCACCTTTTTTGGCCGAAATTATAATATCATTTTTTCCATCGTTATTTACATCTCTAACCGAATTTACCTTGTATCCAAAATTCTCATAAGTGTTTTTTCCTTGAAAAATCACCGAATTAGTAGCATTTAAAGTGCTATTAGAAAACAGAGCTGGAAAAGGCGTATTTCTGCCAAAAAGCACAAAGGCTTCTCCTGCTTGTGTTGCACCATTTACGGTTCTTCCCTGTCCTGAAATCAGAACATCATCGATTCCATCATTATTAAAATCACGCACTCCTGCAGCAGAAGCACCTAAATAATTATAATCTCCGGTTCCTGTAACGGCAAAACCTTCTGTGGGTCCCATCGTATCTAAACTATATAAAGATGCGTAGGCTGTATTTTTTCCGAACCATACAACTGCCCTTCCATTGCTTGTAAATCCTCCGTCACTAAAACTCGGAATTCCAAAAAGCAAATCGTCAATTCCGTCATTATTGATATCTCCAGCGTTTCTACCAATTGCAGATGTTCCTAAAAAAGTAATATGATAACCTCCAATGATAAATCCGTTAGAACCATTTAGCGTACTTGTATTAAGATTTGTCAATCCGGCTTTTCCAAAAATGACAACATAATGAGCGTAGAAACCACCATCAATAGTTAAAAGGACATCGCTTATTCCGTCATGATTTAAATCTCCAGCTTTACTGACATCAACAACATCTGTATACAGAGCAGAATCAACTAGAAAAGCGGCACTATTTGAAGTATTTAAATCGGTTCTGTTATAAAGCGCCAGAAATGGCGAAGAAGATCCGTAAACCACATATGCAGTGGCTTGTGTTCCAAGATCACTCCCAATAACGATATCGTCAATTCCGTCGTTATTTAAATCCCCCGCATCGCTAATTACACCTCCCAATTTTTCATTAGCAGCAACACCTCTAATTACAAAACCATTAGTTCCGTTAAGCGTTGTAACATCAAAATTGCTAATCGAAAGTCCTGATTTTCCGAAAATAATGTAGATTTCACCCACATTTGCCACACCACCAAAATCAGCATTTGGAGCGCCAATCATTAAATCATCAATTCCGTCATTATTGATATCTCCGGCACTTTTTACACTTTTTCCAAAATCATCTGCGCCGGCTTTTCCTTCTGAAGAAAAACCGTTAAAACCATTTAAAGCCGACTGTGGTATTTGCGGACAGCCATTTTGACTGTAAGAAGTTATAATTCCTAAAAAGAAAATTATGTATACAAATTGGGTCGTTTTTTTGAAAACAGTTTTGTTATTTTTCATTCTACTGCTATATGTTTTACCTCTTTTCATAAGTGGCAAAACTATAATTCGAATACATTTTACACATCACTATAAATAGTGATTTTTGCTTGCGAACTTCTTTTCGCTTTTAACAATTATTCCAATGTAAGCAACTGTTAATTATGCAGCTATAACAACAATTTGTGTAAGGTCTTCCTGTGATTTGCTTGGTAAATTTGTAAATCACAACTTTTAATAACTAAACATAAACGTTATGAAAAATGAACACAACCTAGATAATTATCAGAACGATCCTGATTATATCGATCAAAATATTCTTGTTGATGGGACTTCAATTGAAGATCAATACAAACAAGATTTAAAACCGCATACTAATCTCGAATTTGGCGAAAGCGATCCAGATTATATCGATCAAAATACATTGGTCGACAATGATAATTATGCCAAAGATGAAGATCCATATCAATATCAAGAAGAATTTATTGGAGATCCACAGCATCATGTAACCGATTTTGAAAGCAATACGAATATACGTGCTGAAAACATTCCGAATCAGGAACGCATTGTAAACGAGGATGATGCCATTACAAACGATGATCGAAAAAACGATTTTGACGAAGATTATAATCCTGATTTGGATTATGAGAATGATGTAGAAAAAGATGGCGATCTGGACGATGATGACACAAAAGATCTAAATGATTTTGACGCAGAGCATTTTCCTGAAAATCATCCAAGAGAATAATCAATTTCTTGCACATGGATTTGACCACACAAATTATCTGGCTTTTTGTTTTAGCTCTTCCAATTTCTTGTATCAGCTGGACTGTTACGCATGAGGAAATTTTTAGAGAGCCTAGAGAATGGTGTATCAAACATTCCAAATTTGACAAGACAATTTTGTCAAGAAAAGTATTTTATCTCTTTACTTGCGAATATTGTTTCAGTCACTATGTCACAATTGCATTTTTAGTGCTTTGTAATTATAAACTTTTGTTAAATGACTGGCGGGGCTACATTTTGGCAGGATTCTCGCTGGTTTTTATGGCAAATATTTACATGAGTCTTTTTGCTTTGCTCCGGCAAGCAATTAAAAAAGAAAAGGCAGAAATTGAAAAAATTGAAAGTGATACGGACACTGAAAAATCGTCCAATTAAATACAAACAAGTTTAAACAAATAAATTATTATAATTATGGAAAATTTGAATTTTATAGATCCTTTATTGCATGGAATAACGCCAAATCCGGCGTCAAAATTATCAGTGAAAAATTTAGTTTGCGCAGGACTAGGCGCATTGTTTGTTGGTGCCGTTTTGAAAAAAACAGGACATACTAAATCGGCAGCAGTGGTTGGAAGTCTTGCATTACCATTGTTAACCTCAGCATGCTACAAACAAATTTCAAAATCATACAAAGCAAAAAAAGAATTAACTGAAAGTAGCGGAATCGAATATAATCACTAATTTTTTGTTTCAGGTTTCAAGTTTCAAGTTGAAATGCGATAATTCCTGTGCTGTTTTTAACCGCAAAGTTCGCAAGGTTTTTTGTCAAGTTTTATATTTACAAACGCAAAGTTCGCAAGGCTTTGCGTTCTTTAGCGTTTTTAAAACACAGTCTGAACAAAAAACCTTGCGAACTTCGCGGTTAAATTTACAACGAACTTGAAACCTGAAACAAAAATCAAGAAAGATTAATATTCCCCTCAACCCAATTTAAAGCTTTATTGAAATTTTCTTTTTTAAATCCGTGGAATTCTCCTGGAACTACAAAACTGAAACCGTTTGTGAACTTGATAATTTCTTCAGAATCTGTAATTATTGCGGCGCGGTTCCATTTTCCTAAATGTTTTAATCCGAGTAATGCGTCTTCGAGCCACGCTCCTGCTGTAAAATTTTCAAGATCAGTATCAAGAACTAGCAAAAAATTAATTTCATGAGTCTGATTCACCAAGTGTTCAACTGCTGGAACAACTACTTTTAAAAAATCATCTTTTGTTACTTCTGCCAATGCTCTAAATGCGACTACATTATCTGTTGTGTCAATTTGATGTATCATGATAGTATTAGTTTTGAATGTTATTTAATAGTGAGATTATACAGAAAAAAGCTTGCATAAAACTCCAATCAAAAATACTTCTCGAATACTGTTTTTGTCTTATAGCATCTCTTGCTATTTTTACAAAATAACAATGTTATTCATTTAAATATTAATTAGTTGAAAAGCTATTAAAGACAAAAAAGCGACAATTCGTTATCTGAATTATCGCTTTTTAAATATTAAATCTTACTATTGATTTTTGTTTTATCAATTTCATCAATAAAAGGAATTGAATTTTGAATTTCGCCTCTTATTGTTACTTGCAGATATTGTTCTAACTGAACAAATTTTGCTGCGTTGCGTCCGCCGATTGCTTTTTTGACTTTGCCATAAGTCTTGGTTAAAAGTTTATCATAATCGGTAACGTTTTTTAAACTTGCTTCGGTTAATGATGCCGCTTTTGTATCATCAAGTGTTGCATAATTATTTCCGTAATCATTTATTATTTGCACTTTTTGTTGTCCTAATGCTTTACGAGAAACTTCATATTCATCATATATCTTTTGAAATTCTGTTGCCTGAGGTTCTGACAAATTCATGTATTGTCTAACCAAATCAGCTTTTGATTTCCCATAAATAGATTGTATAACTTCTACATCTTCTTTTAAACTCGATTGAGCAAATGAATGTGCAGAAAAAAGTACAAGCGCTAATAAAACTACTTTTTTCATAATTTAAATTTTAAGAATTAAGGTGTTTTACCGCGATTTTACTTTTTAAAATCATAACTTAAAACAGCTCCTAAACCAAATTGAAAAGTAGAGGCATAATCAGTAACTGCGATTGGTCCCCAATAGTAATCCCAGTAGTAGTCATATCCAACAGCTGCTGACATCGATTGCAAATAAGCATTCAGATTTATTGAGAAAGCAGAATCTGTTTTTATTTTTACACCACCTTTGATTTCCCATGCAAAATAAGTTCCGTTACCGCTTTGTGGAGATTCAAGAATTGAAATACCAGCACCAGCTCCTAAGAATGGTAGGGCTTTTTGAGAACTTGATCCGAAATAATACGTATAATCTGCCAATATATAATTGATCGCACCTTTATCATCTCCAGCATTAACCTGGCCTCCAGCAGGAATACCGTAAGCAGGTATAGGTGCTTTTGTGTATAAAGGCATATTTGTATCAAGCCTGTTATATTTTAATTCTATAGAAGCGTTATCCATAATAAAATATTCTAAACCTGCACCATACTCAAAACCATCTTCCACTTTAGCATATGAGGCATCAAAATCTACTTTATCCGAAAAGGTATAACCTCCATACAGATTAAGCAAAAATGAACCTTGACTTTGCGCTGAAATTGTCAGCGAAAACAAAAAAACAACGAATAATAAGTGATACTTTTTCATAATTTGATTCTTTAATTTGTTTGTAATTTGGTTTCTTAACTAATAGATTTTGAGACAAATAAAAAGGATTTCACTGCTCTCTCTGTTACAAGAGTAGTTTCTTATTATCAACAGTTTTAAACTGTTATTTTGATTGAGCTCAAAATTATCTAAATTGGTAAAGACAGCTCAAATTTTGGTGGCGATAATGGTTTCAAATTATAATTTGAAACCAAAAAATACTACAAAAATTAAATAACGAAACCAACTTTTTTTCAAAAACAAATTTACATCTATCTGATTTTCATATATTTACACACAAAACTATTCAAAAAAGCTTTATATATCATTAAATAAGCGAAAATCCGTAAATCTTAAACAAAAATAATATGGCAGACCTTTATAAAGTAGTAATTAGTCTTTATGCCGATGTTTATAAAAGCATTGGTACTGATGGAAAACCAAAGGGAAAAAACAATACCATCCTGATGGGATCATTTGTGAAAATTTTACCCGAAGAAACTGGAAATTGGCAAAAAATTTTAGCTTTTGGAAAAGAAAGCTGGATTGACAAAACCTGTTTAGGACTTTCGGCAGCTTTAAAATGTTTTTATGTTGATGTTGGTCAGGGCGACGGTGCCTTACTTGAAGTAGGAAATGACGAAAACGGACTTAAAATAATTATTGATGGCGGTCCAAATGATAATTTAAGTCATTATTTGAGCAAATGGCAGTACAAATACTATTTTGACAAAAACCAAAAAGTGCATCTTGATTATATTTTTATCAGTCATTTTGATAAAGATCATTATCAGGGATTAATTGATATTATTAATGATAGTCACTATACCATTGGCACCATTTATCATAACGGAATTGCAAAATTCAATAATAAGAAAATCAATTTTCCCAAAACAGAATACAATACCGAATTAGGAAAGAAGTCAAAACACAACGGTGAGTATTATCTGGAAACTTCTTTCAATACTTTGGCCGAGTTTAATGCGCTCCAAGTGAAAGGCGGTATGCTTGATTTACAAGAAAAATTTCTGAATGCGGTTAATACAGCAACCAGCCAAGGGCGTCTGGGTGATTTTGTTCGTATAGATCACACTAATGGCATAATTTCTAACAAATCAATAAATAACAGAGATTTCAAGATTGAAGTTTTAGGACCTGTAACATCTAAAATCGATAATAAAACGGCTTATAAATATTTTGATGACGAAGCGCATACTATAAATGGACATAGCATAGTTTTGAAAATAACTTACGGAAATCGTTCTTTTTTATACGGAGGAGATTTGAATATTCCTGCCGAAGATCATTTATTGGAACATTACAGCAATTCAAATCCGTTTGAGGTTGATGTTGCAAAATCCTGCCATCATGGAGCATCTGAATTTACGACCGATTTTATGGCAAAAGTAAATCCGTATGCGACAGTTATTTCATCGGGCGATAATGAAACCTATTCACATCCGCGTGCAGATGCTATTGGCTGTGCCGGAAAATATACAAAATCAAAAAGACCTTTAGTTTTCTCCACCGAACTCGCTCGTTCAACTGCCGAAGGAAGCACCAGAATTAAATACGGAATGATCAATATGCGCTGTGACGGCGACAATATTATCATGGCGCAAATGAAAGAAGCGGTCAGCAGCGGAAGTGTCTGGGATTTGTACGAGCAGAGTTTTTTTAATGTTTGATTTGTTACAGGTTTCAAGTTGAAATGTAACTTTTGGATTGGGCTGAATCTAACCGCAAAGGTCGCAAGGTTTTTTTATCTCAGTTTGTCTACAATAAACGCAAAGTTCGCAAAGCTTTGCGTTCTTTGCGTTTGTAAACACAATCTATGCAAAAAACCTTGCGACCTTTGCGGTTAAACTACAACGAACAGGAAACCTGAAACTTGAAACAAAAAATAGAAGCCTGTCTTTTGCAAGACAGGCTTTTCTAATAAAAAATAAATAAAAAAATAAACTAACTAACACAACTTAGTTATACCCTTGATTCTGTGTAAATTGTTTCGTTACGTCGATCGTTGACTGCGGAATTGGAAATACTCTTCTAAATGGTTGTGAAGCTGCTTTAGCAGTTCCTGGCAAGTCAAATTTCCCGAAACGAATCATTTGTGGCCTTCTGTATAATTCCCAATACAATTCGAAACCTATTTCGTTATACAATTGTGTTGCATCAAGTGAAGTAAGTGCTTTTCCTGACACACCTCCAAACAAAGCTTCTCTCTTTCTGCTTGTACGCAATTTGTTTAAATCATCCATTGCTAATCCTGCGCTTCCTTTTCTGAAGTAAGCCTCAGCTCTCATCGTGTAAATTCCTCCTAAACGGAATAACGGAATATCAACATTACTGTTTCCATTTCCTCCTTCTGGATCAAATTCATATTTAAAAATACGCGCTCCTTGATTGATTTCATTTTGAGCAAAAACCGCCTGAGCTGGATTTTTAAACGTTAATGACGGCGTAAAATCCATTCTTGTAGTTGTACTTTTTTCCATGAATAAAGGCGAAACTTTTATACGACCGTTGATCATTTCTAAAGAACCTGACGATAATAAAATTGGTCCGTATTGAGGCCCATATTCAATTCCTCTGTTAAAGTGGAACCAAGGTAAATTAGCACTTTTCGGAACAATATCAGTTGCTGGAACACTTACATCTGTACCGTCATTTTTAAACCATGTTCCATCTGAATATTGGTATTTTTGTTGGAATCTTGGGTCATCATGATTTCCATCCCATGTAGCGAAAAATTCAGGAGTAGTACACGCCGCATTTGTTCCTCTGTTTGCTGCAGAAGTTCTCTGATTACGCTCCATACATACATAAGCAAAACTGTTTGAACCGTTACGGATGTAATCTATCTTTTGAGTAATCGCAAAAATAAGCTCTTTCCCTTTGCTATTGTCTCTTGCAAAGTTTTTGAAATAATCACTTTCTAGAGAATATTTCCCAGAATTAATCAATAATGAAGTATAATAAATTACACGATCCATATCGGTTCCACCTCCTGAAACTGCAGCTTCGCTAAAATTAAAGTTCGAAGATGCATTGTAGCGGTCTTTAAAAACAGCACGGTTCAAATACATTGTTGCTAAAAAACCATAAGCAGCTTCTTTTGTAAAACGCCCATTGTGTGTTTGTTGTTCGCCCATGCTTGCCAAATCAGGAATTAAAGCTTCAACATCTGTAATTAATTTATCAATTTGAGTATCGGCTTTTAAAATCTGTAAAGGCGCATTTGGATTCATTGGATCTCTAAAAGGCGCTTGTCCGTACAAATCTAAAGTCGTGTACAAATAATACGCTAAAAGTCCTTTAGCTTCTGCCAAAAACAATTTCTTTTCCGGAATTGAGCTTTCTTCAACTGATTGAATTGCAGTTAACGAACGCGTAATTCCATTTGTCAATTTGTTCCAGTTGTCCCCTACAATCGCGTTATCCGATTTCCAAGTAAATTCATGCATATCTCTCCATTTTCCACCATCACCCCAGTCACTTCCACGCGTTGGTAAAATAGCCTCATCTGTTGTGTATTCCTGCAGAGAAAAAACACCGCCATGATCTACAAAAGTTCCGTCTCCTAGCCTATCATAAGCTGCCGCAAGTGCTCCCGCAGGATTTGATGTATTTCCTCCCAAAACCTCATCTAATACAACTTCATCAAGATCTGTACAGCTGGCAAAAAGCCAAATAAACGAGAACAATGCGATTAATTTTATACTAAAAAATGTATTTGTCTTCATAATAAATTATAGTTTTAAAGTTGCTCCAAAACTGAACGTTCTAGAAGTTGGGTAAGCCGCATAATCAATACCTATTGACTGGTTTCCTCCGTTTGATTTTGGACTATTGATTAATGGATCGTAACCTGAATAATTTGTAATTGTAATTAAGTTTTGTCCTGTTACATACAATGTCAATCCGTTGATCCAGTTGATTCCTTTTAGATCAAAATTGTAACCTACACGCGCAGTATTCAATCGGATAAAATCAGATTTTTCTAAGAAAAGTGTCGATAAAATTGGTGAATTTGTTGGGTTTGCTCCCGACTCATAATAACCTGTTGCTACATTTCGGTCAGAAGCCAAGTTGTTAATGTTTAATGCATTTAATCCTGTGTTATTCAACAAATAACCACCTGTTTGCCCGATAATAGAGAATGAAAACGTAAAGTTTTTGTATCTCATATCACTATTAAATCCGTAGTAAAAAGTTGGCAAAGCGCCTTCGATAATAATTCTGTCGCTATTATCAATTTTACCATCTCCGTTTTGATCTTTAAAAATATTACCTCCATTTGCATCAAAACCAATGTGTTGCAATAAATAGAAAGATCCCGCTGCATAACCGCTTTTGTAGATATTTGCATTAACTCCAGATTGTCCAGGTCCTGAAATAGTTCCCGTTAAAATTTCTGAAACTGGCAAATCTTCAATTTTATTATTCAAAGTCGCACCGTTCATATCAATGTTCCAAGAGAAATCTTTATGGTCAATCAATTTTGAACCTAACATAAATTCAAAACCTTTATTGATAATTTTTCCGTCAATATTGGTCCAAATTGTAGTTGTTGGACTTAAAGCTTGAGATGGAACATTCAAAATTGCATCCGTTGTAGTTTTGTTGAAATAATCAAAAGTTCCGTACAATTTATCTTTCCACAAATTAAAATCTAAACCTAAATTGTATTGCGTCACAACTTCCCATTTTAAATCAGGATTTGGGGTTCTGTTCACTGAAACTCCGTTTACCAAGTTTAAATCATTGTATAAATAGTATCCATCAGCACCAGAAAGTGAATAACTTGCCTGTGTAATTTTGTTCTCAACTTCTTGATTTCCTGTTTGTCCCCAGCTCGCTCTTAATTTTAAGTTGTCAACTGCAGTTACATCTTCTAAGAATTGTTCTTTAGAAATATTCCATCCTAAAGCAGCTGACGGAAAATAACCGTATTTGTTGTTTTCTCCAAAACGAGTCGAACCATCGGCTCTCATCGAAGCTGTCAAAAGATATTTGTTGTTGAAAGTATAATTTACTCTTCCAAAATAAGACTGAAGCTCATTTTCCTGCGCATATCCAGAAACTCCAGATTGTGTTCCTGCAAAACCAGGATTAATTGCTGGCGGTACACCAACTCCTTGATTTGAGATTCCGTCAACGCTGAAAGCAGTTCCAGATCTTTCAAATTTTTGATATGAAAATCCGCCTAAAGCTTCAATTTTATGTTTATCCAAATTCAAGTTATACGTCAAGTAATGCTCAATCAATGAATTTCTTGAATCTAAATTATTCTGAACATATTTCCCTTTCGGATTCAAATCGGTTAAGTTTGGAAAAATAGTCGTATTTCTTTCAGCTGCTGAACGATCAAAACCAATGTTCAGTTTATATTCCAATCCGTCAACAATTCTTAACGACGCTTCTAAATTTCCTAAAACTCTCAACGTGCGCGTTACGTCATCATAAATGCTTAATAAATAAGCTGGATTGTAATGCGCATTCATGTTGAAGTTGGTGTAATTTCCTTTTGAATCAAAAACCGGTCTTGTAGGGTTTGCCATTAAAGTATGAACGATAAGCTGTCCGTTCGAACCTCCATCATCACTTGTAGGAACGCCATCGTCTTTCGTTTCACTCGCCGTAAGATTCATTTTTACTTTCAAACGTTTGTTATCCAAAAACGATTCAGCTGCATTAATTCTCCCCGACATACGTTTGAAATTACTTGTTCTAATTACACCTTCTTGATTCATTTGTGCCACAGAAGCATAGTAATTTCCAGTTTCTGTTTGTTTAGAAAAGGCTAGTGAGTTATTTGTAGTAATTGCAGTTCTATAAATTACATCTTGCCAATCTGTATTTCCGCCGTGGTCAAAAGCTGGATCTTTAATTGCTTTTCTATATTGATCTGCGCTTAAAACGTCTAATTTATTAGCGACAGTCGAAACTCCCGTGTACGAATCAAAAGTTAAAGTTCCTTCGCCTTTTGAACCTTTTTTAGTTGTAACCAAAACCACTCCGTTTGATCCTCTCGCACCATAAATTGCTGCTGCCGAAGCATCTTTCAAAACGGTAATCGATTCGATATCACTTGTATTCAAGAAGTTCAATGGATTTTTAGCCGATGAATTTCCGAAACCAACATTACTTCCAGACGGACTAACATCATCATTTGACAAAGGCACACCATCAACAACGAACAAAGGCGTACTTCCACTTCTGATCGATCCAACTCCTCTAATCGTAACGTTTACTCCCGCTCCCGGCTCACCGCTTGTATTTACTACACGAACTCCGGCAATTTTCCCTTGCATTAAATTGTCTACAGAAATATTTACACCTTGCTTAAAACTTGCTGCTTCAAGTTGTGTAACAGCTCCAGTAACATCTTTTTTAGACTGTTTTCCGTAACCTACAACTAAAACTTCGCTTAATTCAGCAGTATTTGGTTCCAATTGAATCGTCATAAAACCTTTTTGTACAGCAACAACTTTAGTTTTATATCCTAAATACGCTACTTCAATTGTTTTTCCTTCTCCAACAGTAATTTCAAATTCACCATCAAAATTCGAAACTGCACTGTTTGATGAACTTGTTTCAGTAATTGTTGCACCTGGAATAGGCAATTTGTTTTCGTCAATTACTTTTCCTTTTACTTTAACTCTGTCTACAGCAATGTTTGTTGCCACTTTTGGCGAAGCTGTTTTCTGAATCAGAACTAATTTTCCGTTAATGTTGTAATTAAAATTTGCTTTTTTTGAAAGATCATTCAAAATGGCCGAAACGGTTTCGCCAGCAAAATTTACTGTATAAGTTGTGTTATCAGCAATTACAGCTTGTCCGTAGCTGAATTTATAATCAGTTTGCTGACTTAATTTTGAAAAAATAGAAACAAGAGTTGCTTTTTCTATTTTATTTTCTATTTTTGATTTTTTTACTAAAACTGTTTTACTAAAACCGGTCTGAAAGGTCAGTAAAGCCAGAACTAAAAAGAAAATATTCTTTAGGTTTAAATAAGAATTTTTAAAATACATGATTTAAGTTATTGGTTTTTTTACGATACTTAATTTATTCAAAGGCAGTTGTTCTCAGCAACTGCTTTTTTGTTTTAATCCACTTTTACTATTTCGCCATAAACTTTGAATTTTAGGTTTGTGATATAATTAATTTGCTCTAAAACATTCTCTAATGTTGCGTCTTTCTTGATGAATACCGTTAACGGCGTTGCTAATACGTGCTCATTATCATATTGAAATGAAACTCCATATTTATATTGTAAAATGGTAATTACCTGTTTAAGAGTAGTTTCGTTTAAAGTCACATCGGTTGTATACCAATTCACTAAAAGCGATTTGTCTGCCAATTGTTTCGTTAGTTTATTTGATTCGAATAAAGCTTCGTCATTTGGAACCAAATCCACACTCTGCCCTTTCGAGCTCACATTCACTTTTCCGGTTACCACAATCACTTCACATTTTGATTTTGACAACTGAATGTGAAATGATGTTCCTACTACTCTAGTTTTAATTTCTCGAGACGTGATTATAAAAGGATGTTTTTTGTCTTTGGCAATTTCAAAAAATGCATTTCCTTTTAGAAGAGTTACTTTTCTTTCATCTCCTTCAAATTTTTCAGGATATTGAAATAATGAGTTTGCTGCCAGATAAATCTTCGAGCCGTCACTTAATTGGATAGATTTGGGAATCGATGACGTTTTAAACGATAATTGCTTGTCGACAGCAATTTCTGGTTTAAACAAAAAGCCTAAACCGGCAAGAAAAAGAATACTGGCAGCTGCTATATATTTTAAGTAAGGAGTAAAGGTTTTCTTTTTTCCTATGTGAAGTTGAATATTGTCATATATATCTTGAGAAACTTCTTCAGAATTTCCCATCGAAAGTTCATCCCATTTTGATTTTTGATACTGCGTAAAAGCGAAATCATTTAGCAGATTTTCTTCTGCAATTGAAGTTTTATTTCTCGAACTTTTATCGATAAGATGTTCTAAACTATGCTTGATTCTTTTTATCATAATACTTATTGTTACCTATAAGTACCAGAATCTTGAAATCGTACTATCCAGAAATATTATGAAAACATCAACAGAAAGTTATCTTAAAAGTTTTTGTAAAAAATGATAAAAGGCGCCAGCCAAGCCAAGTCTTTCAAGCCTTCGCGCAATTGTTTTATTGCCGATGAAATTTGGTTTTTCACCGTTTGTTTCGAAATTCCAAGTTCATCTGCAATCTGATCGATCGACATATCTTGAAATTTATACATTAATAAAACTTCTTTTCTTTTCTCTGGAAGTTTATCCAATAAGGAATAAAGCAAATCCATTAATTCTGGATCAATCGACGCAAAATTGTCAATAATGTAATCTTCAAACTGATCTTCCAAAATCGTCTTGTCAAACCGATTATTTTGATAATGTTTAAAAACCTGATTTTTTACCGCGCGAAATAAATACGGTTCAATTGCATTGATGTTCAAATCGTCTTTTCGTTCCCATAAATCGATAAAAACATCTTGAACTATGTTCTGAGCCAAGTCTTTATCCTGAGTCATCGTATACGAAAAAGCATTAAGCTTTTTCCAGTATTGAGTATACGTTTGTTCAAAAATTTCAGGGTTCTTCATGGTGATTTCTGGTAGTATTTGGTGATGTAAAATAATGAAATACGACACCAATACTTTTTGTTTGAAAGTTATCTTTAAATTAAATTTCGAATACACTTGTTTTATTAATACTACTATTTTCGACTAAAAATGACATTTGTTTTGCGATTTCTTTTACTTTAGCTAACATAAAAACGAACTACCAAGTTTACTTTAGTAACCTCTAAAAAAGCAATTTCTCTTTTGCTGCGTCTCCTTAATTCAATAATCCTAATTTCATTCAAAATCATGAAACAAATTTTGTTTACATTATTATTTGCTGGAACTTTTCAATTGAGCCATGCGCAAGATGACAATTTAAAAATCAACCAAATACAAGTTATCGGTTCACACAACAGTTACCGTCACGCCATTGAAACTGATTTATACAATACGATTCAGGCAAAAGATACTACGCGTTCGTTAAAAGGACTTCAATACACGCACATCAGCCTTACAGATCAATTAAATAAAGGTTTGCGCAATTTAGAAATTGATGTTCAAGGCGATACTCAAGGTGGAAAATTTATACACCCAAAAGGTCTTGACATTGCAAAATCACAAGAAGCTTACGACCCAAACGGAGAAATGAAAAAACCGGGTTTTAAAGTTTTTCATATGATTGATATCGATTTTAGAACTTCTTGCTACACACTTCAAGGTTGTCTTGCTGAACTAAAAAAATGGTCTGACGCAAATCCTGATCATATTCCGGTTTTTATCACTTTAGAACCAAAAGACGATGACAGTTTCTTGGGGACAAAAGCAGAGAAATTTACACCTGAACTTTTTGATGCTTTAGACAAAGAGCTTCGTAAAGGATTAGGAAATAAACTAATTACACCCGACATGGTGCGCGGAAAATACAAAACACTTGAAGAAGCTGTTTTAAACAATAACTGGCCAACGCTGAAAAAAGCAAGAGGAAAATTCTTGTTTCTTCTGGATAATAACGGCGCAAAAAGAGATTTGTACGCATTAAATCATCCGTCTTTAAAAGGGCGCGCCGTTTTTATAAATGCTGAACCTGGAAAACCAGAAGCAGCGTGGCTATTTAGAAATAATTCTGAAGATGCATCAATTACTGATTTGGTTAAAAAAGGCTATTTAATAAGAACTCGCGCCGATTCTGATACGAAAGAAGCCAGAGCAAATGATTATTCGCATTTTGAAGCAGCAAAAAAATCAGGAGCGCAAATCATCTCAACCGATTATTATTTACCGAGTACTTTCTTTACTTCTCCTTATCAAATTAAATATGATGATGGAACTTATGTGAGAGTTGATCCGGTAACTGCACCTTAAATTTTTAACCGCAAAGAACGCAAGGTTTTTTTTCAAAGATTGCGCACATAAACGCGAAGTTCGCAAAGCTAAATGGATAAGCTTTGCGAACTTTGCTACTTAAATTTGCTCGCAAAGACGCAGAGTCGCAAAGATTATAAAAACTTTGCGACTCTGCGTCTTTGCGAGATTAAAAAAACTTAGCGTGCTTTGCGTAAATCTTAGCGCTCCTTGCGGTTAAGCTCGCCCGTTTTCAAATCAACTGTAAAATGATCTGCAGGAACTTCATGCATAAATTTATTGAAGATAGTCAAAAACAATTTCATCTGTTTTTTCAAAAGAGTTTCATTTGAAGTGGCAGCATTTTCTAAAAACAATTTCGATAAAACTTTATATTGTTTTGCTCTTTCCAAACCAACATCGGCAAGAGCCAATTCATCGGCGCTTCTAAAACGGTAAAAATCAATTAAAAGATCATTTCCTCTCCAATTAAAATCTTCTTTTTTGAGATTATTTTGAGCTAAAATTTGTTCCGATTTTGTTTCAGCTTCACTCCATTCTTTCTGAAACTCTGATTTATTTTTCAGAATAAAATCAAAATCTTTATCTGATTGGATATTTGCCAAAACCAATAAATCTTGAGCCGAAACATTCAAAATAAAAGAGGCAAAATCAGCAGGCCAATCGTCTTTTAAAAAGCGAAGACGCACTAATTCTTTTAAATGTAAATCTGTAAAATCGTGATAATTTTTGGTTTCTAAAATAGCTTTATTCCAAATATCCTTCGTATTCTGACTTTCCAAAAACTGATATTCCATTTTATACAAATCAAAAAGTTCATCAAATCTCGGAACATTATCAATTGTGATCGTTTGAATATCGACCAGATTATCTTTTTTGATCGTCAATAATTTATAAGCCGGAATATAAGCTGCAAGTGATGGCGTTTGAATATTAACCAAAGTATTGCCTTTTGCAGTCGTTCGCATTCCCGTATCATTGATGTGCATATGACCGCCAAAATGAATTTTCAAACCGGCATCAGCAAAAACCTGCGCAACTTCTTCAACAGGAACTCGGTTCAATTGCCATTTATTCGGGCCTAACAATTCTTTAATTTCCGCGGAAGCGTCATCATTAAAATCAATCATCGGAAAATGACTGAAAGCAACTAACGTTTTGCCTCGTAGTTTGGCTTCCGCCGAAATATCCTGAACCCATTTTATAAGATGCTTTTTGTTTGAAAGTACGTTATTATAACCCGTACTAGCTTCAGAATAATTTTTAGGATCTTTAGGATCACCATCTGTTTTCTTCGGAATATAAACATTCCCGTCAATTGCCATTAACCAAAGTCCGTCAATTGGTTCAACGACATAACTTACATCTGGAACTTCGAACCCAGGTGCAACATTATAAACTCTATTTGTTAATTTTGAAGCTTCAACAGCTTTTTTGAAATCGTAATTCTGAGAAGTGTAATTGGCGAAAGGAGTTGACCAAAACTTGTATTTTTTATTTGGATAAAAACCGAAATTTTTAAGATCTTCTGTGATGCCAAAATAACCCATTTTAGCAATATCGGCTGTTATGACAACTGGCTGTTCGATATTCATGTTTGGCTTATACATGCCTTCTTTGCTAAAAATGGGTTGGCTTTTTCCTTCTTTTCCTAAAAAATCTTCTTTACCCGATTCCTGAGCAAATGGTCCAACCGGATCGTGATTTCCAGTGGTTATAAAAAATTCAATTCTGTATTTCTTTTGGTATTGATCTAAAATTTTCTGTAATCCTTTCACGTGAATTGGCTGACCGTCATCCGTGTAATCACCCGGAAGCGCAACGTATTTTATCTTTCTTTTTGCAATATCTTCAAGAGCGGCGATGAAGGCAAAATAATTTTCATTGAAAATTCTCGTCGAGTGCAACTGCGAGGCCATCGTTCTTATTAACGCATATTTTCCGGTTTTGGTATTCAGAATTCCTTTAAAATCGTTGTCTGAGAATGTTCCGAATAAATCCTGCAAATGAACATCAGATAAAAAAGCGACTTGAACACCATCAAGATTCTTAGTTTTTTGTGCCGAAATGGTATAATTGAAGAAAATAAAAACCAGAACTGCCAAGCAGGTTTTATATTGAGTAAAGAATTTAAAATTCATGCTAAAATTCAGATTTTAGGGAGTTTAAAATGATGCACAATTTTAAGCATTAAAAGCCTTATTATCTTTAATTTATTGTTACCGAATAATAATTTTAGTGGTTTAACCGCAAAGGACGCAAAGGTTGACGCAAGGTTCGCTAAGTTAAAAAAACAATGCCACAAATTATAAGCATTTGCACAGATTTTAAAAATCCTTTTAATCTGTGGCAAAAAAAAACTTGCGTCCTTTGCGTCCTTTGCGGTTAAATTTTCATTATAAAAAAAGGCTGTCATATCTGACAGCCTTCCACCACATTAAAACCAAAAAATGTAATGTATCTAAAACCATTATGGCGAATGGATTAGAATTACTTTTTAATAAAACGTCTTACTGTTTTTATTCCATCTTTTTCCAATGAAATCAGGTAAATTCCACTTTTTAAACTAGAAACATCGATACTGTTGTTGTTTACAGTTTGAGAAGAAACTGTTGCGCCACCTTCAGAATTGATAACACTTACATTTGCTCCAGAAACCTCAGAACTAAAGAAAAGTGTTTCTTGTGTTGGGTTTGGATAAATCGTAACGCTTGCAATATCTGCGGGAGTTTCTGCGGGAGCAGCTGATTTTGCAGCTAAACCTGAAGCCGATTTAGTAATTCTGAACCAATTAATATTGGCTCCTGAAGCTTGAATATAAATTCCGAAATTATACGTTCCTGCATTTACATTTACGGTTTGAGAAACCGTTTGCCAGTTTTGCCAGCCTCCAGTATTTGGTACATTAACAGCTCCTAACTGAATTGTTCCTGCATTTAAATCAGATGAAATCCTTGCTCCATTAACAGCACTTGCAACTCTATATTCAATAACATAATTTCCAGAAGTTGGGAAATTAATATTGTAATATGCCATCCAGTCTCCTGTGTCACAATATCCAACATTTAATCCGCCGCCAGTATCGGTAGTAGCTTCTGTTTGAACACCGCTCATAGTATTGTAACTTTCAGCCTGAATTAAAGTTCCTGTTCCCGGAGGATTACTTCCGGTAATAACTTGATTAATTGCAGTTAGTAATGATTTAGAACCTGTTGCATCCTGAGATAATTCCCAAATCATAACGCCTCCTGCGTTTTGAATCGCAAAAGTTGTTTTTGCTTTGATTGTTGGAATTCCGTTATAATAAATCGTATTTCCAACCTGATCCTGATTTTCTGCTCCCGGATATTGCGCTACGATATTAGCATAAGAAATTCCCTGATTTGCTGATGCTCCAAAACCGTATCCGTAAAAAGGCAATCCAATAATGGCTTTGCTTGCAGGTAAACCTCTTCCTGTCCAGTAATTAAATTGATTTACAGCCATACTGTATGGAGAATGCTGACCAGGATTGTTTGGTGCCCAAGGTCCTGTTGCATCATAAGCCATGATATTGATCCAGTCGTAAGCAGCAAAAGTAGATGAAGGTACATTTGCACCACCATATCCTTCTGAAAGCGCTGCTGAGATCAGTTTACCATTGGCATGCAACTTATTTGCCAAGGCAATAACAAACCCGCCATAATCGCCATTGATTGCCGGACCTTCTAAATCTACATCAATTCCATCAAAGTTGTGAGCCACAACATAATCGTAGAGTTTTTGAATAAAAGCCGTTCGGTTTGCGGGTGTAATGAGATTAAAATAATTGTCGCGAATGGCGCCTCCTTCTGAAACAGAACCTCCTCCAAGTGAAACAAAAACTTTAATGTTTTGTGCATGTGCAGCATTGATGATAGCATTGCTTCCAGAATTAAAAGTTAAATATCCGTTGGCATCAGGATTTTCAAACGCAATATTAATATGCGTTAATTTACTGTACTGAATTGTACTTGAAAAAGCATTTAAGTCTATCCAATTTGGAATGTAGGCTATCACTTTTTTTTGTTGAGCTGTCGCTAAGTTAAAAACGCCCAACGCTAAAATAATCACGCATTTCTGCAGCATTCTTTGGTAATTGTTTTTCATAATAATTGTTTTAATAGATTAATAAACTCGTAAATAAGGGACGGTTATTTGAGTTGTATTTTTTTTGTCCCGAAGCCTCGGGATAGATTTCAGACTTTAAATTTTAGATTTGACTGTCTATGCGATCTAATTTCGTAGAACTAACACTACCAAATTATTATCTAAAACCTAAAGCCTGAAATTGCAGATTTACATGAAGTTATTTGCTCAATTTTAATCTAAACTCTAAAATTTGAAATCTAAAATTATTTTTTTATGAAACGTTTGATCGTTTGTTTGCCATCTTTTTCAAAAACAATAAAATAGATTCCTTGTCTCAAATGCGAAACATCAAAACTGTTATTACTGATTTTTTGAGAAGCAACAGTAGATCCCGTTTGTGAATCGACAATTTTTACACTTCCGCCAGAAAGATCTGTAGTTACATAAAGTGTATTTTCAACCGGGCTAGGGTAAACATTTAAAACTGTTTCTACTGGAGCTTCTTCTTCTGGAGCTTTCGCTAAAGCAGTTTTTGCTGTTGAACCTGTTTTTGTAATTCTTATCCAGTTGATGTTCATTCCGGTATTTTGAATGTAGATTCCGAAATTATAGGTTCCCGCATTTACATTTACTGTTTGAGAAACTGTCTGCCAGTTTTGCCAACCGCCTGTGTTTGGAATATCAACATTTCCTAACTGAATTGCGCCTGCATTTAAATCAGAAGATAATTTTCCGCCGGTAACAGCACTTGCCACTCGGTATTCCATTAAATAAGAACCTGTTGTTGGGAAATTGATGTTGTTATATGCTAACCAATCGCCAGTTTCTGTGTAACCTACGTTTGATCCTCCACCAGTATCTGTAGTAGTTTCAACCTGAATGCCATTCATTGCTGAATAATCTTCTGCCTGAATTAAAACTGAAGTTTGAGAACTTGTAGCAGGAATCAGTTTCCATTGTCCGCAAGTTTGGTTGTTGTTATCCCATTGCTGAATAATAGCTCCAGAAGCTGTGCTTGCTCCGGCAACTTCTACAATTCTTCCGCTGTGTCTTGCAACGATTTTGTAATATCCATCTCCAGTTGAAACCAATACAAACTGTTGATTTGTAGTTGCATTATATGGATATTGCTCTAAACGTGCTCCGTTTGCTTTATTGAAATTGTTGATATCTAAAGATTGTCCGCTATGATTAGCAATGATTTTATATAATCCATCACCTAAATGCGTAAATACAAATTTTTGGTTATTACCAGAATTCAATGCACCTTGATTGATTCCCGCAGCATTTGCCATACTTGAATTCCAAACATCCATGTATAAACCGCTGTTTCTGTTTTGTAAAAAGAAAGTCTGATTTCCTAAAGTCGTAGTTCCGTTTGCAATAACTCTGATAGAACTTACTTTGTCATTCCATGTTGTGTTTAAACAAGAATTATCAGAATTAATTACGGTTGAAGTTCCTGTAAAATTATCATCTTGGTATAAAATCGCCTGATAACCTTGAGTAATTTTTAATGAAGAAATATCATCATTTAAAACTCCTAAAGAATTTAAACGAGCCAGATTATAATCTCCAATAGTTAATCCACCTGAGAAACCTGTGTAGTTGCAATCTTTATAAACCGTAATAACATCTGTCGAAGCTGGAACCGAAGGCGTAGTAAGTCCGTAATAACCTCCAAAAGTAGCAATGACTTTTGTTGGTTGCGGCGAATGTAAAGATGGCGACTGATCTGCAACATCATCATAAGCAAAACCATAAGCCAGATTATCAACATTAATTCCCGGTAAATGCCAGAATTTAGAATAATGATTTGTTGGGTTTACCTGATAATATTTTGATGCATCATACCAGTTTTGCTGTCCAGGATTTGTTGTTGTAACATTTACAACATGTCGGTTAATTGCCGCCGTTAATTGTGCCTGAATCACAAGATCTAAATCTCCATCGACCAATCTTCTGTCTAAAACACCTTTTCCTTCAAGAGCTTCCTGAGTACTTGGTCTGTACTGAACTCTTCCTGTACGGCCAACAAATCCTCCAGATTGTCCAACCATTTCAAGCTGTTCGCCAATAACTTTTCCTTTAAAAACGCCTGCATCTCCGGCATAAAATATTAAATCTTCATTTTTGTATTTGTTCCAAATCGCATCGATATACGATTTTAAGTAGTTTTCGTATGGGCCTCCTTGTGCATAAGCTGGTGTTTTAGATGGCGCTGTAATTTCGCCTGTTGCATCGTTTACACAACCTTGAAATTCTGCCGGAACATTGGCTTTAAAAGCAGCAACGATATCAGCATGTTTTTTTAAATCTCCAACTCTTTTTTGGTAACCGTTTGCACCAAATAATTCTAATCCCATTGGATATTTATAGGAATCTACGCGTGTTGGATTTCCGAAGAAACCATATTGATTGTTAGTCAATTCGATCATTTCATATAAAATTCCCTGATTAGGATCTGTAGCATTCTGCGGATTTGGCGAAGCATATCCGGACGGAGCGCCGTTTGCACCAAAAAAGTAAAAATACAACTGCGAACCTTTAGAAATAAAAACTCTACAACCTGCAATTAAAGGCAGTGTAAAAGTTTTATTCGGAATTTCGCTCAGCTTTGTAAAACACGTTGCATACTTTGAGTTTTGTCCCGGTCCGGTATTTCCTCCATAAGTTGGACCTGTAACCGTATTGTAAGAAGCACTCATTGGTAAAACCTGGCTTGTTTTGGCATTTACCCAAACATGGTTTCCGGTTGTATAATCGATCCCTACAATCGCAACATACAAATCGCTATCGGCGAAAGTTGAATTATTACTAATTGTAAAAGGAATAGCACCTTGTCCGTACATTAAAACAGATAGGAATGTCAGCATTACTGCTAAAAAAAACTTCTTTTGTAACTTAAAATTTCTCATTGTTTAGATTTTTTGATTAATAAAATTTGTTTCTAATTAGTAAGAATGAGAAAATAAAATGTGTAAAAAATTGGGTGCAACTATTTAGGATCATCACACCCAATTTGTTTTTAATTATTTCTTAATTAGCTTTTTAGTCCAGATTTTTTGATCTGATTTGAAATTAAGAATATAAATTCCTTCTCTCAGTCTGCTCAAATCAATTACACTTTCATTGGCTTCTTTTTCCAAATTATTCTGAATAACTAATACTCCTGAATTATCATAAATTGTAATAATTTTGTTGTCTAAATTTTCAGGAATTGCAACCTGAATATAGTCACTGGCCGGATTTGGATAAATAGCAAAAACAACATTTTCAGGAGTACTTTCTTCAACTGTAACATTAGCTTTTTTAGCCGATGATGCTGAACCGTAAGCTTCAATTTCATACAATGAATATCCGTAAGGAGCCAAAGCTTTTGCTGTACACAAAATTCTAAGATATCTACCAGTCCCGCTTACGGCTAAATCATCAGTTCCTCCGTCGCTAGCTGTTTGTGTATTAATAGTTTCATTTTCTGTGAAAACATTATCAGTAGAAAGCTGTACTTTGTATTGCGTTGCATAAGCTGCTTCCCATTTCAATACGACGCGGTTTAGGTTGTAATTACTTCCCAAATCAACATAAATCCATTCTGTAGCATTTGCAAAAGAACTCGCCCATCTTGAAACTGTTCCGTCTCCGTCAGTTGCTTTACCAGCTGATAACGTTGGATTTTCTTCTGTAGAAGCCGTTGCAGTTTTAGCTAAAGCCAAATTCACATTAGGATTTGGTGTAATATTTCTAACAATAACATCACTGAAAACTCCTGTTCCTAAAGTTCCGTTTGCGTGAGACGTAATCGCCATTCCAACATAAATGGTATTTGCCATTGCAATTGTTTTTGGAGTTCCAAGCTGTGTCCAAGTTGTTCCATTATCAGACGTGTAAGATGTAAATACATTTCCTGCACGAACTACACGAACCCATTTTGGCGCCGTTCCTGCTGCAACATCTGCAACTGTTACTCCTGACGTCGCATTTCTTGATAAAAATTCAACTCCTGCAGCTGGTGTAACATCGGTCATCGCATGTTTAGAAGTTGGTGTAAGCGTTTCACGAAACATTACTCCAGCTTTTGCATAAGTATTTGTATTAGTAAGCGAATTTACTTTGGCAATAATTTCAGCATCACCTGTAATGGATTGATTTACAAATTGAAATTGATCGCTTGTTTCCCAAATATCTGTTCCAGAACCTTTAATGGTGAAAGTTCCGTTAGAATGTGTTGCTTCTCCCGCTGGGGTTACTGCACCTAAATCTGTACTAACCCACGGCGAAGGCAATCCTGCTGGAGTTTCTGTAGAAACTAAGTTTAAAGCTCTCAGATTATCAAAATAATACGTGTTTCCAGAATTTGTTCCCGGCTCGTATAAGAAAACAAAACGGTTTACTTCATTATCTGCAGTAGATGCATCTGGCGTACTTACATAGGTAAAAGTTACTGTATACCAAGTATTCGTTTGTTTTACAACTCCCTGATAAATACTGTGTCTTCCAACAGGATAGTTTGACGGAACTGAAGCACTGCTTTCTGCCTGCCATGAAATAATTGATCCAACCGGAGCTGATGTATAAACATCCATAGCAAATTTTTTAGTTCCCGCTTTGAAATCTCCAATGTTTGTTATAGTTGTATTGAATGAGAAATTATCATACATTTCTGTTGATTTACGAACATATCTTCCAACGTTTGCTGAAGTATTAATTCCCGTTGCGCTTGGATTTGCTACGTTTGCTGTATAAGTTCCGATAGCATCTCTAAACGTAATATTGTGAACCATTTGATAATCTTCGAAAACAACTCCAGGCGTATAAGTGTCTGGAAGTTTTGTCGACCCAATTCTGATGTTATCAATATAATACGTATCGCTTGTGTAAGAACCAGAGTTAAACAATAGAACCATTTGGTTAATTGCTAAATTCGAAGTTCCTGCATCTGGACTAGAATTATAGTAGAATGTCAGCGTTTCCCATTGATTTTGTTTCGTTGTAATCGCTACATAATTACTATTTCTTCCCGTTGGATAATTTGCCGGAAGCGAAGTCGCGCTATTTTCAAAATTCATACTTACAACCGTTCCAACCGGAGCTGTTGTATAAACATCAATCATGATTTTATTGGTTTGATTTTTGAATAAACCAGCATCTTCAATCGAAGTTTGTGTATTAAAGAAAAGTACATCGTATTGCTCGGTTACATTTCGAACATACTTCGCCACATTTGCAGACGAGTTAACAGAATTTGAACCCGGATTTGCAACAACAGTATAAGTTCCTGTCGTAGTTCCTTTTATAATTTTATTGATGCCATCGTAGTTCTGTAATACATCTGTGGCAACAATTGGTTTTTCTGGTGTAGCTCTTGTCAACAAATTATCAAAATAATAAGTTGCACCAGAGTTTGAATTCGATTCAAAAAGTAGCGCCACATTATTGATCGTCAAAGCACTTGTGTTTGGATCAATAATTTTTTCAAATTCAAATTCAATTGTTTCCCATTTATTCTGAACTGTTGTAGTTGCTTTATAACCGCTGTGTCTTCCTGATGGATAATTTGTAGCCGTTGTAACATTACTATTTTCTAACTGCATAGAAATTTTTGTTCCAACCGGTGCCGAAGTATACAAATCAAAAGAGATTCTTTTTCTTCCTGACACATAATCATTTGCATTGCTGATTACGATATTCTTAATATTGAAAACATCGTATAATTCAGAAGAATTGCGAACATATCTTCCAACCAAAGCCGAAGTATTAATTCCAGTTGCAGATGGATTGGCAATTGCTTCTGTTAAAACTCCCGTTTTATTTCCGTAAACAACATTTCTGTTCGTTTGAAAATCTTCCTGAATTTTCTCAACCGGAATTGCAGCTTCAGTCGCTACAGTCAATTTATAAGTATTTGCAGTACAGCCAGAAGTTGTTGCCGTTACCGAAACATCTCCGCCTGCAGTTCCCCAATTTACTGTTACAGCATTTGTTCCCTGTCCAGCCGTAATTGTAGCTGCCGGAGGAACAGTCCAGTTGTAAGTTGCTCCTGCAATAGCATTAATAGAATACGTTTTGCTAGTTTCGTTTTGATACACTTTTGCGTCACCTGCAACCGCATATTTATAACTTCCGTCATAAACACGAACGTAATCCACTTGTAATTTTGCAGGGAAATCTCCAGGAATTGGCGCAACGCCCGCACCATTTACACTTGTATAAGGCGTTCCTGCACTACCTACAGCAAGATTTAAAATGATATAAAACTGACTATCGTTAAAAGGCCATCCGCCGTTTACAGTAGTATTTGGAGTTGCGGTGTGAAATAAAACATCATCAACATACCATTTTATAAAATTTGGTCCCCATTCTACCGCATAAATGTGAAAGTCTGTAGATAAATCTGTTGGTGAACTATAACTTCTACCTGTAAAATGATATCCGTTTCCGTCATAATGAATCGTTCCGTCTACAGATTGCGGGTTTCTATGTTTGGCTTCCATGATATCAATTTCACCTGTATACGGCCAATTTCCGTTAACCGGAAGCATCCAAAATGACGGCCATGCGCCTTGTCCGTTTGATAACTTCATACGAGCTTCAACTCTACCGTATTTAAGGGAATACTTTCCTTCTGTCGTTAATTTTGAAGAAGCATAAGGCTGATCTGGAAAAGATCCGTTTGGCTGATATTTAGCCTCAATGTTTAAGTAACTGTTTGTTCCTTCTTTTACAATTGTTGCTTGATTTGGATCGTAACGCTGCGCTTCGGCATTTCCGAATCCGCATAGTGAAGGACAACCGTTTCCTGAAATACTCTGCCATTTGGTTAAGTCGACCGTAGTACCGTTAAATTCATCAGACCAAACCAATGTTTTACATTGTGCCTGAACTTTTAAAGATGGAAGCAGCACAAATAATGCTACAGCCAAAAATTGCTTAAAATAATAGAAATTGTCTTTCGGTGGTCGGCCGAAAAAAGAGTCATTTTGTTTCATTTTTTTTAGTTTTTTGTTAGTAAAGCTTATCACCATAATAAAACCCGTTTTGCAGTAAACAGGTTATTATCTTAATAATAATCCGACAATATTAACAAATAAATCAGGCTAGACTTACATTTTTGAGTACGGTTTGACTACGGTGATTTTAAAAAAATGAAGAAAAAAATCGTAAAACTACTTAGGATTTTACATCATAATTAAAAATTAAAAATTTAGAATGAATTCTGTGATATTTGCGTCAGAAGGAAGCTGAAGTTTTTTTCTAATTCGGTATCGAGTATCTTCAACGCCACGAACAGAAATTCCTAAAAGTGGAGCAATTTCTTTTGTATTAAAGTTCATTCGCAGGTAAGCACACAATCGCATATCGCGAGGAGTCAGTTCCGGATAAGTTGTTTTCATCCTCTGCATAAAATTATCATGAAGCTGATTGAAGATTTCTTCAAATTCGTTCCAGTGTTTATCGCCCTGCAATTCGTGATCAATCAGTTTATTTATTTTCGTCAATAAACTAAAGTTCACATTTGGATCATTTTTCTTGTTCATCTGTCCGATCAGTTCTTTTATCGAAAGCAGAATTTCATTTAAATGAATAAGATTCACGGTATTTGAAGCTACTTTGGCATTTTTAAGATTTATTGTTGTTTCGAGATTTTCCCGAACAATAGCCATATTTTCCTGTTCATAATTCAATCTCTGTTCGTTAAGTTCAGCACGGGCGCGCAATAATTCTTTTTCCTGATTCAGAATCAATTGCTGACGATCGCGCTCAGCCATAGATTTTTGATATTTAATAACCAAATAAATGACAACACAATAAAGTACAAAATACAAGATATAAGCCCAAATTGTTCTGTACCAAGGCGGTAAAACTTCAAATCGAAAAACCGCTTCCTCACTTACCACATCATATATATTTTTTGCCCTTACGTGAAAAACATATTCTTTTTCAGGTAAGTTTGTATATTCTTTTTCGGTTTGCAGACTATATTCCGACCATTTTGGCTCAAAACCTTCCAGCCAGTATTCATATTTTGTAGCATCTGCTTCATCGTAAAAAAGTGATGAAAAGGAAAAGTGTAAAGCATTATTAGCATGTGATAAAACATGCGAGATTTTTTCTCCTGCTTCTTTTGTTTTATTCGGAAGCACATCATAACGACTTGAAAATATCAAACTGTCTTTCGGAAAAATACATTTCACTTCTGAAATTACCGCTTTATATTTTGTTTTGTATTTCTTGGTTTTAATGGCATTATAATGAATTAAACCATCTTGTGTTCCAAAAAATACATCACCGCTCGTTGTCGTTTGAATATTCTCAAAACCTGGAACATATGAATAACGAAGTTTTCTAAACGGCAGTTCTTCAACCTCAAAACTTCCGTTTGGCTTTTTCGTCATTTTTCCGGTATTTTCTCCAGAAATGTACCAAATATTATTTTGATCATCGGATTTTAATAATCGAATATGATTTTCCATGCCCAGATATTTCCTAAAAACTGGTTCTGGAATCATTTTCTTCGAATGAAAATCTTGTTTGTAAACTCCTTTTGTTGTACCAAAAAGAATCTGATTATCAATTTTAAATGTATTCAAAAACAAACTCGACGGGAAACCATTCTTTTGATTGTAAAATTCAACTTTTGAAACCGCATCAAATGTTTTATTAAACTGAATTTTATAAATCCCTTTGTATCCGTGGGCAATCCAGAAGTCGCCATTTTTATCCGTTTCAATGACTCGGCTACTTTCTTCAAAACCTTTTATTTTATTTTGATAAACCCACGAATTATTTATTTTTTTTAAAAGATACATTCCGTTATAACCGCCTACAATCAACAAATCAGGGTGATTAGGAACTAAAATTCCTTTCCATGCGCCATCTACTTTTGCCAATATTTTTGCCGAATTGCCGGCAACTTCAAATATTCCGTTTTTTTCAAAAGCCAAAAGAGAGTTTCCAAAAATACCAATATTCCAAACATTTTCAGACATTCCTGAAACGTGCTGAAAGTTCGCGTTTTCATGCTTGCCGTTTTTATAAGACTGCCAATCCATCCAAAACAAACCGTTGTCTGTTGCGATATATAGTTTATTCTGACGAATCTGACTACAGTAAATTTTGGTTTCTGAATTTGAAGCATCTAAAACTCTGGACAATGGCGAAGAAATCTGAATAAGCGAAATTCCTTCCTTAAGCGTAACCCACAAATTGCTTTCTTTATCAACCTTTAAATTGGTTACATAATCATTTTGAAGCCCCATTTGTTTATCAATATGCTGAATCAAACGTCCCGAACTATCTATAACTATCAGCCCAGACTGTCGGGTTCCAATTCCAAAATATCCATCAGAAAGTCCAACCGCGACCGAGATTTGATTTTGCTTTAATAAATTGTCTGCTTCCGTTAAAAATGGTTTTAACTGATTGTTTTTAAAAGTAAAAAGTCCATTTCTTTGCGTAAAAAGTAAAAGTCCATTTTGAGTTTCAAAAATTTTTCTGATTTTCATTCCGCCAAACTTTTCGGCATTAGCAACCCGAATTAATTTGTTGTTTTTTAATGTCAATAAACCTTTTACATTATCTGAAATATAGATTTCTTTATTGACTTCGAAAAAATCATCAAATTTCCCTTTAGACTTTAAAACATTGATTTTATTGTTCTTATAAATAAAAATTTCTTCATAAGAGAAAAAAATCACTTCATTATTTCGGATAACGGTATGTATAACATCACCAAAATTTCGAGCTGATTCGGGAAGTAATTTTACTAAAGATGTATATTGATATTGTCCGTTTGGCAACTGAATAACATACCCAAAATCGCCCTGAGCGCCTACATACATTTTATCCTTTTTGTCAATCGCCAGCGATCGAACCATACTCCTATTTTCGGGTTGTGTAACAATGCTCCAGCGCACGCCGTCAAACTGCAAGATTCCAAAATGATTGGCAAAAAACATCATTCCTTTAGAATCCTGTAGAACATCCCAGTTTTCTGAAGCCGCTTTATAAGTTTTCGGATTATAATTGGTTATAAAAGGAATACCAATTTTTTTAATCTGCGCATTTAAAATTGGAGAAATGAGTAATATCGATAAAATAAAAATTCTTATAAATTTCGTCATTTTTGTTTTTGTCTGTAGGTTATCTTGTGATTTTGAGAATCACAATTTTAAAAAATAACTCTTTGGGAGAAGTCATTTTTTTTTTAGGCAAAAAACATTCAACTTTAAATGTACAAATAACAATTATTCATAATTATTGAACTAAAAAAGAGAATGTCGAAACTCAAATATATAAAAATTTATTTTAATGCAACAAATTACATTTTAATCAAACAATTTTGTAATTATAAGATAAAATTTAAACTCTAACGTTAGAGATCAACTTTGGCAAAATTTAAAACTTTGCCAAAACGATCAAAAGCTACACACCAAGGATTTTGCTTAATTCGTCAAATGATTTAAAAAGCACCGCTCCCTCCTCTTCTAAATCAGCATTATTGTAGCCGTTTGCAAAACCGTACACTTTAAATCCACCGCTCATTCCCGCTTTTACACCCGCTTTACTGTCTTCCAAAACTATACAGTCTTTGACCTCAAAACCCATTTCTTTTGCTGCGTGCAAAAATATTCCCGGCTCTGGTTTCCAGCTGTTGATTTGATACGAGCTGAATATTTTATTTTCAAACTTATCTAGCAAACCAGCCACTTCAAGATTCAGTCGTATTTTTTCTACCGGACCGCTTGAAGCCACGCAATACGGGATTTTCAATTTTTCAATAAAATCCACAACACCTTCCATTGGTTTTACTTGAGTTTTAAAAGCTTCAAAACTTTTGTTTCGGTATTCTGTTTCAAAATTTTCAGGAAGTTTTTGATTAATAGCTTCTTCAATATGACGAAAACAATCCTTCAAATTTCGGCCGTTGAAATCGCGGTAAGCATCTTCAATATCCATTTTAAAACCATATTCGGCCGCCATTTCAAGCAAAATTCCGTTGCCAATTTTTTCTGTATCAACTAAAACTCCATCACAATCGAAAATAATACATTTAACTTCCATACTCTTTTTTTACTTTTTAATAGGCCAACAATTCATTGCCGACTCACAAAATGAAAAGTACAAATTAAAATAAATCCTAAAAGCACAGGCGATAACAAATTAACAGAATTTTGTACATTTTTATACCTAAGATTGTATCTGCAATTACGATTTGCAACGTATCTTTATGACTTGAACTTTATTAACAGACCAACAATAAATATTACAAATTGTGAAAAAAAATCTTTTGCTAACCGCCATTCTGGCAAGCAACTTCGCCCTTTATTCTCAAAATAAAACTATTACAATTACCAATACTTTAGCGACTGACAGAGAGTTTGAAACTGTTGAACTAACTAAAAAAATACTTGGTTTGCCAGCCACTGTAAAACTTGAAAGTTATATTATTAAAGATATCAGTGCCAATTCACTTTTAGAAACCCAAACTGTTGATAACGACGGTGACGGAACTATGGATGTGCTTTTGTTTCAACCAAAAATTAAAGCGAAGTCAAAACAAAATTTTGAAGTTTTAGTGGGAACTAATCCGAATGCATCGCAAGTTGCAAGCTGTTATTCTAGATTTGTACCGGAAAGAATAGATGATTATGCTTGGGAAAACAACAAAGTTGCTTTTAGAGCGTATGGTCCTGTAGCGCAAAAAATGGTTGAAGATAAAATTTCCGGAGGTGCCTTAACAAGCGGAATCGATGCATGGCTAAAAAGAGTTGAGTATCCAATTATCAACAAATGGTACGATAAAATGACTACAGGAAAAGGAACTTATCATAAAGATACTGGCGAAGGTCTAGATAATTTTCAAGTTGGCGATAGTCGGGGAATTGGCGGAATTTCGGTAAATGTGGATGGAAAATATTATTTTTCGAAGAATTTTGTCAGCTGGAAAACTATCACAACGGGGCCAATCAGAACCAGTTTTATTTTGACTTACGCCGATTGGGATGCAAAAGGCAATAAAATAACCGAATCAAAATTGATCAGTCTGGATTATGGAAGTTATCTTTCACGTTATGAAACATCAATTACCGGAACTAAAACTATTGCTGTTGGAATTACACTTCACGATAAAAAAGGGATTACTAGCAATAACTTAAAAAACGGTTGGCTGAGTTATTGGGAACCAATCGATGATTCTGAAATTGGAATGGGCTTAGTTGCTCCAAAAAATACGATGACAAGCTTTGATAATCACGTTACAAACGAAAAAGAATTAAGCAATTTGTATGGCAATATCTCAGTTAAAAACGGAAAAGCAATTTATTACACTGGTTTTGGATGGAAAAAAGGAAGTCCGTTTCAAACCAAACAAGAATGGGAAAATTACTTGACTTCTTTTGCTGAGAAAGTAAATAATCCTCTTGTTGTTAAGGTGAAGAAATAATTATCTGATTTTTGTCATTTCGAGGAACGAGAAATCACAGTAGTGAATCGACAAATATCGGCCATTCTGATTGTCGATTCACTTTGCGAGGGCTTCGACTTCGCTCAGCCTGACAACAACATAAACTTACACATAAAGTTTGTCATTTCGAGGAACGAGAAATCTCCGCAAGTAGCTCTACAAAGATTGGTGACTTTCTTTACGTAGTTACTCGCGGAGATTTCTCGTTCCTCGAAATGATAAGATTGTGTTTTTACCTAGCTTTTGAAGGAAAATAATTCTCTTTCAGTATAATTTCTAAGGGAATATAATGAACATCTTCAACAGTTTCTTTAAGCACTAATTTCTTATACAAATAATCAATCCCCAAATATCCCTGCTCTTCAGGTCTTTGATTGATCAAGAAATCAATTATGCCTTTGTTTAGGTATTCTATGTTATCTTTTAATAAATCGAAACCAATAATTCGGACACCTTTTATATTATTTTCTTCTAAAAATCGGGCTACGATATAAGCTCTAGAATTGGGTACAAAAACGCTGTTAATGTCTTTAAACATTTCTAAACACAGCTGATCAATTCCTGAATCTTTAATGGTAATTTCAGAAAACTTAAAATTAGTCAGTTCATCATGATCTTTAAAATATGAATAGAATCCGTCAATTCGTTGTAAATAAACCGATGTACTTTCGATTTCTCTGGCTATTTTAAATATCAAAACCTGTCTCTCGTTTTTTACCGCAAAACTAATCAGTCGTCCGGCAAGATAACCGCTCTGAAAAGCATCTTGGCCAACATAAGCATGTTTGTTTTCTTCAGAAATATTAGAATCGATCATTACAACAGGAATTTCTTTTTTATGATATTCCTTTAAAAACCGAACCGAGTCTTCATAAAAAATAGGCGCAAAAAGAAGTCCGTCGCAATCAAATGCAATAACTTTTTCAATCTCTTTCTGAAAAGATTCTCTATTAAAATCATAGAAAAAGTAATCCAGTACAATTCCAAATTTCGCAAACTCAGCAGCTGCTTTTTCTACTCCAGTAATCTGGCTTTTCCAATATTCAAGATTTTCATATTTGGGCAAAAAAACAGCTATACGAAACTTCTTGTTCAATGCTAGATTACTTGCAAGAATATTTCGTTTGTAACCATATTCTTCAATAATGGCATTTACCTTATCTACATTTTCTTGAGCAACTTGTCCGCGGTTATGAATGATTCTGTCAACCGTTCCAGGCGAGACATTTGCTAGCGCCGCTATTTCTTTTATCGTTATGATATCGCTGATTTTTAAGTTAAAAAATTTTCTTAGCCACGTAAAATTATTATTATTTTCATCAAATATAAGTTGTTTTACTTAACTTTTTATATACATTTGTAAAATACCGTGTGCGTACACGCAAAAATAAACAAATGATAAAAATAAACGATCATTCCGCTATTTTTTTTCTGATTTAATTGATTAAAAAATCGGAATCGATTGGTAACAAATGAAATAAGTAATTATTTAGTTTTCAATATATTTTGTTCTTTAATTTAAATTAAAGCTTTAAATACTATTAAAACATAATAGGTACTATTTCAGGTGTTTAGTTAACCGTGAAATCGATTTTATTCAACAACATGACAACACACATGCTAAACAACTAAAAACCAGTATATTAAATAAATTTATTTCAATAAAAAATTAAACAAAAAACGTCTCAATAAAACCAAATAAAAATGATAATAGACTCATTACATAATGCAGCAAAATATTACAGTCTGCATTCCAACTTCAAAAAGGCTTTTGACTATGTTAGTCAAACTGACACCAGCAAACTTGAAGAAGGAGTTTTAGAAATTTCAGAAGGATTAAAACTAATCGTAATCACTGGCGAAGGAACAACCAAAGAACAAAGTATAAAAGGTTTTGAATGCCACGATAAAAACATTGACATTCAAATTGTACTTAAAGGCCCAGAAACGTATGCATGGAAACCTAGAGAAAAATGTGTAAGTCCAAATGGTGATTACAGTGACGAAAAAGATGTTCGTTTTTTTCATGATCAGCCTGATATGTTTTTTCAATTGCAGGAAAAACAATTTGCGATTTTGTATCCAGAAGATGTCCACGCCGCAATGATTGGCGAAGGAGCTCTTAAAAAACTTGTTTTTAAAGTAAGAATCTAAAGATGAGCTCCAAAAATTCAATAGAAATTATTGCTCAACAAGGCATGCTTCCTTTGTATTTCAATTCAAAGGAAACGGTCAGTGTTGAAGTACTTCGCGCTTTATATAATGCCGGAATAAGAGCGGTAGAATATACCAACCGCGGTTCAGAGGCTTTAGTGAATTTCAAAAAAATGGTACAAGTCAGAAATGCCGAAATGCCAGAAATGCTTTTAGGAATTGGAACAATAAAAAATAAATCACAAGCCAAAGATTTTCACGAAGTTGGTGCAGACTTTTTTATTAGCCCCGGTTTTGTTCCTGAAGTTGCTGATTTTTTAAAAAGCAAAAACGCACTATATGCTCCCGGTTGCATGACCCCAACAGAAATAATTGCTGCAGAGAATGCGGGCATCACTTTCATCAAGCTTTTTCCGGGCAATATTCTTGGCCCAGAATTCATGAGTAGTATCAAAGATGTTTTTCCCGATTTAACCTTTATGGTAACGGGAGGCGTAGATACAACATATTCTAGCATCGAAAGCTGGTTTTCTGCTGGCGTATCTGCTGTTGGACTTGGCAGCAAATTGATTACTAAAAAACGCATGGAAGAAGGTGACTATGCGACAATCGAAAGTGAAACTAAAAAAGTATTGGACACGATTCAGACTTTAAGAAAACAATCATAATTTATATGGATTCACTATTTAATTTAAAAGGAAAAATTGCACTTATAACAGGCGGTGCCGGCGTATTAGGAAGCAACTTTGCAAACGTTTTGGCTAAACAGGGCGTTATTGTCGGAATCGTTTCTCAATCACTTGAAAAAGCAGAAAAAACCGTAAAGAATATCGAACAAAATGGTGGTCAAGCTTTTGCTGTTCAAGCCAATGTTTTAATTAAAGAAGAAGTAGAAAAAATCAAAGATCTTATTGTTGACAAATATGGCCGTCTGGATATTTTAATTAATGCCGCTGGAGGAAATATGCCGGGTGCAACAATTCAGCCAGATCAAGCAGTTTATGACATGAAAACCGAGGATTTACAGCAGGTTATCGATTTAAATATCATTGGCACAATGTTGCCTTCTCAGGTTTTTTCAGAACTTTTTGCAAAACAGAAATCAGGAAACATAATCAATATTTCATCGGCATCTGCACAAAGACCTTTGACTAGAGTTGTTGGATATTCGGCTTCAAAAGCGGCGATCGATAATTTCACACAATGGATGGCAGTTGAACTGGCTTCAAAATATGGCGAGGGAATTCGTGTAAATGCGATTTCACCGGGATTTTTCATTGGCGAACAAAACCGCGCTTTACTTCTGACTCCAGAAGGAAATTTGACTCCAAGAGGCGAAAAGATTATCGGCCAGACTCCAATGGGAAGATTTGGAAAACCTGAAGATATTGACGGCGCGCTTTTATATTTATGCAGTGACATGTCAAAATTCGTAACAGGAACTGTGTTAAAAGTGGATGGCGGTTTTGCTGCTGCAAGTATTTAAAATAAAAACCATAAACCAAATACCTAAAAGGTTTTGAAAACCTGCAGGAAATCAAAATAATAAAAAATGGAACAAACATTACGCTGGTTCGGACCAAATGATCCTGTTTCTTTACAAGATATTGCACAAACGGGAGCAACCGGAATTGTAACCGCTTTACACCATATTCCAAACGGAGAAGTTTGGAGCATTGAAGAAATTATTAAACGAAAAGTCGAAATTGAACATCAAGACGGCGATCCTAAAAAAGGCGCTTCAGGTCTGATTTGGTCGGTTGTTGAAAGTGTTCCGGTCCACGAAGACATCAAAAAACAAACCGGAAATTATCTTCAATACATCGAAAATTATAAAGAAAGCATTCGGAATTTAGCTTTATGCGGTATAAAATGCATCTGCTATAATTTCATGCCTGTTTTAGATTGGTCAAGAACCGATTTATCTTATACGGTTGAAGACGGTTCAAAAGCGTTGCGTTTTGACATCAATGCTTTTGCTGCTTTTGAATTGTTTATTCTGAAAAGACCAGGCGCTGAAAAAGAATATTCTACAGCACAAATTCAGAAAGCTACAAGCTATTTTGAAGCCATGACTTCAGAAGATAAAGTAAAATTACAACAAAATATTTTGGCTGGGCTTCCGGGTGCTGAAGAAGCTTATACTGTTGAAGACTTCTTAGTAACCTTAAGCGCTTACAATCATATTGATAGACAAGCTTTAAAGAATAATCTTTTCTCATTTTTAAAAGAAATCATTCCGGTTGCCGAAAGCAAAGGCGTTTTGATGGCAATTCACCCTGATGATCCGCCCTACCCGATTTTAGGTTTGCCGAGAGTTGTTAGTACTGAAGAAGATTTGATTGAATTAATGAACGCAGCGCCTTCTAAATCAAACGGATTTACAATGTGTACAGGTTCTTACGGTGTTCGTTCCGATAATGATTTGCCAGGAATTGTAAGACGTCATGGCGATAAAATGAATTTTATTCACTTGAGAAGTACGCAAAGAGATGAAGAAGGAAGCTTTTATGAAGCGAACCATCTTGAAGGCGATGTTGATATGTATGAAGTTGTAAAAGCGATTCTTGAGGTTGAAAAAAGAAACAACAGCAAATTGCCTATGCGACCAGATCACGGTCACCAAATGCTGGACGATTTAAAGAAAAAAACAAATCCGGGATATTCTGCAATTGGACGTTTAAGAGGACTGGCTGAATTGCGAGGACTGGAATTAGGGATTAAGAGATCTTTATAAAGGTTTTGCCACGAAGGCGCTAAGGCACTAAGTTTTTTTTAAAGCTTTATGTTCATAGTCTCGCAAAGTCGCAAAGACGCAAAGTCTTTTCCGTTTTTGTCGGAATGACAAACTAGTCTTAAAAACCTTTGTGCCTTAGCGCCTTCGTGGCAAACAAAAAAAACTAACTAACCAAAATACCACAAAAAACCATGATTCGTTCAGCCATTTTTACCTTTTGCAGTCTGGTTGTAAATATTACAATGGCTCAGGAATTACCTAAAATCATTACTTCAAAAACAAACTATCTTCCCGATTTTAGTTTTGCAGGGTATCATTTCGGCGAAAGCCAACTTCCTGAAAATAAAGGAAAAATCATTAACGCTACAGATTTTGGCGTAAAAGCAAATGATAATTTAGACGATTCTAAAGCTTTGCTGAAAGCTCTAAAAGTAGCCAACGCGATTGATGGAAATGTAATTCTGCAATTGCCAGAAGGCCGAATTATACTAAGTGATATTTTATACATTGAAAGAAGCAATTTTGTACTTCGTGGCGCTGGTTCTGGCGAAAACGGAACTGAAATCTACTTTCCGAGACCGATGATGTACTTAAAAGATCCGGAATCTCTTGCTGAACTTCGTGAATATCTAACCACTTTTGACAAAAGACAACGCGAAAACGAAAACAATATCGACTTGCCTTTTTCACAATATGCTTGGTCTGGAGGATTTATTTGGACACAAATTCCAGGTGAGCGTGTAAAATCTTATTTAGACAAATACGAACCCGATTCTGCTGTTTTAGCTAAAGTCAGTTCTGGGAAAATGGGCGAATTTACAATCAATGTTTCCGAAGTTAAAAACTTAAAAACTGGAGATATTGTCGAACTGCAATTGTTTAATAAAGATGGTGAAAGCGGAGAAATCATAAAAGATTTATATCAAGGTGCAAATGTAAAACCAGGCTCGCATCATTGGCAATTTCCAAAACTTCCTATTGTTAGGCAACAGGTTGAAATTCTAAAGATTTCCGGATCAAAAATCACGCTTAAAACTCCATTGACAATTGCTGTTAAACCAAGTTATCAAGCACAATTGGTTGAATGGAAACATTTAAACGAAGTCGGAATTGAACATCTTCGCTTTACATTTCCAGATATTCCAAGAGTCGCACATCATGTTGAACCGGGAAATAACGGTATTTTCTTAACCCGTCTTTTTAACAGTTGGGTTAAAGATGTAAAAATCACAAATGCTGACAGCGGTATTTTAGCCGAAGAAGTTTCAAACGTAACGATTCAAGACATTACAACTGACGGAACACATTTGGCACATTATACAGTGACTTTAGGCGGTGTTCACAATGTTTTGGTAAAGAATCTGAAAATATATAACTCGGCGGTTCATCCTTTAAGTTTCAACACTTTTGCTACTAAAAACGTCTATCAAAACTGCGAAATATTTACAGATCCTGTTTTAGATCAGCATTCGGGAGCCAATCATCAAAATTTGTTTGATAATGTCACTGTACATCTAAAAACGACTAAAAATAATAGTTATGCCATATTTGGAGGCGGAGGAGCTGAATACTGGAAACCATCGCACGCACCTTTCAGTACATTTTGGAACTTAAATGTACAGGTCGAAAATCCAGATTCATCAAAACCCGTTTTACTATATGGAATGAAAGACGGTGCTTTTGCGCGAATCATTGGCGTACACGGAAATACAAAATTCGAAATCAAATACGACGTCGATCCCTATATAGAATTTTTGAACACATCAATTGATAAAATTCCATCACTGTATGATTATCAACTAAAAAAACGATTAAAATAGATACGAAGATACAAAGGTACAGAGAGTTACAAAGGGACAAAGGTTTCTTTGCGCCTTTGTCACTTTGAAACTTTGAAACTTTGAATCTTTGAATCTTTGAATCTTTGAATCTTTCTAACCATAACCTAAAAATAAATGCTATGAAATACACGAGCGTCTTTCTAGTTTTACTTTTTATTTCAGGAAATTTGTTTTCCCAAAATAAATACCGCCTTAAAAATTTTTCAACAACTGACGGACTTTCTCAGAATTCTGTCATCGCTATCCATCAAGATAAATTTGGTCAAATGTGGTTTGGAACCCGTGACGGACTTAATAAATATGACGGCAGCCGATTCACCATTTTCAGGAATGATGTTGCTAATAAAATGTCTATCAGTAATGATATCTTGGCTATTGAAGAAGACAATTCTGGAAAACTATGGATTGGAACCTATAATGGTCTGAATTGTTATGACCCTGTCAGCAATACTTTCAAAAGATATTTGACTGACAAGACCAATCATACTATAAACAGTAATACCATTTGGTGTATAAAGAAAGTTGGAGATGAAATGTGGTTTGGAACTTCAAAAGGGTTATCTATTTATAACAAAAAAACAGGGCAGTTTGCCTCTGCTGTACATTCTGCCACTGATAATACAACGCTTCCGAGCAATAACATTCTGAGTATTTTTAAAACCAAAAAAGGCCAAATTTGGATTGGAACAACAAAAGGATTGTGTGTTTTAACAGGCAGAAAAAACGGCAAATTATCTTTTAAAAATTACACGCTAAATAATATTGATGTATTGAACGTGTCAGCAATTGCCGAAGACCGCTTCAATAACATTTGGGTTGGAACAAAAAACAAAGGGCTTTTAAAATTCGATTCATCAACAAAAAGCTTTGTTTCATTTTTACCTGACGAAAAACGCAAGGAAATTCACAGCGAAATACGTGCTTTGGCAATTGACCGCAAAGGCTCGATCTGGATTGGTGCTTATGACGGAATTTATATTTTAGGTGAAGATAAGAGTATTCAAAAAATAAACAATAATAACAGTTACAGCAGTAGTAATCATAACACCGGAATCGAAAAAGTAAAATCAATTTTCATCGATAGAAAGGGTTCTGTTTGGGTTGGCTGTTATTACAAAGGCGTAAATATGTGGGATATTTCGAGTGTAAATTTCTTCAATTACGATCAAAATTCGAAAAAGATTCCGATGAGTTATGATGTGGTGAGTTCGATTGTAGCCGACAAAAATCAGAATCTTTATTTTGGGACCGAAGGTGGCGGTATCACCATTTACAATAAAAATACAGAAGCTACGAGTTACCTTAACAACAAAGTTGGACAAACGCCTGTAAATGATATCAAATCAATGTGCGTTGCAGAAAATAATATTTTGTGGATGGGAACTTTCTCTAAAGGAATTTCAGCTTATAATACTCTGACTAAAAGAATTGAAGGCGACAGAATTTCAACTCAATTAAAAGATTCAATAAAAGATGTTGGTGTTTATTCTATCAAAACAGAAGGAAACGGCGTATTGTGGATGGGTACTTTCAGCAAAGGATTAATTCGTTATAATACGGTTTCTAAGGCATTTCAATTTATTAGAAATGATAATACAAAAGCAAATAATCTAACCAATAATTATGTACGAACGGTATTAGTCGACAAACAAAAAAGGCTTTGGGTAGGAACATTGAACGGACTGAATCTTATTAATCTTAAAGATTTCCAACCTAATAAGTACACTGTAAAACATTTTCTTTTTGACGACGTTTCTTTATCGGGAGATGATATTCTAACATTGTTTCAGGATTCTCAAAATAAAATTTGGGCAGGAACAAAAGCGAAAGGATTGCATTATTTTGACGGAAAAAAATTCAATAGAATCAACCTTAAAATTGGAAATACAGTTGTTACATCAATCCACTCTATTTTAGAAGACAATGATAAAAACCTTTGGATTAGTAGCAATCAGGGAATTCTAAAATACAGTACTACCCGAAAAACAGTTATCAATTATGATCAAAAAGACGGGATAGCAAATAATGAGTTTAATGATAATGCGGCTTTAAAACTTGATGGCAATAAATTTTATTTTGGAAGCCCTTCTGGAGCAACTTATTTTGACTCCCAAAAAATTTCCAAAAATTTATATGCTCCGCAGGTTTTGATTACTGATTTGAAAATCAAAAATAGAACGACAAACCCAAATGATTCTTTAGGCATTTTAGAAAAAAGCATTGGATATACCAAAACCATTACTTTGGATTATGACAAAGCTAATTTCTCGATCAATTTTGCGATTCCGAATTACATTCGATCAAAAAAGAATCAGTATAGTTATCGTTTAACCGGACTGGAAAACAACTGGACAATAACGAAAAACAGCGAAGCCAATTTTGCTATTCAAAATCCTGGAACTTATACTTTTGAAGTTCGCGGTGCAAATAATGACGGCGTTTGGAATAAAAATCCAACAACTTTAACAGTGATTGTAAATCCGGCTCCGTGGCGCAGTATCTGGGCATTTTTGTTGTACGGAATAATAATTGGTTTAGGATTGTATGGCTTGATCTGGATTATGAAATCGAAAGCCAGACTAAAACAAAAATTAGAGTTAGAATATCTGGAAACCAAACGTATTGAAGAAAACAACAAACTAAAACTAGACTTTTTTACGAATATTTCACATGAATTCAGAACGCCTTTAACACTGATTCTAGGTCCGTTACAGCAAATTCTAGCCGATTATAATGGAACGAATGAAATGTACAAAAAGCTCTTGGTTATTGAAGGAAGTGCCAATCATCTTTTAGGTCTGATTAACCGTTTAATGGATTTCAGGAAACTTGAAAATCATCAGGTTGCGCTTGAATCGGCAAATGGAAATATTGTAAAATTTACCAAAGAAATCTTTTTATCATTTATAGAATATGCCAAAGATGGTGGTTATGATTATACTTTTGAAACTTCAGACGAAGAAATTCTGGTGTATTTTGATCGATACAAATTGGAACGTGTTTTTTATAATTTGATTTCTAATGCGTTCAGATACACTCCAAAAGGCGGTTCAATCAATATTAAAATCAATCACGACAGCGAAAATCTTTTTATTGCTGTTGAAGATTCTGGAGTTGGAATCTCAGAAGAACATATTCATAAAATCTTTGATTTATTTTTTGAAATTCCGATGCACAATCAAGTTCAGAAAAACTACAATAAAGGCACCGGAATTGGGCTTTCGATTGTAAAAAACATTGTCGAACTGCATAAAGGAAAAATTGATGTTACCAATAAACCTTCAGGAGGCGTTATTTTTACAGTTGCATTGCCACTTGGGCACGAACATCTTTTAGAAAATGAAATTATTTCAGATTTCAAAATTAGTGATGATATTGGTCAATATCAGGCGCAATTAGCATCGTCGGAAACAATTGAAAACGAAGATCTTGAAGATTTAATTGTAAACGAAGAAAAACAAACCATTCTGATTGTTGAAGATCACAAGGTTTTGAGAAAGTTCATGAAAAATCTACTCAAAAAAGATTACAACATTATTGAAGCCGAAAACGGAAAAATTGCTTTTGAGAAAGCTTTAAAATATACGCCGAATTTGATTATCAGCGATGTTATTATGCCTGAAATGGTTGGAACTGAACTTTGTTCTAAAATAAAAGAAAACATCAAAACAAGTCATATTCCAGTTATTTTACTGACTTCGAGATCGTCATTGGTTTATAAATTTGAAGGTTTAGAAAGTGGTGCCGATGATTACATCAGTAAACCTTTCAATTTAATGGAATTTAAACTTCGCGTGAAAAATCTATTAAATACGCAAGAACGTTTAAAAATCAAGTTTTCAACGGAAGACAGTTTTATTCCGTCAGAAATTACAGTTTCATCTTTAGATGAGGAACTTTTGAAAAAAGCGTTTAAGATTGTCGAAGAAAATATTTCGAACGAACAATTCGATATTCCGTTTTTCTGTTCTGAATTAGGTGTCAGCCGAACCATGTTATTTTTAAAAATCAAAGCATGGACAAATTGCACGCCAAATGAATTTATTCATGAAATTAGACTAAAACGTGCTGCCCAATTTTTGGAACAAAACAAATTAACCGTTTCAGAAATCAGCTACAAAGTCGGCTTTAATAATCCGAAATATTTCAGCAAATGCTTCCAGAAAAAGTATGGTGAAACTCCAACACAATATGCTGACAAGTTTTATAAATCTACTGTCGTAATTTAAAAAACGCACTGTTTTAAGGGCTTAAAAAGGGTATCTGTATTTTTAGATACCCTTTTTTGTATTTCTATATCGTTTTCGGCATCTACATTTGCCGTATGAAAATAAAAAAAGGAAACTTCTTATTGCTTCAAATTTTTTTTGTCGTCCTCATAATAGGAATGAGTCTTTTGATTTTCTACTTTATCTAACACTAACCTTAAAACCAAAAATGAATGTTTACAAACCAAAAAACCAAATTCCTTACATGATGTGTTTTTGATATGTGTGTTTTTGACACATAGACACATAAGAACTTAGATAGTTTAATTACATTTAATAAAAAAATAGAAATGATTCCAAACCCAAATTTAGAGCCAAGCAATTTTGGTTTTTTAAAAAAGATTAATTAGTAGTATGAATAAAGTTAGTTTCATTTCTTTAATTCTAGGGTTTGCATCTCTTACAATAGGGTGCAAATCCGGAATTAGTTCTCAAAAAATCACTGTTTCTCCAGCTTCAGAAAAACTGCTGGAATCAAGGTACAAAATGCTACTCGATTATCCAGTCGATTCTCTTTCGATGCCGAGAAGCATGAATATCAAAACCAATGAAATACACAAAGTTCCATCACGCGACTGGACAAGTGGTTTTTTTGCCGGAAACCTTTGGCAATTATATAAACTAAAAGGTAACTCTCAATACAAAGAGCAAGCTCAAAAATGGACTGTTTTCAGCAAAAAAGAAAGCGTCAACAAAAACTCGCATGATGTAGGTTTTAAAGTGTATTGCAGTTTTGGAGAAGCCTTAAAAGTGGAAAAAAACAAAGATTACGAAGCCGTAATTATCAAAGGTGCTGCAACTTTATGCACTCGTTTTAATGAAAAAGTAGGTTCAATTCGTTCGTGGGATTTCAATAAAGAAATCTGGGATTTTCCAGTTATCATAGACAATATGATGAATCTTGAATTGCTTTTTGAAGCTTCAAAATTATCTGGAAACCCAAAATACCGCGACATTGCCATTAAGCATGCCAATACCACTTTGAAAAATCAATTTAGAGACGACAATAGCTGTTATCACGTTATTGATTATGATCCAAAAACGGGCAATGTAAGAAAGAAAACTACACTTCAGGGCTATAATGATGATTCTGTTTGGGCGCGAGGCCAAGGCTGGGCCGTTTACGGTTTTACGATGTGCTATCGTTATACACAAGATCCTGTCTATTTGAAACAGGCCGAAGCCACTGCAAAGTTTTTTATGAACAACAAAAATCTGCCAGAAGATGGAATTCCGTATTGGGATTTTAAAGATCCAAGTATTCCAAATGCTCCACGTGATGTTTCGGCTGCAATGGTGATGGCATCTGGTTTATATGAATTGTACAGTTATACTAAAAATAATAGTTATTTGGCTTTCGCCGATAAACTAATGACTTCGGTACAAACTGACAAATACATATTAAGTGCAGACATCAAAGCTCCATTTCTGCTCGACCACAGTACTGGTAACTGGCCAAAACACGATGAAATTGACGAACCAATAATTTATGCCGATTATTATTTCCTAGAAGCATTACTTAGAAAAAAGTAACGGAAAAAAGTAACAAAGGGACAGAGGTACAAAGTGACAAAGGTTTTCAGCCTTTGAGCCTTTGGCACTTTGTAACTCTGTCACTATCTCAGTCACTTTGAACCTAAAAAAAAATAATTTATGACTAACCGACCAAACCACTATAATACATTTCAATACTTTGCGCTTTTTGTTTTTTTTCAGATTTGTCTGAGCAGCAGTTTTGCTCAGGCAAAGCTGAATATTAACAATGATTGGCTTTATTTAGAAAACCACACTGCAAACCTCAACGAAGCTCAAAAAAATCAAAATTGGGTTTCCCTAAACTTACCACATACTTGGAATGCCGAAGATGCAACTGATTTATATCCGGGTTACAGACGCGATGCCAGCTGGTATCAAAAGAAACTTACTATTTCACAAATCGATAAAAACAAAGTATATTCTTTGTACTTTGAAGGATCAAATGTTACGACAAAAGTATATGTAAACGGTAAAGAAGCCGGAAGTCATATTGGCGGTTACATTGGCTTTTCAATCGATGTTACAAACCTTATTAAAGAAGGAAATAACGACATTTTTGTTCGTGTTGATAATAGTTATGATATCGAAATTATTCCGTCTCAAAAAAGTGATTTCTATATTTACGGAGGAATCACGCGCGATGTTTGGTTAGTTTCAAAATACAAAAATCATATTGACAATTTAAAAGTTTCAACACCTGAGGTTTCTGCAAAAAAAGCCTCAGTTCAGATTATTTCTTCAATTGTAAATTCAGATAATTCAAATGATTTATCGTTAACCGTAACTTTAAAAAATCCGAAAGGGAAAAAAGTCGCGAGCAAAACCATTGCAGTTGCTGACAAAACTTCGACGATTACTTTTGAAAACATCAAAAACCCAGAACTTTGGGATACTGAGAAACCAAATTTATATTCAATAACTGCTGTTTTATCAGAAAAAAAACAAATTAAAGACAGTACTTCTGAAAAAGTTGGTTTCAGATGGTTTGAGTTTAAGGATCATGGTCCGTTTTATTTGAATGGAAAACGCTTAATAATTCGTGGCACACATCGTCATGAAGAGCAAGCTGGAGTTGGCGCCGCCATGACAAATGAACAACATTGGGCCGATATGAAATCGATAAAAGCGATGGGAGCAAATTTTGTTCGATTGGCACACTATCCGCAAGATCCTGAGATCTATAAAGCTTGCGACGAATTAGGTTTATTAGTTTGGGATGAATTGCCTTGGTGCCGTGGCGGTATAGGAAATGATGTTTGGAAAACGAACACCAAAAATATGCTTGAGGAAATCATCAATCAAAATTACAATCATCCGAGTATTATTATTTGGTCTTTAGGAAATGAAATAAACTGGCTTCCAGATTTTCCAGACGGCGATAATGATAAAAAAACAAATGACTTTTTAACCGAATTAAATGATCTTGCCCATAAACTCGATCCGGCAAGAAAAACGGCTATCAGAAAATATTATGAAGGCTCGCATATTGTTGATGTCTTCTCGCCTTCTATTTGGTCTGGCTGGTATTCAGGAAGTTACAAAAGCTACCAAAAAGCGATTGATGTTTATAAAAAAGAATACAAACATTTCATTCACGCAGAATACGGTGGCGACAGTCATGTGGGTCGTCACAGCGAAAATCCGGTTACAGGCGAAAATGTTATAAAATCTGAAGGTTGGGAAGAAGCAATTGTTCAGACGAAAGTGGCAAACATCGCTCAAATTGGAGACTGGAGCGAAAATTATATCGTCGATTTATTTGACTGGCATTTGCATATATCCGAGAATGACCCATCTTTTGTGGGAAATATACAATGGGCATTTAAGGATTTTGCAACGCCATTACGTCCCGAAGATGATATTCCGTATATGAACCAAAAAGGGCTTACAGATCGAAACGGAAACCCAAAAGATGCCTATTATGTTTTTAAAAGTTATTGGGCAAAAGAACCTTTTACTTACATCGAGTCGCATACTTGGACAGAACGCCAAGGTCCTGAAAATACACCAAGAACAATCAGCGTTTTTAGTAATTGCGAAAAAGTAACTTTATTCCACGATGGAAAAGATCTAGGCGAAAAACAAAGAAATATCGCTGTCTACCCTGCTTGTGGTTTAACATGGGATGTTAATTTCAAAAAAGGCGAAAATGTTTTGGTTGCTATCGGAAAAAACAAAGAGGGCAGAACGGTTTCTGATACTATAAAAGTCAACTATCGTTTTAATAAAAATGATGCAGCTTCTTCGTTGCAATTATCTGCCGAAAAACTAAAAAATGGCAATTATTTGGTAACGGCTATCGCAATTGACAATCACAATTTACGCTGTCTGGATTATGAAGCAAGTGTTTATTTCCAATGTTTGAAAGGCGGAAAAACTTTAAAAAACCAAGGAACACCAACAGGAAGTGAATCGATCAAAATGGCCAACGGAAAAGCTTCTATTGAAGTTATTCCAGATGGATCAAATGAGCCTATTGAAATGACGGCTTTGAATCAAAGTTTTAAGGGGGAATATTTGAAGATTCCCGTTAATTAGATTTTTATTTTTTAGGTAACCTTTGTCACCCTGAGCGGAGTCGAAGGGCAACGAGAGACTCTACAAAGATTGGCGATTTTGATTGTAGAGCTTCGTGCTGCCCTTCGACTCCGCTCAGGGTGACAAATTTGTATCTAAAATTAATTTGTTCAATCTGTGCGAACCAGTAAAACTATAAAACCATTATCAATTCATTAACAAAAAACAAGCTGTAATTTCATGATTTTTCTTAATTATTAACTTACTTTGTAGTTATTCTAAAAATTGTAATCCTATGAAAAAATTATGTTTACTGGCAGTCGTTTTATTTGCTGCCCTTTCAGTTCAGGCGCAAGATGTGGTGAAATTTTCTCCATTAGATGCTAGTCCGGTTGATATTTCTTATTTCCCAAACAGAGCGGTTAAATTCAAAAAAACAGATACTCCTAGTCCGGTTGTAAAAGTTGTTTACTCAAGACCTTCTGTAAAAGGACGTGTTATTTTTGGTGACATCGTAAAATTTGGTGAAGTTTGGAGAGTTGGTGCAAACGAAAATACTGAAATTAAATTCTATAAAGCAGTAACAATTGGCGGAAAAAATATTCCTGCAGGTTACTACAGCTTATTTGCAATTCCAGAAAAAGACAAATGGACCATCATTATCAATAAAGAATTGGATTTATGGGGCGGATATGCTTATGACGAAAGCAAAGATGTTGTAAGAGTTTCAGTTCCTGTTAAACCAGTTTCTGATGTTATTGAAGCTTTATCTATTGCTTTTACAACTCAAGGTAATGTAGCGAATCTTGTTATTGGTTGGGATAAAACTACGGTTGAATTGCCTATTACGGTTAAATAATTTAATTGTTTTTATAGATATAAAAAAAGGAGACATTTTTCAATGTCTCTTTTTTTTATCTATATTTTTCGTAAAATATAATTATGACACTCCTTCCTATTTAGCAAGAAACGGGTTTTAAATAAAACGAACAAAATAGAAATTTGATCAAATTTAAAATAAATAAATTATGAAAAATTTTAAGATTGTTCCGCTTTCAAAAGAATTTGCCAGTAAAATTCGCAATGCTAATACAGATAATTTCGGCAATCAAATATATGATCAATTAGCATCTGGAAAAGGTCCTTGCAGGGTTTCCCTAAAACCGTTTAATATTGGCAAAGATATTCGATTGGTTTTTGCTTACAGCCCATTCTCAAAAAACAATGCTTTTAATCAATCCGGACCAATATTTATTCATAAAAATGAGGTGGAAGAATATTCAGATATTTATAATTTTCCACCAGAAATAAAAGCTGATAAAGAAAATTTTCCTTTATCCCTAATTGGCTACAATAAAGAACAAAAAATGATTTTCACAAAATTGGTAGGTGATAATGATGTTGATCAGTTAATTTCTGAAATCTTTGAAAATGAAAACAATGTTGAATATCTTCATGCAAGAAATTCAGAAGCTTGTTGCTTTATTTGTAAAATTGAAAGAGTATAATCGATGTCAATTGTGAAGTCATTAAACGATCATATCTGTGTCCCCACGGCTTAAACCGTGGACTATATTGGAAAATAGGAATCAAAAAAAAAAAGACATTTTTCAATGTCTCTTTTTTTGTTCTAAACCTTCACAATTTCTATAATTTTATCCAATGTAATTGGTAAATCTCTAACTCGTTTTCCGGTCGCATTAAAAACAGCATTTGCAATTGCAGGAGCCATTCCTACCAAAGCAGTTTCACCAAGACCTTTAGTTCCCATTGGGTTGCTGATTGGGTCTTTTTTATTGACGAAAAAAACCTCTTGTTTTTCAATATCAGCATTTACTGGAACATGATAATCAGCGAAATTATTATTGATTGGACGGCCAAAACGATGATCAATTTCCAACGCTTCCATCAATCCCATTCCGATTCCTCCTACTGCACCACCAAACATTTGTCCTGCTGATGTTTTTTGATTGATAACCGTTCCAATATCGGCACAGGAAACCACATGCGCCAATCTAATTTTCCCTAAATTCGGATTCACCAATACTTTTACAAAGTGAACTGAAAACGAATAAATCGAATATTTTTTTGCTTCTTCATTTCCTTTTGACTGATTTTCAACTTCCAGACCTTCTAATTTATTTGCATTCAATAAAGATGTTAATGCAATCGATTTTGAATTGTCTTTTTTAGAGGATATCAAACCATTTTCAAAACTCAAATCGGTAATTGGAGTTCCTTTAAAAATTGGATTTTCAGTAGCTAATCCAAGAACTTTGCTAACCAACAAATTACAAGAATCATGAACCGCAGAACCAACTGACGAAGTCGTAGCCGATCCTCCTTGTGTTGGACCTTTTGGCAATCCGCTTTTTCCCATTTCTATAATTACATTTTCTGCTGGCAAACCTGCAATTTCGGCACCAATTGCCGTCATCATAGTTGCAGTTCCTGGTCCCATGTCATTTACACTACATTGCAGAACCAAATTTCCATCGGGCAAAAACTTTGCTTTTACTGAAGTTGGACTTCGGTAACAGCCAAAAGTTCCCGTTCCCATTCCGTAACCCACAAGCCAGTTTCCTTCTTTAACAGAACCTGGTTCATTTTTACGGTTTTTCCAGCCGATTCGCTCCATTCCGCCTTCGTAACATTCTAAAAGATATTTACTGCTCCAAGGTTTATTTTGTTCCAAATCTTTTTCGGCATAATTCAGCTTTCTGAATTCAATTGGATCCAGATTTAATTTATGCGCCATTTCGTCCATTGCACATTCTAATGCAAAAGAACCCGTCGCTTCGCCCGGACCGCGCATCCAAATTGGCGTGCAAGTATCCAAAGGCACAATTCTATATCGAGTTGAAACATTGGAACAATCATAAATAAATCGGGACATATTTACGGTTCCTTCCATAAAATCTTCATAACTCGAAGTCATTGCAACCGCTTCGTGCGTCAAGCCAGTTAGTTTTCCTGCTTTTGTTGCGCCTAAACCCATTTTCTGAATGGTATAAGGTCTAAAACCAACATTCGTAAACATTTGTTCACGATGCAAAACTAATTTTACCGGACGATTTAGTTTTTTTGCGCCAATTAATGCTGCAATTTCGTAAGGCCAAGTATGCAATCCCATTCCGAATGCGCCTCCTAGATATTCAGAAGTCACCTCAACATCTGCTGGCGGAATTCCGAAAACTTCACCAACACTTCTTCTTGTACCTTCAACACCTTGACTTTTAGTATATAAAATAGGTTTATTTCCTTCCCATTTTGCAATAATATTAGCCAATTCCATTGGGTTATGAACTTCGGTCGGAATCGTATATTCTGCTTCTAAAACAACTTCAGCATTTTTATATCCGTCATGTTCGCCACGATGGTAATCATTTCCTTTATCAGTTTCTACTTTTTTCTCTTTATCTGCCGCTTTTTTAAGTTCAGTCGAATGTTCTTCTTTTATATAATCGGCTTTAATTAAACTCGCGGCATATTGCATTCTTTCAAAAGTATCGGCAATAACCAAGGCAATTGGCTGATCATAATACAAAACCGAATCATCCTTAAAAATCTGCAAAGGCTGACCAAAATTGTGCTTGTCTTTTGCTTTTTGATAGCCAGCAGGTTTATCAACATTTAAATGCGTAATCACCGCCAGAACTCCCGGCGCCCATTCTGCTTTTTTAGTGTCAATCGTTTTAATTTTTCCTTTCGCAATCGTACTTCCCACCAAACAGGCATAAACAACGCCCGCCGTTTTATATTCCGCTGAATACGTTGCCGAACCCGTTACTTTAGCAAATCCATCTACTCTATTTATATTACTTGTCTTGCTCATAATTCAATTATTTAGATGATGCTATAGTTAATGCTTCTACAATGGCGTTTGGTCCTAGAGTTAATTTAAAATCATTGTCTCCATAACTTTTCGCGCCTTTCATAGCCAAATTGGCAGCTTGTTTAAAAGTACTTTCAGAAATTGTTTTTCCTTTCAAAAATTCTTCTGCTTCAGTCAATCTCCAAGGTTTGTGCGCCACACCGCCCATTGCAAGACGCGCATTCACAATTGTATTGTTTTGAATATCCAAAGCTGCGGCAACAGAAACCAATGCAAAAGCATAACTGCTTCGGTCACGTACTTTTAAATAATGAACATTTTTCGTGAAATTATTATCCGGAATTTCAACAGAAGTAATCAATTCTTTATCCAGAAGTGTATTGTCTTTTTCTGGTGTATTTCCAGGCAGACGATGAAAATCTGTAAATTTAATTTGTCTTTTTCCTTTTGGGCCTTCCACTAAAACTGTTGCGTCGAGTGCAGCGAGAGCCACGCACATATCGCTAGGATGAACTGCAATACAACTCTCTGAAGCACCAAAAATCGCGTGCATTCTGTTTGAACCGCCAATGGCGCCACAACCACTTTTAGGAACTCGCTTATTGCAAGGCATATCTGTATTATAAAAATACGAACAACGCGTTTTTTGAAGCATATTACCACCAACTGTTGCCATATGTCTGATTTGCTGTGATGCACCAGCCGCTAAAGCCAATGCCAGCAAAGGATGTTTTTCTTTTATGGATGGATCTTCGGCAACTTGACTGTTTTTTGCCAAAGCACCAATAGAAACTTTTCCTGTTAGAAATTCTATTTTCTTTAAATCCAAGCCCGTGATGTCAACCAATTTATCTGGCGCAACCACATTCTTTTTCATTAAATCTACCAGATTTGTACCCCCGGCAATAAACATCGCTTCTTTTTCTTTACTGATATTTTTTACCGCCGAGCCAGATGACAATGCTCTTATAATTTGAAAGTTTTTCATATTTCCTTCCCTCCTTCTTTAACTTCGGTAATTGCATCGACTATATTATGATAAGCACCGCATCTACAGATGTTTCCGCTCATATATTCTCTAATTTCTTCTCTGCTGTTGGCGTGGCCTTCTTTGATGCAGGCAATTCCCGACATGATTTGTCCAGGAGTGCAATAACCGCATTGAAAACCATCATTTTTGATGAAGGCTTCCTGCATTGGGTGCAGTTTTTTTCCTTTCGAAAGTCCTTCGATTGTCGTTACCTGAGCATTTTGCTGCATGGTAGCCAAAGTTAAGCAAGACAAAATACGGGTTCCGTTTACATGAACCGTACAGGCACCGCATTGTCCGTGATCACAGCCTTTTTTAGTTCCAGTAAGCTGTAATTGTTCTCTTAACAAATCCAATAAAGTCGTTCTTGGTTCGATATTAAGAGTGTGTTTTTTGCCATTTACTTCAATAGAAAGCGGTACTGTTTCTAAATACTCAGCTATTTTTTCGTCCCATTTATTCTCGGAAGCCATTACCAATGAAGGCGGTGCCAAAGCGAGAGCGGTAAAAAGTCCCGATTTTTTTATAAAGTCCCGACGAGAATTTGCATCTTCATTGGTTGCTTTATTCTGATTTGTTTTTTTAGAAGCCATTCAGTCTATTTTTAAAATTAGGAAAAACACCTTTGTTATTCTAACAAATTTAACAATCTTAAAGAACAAAAAATTATAAAATTCAAACATTAGCTTTATTTAGAATAATTACAATTTCGTAGTGTGACTTAACCGCAAAGCACACAAAGTTTTTTTGATCATCGTTATCCTAAATAAACGCAAAGTTCGCAAAGCTGTAATTGATATAGCTTTGCGAACTTTGCGTTTATTTTAAACATCAATAAGAAAAAAACCTTGCGTACTTTGCGGTTAAAAAACTGATACAGCAGGTTTATTTTTTTATTTTTACAAGATTAACCCAAAAGTATGTCTCAAAAGCAAATCATCTATCTCGATAATAATGCCACAACACGTGTTGATAAACGAGTTTTGAATGCAATGCTTCCCTATTTTTCTGATTTTTATGCCAATGCTTCAAGCAGTCACATTGCTGGTTTGACAGTAAATGAAGCTGTTGAAAATGCTGCATGGCAAACCGCAAAACTTATTGGTGCGCAGGAAGACGAAATCATTTTTACATCTGGCGCAACAGAATCTATTAATCTGGCTATAAAAGGCTTAGTGAATCAAGACCGAAAACATATTGTAACGGTTTCTACAGAACATAAAGCAGTTTTAAAAACCTGTCAATTTATGGAATCGATTGGTTTTGAGGTTATTTATTTGCCTACAGCTTCAAATGGTATTTTAAATCTTGCTCTTTTAGAACAAGCAATAACTGGTAAAACATTGTTAGTATGCGTTATGATGACGAATAATGAAACGGGCGTTCAACAAAATATAAAAGCGATTTCTGAAATTGCTCACGCTAAAAATGCACTTTTTATGTGTGATGCAACGCAAGCTGTTGGAAAAATTCCAGTTGATGTTAAATTACTCGGGATTGATCTTTTGCCTTTTTCCGCACATAAATTTTATGGACCAAAAGGCATTGGCGCTCTTTATATTTCGGCGAAAGCCAAAATAAAACTGACTCCGCAAATACATGGCGGTGATCAACAACGAAAATTACGCAGTGGAACTCTTAATGTTCCAGGAATTATTGGTTTAGGAAAAGCGAGTGAAATTGCGATAAACGAAATGAAAAGTGATGAGGAACGAATTTTAGAATTAAGAAATCAACTGGAAAAAGGTTTACTGCATTTTGAAGGTTCGTTTGTAAATGGAGATAGAGCCGAAAGAATTTACAATACCACAAATATCTGTTTTCCCAGCGTTAATTCTGAAACTTTGATTCTTGCTTTACAGCATATTGCAGTTTCAAATGGTTCTTCGTGTTCTGCTGTGACTTCAGAACCTTCGCATGTTTTGAAAGCTATGGGATTGTCTGATGAAAATGCTTTGAGTTCGATTCGTTTTAGTTTGGGAAAATTTACTACATCTGAAGAAATCGAAGAAACTATTGAACGTGTTTTGACTTTGGTTCGACAATTAAGCCAATAATTTTTTTTTAAAAGTTATTGGCTCTCGCAGATTCTGCAGATTGTTCAGATTTGCATAGATACTTTTATAAATAATCTGTTAAATCTGCAGAATCTGCGAGAGAAAAAACAATGTCTTTTTGGTGAAAAAATCAAAACTCAGACATCAATTTATTATAATCGTCTTCTGTATCGATATCAATATTTCCTTTTTCAAATAAAACCGAAACGACATCCTCTGAAAATGTATTGATTATTTTTTTTGCACCTTCTTGGCCTTGCAATTCTAACAATTTGCTAAAATATTTTTTATTGAAAAGTACTGGAGTTCCAAGGGTTTCTGAATATGCCGAAGCTGTAATTCCTTTTCCGGTTTTATAATGGGCCGTAATCAGATTTTCAAAAATCAAACTTGAAACGTAAGGTTGATCGCAGACTGCAAAAATGCAGTTTTCGCTTTCTGGATATAATTCTAATAATTTTTTAAGTCCGTGAATAATTGAAGATGACATTCCGGATTGCCATTCCGGATTAAAAACAATTTTAATTCTCAACGGATCAAGTTCTTCTTCAATCAAATGATTATTAGCACCTGTAACGACAATAATTTTCACTTCTGGAACCAAAGAAGCTTCTGCAATTGTATTTTTAAGAAGCGTCGAATCCTTATAGCCAAGAAGTTGTTTTGGCTGGCCTAATCTTGAAGAATTGCCTGCTGCCAAAATTACAATGCCTGTTTTATTTTTAGATTCCATAATGAATTTCGTCATGAATTTTTCCTGCCTTGTATTTTAAGGAAGTTCCTGTTTTTCCAGATTCAAAAGCTTTAATTTCAGCAACAATTGATAACGCAATTTCTTCTGAATTTTCTGCGCCAATGTCGAGCCCAATCGGACTATGTATCCTACTTAACTGTTCTTCATTTACCGAAATCCCTTCTATTTGAAGATCATCAAGCATTCGATTTAGTTTTGATTTTGGGCCGAGAATGCCAATGTAACGGCAATCTGTCTTCAATAGTAATTTCAAAACACCCAAATCATATTTATAATTGTGCGTCATTAAAACAAAATAGGTTTGATCATCAATTACGATAGAATTTAAAAAATCCTCTTGTTTTACAACCAAAACCTGATTTGCTTCTGGGAAACGTTTTTTTGTCGCATGCGCGTTACGTCCGTCGCCAATCGTTACTTCCCAGCCTAACAAAGTTGTCATTTTTACTAATGGCTGAACATCATTTCCGGCACCGGCAATGATTAATGAAACTGGCGGATGTACATATTCTATCAACGCTTCGTCCTCTGAATTTTCCTGAAGCTTCTTCACTGAAGTTTTTTTCGTCAGCAGTATTTCTTTGGCATCTGAAATTAAATTTAATGCATTGTTATTGTGATGTAAAACAGGGCTGTCTTTTCTGAAAAACAGACTTGTTCCTATTTGTTCTGCTCCTCTTCTTAATGAAAAAATGGTAATAATTACGGCTTCTTTTCTTTCTGCTTTTAATTGTTTTAAAAGCTGAATTGGATTGTTTTCAGATTCATTGTCAATATATTCAAACAAGATATGAACGATGCCGTTGCATCCCAGCTGAAGGCCTATTTCGGCATCGTCTTCATTGCTGGTATTATAAGTGACCAATTTATTTTGTTGCTGATTTATTGAAAGAAGTGCTTTTCGGAGTGCATCGCCTTCAAGACAGCCTCCACTTATGGCACCCGTAAGCAAGCCGTCTTCGGTAACAAGCATTCGTGCGCCCGGCTGTCTATAGGAAGAGCCTTCGACTTTGACGACCGTTGCCAAAGCTGTTTTTTTTCCTGATGCTTTTGCTTCTGAATAAGCTTGTAGAATTTGGCTGATTTCCTTCATAAAATAATAATTAACCAGCAAAACAAACTTCTGATGATTCTTTAACTGTCTAAAAGTAAAAAATATTATAAAATTAAGCGAAGGAAAATCATTTAAGTTTAAAAAAACGCGTCTGTATTTAACAATCTCGAAACAATTATTTTTTCTTGCAATATCATTTATATCTCGAAGTTTTGTATTTTTATCTGAAGCAAAATAAATTAGTTAACTTAAAAATAAACTGCATGGGAAAATTTGTAATTACTAAAAGAGCCAACGGAGAATTTCAATTCAATTTAAAAGCTGGAAACGGACAAACGATTTTAACAAGTGAAGGTTATACTACTAAAGCTGCCACAACTAACGGAATCGAATCTGTGCAAAAAAATTCGCAAGATGATAGCCGTTTCGACAGAAAAGAGTCTAGCAATGGCAAGCCTTATTTTAATTTAAAAGCCAGCAATGGACAAATTATTGGATCTAGCGAAATGTACGAAAGTGTTGCCGCGAGAGAAAACGGAATTGAATCTGTAAAGAAAAATGCTCCTGATGCTGAAACTGACGATCAGACGGCTTAAAATCTTATTATTTATACTAAAAAAAAGCTGTTTCTAAAAATATTAGAAACAGCTTTTTTTCATTCTTCGATTATGGTAAAAGTTAAGAAATCTACAGGACGTACTTGTTCCTCTTCGTAAAAAGTTTTATTGGCAATTTCCTGAATTTCTTTTGTAGTCAATAGTATAATTATAGAGCCATCTTTTCTCCTAATTTCATCACATACTTTTTTCAAACTATACGATTTTCCGTCTACTGATATTGCTGTCCGATGATTTAGCATCGTATTACCAAAAGGATCGGTATACTGTATACCGTCACCATATAGACCAAAATAGGCATCATTTTTTTTATTAAAAAAATTAATGATATTCTCTTTTTCCTGAGTAATAATTATATCTCCAATTATTTTAATTGTTGGTTCTATTTTCATAATCAATCATTTAGTTAATACTCAATCTAGAATGTTTTTCGCTTCCTAACTTTTGTTGGTTCCATACCAAAAGAATCATAATCCGCTGACAAATGCAAATATTTGTTTCTAAGTTGTCTTAAATCTTTTTCCTCTTATATTTCTTGCTGATACGCATTAAACTTCTGTTTTCTGATTTCAACCTTTATACTTTTTCTGAATTTATCAATACCATTTAAAAGTACAAGTTTTCCTTCTCCAAAAGTATAATTCTACAAACGTTTGCGACTTTTTTTTTGCGAAAACTCAAAAGGAATATTCAAATTCTTGCCCTAAAAAAACAAACTACATCTGATTCTTCAAGTCATTGCTTTTATCCAAAGTGAACAATCGTAAAAACGCCTTTTCTAATTTGATTTCTTTTTTGTCGTTTTTTAGGGTCACTGTAAAATTTTTAAAATCGTCATCAACAGTTATGAAAATTGTAATAACTGACTTAGAACTTGCTTCTTCCAGTTTTTTGAAAGCTTCGATGGTTTCGTCCTCATCAAGTGTTTCCAGCCTAATCAAGTAATTCCTGTGATTTTGTGCTGTGACATACATACCTAAATTATTTGGAACTACTTTGCTGCTAGACTCTAGTATAATTTTGTTGTATTCTTCCTGACTTACTTTAGGTGTCAAATCCCCTGCTTTTTCGCTGTTAAAATAGCGTACATAATAACTATACATCTCTAGTGGTTTACTAAATTCCACTTTCCAATTGTAGCGCAACCTGTAATCGTCCCATTGTTTACAGCTTATTTTTCCTTGTTTAATTATTTCTCGGACTTTGGGAGGAACTTCTCTGGATATTAGTTCTTTTTCAACTACGTTTTCAGGCATGTCACCACTTAATTTAAAATGAGCTTTATACACTTCATTGGCTTCTTTTCGGCTCAACTCTTTGGCCTGATATCTTCCTATCTCTACCTTATTCTGGCCATCCATCCATACTACCACCATCCCTTTTGGGGCTAATCCTACCGTAAGGGAGTTGTAGGTTTCCCAATGCAGGGTTTCTTTTCCATCCTTAGATTCAATTGGAATGCCATAGTCCATATACCCTTCTTTAAATAAATTATAGATTTTTTGTTGTGGCAGCGCAAATTCTCCTTCATAAATTTTCATCTCTGTTGGTACATACCATACAATACTCACATGATCCGGGGCAGGTTTTGGCTGACCGGCCCAACCATTGCCAGAACCTGTCCAATTTGATCCTCCAGTATCACTCATGTTTGGAATCAGGGTTATGTATTTGCCTCCGCTTGAATAAAATACATTTGGCGACAACACCACTACAGGATAACCTTCTGGAGTACAAACCATTCCATCCCAATCAAATTTTTCTTCGTTCATGTTTCCTTCAATTATGTTTTCTTTCTTTTGGCACGCAGTAAATTGCGCGATTAGAATAAATGTTATTACTGTTATTATTTTGTGCTTCATTTGGTTCGCGTTTATGCGTTGTCTGCAATTATTGTACGTTTCATTGAAGTAAACCCATCTGGCCTGTTTGTTTCCATACCCATGGAGTCGCTTGCTGAAATGTGTAAATATCGGTTGCGGATAAATTTCAATTCATGAATGTTGTTCCATTTTGTCTTGAGAGATACCGCTCCTTCCTTTTGAATCGCGAGGTTCAAAAGCTTATTTTTGGCATTCTCCAGTTCGGGAATTACTTTGAAAGCTTTATATTCATTACCATCGTCAAAAGACTTAAATTTTACCCCGTTTTTCTTAGCAAAATACATCATGATGGCCAGAGCGATAAATTGATAGGAATTTTTTAGTTTTCTTGTTCCATCGTAACTTTGCCCCGCAGTTTTTACCTGCTCTTCAGTATACCAGCCTTCGGCTATCCAGTCCTCTTTTTTCTTAAACCAGGGGCGTATGACTCGTTTTTCTATGTGTTCGTATTCTTCGTAGCCCCCGCCAACATCAGAATGCGCACCAGGAATCTGAAATTCGAAGCCTACGCCTGCGTCTATAGAACTGGCAATGGTGGTGAGTGAAAAATTTTTACGATATTCGTTTTCAGCCGTAAGGTGTATCACTTTCTTGACCATACCGTCTAGACGCAATCCTAATTCTTTAACATCATTATCAAAATTATAACTCACTGCGGCGCCAAGCATATCAAAACGTCCTTCAGGCTCATAAGATGATACGGTATCAAACAAGCCTGCAAACACATACGTTATTTCGGCTTTTGGATAACTTTGTTTAAACAAATCCTGCGTTGTAGTGAGAAAACTTCGCGCCGCCGCCGCCCCGCGGCTGAAACCAAAAACCTTTATGGTCAGCTCTTTTACATATTCTTGTTTTGAGTAATAAACTCCATTAATTTTTTCATTAATTTTTGTAAACCCTTTACTTACTTTTATAGGAATCCCTGTATCTCCAGAGCCAAAGGCAAAACCCATAGGATCTCCAATCTGATCATCCTCAGTTCCTTCTCCCTCGATATATTCTTTTACGATCCTGTTTGTTTTGTCTTCAATCGCCATGTAGGACAATGCGGCTACATTGGAGTATCCGTTTTCGTAGCTACTTTCAACTTCATACGTTTTCTTGTAAATAGCTTTGCTTTCTTTACTTGTATCGTTATTCGCGTCTTTGTCCAAACGCCTGAAGGTGTTGTTTCTGTTATTTTTGGTTCCATCAAAAAACAATATGGCAGTTACTTTTACTCCTGTTAGGTTTTCAATAGTTTCATAAGTTGTAGGATCACCGTGTGTTACCCCATTCTCTTTGCCAACCTGCATTACTTTTTCGGCGATATTTTCAATACCTTTCCCACTATAGGTAATATTGTTGCCACCGGTTACTTCAATAATATCTCCTTGTACAATAGTTATCTTGCTCATAATTAAAACATGCTGGTTTTTTCTGCTGAGTTGTTTTTTATTTCTTTGTCGGAGTGCATCTCATGAGTTCCTTGACTTTGGGCTACTATTTTTCCATTAGATATCCTGGTTCTATCCTTTTCTGTTCGAGATTCTTTGTCTCCTTTTATATATTCAGACATCCTTCCTACTACATTAATCAAATAATCCGCACCTACAGATATACTGTGAAATAATCCAGTTTTCGTTTCTTTATATCCAATTGCTGTTTCGTTTATATTTTGTCCCGCACTTGTTTTTATATCTCTTCCTGCATTCATAATAATATCTTCTCCAGCTTCTAATTCAATATTTTTTGGCGCTTTAAACCTAATGTTTCCATCACCGTGAATTACGGCTATAGTTTGTCCTTTTTGGCTTTCTATTGTAATATCTCCTGTAGCATCATCTGAAATAATTCTGTTCCCACTTCGGGTCTGCAATACTTTTAAATCATTCTTTTCAGTAGCATAGCTACTTTTTGCCTGCCCATTATAATGTGTTCCCATCACATAAGGACGCTGGGCATTCCCTCCTTCAAAACTAACCAATACTTCTTCATCAATTTCTGGAATAAAATAAAAACCTTTTCCACCACCAGTATGCGGCTGAATCATTCTGATCCACTGGCTTTTTGTGCTTCCGTTCCCCCAGTAGAATTCAACTCGTACTCGCCCAAGTCCTTCAGGATCGTTGTTGTCTCTAATTTTAGCCGGCTGGGTTTCTGCTTTTGCAAAAGCTTTTGTATCGGTGTAATGAGGAGCCGAAACATCGTCTGGGATGGCTTTGAATTCGCAGGTATAATTGCCATGCACCTCAGAATGATGAATAGCTTCTATACAGATAAGATGATGCTCAGTAGTGTCGTTGATAATCGTAAAAACTTGCCCAAGTCCTATTGGGAAATAGGATATTCCTCTGTAGTAAACGCTGTTTGCATCGCTTCCTGCGGTTTGCAGTGTGACCATTTCTTCTATTTCGTCCTTGTTCTGTACATTGTTGGTATAAGCAGCGATACTCAGATCAGGCTGGGCAACGGTTCCTTGATTGAATCCTATATTCGATGCAAAGCTGTCCTTGCTTCCGGCAGAAGTTCGCAGTGAGGAATTCTTGATGCTTGAAGCTTTGTTATAATCATAACCTGCCAACGATATTTTATGTGCATTCATATTGGCCTGAATCTTAAAACTGTGCAAAGAAGCTCCGTTGATGAGTTTTATCTTAGAAGTTTTGATCTGCCCGAACTGCATGCGCATTCCGTCAAAATAAAACCACTGTCCGTAACGTTGCGCCAATCTTTTCAGAAAATCAAAACTTGTCTCATTATACTGTGCCATATAATTGAACTCTTTCATGTAGGTGGATCTTATGGCATCTCTCTGATAAAATTCTGTTGGGCCTTCTGACAAAATATCCAAAACAATATCATCCATTCCTCTTTCAAGATAAGTCCTCGATTTTGGCGTATCATCCAATACGATGCTGTGACTTTTCCCGCTTACATGAAGACCGACGGCACTGCCATTCTGATCTATCGAAGTCAGTCCGGTTATAATGCCTTTGCTCATCAGTTTGATTCCTGTAAGGCTTTTGAAGGTAAAAATAACTTCGTTGCCAATGTATTTTGTTATGGCTTTAGCTTGATCTGCCGGTTTTATGACAGCTTTGCCCGTATATTGCCATACAAATGAAAAATAATGATGATCTGCCATTTTTTGCGACAGCTTCAAATCATAATAAATAATGTTTTGAGTAAAACCTCCAATGGTAATGTGTACTTGTTCTGAGAAATGTGCCATACTTTTTATGCTAGTTTTAGTTCGTTAAATAGAAAAATTAAAAATCTATTTAGTAAACATATAGTAGCAAATCAAAAATTAAAGTACCTTGAAGTTTTATTTATAACAGAATAAGGCTTTTCGAAATTTTTATTTAAATCAAAAGAGCTGCCTCATTTCTGAAACAGCTCTTTCGATTTACTTTCTATTAAAAAAACTACTTTATATTAGAAATTCCACTATGCGTTGGAACAACTTGCTTAATACTTCCATCAGTATTGAATTCTAATTTATCCATACAAACTTCACGGTGAAAACCTCCTGCATCACCCATTTTTATTCCCGTAGGATATGAAAAACGGTGATACGTAATGTACCATTCATCCTTATTCGGAATTTTCAAAATCGAATTATGACCGGTTGCATAAATTCCCTGATCTGAAATTCCTTGAATTACAATATTGTTTTTCGGAATTTCAATTGGACCAAGTGGCGATTTTGAAGTTCCGTATCTTACTTTATAATTTGGACTTCTGGTGTCATCTTCACTCCAAAGGAAATAATACGTTCCTTTTCTGTAAATAACATACGTTCCTTCGCGGAAAGTATTGTCTACTTTAATCACTTTTGTACTTCCTTCTTTAATCGAAATCATGTCGTCATTCAATTCAGCTACAGCCATATATCCGTTGCCCCAGTACAAATAACTTTTACCAGTTTTTGGATCTGTAAAAACATCTGGATCAATTTCCTGACCACCTTTTATACCTTCAGGTCTTGTGCTTACTAATGCTTTTCCGCTATCTGTGAATGGCCCTGTCGGATTATCTGAAGAAGCCACTCCTATTTTCTGAGCTGCCGTGAAATAATAGAAATACTTATATTTTCCTTTGATCTTTTTCTCCACAATACATGGCGCCCACGCGTTTCTGTTTGCCCACTTAACATCTTTTTTCAAGTCGATGATAATTCCTTCATCTTTCCAATCAGTTAAATTATCTGATGAAAATGTTTTGAAATAATATCCTGACCAACCGTCAAAACCGTCGCTTGTTGGGTAGATATAATATTTCTTGGTTTTGTTTGAATACAGAATTTCAGGATCGGCATAATAACCTTCTAAAACTGGATTATTATTAATTTTTGGAAGCTGTGCCGCGTTCCCCATTTTGCTGTTAATCTCTTCAATTCAGAACGAGTGATTGGTAAAATCGTTCCGTGACGCGGATTAAAATCCATTGAAATATCATTATTGATAACCGCAAAATTTTCTAAATCTTTAGTTTTAGTAAACTCATATCTTCCTTTTGTATAAACATCATACATCAAAATATAATCGTCAGAATTGTTTAATTTGAAAACACTTGATCCTTCAACACCGTCGTTTGTTTGTTGCAGATAATTATCATTTTCTGTCCAATTTCCAGAAGTTAAATCGGTTGTTGTAGCCACTTTAATTCCTGCTTTTCCGCCTTCTGTTTTATAAAAAAGATGATACACGCCATCTTTTTCAATGATATCACCATCGATGCAAGCTCTTTCCGACTTTGGAACAAATAATAATTTTGGTGCGCTTTCTAAAGCTGTAAAATCTTTATTCGCATAAGCGTAATAAATTTTATCCGGTCCTCCGGCGTGCTGTAAACTAAAGTAAATCAAATACTTTCCTGCTTTTGCATCATAAATAGTCTGTGGCGCCCAAACACGTTTTAGGTTTTCGTTTCCAGGAAAAGTAGTCTGAATATTAACAACATTGCTTGTCCAGTTTACCAAATCCGTACTTTTAAGCAAAACCATAGCACGATTGCTGTCCCATCCTTTTGATGATGTCATATCGGTCAAAACCATATAAAAAGTTTTGCCATCGTCGCCACGCAAAATATGCGGATCACGAACGCCTCCAGTTGAACTGATAGCTTTGCTGTCTAGAACAGGTTTGTTATTGTTTAAACTATAGTAGTGGTAACCGTCTTCACTTACGGCATAATTCACCGCTTCTTCTTCTACTTTATTTCCAATAAAGTAAACGAACAAATAAGCCGTTAAATCTTTTTCGGCGATAACAGGCGGTACTCCTTTCTGGTTATTCTGAGCTTGTAAAACACTAAAAAATGAGGTTAGTGCAACAAGGCTTAATTTAAATTTTTTCATTCGATATTCTTTTTGTTTTTTGCTTTCAAGCTTATTTTGTTTTAACTCGCATTACGACAAATGAATACGGTGGCAACTCTTTTGAAAAAGCTTCTTTTACTGTTAGTTTCTCAGTTGAAGGTCTTGCTGTTGTATTTTCTGGCGTTCCAGTCAATAACGTATAATCAACATTTTCAGTCAAATTGAAATTTGTTGTTTCAATAGATGGCGTTACCGCGACTGGAAGTATGTTTACTAATTTGATGATCAAATCGCCGGAAGCATTGTCTTTAACCACTGAAGCTCCAATTCGTTTGTTTACTTCAGGATTTGCATCTGATACTTTAGTTGTACTTTCGATATATTGGTTACCTGGATTTTGTCCATATAACTTTTGAACAAAATAATTTACTGTTGGCTTTACTTCGTCATTATTGAAATAAATCAAATCGGGATTCCATTGTGTGTGTTTTTCTTTTGCCAAAAGCGGTGCATAAGAAGCCATTTCTACAACATCTCCATTACGTTCCACTCCAGTTAAATATAAAGCTTCCGCCAAAGCATTGTAAAATTTATTGCCTCTTGAAGCATATTCACCTAAATACACTTTTGATTTTGAGCGATCGTAACTATCATAAAAATCCTGATTATTAATAAACCAACCCGGCGTTTGATAATAATGTTCGTCAACAATTGGCAATTTCAAATCATCGGCAATTCGCCAGCCTTCATTGTAATCTGTTCCTTCAAAAAATGGCCCAACAGTACCAATAACAATAATTTCAGGATATTTTTGCTGAACGGCTTTTACGATCATTCGGTAACGTTCCTCAAAAACATCACTGATTAAATCTTCATTTCCAATTCCGATATATTTTAAGTTGAAAGGTTTTGGATGACCCGCTTCGGCACGTTTTTTACCCCAAACGGTATTCACACTTCCATTGGCATATTCGATTAAATCTAAAACATCCTGAACATATTCGTCCATATCTTCCATCGGAATTCCGAATTGCTGTCCAGAACCTCCATCAGATGAATTTTGGCACGGAACTCCAGCTGCTAAAACCGGAACGGCTTTGGCACCTAAATCTTCACAAAACTGAAAATATTCAAAATATCCAAGTCCCATCGATTGATGATAACCCCAAATATTTCGCATTGGGATTCTGCTTTCAAGCGGACCAATTGTGTTTTTCCATTTATAAATATTGTGCAGTCCGTCACCGTGCGCCACGCATCCGCCTGGGAAACGTACAAATTTAGGATGCATGTCTGCAATTGCATCTGCAAGATCTAAACGTAGTCCGTTTTTGCGATTCTTGAATGTTTTTTGAGGAAAAAGCGAAACCATATCAACAGCAGTTTCTCCATTGGTACTAATTTCTAAATGTGCATCATTTACTGTTTTTGCAACTTTCAAAACAAGATTAAATTTCTTCCAAGAAGTTGTTGGCGTAAAAGTGGTTTCGGCTAAAACTTCTCCATTCGAAGATTTTAATCGAACTGTTGCTTTTGTTCCTTTTGCAAAAACACTAAAATCGTATTTCTCATTGGCTTTTACTGTAATTCCATCAAAACCAGAATTACTGATACTTCCTTTTGAAATTATTGCATAATTTGGATTATTCGCATGAATTGGATTTCCCTTGGCAATTTTAAAATCACCACTCCAAGCCATCGTTGCATTCCATTTTTCGTCTCTTTCTTTTTTGTCGTGAAGTGCATATTCGAAATCACGATTCTGAATCAATTCGCCGTACAAACCGCCATCAGCTGCATAATTAATATCTTCGAAGAAAACACCCGTCAACATATTGCTGATTTTTTTTGACTGCTGACCGTTGATTTTAATTTCGGCTTTTACTGGTTTTAAATTAGTAAACAGCAAACTATCACTTTTTGGCGAAGTATTGTCTTTTTTATCTCTAAACTTAACCGATTCCATGTTTTTAATCATAGCATCGACTAAACTCCAATCGACTTGATGCAAAGTTCCTTGCAAAACCTCGCCCTGCAAAGTAATTTCGCTTCTAAGTTTTAAAGATGAATTTGCATCGATTACCGATGCATTGTAGTTTTTGAAATCTTTTGTAGTGCTGGAATAATTTTTTCCGCTTTCGCTGAAATGAACTACATATTGACCTTCTTTCTGACTTACCTGAACATTTTGAATAACCGATTTATCTTCGGCTTTGCCAACAAAATTTTTCATTCCCTGAATGTAATTTTGTCTTCCCCAATTCACTAAATCCTTACTTTCAGAATGTGCAAAAATGTTGTCTTTCACGCTCCAAAAGCAGTGAAAAATTCCAGCATTATCACGAATTACAAAAGGTTCTGACATGCTTTTTCCTGTTGGTCCCCAGCTTCCAAAATCTGATTTCAGAAAACTAAATTCAGGACCAATTGAAAACCAGTTTTTCTGATCCGTACTCCATGCAAAATGAAGTCCGTTTTTGCCATTATTCTTTAACGTTGAATACGCAAATAAATATACTTTATCTGGTTTTTCGTCCATTGGCTTTAAGCCAAAACCAGACAATATAAAAATAATGGTAAAAAGTAAAATCAGGCTAAAAATACTGCGCAGCAAAAATGTCTTCATTATTTTTTACCTTTTAATTGATATAAGACAGAAGCATGCGCTTTTAAATCGGCTCCAATTTCTTTTGAAGACAATTTAGATTTTTCGCCTGTCCACATATTTAAAACTTCAACTGAACCAGAAAGTCCAAGATCAGCAAGATTTACTGAAACTTTTTCTGAAGCTTGATCTGAAATATTAAATAAAGCTAAATAAACACTTCCGTCTTTAGCATTTTTTGAAGTCACTGCAATTTTTCCATCTTTCTGGAAAAGTTGTTTTACTGCTATGCTTTCGTTGTGCATTTTCACTACATTTTTATTAGTCAATAATGAAAGTGTAAAAGCGTCATTACTTGGTAAATCTCCACCAAAAAACAAAGGCGATTTGAAGATATTGAAAAACGTAATTAAGGTATATTGTTCATCTTTTGTCAAGCGCGTCATTCTGTCTTCACCGCGTTCTCCACGCACTGAAATACGTCCAAGGGGAATCATGTCGCAATCTGGCCATGTTCCCGGCGCGATGTATGGATACCATTTTTGCGCCACATCCATTAAATGTGTAATGTGTGGCCAAGTATCCCAAACGTCGTCAACCATTCTCCACATATTTGCGTGCGAACTTACGTGAGTTGCTGCAGAAATTGGTGTTTCACCTGGCGAAGTACTCAACACAATTTTGCGTCCGCATTTGTCGATCGCATTTCTGATCAAGTTGATTTCGCCTTCGTGATACGGTCTTGACAAATCGTCAATTTTAATAAAATCAACGCCCCACTGTGCGTATAGTTCAAATATAGAATTGTAATATTCCTGTGCTCCTGGTTTATCAGCTACAACAGTATAATTGTCTCTCAGCCATTCGCATTGTAAAGCTGTAGAATAAATTTGATCTGCTGTAATTCCGTTTGCGCCTTTAATTGGCATTTTTTCTTCAACTGCCTTTTTAGGAACTCCGCGCATAATGTGGATTCCAAATTTCAAACCTTTTTTGTGAACGTAATCTGCTAGAGGCTTAAAACCTTGTCCATCTTTTGCAGAAGGAAAACGGTTTACTGCTGGCAAATATCTTCCAAATTTATCCATCACGTAACGCGGATCAGTCTGGTTGTAACCGCCCGCTTTGTCGTTTTCAACAAACCATCTGATATCAACCACTATATATTCCCATCCATATTTTTTAAGCTCTTTTGCCATATAATCGGCATTGGCTTTTACTTCATGTTCCTCTACAGTTGGCCCGTAACAATCCCAACTGTTCCAACCCATTGGCGGTGTTTGCGCCCATTGCTTAAATTCTTCTTTTCCAAATGTTTTGTTTTGAGCATTAGAACAAATTGATACCAAAACAACTCCTAAAATAAGAGTAATTTTATTCTTAATTTTCATTATAATGTGGTTAGATGTTAATAAATGTAAAATTTACACTTCAAATATAATAAACTTTATTCGTAAAATGCAATTAACCTGCCTGTAAACCAAAAACACAGACAGGTTAATTGAAAAATAAAATAACTAACTAATAATTTTTGTGTTCAATTAAAAGCTCCAGAGGAGCAAAATATTTATAGTAACAAATTAATTAGAGAAATTAAGCTCCAGAGGAGCGATATATCTAACTCAAATCATAAATTAAATTTCACCCCGATGGGGTTCTTGCGACTTAAAATTTGTTTATTTTTTATAAATAGGTGCTCCTATGGAACTGTTTGAAAAATTTTTATTGTACGTTAATCGTCACTTCTACAGGCTTTAACCACTGGCTTGTAAAAGTTACTTTAATAGGTTGCGCATCGCCAGTTGCTTGAACGTAAGCTGCAATATGTCCGTGAAAAACTCTTTGAACATTGTCTGTATAATCTGTCATATCGCTGTTATTTCCAGCTTCAAGTCCTAATAAAGTTCCAGGTCCGCTGATTTTGCAAGTAACTTCATTATCTGAAAGCATCACCGGAAGACCATTTTGATCTTTTACCTGAACCATGATTTTGGCAACACCTTTATCCTTGCTGATTGTAATATCTTTTTCGGCAATTGTCAATTCAACTGGCTGTTGTGTTGAATTAATAGTGTAACGGCTAACCTCTTTATCATTTGCATCTAAACCAATTGCTTCTAATTTTCCTGAAGCAAATGGAATATCCCAATAAATAATTCCGGTTTTTTCGTCGTATAGTTTCGTTTCGCCAACCACTTTTCCGTTCAATTCCAAACGTGCTTTTGCTGCATTTGTATAACAAACAACACGAATTTTTTGTCCCGCTTCGTAGTTCCAAATTGCCCATGCATCTTTAGAAACATCTTTATCATTTGTCAACGGATAAGTTCCAACATAAGCCATCGGTTTATCTGACCATAATGATTGACGGAAATAACCACGAGGTTTGATAACGCCAGCAAAATCAACTAAACCAGAGTAAAATCCTCTAGAAGGCCATCTTCCAGATTCTCCTAAATAATCAATTCCTGTCCATAAGAATTGACCAAAAATATGTTTGTTGTTTTTAACCGCTAACCAAGGATCCATATCGTGAACATTCTCACTTCCGTAGATTACTCGGTTTGGGTATTTTTTATGATCTGTCAAATATTTGCTTTCGGTATAATTGTATCCTGTAATATCTAAAGCTCCCGGATATTCTGTTTCGTTAGACATAGCTACACCCGCCAAACCAGCCGTTGTAGGACGTGATTTATCATATTTCTTTACGGCTGCAACCAAACGTTTTGCAATTACTCCAAGACGCATTGCATCTGGCGCATCTGGCTTATAACCGCCGTAAGCCGCTTGACCGAAACCGTCTTTTCCTTTATCTAAAACGGGATGTGAATATGGATCATTCGGATAATCAACCTCATTTCCAATGCTCCATGCAAAAACCGAAAGATGATTTCTGTCACGACGTACAAAATCTTCCAAATCTTTTTCGGCGTAATCTGCGAAAATGTCGAATGAACCCTCAAAACCTGGTGTTCCATAATTCCAACCTTCAAGCCATTTACGTTTTGGGAATTCCCATTCGTCATAAGCTTCGTTTAAAACCAACAAACCTAATTCATCACAAAGTTCATAGAAATCTGGAGCTTGCGGATTGTGGCTTGTACGAATGGCATTTACACCAATTTCTTTTAATGTTTTTAATCTCGTTTTCCAAACTTCTCTTGGAACAGCAGCACCTAAAACTCCGGCGTCATGGTGCAAACAAACACCTTTCATTTTCATCCATTTTCCATTAAGCGCAAAACCATTATTTGGGTCAAAAGTGAAATCTCTAAAACCAGTTTTCGTTACTGTTTTGTCAATTTCTTTTCCGTCTTTTAAAACCGTTGTTTTCAGTTCGTATAAATTCGGATTTTCTAAATCCCACAATTGCGGATTTTTGACATTTATTTTAGCCGAAATTTTACCGTTTTGATTTGCTGCAACATCAATTTTAGAAGTTGCTTTTGCTACTGATTTTCCATCTTTAGAAAATAATTCGTTTATAACTGTTAAAGATGATTTTGCAGCAGAACCGTTTTCTACATCAACCTCAACATTCAAAGTTCCTGCTCCTTTTTTCACTTCTGGATACGCATAAACGCCCCATTGTGCAATATGAACCGGATTTGCATACACTACCCAAACATTTCTGTAAATACCTGAACCTGTGTACCATCTTGAATCAGCACTTTGGCTGTGATCTACACGAACCGAAATAATATTTTCTCCTCCGTATTTCACGAATTGTGTTGCATCATAAGCAAAAGAAATATATCCGTTTGGACGTTTTCCTAACGAATGTCCGTTGATGAAAACTTCACTTCTGTTATAAACTCCTTCAAAATACAAATACACTTTCTCGCCCGATTTGCTTTGCGGAATATTGATTGATTTTCTATACCAAGCAATTCCGCCTGGCAAGTATCCTTGACAACTCGCTAAAGTTGGACTCAATTGTCCTTTTACACTCCAGTCGTGAGGCACATTTACATTTTGCCATTTGCTGTCGTCGAATGTTGTGTTTTTTGCATCTGGAGTTTCCTGAAGATTGAATTTCCAATTGTCATTAATTTTTTTTGAATCTCCAAACGATACTTGACTGCTCGCAGACAAACACGAAAAGAGTAATACGGGGATTAAAATTTTCTTAGTTAACATGTTTTTTAGTTATTTTTTGTTTCAGGTTTCAGTTTAGTATTCAGTGGTCAGTTTTTTAGTGTTCAGTTTTCAAACTAAATCAAGAACTGAACACTAAAAATCTGAACACTGTTTACTGTAATTCTCCCACAAACGTCACTACTGATCTTGCAGGAATTTCTATATTATCGATTTTCTGAATATCACTTCTTTTTAAATTTGAAGTTTCAGACGTGATGTAAGGTGTAAACTCGTTATTTTTTAAAGTTCCTTTTGATAAATCGAACTTGTATTTTTGAGCTGATTTTCCACAGTTTACAGCAACTACAATTAGTTTTTTGTTTTGAACATCTTTGTAAGCTGTCAGCATTACATCATTTGCGGCATCTAATTCGTTTTGATTTGGAACATCAACTCGTTGCATTCCCGGACGCACAAAAAGCGAATAATTTCCTAAAGCCCAAAGCAATTTTGAATCGTGAAATTCTCCATCGTTTCTCACATAATTTGGTTCTGTTCCTCCGTTGCTTTTTCCGTCATCCAAATAGATCAAACCGTCTTTGTAATCAACACGCGTAATCGATGTCCACCATTGCCATGAAGCCGCATTTGCCACCGCAATATCATTGTGAATCAAACGCGCCACAAATAAAGCCGTTTGCATTCCTAAATCTCTTCCGCCGCCAGAACCACCCGGAATTTCATTTTCTCCCGGATTCTCTAAAATACAATATTCCGATTGCCAATATTTTAAACCTGGATTTTGTTTTACGTTTGCTGCAATTAATTTTCTGCTTAAAACTTGTTTTTCAACTGGCCAAGTTGTGAAATAACTATGACCGAGAATCACATTTTTTACATTGGAAAATTTCAAAACGTTTGTTTTTGTTTTTCCAAAGAAGAAATCAATCTGATTATCTCGATCTTCTTTATTTACATTTTCATACAAATAATCAATCTGCGCCGCTTCAGCAATTACAATTTCAGTGTTCATTTTGTTAGCTTTCAGTTTTTCTGAAAGTGATTTGGTCAAATCATAAATTTCCTGATTGGTTGCCGGAGTTCCTTCCTGACTGTTTGTATCGCCATGTTTTGGCATCCATTCCCATTGCGGTTCGTTTATTGGACTTACATAATCGAATTTTATTCCTTCTTTTTTCTCCAATCCTTGAATACTTTGAACTAAGAAATCGGCAAATTTTGGAATTGCACCATCTTTTAGATTCAGTTTATTCTTTTGAGAGGCAAACGACAATCCATTGTTCGTCATATAAACCGGCGGACTATTTGTAAAAATCAAGAATTTTTCGACACCGCGTTTTTTAGCTGCCTGCAAAAACCATCTTTGTCCTTCTTGTTTTGAGAAATCATAAGTTCCATCAGCGTTTAAAAAACATTCGCTTCTTCTCCATTCGTCAGAAACTTTGCTATTTTCGCCTTGTTCTGTACTTCCAGCACCCAGATTAAATCTCCAGATGGAAAGTCCGATTCCTTTTGGATTTCCTTGTGCGTCAATCTCTTTACTGAAAAGCAAATCGGCAATGGCATTCTTTTTTTGTTCTGGCCAATTTTTTCCCACAAACTGTGTTCGCCATGCATCAGAACCTCCAAAACCGTCCATCGTCTGAACGACTTTATCGGTACTGATAACGGCAGTTCGCTGTGCAAATGACAGCGAACTCATTACCAGAAAAAGTGAGATATATACTTTTTTCATTTATTTTATTTTATTTAACCGCAAAGGGCGCAAGGTTTTACGCAAGGTGCGCTAAGTTTTGCATAAGCTTTGCATAAGCTTTGCGAACTTTGCGTATTTTCTTTGCGATCCTTGCGGTTAATTTTTATTCTTATTTATAATTTCCAACATACGTCACCACTGACCTTGCAGGAATTTCCAAACTCCCCGCATCAACCGCTGTTCCTTTTTTCAAACTTAAAGTTTCGGAAGTTGTATAAGGTGTTAATTTATTATCAGTCAAAGCTCCTCCTGCAAGATTCAATTTATAGGCTTTCGCCGATTTGCTAATGTTGACTGCAACAATTACCAGTTTTTTAGTCGCAGCATCTTTATAAGCCGTTACCATGACATCGTTTAAAGTTGTTGCATTGTCAACACTCGGAATTTGAACTCTTACCATTCCCGGTTTTACGAAAAACGAAAAGTTTCCTAAAGCCCAAAGTGTTTTTGAATCTCTAATGTATCCGTCGTTTTTGCAATAATCAGCATTTCCGGCTCCGTTGCTTGCATTATCATCAACATGAATCAAACCGTCCTTGTAATCGCCACGGCTAATTGCTGTCCACCATTGCCAAGAAGTAACACCTCCAAGCGCAATATCAGTAGAAATAATACGTGCTGTCCAAAGTGCAAGTGGCATTCCTAAATCTCTTCCTGCTCCTGCTCCGCCTGGTAATTCAGCAGTTCCCGGACTTTCTAAAACACAATATTCAGAAGACCAAAGACTCACGCCACCAACCGACTGAATTCTTGAAGCTGCCGCTTGTCTTGACGAAATCATTTCGCTCAAAGGCCAAGCTTGCCAGTAGCTATGTCCAGAAATGGTTTTCTTTACATTGCTTAAACCTGTGATTTTTTTAGCTGAATTTGGCGCAAAGAAATAATCAATTTGATTTGACCTGCTTTCTTTTCCAGAAACTGTTTTATAAAGTGATTCATAAGATCCCGCTTCTCCAACAACAATTTGAGCAGCTAGCCCTTTAGCTTGCAATTTTGGAGACAAAACATTTACAAAACTGTAAATATTTGCATTTGTAGCTGGCGAACCTTCCTGTCCAGAGCCGTCCCATTCGTATTGCGGTTCGTTAAACGGACTCACATAATCGATTGTTAAACCGTGTTCTGTTTTTAATTTATCTAAAGAATTCACCCAGAAATCAGCCAATTCAGGCATTTTTCCATCTTTCAAATTATAAAATTCTTTGATGCTTGCGTGGGCTTTTCCGTTTTGAGTTAAATAAACTGGAGCGCTATTTGCAAAGGCCAACAATTTTTCAACACCACGTTCTTTTGCCGCTTTCATAAACCAAACCTGACCGGCTTGTTTGTTCATATTATAACTTACACCGTCGGTTGTGAAACATTCTGTACGTCTCCATTCGTCTGTTATATCACTTGCATCGCCTTGTTCCGTACTTCCTGCGCCAAGGTTGAAACGCCATAATGAAAGTCCGATTCCTTTTGGATTTCCGTCCGCATCAACTTCTTTGCTGAATAATAAATCGGCTATTTTATTTCTTTTATCAGAAGGCCAATTTTTTCCGATAAAATTAGTTTGCCAAGCATCAGAAGCTCCAAAGCTTTCCATAGTTTGAAGCGTCATATCTAGATTTACACTCAATTCAGCTATCGAATTTTCTGAGCCTGAATTATCTGCTTTTTCAGAATCGCAAGCCACAAAAAGTGAGCTAGCGAAAAGTAAGCCTGCACACAGCAGACTTACTTTATTTTGATTATTAAACCTCATTTTAATAACCAGGATTTTGAGTGATCAACCCGCCACTTAAATCAATTTCTAACTGAGGAATTGGCCATAATAAGTTTTTCGCAGGATTAAAATTGATTCCTTTATCCTGTGGTTCTCTCAAGTTTGTAGTTTCGTAAGGATCTGTTGAACTCAAGTTGTATTTCACGAAAGTTCCGTTTGGTCCCATTAAAGATTCAATAACTGGTCTTCCTGTTGTTGGGTCTTTTTCACGACGAATATCATATAAACGTAACCCTTCAAAAGCCAATTCTAAACGACGCTCTTTATAAATTTGTCTCAATAAAGTTGGTCCAGAAAGTCCTGTTTTTGGATCTAATTTTACACGCGCTCTGATGATGTTGATATCCGCTAAAGCGTCTCCACCTGTGTGGTAACTTGCTTCTGCTCTTGTCAAATACATTTCAGCCAAACGAATCAATGGAATGTTTAATGGTAAGTGACCATCTTTTTTATCTAATGAACGGCGTGTTGCAATTGGAATATAATATTTACGACAAATACGACCCGATTTATTATCATTTAAGCTGAATTTGTGCGTTGGGTTTAAAACCTCATCACCGTAAGCCGCTTCGCCCCATTTTGTGATTGTACTTCTGCGACGGATCACGTCATTTTCAGATAAATAAGCATTTTCTAAATCACTTGTTGGCATACACCATCCCCAGCCATCAAGAACATCAGCAGCATCATTGCTTGGGAAATTCTTTTTGTCTTCGCCTCTTGCTCCAGCTAAAGTAGGAAGCATAGAACCTAAACTTTTATCTTGAACAGATGATGATTGTGCTTCAAGAATTGACTCTACTCCGTTATGATTATTTACATTCCAGATATTCAAGAAATCAGCTTCAAGTGCATAAGGACCTTCAGAAATTACTTTGTTTGAATATAATTTTGCATCGGCCCATTTTTCTTGGAACAATGTTACACGAGCCAATAATGCATAAGCAGCCCATTTGTTTATTCTTCCTTGTCTGTTAACTGCAACAGTTTCTAATTTTGCGGCAGATTCTTTAAGATCGGCTTCAATTTGTGTATAAACCTCTGCTACTGAATTACGCTTTAAAGTCAAATCGCCAGTTCCCAGAGACTTTGTATATACCGGAACTCCTCCAAAAAGATTTACCAATTCATAATAGCAATAAGCTCTCACAAAAAGAGATTCTCCCATATACTGATTTTTTTGAGCTTCGGTAATTGGCGATGCAGCCATTTTCTCTAAACCAATATTAGCCGACTGAATCGTATAAAAATGTGCTGTGTAAATACTGTTCATATCACCCATATTATCAGGCGTAATGATGTATTGCGAACACGGTCTGTGCGCGCCACTGTCTTGTCCTGTGTTACCCATCCAGGCATCATCAGTAGACATTTCGTTGGTAACTCTTGGCGCAACTAAAGTCCACCAATCATTCGGAATTAACAATCTACGTGTTAATTCATTGGTGTAATTTTCGCACTCTTGTGCTGTTTTAAAGTAATTCTCTAAGGTCTGAGTTCCTCTTTGTTCTTTTTCAATAAAATCGCTGCAAGAAACTGCTAGTAGAGAAAAAGTGATTATTGATACTATTATTTTTTTCATGATCGTTTTTGTTAAAATGCTACATTAAGCCCCATCAAGATTGTTGGCTGTACAGGATAATTCCATCCTGCGAAACCTGATCCTAAAACATCTCCACCTACTTCAGGATCAACACCTGAAAATTTTGTCCATGTCCATAAATTTTGTCCAGACAATGAGATTCTTAATTTATCTAAACCAAATTTGTTATAGAATGAGAATCCAACTTGTAAGTTTTTCATACGTACATACGATGCGTCTTCAACATAAAGAGAAGAGAATTTCGTGAAGTTTTCGTTGTTATCATCTTTAGATAAACGAGGAATACGACTTGATGTTCCTTCTCCGTGCCAAGCTAAATCTGATAAATCACTTACTTTGTTTGTCAAACTTGCACCATTGTATAAATCTGAAATATTTTGGTTAACCAAATCATTTCCAATGCTTGAGTAGAAGTTTGCTACTAAATCAAATTGTTTGTATGCAAAAGTCAAATTAAGTCCCACGTTATAATCAGCCCATGGTGTACCAATTTTAGTTCTGTCTTTATCGTCAATTTTTCCATCGCCATTGATATCTTTAAAACGAACATCTCCTACTTGTGCATAAGGCTGTAATTTTGTTCCGTGTTCATCTGTATGTGAGTTTAATTCCGTTTGATTTTGGAACAATCCATCAGCAACATATCCGTAAAAATATCCAGGTTCATTGCCTTCTACAGTTAAAGTTCTGTTGCTTGAACCGTATAATTTTTCACCGTCAGCAGATAAATTCACCATTTTTACATTTACAGTTGTAAAAGTCAAATCGGCACCATATGAGAAATCACCTTTTTTATCTTTGAATGAAACCAATAAATCAACACCATTAGATTTCATAGAACCTACATTTGTCCACATTGTAGAATATCCAGGGAAACCACTGTACGTTGGAAATTGTTTTAAAAACAACATATCTTTAGTTTCCTTTTGATAATATTCTAAAGATCCTGAAAGTTTGTTTTTCCATAATCCGAAATCAAGTCCAAACGAAATATCTTCAACAGTTTCCCATTTAATGTCTTTGTTTGCCATTGTAGAAGGATAAGAAGTATCAGCAATATCACTTCCGATAGGATAAAAACCTTGCCCAATGTTTGATTGATAAACTGCATCTTTCAGGTTTTGATTTCCTACTTTACCCCAACCTGCTCTAAATCTAAGATCGCTCAAAACATCTTTTGTAGATTCCATAAAATCTTCATTCAAAATTCTCCAAGAAACCGATGCAGAAGGGAAATTTGCCCATTTGTTGTTTTCCATGAATTTAGAAGAACCATCACGTCTGAAAGTACCTGTGAAATAATATTTTCCGTCATAGTTATAAGAAAAACGAGAAATATAAGACATCAAAGAATTCGACGTTTTATTACCGCTACTATTGCGGTTTTTAGTAGCTGCATCTAATTCTCTCATAGTGTCAGAGTTGTTTGGAACTCCTTCTCCATAGCCCCAAACCTTGCTTTGGTTGTATTCTTCCATTGTATTACCAATCATTAAAGACGCATTGTGTTTTTCTGCGAACGTTCTAGTATAGGTAATTGTGTTTTGCCAAGACCAGTTAACATCTGTAGTGTTCCATTTTTCAACGCTATTGATTTCTGCTTTTTCGTGAGCTGCATCAATTACGAAGTCTGGGCTGAATTTATTTCTGACAATATCTCCAACTTCAACAGAAGCTTGTGAACGAATCACCAAACCTTTGATTGGAGCATATTGCAAATATCCATTTGTATTTAAGTTGTATTGATCTGTAAAATCATCATAACGTTTTACCGCTGCAACCGGATTCCAGATATAAGAAGGAGAACGTGCATAAATGCTGTATTCGTTTTCTGTCCCGTTTAATTGATCTGCTGGTTTGTAAATTGGCGTAATTGGATCAACTTTATCAAAATCAGCCCAGTTTCCTGGTGAACCATACGTTTCGTAACGAGGATTTAGAGTAATTCCGGCTGAGAATTTATCAGAGAATTTAAAATCATTGGCAATTCTCATTGTGATTCTTTCCCATCCTCCAACTTCATACATCGATTCAGAGTTGTAATAGTTCAAACTAACTGCAAACGTATGTTTATCTGAACCTCCAGTTACTCCAAGCGATGCATTTGTTACAGGAGAAGCTTTTCTAATTCCAGCATCCCACCAGTCTGTTGTTTTTCCTTTGTATTGAGAAGGATTTGGCAAATAATCAGAATATCCCGAATTGTTGTATGCTGTATTCATCATTGTTGCATACCCCTCGGCATCAGCCATATTGTATGGATTATTCATCATCTGCATACCAGAACTTAAGTCAAAGTTGAATCTTGTTTTTCCTGCTTTTCCTTTTTTAGTTGTAATCAAGATAACACCATTTGAAGCTCTAGAACCGTAAATTGCACTCGCAGAAGCATCTTTTAAAACTTCCATCGATTCAATTTCGTTATTGCTCAAAAAGTTGATGCTTGTTCCCATCGGGATTCCGTCAACCACATAAAGCGGATCTGTACTTAAGTTTACTGTCGAAATACCACGAATCAAAACTCTAGGTTGTGCACCAGGTCCTCCAGCTCCAGTAACCTGTACTCCAGATACTTTTCCTTGCAAAGACTCCGCTACGTTACCTACTGTCATGGTTTGTAATTCTTTTCCTTTTACTGAAGAAATTGAACTTGTTACATCGCTCTTTTTTACAGCAGCATAACCAACCACAACAATTTCATCTAAGGCTTGACTTGATTCTTCTAATACGACATCAAAAGAAGTTTTGTCTCCAACCGGAATTACTTTATTGGCGAAACCAACAAAAGAAAATTCGATCTGCGCATTTTTATTTGGAACACTGATGGTAAAATTTCCGTCAAAATCAGTTGACGTTGTTGTTGAAGTTCCTTTCACAAGTAAATTTACTCCGGGAATTGGCACGGCACCTTTATCTTTAACAGTACCCGTTATTTTTATTTGTCCAAATGATACCGCAGTACACATTAAGGCAATAAAAAATCCTATATATTTAAATTTCATATTAAGCTGTTTTATTAATTAAATGTCACAACAAAGTCGTCACTATTTTTTTGTTATAAATACTCTTTCTAACTCGGTATCAAGAACTACTTTATAAACTCCCGCAGCTGCTGGATATTTAGCATTTCCGTTCTCTCCCGGCGACATTGTACAGATTCCATTTTTGATTAATCTCCAAGAAGGATCCCACCATTGGCCTGTAAAAGTCGCTTCCATAGTTCCGGTTAAAGTGTATTCACCAACTAATTGATAAGGATTAGCTGAATTATTGCTTAAGTGCAATCCAGTCATTACCCATGCATTCCAAGTATCCCAGTTAGCATCTTTGATACCGCCACCGCAAACACTTACAAATGGTTTTCTTAAAGCTGCATCGTCGTGCCATAATCCGTTAGCTATATCAGCCCATACTTTGCTTGTTGGCGTATATTTTTCAGCTGTATATTTTAAAGTATTCGGATTCACTTTAATTTTATAATATCCTTTTATAGGTAGAATAATTGGAGTCGATGTAACATCATCAACTAATTCTCCAGCAGTATTTAAACCAAAACAATGTGGCGCAAAATCGGATTCTTGACCTAAGAAATAAACCTCCTTATTGTCCTTATCTGCGTAATATTTGAATTCAAAATCTTGTCCACTTTTTTCGTGGAAATACATTGGGACACCAACTGCATCTGTTGTCAGGTTAGTTCCTTTTGGCTGATCACATAAATAGATTGCCGGATACTCATTTGTAGCTACAATATTTACATTTAATGATCCTGTATTTGGAATTGCGAATTTATCTTTAGCTGTAATCGTTAAAACATAATCTGCAGCAGTTACTGGCAAAGTATATGTTTTGTTGAATGTATAAGACTGAGGTGATCCTGTTAATTGAACCGTTTCATTAATGCCCAATGCTGCACATTGCACCTGAACATAATCAATACCTGAATCATCATTCACTACAAAATTCAAAGGCATTTTATTGCTTGTTGACAACAAAATAACAGCGCCTTCTTTTGGTGAAACCATAGTGATTGACGGTGCAGCAAATTCTCCGTCTAAACGTAAATTGATTTCTTCATTAACAACATTTCCAGAAACGTCAGTAATAATCAATTTAATTTTGAAAGCTTCAGATGTTCCTCTGTTTGAAGGAACTTCAAAAAAATAACTTAAATCATACGATTTAAGCAAAGGATCTGTAGCGAATGCAATTACTTTATCAAGCGATAATTCTGGAATTTGAATTTGAACACTTTTCAATCCCAAATCATCGGCAAGAGCAGCTTTGATTTCGAATTTTCTGTTTGGCGCGCCATAAATTTCTTTAGTCGCCACTACTACCGTAGGATTATCAGATGGAGCAAAATCTGATTCGTTATTTTGACATCCGGTAAACACGATGGCAAAAAGGGCAAGAAAAAATAAAAATATATTTTTTTTCATTTCTTAATTTTTAAGGTTAGGTCGGTTTTTTTATTAGTAAAGTGAATGTTGAAATAAATGAGCTGTACTCAATTTTGAAGAGCTAGATTGCGTTTTCTTTTTTGGCAAAGAAAACAGACAATTAAAAATCGGTGGTTTGGTTTTTGTCATGTTAGTAAAGTTTGGTTAATATTCTTTTTTTTATTTTTTTCCTCTTAAACAATGAAGTTTTATTTTTTTTTGGCCCGCGTTTTTTTTCGCGGGCCAGATAAGTAAATACGTAAAACCAACTCTTACAATCACATTTTAAAGAAGGCTCAATTCTTTAAATAGATTAAAAAACTTATCAAAAAAATAACACTTATAATTCTACACAGTAATACAACTTAATCATTACTATAGGTGCAAAGAAATGTTTAAAACACACTTCTAAGGAGGGGTAAAATGGAAAAAAAAGGAGGTCAAAATTGCAATTAATTATTATTTTGGATTAAAATTTACAGAGTATTAAAAAATATACGTGTATTTTTACATAATCTGCAATCATTGAAATATTCTTCATTTTAAGACTAAAACGTTTGAAATTTTTCAAAAAAAGATACTCCCAACCACAAAATGCGATTGAGTCTTTAAGAAAATGTAAAGTCTGAAAAATGGTTTTTAACTGATAATATTCAAATCGGAGTTAAAAGAGCTCTTATATTTTTTAATATACTCTGAAGGCGTCATTCCAAAAAGTTTCACAAACTGCTGTCTAAAATATTTAGGATCTTCAAAACCAACTTCGGCACTTGCCTGTGCAATATTCATGTCTTCTGTAAGCATCAACATCGCCGCTCTTCGAATCCGGAGAGATCGAATAAAAGCATTTAATGTCTGTCCTGAAATAATCTTGATTTTAGTATAAAGCGTTCTATGGCTCATTCCCATTTCTTGGGCAAAGGTTTTAATCGTAAAATCTTTTTTATGAATATTGGCTTCTACAATATCAATACACTTTTTCAAGATAAATTGGTATTCTGCTGGAACTTTCTGTGTATTTTCCTTTAATGTAATACTGTCTAAGAAATATGTTCTAAGATTGCTTCTGTTTTTTAATAAAGATTCCACGCGCGCAACCAGAATATCATCATCGAAAGGTTTCATGATATAATCATCGGCACCATCGCTGATTCCCTGCAAATGCGTTTCAGGATTTTTTGAAGCCGTCAATAAAATAACCGGGATATGAGACAAATCATTGCTTTCTTTTATTTTTCGGCAAAGCTCAAGACCGTCCATCTGCTCCATAGTGATGTCACTAATTACCAAGTCAGGTTTGTGCTTTTTGGTTAGTTTCAAACCTTCTTCTCCATTTTCAGCACTGTACACCATGTAGTTTTCCGAAAACATTTTGATCAAATAATTTCTGATATCATCATTATCATCTATAATCAATACGGTTCGTTTTTCAGTCAACATTACAGTTTGAAAATCTGTTTCAGAAACTTGATTATTAACCAAATTAATCTCTTCAGAATCATCAATATTCAATTCATCAAACAATTGACTTCTTTGCTGCACATCATTTGTTATAACGGCATTTTCAAAATGACTGTTTCCTTTTAAAAATGTCAGTTTAAAAATACTTCCTTTCCCTATTTCACTGCTACAACTTACTTTTCCTTTGTGCTTGTCAACAAAGTATTTCACAATAAAAAGCCCAATTCCAAAACCGGTACTTATGGAAACTTTAGAATTAATTTGTCTGAATTTCTCAAAAATAACATCAATATCCGCTTTATCAATTCCTTCGCCGCTGTCTAAAATTTCCATTTCGACATCTGAAATTGTTTCGGTTAATTTCAAACTAATTTCACCGCCAATTGGAGTATACTTAAAAGCATTAGACATTAAATTGAATAACGAAATTTCGATTTTTTCATAATCGCCAATAATCTCGATTTCATTATCTGGAATATAAAAATTGTAAGTGATGTTCTTATCTTTTGCCTGATTCACAAAACATTGATAGACTTCATTGCAAAGTTTATTTACATTTATAGGCGACAATCTTAACGAATCCGCATCGTTTTCAGCTTTTCTAAAAAGCAAAAGCTGATCAACCAAACTCAATAAACGTCTGGCATTTCGATGCGCAATAGCCAAGTCGCTTCCCGAAGATCCATTTTCGACACGTTCTTTCGCAACGGCTTTTTTCAGCGGATTGATAATCAGCGAAAGCGGCGTTCTAAATTCATGCGAGATATAGGTAAACATTGACGATTGTTTCTCGGCAATTTCTTTCTCTTTTTTGCTTTCTAATTCGGCAATTTTGACCTTATATTTTAAAGCTTCTTTATTTTTCTGATAATCCAAATACACAAAAAGTCCGCCCGCAATCGCAAGCAAATACAACGTATAAGCCCACCAAGTTCTGTACCAAGGCGGTAAAACCTGAATAGAAACCAGATTAACTTCTTTGTTCCAGCCTCCTTTAAAATTGGTTGTTTTTACTTTAAAAGTATAAGTTCCTTCAGGCAATCTCGAATAATTAGCTTTTCGGGCTTGACCCACATAATTCCATTGTTCGTCCCAGCCGTCTAAAAAATAAGCGTAATTTATTTTATCAGCATTGTTGTAGTCAATTGCGACAAATTCTAATGACAAAGCCGTTTGATCATAATCAAGCGTAACTTTTTTCAAATTACCCGAATCTGCTTCAGAAACCTCTACTTTGCTTTCTTCAATACTCTGATTGTTAACCGAAAAATCACTCAACAATAAATTATTCTTCTGATTAAAACCTTTGATTGCTTCTGGAAAAAAGATATTAAAACCGTTGATTCCTCCGAATAGAAATTCTCCATCAGATAATTCGATTCCAGCATTAAAACTAAACTGATTGCTTTGCAAACCATCATTTACAGAAAAATTACGGAAGGTTTTTTGCTTTTTATCAAATCGGCAAACTCCGTTATAGGTACTCATCCAGAGATTTCCCTCTTTATCTTCAAGCAATCTCAAAATCGTGTTTGATGGCAAACCGTCGTCTGTCGTCAATCTTTTGAATTTATTTGTTTTTCGGTCAAATAATAAAAGTCCGCCTTCTTGCGTTCCCAGCCAAAGATTTTTGTCTTTGTCCTCGTGAATATATCTGATTGTATTTCCAATGAAAGTTTTGTTGATTTTCTTGCTGTTTTTTTCAATCGAAAACAAACTGGTATAATTTCCGCCCCAAAGTTTTCCGTCGCTGGTTTCGGTCAAACATTGCAAGTTCGTAACCGATTTATCAAAAAGTTCGAAACTGTTTTTTGTTCTGTCAAAATAGTATAGCGCACCTTCATTTGTTGCACTTGCCCAAATATTTGCTTTTGAATCTTTGTAAACAAACCAGATGTTTTTTTCAATTTGCTTCGTAAACGGATTATAACAAGAATATTGTGTAACCGAATTGTTCTTCGGATTAATTTTATTGACGCCTCCAGCCCAAGTCGAAAGCCAGATTTCGTTATTATTATCCCGAATAATTCCCGTAATAAACGGACTTGAAAGTTTATTCGCGTAATTACTATACGTATTATTTTTTCGGTTCCAATATTTCAATCCGGCGCCGTCTGTTCCGACCCACAAATTCTTTTTTTCATCTTCGCAGAAAGACAAGATAAAATTTTCAGCAGGATTTTTAGCATTGTAACGAATGCTTTTAAAATACTTTGGCGTATTACTCAACATACTGATCCCGCCACGAAGCGAGCCAAACCATTTATTGCCGTCTTTATCTTCGTATAAACTCCAAACCGAGTTGCTTTTTGCCAACTGATTTTCATTGACATTATTAAACGGAATCGCTTTTTTATTTGTTCCAATGACTTTGTAAATGCCACAGCCGTCTGTCGTAATCCAGATTTCTTTTTTCTTATCAACCAAAATATCGGTAACACTGCATTTATTTGAAAAATAGTTTTCTGAAATAATTCCCGTTTTGGTATTAAACAGAAAAAGTCCTTCATCGGTTCCGAGCCAAAGATTTCCGTCAGAACCCAATTTCATTGCTTTTACTTCCTTTGAAATGGAGAAAACCGCCTTTAAAGTTTTTGACTGATAATTGAAACTACAGATTCCAACATTGCGGACGTAAACCCAAGAATGTTTATTTTTTTGATCTTCCTGAATGGCAATGGCATCGTAATTATTAATGCTGATTTTATTGCCCAAAACGGCAAGCGGAATTTGTTTGCCAACAAACGAACCATTTTCGAAACTGATTAATCCTAAACTCTGCGAAGCAACTAAAAACAGATTGCCTGAAACCGAGCGCATTTGGTGAATAATGTCGTTTAAAATTTTCTTTTTATTGGATGAAAAATATTCGGCAGGATGAAAAGTCGCAGTTGATTTATTATAAATGCTGATTCCGTTTGCGCCTCCAACCCAAATGTTTTTTCGAGAATCACCTTCAATATTGTAAACGGCATTAAAGGAAAGTGATTTTTTATCGTTGATTCGGTTTCGGAAAACTTTAAAGTTATAACCGTCGTAACGATTCAATCCATCGTAAGTTCCAAACCAGAGATAACCGTCGCTGTCCTGAAAAATAGTCGTCACCGAATTGTTTGACAAACCGTCAGAAATATCAAGAAATTTCACCGGATTATCCTGCGCAAAACCCAGCGAAGTGAAACCAAACAGCAGTATAAAATGCAGAACAAAATACTTCAAAATAGTATGCTTTTTTTGTGAATTTGTGTAGAAAGCACAATTATAAGCTTATTTATAGGTATTTTGCAAAAATCGATTCATAAAATTTTGATTTTATGACTGATGTGTAAGAGTAAATCTTACGTTTTTAGTTTTAATAAAGGTTTGGCTATAAAATGTTTTTTATTCGCATCTTTTATTAACTACGTTCTACAAAGTGTTTTAAATAGCAGCAGCTTACTGTGCGGACACAGATTGCAAATCTGCGCTAACGAACGGACGGAATTAAAAACATTTAATTATTTAAACTTTCCAATAAGTTGCTTCTAGATATTCTAAAATATTTTGCTTTTTATCATATATCAAAAACTCTAGCTTATTATTAGAAACTGACTTATTGTGTATAAATTCTTTTGCTAAATCTATATTTTCAAATATCCAATATAATTCATCTTCTGAATCATTCCTATAGAGTTCTAGCTTAAGATTGAAGACATGTCCCGTTGCTCCATCCGCAATAACTACTGCAACTTGCTTTTCAATCAACATTGGAAATTTCTTCATGATTAATAGTTTTAATTAATTAAAAATGCAATTGCATACTTCTAACCTTAATCGTTAGCGCAGATTTATAATCTGTGCCCGCAAAGATTGGACATAATTTTTTAAATAATATAATATCCTCAACAAAATACTTTATGAGCTTTACTGTGCCGGCACAGATTGCAAATCTGCGTTAACAGACAGAAACACAACAAAAACCTATTATTTTTTTAAATAAGAATTCCTGCTTGGCATTGGTTTGTTAGATATTGAATTCGTATCAATTATAATTTCAAAATCACCGATTGTCTTTTTAATTATTAACAAATCATCATATCTTTCAGGCTTACCATAAAAAAATAAAGCAATTGTATCATTTGCAAAACGGACATCTTTTATATTGGTAGAATTAACAATTGTGTCACTTTTACCATTAATTGTATCATAGAGTAATACATAGTCAGCGCTAGTTGAACTCACATTTGAATAATAGAACCATTCTATAACCTTATTTTTTGCTTTTATTTCTTTCAAGTACAGACGATCTTCCTGTAATTTATTTACACAACCTAAAACTATAATAGGTGTAAATATTAAAAATTTTCTCATTGCTTGTAAAATTGTTTATAATACCCAATCGCGCACTTCTAACCTCGATCTTAGCGCAGATTTGCAATCTGTGCCCACAAAGATTGGACACAACGTAAATCAAAAGCTTTCAATTGTTTTTGATGTTCTAAAAAGAGTAAAGATTATTTTCAAAACAAATCTAATAAAACCACCTCTAAATCATTTTCTAATCCTGAATAATTTCGTGCCGAACTAAAATAATAATCTTCTGGAAAAGCCACTATTCTGTCTTTTACAGGATTATTGTGAATATAATTTATTTTTTGTTTAATGAATTTGTTGCTATAAATATGTTCAGCATGATAGCCGTTTTGCCAAACTTTGTAGTTCTGTTCATTTTTAAAATTTTCACAGGCCTTTTGAAAATTCTCTAGCATCCATTCTCTTCTACTCTCCGGTTCATTAATTATAGTTTGAATTATCTTCTTCGAAGTGAACTTTTTAAAATCTCTTACAACGTCACACAAAATAAAACCATTTGTAGCTTTACAAAGTAAATGAATATGATTGGTCATTATACAATATGCATAAATTTCTAAACCTTTCTTTGCTTGACAATATTGCAAAGCTTTTATAAGAACATTCTTTTGATTGAGTCTTGTGAATATATCAATCCAACCTACAGCAGTAATTGTAATAAAATAAGCTTCTTCTAGTGTTGTCGCTTTATATTTTGTGGACATAAATATCTTTTTTCTTACAAAAATATAAAATTTTAATTATGCTTTTTCAACGATATTTATTTGATATACTTTGTGGGCACAGATTGCAAATCTGCGCTAACGATGTGGAGTGGAAATGTGGTGCAACTATAATTTTTATTGATTTACTTTACGGGCACAGATTATAAATCTGCGCTAACGATGAGGAATATGAAGAACAAAAAAACTGCATAAAAGCCAAAAAGACCTTTACACAGTTTTGTATATTTTGAATCTAAAATATTATCCCAATAAAAAAACAATCAATCCTCTAGCACCATGTGCACCTAAAACCAAAGACTGTTCAATATCAGCCGTTTTTGAAGGTCCAGCGATGAAAGTCCCGAAACCGTAATCTTGATTTCCTATTTTTTCATACGCCTGATGCATTGTTGGATATATGTTTTCTTTGTTTACAATAATGGCTAAATATTGCGCAATAAAAGGTGAAACACGTTGTCCTAGAATATCATCAGTTACCCAAAGCGAGCTGTTTTCGGCTACACCAAAATGTGCTTTTATAACCGTCAATTCCACATTTTTAAGCGAATGCGGATCATCATTTTTCCAATCTAAAGCTGCGATTTCTGAAAGTTCAGGAAGTGTTGTAACAATTCGTTTTTCAATATTATAATGTTCTTTGATATATGAAATTATATCTTCATAATTTGAAACTTCAACAGGATTTCCACCAATGTTTTTCAGCACCGTTTTATAGGTTTCTAAAACATCAAACTTTTCAGATCCTAAAACTTTTAAGTCTGGCAAAGCGGTTACAGAATCGGGTTGATTCTGTTTTATTTTACGTAATATATCGACTTTACTGCTCATTGTTTTTTCCTTTTGCTTCTCTTGAATTTTTCTTGTACCACTCTCTGAATGATTCTTCTGGAACAGCAGGCATTTCGCGCTGATCGTACCATTTATTCATTTTGTTATTGACTAAACCTGGAGCATTTTTCATTATAAATCGGCCTGATTTTCCGGCGATATTAAAAACCGTTGGATTCGCTAAAACCGTTGCCATAGTTTTCATTGCTATGGTTTTTGAAGTTGGCGTATACCCTTCTTTCACCAAAACCTGACGCCATTTATACAACTGATCATGAATATCAATTTTTACCGGACAAACATTGGTACACGAACCGCAAAGCGTACTGGCAAAAGGCAAATCGGCATTTTTGCTCATGTCGAGATTTGGTGCCAAAATAGAGCCAATTGGTCCCGCAACAGCATTGTGATAACTATGTCCTCCGCTTCTTCTGTAAACCGGACATGTATTCATGCACGCACCACAGCGAATGCATTTCAAGGAATTTCTAAAATCTTCTCTTCCTAATTGTGTGCTTCGGCCGTTATCTACGATTACAATATGAATTTCTTTTCCTTCTCTTGGCTTTTTAAAATGGCTTGAAAAAGTGGTAATGGGTTGTCCCGTGGCACTTCTTGCCAATAACCTCAAGAAAACACCCAAATGTTCCCTTTTCGGAATCAATTTTTCAAATCCCATGCAAGCAATATGAACATCGGCTAAATGTGCACCCATATCTGCATTTCCTTCATTGGTACAAACTACAAATTCACCTGTTTCTGCAATGGCAAAGTTAACTCCGGTTAAAGCTGCTTTTCGGGTTAAAAACGTATCTCGAAGTTGTTGTCGCGCCGATTCGGTTAAATATTGAGGATCAAAATTTCCTTTTTCTGTGCCTAAATGTTCATGAAAAGTTTCACTCACATCTTCTTTTTTAAGGTGAATTGCCGGTAAAACAATATGACTCGGTGGTTCTTTACGAAGCTGTACAATATATTCGCCTAAATCGGAATCAATTACTTCTACACCATTTTCGGCTAAATATTCATTCAAATGGCATTCTTCAGTAAGCATGGATTTTGATTTCACCATTTGCTTTACATCATGTTGCACCAAAATAGAATGCACAATTTCATTATGTTCTTTTGCATCGGCTGCCCAATGCACTTTTATTCCATTTTTTTGTGCATTTGCCTCAAATTCAATTAAATAATCATGAATATTAGAAAGTACATTATTCTTGATTTTTGAAGCTGTTTCGCGCAATAATTCCCAATCCTGAATCTGATGCGCCGATTTATCACGTTTTTCGCGGACAAACCAAAGCGTTTCATCATGCCAGTTTACGCGCTCCACATCTTTATTAAAACGTGCCGCCGCTTCGCTGTGTTCTATTATCTTTTTTGAAGACATCTTTTAAAAAGTTTATTATAAACGAGATTGGTTTTACTATTTAATTTTTGCTGACAAAATTCATTACATTTTCATGAATTGCTTTTTCTCCTTGAACATTATCAGCAGTAACATTGGTCAGGAAAATATTTTCAACCGGAAGTTCTTTTTGAGCTTGAATTCTTGAAATAAACTTCACATTAGTTGCTGCTATATTTTCCAGATATACATTTTTTATTGGCGTCAAACGACGTTGAATTGTCGGAACCAAATCACGCCATTGGTACAAAACATCGGTTTCTATACCTAGAATTCCGGCGTCAATTTTACCCGATTTTATATTGGTCATATGAATATTATTGACGAAACCGCCTCTTCTTTCATTGGTTTTAATGTATAAAAGATGATTTAGTTTTGCGCCATCCACGACAGTGCAATTATCAATAAATACATTTTCGATTCCGCCCGAAAGTTCACTTCCAATTGCCATTAACTGATGTCCATTTTTTACGGTGCAATTTCGCATTACAATATTTTTTGAAGGCGTATTTAGAGTCCAAGCATCTATTCCACAACCCGACTTAATCGCAATTGCATCATCGCCTTGGTCAAAAACACAGTTTTCGATCAATACATTTTGAGACATCTCTGGATCAACACCATCGTTGTTATGTCCGTGTGCATATACCTGAAGATTTCTGATCACGACATCTTTTGATAAAAACGGATGAATGGTCCAAAATGGACTGTTCGTGATCTTTACGCCATCCATTAAAACATTTTGACAACGATTGAACTGAATGAAATGCGGACGCAAATTTGCCGTATCATTTACCATTTGTCTTTCCTCTGTAGGTTTCTGGTATGAGGCCAAATAATACAATCTTTTCAGACTTTCCATATGCGCTTTTGGGCGTGCGAACCATTTGGTCCAAACGTCCATTTTAGCTTTCAACTCGCCTTCTCCAGTTATCGCAATATTTTTACATTGGTACGCATAAATCAGCGGTGAATAATTGTAGCATTCGTAACCTTCCCAAGTAGATCGAACTGCAGGCAGATAATCTTTTGGATCTTCAGAAAAAAGCAAAACCGCACCTTTATTCAAATGCAAATTGACATTGCTTTTAAAATGAATTTTCTTTGTTAGCCATTCTCCTTCCGGAATTACAACAATTCCTCCACCCGCTTTGTTGGCTTTTGAAATGGCTTTCGAAATAGCCTCAGAAGTTTTTTCTTTATCTCCTTTTATTGCACCAAAATCAACAATCGAAAATTTCTTGCATTTGCTGAAATTCGGAATTTTGATTGCCGGCATTTCAAAAGGTGCTTTTACCACTACTTCTGTTTGCGTCACAGAAGACGGATCTTTTTTAAATGAAAAAAAGATGATGGAAAGAAATAAGATGGAACAAAGTGCAATTTTCTTCATGAATATGTTTTTAAAAATGGCTCACAGATTTTACGGATGAAACTGATTGACACAGATTATTATACATTTTAAAACAATGAAAACCCGCTTAATCAGTATAATCCGTGGCCTATATTTCTACGCCATTGTATTTAATATTTCAGCAATATGAATGGTTTTTACTCGGCTGTTTTGTCTTTTCAGAATTCCTTCTAAATGCATTAAACACGACATATCGCCACCGGTAATATAATCTACGTTATGATTTTCATGATCTTTGATTCGGTCTTGACCCATTTTTACAGAAACAGCTTCTTCGGTAACACAGAATGTTCCTCCAAAACCACAGCATTCGTCTTTTCTGGATAAAGAAACTAAATCCAAACCTTTTATTTTATAAAGCAATTGTTGTGGTTTTGAAAAAAATGGTGCGTTTAATTCGGCCATCTGCGAAAGTTTCAAGCCACGCTGACCGTGACAACTTTGATGCATTCCCACTCTAAATGGAAAACTACCGTTTATTTCATGAATGTCCAGAATATCGGTAATAAATTCGGTCAGTTCAAAGACTTTTTTTCGCATTTCAGTTGCTACAACTTCTAATTTATCGTCGTGTAAATGTTCTTTTACATGCAAAACACAGCTTCCCGAAGGGCAAACAATGTAATCAAATCCAGCAAAACTAGAGATGAAATTTGCGTTACAGCCTTTCGTTAAATGTTCGTAACCGCTGTTTGCCATCGGTTGGCCACAGCAAGTCTGACCCATTGGAAAATGAACATCACAGCCTAATTTTTGCAAAAGTTCATAGGTTGCGATTCCAACTTTTGGGTAAAACTGATCGACATAACACGGTATAAAAAGTCCGATTTTCATATTCTTGGTAATTATGTTTTTTCACGCAGATTTAAAAAGATTTAGGCAGATGCACGCAGATTTTTTTAAATTAAATCTGCTGAAACCTGCGTGAAAAAAAATTTAATGTTTATAAAACTTCAAATCGATTAAATCGTTTTGAATTGGTTTCGGGTTCCAGTTTTCATGGATTGCCAACGCCGCGCCTAACGCACTCGCCTGCGCCATCGATGCGGCATAAACCTCAACATCTGGAAAGGCTTCTGCCAGCAAATTCATAAAAATGGAATTCTTACTAAAACCTCCATCTACAAAAATTTTCTTTACAGGACTATTGTGTATCACTAAGTTAGTCGAAAAAACTTGTTGTTCTACAAGATCCAGCATCAATTGATGATAAGCGGTTTCATAATCCTTAAATAAAGAAAGATCTCTGGTTTGAAAAGGACATTCTTTCAGAATATCAAAGTCGTATTTCTTTGGATAAATAATCTGAAAATTAAGTGATCGCAAAGTCGCTACAATCTTTTTATCAAAATAAACATCTTTGAAACTGTCAAACGGAACATTAAAATGCGCCGCTAATCTTTTAGCCTGTACTTCATGTTCGTTGCCCGAAAATAATCGTGCCGCTTTTACCGGTTTTTCCGTGTATTGCATGTAGCACAAACAATCTTGCTGCAATTCCTCAAAAGTCAAAGGTTTATTATTGAAAGGATTCAGCGAAATACTCCAAGTTCCTGTAGATAATAAAACAAAAGGCTCGGTAAAATTAATTGTATACGGAATTATTGCCGATGAACTGTCATGTAGACCAACACCAATTGCCAGATCATTTTCTTTTTTCAAAACATCTTTTCCGTAATGCAACGGCGGAATTTTATCTGAAATGCCTTCGTTTTGAAGCCATTTGTGATATTTCATCTTTTTAAAATTCCAAAGATTCGTATGACAACCAATACTTGTGATATCGGCGAAAGCCTCATTTGTCAACAGAAAACTTAAATATTGTGGCAAATGAAGACAGTATTTTACTTTTTCAAACAACTCTGGTTTTTCTTCCTTAAATCTGTAAATCTGCATTCCAGAATTCAAGCTTCCTAAAACCGGAGAAGCCGTTTTGACTGCAAATTTCTCTTCGCCTTTATACTTGCTGTAAAACCCTTTTTTTAATTCCTCTGGATAATCTTTTAAATAATTATACAGAGGAGTCAAAACTTTTCCGTTTTCATCAATGTACACAAAACTAGCGCCGTATGTACTAAAATTGATTGCTTTTAAAACATAGTTGGTCAGCTCTTTTATTTCTGATAATCGATCGAGTATCCAGTTTTTCAGAACATCAATATCTTCACAGGGAAAACCATCTTCATCTGTGGTTTCATCAAGATTTACTGATTTTTCCCAAACAATCTTATAATTTTCATCGAATAAAAAAACCTTTTTGTTTGTTTTACCAATATCAAAAATTGCAACTACATTCATTTTTTTTTAATTGTAAATTGTTAATTATCAATTGTTAATTATGGATTCAAATAATTTATAATTAACAATTAATAATTTATAATTATAACCCTGTTGCCATTGTTTTTAATCCTCTTTCACCAATTAGGTTGTTTCTAACAGCAAGAGTACGATACAATTCAACTGGATTTAAAGCTGCTCCTGAACGCAAACGAGCCTCAGCAACTAATGCACGAACATCGGTACGGAAAGCATTTTGAAGAATTTCCTGTGCTTTAACCACATCATTTTCTGCCTGAGCAATTTCTAATGCTTTTCTGTCAACAGAAAGTGCCTGCGCATAAGCAATCATAATAGCTTCTACAGATTGCAATAAATCTTCTAAAGGATCTTTGATATTGTGAGACGCATCAATCATCCAGCCTAAATCTTTGGCATGATTCATTCCTCTTGCATCCATTCCTTCAACTAATTCATTGAAAATCAAAAACAACTGATACGGTTTTAAAGCTCCAGCAGTTAAATCATCGTCTCCATATTTTGAATCGTTAAAGTGGAAACCTCCTAATTTATTATCCATCAATAAAATAGAAACAATTTGCTCAATGTTTGCATTTGGTAAATGATGACCTAAATCAACAAGTGTTTTTGCTTTGTCTCCTAATTTTTGAACGTATGAATACGATTGTCCCCAATCAGCAACAGTTGTAGAGTAAAAGTTTGGTTCAGCACATTTGTATTCTAAAAATAATTTCCAGTTTGAAGGCAATGCATCGTAGATTTCCTCTAAACTTTCTAATGTATTTTGGTATGCTTTACGGAAGTTTAATTGTCCTGGAAAGTTAGATCCGTCAGCCAACCAAACCGTTAATGAATCAGATCCTAATTCAACTCCGTGTTTGATAACTTCAATATTATGAGCAATTGCTTGTTTACGAACTGCTTTATTTACGTTTTGAAGCGAACCATATCTATAAGTATGTTCTGCATTTGCCTGATCTTGAAACGTGTTCGAGTTCATGGCATCAAACTTTAATCCGTGTTGCGATGCTAACGTTTTGATTGCGTTATAATCTGTTGGAATATCCCACGGAATATGAAGCGAAATCGCGCCAGAAGCATTATTTAGTTTATGAAGCAAACCTACATCTTCAATTTTTTCTTCTAATGAACGAGGTTCTCCTCCACCTGCAAAACGTCCAAATCTAGTTCCTCCTGTTCCTAAAGCCCAAGATGGAATCGCGATTTGAAAATCAATTAATTTTTGAATAATCGATTCTGCATTTTCTATTTCTGATGCTGTAAAAGCAAATTTATTCTGATGTTTTTTCAGCAATCCCTCGTTATGAGATGCAATATTGTTTGATTCAATTAACATAGCATTTTATTTTAATAGCGCACAATGTAACACATTATATCGATTGCGCTCTCGGTTATTAATTTTTATCAAAACAAGTTTCCTTGTTTATTTTACCATTAAGATATTAAGTTCATAAAGATTGGCTTAAATTACTTAATATCTTAATGGTGAAAAGAAAATTAAGCTTAATTTAAAAAATGAGTTACAATAAACTAACTCGACTTTGATGTATTTCCTTAATCTTAAATTATTTTATTGCGTTTTTTTAGTCTTTTATTTAAAAAAATCTAACGTTCGAAAATTTCCGAACGTTAGATTACAAAAAAACCACCTTTTGTTTTAACAAACTTTAAAAAAACTAAACAATCTATCTGTAAAAGCCCATTCCGACACCACCATCAACGTTTAGAGCGTTTCCTGTAGATTTATCTAATAAACCGCCAACGAAAGCAAAACACGCATTTGCGATATCATCTGGCAATATAATTTCATTTAATAAGGTACGTTTTGCATAATAAGCCGGAAGTTCTTCAACCGTAACTCCATATGCTTTTGCACGTCCTTCTGCCCATCCGCCAGACCAAATATTTGAATCTGAAATCACAGCATCTGGATTTACGGTGTTTACACGAATTTTATCAGCTCCAAGTTCTGCAGCCATTAAGCGTGTTAAATGCGCCTGAGCCGCTTTTGCAGAACCGTAACCAGGATTATTTGGACCCGCAACCACTGCGTTTTTAGAAACAATATTTACAATATCTCCACCAAAACCTTGCTTGCGCATTACTTCAATTCCAGCTTTAGAAACAATAAATTGTCCTTTCACCAAAATATCGTATAATCTGTCCCACTCTTCTAAAGTGTGCTCTGCAATAGATTTAGAAATACTGATTCCAGCATTGTTTACAATAATATCAGCACCACCAAAAGCTAAAGAAGCTTGATCAAATGCTTTTTCAGTACTGTCAGGATCCGTAACATTCAATAAAGTACTTGAAACGGCATCTTTACCAAACAATTTCACAAACTCAACTGTAGCCGATTCTAAACGCTCTTCATTAATATCATTGATTACTATACAAGCACCTTCCTGAGCAAATTTCTTCGCGATAGCTTTACCAATTCCGCCAGCAGAACCTGTAATTACAGCAACTCTTCCTGACAATGCTTTTGGTTTTGGCATACGCTGTAATTTAGCTTCTTCCAATAACCAATATTCGATATCAAATGCTTCTTGGTGCGGTAAGGAAGTATATTCTGAAACTGCTTCAGCACCTTTCATTACATTTACAGCATTGATATAATATTCAGACGCCAAACGCGCCATTGTTTTATCTTTTGCAAACGTAAACATACCAACTCCCGGATATAAAATCACAACTGGATTTGGGTCACGCATTGCTGGTGAATTTGATTTTTTGCATGCATTGTAATAGTCTTTGTACATTGCACGATACGCTTCAAATGCTGGTGTCAATTTTGCTTTGATTGCATCAACATCCGACAAATCTTCATTTGGATCTAATTCTAAAACAAGCGGACTGATTTTAGTTCTTAAAAAGTGATCCGGACAAGAAGTTCCAAGCGGTGCTAATTTTGAAAGATCATTAGAATTAATGAATTCCAAAACTCTTGCATCATCTGTATAATGTCCAATCATTTGACGCTCTGATGAACAGAAACCTCTTAAAATTGGAGCTACTTTTGCTGCTTTTAATTTACGGTCTGCTTCTGGAAGGCTGTCAATTTTTTTACCTCCAAAAACTGGACGTTTTTTACCGTAGTTGCTTTCAAGATATTCAGCACATTTCTCGATTACTTCCAGCGTATTAATATAACTTTCGTATGCAGTGTCGCCCCAAGTGAATAAACCATGAGAACCTAACATGATACCGCGAAGTTTTTTTCCTTTCTTTTCAGCTTCTTCCAAACAGCTTCTTAATTGAAGTCCAAGGTCAAAACCAGGGCGTTGCCATCCAACCCATCCTATTTCGCCATCAAATAATTCTTCTGTGATTTTTGCTCCATCTTTTGCAGCAGCGATTGCAATTGCCGCATCTGGATGCAAGTGATCGATATGTTTGAAAGGCAAGAAACCATGCAAAGGTGTATCAATAGAAGGTGCTTTTGAAGCCAAATCAAAAATACAGTGATTGAACAATTCCACCATTTCATCTTCAAACTCAATTCCTCTGTACACATTTTCAAGATTGCGCAATCTGTCTAAATAAAGTGCTGCACATCCTGATTTTGTCAATGTTCCAATATCTCCACCAGAACCTTTGATCCACATTACCTCAGAGCTTTCGCCAGTTAATGGATCTTTATCTGTAATTTTTACCGACGTGTTTCCACCTCCGTAGTTTGTCAATCTTAAATCGGCTCCAAGTAAATTAGAGCGATAAATAAAAAGCGCTACTTCATCACCAGCTAGTTCTTTTGCTTTAGCGTCATCCCAAAGATAGCTTACGTGCTTAAAATTCATATTAGTTGTATTTATATTCGACATTTGGTTGTTTTGATTTTAGTTGATTTTTATAATGAATTCCCGATTCCTACTACAACAATCGAAAGCATGATTAATCCAATTCCCCACACAAAAGTTCTCATTGTTTTTTTAGAAACTCCTGTCCATTCTTTTAGGTAGAATCCCCAGAAGTTTGCCGTCAAAATGATGGTCGACATGTGCAGAATCCAAGAACTCGCACCATTGCCTAATTTGCTTTCTCCCATACCATAAAAGAAGAACTGCAAAAACCACATTGTTCCTGCAATTGCTGAGAACAAAATATTTTTTGAAATTGGTGTTGTGGTGTCTGTATAATTACCAAAGGTTTTATTCTTGAAATTCAGATAAATACACCATAGAAAGTTCGTTGTTAAGCCACCCCAAAGTATAACGATATAACTAACATTATTTTGGAATAAAAACTCACCTTGATTTGGATTTGCTAATTTCCATGCTTCGTTGGCAACATCTGCCATTGGTTTTGCTGCTTCGATTCCGAAGTTAAAAAACGAACTTAAAATACCTGATACAATGGCAATAATAAGCCCTTTTACCAGACTAAAATCTTTGTCTTTATCTTCATGACCTGTTGCAAAATCCTTTTCTTTCAGCATTCCTGCTTTTCCTAGAATTGCAATACCAATAATACATATTAAGACTCCAGCTAAAACCATTTGTCCGCCTGAATTCGCAAACATATCACTGATTGACTCTTTACCTTCTACGGCATTAAAATGATAATAAATTGGTGGAATCAAAGCGCCAAAAGCAGAACAGAATCCTAAAGTAATTGAGTTCCCCAACGACATTCCTAAATAACGAACTCCAAGACCATAAGTAAGTCCTCCAATTCCCCAAATCAATCCCATTACAAATGCTAATGCTTTAACTTGTGGTGCAGCCGTTGCGATAATTTCAGTAAAATTTGGAATAGTTAAATAAGCCGCAATTGGTGGCACAATAAGCCAAGAGAAAAAACCTCCTATAAGCCAGTAGCTTTCCCATGCCCAATTTTTTACTTTCTTGAAAGGCATATAAAAACTGCCCGAAGAGAAACCTCCAATGGAGTGAAAAATAATCCCTAGTAATGATTCCATTTAATAATTTTAGTTTGTGGTTATTGATAGTTAATCTGGTTTTGTAAAATAAGAGAATGTAAAAAAGAAAACTGTCCTGTACTATCCTTTATGATTTTAGGAATTATGTTAAAACCAAAGAATATTGCGAATAAGAATGGTTTTTAAGTAGAAAAATAAATTTAAAATTTCTATTTTAGCAATCGATTTCGTAATTATTATATCATCAATTTATAATATTTAACCAAATCTCCAAAAACATAAAATTAGCCTTATTTAATTTGAGATATTTTGTGAGAAAAGTAGCAATTACAGCACTTTATCGGGTTTTTAAGTAAAGCTTTATATCCAAATTTTAATTCAGAATTGTGCTTGTAAATTTTTCAGCATAATTTTCAATACCTGCAAAATGATTAAACTAATTAAAATTGATGAAGATTCAAGGGTTCCAAAATACAAGCAGATTGTAGATTCAATTTTACAGAATATTGCGAACGGAAATCTAAAAATAAATCAAAAAATACCTTCCATTAACAGTTTCAGCGAGGAGTTTTACATGTCTCGCGATACTGTCGAAAAGGCTTATAACATCTTAAAAGAGCGAAAAATCATTTCTTCTATCAGAGGAAAAGGATATTATATTACTCGAACAAAACTCGAATCGAAGGTAAATGTGCTTTTTTTATTCAATAAATTGAGCGCGTATAAAATGAAAACTTACAGTTCATTTATCAATACAGTAGGTGCAAATGCGCATACGGATCTGCATATTTATCATTGTGACGAAACCTTATTTCTAAATTTGCTTGACAAGTTTGAAGGTGCTTATGATTATTATGTCATCACAACGCACTTTAAAACTGATGAATTGAAACATTTAAGTTTTACTGATGAAGTTGTAAAAGCCATCGAACGAATTCCAAAAGAGAAATTGGTCATTATGGACAATATCAAATTAGGAATGGAAGGTGAAATCATCAAGATTTATCAGGATTTCGAAAATGACATTTATAATGCTTTAAAAGAAGGTCTTTCGAAAATCACTAAATACAAAAGGCTGATTTTGGTTTACCCAGAAAAAGCAGTTTACCCATATCCAAGAAGAATTTTACACGGATTTAGAAAATTTTGTGTAGAACACGAAATCAATTTTGAGATTCTGAGTGAGGTTTACGACGATATGATTTTGAAAAAAGGTGATTTATTTATCACTATTGAAGAATCGGATTTGGTGAATTTAATGAAGCAAATTCGCGATGAAGAATATATTTTAGGAAAAGAAATTGGCGTAATCTCATACAACGATACTCCTCTAAAAGAATTATTAGGCATCACCGTTATGTCAACCGATTTCAACGTAATGGGCGAAACCGCCGCCCGAATGATTTTGAATAAAGAAAAAGGAGACTATAAAGTACCTTTTAATTTTATTGATAGAAATTCGATTTAGAAGGTTTAAAGTAGCAAAGTGACAAAGGTGCAAAGGTTTTTTAAGATTCTACGTTTTAATCTCGCAAAGTCGCAAAGTCGCGAAGTTTTAGTTTAAAATATTAATTGCCTCCAACTTTAGCTGGAGGTTTCATAAAGTCAATTTTGAAAGGCTTTAGCCAAAAAATGCATTTTGGCTAAAGCCTTTTTTGCAAATACATAATTTCATCCAGCTAAAGCTGGACGCTATTCATAAAAAACTTGGCGACTTGGCGTCTTTGCGAGATCACAAAATTTAAAACCTTTGCTTCTTTGTTACTTTAACCAAAATTATACTCGGTTTAGGCGCCGGCTTCATATCTTTTCCCATATAAAAACTAGTATGTGGAGGCTGATTATACCCCACATTTTGCCAAGCAATACTCAATCTATATTGTGGATCATGCATTAAAGTATATTGACGAACATCCGTCGGAATTGTTGTCGAATAAATTCTTAATTCTTTATTGTCTTCTGATCTTAAAATTAGTTCTTCACGCCAATCTCCGAGGATATCTGCAGAAAGCGCCGGAGTCGATTTTGTTCCGTTATTAGAAACTGCACCTGTTGCGGTGAATAATCTTCCTTTATTGTATTTATCGATATAATTTGAATTCAGAATTTCTCTGGAAGTATCGCCGTCCCAATAAATTAAAAAGTTAACTGAGCTTGGTGCTTTTCCAACAACTTTTCCTTTCATATCGTATAAATCAGGAGAACCTGAATACCAAAACTGCGCGCCCTTAAGCTCAGGATCAATATTATCTGCAACTCCCCTTCCAACATCCTCATTCATAGAACCTGTAAACAATACTTTTCCGTCTTTTGCGGCAAAAATTGTAACTCCCGGACCTGTTGTGCCATTTTCAATTTCATGAATTCCAAAAACTTCCAAACCAGGAAGATCAGGATCTAAATCTGAAACATGAATCGCGTCACCATGTCTGAAACCTGTCGTGTATAAACCTTGTCCATTATCATCAACACACATTGATCCGTATATAATTTCGTCTTTTCCATCATTATCAACATCGGCAACAGTAAGATTATGATTTCCCATTCCAGAATATGGATTTTCCGAATCTTTACTATCAAAAACCCATCTCGAAGTCAGTTTGCCATTTTTAAAATCCCAAGCAGCTAAAACTGTTCTTCCGTAATAACCACGACACATAATTACACTCGGATGAATCCCATCTAAATAAGCAACACAAGCCGTAAAACGATCAATTCTATTTCCTTTTGTGTCATTTCCACCACTTCCGCCATGTCCGCCCCAGCCGGCAAGATCACCTCTTTCGGCAATGTAATTTACAGTTGCAACAAGCTTTCCCGTTCTTCCGTCAAAAACAGAAAGATATTCTGGGCCTTTCAAAATCTTCCCATAAGTTCCTGAATTCGGATCGCGATCTACCCAATCTTTTGAAGCATCTCCAACAACATTATTTTGGCTGTCTGTAGTTCCGTCGGCAGTTTTGCAAACCAATTCTGCAATTCCGTCACCGTCTAAATCATACACCATAAACTGTGTATAGTGTGCGCCTTCCCGAATGTTTTTTCCTAAATTAATTTGCCATAAAAATTTCCCTTCTAAAGTATAAGCTTGAAATATTGGCGGATCTGTAATTCCGGTATGCGAATTGTCATGTGCTTTTCCGGTCATATGAACAATCAAATCGTATTTTCCGTCGCCATCCAAATCGCCAACCGAAAGATCATTTGCAGTATAACCTTCAATTTGTTTTAATTGAATCGACAAATAATCTTTATCTGGACTTGAAGCCGGAATTGTAAAACTTCCTTTTGCATCTGATTCTTTACCTTTTAAAACTGTCTTTACAAACCAAGTATTTTCTTCCTGAGCATTGGCTTTTGTATCAAGAAAATTAGTCGCGCCCAAAATTGGTTTGTCATTTAATTTAACTGGCTTTTTAGAACCGCTTTTTCGGTATAAGTTAAAAGCAAGATTATCACGATCGGTTCCTAAAACACGCCAGCCAATAAAAAACTGGTCTTTGTCTTTAATGGCAATAACACCTCGATCGAGATTTTCCATTTGCCTTTGGCTGAATATATTTAGGCTTAAGAAAAGCAGTATTACTACAAAGTTTTTATTATTTTTCATATCGTATTTTAAAATGTGAGTATATTGTTTTTTAATCTCGCAAAGTCGCGAAGACGCAAAGAAAAATTAAAATGAAACTTTGCGACTCTGCGTCTTTGCGAGACTAAATAAATCCGCTTTATCAGTAAAATCTGCGAGAAACAAAAAAAATCAAAACATCTTTTGGAATCCTTCGCTTTGCACTTTCCAAGTTCCATCTTTTGGGAAACCCGGATTTTCTTCTGTCGTTCCGTCCCAGCCTGCACACATCATAGCAACTGCTGTTAATAATCCGCCATTTCCTGGAAGGTATAATGTTAATCTTTCTGCTTGATAATTATGTCCATTTTTTAAATAGGTATTTGTTGTCACATTCATAAACAAGGCATCAATTGCTTTATCTGGCATATTTAATCGCGCTGCAGACATTGCCGTCATCGGGAAATCCCATCCCCAAGTTTTGTCCCAAGACCATGTTTTCCAAACCAAGTCAAACGTATTTTTCATGATTTTTTTATCCAAAAGAGAAGTTTCAGGAAGCATTCCGAAAGTTCCTAAAACCGATGGATGATCTGTTTTGAACTCTGGATTAGTATACGAATCTGTTGCACTTTCTGTAGCCAAATAAACATCGCCTGAAACTGGAAGTGGTGATAATTTTGCTAACACCTTTTCCCATTTTTCTGGTACTTTTTGGTTTAACCCGTGCTTCCATGAAATTGCCGTTTTCAATGCCCAATTCCAATAAGCCAATTCATAAGTCGGGTTAAAAGTCTCCATCGCCTTAAAGCGTTCTTGCGCTGGAATAACACCTGGGCCTAAAACATAACGATCGTTTTTAGCATCATAATTAGCAAACGAAGCCATAAAATCGGCAGTTGCAAAAACACGTTCGCTGTATTTTTTCAGGACTACAGCTGTTGGTTTTGTGCGATAAATCAATTCCGCATAGGTAATAAAATGTGGTTGTTGCCAAATTAAAAATGAACCTACAGATGACGGACTTTCATTTCCATCAGGATCCGTCATTTTTTGCCATCTTGCGCCTTCAAAACCTTGTCTTTTGGCAATATTTTTGGCTTTATCAAAAACTTTTTGATACCAAGGAAGGCTTTTTTCAAGCAGTTCTGCTCGGTTCCAAAGCGCAAAATGGACACCATGCCACCAATGCATTTCTAAATGCGGTTTTCCATACCAGCTGTTATACGTCAAACCGGTTTCTTGAGGCGGTACTTTTCCTGTACATTGCACTTTTGTTAAATACTGCGAAAGAATTACTCTTCGCTCTAATTCCTTTGCACGTGGATCTGTACTTCCTGAAAAATCAACTGCTGCACCGCTTAACCAAAATTGTTCCCAGCCTTTTATACTGCTATTTTGAATAGCTTCAAAAGAAGAATTCTCAGTTTTATTTTCTGCCAAAGCAAAAAGACAACTCACTTCTAATGTATTTGTATTAGAAGCTTCAATTACAAAATAATGATCTGAAGCTTTTTTAATTTGTGCATTTCCTTTCCAAGCTAAATCAACATTGTATGAAATGCTGTCCATAACGTGCGTTATAACAGCTTCAGTTTTTGATTTTTGTTTTAAAGTACTTGTATAATTTTGTTTTCCTTCATACTTAGTTCCAAAATCGGCCCAATCTCCGGTTGGAAACGGAATTCTTAAACTGATTTTTAAGCGTTTTTGCAGTAACAAGTCGGATTTTACTTTCACGCCAATTGCATCTTTTTCTTGATGAGAAGCTGTCAAAACAGTTACTGGAGTTCCTTCAACTTCAAAATAACTTTCAATTTCGCCTGTCCATAAATTCAGTTTTTGAGAAATTGATTTAATATCTGATGTTTTTGCCAAGCTTCCATCTTTCTTCAAAATTTCAAAACCCAAATTCCCCAATTGCACTAAATGCGGATTCTGTCTAAACCAATTTATAGCATCAACTTTTCGTTTTGGTTCTTTTATCTGAACCGTATACGAAACATTTCTTCCATATTGCTGATAGTCCCTTAAAGTCTCCGAAAACTTGAAATTCTCTGTGTTTTTATAGCTGTCCCATCCCCACTCCGATTCCGTTCCTAATGGAATTCCGTTTTGGTACGTTTTCGGAAAAGTCTGCAATCCTGTAGCGTCAACTGTAAAGGCAAAAGCGCCATTTCCGACGGTCAAGGAAGCTAAAGTATCAATAGCCGTAATTTGAACGTTATGACGATTTACTAATGCTTTTCGGTCGATTTTCTGCTGTGCGGACAAGCATGCCGAAAATAGGGTGGCAATAATTAAAAATTGTTTTTTCATTTGGTTATTTTTTGGTTTCAGGTTGAAATGCGATTTTTAACCGCAAAGCACGCAAGATTTTTTACTAAGCTATGTTTTATAAACGCAAAGTTCGCAAAGCTTTATCTACACAAAGCTTTGCGAACTTTGCGTTTTTATTTTAGAATGCTAGAAGCAAAAAACCTTGCGTGCTTTGCGGTTAAATCTCAATGTGTTTCATCTCATTATCTAATTAAAGTAACACTCATCAAACCAATCACCACATCATTGGCAACTGTTTTAAGTGTCAAACTTTTTAATGTTTTATTTTTATCCAAAGGCAAATCCAAAATTGTTCCTGCACCGCCGTCTACACCATAATTGGTAAATCCTTTTATGATTGCAAATTCTTTAAAATCTCTTGAAATTTCTCCGGTTTTCAAATACACTCTTGGCGGTTTTGGAGCATCTGTTGTAAAAGCAAGGCCATCAACAAAATAATCCTGTTCAATTGGCCACCAATTTTCTGGGTTTTTTAAAGCTAATATTTCAGAAGTTCCATCGCTGTAATTTACTTTAATTTCTCCGTTTGTGATTCGGCTTTGCATTGGGTTTGTCGATCCGGCCAGCATAAAATAAGCATGCGAAGCTTTTCCGTCAAGCGGAATATTCACGCTTTTTGGATAATTATCCCACATCGACGTAAAGATGATATTCTTCTGATTTTCTTCCGAAGGCGTTTTAAACGGAATTCCATTTGGTGTTTTAATTTCTCCACTTTGGTTGGCTTTTTCGCGTAAACCTTTATCATCAATTTTTACTGAAATATTAGGATAACACCAATTTCCAATTCCTTGTTTTGGAAGTTGTAAAGTGACCGTCTGCGGTCTTGGAGATAAATATTCATTCGTAAAAATATCTGTAACTTTTGCATTGAAATAATTAGAAAGCGAAATGGTTTCTGCCCGTTGCGATTTATCCAAAGGAAGATCCCAATTCGTAACTTTTTCAGTTTCTTTCTTGCTTTTTAAAGTAAATTCAATCGGTTTCCACCAAGAAAAATCACCTTGTTTTAATTGAATAAAAAAGGTTTTGTTTCCCTCGCCGTTTACTGTAGATTGAAAATCCTTCTCCGACTTTATAATTTTACCCAAAACCGATTGTGGATCATACACTGAAACGATTTCACCTTTCCAAATCAACATATTTAAAGCGTCGCCAGAAGTGTATGATGGTTTATGAGACATAGTTGCAAAAGTCACTGCTTTCCAATTTATAACAATATCATAAACAGAATTATAGGGCGCATCAATGCTAATTTTTGGATTTCCCATACTTTCAGGTATTGGTTTCCATGATGCTTTTTTTCCGTTTATAGTAATATTTTCGATTCCTTCATAATAGGCATTCAGAATCAATTTCAAATTCATTTTTGAAGCAAAACGATTTTCAATATGATAACTATCTTTTCTATTATCTCTATTATAAGAAAACGAAACATCTGGAACTTCTAAAGACGCTTCTTCCCATTCTTTAGGAAAACCAGGCTGAATGGTCAAAACTTCTGCAACAGCATCAGGCTTAATCCCGAAAAGTCCTTCGACCAAAGTTCTAGATGCCATTCCTATTGGATCTGCAAAATCACGATACAATTCGCCACGCATTTTATCTTGATACAAAAGCTGTTCAAAACCACCCGGCGAAGCGCCCAAATACATACTTTCGATCAAAACACTTTCCCACATTTTAAATGCTTTTTCCGATTGTCCGCCTTGCCAAAAAGCCAACGAAGTATGTAATTGTTCGGCCAAAGCCACATTATTTATGGACCAAGTATACGGTTGCCAATTTGTTGTACTGATTACATAAAGATCTTTTTTATCCAATCCCTCAGCCGAAATTGGAATATGCGGTATCTCATTATTTACATAATTCAGCATTTGATAACTCTCAAAAGGATTTGACAATTCTGAATCTATCGTATGATAAATGCTCCAAACTCCTGGAGAATCATGCAACAATCGGTTTCCTAAAGCATCTTTATATTCGGCAAAAATTCCTTTTTTAGAAATCCAAAGTTGGTCATTTGAAGCTTTTAAAATTTTCTCCGCTTCCTTTTCGTAAGGCCTTGGATCTTTCTGAATTTTTCTTGCCAATTCAGCAACCGTTTTATTCGCATAATAATTATAGGCAGAAGAATGAATTACGGCGCCACCGCTATATTGCAAAGCGTCGCTCGCCCAAATTGTGGCGTAAGCATCATAAAGTCCGTCGTTATCTGGATCAAAATTTCTTTTTTCCCAATTTAAATGTCTTTCAATTGTAGGCCACATTTCCTTTAAAAAAGCAATATCTCCAGTCCATTTAAAATGACGAAGCATTTGATCAATAAAAACCAAATTCATATCATAATGATGTGCTACCGTATTTTTATTTGGATTTCGGGAAATGTATCCACTGCTAAACATTGAGGTTCCAATTTCTTCTTTTTGACGCGCGAGATTTCTTTCTTCATCAAAAACAATTGGACCATTATCCGGTGAAATCACTTGCGAATTGCTGTAACTTGTAAAATGCGTTTTTGCTCTGTCGTGCCATCCTAACGGATCTGCTGTATAAGCGCCACGCCATGCATTCAGGTACATTCTCCACGCAATTGCACCGTGAAGATATGCTGGGTTTTCCCAAATTCCGTCAGAAGCAATTGAAAGTGCGAAACCTAAATTATTGATATAAGGATCTGGGGTTTTTACTTTAACTCTGTTCGCCAAAATCTGTGTTTGTTGAACTGATTTTTCATAAAGCTGAGCGATTTCTTTTTGCGAAACAGCCGTTTTTATTTCTTCTGTAGAAAAATACCAATAAATAGCTTTTTCAGAAATACTGTTTGTTTTACCTGAAATAACCGGCAAATTTTCTGCATTTGAATTATACAACTCTGAAGGCGAATTTTGATTTTTTGCGTTTGCCAAAAGCACTTTCGATTCTGGAAAAAATCCAGTTAGAGTTTTATTATTTCCCGTTTTCTGTTTATTGCTTTCCGAACCATATTCCAACAAAAAAGACTGTTTTTGCAAAGTGTATTTATTACCAAGACAATAATCAGGTTGCAAATAAAACACCGATTCCGGATCAGCGCCAATATCGCCATCACGACTGAATTTTTTTCCCGTTGCACCTCCAAAAGCCCAAATAATATTGCTGTTTTTAGAAACTCCATTTCCGTAAGCTTTTACAATAAAACCTTCTTTTTCTTTTAAAGCGACAACATCAACAAATAATTTTCCGTTTCCTAAAATAGCATCTTCAATTGTATAATGCATTGTGCCTAAAACGTAACGTGTATCAATTTTAGAAGCCTCAGTAATCCATTTGCTGTCTTTTCCGCTTGAAATTCCCAGTTTGAAGTTTCCTCCCATTCCCGGCATGTACATGGCAAATTCAGGCAAATCGCCCGTTTCGACTCTAAATCCGGTGTTGGAACCGTATAAAGCACGATTGAATTTTCGGGTTCCATTTTTTAAGACAAAACTGTTTTCTTCTGGCGAATAATGAAGTTTGCGTACTTCTTTATTTTGTCCAAAACTTAAAATTGGAAATAAAAAAAGCAAACTTAAAAACCTTGTAAAAGAATATTTTTTTGTTTTCATAAAGCAGTAAAAATGGCAAAATCTAAATAAGAATTAAATAAAATTAAAATCGCTTTTTTTTATCAATTCCATAATTATGATGCAATTTCTTTGTTTTTTTGTGGTATACTATCCTGTACCTACCTGATTTACTAAATATAAAAAGTATATTAATTTTTAGCATTTTTAAATTCTTTTTAACATCATAGTACAGGATACTATATCAAAAATGAACCGTTAGATTTGAAAATCAAATAAATTAAAATCTCAAAAAATTGGTAAAAATCAGTACTTTCTTATCGATGGTTATTTGTTTGGCAATGCCGAATCAGTTCTTTGCTATGCATTCTAATTTGCCTATAAATAATGCTGTTTATTCTTCTTCAGAAAATAAAAAGGACAGCGAAAAAAACAATACAGAACCACAGGTTTTTGTTTTTGGAAATTCGGCAAAAAACAAAAAAAGCACTTTAGTAAACAATGCATTAGTTTATACGGATGCAAAAGGTTTTGGATTTGATTTTAGTTCGGCTTCGAATGTAAAAATCAATTCAAATTCTTTTTCTATTACAAAACCAACCTACTTTTCGACTGCAGTTCCTGAAGGAAATTATCAAGTTGAAGTTACTATAGGAAGTGCTGAAAAAGATTCGAAAGTGACCATAAAAGCAGAATCGAGACGCTTAATGTTAAATGAGTTTGCTGTAAAAAAAGGACAAAAAATAACGCAGACTTTTAATGTTAATGTCCGAAATATCAAAATTGACGATCAGACCAATATCAGTTTAAAAGACCGTGAAAAAGAAATTTTAAACTGGGATCACAAACTGACGCTTGAATTTCTTGGTGAAGCATCTATCCAAAGTATTAAAATAACTCGAAAAGATAATTTGACTGTAGTTTATCTTGCTGGAGATTCTACCGTAACCGATCAAGATGTTGAACCTTGGGCGTCTTGGGGGCAATTCATTACCAATTATTTTGATCAAAATATTGTAGTTGCAAATTATGCGTATTCGGGTTCATCTTTAAGTTCTTTTAAAGGAGCAAATCGTTTGAAAAAAATACTTTCTGAAATCAAAAAAGGAGATTATTTATTTGTGGAATTTGGCCATAATGACGAAAAAATAAAAGGTGAAGGCAATGGAGCTTTTGGATCTTATTCGACTTTATTGACTGAGTTTGTAAATTCGGCTAAGGAAAAAGGTGCGATTCCGGTTTTGGTGACACCAACACAGCGCCGATTTTTCAATGAAAATGGGACTTTAAAAGAAACACACGGTGAATTTCCTTCCGCGATGCGAGCAGTTGCTCAAAAAAATGATGTCGCTTTAATTGATGTTACAAAAATGACAACCGAATTATATGAAGCTTGGGGCGACGAACCTTCAAGAAAAGCTTTTGTACAATATCCTGCGAATACTTTTCCGGGACAGGAAAAAGCATTAGATGACAACACTCATTTTAATGGATTCGGAGCCAACGAAATCGCACTTTGCGTTTTAAAAGGCATTCGTGAACTTGATCTTCCTTTAAAAAAACATATTAAAAAAGAAACACCAGATTATAATCCGAAGAAACCAAATTTCATTTCAAGCTGGACTTTGCCAATGAGCGCCCGATTTGAAATTGTTAAACCAGATGGCAATTAACCATCAAAGAATTCACTTTACTATGCTACTAAAAAACACTATCCAAAATCTCTCTATTCTTGCATTTTCGCTTTTTCTGACCCAAAACAGCCATGCACAACAAACCGATAAAGTTTATCTTTCAGGAAAAGATTTTGAACATCCTGTACAATGGGATTTTTATTGTACTGATGGAAACAACAGTAAAACTTGGTCAAAAATAAATGTCCCGTCACAATGGGAATTAGAAGGTTTTGGCGAATATACTTATGGACGCTGGTACAAAGAATTGAACCAAAAAGAGCCAAGCAAAGAAGAAGGTTTATACAAATATGAGTTTGAAGTTCCGGCAGATTATAAAGGCAAAGATGTTTTAATCGCTTTTGGCGGTGCAATGACGGATACTGAAGTAAAAGTAAACGGAAAACTTGCTGGAGCGATCCATCAAGGTGGTTTTTATGAGTTTAAATATGATATTTCATCTCTTTTAAAATACGGCGGAAAAAACACTTTAGAAGTTCATGTTTGGAAACATTCGGCAAATAAATCAGTTAATGCCGCTGAAAGAAGAGCGGATTGGTGGCTGTTTGGCGGAATCTATCGTCCGGTTTGGTTAGAAGTTTCACCAAAAACTCATATTGAAAATATTGCTGTAAACCCAAAAATGGATGGTTCAATTACAGTTGATTTGGATTTGAAAAATGTTTCTAAAAACGCGACTTTAGAAGCGACTTTAAAAGGTTTGAACGGAGAAAATTTCCAGACTTTTACTTTTCCGCTTAAAGCGAAATCTACCAAAGAAACTATTGCCGCACAGTGGAAAAACATAAAACCTTGGAATCCTGAAAATCCAAATTTATATGACTTGCAATTGGTTTTAAAACAAAACGGAACTGCAGTTCATCAATATGACAAGCGAATTGGTTTCAGAACTTTAGAGTTTAAAAAACAAGATGGAATTTACCTTAATGGAACTAAAATTATCATGAAAGGAATTAACCGTCACTCGTTTTGGCCAGAAGGCGGAAGAAGTACCAGCAAACGTATTAGCGAGCTGGACGGAAAGTTAATTAAAGATATGAATATGAATGCCGTTCGTGGGCATTATCCTCCAGATACGCACTTTTTAGAAGTTTGTGATTCGCTTGGTCTTTTTGTTTTGAACGAATTGGCAGGCTGGCAAAACTCTTACGATACTGAAACTGGGAAAAAATTAGCAACTGAAATGATCACTCGTGATGTCAATCATGCCTCTGTGATTATTTGGGATAACGGAAATGAAGGTGGATGGAATTATGATACGGATAAAGTCTTCGCAGATCTAGATCCGCAAAAAAGAATTGTAATTCATCCTTGGGCCGATTTTAATGGCTGGGACACGCACCACTACCCGACTTACTTAACAGGAATGCATCGTTTTAACGCAGGAGAAAATGTATTTTTCCCAACCGAATTTATGCACGGAACCTATGATAACGGTCACGGAGCTGCGCTGGAAGATTTCTGGAATCGCTATAAAGAAAGTCCGCTTTTTGCAGGAGGATTTATGTGGGCGATGTTGGACGAAGCTGTTTTTCGCTCTGATTGGAAAGGTGATGCAAAATTTGATTCAAAAGGTTCTTTAGCTGCTGACGGGATTTTAGGTCCGCATCGTGAAAGAGAAGGAAGTTATTATACAGTAAAAGAAGTTTGGGCGCCAATTCAATTTCAGCCAAAACAAGTTACAGAAGGTTTTGACGGTTCATTCTTAATCAAAAACGACTATCTTTTCAGTAATTTGAATACCTGCAAAATGGAATTCAAAGTGTTACAATCGGATAAAAATGTGCTTTACACCACTGGAACTGCAAAAGAAATAAGCGGAGGAAAAATCGAAATTCCGAGTATTGATCCTGGTGAAACACGCAAAATTCAGTTTGCTGTTCCGAATAATTTTGCTAAAGGTGATGTTTTATCGATTTCAGCTTATGATCAGTTTGGAAAAGAAATTTATACGTGGACTTGGCCTATTCACAAAGCTTTATTTTATGCCAATAAATTTTTAGCGGTTCAAAACACAAAAGCGAAAGCATCGGCTTTGAAAACAGGAACTGAAGTTACTTTAAAAGGTGGCGATGTTACGGTTGTTTTAAGTTCTGAAAATGGAGAAATTACATCGGTTAAAAATGCATCGGCAACAATTCCGTTAACAAATGGTCCGCGACCAATTGGAATGAAAGCGAAATTGAAAGATATTCAGGTTTCTCAGGAAGGCGATAAAGCCGTTTGTACAGTTTCATACGTTGGCGGTATTTCTTCTATTAAATGGACTATGGAACCAGACGGAAGATTTAAAATGGAAATGGTTGTTCTTAAAAACGAAAAAGCACCAAGCGGTTTTGATGGTTTTGATGGTGCTTTCTTTGAAGATAAAATCAACTCGTTCGGAATTACTTTCAGTTTTTCTGAAAAAGATGTTACCGGAATTAAATGGTTTGGAAGAGGTCCTTACCACGTTTGGAAAAACAGAATTAAAGGAACAACTTACGGAATTTGGGAAAAAGACTACAACAATACGATTACGGGCGAAAGCTTCGAAAATCTAGTTTATCCAGAATTTAAAGGTTATCACGCTAATTTATTGGGAGCAAACTTAAAAGCAGGCGCTTCATCGTTTAAAGTTTTCAGTGAATCTGATAATTTATTCTTGAGATTATTTACGCCTGATTTGCCTAAAAATGGTTTTCCAGGAAGCAATCCGCAACCGGCATTTCCAGAAGGCGATATCTCATTTATGTATGAAATTCCGGCAATGAGAGATTTCAAACCTTTGGAACAACAAGGACCACAAAGTCAACCAACAAACATCAGAATTAAAAGCGGTGACGACGGAATTAAGATGAATTTGTGGTTTGATTTTAGAGATAAGATTTAAGTTTCAGGTTTAATTACTTTATCATTTTAACCGCAAAGCACGCTAAGATTTTCATCTCTTTGCGCTGAGAAATCGCAAAGTTCGCAAAGATTAGCGTGCCTTGCGTAAACCCTTGCGAACTTTGCGGTTAAATACACATTTTATATTTCACTAATTATGAAATCAATCAAAATACTTTCTGCCCTAATTTTAGCAGTATTATTTTTCAATTTTACATCCACCAAAAACAATAAACCAACTGTTTATATGGTTGGCGATTCAACCGTGAAAAACGGCAAAGGCGATGGCGCAGGCGGACTTTGGGGCTGGGGAGATTACATTGGGCAGTTTTTAGATACAACAAAAGTCAATATCGAAAATCATGCTTTAGGTGGCACCAGCAGTCGAACTTTTCAGGACAAAGGTTTATGGATTGAAGTTTTGAATAAACTTAAAAAGGGCGATTATGTACTAATCCAATTTGGACATAATGACGATGGACCAATTAATGATACTATTCGCGCACGCGGTACTTTCAAAGGAATTGGGAATGAATCACAGGAAATTGACAATTTGATTACCAAAAAACACGAAACCGTTCATAGTTACGGCTGGTATATTCAGAAAGTAGTTCGAGAAGCCAAATCAAAAGGCGCTATTCCAATTATTTGTTCGCCAATTCCGAGAAACGACTGGAAAGAAGGAAAAGTGCCGAGAAACAATAAATCATATGGTTTATGGGCCAAACAAATTGCCGAAAAGGAAAAAGTTACTTTCATCAATTTGAATGAAAAAATGGCCGTGGAAATGGAAAAATTCGGCGAAGCAAAAGTAACCGGAACTTATTTCTACAAAAAAGATCATACACATACTTCTGCACAAGGTGCTGTTCTTTCGGCTTCGGTTATTATCAATGAATTAAAAGCGAGCAAAAACTCTTTAAAAAATTACATTTTAGCCAATCCAAAAATTGTGCTTCCGCCAAAGAAAAAACTTTTTTTAATTGGCGATTCAACAATGGCCAATAACAACAATAATCCTGACGCTGTTGGCTGGGGAGTTCAATTCCCACAATATTGCGACACTACAAGAATTGAAGTAATCAATAAAGCGAGAGGTGGCAGAAGCACCAGAACTTTTGTCTATGAAGGTCTTTGGGACGAAGTAAAAAACCAATTACAGCCTGGAAATTTCGTTATTATTCAGTTTGGACATAACGATGCGGGCGATATTGATAAAGAGAAATTCAGAGGTTCATTAAAAGGAAATGGAGATGAAACGCAAGAAGTAACGCGTCCAGACGGTTCAAAAGAAATTGTACATACTTTTGGGTGGTATATGGAGAAATTCATTCGAGAAGCCAAAGAAAAGGGCGCAATTCCGATTGTTATAAGCTTAACGCCAAGAAACGAATGGCCAAATGACAAAGCCGAACGTAGAACGGATAGTTATGTAATTTGGTCTAAAATTGCTGCCGAAAAAGAAAAAGTTCCTTTTATCGATTTAAATGATATTGTGGCGACAAAATATGAGGCTTTAGGAAAAGAAAAAGTAAAAGCCTTTTTTCCAAAAGATCATACGCACACGGGCTTAGAAGGTGCAACTTTAAATGCGTTGACTGTTGCTGAAAGTCTTAAGAAGATAAAAGACTGTAATTTGAAAGATTATATTGAGATACCTAAATAATTGTGAATTGTTAATGTTGAATTGTAAATTTCGCTTTTGACTTTTGACTTTCGACTTTTGACTAAAATAAAAAACCTCGCTTACATTACATAAGCGAGGTTTTTGTTTTTGAAATACGAAGTGTATTATTTTTTTGATTCTTCGATAGAAACTTTTCTGAATTCTTTTAAAAGTTTTTCAATTTCTAAAGTAGCTTTTCTAGCTCTTGGTCCAGCAGCTTTAATACCTTTTTCAGTTAAAGATTCAGCTTCTGCTTTAAATGTGTCAATTTCGGCGTTGATTTTTACTAATAGATCTTTCATGCTTATACTTGTTAAATTAAGGCGCAAAAATAAATGTTTGCACGAACTATAACGCACGTTTAATGTTAAAATTATAACTGTTTTGGCGATTTAAGTTAATAATTATTTAACCTATTTTCTTTAAATCTCTATATCAATGGATTACAAAAAATTAGAAAACTATTTTTTTCAAATATTTTTTCAACTCCGCCGCTGTTACTGCTTCATAATCATCATTTAATGCTTAATTCAAAGGTATTTCGTAAGAACTTCCTTCGTTTGAAGGATAAACTGCCAGCTGATCCAGCACAATACCGGTCTGGTTTACTTCTATCTTAATTTTATGTTTTCCTTTTTCCAATTTTAAAGCAGGAAGTTTTACAATTGCACTGTTTCTTAAAACATTTTCTTTCCATGTTTTGTCACGGTCTTTTGTATTTGTTTTAAAAGACTGTAAAGCGTTTTCATCAATCTGAATTCCAACTTCATGATCAAAGTTATTAGAATGCGTCGGCAATGTTCGGAGTTCAACTTCATATTCACCTGCATTTTTTATTTCAAATTCATAAACTACAGAAGGTTTTGCTTCTTTAAAATACTGTTGTTTTAAAGGGAATAAAGCAACAGCATTATTACTGTAGCCCAATCCGTTAATTGTCTTCCAATTGTAATTTTTAAAACCTTTTTGAGAAACAAATGCATTGGCTTGAATTGCAATTCTGTTTGCTGTTTCTTTTTGCACTTTTACAACTGATTCAGGCTTTTTAACCGAATCAAAAACAGGAAGGTTTCTAGGATGCATCGACATCATTTTATTCCATTTTCCGTCGCTTAATTTGGTATTGTAAAAATCGGTAAGTGCTTCAATTTTATGGAAAGCCTCTGATGCCAAAAGTTCATATTTTGCCTTTTCTTTTTCATCTGAAGTTATTGCTGCCAAATTCCAATATAAAAACTTATGATTCATATAAGCTGCGCCTTTTAACGGATAAACAGCCAATTGAAACCAAGCATCTTTTCGCTCTCGCGGAATAAATTCAGAAAGGCTGTCTATTTTCTCAATAAGTGTATTGTAGTCTTTTATTCTGTTCCAAATTTCCTTTTCTGAAAAATCGGATAGCTTTACCGGTGTTGTTGGTTCGGTTTGGCTCCAGCCCATATATTCTGGTTTTCTGAGAAATGCCAAACGATAATATTCTTCGAAAATAGTACTTACTTCGGCGCTTATTTTAGGCGAAAATTCTCTTGAAGCCCAATCTTTTAAATACTGATTAAGTCCGTCAGATTTTATACTGTTGATGTCCCAAGCCATGTCCAAAAACAACTCGGTATCATATTCTGCAGGCTTAATATCGCCAACATTTACAATCCACATTTTTTTTGCTCCATTTTCATAGGCTTTGTTCATTTCGTACCAAATCAAACCGGGTTGCATTGTACTCAGCCAAAGATAATCGTGTGGTCTTCCCCAATAACTTATGTGATAATAGACTCCGCTTCCTCCTGCTCTTTTTTGTTCTTCTTCGTTGCTCAAACGGCGAATGTATCCGTAATTATCATCGGGCCAAACTAATGTAATATCACTCGGAACTTTAAGTCCGTTATCGTATAATTCTAAAACTTCTTTGTATGGAACAAAAGCTTGTGGAATATCTTTCAAAGGCTTTTTGAAGGTATTCGATAGCATTTCGCGCTGGTTTACGATAATTTTTTCGACCATTTCAATAGATTCTTTTAAATCCTTTGCCCCTTCCATTTTACTATCATGAACGCCACGCATTCCAAGCGTCATGATGGTTTCGTTTTGAGCCGACTTTAATTCATCTAAACGATCCTGCCAATATTTATCAACCTGAGTTTTATTCGTAAAATAATTGTAATCGCCGTAGATTTTAGGTTTCCATTCATCGACATTATTTCGAAGCATTGGCTCGGCGTGAGACGAACCAATTACGATATGATATTTTTGCGCCATTTCTTTATTTCCAGCAATTGTAAAAAATCCTTTTGTTGACGGATGCATCGCTGGCCAGATGGTATTGGCTTTCAAACGCAACAATAATTGGAAGATTTTCTCGTACGTTTTTGGACCAATATCTCCTGTTTCTGGTTCAAATGTTTTGGCTGCCCAAGGCTGAAGTGCCCAATCTTCGTCATTCAAAAAAATACCACGATATTGTACCGAAGGCGAAGAAATTATTTTTTGCTCTGAAAGTTTTAAGGAAAGTTTTTCTTGTTTTATTGGATGAACATCTGCCCACCATTTCCAAGGAGAAATTCCGAGACGTTCCGATATTTCGAAAATTGCATAAACAGTTCCGCGAACATCAGAACCGGCAATTATTAGATTTTCTTTCTCTTTTTGGATTGAAAATTTCTCCCATTGATTCGAAAGCTCTTTTTGCTCTTTTCTGGTTTTAAAAAGTGCATTTGAAGCTTCTCCAATATAAATTCCGTTTTTAGAAAATGAATTTACCTGAAGTATTTCTGGTCGATTTCCTGTTAATTCTTTGACATCATCTGCAAATTCATTTACTGCCCAAATAATTAAAGGATCTGTATTTTTATCGATGTAAATGTTTACTGCATTGTTTGAATCTGCAATTAAAAAATCGGTTGTGATTTTCTTTTGGCAGAAAACATTTATGGATGAAATCGAAACGATTAAAAGCAGTATTTTTTTCATTTTTATTTTTATTTTGCCACGAAGACGCTAAGGCACAAATTTTTATTCTCATTTTTGTCATTCCGAGGAACGAGGAATCTCCGCAAGAAACTCCACAATCTAAATCGCCAATCTGTGTAGAGCTACTCGTGGAGATTCCTCGTTCCTCGGAATGACAAACTTTATGGTTACTTTGTGCTAGACGTACTGCTGTGCGCCTCTACAGAAAAACCTTTGAACCTTTGAACCTTTGCAACTCTGAACCTTTGAACCTATTCTAAAACCTTCTTATTCACAACAACATTTTTAAAAGTCACTCCTTTTATCAAACTTTTATCAATATCAGCCTTAACAGATTCAATATTCAAGTTTTCAAAAGTGAAATTGGATAAACGAACATTTGGGTCATTTTCTACTTTATAGAACATCTCGCATTTTAGATCAATATTTTTTAAAGTAACGTTATCTCCATACGATAATGGAACATCAGGGCGACCTTTTAAATCAAAAAACTGTTTCCATGCTAAAATCGCCAGACCGTTTTTGGTTTGTCCCTTAATATCTTCCAATCTGATAAATTCGTAAAGTTGTGGCGTATCAGGTCTCATTTTAAGATGTAACAATATTGATGGTCCGTCAACTTCGCAATTGCGCATAATTATGTTTCGGTTATGAATCGCTTCACTTCCGTTCGTTAAAGCCGAATGACAATATCCAAACTTACAGTCCTCAATAATAATATTGGTGTTTGGTCCATTATTTTTATCTTGGTCAGCATAAGGTCCTTTACCTCCTTTTAGCGCTACAGCATCATCATTTACAGACATGTTAGTGCCTTTTATTAGTACGTTGCTACAAATATCAAGATCAATTGCATCGGTGCTTGGAGCATCACCTTTTTTGTGTGGAGAATAGATATAAGCATCCAGTATTTTTATATTATTGCATTTATAAAAATGATTCGTCCAAAAACCTGAATTAATGAATTTTACATCTTGAAATTGTACGTTGTTTGAATTCCAAACAAAAACTAATCTTGGTCTAGAAACTTCAAGATTGGTACATTTTGGATTCTCTTTTCGGCGCGCCCAGAAAGCATCCCAATATTTTCTTCCGTTTCCGTTTATGGTACCTTTTCCTGAAATTGAGAAATTATCAACGCCGTAAGCATTTACCAAAGCTGGGAAATAATCCAGATTCTGGCCTTCCATTCTTGAAGGCATAATTGGATAATTGGTAATATCATCAGAGCCTTTTAAAACTCCGCCTTCACTGATGTACAAAGCTGTTTTTGGCTTAAAAAACAAAGCACCACTCAGGTAAACGCCTTTTGGGATTATGATTACGCCTCCTCCATTTGTCGCAGCTTTATCAATCACTTTCTGAATAGCAACGGTTTGTAATTTTGTACTGTCTTTGCTTACACCAAAATCTGTAATCGTGTATTTTTTTCCTAAATCTTTTAATTGAAGTTTTGTATAATCTTTAAACCAAGATGCAATTTCGGTTCCATCAGGAAATTTGTCATTGCTGTATTTCTGCGAAAATGCACTTTGAGAAATTCCCAAAACACATAAAACCAAAGTGAAAAACTTTTTCATTGTAAGCTGTTTTATTTTTTATTTATTTCTTTATTTCAATTTGAGTAACGGAAATATTATATCCTGTACTTCCGTAATTTGATTTTCTCTTATCCGACCAATTTGGTCTTTCTCCAGTTCCTGAAACCATTAAAATGTAGTTTCCTTTTTTCAAAATTGGAGATTTGTAAACAGGTGTTTCTGTTGCATTTTTACTGTACAAGTCAACAATTGTAGTTGTAATAATTTTTCCTTTTTCGTCTGTCAAAACAACTTTAGCGTAACCATTTTCAGATCCAACAAAACTTGAAAAACCAATTTGCTGTCCTTTGAATTTAATCGAAAATGAAGCATTTTTATCATCAGATTTGCTTTCGATATCTTTATGACTCCAATTTCCGGAATATTTAATTTCTTTATTATTGTTTTTAAAAATTTTATTCGTGTTTTTTGGTACAGATGCAATTCCGGTAGCCAAATCAATTTGCCATGTCTCTTCGTATTTCGGAATTGAAAGCGACTTTCCTAAAATTGTCAACGGCTGCCAAACATAAGTTGCCGATGAAGCCTGTTTAGGAAACGACCAGCGATCACCCATAAACATATATGTTGTTTCTTTAGAACCTTGAATTGGCAAAACAAAAGTCGATTGCGAATTCCATGTCAGCGTTTCTTTTGGCGCAATTAAACCTTGAAATTCCCAAGGCCCTTTTATTGAATTTGAGGTATAATAATAATTGTCATTTTTCTCCCAACTTGTCAAATGTGAACCAATAAAATAATACAGATTCTCTTTTTTAAGCATCGTTGGTGATTCAAATCCGGTTGTTATATTTTCATTTACTTTTTCTGTAACCGATTTATAATCATCGCTTAATTTGTAAATTTCACCACCGTGAACTAAAATATATCCTGAACCATCAGAATCTTGAAAAGTTCCCATATCCCATTTTTTGATTGGTTTTCCGTCCAACAAAAGCGGGCCTTTAAAAGTATATGGACCTTCAATATTTTTTGAAACGGCATAACCCACAAACTGATCTTTATACGTTAAAGTATCAGCGTGCATATACATTACAAATTCATCTGTTTTTGGGCATTTCATCACTTTTACTCGCTCACCAACACGATTTGGTCCCAATTTTCCAGATTCTTGTAGAGGAAGCGCCTGACGCTCAAATTTCCAATTGTAAAGATCTTTTGAAGAATAACAATTAAAACCTTCAAATGCATTGCTGGTATCACTGTGTGCTTCTCCAAATAAATAAAATGTATCTTTTTCTTTTATAATGTTTGCACCGTGTGCGCTTACAATATTTCCGTTTTGGTCAAGCCAAGGCGTTCCAGAATAAATGGCATCCATTTTTCCTGATTCTTGCGCAAAAGAAACCGTCACATTGCTTATAAAAACAATGAAGATTAAGCGACACAAAACGAAACAATTTTTATTAAACATTTTCACTTTTTACAATTCAAAATTCACTACTGACTATTCACTAATCACTATTCACTCTTTACTAATCACTTCCTTTTCAGCCACTCCTTCGGCACATTTACAATACAGATATTCAATGTTCGATTATCTTCAGAAAGCATTGCCGACTGAATTTCGATTTTTGTTCCGTCTCTGTTAAAAGTTGGATGAACATGATCTGCTGCCGTTTCTTTATGTCCGGTTGTCAACATCATCATTTCATTTGTTTTTCTGTCGATTAAATACAAACTTCTTGAAAAGTCATCACCAACAGCCCATCTTCCATCAGACGAACCGTGAACGTGCCATAAGCCACTTCCGCTTTTAGTTTGGCCGGCGATAATCATTTCGCGCGTTCTTAAATTTACGATTGCCAAACCAGTTGGTTTTTCTCTCGTTCCCGAATTTCCCCAATTACTTTCCTGACCCGGATTTTGAGGATTTCGAACTTCTGTACTAGAAGTCACTTCGACTGGAGCATCTTTCTGAATATCAATTTTTCTATGTCCCATAATCGCCATCGCCACCTCATCTTTAGAAATTACAACTTCGTGCGTAACCCATTCATAATCCGATTCTGGATATAACGGTCTCAAACCAGATCCGTCTGCCATAACGGTCCAAGTACGCTGTGGCGATTTTCCTCCGGTTTCCCAGCAAAAAACCAATTCGCCCGGATTCCAGATATTAGATTGAATATGTCCAACCTGAAACGGCACCGAAATTACATGTTTCACTTCACCAGTCTTAATATTCATACTGCTTATTCCGCCCGGACCTGCTCCCATATTTCTCGGTCCAAAACTTTTTTCAATTTTTACATTTGGATCTAAATATCTCGCCGCTTCTTCTTTTCCGATTCTGAAATAAACGCGATCTTCATTAGCATCCAAAGCCATATCTCCTGAAGCGCCCATTTCTGGATTTGTTGTACCGCAAACACGTTCATAAGCCGAAACTGGTTTCATTTTTCCTTTTTCGCTGTCAGCAAAAACGGCTTCGAGATTCACTTCCATAATCTGCATTTTATCGCTATCGCCTTTTCGCATAAAATACAATTTCATTGATTTTTGCGCCATGCATAATGTTCCGGTATAACCACCTTCTGTAACCTGAACCATTACACCTGATTTTTCGTTTACAGCCATTGCTTCTCCGTTGGCTCTTTTGGTTCTGAAAATCAGCCATTCGCCATCAGAAGTCCATTGTGGATGTGTTGGATATGTTTTCGAATCTCCAGCCGATTTTGTAGTTAAAAAGATTAAATCGATACCTGTAACGGGATCTTTGATTATCTTTTTCTCTGATGGAAATCGTTTTCCTATTTGGCAGAAAACTGCTGTGGTAAATAATAGGAAAAATATATATATTGTTGATTTCATAGGATGTTGGTTGTTTTGTCGCGAAGGCGCTAAGACTCGAAGTTTTTTTGATGCTTTGTCGATTAATCTCGCAAAGGCGCTAAGTCGCAAAGTTTTTTTTGTTTATAACATAGAATTTGGCTAAAGCCGATAGTGATAACTTATATTTTACCTCCAGTTAAAACTGGAGGCAATTAAAATTAAACTTTAAAACTTTGCGCCTCCTCGATTTTGCGAGATTAAAACTTTACTAAGAGCCTTAATCGATTTTACTTATGCAGATTATTTTTTCCTTCTATTTTCAATTGAATAGAACTGTCATTTATTTGAAACTGACTGTCTTTTAAAAGCATAATCACTTCGGCTCCGGCCAATAAAACTGGACCATAACCGTGCGCGGCAAAAACGTTTACGGGACGATAATAATAAAATGCAGGATCAAAACCCATTCCGGTTCCAACGCAAGTTCCTTCAACCTGACCTTTATCATTTACTTTTGTAGCAACCGCATTCCACGCTAATAAAACTGCTGGAGCATACGTCATTTTATCAACATAACCACGATTTATGGCTCTGGCAATAGAATACGCATAAATTGCCGTTGCTGAAGTTTCTAGATACGAATCATTTCGATCTAATAATTGGTGCCAAAAACCTGTTCCGTCTTGATATTGAACTAGTCCCGCAATGTGTTTTTGCAACTGAGTTAAAACTTGGTTATAACCTGGATGATTTTTTGGCAAAACTTCCAATAATTCCACCATTGTCATGACAGCCCAACCATTTGCTCTTGCCCAATGAAACTGTGGATGAACCTCCATTGATTCGACCCAGCCGTGCATGTAAATTCCTTTTTGGCTGTTAAACATTCTTTCAGAAAACTGATTAACCTGTTTTACAGCATCGTCAAAGTATTTGGTGTTTCCGGTGTAACTTCCCATTTGTGCCAAAGCCGGAACACTCATAAACATATCATCAAGCCATAGTGTATTGTCTTGTGGTCTGTTTCTTGCGAGAGTTCCATCTTTTAATCGGAATTGTTTGTTACTGATAAAGTCGATGTAGTTGTTTACCAAAGGATCAATATTGGCTTTTAAACCTTCTTTTTTTGCTTTAATAAATGCAGCACAAAGCGCACCGGCAAAATCTAATGCCTCAGGATGAAGCGTTTTCAGCATATCTTTATCCTTGATGTTTTTTTCATTATAATTTTGAGCAATATCAGCGATTAACTGGATTCTTTTGTTGGAATAATCTGCGTAATATTTCTCGCCTGTTGCTTTAGAAGCTAAAAGCATTCCGGCATACGTAACACCCCATTCATAACTTGTCAATCTGAAAGCACCCGGTTCAAAAACAATATCTTGATTGCTTTTTTTATAATCAGTAATAACTGCTTTAGTATTTGCATCGATAATTTTTGAAGCCGAATTTTTATCTAAAAAATTATAGACCCTGTCCAAAACCACTTTTATATCTTCCTTTTGTGGAATAACATACGGCGTTGGATAATCAGGTTGCATTAAATGCAATGGCGCAGTCGCATCTGTTTTTTGTGCGTTTGCATTTGTAAATGATGCAAACACTAGCATTGCTAAAAGGGTTGATTTATAGTTCATAATGGTTAGTGTGTTAGTTTACGTTTTGTTTTATTTGCTGACTTCAACCGTTATTTTGGCAGAAAGCTGTTTTGCCAAAGTGGTTACATAATTGCTGAAATAAGCTGAATCCTTAAAGTTTTTATCAGCGCTCAATTCCCAGCCTGCAACGGCGTAATAGCTGATTTTTTTATTGTTTTCGACTTTTAATTTTGCCAAATAAGAATCGGTTAACTGACCTGTTTTTGGTGCTTCAATATAACCCTGATAAATTTTCTTCGGAACCAAAATTGCAGTTCCTAAAATCCACTCGCGATTGTATGTCAAATAATCATGTTGAATGAAGCAAACCCAGTCGCCAGCCTCAACAACTTGCAACGGATTTTTATTATTCAAATTCGAAATTGCTGCTAAAAAAGTTTCTCCGCCTTTAAGTCCGCTAATTGAAACGGTGTTTTCATAACCATACATTCCTGGCCAAATTGACGTTGTTTCCTGAACTTGATAATTATTTCCAGATGCTTTCCAATTTTCGTATTTATAACTCAAAACCGAATTGACCGGACCTTCGCTCACAATTTTGAAAGTTGTTTTTTCGACATTGTTCAGCGTATCGTTTGTCAAAATTCCAAGTCGGTTGATTTTGTCGTTTATCAATAAAGCGTAACCGCCCAAACCTGCAGAATTTCCAACAGGAAAAATATCTCTTCCCCAATCATACATTACGTGGTAATTGTCTTCAACTGCGCCTTTATTGTTTATTCCAACATTTTCTGGCGTGATAGCTGGAATTCTTTTCCCAAAAACATCTTTTGAATTTCTTCCATCTAAATAATGTCTGAAACCTACTTTGTCATTTTCCCAAGTTGGACCATCCGTTTGATATTTCTGGAAACCTAATTTTTTGTGTACTTGATTCGCCATTAAAACTTCTTGAGTTGCTGGCTGAACCGGCAAATCTTTAGCTTCTCTTTTTCCAAACCTAACACTTGTTTTTATTGGAAATTTAGGATCTTTTAAAGACCAGCTTAATGTTGCTATTTTCTTTTCATTAGCTGAAAAATCGGTTACCAAGAAGAGTTCGTCCCATTTTCCGTCACCGTCTAAATCATTTAATTGCGCTGGAATTGTATCATTTTTACTAATCAAAATCGGGAAGCTATTTGAGACATATTTAACACCAATCTGGCTTCTTTTGATGCTGATTGCTTTTTGCGGTAAAACTAAATCAGAGGTGTTTTTTAAAGTAACTTTTTGTGCGTTGCAATTGGCTAAAATCGCTGTCGCAAAAGCTATTGATAAATAATATTTTGTTTTCATTTTTCTCTTTGTTTCAGGTTTTCTTTGTTTAAAGTTTCAGGTTTAATCCAAATGAAAAACCTCTTTTAAAGAAACTGCAATCGGCGAATTATCAGGATTTGTTTCCATAATATCTCCCATAAATGCCCACCATTTTTTTACAATTGGATGATTTGGCAATAAATTTTCATCAAAATCTGGACTGATTTTTTGAACTGCAAAAAGTATCAGGGTTTCTTCATCTAAAAAAATACTGTAATCTTGAATACCCGTTTCTGAAAGCAAACTTTCTAACTCCGGCCAGATTTCGTCGTGTCTTTTTTTGTATTCCGCTTCAAAACCAGGTTTTAATTTCATTTTGAAAGCGTTTCGAATTGTGTTTTTATTTGCCATTTTTTTAATGTTTTAAATTGATTTGAACCTGCTTGTCTCTGTTGCAGATAATTTCGCCATTTATATATTCTAGTTCTGCTACTTGAATAGAACTTCTTTTTGTTTCATAACTATCAACGCCTTTATTTTCAGGAGTTCTTCCAGGATGAGTAAAATAAAAAATATATGCTTTCCCGTCATTTACAATTACATCAGGATGACCTCCAATTACTTTATCATCTTCACCAGTTCCAGGCGTTTGAAGAATATTCTTTTCTTGGCGATTCCAATTTAAAAAATCTTCTGAAGAATAAACGTTTAATCCTCTCCAAGAATCAGAAATCATCCAGTTTTTTCCTTTCCAAACAAAAACTTTTGGGCCTTCACCTCTATCTTTTACAATTTTCGTTCCGCTGTCTGTCCAATTGTACAAATCTTTACTGTCTGCATAATAAATTGATTTACCGTCATTTTCATTATTGTAAAACATTCTCCAGGTTCCGTTAGGCAATTGAAAAACCGAAGCGTCAATACAGCGTTCTGAGGCTAATTTCAATTCTGATTCAAATTTCCAGTCCATTAGATTTGTACTTGTCAAATGAATAATAGAACGCGGATGATACCAGTCGGTGAAAATTCCGGGCACAATGGTCAAATACATATGATATTTATCTTTGTATTTAATGACATCTGGCGCCCAATACGTAACATCTTTTAATTTGCAATTAATTGTGCAAGTATCTTTGTATGTCCATTTTTCGCCATCTTCAGAAGTTGCCACACCAATTTTCGTTCCGTGAACCCATGTAATTCCTTTTGCCGTTGAATCTTTCGCTCGACGATTGGTGTAAAACATAAACCATTTTTTCTCTTTTTCGTTCCAAATGATTGTTGGATCGGCTGCTCCGTCATAAATTGGATCGCGGAATAATGGTTTTGGCGCAATATGTTTTTTATCTTTTTGATTGTCTTTTTGTGCTGTCATTGTTAGGCTGAATAGCGCAATTGTAAGACTTAAGAAAAGATATTTTGGTTTAATTTTCATTTTAGTTTTTTGTTGTTTTATTTCTCTCAGTTTTGTCATTCCGAGGAACGAGGAATCTTCGCAAGTAGCTCGACACTGATTGGATTCTCGTTGCGGAGTTACTCGCGGAGATTCCTCGTTCCTCGGAATGACAAACTATACCTAATTTTACTTTTCATTTTCTGTTACCCAATCATCCGTTCTAAAAGGCGATGCCGGTAAATTTTCGGCATTAAATAAATTCGGTTCTGGAACTGCTTTCCATGCAAAACGAACGGCAACAGGTTCTTTTACATTTGGCGAAGAAACTACAATTGTTTTTTTATCAATTTTAGCCGTTGCCGGATAAAAAACTTTGTCGGTTCCTGCAATTTCAAACTCTTTTAAATCTTCGCTGCTCTTTTTAAATCCGTTTGGAACATCATCAAAAAATAATTGAATACGCTGTTTTATGATTTCCATATGATTGTATGTTGGTCCCGAATAAACTAATTTGCTTTCTCCATATGTTTTTGCTTTTGCGATTAAAGCCAAACGATAACCAACAGTCTGTTTGTCAATTGGGTGAATGTTTGTGGCATTTCCAACATCGGTTGTAACGACCATTCCGCTGTTTGGAATTACTTTTGAAGCCATTAACTGCGCTTCTCTAATGTCAGGATTTTGCCCTTTGTGAGGCGCAATCTGAACGAAATAAAAAGGAAAATCGCCTTGATTCCACTCAGTTCTCCAACTTTTTACCATTGCCGGAAAAAGGCTTCTGTACAAAAAGGCGCTTTCGGCATTGCTTTCTCCTTGGTACCAAATTACACCTTTCATTGTATAATTAACTACAGGATGAAGCATTGCGTTATAAAGAACATAAGACGTTTTGTTTTCTTCTTTTTTAGGCTTTTTTAACTGGCTTTTCGAAACATCATTATTATTTGCTAATCGTTCTTTTTTCAAATCAGCATAGTAGGTTTCTAATTTTTCCTGAAACAATTTTTCGTTTTTGGCATCTTGTCCTAAAATTTGCAGAAAATCAGGATTTCCTTCAAGAACAGTTTGCGACGTCCAAGCTTCGGCTTTTGTTCCGCCCCAAGAAGTTGAAATAAGACCGATTGGAACTTTAATTTTTTGGTACAAATCTCTTCCAAAAAAATAAGCTACAGCGGAGAAAGATTTAATAGTTGAAGGAGAACAAATGTTCCAATTTCCGGCAACATCTTCTAAAGGTTTTTGAGAAGCTTTTGTCTGTACAGTAAATAATCTTATTGATGGGAAATTGGCATTCTGAATTTCTTCTTCATAATTTTTCACTCCGGTTTTCCAAGTTCCTTCCTCTTTTCCAACAGGAAAATACATATTCGATTGCCCAGAACAAATCCAGACTTCTCCAATTAAAATATTTTTAAGAATGATTTTATTTGAAGCTTCGATTGTAATATCATATTGTTTTTCGCTTCCGGCTGGTGTATTCACTGCTGTTTTCCAAGTTCCATCAACATTTGTTGTAATCTCGACTGGATTGTTTTGCCAGCCTAATTGTATTTTTATCTTTTCGTTTGGAGAAGCCCATCCCCATAAATTCACTTTTGAATTTTGCTGTAAAACCATATTATCACCAACCAAAGCAGGCAGTTTTACCTGAGCCGTGGCCGTTAGTTTTAATCCTAAAACAATGAATAATAGTAGTAATTTCTTCAAATAAATCATTCGGAATATAATTTTAATACTAAAACTTTAAAGATAAAGCACTAAAACGATATCGGTATCCTGTGCTTCCCTGTTTTACTGAAGAATTGTAAAAACAAAAAAGGCAGTAACCGGAGTTACTGCCTTCGTAAAATCAAAACCACTTAATTTTACCATTACCATATTAACGAAAACCAATATCCTTAAAATGATTCTCAAATCTACTTATTAAATAACTGATAACTATCCTGTTGTACCCTGCTAAATAATAAAAAAAACCGCCTCAAAAATTGAGACGGTTCCTAACATAAAAAAACCAAAAAATAAGTTTGATATTAATAACCCGGATTCTGCATAGCCGCTTTTTGTTCTGCAGTCAAAGGTTTTCCGCTTGCATAAACTCCATCAAGGAAAGTTTGTGGAATTGGACGCAGGTTATGATATTCCTGAATATTTGCAGCAGCTTCAATATTATACGCTTTTGCTCTAGCAACTAATGTTTTAGTACGGCTTAAATCTTCCCAACGGTGGAATTCTCCACACAATTCTCTCGTACGTTCGTTAAGCACTAAACATAACATTCTATCATAATCAGTTCCATAACCTAATTTTGCAATTACGGCCAAATCTTCTGCCGGCAAAGCAGTAACACTGCTTATCGCTAAACTCGTTGCAGTTGTTGCAACCGCAATATTATTTGACTCATAATAAGAGTTTTCAGGAATATAAGAAATTGGAATTCCAGCCTGACCAGTAGTTGTATAGGCAGCCGAACCATCAGCATAAGCTGCACGATTTTCTCCAGCTTTGTATGCTGCACGGGCACGAACAGCATTGATATAAGGCAAAGCATCTGCAAATGTAGCGCCACCAGCTTTTGCTAAACGAATTTTAGCTTCGGCAGCCATCAAATAAGTTTCACCAGAACGCGCTAAAGTAATATCACGAGATCCTTTTATATTACTCAAATCGATTCTGTTTCCATCCATATATTTGCTTAAAGAAGGGAATCTCACATCGGCCATTAAACCCACTTTATCAGCAGCATATGCGACATAAACACTCGGAATTGTTTTTCCTGTCTTTGGATAAATGATGACATCTGTATTTTTAGTTTTTGCAAAACGTGTATCTGCCGCTGTATTTACAACATACATAATCCCTAAATCTCCATTTTTATAAACCGCTCCTGAAGCATTATTAACGATACTTTTTGTTTGAAAACTTTTCCAAAAACGAGAATCATTAACATGATCAAAAGCATCATATACAAAATAAGTTGGTGCCAAACGGCTAAAAGGTCTTCCACCAGCAAGATTACGTTTCATTTGAGGCAATTGGTCGTAAGTTGAAAGGAAATATAAATGTTGTTGATTTCCTCCCGTTGTCAATGTACTAGCATTGAATTGTGCTGACAAAATTAACTCTGGAAGTTTTTCATTTGCGCCATCTGCAGTTGTGTAGGACCATAAATTATCATAATTAGCTGCTAATGGGTGACGCGAAATTACTTCATCAGACAACGCAACAACTTGCTGTAAATCGGCCGTTTTTGTAGTTGCATTCCAGCTGTCATTAATTTCGCTTGCACGTGTTAAATACGCTTTCGCTAAATAATGAGCTGCTGCATCTTTAGTAATTTTTGCCGGAGCACCAGCATTTCCTAATAAATTGTAAGCCTGAGTAAAATCAGCAATTACTTGATTTAAAACTTCTTGTGGTGAAGCTCTTGTGAATTCTAATTCAACTGTAGAACTTGTTTTTAATTTTAAAGGAACAGCGCCATACTGACTTACCAATTGCAGATAACTGAAAGCTCTTAAAAAGTAACCTTCACCTAATGCCGTTTTTTTGATGGCATCATTTGTAGAAACAATATTTGTTGCCGATTCAATTAATGTATTAGCATTCCCAATTCCGATATATAAATTGTCCCAGTGCGTATTTGCAGCAACAGTATTCGCGTTAGAAACCGTTACAAAAGCCTTAAAACCTGAGGAATAAGAATTCCAAATCCAGTTTGAAGGGTCACCTCCAGCGTGAAATTCATCTGTTCCTGATTCTGTTGCACAAAGTGGCACTTCGCCTTGAAATTCTGCAGCAAATACCTGATAATATGTTCCAACTGCCAAAGCCTGAATTCCAGCTTCTGTCTTATAATAATCTGAACTGTAAGCCGTTGTCAACTCTTCGTCAAGAAAATCTTTGTTGCATGAACTCCCTAAAGTAAGCGCTGCAACAAGCATTAAGTTGATATATAGTTTTTTATAATTTTTCATAATGATATTTTTTAATTTTTTAGAATTCTACATTTAACCCTAAAGTTATACCTCTGTTTGAAGCCGTTGTCTGCGTATCCAAATCAGTCCATTTTACTTTTGTGAAAATCATGCCCGGATTTGTTGCCTGGCAGTATAATCTCAATTTAGAAAGTCCAAGGCTCTGCACTAATTCTTTATCGAAATGATATCCTAGAGAAATATTTCGCATTTTCAAAAATGCACCATTACGATATCCTAAAATTGGGTAATAAGGATCTCCTGTACCTGCTGAATAAATTGGTTTTTGATATTCTGCATTTGTATTATTATCAGTATAATAATTAATTGATCTCTGACTTCCTTTTGCACCTTCATTTTCACCTAAAGTATCATATAAATAGCCCATACGTCCATATACAAAGAAAGATAGATCAAAATTTTTGTAGCTGAAAGTATTCGTCATACCAAAAATATATTTTGGATCTTTTGAACCAATAATTACACGGTCATTATTAGCATCAATTTTATAATCACCATTTTGATCTACAGGTCTTGCGTTACCAAAAGAAAAAATGTTTGAACCTGCTGCTGCATTGAATTTTGCCATTTCGGCTGCATCTTCAGGTTTCCAAATTCCGTTTGATTCGAAACCATAAATTACGTTTTGAGAATCTCCAATAAATAAATTGTTGTTGATATCGTCAAATTTTCCATTTTGAAGCGAAACAATTTTATTTTGCTGATAAGAAGCACTAATATTTGTTGTCCACTCAAAATCTTTAGTTGTAACGTTTACTGTGCTTAAAGTAAGCTCAACACCTTTTCCTTCTGTCTCTCCAACGTTTTGGTAGGTATCTTTAACCCCAATTACCGTTGGTACACTGCTTTTTAATAACAAATCAGTTGTTCTACTTGTAAAATAATCCAAAGCACCTGAAACTCTGTTACCAAACAATGCGAAATCAATACCGTAGTTAAACTGAGCAGTTTGTTCCCAGCCCAAATCAACATTTCCTAAAGATGTATTGTTTACAACACCAGATCCGTTAGGATATACAATACCAACTAATGGAGGTTGTGTTGCGTATGCAGGAACAGCAGCATTTCCGGTAACTCCGTAACCAACTCTCATTTTTAATTGGTTGATCCAAGAAACATTTTCCAAGAATTTTTCTTTATTGATTACCCATGCAGCAGAAGCACTCGGGAAAAATGCCCATCTGTTTTCTGAAGCCAACTGAGAAGCTCCGTCATAACGTCCAGAAGCAGTAAACAAATATTTATCAGCATAAGTATAATTTACCCTTCCCATGTAAGACAATAAACCTGTCTCTGTCAAACCAGAAGAATATCCAGCAAGTGTAACATTAGCAGGATTTAAAGCGTTCCATTTGTTTTCAGGATTTTTAATATCATTAGCAGACATTGAACTGTTCTCATTATGATATTCGGTCTGGCTCATTAATAATGTTCCACCAAAACTGTGATTCCCAAATGTTTTGTTGTAGAAAATTAAGTTATCTAATGTATATGAAATTGTTTGTTCTTTAGCTAGAGAAGCAAAACTAGTTCCAGAGCGAATTGCCGATTTGCCATCTAAATAAACTCCATCACGATAAGATGTAATATCTGGACCAAAATTAATACGGTATTTTAATCCGTCAAGTTTTGAAGAAATCGCCCCTAAATCAAACTGAGCATACAAACTACCAAAAGCACGCAAAGTTATACGCTGATCTTGAGACAATTTATACTCATCAACAGGAGTTCTAATCGTTGAATCTCCACCTGGGCTGTCAATTCTGTTTCCGTTGCTGTCATAAGGAACTGCGTAAGGAAGGTTAGTACGAGCTGTTGCATAAATTCCTGTTGAACTTGTAACAGCAGTTCTACCAACGTTTGACTGTCCGTATTCATTAACACCATAACTAGTATTAAGACTTACACCCATTGAGAACCATTTAGTTGGCGTAATATCAACATTTGCAGTACCGCTGTAACGAACGTAGCTTTGTCCAAATAAAGTTCCTGTATTATCTAAATACCCAAAAGAACCATAAGCTTTCATTTTTTCAGTTCCACCGCTCACACCGATCGTATGTTGTTGTGTAATTCCTGTACGAGTTACAAATTTTGTCCAATCTGTAGTTGCCACTTTAGAACCATCCCAAGTTCCGCCAGCCCATCCTTTCTCAATGTTTGCCCATGCAGCCGGGTCAGCAGAAGCAAGGAAAATTAACTTATCATTTTCTATTGTAGGAGCATCTCCTTTAGGAAAAGCTGCTGGATTAGAGTAATATCTTCCCCAACGACGAAACTCGATATATTCTCCAGCTGTCATCATTGGTGCATTTTCATGAATCGTTTCTGTCATTATTGATGTATCGTAGTTCAAAGTAAATTTTCCGTTTTTACCTTTTTTAGTTGTTACGATGATGACCCCGTTTGCTCCACGAGAACCATAGATAGCCGTTGCAGAAGCATCTTTTAAAACGTCGATTGTTTCAATATCAGTTGGATTTAAGAAATCGATTCCCCCTGAATTTGGATCAACGCTAATTCTTCCGGTAGTAGGATCAGTCACCAATCTTGAATTTAAAGGAATACCATCAACGACATAAAGTGGTGCATTTGAAGCAGAAATAGAACGAGCTCCACGAATGGTAATATTTCCCACACTTCCAGGACGCTCATTTGAAGAAACATCAACACCCGCCGCTTTTCCTTGCATAGCCTGTACTGCATTTACAACTGGTCTAGATGCAATTTCTTCAGCATTTACACTTACAATTGAACCTGTAAGATCCTTTTTCTTTTTTACACCGTAACCTACTACGACTACCTCCTCAAGAGAATTGTCATCTTCTTTAAGTACGACATCGTAAACAGTTGCAGCACCTACCGTAACTTCTTGTTTTTTAAATCCGATAAAACTGTAAACAAGAACATTTCCAGAAGCCGCGTTAATAGAGTAACTACCATCCAGATCTGTGCTCACTCCGTTCTGGCTTCCTTTAATGAGTACATTGACACCCGGAATTGGCAATCCTGTAGCATCTTTAATAGTACCTTTGACTACTTTGTTCTGCGCGTAACCAGATGCATGGAATAATGCAATCATGGCTATCAGCAGCAGCACACTCAATTTGTTTTTCATAAAAGTTAAATTTGGTTAATTAATTAGTTACTCAAATTTATTTAGAAGTTAATTTCGTACTGTCCTGTAGTGTCCTGTAAAGTAATTTAGTATTATTCTAACTTACAGAGTTTTACAAGTTCAATTTAAGATTTTTTTAACCATAAAATCCTTCAAACCGTTGATTTTCAAAGGGAATTAAGGAAAAAGCTTCTAAATGCGAATATGCGAATTAAACAATATTTTTTTTTCACATACCATAATTTTATTCAAAATTTTTTACCGAATAAAAAGCAAATATGCGAAAATTATGATAATTTCAAACATAAAAATGTAATCGATTGCATTTTTTTTTGAACAAAAGCTTTTCTAATGGTTTATCACCTTCAATTTGCTGCTATTATTTCACTTTAAACCAAAAAAAAACCGTCTCAAAAATGAGACGGTTTTCAAAAACAAAAATTTAAAAAGTTTAGTAACCTGGATTTTGCCAAGCTGCTTTTTGTGCAGGCGATAAGTTAGAACCATCGTCATTTAATAATCCATCAATAAAAGTTTGAGGAATTGGACGAAGTTCATGTTTGCCAACTTTAATATTAGGAGCTGCTTCAGCATTAAACGCTTTTGCGCGTTTAATAAGCATCCCTGTACGAGAAAGAGTTTCCCAACGTTGCCATTCTCCTAAAAGTTCACGAGTAGACTCGTTAAGAATAAAGTTGATAGCACGTTCTTTATCTGTTGAAGCTCCAACTTTAGCAATAACTGCTTCGTCTTCAGCTGGTAAATTATTAGGGAAAGAAGTTAATCTTAAATCTGAAGCCGCAGTTGTAACCGCAAGTGTTGGATTAGACAAGTAATATGTATTCATATCTAAATTTGACGCTGTAAAAGCTGTAGCTGAAGTTCCTGTATTTAATGGGTTCGTTTTAAACGCCTGAGAACCATCATTATAATAAGATCTGTTTTCTCCAGCTTTCCATTGTGCTCTAGCTCTTACTACGTTGATATCTTGCATTGCGTTTCCATATTGGTTTAGACGAACGTAACATTCTGCACGTATTAGATACGTTTCAGCAAGACGAGCCATAATTACATCACGGTGTGAATCACCTCTTTCAGCAGTACGAGATCCACATTCTGTTTTATTAATACCTGCAAAGAAGTTACAAATTGGCTGATTTTTGAATGTAGGTGCTACATAAACTCCATTTTGATACAACACTGAAGAGTTAGGTACATACTGTCCTTTTTTAACTGCTAAAGTTCCAGTAGTAGCAGTTTGTCTTGCTCCTGTATTCCATTCTGGCAAACGACCAGCAGCATCTGTCCAAGTTGGAGCTTGAACACTAGCACCAAATTTAGCACTGTTATATGTATTATCGTTTTTAGTATTTAAAATCATGACAATACCAGGATCTCCCACTTTTACTCCTGATGGATTTGGCGCAACTACAGTATTAGCACCATAAACGGTTCTAAAAGTTTTCCACATACGAGCATCGTTTACGTGATCAAACACACCATATGTATATTCTGTAGGACGACAACGTTGGAAATCCATACTTCCAATCCAAACACCACGTCTTACCCATCCTCCAGAAAAACTAGAAAACTGAGGAGCAAAATAACTATACGTACGGTTTCCAAAACGACCAACTGTAGCAGCATCAGCATTGTGTCCTGCGGCCATTAAAATTTCATTAAGTTGCTCATTAGGGCAGTCAACTCCTGTCCAGTTTGCATATAAATCACTATAGTTTGGCGTCAATGGTCCACGAGCTGTAATTGCGTATGAACAAGCATCGATTGCTTCTTTAAGGTCAGCATCTTTGTAAGAACCATTCCAAGCATCATTACGCTCAGACGCACGGAATAATAAAGATTTTGCTAAGAAGTGCGCAGCAGTAGCTTTTGTCCATGTAACTCCTTTTCCATAAGTAAAAACTTCGCCTTCAAAAAGACTGTAAGCATTACGGAAATCAGATATTACCTGCTCCCAACATTTCTCTTCTGTAGCACGCTCATAGTTACGAACCACTCCTTCAATTGGTGTCGTTTGTAGAACAACTCCTCCGTATTGCGCAACAAGTCTGTAATAGTTATACCCTCTTAAAAAATAAGCATGAGCTAAGCAACGGTTTCTAATTTTTACGTCTGTAATTACTTTTTCTGCTTTCGCAATAATAGTGTTGCAAGACGCAATACCATAGTACATTTCATCCCAAAGTGCATTTGGATTTGTTGCATTTCCATTCGCCGCTCCTGTTGCTGCAGATGCACCTACTGGTCCAAAACGGTTGTCATAAGTGTTCCACATTTCATTGGTAAGGTCATTTGCATTGGTAAACTCATCAGTACCATATAGCGTATTTCCATACGACCATTCAAAACCAAAATGCCAACGGATATTACCATAAAGAGACACCGTTAGAGCCTGAAGACCTTCAGGAGTATCAAAATATGCTGTCGAATATGCATTTGTTTGTTCTTCGTCCAGAAAGTCTTCCGAACACGAAGTAAAAAACACCCCCGCCATTAATAAAAGACCGATTCCTATATTTTTTATATTATTCATTTTTTTACTTTTATTGTTATACTTCAATTCGCCACAATTCATTAAAATCCAACTTCAACCCCCATAACAAAACTGCGGTTGAAATAAGTTCTCTCAGTGTCAAAATCATACCAATCTAAAGACTGATAAATACTTCCTGGATTTACAGCTTGAACATAAAATTTCATGTTTGCCAATCCAACTTTATTTGCAACATCTTTAGATAAATTATAACCCAAAGAAATATTACGAATTTTAACAAATGATGCTTTTTGGAAACCAAGAAGTCCAGAAAAAGCATCTGCTGAACCTGAAGTTGCTTGACCTAAAATTGGTTTTTGGAATTCAGCATCTGGATTATCTGGAGTCCAGTAATCTGTTTCACGTTGATTTGCGTGTGCTGTTAAAGCCTCACCTCCTAAAGATGCAGTGTATCCCATACGTCCGTAAAGGTTTATTCCTAGATCAAAACCTTTATAAGTAAAGTTGTTATTCCATCCCATTGTCCAACGCGGATTATTGTTACCAATAACTACACGGTCAGTTCCATCCATTTTATAATCAGCATTTTGATCTTTAGGTCTTACGTTACCTGGAGTAAATTTATAACCGTTAGCATTCCATTTTGCCATCTCAGCAAGATCTTCTGGAGTATTTTGCCAAAGACCTTCATTATCATAACCGTAACGAACTGCGATAGATTGTCCAATGAACCATGAGTTACTCACCATATCTTGTGCTCCATTTGCCAAACTTACAATTTCATCTTTTTGCCATGCACCATTTAAATTAGTTTCCCAGGTAAATCCTGTAGCAGTTTGAATTGGAATAAGATTAAGCGTTACCTCAACTCCATGATTTTTTGTTTGACCAATATTTGATACAATGTATGGGTAACCTGATACTGGCGGTATATCTACACGTAATAATAAATCTTTAGTATCCGATTTATAAGCATCAATAGTACCACTGATTCTGTTGTTTAAGAAACTAAAATCAAGACCAAGATTGTATTGTGTTGTTTTTTCCCAACCTAAGTTTTTATTAGGCATTCCTGTTTGAGTATCTGTATAATAAGGCTCATTTGTAGTAAAACCTATTGCATTGCTCTGACCGTTAAAAGGAAGGAAGATTTGGCTAATGTTTCCTAAAGTTCCATAAGGATTAACAGAAGAGTTTCCAGAAGTACCAACACCAAAACGAAGTTTTAGATTTTTTACCCAATCAACATTTTTCAAGAATTCTTCATTATTGATACGCCAAGCTAATGCTGCAGAAGGGAAAAAGTCCCATTTATGTCCTTCAGATAATTGCGTAACTCCATCCCAACGTCCTGATACTGTCAATAAATAACGGTTATCATAACCATAATTTGCACGAGCCATGTAAGAACTAATAGCACGCTCTGTAAGACCTGAACTCATACGTGCATTGTTAGCCGCATTTGTAGCATCTACTGAACCCATTGCATTCCATAAAAATGAAGGTTTAGGAATGTTATTTGCACTCATAGAAGAATTTTCAATATTCCAAGATGATGCTGTTTGTAATAAAGTCACACCAACTTTGTGCTTAGCAGCAAATGTGCGATCGTAGTTAATAATATTATCTACAGTCCATGAAAAATCACGACGGTTTTGAAGACGAGCATAATTAACACCTGCACTACCATTTGCATTAATTTTTAATGATGATGTTCCATCAATATAAGCACCTTCTCTCCAATGACGGAAATCTGGACCAAAATTTAACTTATACGTAAGCCCTTCTAATGATTTTGTCATTTTACCAAAATCTAAATTAGCAGAGAAATTAGCCAAAACACGCATTGTTTGTGATTGCTGCGTACTTTTATTCCACTCATCCATAATAGTGTAAACACCTGATTCGCCACCCGGATTGATAATCAAATTACCATTAGCATCATAAGGAACAGCAATATTATAAATTTGTTTTGCGGCACCAAAAATTGCATCTGGCGATGTACCACTTCTTGCACTTAAAGTTGACATTCCGTAATCTTGCTCACTCCATGAAACATTGAAAGAAGCAGTCATTTTAAACCAATCAACTGGAGTAATATTTGATGTCAGTTTTGCAGTATAACGTTTGTACCACTGCCCTTTTTGAGTACCTTCATTATCTAAATAACCTACAGATCCATAAGTATTTACTTTTTCAGAACCTCCACTAGCACTAATAACGTGCTCTGTGCTGATTCCTCCTTGAGTTACATAATCAGTCCAATCTGTATTAGTTACTTTAGAAGCGTCCCATGTACCACTCGCCCATCCTTTCAATACATTGTCTCTTGATGTTTGTCCATCTAATGCACTATCAAAAATCAATTTATCATTTGCAAGAGTCGGTGTTGCTGGGTTAGCATATTTAACTGGATCAAGATTGTAAGCTGCCCAACGTCTGAAAGTAATAAAATCAGATGCACTCATTGATGGCGATCTGTCAACAATTTCAGAAGTAGTTACAGTTCCTGCATAATTCAATGTAAATCTACCTGCTTTTCCTTGTTTTGTTGTCACAATGATAACTCCATTTGCACCACGAGATCCGTATATAGCTGTAGCTGAAGCATCTTTAAGAATATCCATCGATTCAATATCTCTAGGATTTAAAGTTTCAATTGCAGAGGCAGACATTAAAGGCACACCATCAACAACATACAAAGGATCGTTACTTGCTGTCAAAGATCGAGTACCACGAATACGCACGGTACCAAGACTTCCTGGACGTTCGTTTGTTGTAATATCAACTCCGGCAATTTTACCCTGTAATGCTTCAGTTGCACTTGAAACAGGTCTGTTCATTAATTGTTGTGCATTTATGGTTGAAACTGATCCTGTTACATCTGATTTCTTCGCAGTTCCATAACCAACAACAACGATCTCATTAAGTTGAGAAACTTCTTCAACAAGCTTCACATTGATTTCTGAAGAAGTACCAACAGTTTTTTCAACAGTTTTAGAACCAGTAGACGAGAAAACTAATACTTGTCCTGCATTTGCACTGATAGAGTATTTACCATCAAAATCAGTACTTGTTCCCTGTTTTGTTCCTTTAATAAGTACATTTGCTCCTGGTATAGGCAGTCCCGCCGCATCAGTGATTGTACCTTTAACCACTTTGTTCTGCGCATAACCTGCTGTCTGCAACAGCGCAAACATGACCAAAATCAGCAAAAGACTAAATTTGTTTTTCATAAAAGTTAAATTTGGTTAATTAATTAGTTTATCCAAATTTATTTAGAAGAGGGTGGCACAGCATCCTGTAGTATCCTGTTAACTTTCAGGTTCTTATAAATAATTTTATGTTTTTATTAACTCAAAAAAGCCTCAAGTACTTGATTTACAAGGCTTAATAAGTGTAAAATCTACAAATATATTATCTGAAATTTTCTTCAATATTTTTTTTGCAATTCATAGTAATTTTGATGCAAAAATGCGAATTGAGAAAAAAATACCACAAATTATTACTCTTTTGATTTTTAATAAAATGAAATAAAACAGGACGCTACAGGATAGCAATTTGAGTTTCTACTAATACTTTTACCTTATTACAACCAGTAAAAAGTTACTATTACATGTTTTTATACTTATATGAAGTAAGTACATTAGTAACCGCTTTATAAAACTATTGAACCTTAACTAATGAAAATAACCAAAACAAACTGTCTTTTTATTTTTTCCCTTTGCTGGATTCTAAATGCGTCAGCTCAGGAAAATTCACCATGGCCAAAATCCTCCAATGTAAATCAGCCATGGGCACGTTGGTGGTGGATGGGAAGCGCCGTAGACAAACCAAACTTAAAAAGAAGCTTAACAGATTTTCATAATGCAGGAATTGGCGGTGTCGAAATTACACCTATATATGGTGTTAAAGGTGAAGAAAATAATTTCATTGATTATCTTTCTCCAAAATGGATGGAAATGTTGGACTATACTGTTCATGTTGCAGACAGTCTTCATATGCAGGTTGATATGGTTTTAGGAACGGGTTGGCCATACGGAGGATCTCATGTTACTGTGCAAAATGCGGCTACAAAACTCATAATTGAAAAGTATGAGCTTAAAAAAGACGAAACTATTGACCGAAATATTGCTGTTGAAAATAAAAAAGAAAAAAATCCAGCGGAACTATTATATGTAGTTGCCTATGGAAAAGATGGTTCGTACATCAATTTAACAGATCAATTAAAAAAGAATCAGACGAAAATAAAAGACAAAGGTATTGACGGAAAATCAGTCTCAATTCAAGGACAGCCAGAACCTAATAAACTGAAATGGAAAGCTAAAAAAACAGACTACACTTTGTATGCTGTTTTTAGCGGAAAAACAGGACAACAAGTAAAAAGAGCAGCGCCTGGAGGAAGCGGTTTTACTTTAGACCATTATTCAACAGAAGCATTAGACGCTTATGTAGTTCCGTTTAATACCGCATTTAAAGGACGCGAAGGCAAAATAAGAGCCATTTTTAATGACAGTTATGAAGTTTACGGCACTGATTTTACGCCTAAATTTTTCGAAGAATTTCAAAAACTGCGCGGTTATGATTTAAAAAAAGAATTGCCTTTGTTATTGAATGAAACCGATAGTGAAATTGGCAACCGCATTAGGAGTGATTACCGACAAACCATTGGCGATTTATTATTAAATAATTTTGACAAGCCTTGGACACAATGGGCGCATTCAAAAAACTTTAAAACAAAACTTCAAGCGCATGGATCACCTGGAAATCTAATTGATTTATACGCTGCTGCAGATATTCCAGAATGTGAAACTTTTGGTTCAATGCCTTTTGATATTCCGGGATTCAGAAGAGAAAAAGAAGACATCCGCGAGGGAGATGCTGATCCAGTAATGCTGAAATTTTCATCATCGGCGGCACATATCTCAGGAAAAAATCTAGTTTCATCTGAGACTTTTACGTGGCTTCGAGAACATTTCAAAGCCGCTTTATCGCAATGCAAACCAGAAGCCGAGGATTTAATGTTGAGTGGCATCAACCATATTTTTCTTCATGGTTCAACTTATTCGCCAGACAGAGCTGCATGGCCAGGATGGCAGTTTTATGCTTCGGTAAATTTTAATACCAACAACAGTATTTGGGAAGATGCTCCTTCTCTATTCTCTTATATTGCAAACTGTCAGTCATTGCTGCAACAAGGAAAATCGGATAATGAAATTCTGCTTTACTGGCCAATTTTTGACACTTGGGACAAATACCAAAAAGGAACTTTATTCTTTGAATTCAAAATACATTCTTTACAAGAATGGCTTCACCCTACTTCTTTCTATGCTTCTACCAAAAGATTAATGAATAAAGGTTATGGCGTAGATTTTATCTCAGATAATTTTATTGCTGATGCCAAAGTTATTGATGGAAAAATTAATCTTTCGGGCACAACTTTTAAAGCATTAGTGATTCCACCAACAAAGAAAATGCCACTTGCTACTTTACAAAAACTGATCGAATTGAAAAAAGCGGGAGCAAATATCATTTTCGAAAGTCTTCCAGAATCTGTTCCTGGTTTTAATGATTATAAAAAACAAAAACAAGAACTTCAAAATCTTTTGACTGCAAACAGCGAAATTGTAAAACCAGCTTCTGACATTTTTTCAACTTTAGAAAATGGACAGATATATCCTGAAACACTTGTAAACACAGGTTTGAAATTTATTAGACGAAATGTAGATGGTGAAAAAATCTATTATTTAGTTAATCATACAACTAAAACCATTGATGATTTCATTCCGATTCAAGCTGGAAATAAAGAAGTTATCATTTTAAATCCGTTAACTAGAGAAGTTGGAAATGCAATTGTAAAAAAATCAGCCAATACTACATTGGTTAAAATTAAAATTGCTCCCGGAGAATCTTATTTTTTAAAGACAGAAAATACAGCTTCGCAAAAAAAATGGAATTATTATGAAGCAACTGCTGATGCAATTCCGTTAAAAGGAAACTGGAAAATTAATTTCGACAAAGGCGGACCGCAATTGCCTCCAAGTGCTACTATTTCAAATCTAGAATCTTGGACAAAATTAGGACCAGAAGCTGAAGCTTTTTCTGGATCAGCAACTTATACTTTAGAATTCAACAGTCCGAATGCTAAGATCGAAAATTGGGCTTTAAACTTGGGAGATGTCCGCGAAAGCGCTAAAGTTTGGGTAAACGGAGAATTTATTGGTACAGCTTGGTCAGTTCCTTATCAATTAAATATCGGGAAACTTAAATCAGGAAAAAATATCTTAAAAATTCAAGTTACTAACCTTTCAGCAAACCGAATTCGCAACAAAGAATTAAAAGGCGAAGAATGGAAGATATTTTATGAAATCAATATGGTAGACAAAGATTATAAAAAATTTGATGCCACAAAATGGGCTCCAATGCCTTCCGGGCTTTTAGGTCCAATCACAATTACACCATTAAAACAGCAAAACTAACTATTAACTAAGGAATACAAAAAATGAAAAAATTATCCCTATTCTTCTCAATATGCTTTTTGTATACGTGTACAATAAGCGCGCAACAGCCATTTGATAAAAAATTAGTTCTAAAACAAATGATTTTAGCCAATGACTATTTTATGCAAAAATGGCCAGAAACAGGCAAAACAATTATCACAAATAAAGAGCGTCCGAGCAATATCTGGACGCGCGGTGTTTATTATGAAGGATTAATGGCTTTACATGAAATTTTCCCAAAAGAAGCTTATTACGATTATGCATACTCATGGTCAGAATTCCATAAATGGGGTTTTAACGGAGGAAACACAACTCGTAATGCAGATAATTACTGCGCTGCGCAGACATACATCGACTTGTACAATTTAGAGCCAGATGCTAAGAAACTAAAAAACACAAAAGCAAACATCAATATGCTTTTAAATACGCCTCAACTAGACGATTGGTCTTGGATTGATGCGATTCAAATGGGAATGCCTGTTTTTGCAAAATTGGGAGTTTTGGAGAAAGACAATCGTTACTTTGAAAAAATGTACCAAATGTACATGTACTCAAGAAACAAGCATGGTGACAATGGATTATTCAATCCAAAAGATGGTTTATGGTGGCGTGATGCCGATTTTGATCCGCCTTATAAAGAGCCAAATGGAGAAGATTGCTATTGGAGCCGCGGAAATGGCTGGGTTATTGGCGCATTAGCAAAAGTATTAACTATTATTCCAGAAAACGCACCACACAGAGATCAATATGTGAAAGATTTAAAAGCTATGGCGGCGGCTTTATTACCTATACAAAGAGCTGACGGTTTTTGGAATGTAAGTTTGCATGATCCGACAAATTTTGGTGAAAAAGAAACTTCTGGAACTGCGTTATTCGTTTACGGAATGGCATACGGAATTAACAGCGGTATTTTGAAAAAAGAAACGTATCTACCTGTAATCCAAAAAGCTTGGGATGCGATGATTAAAGAAAGTCTACATACTAATGGTGCATTAGGCTTTTTACAATCAACAGGAAAAGAGCCTAAAGATGGCCAGCCACTTTCTTATGATAAATTTCCTGATTTTGAGGACTATGGTCTAGGATGTTTTTTACTGGCAGGTTCAGAAATTTATAAAATGAAATAATGAAAAAAACGCTCTTATTTCTTGTTTTAATTCTTTTTAAAACCTCGATATTTTCTCAGGAATTTAAGAGAGAAAAATACAACTTCAATTCAGATTGGAAACTAAAAACCGGAGACTCTAAAAATGCAGAGTCTCTTGGTTTTAATGATAATTCGTGGAAAAAAATTACGCTTCCGCATGCTTACAATCAGGAAGAAGCTTTTGAGAAAGATATTGAACATCTTACCACCGGAATTGTCTGGTATCGAAAGAAATTTAAACTTCCAAAAGGGATCAAAAATCAAAAAATCTTCTTGGAATTTGAAGGAATCCGACAAGCCGGGATTACTTACATAAACGGGCAAAAAGTGGGAATGCACGAAAATGGCGTAATGGCTTTTGGACTTGATATTTCAAATTTAATTAAGCCTTTTCCGCAAGAAAATATTGTTGCGCTGCGAATTGACAATGATTGGAAATACAAAGAACAGGCAACTGGAGCTTCTTATCAATGGAACAATATTAATTTCAATGCAAATTATGGCGGAATTCCAAAAAATGTTTTTCTTCACATCACCAATAAATTATACCAAACACTTCCACTCTATTCGAATCTAAAAACGACTGGAGTTTATATTTATCCATCCAAAATTGATATTCAAAAAGAAAGTGCTGTTGTTAATGCCGAAACCGAAATCCGAAATGAATTTGATTCTGAAAAAGCAGTTGAATATGATGTTGTTGTTGAAGATTTAGAAGGAAAAAAAGTGGCTTCTTTTTCAGGCGAAAAAACTACAATTTATCCAAATGAAACTAAAATTCTAAAAGCGAATTCTCTCGTAAATAATTTACATTTTTGGAGTTGGGGTTACGGTTATTTATATACTGTAAAAACCATTTTAAAAATCGACGGAAAAATCGTTGATGAAGTTTCAACTAAAACTGGTTTTAGAAAAACAGCTTTCGCCGATGGTCAGTTTTGGCTTAATGACAGAGCCTTGCAAATAAAAGGTTATGCTCAGAGAACCAGCAATGAATGGCCAGCGATTGGAATGTCAGTTCCCGCTTGGATGAGTGATTTCAGCAATAAATTAATTGTCGAAGGAAATGGAAATTTAGTTCGATGGATGCATGTTACGCCTTGGAAACAAGATATCGAATCCTGCGACAGAGTTGGATTATTACAAGCTATGCCAGCCGGAGATGCTGAAAAAGATGCTCAGGGCGATACTTGGAAACAGCGTGTAAACTTGATGCGCGATGCCATTATTTATAACAGAAATAATCCGAGTATTATTTTTTATGAAAGCGGCAACGAATCAATCAGCGAAGCGCACATGCACGAAATGAAAAGCCTAAGAGATACTTACGATCCCTTTGGCGGACGTGCGATTGGTTCTCGCGAAATGTTGGACAGCCAAGAAGCCGAATACGGCGGAGAAATGCTTTACATCAACAAAAGTGCCCGTAAACCATTATGGGCAACTGAATATTCTAGAGACGAAGGCATGCGCAAATATTGGGATGAGTTTTCACCTCCTTTCCATAAAGAAGGTGACGGACCTTTGTATCGCGGAGCTCCAGCATCTGATTACAATCACAATCAAGACCGACATGCAATTGAAAATATTCTACGCTGGTACGATTATTACCGAGAAAGACCCGGAACTGGAAAAAGAGTAAACTCTGGAGGCGTAAATATTATTTTTTCTGATTCCAATACGCATCATCGAGGCGAATCAAATTACAGAACAAGTGGCGAAGTCGATGCAATGCGAATTCCGAAAGATGGTTATTGGGCACATCAAGTTATGTGGGATGGGTGGGTTGACGTCGAAAAACAGCGAACGCATATCATGGGACATTGGAACTATACCAATAATGTTGTGAAAAATATTTATGTCGTTTCTACAGCACCTAAAGTAGAACTTTTTGTAAACGAAATTTCGCAAGGTTTTGGAAAAAGAAGCAGTGAATTTTTATTCACTTTTGAAAATATTGCGTGGAAATCTGGTACAATAAAAGCTATTAGTTATGATGAAAACGAAATTGTTTTAAGCCAAGATCAAAAAACAACTTCTGGAGAACCATCACAAATCAAGTTAAAATTGATTTCTCAGCCACAAGGAATACTTGCCGATGGTGCTGATGCAGCTTTAATTGATGTTGAAGTAGTTGATAAAGACGGTAATCGTTGTCCGATAAGCAATAATATGATTTCCTTTTCTATAAGTGGTCCAGCAACTTGGCTTGGCGGAATTGCTCAAGGTCTAAAAAATTATGTTCTTTCTAAAGAAATTCCTGTTGAAAATGGAGTAAACCGAGTTTTGATTCAATCTTTGGCGAAAGCCGGAAAAATAACTATTTCAGCAAAATCCGATAGATTAAAATCAGCAGAAATAACATTTGAGACTAAAATTGTAAATTCTGTAAATGGACTTTCTGAAGAATTGCCAGGGAAAAATCTACCTTCAAATTTAGAACGCGGACCAACTCCAAAAACGCAATCGTATACACAAAAAAGAATTCCAGTAAACATCTTAAATGCTGTTTCCGCTTCGAATAATAATGATACTTACAAAAGTTATGACGACAACGAATTAACCGAATGGCGAAATGATGGAAACATTACTACAGGATCTATAACTTATACGCTTTCAAAACCGTCAATTATTAATGAAGCTGTCATAAAATTTACAGGCTGGAGAACTAAAATTTATCCAATCCGAATTTTAGCCGATGGAAAAGAAGTTTTTAAAGGGAATACCACTCAAAGTTTAGGTTATATTACTATTCCGCTGGAACCTGTTTTAGCCGAAAAAATCACAATAGAATTAATTGGTGCTAATACAGAAAAAGATGGATTTTCTAAAATAGTTGAAGTAGATCCAACAAAAGAATTAGATTTATATAAAGATAAAACATCGGTTGATGCAACCGGTCAATTACGCATTGTTGAAATAGAATTTTATGAAAAAATCAAATAATTTGAATCATCTTAAAGCTTCATTGCTTTTCATTTTTTTATCGCTGACAATTCCGGCACTTTCGCAGAAAAAAGAAATTCCTTTATGGGATAAAATTCCAGACGAAATTGTGTCAAAAGACTATTCTGAAATAGTCGAAAACAAAGGTGATTTAACAGAAGGAGTCCGAAAAGTAACTTTGCCAACGCTTACTGTTTATTTAGCAGATCCAGAAAAATCAAACGAAACATCAGTTATAATTTGTCCTGGAGGCGGTTACGGAATGCTGGCAATTAATAAAGAAGGTTTTAAAGTTGCCGAATGGTTTAATACTTTAGGAATAAATGCTTTTGTCTTAAAGTATAGATTGCCAAGCGATTTAATCATGAAAAATAAAACTGTTGCGCCACTTCAAGACGCACAGGAAGCTGTAAGACTGGTAAGAAGAAATGCAATAAAGTGGAAGCTTAATCCAAATAAAATTGGAATAATGGGTTTTTCGGCTGGAGGTCATTTGGCTTCTACTCTATCGACGCATTATAATGATAAAGTTTATACAGCTACTGATACCACTAGCGCAAAACCAAATTTTTCGATTTTAATTTATCCTGTCATTTCAATGCAGGAAGGCATTACGCACCAAGGTTCTAAAGATAATTTATTAGGAAAAAATGCCAACAGTGAATTGGTTGATAAATATTCAAATGAAAAACAAATAACCGCTGCAACACCAAAAACCTTTTTAGTTCATGCAACAGATGACAAAGCTGTTCCGGTTGAAAACAGTATTAATTACTATTTAGCACTCAAAAAAGAAAAAGTTCTAGCAGAAATGCATCTATATGAAAATGGAGGCCACGGCTTTGGATTAGGTGTAAAAGGAACCAATGCATCATGGCCAAAAGCTTGCGAAAAATGGCTTGTTGCAAACAATTACACCTTAAAACCGGATGGTTATGTATTTACCTATTTTAAAGGAAATGGTGAAGACGGACTGCATATGGCTTACAGCGAAGATGGCTATAAATGGACTGCTTTAAAAAACGACACTTCGTTTTTAACGCCAGAAGTTGGAAAAGATAAATTGATGCGAGATCCTTGTGTGATAAAAGGCGGAGATGGTTTGTATCATATGGTTTGGACTGTAAGTTGGACTGACAAAGGAATTGGATATGCTTCTTCAAAAGATTTAATTCATTGGTCAAAACAAGAATTTATTCCGGTGATGGCACACGAAGAAAAAGCCAGAAATACTTGGGCACCAGAAATTACATACGATGAAAAATCGAAAGTTTATATGATCTACTGGGCTTCTACAATTGAAGGTAAGTTTCTAGAAACAAAATCTGAGGAAGAAAAAGGATACAATCACAGAATCTTTTATACAACAACTAAAGATTTTAAAAAGTTCGTAAAAACAAAATTATTATATGAACCTGGTTTTAATGTAATTGATGCTTCAATAGTAAAACAAGAAAATCAATTTGTGATGTATTTAAAAGATGAAACACGCAATCCGGTTCAGAAAAATATTAAAGTTGCCTTTAGTAAAAATTTAACTGGACCATATAGTCAAGCAAGTAAAGCGATTACAGGAAATTATTGGGCTGAAGGTCCTACCGCAATACAAATAGATAACAAATGGATTGTCTATTTTGATAAATACACACAAAAAAAATATGGTGCAGTAAAAGAAACTTCTAAAGGCTGGGAAGATATCTCCGAACAAATTAGTTTTCCTTCTGGTACACGCCATGGTACAGTAATAAAAGTTACTTCAGAAGAAATTAATGCTTTAAAAAAAGAACAATAGAAAAAAAATGCAGGATATTGATTCCTCAATATCCTGCTATTTTAAGTGAATTAATATGAAATAACTTTTTCCTCTAAAAAATATCATAAATGGCTACATTAGAAAGAATAGCGCCTTATAAAAATTATGAAATTGTGTATGAAGCACCGGTGTATTAGGAAATCTTTTCTCACTACTCTGTAATTTATATCCTAATTTGTTTTTAAGATGCTCTTTTAATTCTTTAATAATCTCAATTCTCGTCTTTGAGTCATCAAGCAAGATTAAATTGTTTATTTCTTCTAAGAAAGCCAAACTTCCATATAGTTGCTTATTGAACAAACAAACTAAAATATTATTTCCTTTTTTTTCTAATTTTAAATATTCAATCATTTCAAATTTATCATAAACAACAAATATCGAATGATTGAAATCTTTTGCTTTATTTTCATCTTGCAACAAAAAAGAACATTCAGAAAAATCAAATTCCTCCTTGAATCTTCTTTTAAACATCTTTAAAAAAATTCCTTTATTATCACGAACCAAAACACTTTCTTTTTCCATTTTTCAACTTTCAAAATTGATTCCACCTATTCTCTGATTAAAGCAATTCTTATACTTACAATTAAACGCTTTAAAATAAAGTGCAAAGATATTGTATGATTAAAAGTGAAAAGTATCGTCATACGACATAAAAAAAATAAAATAAGACATACTTTCTACTTTTAAAAACTTCATTTTTAAAACCTTACTAACAAGCATTTTTTTAAAATCATGTCAATTGTTATAGCGCTCGATAAAATAGCAATTTTATCATTTTCATTTAAACAATTAGTCTTAATATGTACATTATATTTATCTGATGTTTTGAAGAGTCTTTTTATCGCTCCTACCCATTTTTTATCTATTGTTCCAATTTGAGTCATCGATGAGTCATTAACAATAAAACTCCAATTTTTCCAATCACCTGTAATTTCAGCTATGACTTCATCAGATACATTTAAGATTTTAAACGTGTAATTAAAAAAGTTGCTGTTTTTTTTAATTCTTCCAATTTTTTGTCCTAATGAATCTTTAATTATAGTCTTTGACATTAAAGATATTCCCTTTCGAGATATCGAAGCTTCCAAACGACCATTAGCACTTCTAATTTCAAGCACAAAAGGCAACATTGCTTTACCAAAAATAAACTTCAAAACTTTTTTTCTAAAATTTTGTTTTAGTTTAATCGAACCAATACCCTCTCTTCTGTTATTATATATTTGATAACGATTATAATAAACATTTTTTTGCTGAATAAAATAATCACTTGTATCAAAAAAATCTGAACTCATATCTGTTTTTTATAGCTGTTTATAAATCTAATGCAATGAATAGTTCTCTTGCTTACTTAATTTTGTAAAGTTGAATTGGTCCCATTCTAATCAGCGAAATTTTTAATCTATCGCCCTGAGAAATAATAAGTATGGCAGTAAAAAAATGATGAAAAAAATAAACCTTTGACGTTAAATTAGGCATCAATGGCAACAAATAAAAAAATCAAAATATTTAAAGCAAAATTTTACTTACTTATTACAAAATTTAAATTATTTTCTGTCATTATACTTTAATAACTTGTGTGACATTGCTTTCTACAAAAGCAATTAAATCAGTCATATTTCGATCATTATTATACTTATTAGAAATCGAAATAATGTAATTGTTTTTCTCTTTTACATATAGAAAGAAAAAATCTTTAGTTAAAATCGCCTTATCAATTTGGCTCCATTTATGCGTAAATTCTCCTAAAGGAGAACGGACATAGATTAAGGAATTTGTAAAATTGAGCTTGTACTTATTTATAAAATTATCAAACTTCAAGAGCTTTTTAGTCAAACGGAAAATGAGTTTACAAACTGTATTTACAAATGAATAGCGAAACATTAGGAAAAACATAATAAAAATGACATTTCTTATGATCCATATTATAAGATCAGTATCATTCTCTAAATAAAAAAAATTAAAAAAAACAGAAAAAACCAAAACGGAAGTAAAAAAAAACTGAACTCTTTTTTGATACAAATTTTTTAGATACATTTTATTCAACTTACTTATTTCTAATGTATTCAATTTAAATTCCACAGAAAAATTAGCTATATTCATATTATTTGTATCCTAATTATAAGCTAACACTTATTATTACTATTATTGTAATTGCTTGGATATCACTTACAAACAAACAAACAAGACACAAAACTACCCTAAACATAAGGTTAGATTTCTCCGAATTAGACATTATAATATTAAAATAAGACTTTTTAGATCGACTTTAAAATCAAGAAAAGATTCCAAGAATCATCTTTATAGCTTTATAGAAATCAGAATAGTTTTTCAAGTAATTTTTCCAAGTGAAAAGAAGAATTTTAATCGTTTAAAAACTTCTGCATAAATACCACGATAAGTTAAAAAAATATCAGAAAAAGACTAATCAAAAAATCGTATTTATTTTTATTTCAAATAGTTAAATAAAACACTCGTTTTTGATTTTAGAGGTGAATTTTTCTCTAAATTTGTTTTTAGTTTCAAGAATAAGTAAAATTTTTCTTGTAAAAAAAATAATGAAAAATTAATTGAAATAGCTAAATAATTGATGCCCTAATATGAAATTATTTGAATGATATACCAATCAAACTCAATAAAAAAAATATAACTTAGAAAAGTCAGAATACCGACATTACTATAAAAAAAGTAAGATGGTAGCCGTTTTTACATTCAAATTGTCACTCAATTAATCATAATGAAGACGAAACTTGAAAGACTGAAATAACAAGACGTACTTTTTCAAATAACTTAGATTTTATACCAAATTATAAAAAAGAAAAATGTGTGAAATTTTAATTTAAAAAAGGTGTGGCATAATTTTCAAATATTCAAAATTGCATATAATTTATTTTAAGAAACTTTTGTCAAAACCAAAACTCATTGCAAATCAATAAAGTACAACAAAAAACATTAACTTTATATAAAAACACATTATCCTGTGATAACAATTGAACATTCATACGGTGCAGATCTAAACTGGGTAGAAGATTTTGCAAAAAAAGTCGGAGGAAAAAAAGAGGGCAATTTCATTATAGTTCCCGAAGAAATTAATACCGGAACTAGATATTTTCTTGATTGCGGAGATGGTATTATAGCGTATTACATTGATGTCCAGTACAAAAAAGATATCACTTTAATACAAAAAAACAAAGAGAATGATTTTGTTGGACTCTATTATAACCTTACTGAAGGAGAAGCATCAATTTCTGGTAACAATTTTTTTTTCAACATAGCTAGATGGAATTATAATTTAGCCGCCATTGACGGCACTTTAGAATCAAGTTATAATGTTAAAGCTGGAAGTCGAACATTTGCATTATCAATTTTTATAAAAAAAGATAATATAGAGGCTTATGCTAAAAAAAACAATGTTACACTCAGCAATATTGATCAAATGATCGATCCTTCTCAAAATACAATTGTACGTTTTGACAGAATGAGCAATGAAAGCTACCACTTACTGCAAGACCTTAGAAAATTAAAAGTAGGAGGTTCAATTTTTAACTTAAACTTAATTGGCACTGTTCATATGCTAATTTCAAATTATTTAAAAAAATTGGCTACTAAACGAATTATTATACAAACTGTCAATGAATCGGATTTAGCAAATATAATTAAGGTCCAAATGTTTTTAATAGAACATATTGAAGATCACTTTCCGAGTATTAAATTAATGGCAAGTAGAGCCAATATGTCAGAATCAAAATTTAAAAATTTGTTTAGAAAAATTACCGGCAATACACCTAGCGCATTTTTTATGGATAATAAATTATCATTAGCAAAAGAATTACTTGAGAAAAAGCAATTGTCTATATCACAAATATCTGACAAACTTCACTTCACAAATAACTCTTATTTTGCATCCAAATTTAAACAGCATTTCGGAATATCACCTAAAACATTTATAAAGCAATTATAAAGATAATCTAAATCAAGATTCATAAAAAAATGAAACTTTTTTGAAAAATAATATTTAAAAATGAAAAAAATTACTCATACCTGTAGTTTGACTTCGGATTGGTCAAAAGAATTAGCTGATCAGTTAGGAGCTAAATTTATTGATAACAAAATCATTGTGATTCCTGAAGATATTGGTAATGGGACTTTTTATTTCACTCCTATTATACCTGGTGTCTCAGTAGTTTTTATTGATTTTACATTAAAAGAGCCATTAAAAATAACAAGATTAAAATCCGACAATCAATTATATATATTCCATTTTGATCTTAGTGAACATGTCAATTTAATAAAAATCAACAATATTGACTACGAAATTGGTTCTTATGATAAACTAGACTTGGCAATTATTGATAATGAAATTGAAAGTTCGTTTAAACCAGAAATAAAAGAAAGAACCATAGCGATTCGAATACTTGTAGATAAAAAGTTACTACATGATTTTATATCCAAATATACTAGCAAAGAAGTTTCAAAGAGTAAAATAAAATCTGGAAAAAAAACATTTTTCCACTATGGAAATATAGACAGCAATAGTGTATTGCTTATGCAATCTATAAAAAATAAATCTGTATACGACGTTACATTTGACTCCCTTCTCAAGGGAATTTCCTTAAAATTATTAGGCAATTTTTTTAATAAATTTTACAACAAAAACACTTCAAATGAAATTACAGAAGTTGACAATGAAGCAATAACTAAAACAAAAACATATTTATTAAATCACTTATATGGTTCATTTCCTTCAGTAACTTTTTTAGCTGCAATGGCTGGTATGTCTGAGTCAAAATACAAAGCATTGTTTAAAAAACGTTTTAACAATACTCCTAATAATTTATTCATTACAGAAAAAATGAAACTTGCTAGAGAGCTTTTACAAAGTGCTCAATTTCATACCTTGACCGAAGTGCTATATGAACTTAATTATAGTAAACTTAGTTACTTTTCAACTAAATATTTTGAAATATTTCAACGAAAGCCTGCTACTGATTTTGTAAAAAAATTGATAAATCATATTTTCATCATAAATAAATGCTTTCTTTTCATTTTAAAATTTCATCTTTTTATTCTTATAACAATTAATTATTTATAAAACAAGAGCATCAAAAGATGCTCTTGTTTTATAAATAGTAACTCTATTGTTTAGTAAGTGTTACTATGAATTCTGAACGTCTATTAAGTTCATGTTCCTTTTCAGAACATTTCACTCCATTAGAGCATTTGTTAATTAAGCGAGTCTCACCAAATCCTTCTCCTTTAAGACGTTCTGCACTAATCCCATGTTCTACCAGATAGGCAACAGTAGATTTTGCTCGATTTTCCGATAATTTCATATTAAAGTCATCTTTACCTCTACTATCTGTATGAGAATTTACTTTTACAGAAATTTGTGGGTAAGCCTTCATTACTTCTAGAACTTTATTTAATTCAGATTTAGAAGATTCTCTAATTTTGTAGCCATTAAAATCAAAGTAAATTGGGCCCAATTTTAGTTTTTTCGTTAAATCATCTCCATCTTGAATTACAACTTTCTCTTGATCAACAATAACTTCCACTTCTTTGAAAAAGTTAAATGAATATTCTCTCTTTTCTGCTTGTTTTAATGGAAGTGTCTTTTGAATAATTTCTGTTAATCCAGGTTTTATATAAGTAAGTTTATAATCTTTGAAAGGCTCTAAATTAATCAAATACTTACCATCTTTATCAGAGTATCCAGTCGCTACTTTTTCATTAGCCGAATTATATACTCCAATAGCTATACCTTCAATTGGAGTTCCGGTAGTAAAGTCTCGTAACGTTCCATATATAAGTGGTTTAACACCAAAATCCAATGGTCGATTTTCAATAAAACCATAAATATCATCATTTCCGTTTCTATTTGAAGAAAAATACCCTTTTTTTGTATCATCTTGAATTCCATATGCAAAATCATCTGAAGCTGTATTTACTCCATCTCCTAAATTTATCACATGATACAATCCATTTTCATCTTTAAGTGCTGCATATACATCCAAACCTCCAAGCCCTGGATGTCCATCTGAAGAAAAATATAAAATTCCAGAGGCATCCACATATGGATATGTTTCTCTGCCTAAGGTATTAATTTCATCTCCTAGTTTTTTTACATCATTTCCAACAATACCACCGGGTTTAAGGCTCACTACATATAAATCTGAGTTTCCAAATTTATTATTTCTGTCTGAAGCAAAATAAAGTTCAGTTTCGTTTGCATTTAAAGCCGGATGAGCAGATGAAAATCCATCACCGTTAATCGGTGATATTAATTCTTTAACATTCTTCCATTCTCCATCTATATTTTCAGCCCTGTAAATTTTTAGGAAAGTAATTCCATCTTTATCAGTTCCCAATTTCCCTTCAGCATAATTATTTCTTGTGAAAAACATTACTTTTCCATCTTTTGTAATAGCTGGAGTGCTTTGGTGATATCTTGTATTGACATCTCCTTTTAAAAGAACTGGATTCTGCAATCCTCCATCAACTGTTACATCAGCAGAATATAATTTCAAAAATGATTTTTCGTTCCAACTGTGTTTACGTTTTATTATAATACCAGTATCTTTTGCTGATGCATAAACTATTTTATTCTTATCATAAAAAGCAGTGCCAAAGTCTGAAAATGGTGTATTAATTTCAAGAGATTTAATAGTATAGCGTCCTGATTGCTTTTGAATGTCGGCCATTAATTTAGCCTCGTTCCAATTTTCGCTCAAATCTTTCTTGCCAGACTTAGCATAATATTTTTTCATTATTTCTTCAGACTCTTTGTATTGCTGGCTATTATTTAAAGCCTGCGCATATCTGAAAAAATATTCAGCATCCACATTTGAAGAACTAATCATTCTTGAATAGCATTTAACTGCTTCTGGGTATTTTCCGTTATAATAATAACAATCCCCTAATTTGGTATAAGCTTCAATAGAATTATTCCCTTTAGTAATTAACTCTTCATACAGTTTCGCAGCTTCCACAAAAGCAAATTTACCATAAGCTTCATTTGCTTTGTCAAGTTTTTTATCCTGTGCTTGAATTGTACCAATATTCATTATACAAATAATCAGTAAAACAAAAGCATTTTTTATTTTTTTACACATAATCATATTTTACATTAAATAGTATTAGAAAAATCTTGGCGTCACCAACTTTGATTTTGAATTACCAAACAATTCAAATCTCAAAAAGATTTCATGTGAACCTGAATTGTAATTCCCTATATGAGTTGTATCATAATCATAAGCATAGCCCAAGTTTAACCCAGGGGTAATTTGAAAACCTGCCATGGCACTAACTGCTGCATCCCAACGATATGCAGCACCTAAAGTAAATTTGTCATTAAAAAGGAAGTTTGCAGATAAATCTACTGCAAGAGGAGCTCCCTGAACAGCTTTAACCATTGCAGCTGGCTTAAATTTCAAATAAGGATTCAAATCAAATACATATCCACCCATAAGATAAAAATGTGATGAAGCTGAATATGTTGTTGTTTTAATATCTTCAAAAAAAGTAGTTTTTAACAATCTTGGAGCAGATAAGCCAACATACCAATTATAAGAGTGAACATAAAATCCAGCACCTACATTTGGAGAGATTTTAGATTCTGATCCTGTTAAATAATGATCAGGATTTTCCTTATTTAATTTATCATAATCTACCGAATTATTATCTAACGCACCAGATATACCAAAGGAATATTTCACGTCTGAACTGCCTAAAATTGTATATGAATAATTTGCAGTTACTCCAGTGCTCTTAACTGGACCAATCTCGTCACTAATAACATTTAATCCTAGACTACTATGTGTACTAACAGGACTTTGAACTGAAAAATTCATGGTTTTTGGCGCGCCATCTAAACCAACCCATTGTGTTCTATATAATCCCATCACACTCAATACTTCTCTCGATCCTGTGTAACCTGGGTTAAATGTCATTGTATTATACATGTACTGTGTATATTGTGATTCCTGTTGTGCCGAAACACCACAAGTTCCTATCAGCAATACCGCTACTATGTGAAAAATATTTTTCATTACTTGTTTAATTTTAATTCTTAAATCTTTTAAGATTATTGATTGTTGATATACAGATACCCTGCTTTTTCAATCACTTTTTTACCATTATTATATTTCAGTATATAAAAGTAAGTTCCAGTTGGAAGTTTTTCTCCTCTATTAATTGTTGCACGCCCATCAGAATAACCTGCAAACATTTTATCGCTCTCATTATAAGATTTTGCATCATATACTTTTACTCCCCATCTATTATATATTTCTACACTATTATCTGGGTATTTATCTATACCTTTAATATGAAAAGTATCATTTAAGCCATCTCCATTTGGAGACACAGCATTGTAAACAACTAAATCATCTGGTGGTGGTGGATTTTTATCAGCTATAGCAATAGTAAACATTCCATAACCTTTTACTACTGAAGTCATTAATTGAGTATAACCCGCTCCAGGACTTGCATTTGCCGCTCTTTCACTAATAACCCCACCTTCATTTAACCATTTTCCAGAAGCTGAATCCCAACGCACAATAACAACTTCTTTATCGCTACTTACATTAAAAAACTCAGATGGAGTCGTTTTAGAATCTAAACTCAAGCTTAATACAATTTTTTCGCTTCCTGCATCTTCAGTGATATTCCAATATTCAACATTATCTATTAATTTGATAGATTCTTCTTTGATTGAATGACTATGAATATTATCTGAATTTTTAAAGAAATATTGAGAAGTATAAACATTCCCAGCATCGGTGCCGGAAGCATGATATGAGGGTCTAAAATACAATTCATCACCTATTGGATATTCAAATGCAGCCGAACCATTTTTCTGAACTTGCCCATCCACAAAACTTAAATCACTTGCGTTTGAATGAAAACCATTTTCAGTAAAAATCATTTTTCCATTGTTTTCATCAGCTAAAACAATCCCAGTTATAAACTCTGACCTTTTGTTTACAGAAATCGAAGTTGATAATTTAAAAGGTTCAGGTGAAGCGTAGTTTTCAAAACGAACATTTTGAAAATTGGCTGTTTTTTCGCCACTGATATTTTGATCAGTATCCCCCATAAAGAATGTTTTACCATCATTCGTAACAGTAAACCTAACATTCCCATCATTATTCCAATCTTTAAATATATATACCTCACCATCATTTGTAAAATCACCCGAATTCTTATTTTGGTAATTTTCATAAACAGATAATATTGTACCACTTTTTACTGCTACCTGGCCTTCATTGGAAAATTGAGCATGTCCATTTTGACACACTAACAAACCAACAAAAATGCTAAGGGAAGAAACAGGAATGTTTTTAACTGAAAAAACAGGAACTGTTTGTTTTTCTACTTTATATAAATTATTATTCTTCATAGTTATTTAATTATCGTATCAATCATACTATCAATTGGTTATGCAAAATTACTTTTGGTTTAAAAAACGAACACCTATTCAAAGTTTTTAGAATATTAAAATAAGGTCAAATCACAACCTCTATAATAGAGTTGGTGAGTTGTTCTGACATGATTTTCGAGTGCAAAATTCGAATTTCATATAACTTTCTTTACCCTTTATAAGTTTTTAGAATTACAGATTAAGACAATTATCTGTTTGCAGATTTTAAGAATTTTGAAACTTAAAAAGCTCTCCAAAACTCAATAAGAATTTATCAAATTCAGAAACTAGGTATTTAAAAAATAATATCATTATTTTATATCATCCTATAAATAAGAAAAGAGAACCTTGGGTTCTCTTTTCTTGATTCAAGAAATCATTTAAAGGACATTTAACATGATGCTTTTTAAATTTTACCTTAAGTAATCAATAGTTATTATATCCCCTACCATTAGTGCATATGCGCCATTACTTGCTGGTTTGTAAGTTGCAGTAGAACCACTGAAAGAAATTGCATCTTTTGAAATACGAACACCATTAATGTATAATTTTACTTTCGCTAATGAAGTTGGTGTAGCACTCAATGCAAAAGTAGTTTGCGCTGTCGTTGCCGTAAATTCATCTACAATTTGCACTGCAGCATTTACCACATACGGACTCAAATCAGTTCCTGCACCAGTTATGGTGATATTAGTTCCTGCATTTGTTTTTCCTCCGATTCCTGCAGCACCTGTTGCTCCAGTCAATCCGATTGGACCTTGCGAACCTGTTGCTCCTGTTGCTCCTGTTGCTCCTGTCAATCCGATTGGACCTTGCGAACCTGTGGTTCCTGTTGCTCCAGTCAATCCGATTGGACCTTGCAAACCTGTTGCTCCTGTTGCTCCAGTCAATCCGATTGGACCTTGTGTACCGGTTGCTCCTGTTGCTCCAGTCAATCCGATTGGACCTTGCGAACCTGTTGCTCCTGTTGCTCCTGTCAATCCGATTGGACCTTGTGAACCTGTGGCTCCGGTTGCTCCTGTTGCTCCAGTCAATCCGATTGGACCTTGCGAACCGGTTGCTCCTGTTGCTCCAGTCAATCCGATTGGACCTTGTGAACCGGTTGCTCCTGTTGCTCCTGTTGCACCAGTCAATCCGATTGGACCTTGTGAACCGATTGCTCCTGTTGCTCCTGTTGCTCCTGTCAATCCAATTGGACCTTGTGAACCTGTTGCTCCAGTCAATCCGATTGGACCTTGCGAACCTGTTGCTCCAGTCAATCCGATTGGACCTTGCGAACCTGTTGCTCCTGTTGCTCCAGTCAATCCGATTGGACCTTGTGAACCGGTTACTCCTGTTGCTCCTGTTGCTCCTGTCAATCCGATTGGACCTTGTGAACCGTTTGCTCCTGTTGCTCCTGTTGCTCCTGTCAATCCAATTGGACCTTGTGAACCTGTTGCTCCTGTTGCTCCAGTCAATCCGATTGGACCTTGCGAACCTGTTGCTCCTGTTGCTCCAGTCAATCCGATTGGACCTTGTGAACCGGTTGCTCCTGTTGCTCCTGTTGCTCCAGTCAATCCGATTGGACCTTGCGAACCTGTGGCTCCTGTTGCTCCAGTCAATCCGATTGGACCTTGTGAACCGGTTGCTCCAACTGCTCCTGTTGCTCCTGTCAATCCGATTGGACCTTGCGAACCAGTTGATCCTGTTGCTCCAGTCAATCCGATTGGACCTTGTGAACCTGTTGCCCCTGTTGCTCCAGTCAATCCGATTGGACCTTGCGAACCTGTTGCTCCTGTTGCTCCAGTCAATCCGATTGGACCTTGTGAACCTGTTGCTCCTGTTGCTCCAGTCAATCCGGTTGGACCTTGTGAACCTGTGGCTCCGGTTGCTCCTGTTGCTCCAGTCAATCCGGTTGGACCTTGCGAACCTGTTGCCCCTGTTGCTCCTGTCAATCCGATTGGACCTTGTGAACCTGTTGCTCCTGTTGCTCCTGTCAATCCGATTGGACCTTGTGGACCGGCTGTTCCAACTTCTCCGTCCTTACCGTTGATTTTAGTCCAAGTGCCGTTAGGATTCTGAACATAGACATCGCCCGTTGTGTTGTCAACGTACATGTTGATCCCTTCTCCAGGATATCCAGCTTCCCCTTTGTTTCCAGGTGCGCCAGCTCCAGATGCGGTTCCTACCTC
>NZ_JAVFVS010000010.1 GCF_030929605.1 Flavobacterium sp. LHD-80
AGGAGCACCGTTGCCACCGGCTGTTCCGACTTCTCCGTCCTTACCGTTGATTTTAGTCCAAGTGCCGTCAGGATTCTGAACATAGACATCGCCCGTTGTGTTGTCAACGTACATGTTGATGCCTTCTCCAGGATATCCAGCTTCCCCTTTGTTTCCAGGTGCGCCGGCTCCAGATGCGGTTCCTACCTCTCCTTTGTCTCCTTTAAGGCCATCCAAAAATTCTGTAATTGATTTCCCGTCATTCCCAGGTAATTCTTTCCAGATTTCAAATGCTGATTTTCCATTCTGACCATCTTTACCATTAATCGGAGTCCAGGTTCCATCATTATTCTGAACATAAACCGTATTGGTTTCTTTATCAGTATAAATATTGATATCCTTTCCAGGATAGCCTGGTTCCCCTTTTTTTCCAGGGACTCCATTTCCACCCGCTACACCAACAACACCATCTTTCCCATTAATTGGAGTCCATGTTCCATCGGGATTCTGAATATAAACTGTTTTAGTTTCTGTATCTGTGTAAATATTGATGTCTTTTCCAGGATAACCAGCAGAACCAGCTGCTCCAGGAGCTCCATTACCACCAGCAACACCAACTTTACCATCTTTTCCGTTTTTTCCATTGATTTTTGTCCAAGTCCCATTAGAGTTTTGAACGTAAACATCACCAGTTGAATTATCAGTATATACAACTACTCCTTCTCCTGGATACCCTTGCGTGCCTTTATCACCAGGAGCACCATCACCTCCTGCTATTCCAGCACCTGAACCTGCTTCACCAGAAAGCGCAATTCTATTCCATTTGTCAACATACCAATAGTAATAGCCTGGTTTTATATCTGCTACTGTTGCTGTATTAAAAACTAACAAACTATTTACATTACCATTTTTAATTGTAATAGCATCTGTAGTACTAGTTAAAGCAACTCTCGGTATCAAAACACCTTTGTTAGTAGAAGAAACTTCTAATTGAGCAGAAGCATCTGGATTTAATGTTCCAACACCTACTTGAGAGTAACCCGCGTAGCATCCTAAAACAAAAAATAAAGGGAGTAATCTATTTTTCATAACATTAATAATTATTATGCGTTTAATTGTTTTCTTAAATCCTTACAATTCAAACATCTATAGTTTGAAGATGCAAAGGTCTCCCGAAATACCATTTTACTTTACCACCAAAAGTTTTTAAAGTTATAAATTAGGGTATTTGAAGAATTAAGAACTAGAAAACCCATATAATTCATAGATACTAAGACTATAAAAAACCAAAATAAAACACTGATTTAAAACAGTATACCGTTTTAAATAATTCTTTTCCAAATGAAATTAATACAACAAAATAATTAAGCAGCTAAAAAAAAAGAGAGAACCGAAGCTCTCTCTTTTTTAAAGAATATACCAAAGATGCAGGCACAATTAGCATCTCGTTTTCCTACCTTATTTAATTTGTTTTTTTAATTTTTCGACTGAAGGCTCTTCTAAAAATTTGATTTGATTAATTACAATTTGTGCTATCGCAGTTGCTCCTTTTAAGGAAAGATGCGTATCATCGGCCTTATCTTTATCATAATATCCGTTCTCACCAGCTTTAAAATGCAAATGCAATTGCTTTGATTTTTCTGGGCCATAAGATTGTTCTAGCAATTCAGTGTAATATTCTAAATCAATAAAAGGTACTTTATATTCCTGGGCTACTAATCTGGTTTCCAAAGGATAATCTCCATGAGTCGGAACTAGAACGCCTTTGTCATTAAAATTGCGTCTGGCAATTGAAGTTAATAAGACTGGAGTTGCGCCCTTTGCACGTGTTTCGGTAACAAAACGAATTAAATTATATCTATAAGCGGTATGTGGATTTGTATAACGTGTTGAATCTTCGATTTTCTCATCATTATGTCCGAATTGTATAAAAACAAAATCGCCTTTTTTGAGTTTTTTATAGATAGAATCCCAACGTTTTTCATTGATAAAACTTTTTGTACTTCTTCCATTTACCGCTTTATTAACAACTACTACATTATCATTAAAACATGGTTGTAATACTTGTGCCCAACCATGTTCTGGATTACGCTCAGGATCTTTTTTATTTGCCATTGTTGAATCTCCAATACAGTACACTGTTGTTTTTTGTGCAAAACAAAAAGTTATGATGAACAGTGCTAAGAAGATGTGTTTTTTCATTTTTTTTACTTTATATTATGATTGTTTGCTTTTTGTTAATTTATCAATTTACATATAACATCTATCTAAACGTACTACGACTAGCCACAAACTGATAATACTTCGAAACTTATCTTTGTTTATATCTTAAAACTATTTCGCAGCCGTGGGAATAGTAGCTCTTTGTCCTATAAAAACATCTGTCATTAAAACATTTTCGGCATTTTCATTTGAAATTGCATTTTTTGCTTCTTTGATTTCTATCATATTCAAGCTGATATTTCTAATTTTTTTATCTGGAAATCCTTGAATAACGATTCCAGACTCTGTCGCCTTTTTACATGAAATATTTGAAAAATGAATATTCGAAATTTCCGATTGATATCCTTTTCCTTCTCCGTGATAATTTGCCGTAATATAAAGGCAATCTTCTACTTCATCTAACTGAATATTTCGAACAAAAATATTTTTAATAAAACCTCCTCTATCAGCATTAGTTTTCAAATAAATACCTCTTTTTAAATATCCAATTGTTTTGCAATTTTCAACATATACATTTTGCACTCCAGCTGACATTTCACTTCCTATTACTACACCATGGAGTCCTTTAAAATTACAATTTCTTATTATAATGTTTTCGCTTGGAGTTGCTGTATTAGCTCTTCCTTCATGATCTCTTCCCGCTTTAATAGCAACATTATCATCTCCATTATTAAAAGTCACATTTTCAATTAAAATATCTTTTGAATATTCGGGATCAATTCCGTCATTATTGTAGTTTAGGGATTTGTAACTAATTCCGCGTAATGTAATACCTTGCGACTTAAGCAAATGAAGGCACCAAAAAGGAGAATTCTCAATTCTGATATTTTCAACTAAAATATTTTTACAGTCAAAAAACTGAATCATCTGCGGACGCAAGAAATAACCTTCGCCAAATTTCCTATCTTTTAAAGGAACATTGTTATGATTCATTTCGCGACTCAATTCTTTTCCTCTAGCTTCTTTCTCTTTAAAACTTTTCCATGTTTTTCCGCCTTCACCATCAATAGTTCCTTCGCCAGTTATCGCAATATTTGAGCAACCATAAGCATAAATCAGCGGACTATAATTATACAACATAGTACCTTCCCAGCTTGTTAAAACAACTGGCAGATAATCTTCTGGCCTATCGCTGAATTTTATTTTCGCACCTTTTTCTATTTTAAGATTAACATTGCTCACAAAATGAATAGCACCGTTTAATTTATAAATTCCTTTTGGCACTATAATCGTTCCGCCATTATTCTTTTTACATAATGCCATCGCTTTATCAAACGCAGGTTTACTGTCTGAAATCGAATCTCCTTTTGCGCCAAGTTTTACTACATTAATCTGATACGGAGGAATAACAGGCAATTGAATTCTTTTAATAATAGAATCCACTTTCTCAGATGGAAATTCGTTATTCTGAGCGAAAGAAAACGTCGAAATCAGTAGAAATAGTAAATATTTTAATTTCATTGCAATTACATTTGAAAATTGGAGATTATTTTGAATACCAATTTGATAAATCGTCTTTTAAAATATTTTCCAATGTATACTTTTCAGCTTCTTTTTTACTTAACTGATACGACCATAATACTCTTTTTTTAGGCTGAAAACCTTCACCAGTACAATTATATTCGGCATAAAAAGCTTTTTTTTCCGCTTCAGGTTTTGACCAATTTTCCCAGCCTTCTGGTTTTATTTGTTTTCCTAATTCACAATTTAGGAAAACCGTTTTAGCATAAATACGCCAAGGTCTTCCTAAGTAAACGGCATCTGCAGAAGGTTCCGCTGTTAATTTGCAACTTTTAAAGACGAATCCGAAAGGAATTCCTTCTGGCGTCGAAGCTGCCGTAATATAAGAGTTTTTAATACTGTGAATTTCGCAATTTTCAAACAAGGCTGTCGCACTTCCAAAAATAAAATCGGTTGTACCTTCGATATAACAATTTACAAAATACTGTTTTGCATCTTTTCCCGAAAGATATAAAGTGTCTTGATTGCCAAGAATATTGCAATTCGAAACTTTGGCACGATTGGCAACAATTGATAACGCAATGCCTTGTCCATTATCTCCTGAAGCATTTTTTATCGTAAGATTTGATGCTGAAAAATCATCTCCCTCTACTAAAACTGTATACGTATAAAAAGTACTATTTCTTCCTAAATTGATTTTCGAAAAATTATCATCAAAAATAATGATCGTTTTTTCTTTGCTTTCTCCTTGCAAAACCACATTTGTGTTCCATTCTGGAATTCTAACTTTTTCATTATAAATTCCGTTTTTAATTGAAATAGTTACTTTTTCGTAAGGAAATGCGGGACATGCATAAACAGCATCTTGAATTTTTGTAAAATCACCAGAACCATCTTGAGCAACAGTAATTAATGTTACATTTTTTTTATCCGAAGCAGCAACTTTTGTCCCGTTTTTAACCGCCCAAGCAGGGTATTTTTTAAGAACTTCTTTTGGTGCATCAGAATACCATGAATATCCATTTCGTCTTTCGGAACCAATTTGATCCAATGATTTTTTCTTAACTCCGTCGCGGTCACAAAAGAAAGGTTCATTGGTTTCCAAATCCATAAAACGTGCCCATATTGGTCCTGCATTTGTCGTTGGAATCATTTTTTTATCTACGATTTTTCCTTTCTCATCTAGAATTCTTTTTTCTTCTAAATTGGTTATTTTAGTTTTTTCAAACCATTCTTGTGCACTTTTTACGGCATTTATAATTTCTCGTGATGGTTTTTCAATTGACATTAAAAGCAAAACAATTTTAGTCGATTCATAACCGCTTAATGACGCAAGTTCAAAAGCTCGTGCATTTGCCGGAGCGAGAGTAAATTCGTCATGCTGAGCGCACCACGCGGTTAAAATTCCATTTTGTTTGTATTGTGTCTTTAAAATACAGTCAATACCTTTATCAAAAGCTTTTTTTGCCTTTTGAACAATCTCTTTTGATGGCTTAATGCTATAAAAATCAGTTTCTTCACTAATTTGTTTCATCACATTTAAAATGTTTACCATCGAATCATCATTGTAGGTAATATGCGTATAATAACCTTTTTTAAGCGGATAAAACTGAGGCCAGCCACCGTTATTGTATTGCGCTTCTAATAAATAATTCAATCCTTTTAAAAATGATTCTTTATATCTTTCGTCTTTTACTTGAGCGTACATCCTTGACATAAAAAGCATTTCCTGACATGTTGCGCCGTTATCAGTTGTAGTTTCTACAGCTGTTTTTTTAAGTGCAATCAAATCCTTTTTTTGCTGTGGAGTCAATTCATCCTGCATGGCAATATTTTTTGGCCATCCACCAATATCCCTTTGATAAAGCAATACGTTTTCTGCCACTTTTTTAGCTTCCTCTGTTCCAAACCAAGAAGCATCATTTTTACGAATTACATCTGGCCAGCTTTTATAATTACTTTGCGCATTCAAACCAAAACTTAGTGCGAATAAAAGAAATACTATTGTTTTTCTAAATTGAATCATTTTCATCTTATTTAGTAATTCTAAACCAATCAACTGCAACATTTCCCGAATCATTTGTAATTTTTTCACTCAAGGCAAAAAGACCGACTTTGGCGCCAATCCATTTTCCTTCTTTTGAAACAAAATCATTTCCAATCGTTTGATACTTTTTATCATCTAAACTGTAATAAAAACTGCAAATTCCTCCTTTTTTGATTTTAACTCTTAAATAAATAATATTGCTCGGAATTAAAACCGGAGTCGTTTCAGTCTCTTCGACTTTTTTGTCAAAAGTTCCTGTTTTTTGATTCAAATACAATTTTTCATTATCATTTTTAAAATTCAAATAACTGTAATCTAATCCCATGATTATCAAACCGGTCGTCTCTCCATTTAATCGGGTATTAAAAGTTATTTTTGTAGTAGCTGCAAATTCCTCAGCAGGGAATTTTTGCAACAACATATTTGGTGCTTCAAAAATTTTCTTGCTATCTTTTATTGTAGGGAGGCAATACAAATTTAAATAGCCTAAACTCGTAGGAAATCCCCAATTATTCTGAGCATTTGCTTGCCATTGCCATTGTAATCCTAGTTTTGGAGAATTAAACTCATCTGATTCCGCTGGAGTTTCAATTGGATATTTCTTACCTACGTTTGGCTTTTTAAAAGTTGTTACGGGTTCGCCAATTCCATTTTTATCAAAATCCTGTCCCATTATAGGCCAGTCATTTTCCCATTTCATTGGTTGTAAATGAACAATTCTTCCGTAAGCGCCTTTATCCTGAAAATGAATAAACCAATCTTCACCGGTTTGTGTCTGTACCCAAGCACCTTGATGTGGACCGTTAATAGCAGTTTTTCCTTGTTCTAAAACTTTTTTCTTTTCATAGGGACCAAAAACGCTTTTAGATCTTAAAACCGTTTGCCAACCAGTAGAAACTCCTCCCGCTGGTGCAAAAATGTAATAATAACCATTTCTTTTATAAAACTTTGGCCCTTCAATGGTTCCTTCGCCGTCGTGGCCATCAATAACCATAACTTCATCGTTGTTTGTGACTGTTCCTTCGGCATTCATACTGCAAACTACCAACAAGCTTTTAATCTTTGCACGGCTCCCTGCAAAAGCGTGAACCAAATAAACTTTACCGTCGTCATCCCATAACGGACTCGGATCAATAAGTCCTGTTCCGGCTTTAACCAAAACTGGCTCTGACCAAGGTCCTTCTGCTTTTTGCGCTTTTATCATATAGATTCCGAAATCTGGATCTGGATAATAAATATAAAATTCGTTGTTATGAAAATTTATGCTTGGCGCCCAAACTCCGTTTCCATGCTGTACTTTATCGAAAGTTTCTGCTGGTGTTTGTTTGATAAGCGCATGCCCAATAATTTTCCAGTTTACCAAATCTTTAGAATGCAAAATTGGCAAACCGGGAATACAATTGAACGACGATGCAGTCATATAAAAATCATCTCCAACTCTTACTACATCTGGATCTGAATAATCAGCATGTATAATTGGATTTGTATAAGTTCCATCTCCATTGTCTGGTATCCAGACTTGTGCAGTATTCTTCTGAAAGAAAAAAATGGAAAGAAGAAAAAGGATGATTTTTATGTTTTTCATTTTAAATAATAATAACCAGTATGAAATTAAACCCGACAGGTTATAAAAACCTGTCGGGTTTATGTCTATAAAACTATTTATTCAATTCTAAAGCGGCTAAAATAAATGGCCCAGTTGCTTTTGGATCATTGTCTTTCTTTTTCTCTTTTACATAGTATTCGTAAGAACCATCTCTGTACGGAGTTCCTCCTAAACCAGCAACCTGGCAAGCCTGAGTCAAAGTAATACCGCCATCAGCATCAACTTTAATTAATTCTGTCGTTAATCCGTCGAAAGCTTTGTTGGCGATTCTTTTAAATTTTGCTGGTAAATATCCTTTATTTGCACCCTTTGCAAAAGCATAAGCAAACATTGATGATCCAGAAGCTTCTAAATAATTTCCTTCTTTATTTCCTTTGTCCGTTACTTGATACCATAAACCAGATTTATCCTGAAATTTTGCGATACTTTCTGAAGCTTTATTAAGATATCCAACTAATTCTTTGTGTTTTGGATGCTCTTTTGGGAAATAATCTAAAACATCAACAAGAGCCATAACATACCAACCTAAAGCTCTTGACCAAAAGTTTGGAGAATTTCCAGTTTCTTTATTTGCCCAAGGCATTTTTTTGCTTGAATCCCAGCCATGATATAATAATCCTGTTTTTGGGTCAGTTGCGTGAAGCTGAATTTCTTCAAATTGTTTGGCTACATCATCTAAACTTTTTCCGTTTTCGAAAGTAACTGTGTATTGTGCATAAAATGGTTCACCCATGTACAAACCATCCAGCCACATTTGGTTTGGATAAATATTTTTATGCCAAAATCCTCCTTCTGGTGTTCTTGGCTGTTCTGATAATTGTTTGCGTAGCAATTGCATCGCTTTTAAATATTTTTCTTCTTTTGTAGTTTCATAAATATTGAAAAGCAGACGACCGGCAACAACCATATCAATATTGTATTTATCCAATTCATATGATTTAATTGTTCCTTCATTTTGAACCAATGCATCAACATATCCTTTTACATAAACCGGATATCTTGGATCTGGATTTTTCTTGTAAAGTTCTTCAAAACCGTGCAAAACCAAACCGTGTACATAATCCCATTTTGGCGCTTTTGAATCATCAATCATGTATGCTTCAGGATGGCGTTTCATCAAAGTCAAAGCCATTTTATCTGACCATTTTGCATTTTTTGAAATCACAATATCGTTAGCTTTTGTTTCTTGCGAAATTGCTTTAGAGCTTGTAAAAAACACAAAACAAGTTGCTAAAGCGGCTGTAAAATATTTAAGTTTTCTATTATTTTCCATTTTAAAATATATTTAAATTTTACCTTTTTTGTTCAAAATTTCTAACTTTTCATCCAAATATTTTACGAAATCAGCCTGAGATTTAATTCCGTTAACTTCTTGTTCCCAAGCTCCTAAAAGGTAAAATGACGTAACTTTTGTTGTTGGTTTAAAAACCAATAGATAATCCAATTCTGTATCTTCAATACTTTCAATTGTATTCACTTCATAAAAAATTGCCATTCCAAGTTTATCAGGAACCAAAGACTGCTCGCCATAAGTTGCCAAGTACGCCCATTTTTTATTTTTGCTTTCTTTTTTAAGCAATTCGGCATTCTTTTGTTTTACAATTCCCGTACAAATTCCTTTAATTTCTTTTGAAGCCTGAATGGTATGTTTTGTATAAAGATCATCTGGTTTAATTGTTAAAATCGAAGTAAAATCGATTTTATCAGAAGCCGTTTTCCATCCATAATAATTTACTTTCACAGAAGATTCATCAGTTTTATTAGAAACAGTCGCAATTGTTGAATCTACCTCGCGAAAGTGCAGTTTTTCTTTATTCAAATAGCGGTCAATAGAACCAATTCCGATTCCTTTTCCAGCTTTCAAAATATCAGCTCCCCAATCGCTCATTTCGTGATACGAATCAAAATTATCCTGTCCTACTTTTGGCAAAATCATTTCAGATGTTTTCTTTCCAAAAATATCCACAGCATTTCTCCAGTCTAAGTACAAACGATAACCAATTCGGTTGTTTTCCCAACCTGGACCTTCGTAACGAATGTCAAAAGAATGATCTGTATGTTCTGGAGCCAGTTTTAAGCGGTCAACATTTTTAAAAACTGTTCCACCAATGTACTTACGCCCTTCCCATTTTCCGTCGGTTTTAGCCGAAACTTCCGCATACGTTTTAGCCTTTTTGTCGTCAGATTTTTGAGCATTTGCAACGGCAAAACCAAGAAGGAATAAGGTTGCTATTTTAATTTTTGCTTTCATTCGTTTTATTATTATTTAAATATTTTGTCTAAAAATGGTATCGTATAATTCATCATTTCATCAAACCAAGGCTGAAAAAACCAAAATGAATGTGGAGAATCTTTAATTGTCTTTACTTCATTATAAATCTTATTCTGATTTAGAATTGCAATCATATCATCTCTTCCAGCGTGAAATCTATCAAAACTGCTATTTATAAAAAGAACTGGAGGTGTATTTTTATCCGTATGGTTTAAAGCAGACGCATTTTTCCAGTTTTCAGGATTATCTTCATAAGTTCCTTTTAACCAAAACGATGCCATTTCTCCTTCTTGAGATTCTGGATGCTTAAAAGCTAGAATTCCATCTACATCAATTATGGCATTTACTTTTGAAGAAGATTTGCTTTTAAAATCAGAATTTTCAAAAGCTCCATAGTCGTTTGTTGTACCAATTAAAGCTGCCATTTGACCACCAGACGAACATCCTAAAACTGCAATTTTATTTGGATCAACGTGGAATTTTTTCGCATTGTCTTTTATAAACTTAATTGCGTTTTTAACATCATAAACCGCTTCTGGATATTTTGCTTCTAAAGATAATCTGTACTCAACCGGAAAACAAGAATACCCTTTTGAAGCAATTTCCTGCGCCATAACTTGCATTTGGCTTTTATTTCCAGATCTCCAGCCGCCACCATGTATCATAATTACAGCCGGATTTGCTTTTTTTGGAGTATAAAAATAAGCATCTAAGTGCAACGCTCTATTTTCTATTTGATTGTAAACAAGATCATTTATCTGATTTACATTTTTACCCTTTTTTCCAGTTGCGATTGTAATGAAAGGATACTTTTTAATCAATTTATTGTAAGTACTTTTAACTGTGTATGAAGTATCAATACTGTATTGGCTTTGAACCGTTACAGCATATAAAAGCAGCAATAAAAAGATTCCTTTTTTTTTCATTTCTGAGCTTCTAATTTTTAGTTAAGAAAGGAGTTCGATACTTGATCAAACTCCTTTTTTAACAACTTCAAAAAACAACTTTCTAAAAAATTATCAAATCATTACTAACCAAGATTTTCGAAAAAGAAAAAACAAAACTGTTTTTTTATTTCATTTGATAATTATTGAAAGTTCAAAATTGGTTTGGTTAAAAGTATAGTTAAGTGGTTTAATTTTTAATTGATTCCATTTTCTTTCCGTTGATGTAGGTATTTATAAAATTGACACCTTTCACATTTTTCAGAGAATATACAGAATCTACTTTTGCGATTGTGACATCTTTAAATGTTATGTTTTCGATTGGAGATTCTTTGTAACCATCGGCCAAAATCCCAAATTTCCCCCCATTTTTAACCTTGACATTTTCAAGGCTGATATTCTTTATAGCAGGAATATAACTTCCTACTTGACTTCCATATATATCATAGAACATTGTTACTCTCAAAACACATTCTTTTACAGTTCCAACTTCAATATTTCGAACATAAATATCTTCTGTAGTTCCACCACGTTTCGAATTTGTTTTGATTCTGATGGCACGATCCAGTTCCGGACTATCCATCACACAATTTTCAACATACACATTGTTTACTCCGGCTGTAATTTCGCTACCCATCACAACTCCTCCGTGACCGTCGATCATTTTACAGTTTTGAACAATAATATTTTTACTCGGAATGCCAACTCTTCTTCCATCTGCATCTCTCCCTGATTTAATTGCAATACAATCATCACCAGTATTAAAAGTGCAGTTTTTAATAATTACATTTTGAGAATATTCTGGATCACAGCCGTCATTATTTGGTCCGTGACTGTTTACTGTAACTCCGTCAATAATTACATTATTAGACTTTAGCGGATGCAAAATCCAAAATGGCGCATTAACTACTGTAATATCTTTTACCAAAATTGTATTACATTCAAAAAACTCAATAAAATTAGGACGTAAGTAATGGCCTTCGCCAAAAATACGCTCTGCAACTGGAACACCTTTTTCAGCCATTTCAACTAAATTATCACGATTTAACGGATCATGCTGTGATGGTTGCCCTTTATCCCAACCATATCTTTTACTGCCACACCATGGCCACCAATTTGTGTTATTAGCTTGTCCGTTTAAAGTTCCTTTTCCCGTTATAGCAACATTCGTTTTGTTTCTTGCATAAATAAGAGGCGAATGGTTCATTAATTCTGTTCCTTCCCATGAAGTATGAATCAAAGGATAATCTTTAGAATTCGTACTGAAAAGAATTTCTGCCTGATCTTCTAAATGAAGATTCACATTACTTTCTAAATGGATTGGTCCCGTTAAATATTTTCCATTTGGCACTAAAACTTTTCCTCCACCATTTGCAGCACATTCTTTAATTGCTTTTTCAAAAGCTTGTGTATTCATGGTTTTACCATCTGCGATGGCTCCAAAATCATTTATATTGTAGGTTTTATTTATAAAGTGTGTTTCTGGTATACTTTTTACAATTAATTCCATCTTTTTCCAAGGATCTGTTTCAGAAACGCCCGAAACTTGTTTTCCGCATGATAATAGCAACAAAGAAAATACTCCAAGAAATGAAATTGTTTTTAACGCTATATTCTTATTTGTAATCATTTACGCAGTAATTTATATTTTAAAACAGCAAACCGATCTATATTATGTAATCGATTACACGAAAGTATAAAATTTGTTTCGGCAGAACAAATTTATTTGGAAATAATTTATATATTTAATTTTTAATTGCAATTATAATTACAGTTATGCTAAAAAAACACATAATTTTTTATCATTGTAGAGTTGCAAACGTTTTAGTTATTAATTATGTAATCGATAACAAAAAATATTGATATATATAAAAAAAATGTATTTTTGTCTTAAATTAATTCTGAAAACCTTTTTGAATGAGCGAAAAAATAACCATTTATGATATTGCCAAGAAATTGAATATCACTGCTGCCACTGTTTCCAGAGCTTTAAATAATAATCCTAAAATAAAAGAAAGCACAAGGGAATTGGTTATTAAAACCGCTGCATCGATGAACTACAAGCAAAACAAATTGGCGCTTGCATTGAAAAGTGGTCGAAGCAATAATATTGGTGTTATTGTTCCTCGTATTGACAGCAACTTTTTCGCATCTGTAATTAGGGGAATTGAAGAAGAACTTCATCCGCATGGTTATCAAGTAATCATTTGTCAGACACACGAGAGTCCAAAAAGAGAAAATGAAAATCTATATACCTTAATTGACGCTCAGGTTGATGGTATTATGATGTCGGTTACTGATGTTACTGATGAAAATAATGGTGCTTTTCAATATGTTTTAGAAAAAAATGTTCCGCTAATCTTTTTTGACCGAAGCAAACATATAGACGGCGTAAGCTCTGTGACTATTAATGATTTTAAAGGAGGCTACGTAGCAACCAAACATTTAATAAATGAAGGATGCCGAGCAATTGCTCATTTTTCAGGAGATCAATCTCTTGAGATTTTCAAAAACAGGTTTTTAGGCTACAAACAAGCTTTATTAGATAATGGTATGACTTTTAAAGAAGAATATGTAATTCACACTAAAAGTAGTGTTGATGCCGGAAAAGAAGCTATTGATGTTTTATTAGCTTTAGAAACACCTCCTGATGCTTTATTTTCTGCCAGTGACTTTGCCGCTTTAGGAGCAATCCAAGAGCTTAAAGAGAGAAATATCAGCATTCCTAATGAATTTTGTGTGGCGGGCTTCAGTAACGAGCCTTTTACAAAATTCATGGAATTATCGATTACTTCTGTTGACCAATCACCTCTTGAAATGGGAAAAATGTCTGCACGTGTTTTCCTAGAACAAGTCGACAAAACGGACACAATCAAAATCGAAAAAAAGGTGGTTCTCGCACCAGAATTACATATTCGTAAGTCTTCTTCGAGAACAAATTTTTAATTTTTTTTTACCATATAAGTCATATCAGCTCAATTTAGTTATAACTACAGTTTACAAAAAAGCAGTTCTAAAGAACTGCTTTTTTGTTTACGTATATCTAAAATGAACTTATATGACGTATATGGTTTTAAAAAAAAAGACGCACAGCTGTGCGTCTCTACATATAAAACTTTGTCTCTTTGTATCTCTGTAACTTTGAGCCTAAAAACTATAAAGAAACTCCTCTTTTCCAAGGAATAAATACATCTTGTTTCAACTGGTCTGCTTTTGTTTCCACGTTTCCGCTCGCCAATTCTATAATATAATCTACTATTTCTGCTCCAACCTCGGTAATAGTTTTTTCACCAGTAATCACCGTTCCGGCATTTACATCGATAATATCAGACATTCTATTAATCAATGCCGTGTTCGAAGAAATTTTTACAACGGGTGCAATCGGATTTCCCATCGGATTTCCTAAACCTGTGGTAAATAAAACAACTGTTGCGCCCGATCCAACCAATCCTGTGGTACATTCTGCGTCATTTCCTGGCGTATTTAAAAGATTTAATCCTGGTTTTGAAATATATTCTCCATAATCTAAAACATCTACAACAGGTGAAGTTCCACCTTTTTTAGCTGCGCCAGCAGATTTCATTGCATCTGTAATTAATCCGTCTTTGATGTTTCCTGGAGATGGATTCATATCAAACCCTGAACCTGCATCTACAACTGATTTTTCAAAAGCTTTCATTAAAGTTAAAAACTTATCTGCTTTTTCTTCGTCCACACATCTATTCATCAATTCTTGCTCAACGCCACATAATTCTGGAAACTCTGCCAAAATTGTTTTCCCTCCCAAAGCTGCAAAAATATCTGAAACAATTCCTAATGCCGGATTAGCAGAAATTCCGGAAAATCCGTCAGACCCTCCACATTCTAAACCAATACTTAGCTTTGAAAGAGGAGCAGGTTTGCGTTCAATTTTGTTGGCTCTTTTAATGGCTTCATAAGAATCTTTAATCACCATTTGAAACATTTGATCAGTAGTTCCAATTTGTTGTTGCTCATAGATCAAAATTTCTTTATCACTATTCGGACTCATTTCTTTCAATGCCTTTTTAAAAATATCAACTTGCAAATTTTGGCAACCTAAACTTAAAACAGTTGCACCTGCAACATTCGGGTTGTTCACATATCCTGCAAGCAGTTTTGCCAACAACTCTGAATCTTGTCGAATCCCTCCACAACCACCTTGATGATTGATAAATTTTACTTCGACATTATCTAAAAGATTTTCATTTAAATTTTTACTCGAAACTTCTTCTACGCTTTTTTCTTCAATTAAAGAGCGTAACAAATTTTTATAAGAAACTTCTTTTTTGGGCATTAATTCGTTTTCAAAAATATCTTTCAGTTTTTCGATATTTTTGTTTTCGCAAAAAACCAATGGAAAAAACAACCAAACGTTTTTGGTTCCAACTTGTCCATCAGTACGGTGGTATCCGTTGAAAGTTTTATCTTTCCAACGATCTACATTTGGTGGAGTCCAACCTAAATTTCCGGTTTTACCAAAAACTTTTTCACTTTGATGTTTTACATTTTCGGTGGTAATTACTTCTCCTTTTTTTATAGGTTTAGCCGCTTTTCCAACCAAAACACCATACATTATAATATCATTACCAATTGAAAAATCTTTCTCTGCGATTTTATGTTTTGCTTTAACATCAGTTGTTGGTGAGACAGTGGCTCCTTCAAACATAATTTGTTCGTTTTCTACCAAATCGGTTAAAGCGACAATTACGTTATCTGCTGGGTTGACTTTTATTATTTTTTTTTGAGTTGCCATAACTATCGTATGTAATTCTTAATTTAATTGTTTTTGAAAATTGATGAAACCTTGCTCCACGCCATTTGCATCAATTTCTTCTAAAGCTTTTGCAATTGAATCTGTTAGAGAAGGAATTTCAGTCAAATCTTCATCCCAGAAACTTTTATTTTGCAAAGTCAATCTTGCTATTTTATTGTAATCATCTGAAGTCCAAAGTCCGTTGAAAAAGGAAACAATATCCTCACTGTCTTGAACCGGAAGATTTTCACCTTTCCAAGTTCCTTTGTAAAAACGAATCAAACAAGCAAATGCAAAAGTCAAATGAACTGGAAGCTTTTTGTGAACATCAACATAACCTGTCAAACTCGGTAACACACGAACTTTGAATTTAGAAATTGAGTTCAATGCAATTGAAGACAATAAATGCTTGATAAACGGATTTCTGAAACGGTCTAATATTTCTTCAGCAAAACTATTCAGTTCTGCTTTGTCCATATTTAAAGTCTCATTGATTTCATCAAAAACTGCTTTGTTTACGAACTCTCCTGTAAAAGCATTATCTACAGTTTCTTTTACAGTTTCGTTTCCATAAAGCAATGAAAAAGGCACCATTGCAGTGTGAGCTCCGTTTAGGATTCTCACTTTACGTGTACGATATGGTTGCATATCAGCCACAATTTTCACATCTAAATCTGTTTTTTCAAACGGAAGTTTCGCTTTTAATTTATCATCACCTTCAATTACCCATAAAAAGAAACTTTCAGCACTTACAATCAAATCATCTTTGTAAAGAAGCTGACTGTTATATTCTTCGATTTGATCTTTTGGATACCCCGGAACAATTCTGTCCACTAAAGTATTGTGAAAAGAACAATCGTTTATTAGCCATGATTTAAAATCTTCTCCAAGATTCCAGTCATTGCTATATTTCAAAACAATTTCCTTTAAAGTATCTGAATTATAATTAATTAGCTCACAAGGAATAATTGTTAAAGCCTTTGATTTATCGCCATTAAAATGATTAAATCTTTCATGCAAAAGTACAGTTAATTTTGCAGGAAAAGAAACTGGAGGTTGCATAGAAGGAAGATCAGAAGCTATATATTCAATTCCGGCTTCAGTTGTATTAGAAATAATGAATTCTAATTCTTCTTCTTTGGCTAAAGCCAAAAATTCCTGAAAAGAAGCATAAGGATCAACTGCTTTTACAATATTTGTAATCAATTCTTTTTCCTGAATTTCCTCACCTTTTTTAACGCCTTTCATGAATAAAGTATACAGACCATCCTGCTCATTTATCATGTTCACTAATCCTCTGTCAATAGGCTGTACAACTGCAATTCCAGCATTAAAGTCTGCTTTTTTATTTAATTCCTGAAAAGCATATTCTACAAAAGCTCTCAAGAAATTCCCCTCTCCAAACTGCACTATTTTTATCGGAAGGCTATGTGAAAAATCCGTATTTGATCTGTTTATTTTTTCCATTATAAATTCATTTGAGCGTTATAAATAACCATCTCCATTACCTTATTCATTTTTTCTCAGCTTTATATTGTAAAAGAAACATTACACCTGAAAGAGTAAAATAAATCCTGCTGTGAGGAGTGACAAGATTTATTTTGCAAGCGTAATGTTCAATTACAACATCTAAAACTCTAAAAAAAACCGCATGCCAAATAAGGAATTGGTATGATTATTCCCTATTTATTTTTAATATTTTTGATGATCTCCAAAACCTGACTTACTTTAGCTTGTAAACCGTCAAAATCTTGTCTATCCAATATATCTTTTGAAATTAACTGCGAACCTAAACCAACACAAGTTGCGCCAGCATTCAGCCATGAACTCAAGCTTTCAACTGTTGGATAAACACCACCTGTAGGCATAATGTTTGTCCACGGGCATGGTCCTTTTATCGCTTTTATGAACTCAGGTCCATAAATATCAGCTGGAAATAGTTTTACAATTTCACAACCTAATTCTTCGGCTCTTGCAATTTCAGTAAGCGTTCCGCAGCCTGGTGACCACAATACTTTGCGACGATTACACGCAATTGCAATATCTTCTCTAAAAACTGGAGTTACAATAAAATTTGCGCCTAAACTCATATAAAGCGAAGCAGAAGCAGCATCGGTTATTGAACCAACTCCTAACATCATTCCTGGTAATTCTGTTAAAGCATATTTGTTCAGTTCACCAAAAACTTCATGAGCAAAATCGCCTCTGCTTGTAAATTCCATCAAACGTGAACCTCCATCATAACAAGCTTTCAGCACTTTTTTGCTTAATTCTACATCAGAATGAAAAAACAACGGAACCATACCGTTTTCTTTCATTTGTTGCGCTACCTCAATTCTTGAATATTTTGCCATTTCTATTTTTTATCTTGATACTAATGCCGAACCATCGCCATCAATCATATTTTCAACTTCTTTCAATGTTACCAAGTTATAATCACCTGCAATTGTATGTTTTAAACAACAAGCAGCAACTGCAAAATCCAAAGCTCTTTGATTGTTATTTTGATATTGCAGTAAACCATAAATTAATCCGCCCATAAAAGCGTCTCCACTTCCTACACGATCAACTACTGGCGTCACTTCTTTAACTGCTGCGCTATAAATTACTTTTCCGTCATATAAAATCCCACCAATTCTTTGATGAGAAGCACTAACAGAGTAACGTAGTGTCGTTGCAACAACTTTAAGATTTGGAATCACTTCAAACAGTTTATCATATACTGCCGGAAGTGTTTTTTCGTCCTGATAATTAGGATTTACTTTTGGAATTCCCAACATAAAATACGCTGTATCGATATCTCCTAAAATAACATTACTGTATTTCAACATTTCTGGCATTACCTCGCTTGGAGTTTTGCCATATTGCCACAATTTTGATCTATAGTTTAAATCACAGGAAATTGCAATTCCTTTTTTGTGAGCCACTTTAATTGCTTCCAAGCAAGCTTCAGCAGCACTTTCAGAAATTGCTGGCGTTATACCACTCCAATGAAACCATTCAGCACCATCTAAAACTTTGTCCCAGTCAACATTTCCTTTTTGAATAGTTGCCATTGAACTGTGTGCACGATCGTAAACTACATTGCTTCCACGAGTTCCTGCACCAGTTTCAAGAAAATAAATTCCTAAACGTTCTCCTCCGTAAACAATGTTTTTAGATTCAACATTCATTTTTCGGATTTCCTTTAATGCTGAAAAACCAATTTCATTTTCAGGTAATCTTGTAACAAATTCTGCATTCACTCCATAATTTGCTAAAGAAACAGCTACATTAAATTCTCCGCCTCCGTACGTAGCACCAAATGCTGTAGATTGCGAAAAACGTAAATGCCTTTCTGTAGATAAACGAAGCATAATTTCTCCAAATGAAACTACTCTACTCATTATTTATTTTTTTTTTGCCACAGATTTCAAAGATTATAAGGATTTTACTTTTAATCCCGATAGTTATCAGGATTGCGTAAATCTTTGCGAACCTTGCGGTTAGACTTTATTTAAAATTTAAAATATTCTTTAGCATTGTTGTATGAAATATCAGAAACTAATTTTCCTATCCATTCCATATCGTTTGGAAGTTCTCCGCGTTTGATTTCATCTCCAAGAAGATTACATAAAATACGTCTGAAATATTCGTGTCTTGGGAATGATAAGAAACTTCTAGAATCGGTCAACATCCCAACAAAACAGCTGATCAATCCCATGTTTGAAAGTGCATTCAATTGTTTTGTCATTCCGTCTTTCTGATCTAAAAACCACCATCCTGAACCAAATTGTACTTTTCCGCGAACGCTTCCATCGTTGAAATTTCCAATCATTGTTGCCATTACTTCATTATCAGCAGGATTTAAATTGTAGATAATCGTTTTTGACAATTTATCTTTACTGTCTAAAGCATTTAAAAAACTTGATAATTTTTGCGCCTGTGGATAATCTCCAATAGAATCCCAACCAGTATCTGGTCCTAAAATTCTGTGCATACGCGCATTGTTATTTCTTAAAGCTCCTAGGTGAAATTGCTGCACCCATCCAAATTCATGATACGTTTCAGACAAGAACAACAAAACAGCACTTTGGAATTTCAATGCTTCTTCTGGAGATAATTCTCCGTTTTCTCTTTTCTTTTTGAAAATAGCACTTACTTCATTTTCAGTGAAATTTTCAAAATAAATTTGATCAAGTCCGTGATCGCTTAATTTACATCCATTTTCATTAAAGAATTCAATTCTTTTTCTCAATGCTGCACGTAAATCAGTATAAGTTTCAATTGCAATACCAGATACTTCCCCCAAAGTATCCACATATGCATTATATCCATCATTTGAAATTAAAATCGCTTTATCAGGTCTGAAAGCTGTACTCATTTTAGTTCCTATTGGATTTTGAGCTAGCTTTTTATGAAACTCTAAACTATCAATTGGATCTTCAGTTGTACAAACCAATTCAGCATTTACTTTTTTAAGAAGATTTTGCGTGCTGTAAGCAGGAGAATTTATTTTTTCAGAAGTTTCGATATAAATTTTCTCAGCCGATTTTTCATTCAAAAGATCATAAATATCAAAATAACGAGCCAATTCTAAATGTGTCCAATGATACAAAGGATTACGCATTGTATACGGAACCGTTTTTCCCCAATTTAAGAATTTATCTTTATCAGATCCATTTCCCGTAACAAACTGTTCGTTGATTCCTAATGTACGCATTGCACGCCATTTGTAGTGATCTCCATTTATCCAAACCTGTGTGGTATTGTCAAAAATTTTATCTTCAGCAATAAATTGTGGATTTAAGTGATTATGGTAATCAATAATTGGCTGATTTTTAGAATAATTATGATATAACTCTTCAGCAAATTTATTTTCTAATAAAAAATTATCGTTTATGAATGTATTCGCGCTCATGTCTTTCTTAAATAAAAATTGAGAATTAGTCTTCGTTTGATGGTTTCCCGATAGTAGCTAGAATACCACCATCAACGTATAAAATGTGACCGTTTACAAAATCACTAGCTTTTGAAGACAAAAATATCGCCGCTCCAGCCAAATCACTTGGATCACCCCATTTTGCAGCCGGAGTTCTGCTGATGATAAAATCATTAAACGGATGTCCGTCAACTCTAATAGGTTTTGTTTGTTCTGTCGCAAAATATCCAGGACCAATTCCGTTGATCTGAACATTGTATTTTGCCCACTCTGTTGCCATATTTTTAGTCAGCATTTTCAAACCTCCTTTTGCCGCCGCATAAGCAGAAACTGTATTTCTCCCTAATTCACTCATCATTGAGCAAATGTTGATGATCTTTCCTTGTCTTCTTTCAATCATGCCTTTTGCAACATGTTTCGAAACAATAAACGGGCTTACTAAATCAATATCAATTACTTCTCTAAAATCAGCAACTTCCATTTCTAGAAGCGGAATTCTTTTAATAATTCCAGCGTTGTTGATTAAAATGGCGATTGGACCAACTTCTTTTTCAATTTTTTGAACTGCTTCTGCAACTTCTTTTTCTTCAGTTACATTAAATTTATATCCTACTGCATTAATTCCCTCACTTTTCAATTCATTGACAGCATCATCAATTTTTTGCTGTGAAGAATTTCCGTTCACAACAATTGTCGCTCCCGCTTGACCTAATCCTTTTGCCATTGCCATTCCCAGTCCGTGTGTACTTCCTGTGATTAAAGCAACTTTTCCTTTTATATCAAATAAATTTGTCATCTTATCTTAAATCAGTGATTTTACAAACATCCATATCTCCATAATCTAAATTTTCACCAGCCATTCCCCAGATAAAAGTATAATTACTAGTTCCTGAACCAGAGTGAATTGACCATGGCGGAGAAATAACTGCCTGATGATTGTTCATCCAGATATGTCTTGTTTCTTGCGGTTGCCCCATAAAGTGACAAACTGCTTGGTTTTCTGGAATATCTAAATAAAAATAAACTTCCATTCTACGATCGTGCACGTGCGCTGGCATCGTGTTCCAAACACTTCCTGGATTTAATTCCGTCATTCCCATTTGCAATTGGCAAGTTGTTACCACGCTTCCAATAATCATTTGATTTACTGTACGGTGATTTGCCGTTTCCATTGCACCTAAGTTTAATTTATTTGCTTCAGCCAAACTTACTTTTACCGTTGGGTAAGTTGTATGAGCTGGTGCCGAATTAAGATAAAACTTAGCTGGATTTTTAGCATCAATACTTTTAAAAATTACTTCTTTATTACCGCTACCGATATACAAAGCATCTTTAAAACCTAACTCATAAGTAGTTCCTTCAACAACAACAGAACCGCTTCCTCCAACATTGATAATCCCTAATTCTCTTCTTTCTAAAAAATAAGGCGCTTTCAACGGATCAATTGTTTCCAAAGCCAAATCACCTTTTACAGGAACTGCCGATCCAGCAATGTATCTGTCGTAATGAGAATAAACCAACACCACTTCATCTTCCTGCATTAAGTCGTCAATTAAGAATTCTTCTCTCAATTGTTGCGTGTCATATTTTTTTACTGCTTCGGGGCTTGATGCGTATCTTGAACTATATTTTGTCATAATTTCTAAATTAATGTAATCGATTGCACAAATTTAATTTTTTATATTGAAATACCATAATTGAAACCAAAAAAATATTTCACATACAGCTATTTTTTCTTTACAATTCTACTTTTTTCATTTTTGGAACTAGTATGTGCATGATCAACCACGCAACTAAATAAGAGAATCCGCAAATGCAGAACATAATAAAGTATCCCGTTTCTATTTTACCAATTTTAGTATAATAAACGAACATGTTTTTTTGAACCACCAAGGTCAGTAATATACCGCCAAGCGCACCAAACATCCCTCCCATTCCCGTAACAGACGCTGTTGCTTTTTTAGGAAACATATCAGAAACTGTAGTAAAAATATTGGCACTCCAAGCTTGATGTGCAGAAACTGCTAAACCAATAACTAAAATCGCCCACCACATATTTATAGTTCCTAAATATTGTGAAAACAAAACCGGCAAAACCGCAAACGCGTAGAGCAACATACTTGTTTTACGAGCTTTGTATGCAGGCCAATTATTGTTGATCAATTTTAATGGAAGCCAGCCTCCGCCAATACTCCCTACGCTTCCAATCATGTATACAAGTGCGCAAGGCCAAATAATTTCTGTTGCTGTCAATTTGTATTGTTTCATCAAGAAATCCGGAAGCCAGAATAAATAAAACCACCAAACCGGATCGGTAAGCAGTTTACCAATTGCAAATGCCCAAGTTTGACGAAATGACAAGAGCTTTATCCATGAAACTTTTTCTGTCGAATCTTCTTCAACAACTTCAACTTGATCTGAAGTTATATATTCTAATTCAGCCTGAGAAAGACGTTTTTGTTTTTGAGGAACTTCATACAATAAAAACCATAAAAACAGCCATATAAAACCAACAATACCAGTTAAAATAAATGCCCATTGCCAGCCATATGTCGTCGCAATATACGGAACTGTAAGCGGCACAATGATCGCTCCGATATTACTTCCTGAATTAAAAATTCCCGTTGCTAATGCCCTTTCTTTCTGCGGAAACCATTCGGCAGTTGCTTTTATTGCTGCTGGAAAATTTCCTGCTTCTGTAATACCTAAAAATACTCTCGCTATTAAAAAACCTCCTGTTCCAGTTGCCAATGCATGACCAATTGCTGCTAAACTCCACAAACCGGTCGCAATCGCATATCCTAATTTTGTACCTAATTTATCGATAATTCCGCCCGCAACCAGCATTCCCAGCGCATACGCAATTTTAAATGCCAATTCAATATTCGAATAATCAATAACCTCTTGTTCAGGTGTCCAATGAAAAGCTTCTGCTAAAAAAGGTCTAAGGTAACTTATTACATTTCTGTCTAAATAATTGACTGTCGTTGCAAAAAAAACTAAACTACAAATAGTCCAGCGGTATTTTCCTATTGCTTCATTAGCTTGATTCATGGTTGGTTTTGGTTTAAGTTGGTTGGTTAGTCAGTACAAATCTTTTTAAAGATCAGTAATCGGGCTGTATTTTGGAACCAATGATTTCATTACCAGCCAGCCTATTAAATAGCAAACTGCACAAATAGAAAATATGATAAAATATCCAGCTTCAATTCCTTTAAATCCCATAAAAACCATATTGGTATCTTTCGCATAATCAAACAAAACTCCAGATCCTTTATTGATTACAGTTGAACCAATTCCGCCCGCTAAACCTCCAATTCCTGTAATGGTAGCAATTGCTTTTTTAGGAAACATATCCCCTACAGTTGTAAAAATATTTGCCGACCAAGATTGATGCGCCGCACCAGCAATTCCAATAATAATTACTGGAATCCAGTAACTGATATAGCCCAAAGGCTGTGCTACTAATGCTAATAAAGGAAAGAATGCAAAAATCAGCATCGCTCTCATTCTTCCTTCATACGGGTTCATTCCTTTCTTTTCAACAAAATATGTCGGAAGCCATCCTCCAATAATTGACAATAAAGTAATCAAATACAAAACAAATAACGGCAATGCTGCTTGAGTAGAATCCATTCCGTAAACAGAGCTTAAATAAGCTGGAGTCCAGAATAAGAAAAACCACCAAACACCGTCTGTCATGAATTTACCAAATGCAAAAGCCCATGTTTGTTTGTATTTAAAACATTCTTTTAAAGATACTTTTGAAGAAGTTTCTGGAACAAAACTCTCTAATTTACTGTCAGCAATATCATCTTGTTGAATATATGCTAATTCTTCTGCCGATACATTTTTATGATTTTCTGGTTTATCATACATGAAAAGCCAAAATCCCATCCAGATAAATCCTAAAGCTCCAATGATAATAAAAGACATTTCCCAGCCAAAAGATTTGGCAATAAAAGGGATGGTAACTGGCGCTGCCAAAGCTCCAACTGTTGCACCAGCATTAAAAATACTAGTTGCAAAAGCTCTGTCTTTTTTGGGAAAATATTCTGCTGTAGTTTTAATTGCAGCCGGAAAATTTCCTGCTTCACCAACAGCCAAAACAAAACGAGCAAAAATAAACAAATCGACACTTACACTGATTACCAGCGAAGTATCACTTATAGATGAAATAACCTCTTTTGAACCTTCAAAACCTAACAACCAATTTCCAGTAATAATTCCTGAAGTTGCAATACCACAAAAAGCGTGAAGACAAGCTCCTATAGACCAAATTCCAATTGCCCAAAGAAACCCTTTTTTAGTATCCATCCAATCTACAAATCGTCCGGCGAAAAGCAATGAAACAGCATAAAAAATTGAAAATAATGCTGTAATATTTCCGTAATCATTATTAGTCCAATGAAATTCTGGCGCAATAAAATCGCTCCAAGTCAGAGAAAGAACCTGGCGGTCCAAATAATTGATAGTAGTTGCAAAAAAAAGCAACCCACAAATGCTCCATCGATATTTTCCTATTGATTTGCTGCTTTGGCTGATAGTAACTGAATCTTTTTGGCTCATGGTTATTGTAAAAATTTAGGTTTTTTAGTTAGTTTGTTTTATCTCTCAATTCGAATTTAAAAGCACTAAAAAACAATGATTTAATACAAATAAAACAAATTAATGTAATCGATTGCACAAATATAGTTTTTAATCTTTATAATCCAAATAAATTATATAAAAAATTATTTTATCCAATTAAATAAACATATCGAATAAAAAAAATACCACAATATTACATATTAAACAATATATTTGTTAAATGTCAAAGTGCTAAATTCATCCGTTTAAAGTACAAAAATTGTCCTGAAACAGGAATGCTCAGCCACCCACATTTTTATATTGTTTTTCTCTTACAATAAACTAGATCAAACCATTACATTTTAAATCACAAAAATGAAAGCCATTTTTTATCCAAAATCACTCATTCTTCTCGCTTTGTTTACATTAACCATTAATCAGATTCAGGCTCAAGGCCAAGTAATTCCTTTGTGGAACAAAATTCCAGATGAAATTATTTCTGCAGATTATCAAGAAAAGCAAACAATAAAAGATGGGATTCTTCAAAGAACAAGTTTTGTTACAATACCAACTTTAAGCATTTTTATTCCGAAAGATGTTAAACCAAATCAAACCGCTGTGATTATTTTTCCAGGTGGCGGTTATTCGCATCTTTCGATGGATAAGGAAGGAACAAAAGTGGCGAATTGGCTGAATAGTTTAGGAATTACAGCCTTTGTTTTAAAATATCGTTTGCCTAGCGATTTAATCATGAAAAACAAAAATATTGGTCCGCTTCAAGATGCTCAGGAAGCAATGCGTTATGTACGTGAAAATGCTGCAAAGTGGAATATCGACAGTAATAAAATTGGTACAATTGGATTTTCGGCTGGCGGGCATTTGGCTTCGACTTTGGCAACACATTATGACGACAAAACATATGAATCTGCATATAAAGCCAGCGCACGTCCAGACTTTTCGCTTTTAATTTATCCTGTTATTTCCATGGAAAACGAAATCACGCACAAAGGATCGCAGACAAGTTTATTAGGAAATAATCCATCGCAGACTTTGATTGATTCTTTTTCGAATGATAAAAAAGTGACAGCACAAACTCCTCCAACGTTTTTAATACACGCAACTGACGATACTGCCGTTTTGCCCGAAAACAGTATTAATTATTATCTCGCACTTAAAAAAAATGGAGTTACATCTGAGTTACATTTATATGAAAGTGGCGGTCACGGATTTGGTTTAAGCGTAAAAGACACAAGCAAAAACTGGACTAAAGATTGCGAAGAATGGCTTAAAACTCACGGATATTATTAAAAATTAAATATAAAAAGGGTTTTTAGATTGGCTAACGTGTAACCGAACCTAAAAACCCGTAAAAATTTTGACTTATTGTATTTATCTTGCAAATTTATACAATGTACCCACGATCAATGAATATGTCAAACTTCTAAAACTTGTTTCTCCAAAAACTAGTAATAATTCATAGAAACCTTTTAAAGATGATTAAAAAAGGCAAAAACATCTTAAATCTGAATTTCTATGGTGCAAATTTACCCAGCTGTTAAAGGAAAACATTACGGTTTTCCGCATTATGACAAAATATTTTTGATTTTTTTTAAAACCAATTATCCCAAAATCAATATAAACAACTGATAATAAACAACTAAGACACTTACAAATCAAAAAATCAAAATTTAAAAAAACTTAGATTTAACCTTTTCATAACAATATTAATCTGCAAAAAACGTCGCTGCTCTAAAATAAAAATAAAATCTTGTTCTAGATTAAGTGAAAACCTCCTACTTCAAAGATATCTTTGTCAAACAAATTATAAGTTCTAGCAAAAGCCTGTTCAATTTTAAATAGCGGATTGTTTGCAAAAAACTTTCTTGTCCTAGATTAAGAAACATTTTCACAAGATCATTATACATTTGTAAAGCAATTTAGAAGTTCATCAGAATGATTCTTTCGAAAATGATCAAAAATCAAAAAAATCATTTCTTGTTCTAGATTAAGTTGAAACAATTTTAATTAAAATAATTTTGTCATGTAAATTAGTAATTATGAAAACATTTGAATTCTTAATCCTCGGAAAAAACGAGCCAATTTTAGAGATACTGACTAGGCTGGTAAATGCATACGAAGAGTGGAATGCAATACCTTTTAATGATGAAAATCTAGCACAAGAATATTTTCTTAAAAACAAAATCGATATTGTCCTTTTGAGTTCCGGAATCGAAGATCATATCGAAAAACAATTCACATCTTTCTGCATAAAAACACAGCCAGATGTAGAAGTAATAGAACATTTTGGAGGTGGAAGTGGCTTATTAAGGTCCGAAATTCTCCACCGATTACATTTAAAGGGAAAAATTTAGGTACCAATATTCTTCTCTTTTAAAAATTCATTAAAAGCTTAACGAAATCATTTAACGAATATCCAATTTTTAGTAACGATATATCGCTAGGATAACTATTGCCTTTTCTGAAAAACCTTTTAAAATCAACACATTACAAACAAGGCATTTAATTTGAATGCAAAACATTGAAAATCAAATACACAATATTTAAAAACCTTTTAATTAACAACAAAATCACATTATCATGAAAAAATTAATCCTTACAGCAGTTTTATCTTTAGTAACTTTTATTGGATTTGCTCAAAAACCAAGTCCTGCGTTATTAGATCCAACAAATCATACACTAGTTTTAATTGATTACGAAAGCCAAATGGCCTTTGCAGTTAGCAATATTCCAATCGATCAATTACGCAACAATACAGCTTTAGTAGCTGGAGCTTCAAAAATATTTAAAGTACCAACTATAGTTACAACGGTTGCCGAAAAATCATTCAGCGGGCCTGTTTTCAGAGAAATTGAAGAATTCTATCCACAAAAAACTTCCAATTATATTGACCGTACCACAATGAATACTTGGGAAGATGCTCCTGCACGCAAAGCAATTATTGCAACTGGTAAAAAGAAAATCGTATTTGGCGGTTTATGGACAAGTGTTTGTATTGTTGGACCAGTTTTATCAGCAATCAACGAAGGTTATGATGTTTATGTAATTACAGACGCAAGTGGAGACGTTTCTAAAGAAGCTCACGAAATGGCTGTAACTCGTATGGTTCAGGCTGGTGCTCATCCTGTAACTGCTTTACAATATTTGTTAGAATTACAACGCGACTGGGGTCGTCAAGAGACTTACGTACCTGTAACCGATTTAGTTAAAAAATACGGTGGCGCTTACGGTGTAGGTGTTCAATACGCTCACGAAATGTTGAAACACTAAATAAAACTCGCATACAGATCTTTTAAAAAGGCTGTGTAACTGCACAGTCTTTTTTTTTTTCCTCAAAACCAACTAAAACACCAAAACCATGAAACTCTCTTTCAAAATACTAGCATTTCTTTTAATCATTTCCCTGCCTGTTTTCGCTCAAGGCAAAAAAGCCACACTTATCGTTCATCATGCTGTAATTCATACTTTAGATGATAAAAATACAATCGTTGAAGCTATGGCTGTCGCCGATGGAAAAATCCTGAAAACAGGAAAAAACAGCGAAATCTTAAAATTAAAAGACAAAAAAACAACAGTAATCGATGCTAAAGGAAAAACCATTATTCCTGGAATTTTCGATTCTCACATGCACATTATCAGAGGCGGAAGATTCTTCAATACCGAATTACGCTGGGACGGCGTTCGTTCCTTAAAAAGAGCTTTAGCCATGCTGAAAGAACAAGCGCATAGAACGCCAAAAGGACAATGGGTTCGCGTTGTCGGCGGATGGAACGCCTATCAGTTTGAAGAAAAAAGATTACCAACTTTAGCAGAAATCAACGAAGCAACTGGCGATGTTCCCACTTTTATCCTTCATTTATACGGGCACGCTTATTTGAACAAAGCAGGTTTAGAAACTTTAAAAATTGATGCGAATACGCCAAATCCAAATGCGGGATTGATTGAAAAAGATCCAAATGGAAATCCAACTGGATTGTTAGTCGCAGAGCCAAATGCTTTCATCTTATACTCTACACTTGCGAAACTTCCTGAATTGACACAAGATGAAAAATTCAATTCGACCAAACAATTTATGACCGAAATGAATCGTCTTGGCGTAACAGCGATTATGGATGCAGGAGGCGGATTTCAAAACTTTCCAGATGATTATGGCGTAACAAACGGTTTATGCAAAGACAGCGATTTGACTGTGAGAATGCCTTACTATTTGTTTGCACAAAAAGCTGGAACTGAATTAAATGATTACACAAAATGGATGCAGACTGTAGAAATTGGCGAAGGCTGTGACGACGATCATCATTCTGACAAAGTGGAATATCATGTTCAAGGCGCTGGAGAAAATCTAGTAATGAGTGCCGGAGATTTTGAAAACTTCGATAAACCAAGACCAGAATTGAGCCCAGCGATGGAAGGTCAATTAAAAGATGTTTTATCTTTATTAGTAAAAAACAGATGGCCTTTTAGAATTCACGCTACTTACAACGAAAGCATTACTCGATTTTTAAATGTAATTGAAGACATTAATAAAGAAACACCTTTAAACGGACTTTTATGGTTCTTCGATCATGCCGAAACCGTTTCGACAGAAAATTTGAAACGCATTAAAGCTTTAAACGGAGGTATTGCAATTCAGCATAGAATGGCATATCAAGGTGAAAGTTTTATTAAAAGATATGGAAAAACTGCTGCTTCAAACACAGTTCCGCTAAAGAAGATTTTCGAATTAGGAATTAAAGTCGGGATGGGAACTGATGGAACCCGTGTGGCAAGTTACAATCCGTGGGTTGGTTTATATTGGCTGACAACCGGAAAAACTTTAGGCGGTTTAAAATACATGAACGACGAAAATATTGTAGACAGAACTACCGCTTTAAAATTGTTCACTTACGGAAGCGCTCAATTAATCAATATTGAAAAAGACAGAGGAATGCTGACTGCGGATAAATTAGCTGATTTTGCCATTCTTTCTGATGATTATTTCTCTATTTCTGAAGAAAAAATCCTAAACATCGAATCAAAACTGACAGTCGTAAACGGGAAAGTAGTTTATGCCGACAATGATTTTAGAACTTTTGCAGCTGAAAAACCAAAAGCAATTCCAGACTGGAGTCCGGTAAATTACTTTGGAGGATATCAAAAAAACTAATTCAAATGAAAAATACATTCTTCTTATTGTTGCTTTTGGGAATCATTTTTTCTGCAAATGCACAACAAAAACCAGTTTTCCAAAGGCTGCGATATGAGGATGATTTGACTTATCTAAAATCCGATTCGGCGAAAAACTGGTACGAAAAAATCAAATACATTCCGTTAGGAAGAAACGAAAAATACTACGCCTCGATTGGCGGTGAAGCAAGACTACAATATACTTATACGCTCAACAATAAATGGGGAGATGAACCTGATGACGGATATTTGCTTTCTCGTTATTTGCTCCATGCAAATGTTCAATTAGGCATTTTTAGAACGTTTTTCGAATTCCAAAGCAGTTTGGCAAATGGCAAAATTGATCCAAGTCCGGTTGATGAAAATCAATTAGACATTCATCAGGCTTTTTTGGATATTGACCTAATTCGGAAAGAAAATGAACAATTAACCCTTCGTTCTGGAAGACAAGAAATGCTGTACGGTTCGCAACGTTTAGTTGCTGTACGCGAAGGCCCAAACAGCCGACTTGCTTTTGATGCAGTAAAACTATTTTATAAAAAAGATAATTGGCAGACAGACGCTTTTTTCACGCATCCAATTGCCAATAAAGAAGGAACTTTTAATGACCGTTTTAATGAAAATGCGAAGTTTTGGGGAAGTTATACTGTAATTCACAAAGTGCCTTTTATTCAAAATATCGATTTATATTATTTAGGTTTATGGAAAAGCCGAGCTATTTTTGATGATGCCGTTGGCGAAGAAAACAGACAATCGATTGGAACCCGAATTTGGAAAAACAAAGGAAATTGGAAATATGATTTTGAAGGCGTTTACCAATTCGGAAACATCAATCAAAAGACCATTTCAGCCTGGACACTTTCTTCTTTTGCTTGTTATACTTTCAAGAAAATAAAATTTCAACCTGAAATCGGACTTAAAACTGAAATCATTTCAGGTGACCAACATTCAGATGATAATCATTTAGAAACTTTTAATCCGTTATATCCAAGAGGCGCTTATTTTGGATTGGTTGCCTTAATTGGTCCATCGAATTTAATTGATATCCATCCTTCAATTAACTTCAGTTTAGCAGAAAAATGGACACTCGGAATTGATTATGACATCTTTTGGAGACAAACATTAAGTGACGGATTATATGCCCCAAATATGCAGCTTTTATATTCTGGAAAAGACACCACTGAGCGTTTTATAGGTTCGCAGTTAATTTCGAATGTAAACTACGACATGAATAATTATTTAGCGTTTACACTAGAAACCGGCTGGTTCAATGCAGGTTCCTTTTTAAAAGAAGTGGGTTCAGGAAAAGATTATTTTTATGCCGCGTTGACAGCACAATTTAAATTTTAAATTTGTGTAATTCAAAGCCACAAAAATGGAGAAAACATATTCGGTTGTATTTTATTCTAAGACATTAGTTGAGCCTGTTAAAAAATTGAAAGACTTTTTAAGAAGCAAAATTAAATGGTACAACAGCTGTAATTCTGAAGCACATATCACAATTTGTGAATTTACAATTGATGAATCACAGCTTGATTCATTCAAACAAAAACTTGCAAAAATTTCAGATACTTTTACGCCTTTTCAAGCATACTTAGATCATTTTGATTCTTTTCCGAATGCTGGCGCTTTTTTCATTGGTGTAACCGAAGATTCAAAAAACAATTTTGTTCCAATAATGAAAAAGACTCATGAAACTTTAAAGTCTCTAAAACTTAAAAAAAGCGACGAGCCGCATATGTCAATAGGAAGAAGATTAACGCCTGAAAACCTTAAAATTGCTTCTGAACTTTTTACTACAATCGATCTTCAATTTGAATGCAATGAAATTGTTTTAAGAGAATTTGATCCTATAGTAAAACAGTTTTTTGTAATTGATGCTTTCTCTTTTGGAAGTAATCCTGAACCTGAATTTGTTCAAGGAAGTTTATTTTAACCGCAAAGAGCGCAAAGATATACGCAAGGTTCGCAAAGATTTTACACAAAGCTTTGCGAACTTTGCGTTTTCTATAGACTGTCTAAATCAAAAAACCTTGCGTTCTTTGCGGTTAAACTCACAAAGCTTATTTTTTCGTATATTTGAATTTTACAATTCACAAATATGAAATCTCTAGATTCATTTTATCAAGATATTACCGAAGGTTCAACAGTTGATCCAAATTCATTATTGCCAAATGACATTCAAAAAGAAATTGGACATTTTAATGTTTTTGACATCAAGGAACTATTAGAAAGACTTCAAGGAAAATCGGTTATGCCTTATGACAGAAGGGCTTATTATAAAATAAGTTTGATAAGAGGTCATAACAAAGCAGAATATGCCAACAAAATAATCGAAATTGAAAAACAGGGATTGTTATTTGCAACACCAAAAATTCCGTACAATTATTTACCGCAAGACACTAATCAAGGCGGACAATTTTGTGTTTTCACCAGCGAATTTTTATCAAAAAGCAAAAGCGGAATTGATCTGGACGAACTTCCAATTTTTGCTTCTGATGGTTATCCAATATTTCAATTATCAGATGAAGAAGTTGAAGAAGTTGCTTTGATTTTCAAAAAGATACAAAAAGAAATCAACTCAGATTACATTTATAAATATGATTTAATTCGGAATTATGTTGCCGAGTTGATTCACTTTGGACAAAAATTACAGCCAATAACAGCACTTTATTCAAAACATAATTCGGCAGCGAGAGTTTCTTCTTTATTTGCTGAATTATTAGAAAGGCAATTTCCAATTGAATCCCCAAATCAGCGTTTAGAATTGAGAACAGCAAAAGATTTTGCCTCAAGATTATCTGTTCATGTCAATCATTTAAATAAAGTTTTAAAGGAAAACACCGGAAAAACTACCACAGAATTAATTAGCAACCGATTAACAAACGAAGCCAAAATCCTTTTGAAGCAAACGGATTGGAATATTTCTGAGATCGCATTTTCTCTGGGTTTTGAAGAATTAGCACATTTCTCAAATTTCTTTAAAAAACAGACTTCTTTTACGCCGATTGCTTTTAGAGCTTAATTGTAGATTTTAGATTATTTACAATAGTTACCACAAATTTTGTCCTCCTGAGCGAAGTCGAAGGATATCATGCTAAATCCATACAGTAAGTTCTACAATGCGCGTCCTTCGACTTCGCTCAGGATGACATAAAATGAGAATTTAAATTTTAGAATTTCATAATCTGATTTGAATTTTGCAAACATCGGTTTGAAATTTACAATTCCCCACATCTACTTGACTCCTACCTTTGTCTTATCAATTTAAAAGATAAAAAAGATGAATTTATCAAACAACAAAATACTAATAACAGGCGGTGCAAGCGGTATCGGACTTGGACTTGCCGAACGATTTATTCAGGAGAATAATACCGTAATTATTTGCGGAAGAAGAGAATCTGTTTTAAACGAAGTAAAAGCAAAATTTCCATCTGTAATCACAAAAGTTTGTGACTTATCATATGAAAAAGAACGCATCGCTCTTTATGAATGGATTTCAGAAAATCACCCTGATTTAAATGTACTAATAAATAATGCTGGAATTCAAAAATGGGTTTCTGTAACTGATGCTGATTTCTACGAAAGTATGAAATCGGAACTTAGTACTAATATTGAAGCTCCACTACATTTAACTTCTTTATTTATTCAATTAAAATCATTGACAACAGTAATGAATGTAACTTCTGGACTGGCATTTTCGCCTTTTGCAAAAGTTCCAGTTTATTCGGCTACAAAGGCATTTTTCCGTTCGTTTACGCTTTCACTTCGTCATTTATTAAAAGCAAAAAATATTGAAGTGATCGAAATTATTCCGCCAGCATTAAATACCGATTTAGGTGGTGTTGGTTTGCACGACGCACATCCGAGCGTAAGCAGTTTTATCGAATCTATTTTTGAGCAATTAAAAGATGGAAAACAAGAACTTACTTTCGGAACCAGCGAAACAAGATTAAATGCAAGCGCTGAAGATTTGAGAAATCATTTTAATGCAATGCATAATTAATGGTAAATTATAAATTGTGAATTGTTAATTGAAAAAGACAAACATTTCACATTTTACCATTCACAATTAACAATTAACAATTAACAATTAACAATTAACAATTACCAATTAACAATTAACAATTAACAATTAACAATTCACCATTAACAATTCACAATTAAAAACATGGCAATAAATACAAAAATAGCTCTAGTTACAGGCGGTAGCAGAGGTTTAGGGAAAAATATGGCAATTGCAATTGCTAAAAAAGGAATCGACGTAATCATAACGTACAACAGTAAAAAAGAAGAAGCTGATTTAGTAGTAAAAGAAATCGAAAGTTTAGGACAAAGAGCCGCTTCGCTTCAATTAAACGTTGCTGAACCAAGTACTTTTGATTCTTTTTTTGAAGAAGTAAAATCAGTTTTAAAAAATACTTTCAAAACAGATAAATTTGACTTTTTAGTGAACAATGCCGGAATTGGAATTCACAATTCATTCATTGGAACAACTGAAGCGGAATTTGATCAATTAACAAATATTCAATTTAAAGGTCCGTTTTTCTTGACGCAAAAAGCATTGAACGTTATGAATGACGGTGGTGGAATTGTAAATATTTCAACAGGTTTAGCAAGATTCTCATTTCCTGGATATTCAGCATATGCATCGATGAAAGGCGCGATTGAAACTTTAACCAAATATCAGGCTAAGGAATTAGGAGCGAGAAAAATTAGAGCAAATGTTGTGGCGCCGGGTGCTATTGAAACTGATTTTGGTGGTGGCGTTGTTCGTGATAATGAGCAAATGAATCAACAGATTGCTTCTGTGACAGCTTTAGGGAGAGTTGGTTTGCCGGATGATATTGGCGGTGTTGTTGCTTTTTTATGTACTGAAGATGCGCGCTGGGTAAATGCACAGCGAATTGAGGTTTCTGGCGGAATGATGCTTTAATTAATGGTTAATTATTAATTGTTAATGGTTAATTGCTACTTCTTATAAATTAAACCCGACAGGTTTTTGAAACCTGTCGGGTTTCTTATTAAAAATTAAAACATTAAACTAAATATTTTGGTCCAGTAACAATTTGACTAGACAAACGTCTTATGATAAACCAACCAAAATATGAAACCAAAAAATTTTGAAACTAATCCTCAATTTTATGCCAGAATAGCAGGATTATTATATCTCGTAATTATCTTAACTGGATTATTTGCGGAAGCTTTTGTCAGAAATAAATTATTCGTTTCTGGAGATGCTGAAGCAACAGCAAACAATATTATCCATGCTGATTTTTTATGGAGATTAGGCATCAGCGCCGATTTGATTATGCAAATTTGCGACTTGCCTGTTATGATTATCCTTTATTATCTTTTTAAACCAGTAAGTCGAAAACTGGCACTTCTCAATTTATCTTTTAATTTGATACAAACTGCTGTTTTGGTAGCGAATAAATTGAATTTACTTGCTGCTTTATTCTTCTTAGGAAATGGCGAGTACCTAAAATCATTCAGTCCAGATCAATTGCATACGCTCGCATATCTTTCGATAAAACTTCATGGATACGGGTTTGGAGTTGGTTTGATCTTCTTTGGATTTGTTTGTTTAATTGAAGGTTATTTAATTTATAAATCAGGTTATTTTCCAAAAGTTTTGGGCGTTTTAATGACAATCGCTGGTTTCTGCTATTTAGCAAATAGTTTTGCTTCAATTCTTGCACCGGAACTTTCTAGTTTTGCATTATTATTTCCGTGTATTATTGCCGAATTTGGTCTTACACTTTATCTTATTTTTAAAGGCGTAAACCTTTCAATCTGGAAAGAAAAACTAGCGATTTCATAACAACCAGAGTTACATTATAAAAACAAAACCCGACAGTCCTAAAACTGCCGGGTTTGCTTTTCAATATATTGAATTAGTAAGCAAATATATTTTAATTTTTCTCGATGATGACATTAAAATCACCATCTTTATCGAAAACGACATCATAAAATTTAGCGTCTTTTGTGACTCCAACTTCATAAGTTGTTTTCTTTTTATCATCAACAACAACCGCTATTTCTTTGATAGCTTTTGGCGAATAATTCTTTCTTAAATAAACCTGCGCATCTAAAGGCAGTTTACTTAAAGGAATTTGAAGTTGGAACGCTTTCAAAACTCCTGAATTATTGTAAATCGCTACCGCTTTTGTGTTTTTATCTTTGTTGAATTTCGCTTCATAACGAACTTCATCATCATCATCACCAACATATTCTTCAGACCAAACTGCTGCTTTTCCTGGATATTCTCTCTCAAAAGTAAATTTCACCTTTTCTGGAGGTGTTATTACTTTTTTCACATTTGTGCCTTCCTGAGCAATTAAAAAACCATTGCATGAAAACAAAATAATAAGTAAAAGCTTTTTCATAACTACCCATTTACGAATTAATCGTATTAAAATTACTACTTTTAAATGAAGTACAAATGAAGACGCATTAAAATATTATCAACAATTTCTTATTTTTTTAATCGATCAGAAAGTTCTCTTTTATATGTAATTCCAATTGGCAGTTTTTCGTGTTTAATGATCACGAAATCTTTTTCTGTTTCTTCAATTTTATCTAAAGCTACGATATACGATTTGTGAATGCGCATAAAGTTTTTTTCTGGAAGACATTTCTCTAATTCTGTCGTGGTTATTGAGGCTAAATAAGTTCGTTTTAGCGTATGCAGTTTTACATAGTTTCCAAAACTCTGTGCATACAAAAGCTGATCTAATTCGATATCAATAAAATAACCGTCGACCTTTACACTTACTGAATTTACAACAGCTTCTTCTTCCTTGATTTTTATAGTTTCTGTTGAAAAAAAACGATCAACCGCTTTTAAGAATCTTGGGAAATAAATAGGTTTCAATAAATAATCAATTACGCCGTAATCGTAACTTTCAAGCGCAAATTCAGAGTAAGCTGTCGTTAAAATTGTTTTTGGATGATTCGGAATAATCTTTAGTAATTCCATTCCTGAAATTTCAGGCATATTAATATCCAAAAACATTAAATCGACATGATTTTCACGTAGATAATCCATCGCTTCAATTCCGTTATAACCTTGGAAAACCAATTCTAATTGCGGATTTTGCTTGATATAATTCGCCAAAACATAATGTGCCGCCGGCTCATCATCAACAATTATACATTTTTTTGGCTCTTTCATTATAAAAACTTTTTCAGCTGCAGTTTCAAATCAATTATATACGTTTTTTTGTCGTCTTGAATATCTAATTTATAGTCTTTTCCATAAATTAAATTCAGTCTTTCGATAGTGTTTTTTAAACCAATTTTAGTCGAAACCACATCTGTTTTTTTCGTCGGAATTGAATTTACAACGTGCAAATGCAATAAACCGTTTTCGACCGTAATAAAAATTCTAACAAAACATTTTTCGATCGCACAAGTTCCATGTTTAAAGGCATTTTCAATAAAAGCAATTAAAAGCATTGGCGAAACTTTATAGGCATTTTCGTTGTCAATTTTACAATCGTATGTAATATCACAACGATAGCCAACACGCTCTTTTTCAAGCTGTACATAACTGTTTATAAACTCCAATTCATCTTCTAAAGTTACGCATTGTTTGTTATTGCTCTCGAGTTGATAACGCATTAATTGCGAAACTTTCATTATCAAATCTGGAGTTCGGTCTGGAAATTCTAAACTGATTCCGTAAAGCGTATTAAAAGTATTAAATAAAAAATGTGGATTCAATTGCCCTTTTAATGAATTCAATTGCATTTGGTTAAACAGCAAAGTTTCGTCAGTATGTTTTCTGTGAATTCTGTAAAATTTAAAAACAATAATTGGACTTAAAATACAAACCAAAGTTCCTAAAACACTGGCCAATTGGTAAATATAACTGCGTTGATGCGAGTTTTGATACAATCTACAATTGCTGAACATATCGAGCATTGTAATTTCATACAAGATGACCGAAAACACAAAAACACCAAAAAGCGTCAGAAAAATATACGTTACCGGGCGCTGGGTCTTGAATAATATGGGAAGAAGAAAAAAGCGATTAAACTGCGCATGCATGTACAAAATGCAATAGAAAAAAATCCCCATTAATATGGAAGTGACAGAGCTGAAAAGCATCCAGTCATTTTTTAACGTATAAATTGTAAATGAAAAAAGGACAACAGCAATTTCCTGCCACCACTTGTTATCCAATATATTATCAAACTTTTTATTCATTTTTTAAACTTAAAATAGGTTACAAAGTACGGACAAATATTTAATTATTTTTTCCAAAAAATGACAAATTCAATTGGTCATTTATTAGTGCAGTACATCACTAAACCTGACATTTATCAGCACAAGAGAAATAAATTTGCGCTTTAATTTCACACTTTGAGTTTTATGTATTTCAAAAAAATTACTTTATTATTTTTCTTGATTTTAGCCTCAAATGGTTATTCACAAACCTTGTCTTTAAAAGAAGCAATAAAAACAGGTCTCGAAAACTATGGTTCGATCAAAGCAAAAAACAATTACGCCAGTGCCTCAAAAGAGACATTAAAACAATCTCGACGTGATTATCTTCCTAATCTTAATTTATCAGCACAACAGGATTACGGAACTATTAATGGACAAAACGGTGCATTATATGGATTTAATGGTTTAGGAACTGCTTCTTCTGGACCAGCGCTACCAAACCAAAACTGGAATTCTGCTTTTGGTGCTTTGTATTTAGTGAACATGAACTGGGACTTTTTTACTTTTGGAAAAACTCAGGAAAAAATCAATTTATCAAAAGTTGATGTTCAGGCAAAAGAAAAAGATTTACAGCAGGAAAAATTTCAACAGGAAATTAAAATTTCGGCAGCTTATTTGAATTTATTGGCAAGCCAAAGGTTACTGATTTCTCAGCAAAAGAATTTAAGCCGTGCAGAAGTTTTCAAAAAGACAGCTGTTGCCCGAGTTAAAAACGGATTATTAGCTGGAGTAGATTCGACCTTGGCAACTGCTGAAGTTTCGAAAGCAAAAATCGCACTAAATCTTGCCCGAAATTTTGTCAAAGAACAAAACAATAAATTAGTTGATTTAATGGGCGTTGCACCTCAGGATTTTATTGCAGATACTTTGTTTGTCAATCAAATTCCAAAAGAGGTTTTAAGATCAACCGCTTCGACTGACAGTCTGCATCCTTTATTGCAATATTATAAAACGAAGATTGATTACAGCAACCAACAAGTTAAATTATACAAACGTTTTTATTACCCAACTATGAGTGCCTTTGGAGTTTTACAAACCAGAGCTTCGGGTTTTGAAACAGGTTATGCGGTTGATCAATCGAACTTTAGCAGAAATTACTGGGATGGTGTAAATCCAGATCGCTCAAATTATTTGGTTGGAGTTGGAATTACTTGGAATTTAACAACGCCTTTTAGAGCAAACAAACAAGTAACTTCTCAAAAATTTGTTTCGCAAGGTTTGCAGGAAGAGTACAATCAAGCGAGTAGAGAATTGCAATCACAGCTGACTTTCGCCGAAGATAAAATAAAAATCACTTTGGAAAATTATGCCGAAGCGCCAATTCAAGTCAATGCTGCACAGCGCGCTTACATCCAAAAATCAACTTTATACAAAAACGGACTGACTGATTTGACCGATTTAACCCAAACCATGTTTACGTTAAACCGTGCCGAAATCGACCGAGATATTGTCAACAATAATGTGTGGCAGTCGTTTTTGCTGAAAGTTGCTGCAACGGGCAATTTTGACTTATTTATAAATGAATTTTAATTATAGAGCCTAATGAATTTAATACGTTTTGCACTCCGCAAACCCATCTCCATATTAGTATTGGTTGCGGGTCTATTTTTCTTCGGAATTGGTGCCATCAAAGACATCAAGGTAGATATTCTGCCAAAAATGAATTTGCCGGTTATCTATATTGCGCATCCTTTTGGAGGTTACACGCCAGACCAAATGGAAGCTTATTTTGCTAAGACTTATGTTAATATTCTGCCTTTTGCCAATGGTGTAAAATCAGTGGAAACCAAAAATATTCAAGGGTTAATGATCATGAAATTAACCTATTATGAAAACACAAATATGGCGCAGGCAGCGGCCGAATTAAGTTCACTTTCGAACAGGATTCAGGCGGCTTTTCCTCCGGGAACACAGCCTCCGTTTATCATTCGTTTTGATGCTTCTTCTCTTCCAATTGGACAATTGGTTTTGAGCAGTAAAATCAGATCAAATAATGAATTACAGGATCTAGCCAACGTTTATGTTCGTGCTTCGTTTACTTCAATTCCCGGTTTATTATCGCCGGCACCTTTTGGCGGAAGCCCAAGAACAATTGAGGTTAACGTAGATCCAGATTTATTGCGTTCGCACAATATGACGCCAGATCAAATTGTTGAGGCAATCCGAATCAACAATCAAACTGCACCTTCTGGAAACGTGAGAATGGGCGATAAAAACTATATCACGCCAACAAATAATACGATTAAAGAAGTTAAGGATTTTGAAAATATTCCGTTATTTAAAGGAAGTGTTCAAAACTTGAAATTAGGCGATGTGGCAACCGTAAAAGATGGTGCCGATATTACACAAGGTTATGCTTTGGTTAACGGAAAACGTTCGGTTTATATCAGTATTGCAAAAGCCGGAGATGCTTCGACTTGGGATGTGGTTCAGAAATTAAAAGCGGAATTGCCTAAAATTCAAAGTACACTTCCTGAAGATGTAAAATTATCATATGAATTTGACCAATCCGTTTATGTAATCAACTCGGTTAAAAGTTTAATTACTGAAGGAATTATTGGAGCGGTTTTAACTGGATTAATGGTTTTATTATTCCTTGGTGACCGTCGTGCCGCTTTAATCGTAATTATGACGATTCCTATTTCGATTATTTCTGGAGTTTTATTCCTGAAATTATTCGGACAAACAATCAACTTGATGTCATTATCAGGATTGGCTTTGGCAATTGGAATTTTGGTGGATGAAAGTACCGTAACAATCGAAAATATTCACCAGCATCTCGACATGGGAAAACCAAAAGCGCTCGCCATTTGGGACGCCTGTCAGGAAATTGCGTTGCCTAAATTATTGATCTTGCTTTGTATTTTGGCCGTATTTGCGCCTGCATTTACAATGGTTGGTATTCCGGGAGCGTTGTTTTTGCCTTTGGCATTAGCAATTGGTTTTTCAATGGTAATTTCCTTTTTATTGTCTCAGACTTTTGTTCCTGTAATGGCAAACTGGTTAATGAAAGGACATGCAAAACACGAGCATGGTCCAGAAATTACAGATGATGAAGCTGAATTTAGAGACTGTGGATTAACACCAGAATCTGAAAAAGATTTAATTACTCAGAAAAAAGGCTATGTTGAACGATTAGATACCAATCAAAACGGAAAAATAAGTCCGTTTGAGCGATTCAAAATTCGTTTCATGAGAACTTTAGATCGATTGTTTGTTCACAAAAAAATCACAAGTATTACGTATTTGGTTTCTGCAACCGTTCTCGCAATCGTCTTAATTACTTTTATTGGAAAAGATGTTTTCCCAAAAGTAAATTCAAGTCAGTTTCAATTACGACTTCGTGCTCCTGACGGAACGCGTTTAGAAAGAACAGAAGAGCAAGCCGTTATCGTTTTAAAAGAATTGAAGAAAATGGTTGGCAATGAACACATCGGAATTACCTCTGTATATGTGGGTCAGCACCCGTCATTATTCTCAATCAACCCGATTTATTTGTTCATGGCAGGTTCGCATGAAGCGGTATTTCAGGTGAGTTTAAAAGATTATCATGCGGATATGGACGAGTTTAAAGACGAGTTTAGAAACCGACTTAAAAAACTGCTTCCAAATACAAAAGTTTCTTTTGAACCAATAGAGTTGACCGATAAAGTTTTAAGCCAAGGTTCTCCTACTCCAATCGAAGTTCGAATTGCAGGAAAAGACAAAAAACGAAATGAATTGTATGCGAATCAAATTGTTGAAAAACTAAAAGCGATTTCGTATTTCAGAGACGTTCAAATTGGTCAGCCAATTCATTATCCAGCAATGAATATTGATATTGACAGAACTCGTGCCGCCGAATTAGGCGTTGACATGAATGATATTTCGCGTTCACTTGTAGCTTCAACCTCATCTTCAAGATATACAGAGAAAAATACTTGGGTTGATGAAAGAGCGGGATTATCATACAATGTTCAGGTTCAAGTACCACTGAATCAAATGAAAAGCAAAACAGATATTGGAGAAATTCCGGTATTGAAAAACTCGCTTCGTCCTGTTTTAAGTGACGTAGCAAAAATTACACCCGGCTTTGTAAGCGGTGAAAACGACAATTTAGGGGCAATGCCATACATTACTGTTACAGCAAACATCAATCAAACCGATTTGGGGACCGCGTCGAAAGATGTTGCTGCAACAATCAATTCATTGGGTGAATTACCTAGGGGGTTATTCATTACACCAATTGGTTTAAGTAAAGTATTGGAGGAAACATTAAGCAGTTTGCAAGTTGGGTTATTGGTTGCCATTTTTGTAATCTTCTTAATGTTAGCCGCTAATTTCCAGTCGTTCAAAGTTTCGCTAGTAATTTTAACAACCGTTCCGGCGGTAGTTTTAGGAGCCTTATTAATGCTTTTATTAACGGGCTCAACATTAAATTTACAGTCGTACATGGGAATCATCATGTCGGTTGGGGTTTCGATTGCGAATGCCGTTTTATTAGTCACCAATGCTGAACAATTACGAAAACGAAACGGAAATGCATTAGAATCGGCGCGTGAAGCTGCAGCGCTGCGTCTTCGTCCAATTATCATGACCTCTGTTGCGATGATTGCCGGAATGTTGCCAATGGCGATTGGTCACGGCGAAGGGGGCGATCAGGTTTCTCCGTTAGGAAGAGCAGTTATTGGCGGACTATTATTTTCTACTTTTGCCGTACTATTAATTCTGCCACAAATATTTGCTTGGGCACAAGAAAAAACAACAACGCAATCTGTTTCTTTAGATCCTGAAGACGAAGAAAGCATCCATTATATCTCATCTTTAAAACCAAAAAATGAACACTAAAATTATAAAATATACCGCGCTGTTTTTTACAGCATTATTTTTCCTGAACAGCTGTAATTCTAAAAAAGAAGAAGTTGCTACGGCAGAAATCGAACCTAAAACAGAAACTTTTCTTTTAGCCAAAGAAAAACTGACTACCGAATTGCGTTTACCAGCCGAATTAACAGGTTTCCAGCAAGTCGATTTATATGCAAAAGTGAGCAGTTTCGTAAAAACGTTAAAAGTTGATATTGGTTCTAAAGTGAAAAAAGGACAGCTTTTAATTGTTTTGGAAGCGCCTGAAATCAGTTCGCAATTGGCTGCTGCAGAATCGAGATTAAAATCGATGGAAGCTATTTACGCAACCAGCAAAAGCACGTACAACCGTTTGTATGAAACGAGCAAAGTGGAAGGAACTATTTCTAAAAATGATTTAGAAATGGCAAGCGGAAAAAAGAATTCTGATTACGCACAATATCAAGCGGCAGTTGCAGCGCATAAAGAAGTTGCGATTATGAGAGGTTATCTTGAAATCCGTGCTCCTTTTGACGGCGTTGTAGCGGCTAGAAATGTGAATTTAGGAACATTTGTTGGTCCAGCCGGAAAAGGTTCTGATTTACCTTTATTAACGATTCAAGAGCAGACAAAATTGCGTTTAGCGGTTTCTGTTCCAGAATTATACACAGGATATTTACACAATGGCGACGAAATGAGTTTCAACGTAAAATCATTGCCCGAAACTTTTAAAGCGACTATTACCAGAATGTCTGGTGCATTGGATTTAAAACTTCGTTCTGAGCGTGTTGAAATGGACGTTCACAACACTAAAGGAAATTTATTACCTGGAATGGTTGCCGAAGTTTTATTGCCCCTTAACGCGAAAGACAGCACTTTTGTAGTTCCGAAATCGGCTGTGGTAAATGCTGCGGAAGGTATTTTTGTAATTAAAGTGGTGAACCACAAAGCAACAAGAGTTGATGTAAAAAAAGGAAGAGAAATTGACGATAAAATTGAAATTTTCGGTGATTTGACTCCAAACGATAAACTGGTAAAAATTGCCAGCGAAGAAACTAAGGAAGGCGATACAATAAACGAATAACCTGCGTTTAGTCTTCTTTTTAGTAGATTACCCAAAAACTGTACGCATTTATTAAATGCGGCATTTTAAAATTTGATTTGGTTTTAAAATGCAAAATTAAATTTATTTTGAAAAGGGAGCGGTGCTATTTTTTAGTGCCGCTTCTTTTTTTTGTTTTTGCCACTAAGACGCTAAGTCGCAAAGTTTTTATTCTCATTTTTTTGTCATCCTGAGCGAAGTCGAAGGACACGCAAGTAGCTCTATAAAGCTTGGCAATTTAGCTTTCATATTTTTTAGGAGCTGTTTCCCGCTCTTCCTTCCAATCTTTTGTATCTCGTTTTTTTGGAACGAGACACAAAAGGATTTTCCCTCCCATCGGGGCTAGGCTCAGGTTTTCATAAAGAATAATCAGGTATAAGTACGGGGTTATTTATATTGGTAATTTGATACTTTTGGTGAAAGTGATTTTATATATCAAGAAAAATGAAATCCAATTACAGTTTGCCGATAAAGTATTTATAACGATGATATCGGTATTATTGGTTCAAAAAGATATACTTCCAATAATTTATAAAAAATCATTTATGGCATCATTAAGTAGCGTAAATAATCTGAATAACGTATCTCATAAAATTCGTAACTACAACTTAGAAAAAGTTGTTCGAAAAAATCTCGGTTCTGAAGCTTTTAATTACGCTGAGGAAGTTGTAAATACAATCTCAAAAATAGTTGACCGTATTACCCCATATATTATTGAAATTGACGAAATATCAATACAAGATTTGATTCAAATTATAACAGAAATAAATTCAAATTTTGACCAAATATCGAGATATGATAATGGAAAATTCCTAGCACAAAGACCTACCTACCTTTCTACTCTGTCAAATCTTAAAGAAAGAGCTGTAGGTCTTTTGTCCAAGATTATAGGTTTAATTCATGAACTAGAAAAATCAACAATAACAATTGATTTCGAAGATCAGTTGGGAAAAATAAAAGATGAAACTTTAAGTGATGCTGAAGAAATTAAGCATTTAAGAAATAGACTTACTAACGAAATTGAAGATTTCGAGACAAGATATACAACAACTTTCCAAAAAGCAGAAATAAAGGAACAAGTTATAATTTTTAGTAGTCAAGCCGAAACATTTTTAAAAAACTCAAAATTATGGATTGCTGGAATTTGTGGATGTGCAAGTATATTAATTATAGTCGTTATATGCTTATTCAAAAATTTCTGTTTTGAACTGAGTTGTTTTAATAAGATTACTGAGATTAATTACAACATCATCTGTGAAGATTGCAATCGAACAATTTTGTATCTTGAAATATTTAAGGCAATTTTTTTTAGGCTGTTTATCATATCCTTTTTAATTTATTTACTAAACTTCTGTGTAAAAAACTATAACGCTTCTATGCATAATTACACAATCAATAAACACAAAGGCAATTCTTTAGATGCCTCGATTCGTCTTCTTGAAAGACTATATTCAGAAAATGCGAAAGATGAAGTTCTGACAAATGCTGCCAATGCAATTTTTTCTCATCAACCAACAGGATATACAAATAAAGATCCTGAAAATATTCAAAAATCAGTTTTGGAAAGAATAATTGAAAAAGTTGATCCTACAAAAAACATTGATAGTTAACAGTACTAAAATAAATATTAGTAGAACTATATTTAAATAAATAATTTACAATTTTTATCAAAAAAAATAAATTGCTGGCAATTTAATGAAAACCCAGCCCCAGCTCCGCAAAGTCTCCCTACTTTGCGTTTTTTTTATCAGTTCTCAAAAAATCAAACGTAATAAAAGTCTCCTGAATTTTCCCTAAATGCTTTTGATTCGTCAATCTTTGTCGAGCTAATTGTGGAGATTTCGCGAGCGTCTCGCTCGTGCACGCATTCCACATAAGTCTAAAAGGCACGAGCGAGACGCTCGCGCCAGCAATACAATACAATGCAATAAATAATTCAAATCTGAAATAAAAAAGTACTATTTTTGAGAAAATGGAATCGCAAATGATTGATATAAAAACATTTGATCAAGCAGAAGATTTACAAAACCCGAGACGTGTATTAAAATATGTGCTCCTATTCTGTACATCGGGTGAAATGACGCTTTCTGTTGATGAAAATGAATATACGATTACCAAAAATTCAGTCATTACCATCACTTCTGGTCAAATTCATTATATCAAAAACAGCAACAATGCAACCGGATTTGTTCTTGAATTTACTTATGATTTTTTCTGCAAAAATGATAACGACATCGAACTGATTTTTCACAATAGTTTGTTCTGTCATTTTGCAATGAATGAAGTAATTCAAGTTGATGACGAAAAACTGGTTGTTGATTCGCTACAACTTATTCAGCAAGAAATTATTGAAAAGCCTTATCAATACCTCATCTCTATTCATTCTAGAATCCAATTGATTTTAATTGAAATCAATCGTTCAAAAATAAAACTCGGAGAAGAAATCTATAAACCTGATGCTTTGTTTCTTCATTTTCTGGAAGCGATTCGAGGCAATTTCGATAAAAATCTTTCGGTTACAGAAATTGCCAATTTAATTGGAACTACGGAAGCCAAACTGAATGAACTCTCCAAACTGCATTGCAATAAAACTGCTCAAAACATCATCTACGGATTGATTATTTCTGAGGCAAAACGTTTGTTTACTTACGAGAAATTATCGGTTAAGGAAACGGCTTATGCTTTGGGTTTTAATGATCCTTTTTATTTTTCGAACTTCTTCAAAAAGCATACTAACATTTCTCCAAAATCTTATAAAGAGAAACTTGTTCAATTATAAGTGTTTTTTCTTTCGTTGCGAAAATTGCTCGCAAAGTCGCAGAGTCGCAAAGTTTTTTTTAAAACTTTATTATTAAAACTTTGCGACTCTGCGTCTTTGCGAGATTAAAAAATAAAGTACGACAAAAATTAACTTTGTTTTTATTACAACCAAATTATACACAAAACACTAATTACATGCTTTTTCCAAGATTCTCTATTCTTTAAAAAGCACCACTGCCTGATCTTTGTATCTGATTAATTACTAATAAGATAGTTATGAAAAGATATCAGGATTATGCCATTTTGCTTTTACGAATTGCAATGGCACTTGGATTTTTATCCGCCGTTTTGAGTCGGTTGGGATTGTTGGGAAGACAATCTTCTGGATGGGAAAATTTTCTGGCTTACACTGAACAAGTCAATTCTTTTTTACCTAAAAGTTTAATTCCGACAATTGCAATTGTCAGCACTTTTCTGGAATCACTATTTGCTGTTTTATTATTGATTGGCTATCAAACCAGAAAAACGGCTATAGGCGCTTCAATGCTAACTTTTTTGTTTGCGCTGGCAATGACGTATTCCTTCGGAATTAAAGATCCTCTTGATTATTCTGTATTTGTATTTTCTATGGGCGCTTTTCTTTTATCAACCACCGACAAATACCAATGGAGTTTGGACGAATACCTTTTAAAAAATTAATTAATAAAATTGAATTCATATGGAAACTAAAATCACAAAAAGCAATGAATTAGAGTGGAAACCGCTTCAAGAAGAAGGCATAAAAACAGACGGAATTTATGCTAAAGTCTTACGCTTCGATAAAACCACCAACCGACCTCCTACTTTTCTTTTAAAATTTGAACCCGGCGCTTCGTATCCTAATCACGTGCATCCCGCCGGCGAAGAAATCTACGTTCTCGAAGGCGAAGTTCGCTCCGGTAAAGACGAACTAAAAGCAGGCGATTATTTGTATATGCCTCCAGGAAGTACACATTCTGTATTTTCTAGAACTGGTTGTACACTCTTGTTTATGGTTCCGGAAGAAGTTCAGATTTTGAAATGATAATTTTATGTGTCGTTTTTGAAAACCGCTACGCAAAGTCTCCCGACTTTGCGTTTTTTTTTTATAAATCATCTTAAAATTTCAAAACGAAATAAAAGCCTCCTGCCTTTTACCTAAATCCTCTTTAACCTTTTAATTTTTCGCCGGAGTTATAATAATATTGCGATATTCCACAGGACCGTGATCTCCCTGAAGGAATATTGGTCCGGGCTCGGCTTCGTTGCTGTCTATAGCACCGCCAGTAATTCCAGGAATATTCTGATTGTTGATTACTGTTTTACCATTGGCAACAACCGTTACCATTCTACCAATTAGGGTAATATCGTACGTATTCCATTCGCCGGCTTCTTTGGCAACCATTTCATTGGGAATCAGCAGTCCGTAAATTGCTCCCATTTGATCCAGAGCAGGTTCCATTCCCTTACCGTCTGTTACCTGTACTTCATAACGACCACGAAGATACACGCCGCTATTACTGTGTTTTGGAATACGAAACTCTATATGAAGTTTAAAATCATTAAATTTTTCGTTGGTCACCAAATTAACACCCGATTTTGGACTGCGTAAAACACCATTTTCAACAACCCACTGACTAGTGCCTTCTGTATGCCAATCTTTTATTGAATTGCCATTGAGAAGATGAATCGGTTTGCCCCAAACAGGTGCAACAGCACGACGAAGTGTTGGAACACGAACACCAGTCCAGGTTTGAGTTTTTCCATCAACAGTTTGTAAGGTTCCGGATATTTTTTCACCTTCAATTTCGCCTTCTACACGAAGATCGTTGCTCCCTTTCTCCCATTGCTTTGGTATTGAAAAGCTAAATTTTCGATCCTGAACATGAATTTCAGATATTGGACGTGCACTGCCCACTACGCACATAAATTGTCCAACAAGCGTTTTTGGACCCGATCGCCTGATTTCGAGCCAAGCTGGCGCAGGTTTTCCGTCGACATCAATTGTAATGTCCCAATGGCCTTTTAAAGTATCTTTTTCAACTGCATAAAGATTGTTGCTGATTTGGCTAGCAAAAAGAGTCAATAACAAGCTAAATATCAAAATCTGGTTACGGAAATTTGTAAATGCTGTGGTTTTGGTTTTCTGGTTCATGTAGTTTTTTTGATATTAAAGATAATTAATTTTCAAAAGAAATCTATTTTGGAGTCAAATCTATAAGATTGAAAAAGTCTTTTTTAATTGTTTACCTAATAGCCGTGATATTTTACTTCAAATCCTTCTTAATCACCAAATATTTCAAATCGGTTTTTCCTGCATTGCTGATTCCGTGTTCTGCATTTGGCGGACAATAAAAACTTGTGTTTGGGCCGGCTGTAACGGTTTTTCCGTCAAGGAAGAATTCGGCTGTTCCTTCTAAAATGTAGAAGAATTCTTCTTCGGGATGGTGATGTGGTGCGTGAGTTGATTTCCCTGGTTCGACGATACTCATTTTGAGTGTGTTTTCCTGAGTGAAGTTTTTATCGGCAAACCAATATTGATAACCTACTTTTGTTTTTGTCGCTTTGGTTATGTCGAAATGGTTGACACAATTTTCAATTGTGTATTTGTTTTCTGCTGAAGCTGTTTCTTTTTTTACTTCTTGAGAAAAGGCTGTTTGTTGGAAGAATAAAACAGCTAGCGTGGTTTTTATGATAGTTGTTGGTTTCATTTTTTTTTGATGTAATGTTACGAAAAAATCCCTTTCGTTTAAACTGGACTGAAGTCCAGCCCTACAATATAAATCATTCCTTCGGAATTTTATTCCGTCAAAAAAAGAGCCAAAGGCTCGAGCTATTTTGTAGAGCTGGACTTCAGTCCAGTTTAATAACAGCAATAATTAATTTCTACGTTTTAATGCTTGTAATGCAAATTCATATTGGCTCTTAAAAATCCTTCAGTAAAGGATATACTTTTTTAAACTTGTTGAACGTAGCTTCATATGCACTTTTATTTTCCGGATTAGGAAAATAGGTTTTTCCGGTTTTGTTATCATCTGTGATCTCCTCGCCTAGTGATCTTAAACCTATAAGAACAGCTCCCCACGAAGATCCTTCGATAGTTTGCGAGGTTTCAACCTGCATCTGGAAAATATCAGCAACCATTTGGAGCCACAGTTCGCTTTTGCCAAATCCGCCGCTGGCCATCACTTTTGTTTCTTTTCTATGTTCGGGATTCGGAATTAAAATTTCTGTGATTTGGAACAATCCGAATAAAATTCCTTCTAAAGTGGCTCGTACCAAATGCGCTTGTGTATGCGTAATCTGCATTCCTAAAAGGGTTCCTTGAGCCGAGGCATCCCAAATTGGCGCTCGTTCTCCCAATAAATAAGGTACAAAAAGAAGTCCATCAGAACCTGCAGGAATTTCTGCAGCTTCTTCAATAAGAACTTCTAAAGATTGTGTTGTTTTTAGCAAAGTTTCTTTCAGCCATTGTAAAATTATCGCACCGTTATTGACAGCACCTAAAGTAAGATATTGATTGTCCATCAAATGATAACACTGCGTACGCATTTGATCGTCAAGATACGGTTTGTCAATGGGCAGTCGAACAGCTCCGCTTGTGCCAATCGTTAAAGCAATACAGTTTTTGTTCATGGCGCCTGTTCCAAGATTAGCTAATGCACCGTCGCCACCGCCCATTATATAAAGAAAATCATCTGAAATTCCTTTGCATTGGTGTGTGACTTCGCAAACTTTAGATAGTTGGTCTGGCTTTATGTTCAAGAAATCCAGAACTTCTTCGTCCCAATCTAAAGTATGAATATTTAACAATCCGGTTCCAGATGCCATGGAGGTATCTGTATAATATTCATTGGTCAAATGATGCCAGACATATTCTTTAATACTGATGAATTTATAAGTTTTGGAAAATAGTTCAGAGTCAAATTCTTTAAACCATGCAATTTTTGTCAAGGGAGAAAAAGGATGAATTGGTATTCCGGTTTTCTGATAAAAGTCTTTTCCTTGATCTGAGTTTTTAATTTTTTCAGCAATTCCTGCGGCTCTGTTATCTGCCCATAAAATAGCATCTGTTAGTGGTTTTCCATTTTCATCAATTGCAATAATACTTTGCATTGCCGAACTAAAACTGATAAACTGAGGCTCAATTCCTTTTGTAATCTCGTTAATACATTCCTTTACGGTTTGCAAAATTTCGTGCGGTTTTTGAACACTCCATTCCGGCTTGGGATGGTACATTTCGTAAGACTTAGCAATTTGTCGAAGCACATTTCCCTGTTTATCAAAACAAACGGCTTTTGTGGCTGTTGTTCCTATGTCAATGCCAATATACAATGCTTCCATATTATTTATTTGATTCATAAATTTAAAGTATAACAGAACTGATTCCCTGTGTCTCGCCACATACTTAAATTATTGATTAAGTGTTTTTTGAATTTGTCTCGTAAAAATATTACTTTCTACACGTAAAAAGGCCCCATATTAAATTTAAAATATTAAATAACTTTATTTTAAATTGCTAGGATAATTATGAAAAAGATAGCTTCTCGCCTAGCCCCGATAGAAGCGGTATCTCCCGATTTAGAAAAACAAGGCTTTTTAGCCGTAGTTTTTGTTAATCGGGAATATAGCGGATAGCGGGACTGAACGTTCTTTTGAAAATAGAATTTCTGCTCCTCAAAAGAATCTTAACCCAACTTTGCAGAATATCAGAAATAAAAACTACTTTTAAAACCACTTCAAAAGCAACTTTTTTTATAATGAATCAACGCCAACTTAAAACAAAATCACTCCTTTTATTTGTTGTTACTTTAACTTTTGTAAATTTTATAGCTGCTCAGGCAACAAAAGAAAAAAGTCTTTCCATAATGGCAAAAGGCGCAGTTCTCACAAAACTATCCGATCAATTCAGTTTTACGGAAGGCCCCGCGGCGGATAAGAAAGGAAATATTTATTTTACGGATCAGCCCAATAATAGAATCATGAAATGGTCAGTTAATGGCGAACTTTCTGTTTTTATGGAAAATGCAGGAAGAGCTAACGGTTTGTATTTTGATCACGCAGGCAATCTTTTGGCTTGCGCCGATGAAAAAAATGAGCTTTGGAAAATAGACCAAAACAAAAATTATACTGTAGTATTAAACAACTTTGAAGGAAAAAGGCTGAATGGTCCCAATGATCTTTGGGTTGACCCAAAAGGCGGAATCTATTTTACAGATCCTTTTTACCAAAGAGATTACTGGAAACATACCTCTAAAGAAATTGAGAAAGAATGTGTTTATTATTTATCTCCGGATAAATCTAAAATTACCAACGTTGGGAATGATCTTGTAAAACCTAATGGCATTATTGGTACTTCGGATGGAAAAACCTTATACGTAGCAGATATAGGAGCAAATAAAACGTACTCTTTTACAATCGAAAGTAATGGTTCTTTAGGCAAAAAAACGCTGTTTACTGAATCAGGTTCAGATGGAATGACAATAGACGCGTCCGGAAATATTTATTTGTGCGGAAAAGGAGTTACTATATTCAATCCGCAAGGAGAAAAAATAGCTCATATTGACGTTCCTGAACCTTGGACAGCTAACGTTTGTTTTGGAGGAAAAAAATTAAAAACATTATTTATTACTGCTGGTAAAAGTGTTTATACGATAGAAATGAATGTTCGAGGAATGAAATAAGCAATAAATCATCGATTTATTATCGATTTTTCACAATCTTGTCATTTCGAGGAACGAGAAATCTTCGCAAGAAACTCCGTAATCTAAATCGATAATCTTTGTCGAGCTACTTGTGAAGATTTCTCGTTCCTCGAAATGACAAACTTTGTGATAAACTTTGACAAAGTTCTAATGAAAAAAATTATGTTCTCTCCTAGCCCCGATCGAAATGGCATCTTTTTGTGGTCTCGTTAAAAAACGAGACCACAAAAAATATAATGTAGAGCGGGACAAAACGTTCTTAAAAACGAAAAATGTCCTGCTTCTAAAAAACATTAAAAGCGAAAACCTCAATAAATTCAAGGCTTCCTAATCCATCTATGGAACAATAAGAAAATATTATGATAAAAATATTTCATAATTAGAAAAACCGCCATACATTTGCCTAACAGTGTTAAACAATTTAATACTTAATCAAAATGGCTAGTAAAGATCGAATTTTAAGACAAAAAGAAGAGACAAGAAGTAACATTCTTGGGGCTGCTTATGACATCGTGAAAGAAGACGGCTGGAATGGTTTGAGTATGCGCAAAATTGCTGACAGAATTGAATATACTGCTCCAATTATTTACGAATACTTTTCTAATAAAGATGCTATATTGACCGAATTGACTGGTCAAGGGTTTATTAAACTGGCAAAAGAATTAGAAAAAGCGAAAGCAAAATTTGAAAAACCTGAAGAACAATTAGAAGCCATGTGGATGGCCTATTGGGATTTTGCCTTTACAGATACCGAAATGTATCAGGTAATGTTTGGGGTTCAGATGAATTGCTGTTCGCAACAATGTTCGCTTTCAGATTCACCTTATATGATGTTTACAGCAGTTATTGCTGAAGTCATGAAAGACAGTAATCCGGATCAGGAAATTATTAAACAAAAGTATTTTACTTTCTTTTCTATTATTCATGGTTTGATTGCGATCAACATTATTAACAGAAACGGAGCATTAGAAAGTATAAACAATCAAATTTTGAAAGACGCCATTGGCGGTATCATTAAATCGATACAATAAAAAAATTTTCATTTTTACTTAACAGTGGTAAATAATTTAATTGGATAATATAAAATCCTTTTTTTTATAACGATAACTTAACACTGTTAGAAAATTTAATCTAAGTAATTTCGAGTTTTTTTACTCTTTTACTTAACAGTGATAAATAATTTAATACCGATTTAAAAAGAATTGAAAAAAGTTTAAAACAAGGAAATTTGCGCAATCTCACTTAACAACGTTAGAAAATTTAATATTATTAAATATGAATCCCGAGAATTTCAGAATACCACAATTTTTTAAAAGAAATGTTCAACCAATTAAAACCACAATGAAAATGAAAAATGTAATTATAACCAGTTTTATTCTGGCATTAGTATTAAGCAGCTGTGCTGATAAAAATCAGGCACCTACTGCTCCACCTCCGCCGGTTTTACCTGTGTTGGCCATCACGAGCGCAAATACAACTACTGACGCTGAATATCCAGCAGCAATACAAGGAACTGTTGACGTTGAAATTCGCCCACAAGTAAGCGGAAACCTAGAAAGAGTTTATGTTGACGAAGGTTCTTACGTAAGTAAAGGACAGACTTTATTTAAAATAAACGAACGTCCATTCCGTGAGCAGTTAAACAATGCTTTGGCTAGTCTTCACGCTGCAGAAGCGGCTTTGATCAACGCTAATTTAGAAGTTGATAAATTGACACCATTAGTTCAGAACAAAGTAGTTTCTGATTATCAGTTAAAAACAGCTAAAGCTTCTCAAAAAATTGCTGCTGCAAATATTGAGCAAGCAAAAGCAATGGTTGGTTCTGCTAAAATTAATTTAGGATATACGAATGTAACAGCCCCTGTTAGTGGCTACATCGGAAGATTGCCTAAAAAACAAGGAAGTTTAGTTTCTGCTTCTGATGTTGAAGCGTTAACCACTTTATCTGATGTTCATGAAGTATTTGCTTATTTCTCTTTAGGCGAAACAGATTTCATCAACTTTAAAGCACAATATGCTGGAAGTTCACTTGGTGATAAAATCAAAAAACTTCCTCCAGTTACTTTGATTTTGGCTGATAACAACGCTTATCCTCAAACCGGAAAAATCGATATGGTTGACGGACAGTTTGACAAAACTACAGGAGCGATCACGATTAGAGCAACTTTCCCAAATGCAAACGGAACATTACGTTCTGGAAACACAGGAAGAATTCGTTTAGGATTAAACCACGACGATGCGATTTTAGTTCCGCAAGCGGCTACTGTTGAAATGCAGGATAAAGTATTTGTTTTCACTGTAGGTAAAGACAACAAAGTGACTAAAATGCCTATTACAGTTGTAGGTAAAAGCGGTACCAATTATTTAATTAAAGAAGGTGTAAAAACGGGTGACCAAATCGTGTTAAGCGGTATTGACAAACTTCAGGATGGACAAGCGATTCAGCCAGAAAAATCAACTAAAGTTGCTCAAGTAACTAATCAAAAATAATTCAAAAAGAAAATGTTCAAAATATTTATACAAAGACCTGTACTCGCAACCGTAATTTCCATTTTATTGGTAATTCTAGGAGTATTGGGTTTAACTAAACTGCCTTTACAACAGTTTCCTGATATTGCGCCTCCATCGGTTTTGGTAACGGCGGTATATCCTGGAGCTAACGCAGAAACGGTTTTACGTTCTGTGGCACCTTCGATCGAAGAATCTATAAATGGTGTAGAAAACATGACTTACATGAGTTCTACAGCGAGTAACGACGGTACTTTGGCCATTACTGTTTTCTTTAAACTAGGAACTGATGCCGACCAAGCTGCGGTAAACGTACAAAACAGAGTTGCTCAAGCAACCAGCCAGCTTCCTGCCGAGGTTGTACAACAAGGTATTGTTACGGCGAAACAACAAAACAGTTTCATCATGGCAATTGGTATGTACACTGATGATGAATCAAAATACGATCAGACGTTTGTTGCCAACTATGCACAAATCAATATTATTCCAGAACTAAAACGTATTCCGGGTGTGGGTTCTGCCAGTATTTTTGGTGGTGTAAAAGATTATTCGATGCGTGTTTGGTTGAATCCAACACAAATGTCAACTTATAAAGTGACGCCAAGCGAAGTTATGGGCGCGATTCAAGACAAAAGTTTGGAAGCGGCTCCGGGTAAATTTGGAGAGCGAAGCAAAGAAGTTTTTGAATACGTTATTAAATACAAAGGTAAATTAACTAAACCAGAAGATTACGAAAATATCGCGATACGATCTAATGCAGATGGCTCAGTACTTCGCTTAAAAGATGTAGCACGAGTTGAACTTGGTGCTTACTCTTACAACAGTTTAACGCGTTTAAATGGTAAAAAAGGAATTGTAATTGGGGTTATTCAGTTAGCTGGATCTAACTCAAATGATATTCAGATTGCCATTAACAAAATGATGGAAAAAGCTTCTAAAGATTTTCCTAAAGGCATCAAACACAATATTTTCTATAGTACAAAAGTATCGCTTGACCAATCGATTGAACAAGTTGAGCACACTTTACTAGAAGCTTTTATACTTGTATTTATTGTGGTATTTATCTTCTTGCAAGATTTTAGATCAACATTAATCCCGGCTATTGCTGTACCTGTAGCAATTTTAGGAACGTTCTTCTTCATGCAGTTATTCGGATTTTCGATCAACCTTTTAACACTTTTCGCATTAATTCTGGCGATTGGTATTGTGGTCGATGATGCCATTGTGGTAGTCGAAGCGGTGCATGCGAAAATGGAGCACAAACGTTTGTCTCCAAAAATCGCAACCCATGAAGCAATGCACGAAATAACGGGTGCTATTATCTCGATTACGCTGGTAATGGCTGCTGTATTCCTGCCGGTTGGTTTTATGGAAGGCTCAACAGGAGTTTTCTATCGTCAGTTTGCCTTTACGATGGCAATTGCAATTGTAATTTCGGCAGTAAATGCCTTAACATTGAGTCCGGCGCTTGCGGCATTATTTTTAAAAGATAATCACGGAGCACATGATCACAATGAACCTTATGTAAAAAAAGGATTTAAAGAGAAATTCTTTACCGCTTTTAACAGCAGTTTTGAATCGTTGACAAATCGTTACGTTGGCGGACTTAAATTCTTAATCAGAAGAAAATGGTTGAGTATGGGCGGATTAGCTTTGATTGTTGTAGCAACTGTTGTAATGGTTAAAACGACTCCTGCAGGATTTATCCCGACAGAAGATCAAGGATTTATCGCGATTGCTGTAAATACGCCATCTGGAACATCATTAGACGGAACTCAAAAAGTAATGACGGAAGCTGAAAACACTTTAAGAGGTTTAGACGCTTCAAGATTCGTAACCGCGATTTCAGGTTTCAACTTATTGACGAATTCTACAAGTCCATCTTCAGCAGTAGTTTTCGTATTGCTTAAACCAAACGAAGAGCGTGGCGAAGTAAAAAATATTGACGAAATCATGAATCAGGTTCGTGGCAAACTGGGAGCTATTTCTGGCGGAAGTTTCTTCGTATTCAGTTTCCCAACTGTTCCTGGATTTAGTAACGTTGAGGCTTTAGATTTAGTTCTGCAAGATAAAACAGGAGGAAAACTGGATAAATTCAGTGGTATTTCTCAAAATTTTATCGGCGAATTAATGAAACGTCCTGAAATTGCAGTTGCCTTTACTTCTTTCAAAGCCGATTATCCACAATTGCAATTGGAAGTTAACGACGAAAAAGCAAATCAGTTAGGCGTAAATGTAAAAGACATTTTACAAACGATGCAGGCATATTTCGGTAGCGCACAAGCATCTGATTTTAACCGATTTGGTAAATATTACCGAGTAGTTGTTCAGGCTGATATCGAAGACAGAGCCGATCCAACAGCAATTGACAGAGTTTTTGTAAAAAACAAAACGGGCGAAATGGTACCAATAAATACTTTAGTAAAACTGACTCGTATTTATGGTTCTGAAACCGCTTCACGATACAATTTATTTAACTCAATTTCTATTAATGCCATTCCGAAACCAGGATTTAGTTCAGGAGATGCCATTAAAGCAATTGAAGAAGTAGCAGCACAACAATTACCTGCAGGTTACGGGTTTGAATTCTCGGGCCAAACGCGTGAGGAGATTTCATCTGGAGGACAATCTGCAACTATATTCTTACTGTGTTTGATATTCGTTTATTTCCTACTTGCTGCACAGTACGAAAGTTACATTTTGCCTTTGGCAGTAATCTTATCAATCCCTGCAGGTATTTTTGGAGTATTCGTAGCTATTGGTTTAACTGGCATTGAAAATAACATTTATGTACAAGTTGCATTAGTAATGTTAATTGGTCTGCTCGCCAAAAATGCCATTCTGATCGTCGAATTTGCCGTCCAGAAACGAAAATCGGGACAAGCGTTAATTCGAGCTTCAATCGATGCAGCCAAATTACGTTTGCGACCAATTATCATGACGTCACTTGCCTTTATTGTTGGTTTAATACCAATGATGAGTGCCACAGGACCATCAGCTCAAGGTAACCACTCTATTAGTATTGGTGCCGCCGGAGGTATGATTTCAGGAGTAATTCTAGGTTTGTTCATCATCCCTGTTTTATTCATCATCTTCCAGCATTTACAAGAAAGGGTTTCTGGAAAACCAGTTGCCGTAATTCATAACGAAGAAGAAAAATAATAAATGGAAAACTATATCACAACCATACTTGTAGCCATCATATTTGGCATCGGATATATATCGTACAGAATCTCAAAAGATCTAGAAACTAGAAAAGATACTTGTACAGAAATATAATCTGTTGAAAAAAAATATTTTAACACATAGAAACATAGATTTCTTATTTCGAAAAAAGAGAATAAAAGAAACTAGTTTCAACACATAGAAAACTATGTGTATTTAAAATAAGTGAAACGCCTTTTTTTAAATTCTCAAAAAACTATGTTTCTATGTGTTTAAAAAATACACCCAACGGATAAAAAATTTTAATAAAAAACTAAATGAAAAATCATATAGCAAAAATCGTGGTCTTCGCCATTCTGATCACGACCTTAATATCCTGTAAAGTGTCGAAGGATATTGAAACTCCAAAAGATGCATTTCCTGAGAATTTCAGGAATGCATCAGTTTCGAGTGATACAACAAGTATTGCCGATGTGGAGTGGAAAAACTTCTTTACCGAAAAAGATATTATCAAATTGATCGACAGCGCCGTTGCGAGAAACAACGATTTGCAGATTGCCGAAAAGAACATCGAAATTGCACAATACCGTTTTACACAGTCAAAATGGGGAAATGTGCCTCAGGTTAATTTATTTGTAAACGCAAGCACAAGTAATCCGTCTGACAATAGTTTTACAGGATTAAACTTAAACCAAGCAATTGGAGCGAAACATATTGATGATTATTCTGCTGGAGCTTCGCTTTCTTGGGAAGCGGATATTTGGGGAAAAATCAGAAATCAGAAAAAAGGCGCTTTCGCAGGATATTTACAATCTGCTGAAGTTAAGAAAGCTTTGCAGACGAATATTGTTGCTAATGTTTCTAGAGGATATTACAATCTTTTGATGCTGGATGCGCAATTGGATATTGCCAGACAAAATCTTCGTTTAAATGATAGTACAACTAATATTATCAAATTAAAATACGATGCTGGTCAGGTAACTTCATTGGCAATTCAACAATCGGAAGCGCAGAAATTAAACTCAGCGCAATTAATTCCGTTATTGGAACAAAACATTTCGATTCAGGAAAATGCTTTGAGTGTTTTGACAGGTTCGTTTCCTGATTCCAAAGAAAGAACAATTCGTTTAAGCGCTATTGAAGTTAAAAACAATAACGCAATCGGAATTCCTTCTTCATTAGTAAGCAGAAGACCAGATGTGAAAAGTGCTGAATTAGCGCTAAAAGTGGCAAACGCAAACGTAGGAATCACAAAAGCCGATTTATATCCAGCTTTAAGAATCACTGCTCAAGGTGGCGTAAACTCTTTCGAAACCAGTAATTGGTTCAACATTCCAGCTTCTTTATTCGGAACTGTTGCGGGAGGTTTAACCCAACCACTTTTGAATAATAAAAAACTAAAAACGCAATATAATATCGCTGTCGCGGAAAGAGAAAAAGCAGTTTTAGCTTTTAGACAATCTGTTTTGGTTGCCGTAAGTGAGGTTTCTGATGCTTTGGTTAAAGTAGAGAAATTACAACAACAGGAAACTTTTCTGAGAGAAAAAGTAAAAACCTTACAGCAAGCGATTAAAAATGCCAACCTTTTATTCAAAAATGGTATGGCAGAATATCTTGAAGTTTTAACCGCGCAGGCAAATTTATTGCAAAGCGAACTAGAACTTGCTGATATTAAAAGACAACAACTTACAGCTAACACAGATTTGTACCGCGCTTTAGGCGGAGGCTGGAAATAATACCCAATACCCGTTAATTATTTATTTTTTGAGATGAAAACGCTGTGAGACCTTTGGGTTTCATGGCGTTTTTTAGTTTTGACTTAACCACAAAGAACGCAAGGGTTTACGCAAAGGACGCAAAGTTTTTTGTTTCTTGCAGATTCTACACACAATCTTGTCATCCCGAGGAACGAGGGATCTCCACAAGTAGCTCTACAAAGATTGTCGATTTAGTTTGTGGAGCCACTATGCGCTCCTTCGACTCCGCTCAGGATGACAATCGTATGATAAGTCCACAAACTAACAACTAACAACTAACAACTAACAACTAACAACTAACAATTAACAACTAACAATTAAAATAAATCTTGTCCCAAATGACCCTAAAATAGTCTTAAAAATATATTCCATCAAAAAATTAAGAACACTACATTTGTAATACATTAACTAATAACTATTTAAAAACAAAACCACATGAAAAAAGCAAAAATTATTTTTTGGACAACAACAATTTTAATCTTTTTATTTGAAGGCGTAATGCCCGCGTTGACTTCACAGACAGAATTAGCAAAAGAAGGAATCAGACATCTAGGTTATCCGGAGTATTTTGGGAATGCATTAGTTGTTTTCAAAATATTGGGAGTTTTAGCGTTAGTTATTCCGCAAGTTCCAAAAAATGTAAAAGAATGGGCTTATGCCGGATTTGGATTTGATTTTATCTTTGCTTCAATCAGTCATTTTGCTGTTGACGGATTTAATTTTCAAAGCTTTTTCCCTTTAATTATTTTGCTGATTCTGGCAATCTCTTATATCTACTATCATAAAATAGAACGCTACAAAAACATAGCGTTATAAACTTTGAAATCATGATCGAGGTTTTCAAAACAAATGTTCAGGAAGTCGAGCAATCTATTTTGATTGTTGGGAAACTTCTTGAGCATTTCCCAGATAGCATAATCAATTTTGATTTAGAAGATTGCGATAAAATTTTGCGGATTCATGCCTCATCAATTTCAAATAGACAAATAATTGCGCTTCTTCATTCGTATGGTTTTCATTGCGAAGTTCTTCCGTAAATCATAATTTATTGATTTACAAAATAATACCTTAAAAATTTGTAATTTTAAAATCCTAATTTTTAAAATATCAAAAAATGAATATTCCTGCTGAACATCAAACGATAATGCCTTATTTGATTTTAAGAGGCGCATCAAAATTCATAGATTTTACAAAAACCGTTTTTGGCGCAAGTGAAACCAACACAAAATCTGTCCGCGAAGACGGAACAATCATGCATGCTGAAATTACCTTAGGCGGAAGCACTATTATGATTACAGACGAAATTACGGATTGGGCAAAACAAACTTCACACCTATTTGTTTATGTTCCAAATGCCGATGAAACCTATAAAAAAGCATTAGAAAATGGTGCAACAAGTTTAATGGGATTAAGTGATCAAGATTATGGCAGAACCTGCGGTGTTACAGATCCGTTTGGAAATGTCTGGTGGATCACATCTGTAATTTAAAAATTAAAATTATGAAGGCAGAAGTTCAAAAAAACATTGTAGAAACATTCAAAAAACTGAATGAAATACTTTCTTCTTTTTCGGAAGAAGAACTGAACCAAATTCCTTATCAAGGAAGCTGGACCGCGGGACAAACGGCACAGCATATTATTCTTGCATGCTCGGGTTTTCCTGAATTATTTGCAGGAAAAACACAAAAAACTATTCGGAAATACGATGATAATGTATTACAATTGGATGCTCTTTTTCTTGATTTTACAACTAAAATGAACGCACCAGATTTTCTAATACCAGAGAAAAAAGAGTACAGCAAAAATTCATTAACTTTATCTTTAATAAAAATAGAATCTGAATTGATTGAATCTGCAGAAAAATATGATCTAACCTTGACTTGCCTGGATTTTAACGTTCCTAGTTTTGAAAATTTCACCATTTTTGAATGGATTCATTTTGCACTTGTTCACACACAGCGACATACTTATCAATTAAATTCTATTCTAAAAACACTGACCAAAGTATAATTTAAAGCTTCAAAATCAACCAAAAACCTATTAATATGAAATCAAAAAGTGGCGCTATTTTTATAGCTGGATTAATTGCCGGAACATTAGACATTGTTGCAGCAATTACCATTTATGCAGGTATTCTAAACAAAACAACCGGAATTAAAATTTTACAGTCAATTGCTAGTGGTATCTTTAAAAAAGAAGCGTATAGCGGAGGCGCTCAAATGGCACTTTACGGCCTTTTACTTCATTATTTTATTGCTTTTACTTTTGCTTGGTTTTATTTTACCGTTTTTCCATATTTTTCATTTCTGAAAAAAAATACATTGCTCTCTGGAGTAATTTATGGCATATTTGTCTGGATCATTATGAATTTAGTTGTACTTCCTGTAGTGTTTCCAGTGCTTCCTGAAAAACATTTGGATTTTCCATTATTCTTATCTATTATAATTTTGATATTTTGTATCGGAATTCCAATTGCATTTATTCATAAAAAATATCAATCACTTCGAAGCTGATTTTAAAAAATAAAAAAAACGCGAAACCAACTATTTTGATTTCGCGTTTTTCATTTAATGCGATATTGTTATTCGTCCTATTATTACAGTAATAGTAGTCAATATAAAAAAAATAAAGAAAAACAATTGCGCAATACCCTCGAATCCGCTCTCAATTCCTCCAAAACCAAATATTCCGGCAATAACTGTCAGAAAAACAAAACTTACTGTCCAATGTGACATAAGGCATCTTTTTTACTTGAAACATTCCTTTTAATACTCGCTTTAATCTTTTGCAAAAGTCACTTCTTATTTCTTTTCATATGAACTTTAGAAGTTTTTTTATAGACATAATAAGCTAAAAATGAAAACACTGGAGCAATGTTTTATAATTCAATTTTTGTCTTTACAAAATTCCCATTTATAAGTGATTGAGTTATTTTTTTGATCGATTGGATCAATTGTCCCTCTGTTTCTAAAGTAATTTTAGATGAAAATTGAAAAAGTATGGAAATTGTAGCTTCAAAAAGCTTAACCGCTGTAAAACATGGTGTCATTTTAGAGAAAACAGAACGAGCTTTTGAAGAACTTGGTGTTCTAAATCCGGCTATTTATCAAGATGGCAACAACGTTCATATGTTTTATAGAGCTGCAAAAAGAGGAAATTTTTCAACTATAGGCTATTGTCGATTTGAAGGCCCAAAAAATTTAGTAGAACGCCATACAGAACCTTTTTTTGTTCCCGAATACATTTATGAAATTCATGGTGTTGAAGATCCAAGAGTTGTAAAAATTGACGATAAATTCTACATGACCTATGTTACATATGACGGAATCAATGCGTGTGGTGCTTTGGCAACATCAAAAGATTTGACTTCTTTTAAAAAGAAAGGAATCATTACTCCTAAATTTATTTTAAACGAATTTACAAATCTGATACGCAAACACTTACAAATTCCAAGCATTGCAAAAATATTAGCTTTCAATACAGCAAGAAATTATCCGCTGACAGAAACAATGAAAGAAAATTTATATGTCTGGGATAAAAATGTAGTTCTTTTTCCTAAAAAAATTGACGGAAAATTCATAGCTTTACATAGATTATTTCCTTCGATTCAAATATTTTCTTTTGAAAAAAAAACCGATCTGACGGTTGAATTTTGGAAAGACTACATCAAAAACTTACCAGACCATATTATTCTGGAACCAAAATATGAACATGAAACCAGTCATATTGGTCCAGGTGCCCCGCCCATTGAAACTGAAGACGGTTGGTTGTTAATTTATCACGCTGCCGAAAAACGTGAAAAGGGTCTTGTTTATCATGCATGCGCCGCTTTATTGGATTTAAAAGATCCCTCAAAAGTACTGTCACGATTAACAAAACCAATTATTACGCCTTCAGAACATTATGAAAGACACGGTTATGTAAATTATGTGGTCTTCCCCACCGGAACTGCCATTTTTGATGACCTTCTTTATATTTATTACGGTGCCGCCGATGACAAAATTGCGGTGGCTTCATTGAACCTCAACGACTTATTAACTGAATTAAAACAGAATTCCCATGAAGACGATATCCAATAAATCCAAAATAGTTTTTTTATCTACTTTCCCGCCAACGCAATGTGGCATAGCAACTTATACACAGGATACCATCAAAGGAATCACAGATGTTTACGGTAAATCGATCAAATGCGAAATTTGTGAACTTGTCGATAAGCCAAAAGAAAAACCTACACAAGCATTTACTTTAAACACAAAAAACAGAGAAGAATATGCTAAAGTTGCAGAAGAAATCAATAATGATGAAACTGTGAAACTAGTTCATATTCAGCATGAATTTGGTTTGTTTTCAGGAAATTATGGAGATTATCTTTTAGACTTTTTAAATGCGATCAAAAAGCCGGTGACTTTTACCTTTCACAGCGTAATCCCTACTCCAAATAATGAATTGAAAACGTTCGTAAAATTATTATTGAGTTACAGTAATTCGGTTTTTGTGATGACAAACAAATCAAAAGAAATTTTGATCAACGATTATGAAATCGACGAAAAAATAATCACTTGCGTACCACACGGAACTCACATTGTTGTTTATGAAACTCCAGCTCAGGCAAAAGAAAAATTAAATATTGCGGATCGATTAGTGCTTTCAACTTTCGGACTTTTGGGCGAAGGAAAAAATATCGAAACTGGTTTACAGGCGCTTCCAAAAATTATTGAAAAAGCACCAAATGCCTTGTATTTAATTATTGGTAAAACACACCCAAATTTAATTAAAGATGGCGTTGATGCTTACCGTGATAAACTGGAAGGAATTGTTGCAGATTTAAAACTAGAAAATAACGTTCGTTTTGTGAATCAATATTTAGATACGGATGCACTTTTAGAATATCTGAAAGCAACCGATATTTATATGTTTACTTCTAAAGATCCAAATCAGGCAGTAAGCGGCACTTTTGCTTATGCGATGAGTTGCGCTTGTCCAATTGTAGCTTCAAAAATTCCGCATACAAAAGAAGTCTTAACGTCAGATTCAGGAATATTAGTTGATATTGGAAATGTTGATCAATTTGCAGAAGCAGCAATTAAACTAATTTCTGACGAAAATTTACGACACGAAATGGGGATCCAATCGTTTACTAAAATGCGCGCATCTTCTTGGGAAAACGCCGCCATTACACATATTAATACCTATAAAAAATTAATTGAAAATCCGTCAGAAATCAAACACAGTTATCCGGCAATTCAATTAAATCATATCAAAAAATTGACCACAGAACTTGGAATTATTCAATTCAGTAAAATTTCTATTCCGGATTTAGATTCAGGATATACTTTAGATGATAATGCTAGAGCATTAATTGCTTTTTGTATGCATTATAGATTAACTCAAGATAAAGATGATTTAGCTTATATTTTAATCTATTTAGATTTTATTCAACGTTGTCAAAAACCAAAAGGCGATTTCATCAATTATGTAGATCAGGAAAACCGTGAGCATATTGAACAAAATGCCGAGGTTAATTTAGAAGATTCAAATGCAAGAGCAATCTGGGCGCTCGGAACAGTAGTTTCTCTTTCAGATATTCTTCCTGAAGCTATTACTAAAAAAGCAACAAAATGTTTATTGAACTCTTTAAAATGGGCAGAGACTATTCAATCACCACGATCTATTGGCTTCGCAACAAAAGGTTTGTATTTATATCACACTGCAATTCCTAATTTGTACGTTGCGGCTATCATCAATAAGTTAAATGCAAAATTATTGGCTAATTATGAGGATACAGCTTCTGAAGACTGGCAATGGTTTGAAAATTATTTAACGTACGGAAATGGAGTTCTTCCAGAATCAATGCTTTACGCTTATTTAATTACCAATAAACCTATTTACAAAAAAGTAGCTTTAGACTCATTGGATTTCTTAATTTCTAAAACATTTGTAAATGGCAATTTTAAAGCAATTTCAAATCAAAGTTGGCATCATAAAGGTTCAGAACCAAGTCAATACGGCGAACAACCAATTGATGTTACCTATACAATTCAAACATTAAATAGTTTTTATGACGCGTTTAAAACACCGCACTACAAAAAGAAAATGAAAGCGGCGTTTAACTGGTTTTTAGGCAAAAATCATTTAAACCAAATTATGTACAATCCTGTAAGTGGCGGTGGTTATGACGGACTTGAAAAAGAAAATATCAATTTAAATCAAGGCGCTGAATCGACTGTATGTTTTATTACAGCACGATTATTAATGGAAAAATTAGCTTTATCACAGTCACGAGTTATTCCGCTAATGAAAACTCGAACTGGAATTGCAATCAATTCATAATGCAACGGCAAAGCTGACCAAAATTCTTTTTAAACCCTTAAAATCCCTTTCTTAATGAAAGGGATTTTTTGTTTTAAGCACTTGAAAACGTAGCTAAAACCGAATTATTGTATTCAAATGAAAATTATATAAGCTTCCAAAAAAGTTGTGTAAAATATTTTAACAAGTATAGGAGTAATTTTAATATATAATTACAAAAGGATTATAAAACTGTTAAAAAACTGATTTGCATTATGTTTTAACTTTTAAACAACATTATTTTGATTCTCAGCTTAAAAAATACATTCTCACAAATTGGCACTGCAACATTGTTTGCGACGCGATTTTTTAAGGAACTTTTAATTCCTCCGTACGAGGCAAAAGAGTTCTTAAAACAATGTTATATCATTGGTTATAAATCGTTGCCTTTAGTTGCCATAACTGGTTTTATAATGGGATTGGTATTAACAATACAGTCACGACCTACTTTAGTAACATTTGGCGCCGAAAGCTGGCTTCCGGGAATGGTGGCACTTTCGCTAATTCGTGAAATTGCTCCAGTAATAACAGCCTTAATCTGTGCCGGAAAAATTTCATCTGGAATTGGTGCCGAATTAGGTTCTATGAAAGTAACCGAACAAATTGACGCCATGGAAGTTTCAGCCATTAATCCTTATAATTATTTGGTCGTAACCAGAATAGCTGCTTGTACATTAATGGTTCCAATATTAGTGATTTTTGCAGATGCAGTTGGAATTATTGGCGGCTATGCTGGAATAAACATTCACGGTGATGTTAATTTCTATCGTTATCTAACTCAGATTATTCAGTCATTAGAATTTTCAGATTTGATTCCGGCCACGATCAAAACATTTTTCTTTGGTTTCTTCATCGGTATGATTGGATGCTTTAAAGGATTTAATGCGGCAAACGGAACAGAAAGTGTGGGACGTGCTGCAAACTCGGCAGTAGTCACAGCTTCTTTAAGCATTTTTATTATTGATATGATCGCAGTACAACTAACTGATTTAATTTATTAAAAATGATTAAAGAAGAAAAAAATAGCAAACAAAAATCGAAAGATAAAAAACAGACTCCCATTATTGAGATCAAGGATCTGCGTAAAACTTTTGGCAAAGATAACGAAGTTCTAAAAGGCGTAAATCTTACGGTAAATAAGGGTGAAGATTTGGTGATTTTAGGACGATCTGGTTCAGGAAAATCAGTTACCATAAAATGTATCGTCGGATTAATAAATCCTGATCAGGGCGAGATAAAAGTTTTTGATGAAAACGTATTAGATCTCAGCAAAATCGAACTCAATAAACTGAGAGTTAAAATTGGTTTTTTGTTCCAAAGTGCCGCTTTATACGACTCAATGTCGGTGAGAGAAAATCTTGCTTTTACACTTAGAGCCCACAAACGAGATTTGAGTGCTGATGAAGTCGAAAATGAAGTTATAGAAGCGCTTGATAATGTTGGTTTAAGCGATGCAATTGATAAAATGCCTGCCGAATTATCTGGCGGAATGCGAAAAAGAATTGGCTTGGCAAGAACACTGATTTTAAAACCCGAAATCATTTTATACGACGAACCCACAACAGGATTAGATACGATTACATCACGAGAAATAAGCGAACTAATTCTGGATATAAAACACAAACAAAAAACCTCATCGATCATTATTACGCATGATATGGCCTGCGCCAAATTGACTGCCGACCGAATTATGGTTTTAAAAGATGGAGTCATCCACGCCGAAGGAACTTATGAAGAACTTGAAAAAGATGAAGACGAATGGGTACGCTCATTTTTTGAATAAAGCAAAATAAATTGTAGAAATCATGGAAAAGGAATCTGGATATACTTGGAAATTAGGAATGTTTGTATCAGTTGGTCTGCTGCTATTTATTATGGCCATTTATTTTATTGGAAAACAAAAAAATCTTTTTGGTTCAACATTTCATATCAGTTCAAAATTTAAAACTGTAAGTGGTTTGGAAGTCGGAAACAATGTTCGTTTTTCAGGTATCAACATTGGAACTGTAGAAGAAATCAGAATTATAAACGATTCTTCTGTAGTCGTTTCAATGGTCATTAAAGAAGAAGTTCGAAAATTCATAAAAACCGATGCTCGCGCAGGTATTGGCTCTGATGGTTTAATGGGCGACAAAGTGTTGACTATTTCTCCTGGAGAAAAATCGACAAAAATTATTGAGAACAATGGCGCCATCGCTTCGATTGATGGAATCGAAATGAATGACATCATGAAAAGTGTCAAAAAAAGTGTTGACAACGTTGGCGTAATTTCAGAAGAACTAGCCATTTTCAGCCATAGTATGAACAACGGAAACGGTGCTTTGGCAAGATTAGTTCGTGATGATAAAATGGCAAACAGTGTTACAAATACGCTTTCGAACTTAGAAAGTGGCACCAAAGGCTTTAGTGATAATATGGAAGCGGCAAAAAGCAATTTCCTTTTTAGAGGCTACTTCAAGAAAAAAGAGAAAGAAAAAGCTAAAAAACAAGAAGAAATAAAAGAAAAACAAGAAGACGCTCAAAAAGAAAAAGAAGAAAAAGCCAAAGAAGAAAAAGAAAAACAGGAAAAAGCAGCTAAAGAAGAAAAAGCAAAACAGGAAAAGCAAAAAGAACAAGAAGCTAAAAAAGAGCCTGAAAAAAAACAATAAAATTTCTACGCCATGAAAACTTCATATAAAAATATAAGCCTTAAAATTTTAAAATGGACGGGAATTACAATAGCAGGAATATTGCTATTGCTTTTTTTGATTCCGCTATTATTCCCCGGAAAAGTTGCCTCTGAAGTTAAAAAAATAGCCAACGAACGTTTGGACACAAAGCTCGATTTTTCGAAATCGAGACTTTCCTTTTTTACTCACTTTCCATCATTAACTGTTTCATTAGATGATTTATCAATGACCGGTTCTGCGCCTTTCAGCAATGATACTTTATTAAAAGCAGATCAAGTTGCATTTGGAATAAATATTAAAAGATTGATTTTTGACAATGAAGTTAAAATCAATAAATTATACGTTAATGATGCCTTAATAAATGTAATGGTAAATGAAAAAGGGCAAGCCAATTACAACATTTATGTAGCTCCAGAAGATCGCAAAAACGAGAAAGAAGATCCTAATAATCCTGAAGAAGGAACTGCGATTCGATTAGAAAGAATCGACCTTAAAAATTGTCATGTTAAATACAACGACCGTTCGGCTAAGATTTTAGTCGATGCAAAAGGTTTCAATTATATTGGAAAAGGAAACCTGAGTGAAGATATTTTTGATTTAAGTACCAATGCCCAAATTGACAATCTCGATTTCTATTATGACCGAACAGGATATTTGAGAAGAAAAAATGTTAGCGCCGATTTAATTACGCGAATCAATACGCACGCACTTTCGTTTATTCTTCAAAAAAATGAACTTCATATCAATAAACTGCCCTTAAAATTTACTGGGCTTTTTACTATTTTAAGAGATGGCTATAAAATCAATATCAAAGCCGCTTCTGAAAATACAACGGTAAAAGATTTACTCTCTGTAATGCCTCCAGAATATTTGACTTGGCTCGAAAAAACTGATATTTCAGGCCGAAGTGATCTGCTTTTTACTTTTAAAGGCGATTATAATGTGGCCAAAAAACAAAAACCAAATTTAGCTTTCAATTTAAAAATCGATAATGGCGCCGTTAACTACAAAAACGCTCCAGTGCCACTGACTGATTTTCAAATGGATTTGAATGCGATTCTTCCGTCTTTAGATATGGAACAGCTTTTGGTAAATCTTAGAACTTTTAAATTTAAAGTGGGCGATAAAGATTATTTCAATGCTTACTTGCACAGCAAAGGTTTTACCGAAATGACAATCGATGCCAGTTTAAAAGGCGCATTAGATCTTGCCGTTGTTGATGCCGCTTTGGGTTTAAATTCGGTTGATTTAAAAGGAATTTTAAAAACAAATATTAAAGCCAAAGGTCTTTTCAGCACTTCAAAAAAACTATTTCCAAAAACGATTGGCGGTATTGCACTTCACAACGGTTGGCTAAAAACCAACTCCTATCCTAACCCAATTACCAATATTACTTTTGTTGCCAATGTATTGAACAAAGCCGGAACTTATCAGGATTTAATTGTAGCTGTAGCTCCAGCCTCATTTGTTTTTGAAGGAAATCCGATGTATGTAAATGCTACGCTTTCAGACTTTAATGATTTGGCTTACAATGCTAAAATTAAAGGCGAATTGAATGTGGGAAGAATTTATCAGGTTTTCTCTCAAAAAGGAGTTGACGTAACGGGTTACGCAAAAGCCGATTTATCGCTTAAAGGAAAACAAAGTTGCGCCACAACCGGACAATATGATAAACTGGATAATCGAGGTACAATTTTGCTAAAAAATATTAAAGCTACCTCAGAACTTTTTCCGAAAGCTTTCTTTATCAAACAAGGAAATTTCCGTTTTCAGAATGAGAAAATGTGGTTTGAGAAATTCAACGCGACTTACGGAAAATCTGATTTTGATATAAACGGATATCTTCTAAATACAATCAATTATTTTCTGGAATCGCACGGAACATTGAGCGGTAACTTTGGACTGAAATCAAAACTGATCAATGTTGACGAATTTATGGCGCTCGAAAAAGGAGAAAACACAGACCGAAAACTCGAAGTTGATTATGCCAAAGAAGATCATCCAAAAATGAGCGGTGTGGTAATGATTCCGAAAAACTTGAATGTTTCACTCAATGCAAATGCCGATAAAGTCGAATATAATGGTTTGGTTTTAAACAAACTTTCGGGCAAAACCGGAATTGAAAAAGGAAATTTCTACTTGCAAAATGCCACTTTTAATATCATTGACTGTTTATTAGGAATTGATGCTTCTTATAAAGACGAATCGCCGACAACAGCACATTTTGACGCTCATTTTACCGCTAAAGATTTTAGTGTACAACGTGCCTACAAAGAAATTCCGATGTTTCATGATATGGTAACGGTCGCCGAGAAAGCACAGGGAATTATCTCTGTTGACTATAAAGTTAAAGGTGATTTGAACGGAAATATGGGGCCAATTTACGAATCGCTAGAAGGTGGCGGTACCATAAACCTGCGTGATGTTCAGGTTAAAGGATTGAAATTATTTGACGGAATCAGTTCAAAAACCGGGCAAAAAGGTCTTGACAATCCTGACTTAAAAGGAATTGAAGTCAAATCAACAATTGATAATAACTTAATTTTTGTTGAGCCTTTTACGTTTTCTGTTGCCAGTTTCAGACCAACTATAAAAGGAACTACAAGTTTTGACGGTTTGCTGGATTTAAGAATGCGATTAGGATTGCCGCCTTTCGGAATTATTGGTTTTCCAATTGTGATAACCGGAACGCACGAAGATCCTAAAATCAAAATATTCAGCAAAACGGGACAAAAAATCGACGAGGCCGTTTATGACGAAAAACACAATAAAGTAATTAGAGAAGAAAAAGTAAGCAAACCCAAAAAGTCAAATCCAAATGAAAACAAAAAATCAAAATAAAAATAGTGCTTTTGAAAAATTTGCAAGTGCTGTTTGTAAAGCAACAGGAAGTACTCCGGCATTCATTATTGCTTTTTTAATTGTAGTTGTCTGGGCGGTTTCTGGGCCATTTTTCGATTATTCAGAAACTTGGCAATTGGTCATTAATACGGGAACAACGATTATCACTTTTTTAATGGTTTTCTTGATTCAGAAAGCGCAAAATAAAGATTCATTGGCAATTCAGCTAAAGCTTAACGAATTAGTTGCTTCAAATGAATTATCCAGCAATAGTCTTGTTGATATTGAAAGTATGACGGAAGAAGAAATGGAAATTATTAAAAAATATTACCACAGATTAAGTGAACTCGCAAAAAAAGACGAAACCATCAGGACCTCACATTCTATTGCTGAAGCGAATGAACAGCACGAACGAAAAGACAAAAATAGAAATCAAAATAAAGCCAAGAATAAACCGGCTAAAAAAACAAATAGTCCATCTACCGCAAAATCAACAAAAACTACCAAAAAATGAAACTACGCTCAACCGAAACTTTTTGGCCTTTAAAATATAGAATGCAGGCAAGTTATCCGTCTTTAGATTCAAATATCGAAACACCGATATTGATTATTGGTGGCGGTATTACAGGCGCATTGATTGCTTATAAATTAATTAGCGACGGAAAAAAAGTAGTTTTAGTTGACCGACGTGACATTTGCAACGGAAGCACGGCCGCAAGTACTGCTTTACTCCAATACGAAATTGATGTTTCTTTGCATGAATTAATCAAATTACGTGGAGCAGACTGTGCAATAAACAGTTACAGAAACGGCAAAAAAGCAATTTTTGACCTGAGAACCATTGTCGACACCATAAAAAGCGACTGTGAATTCGAGTTTAAAAAAAGCATTTATTTCTGCAGTCTCAAAAAAGATATTCCGTTTTTAAAGAATGAATTCAAAACCAGAAAACAGCACGGATTTGATGTTAACTGGTTAAGCAAAGCCGAATTAGAAACGATGGGACTAAAAGCAATTGCTGGAATCGAGTCAAAAACTGCAGCCGTTGTTGATCCGTATCATTTGGCTCAGGATTTAATTTCGTACTGTCAAGATAAAGGATTGCAAGTTTTTGACCGCACCAATATCGAATCTATAAAAAATCAAGGTGGAAAATTTATTGCTCAAACAGAAGCTGGAAATTCTATTATGGCCCAACATATCATACATTGTTCAGGATATGAAAGTACTGAAACTCTCAAAGAGAAAGTTGTCGATTTAAAAAGTACTTATGTGATTGCCTCTGAAAGTTTGCCCGATTTACCCGCTGTTTTCAAAAACTCTATTTTGTGGGATACTTCAAATCCGTATTTGTATTTTAGAGCAACCTCAGATAATAGATTGATTGTGGGCGGTGGCGATGAAGATTTTATAGATCCTAAAAAGCGCGATAAATTAATTCCAAAAAAAGAACAATATCTGCTAAGATCCTTCAGAAGAAAATTCCCAAATATCAATTTTAAACTGGATTATTCCTGGGCTGGAACTTTTGGCGAAACAAAAGACGGTCTTCCCTATTTTGGAAAACCAGATCCAAAGAAAAATGAACATTATGTCCTAGGTTTTGGTGGCAACGGAATCACTTTCAGCATCATCGGAATGAATTCTATTCTGGATTCCATCAATAATAAAAATAATATGGATTTGGAATATTATCGCTTCGGGCGATGATTTAAAAGGTACTAAGGTTCTGAGATGCTAAGGTTCTAAGTTTTTTCCTTAGTATCTCAGAACCTTAGCATCTTAGCATCTTTCTAAAGAACCAACTCCATCTGAATATTACAACGCTTGTAAGGAGTTTCAAGTCCAAAGACTTTTTCAAAACCTAATTTATAATATAAGTTTATAGCAGGTTTTAAGATTGTGTTGCTTTCCAGATATATCTTTTTAGCTCCCAGTCCTTTTGCGGTTTTAACGATTTCCTGCCCTAAAAGCCAGCCAATACTTTTTCCTTGTGCTTTTGGGGAAACCGCCATTTTTGCCATTTCGTAATCATAATCAGGATGATTCATTTTTATAAGCGCACAAACGCCAATGGGTTCATTGTCATGCAATGCGACCAGAATTTTTCCGCCTTTATTTAAAATATATTCTTCCGGATTATCGAGTGCTTTATAATCGGCCTCTTCCATTTCAAAATAAGCCGAAATCCATTCTACATTCAAAGCTCTAAATGCTTCTTGATATTCGGGTTTATAATCTACGATTTTAACGTCTTTGCTTTCGCGAAGTTTCTTTTGATCGCTTACTCTTTTAAACATTGATTTTTGTTCCAATAAAAATTCCCATTCTTCGAGCGCAGCCCAAAGATTGTGTTTCGACTCCGAAATTAATCCGTCAATTGCAACATCAATATCTTTTAATTGCTGTTTTATTCGCTGCGAAAGCAAATTACCTTTCTCAGTTAAAATGACATTATTTTTTCGCTTATCATCTGTCTTCAAACTTTCCTGCACAATTGCCGCGCTAATCATTTCCTGAATAATTTTACTTACCGATGGTTGAGAATGTCCAATTTCATTCGCAATTTCTGTAATTGTCAGTTCTCTTTCTTCCGTCAAAGTGTAAAATACCGGAAACCATTTCGGCACAAAATCTACACCATACAATTCATAAATTTTAGAAGCATCGTCTGTTATAACTGCCGTCATTAAACGCAGTCTGCTTCCTAATGCTGCTTTGCCAACTTTGTCAAAAAATTCCATATTATAATTAATTATATAAGCAGTTATGCAAATGTATGAAAAAAATCTTTTTGGCAAAGGTTTTTTTTAGGTACTAAGGCTCTGAGATACTAAGGTTCTAAGTTTTTTCTTCACAAAATCCAAAAAAAACTAAGATTCTAAGTTTGGAGCCCACAGTTCTTACTTTGACCTCAGCGACTTAAAATCTTAGTCTAATATTATTATAAAAGATATTTTAAAAAACCTTAGAACCTTAGTATCTCAGAACCTTAGAACCTTCTAATCATGCTGAAACATTAAACTTATACTCTTTCGGACTACAGTTGAATTTTTGTTTGAAGATTTTTGAGAAATAGCTTCTGCTTGTAAAACCAATGCAATACACAATTTCTGAAATATTTAGATCAGAAGTGCGCATTAAGATTTCAGCTTTTAAGACTCTCATATGTGTGATATAATCATTTACAGTTCGGTCGTGAATCATTTTAAAACCTTCCTGAAGTTTGCTTGGCGACAATCCAGATTTTTTGCTTAGTGATTTAATTGTAAAAGCTTCTTCTGGGCTTGATTTTATGAATTCCGAAAGTTCTTTTATTTCTTCCATTTCTTTCAGAGTTAAGCAATTTGCATCTTTCGAAAAAGAATTTAAATCGTCGCTATGTTGCTGAATTTCCATTGCCAAAATAATTTTCAAAATTCCTTCCTTCAATAAATTTCTAACAATTCCGGTTTGCGTTACTGCGTTGAGTTGTTCTATTTTTTCGGCAATTTTTAAATTATAGGATCCCATATAAAAGAAATTCTGCTCGGCATTATTTTCAAAAAAAGTTTCTTTGACTTTCTGATTCAGCGACGGCATTAAATACGGCTGTTCGATTTGTGTTCCCACGATAATCAGCGTCAGTTTTGTATTGACATCTTTCTCAAAAAACAAAACATTATCCTGATTTTGATTAGAAGTCAAAATGGCAGTCTGAAATCTTTTAAACTTTCGCTCCTCGCCATTAATTCCAAAACTGTGCGAAAGACCGCCTTTAGAACAATAGGCGAAATAAACTGGCGTTGACATCACATTCAAAAAATCCATTCTAACAGGAGTGGAAAATGTCATATCAAACTGTACATAAGAAATATTATCATTAAAAGAAGCTCCAGTTATAGTTCCTTTTGCAAAACTATTATTGACATCAAGTTTATATTCATCGAAATCAAAAGCTATTTTTCCATCAAAATTATCATTCAATTCATCAAAAACCGTTTGAATTTGCTCTGTATGTATGGTAACTATTTTCATTTTGCGTACATTTAAATTTGACATTTTACTTTTGGATTTCTTTATAAAAATCAATAAACCAAAGTTCGGGCAAGCGTTCCTGTAAAATGTTATATAATTTTGAGGTTTTGTTTTATAATTACTTCGAGATGAAAATTTTAACTCAAACAGAAAATTTCTTAATTCAAAAAAAATGAAAAGCTTTTCATTCGCTCCAATCGCAACAAATGATTCCGAAATTCTGATTCTCGGCACAATGCCTGGCATAAAATCTTTAGAGCTGAATCAGTATTACGGACACAATCAGAATAATTTTTGGAAATTTATGTTTGTCATTTTCAAAGAAGATTTCTCCTATGATTATGAAACGCGAAAAGCTTTGCTTCAAAAAAACAAAATTGCGCTTTGGGACGTTCTTCAATATTGCGACCGAGTAGGAAGTTTAGACAGTGCCATTAAAAACGAAATCGCAAATGATTTTGAAATCTTTTTAAAACAGCATCCTAACATCAAAGCCATTTTCTTTAACGGACAAAAAGCGCATGCATTTTTCAAAAAATATGTTCAACTACAAAAAACGTATCAGCTTCATACGCTTCCGTCTACAAGTCCCGCCAATGCCGGAAAATCTTTCGATTCAAAATTAGCGGAGTGGAAAATTATTGGCACTTTATAAACGACACAGTTGAAATCATATAACATTTTCAAAGTAAAATATAACACAAACCTTAGAACTCGATGTAACTTTACAACAAGAAATTAAAGCCAAAATAGAAAAGGATTTACAAGCACAATGAAGGCTTTTTTCAAATAAATAGAATTACGAACTGTAAAAAGTTCAGAGTATAAAGAAAACATTGGTTATGTTAGTTTATTTTGAGAAATAAAGCTATTCTAATTTTTAGAGTAGCTTTGTTTTTTTAACCAAAACCTAAAAACGCAATTATGAAAGTTCAAACCTATTATAATCACATCCGATTTTACACCCCTCATCATTTTATATATTATCCCGTTCTAACGATTTTTTTAAGCTTCAGCATCTATTTTGCCTGTACTACAAACGATGCACTTATTTGGTCTTTTATCAGTGTTGGCTTTATTTTTCTCTTCTTTTTAGCTTTTATGCTTCGCCAGCATTATGCGTTGATATTACAAAACCGAATCGTACGTTTAGAAGTTCGTTACCGCTATTTCACTCTTACCGGAAAAAGACTCGAAGAATTTGAATACAAATTAACCGACGATCAAATATTTGCACTACGTTTTGCACCAGACAACGAATTTCTAGAACTTCTAGAAGACGCTCTAAAAAACAATCTTCCTGGAGACTCCATCAAAAAAGCCATCGTTCACTGGAAAGCGGACTACAATAGAGTTTAACTTTAATTGTGAATTGTAAATTGTTAATTATAAATTTCTCGGCATGTCATCCTGAGCGGAGTCGAAGGACACGCAATGTAATTCACACAATCTGGATCAATTCACAATTCACAATTAATAATTAACAATTAATAATTTAAATCTGGGCGTGCCACCATTTAAAAAAAGGCCTTAATATGCTTTGCGCGTATTGAGGCCTTTTTTTAAAAGGTGTCGGGCTATCCGTGCTGCTTCGGCAGCTTACTTCTATCCCTCACGCGGCATCCGTTTTCAAAAGAAATTTAAGGTACCATAAAACTAACCACCTCATATCAAATTGATAATCAACAGAATTATCTAAACATTAAACGGTAAAAATTTAAATGAATGATTTTTTTTGTTAACTTTAAGTGTTAAAAATTTATCAAAAACTCTAAAATTAAATCCAATGAAAAAATTAATTTGTTTTATGATAGTTTGCCTCTTTTGGATTACGGCCAAAGCACAAAACACTGCCGAAATTCCAGCTGAAACTTTACCCGCCGCAACAAATAACTCAGACGAGTTTCAGAATTATGATCCCGAAGATTTGCCTTGGCATGCCCGCCGATTTAAATTCACAGCCGGTGCATTTTTTCCTGTAAACAACACACAAGTAGAAGTGGGAAGCAATAATGGTGATTTTGGAAACATGATCGATTTTGAAAAAGATCTTGGTTTTAATAAAAGTAGTGAATCATTTGCTGCCGCTTTTGAATGGCGCATTTCAAGAAGATCAAGACTTGGAGCTGAATATTTTTATTTGAACAGAAACTCAACAAAAGTCCTTCAAAAAGACATCGAATTTGGTGATCATACTTATCCAGTAGATGGACGTGTTTCAGCATTTTTTGACAATCAGATTATTAGAATATATTACGGTTACGCTTTTATATCAAAACCAAAATATGAAATAGGTGCCTTAATTGGTGCTCACGTAATGTTAATAGATGTTGGTTTGAGATTAGAGGGTCAGACACAAGGTGTCGAATTTCATGATGATTTTGGTGTAACTGCACCATTGCCTGATATTGGAATTTGGGGAGAATTTGTATTGGGTAAAAAAGTGGGACTTTATGCTAATTTTAATTACTTTGCTTTAAAAGTAAATGACGTCGATGGTCGAATTTTGAGTTACAATTTATCTGTATTATATAATTTGTACAAAAATTTCAGTATAACAGCAGGATATACAGGCTTAAACATTAGAGTTGACGCCGAAAAAGAAAGACTAAACGGTTTCTTCAAATGGGGTTACAATGGACCAACTATTGCTTTAACTTATTCTTTTGGAAAACATATTCAGTTGCATAAATAAGGTTCTAAGATGCTAAGGTTCTGAGTTTTTTTAACCGCAAAGCACGCAAGGGATTACGCAAAGTTCGCAAAGTTCGCAAAGTTTTTATACAAAGCTTTGCGAACTTTGCGTTTATATAAATCCACTACACTAAAAACCCTAGCGCTCTTTGCGGTTAAACTGTCAACGTTATACAATAAAGTTTTTACACAAAGCTTTGCGAACTTTGCGTTTGTGAGCGCAATCTTGACCAAAAAAACTTTGCGCCCTTTGCGGTTAAACTTTCAACGTTAAAACTGAAACCTGAAACAAAAAAAATAAACAAGCCCGAAATCTTTAAAAAGAAATCGGGCTCATTTGCTCAAACTTAAACTTAACTAAAATAAAACGAAAACTAATTCAATTAATTTAACGGAGTGAATTTTATAGCTGTTCCTCCTCCAGCTGCCAATTTGATATTTATTACACTTTTACTATTTACTTTTTGTTTTGAAATCGTCACCGGATACGGATTCGTTTTATAATTTGCTCCAGCTCCGTCAGCATAAATGCTTGCTTCATATTCTTTTCCAACATCTAAAAATGACAATTCCACTTTTAAGTCTCTTGCATCTTTATTGGTTATAGAACCTAAATACCAGTTTTTCTCATCCCAATCTTTACGAACGATTGTGGTGTATTCACCAATTTTAGAATCCAAAACTTTAGTATCAGACCAAGTGCAAGGAACGTCTTTTATGAATTGAAATTCAGGTTTTCCAACATAATTTTCCGGTAAATCAGAAGCCATTTGCAACGGACTGAAAATAATCACATACAAAGCCAATTGATTCGCCAAAGTCGTTTGAACTCGCGCTCCAGAAGGCGTTTTGTAATCAAAATTGAAATTACCCGGAGTATAATCAAACGGTCCAGAAAGCATTCTTGTAAAAGGCAAAGTTGTTAAATGCTGAGGCGTATTTCCTCCATCAACAGACCAAGCGTTATATTCCTGTCCTCTTCCGCCTTCCTGCGACATAAAGTTTGGATACGTACGTTGAATTCCCGTTCCTTTCATAGGTTCATGATTATCAATCATGATATGATATTTCGCCGCCGTTTCGATTACTTTTCTGTAATGACGCGCTCCATACTGACTGTCGTGCCATTCTTTTTTATCCAGATATTTGTTTACATAACCCGTTTTAACCGAATTGACACCCATTTTTTGGTACAATTTAAAAGCATCTTCAAGCTGACTTTCATAATGTTTTGAAGCACCAGCCGTTTCATGATGACCAATTAAACGGACATTTTTCATGGCCGCATATTTTGTAATTTCTTCCAAATTAAAATCGGGATAGGCTTTTACAAAGCTAAATGCAGATCCATCGGCAGTCCAATCTCCGTCCCAGCCCTCGTTCCAGCCTTCTACCAGAACGCCGTCAAAATTGTTTTTCGCAGCAAAATCAATATATTCTTTGGTGTTTTTTGTTGTAGCGCCATGTTTTGGGCCTTGTCCCCAAGTGAATTTTTCTAAATGCATTCCCCACCAAATTCCGATATATTTTGATGGTGTAATCCAAGAAAGATCTTCAATTTTTGAAGGTTCATTTAAATTCAGCATAATCGTTGAAGTCGCAACATCACCCGGCGTTTTCCCAACAACAATAGTTCTCCAAGGCGTTACAAAAGGAGCTTCGGCATATACTTTTACACCGTCAGCCCAAGGCACCAAATCACTTTTGTATTGTTTGTCGCTTGTTTTTAAAAGCGTCATTGAGGCAAAATCAGTCAAATTAGCTTCGTGAATTGCCACATACAATTTCTCTTTGGTTTCAAAAGTCGCTGGAGTATTAATTGTATCTGTTTTACTGATTGGCGTTTTGCGATATTCACTTTCATAATAACTGTTTTCGCGGTGCACCGGAATCCACCAAACATCATTATTTGATTTAAAAGTAAACTGCGTAACTTCATTCGAAATCTTCACTTTGCCTAAATGAGGCTGTTTTGGGAACGAATAACGAAATCCTACGCCATCATCAAAAACCCTGAAAATAATATCAACTAAACGCTCCTCGCCTTTTGCTTCTTTAAGGTGAACAATTAATTCATTATGATGATCTCTCACTTTTTTGAATTCACCCCAAGGTTGTTCCCAAGTTTCATCAGAGGTTTTTTCTTCGGTGGAAACCACTTCAAAACCATCTGTCATTTTTTGAATTCCCTGAAACTCAAAACCCATCAAAGAAGGCTCAATAACCGATTGTCCGCTAGAAGTAAAACTATATTGAGGCTGTCCAGAAGGCGTTAATTCAAAAACTAATTCGGTGTTTTTTCCAGGAGAACTTACTTTATAGGTCGTTTTTTTAGTACCGCAGGCGCAAATCAGCATTGAAGCTAAAGCAATCAGGCAGTATCTATATCTTATGTTTTTCATTATTTAATTGTATTAATTACAACTGTTATTTTATTTCGCTTAATACTTGTTTTGCTTTTGCGGGTTGCATCGAAACAAAATAATTAAAAGCCTGATCTAATTTTTTCTGAGCGTCGGTGCTGCTTTTCTTTTCAACTCTTAGGTTATATAGTTTGCTGATATCTGCAAAAAAGGATTCGGTATTTTTTACGCCGGCAAAAGTTTTCACTTTTTCAATGTAATTGTAACCAAATTCAACTGTTGGTTCAAACATGGTTCCTTCGCCAAAGTCATTCCAAGTAATCAATTGCAGGTAGCTTAAATTTGCATTTTTTGCCAGATTAAGTGTTTCATCAAGTGTTGCTCCATTGTTATGTTCAATAGTCCAGCCAATTGCTGCTCCACCTCCGCCTTCGGCATAAAAATCTTTAAAACCAGGATAAGCACTTCCCATTGCAACTGAAAGTTTTGGTTTTGTATTGGTATACCAATTTGTTAAATACGTACTGTTTTTATACACCCAAGAATATTCGCCAGAAGCATTATCTCCTGCTTCTACAGATTGATCCCAAAGTGTCAGGAAAGTAGGTTTTGCAGATAAAGTGCTAAAAACGTTTGTCCATTCAGCCGGAGTCTGCAGTACAATTGGTCCAAAATTTAGCAATAATGGTTTTCCGTTTATTTTGATGTAATTCGCATTCGAAAAATAATTCGTCTGCATATAACTTAAATCGGTTTTTGCAGCGCTGGTTACCGAAATTGCTTTTCCTGCGTCGACTACATTTTTAGTAACTCGATCTTCGTAAACAATCGCATATTCAAGTCCAACTTTACTCAGCATGGCAATTAACTGCTCTGTGTTTTCTTTTACCATTCGATAATCGTTCACGTCATAAGTGCCGTACCAATCGATCAAGACACCATCAATTCCTGAATATTTCATCAATAATAAATGATTCTCAATCACATTTTTGTCGCCCGAATGATAAGGCCCAATCAGCGGATAGTAGTATGATGCTATTTCCCTGCGGTTGTTTGCTCCAATAGTATTGGGATTTTTGTTTCCCATTGTCCAGTGATAGCCCCATTTTTTATCGGCACTGCTTTCATTGGTTTCGAACCAGGGCATATAATGAACGTAAATTTTGGTACTGTTTGTTTTTTCAATCGCGACAGGTGCAAGTGTTTCTGGTTCAGTTGGTTTTTCTGGACCTTTGTCATCACTACTGCTGCAACCGGCGGCGATTAAAATATTCACGATCCCAAAAAACAATAAGGTGATATATCTTTTCATATTGATTTTTTTGTTTTATTTTTTTGCCACTCCCGATAGCTATCGGGATAGAAGATTAAAAAGATTTTTTTTCTAAAAAACTCATGGCTGTAATCTGTGATAATCATTTAATCTGTGGCTAAAAATATAGAAGCCAACTGACTTAAAAATATGTCAGCCTTCCACGACTAACCAACATGGAAGACTGACATTCAATAACCTAATACCCAGGATTCTGTTTTAGGTTTTTATTTGTAGTTAAAACAGTGCTCGGAATTGGGAAAATAGCTCTGTATTTTTCTGTAGTTCCTTTTTCCCACCATGGCAAGAAGAATGTTCCAAAACGGATGTTGTCTGTTCTTCTTCTTCCTTCAAAAGTAAATTCCTTAAGCAATTCCTGATCTATAAAATGAAGATCAATTGTTGCTGGCATATCTTCACCTGCACGTGCTGTTACTTGCTGCAAGAACGGTTTTGCCAAATCTGGAGAACCTAAGCGAACATAACATTCTGCCTGCATCATTAAAATTTCGGCATAACGAATCACAACTAAATCATGATCGCGTTCCCATGTTTCGCCTTCTTTCATTTCATATTTTCCTAAACGAACACCTTGATTTTCTTTAGCATCGGCAACACTAGTAACTTCTTCTGTGTAAGTCAATTTTTCACCGTTATCCATCAAAATAACTTGTCCTGTAGCTTTGTTAACTTGATCTCCGGCAACCATGCATTTCTTTCTTTTGTCTGTATCAGCAAAAGCAGAAAACACGCCTGGCTGTGCACACATTCCGTTTGCGCTCCAAGGATAATCTCCTGTTGCAGAAACAGTTAATTTGTGCAAGTAATGACAAGACATTGAATTCATGTAGTTTCCAACAGTTCCCGCTTTTGAATCGTAAGGAATTGCAAAAATGATTTCAGGTGATTTTTGATTTTCTGTTGCGAAATTGGCAAAGAAATCTGGTGTCAATGAGTAACCAGTAACCTTTTGGCACATATTCAAACAATCTTGCCAACGCGCTGTTCCAATAAAAGCTTCAGAGTTTAGATATAATCTTGCCAATAAAGAATACGCTACATTTTTTGTCATTTTAGAATACACCACATTTGAATTTAAATATGGAAGAGCATCTGTTAGTTCCTTTTCAACAAAATCATATACTTGTTTTCTAGTAGAATTTGATGGAAGCGATGTGTCTTCAAAATTGGTTACAATTGGCACATTTCCAAATAAATCTAAAAGATTATAGTAGTAGTAAGCTCTTAGAGCTTTTAATTCAGCATAAATTGGCGCTTTTGCAGTATCACTCAAAGACGATTTATCGATTTGATAAATGATTGAGTTGATCTTTGCAATTCCAGTATAATTGTAACGCCAAGCCGAAAGAATCATTCGGTTATCTGCTTTCCAAGTATGCTTTTGTGCATCTTGATATTGTCCGCCATCATACCAGTTTGTTCCTCTGGTAGGAATTGTTGCTTCATCAGAAACGGTTTCAGTTAAAAAGAATACATATTCGCAAGTTGGGTAATTGTTTGATATTCCGTCAGCGAAACCTCTTAAAGAAGAATAAGCTCCTCCTACTAATGCATCAATTTCTTTTGAAGTATTTCCAAAATTTCCATCTTCTACTTTATCATATAAGTCTTCACTTAAATCTGTACATGATATCGTAAAAAGCATGCTCATCAATATTGCTGCTGTTATTTTGATTTTCATTTGTTCTATTTTTGAGTTAATTCGCTTAGTTATTTAGCGTAAAATTTAATCCAACAGAAATTGTTGTTGGTCTAGGATAGTTGTTATATCTGTCGATACCCGGAGATGCTAAACCTGTTTGATCAATGACACCGTTTACGCCGTTTTGCGCATTTAGGCCAATTTCTGGATCAACACCTTTATAACTTGTAAATACAGCAAGATTTTCTCCCATTAAATAAAATCTAAGTTTTGATTTTTTTTGCACGCCAAGAGGCATCGTATAACCAAAAGAAACGGTCTGAAGTCTGAAGAAAGAAGCATCTTCGATCCAGTAATCTGAATATTTTGGAGAAGATGTTATCCCGCTTCCTAAGAAATCATCTGGAACATTGTAAGCTGGTAATCTGTTTGGATCATTCAACATCATGTTTGTTGCATTTAATGCTTTTTGACCAAACATTCCGTAACCGCTGATTCCAAGATCAAAATTTCCATAAGTAAAGTTCATCCCAATACCTAATGTCAAATCTGGTTGAATGTTTCCTAAATCTGTTTTATCAGCATCAACTAAAGCACTTTCTGCAACAATATCTCCCGCTGCGTTGTAATACTGAATTTTACCATTTGCATCAAGTCCAGCATTTCTGAATCCCCAGAAAGTTCCAACTGGATATCCTTCTGCAATAATTTGAGAATATTGTCCAGACATACCTGCTAAACCGTGTAAAGAACCGCTGTAAATAACATCTGTTTTATACGTTGGGTTTGAAAGTTTTTCAATTTTTTGAACGTTGTGTCCCAATGTCAAATTAGCGTTCCAATTGAATTTTGATCCTTTGATAATATCAGCATTCAAAGTAAGCTCAACTCCTTTGTTTGACATTTCACCAACGTTTGCCAACATAGTTCCCACTAAATAAGGAGGCTGAGGCACTTCGTAAGTGTATAATAAATCCTCTGTGTTTTTAGAATACCATTCAAATGAACCTGAAATTCTGTTGAAAAGTGTAAAATCAAAACCAATGTTTAATTGTTTAGTTGATTCCCATTTCAAATCAGGATTTGGGTTTTGTTGTGGCGAATAAGCCAAACTCCATGTTCCTGTAACAGGATCGTAGTAACTGTCGTTTCCAACTCCTAAAATAGAAAGTGATTTGTACTCTCCAATTCCGTCTTGATTACCTGTTACTCCATAACCAACTCTCAATTTCAAATTATCAAGCCAGCCTTTTGTCGAATCCATAAATCCTTCATTTGAAATTTTCCAAGCCACAGAAGCTGATGGGAAAGTTCCCCATTTGTTGTTTTCTCCAAAACGGCTTGAACCGTCTCTTCTTACAGTTGCAGTCAACAAATATTTTCCGTCATACGAATAATTTGCACGAGCATAAAATGAAACCAAATTTGATTTTCCTTTGTATGAATACACATCGCCTAAACGATATCTGTAACCTGCACCTAAATTGTTATAGCCAAAAGCATCAGTAACAAAACCGCTTCTTTGAGCTCCAAAACCTTCGTAGATATTCTCTAAATAAGAGTATCCTGCTAATGCTGAGATATTGTGTTTGTCGATTACTTTATTGTAATTTACATAAAGTTCGCCTTGTGCATTTGTGTATTCAGCATATGTTCTTTGCGCATAACCACCTTCTGTCATTCCTTCTAGAACAGCATAACTTGGTTTATAAGTGCCCCCTTTAACTGCATTATGCTCTAAAGAGATATTGGCAACAGCCAAAAAATCATTCAAAAACTTAACTTCCGTCTTAAAATAACCTAAAAGTCTATGTCTTTCATTATCGACCGTTCTGTTTGTTAAAAGTTCAACTGGATTGTAATATAAATTACCCGCTACAGATGAAAATTCTCCAGTTGGCGTATAAACCGGAATTGTTGGATTCAGGTTATACGCATATTCAAAAATTCTGTAATCAACTGGTTTCCATTTGTCAATATTAGCAAATAATCCCATGTCAAATTTCACATCTTTATTATCGCCAAGATATTGATAAGCACTAATGTTTCCGCTAAGTCTTTCTAAACCAGAATTTTTAATAACTCCTTCGTTATTTAAATACGAAAGCGAAGTTCTAAAACCGCTGTCAGCTTTACCAGAATTAATAGTTAAAGTGTGTGATTGTGAAATGGCTGTCTGCTCGATTGCTTTTTGCCAATTTGTATTTGCGCCATAATCAACAGCATCTTGGCTGTTTGTTTGGCGAACATAATTTCTCCATTGATTTGCTGATAATAAATCTAAATTATCAGTTACATAACCAACGCTTGATAAACCGCTATACGTAACAGAAACGCCTTTTGTGCCTGATTTTGTTGTAATAATGATAACTCCGTTTGCTCCTCTAGAACCGTAAATTGCAGTTGCCGAAGCATCTTTTAAAACGTCAACTGTTTTAATATCTGAAGGCTGTACGATGTTGATATCAACACCAGCAATTCCGTCAACTACAATTAATGGGTTGTTGCTTGCCGTTAATGAAGTTCCACCACGAAGTCTCAAAGTAGAACCCGCTGCTGGATCACCCGAAGGACGAATCACATTTAAACCTGCAACTTTTCCTTGCAAAACCTGCTCTGTTGATGAAATGGTTCCTTTTACTAAATCATCTGCTTTTACAGTTGAAATAGCTCCAGTCAAATCAGATTTCTTTTGAGTTCCATAACCAACGGCTACTACCTGAACTTCAGCCAATTGATAACCGTCATTTTGCAAACGCACATCAACATTTTTAGTTGCCGAAGTGATTTGAACTTTTTGAGTTGCTGATCCAATAAATGAAACTTCAATCGAACCTCCTACGGCTACCGTCAAAGTAAATTTTCCGTCAAAATCTGTTGTAGTGGCATTTTTTGTACCCACCTCAATTACCGTAGCTCCCGGCAATACAGTTCCTGTATTGTCATACACAGTTCCCGATACCTGCTTTTTTTCCTGAGCAAACATTCCTGCCGAAAGAAAAAGCATGAAAATCATGAATACTGCAGTTTTAGTAGTCCACATTTGATGCAGGACTATTTTTTTATTTTTACTATTCATTAGAATTGATGTTTTAATTTGATAGTGAATTATTTGTCTAAAGTTTTAAGAGGAATTTTGGTATCAGAGATTGTTTTGTCTTTGTTGTCTTTAACCAAAACATGAATCTCATTTAAACCTTGAACACCATTTAACTCTGAAACTAAATTGACAAATCCTTTTATTTCAGCTGTACCTCCTGTAAACTCACCAGATATTGTTTTGCTTCCTGCCGTGATGGTATAAATAAGTTTGTTTACACCCACTTCATTGTTTTTTCTAGACATTCCTAAGAAATCTTTTTGGCTGATAACCGTTGGGAAAAAACTGAAACTTGGCGGTGGCGGTGGAATAAATTCGCCAGCATAAATAATTTGGTCTCCTGAATTAGTCGTCCAATCTTTTGCTACCATAAGGAAAGTAATATTTTCCATAACAAAACCTGCTGGCGGATTGTAGTATTGCTGCGGAATCAAATCCATTCTATAAAATCCGTTTCCAAGATCTTTCAGTTTTGTTTTTTCAGAAACCTCTGGAATCCATGCTTGGTATTCCTGTAAAACGGCCCAATTGTTTAATCCTGAATGAAAATGAACACTAGGAACGCCTGCAAAACCATCTTTTAAATTCGAATTAAATAAAATACTTACCGGTTTGTCGATTAAAGGTTTTGTTGGATACGATCTGATTAATTCATTTGCAGTATAAAATGAAGAAAAATCAGTGTAAGGCATATTGGCAACATCCGTTTGTTTTGATCCGTTTTTGTTTTTCAAACGAAACCAAAATCCCGCACTTGCAGCAATTTCTGCCGGAGTTTTAGAAAAATAAAGTGTTGGAGTTAAAGTAAAACTCCAGATTTTATTTCCTTCATATTTAAGTTTTGCAAAATCAGATGAGTTTTCCCAATGTCCTGCATCTGGTTCAGATGGCGACCAAATCCAGATATAAACATCTTCAGTTTCTCCAAATGTGGTTCCCGAAAGATCAAAGTACCAAGTCACTTTTTCATCATAATTGTAAATTGCTGGATATGATGACATACTGCCTACGGCTCCGGCTGCATCTTGCGCCTGAATAAAATTAGGAGCCATCAAAAGGGCAAGTAAAATTGTATATATAAATTTTTTCATATTACTTTTAATTAATAGCATTTAATTTAAACACGTAAGACACAAATGGAGAGCCTCCAGATGAATGCACTAATTGGAATTCTAATTCCTCATTGCTTCCTGGAACCGATGATAATTTAAGCTCATCTGTTTTTTGTGTTTTTTGAGCATCGCTGAATAAATAGATTTTTATTGCGCCCAAATTAGTTGGCTGAAAGTCTGAACTTAATGCCCAGTATCCTTTTGGTGCAAATAAAGGAGGAACATTTCCAGTTACTTCATAACTTGTTGGCTGGTTCTTTTCGTCTACATTGAATTTAATTTTAAAATCCTCGTAATTAAAGTACGTGCTCAAGTTTTCTTCGTTTGGTTCGATCTTGTTTGCTTTCGCAACTTCATCAACCATTTTCAAATTTGTTAATCCCCAATTTCCATTTACTTTCTCATAAAGGGTAATCGGATCAACGTAGCTTCCGTCGTCGGTATTATCACAGCCAGTGGCCATTAAACCCATAACAACAGCTAACCAATAAATACTTTTACATCTCATAAATTTGTGGTTTGTTTGTTAGTTTTTTTGCCTCCTAAAAGACAGAACGAAACTAGATGTTAAATAAATCTAAAAAAAAACATCTGATAAAAATCAAGATGAAATTGAAAGAATTTTTAATTTAATTAATTGAAAATCAATAATTTATATTGTTTTTATAAATCAAAAAATCAAGATGCTGTTTAGATGAAAATGACTACTTATTTAATGGTAAATATGACAATATGAAAATTAAAGTGGATATTTTTTTCACTATGCATATATATAACTTGTTTTTATTGTATAATTGCAAATAATTAGACCGCTTTTAACATTTATATCTTATTTTTGAATTCAGAATCTCCTTTTAAAGCTTTTATTTAAAGGAAGTTCCAAAATTCTAAAAGCGCTTTAATCACCAGCACTCAAGCTTATCCCAAATTGAAAACGAATTAACTCGATAAACCAAAAAAGATTTTTTTTACCCTAAACCAAAACAAAACCATGCAAAGAATTTTCATTCTATGTTTTTTTATTGCGGGTTTTTCTCTAACTGCGAAAGAGACAAATCCTGTTTTAGAGGAATTAGATAAAGTGCTTCTTAAAAAAGATATTTATTTGAAACAGAAATATCGAAAAATAGAAGCTTTAAAAAGAAATGTGTCAAAATTTACCGTCAGTCAAAACAATGAACAGCTTTATAATACCTATATGTCATTGTTTGATGAATATAAATCGTTCAAATACGACTCGGCTTATTATTATTTAGAAGAAGCAAAAATCAAGGCAATCGTTTTAAAAGACCCAAAATATTTAGCAAAAAGCCGAATTAAAGAAGGTTTCGTGCTTTTATCTTCTGGTTTATTTAAAGAAGCTATTGACACTTTAAATGTTGTTGATGATCAAAAACTGGATATAAAAAACAAATTTGAATATTACAATATCAAAGCCCGTGCCTATTATGATTTAGCCGATTATAATAAAGATCAGCGCTTTAACATTCATTATGTACAGCAAGGAAATCATTTCCTAAAAAAGGCTTTGGAATTAATTGGAACCAATACCAATGAATATTGGGCTGCTGAAAGTCTAAAAAGATTAAAACAACAAGACTGGCGTGGTGCCGAATTTGCTTTTAGCTACTGGATCAACAATTACAATCTTCCACCTGATTATTATGGCATTGCAACTTCAAGTCTCGGATACATTTATTCCGAAAGAGGTTATACTAAAAAAGCCATTCAGTACCTCGCACTTGCCGCTATTGCCGATGTAAAAAATGCTACGAAAGAAACTGTCGCACTACGAAATTTAGCGAATGAACTCTTTAAAATGGGTTATTTGGACAAAGCCAATGAATATATCAATATTGCAATGGATGATGCGACTTTTTATAACGCAAGACATCGAAAAATTGAGATTTCGTCTATTTTGCCAATTATTGAAAAAGCGCAATTAAACAATGTAAAAGACAAAAACGATAAGCTGGAAAAAATCATTATTCTGCTTACCATTTTGACTTTTATAATTGTTTTGTTTTCAATTATCATTTTCAAGCAATTAAAAGAAAGAAACAAAGCCAGAAAAATAATGGCTTCTTCGTATGCACAGCTTCAGGAAATGAATATTAGTTTAAGCGAAGCAAATGCTATCAAAGAAGAATATATTACGTATTTTATTAAAGCAACGTCGGCGTTCATCAATAAGATTGATCACATTCAAAAAAGCACGCTTCATAAAATTATTACCAAAAAAACAGACGAAGTTATTGCGAGTTTAAAACGCTATAATGTCAAAGAAGAACGCGAAAACTTATTTCATCAATTCGATGAAATTTTCCTTAAACTGTTCCCAACTTTTGTAACCGATTTTAATCATTTGTTTCCGAATGATCATAAATGCATCGTCAAAAAAGGAGAACTTTTAAATACTGAATTAAGGATTTTTGCACTCTACCGATTAGGAATTCAGGACAGCAATCAAATGGCAGAATTCCTAGAACTCTCTGTAGCTACCATTTACACTTACAAAACCAGAATTAAAAGCAAATCAGATTTTAAAGATACTTTTGAAGAGAAAATAATGGCGATTAAAACTATTTAAGTTGCTAAGGTTCTAAGGGACTAAGATTCTAAGCTTTTTTTCACGCAATCTTGTCATTCCGAGGAACGAGGAATCTTCGCGAGAAGCTCTACAAAGATTGGATTATTATTGCGGAGTTACTTGCGGAGATTCCTCGTTCCTCGGAATGACAAACTAAATCTAAATAAATCGTTTTCTATTCAACAGTCTCTAACTGCAAAATCATATTTTGATAATACCTGCTCAACGAAAACAACTGCTCTGCAAAAATCATTATCGCAAGTGGAATAAAGAAAAATACCGTCAAATTTTCTTCGTATAAAAAGAAAGTTGTAATCATAAAAATGCGGGCATATTCCAGGTAATAAATCCAATTTCTCTGTTCTAATAACGCACCGCAATTAATTAATGTGATGATGATAACCGACAAAACAAAAACTTTGTCGAGCGTAGTTAATAAATCAAAGTAATAAGTAAAAGCAGTTAAAATCAAAGTACAGATTCCCAGTTGAATGTAGAGATAATTTCGAAAACGAAGACGCTGATGCGGATTGCTTTTATCCTGCAGAAAGCGTTTTTCTAATGTTGGTCGAATGTCCTGATCCATATGAGCAGGGCTTCCAAAAACGGCTTTCCATCGCGCTTTAAAACCTTTTGAACGTTTCCATAATTCATAAATTTCAAAATAATAATGAAAATGCTGCCAAAGAAAACTGTAGCTTTTTAATGGATGCGTCAAACCGTATTTTGGCTTTTCTTCTTCTGCCTGAAAAGTTCCAAAAATGCGATCCCAAAACGTAAACATATCGCCATAGTTTTTATCCAGATATTTTTCGTCAGAAGCGTGGTGTACACCGTGAACAGAAGGTGTAACAAAAACATACTCCAGCCATTTTATTCGACCAATTACCTGTGTATGTGTAAAAAAAGAATAAGCTCCATGCACAATTAACATAGTAATAACCATTGCCGGATGAAAGCCAACAAAAGGAAGAACGCACCAAAATCCCGTTCTGACTATAGCTTGAAAAGTGGTGATTCTAGCCGCTGCCGTAAAGTTAAATTCCTCGCTGTGATGGTGCACAATATGCGCAGCCCAGAAAAAATTGACTTCATGTCCTAATCGGTGGTACCAGTACCAAACAAAATCTGTTGCGAGAATAAGTGCAAACCAAACAAATACATTACTCGGAATATCAAAAAGTCTGTAATTGTTATAAATAAAATAATACAGTTGATAAAAACTTGCTGCAATAAATAAATTAATTAAACGCTCTGCAATACCAATACTAATATTTGAAACCGAACTTTCGTAGTTAAAAATTTCTGGTCTTTTTTTGTGTTGTGCCAACTTATATTCTAAAAACAAAAACAGAAAAAAAGCAGGCATTGCGAAAGCAAGAAAATTAATGTGTTCCATTTTTTTAAAATTTATTTTATTCTTAAAAAACTAAAATACAATTGGTTGTAAATCTAAATACAAAAACATTTCTAAAAGTCAATTCATTTTATAATTCAAAATGATCGTAACTTTCAGAAATGATTTTTTTAAAACTGATTTCTAATTTTGTTTAAATTTTGGAGCTTCTAAAGCTACTTCTTTAACAGATTGCGTGTCTGCTACTTTTTGCAAAGCAAGAATGTAAGCCGCAATTCTTGGTGTAACATTATGTTTTAAAGACGTTCTAAAAACAGTTTCAAAACCTTTTTCTAAAATATCTTCTAAACGCTTATTAATCTGATGAATTCTCCAAGATTCTAAAAGCGAATTTTGAAGCCATTCAAAATAAGAAACCGTCACACCGCCGGCATTTGCTAAAATATCTGGAACAACCAAAACATTGTTTTCATGCAAAATTTTATCAGCATCAGATGAAACGGGTCCGTTTGCGCCTTCTACAATAATTTTAGCACGAACAGCTGCCGCATTTTTCTGCGTAATTACATCTTCTTTCGCTGCCGGAATCAAAACATCAACATCCAAAAGCAATAATTCTTCATGCTTGATTGCAACCGAATTTGGATAGCCTTTTATGCTTTTGTTATTCAGATTATAATATAGAATCAATTCTGGAATATTAATTCCTTCCGGATTATAAAACGCTTCAGAAACATCGCTTACCGCAACTACTTTTAATCCTTTTTCGAATAAAAACAAAGCCGAATGCAAGCCAACATTTCCAAAACCTTGAATCGCAACTGTGGATCTTGCTGGTCTCAATTTTAATTTTTGAAGTGCCAATAATGTAATAATGCTCACACCTCTTCCTGTTGCTTCTACCCTTCCTAAAGAGCCACCAGAATGCAAGTGTTTTCCAGTTACAACAGCATGAATTGTTTTTCCGTGAACGATTGAAAATTCATCCATCAGCCATCCCATTTCGTCAGGCCCAGTTCCCATGTCAGGCGCCGGAACATCTTTTTCTGGACCAAAAATATCAGCTAAAGCCTTTGTATACGCTCTTGTAATTCTTTCTAATTCTGTTTTAGAAAGCGTTTTTGGATCACAAATAATACCGCCTTTTGCTCCTCCAAAAGGAATTCCCGTCACGGCCGATTTCCAAGTCATCCACGCAGCAAGCGCTTTTACCTCATCAAGATTTACTGCAGTATCATATCTGATTCCACCTTTTGACGGACCTAATGCCGTATTATGAATTACGCGGTATCCTTCGAAATTCTGTTCTTTTCCATTATCTAATGTTATTGAAAAGTTCACCACAATTTGTTTTTCAGGACGCTGTAGTTTCTGCCTTAATGATTCTTCTAGATTAAGAATATCGGCTGCTATATTAAAACGATCAATCATGGATTGAAACGGATTCTGTTTTATAATTTCTGAACTCATAGTTTTATACTTTAATTATTAGTTTATTTGATTTGGGGACATTGCATTATTGTAACGTGAAATAAATTCGGCAGTAACTGCACGTCCAACACGGAATTTTCATCAGACAGCAATGCATCATAATATTTGTATTTCTATTTGATCTCATATAATAGGTTATTAAGAGTTCTAAAAAAAAGCCTTTCATTGGTGCATGAAAGGCTAAAAAAAAAAATAACTAACAAGTACTTTCTCTATTAACGCCATTTCATCGCATTGTTTAACATACAACACATCGTCAAGCTGTACATAAACGGGATGATATTTAGAATATAGTTTTTCATTGTTAAGGCAAATTTATAAATATATTTTATAAATTCTATCGAATTAGTAGAGTTAATTTTAAAAAGTTTTTAAAATAATTCTAAAATAGCTGTAAACTAAGGTTTTATACTATTAAAAAAATTTAGTTTATTTGCGAAAAAACAATAAAAACGATGGCAATCAAGGCCAAAAAGATTCCGATGAAGTTGATTTTGGATAATTTTTCCTTGAAAAAAAGCAGACCAACAAGACTTCCTAAAACAATAACACCAATATTCATTCCGGCAAAAACAGTTGATGGATTTTCAGAAAATGCTTTATGCGCTTTTAAATAAAACAAGATATTCCCGAAGTTGAAGATTCCTACCAAAGCACCAAATAATATGTTTTTTAAATGCAGTTTTGTTTTTTTCAGCACCACATTATAAATCACAATTAGCAAAGAAACTGCCAGTGCAATATCAAAAACCACAAACAAAGAAGTTATATAAGGCAGTATTGTATAAAGCGCAATCTGTTTAAAAAGTATATCTATGATTCCGAAGCCTAAGAAAACAACAAACGGATAAATCCATTTATTTTGATCGTTTCCAGTTTGTTTTTTTAAGATGAATAAAAGCGCTATAAACCCAATTATCAATCCAATAACTTTATACGAATTGAATTCTTCTTTAAAAATAAGCCAAGCCGCAATTATGGGAATAAACAGAGATAATCGTTGTGCAGCATCTGTTTTTACGATTCCCATATGTTTTATAGAAGAAAATAAAAACAGAAAAACTATTGGAAGCAAAACACCAACTGCAGCATAAATGTTCCAAGGTGCATCTGCATGAACTGCAGAAACATCAGGACTAAAAGCAAAATAGCAAAGGATTAATGCTGTTACGTAATTAAAAGTAATAATCTGAACTGGATCAGGATTGAATTTTCGGGTAATTTTGAAGATTACACCAACGGTAACACTACAGAGAATACTTAAAATAAGAAATAACATAAATTGAATTTTGAATTACAAAAATAAGGTTTATCTATTTTATACTTTCAAAAAAACATATTAATCACTCTTTAGCCAACCGGTAATACTCATTCTGGTATTTTGAGTAACTAATACTTCATGAACCAATTCATTACTTTTAAAGAAAACTGTTTTACCTTGAATTGGCGGAATTTTCTGCTGACTGTTGTTTTGGTGAATCATTAATTCTCCGCCATCACTTTCTTTCCAATTGCTATTTAAATAACTGATCATTGAGTATTTACGGCTCGAATTGTTTTTGAATTGATCAAGATGTTTTAAATAAAAATCGCCTTTTTCATACAAGGAATAATGAAATTCATAACCTGTAATTCCAGCAAAACAACTTTCATTTAGATAGAGTACAAAAGCATCAATTTTATCAAAAAATTCATTTTCAAAACTATTATTGTGTTTTTTGTCTAGCCAATAAATTGCATCATTTCTAATTTTTCCGTCAAAAGAAAGTTTTTCAGAATTTCCAATTCCAGCCGTCAATAATAAACTTGACGTATTTAAATCAATTAAATTTTGTTTGAGATTATTTGATAATTCATCACTTATAAACCGTTCTGATATTCCAATTTTATTCTCTATATAACTTGCTATTAAGTCTTCGAAACTATCATCCATTTTTTTTTTGGGAAAAACTGCAAATACAGCCAACGGAGCAAGGTAGACTAATTAAAATTGGTAACGCCACTTTTATAAATAATAAACCCGACAGGTTTTTTGAAACTTGTCGGGTTTAATGGCTACAATCATCAATTTATAATTAACAATTTATAATTATCTACAATTTACTAATATAACTTCCGTACATATCTTTAAACTGGTGTCCCGTCGCGAAACGATCTTTACTCAATTTTTTATATTCTACTAAAGCCCATAAAACAAACTCTTTTACAAAGTATTGGTCTTTTTTGTCTAATTCAGGCTGATATTTTTTAAGCAGAATATCTAATGGTGTAACTTCGTCTAAGATTTCTTGGTATTCTTTGTCTGATGCATCGTCTAATAATTCGAAACCGCTTTCGGCAAAAAACCATTCAATTAAATCAGAATAAGGCGTTTTTTCTCCTGGTTTTTCTAATTTTTCAATTTTAGGGAAAAATGTTGGAAACAAAGTTCTTATTGCTGAGCCAATTAAATATTGTGCTACAACCGCTGCTCCCTCCTGCTCGCCTTCATAAACCAATTCGACTTTCCCTGTAATCGCCGGAATAATTCCCATAAAATCTGAAAGTCTCAAAACCGTTTTATCTACTCCCGATTTCAAAGCACGACGTTCTGCCGTACTTATTAAGTTTTCAAAAGCTGTAATACTCATTCTGGTGCTTACACCACTTTTATTATCAATATATTCGCTTTCGCGAGCTTCAAAACTAATTTGTTCTAAAATATCTCTGGCTAGACTTGGCACATATACAACATCGCTTTGATTTTCGTCCAGTTTTGCTTCCTGTTCTGTAATAGCTCTAGCAATAGCAACATTTTCAGGATAATGCGTCAAAATCTGCGAACCAATTCTGTCTTTTAATGGCGTTACAATACTTCCTCTATTTGTATAATCTTCTGGATTTGCGGTAAAAATAAACTGCATATCAAGAGGCATTCTTAATTTGAATCCGCGAATTTGAATGTCGCCTTCTTGCAAAATATTAAATAAAGCGACTTGAATTCTGGCTTGTAAATCTGGCAATTCATTAATAACAAAAATGCTTCTATTTGCTCTCGGAATCATTCCGAAATGAATTACCCTGTCATCAGCATAAGATAATTTTAAATTCGCTGCTTTTATCGGATCAACGTCCCCAATCAAATCGGCAACAGTAACATCAGGCGTTGCTAATTTTTCGAAGAAACGCTCATTTCTGTGCAACCACGAAACTGGAGTTTCATCTCCTTTTTCATCAATTAAATCTTTAGCAAAACGCGAAATTGGATTAAGCGGATCGTCATTAATTTCTGAACCAGCAACATACGGAATATATTCATCTAATAATTCAACCATTTTGCGCGCCAAACGAGTTTTTGCCTGACCGCGAAGTCCTAATAAATTGATATTGTGGCGAGAAAGAATCGCACGTTCTAATTCGGGAATTACTGTGTTTTCAAAACCGTGAACGCCTTCAAAAACAGGTTTTCCTGATTTTATTTTTTCACGAAGATTGTTTCTCAATTCATCTTTTATACTGATGCTTTTATATCCTGAAGCCTTTAATTGGCCTAATGTTTTTATATTGTTTATTTCCATTGTATTGAAATATCGATTTTATTATTTTTTTATTTTTTGCAGATAATAAACGTTGCGTCATACTTTTTGTGTTAGACGCACTGCTGTGCGTCTCTAAAATATTTAGTACGTGCCAAAAGAAACCTTAGCTTCTTAGAATCTTAGCAACTTAGAACCTTTATTTAATTCTCTTTTTCCTATTCGTTTCATAATCTTCAAAAATCATTTCACCTAGACCTTTAATTCCGGTATAAAATGCTTTTCCTTGATTTGCTTCTGTGAAATGATTTACAAATCGTTGTAAATAAGGATCGTTTGCGATCATGAAAGTCGTAATCGGAATATGTAATTTTCTGGCTTGCTGTGCTTGCGTGTAACATTTATCAACAATATATTCGTCTAGGCCGTTGCTGTTCATATAATAAGAACCGTCACGCTCACGTACACAACTTGGCTTTCCGTCGGTAATCATGAAAATCTGCTTGTTGGTATTCCTCTTTCTTCTTAAAATATCCATTGCTAACTGAAGCCCAGCAACCGTATTCGTGTGATAAGGACCAACTTGCAAATAAGGCAAATCTTTAATTGGAATTGTCCAAGCGTCATTTCCGAAAACTAAAATATCAAGTGTATCTTTTGGATAACGCGTTGTAATTAATTCTGCCAAAGCCATTGCTACTTTTTTAGCCGGAGTGATTCGGTCTTCTCCGTACAAAATCATACTGTGGCTAATGTCGATCATCAAAACGGTACTCATTTGTGCTTTGTATTGTGTTTCCTCGACAACCAAATCGTTTTCGGTCAGCATGAAGCTTTCTACACCATTGTTGATTTGAGCATTTCGCAGACTTTCTGTCAATGAAATACGTTCTAAGCCATCGCCAAAATTAAATTCGCGAAATTCACCAGTATGTTCATCGCCATTTCCGGCATGTTTTGTTTTGTGATTTCCGTTTCCAGAGCGTTTTAGATTTCCAAAAATCTGATCTAAAGCCTGCTGACGAATCGCGCGTTCTGTTTTTGCAGTAATTCCAAAACCATTCGAACCATCCTCTTTGACTTCGTCTTTTATATAACCTTTCTTTTTTAAATCTTCAATAAAATCATCAATTGTGTAGTTCTCGTCGGTAAGTTTATATTCCTTATCCAATTCACGAAGCCAGCTGATTGCTTCGTCAAAATCACCCGAAGTATGGGTGATAAGCTCTTTAAAAATACTAAAAAGCTTTTCAAACGGAGACTGAAATGGGGCTTCGTACGACTTAAAATAAAAACCTTTTTTAAATTCGTTTTTCATAATTTTTAAAATTACGTTTTTTTAGAATTACGGAAAAAGAAACCTTTATTAATTTTTAGTTAAAATATTTCAGAAAAACCAACCAAAAGCAAGGTAATTCTTGTCAATTATTCAAACTTTCCATCAAGATAATACCATGCATCATTTTCAAACTTAAAAGTTGAAAATTCATAATGTGTCTGCGGTTTTTGATTTGAATCTAAAAAATAGGCTTTAAATTCAACTGTGTTTTCAGTAAAACTTAGAATTTCTAATTTTTGCCATTTATTAGTTGTTGCCCATTTTAAAATTTCAGCTTTAGAATAATATTTTCGTTCTGAAATATAAGTAGTTTCTAAAAGATAATCGGCGTTATGAGTTACATAAGCCGAATATCTGGAGCGCATCAATGCCAAAGCAGTTGGTGCTTTTTGATTTTTCTGAAGAAATAATCCACAGCAGTTTTCGAACAGTAAACCTGTATCGCAATAACATTTATGCGTCGCCATCAACCTGTTCTTCTCCGTTAATTTTCACATGAAGTTGATTCAGCAAAACTTGATATCTACTGATTTCTCTCAGCTCTTCATCTTCTTCGGCATGATCTAACATTTCGTCTAATTCATCACTTACCTCAAGTAATTTATTATTAGCTTCTCTGTCGTTTTTTGCAGCAATCAAATCAATAATTTCCTGAACGTTTGCTTTTAAAGTTTCAAATTTTGTATTCATTTTTTATTTTTTTTATTTTTTGCCACAGATTAAAAGATTAAAAATGATTTCTTCTCTTTATACAAATTTTAAAATCTGTGAAAATCTTCTAATCTGTGGCAAAAATTTATTTATCTTCTGAGGTTTTATCTTCGTTGAATTTTTTCACAATTTCCTTAAGTTTCTCTTTGCGGGAAACTTCGGCTTGTTTTTTCTTAGCCTGGGCTTTGTGCAATTTGTCATTGTGCTTTTTGATGTTCCTTTCGTTATTGCGTCCCATTATATTTCTCTTTTAATTTCTTCTAAACTTTTCTCCGTAAAAATCAATTCGGTGATGATCTGTTTTCGCAAATCAGCTATGTCGTCATAATCAAAATATTTTGCCCATGAAGTCAATTGCTGTATATTTCGTACTTGTTTCAATCTTTTTTGAGTTTCAAAACTTGTTCTTAAAATCGCTTTTCCGTCAAACTCCGGATTGTTTTTATGCTGATAATTAGCGAGATTTTTATCGAAATCAGCTTCTATATAATAAAGCTTTTCTTCAGCATTGTCAGGATAAAATGAAATCCATTTTGCAAAACCAATTTTCGTTTTTGATTCGGTTTCAGGTTCTCGGGCGATCAGTCGCCATTTGCTGTTGGCTAATCTTCCCCAATGATTCGAAACTCGGTACATACCTTCTTCAGTATAATAATAAGTACTTCCGGCTTTGCTTTCAAATTGTTTTTTTAAACCTTCAATTTTATTTGGAAGCACTTCATTAAAAACACAAAACGTATTTTTAAACGAATTTGGATGTGGCTTAAAATTTTTCTGCATATGCAAATATACTGAGATTGTCACGAACTCCCTAAAACAAACCTAAATTGATTAACTTTGCATCTTCAATTTTAAAATAAAAAACGATGTCTAAAGATTCACATGAAAAAATGCCACAAAAAGGAGTTTACACCGGCATTATCGAAAAAGATGAAAACAATAATTATTTCTGCGGTGAATATCTTTTAGATTATAAGATCGCAAGTACTAATTTTAATATTGGAGACTGGGTTACTATTAAATCTATAATCGAAAACCCAAGTGATATCAGCTACGATAAATATCCAAAGAAATCTAGAAACTTCGATAAGGCAAATCATAAACCGGAATAAGTTTTTTTTTGTTTCAAGTTTCAGGTTTTGTTGGAACGCGTATTTTTTTAACGCAAAGAACGCAAGGTTATTTTTACTGATTGTTATACTTTGAGAATATTAAGTTCGCAAAGCTTTGTCAATACAAAGCTTTGCGAACTTTTCATTTTAATGAATCTCAAAAAAAAACTTAGCGTCCTTTGCGTAAACCTTAGCGAACTTTGCGGTTAAATTCCCCCGGTATTTATTATTAAATTCCCCCGGTATTCAGAATATTTTTTAGTTGAAAACAGAAAAGTTAAAAAAAAGTGTACCTTTGCAAAAAATTTGTCGATTTGAACTAATTAATATCGATTTCAAACTAATAGACAAGTAGTTACCTTTTATTTATGAAAAAAATAGTTGAATACCGTAAGTTACTAAACGTAGAGAAAACTGCAGAGTTAAAAGATTTAAAAACAATTTATCGCAACGCGATGAAAGAATCTCATCCTGATAAATTTGTTGGAAACGAAGCTGGTTTAAAAGAGGCAGAAGAAAAAAGCAAAACAATCATTGAGGCTTACCACTTTTTAGTAAGTATTCACCCTGATACTATTAAACTTAATTTACCAGAATATACAGAAACAATTACAACTTGCACTATTACAGATTATAAATTTGTAGAAGGCCGTTTGATTATTGATTTCTCTAACGGAAGTGTTTACGAATACATTAGTGTTCCTAAAGCAACTTACGTGAAAATGGTAAACGCTGATTCACCAGGAAGATTTGCAAAAAGACATATCTTGAACTCTTTTACTTGGAGAAAGAAAACAAACCAAGAATAGTTTTTACAACAAAAATATACCTAGAAGCACTCCTATCACAGAGTGCTTTTTTTATGCCTAAAAAATGCTAAATTGAATGTTTTCATTCAAAATAAAAATACATTTAATAGTTTTAAATCATATAAAATAGGCAAATCACTTGATTTTAGGGACTTTAGAGTAAAAAAAACTATAACAAAATTTTAGGTTACAAAATTCTTGATGTTCTATATTTTTAAATACTTTTGTTGCACAAATCAATTAACTAATTAATATTTATAATGAAAAAAATATTTTTTTTACTTACAGCTTCTGTAGCTATCATTTCATGCAGCAAAGTTAAAGACGGAGAGTATCTAATTACAGGAACTGCTACTGGAATTGCAAATGGAAAAACAATCATTCTTCAAGGTCAAGATCCAGTAACTCAAATGACAGTTGCTCTTGATACAGTAAAAGTTGAAAACGGAAAATTTGAAATAAAAGGAAAAGTAGCTGAACCAGCTTTTCATACTTTAATTCTTCAAGATGCTAACGCTCCAATTCCATTTATTTTAGAAACTGGAGAAATTGCTATCGCGATTGATAAAGACAGTATTCACAAATCAAAAATATCTGGAACTTACAACAACGAAGAGTTTGTAAAATTCCAAGAAGATCTAAACAAAACTCAAAAGAGATTAATGGATTTTCAAAAAAACAATACTGCTAAAATGCAACAAGCTCAACAAGCTCAAGATACAGCAACTATCAATGGCTTGATGAAACAATATATGGAGATCCAAACAGAAGTTCAAGCTGATACAAAAAAGAAGTATGTAACTTATGCTGAATCTCACCCAAAATCTTTCATTTCTGCTTTAATCGTAAAAGGAATGTCTGAAGATCCAACTGCAGATGCTAAAAAAGTAGAAAGTATTTATAACTCATTAGATGAGTCTGTAAAAAATACTAAGCCTGCAAAAGATGCTAAAACTAAAATTGGTCAAGCAAAATTGCCTGCTGTAGGTGCATCAGCTCCTCCTGTTGGTAGTGCTAAATGAAGAGCAGATTTTTCAGCTCCTAATCCAGAAGGAAAAGTAGTTTCGCTTAAAGAAAGTTTAGGTAAAGTAACTATCGTTGATTTTTGGGCTTCATGGTGCGGACCATGTCGAAAAGAAAACCCGAATGTAGTCGCTATTTATAAAGAATTACATTCAAAAGGATTAAACATTATTGGTGTTTCTTTAGATAAAGAAAAAAGCAAGTGGACAGAGGCTATCGCAAAAGATGGTTTAACTTGGACACATGTTTCAAATCTAAAATTCTGGGATGAACCAATTGCTGCGCAATATCACGTTGAATCAATTCCGGCAACATTTATTCTTGATGCATCAGGAAAAGTAGTTGCACAAGACTTAAGAGGTCCTGAATTGAGAGCAAAAATTTTAGAGCTTTTGGCTAAATAATACTTTATAGTATTCCGAATAAAAAAAATCTCCCTAGTGGAGATTTTTTTGTTTTAATGAAATAATAACGAAACAAAGAATATTTCTTTAAAAAGAATTAAAACATACTGAAAAAGGAAATTTTGAAGAGGACTTAATATGTCGTTGTATTTCTTTTTGAATAAATTAATTACGAAGTAATCTCACATGCGATTTATTCCCACGAAATCTTTCACACTACATCAGTAAAAACAGCACCTAACGTCTTCATAAATCCTGAATTGAACCTAGAAATCATAAAAAACAACCAAAGAATAATCTTACTTTAAAGAATTAATTCCAAAAAAGTACACGAGAGGTGTTTTTTTATTTTATTCAATTCCAATGAATTAAAAAATAACTTTAAAATAACTTAAAATTAAGTCATTTTTTTGTTTGGAAATGTAGAAAGAGTTCCTATCTTTGCCACCGCTTAGAACAACAAAGCACAACAAGCTGAGATCGGGGAGATACTCAAGCGGCCAACGAGGGCAGACTGTAAATCTGCTGTGTGAACTTCGCAGGTTCGAATCCTGCTCTCCCCACAAAAAAGTCCTAATGAAAATTAGGACTTTTTTTATGCGTCGAATTTAACGATTATAATTTCTTTTGAAATCTTAGATTTGATGAATTGGTTTACATTGAGCTCAATTTAATCATTGCGAAATCTCTGTGGCAATTTTGACCTGAATTCTAAATATTTACTACATTATCAGCACCAAACTTTTTACTGATTGGAAATTCAACTTTAAAATCAATTCTCAAAACTGTTCCATTATCATTCTCTATTTTGAGGTTTCCTCCTATATCTTCGGTAAGGCCTTTAATCAAACTCATACCAAATGATTTAGTTTTTTTTTGGTTGAAATCAGTGTCAATACCAATTCCATTATCAGAAATGATCAATTGATAATGACTTGCTGTTCCAGCTTGAAGCGAAACAGCTATTATTCCTGTTCTATCATGCGGAAATGCATATTTTAGAGAATTAGTAATCGCTTCATTCAATATAAGACCTATAGGAACTGCCTGTACCACATCAAGTTCTAACGGATCTATTATTACTTCGAAACGCACTCTTTGTCCTAATGAAAAAGACTCTTTTAGATATCCTACAAGCTCTTTCACGTAATTCTGCATGTTGATTGTCGATACATTTTCAGCACTGTAAAGTTTTTGATGAATAAGAGACATGGAGTATATTCTATTCTGACTGTTTTTTATCGCAGAGAGCGCCTTATCATTATCCAAATAAGCTGATTGCGAATTCAAAAGACTTATAACGGTCTGCAGATTATTTTTTACTCTATGATGAATTTCTTTCAAAAGCCATTCTTTTTCATTCAGCAAATGGCTCAAATTGCTGTTTTTCTGATTGATTTCCTTTTCCTTCTGTTCCAGCTTGGCATTAGTTCTCTGTTTTGCTCGGTATCTGTTAAATAAAAGACCAATAACAGCAACTAACAAAACTAGACTCCAAATCGATACCGTATTTAAAAGTTGTGACTTTTGTAACTCTCTTTCCTGTAATTTTGACTGATCACCTAATAATTTAATTTTTTCTTCCTTATTTTTTGTTTCATATGCTATTTTGAGTTCTTCAATTTGATTGTTTTGTGTACTATTCGAAATTGAATCATATATATTTTTATAATTCTGGAAATGGGTCAATGCTCCCTTATAATTACCCTTCAGGGAATCTGTTTTTGATAGCAAAATTTGAAACATTTCTGAATTGTATGTTTTTTGATGAATTTTGCCTAATAAGAAAACTTTATTAGTATAATACTCGGCAAGCTTAAGGCGATTTGTTTCGGCATAAAATAAAGCCATTTCTGTATATGCAACAGCAACGTCATTAAAGGTATAGGAATCTTTCAGTTGTGCAGCATAGTAATCCATTTCTTTAAAATATTTTTCAGTTTGGATAAAATTTTTCATTCGCATATAACACACAGCTGTTCGATAGGCAAGCAGCATTTTGCCAAATGTGCCTGTTGGTGGATATTTGGTTTTTATCGAACTAATAAAGTCAAGAGCTTCCCTATTCTTTCCCTTATCTGACATGGCATCAATTGCACTAAAAATACTTTGATACCAAAATCCATTATTTAGGACATTCTGACTTACTTCAATACTTTTTTTGAACATTTCCAAGGCTTCCTCATTATAACCCATTGTGTTGTAGACGTCACCAAGTCGCAAATAGGTAATATCCCCTAAAGTAAAATCTTTTTCATCTTCCATTCTTTTTACACTTTTTAAAGCATAATACAAGGCACTTTTATTATTGTGTTGATACAATTCTATAAATGCAATAGTATTTTCTGTAAATTGCTCATGAGTGAAACCAATTTTTCTCAAGTCAATCAGATCTTGATAAAATCTTTTTTTTGCAATATTTATTCGTCCTGTCCAAAAATAAATAGTGCTAAGTCTTTGCTCGCTATCAATCCTTTTTTCCTCTAACCCTAATGATGCGTATAAAAAAGCTACTTCTTTAAAAATTTTTTCTTTTTCAGGATCGAAGTTGGTTAAAAGATTCCCATAACACTCTAAAGCATAAGCAAGAGTAATCTTATTATTCTCCTTTCGGGATTCATTAATAACTTTTTCAAAAGAGTTCTTACCTGCAGACTCATTATTGGCCTGAAAATAGTATCTACCGAGCAAAATTTCGCTTTGATGCTGCCATTTTTTTACCTTAAGCTTATTGCTATAATCAACAGCCTCCTTAATATATCCAAAAGCATTTTGCAAATCCTCAGTTTTGGTTCCTGGCTTAAAGAGATAAAGGCTTCCAAGCTGCAACAATAATTTAATCCTTTCATCATCTTTGGATGTAGCAAGGAGTCTTTTTGCCAAGCTAATATTTCCTTTGTCAATTAAGTCCTGAACCATCATTATAACCTTCATCATAAGCAAGTGAAACAGGCAATTTATAAGCTTTGCTTGCTAAAACCAACGAACTATCAACGTCGATTGCACCTTGGTTGGTTCCGTATAAAAAATTAGCGCAGGATTTAATTAAATATCTTTTTTTAGCCAAATCATATTTACTTACTGACGGTGATAATTGAGCTGAAGAAGTTATTGAAAAGAAAAATAATAAGCAAAGTTGTCTCATATCTACAGTAGAATTTATTTATTAAAAACAATAATTTATATTGGCAATAAATATCAGAAAAATTTTCACAAAACCTACCTATCCACCACATAATCATTAAATTAGTTTTAATATACATATATAATTAACTAATTTCATATGAATACATCAAAATATAACACATTATCATTATCTCCATTTATTGTAGAAAAATAGAGCGTTTTTTTTTATTACAGTTCTAAGTTGGAGGTGATGTCTTTTTACAAAAAAAAACAAGACGGCTTACAGCAAAAGAGGCTAACGTCTTGTTTTTTTGATATCAATAGATCAGATCAACTCGATCTACTTCTTATAATTCTTTTGCGCTTAGCTTTTTTTACTTGATAAGCGCTGATTCCAACTGTTGTATTAACACTTCTCTTTTCATAGGATATCCTGCTTTCGAAAGCTCATAACTGCCATCCTTACTTAAGACAATATAGGTTGGATACCCATCCCCTTTGGTTTTAGTCATAATATCTTTTGTTAGCGCCTCATTCGCAAGAATGTGAAATCCTTCTAAACTTTCATACGAGATGAACTTTTTCCAGTTCTCAGGATTATGGCTATCATGATTGGCAACATATAGGAATTGAATGTCTTTATCTTTGAAATAATCATGCAAAGCCTTACTGTGCTCATTGATTTCTTTTCGGCAAGGTGCACACCATGTCCCCCACATATCAATCAAAACGGTCTTTCCTTTAAACTGGCCAATGATTTCCTCAAAAGTTTTCAACTGATCCCCTTTGTCAACAAAAACCATTTTATCATTCAAAGGTTTTTTATTCTTTTCAATGATTTCGTTAATCATGGGTTCAAATTGATTTATGTAGTTGCTATTAGGGAACTTATTCTTGAAATTTTCGAAGATTTGGGGCAAATTTTTATTATTCTCATCATAAAGAGATTGTGTAAAAAACACCGCATAAGCATATTCTGCAGATTTTCCGGTATAATATTTTTGAATAATTTTCTCTGTAAATAGATTTGTCCTATCAGCAAAAAAAAGTCTACAGAAGCATTATACCATTCCTTAAAAAAGACCTCTTTATTAGCCCCAGAAGCCTCGCGCCATAGTTCTTCTTTTTTTCGTCCTAAAATATCAAAAACAAAACAACGATAATAGGGAGCATTAATAGCTTCATCATTGTTGATTTTAATTTTAGAAAATAATTCCTCCCTACATTTTTTCCATTTATTCAAATTACGGGCATAAGCCTTTTGATTATTAAATTTGTTATTTTGCTCAAAGGAATAAAAAGCTTCAGGAGCTAAATATTCTAGATTAATTTGCCATGTTTTTATAAATTCCTTTGAAGGTTTATGGGTTTTGATATATTTATCCAGAACGCTTTTATTTTTTAATGCAATGCTTTCAATTTCTTTATAAACCCTATCAGGAAGAGTATCGCCTTCAAATTTTTGCTCGTCAAAGCGTGACAAAGAATTTAGCAACTGGTTATTCTCTTGATGTGATCCCGTAACTTTAATATTTTCTGCTTTTAATGATGAATCAATTGTAATGCGAAGATCATCTCCTGGCGAAATAAATAAATCACATGACGTTAAGGTCATCGTGCTCTTAATATAATAAACAAAAGCAACGATTTGAGGATGTGAAATATCAATTTCAATATTAAAATTTCCTTTTGAATCTATAGGAATTTGAACGGAAGAATCCTCGTGTTTGCTGTCAAAATATTTGTTCAGCAAAGATATATGAACCCCATTTGGTACTTTTTCAAAAACCCCTTTAATTATGACTTTCTGTGCAAAAGCTGAAAAAGAAAAAGTTAGAAAAAAAAGTATGGCAAAGAATTGCCCTGACAATAAAGAAATCTGGTTTTTACTTGGTTTCATGATTAAATATTTAGTTCTCTACTTAAAAAATTCAAATAGATTTGTTTGAGAATATTGTACCGGTTAGATGTATTATTTTTCATACTAATATATAAGTGTATAAAACCATCTATATCCCCTAATCCAAAATGCGTTTTTTCTTGTTTTTTTTACGTATTCCGTATTTAGATCAATATCATTATTACCAAATAACTCTTCTAACAATCAGCTCAATTGGAATTTTTATTTAATAGAACTTTCAACCGTAACTGAAAAAATCAGACTTTGTTTTTAGTTTAATGTCCTCTCATTTAAAAAAAAAACTGCGAAAAAGCTTCAGCCTTTTCGCAGTTTTTTTGTTTGTTAAAAATCTAATTTATCAATCAGGAATTTGACTTTTGTTTAGTTCCTAATTATTATTTCGTTGGAATAATTCGCTATAAGCTGAAGAATTGTTTACTAAAACTACCAGCTATATTTCAAAATCAATCTTGCATTAAATGGAGTTCCAGCCGTAAAATGAATTTCTTCAACCGGATCGGTTTCGTTGGCTAATCTAGATTCTGTCAGGAATTGAGTTTCTTTCCATTTTGTATTGAAAATGTTATCAATATTTACTCCTATTGATACTTTTTTAATTTGATAATTTACCGAAAAATCTGTGATGCAATATCCTTTAGCTACTACCGAATTATCTTCATTCGCCGGACGGTCACCTAAAAATCGTGTTCTTAAGCTTCCTGAAAACCCTTTTAAATCTTTCACCGAAAATCCGTTCATTAAAGTATGTACTGGAGCCAATGGCAAATAATCATTTCCTTTTTGTTCATATAAAGATCTTGCATGCGTATAGGTATAATCTGTGTTCCAGAAAAGCCAATTGGTCAATTGATATCTAAAACCAAAATCAAAACCTTTTCTTTCTGTTTTTCCGCTTGGTTCAACTACCGCTTCATCTCCAACATAAACAAATTCTTGCGCTAAATATAAATACCAAATTGCCGAATTAATAATCATTCTTGGAAAAGGTTTCCAATTAATCCCTAAATCAGCGCCATATGTTTCAGGAAGGATTTTTTCGCCTTTTTGAGCAACCACTACGCGCGTATCATTGCTGTGAAAACCTTTTCCTAATTTTAAGAAATACTGTAATTCGGTATTCTGAGTATATGAAAAATTTAGTTTCGGACTTAAAATTGCTTTTGTCTGCGTTTGATTTGTATAAGTTGGCGCCAATTGATCTTCGTAGCCAAATTTGAAATAATCCAAACGCAAACCTGAATTAATCAGCCATTTTCCAGATGTAAAATCAAAACTAGTATAGGTAAAAAGATTAGTCTGATTAACGTTTCCTAAACTCAAATAATCCAGAACTGTTCTTCTATTTAAGGTATGCGACAATTCAACATCTTTGTTATTATCATTTCGTAATCCAGCTCCTAATCTAAAAACCCATTTTTCATTCAGTTTTTGATCAAATTCAGACTGAAAGCCCACAATAGTCCTGTTTTCTTTTTGTTTGATCTGGTCGCCATTTACTGGATCATTCAGAAAAAAAGTAAAATTAGAATACAATTCAAAATCGTATTTGCTCAAATATGCCGTGTTTTTAATCTTTGTATTTTCATCAATTTTGGCATCATATTGCAAATTAAAATTAGTTCTTCCTGTATTCCCGCCTTCATTTGAATCAATTGCGCCATAATGAGAAATTGTTCCGTCGTTTACAGCACGATCCGGAATCTGTCCGCTTGCGTCCCACTGACTTTTAAAATGTGAAACAGACAATCCTAAATGATCTCCATTATTCATTTTAGCTGTATATTTTCCGAATAGATTAATTCGGTTAAAATTTTGAGGCGCATCAAAATAACCATCGGTCATCATATATTCTCCTGCAAAATAAGCCGACTGATTTTCTTTATTCAATAAATTAAATACAGCAACAGTTCGAAAAGTATCAAACTGTCCACCTTCAAAAGAAATTGTACTATTCTGCAACGCATTTTTGGTATTAAAACCTACATATCCAGCGGTTGTAAAGTCGCCTTTATCAGCAAAATAGGATCCTTTGTCAAAATCAATATTATCAACGGTTTCAGGAATTACAAAATGAAGATCAGCGTAACCTTGACCGTGCGCGTGCGAAACCATATTTACCGGCATTCCGTCAACAGAAACATTAATATCGGTTCCATGATCACAGTCAAAACCTCTTAGAAAAATTTGTTCTGCTTTTCCGCCACCAGCATGCTGTCCAATAAAAAGCCCTGGAACTTTTCGCAGCAAATCCTGAGAATTGGAAACAGGCTGAATTTCTAAATCAATTTTAGAAATTGTATTTAGATACTTTAAATTATTCGTAATTGTAACCTCTTCCAATAAAAAAGGTTTTTCTTCAAGCTGAATAGAAATTAAATCAACAGATGACACTTGAATGTTCTGTGTCGTATATCCTTGCTTAGAAACCTGAAGACTGTCGCCTATTTTTGTTTCTTCTAAAGCGAATTTTCCATTTATATCCGTATGAGCGTGGGTTTTAGAAACTAAATTTCGAATTAAAACATCAGACAGAGATTTTCCGTCTTTATCATTAATAATTCCATTTATAGATTGTGCTTCGGCATAAAAAGAGGAAATAAAAATTCCAAGTAAAACTAATAATCGCATAAAATACATTTAAAAGTTGCGAAAATAATCAATTACTAAAGAAAGATGCCACTTAAATTACATTAAGTATCAGGAAAAGTATAGAAACAAAAAAATCCAAATCCCAATTTTAAAGTTGGGATTTGGATTTTAAATTATTGGATTTTTAAAAATTTAGTCCAAAATAAAACTCACACTAACATTTGCTGTAATTTCAATTTCGCCAATTGCTAGCGTTTCGTTTGATGCTCCAGCGCTATCCATTGCCATAGATTTCATAGCATACATTGGCTGTGGGCGGTAAACTTGTGAGTTATCAGAAATGGTAAAAGCTTTTCCAACTTTTTGACCTAAAACCGATACATAATCCTCAGCTTTTGATTTAGCATCTTTCATTGCTAATTTTCTAGCTTCAATCTGCAATTGCGCTTCTTTTGAAGATTCAAAAGTAACTCGGTCAATTCTGTTTATTCCTTGCTGTACCAAACCTTCCATTAGTTCATCGTATTTAGATAAATCTTTTACGATAATTTCTACAGTTTGCGTCGCATTATAACTCGTTTTTTTCTTTTCGTAATCATACTGCGGATTCAAAGCTACTTGTTTTGTTTTGAAATCAGCTGTTGGGATATTCATCTTTTTAATGAATTTTAAAACAGCGTCCATTTTCTCGTCATTTTGTTTTTTGACGTCTTTAGCATTATTCCCTTTTGTTTCAACCGTAGCCGAAATACAAACCTGATCAGGTGCTACTTTTACTTTTCCTTCGCCGTTAACATTGATAAGAGGCATTTGTTTGGTTTCTTGGCCGTAAGACATAGTCATAAACATGATTGTTAAAAATAATACTACTTTTTTCATTTTTGTTATATTTTAAATTATTGATAAGGGCATTTCAAAAGTTGTGCCAGCCTTACAATTTTCCTAATTTAGCCATTCCAAAAAGTATAATAATTGGAACTAGAAGCAAAATAACAATGAAAGTATGATCAGTAATTAATGAAGGTTGTTTTATCAAAGTAATCAAATATCCTCCTATAGCACCTCCAAAGTGGGCCGTATGTCCAATATTATCATTTTTTGCTTTCATTCCATAAATGGAATACAACAAATATAAAATTCCGAAAATATAACCTTGAATTGGTATGACACCATAGATCAACAACTCATTATTTGGTTCTAATAAAATGGAAGAATACAAAACTCCCATTACCGCTCCCGAAGCTCCAACGGCACGATAGCTGTAGTCGTTTTTATGAAACATCATTGTAAGAAGATTTCCAAAAATCAAACTTCCAAAATAAATTAAAATAAACGAAAAAGCGTGAAGATTGTCTATAACAGTTGGCGCAAAAAAGTAAAGAGTCAGCATATTAAATATTAAATGCATCATATCTACATGCAAAAAACCGGAAGAGAACATTCTTATTTGTTCTCCTGAACGAATACTTCCTACGTGAAATTCGTATTTTCTAAAAAAAGAAAGATCATTAAAACCTTTGTAACTAATAACAGCATTGGCAACGATAATCCCTGCTAAAATAATATTCATAAAATATATTTAATTTGAATGGTAAATATAGTTATTCTTAAACATATGTTAGGGTTAAACCGAAATATCGCTGGCTATAAATTTTTGATTTATATTTGTAAAAAAAAAATAAATGCAGTTTCTTGTCTATATTTTAGCCTACCCTTTGCTTTGGCTTATTTCTATACTTCCATTTCGTTTGTTTTACTTGTTTTCAGATTTCGTCTACTTTCTGGTTTATCATGTTATTGGCTACAGAAGAAAAGTCGTTCGAGCGAATCTTGCATTGGCTTTGCCTCATTTAAATGATTCAGAAAGAAAAATTATCGAGAAAAAATTCTATAAACATATGTGTGATATGTTTTTGGAGATGATAAAAACCATGAGCATTTCTCCGAAAGAAATGGAAAAGAGATTTCAGGTAACTAATCTTGATTTAGTTTTGGATTATGCGAAAAAAGGCAAAAGCGTTATTCTTGTAGCTTCACATTATGCAAGTTATGAATGGCTTATGACAATTAATCCGAAAATTGGTTTTCAGGGCGTTGCTGTTTACAAAAAACTGGCGAATCCTTATTTTGATAAATTGGTTCGAAAAATCCGTTCAAAATACAATACCGAAATGATCGAAACCAAAAAAGCAATCCCAACAATGGCACAAAACCAGCGTGACGGAATTTTAAGCATGTATGGTTTGGCAAGTGATCAATCGCCAAAATTGGACCGAATTTTTCATTCGATGAAATTTATGGGCGTTGAAGTTCCTGTACACACTGGCGCAGAAATGCTGGCAAAAAAATATGATTTGAGTGTTATTTTCGTAAACGTAAAAAAAATCAAGAGAGGATTTTATGAAGCAACATTTATTCCGATTGCTGATAATCCGAAAGATTATGAAGATTTTAAAATTACAGAAAAGTATTTGAACGAAGTCGAAAAGCAAATTCTTGCAAAACCAGAATATTATTTATGGACGCACAAAAGATGGAAACATCGCGTTCAATAATAACTTCAAACAAAAAAATCAAAGTCCAAAAAAGATAAATCCTTTTTTGGGCTTTTTTATTTTATGGAAATTTCACAAAACTGGAAAATGAAGTTTTAAAACCTTTAAAAGAAAGACTTTGATGTGTTTTTGTAATGATTTTTTATGACGTTGGAACAAATACAAATTTATACAAACAGTATACATTTGGAGTTAGCTAAAACTTTCCAAAAAACCACTATAAAATTAAAACCCATGATCAAAAAATTACTTTTCATTTTTTTAATACTCAGTTTTTCAAAACCTGTCTTTGCTCAAAGTCCAAAAAGAGGGATTGCTTACGGAAATAATTCACTTGCCGATTTACAAGCTTTGAAACCCGGAATCTCTTGGTGGTACAATTGGGGCAGAACTCCTGAAAATGATGTCAATGCCAATTACGCTTCTTTGGGAGTTGAATATGTGCCAATGGCTTGGGGAAAATTAAATGATAATGAGCTACAGACTTTTATCAATAGTATTAAGCCCGGAGCTAAGTATTTGCTCGCATTCAATGAACCAAATTTTAACGACGGAGCACGCCTAACACCTCAAGAAGCCGTAAATGCTTGGGCAAATGTTGAAAAAGTTGCTGCTGCAAAAAACTTAGAAATCGTCAGTGCATCGCCTGCTTATAATGGTCCAAATAATTACGGTGGATACAGCAGTCCGGTTGTCTGGCATACTGAATTTTTTAATTTATGTCCAACTTGCAAAGTCGATTATATTGCTTTTCATACTTATGATGACTCTGCTGGTTCTGTTGTTGGAGTTACAGGAAATTTAAAAGCATTTAACCGCCCAATCTGGGTAACTGAGTTTGCAAATCGAGTGATTCAAAGCGAAGCTGATAAAATCAGTTTTATGAAAGCGGTTGTGAGCAGTTTTGAAAATGATCCAGATATTTACCGATATTCTTGGTTTACAGGCCGTGTTCCAGCAGATTGGATTGACATGCAGGAAGGACAATTACTGAGTCCGACAAGTGGCGTTTTAAAGCCAATTGGAACAGCGTATATTAATGAAAGTTATACTTCTAAAAAAATGAACGTTCCAGGAAAAGTACCTGCGAATAAACATTACCGAAGAAGAGGAACCGGATTACAGGCTTCTCAGGACACTGGTGGAGGCGAACACGTATCGTCAATACAAGTTGGCGACTGGAATGAATTTTTATTGAACGTTGCTGATGCAGGAACTTACAACATAACGTTTAGAGTTGCAGCACCGACTAACAGCGGAAAATTTGATATTCTGGTAAACGAAACTACAGTAAAAACCGATGAAACTTTTCCAGCCACAGGAGATTGGCAAATTTTCACCAATAAAGAAGTAAACGGCGTTTATTTGCCAAAAGGCGAAGTGTACATGAAAATCAAATTCAAATCTGACGGAATGAATTTCAATTATATGGATTTTTCGTTAGTAAATCTGGGCGTTAATGATCCTATCGCCGAAAAAGATTCATTTACTATTTATCCAAATCCAGTAAAAAGCCAATCGACACTTCATATCAAATCAGTCGATACCGAGCCTTTATTCATACAAGTTATTGACATGAAAGGAATTGTTTGCTACCAATCAAAAGATCATTTTACTAATGAAGATATTAAAATTGGAGACAGGCTTGCGTCTGGAGTTTATATCGTAAAAGCCTCTTATGGAAAAATTCAAAAATCAATCAAAATAATAAAATATTAGAATTTCATAAAACTGAAAAATCCTCTTTTGAAATTTCAAAAGAGGATTTTTTTATTTAAATCGAAAGATTATAATCCTGCGATTACTTTAATTTCATCAATAATTCTTAATGCCAATTTATCAGCTGCTTCCTGCGTTGCTGATTCCGTATAAATACGAATAATAGGTTCTGTATTTGATTTTCTTAAATGAACCCATTCTTCAGCAAAATCAATTTTTACACCATCAATAGTCGAAATATCTTCGTTTTTATATTTCTCTGTCATTTGAGTTAAAATGGCATCAACATCAATTTGCGGTGTCAATTCGATTTTGTTTTTGCTCATATAATATTCTGGATAAGAAGCTCTCAAAGCAGAAACCGACATTTTTTTATTTGCTAAATGCGTTAAAAACAAAGCTACACCTACCAAGCTGTCTCTTCCGTAATGCAATTCAGGATAAATGATACCACCGTTTCCTTCTCCGCCAATAATTGCATTATTTTTTTTCATTAATTCTACTACGTTCACCTCTCCTACTGCGCTCGCTTCATAATTTCCATTATGCGCTTTTGTAACATCGCGCAACGCACGTGATGATGACATATTCGAAACTGTATTTCCAGGAGTTTTGCTCAAAACATAATCGGCACAAGCTACTAAAGTATATTCTTCACCAAACATTTCTCCGTCTTCGCTGATGAAAGCCAAACGATCAACATCTGGATCAACCACAACTCCTAAATGTGCTTTTTCTTTAACTACTAATTCAGAAATATCAGTTAAATGCTCTTTTAAAGGTTCTGGATTATGAGGGAAATGTCCGTTTGGTTCGCAGTACAATTTCACTACTTCAACGCCCATTAATTCTAATAATTTCGGAATAATAATTCCTCCTGATGAATTTACTCCATCAACAACCACTTTAAATTTAGCCGCTTTTACTGCTTCAATATCAACTAAAGGCAAGTTTAAAACTTCGTCAATATGAATATCCATATAAGCGTCATTTGAAATTATTTCGCCCAAATTATCAACATCAGAAAAATCAAAAGCTTCAGCTTCTGCAATTTCAAGAATTTTAGCGCCATCAGCACCGCTTAAAAACTCCCCTTTTTCATTCAATAATTTTAACGCATTCCATTGTTTTGGATTATGAGAAGCTGTCAGGATAATTCCTCCATCTGCTTTTTCTAACGGAACAGCAACTTCAACAGTTGGTGTTGTTGAAAGTCCAAGATCAATTACATCAATTCCTAAACCAATCAAAGTATTCACAACCAAATTGTGAATCATTGGTCCAGAAATTCTGGCATCACGACCAATTACAACCGTTAATTTTTCTTTTGAAGTGTTATTTTTTAGAAACGTTCCGTAAGCCGATGCAAATTTCACAGCGTCAACTGGAGTTAAGTTATCACCTACTTTTCCACCAATTGTTCCGCGAATTCCGGATATAGATTTTATTAAAGTCATTTTTGTGAGTTAAGGTTATTTTATTACAAATATAGAAAAGATGCTAAGGTTCTAAGATACTAAGGTGCTAAGATTTTTTAAAAAGTTTCTAGGTTGTCATGATTTTAAATAATTATCAAGTTTAGAGACTGCACAACGCTTCAATAAATTGATATTAAAAACTTTTCATACATTTACTAAAATAACTTATTTTTTTGCAACTTAAAACCTTAGAATCTTAGTATCTTAGAACCTTAGCATCTTAAAAAAAAAATGAACTTCCTTGCCCACATATACCTTTCCGGCGATAATGATTTAATCAAAATTGGCAATTTTATGGCCGATGGCATTCGCGGAAAACAATTTGAACATTTTCCAGAAGATGTTCAAAAAGGAATTCTTTTGCACCGATTTATTGATACTTATACAGATTCGCACGATATTTTTAGACAAAGTACCAAACGTTTGCATGAAAAATATCATCATTACGCGGGTGTAATTGTAGATATTGTGTACGATCATTTTTTAGCTAAAAATTGGACTAAATATTCCGATGAAAATTTGGAAAGTTTCATCAACCGATTTTATAAATCATTAGACGAAAACTATTCCATTTTAACGGAGAAAACCCAAGGATTAATGCCGTATATGATTGAAAGAAATTGGCTTTTAAGCTACAGAACCGTTGAAGGAATTCATCAAATCTTGACTCAAATGGACCGAAGATCTAGAAACGTTTCAAAAATGCAGTTTGCAAGCGAAGAATTAAAAGAATTTTATTCCGAATTTGAGCAGGAATTCACTGTTTTTTTTGAAGACCTCAGACTTCACGCCAATCAAAAATTACTATCCTTATAAAATCAAACCGATTTAATATTTATGCTTTTTATGAAAAAAAATTCGTTTTTATTCTGTCTTATATCAATTTGCAGTTTTGCTCAGCAAGCTGTGCATCCAACAGGTTTTACCGCTTCAAAAGCAATGGTTGTTTCAGCTCGAGAAGAAGCCTCAAAAATTGGTGTCGAAATAATGAAGAAAGGCGGTAATGCATTTGACGCAATGGCAGCAACAGAATTAGCCTTAGCAGTAGCTTATCCATATGCAGGAAATTTAGGCGGAGGTGGATTTATGGTATACCGAAAAGCAAATGGCGAAGTTGGAAGTCTTGATTACAGAGAAAAAGCACCACTTGCTGCAACAAAAAATATGTTTCTGGATAAAGATGGAAATGTCATAAAAGGGAAAAGTACTGAAACGGCTTTGGCAATTGGAGTTCCAGGAACCATTGCTGGCGTTTTTGCTGTTCATAAAAAATTAGGTTCACTGCCAATGTCCGAAATCTTAAAACCAGTAATTGCACTTGCAGAAAGAGGCGTTGTTGTTACTTTAAAACAGCAAAAGCAATTAGAATCCTATCATGATGCCATTGTAAAAGTGAACGGACCAAATACACTTATGGCTAAAAACTTTAAAGAAAAAGACACGATAAAATATCCGGCACTAGCCAATACCTTAAAACGAATTTTAAAAAATGGAAAAGACGAGTTTTACAAAGGCAAAACAGCACAAATTCTAGTTGATTATTTAAAGAAAAAAGGAAGCATTATTACGCTTAAAGATTTGGCACTTTATGAAGCAAAATGGAGAAAGCCACTTCAATTTGATTACAAAGATTTAAAAATTACTTCAATGGCGCCTCCAAGCAGTGGCGGAATTTGTCTAGCTCAGATTATGAAAATGATTTCTCCATTTTATCTTTCAAAAATGGGACATAACTCAGAGCAATCAATACAAGTTATTGTGGAAGCAGAAAGAAGGGCTTATGCCGATAGAAGCCAATTTTTGGGAGATCCAGATTTTGTGAAAATTCCAATTAATGGTCTTTTGGCTGATGATTATCTTAAAGGGCGAATGTCAAATTTTGATGCAGAAAAAGCCACTTTGTCATCAGATATTAAAGAAGGAACAGTGACTTATAATGAAAGTACAGAGACAACCCATTATTCAATTGTAGATCAATTTGGAAACGCCGTTTCGGCCACAACGACAATCAATGACGGATTTGGATCGAAATATTATTGCGATGAATTAGGCTTTTTCTTAAACAATGAAATGGATGATTTTAGTGCAAAACCGGGATCTCCGAATATGTTTGGTCTTGTTGGAAATGACGCAAACAGTATTGCTCCACAAAAAAGAATGCTAAGTTCTATGACGCCAACAATTGTAGAAAAAAACGGAAAACTATTTATGGTAGTAGGTTCGCCAGGAGGATCAACAATTATAACTTCTGTTTTGCAAACTATTTTAAATGTTTACGAATATAATTTAAGTATGCAGGAAGCGGTAAATGCACCACGTTTTCATCATCAATGGTTGCCAGATTTGATCACTTTTGAACCTAAAACTTTCAGTGATAAAACATTAGAAAGTTTAAAAGCAAAAGGTTATTTAATAAATGAAAAAACAACTCCGGTAATTGGCAAAGTTGATGCTATTTTAGTCTTGCCTGATAATATGCTAGAAGGTGGTGCTGATTTTCGCGGTGATGATAAGGCAGCAGGATTTTAAAAACATTTACATCAAAAAACTTGAAAAAATTGATTGTTTAGAGCTAAATTTGTATCCCTCTACAACTTTGTAAAAAAATTATGATAAAACGACTTTTTCGAAAATTAGAAACTATTATTGCATTAGCTCAATCATTATTGACGCCAAAGCAGTTTATTTTTTTATCGAGCGTATTAGTCGGTATTTCATGTGCTTTTGCGGTAATTGTTTTAAAAACTTTTGCTCATAGCGTTTTTTCTTTTGCAACCTATATCAGTGGAATTTTAAAACTTAGCTTTATTAACAGTATCCTGCCAATTATTGGAATTCTGCTTACTGTTCTTGTTGTCAAAAAAGTTTTAAACGGAACAATACAAAAAGGAACGTCGCAAATTTTATATGCTGTTGCAAAAAAAGCAAGTATTATCCCTAAAAAACAGATGTATGCGCAAATTGTAACAAGCTCTTTGACTGTAGGTTTAGGAGGTTCTGCCGGATTAGAAAGCCCGATTGTTGTAACTGGAGCTGCTTTTGGATCTAATTATGCTCAAAATTATAAATTAGCTTACAAAGACAGAACCTTACTAATTGGATGCGGTGTTGCTGCCGGAATCGCGGCAGCCTTCAACGCACCAATTGCGGGAGTTCTTTTTGCTATTGAAGTTCTATTAGTTGATGTAAGTATTGCGGCTTTTACCCCAATTATGATTTCTGCCGCTACAGGCGCATTGGTTTCAGCAATTGTTTTAGATGAAACTATTCTTTTATCTTTTAAAAAGCAGGAAGTTTTCAATTACCATAATATTCCTTTTTACGTTATTCTTGGATTTTTGACTGGCTTTATGGCTATTTATTACTCCCGTAACTTTCAGCGTGTTGAGCATTACTTTGGAAAAATGGAAATTGGGCCTTATAAAAAAGCTTTAATAGGATCATCGCTTTTGGCCTTGCTGATTTTTATTTTCCCAACTTTGTTTGGTGAAGGATATGAAAGCATCAAAACTTTATCTGAAAGTGATCCGGGACAATTATTAGACAATACATTATTTGCTAATTTTAGAAACAACCAATGGATTTTGCTACTATTTGTTGGATGTACAATGATGGTAAAAGTTTTTGCTTCCGGACTTACAATTGGAAGCGGTGGTAACGGAGGGAATTTTGCTCCTTCTCTATTTTTAGGTTCTTATTTAGGTTATTTTTTCTCAAAATTTATAAGTTTAACCGGTTTATCAAATTTGCCAATCAGTAACTTTACGATGGTAGGAATGGCCGGAATTTTGAGCGGATTATTTCATGCGCCACTGACCGCAATTTTCCTTATTGCTGAAATAACTGGAGGTTATGGATTAATGATTCCACTTATGATAGTTTCTTCAATCAGTTTCGCAATCTCAAAACGTTTTGAGAAATATTCGCTTGACGTAAAAAATCTGGCTAAAAAAGGGCATGCATTTACTAGCAACAAGGATTCAAATATTTTATCGACTTTAGATATTGACACTATTATTCAGTGCGATTATTTAACGGTTCATCCTGATGAAAATTTAACCAAACTAGTTGATCTTATCTCGCATTCAAATCAAGTTGTTTTTGCCGTTGTCAATAATGAAAAAGACTTGGTTGGTGTTGTGCATTTCAATGATATTCGAGAAATTATTTTTAATGCTTATCGTATCAAATACACTCAAATAAAGGATGTTATGAAAACCCCAGCTGCAACTATTTCTTCTTTTGATAGCATGGAAATCGTTATGAAAAAATTTGAAAATTCGAAATCAGCATTCCTTCCCGTTTTACGAAATGAAAAATATTATGGGTTTATTTCAAAATCTATTGCACTTGAAGCTTATCGAATGAAACTACGTTCGATGACAATTGAGTAAAACTAACAATTACATTTTTTATTTTTATTTTCAAAAGCTCTTTTATAATCAATACCATTTTGTTACCAATTGTAACATAAAGTTTTGCTATCGAGCACAAAAAGAACAAATCAAAGTGGTAACTTTGCGTTTTGCTCAAAATTATGTTAGAAAAAGACAATACTATTGAAGTTCTTGGTGCAAGAGTTCATAATCTTAAAAATATAGACATTTCTATTCCGCGTGAAAAATTGGTTGTAATTACTGGTTTATCAGGTTCGGGAAAATCTTCTTTGGCATTCGATACAATCTATGCCGAAGGTCAGCGTCGTTATGTTGAAACTTTTTCAGCATATGCTAGACAATTTCTTGGAGGCTTAGAACGTCCTGATGTGGACAAAATCGACGGACTTTCTCCAGTTATTGCAATTGAACAAAAAACAACCAGTAAAAGTCCGCGATCAACTGTTGGTACTATTACTGAAATATATGATTTCCTTCGACTTTTGTACGCTCGTGGCGCTGATGCGTACAGTTATAACACAGGCGAAAAAATGGTTTCCTATTCTGATGAACAAATCAAAGATTTGATTATTCAGGATTACAACGGAAAACGAATCAATATTTTGGCTCCCATTATTAAAGCCAGAAAAGGTCATTACGCCGAATTATTTCAACAAATAACCAAACAAGGATTTCTTAAAGTTCGTGTAAATGGCGAAGTTCAGGATTTAGTTTCGGGAATGAAATTAGATCGTTACAAAACGCACGATATTGAAATTGTTGTTGACAGAATGCAGATTGAAGATACACCAGACAATCAGAAAAGATTGGCTGAAAGCATTAATACTGCAATGCATCACGGAGAAAATGTTCTGATGATTTTAGATCAGGATTCAAATGAAGTACGTTATTTCAGTAGAAATTTAATGTGTCCGACAACTGGAATTTCGTACCAAAATCCGGAACCGAATTTATTTTCATTCAACTCTCCAAAAGGTGCTTGTCCACATTGCAACGGATTAGGAACGGTTCATGAAATCAATGTTAAAAAAATAATTCCGAATCCAAAATTATCAATAAAAGCAGGTGGTTTTGTGCCACTTGGAGAATATAAGTCTTCATGGATTTTTAAGCAATTAGAAACTATTGGAGAAAAATTTGGATTTAAGCTTACTGATCCAATTGAGAAAATTCCGGAAGAAGCCATGACCATGATTTTACATGGCGGAAAAGATAAATTTACGGTAAGCTCAAAAGATCTTGGCGTAACAAGAGACTATAAAATTGACTTTGAAGGAATTTCAAATTTCATCAAAAATCAATATGATGAAAGCGCAACAACGAGCATAAAACGTTGGGCAAAAGATTTCATGGACGAAATTCCTTGTCCGGTTTGTGAAGGTTCTCGTCTTAAAAAAGAAGCACAGTTTTTTAGAGTAAATGAAAAAAATATCACCGAATTGTGTGATATGGATATTTCAGATTTAACGGCTTGGTTTCAGGATCTAAATAATCATTTGACAGACAAACAACTTTTGATTGCTTCTGAAGTTGTAAAAGAAATTAAAGATCGTTTGAATTTCCTTATGAATGTTGGTTTGAATTATTTGGCTTTAAGCCGAAGTTCAAAATCGCTTTCGGGCGGTGAAGCGCAACGTATTCGATTGGCAACACAAATTGGTTCGCAATTGGTTGGTGTTTTATACATTTTGGACGAACCAAGTATTGGTTTGCACCAAAGAGATAATGAAAAACTGATTCATTCTTTAGAACAATTACGTGATATTGGAAACTCTGTTATTGTAGTGGAACATGATAAAGACATGATTGAAACGGCTGATTATGTAATTGATATTGGACCGAAAGCTGGAAAATATGGAGGTGAAATCATCAGTATTGGAACTCCTGCAGAAACTCTAAAATCAAACACGATTACCGCTCAATATTTGAATGGTACAATGAAATTAGAGATTCCTAAAAAGCGTCGTGAAGGAAACGGAAAGTTTTTAAAATTGACCGGAGCAACAGGAAATAATTTAAAAAATGTTTCAATCGAAATTCCGTTAGGGCAATTAACTTGTGTAACTGGAGTTTCTGGAAGTGGAAAATCGACTTTGATAAATGAGACGCTCTACCCTATTTTGAATGCGTATTATTTTAATGGCGTAAAAAAACCACAACCTTACAAAAAAATTGAAGGTTTAGAACATATTGACAAAGTAATTGATATTGACCAAAGTCCGATTGGGCGCACGCCGCGCTCGAATCCGGCGACTTATACAGAAGTTTTTACAGAAATCAGAAATTTATTTACCATGACTTCTGAAAGTATGATTCGAGGTTACAAAGCCGGACGTTTCAGTTTCAACGTAAAAGGCGGGCGCTGTGAAACCTGCGAAGGTTCTGGAGTTCGAACAATTGAAATGAACTTTCTTCCAGATGTTTATGTAGAATGCGAAACGTGTCAAGGGAAACGTTTTAACAGAGAAACTTTGGAAATCAGATATAAAGGCAAATCCATTTCGGATGTTTTGGACATGACAGTTGATGAAGCGGTTCCGTTTTTCGAAAATATCCCGAAGATTTACAGAAAAGTAAAAACGATTCAGGATGTAGGTTTAGGTTATATTACACTTGGTCAGCAAAGTACAACGCTTTCTGGCGGTGAAGCACAGCGTATTAAATTAGCCGGAGAGTTATCTAAAAAAGATACCGGAAATACTTTTTATATTTTGGACGAACCAACAACAGGTTTGCATTTTGAAGATATTCGGGTTTTGATGGATGTTATTAATAAATTGGTCGACAAAGGAAATACGATTCTTGTTATTGAACACAATATGGACGTTATTAAACTTGCCGATTATATTATCGATATCGGCCCTGAAGGAGGAAAAGGTGGCGGACAGTTAGTCGCAAAAGGAACTCCGGAAGAAGTGGCAAAAAATAAAAAAAGTTATACGGCTAAGTTTTTGAAGAAAGAGTTAGAGTAAAAAATCAAACTTTGTCAAAGTTTAAAACTTTGACAAAGTTCTTCAAACCAAAAATAATTCCAAAGCAATTTAATTTGGAAAAAAACTTCCATAATCAATTGATAATGAAATTAAACCCTAAATCTCATTATTACCAAAACATTACTTTTAGATTATAACCTTCCCGTTTTGTAACAATTCTAATAAAAAGTGTTAATTTAGCATCCGCCTTTTTTCAAAATTTTAAACTTTGAAGAAAATGTTTCAATTAAACCAATTGTCTATTTGAAACCGATTGCCCTAGCCCTGATGGGAGCGGCATCCTTTTGTGGTGGTCCCGATAGCTATCGGGAGGCGCAAAAGATATAGTGGACAGCAGGAATCAGCTCCTTCTCCTAACTATAGTCAAAAAGAATCAGCTTAAATAAAAATATAAATAATTAAAATACCTAAAATGAGATTAGAAGATTTTGATAATGATGAAGATAAAGTAATCCAAGACAGTTTAAAACAGAAAACTTGGAATGAAATAAGAACCAATGACAGCTGGGCGATTTTTAAAATCATGTCGGAGTTTGTGAATGGTTATGAAAGTATGGGACGTATTGGTCCTTGTGTTTCGATTTTTGGATCGGCAAGAACAAAACCGGATGATAAATACTATCAATTGGCTGAAAAAATTGCTTTTAAAATTAGTAAAGCCGGTTACGGTGTAATTACGGGAGGAGGCCCGGGAATTATGGAAGCCGGAAATAAAGGCGCACATTTAGGAGGCGGAACTTCAGTTGGTTTGAATATCGAACTGCCTTTTGAACAGCATTTCAACCCTTATATCGATCACGATAAAAACCTGAATTTCGATTATTTTTTTGTGAGAAAAGTAATGTTCGTTAAATATTCGCAAGGTTTTGTGGTTATGCCAGGAGGTTTTGGAACTCTGGACGAAATGTTTGAAGCAATTACTTTGATTCAGACTAAAAAAATTGGAAAATTCCCAATTATATTAGTTGGAGTTGAATTTTGGTCAGGTTTGATCGAATGGGTTAAAACAGTTTTGGTTGAAAAAATGAAAACAGTAAGCCCAGAAGATTTAAACTTATTCAAAATCGTTGACACTGAAGATGAAGTAGTTGATGTTCTAGATAAATTCTACAAGAAATACGATTTAAGTCCAAATTTCTAAAATATTTTTAAACCATATAAGTGATATAAGTTCATTTAAATTTAATGCTCAAAGCAATCCTTCTACATGAACTTATATCACTTATATGGTTAAATTTTACTGCAAGTACGCAAAAATTGAGAGCTGTTTTTTAAAACAGCTTTTTTTATGCTATTTTTACAAAAAACCGAAACAATTTTAAGTACGTATCTTAAGGTATATCCATAATTTTTAAGCCATTTTTTGAAATCACTTTTTAAAATTATTATCCTTTCTTTTGTTTTATTAAGCTCGATAAAACAATATGCACAACATCAATCTAAGATGGAGGTGGCGGTTAATCTCGAACTTAAAACACTGAATGTAAAACAGGATATTACCTATTACAATACTTCAAACGACACTCTGATTTCGATTATTCTGAATGATTGGAACAATGCTTTTTCAGACAAAAATACGCCTTTGGCAAAACGCTTTTCTGACGAATTCTACAGAGGTTTTCATGTTGCAAAACCTGAAGAAAGAGGAAATACAACAATCCTGAATCTTACCGATTCTGATAATATGGCACTGGAATGGGAAAGAACAGATAAAAACCCTGATTTTATAGTTGTAAAATTAAATCGAAAACTGCATCCGGGCGAAAAAATAGATTTGCATCTTACTTATATTTCTAAAATTCCGAGTGCAAAATTTACGCATTATGGTTTTGACCAAAATGGCGGAATGAACCTCAAAAATTGGTTTTTAACCCCTTCCCGATTTGAAAATCACCGTTTTGTAAAAAACAACAATTTCAATCTAGATGATATTGCAAATGCAACGGTTAATTATCAGCTTGAAATAAAAATTCCCACTAATTATTCGATCAGTACTGATTTGAATTCGGTTTCAAAAGACGATTCAAATCCTGCTTTCAGTACTTACACTTTTTCTGGAAATGATAGAACCGATTTTAATTTATTTATTGAAAAACAAAACAGTTTCAGAAGTTATACAAATGGAAATCTGGAAGTTGTATCGGATCTAAAAACAAAAAAACTGAGTGAAATTCAGAGAGCAATAGTTATTAACAGGGTTGCTTCTTTTGCAAATGAGTTTATTGGAAAATATCCGCATTCAAAAATTACGGTTTCTCAGGCAGATTATGACCGAAATCCGTTTTATGGACTTAATCAATTGCCATCGTTTATCAGTCCGTTTACAGATGAATTTATATTCGAAATTACTTTTTTGAAAACGTATTTGAGCAATTATTTAAAAAACAGTCTTCGCCTGAATCCAAGAAAAGACAATTGGGTTTATGACGGAATTCAGATTTATGCCATGATGAAATATATGGAAGAAAACCATTTAGATCAAAAAATGCTTGGCAGACTTTCAGACATGAAACTTTTTAAAAGCTACAACATTACCAATCTGACTTTTAACGAGCAATACAGCTATTATTATATGCTGATGGCACGAAAAAATTTAGATCAGCCACTTGGTGATCCAAAAAATACTTTGATCAAATTCAACGAACAAATTGCGAGTAAATACCGCGCGGGTTTAAGCTTGAGTTATTTAGACGATTATTTGAATCATAATATTGTTCCAGAAAGTGTTGAGGAATTTTATTCTTTAAATAAAAAACAGCAAACGAATCGATACGATTTTGAAAAAATATTAACCAAAAACAGTAAAAAAGACATCGATTGGTTCTTTAGAACTATTATCGAATCGCGCGATATTATTGATTATAGATTTACAGATGTTTCAAGAACGAAAGATAGTGTTCAGTTTTCTATAAAAAACGTAACTGGCGTATACGCTCCAATTCCGGTATACGGAATCAAAAAAAATGAAGTTGTTTTTAAAGAATGGATTGAACCAAAAAACAGTGATTCGGTTTACCAATTTACTAGAAAAAATGCTGATAAATTAGTCTTGAATTATGATAATGAAGTTCCAGAATACAATCAACGCAACAATTGGAAATCATTAAAAACGCTTGCAATCACAAATCGTCCTATCAAATTTAATTTTGCCAAAGATTTAGAAGATCCTTATTACAATCAGATTTTATACATTCCTACGTTAACCTATAATTATTATGATGGTATAACGCCGGGAATTCGTTTTCATAATAAAACCATTTTAGACAAACCGTTTACATTTGATATTAACCCAGCTTATTCGATAAAAGCACAAACAATTTCTGGTTCGTCGGCATTTTCTTGGAATCAATATTATCGAAACAGTACATTGTTCAATGTACGCTATTCGCTCAGTCAGAATTATTTTCACTACGCGCCAGATGCAACATATTTGAGATTAAATCCGATGGTGCAACTTCGCATTCGTGAAGAAAACTTTAGAGACAACAGAAAACAATTGATCATGTTTCGCCAAGTGATTGTAAACCGTGAAGCAAGTGTTTACATTACTGATAATTCTAAACCGAATTATTCGATTTTTAATGTGCGTTATTCCAATACAAAAACAGAGTTGGTCGATCATTTTAGTTATATGAATGATGTTCAATTTTCAGGAGATTTTGGAAAACTTTCTGGAGAAGTTGAATACAGACGCTTATTCGAAAATAATCATAAATTGAATTTAAGACTATATGCAGGAACATTCCTTTATAATACAACAAATTCAGATTATTTCAGTTTTGGTTTAGACAGGCCGACTGATTATTTATTTGATTATAATCTTTTTGGAAGATCTGAATCTACTGGATTTTTTAGTCAGCAATATGTAATTGCCGAAGGTGGTTTTAAATCACAATTAGAACCTTCGTATGCAAATCAATGGATGGCAACTTTAAATGCCAGCTATGCAATTTGGAATTGGGTTGAAGTATATGGCGATATTGGTTTTTTAAAAAACAAGCATCAAAAGGAATTCTTTGCATACGACAGCGGTATTCGATTAAATTTAGTTCCTGATTATTTTGAGCTCTATTTTCCAGTCTATTCTAATAATGGATGGGAAATTTCGCAAAGCCATTACAACGAAAAAATACGATTTGTTATCACATTCTCTCCAAAAACATTAGTCACTCTTTTCACTAGAAAATGGTTCTAATTAAATAAATTTTAAACAAAAAGTTGAATTATTATTACATAATTACATTTTTTAATGAAAATTACATAAATAAAATACGTAGTTTTTTGATTTTAAATACAAATAATTAAATTATATTTATTTTAAAGAATTATGATTATTGATTGTTTTTAAGTAATTTCGCAGTCTAAACATGACCATTAAAGATTATGATAAAAGAAAAAAACAATACTACATTAACATTTGAAGATTTCAAAACTGAGGTATTGAACGACTACAGAATTGCAGTAACTAGCCGTGAATGTAGTCTTTTGGGTCGTAAAGAAGTATTAACAGGAAAAGCCAAATTTGGAATATTTGGAGACGGAAAAGAAGTACCACAGCTTGCTATGGCAAAAGCTTTTAAAAACGGTGATTTTCGTTCTGGCTACTATCGCGATCAAACTTTTATGATGGCAATTGGCGAGCTGACTCCAAAACAATTTTTTGCTGGTTTATACGGTCACACCGATTTGGATTTTGATCCAATGTCTGCCGGAAGACAAATGGGCGGACACTTTGTAACGCACAGTTTAAACGAAGACGGGTCGTGGAAAGACTTAACAAAACAAAAAAATTCAAGTTCAGATATATCACCTACAGCGGGACAAATGCCAAGATTATTGGGATTAGCACAGGCTTCAAAAATTTACAGAAACGTTGACGGAATTACCATCAAAGATAAATTTACTGTAAACGGAAATGAAGTTGCTTGGGGAACGATAGGAAATGCAAGTACATCTGAAGGTTTGTTTTTTGAAACTATAAATGCTGCTGGAGTTTTACAGGTTCCAATGGTAATGAGTGTTTGGGATGATGAATACGGAATTTCGGTTCACGCCAAACATCAAACTACAAAAGAAAACATTTCTGAAATCCTGAAAGGATATCAGCGTGACGAAGATTCTAAAGGTTATGATATTTTTAGAGTTAAAGGCTGGGATTATGCTGAACTGGTTTCAACATATGAAAGAGCTGGACAAATCGCGCGTGAAGATCATATTCCGGTTTTAATTCACGTAAATGAATTGACACAACCTCAAGGTCACTCTACTTCTGGTTCGCACGAACGTTATAAAAACGGAGAAAGATTAGCTTGGGAAAGAGATTTTGACTGTATTCGCCAAATGCGTTTATGGATGATTGCGATTAATATTGCATCGCCAGAAGAGCTTTCTGAAATTGAATTCGAATTGAAAAAAGAAGTTCTTGAAGCTAAAAAAGAAGCTTGGAATTCATTCATTAATCCTATTATTGACGAACAAAAAAATCTTCTAGCTTTATTGGAGCAAATTGCTGAAGCAAGTATCAACCACAAAGACAGAATCAGAAAATATATTTCGGAATTAAACGCGATTAAAGCGCCACTTAAAAAAGAATTGCTGGTTTATGCTAGAAAGATTCTTCGTTTTATTGAAGTTCCAAACAGCAAAGTAATTTTAAGAGAATGGATTACTAGATTTTTAAACGAAACTCAGGAAAAATTCAGCAGTAATTTACATTCTGATTCAGATAAAAATGTTTTCTCAGTTCAGAAAGTTCTTCCTGAATATGGAGAAAATACAAAAGCTGATATCGATGGAAGAATGCTTTTGCGTGATAACTTTGATGCTTTATTTGCTAAATATCCAGAAACTTTAATTTTTGGTGAAGATGTTGGAAACATTGGTGACGTAAACCAAGGTTTAGAAGGCATGCAAGAAAAATACGGCGAACTTCGCGTAGCCGATGTCGGAATTCGTGAAGCAACTATTATTGGACAAGGAATTGGAATGGCCTTAAGAGGCTTGCGTCCAATTGCTGAAATTCAATACTTAGATTATTTATTATATGCAATCCAAATCATGAGTGATGATTTGGCTACTTTACAATACAGAACTGTTGGAAAACAAAAAGCGCCATTAATCATCAGAACACGCGGACACCGTTTAGAAGGAATCTGGCATTCTGGTTCTCCAATGGGAATGATTATCAATGCAATTCGCGGTATTCACGTTTTGGTTCCGAGAGACATGACACAAGCGGCAGGTTTCTATAACACGCTATTAGAGTGTGATGAACCGGCTTTAGTAATCGAATGTTTAAATGGTTACCGTTTAAAAGAAAAAGCGCCATTGAATTTTGGTGAATTTAAAACACCAATTGGAATAATTGAAACTATGAAAGAAGGTTCAGATATTACTTTAGTTTCTTACGGATCTACTTTAAGATTGGTTCAGCAAGCGGCAAACGAATTACTTGATTTAGGAATTGACTGCGAAGTTATTGATATTCAATCGCTTCTTCCGTTTGACGTAAATAAAGATATTGTAAAAAGTATTGCAAAAACGAATCGCCTTTTAGTAATTGACGAAGATGTTCCTGGAGGAGCTTCTGCTTTCATTTTACAACAAATTCTGGAAGAACAAGATGCTTACAAATATCTTGATAGTAAACCACAAACATTAGCTGCAAAAGCCCACAGACCAGCATACGGAACTGATGGTGATTATTTCTCAAAACCTTCAGCTGAAGATATTTTCGAGAAAGTATACAGCATGATGAACGAAGTTAATCCTTCTAAATTTCCTAGTTTATATTAAGGATTTAGAATGTTTTAGATAAAAGAAAAAGCTCCAAAAATTTTTGGAGCTTTTTTGTTTTATAAACCACGTAACCGTAAAGTTTGTCATTTCGACGAAGGAGAAATGACAAGGTTGTGGATAATGCTCAAATCAATTATCAATTATCAATTATCAATTATCAATTATCAATTATCAATTATCAATTAATTAAATATCCTTCAGCATCATTCTTGCTTTCTCTAAATCTTCCGCCGTATCAATTCCAATTCCAACGTGCGTTGTCTCGACCATTTTTATACGTTTTCCGAACTCTAAATAACGTAACTGTTCTAGTTTCTCAGAAGCTTCTAAAGATTTCATTGGAAGACTGTAAAAATCCAATAAAGCCTGTTTTCTAAAAGCGTAAATTCCGATGTGCTGAAAATATCTCACTCCAACATTTTTCTCTCTTGGATACGGAATTATAGATCTTGAAAAATAAAGTGCAAATTGCGATTGATCAACCACAACTTTTACATTATTCGGGTTATTGATTTCGTCTTCATCTGTGATTTCACGCATCAGCGAAGCTAAATCAACCTTTTTATCAGGATCATTTTTAAAAACCGATAAAACTTGCGCCAAAGGTCCAGCTTCTGTAAATGGCTCATCGCCCTGAACATTTACCACAATATCAACATCTAAATTTGCAACGGCTTCAGCGATTCTATCACTTCCGGATTCGTGTTCTTTAATACTCATGATCGCTTTTCCGCCATTAGAAACGATTTCATCAAAAATCAAATCAGAATCGGTTACTACAAAAACATCGTTGAATAATTTCGTAGAAACTGCTGCTTCGTAAGTTCTCAAAATTACTGTTTTGCCTCCTAAATCCTGCATTAATTTTGCGGGGAAACGTGTTGAAGCATATCTGGCTGGAATTACCGCTATTATTTTCATTCTTATATTTTACTGAGTTTAAAAAACTCAAAATTTAGTAATTTAATTTTCACCGATTTTAAGTGTTTGCAAATATGCAAAAATTACTTTTAAATTTTCTGTTTTCTATTTCTGTAAAGGATGAAAATCATGTTCAAGATATTAAAACCAAAATTTAAACCAAAACTGTAACACGAAGATAAGTTGCGGGAATTGATGTAGAATTTTCGTCATTACTTTTGTTTTGGCTACTAACTAATTCTTCGAGTTTAGCATACAAATCCGAAGTTTTTCCATTTTGTTCAGCAGCTTCAAAAGCATTCATAGTTGGACCGTAGTAATTTTTTAATCGATTTAGCCACTCCGAAGGTGGGAATGATGCTTTAAATGTAAAGGTATCTCTCTCAAAAGAAATATTTTCTTTAGGAACACCCGCATTTGTGAATCTTTCGATTACGTTATCTTCAATACCCCAAAGCATTGGGCTTACAAAACCCTCAGGAGGCGGTGGTGTAAATTCAGCGCTAACTTTCAAGATTTGTGCAATCAACGTTGGATCACCCGGTATCCAATTCCCCATAATAATTTTACCTCCAGGTTTTGTGACACGAACCATTTCTTTAGCAACATCAAAAGGTTTTGGAGCGAACATTGCTCCAAAAATGCTCATCGTAACATCGTAAGATTGATCTTTCAATTCATTCAAATCGGTTGCGTCACCTTCTTTAAATACAATATTATCCAATCCTTCCTTTTTTGCTCGAAGATTGCCAGCTTCAACTAAATTTCTTGCTATATCAACACCTAAAACATTGGCTCCTACTTTTGCCGAAGGTATTGCAGTAGTACCATCGCCACAGCCGAGATCTAAAACGTTAGTATCTTCTTTAATTCCAATTTTGGCAACCAATTCGGCACCGCTTTCTCTCATAGATTCTGCAACGCGCGTAAAATCGCCTTTTTCCCATAATGCTTTGTTTGGATTCATCTTAGTTTTATCAGTGATTATAGTGCTGATGCCGCACTTTTACTTAATTTGTAAACATCTTCTATCCTTTTTTAAATTATCACCAGTTAATCACAAAAGGCATTTAAAAAAACTACTTAAAAAGAAGATACAAACTAAATAATCAACTGACAAACAATTACTTATGTAAAAATAAACAAATTTACATGAAACATTTTACTATCTCACCAATTTATTTTTTTTTAACAAATTGTTTCGATTATAACTTTGAGACCGTTATTACATAAGATAGAAAACGATTAGAAAACAAAATACTATTACAATATTTTTACCGAAGTCATACTCAGAGATCCAGCTAATAATTTATCATTAAACAAACTCAATTCTTCTGACTTTTCTTTTAAACCTAAAGTATAAAGTAATGGCAAATAATGATCCGGAGTTGGAATTGCAATTTGGACTGCCTTGCTCATTTTTTCAAAATCAATTAGAGGCTGAAAATTGCCATCTAATAAATAATTATTTACAGTTTCTCTGGCTTCAATTGCCCAATCGTAACCGTAATTGTCTTTGTCAAAATTTCTGAAATCGACCAAACGCAAATTATGAACGATATTCCCACTTCCCACAATTAAAACACCTTTATGTCGCAATGATTGGAGTTTTTGAGCCAATTCAAAATGATATTGCCCAGACTTTGTGTAATCAATACTTAACTGAATTACCGGAACATCTGCATTTGGATATAAATGTTTTATTACGCTCCATGCGCCGTGATCTAACCCCCAATGCTCGTCTAATTCGACCTGAACTGGATCTAATATTTTTTTAGTTTCCAAAGCTAGTTCTGGGCTTCCTTTTGCAGGATATTGCACATCAAAAAGTGCTTGCGGAAAACCTCCAAAATCATGAATCGTTCTTGGCATTTTCATCGACGTAACTTTTGTCCCTTTGGTAAACCAATGCGCCGAAATACACAAAATTGCATTTGGCTGTGGCAAAGTTTTAGCCAATTCACGAAAACCAGTAACAAACTGATTTTCTTCAATTGCATTCATTGGGCTACCGTGTCCTAAAAACAGAACCGGCATTTTATCTGTATTCGAAAACGAAGACGAAATCGAATTTAAGTCATTTAGTGTTGTCATTGTAAAAATGTTTTAAACACGAATTATACAGATTTACACTAATCTTTATCTAAAAAATTCGTGCTAATTCGTGAAATTCGTGTTTTATTCCTCAAAACTCTCGTCTTTAAATCCTATCAAATATAACTTATTTTTAGCACGCGTCATAGCCGTGTAAAGCCATCTGATGTAATCGCGGTCTATTCCGTTTGGGAGATATGGTTGTTCGATAAAAACCGTATTCCATTGCCCTCCTTGTGATTTGTGACAAGTGATGGCGTATGAGAATTTCACTTGCAAACCGTTAAAATATTCGTTTTCTTTTACTTTTTGGAACTTCTTGTATTTTGTTGGTTCATCTTCATAATCTTTCATTACTTCTTCGTACAAACGATTTGATTCTTCGTAAGTTAAAGATGGAGATTCGCTTTTAATTGTATCCAAAAGTAAAACCGTTTCAAAAGGTTTTTGCTCCGGATAATCGACCATTCTGATTTTTACTTTTGCAAAAGTAAAGCCATATAATTCTTTGATTCCGAACATTTCCAGAACTTCAATAATATCTCCGTTGGCAATAAATCCGGCTTCATCAGTTTCTTTAAGCCAGAAATAATTATTTTTTACGACCATCAAAAAGTCACCGACAGAAAGTTCGCTTTCTTTAAATAAAATTCGGGTTCTAATTTGTTCATTGTATTGATTCGCTCTTTTATTGGAACGAACAATAAAAGCCGTATCTTCAATACTGTAATTGCTGTAAGCCGTATTTATGGCATCTTGAATATCATAACCATCCGTCAATCGAACAATGTCTTTGAACTTTTTGACATTGAATTTAAATTCGGTAATAAAGCTTTCTTTCAGAATTTCACGAAGTTCGGTTGCGTTGAACAAAATACCTGAGCTTTCTTCCTGACGCATTACTTCATCCAGTTCAATATGTTCAATTTCTTTATCATAATGAACGCCCAAAGTTTGAATATCAAGAGCTGGAGAAATATCTAAATTTACTGGTGGAAGCTGTGCAGTATCACCTAAAAGAATCATTTTGCAATTACTTCCAGAATATACATAATTAATCAAATCGTCTAGAAGCGAACCGCTATCTAAAGTACTATCAGAAATCATCGAAGCTTCATCGACAATAAAAATGGTGTTTTTATGTTTGTTTACCTGTTTTGTAAAAGCAACTCCTCCACCCGATGATTTCTTAGGAAAATATATTTTCTTGTGAATTGTAAAAGCAGCAGTATTGGAATAATTCGAAATCACTTTTGCCGCACGGCCCGTTGGCGCAAGCAAAACAAACTTTTTATTGATTTCTCCAAGATTATTTACAATAGTCGAAATCACAGTTGTTTTTCCGGTTCCTGCATATCCTTTCAATACAAAAATGGTATCGTTTTGAGGTTCGGTCAAAAAAATAGCGATTTTTTGAAAAAATATATCTTGTTTGTAAGTTGGTGCAAAAGGAAATCTTTTTTGTAAAACGCTGTAAAACAATGTTGAATTCATAGGGTGAAATTGTACTACAAAGTACGTGATTTTAACGGCAATTAAAAAATTAAACCATTTATTAAACCATATAAGTGATATAAGAAAATTTAAGATTACTGCATATTTGAGTTTTGGCATTTTATTAAATGAACTTACATAACTTATATGGTTCAAAATTTTAAGTTCATTGTTTTTTCAAATAAATTATTATGGTAAAGAAAACTTAACCATATTTTAAAATGTTTTTGAAAACGTTTTTTGAAATTGCAATTATTATTGTTCCTTTTTAATTTGTAAGTTTGTGGTCGCCTTAAATTCTTTCTTGATTCAAAAACAGGTAACGAATTGTAAATCAAATATGTCATTGCAAAATACTAACATTACTTCCAAAAATTACAAAAAGCTTTCTATTCAGGTTTCCCTGACTGGATTTTCATTTTGTTGTTTTGATACTTTAAATAATATTATTACTTCCTATAAAGAAATAACGTTTGACACTTCAGGCAAAAGCACAAAAATTGAAGATCTTTTTACCGAAGCTTTTAAGAACAATCCACCTTTAAAAGATACTTATGATGAAGTAATGGTTATTCATACCAACAATCTGTCGACTTTTGTACCAACGGCTTTGTTTGATGAAGAGTATCTAGGAAGTTATTTGCAATACAACACAAAAGTTTTTGAAACCGATTTTTTCACTTTTGATGAAATCACAAATTATCAAATGAATTCTGTTTATATTCCGTATGTGAATATTAATAATTTTTTGATTGATAATGTTGGTTCTTTTGACTACAAACATGCGAACAGCATTTTGGTCGAAAAGATCTTAGACAATTCAAGAAACAATGACGAAAAGAAAATGGTTGTCAATTTTAATCCTGGCCAGTTTGAAGTTATTGTGGTTCAGAATCAAAAACTGCTGTTTTTCAATTCCTTTGAATATCAAACCCCTGAAGATTTCATATATTACCTACTATTTACTGCCGAACAATCGAACTTAAATCCAGAGATTTTTCCACTCGAATTATTGGGCACGATAGACCAGAACGATCCGTTTTATGCCATTGCATATAAATACATTCGTAATATATCCTTCTTGGATGTAAGCACTTTACAGCAAAAAAACAGCTTCTCTTTAACAGAAAATCAAAAACATTATATCTTATTTCAATCATGAGAATCATTTCAGGAAAACACAAAGGCCGCCGAATTTTTCCACCAAAAAACCTTCCTGTACGACCAACAACTGATATGAGCAAAGAAGCATTATTTAATGTTTTGAACAATCATTTTAGTTTTGACAGTTTAAAGGTTTTAGATTTATTTTCAGGAACCGGAAACATCAGTTATGAATTCGCTTCACGCGGAAGCGCGCCAATCACGTCTGTTGATGGAGATTTTGGATGCGTAAAATTCATCAAACAGGTTTCATCAGAATATGATTTTGATATTGCAGCTACAAAAAGTGATGTTTTTAAATTTTTGGAAAACTGCAAAACTTCATACGACATTGTTTTTGCTGATCCTCCTTACGGGTTAGATCAAGCAACTTTTGAAAAAATCGTAGTAACTGTTTTTGAAAAAGATTTGCTTCACGAAGATGGAATGATGATTATCGAACATTCGAAATACACAAAACTAGATCATTTAAGCAATTTTTCTTTTCAGAAAAGTTATGGAGGTTCGTACTTCAGTTTCTTCGAATTAAATTCAACCGACGACGATGAAGAACTTCCTGGAGATTCTCCAATAAAAATCACAGAAGAAGACGAAGGTTAATTTTCGTTTTTTATCATAAAAAAAATCCCTTGAAAATTTCAAGGGATTTTTGTTTTCATCGAACTCTGCTTTCATTTTCATTAACCGTTTTCTCTTTAAACTCGCTTTCTTTAATTTTTCCGAAAGAATATCGTATCGCAATCGAAATCTCGTTTGCATCTACCAAATATCTTGATTTTGAGTTTATATTATTAACAGTAAACTTTTCAGTATAAATTGTACTTTTAAAAACATCATTGTAATTCAATGTACAATTCCAGTTTTTGCCAAAGGTTTTACTCAGCGACATATCAAATACAAAATTGGCTTTTCTTTCAAAAACCCCATCATACTGTTTTGTGGTTCCCCAAAAAGTAAACATATAAGTAAAGGCTTTTGGCAATTTGAAACTGTTGTTGGTATAATAATATAAATACGGTTTTGAAGAAGTAAACAATGCTGCATCATCTTCAACCTTGCTTTTTATAAAAGTCAAAGAATTAGTTGTCGTCCAAATTTTATACGTAAAAGGCAATGTAAAATCAATTGTAAAACCGCTTTCTCTTTTAAAATTAACTTCAGTGAGAGTCAAAACATTCGTTTCCTCATTAAACAAAAAACTGTAATTGGCCGTGTTTTTAGTTCTAAAATAACTCATTTTTACCGACTTGTCTAGATATTGAAAAGAGCTCGAAATTTCATCTGTAAATGCCGGACCTAGATTTATACTACTTCCGTACAAAAAATAAGGATTTATATAGGTTGCAATTTGGCTCAAAGACGAATATTTAGGTCTTACAATATTTTTCGCATAATTTAAACTTACATTTTTTGTACTGTCAATTGGGAACGAAAACTCAACTTTAGGAAACAAATTCGTGTAGTTTTTATCAATTGAAGAGAAGGAATTGGATTTGTATTTCCCGTATGCATTTGTATTTTCTAGCCTTAATCCAACAGAAAAATCAGCCTTTTTAATCTTTCCTGACAATTGCGTGTATGCAGCTAAATTTGTTTCTTTAAAATCATAATTCAGTATCGTATTTTCATTTTGTTCAAAATCAAAAATATCTGAATCCGATTTGGACTGTGCATTTAAATAAAGTGCTCCGTACTCTAAATTCATTTCATTTTTGAATTTTTTCTCCAAATCTATTCTTCCCGAAAATACATCAACATTAAACTTCTGATCGCGGTTTTGAGACAACTCAAATTCGGTTTCTTTAAAATTATTTTGAACCAAACTCAATAAATGCTGGTTATAATTAGAATATTGAAAACCAGCAAAAAATTTTGTGTCAATGAATTTCAGCCTTTTAGAATAATTCATAAACGCATTCACGAAATTCTTGTTGCTAGAATTCTCACTCCAAGTAAAAACGTTATTCTCAACATCCTGATTCCTATTGTACGTAAACGTATTAATGCCAAAATCATCATCTCGCAGTTTTCCGCTTACATTGACCGAAAAATAATCCTCTTCATTTATTTTATAAAATAAACCGCCTCCAAAAACATATTCCTTTACGTGCGAATTGGCCGTCACATCATAATTCGAAACAATTGAAGCTTGCGGAATTTCGTAAGCAATACTATGATTTTCCCAAGGATTTCGTCGATTATAATTGAAATTAGCTTTCCATTCTAACTTACCTTTTTTAAAATTTGAATTGAATCCGAGGTAATTATTGTAATTCTTTTTGAAAGAAGCTGTTTCCGAAATTTCAGTTTTAAAACCTTCTTTTTTACTTAATTTTCTGGTAATTAAAATTACTGCACGCCCTTCCGCCTCATATTTTGAAGATGGGTTCTGAATGATTTCAATAGTTTTGATATCAGCGACAGCCAAAGCATTTAGATCGTTCATTGTCGCACGCTGATTATCAATATAAATTAGAGGATTTCCTTTGCCCACAATTGAAATTTTCTCACGATCAGAGCTAACCTGTACCAAAGGAAGTTTCGCAAGCAAATCAATTGGATTTGGAATAGTATTGTAAATGGAATTCGCAACATCCACTTTTATGTTTCCGTTTGAATTTGTAAAAGTCTTTTTGTTTTGACTTATCACAATTTCATTCAAATGAGTTGACGTCGAGTCTTTTGGTGTTTCGTTTTGGGCTTTTGCAAAAAACGAAAACAAAAAAAGTAAAATTAGAAGGAGAATTTTAAGAGGCATATAAAAAACATTTTTTAGATTATTTTGATTTGAGAAAGTGCAAAAGTGGTTCTAAAAAAAAGTTCTGAAAGTTAATTGTAGGTTAATGCGCGGTTAATGGCTTTTTTGTTTTATAAAAGCATTATTTTTGGGTGGAGAAAATTGGCCCGCAGATAACACGGATGAAACTGATTTACACAGATTAAATTTTAGTGGATCGTGGAAATAAAACAACCCAGCGGGAATCCGTTTAATCCGTGTCATCTGTGGCCCATAATTTCAATTAAAAAATGAAACAAAAAATCAATTTATTAATCGTTTTTTCTGTCGTAGCACTAATTGTTTTAACGACCGTGCAGTGCTATTTGGTAAAAACAGCTTACGATTATAAAGTGGCCGAATTTCATGCGCAGATTAAAAATGAAATTGCTCAGATTACAAATAATTACAGCGATATTGATTCGGTTTTAGTTTCTAAAAAAGAAGCGCTTTACAAAGATTTATCAGAAAAATATATCCAAGGAAAAAACAATAAAATTGATGTCAAAAAGGGGATTTTAGGAAACGATTATCAAGACATTTTAACACAAAGAATCAAGCTTAAATTTGAAAGAGATCTTCCTAATTTCAAAATAGATTTTGCTATTGTACTGAACAAATTCATTTTGTACAAAAACGCAAAAAAAGCCGATACCATTTTTTCTGAAAAACCTTTTATTCAAAACAGATTATATGGTAATCTAGCATCTTTAAATCACGCCTTTTTAGTCCGAAATTATGTTGGGACGACAAACGGAACTTTTGAAAACCAAAACTATAATTTGCTGACGGAAGACTCAATGTATGTTTCGGTTATTGATTGGGAAATGATTATTTTAAGGCGAATGACCTTTATTCTGATTTTATCTTTGTTTTCAATTGCAACGCTAATCAGTCTTTTTGTAATTGCGATAAAAGCTTTAATCAAACAAAAAAAAGTAAGCGATGTAAAAACGGATTTCATCAATAATATTACGCACGAACTTAAAACGCCTTTGGCAACTTTAGGGATTTCGACAAAGATTTTAGAGCAGAAAAACATTCGTGACAACGATGAAAATTTCAATTCAATTGTAAATACTATTTCGCGTCAGAACAATCGTCTTCAAAGTTTGATTGATCAAGTTATGGCAAATTCATTGGCAGAAAATGAATTAGAACTCCAGAAAGAAAAAATTAAAACCGAAGATTTTCTGCTGTCAATTGTAAACGATTTCAAAATCACTTTCCCAAAAATTGACATCAAAACCGATTTTCAAACGCAGGAAACAATTTTAGTTTTAGATAAATTCCATTTAACAACTGCATTTTTAAATGTGCTTGAAAATGCTGTAAAATACGGTTCGAATCAAATTACAGTTAAAACACGAATACTTGAAAATCAGTTTGCCATTAGTTTTGAAGATGATGGAATTGGTATTGCAAAAAACAAACAATCATTGTTGTTTGACAAGTTTTACCGCGTTGAGCAAGGAAATCTTCACAACACAAAAGGTTTAGGTTTAGGACTTTATTACGTAAATCAAATTGTGAAAGCGCATCAAGGTTCTATTAATGTTGTGAGTGATTTAGGAAAAGGAACTCAGTTTACTATTTTATTAAAAGTTTAATTCCCATATTTTGAAAAAATTACTTTTAGCCGAAGACGATTTTGACTTTGCTGCAATTTTAAAACAATATTTAGAGCTGCATGGATTTGAAGTAATCTGGGCAGAAAATGGCGAAATAGCTTTAGACTATTTTAAAAACCACACTTTTGATATTTGCGTTTTTGATGTCATGATGCCCGTATTGGACGGATTTTCATTGGCCGAAAAAATAATTACAATCAATCCTGAAATTCCTTTTATTTTTCTAACCGCAAGAAAGTTAAAAGAAGACAAAATCATTGGATTAAAACTTGGCGCCGACGATTATATTGTGAAACCTTTTGAAGTCGATGAACTTGTTTTGCGTTTGCAGAATATTTTAAAAAGAATCGAACAAAAGAGAAGTCTAGACGGAAATAATATAATTGAAATTGGTTCATACATTTTTGATAATGAGAGATTAACGCTCAATAACAAAAATCACGTTCAGCAACTGACAGAAATGGAAGCGTCTCTGATCGAATATTTGTATCTCAATCATAATCAGTTATTAAAAAGAGACCAAATCTTAATGTCGGTTTGGAAAAAAGATGATTATTTCTCTGGCCGAAGCATGGATGTTTTTATCAGCAGACTTAGAAAATATTTTAATTCAGATCCGAAAATCAAAATTGAAAGTGTTCGTAATATTGGCTTAGAATTTAAAATAGAAAAACCTTGACAAATCAAGGTTTTTCTATTTTAAATGAGATTTATTTTCCTAGAACCCAGCCTAAAGTAAAACTTCCTACTGGCACAAATTCTGTGTCATATTTATCAAAATTCACACCAGGTCCTACACTAAATTCAAGATTGAATTTTCCTTTGTAAGTGCGTTGCAATCCCCAAACCGCGCCTAGCGTAAATGATGGTGCATAGCTGCCATATTCGTCATTAGTTGAAATTGACTTAAAATTATACATAGCTTGTCCAGCAATATAATTTCCTGAGTTAAAAGCTGTTCTTTTTCCTTTAGCTGCTCTTTTTTCTAAATTATAATAATGACGAAATTGTTCTGTGATTAATGGTGAAATAAAAAAATTCCCATCATTGTGATAGCTGTTATATTGATAGCCGACACCTAAAGCCACTTCTGAATAAAGTGTATTTTTTTCTGAAAGTCCGTGCTCATAAACAAATCCCGGAAATAACATATTGATTTTAAATTGATTTTTTACAACTGAAACCGAAGCTTCATCTTGTGCATAAATTGATGTGACTGCAATAAGCAATGCTAGCAAAAAGTAATTTTTCTTCATTATAGGTTTATCGATTAGTTTACGTAAAATACTATTTAAACAAGACGAAGCTGTTAAAAACAAAATTATTTTCTTACAAATTTATTCCTTCAAATCATATAATTTTCATAAGTAATTGTATAACAATATTTAAGACTTACAATAATAAATTTGTTATAGAACTTTTAAATCTAATTATCATGAACCTAAAAAGATTATTCGGCGGATTATTGACCATCCTCGGAATTATAGGACTTATTTATACTGCTGTGATTTTTGCCGGCACAAGCGGAGAAACCAGAGATGTTAAATCATTAATTATTTACGGAATTTTAGGAATCGTATTTTTTACGTCAGGAATCAGTTTGGTTCGAACTACAAAAGACGAGTCTTAATTTTGGAGTGAAAAAGGGACAAAGTGACAAAGGGAAAAAGTTTTAAATACTTTGTCACTTTGTTTCTTAGCAACTTTATAAAAAAATTATTCTTCTGAAACCGAACTCAAATTCAATTCTGTAAAATCTCTTTCTGTTTTTGAGATTATAATTGTTGCGACCGTATTTCCAATTAAGTTGGTAATCGCTCTAGCTTCGCTCATGAATTTGTCAACGCCTAGTAAAAACGCTAGTCCTTCAACCGGAATTTTATGAAGTGCTGTCAATGTAGAGGCCAAAACAATAAAACCGCTTCCGGTTACTCCTGCCGCGCCTTTTGAAGTAATCATCAAAATCCCAATAACACTTAAAATTTCGAAAAAGCTCAAATGTACATCATACAATTGCGCTATGAACAATACCGACATTGAAAGATAAATTGAAGTTCCATCCAGATTAAAAGAATATCCTGTTGGAATTACCAATCCCACAACTGATTTACTGCAACCCATTTTTTCCAGCTTTACCATAATACTTGGCAAAGCAGCTTCAGAAGATGAAGTTCCAAGAACCAGTAAAAGTTCTTCTTTTATATATTTTAAAATTGAAAAAATGCTGATTTTATAGTATTTCAAAATACTTCCTAAAACTAAAAAGACAAACAAAGCCATTGTCAAATAAACGCAGAGCATTAATTTCCCAAGCGGAATTAAAGTAGCTAATCCGAATTTACCAATTGTATATGCCATTCCGCCAAAAGCACCAATTGGAGCCAGATACATTACATATTTCAAACCTGTAAAAACGACATTCGAAATTCGTTCTAAAACTAAAATCGTCTGCTCTCTTTTTTGATAAAAATTCAAGGCAATGCCGCACACAATCGCAGCCACTAAAACCTGTAAAGTAAAGTTAGATAAGAAAAACTGCAACCACGAAAAATGTTCGGCGGCGCCTTTTGTAAATTGACTTGCATCGCCAATCGCTAAACCTGATTTATCAATTTTTCCGGGCTTAAAAATATAAGCAACCGCAACACCAATAGCCAATGCAACTGTCGAAACTACTTCAAAATAAGCCAAAGCTTTTACGCCAATTCGGCCCACTTTTTTAAGATTTCCCATTCCAGAGATTCCCAAAACGATCGTCAAGAAAATAATTGGTCCAATAAAAATCGAAATAAGCTGAATAAACTTTTTGCCTAAAAACTCCATTTTTACACCATTTTCAGGCGAAAAATGCCCAAGCAAAACACCAGCGATAATTGAAATTAAAACCCAAAAAGTAAGATTTGTTATAACCGAATAAAAAACACTTTTCTTGGTTTGTGAAGAAGGATTTGGAGCGGGAATATTCATGAAAATTAGTTAGATAGTTTCACAAATATATAAAAAAAGCAGACCTATAAGCCGGATTCTGTTCTTGTCAAGTTTTGCAACGAGACAATACCTTATCATTTATCTAGATCCCGAATTGCTTCGGGACTCAAGCTACCTACCCTTCAACAACGGACGAGAAGCCCTTAAATGCTGATATACTTGGTATTTCACCGCATAGAGTTTACCTGGTTTCACTACAGCATTACCTGTACATACTTTCTGTTGCACTTGTCCTTGCCCTATTTCTAAGACCGACGGGTGTTACCCGCTATGCTTCTCTTTGGTGTCCGGACTTTCCTCCCTCCCGATAAACGGAACGACGATAAGGCGGTCTGCGGTGCAAAAGTAACACTTTATCAATGAAGAATAATGATTTTAAATTTCTCATTTTATGAATTTTATCATAACTTTTTAATTTTAAATTAGTTATCTTTAAAATTCCATAATTTTTAAATTCAGTTACTATGAAAAGAATGTATCATTACGCAACTGTTTCAAAGGCTTTAGATCAATTGAATGAGAAAGGATTTACGTGCGATTTTAATCGAAATGCTGACGTGATTAAAAAGAATCCTGAGAAATTTGAAATTGTTCATGTGTATCGATACGAAGGCGATTCAGATCCAGGCGATGAGGCAGTTGTATACGGAATCAAGTCCGTTAACGGAAAAAAAGGAGTTTATGTAGCGGGTTTTTCTGCCGATTCAGATCAGGAAACAGCACAATTTTTGTTTAATTTAAGTATTAGGGGAAGGTAGTTTTGAACTTTCTTTACCAGTTTTGTCAGTCTGAGCGAAGTCGAAGACCTTTTTAATTCAAGAATGTTTCGACTTCACTCAGTTTGACATATAACAAATAAAGCCTTTGCGGACTTAGTGGCTAAAAACTTTAAATTTTACTTTTCAAATCCATTCTTCCATGAAGAATTCTAATAATTTCAATTTCGATATTTGATATAATTTGATAAAAAAGAATGTGCTCATTAGATTTATATCCTAATAATTTTTCTGCAACAATATCATATTTCTTTCCTAAGCAAGGATTTTCAGCAACTTCTTGGCAAGAACCTAAAAGCAATAAATAATATTTGTCAGCTTGTTTTTCAGACCACTCATCAAAAGTATAATTCCAAATATCTTCTAAATCCTCAACAGCTTTATTCGTTAAATGATATTTAGCCATTTTTTCTCTTTGCTTTTAAATCTTGAAGGTGTTTTTTAGGATCGAAGTTTTCTGCACGGCCACTCTCCTTTCCTTCGTGAACTGCTTTTTTAAGAATGATCAATTTATTTTCTTCTTCTTCTAAAAGACGTAATCCAGCTCTCACAACTTCACTTGCATTTTTGAATCTTCCTTCTGAAAGACTATTTTCAATGAAGTTTTCAAAATGATTTCCAAGCGATATTGAAGTATTTCTTCCCATTCTTATTCTTTTTAGAATGTAAAGTTACCAAAAATTGGTAATATATTGTTTGCATAAAATTAAATTACTGAATTATCCACTGTCTATACTAAAAAAAACTTCGCGCACTTAGCGTAATTCTTTGCTCCCGATAGCTATCGGGATTGCGGTTAAATATAAAAAAAGTCCATCGTAAGACGGACTTTAAAAACAGTAACTTAAACTGTCGGTATTTTTAATTTCCAGCCAGGCTGAATTAAATCAGGGTTAGAAATAATATCTTTATTGGCTTCAAAAATATCTTGCCAAGAAACTCCATAAGCCTTTCCAATCTTAGAAAGAGAATCACCCACTTCAACTGTATATTCTTTTGAAACGCGTTCTTCGACTTCAATATTCATTACCACATCTGCAGATCTATAATCGGGATCAATTTCGCCATACGCATTCCAAAGTTTCTCTTTCTCTGATGCCGATTTTACTGTACCATCAATATACAATACATTGTCTTGTTCTCTTACCTGTAAATCTGTTGTCCCTAACTGAGAAGCCAGATCGGTCAATTCTCTATATTTATCTTGTAAACTCATAACAATTTATTTAATAGTTAATTTGTTATCAACTTTTTTGGGTTTCAATTCCTGTACACTTTGAATCAAAGGTTGTAATTGCTCTTTTTTAATTTCACCAGATAACGTTACAACACCTCCTACCACAGTAGCACTCACACCATCATACGCTTTTATAACTTTGCCCACCGATTTATCCAATTCATTATCTGGATTAATTACGACAGCCGCTGCTGCAGGTTCTACATTTGGAACTGGAATCTCGCAGTTATTCACCACCGATTTAACTCCTTGCACTGATTTCACAGAACGCTCAATATTCTTTTTAAAAGCTTCATCATCACAGGTTCCCACAATTGTTGCAACACCTTCATGCACGGTCACATGTACTCCGGGTGTATTCAATTTTTCACTAATTTCTTTCTCTAAATCAGCATCCTTTGGACTGCATGACAGCAAAGAAACGGCAAGCCCCATTCCCAATAAAATTGATTGAATTTTCATAACGCTATATTTAATAATTAACTATCTAAAATTAAACAGATTAAGCGCTAAAACTTTATACGATATGGTTATGATTTTTATATTTTTTCCAGTTCTTTTTTTATAGCCACGAAGACTAAAACTGGAAATTTAGATTGAAGTTGGTAATAAAAAATTAATCTAAATAATTAGGCGGAAACATTTGTTGTCCGTATTTTTCAAAAATCAAGTTTATTTTTTCTTTCTTTTCACTTTCAGAAGCTGAAGAATTCGTTTCCATATAACTAGCAATTTCCCCAAACAAATTGTCTAATCCAGCTGGAGTAACCGTACATAACAATTTTGCAGGTTCATTGCTTAGATTTTTAAATCCATGAACAATGCCTCCTTTCGGAATATTGACAAAAGCATTTTTCTTGGCAACATAAATCCCTAATTCTGATTTAAAAGTAACCTCGCCTTCCAAAACAAAAAATGTCTCAGTGAAATCAGCATGCGCGTGCGGATTTGGTCCAGCACCTGGTGGCACCGACATTTCGATTACAGCATATTCACCATTGGTTTCTTTTCCAGAAATAATGATTCGGTAATTTCCTCCGGCAATTTTTAATTTATGTCCTTGCGCTTCGTCGACGGTTATGATTGGATTTTTCATTTCAAATCTTTATTAGCATTCATTTTTAGTTTTTCAGCAAAATGAAATTATTCGTGCTGTTTCACATCGTTATATTGCCAAAGTACATTGATGATCTTCCATTCACCATTTTCTTTCACAATATGCATATAATCAATCCAAGCATCGGCAAGTAATTTAACCGAAGCTGTTTTAGCAGAAACATCTAGCAACTTGATTTCTTTTCTTGGATTCTTTGGAAATTTATCACCTTTTACATTATAAGTTTCTGCCAAAATAATCATGTTTTCAGCAAAAAACTCTGAGATATAATCTTTTTGAGCAACTTTGTTTCTAAAAACAGATCTTTTTACCATTCTCGGATGCAGTGCACTTTCCATCAATTTTGGATTTGGAGTATGTTGTGCTTCAATATATGCTAAAGCAACGCGTTTAATATCTAGCGAATCCTGTTTCGTTTGTGCCTGAATTTTAAGTGAATAAAATATAATTGTAATGAGTAATAAATATTTTTTCATGTAAAATAGTTTAGGATTTATCATATCGATTATTGTCAGCTCGTTTAGTTCGGAGAATAATCAAGTTTTGTCAAAACTCGATCTTCAATATTCCCCACAACGTCACCGTATTTTTTAGTAAATTCTTTTTTAATTTCGATCCATTCTTTATCAGCTTTAAAACCCTCCCAAGCTTGTTTCATGATTTTTTCGTCTGGCCATTCCAAAAAATAAACAAACTCGGTCTTCTTATCTGATTTTGATTCGTAAATAGACGTAATTTTAAAATTGTATTTTTTCATGATTCGCATCGCGTGTTCGCGAAAACGTTCATGAAACTCTTTTTTATTGCTTTCGAAAATTTCATAAATACGCAATTGAAAAATTGGAGTCTTTTGAGGTGCATTTTGCGCTTTAACAATAAATCCGATAAGTAAAACTAAAACTATCAAATATTTTTTCATGATTTATAGATTTATCAGGTTTCTGTTTTTACAATAAAACTATTACTTTTTTTTCAAATCCAAGAGAAATTATTTTTTTCTTTCTACAATTCAACCACTTAAAAATCTTTCAATTTTTAAATTTTTAAATCATTAAATTATACTCTATATTTGCTATCGAATAAAAAAGAATATGGAACAATTTGTAGTATCGGCACGTAAATATCGCCCGCAGACCTTTAAGGATGTTGTGGGGCAAAAAGCCATTACAAACACTTTGTTGAATGCTATTGACAGCAATCACCTTGCTTCTGCACTTTTGTTCACGGGACCGCGTGGAGTTGGAAAAACTACGTGCGCGCGTATTTTGGCTAGAAAGATTAATCAGCCTGGATATGACGATCCAAATGAAGATTTTGCGTTTAACGTTTTTGAGCTAGATGCTGCTTCAAACAACTCGGTTGACGATATTCGTAGCCTTATTGATCAGGTTCGAATCCCGCCACAAACCGGACAATACAAAGTATATATTATTGACGAGGTTCATATGTTGTCTTCGGCTGCTTTTAATGCTTTTCTTAAAACATTAGAAGAACCGCCAAAACATGCTATTTTTATTTTAGCAACAACAGAAAAACACAAAATCATCCCGACGATTTTATCTCGTTGCCAGATATTTGATTTCAAAAGAATTACAGTAAAAGATGCTAAAGAACATTTGGCTGATGTTGCTGCGAGCCAAGGAATCAATTTTGAAGATGATGCACTGCACATTATTGCTCAAAAAGCAGATGGAGCTATGCGTGATGCTTTGTCTATTTTTGACCGTGTAGTTTCGTATTGCGGCACAAATTTAACGCGTCAAGCCGTAACTGAAAACTTAAATGTTTTAGATTACGAAACTTACATCTCGATTACTGATTTACTTTTAGAAAATAAAATTCCGGAACTTTTATTAGCATACAACGATATTCTTTCAAAAGGTTTTGACGGACATCATTTTATTGCCGGATTGGCATCTCATTTTAGAGATTTGTTAGTAAGCAAAACTCCTGCAACTATTGCTTTATTAGAAGTTGGAGAGCAGGCACAACAAATGTATGGTGTTCAGTCGCAAAAATGTTCTCAGGAATTTTTATTAAAAGGAATTGACATTGCAAACGACTGCGATTTAAAATACAAATTGAGTCAGAATCAACGACTTTTAGTTGAATTATGTTTGATGCAATTAGCCTCTATCAACTTTGATGGAGAAAAAAAAAAGTTGAGCAATTCATAATTCCGCCTACTTATTTTAAAGATGGAAGCTTTTCAATTGTTGAAGTTCAAAGTGTAAAGTCCAAAGTTGAAAACCAAAGTGTTTCCGAAAATACAAAATCAGAAAATATAACGACTTCAGCTGAAGCCGAAAGTACGCAAAATACAACTGTTTCTGAAACTCCAAAAGCTCAAACTCCGGAAGCTCCAAAAACAGAAATAGACAACACGCCAAAAGTTTCCGCATTTTCTTTAGCGAGTATCCGCAAGAAAAAGGAATTAGAAGCCAGCAGTAAATCTTACGTAAAACCTTCATCTGTTTTACCTACTGAAGATTTTACAGAAACAGAAATGTTGCTCCATTGGAACAAATATGCGGAACGTTTAGGTCAAAAAGGCCTTAAGATCATGGAGTCCATATTATTGATTAGTGATCCCGTTTTAAATGGCACAACAATTAGATATGAACTGCCAAACGAAGGTTCTAAATTAGAATTTGAAAGTCAAATGAATGCCTTACTAGGCCATTTAAAAGGTCATTTACACAATCATGACATTACAATTGACGTAATCGTAAATGAACAAGCCCAAACAAAACGAACTTATAATAATCAGGATCGTTACAATCGTTTCCTGGAAATCAATCCAAACATTGAACTTTTACGCAACACTTTTGGATTAGATTTAAAGGATTAATCATTTGAATAAAAAGCTCTCTCAATTCTCTTGTCTGGAATAAGCCATAACATTGCTACAATAAAATAAGCTGCACCCGAAATCCATTCGTTGTAAAACGAGGACGCAATTCCGATAATATACAAAACGGCCGAAACTTTTCCTTTTACATCTCGATTAAGTGCTTTTCGCAATACTGAATCTTCGCCTTCACTGCACATAATTACATATTGCAGAATAACATATGAAATCGCACAAAGCAACAAAATGATTCCATATAAAGCCATTGATGCTTTTGCAAAATTATGTTCGCCCATCCAGCCTGTTGAAACCGGAATCAATGAAAGCCAAAACAATAAATGTAAGTTGCTCCATAGTACTTTTCCGTTCACTTTAGACAAACCGTGAAGTAAGTAATGGTGATTGTTCCAATAAATTCCAACATAAATAAAACTCAAAATATAGCTTAAAAATTTAGGAATAAGCGGTTTTAAATCGGCGAATTCATGTCCTTCCGGCACTTTAATTTCTAAAATCATAATAGTTATGATGATTGCCAAAACACCGTCACTAAAGGCTTCAAGTCTAGTTTTATTCATTTATTATAAGTGTAAGTTTGCCACGAATTACACCAATTTACACGAATTAATTTAAACTATTTTGAGAATAAAAATTTGTGAAAATTAGTGTGATTGCTTCGCCAGTTCGCTATCGCTCGGGTCGTGCCAAAAAATTAAATTTTACCGTAGTACATTGCTTTTACTATTCCGTCAGAAAGTCCAATTTTTGGAACATAAATTTGGCGTGCACCGCTCCATTTCATTGCGTTTAAATAGATTCGTGTTGCGTGGATAATAACGTCGGCACGGTCAGAGTTCAAACCTAACTCAGCAATTCTCTGTTCGTAAGTCAATGAATTCAAGAAAGCGTATTGTGAATTAATATAAATGTAGGATAACGGTTTTTCCTGCTGTTTTCCAGACATTTTAAATAATTTATTGATGTTTCCGCCAGATCCTATCAAAGTAACCTCATCATAATCAGCAGTATTGGTTTTAATCCATTTTTCAATTTCATCCCAAACGACATCGCAAACCATATTATTTAGTAAACGCACCGTTCCTGCTTTGAACGATCTTGAATTTATCATTTTTCCATCAGAAAATAATGTAAACTCAGTACTTCCACCACCCACATCAACAAATAAATACGTTTCATCTGTTTTTAATAAATGGTGCAAATCTGTAGAAGCAATAATTGCTGCTTCTTTTTTTCCGTCGATAATTTCGATTTTAATGTCGGCTTTCTTTTTAATCAAAGCCACAACCTCCTTGGCATTGTAAGCTTCACGCATCGCCGATGTAGCAAACGCCATATAGCGTTCTACTTTATGAACTTTCATCAAAAGATTGAATGCTTTCATAGCATCCACCATTCGATCTGTATTTTCTTGTGATATTTCTCCAACAGTAAAGGCATCTTGTCCCAAACGAATTGGAACACGAACAAGAGAACTTTTATTAAACTGAGGTTCTTTGCCATCTTGTTCTACAACATTCGATATCAGAAGCCTCATGGCATTTGAACCGATATCTATTGCTGCAAATTTTCTAATATTAATCATGCTCACTTATGATTTGAAAAATTGGTTTTTATTAATTAATTTTTTGTGGTACCGCTTCAGCAATCTCAATTTTATTCTGGTAATATTTATAGGTTTCAAATTGCGCTCTAAACGGGGCATGATGATTACGAGGCTTGTATTTGTTATCTAATTTATAGGAATGATATCTTACTTTAACATTTCCTTTCCAAGCAATATTGAAGTTATCAATCAGTTCTTTTTTAATTTCTAAGTCATAAATTGGGCAAGTTACTTCAACCCTTCCATCAAGATTTCTGGTCATAAAATCGGCTGATGAAATATAAACTTCGGTCAAGCCTGCGTTTCCAAAAATATAAACTCTTGTATGTTCTAAATAATTATCGACGATACTTATCGCTTCGATATTTTCGCTCATTCCTGGAATTCCGGGAATTAGTGAACAAATTCCTCTTACCTGAAGCTGAATTTTCACACCTGCATTACTAGCTTCATAAAGCTTGTCGATCATTTTAAAATCAGACAAACTATTCATTTTTAATTTAATGTGCGTTTTTCTACCTGCTAGTGCGTGCAAAATTTCACGGTCAATTAATTTTACGAATTTACTTCGCGTGTAATGTGGCGAAACAATTAAATGTTTGTATCTGTGAACTCTATAATTAATATCAAAGAATTCAAATATTTTTGATGTGTCTTTCAAAATTCCCTGATGACAGGTAAACAACGTTACATCGGTATATATTTTTGCTGTTGATTCGTTGAAATTTCCAGTTGAAATAAATCCGTAGCGACGTGTTTTTCCTTCTTCACTTCTTTCAATTACACATATTTTACTGTGTACTTTCAGGCCTTTAATTCCAAAAATCAAATCAATTCCTTCGGTTTGCATTTGTTCAGCGTAAGAAATATTGCTGGCTTCATCAAAACGAGCTTGAAGTTCAATTTGAACAGTTACTTTTTTACCATTTTTAGCTGCGTTGATTAGCGAACTGATAATCTGTGAATTCTTTGCTAAACGATACAACGTAATTTTTATACTTGTAACTTTTGGATCTAAAGCTGCTTCTCTCAGAAATTTAGTTAAATAAGAGAATGATTGATAAGGCGCATGCACCAAATAATCTTTCTTGCTGATTTTTTCTAAAATACTTCCATCCAAACTCAAGCCTGGAACTGGTAAAGGCTCGTTTGGTTTATATAATAAATCGTAACGTCCTAAATTTGGAAAATCCATATAATCACGGCGATTGTGATAACGCCCGCCTGGGATAATACTGTCAGTTTCTACAATTTTCATTTTTTCCAAAAAGAATTGCAGCGTATCTTCTTCAATTAAATTATCATAGATAAAACGAACTGGTTCACCAATTCGGCGATCCTTTACAGAAGTGGATATTTTTTCCAGCATACTTTTGCTCAAGTCACTATCGATATCCAACTGTGCATCACGCGTAATTTTGATCATATGTGCCGAAACACTTTTGTAATCAAATATATTGAAGATACTTTTTAACTTATAACGAATCACATCATCAATTAGAATTACATATTGCTTCTCATCTTCTGAAGGAAGCACAACAAACCTGTTGATGTTTTTTGGAATTTCAATTAAAGCGTAACGAACTTCATCATTTGCTAATTCTAATCGAACTGCCAGATAACCCAAAGTGTCTTTCAAAATTGGAAAAACAGCCAAGTCATTAAGAATGATTGTTACCAATTCTGGACTTAATTTTTGTGTAAAAAAGTCCTTTAAGAAACATTCTTGTTTTGAGGTAATTTGAGTTTCATTAATAATAAAGATATTTTCTGCTTCCAGCTCAGCTTCAATATTTCCAAGAATACGCAAACTTTCAGACTGTTGCTGAATTACAATTTCAGTAATATCTTTAATTAATTGATGAGCAGAAATTCCGCCCAAATATTTTTCGCCAGAAATACCTGAAAGACTCAATCTCCGAATTGCAGCATACCGAACTCTGAAAAACTCATCTAAATTGTTTGAAAAAATTCCAACAAAACGCAGTCTGTCCAAAAGTGGAACTGTGTTATCTGCTGCTTCTTGAAGCACTCTTGCATTAAACGCTAACCAACTTTTTTCTCTATCGATATATTTCTGTTCGTACACTTTATTTATTTTAAATCTTTGGGGAAAATTGTTTTATGTGTCTTGCCTTTATTTAACGCGTCCCAGCTGTCTGAATCGAATTGCAGGGAAACAAAACCTGAAGTCGGGACGTTTTCGATAAAAACATCCCCAAATTTATTAACAAAATTTGTAATAGCCTCGTTATGTCCGAAAAGAATAACGCTTTCGAAACTATTATCACACGATTTGATAACTTTTTCGAGTTGTTTTTCATCAAAAGTATAAAGATCGTCTTTGAAAACGATACTTTCTAAAGGATAGGAAATATTTTGAGCAAAAATAAGAGCCGTTTCTGTAGCACGAGCTGCAGTACTGCTCCAAATTATATAGGTTTTTGGGAGATATTTTGAAATATTTGAAGACACTTCATGAGCATCTAAAATCCCTCTTTTCATTAAAGGTCTGTCAAAATCTTTCAGAGGTGCTTCCCAGCTTGATTTTGCGTGTCGTATTAAAATTAAGTTTTTCATAAAAAGAGATTATTAAAAATAAATACACTGTAAGAAAACTGCTTTCTAAGTTCTAATTTACAAAAGAATTTTTAATCCTCCTCTATTTTTTATTTCTGTTAACATTCTGTGAAAATTTTAACAAGAATATCAAATCCTCAAAACTTTAACAATCCAAAAAATAGGTAATTATATTTTAACAAAAATGTGTACTTCATCTATTAAAACTTACACTTCATCGATATTTTACAAATCAATAAAATTTTAACTAAATAATTGATTATTAGATATTTACAAAGATTCAAAAAGTACATTTTTAGCTAAAAAAGGAAGAAAAACAAATAACTTATTTAGTAAAAAATGGTCAAAAAAAGATTTTTTTCGATCATTTTTTTGTTAAAAAAAGGTAGTTAAACGAGTTTTTAGGTTAGTTACAGACAAAAAAAATTAAATACAAAAACTCTAATATAATTTTGATTCTGTTAAAATTTCATAAATACCACAAAACTAAATCTTAAGTTATGAAAAGTAAATCTACTCTTGAAAAAGCAGTGAAATTTATTACCAATTGTAAGGCTATTTTTTCGGTAAGAAAAAAAATCTTCCAAAAAGGTATTTTTCCAATACTGCTCTGCTTGATTACGACTGTTTCATTTGCCCAATCTGGTTCTTGCAAGGCAACTCTAGGAGTTGAAAAAGATAGAATCTACAGCAATGCAGGCAATGATGGTGCTTATTTTACGCTGATCCTGACCAATTCGGGAAATTCAGATGATGTTTATAATTTAAGTGTTTTAAACATAAATTCGAGCTGCTCGAATAATGACGGCAGCAGTTCGTCACAAAATGTGAATTTGGTTGGCAGTTTTCTTGACAACAGCAATGTCCCGATCACATCAGTTTCACTTCCAGCTAATCAAACAGCTACTTTTCAGGTTCATTTAACTGTTCCGCAAGGCACTGCGTACAATAGATGGAACTGCATGCAAATCAATGCTACTTCAACAAACTGTGCTAATTACACAGTAAATACTGTTGTACATACGATCGTAAACAATCCTTCTGAAAATTAAATATTCACAGCAAAATATTTAGTTGTTTTTCAATTTAAATTCCTATAAAATGAAAAAAACATTACACTTAATCCATTTAATAAAAAAAGCCTGCATACCGTTTTGTATGTTGCTTTTCTTATTTTCATCTAGCATAGGGTTTGCGCAAACAATAACGCCAACAAAAACAGTTACTGTTGCTCCTGGAGTTTGCGGAGCGCTGGATGTTGAATTAAAAATTCAGGGTTCAAATCCAGTTACTAGACCTTTAGAGGTTGTTTTAGTTATTGACGTATCTGGAAGTATGGGGGATGGAAACGGTAAGAAACCTCTAGCCTATGCTCAGGATGCTGCTATTGATTTTATCAATAAAATGTTTCTTCCTGCTAATAACCCGACAGGGAAAAACAGAGTGGGTATTGTAACTTACAGTTCAACTGCGTCAATTAGAAGATATTTAACAAATAGCAGTGGTCAAGCGGACTTAATATCAGTAATAAATGGACTTTCTGCAAATGGAAACACCAATATTCAAGATGGTTTGACAAAAGCCAGATCAATATTACTAGATCCTGATCCTGCTAAGGGCGCTACTTTCGATTGTGCTACAGCAAGAAGTGTCGTTTTATTAACGGATGGAGTTCCAAATAGAACCGGTACTAATGGTGACGGTTGTAACGGATCTTGCTCACCAGCAATTATAACTGCTGCAAATAATATTAAATCAGTTACTGTTTCAGGAACTAATTATAGCAATCAAATTTTTTCTGTTGGACTTTTTGGCGCTATTAGCGGAACAGAACAGTCAAATGCTGAGACTATACTTAATGACGTTCAGTCAGGCGGTTCATTTTTCACAGAATCTGGTGCAGATTTGACTGGAATTTACAATCAAATTTTCACTCAATTATCTTGGGTTGCAAAAGCGATTTCAGGAACACCTTTTGAAAAAGAAACTATAGGTGCTAATTTCACCATTGGATCTGTTACTGTAACCAAAGGAACAACAACAATTACAGGACAAGAAATTGCCTGGAATATTGATTTCTTAAATGTTGAAACGATCACTTTAAAATATCGATTGACTCCAAAACCAAATACATGTGGCAGTCAGCAAGTGAGTTCGTCGAAACTTTACTTTCAAAACGCTCTCTGTGCTAATACAACGCAGGACATTGTGTCTCCAATGACCGATGTTCCATGCCCTATTATTACTGTTGCATCAAAAACAAATGTAAAATGTTATGGAGGAACTACAGGCTCTATTACACTTAATAATCCAACTGGAGGACAAGGTCCATACACTTACAAATGGAAAAAAAACAATGTAGATTATGCTACAACACAAAACATTTCTAATCTAACCGCTGGAACATATACAGTTAGCGCAACAGATAATAATAATTGTGCAACAGGAATTTTAACTATTGAAATAACACAGCCAGCGGGGGCTTTAGCACTTGGTATTTCTAGTAAAACAGATGCTTTGTGTTATAACGCTAGTACTGGAAGTGTAACTGCCGGTGCAGTTACAAATTCTGTTGGTACTGTAACTTATTCTTGGAAAAACACTTCTAATGTTGTAGTAGGAACTACTGCTTCTGTATCTAATCTTCCTACTGGAATTTATACAGTTACTGTAACAGATGAATGTTCAAATCAATCTAATTCAGTAACTATCGGACAGCCATCTGCCGCTTTAACACTTGGAGATTCTTCCAAAACCGACGCAGCTTGTTTTGGAGCTAGCACAGGAAGTGTGACTGCTGGAGCTGTTACTAATTCGGTTGGAACTGTAACATACTCTTGGAAAAACGCTTCCGATGTTGTAGTTGGAACAACTGCATCAGTATCTAACCTTCCTGCCGGAACTTATACCTTAACCGTAACAGATTCATGTTCTAGTAAATCAAATTCGGTTACTATAGGACAACCATTGGCAGCTTTAGCACTTGGAGCTTCTACTAAAACCGATGTTCTTTGCTATGGTGCCAGCACAGGAAGTGTAACTGCTGGAACTGTTTCCAATTCAGTTGGAACTGTAACATACTCTTGGAAAAACGCTTCCGATGTTGTTGTAGGAACAACTGCTTCTGTATCTAATCTTCCTGCTGGAACTTATACTTTAACGGTAACGGATTCTTGTTCTAGCAAAACGGATACAGTAACTATTGTACAACCGAATGCAGCTTTAGCACTTGGAACTTCTTCAAAAACGGACGCCTCTTGTTATGGAACTAGTACAGGAAGTGTAACTGCAGGAACTGTTAGCAACTCGGTTGGAACTGTAACATACTCATGGAAAAACGCTTCTAATGTTGTAGTGGGAACAACTGCTTCTGTATCTAATCTCCCTGCTGGAACTTACACCTTAACCGTAACCGATTCTTGTTCTAGCAAAACGGATACAGTAACTATTGGACAGCCAACTGCTGCCTTAGTTGCTTCGATCGATACAAAAACAAATGTAGACTGTAAAGGAAATGCGACTGGTTCAGCTACAGCTTCAGCGACTGGAGGAACAGAAGCTTATTCTTATTCTTGGAATACGAATCCAGTACAAACTACAGCAACTGCAATTAATTTAACTGCAGGAACTTACACCGTAACAGTAACAGATCAGAAAGGCTGTACTGATACGGAACAAATTACAATTAATGAACCTCAACTTGTTTTAACTTGTTCAGTAGTTCAAAATAAACCAGTTACTGCAAACGGATTAAGCAACGGGGAAGCAACGGTTACGCCTCTTGGAGGAAACGGAGGCTATACTTATGCTTGGGACAATGGAGAGACTACAGCTAAAGCAACAGGTCTTAACGCAGGAACTCATACTGTAACTGTTACAGATTCTAAAGGATGTAAAACAACTTGTACAGTTTTAATTACGCAGCCTGACGTTTTATCTTGCAGTGTGGTTCAGAACGATCCAGCTAAATGCTACGGAGACAGCAACGGTAAAGCTACTGTAACGCCAGTTGGCGGAAACGGAGACTATACTTATGCATGGGACAACGGAGAAACAACTGCTCAGGCAACTGGCCTTAACGCAGGAACTCACACAGTAACTGTTACTGACAAATTAGGTTACAAAACTACTTGTACAGTAACTATCGGTCAGCCTCAGGCAGCATTGACATGTTCAGTAGTTCAAAATAAACCAGTTACTGCAAACGGATTAAGCAACGGTGAAGCAACTGTTACGCCTCTTGGAGGAAACGGAGGCTATACTTATGCTTGGGACAATGGAGAGACTACAGCTCAGGCAACTGGTCTTAACGCAGGAACTCATACTGTTACTGTTACTGATTCTAAAGGATGTAAAACAACTTGTACAGTATTAATCACACAGCCTGATGTTTTATCTTGCAGTGTGGTTCAGAACGATCCAGCTAAATGCTACGGAGACAGCAACGGTAAAGCTACTGTAACTCCTGTTGGTGGAAACGGAGACTACACTTACGCATGGGACAACGGAGAAACAACTGCTCAGGCAACTGGTCTTAACGCAGGAACTCACACAGTAACTGTTACTGACAAATTAGGTTACAAAACTACTTGTACAGTTCTTATCGGACAGCCTCAGGCAGCATTGACATGTTCAGTAGTTCAAAATAAACCAGTTACTGCAAACGGATTAAGCAATGGGGAAGCAACTGTTACGCCTCTTGGAGGAAACGGAGGTTATACTTATGCTTGGGACAACGGAGAAACTACAGCTCAGGCAACAGGCCTTAATGCAGGAACTCATACTGTAACTGTTACAGATTCTAAAGGATGTAAAACAACTTGTACAGTATTAATCACGCAGCCTGACGTTTTATCTTGCAGTGTGGTTCAGAACGATCCAGCTAAATGCTACGGAGACAGCAACGGTAAAGCTACTGTAACTCCTGTTGGAGGAAACGGAGACTATACTTACGCATGGGACAACGGAGAAACAACTGCTCAGGCAACTGGCCTTACTGCAGGAACTCACACAGTAACTGTTACTGACAAATTAGGATATAAAACTACTTGTACAGTTCTTATCGGACAGCCTCAGGCAGCATTGACATGTTCAGTAGTTCAAAATAAACCAGTTACTGCAAACGGATTAAGCAATGGGGAAGCAACTGTTACGCCTCTTGGAGGAAACGGAGGTTATACTTATGCTTGGGACAACGGAGAAACTACAGCTCAGGCAACAGGCCTTAATGCAGGAACTCATACTGTAACTGTTACAGATTCTAAAGGATGTAAAACAACTTGTACAGTATTAATCACGCAGCCTGACGTTTTATCTTGCAGTGTGGTTCAGAACGATCCAGCTAAATGCTACGGAGACAGCAACGGTAAAGCTACTGTAACTCCTGTTGGAGGAAACGGAGACTATACTTACGCATGGGACAACGGAGAAACAACTGCTCAGGCAACTGGTCTTAACGCAGGAACTCACACAGTAACTGTTACTGACAAATTAGGATATAAAACTACTTGTACAGTTCTTATCGGACAGCCTCAGGCAGCATTGACTTGTTCAGTAGTTCAAAACAAAGCCGTAACTGCTAACGGATTAAGCAACGGTGAAGCAACTGTTACGCCTCTTGGAGGAAACGGAGGTTACACTTACTTATGGGATAACGGAGAAACAACTCAAAAAGCAGTTGGATTAAATGCTGGTCTACATTCTGTAACTGTAACAGACTCCAAAGGATGTACAACAACTTGTACTGTTACTATCAGTGAACCGAATGTTCTTTCTTGCAGCATAACTCAGGATGATCCAGCTAAATGTTACGGAGACAGCAACGGAAAAGCAACTGTAGTAGCAATCGGAGGAAACGGAGATTACACTTACTTATGGGATAACGGTGAAACAACTGCTCAGGCGACTGGCCTTACTGCAGGAACTCACACAGTAACTGTTACTGATAAATTAGGTTACAAAACTACTTGTACTGTAACTATCGGTCAGCCTCAGGCAGCTTTGACTTGTTCAGTTATACAAAATAAACCAGTTACTGCAAACGGATTAAGCAATGGGGAAGCAACTGTTACGCCTCTTGGAGGAAACGGAGGTTACACTTACTTATGGGATAACGGAGAAACAACTCAAAAAGCAGTTGGATTAAATGCCGGTCTACATTCTGTAACCGTGACAGATTCTAAAGGATGTAAAACAACTTGTACCGTAACAATCACGCAACCTGATGTTTTATCATGTAGTGTGGTTCAGAATGATCCAGCTAAATGTTTTGGAGACAGCAACGGTAAAGCTACCGTAACTCCAGTTGGAGGAAACGGAGATTACACTTACTTATGGGATAACGGAGAAACAACTGCCCAGGCAACTGGCCTTAATGCAGGAACTCACACGGTAACTGTTACTGATAAATTAGGTTACAAAACTACTTGTACTGTAACTATTGGTCAGCCTCAGGCTCCTTTATCTGCTACTAAATCGCAAATAAATCCAGGTTGTGGTGGCGCTGCTACTGGATCGGCTACGGTTGTTGCTTCTGGCGGAACAGCTCCATATACTTATTCTTGGAACACAAATCCGGTACAGACTACAGCTACTGCAAGTAACCTTGCTGCTGGAAATTATACAGTAATAATTACAGATGCAAAAGGATGTAAACACAGTGAATCATTCGAAATTATCGATGGAGATTCTATACTGCCAGTTATCGATCCGTTACCTGCAACCTCAACAATTAATTGCCCTGCAGAACCTGTATTTGCACAAGCAACTGCAAGCGATCTAAATGGAACTATCTCTTCATTAACTTATGTAGATTCAGTTACACAAGGCAACTGTGCTGGAGCATACACTAAAACAAGAACTTGGACAGCCAAAGATGCTTGTGGAAATGTTTCGCTTCCAGTAAGTCAAACGATTATCGTTCAAGATATCACAGCTCCAACTTGGACTACGCAAACTGCTTCTTTAAACAAAACTATTGAATGTAGTGACGCGCAAGCTTTGGCAACGGCGCAAGCCTTATTCCCAACAGCAACTGATGCTTGTGATACTGATGTTTCAAATATCGTAAAAGTAAGCGGACAATTTGTGGCTTCTCAAGGATGTTCAAATGCTGGAACTTATACCAATACTTGGACTGTAAAAGATGCATGCGGTAATACCTCTGAAACTTTCACTCAGGTGATCACAATTCAGGATACTACTGCTCCAACTTGGACTACACAAACTGCTTCTTTAAACAAAACTATCGAATGTAGCAATCAAGAAGCTTTGGCATCGGCGCAAGCCTTATTCCCTGTAGCTTCAGATTTATGTGATACTGATGTTTCAAACATTGTAAAAGTGAGCGGACAGTTTGTAGCTTCTGAAGGATGTTCAAATGCTGGAACTTATACCAATACTTGGACTGTAAAAGATGCTTGTGGAAATACTTCTCAAACATTTACTCAGATAATTACAATTCAAGATACTACTGCTCCAACTTGGACTACGCAAACTGCTTCTTTAAACAAAACTATTGAATGCAGTGACGAGCAAGCTTTGGCATCGGCGCAAGCCTTATTCCCTGTAGCAACAGATTTATGCGATACTGATCTTAAAAATATAGTAAAAGTAAGCGGACAATTTGTAGCTTCTGAAGGATGTTCAAATGCTGGAACTTACACCAATACTTGGACAGTAAAAGACGATTGTGGTAATACTTCTGATACTTTCACGCAAGTGATAACTATTCAAGATACTACTGCTCCGGTATTTAGTGGAGAACTTCCAACAGATATCACAGTTTCATGCGATGCAGTTCCAGAACCAGCTGATATTCAAGCTTCAGACAATTGTAGTGGAGATCTTCCAATTGTATTGGCTGAAACTAAAACTGATATTAAAAACGAATGTGGTACTGAATATACTTTGACTCGTAAATGGACAACAAGTGATTGTTCTGGAAATACAGTTTCATTTACTCAAATTATAACTGTTCGTGACACAACACCACCAACAGGAACAGCTCCAGCAGATGTAGCAAATTTACAAAATGCAGCAGATATTCCAGCTGGAAGCCCAAGCGACATCACTGATGAAGCTGATAATTGTGGCGGAAATGTAACGGTTACTGTAAGCGATTCTAACAATGGCGCAAATGGATGCGACGGAAATGCTTATGTATTAACTAGAACTTATACATTAACAGATTGTGCAGGAAACAAAACAGAATTAGTTCAAACATTTACTGTAGACAATCAAGTATCAGTTTCTGGAGTTCCAACAAACGTAAGCTGTCTTGACGGAACTGATGGTTCAATAGCTGTAACTAGCAGTCCAGGCGCAACAGTTGTTATTACGAATTCTAATAATGAAGTAGTTGGAAATACTAATTTGCCAGCTGGAACTTACACTCTTACTGCTACTGCTCCGGTAAATGGCGAAGGTCAAGTTTGTACTGCAACAGCTACAGTAACAATTACACAACCTAATTATAAAGTTAAAATATCTGGACAAATTATTAATGTAGACACTAACACTCCAATTGCTAATGTTCCTGTTACATTAATTCCGCAAGGTTCAACACCTGGCCCAACTTTAATAAGAATTACAAATGCTAATGGTGAATATACTTTTGCAGGTATGGTAGCTGGAAGCTATTTGGTTCAAGTTCAAGATGCCAACTTAAACAGTGCATATCAATTATATCCTGTTGATTCAAGTTTGTTCTTTACAACGCTTGAAGAATGTAAATTCCAAGTTCATGACTTCTTATATGGAAAATCAGATCTTCCAGTTTTAGGAGATTATGTTTGGTACGATGTGAACAGCAACGGAATTCAGGACGAATGGTATGATGCTAATAATGATGGAGTTGTAACTAAAAACATTCCAGACAGCAATGGCGCTATTGACTACAGTTTATGGGAATGGCTTGACTTTAATGGAGACGGAAGCTTTGTGGGACCTCAAAATGCTGGTGAACTTAATGCCGGCGGATTTGGAAATGCTCTAAGCTCAAATATTTTCATTGATGGTCCAAATGGATATCACGATGATGTAATTATCGGAATTCAAGGATACTGGAGAAACAGACCAGAAAGTCCAAATCCATTTGGTGAATACACCGTGAAATTTGTACGAGATGCAAACTTAGATGCTGTTGGTGCTGCTTTAGGAGCTACCGGATTAGTTAAAGTATTGCCATCTTCATCATCAAATGTAGACAGAAAAATCAAATCAAAAACTGGAAAATCACAATTGCATACTGTTTGTACAACAACCAGTGCCGATGGCTACGTTGTAAATGTAACTCCAGAAGATTTGGTTCATTTAGATGTTGACTTTGGAGTAAGTTGTAAAGAATACCTAGACATTGTTGCTAATGATGACAATGGAGGTCCATTCCCAGGGGTTAATACTACGACACCAAATGTATTGAACGTATTAACAAATGATACACTTGAAGGTCAACCGATAACAGCTTCAGATGTTGTTATCACAACCGTAACTCCAAACGAGTTCTTACAATTGAATCCTGATGGTTCAGTAGATATTTTGCCAAATGCACCTGCTGGTACTTTAACATTAGTATATCAAATTTGTGAAGCTGATCAAACTTCAAATTGTGATACTGCAACTGTAACTATTACAATTGAAGCTCCTGTAATGACAGTAACTGCAACATCAATTTGTGTGAACGATGTTCCATATCTTGATTATTCAGCAACAGCTGTAAACTTTACACCTGTAAATGGCGTAACTATTACATGGGCAGACAGCAATAACAATGTGGTGACTACAATGACCAACTTACCGCTAAGTGGCCGAGTGCTATGGCCTGGAGCTGTAGTTGATCAAGCTGGAAACGGTATTGACTGGCCAGGATGGGTTTTCCAAGATAATAAATGGATTCAGGCTCCAGACGGATTTGAAAAACTTCGTCCAACTGCTACCGTTACGATCTCTGTTAACCCAAGTGAAACGATCGTTGTAAATTACCCACCAGCTGATCCTTATTGTATCGCAAGACCAACATTTGCAATTGTTGCTAATGATGATACTACAAGCGCGCCGGGAGTGACAGGAGCAACTAATGTGATAAATGTTTATACTAATGATACTCTAAATGGAAGCCCTGTAGTTCCATCAGATGTCACACTTACAGTTGTAACACCTGATCCAACTGGAGCTTTAATACTAAATCCTGATGGATCAATAGATGTAAAAGTTGGTACAACCGGAGGCACCTACACATTGACTTATCAAATTTGCGAAAATGCCGATTTTGGAAACTGTGATACAGCAATTGTAACTGTTACAGTAGTTGATCCTGCTCCACCACCACCAGTATTAGCAAATGATGATACTTACAACAATGTTGGATGCAACACATTTGGATCAATTAGAAACGTATTAAGCAACGACTTAATAGGCAATGTTCCAGCAACAATACAATTAGTAAACTTTACTTTACTAGCTTCAACTAATGGTCAGGTGACTAATCCTAATATCACTATTGAAGCAGATGGAAACGTAAAAATATTAAGCACAACACCTGCTGGAACGTATACATACACGTATCAAATTTGTGAAAAATTAAATCCAAACAATTGTGATACAGGTACAATTACGATAACAGTTGTTCCAAATGGAGTTATCAATTTAAGCAGTTCAGCATGTAATGATGACACAACTTTGATTGACTTACTTGCACTGCTTCCAGCAGAAACACCAAGAAATGGAACTTGGGTTGATACAAACAACACGCGTGCATTACAAGGTGGTATTTTAAATGCCTTTGGTTTAGCTCTTGGCAACTATGTATTTGAATATAAAATTGCCGATCAAAACTGCCCACGAAGCGTATTGCTTACTATGGAAATCAATGATGATTGTAAAGTATTGCCTTGTGAAAATATAGTAGTTCACAATGCATTCTCTCCAAACGGAGACGGCATAAATGATGTATTTGTAATTGATGGTATTGGCGACTTGACCTGTTACCCAGGAAACACAGTCGAGATCTATAATCGTTGGGGAATATTAGTCTTTGAAACCACTGACTATAACAACACAACGAATGCGTTTGATGGAACTTCGAGAGGAAGAACTACTGTTAATAAATCTGAAGGATTACCAACAGGAACTTATTTCTACATAGTTACTTACAAATCTCTAGACGGAAATAATGTAATTCAATATAACAAAAAAGACGGATACCTATATCTTTCAAAATAAACCCAAGCTGCAAAGGCTGATATAAAATACTATATCAGCCTGATACAGCTGAGAACATTAAAAATCCGGGAATTGAAAGAATAATATCATGGATTTTTTTAGGGGATTTCATTAATAATCAATAGTAAAATTGAAATAATAAATATCTACTATGAGAACAAAATTATTTTACTTCGTCATTCTGTTGGTAACTATTGCAGGTCACGCGCAGCAAGATGCTCAATATACGCAATACATGTACAACACAATAAACATAAATCCTGCCTATGCAGGTTCTCGTGGAGCCTTAAGCATTTTTGGTTTGTACCGTACACAATGGGTTGGTTTGGATGGTGCTCCTGAAACAAGCAGTTTCTCAGTAAACACTCCAATAAATAACAGCAATCTTGGAATTGGAGCTTCGCTCGTTAATGATAAAATTGGGCCAACAAATGAAAATACCATTTCTGCTGATATTTCGTACACTGTGCAGACCTCAGCAAATTGGAAACTTTCATTTGGTATCAAGGGAACAGCTAATATATTCAATTTGGATGTAAGCAAACTGAATCCTGATATTTCAGGGGATCCTCAATTTCAGGATTTAGATAACAAATTTACTCCTAATGTAGGAGCTGGAGTTTATTGGCACTCAGATAAAGCTTATATTGGTTTGTCTGTCCCAAATTTCATCGAAACAAATCGTTACGATGATAATGATATTGCCATTGTCAAAGACAAAATAAATTACTACTTAATGGCAGGTTATGTATTTGATCTTGATAAATACCAATACATCAAATTCAAACCTGCTGTACTTACAAAAATGGTTGAAGGCGCGCCTCTTCAAGTTGATCTTTCTGCAAACTTTATGTTCTATGACAAATTCGTCGTTGGTGTTGCTTATAGATGGAGTGCTTCCTTAAGTGCTATGGTTGGGTTCCAAATCACAGATGGTCTTTATTTAGGTTATGGTTACGATCGTGAAACTACAAACCTGAATAATTATAATTCAGGATCACATGAGATATTCCTGCGTTATGAATTCTTTACTAAAAATGGTAAAATTACAACTCCTCGTTTCTTCTAAAAATAAGTACTATGAAAAATTATATTTTCCTTTGCCTAACATTTGTAAGCGTTTTTTCATTGGACAGTTATTCACAGCAGTCAAAACTGAATTCTGGTGATAAAAAGTACAATAATTACGCTTATGTTGATGCAATAAAGACGTATGAAAGAGTAGCAGATAAAGGATATAAGTCTGAAGAAATGTTCAAGAAACTTGGTAATTCTTATTACTTTAATTCAGATTTTGACGGAGCTGCTAAGTGGTATGGCGAGTTATTTGCAATGAATTCAAATGTCGAGCCCGAATATTACTATAGATATGCACAGTCTCTAAAATCAATTGGAGAAACGACCAAAGCAAATAAAGTTCTAGATGAATTTGATGCCAAAAACAAAAACGACAACAGAGCAAAATTATATAAAGAAGATGTAAACTATCTCGATCAGATCAAAGCAAATTCAGGCCGATATAAAATCGAAAATGCCGGAATCAATAGCAAATATTCTGATTATGGATCTTTCGTTTACAACAACAAATTATACTTTGCTTCGGCTAGAGATACTGGAAATTTTTCGCAGAGAAAACACAAATGGACCGGTGAATATTTTACTAACATTTATGACGCCGATGTTGATCCTGCAACCTACAGTGCTGGCAAAGTCAACAAGTTCAAAAATGCTTTAAACAGCAAGTTCAACGAAGCAACTCCTGTTTTTACTAAAGACGGAAAAACAGCATACTTTACAAGAAACAATTATGTAGACGGCAAAAAAGGAAAAGATGCCAATAAAGTTACTTTAGTAAAACTTTATAAAGCTTCAATTGACAGCAAGGGACAATGGGCAAATATTACCCCACTGTCATTTACAAGCGACAACTACAGCACGGCGCATCCGGCACTTAGTCCTGATGGAAAAACACTGTATTTCGCGTCTGATATGCCAGGAACTGTTGGTCAGTCTGATATTTATAAAGTAGCTATAAATGGAGATGGAAGCTATGGAACTCCCGAGAATTTAGGAAAAAGCATTAATACAGAAGGAAAAGAAACATTCCCGTTTGTTACAGACGACAATGAAATTTATTTTGCCTCTGATGGTCATCCCGGGCTGGGCGGATTAGATGTTTTTGTTGGTGATATTGACAGTGACGGAACGGTCAGCAATATTCAGAATGTAGGTGCAGACGTCAATTCTCCAAAAGATGATTTTGCCTACTTTATTGATCCTGTCAGCAGGCTTGGTTATTTTAGTTCCAATAAAGATGGCGGAGAAGGTTCTGATGATATCTATAAATTCCTAGAAACAAGAAGACTAAAATGTATTCAAGAACTAAGCGGTTTGATAACCGATGTTGAAACAAAAGAAATCTTGCCTGGAGCAAAAGTTACTTTATACGAAAATCAAGTCATAAAAGCGACCACAACAGCAGACGCCACAGGATTATATAAACTTCCTGTTGAATGTAAAAAAACGTACAACGTTCGTGCTGAAAAACTGGATTACGACACTAAAGAAGTCAGCGTAACAATAGACAAAGTAAGCGGAAAAACCGACTTGCCAATTGCTTTAAACAAACGCATGTGCCGTGTAACCGTTGGTGATGATTTAGGAAAATGCTTCGGCATCAAAATGATTTATTTCGATTTAGATAAATCAAACATCAGACCTGAAGCAGCGCTAGATTTAGAAAAAATACTTGCTGTATTAAATGATTATCCTGCAATGAAACTTGATATTCGCTCACATACAGACAGCCGTGCAACGCACCAATATAATGAAGCCTTGTCTGATAGAAGAGCCAAATCTACAATTCAGTGGTTGATTAAAAATGGCATCAAAGCCGATCGCTTAACCGGAAAAGGATATGGTGAAACACAGCTTGTCAACAAATGTTCAGACGGAGTTCCTTGTACTGAAGAAGAACATCAAATGAACAGACGAAGCGAGTTTATCATTACAGCACTTTAGTTATTAGTTTATATTATCTTGTTTTGGAAAAAAAAGCTGCCTTTTCAGGCAGCTTTTTTTACGTATAAAAAAAAATCGTCACAGCTTAAAAAAAACTGCAACGATCACTAAAAACCAACCAGTTTTTAATTAATGTTATATTCTAACAAAAATATTAGTGTAGTATTTTTTACCCGTTCTAGCATCAACTGTTACCGAAATGCCAAAATGAGTATAATTCCCTTCAATGTTTTCTTTATGTCCTGGACTATCTAACCAAGCTTTTAATGCCGCTTCAGAAGTCTTATAATTGTAGGCAACATTCTCTCCTACTTTTTTGGCACCAAGAACTTTTTCAAGATTTTCAGAACGCGCTACAAAATCATTATGATCAACAACATTTTTTTCGATCATATATTTGTTGTGTTCTTCGCATTTAGCCGAAATATGATTAATTGACTCTAAAGCATTTAGACCAATACTCACACGGTAATCGTTAATCAATTTCATGGTTTCTAATTCTGAATCATTGTACGAGTAGTTCGTAATCAGAATCTCAGTTGAAGTACTGTTTTCAGTTCCCTCTGCAGTGTCGGCAGAACATGCGTTCATTGCAAAAATTATTGCAATGAACGTCATGATGCGCATTATCTTCTTCATAATCATACAGTAGTTTAATGCTTAAAGTAAATGTTGGGGCAAATCCTTTAAATTTTTATATTTGAATAATATTGTTTCTTTTTCTTACACCAAACGTATTCAAATTGTCGGTAAACTACAAAAATAATCGATGAAATACACTATATTTTTATTTTATAAGGTAATTTTCTTACAACTAAGAAGAAAGTCGCTCAATTTTCCATGAAAAATCAGATTGACTTGTATATCGAATTCTGTCATGCAGTCGGTTAGGTCTTCCTTGCCAAAATTCTACTTGTAAGGGAGTTACTAAATAACCGCCCCAATTTTCAGGTCGCGGAATTGTTTTTCCTTCAAATTCAGTTTCTAGTTTCTTTAGATTTTCTTCTAAAAAACTTCTCGACGGAATCACCTCACTTTGGTGCGAAACAATTGCACCAAGCTTGCTTCCATCAGGTCTCGAATCAAAATAGTTATCTGAAATATTTTCAGAAGTCTTTTGTGCAATTCCCTTTATAATTACTTGACGTTCCATTTCCTGCCAAAAAAACGAAAGGCAAACATTTGGATTCGCTTCAATCGCTTTTCCTTTTTCCGAATTATAATTGGTGTAAAATATAAATCCTTCCTCAGAGAATTTCTTCAACAAAACAACTCTCGATTTCGGAAAACCATCTAATCCAATTGTAGAAACGGTCATGGCATTCACTTCTCCGCTTCCGCCAAAATCTTCTACTTCATGAAACCATCTATTAAATAAATTAATTGGATCTTCTGGAATATTGGTTTCCAATAATTCGCTTTTCTCGTAAGACTTTCTATAATTGCTTAAATCGTTCATGATTTATTATTTTAGATTGTTGATTTTAGATTTTAGATTTTTTGTTCTGCTTTGTCAGGCTGAGCGAAGTCGAAGCCCTATCCTATTGCAAAAGCCCTTCGACTTCGCTCAGGGTGACAACTACATAAAAACTTAGCATCTTAGTATCTCAGAACCTTAGTATCTTTAAAATTAAAACTCAAAAGAAACCCCATCATCTGCTAAAAGCACATTTGGGAAAATTTCTTGAGCTTCTTCTTTAAAACGCTCAATTCCGTCATATCGTGTTGAATAATGACCTAAAACCAATTGTTTTACATTTGCTTGTAATGCAATATGCGCCGCTTCCTTTGCAGTTGAATGCAATGTTTTTTGTGCCAATGAAGCTTCAGACTCTAAAAAAGTAGATTCGTGGTACAAAACATCGACATCTTTTATTATCGGAATAATCGCTTCGTGATAAACAGTATCGGAACAAAAAGCATATTTCATTGTTGGAGCCGGATCAAAAGTAAGTTTCTCGTTTTCAATTATCGTTCCGTTGTCAAGCGTGATATCGCCTCCGTTTTTTATTTTCTGATAATAAGCAACGTGAATATCATATTTTTGAACTGCTTCAACATTTAGTTTTCTCTCATCTGGTTTTTCTTCAAAAAGATAACCATTTGTATAAACACGATGTTTTAACGGAATCGTTTTTACTATAACTTTCTTATCTTCAAAAATAATTTCACTTTCTTTCGACTCTAATTCATGGAAAAACAAATTATAAGTCGTCCAGGATTCCGTCAGTTTTAATTGAAGCAGAATAAGTTCTTTAATTCCTTTTGGTCCGTAAATATGTAAATCGGTGGTTCTTCCTAAAAGCGAAAAAGTCGAAATGGTTCCGATCAATCCGTAAAGATGATCACCATGAAGATGCGAAATAAAAATGTGATTGATTTTTGAGAACTTAATCTTATTCTTCCGAAGCTGCACCTGAGTTCCCTCACCGCAATCAATTAAAAACAATCGGTTTTTAATCTCTAAAACCTGTGCAGTCGGATTGGTAATTGTTCTAGGAGTTGCGGCATAACAGCCAAGTATCGTTAGCTTCAATTTGTTTATTTGTTTAATCGGTAAATCGTTTAATCGGCTAAAATCAAATCAAAACGATTAAACAGTTAAACGAATAAACAATTAAACCTTATTTTTAAAATCCTAGGTCTCTTTCAATTTCTTCCATTTCGATAATATCGTGTGCTTCTAGAAGAGAAGGAACGACAACCAATTTATCTGAAATAGCATTAAAATCAAGATCTGAAGCTACAATTACAAATGATTTTTTGGCTTTTTTCTGTTGTTTTGAAAGCGGTAAAAAAAGCTTCAAATCATTTTCAGTCAAAGCAGTATCAGATGAAAGGTCGATTATAATATTATGTTTTTCAAAAGTCTTGATTTGTTGCGTCACTTTTTCCAAGAAAGAATTTACATCTCCTTGTGTATCCTTAATTGTAACGGTATGTCCTTTTTGATCTACTTTCATTTTATAATTTATTACGCTAATGTACGAAGTTTTTCTATTAGTTGTTTCAAGTTTCAGGTTTCAGGTTTATCAGGCTGAGCGTCCAGAGACTTCGGGAGAAGCCCACGTTTGCAAAGCAAGTTCTGTTTTCAAAAGCACTTCGACTCCGCTCAGTGTGACAACGGTCTTCAAAACTGAACACTAAAAAATGAATACTGAATACTAAAACTATTGTTGAATCTTAGAAGCTAAAAGATAAATCACCGCCATTCTAATCGCAACTCCATTCTCCACCTGATTCAAAATTACTGAATGATCAGAATCAGCCACTTCAGAAGTAATCTCTACTCCTCTATTGATTGGTCCCGGGTGCATGATTACGATTTCTTTTCCAAGAGAATCCAAAAGCGGTTTGTCAACTCCGTATTGTTGTGCGTATTCACGTGTCGATGGAAAGAAATTCACATCCATACGTTCGTTTTGTACACGAAGCATATTAGCAACGTCGCACCATTCTAATGCTTTTCTTAAATTCGGTTCAACTGTAACTCCAAGTGATTCGATATATCTCGGAATCAATGTTTTTGGTCCGCAAACTTTAACTTCAGCGCCTTGCATCTGCAAAGCATATATATTGGATAAGGCAACTCTCGAATGCAGAATATCGCCTACAATAACTACTTTTTTTCCGGCAACATCGCCAAGTTTCTCTCTGATAGAATAACTATCTAATAAAGCCTGCGTTGGGTGTTCGTGCGCTCCGTCTCCGGCGTTTACGATACTCGCTTTGACATTTTTAGATAAAAAATAAGCCGCTCCGGGATTAGAGTGGCGCATTACAACCATATCTACTTTCATCGAAAGGATATTGTTAACAGTATCAATCAAGGTTTCTCCTTTTTTAACAGAAGATTGAGCTGCTGAAAAACTGATCACATCAGCAGATAAACGTTTCTGCGCTAATTCAAAAGAGAGTTTGGTTCTAGTACTGTTTTCAAAGAAAATATTGGCAATGGTAATATCTCGTAATGAAGGAACTTTTTTAATTGGCCTATTAATGACTTCTTTAAAATGATCTGCCGTTTCAAAAATCAGGTTAATATCATTCTCGTTGATATATTTTATTCCTAATAAATGATTTACGCTTAATTCTTTCATTTTTAATGTTTATTTGTTTATTCGTTGAATTGTTTAATCGTTTTTTTTGTGAAATCGGTTAATCGGTTTTGCTACCGATTAAACAATTAACCGGTTAACCGATTAAACTAATTCGTTACTAAGTGAACAACATCTTCACCATCATTTTCTTTCCAGCTCACTTTTACTTTTTCGCCATTAATAGCATCTACCTGGCGGCCTCTATAATCGGGTTGAATTGGTAAATTACGGCTGAAACGTCTGTCAATTAAAACCAATAATTCGATTTCTGAAGGTCTTCCAAAAGATTGAATTGCCGTTAAGGCAGAACGAATGCTTCTTCCGGTAAACAATACGTCATCAATAAAAATGACTTTTTTGTCTTCGACTATAAAATTGATTTGGGTTTTATTGGCTTCAAGTGGTTTATCAGTACGACGGAAATCATCTCTAAAAAAAGTGATATCCAAGTATCCTAAAGAAATTTCAGGAACCTTATATTCGTTTTCTAATATTTGTTTTAAACGTTCAGCTAAAAAAACACCTCTTGGCTGAATTCCCACTAAAATAGTATCGGAGAAATCCAGATGTTTTTCGATTAACTGACAAGCCAAACGATGGAGTATGATAGTAACTTCTTTTGAATTAAGTAATACTTTTTGGCTCATAAGTAATTGTAATGTTTGGTTGGGCAAATATACGGAATCTGATTTTATTTGTTGGGGTGTTGAGTGGGGAAATATTTATTTCTAGTTTGGTAAGGGAATTTGGGATTTGGAAATGGATTTTTGGTATCTTTCATTATTTAATTTTAAAGTCAATAAATCAAATTTTAACAATACCAAAAATCCAACATATTTCAGATATGATCAATCAAAATCATTTAAAAGAATTTATAGAAAATAACAAAGAAGAAACTCTTATTGATTACAGAGACAAACTTTACAACAATTTACAAGAACTTATAAAAAAAGAAGAAAAGCAAACACTGATTTTATTGATATTAGTCATTCTTTATTTCTTTGTAGATTACAAATCGTTATCTGACATTTCCCTTGGTATAATTACAATAACAAATTCAGAAAATTTAGTTATTCAATTAATACCGATCACCTTTTGTTCGTTATTATTCAATCTTTATCGCATAGGAAAAGATAGACAAGATCTACATGAAAGTTTAAAAAAAATCACATCACATTTAACAAATAATTTAATTAATTCTGAATTAAAAGATGAATTACTAAACAACACACTTTATAGACTATATCTTCCAAATTCAATTGCTAATTTCGCGTCTTCAATTACAGCTAGAAAGCCGATTATCCTAACTGTCATTGGATTTATATTATTGATACCTTTCTTCATAATAGGACTAGTCCCTTTTTTGATAATTTTTTTAATGCTATCTAATTTGTGGCAAACTCAAATTGAAACTATACCAGGAATAATATCTTTTTCGATAACACTTTGGGTCTCACTTTCAATTATTTTCTTCTTTTTTATTCCTCAACAAGAAGACAATCTGGACATTACAAGCAAGAAATCACAAACAAATAAGGTTTTAATTTAATCAAGTATAATTGATTGTGGCATTAAAAAATCATGAATAAATACAAAGAAACTTTTGAGACTTGGAATAAAATTGCCAATCTCTATGAAGACAAGTTTATGAATTTAAGTTTATATGATGAAACGTATGATTTCTTTTGTGACGCTTTAAAACCAGATCAACTAAACATTTTTGAAATTGGTTGTGGACCAGGAAATATTACAAAATATTTATTGTCAAAAAAGCCAAACTTACAAATTAAAGGCATTGATATCGCTCCAAAAATGATTGAATTGGCAAAAGCAAACAATCCTTCTGCTGAATTTAAAGTAATGGACACAAGAGAACTTAGTTCCTTAAATCAAAAATTTGATGCCATTTTGTGTGGCTTTTGTTTACCTTATTTGTCCAAAGAAGATTGTTCTAAATTAATAACTGATTCAGAGAAAATACTTTTAAACAATGGAATTTTATATTTAAGTTTTGTTCAAGGAAAACCCTCCGAATCCGGTTTTATTTCTGGAAGTACTGGTGATCGTACTTATTTTTATTATCATACTTTAGAAGATATCAGCAATCAACTTTTAATAAATAATTTTGAAGTTCTTAAATTATTCGAAATAAATTATCCAAAGGGAGAATTTATAGAAATTCATACTATAATAATTGCTAATAAAATTGAAAAATCAATTTAAAAACCGATTATATAAATAGGTTTTCAATGGGTTTATTTTTAAAATTCTGAAGGGATGATTTATATTGTAGAAACGGATTTCAATCTGTTAGAAACACCAGTTTTTATGCTTTATCTATAAACCGGATTGAAATCCGGCCTTACAATATTGGTCGAGTCTATGGCTCTTTTTTTTGATTTTTTTCGAAATTCACTTAACCTGAAATCCTAAAACATTTCCCTAAAAATTCTATAACACTTTTCTCTGATTTTTAAAGTAATTTTAAGTTGAATTTAAAAACTCAAAATTATGAGAAAGATAATCGTCATAACCATGATTACCATCGATGGTGTAATGCAGGCACCTGGCGGTCCAGAAGAAGATACTTCTGGTGGTTTTGAATATGGAGGTTGGGTAGCGCCGTTTGGAGATGAACAATACGGCAATGTTATGCAGGAGCAAATGAAGCCCGCCGACATTCTTTTAGGCAGAAAAACATTTGATATTTTTGAAGACTACTGGCCCAAACATGCAGAAGGCTGGCCTGGAATTAATGAAGTCACAAAATACGTCTTATCTTCAACCAGAACAACCTCCGATTGGGAAAACTCGGAATTCCTTTCCTCTATAGACGATATCAAAAAACTTAAAAAGTTAGAAGGCGGAGACATTAAAGTTTGGGGAAGCGCTACACTTGTCCAGCTTTTACTTGAGTATGATTTAGTTGATGAATTTGCACTCTTAATTTACCCGATTATTCTTGGCAAAGGCAAAAAACTATTTAAGGATAGTGCAACTCCTTCGGGATTTGACCTAACAGAAAGCACTGTTACACCAAGTGGAATAATAGCCGTAAGCTATAAAAAAGCGGGAAAAGTTAAAACAGGAACTATCGGAGAATAAAAAATGATTTTTATAATAGAGCTGAACTCCAAATCCTAAAACATTTCCCAAAAATTCTATAACACATTTCCGCGATTCTTGAAGTAATTTTAATAAACAATTTAAAAACTCAGAATCATGCAAAATAAAATTACTAGAATGTTAATGGTATTCGTAATACTGTTTTCATTTACAAGCTGCGAAGTTATTGGAGACATTTTTAAAGCCGGAATGGGATTCGGGATATTTATCGTAATTTTTGTCGTTGCGATTATTATCTGGATTTTTGCAAAAATGTTCGGCAGTAAATAGTCATAAATAAACAAATAAAAAATCCCAAATTCCAAAATTAAACTTGGAGTTTGGGATTTTTTTTATGAGTGTAGAACAAAGTCCAATCTTTGTCGAGCTTCTCGCGAAGATTTCTCCCTTCAGTCGAAATGACAAACTATGCGTGAAAGATACAGAATAGAAAATCCCAAATTCACAAAAATTGGAATTTGGGATTTTTATAATTGGAATTTCAAAAACTAAAGATTATACATCTTTTTTCTTTGTTCCTGAATTTTTTCATCATCAAGATATTCGTCAAATGTCATGTAACGATCGATAACTCCGTTTGGTGTCAATTCTACGATTCTGTTACCAACAGTTTGTGCAAACTCATGGTCATGCGTCGTGAAAATAACAGAACCTTTAAAGTTTTTCAATGAGTTGTTGAAAGCTGTAATAGACTCCAAATCTAAGTGATTTGTTGGTTCGTCTAGCATTAAGATATTAGCGCGCTCCATCATCATTCTAGACAACATACAACGTACTTTTTCTCCTCCAGATAAAACTCTTGAAGTTTTTAAAGCTTCTTCTCCAGAAAAAATCATTTTTCCTAGGAAACCTCTAATAAATACCTCATCACGCTCTTCTTCAGTTTTTGCATATTGACGAAGCCAATCCACTAAACTTAAATCATTTTCGAAATATTTATGGTTTTCAGCAGGAAGATACGCTTGATTTGTTGTAATTCCCCAATCAAAAGATCCAGAATCTGCTTTTTGTTCGTTGTTTAAGATTTCATAGAAAGCTGTTGTAGCACGTGAATCTTTAGAGAAAAGAACGATTTTGTCGCCTTTCGCCATATTCAAGTTAATATCTTTAAATAAAACTTCTCCATCAACAGACGCCGATAGGTTTTCTACATTCAAAATCTGATCTCCAGCTTCACGATCCTGATCAAAAATAATGGCAGGATAACGACGGCTTGAAGGTTTGATTTCAGAGATATTCAACTTTGAAATCATTTTTTTACGAGAAGTTGCTTGTTTCGATTTCGCAACGTTTGCACTAAAACGACGAATAAATTCTTCAAGCTCTTGTTTCTTCTCTTCTGCTTTTTTGTTTTGCTGCGCACGTTGTTTTGCCGCTAATTGGCTAGACTCGTACCAGAAAGTATAGTTTCCTGAATAGTGATTGATTTTTCCGAAATCAATATCAGAAATATGTGTACAAACGGCATCTAAAAAGTGACGGTCGTGAGATACTACAATTACAGTATTTTCATAGTTTGCCAAGAAGTTTTCTAACCAAGCGATTGTCTCGAAATCCAAATCGTTGGTAGGCTCATCCATAATCAATACATCAGGATTTCCGAAAAGTGCTTGCGCCAAAAGCACACGAACTTTCATTTTCCCTTCCATATCTGACATTAAAGTATAATGATCTGCTTCTGTGATTCCTAAGTTAGATAACATCGCAGCAGCATCAGAATCAGCGTTCCATCCGTTCATTTCTTCGAATTGAACTTGAAGCTCCCCTATTCTATCTGCATTTTTATCGTTGTAATCTAAATAAAGTTCATCCATTTCTTTTTTAACAGCGTACAAAACTTTATTTCCCATTAAAACGGTTTCCAAAACAGTATGCTCATCAAACAAGTTATGGTTTTGCGTTAAAACCGACATACGTTTTCCTGGCTCTAAATGGATATGCCCAGAAGTTGGGTCCATATCGCCTGAGATAATTTTAAGAAATGTAGATTTTCCAGCACCGTTGGCTCCAATAACGCCGTAAATATTTCCGTGAGTGAATGTGGTATTTACTTCGTCAAACAAAATTCGTTTGCCAAATTGAACTGATAAATTATTGACTGTTAACATGAATGTCTTTTTAATTAATTTGGTGCAAAAGTAGTGAAAAAGGTTCTAAGTTGCAAAGATACTAAGGTGCTAAGGTTTTTTATGCGAACGAATATTTCTCGCAGAGGCGCTAAGTTTTGTTTTTATATAGATGATTATGCGCAATCTTGTCATTTCGACGGAGGAGAAAACTTCGCAAGAAACTCCACCTGCTATAGTCGCCAATCTTTGTATAGCTACTCGCGAAGATTTCTCCTCCGTCGAAATGACAAAATTGAGATTACTTTACGAGATTATCTCAACTACAATTTACTTTCCTTCGCCAAAGCCACTTCCAAACTTTCAAAATTAGGTAGCACTTTAGAAATCAAACCTTCTTTGTTCAAGATAAAATGAGTGGGGAATGAATTCAATTGTAAAGATTCATTCATATATTCTTTCATATCTGGAATTACCGAATATGAAAGTGGTTTTCTGGCTAGAAATGTCTTTAATTGTTCAGGAGAATCTTCGGCTAAACTTATAAAAAGAATATCTTTTCTGTTTTTATATTCTTCGACTAATTTATTGACTTGCGGAAATTCTCTAATACATGGCGTGCAGTGAATGTACCAGCATTTTATCACAATGATTTTTCCTTTCATGGTTTCGTTTGTAACCAAATTTCCGTCTAAATCTTTAAACGAAAATTGCGGAAAAGCCGTTCCTTCCATTTTGTAGTTTTTATAAGCATCAAAACCAATTTGGTTTATTGTAGCTTTTATACTTGTATCTGTTTTTGGCAGAATTTTGAAAAGTTTATAAGCATATTCGTTCGCTTCAGATTTTAATCGAATTGGGATGAAATTTCCGTTCGCTAATTGATCTAAAAAAGATTCTTTGGAGATTTCTTTTGAAGTAACATCCAGCGCTTTAAAATCTCTTGAAAGCATAATGTTTTTGCTTTGATAAGCTGACCAAGCTTCGAAAGTCTTCTGAACCTGGATTGGATCAACTTCTGGGTTTCCTGCTTTGATTTGGGCTGTACTTATGTTAAAAATAAAAAGAAGTGCAATTAAGCTGATAAATTTATGCATTGATTCTGAAACATTGTATTTGACTTCAAAAGTACTTAAAAGTTTTATTTCTTTAAAAATGAAATATCCATATGATATCTATTAGGATCTTTTGGATCAATCAAAACTATAATCTCATGTGTTATCGAAAATTCTGTAGGATCTAGCCAAATATCGTCACTTTCAAACAAATAAGTTTTATTAGTCGTTAAATCCAACCACTTACTGCATATAAAATAAGGATGAGAACCATTTACTGTTACATGCATATTAAGCTGTAATCCATTAAACTTTGTTGCAATACGTTTACCGTTTTGATGCAAATAATAAATCTTTTTTCGTTTGAAATAGTCTGACCTAAAAAATGAGAAACCTGTCAAAAAGAAAACAGTTCCTGCGAGTGCTAAAACTGATGATGCAAGATACAAAGAACCAAAATTATTAACTTTAGCTTTAGTGGGATTTACTGGGTCATACAAAACTTCAACAATCTTGTCTTCATCATTACTTAGCGGATTAATACTATTATAGGAAGTAAATTGGATTTGCTTACCTTTTTTTGTCGTGAACGACACTATAGATGTATCATCTGACACTATGTCTTCGATTTTACCCTGTCCAACAGCCGCTTTTTTTATAAAAGCCATTTTTTCTTGGTACTTAGAAAAGGCTACTGCCAATAGCACCAAACCAATTATACAGAAAATATACTTCATAATAGAAATGCTACTTTTCATTTTTACTCTAATAATTAATTTTAATGCAAAATACTATTAATAGAAATGCGACAACTAAAATTCTAATCTTTTTTACCTAAAAAAAAACCTGGCAATAGAGATTTGCCAGGTTCATAATGCGCTCATTAAGGAGAAAACCAAATAACAAATCTCCTTAACTCACAGCATTTATTTGAAATAAAAATTAGATTAAAAAATAAATAACCAAACTCAATTTTAACCGTCCCAATTTTTTATTTCGAAATTTTCAATTCTTTATTCTAGTTTAAAAAATTCATTACTTTGAATGATTTTTTGTTTCCTGCTTTGTCTGTCACTACAACCAAAAACAATTGTTTTGTCGAGAAACTTTGACTTTGAAGCACTACTTCTTTACTGTTTTGAACATTTTTACGGCTTGCTACATTTTGCCCAATCAAGTTGAAAACATCAATTTGAGCAATATCTTCTGTTTCATTTGAAACCGATAAAGCGTCATTTTTAAAAAGTGCTATTGTAGCATTATTTTGTACCGAAATATCATCAAGTACCAATGTTTTTGCTGCAGATTGCGAAGCGAAATAAGCGGCATATGCATTAGATAATTCAGATGAATTACCACAAGAAGATGCGTCCCAGTTTACAGACCAAGTCATTAAACCTCTTAAAGAAGGATATGGCCCGCCTGGTTGCATAGTATATGTTCTTCCTGAAAAAGTGGTTCCAGTTCTTAAATAATTCATGGCATTAATTCCTTCTGCTGGCGTTAAATAACCGCTACCTGCTGCGCTTGGACAAGCTGGTAATGCAATAAGAACTTTTGAAGCCGGTAAACCATCAAAATGCATTCCTGTTGTACCAATGTTATATCCTTTTATCACCATATCAGTTAGGGCTGTTACCATGTTTGCTTTTTTAGCAGTACCATAATATTGGCCATCTAATCCGTTTTCTCCTCCTGTGTTATACAATTGCACCGCTAACAAATCCAATTCATTACGCAAGTTTTGAATGATTGGCAGGAAGGAACCAAAAGTATCTGTATACGTCGAATATCCTCCTTGTACATATTGTGTTTCAGGAGCTGCAGTTAATAAAAACCCAGGACCATAGTACGCTTTTAATTCCTTGAAAGCATCTACTACGTTTTTTAATCTTGGATAAGCAGAAATACCTGCATAAGAAATATCTCTTAAAGCTCCTGCGCTAAAATTCATCGATCCACCTTCAAAATCAATATCAACTCCATCAAATTGATATTCATCGATAATTGCTTTCAGACCATTAACAAAAATATTTTTTTGAGTTACATTGTCTAAAACAACATGACCATTTTGGCCTCCAATAGAAACAATAACAGGAACACCGCTATCTCTCAAGGATTTTATATCATTTTTCAACAATTGTTTATCAAAAACACCGTTGGTCAAATATCTCGTGTCATTTGTAGTTAATATTGGCGTATAACCATCTCGATTAACTGTTTCTACGAAAGAATAATCAACTACGTTAAATTTACTTCCCACCATTTGAGAAAAATATAAAAATGGAGCAGAACTATTTTCCCACGAATGTGCATATCCTAAAATTACTTTAGATGGAAGCGCAATGAATCTATTAGTGCCCACTTGAGCAATTTTAATTGTATTGTTTAATGTAGTTACACCAGATTGATTATCAGTTGCTTTGATTACAATTGGATAATCCTGATAAGCAGATGGAGTAAAATTATACGTATAAGTATTATTTGCACCTGCTGTCATATTAAACGTGCCTCCATTTATTGTAATACTAACACCTGAAACCGATCCGTCACTATCAACAGCTGTAACTGAAATTGGCACAACTTGAAATGAATTTTGATATATAGTAGTATTCGATGGTGCGTTCCAAGTAATTGCCGGTAATGAATTAGGACAAGTAGTTCCTGAACATTGTAAAGAGAACGCTTTTGTGTTTTCGGCAGTTGTACCGCTTGAAGCAGTTACTGTTGCTTTCAACGTGTAATTTTTATTGAAATCTGCTGCAGCTGGCGTCCAGTTTGCTACATATTCTGTTCCTGAAAGTGCTGCTGTAATATTTTGTCCGTTGATATTGAATACGACTGACGAAATTGTCAAGCTTGCATCAACACTTGCAGTTGCTTTCAACTGAATTGCAGTTCCCGGCGCTATCGCTACAGTCGCCACTGAAGGAGCCGTAATCGTAACCTGAGGCGGTGTAACTGTGTTTGTGTTGAAGTTGTAAACTTGAGGTGTTGTCGGCACCGCAAAGTTTGTCAAATTATTTGGAAAATAGGCTACCTCACCATTTTCCCATGAATTCAATTTTAAACTTGAAATGATTGAATATCCTGTTAAAACCGAATTGTTAAAGCTGAAATTTCCTGAAGCATCTGTAGTTGCAATAAAATTAGCATAACCGTGAGTGCTATCTGTCCAAGGTAAAATTAATTCTACTTTAGCTCCAGAGACTGGAGTTGAACCATTTTTAACTGTTCCGCTGATTAAGTTTCCACTGGTCACATTTTGAGTAAAGTTCAACGTTTTATTTGCATTTATAGCGGTATAAACTGTTGAAGCTGGACTAAAACTTAATCCTGTTTTTGCAGCGGTTACTGTATAATTGGAACCTGAAACTAAATTAGCAACACTATAATTTCCTGAAGCATCAGAAGTGGCTGTTAAAGTTGTTGTTCCTGTAACTGCTGAAATTGTTGCACCTGAAACAGCTGTTGTTCCATTTTTCACCGTTCCACTTACGGTATAATAAACAGGAGTTACAACTTGAGTGAAATTTAAGGTTTTATTTGCATTAATAGCTGCATAAACCGTTGACGCAGGTGTGAAAGTCAATCCTGTTTTAGCAATTGTTACTGTATAATCTGAACCCGCAACCAAATTAGCAACACTATAATTTCCTGAAGCATCAGAAGTGGCTGTCAAAGTTGTAGTTCCTGTAACCGCTGAAATTGTTGCACCTGAAACTGGAGTTGCTCCGTTAAGAACGCTTCCGCTTACTGTATAATAAGTCGGAGTTACAACTTGAGCAAAATTCAATGTCTTGTTTGAATTAATAGCATTATAAACCGTTGACGCTGGTGTAAAAGTTAATCCCGTTTTAGCAATCGTTACAGTATAATTTGATCCTGAAACCAAATTAGCAATGCTATAATTTCCCGAAGCATCAGAAGTAGCCGTTAAAGTTGTAGTTCCTGTAACTGCTGAAATTGTTGCACCTGAAACTGGAGTTGCTCCATTAAGAACAGTTCCGCTTACTGTATAAGTTGTCGTCACTGCACCTGTATTAAAATCGTACACTGTTGCAGTGGCCGGAACAGGAAAGTTCGCTAAGTTTGATGGTAGATAAACCACTTCTCCATTTTCCCAAGTATTTAGTTTTAAGCTTGAAATAGTTGTATAGCCACTTAAAATAACGTTGTCAAAACTATATTTCCCTTGCGCATCTGTAACGGCAAGTTTGCTTAAATAAGGATGTGCATTATCTGTCCAAGGCAAAATCAATTCTACTTTTGCACCTGAAACCGGAATTGTTCCATTTTTAACTGTTCCGCTAATTTTACTTGCGCCAACAACAATAACATCTTGAGAAAAATTCAATGTTTTATTGGCAGTCAAATTAGTATAAACCGTTGAAGCTGGCGTATAAGTTTGTCCGGCTAAAGCAGCTGTAACTGTATAATTTCCAGCAGAAGGCAGACTTAAAGAATATACACCGCTAGCATTTGTAACTGCTGTGAAATTTCCACCTGTAGAAGATGCTGTAACAGTTACACCTGAAACCGGAGTTGTATTGTTCAAAATAGTGCCACTTACGGTATAATAAACAATTGGTGCGCCTTGAACGAAATTCAACGTTTTGTTTGCATCGATTGCATTATAAACTGTTGAAGCTGGCGTGTAAGAGAATCCAGATTTCGCTGCTGTAACTGTAAAATTAAGCCCAGCAGTTAATCCTGCAACGCTATAAACTCCGCTTGCATTTGAAACGGCAGTCAAAACTGTTGCTCCAGAAGTAGCCGTAACCGTAACGCCTGATACTGGGGTCGATCCGTCTAAAACTGTTCCGCCAACTGTGTAAGTAGGTTGTGTGCCATTAATAACAACAGCAGTTTGGTTTACAGTAACATTTGTTAGTGTGACAGGCGTAAAAGTGTACGTTGCTTTTAAAGCGGTAAGCGTATAATTTTGTCCTGAAGGCAAATTATTAAATGTAAAATTACCTGCAGTAGAAACTACTGTTTGTAATACTGCATTGCTTGCATCGCGTAATTCAACTGTAACATCTGGCACTAAAGCCGCTCCGTTTTTTACAGAACCTGCAATACTTACCGTTCCTGCAACAATGCTTCCAAATGAAGTGTCAACTTGTTTTAATAAAGCATTTGGAACAGCGCCTCTGGTATCTTGAGATAATTCCCAAACCATACCTCCGGCAAGATTTCGAGATTTAATGTATTGTACTTTTAAATCCATCGATTGTTTATCTTCATAAGAGATAAACTGTTTTAAAGTAGCATTATATAAATAAGGAACTTTTGTTGTATTATCAAAATAGCGAACCCATCCTGCTGCAGCCGCAGTTGGTGTAACTAGCATTGTATTTGGATCTAAATAGGCATGTGAATTCGTAACCGGATTTCCGACTAAATCACAAATTTCGATACTTCCTGATTTTTCACAAGCTGCCGGACCATCCCAAGTTCCTGTTGGATTTTGTGGATTTGTACATCCTGAAACGATATCTCTTGGAGCCGAAACGAATAATCCCGGTAAATTCGGATTCGTTCCGTTATTAGCAACATGGTCGAATTTTTTTCCGTAAAAAGGTAAACCCATGATTAATTTATTCGCAGGAAAACCAACAACATTCAAATATTGGCTTGTCAATTCGTCAAGTGATTCAGATTGAGTTGCGCCATATAGTGGATCATTAGTGTTTCCACTTCCATATAAAGGAGCATTGTAACAGGTTTTATCATACCAGTTTCCTCCAAAATCATATCCAAAATAAGTGATGTAATCACAGTAAGTCGAAATATCTTCTGTCATTCCATACTGTCCTCTGTTAAGTGGTCCCAGATATTGTTTTGCAACATTTCGAACATTGTTTCCGGCAGCAATTGTAACTAATTTATTTGGCATTGCCTGACGCATCGCTTTTAATAAATAAACTAGATTTTTGTTGTCGTCCGGACTGTATTTTTGTGCTGGAATTGGAGCTCCGTTAATTACTTCGGTGCCATCTGTTCCTCCGGAAAGAGGATATTCCCAGTCAATGTCAAATCCGTCAATAAAAGGATATTTAGTAATAAAGTTGGCCATATCTGCAGCCAAAGCAGCTCTTGCCACTGGACTTGCGGCAATTGGAGAAAGATCCTGACCTTTAGTCCATCCTCCAACAGAAATCAAAATTTTTAGATGCGGATATTTTTGCTTAAGCTTCATTAAATCATAGAAATTCCCTTTTACAGGAGCATCCCACGGAATTCCACCTTCCATATGCTCAAAATCAGCATAAGAGTCTAAACACAACAACTTTGTATTCTCCGGATGTGCCGGATCATAAGTTGTACCATAAAAAGAATAATTTAAATGCGTCAATTTGCTTCCGTCTATCTGCGGGACATTAAAATCCCGGGCATAAATAGACCATTGCGCATAATACCCTACTACTTTTTTACCGTGAGCTGGTTGGGCTAACGCAAGTAAGGGAAACAACAAAAACAAAAAAAGTAATCTGTAATAATGTTTCATAGTTATTAATATTGGTTAATAGAAAATAAATAATTGGGCCGAAGCAGTTTTTACTGCTGGGTTTCGCTCAATGCAGTTTGGAAGGCTTCATCGATTGGAAATAAACTCAAATTAAATTCTATAGATAAATATTACTATTACTGATTCTTTATAATCATTAGCAAATAGTAGTGATTGATATTTATTTATAATTTTTAAAAAATTACTATTAAATACAACTGATAAATTTGGGACTACTCATCAATTTTAACTCTGTTATTGTCATGTTTTAAATTCTACTCTTTCTATTTGGTTTTTAAATGTTAATACTCCTTGAATGGTTATTTTTTTGTAATAATTTTATTTTTAATGTGGAATAAAAAAGAATCTAAAAGTTTAATATAATTACCTCTGCCAAATGTTTTTTTGGCAGAGATAATCAGCAATCTTAAAACAATACTTAAACTTACTAAATACTAATTCAAACCAAATTTTTATATTAATTTCTTTAAACCTGCGTAAACTGCAAGCTCAACATCGGCATAATCTTTTGTATTGCAGTCTTCGATTAATTTCTTCAAATCTTCTGATTTTAAAGTCGATTTATTATCTAAAACCAACAAAACTTGTTCTGATGCATCGCTTAATTTTTTTGCTAAAGGAAGAAATGGCTGTACCAATGGCGCATTTGCACTTAATTCATTCAATCCTTTATTAACGGCAATCCATTTTGTTAAAAATGATGCTACTTTAGCTTTATTTTCAGGCGTTTTATTCGCTACATATTGTGTTACTGCATCATTAAAAGTCAAAGCATCTTTTGCGTCAGGTGTACAAGCATCTGCAAAAAGTGTCAATGGCGAATACATTTGGTATTCCGTTCCTCCTTTGTTGCGGGTATATCCTTTTAACGGTTCGCAAACATTTGAAAACTCATTTAATGCATTGATATCTTGATTGTTTGCAATATTTCTTAAGATTACCCCTTTATTACGAATATGCGTCAAGCCTAATTCTTCAAGTCTAAACGAAACTACCTCTAAACGTTTGCGCATATTTGAAACATCTGTAATATCTTCTGCTGACCAAAGTCTTTCTGCAATTGCCGCTGTTCTTGGCCAAACTCTTGAATCAATAGTAGTTTCAGATGCAAGCTCTGTCCACATTGTCGCTTCACCTCCCAGGATTCTTGCTTTTTCTTCTGCGGTCAATACAGCACCTTTTGGCATCGGATCATTCAAATAATGACTTTCAACTGGATACATCAAATCAATATAATACCCGTTTGACAAGACTGTTTTATATCCTTTTTTTACAGCATCGACTAAAGATTGTCCTGCAGCCATTCCTTCATTTGCACCTCTCCAAGAATGCACAATTGCTTCTTTTGAAAGATCCTTTGTTAGAATTTCTTCCCAACCCATTAACTGTTTTCCATGCTTTTTAAGCATTGGAGCCAATTGCATAGTGAAATAGGTTTGTAATTCGTGATTGGTTTTTAAATTGTGTTTCTTTTTAAACTCTTGAATTTTTGGATTTGCATCCCAGTCTTTCCCTTCATTTTCGTCTCCTCCAATATGGAAATAAGCTCCCGGAAATAACGGGCAAACCTCATCAAAAAGTTCACTTAAAATTTGATATGTTTTAGGATTTGAAGGATCTAATGTTGGCGAAAAAATACCTGCATTTCTTTCAATTCCATAGGTAGCAATTGCTGTTCCCTGAATATTTTTTTCAGAAGTTCCTCCTGTCAACGTAATCACTTTGCTTCCAATTTCTGGATAAGCCGTTAAAATCGAAGATCCGTGACCTGGAACATCTATTTCTGGAACTATCAAAATACCGCGCTCATCAGCATATTTTACGATATTTTTAATTTCCTCTTGTGTGTAATATAATCCATCCGAAGCCACTTCAATTAGTTTTGGATGTTTTTTCATTTCAATTCTCCAGCCTTGATCATCAACCAAATGCCAGTGAAAAACATTCATTTTCATTGCTGCCAATCCGTCAATATTTCTTTTGATAACATCAACCGGCTGAAAATGTCTTGAAGCGTCGATCATCAAACCTCTCCAAGTAAATCTTGGAAAATCTGAAATTTGAGTGTTCGGAAAATAAAATGAGTTATTATTATTTTGCAATAATTGCAATAAGGTTTCAAGGCCATGAAGTGCACCCAAATCACTTGTTGCATTTATTGTAATCTTGTTTTGTTTGACATCTAAGTGATAACTTTCATCTTCGTACAAACCAATTTTTCCGCTTTTGGTACAGTTTATCTGAAGTTCTGCTGTTGGAACCTCATTTAATTTTGTAACAAAACCTTGTTGAAAAAATAAACCAGTCCTGCCATCTAAGCGACGCAAAAAACGAGTTACTCCGCCAAAAACTCTTGGATTTGGGTTTCCGGTAATGTTTACTTTGAAATTTTTAGTTAAAGTAAAATTCCCATCGTTTAAAACAACACTCTGAGGCCAAGGCATAAGATTTAGCTGCTCTTTTTGAATTTGAGCATTAGATGTTAAACCTGCAAATAGTAGGACTAATAAATACTTCATTTTAATTTTTTTGAAATGATGTTTCCCTCAAGAAACATTAATAAATAGATAAAAGAAACAAAACTCAGAATGATCTCTATTGAACCTCACTAATCGCTATGAAACCAATCTGAATTTTGTAATTTGATTCGCTCTAAATACGAATCCTAAATTTTATTTTAGTAATCAAAACGTTTAAAGGCTTCGATTGCTTCATATTCTGCTAATCCTAATTCATCATACAGAATTGCTGTGTTTTTATTTCGGTCTTCGGCTCTAACCCAGAATTCACGAGAATCATTTCCTTGGAACATAACTCTATCTTTTTGAGACTGGTGATATAAAATCGCATGGCGTTTCAACAATACTTCTGATGGAGAAAGCGGTACTGCCATATCAATTTCGTGAATATCCCATTCGTGCCAAGCTCCTCTGTAAAGCCATAACCAGCAGTCATCCATGTATTTTTCTGGTTTCAATTCTTTCATCGCTGCGAAAATTGCATTCAGACAAACTTCATGTGTTCCATGCGGATCTGCAAGATCTCCAGCAGCAAATACCTGATGAGGCTTGATTTTGGCAATAATATCTTTAACAATAGCAATGTCTTCTGGTCCTAAAGGATTCTTTTTAACCTGTCCTGTTTCGTAAAACGGAAGATCCAAAAAGTGTGTATTTTCATCTTTAAGTCCAATGTATCTTGTCGCTGCGTACGATTCTCTTCTTCTGATCAATCCTTTAAGTTTTCTAACTTCCAAAGAATCAATCTGATTTTCAGATTTGCTGTTCAAGAATTCAATTACCGATTTGAAATTGATGTCTTTTGGAAGATTTTCCCCAGCAAAATCGTTGCAAACTTCAGCAAACTTCAATGCTTCGTCATCTGTAACGGCAATATTTCCAGAAGTCTGATATACAACATGTACATCATGGCCTTGTTTGATCAATTTTGAGAAAGTTCCTCCCATCGAAATCACGTCATCATCTGGATGCGGACTGAAAAGGATCACTCTTTTTTTAGCTGGATTGGCTCTTTCAGGACGATGAGAATCGTCTGTATTTGGCTTTCCGCCCGGCCATCCTGTAATAGTGTGCTGCAATACGTTGAACATATTGATGTTCAAATCATAAGCAGAACCTTCCTGCGCCAAAAGATCAGACATTCCGTTATTGTTATAGTCACGGTCTGTCAATTTCAATATCGACTGTTTTGTTTTTTGGCACAACCAAACAATCGCTTTGCTTTTTAATTCCTGATTCCAGATGCATTCTCCAACTAGCCAAGGCGTTTTGAAGCGCGTCAACTCAGACGCTGCAGACTGATCTAAAACGAAAGTTGCATTTGGGTGATTCTGTAAAAATGTAGCAGGAACTTCAGAACTGATATCGCCTTGGATTGTTCTCTTGATGATATCGGCTTTGTTTTGTCCCCAAGCCATCAATACGATTCTTTTCGATCTCATAATGGTCGAAACTCCCATCGTGATCGCACGTTTTGGCACATTGTCAATTCCATTAAAATCAGAAGAAGCATCAACTCTTGTAATATGATCCAACGTAATGATTCTTGTTCCTGAATTGATATGCGAACCTGGCTCATTGAAACCAACGTGTCCTGTACGTCCGATTCCCAATAACTGAAAATCTAGACCTCCAGCTTGTTTAATATTCATTTCATAATCAATGCAGTATTGATTTAATTCATCGATTGCAACTGTACCATCAGGAATATTAACATTTTCAGGTTTGATATCAATGTGATTAAAAAGATGCTGATGCATAAAATAATGATAGCTCTGATTGTTTTCTTTCGACATTGGATAATATTCATCCAAGTTGAAAGTGATCACATTGCTAAAGCTTAATCCTTCTTCTTTGTGCATTCTCACTAGCTCCTCATATACTTTAATAGGAGAAGAACCTGTTGCCAAACCTAGTACACAAGATTTGTTTTTTTCTTGCTTAGATCTGATTAACTGAGCGATTTCCTGCGCTACAATTACTGATGCTTCGGCTGAACTTTTGAAGATTTCGTTGTGAATTTTCTCAAATCTAGTCTCTTCAAATTTACCAGCGCTTTTATAGCTAATATCAGGTTTAATTTCTAAAGCACTTTTCATTTTTTTTCTTTTTTTGGTATGTACAATTTTGGTTATTGAAATGGTATAAGTAACTCTCATCACCTATACCATTTGCAATTACTAACCAAACTTAAATTTTTATAATCTTAAATTCTTTTTAGAAATTAGGACCTGTAGTATCCCACCAAAGTCTTGTTCCTCCAGTATCCGGTCCATTTAATTTTGCAATTCCACTAGCAACTCCACCTGCATTGGCAGCTTTCTCTGATGTTACATAATTGATTCTACGAACACCAAATTGCGTAGTGATTGTTCCTCCACTGTAGTTTTTAAGTACTGGTAAAAGTTTTGGATAACCTGTTCTTCTGTAATCAGACCAAGCTTCTTGTCCTTCTGGGAAACCAGCGATCCATTTTTGAGTAATGATTTTTTGCAATTTAACTTCGTTTGTTGCTGCAGCATCCCAAGCAACTGTAACGTTATTTAAAGCAGGTGAATTATTCTCTGGGAACTTAGGATCTACATAAGCCATAGCCGTTTTTGTGTTATCAGCAGTATAAGCCGCCGCACCAGAAGCGCCTCTCTGATCAAATGAAGCTTTAATTCCCGCTTCATACAAAGTCTGAGCTGTTCCATTCATGTTCCAACCTCTTAATGCACCTTCAGCTCTTAAGAAATAAGCTTCAGCAGTTGTGAATAAAACAATTTCTTTTGATCTAACAACAGCACCTATTCCAGAAAAATCCTGGTGATCTCCTTTACCGTTGATTGCAATACCTGTACGTACACCTTTGTATTGCCCAGGAAATTGAGTTGATGTATCGAAATAAGTTGCCATTCTAGGATCTTGGTAACCACCTAAAATAGACTCCATATCAGCAGACATACGAATATCTAACCAAGAACCACTAATTGTATTAATTGGGTTTGTATAAACTGGAGATACAATTTTAAATAAATCTGCATTTGTAGTGAATACTCCAAATTTTTGAGCTACTGCTTTTTCTGCTTGAGTTTTAGCTAAAGTAGGATTAACTTTAACGATACGCATTGCAAGTCTTAAACGTAAAGTATTTGCAAATTTCACCCAAGCTTTATAATCTCCGCCGTATGATGACAAGTCAGTACTAACAAACGTTGAAGCTTCTCCAGCATCTACTCTTTTTGTTAATTCGGCAACAGCAAAATCTAATTCACTAAACATTTGATTGTAAACTTCTTCTTGAGAATCGTAAGGAATTGTAGTTTCTGGCGAACCAAATTTAGAATAGATAATTGGTCCCCAAGTATCAGTAACTCTATGCATTCCTTCCACTTTCAAAATCAATGAAAGTGCATAAAACTGATCGTATTTACCTTTTGATTTATTAGCGATATCATATGCATTAAACATTACATATTTATAAGCATAATCCCAGTTGAAAACATTCCAACCATCAACTAATGAATAAGTTGTATTATTGATACCTCCGGCAAATCCAGTTGGCGTAGCCATATATCCAGACCAGATATCACAACTTAATCCTTGCTGTAATTGATAAACCCATTCTGGAGTCAATACTTGAATATTATTGAACATTGGAGCGAAACCTCCTTTAATGTTATTAAAATCTTGCTCTAATTGCTTTGGTGTAAAACCATTTGGATTAGTATTTATATCTTCAAAATCACCTGTACAACCTACCGCAGTAAGTAATGAGATACAGATAGCTGCTTTTGCTATTTTATTTAGTTTCATTTTGTTTAAATTTAGAAAGTTACATTTAAATTAAGACCGATACTTCTTGTAGATGGCAAACCATAAATATCAACTCCTTGAAGACCTTGGCCAGTACTTAATGCAATATTTGGATCAAAAGGAGCATCTTTGTAGATAAAGAATAAGTTTCTAGCAATTAATGAAATACTTGCAGTATTGATGAAAGGCAATGATTTAGGGTTAAAGTTATATCCGATAGAAACCTCTCTAACACTTACATTTGTTGCAGAATAAACATATTCACCTGTAATACCAGCTCTACCACCAACTTGTGTGTAGTACGATTTAGCATCCATTGATGTAACTGCTGTTCCATCAGGTTTAACTGCATTTATAGTAACACCACCTGCATTTCTAGCATCGCCAGTTGCTTTTGAAACTCCAAAAGAGTCATTTTGAGCTTGAGTCAAACTCATTACATCACCTCCAAAACGACCATCAATCAATACATTTGCGAAAAATGATCCAAGCTTGAATGAGTTAGAGAAACCTAACATGAAATCAGGATTAGAGTTACCTACTTCTTCAAAGTCAGTTTTTTGGAAAGTTCCATCATCATTTAATAAAATTCTTCCTTGTGCGTCTTTCTTAAAGTTAATACCTTCAATAACTCCGTAAGGTCTTCCTTCGATTAATGCATATCTGTAGCTGTTTACTCCAGCCTCAGTTAAATTAACTCTGTTTCCAATGTTGTCAGGAAGCTCTTTTACTTTGTTTTTATTTTGTGAGAAGTTGATAGATGTATCCCAAGTGAATTTATCTCCTCTGATAATTCCAGCATTTAACACAACCTCAATACCTTTATTTTCAATACTTCCTGCATTAAATCCGTAAAAATCAACCCCTTCTTGGTTTCCAACCGGAGCAACAACTTGTAAGTATTGGTTTTTAGTTTCAGAATTATAATATGAAACCTCAAAACTAAATCTGTTATTAAACATTCTCCACTCTGTACCAAATTCGAATTCTGATTTTAACTCAGGTTTCAAAGTAGTTCCATTTTTTGGTCCAGCATTTGGTTTTGGATCTGTAAAACCTGGTCTGAAGTAGTACGTTGGAGTTGAGATAAAAGGAAAAATATCATTACCAACTTGTGCATAAGTACCACGTACTTTTCCGTAATTAATCCACTCTGGCAATGTTGTCATTTCACTAATAAGAGCAGTAACCCCTACAGATGGATAAAAATAGCTAGATGTTCCTGTGTTTGCTAAAGTCGAAGACCAGTCGTTTCTTCCAGAAAGATCTAAGAATAACATATCTTTATATCCAAAAGTTGTAGCAGCAAAAACTGATTGTACTTCTCTTCTAGAATCGATTGTTTGATAATTATTTGCATTATTTACAAAATTAGCTAATGTAAACCAGTTAGCATAAGTTAATCCTGCACTAATTCCTGAATCTAAAATTGTTTTTTGATTTGTTAATGTATTTGTGATACTTGTACCAACGTTAGCATTGAAAGAGAAATCATTTCCAATTTTTGTATTAATTGTAGCAATTAAATCACCATAACGCTGTGTGCTCAATGCATTCTCAGAGTAATATCTACCATTTGCATGAGAAAGAGTTCCTTGAGTTGTAGCAAATATTCTTTTATCAAAAAGACTTGTTATTCTGTTATAGCTATATCTTGAAGCAATAGTTAACCAATTGTTAGCTCTGTATGACAAAGACAATGCTCCATTAAAGTAATCATTTTTATCTTCAGATCTATTTCTGTTGATTGCCCAATATGGATTTTGCATAATATCTCTATTAGTCATCCAGTTTTGCGCCATTAAATTTCTTGTTGGATCAAAAACTTCATAAGTTTCTTTGTACTCATTAAAGTCGTAACCTCTTGGCATCAAATAAACACCTGTTAATGGGTTAAAGTAAAATCCGTTAACTGGTTTGTTTGCAATTGTTTGACTTGTATAGTTTGCATTAGCTGCAAAAGTCAATTTGTCATCAAAAAATTTAGCTGTTTGACGAATTCCAAAGTTATTTTTCTTTAAGCTATTTCCTGGAGTAATACCACTAGCTGATGTATTAGCATATGAAAATGCAGTAGAAGATCTTTCAGAACCTATTGAATATCCTACTGAAGTAATTTGTGTTACTCCTGTATTAAAGAAATCTTTCACGTGATCAGCTGATTTTTGTTTAGCTCCCCAAGATTCATCTGCTCCAGCAGCAGCAACATAATCAGTTTGGAATTTAGGAAGATAAGCAGCAGTTTCAAAAGTAGTTACAGAAGAAGCCGCAATATTTGCTTTTCCTTCTTTAGATTTTTTAGAAGAAAGTAAGATAACACCGTTTGCTCCTTGAGAACCATATAAAACAGAAGCTGCAGCACCTTTAAGGACTGTCATTCCTTCATAATCATCAGGATTCACTAATGAAATAACATCTCCTCCATCACGGTTACCTCCTGCTAAACTACCAAACGTATCATTAGGCTGTCCTGAACCAGAATTCAACATTGGAATACCATCGATAACATATAAAGGTTGGCTATTAGAAACAGAAGAGTTACCACGAATTACAACTTTTGTAGAACCACCAGTACCACCAGCACTTTTTGTTACAGCAACACCGGCAATTTTACCAGCAATTGTATTGATAACGTTAGCATCTTTTACACGAACTAATTCGTCTCCTTTAAGTTCTTGTGCTGCGTAAGTCAATGATTTTCTTGTTTTCTTAATACCTAAAGAAGTTACAACAACTTCACTTAAGGCATTTGAAGACGCTGTAAGCATTTTTACGTTAATTGTAGTAGCATCTCCTACAACTATACTTTGCGATTCAAGGCCAACATAGCTAAAAACTAAAGTCTGTCCTTTTTGCGCCTCAATTGTATACAAACCATCAAAATCGGTAGTTGTACCTTTTTGACCTCCTTGTACAGCAATAGACACCCCTGGTAATGGCATCCCATCAGAATCTGTAATCACACCTTTAACATTTTTTACCTGAGCAAGTGAAACTTGCGCCGTAAAAACAATCATAAAGATTAAGAAAATTTTTTTCATGTTTATTTATTTTGTTAGTTATGACGTAAAATTATTCTTAAGGCATTGTTAAAAAAAATAAATTATACAAACAACATTAAACTTTAAACAAACGACATAAAACATTCAATAATGCGTTTTGCGAAAACGTTTTCCTATGAAAATACTAAGGTGTTTTTAATAATTTTTCGCATTATATGCAAAAAAATTGCAGATTTAGTGTATAATATTAAACATTACAACTATTTAAAATACAAGGCATTAAACTCAAAAATGACGATAAAAGCCCGCAGCCAAACACATTCTTAACAAAATATTAAGAACTGTCCTGTCTATTTACTTAGCAGATTATATGAAAAATAATGTCGTTGGTATTTTTTTAGTTGCCACAAAGGCCTGTAGTCTTGATTTTTAAATTAATGTACTTTTTATGAATGACGTCTAACAAAGAATATTCATCAAAAGAATCTTGGGCAAGTTCCCAAATCATAATCCCTCCAGTATTTTGGGCTGCATATTCAACCTTTTTAGAAATCGTCGGTCTTCCGTTATAATATATCTTTCCTAATTCGTCTAAATCAGCAAATTGTTTTCCTGCTTCGACAATTTGACCATAAGTAGAACTTGTAACATTTGAGTAGGTAAAATTATAACCGTAAAAAGGTATTCCAAGCGTTAATTTTTCACTTGGAACGTTTTGTTGTTTGTGCCAAAAATCAATTCCATTTTTTGCAAAATCAAATGAACTGTGCTGACCTGGATTATTGGGTGTCCAAGGACCTGTACTGTCATATGCCATAATATTTAAAAAATCAAATGCGTTTAAAGCTGCCGCACTAATATTTTCAAAACGAGTATTATTTGGCAATGCCGCAGTCATAAGTTTCTTATGTTCTGAAAGGCTCTTTTTTAATTCTATAACAAATCCGCTGTAGCCAGTTGTGACCGCATCCCATTCGAGATCAACATCCACTCCATCTAAATTATGGAGCGCTACAAAATTTATTATATTCTGAATTAAAGCTGGCCTATTTTCGGGTTTATCAATCAGCCAAGACCAATTTGAAGCTTGTTCTGCCGAAATAACACCTCCCGCAAGAGAAATACTTATTATAATATTTGGATTAACGGATTTTGCATATGCAACAAGAGCATCTATATCGCCTGTAAAAATGATATTTCCATTTTTATCTGGATTTGCAAACGCCACATTAAGATGTGTCAATTTGCAAAACTGAATAGAAGTCATCTTATTAAAATTATCCGAAGATAAATAACCTACAACTCGAGCCGTTTTTGGTTGCCTTAAATCATCTGATTCTTTTTGAGAAGTACAGCTGTAAACTGAAGCGAGCGAAGTTATAAATAAAAGAATGCCTAATAAGGCTTTATTATTGATCATAATTTTGAATTTAAACAGATGTTTTTAATTTTAATTAGATTGAAATAATACCTTATTAGGCATAACTCTATGTTTTTAGGATTTTATTTTTAGTTTACATCCCACCAAACTTTATTTGTCCATTCATTCTTGCCACCCATTCTAGACAAAGCTTCTTGGAAATTCACACCATTTTTCTGTGCTTCATCATTTGGATAATACAAACGCGTTGGAACAACGCCACCAGTTTCTGAATCTGGATTTGTAATTGGAAGTAATTTTGGAAATCCAGTTCTTCTCCAGTTTGAATAAGCTTCAATACTATTTAATAAATAAGTAACCCAAAGTTGTGTTGCAATTTGCTCTTTTTCTTTTCCAGCTACTAAAGGTTTAGCCGTTAAATAAGTATCAATTGCAGATTGAGTTGCTGGAGTAGCTCCATAAATTTCAAGTTGTCTAATACCTGCTTCAACACCTTTTTTGTAGAAAGTCGCTGCCGAACCAGGAACCCATCCTCTAAAAGCGGCTTCAGCAAGCAACAATTGTGCTTCTGAATAACTAACATGTAAAAAAGGAGTCGTTTTTAGTTTCAAATAAGGCTGAATACCAGAAACAGCATTAGATCCACCTGGCATATCCCATTGAAAAACTCCTGGCGTATTACCAACATATAATTCTTCACCTGGAGCTGGAGCACCTCCTGCTACACCTCCTGTTTTAGGTGTTGCAAGCATTTTTAACCTTGGATCACCGTTGTTTCTTAAGAAATCAATCATGTTAGAACTGAAGTGATCTCCATTTTCATTTCCAATAAAAGCATATGACAATCCATTTCCTCTAAAATCAAGCGCACCCGGCGTATCGTTAAAAGGAAAATCCAAACATTGTCTTACACAGTTATCAGCATTGCTTTCAAAAACACCATTTGCTAATGCTGCTTTTGCTTGTTTTTCAGCTTCTGCCGGACTTACTTCAGATATTCTCATTGCAAGACGCAAACGCATTGTATTAGCCAATTTTTTCCATTTCGAAATATCTCCGTTATAAAACAAATCTCCTTTTACAGCACCTCCGCCAGCATTCAATTGTACAAATGCTTCTTGTAATTCAGCAAAAAACGCATTATAAATATCTTGTTGCTTGTCATATTTAGGCGTTACAATTCCTTTAGAGAATCCCAAACCAGCTTCTGAATAGGGACAATCGCCATAAAGATCTGTAATACGCTGCACAATCATTACTCTCATGATTTTGGCAACTGCATTCATATTACTGGCAGAAGCATCTTTACTTGTATTTTCAATAATATCTACAACACCTTTTAATTCGTTGGCGTAACCATTTCGCCATAAAGCAGTGGCATAATCATCATTTTTCTTGAATTTACTTCCAAACTCTGTTACATTCCATGCACCTGCATAGTGTTGTACGAATCCACCAGAATAAATTAGGTTAGCTCTCCACTGATAATATCCATCACCAGACATACACAATTGTGCAAAACTAAGTTGTCCTGCAGGATTTGCAGATAACGCAACTGGATCTTTTTCCAGTTCGTCAAAATTTTCGGTACAGCCAACCAGTGTAAATATTACCAGCAGGGCTATTATTTGTTTAAATTTCATAATTTCTTTTTTTAGAATGTAATTTTAAGATTAAAACCATATGATCTTCTAAATGGCAATGAACCATATTCAAAACCTTGTCCATTTCCTGAAGTATACATAGATTCTGGATCAATGTTTGGCAAATCTTTGTTGAAAGTAAATAAGTTTCTTGCAAAAGCCGAAACATAAATTGAGTTGATTTTTGCTCCGCCAAAAACACTTTTTGGTATTTGATATCCTAAACTTACCTCTCTCAATTTCACATAAGAAGCATCATAAATGAATGGTGCTGGAGTATTATTGAAAACTGAAGTCCAGTAATCTTGCGGATTTACAGGAGTTGTATTTTTCACATAAACCGGATTAGCTTCAGTTCCTGTGTTTTTAACTCCGTTAGCTACATAACCAGCGGTTGGAATCCATGTTGCTTGGCTAAAGTTTGGATCGTTTGCAACCGCTTGAGCTCTTGCTGCATTGTATGCATCTCTACCTTCAGTAGTAACATCAAGAAGTCCTTTTTGTGCTGCAAGTGAATTGGTCATAGAATAAACATCCATTCCAAATTTCATATCAATTAAAAATTGAAGTGTAAATCCTTTATAAGAAAAACGGTTTGTTAAACCTGCCGCCCAGTCTGGAAGACCTTTCCCTAAAGCAACTTTAGTATCTGTATATAAAGGTAGACCATTTGCTCCAACGATCATTTCTCCAGAAGGCGTTTTTTGGAAATCTTTACCAATAATAGTTCCGTATTGTCCTCCAACTTGTGCAACAATCGCCGCACCAGCCCAACGTGCTTCAGAAATAGTATACGTATCAATATCTGGATGCAAAGAAATAATTGAGTTTTTGTTTTTAGAAAAGTTCAAATCAATTCCCCATTCAAAATCCTTAGTTTTGATTGGTGTTCCAGATAAGAAAATCTCAATACCTTCGTTACGAAGTTTACCTGCATTTACTGAAATAAACTCATAACCAGAAGTTGCAGAAGAAGGCAAATCAATTGTTTGATCTGAAGTATCTTCACGATAAACTGTAATATCAGCTTTTAATCTGTTTTTGAAGAAAGCAGTTTCAAGTCCAAACTCGACTCCTGTTTTAGACTGATAAGTCAAATTAGGATTTGGTGCCGAAGTATTTTTGATATTTACAACGCTACCTCCATTATAAGAAGAATAAGTAGTGTAATTTAAAGCATTTTTGTAAGCTCCCGGTGCGTTTGAAACCTGTGCCCAAGAAGCTCTGAATTTTCCATAAGAGAAAGTATCACTTTGAATATCAAATGCATCAGAGAAAACAAAACCTAACGAAGCTGCTGGATAAAAAGCATCTTTGTTGATTACACTAAACCAGTCATTTCTTCCTGTAAACTCAGCATATAAATAACCTTTATAATCAAACTTAGCAGAACCGTAAATAGAATTTGTTCTAGTTTTAGTGTCTTGTGGTGCATTTTCTGTTTGGTTAGAGAAGTTGCTAATATACTCTGTACCCGGCTCAATAATATTTGTTCCAAATCTAGAATTTTGTTGTCTTCTAAAATCTCTTCTTCCTGTACCTAAAATTCCAGAAAATGTCAAATCTGTAGCTAATTTTATGTTGCTGAAAGTGGCAATAAAATCGGTATTCTGTTCAGAAACTGTAATATTTTCTAATCCAAGGTAACCAAGATCTCTTCCTGGCCAAGTACTTCCTTTGGCCATAAAATCTTTAGAATTAAAATTATAAGTATCTAAACCAGTTCTGAACGTTAATCCTAACCAGTTTTTAACCTGATACGTTCCTGTAACATTACCAATAAAACGATTTTTTACTGTAGCATTATGATTTTCGTTTACAACCCAATACGGATTCAATAAATAAACGTTGTTATTCCACTGATACATTGAACCATCAACTGGGTTTACAGAATTTTTAAGCCAAGCTTGATCAATATTTGGTGCTAAACCACTTAATGAATACCCAACATTATTTGGCGAATCTCCTAAACCTGGTCTATTATTTGTGTTTTCTGCAATATAATTTACATTGGCATCCAAAGTAAATTTATCCGATTTAATAGTTCCATTTAAAGTAGCATTGTTTCTTTCTAAACCAGATTCTGGAATCACGTCGTCATTTTTAAGACTATTGAATCCAAAACGAACAAATGCATTATCACTTCCTGCCGAAAGCGCAATACCGTTTGATATTGTAACTCCCGTTTTAAAGAAATCCTGAATATTATTATCGACTCTAGCATAAGGTTTCATAGAACCGTCAAATATTTTAACTTCTTGTCCTACTGTTGCAGAGAATTTAGGACCCCATGCATTTGTAGTATATCCATATATTTCAGTTGGCGCTTTTGTTGGATCTGGCAAAATTCCGTTTGAACCAGTCCCATATTCAGTCTGGTAGTCACTGTATTTAGCGTTTACTCGATCAAAGCTCACACCACTTGTTATTTCAACCTGTAATTTTCCTTTGCTTCCTTTTTTAGTTGTAATTAAAATTACACCATTTAACGCTCTAGAACCATAAAGTGCTGCTGCAGCCGCTCCTTTAAGAACCGTCAAACTTTCAATATCATTTGGATTGATGCTCGAAATACCATCCCCACTATCTCTTCCGTCAAACCATTTACTTGTCGCGGCCTGATCATTATTCAAACCTGAATTATCAATAGGAACACCATCTACAACATAAAGTGGCTGGTTACTTTCACCAATGCTAGATATACCTCTAATAATAACTCTTGTACTTCCTCCTACACCTGTTGCAGGAATCGATACATCAACACCGGCAACTTTACCTGAAAGTGCAGTTGCAACGTTTGTTGTAATTACTTTGTTTAATTGATCTCCTTTAACATCTTGAACTGCATACCCCAGCTCTTTCTTTTGTCTCTTGATACCTAACGCTGTAACAACTACTTCATTTAAATTTTGTGCATCAGGAGTCAGTACAACATTAATTGTTGTAGCGCCTGCAACGGTAACAGCTTTAGTTTTAATTCCAATATACGAAAACACAAGAACATCTCCTGTAGATGCTTGAATCGTATAGACTCCGTCAAAATCCGATTGAGTTACGTTTTTTGTACCTTGAACTAATACAGTTACTCCAGGCAACGGCAGTCCGCTCTCATCGCTTACCAAACCTTTGATAGTTTTCACCTGTCCGCTCATAAATTGCGTGGTGAGAAAAATCACAAAGATTAATACAAATTGTTTCATTTTTTCATGGTTTTTTTTTAGTTATGCGATAAATTTATTGTTAATTTTAACATAAATAAAACAATTTATACAAACAGCAGAAAACTTTAAACAAACGACACAAATCATTCAACATTATGTTTTACGAAAACGTTATACCACTGAAATAAAGCACCATATCGCTTTTTTTACATTTTTTTTTGCAAAAGAATTGCGTTTTAGCTACTAATTGTTTAAAGTTGCAGAAGAATTAAAAGTTTGTCAAAAAAAAGTTAACCCCCAAGAAACTAAGTTGAACGAAATTCAAAAATTAAAATTTGACATCAAACTTCAAAATCATATTTGGTTTTGGGGCATTTATTTTACTTTAAACTTTTTAAGATGGGGTGCGTATTTCAATGACTATCCTTATGCTTTCAAATCAAATTCGATTGAGTTTGCATTAGTTATACCTTTAGTATATTTCAATTTGTTTGTTTTAGTGCCAAGATTTGTCCTGAAACAAAAGTACATTCTATATACACTCTTGCTTTTAATTAGCTTATTTGCAATGTATTTATGCAAAACAGCACTTACCTATTATATTATATCTGAAAATATTTGGCCAGAAGCCAACCGAGAATATCATCCGTTTGAGATTAATCATATTGTAGCGGTTTGTATTGGAGAGCTTTACGTCTTGGCTATGGCTTCATCTGTTTATCTTACTTTAACCTGGCTGAGAGAACGTGAAAGAAACAGATCGTTAAGAGAAAATCAATTTAAAATCAAATTAAAGTATCTTGAAAATCAAATTCAGCCACATTTCTTTTTTAACACCTTAAATAACTTATACGCTTTATCGCTAGAATCTTCAAATAAAGTTCCAGACGTGATCATTAAATTATCAAATTTGATGGAATATGTTTTATATGATGTAAAAGGAACCAAATTTGTCCCACTTATAAAAGAAATAGATTACATTCAAAATTACATCGAAATCGAAAAGCTTCGTTTTGAAAATGTGGAAGTTACCATAAATTTAGAATCAAATATCGAAGACATTGTAGTACCACCATTAATATTCATTTCATTGGTAGAGAATGCCTTTAAACATGGAGGTTTAAACAATCGAAACTTAAAAATCAAGATCAATTGTAAAGTTATCGACAATAAATTGTTAGATTTTGAAATCCTAAATAATTTTGTAATTTCACAAAATCTTAATCAAAAAGGAGGAATTGGATTAATCAATACTAAAAAGAGATTAAAGTTAATTTACAAGAATAATTACAGCTTAAAACAGTCAACAAAACTAAATTACTATATAATCCGTTTGCAAATACCTATTCATAATGAAGATTAAATGCGTTTTGATCGACGATGAACCATTAGCTATCAAAGTCCTGCAAAATTACTTTACTAATTTTACAGATTTTGAAGTTGTTGCTACATTCAATAATTCCCTGGAGGCACTTGATTTTATAAACAGTACGCCTGTCGATGCTGTGTTTTTAGACATCAATATGCCAATGATGACGGGATTTGAATTGATCAGTCTTATCGAAAACAAAACCAAAGTAATTATTACTACCGCTTTTAGAGAATTTGCAGCCGAAAGTTACGATCTTGATGTTTTAGATTATTTAGTAAAACCAATTCCGCTTCCGCGATTTATAAAATGTATAAATAAAATCACAACCGAATACAACCTTAAAAACAATATTAAAGTTGAAACCGTAAAAGGTGATTCGCATATTTTTATCAAAGTCGATAAAAAGATGATGAAAATTAATATTGAAGAAATATTATTTGTCGAAGGAATGAAAGAATACATAAAAGTAGTAACTCCAGATAAAACCTATATTACGCATAAATCGTTAACTTCATTATCTGAAGAATTGCCCGCCGATCGCTTTTTGCGAATACATAAATCATACGTTATTGCCTTAAACAAGGTAAAATCGATCGAAGGAAACCGTATTCAAATACAATCTTACACTATTCCAATTGGTAGAAACTACAGCAAAGATGTAAAAAACAAAATATTGGAATAAATCTTACTTCACATTTCATTTTCTAACTAAGTTAAAACTAACACATTGTTGAAAAAATGATGCTGTTTGTTTAAATTTAACATTATTTGTGTCTTTTTATTTTTTTTTGCTATTCGTAACAAATATATTTACGGTCTTCAAAAAACAATATAATAAAAAATTAACCTTATTACAGTTATGAGTTCAGAAAATCTACAAACCAAGTGGGGACAGTTTATCCCATTGGTAATCGTATTCTTCTTTTGGGGGTTTGTTGCAGCCAGCAACGATATCTTAATTCCCGTTTTTAAAACAGCATTTCATTTATCTCAAGGTGAAAGCCAATTAGTATCATTAGCTTTTTACATTGCTTACACAGTTGGATCTTTGATCTACATGGGAATTTCAGTTTTAATAAAAGAGGATTTAGTAAATAAAATAGGTTACAAAAATGGTCTTTCATTAGGTTTGCTAATTTCTGCATTCGGAACATTATTGTTTTATCCTGCAGCAAATACAGGATCTTTTCCTTTAATGTTGTCAGGATTATTTATTGTAGCACTTGGTTTTTCATTACAGCAAACTGTTGCAAATCCATTAGCAATTGCGCTAGGACCAATCGCAACTGGATCTCAAAGATTAACATTAGCTGGTGGAATTAACAATTTAGGAACTACTATTGGGCCACTAATTGTGACTTTTGCTATCTTTGGATCAAGCACTGGAGCATCTACTTTAAGCATCGAAAGTGTAAAAATTCCTTATTTAATACTTGGTTTAGCATTTTTATTAGTTGCAATTTTATTAAAATTCTCTTCATTGCCAGATAGACCTGCTTTAATTGAAGAAGAAATTGCAGCAGAAGGCACAACTGCAAAAAAATCTGCATTACAATATCCGCAATTAGTAATGGGAATGATCGCAATCTTTCTTTATGTGGGTGTTGAAGTTTCGACAGCAAGTAACTTACCTGCTTACATGGAATCTCTTATCAATGCAAAAACTGGCGTTCTTTATACATTACAGGAAATCTCTCCTTACATCTCTCTTTACTGGGCAAGTTTAATGATTGGTCGTTGGACAGGAGCTATCGAAGCTTTTACAGATAAAGCAAGTTTACAGCAAATATTACGTTTCGTTGCGCCTTACTTAGCTTTTGGAGTTTTCTTAGCTGTAAATGCTATCGCAAAACACGATTTAACGCCATTTTACATCTACGGTTTAATCATTTTAGTGTTAATTGCTGCAGATATTGCAAGTAAAGGAAATCCAGCTAGAATGTTGCTTATATTTTCAGCGTTAGGAATTGTAGCTTTAGCTGTTGGAATGTCAACTACCGGTATTGTAAGTATATATGCTTTTACAAGCGTTGGTTTATTCTGCAGTACACTTTGGCCATGTATCTTTACTTTAGCAGTAAGCGGATTAGGAAAAAATACAAGTCAAGGAAGCAGCTTCTTAATTATGATGATTATGGGTGGTGGTATTATCAGTTGGTTACAAGGATTTGTTTCTGAATCGATCGGTATTCACGCTAGTTATATAGTAGGAGTTTTATGTTTTGCGTATTTAGCATTTTATGCTTGGAGCGTAAGCTCAATCCTTAAAAAACAAGGAATCAGTTTTGACAAAAAACTTTCTGGAGGTCACTAGAAAACACACATACAAATAAAAAAACGCTCATTTTAATTAAATGGGCGTTTTTTTTTATCATCAAAGCAATAAATCTTAGAATCTTAGAACCTCAGAATCTTAGTATCTCAGCATCTTATTTAGCATTGATAATATTATTCAAATTCGCTTTAAAAACTGCTTTATTTTGCGCCGATAATTTATAAACGACCTCTTTATCTGCGTGAATAATAACTTTGTCAATATCAGCTTTTAAAAGCGCATTAGGATCTTTAATTTTTAAAGTACATGCTCCATCAAAAAAACCGTCATCTTCAATTATTTTTCTGGCTTCAATAACAGTTCCATCTGTCAAAACTGCCGAAATTGTCATTTCTTTATTCAGCGTTTTCGAATAAAAACCATCCATAACCAATAATAATCGATACGAATTTTTAAGCTCTGGCCCTTTAAATTCATGTCGGGTAATATTGTACCGCAGACCTTTTGCCAGAGTCTGAAATTTGGTCGTGCAATCCAGTTCATAAGTAGCCACATCACCGGCGTCGTTAACACTTGTCAGAACTTTGGCTGCTTGAGCATTTATAGATAAAGTTGCAGCAAAAAACGAAACTAAAACTAAGATCATTTTCATAAATATTTCTTTTAACGTTTACATAAAAGTAAAAAAAAATCGTCTCTCTTCAACAGAAGAAAGACGATTTAATATTTATAAGAGTCTGATTCTTATTTATTTCCTTTTTCAAAATCAGCTACAAACTGAGCTAAACCAATATCAGTTAAAGGATGTTTCAATAAACCGTAAATTGCAGAAAGTGGTCCAGTCATAACGTCAGCACCAATTTTAGCACAGTTTACAATATGCATAGTGTGGCGTACAGAAGCTGCCAAGATTTGAGTCTCATAACCGTAGTTATCATAGATTTCTCTAATTTCCTGAATCAAATTCAATCCATCAGTTGAAACATCATCTAAACGCCCAATAAAAGGAGAAACATAAGTTGCTCCAGCTTTAGCAGCCAATAAAGCCTGTCCAGCAGAGAAAACAAGAGTTACATTTGTTTTAATTCCTTTATCCGAAAAATATTTTGCAGCCATAACACCTTCTTTAGTCATTGGCAATTTTACAACGATTTGATCGTGCAATTCAGCTAGTTCTTCACCTTCTTTGATCATTCCATCAAAATCCAATGCATTCACTTCAGCACTTACATCACCTTCTACAAGATTACAGATGTCAACATAATGCTTTAAAATATTGTCTTTTCCAGTAATTCCTTCTTTTGCCATCAATGACGGATTAGTTGTTACACCATCCAAAACTCCTAAAGCTTGTGCTTCTTTAATTTGAGCTAAATTAGCTGTATCAATAAAAAATTTCATAATTTATATATTTATAATTGTGTTGAACATTCTCAGGGCGTGACCTTATTTGCAAAAGGCGCACGTAGCAAACCGCTTATGCGCGCCTTTCGCAAATAAGGTCGGGCTATCCGCACTACTTCGGTAGTAAGCTTCTATCCCTCACGCAAACTCAGCTGCAAAATTACAACTTAGAATCTAAACTTAGCACCAATAGCCAAATCAATTCTCCATAAATTTTCTAATTCTTCTTTATCAAGCTTTTCAGTATATGTAGTGCCATCTGCATATGTATACTTTAATTTCTTCAAAGTTCCACCAATAAAACTAACCTGTGGACCTAATAAAAAGTGCGGTGTAATCCTAAAATGATATCCCATTCCTCCAATCATACCCAAATTAGAACCTGTTATTTTAACGGGATAACCCGCAACACCAGACTTATTTTGATACCCCATATATCCTATCGCCAACTCCAAATTAGCCTCTCCAACTCTCGCATTCTGATCTTCTGTCAATATAAAAGATGGGCCAATAAACGAAATTGTTATATCGTCACTAAAATCTCCCTCCATTTTTAATCCATTTTCATTAGTTATAGTCTGATTATAAATAGTTCCTGAAGATTTATAAACATTGTATTTCAAACCAAATCCGCCCTTACCTTCTTTCAAATAATAAGCACTTAAATCATAACTCAATCCTGATTTCAATTTTCTATAATAATCTTTTTGTTCAGAAGTTAATCCATCTGGCGATGAAGCAACCCTAAAACTCTGCCCAACATTCGCAGTTATTAAAAATTTTGAAGTTTTAAAACCAGAATAGACAGGGCCATAAACTACTTCATTAGTCGAAACAGCTTTCGAACTCACAATTGGCTGAAGAGTATCCTTTACAATTTTAGGCTTGTCATAATCCGCTGTATTTTCAATTCTCAACAAATCTGCAGTGATTCTGTGGCATGTACTTCCAAATGTACTCGGATACAAATGTTCTGTAATCAATAATGCATTTGCACCGCTTTTACGAGCTTCAATTTTTGCCTTTTCAAGTACAGTCATTAAATCGCAATTTGTTGTAAAACCTGTATCTCCAATTTTAGTAGTTCCAATTTTGCTGTAAGCCTGTGGTAGTTCAGATTTAGCGTTAAAAACAACAACTTTATCCGTTTCATTTAATTTTTCATGTTTTTCAGCAACAGAAGTTCTGATTTTTGGTGAACAAGAACAAAAAACAATAGTAACAAGCAATAAAAGGTATTTCATTTTTTTTGGTTAGAAAGTTTTGGGGTTAAATAATTTTATAATTTATAGTGGTTCATCAACATCTTCTCGTAAACTTTATCTGGAAGCGCGCGTTTCAAAACAATCGAAAATTTCTGCATGAAAACGCCAACTTTATAATGCACATTTGGCTTCTCTTTTTGAATGATTTTATAAATAGCTTCGGCCATTTCGTTCGGATTGCTTCCTGCATCAACATGTTCATTCATTGTTGAAAGCGTATCGCCATAAACCTTTTCATAAGCCGAACCTTTTACAACGGGTGCATGATAACGTCCAGACGCAATATTGGTTGCAAAATCTCCAGGAGCAACATTTGTAATTTCGATCCCAAATTGCTTTACCTCCATTCGCAAAGCCTCAGTAATCAACTCCAAAGCTCCTTTCGAAGCCGAATAAACGCTTCTATAAGGCAATCCCATATAAGCTGCAATTGAAGTTATATTAATAATTAAACCTGATTTTTGCTCACGCATTTGTGGCAAAACCGCTTTCATCACTTCAATTGGTCCAAAAAAATTGGTTTCAAAGTTGTTTTTTATTTCGTCCATCGGAATTTCTTCCAAAGGTCCCGTAATTCCAACTCCGGCATTATTGATTACAATATCTAATCGTCCAGAAATTTCAAGAATTTTTGACACAGCAGTTTTAATAGAATCAGCATTTCTCACATCTAAAGCTACTAACGGAAAAATAGAATTCAGTACTTTTTCCGGATTCCTGCTGGTCCCATAGACAACAAAACCTTTTTTATGCAAAAATTCTCCAATTGATTTTCCAATCCCTGATGATCCTCCGGTAATTAAAACGACTTTATTCATTTTTTTGAGTTATGGGTTATGAGTTATGAGTTTTTGGAATTGAGTTTATTTTTGAACTGCACAAAGCAACCAACATTTAACTTCTAACCAATAGCACCTAACTACGAATGGGATAAAAATAAAAAAATCCTCCAGAAGGAAGATTACAAATTAAATTTATTCTAAAAAAAAAAAAAAAAAAAAAAAATGGCAAGCGACCTACATCGCACCGCTCAACCACGTACCCTTGCTATGTTCCCATCCTGGAGGAGTCTGCAGGAGCTGGTCGTGTAGGACTTGCCGGTGCAAATATACAATCTTTTTATATTTTTGCAAGAGCTTTGTTGCTATAAAAATATCGTTGTATATTGGCTTATTCAAATTTTAAACTATGAAAAAATATAACTTCCTAACTGTCATTTTATTAGGAATCACATTAATTGGATGTGGAGATAAAAATAAAGGTGAAAATTCTTTATTTACTATCGATGATTCTGCATTTCCGGCTCATTTTACGCAAAAAGAACCGCTTACAATCGGAATTTTGAACCCAAAATCAAAAGAAATCGACAGCGTTGCCTACTTCATAAACGACCTAAGAGTGGGAAGCACAAAAGGTGCTACAGATTTTAGAATTGAATTACTAGATCAAAAATTAGGCTATCAATACCTAAAAGCTACTGTTTATTTTGGCGGAGACTCTTCTGATGCGACTAAAAGAATCGAGTTAGTTTCGGATATTCAACCCAAATTATTAAAGTATAAAGTTGTAAATACTTACGCACATGATAAAAAATCTTTTACAGAAGGTTTCGAATTTTACAATGACACTTTATACGAAAGTACAGGTCAAGAAGGCGCTTCATTCATAAAAAAATACGATTACAAAACAGGAAAAATTTTCAAGCAAATTGATCTTGACAAACAATATTTTGGAGAAGGAATTACATTTTTAAATGGTAAATTATTCCAATTGACGTACAAAAACAAAAAAGGCTTTATTTATGATGCAAAAACATTAAAGCTTGAAAAAACTTTTGATTACGAAAAAGACATTGAAGGATGGGGAATGACAAATGACGGAAAACACATTTACCAAACTGACGGAACAGAAAAAATCTGGAAAGTTGACCCATCGACACAAAAAATGATTGATTATATCAACGTTTATTCAGGAGAATCAAAAATCAAAGCCGTTAATGAACTTGAATGGATCGACGGAAAAATTTATGCTAATGTATGGTTCAAAGATGCTATTGCGGTTGTAAATCCAAACTCTGGTGCTGTTGAACAAATTTTAGATTTATCTGCTTTAAGAAAAACAATGAATGACGTTAAGAGTGATGATGCTTTAAATGGAATTGCTTACAATCCTAAAACCAAAACCATTTTTGTCACCGGTAAAAACTGGAGCAAAATGTTTGAAATCACAGTTTCAGAATAAACAACACGAAGAATAAAAACACGAATTTCACAAATTTCACGGATTAGTTCGTGATAATTTGTGAAATTTGTGTTTTATAACATTCTCAAAATACTAAATCCATATAATGATCACTTTAATTAAAAATATAAAAGAATTACTTCAAGTACGCGAAACTTCAATTTCTAAAGTTTCGGGCCTAGAAATGGCAGTGCTTCCTACGATAAAAAACGCTTATTTAATTATAAAAGATAATTTGATTGAAGATTTTGGCTCAATGGAAAATCTTACCGAAATCAAAGTAGACAAAATTATTGATGCAACAGGAAAAGTAATTCTCCCAACTTGGTGTGACAGTCATACACATATTGTATATGCAGGAAATCGCGAACAGGAATTTGTTGACCGAATCAATGGATTATCTTATGAAGAAATTGCCAATCGTGGTGGCGGAATTTTGAACTCAGCAAAAAAACTAAATGAAACTTCTGAAGAAGAAATCTACAAGCAGTCTAAAATTCGTTTAGAAGAAGTAATGCATTTAGGAACGGGCGCAGTTGAAACAAAATCAGGATACGGATTAACTATTGAAGGCGAATTAAAAATGCTTCGCGTTATTAAAAAACTAGGCGAAAATTATCCAATTGCAATAAAGGCTACTTTTTTAGGAGCACATGCATTTCCAACGCATTACAAAGAAAACAAAGCAGGTTATATTGACGAAATCATTACCAAAATGCTTCCTGAAATCGCTCAAAACAAACTCGCCGATTATATTGATGTGTTCTGTGAAACTGGCTATTTTTCTACCGAAGAAACAGAAAAAATTATGGAAGCCGGAATCCAATTTGGCTTAAAGCCAAAAATCCACGTAAACCAATTCAATTCTATTGGAGGCATCCAGTCAGGAATCAAATTTAACGCCCTTTCTGTTGATCATTTAGAAGTTATGAGCCCAGAAGACATTGAAGCCTTAAAAGACACAGAAACAATGCCTGTTGCATTGCCTTCTTGCTCTTATTTTTTAAGCATTCCATACACGCCAGCACGCGAAATGATAAAAGCTGGATTACCTGTAGCCTTAGCTACAGATTTTAACCCAGGTTCTACTCCATCAGGAAATATGAATTTTGTTGTTGCTACAGCTTGTATAAAAATGAAAATGACTCCTGAAGAAGCAATAAACGCCGCTACAATAAACGGAGCTTATGCTATGGGACTTTCAGAAACTCACGGAAGTATCACAAAAGGCAAAAAAGCTAATTTAATCCTGACAAAGCCAATTTCTTCTTATTATCAAATTCCGTACGCTTTTGGAAGCAATTTAATCGAAAGTGTTTTTCTGGAAGGAAAAATTTTAGAATAAAAAAAAGATAAAAAAAAGGTCTGTGAAAACTCACAGACCTTTAATATCAAAGTGGTATTATCCTTTGGCTATTATCTTAAGTTGAAACTAGTTTTAGAAACTAATTCATCGTTATCAAATACATTAATAAAATAAGCTCCTTTTTCAAAATCTTTACCAATTAAATCTTCAGAAATTTGAACTGTTTTATTTTCGTATTTCACTGTAGTTTTAAAACTGTAAGTCAAAGAGTTGTCGCCAAAGTTTTCAGTTTTCTTCTCTCCTAATACATTGTTTTTACTATCGATAACTTGTACATAATACGTTTTGTCACCAGATTTTGCGATTGAATTTTCAGCAATTGTAAAACTTACTTTCAATACATCTGCGCGGCTTGCTTTATCAGTTTCAATTTGTTTACCAGAACCTTTTACTTTATAAGCAATAGTTTTAGTATTTAAAACAGATAATTTAGATCCTTTTTCAACAGTTTTAGCCAGTTCTTCATTTTGACCTACTAATACTTCATTGTATTTTTTAGATTCACCTAAAACTACAATAGTACTATCTCTCTGATTTGTTAAAACACCATTTTGTTTTTTCAATTCATCATTTTCAGCAACTAAAGTTTTCATTTTGCCCTGCATCGCCTGAACTTGAAATCTGTATTTAGAAACATCTCCTTTTGATTTATTCAAATCATCCATAAGAGCTACTACTTTATCTCTTTCCTGAATCAATTCATCAGACATTGAAGTATTTTCAGCAATTGCAGCATCATAAGTTGCTTTCAATTCTTGTAAATCTTTCATAACAGATTCTTTTTCTGTCATTGTAGTGGTAAGCTCAGTTTTAACTACTTCTGTATCAGAAGATAATTTAAAAATATACACTAAACTACCAATCAGTAGGACTGCTAAAACAGCGATTACCGCTTTTAGACTTGAGTTGTTGTTCTTTGGGTTTTCCATATTTAATAATTTTCTTTATTAACAAATTTAAGAATTAATATATCGTAATAACGTAAGTTGTCACAATTATATTATTTTTGAGCAATATTTTTTTTATATGGAGAAATTAATTCCTTTTACTATTAATGATTTAGCTAAAGTTACCAATCACCGAAGTGGTGAAATTAAATTTGGCGAGAAAATGATTGTCATTCCTAAAGAAGCCGACAAAGTAAAATTCTTGACCGAAAGCGAGGCTAAATATGTACTTTTAGGAATTCCTGAAGATATTGGCGTGCGTGCCAACTATGGCCGTCCCGGTGCTGCTTCGGCTTGGGAAAGCGCTATAAAAAGTATTGCTAATATTCAGCACAATCGTTTTTCAAAAGGCAGTCAGATAATTGTTTTAGGACAAATAAATGTTTCGCAGGAAATGCGTGATGTTGAAAATCTTGATTTCAACGACATTGACGACCGTTCAAAACTAAGCCAGCTAGTTGAAAAAATCGACAAAGAAGTTTCTCATATTATATTTACCATTATAAAAGCTGGAAAAACTCCAATTATCATTGGCGGAGGCCATAATAATGCATACGGTAATATTAAAGGTTCGGCTCTTGCCAAAGGAAAACCTATAAATGCAATCAATTTTGATGCGCATTCTGATTTCAGGATTCTTGAAGGCCGTCACAGTGGAAATGGTTTTTCGTATGCTTATGAAGAAGGTTTCCTTAAAAAATATTTCATCTTCGGATTACATGAAAATTATACTTCAAAAAGCGTTTTAGATGTTATCAAAAAACTAGAAGATCGCGTACGTTATAATACGTACGATAGTGTAAATATTCGAAAGGAAAAAGATTTTACCCGAGAAATGGCTTTGGCATTAGAATTTATAAAAAATGATTCTTTTGGAATTGAAATTGATTTGGATGCAATTCCAAATATTGCCAGCAGTGCCATGACAATCAGCGGATTTTCGGTAGAAGAACTTCGTCAGTTTGTTTCTTTCTTTGGTCAAAATAAAAATGCCACTTACCTGCATATTTGCGAAGGTGCTCCAGATTTAGCCGATTCTCCAAATAATAATTTAATTGGAAAATTAATCGGTTACTTGATAACAGATTTCATAAAAGCAAATAACGAAAAAGAAAAATCTAACTGAAGGTCAACGAGCTTAAAACCACACATTTTTCAAATAATACAAGATTCAAATAAAGGATTGACCGATTAAACCTATCTTTGCACAGAATTTTTAGTGTTTTAAACTAAATTCTTAATACCTAAGATATGTTATTCGAAGATTTATCACTCTCAAAAAGTATACAAAAAGCCGTATTTGAAGAAGGCTACCTAAACCCCACTCCAATTCAAGAACAATCTATCCCGATCGTTTTATCAGGAAGAGACTTAATTGGCTGTGCGCAGACAGGAACAGGAAAAACAGCAGCATTTGCCATCCCAATTATACATCAATTACACCGAATTGTAGGTTCATCTAAAAAAGCCAAACAAATTCGTGCGCTTATTGTTACACCAACACGCGAACTTGCCGTACAAATTGGAGAAAGTTTTGACACTTATGCCAAATATACCAACTTAACACAGTTAACAATTTTTGGAGGCGTTTCGCAAAATCCACAAGTTGAAACCTTAAAAAAAGGTGTTGATATTTTGGTGGCAACTCCAGGAAGATTATTGGATTTGCACAAACAAGGTTTTCTAGATTTAGACCATTTGCATACTTTGGTTTTAGACGAAGCGGATCAAATGCTGGATATGGGTTTTATTAACGATGTAAAAAAGATCGTAAAATTAACCCCAAAAAACCGTCAGACATTATTGTTTTCAGCAACTATGCCAATTGCTATTCGTGAATTGGCAGAAATGTTTTTGAAAGATCCTGAAAAAGTAGAAGTTTCTCCGGTTTCTTCAACTGCCGAAAATGTAGAACAGCGTATTTATTTTGTTGACAAAACAGAAAAAAGAAACTTGCTTTATCATTTAATTAAAGAAGAAAATTTATCAAACGTGCTTGTTTTTTCAAGAACAAAACACGGTGCTGATAATGTTGTAAAAGCACTTCGCAAAAAAGATATTCCTGCTGAAGCTATTCACGGAGACAAATCTCAAAATGCGAGACAACGCGTTTTAGATGCTTTTAAAAATAAAGAAGTTGGTGTTCTAGTTGCTACAGATATAGCTGCAAGAGGAATTGATATTGAGCAATTGCCTTATGTAATTAATTTTGATTTGCCTAATATTCCAGAAACCTACGTGCATCGTATTGGTCGTACAGGACGTGCAGGAAATGGCGGAATTGCAATTTCATTTTGTGGAAAAGATGAAGAACCGTATTGGAAAGACATCAAGAAATTGATAAAAGTGGATGTCAAAATAATTACCGAGCATCCTTATCAATGGCATTCTGGAAGTCCTGAAGCCGGCGAGAAACCAAAAAATTCAAATCGAAGCGGAGGCGCTCACAAATCAAGAAAATCAAATGCTTCTAAGCAAAATAAAAAACGCTGGTATTAACCAGCGTTTTTAGCTTCTTCTATTAAGTAACTAATAATTTTAAAGAGTTTTACAGGTTCAAAAGGTTTGATGATAATATCGTTTATTCCTGATGAAATTGCCTCATCTGTTATTTCGTCTTTATCAAAAGCAGTTAAAGCCACAATTGGCGTCTTAATATCCTGCAAACGAATTCTTTTACTGGTTTCAAATCCGTTCATTAATGGCATATTGATATCCATTAAAATAAGATCAAAAGTTTCTTTTTCTAAAATCTCTAAAGCGCCAAAACCATCATCTGCCACAATGCAGATATAATTATTCTTCTCAATAATTTTCTTCGTCACAAGTTGATTAATGCGATTATCTTCGACTATTAAAATTTTATGAACTTCATTTGAGGTCAAATCAACCTCAATTTCAGCTATTATTTTTTTAGTTTTTTCTGGATCATGCTCAAACGGAATAATAAACGAAAAAGAAGTTCCCTGACCTAAATCACTTTCAAGCGTAATCGTACTTCCAAACAAACCTAATAATCGTTTTACAATACTCAAACCTAAGCCAGTTCCTTGGTAATCTTCATCTTTTCGGCCAACTTGAACAAATTTCTCAAAAATTTTACTTTGATCAACAGTCGCAATTCCAATTCCATTGTCTTTTATCAAAAAGCTTAAGAAATGATTTTTCCCTTCTGTTTTCAGTAGATCAACTTTTACCTCTACTTCGCCATTTTTTGTAAATTTCAAAGCATTGCTCACCAAGTTCATCAAAATTTGAGCGAGTCTGAGTTTATCACCAATCAAACATTCAGGAATATCTGGATCGATTTCAATATTGATTTTATTGTTATTTTTTTGAGATAAAAAAGAAAGTGAGTTCTTGATCATCATAATTTCATCAGAAATATTGAATGTCAAATTTTCCAGTACTACTTTATTTTCTTCAATTTTATTAATCTGCAGAATATCATTTACAAGAGATAATAAATATCGAGCTGAAAATTTCAGCGAACTCAAATGCTGGCTTCTTGACAATTCCTTATGCTCTTCCAAAAGCATATTGGTAATCCCAACCACTCCATAAAGCGGTGTACGCAATTCGTGGCTTATTGTTGAAATAAATTGCGTTTTTAGCAACGATGCTTCTTCAGCTACTTCTTTGGCTTTTAAAAGTTCTAAATTGTGCTTCTTTTTAAATCGGATATTTTTAATTAAAGTGATGATCAAAAACATCAGAATTAGAGAAATTAGCACAAACAGAATTACAATAATTCGGGATTTTTTAAGACTTTGATATTGTGAGATTTTTTCATTTTCAATCTTATCAATCTGTCTTTTATATTCGTCCAATTCAAGATTAAAACCTGCTATAGAAGCTTTCTTCAACTTTTCCTGGTTGTATAATTCTTCTGTGATTTGATTATACAAAGTAAGATGTTCATATGCTTCTTTATAGTTTTTGATTTTCATTAAAAACTTAGAATATTCCAAATGCGCATAAGACAAGTCTGATTTTTCATCACTGTTTTTTCCTGCTGAAATGGCGCTCAAAAAATAAGCATTGGCAGTATCATTCTCATTTCTGAAAGACGAATACATTCCGTTAAGCATATTGACCACAATCTCAGTCGACGCGTCACCATATTTTTCAATATTATTGCCTACAAATTTTAAATACGGATAACCTTCTTTAAATTTTCCAATATCAAAATAAGCCCAGGCAATATTCACATTAGTGAAATAAACTTGATCGATGGCGTTGATTTTTAAACTATATGCAATTGATTTTTTGTAATAGGAAATCCCTTTATCGAATTGCTTTTTTTCGAAACAATAAATATTCCCTAAGTTGTTATGAAGGCTATATTTTAAAGAGTCATTATTTGTTTTATTGGCATAAAACAAACTTTTATTATAGAAAAAAACAGCTTTATCAAATTCTGACAATTCACTATAATTGCCAGCAATTATTTTATAAGCTTTTGATATTAAGTAATTATTTTTCTTTGATGTAGCGTAATTTAGAGCAACGCGTGAAGTAATTAATGATTTTTCAAAATTTGATTCCTTAAAATCATCCCAAGCCTCTTTGACAAGCTTGTTAATTTTAGTATCCGAGATCGGTTCAGACTGTGCGAATGCTGAACTGATACCACAATTCAGAAAAACGATCAGAAGAAGAAAAATCCGTATTCGGGGCATAAACGGCTAGTTTTACCAAATATACACTTAAAAATAAAAAAAAGCTGTATTTCAAATAAAAATACAACTTTTCTTTAATTATTGTTTACACTTTAAACTAATAAAGATCAGTATAATGTGAATATTATTTTTGAGGTTTTACTATTCTAAACCTGCTTCAGTTTCTTTATTATTCTCCCATTGCCCCACCACAGAAGTTGCCAAAGCATTTCCTAAAACATTTGTTGCACTTCTAAACATATCACAAAAATGATCAATAGGCAAGATTAATGCAATTCCTTCAACCGGAATATCAAACATACCACAAGTTGCCGCTACCACAACTAAACTCGCTCTCGGCACGCCTGCAATTCCTTTACTTGTAAGCATTAAAACCAACAGCATCACCATTTGTGTACCTATATCTAAATGTACGCCATAAAATTGCGCAATAAATATACTGGCAAATGTCATATACATCATACTTCCATCTAAGTTGAATGAATATCCTAACGGCAACATGAAAGAAACAATTTTATCTTTTACACCAAAATCTTCCAACTCTTCAGTTAACTTTGGAAAAACAGCTTCACTACTTGTTGTTCCAAAAGCAATAGCTAACGGCCCTACAATACGTCTTAGCAATTCAGTCATTCTTCCTTTCAAGAAAATATAACCTACTGCAATCAAAACCACCCATAAAGTACTGATTCCAACTAAAAATGAGCCGAAAAATTTAAAATAAGTGATTACCAATTCCTCCGCATCTCTAATAGCAAAAACTCCTGCAATGGCGCCAAAAACTCCAATTGGAGCGAAGTTCATCACATAATTTACCATTTTCAAAACAATATGCGATGCTTTATCTAAAGCATTAATTACAGGTTTTACAGTACTTCCTAATGATGCCGCAGCTAATCCAAAAAAGATTGAAAATATTACAATCTGAAGGATTTCATTTGTTGCCATTGCCTCAAAAAGACTTTTTGGAACAATATGTTCAACAAAATTCTCAACAGAAAGTGTTTTAGTTTTTCCCGTTACTTCTGCCGCCGCTGACATATCAACGTGATCTAATTTCAATCCAACACCTGGCTCAAGAAGATTTACATAAAATAAACCAATTAATAACGAAATAAATGAAGCTGTAAAAAACCATCCAAGAGCTTTTCCTCCAATTCTTCCAACCGTTTTTATATCTCCAAGTTTAGCAATTCCAACTACTAAAGTTGTAAATACCAAAGGCGAAATAATCATTTGCACCAATCGGATAAAAACAGTTGCCAGCATTTTAATTTTACTGCTGAAAGACTGTGCTGTTTCAGCAGAAACGGTATTGTGCAATATAATTCCTAAAGTTGCCCCTAGTACCATTGCAATAATAATTTGCCCTGTTAATCCTGAAAGAAATGATTTTTTTTTAGTTTCTGTAACTTGCATTAATTTGTTTGTGTTAAGTTAAAATATTAAGACCCTCACTGTCCTAACTTTTATTAATATGTTTTGTTGATTAAATAAAAATCAGCCAAAACAATTGCGGCCATTGCCTCAACAATAGGCACCGCACGAGGTACTACACATGGATCATGACGGCCTTTTCCTGTCATTGGTGTAATATTTCCTTTATTATCTAATGAATCTTGAGTCTGCATAATCGTCGCAACTGGTTTGAAAGCTACTTTAAAGTAAATATCCATTCCATTGCTGATTCCTCCCTGAATCCCTCCAGAAAGATTTGTTTTTGTAGTTCCGTCTGGATTGTATAAATCGTTGTGCTCGCTTCCTTTCATTTCTGAACCTGCAAAACCACTTCCGTACTCAAAACCTTTCACCGCATTGATAGAAAGCATTGCTTTTCCTAATTCGGCATGCAATTTATCAAAAACCGGTTCGCCAAGACCAACTGGTACATTTTGAATCACACATGAAACAACACCTCCAACAGTATCGCCTTGCTTGCGGATGTCACGAATATATTCTTCCATAATCGTAGCCGACTTTTCATCTGGACAACGAACAGGATTGCTTTCTATTTTCGAAAAATCTAAATCTTGATATGGAGTATCTAAATGAATTGGGCCTACAGAAGAAACGTAAGCATTAATTTTAATTTCTGGAAGCATTTGTTTTGCAATTGCTCCAGCTACCACTCTACTTGCGGTTTCACGTGCAGAGCTTCGTCCACCTCCACGGTAATCACGAAAACCATACTTTTGATCATATACATAATCAGCGTGACTTGGTCTGTAGTTATCTTTTATATGCGAGTAATCGTCTGATTTTTGATTGGTATTTGGAATAATAAAACCTATTGGAGTTCCAGTTGTTTTTCCTTCAAAAATTCCAGATAAAAACTGGACTGCATCTGGTTCTTTTCTTTGCGTTACAATTGCCGATTGTCCCGGTTTTCTTCTTGACATTTCAACTTCGATTGCTTCAAAATCAAGCTGAATTCCAGATGGACAACCATCAATAATCCCGCCTAACGCTTCGCCATGTGATTCTCCAAAAGTTGTAACTCTATATAATGTGCCGTAGCTATTTCCTGCCATGTTAATTGTTTTAGCAAATGTAAGTTTTATGAATTAAATTAAAAAATATAAAATTGTGATTATTAATTAAAGGTTAAGCACTTTAAAAATCATAATTTATTAAAATTGACCTCAAATTGATAACCTTTTGATAAAATAATTCTCTTATGAGTTTCTTTTATTTGCTAAACTTCAAATCACGAAAAATTGAAAAAACGAAATGTCGAATTGGTCATTATTTCTGATGTCCATTTGGGAACTTACGGAAGCCACGCCAAGGAATTAAACAACTATCTATCAAGCATTAAACCTAAAACATTAGTTTTAAATGGAGATATTATTGATGCCTGGCAATTTCGAAAATCTTATTTTCCAAAAGCGCATTTACGAGTAATTCAGCGTATTATCGGGATGGCTTCTAAAGGAACAAAAGTGTATTATATCACTGGAAACCACGACGAAATTCTCCGAAAATTCAGCGATATGAACATGGGAAATTTTTCTTTGCTTGATAAACTAGTTCTTGAATTAGATGATAAAAAAGCATGGATTTTTCACGGAGACGTTTTTGATGCCTCGGTACAACACTCAAAATGGATCGCAAAACTAGGCGGTTTAGGTTACGATTATTTGATTCTTTCTAATCGATTTGCAAACTGGTGCTTGACTAAATTAGGCAGAGAACCCTACTCTTTCTCAAAAAAAATAAAAGCCAGCGTAAAAAAAGCGGTGAAATTCATTTCAGACTTCGAAACCACTGCAACTGATTTGGCTATTGAAAAAAAATATGACTACGTTATCTGTGGCCATATTCATGAACCAAAAATATCAACCATAGAAAATAAATACGGCTCTACTTTATACTTAAATTCGGGTGATTGGGTTGAAAATCTAACTGCTTTAGAATATCATAAAAAGCGTTGGAAATTGTACACTTACGATAAAAGCAAATTTGCTGAACAGGAAGAAAATTTATTTGAAATGGAAGACAATCTGACAGCCGAATTAATGACTGTTATCGTTGAAAAGCAAATTGTGAAATTTAAAAAAGACAATATCTAATAAATCCTAGAGCTACTGCAGGAAATGTTTTTTTAACAGAAAATGTAAATTATATAACAATTTTCAAAAATTTTATACGTTCTCTACTTACTTGTAGTTATACATTTGAAAAAATTAATTGAATCATTTTTATGAAAAAAATCATTTTATCTGCCATTATGCTATTCGGCTTAGCATTTACGGCTCATTCACAAGACATTGCTAAAAACGCGCTTGGTTTGCGTTTAGGCGACAATAACGGTTTTGGAGGAGAAGTATCTTATCAAAGAGGATTAAATCAAAAAAACAGACTTGAGTTTGATTTAGGCTGGAGAAACAGCAGTGACGTTGACGCTATTAAAGCAGTAGCACTTTATCAATGGGTTTGGAATATAGACGGAGGTTTTAACTGGTACGCTGGTGTTGGTGGTGGAATCGCTGCTTGGGACCATGATTACTACAACAATAATGTAAAATATAACGACAGCGGAACTTACGTTTTTGCTGCAGGAGACATAGGAATTGAATACGGATTTAAAGAAGTGCCAATTCTTTTATCATTAGACGCAAGACCTGAAATTGGTTCAGGATATTACGACGATGATAACTTTGGATTTGATGTTGGTTTAGGAATCAAATTCAAATTCTAAATTAAAATAAAAAATAATTGTAAAAGAAAACCTGTCGTTTTAATTGCGACAGGTTTTTTTTATGTTCAAAATTGATAACTATTGTCACCCTTAACGTCCCGAGACTTCGGGAGAAGGGCATTTGCATTGCGAGGACTTCGACTCCGCTCAGCCTGACATCTGACTAATAACGAATGACCAATAACTAATAACTTTTCACTAATTACTAATCACTAATTACTTAATAATAATCTCTTTTTTAGAATGCACTTTTACCACCGTGTAAGGGTATGAAATAACCTGTATAACCATTGCATCTGGCGCTGGGCTATTTTCCTTTACAGTAATAATGATATTTTTATCTGTTTCCTCAACTTTTTCAACCCCAATAGAATAACCACTGGTGTTTTTTTCACCCATATTCAAAATAATATAATTTGAATTACTGATATCAGCCTGTTTCATTTTATCAGCTAAAAGCGGATCATTTTCTAGCATTTTAATTTCATTAGGCTCGGTCAAAATTTCAAAAAATTTGATGTTACCACCACCATTTGACTGTTCGGTCAAAACTTCATACAATGCTGTAGAATTCGAGGTTTTTTTCGCTCCACACGAGATCAAAACAAAAACTGCTAAAACTGAAATTATCTTTTTCATGCATTTAAATTTTAAATTAATGTTTTAATCTTTATAGTCGTCAATCGCTTTTTGGTACAAAGCTTCATACTTAGGAAGTATGTTTTTGATATCAAATTTCTTCGCTACTTCCAGCGCATTCTTTTTAAATTCGCTCAAAGTGGCATCATCTTTCAAAATTTTGATTGCATTTGCCGCCATTTCATCAACATTTCCAACGTTGCTCAGATAACCCGAAACACCATCAAAATTAACTTCAGGCAAACCTCCCGAATTACTAGAAATCACTGGAACTCCAAGAGCCATTGCTTCTAAAGCCGCCAAACCAAAACTTTCTGTTTCTGATGGAAGCAAAAACAAATCGGTCATGCACAAAATTTTATCAATTTCATTACTGTTTCCAAAGAAAATTACTTTGTCGTAAATCCCTAATTCCATGCATAAAACTTCAGCTTTTTCTTTTTCAGGACCATCACCTACCATCATTAATTTAGCCGGCATTTCTTTCTGAATATTATAAAAAATCTTAATAATATCCGGAATACGCTTTACCTTTCTAAAGTTACTGATATGTGTTACGATACGCTCGTTTTCCTTCGCCATAACATAACGGTGACAAGGCGCATCTGGATCTTTTTTCACTTTATCCAATTCGATAAAATTCGGAATCACCTTAATTTTATTCTTGATTTTGAATAATTTCAAAGTATCATCTTTCAAACTCTGCGAAACCGAAGTCACATAATCCGATTTATTAATACTAAAAGTCACCGCAGGTTTATAAAAAGGATGATTTCCAACAAGCGTAATATCCGTTCCGTGAAGCGTTGTAATCATTGGTAAATTAATGCCTTCATTTTTTAGCATCTGTTTTGCCATATACCCTGCATACGCGTGCGGAATAGCGTAATGCACATGAAGAACCTCTATTTTATACAATTTCACCATATCAACCAATTTGCTCGACAAAGCCAATTCATAAGGCTGATAATGAAAAAGAGGATATTCAGGAACATTTACTTCGTGATAATGAACATTCGGATTCAAAAGTGCCAACCTCACAGGCTGACTATAAGTTATAAAATGTATTTCGTGTCCGCGTCTGGCTAATTCAAGACCTAACTCCGTGGCTACTACCCCACTACCGCCAAACGTTGGATAACAAACTATTGCTATTTTCATGTATTAAATTTAATACTACGAAAATACTCAAAAATCACGTTTAATCGAGCTTTTAAATTGTTAGATTTTTGACAATATTAGATTAATTCTAATTAATATGTTATTTTCTTGAAGCAGAACAACTTCAATCAAAAGACGATTCGTCCCGCTGTCCGCTATATCTTTTATGCCTCCCGAAGCCTCGGGACCGGCATAAAAGGATGCCGCTACCATCGGGGCTAGACTAGATATTTTTGTTTTCATAAGTCATACGCAACAGCAACTTTGTCAAAGTTTAAAACTTTGACAAAGTTAAATCACGACAAAGTTTGTCATTCCGAGGAACGAGGAATCTCCACAAGTAGCTCTACGAAGATTGGCGACATACGCTACGGAGTTTCTTACGGAGATTCCTCGTTCCTCGGAATGACAAACTTTAGCGAAACTTAAAACTTGAAACCTGAAACAATAAAACAAAAAAGGCATAAAATCTAAGTTTCATGCCTTTTCAAATATTATAAATTCTTCTTAGAAAAATCTGCTATGCCAACTATCAGCTGCAGGAACTTCCCAAGATTCATTAAACTCTTCGATATTATTTACAAGATTATTAAAAACAATCGTATTCTCAGAAACCGATTTATCTTTAACCATCTTCTTAAAATCAATTAAAGGTTTATGAGCAATATGTTCGCCTAATTTAAAAGTAACATTCATTTTATCAAGCAAATCAACATTGTACTTTTTCTCCAAACCTTGAATAAATTCAACAGAACTATCGATAGAACAACCCGTCGCTGCCTGCACATCTTGATTTACAGCTAATATGATAAAACGGTTGTATTTCAGCAAAAACGAAGCCTCTAGGCTTGTTCCGTGTGCTGCCCATTCTTCCACAAAAGCTTTTAAATCGGTTTCAATTTCAGAAAATTCTTCCTCAGAAAATTTTCTGTTCGATTGGTAAATCCAAACTCTAGACTCACCAGGTAAATTTTCAAAAGGTATATACATTTTACTTTTTGTTTATTTTGTTTTTTTTTGTTTCAAGTTTCAAGTTAAAAAAACTTAGAACCTTAACATCTTAGCGACTTAGAATCTCAGATCAAAGATCTTGCGCATTTGCAATTAACTCCGCAACGTCCATTACTTTGACCTCACCTTCTTTATGTGCATGTTTAATTCCGTCTGTCAACATTGTGTTACAGAAAGGACAACCAGCAGCAATAATGTCTGGTTTAGTTTCTAAAGCATCTTCTGTACGCAAAACGTTTACTTCTTTATTTCCTGGTTCAGCATCTTTAAACATTTGTGCACCTCCAGCTCCACAACATAAACCGTTTGCTTTTGAACGCTTCATTTCGACTAATTCAACATCTAATTTCTGAATCAAATCTCTTGGCGCTTCGTAAACTTTATTTGCTCTTCCTAAATAACAAGGATCGTGAAAAGTAATTTTCTTTCCTTTAAACTGACCGCCTTCAACAGTCAATCTTCCGTCATCAATTAATGACTTTAAGAATTCTGTATGGTGAATAACTTCATAGTTTCCACCCAATTCAGGATATTCATTTTTTAAAGTATTAAAACAATGCGGACAAGCCGTAACAATCTTTTTTGCTTCGTATGCATTTAGGACCTCGATATTCATCATGGCTTGCATTTGAAACAAAAATTCATTTCCAGCACGTTTTGCAGGATCTCCAGTACAGCTCTCTTCAGTACCTAAAACCGCAAATGAAACATTCGTACGATTTAAAATACGCACAAATGCTTTTGTAATTTTTTTTGCTCTATCATCAAAACTTCCTGCGCAACCTACCCAAAATAAAACTTCTGGCTGTGTTCCTTGGGCTAGCATTTCAGCCATTGTTGGCACTACTAAACTTTCTGACATCTTCTTATTTTGTTAAATCGGTTAATCGTTTATTTGGTTAATCGCTCCCTATGACAACCTTACTAAAAACCTTACTATTTTTATTATAATCAATTAAACGGTTAACCGTTTAAACAATAAATCTTAATTTTCGTTTTTCCAATTCAAACGGTCTTGTTGGCTGTATTGCCAAGGCGCACCGTTGTTTTCAATATTCGTCATCATTGCATTTAATGACATCGGCGCGGCACTTTGCTCCATCACTAAATAGCGACGCATATCCATAATAATAGAAAGCGGACTAATATTTACTGGACATTCTTCTACACATGCATTACATGATGTACAAGCCCATAATTCTTCTGGTGTAATATAATCGTTTAACAACGTTTTATTATCTGGGACAAAAACACCTTTGTTAGAATCAATATTTTTTCCTACTTCCGTCAAACGATCTCTCGTATCCATCATAATTTTACGAGGAGATAATTTTTTTCCTGTTTGGTTTGCCGGACATGATGATGTACAACGTCCACATTCTGTACACGTATAGGCATTTAAAAGTTGCACCCAATTCAAATCCTGAACATCGCTGGCACCAAACTTACTTGGAGCAGCATTTTCGTCAACAGGAGCTGCCGCAAACGGATCAGCATTTGGATCCATCATCAATTTAACTTCTTTTGTTACTGAAGCTAAATTATCAAACTGACCTTCTGGTTTCAAGTTTGCAAAATACGTATTTGGGAAAGCCAAAAGAATATGCAAATGCTTTGAAAAATACAAATAGTTCATAAAAACTAAAATACCTGCAATATGCAACCACCAGAAAACTTCGAATAAAAGTCCAACCAATTCGTTTGATGTGCCATTAAAAATTGGCGCAATAAACTGACTTATTGGATAACTTCCTGCTTTATGAAAATGAGAATAACCGCCTGGAACATTTTGCAAATGCAAGTCAGAGGCATTCATCAATAAGAACAAAATCATTAGAACAGTTTCGAAGTACAAAATGTAATTTGCATCACTTTTTGGAAATCCTGTTAAATCAGAATGTATAAAACGTTTTAATCTGATAAAGTTTCTTCTAAGCCAAAAAACAGTAACCGCAAAAATTACAAGTATGGCCAATATTTCAAATGAAGCGATCAAAACATCATAAACAACACCTAAATAAGGTGCAAAAATTCTATGTGTTCCAAAAAGTCCATCAATAATAATCTCTAGTAATTCGATATTAATAATAACGAAACCAACATATACAAAGATATGAAGTATACCAGCAACAGGGCGTCTCACCATTTTTGATTGCCCTAGAGCAATCAAAGCCATGTTTTTCCAGCGAGCTTTTGGATTATCTTTTCGATCTACATCAACTCCTAAATTAATGTTGCGGATGATTTTTTTTACGCTCGCTGTAAAAAAACCAAAACCAACTATAAGAAGTATGGCAAATAAAATATTATCTAAATAACTCATTTATAATTATTTTTTATCAGTTGAAGTTGTTTCTTCTGTTGGTGCTACATAAGGCTTGTTTTTCTTTCCAAAAAGAGAAACGTTTACGTAACGAGTTGGGTAAAGACGAACGTCTTGAAGCAATAATTCCAGCTCTTTTGAAGTTTTAGCCAAATTATTATATAAAGCATCGTCATTCAACAATTTCCCAGCTGTACCTTTTCCAGAATTTAAATTCATCATTAAACCATCCACTTTAGCTAAAGTTTGATTCAAGCTTCTAACTGTTTTTCCTAAATCGGCTTTGTTTAATGAATCAGATATTTTATTAAAGTTGCTTGATACTTTATTAAAATTAGAAACCATTCCATTAATCTGTCCTTTATTGGTATCTAGAATATTATTAAGACTTCCTGAAGCTTTATGAAACTGCTCCATTGTCTTGCTTAATTCTGCAATTGTTTTCTTTAAATTTTCTTGTGTGTTTTTGTCTAAAGTATTGTTTAATCCTGTCACTAGATTATCAATATTTACAAGCATTTTATCCAATTTAGCCTGAATTGGTTCCAATTTTCCTCCTAAAGATTCAGTCAATCCAAGTTCTACAGTTCCTGCAAGAGTCTGGCCTTCATCAGCAGGATTTTTATCTGCAAGATTAGGAATGATTTTAATTTGTTTTCCTCCAATTAAACTTGGAGAATACAAAGCTGCTGTACTTGTTTTAGAAATAGGAAAATCTGTTTTAAGCTGAAGTTCAACTAACAACTTGCCTGTTGTTTCACTGATTGTAATTTTATTTACTTTACCAACTGCAAGTCCGTTTATAGTAACTGGTGCCGACGGTGCTAAATCCTCAACATTATCATACTCAACAAATAATGTTTTATAATTTGTAAAAAGATCTCTGCCTTTTAAAAAACTGTAGCCCCAAATAAATAATAGTATTGACGCGATGACTAAAATAGCCGTTTTAATTTCTCTTGTTAGTTTCAAAATTCTTAGTGTTTGTACAAAATTAATATAAATATTCGAACTTGTGACTATTATTTAACTGCGTCCTGAATACTGATTTTTTCTCCATCTTTAGTTGCGGTTAAAAATGCAGCGCCATATCCTTTACCCTTAGCTTCTTGCAGGTATTTCTTTGCCGCTTCATAGTCTGAAGTTTCTTGGTAGAAATATTTATAAATATTATTTTCATAAACCATGGTTACATTTTTCAAGCCTTTAAAGTTTTTAGGCTCTAATGTTGTTTTTTTGATACTTGCAATAAGTTGCACTTTATAAAAAGTTCCTTTCACTGCATTTTTCACTGCTGCAGATGGCTCAGCAGGTTTTGGCTTTTTAGGCGTCGAAGTATCTTTAGCCGGTCTTACATCTGAAAGCTCAGGTACTCCTGAACCAAAATATTCGCTTTTATAGCTTAAAATAGCATCGGCAATTGCTTTTGCTATATCGTTTTGCCCTTCTTCAGAATTCAGAATATTTCCTTCAGTCGGGTTCGAAACAAAACCTGTTTCAACCAAAACTCTCGGCATATATGCTTTATGAAGTACCATAAAAGGTGCTTGCTTTACTCCTCCCTGTCTCAACTTCTTTCCAAGACGATCAAAATTATCTTCAATTTTACTTGCTAAAGCAATACTATTGTCTAAATATTCTTCCTGCATTAAAGTCATCCCAATCATTGATTCTGGTGAATTCGGATCGTAACCTTCATATTTACGCTTATAATCTTTTTCTAATGTAATTACCGAGTTCTCTTTTTTCGCTGCTTCAAGATTCGATGCTACTTTACTCAAACCCATTACATATGTTTCTGTACCATCAGCCGCTGTATTTTTGTTTGCATTACAGTGAATCGAAACAAAAATATTAGAATTTGCTCTGTTTGCGATATTGGCTCTTTCAACCAAATCAATAAAAACGTCAGTTTTACGAGTATAAATGACGTCAACATTTGGACTTGCTTCTAATATTTTCCCAACTTTTAGTACAATCGCCAATGCAATATTTTTTTCAATTCGGCCGCTGTAAACAGCTCCAAAGTCATGATCGCCATGTCCGGCATCAAGAGTTACTTTAAAAACATTTGCCTGACTGTAAGCACAAAACGAAATTATAGTTAGAAAAAAACTAAATAATAGCCTAGTTTTGTTAAATATATTCATAAATCTAAAAGTTAATTTTAATAATTTGCAACTGTTATAATTTTCGCAATTGATTATTTTTGCCAAAAAATTATATGTAGTTTTGACATGTCAAAAAACAAGCCATACTTTTACAAAAATAGCATTTAAACCTTTGCATACAAACTTATTTAATATCGTTTTAATATCATTTTTCCTAACACTAGGATGTGGTAAAGTATATTCACAAGATATAAAAAACCCAAAAAAGCCCTTACCTGCTGTAAAACAAACAGATAAGCCTTCGACTGTTAAAACTGAGACAGCAAAAGAAAAAGATAAATCTGTCGCAACTAAAATTGATACAGTAAAAGTAGACAGCATTAAACCTACAAAGACTTTTCTTGACGGAAAAGTAAGATACAAAGCAAAAGATTACGCGACTTTTGATAAAAAGAAAAAAACACTTACCCTTTACAATGAAGCAGAACTATATTATAAAGATGTAGAATTAAAATCTGGAATCATTGTTTTAGATTATGGCAAAGACGAAGTGTATGCTGGAAGAATAAAGGATTCTGCCGGAGTTTTGACTCAATATCCAAATTTCAAACAAGGATCAAACGAAGTACAGCCAGATTCGATCCGTTTTAATTTTAAAACAAAAAAAGCTTTAATCTTTAATTCAAGAACAGAACAAGGCGAATTTAAGATAAAAGCTGCCGTTACTAAAAAAGAGAACGATTCTGTTTACTTTTTAAGAGGCGCGCGTTTCACAACATCAACAGATGTCGACAATCCTGAATATTATTTCCAGACGAACAAAGTAAAATTTGTTCCAGGAAAAAAAGTCGTTACTGGTTTGACAAACATGGTTATTGCAGATGTTCCTACTCCTCTAGCTTTGCCATTTGCTTATTTTCCTATGAGTGAAGAAAAAAGCGTTTCGGGAATTATCATACCTAGTTATAATGACTCAAACACTAGAGGTTTCTCATTGCAAAATGGAGGGTATTATTTTGCTTTAAGCGATAATTACGACCTGACCGTTTTAGGAGATTATTATACTAACGGAAGTTACGCCATGCGCTTTGAATCGGCGTATGCGACGAGATATAAATACAGAGGAAATATCAATGTTCGTTTTGAAAATTTGATCAGTAGTGAAAGAGGTTACCCTGATTATTCGAAACAAAACATTTACAACATTCAGTGGTCGCATTCAAAAGATACTAAATCGAATCCAAATTCTACGTTTTCTGCTTCGGTAAACATGGGTAGTAGTAAGTATTTCAAACAATCCATCAATCAGGCAAATATTGGTTCTAATTTGAACAATACTTTAAGCTCTTCTATTTCGTGGAATAAAACTTTCAATACCATTCCACAGGCCAGAATAGCTTTAACGGCAACACATTCACAAAACACACAAACAGAAGTCATCAATATGACTTTACCTTCGCTTCAAGCAAGTATTGATCGTATTTATCCTTTTGTTGGCAAAGATGGAATAAAAAAAGGTTTCATAAAAAACATCAACTTACAATATAACTTAAGCGGAAAAAACAGCTTTGTAACTACAGATTCCCTATTCTTTAAACCACAAATGTTTAGAGACGCACAAATTGGTATGCAACATACAATTCCGTTAAGCACTAACTTTAAGCTATTCAAGTATTTTAGTGCCGGAATGTCGACTAATTACCAAGAAACTTGGGTTACTAAAACAATCAGCCGAAGCTACGACGCAGACCAAAGCAAAGTTGTAGACACGCCTGTAAATGGTTTTGACGCTTTTAGAACTTATAATTTCAGCTCAAATTTAGGTACTACAATTTACGGAACTTTTAATTTTGGTGCAGACAAAAAAATTCAATCGATACGCCACGTAATGCGTCCGTCGATTACGTACGCATACACGCCAAGTTTTGAAAAATATTACGATACTTATGCCGTAGATGCTTCTGGCCGAATCACGACAGAATACACCCGTTTTGAAAATGGCGTTTATGGTGCTCCAGGAAAAGAAAACTCAAACATAGTTGGTTTCTCTTTAAGCAACACTTTTGAAGCAAAAGTAAGAGACAGAGACAGTACTAAAACTGAGCCTAAAAAAATCATGCTTTTGAACAACTTAAACTTCAGTTCAAGTTATAATTTCAATGCAGACGGCAAACAGGTTTTGGCTTGGCAACCAGTACTTGTATCTGGAGGAACACAGTTTTTCGACAATAAAATGAATATGAATTTTGGTGCTACTTTAGATCCTTATGCCATTGACAATTCTGGAACTAGAATCAGCAAATATAATATTGATAACGGAGGAAGCTTGTTTAGAATGACAAGTGCCAATGTCACATTAAACTATTCATTCTCTAATAAAGGCGGAGATAAAGAAAAAACCAACACTCAGAGTGAGCGAAACGGAGGTCGAAAAGATGATTTGTTTGGAACCAATACCGATTTAACCGACAGCAGAAATAGTCAATTTGCTAATGATAAAGAAGACGGAGATGATGTAATAACAGAATTTTTCAATGCAAAAATTCCGTGGGATATGACACTTGCCTATTCATTAACCTACTCCAATATAAACAGAGAAAACAAAATAAGCGGAAACTCCATTATGATTTCCATCAACACAGATATTACGCCAAAATGGAAAGGCGGCGTTTCTACAGGATATGATTTTGTACAAAAAGGAGTTACTTTTACTCAATTCCGTTTTGAAAGAGATTTATTAAGCTGGAGAATGGCCTTTAACTGGCAACCACTTGGAACAAACTCTAACTGGAATTTCTTCATCGGAATTAAATCTGGTGTCTTAAGTGACATTAAATGGAACAAACGAAGCGTTTCAAACCGCTAAACAATTTTCGAATCAAAATACTTTCATTATGAAAAAAATCATTTTTACCGAAAAAGCTCCGGCTCCTATCGGCCCGTATAATCAAGCTGTTTTATCAGGAAATACACTTTATGCTTCTGGACAAATTGCAATTAATCCAGCGTCTGGAGAACTAATTACTGACAACATTAACGACGAAACAAAACAAGTAATGGAAAATATCGCTGCTATTTTAGAAGCGGCTGATATGACTTTTGAAAACGTTGTTAAGGCATCAATATTCATTATGGACATGAATAATTTTGCGGCTATAAACACCGTTTACGGATCTTATTTTAACGAAAAAACCGCTCCAGCTCGTGAAACGGTTCAAGTGGCATGTTTGCCAAAAAATGTAAATGTTGAGATTTCTATAATTGCAGTGCAATAGCGTTTAATAATAATTGTGCCGTTGCTTCATTTGTTGCCAGCGGCACATTATGCACATCACAAACACGAATCAGCATATTAATATCAGCTTCATGCGGATGACTAGATAAAGGATCTTTGAAAAAGAAAACCATCTTAGTGATTCCCTCAGCAACTCTTCCCGCTATTTGTGCATCACCGCCTAAAGGTCCAGAAAGCATTCTTTGCGTTTTAAATCCAGCAGCTTCAGCTTTTCCTCCTGTTGTACCAGTACCAATCAGCTTGATTTTTTCATTATGAAGGATAGCTTCATTTTTGATTAAAAAATCAATTAAATCTGCTTTTTTGCCATCATGTGCAATAATTGCAATTTCCATAAATCCAGTACTATTGATTAGCAACATGATAAGCAATTAAACCGTCAATAGGTCTTCTTAAAACATTTCCTAATTTAAGCTCGTATTTATCGAAAGTTATTTGTAGTTCATCTTTTAAATAAAATGCAATAGAACCTACAAAATGCACAGGAACTTCTTTACAATTGTCAAACTGCTTAATGTAGTTTTTTACAAAAGATTTCATTCCTTTAAAAATAATTTTTTTACAGAATTCAGTATCTTTATGTTTAATCAAAAACTTTGCGTAAGTCGCTAAATAAGCATTTGGATTTGGCTCCTTGTATAATTTGTTTTTAATAAAGTCAGGATCAACGTCGTACTCTTTTTCAAGTTCAACAGCTAATTCTTTAGGCATTTTATTAAAATAGTACTTTCTGATTAATTCTTTTCCAAAAACATTTCCGCTACAGTCATCCATTACAATATATCCTAATGACTGTACTTTTTGATGCAATACTTTTCCATCAAAATAACTGCAGTTAGAACCTGTTCCTAAGATTGAAACAATGGCTTCTTCCCCTTTTGGAGTTGTTGCATAAACAGCCGCATAAGTATCTTCTTGAACATCAACAATAGCGTTAGAGAAATACTCTTGAAAGATTTGTTTTAACCATTCTTTCATTCTGTCTGTTCCGCATCCTGCTCCGTAAAAGAACAAGTGTGAAGCATTTTTTTTGTTTTGTAAAATATCAAAACGATCATTTAATCTTTCAATGATTTCTGGACCGTCAAGAATTTCAGGGTTTAACCCTAAAGTTTGTGTGGTGAATAATACTTTTCCATTATCATCAATTGCAATCCAGTCTGCTTTAGTAGATCCACTATCAACTATTAATTTCATTTTATTTTTTGTTTTTGGTTAGTTTTTCTTTATTAAATAAAAAGTGTATTTTTTACATTAATTAAAGACGTAACAAAATAAGAAAATCCCGTTATTTTGAAATAACGGGATTTTGCACAAATATATATTATTATTTTAAACCTGCAATATGTACAGATAAATCGATCAATTTGCTTGAGTATCCGTACTCATTGTCATACCAAGATACTAATTTGAAGAAAGTTGAATTTAAACCAATTCCTGCAGTAGCATCAACGATTGAAGTTCTTTTATCAGAAATAAAATCTTGAGAAACAACAGCATCTTCAGTGTATCCTAAGATACCTTTTAATTCATTTTCAGAAGCTTTTTTCAAAACAGCCATAATTTCCTCATAAGAAGTTTCTTTAGCTAATTTTACAGTTAAATCCACTGTAGAAACGTCAGCTGTGGGAACACGGAAAGCCATACCTGTTAATTTTCCATTCAAAGATGGGATAACTTTTCCAACCGCTTTAGCAGCACCTGTTGAAGAAGGAATGATATTGATTGCAGCTGCACGTCCACCTCTCCAGTCTTTTCTAGAAGGTCCGTCAGCAGTCATTTGAGTTGAAGTAGTAGCGTGAACAGTTGTCATTAAACCTTCAACGATTCCGAAATTATCATTGATAACTTTAGCTAATGGAGCTAAACAGTTTGTAGTACAAGAAGCGTTAGAAACAACTAAGTCAGAAGCTTTAGCAGTATCGTGGTTAACTCCCATTACAAACATTGGAGCATCAGCAGAAGGAGCAGAAATAATTACTTTTTTAGCTCCACCTTTTAAGTGCTCACTTGCAGTTTCGATAGTTGTGAAGATACCTGTACATTCAGCAACAACATCAACATCAACTTCATTCCATTTTAAGTCAGCTGGATTTCTTTCAGCTGTAATACGGATATTTCTTCCGTTTACGTAAAGTTTTCCTTCTTTAACTTCTACAGTTCCGTCGAAACGACCGTGAACTGAATCATATTTTAATAAGTACGCTAAGTGATCTACGTCTAATAAATCATTGATTGCTACAACCTCTACATTATCTCTATTGAAAGACTCTCTAAAAACGATTCTTCCAATACGTCCAAATCCGTTTATTCCTAATTTTACTTTTGACATTTTACTAAATTTTTTGCTTTTGTTTTTATTACACTAATTTTAAAGTCTAATTTCCTCACAATAAACTTCTTTCCTTTTTTAAACTTTTATTTATTAGGTCGACATAATGTCTGACACTCTTAATAATTCTCTATCAATTTCTGATTTTCCTTTAATTGCCTGTTCAAGCGGCGTTAAAACAACCTTGTCTTCTTTAAGTCCAACCATATAATTTGATTTTCCTTCAATTAAAGACTCCACAGCTTTTACTCCTAAACGGCTTGCCAATACACGGTCAAAACAAGATGGAGAACCACCACGCTGCATGTGTCCTAAAACAGAAACTCTTACGTCATACTCTGGCAAATTAGCTTCAACGTAATCTTTTAATTCGAATACATTTTTACCAATTTTATCACCTTCGGCAATAACTACAATACTTGATGATTTTCCTGAAGCTTTACTTTTTTGAAGTGAATCTAATAGACGATCTAAACCTAGATCTTCTTCAGGAATAAGGATTTCTTCTGCTCCTGCCCCAATTCCGGCATTAAGAGCAATATGACCAGCATCTCTACCCATAACCTCTACAAAAAACAGACGATTATGTGAACTTGCTGTATCTCTAATTTTATCAATACAATCTACCACAGTATTTAAAGCCGTATCATATCCTAAAGTATGACTTGTACCAAAAATATCATTATCAATTGTACCTGGAATTCCCATTACTGGAAAATCATATTCTGAATTAAATATCAAACCTCCGGTAAAGCTTCCATCTCCACCAATAACTACTAGAGCATCAACTCCAGCTTTTAAAAGGTTATCATGAGCTTTTTTTCTACCTTCTGGCGTTCTAAACTCAACTGAACGAGCCGATTTTAAGATCGTTCCTCCTTTGTTTACTATATTATTAACGCTTCGAGGGCCCATTTCTTTGAAATCTCCTTCGATCATTCCTTGATACCCTCTATAAATTCCTATGCATTCTATATTATGAAAAGCACATGTTCGAACAACTGATCGTATTGCAGCATTCATTCCTGGCGAGTCTCCTCCTGAGGTTAGAACACCAACTTTTTTTATTGTTTTTGGCATTATTTAAGTATTAAGTTGTAAAATTAGCAAACATTCACCACTTTTCCGGCTATGTTTATCATAATTTAATAAAATATGTTAAATTCAAACGTTTTCGTTAATAAGTTTTTTGATACCAAAAAATTCATTTAAAATAATAAAAGGCACATATTTTAATTAAATCCTTAAAATTAACAATACATAAATGAAGTGTTACAAAATTGCGAAGTACACTTCATTTTCAAAAAAGTGTTTAAACCTTTAAAATTAGCATAAAAAAAACCATTATGAGAATAATGGTTTATAATTTGATTTTTTTTAACAAAATCTTAAAAGTCGTCATTATCAGGAATTAAGCCCTGATTGTTGTTTTGAGGTTGCGGTTTTTTCTCCTCTTCTTTTTTATCCGATTTCTTTTTGTTCTTGTCAGAGTCTTTTTTCGTAGTAAAATTGATATAATCCGGATTTAAATAAGAATCCTGAACATCATCACTTGAACCTTTTATGGTACGCTCTAGTTTATGGCTTTTAAAAAGCTTGTTTACCAACTCACTGAAAGTATCAAAATCAACTTCATATGAAATACCGACACCTTGTGTATAACCAATTCCTTGTCCTATATAATTAATGTCGTTTTCTTTATTAAAAAGTCGAAGATTCATTGAACCATCTTCATTAACTCTGTACAGGATTTCAATATCCCCAACAATAGCAGATTCATTTACTCCTCCTACGGGAACACCAACTTTTCCGTTGATAGAAATTTTTTCATTAATCTGCGATGAAATATTAGCCACAAACTGACCATCTGCTTCTTGCCCAATTCGTTTATCTGCCGAAATAAAATTCAAATCGATATTAAATTTATCACTGTCAGATTTAATTATCCCGCCCAACAAACTTGCTGCAGTTTCAGCAAATGTTCCTGACAAGTCACTTTGATTAAATCCATCTGGACTCATAAATGAACCTGTCGAAAGCAAATACAAAGCCTGAGTTTGACGAACATCTTTATCATCTAATTTATATTGTATCTCCGATTTTAAAACACTACTCACAGACGGAAACTGAATATCAAAATTAGGATCTGGACTTGTTAAATCTCCTCTTAAACCAATTACAACTTCAACTGGCACTTTTTTATTGAAAGAAGAATTCTCTAACAATACGGCAGGATTTGCAGATGTTCTATAAACCGCTTCTAAATTTAGCTGCGCTTTCATAGGGTTTCCTTCCCAAATAATTGATCCTCCTTTTTTTACAGCGAATTTTTTATCAATCAAACCACCATATTTAAAATTATAGGTTCCCTCATATGCCTGGAAATCTCCCCACATATTAAACTTGCCTAGCGTATTAATTTTAAACAACAACGACCCATAACCCTTTCCTTTCATACCATGTCCAGAATTCCTGTCTAAGATTACTTCAACTTCTGCATCTGGGGTAATATCAAAATCAAACTCTAATTCAAGTCCGTTATAATTTCTTGTTTTTTCAACAATTCCGTTAGCTAGATTATATTTCTCTTTTGGCGTTACAAAATGAATCCAACTGCTTTCGGCAACACTTTGTGCATTGCTTATCGGAATCTTAACTTCTGTACCTTTTTCGGATTTGGCCGCAACTTTAATAAACAAACCATCTGTTGGGCCTTTAATACTTGCTGTCCCGTTTATAAATGCTGTTCCAAAATACGCTGCATCTTCACTATCTTTTGTATCAAGCGCCAACAATCTTTTTGAAGTAATTGTTAAATCCAGTTTCCAGTCACCAAAATTATGATGCTCAATTGTTCCGTTTAAAAGTCCTTTTGTTTTGTATTTCGTATCTGTCAGCTGATTATTTCTAAACAAAAACTTCTCATCTGTCAAATCGATTACAGTTCGGTCGCTTAATTCATAATCGGTATTAAGGTAAGGGATTGTCATTCCAGCTTTTTCAACATACAATCGTCCATTGATTTCAGGTTTTTTCAAATTCCCGACAACAGCTGCATTTCCAGAAACCGAGCCACGTACATTTGAAATAACATCTCCACCAACGGTTCCTAAAGTAGCCAGATTAAATCCTTCAAGTTTTAAGTTTAAGTCTAAAAATGTCTCTTTATTTTCAATCGCAAAAGTTCCATTTGCTTTAAACGATTCGGTAAAACCATTTTGAATATTGGAATTTATCGTGAATTTTTTAAAGTTTTGGTCTCCCGCAATATCAAAATTCAATGTCCCTAATTCTGTTTTATTCAAATTAAGATGATCAATTTTAATTGAAGCCGTGGGCTGATAAACATCCTTATTCTGCTTATAATTTACACTTCCGTTCAAATTTCCGTTAAAGACAAATTTGGAGTTTAATGGTGTAATTTTATTAATATCAACATCTTCAAAATTCAAGACGAGATCTTTATAATCTTTCCCTTTGATTGCTCCATTCAAATCAATCTTTTGGTTTTCATGCGATAACACAATATTATCAAAAGTGAAATTTTTAAAATACTGATCAATAATAATCTGATTATCTTTCTCTGCATCTTCATTCAAATACCATATATAGTCTTTGAACTTCATTTCAGATTTTTTAATTCCTACAATGTTGTTTTTGTTTTTATCGATGGTATGGAATAAATCGAGATTAAAATAATCCTGACCTTTATCACCGCCTTTAAACTCAGAACGAACAAATAATGTATCTTTTGATGTTACATTGATCAAGTTAAAATCACGAATTTTATAATACGGCGTTTTAATACTGTCCAGCTCCACAAATGCATTGTAAAGCGTGTTTTTATTATCAATATTGATTCGGATATTATCAAAAGTGTTTTTATCAGCCGTTATTTTTTTCGATTTAAATCTGAATTTAAATTCCTGAAGATCCGCATCTATTTTACCTCTAACAACTGTCGATGAATCAACATTAATTTCTGGATAAAGCATTTCGACAACTTTATCGTAAACATGAAAATTGAAACGTAGAAATTGCCCTTTTCTAACTTTATACGGCTTATAATTGGTATACAAACTTCCAACGGAATTCATCACCAGCTTATCCAACTGATCAAAACGGAATTTACCCACAATTTTTCCGCTTACAACATCCGAAGAACTAACCGTAATGGTGCGAAGTCTGTCTGCATCAAAATTGGAGTTGATTGTAATATCGTCAAAAGCGTACGTATTTTTTGGATTTTTATATACTGCATCTTTTATATAGATATTTCCCTGAAGATTTTCGATCGAGTTTCCAGAAACTTCAACAACTGCATCTCCATTAAAATGAGAAATAGAATCTGACACAAATTTTAGTTTTCGTAAATCAGCATTTTCGACGTTAATGTGAAAATCATATTTATTTTCACGTTTGCTTAAATCAACTAAACCATCAAAAGTCAAACTTAAATTTGGGTCGTTTACAGAAACTTCTCCTTTATAATAAGGCAATTTAAAATTACCATTTACAGTAATATTATTATAGGTGTATTTATTGTAATCTAATTTTATAATATCACCTTTTATAATGGTATTCAAATATTTCTCAGTAAAACCAACACCGTCCACATCTACATTTAAAGTAGTAAGACCAATATCCTTTCGCCCTAACAAAGCTCCAATATTAAAATTGTCCAAAATAATATTACCCGAATAAGAAGCTTTATCAATGAAATCCATGTTGTTCATATGAATATCTGCTTCACCGTTTCCTAAATCGGTAGTCATTTTGAATTTGGCTTCCAGATCAGTTGTCGAGACTTTTGCTTTTCCAGCAATATTAAATTTGCCAATCTTTTGAAGTTCTTTCGGAAGTTTTTTTCCTAATACATTTGGCAACAAAACCACAAGATTATCATAGCTGGAAATGAGTTTATCGAATTTTCCATCCATTGAAAACTTTTGCATTTTATCACCCAAAAGATTTTTAAAATTGATATTTCCAACAATTCTTGAACCATTTGTGTCTGACAATCTCAATCCGCGAAGATTCAAATTATTCAAAGGTCCGTTCAGTTTTGTCTTAATTTTAAAATGCTGATTTTTACCTAAACCATCATAAAAAAAACGAATATCATTTGAAGCAATTGAAGCCGAATCAATCGCCACATCAAACTTAACTTTATCTGTAAAATGCAGAAAATCCTCTACTTTATAATTCAAAATAGCGTAACCATAAATCGAAGATCTTTTGGTTTTTATAGCCAAATTTTCGACTTTAATCTGTTTTTTGGTATAACTGAATTTTCCAGCAAAATTAGAAACATACAAGCCACGGTGATCTTGAAATGAAAACCTGTGAATGTTTGTATTTACATCAGGGCCATAAAGCTTAAAATCGCTTATGTAAGCGTTTAATTTTGTAAATTCAAGGAATTTTGGAGTGTTTTTATTTTCATCAATAACAGAGAAAAAACCTTTTGAAATGTATGCATTTTTCGCTGTGAGCAAAAAATGCTTTTTAGATTTTGAAGGTTTTCCAGTTTCAAACAATTTCACAAACTTGTTGATATTGTTCTCGTCTTCGTTTTTGTAGGTTTTTAAATTAAAAATCAAACCCGTCAAACGCAGATCACCAAAAATCAAATCACCATCCATCAATCTTTTAAAACTTAAAATATCAGTTGTAATAATTTCAGAAGCAATCATAACTTTTTTATGATGGTCTAAAATCAATACATCCTTTAGTTTTACTCCACCAAAAATATTGATTGCCACTTTTCCTACCGTGATATTGGCATTAAAATCTTCTCGTAAGGAATCTGTCGCATATCTGGCAATTTTTGTTTGTACGACAGGCAAAGACAGTATGATAGCAATAGCCAACAAAAGTAAGATTAACCCAATTAGAGTTCTAGATACTATTTTCTTTACTTTTTTGATAGCTGCTTTAATTTTAGTTTTCTTTTAAATTTATTTTGCACAGACAAAGAACGGCTGTTTTTGATAAAAATTCTTTAATTTTGGCTTCTTCTTATAATTGAAGAAAATTAAAAATTTGATTCGTCAAATATAATTCAAAATTTGTGCCTTTATATGCAAAATTCAGAGGTTTTTATACTTGCCATTGAAAGTTCCTGCGATGATACTGCTGCTGCAGTTTTACATAACGACAAAGTACTCTCAAATGTTGTTGCCAACCAGTTAATTCACAACCAATATGGCGGTGTAGTTCCTGAACTGGCTTCAAGAGCGCATCAGCAAAATATCGTTCCGGTAATTGATGCTGCGCTTCGTAAAGCAAATATACAAAAAGAACAGCTAAGCGCCATTGCTTTTACGCAAGGACCGGGCTTAATGGGTTCTTTGCTTGTTGGAGGTTCTTTCAGCAAATCATTATCATTGGCGCTAAAAATTCCGCTTATTGCTGTAAATCACATGCATGCCCATATTTTAGCGCATTTTATAGACGAAGAAGGATTTGACAAACCTGAATTTCCTTTTTTAGCTTTAACAATTAGTGGCGGACATACACAGATTGTAAAAGTAAATAGCTTTTTTGACATGGAAATCATTGGCGAAACTACTGATGACGCCGTTGGAGAAGCTTTTGATAAAAGTGCCAAAATTCTTGGACTTCCTTATCCAGGCGGGCCTTTGATTGATAAATACGCGAAAGAAGGAAATCCGAAAGCGTTTCAATTCACCAAACCAAAAGTTCCCGGATTAGACTTTAGTTTCTCCGGATTAAAAACGGCAATTTTATATTTTATTCAAAAAAACAAATTAGAAAACCCAAATTTCATCGAAGAAAATTTGACTGATATTTGCGCTTCTATCCAACATACGATTATCGAAATTTTAATGGATAAGCTGAAATTAGCCGTAAAAGAAACTGGAATCAAGCAAATTGCTATTGGTGGCGGTGTTTCGGCAAATTCAGGAATCAGAACTACATTAAAAGAAGCAGAAGGCAAATATGGCTGGAAAACTTTTATACCAAAATTCGAATATACAACAGACAACGCAGCAATGATTGGAATTGTTGGTTATCAAAAATATTTATCAAAACGTTTTGAAGATGCATCTGTAGTTTCGAAAGCACGAATTCAATTTTAATTATGCAATTATTTTACAATCCTGATATTGACGAAACTACCGAAACTTTTCATTTTGACAAAGAAGAAAGCCGTCATATAATAAAAGTTTTACGCAAAAAAGATGCAGATATTCTGCATGTTACAAATGGTCAAGGATTATTATTTGAAACCGAAATTACGCTGGCTTCAGACAATAAATGTATTGTTGATGTTTTGTCAATCCAAAAATCCGAGGAACCAAAATTTCGTTTACATTTGGCCGTTGCGCCAACTAAAATGAATGACCGTTTTGAATGGTTTTTAGAAAAAGCAACAGAAATTGGAATTCAGGAAATTACACCAATCTTTTGCGATCGATCGGAAAGAAAAGCCATAAATGCAGAGCGATTTGAAAAAATCATTCTTTCGGCAATGAAGCAATCAAATGAAACGTTTCTTCCAAAGTTAAATCCAGCTATTTCGTTTAAAGAATTCATTAAGCAAAAAAATACAGGTTTGCAATTCATTGCCCATTGTGAAGAAACCAACAAAAAATCACTTAAAGAAGCTTTACAACCAAATGAAAATGTAACTTTATTGATTGGCCCAGAAGGTGATTTCTCTGAAAAAGAAATTGCATTGGCAATCGAAAATAATTTCCAACCAGTTACTTTAGGAAATACGCGTTTACGTACAGAAACTGCAGCAGTTGTGGCTTGCCATAGTGTTGTATTTTTTAATGAATAATTAATCGTAAAGTTTGTCATCCTGAGGAACGAAGGATCTCACAAGTAGCTCGACAACTATTGGCGATAAACTATGAGGAATTTCTAGTGTGATTTCTCCTTCGTCGAAATGACAAAAACATATAAAATTGTATGAAAAAAATATTCTTGTTGTTTTTATTGATTTCAATCCCTTCATTTTCACAAGAAATCGCTTTGCTTAAATACAGCGGTGGCGGTGATTGGTATGCAAATCCAACTTCTTTGCCAAATCTTATTCGTTTTTGCAATTCAAATATTAATACAAGAATAAAAGCAAAACCATCAACGGTTGAGCCAAGCAATCCAGATTTGCTATCATATCCTTTTGTACATATGACAGGGCACGGAAATGTAGTTTTCAGCGATTCTGACATCACCAATCTGAGAAATTATCTCAACTCTGGTGGTTTTCTGCACATCGATGATAATTATGGAATGGATCAGTATATTCGAAAAGAAATCAAAAAAATATTTCCAAATAATGATTTAATTGAACTTCCTGCAAATCATCCTATTTTTCAAAAACCTTTTCCTTTTCCAAACGGATTGCCTAAAATTCATGAGCACGATGGGACTCGTCCGCAGGCTTTTGGCATTTTTGTCGAAAACAAATTGGTTTTGCTTTACACTTACGAATGTGATTTAGGCGATGGCTGGGAAGATCCTGAAGTGCATAATGATCCAGTAAATGTTAGGGACAAAGCCTTAAAAATGGGAGCCAACATCATCAATTATATATTTACTAATTAGTGACTAGTTACAAGTGATTAGCAACTAGTATTTCATCAAATTAAAAAAGAAAAATTATATAGATTCTGACTCACTACTATTTACTATTTACTAATTACTTTTCACTAAAAAAAAAAATGCAACTCACTCACGAAGAAAATCTATTTGAAAGAAAAACGTTTCCGATAACTTTAGTCTGTGATCATATTTACTTTCAACAGAATATTGGTTCACTTTTTAGAATTAGTGAAGCTTTTGGAGTTGAAAACATCATTTTTTTAGGAAAAGATATTCCACTGACGCCAAGAAAAATAAACAAAACTTCACGAAGTACTCATTTGCATGTCCCTCATGCAGTTATCGAAGAAACTTCAGATTTGATAACGCATCTTCTTGAAAACAATTTCGAAATTATTTCTCTTGAAATTACAAGCAACAGCAAACCGCTCAAAGAAGTTATCATCCCTGATAATCAAAAAATTGCATTAATTATTGGAAATGAAATTAACGGAATTTCTGATGAACTTTTAAAAATTTCACATCAAATTGTGCACATAAATATGTTCGGAAAAAATTCCAGTATGAATGTTGTACAAGCTGCCAGTATTGCACTTTATGAGATTACTTCTTTGTAAAAAATTCTTTTTGAAGCATCCTATCGTTTATTTGCCGATTTGATTTGTTTAATTTTTTCGATAAACAACAGAAAATCAAGACGAAATACACCTTAAAAACATGAAAGAAAGAAAATACTTGCTAATATTTTTTATTTATTTTTTGTAGGAATCAGTATCTGTAAGGCTTTGCAAAATTTCTCACAAAATAATCTTTGTAATATTTTTCTACAATATTTTTTTGTTATAAAATTGCGTTATAGTTAACCAAATTTAATTTTTTATAACAAAAACCCAAATTATTATGAAAAAGATTTTTATTACCGCAGTTGCAGCGTTAATGCTGTTTTCTTGTCAAAATGACCAAAATGAAGCAGCTGGTTCAGATGCTAGTGCTGCCGCACGACGTTCTTGTGCGTCACAGGATGTATTGGAAGCACAATTAAAAGCAGATCCGATGCAGGCCATTAGAATGAACGAAATTGAAGCATTCACGAATGAACAATTGCTTAAAGGATTTTCTGGCCGTTTAGTAAATGGCAAAATCGAAATTCCAGTTGTCGTTAACGTGTTGTACAAAACAACTGCACAAAACATTTCAAATGCACAGATCCAAACTCAAATTGATGTGCTAAACAAAGATTTCAATGCTTTAAACTCTGATTACAACAGCGTTCCTGCTCTGTTTGCAGGAGTAAAAGCAAACATCGGAATTACATTTGTATTAGATCAGGTTATTCGTAAATCGACAACCAAAACATCTTGGGGTACAAATGATGCCATGAAAAAAACTGCACAAGGCGGGATTGCTCCAACATCTCCTACAACAAAACTTAACCTTTGGTCTTGTGCTATTGGTGGTGGCATTTTAGGTTATGCGCAATTTCCTGGCGGAGCATCATCAACTGATGGAGTTGTAATTGATTCACGTTACTTCGGTTTATCAGGTGCTGCAAATGCTCCTTTTAACTTAGGAAGAACGGCTACTCACGAAGTAGGACACTGGATGAATTTACGCCACATTTGGGGAGATGCAACTTGCGGAAGCGACTTAGTATCTGATACTCCAACGCACAACACTGCAAATTATGGCGTACCTGCATATCCTCACTACAGTACTTGTTCAGGAACTCCGGTTGAAATGACAATGAACTATATGGATTATGTTGATGATAACGCAATGTATATGTTCTCTACAGGTCAAAAAAGCAGAATGACTGCAATATTCGCAACTGGCGGACCAAGAGCAGCATTTGCTCAATAAAAAACATTATAAAACCAAGTCAATGTTTTAAAAGCGAGATTTAACGATCTCGCTTTTTTTTTGCCCTAAAATTTTAAAAGCTTTTTCCTATATTTATGGTCTAAAACCTAAATATGATAACATCAAAAATCATTTCTAACGGAATTTTAAGAGCATTAGCAACTATACTTGTCATTAGTGCGGTATTGTACTTTTTATATGAAATACAAACTGTAATTGTTTACCTCTGTATTTCACTAATTCTGTGCTTAATAGCAAATCCGTTAGTCCAGTTTTTAAAAAATAAATTGAAGTTTGGCAATTCATTGGCGGCGACCACAACAATAATCCTTTTTATATTGTTGATGGTTGGTTTTATTCTTTTATTTGTTCCTCTAATTATTTCGCAAGCAAATAATTTAGCGCTTTTAGACACCAATCATTTACAAGCACAATTTGTTGAAACGGAAAAAAGTCTAGAGACGTATTTCAATATTCAGCATGTTGATTTGAGCAAAATGCTGAATGATTCCAAAATAACATCGGCTTTAGATTTTAACTATTTCACAAGCTTTATAAACTCGATTATGAGTTTTATGGCCGATATGGGAATGGGATTAGTTTCGGTGTTCTTTATCACTTTCTTTTTCATTAAAGACCAAGAAACTTTTAAAAGCCAAGCCAGAAAAATTCTTCCTGATACAAATGAAGACAAAATCTTAAATTCAATAACTAAAATAAATCATCTACTGACTCGCTATTTTATTGGTTTGCTTTTACAACTAACAGTAGTTTTCATTTTATATATCATTGTTCTGGTTATTTTTGGAAATAAAAATGCCTTTGTAATTGCTTTTTTATGCGCCATCTTAAATGTTATTCCGTATATCGGTCCAATCATTGGAACTATTTTGGCTGCATTATTAACGATGATCAGTTTAATTGGAAAAGATTTTCAATCAGAAATTCTGCCTACAACTATTTATGTCGTAATTGGATTTTTATTGGTTCAAGCTATCGATAATAATATCAGCCAGCCTATAATTTCATCAAAAAGCGTAAATTCGCACCCATTAGAAATCTTTTTGATTACTTTAATCAGCGGTATTACATTTGGAATTGTTGGAATGATTATAGCAATTCCGGTTTATACTATGCTCAAGGTCATTTTAAAAGAATTTTTCCCTGACAATAAAATCGTCTCCGTATTAACCGAAAGAATTTAGCTTTGAATACTATTATTTTGCACCAAGACATTCAAGATTTCATATCTAAAAATATTGGTGTTTCGATTGCAAAACTGGCTCTTCAAAAAAATCCTTTTCCAGAAGTAGACTGGATTTCGATTTTAAATCAGATTGAAGCCAAAACAAAAGCTAAAGACAAACTGCCAACTTGGTTTAAAACGGAAAACATTATTTATCCGAGCAAAATTTCGGTTGAACAAACTTCTTCCGAAAAAACGGCTGCTTATAAAGCTTCTTTAATTTCAGGAGAAACTCTAATTGATCTTACAGGAGGTTTTGGCGTGGATGATTTTTATTTTTCACAAAAATTTAAAGCTGTAACACATTGTGAAATCAATGCAGAATTATCAGCAATTGTAAAACATAATATTGAACAGTTAAAAGTAAAAAATCTGACTTGTCACGCGGGTGATTCGGGAGATATTTTAAAAGAATCAAATCAAAAATGGGATTGGATTTATATTGATCCTTCTCGAAGAAATGATGCAAAAGGCAAGGTTTTTATGCTGAAAGATTGCTTGCCAAATGTTCCAGAATCTTTAGATTTTTACTTTGAAAAAAGCGATTCTATTTTAATTAAAACAGCACCTTTGCTGGACATTTCCGCAGGTTTATCTGAATTGAAATTCGTTAAAAACATTCATATTATTGCTTTAGAAAATGAAGTGAAAGAACTGCTTTTTGAAATTCACAACAACTATCTCGGCAACATCAACATTAAAACTGCCAATATCTTAAAAGAAAAAACGGAAACATTTGAATTTGTTTTGGGCAATGAAAATGAATTTCCATCTTATCATTTACCTCAAAAATACCTTTACGAGCCTAATTCGGCTATTATGAAATCAGGTGGATTTGATGAAGTAAGTACTTTTTTCAAAATAAATAAGCTTCATAAACATTCTCATTTATACACATCTGAAGAATTAATTGATTTTCCGGGTCGCGCTTTTAAAATCGAAAAGATAATTCCGTACAGCAAAAATGAGATAAAAACGGAGCTTGCAAATCAACAGGCAAACATAACAACTCGTAATTTTCCTGAGACGGTAGAAAACATCCGAAAAAAATGGAAAATAAAAAATGGTGGCAATTTGTATTGTTTTTTTACAACTGATGTAAAAGATAACAAAATAGTTTTAATTTGCACCAAAATAATCTAAGCAATGAAACAACTAATTACACTAACTCTTTTTTTATTAACCTTAACTGCATTTGCACAAAAACCATGTGAATACAGTGTAAATGTAAACGACTCGATTGGGTCTTATAAGGTAACAAACGAATACATTATTAGTGAAAAAAACTTTGGAGGAAACTCTAGCTATGTTTTTTTCTCGCTGGCACAAACTGACGGACTGCCAACGCTTAATTTACAGCTTATTCAAAAGAGTAAAGACTTTATAAAAGCAAACTGTTTTGACAAAAACTCACGTGTATTTTTACAGCTTCAGAACGGAAAAGTGGTAACATTAATGCACATTAATCAAGAAAACTGCGGTACACTGATTCGCGACAGCGGCATTGAAAATAGGGTGAATACTGGTATTTTTATGTTCATGAAAGATAATTATGAAGAACTTAAAAAATCGCCTGTAACAATGATGCGAATTAAATATTTGACTGATACTGAAGATTATATCGTTAAAAGCGAATTAACATCTGAAATGAACGGCAAAGTGTATAATCCTGATACTTATTTTATTCAGAACATTCGATGCGTTGAATAATTATTCGCATTTCCAGTTTTGATTCGAAACCTTATCTTTCAAACCTGTTTTTAAATTATAATGCCACCATTCTGAATCAAAAGAATTGAAACCATTTTTGATCATTATTTTTTTCAAAAACTTTCGGTTTGATTTAATTTTTTTTGAAAGATTTTCATAATTGTGACTGGCTTCTATTCCGAAAAAATCAAAAGGAGTTCCCATATCAACTTCTTTTCCATTAGCATCAACTATTGAAATATCAACGGCTCCTCCTCTATTATGGATGGAGCCTTTTTTTGGATCGGCCACGTATTCAGGATTTGATACAATTTCCCACATTCTTTTTTGAATCGATAATGGCCTGTAACAATCGTAAAGTTTTATTCTGAATCCCTTCTTCTTGAAATCATTATTTGCTGCAATTAATGCTTTTACGGTTTTCATTCGCAATACACATTCGGCACAATCATATACTTTTGCTTTCAAAAAATTATCTTCGGTTGCATATTTCATGTCATAGACAAAATCTGTACTGAAATCTTTTAAATTAACGAAGGAAGTATCTGGAATTACTTGTTTTACTGGACTAGCGTAAACTTCATTTTGGGCTTTTGAAGAAATATTCCAAAAAAGAAAACCAGCAAAAAACAAGATTTTAAAAGATTGTGACATAAAGTTTATTATTTAAAAATTGAAATTAAACAAAAATAACGGAATCTGATATTTAATATTTTACAATTTTCAAAAAACTATTTCTCTCTTTTTTGAAATAAAAATCTAGTATTTTTTTATTAAATTAGCTAAACAACACTTTATAAGTCAATCAGTTAATTCAAAAATAAATACTATGAACAAAAGAACAAAACATTTATTTATAGTTTCATTAAGTTGTTTAGCTATAATGTCCTGCAAAAAAGAAAGCATCAAAAGTGTTCCCACAACCGACTCTACTTCAATAAGAACGGAAGCTCTAAAAGCAGATTCTGCCGTAATCAACCCGACGGATACTCTGATAAATCTGGTAGGCAAAAGTGCCATTGGAACTCATTTATTATCACAAAGCAGTATCGCTCCAAGATTAAAAACACTTTTAGGCACTGATTATGATGAAATGATAAAACATTGGAATACTGAAACTCCGTTTGAAAAAGAAGGCGATATTTTACACGCCAGCGGATGCAAACAACATGACTGCAATACGTATTCCTATGATTTGTATTTGGATATAAAAAACAACAAAATCAATGTCTATAAATTCAGCGAATCTAAACTAAAGGTTTACGCCGAAGATAATTTTAGAATTGTACTGAAAGATTCTTTATTAAGAGATTTGAATATTAAGAAAGGGAATGCGGAAGTTGAGTAATTAGTATTTTTTTTAGTGTTCAGTGTTCAGTTTTTTAGTGTTCAGTGTTTAGTTAAATAAGAAGAGTAAATTAATGTTTTGTCAGGCTGAGCGAAGTCGAAGCCCACGTTCCAATTGGAGCGCCCTTCGACTTCGCTCAGGGTGGCACTTTAAGCTTAAATGAGACTGAGCACTAAAAAACTGAACACTGACCACTAAATCTCCCCTGTCATCAAAATATTTTCCTGAATTCCTTTATCCCTTAGCATTCTGAAATGTGAACGCACGGCGTGATAAAACGGATAAGAAGTGTATGGAAGATTATATTCTTCGGCATATCGCATTATAATTGGCGTGATGTATGGATAATAGGTATGAGCAACGCCAGGAAAAAGATGGTGCGCTACATGATGCGTAAAACCTCCGTATAAAAAATTAGCTAATTTGCTGTTTGTGCTAAAATCCTTTGTTACAATCATTTGATGCATTGCCCAAGTTGCAGATAAATTTCCTTCTTCATCTGTTCCTGGAAAATGTGCATCTTCGTCAACATGTGTAGAAACTAGAGCGACAACCCCAAGTGCGCTTCCGCATAAATGCATGGCAAACCAACCTCCTAAAACTATATACCAAGGCTGACTTAACAAAAACATTGGAATAAAAAGCAAATAAACCAGGTTTATAATTTTTGCTGCAAATAATCTATAAACTTCTCTTTTAGGTATTTTTTCAACTACTTTTTTTACATAGTTGTTTTTTGTGCCAAAGAAATCTTTAAAATCACGAATGTAAATCCAGTTCAAACTATAAAGCGGATAAATAAACCACATGTAAATGTGCTGGTATTTATGACAATTAAGTAATGGACTATTTGGGAAAATCCTAATAATATCGCTCTGTTTGATATCAATATCCCAATCTGGAACATTTGGATAAGCGTGATGAAGATTAATGTGGCGACGAGTCCAAAGCCAATGATTACTTCCAAAAAGCTCTAAAATGTACATAAAACGTTCATTGTATTTTGCTTTTTTAAAAAGTGCTCCGTGCGCGGCATCATGAAAGGCATTTATAAAGAGTACGATCATGGTAAAACCGCACAAAATATAAAAGAGAAATAACAACGGAGTACTGTTTCCAAACAGTAAAATACAGGTATAAAACAAAAAGAAAAGAATTACAAGTCCGACAGACTTAATAATGTTTAACAGATACAATGATGAGTTTTGTAAAACAGTTTCGTTCACTTCTGTGCGCAACTTTTTAAAAAAATCATCATGACCCGCTTTGACATAAACTGGGCGTTTTAATTTTTCCATACTATTTGGTTTTGCTAGAAATTGTCATACCAAATTTAACAAAAAAAAGTTAAAACACATCAAAACAAATCATTAGCATTTAAAAAAAGTAAGAAAAACTTAACATTGAAAAAGTATAGAAAAATACAGAAGTAGTCCCAAAAAGCACAACAAAAACACATCATTTTTTATTTAATTTTCTATATAAACACAGCAAACACTACTTGTCACAATCTAATTCAATTGTAAATTACTGAATTTATAAAGTTGCCATAGAATTTCTCTTTTCGTATTTTGCTTATTAAATACATTTTTAGAAACTTTTAATTATGCTGAAATTTAAATACATCGCAATCATTTTTCTTTTTTCTGCTGTGGCATTCAGCAGAACTAATATTTACGTAAATCAAGTTGGCTATAATCCTAAAAGTCAAAAAATAGCCATAATAGGAGCTAAAGGCGATTTGAAAGCGAATTCAAGTTTTGATGTTATTGATAGCAAAACAAATAAAACAGTATTTGCTGGATTAATTGGAAAAGCGCAAAAAGTAGAGGACTGGAATCTTGGGGAAATTTATTATAAAGCCGATTTTTCATCTTTTGAGAAAATTGGAAATTATAAAATTACTTTCAAGATTGCGGACCAAATTTATGAATCTGCCAGTTTTTCAATTGAAGAAGATATATTGGCAAAGCGAACCATTTCGTCAATTGTACATTACTATAATAAGCAAAGAGCCAATACGTCGGAAGAACTTGAAGCCGACAAAAACATGTTATTATTTGGCAGCACAAAAAGAGTCGATGTTCATGGCGGATGGTGCGACGCATCTGGCGATGTGAGTAAATATATGTCGCATTTGGCTTACGCCAATTTTGTTTCGCCACAGCAAACTCCATTAGTGACTTGGTCGCTTATTAATACATCTGAAGCAATTCCTGAAAAACTTGAACAATGGAAAATAAAAGATTCATTAGACTCCGAAGCCATTTGGGGCGCTGATTATTTGATGCGTTGCCTGTCTGATGAAGATTATTTTTATATGATAGTTTTCAGTTATTTTGACAAAAATCCATCAGCAAGGAGAATTGTTGGTCTTAAAGCCAATAGCGTAACTACAGATGAATATCAGAGTGCTTTTCGCGAAGGCGGCGGAATGGCAATTGCATCATTGGCTAGAATTTCGCAATGGAAAAAATACGGCGATTTTACTTCTAAACAATATCTTGACGGAGCCAAACGCGCTTATGCACATTTATTAATAAACAATGCCAAATATGATGATGACGGAAAAGAAAATATTATTGACAATTACTGTGCTCTAATGGCTGCAAGCGAATTATGGATTGCTACAAATGATAATTTCTACAAAGAAGAAGCACGAAAATGGGCGCATACTCTTGAAAGTAAAATGAGCGATAAAGGCTGGTTTAGAACCAATGAAACTGACCGTCCGTTTTGGCATGCCGCAGACGCAGGCTTACCAGTTGTGGCTCTGACAAGATATTTGAAAAAAGAAAACGACAATAATGAAATTAAAGCGGCAAAAAACGTTATAAAAAAAGCTTTAGAATATAATTTGACTGTTACCAATAATGTAGAAAATCCGTTTGGTTATGCTAGACAAACGTTTTTGTTTGAGAATAAATTAAAAGACGGCTTTTTTATTCCGCATGAAAATGAAACCGGCTGGTGGTGGCAAGGTGAAAATGCAAGATTAGCATCATTAGCTACAGCAGCGATAGAAGGCGGGAAAATAATTTCAAAAAAAGATTCTGAGAAAAAACCGCTTAATTTATACTCCTCACAGCAATTATCTTGGATTTTAGGCTGTAATCCTTATTCAGTATGTTTTTTATATCAATTTGGAGAAACTAATGTTCCGTATATGTATTCAAATTATGGACATGGTTCAGAGAAAGGCGGAATTTCAAATGGCATTACTGGTAAAGAAGGAAACCCAGACGGATCAGGAATAGATTTTAAAATGGATGTTGACGGAAATGACGAATGGCGTTGGACAGAACAATGGATTCCGCATTCAGCTTGGTTTTTACAGGCAATTACAGCTTTGGTCGAAAATAAAAATTAGGATTCTATTAGAAACTATAATTACGATTAAATGAAAAATTCAATATTAGCAATTATCTTATTGATTACAAGTTTTTTTCTTCAAGAGAATTGCTTCGGACAGGGCAAAAAATCAAAATTTAAGGCTTTAGTTTTGTACGAAAACGGCGGACATCATTTGCCTTTTACTTTAGCCGCGAAACCTTGGCTGAACAAGCTGGCAATCGACAGCAGTTTTACAATTGATTATATTGAAAATACCCAAACAATAAACGAAGCGCTTTTAAAACAATATAAGGTTTTTATACAACTCGATTATCCTCCTTACACTTGGAGCGAAGAGTCGATGCAAGCATTTCAAAAATACATGAACAGTGGAAAAGGTGGCTGGGTAGGTTTGCATCATGCAACTTTACTCGGAGAATTTGACGGATACCCAATGTGGCAATGGTTTTCTGATTTTATGGGAGGAATAAAATTCGTGAATTACATTCCAACTTTTGCTGACGCCAAAGTAAAAATTGAAGACAAATTGCATCCTGTATTAAAAGGAATTCCATCTAACTTTTTAATACAAAAAGAAGAATGGTACATTTATGATAAAAGTCCGCGTGCGAATGTTCATGTTTTAGCTTCTGTAGATGAATCTACTTATGTACCTAATTCACAAATCAAAATGGGCGATCATCCTGTAGTGTGGACAAATGATCATTTTGCTTCACGAAATGTTTACATATTTATGGGACATTCCCCAGAATTATTTAATAATGAAGCCTATAAAACACTCTTGAGAAATTCAATTTTCTGGGTAACTTCTAAAAATTGAGAAGTATTACTGTACGTTTTGTTTTTTTCTTTTATTGCTGTAATTTCTTTTCCAAAATAAAAGAAACACAATCCCCATAAATAATACCAAAATATCAATTTTCATAATTAAAGGTATTCGCATTATGTGATCGTTATAATAGCTTCCGCCTAGTAAAGCGCCACAGCCTATTCCAATTTCCATAGAAATATACATGGTTGCAATTGCTTTTCCACGATGCTCCGGCCGACTTAAATCTATAGTCCAAGCGTTTATAGCAGGTGATAATATGCCCGTTCCCATTCCGTAAAGCGCAGCACCAGCAAGCATGACATTCAACTCCTTTCCTTCACTGATTACAAATAATGCAAAAGAAGTTATAATTAATCCAATCAGAATAACATTTGTACGTCCGTAACGATCAGAAACTTTTCCAGCACCAAAACGTACTAAAACAGAAGCAATTGTAAAAGCAGTAAAGAATACGCCTTTGTTTTGCGCTCCCAAATGTTGGCTCCAATCTGGAATCAATGTCAAAATCAAACCATATGCAGTATAAGAAAAAAATGTAATAACTCCTGCAGGAAGTGCTCCTCTATCAATAATATCCTTTCGACTAAGATAGAACATAGATTTATGAAGCTTTTCTTTTACCGCCAAAGTTTCTTTCATATTCATCACAATAACAATGGATAAAAAAGCAAGAAAAGAAGAACTGTAAAACATAACCTCAATACCAAACGCATTTACAACCATTCCGCCAATTGCAGGTCCTAAAGCGCCACCAATACTAAAACATAAACCGTGCAAACCCAAGGCTTCTCCCCATCGCTCCTGAGGAATAATATCCGCCACATAGGCTGATGTTGCCGTAGGTTTAAATCCTGTTGAGAAACCATGTACTAATCGCAAAAACAAAAATCCCGAAACCGAACTTAATATTGGATATAAAAATCCACAGATAACGCAAACGGTTGATCCAACTGCCATTACTGGAACTCTCCCCCATTTATCTGTAAGTTTTCCACTAAAAGGACGTGAAATTCCAGCTGTAAGTGTAAATAATGAAATAATAAAACCTTTATACTCTGCTCCACCTAAACTGCTTAAATAACTAGGAAGTTCCGGTATAATCATATTAAAACTTGACGAGAACAAAAGCGAACTCATACAAAGCAAAATAAATTGAAGGGTATAAATAGATTTTTTATTTTGGGCCATTATCAGGTAATTAGAACATTTTCATCAAAGAAAATAAAGAAATGATTTCGCGATGCAAATATACCTTTCTATTCTAATAAAGTCTGGGAAATTTATTTAAAATGATGAACCGAAAATCTACTAAATTTGAGTTAATCCAATGAAGAATTTTTGCAGGTTTTAAAAAACTTGTAAGCTCTTTTTTCTGCATAAGAATAAGTTGAATTTCGCAACGGAAAAGCACAGTGTCCTCCATATTTTGGTGTTTCCAGATAAACATATTCGCTTTCTTTAGCAATTGCCCGTGGGTAACATCTTTCTCCTAAAAACGGATCATCAAGAGAATTGATAATTAAAACCGGAGTCGTAATATCTTTAAGTGAAAATTCAGGAGAAACACGCTGATAATAATCATCTCGGCTCGCAAAACCATGCAATGGCGCTGTAAAATAATGATCAACTTCGTCAAAAGAAGTAATATTATCGATCTGATCGCTATTTATAAAATCAGGGAATTGTGTTGCTTTATGTTTAAGTTTTCTTTTAATATCAATTGTAAAATTCTTTAAATAAACCCTATTAAAGCCTTGTTTGAGCACCTCGGCGCTTGTCGCAATGTGAGTTGGAACTGAAATCGAAACACCGCCTTTTATTCGCTTATCAATTTTAGTCCATCCAAAGTAATTCAAAAGTTGCACACCTCCCATTGAATATCCAATCATATAAACATCCTCAAATCCTTTTTGCAGCACAAACTGAACAACTGCATCCAGATCATCGACTGCGCCATGGTGATAAAGTCTTGGCAAACGATTCATTTCTCCTCCGCAGGTACGATTATTCCAAGCAAAAACTGAGAATCCTTTCTGTTGAAAATAAGCAGCACAACTATTATTGTAAGTTCTTCTTGAATCGCCTTCTAGACCATGGCATAAAATAACTGCTTTTTTAGGATCGTTTAATATAAAGTCGATATTGATAAAATCTCCATCCGTCAACTCCAATTTTTCTCTTGTGTATCCTGGAACGTCAAACTTTTTAATCAAAGCAGCATAAATAGTAGAAACATGCCTGTTTCTATGAATAATAGAAGGAAAATTATATTCTGATTGTTCAATTACTGGCATAATCAAAAAGTTTTTGGGTGCTTTATACAAAGCTACTAAATCAATCAATATGTAATCAAAAACTTTCTTTTTTTTATCTATAAATTTATTCTATGCTGAACAAAAATCTTGTATTTATTTAAATTTTACAGATATATCATTTCTATCTATTTTTTCGGATCATAAAGCATAGCAGTACATAAACAGTTTTTTCTTTCTTTACTCATTAATATCGGGCAGTTTACACATGTTTTACAACTCTCCCAGAAAATCTCATCCGAAGTCAGATCAGAAAAGGTAACGGGCTCAAAACCGAGTTCATGGTTCATTTTCATTACGGCTCGCCCTGAGGTTAAACTAAAAATGCGAGCGTTGGGATACATTTCACGGCTCAACTCAAAAATTTTCTCTTTAATTCTTTTAGCAAGTCCAGTATGTCTAAATTCAGGCGCTACAATTAATCCCGAATTAGAAACATATCTATCATTTTCCCAAGAAGAAATAAACGAAAAACCAGCCCATCGACCATCTGAAGCAAATGCTATCACGGCTTCTCCTTTTTTTATTTTTGTTTCCAAAAGTTCTGGAGAGCGTCCTGATATACCCGTGCCACGCTCTATAGACGATGATAGCGTTACCTCGCAAATCTGTCTGATCCAAAAGGTATGAACCGATCTTGCTTTTTCAACAGTAAATTCAACTGAATTTTCATTTCCTTCAGCAGATAAAGCAGATTCATTATTACAAAATGCAGTAGAAAAGAAACTTTTCTTATTCGTTAGATTTATTTTAGGATCAATTATTGGGCTTATAATTTTCATAATCGTTTTGATAAATTTTCATCAATTTTCTTTACAGTTTTACGCTATTTGAGAGATTAGCAAAATAGCAATAAAGGAAACTATACTAAACACCATTATGTTTATAATCCTATCTTTCTTTTTCATAGATTTATTTGATATGTATAATTTGGCAAGCTCTTTTCTTCTTGTTTTATTTGCTTTCATATTTTTGATTTTCTTATTGATTTTACAAAATGACTGTCTTTGTTTTACTCTAAAAACAAATCACATGCCAAAACAAATCAAAAACCATCAAATCATTGATTATAAGCGGGGTACAAAATAAGCACAAGCTGTTTTTATCAGAAAATTATCAAAATGAGATGATTAGCTTTTCAAAATGAGAGGAATATGTAGAGATGTATTTACCCTAAACTAATAATTGGTAGTTATATCAAATTACAATAACTAAAATCATAACATTAAAAAAACAGAAAATTTCATGTTTTAAAAAGGGTATAAAACAAAAAAGCTACTCGATTGAGTAGCTTTTGTTGTGATCCCAGAAGGATTGCAACTATAGCCCGCAACCCGCATCTATACTATGTTTTCATTAATTTCAAATACCGTTTTGCCACGGTTTTGCCACATTTTTTTGATCGTTTTTAAAAACAGCTAAATATAGAAAACAAAAAACCCACTCGAATTGAGTGGGTCTGCTGTGAACGCAGAAGGATTCGAACCTAAGGCTCTAAACCCGCACCAATTCTATGTTTTCAATGATTTCAAAAACCGCTTGCCACGATTCTGCCACATTTTTATTTACCTTTTTAAAGCAACTTATTCTATTGATTTTAGACAATATTATAATATGACGCAAAGTTAATCAATTCTTACTTATTTACAGTATACATAACAAACAATAAAAACTGCTTAATCCAAATTTACATTTTTAATTGACCGCTAAAACCTATTGAGAATTACTTGTATTCTCAAACTAAACTTTTATTTTTGCCTGCTCAACTTTAATAATATCAAAACATGAAAGATTTAGTAGCAAAAATTAATGCAGAAATCGAAACTTTTAAAACAGAATCAGAATCACTTATTGAAAAAGGTGTTAAAGCAGCCGGAGCAAGAGCACGTAAATCTACACTAGAAATTGAAAAACTTTTAAAAGAGTTTAGAAAAGTTTCTATTGAAGAATCTAAAAAATAATTCATTATTACTTTTTATTTAGCAGGCCTTTCAAAATTCTGGAAGGCTTTCTTTTATATGTAAAGATGATCATAAATCTTTCATGAAGGAGAAACCGTTGTTGCTTGCAATTGTTATCAAAGGTTGGACAGTTTCTTTAAGCAGCAAATAATCAAATCCATTTTTACCTTCTAAATCAGGAAAAACACTTAGATATTCCTCTAAATATTTGTTCTTCGAATTATGAGTTTTGACTATTTCATAAGCTGTTTTTTGAAGATTATAAAATTTATCAAAATACTGCTTCACTGATGGAAGTTTATCTCCTTTAGAAGAATTAAAAGTTTTGTCAATTGGAATTAAGTTCCATATTAAATCATGAGATACAAATGCATGAGGAATAAAATGATCCAAAGCATACTTTTTTTCTTCAAAAATTAATTTTTTGCTGGTAAAAATGCAGTCTACTGCACCCAATTCATTAAAAACTATTTTCCAGTATTCATTGGTTTGTTTAACTAAAGAATTTCTGGTTATCGACTTGCTGATTTTATTTGGAATATCTGGAACATTTGGATTTCTTTTTTGAAGAAAAAGTGACAAATTCCAGAAACAAAAATCTTTTAATATTTTAGAGTTAAATTGTAAATAAGAGACCCATACTGGATTGATCTCAATATAATCTTTTCCAAGTCGATAAATACAACCATGCTCAAAATTTTGAGAAAGGGAATAAATTTCACTGCGCGTGCCTGTAAACCAAGATGAAATAAACCAATGCGGAACGTTTTTATCAAAATGATTTAGAATTTTTATTGTTTCAATCTTATGTGTATTTTCTAATACAGCGTTTATTTTATTTCTATTTTCATTTATGGTAATGTTTTCTATATTTAGAATCGCTTTTACTGAATCCTGAATAAGATCTTGTTTGCCAAAAGAAACGTGAAAATAATTAACTGTATGCCACGAATTACTTATCATTCTCGAGAACAATCTTTGTTTTTCAATTTTAGTGTTTCCTTCCTCAACTAATTCAAGAATTGCCAGAAACCAATAAAATTTATAAGTAGAAGATGTACTCGAAAATACCGATGATAATTTATCTATTTGAAGATGTTCGGAGTTTGGAAGATTCATAAACTTTATATAACTGTAGAGGTATTCTACTAATTTACATTAACTAATCACAGATATTCAATATTTTTTAAATATTCAACTAATTTTTCAAGTTCAAAAAAACTTTCTTTTGCTAATCGATTCATTTCTTTGGTCTCTTGTTCAACTAAACTCCGGTTTTCGCTTAAATTATCTTTGTTAGGAATAAAATAATTATCTCCTCCATATAAATGAATCGAACTGTATTCATGAAATTCATTTAATTTGTCTGTGAAATTATTTATCAAAACCTGAAGTTTGATATCCGTTACTCTATTTTTTATTAGTCGAGCTTTATAAATAAAGCTTATGCTTTTACTGATTGCATCTTTTTTATATCCATACCAAGAATTCTGTTCATAAATATCTTCATGAAAACTATCTAAGTCTAATTCTCTTAATAATTTCTGAATTATTTTTTTATCGCTTTTTTTAGGAACAAAAACATTTAATTGTTTTTTAAGATTTTTTAATTCATATAATAGAATAAAAACAAGTAAAACTAACGAGATTATGATTGAATATTGCCAATTCTTAAAAATATCCGGAAGTGAAAAATAAGAAGTTAAATAGTTGAGAATTATGGGGATTATAAAAATACTTAAATACCATTTATCTAATATTTTTTTCATTTTTTAAAAAGTTGCTTTTCTAAAAGCAAATATAGATTTATCATCTTACAAATTCAATTTAGTATCTATTGATTTTGAAATACTATAAAGAATACCAGGTCTTTCATCATAGTCATCATAATAATCTAGATGTATTTTAATCTTTGATTTATAATGATATTTGATGCTTTGAAGCAAATATTTTTTATCATCTGCATTAACATTATCTGCAACTACGTCGCTGACAAAATCGTTTATGTATTCAAGCAGTAATCTAAATTTTTCCAGATGATATACATCCTCCAATAATTCTTCTTCATTTTCAGTTTTTTCTTTTTTATATAACTCGAGAAATTTACATAATCCATCTCCCCCTAAATATATCTTTTCGCTCCTTGTTATAGATCCTACTTCAATAAATTCATAGTCGTTAATATCTGTTCTGATAACATCAAGTTTTCCATTTAAATAATTAACTATTTTTTTTTGATTCTCATCCAACTTTTGCTCATTCAATTGATCCTGTATAATTTTATTAGCTTTTATTTGTTCGAGTAAAGCATAATATACTAATATGGCTCCTACAAATCCAACAATTGGAGAGGTGATTCCTCCAATTGTATCTCCAATATTACCTGTTTCTGAAAAATCAATTAAACAAACTTTTCTTGTCATTAAGTATGGCAAAAACACTACGAGTAAAGCACCTAAAATTAGAACCGCCAATGCATTCTTTTTCATAATCTACAGATTTCTTTTTTATATTAAATAATCAGGGAAGTTTCTGTTGGTAATATCTTTCCTTCTCTCAATAAATCTGCTGGATTATTTATTATTTCGATCCTTGGATTTTCTTTATTAGCATCAAAAACTCTATAAATGTAATAATTGCTTCCGTGTTCCAGCATGAACTTCCATTCATTCACTGATAGAAATACCACATTCTTATCTGATGAAGGAGTCCCTTTAACATCAATGAATTTTTTAACACCATTTTCTATTAACGAAAAATCATAAGGCTTACCGCTTTCCTCATTTTCATTTTCCCATTTAATTTCTGTATAATTATTTTCTTCTTCGTTAAGTAATTTATTAATCAATCCTTCACAAAAAAAACCTACATCACTTCTAAACTGTTTGTCTTCTACTGCAACATAACTTTCATTTTTTATAAAATCCTCAGCGCTAAAAGATCTTATAGATGTGGTGATTTTATTTATATCAAAATTTCCAAATTCTGTAAAAGGCGTAAAGGGAGATTTATATTGAAAATTACCATCATTATCATTACTTTCATCATACTCTTCCTCAACTGTAGCAGAAGTATCTTTTTCTATTACTTCAGAAGAATTAATCTGTAAAGTAGTTTCATTATCAGCTAAAACTTGCTTAACAGTAAAAGATCTTTTGCTTTTTATTTCAGAATCTTCAATTTTCATTTCTTTCGCCCATTCATAAATCTCATTATCATCGCTTTCCAATAGTAGAAACCTTAGAATTTCACTATCCCCATACAGGTTTAAAGTTTCACAAATCTCTTTTATGAAATTTAGCAGAATTCTCTCGCTTCTCCAGGAACCTCGATAATAAAAATTATTACCTTCTTTAAATACAGTTACAACAGGACCTTTAATAAGATCTTCCATATGCATAAAAGATAGGATAATTTCTTGAGCACTGTAAAAGTCAGTTCGATCTATAATACCGAACATTCTCTCAAACTCATCAGGACCATCGTCGATACATTTTTTTTGTACATATGCTGAAAAAAATGGAAGCACTTCTTCAAATCTCTTTTTAAAAGAGTTATCTATTTGACCTTTTTTTAATTCAGGTAAAAATTGTTTTATAATTTGTACCCCAAACAGAGACATCAAACTACCGAGCTTTTCTTTTTTACAATTCTCTGGAATATTAATTAATTTTAAAGAACTAGATTCATGTGAAAAACCGTCAATTGTTATCCATTTCAATTCCGCTACAGGCTCAAAAGAATTCCCTATTGCCAGAAGTTGATTTTCGGAACCCCAATTTCGAATTAACTGAACTGTATCTTCGGCAAAATCAGGCAATAATTCTGAGAGTTTATTGTATATTAATCCAATTCTATTAATGGATTTTTTACTTATGATTCCATCTTTCGATTCATCAGATATTAGTTTTAGGATTGTTAGATAATCTTCAATTTCCAATTTGTTTTTAAAATTGAATATATTACTCCATCCATCTGTAGGACGTTCATCGCAATCAAATACAGGAAAATGATCACCAGCAATTTGTTTAATCTCCCTAATATTTACATACACTTTATTTGAATATTCTAAGCCTTGACTAGTTGTCGGAATACATTTTGACTGGCTTACAAACCATCGGAAATAATTTGGAACACTTTTGGTAAACTGATTATGTCCATTACCTGTTCCATATCTAAATATTGCTGGCAAAGACAATTCTTCATATCCGTTGCCATTTGAAAGCATATGTTTCCAAAATATCTTACTGTAGTCATGATTTTCCACAATTAAATTAAGGAATGATGGAATCTTAATCATTCCAATTACATTGTGAGAACCAAATCCAAAGCCGACCCCATTTCTTGCCAAATTTTCGCATTCATCAACCCAGTCGGAATGTGTGATTTGTTTAACCTTTGCTAGAGTATTATTGCCATTAATAGTTTCGATATCAATTTTATTCTTTACACGGATCATCTTAAAAAAAACACCCCATTCAGCTGCTGAGTATTTAGTTTTCAAATATTCCTCAGAGATATAGTTTAAATCTTCAATTATACCTTCAAGTGCTAGTTCGGGATAGTAAACATTTGAAAGATAACAGTTTTGTGCTTGCTTAAATATAATTTCTTCTCCCTTAATTCGAATTTTAAATTCACGAAGCGATTCAATCATTTCAGCATCCAAAAGATTGTTTTTATACATCTTATGCAGATAGACAGTATAATCTAAATAATTATCATTTGTTATAAAGCTATCATTCTTAAGATTTGGAACAATTACATTTGTTATAAAAGAACTATCAGAAGGTTCCTTTATTCCCAGCCTTTTTAACCATTCATAAACTTTATCATTCTGTTCAATTTTATAAAACACCTCAGTATGTATAATGGGAATATCCCCAAGATCTGTAGAGGCACTAAAAGAACCTGTAGGAAAGCAAATTCCAGTTACAGGGTTTTTAAGTTGTTTTTCCTCATCATAAATAAATGGTAATGTTTTCATCATTTGAAACCACTCCCCTTTGCTATCGCTATCAGAGCGGTGCATTAAGAACTCTATTAGCTGAAAATTTTGCTCAACCTCATGTCTTGTAGTGAATGATTCTGAAGTAAAAAAAGATTCAAAATTATCAAGTTCAAAAGTATGAACTCCTAATCCTTGAAGCTTTTCCGGTTGTTGAATTCTGGCATTTACAAAACTGCTTTTTTCAAAAATTATATTTTTCTCCTTGGCTAAATAGTCAGTTATTGAATCGATATTAATAAATGATTGATGAGACAATCCAGTTTTATCATATAGCACCTGTTGAACCATTTTAGGTATATTATCTTCTGAAACTATGAACGCACGGAGTTTACTATTTTTTTCGTACCCATTGTTAAAAGAGTTTTTTAACTTATCATAAGTTTCAGGAAATTTATTAGGAAGTAACCTTAAAACTTGATAAGAGTATTCTCCTAAAGCTAAAAGTTCAAACCATTCAAAAGTTTTTTCAGCAACTAATTCAAACAACCATTTATTCCAGGCTGAATCTTTATGAAGTGATTCTCTTGAAGCATTGGTAATAAAATTTCCATTCACTATAAATGGAAAATTCATATCATTAACTTTTGTTGGCAAATAAGTAAAAATAAGCCTTTCATCTTTACTGAGTATTTTTATATTACCATCTTCCACTTTAGCTGCGAAGGATATTTCAGTGATCTCGATTTCTTTTAGTTTTTCAGGAGTATCATCGTCATTATTTATTGCTCTTAGGATGTTACTGCTCGTACCTTTCATCTTATCCAGTATGTACTGGTGGTTCAGGTTATCAAAACATCCTTCAATGTCGGCATCTAAGACCATGACTTCTCCTTTGCGGAGTTT
>NZ_JAVFVS010000011.1 GCF_030929605.1 Flavobacterium sp. LHD-80
TAATTACTAATCACTAAGGACTAGTCACTAAAAACCTTAAGGTGGTTATTGCGGCGGGGCTCACCTCTTCCCATCCCGAACAGAGAAGTTAAGCCCGCCTGCGCAGATGGTACTGCAGTATTGTGGGAGAGTATGTCGTCGCCTTTCTTTTGAAAATCCCGATTTTATGAATCGGGATTTTTTATTCTAAATTTATTTATTTTGTATAGATAAATTACGGTACCTTAGCTCAGATGGTAGAGCAATGGACTGAAAATCCATGTGTCCCTGGTTCGATCCCTGGAGGTACCACATAATGCTCGGATGGTGAAATTGGTAGACACGCTGGACTTAAAATCCAGTGAACAGCAATGTTCGTGCGGGTTCAAGTCCCGCTCTGAGTACTAAAACTTCAATTGGCTTTGCTAATTGAAGTTTTTTTTTGAATTGAAGTTCCTCCCTTTGATTTCTTATAGATTTTATATTAAAAGAGCTTATTTTAGCTTTAAGACCTTTTTTGTTGGACCTTATTAGTTTTTAGATCTTCATCTTCGGAAATAATGATAAATTTGTTTTCTTTAGTAATTACATTATGAACGAACTAATTACCGTTATAAATAGTTTTCAAAAGTTAGATACTGACACTGAAAATGCAATTCGGAAATTTTTTGTTGAAGAAAAGTTTAAGAAAAATGAGTTTATAATCCAAGAGCATAAAATATGTGACAAGATTTATTTCATCAGTTCTGGTGCAGTTCGAAGATTTTGCTTTGAGAACGATGAAGAAGTTACAAAGTGGATCTATACCGATAATCAGTTCATTACTTCCATGAGCAGTTTTTTTGAACAAAAACCTTCGTTTGAAATATTTCAGACCTGTGAGGAGACAGTCGTCTATTCTTTATCATATTCTGATGAGCAAATTTTATTGGAATATCCATTATTTTTAAAATTTCACCTTAAACAACTTCGACATTATCTTTCTAGAATTAATGAATTTCATCATTTATTTCGTGTAATGACGGCTGAGAAAAAATATCTATTTCTATTAGAATCATTTCCTCAAATGATTCAAAAAGCTAAGTTAAAACACATCGCTTCGTTAATTGGTGTAAGTCAGGAAACTTTAAGCCGGATTCGCGCTTCAATTATTTGATATTAGGTCAAAAAATAAATTTTTCTTTTTTTCAATATTTGCTATGTTATTAAATTAAGTACTATTGAAAAATACTGTAATAGACAAAAGTGCAATTATTGGAAAAAACGTTCACTTTGGAAATTTTACCACAATCGAAAATGATGTAATAATAGGTGATAATTCTTGGTTAGGAAATAACGTTACAATTTTAAGTGGTTCGAGAATTGGAAATAATTGCCAAATTCACTCAGGTACGGTATTAGGTGGAATTCCGCAGGATTTAAAATTTAATGGTGAATACACTTTATTGGAAATGGGAGATAATAACATTATTAGAGAAAATGTTACGATTAATCGTGGTACTTCTTCAAAGGGAAAAACTCGAATTGGAAATTCTAATTTAATTATGGCAAATGCTCATATTGGCCATGATTGTTTTGTTGGTGACAATTGCATTATTGGTTTTAGTGTCGGAATGGCTGGAGAAGTGATTGTTGGGGATTGGGCTAATATTAGTGGATTGACAGCTATTCATCAATTTTCATCTATTGGTAGTCATTGTATGGTTAGTGGTTTGAGTAGAATTGTAAAAGATATTCCGCCTTATATTACAGTTGCACATGAGCCCTTGCAATATGTAGGATTAAATAGTGTCGGTCTTCGTAGGAGAGGTTTTACTTCCGCAAAAATGGAGGAGATTAAAGCAATTTATAAAATTATTTTTCAGGAAAAGAGAAATACTAAAAACGCCTTAGAATATATCGAAGAAAATTTTGAACCAACTGTTGAGCGTGATGAGATTTTAAATTTTATTAAATCATCAAAACGCGGAATAGTGAAAGGCGTGTAGAATATAAAAAGCCTCCAATATTTTGTATTGGAGACTTTATTGTTATGTGAATTAAAATTAGATGAAAAATACCTTGACAAGCCTTCTACTCATATTTGAGGTATTTCAAGACATTTGCTTTAGTTGCGTAATAAGCTCGTGATAAAACAATTATTAAAGTCAGAACTAATAGGATAATAAATCCTGCAACGAACGGCATTATGGTAATGTCAATTCTAAAAGCAAAATTTTGAAGCCATTTATTCAATAGGAAGTAAACGGGAAATAATGCAATTAGAAATCCTATAATACAATACAAAACATACTGTTTCGATAATTCTTTGAGTAAAACATTGGTTTCGGCACCTAATGTTTTTCGAATGGCAATTTCTTTCATGCGTCGTTGTATAGAATAAGATGCTAAGGCAAATAATCCAAAAAGAGCAATTAGAATTACAACAATATTGAGCAATGAAAATAAGCTTTTTTGTTTTGAGTAAGTTTCATAAGTTCTCGCATATTGTTTGTCTACAAAATCATATTGAAACGGGTATTCGGTATCGACTTTCGACCATAATTTTTCAATATTGGTGATCGTGTTTTCCAAATTGTCAGCATTTAGTTTTATGTAAACTTTATTTATGTTTTCAGCCATATCAAAGGTTTTAATATGATTGAAAACAATTGGCGGTACCTTTAATTCGGGGCTTAATATGTTAAAATCTTTGACAACGCCAATGATTTTTAATTTTTGCTCCCGTATTACAAGTTCTTTTCCAAGAGGAGATTTTAGATTCATTAGTTTTTCAGCCGTTTCATTTATTATAACTGAATTAATGGTGTCAGACGCTAATTTTTTATCAAAATCTCGTCCTTTTATTATTTTAATATTCAGCATTTCAAACATCCCATAATCCAAATTGATTATTCTTTCCTTAAAAAGTTCATTATTGTACAAAACCCCGGCGAGAGAATTATCTAATCCGTCAAAAGAAATAAGGCCAGTCGAAACTTGTTGAACTCCCTTAATTTTATACAGTTGTTGTTGTATAATGCTGTATTTACTGTAAATATTTTGTGCGACATTTTCGGACTGATATTCGATTGATGGAAAATTTAGGGAAACCGAAATTACCTGATCGCCTTTAAAACCAAGATCTTTATTTTGTAAATATTTAATTTGCTGATATACAATGTTAGAGCCAATAATAAAAAAAGCAGCAATTGCAAATTGAAGAATAAGTATTCCATTACGCAACCAAATACCATTTTTGCTTCTTTCGAAATTTCCTTTCAAAACTTTAAAGGTTTTAAAATTGGCGATATAAATTGCCGGCAATAATCCAGCAGTGAAAATCGTAATGATGAAAATCAGAAGCAATTGTACATAAAATTGATTGGCAAGAAGTAGAAGGTTTTTATTTAAAAAGTTGTTGTAATAAGGCAAAATGAGTTCTACGATTACCAATGCTAGTAAAACAGAGAAACTGGTTGTTAAAATAGTTTCAAATAGAAACTGAATGATAATATCACCTTTAGAAGCCCCCGATATTTTACGAACTCCCACTTCTTTTGCTCGCTTTACCGCGTTTGCAGTGGCGAGATTGACATAGTTAACAATCGACAGAATGAGAATTAAAACAGATAAACCCATCATGATGATTAAAAATTGATAATTTCCTCGCGCTTCTGGATAACCATCGGTTATCGAGTGTAATCGGGCTTTTGATAAAGGTTCAAGAATAACTGTAAAATGCCCCACTTTTTTAGTCATAACTTCGGCCGTAAAACCTGCTTCTTTGGCAATTATCGCAATAAAATCGTGATTGTAAATTCTTTCGAGTTTCTGTCTTATAAGATCAACTTTTGACGGATCTTTTACTTTTAATAATAATTTTAAAACAAACGGACCCCTCAATCCGGAAGTTGTATATTGTTTCATTTTATTGATGATGACATTTGGCGCAATTGAAGAATTTCCAGGAATACGGTACACGGCCCTTACAGAAAAGAGCTGGTTAAAGCATTTTATTTGTTTTCCAATGGGGTTCTCATTTCCAAAAATCCTTTTAGCTGTAATATATGAAATAGCAATGCTGGAATCATCTTTTATAGCTGAAATTGCATCACCCTTAATAATTTCGAAAGGAAAAAAAGAAAAGAAATTTTGTTCGACATTTATAATTTTATCTACAAACTCTTTTTTTCCTTTGTAAATAATTTTATCCTTTTGATACCAGCTATCAGCATAAAGTATAGATTCTATATTAGGATCTTGGTCTAAAGCCGGTTTTAGGAATAAGGCACAATCGGATAGGGCTGGCATATCGCTTAGTTGAACCAAAACCTGATATACTTTTTCTTTCTCAGGATTCCAGGCATTATAACTTTGCTCGTCGTTCCAGTAAAGGAGCGCGAAAATCAATCCTGAAATTCCAATTGATAATCCTAAAACATTCAAAGCTGTGAAAAGCTTGTTGTTTTTAATTTGGTAAATAAATATGTGGAGCCAGTTTTTTAGCATCTTATTCGTATTTTAAATATTTTAAAATGTCAGTTTTTGTAGCTTGATAGGAGCGCGAAAGAACCACTGCAAGCGTTAGTAATAATAAAGCTGTGAACCCAATTAGAAAAGGAGAAATAGAAATAGAAACTCTATAAGCAAAATTCTCTAACCATTTATTTAATAAATAGTAGGCAGGAAAAGAAGCAATCAAAAAACCAATTATACTGAAAAGAACATATTGCTTACAAAGATCCTTCAATAAATCATTCGTTTCGGCACCAAGTGTTTTTCGAATAGCAATTTCTTTCATACGCCTTTCAATAGAATAAGAAGCTAGTGCAAACAAACCAATAAGAGCAATTATAATAACAATGATGTTTAGCAACGAAAAAAGATTTTTTTGTTTTACATAACTGCTATACGACCTTTTGTATTCCTTATCTACAAAATCATATGAAAATGGATATTCTGAATCTATTTTCTTTACCCATAAACCTTCTATATCAGCAATAGTTTGCTGCATTGTTTTGGGATCTGCGGTTACATAAATATTATTTAAAAGACTATTAAACCAAGGCACGCTTTTAAAGTGGAATATTGACATTGGTGGTATAGCTTCGCCCGGATTTCCAATATTAAAATCTTTTATAACTCCCACGATAATGGCTTCTTTTCCGTCCCAGTTTATTTTTTTACCAATAGGATCTTTTTCATTCAATAATTTTAACGCAGTTTCATTGATCAACATCGAATTGATGGTATCCTGAGCATATTTCGGACTAAAATAGCGACCTTTGATTAATTTTATTTTCATCATTTCAAGAAGTCCAAAATCTACAGGAACATTGTTCCCATCAATATTGATGTCTTTATAATGATAAGAAATTACAGATTTTGCACCATTTCCCATAACAAAGCCACCGCCAGCGACTTGCTGAACTCCTTTTATGCGTAGCAGTTGATTTTTGATGTTATTATATTTGCCAAATTGATCTTTATCGGTAATTTTTTCACCATAGATATTTCGATAAGAGATGTTTAAAATTTGGTTTCCGTTAAAACCTAAATCCTTAGAATTCATGTAATCAATTTGTTGATATACAATATAAGAGCCGATTATAAAGAAAGCGGCCACAGCAAATTGAAAAATCAACATCCCGTTACGAAGCCAAACGCCACTTTTGCTTCGAATAAAATTTCCTCTCAAGACTTTTAAAACCTCAAAATTCGAAACATAAATCGCCGGAAATATTCCTGCTACAATTACTGTTACAATAAAGATAGCGCCTAATTGTAAATACAATTGCCAGCTTTGCAGTACAAAATCTTTTTCTAAAAAAGCATTGTAATAAGGAATCGAAAGCTCGACAATAACAAGAGAAACCAAAATGGAAAACAATAAAATGATTGCAGTCTCAAAAATAAATTGCAGAATTATATTGGTTTTAGAAGCGCCAATAACTTTTCGAACTCCTATTTCTTTCGCTCTTTTTACAGCATTTGCGGTTGCCGAATTAACATAATTTACAATAGATAAGATCAGGATCAAGATTGAAAGCCCCATAAAAATTAGCAAAAGCTGATAATTTCCGTTGCTCTCTATGAGACCGCCAGTTTTGGTATGCAAACGAATAGAGGACAAAGGTTCTAAATGAGGTTTTACTTCTCCAAATTTTTTAATAAACTCTTCTGGAGTCATACCCTGAAATTTGGCGCGAGGCGCAGTCATGTTATCATAATAAATTTTAGAAAGGCTTTTTGTTACTAATCCTGCATCAGTTGGATTTTTTAATTTTAATAAAAGTATAAACTGAAAATTCCCCCATTGCTGAATAGTGTTTTTTATTCTTAAATCCATAAAATTGACTATGCAAGAAGGATTAAAAACCGATTTTTTATCCAGTTTATAAACACCTCTGACAACTAAAACTTGATTTTGCAAAACTATTTTTTTGCCAAATGCACTTTCACTTCCAAAAAGTTGTATTGCAAGTTCTTCAGACAAACAAATACTATTGCCATCGGGCAAACCGGTTTTTGCATTTCCTTCGATAAATTGATACGGGAAATAATCAAAAAAGTTTTTTTGCGCTACAACAACTTTTTCGGATTGTACTTTTTTACCATTGTAACGAATGATTTCATCATCATAATTTCCGTTTACATAACAATACGATTCAACTTCCGGACTTGTGTTTTTTATCGTTGAACCAATTGGTGCCGAACTTGAAGCCCAATATGTAGTAGGATCCATTTGATTGGCAACCATAAAAACATTGTCTTTATTAGGATTCCATCGGTCATAACTTTGCTCATCATTCCAATACAGAATGGCAAAAATCAATCCGGCAATTCCTATACTCAAACCCAAAACATTCAAAGCTGTAAAAAGCTTGTTGTTTTTTACCTGAAAAATAAAAATACTAATCCAATTCTTCAGCATGGCTCTAGTTTTTAGAAGTTACTAAAACATCGACATTTCTATGATTTTGTTTTTCAGAAAGAATAACGCCATCTTTCATTAAAATGGTTTTTTGTGAAAAAGAAGCATCATAATCAGAGTGCGTTACCATTAAAATTGTAGAACCGCTGGCATGAAGATCAGTCAATAATTCCATAACTTCATTTCCGTTTTTACTATCTAAGTTTCCTGTTGGCTCATCGGCCAAAATAATTTTCGGATTATTGATTAAAGCTCTCGCAACCGCCACACGCTGTTGTTGTCCGCCCGAAAGCTGTTGCGGAAAATGTTTCAATCGATGCGAAATTCCTAAAATTTTTGCCATCTCATTTACCTTTTGCTTTCTTTCAGAAGAGGGAACATTATTGTAAATCAAAGGCAATTCAATATTGTCATAAACCGACAATTCATCAATTAAATTGAAATTTTGAAAAATGAATCCGATATTTTCTTTTCTGGCTTTTGATCTTGATTTTTCTTTTAAACCTACCATTTCTTGGTCAAGTAAATGATAACTTCCGTCTGAAGCACTGTCCAAAAGTCCGATGATATTTAATAAAGTTGATTTCCCGCTTCCGGATGGCCCCATGATCGAAATAAAGTCGCCTTGATTTATAGTTAGTGAAATTTCGCTTAATGCTTTGGTTTCTAATTCCTCAGTTCTAAATACTTTTGAAAGTTTGTTGATCGTAATCATAATGGATTGTTTTTAGTTTTGATTGATTTTCTTTTTAAAATATTTTCCCTTTTGAAGTAAAAGAAACGCATCGGAAAATTAAGATAATTAACAATGCGATTTTTTGTTATTTTTACTTTCGAAAGGGCTTAATAATTAATGATTTATCAGTACAATTGTGATTTTCGTGCCAAAAATTTAAACCTTGTAACTGCTTTATTTTTAAGATTTTATTTTCTGAAAAAAAGTATTACTGTCCATAAGTGGACACCTTTCGTCCAAAACCGAACAAAAATGAAAAAGACAAACGCTTCAATTTTAATCATCGACGATCAGGAAGACATCCTTTTTGCGTCGAAAGTCTATCTGAAAAAGTATTTCGAGAACATTTATACGCTCAATAATCCGAAAAATATTGTCGAATTATTGGCAAAAAATACCATCGATGTTGTTTTGTTAGATATGAATTACAGGATTGGTTTTGAAGATGGAAGAGAAGGTTTGTATTTGTTAAAAGAAATAAAAACGCTTTCGCCAAAAACAGTTGTGATTTTAATGACCGCTTTTGGAAAAGTGGAAACGGCGGTCGAAGGTTTGAAATCTGGCGCTTTTGATTATATTTTGAAACCTTGGGAAAATGTAAAATTATTAGAATCGGTAAAACAGGCCGTTGACAAAGCGAGAAAAGAGCAAAAGAAAATTAAAAGCCCCGAAAGTGTTGATGACTTTTTTATTGGTCATTCTGAAATTATAAAAAAAGCGTATTCGCTTGCCGATAAAGTGGCAAAAACGGATGCCAATGTTTTGATTCTTGGTGAAAACGGAACTGGAAAATTTGTGTTGGCGCATCATATTTTTGCACAATCTGAAAGAAAAAATCAGCCTTTTATAAATGTTGATTTAGGATCTTTAAATTCAAATATTTTCGAAAGCGAATTATTCGGATACGCAAAAGGTGCTTTTACCGATGCAAAAACTGACACGCCGGGACGTTTTGAAATGGCGCAAAACGGAACTATTTTTTTAGATGAAATAGGGAATGTTCCGCTTCATTTGCAATCAAAATTATTGCAGGTGATTCAAACCAAAACGGTAACAAGATTAGGCGAAACAAAACCAAGACCTTTAAATGTTAGAATTATTACGGCAACCAATTTGAATTTAAAACTCGAAGTTGCTGATAAAAATTTTCGTGAAGATTTGTATTACCGAATTAATACGATGGAAATTATTTTGCCTCCTTTGCGCGAAAGAATCGAAGATAAAATTCCGTTAGCCGAATATTTGTTGGAAAAAATCAGCGAAAAATACGGAAGAAGCCAAATTACTTTCGATAAAAAAGTTTTAGAACAAATCGAAAAACATGCCTGGAACGGAAATATCAGAGAAATGGAAAATAAGATCGAACGCGCCATTATTCTTTGTGAAAATAATAAAATCACGGTTTCCGATTTAGATTTGGAACAAATAACCGAATATGAAAATCCGGATGATATTCAGCTTTCTTCTGTAGAAAAAGCGACTGTGGAAAAAGCTTTACTGAAACACAATAATAATATCAGTAAAACCGCTGAAGAACTAGGCTTATCAAGAGGTTCTTTGTACCGACGTTTGGAAAAATATAATATCAGCACCAATTAATATGCTAAAATCTTTAAAAACATATCAGCTTCTTTTTCTGCGGTTAATTTTGATTTTGGTGGGAATCGAATTTTCTATTTATCTGCATAAAATCAAATATGTATTCGCACCTATTTTTGGCTTTTTGATTGTCTTTTTTATGATTGTCGAATTGTATTTTTATGTTAAAAATATCATTCTGCTTTACGATAAAACCATTTCTTCGATTATTCAAAATGATTTTAGTTCCGATTTTTCAAAACATAAATCGGGAAAAAATGATTTGTTCCAGCTTTATGATATTTTGAAGAACAAGCAAAATGAGCAGGTTTCAAAAGACATAATTTATACTTCGATTTTAAATAATATTGAAACAGGAATTATTATTCTGCAAAAACAGGAAAACGATTGGAGTATTTTTTTAATGAATGATTATTTTTCAAATCATTTTAATGTGCCGAAATTCTCAAAATGGAAATATCTTAAAAATCAGTTGCCGACATTGTGCGATATTATTGATAAAGATGATTTTCAGGAAATAAAAACGGCAATCGAAATCAGTATTAATCAGCAAAATTCACAGACTTTTGTTTTACAGGCATCGCGAACGGAGATTTTTGAAAATGATTATTTTATTGTTTTATTAGATTCGATTCAGAATGTTGTCGAGAAAAAAGAGAAAGATGCCTGGATTAATTTGATGAAAGTAATCTCCCATGAACTTTTAAATTCGATAACGCCAATTCGTTCCATTTGTCAAAATTTACAGGATTTGGTTGAGCAGGATTCATTGTCAACTGAAGATTTAGACGACATAAAAAACAGTGTCGAAACCATGCTCAGACGAAGCGATCATTTACAGAAATTCGTTGAAGGTTATCGCAAACTGGCGATGCTTCCGTCTCCAAAAAAACAAAAAATTGAATTACAGGATTTGATTCAGAATTGCCTTCGAATAATGGAACCTTTGTTGAAAAGGGAAAATATAGAAATCGTAAATTCCAGTTCATTTAATTATTTGATAAATGTTGATACACAACAAATCGAACAAGTTTTAATTAATCTTTTGACGAATTCGATAAATGCTTTAAAAAACAATAATCAAAAACAGATTTTCATTTCGGCAGAAGCCAAAGAAAAACGAACTTTTATAAAAATTGCAGACAGCGGAAATGGAATCGAAAAAGAAATCGAAAGCAAAATTTTCCTTCCGTTTTTCACCACAAGAAATGAAGGCGCCGGAATTGGTCTGACTTTATCTAAAAATATTATTGAAGCGCATGGCGGTTATATTAATTATAAAAGTGAGACCGGAAAAACGGTTTTTGAGATTTGTTTAATTGAAGATTGATTTGTTTCTGCCCAAATAAATTTATATTAGCGAAAACTATCTATTTTTAATTTATGTTATTAGCCTTCGATACCTATTATTACGACAATAAAGCCAAAACAGTCTGCTTAGAATTTACAGAATGGAATCAGGAAAAAGATTTTAAAGTTCACACCGAAATTATTAATAATGTAGAAGATTATGTTCCAGGCGAATTTTATAGAAGAGAATTGCCATGTATTCTCAGCTTATTGAATAACATTGATTTAAAATCAGTTTCTGCAATTATTGTCGACGGTTTTGTATATTTAGATGACGATAAAAAATATGGCTTAGGTGGCCATTTATATGAAAAGCTAGAAAAGAAAATTCCAATTATTGGTGTCGCTAAGACGAATTTTGCCAGTATTGAAAAAGATAAAAAAGCGTTATTAAGAGGCGATAGTAAAAAGCCTTTATATGTAACTTCTATCGGAATTGATTTGGATGATGCTTTTCAAAAAGTGGAAAGTATGGCCGGCGAATTTCGAGTGCCGACTTTGCTGAAAGAAATGGACAGACTCACAAAAGAACTTTAAAATCTTTCTGGACAAAACGCTTTTAATTACAAAACTGAAAGCGAAAAAATGACTTTTGAGATTTGTCTAATTGAAGGTTAATCGTCCATTTTACATTATTGCATTTTTTAAATAGTGCTAAAATTTTTTACTTAAATTTGTGTAAGAGAAGTTGTAAATTGACTCTCATTAAAAAACAAAATTTATATCCATGAGCACAAATCCTACTTTTGCAATAACTTCAAATTTCCTTAGCGACATAAAGACTCAAACTGCTGATTCTCATAGAAAATTAGAAGAGCTTCCAGTTTCTGCGTCAATTATGTCGCCTGAAATGAAGATTGAAGATTATATTTTTTATCTCAATTTAATGCATGATGTTCACAACGATACTGAAACATTTGTGTTTCCTTTTTTTACTGATCTTTTAGAAGACTTAGAACTAAGAAAAAAGAAACATCTTATAGAAAATGATCTTTCATTTTTAAATGCAAAAAAATCAGATGCAGTAAAAGTTTTTCAAACTGAAGGAATTTCGGCACCATTTGCTTTAGGAATTTTATATGTAGTTGAAGGTTCTACTCTTGGCGGAAGATTTATTTTGAAGAATGTTTCAAAGTTTCCTGAACTTTCAGGTGATCAAGGCGTTTCTTATTTTAATGGTTATGGTGATAAAACCGGAAGTTTTTGGAAATCATTTCTGAATTTTTTATCAGAATACGAACAAGAACATAATTGCGGAGATGAAATTATAGAAGGAGCAATATTTGCTTTTGATAGTATTTACAAGCATTTTGACTGTAAAACAAAATAATGAAGATTAAGGATATAGTCAATCGGGATCTTGTTACGCTAACCAATTGCGAGCATGAGCCTATACATATTCCGGGTAAAATCCAGCCACATGGTTTTTTGATCGGTGTTACATCTTCCTGGAAAATAGATTTTTGTACAGAGAATATTTCTGAGTTTTTAGATGTGCGTCATACTCAAGTATTGGGGCAGGATTTTGTTGCTGTTTTTGGTTTGAATGTTGAGAAAAAGATTTTAGATTATATTAATGAAGATAAAATTCAGGATGTTTTTCCGCTGGAAATCGAGCTTTTAGGAAAATCGTTTCAGATAAGCATACATAAAAGTTTTGATATTTATGTTCTTGAGGCCGAGCCAAAGTTTGAAGGAAAAGAAAAACTTGCCGATGTGTATGCGCAGACGATTCAGTTTGTAACACAAATGAACAACACCAAATCGCTCAAAGATTTGTGCGCTCTTGTCGCGGAGGGAACTCGCGAAATAACAGGTTATGACCGTGTCATGATTTATCGTTTTGACGAACAATATAATGGAGAAGTTTTTGCCGAAGACTGCAGGGAGGATCTCGAACCCTTTTTAGGATTGCATTATCCACATACCGACATTCCAGCTCAGGCAAGAGAATTGTATATTAAAAACCAGTTGCGTCTAATCGTCGATATTGACTACAAACCTGTTCCTATTTTTACGGTTGATGATAAAGAAGGAAAAAATCTGGATCTAAGTCTTTCGATATTAAGAAGCACGTCGCCAATTCATGTCGAATACTTAAAGAATATGGGAGTTGGCGCAACATTAACCATTTCGTTGATTCACCATGATAGATTGTGGGGTTTGATTGCCTGCCATCATTATTCAGAGAAAAATCTTTCTCCGGAAATCAGGCTTGCAGCAAAACTTCAAGGCCAGTTTATAACTTCTCAGATTGATATCAGACAATCTAATGATGAAAATATAAGTGCTCAAAAAGCAACTCTGGCATTGGAACAATTAACAAATTTGGAACTTCCTATTTTGCATGAGGGATTAGAGACAATTGTGAGTACACAGCAAATATTAGATATTTGTAATGCGACAGGTGTTTCTATTGTTTCAAGAGGAAAAATTTTCAAAAATGGAGAAACACCCTCAGATGAAAAAATCGAAATTTTAATAAAAGAGATTACTGCCAAAAACAACGATAAAGTTTTTGTAACCAATAAAATCAGTGATCATTTTCCTGAAATAGCGCAAAATTCAGATTTCGCCGGGATTATTTATCATTCGCTTGGTAATAATGATCATATTATATGGTACAGACCGGAAACTGTTTCGGAAATAAATTGGGGTGGTGATCCTGAGAAAAGTATCATAAAAGATAGTAATGGTCTGCATCCGCGAAATTCATTTAATATTTGGAAACAGATTGTTAAAAATCAAAGCAGTATTTGGAGACCATACGAAATAAATGTAGCGGTTCAATATGCGCATACGTTGCAGAATCATCTTATATTGATTATGTTGAGCGAAGAAGAGGAAAAGTACCGCAACCAAAGTGAAATATTAAAAGAAACCAATTCGGAACTTGAAAATATCAACTGGATTAGTACACATGATCTTCAGGAACCTTTACGTAAAATTCAGCTTATTACATCCAAAACGTTGTCTGAAATTGATAGTATCTCCTCAGAATCCATTTCAAATTCTTTAGAACGTGTTTCAAAATCGGCCAGTAGAATGAGTGTTTTACTGGAAGATATTCTAAAATATACACGAATCAAAAATAACAGAGAAACTTTGCAAAAAGTAAATCTGAACGAAATTCTTGAGGCGACTATTAAAGAAATGAACGAAACAATTGCAGAAAGCAATGTAGTAATTGAATCGGAAAAACTTCCTGAAGTTCATGCCATCCATTTTTTAATGAGACAGTTGTTTGCCAATGTTCTTCAGAATTCATTAAAATATTCATCATCTGAAAGGACTCCAAAAATCAAAATAACGGCTTCTCAGGAACCGGTAATTATGCATCATTTGTATAAAGTGTATTGTTATTGGGTTCGTTTTTCGGATAACGGAATTGGTTTTGAACCGCAATATGCCGAATCAATTTTTAAAATATTCACAAGACTTCATGCGCAGGAACAATATACCGGATCTGGAATAGGTTTAGCTTTATGTAAAAAAATTATGCAGACTGTTGGTGGTGATATTCATGCTGAAGGAAAACTAGGTGAAGGTGCAGATATTGTTATTTATTTTCCGTGTGATCCTGAAGATACACTTTTGCCTTTGTAATGATGCATTCCAAGGAAAATTATATTGGTCTCAGAAATAGTTCAAAACTATCTGTTTTAGTATATATAGCTTTCAGCTTCTAAAAAACTTTTTAACCGCAAATTGCGCAAATTTACACAAATTAATTCGCGGAAATTTGTGTAATTTGTGGTTAAATTAAGCTTTGTAATATTGCAGACTTCGAGTCTGCTGAACTTCAAGGATATTGTTGCTTAATTGTTATCTCGTTTGAATTCAATTAAATAAAAATGAAACTCACTATCCAATCCCTTTTACCAGACGCTTCTATTTCACATTTTGTTCACAGCTTTTGGATGGTGGAGAACAAAACGGGAAATGACATTCCGGGAACAATACTCCCAAACGGAATGATGGATATGACGCTCATGAAAATAAATACTAAGAATTGGGAAATTTCAATTCGCGGATTGGATACAGTTTCAAGTCAAGTTAATATTGCTAAAGATGTGCGAATATTTTCTGTTGGATTTAAACTTTTGGCTGTTGAATATTTATTTGGAGATTCTATAAAAGAGGTTTTGAACGGAGGAAAAACGATTCCGAATGATTTTTGGCAATTTGATGAAATTGATACCGAAAGTTTAGAAAAATTTCAGAAAAAAGTAACGCAGAAGATCAATTCAATTTCCATAAAACCAATAGATGACAGAAAGAAGAAATTATTTGAACTTATTTATGCATCGCATGGCGCTATAACTGTAAAAGAACTTTCAGAAAAAGTGTTTTGGAGCAGTCGCCAGATTAATCGGTATTTTAATCAGCAATTCGGAATTTCACTTAAAGAATATTGCAAGATTCTGCGTTTTGGATCTTCTTTTAAAGATTTAAGCGAAGGCCGACTTTTTCCTGAATTGAACTTCACAGATCAAAATCATTTTATAAAAGAAATAAAGAAATATTCGGGCGTTACACCAAAAGAGCTCAGCAAAAATAAAGATGAACGTTTTATGGATATTGCAGCGATTAAAAAACTGCCAACTCAAAAAAACGACTGATTTTTACTATTTCTGTCAAAACCTTCTTCGCAATTTTGTATCGAAATTAAATGATACAGAAGATGTTACTACAAAATAAAAAAATAGCCATTATTGGCGCTGGCCCGGTTGGTTTGACAATGGCAATTTTGCTTCAGCAAAAAGGAATTGACGTAAACGTTTATGAAAGAGATAAAGATGCGCAAACTAGAATTTGGGGCGGAACTTTAGATTTGCATAAAAATTCCGGACAAGAGGCGATGCAAAAAGCGGGATTGTTAGAACGCTATTTCGAACTCGCAATTCCGATGGGAAGAACCGTTGCAGATCAAAACGGTAAAACTTTATTTAAACACAATACAACTCCAGAAGAAGCGCACGACAATCCTGAAATAAACAGAAACGATTTAAGAAATTTGCTTTTAAATAACTTAAAAAGTGATACTGTTGTCTGGAATAGCAAAGTAAACGAACTCGAAATTAAGAATGGAAAATGGTTTTTGCATTTCGAAAACAACAAAACCGAAACAGCAGATTTTATAATTGGCGCAAATGGCGGCATGTCGGCAATTAGAAAATATATAACTGATGCAGAAGTTGAAGAAACAGGAACGTATATGATTCAGGGTGAAGTTTCTCAGGCCGAAATTAACTGCAAAGATTTTTTCGATTTATGTGATGAAAATATCTTAATGACTTCATATAACGGAAATTTATTAGTGGCAAACCCAAAGAATGCAACATCGTTGAGTTATAATGTGATTTTTAAAACGCCGTCAAACTGGATTTCTGAAAATGAATTGGATTTTAAAAACACAGAAAGCATCAGTTCATTTTTAATCAATCGATTTTCTGATTGGGATGAAACTTATAAAGAGTTATTTCGTGCAACATCATTTTTTGTTGGACTTCCAACAAGAAAAATTTCATTAGAAAAAGAATGGAAAACTAACCGGTCTTTACCCATAACACTTATTGGTGACGCGGCACATTTAATGCCTCCATTTGCTGGTCAAGGCGCAAATATTGGTTTGGTCGATGCGATGATTTTGGCAGAAAATCTTTTAAATGGCGAATTTGAAAGCATTGAAACCGCAATTGCATCTTATGAGCAAAAAATGTTTGCTTATGCCAAGGAAGCGCAGGAAGAAACCAGAAATAATGAGCTTGTAATGCGCGCTCCAGATTTTTCTTTTATGAAATTTGTCAATTAAGCTTTTTAGGTAGTCATAAATTTTTGACCTATTGTATTCATTTTTAGTTTGAACGTTATTTGTTTTATCAAATAAAAAAGTAATTTTATGACTACTAAATAATAAATTATGGCTGCCAAAAAACCAGAAGAAATGACCAACGAAGAATTACTTAAAAATGAAGTACTCTTTAAAACAATAATTTATCTTTTACTGTTTTTTGCTATACTATTGCTAGCATTAGGAATATGGCTTACAATTGTAAAGAAACAATTTAGTGCTTTGACCGTTATTCCGCTCTCGCTTGGAATAATTGTAATGGTCAATGCAAATACTTTGAAAACCTTGCAAAAAGAGAAAAAAAGCAGAGGACTATAAAGTGTGATTTAGCTTTTTTCGAAATACAATAAAAAAACTCCTTAAGAAATTAAGGAGTTTTTTATTAGCGAATTTTAGCTGAAATGCATTTTAAATTTACATTCCCGGCCAATATAAAAAGTTGAATTTGTGACCATCAGGATCTGTAAAACCAAAAGTGTAGCCTTGCTGAAAATTTTCAGGCTCGGAGAAGATTTTTGCACCAGCATTTTTTACGATTTTATACCATTCGTCAACATTTTCTCTGCTGTCTGCAGACAACGAAAAAATGATTTCATTCTCAGTTTTAGTATCGGCAGATTTGCCTCGCAAGGCATTGTCAAACCTTTTTGGGATAAAAAAGTTGATCACAAAATTATTTTCTCCGTAAATAAAACTTACTAATTCTTCGGTTTCTTTTCCGTTTTGCTTGAATCCCAGATCTGAATAAAATTTAATTGTTTTTTGCAAATCATGTGAAACCAAGTTTGCCCATATCATTTTCGTTTCCATAAACTTTAGTTTTAGTTAAATAGTTAATAATCTAAATTACTGAATTAATGTTTTAATTGGTTTTCAATAACTTATAAAATTTTGTTATATAAAACTGTGATTTTTTTAAACCTAAAGGAGTTTTGAACTGGCAATCTTTTGTTTTAATTTTGCATTACTGCTGCAAAGTGCAAAACGCTGAAAATAAAGACCAATTAAAAAAGTGAAAAAGGAAGAAACAAACTGGACGATTTGTGAAGAATGTCAGGGAAGAGGAAAAAAAAGCCAGCGCATCAGCAAAAAAGTGAAGCTTCGTTATCAATTGGAATTGGACCAATTTGAAAACAATAAAAGCGAAGGAAAACCGCCAGTTCCTCCTAAAGCGCATTTAAAATTGTGTTTAAATTGCAACGGATCTGGATTAGTCCAAACTTCAAATTCTCCTTTAACAAATAAAGAAAACTATCCACATGTTGCTATTATTGGTGGCGGAATTGGTGGAGTCGCTTTAGCTGTGGCTTGTTTGCACCGACAAATTCCGTTTACTATTTATGAACGCGATACTAATTTTGATGCTAGATCGCAAGGTTACGGATTGACTTTGCAACAAGCAAGTAAAGCAATGGCAGGATTAGGAATTTTAACTTTAAAAGATGGCGTTGTTTCATCCAGACATTTGGTTCATACAACAGAAGGAAAAGTAATTGGAGAGTGGGGAAACAGAAAGTGGATTCAGTCAGAAGAAAAAAAATCTCCGAAACGTTCGAATATACATATCGCAAGACAGTCACTGCGATTAGAACTTTTGCAACAACTTGGAGAAAGTGATGCTTTACAATGGGGACATCAATTAGTCGATTTTAAACAAAATGGGAGCGAAGGCGTTGAGTTAACTTTTAATGTCGACGGAGAAACAAAGAAATCAAAAGCAGATCTTGTTGTTGGTGCCGATGGTATTCGAAGTTCAGTGCGAAGATTGCTTTTAGGAGACGATATTGCACCTTTGCGATATTTAGATTGTATTGTGATATTAGGAATTTGCCCGTTGAGTGCGCTTGAAGATGTTGAAAGTGATTTATTAGATTCGGCGACCGTGTTTCAAACCGCAAATGGAAACGAACGAATTTATATAATGCCTTATAAAGCAGATTCGGTAATGTGGCAGCTTAGTTTTCCAATGTCAGAAAATGAAGCTAAGGAATTAAGTGCACTCGGCCCAAAAGCACTAAAAGAAGAAGCAATCGGAAGAACACAATGGCACAATCCTATTCCGCAGATTTTGAGCGCAACAAATGAAACTCAAGTTTCGGGTTATCCTGTTTACGATCGAGAATTACTCGATGCTGAAATATTGAAAAAAGGCGACGCAGTTACTTTAATTGGTGATGCGGCACATCCAATGAGTCCTTTTAAAGGACAAGGCGCTAATCAAGCACTACTTGATGCGCTTTCTTTGGCTAGAAACATCACAAGAGGATGCAAATCTTTAAAGCATTGGAAAAAAGTTGGAATCAGAGAAAGTGTTTTAAATGAATTTGAAGCCGAAATGCTAAAACGCAGCGCTGTCAAAGTAAAAGATTCTGCCGATGCGGCACTATTTCTTCATTCTGAAATTGTACTTCACGAAGGTGATGAGCCTAGAGGACGCTGTTTGAAGAAAAAATAATTTTTAGCTATTTTGATAATTCTTAAATTTTTATTGGCTGTTTTTTGTTGTAAAACATTGTAAAACATTGTTTTGTGAACATTCGTACTAATAGACTAAAAAAGTCGTACCATTTTTTTAAAACAAATGAGTACGACTTTTTTTATTCGGTCGCGTAGCTCTTGCTTCTTTTTCAAATTTGTATCGAAATAAATTTTTAACCTAAAACGCGATACAATGAAAACTTCAGTAAAATTTTTAACTGTACTATTAGTAATAAGCAACTTTTCTTTTGGACAAGATATCTCTAAAAGAATCGATTCGATAATAAAGGACAATTATCAAAAAAATCCAAACGTTGGCATAAGCGTTGGTTTTATTAAAAATAATGACGAATATTTTACAGCTTATGGTAATTTGAATTCCGAAAGCCAAATTCAAATCAATAAAAATTCATTATTCGAAATTGCATCAATTACTAAAATTTTAACCTCAAATCTGATTGCTCAAGCCATTATTGAGAATAAAATAAAAGCAGATGATTATATCGACAATTATCTTCCAGCGGTATATATTCTGCAAAAGAATCTTCAGAACAAAATAAAAATTTCAGATCTGGCGTCTCATCAATCTGGTTTGCCTGATATTGATTTTGGAAAACTAATAGAATTAAATCCGCAACAGCCAGTAAGTAATGTGACCGAAAAAACATTGGCTGATATAATCAATAATTGCATTGAACTGAAAGATTATGGTAAATATCGTTATTCTACAATTGGATATACTTTACTCGGCCAAATACTAGAAAAAGTGTATAACAAGAGTTACGATCAAATTATTACCGAAAAAATAATTGTACCCTTAAAAATGAAAAATACATTAACAAAGGATTTTAATGTAAGCAACATTACAACTGCGCACAATCCTGATGGTGGTATTCAGGAATTTTTTAAATGGAATGTTACTGCGTCTGCCGGATTAATAAAATCGAATGCTGCAGACATGGTTACGTATTTAAAGGCGGTTTTAAATAGTAAAACTTCAGTAGGAAAAGCGGCGATCATTACCGAAAAAATCTTTTATAAAGATCAAAAAAGAGAAATGGGTTTAGGCACAAATATCGTTACAGATGAAAAAAATACCATTTATATGAAATCAGGTGATTCAATGGGGCAATCTTCAATTATATGTTATAACCGAGCTAAAAATTGGGGTATCATTATACTTTTAGATCAAAGAAATTCAAAAATGAGACAAGATTTGCTGAATGTAATTTATGATACTATTTTGAAATAATTTATTTAGAAAAAAACAGCCTCCAAAATGAAGTCATTTTTGGAGGCTATTTTTGTATTATTTGTTCCGAAATCAATTCGTATTTCTTTTTTTGAATAAGGAAAAATGAAGAAGTATATTCATTTTTTCAATGGATATGAGTATATGGATGCACATTAATCTTTTAATTTCTCAAAATCTACCTTTTTACTGCTTTTAAAAAAATAACTGGTTAACTCCTGCGGAATACCAAAAAGTCCATTCAGAATAAGTTTGGAAGTATAAAATAAGAGTGCTGCATTATAAATTTGAACCTTTTAAAAAAACAACTTCTGGATATTTGCTCTCATTATTAATAATTTAAAATTTTAAAGATGAGAAAAGCGCTTTTATTTATTTCCTTAAATTTTTTCTTTCTAAGTGCAAATGCCCAATTAAATGACCCCGGAAATGATTGGAGTTTAATTCAGAAAACACTTAACCTATACTTAGATGGGCAGGCAACAGGTGATTCAATTAAAGTCGGACAGTCTTTTCATAATTCTTGGCAACTGAAATATTTTGCTGATAATAAGCTGAATATTGTACGAAAATCAGACTATATAAAAGGATATAAAGCTCCAAATCCTAGATCTCCTAATTGGTCTGGGCGTATTATATCTATTGATATTACAAACAATGTTGCAGCTGCTAAAGTCGAAATTAGTACTTCAAAACTTTTGTTTATCGACTATTTTAATCTCATGAAAATAAATCAAGATTGGTTTATAGTCGATAAAATTTCAACTAGAATACCTCATAAAATGGTTGAAGCTGTAGTTGCAAAAACGAAGTAATTATTTTCCTAATAATTTTCGTACCTAAAAAACCGCATTTCATACCTAATCCTTGATTACATGCTGAATAAGGATGTTTTCGGATATATTTTTGCCTCTCAAATCTAAAATAAATAATTTATGAAAAAGAGATGGTTTAGCAGATTTTTATACGTTGCGACTATAATAATATTTGTTTTTATCAGTGTTTTTATATGGGCAGATAATGAGTTAAATAAAGTTTTAGGTAAATCAACCAAAGTCATTACTATTTCTTCAATTGTTAAACCATCCACAGCAACTCAAATAAAAAATGTAAATGTACTTTCTGAAGATTGCACTTATTTTATAAAAAATCAAGATGTACTTATTAAAGATGGTACAATAATTCAAATTGGAAAAAATCAATTGCTGGATAGCACGATTACGAGTATTGACGGAACTGGAAAATTCCTGATTCCGGGTCTTGTAGACAGCGATGTTCATTTAAAAGAAAGCAAAAATGATTTGTTTCTGTATTTAGCAAATGGTGTAACTTCTGTTAGAGAAATGGCTGGAAGTGAGGTAATTTTAGAATGGAGAAAAGAAATTTTAAATGACAATATTGGACCGAGAATGTTTATTGCTTCTCCGCCCATATTTAGCGAAAGTGGACTAACGGGTTACTATTACAGCTGGACGAGACATGCAATTAATTATTCGAGCCAAAAAGAGACTGAAAAAGCAATCAAAAACATAAAAGAACAGGGTTATGATGCCATTAAAATGTATGGTTTTGTTAATCCTGAAATGTTCAAAACCACGATAGCAATTGCCAAAAAGCAAAATATTCCAGTTATAGGTCACATTCCGTTAGTTGATTTAGAAACTTTATATAAATCAGGCCAAATTGAAGTGGCTCATGTTGAGGAATTAACCGTAAAAACGATTGATGAATTTGGAAAATCAATTTCTAAAAATCCGAAAGAGTTTCTTCAGTTTTTAAAAATACGTTCTGACCAAATTGCAAAAAAGCTCAAAGAGAAGAATATAAGTGTTACTTCAACGGTTTGGCTTTGTGAAAGTTTTTCGAATCAAAGATTTAACTTGAAATCTAAGCTTAAAGAAATAGAACTTCAATATGTTAATCCGAAAATCATTGAGGGAACGCCACTTTATAAAATGGGTTGGTTGCCTGGCGAAAATGGTTACGAATATGATGGAAAGGATGACGATAAAGCAAAAAAGTTATCCCAAATTTTTTGGAATACTTATTCCGAAGCGATTCATATTATGACAAAAGCGTTGGTTGATAATAAAGTTACAATTATGGCTGGAACTGATGCGAATGTAGCTACTGTTGTCCCGGGATTTTCACTTCATAACGAATTAGAATCTTTGTCTAAAACCGGAATGACGAATTCACAAGTGCTTTATGCTGCAACTGCTGCGCCAGGCAATTGGATGAAAAAAAATACCGGAAAAATAAAAACAGGATACAAAGCTGATTTGGTTTTGCTTACTAAAAATCCATTAGAAAATATTTCAAATTCAAAGACAATTGAATATGTTTTTTTTGATAAATATAGAATCGATAAAATCCAAATTGAAAATATTCTAAAAGCGATAAAAGATGCAAATGATCAAAATAGAAAAATAAATATTGATGAGTATTTATGAATGAAAAAAACTCCTTAAGAAATTAAGGAGTTTTAATTTAGTACTTAACAGCCATCTTCACTAAGGACACGTTTATAAATTACTTTACCATCTCGTTCTACATAGTCGCCCGATAGTATTGGATACGAATACTTGGGTGCGTACGATACGCTATGACTTTTTAAAATTATTTTGTCATTAACTTTCAGGCTCTGCAATTGCTCAAGTTGAGACATTTGCGGCTCAAATCTAAGAATATAGTCCTCACCATTAATTCTGACCATCATTCCAAAACCTAATCGTGATCCCGGCGGAAGTGAAAGTGAGGTTACAACAGCCTCCATATTAGTAAAGTCACTTATAGGCTTGCTTATTTTAGCAATACCGGCAAGAACTTTTTCGCCTTCGGGAGACTCTTTCCACTTTTTGACCTTTATGCCATCAGGGCTAGCTTCCCATTTTTTCAGTTCGGCTTTCCGTTCAGCGGCAGAGAGTGTTTTTGGAGTTGGTTTTTTAGGAGTTTCATTTTTACTTTCAGAATTTGCAAACACTAAACTGCTTACTGCAACCAGCGGTAAGATCAGCGCATAAATGATTTTTTTCATATTTTTTATTGGGTTTAATTAAGATAGACCTATCTCCTGATAAATCTTGTTTATGTAAAGCATTCTTTTTATTTTTCACCGCCTTTTAAAGTTGGTGTAACAAAATTACTTTGATATATTTCAGCCTGAGGAACTTAGATTGTAAATAAAAATGTAAACTTTGTAAATAAAAACTTGACACTATGTCTAATAGCCAAAATCTTCTGTTCAGGAAAGGCAAGTACCTTTTTGGATTGATGTTGCTTTTGTTTTTGTCTGCAATCTGTATAGCTTTCAATATAACTGATAGCGATGACTTTGCTATTGCAAGAAGGGAAACTTTGCTCCGCAGAATCGGACATGAATTACTTTTACAGTCGGGAGACACTACATCTAGAGTTCTTCCCATACAAAAGATTGCTGAAAATGAGTACCAGATCAGGTTTGAGAATGAGTTTGCTTTTCAAACTGACTCTTTGGTGAATGTTACGCAACGTTTATTGGCCAAAGATCCTCTTACGGTTGATTATATTGTTAACGTAGTAAACTGCGGTACTAACAGTGTAGCTTATGGATATGCTATATCAAAAAATAAGAAAGATGATATTGTACCATGCAAAGGAAGAAAGCAGCCGTTAGCATGTTATACCATTAATATCAAATTTAAACCAGTGGGTATAAATACGGCAAAGAATAAATATTTTTTGGTTGGCCTGTCATTTTTGGCTTTTATTGGATTTGTTGTTTTTAGATCTGCTAAGCCGAAAGCAATTTTGACTGATAATAATACTAGTTTATTTACTTTAGGCTCGTTGGTGTTTGATGCGAAGAATCGTAAGTTGATCACAAACGAAAAAACACTAGAACTCACTGGAACTGAAACCCGTTTATTGCTCATTTTTGCATTGTCTCCCAATGAGACCATAGAGAGAACGCGACTGCAAAAAGAGATATGGGAAGATGAAGGCGTTATTGTGGGCCGTAGTCTGGATATGTTTATTTCAAAACTTAGAAAAAAACTGGAATGTGATCCTAACATTACAATTGTTGTTGTAAGAGGGAAAGGATATAAGCTTAATATCGACTCTTAGGCAGAGATTTTATAGCGTGAATTTGCAATCCGTGTCCATAACAGTGAGACACTATGCTAATCCGCAAAACAAAAAAAACTAACCTTTGCAGGTACGGAGTACAAATTTGCACTTTCAGAATAGTATTAACTTAAAGTTATACGATTACAGAATGAAGATATTGGTTATCTTAGTTTTAAATAAAGATAATTTAGGGTGTAAAAATCATAATTTGATAGCTAATAGTATTCTTAAAATAAAGTAAAACCCATTTCATAAAATGAAAATAAAACGCATTATTACAATTTTTCTTTTGACCTTTTTTACAAAGGTTCACTGTCAAGATATAGCAAATTTTAAAGTTGATTTTAAATTGTCTTTGGATAAAACATTTAATGAAGAGAATCTGAATAAATTATTTTTAAAATATCCGCATCTTTTAACCCCGCAAAGTGATATTACACAATTAACATCAAATTTAAAAGGAGAAACTCTAATAAACTTTCCTTTAAGCAATTTTAAAAATGACAATTTATATATCGATAATATTAATAAACTATTGAATTCAGAAAATTCATATCAGCGTTTATTTTCTTATTTAATCGTTGGTGCTTCTAATGATTTATCAAAAGAAGAAGAGTTGTTGAAAAGGTTAAAATCAGAAAAAGAAAAAGGGAATTTAATTTGGTGCGGAATGTCATTGTTGCATTTAAAAACGAAACACACTACTGAACTATTTGATTTTTTAGTAGAAAACGAAAATTTTGGTGATACACATATGATACCTTTATTTTTTAAACTAGATAGAGATAGCTTACAAGCAACAGCATACAAAAGATATGACAGTAAAATTTTAAAAGCCAAAATTTTAGCCATTCAAACATTATCACGAACAGGAAAAAATGCCGAAACAGAGAAAATTGTTTTAGACGCGGTTAAAAACTGGGATATAAACATAAAAGGATATGCAATTTATACCGTAAAAGAACTTCAAATGGGGAATTTATTAGAAACCTTTAAACCATTTTTAGCCGATAATAAAACAAGAAAAATTGCCTTACAAGCTTTAGCAGAAAGTCCAACAAGCAGTGATGTTGCGTATTTAAAATCATTAACAACTCAAAAAGACAGCATTTCAGATGATTTGTTAGATTGCTTTCTTGAATCAAAGAAAGTTGAGAATCTAAAGTATTGGTTAGAATTATTAAAAACAAGAAAGATTTCAAATGATTATTATTTTTCAGTTCCAAATAATCAATTAATTTACGCTGACGAATTATTGCCTAATATCCAAAACACTTTAAAAGAGTGCAAAAACGAAAAAATACTCGAAGAATTAGTCCGAGCGTTACAAGGTAGAAATGATATTGAAAGCACAAATATTTTAATTGACTTCTTAAAACATAAAAATCCTTCTATAAGATATTGGAGTGGCGTTGCATTAAAAGGAAATAAGAATCAAAAAGTAATTGATCTTTTGCCAATCTTAATAAATGATCAAGAATATAGAACAACTGCTTTAGTAGATTTGCTTATTGAAAATCATATAGATAATCAACAAAGCACATTTGAAAAACTATATAAAAACAGCGGTGAAAATCTGGATTGGGAAAGGAGTTCAATAGAGTATTTATCAAATTATCCATTAGAAAAACATAAAGAACTTTTTAGAAAAATTTTAAAAAGTGAGGAATCAGATTTTTCAATGCGATATGATGCTGCATTAGGATTGGGAAGATTAAAAGATGTGAGTTCAGTCGATTTGCTGATTAAAGTTTGTGAAGAAACGAGAAAAGAAAGTGACTTAAATTCAAGAACATACCTAGAAGCATTGGCAATGGTCAAAGGAGAAAAAGCGGAAAAGGAAATTAAATCATTTCTCAATAGTGATGAAGAAGTTGTAAAAGAACTTGCAAACGAATTATTGAAAAAATGGAATTAAATAAAATATACAGATAAAAGCATAAAAAAACTCCTTAAGAAATTAAGGAGTTTTTTTGTTTTGGCTTCTTTTAGCTTTTTAGTGGGGAGAGCAGGATTCGAACCTGCGAAGTTCACACAGCAGATTTACAGTCTGCCCTCGTTGGCCGCTTGAGTATCTCCCCAAAATTCCGTAGCGCGTAGTTTATACACACTGAGTAAAGCGTAAAAAAAACTCCTTAATTTCTTAAGGAGTTTTTGGTGGGCGATGAGGGGTTCGAACCCCCGACCACTTCCGATTGAAAATCGGAATGCTCTGAACCAGCTGAGCTAATCTTTTTTTCTAATTAATTCTTGGATTTTAATTCTGCTTTTCCAAGACTTGATCTGTAATTCTCTTTTGTGTGCAATTTCTTTTGTTACGTAGTTTTCAATATAAGCAACTTTCCAATCACTTACATTTCCTGTAAAACCTTTGCTTTTTTGATTGTGGCGAGCCAGTCTTTTTTCTAAATTAGAAGTAAATCCAATGTAGAATTTGTTCTTGCTTTCGCTAAATAAAATATAAACTATAAAATTCATAAAAGTATATAAAGCAAAAAACTCCAAAATCATAAGACTTTGGAGTTTTTGGAATTTTGTGGGCGATGAGGGGTTCGAACCCCCGACCCCCTCGGTGTAAACGAGGTGCTCTGAACCAGCTGAGCTAATCGCCCTATTTTACTAGGTTGCTATCGTTTGTGATTGCGAGTGCAAATATACGCTTGTTTTTGAGTTCTGCAAAGAAAACACACTAAAAATTTAAAGTTTTTTTAATGTGTTTTCTATCTTGCTGATGTAGAATTTGTTATAAACGAACTTTTTTTGGTTATTTTTTATTTTGAAAGCGATGGAACGTTTCTATAGATGTAATCACTGTGTTTTCCGGTGAAAGATTTTTCTAATTCATCAAAAAAAGCATCAGCATCTTTCTCATTTGGCCAAGTCGATTTTATAAGTTCGTCTATTTTATCACTTGATTTTTCCAAATCGGCTAAAGAATCGTAGTAAAAAACCTCGAGAAAGTCTGTACTATTAGAACCCCATGAATGTCTCAACGGATAATAAGCTTTTACATAAGGATCTTTAAGCGTGATTTTGTCATTGAATTCTTTTGCTTTTTTTGAATCCCCTTTCATGCTTAGCTGTGATTTTCGCAAATAAACAATCATTGGCTTTTTGGTTTCGTCTTTGTACTCTTTCCTGCCAATAGATGTTACGCTTTGATAAATTTCGTCAGAATGGACAGGTGTGTAGAAAGAATCATACTTTTCAAAAAATGCTTTTCTGGCCTTTTCGTCCGGCCATGCTTTTTTAATTAAATCATCGCTGATTGCGTTTGCTTTTTCAATGTCCTCCCAAGTTCTGTAAACATTGACAAAAGCAATTTCAGTATTATCTTCAGTATAATAATGGGTGATAACTTCAGATCCAATAATAAGATCGTTTTTGCTCGTCACTTTATCAAAGTATTCCTGTTCTGCTGCTTTCCAGTCTTTGGCCTTCAATTTAGAATCCAAATTTCGATGTAAAGTAGTTACCGTAATAAATACGGGTTTTTCCGCGTCTTTTTCCTGCGCGCTGACTTTTGCGCCAATAAGAATCATCAGCAGGATGATCCCTATAGCAAGGGTTTTTCTCTTTTTCATGTTTTAAATTTGTATTGGTTATTAAAAAAACTTAACAAATTTAAAACATTAAAAATCAAGTGGTTAAATAACAGATGTGAATTTTGAGGGGTGTTTTTCCCCTAATTTTAACTTTCTTTATTTAATGGGAGTTCAGCAACAACAAATGTGCTTCCGCCGGCATAAATGAAATCATTTTTTGTAGCGTTTTTCTTTGCATCTAAAAAAGCTTTTTCAACCGAATCGTATTTTTCTCCAATTAAATCATACTTTTTGGCTGTATCTTTCAGAATTTCAGTGCTTAACCCCCTCGAAGAATCGGGTCTGCAGAAATAATAGCGTGCTTTTTTAGGAAAAAGTGGTAAAATAGAATCCAGATCTTTATCGTTTACAACACCTAAAATAATGTGTAAGTTTTCGTAAGTTTCTTTTTGAAGCTGCTTCATAACAACGGCAAGGCCATGCTGATTATGAGCAGTGTCGCAAATGATTTTCGGATTTTCGCCAAGTTGTTGCCACCTGCCTTGCAAACCAGTATTTTTTACAACGCTCAATAATCCTGATTTCAGACTTTCTTCCGAAACTTTAAAATCGGTGGTTTCATTTAAAATCTGAATTGTCTGCTGTACCGTTTTCTTATTATGAAACTGATAATCTCCAATTAAATCCGAAGGGAAAACTTCTGAAATTAAATCCGAAGCAAAATAAATTGGCGCTTTGTTTTCTTTGGCTTTCGCCAAAAATACAGGCTGCGTTTCATTTGTATATTCGCCAATAACAACCGGAACATTTGGTTTAATAATTCCGGCTTTTTCTCCGGCAATTAAAGCAGGCGTATTGCCAAGAAATTGTGTATGATCTAAATCTATATTTGTAATTACCGAAACCAAAGGCGTAATAATATTAGTAGCGTCCAATCGTCCGCCCAAACCAACTTCAATAATAGCAATATCAACTTTTTCCGCAGCAAAATAATCAAAAGCCAAACCAACCGACATTTCGAAGAAACTCATATCATTGGCTTCAAAAAAGCTTTTATGTTTTCCGATAAATTCAATTACAAAATCTTCTGAAATTTCTTTGCCATTTATTCTGATTCGTTCTCTAAAATCTTTTAAGTGCGGCGAAGTGTATAATCCAACTTTATATCCAGCTTCCTGCAAAACCGAAGCCAGCATGTGCGAAGTAGAACCTTTTCCGTTTGTTCCCGCAACATGAATGCACTTTAAATGATCTTGCGGATTATCAAGATGCCCAGCCAGCAATTTAATATTGGTTAAGTCTTCTTTATAAGCCGAAGCGCCCTGAAGCTGATACATTGGAAGCTGATTAAACATCCAGTTTGTGGTCTCTTGATAGTTCATTTATTTGGATAAAATGGTTGTTGATTGAAATAAATTTCGATTTTTGTAGTTTAATATTACAGCGAAAATTATCTTTAGTGCAAATTTCAAAATAATTTTTAGAATTAATCATAAAAACCAGAATTAAAATATGTTTAGCTTCATTCAATTACAAACAGATACCATCGCAAACGCAGCATCTAACGTAGTTATCGAAAAAATCGCTCCAAATAACGAAATCTCAGTTTTAGACTTTATTTTAAAAGGAGGTGTATTCCTTATTCCAATTGCTATTTTATTGTTTTATACTATTTATGTCATTTTTGAGCGTTACATGTACATCAGCAAAGCGTCGCAAATCGATAGCCGATTAATGCAGGATGTGGGCGACAAGTTGAATGCTGGAAATATCGAATTAGCAAGAACTATTGTAGAAAGAAGCAACACTGCTGCCGGAAATATCTTAAAAGAAGGCGTTTTAGTAATTGGAAGACCAATTGCCGAAATCGAATCAAACATGGACCGCGCTGCCGATATTGAAATTGGCGAAATGGAAAAGCATTTAGGCCATCTTGGTCTTATCGCTGGTATTGCGCCAACGCTTGGTTTTATCGGAACAATTTCTGGAGTAATTAAAATTTTCTACAGTATTTCTGTTACAGAAAATATCAGTATCGGAAACATTTCTGGAGGTTTATACGAAAAAATGATCAGTTCAGGTTCTGGATTAATTGTGGGAATTATTGCGTATTCTGCTTACCATTTATTAAACGGAAAAATTGATAATTTCGCCTTGAAAATTCAGAAACAAATATTAGAATTTGTCAATATAATTCAAAGAGCATAAGGTATGTCCATTAAAAGAAAAAGAAGATTTCACGCTGAGGTTGCGACTTCATCATTAAGTGATATTATGTTTTTCCTGCTGTTGTTTTTCTTAATTATCTCAACGCTGGCAAATCCTAATGTGATTAAAATGACGTTGCCAAAAGCCAAAGCAAACGAAAAAACGAATAAACAATTAATCAGTTTATCCGTTACCGAGGATAAAAAATTCTACATTGACAAAGAACCAGTAGATTTTGAAAATCTGGAAACCAGTTTGATGTCTAAAATAGGAACAAACAAAGAACAAACAGTTGTAGTTAGAATTCCGTTTAACCTGCAAGTGCAAGATTTAGTCGATGTTTTGCAGATAGGAGTGAAGAACAATTTGAAGTTTGTAATTGCAACAAGTCCGAAGTAAAATAATAATTAGGGCGTGACCACAATAAAAAAATGGGCTAATCAGCAAAGCGTTGATAGGCCCATTTTTTTATTGCGGTCGGGCTATCCGCGCTACTTCGGTAGCTTGCTTCTATCCCTCACGCGGAAACAAGACGATTTTAGTATTCGAGAAAAAAAGTAATTTCAACACAATCTTGTCATTCCGAGGAACGAGGAATCTCCGCAAGTAGCTCGACAAAGTTTGGATTCTCGTTGCGGAGTTACTTGCGGAGATTCCTCGTTCCTCGGAATGACATACTGGACGAAATAAAACGAAAAAAGGCTTTCTGAAATTTTAAAAAGCCTTTTTTTTATATAGTCAAATTTGTGAGAATCCGTGACTCGAGCCCGAAGGGCGAACAGACGAAGTAAATCCGTGTTTTAATTCAAACTAAAATTATAAATAATCTTACCAACTTGCTTAACTGGAGCATCATTATCCGATTCCCATTTCGTATTCATTGCTGCAATTCTCGCTTGATCTAGTAAACAGCTTGCTGTATTTGTAGTTCCTTTTATTCCGGCAGTTGCACTAATTGTTTTTCCATTTTGATCTACCGTTACTTCAACTACGACTTTTCCTTCTTCATTGCAATTGTATTTTGGTGCCGGTTTCGATAATGCTTTTCTATTTCCTAAAGAATATCCTGAACCACCGCCAGAACCGCCGCCACTTCCGGCTCCGTAACCGCTTCCTGTGCCAATTCCATTTCCGGTTCCGTTACCGCTTCCGGTTCCTCCGCCAGAACCTCCAGATCCATAATAACCTTTAGAGTTCAAGCTTCCGTTTGATTTTCCTTTATTTCCGGCAACTTTATCATCGCCATCTCCACCTTTATTTGAACCTTTCAAAATACTTGACAAAGCATCGTTTGTAGAATTAGAAACTTTCGGTTTTTCAGGAACAGGTTTGGTTTCCGGTTTTGTTACAGGAGCAGGTTTTTTAGGTTTCTCTTTTGCTGGTACCACTACATCTGTTTCATCAGCGGTTGTGTTTTCCTGAGTAACGATTGCTTCTTCTGGAGCCGCTTTTGCAGGAGCTTGTTTTACATTGTTTTTTACATCTAAAACTTCACTTTTATAATTCGCTCCTGAACCTAAATCACTATCGCCAAAATTTATAGTTACGCCACCACCTCCGCCGCCACCATCAGCAAGTGCTACGTTGTTTTCTGGATTATAAGGTGGCCAGAAACGTATAAAAAACAGCAATACTAAAATTGCTGCATATATTGCTGTTGTATAAAGTAGCGATTTCTTTTTATCTGAAGAATCGGTAGAAGCCATTTTGATTCTGAATTTTGTAATTGTATTTATAAAAACGTTTAAAAGTAGTAAAAATTGTTTAGAATGAAAGAGCTATGATGAATTTAACCGCAAAGTACGCTAGGGATTACGCAAGGTTCGCAAAGTCTTTTTATAATGATTTAATTATACTGTTTGTCATTTCGACGAAGGAGAAATCTCCACGAGAAGCTCGACAAAGATTGGATTTTCGTCGCGGAGCTACTCGTGGAGATTTGCTTCGCCTATTCGCTATCGCTCGGGTCTCCTTCGTCGAAATAACATAAAATGGGAGTAAACTTTATAAGCTTTGTGGTTAAATCTAAATAAAAAACGAGCCAAATTTTGGCTCGTCTTATAATAAAGTATAATTAGGATTATACTAATTGTTTCAATGCAATCTCAAAAGCCGTTGCACTAATATTTGTTTTTGATGAACTTAAAGCATGAGCCTTAACAATCGCATTTTTGATAATTTCTGAAGTATCATTAAAAATAGCTTCATCAGTCATTTGAACTTTTTTCTCCATGAAATAAGCAAAAACTCTCGCCATTCCACAGTTTGAAATGAAATCCGGAATCAAACTTACTTTGTGATCCACTTCTTCCATAATTGATCCGAAGAAAATTTCTTTGTCGGCAAAAGGAACATTTGCGCCACACGAAATAACTTCTAATCCGTTTGCAATTAAATCATCAATTTGTGCTTGAGTTACCAATCTTGAAGCTGCACAAGGAGTAAAAATTTCAGCTCCAATTGTCCAGATTTTAGAATTGATTTCTTCAAACGGAATCATATTTTCGGCAACTAATTTATTTCCATCTTTATTTAAAAACAACGTTCTGATTTCTTCAAATGAAAAACCTTCTTCTTTAATCAATCCTCCGTCACGGTCAATAATTCCGATAACTTTTGCGCCCATTTCGGCTAAATAAAAAGCAGCAGCAGATCCAACATTTCCAAAGCCTTGAACGATTGCTTTTTTACCTTTAATTTCACCGCCATAAGTAGCGTAGAAATGGCGAACTGCTTCAGCAACGCCATAACCGGTAATCATATCGGCAACTGTATATTTTCTAGTTACATCTGGAGAGAATTTTGGGTTTTCAATTACTTTGATAACACCTTGACGTAATTGCCCAATTCTATTGATTTTATCAGCTTCCGTTGGTTTGAAATGTCCGTTGAAAACACCTTCCTGCGGGTGCCAAACACCACATTCTTCTGTCATTGGAATTACTTCGTGAATCTCATCAACATTCAAATCTCCTCCAGTTCCGTAATAACTTTTTAATAAAGGTGAAACAGCTTTGTACCAACGCTGTAAAACGCCTTTTTTGCGTGGATCATTTGGGTCAAAATTAATTCCAGATTTAGCGCCTCCAATTGCTGGTCCAGAAACTGAAAATTTAACTTCCATAGTTTTAGCCAAAGATAAAACTTCGTTCATATCTAAGCCTTTTCTCATTCTAGTTCCTCCGCCTGCTGCACCGCCACGAAGTGAATTAATCACAGTCCATCCTTCTGCTTCTGTTTCAGAATCTTTCCAGTTAAACACAATTTCAGGTTCCTTATTTTCAAATTGTTGTAATAAATCTTTCATTTTGTTGAGATATGTTTATTTTGCGTAAAAGTATAAAATAGAATAATGCGAATAATGTATTTTATTGCAAATTTAATGAAAGAAAAAAAAGAAAGCCGAAAACTATAAGGTTTTCGGCTTTCGGAATTCGAATATTTTTAAGGAAATTTGAATTATATTCCTAATAAGTGTTTTTTCAAAGTTTCGTCAACTGGTTTGTCTGAAAGCCAGATTCCGAATAATGCTTGTTTAAAATCAAATCCTGTGATTTTTCCTTTTGGAACATCATTTTTGATTACGTTAACAGTTTGATCAAGCGGATTGTAAAACAAAATAAATACATCTTTTTCTGTTATCGCATCACTCAAATACGTTTTGAACTGCTCAATTCTTGGGCGTAAAGCTTCAAGATTGCTTCCTGCAGATTTTTCAAATCCTGTATTCATTGCTTTTGTCAATTTGTTTGAAGAAACCATAGAAGAAGTGATTTCGATTCTCACAGCCATTTCAGTATCACTATCGATAATGTATTTTGGGTCTTGGCTTAATTGTGATAAATAAAGTGCTTGAACATAAACTTCCAACCACATTTTTGATCTTCCGCCAGCACCATTTAGCTGCATTGTTTTGTTTTGAATTTCAATTTTTCTTGGAACTGTAACGCCGTTCACTTCTAGTTGAGTTTGTGCCGAAACAGTTGAAAATTGCACGCTGAAAATGAATGCAAATAATAGTAAAATCTTTTTCATACTTCTATCGATATTTTTTGTTTTTGGGCAAAAATACTTTTAATTTCTAAATTCTGCCCTCTAAAAATACATGTTTTTTATTAAAGTCGTGTATTTTTTTTAATTGTATATCTTTCATTATCAATTTAGTAAGACTTGTTTTACGTACAAATACTTGTTCCAAAACCGGTTGCGCACTTTTTTGTCTAAATTTTACTAAAACTTTATAAATATTGCCTTTTTGATGTGCAATTATATTCTTAAATTTTAAAGAAATCCTTGAAGTATTGCTGTTAGTTTTTTCAAAATTCCGAATTATTACGAAAACGTTATCGTAATTCTTGCCGATCTATTAATTTTATATGCATGCATTGTTAATTTGACTTTTAACATTTATCTTTGAAAGCCTTTTTTAAGCAGAAAAACATTTTTAAAAACAAAAAATAGTTCCATCAACGAAAGTTTTTCGATTTTGGTTCAAAAAAAACAATAACTAAACAAGACTATGGATTTTAATCTTACCGAAGAACACTTAATGATTCAGCAGGCTGCTAGAGATTTTGCTCAAAACGAATTGCTGCCTGGTGTTATTGAGCGTGACGAAAAACAAATTTTTCCGACAGAACAAGTAAAGAAAATGGGACAATTAGGTTTCATGGGAATGATGGTTGATCCGAAATACGGAGGAAGCGGACTTGATGCTATTTCATACGTAATTGCAATGGAAGAGATTTCTAAAGTTGATGCATCAGCTTCTGTGGTTATGTCGGTGAATAATTCATTGGTTTGCTGGGGTTTACAGGAATTTGGAACGGAAGAACAAAAACAAAAATATTTGCCAGGTTTAGCTTCAGGTGAAATTCACGGAGCTTTTTGCTTAAGTGAGCCAGAAGCTGGAAGTGATGCAACTTCTCAAAAAACAACAGCTGTTGATATGGGAGATCACTATTTGGTGAACGGAACAAAAAACTGGATTACAAACGGAAATACGGCTTCAGTATATTTAGTAATTGCGCAAACGCACCCAGAGAAAAAACATAAAGGAATCAATGCTTTGATTATGACCAAAGATATGCCTGGTTTTTCGATTGGTCCAAAAGAACAAAAAATGGGAATCCGTGGTTCTGATACACACTCTTTGATGTTTAGCGATGTAAAAGTTCCAAAAGAAAACAGAATTGGTGAAGATGGTTTCGGATTCAAATTTGCGATGAAAACTTTAGCTGGAGGAAGAATTGGTATTGCTTCTCAAGCGTTAGGAATTGCTTCTGGAGCTTATGAATTGGCTTTGAAATATTCAAAAGAACGTAAAGCTTTCGGAACAGAAATCTGCAATCATCAGGCAATTGCTTTTAAATTAGCTGACATGGCTGTAAATATCGAAGCAGCGCGTCATTTATGTATGAAAGCGGCTTGGGATAAAGATCAGCACAAAAACTACGACGTGAGTGGTGCAATGGCAAAATTATTTGCTTCGCAAGTAGCAATGGATACTGCTGTTGAAGCGGTACAAATTCATGGCGGAAACGGATATGTGAAAGAATATCATGTTGAACGTATGATGCGTGATGCAAAAATTACTCAGATTTATGAAGGTACATCTGAGATTCAAAAAATCGTAATTTCAAGATCAGTTATCGCAGGATAAATTCGATTTTCAATTCAATAAAAATAAAACCCTTTCAGCTTTTACAGCTTCGAAAGGGTTTTTTTATTATTTTTCAGAAGGCTAATATCAAATCATAAAACCAGTTACTTATGAAAAAACTATTCTTTATTCTTCCGTTTATTTTTTTTGGATGTAAATCGAATACTTCTACTGTAGATGAAGTAACTTATAAAGTTTCTCAAACAGAGGTTTCAGACTTTTTAAAATATCTTTCTTCAGATGAATTAGAAGGACGAGAAACCGGAACAAAAGGAATCGAAAAAGCAGCTGTTTTTTTAGAAGATTTTTTAAAGAAGAATAAAATCAAGCCTTATTTTGAAACTTATCGCGATACACTCACTAATTTTAAATCTCCTGCGTATAATATTGTTGGAGTTCTAGAAGGAACAGATCCAGTTTTAAAAAAGGAATTTGTGGTTTTGAGTGCGCATTATGATCATATTGGCGTGGAGACAAAACAGCAGGCTGATAAAATTAATAATGGTGCCAATGACGATGCTTCGGGTGTAACGGCCGTGGCACAGATGGCTAAATATTTTGCTAAGACAAAATCGAACAAACGTAGTATTTTGGTTGTGTTTTTTGCCGGCGAAGAAAAAGGTTTGCTGGGTTCTAAAAGTTTGGTAGAAAAATTGAAAAAGAAAAAATTTAATTTATATGCACAGCTGAATATCGAAATGATTGGTGTGCCAATGAAACGTGATTATTTAGCTTATGTTACTGGTTTTGATAAATCGAATATGGCACAGAAAATCAATGAATATACAGGAAAAAATACGATTGGTTTCTTGCCGAAAGAAGCAGAGTATAAATTGTTTTACAGATCTGATAATTATTCATTTTTCGAGGCTTTCGGAAAACCTTGCCAATCGATAAGTACTTTTGATTTTGAGAATTTTGATTTTTATCATCACGTTTCAGACGAATTTAAAGTGATGAATATTCCGCATATGACTTCGTTTATCCAGGAATTTTTGCCTGCTGTAACTAAGATTGCTTCTACACCAACAGAAGAAATTACAATGAATTAATAACATCGCTTTTTATTGGATTTGCTTATTTTTGCAGAATGAAAAATATTATTGTTACCGGAACGAGTAGAGGAATTGGTTACGAATTAGCATTGCAATTTGCCAATGCAGGAAATCAGGTTTTAGCGATTTCAAGAAAAATACCGCAAACTTTATTAGAACATCAAAACATTACTTGTCTTTCAATTGATTTGGCAGATGAAAATGCTTTGACCGAAGTAGATCATTTCCTTTCTTCAACATGGAAAAGAGTTGATGCAGTTGTTCATAATGCTGGCGCATTAATTTGGAAACCTTTTGCAGAAACCACTCAAGCTGATTTTGAGAGAATTTATAAAGTAAATGTTTTTGGAGTAGCAAATCTTACCAGAATTTGTCTTCCATATTTACAAAAAGGAAGTCATGTGGTAACTATAAGTTCGATTGGTGGCGTTCGCGGAAGCTTAAAATTTGCTGGTTTGGCCGCTTACAGTTCAAGTAAAGGCGCTGTAATCACTTTAACCGAATTATTAGCTGAGGAATATAAAGAAAAAGGAATTTCGTTTAATGTTCTAGCTTTAGGTTCTGTTCAAACCGAAATGCTTAACGAAGCTTTTCCAGGTTACCAAGCACCAATTTCAGCTGAAGGAATGGCAACTTATATTTATGATTTTACTCTTAACGGAAATAAATATTTTAATGGTAAAGTATTAGAAGTTTCCTCAACAAATCCGTAGTTAATTATAGATTGTCAGGCTGAGCGGAGTCGAAGCCTTTTTTGTTCTTTTAACTAATCGAAAACTCACAACTCACAATTCATAATTATTTTGAGCGACACATTAGCAAAATATATTCCGGAGCACGCAGTAAAGCCTGTTTTTGATTTGATTGTTTCCAATCAAGTTCATTTGAAAATCGTAAATGAGCGCCAGACGCGTCATGGAGATTATCGCAGAGGACCGAGCGGCAAACATGAAATCACGGTTAATGCGAGCTTAAACAAGTATCGTTTTTTGATTACGCTGATTCATGAAATTTCGCATTTGGTGGCATTCGAAAAATTCGGGCGAAATATAAAACCACACGGAAATGAATGGAAATATACTTTTCAACGTTTAATGGTTCCGTTTATTCGTCCAGAAATATTTCCCGGTCAGATTTTGCCTTTACTGGCGAGACATTTTAAAAATCCGTCAGCAAGCAGCGATACTGATACTACTTTGTCATTGGCACTAAAACAATATGACTCAAACAGCGACAAAAATTATGTTTTTGAAATTCCTTACGGAAGTGTTTTCAAAATAAAAAATGGCAAAATATTTAAAAAAATTGCTGTTAGAACCAAACGTTTCGAATGCCTCGAAATAAGCACAGGAAAAACTTATCTGTTTAATCCAAATGCTGAAGTTGAGCTGATAGATTAAAGGTTTAAATATTTCAAAGTAGAAAAATCCAAATTCAATTTTATATGAAATTGCAATTTGGATTTTTTTATTGGGATTTGTAATAAGAAATTTAATATTAATTTTAAATACAACTCGCTCTACAATTGTAGAATTGTAATATCTTTACAAAAAACATCTTTATGAAAAATACAGTAATTTTATTTGCGTTATTATTTTCATTGGTTTCCTGCGACAAGGATCCTGTATTAATTAAATCAGGAATTGAAACTAAAGTGAGCGGAAAGGTCACTGATAATCACGATGCACCAATTTCAAATTTAATTGTAAAAGTTGGAGAATATAAAGTGACAAACACTGGCTCCTATATTATGTCTTATGAAGATCATGAGTTTGTAAAATGGGTTGATTCGACATATACGGATAGTAACGGGAACTATGATTTTGTTTTTAAAACAAGCGGTAAAGGAAATTTTTATAATTTATTGATAGGTAAAAAAGTAAAGCCACATGAAACTCCAGTTATCTTTGGAGAATTTTATGTTCGTATTACTGAGGATCCAAATGATATGAGATTTATTGGGAAACAATTTGAGTTTAGTACAAATGATTTAATTCGATTGTATCCATGCCGAGTAACATTTAAGCTCAATAATGTTGAAACTTTTCCTGTACAAATTATGCATGAATATACACATGCATCCAATTTAACTGATCTTACTGCTAATGGAACTTCTGAGCAAACGATATACATACAGCGTTACAATAAAGAAAAAGTTACTTTGTCAAGGATGAAAAATGGACTCAGACAGACGGCATCATATGAGTTTCCCGCAAGTAATGCAGCAGAAATAACATATCAAACAATAACAGTTTTAGAAACGGATTTTAAAGATATAAAATAATCAAGTATCAAAAAAAAGTCCCAAATTCCATCATTGTCAAAATTGGAATTTGGGATTTTTTTGTTGAAGTCTTTTTTGAGATATTTAATATTAGCTTAATGTAGAAATTTTCTTAGTATTTATTAAATTATTGCATCTTTGAAAAAATCGTTTTTTATGAATAGAACATTACTTTGGATATTTTTAGCATTCGTTTTCTCAAATTCTGTTTCAGGGCAAGAGGCTTCAAATTTGGAAAAAGAAGAAAAAACAAATCCGATTATATATTTTGAAGGTTTTGGTGGATTTGCTGTTGCAAGAAATATTGGTCTTGCCGGTGGCGCAGAATTAAATTATCAAACAGGAAAAAATCTTTTTAGTTTTAGATATACAAATGCAGTTGGGTATACTCAGAAAGAAGAGAATTATATTGTACCAGCTTTTGATAAAGAAGAAGATCTTAATGAAGTTGCTTTAATGTATGGTAGACGATGGTTAAAAGAAAATCATTCTTATAGTATTTCTGCCGGTTTAAATTATTCTAGTATTGATTTGATAAACAGGGATTTTGACGGCAATCGCAATTCAAATAATAAATATTTTTATGGTGTCCCTTTTGAAGCAAATTACAAGAGATTTTATTCAAAAAGAAGAACCAATTTGATCTTCAATATGATGATTCCAAGTGTTGGGTTTAAACTTTTTGGTTCTATAGCCAAATACAGTTTTGTTGGAGTAGGAGTTACGCTGGGATTTGGACTTCCTAAAGATTATAAATAGTTGAGATATAAAATTTAAATAAAAAAATTCCAAATTCTAATTTTAGTAAAATTGGAATTTGGAATTTTTTATATTGAAATTTAAAAGGCGATTAACCTTTCAAATAAGCTTCTCTTACTTTTTTAAACAGATTTGAAGAGTAAACAAATTTGACAATATCTTTATTGTCAGTTCTAAAGATTTCTTCTTTAGTTCCTTGCCAAGCTTTTAATCCTTTTTTTAAGAAAACAATATTCTCGCCAATTTCCATTACCGAGTTCATATCGTGGGTGTTAATTACAGTTGTAATGTTGTATTCTTTAGTGATTTCCTGAATCAAATTATCGATCAAAGTTGAGGTATTTGGATCTAAACCCGAGTTAGGTTCGTCACAAAATAAATATTTCGGATTGTTTACAATCGCGCGCGCAATCGCAACACGTTTCTGCATTCCTCCTGAAATTTCTGAAGGAAGTTTTTTATGCGCATCAACAAGGTTTACTCTTTCTAAAACAAAATCAACACGTTCTTTAATTTTGGCTTTGTTGTCGTTGGTAAACATTTTTAAAGGGAAAGCTACGTTTTCTTCAACTGTCATCGAGTCGAATAAAGCACTTCCTTGAAAAACCATTCCAATCTCCGTTCTCAATTCTCTTTTTTCATCCGGATTTAATTCAGAATAAATTCTTCCGTCAAATTCAATTGTTCCAGAGTCTGGCGTATGAATTCCGAGTAACGTTTTTAATAAAACTGTTTTCCCAGATCCACTTTGTCCAATAATCAGATTGGTTTTTCCAGTTTCAAAAACGGTCGAAACACCTTTTAGAACTTTGCTGTCCCCAAATGATTTTACTACATTTTTTACTTCTATCATGATCCTAATAACAATTGGGTTAATATGTAATTGAAAAGAATGATGGATACCGATGTCCAAACAAACGAAACCGTACTGGCTTTACCAACTTCTAGCGCGCCACCTTTCATATAGTAACCATGGAAAGAAGGAATTGTTGCTAACAACATAGCAAAGATTAAGGTTTTGATAAAAGCATAGGTGATGTGAAACGGAATAAAATCCATTTGTGCTCCGGCAATAAAAGCGTCGCTCGTTGTGAATCCGCCGTAAACTCCAGCTAGCCATCCTCCAAAAATTCCTAAAAACATACTGATTCCGATAACGAATGGATACAATAGTAAAGCAATAATTTTAGGGAAAACCAAATAGTTAAGTGAATTTACTCCCATAACTTCCAATGCGTCAATTTGCTCAGTTACACGCATCGTTCCAATACTTGAAGTGATAAATGAGCCCATTTTTCCGGCCATAATTACCGAAATAAAAGTAGGAGCAAACTCTAAAATCACAGATTGACGAGTTGCAAAACCAATTAAATATTTTGGAATTAACGGATTTGTTAAGTTTAATGCAGTTTGAATGGCAACAACACCTCCAACGAAGAATGAGATGAAGCAAACGATACCAAGAGAGTCAATAATTAAATCATCAATTTCCTTGAAAATCAAATTTTTCATGACAGGCCATTTGGTCTGTTTATTGAAAATTTCCTTTAGCATTAAAAAATATCTTCCTATTTGAGATAGGTAACGAATTAGCATCATAGTTTTTGAAATATTGGCTAAATTAAGGATTAGTTTACAGTTTACAGTTTCAGTTTACAGTTTTTTAATTTTTTTAAGATTAAAAAAGCTTCTGTTTCATTTTTTGTAAACGATAATTTCTAATAAATTTAGCTTGTTCAGGAGTTACTAATAAAGGAGTTTTGGCGCTTTTAGCTTTGATGAATCCTTTGATATAGTCTAAAAATAGAAATGGTTTTTTCTTCATCATCGCCAGTTTTGCCGATGCAATTGCGGTGATCCAAAAACCATAACCTAAAGTGTAAAAAGCTTCGCCTTGTTTGTAACGAGCTGTTTTGTTGTAATTTGCGCCGGTTGGTTTTAAATGTTTTACGTGTAAAGATTCATCGGTTACAATTTTCCAATCGTAATATTTACACAATAATTCATCAACAGTATCCCAACCCATTGCAGGTTTTAAACCACCAATTTGTTTATATGTTGCTGCGCGATACGCTTTTAATGCACCACGAATGTGATCTTTATCAGTAAGGTTTTCTAAAACCCATTCGCCGTTTTTATCGATATAACAAAATCCGCCAACCATACCAACTTTTGGATCAGATTCGAAATGTTTGATTATGGTTTCGAAATAATTTGGAGGAAAAATTAAATCACCGTCAATCTTTACAATAATATCGTAATCAGAATCTAAAGTTTCAAATCCTTTCTGGAATGCCTGAATTACTTTGCTTCCCGGCATATGAATCGCATCTGAAGTTTTGTTTACAACAGAAATGTACGGATTTTCTTTTGCAAAACTTAAAACAACTTCTTCTGTTTTATCGGTCGAATTGTCATTTACAACCACCACTTTTGAAGGCAAAACAGTTTGTGAAACTAGAGATTGTAAGGTCAGGCCAATTAAATCTTGCTCATTGTGCGCGGGAATAACGATGTAATATCTCATGTAAAAAATTTTAGATTTTAGATTTTAGATTTTAGATTATTTGGAAGTCATCTAAAAATCAAAAATCAAAAATCGTTAATCTGCAATCTTAATTCTTAACTTTTTCAGCCACAACAATATAATATCTCGGAGTGAAATATCTTAATAAAGGTCTGAATCCAAACTTTTTTACGGGATGTGTAAATTGCAGACGATCTGTAATTTTCCAGCCTGTTTTTTCTAAAAGCCAGTCCAATTGCCAGTCTTCAAATTCGTGGTAATGTCTGTCCCACATGTCAGTTTTAGAACGATATGCTGGAGAAAACCATAAACGCAACGGAATTGAAATTAACAATTTATCACATTTTACATTTTCTAGAATGGTGTATGGATTTAGTAAATGTTCGAAAATTTCAAATGCAGTAAAAACAGTATAATCTTCAGTTTGTAGCGCCGTTTGATCGTTATCTAAATCTTCGCCTTTTGTGTTTTTTACGGTATAACCATTCTCTTCCATTATTTTAGAAAACGGATTTGGCACACCAAAATCAAAAATAGTTTCAGATGTGCTAACGTGCTTTTGTAAAAACTCTAAAGTAAGTTTGAATCTTTTATTCGGAAACGTTTTTTCGTACATAGTCGTTGCGAACGAATCAATCTCTCGTTCTTGAATTTAATTAGGTCGCAAATATACTAAAAAGTCCGCATCTTACCAGTGCGGACTTTTTTAGTTTTCAGTCTCAGTCACAGTTTACAGTTAGCTAATTGTAAACTGTGACTGTAAACTGCGACTAATATCGGTAAACAAAAGCATTAATGTTCATTCCCGCTCCAACCGATGCAAAAATAACCACATCGCCTTTGTTGATTTCGTGATTTTCAATTTTCCCTTGAAGAATTAAATCGTATAAAGTTGGAACAGTTGCAACACTGCTGTTTCCTAAATCGTGAATACTCATTGGCATGATATCTTTAGGTGCAGTTTTGTCGTATAATTTGTAGAAACGTTCGATAATCGCTTCGTCCATTTTTTCGTTTGCTTGGTGAATAAGGATTTTTTTCACTTCATCGATGCCAATACCGCTTTTGTCTAAACAGCTTTTCATCGCGCAAGGAACATTACTTAATGCAAACTCGTAAATTTTACGACCATACATTTTAATGTATTTAATATCTGGATCTAAATCTGGATTGTATGATTTTCCAAAATATAGGTAATTTGCTTCATCATTTGCAAAAGTGGCGCTTTCATAAGATAAAAGCCCAGCTTCGTCTGTTGAAGCTTCTAAAATAGAAACTCCCGCTCCATCAGAATAAATCATTGAATCACGATCGTGATCGTCAACAACTCTCGAAAGCGTTTCGGCACCAATTACCATCACTCTTTTTGCCATTCCAGATTTGATGAAAGCATTTGCTTGAAGCACACCTTCAATCCAGCCCGGACAACCAAAAAGAATATCGTAAGCCACGCATTTAGGATTTTTGATTCCTAATTTGTTTTTAACACGAGTGGCTAAACTTGGTAAAATATCTGTTTGATGTGTTCCTGTTTTTACATCACCAAAATTATGAGCAAAAATAATGTAGTCTAAAGTTTCGGCATCGATTCCTGCATTTGTAATTGCTTTTTCGGTGGCAAAAAATGCTAAATCAGACGCTGTATATTGTGGTTCGGCATAACGGCGGTTTTGAATTCCGGTAATACCTTTAAATTTTTTTATAACAACTTCATTCGGGTAACCAAAAGGAGTTCCATCTTCATTCAAAAAAATATGTTTGTCAAAGTCTGTGTTTTTTACTTCTAAATTAGGAATATAACTCCCAATGCCAATGATTTTTATTTTCATTTTTCCTTTAATTATCCGATAAATTTATTGCTAAAGTATAAATAAAATCATGATAACTATCATAAAAAATACTATGCATGCATATAATTGTGAAATAACAATTTTTTGGATGATATAATGGTTATTTTCTAATGATTTTTTAATTTTTCCGAGATTTCAAACGTTTGAGATTGCTTTTGGAACGTATTTTTATTCTGTCTCAATATTTGAAAGTGTTATAAAAAGCACTTAAAGTTTTAAGAATGTTATAAAAAAACAAAACCCGATAACATCATTGTTATCGGGTTTGTTTTATGAAATAATCTGCGATTAGTTTTCCATGTAAGCTTCAATAGGAGCACAGCTGCAAACTAAGTTTCTGTCACCGTAAGCGTCATCTACACGACGAACCGATGGCCAAAATTTATTTTCAGCAATATACTCTAATGGATAAGCTGCTTTTTCTCTCGTATAAGGGAAATCCCAAGAATCTGTAGTTAACATTGCCAATGTGTGAGGTGCATTTTTCAATACATTGTTTTTGTCATCAGCAGTTGACGCTTCAATCTCTTTTCTGATTGAGATAAGAGCATCACAAAAACGATCTAACTCAGCTAAATCTTCAGATTCAGTTGGTTCGATCATTAAAGTTCCAGCAACTGGGAAAGAAACCGTAGGAGCGTGGAAGCCGTAATCCATTAAACGTTTTGCGATATCACCAACTTCGATTCCGTTTTCTTTAAATGAACGACAATCTAAAATCATTTCGTGAGCCGCTCTTCCGCATTCTCCAGTATAAAGAATTGGGTAGTGACCTTCGAAACGAGCTTTCATATAGTTCGCATTCAAAATCGCGTGTTCAGTAGCACTTTTTAATCCTTCAGCTCCCATCATTGTGATGTAACCGTAAGAAATTAAACATACTAAAGCTGATCCGTAAGGTGCAGATGAAATAGCTGTAATGGCTTGTTCACCACCTACTTTTAAGATTGGGTTTGTTGGCAAGAATGGAACTAATTTTTCGTTCACACAAATTGGTCCAACTCCAGGCCCACCACCACCGTGAGGAATAGCGAATGTTTTGTGTAAGTTTAAGTGACAAACGTCAGCACCAATTGTTGCAGGATTTGTTAATCCAACTTGTGCGTTCATGTTTGCACCATCCATATATACTAATCCACCATTTTCGTGGATTAATTTTGTGATTTCAATAATTGAAGATTCGAAAACTCCGTGAGTAGAAGGATACGTAACCATTAAACAAGATAAATCATCTTTGTGTTCAATTGCTTTTTCTCTTAAATCTTCTACGTCAATATTTCCTTCTGGAGTAGTTTTAGTAACAATGATTTTCATTCCGGCCATAGCTGCAGAAGCAGGATTTGTTCCGTGAGCTGATGATGGAATCAAACATACATTACGGTGACCTTCGTTTCTTGACATATGGTAAGCACGAATCGCCATTAAACCTGCATATTCTCCTTGAGCTCCAGAGTTTGGCTGTAAAGTTGTTCCAGCAAAACCAGTAATTACATTTAATTGCTCTTCTAATTTTTTAAGCATTGTAATGTAACCTTCTGCTTGTTCAACTGGTGCAAACGGGTGAATGCTGTTCCAGTTTGGCATTGAAAGAGGCAACATTTCCGAAGCTGCGTTTAATTTCATCGTACAAGAACCTAGTGAAATCATCGAATGATTCAAGGATAAATCTTTACGCTCTAACTTTTTGATGTAGCGCATGATCTGACTTTCTGAATGATGATTGTTGAAAACATCATGCGTCAAGAAAGATGAAGTTCTTTCTAATGAAGCAGGTAATTGACTAGCTTCAGTTAGTTCAGAAACAGTAAAAGTTTCTTTTCCTAAAGCTTCAGCAAAAATCGAAACGATTTGATTGATGTCAGCAATAGAAGTTGTTTCGTTTAATGAAATAGAAACGGAGTCAGCATCAGGATAGAAGAAGTTAACTTTGTTATTCTCAGCAACTGCTTTTACTTTTTGAGCATCAGCTTTTACTAAAATCGTGTCAAAGTAAGCTGTGTTGGTTTGGAAAACCCCTAATTTATTTAAAGCTTCAGCAGTTGTAACCGCAGATGCGTGAACTTTGTTTGCAATGTATTTTAATCCTTCTGGACCGTGGTAAACCGCGTACATTCCAGCCATAACCGCCAATAAAACCTGAGCAGTACAAATGTTAGAAGTCGCTTTTTCACGTTTAATGTGTTGTTCACGAGTTCCTAAAGCCATACGTAAAGCGCGGTTTCCATTTACATCGATAGAAACTCCAATAATACGACCTGGCATAGAACGTTTGTATTCTTCTTTAGTTGCAAAAAAAGCAGCATGAGGACCACCATAACCCATTGGTACACCAAAACGTTGTGAAGTTCCAACTACTACTGCAGCTCCCATTTCTCCTGGAGAAGTTAAAGTTGCAAGTGATAAAATATCGGCAGCAAAGGCAACTTTAATTTCATTTTCTTTTGCTTTAGCAACAAAAGCACTATAATCATTTACCTGACCATATTTTCCTGGGTATTGTAAAATAGCTCCAAAAAACTCATTTGAAAAATCAAATGTTTCGTGATTTCCAACTACTAATTCAATTCCAATTGGAGTCGAACGTGTTTGAAGTACAGACAAAGTCTGAGGTAAAATTTCTTCAGAAACGAAGAATTTGTGTGTATTGTTTTTCTTTTGATCTCTCGTACGAACGTCAAATAATAAAGCCATAGCTTCTGCAGCCGCAGTTCCTTCATCAAGTAAAGATGCGTTTGCAATTTCCATTCCTGTTAATTCGATAACAGTAGTCTGGAAATTTAAGATAGCTTCAAGACGACCTTGAGCAATTTCTGCTTGGTAAGGCGTATAAGCTGTGTACCATCCTGGGTTTTCGAAGATATTTCTCTGAATTGGAGCCGGAACGATAGTTGGGTGATAACCCAAACCAATGTATGATTTAAATGTTTTGTTTTTCTTTCCTAAGTCGCGAATATGATTTGCAAATTCGAATTCTGTCATTGCAGGATCTAAATTCAAAGGCGCTTTTAAACGAATATCGTCCGGAAGGGTTTCATAAACAAGTTGTTCAATCGAATCAACTCCAATAGTTTTCAGCATATGCTGAAGATCTGTTTCTCTTGGACCAATGTGTCTTAAAGCAAAAGCATCTGTTTTCATGTAGCTATCTAATGTTTTTAATTAATGTGTTCGTGCACCATTTTGCTATACGAATCACATTTAAAAGTAAATGTGTTGTTTTTTTGTCGCGCAAAATTAAGTATTATTAATAATTTAATGGGTATTTTTAACTTCAATTTTTATCAAATTTCTAGTTAAAGAGTTGATTTGTTAATAAATGATTAGATTTGATATATGAAACTTTTAAAACAGCTTTTAGATTTTTATTTAAATAGCAGTATTCACGTGGCTTTATCGTGTTATGCTTTGGTGCGAATTACGTTTCATTTCTTTCATATTCAGTACGATGAACCAATGGCGTTGTTTGTTTTTTTCGGAACAATTGTAGGATATAATTTTGTAAAATACGATGCTTTGGTTCGGGTAAAAAGAAAACCGGTTGGAAATCAGCTAAAAATTATTGCAGTTTTGAGTTTCATTTCGCTGATTTTGGTTGGATATTATTTTTTCCATTTAAAGCGAATTACCCAAATTGTCTCTGTCGTAATTTTTGCCATAACAGCACTTTATACTTTACCATTTTTCCCAAACAGAAAAAATGCCCGAAACTGGGCAGGAGTAAAAATCTACATTGTAGCAATTTGCTGGGTAGGAGCAAGTTTGGTTTTACCGTATATAAATGCCGAAATCCCGTTTACAGCCGACTTTTTTATAAAATGCGTCCAGCGTTTTGTTTTAGTTTTTGTACTTATTTTGGTTTTTGAAATTTTAGATTTAGCCAATGATGATCCGCATTTGCAAACTGTTCCACAAACAATCGGGGTTAAAAAAACGAAGATTTTAGGATTTTCACTTTTGGTTCCGTTTTGGGTTTTAGGAATTTTGTCTTTTACACTTCATGATCTTATTATCAACCTCATAATGGTAGTGACTCTGATGCTGTTTATTTTCTTCGCCAATACTAATCGTTCTAAATATTATACTTCCTTTTGGGTCGAAAGCGTTCCGATATTTTGGTGGCTGATGATTGTATTTTTATAAATAAGGCATTCAAGTTTCTAAATAATTTGGGCGTGCCACCATCTTGGTAAAAGGGCAAATTCACTTTGCGCTTATACGCCCTTTTATCAAGATGCTGTCGGGCTATCCGGGCTACTTCGGTAGCTTCCTCCTATCCCTCACGCAAAACGTAAATCGAGGAAATTCATTTTCAAAAGAGAGCTTTATAAATTATTAAATTTTGAATTGCCTCCAGCTTCAGCTGGAGATTAAAAAAAGTATTCGATCAGAGCTTTAGCCAAATGATAAAGTTAGGCTAAAGCCAAGACATGCTATCATAATTTATCCTCCAGCTAAAGCTGTAGGCAATTGAAATTGTTTTTTTAATCTGCTCAAATCTGCCGAATCTGCGTGAAACAAATCAACGTAATCTATTTCGTTTTCTGTTCAGCCAAAGCTTTATTCAAATCAGCTTTTGCTTCATTTAGTTTTTTCCTTTTCTTGTCGATTTTTTCTTTGCTTTCCTTGTCTTTAATCGCTTCGTTCAAATCGGCAGTTCTTTCGTTTACTTTTTGCTGTTTTTCTTTTACTTTTTTGTCAAGATCTTTGTTTACTGTTTTAGTGGTGCAGTTTTTCTTTGTTTGCGCAATAGCTTCTTCAACACCTTTTATCTGATTTTGATTTCCAGCTTTTTTCGCATTTGCTAATTTCACATTCAATTCACAAAGCTTTCTTTCGCATCCTTTTAAAGTTGCACAATTGCTTTGAGAAAACCCGATAAAAGAGATTGTAAAAAGAGCTAGAGTTAATATCGTTTTTAATTTCATAAGTACATTTTTTGATTTGTAATGAATTCGTTTTAAGAATAATACTTATAAAAATAGGCAATTTATCTTAAACGAGTTTTTTGGTTTCATATTAATTTAAGTTTGCTTTTTACACAAATCTTGTCATTTCGACGGAGGAGAAATCTCCGCAAGTAACTCCGCATAGAATTTCGCCAATCTTTGTAGAGCTACTTGCGGAGATTTCTCCTCCGTCGAAATGACAAAAATGCTTAAATTAAATCTTGAAGCGCCTCATCAATATCTCCAAACTTAAATTGAAACCCATTTTCCAAAAGTCGTTTCGGAATCACATTTCTGCTTTTTAAAACTAATTCTGTTTCAGTTCGAATAAAGAAAGAACCAATTTCCAAAAAGAATTTACTTATTGGAATTCCAAAAGGGAAACCAACAACTTTTCGAAGTTTCTGCATAAAATCAGCATTACGAATTGGTTCTGGAGAAACAATATTGATAACTCCAGTCATTTCTTTCTGAATAATAAAATCCACCGCACTAGCAAAATCTTCCTCATGAATCCAGCTCACAAACTGATTCCCTTTTCCTTGTTTTCCTCCAAAACCAATTTTTGCCAAAGTCTTTAGCGGAATAAAAGCGCCTCCATTTTTCCCTAAAACAATTGAAGTTCGCAAAGCTGTTTTCATTGTTTTTGGTGTTTCAATTTTAAAGAACGCTTTTTCCCAAGAAAGAGCCACATTTATAGAAAAATCATTCCCGATTTCGCCATCAGATTCATCCATTTGTTTGTCTAAAGAAAATCGATAAATAGTTGAAGTTGATGAATTCAGCCAATGTTTTGGCGGATTTTTGCAATTCAAAACGGCTTTATTTAGAATTTTTGTGCTTTCAATTCTAGACCAAAGAATTTCTTTTTTATTCTTTTTCGTATAACGGCAATCAACCGATTTTCCTGCGAGATTAATTAAAACTGTTGCATTTTCTAATTCCTTTTCCCAACCAGAAAAAGTTTTGGCATTCCAGTTTACATATTTAATTCCGTCAATTGTTTGAGATTTTCCTCTTGTTAGAATTATAATTTCTTCAAATTTATTTCTGAAATGATGGATTAAAACTTGTCCCAGAAAACCTGTTCCGGCTGCGATTATGAGTTTTTTCATTTGAGTTTTTTTATAGCCACGAATCACACGAATTTAAAAATGAATAAAGGCAATTTGAAAATTAATTCGTGAAAATTCGTGTAATTTGTGGCAAACTATTTTAAGCTTTAAAAACCAATCTTTCTTCTCTTTGAGCTTCTTTTGCTTTTCTTTTTCCTCTAAAAAAGAAATATAAATTGAAGAATAACATAATACCAAGATAAATAGAAAATCCTCCAATTTTATAACTTAATTTTTCAATTAATTCCTGATAACTGTCCTGGTTTAATTGCAGTTCCAAAATCATTAAGGCAAAACCTATATTTAAAAGATAAAACCCAGTTTCAAAAAGTTTGTTAGTTGCTTCAGCGATTTCTTCTCGTCCTTTAAAAATGTCAAGCATGAATATTTTTCCGTTTTTGAAAAGCGTTTTAGAAACATAATAAGTTAAAAATAAAGCAACTGGTAAATAAATTCCATAACCGATTAAGATTTTTGTAGTTTCCATAATATTTGAATTTTAGTTGTTATTTGATTAATTTTTGAATGTATTTTGTTATAATTAAAATATTGAGATAATGCAGAACTGAAATAATAAAAATGATGACAGCTGTTTTTATGCAAATTGTTTCGATCAATTGAGTGGAAGAAATAATTTTTTGCCAAGAAATCAATGTCATTGCACAATACCCAATATTGAGTAGATAATACGCCAAAAGCAAAACCTGATTAATTTTTTGGCAGATATCAACGTGATTCGGAATTAAATCTGCGACATAAATATTTCCGTTGGTATAGCAGATTTTTCCAACTTTTAGAATAATGAAAGTCGTAATTCCTAAATAGATTAGATATCCTATAATATTAAGATTCATAATTTCTATTGTTTTGAATGTTTGTTTCGCTACCGTATTCAAATTCAGCAACTATTTTTCTCATTATCATATAAAAATAAATTGCAATTGACATTGGAAAAAAGACCATTAATGACCATTCGATCGCGTCATTTGTTATTGGGAAATAATAGTTTTTTATAAAAAATAAGACGAGTTCTGAAATTGCTACGATCCAATAAATAGATAAGTGTTTTTTAGCATAATCTGACTTATGATAGGTTTCGATTGTGAGGTAAATAGCTGAAATTACCTGAATAATCCCCAAAGGAATTTGCGCTAACATTCCTAGATATACAGTTAGGAATAAAACCAAAGTAGTTAATAATGCAATTTTGTTGATTTTTTTAAGTGTTTTCATAACTATCTATTGTTTTTAAACTTTCAGAAAAAAATGAAAGTTTTGATTAAATTTTTTTATTTCATGATTTTTATAATCAGTTTTCCAAGCCAATTTTCGTTAAATTCGGTCATTTTATCTAACATATTATCTGCTTTTAAAACGAAGTCATATAGTTTTGTTGTTTGATCAACAAAATGTTTTTCTTCTTCCGAATCTTTAGCTTCAATAGTCGAAACTTCTTTTAAAATTTTAAGAGCTGGCTTAATTTCTCTTTTGCTTCTTTCTCTGGAAATTTTTGCTGCCAATTCGTCTAAATCTTTTTCAGCTGTAAAAAACTCTTTTCTTTCTCCGGCTTTAAATTCTTTGTATACAATCCCCCAATCCATTAAAGCTCTTAAGTTCATACTTGCGTTTCCGCGGGAAATTTGCAATTCATCCATAATGTCTTCCATCGAAACAGCTTCGTTTGAGACCATTAATAAAGCGTGGATTTGTGCCATCGTTTTATTAATTCCCCATTGAGAACCTAATGCTCCCCAAGTTTGTACAAACTTATTTTTTGCTTCTTTGAATTCCATAGATCAAATGTAAGCAAAAGTTTTTAAACTTTCAAAAATAATTGAAACTTATTTTGAGGATTATAAAGTTATGTTAATTCAAGGTCCGAAATTTTTGATTAAATGATGATACAGCTATTTTTGTAAAAATCACTTTTATGGAATTATACTACACATTTTCGGTGCTAATTGTATTGGCATCATTCTTCGCCTATTTAAATTTAAGATTTTTAAAACTTCCTGGAACCATCGGAATCATGATTATTGCTATGCTGGTTTCTGTTGGAATTCGTCTTTTGGGAGATTCTTATTTCCCTGCTACGACCAAACATTTTTTTGATTTGATAAAAGAATTTGATTTCAACGAAATCCTAATGGGAGCGATGTTGAACTTTCTTTTATTCGCTGGAGCTTTACATGTAAACATGTTTGATTTGAAAGAACAAAAAGTTCCTATCATGATTTATTCGACAGTCAGTGTCGTTTTATCAGCCTTAATTATTTCTGTTTTACTTTATTATATAGCACCACTTCTCGGAATTGCTATTCCTTACATATTTTGCTTGGTTTTCGGAACCTTAATTTCTCCAACCGATCCAATCGTAGTTTTGGGAGTTTTAAAGGAAGCGAAAGTTCCGAAGAGAATTGAAACTAAAATTGTTGGTGAATCATTGTTTAATGATGGAGTAGCGGTTGTAATGTTTGCAGTTGTTCTAAAAATGGCAACCGATCCAACATTTGATGCTACTCTAGGTTCTATTAGTTGGTTATTTATCAAAGAAGGATTTGGCGGACTTTTATTAGGAGCCATTTTCGGATTTACTGCTTCAAGAGTCATGAAGAAAATAGACGACTATAAAGTTTCGGTTTTAATCACACTTTCTATTGTTACCGGAGGATTTTTGGTTGCTCAGGCATTACATGTTTCTAGTCCGCTGGCAATGGTTGTTGCGGGATTGATTATTGGAAATTATGGTAAAAAAGTTGCCATGAGCGAAGTCACAAAAGATTATCTTGGCAAGTTTTGGGAGCTTATCGATGAAATCCTGAATGCCGTTTTATTCTTATTTATAGGTTTTGAATTGTTGTTACTTCCAAATTTGGACAAACAATTATTGACAGGAGTTGTAGCCATTTTTATTGTACTATTTTCAAGATTGACCTCTATCGTTTTGCCTTGGAAATTCTTCGATATATTTAAGTTTTTCGGAATTAGATCAGCCTACAACAAAGGTTCTTTGATGGTTTTAGTTTGGGGAGGAATTCGTGGTGGAGTTTCTATTGCATTGGTACTTTCTATGCCCGAAGGAGAATATAAAAACCTGCTTTTGGAAGTAACTTATATCGTTGTTTTGTTTTCAATTGTAGTGCAAGGACTTACTGTTGGGAAATTGGCGAAAAGAGTTTTAGAGAAAGAATAGAAAAAATAAAGAATAGAGTCAAGAATAAAGATTTTATTTTTTAACCATTTGATAAAAAGACTTGCAAGAATATTTGTAGGTCTTTTTTTAAATCAAAAATACTTTTGAATGATTTTTCTTATTTTTATTTTTTAATTTAATTTGTAACTAAAATTTAGTTGCAAATTGAAGATTTAATTATAAATTTGTATGAGTAAGATTGATAAACTTATTGAAAGGTTAAAATCAAAACCAAAAGATTTTTCTTGGGATGAAATGCTGAAAGTTTTAAATCATTTTGGTTATAATCAGATTTCACAAGGAAAAACAGGTGGTTCAAGAAGAAAATTTGTGAATAAAAATAAACAGATTATAAGTCTACATGAACCACATCCGCAAAAAGTTTTGAAAGGATATCAGCTTGATATTATTATTGAATATTTAGAATTGTAAGATGAAAAACTATTTAGAATATAACGGATATATTGGGACATTAGAATTTTCTGCAGATGATAAAATATTCTTTGGGAAAATTCACGGTATAAACGATTTAATAACCTTTGAAGGTTCTTCGGTTACAGAATTAGAAGACTCTTTCAAAGAAGCTGTTAAGGATTATTTAGAGACGTGTAAATTATTGAATAAAGTCCCAGATAAAACATATAAAGGATCTTTTAATGTGAGAGTGTCTCAAGAATTACATCAAAAAATAGCACTTTTAGCTACTAGAAAGGGATTAAATTTAAATGAAATTGTAAAAGAAGCTTTGTCATATGTTGTGAAACATGAAGAAATTTTAAATTAAAAATCCGAAACATTTTTGTTTCGGATTTTTTTATCTCTTATCTTCTTTAGAATAATTAGATTCACCATTTATATTAATTTCTCCGCCTAAAAAACGAGGTTCACGATTTCTCAAAACATCAAAAAAAGATTTAAAAACCGAACCGTATTCTCTAAAGCAAACATAATTATATCCAAGATATTGCCCATTATTAGCAGAATATCCAACCGATTTGATTCCGAGTTTTTGTCCAATGTAAATAGCACGATTTAAATGATATTCCTGAGAAATTAAAGTTGCTTTTTTAATCTTGAAAATATGTTTCGCACGATACATAGTTGAATACGTATCGAAACCCGCATAATCAATAAAGATTTTTGTGGTGTCAACTCCTTGATTGAAACAGTAGTTTTTCATAACCGTTAATTCATCGTACTCATCACGGCCGTTATCTCCCGAAAGTAAAATTTTATTGATACGTTTGGCTTTCCAAAGCATAATTCCAGCATCTAAACGATCTTTTAAATATTTGCTTGGCTGATCTCCATTGATTCCCGCACCAAAAATAATTCCAACATCATTTTTTGGAAACTTTTTTACCGAATAATATATCTTAGTTTTAGTTGAAGATTTTACATAATAATTCACTGAAATAACAGCAATTAATCCGAAAAGCAAAAGATAAAGGACTATTCTAAAATATTTTTTCACGGTTTGTATTTGTAAGATTAAGATTTAAAAACACGAAGATAGCTAAAGTGAAATCAAATAAAAAACCGAAGCAGGAAAGCTTCGGTTTCAAAAATATCTAACAGTCTAAGAAGTCTTAAAATCTAAGAAAGTCTAAAGTAATCCTGCTCTTTTCAACAAAGCTTCAGGTTTAGGTTCTTGCCCTCTAAAACGTTTGTATAAAATCATTGGATGTTCTGTTCCTCCTTTTGAAAGTACATTATCTTTGAATTTGGTTGCCACTTCTTTATTGAAAATCCCATTTTCTTGGAAAAATTCAAAAGCATCAGCATCTAAAACTTCAGCCCATTTATAGCTGTAATATCCAGAAGAATATCCGCCTTGAAATATGTGTGAAAAAGCCGTACTCATGGCGTTTTCTTTTACATCAGGATACAATTGTGTATTTGCAAATTGTTCTGTTTCGAAAGTTTTTAAATCTGTAATATTAGTCGGATTTTGTCCGTGCCAAGCCATATCTAATAATCCGAAACTTAATTGGCGTAACGTTGCCAAACCTTCCTGGAAACTTGCACTTTCTTTAATCTTCTGCACATATTCAATCGGAATAATTTCTCCCGTTTCATAATGATTCGCAAACAATGCCAAAGCTTCAGGCTCGTAACACCAATTTTCCATAATCTGACTTGGTAATTCTACGAAATCCCAAAAAACAGAAGTTCCTGATAAACTTGGATAAACCGTGTTTGCCAACATTCCGTGTAAGCCATGTCCAAATTCGTGAAATAAAGTTGTTACTTCATTAAAAGTCAATAACGAAGGTTTTGTTTCTGTTGGTTTTGTAAAATTACAAACGTTTGAAATATGTGGTCTTTCATTAACGCCGTCTTTTATAGATTGCGATTTGAATGAAGTCATCCAAGCGCCGTTTCTTTTTCCTTTTCTTGGGAAGAAATCAGCGTAGAAAATCGAAACCAAATTGTTTTCAGCATCTCTTACTTCATAAGTTGTAACTTCTTCATGGTATTTATCAATATCAAAAACTTCCGTAAAAGTTAAACCGAATAATTTTTTGGCAACTGTAAAAGCACCTTCCAACACTTTTTCTAATTGAAAATACGGTTTCAGTTTTTCATCATCTAAATTAAAAAGCTGTTGTTTTAATTTTTCAGAATAATAAGCGCCGTCCCATTTTTCTAATTGTTCGATTCCGTCCAATTCTTTTGCGAAAGCAGTTAACTCAGCAAATTCTTTTTGGGCTGCTGGTTTTGCTTTTGCCAATAAATCATTTAAAAAAGAGAAAACTTTCTCAGGACTTTCGGCCATTCTTTCTTCCAAAACAAAATTTGCATGCGTTTTATAACCTAATAAATTAGCTCTTTCAAAACGCAATTTGGCAATTTTCAAAACATTTTCCTGATTGTCGAATTCGTTGTTTTGAAATCCTTTCGCGCCAAAAGCAATCGCCATTTTTTTACGCAATTCACGATTATCAGCATAAGTCAAAAACGGAACATAACTTGGATAATCTAACGTAAAAATCCAGCCTTCTTTTTCCTGATTTTTGGCCAATAATCTCGCCGCTTCAATTGTGCCTTCCGGTAAACCGGCTAAATCTTTTTCATCAGTTAAATGTAATTCGAAGTTGTTGGTTTCTGCCAAAACATTTTCGCCAAACTGTAAACTCAATTTAGATAATTCTTTGTCGATTTCTCTTAATTGATTTTTCTTGTCTTCTGGCAGATTAGCTCCGTTTCTTGAAAAGCTTTTGTATTTTTTATCTAATAAAGTAGTTTGTTCTGCATTCAGATTTAAGCTTTCTTTTTGATAGTAAACCGCTTTCACTCGTACAAATAAATCGGCATTTAAGCGAATGTCATTTCCAAATTCTGAAAGCAAAGGCGAAACTTCCTGAGCAATTTTCTGCATTTCGTCATTGGTTTCAGCCGAATTCAAATTGAAGAAAATACTAGAAAGACGATCTAAAATATCGCCCGAAAAATCCATCGCCACAATTGTGTTTTCAAAAGTCGGCGCTTCAGGATTATTTACGATTGCATCAATTTCAGCTTTAGCCAAAGCAATTCCTTCGTTGAAAGCAGGAACATAATCTTCGATTTTAATTTGCGAAAAAGGTGCAGTGTTATGTTTGGTGTTGAAATATTGTGTTAATACGCTCATAAGTAGAGTTTTTTAAAAGTAGTCAGTGGTCAGTTTTTTAGTGTTCAGTTCTTATAAAGACAACTACTGAACACTAAAAAACTGACCACTGATCACTAAATTTATTTATTAAGACCTTCAGCCGCTTTATTAACCGCCGCTTTTAATTCTTCTTTATAAGAAATAATAGTATCCAAAACTTTTTTATCGTGGCTTCCAATGATTTGTGCTGCTAAAATCCCCGCGTTTTTTGCTCCGTTCAAAGCGACAGTTGCAACAGGAACGCCACCTGGCATTTGCAGAATCGATAACACTGAATCCCAGCCATCAATGGAATTACTTGATTTTACCGGAACTCCAATTACTGGAAGCGGCGACATTGAAGCCACCATTCCAGGTAAATGTGCCGCACCGCCCGCACCTGCAATAATTACCGAGATTCCGCGAGTATGTGCATTTTTACTGAAATCGAATAATTTTTCCGGCGTTCTGTGTGCCGAAACAATATCTACTTCAACTTCTACATTAAATTGTTTTAATATGTCGATTGCATCCTGCATAACTGGCATATCTGAGATGCTTCCCATTATAATGGCTACTTTGCTCATGTTTTTATTTTTGTTGTGTTTTGTTTCAGGTTTAAAGTTTCAAGTTTTTGCTGGGAACTTAAAACTGTGACTGCGACTAATCACTATTACTATGCACTAATCACTCTAATAGTATTCTTAACTTCCTCAGCAATTCGTCTTGCTTCCTGCATGTCTTCATTTACAATCGTAACGTGACCCATTTTTCTGAAAGGTCTTGTTTGTTTTTTACCGTAAATATGAGGTGTAACGCCATTCCATCCTAAAATGGTTTCTATATTTTCATAAACTACATCTCCAGAAAATCCTTCGGCACCAACTAAATTTACCATAACTCCGGCAACTTTACTGTCTGTGTTTCCTAATGGAAGATCTAAAATAGCACGTAAATGATTTTCGAATTGTGAAGTATAACTTGCTTCGATTGAGTAATGTCCAGAATTATGTGGGCGAGGAGCAACTTCGTTTACCAAAATTTCATCTTCCTGAGTTTGGAACATTTCAACAGCCAAAAGTCCAACGTGATTGAATTTCTCCGAAACATTCAAAGCAATTGCTCTTGCTTTTTCGGCTACTTTTTCGTCGATTCTTGCTGGACAGATAACATATTCCACTTGGTTTGCTTCTGGATGAAATTCCATTTCTACAACCGGATATGTTTTTATTTCTCCCGATGGATTTCTAACCACGATTACCGCCAATTCATTTTTGAAAGGAACCATAGTTTCTGCGATACATTCTACATTTGGCAAATCATCCATATCAGAAATTTGGCGAATTACTTTTACGCCATTTCCATCGTAACCAAATTCGGTACATTTCCAAACGAAAGGCAATTTGATTGTTGATTGTTGATTAACGATTGCTGATTTTAGATTTTCTAAATTTTCAAACCTTTCGAATGGTGCGGTTGGGATATTATTTTTAGCGTAAAAATCTTTTTGAACGCCTTTATTCTGAATTCCTTTTAAAGTTTTTGGAGATGGATATACTTTTACACCTTCGTTTTCTAATTGCGTTAATGCTTCAAGGTTTACCAATTCGATTTCGAAAGTCAAAACATCGACTTGTTTTCCAAAGTTGTAAACTGTTTCATAATCCATTAAATCGCCTTGAAAGAATTTATTGCAGGCAATTTTACTCGGCGCTTCGTCGCTCGGATCAAGAACGTAAGTTTGTATGTCAAATTTTCTAGTGTCGAACAAAAGCATTTTGCCTAATTGTCCGCCACCTAATATTCCTAATTTAAAATCAGAAGAAAAATAATTCATTTTGTGTTGTGTTTTTGCAAAGATACCTTTTAATCTTTTTTTAGCCAAAATTTAGTTTTTTAGCCACAGATTAAAAGATTAGTATGATTTTTTGTTTGCCACGAATTACACAAATTTTCACGAATTATTTTTTTATTTAATCTAAAAAATTAGTGGAAATTTGTGTAATTCGTGGCAACTAAAATACTATTTCATTTTCTTCAAAACTTCCTTAGCAACTGCTTTGTAAGCGGCCGAATGATCGCCATAATCTTTTTCTAAAATAATTCGGAGTTCAGGATGAATCCATGCGTAGTGATTTCCCAAAACATATAAAGTTCTAATAGAATAGGCTTTTGTGGCCACTTTGACATCATTTATTAGCCAATCAAAAGAAGCTTCAATAATGTCTTGTAAATTATTTTCGGAAAGAGAAATACAATTTTCATCTTTTTTATAATGTGACTTAATCAAAAGTTGCGTCACTTTTGCAATTGGCCGAATGGCACTTTCATCTTTTAAAATTTTTAAATTCGAACAGAAAAAATCAAGATGTGGCTGTAGCCAAAGCAATTCTTCGTAAGACACAAATTCTAAAATCCAGCAGGCTTTATGATTGTTTTTGTCTTCGGGAGAAAAACAAATCGAAACCAATTCGCTAAAAAGTGAAGGATTTTCTAAAACATCTTGTGCTGCTTTAAGACGGTTTTCTCTATAAGCATTTACATAATCCAGTTTTTTTTGCAATTCAGAAAGCATTATTTGATATTTAAATACTAAGCTAAAATAAGTAATTTAATGCGATAATTCCGTAGTAATTTATAGGCAAACCGGGATAATAAAATCTTGGTTGCGCGTTTCCTATGCCAGTTGCATTGGTTAAAATCATCGAGGCATATTTTTCATTTGTGACATTATTTATGCCTGCGTCTAAATGCGCTTTTAAACCAGAAATAATTTCAAATTGATAACCCGTTTTTAAATTCAAAAGAGAATAAGAATCTGAAAAATTAGCATTGGAATCGTTCATCGGAATTTTATCGGTAAACTGAAAATCGGCGCTAAAATAAATTCCAGAAGTTGTGTTTAAAGTAAAACCTGCGCTTGCCGTATTTGCAGGAACTCCAGTTAATTTGTTTCCAGAAAAATCATTTCCTCTGTCGATAAATTCTTTAAATTCATAATTCCCAATTGACGTTCCGACATAAGAATTTAAAGTGAAAATTCTATTTATTGGCCAATTGTGATTTAACGAGATTTCGATTCCTTCATGAAAAGTTTTTCCGGCGTTTACACCTTCATATTGATCATCGCCGATTCTTTTGGCAACTAATAAATCTTTAATTTCCATTCGGTAAAGAGCAATTTCGGTATAAAGTTTTTTGCTGAAAAAATGAAGTTTTGTTCCGAATTCAAAATTATAACCCGTTTCCGGTTTAATATTTTGATTGATGTTTCCTGTCGAGGTCAAAGTTTCCTCGGTAGCAGGCAAAGAAAATCCTCGGCTTACAGAAAAGTAAAAAGTTCGGACTTCATTCGGCTTAAATAAAAAAGAAAGCTGTGGCGAAAAAATGCCATCATAACTATATTTTTCCTTTGGATTATTCGCGGAAGCGGGAAAATCATTCTGAAGTTCAAATTTGGTTTTATTATAATTTAAACCAGCCTGAATTTCAAATCGATCAGAAAGCAAAGTTCTTATTTGTGAAAAAACATTATAAAAATCTCTTTTTTGATTCGTTGCTGTAAGTTGATCGCCTTGCAAACTTCCATTTCCCTTATTTTGCTGATAAAGATTTTGAAAAGTATTGCCGCTGTAATTATCTCTGAAATATTCTAATCCGGCAATAAACTGATTTTTGATTTTCCCGATTTTAAAATCTCCCGAAAACTGTGTTCTTGCGCCCGAAGCAAAAGTATATTGACGCAAAATATCAAACGGACGCGGTTCGTTGCTATCTTTATAATTGATGAAAACAGAAGTTGAATTGTTTAAGTTTTCATTAATTGAAAAATCATAAGCCAATCCGCCCAAAGTCGATTTGTATTCTTTAAATCCTTTTGAAGCAACCCAAGTTGGCGCGCCTGCTTGCGGATTATTTTCGAAAGTGGTTTTGTTAATCGAACTCGGAATAAAAGCTTTTAAATAAGTATAATTAGAAAAGTAAGTCAGTTTGCTGTTTTTCTTTCGAAATAATTCTCCTGAAAGTGTAATTCCTTCCCGATTGTACGCACTGTTTTCGCGCCAACCGTCGGTTTTTAAATTGTGATAACTCAGATTTAAAGAAGCACTTTTTTCATTCAAATCAAAAGAAACTCTATTTTTCAATAATCCAAAAGAACCAAAAACAGAACTTATTTCAGTTTGATACTTTTCTTTTTTTATTGTTTGGGGGGAAATCAAAATTGCTCCACCCAATCCTGCTCCGTAAATACTCGAAAGCGGACCTTTTATAATTTCAACTTGACCAATATTTTGAAGATCAATATCGTCAATTACGGTTTCGCTATTCCCAGAAGTCAACGGAATATTTCCATAAAAAGCCCTGATTTTATTAGTTCCGTATGGAGTTCTGGCACCGATTCCTCGAATTGAAATTCTAGTTGTGGTAATATTAGACGATTGCATAAAAACACCAGGAATCGTATTGATAACATTGCTGATATCTGTGGTATTATTTCGAAGTAATTCTTTTTCGGATAAAATGCCTATAGAAGCCGGACTATTCTGCAAATCCCGATTAATATGAAGCGGACTAATTAAAACTTCATTTAGTTTTTGAGTTTTGACAGAATCAATATTTCGAACTTCTTTTTCTTGCGCAAAAATGTTTAGAGAAATAAAGAGCGCAAAAAGAAGAAGAGAATATTTTTTTGAAATCATAAAGAAGTGTAATTAAGGGCGAGTTTTTTAACACATAGAAACATAGTATTCATTGAGGCAAAAAGGCGTTTCACTTATTTAAATTCACATAGCAACTATGTGTGAAAACGAGTTTTCTTTTCAATCTTTATTCTACGAAACAAAAATCTATGTTTCTATGTGTTTAAATTGGAATTTGGAATTTTACTTATTCGCAGTAACCTTCCAAATTGTATTCCCGCTATCATCATTTACCAAAAGCGAACCATCTTTCATAACAGTAACCGCAACTGGTCGCCCATAAACTTCTGCTTTATCATTATCAGAAATAAAACCAGTTAAAAAATCTTCCGGTTTTCCTGAAGGTTTTCCGTCTTTAAAAGGAACAAATAAAACTTTATAACCTGAAATTATAGAACGATTCCAAGAACCATGCTGACCTACGAAAGCACCATTTTTATATTTAGCGGGAAAAGCGTCTTTAGTATAAAAAGCCAATCCGAGCGAAGCAGTATGCGCACCAACAGGAACATCTGGAACAATTGCCCTTTTGATCAAATCTTTTCGTTCGTCTTTCCATCTTGGATCTGGAATGCTTCCAAAATACGAATACGGCCATCCATAAAAACCACCTCGTTTTACACTCGTAATATAATCTGGAACTAAATCGTCGCCAAGTTCATCTCTTTCATTTACTGCAGTCCAAAGTTCTTTTTTATTGGCCGGATTCCAATCCATTCCCATTGGATTTCTGAGTCCGTCAGCATATATTTTTTCGTCCGTTCCATCGGGATTAATTTCTAAAATGGCTGCACGGCGAATTTCTTTATCCATTCCGTTTTCTCCCACATTGCTTCCAGAACCAACGCCAATATAGATTTTTGTTTCGTCAGGATTAGCAAGTAAACTTCTTGTCCAGTGATTGTTGTATCCGCCAGCTGGTAATTCAACAATTTTTACACCTTTAGTTTCTAATTTTAGTGGAGCGTTTTTATACGGATATCGGTAAAGCCCGTCAGTATTTGCAACATAAAAAAAGTCTTTTAAAATTAACATTCCTAAAGGTCGGTTAAGGTCTTTTAAGAAAACTTCTCGAGTTTCATAGGTTCCGTCTTTATCTTTGTCGCGCAAAATTATAATTTGGTTTTTGCTCGTTCTTGTACCGCTTTCGACAACAAAAATGTCATTGTTTGGACCTATATAAGACCAGCGCGGATTATTAAAACCGTCAGCAAATTTTGTAACTGTAAAACCTTCTGGCGCTATTGGCGTTTTTCCTTCGGGCCAGCCTATGACTTTACTGTTTTTTCGGCTAGATTCAGTTGCATACGGTGGAGGAAGTGTAATATTTCCAATCGCAGTTTTTACAATATTCGAAGGCTGTTTGGCCAGCGCTTCTTTTTCTTCTTTACTAACTTGGCCGTGACAGGCGGTTGTTAATGCTATTATTGATATCGAAAATAGGTTTAAAAATGTTTTCATTGGTATTTTTGGAAGTTAAAGGTTTAAACATAAACAATTTAATTAAATAATAGAAAGTGAAGGGGAGACCTTTGTAAATATTAACTGATATTTAACATTCCTAAAAAATTATAACCGCACAGTTTATTTTTGATACTTACAGTTTAGTTGTAATTCTGTATCTTTGTCCATTATTTTAAATTTAAAAAATAATGATACAACTTCACGATAAACAATTTGTTCCGTTTATTTCGGCTAAAGAAATTGATTTTGCTTTAACCAAATTAGTGGCTCAGGTAGAAGACGATTTTGGAGATGATACTCCCATTTTTATTGGAGTTTTGAACGGTGCCTTTATGGTTGTTTCCGATTTTTTGAAAAAATATAAAAAACCGTGCGAAGTTTCATTTATAAAAATGGCATCGTATGAAGGAACTGAAAGTACAAATTCGGTAAAAGAATTAATAGGAATCAATCAAGATTTAACGGGCAGAACTGTTGTTATACTTGAAGATATTATTGATACCGGAAACACAATCGAAGAGTTAAAACATTTATTTAAAGAACGAAATGTAAAGCATTTCAAAATTGCAACATTATTCTTTAAACCAGAAGCGTATAAAAAAGACATTAAAATCGATTATATCGGAATCAGAATCCCGAATAAATTTATTGTTGGTTACGGATTAGACTACGATGGTCTTGGAAGAAACCTGACAGAGATTTATAAATTAGCTGAATAATTTAAAAACAAACACAACTATATATTCATTTTAAACTTCTTAAAGTAAGAAGTCGCAACACTAACAGTCATTATGATTAACATCGTTTTATTTGGAAAGCCTGGTGCAGGAAAAGGAACTCAGGCAGAATTTTTAAAAGAAAAATACAATTTAACACACCTTTCAACAGGAGATATTTTTCGTTTCAATTTAAAAAATGATACAGATTTAGGAAAAAAAGCAAGAGTTTTTATGGACAACGGAGAATTAGTTCCGTGCGAAGTAACGACTGCAATGTTAATTGATGAAGTAAAAAAACACCCTGATACAGCAGGATTTTTGTTCGACGGTTACCCAAGAACAATTGATCAAGCTGAGGCTTTAGATAAATTTTTGCCAACAATTGGTTCAAGCGTAACGGCTACAATTGCTTTAGAGGCTGATGACGAAATTTTAGTAGCACGTTTACTAGAAAGAGGAAAAACAAGCGGAAGAGCTGATGATCAGGACGAAGAGAAAATTCGCGTAAGATATCAGGAATACAATGAAAAAACAGCTCCATTAATTGGATATTATAAAGAACAAAATAAATTTCATGCCGTAGACGGTATTGGAACAATTGAGCAAATTACAGAAAGATTAACGTCAGTTATAGATAATTTGTAGAAGCTAATCCAGCTGTACGTTACGAGTCCTCACTAAAAAAACTATTTTTCCAAACCATAAAACGAGTTTCCTCCGGTCGCTGTTTTCTGGCAGGAAAAATTAGTTTTTTTAGCTCCGGGCTCTTCACTTCCATCTGGGCTAAAAAGAATAAGAATATCTTAAATATATAAGCGAACCAAACAAATAACGAATCTACTAAACATTGGAAATACTAATAATATTTTTTCTAATACTATTAAACGGAGTTTTCTCGATGTCAGAAATCGCATTGATTTCGGCTAGGAAAAACAGACTTGAAACATCGGCGAAAAAAGGAAACAAAGGAGCTAAAATCGCGTTGGATCTGGCTAATTCTCCAAATAAATTTTTATCAACCGTACAAATCGGAATTACCTTAATCGGAATTTTGACAGGTATTTACAGTGGTGATAAAATTACAATAGACGTAGAAAGTTTTGTGACTGGTTTTGCAGTTTTAAAACCTTACGCGCATTCAATCGCAGTTGGGATTGTTGTTGTGGTATTGACTTTTTTCTCATTGGTTTTAGGAGAATTGCTCCCAAAACGTATTGGATTAAATTATCCTGAAACTATTGCAAAAATGTTTGCAATGCCAATGAAAGTGATTTCGATTATTACAGCACCTTTTATTTGGTTGCTAACATCTTCGACAGATTTTTTATTGAATGTTCTTCAGATAAAACCAACCGCTGACGGAAAAGTTACCGAAGAAGAGATTAAAGCAATTATAAAAGAAGGAACCGAAGTTGGTGAAGTTCAGGAAATTGAACAAGATATTGTGGAACGTGTTTTTCACATTGGTGACCGAAAAGTAAGTTCGTTAATGACACACCGCAAGTCGGTTGATATGCTTCCTTTAAAAGAAGACAAAGCTAAAATCAAAGAACTAATCGTTCAGGATTTGCACACTGTTTACCCGGTTTACAATCACAATTATGATGACATAGTTGGTATTGTAACCTTAAAAAATATTTTTGCCAATATTGAAAATGATAATTTCGATTTGGCATCAATAATGACTGATGCACCTTATTTAATGGAGCAGACAACAGCGTATAAAGCGTTGGAAAACTTCAAGAAAACAGGTGTTCATTACGCTTTAGTTTCAGATGAATATGGCGTTTTTCAAGGTATGATTACGTTGAATGACATTTTAGAAGCTTTAGTGGGTGATGCATCAGAATTTTACAAAGATGAATTTCAGCTTATTGAAAGAGAAGATGGTTCATGGCTGGTTGACGGACATTATTCATTGCACGATTTCTTAACGTATTTTGAGTTAGATGAACTAACAAATGATTACGAAGTTAACACCGTAAGCGGTATGATAATGACCGAGCTTTCGCATATTCCAAAAGAAGGTGAAAAACTAGTTTGGCAAAAATTCGTTTTAGAAGTCATCGACATGGATGGCGTTAAAATTGACAAAGTTCTTGTAAAAGCGCTTAAAGAGTAGAGAGAATTTTGTTTTAAGTTTCAAGTTTCAAGTTTCAATCCCGATAGCTATCGGGGCTGAAACTTGAAACCTGAAACTTGAAACTCCACATAAACAAACAAAAATGACAGAAGGAAATTTTGTAGATTACGTTAAGATATTTGTTTCTTCCGGAAAAGGAGGAAAAGGATCTACGCATTTACATAGAGAGAAATTTATTGAAAAAGGTGGTCCAGACGGAGGAGACGGAGGTCGCGGAGGACATGTATATTTAGTGGGAAATAAAGGACTCTGGACATTATTTCATTTAAAGTTTGCGCGTCACATTAAAGCCGGTCACGGTGGAGATGGAGGAGGAGACCGTAGTACCGGTGCAGATGGTGATGATAAATTTATCGAAGTGCCATTAGGGACCGTTGTAAAAGACAAAGAAACCGGAGAAACTTTATTCGAAATTACCGAAGACGGTGAAAAAAGAATTCTTTCAAAAGGAGGAAAAGGAGGTTTAGGAAACTGGCATTTTAGAAGTTCAACAAACCAAACACCAAGATACGCGCAACCAGGTTTGCCAGGTGTAGAAATGGATGTTATTCTGGAACTTAAAGTTTTGGCAGATGTTGGTTTAGTAGGTTTCCCAAATGCTGGAAAATCGACTTTACTTTCTGTATTGACTTCGGCAAAACCAAAAATTGCTGATTATCCTTTTACAACTTTAAAACCAAACTTAGGAATCGTTGCTTACAGAGATTATCAATCTTTTGTAATTGCTGATATTCCGGGAATTATTGAAGGTGCAGCCGAAGGAAAAGGTTTAGGACATTATTTCCTGCGTCATATTGAGCGTAATTCGACTTTGTTGTTTTTAGTTCCTGTTGATACGCCAGATATTAAAGCAGAATACGATATTTTGGTTAATGAATTAACGAAATACAATCCTGAAATGCTTGACAAAGAACGTCTTTTAGTAATCTCAAAATGTGATATGCTGGATGACGAACTAAAAGCTGAATTAAAAGCGGAGTTGGATGTTTCTTTTAAAGATGTTCCGTATATGTTTATTTCATCTGTTGCTCAGCAAGGGCTTACAGATTTGAAAGATAAGCTTTGGAAAATGCTTAACGAGTAAAAAAAACGTTTAGTTATAAAAATACAAAACCCGACAATTTCTATTGTCGGGTTTTTTACTTTTTGTGCGAAAAAACAAAAAGCATAAAGGATTTTGCTATCCACTTAAAATCCTTGAAATTATAATCCGAAGTTTTTAGAAATTCCGATTTTCAAAGTTTTTCCAAAATCAAATCCGAAACGTTCTTGTCTTGGATCGTTTTTTCCATCAAGATTATCATAGTTTAATCCTCCAATAGAGAAATTTAAACCGAATCCTCTTTTCATATTAATGAATAATGCTGGAGTTAAATTTGCATACATTCCTTTAGCATCGTTTAGGTTTGTCGATTGGTAACCTGCTCCTAGATCTCCAAAAACAGAAAATAAATCTGAAAGTGGCACAGTATAACGCACAAAACCTCCAATTTTATATCTCTCAGTTGTATCAGATCCAGAAGTTTTTACATTCATAATTGAACCTTCGACTCCTGCGGTCCATTGATCAGCAAATTGATATCCTACTTTTGGAGAAAATTCAAAATTCTCAAGTTTAGAGTCACCAATTTTCTCTGAAGAGAATCCGATGTTTCCTCCAAGTAAAATCGAGTTTTTTTGCGCGCTTGCAAAAGTTGCAATTAAAATAATAACTGCTGTTAATAGTTTTTTCATCTTATTAAATTTTAAATGAGATGGCAAATTTAATAGATTTAAATTTGTAAGAATTAATTTATAATAAAAATTAAATAGAATATGTATATTATTACAAATTATCCTATTTTTTAAAATTTGAATAATTTAATTTATCATACTTTAAGTATTTTTTGAAGATTAATGCAGGATTTTTAAGATAGTTTTGTTGTTTACTGGAATTGTGAATTTCGCAAAATCATCTACATTTTGATTTGTTATGTTTTGTTTTTATGTGATATGATTATTTTTTTTGCGAAAATGCGCTATATTCGCATCACTTAAATAAAATAACATGAAAAAAATAGTTTTATTCTTAACCATGTGCTTAATGGCTTTTCCTGCAAGAGCTGATGAGGGAATGTGGTTTTTGATGTTTATCGAAAGATTGAACCATAGAGATATGGAGAAAATGGGACTTCAATTAACTGCCGAAGAAATTTACAGTATCAATCACCACAGTTTAAAAGATGCGATTGTACAGTTCAACGGAGGTTGTACTGCTGAAATCGTTTCAAATACGGGTTTGGTACTTACAAATCACCACTGTGGATATAGTGCAATTGCAGAACTTTCAACTGCAGAGCAAAACTATTTGAAAGATGGTTTTTGGGCAAAAGACCGTAGTCAGGAAATGAAACCAAAATCTTTATACGTTCGTTTCTTTGTTCGTATGGATGACGTTTCTAAAAGAATTTTGTCAAAAGTAAATGATCAAATGACAGAAACGGAAAGAAACAAAATCATTCAGCAAGAAATCAGTTTAATTGAAAAAGAAAACAGCGAAAACGGGAAATACACTGTTTCTGTTCGTCCTTTCTTTCAAGGAAATGAATATTACTATTTTGTGTACCAAGATTATACAGACGTTCGTTTAGTAGGGACGCCTCCAGAAAGTGTTGGTAAATTTGGTGGAGATACTGACAACTGGGAGTGGCCTCGTCAAACGGGAGATTTCTCAATGTTTAGAGTATATGCTGATAAAGACGGGAATCCTGCAACTTATTCAAAAGATAATGTGCCTTTGCAACCAAAACATTATTTGCCTGTAAGTATTAAAGGTGTAAAAGAAAATGATTTTGCAATGATTCTTGGTTATCCAGGAAGAACAAACCGTTGGATGCCAGCTGGTGGAATTGAGCAAAACGTAAAATACGCTTATCCTGCTTGGGTTGAAGGTGCTAAAACCGGAATGGACCAAATGAAAAAGTATATGGATAAGGATGCAACTGTTCGTTTAAAGTACGCTTCTAAATATGCTTCTACAGCAAATTACTGGAAAAACCGTCAAGGTATGATCGATGCTTTAACAAAGGCTGGAACAGCAGATGCAAAAGCAGAGCAAGAAGATAAATTTTATGAGTGGGCTAGTAAACCAGCTAACAAAGATAAATACGAAAATGTAATTCCGACGATTAATGATTATTACAGAGAAACGAATTTAAAAGCGCGTCACGATAATTATTTATCTCAAGTTTTACGTACATCAAGTTATGCTGCTGGTCCAGCAAATCTTGGTAATGCATTGATTGCTTACTACAAAGAAAATGATGCTAAAAGAGCAGAATTATTACCAAAGATCAACGCTTTAGTTGAAACTATTTATGGTGATTTTTATGCGCCTTTAGAAAAAGATGTTTTAACTGCTCAGTTGAATTTATATGCAGCTAAAGCTTCTGAATACGGACTTGCTCCAGAAATCGCAAAAATGAAAGCGGCTAATAATGGTGATTTTACTGCAGATGTAGCGAAAGCAACTGAAGTAAGTTACTTTACAAATAAAGAAAAAATTGTAGCATTTTTAGCTGATCCAAAACCATTAGCAATTGTACACGATCCGTTGTATATAATTTCTAATGATTTGATGACTAAATTCCGTGCAAAAACAGATGATCAAGCTAAAGCTGACGATGGTTTTGCAATTGCTTACCGCAAATTAGTTGAAGGTTTGAGAGAGTCAAAACTAAATGCTATCAAATACCCTGATGCAAACTCTACTTTGAGATTGACTTACGGAAAAGTTCGCGCTTTGCCTGCTGATCCCCGTAACGATGCAAAAATCAACAACTATACTACAATGGAAAGTATGGTTAAAAAATACAAAGCAGGAGATCAGGAATTTGACTTGCCAGCTCGTTTATTAGAATTGAACAAGAAAAAAGATTTTGGACAATATGCTGATAAAGCAGGATATATGCCAGTAAACTTCTTGACAGATAACGATATTACTGGAGGAAACTCTGGTTCACCAGTTCTTAATGGAAAAGGGGAATTAATTGGAATTGCTTTTGATGGAAATATCGAGGCTATGGCTGGAGATGTTATTTTTGATCCTAAATTACAAAGAACAATCAACGTTGATATTCGTTATGTACTTTGGATTATTGACAAATACGCCGGAGCGAAAAACATTATTGACGAATTGACGATTGCTAAATAATCTCAATTTATTTATAAAAAGTAAACCCGATAGTTTTTAAAGCTATCGGGTTTTTTGATTTTTTTACTTTTGAAAAAGTTTGTCATCCTGAGCGAAGTCGAAGGCTCGCTAATTGGAACGGGTCTTCGACTTCGCTCAGACTGACAAACTTCAATTAGTTCGGAAAAACTTATTGAACTTTCACACGAATTCCTTTTGTATGACTTGAAAATTCTGGCGCGTACATACTTTGAATAGTTGTAATTCCGTTTGAGAATTCACCGCCGTTATTCACTCTAATATCATATTCTAAAACGTACGTTCCTTTGTTGATATGATCAAAGAAAAAATGTGTTGCTGCATCTTTTGTGCTCATGTAAAATCCTAATCGATCTTTATATTTATATTCTGAAAGAACATCGACAGGTTCAAAACACGAAGCTCGCATATCTTTTAAATGAACATATTCCGTATCTTCTTTCGAAGTAATAATTAAACGAACCGTTACTAAATCGCCAATTTGTAAGGTATTTTGAGCAGTTATCTTTTGCAGTTCATCACCTTTGGCAGTATTTTTCTTTAGATATAATTCTTTCGAAACAGATAAAACAGCACCTGAATCGTTTTTGATTTTATCCAAATCTTCAAAATATTGCCAATAAACGCCACCAAAGCCCGGAACTTTCGATTTGTTTTGGATTTTTATTGAAGCCATTTCTTTTTTAATTTCATCAGCTTTCCAGTTTAGCTTGATGTAACCAGTTTCAGTTTCTTTTTCATTTTCGGATAATTTTTTTGTGACGATTTTTTCGTCTCCCAATTTTATGACCGTGTTATCTTTTACAGAAAGCCAGTCAGTTCCTTGCATTAATAAAGCGTAAATAGCCTCGGTGGTTGATTTTGTTGTAGGCCAATTTTTGGATTGTTTGTTTTTCAAAAGCCAGACTTTCATCGCATCAACAGATTTGTTGTCGTTTATCACTTCGGCGAAAGCCTCAATCAATAAAGCTTGAGTTTCAATTGGCGCCTGATACCAATACCACCCAGATTTGTTTGCAATCCAGTACATTCCCCAATCCTCATTATTTGAAGCCGTTTCTTTTAGGCTTTCAATTATTTTTTTGGCTGTTTCTTTTTCGCCAAAACGATTCAACGTTATTGCTAGCAATCCTTTTTCGTAAAGTGAATATTGCAACCAATCTTTTTTAGCTGTTTCCAAATATAATTGCGAAGCCTTTTTTAATTCTTCAGACATTGGATATTTTTCCAAATAAAAACTTCTGGTGTATAAATAATGCAAATCAGAATAGGGATTGATCCAAATTAATCTCTCAGTTGGTTTTAGGTATTTGATTCTCGTTCTGTAAAATTCTAGAAAGAAGTTGTCTATATAAGGAATTCCAGTTTTTGCAATTTGATCTATTTTTTGGTCATTATCCTCAGATTTGCTCAACTTTCCTAAATGACCTAAACCGGCAAGAATATGTCTTGTGATATATTCATTTTCTTGAGAACCTTCAAACCATGGAAATCCACCAGAAGCACTTTGTTTCTTTTTTAATTTTTGAAAAGTGGCTTCCTGAGAAGTTTTCATTTTTTCTAAATCAAATAAAAGCGCTAAGTTTTTCTTCTTTTCGTCTTCACTTTGTGCATCATTTAGCCAAGGCGTTTCGGCAAGAATTATCGATTTTAATTCTTCGTTTTCTTCTAATTTTGAATGCAGTTTTCCATTTTTTCTCCAAGTTTCAAAAATGGACGCAATTTTAGGGTTTCTTGAAATAATTTCTGAAGCAAGTGCATTCGCATAAAATCTAGAAAAAGTCTGCTCTGCGCATTCATGTTCATATTCCATTAAATACGGAAGCGACTGAATGGCAATCCAAGTTGGGTTTGAAGTATATTCAAGTATAAACTGATGATTTCTTAAAGTTGAAGAAGTGTTGTTTTTTAAATTATCAAACGCGTATTCTTTAGTCGAATTTTCACGAACCCAAAGCGGAATACTTTCAGTAACCAGCATATTATTTGTCAACACCGGAAGTATATTTTCTTCCCCATCAGAGAAATTGCCAGATTTTGCCACAATTTTATATTGAACGCCTTGCAAACCTTCAGGAATTGTGATTGTCCAGTTTACACTTGTGTTTCCAAAAGCGGAAATTGTAAAGTTTTTGATGTTTTTCGTGTTCAGCATTTTTGCGTCAATTGGTTGCATTGTTGTGGCATCGAAAAATTGTAAACTTGCTATTCCGGTTTTTGCTTCATTGGTTACATTCGAAATTTTGGCACTAATGACAATCGTATCTTTTTCTCTCAAGAATCTTGGGAAATTCGGCAAAACCATTAATTCTTTTTGCGTAATAATACTTTTTTCTAAATATCCAGTAACGGCATCTTTATTATGTGCCAGTAAACGAAGTTTCCAAGAAGTCAATGCTTCAGGTGAAGTGAAGTTGAAACTGATATTTCCTTTAGAATCTGTTTTTAAATGTGGCAGAAAGAAAGCAGTTTCCGATAAATTTTTTCTTGCTTTTACTTGGGTTAATTCTTCTAATGCTTTTTTGGTTGTAATAATGATTGCACCGTTTGCACCCTTATTTCCATAAAGCGCAGTTGCTTCTTGCTCTTTTAAAACGCTGATGGAAATAACATCTGAAGAATTTAAGTTCTTAACCGCTTTTTCATCAGCAATTTCACCGTCAATAATATATAAGAGATTTGTAGCTGTGATTGAAGATGTGCCACGAATCATAATTTTATCAGATGGAACTTGTGTAACTTCTACACCGCTTACTGTTCCCGATAGAAGTCCTTCAGTATTATACACATTATTATCTGCTTCAACTTTGAAGGATGAAGTTGAAACCTGTGTTACAGAACCAGTCACAGACATTTTTTTTTGAGTGCCATAACCAGTAACAACAACTTCTCGCAGTTGGCTAGATTCGTCCTCAAGACTTAAATTTATAACTTTGTCATTAGTCACCTTAACTGAAGTGCTTTTTAATCCGAGGTAAGAGAAAGCTAGTTCTTCGCCGGTTACAGCTTCGATTTCATAATAACCATCAAAGTCTGAAGTTGCAGTTCTTTTTGTGTTTTTTACAGTTATTGAAACGCCGGGAAGTGGTAATCCGCTGGTGTCTGTAAGAATTCCTGAAATCAGTTTTGCGTTTGCAGGTTTTTTTACTTTTTTCGTAAGCTGTTTTAAATATTGGTTTTGTAAATAAGTCGCATTAGGATCATTAAAATCAAAACCAAACCAAATTAAGCTTGTCGATTCGCTCGAATACTGCATCTTTGGTACATAGGTATTTAGATTTTCTAATGTTCTAAATATTTGGACAAAACCTAAAATCCTTTTTCTATTCCCAGAATTATAATTGTAGTCATATATAGATAGGCCTGACCATTGCGCAAATGCAAGTTTATCTAGCGAACTGTCATACATCGATGCTAAAACTTCAGCTTCTTTTTTAGTGTTGCTTGCCTTCAATTGAAATGACCATTTTTCAGTACTTCCAGGTTCAATTTTAGTTCTAAAACTTGATGCCGTCCATTCTAATTTTGGTGTTTCACTTTTTAAAGTAACTGCTAAATCATCATTAAAAATTTGATTTTCAAAAATACTCTCAAATGATATTTTTAGTATTTTTTCGAATTCAGGTTTAAGCGGAATTTTAACAACGACTTCATTGTTTTGCAGATGACTAGTTTCTTCAAAAAATAATGCATTTTTGTAATTTCCTGAAGTGTTGATGTATAGTTCCTGAATTGGTGAAGTCAGTTTTATTTCAACAAAACCATCTTTTTTAGGATCGTCATTGACTTGTTGTACCGTAAATAATTTACTTGGATCAAACTTGTCTTTGCTTTGCGTAAGCTTGAAATCTGTTGTTGCTTCAATTAAATTGTTAAAGCTGTCTCTTGCAGTAAAAACAACTTCATAGCTTCCTGATTTAAAATTTGAAATAAAATCTAACGGAATGGTTTTATCTTTTTCTGTGTTGACTTTTTTAGAGTATACTAAAGTTTTTTTCGGTTCGTTTAAAAACTCTTTTCCTGTGATTTCATAAGGAAATAATTTTTCGAAATCTTCATCTGAAATGGTTTCAATTTCTGGTTTTTCTGAATTTCTAATTTTAAATTTATTCAAAAATGGACGGATATAATATATTTTTACTTCTCCTTTTGCTGCTTTAAATTCACCGTTGAGGTTGGTGCTGGTTAAAATAATTTCGTTTTTATCTTTAGTTTGAATTTTACTTGGCATTGCAGTTTCTAAAATCAAATCATGATAACCAACTATTATTTGAGTGCGTGAATCATGCGTTTCGCCATTAATATCTGTAACCGAAACTTCAATTTCATAGGTAAAAACGGGTAATTTTTCTTTTGCGGAATCTTCAGGAGGCAAAGCAATAAAATCAATAACAAATTTTCCTGAAGCATCGGTTTTAATCTCTCCATCGGCAATTTCTTCCTCATCTTCTCTTCCAAAATAGTTTTTATGGTAACTGGTAAAACGAGTAACGGTGTAACTTACTTCAGCGTCAGAAACATTACTTCCAGCAAAAGCTTTTGCTGTACCTTTTACTTTTACAGATTGATTGACTTGAAAAGTTTCTTTTTTCGGATCAAAAGTAACTTCAAATTTTGGGCGCTTGTATTCTTCAACTTTAAAATTTAAAGCTGAATATGAGAAATCAACATTATCCCAAAATGGATGTTCCTTTTTCTCTTTATCATAAAATTTATCTTTTTTTAATTCATCTGGCTCCTTTGCTGTAATACTGAAATTCCCGGTTAGACCCGTTTTTGGCAAAACAAATTCTCCAGAAAAAGACCCAAATTCATTTGTAGTGATATCAAACATATTGAAATCATTCTGATCGGCATCTTTAATAATAATTGTAAATGTAGTATAAGGAACAACAGTAGTTTTGTCATTGTTTTTCTGAATTGCAATTCCTTTAAAATACACAGTCTGGCCTGGACGATAAATCGCACGATCTAGGTAAAATTCTACTTTTGCTTTTGAATTTTCTGGAGTATCTAATTGATAAATGTTGCTGCGCTGAAAGTAATAAGTTCCGATCGCAATGGTATCATTTTCTAATGAAACCTGCAACGTTTCGTAATCTCGATCGTTAGTTGTTTTTTTATAAGAAACCGTACCATTTTTATCCGTTAAAGCCGTAAATTTTGGTGAAGTAACCTTTGCATTTTGTAAAGGATTCCCATTTTTTCTATCTAAAACCTGATAGGTTTCAGTCATGTTAGCTTCTGATGCTGCTATCGTAAAATTGGTTACGGTTATGGTTTCGTATGTGCTTACTTTTTGATCTTTTGTGTCTTTTTCAGTTTCAAAATAAACAAGATAGGACCCAGTTTTTAAGTTAGGTAATAGTACTTCAGTCGAGTATTGAAAGCAATCTTTTTTATTTTTTAATTCGTAGGTTTCTGTTCTTTCGGGTTGTTTGTTTTTTACAATTTCATCGACGGCGGCGTCTCTTGGATTTTGATACGCCATAAAAAAGGAAATTTGTTTTTGATTGATTTTGTAAAATGAAATTTTTAAGTGTTCTACATTTTTGTATTGAATAAAAGCACGTGTATTTTCATTGTTATAAATGTATTTTTGAAGTTGTACGGTCAACGATTTCGTAAGCAGTTTTTGTTTTTGGCTTATCGCTTTCTTATACTCATTTGATCTATTGTTTACCTGTATAACGCTGTCTAGAATGGCAAGAGCTTTAGTGTTGTAGTCAGGATGCAAAGTTTTTGATGCAAGTGGGAGTAAATACTGAACTTTTTCTAGTTGGATTTTTTGAATTAGTATTTTATCTTCAGCTTTTTTTTGAAGTGTAGCAAGTGCTTTATAATAATCGTCATCGGCTTGAAATAAGAAGTTTTTGCAAAAAAGCAAACGTTCAAATTGATTGTCTAATGTTGGGCTGTTGTTTTCCTTTTTTTGATACAATGAAATAAGTGAACGAAGATTTTCATCATTTATAAAATCTAAATTCAGCTTTATAAATGTAGAAGAATCTCCAAAGAAATCTTTTTTATAAGGTATAAAAGCAATTTTTGAGATATTCCAAGTTTGTAATTTTTGCGTATAAAAAGTAATGTTTTCTTTTAAAATATAATTATATAAGTTTTCGGTTTTGAACTTTTCTGAAGAAGCATAATCAAATATAGATTCGTATTTACTAAGTGGTGTATTTTTTAACGCATTTTCGTTTTGCAATGTTTGTTTCATTGCACTATTTATTTGAGTGTCAAAATTCTTTTGCGTCCAAGTCAGAAAATTTGAATCAGCTGTTTCAATGTTGGTTCGCTGTCTGATTTGATAGTTATTTCTGCTGAAATAATCATTCAAACATTTAGCATACACAATATTTAAAATGGCTTTTGAAGGAACAGAAACTTGATTTATAGTCGATTTTAAATTGTTTATAATTTTGGTTTGTGCATTTTCTTCCAGAATTTGCATGTATTTTGATTGAAAAAAAAAACATTTTATGATTTGTTCTTCATCTTTTGAAACTTTTGCCTTTTTGTAAATTTCAGCGACAATTTCATTTGAAGATTTTATTTTTCCTTCTTTTTCAAGAGCGATAATTTTGTCCCATTTTTTTTCAAATTGCTGTGCAAAAATTGTGGTGGAAAGAAATAAAAATGCAAATACTATATTTTTCATAAAATCGATTTTCTTTTATAGAGTGGAATTTTGCAGAAAAGGTTGGAATAAGATTAAAAATATTTTTCGTACAAATTACTAATTTATGTTCAAAAGCAAATAGCATTTTATATTTCCTTATTTTTGAAATATGAAAAAGCTGCTGATTTTGTTTTTAATTGTTCCAATGTGCTGTTGGTCGCAAACTAATTTTGAAAAAGCAGAGAAATTATTTCATTCTAAAAAGTATAGTGAAGCCCAATTGCTATTTGAAGGAATAGTAAAAAACAACCCGTCAGATATTAAATCACTGGAATATTTGGGAGATATTGCTGCATATCAAAAATCTTGGGTGAAAGGCGCATCATATTTTAAAAAACTGAAAGAATTAAAACCTTCAGTTGCTGATTATTTCTTTAAATACGGCGGATGTCTGGCCATGCATTCTCTAGAAGTAAATAAAATAAAGGCTTTTGGGATGGTTGGTGATATGAAAGAAGCTTTTGAAAAAGCAATCGAATTAAATCCAAAACACGTTCAGGCGAGATGGGCGCTAATCGAAATATACTTGCAATTACCTGGAATTTTAGGCGGAAGTGAATCAAAAGCAATTGGATATTCGAACGAATTAGCACAATTTTCCCCAGTCGACGGCTATTTGTCAAGAGGACGAATTGATGAGTATTTCAAACGATATGACTCGGCAGAAAAAAATTATAAAAAAGCACATGAAATTGGCAATTCAAAAGTCACATTTCAAAAATTATATAATTTATATTTGAACAAATTAAAAGACACAAAAAAAGCGCAGGATTTAAAACGAAAATTCGAAGCTTAACATAAAAATTAATTAGAATTTGTCCCGATAGCTATTGGGATTAATAATTGGAATTTAAATGAAAACACATTTCATCGCGATAGGCGGAAGTGCTATGCACAACTTAGCATTAGCATTGCACAACAAAGGATATCAGGTTACAGGAAGCGACGATGCTATTTTTGAACCTTCAAAATCAAGATTAGAAAAAAAAGGAATTCTTCCTGCTGAATTAGGTTGGTTTCCAGAAAAAATTACGGCTGATATTGATGCAATCATTTTAGGAATGCACGCAAAAGCGGATAATCCAGAATTACTGAAAGCTCAGGAATTGGGATTAAAAATTTATTCGTACCCAGAGTTTTTATACGAACAGTCTAAAAACAAAACACGTGTCGTAATTGGTGGTTCTCATGGAAAAACTACTATTACTTCGATGATTTTGCACGTTATGCATTATCACAATATTGCCGTTGATTATATGGTAGGAGCTCAGTTAGAAGGTTTTGACACGATGGTTCATCTTACTGAAGAAAATGATTTTGTGGTTTTGGAAGGTGATGAATATTTATCGTCGCCAATTGACAGACGCCCGAAATTTCATTTGTATCAGCCAAATATTGCTTTGATTTCAGGAATTGCTTGGGATCATATTAACGTGTTTCCAACGTATGAAAATTATGTAGAGCAGTTTGAGATTTTCATCCAAAAAATTACAAATGGAGGGATTTTGGTTTATAACGAAAATGATCCAGAAGTAAAACGAGTTGCCGAAGCAGCTACAAATCCAATTCGTAAATTGGCATACTCAACTCCAAATTATACAGTAAGCGACGGCGTAACTTTATTAGAAACTCCAGAAGGCGACATGCCAATTGAGGTTTTTGGAGCACATAATTTGAATAATCTTGCCGGAGCAAAATGGATCTGCCAGAATATGGGCGTTGATGAAGCTGATTTTTATGAAGCAATTGCAAGTTTCAAAGGCGCATCGAAACGCTTAGAAAAAATTGCTGAAGGAAAAGGGAAGGTTGCGTATAAAGATTTTGCGCATTCGCCAAGTAAGGTTGCTGCGACAACAAAAGCGGTAAAAGAACAATATCCAAACAGAACTTTAGTGGCGTGTTTAGAACTTCATACCTACAGCAGTTTGAATGCTGAATTTTTGAAAGAGTACGAAGGTGCTTTAGAATATGCTGATGTCGCAGTTGTTTTTTATTCGCCAGATGCTGTAAAAATCAAGCAATTAGAAGAAGTGACTTATGAGCAGATTGCAAAAGCATTTAATCGTGAAGATCTTGTGATTTATACCAATCCGGCTGAATTCAAGGAATATTTATTCAATTTGAATTTAGATAATTCGGCACTTTTATTAATGAGTTCCGGAAATTATGGCGGATTAAACTTTGACGAAGTAAAAGGTCTGATTAATTAGAAAATTAGTCAATTAGATAATAGGCCGATTGTTTCAGACAATCGGCTTTTTTTTTGAGTTTGGAATTTCCTAATTGATGATTTTCTCATGATCTAATTAACTAATTGGCATATTCTCTAATTATTTTTTGAGCGATTTTTCTTTCTTTTTAATATATTCGCTTTTTGTAAAATCTTTAGTTTATGGAACAAACTCATTTTCCAATTACGAATTGGTCAGAAGATGACAGGCCTCGCGAGAAATTAATGCTGAAAGGAAAAAGTGCTTTAAGTGATGCCGAATTAATTGCGATTCTGATTGGTTCAGGAAGCCGAAACGAATCGGCTGTGGATTTAAGCAAGAGAATTTTGAAGAATGCCGAAAATTTGAATGCTTTGGGGAAAATGTCGATTTCGCAATTGATGAATTTTAAGGGAATAGGAGAGGCCAAGGCGATTACAATTATTGCAGCTATGGAACTCGGGCGCCGTCGTCGGGCCGAAGATGTTGTCGATTTAATAAAAATTACTTCTAGCAAATTAGTTTTTGAATTGATGGTTCCTATTATAGGTGAATTAGCTCATGAAGAATTTTGGGTACTTTTTCTGAATAATTCTAATAAGGTTATTTCAAAATCACAGCTTAGCAAAGGCGGTATTACAGGAACGATAGTTGATGTTCGGTTGGTTTTTAAATTGGCACTTGAAAATGGAGCTACTAGCTTGATTTTGTGTCACAATCATCCTTCAGGTAATTTATCCCCAAGTGAAGCTGATAAACAGATTACGAAAAGGATAAAGCAGGTCGGCGAAAGTTTAGATGTTAAAGTTTTAGACCATTTGATTATTACTGAAACAAAATATTATAGTTTTGTAGATGAAGGAATTTTTTAGATTATGAATACCACAATTACAGACGTTTTTTTTGATTTAGATCATACACTTTGGGATTTTGACAAAAATTCTGAAATGGCTTTCGATCGTATCTTTAAAACTAAATTTCCAGAAATAAAAACAGCTGATTTTATTGAAAAATATATCCCTATCAATCAGTCATGCTGGAAGTTATATCAAAATGATGAAATAACACACCTTGAACTTCGTTACAACAGATTAAAGTTTTCATTTGATGCTCTGAATTATGAGATTTCAGATGAAAATATCAATGAAATTGCAAATTACTATATTGAGTTTTTAACAGATAATAACCATCTTTTTGATGGAGCTGTTGAAGTCTTGGAATATCTTAAACCAAAATACCGACTGCACATCATAACCAACGGTTTTGCAAATGTTCAGGATAAAAAGATTAGGAATGCAGCACTTTCAGGTTATTTTAATACCATTACAAATTCGGAATTAGCTGGTGTAAAAAAACCAAATAGTATTATCTTTGATTATGCTGTTAATTTGGCTCAGGCTTCAAAAGAAAATAGTATCATGATTGGCGACTGTTTAGATGCCGATGTGAACGGAGCTTTAAATGCGGGTCTGGACGCCATTTTCTTTAATGAGAAAAAAATTGACGTAGCTCAAAATATTAAACAAATAAACCATTTATTAGAACTTAAAAAATATTTATAATGATGAGAATTAAATTTTTGCTGACTGTACTTTTTGTTTCAGTTATTGGATTTGCACAATCTGCGGAGTCTGTTAATGATTACAAAGCGGTTATTGTACCGTTGAAATATGATTTTCTAAAATCAGATAATCAATATAGAATGGCAACAATAAGCAAAGGAAATTTAACTAAAGCAGGTTTTCAAGCTTTTTATGCAAATGAAGAACTTCCTGCTGAATTGAATGACCGTTGTCAGCTTTTATATATGGATGTAAGAAAGGATAGTGGTTTTCTAGTTACTAAACTTTTTGTTGAACTAAAAGATTGTTACGGTAAGGTAGTTTACACATCTGAAGTGGGTAAAAGCAAAGAAAAAGATTATGAGACAGCTTACAGAGAAAGTTTAAACATGGCTTTCATCTCAGTAAATGGTCTTCATTATAAATATAGCGGAAAAACGATAGCTCCTAACCCAAGAGCTGGTATGGTTACTGCCGCTCCGGTAGCAGTTGCTGCAGCTGCACGACCTTCTCAGCCAGTTGCAACTCAGGTAACTCCAACTCCAGTTGCTGATGTTGCAGATCCAAATTTACTTTATGCGCAGCCAACAGACAACGGATTTCAGTTAATTGACAAAACACCAAAAGTGGTAATGAAATTATTGAAAACTTCACGTCCAGATTCATTCATCGCAATTAAAGATGGTGTTCAAGGGACTTTGAATGCAAAAGACAATCAGTGGTTTTTTGAGTATTATCAAAATGACAAATTAGTTTCTGAAAAAGTTTCAGTTAAATTCTAAATATAAAATTTGGTTTTAATAACCATATTTATCTTTCCAACGGTTCTTTAAAAATTCGCGGTTGCTGTTCTCTCTAGAATTGTTTCCGGGATTGTAAAGAACCGTTTCTTTTACGGCATCGGGTAAAAATTCCTGTTCAGCAAAATTATTGGCGTAGTCATGCGAATATTTGTAATCGTCGCCATATCCTAATTCTTTCATCAATTTAGTCGGCGCATTTCGCAAATGAATTGGCACCGGCAAATCACCTGTTTGTTTTACTAATTGCTGTGCATTTCCAATTGCCATATACGATGCGTTGCTTTTAGGAGAAGTTGCTAAATAAATGGCACATTGGCTTAAAATAATGCGGCTTTCGGGATAACCAATAGTGGTTACGGCTTGAAAAGTATTATTTGCCATGATAAATGCAGTTGGGTTTGCATTTCCAATATCTTCGCTCGATAAAATCAGCATTCTTCTGGCGATGAATTTTACATCTTCGCCGCCTTCAATCATTCGAGCGAGCCAATAAACCGCTCCGTTTGGATCACTGCCTCGAATCGACTTTATAAAAGCCGAAATAATATCATAATGTTGTTCACCCGTTTTGTCATACAAAACAGTGTTTTGCTGTACTAACTCAAAAACTCGGTCATTTGTAATCGTGATTTCGTCACCTGACGAAGCGTTGATAACCAGTTCAAAAATATTCAGCAGTTTTCTGCCATCTCCGCCAGAAAGTCGTAATAAAGCTTCCGTTTCCTTTAAAATGATTTTTTTTGATGCCAAATAAGCATCTGCTTTCATTGCGCGATGCAATAATGCTTCAAGGTCACTTTTTGTGAAAGCATTTAAAATGTAAACTTGACAACGCGATAATAATGCTGGAATAACTTCAAAACTTGGATTTTCGGTAGTTGCGCCAATTAATGTAATCCAGCCTTTTTCAACAGCGGCTAAAAGAGAGTCTTGTTGTGACTTGCTGAAACGATGAATCTCATCAATAAATAAAATAGGATTCTTGGCAGTAAATAACCCGCCGCTTTGTTTTGCTTTGTCAATAACATCTCTTATGTCTTTTACACCAGAATTAATGGCGCTTAATATATAAAAGGGACGTTTGGATTCTTGTGCAATAATTTGTGCCAAAGTGGTTTTTCCTGTGCCTGGCGGTCCCCAAAAAATTAAAGACGGAATAATTCCTTTTGAAATTTGCTGTGTCAAAGATCCGTTAGGGCCTACTAAGTGACTCTGACTTACATAATCTTCTAATTTTTGTGGGCGAATACGCTCGGCTAAAGGTGCTTCCATTTTACAAAATTACTATTTTTTAATTTTAGATTTTATCTCTTAAAAGTTAAAACAAATGATTCAGAGAAGGATTGTTACAATCTGAGACATGTTTTATAATATGACAAATTATCAGTAAATTAGATTTGGACAGTTTTTTGATGCCAATAATTGAACTGATTTTTTAAAACATGAACGATAAAGATTTTAAATTTTCTACTGCTGTAATTGGGCTTCCTGTTTTTTTTGTCCTTTTTTTATGGATCATTTATTGGATTCAGATTCGTTTCGATTTTGATTTTTACCAAAACGGAATTTATCCGAGAGATTTTTCGGGTTTGCAGGGAATTTTATTCAGTCCTTTTATCCATGAAAATTTGGAACATCTTTATAATAATTCCATTCCGCTTTTAGTTTTGCTCGCTGCATTGCAATTTTTTTATCCTAAGCAAACAATTCCTGTTATTGGTTATGGAATTTTATTTTCAGGTTTAATAACCTGGATTATTGGCCGAGAAAACTATCATATTGGTGCCAGCGGATTGATTTATGTTTTAGTGAGTTTTATTTTCTTTAAAGGGATTCAAACCGGTTATTATCGTTTGGTTGCACTTTCACTTTCTGTAATTTTATTATATGGGGGAATGATCTGGTATGTTTTTCCAGATGTTGATGCAGCGATTTCTTGGGAAGGTCATTTGGCTGGTTTTATTACTGGTTTTGTATTGTCTTTATTTTATAAAACGCCAGAATATGCAAAACCTATTGTTTATGATTGGCAGAAGCCAGATTTTAATCCAGAAGAAGATCCTTTCATGAAACATTTTGATGAAAACGGAAATTTTGTAAATACTGAAATTCCAGAAGAAGAGACATATTTAGGGAATAATTATTTCAGTTCAAGTTTTCCTGTAATTTATGTTGTAACAAAGTCTGAATCAGAGGATAAAATATAGTGGTTATTATTATTTGAGTTAAAAAGGCTATTTTTGTGATAGATATTCTAATTTTATTTGACTAGATATGAAGAAGATAGGATTTGTGTTTTTTGTTTTGTTCTTTTTAGTAAATACCAAAGGAACTGCACAATGCGATATTAAAAATAGAATATTAGCTGATGGATCAATGGTGTATTATTTTAATCCTGAAATTTTTTATACAACAAATTCAAAATCCTTAAAGATAAATATCATAACAGATAAAGAGCATTATTTTATAGCCTTACAGCCAACGCCGTTTCCATCAAAAAAAGAAGGAAAGAAAATTAAAGATGATTTAATCATGCACTTGGCAGACAATAAAATATATAAATTGAAACATTATGATACGCAGTATATCAAAAATGACTCAATTATGCAGGTTTTATATTTAATTGATGATAAAGATTTAGGTTCTTTTTCTAAATCTGAAGCCGTATCTGCTGAAATTAAAATGGAAGGAACTGATTTTGTACGAGAATTTAATTTTAAACTGCATAAACGAGCAATTATTAGACAGCTTGCCTGCTTTTTGAAAGAAGATAAGGAATAGTTATTGATCTTCTATCACTGGTTCATTGTTGTGAAATAATTTTTTATTTAGATTTTTAAAAAGATTATTAAATGTTACAGTCAATGATGCAGCGTTTACAGTTTGATTGCCACTGTTTCTTGGAAGATATTCATTAGCATACGTTAGTTCAACTTGAATATCATCTGTAAACAAATAACCTGCACCAATGTTTAATCTGTTTCGATCAAAAAAGTTTTCTCCGGTTACTTTTGCTCCTGATTTAAAATATACTTCTTCCGAGGCAATTGCATAAACAACGCCTTCTCTTAAGACTTTACTGTTAATTGGTTTTATGTATTTTATTTGCTGACGATAGCGAAGTACATTGTCGTAATTATCATCTTCATTTTTCATATGCCTAAGTTCAAGCCTCATTCTGGTGCTTAAAGTGTAGCCTGTTTTGTGGAAATAATAAATTCCTTGAAGTGCAAATCTCCATTCCGGTGATTCAAATTGGCCAATTTCAGGAACATCTTTGTTATGATTGTAAGCTAAAAACGAAGAAAGTTTCCAGCGTGGAGTTAAGTAATAATGTCCCCAGCCTCTTATTGATCTTTGAGTGTTTTCGTCGAAAATATTAGAAGAAGATGCGGTACTACTATAGACGGCTCCAAGGTTTAATTCAACAGACCATTTTTTGTTGATCGTTTTATTGAATTGATACTCGTTCCAAAACTGATTATAGGTGGTAGTCTGTCCATAAATAATACTTGTAATTGAGAAAATTACAAGTATTAAATAGCGTTTTTTAAGTATAGTGTTATGAGCATTTTTTGAAGACATTCATTTTTTGTTATTTATGAGTCATCTTAATTCTCAATATTTTTTATCCTCTTTGGCGAACAGCTTCGTATAAAAAGGCTCCACAAGCCACAGAAACGTTTAATGAACCTATAGAACCAAACATTGGCAGTTTCGCTTTTTCGTCTACAATTTTAAGTACCGATGGATTAATTCCTCTGTCTTCAGAACCCATAATAATTGCTACAGGCTCGTTTAGTGTTACATCATAGATATTTTGATCTGTTTTTTCAGTTGCAGCTACTGTTTTGATTCCAGATCCCTGCAAATAGAAGATGGCATCTTTAATGTGTTCAACTTTACAAATTGGAACATTAAAAACAGCTCCCGCAGAAGTTTTTACTGTGTCGCCATTTACAGGTGCAGAACCCGCTTTTTGAACAATAATGCCGTTTACTCCCGTACATTCCGCAGTTCTGATAATGGCTCCAAAATTACGTGCGTCAGAAATTTGATCTAGAATTAAAAATAAAGGTTTTGAACCTGATTCAATTGTCGATTCAACTAAATGTTCTAATTCGATAAAACCAATGGGCGATATAGTGGCAACAGCTCCCTGGTGGTTATTTGGAGTAAGACGATTTAATTTTTCAACCGGTACATAAGAGAAATTAATGTTAGCGCGTTTCATCACTTTCATTAAATCTTTCATTAATTCTCCAGAAATTTCTTTTTGTATAAATACTTTGTCAACTTCTTTTCCCGCCTGAATTGCTTCTATAATGGCTCTAATTCCAAATATTTGATGTTCTTTTTCCATGATGCAAATATAGGTATATTGTTTATATAAAAAAAAAACCACTCTGAATGAACAGAGTGGTTTTAATATTAAGTTTTTCGGTCTAAAATTAGAATTTATCCCAGAAAAGTTTTGTTTTAAGCTTGTCACCACCTACTGCAGTACCAGCAGCAGCATAGTTTGTTTTATTTAATGTTTGCTCTAAAACAGGGTAAGTAAATCTTTTTGGAACTTGTCCTTCAGATGCAGGAACTGCAGAAGATGGAGCTGTTAATACAGGGAAGTCTAATCTTCTCCAAGATGTCCAAGCCTCATAACCTCTGTTGTAGAAACCAATCCAAGCTTGCTCTCCAATTTTTTGTTTCCAAGTACCAGTTGCAGTTGCATAAGCTACTGTTGGCTGTGCTAAGTAAGTAGCTGCTTGAGCAGTAGTTCCACCCCAGTAAACGATTGAAGATGTAATTGCATTGTTGTAATGCGTAGCAGCAGTACCACCAACAGCAAAACCTCTTTCAACAGCTTCAGCTAAGTAAAATTCTACTTCAGTGTAATCAATTAATAAACCTTCTAAAGTTGGGTCTAATAATCTTGTATGATCTCCTTCGTCATCAGCCGGGTCACCAGCAGAAGAATAAGTTTCGAAATCTACACCTTGAGCATAAGGAGCACCAATAAATACACCTCCAACTGGAATGTAGTAGTATGGTCTTCTTGGGTCATTAAGTGTGTTCATTTTTGTTACTAATGGTGCAGCAGCAACGAAATCATATCTTCCGCTAGTTACAAGATCCTCATATAAAGGGTTTGTGTTTGGTTGAGTTGATTTGTATTGTAATGTTGCATTGTCAGCAGTAGAAGCAATGATACCACCAGCAACAGCTTGCTCAGCTGCAGTTTTTGCAGTAGCAGCTAATGTTGGTTCATCTGCAACTGTAATTGCCATACGCAATTTCAATGAATTTGCAAATTTTTTCCAGTGAGCAACATCTCCAGCGTAGATGAAATCAGATTCTCCAAAACTTTTTGCAGATGCATCAAGTTTAGCAATAGCTGCATCTAATCTTTTGAATAAATCTGCGTAGATAACTTTAGCGTCATCATAAGCAGGACTTGGGTGTGCATCTGGATCTAATGCTTCAGTGTAAGGTACATTTCCAAAAGTGTCTACTAATACAGTATAAGCATAAACATTTAAAACTTCGATAATAGCAAGTTTGTTTGTTTTTACTTTTAATTCAGCTGGTGTTACAGTCTCTTCAGCTTCTGTTAGTTTAGTAGCCTCTTTTAAATCTTTAAGTACATCACGGTACAAAATTTGCCAGTGGCTATCAGGAACGTTTCTTTGCAATACATCATAGTTTGATTCGTCAAGATACGTTGTTTCTGACCAATGTTGAGCCCAAAGTCTGAAGACATTTGTGTTAACGTTAGTATTGGTCATTTGGTCAAAAAGATTCTTTTCGGCATTACCAAGCAAAGCACCTGAAGGAACTCCAGAGCTAGGGTTTTTGGTATCTACGTTTAAATCGGTTAGGCTATCATCGTTACATCCCCATGTAAGCGTTAATATTCCTATGAATATAATTATTTTTTTCATGTTTTCTTTATTAGAATTTAGCTTTTAAATTTACAGCAAAAGTTTTTGTTGTTGGTAGAACCCCAGATTGGTATCCTTGTAAATTTCCAGCACTTAAACCTGCTTCAGGATCAGAATCTGGTAAGTTTTTATGGATGATCCATAAGTTATTTCCAGATACTCCTAAATAAAGTTCTTGAAATGCACCACCTAATACTTTTTTGTCAAAAGTATAACCTAGTGTAAGCTCACGAAGTTTGATATAAGATGCATCGTAAACGTAATCTTTATTTGCAGAACCTAAATAACCAAATGATCCATCAGTTCCGTCATTAGCTTCAATTCTTGTAGTGTTTGGAGTTCCATCAGGGTAAACACCTGGAAGGATATGACCACCACCATCAGCAATTGTATTTCTTACTGGGTTTCCTAAGTCGTTTGTGTAAACTGTGTTAGTGTATAAACCAGAACCTTCTCCATACCATCTGTCAAGAGAGAAAACATCTCCACCTTTTTGCATGTCGATTAAGAAACTGAAAGAGAATTTTTTGTAATTGAAGATGTTGTTGATACCACCTGTCCAATCTGGTGTAAAGTTTCCAATTACGTTATCATTTGTACCAGTAATTTGGTATTTTCCTGTTGCAGGATCAATTACTCTTTGTCCGTTTAAGTAAACATAATCAGATCCTTGGATAGTTCCGTAAGGCTGACCAACAGTAGCGTTGATAGTGATTCCTCCTTGGAAAGAACCTAATTGGTAGTTGTCAATTCCTTCATCTAAAGCGACAACTTTGTTTTTGTTTTTCGCCCAGTTAGTAACGATAGTCCAAGTGAAATTATCTGCTTTTACTGGAACTAAAGTTAAAGTAGCCTCGATACCTTTGTTTTCGATGTTACCAACGTTTTTGAATAATTTAGTGTAACCTGTTGCTTCAGAAACTGGTAAGTCAACAATTTGATCTACAGTGTTTGTTTTGTAAACAGATAAATCTAAACCAATTCTTCTTTGAGCCATTTGTAGCTCTAAACCAGCTTCCCAGCTTTTTGTTCTTTCTGGTTTCAAGTTAGGATTGTTTCTTGTTGAAGGAACAGAGTATAAAGGAGTTCCAAAAGGAGAGTTACTTGTATAAGTATCTAATGTTTTAGCAAAAGGAGCATCGTTACCAACTTCTGCATAACCTAATCTTACTTTTCCTAATGTTAACCAATCTTGTTGTAAAGTGTTTGAGAAAACATAACTTCCAGAAACAGATGGGTAGTAGTACTCATTGTTGTCGCTAGGTAAAGTAGAAGAAACGTCTCTTCTTAATGTAGCGTCTAAGAATAAATAATCTTTGTATCCTAAAGAAGCACTGATGTAATATCCGTTTACTCCTTTGTCAGACATTGCTTCAACTGGTTTTTCAACTGTGTTTACAGAGTTAGTTAAAGAGAATAATTTTGGAACATAAAGACCTCCTGAAGTTGAAGCTAAAATTTGATCAACTTGTTGTCTTCTGATGTTAATACCAGCTACTCCTTTTAAGTTTAAATTTTCATTTAAATTAGTGTTGAAGTTTAACATTAAATCGTAGTTAAACTCAGAGTAGTTTCTGTTAAGTCTTTGGTATCCTGATTCTTCATTGCTTCTTGCAATACCGAATGGGTCTCCAGCATAAGAACCGTTAGCTCTTCTTTCTTCTTGGAAATCTGAATAAGTGTCCACAGAAACTCTACCAGTAGCATCTAACCAGCTTGTAATTTTGTAGTTTACACTTGCATTACCTAAGAATCTGTTTCTTGTATCACTTTCGTAGTTTTCGTAAAGTTGGAAGTAAGGGTTATTCCAGAAAGCAGGAGTAATGTTAGTTGGGCTGTTAGCATTCCAAGTATAGTTTTTTCCTGTTTGTTGGTAGATAGCTCTTTGCTCTAAAACGTCAACGTTTGTAGCCCACCATTGTCTGAAACCTGAAACTAAGTTTCCGTTGTATCCTGTTCCATTTCTTCCTTTTGTGTCTGTAACTACATAGTTAGCAAAGAAAGAAGCAGTTAATTTGTCAGTTAATTTGTAACTAGCATTACCTAAGAATGAGTTTTTCTTTTGCTCACTGTTTGGCATAAGACCTGTAGAACTTAAATTAGTGTAAGATAAGTTAAAAGTTCCTTTGTCATTTCCTCCGTTAACAGCAATTGTGTTAGAATTTACAACTGGGTTTTCGAAGAAATCTGCAGGACCGTGTTTAGCGATTTCCCATGGACGTGCAGTTTTGTAAGTTGAAGATTCTGGTACAAATGAATCCCATCCGTAAACCAATTTAGAAGAATCATAAGCAGGACCAAACGATGCATCATGGTTTGTTCTTACTGTATTGTCTAAAGTTCCATCTCCGTTAACATCAAATGTAGTTCTGAAAGATGGGAAATAACCTTCTCCGTATTGTGTTTGGTATTTTGCAAATGTAGATTTGTCTATAGTACCAATACTTACGCTAGAGCTTAAAGAAACTCCAAGACCATTTTGTTGTTTTCCTTTTTTAGTTGTGATCATGATCGCACCATTGGCAGCTCTAGATCCATAAAGTGCAGTTGCAGCAGCACCTTTTAACACGTTCACAGATTCGATATCTGCAGGGTTAATATCAGATGCAGCATTACCGTAGTCATAACCAGCACCTGCTTGTTTTTGTGAAGATGTGTTACCTAAAACCTCATTGTTGTCAACTGGAACTCCATCGATAACGAATAAAGCCTGGTTGTTGAAACCAATAGATTTGTAACCTCTAATTACAACGTTTGTAGAACCTCCTAAGTTGTTGTTGTTTTTAATTTGAAGACCAGCAACTTTACCAGACATACTGTTAACAAAGTTTGTTGATGGAGTTTTGTTAACCTCGTCACCATCAATTTTTTGTGTAGCATATCCTAGAGATTTTTTCTCTCTTTTAATACCTAAAGCCGTTGTTACTACAACACCTTCAAGTTCTTGTGCATCTCCAGCTAATTTAATATTAATTACAGATGAACTTGCTGCTACTTCTTGAGTTTTCATCCCAATGTAGCTAAATACCAAAACTTGGCTTGTTGATGCTTTGATCGTAAATTTACCATCAAAATCAGTTTGCGTCCCAGATTTTGTTCCCTTAACTAATACACTCACACCTGGCAAAGGCATTCCTGCATTATCAGAAACTGTTCCTGAAACGGCTCTTTCTTGCGCAAAAGTAAGTTGCGCTACTAGTACTAATAAAAGCACTAAGAATCCATTGAACTTTAGTTTCATTTTTAAATATTTTGAATTAGTATCGCAAAACTCTTAATAATTTGTTAACTATCCTAATATTAGATTAAACTTTTTTCAGTTCCTGCTAAAATTTAACATTATAACATATGTTTACTATAGTGTTATATAATTGTAATTCTTGAATGTTTTGGCTTCCGTTTGTAAGGTTTATCTTTAGTAATCCGTTAGGTGTTTGCAAAACAGAACCTATTCCTATTCCAATTAGTTTTTTTGTTTCGTTTGGGTTAATTGTCGATGTTAAGTCTTGATATATACCATAATCGGCAATTGTGTGGACGTAAATATTTTTTGAAAATTTGTATCTGTATTCTGTTAAAATTAGAAAATTGAAGTTTGATTGGAGGCTGTTTTCTAAAAAGCCACGTATAGAGTTCATTCCTCCAAATCGAAATAATTCATTAGAAATGTAATTCTTGCTGTTAAGATAAAAATTTTGTGAATTTATGTTAATGAAATTTTTGTTGTTTATTTCAAAATTATAAGAGGCATTTAAGTTTGTGTAAAACTGTTTGCTCGACCCAACTGTTTCAGGTGAAGAGTTAGTGTTTCTTTGTCCGTAACCAATTATCCAGTTTACTAATGCTTTTCTTGGAACAAGTGTATTGATATTGTCTATTTTTTTATAATCAAAGCTAGATGTGAAGTATGCATTTTTAAAATCACTAATTTGTGAATTATTTGTGTTTTGAATGTCGCTCGATTCTGTTGACTGATAGCCGGCATAAATTCTTGAATTATAATTTATGTAATATCCTAAATCAATTGCTGTTTTTGTATTTTGAAATGTACTGTCTTGTTTGAAGATGTTTAATTGCGCTTTTATGCCTAAAGGGGATTTAAAAATATATGGAATTTCTAATTTGGTGTTGAAAGTCTTTTGTTGGTTGCCATCGCTTTTCCAGTACAAAGAAAATTGCTCTCCTGCACGTAGCGTGTTTATCAGCGTTATGTCGACATATCCGTTTATGTTTACTTTTTCGTCCTTGTCATTTGAAAAGCCAATATATCCATCAAAAGTATTTGCTTTTCTTTTTTCTATATACGTGTAGATTTTGGTTGAATCGGTAATGAATAATATTTCAGGATATTTTGTCTGCGAAATGAATTCATAACTGTTTATGTCTTCATAAAGTTGTTGGGTGGTTTCTTGGTTAAAAGTTTTGTTTAGGTATTTTTTGTTTAGTTGTTTTAAATGTCCTTTTGGGAAAAAATCTTTTCCTTTAGGATTTATGTAATTTAGAATGATTGAATTTATTATTCGTTTTTTTTCGGATTTAAAATTTAAATCGGCATAAATTATCGAATTCTTTTTTTTGATGTTTTCAAGTTTGATTTTGCTTAAAGCGAATCCTTGTTTTTCAGCTTCAATTATTTTTTGATTTAAGTAGGTTTCAACTTCATTATACGGTAAAATAATGGTGTCATTTTTAGCTTTTTCGGAGCTAAAAAAAGAATTATTTATACCTATATATATATGTATGTATTTTGTCTGTCTTTTTAGTTCTATTATTGAGAGAAAAGTGCTGTCGTTTAATTGGTTGGTTTTTAGGGTATTGTTTTCTAAATATCCAATTTTTGATAATTTTTCAGAAGTGATTTTAACTTCGTCAAACAATGATTTTAAATTTGGATGGATCAAATTATATTTTAGCGAATCAATAATTTGATTTTCAGCTTCATTGGTTCCTTTGATGCTTAGGTGAAAATTTTGGGCATAGCCAGAAAAGCTTAAAAACCAAAGGAAGAATATTTGTAATAAGTGTTTCAAAAGCTGTTTTTTCATTTGTTAAATGTATTGCAAATATCTAATGTTTGTTTGTAAAATCATAAGTCTAAATAATGTTGTTGAAAATTAATGAATTAACGTTTGTATAGTGAAAAATATTTTATACATTTGCAACCCCGTAAAAAGCGGGAATTTAATAAACATAATAATTTTTAGTATTAATTATGCCAACAATTCAACAATTAGTAAGAACAGGAAGAACTCAGATCACTAAGAAGAGTAAATCGGTTGCTTTAGATTCTTGTCCTCAAAGAAGAGGGGTTTGTACGCGTGTTTACACTACTACACCAAAAAAACCAAACTCTGCAATGCGTAAAGTTGCGCGTGTACGTTTGACAAATGGTAATGAGGTGAATGCTTACATCCCTGGAGAAGGACATAATCTACAAGAGCACTCGATAGTATTAGTGCGAGGTGGAAGGGTAAAAGATTTACCAGGTGTTAGATATCATATCGTTCGTGGAGCGCTTGATACGTCAGGTGTTGCAGGAAGAACGCAAAGAAGATCTAAGTACGGTGCTAAACGCCCAAAAGAAGCAAAAAAGTAATTTAAAAACTTTTAAGAAAAAGACATGAGAAAAAGAGCGGCAAAGAAAAGACCACTTTTACCGGATCCAAGGTTTAACGACCAATTAGTAACACGTTTCGTGAATAACTTAATGTGGGATGGTAAGAAATCTACAGCTTTTAAAGTATTTTATGATGCAATTGATATCATCGAAACTAAGAAGCAAAATGATGAGAAGACTTCATTAGAGATCTGGAAAGATGCTTTAACAAACGTTATGCCTCACGTAGAAGTACGTAGCCGTAGAGTTGGTGGAGCTACATTCCAAATTCCAATGCAGATTCGTCCAGACAGAAAAATTTCTATGGCAATGAAGTGGTTGATACTTTATTCAAGAAGAAGAAATGAAAAATCTATGGCACAACGTTTAGCTTCAGAATGTTTAGCTGCTGCTAAAGAAGAAGGTGCTGCGGTTAAGAAAAGAATGGATACTCACAAAATGGCAGAAGCTAACAAAGCATTCTCTCACTTTAGATTTTAATTCGTAAGAAATGGCTAGAGATTTAAAATATACAAGAAATATCGGGATTGCTGCTCACATTGATGCTGGTAAAACAACAACAACTGAGCGTATTCTTTTTTATACTGGAAAGTCACACAAGATTGGTGAGGTACACGATGGTGCTGCAACAATGGACTGGATGGCGCAAGAGCAAGAAAGAGGTATTACAATTACTTCTGCTGCTACAACTTGTACTTGGAATTTTCCAACTGAGCAAGGTAAGGCTCTTCCAGAATCATTGCCTTATCACTTTAACATTATTGATACTCCTGGACACGTTGACTTTACTGTAGAGGTAAACCGTTCTTTACGTGTACTTGATGGTTTAGTTTTCTTGTTTAGTGCTGTTGATGGTGTTGAGCCTCAATCAGAAACTAACTGGAGACTTGCTGATCAATATAGAGTTCCACGTATGGGATTCGTAAATAAAATGGACCGTCAAGGTGCTAACTTTTTAGGAGTATGCGGACAGGTTAAAGATATGTTGAAATCGAATGCGGTTGCAATTACTTTGCCTATTGGTGATGAAGCTGATTTTAAAGGTATTGTTGACTTAGTTAAAAATCAAGCTATTGTATGGCATGATGAGACTCAAGGAGCTACTTTTGATATTGTTGATATTCCTGCTGATATGGTAGATGAAGTTAGACAATATCGTTCTATCCTTATCGAAGAGATTGCTACTTACGACGAGAATCTTTTAGATAAATACATGGAAGATGAAAACTCTATTACAGAGGAAGAAATCAATAATGCATTAAGAGCTGCTACTATTGATATGGCAATTATCCCAATGCTTGCTGGTTCATCTTTCAAAAATAAAGGTGTTCAATTTATGTTGGATGCAGTTTGTAAGTATTTGCCATCTCCATTAGATAAAGAAGGTATTGAAGGAATTCACCCTGATGATGCTGATTTATTGGAAGAAGATCAAACTAAAATCTTGCGTAAGCCAGATGTTAAAGAGCCATTCGCTGCTTTAGCATTTAAAATTGCTACTGACCCATTCGTAGGTCGTTTAGCTTTCTTCCGTGCTTACTCTGGACGTTTAGATGCTGGTTCTTATGTTTTAAATACTCGTTCTGGTAACAAAGAAAGAATTTCTCGTATTTACCAAATGCACGCTAATAAACAAAATCCAATCGAATTTATTGAGGCTGGAGATATTGGTGCTGCTGTTGGGTTTAAAGATATTAAAACAGGAGATACGCTTTGTGATGAAAAGAATCCAATTATCTTGGAATCTATGAAATTCCCAGATCCTGTAATTGGTATTGCTATTGAGCCAAAAACAAAAGCTGACGTTGATAAAATGGGTATGGCTTTAGCTAAATTAGCTGAGGAAGATCCAACATTTACAGTTAGAACTGATGAGGCTTCTGGTCAAACTATTATTTCAGGTATGGGTGAGCTTCACTTAGATATCTTAGTAGATCGTATGAAACGTGAATTTAAAGTTGAAGTGAACCAAGGTGAGCCTCAAGTTGAGTACAAAGAAGCGTTTACAAGATCTGCAACACATAGAGAGACTTACAAGAAACAATCTGGAGGTCGTGGTAAATTCGGTGATATCGTATTTACAATTGAGCCTGCTGATGAAGTTGATGGTAAAGTTCCAGTTGGATTACAATTTATCAATGCTGTAAAAGGTGGTAACGTTCCTAAAGAATATATCCCTGCTGTTGAAAAAGGATTTAGAGAGGCTATGAAAACTGGTCCATTAGCAGGATATGCTGTGGATAGTTTGAAAGTGACTTTAACTGATGGATCTTTCCACCCTGTGGATTCTGATGCATTATCTTTTGAGTTGGCTGCAAGAATGGGTTATAAAGAGTCTGGACGTGCTGCTGGAGCTGTTATTCTTGAGCCAATCATGAAAATCGAAGTTATTACTCCAGAAGAAAATATGGGTGATATCGTAGGTGACTTGAACCGTCGTAGAGGTCAGGTTAATGATATGGGTGACAGAAATGGAGCTAAAACTATCAAGGCTGACGTGCCTTTATCAGAAATGTTTGGTTATGTAACAACATTAAGAACATTGTCTTCTGGTAGAGCAACTTCAACAATGGAGTTTTCTCACTATGCAGAAACGCCTTCTAATATTTCAGAAGCGGTAATTAAAAAAGCAAAAGGTAACGCTTAATTCTTAAGAAAATGAGTCAAAAAATCAGAATAAAACTAAAATCTTACGATCACATGTTGGTAGATAAATCTGCTGAAAAGATCGTAAAAACAGTAAAAACTACTGGAGCAGTTGTAACAGGTCCAATTCCGTTGCCAACTCACAAAAAACTTTTCACTGTATTACGTTCTCCGCACGTTAACAAAAAAGCGAGAGAGCAATTTGAAGTAATGTCATACAAGAGATTGATTGATATTTATTCATCTTCATCTAAAACTATTGATGCTTTAATGAAACTTGAATTGCCAAGTGGAGTAGAAGTAGAGATAAAAGTATAATTTTTTATATTTTTTCATATAAAAAGCGAGACAGAAATGTCTCGCTTTTTTTTTGTTTTGAAAGGTGGTTTTAATTTGTTTATTTTTTGAATATTTTATGATTTAAAAAATTTTCAGATTTGTTTAAAGTCCTTTGTTTTAGGGAAGTGCGGAAGTTTTTTATTTCAATTTTATTAAGTAATTGTTAAGTGTAAATTGCCTAAAGATTAAAAAAAAAGTTTCAAAACTTGAGATGAATAAAGTTGTTTTTGATGTTATTTCGGAGCTTGGATTTTGATTATGAGCGATTTAATTTTTGTAACCGTTTGGTATATTCAATTTTAATGTCTACTTTTGCACTCCCTGTTTGGAAATTTCTGTTATTTTCAAATTGAAGGGAATTTTAGTAATTAATAATTAATATTTATGTCTGGGTTAATTGGTAAGAAAATCGGCATGACAAGTATTTTTGATGAAAACGGGAAAAACATTCCTTGTACAGTAATCGAAGCTGGTCCATGTGTTGTTACCCAAGTCAGAACCAAAGGTGTTGACGGGTACGAAGCGTTGCAACTTGGTTTCGATGACAAAAACGAGAAACATTCTACTAAAGCGGCTTTAGGTCACTTTAAAAAAGCTGGAACTGTTGCTAAGAAAAAAGTCGTTGAATTCCAAGATTTCGCAACTGAACAAAAATTAGGGGATCTTATTGATGTTTCTATTTTTGAAGAAGGAGAATTTGTAGATGTACAAGGTGTGTCTAAAGGTAAAGGTTTCCAAGGTGTTGTTAAACGTCACGGTTTTGGTGGTGTTGGACAAGCTACTCATGGTCAGCACAACCGTTTAAGAGCGCCAGGTTCTGTAGGAGCTTCTTCTTATCCATCTAGAGTATTCAAAGGAATGCGTATGGCTGGAAGAATGGGAGGAGATAATGTAAAAGTTCAAAACCTTAGAGTTTTAAAAGTAGTTGCTGAAAAGAACCTACTTGTTGTTAAAGGATGTATTCCTGGGCACAAAAACTCTTACGTAATCATTCAGAAGTAATGGAAGTAAAAGTATTAGATTTCAACGGAAAAGATACTGGAAGAAAAGTTCAACTTTCTGATTCAGTATTCGCAATTGAACCAAACAATCACGCAGTATATCTTGATGTTAAGCAATATCTTGCTAATCAAAGACAAGGTACTCACAAAGCTAAAGAAAGAGCTGAAGTAACTGGAAGTACGCGTAAGATTAAAAAACAAAAAGGAACGGGTACAGCTCGTGCTGGAAGTGTTAAGAATCCTTTGTTTAAAGGTGGAGGAACAGTTTTCGGACCAAGACCAAGAAGCTATTCATTCAAATTGAATAAAGCTTTGAAAAGATTGGCAAGAAAATCAGCTTTCTCAATCAAAGCAAAAGAATCAAATATTATCGTTTTAGAAGACTTTAATTTTGATGCGCCAAACACTAAAAATTTCATTAACGTTTTGAAAGCTTTAGGGTTAGAAAATAAAAAATCTCTATTTGTGTTGGGAGAGTCGAATAAAAACGTATATTTGTCGTCACGTAATTTAAAGGCTTCAAATATCGTAACTAGCTCTGAATTAAGCACTTACGCTATTTTAAACACTAATAATTTAGTGCTTTTAGAAGGTTCTTTAGAGTTAATTGAAGAAAATTTAAGCAAATAATAGGATTATGAGCATCATTATTAGACCTATAGTAACGGAAAAAGTAACCAAAGAAAGTGAAGTTCTAAACCGCTTCGGATTCGTTGTTGACAGAAAAGCAAACAAAGTTGAAATTAAGAAAGCTGTTGAAGCTGCTTATGGAGTAACTATCGTTTCAGTTAACACAATGAATGTGAGACCAGATAGATCTACTAAATACACTAAAAGTGGTTTAATCAGTGGAAAGACAAATGCAATCAAAAAAGCAATTGTTCAAGTACAAGAAGGAGAAACAATTGATTTTTACAACAATATCTAAGATAGAAAAATGTCAGTAAGAAAATTAAAACCTATTACCCCAGGTCAGCGATTTAGAGTTGTGAATGGTTATGACGCCATTACAACTGATAAGCCGGAACGCTCTTTGATAGCGCCGATAAAAAACTCTGGAGGTAGAAATAGTCAAGGAAAGATGACCATGCGTTATACGGGTGGTGGTCACAAGCAGAGATATCGTATTATTGATTTCAAAAGAACTAAAGATGGAATTCCAGCTACAGTGAAATCAATCGAATACGATCCAAATCGTACTGCATTTATTGCTTTATTAGCTTATGCTGATGGAGCAAAAACTTATGTTATTGCTCAAAACGGATTGAAAGTTGGTCAGAAATTAGTTTCTGGTCCAGAATCTCAACCTGAAATTGGTAATACATTACCTTTAAGCAGAATTCCTCTTGGAACTGTTATATCTTGTATTGAGTTACGTCCAGGACAAGGAGCTGTTATTGCTCGTTCAGCTGGAACTTTTGCTCAGTTAATGGCAAGAGACGGGAAATATGCAACAATTAAAATGCCATCTGGTGAGACAAGATTAATCTTGTTGACTTGTTCGGCTACAATTGGAGCTGTTTCTAATTCTGATCACCAATTAGTTGTATCTGGAAAAGCAGGTAGAACAAGATGGTTAGGAAGAAGACCTAGAACTAGACCAGTAGCGATGAACCCAGTTGATCACCCTATGGGAGGTGGTGAAGGACGTTCTTCTGGAGGGCACCCACGTTCAAGAAACGGATTGCCAGCTAAAGGTTACAGAACTCGTTCTAAGAAAAACCCGAGTAACAAGTATATCGTAGAACGTAGAAAGAAATAATAAGATATGGCACGTTCATTAAAAAAAGGACCTTTCGTTCATTATAAATTAGACAAGAAAGTTCAAGAAAACGTAGAAAGTGGTAAAAATAGTGTAGTAAAGACTTGGTCTAGAGCTTCTATGATTACTCCAGATTTCGTTGGACAAACTATCGCAGTTCATAACGGTCGTCAATTTGTACCAGTTTACGTAACAGAAAACATGGTAGGTCACAAATTAGGAGAGTTTTCACCAACTAGATCTTTTAGAGGTCATGCTGGAGCAAAAAATAAAGGTAAAAAATAAGAAGCAATGGGAGTTCGTAAAAGAGAAACAGCAGATGCGAGAAAAGAGGCTAATAAGTCTATTGCTTTCGCAAAATTGAATAACTGCCCTACTTCACCTAGAAAAATGCGCTTAGTAGCGGACTTGGTAAGAGGTCAGAAGGTAGAAAGAGCACTTAACATTTTAAGATTCAGTTCTAAAGAAGCTTCAAGAAAATTAGAAAAACTATTATTATCTGCAATCAACAACTGGGAGCAAAAAAATAGTGAAGGTAATTTAGAAGAAGCTGGATTATTTGTTAAAGAGATCAGAGTAGATGGTGGAATGATGTTGAAAAGACTTCGTCCAGCTCCACAAGGTCGTGCACACAGAATCAGAAAACGTTCTAACCACGTAACAATCGTGCTTGGAGCTATCAATAACACACAAAGCAATTCTTAAGCAGCATGGGACAAAAGACAAATCCAATTGGAAATAGACTTGGTATCATCAGAGGATGGGACTCAAACTGGTATGGTGGAAATGATTACGGTGATAAATTAGCCGAAGATCACAAAATCAGAAAGTATATCCATGCTCGTTTATCAAAAGCTAGTGTATCAAAAGTAATCATCGAGAGAACTTTGAAACTTGTAACCGTTACTATCACTACTGCTAGACCTGGTATCATTATCGGAAAAGGTGGACAAGAGGTAGACAAGTTAAAAGAAGAACTTAAGAAAGTTACTGACAAAGAGGTTCAAATTAACATCTTTGAAATCAAAAGACCTGAGTTAGATGCTTATCTTGTGGCGACAAGCATCGCTCGTCAAATCGAAAGCCGTATTTCTTACAGACGTGCAATCAAAATGGCTATTGCTGCTTCTATGCGTATGAACGCTGAAGGTATCAAAGTTTTGATTTCTGGTCGTTTGAATGGAGCTGAGATGGCGCGTTCGGAAGGTTTCAAAGAAGGTAGAATTCCTCTATCAACTTTCAGAGCTGACATTGATTATGCTTTGGCTGAAGCTCATACTACTTATGGTAGAATGGGTATCAAAGTATGGATCATGAAAGGTGAAGTTTACGGTAAGAGAGAACTTTCTCCACTTGCTGGAATGGACAAAAAACAATCTGGTACAGGTGGTGGTAAAGGTGGAGATGCTCCTAGAGGCAAATCTAACTTTAACAAAGGTGGTAAACCAGACGCTCGTAAAAGAAAGTAAATTTTTAAACTAAAGAAAAATGTTACAGCCTAAAAGAACAAAATACCGTAAGGTACAAAAAGGTAAAATGAAAGGTAACTCTCAAAGAGGGCATGAACTTTCTAATGGAATGTTTGGTATTAAATCTGTACATGAAGATGGAATGTTCTTAACTTCTCGTCAAATCGAAGCTGCACGTATCGCTGCAACTCGTTACATGAAGAGAGAAGGACAATTATGGATTAAAATATTTCCAGACAAACCTATCACTAAGAAACCTCTTGAAGTACGTATGGGTAAAGGTAAAGGAGCAGTTGAGTATTGGGCTGCTGTTGTTAAACCAGGAAGAATTATGTTTGAAGTTGGAGGAGTTCCGTTATCAGTTGCAAAAGAGGCTTTACGTCTTGCAGCTCAGAAACTTCCAGTAAAAACTAAATTCGTCGTTGCTAGAGATTTCGAAGCATAATTTATATTTATTATGAAACAATCAGAAATAAAAGATCTTTCTGCAGCGGAGTTGCAAGAAAAGCTTAGTCAAACTAAGAAAGTATATGCTGACCTAAAAATGGCTCACGCTATTTCTCCAATTGCTAACCCACTTCAAATTAGAAGCGTTAGAAGAACAGTTGCAAGATTAGCTACAGAGTTAACTAAAAGAGAGTTACAATAATTGTATTCTGCTGAAAGATGGAAGAAAAAAGAAATTTAAGAAAAGAAAGAATAGGTGTTGTTACTTCAAATAAAATGGATAAGTCTATTGTTATTGCTGAAGTAAGAAAAGTAAAACACCCATTATACGGTAAGTTCGTGTTGAAAACTAAGAAATATGTTGCACACGACGAAACAAACGACTGTAACATTGGAGATACTGTAAGAATTAGCGAAACGCGTCCTTTAAGTAAAACAAAATGTTGGAGATTAGTTGAAATCTTAGAAAGAGCTAAATAATTATGGTACAACAGGAATCAAGACTAAAAGTAGCAGATAACACGGGAGCTAAGGAAGTTTTAACTATCCGTGTTTTAGGAGGTACCAAAAGAAGGTATGCCTCTGTTGGTGACAAGATTGTAGTATCTATTAAAGATGCAACTCCAAACGGAAACGTTAAAAAAGGAGCTGTTTCAACTGCAGTTGTTGTACGTACCAAAAAAGAAGTGAGAAGAGCTGATGGTTCTTATATCCGTTTCGATGACAATGCATGCGTTCTTTTGAATGCTGCAGGTGAGATGAGAGGGACTCGTGTTTTTGGTCCGGTAGCAAGAGAACTTCGTGAAAAACAATTCATGAAAATTGTATCATTAGCACCAGAAGTGCTTTAATTCGTTTTAAGATGATAAAGCTAAAAATAAAATCAGGAGATATCGTAAGAGTTATTGCTGGAGACCATAAAGGTGCTGAAGGTAAAGTTTTACGTGTTTACCGTGAGAAAAATAAAGCGATAGTTGAAGGTGTGAACATGGTTTCAAAACATACAAAACCAAGTGCTAAAAACCCTCAAGGTGGTATCGTTAAGAAAGAAGCTTCTATTCAAATTTCTAACATTGCTTTAATTGATCCTAAAACTAAGGAAACAACTAGAGTAGGAGTTAGAGTAGAAGGAGATAAGAAAGTAAGATTTTCAAAAAAATCTAATCAAGTACTATAGTAATGGCATATACACCTAGACTAAAAGAAGAATATAAGAGTAGAGTAATCTCTGCTCTTAAAGAAGAGTTCGGATATACAAACGTAATGCAAGTTCCAAAACTTGAAAAAATCGTTTTGAGCCGTGGAGTTGGTGCAGCTGTATCTGATAAAAAACTTATTGACTATGCTGTTGATGAGTTAACAAAGATCACTGGACAAAAAGCAGTATCTACAATTTCAAAGAAAGACGTTGCGTCTTTCAAATTGAGAAAGGGAATGCCTATTGGAGCAAAAGTTACTTTACGTGGTGAAAGAATGTATGAGTTTTTAGATAGACTTATTACTTCTGCTTTACCACGTGTTAGAGATTTTAGTGGTATCAAAGCTACTGGTTTCGACGGAAGAGGTAATTACAATCTTGGAGTTTTGGAGCAAATCATTTTCCCAGAAATTGATATTGACAAAGTAAACAAAATCTCAGGAATGGATATTACATTTGTTACTACTGCAAAAACAGACAAGGAAGCAAAGTCATTATTGGCTGAATTAGGATTACCTTTTAAAAAGAATTAAGACATGGCTAAAGAATCAATGAAGGCCCGTGAGGTTAAAAGAGAGAAAACGGTAGCTAAGTACGCTGAAAAAAGAAAAGCTTTATTAGAAGCTGGAGATTATGAAGGCTTACAAAAATTACCTAAAAATGCTTCACCAGTTCGTTTGCACAATCGTTGCAAATTAACAGGTAGACCAAGAGGTTATATTCGTCAATTTGGTATTTCACGTGTAACTTTCCGTGAAATGGCTAATAATGGGTTAATTCCTGGAGTTAAAAAAGCATCTTGGTAATCTCGCAATAAGTTATTACTTTTGCAAACCAAAAAATAATTTTTAATTGATTAAAGGTTCAGGAAGCATAGTGCTTCCTGAAAACCGTAATCGCAATCAAATACATATGTATACAGATCCTATTGCAGATTATTTGACTAGAGTTCGTAACGCTGTGGCTGCAAACCACAAAGTTGTTGAAATTCCAGCTTCTAATCTAAAAAAAGAAATAACTAAGATCTTATTTGATCAAGGTTATATCTTAAGTTACAAATTTGAGACGAACACTGTTCAAGGTTCTATCAAAATTGCTTTGAAGTATGATAAAGATACTAAAGAGCCTGTAATCAAAGATATCCAAAGAATTAGTAAACCTGGTTTACGTAAGTACGCAGGTGCTGCCAAATTACCTAGAATCCTTAATGGATTAGGAATTGCTATTGTTTCTACATCAAAAGGTTTGATGACTGGAAAACAAGCTAAGCAATTAAATGTAGGTGGTGAAGTAATTTGTTACGTATACTAATTTTAAACACTAGATAAGATGTCAAGAATAGGTAAAAGCCCAATTGTAATCCCTGCTGGTGTAACTGTTGAAGTTAAAGACGGTATTATTACAGTAAAAGGAAAAAAAGGTCAACTAGTTCAGGAGTTTTCGGACGTAACTGTAACTGTTGAAGGTGATCAAGTTTCAGTAGAAAGATCATCTGATCATAAAGACCATAGAGCAAAACACGGATTATTCAGATCTTTGATCAGTAATATGGTTGTTGGTGTATCTGAAGGTTTCACAAAAGAACTAGAATTAGTTGGAGTTGGTTATAGAGCTTCAAACCAAGGTCAAAAATTAGATTTAGCTCTTGGATATTCTCACAATATTGTTTTAGAAATTGCTCCAGAAGTATCTTTAGAAACAATATCTGAAAAAGGTAAGAACCCTATCGTAAAATTAACATCATTTGATAAACAACTTTTAGGTCAAGTAGCTGCGAAAATCAGAGGTTTCCGTAAGCCTGAGCCATATAAAGGAAAAGGTGTTAAATTTGTGGGTGAAGTATTAAGAAGAAAAGCAGGTAAATCAGCTTAAAAAATAAGATTATGTCATTAACAAAATCTGAAAGAAGACAGAGAATTAAATTCAGAATTAGAAAATCGGTTAGTGGTTCTGCTGCAAGACCTAGATTATCTGTGTTTAGAAGTAATAAAGAAATTTACGCTCAAATCATTGATGATGTAAATGGAGTTACTATATTAGCTGCATCTTCTAGAGAAAAAGAAATAGGAAAAGGTACTAACGTTGAAGTAGCTGCTGCTGTTGGAAAACTAGTTGCGGAGAAAGCGTTAAAAGCTGGGATTGATACCATCACTTTTGATAGAGGTGGATATTTATATCACGGTCGTATTAAATCATTAGCAGAAGGCGCAAGAGCCGCTGGACTTAAATTCTAATATATTATGTCTAAATACAAAAATGTAGAATTGGTAAAACCTAGTGGTCTTGAACTTAAAGATCGTCTAGTTAGTGTTAATCGTGTTACTAAAGTTACAAAAGGTGGTAGAGCTTTCGGTTTTTCTGCTATTGTAGTTGTAGGTGATGAAAATGGAGTGGTTGGTCACGGATTAGGAAAATCTAAAGACGTTTCTGAAGCAATTGCGAAAGCAGTAGAAGATGCTAAGAAAAATTTAGTAAAAATTCCTTTGAACGGACAATCTGTTCCTCACGAACAAAAAGGTAAATTTGGTGGTGCACGTGTATTCTTAATTCCTGCTTCTCATGGTACAGGAGTTATTGCTGGTGGAGCTGTTCGTTCAGTTCTTGAATCAGTAGGTATTCACGATGTATTATCTAAATCTCAAGGATCATCAAATCCTCATAACGTAGTGAAAGCAACTTTTGATGCTTTATTACAAATGAGAAGCGCTCATACTGTTGCAAAACAAAGAGGTGTTTCTTTAGAAAAAGTTTTTAAAGGTTAATTCAAGGAAATTATGGCTAAATTATTAGTAAAACAAGTAAGAAGCAAAATCAACTGTCCTCTTTCTCAAAAGAGAGGTTTGGAAGCTTTAGGTCTACGTAAAATGGGACAAGTTGTAGAGCATGATTCAAACCCTGCTATCCTTGGTATGATAAACAAAGTTAAACACTTAGTTTCTGTTGAAGAAGCTAAATAACAAATACTGTTATGAATTTAAGTAACTTACAACCAGCTGAAGGATCAACGCACAATCAAAATAAAAGATTAGGTAGAGGAGAAGGTTCTGGAAAAGGTGGCACTGCTGCAAGAGGTCACAAAGGAGCAAAATCTCGTTCTGGTTATTCTAAAAAGATTGGTTTTGAAGGAGGGCAAATGCCACTTCAAAGACGTGTACCTAAGTTTGGTTTCACAAACATCAATCGTAAAGAATACGAAGGTGTTAATTTAGATACGCTTCAATTATTAGTAGACAAAGGTGTTGTTACTGATTCTGTTTCTATGGCAGAATTTGTTGCAAACCGTCTAGCTACCAAAAATGAAATCGTTAAGATTTTAGGAAGAGGAGAATTGAAAGCAAAATTAAAAGTAACTGCTCACAAATTTACTGCTACTGCAAAAGCTGCTATTGAAGCTGCTGGAGGAGAGGCTGTAACAATATAATTTTTCTATTGTATGAAGAAATTTATTGAATCAATTAGCAATGTTTGGAAAATCGAAGAACTAAAGAATAGAATTCTAATCACTTTAGGATTGCTTTTAGTATATCGTTTTGGAGCACACGTTACGCTTCCTGGAATTGACGCAACTCAATTGATGGGGTTAGCAGGACAAACTAAAAATGGTTTAGGATCTATCCTAGACATGTTCACCGGAGGTGCATTTTCTAAGGCTTCAGTTTTTGCTTTAGGAATTATGCCTTATATTTCTGCATCTATTGTTGTTCAGTTAATGGGAATTGCGATTCCTTATTTACAAAAACTTCAAAATGATGGGGAGAGTGGTAGAAAAAAGATTAATCAAATTACACGTTGGTTAACTATTGCTATTACATTGGTTCAAGGTCCAACTTATATCTATAATTTATACAGAACATTGCCTGGTAGTGCTTTTCTACTAGGCTTTAATTCACCTGAATTTTTATTCTCGTCTGTAATCATTTTAGTTACTGGTACTATTTTTGCTATGTGGCTAGGTGAAAAAATTACTGATAAAGGTATTGGAAATGGAATTTCATTATTGATTATGGTTGGTATTTTAGCTCGTTTACCACAAGCTTTTATGCAAGAATTTAAGTCTGTAGTTACAAACAACACTGGAGGCTTAATGTTAATGGCCATTGAAATTATTGTATGGTTATTAGTAATTATTTCTTGTGTATTGCTTACAATGGCAGTACGTAGAATTCCAGTACAGTATGCTCGTCGTACTACAACTGGAGACTATGAGCAAGATTTGGCAGGTGGTAATAGACAGTGGATTCCTCTTAAGCTTAATGCTTCTGGAGTTATGCCAATCATTTTTGCTCAGGCAATTATGTTTATACCTGCGGCTGTAGCTGGATTATCTAAATCAGATACATCACAATCTATTGTTGGAGCATTTAGTAATATGTTCGGTTTTTGGTATAATTTTGTATTTGCAACTTTAATTATTGTATTTACATTTTTCTATACTGCAATTACTGTTCCTACGAACAAAATGGCTGATGATTTAAAAAGAAGTGGTGGTTTTATTCCTGGTGTTCGTCCAGGAGCTGAGACTTCAGATTTCTTAGATAAAGTGATGTCTTTAATAACTTTCCCAGGATCTTTATTCCTTGCTTTGATTGCTGTGTTCCCAGCTATTGTTGTAAGTATTATGGATGTACAACAATCTTGGGCAATGTTTTTTGGAGGTACCTCATTAATAATTATGGTTGGGGTTGCAATAGATACTATTCAACAAATCAATTCATACTTGTTAAACAAGCATTATGATGGTTTAATGAAGACTGGTAAAAATAGAAAAGCGGTAGCTTAATATATTTATGGCAAAACAATCAGCAATAGAACAAGACGGATCAATCATTGAAGCATTGTCAAATGCGATGTTCCGTGTGGAGTTAGAAAATGGACATGTTGTAATTGCTCATATTTCTGGTAAAATGCGAATGCATTACATCAAATTATTACCTGGTGATAAAGTGAAACTAGAAATGAGTCCTTATGATTTGTCAAAAGCAAGAATTACTTATCGATATTAAAGGATAATTACTATGAAAGTTAGAGCATCAGTAAAAAAGAGAAGTGCCGAGTGCATTATCGTGCGTAGAAAAGGGAGACTGTACGTAATAAACAAAAAGAATCCTAGATTTAAACAAAGACAAGGATAATTATGGCAAGAATAGCAGGGGTAGATATCCCAAAAAACAAAAGAGGTGTTATCGCACTTACCTACATCTTTGGATTAGGAAAAAGTAGAGCTATTGAGATTTTAGAAAAAGCTCAAGTAAGCCAAGATAAAAAAGTTCAAGATTGGAATGATGACGAGATCGGAGCAATTCGTGATGCAGTTTCATTTTACAAAATTGAAGGAGAATTACGTTCTGAAGTTTCTTTGAACATCAAACGTTTAATGGATATTGGTTGTTACAGAGGTATCCGTCATAGATCTGGTCTTCCATTAAGAGGACAAAGAACTAAAAACAACTCTAGAACAAGAAAAGGTAAAAGAAAAACTGTTGCTAACAAGAAAAAAGCAACTAAATAATAAGTAATATGGCTAAAGCAACTGCAAAAAAACGTAAAGTTATCGTTGAATCAACGGGTGAAGCTCATATTTCTGCCACTTTCAACAACATCATTATTTCGTTGACAAATAAGAAAGGTGAAGTTATTTCTTGGTCTTCAGCTGGTAAAATGGGTTTCAGAGGTTCTAAAAAGAACACTCCGTATGCAGCTCAAATGGCAGCAGAAGATTGCAGCAAAGTAGCTCTTGAGGCAGGACTTAAAAAAGTTAAAGTTTATGTAAAAGGACCAGGAAACGGGCGTGAGTCTGCTATCCGTTCTATTCATAACGGTGGAATTGAAGTTACTGAGATTATCGATGTTACTCCAATGCCTCATAACGGATGTCGTCCTCCTAAGAGACGTAGAGTTTAATACTCAAAATTTATTATAGTATAACCTAGATAGAAAATAGATTATCGAAGGATAAGACCTGAATTCATAATCTCTATCTTAAACAAATTAAAATGGCAAGATATACTGGTCCTAGCACAAGAATCGCTCGTAAATTTGGCGAAGCAATCTTCGGAGATGATAAATCTTTCGAAAAAAGAAATTACCCACCTGGACAACACGGGATGGCTAAAAAAAGAGGAAAAAAATCTGAGTACGCTGTTCAGTTAATGGAAAAGCAAAAAGCTAAATATTCTTATGGAATTTTAGAAAAACAATTCAGAAATTTATTCGAAAAAGCATCAGCAACTAAAGGTGTAACTGGTGAGGTTTTATTACAATTATGCGAAGCAAGATTGGATAATGTTGTTTTTAGAATGGGAATTGCTCCATCTAGAAGAGGTGCTCGTCAAATTGTATCTCACAGACACATTACTGTTAATGGTGAAGTTGTAAATATCCCTTCTTACCACCTTAAGCCTGGTGATAAAGTTGCAGTTCGTGAAAAATCTAAATCTTTAGAAGCTATCGAACGTTCTTTATCAAATTCAAGTCATGTTTATGAATGGATTACTTGGAACAATGATCTTAAAGAAGGAACTTTCGTTTCTGTACCTGCAAGACTTCAAATTCCAGAAAACATTAAAGAACAATTAATCGTAGAGTTGTACAACAAATAATAATTGACTTAGTCGAAATTTATGGCAATATTTAATTTTCAAAAGCCCGATAAAGTTATCATGATCGATTCAACCGATTTTGAAGGTAAATTTGAATTTAGACCTTTAGAACCTGGTTACGGATTGACAGTTGGTAATGCACTTAGAAGAGTTTTGCTTTCAGCATTAGAAGGTTATGCAATTACATCTGTTCGTATCGAAGGTGTAGATCATGAGTTTTCTACTATTTCAGGTGTTGTTGAAGATGTTACCGAAATTATCCTTAATCTAAAACAAGTACGTTTCAAACGTCAGATCGAAGATATAGATAATGAAGCAGTTACAATTTCTGTTTCTGGTAAAGATCAATTGACAGCAGGTGATTTTCAAAAATTTATTTCAGGTTTCCAAGTTTTGAATCCAGACCTTGTTATCTGTAATTTAGATTCAAAAATCAAATTGAACTTCGATTTAACAATCGAAAAAGGTAGAGGATACGTTCCTGCTGAAGAGAACAAAAAACAGAATGCTGCAATTGGAACCATTTTTACAGATTCTATTTTTACTCCGGTAAAAAATGTAAAATATGCAATTGAAAACTTCCGTGTTGAGCAAAAAACAGATTATGAAAAATTAGTTTTTGAAATTAAAACTGATGGATCTATTAATCCAAAAGATGCTCTTACTGAAGCTGCCAAAGTTTTAATTCACCATTTCATGTTGTTTTCTGACGAAAGAATTACACTTGAGGCTGACGAAATTGCACAAACAGAATCGTATGATGAAGAGTCATTGCATATGAGACAATTGCTTAAAACTAAGCTTGTTGATATGGATTTATCTGTAAGAGCATTAAATTGCTTGAAAGCGGCTGAAGTTGATACACTTGGTGATTTAGTATCGTTCAATAAAAATGACCTAATGAAATTCCGTAATTTTGGTAAAAAATCTCTAACTGAACTTGATGAACTTGTTGCAGTTAAAAATTTAACTTTCGGAATGGATTTAGCTAAATACAAATTAGATAAAGAATAATTTACTTCATATTTTGCTCTCCATAGTGGATTGTAGCAAGATGAAGATAAAAAAAACACGTCATGAGACACGGAAAAAAATTCAACCACTTAAGCAGACAGACTGGACATAGAAAAGCTATGTTGGCTAATATGGCTTGTTCTCTTATTGAGCACAAACGTATTAATACTACTGTTGCTAAAGCTAAAGCGCTTAAACAATTTGTTGAGCCTTTAATCACAAAATCAAAAGAAGATACGACTCACAACCGTCGTATTGTTTTTGCTTACTTACGTAGCAAATATGCTGTAACTGACTTGTTCAGAGATGTAGCTGCTAAAGTTGGTGACCGTCCAGGTGGATACACTCGTATCATTAAAGTTGGAAATCGTTTGGGAGATAACGCTGATATGGCGATGATCGAACTTGTAGATTTCAATGAACTTTACAATGGAGGTAAAAAAGAAGTTAAAAAAGCAAAAAGCCGTCGTGGTGGTAAAGCTAAAAAAGCTGAAGGTACTCCTGAAGCTCCTGCTGCTGAATCAGAAACGACTACTGAAGCTTCTGAATAATTATGAAAGTAATGATTCTATAGAAATCAAGGATAAGCTAATTTTTAGTTTATCCTTTTTTTTTGATTTTTTTTAAAGACTGTAAAATTTAACTTTTTTGAATGCTTAGGTTTTATTTTTCTGAATGAATTTTTTAAAAAATCTTGGAAGCACTCTTTTAAAGAAGTAAATTTGCAAAATATCTAATTACAATGAAACTAGCTTTGCTGGTTTTATAAGACGATTAAAAACAATACAAATTAAAGAATGAAATACACAACACGACAAAGCGCCATTTTATTACTAAGTGATGGAACTATTTTTCACGGAAAATCTATCGGGATTAGCGGTAAGACTTTTGGTGAAGTTTGTTTTAATACTGGAATGACCGGATATCAGGAGATTTTTACAGATCCTTCCTATTTTGGACAAATAATGGTAGCAACAAATGCTCACATTGGAAATTATGGTGTTAATGATTTAGAGGTAGAATCTGATAGTATCAAAATTGCTGGTTTAGTTTGTAAAAACTTCAGTTTTAATTTTTCTCGTGAATTAGCTTCAGGGAGTTTAGAAGATTACTTTACAAAACAGAATCTAATCTGTATTTCTGATGTTGACACTCGTGCACTTGTAAGTTATATCCGTGATAATGGCGCTATGAATGCTGTTATATGTACTGATGGAACTTCGATTGAAGATTTAAAAAAAGAATTGGCAAACGTGCCAAATATGGAAGGTTTGGAGTTGGCGTCAAAAGTATCAACTACTGAGCCTTATTTTTTTGGTGATGAAAATGCGACTTACAAAGTTTCAGCACTAGACCTTGGAATAAAAAAGAACATTTTAAGAAATCTTGCAAAAAGAGATTGTTACATTAAAGTGTATCCTTATAATTCGACATATAAAGATATGTCTGAATTTAATCCTGATGGATATTTCTTGTCAAACGGACCTGGTGATCCAGATCCTTTGTTTGGAGCTATCGAAGTTGCAAAAGAGATATTAGCTGATAATAAACCATTATTCGGAATTTGTTTAGGTCACCAGGTTATTGCCTTGGCAAATGGAGTTAAAACTTATAAAATGTTTAATGGGCATCGTGGAATTAACCATCCTGTGAAAAATTTAATTACAGGTAAAGGTGAAATCACATCTCAAAATCATGGTTTTGCTGTTAATAAAGAACAGTTGGATAATCATCCTGATTTAGAAATTACACACTTACATTTAAATGATGGTACAGTAGCAGGTATGCGTATGAAAAACAAAAACTGTTTTTCTGTACAGTATCACCCAGAAGCTAGTCCTGGGCCACATGATTCGTCTTATTTGTTTGATCAATTCGTAGAGAACATTAAAGAAGCTTCTGCTAAAACGATATAGTTAATAAATAAAGCTGTTTAATAGTGAGAATGCATTTTTTCTATTAAATATTTTTATAATTTCGAAAAAAAATATAATTTATTAATAAAAAACAAAAATAATGAGTATTATAATTAAAGTTCACGCAAGACAAATTCTTGATTCTAGAGGAAACCCAACTATTGAAGTTGATGTAGTAACTGAAAATGGGGTTTTAGGTAGAGCTGCTGTTCCATCTGGAGCATCAACTGGAGAGCACGAAGCTGTTGAATTACGTGATGGAGGTAAAGCTTATCTAGGTAAAGGAGTTTTGAATGCAGTGAATAATGTAAATACTGTTATTGCTGAAGAATTAGTTGGAACTTCTGTTTTTGAACAAAATACTATCGATCAATTAATGATTGATTTAGACGGTACGCCTAATAAATCTAAATTAGGAGCTAATGCAATTTTAGGAGTTTCTTTAGCTGCTGCTAAAGCTGCTGCAAATGAACTTGGATTGCCTTTATACAGATATGTAGGTGGAGTTTCTGCTAATACATTACCTGTGCCAATGATGAATATCATCAATGGTGGTTCTCACTCTGACGCACCTATTGCATTCCAAGAATTTATGATTTTCCCAGTAAAAGCTACTTCTTTTACACATGCTATGCAAATGGGAACTGAGATTTTTCACAGCTTGAAAAAAGTATTGCATGACAGAGGTTTAAGTACAGCTGTAGGTGATGAAGGAGGTTTTGCTCCAAACTTGGCTGGTGGTACTGAAGATGCTTTAGATACTATCAAATTAGCGGTTGAAAAAGCAGGATATACTTTCGGTGACGAAATTATGATTGCTCTTGACTGTGCTGCTTCTGAGTTTTATGTAAACGGTAAATACGATTATACTAAATTTGAAGGTGAAACTGGAAAAATCAGAACTTCTGAAGAGCAAGCAGATTATTTAGCTGAACTTGCTTCTAAATATCCAATTATCTCTATCGAAGATGGTATGTACGAAGATGACTGGAATGGATGGAAATACTTGACTGAAAAAATTGGAAATAGAGTACAATTAGTTGGTGATGATTTATTTGTTACTAACGTTGAGCGTTTGTCAACTGGAATCGAAAAAGGAATTGCTAATTCAATTTTAGTAAAAGTAAACCAAATTGGAACTTTAACAGAAACTATTGCTGCAGTAAATATGGCTAAAAATGCTGGATATACTTCAGTTATGTCACACCGTTCTGGAGAAACAGAAGATAATACTATTGCTGATTTAGCGGTTGCTTTAAACTGTGGACAAATCAAAACGGGTTCTGCTTCACGTTCTGACCGTATGGCTAAATACAACCAATTATTGAGAATTGAAGAAGAGCTAGGAAGTACTGCTTATTTCCCTGGCTTAAACGCTTTCAAGATCAAATAATTGTAAGAGTTATATATTGAAAAGAAACCATTCGTGTTAACGAATGGTTTTTTTTTGGAGTTTTAACAAATTCATAGCAGGATTCTTTTTTTAATTAGTCTTAAATTCCTTAGATTTGATAAATTATTATTTTATAGAATTATTCCCGATTATATTATGTCAAAAATAGCTACATTAGAAGTAGATGGTAAAAAAATTGAACTTCCGGTTATCACAGGAAGCGAAAATGAATCAGCTATCGATATTAACAAATTACGTGACTTAACAGGTATTATTACAATTGATCCAGGTTATAAAAACTCGGGATCTTGTACAAGTGAAATCACTTTCTTAGACGGAGAATTAGGAATTTTGCGTTATAGAGGATACTCAATCGAAGATTTGGCTGATAAAGCTAGTTTTTTAGAAGTATCATATCTTTTAATTTTTGGAGAATTGCCTACTGCAGCTGAGTTGGAGCAATTTGAAAATGGTATTAAAAAACATTCGTTAGTAAACGAAGAAATGAAAAATATCATTGACGGCTTCCCAAAAACTGCACACCCAATGGGCGTATTGTCTGCTTTGACAAGTGCTTTAACAGCTTTTAATCCAAAAGCGGTAAACGTTGAAAATGAAAAAGAAATGTATGAAGCAATTTGCAAAACAATGGCTAAATTTTTAGTTATTGCAACTTGGACATACAGAAAATCAATGGGTTATCCGTTGAATTATTATGATAATACAAAAGGATATGTTGAGAGCTTTATGCAGTTGATGTTTAAATTGCCTACTGGTCCATATGCAGCAAATCCTGTAATTGTTAATGCCTTAGATAAATTATTTATTCTTCATGCAGATCACGAACAAAACTGTTCTACTTCAACAGTAAGAATGGTAGGTTCTTCTCATGCAGGTTTATTTGCATCAGTTTCTGCTGGAGTTTCTGCACTTTGGGGACCTCTTCACGGAGGTGCTAATCAAGCTGTACTTGAAATGTTGGAAGATATCAATAATGATGGTGGAGATACTGATAAATTTTTGGCGAAAGCAAAAGATAAAAATGATCCTTTCCGTTTAATGGGATTTGGTCATAGAGTTTATAAAAACTTCGATCCAAGAGCAAAAATCATTAAAAAAGCAGCTAAAGAAGTTTTAGAAACTTTAGGTGTTGAAGATCCAATTTTAGAAATTGCTAAAAAATTAGAAGCAGCGGCTCTTGAAGATGAATACTTCAAATCAAGAAACTTATATCCAAACGTTGATTTCTACTCTGGAATTATTTACAGAGCATTGGGAATTCCAACAGATATGTTTACAGTTATGTTTGCTATTGGAAGACTTCCAGGCTGGATCGCACAATGGAAAGAAATGCGTGAAAACAAAGAACCAATTGGAAGACCAAGACAAATTTACACAGGTCATCCTTTGAGAGAATTTAAACGTAACAAATAAAAAACAGAAAGCTTCACTTACAATGTGAAGCTTTTTTTATCTTTGCTCAAAATATAATAAAGTCATGTTGCAATTAAATGTAAAGAACGAAACTTCAAGACTGCGAGCTGTAGTTTTGGGTTCAGCCGTTCATAATGGGCCAACTCCAACCTTAGAGGAAGCTTATGACCCTAAGTCATTGGAACATATTAAAGCAGGAACATATCCAATAGAAAAAGACATGGTTCCTGAGATGGAAGCTTTTAATTCTGTTTTTCAAAAATATGACGTAAAAGTTTATCGTCCGGAAATGATCGAGAATTATAATCAGATTTTTGCCAGAGATATAGGATTTGTAATTGATGATGTTTTTGTGAAATCGAATATATTGCCTGATCGCGAACGTGAATTAGATGCGATTCAATATGTAATTGACCAAATTGATCCGCAAAAAGTTGTTCGTCCGCCAGAAGAAGTTCACATTGAAGGCGGTGATGTTATGCTTTGGAATGACCATATTTTTATAGGTACTTATAAAGGGAGTGATTATAAAGATTATATCACTGCCAGAACTAATATGCATGGTGTTAATTTTATCAAAGAGCTGTTTCCAAATAAAATTGTAAAAGAATTTGATTTGGTTAAATCAAAATTAGAAGCTAGAGATAATGCATTGCACTTAGATTGCTGTTTTCAGCCAGTTGGTGAAAATAAAGGGATTATTTATAAAAGAGGTTTCCGTGAAGAAGCTGATTATTTGTATTTGGTAAATCTTTTTGGAAAAGAAAATTTATTTCATATCGAAAGAAATGAAATGTATAATATGTTTTCAAATGTATTTTCTATCGACAAAAATGTTGTGGTTTCGGAGAAGAATTTCACGCGATTAAATAATTGGTTGCGTGCAAATGGTTTTACGGTTGAAGAAATTCCGTATGCCGAAATCGCTAAGCAAGAAGGCTTGTTAAGATGTTCAACTTTGCCATTAATAAGAGATTAAAATAATTGTTTCAAGTTTGAGGTTTCAAGTTTTTACAGAACGTGAAGCCTCAAACTTGAAACAAAAAAAAATAAAAAATGAGACAGACAACAAACGCAATCGTAATGATTAGGCCAGTTGCTTTTAGAATGAATGAGCAGACTGCGGTTAATAATTATTACCAAAAAGTATTAGACGGTTTATTGCCAAGTACTGTTAATGCAAAAGCGCAACAAGAATTTGATGTTTTTGTTGAAAAGCTGAGAGCTGTTGGAGTTGATGTAACTGTAATCGAAGATACATTGGAAACAGATACTCCGGATAGTATTTTTCCGAACAATTGGGTTTCATTTCATGAAAATGGAGATGTAGCGCTTTATCCAATGTTTGCTGAAAATAGACGTCAAGAACGTCGCGAGGATATTTTAGATACTTTAGAAGAAAAGGGTTTCGAAATATCTAATATAATGGATTATACTTCTGCAGAAGATGATGGTTATTTTTTAGAAGGAACCGGAAGTTTGCTTTTAGATCGTGCCAATGCAAAAGCATATTGTGCATTATCACCTCGTGCTGACGAAGAATTATTCATTGAATTTTGTGAAGATTTTGATTATGCACCTGTAATATTTGAAGCTTTTCAGACTGTTGATGGTGAGCGAAAACTGATTTATCATACCAATGTAATGATGTGCCTTGGAGAAACTTTCGCGGTCATTTGTGCAGATTGCATTGATGATAAAAAAGAGCGCAAAATGGTTCTTGATAATTTGAAAGACGATAAAAAAGAAATCATTCTAATTACCGAAGATCAAGTAAATAATTTTGCTGGAAATATGTTAGAAGTTAGAGGGGCAAATGATAAAAAATATATTGTAATGAGTGCATCGGCACATCAGAGTTTGACTCCTAAACAAATAGCACAATTAGAAAAGCATGCTGAAATTTTGAGTTCAAGTCTAGATACTATCGAAGCTTGCGGAGGTGGAAGTGCAAGATGTATGATGGCTGAAGTTTTCTTGCCAAGAAACTAAAAATACAATTTTAATAAGACACAAAAAAATGGGATAAAGCTTAAGTTTTATCCCATTTTTTATGGTTGAAAAAGATGATTTATATTAAAAATTCCCCTTTATAATATTTACAATAGAACTTACGATATATTGAATTCCGATGGAAATTACAATAAAACCAACAATTCTTGATATCGCTACAATTCCAGACGCACCCAGTATTCTTGCGAGATAGTGAGCACTTTTTAGAATTGCAAAAATAACAACAGCAATGGCTAAAATAGCAAGACACGAAAAGATGATTTCTTCCATTTGATGATGTTCCTGGTAGAATGCTATTAGCAATGACATTGATCCAGGACCTGCAAGCATTGGAATTGCTAGAGGCGTTAGCGCAATGTCGTTTCTCTGTTGAGCTTCGTTTTCGATCTTTTTATTGATGCCTCGTTTCTTGTTGAATTTTCCCGACAATAATGAAAAGCCTGAATTTACAATTACAATTCCTCCTGCAATTCGTAATGCATCAATGCTTATTCCAAAAAATGTTAAAACATATTGCCCAATAAAATAAGAGACCAGTAAAATTATACCAACATTTATTGCGGTCCAAAGTGAAATTCTCGAGCGTTCTTTTTGAGAATCATGTTGTGTCAATCCGACAAAAATTGGTACCGTACCAATTGGGTTTAATACTGAAAAAAGTGCGGCAAATAAATAAATGAATAGATCCATAGAGTTGTGATTTGTCAAGTAAAAGTAGTTAAATTTTGAGATTTGAAAGTTATTTTATTGAACTCTATATTTAGAAAACTATTTTTTCAATACTATTCTATTGTTATGGGGAATAATTAATTTTCAAAGTTATAGTTAGTTTGATTTTTTTTATAATAATTATCTCATAGTTGTCTTTTTATGGCTTATTGTGGTAAAATTGGGGGCTTTAATTGGTTTATTTTGAGGAATACTAATTTTAAAACCATAATTATGAGACAATTAAAAGGAAATAAATGGGTTTTTATTTTGAGTTTGCTTTTTTTATTTTCCTGTTCAAAGGATAATGAATTAGATAATTCGAACCAAGCATCTCAGGAAAATTTCGTGGGGTTAACTCAAGCAAAAGAGATTGCTAAGGATATTTCATTTAAAAAACAATCTGAATCAAAAACCAGTAAGACCAGTTCTTTTGGGATTGAAAAAAAAGCAATACAAGATATAAATGAGATCAAGAATAAAAAAGGCAAAACTGTGTTTTATATAATAAACTATGTTAATGGTGGATATATAATTTTATCATCTGATAATAGAATGAGGCCAATAATAGCCTTTTCAGAGAGTGGTAAATTTATGCTTGATGAAAGTGTTTATTCAGAAGGTTTGAAAGATTGGATGGAAAGTTCTGAAAAACAAATTACTGATATACAGAATTCTGACTTAAAACAAACTGAAGAGCATAAATTAGCATGGAGACAAGTTAAAAGTATTTTTGTTAATCAAAATTTATCAGGAAAACCACCTACAGATGTTTGTTATGAGCATACTGAAACAACTATTCAAGGACCATATTTAAGTTCGGCTTGGCAACAGGAAGCTAATTTTAATTATCAATTGCCTTATATGAATTGTAATGGGTATAGTGCACAAGTTTTAGCCGGTTGTGTACCTGTTGCAATGGCTCAAATTATGAAATATTATAACTATCCTTCTAATTATAACTGGTCTTTAATGGATCCAACTTATGCAACAAGTGTCACTGCGAATTTTATAGTAGATATTCATAATGCGATTCGAACTGTATATCCTGGACAGCCAACATACAGTTGTGATGCTACTGGCGTAAGTTCTAGTGCTGATATGGGAGTTGTGTTGAAAACTCAATTCAAATATTCTTCGGCAGATTGGGCTAATTATAACTATCAAGTTGTAAAAGATAATATAACAGCAGGCAAACCTGTTTTGTTAAGTGGAAGTGGTAATAAAGGCGGGCATATGTGGGTATGTGATGGATATAAGAGCGTTAAGTATTATTTCAATGATTGTTCAGGTGTTAGTTATTTGTACTTTCATATGAACTGGGGCTGGGGACCTAATGGTGCAAATGATTACTTTGCTTTTGATAATTTTAATCCTGAGGTTTATACTTTTAATCCGAATACAAAGATGATTTATAACATAAAACCTTAAAGCCATGAAAAAAGCATTAATATTTTTAGTTGCAATATTTTTTTTTGGATGTAATAACAAAGACGAAGATACATTATGTTTTAATTATGATACAACCATGAGTTTTTCTGTTTTGAATGCCAAGGGCGACGATTTGTTAGATCCTGAAAATCCAAATGGTTTTGATGTGTCTAAAATTAGATTGTTTTATGAGATAAATGGAGAAGTTAAAGAGCAGGGACTAAACCCGAATTTTGTCAAGGGTGTTTTTAAAAATATGATAACAAATAAATACCAGATTTCAATACCGTTAAATAGTTTTGACTTAAATAAGAAAACAGTAACCTACATTCAATGGAACGAAAGAGATAAAGATATGTTACAATCAACTTTTGATACAGGTCATTGTTATACAAGAGTTGATAAAGTTTGGCTTAATAATAAATTGATTTTAGATAGTCCTTATGCTGAAAATGTTTATACCATTATAAAATGAAAATATTTCTAGAAAAAGCCAAACTTTTAAGTTTGGCTTTTTTGTAATAATTTATCCTGAATCTTTTCAGGATCAATCTTCTAATTTAGCTCATTCTTTTTAGCTACTTTTGTGAAATATTTTAAAAAGATGAAAAATAAAAAAACTTTGCTTCTTGGTGCTACAACAAAAACAGATCGTTATGCATTTAGAGCTATAAATATGCTTACTCAAAAAGGGCACACAGTATTAGCAATTGGTCAAAATACAGGAGAAGTTGCAGGTGTAAAAATTCATACAAAAACTATCCCTGTTAAAAATATTGATACAGTTACTTTATATTTAAATCCAGCTCGTCAGCGCGATTATTATAATTATATTATTGAAGCGCAACCTAAAAGAGTAATTTTTAATCCTGGAACAGAAAATCCTGAATTATATCAATTATTAGAATTGAATAATATTAAAGTAGAGGTTGCTTGTACGTTGGTTTTATTGGCAACAAATCAATATTAACTAAACGAAATTTTTTATCAGCTTTCCAATTCAATTGGAAAGCTTCGTTTTTTATTGGCAGACACAAAAAATCAACAATCTAATTTCTTAAAAAATTGAATTTAATTGTTTCAAAGCCCTTGATACCGTTAAAAATGTTACTTTTGTCGTCATGGAATTTTCATCGAAATTAATAGAGAAAGCGGTTAACGAAATGTCACAATTGCCAGGTATTGGTAAGCGTACAGCTTTGCGATTGGTTCTCCATTTGCTTAAACAGCCAAAAGAGCAAACTGGGTTTCTTTCTCAAGCCTTGTTAAACATGCGAGAAGATATTAAGTTTTGTGAAAATTGCCATAATATTTCAGATACAAAAATTTGCGAAATTTGTGCAAACGCTTCAAGAAATCAGCAGATTATTTGTGTTGTGGAGGATATTCGTGATGTAATGGCGATCGAAAATACAGGTCAATTCAAAGGGATTTATCATGTACTTGGAGGAAAGATTTCTCCTATCGAAGGAGTTGGTCCAAGTCAGTTGAATATTTCAAGCTTAGTTGAAAAAGTAAAAGCAGGAAAAGTTATTGAAATCATTTTTGCACTTAGTTCAACTATGGAGGGAGATACAACCAACTTTTATATTTATAAACAGATCGCCGAATCTCAAATTGTAATTTCGACAATTGCTAGAGGAATTTCCGTGGGTGATGAATTGGAATATGCTGATGAAGTTACCCTTGGGAGAAGTATTTTGCATCGTGTTCCTTTTGAAAAAACATTTAAAAATAATTAAACAAACCCCAAATAAGATATAGATTTTCTGAAGATTAAATGAAAACCTATATTTGCGATAAAATTTCAATAATGACAAAAAATAGCTTTTATATTCTGTTACTGGTTAGTACGCTTTTTACCTCGTGCATACCTATAAAAGATCTAGTATATCTTCAGGATAAAAATACTTCTGAAGAGAAAAGTGTTGTTGCCGCGGTTGAAGCAAAGCCCTACAGGTTACAAGTGAATGACGTTTTAAGTATTAGTATAAAAGCGATAGACCCTAAATTAGTTTCAATTTTTAGTAAGTCAGAAGGTACTGGTATGACATCTGCCAAGTCTGAATCAGGCTTGTATTTTGATGGATTTACGGTTGATGATCATGGAAATATTAGAATTCCAATATTAGGTGAGGTAAATGTTATTGGTTACACTTTAGAAGAAGTACGAGCTATGATTGAGAAAAAATTGCTCGAAGAATATTTTAAAACCGAGGCAAACATTTTTGTTACAGTGAAATTGGCAGGTTTTAGATATACAATAAATGGAGAGGTTGGGAGTACCGGAACCAAAACATTGTTTCAAGAACATGTTAATATCATGGAAGCTATTGCAAACGCTGGAGATATTACAACTGTAGGAAATAGAAAAGCTGTAACCATTATTCGCCAGACTCCTACTGGAGTTCAAATGAATGATATTGATCTAACAGATGCCAATGTTATGAAATCGCCTTATTATTATTTACAACCCAACGATTATATTTATGTAAAACCCTTGAGGCAAAAAACTTGGGGAACGGGACAGACAGGGATACAGTCTATTGGAACCATTATTACTTTATTGTCCCTCGCGACAACTGTATATTTAATTATCAAAAATTAAAACTGAATTCAAAAGATGTTAGATATAAAAGATTTTTCGATTTTTGAAAATCAGTCAAGTTTTGATTTTAAAGGTTTGTTGCTGCAAATTCTCAGCTATTGGAAATGGTTTTTGGTCAGCTTAATCATTGCATTTGCCATTGCATATCAAGTAAATATTCGAAAAGAAAAAATTTACGCAATGCAGACTATGATTTCAATTAAGGAAGAAAGTAATCCATTTTTCACTTCTAATACCAGTTTGGTTTTTAACTGGGGTGGAATTTCAGATCAAGTTAATGGAATCACGACCATACTACAGACGAGATCTCACAATGAATTAGTGGTTAGTAAATTACAATATTATATTGACTATCTCACAATGGGTAAATATAATATGATAGACTCTTATGGCGCTGTTCCTTTTTATGTCGATATTGATAAGTCAAGAGGACAGTTGGCAAATACTCTGATTAAAATTAAGTTTATCAGCGAAAATGTTTATGAAGTACGCATACCATTTGAAAGCAATTCAGTTTCACTTATTAACTATGCTGAAAATAAATATTCGAATACTGCAGTTCAGCCTGTAGAATTTGTAAAAAGATATAAAGTTGGAGAACAAGTTTCGTTGCCTTTTTTAAATTGGAAATTGCAAATTAATGATAACCCAGGTTTATATGTAGGAAACGAATATTTTGTCAGATTTAATGATTTTGATGGAACTGTTTCTCGTTATAGAGGAATAAACGTTAGTTCTGATGATAAAGGAGGTTCCATATTGACCTTAAGCATGCAAGGAACAAACAAAGCCCGTTTAGTTGAGTACCTTAATGCAACAGTGAAAATGTTGATTAAAATTCAGCTAGATGGTAAAAATCAATTTGCTAACAATACTATTAGATTTATTGATAGTACGCTTGTTGCTATGGAGTCGCAATTGAAACAAACTGGAAATGAGTTAAAATCGTTTAGAAAAGATAAAAATATCTACGAAATAGAAGGGGGAGGTGCTAAATTTTCTGATAAAATATCAAATTTTGATGTTGAAAAAGATCAGGTTACAAGAAAAATTACTTATTATAATTCGTTGAAAGCATACTTGAATAATAGTGTAGATTATTCAAGATTGCCAGCCCCTTCGGTTGCTGGAATTGATGATCCTAATGTTGTTACAAATATTTCTAAACTTATTGCACTTTCAACTCAAAGATCTGAAATGGCATATGCAGTAAAAAGCGATAAGATTTTTAAAGATTTTGATAACCAGATGCAGGCTGTAAAAAGTGTTCTTCTGGAGAATATTGTTTCAGCAAAATCAGCACTGTTGTATGATTTGTCTCTAGTAAATGCAAAAATCGGAGAGGCTGAAAATACAGTTAAAAGATTGCCGGAAGAACAACAAGAGTTGTTGAAAATTCAAAGGAAATACGATTTAAATGATAATATTTACACTACATTTCTACAAAAGAGGAATGAAGCTGAAATTGTAAAAGCATCCAATTTGTCAGATATTCATTTTATCGATCCTGCAAAAGATATTGGAGGTGGATTAGTAGGGCCTAAAACTTCAGTAAATTATATTTTGGCTTTGTTTTTAGGAGTCTTGATTCCATTGCTATTTATTCTGGCTATCTTCTTCATTAATAATTCGATTCAGAATACAGAGGATGTCACTAAGTTAAGTCAAATACCAATAATAGGTGTTATTGGTGTTAATAAAGAAGGAGTTGATCTTGCTGTTTTTGATAAGCCAAAATCGGCACTTTCTGAAGCTTTTAGAGCGATTAGATCGTCACTTCAGTTTTTGTATAAAAAGCAACAAGTAAGTGGTTCAAAAACCTTGATGATTACTTCATCGATAAGTGGAGAAGGAAAAACATTTTGCTCTATAAATATTGCTACAGTTTTTGCTTTAAGCGAAAAGAAAACAGTGATTGTAGGTTTGGATTTAAGAAAACCAAGATTGGCCGATGAGTTTAATTTAACAAATCAGACAGGTGTTGTCAATTATTTAATTAAACAAAATAGTTTAGAAGAAATTACGAATTCAACTAAAATTCCAAATCTTGATGTAATACTTTCAGGTCCAATTCCGCCAAATCCATCAGAATTGATTTTAAGCGATGCCATGCGTGAATTAATTGATGAGTTAAAGCAGAAATACGATTATATTATTTTAGATACGCCTCCTGTTGGTTTAGTTTCTGATGCTCTCGAGCTTTCTCAGTTTTCTGATGTTACATTGTATATTGTAAGGCAGAATTATACTAAAAAGGAAATGATTACGTTGTTGAACACGAGAGTTAAAAGGGGAGAGTTAAGTAATGCGAGTATAGTTTTGAATGGTTATGAAAATAAAGCAAAATATGGGTCTTCTTATGGATATGGTTATGGAGACTATTCGAATGGATATCTTGAGGATGAGAAAAAGCCAAATTCTGTGAAAACTTTTTTAAATAAATTGATTAAGAAATAAAATTGGCCGAAATGGAAAGATCGAATCAAAATACTATTTTAATCACAGGGGGTGCCGGATTTATTGGCTCAAATTTGTGCGAGCATTTTTTAAAGCTTGGCAATAAAGTAGTTTGTTTGGATAATTTTTCAACAGGTCATCGTCATAATTTGGATAGTTTTATTGATAATCCAAATTTTAATTTAATTGAGGGCGATATTCGAAATATTACTGATTGCGTTTTAGCTGTCAAAGGTGTAGATTATGTTTTACATCAGGCAGCTTTAGGTTCTGTTCCCAGATCAATAAATGACCCAATTACAACAAATGATGTAAATGTGTCAGGATTCCTAAATATGTTGGTTGCTTCCAGAGATGAAAAAGTGAAACGTTTTGTTTATGCAGCGAGTTCTTCAACATATGGAGATTCTGTTGGACTTCCAAAAGTTGAAGAGGTAATTGGAAAACCGTTGTCTCCTTATGCTATAACAAAATATGTGAATGAATTGTATGCTGATATTTTTAGTAGAACTTACGGTTTGGAAACTATAGGATTGCGCTATTTTAATGTTTTTGGAAAACGACAAGATCCGCAGGGAGCTTACGCTGCTGTAATTCCAAAATTCGTTATGCAATTAATGAAACATGAAAGTCCTGTTGTAAATGGAGACGGGAATTACTCCAGGGATTTTACATATATAGAAAATGTAATTCAGATGAATGAATTGGCAATGAAAAGCCAAAATCCGGAAGCTGCAAATACAATTTACAATACCGCATTTGGTGAACGAAATACACTAAATGACTTGGTAGGGTATTTGAAAAAATATCTTTCTGAGTTTGATCCAAAAATTGCAGACATCCAAATTATTTATGCTGATAATAGAGCAGGTGATATTCCACATTCATTGGCTAGTATTGATAAAGCAAAGAAAATGCTAGATTATAATCCAGAATATTCTTTGCAAGAAGGTTTGAAAGAAGCTGTAAAATGGTATTGGAATAATTTAAAAGAAAAGTAGACCAAGATAATAGTATAAAAATGAAAATAACAAAAATTTGTTGCATAGGTGCAGGTTATGTTGGAGGTCCAACAATGGCAGTTATAGCTCAAAAATGCCCCCATATTCAAGTCACTGTTGTTGATTTGAACGAACAAAGAATTAAGGATTGGAATGACCCAAATACAGAGAATATTCCAATTTATGAGCCAGGCTTGTCTGAAATCGTTGCGGAGGCAAGAGGAAGAAATTTGTTTTTTTCTACAGATGTTGAAAAAGCAATAGACGAAGCTCAGGTTATTTTTATATCAGTTAATACGCCAACAAAAACCTATGGTAAAGGAAAAGGCATGGCAGCTGATTTAAAATATATTGAATTATGTGCAAGACAAATTGCAAAAGTTGCAAAACAAAATAAAATAGTTGTAGAAAAATCTACCCTGCCTGTAAGAACAGCAGAGGCTATAAAAAGCATTTTAGATAATACAGGAAATGGAGTGCAATTTCAAATTTTATCTAATCCAGAATTTTTGGCAGAAGGAACAGCAGTAACAGATTTGCTGAATCCAGATAGAATCTTAATTGGAGGAGACACCACCAAAGAAGGTCAAGAAGCTATAGATGCTTTAGTCGAGGTCTATGCGAACTGGGTTGATAAAGATAGAATTCTAACAACAAATGTTTGGTCTTCTGAACTTTCTAAACTTACTGCAAATGCATTTCTAGCGCAGCGTATATCTTCGATAAATGCAATGTCAGAATTATGTGAAAAAACCGGTGCAGACGTGAATGAAGTAGCAAAAGCAATCGGAATGGATAGCAGAATCGGATCAAAGTTTTTAAAGGCTTCGGTAGGTTTTGGAGGATCTTGTTTTCAAAAGGATATATTAAATCTGGTTTATATTGCCAAATCATATGGTTTGACTGAAGTGGCTGATTATTGGGAACAGGTAATTATTATGAATGATCATCAAAAAAGAAGATTTTCAAATAAGATAGTTCAGACGTTATACAATACTGTTGCTGATAAAAAGATAACATTTTTAGGATGGGCATTCAAAAAAGATACAAATGATACCAGGGAATCTGCGGCTATTTATGTAGCTGATGATTTGATTAATGAGCAAGCGAAAATTTCTGTGTATGATCCTAAAGTGTCAAGAAACAAAATGTTGAATGACTTGGATTATTTGCAAACAAGATCAAGTGAAGAAAACAATAATGCACTTGCGATATTTGATAACCCTTATGAGGCTTGTAAAGGAGCACATGCAATTTCAATTCTTACTGAATGGGATGAATTTGTTAACTATGATTGGCAAAAAATTTATGATTCGATGCATAAACCAGCTTTCTTATTCGATGGTCGAAACATATTGGATGCGAAAGAACTTGAATCAATCGGATTTGTTTATAGAGGAATAGGTTCTTAATTACAATTGATATTGAAGTAAATTTAATATTAAGATAATAGTGGAGGTGGTGTTGCAAATTTTATTTCAATAAATTAGAGTTATGAATTGGTATGTGGTTTATACAAAGCCCAAATGGGAAAAAAAAGTAGCAGAGAAACTAGCGCAAATTGGTATCGAATGCTATTGTCCCTTGATTACTCAGGTCAAACAATGGTCTGATAGGAAGAAAAAAGTGGAAGTTCCTCTTTTTAATTCTTACGTATTTGTACAGCTTTCTGAAAATGATCGTAACTCAGTTTTTAATGTACCTGGAGTTGTGAGATATTTGTTTTGGCTGGGAAAGCCTGCTATTGTCCGTGACGAGGAAATCAATATAATAAAATCTAGTCTTAAGGCTACGGATGTAAGTGACATTACGGTTGCCTCTATTCAAGTGGGGGACAGAATAAAATTAGAGTCAGGAGCTTTTAGTAATCAAGATGCAATTGTGCAGGAAGTATCAAAAACCCATTATATTTTGGTTCTAGAATCGATGGGATGTGTGCTGAAGATTAAATATAAATAGTTATTGATGAAATAACTGGAGAAAGTACAAACAGGGAATAAAATCGCAATTATTTTAGATTTTATTCCCTGTTTTTTTTAATGTGTGAATTTTTACAGTCTGATTAGTAGTGTGTTGCTGTTCTTTAGTTTTTTTCTTATTTTTTTGTTATATAGTATTACGGGAAACCGTATTGAATAAATTGAGTTATTATGTTATATTTGCCGAGAATATACTTTTTTAGTGGACCGAGCAAATAAAATGGGACTTGGAATGGCGAAGCCGTGTGTTGTAATGAGTAAAGCTAATTTTTTTTTAAATGAATGAAAGTATAAAAATAGCTGTTATAGGTTTAGGTTATGTTGGTCTTCCTTTAGCAAGATTGTTTGCTACAAAATACCCAGTTGTTGGATTTGATATTAATGAACCTAGAGTTGCTAGTTTGAAATCTGGAATCGATTCGACATTAGAGGTTGGTCAACACGATTTGCAAAAAGTACTAGTTGATAGACCAACAGATGAAGTTGGATTGTTTTGCTCAAGTACTCTTGCTGATATGTCAAACTGTAATTATTTTATAATTACAGTGCCAACTCCTGTTGATAGAAATAACCGTCCTGACTTAACGCCCTTGTATAAATCAAGTGAAACAGTCGGTAAGATGTTAAAAAAAGGCGATATTGTTATCTATGAATCAACAGTTTATCCAGGTGTTACAGAAGAGCAATGTGTTCCTGTTCTAGAAAAAATTTCAGGACTTAAATTAAATGTTGATTTTTATGCAGGGTATTCTCCTGAAAGAATTAATCCTGGTGATAAAGAACACACAGTAGAAAAAATTTTAAAAGTAACTTCTGGTTCAACACCAGAAATTGGTTTAAAAGTAGATGCTTTATATAAATCTGTAATTACTGCTGGTACTCATTTAGCACCATCAATAAAAGTTGCTGAAGCAGCTAAAGTTATAGAAAATTCTCAAAGAGATATAAATATTGCTTTTGTTAATGAATTGGCAAAAATATTCAATCTGATGAATATTGATACACAAGAAGTATTAGCAGCAGCTGCAACAAAGTGGAATTTTTTGCCTTTTAAACCTGGTTTAGTTGGCGGACATTGTATTGGTGTTGATCCCTATTACCTAGCACAGAGAGCCCAAGAATTTGGTTATCATCCTGAAATAATTTTAGCAGGACGACGTTTAAATGATAGTATGGGTGAATATATCGCTTCGCAAGTAGTAAAACTGATGATTAAAAAAGGCATTTCAGTGAATGGAGCTAATCTTTTAATGTTAGGTATAACATTTAAAGAAAATTGCCCAGATGTCAGGAACACCAAGATAGTTGATGTTGTTAAATCATTGACAGAATATGGAATATCAGTGACCATATATGATCCTTTAGCAAATACTGAAGAAGTGCAAAAAGAATATGAATTGAAAACTGTGAGTTCAATTCCAAAAGAAAAATTTGATGCTATTGTTTTAGGAGTTGCACATGCTGAATTTTTAAAATTAAATTTTTCAGAGTTGCAAAAAGATAATAATTTATTATATGATGTCAAAGGAGTTTTAGGTACTATAGCAGATAATAGATTATAGTAACTGAAATTCTTTTTTTATTTAGAAAAACAATGAGTGCAAAAAAAACAATTACGCATGTAATTTTAACGGGAGGAGTAGGCAGCCGATTGTGGCCACTTTCTCGAAAAAGTCAACCAAAACAATATTTAGAGATTTTCGAAGGGAAATCCTTATTCGAGATGACAGTAGATCGTAATAGTCATTTAGCTGATAAAGTAATGGTTGTTGGGAATGTGGATAATCATCATTTGAGCGGGAAAGTAATGACGAAAAAGTTAACTTCTTATATTAACATTGTTGAAGCTACGCCCCGTAACACTGCAGCAGCAATTGCATTTGCTGCATTTGCATCTGATCCAGAGGATATATTAATAGTTACTCCCTCAGATCATATTATAGATTTGATGGATAATTATAATAATGCCATTAATGAGGGAATTGAAAAAGCAAATGATGGTTTTATAGTTACTTTTGGTGTTATTCCAACTAAACCTGAAACCGGATATGGTTATATTGAATCGAAAGGCGATAAAGTGATGTCATTTCGTGAAAAACCAAACGAAACAACAGCCAAAGAGTTTATCGCTAGAGGGAATTTTTTATGGAATAGCGGTATGTTCTGTTTTAAAGCCGGAGTTCTTTTAGATGAATTAAAACAGTTTCAGCCTGATGTTTATGAAAAATCTAAAGCTGTTTGGGAATCAAGCAATGAAGGTTTTTTAGATTTAGATCAATCATTAGAAATTCCATCAATCAGTATCGACTATGCTGTAATGGAGCGAAGCAAAAAAATTAAAGTTGTACCTGCATCTTTCTCATGGTCAGATTTAGGTTCATTTGAATCAGTTTATGACTATTTGATTTCTAAAGGTCATCCAATTGATCAAAATGGAAATATGGTAATTGGCAGTGATAAACATACCACTTTTATTGGATTAAAAAATATTATTTTTGTGTATACTGATTCTGCTAATTTGATCTTACAAAAAGAAAATTCACAAGATGTAAAGGATGTTTACAGTGAGTTGGAAAAACAAAATTCTGAATTACTAAATTAATTTAAATTAAAAATGAGAAAAATTCTTATCACCGGCGGTGCTGGTTTTATAGGCTCACATGTAGTAAGGCGTTTTGTAAATAAATATTCAGATTATCAAATTTTTAACTTAGATGCATTAACATATGCTGGAAATCTTGAAAATATTAGAGACATAGAAGATCATCCAAATTATATGTTTATAAAAGGAGATATTGTTGATGAGTCTTTTATCAATGAGCTTTTTTCTATACATAAATTCGACGGGATTTTACACTTAGCGGCGGAGTCTCATGTTGATCGATCTATAGAAGATCCTTTGGCATTTGTCAAAACTAATGTTATAGGAACTATGAATTTGCTAAATGCTGCAAAAAATCATTGGAAGAGTAATTTTGATGGAAAGAGGTTTTATCACATAAGCACTGATGAAGTCTATGGCTCTTTAGGAACTGAAGGATTGTTTACGGAAACCACTTCTTATGATCCAAATTCACCATATTCTGCTTCAAAAGCAAGTTCGGATCATTTTGTAAGAGCTTATGGGGAAACTTATGGACTGCCTTATGTATTGACTAATTGCTCAAATAATTATGGATCCTATCATTTTCCTGAAAAGTTGATACCTCTCTTTATAAATAATATCATAAATAATAAACCTTTGCCTGTTTATGGCGATGGTAATTATACTCGTGATTGGTTATTTGTTGAGGATCATGCAATAGCTATAGATTTAGTTTTTCATGAAGGCAAAAATCATGAAACTTATAATATTGGAGGTTTTAATGAATGGAAGAATATTGATTTAGTAAAATTGCTTTGCAAAATAATGGATAGCAAATTAGAAAGAGCAAATGGTACATCCGAAAAATTAATTACATACGTAAGAGATAGGCCAGGTCATGATTTACGTTATGCTATTGATGCCTCAAAAATTAACAGAGAATTGGGATGGAAACCTTTAGTTACTTTTGAAGAAGGACTAGAAAAAACTATTAATTGGTATTTAACCAACGAAGAATGGTTGAAAAATGTGACTTCGGGAGCATATAAAGATTATTATAAAAAACAGTATTCTTAAACTTTTTTAAACAAGTTTAATTAAAAATTTAATATGAAAAAAATAACTTACGTTCTTACTCTGCTTTTTGTGGTGATGATTTCATTTAACGTACATGCACAAGATTTATTAAAATCTAAAGATTTAAGCACCGTGAAAGTTGATTATTTGTCTGATGATGATTTGGCAAAAATTAGTGCTCAATTAAAAAGTAATAATGCGACTCTTGATCAAGTTGAGTCAATGGCTTTATCCAAAGGAATGAGCTCAACAGAGTTTAATAAATTAAAAATTAAGCTTGCAGAATATGAAAAGAAAGCAAGTAAAGATTCTGATAAAAATATAGATAAAGATAGCAAACTGAAAAAAAACGACAAAGATACTGAGTTTGGCAGAAAGCAAGACAAAATCAAAAATGATAAAGTTAAAGATTCAGTTAACGCATTGATATTTGGCTCTGAATTATTTGATAATCCTACATTGAATTTTGAACCGGATTTAAAATTAGCCACACCAATGAACTATGTTTTAGGCCCTGGCGACGAATTGCAAGTTAGTGTATATGGCGTTCAGGAATATAATGCAAGTATTCCAGTTAGTGTTGAAGGGAAAGTTACTATAGATTATGTGGGACAAATTGCAGTTTCAGGTATGTCAATTGAAGCTGCAACTCAAAAAATAAAAAGTGCAATCGCGCGTGTTTATAGTACGGTAAGGTCTGGACAATCTCAAGTTAGTGTTAGTTTAAGCCAAATTCGTACTATCAAAGTAACAATTGTTGGAGGAAAACAGCCCGGAAATTATTCTATATCATCTTTAGCGACAGTTTATAATGCATTGCATTTAGCTGGAGGGCCAGGAAAGAATGGAAGTTATAGAAATATAGAATTAATTAGAAACAACAAGGTGTATCGAAATATCGATATCTATAGATTTTTGGTGAAAGGTGATCAATCAGATAATGTTAGTTTAAAGGATAATGATGTTATACGAATTCCGGCTTATAACCAAAGAGTTATTGTGGAAGGAGAAGTAAAACGTCCTGGTATTTTTGAAATGAAAAAAGGAGAGAAATTCTCTGATTTATTAAATTTTGCATCAGGATTTAATGAATTCGCCTACACTGCTTCTGTAAATGTTTTGCAAAAAACAGGAAAAGAATTCAAAGTTTATGATATCAATGAAAGCGAATATAATACATATTTACCTCAATCAGGAGATGTTTTTAAAGTAACTAAGATTTTAAATCGTTTTGAAAACCGTATTAAAATTGAGGGTGCAGTATTTAGACCAGATTATTATTCTTATAGTGAAGGAATGCGAATTTCTGATCTTATAACAAGAGCAGAAGGATTGAAAGAAGATGCCTATACAAAAAGAGCACGAATTATTCGCTTAAAAACAGATTTAACTACTGAAATTGTAAACGTTGATTTATCAAGTGCTTTATCAGGTGATTTAAACGCCGATATCGAATTAAAAAGAGAAGATATTATAACTGTATATTCAGTTTTAGATTTTAGAGAAGAGTATAAAGTTACCATCGATGGGGAAGTTAAAAATCCTGGAGAATATGAATATTTTGAAAATTTAACACTAAATGATCTGGTAGTTCAAGTAGGAGGGCTTACAGGTTCAGCATCGAAAAGAGTTGAGATTGCGAGAATGGTAAAATCTGATGTTATTGATGATGCAGATCCAAAACGCATAGAGTTATTCGAACTTGAAATTACTTCAGATAATAACGAACAAATCAAAAATTTTATTTTAAAGCCTTTTGATGTTATTAATATACGAAAAATGGCAGTTTATGAAAAGCCACAAATGGTAATTGTCAGCGGTGCAGTGGGATATCCTGGAAAATATGTCTTAGCTAATAAAAAAGAAACTGTTTATAATGTAGTTATGCGAGCTGGTGGATTGACATCAATAGCGAATTTAGATGGAATGAAAATTAAGAGACCTATTAAGCAAGAACAAATTGAAAAAATAGAAAGTATTGATTTGAACTTGACTAAAAATGATACTCTTAAAGAAAAATTGTCTAAAAAGTTAAAAGAGGATTTAAAGTATGCTACTATTCCAGTTAATTGGGAGAAGATAGTCAAGGATAAAAATCATTATTCAAATGTTACATTATTCCCCGGTGATGAAATTGAAGTTGCTGTTTATAATGAGGGTGTTAAAGTGACAGGGAATGTACTTTTAACTTCTGAAATTCCTTTTAGAAGTGGTAAAGGGTTTAGATATTATATAGACGCCGTGGGTGGTGTAGATAGTAAAGGATGGAAGAAAAAAGCATATATAATTTATCCAAATGGTAAGGCATCTGTTACAAGTTCATTCTTGTTTTTTAGATCATATCCAAAAGTTGAGCCTGATTCTCAAATTGTAGTTCCAGAAAAACCAGAGGCAAGAAAAATGTCGGCAGGAGAGTGGATAAGTATTGGAAGTGTTTTGACTAGTTTAGCAGTATTAATTGTAACCGCTTTTAAATAATTTTTTTAAATGGAAAATAAAATTATAGAGAACGATGAAATTTCATTAAAAGAATTAATACAAAAAATAAAAGAATGGTATGAGGATTTATTAAGTCAATGGAAAATTATAATTCTATCGGCAATAATCGGAGCGATCTTCGGATTAGCTTACTCCTTCATTAAAAAACCTATTTATACCGCAACATTAACATTTGCATTAGAAGATGAAAAGTCTGGTGGAGGACTTGGAGGGGCTTTAGGGCTTGCAAGTTCTTTCGGTTTAGATGTAGGAACTAGTGGTGGTAGCATTTTTACTGGCCCTAATTTAACGGAATTATTCAAATCTCGAACTATGGTGGAGCAGACTTTACTGACTTCAATCACAATCAAGGGTAAAGAGATGTCGTTAGCCGAGTTGTACATTCAAAATAATGGTTGGAGAGAGAAGTGGAGTAATGAACCTAAACTTAAAAACATACAATTTTTACCTGAGAAAAAACGTAAGGATTTTACTCGAGTGCAGGATAGTATATTGGGAGAGATTTATCAGGATTTATCAAAAAAATCTTTGACTGTCGCCCAAAAAGACAAAAAAATTTCGATTATATCTGTGGACATGATTTCCACTAACGAATTGTTTTCTCTTTATTTTTGTGAAGCACTAGCCCGACAAGTCGGTAAATTTTATGTGAGTACGAAAAGTAAAAAAGCACGTATGAACATGGAAATTTTAGAGCATCAGGTTGACTCTGTGCGTGGTGAATTAAATGCTGCTATTACTGGCGTGGCTGTAGCAAATGATAATACATTTAATTTAAATCCTGCCCTCAATGTGCGTCGAGCACCTTCTGTCAGAAAACAGGTCGATGTTCAGGCTAACACTGCGATTTTAACCGAATTGGTTAAACAATCCGAATTAGCAAAAGTTACTTTGAGAAAAGAAACTCCTTTAATTCAGGTAATAGATAGGCCAATTTTGCCTTTGAAGATGGAGAAATTCGGAAAAATAAAAGGTTTAGTTTTGGGAGGTTTTTTATCAGGGTTTCTAATGGCGTTGTTTTTAACAATAAGAAGATTCTTAAAAGGGTTAGAGGTTTAAACTGCATTTAGAAATTAGTCATTTAATATTTTATAATAATTATGTTTCCAATAATACAATCATTTGCTAATAAAGAGAAAGTTATTTCTGTAACAGGCTTGGGCTATGTAGGTTTGCCTTTAGCTTTGGAATTTGCTAAACATTTTAAGGTGATAGGATTTGATATCAATAAAGCACGAGTGGAATTAATGAAGAAAGGTGTTGATCCTTCTAAAGAATTAGATGATTCTGCATTTAAAGATTGCGACATTGAATTTACTTCAGATGTTGAGGATTTAAAAAAAGCTCATTTTCATATTATTGGTGTGCCAACTGATATTGATGAAAATAAAGTTCCAAATTTAAATCCTTTGTTAGGAGCTACTAAAAGCGTCGCTTCTGCTCTTAAAAAAGGTGATTATGTAGTGTATGAATCAACAGTTTATCCAGGATGTACTGAAGAAGACTGTGTACCTATTTTAGAATCTTTATCAGGTCTTGAGAAAGGTACTGATTTTAAATTTGGTTACAGTCCAGAGAGAATTGTTCCTGGAGATAAAGTTAAAACATTGACGAATATACTTAAAATTGTTTCAGGTAATGACCAAGAAGCCTTAGAAGTCATTTCTGCAATATATGGAACAATTATCCAAGCAGGTTTACACAAAGCAGAATCTATAAAAGTTGCAGAGGCTGCAAAAGTTATTGAAAATACACAACGTGATATTAATATTTCTTTAATGAACGAATTGGCTATTATTTTTGATAAGATCGGTATAGATACCAAAGCTGTAATTGAAGCTGCGGGAACCAAATGGAACTTTCATAAATACCAGCCTGGCTTAGTGGGAGGACATTGTATTAGCGTAGATCCTTTTTATTTGATGCATAAAGCTAAACAGTTAGGTGTAGATCCACAAGTAATTGCGGCTGGTAGACGTGTTAATGATTTTATACCTAGTTTTATTGCAAAAAGAGTCGTACAAGCGCTTATTGAACAAGAGAAAAATCCTGGGAAATCTAAGGTTTTAGTGATGGGTATTACTTTTAAAGAAGATGTTTCAGATATTAGAAATTCAAAAGTAGTAGATTTAGTTAAAGAGTTAATGGACTATTCCATTGATGTCCATGTAATTGATCCGCACGGTTGTCCGAATGAATTGTCTCATGAATATGGCATTACATTGATGGAAGAACCAGTAGGTGAATACGATATTATTATATTGGCAGTTGGTCACAAAAAATATATTCAAATGACTGCAGAAGATTTTCAAAAATTATCCAAAGATGAAATTTTTATGTTCGATATTAAAGGATGTTTAAAGCCATCTGAGTTTAAAAATTATTGGAGATTATAGATTAATTTAGAAAGAAAACAAAGTGTTTTTTAAGCATAATTTTTACAAAAGAAAATTTGTAGGTTATCTTGAATAACTTTAAAAAGATATTAAATAATATAAAGTAATTATGTTTAAAGATAAAGTATTACTAATTACGGGTGGAACTGGCTCTTTCGGAAATGCGATGTTGAAAGGTTTTTTGAATTCTGATTTAAAAGAGATTCGAATTTTTTCAAGAGATGAAAAAAAGCAAGAGGACATGCGTATTGAATTTAAAAATGATAAATTGAATTTCGTAATTGGAGATATTCGAGATTTTAAGAGTATAAATTTAGCAATGCAGGGAGTTGATTTCGTATTTCATGCTGCAGCTTTAAAACAGGTACCCTCATGCGAATTTTTTCCAATGCAAGCGGTACAAACTAATATCCAAGGTGCTGAAAATGTTTTAGAAGCGGCGGCAGTAAACAATGTCCAAAAAGTTGTTGTTTTAAGTACAGATAAAGCAGTTTATCCGATTAATGCCATGGGAATTTCTAAAGCTATGATGGAAAAATTAGCTGTTTCAAAAGCAAGAGATCCTAGAGTAAAAAAGATTGATGCTGTATACACAGCAACAAGATATGGAAATGTAATGTGTTCTAGAGGTTCTATCATTCCACTTTTTATTAAACAAATTAAAGAAGGTAAACCATTAACCATAACTAACCCTGAAATGACTCGATTTATGATGTCATTAGGGGATTCTGTAGATTTGGTTATGTATGCATTTTTAAACGGTAATGCGGGCGATATTTTTGTACAAAAATCTCCTGGAGCTACTATTGAGGTTTTGGCTAAAGCACTAATAGAATTGTTTGAAGCCAATAATGAAGTTAGTATTATTGGAGAGAGACATGCCGAAAAATTATATGAAACTTTATGCTCTAAGGAAGAAATGTCTAAAGCTGAAGATTTAGGGCTTTTTTATAGGATTCCAGCAGATTTTAGAGATTTAAATTACACTAAATATTTGCAAGAGGATGGTCCTAAATTAGTTAATGAGGAGTATAATTCTCATAACACAAAAAGATTGTCTGTGGGTGAGTTAAAAGAACTGTTACTCACTTTAGATTACGTTAAAGACGAACTCAAATCAATGTAATGAAAAAAATATTAATACTTGGTATTTCAGGCATGGCTGGTCATGTTGTTTATACTTATTTGAATGAGTTAAACAAGTACGAATTGTTAGGTACAACAAATAGTAATTCTTTCGGAAATAATTCTGTAAAACTAGATATCTTTAATATTGCAGAGCTTGATGATTTAATACATAATTTTAAACCAGATTTCATTATAAATTGTATTGGAGTTCTAATTAGTAGCTCAAAAAAAACGCCTGAAAATGCTGTTTTAGCAAATTCTTACTTGCCTCATCATTTAGCTAGGTTAAGTTATGATAATAATTTTAAGTTAATTCATATTTCTACTGATTGCGTTTTTTCTGGTAAAGAAGGAAGATATACAGAAAAGTCATTTAAAAATGCAACGGATCTTTATGGTATTTCGAAATCTCTTGGTGAGATAGATGATCAAAGAAATGTTACAATTAGAACATCCATAATAGGACCTGAAATTAAATCAATAGGAGAAGGATTGTTTCATTGGTTTATGTTTCAAGAAAAAGAAATTAATGGTTATAAACGTAATTTTTGGTCTGGTGTAACAACTTTGGAATTGGCATATTTTATTGAATGGATTTTAAATACAGAATTAACCGGATTAGTTCATTTAACAAATAACGAGAGCATTTCAAAATTTGATTTATTGACTTTAATATCCTCTGTTTTTAATAAAGAAATCTTGATATCAAATGATAAGGAATATGTTTGTGATAAATCTTTTATTAATACAAATAATCTTGTAAGTTATAAAGTTTCTACATATCGAGAAATGTTAGAGAAAATGAAAAAATTTATGGAAAATCATTCTCAATTATACACACAATATAAAATTTCGTAAATGCTTAAATATGTTTAAAGATATTGCTGCTAACTTTATTGGTAGGTTTTGGAGCATTTTATCAAACTTTTTGTTTATACCACTTTATATTAAATTTTTAGGTTTTGATAGTTATTCTATTATAAGCTTTTCGCTTGTTATTGCTGGTTTAATGGCTATGTTGGACGCTGGTTTAACGGCCACATTATCGAGAGAGTTTGCTCGGTTAGATGTTACTGTTAACGAGAAAATAAATTTATTTAAAACATTAGAAACAAGTTACTTTATTATTTGTGGTCTGTGTACCTTTTCAGTATTAATTTTTACAAGTAATATTGCAAGATCATGGTTAAATCTAAATACAATAGAAGTAGAAAAGGTTTCTTTTTTTTTAAAAATTGTAATTGTTGACTTTGGTTTCCAGTTGATTATGCGTTTTTATTTAGGAGGTTTATTAGGTTTGCAAAAACAAGTTACCGCTAATATTTATCAAGTGATTTGGGGAGTTGTTCGTAATGGACTTGTTTTAATTGTTATTTTGATATTACCTAGTTTGAAACTTTTTTTTATGTGGCAAGCTGTCTCAACAGTATTTTTTACAATCCTAATTAGATTTGCTCTTATGGGATCATTGACAGGATATTACAAATATTATTATAGACCAACCATTGATATTTTGGTTTTTAAAAAAGTATGGCGTTTCACAGGAGGTATGTTATTAATCTCTCTGGTGGCTTGTTTAAATACACAAATGGATAAAATTGTAATTAGTAAATTGCTTCCGATAAAGAGTTTGGGCTACTATACTTTGGGTATAACTTTATCTATGGGAATTATAACAATTGTCAATCCTATTTCTACAGCTTTATTACCTAGATTTACAGCACTTTATTCTGAAAAAAAGAACTTTGAAGCCGCAAATCTCTACTCTAAAATTAGTTTATTCGTTTCGATATTAATTTTTTCTATAATGTCTAACATGATTGTCTTTTCAAGGGAGTTATTATGGATTTGGACCGGAGATAAAGAATTATCTCAAATGGCAAGTGTTTATCTGCCAATTATTGCTTTCGCAATGGGAATGCTATCATTACAAATAATGGCTTTTAATGTATGTGTAGCAAATGGTTATACTAAACTTAATAATTTACTTGGACTTTTAAGTTTATTTGTTACGATACCTGGTTATTGGTTTGCTACGAGATATTTTGGGGCTATAGGGACAGCCTATGTTTTTTGTTTTGTACAATCTTTAACAACTTTATTCTATGTTTACTACGTCAATAAGAAGTTTTCTATAGCGCAAAGTTTATCAAGTTTATATTTTAATCAAATGCTTTTTCCATTAATACTATCACTTTTGGTTGCATTTTTATTTTCATTTATTTCGAATCAAATTCCAAATAATAGAATTATTACTTTATTCTTGATAGGATTATCAACATTTTTTGCCGCTGTAATATCAGTTTTAGTATTGGTCGATAAAAATCAGAAAAAAAATATATATAGTTTCATATTAAATTTTAAAAAAAAATAGAATGAATCCACTATTAAGTATAGTTATACCAACAAAAAATAGATATTTTTATTTAGAAAATTTTGTTAAATCATTTGTAGCATTTGAGTCCTCAGAAATTGAGCTAGTGATTCAGGATAATAGTGATATTCAATCTGTAGAGTTCTTAGATTATTTAGAATCTGTAAATGATAAAAGGATAAAGTATAATTATTCAAAGGACTCGCTATCCATGGTCGAAAATTGTGACAGATCTATTGAATTAGCATTAGGTGAATATGTTTGTATGTTAGGAGATGATGATGGAGTATTATTCGAAATTTCAATGGATGTCGTAAAATTTTGTATAAACAACAAATACGAAGCGGCAATAGTTAATAAAGCAGAGTATTATTGGCCAGAGACTAGTCATGCCGTTTGGAAAGATTTGTTAGCAGGTAAAGTATTTTACAAGGACTACAAGTTTCATACGAAAAAAATATCAGTTAACGATGAGTTGTCAAACGTATTAAGAGAAGGCTCAGCATGGTCACTCGGTCTATTACCAAGAGTATATCATGGTTTTGTTAAAAAAGAAAAACTTGATGAATTAAGACAAATATCAGGATCTTATTTTCCTGGTCCTAGCCCAGATATGGCCAATGCTATTGGACTAGCAAAAGTTGTTAAACATTTAATAGAAATTGACGTTCCCGCAGTAATATCTGGACATAGCAAAAAAAGCGGAGGGGGAATGGGAGGTGAAAAAAAACATCATGGTAAAATTGAGGATCAGCCATTTTTACCCAAAGATACAATAAGACAATGGTCTAGTAATATTCCAAGATTTTGGTCAGGTGCAACTATTTATGCTACTTCAGCAAGGGAAGCACTTAATAGAACTGATAATTCCAAGGATTACAAATTAAACTATACTTATCTTTGGGCCTTCTGTTTAGTTTTTGAACCTAGCTATATGAAGGAAGTTTTTTCTGTTATTTCGAAAAATCCTTTACAAATACCGCTTTTATCAGTATATGTTTTTAATTTGACCACATTTAGAGCATTTAATTATATTAGCAATTATTTTAAATTTAATAACAAATCTAATTTATCTATTAGTGCTAAAGACATATTTGAATCTCAAAATGCTTTAAATAACTTGCTTCATAATAAAGTGATTTTTGTTTCTGGTACTAAAATTAAATAGACTGAAATTTTAATGTTAAAGAAAATCAAAATACTGATCTATTCGAATATTTTGCTTAGTCAAACACTTTTTTTTTCTGTATTTGCTATATTAGGATTGACATATCAAGGAAGTGGAGAAAGTAGTATATATACATTGTATTTAGTTGGTTCTGCACTTCTAGCTTATTCTATTTTTTTCTTTGAATTAATCAAACGAGTTACTTTCAAACCTGTTTTAGCTATTATATTCGCATTTCCTGTAGTTTTTTTGTTTTTTAATTTTATAGCTCCAGAACATACTTTTGTAAAATCTCAAACAAATCTCTTTTTTGTACTAGTTTTACCAGCTGCTTTTGTTGGTTATATTGTTGCAAGGACCGACAAGCTTAGCTCAATTAATAGAAGCTTTATTATTACGGGGACAATTGTTTTTATTGGAGTTTTAAGAGTTTTGCCACGATTACTCAGTTCCTCTGTTATAGATTTAATGGATGTTTTTGGTGGAGGTCAATATCAAGCATTTTCATATTTTTGCGCATTTTCTTTTTTAGCCTTTTTTCGTTATTTTCTTTATCAAGATAATTTGAAATTTTGGAAATACTTAATTTACATTTTTGTACTATTAGTATTGTGCGCTGGAGTAATTCTTTCAGGTGGCCGTGGTGGATTAATTGTTGTTTTTACCGGGTTGATAGTTTTTATAATTAGGAAAAAGGGTTTTTTAAAGTTTTTCAAGTATTTTTTTTTGAGTTCTATAACAATTTTTTTGTTACTATTATTTGTAAGTAAATCTAACTTTTTCTTTTCCGAAAGGATAACAGAGAGTTTTGATAGATTATTTTCTTTTGTTTCATCAGATGGAATTAATATGGAAGGAACATCTAATAGAGATGATTTTTACGGTATTGCGCTTTCTAAAATTTCCAATAGCCTAATTTTTGGATACGGAATTTTTGGGTTAGTAGATTCACTAGGTGAATATTATCCTCATAATATATTTTTAGAAATTCTTTTACAAGGCGGAATAATTTATCTTATTATTTTTCTAGTAATTATGATAAGTTTTTTCTTGAAATTATCCTTGCTAATTAGGCTTAAAAAAGATGAAGATGTTATTCTTATTCCAACAATATATTCGGTAGTTTTGCTTCTCTTTTCAAGTAGTTATTTACAGGAGCCATTTTTTTGGTTTTCTTTATCATACGTGTTTTCTTACCCCTTTAATAATTTAAAAAACAAAAAAAATGAAATTATTAGTGATAACTTCTGAATATCCTAATCCCAATAGTACTTTTGACACTCCCGTTGTACACTATTACGCAAAAGAATGGGTTCAACAAGGACATGAAGTTCGTGTTGTTCATTTTAGATCAGTTTTTCCTCGTTTTTTCTACTTTTTTGCAAAAATTTTCCAAACTCTTTTAAAAAAAATTTTCCAAACAGATTTTATACCCTTTGTAAGGCTAAATAAAAGGGTTGAATTTACTCATGAGGATATTAATATAATAAGCCAGCCTATCTTTAAAATATTCCCTCATTTTAAGTTTTTTAATAGTACAATTAGAAAACAAGCAAAGATTATTTATAATGACAATTTGAATAAAAAATTTCAGCCCGATGTAATTATTTCGCATTTTGTTAATCCACAATTACCCTTAATAACAGAGCTTAAAAAATATTATCCAAATGTAAAAACCTCATTAGTACTGCATGAAAATCCAAAAGTAATTTCTGATTTATTTGGTTCAAATGCAAAACAGTTGTTGAATAATTTAGATTATGTAGGGTTTCGTTTTGACGAGATGAAGAATAATTTTATAAGGTTGTTTGGGGAAAGAAAGAATGTTTTTATTTGCCCTTCTGGAATTCCTGAAAACTATATTTTATCAGAAACTCCAAAGACAAAGTTTAGAGGGAATAAAATTTCAATCTGCTTTGTAGGGATGTTAATCCCGCTTAAAAATATTGATATTCTACTTGAAGCTGTAAATTTGGCATTTCCAGATCGAAATTTTACATTGGAAATATTAGGAGAAGGAATGTTGCACGAAAAAATTTCACAAAAAATTGTAGAACTTGGCCTAGGACAATGCGTTACCATGCTGGGTAAATTGTCAAGAGATGAAGTGCAAAAGAAAATGATTGAGAAAGATGTTTTTGTAATGGTAAGTAAGCCCGAAGCTTTTGGTTTAGTATATGTTGAAGCAATGAGTAAGGGATGTATTACTATCGGAACGATTGGGCAAGGAATAGATGGCGTTATAAAGCATGGAGAAAACGGGTTTCTTTGTGAGGCAAGAAATGTAGAAGAATTAAAAGACTTGTTTATAGAGATAAATGAAATGTCTTACGAGGATAAAATGCTTGTAGCGAACAAGGCTATTGAAACTGCATCACATTTAACGGATAGTAAAGTTGCATTAAATTATTTAGAAAAGATAACTATTAATAATTAGTTTTATATGCTTTTAGAAGACGTCAAAATAATTAATCTTCCAAAAATTGAAGATCAGAGAGGTAATTTGTCATTTTTGGAATCTAATAATCATATTCCTTTTAAAATTAAAAGGACATATTGGATTTATGATGTGCCTGGTGGTTTTGCAAGAGGTGGTCATGCATTTTTAGAACAACATGAATTTATAATTGCATTATCGGGTAGTTTTGATGTAATTGTTGATGATGGAAAGGAAAAGAAAACTTTTACATTAAATAGATCATACTATGGTCTTTACATTCCTTCAACGCTTTGGAGGGAAATGAATAACTTTTCAACCAATTCGCTGGCTATGGTTTCTAGTTCAACATTATTTTCTGATGATGATTATGTTAGAGATTATGATCAATTTTTAAAGTTAAAAGGAATTTAATATGAGAGAGAGTACTGTTTATGATTGTGGTTTAATTGAATTGAATAAAATACACAATAGAGCTGGTAACATAACTATTATCGAGGAGAACAAAAGTGTTCCGTTTTCGATTGAAAGGATATATTATTTATATGATATTCCAGGAAATGAGAGTAGAGGTGGTCATGGTCATAAAGAGTTACATCAATTGATTGTTGCAGCTAGTGGAAGTTTTAGCATTACACTAAATGATGGACATATTAAAAGAACTTTCTTTTTAAATAATCCAAATGTAGGTTTGTTAATTGTGCCAGGTATTTGGCGAGAACTTGATGATTTTTCTTCAGGTTCTGTGTGTTTGGTGCTAGCTTCGCATTTGTATAAAGAGTCTGATTATATCAGAGATTTGCAAGAATTTATAAATTATAAAAAATAGATGATACATAAATTAGCAGAGTGTATTAGTGAAAACGTACATGAAAGCACAAATATTTGGCAGTATGTCGTAGTGCTTAAAAATGCAAAAATTGGCAGCGATTGTAATATCTGTGCTCATTGTTTTATAGAAAATGATGTGGTAATAGGGAACAATGTAACGGTTAAAAATGGTGTTTATCTTTGGGATGGGATAACAATTGAAGATAACGTTCAAATTGGTCCAAATGTAACTTTTACTAATGATAAATATCCACGTGCCAAAATGCCTTTTGAATTACAAAGAACACTAATCAAGAGAAATGCTTCGATAGGTGCTGCCTCTACAATTTTAGGAGGAATAACCATTGGAGAAAATGCTATGATTGGTGCAGGAAGTTTGGTTACAAAAGATATTCCAGATAATGAACTATGGTTGGGAAGTCCTGCAAAATTTATAAGAAAAATTGAAAAATAATATGATTCCATTCTTAAATCTAAAGAAAATAAATGATGAATTTTCAAATGAAATTCAAGATGCTATAAACAAAGTAGTTTCTTCTGGATGGTATTTGCAAGGCGAGGCAAACAATACATTTGAAAAAAATTATTCTAATTATATAGGCACAAAGCATGCAATTGGAGTTGCTAATGGTTTGGATGCTTTAAGACTTATTTTGAGAGCCTATATCGAACTTGGTGTATTAAATGAAGGAGATGAAGTAATAGTTCCAATAAATACTTATATAGCATCAGTATTGGCAATTACTGATAACAATTTGATTCCAGTTTTTGTAGAACCAGACCCTATAACACTTCAGATTGATGATAGCAGAGTTGAAGAGATTATTTCAGATAAGACCAAAGCTATTATGATTGTACACCTTTATGGTAGATGTAGTTATACTGATAAAATTGGAAGTTTATGTAAAAAATATAACTTAAAACTTATAGAAGATAATGCGCAGGCTCATGGTTGCTTATTTGGAAATGTTAAAACGGGTGCTATTGGTGATGCGTCAGGGCACAGTTTTTATCCAGGCAAAAATTTAGGAGCTTTAGGAGATGCAGGAGCAGTTACTACTAATGATGATGAACTAATGCAAACAATTAGAGCCTTAGCTAATTATGGTTCAAGTGAAAAGTATGTAAGCAAGTATAAAGGATTGAATAGTAGATTAGACGAAATTCAAGCTGCTGTATTGGATGTGAAATTAAAATATCTTGATCGAGATGTCGAAGCAAGAAAGCATGTTGCTCGCAGGTATATGAATGAAATAAAAAATTCTTTAGTTGTTATACCAGCGCTTTCAGATTGGAATAGTCATGTTTTTCATTTATTTCCAATTTTTTCAAAAAACAGAAAAGAACTCCAGCAATATCTTACAGCTAATGAAGTGCAGACCTTGATTCATTACCCGATTCCTCCTCATAAACAGTTATGTTATAAAGAGTATAATGAAATGTCATTTCCAATAACAGAACAAATTCATAACGAGGAATTAAGTTTGCCAATTAGTCCTGTTATGACAGAAGAAGAGATTACAAGTGTTGTTGCCGCAATTAATAACTGGAGTCTGTAGTGAAAAAAGTTTGGTTAATTAATCCCGCTGCTATGCCTCCAAAGTATGAGGCAAGAATCCAGACTCTTAAGCGCGCACAATATTTACGCTTAAAAGGCTATGATGTAACAATTATAAGTGGGAGTTATCTTCACAATACTGATATCAATTTGATTGATGATAAGGCATCATATAAATTTGCAGAATATGAAGATGGACAGAAGTTTATTCATATTAGAACATTTAATTATAATTCTAATGGTTTAATTCGAATTTATAGCATTTTGCAGTTTTATTTTAGGCTATGGTGGTATGCATCACGTTTTGAAAAACCTGATTTTATTTCTCATTTAGCTGCCGTTCCTTTTGGCAATATCACTTATTTTGTTGCTAAAAAAATTAAAGCCAAATTTATTGTCGATATTGTTGATTTATGGCCGGAATCTTTTGTTGCTTATGGTTTAGTATCTAAAAAAAATCCATTAGTTAAACTTGCATATTGGGCAGAATATTGGCTCTATAAAAAAGCAGACTTGCTTATTTTTTCAATGGAAGGAGGAAAAGATTACATTAAAGAAAAAAAATGGGATATTGATCAAGGGGGTAAAATAGATATTAATAATGTACACTATATCAACAATGGCGTAGATTTAAAAGACTTTGATTATAACAAAATAAATTATAAAATATCAGATGATGATTTAGAGAATGATCATATTTTTAAAGTCATTTATATAGGATCAATTCGACTTGCCAATAATGTTATGCAATTAGTAGAAGCGGCTCAGCATTTAAAAGATGTGTCTGATATTAAATTTTTAATTTATGGAGATGGAGAAGATAGATCAACCTTAGAACAATATTGTAAAGATAACAAAATTGAAAATGTTGTTTTCAAGCAAAAATGGGTAGAACTTAAATATGTGCCTTATATTTTGAGTAAAAGTTCTTTAAATATATTGAATTATAAACCAAGTTCAATTCTTCGTTATGGCGGTAGTCAGAGTAAATCTTTTCAATACATGGCAAGTGGAAAACCTATTTGTGCGAATGTAGAAATGAATTATTGCCCTATTAAAAAGTTTAACATTGGTATAGCCAAAGAATTTAAAAATTCTAAGGAATATGCAGATGCAATTTTGTCTTTTTATAAAATGGATAGGAATGAATATAATGCAATTTGTATAAATGCGAGAAATGCTTCTGAGAATTACGATTACAAGTTACTAACGGAACGTTATGTTGAATTGATTAGCCAAATTTAGAAAATCATTTAATGGAATATAAAAATCAAAAAGTTGTTATTATTGATTATGGTATGGGAAATATTGGTTCAATAGATAACATGTTAAAATATTTGGGCGTAAAAGCTATAATAAGCTCTGAACCGAATATTATATCTGATGCCGATAAAATTATTTTACCCGGAGTTGGTCATTTTGATCGCGCAATGACCAATATTGAAAATTTAGGTCTAATGGATGTCCTAAAAGAAATGGCTTTAGTTAAGAAAAAACCATTTTTAGGAATATGTTTAGGAATGCAAATTATGTGTGAATCTAGTGAAGAAGGTAGTTTGCCAGGTCTTTCATTTATTAATGCAGAAGTTAAAAAATTTGATTTTGGAACAGATTCCAAACTTAAAGTTCCTCATATGGGATGGAATAAAATCCATGTTAATAAAGCATCAGATATTTTGGAAGGTTTAGATGATGATTCTAGGTTTTATTTTGTCCATTCCTACTTTGTAAAATGTCAAAATGAAATCGATATACTTACAAAAACAACATACGGATTTGATTTTGTTTCTTCTTTTCAAGTCGATAATTTGATAGGAGCACAATTTCATCCAGAAAAAAGCCATCGTTTTGGGGTTACTTTATTTAAGAACTTTTTAGAAAAATATTAATGCTAAGGACTAGAATAATACCAATTCTATTGTTAAACGATGGAGGACTGGTTAAGACAGTGAAATTTTCGAAAGACCGATACATTGGTGATCCAATAAATGCGGTTAAAATTTTTAATAAAAAAGAAGTTGACGAGTTAGTATTGTTGGATATTGGTGCTAGTAGAAATGGAACATCTCCAAATTTTATGGAGATTAAAGAAATTGTTTCCGAAGCATTTATGCCAGTTGGATATGGAGGTGGGATCTCAAAAATGGAACATATCGAACAATTATTTAATATAGGAGTTGAGAAAGTAATTTTGAATTCAGTTATTTTTGAGAACAAAGAACTAATTGAAGAGGCTATAAAAATTTATGGCAGCCAAAGTATTGTTGCATCGATAGATGTTAAAAAAGATATTTGGGGTAATTACAAAATTTTTTCAAATAGCGGAAAAAAGAAGCAAAATATAAGTCTGGATAGCTGTATTAAATTAATTCAAGAAATAGGTTTTGGCGAATTAGTAATTAATAATATAGACAAAGACGGAACAATGCAAGGATATGACTTGGATCTCGTAGGAAAAGTTACTGCAATGCTCGATATACCTGTTGTTTCTGCAGGGGGAGCTGGTACAATTAATGATTTTATTAAAGCTATAAAAGCAGGTGCTTCTGCCGTTGCAGCAGGATCAATGTTTGTTTTTCAAGGAGTGCATAGAGCTGTATTAATAAGTTACATCACTGCAGATCAACTTGAACAAGAATTAAAAGAATAATCATATTAATCAAAAAAAATGAATAAAGTAAAAGTTTGTAGCCGTTGTATAATGGATGAAACGGCAAAAGAAATAACATTCGATAACGATGGAGTTTGTAATTTTTGCCATAATTATGATAATGTACTTGTTAATGATGTGCATACTGATAAAGGAGGTGAAGAGAAATTAGAGAAATTAATTGAAGAGATAAAGCGTAAAGGAAAAAATTCAAGATATGATTGTTTGATTGGATTAAGTGGTGGTGTAGATAGTTCTTATGTTGCTTATGTTATAAAAAAGAAATATGGTCTTCGAGCTTTTGCCATTCATCTTGACAATGGATGGAATACAGAATTAGCTGTTGCAAATGTTGAGCAAATTGTTAAGCGTTTGGATATTGATCTTGATACTTATGTTTTAGACTGGAAAGAATTTAGAGATATTCAGACTTCATTTATAAAATCTTCTATTTCTAACATTGAAATCCCAACTGACCATGCAATCTGGGCACTTTTAATTAAGACTGCCGCTAAAATGAAAATTCCATATATCATAGCAGGTAATAATGTTGTTACAGAATCGATCATGCCAGAATCATGGTTATATGGATCTAAAGATTCAAAATTAATAAAATCTCTTCACAAACAGTTTGGAAAAGTTAAGATGAAAACTTATCCAAGTTTGTCAACATTGGATTATGTTGATTATTTGTTGGTTAGAGGAATTAGATGGGTTCCTATTCTAAATTATATACCGTATAATAAAGCGGAAGCGAAACAAAAACTTATCGATGAACTTGGATGGCAGGATTATGGAGGAAAGCACTATGAGTCTATATTTACTAGATTTTTTCATGCTTTTTATTTACCAGTTAAATTTGGCTACGATTTGAGAAAATCATATTTATCAGCATTGGTTTGTTCTGGTCAAATTTCTAGAGATGAAGCTCTAGAAGAAATAAGTAAACCGCCAGCCCCTAAAGAAATGTTAGATCAAGATAGAGATTATGTAATTAAAAAGTTAGGTCTTACTGAAGATGAGTTTGACGTAATTATGAAATCACCAAATAAAACTTATGCAGATTATCCTAATAATGAAAGCTTGTGGAAAAGATTTCATAGTATAATTCGAGTTGCAAGAAATTATATTATCCGAGTTGGCTAATAGTAAAACACCTTTTTTAAGTTTATAAAACGAATGAGAAGATTAACTGTCAGAAATACTGGAAAGTTAATTAATATTTTAAACTAAAAGACATGGAAATAAGAGATTTAAAAATCTCAGATGTGAAAAAAGTAGCAGAAGTTCATGAAAAATCTTTCAAAGATTTTTTCTTAACATCTTTAGGCAGACACTTTCTTGAAACATATTACGCAGCTTCTATTAATAACAATAAGAGCATTGGAATCGGTTTATTTGATAATGAAGAAAAGTTATACGGATTTGCTACAGGTACAAGTAAATCACTTGGATACCATAAAACACTACTGTTGCAAAATAGCTTTCTTTTTTTTAAAAGTCTTTTACTTGTTTCATTAAATAGACCAAAAGTTATCTTTAGACTATTTAAAAATATAAATAAAAAATCGGATAAAAAAGATGACAAACAATATGCAGAGTTGTTGTCTATCGCTATTCTACCAGATCTTAAAGGTTCTGGTTATGGAAAAGTTCTATTAGATGAATTTGAGAAAAAAGCGAAATGTCATCAAGCATCAAAAATTGCTTTGACTACTGATTATAATAATAATGATAATGTTATAAAATTTTATAACAAATCAGGTTATGAAGTATATTATGATTTCATAGCTTACCCAAATAGGCATATGTATAAATTGATAAAAAAGTTAGATGAAAAGGATAATTGATTTTTTATTTTCTTTAATCGGTCTAGTTATTTTAATAATGCCTTTCATATTTATTGCACTGTTGATCAAAATTAAAATGCCTGGTCCTGTTTTTTTTGTTCAGTCTAGAGTAGGTAGAAATGGTAAGCTCTTTAAGCTCTTTAAGTTTAGAACAATGAGTGTGGCTTCGGGAAAAACAAGTGGTAGCTTTGATGCGGGAGATTCTTCACGTATTACCCCTCTGGGAAGTGTATTACGTAAAACTAAAATGGATGAATTACCACAATTAATAAATGTTTTAGTTGGTGATATGTCTATCGTAGGGCCGAGACCAGAAGTGCAACAATGGACGCAAATTTATCCAGATCAATGGAAAATTGTTCATAGAATACGTCCAGGAATAACAGATAATGCTTCGATAATGTTTAGGAATGAAGAAGAAATATTAGCTAATTCTCAGGATCCAACACTAACATATAAAGAAGAAATTTTGCCTAAAAAACTTAGAATGTATATTGACTATGTCGAGAATCATTCTGTTTTCATGGATGCGAAAATTATTTTAACAACAATCAAAGAAATAATCATAAAATGAGTACAATAACTAAAATTCCTTTTTCTAAAATTTTCATAGGAGATAGTGAAAGAAAATATTTAAATGAGGTATTAGATTCTGGCTGGTTAACTACGGCAGGAAAAACACTTGAGTTTGAAAAAAAATTTGCTGATTTTATTGGAGCCAAATATGCTTGTGCTGTAAATTCTTGTACAGCCGCATTGCATCTCGGAATCGATGCATTAGGAATAAAAGCTGGAGATAAAGTACTTATACCAAGTATGACATTTGCAGCAACCGGAGAAGTTGTAAGGTATATTGGCGCAGAGATAATTCCAATCGATACAGAATATGGTACTAATTTGATTACACCAGAGATTTTAGAAAAAGCAATAGAAAAACATAAAGACATTAAGTTGTTAATTGTTGTTCATTATGGTGGTCAAGCTGCTCAAATCAAAGAATTAATTGAGATTTGTAATCGTCATGGAATAAAAATTATGGAAGATGCAGCTCATGCATTTCCAACTCGAAAGGATGGGCAATTAGTAGGCACTTTTGGAGATATTACTTGTTTTAGTTTTTATGCAAATAAAACAATAACAACGGGAGAAGGAGGGATGCTAGTCACTAATGATGAAAGTGTGTATAAGAGGGTGAAAACTATGCGTTTGCATGGGATTAATAGAGATATATGGGATCGATTTACATCAAAAACTCCATCTTGGGAATATGATGTTATTGATGCTGGATACAAATATAATATGCCAGATTTAGCTGCTGCTATTGGATTAGGACAGTTAGAAAAAGCTGAATTGTTTAGATCTGAGAGACAAAAGGCAGTACAGTTTTATTATGAAAAATTGAAAGATTTATCTATGATAGATTTGCCAATATGTCATGGTGAATTGGAAGATCATGCTTGGCATTTATTTCCAATCGTTTTAAACCAAAAAGCTTCAATCTCTAGAAATGAATTTATTGAAAAAATGTCGGAGCAAGGAGTTGGTACTTCTGTACACTACAAACCGATTCATCAATTAACCTATTATAAGGAACGATACAATTTGATTAAAGAAGATTATCCAAATGCCGAGTTAACTTGGTCAGGAAATGTTTCTTTGCCTTTATATCCTTATATGACTAGTGAAGAACTGCAATACATTGTTGATGCAGTTAAAAATATATTAGCTTAGTCTATATTTTAAGAATAGTATGTAAATAAAATTTGTTCTAAATAAACTATATTATATTGAAACAAATTAAACTACCTCATTTAATAAAGGGAGGAATTCATACAGATCAACGAGGGCAGATTTCGTTTGTTAATGATTTTAAGTTTGATATTATTGAGCGATTTTATATAATTTGCAATTCAGATGAGTATCCATTAAGAGGCTGGCAAGGGCACAAAATAGATAATAAATTTTTTTATTGTGTCCATGGAAAAGTTAGGGTTCATTTTGTAAAAATAGACAAATGGGAATCTCCTTCGAAAGACTTACAGGTAGAAAGCATATTACTTACTTCAGGGGAAAGCAATATACTTCATATTCCAGAAGGTTATGCTAATGCCATTGAATTTTTGGAATCAAATTCAAAATTGATATCGTTTACAACATTACCTTTGAATAATGTAGGTGACGATAGTGTTCGTTATCCTTCGGATTATTGGCGTATTAATGAATGAGAGAATATATTTATCGGTATGTCAAGAAAGTGGATTTGAAAAAGAATACATTACAAGGGCTTTAACAACAAAATGGATTACTACTGGAGGTCCTAATGTTGATGAGTTCGAAAATGTATTGGAAAATTACTTAGGAGAAAAATCGTTTGTGTCGGCTTTAAACTCAGGAACTTCAGCGATACACCTTGCTTTAATTTTACTAGGCATTAATGAAAACGATGAGGTTATTTGTCAAAGTTTGACATTCTCGGCTTCTGCAAACCCTATTGTATATCAAAATGCTACTCCTGTATTTGTTGATAGTGAGGTGGATACTTGGAATATTTGTCCCGAGCAATTGGAAGTTGCAATTAAAGATCGAATTAGAAAAGGAAAGAAGCCAAAAGCGATTATTGCGGTTCATTTATATGGTGTTCCATATAAGGTTGATGAAATTCATGCAGTTGCATATAAATATTCTATTCCTGTGATAGAGGACAGTGCTGAAGCCTTAGGGAGCACATATAAAGACAGAAAATGTGGTACTTTTGGTGATGTAAGTATATTTTCATTTAATGGAAATAAAATTATTACTACTTCAAGTGGCGGAGCTTTAGTTACTAGAAACCTTTCTCAAAAAAAGAAAGCTATTTTTTACTCAACTCAAGCTAAAGACCCAGCAGTACATTATCAGCACAGTGAAATTGGATATAATTACAGAATGAGTAATATTTGTGCAGGCGTAGGGTTGGGGCAAATAAAAGTACTAAATGAAAATATTCTTAGAAGAAAAGAAAATCATAAATTTTATAAAGAGATTTTTGATCAGATAGAAGATGTAGAACTTTTGCAAGTTTTAAATCAGGACTATGAATCTATTCATTGGTTAAATGCAATCTTAATATTGCCACAAAGCGGAAAAAGAAGTGAAGATTTAAGAATTGCGTTAGATCAAGAAAATATTGAAAGTAGGCCTTTATGGAAGCCAATGCATTTACAGCCAGTTTTTGAAAAATATCCTTACTATGGAGGAAAAGTTGCTGAGAGCTTATTTGAAATGGGATTATGTTTGCCTTCAGGATCAAATTTAACAATCGAAGAAATGAATAGAATAAAAAAAGTGATTTTTAATTTTTTTAAAAAATAAAAAAGAGTTTTAGTGTACATGAAAATTAAGGAAACATATATTAAAGATTTATTAATAGTCGAACCCAAAATTATCAAAGATGAAAGAGGCTATTTTTTTGAATCATATAATAAAGAAAAATTTTCTGATTTTGGAATTGATATAGAATACGTTCAGGATAATCAGTCTTTTTCAAAGAAAAATACTTTAAGGGGATTGCATTTTCAAAATCCACCTTTTGCGCAAACTAAATTATTAAGTGTATTACAGGGAGAGATTATTGATGTAGCTGTAGATTTGAGAAAAAATTCTGCTACTTATGGAAAAGCATTCAGCATACTATTATCTGAAGAGAATAAAAAACAATTATTTATTCCGCAAGGTTTTGCTCATGGTTTTTCTGTAATAAGCGAAACGGCTTGTGTAATGTACAAATGTGACCAATTTTATAACAAGGCTTCTGAAGGCGGAATAAAGTATAATGATCCTTCTTTAAATATTAACTGGGGAATAGATATCAACGACGCAATTATATCTGAAAAAGATCAATTTCTTCCCTATATTGAAAATTGCAAAAGTTTGTTTTAATGAAAAAGATTTTGGTCACTGGTGCAAAAGGTCAATTAGGATCTGAGCTTTCAGTTTTGTCATCTTCATATCCACAATTTGAGTGGATATTTGCCGACAGAAAGAAAGTAACATTAGATGATTTGGAATTTTTGGACTTTCAATTAAATGAAATTAATCCTGATATTATTTTTAATTGCGGTGCATATACTGCAGTTGATAAAGCTGAAGAAGAAATTGATCTAGCCTTCAGAATAAATTATTCAGCGGTAAATTTAATTGCAAAATATGCTTTTCAAAATAAAATTAAATTGATTCATATTTCAACAGATTATGTTTTTGATGGGTCATCATCAATTGGTTTAAATGAAGAGGCAAAAACAAATCCAATAAATATATATGGAGAAAGTAAATTGTTTGGAGAGATTGCATGTTTAAAAGAAAATCCAGATTCAATTATTATTAGGACTTCATGGGTTTATAGTAAGTTTGGTAATAATTTCGTTAAAACTATGCAGCGATTAATGCAGGAAAGAGAAACGATAAATGTAGTTAACGACCAAATTGGCTCACCAACTTATGCCAATGATTTGGCGAAAGTAATGATTGATATCGTTGAATCTCTAAACTGGATTCCTGGAATTTATAATTATTCAAATGAAGGTGAAATAAGTTGGTACGACTTTGCGTTGAGCATTAAAGAATTAGGCGGGTACAATTGTAATGTAGTAGGCGTGCCATCATTATCTTATTTTACTCCTGCTAAACGCCCAAAATTTTCATTATTAGATAAGAAAAAAATTAAAGAGATTTACAATTTAGCTATTCCAGATTACAAGGAAAGTTTAAAAAAAATGTTTTGAGCAAATATGAAATGATTTAAAAGATTTAGGTATATAGTTTCAATTTAAGGGAAATCTAAAATCTAAAATCTAAAAATCTAAAATCAATTTTATGAAAGGAATAATATTAGCTGGAGGTTCTGGTACCCGTTTACACCCATTGACATTAGCAATGAGTAAGCAAATGATGCCCATATATGATAAACCGATGATTTATTATCCATTATCGACTTTGATGATGGCGGGTATTAATGAGATTTTGATTATTTCAACTCCTCATGATTTGCCTAATTTTAAAAAACTTTTAGGTAATGGAAATTCAATCGGTTGTAAGTTTAGTTATGCTGAACAATTAATACCTAATGGCTTAGCTCAAGCTTTCGTAATTGGGGAAGAGTTTATTGGTAATGATGATGTAGCTTTAATACTGGGAGATAATATATTTTTCGGTTCAAATATGCAAGAGCTTTTAAAATCAAATACAAAACCAAAAGGAGGGGTTGTTTTTGCTTATCATGTTTCAGATCCGGAGAGGTATGGAGTTGTTGAATTTGATGAAAATTTTAAAGCAGTTTCTATAGAAGAAAAGCCACTTGAACCAAAATCAAGTTACGCAGTTCCTGGATTGTATTTTTATGACAATTCTGTAGTGGAAATTGCAAAAAATATTGAACCAAGCGCCCGTGGTGAATATGAAATTACAGATGTTAATAAAGTTTACTTAGAAAGAGACGCTTTAAAAGTTGGTATTTTAAGCAGAGGAACAGCTTGGTTGGATACAGGAACTTTTAATAGTTTAATGCAGGCTGGGCAATTTGTTCAAGTTTTGGAAGAAAGACAAGGATTGAAAGTAGGATGTATTGAGGAGATTGCTTGGAGGCAAGGTTTTATTAATGACGATCAACTTCAAAAAATAGCCACACCTTTAGTTAAATCAGGATACGGAACATATTTGTTAGATTTTTTAAAAGTAAAAGAAAAAAGAGGATAAATTTAATTTCTTTTATAAATAACGATTTAAGCCTTTAATTTGTATTTTTGTAAGATATTATAAGTTTACAAAACTAAACTAAACCAAATTGGATACCGAAAAATCAACAAAAATGTCGTCCTTGCTTTATACTTTTTTATCACCAAGGAATCTGAAAGCTAATATCAATAATCTAAGTTATCTACCTAGATGGATTATTGTTGCGATAGATGTAATGGTTTTGATTTTTTCTTTTACGTTTACCTATATGCTGTTTGAAGGAACGGCGTTGGGCTACATTATTACATCTCATGATTTTTACTTTGTTTCTAGTTTAATAATAATTAATATATTTTTCTTCTGGCTGTTCAGAACTTACTCAGGAATTATTAGGCATTCCTCTTACATTGATGCAATAAAGCTGTTGTTCTCCCAAATGTCAGTCTTGGTGTTCTTTTTATTTTTCAATTTAGTTTTTGAATTATATACAGGGCATAAAGCATTTTTAAATACTGCCCTTTTCATCAATTTGGTTTTATCATTTTGTGGACTTTTTTTGTATCGTGTAATTGTTAAACAAACTTTTGAGTTATATTTTTCAGAAAAGGCAAATACAAAACTGATTAGAACTGTAATTTACGGAACAGATGCCAATGCCATATCTGTTGCCAACGCCTTAAAATTTGAAACGCCTTCTCGATTTAAAATTGTTGGTTTTGTAGACAAAAACAATCAAAATGCATCCAAGAGAATGCTTGATTTGCCAATTTTGATTCTAAGAAAAAAATTACCGGCTTTAATGCGTTCTGTTGCTGCAGAAGGAGTGATTATTGCTGATAAAAGTTTGTCAAAAGATGAACAATTAATTATTGTAGATCAATGTCTGGAATTCAATTATAGAGTTTATACGGTTCCATTAATTTCGGATTGGGAAAATCAAAAAGAAATTTCTCAGAAAGTTAAGAATATTCAGATTGAAGATTTATTAGAAAGAAAACCTATTGTGTTGGACAGTAAGTCAATTTCTAAGCAATTAAAAGACAAGACAATTTTAATTACTGGTGCAGCTGGTTCTATAGGAAGTGAGATCGTTAGACAAGTTCTTGGCTTCAACCCAAAAGTTGTAATCATTCTTGATCATGCTGAAACTCCCCTACATAATTTATGTTTAGAAACTTTCGCAACTAAAGCAGAAACTAAAATAGTTGCTGTAATTGCCGATGTAAAAAGCAAAAAAGCTTTAGAGAAAGTCTTCAAAAATTATAATCCGCATGTCGTTTTTCACGCAGCAGCTTATAAACATGTTCCATTAATGGAAGAAAACCCATCACAGGCTATTTTGACAAATATTAAAGGAACAAAAAATTTAGCAGATTTGTCATGTAAGTACCATGTCAAGAAATTTGTTATGGTTTCAACAGACAAGGCTGTTAATCCTAGTAATGTCATGGGAGCGAGTAAGCGAATTGCAGAAAAATACGTACAATCTTTGTTTTTAAAGAATCAAAGAGAAAATATTGATAGTAGCACAAAGTTCATCACAACACGTTTTGGAAATGTTTTAGGATCAAATGGATCAGTTGTTCCTTTATTTACGAAACAAATTGCAGAAGGAGGTCCAGTCACTATAACGCATCAAGATATTATTCGTTATTTTATGACTATTCCCGAAGCTTGCCAATTGGTTCTTGAAGCTGGAGCAATGGGTAATGGGGGTGAAATTTATATTTTTGACATGGGCAAACCTGTTCGTATTATTGATTTGGCTAAAAAAATGATCAAATTAGCGGGTTTTATTCCAGATAAAGAAATAAAGATAAAGATTGTTGGTTTGCGCCCAGGAGAAAAACTTTATGAAGAATTATTAAATGATACTTCTAAAACGTTACCAACATATCATAATAAGATAATGATTGCTCAAGAAATTCAGGATGAATATGAAAGCCTGCATACCGATATTGATGAACTGATTGGTATTGCTGATTTCTATGATAATGATGACATCGTGGCAAAAATGAAAAAAATTGTTCCCGAGTTTAAAAGTATGAATTCTGCTTTTGAAGTTTTGGATAAATAATTTTACATTTGAAGAAAATTTATAGTTAAAAGAGGTGTTTTTTATAAACGCCTCTTTCTATTTTAAGAAATTTTGTTAAAGGGTAAAAATCCTGTTAAAAGATAGGATTTGGGCACTTTAATTCAATTAATAAACAGAACATATAAGCAAAATGAGTGATTCCCCAAATCCTAATGAATGGTTGTTTGAAATAACACCTAAAAATAAGTTCTTTTCTTTAAACCTTAAAGAAGTCTGGCAATATAGAGACTTATTGTTTCTTTTTGTTAAACGTGATATAATTACGGTATACAAACAAACTGTCTTAGGGCCACTTTGGTATTTAATTCAGCCTTTATTTACTTCTATAACTTTTACAATAATCTTCAATAACGTAGCGGGGATTAATACAGGAACAGTTCCGCCATTTTTATTCAATCTAGCTGGAATTACTGTCTGGAATTATTTTACGTCATGTTTAAATGGGACATCAAACACGTTTGCCGGTAATGCAGGGATTTTTGGGAAAGTATATTTCCCTAGGATTATAACGCCATTATCGGTTGTTATTTCTAATTTGATAAAATTTGGAATTCAGTTTCTAATTTTTATCGTGTTTTATATTTATTTTTTTTGGCAAGGTGCAGTTATTGGTATTAACGCAGCAGTTGTTTTTTTTCCTCTTTTAGTAGTATTAATGGGGGTTTTAGGACTAGGATTAGGAATGCTTATTTCCTCTGTAGTGACAAAATATCGAGATTTTAGTAATTTGGTGGGTTTTGGTGTTCAATTACTAATGTATCTTTCTGCGGTTATGTATCCAATGGAATTGATTAAACAAAAAATACCAAAATTTGGCTGGCTTGTAGCGTATAATCCATTAGCTTATATAATCGAAACCTCTCGTTATATGCTTTTAAATGTTGGTAAGATTTCGCCCTTAGGAATACTTTATACTTTTGTTTTCACTTGTTGCGTTTTTTTTATGGGAGTTTTAGCTTTCAATAAGACAGAAAAAACTTTTATCGATACAGTCTAAACATTTAGTCTTCGAAAATACTTCTTTAATTAAACTTCAAAATTGGAAAAAGATATAATTTTAAAAGCTGAAAATATTTCTAAACAATATCGTTTAGGACAAGTAGGCACGGGAACTATTCGGCATGATTTAAACCGTTGGTGGCATGAAATTCGTGGCAAGGAAAATCCCTATTTAAAGATCGGAGATGTAAATGATCGTTCCTCTAAAGGCACTTCAGAGTATGTTTGGGCTTTGCAGGATATAAACTTTGAAGTTGAGCGTGGTGAAGTTTTAGGAATCATTGGTAAAAATGGTGCAGGAAAATCAACACTGTTAAAAATTTTATCTAAAGTTACAGCTCCCACGACTGGTAGTATAAAATCTCGTGGACGTATTGCATCACTTTTAGAAGTAGGGACTGGTTTTCATGGCGAAATGACAGGAAGAGAAAATATCTTTTTGAATGGCGCCATTCTTGGAATGACTAAAAAAGAAATTGCTTCGAAACTTGATGAAATTATTGAATTTTCAGGTTGTGAACGTTATATCGATACTCCAGTTAAAAGATATAGTTCAGGGATGACAGTTCGTTTGGCCTTTGCTGTGGCAGCATTTTTGGAGCCTGAAATTTTAGTCGTAGATGAGGTTTTAGCTGTTGGTGATGCTGAGTTTCAGAAAAAAGCAATTGGTAAAATGAAGGACATTTCTAAAGGTCAAGGACGCACTGTATTGTTTGTTAGTCATAATATGGCAGCGGTGAAGCAGTTGTGCACAAAAGGAATAGTTATGGAGAATGGAAGGTTAGTTTTTCAGGGTGATATTGATGCAGCTTTAAATGCGTATTTGATTAATTATGAAGGATATGATTCAACAAAGTTATTTGAGATTCAAAATAGAAGCGGTAATGGAAATGTTAGATTTCATGAATTTTTTATAGAAGATTTAGCTGGAAATCCTATAGATAAAATACTTACAGGAGATTCTGTTAATTTTGTTTTTATAATAAAAGTCAAAAAAAAGTCAAAAAAAATTAATCTTGGTTTTTCGTTGCATAATCAATATGAAGATGTATTAACTTATTTGTATAGTGATTTTCAGGATATTACTTTTAGTGGAGAAGAAACTGAATTGTTAAGTATTCGTTGTCAAATAAAACAATTTCCTTTTAATGATGGGAGAATTATTATTAAAGGGAGAATTGAAGTGGATGGTGTTGAATCAGACTGGTTAAAGGAACCATTAGCAATAATTGATGTTGAAAAAGGAAATTTTTATTCAACAGGAAAAATTAGTGAAATAAATACCCCGTTTTTAATCAAAGGCACATGGGAATCATCAAAAGAATTGTAAAAAAAATTATTTTAGTAAAGAAACCTTCTTTAAAAGAAGAGTTTTTCAATAAGGCTTATTCCCAAGAAGGAGAAGATATACTTTTAAGTAGAATCTTTGAAGAAAAAAAAGATGGTTTTTATTTGGATATTGGTGCACATCATCCACAAAGATTCTCAAACACTTATTTATTTTACTTAAAAGGGTGGAAAGGTATTAATATTGATCCAATGCCCGGGATAATGCAAGAATTTAATAAAGTTAGACCAAGGGATATTAACCTAGAAATTGGGATTTCTAAAGAAGAAGAGATGTTAACTTATTATATTTTTAATGAGCCAGCTTTAAATACTTTTAATACGGTTGAGGCTAATTTAAAGAACGGTATTAATAATGGCCAATTTTATATTACTGAAGAAAGGAAAATTAAAACTTTTCCCTTAGCTAAAATTTTAGATGAATATATCGAAAATTTCCAAAAAATTGATTTTTTAAGTATTGATGTAGAAGGACTTGATTTGGAAGTTTTACAATCAAATGATTGGTCTAAATATAAACCTAATTATATTTTAATAGAGGAATTAAGAACTTCAATTGAAAATATCTTAAATGAGGGAGAAATAAGCTTATATTTAAAACAATATGATTATTCCTTAGTGTGCAGAACATTTAATACCTCAATATATAAAAAGAATGAATAATTATGCCCCCATAGTTCTTTTTACCTATAATCGTCCTTTCCATACCCAGCAAGTATTGAATTCTCTTGCTCAAAATGGAGAAGCTAAGCATAGTATTCTGTATGTTTTTTGTGATGGCGCTAAAACAAGTGCAGTTGATGAAGATTTTTTGAAAATTGAGGCTGTTAGGGCATTAGTTGTTGCAGAAAATAGATTTAAGAAAGTAATAATTAAAATTCAACCAGAAAATAAAGGCCTAGCCAATTCTATAATTGAAGGGGTTACCGAAGTTTTAAATAATCATGGAAAGGTTATTGTTTTGGAGGATGATTTAGTTATATCTCCTGTTTTTTTGGCATACATGAATGATTCATTAGATAGGTATGAGAAGAATTTGAAAGTTGGTCAAATAGGAGCTTGCAATTTTTTTGCATGTGGAAAAAAATACCCTAATTATTTTTTTGTACCATTGCCGGATTGCTGGGGTTGGGCAACTTGGAAAGACAGATGGCAATGTTTTAATCCAAATGTTGATGATTTGATAAAACAATTAGAAGAAGATGAAGCTAAAAGGGATGTCTTTAATGCTTATGGTGCTTATGATTTTATGAATATGTTAAATTTGCAAAAACAAGGAAAAGTTGATTCATGGGCAATACGCTGGCAAGCAGTTTGTGTTTTAAAAGGCTGGTTGACACTTTATCCAAACCTTTCAATGACTAATCATAAAGAGTCTAATGAAGCAACTCATGCAAATGTGAATATCACTCCTCCGATGAATTTTTCATCTTCTAATTTTTACACAATTGAAGTAGAAGAAATTAATAAAGTAATTACAGCATTTAAATTAGGTTATTCTGGAAAAGGAAATTATCACGGTAAAGAAAAAAAAGAATTAGTGATCAAAAAAATAAAAAGAATAATTAAATTATTTATACCGCCAATTATTTTTGTTATATGGGAAAAAATTATAAAATGATAGAAAATATTCAACATAATAATCTTTTACTTGCTATTATAATCCGATCGGATTTTAAAAAAGAAGGCATTGAGTTTTTTACTAATGATAATGATTCGCAACAGTTAGGATACATGAGCAGACCCGAAGGTTATGTTATAGAGCCTCACCGTCATAATTTAGTGCCTCGTAAAGTGCATTTGACACAAGAGGTCCTATTGGTGAGAAGTGGGAAAATTCGAGTTGATTTTTATGACAATGAGCAAAACTACGTACAAAGTGCTGTTTTAGAAAAAGGAGATGTAATCTTGCTTTCTGATGGTGGACATGGATTCAAAATGCTAGAAGAATCTGAATTGATTGAAGTTAAACAAGGCCCTTATTGTGGTGATAGGGATAAAGTGAGATTTACTCCAGTGGACGATTCTAATTTGAAAATAAGATAAAAATGGCAAATTTTCAGAATTATAGTAAATATTACGACTTGCTTTATAAAGACAAAAATTATAAAGAGGAAGTAGACTATATAATACAGGTTTTAAAAGAATTTGATTCTTCTGCAAAAAATATATTAGAATTGGGTTCAGGTAGCGGATCACATGCTTATTTTTTATCTCAAAACGGATTCAATATAACTGGGATAGAGCGAAGTCAAAGTATGGTGCAGGAATCATTGCAAAAGAAAATTCTTAATTTTAAACCAATTCAAGCTGATATAACTGATTTTGAGGTGAATCAAGAATTTGATGCAGTAATTTCTCTCTTTCATGTAATCAGTTATTTAACTCATAATGATTCCTTAATTAATTGTCTGAGATTGGTCCATAAGCATTTAAAACCACACGGAATATTTCTGTTCGATTTTTGGTACACACCCGCTGTCTATAGTTTAAAACCTGAAACTAGAATTAAAAGATTAGAAGATGAATCTATTTCGGTCGTGCGAATTGCAGAATCTACTGTTCATACACTAACCAATATTGTTGATGTGAATTTCGAAGTCCATATTCAGGATAAAAAGACATCTCAAACGGAAGTTTTGAAAGAACTACACCCAATGCGTCATTTTTCTATACCAGAATTGGATTTACTAGCAAAAATTGCTGGTTTTGAGATTCTTAAATCAGAAGAATTTTTAACTAAAAACGAGCCTTCAGAAAATACGTGGGGAGTTTGTTTAATTTTAAGAAAAAAATAAAATGATACCAGTAAATACGCCCTTATTGTCTGGGAATGAGTTGAAATATGTAACTGAATGTATTGAATCCGGTTGGATATCTTCAGAAGGTGCTTTTGTTACAAGATTTGAAACAGAGTTTGCTCAATATGTAAATAGAAAACACGCAATGGCTGTTTCAAATGGTTCAGCAGCTTTAGATATAGCTGTAAAAGCATTAGGTATAGGTAAAGATGATGAGGTTATAATGCCAACTTTTACGATTATTTCTCCAGCGCAATCTGTTGTTACAACTGGAGCCACACCAGTTTTAGTCGATAGTGATCCAATTACATGGAATATGGATGTAAGTCAAATTGAAGCGAAAATTACTTCTAAAACCAAGGCAATACTTGTCGTTCATATTTATGGATTGCCAGTTGATATGGATCCCGTTTTGGCATTATGTGAAAAATACAATTTAAAACTGATTGAAGACGCAGCCGAAATGCACGGGCAAACCTATAAAGGCAAAATGTGTGGCAGTTTTGGAGATATAAGTATTTTTAGTTTTTATCCCAATAAACACATTACAACAGGAGAAGGAGGAATGATTGTCTGTAACGATGAAGATATTGCTGAACAATGTAAAAAACTGAGAAATTTAGCTTTTGAAACAAAAGGAAGGCGTTTTGTGCATAATGAGATAGGTTGGAATTATAGAATGACAAATCTGCAAGCCGCTTTAGGTGTTGCCCAATTAGAAAAAATAGATTATCATATTCAAAGGAAACGAGAAATTGGTAGTTTATATAATGAAGGACTAAAAGGGCTTACTGGGTTTCAATTTCCTTTAAAAAAGACAGATTATGCAGAAAATATTTATTGGGTTTTTGGACTGTTAGCTGATAGTGAAAAACAACAAGAAGATCTGGTCAAAAAACTAAATAATGCACAAATAGGAACAAGACCATTTTTTTGGTGCATGCACGAGCAGCCAATTTTTAAAAAAATGGGGTTGTTTAAAAGCGAATCCTATCCTGTGGCAGAAAAATTAGCTCGAAATGGATTTTATATTCCAAGTGGTTTGGGGCTGTCTAATGAAGAAATAGCAACAGTTTGTGAATTGCTTTTAAGATGAGAAAATTACGAGTTGGAATTTGGGTTAATGAAGACTATCAACCAGAAAAAGGGGGTGGATTTGGTTATTATTCTCAACTAATTAATGCAATATATGATTATGCTTTTGCAGATGCTGAAATTATTTTTATTTCTAAAAAATTTTCCAGTCTCTGGGATAAAAAGGATAAAAGTTACGAAATACAAACACTCGATTTTATCCCTCCGGTTTTGCCATTGCGCAACAGGATATTAAAAAAAGTAGCCGATAAATTTAGACTGCAAACTATAACAGTTGATTATTCTAAAGAAAAAGAGAGGATCAATGAGTTGATTAAGGATGAAATGTATAAGGTCGTTGATTTGATATATTATCCTATACCGGGTTGTTTAATTGATAATTTTCCATACATCTATACATTATGGGACATTGGTCACCTGTCTATGTATGCTTTTCCTGAGGTCAGCATGAATAAAGTTTACGAATCAAGGAAACAGCATCATGATATCTTTCTGCAGAAAGCTTTAATGGTGTTTTCAGAATCTGAACATGGAAAACAAGAAGCGATAAAATATTTGAATTTAAATGAAAAAAGAATTAAAGTCGTTCCAATTTTTCCATCTGAAATAATCAATGAAAAAATTATTGCTTCAAAACCGGACAAATTAAGTAATGATTTATTTTTTATTCATTATCCTGCTCAGTTTTGGAGCCATAAAAATCATTACAACTTATTATTAGCATTTAAGATTGTTTTGTCAAACTTTCCAAATTTGAAGCTTATTTTTAGTGGTTCAGATAAAGGCAATAAAGATTATATTTTAAAATTGATTGAAGAACTAAAATTATCCAATGAAGTTTTAGATTTAGGATTTGTTAAAATTGAAGAATTAAAATGGATTTATATAAATTCTCAAGGGTTGGTAATGCCTACTTTTTTAGGCCCAACAAATATGCCATTACTGGAAGCAGCAGAATTAGGATGTTTTGTAGCTTGTTCAAATTTAGAGGGACATAAAGAGCAATTGGTTGATTATGCTTATTATTTTGACCCATTAAAACCAAAAGAAATGGCAGAAATGATAATTAAAATGATTGAGGATAAACAAAATGGAGAATCTCGTTTGTATAATTCTAAATTTAATATAAAAAACGCATTAAATCAAATAGATAGCGCATTTTCAGAAATCAAAAGCGTACGATTTTGTTGGGGAACAAATGATAAAATTTTTTAAAAGATTAAAAAAGAATGTCAAAATTATCTATTATAACCATCAACTTTAACAATCTTGACGGATTAAAAAGAACAGTAGAAAGTATCATAAACCAAACTTGGCAAGAGTTTGAATACATTATTATTGACGGAGGTTCGACAGATGGAAGTGTGGCATATATAGAATCGAAAAGTGATAAAATTGATTATTGGATCAACGAAAAAGATACTGGCGTTTATAACGCTATGAACAAAGGCGTTATAAAAGCAAAAGGTGAGTATCTATTATTTTTGAATAGTGGAGATCATTTTTATAACAACGATGTTTTGCAAAAGTGTAATAAGTTTTTAGTCGAAAAAGATCTAATTTATTTTAATCTAAACATAGTAGATCAAACTGCATCTTGGATACGTACCTATACTGATAATTTGTTTTTTTCTTATTTAGCAAAAGATACGCTGCCACATCCTGCAACTTTTATAAAAAAGATTTTATTCCATAAAGTTGGTTTATTCGATGAGAATTTGAAAATTGTTTCTGATTGGAAATTTTTTATACAAAGTATTTGCAAGTTTAACAGCTCTTATATTAGAATTGATCAAACTCTATCAACGTTTTATTTAGATGGTTTGAGCTCAGATCCCAAAAACCAAAAAATAATTTTTGATGAAAAACAATTGGTTTTAGAATCTGAATTTTCAGCTTTCTTAAATGATTTGGATGAGTCCAATAAGCAAAAGCAGCTAATTTCGAATTTAAAGAAGTCAAAAAAAATTCAATTATTAATAAAATTAGGATTGCTGAATAAATTTTAAAAATGAAAAACACATTAATTTCGATTATCGTGCCATGTTATAACCAGGCACAATATCTGGATGAATGCCTTCAGTCAGTTTTACAGCAAACTTATATAGATTGGGAATGTATTATTGTTAATGATGGAAGTCCTGATGATGTAGGCATAATAGCAAAAAAATGGCAGGCAAAGGATCTTCGTTTTAAATATATTGAAAAAGAAAATGGTGGCGTAAGTAGTGCGCGAAATGTTGGTATAGGTGTTGCACAGGGAGTGTTTATTTTACCTCTAGACGCCGATGATAAAATAGGAATGAATTATATTGAAAAAGCAGTTATTGCTTTTGAGGAAAATAATTCATTAAAACTGGTGTATTGTAGAGCCGAAAAATTTGGAGATGAAGTTGGCTCGTGGAATTTACCAAATTTTACACTTCAAGAACTTTCTTCTGATAATCTGATTTTTTGTTCTGCTTTATACAAAAAATCAGATTGGGAACTTATTGGCGGTTATGATGAAAAGATGGTTACAGGTCTCGAAGATTGGGAGTTTTGGATTGCATTGTTAAAGAATTCCGGAGAAGTTTTTAAACTTGAAGATGTGGGCTTTTACTATAGAATAAAAACAAATTCAAGACAGAAAGATTTAAAAAATAGCGAAAGAAAAGAATTGTTTGAATATTTAAGTATTAAACACGCCGATTTTTTTGTTGTGCAAAAAGGATCTTTTATCGCATTAGAGCAAGAAATCAAATTATTAAAAAAAGAGAGTTTTAAAAATATTTCTAATAAACGAATAGCTCTTAAAGTTTTTTTAAAAGCATTTTTTAAACTCGATTTTTTTAAATAGCAGATTACTTTATGAAGAATAATTTTGACTTTTTGCGTTTAATTTTTGCTCTATTTGTTGTAATTGCTCATTCTTATCCATTGTCAGGGTCCAATATTTCAGAAAATTGGTTAGGTCATTTTACTAATGATCAAACCGAATTTTCCAGTTTAGGCGTAAACGGATTTTTTATAATAAGTGGTTACTTGATTTTTCAAAGTTTAGATCGAAGTAAAACACTTACCATCTATTTTTGGAAAAGGGTATTGCGATTATTTCCTGCCCTTTTTGTAGTTTTATTATTAACATTGATTCTTGCTCCTTTTGTATATGAGGGTTCAATGTATTATTTACAAAACAAAAGTGTTTACTGGTACATGATAAGAAATTTATCTCTTTACAATTTAAAGTATGACATAAAAGGAGTTTTTGAAAATAATCCTTATCCAAGTGCCATTAATGGGTCTTTATGGACTATTTGTTATGAATTTACATTTTATATCTTACTTGCTTTCTTGTTTTTTATGAAAAACAAGAAAGCAAAACAAGGTCTAATTTTGGGTGCATTTTTAATAATGTTTGTTATAGAAGTTTTTTCATTAAAACTCTTTGAACCATTTAATTTTTATGGGTTATCTAGTTTTTACTTATTAGAATTCGGGACATTTTTTATGGGTGGTGCGTTATTAGCAGTAGTTAAAATTGAAAAGATAAATAGAAAACCGCTTCTGATGGGTTTTTCAGTTTTAGCGCTGATCACATCTTTTTATTTTGGCTTTTATAATAATGTGAAATATATATTTTTGACATTCACTGTTATTTTATTGGGAATCCAATCATTTAGACCTTTTAATGAAATGCATAAAATTGGTGATTTTTCATATGGTGTTTATATTTATAGTTTCCCAATTCAGCAAACATTGATGTATTTCTTCAAGTTCGATACGTTGCACCTTATGTTTTGGTCAGTTTTAGCCTCATTATTATTTGGTTACTTATCATGGAATTTAGTGGAGAAAAAATTTTTAAAGTTAAAAGATTTTTTTTCAGGCTATTCTCCAAATTTTCAATCGCTAAATTAGATGCTTGCAATAGTCATCCCATATTTTAATCTTCTTTTTTTCGAAGAGACCTTAAAATCATTAGCTAATCAGACAGATAAGAGATTTAAAGTTTATATTGGCGATGATGCAAGTCCAGACAATCCGAAACAATTAATAGAAAAATATAAGGGCAGATTTAATCTTGATTATTTTCGATTTCAATCAAATTTAGGAAGTATTTCCCTTACTCGACAATGGGAACGGTGTATCGATTTAACTGAAAATGAAGAATGGATTATGATTTTGGGAGATGATGATGTTTTAGGTAAGAATGTTGTTGAAGAATTCTATAAAAAGAAAATAGAATTTGATGATAAATCTAATGTTGTCAGATTTGCAACTAAAATAATAAATGAAAAAAGCGGAACTGTATCAGAATCTTTTTTGCATCCCAAATGGGAAACGGCTTCTGATTCTTTTTGTAGAAAAGCTAATTTTCTAACACGGAGTTCTTTGTCTGAGTATTTATTTTCAAAGAAAATTTATACTAAATATAAATTTCGGACGTATCCGCTAGCTTGGCACAGCGACGATATGGCCTGGATTGATTTTTGTGAACAGAAGCTAATTTTTACTATTAATGAAAGTCTTGTATTTATACGAGAATCAAATGTCAGTATTTCGGGCAAAAGAGACAATAAAATTTTAAAAAATAAGGCTTCAGTTCTATTTATGACTGATTTGATAACTGAAAAATTAGTTTTATTCACTAAAAATCAAACGTTGCATTTATTGTTGATTTTTGAAATTGAAATAAAAAAATATAGAAAAATTAGTTTTAAGGAATATTTATTTTTACTGAAATTTTATTTCAAGAATTTTAGCCTAATTCACTTATCTAAGTTGATAAGAAGAATTCTAATTCACAGAAGTAAAAAGAAAATCAAAAATTAGATAATATTCTATGACTAAAGATAAATTAATTTCTGTAATTATTCCCTGTTATAATCAGGCAATGTTTTTAGATGAGACATTAAACTCAGTTTTTATACAAACGTATGAAAATTGGGAATGTCTTGTTATAAATGACGAAAGTACCGATCTTTCTGCAGAAATAGCACAAAAATGGGTTCAAAAAGATAGTCGATTCAAATATTTTTTTAAAAAAAATGGAGGTGTAAGTAGTGCACGAAATTTGGGGTTACAAAATGCAAAAGGCGACTACATACAATTTCTTGATTCAGATGACTTGATATCTAATAATAAATTAGAATTATCATTGAATGCTATTCTGAATAATAATTTAGAAATTGTTTTTACGAACTTTAAAATGTTTACTAACAATGTTCAAAAGCCTATAGCTGCATTTTGTAAATTAAAAGAATCTTTATTTACCTATGATAATCTAATTTATGAATGGAATGAAAGTTTTTCAATTCCAATACAGACTGCTTTGATAGAAAAAAAACTTCTGGAAAATATTCGTTTTCCAGAGCATATGACCGCACAGGAAGATTGGGTTTTCTGGGTGAATGTGTTTAAAGAAAATCCGAAGATAAAATTTATTGATGAATCGCTTTCTTTTTATCGGATGAATTTATACAGCAGAACAATGAAAGATACTCTTGATGATAACTTGAAAGCATACGACTATTTTAGAAATTTTTTAACTGAGAATGAATTCCAACAATTAACATTAGTATTAATTAAAAGGTATTTTAAGTCTAGTTCACAATCTAAAAAAAGAATCAAGGATTATAAAGAATCGAATACTTATCAAACTGGATTATTTGTAAAGAAAGGCTTAAAAATTTTTGGTCTATTGCCCTTATCGAGAAAAATTTTCCCTTTTATTTTGAAATTGAAATCTAAATAACAATTTAGCTCAATCTATGCTGGCTATAGTCATCCCTTATTATAAAATCAATTTCTTTGAAGCTACCTTACAATCTTTAGCTAATCAAACCAGTAAGCAATTTAAAGTTTATATTGGAGATGATGCAAGTCCTAATGATCCAAAAAAAATAATAGAAAAATATAAAAATGAGTTCGATTTTATTTATCAACGATTCGAACAAAATTTAGGAGGTAAATCTTTAGTACAACAATGGAATAGATGTCTGAATCTTTGTAATGAAGAGGAATGGGTAATGATCCTAGGAGATGATGATGTTTTAGAAAGCAATTGTGTTGATTCATTTTATAATAATTTATCAGAAATACAATATACTGATACTTCTGTAGTGCGATTTTCGACTCAAGTTATTGATGAAAATGGTTTGCCAATTTCAAAAGTGCATCAGCACCCTAAAGCAGAAAAAGCTGCGGATTTTTTAATAAGAAAATTTAAAGGAGGAACCAGAAGCTCTTTGAGTGAATATATTTTTAAAAAGGAATTGGTTGAAAGTATACAATTTAAAGATTTTCCTTTAGCGTGGCATAGTGATTTACTGGCAGTTTTAGAGTTCTCAAAATGGAGACAGATTTTTACTATTAATGATGCATTAGTTTATTTTAGATTAAGCGGTCTAAATATTACAAGTAAAAAAGATGATGATGTAATTAAAAATTGCGCAACTTTTCAGTTTTATTATTATTTATTATATAATTATAGTACTCAATTTTCTTCATCGGAGATAAATTTACTTTTTGATAATATAGAAAAGACTCTCTTAAATAACAAAAGGAATACTAAGCATTGGCTTCAGCTTTTTTTATTATATTTTAAGTTTTTTAGATATAAACGGTTTTTAGTTTTAAGTTTGAAAATAAAAAAAAGCATAGTATGAAATTTTTGGTAATAGCGCAGGATTTAAGAATTGTGGGAACTAGTGAAGGGATCGTTTCGCGTTCTTTTATAGCCAAGTTGCGAAGAATCTACCCAACAGCTATTATAGATGTAGTTTACATTATTCACACTGATACTGATGATCAATTGCATTTATTGCCAGTTGATAAAATAGAAAAGTATATTGTAAATACAAAAATTCCATTTAATACTATTTTAATAAATCGTTTTTATTGGAGATTGTTTCACGTGTCATTAAATGAACGTTATGTTCAAAAGCAATATGCAAAGATAATTGCTGAAATTGATTATACTGCTTATGATCATATTTTTATAAGAAGTGCAGGAATAGATCACGAAATGATATTGGCCACACATAATTTGCCAATTTTGCAAAAAGCAAATATAATTTTTCATGATCCTTATCCTTTATCTTGGTATGTTGGATCGAAAACTGATTTTTCAAATTTAGAATTGTTCAGACTTAAACGAATGATGGAAGTAGTTTCAGAAGCAAAAACTTGCTCAAGTTCTGCCCAGTATATGTCGCATGATCTACAACATTTGTACGCTTCGAAAAAGAAATTTTATACCTTGGCGCATCAATTTGATGCTTCAGTTTTTGATTTATCGGACATTACTCAATCGCGAAAAAAAACTAAAAAAGTAGCAATTTCTTATCATGGAGCATTGATGTTTGGCCGAAATGTGGAAAATTTGTTATTAGCTTATGAGAATTTAATTAATGAAAATCCTAAATATAAAGAACAGACTGAATTTGTTTTAAGGATCAAAGGCGACGGAGTAAAAAAGTTGAACGATCAATTTAAAAATATATCTAATATTAAAATTCTAGATATGTTTAATTTTTCAAATTCATCTCACGAACAAATTTACGAGAGCGATATTGTGATAATTTTAGAAAACGGGCCTTTGTATTGTAATATTTTAGTTGGTAAGGCCCCTTTTTTAGCGGCATACGAAAAACCTCTTTTATCTATATCACCAGAAAAAAGTGAATTAAAAGATATTATTACCGATGAAAGATGTATTGCAAATATGCACGATGTCAAAGAAATCAAAGAAAAACTAAAATTATTAATTGATAATCGAATGATTTCGAATGAAAAATTTCAGCCTTTTGGAGACTATTTTTCAGACAATAATTTTAAAAAGCAATTAGACCAAGTCTTGAAAGCTTAAATATAATTGGTTTTAAAACATAAAAGAGTTTATCAGCTGTTAGATATAAGTATCTCTTGGGTTAAAAAAATAATAATAAATTATGAGAATAGGAATGAATCCTCAAAAGGAGGAAAGAAAAGTGATATTAAACACCAATCACAGAATTGTTATTGTGGTATATATTCCTAATGAAGAAGGATTCTACAAAGATTCATTAAGTGTTTTTAAGTTAAGCTTAGATTCTTTAATAGCGACTGTAAATTCTCATGTTGCAATTACAGTAATTAATAATGGTTCATATGAAAAAGTGTCAGATCTTTTAGGGCAATATTTTAAAGAAAAAAAGATAGATACACTTATTTCACATAATTTAAATATCGGAAAAATTGATGCACAAATAGGAGCTGCTAGAGGGGCGAGAGAAAAACTTATTACCCTTACAGATGCGGATATTTTGTTCAGCAATGGATGGCAGGAGAAAGTAGAGGAAATTTTTTCTGTATTTCCAAACGTTGGTTCAGTATCTCCTATACCTGTTAGAACAGGCTTATATGCTGGAACAAGTTCTGTGTTAAAATATATTATTTTAAAGAAAATAAAAGTAAAATTTATTGAAATACCAGAAAATTTTAAAAATTTCAATAAATTTTTATCAAGCATCAATTGGGATTTAGATACTGATAAAAACTTAAAATGGCCAGTAGTTGAGCATAATAAAATTAAGGCTATAATTGGTAGTGCGCATCAGGTGTTGACTATAGATCGTGATATTTTATTTACAACTTCTCCGTCAAATCCTTCCTTGACTCTTGTCGGAGGAAATTCAGAGCATAATTATGTAGATGTCCCTATTGATAAATCTGGAAAGCTTCGTCTAGCAACTTTTAATAATTATGCATTTCATATTGGCAATAAAGTCGAAGATTGGATGATTGATATACAGCAAAAAAATATAGAAAATACTCTAACTTCGAAAAGCAAATTTAATGTTCCCATATCATCAGATGATTTGTTTAATTCAAAATTAGATAATAAGGTATATGGTTTGAAAAAAAAGCTCTTGAAAAAACTATTTTCTTTTTTTTATGACAAATAGTAAAATAGTTTTTTCTTTACAAATTACTACCAAAAATAGACTTTCGGATCTAAAATTTACTTTAGATAAAATTCAGTATTTTTTTGTTAGAAATGATTTAGAATGTATTGTTTTTGATGATGGTTCTACTGATGAAACAAGTGTATTTATTGCAGAAAATTTTCCTAACATTATTTTATTAAGAAATGAGGTTTCTAAAGGATTGATTTATTGCCGTAATCAGATGTTAAATCTCACTAAAGCAAAATACGCAATTTCATTAGATGATGATGCTCATTTTTTATCTGAGAATGTGCTTGAAAATATAGAAAATTATTTTGTTTCTAATCAAAAATGTGGTGTTATAACTTGTAGAATATTTTGGGGTTTAAACCCGCCAAATGAAATATTTGCAAATGAAAAACCTGAACGTTCGAGAAGTTTTGTTGGTTGTGGCCATATTTGGAATATGAATGCTTGGATTGATGTTGCTGATTACCCTGAGTGGTTTGTTTTTTATGGGGAAGAAGATTTCGCAGCATTTCAATTGTTTAAAAAGAAATGGGAAATCCATTATTTGCCTGAAATTTTAGTAAATCACAGGGTTGATGTAAAATCAAGAAAGAAAAATGCTGATTATGGTATTCGATTGCGACGTTCTTTGCGCTCGGGCTGGTATTTGTATTTTTTGTTTTTTCCAATTCAATTAATTCCAAGAAAATTAGCTTTTTCAGTTTGGATGCAACTTAAATTGAAAGTTTTTAAAGGAGACTTTAAAGCATTAAAGGCAATTTTATTAGCAATGTTTGATGTGCTGTTTTCAATTCCTAGAATTGTTAAAAATGCGAATCGTTTATCGATGAAGGAATATAGGGAATATCAAAAAATTAATGAAACAAAAATATACTGGCAACCTAAAATAAAATAATTTTATACAAGAGTATATAAAAAAAAAATAAGACAATGAAGAGTTCTAAAGTAGCAATATTATCTACAGTTAATAATTTTAAATTATACGCAAAAAGTTCCTCGTTATATCCTTCGAATATTGAATCATATGTTTTTGATGGAAGAAATGGGATGTTTGGGATTTTCAGCATCAAATTCATGATGAAGGTGTTCAAGAAGAAAGATATTGATTGGCTAGTTTTGATGGATGAGGACGCGCTATTTGTAAAGCCAGATTTGATTTATCCATTGATAGATTATATGAAAACTAATGATTATATAATATCAGGAGTGAGAGATGGCGGTGCTTTACCCGAGCGTTCGGGCAATCCTTATGTAATGAATCCTTTTTTTTCAATCATTAATTTTAAAGAGTTGAAAAAAATATGGGATGAAAAAGAAATGCTTAAAAACCATTACATTATAGAAAATGAATTCGATGATGATTTGTCTAATTTGAAGTACCCTTATGACAAAATGAGTATGAGCGAACCTTATTATTGTTTTTATCTTTGGTTAAAAAGGAAAAATAAAAAGATGTTGTTCTTAGATGTTGATTTGCCTTTTTCTGATGACCAAATAACAAATGTAGTTTATGATTTAAATCATCAGCCGTTGGTATATCACACTTGGTTTTCACGCGAATATGGAGATTTGCGAGGTAGGCATACAGCTAGAATAGATAGAGTATTTGAAGAATTTGAGAATAAAAATTATGGATCACAACCAGTTAAAATTTATAAAGATAAATTGTTTCCACTTAAAAATAGATTTAGAAGATTTAAAAAGAATACAAGACTTAGATTAGTTAAAATTGGATTGATTTCAAATTAGGAATTAAAAAAAATCTTTGATCATAAAAATGAGAAATTTATCAAGTTTAAAATTTTGATATGAAAACGATTGCAATTATACCAGCTCGAGGTGGTTCAAAACGACTCCCTTTTAAAAATATTCTTCCATTGGCAGGAATTCCAATTGTTGCACATAGTATTTTATATGCTAAAGCAAATAGCGATATAATTGATGAAATTTATGTTTCTACCGATGATGAAGAGATTAAAAAAATTGCGATAGAATTTGGAGCAAAAGTCATAAACAGACCCGAGAGCATTTCTGGAGATTTAGAACCGACAATTTCTGCGTTGAAGAATGTTTTGGAACAAATTGAAGATGAGGTTGAAAATGTAATTTTACTGCAACCCACAAATCCTTTAAGACAGGAAGATTTGCTTAAAGAAGCATTTAATTTGTTTAAATCTCAAAATTGTGAAAGTTTATTTACAGTTTCACAGAACCATCAAAAATTTGGAAAAATAGAAAAGAATAAATTTATTCCATTTAATTATAAAGTTGGACAAAGAAGCCAAGATTTAGAGCCAATATTTTATGAAAACGGATTGCTTTATATCACTAAATCCAAATTGATTTTTGATGATATAATTATTTCAGAAAATGCTTTTCCATTCGAGATTAATCATATTTTTGCCAGCGTAGATATCGATACTCAAGAAGATTTTGAGTATGCTGAATATTTATTCCAAAAACATATAAAACCCTAATTCATAACCTACTTTATGAACCCATATATAGAAATTGCAGGTCGAAAAATTGGACCAGATTTTCCGCCCTTAGTTATTGCCGAAATAGGAATTAATCACGAAGGCTCTTTAAAAGTAGCTAAAGAAATGGTTGATGCTGCAAAAAGAGCAGGCGTTGAGGTTGTCAAACACCAAACGCATATTGTGGAAGACGAAATGTCTGGCGCAGCCAAAAAAGTGATTCCAGGAAATGCAGATGTTTCTATATATGAAATTATGGAGCGCTGTTCCTTAAATGAAACTGAGGAATTAGACCTTAAAAATTATGTCGAAAGTCAAGGCATGATTTTTATTTCGACACCGTTTTCACGTGCAGCTGCTGAAAGACTAAAGAAATTTGATATTCCAGCTTATAAAATTGGCTCAGGTGAATGTAATAATTATCCTTTATTAGAACACATCGCTTCTTTTGGAAAACCTGTTATTTTAAGTACAGGAATGAATACAATCGAAAGTGTTCAAAAAGCAGTTGCTGTTTTTGACAAACATAATATTCCAGTAGCACTTTTGCATACTACAAATTTATATCCTACTCCAATACATTTGGTGCGTTATGGCGCGATGACTGAATTGCACGAAGCTTTTCCTGATAAAGTTTTCGGATTAAGTGATCATACTTTAAATAATAATGCTTGTCTAGGTGCTGTGGCTCTTGGGGCAAGTATTTTAGAAAGACATTTTACAGATCATATGCAACGAACAGGTCCAGATATCGTTTGCAGTATGGACGAAAAGGCATGTCAGGAATTAATTATTTCAAGTGCTGAAATTGCCTTAATGCGTGGCGGAACTAAAAAGCCAGCCTTAGAAGAACAAGTAACAATTGATTTTGCTTTTGCTACCGTTTGTAGCATTGCTTCAATTAAAAAAGGCGAGGTTTTTACAAAAGAAAACATCTGGGTTAAACGCCCAGGGACGGGTAAAATTCTTGCCGAAAAATTTGAAGATATTTTAGGCAAAACTGCCACAAGAAATATTGAAAATGATGAGCAATTAGACTTTTCAGATTTTGAGTAATTCAACAAAAAAAATTCTTTTCCTAACCGGAACACGGGCTGATTTTGGAAAAATAAAATCATTAATTTCAATTTTGGAAAGTCAGCCAGAATTTGAAGTTTTTGTATTTGTAACCGGAATGCATCTGCAGGAAATCTATGGATATACTTTAATAGAAATTGAGCGTTGTAATTTTAAAAATGTAATTACGTTTAAAAATCATACGCACGAAACAACAATGGATTTGACTTTGGCTAAAACCATTGAAGGATTATCAAATTATTGTAAAGAGATAAATCCCGATATGATTGTAGTGCATGGCGACCGAGTTGAAACGTTAGCAGGAGCAATTGTAGGTTCTTTAAATAACATTTTAGTATCACATATTGAGGGAGGCGAAATTTCGGGAACTGTTGATGAGCTAATTCGTCATAGTGTGAGTAAATTGAGCCATATACATTTTGTGTCAAATAAACTGGCAGCAAAAAGGCTTATTCAAATGGGTGAAATAAAAGAATCTGTTTTTGAAATTGGATCGCCTGATATTGATATTATGTTTTCTGATCAATTGCCAGACTTGGCTACGGCAAAATCGTATTACAAAATAGATTTTGAAAAGTATGCAATTGTTATGTTTCATCCTGTTACAACTGAAATTAAAAATATGAAGCAATTTGCTGAGGCTTTCGTTTCTTCACTATTGCGAGACAATCATAATTACATTGTTATTTTTCCAAATAATGATCTAGGAAGCCAATATATTATTGAAGCTTATGAGAAATTAAAAGGGAACTCAAGATTTAGAATTTTTCCTTCTCTTAGGTTTGAATATTTTCTGACTTTATTAAAAAATAGCCAGTTTATTATTGGAAACAGTAGTGCTGGAATAAGAGAAGCTCCTTATTATGGAATTCCGATTATCAATATCGGAACGCGTCAGCAAAATAGAGCACTTCATGCTGATATTATAAACACAGATTATTCTGAAAAGGGAATTGATCGATCACTTTCCATAATTGATTCTCATAAAGTACAAATTATTCAAGATGATTTTGGCGAAGGGAACAGTAATGACTTGTTTTTAAAATGTCTTCAAAAAGAGGCGATATGGAAGTTAAATCATCAAAAACAATTTAGAGATCTAGGAATTTGATTTCAACAAAAACTACTTATGAAAAATTTGTTCAAAAAATATACAACTTATGAAACTCGTTTAAAAATCAGATTTAAATGGAGAAGTATAAAAGCTTTTTTCTATATGTTTGATTTAGACAAATTAGCGACTATTCATAAAACAGATAAAAACAGATATCATTTTTATACACAGCATTATCAAAAACATTTTAGGCCATATAAATTTAAAAAAATCAAGTTTTTTGAAATTGGAGTAGGAGGTTATGAAAACCCTATTTTAGGAGGAGAATCACTTCGAATGTGGAAGTCTTTTTTTCCTTTTGCTAAAATATTTTCATTAGACATTTTTGATAAATCATTTCTGCAGGAAAGCCGAATTCAGATTTTTAAAGGAAGTCAAGTCGATGAAAAAGTATTAGGCGCAATTTGTGAGCAAGTAGGTGAGTTTGATTTAATAATTGATGACGGAAGCCATATTAATGAGCATGTAATTAAATCATTTGAATTTCTATTTCCTAAATTAAAAAAAGGAGGAATTTATGTAATTGAAGACACCCAGACTTCTTATTGGGAAGAATATGGAGGGAATTCTGAAGATTTTAATACAAAAGGAACAATTTATCATTATTTTAAATCGTTGATAGATTGCTTAAATAACGAAGAGTTTTTATTGCCAGGTTACAAAAAGTCGTATTATGATAAGCATATAATTTCGATGCACTTTTATCACAATATGATATTTATTTATAAAGGAGATAATAATGAACCGTCTAATAAATTAAGAAACAATCAGTTTAAATAAGAATGATTACGTTTTCTAATCTTGGTAAAAAAGGAAATTTAGGGAATCAATTGTTCCAAATTGCATCAACTATTGGAATTGCAGAAAACAATAATCATGAATATTGTTTTCCAAAATGGCAATTCTCAGAATATTTTAAATTTAATTTTAATGCTTGTTCCGATATTGAAGATTGGATTCAAGTAAAAGAATATAAGTTTAATTACTATGAATGGGAATTAATTGATGGGAATTATGATTTATTTGGGTGGTTGCAAAGTGAAAAATATTTTGTAGAATCTAAAATAAAGGAAGCATTTCAATTTAACAGTCAATTTGAAAATGATTTAATCGAAAAGTATAAATTTTTATTTTCCAAAAAGACCATTTTAGTTAGTGTCAGAAGAGGAGATTTTGTAAATAATCCCAATTATTTTCAATTGTCTTATCATTTTTATTTGACAGCGTTGATTTATCATTTTGAAAATTTAGAAGAATACAATATTGTTTTTACAAGTGATAATATAAGTTACTGTAAAAAGCATTTTTCGTTTCTTCCTAATGTTTTTTTTCTTGAAAATTTGAATCCGCTAGAACAGCTTTGTTTAGGTTCTAAATTGGATAATTATGTAATAAGTAATTCGACTTTTTCTTGGTGGCTGGCTTGGTTAGGCGAAAAAAAAGAAACAAAAATAATTCGGCCAGTTCAAATATTTGACAATGAATATTCAAAAAAATATGATGAATCTGATTATTTTCCAAATCGATGGATTTCACATGATGATACTAAATATGATTTGCCTAATAAATATTTAAAATTAAAAATTTATGGTTTTTTATATAATGCAGTTCAAAGAGTAAAATACATTTATAAAAAAAATAAAAAGTCATTAAAAAAAAGAATCAAAAAGCTTATAAATTATAACAAATAGATTTATAAAAAGTAAAGACGGATAATAGTGATTTCAGACTTGAAAATTTTGAATGTTTTCGAAAATAGAATACCTTGACCTTTAACCATCAGTAAGATTTTAAGAATATTAAATGTTAGTAAAAATAGAACGATATTTTAATGCCCCAGACTATAAAAGACAGACACCAAATTGTTCTATGAAATGGGGTGATATTATTTTTACAGAAGAGAAAATTGATGAATGCGATTATCTAGTAATTCTTGATTATCCAAAAGAAGATTTCACTATTAAGGTTAATAAAAATAATATTTTACATCTTTGTTTAGAACCGCCAAATGAATTTTCCAAATACAGGCAATATGCTAATAAAAATGTAAAGTGGATTTTCAATCAATTGGATATTAAAAAAAATAATATTCTCTCCCATGGCGCATTACCATGGCATATTAACAAAGATTTCGATTTTTTAAGCGAACTAAATGTCGAAACCTTATGCAAAGAAAATAGTATAGCCTGGATTACAAGTAATCAAAGAACATCGAAAGGACATAAAGCCCGAATGAAATTTTTGGATGAAATTAAATTAGAGCCTTTTGTGCATTTATACGGGAGAGGAATTCAGCCAATTCAAGATAAATGGGATGTTTTAAGTAAATCCAAATATGCAATTGCTTATGAAAATTTTCAAAACGATTTTTATTGGACTGAAAAAATAGCAGATTGTTTTTTAAGTTATACAATGCCTTTGTACTTTGGATGCAATAAAATAGAAAATTTTTTCCCTGCAAATTCTTACATTCAAATAGATCCTAATGACAAGCATATTAAATTATTTTTAAAAGAAATTACGAAGTCTAATAAATGGGAGGAAAATTTGGATGCAATTTCAAAAGCAAGACAATTAATTTTAAATGAATATCAATTGTTTCCTTTTCTATGCAATCAGATAAAATCATTTGAATTAGCAAAAGGAAACAATTTATCTTCAGAAAAAGAATTGATTTCTTTTAAAGGAGGAAATGCTTATTTTGATAATTATCCGCTTAGTGTCGCGATCCAAAAGCAAGCATTAAAGATAATGGATAAAGTAGGAAGTAAATTCTAATAATAAGATTTTCAAAATTTGATAAATAGATTTATATCGAAACGAGATTATATAGTAGAAAATAAAATGAAAAAATTAGGAATCGTAATAACCGATGGTGTCGGATTTAGAAATTTTGTCATGAGTGATTTTCTTGCAGAAGCAGTAAGTCAGTTTGATAAAATTATTATCTATTCTGGCTTGTCTGAAAGTTGTTATCCAGATTTAAATAATCCAAAACTTGAAATTAAGGAACTTGCTGTTTTTAAAGAAGGAAAAGCAACTTGGGCCTTTAGAAAATGGAAAGAAATTGCTCATTTGCAAAAAAATAAAAAATTTTATGGAATGAATGATAATCTCGTTTCGGGTTATCCTAAAAACAATTCTCTTCGATCTTTATTAATAAAGGGAATATATCTTTTTACAAAATACATTAATGGTAATTCAAGTATGTTATTTGCCGAAAAGCTTCAGTTTTTATCTTTTTCCAAAAATAGAATTACAAAAGAATATATTGAATTATTAAAAACAGACACTCCTTCGCAATTATTTTTTACCCATCAACGACCTCCGTATTTGGCTCCTTTTTTATATGCTGCGATTAAATCAAAAATTCCAACGAGTACTTTTATTTTTAGTTGGGATAATTTAGCTTCAAAAGGAAGAATGCTGGGTACTTTTGACAAGTTTTTGGTTTGGAGTAAATTAATGAAAGAAGAGTTGCTTTATTTTTATTCAAATACAAAAGAACAAGATGTACAAATTGTTGGGACGCCACAATTTGAGCCTTATGTTTTAGATGAATATAAATCTTCAAAAGAAAGTTTCTTAAGTAAATTTGGGTTAGATAAGAGTAAAAAAATAATTTGTTATAGTTGTGCCGATGTTTCTATTGGACCAAATGATCCTATAGTGATTAGAACTATTGCTGAGGCTATTCGAAATAATGAAATTAAATTTGATGTGCAGCTTTTGGTCAGAACTTCTCCTGCAGAGGATGACAGCAGGTTTAAAATACTACGTGACGAATTTCCAGAAATTATTTGGAATGTACCAAAATGGGTTTTAACAAGAGAAAATCATCAAGAAAGCTGGTCTCAGAGAATTCCAAGCCAAGAAGATATCATGGATTTGAGAGCACTGTTAGAAAATTCAGATCTTAGCATTAATATGTGTTCTACGATGAGTTTGGATTTCATGCTTTTTGATAAACCTGTAATTAATACTGTTTTTGGAAATCTTGAAAATGGTTTATATAATGATCAGCGATTTTTAAATTATGATCATTATAAAAAAGTAATTGACGGAAATGCTGTTACAATTGCCAAAGATAAAAGGAAACTTGTTGATCAAATTAATAAGGCTTTGAATAATCCTGAGGAAAGAAAACAGGAAAGAATTGAAATGATTAATTTGCAAATCGGACAAAGTCTTCAAGGAACAAGCAAAAGAATTGCTTCAACTCTAGCAAAATTCAATGAGTAAGAAAATAGCAATTATCTGTAATTATGTACTTCTTCCAGAACGAGTTGGAGGAATGGATCATTTTTTTTGGAGCTTTGATAAAAAATGTAAAGAAAATAATATTGAAATTGATTGGTTTTTCCCCAATAGGTCAAACCACGGGAATTATTCAGAGTTGAATATTTATGCCTCGGGACCGAATGTAGAAAACAATTTTCTAACTTTTCTCGAACAAAACAAACCTAAGTACACCTATGTTATTACTCATTTTGTTGAGTTGTGTACGCCATTTTTTAAAAAAGTAAAGCAATTTTCAGAAGCAGAAATTATTACTGTTGATCATAATCCTAGGCCTTTAAATGGATATGCATTAAAGAAAAGAATAAATAAAAAACTAAAGGGATCACTTTTTTCAAAATATATAAATCTCTTTGTCGGTGTTTCTGATTATACTGTAAATGAAATTTTAAAAGATTTTGGCTCACATTTAAAATCTAAAACTAAAACAATTTATAATGGAGTAATTATAGATAAAATTGTAGTTCGAGAGAATAGAAATGCTTTTAAACCAACTTTTTTAGTAGCCTCACACATTAGAGAATCAAAAGGAATACAAGATTTAATCGAATCTGTTTCGTTTCTTCCAGATAAAATAAAAGAAGAAATTAAGATTGATATTTATGGAGATGGTCCTTATAAGAATGAACTGTTAGAAAAAATTGAACAACATTCACTTCAAAATTGCTTTGATTTTAAAGGGAGCAAACCCAATTTGAATGAGATTTTTTTTCATTATGATTATATGGTGCAACCTACGCACATGGAATGTTTCAGTTTATCAATCTTAGAAAGCTTGGCAGCGAATGTTCCTGTAATAACTACTAATGTTGGAGGAAATGCAGAGGTTATAAAGAATGCCAAAAACGGATATATGTTTGAAGCAAAAGATACAAAGGCCTTGGCTCAAATTCTTGAAGATATTTATTTAGGAAACAAAAAGATATCGATTAATACGAGGGAATTAATTTGCAATTCCTTTTCTTTGCCGAAAATGGTAAAAGACCATTTTGAACTGCTTTACAAATAGATAAGTTTACAATTTTACAAATACATAAATGTTTTTTAACTCATTAGCATTTGCTATTTTCCTGCCAATCGTTTTTTTCTTGTATTGGTTTGTCTTTAATAAAACCAAAAGCACACAAAATGCTTTATTAATTATAGCCAGTTATTATTTTTATTCCTGCTGGGATTGGAGATTTTTGTTTTTGCTTGTTTTCTCAACATTTCTTGATTACTATACAGGAATCCAAATCGAAAAAGGGAAATCTGAAAACAGCCGTAAATTTTGGTTTTGGCTAAGTATCATAGTAAATCTCGGATTTTTAGGAATTTTTAAATACTATAACTTTTTTGCGGCTTCATTTTCAGATCTATTAAGTATAGTTGGGTTTAAGGCAAGTCCAATTTTATTAAAAGTTATTCTGCCAGTTGGAATTTCATTCTATACTTTTCACGGACTTTCATATGTTATAGATATTTATTACAAAAGAATTAAAGCCGAATATAATTTTGTCGATTATTCTTTGTTTGTCAGTTATTTTCCTCTTTTAGTAGCTGGTCCAATTGAAAGAGCTACACATTTGTTGCCTCAACTAAAAGTAAAGAGAGAATTCAATTTTCAAACTGCAAAAGAAGGTGTTTATCAAATTATTTGGGGTTTGGTGAAAAAAGTAGTTATTGCTGATACTTGCGCAACTTATGCAAACGCTATTTTTGATAATTATACGTCGATGAATTCATTTTCATTAATTCTAGGTGCTGTTTATTTTGCATTTCAGATTTATGGAGATTTTTCAGGTTACTCCGATATCGCTTTAGGAGTTTCAAAACTCTTTGGTTTAGATTTATTGCGAAATTTCAATTATCCTTATTTTTCGAGAGATATTGCCGAGTTTTGGCGTCGCTGGCACATTTCACTTTCGTCTTGGTTTCGCGATTATTTATATATTCCACTGGGCGGAAGCAAAGGCGGACTTTGGATGAAAATCAGAAATACATTTATCATTTTCCTTGTAAGTGGATTTTGGCATGGAGCAAATTGGACGTATGTAGTTTGGGGATTCATAAATGCAGTTTATTTTCTGCCTTTGCTTTTATCCAACAGCAACCGAAATAACATGGATGCTATTGAATTAAAATTTGATTTTGATTCTGTCAAAGTTGTAATGAGTATTTTATATACTTTTTTACTGACTTGTGCGGCTTGGATATTTTTTAGAGCTAAAACAATAACTGATGCCGTTTTGTATATAAAACGAATTTTTTCAAATAGAGATCTTAGCTTTCAATATTTAGAAAACGAACGATACAGTTATGAACTATTGGGATTGATTGGTTTGTTTTTACTCATCGAATGGAATAATCGAAATAAGGAAGAACCTCTTTCAGGGAAAAGAAGTTTATTGAAGATCGCTTTAGCAATAATAGCAATAATGGCTTTCGGAACCTTTTCAGATTACAAAGAATTTATATATTTTCAGTTTTAATGAAGAATTTTTTAATTTATATAGCAAAAATTTCAGCTTTAGTTATTCTCATTTCTGTAGCATTAGATGGACTTTATACGTATATCTTTCTCCAATCTAAAAATAGAGGGAAAATTGAAACTGTTTTTAATTCAAATGCACAAAAGTATGATGTTGTTATTTTAGGTTCTTCAAGAGCAAACAATCATTTTGTATCACAAATGTTTGAAGATAAAGGATTAAAAACTTTCAATTACGGAATGAGTGGTGGACATTTATTTGAGGCGTCATTAATGTTGAAATTAATGATTGAAAGAAAATATACAATTAAAAATGTAATTCTTGAGGCCGATTTAAATTTGGCTAGCGAGCATATGGCTGATGGTATTTCAGCTCTTTTTCTGCCTTATATTCATAACTCGAATATCATTAAAGAGCATTTTTCAGGACAAGAAAATTTCAATCAATTATATTATATTCCATTTTATCGATATATTAAATATGAAACAAAAATTGGTGTTCGAGAGACGTTTTTCACAGTAATTCATAAAAAAACTAATAAACTAGATAATTTAGGATATTACCCTTTGCAAAAAAATAAAAATGGTAATATGAAAAATAATATAATTAATTTAAATCTACTTCCTCAGAATAAGTATTACGAAGAAATAAAAAACATTTGCAAAGCAAATCACATTAATTTTATTGCTGTCATGACTCCAATGTGCGAAAACGTTGCAGGGATGGATTATTTTGAAAAGGTAAAAAAAGCATATCCGGAAATTCATAATTACGAAAATGTTGTTGTTGAGGATAAATATTTTTCATCCTGTGGGCATATGACAGATACTGGAGCAAAATTATTTACAGCCAGAATTTTAAAAGATTTTTTCCAAAAATAAAAACATGAAGATAGCTTTTTTGACGCCAGAATATCCACATGCCCAAACTGGTAATTCAGGGGGCATTGGCACAAGTATCAAAAATTTAGCAATTGGTCTTTTAGCTCAAGGAGTTTCAGTACGAGTTCTTGTTTATGGTCAAAAAGAAGATAATTTTTTTGATGATAATGGCATTTTAATTCAGCAGATTAAAAACATTAAAGTAAAAGGATTATCTTGGTGGTTTACCAGAAAAAAGCTTGAAAGAATAATTAATACATTATATCTTAATAAAGAAATTGATATAGTTGAAGCGCCTGATTGGACAGGAATTACCTCTTTTATTAAGCCTAATAAATGTCCATTAATAATTAGGTTAAATGGTTCTGATACTTATTTTTGTCATTTAGATAATCGTCCTGTAAAATGGATAAATAAGTTTCATGAAAAAAGGGCTTTGAAAAATGCAGACGCCTTACTATCTGTGAGTCAGTTTACAGCTGATGTAACAAATTCTATTTTTGGTTTCAATAAAAAATTTGAAATTATTCCAAATCCTATTGATTTTCAATTGTTTCGGAATAGCAAGTATAATGATAAATGCGAAAATATTCTATACTTTGGAAGCCTTATTCGGAAAAAAGGACTTTTAGAATTGCCTTTGATTTTTAATAAGGTTATCAAAAAAAAACCAGATGCAAAGTTGATTTTAGTAGGTAATGATGTTCCAGATATTATATCTGGAAATGCATCAACATGGCAAATGATGCAAAAACTTTTTTCTGAACAAGCATTAAAAAATGTCGAATATCTTGGAAGTGTCCCATATCATGAAATAAAGCAAAAAATTCAAGAATCAAAAATATGTGTTTTTCCATCTTTTGCTGAGGCTTTTCCAGTTTCTTGGTTAGAAGCGATGGCAATGGAAAAGGCAATTGTCGCATCAAACATTGGCTGGGCTTCTGAAATGATTAGTGAAGGAGAAAATGGCTTTTTGGTTTATCCAAAAGATCATGATTTGTATGCTCAAAGAATAATGGAGTTTTTAAACAACAAGGAACTTTGTTTTGAAACAGGAAAAGCAGCAAGAAAAAAAGTTGAAGAAGCTTTTGATATTAATGTTTTGGCAAAGAGAAATATAGAGTTTTATAAAAAAGTGAAAGTATAATTCATATTAAAAATGATACTAAAGGAGTTTATTGCAAGTACCGGAGAAATTATACTTTACAACGGCAAGCCTAATTTTGAAAAATTAGATGCCTTGATTTTAGGAGCGGGAGATATTTGGCACAGTTCATTTGAGCAGGGATATAAAAATGCTTTTCCAGAATTAGTGTATCAGACTGCCATTTTTTTTATTTTTATTAATGATTTTGATAATCTTGATGAATGTGTAAGCTGGAGAGTCAATCCAAATCAATTTGCGGTTCGTAAATCTGTTTGGGAACAGCTACAAGGTTTTGATTCTGAATATCAAAATATTCAATTGCAAGCATTAGATTTTGGATATAATGCGTTACGAAATTCAGCTGCGGTACCTCTATATATAAAAGGGCTTTTTGATATTAATCAAAAAGAAGAAATTAATATATCAGCAAAAGATAGATACGTTTTCTTCAGGAAGAATTTCAAAATGGATCATTCTGTTTTTATGTTATACAGAAAAGGATTTTGGAAATGGAAAGAATGGAATGCTCTATTTTATGCAAAGAAAAATTTCAATTTATCAGCTAAAAAGCCTTTGATTAAACCTCGTACGTTATTACCAATCGAGGGACAACCAACAGTAAGTTATATTATTCCTACGATGATGCGTCAGGAGTTTACTTTAAAATTATTACAAGATTTAGCAGTCCAGACTTATCCACTTTCTCAAGTTGTTATTGTTGATGCAACTCCAGCAAATGCAAGAGATGAAAAGTTATATCAAAAGCAAGATTTTCCTTTTGAACTAATTGTTAAATGGCAGGAAACTAAAGGAAGCTGCAGAGCCAGAAATGAGGCTATTGAATTGTGTACAGGTGATTATATTGTGTTTGGAGATGATGATATTCGAGTATTTCCAAATTTTATAGAAAATCATATAAAAATTCTGCAGACTTATAAAGCGGGTGCATGCAATGGCTTAGATATACTTGCAGATAATCAGCAACAAAATTTGACAGATCTAAAGAAAAAACTGAAAAAAGTAGATAAAAGTAGATGGAAAGTTGGAGCCAGTGGTAATTTTAGCAATGCAAATTCTTGTGCTAAATCAGAATATGTTAAAAAATTAATAGGTAATGATATTAATTTTGATGGAGGTTATGGAGAAGACAGCGATTTTGGGTTATCATTATTCAAGTTAGGGCAAATTGTTATTCATAACCCTTTCTCAGCTAACCTGCACTTAAAACCACCAGTAGGAGGTTATCGATTTTGGGGCAATCAAGCTAAAATTATAGGTAAGAAAAGAAAAACGCAACCGTGGGAATTAGATAATCCTGTAAAGTTTATTCGTCCCGTGCCAAGTCCTACCGTTATGTATGGAATTGTTAAGCATTTTGAAACGCAACAAGTAGTCGAATATAAACATAAACACTTTTTTCTTTATCTTTTCAAAGGTTCAAAAAAAGGCTTTTTATATCGATTTTTACGGCTTCCATATAAAAATCTGCAATTCAAGAAATCACTTTTTTATGCAAAAAAATTAAATAATCTAGGAATTAGATATAAATAAAACATGATTTTTTCATTAGTTATATGTACCTATATGCGACCAGAATCGTTACTAGCATTACTGGAATCGGTTCAACAACAAAGTTTATATCCAAACGAGATTTTAATAATTGATGGATCGAAAGATTTGGAAACAGAAAATGTCTTAAAGCAAAAACATTTTCAAAATCTAAATTATTTTTTAGTCTCAGAGGAAAATCGTGGTTTGACCAGGCAACGAAATTTCGGAATATCGAAATTAGATTCAAGTTCAGAAATTGTTTGTTTTTTAGATGATGATACTGTTTTAGAACAAAAATATTTTGAAGAAATTATAAAATCATTTCAAGCTGATAGCAATGTTGTTGGTGTTGGAGGTGTTGCGATTAACGAAAATAAATGGAAGCTTCAAGACAAGAACAAATATTATAACAAAAAGAAATTTTATTTGTTTGAAGAATACTTTTATCGTGAAAGCTTAAGAAATCTAGTGAGAAATTATCTAGGTTTGGGATCTAATCTAGAACCTGGAAGAATGCCACTTTACTCTCATGCTAAACCACCAGCATTTCCTCAAACAGGAAAAACTTATAATGTAGATTTGCTTATTGGCATGTCGATGTCTTTTAGAAAAGAAATAGTTGAAAAAATTAAATTTTCTAAGTTCTTTGACGGCTATAGTTTGTACGAAGATGCAGATTTTAGTTTAAGAGCCTTGCAATTTGGGAAAAATGTAATTAATACAAATGTCAAGTTAAATCATTTTCATGCCCTTTCAGGAAGACCAAATAAATATAGTTATGGAAAAATGGTAGTGAAAAATGGTTGGTATGTTTGGCACGTAAAAAACGCACAACCAGTAGTAATAGATCGGTTAAAATGGCATTTAATAACTTTACTTTTGATATTCCTAAGATTTTGTAATGTCTTTACGAGTAAAAAGAGAAAGGAAGCTTTTACTGAATCACTAGGAAGAGTGGTAGGCTGGTTTCAAGTTTTAATAAGAAAATAAAATAACTAATGTTTGAAAATATTATACATCCTGATTCTCACTCTAAATTAAAAGAAGTAAATACTAATTTTTATGTTTTTGAGGATGATTCGAAACTGCCGATTCATAATGGAATTCCAATTTTATTTGGTGCAGACTCTATTTTTAGTACACAGGATATTGTTAATTCAAAAGCTACCACTCAGGATCGTTCTCAATTAGATACTTCTAGATTTAAAAATTATATTAGAAGAAAATTGCTTCCATCTCTTTGTACAGATTTTAATTTAGAAAAGAGATATGAAGTGTTTGGACAATTAATTGATGAAGGAGGTAAGATACTAATATTAGGTGCAGGAGAAAAAGTGAATTACTATAAAAAGATCTTTCATAATCATGAAGTGTTTACATCAGATGTTCATAATCAATTTAATCCTGATTTTATTTTTGACGGTCATTTTATTCCTTTCGGCAATAATTCTTTTGATGCAGTTTTGGCAGCACAAGTTATAGAACACACGATCAATCCTTGGAAGTTCTGCTCTGAGTTACAAAGAGTAACTAAAACGGGCGGATTACTTCAAATTGAAGCGCCTCAGAGCTTTCCTTATCATGCAGAACCATACGATTTTTTTAGATTTACCTTTACAGGAATGAGAAGCCTTTTTCCTGAATGTGAAGTTGTAAAAGCAGAGTTAACAGAAGGTAGTGCTTCTAATGTCGCCGTTACAATTTCCAATTATTTTGTAAACCTTAGTTCAAAAAAGATTGTTAGAAGTGCTTGGTTATTTGTTACAAGATTACTTTTTGGATGGATGAAATATTTAGACAAAAAACAAGGAATTCTAAACAGAAGAAGTGTTTCTATGCCAAAAGGGTATGCTTTTACATTTAAGAAAGATATTGTAAAGAGAAGCTCTAAAGATTTATTAAAAGAGTTTTATGATTTGAAAAAATAACGGCATTTTAAAAATTTTAGAATACTATTAATGAAATTTACAATTATAACACATGTTGTGCATAAAAAAGAAGATGACAAATATTTTGGATATTCTCCTTATGTGCGCGAAATGAACATTTGGCTACAATATGTCGACGAATTAGTTATCGTTGCTCCATTATCGCAAAAAAAGAATATAACAGAAATTGATGATTTTTACAGTCTTAAAAGTATTGATTTTAAACAAATTCCTGATTTTAATATCACTAATTTTTTAAACATACTGGGGGCAATATATAAGTTACCAATCGTTTTTTGGACAATTTTCTGCGCTATGAAACAGTCAGATCACATTCATCTGCGTTGTCCAGGAAATGTTGGTTTACTAGGATGTGTGGCACAGATCTTTTTTCCAAGTAAAAAGAAAACAGCTAAATATGCAGGCAATTGGGATCCCGAAAGTAAACAGCCTTTAAGTTATCGTTTGCAAAAATGGATTCTTAGTAATTCATTTTTAACTCGTAATATGCAAGTTTTAGTTTATGGGAATTGGAAAAATCAATCTAAAAATATCAAACCTTTTTTTACAGCTACTTATTCTGAATCTGAAAAAGAAAATGTTTCTAAACAAAAGCTTGATATCACTATTCGTTTTATTTTTGTCGGAAGTTTAGTATCTGGAAAAAATCCTCTTTATGCTATAAAATTGATTCACAAATTAATTAAGAAAGACAAAAATGTGGTTTTAGATCTTTATGGAGATGGAATTGAAAGAAGTCATTTAGAAGCTTACATCAAAGAGAATAATTTGAAGAATCATATTTTTTTACATGGAAATCAGAGTAAAGAAATAGTTAAAAAAGCCTATCAAGAAAGCCATTTTGTAATACTACCATCTAAAAGTGAAGGCTGGCCAAAAGCTATCGCCGAGGGAATGTTTTGGGGATGCATTCCTATTGCCACAAAAGTGTCGTGTGTGCCCTTTATGCTTGATTACGGAAATAGCGGTATCTTACTAGATATGAATTTAAAAGATGATTCGGTAAAGATTGATTCTGTTCTTAAAAGTAATGACTTTTTTGTGAGTAAAAGTAAATTGGCTCAAGAATGGTCTCAGATTTATACAACAGATCTTTTTGAAAAAGAAATTAAAAATTTAGTATAAAAAATGAGAATTGTACAACTAATTGACACTTTAGAACCTGGAGGTGCAGAACGGATGGCTGTCAATTATGCCAATGCCTTAGTAAAAAAGATTACGTTTTCAGGCTTAATCGCAACAAGAAGCGAAGGGTTGCTCTTAGCTCAAATAGATGAAAGGGTTTCGTATAATTTTTTAAAAAAAAGAAAAGTAATCGATTTTCAAGCAATCAGAAAATTGAGAAAATATCTAATAGAGAATAAAATTGATATAATTCATGCTCATAGTTCTTCATTTTTTGCAGCTGTTTTAGTGAAATTTACATTACCGAACGTTAAAATTGTTTGGCATGATCATTACGGAATCTCACAAGATCTGGTTTCTAGGAAAAATCTGGTTTTAAAATTTTTCTCTTATTTTTTTCTCGGAATTATTGCAGTAAATTCGGAACTGAGATATTGGGCGAAATCCTATTTATTTTGTTCAAATAGTATTTATCTTCCAAATTTTATTGAGGATTCCTGTGATTCAAACGAAACAGTGACATTAAAAGGGGAAGAAGGTAAAAGAATCATATGCGTGGCAAATTTGCGTCCGCAAAAAAATCACAATTTAATCGTAGATGCAGCTGCTGTCTTAAAAAATAAATTTCCCGATTGGAGTTTTCATTTATTTGGTAAAAATTTTGAGGATTTATATGCTACACATTTGCTTCAAAAAGTAAGAAATTTGAAACTTCAGGAGAACGTTTTCTTTTACGGAGCGATAAATAATATTGGTTCTGCATTACAACAATGCGATATTGCTGTATTGCCCTCATTGTCAGAAGGCCTCCCTTTGGCGCTTTTAGAGTACGGATTAAATAAATTGCCTGTAGTAGTAACTGATGTTGGAGAAATACCAAATATTGTTATTTCTGGTGAAGATGGAATTATAATACAATCGTCTGATCTGAATGGATTCACAATTGCGATCGAAAATTTAATTTCTGACAAAATCTGGAGAAAGGAACTTGGTTTAAGATTATATTGTAAAATTAGTGAGAATTATAGCGAAAAAATCATTATTGATAGATATCTCTTAAAATTAGATCGCTGGTTGGGTTGTGCTCTTTAAGTAAATTTATAAAAAATTAATGAAAACAAAATTTTCATACACCTACCTTATTTTAATTCATGCATCGATTGCATTAGCGGTTTTCGTTGAGCCATTTTTGTCTAAAATTTATGCACTTTTAATTCCAGTAACTGGCACTTTTATTGTCTTTCGAACAAAAAATAAAAATAATGAAGTGCTTTATGTTGCAAGTTACCTTGTTGGAGCTGAGGTTTTTTTGAGAATGACAGGGGGAAATTTCAGCAATGAATATGTAAAATACCTAGTTATGTTCTTCATGTTTTTAGGAATGATATATAGTAACTTTTCTAAAAATTCCATTATTTACTGTTTTTTTCTGCTCCTTCTAATACCTGGGATTTTAATTACTGCGAATACCGAATATTTTGACATTGATATTAGAAAAGTACTGTTTTTTAATTTATCGGGACCAGTTTGCTTAGCAATCAGTGCTATCTATATGTTTAAGAGAAAAATTTTATTTGAACAATTGCAAAATATAATGGTTACAATGGGATTGCCAATTATTTCTATGACTGTTTATTTGTTTTTATATAACCCTAGCGTTCAAGATGTGGTTAAAAGTACTCAGTCTAATTTTGCAACTTCTGGTGGTTTTGGCCCAAATCAAGTTTCAACAATTTTGGGCTTAGGCATGTTTATATTTTTTTCGCAATTGGTTTTGTTTTCAAAATCAAAACAAATGTTATTTCTAAATGGGTTTTTATTTCTTTTTCTTAGTTATAGGGGGGTAGTGACTTTTTCTAGGGGCGGAATAATAACTGCGGTTGCAATGATTGTTTCATTTCTCTTGTTAATGTATTTTTATTCCACTGCCAAAAATAAGGCTAAACTTGGTTTTGTAATGATGCTTACTTTTTTGATGGGTATTGGGATTTGGACTTACAGTTCTCTTCAGACTTCTGGACTTATAGGTAAAAGATATGCAAATGAAGATGCTTTAGGAAGAGCTAAGAAAGATAGGTTAGGAGGCCGCGAAGAGATTATTAATGCAGAATTTAAGTTATTTCTAGAGTCTCCTATTTTTGGGGCAGGTGCAGGATTGGGTAAAAAAGTCAGAAAAGAATCTTTGGGATATGAAATTGCTTCTCACAATGAAGTTACAAGAATGTTTGCTGAGCATGGTTTGTTCGGGATCTTTGGGCTTTTAATATTATTGATAACGCCTTTTGTTTTCTACTTCAATAATCGGCAACATTTGTATTTCTTATCATTTTTTATCTTTTGGCTACTGACCATAAATCATGCCGCAATGCGAACTGCTGCTCCAGCATTTATTTATGCTTTATCATTGCTTTCAGTGCGAATTACGATTCCGGAAAAAGCTGAGAATTAAGACAGTGAATTGTGATTTTTTATAATACATTTGTGTCTAAGAAAAAGTCCCCAAACTTTAAAACTTACGACTGATTATGATTAATAAAAAAATGCATTTCGAGATTTCGGAAAGGAAAATACTATTGCATATTTTTGATGCCGTTTTTATTTTTACAGGTTTATACGTATTACATTTTCTATTTGATAACCGGTATTATGTTTTAGATTTCCATTATTATTTCAGACCAATTTTGCTTATTGCTTATATAATTATTTTTGGAGCAATTTTCGAAATGTATAATCTCCAGATCGCTAGTAATCAGTTTCAAATACTTCGAAGCGTTATTTTAGCGGTCACCGCAGCAATAATACTTTATTTATTTACTCCAATCTTATCGCCCGAACTTCCGAAAAAACGTTTAGTTATTTTGGTTTTCTACTTTACAGTTCTTGGCTCCATGCTGGTTTGGCGTTTTTTTTATGCCATTTTCTTAGCTTCACATCGATTTTCTCAGAATGTGGTTTTGATATGTGATCAGGATCAGGTAGAAGAATTGGTTCTAGGCCTTGAAAATGTTGATCCACATTACACTATAATTGGTTTTGTGAATTCAGATTCAGTTTCTGTTGAAAGCAACGAGTTTAATTATGTAAAAGAGATTAAGAAGCAAGATTTAGAAGACTTTGTGGTTCATCATAACGTTTCTGAAATTGTCATCGCGGCTCAAAAAACAGACGGAATTACGGCTGATCTTTATCAGCAATTACTTCACTTATTAGAATCGGGTAATATTATAAAAGAATATACGCATGTGTATGAAAATAAAACACAGCGAATTCCGGTACATTATATTGAACGTGATTTTTATCGTTTTTTCCCGTTTAGTCGCAGTAACAGCAATAAATTATATTTAATATTAATTCGTTTAATAGAATTTGTTCTGTCTTTTATAGGTTTGATTTTTTGCGTCATTTTTATGCCATTTATTTTTATCGGTAATCTTATAGCAAATAAAGGGAGCTTGTTTTATACGCAGGAACGCGTTGGCAAAAATGGTGTTATCTTTAAGATTTATAAGTTCAGAACAATGGTTGAAAATAACGATGTCAACGGTCCTTTTGCACAGTCAAATGATAAAAGGGTTACGCCATTTGGAAAATTTATGCGTAAATCCAGATTAGATGAATTGCCACAGTTTTTTAATGTGCTAATGGGAGATATGGGTGTAATAGGCCCAAGACCAGAGCGTCCTTATTTCGTTTCTGAAATTGCTAAAATAATGCCTTTTTATGAAACGCGTCATGTTATAAAACCAGGTTTAACGGGCTGGGCTCAGGTAAATTATTCGTATGGAGAATCAATTGATGAAAGTTTGATAAAACTTCAATATGATTTATACTACATCAAACACCGAAGTATCTTTTTAGATTTAAGTATCACTTTCAAAACAATTACAACGGTTCTTTTTTATCGCGGACAATAATTTAGATAATAATCGGAATACGTTTTTTGTTTCTGATTACGACTCTTGCCAAGACAAATCCGCTAGTAATAATCATTGGCAAAACAATAAAAAAGTGTGCTTTGTTGATTAGAAAAAGAGTGTAAACTAGTAAGAATAATAAATGTAAGACCGCAAATCGATACGTCCATCTTTTGTTTTTTAGCGCAGATAAAACAATCAAAATCAATAATAGCGGACTAAATAATAATACATTGTAATTCATTGCCAATTCGTGGTGAAAAGAATAAAATCCAACCGCCACAAAAAATACTCCCATTAACGACAAAATAAAAAGATAGATTTTGTCGATTACTTTATTTTTGGCAAAAACCACAAATGCTAAAATAATTATATAAGTATAGACATTATTCCACCATGATGAAGGTGTTTCTTTCTCAAAATTCAAAAGTGTTTGGCTTTTTCCTGCTAAAGGATGTCCTTTAAAAGTAGTTTTTTCTAAACTGTTTTTTAGCTCAAAAGGCAAGAATATTTTGGTTCCCAATTGATCTACTTTGGTGCCAAAAATAATGCTGGTTCCTAATTTGTCATAAAAATGGCCATCAAAATACGGGAATAAAATAGAACGATATGTTTTGTCTGTATCTCCTTTTTTAGTGATAACGCTTCCGTTTAGTGTTTTATTGATAATGTCGACTACCATCGATGTGCAGTTTTTATCAATGAATTTATAGGTATAGTAGCGATCTTCAGAAAGCAAAGTCGCGTTCAAGTTATCAAACAGCTTTTGTTTTGAATCTTGAGAAATAAGTAATTCTTGTTCAAAAACGCTTCGTTTCTCATAATTGTATTCATTCATAAAATCAATAAATGGATGAACAATCACAAAATATTGAAGATCACCTTTTGCAAACTTGGCAACAAAATTTGGTGTTCTGAAATCAAATGCACCATAATTGTAAACGTAGTCAATATTGTTTACAGGATCAGCAACACGAATGGCAGTATGACCAAAATAGGAGTAAGTTTCGTTTCCTAGCCCGCAGGTTAGAACGCTTATTTTAGCATCTTTTGATAAAGGTAAATTTTGGCTAAAACCAATAAAACTCACTAAGAATAGTAAACAAAAAAGTGTTTTTTTGAAAAGGACATTTTTCATGATTTAAAATTTTTAAGAAGTTTTATTGAGTTGCAAAATTTATCTAAAGATACCTAAATCTACTTTTAAAGAAAAAATATTCGAATAAAGTGCCGCACTTTGATTGCCTAAATCAGTCAAAGCATAATCGACCTGAATTCCTTTGTATTTGAAGCCAAGACCAATATTGGGCTGGAAATTTACTTTTTCGGTATTGTCTAATTGCATTACATTCTGAAAATTTCCTGCACCGGCTCTCAAGAAAACAAGATCGGTGTATCCAAATTCAAAACCAACTGCTGGATCGATACTTACTACTTTTGATGAAATAATATCATTTGTCTGCTCAAAACGCATATTCAAATTTGTTGCGACTAAAAGGCTATAATCATTATGAAAATCAAACTTTTTTGAAACTCCCAATTGCGCTTTTGGTAAAGTGATTTCAGTGCTTTCAGGCAATTCATTGTTTTCTCCCGGAATGGCGTTGGCAATTTTTGCATATTCTTCTTCGTCAATATTCCAGATATTGTAAGTGGTTGTAATGTCACGAAGCATTAAGCCGAATTTCCAGTCATTGCGTTCAAACTGCAATCCTATATCAAAACCAAATCCCCATGAATTGGCAAATTTTCCAATAATTCGTCTGATTACTTTTGCATTCACGCCGTATTGAAAACCTTCAACCGGCAATTTTCGGCCGTATGAAAAAGTAAAACCGTAATCTGCAGTCGAAAACAAACTGATTCGATTATAATCAATATTTCCTTGGCTGTCGATCAATTGCGTGGTATCCATAATGTCATCAACTCCAAAACGAATCATCGAGATTCCCCAGGCACTTCGGTCATCAATTGGACTTGCATATGCTATAAAATCATATTGTGCAATGTTAGCAAAATAATTTGCATGCATTAAGGATATTTGATGATCTTCAAGATTTGTTAAACCGGCTGGATTCCAGTATGTAGCGTTAACATCATTTGTTGAAGCAACAACGGCGCTCGACATTCCTAATGCCGCAGCATCAACACCAATATTCATAAACTCATTCGAGTATTTACGAACGGTTTGTGCATACTGTGAAGCGAAACTCCAAAACAATAAAAACGCAAAAAGTTTTTTCAACGGCTATTTATTTGCAGACTGAGGCCTGTTTTAATTTTTTCCAAAAATAGAATATTTTACTCATCTAATTTTCGTCCTTCTGATAAATATCGACAAAGTTGCAATTTGAAACTTCTTTTTAATGGACTCGTTTTCTATCTAGTATAGAAATTCAGGCAGATTGTTTAAATAATTTATCATAAATGTAAAAATGGCATGTTATTTTATACGAAATTTGTTCTCACCATTATCAAACTTTATAAAAATGAATATTAAAAAACACATTCCTAATTTAATTACCTTAATAAATCTTTTCTGTGGCTGTGTAGCCGTTGTTTTTATATCTCAAGCCAATTATGAAATGGCTTTTTACATGGTTTGTTTAGGAATATTTTTTGATTTTTTTGATGGTTTTTTTGCCAGATTATTTAAAGTTTCAAGTCCGCTTGGATTACAGTTGGATTCTTTGGCAGATATGGTTACCAGTGGAGTTGCGCCTGGCTATGTAATGTATACTTTGTTTGCAAATAGTGCACACGAGTTAGGGACTAATTCTTTTATACCATTTTTAGGTTTTATTGTTACTTTGGGTTCTTGCTATCGTTTAGCAAATTTTAATATCGATACACGTCAGACAGATTCTTTTATTGGTTTGCCAACTCCTGCAAATTCTCTTTTTATCTTGAGCCTTCCGTTGGTTTTAAAGTTTTCAGATTCTTTAATGCTTCTTGAAATTTTAACCAATCAATATATTTTGCTAATAATCACGTTATGCAGTGCGTATATTTTAAATGCCGAAATCCCTTTGTTTGCATTAAAAATTAAAAAATTCACTTTTAAAGATAATGTACTTCAAATTGTGTTCTTGGCAATTTCTCTTGTTTTGCTTTTATTGCTTCAGTTTGGAGCAATTCCAGTTATCATCATTTTTTATGTATTGTTGTCAATCATAAATAATATGTTTTTGAAGAAGTAGTTTACATTGTAATGGCAAGAAAAACAACTTACCGCAAAACATATGCAAGAAAACCGGCTGGAAGATCTTTTTTAAGCAAGCTGATTCGGTTTGTTGTATATTCTTTTTTAATAGTGCTTTTCATTGGGGCAATATATCATTATCGCGCCGGATTAGCGTATTACCTCGGATTTAAATCGGATAAAACTTTAGATGAAAATGAAGTGGACAAGCATCTTTCGGATGTTCGAAATATTCGTGTTCTCGAAAATCACAAAGGAAAAGTTGTCGGATTTGATGTTTCGGAATTTCAGGGAAAAGTAGATTGGGAAGAAGTCGAAATTTTAGACGAGAAATATCCGGTGCAGTTTGTTTTTATCAGAGCAACAGCTGGGAATGATTATGTTGACAGACAATTTAAAAGAAATTGGGAAGGCGCAAAAGAAAATAAAATTATGCGCGGCGCGTATCATTATTATCGCCCAAATGAAAATTCAATTGAACAAGCAAATCTTTTTATCAAAACCGTAAAATTGCAAAAAGGCGATCTTCCGCCAGTTTTAGATATCGAAAAACTACCGAAAAACCAGCCTTTAGACAGTTTAAAAAAAGGTTTGAAGCGTTGGTTAACTAAAGTCGAAAAGCATTATCAGGTTCGTCCAATAATTTATTCAGGTGAAAGATATTATAGTGATTTCTTAAAAGAAGAATTTAGCGAATATTTATTCTGGATTGCCAACTACAATTTCTACAGAGAAAAAATTGAAGACGATTGGCTTTTTTGGCAGTTTACAGAAAAAGCTTCTTTGCCAGGAATCAAACATCGAGTTGATGTGAATATTTATAATGGCGACTTGGAGCAGTTGCAGTTTATTACAGTGGAATAAAAGTGTTCAGTGGTCAGGTTTTTAGTGTTCAGTCTTTTAGAATAAAAAAAAACAGTTTTTTAGTGATCAGCTTGAAACTCAATACTAAAAAACTGTATACTGCTTACTTTTTTAAGAACTGATCACTAAAAACCTGACCACTGAACACTTTTTAAAACTCAAGTTTCTTCTTACGAAGTTCGAAGTTTTGTCCAAGATAAACACGGCGAACCATTTCATCTTCTACTAATTCTTCTGGAACTCCAGCTTTCAGGATTCCTCCTTCAAACATCAAGTATGTTTTATCGGTAATAGCTAAAGTTTCCTGAACGTTGTGATCGGTAATTAAGATTCCGATATTTTTGTTTTTTAACTGAGCAACAATTCGCTGAATATCTTCAACCGCAACCGGGTCAACTCCTGCAAAAGGCTCATCCAATAAAATAAATTTTGGATCGGTTGCCAATGCACGAGCAATTTCAGTACGACGACGTTCTCCTCCAGAAAGTAAATCGCCTCGGTTAGTACGAATATGTTCTAAGCTGAATTCTTCAATTAAACTTTCCATTTTTGCAATTTGAGCTTCTTTCGAAAGTTTAGTTAATTGCAAAACGCTCAAGATATTATCTTCGATACTCAATTTTCTAAAAACTGAAGCTTCTTGTGCCAAATAACCAATTCCTTGCTGTGCACGTTTGTACATCGGATAATCAGTAATATTCAAATCATCAAGATAGATATTTCCTTGATTTGGTTTTACCAATCCAACAATCATATAGAAAGAAGTGGTTTTTCCAGCACCATTCGGACCTAAAAGTCCTACGATTTCTCCTTGATTTACTTCAACAGAAATTCCTTTTACAACACTTCGGCCTTTGTATGTTTTGATTAAATTATCGGCTCTTAATTTCATTTTATTAGTTTAATCGTTTAATCGATAAATCGTAGTCGTTGCAAATTAACGAATAAACGATTCAACAGTTAAACGTATTAACAATTATTTATTTCCTTGCTCTTCAAGCGCTTCCCAGAATTCGTAAGCTCTTCTTAAATGCGGAATTACAATTGTTCCGCCAACAAGAGTTGCGATTCCCATTGCTTCCATCATTTCTTCTTTCGAAACGCCTTCTTTATAACTTGTTTCCAAGTGATATTTTACACAGTCATCACATCTCAAAACTGTCGATGCAACTAATCCTAAAAGTTCTTTAGTTTTTACATCAAGAGCTCCTGGAGCGTATGCATTGGTGTCAAGGTTGAAAATTCGCTTTACAATTTTGTTATTGTCAGCTAATAATTTTTCGTTCATTTTAGAACGGTAGTCGTTAAATTCTTGTATTAATTCAGACATTTTCTTTCATTTTATTTCGATAAACAATCCTTGAGATAAGGATACTCACTTCGTAGATAATCAACATTGGTATTGCTACAATAGTCTGACTTACTACATCTGGAGGAGTTACAATTGCAGCAATAATCAAGATGATTACTACGGCATATTTCCAATATTTTCTTAAAAAAGTAGGAGTTACAAGTCCTAATTTGGTTAAAAAATAAATAGCGATCGGCAATTCAAAAAAGATTGCACTTCCTAAAATACTTGTCTTTACCATTCCCATATAAGACTCAAGCGTAAATTGATTTTTCACAACGTCACTCACAGAGAAAGTGGCAACGAAATTTACCGACATTGGAATTACAACAAAGTACCCAAATAATACTCCTAAAAAGAAAAGAAGCGAAGAAACAAAAATGAAAACTTTTGCGTTTTTGCGTTCTTTCTCATACAAAGCTGGGCTGATAAATTTCCAGATTTCCCACAAAATATAAGGGAAACTTAAGATGAAACCTGCTAAAAGGCACATCCATACAAATATATTTACCTGTCCTTCCATTTCAGTATTCTGAATAATGAAATTCAGTTCAGTAATACAAATGCTGTCTGCAAATCCTAATTGATGCGATAAATCACAAAACCATACATAAGTAAAAAATGTTGGCCTGATAGGTCCCAAAATAATTTGGTCAAACAAATAATCACTAATAAAATAAGTCACAAATGCCATTATACATATTGCAATTGTGCTTCTAACTAATAACCATCTTAATTCTTCAAGATGATCTAAAAATGACATCTCGCCAAGGTTTTTCTTTGCCATTATACGATTCCTTCTTTTAAAATGTCATGTAAATGTAATACTCCTTTATATTCGCCATTGTCGGCAACGATTAGCTGTGTAATCGAAAAATCTTCCAAAATGTTCAAGGCATCAACTGCCATTGTTTCTGATGAAACTAATTTTGGGTTTTTAGACATAATATCTCTAGCAGTTAAATCTGCAATAGTATCTACGTTGTTTAGCATTCGTCGGATGTCTCCATCTGTAATAATTCCGATAATTTTATTGTCTTCAATTACCGCAGTTACACCTAATCTTTTTTCAGAGATTTCAAAAATAGCTTTTTTGATTGAAGTCTCTGGTGTAACCATCGGTTTTAAAGAATGTTCAATCATATCTTTAACCTTAAGAAGCAGTTTTTTACCTAAAGCGCCGCCTGGATGATAAATTGCAAAATCTTCGGGTTTAAAATCGCGCATTTCCATTAAACAAACCGCAAGAGCGTCACCCATGACAAGCTGTGCTGTTGTGCTGTTTGTTGGTGCAAGATTTATTGGGCAAGCTTCGATTTCGACAGTTGTATTTAAAACATAGTCAGAACCTTTTGCTAAAAAGGAAGTTATGTTACCAGTCATTGCAATTAAAGTGTTTCCGAAGCGTTTCAATAACGGAACTAAAACTTTAATTTCAGGACTATTGCCACTTTTTGAAATACAGATGATGATATCTTCATTCTGAATCATGCCTAAGTCTCCATGAATAGCTTCAGAAGCATGCAAAAACATAGATGGTGTGCCTGTTGAGTTAAAAGTAGCAACCATTTTTTGCGCAATGATTGCGCTTTTTCCGATGCCTGTAACGATCAAACGGCCTTTAGTTTCGTAAATGCGTTGAACGGCTTCGTAGAAATTTTCGTCTAAAAAATCAATTAGTTTTGTAATTGCCTCACTTTCAGATAGTATGGTTTTTTTGGCAATCGCCAATATATTTTCTTTTGTGATCAAAACAGAATATTTAAAATTTGTATGTATAAAAGAAAGTTGTATCTTTATGTGTTGCAAATTTATACAAAAATATCCATTAAAATAAAGAATGAATTCAAACGAAATTGAAATACATAAGGAATTAAAGAAGTATTTCGGCTTTAGCCAATTTAAGGGCTTGCAGGAACAAGTCATTACAAGTATTTTAGGTAAAACTAATACTTTTGTAATCATGCCGACTGGTGGTGGAAAGTCTCTTTGTTATCAATTACCCGCTTTAATTCAGGAAGGAACAGCAATTGTTGTTTCTCCTCTAATTGCTTTGATGAAAAATCAGGTTGATGCGATTCGAAGCCTTTCTTCAGAAAACGGAATTGCGCATGTGCTTAATTCTTCCCTTACAAAAACAGAAATTGCTCAGGTGAAAAAGGATATCAGTTCCGGTTTGACCAAGCTTTTATATGTGGCTCCAGAATCTTTAACTAAAGAGGAATATGTTGCTTTTTTGCAAAGCGTGCCAATTTCATTCGTTGCGATTGATGAAGCACACTGTATTTCAGAATGGGGACATGATTTTAGGCCGGAGTACAGGAATCTTAGAAATATTATCAAGCAATTAGGTAAAGTGCCAATTATTGGACTTACCGCAACTGCAACCCCAAAAGTTCAGGAGGATATTCTGAAAAACCTTGATATGTCTGATGCAAATACTTTTAAAGCATCATTCAACAGACCGAACTTATACTACGAAGTTCGCACAAAAACGAAAAATATTGAATCGGATATTATTCGATTTATCAAACAACATAAAGGCAAATCTGGAATTATTTATTGCTTAAGCCGTAAAAAAGTAGAATCGATTGCCGAAGTTTTACAAGTGAACGGAATCAGTGCTGTTCCGTATCACGCAGGATTGGATGCAAAAACACGCGCCAAACATCAAGACATGTTTTTGATGGAAGATGTTGATGTTGTTGTAGCAACAATCGCTTTCGGGATGGGAATTGACAAACCAGACGTTCGATTTGTAATTCATCATGATATTCCAAAATCACTAGAAAGTTATTATCAGGAAACGGGTCGTGCCGGCCGTGATGGAGGAGAAGGACATTGTCTTGCTTATTACTCTTATAAAGATGTAGAAAAACTGGAGAAATTTATGTCTGGCAAACCAGTTGCCGAACAGGAAATTGGTTTTGCGCTTTTGCAGGAAGTTGTGGCTTACGCCGAAACTTCAATGTCACGTAGAAAGTTTCTTCTTCATTATTTCGGAGAAGAATTTGACAGCGAAACTGGAGAAGGTGCAGATATGGACGACAACGTTCGAAATCCTAAACACAAAGTTGAGGCAAAAGAACAAGTCGTTAAATTATTGGAAATCGTTCGAGACACGAAACATATATACAAGTCAAAAGAAATTGTCTTTACTTTAATTGGGCGTATAAATGCTGTAATTAAAGCACATAAAACAGATACACAGTCCTTTTTTGGTTCAGGTTCTGATCATGATGAAAAATATTGGATGGCGTTGTTGAGACAAGTTTTAGTTTCGGGTTATTTGTCAAAAGATATCGAAACTTATGGCGTTATAAAAATTACGAAAGCGGGATTGGATTTCATTAAAAAACCGGTTTCGTTTATGATGTCTGAAGATCATGAATACAGTGAAGCTGATGATGAAGCAATCGTAACCGCAGGAAAATCATCGGGAACTGCTGATGAAGTTTTGATGGGAATGCTTCGCGAACTACGTAAAAAAGTAGCCAAAAAATTAGGTGTTCCTCCGTTTGTGGTTTTTCAGGATCCTTCGCTTGAAGATATGGCTCTAAAATATCCAATTTCGTTAACTGAATTGTATAATATTCATGGAGTTGGAGAAGGAAAAGCTAAAAAATACGGTGGAGAATTCGTAGCATTAATCAGTCGATATGTTGAGGATAACGATATTATTCGTCCGGATGATTTAGTTGTAAAATCTACAGGAGTTAACTCGGCAAACAAATTATACATTATCCAGAATATTGACAGGAAATTGCCTTTAAGTGATATCGCTTCTGCAAAAGGACTTTCGATGGATGCTTTGATCAAAGAAATGGAGCAAATCGTATATTCGGGTACAAAACTGAATATCAAATATTGGGTTGATGATATGCTTGACGATGATCAACAAGAAGAAATTCACGATTACTTCATGGAATCAGAATCGGATAAAATTGAAGACGCCCTAAAAGAATTTGACGGCGATTATGATATTGATGAATTGCGTTTAATGCGTATTAAGTTTATCAGCGAGGTAGCTAATTAAAAAGTTAAATTCCAAAAAAAAAAACAACTTAAAATATAAATTCCAAATTCCAAGCTATTGACAGCAATTGGGATTTGGAATTTTTTTATTGGAATTTTATCCCTCATACAATTCCCCTCGATGCGGTTTCAAAGCGTCTCTTACCTGAATCATATTTTCATCGGTTACAACCATAAAAGCTATGGCGTACATATCATCGATGATTTTAAAACCTGTAATATTTAAAGGAAGCTTTTCAATAGCAATATATTCTTTTAAATGAATTTCATGATGTTCGGCAGTTTTTGCAGAAGCCGGGCCTCGGAAATCCCAAATCAGTTTTATTTTTCTAGACATTTTTTTTAAAGTTGTAAAGGTTCAGAGTTGCAAAGGTACGAAGTCTTTTTAAAGGTTCTGAGATTCTGAGATACTATCGCGATAGCTATCGGGACTGAGTTTTTTTTCTGTAGAGGCGTATTGCAGTGTGTTTAACGTCTCTTAAGAAGAAATCTCTTTAATCATAATAATCTGTGGCAAAAAAAAACGCAAAGAGATTAAGTATAATCTGTTTAGGTCTGTGTGAATCTGTGGGCAAATTTTACAGTAGAGATGTAATCTCATTTTAAAATGTTATTTTTGCAACTTCTTTTCATAGAAAGAAAAGCTAATAAATAAGATACAATGCCAAGAGAACTTTTACTTCAGGTAACTCCAGAAACTGCTGCAAACGAAGTGTTGCTTAAAGATTATTTGTCCAAACAAATTAAAGTTTCTCCAAACGAAATTCAGCATATTACAATTTTAAAACGTTCGATTGATGCGCGCCAAAAAGCGATTAAAATCAATTTGAAAGTTATTATATATTTAAAAGGAGAAGCGTTTCAGGAAACTAAAATCGAACTTCCTTTATATAAAGATGTTTCCAATTCACAAGAAGTTATTGTGGTTGGTGCAGGGCCGGCCGGACTTTTTGCCGCTTTGCAATTAATTGAATTAGGCTTAAAGCCAATTGTAATCGAACGTGGAAAAGACGTTCGAGGACGTCGACGCGACTTAAAAGCAATAAATCGTGAGCATATTGTAAACGAGGATTCTAATTATTGTTTTGGAGAAGGTGGAGCAGGAACTTATTCTGATGGGAAATTATATACGCGTTCTAAAAAGCGTGGCGATGTTACTAGAATTTTAGAGCTTTTAGTGGCTTTTGGAGCTTCAGAAGATATTTTAGTTGAAGCGCATCCGCATATTGGAACCAATAAATTGCCAAAAATTATTGAAGATATTCGAAATAAAATTATCGAGTTTGGCGGACAGGTCTTATTTGATACACGAGTTGATGATATTTTGGTAAAAAATAATGAAGTTGAAGGAATCGTCACTCAAAACGGAGATAAGATTCTGGCTAACAAATTGATTTTGGCAACCGGACATTCGGCGCGCGATATTTTTGAATTATTAGATAAAAAGAAAATCTTAATCGAAGCAAAACCTTTTGCTTTAGGTGTGCGTGCAGAACATTCACAAGAATTAATCGACAGCATTCAATATAGTTGTGATTATCGTGGCGAACATTTGCCTCCGGCGCCTTATTCGATTGTGAAACAAGTTAACGGCCGTGGCATGTATTCGTTCTGTATGTGTCCGGGTGGTGTTATTGCGCCTTGTGCTACAAGCCCGGGCGAAGTGGTTACAAATGGTTGGTCGCCATCTAAACGTGATCAGGCAACGGCAAATTCTGGAATTGTAATTGAGTTGAAATTAGAAGATTTTAAGCCTTTTGCAAAATTTGGTGCTTTAGCCGGAATGGAATTTCAAAAAAGTATTGAACAAAAAGCATGGCATTTAGCCGGAGAAACTCAAAAAGTTCCAGCGCAGAGAATGATCGACTTTACACAGAATAAAGTTTCTGCCGATATTCCAAAAACTTCTTATGTTCCGGGAACAACTTCGGTTGAAATGGGGCAAGTTTTTCCAGGATTTTTATCGCAGATTTTGCGTGAAGGTTTTAAGGAATTTGGAAAATCAATGCGTGGTTATTTAACTAATGAAGCCATTTTGCACGCGCCAGAAAGTAGAACTTCCTCGCCTGTCAGAATCCCGAGAGATCCGATTACTTATGAGCATTTGCAGATAAAAGGATTATATCCGTGCGGAGAAGGAGCGGGTTATGCTGGTGGTATTATTTCTGCAGCAATTGATGGGGAGAAATGTGCTTTGATGATTGCAGAGGCTTTGAAGTAATAATTTATTGCGTTTTAATATATAGTTCCTACGGAACAAATTGTAATACGCGAATTATTTTTTTTCTACCGATATATAATCTCTACGAGATATCTTGTGAGACTTTAATTGCTGAATATTATTCTTGATGATAACAACTCCGTTAGGAGTTTAATATTGGTAGTAAAGGATATTGAAAATGTTGAAAATGTCCCGTAGGGACTATATATAAGTTATAGGTAAAGTATTTTCGCGTGAGGGATAGAGCTAAGCTACCGAAGTAGCAGTGAAAGCCCGACAGTAATAAAAAAGGGGCCGACTAAGCGTTTTGAATAGTTGGCCCCTTTTTTTATTGCTGGCACGCCCAGATTATTATTTACGGGATTAAAATTATTTTTCCAGTGCTTTTTCTGCTTTCTAGATAATCGTGCGCCAATTTTCCTTCGGATAATTTGAAAGATGTTGGTTCTGAAAGTTTAATTTTTCCTTCGATAATCCAATTGAATAATTGTGTCGCTCTTTTGATTCTTTCTTCTTTGGAATTTAAATAACTCCATAAATCGCCTCCGGTTAAAGTTTTAGAACCGTCCATTAACATTCTTGGATCTACAGGTGCGGGATCGCCTCCGGCCATTCCGAAGAAAACTACTTGTCCGCATTCTTTTGTAACTTCGAAGCTTTCTGCTAAAGTGCTTCCAATGCTGTCATAAACAACATCAACGCCGTTTGAAGCAAGTTTGAAAATTTGAGATTTCCAATCTTCATTATACAAGAAAACATGATCGGCTCCTTGCTCAATTGCAACTTTTGCTTTGTCTGCTGAAGAAGTTAAACCAATGACAGTTGCACCCAAAAGCTTGCTGATTTGTGTTAGAGTTTGTCCTACACCACCGGCAACGGCGTGAATTAATATAGTTTCTCCTTTTTGAGTTTTATGACTGTCGGTTGCTAGATAATGCGCTGTTAATCCTTGCAATAAAATCGAAGCTGCGGCCTCAAAAGAAATATTTTCCGGCAGTGGCAAAACGTGATTTGTATTTACTGCAACCAATTCTGCATTTGCAAAAGGAGCATCGGCGAAAGCCACACGGTCACCAACTTTATATTCAGGATGATTATTTGCGTCAACTACGATTCCGGCACCTTCGTAACCGGCAATAAAAGGCGGATTTCCTTTTAAGTGGTAATTTCCTTTACGTCTGTAAACATCGGCAAAATTTAATCCGATGGCTTTCATTTCGACTAAAATTTCGTCGTTTTTTAATGTTGGATTAGGGATTTCGATATATTCTAAAACATCTGAATCTCCGAATTTAGAGAAGGTAAGTGCTTTCATTTTTTAATTTTTTAGGACTACAAAAGTACGTCAAAATTCAAAAAATAAGCCTCATTTAATTTTTTAAATGAGGCTTTGTAAACTAGATTTTTGGGAATTTCATTTCGTTGAACGTGCTTTTTTGTTTGGACAAAGCTTCAACATCTTGCCATTTTCTTGGAGATTCAGCAGAAAGATTTTCGTATGAATCTTTTTTGATTAAAATATCATCTTCGATGCGAACGCCAATATTCCACCATTTTTTATCACATTTGCTGTTTGCCGGAATATAAATTCCTGGTTCAACAGTCAAAATCATGTTTTCTTTCAAGTTGCCCATGTAATTTCCTTTGTCATGAACATCTAATCCAAGAAAATGCGAACAACCGTGTGGGTAATAAATTCGTGCCTCTTTTGGGTTTGTGATAATTCCTAGTTTAATTAATCCTGCTGCAACTATTTCTGCGGCTTTTTTGTTTAAATCTTGAATAGGCGTTCCTTCTTTACAGATTTTAAAAACTTCTTCTTGAGCTTCGTAAACGATTTGATAAATTGCTTTTTGTTCTTCGGTAAATTTTCCGTTTGCCGGAATTGTTCTGGTAACATCGGCAGAATAACCGTGATATTCTGATCCAACATCCATTAGCAATAATTGGTTGTCAATTTTTGTCGAATTGTTTTCGCCATAATGCAAAATACATCCGTTTGCTCCGGCACCAACAATTGGCGGATAACCTTCGCCTTCGGCGCCGTAATGTCTGTGAACGTAAGCGTGAATTCCATCAGCTTCATTTTCGCTCATATCTGGGCCAACTGCTTTCATCACTTCGTTGTGCGCAATGCAGGAAAGTTTTACGGTTTTGCGCATTAAATCAAGTTCTTCGGGAGTTTTTATTTCTCTAAGCGAATTAGTAATGTTAGTGAATAAATCTATAGAAGTAATGTCGTTTTGTTTAATTCCGGCTTTGGTTTTAAAAGTTTCAAGTAAACCAAAAAGATCAAATCCACTTTTATCATTTTCTAGGTCTGTTGGAATTTTGTCATAAATAACTTTGTCAAATTTGCTAAAATCTATAGCAAAAGCATTAAAATCTTTTCCATTATACACAGTTGTAAAACCTAATTTTGATTTTGCGCCTTCAACACCTAAACGTCTTCCAGTCCAAGTTTCTCTGCTTGCATTTCTTTCTCTTACAAAAAGAATTTCGTTGTATTTTTCAGTTCCTTGTTCTTCTTTAAAAAGTACTAAAACGGCATCTGGTTCTTTGTAGCCAGTAAGGTAATACATATCTGGATTTGCGTGGTAATTGTAATTGATGTCTTTTGAAAAAACTCTTTCCGGATAAGAAAAAACCACCGCTACAGAATTGGCAGGCATTAAAGCTCTAAAAGCTTCGCGACGGCCTTTGTGAAATTTTTTTGAAAGATAATCAGTCGGGAGATTTTCTTGAGAATGAATTTGTGAGAAGGTTAACAAAATGGCAAAGAATAATAATAATCGCTTCATTTTTTGGTTTTTTATTGATGTTTTTTGGTTTTTTGATCAGTGCAAATTACAAAAAAAATACAATCACAAATTGTAATTTAAATGTTTGATTAATATAGTTTTAAACAAAATGATGTAACTTAGAGATTAGAAATAACATTTTGTTGTATAATTTAAACTTTAATAAATCGTGCAACTGGGCACGAATATTGAGAAAGGAATGTTTATAGAATAATTTAAATCTTCAAAAAAACAATTATATTAATCTTTAAAACACTTTTTTTATGAAAAAATACACACTCGCAGCCGTTTCCGTTTTAATGGTATTATTTACTTCTTGCAAGACATCAAAAGATACTTCAAGCGGAGGAAATTTATTTGGTACAACTTGGGAATTGGAATATATTTCTGGGCCAAGAATTGCTTTTGAAGGATTGTATCCAAATAAAAAACCGCAAATTACTTTTGATCAAAAAGAAACTAAAGTTTTTGGAAATAATGGTTGTAACGGATATAGCGCGCCTTATACTTTAAACGGAAAATCGTTGACTTTTGGAGAGCCAGGACCAAGTACATTAATGTTTTGTGATGGAGGCGGGGAGCAACAATTTTTACAGCAAATGAAAAAAATCACAAGCTACTCTATTGATAAGGATGGAAAGTTAAATTTAATTCAAGGCGATGTGCCGATGATGAGATTTAAAAAAGTAGTAAAACAATAATTTCAGTTATTAAACTTTGACAAAGTTCAACATATAAAAAAGGGAAATGATTTTGTCATTTCCCTTTTTTTAATTTACAAGCTTTTGCTTTTATTTCTTTTTCAGTTTGTCTTTAAAAACTTTTTCAAATTTTTCAATTTTTGGCTGAATTACCATTTTGCAATATGGCTGATTTTTATTGTTAGCATAATAGTTTTGATGGTAATCTTCGGCTTTATAAAAAACTTTAAAAGGTTCTACTTTTGTCACAATTGGATTGCTGTATACTTTTGCTTTGTTTAATTCAGCAATAATGCTTTGTGCCGCTTTTCTTTGTTCGTCATTTTTGTAAAAAATAACAGAACGATATTGTGTTCCAACATCGGCACCTTGTCGATTTAAAGTTGTTGGATCGTGAACGGTAAAAAAAACTTTGAAAATTTCGTTAATATCAGTTACGTTTTTGTCGTAAGTAATCTGAACTACTTCGGCGTGACCCGTTTCTCCTGTACAAACTTCTTCATAAGTAGGATTCGGAACATTTCCGCCAGAAAATCCAGAAACAACAGATTTTACGCCATCCAAGTTTTCGTAAACAGCTTCGACGCACCAGTAACAACCTCCGCCAACTGTTATCGTTTCAAGATTAGAAGCTTTTTTGTTTTGTGAAAATCCGTTTAAGGAAAAAGTAATTAAACAGATTAAAAGTATGTTTTTCATAATTAAATTATTTGTTGTCAGGTATAAAATCAAGAGCAATCGAGTTCATGCAATAACGTTTTCCGGTTGGTTCTGGTCCGTCGTCAAATAAATGGCCTAAGTGTCCGCCACAGCGCCCGCAAAGTGCTTCGATTCGTTCCATTCCGTATGAATTGTCATTTTTAAAAACTATGCTGGTTTTGTTTTCTTGTTCAAAAAAACTCGGCCATCCACATTGGCTTGAAAATTTAGCAGTCGATCTAAAAAGTTTATTTCCGCACGAAGCACAATAATAAGTGCCTTTTTCCTCCGTGTTCCAGTATTTTCCTGTAAATGGTCTTTCGGTGTCGGCTTGGCGCATTACGGCATAAACATCTTCGGGTAAAACCTTTTTCCACTCGGCATCACTCACATTTAATTTTGTGGTATCGGTATTTGAGTAATAGGGATTTCCAGGTTTACTAATTTTATTTTCCATAGTAGTTATTTTTGAAGATTGCTTTTTTGTATTTTGCCCGCAAGCTTGAAAAATAAAAAGAGGCATTAAAAAGCAAAGAGTAAAAATTAAGTTTTTTGTTTTCATATAATTGGGTGCATTATTCTGATTCTCAAAGATACGATGTCGTTGACTTCAAAACAGTATCAAAGTTAGAATTCAGATATTTTTAAGTATGTTTTAACTTTTCATTATTTACGTAAAAACAAACCTCATAGTTTTTGTATCTTATTTTTAAAGGATTTTTGTTTGTTTAATGATTGTACTGTTCTGTTAATCAAAATCTTATAAAAATGACAAAGTAGTTAAACTTTTCACAATGTCTTCTAGGATTTTATAGCCATTTCTTTTTTCGTATTTTTGTTAATTCAATACGCCCTATGACAGAAGAAAACGTAATATTAGTTAACGAAAACGACGAACAGATTGGCTTAATGCCAAAATTAGAAGCACATGAAAAAGCACTTTTGCATCGTGCATTTTCGGTTTTTATTTTAAATAATAAAAATGAAATTATGCTGCAGCAAAGAGCGCATCATAAATATCATTCTCCTTTGCTTTGGACAAATACTTGTTGCAGTCATCAGCGTGAAGGTGAAAATAATATTGAAGCCGGAAGCCGAAGATTGTTTGAAGAAATGGGATTTAAGAGTGAATTAAAAGAGCTTTTTCATTTTATATACAAAGCGCCTTTTGATAATGGTTTGACAGAGCATGAGCTTGATCACGTAATGATTGGTTATTATGATGATGAGCCAGCCATAAATCCTGAAGAAGTTGAAGACTGGAAATGGATGAGTATTGAAGATGTTAAAGCTGATATTGAAAAACAGCCCGAAATTTATACGGTTTGGTTTAAGATAATTTTTGACGAATTTGATCATTATCTTGAAGACCATAAATTATAACCAAAATTAACCAAAAACCTAAATGAGAGTAACCATATCAAGAAAAGCACATTTTAATGCTGCGCATCGATTGCATAGGAAAGATTGGACAGCTGAAAAAAACAATGCTGTTTTTGGGAAGTGCAATAATCCCAATTTTCATGGTCACAATTATGGTTTAACTGTTAGTGTTACAGGAAAAATTGACCCGGAAACTGGTTTTGTTTTAGATGTGAAAGTATTAGCGGATATTATACTTGAAGAAGTTGAAATTCCGTTTGATCACAAAAACCTGAATCTGGATGTTCCGGAATTTCAGGATTTGAATCCAACTGCAGAAAATATTGCCGTTGTGATATGGAATAAAATTAGAAAAAGAATTCAGCCCGATTTTGATTTAGAAGTCGTGCTTTATGAAACGGACCGCAATTTTGTAACTTATAAAGGAGAATAATAAATGTCATTAAAAATAGGAGATATAGTTCCGAATTTTACTGCAAAAGATAGTCACGGAGAACTTTTTGAAAGCCAAAGCGTTTTAGGAAGAAAACCGCTAGTGATTTATTTTTATCCAAAAGATAATACGCCAGGCTGTACTACTGAAGCCTGCAGTTTCCGCGATCAATACGAAGATTTTAAAGATTTAGGTGCCGAAGTTATTGGTATTAGCAGTGATAGTGTAAAATCGCATCACAAATTTGCCAATAAGTACAAACTGCCTTTTATTTTATTGTCAGACCAAGATAAAAGATTAAGACAGTTATTTGGTGTTCGAAATAATTTGTTTGGACTTCTGCCAGGAAGAGTAACTTACATTGTTGATAGAAACGGTGTTGTTATTTTTATTTTTGACAGCATGAATGCTGAAAAGCATATACAGAAAGCGCTGGAAACCATTAAAGAGTTAGTATTATAATCATAAACAACAATATTTAAAATAATAAAGATAGCAACCAAAATAATATGAGTACACAATTATATCCATTACAGTTTGAACCAATTTTGAAAGAAAGAATCTGGGGAGGCGAAAAATTGAAAACAGTTTTAAATAAACCAATCACTTCTAAAATTACTGGTGAAAGCTGGGAATTGTCTACTGTTGAGGGCGATGTAAGCGTTGTTTCAAATGGTGACTTAAAAGGAAAATCTTTAATGGAACTTATTGATCAAACGCCAAATGAAATTCTGGGAACTAGAGTTTATGAGCGTTTTGGAAAACAATTTCCGTTGCTTTTTAAATATTTAGACGCACGCGAGGATCTTTCAATTCAGGTTCACCCAAATGATAAATTAGCAAAAGAGCGTCATAATTCTTTTGGTAAAACTGAAATGTGGTACGTAATGCAAGCTGATTCAGATTCAAGAATTATTGTTGGTTTTAAAGAAAACTCAAGCAAAGAGGAATATTTGAAACATTTGAATGATAATACACTTGTTTCTATTTTAGATGATGTAAAAGCAAAATCTGGAGATGTTTTCTTTTTAGAAACTGGAACTGTTCATGCAATTGGAGCTGGTTTGGTTGTTGCCGAAATTCAGCAGACTTCAGATATTACATATCGTTTGTATGATTTTGATCGAGTTGATGCGCAAGGAAATAAAAGAGAATTGCACGTAGATTTAGCTCTTGATGCTATCAATTACAACAAAGTTGATACACAAAAGAAATATGAGACAAAACAAAATGTTTCTAACACAGTAGTTGACTGTCCTTATTTTACAACGAATTTTATTCCTTTAGAAGATAAAATCGAAGTTGCTAAATCTGGTGAAACATTTACAGTTTATATGTGTATCGAAGGAAGTTTTGAAATCGAGTTTAATGGTTTTAAACATACTTATATAAAAGGGGACACGGTTTTAGTTCCAGCTGCGATAAATGCATTTAATTTGAGCGGAAAAGCTTCAATTTTAGAAATTTACATTTCATAGCAGTTAATCTAAAGATTATGTGTATTTTTGCAAACGCAAATTAAAATTATAATAAAATGGCAAACGTTAAAAATTTAAAGAAAGACATCAATTTTGTATTAGGAGATATTATTGAAGCAGTTTACTTGTTTGAGCTTTCAACAACAGGAAACCCAACTCCAGAAACGAATGCTTTAATCGATGAAGCTATCGCTGCATTTGATACTTTGATCACAAAAGTGAACGCAAAGAACGTTGAAAACAAAAAAGCGCACTTCAAACAAATAAATGTTGAATTAGAACAAACTGCTAATCAATTGATTGAAAAAATCAACGCGCTATAAGCAAAAAAAAGCATAAAAAAGGGCAAATTTATTTTGGAAAAACGAAAAACCGCTTTATATTTGCACCCGTATTGAGGCCGATGTAGCTCAGCTGGCTAGAGCAGCTGATTTGTAATCAGCAGGTCGTGGGTTCGAGTCCCTCTATCGGCTCAAACAAAAACCATCACAGAAATGTGGTGGTTTTTTTAATAATAAAGAGAGGTGTGAAATTTTTTTTGGAAATATAAAAAACAATTTTATCTTTGCACCCGGAAAATAGGCCGATGTAGCTCAGCTGGCTAGAGCAGCTGATTTGTAATCAGCAGGTCGTGGGTTCGAGTCCCTCTATCGGCTCCAAAAACCATCACAGAAATGTGGTGGTTTTTTTTTGTTCAAAATTTAAGGTTTAGTTTTTGTTTCAGGTTTCAAGTTTCAGGTTGGGGACGCATATTGCCATTTTGAGCAAAATGAATATCGTTGCGCATAGGGCTTCGACTTCGCTCAGCCTGACAGTGTAGTCAGAACCTGAAACTTGAAACTTGAAACTTGAAACCAAATCCCCACAACGTCTATTTAATATTTTAGTAACAATATTTTTCTTATGTTTGTTTCTTAACCAAAAACCTTACATAATGGAAGAAACTTCAGTATTTGAAAATTTTGAGATGCAGCTCGATCAATCTGCAAAAGATTTTTTAAAGGAAACCGCTAAGTGGGCTTATTTTTTATCAATTCTAGGATTTGTCGGAATTGGATTTTTTGTTTTAATCGCAATCTTTGCGGGAGCATTCTTTTCTACAATGGGCGCTGCAATGCCAGGAATGGGTGCTTACGGAGGTTCTTTCGGCGCGTTAATGAGCTTTTTTTACTTATTGATTGCGGCAGTTTATTTCTTCCCTGTTTATTATTTATTTAAGTTTAGTTCAAATGCTAAAAGAGCTTTTAGAGAAAATGATTCTGAAGCGTTGTCATCTTCTTTGGGATATTTGAAATCACACTATAAATTTATCGGAATTTTAATGGTTTCTATTTTGGTATTGTATGCTTTGTTTTTCTTGCTTGCAATCACCGGAGCTTTATTGGGGAGGTAATCTTTTAGAGAAACGATTTGATATAAAAAAAACGTCCTGAATTTTCAGGACGTTTTTTTTATTATTCTGCAGCTGCAGGAGTTTTTTGTTCTTGCTTTTTGATGTCAGCAACATATTTGGTTAATTTCTTTCCGTAAAGCGATTGAGCTACTTTTGGTGTCATCGATTTCTGAATCGTATCTAGAAATTTGATATTGATGTCGTAAATCTCTGCTAAAGCGATATAAGGTGCAATTTCGTGATCTTTGTTGTTAAGAGCGAAGTTTGTAGCATACAAATATTTTCTTTTGGTATTTGAATCTTGTTTTGCGTTCAAGCTGTCGATCGCTTTTTGGTCGTTTCTTTTCATTGCCTTAAATCTTGGCTCAACTAGAGCAAGACTTTCGTCATTGAAACGATTGTTGATTTTTTTGTATTCTTCGTATAATTCTTGATTTTTAGATCCTGTAATTTTAGCGCTATAAATAAAGTTATCCAAGTTTGTATCAATATTTATATTTCCAGGTTCTGCAAAGAATAAAATGTTATTGTCCATTGAGTTTGTTACGCCTCTGTCTAAAAACAAATAAAGCATTTCTGGAGATTCAAGTTTAATATCACGTTCAAAAGCTGAGTTTCCGTCAATTTTGATACTGTCAATTGCAACAAGTGATGTGTCAACAATTCTTTGAATATATAAAGTTCCTTTTTTTAATCCTTTAATGTTTCCTGTGATGTGCAGGTTGTCAGTAGATTCATTTTTTTTACTACATGATGCTAATAAGGCAATTGCAGCAAAGGCAATAATTGATTTTTTCATTGGTTTTTAGATTTTGGTGCAAAATAAAGAAAATAGTTTAAATGCAACTATGGTGTTTTAAATTTTAATAAAAAATAAATCCCAATCTATTTCTAAATTGGGATTCACTGTATTTTTATAAAAATGAGACTTTTACATTTGTAAGTTGTAACTCACGCCAGTCTCATGCGTATAAGTGTATTTGCTGTCGCAGTCATTGTTTCCGTAGTCAATAACTCCTTTTAGGAAGCCACCTTCAATTTTTAATTCTCCTTTTGAAATATACTGGCAAGAGTATTTTTTAACTAAAGCTTTTTGAACAGTCAATGTTAATGTTGCGCCTTTGTCTGTTGTTACAGTATGTGTTCCTTCTGTCATTTCATAAATATTGTCTTCAAGAACAAGAGGAGTATCAACACCTGCAGTTTGTTTTACTGTGTATGATCCAGAGTTTGTGTACACCCTTCCTAATAAATCAGTAAATTTTCCATTAGTTACTTTTCTTGTATATTGAGGAACAGTTGCAACAGTTGTAGTATTCGTATATTCAATTGTTCCTTCCAATTTTATTCCGTTAATAGAATAGTCGATTCTTTCAATTGTCAATTTACTTCCTGTGGTAGTTACTGGTCCAGAAAGAGTAAGCTTTAATTTTCCTTTTCTAGTAAGCTGATTGTCTACGCATCCTGCAGTTCCATAATCTACAGTATAAACTTTAGGATAAGATGATCCAGAAACGGTAATTGTTGCGCAAACTGCTCCTGCAGGTTTTGATGTGCCTGAACTGTTTGTAACAGATAATCCTGTGTTAACGTCCATTTCGTTTGCTGCATCAATTGTAATTGAAGCGCCTACTGCGGTCGTATCAGTTTGATTTGCGATTTCATTGTCGCTAGAACAAGAAATGTAAGTTAGTGCTGTTGCACAGATAGTTGTGACTACAAGAGCGATTTTTTTCATAGCAGTTTTTTTGTTTAAGTTAGATTTAAAGGTGTTCAAATGTAACAAAAAAAATGAATCGCAATGAAAAATTAAGAAAGAGCCTTTTTAAACAGCATTTATTTTTTGCTTTTATAGAAAAAATAACCAAGAACTCCAGTAAGAATCGGTAGAAGGAAATTAAAAATCAATCCCATGTTTTTTAATTGCGCTATATAATCGTCTTTAGAATTGATTTCTTCTGTTCGCGGTAATATTATGAGAACGACAGAAATAAAAGCAAGATAAAGTACCGAAGTGCCTATTGCAAGATAAAAATATATCTTGTCCTTTAATTCTTCTTCAAAAAGCTTTTGACTAAAAAAAGTACTGCTCATTATCAAGGCAAATATAGAAGCGAGGTATTTGGCAAACCAGGTCATAACTTCTTTTGGGATTGGTTTGAAAATTCCAAAGAGCAAATGATAACCAACAAAAATTAATAAGATCATGGTCCAGATAAACCAGAGTTTGATTAATTGTTTTTGTGCTAAAAAGAATGTCATTTATTGTGGTGTATTAGGTTTAAAACTGTTTTTGATCTGTTTTTCAAATTCATATGTTGGATCTTCCAGTACTTCGGCATCTCCCATTTGTCCTTCTTTTTTTATTTCGAACAATTTTACAATTACTGAATATTCATCTGTAAACTTGTTTTCAGGATTTGAAAGCAGTTTGCTTAGCTCTGGAATAGATTTCCAATTGGAGTCTAATGCATCGGTTTCATAAATTCGGCTGAATTCTTCTAAATCAAATCCAGCTGGATTTTCGCCAAGAACTTTTTTAGTAATTAAGAATAAATAGAATCTGGAATATCCTTCTTCGACACAAGAAAATTGAAACCAGGAACAATCTTTATCAGGTTTGCATTGTTCGGTATTGATTGCTTTTCCGTCTTTTGTAATGCATTCTTTTCGGGTAATAATGGCATAATTTCCATTGCCGACATCAAAATATTTGTAATTTCCAGTTTCTCTTTTTAGTTTCTTTTCTACAACTGAAATAAGTTGCGAATTGAGCTGTTTTAAAGGGATTCCTTTTTTGAAGTAAGGAGTGAGGTGAATCGTTTTGGTTGGATTTAATTTTTGGAAATAAGTAACGTAATTAGGCAACGGATTTTTCATCATGGCGACATTACAGCCGTTGTCTTCTTTAGCGCCGGGATGATCAGGGCAATTGTCTACTGCGTCAGGAACGCCGTCGCCATCTCTGTCAGAACATCCATATGCCGATACTTCTCCTTTTAAATTCGGGCAAGCATCATATTTGTCAATTATGCCATCGCTATCACTATCTAGCAAACCGTTTTTGGAAATACTATCTAATTGTTTTTGCAGAGAAGCAACTTCCAATTCTTTAGACCGAAATTCTTTGTTTGAAACGCAGGAAAAAAGGAATATACAAGAAATGATCAAGAGTATTGATTTCTTCATCTATTTGGTTTTTATCTTGTAGATTAAGTTTTCTCGCTTTTTTGGAAATATAAAGTTAAAAAAATATTTTAACTAATTCATTTTAAGTAATTGTTTTTCAGTTAATTAAATAAAAAAACCTGCAAATTTATATTTGCAGGTTTCCATTTTATAGAATGAGATTTTAAAATCTTATTTAATCATCTCGAAACTTCTTTTTACAAAAGCAGTTAAAGCTTCACCTTTTAATAGGTTTTGCGATAATTTTGCTAAGTCTAAAGCTTGTTTTACCAAGTGTTCCTGGTGTGTTTTATCTTCAGTATTTAAAATGTTTGAAGCCAAATCAGAATTTGTATTTACAACCAAATTGTACATTTCCGGCATATTTCCCATTCCGAACATTCCGCCTCCACCAGTCTGGCTCATTTCTTTCATTCTTCGCATAAATTCTGGTTGCGTAATAATGAACGGAGCTGCTTGAGAATCCATAGCTTCTAATTGTACGCTGTATGCTTTTGGAATATAAGCTTCTAAAGAAGTTTTTAAAGTTGCTTTTTCTTCATCAGATAATTTAGAAATCGTGTTTTCGTCTTTTTTGATCAAATTGTCAACATGATCAGAATCCACACGCACAAAAGTTAATTCGCTGTTGTCACCTTCAATTTTCTGAATTAAATGCGAAATAATAGGAGAATCTAAAAGCAATACTTCGTAACCTTTGTCTTTTGCTGCTTCAATATAAGAGTGTTGTGCATCTTTGTTTCCAGCATAAAGAACTACAAGTTTACCATCTTTATCAGTTTGGTTTTCTTTTAGTTTTTCTTTTAATTCTTCTAAAGTAAAGTAAGTATCATCTACAGTTGGATACAATACAAATGCACCTGCTTTTTCGTAGAATTTATCTTCGGAAAGCATTCCGTATTCCAAAACGATTTTAATGTCGTTCCATTTTGCTTCAAAATCAGCACGATTTTCGTTGAATAAAGATTTTAATTTATCAGCAACTTTACGCGTGATATAGTTTGAAATTTTCTTAACAGCACCGTCTGCCTGCAGACCAGAACGAGAAACGTTCAAAGGAATGTCTGGAGAATCGATTACACCTTTTAACATGGTCAAAAATTCAGGCACAATTCCTTCTACGTTATCTGTAACGTAAACTTGGTTTTGGTACAATTGAATTTTGTCTTTCTGGATTTGCATATCGTTTCCTAATTTAGGGAAATACAAAATACCAGTTAAGTTGAACGGATAATCTACATTTAAATGAATGTTGAATAATGGCTCTTCAAATTGCATTGGATACAATTCTCTGTAGAAATTTTTGTAATCTTCATCAGATAATTCAGATGGCTGTTTTGTCCAAGCTGGATTTGGGTTGTTTATGATGTTATCAACTTCTATAGTTTCGTTTATGTAATCTTCTGGAGCATCTTCTGGTTTTGGAAGTGTTTCAGTCCTTGTTCCAAATTTAATTGGAATAGGCATAAACTTATTGTATTTGCTTAACAAGCCACTGATTTTTGAATCTTCTAAAAATTCTAAAGAATCTTCAGCAATGTGAAGAATGATTTCAGTTCCGCGTGAAGTTTTGTCAGCAGGCTCTAAAGTAAATTCAGGACTTCCGTCGCATGTCCAGTGTGCTGCTGGTTCATCTTTGTATGATTTTGTGATGATTTCTACTTTTTCAGCAACCATAAATGCAGAATAGAAACCAAGACCAAAGTGACCAATAATTCCAGAATCTTTTGCAGAATCTTTGTATTTATCTAAGAATTCTTCAGCACCAGAAAAAGCAACTTGGTTGATGTATTTTTCAACTTCATCTGCTGTCATACCTAAACCTTGGTCGATGATGTGGATTTTTTTACCTTCTTTATCAACTTTAATTTCGATAACTGGATTTCCGTATTCAACTTTAGCCTCGCCAATGCTGATTAGGTGTTTTAATTTTAAAGTAGCGTCTGTTCCGTTTGAAACAAGCTCACGTAAAAAGATTTCGTGATCGCTGTATAAGAACTTTTTGATTAAGGGAAAGATGTTTTCTACAGAAACATTAATTTTACCTGTTGTCATATTTTTTTAATTTTTGAGTTTAATGTGATGATATTCATTTATTCAAATAGAATACCAATTGTTTTTTGGGTGACAAAATGTCGGAAGTGTTAATTTTGAAAGAAAATAAATAGATTTTGGAAGAGTAATTAGCGCAACGAATCGTATATTTGTGGTACAATAATTGTTAAACGTGTAAGTATTAACTTAAAAAATGTACAAAATGAAGAAAATTATTTTCATTTGCATGATTGCCACGATGTTATTTGCGTGTAAATCATCTTCGTCTACAACTGCCTCAACAGAAGCGCCAACTCTTTCTACTAAACTTGACAAATCGACTCAAGTTGCAATTAAAGGAAATTGGGTATTAACCAATGTATCTTATCCGGGTTCTGACTATATTAAGGTCAATTCTTTTGATCTTGCTGATTCAAAATGTTTCATTGGCAGTACTTGGAATTTTATTTCGAACAATAATAAAGGTACTATGACTTTAACAGCGCCAAGCTGTACTGCATTTACTTCGCCAATTGTTTGGAGTATAAATAGTCAAGGTCTTTTTGTTCTTAAAATTGTTAATCCTGGAACAAAATCTAAAAACGTGAAAGAAGGTTATTTGCTTAAAGTTGCTGGACTAAGTGACAATTCTTTTCAATTAATCGACAACATTAATGTAGGCGGACAAGTTAAAGACGTTACATACCAATTTCAAAGAGCTAACTAAGAAAGCTAAGTAAAATTAAAAATATAAAATATGAAAAAGATAACAGTCTTAGGTTTGAGTAGTTTACTTGTGTTAGTAAGCTTTTTTGCAAGCTGTGATTCAGTAAAGAATGCAAATAATACACAAAAAGGTGCCGGAATTGGAGTAGTTGCCGGAGGTCTTATCGGTGGTATTTTAGGAAACAATTTAGGACATGGTGGAAACGCTGCTTTAGGTGCTGCTATTGGTGCTGCTGTAGGTGGAGGAACTGGAGCTCTTATTGGGAACAAAATGGATAAACAGGCTCGTGAAATCGATCAGGCATTGCCAGGTGCAGATGTTGAGAGAGTAGGTGAAGGAATTCACTTAACACTTAATGAAAATGCTGTTCGTTTTGATACTAACAAATCGACTTTGACTGCAACTGCAAAAGCAAATTTAGATAAATTAGTTCCTGTTTTTACAGATTACGGTGATACTGATATTCAGATTTTTGGTTACACAGATAATACTGGAAAACCAGAATATAACTTGACACTTTCTGGACAAAGAGCAGCTTCTGTACAAGCTTATTTAGTTTCTAAAGGATTAAAATCAAGCCGTTTCAAAACTTCTGGTTTAGGAATTGTTGATCCAATTGCAACTAATGATACGCCAGAAGGAAGAGCTCAAAACCGTCGTGTAGAGTTTTCAATTACTGCAAATGACAAAATGGTTAATGACGCAAAAGCTGAATCTGGAAAATAATTTCAGAAGACAATAAAAAATCTTAAAAGCTGTTTCAATAATTGAAGCAGCTTTTTTTTTGACTTTAGGAATTAAACATTGTAAATTTGAACTCTCAAATTCAACTCATGCTCGACATTCAAAATATTTCTTTTTCGTACACTGACAAACCCGTTATAAATAACGTTTCTTTTACTGTAAATAAAGGTGAAAATATTGCCATTATTGGTGAAAGCGGTTGCGGAAAAAGTACACTGCTCAAACTCATTTATGGTTTGTATGACTTAGACGAAGGCAAGATTTTTTATAACGAAAAACCAGTTTTAGGTCCAAAATATAATTTGATTCCAGGAATGCCGTATATGAAATACTTGGCTCAGGATTTTGATTTGTCTCCTTATGAAACAGTGGCAGAGAATGTTGGGAAATTCTTGTCGAATGGTTTTGCCAATATGAAAAAACTGCGCGTTCAGGAATTATTGGAAATGGTCGAAATGGAAAATTTTGCCAATGTAAAAACTAAATTTTTGAGTGGAGGTCAACAACAAAGAGTAGCTTTGGTTAGGGTTTTGGCTTTAGAGCCAGAAGTAATTTTGCTTGACGAACCTTTCAGCCAGATTGATGCTTTTAGAAAAAATGCTTTACGCAGAAATTTATTTAGATATTTAAAGCAAAAAGGAATTACCTGTATTATTGCTACACACGACAGTACAGATGCATTGTCATTTGCAGACGAAGCAATTGTAATGCGAAATGGGGAAGTGATTGTAAAAGGTGATCCGACAAAAATATACGAAGATCCTGAAACGAAATATGTGGCGTCATTGTTTGGTGAAGTAAATGAAGTTGCGACACATTTATTGCTTGATTATAATGACGAAGCGCATAAAACATTAGTGTATCCGCATCAGTTTAAAATGGTTGCGGAATCAAAACTTCCAGTTAAAATCAGAAGAACTTATTTTAGGGGAAATCATTATTTGATTGAAACTGTTTTTAAAAGACAATTGATCTTTTTTGAAAGTGAAATTGATTTGCCTCTTGAACAGGAAATATTTCTTGGCTTAAATTATCTGTAATTAGAGAATGTGTCAATTTGATAATTAGATAAATTTTTAATGCTTAAAATAATAAACCCGACAGGTTTTAAAAACCTGTCGGGTTTGCTTTATATAATTGTTTTAAAAGAATTAGTTTTTCAAATACTTTTCTAAAAACTGATCTTGTTCCCAAAGAAGGTGTAAAATGTTTTCTTTAGCTACATAACTATGTGCTTCTTTTGGTAAAATTACCATTCTTGCATTGGCACCTAAACCTTTTAAAGCTTGGAAATATCGCTCTGTCTGCAAGGTGAAAGTTCCAGGATTGTTATCCGCTTCACCGTGAACTAATAAAATTGGAGTTTTCATTTTGTCAGCATTCATAAATGGCGACATTGTATTGTAAACTTGTGGAACTTCCCAGTAATTACGCTGTTCTGTTTGAAATCCAAACGGAGTCAATGTTCTGTTGTATGCACCGCTTCGAGCAATTCCGCAGGCAAAAAGATTAGAATGCGTCAATAAGTTTGCTGTCATAAACGCACCATAAGAGTGTCCGCCAACTGCTACTTTTTTACGGTTGATGTAGCCTAAAGCGTCTACAGCGTTAATTGCAGCTTCGGCATTGTCAACTAATTGCGAAATAAAATTGTCATTTGGTTCTGTTGTGCCTTCTCCAATAATTGGAAACGCAGCATCATCTAAAACAGCATATCCTTTTGTTACCCAATATACAAACGAGCCATAATAAGGAACAGTAAATTCATTTGAATTTTGAGTCACTTGTCCAGCACTGTTTTTGTCTTTGTATTCTGCTGGATAAGCCCAGATTAACAAAGGCAGTTTTTCTTTTTTAACTTTGTCGTAACCAGCAGGCAAATATAAAGTTCCGGAAAGTTCAACACCGTCTTTGCGTTTGTATTTAATTACTTCTTTGCTCACATCTTTAATGCTTTCAAATGGGTTTTTAAAAGCCGTAATTGGAGTCAGGCTATTTTGTTTTTTAATGTTTCTGAAATAATAATTCGGATATTCGCTTTTAGACTGAATCTGAACTAAAACTTTGCCTGATTTAAAATCTTCAATTTCCAGTAAATCTTCTTTTTTGTCTTTATAAGAAGAAGTGTAAATACGTTTTGATTTTAATGTCTTTAAATTGAATTCATCGATAAAAGGAAATTGGCCTGTTTTAGTAAATCCTTGTCCAATACGGAACGCATTGTCGTTTTCAATAGCTAAAACATATTTGTTGTACTCGTTTTTCTTAGTTTCAAATGTACCTGGATCGGAATAAACATCTTGTGCGTTTCGGTCTGTAATCAATTTTGGTTGTTCACTTGGATTTGAAGGATTGATTAAATACGTTTTTGTATTACGTGTATCGTACCATTCGTCAGAAATAATAGCAATATTATCATTCCCCCAAGTTACATCACTAAAACGTTGTGGTGTTTTTACCAATGAAGTTGGATTGTTTGTAAAAGGCGCATCCCAAAGAAAAACTTCATCTCTAAATTCAACTTTGTTTGCCGGATCTCCTTCATCTAAAGCAGTTACAAATGCCAATGTAGCTGGTTTGTCATTTCTCCAAGCCATTTCGCGTTTTCCTTTTCTAACAGCCATAAAACCTTTAGGAATTATTTCGTTTAACGGAACTTCATTTACTGTTTTAATTTCTTTTCCTCTTGAATCATAAACAATTGTTCGTGATGGGAATCTGTAAAGAGGCACTACATATGAAAATGGTTTTTGAAGTGTAGTCAGCATGATGTAATTACCATCTGGTGAAATTCTTTCTCCAAAATACATTGCTGCATCTTTAAACAAAACAGCGTCACCTTTAAGGTTTACTTTGTACAATTCAGAAGTAACAATATTTTCAAAATTTACTTCATCATTTTTGTTTTTCAACATATCTGGATAGGTTCTGTTTTGAGATTTTTCTCCAGAAGTATTTGAGATAATTGGTCCAGTTGGCAAATCTTTTTTAGCATCTAGTAAAGGCTGTCTGTTTTTAGGAAGCATTTTTACCAGAATTGTTTCATTGTCTGAAAACCAGTTAAACGGATTTCCAAGATTTGCATTAACAGTTCCTTCAGTAAGTTTTGTAGCACTTGCGGTTGCAACATCTAAAATCCAAAGTTCAACTCCTGTTGCAGTAGTGTGCGAAAACAATATTTTTTTGTCATTTGGCGACCATGAGATATTACTAATTTTAGGATTACTTGGTAAACCTGAAACCTGCACTTCGGCCGTGCTATTAATTTTACGTACTTTTAAATTGTTTAAGTACGTAACTGTACTAGAAATATTAGTAATTGGATTAATTCTTAATCCGCCCAAACGCAGTTCCTCTTGGTTTAAGTCGTCTAATGTTTTATAAGTGGGTCTGTACATTAGCAACATGTATTCTTTTTTAGTATCCATTGATACTGTCGGAGCACGTTCGTAGTCGGCTAAGTCTAAAATGGATTTTGATGGTTTTTGGTACGTTAAGCTTTCTTGGGCAAAAGCAAAAAAACCAACGTTTAGAAATAAGAGCAGTGTAACCTTTAATTTCATAATTTGAATTTTAGGGGTTTAAAAAATGGTATTCGTAATGTTTGACTAAAGTACTTCAATCTTGTTACATTTTAAAGCATATTTTCAATAGTTTTCATCATTTTTAACAAAACACTGATATTTCTTAAAAGAAAAAGTTTTAAAGAACTTTAGAATTAAAGTATATTAAATTGTCAATAACGAAAAAAATAGTAATTTGGGTGCTTATGTTTTAAACTATACGTAAATTTGCAATCCAATTTTTAACAAACAATAAAAGAATATGTATCATTCAAAAATAGCGGGCTTAGGATATTATGTTCCCTCAAATGTTGTGACCAACGACGATTTGTCTAAAATTATGGATACTAATGACGAATGGATTCAGGAAAGAACTGGAATCCAGGAGCGCAGACATATCATTCGTGGAGAAGATACCACAACTTCAATGGGAGTAAAAGCAGCTAAAATTGCAATAGAACGTTCTGGCGTAGCCAAAGAAGATATTGATTTTGTAGTTTTTGCAACCTTAAGTCCAGATTACTATTTTCCAGGTCCTGGAGTTTTGGTTCAAAGAGATTTAGGATTAAAAACTGTTGGAGCTTTAGATGTAAGAAATCAGTGTTCAGGTTTTGTTTATGCTATTTCTGTTGCTGATCAATATATTAAAACCGGAATGTATAAAAATATTTTGGTAATTGGTTCTGAAGTGCATTCTACAGGATTGGATATGACAACACGTGGTCGTGGCGTTTCAGTTATTTTTGGAGATGGAGCAGGAGCAGCTGTTTTGAGCCGTGAAGAAGATTTGACAAAAGGAATTTTATCAACACATTTACATTCTGAAGGGCAACATGCTGAAGAATTAGCTTTACAGGCACCAGGAATGGGCGCACGTTGGGTAACTGATATTATTGCTGATAATGATCCAAATGACGAAAGTTATTATCCATATATGAACGGACAATTTGTATTTAAAAATGCAGTAGTTCGTTTTGCAGAAGTAATCAATGAAGGTTTAGAAGCAAATGGTCTTCAGGTTTCAGATATTGATATGTTGATTCCGCATCAGGCGAATTTGAGAATTTCGCAGTTCATTCAGAATAAATTCAAATTGTCAGACGATCAAGTACACAATAATATTCAGAAATACGGAAATACAACTGCAGCATCTATTCCGATTGCTTTAACTGAAGCTTGGGAACAAGGAAAAATAAAATCTGGCGATACAGTAGTTTTAGCCGCTTTCGGAAGTGGATTCACTTGGGCGAGTGCTATTATCAAATGGTAAATTAATTCATCTTGCATTATATTTTAAACCTGCTTCATTTTGGAGCAGGTTTTTTTGTATCCTTTATTTAGGTTGGACAATTCAACGGTTGTCAGGCTGAGCGGAGTCGAAGCCCGCGTGCCAATTGGAACGCCCTTCGACTCCGCTCAGGGTGACAAGCAAGGTGTGAAAATTGTAAAAGAATAGATTTGTCAGGCTGAGCGGAGTCGAAGCCCACGTGTCCATTGGGGCGCCCTTCGACTCCGCTCAGGGTGACAACTGGAATGTTGTAGTTTTATAATATAATGAAATAATTTTCTTACTTTTATATGAAATTAAATTTTTTAAATTAAGATGAAATTATATTACGTCTATATATTAAAATGTTCTGATAATAGTTATTACACAGGATTTACAAATAATATTGAAAGAAGATTAAATGAACACAATTATGGTTTAAATGTGACGTGTTATACATTTGATAGAAGACCATTAGAATTAGTTTTTTATACCGAATTTAATGATGTAAATCAAGCCATTGCATTTGAAAAACAAGTAAAAGGATGGAGCCGTAAAAAGAAAGAGGCAATAATAAATGATAAATGGGAAGATTTGGAAAAATTATCAGAATGTTTGAATGAATCAAGTCATAAAAAATTTAATAAAAAAGAACTTTAATTGTAATTTAGCCTTCGACTTCGCTCAGGATGACATCGAGTTAAAAGTCACTTAATTAATTGTTGTCAGGCTGAGCAAAGTCGAAGCCCTTTTAGATATTTACAATGAAAAAAAATCAACTAGAAATAGCCTGTTTTAATTACGAGTCAGCTTTGATTGCGCAGGAAAGTGGCGCGGACAGAATTGAACTGTGCGAAAACATGGAATTAGGAGGCACAACACCAAATTCTATTTTGGTAGTGAAAGTCCGCGAAAGCATAAATATAAAAATGCACGTTATTATTAGGCCTTGCGGTGGTGATTTTGTGTATTCTGATGAAGAACTTACGGAAATGAAACAAGATATCAAACAGTATAAAAAACTGGGTGTTGATGGTTTTGTTTTTGGAATATTAAAGGCTAACGGAAAAATCAATAAAAAACAAAATAGAGAATTAGTACATTTAGCGCATCCGCTTTCGTGTACTTTTCACCGCGCTTTTGATGTTGTCGACTCAATTGAAAAAGGACTTGAAGATGTAATTGAATGTGGTTTCCAAACCATTTTGACTTCGGGAAGAGGGAAGAATGTTGAAGAAGGAATTTTCGATTTAGAACTGATTCAGAAATTAGCCAAAGACCGAATCGAAATCATGCCGGGCGGAGGGTTAAGATCTTCAAATATTAAATTATTACAGGACAAACTGACGCCAACTTTTTATCATTCGTCAGCAATTACAGATAAGTCAGAAATTGCAAATCCCGAAGAAATAAAGGAATTGAGAAATTTTTTATAGACCATTATAAAAATAAAAAATCCTGGAGTTGGCATACTCCAGGATTTTTTTTTCTACAAGAACTATTAAAATCTACTAATCAAAGTGGGATTAAAACATTCCGCCACCACCTTTATTAGTGTTATCTTCTCTTTGTTTACGCTGTAAATTTTTGATTTTTCCACCTCCAAAGTTGTAAGTCAAACCTAAATAAACTGTTCTACTTTCCCAAGTAAACTCACCTGTTTGTGGATAAGGATAAATTCCATCAAAAGAATATTTCATGGTTTTGAAAACATCATTGAAACGTACACTAATGTTCATTTTATTGTCTAATAATGTATAACGTGAACCAATATCCATTTTGTACATTGCATTTCTTGTTTGCTGAACATCGTCAACTGGTCCTCTGTAAAAACCAAATAATAAAAAGCTTAAACGTTTTGTTGGTTTGAAGTTTGAGTTCATACGAGCATTGAATGCTGAAGTTGTTACACTGCGCTCAAGAGGTGAAGTTGTTCCAGTTGCTGGATCAAATTGAAAAACAACACCTTGCTGTTTAATGCTTGAAAAATCAATAGATGGTTGAATATCCCACCATTTTGTAAGTTTGTAGTTGAACGAAACATCAAAACCGTAAGCGCTGTTGCGATCAAAATTTGTGTAGCTTAAAATTTGTTTGTATCCAGATGGGTCATTTGGATCTGGGCTTAACGTTCTGCTTATTTGGTCGTTGATGCTTCTTACAAAAACTCCAGCTGTAATGCTTCCTTTTTCAAGAGTTTTAGTATAATTTACTTCAACAGAGTTTGTAAACTGAGGTCTTAATTCAGGATTTCCATATGAAGTTACTAACGGAGTAGAAAACTCACGGATAGGTTTTGTTTGCTCTAAACTCGGACGGTCAACACGACGGCTGTAGCTAAATTGTAATGTGTTTTTCTCAGTTAAATTATAAGTTAAATACGCTGATGGATATAAAGTAATATAATCATCATCAAATTTATCTTGACCGTGATTTAAGTTAGCTGCAACTTTATAACTCTCAAAACGAGTTCCTAATTGGTAGCTGAATTTTTTGAATTTTTGACCAAATGTTACATATGCTGAATAAATATCAGTGTCGTAAGTATAGTTTGAAATTTGCTCGTTAACGGGAACTAGAGGATTACCAGTGTTGTAATCATTCGTTGTTCTTGTAATTCTTGCTTCGGCACCAGCTTCAAGAGTAGTTTTGTCATTTAACGGATTTACATAATCAACGTTTAAAGTACTTAATTTTCTTTGGTCACCAATTTTATCACTGTAAACAACACTGTTTACAGAATTATTAGGTCTTGTTGTCTGAGTGTCAAAAGTCGCATTTTGGCTTACTTTAGTATCGCTATAATTACCTTCAAAATCTAAAGTGTGTCCTTCTTTTTTAAAGATATGTTTGTACGCTAAATTGTAAGTTCCCGTTCTGCTTGGTCCTTTATAAATTGAATTTTGGTAAATTTTTAAAATATTTGGATCTCCATTATTGTAATCAATATCAGTAATTACATTTCCGTTTCCAGTTGATTTGTTTTGATTCGTATAGAATGATAAAGTGTTTTTATCATCAATTAAATAATCCATTCCAAGTTTATACAAATAATTGTCATTTTCGTTTGAAATGTCTAGTCTTTGCTTAATATCTTGGTCTAATCTAAAGATTTTTCCATCGTTATAATAAGTACCAAAATTTTGTCCTCCATTTCCAAAGAAATTTACTTTTCCGGTTTTGTAGTTCAAATCTAAAGACTGATTGTATTTTGCAGTTTCTCCAAAAGTAATACCACCACTGTAGCTTCCGTTGAAACCAGTGTTAGCATTTTTGTGCAGAACGATATTGATAATTCCAGACATTCCTTCTGGATTGTATTTTGCACTTGGGTTTGTAATCAACTCAATTTTTTTGATTGAAGTTGATGGAATTTGTTTTAATAATTGAGCAGGGTCAATATTAGATGGGCGTCCGTCAATTAATACACGTACATTGTCATTTCCGCGAAGCGAAAGTTTTCCGTCCTGATCTACGTTTACAGATGGAATATTGCTCATAATGTCAGATGCCGAAGCTCCAGCAGTAGTTAAATCTTTACCAACATTAATTACTTTTCGATCAATTTTTTGCTCAATAGTTGAACGTTCAGCAACAATGTTTACACCTTTTAACTGTGTTGCTTCTTCTTCTAGAGAAACATTTACAGTAGCAGTTTTTCTGTTTTCGCTTAAAATAAGAGAGCCAACATATTTTTTGAAACCAATATATTGAATTTCGATAGTGTAGCTTTTTAATGCTAAGTTTTTAATTGTAAAATCACCATTGTCATCAGTATTAACGCCTGATACAACTTTACCATTTTCTTTAACAGAAACAGTAGCATACGAAATGGGCGCGTTATTTGATTTTTCGATAATTTTCCCGGAGACTGTCCCCGAATTCTGGGCCTGTGCTGTTGCAATTAAACTAAATAATGCGAACAGAAAAAATTTTAATTTCATAATTAATAATTGATTATTTTGATTTGATTGATGATGATTGTTTTTTTTGTTTTTGTTAGATTTTTTTTGCTTTAAATAAATTCAAAGTCTCTATTAAGACTCTTTTATGATTGATATGTTACAAGAAAAACTTAAAAAATTTTCAAATTAATGTCCGAGCTTCTGTTTTGTAGGAGATTAGCGTTTTAATTTTTTGATAATTTTAACATTCATCTGAAAGACTTTTTTAAGAAATTCTAAACGTTTTGTGCGATTTTATATGTTATTCATTTTCTGTAATTCATGAATAAGCAGTATCTTTGCTCACTTTAAAATAAGTTTACATGTCATTATCACAAATTCTTACACCTTCTATACAAAAAGCAATACAGGCATTATTTGATGTTTCAGTTGATAAAATCGAATTTCAGACTACCAGAAAAGAGTTTGAGGGCGATATTACTATGGTAATTTTTCCACTGCTGAAATTAACTAAAAGCAATCCTGTCGAATTAGGAAATAAAATTGGAAATTATCTGGTTGAAAATGTTTCTGAAGTAGCGCGCTTTAATGTAGTTTCAGGATTTTTGAATATTGTTATTTCAGACAGTTATTATCTAAATTTCTTCAATGAAATAAAAGAAAATGCAAAATTTGGTTACGTTACTCCAAATCCGGAAGACAAAGCAATAATGGTTGAATACTCTTCGCCAAATACAAATAAGCCTTTGCATTTAGGTCACGTTCGTAATAATTTGTTGGGATATTCTGTTGCTGAAATTCTAAAGGCTTCTGGAAAAAAAGTTTATAAAACTCAAATCATCAACGATCGAGGAATTCATATCTGCAAATCGATGTTGGCTTGGGAGAAATTTGGAAACGGAGAAACTCCAGAAAGTTCAAATTTAAAAGGAGATAAATTAGTTGGAAAATATTACGTTGAGTTTGACAAAGCGTACAAGACAGAAATTAACCAATTAATTGAATCCGGAAAAACTGAAGATGAAGCAAAAAAACAAGCTCCAATAATCATTGAAGCTCAGGAAATGCTTAAAAAATGGGAAGGTGGTGACGAGAAAGTTATGGAGCTTTGGAAAATGATGAACGAATGGGTTTACGAAGGTTTCGCAACAACTTACAACAATCTAGGAGTTAATTTTGATAAATATTACTACGAAAGCAACACTTATTTATTAGGGAAAGATGTTGTTCAAGTTGGTCTAGATAAAGGTGTTTTCGAAAAAGATCCAGATGGTTCTGTTTGGATTGATTTGACAGATGAAGGCCTTGATCGTAAAATTGTTTTGCGTTCTGATGGAACTGCGGTTTATATGACGCAGGATATTGGAACAGCAATTCAGCGTGTAAAAGACATGCCAGATGTTGGTGGAATGGTTTACACAGTTGGAAACGAGCAAGATCATCACTTCAAAGTTTTATTCTTAATCTTGAAAAAATTAGGTTTTGATTGGTCTTCAACGTTATATCATTTGTCATACGGAATGGTAGATTTGCCTTCTGGAAAAATGAAAAGTCGTGAAGGAACTGTAGTTGATGCCGATGATTTGATGCAAGATATGACAGATACTGCAAGAAGAATCTCTGAAGATTTAGGAAAATTAGACAGTTATTCTGCCGAAGAAAAAGCAAAATTGTACAAAACAATTGGCCTTGGAGCTTTGAAATATTACATTTTAAAAATAGATCCTAAAAAACGTATTTTGTTCAATCCAGAAGAATCAGTTGATTTTGCTGGAAATACAGGTCCGTTTATTCAATATACATACGCGCGTATTCAATCGATAATCCGTAAAGCCGATTTTGATTTTTCTGCCAAAACAAATACAACAGAACTTCATGAAAAAGAAAAAGAATTGATCAAACAAATTGAACTTTTTCCAGAAATTATTCAGAATGCGGCACAAAATCATAGCCCAGCGTTGATCGCAAATTATACTTATGATCTAGTAAAAGAATATAATTCGTTTTATCAATCAGTTCATATTTTAGGTGAAGTTGATTTGACTAAGAAAATTTTCAGAGTACAGCTTTCTCAAAAAGTAGCCGAAGTTATTAAATCTGCATTAGATTTATTAGGAATTGAGGTTCCTGAGAGAATGTAATTATAAAAACATATAAAATTATAAAAAGCCAATAGTTTAAAGACTGTTGGCTTTTTTTATTGTTTTTTAAACGTATTATTCCTACTTTTTCGCTTGCTTCTAAATTATCTTTGACCAAGATATTATTGCCATCACGCATGTTTCTTTGATGGTTCAATCAGTTGATTATTATTTCAAAAATACCTCCTTATATTTATTTTTAACTATTTTGAATTAGTAAGCTTTTAGTGAAAATTGTAAAAGGATTAAACCGCTTAAATATAATTTAGGCGGTTTTTTTTTTATGAAAAATTAATTCATTTTTTTAGAATTTCATTTTAGTCTTTTTGCTTTAAAAATCTTAAAAACTTCTTTTTTCTGTTTTATGGCAGATTTTGTCTTGGAATTTATTCTTACAAATCAGCTGTCTTTTAAAAAACTGTAACTGTAAGATAATTAGTGATCTATTGTTTCAATTTTTATGTTTTATTGGTTATTTTGTAATATAATATTTATATTTTATAATGTTAAATAGTGTAAATTTCTTGTTAAAAATATAATAATGTGATAAGTTGCACCTTCAAATCAAAAAAATATAAACAATGAGACAAAAATTAAAAGGCTTTATGGTATTTTTTTTTGCACTTGCTCTACAATTGACATTTGCGCAAGAAAGAAAAATTACCGGAACTGTTTCGGACAATGCAGGAATACCGTTACCCGGTGTTAGTGTTTTGGTTAAAGGAACGCAATCTGGATCACAGACTGATTTAGATGGAAAATATTCAATCAAAGCTGCAGCAAATCAAGTTTTGGTATTTACTTATGTGGGAATGAAAACTCAGGAAATCACTGCGAGTTCTTCTACTATTAATGTAAAGATGGTAGATAATGCAACTGAATTGGAAGGACTTGTAGTTACAACTGCACTTGGTGTTAAAAGAGAAAAAAAATCTTTAGGGTACGCATCACAACAAATAAGTGGTAAAGATTTAGTTAATGGCGGTGCTGGAAATCAAAATGTTGCCAATCTTTTGTCTGGAAAAGCCGCAGGAGTTGAAGTTTCAAGAAACACAAATTTTGGAGGCTCTACAAATGTTGTAATTAGAGGGAATAAATCACTTACAGGAAATAATCAGGCGTTATGGGTCGTAGATGGAGTTCCTATTGATAATTCTAATTCAAATAGTGATACTCAAGCGACAGGTAGAGGTGGTTATGATTATGGTAATAATGCTTCGGATATTAATCAGGAAGATATTGAAAGCATTAATATTTTAAAAGGAGCAGCGGCAACTGCGCTTTATGGATCCAGAGCAGCAAATGGTGTTGTAATGGTAACTACAAAAAAAGGTAAAAAAGGCGAAGATAAAAAAGTTGGTTTTACCTTCTCGAGCTCATTTACAGTAGGTACAGTTGATAAATCTACGTTTCCAAAATATCAGAATAAATACGGTTCAGGTTACGGATTTGGAAGTTCTTTTTTAGATGACGAAACAATTCCAACAGTAGATACATCAAATGATGCTTCTTACGGAGATGCTTTTACCGGACAACCTGTTTATCAATGGGATTCATTTACTCCATATTCTAAAAATTATGGTAAAGCAACTTCTTGGAGTGCAGCTAAAAATGGACCAATTACTTTTTTTAAAACAGCACAAACAAGTACGAATAGTTTATCTCTGGAAAAAGCAACTGAGAGATCTAGTTTATCTATGTCGTATGTAAATACACTGCAAACTGGAATATTGCCAAATAGTGAATTGAAAAAAAATCAGTTAAGCGCAAGATTCAGTCAAAAAATCACTGACAAGCTAACGGCAAATGCTTATGCGGCTGTAACACTCCAAAATACTATCGGTAGAAACTCTACAGGTTACAATGATAATATAATGGGAACTTTTAGACAATGGTGGCAAACAAATACTGATATTAAAGAACTTCAAAATGTATATAATGCTTCTGGCGGTCAAAATATTACTTGGAACTGGGCTGATCCAACAGCTTCTCCATTAAAACCTGCGTATTGGGATAACCCATATTTTACTCGTTATCAGAATTATTCTTCGGATAATAAAACGCGTTTATTTAGTTATGCCTCTTTAAATTATGAAATAACCAGTTGGCTAAGTGCTTTAGGAAGAGTTTCTCTTGATACGTCTAAACAACTTCAGGAAGAAAGAAGAGCAGTGGGATCAATTGCATCCGGATTTGGATTGTCACCTGTTGACGAAAGTTCAGGTTACCAAAGATACGATGTCAATTTTCAGGAAATTAATTACGACTTTATGTTGAACTTCAATAAAAAGTTTGGCGATAATCTAAGTTTGACCGGAGTTCTTGGAACAAATAGTAGAAGAAATGGAAAAGATAATATTTTGTCTTCTACAATTGGTGGTTTAGTTGAAGCTGGAAAATATGCGTTGTCTAATTCTCGTTATGAACTTCCTTTTCCAACAGAAAGCAAAGCAAAGTGGGGAGTTGATGGTGTTTATGCTCAGGGCTCTCTAGGTTTTAGGGATACTTATTTTGTTGATGCTTCTATTAGAAGAGATGTTTCTTCAACATTACCAAAAGGCAATAATACGTACACTTATCCTGCTATTTCAGGATCTTTCCTATTCTCAAATCTAGTAGATAAAAAATGGTTAAACCTGGGTAAATTTAGAGTAAACTATGCTGAAGTTGGTAATGACGCAACACCTTTAAGTTTGGTTAATACCTATACAAGAAGTTCAAACTTTAATGGCGAACCTATATATACTTTACCAAACATAAATAAGAATCCAAATCTTAAGCCAGAAAGAACAAAATCATTTGAGGTTGGTTTAGAAACAAGCACTTTTAATAGACGTTTAGGACTGGATGTTACTTATTACAAAACAAATACTGTTGATCAAATAGTATCTGCTGAAACTTCATCAGCATCAGGATTTACTTCTGCTTGGGTAAATGGAGGAAATATTGAAAATAAAGGATTAGAAGTTCAACTTACAGTAACACCAATAAAAACACAAGATTTTACTTGGGATGTTATTGTAAACTGGTCTAATAATAAAAGCAAGGTTGTCTCTTTGCCTGCAGGAATAGATAATTTGCAAATTGCTTCTTTTCAGGGAGGTGTTTCTATAAATGCTACTCCTGGTGAGGCATATGGAACAATTAAAGGTACAGATTATGTGTACACAGATGGTCAAAGAACTGTTGATCAAAAAACAGGTAAATATTTAATATCTGGAACAGCTGATAAAACAATTGGAAATGTTACACCGGATTGGATAGGTAGTGTAAGAAATAAATTTTCTTATAAAAATGTTTCTATGAGTTTTTTAATTGACACGCAAAAAGGCGGCGATATTTTTTCACTAGATATGTATTATGGTCTTGCAAATGGACTATATCCAGAAACTGCAACAGCAGATCTTAGAGAAAAAGGCCTTGTAAATCCAGGTGTAGGTGTAATTGTAAACCCAATTGATGGCACACAAACTGTTATTCCAAATACAGTTTCGACGGTAAATAATAATGATACAGCTGCTAAAACTGGCCCGGGAGCTTACTCGAATAATTATGGTTATTTGGCGCAACCTGCTAAGGCATTCGTGTATGATGCTTCTTATGTGAAATTAAGAGAAGTTTCTATTTCTTACAATTTCCCTAAAAAAATGTTTGAAGGAACATTTGTAAATGCAGCAACATTAAGTTTATTAGGATCAAATTTATGGATCATAAGCAAAAATTTACCTTATGCAGATCCTGAAAGTGGCTTATCATCAGGAAATAAATCAAGAGGTTATTCTGTTGGGTCATTGCCTACAACAAGAGACATTGGATTTAACCTAACATTTAAATTTTAATAGTATAACATGAAAAAAATAATTTGTTTATTAAGCATCATAATGCTTGTAAGTTCTTGCAGTGATTTATCAGACTTAAATGTAGATGAAAAAAATTCTTCGAAAGTGCCTGCATCGACTTTATTTACAAGTGCTGAAAAAGGAATTGCAGAACAGGTAATTAACACAAGTGTCAATAAAAATATTTTTAGACTCGTTAATCAGCAATGGACGGAAACTACATATATTGATGAATCTATTTACCAATGGACAACTAGAAAAATATCTGATAATCATTGGAATGCTTTTTTTTCTGGTACGACAACAAATGATGGTTCGCTTTACGATTTAATACAAGCAAAATCTTATGTTGAAAATGAAGTTATTTTGACAGCAGATCCTGACTTTGTTGCTAAGACTGCCATTAAAAAAAATCAGCTTGCGATGATTGACGTATTGATTGTTTATTCGTATCAGATTCTTGTAGACACATTTGGAGATGTACCTTATTCTGATGCTTTCAAAGGGTCGGGAAATTATCTTCCTAAGTATGATAAAGCATTAGATATTTACAAAGATTTAATTGTTCGTTTAGATAATTCAATTACTAATATAAACACTTCTTATCAAGGTTTTGGATCTGCTGATGTTATTTATAAAGACAATTTATCTTCTTGGATAAAGTTTGCAAACAGTGTTAAATTGAAATTAGCAATCAATTTAAAAGCTTCGGGTCTAGAAAATGCTTTGGCTGATGCAGCTATTATATCAGCTTCTAAATCTTGTTTTACATCAAATAAGGATAATGCAAAAATTTCATATCAGACTAATGTTCCAAATACGAATCCAATTTATGTTGAATTAGTTTCTGGTGGAAGACACGATTTTGTTCCTGCAAAACCTTTCGTTGATGCTTTGGTTTCTAAAAATGATCCTAGAACAAAAGCTTATTTTGCACAAAACCTAAAAGATGAAAATGGTAATCCTTTGCCTTATAAAGGAGGAGTAATTGGTATAAAAAATACCTATTCAAAATTTACTCATGTAAGTGATACAATCCAAAATCCTGATTTCAAAGGGACATATCTTGATTATGCCGAAGTGGAGTTTTTATTAGCTGAAGCGGTTGAAAGAGGTGTATCAATAAATGGAAATGCAGCTACTCATTATACAAATGCAATTAAAGCATCAATGGAAGATTGGGGAGTAGCATCAAGCGACATTCAGTCATATTTAGCTCAACCATCAGTTGCTTATTCTACAGCGGCAGGAAGCTGGGAGCAAAAAATTGGTGAGCAAGCTTGGTATGCAATGTTTAACAGAGGTTTTGAAGGATGGACATTTACACGAAGATTAAATTTTCCAGTTCTTATGCCTCCTTCTAACGCTGTAGCTGAAGCAGAAGGTCAAATTCCGTCAAGAATGACTTATCCAATTAGAGAACAAACTTTAAATGCCACTAATTATAATGTGGCGGCTGCTTCAGTAGGTGGAGATAAATTGAAAACTAAATTATTTTGGGATAAAAATTAAGTATTATATATTCAGACTTACGATTAGCAAGGAATATAATTTGCTCTGCTAATTAGGTTATGTTTTACGCGAAGTACATCTAAATTATAAAGATATTTGGAGTGCGATTTTCTCAACCTGATTTTGCTTGAAGGTTTTTAAGCCAATAGTTTTTAAAACTATTGGCTTTTTTTTATTCTTTAGCGTTAAAAGTAAATTTTATAAGAATTTATTAGTTGGTTGATTTGTAGTGTGTTGTGATTTTTCTATTTGGGTATTATTTATTTGTAATATAAAACCTTCTTTTAATAATGTTAAAAGACTTATAATTCTTGTTAAAATTATCTTAGTTTGATAGATTTGCGTCAAATAATCAAAAAAGATAAATAAATAATGAAACAAAAAATTGTAAGAATTGTGTTGCTGTTTTTGATAACAGGAATACAATTGATTTTTGCACAGGAAAGAGCTATTTCAGGAACTGTTTCAGATAACGCTGGAATTCCTTTGCCTGGTGTGAGTGTTTTGATAAAAGGAACAAAATTAGGAGCGCAAACTGATTTTGATGGTAAGTATGTTATTAAGGCATCTTCAAATCAAGTTTTGGTTTTCAGCTACATCGGAATGAAAACACAAGAAGTTTCAGCTACATCTTCTTCAATTAATGTGAAATTGAAAGATGATTCTGTAGAATTAGAAGGTGTTGTTGTTACGGCGCTGGGAATTAAAAAAGACGAGAAAAAGCTTGGTTATGCTGTTTCGAAAGTTACCTCGGAAGAAATTACACGATCAGGTGAGCAAAATGTTCTTCAGGCGTTAGCAGGGAAAGCAGCGGGAGTTCAAGTAATTGGCTCTGGTGGAACCCCAGGTGCCTCGAGTAAAATTATTATTAGAGGTGTAAATACGATTACAGGAACGTCCGATCCTTTAATTGTTGTTGATGGTGTGCCAATTGATAACAGTACAAGTCAAACGAGTGCTGGAGATAATCCTTTTAATGCAAATTTGTCAGGGATAAATAATTCAAATAGAGCTTTAGACATCAATCCAAATGATATCGAAAGTGTATCTGTTCTTAAAGGCCCGGCTGCAGCTGCTTTGTATGGAGAAAGAGCCGGAAATGGTGTAATCATTTATACTACTAAAAAAGGTAAAGCAGGAAAAGGTCTAGGAATTGATTATTCTACTTCTTTAGGAATTGATAAAGTAAATAAATTACCAGCGAGACAAAATATATATGTACAAGGGACAAGTGCTTCTGCTACTGTGATAAACCCCAATACACCTCAAAGTTGGGGACCATCTGCACAGTCTATTGGTGTGCCAATGTATGATAATGTTGGGAACTTCTTTCAAGAAGGTTTGACATTTACAAATAATTTATCATTTTATGGCGGTGATGAAAAAGCAACTTACAGAGCTTCTTACGGAAATGTTACACAAATAGGTATGATTCCAGAAACCGGTTTAAAAAGAAACACTTTAAGAGTTGTTGGAGATTTAAAATTAAATGATAGATGGAAAACAGGAGGAAGTCTTCAATATACGCACACAACAAATACATTGGCTCAAAACGGAAGTAATGTGTCTGGAGTAATGCTTAGTTTACTGCGTTCTGTAGGGAATTATGATTTAAGAAATTATAAAGATGCGGAAGGAAATAATATGAATTATGTTCCGAGTTATGATAATCCATATTTTACAGTTCATGAAAACCCTGCAACAAGTGATGTGAATCGTGTTTTTGGAAATATGTATTTAACTTATTCTCCAGCTGAATGGTTGTCACTAACTGCAAAAGGAGGAGTAGATGCCTATTCAGATTACAGAAAACAAGTTTATGCAATTTCATCTAACGGAGATAATCTTGCTGGTATTGGAGAAGTAGCTTTTAATAATATTAATAATAAGCAGTTCTACGGTGATTTTATAGCAAGTGGATTATTGCCATTACATTCTGAATGGTTAAAAGTAAATTACACAGCGGGACTTAACTTGCGTTCCTCACAAAATACAGATGTATTTTCAAGAGGGAAAGAACTTGCTGTAAGAGGAGTTTACAATTTGTCAAATGCAACCCAACTTTATGCTTCTAATTCAGAAGTTAATATAATGTCAAGAGCACTGTTTGGACAATTGGAATTTGATATTAAAAACCAACTTTTTATAACAGGTTCTGTTAGAAAAGAATGGTCATCAACTTACGGAACAAATGCAAATAGTGCTATTTTTCCAGCTGCTTCAGCATCATGGATTTTGACGAATTCATTTGATCTTCCTGAATGGACTAGTTTTGCAAAATTGACATATGGTTATGGAGAAGTAGGTATTGCGCCTCAGCCTTATTATACCATCAGTACTTACTCGCAACCATTCATGACAGATGGCTTTACAGATGGTTTAAGTTTTCCATATAATGGAGTTAATGGTATGTCTGTTTCAGGTGTTTTAGGAAATCAAAATTTAAGACCTGAAAGAGTTTTAGGTCATGAATTAGGACTAAGCACTAAATTTTTAGAAAATCGTTTAACATTAGATGTGAATTTATATTATAAAACATCTAAAGATTTATTAATAAAAATGCCATTACCACAATCCAGCGGATTTGGAGTAGTATATCAAAATGCTGCTGAATTAGTGAATAAAGGTCTCGAAGTTGAGTTAGGTTATGACTTATTTAAGAAAGGGAATGCATTTCAATGGAATGTTAATGCAAACTGGTCTAAAAACGAAAACAAGGTTACTGATATTTCAGGAAATCTAGATGCAATTTCTATCGAAACTGCTTTTGGATCAATAGGATATTATGCAGTTAAAGGACAGCCTTTGGGGAGTTTTTATGGAACTAAATGGCAAAGAGATGCAAACGGACAAAAAATTATTGGAACTGATGGTTTGCCGTTAATACAATCTGAAACAGGAAATCTAGGAAATTCTGCTCCAAAATGGACTGGTGGTTTTAGAAATACTTTTTCTTATAAAAGAGTTACGCTGTCAGGTTTATTAGACTTTAGGCATGGTGGCGCGGTTTATAATGGAACGCTAGCAAGATTGCACAACTTTGGAGTTTCTGAAGCTTCTGCTGATAGAGAACATACTTATATTATTGATGGTGTAAAAACTGATGGTACTCCAAATGATATTGCGATTACTGCCAAAAACTACTACCAGAAATACTTAGGTGATGGAGGTGGAGCTTCAGAAGAAGCAATTACAAATGTAAATTGGGTTAGACTTCGTGACGTTACTTTAAGTTATGATTTTATTGTAAAAAAATTTACAGCTATTAATTCTGCTCAGTTATCGTTTACCGGAAGAAATTTATGGTTAGATACTAATTATAAAGGTGTTGATCCAGAAACTAGTTTGACTGGTGCAGGCTCAAGAATCAACGGGCTAGATTACTTTAATAATCCTGGAAGCAAATCATTTATAATGACTCTTAAAGTAGGTTTCTAATTTCAAATTAAATAAAAATGAAAAAATATATAAAAAGTATAATTCTAACAGCGATTGGTTTTAGCTTGCTTACAAGTTGTGATTCTGAGTTAGATCACTTTAATGAAAATCCAAATTCTCCTATTACTACTACCCCAACTTTATTGCTATCTGCGATGGAAGTTTCTACTTTTTCAACCCATACAGGCGGATTAATTAGGACTTCAAATATTTTTGATCAGCATTTAGCTGGGACAAGTGTGGGGCAATTAGGAGATATTCAGCGTTACATCGTCAGTGAACAAGACGTAAATAACGAATGGAATACATTATATGGGACGACATTAATTAGTGGTCATATATTAAGCCGCGATTTTGCCGTACATTATCCATATTACAACGGTATTGGTCAGATACTAACTGCGATAAATTTAGGTTACGCAACAGATCTATGGGGTGATGTTCCATATGATGAGGCTTTTAGAGCAGATGAAGGAAATAAAACTCCAAAATATAATACTCAGCAAGAAATCTATCAAAGGCTGCAGACAATTTTAGATGAAGCAATTGTAAATTTAAGCAAATCAGTTTCAAGTAATATTTCTGTGCCGGCTAATGATGATTATATTTTTAATGGTAATACAAAAAAATGGATTCAGACAGCTTATGTTCTTAAAGCGAGATTTGCTTTACGACTTACTCAAGTTGACAATAATGCAGCAAAAAAAGCTTTAGAGTATATAAACGCTTCTGGAGTAAGTTCAAATGATGATGATGCTAATACTTTTTTTCCAGGTACTTCAAACGGACTTAATCAATGGTATGCTTTTGATAGAAGCCGTGCAAATTATCTAAAAGTTGGAGCTTATTTTGTGAACTCATTACAAAATTCAAATGATCCAAGATTATCATTTTCAATTGCCTTAAATAAGCCAAAACCACCAATAGTTCCAATTTATGTTGGTAATATTCCAGAAGATTTAGACACAACTTCATCGTCTTATATCGGGTCAGCTTTTGCAAGTGCTACATCGCCAGTTGGTATTGTAACATATGCTGAGGCAAAATTTATTGAAGCCGAAGCAAAACTACGTTTAGGACAAGATGCAAAATCAGCATTACAACAGGCTGTTGGTGCATCGGTATTGAAAATTACTGGAACAGCCGCAACCTCTCAATTCTTGGCATCTGCAACGGCTACAGTTGATTTAGGAAATATTATTAAACAAAAATATCTTGCTCTTTTCTTAACTATGGAACCTTATAATGATTATAGAAGAACTGGATTTCCGGTTTTAATTCCAAATCAAGCTTCGAACAAAAAAGTAATTCCGTTGAGATTGCCAACACCTTCAGATGAAAGACAGTACAATCCAAATGCGACAGTAGTGAGTAATGTTACTACAAATGTCTGGTGGGATAAAGAGTAAGATGATTAAATAAAGATTTTAAGAAAAAAAACTCCTTATATCATTTTAGCTATTTTGAATTAGTAACCCTTTTAGTAAAAATAATGCAAGGGATAAACCGTCTATACTTTAGACGGTTTTTTTTATATGCAAAAAGCCGATAGTCCTAAAACTATCGGCTTTTTTATCTAAAAAAATATTTTTATTTCTTAACGAACTTGTCGATAATAGCGTCAGATTCTGCTTTTGTTGCATCTGGTTTTAAGTCAAATAAAAGAGAATATAAAGCTTTACGATCCACTTTTGCTTCTAAGTTTAAGTCTTGTTTTCTGTCAAAAAGAACTTGCCATTTGTTACGAACGTTTTGCCAAAGATCTTTATTAGTAGCCCACCATTTTTGAGCAGCAGCACATTTAGAATCTGGAACTTTTGTGTAAACGTCAAACCCTTTTTCTTGCGCTAAAAGAACATCTTTTCCGCTGTCATCTCTAACTAATTTGTCATTATCTTGCTCATGATTCCATCCTGTAGCAGTAATTTCGTGAATGTTTCTTCTTTTTAAAACATTATAGTCATTACGTTTTGTCTGCTCTCTTCTTGGTAGAGGAGCATCAGCAACATTTGACCAGTAATCTTGTCCGTCAACATGTACCCAAGTTGATGATCCTTCGTATCTTGGACTATCATCTACTTGATATACTTTTTGAGTCCATTGACCTTTAACGGCTTTTTTGTCTAATTTTTTATATTTCCAAGAAGTTCCTTTATCAAACGAATATAAATCTGTGTTTTCATACAACCAATCTTGTCTCCAGTGTTTGATGATCATATCATCACTGACAATCAATAAATGCTGCATTACAATTTTATTAGGTGTATCGTCTAATAATTGAACCCATTCTAAAGCAGATTCATGTTTAGTTTCTGATGGCTTATAAGTAGCAGAATCTTTAGGGTATGAAAAAGTTTCTGTGAAATTGAATTTTACTTCATAACAACCACACATTGATTTTATTGATTTAATGTCTTGTTGTTTTTTGTCTTGACTGAAACCAAGAGCACAAGTCAAAGCCATTACGGCCGTTAAATAGAGGCTTTTTGTAATCATAACTTATTGTTTTGTTTTAAATTTTTTGGCAAATATAAATAATTTATTTAGAACAAATAAAAATAGTTTATATATTTGCGCCATTATTAAGATTGAATAAAAATAATGAAAATTAAAATTACCCTTTTTGCTGGACTTCTTTTTTGTACTTATTCTTATGCGCAGCAGAAAGATAGCATCGTGTCTCAGGAAAAACTTTCTGAGGTTGTTGTAACAGGACAGTTAGAGCCACAATCAATTAAGAAATCTGTTTTTAATGTTCGTGTGATTTCTAAAGAAGATATTAAGCAATTAGCGGCAAATAATCTTTCAGATGTTTTAAATCAGTACTTGAATATTACGGTTCAGAATAGTGGAAGTGACGGTCGTTCGACAGTTTCAATGTTTGGATTGGATTCTCAGTACTTTAAAATCTTAGTAGATAACATACCATTAGTAAGTGATACAGGAATGGGAACAAATGTCGATTTGACGCAAGTAAATCTTGATGACGTAGAACGTATCGAAATTATTGAAGGCTCGATGGGAGTAACTCATGGGGCGAATGCTGTCAGCGGTATTTTGAATATTATTACAAAAAAGGGCGGACCTAATAAATGGGATATCAGCGCAACTGTTCAGGAAGAAACAGTGGGTAATGAATATTCGCTTACAGATAAAGGTAGACATATTCAATCTGCAAAACTTGGACATAATTTCAATGATAACTGGTTCATTAATGTTGGTGGAAATCATAATAATTTTGAAGGTTTTTATGATGATAAACAGGGAAAAGATTATACCGTTAATGATGGTTTAAGAGGATACAGTTGGCTGCCAAAAGAACAATGGGTTGGTAACGCTATGTTAGGATATCAGAAAACTAATTTCAAGATTTTTTACAAGTTTGATTACTACGGAGAAAATGTGGATTACTATAGTCCAATTTTGGTCCCTCAAGATAATTATCCTTTTCCAGAAACGTATTTTGCAAGAGATAAACGTTACTTGACAAATCGTTTTTACCACCATTTGAATGCAAACGGAAAGCTTTTTTCGAAGTTAAATTATAATGTATCATTATCGCATCAAAAACAAGAACGCGACGCTGAATTGTTTGATTATCAATTGGAAACAGGGGAAGAGTCAAATAACAATAGGTTCACTTATCAATCTAAAGAAGTTCTTTATTCTACAGGAACTTTGAGTAATTTCTTTAATAATAAAAAAGTTGATTTTCAATTGGGATATGAAATCACAAATGAAAATGGTTTTTATAGCGGTGCGGCGGGAACTTTCTTAGATGATGTACTGCAATCTGTTGATGTTAGAAAGCGATTAGAGAATTATGACATTTTTACAGTTGCCGAAATTAGTTTGACTGATAAATTTTCAATCCGTCCAGGACTTCGTTATTCAATTCAGACAGCTTTTAAAGATCAATATGCTAGTTCTTTAGGATTAAGATATCTTTTCAAAAAAGGTTTAGAAGCTAGAGCATCACTTGGGAAATCATATCGTACGCCAAATTTTGATGAGTTATATACTTATTTCGTTGACTCTAATCATAACGTTCAGGGAAATCCTAACCTGGTTCCGGAGAACAGTACTTCATATGAAGTGAGTTTTAAAAGACTTTGCAATTTTAAGTCAGGTGCACAGATTGCTAATAATGTAGCAGTAACTTTTTTAGATGTTGATGATAGAATTGATATGGTATTGACGCAAATTATGCCTTCGAAATACAAATACATTAATATCAACAAATATAAAATGTGGAATATTTCGACAACAGAACAATTCGCTTATAAAAACTGGAATCTAAAAGTAGGAGCGGCATTAGTGGGAATTTCTCAAAAACTTGATTTGGCTGAATTGAATATTACTTCTGATGATAAATACTTGTATTCGTTACAATTAAATTCTAGTATTTCATATAATATTCCAAAATGGAATACACTGTTTGCTCTTTATTACAAATACAATGGGCAGCAACAGCAATGGGCAGCTGGAACTAATGCAAGTGGCAATGCTGAATTTTATTTAAACGAAATAAAACCATACAGCTGGATGGATGCTTCGGTTCGAAAAAACTTCTTTAATAATCAATTTGAAGTAACCGTTGGAGCGCGTAATCTGTTTAACGTTACAGATGTACAAATTACACAAGGCGGTGGCGGATCGACCGGTGGCACACATGGAGGCGGAGTCTCAGCTATGATGCTTGGGTACGGACGCTCTTGCTTTCTTAAACTTACGTATAACCTAAATTTTAATTAATATATAAATACCTTAAATACCATGAAAAAGAACTTCGTTTTAATTCTTTCTTTCGTCTTATTGGCTTTTACAGCTTGTAATAGTGACGACGATCAGCACTCAGATGTTGCTGTTGCATTTGCAGAGGCATCATACAATTTGACAAGTGAAGCAACACCAGTTCAGATAAAATTTTCTAAAGCAGCTCCGGTTGCTGGAACAATTACTCTTGATATTACAGAAACTGCAGTAGCTTATACTACAGATTATACTACTAATCCTGCAGCAGCTTCAAAAAAACTTGTTGTTCCTTTCGCACAAGGTGCAACTTCAGTTGAATTTACTTTTAATAAAATTAAAAATGCAACTGCAACTGAGGTTAAAAATGTAGTTTTCACGATTTCAGGAACTTCTTTAGGAGCTCAAATTTCAGGAAACAAAACAATTCAGTTGAATTTTAATGAAGCGGCTTCTTTAGGGACTGCATTAGCGCCAGAAGTTGGTGGGCCTTTACAGCCAAATCAAGTTTATGTTGATTTAAGCAGCGGAAAAATGACAACAGCTGTTAGAAATTCTTGGGATTTAGGATTTTATTCAGGTAGTGACTTTAGAGTAGTTTTGAATAGTTCTGTAAAAATGGCAGCGAAACAATTGGCTACAACAAATATTGACCAAGTTCAAACTGCTGATGAAACTATGATTATTGCTCAAGGAACTGGAATCGCTACTCAAATTGATGATCCAACTGGAGATATTACAAAAACAACTATTGCTGCTGTTTCTGCTACCGATGCTGATAATAAAGTTTACTTACTTTATTTAGGTAATAAACCTGCTGCTGCTGCACCTGCTTTAGGAAAAGAAGGAGCTGTTGGAGGTGATACAAGAGGATGGAAAAAAGTTAGAATTTTAAGAAGCGGAAGTGATTATAAAGTTCAATACGCTGATATCGCAGCTACTACTCACGAAGAAATTTTAATTTCTAAAAACAGTGCTTATAACTTTACATTTTTAAGCTTAATTGATAAAAAAGTAGTGAACGTTGAACCACAAAAAAATCAGTGGGATATTAACTTTACAACTTTTACAAACATTATTCCTGGAGCGACTCCAACTCCATATTTCTACCCAGATTTCGTAACTAGCAACTTGAATGGAAATGCAAAAGCATACCAAGTTCTTACTTCTGCATTTACTTATGAGGCTTTCACATTAGCAAATGTTGACAGTTCTAAATTTACTGCAGACCAAAGAAATATTGGATCAAACTGGAGAGGAACTAGTGTTACAGGTGCTGACGGAATTCCAGTTTCTCAGTTCGTATTGAGAACAGATCGTTTCTTTGTAATAAAAGATCCAGCAGGAAATGTTTATAAATTGAAATTTACAGGTGGTGCTAAAGCTGATTTAGAAAGAGGTCACCCAACATTCCAATATGCAATCTTGAAGTAATTTAAGATTTAAAAAAATTAAGATTATAAAGATCGTTTTATTTTAACTTATGATGTGCAAGCATCGATATTTAGTTAATCATTAGCTTTGTTTTTTTTATTTTTTTTTGATAAAGAGGTTAGATTCGTCTGGCCTCTTTTTTTGTTTTTACTTTGTTTATAAAAACAATTATTAATTAAGGTTTAATCTTATCTTTGCACATATTTTTTCATAATAAATTAGAGGAAATTTCGTTCAAATTAGTTTTTGCAATACATCCTTTAAAATTTAAAATTACAAGTGAATACAAAATCATATTTTTTTCAGTCTTTCGCCATTGTTGCATTAGCATTTGTTGCTTTTATTGGATTCAAGCAAGTTTTACCTAATAAGATTTTTTCTGAAAGCAAAATAAATTCTAAAAACGTTTTGATCGACAGTCTGCTTTTAGAGGCTGTTGCTAAAGATTCTTTGACTGAAAACGACAGTATTGAAGCCATTGAAGACGCTCAAGGAAAGGAAGAAATCGTTTATGAAAATATAGAAGGAATTGAATTTCCATCTGAAACTTTTGATAACTACAAAGGATATCAATACCTGATTTCTTTTTATGAAAAGCTTTACCAATTAGAAAAAAATCCAGAATCGAATGTCAGAATTGCATATTATGGCGATTCAATGACCGATGGTGATTTGATTGTTCAGGACGTGAGAACAAATTATCAAGAACGTTTTGGTGGAAACGGAGTTGGTTTTGTTTCGATTACTTCGGAGTCAGCTGCGTCGCGCGGTTCTGTAAAATCTACTTATTCTAAAAACTGGAAAACACAATCGTATTTAAATGTAAAAAGACCTTCGAGTCCTTTTGGCGTAAACGGACATGTGTTTTTTGCTAATGATAAAACCAATCCAACTTGGGTACAATATGAAGCCGGAACCAATAAATATTCTACGACTTTAGATAATCCGACTTTATTCTACGGAAGAGCATCTAAAAAAGGGAAGGTGAATTTTATTATTGGAAAAGATACTTTAAAGAAGAATCTGAATCCGAATAATTTAATTAACACTTTAAAAGTAAGTTCTGGACATTTAAAAGCGTTTAAAGCTAATTTCGTAAGCGCAGATTCAATCCCAATTTACGGTTTCAATTTCGATAACGGAAGTGGTGTTCACGTCGATAACTTTTCACAAAGAGGAAATTCGGGATTGCCAATTTCGATGTTTAATGCCAATGTAATGCAAGGTTTCAATAACAACCTGAAATACGATTTGATTATTTTACATTACGGAACAAATGTATTGAATTACGGAACCAAAAACTATAATTGGTACGAAAGAGGAATGACCAAAACGGTAAATAAAATAAAAGAATCTTTCCCAGGTGTTTCTATTTTAATTGTTTCAACAGCAGATAAATCGACCAAATATGATTTAGAAATGAAAACCGATTCGGCTGTTGTACCTTTGATGAAAGCACAAAAAAGATACGCGCTGGATACAGAGTCTGGTTTTGTGAATTTATATACTTTAATGGGCGGTGACGGATCGATGGTAAAATGGGTTGACGAAACTCCGGCTAAAGCCAATAAAGATTACACGCACTTTAATCAGCGTGGTGCAAAAGCAATTGGAAATTTATTATATACTCAATTAAATAAAGGTTACGAAGAATATAAAATATTGCGTGAAAAACGTGAAGCTGTTGCCAATCAGCAAAAGGCAGCTCGAAAAACCAATGCAGATTCTACCTCTGTTAAAAAAGATAGTGTAAATGAATAAACTGATTATTATTTTCTGTTGTCTTTTTTTCTCTGCAAATGATAAGGCGCAAAAAACAGATTCACTTCCAACAACAAAAAATATGATTCATAAAGTCGATTCAATAGTGGCTGATCCAGTTTCTGATGATCAAATTTATAATGCGAAAGTTTTAAAAGATTTTTTCGAAAAATTAAAGGAAAATGAAGACCACAATAATCGGAAAATAAATATTGTTCATATTGGCGATTCTCATATTCAAGGAGATTTAATGACCAATGAAGTGCGTAAAAAACTGCAACAGCAATTTGGAAATGCGGGACGAGGTTTGGTTTTTCCGTATCAACTTGCTAAAACAAACGGTTCTTATAATGAACGTTTTTATTCAAACCGAACTTGGGAAAGTTATCGAAATATTCTTCCAACAAAAAATGCTCCTATTGGTTTAAGCGGTATTGGACTTTGGAGAGACAATGGCGGATTTGCAGTAGAATTGCGAGTGAAGGATATGGCTTATAAATTCAATACAATAAAAATTATTACGCCACAAAACCAGCATATGTTTGATTTGGCAACTTCATCTCAAGTCAATTTGATTCAGACTTCAGAGAAAAAAGTAATCACACACAAAATCAAAAAAGGCGAAGCGATTTCGACGATTGCAGACAAATACAATATTTCGGTTGCAGATATTAAAAAAGCGAACGGATTAAAATCGAATAATATTCGTGCGGGTCGAACGTTAAAAATCCCAACAAACGAAACGAAACAAAAAACGATTAAAAGTTCAGAATTTGTTCCGTTGAATTTAGAATCGGATTCTTTTTGTCATTATTTTAATTCCGATAAAGCTTTAGAAAAAATTTATTTAGTTCCGAATAAAGAAGCTTCAAAATACGAATTGAACGGAATTGTTTTAGAGAAAGATTCACCAGGAATATTATATAGCGGTATTGGAGTAAACGGCGCTAAATATTCAGATTACAATAAATATCCTTTGTTTTTTGAACAGCTGAAAGCAGTGCATCCAGATTTGCTAGTTTTTTCACTCGGAACAAATGAAAGTTATGACAAACTAGAAGTTGAAGGTTACATTAAGCATTTAAGAGAATTCATAAGCAATATCAAAGCTCAAAACATAAATGTTCCGATAATTGTGATGACGCCACCTCCGTCTTTGCTTAGAAGAAAGCCTAATACTTATATAAAAGATTATGCAAAAGAAATTTTAGAAATCGCACAAAAAGACGGTTTTGCCGTTTGGGATTTATACGATGAATTTGGTGGAATGGACGGAATTCGGAAATTAAAAACTCAGAAATTAATTGGTCCAGACTGGGTTCATTATTCTAAAAAAGGATATGAAAAGCAAGGCGATTTGTTTGCACAGGCAGTTTTAAAAGCATACGATAATTTTAAATCAAAGAATTAAATTGATAACAATAGATAGCATTAATGATTGGTTCATCCAAAATTTTGGTGCAATTACAATAGAACAAGTTAAAAGCTGGTTTGTTTATAATCCAGACGAAAAATTATTATTTAATACGGGTTTATTCCTCGGATTATTCCTGGTTTTTTATTTTGTGTATGCCTTTTTACGCAAAACATTTTATTTGAGATTAACGTATGTTGTTCTCTTCTCGCTTTTCTTTTATTACAAGTCAAGCGGTATTTACTTTTTGCTTTTATTGCTTTCTTCAGTTGTTGATTACGGACTAAGCCAGATTATTTTTAAAGCAACAAAAGACAGTACAAAGAAAATTTATCTTGTTATAAGTGTGATTCTGAATTTAGGATTGCTGGGTTATTTCAAGTATATGAATTTCATGATTGTGACTTTCAATGATATGTTTCAGGGAAATTATGCACTTCATGATATTTTTCTTCCTGTCGGAATTTCATTTTATACTTTTCAGTCGATGAGTTATATTATTGAAATTTATCGCGAAGAAATTAAGCCAACTAAAAACTACATTGAATACTTGTTTTTCGTTTCATTTTTCCCGCAGTTAGTTGCTGGGCCAATTGTGCGTGCAAAAGATTTTCTTCCGCAGATTTATCAAAAATTAAATCTTTCGAGACAAGATGTAAACAATGCTTTGTTTTTGATTATTGGTGGATTGATTAAGAAGACAGTAATTTCAAATTACATTTCAGTAAACTTTGTAGATCGTGTTTTTGATACGCCAATGAGTTATACTTCTTTCGAAAATTTAATGGCTTCCTACGGATATGCAATTCAGATTTATTGTGATTTCTCAGGATATTCAGATATGGCAATCGGAATTGCTTTATTGCTTGGGTTCAAATTACCGGTAAACTTTAGAACGCCTTATAAATCAACTTCGATTACCGATTTCTGGAGAAGATGGCACATTTCGCTTTCAACTTGGCTGAAAGATTTCTTATATATTTCGATGGGAGGAAACCGTGAAGGTTCTTTCGCCGGATATTTATTTCCTAGTTTATTTTTCTTTGGATTATTGGTTTGGGGAATCACAAGTTACAATACAAGTGTAATTCCGTTGATTGTTGCATCTGTTTCAATATTGCTTTTTTGTTTGTCTTTCTTGCTTTCCAGCAAAAAGAAACAAACTTTAGTGACCAATCTGAATCTATTTACGACAATGCTTTTGGGCGGATTGTGGCATGGAGCCGGAGCACAGTTCATTGTTTGGGGAGCTTTACACGGATTAGCTTTGGCAATTCATAAAATTTTCGTGGAGATTTTCCCTTCTAAAAAAGATAAAAGCCCAAATTTCTTGTGGAGATTTTTCTCTATCGTAATTACATTTCATTTTGTGGTTTTCTGCTGGATCTTTTTCCGCGCAAGAGATTTCGAAACAGCATTACAAGTAATTAATAATATCGGCCAATTGACATTCGAGCCAGAATTGTGGAAAACAATTGTAATAGGCTACAAAAACGTATTCGGATTAATGTTATTCGGTTATGTTTGGCATTTCTTGCCAGAAACTTTCACAAACGGAATGAAATCTGTTTTTGATAAAACGCCATTATTAGTAAAAGCAATAATTCTGGGATTTGTTTACTGGATTGTTTACGCAACAGCAGTGGCGGGTTCACAGCCGTTTATATACTTCCAATTTTAAAGGTTCTAGCCACAAAGGCACAAAGGCGCAAAGGTTTTATTCTTTGCGCCTTTTTTTCTCTCGCAGATTTTGCAGATCTAGGTGATTTTTTTATACTCAATCTAAAAAATAATCTGTTGAATCTGCTAAATCTGCGAGAAACAAAAAACTTTGTGTCTTAGTGCCTTCGTGGCAAAATTGCGTATAAATAAAAATTGCCTGAAATATCTAATTAGATTATCTTTGCACTTCAAATAAAGAAAATAATATGTTTGATAATTTAAGCGATAAGTTAGATAAAGCGTTCCATATATTAAAAGGACACGGTAAAATTACAGAAGTAAACGTTGCCGATACTTTAAAAGAAGTGCGTCGTGCATTGCTTGATGCCGATGTTAACTTTAAAATTGCTAAAGATTTTACAGCTAGAGTAAAAGACAAAGCAATTGGTCAGGACGTACTTACAACCTTACAACCAGGACAATTATTAGTAAAACTGGTAAAAGATGAGTTGACGGAATTAATGGGTGGAGATGTTGCTGGTGTTAACTTATCAGGAAATCCAACTGTTATTTTGATGTCAGGACTTCAAGGTTCTGGTAAAACTACTTTCTCAGGAAAATTAGCCAACTTTTTAAAGACTAAGAAAAATAAAAAACCACTACTTGTAGCGTGTGATATCTACCGTCCTGCGGCGATTAATCAGCTTCATGTTGTTGGAGATCAAATAGGTGTTGAGGTTTACTCAGAACCAGAAAATAAAAATCCTGTTGAAATTGCTCAAAACGCAATTAAACATGCTAAAGCAAACGGTTTCAATGTCGTAATTGTCGATACAGCTGGACGTCTTGCAGTAGATCAGGAAATGATGGACGAAATTGCACGTGTTCACAAAGCAATTCAGCCACAAGAAACTTTATTCGTTGTCGATTCGATGACAGGACAAGATGCTGTAAACACAGCAAAAGCGTTCAACGATATCTTGAATTTTGATGGAGTTATTTTAACGAAATTAGATGGTGATACTCGTGGCGGAGCAGCGCTTTCAATCAAATCGATTGTAAACAAACCAATCAAATTTGTTGGTACTGGAGAGAAAATGGAAGCAATTGATGTTTTCTATCCAGAACGTATGGCAGAGCGTATCTTAGGAATGGGAGACGTTGTGTCTCTTGTTGAAAGAGCTCAGGAACAATTTGACGAAGAAGAAGCTAGAAAACTTCAAAAGAAAATCGCTAAAAACGAATTTGGTTTTGATGATTTCCTAACGCAGATTCAGCAAGTTAAAAAAATGGGTAATATGAAAGACTTGGTTGGAATGATACCAGGTGCTTCAAAAGCCATGAAAGATGTAGAAATCGAAGATGATGCTTTCAAACATATCGAAGCCATCATTCACTCGATGACTCCGGGAGAAAGAAGCAAACCTGCCATAATCGACGTAAAAAGAAAAGCCAGAATCGCTAAAGGTTCCGGAACTAAAGTCGAGCAAGTAAATCAGTTAATGAAGCAGTTTGACCAAATGAGCAAAATGATGAAAATGATGCAAGGTCCAGGCGGAAAAAACTTGATGAAAATGATGGGCGGCATGAAAGGAATGCCAGGCGGAATGCCGAGATAATAAAATTAAAAGTTTCAAGTTTCAGGTTTCAAGTTAGAGACTGAAATTTGAAACTTTTTTAATTACATAAATATTTAAGTTTCACAAATAACGTGAAACATGAAACTTTAAACCTGAAACAAAACACAATGCAACTACTAGACGGTAAAAAAACATCTAACGACATTAAAAACGAAATTGCAATCGAAGTTCAATCTATAAAAGCTGCAGGAGGAAAAGTACCTCATTTGGCTGCGGTTTTGGTTGGTAATAATGGTGCAAGTTTAACTTATGTAGGAAGTAAGGTAAAATCATGTCAGGAAATCGGATTTGATTCAACTTTAGTAAGTCTGCCAGAAACAATTACTGAAGAGGAATTGCTTGCAAAAATTAAAGAGTTAAACGAAGATGACAATCTAGACGGATATATCGTTCAGTTGCCTTTGCCAAAACATATCGACGAGCAAAAAATATTATTAGCAATTGATCCTGATAAAGATGTTGATGGTTTTCACCCAACGAACTTTGGTAGAATGGCTCTTGAAATGGAAAGTTTTATTCCTGCAACACCATTCGGAATTATGGAGTTGTTAGAGCGTTATAAAGTTGAAACTTCAGGAAAACATACTGTAGTAATTGGAAGAAGTCATATTGTTGGGCGTCCAATGAGTATCTTAATGAGCCGTAAAGGAAATCCAGGAGATTCTACCGTTACGTTGACGCACAGCCGCACTAAAAACTTAGAAGAATATACTAAAAACGCTGATATTATCATTACAGCTTTAGGAGTTCCAGAATTCTTAAAAGCAGATATGGTAAAAGAAGGAGTAACAATCATTGACGTTGGAATTACTCGTGTAGATGACGCATCTAACCCAAAAGGATATGTGATAAAAGGAGATGTTGATTTTGATGGCGTAAGCAAAAAAGCTGCATTTATTACACCAGTTCCAGGTGGAGTAGGACCAATGACAATTGCAATGTTGTTAAAAAATACACTTTTAGCAAGAAAAATGAGAAGCGCAAGAAATAAATAATTCTCTTCATAATAACTTAACAAAGCCTGTTCGTTTGAACAGGCTTTGTTGTTTTTAATATTTAATTAATAGTTTAAACTTTTGGTTCTTAAAAATAAAGGATACTTTTGCACCACTTAAAAAACACTTCTCCGCAATGGACGATTATTATTCGTTAGTATTTAATTAAAAGCAGCTTTTGAAATTTCAAAATGCTGCGATAAAACCCTGTATTTTGAAATGAAAGCCTTTTACACAAACGACAACGGATTACTAGAAATACCAAAATGGATTCCAAATTGCTGGATAACTATCGAGAATCCTACAGAAACAGAAAAAAAATACTTACTCGAAGAGCTTCAAATTCCTGAAGCCTTTTACAATGACATCGAAGATATCGACGAGAGACCCCGTATAGAAATCGAAGATGGCTGGACACTTATTATCATGCGCGTTCCTATAAAAAGCAACGACATTAAACTTCCTTTTCAAACTATTCCTATGGGGATAATTTTCAAAGATGATATCTGCGTCACAATCACTTTTTACAAAACAGAAGTTATCTATGATTTTATGTTGTATTCGCGACGCAAATGCATTCAGGTAAAGAACAATTTTGATTGGGTTTTGAGATTGCTTCTTTCATCAAGCGTTTGGTACTTAAAGTATTTAAAACAAATAAATCAAAAAATAAAACTTGCCGAGGATAATTTAGAGAAATCGATTAAAAATGAAGAACTGCAGGCTTTGCTTCAGATTGAAAAATGTTTAGTTTTCTTTATTACATCTCTGAAAGCAAATGATGTTTTATTTCAACGTATTAAAAATTTAAAAGTGCATAAGGCGAGTTACGATTTAGATTTGTTGGAAGATGTTGAAATTGAATTAAGTCAGGCACAAGACACGGCAAATATTTATAGCAACATCTTGACCGGAATGATGGATGCTTACGCCTCGGTAATTTCAAATAATATGAATAACATCATGAAGCAGATGACTTCAATTTCTATTATTTTAATGATTCCAACCTTGATCGCCAGTTTATATGGTATGAATGTTCCAAACGGTTTAGAAGAAAGCAAATATGGAATCTGGATTTTACTATTAGTCTCCATTATTCTATCCACTTTCGGAGTCTTTTTATTCAAAAGACGAAGATGGTTTTAATAAAAATAGAAATAACAATATTGAAAAAGCCTGTTCATTGCGAATAGGCTTTTTTATTTTCATACTTTGGGCGTGACCGTATTTACAAAAGGCGCTATTTAACAAACCGCTTAGCTGCGCCTTTCGCAAATCCGGTCGGGCTATCCGCGCTACTTCGGTAGCCAGCTCCTATCCCTCACGCAACTCGTAATATTAGAAACTATCATTCTCGCAAGATTTTTAAAACCTTGTAGACATTTATTAAAAAGTAATATCAATAAAATATATAGTCCCTATGGGACAAAAAAACTGTGGAAATAATTTTTTCTACCAATATTTAATCTCTCCGAGATTGCTTCGTTGAATGTTTAATAATAATCATCTTTGATTTCTACGGGACAAAAAAAGGGACAATCTTTTCAACGAATATTTAATCTCCCCAAATAACTCCGCTAGGAGTTAAATATCGGTAACAAAAAAAAAATGAACCACCCTAAAAATATCCCGTAGGGATTATATATTTAATAAAATGATTCCTTATCAGATCGGCTTTTTAATTTATTTCAACAATTTCCGTTTTTTTTATTTGCCAATTCAAAATAAATAATAACTTTGTACCGCAAAGTACTTTAATTATGAATCAGAAACACCAAGAAGATTTAGCACATATTCGTTCCATGATGGAGCGTTCTTCAAGATTTATATCCTTAAGCGGACTTTCAGGAGTTTTTGCTGGACTTTCGGCTTTGATTGGCGGTTTGTATGTTTACCAGCTTTTCAAAATAAATGGTATTGAGTATTTTACAGATGAGCATATTTTATTGACGGGTAATCTGGTTTCTCATTTGTTTTTAACTGGTGTTGTAATTTTAGTATGTGCTTTTGTTTTTGGAGCTTTTTTTACGATTAGAAAAAGCCGAAAATACAATTTGCCAATTTGGACATCGGCAACAAAAAATATGCTTTTCAATTTGGCTGTTCCCTTGGTGTCAGGAGGGCTATTTTGTGTGGCTTTAATATATCACGGATATTATGGTTTAGTTGCGCCATCGACTTTGATATTTTACGGACTTGCAGTTATAAATGCCGAAAAATATACATTTTCGGATATAAAATATTTAGGCTTTTTAGAGCTTATTTTAGGAGGTATTTCGCTTTTTTATATAGGTTATGGTTTGATATTTTGGATCATTGGATTTGGAATCCTGCATATTATATACGGATTAGTGATGTTCAAAAAATACAAATAACCCAATGGGAATTATTGATAAACTAAATAAAGATTTTGAAAGCCGTGTCAGACTGGGTATTATGTCCGTTCTGATGGTTAACGACTGGGTAGATTTTACCGAGATGAAAACGCTTTTGAATATCACCGATGGTAATTTAGCAAGTCATTCCTCTGCATTAGAAAAATCAGAATATATCGAGGTTAAAAAGGAATTTGTTGGCAAAAAGCCTAAAACATCTTATCAGGTAACACCGCTTGGCCGCGCGGCGTTCAAAGAGCACCTTTCTTATCTCGAAAAATTAATGAAGTCCTAATAACTATATTTTTTTGTCTAACAACTTTGAAAAACAAAGTACTTTTAATTAAGTAATCATGAAAAAACACCACATTATTTTTGTTTGCAGTTTTATTTTTTTACTGCTTTTTTATAGAGAAGATCCAGGACTTAACTGGTCTATTTTTGGACTTGTGCTAACTGGTTTTATTTGCTATTTTTTTCAGGATAAATTTACTGAGCGAACACATTTGCTATTAGTTGTAACATCAATTTTGTCATGTCTCGCTTTTGGTTGGTACGGTGATGCGCCTTCGTTTTTTGCAATGGCGTTATCAATATTATTTTTGCAGTTCAAAACCCAGGATAACAAATTAAAAATCGTTCAGATTTTTCCGCTGGTATTCTTAAACGGATTTACTTCATTAGGACGCATTTGGATTTTTAAGCAATGGCTTCCAGAGAAGCAAATTCATAATAATTTTGCTAAAAAGTTGATTGCTTTTGTTTTAATTCCTGCTATTTTTCTAGGATTGTTTTTCGTTGTATATTCTTTTGGAAGCGAACATTTTTCTTCTCTTTTTACAGATTATCAATTAGATATTGATGTGCCACAGTTTTTATTGTTGAGCATTGCAGGGTTTTATATTTCGTTCAGTTTTTGGAATTACTGGGTCCCAGAAGTTTGCTATGAAAAAAATGAACTGCTTGACAATGAATTTAAAGATATAGCCGAAGTCAAAAATCAGAATACATTTTCGTTTCTTGATTTAGATTTCGAAAGAAGAAGTGGCGAAATTACTTTAGCACTTTTAAATTTGATGCTTTTGGTTTTTATTGCAACGTACAATTACGAACAGTTTTTTGAAGTAGTCGCAGCACAAGCTTCTAAACTAAGTGCTGATACGCATGAAAGAGTAAATGCTGTTATCTTTTCAATTCTGATGGCAGTTGGTGTAATCATGTTTTATTTTAAAGGCGGATTCAATTTTGATAAAAAAGCGACTTTTCTTAAAACACTTGCTAAAATCTGGATTTTTTTAAATGGAATTTTGATTGTAAGCACCATCATTAAAAATTCAGAATACATTTCATATTTTGGTTTAACTTACAAACGACTAGGAGTTTACGCTTTTCTTGTTTTAGCAATTATTGGTTTGTTTTATTCTTTTCTTAAAATTACAAAGCAAAAAACAAATGCTTATTTGGTGAATCAAATGGTTTGGTATTTTTATGGAACGGTTCTTTTATGCAGTTATGTGAATTGGGGAAATCTAATTACAAATTATAATATTTCTGTAAACAAAGGAGTGACGCCACAATTTCTAAGCAGTTTGAATTTTAATGATGACGCGCGAAGAGCTTATTTTCTTCAAAACCATTTAGATGGAGGCAAAACGGAAATACAAAGAGAAGAATTAATCGATTTTTATCAAAATTCTACTTTTTTGTCGAAAGCTTTATATTATGATTTTCTAACGGAGAAAAAATAAAAATTAAAAAGTCCGAACTGTTTTACGGTTCGGACTTTTTTATGTGTTTATTTTAATTATCTCCTTTTTTCTTAAATCTTGGATCATGTTTCGATATAAACGTTGTTCTTCGATTTGAAGCTGGTTTCGGACTTTCAACTTTCGGTAAACTAGCTTCCTCCGTTTTGCTTGAAGGTTCAATCAACTGATTTAATTCTTTGATTTCATCATCAGTCAAATCGCGATAGCGTCCAACCGGAACATCCAAAGAAATATTAATAATTCTAATACGTTTCAAAGCCGTAACATCATAACCCAAATACTCGGTCATTCTACGAATTTGACGGTTCAAACCTTGCGTCAAAATAATCTTGAAAGTGTATTTACTAATTTGTTCCACTTTACATTTTCGGGTAACCGTGTCCAAAATCGGAACTCCATTTCCCATTCGTTCTATAAAACGATCGGTAATTGGTCGGTTTACCGTAACCGTATATTCTTTTTCGTGATTGTTTCTGGCGCGTAAAATTTTGTTTACGATGTCACCGTCATTGGTCATAAAAATCAGTCCTTCACTGGCTTTATCCAATCTTCCAATTGGAAAAATACGTTTCGGGTAATTAATATAATCTACAATATTGTTTCGAACTTCAAGATTCGTTGTGCATTCAATTCCAACCGGTTTGTTAAAAGCCAAATACACTAACTTTTCGTGCTTCTCCACGATTAATTTTCCATCGATGCGTACTTCATCATCTGGCGAAACTTTCGTCCCCATTTCCGGTACAGCACCATTTATTGTTACACGTCCTTCCTCAATTAATTTATCGGCCTCACGACGAGAACAATAGCCGGTTTCTCCAATAAATTTATTCAGACGTTTTAAATTCTCTTCCATACTGCAAAAATAGGCAAAAGTTTAGACTTCTTGGAATTTTAGATTTTAGACTTCTTAGATTTCCACAATCTTGTCATTCCGAGGAACGAGGAATCTCCGCAAGTAGCTCGACAAAGATTGTTCGCTTTTCTATGCGGAGTTACTTGCGGAGATTCCTCGTTCCTCGGAATGACAAAACTGGGTTTGGATAATCGAAAAAAACTTAGAACCTTAGCAACTCAGAACCTCAGAACCTTTTTTAAGAATGAAATTCTGAACTATCCTGAGGCGTCTCTTTCCGATCAAACATCCCATAATCACGAACAACATTCGCAATTCTCAAATGATAATCTTTAAAAACTTCATTTCTGCCTTTTGCTTGTGCATGGCGATGCATTTCCAGATTTCGCCATTGCTGAATGCTTTCTTCATCTCTCCAAAAAGACAAAGACAAAACTTTTTCAGGATTGCTAAAACTCTGAAAACGTTCAATCGAAATAAAGCCTTCAATGTGGTCTAATTCAGGACGCAAGTTCAAAGCAATATCCAAATATTCTTCTTTTTTTCCTTCGTTCGGAATAACTTCAAAAATTACAGCTATCATATTTTTATTTTTTATTGTAATGAAATCCAGATTGTCTTTGGTAATCTGGCGTTGATCATGGGTTCGTATTGAATATTGTTTTCTAAAAGTTGTATCGTTTTATAGTTATCAAATAAAAACCATAAAGCGTCAGTTGCTAACTGAATCGAAAAATATTTTGCCAGACACATATGTCCACCAATTCCGAAAGTTAGATTTTCATTATTATTGCTTCTTCCAATGTCAAAGTTAATTGGATTTTTAAACTTTTCAGAATCGCGGTTAGCCGATGCAAGCACGACTAAAATTGGATCATTTTTTTTAATTAGGCTTTCGCCGATGTAAAAATCTTCAGTCGCAATTCGTCTGGTATTATGAATTGGAGGATCAAAACGCAAAGTTTCAATAACCGATTTTTGTATTTCGATTTTATTCGAAAATGTTTTATTATTAAGAATTTGTAGCAAAGAATTGCTCAAAATTCCTCTTCCGGCATCATAACTCTGAATAAATAAACCGATTAAATTACTAATGCTTATTGTTTTGATTTCGTCAAGCGAAAGAGAATTTGATTGTAAAATTTTGGCTAACAAAGATTCGTAAAAATCTAATGAAGAAAGCTGTTTTTCTACAATCGAAAAGATTGCTGACGAAATTTTATTTATAGATTCGACTTGCGCTTCTGTTTTCTGCGGAAGCATTATTTTAACCAAATATTCAATTTGATTTGAAATAAATTCACAATCCTTTTCTTCAAAACCAAAACTTTTCGAAATAACCAAAACAGGCAATTTTTTACAAACCGAATTTACCCAATCGATTTTATGCTTTGCTAAGTTGCTTTTTATTAAATCAGAAATAATCGAATTAATATTGACAGATTTCATGTTTGAAAACAACAACATTGCGATTTCTTTTGAAATTTCATGCTGAATTCCGTTTGATAATCGAGTAAGATTATTTAAAATTTCTAAAGCCTTTTTATTCAGTTTTTGTTCATTATTTCGATTTACAACTGGAATTTCGGCTTTCGGATTTTTCAAAATAGAAACACAATCTTCATAAGAATAAATTGCCCATATTTTATTCGTTTCATCCCAAAAAACAGGATTGTTATGCAACATAGTTTTATAGATCAAATAAGGATTGCCGATCTCAGATTGAAGGAATAAAGTCGAATTCATGTTGAATGTTTTTGACAAAGTTATTTAACTTTACAAAGCAATACTTCAGTCTGCGCTTAACTATGAATATCGAAATGGAAGATCAATTTATAAAAACGGCATCATTAATTGGCGACCCAACGCGCGCCTCAATTCTGTGGACTTTAATGGATGGCAGAGCTTTTACAGCTACAGAATTAGCTGTTTCTGTAAATACGTCACCGCAAAATATAAGCATGCATTTAGGGAAATTGCTCGATGCCGATTTGCTTTGTGTAGAAAAACAAGGCCGTCATAAATATTATAGATTTTCGAATAAAGAAGTTGCATATGCGCTTGAAGCAATGGCAAATCTTGTCCCGAAGCCAGTTGTTCCTTCAAAAAATAAACCCGAAAAATATCCTCCAATAAAATTCTGCAGAACCTGTTACGATCATTTGGCTGGAAAAATTGGAGTTGCTTTGACCGATAGTTTATTGGAACAAAATATACTTGTAGAGAAAAACAACGCTTTCGAAATTAGCCGAGAAGGAGAAAAATGGTTTTATGATTTTGGAATTAATTTAGAAGAAGCTCAAAAACAAAAACGAATATTTTTGAAACCTTGCCTGGATTGGAGCGAACGAAGAAATCATATTGCCGGTTCAGTTGGAACTTTGCTTTTCAATAAAATGATAAAAGAAGACTGGCTTAGAAAAACCGAAAATTCAAGAGCAATAATTGTCACCGGAAAAGGAGAGGTGGCGTTGTTGAAGTATTTTAAGATTGTTATTTAGTCAACTTAGACTTATTAGATTGTTGGACTTCTTAGAAGTTTAGACTTTAGATAAAGTTTGTCATTCCGAGGAACGAGGAATCTCCACGAGTAGCTCTACAAAGATTGACAATTTTAGGAACGGAGTTTCTTGCGGAGATTCCTCGTTCCTCAGAATGACAATATTGTGGAAAATGTTCTATAAAAAAACTTAGTGTCTTAGCGACTTAGTGGCTCAGAACCTTCAGAAAAAAGAAACTCAATCACCTTATCATACAATTCATCATCATGCATTCCGTGGCCTAAACCTTTGGTTTCAATAAATTGGCTGTTTTTCCAGTTACTGGCGATTTTTTTTCCTTCTTCAAAAGCAACAATTTTGTCTGAAGTATCATGCGCAATTAAGCCAGGAACATTAAATACTGAAGCAAATTTCTGTCCCGAAAAATCTTCTAATTTAAAGTTGAAACGTTCCATGAATTTGCTTTCCAAAAGTGAAAACATTTTGGTGTTTAAACTCAACATTGAAACGTAATTGTCAATCAAGGTTTTTAATTCGGATGGAGCTCCCAAAATCACCATTTTATTTATGCTCGTATTCGGAAATAAATATTGATGATACACGCAAGCGGCGCCTCCAATAGAATGTCCAATAATAATTTTCGGCTGATATTTTTCTACAGCTTTATTGATGAATTCAGCATAAAGCGGGACGTTGAATTCTTTTCCACTGCTTTGTCCGTGCGCGGGTGCATCAATAGCAATAATTGTACTTCCAGATTTTTGAAGATGTGGCAAGGTTTTTTTCCAGCGTGAAGCATTGCTTTCCCAGCCGTGAACTAGTAAAATTTTGGTTTCATTTCCTTTCCAAACATACGTCTGAAAATGATGTTCGTTATGATGAAAGGTTTCGGTTTCTGTGTTTTTTAAAACTTTAGGTAATGTTTCTTTCTGCAATCTGCCAATTCTCGGCTGACTGAAAAGTGCATATGAAAGTTCAACAGCTTTTTGCGGACGAACATAACTTAAAAAGTTAATATATGATCCAACTGATTTTAATGTGATAAAACGAATTCCTTTTTTAATTCCCAAAACAAGTAATTTAAATGTAAAATAATATGCGGGAATCGATTTAAAAAAGTTTCGCCACGAATTACACAAATTTAGCACGAATTTTTATTCCATTTAGGAACAAATTAAAAATTAGTGGAAATTAGTGTCATTCGTGGCGAAAAATAAGTGCAAAAAAAAAGTCCCGATTTAATCGGGACTCGTGTTATTTAGAATTTAGAGAACAATTGTTCCATTTTTTCTTTTTCTTCTTCAGCTAATTGAGTATCAACTAAAATTCTTCCAGAATGCTCATCAGTGATGATTTTCTTTCTTGAAGCGATCTCAACTTGAGTTTGTGGTGGAATCGTAAAGAAAGATCCAGCAGAAGCTCCTCTTTCGATAGAAACTACAGCTAATCCGTTACGAACACTGCTTCTGATTCTGTTGTAAGCAGCTAATAATCTGTCTTCGATTTGAGCAGCAAACTCCGCTGATTTCTCAGATAAGAAGATTTCTTCTTTTTGAGTTTCAGCCATAATTGCATCAAGTTCAGATTTTTTATGTTTTAAATGAGAGCTTTTTGCGTCAAGTTTTTCTTTTAAGTTAGAAATAACTTCTTTTTTATGTTCGATAGAAGCTTTCATTTCTTTGATTTGCTTTTCAGCCAATTGAATTTCCAATTCTTGAAATTCAACCTCTTTAGTCAAAGAATTAAATTCTCTGTTATTACGAACTGATTCTTGTTGTTTTGTGTATTTTTTGATAACTTCTTTGTGCTCCTCAATAGCAATTTTCTTTGCTTTGATTTGCTCCTCAATCACTTCAAGTTCACCTTTCAGTTTCTCTGAACGAGTGCTCAAACCTGCAACTTCATCTTCTAAATCTTCAACCTCTAAAGGAAGTTCTCCTCTAACGTTTCTGATTTCGTCAATTCTAGAGTCAATAAGCTGTAAATCGTATATTGCTCTTAACTTGTCCTCAACACTTAATTCTTTCGTATTCGCCATATTCTATAAGTTTCTATAAGTACTTAACTGGATTTGTATTTTCTTCTGATAAAATGATGGCAAAATTAAGGATTTTTTTTCGAAGAAAATCAACAATATAGTTTTTTGTATAGCGTTCACTCTCAAAATGACCAATATCGGCTAAAAGTAGTCGATTTTCTGCTTCATAAAATTGATGATATTTTAAATCGGCGGTTAAAAAAGCATCGGCTCCAGCCTGAATCGCATTTTTTATCGCAAAACTTCCTGAGCCTCCCAAAACGGCAACTTTCTTGATTTTTTTTCCTAAAAAGGTAGAATGACGGATTCCGTCAGCAATCATTTTACTTTTTACAAACTGAAGAAATTCTTTTTCATCCATTTCATTTTCAAATTCGCCAATCATTCCTAAACCAATGTTTTGATGGGAATTTTCAAGATTATAAATTTCATAAGCAACTTCTTCATAAATATGATTGGAGAATAATGCTTTTAAAATTCTGGATTGCAAATGTTTTTCAAATGTAACTTCAATTTTTATTTCTTGAGTTTCGGTTAATTCGTGACGTTCTCCAATAACAGGATTACTTTCTGAATTGCCTTTATAAGTTCCGATTCCATCAGAATTAAAACTGCAATTTTCATAATTTCCAATTGTTCCTGCCCCAGCATCAAATAAAGCCTGACGAACTTTTTGAGCATTTTCTGGAACAGTATAAGTCACTAGTTTTTGAATGAAATTCTGTTTAGGAATTAAAACTTTAGCATTTGTTAATCCTAAAGCATCACAGAATATTTTATTTATGCCAGCCGAATGATTGTCTAAAGCGGTATGAACAGCATAAATTGCGATGTCATTTTTAATCGCTTTTAAAATCGCACGCTCGACATAGTTTTTACCAGTAATTTTTTTAATTCCCGAAAATAAAATGGGATGAAAACAAACCACCAAATTGCAGTTTTTAGAAATTGCTTCGTCAATAACACTTTCTAATGCGTCGTGACAAACTAAAACTCCGGTGCTTTCCGTTTCTGCATTTCCAACTAAAAGTCCAACATTGTCAAAATCTTCGGCGTAAGCCAAAGGCGCCATTTCTTCGAGGACTGCTATTATATTTGATATTTTCATTGTTTCAAGTTTCAGGTTTCAAGTTTCAGGTTCGCTAAAACTTGAAACAAATTAACGAAAAAAATTATACTTTCGTAAAATGAATCTACTCCGAAAAATCCTTTTCCCGTTCGCCATTTTATACGGCTTCATTACTTCAATCAGAAATTTTCTTTTTGATAAAGGAATTCTGAAATCAACTTCATTTGATATTCCGGTTATTGCCGTTGGAAATTTAAGCGTTGGAGGAACCGGGAAAACACCTCAAATTGAATATTTAATTCGGTTATTGTCTGGTCAATATAAAGTTGCGACTTTAAGCCGTGGTTATAAAAGAAAATCGGAAGGTTTTGTTTTGGCTGATGCAACTTCGAATGCCGAAATTTTGGGAGATGAACCTTTTCAATTCTATCAAAAATTCCCCAATGTTCAAGTTGCAGTTGATGCCGACAGAACAAACGGAATTTCACAATTGCTTTCGCAGAAAAACAAACCAGAAGTTATTTTGCTTGATGATGCTTATCAACACCGAAAAGTAAAAGCTGGTTTTTATATTTTATTGACTTCTTACGATGATTTGTACGCAGATGATTTCATGCTTCCGACAGGAAATTTGCGTGAAAGTAGGAGCGGAGCAAATCGTGCAAATATTGTCGTTGTAACAAAGTGCCCGAGGAATTTATCAGATGATAAACAGGCTGAAATTCGATTGAAATTAAATTTAAGTTGTTCGCAACAAAGCTTTTTTACTTTTATAGATTATGATGATGTAATTTATGGAAAAGAAGAAAAAATTGCGGTTAGTGAAATAAAATCAGAATCGAAATTGCTTCTTGCTGGAATTGCAAAACCAAAACCATTTTTCGATTATCTGAAAAATGAAACAGATGAATGTCTGACTTTTCCTGATCATCACCATTTTTCTGAGGCCGATTTAGATTCCATTCAGAATAAAGCAAATGGAAAAAAAATCATCACAACAGAGAAAGATTATGTTCGCTTAAAAGATTCTAAACTGGTTTCGCAATTGTATTATCTACCTATAAAAAGTACTTTTATTAATCATCATCAAAATTTTGATGCGACGGTTTTGGAGTATGTCAAAAGAAGCTTGGTCCCGATAGCTATCGGGATAGCAACTTAGAGACTTAGCATCTCAAAAATCAATCAAAAAACTTCGCAATTGTGCTGTAAAATTCGTCAGGAACAAATGGTTTTGTAATTACATCGTTCATTCCGAAAGATAAAAGCATATCTCTGTTTTCGTCAAGCGAAATTGCTGTAAGAGCAATAATTGGAGTAGTTTTGTCAAATTCCCGAATCAGCTTTGTAGCAGTTGTTCCGTTGATTCCAGGTAAATGAACATCCATTAAAACCATATCAAAACGATTTACTTTCAAAAGCTCGACAGCTTCTTCGCCATTGTCGATAATTTGGCACTGAATTGCTTTATTTTCGAGCATTTTTCGAGTAATCATTTGATTGATTTTGTTGTCTTCAATCAGTAAAATCGATTTGTGCTCTAATTGTTTGTCGTTGTAAAGTTTAGTGATTTCTTCTGTAACTTCTAATGGTTCTTTGTTGATGTTGAAATTCAGTTTAAATGTAAAAGTTGACCCCTTGCCAACTTCACTTTTAAGTTTGATCTCACCGCCCAAAAGTTCAATTAGTTTTTTTACAATCGTAAGTCCTAATCCTGTTCCGCCATATTTGCGGTTCACTTCGATAGAACCTTGCGAAAAACTTTCAAAAACAGATTGTAATTTGTCTTCAGGAATACCAATTCCGGTATCAACAATTTCGAAGTAAACGGTTGCATTTTCTTCTTCAATTGCATATAATTTTGCAATTACATTTACATGTCCGTTTTGAGTAAATTTTAAAGCATTGTTGATTAAGTTCAATATGATTTGAGACAATTTTGTTGGATCTCCAATTAAATTATCCGGAATAGCTTCGTCAATTTCAAGATTGAAATAGTTTTTATTGGCTGTAGCCAATTCTTTTAACGAACTCTGAATGTTGAACAAAAGCTCCTTTAAATTGAAACTAATGTATTCGACTTCAACTTTTGTAGAATCAATTTTATTGATTTCCAGAATTTCATTAATAAAAGTTGTGAGATAGTTTCCCGAAAATTTCAGCGATTCTAAATATTTCAACTGATTTTTTTTCGGATTATCTTCTAAAAGCAAATGTGTAATTCCGTTTATGGCATTCAGAGGCGTCCGGAGTTCGTGGCTCACGGTTGATAAAAATTCAGATCTGGCTTTTGATGCTTTTTCGGCTTTGTTTTTGGCAAGAATCAGTTCTTTGTTTTTCTCTCTTAAAAGTAAATTATTCTGATTTCGAATAATATTATTTTTGTATAAAGCCAAACTTAAAAGGGATAAAATCGAAATCAAGGCAATCGCCAAAATACTTACCAATTTTGAATATCGATAGGTTTTTAATTGAATTTTTTGGTCGCTTTCGCGTTTTAGCGTATTATTGATCGACTGCGTTTTTTTGAATTTCTCAAATTCATTGAGATCCAGTTTCGCATTTTTAAGTTTTGAAATATAATTTTCGATCTGATAATGTTCGTCGAGATAAGAGTAGGCGAGATCAAAGTTTCTGTTTTTTTTGTAATACTGACTAATAGCGAGAATGATCTTTGATTTTTGAAATAGATCATTGTTTTTAGCGCTGTAGTCCAAAGCATTGTCAAAATAAACTAAAGCTGAGTCATTTCGTTTAAGAGTTGTTTCAATCAATCCAAGCTGATAATAAGAATCTGCTTTGGTTTTTATGATTTTTGGATTATCAGACTTCTTTATTATTTTTTGAAAAGTTTTAGCAGCAAGTGGCAAATTTTTACCAATTTTTAACGCCGTTGCTTTTTGATAATCTAAAACTTCAGCGTGATCAACAAGTTTTAGCTGTTTTAGAAGACTGTCTGCTTTTTTATAATAAATATTGCCAATTTCAAAATTTCCCTGTGCAGTATTTGTGGCACCAATATAATGCAAAGCCAAGATTTTAGTACAAGTTGGATTTACCTTATCAAATAACGAAACGCTTTTGTGAAAGTTTTTTAACGCTGCGTCATATTTCTGCTGGTTGTAATAGATTTTACCCAGTTTGAAAGTTTGATTGGCTAAATTTTCACCTTTATTGTTAGTTTGGCAAAAGTCAATAGATTTTTTAGTGTAAAAAACGGCCTGATTATACTTTTTCTTATCAAGATTTGAGTTGGCTAGTTTATTATAATAGGAAACACTGTCTGTATTCTTCTTGGTTTGAGAATACAAAAATGAATTTAAAAAACAAACAAGAATAAGAATGCGGTATTTCATGTATGGCAATGCTTTTACAATGAATTCTATGTTTTTCTTATCAGTAAAATCAAATCAATTAATCTTGATGAATAGCCAATTTCGTTATCGTACCAGCCCACTACTTTTACCATTTTGTCAATGACAGAAGTAAGTTGTGCATCAAATAAGCACGAATGCGTATTGCCAATTATATCAACAGAAACGATAGGATCTTCTGTGTAATCTAATATTCCTTTTAAATTTGTTTTAGAAGCTTGTTCAAATGCTTTATTAATTTCTTCAATAGTAACAGCACGCTTTACATTGAATGTAATGTCTGTTAATGAACCATCGGGAACAGGAACACGAATGCCGCATCCTCCGATTTTTTCATGCAATTTAGGAAAAATTTTTGTTAATGCCTTAGCTGCACCTGTTGTTGTTGGAACAATTGACTGACTTGCTCCTCTCGCTCTGCGTAAATCCTTATGGGGCTGGTCGTGAAGACTTTGATCAGTTGTGTATGAATGTATGGTTGTAATGTAAGCTTGTTCAATCCCGCACAATTCATCAATGATTTTAATCATTGGTGCGGCGTTGTTTGTTGTACAGCTTGCATTTGAAACAATTGTTTCGCTTCCGTCTAAAATAGTTTCATTAACACCCAAAACTACAGTTTTTATAGTGTCAACTTCTGATGGGGCTGAAAGAATTACCTTTTTTGCTCCAGCTTCTAAATGCGCGTTTAATTCTTCGTGCGTTTTGTATTTTCCGGTTGATTCAACTACAAAATCAATATTTTGGCTTTTCCAGTCTAAGTTAGAAATGCTTTTTTCATGAAAAAACAAATACGGCTTGTTGTCAACAATAATTGATTCTTCATTATGACTTACAGCAAAAGGCAAAACACCATGGATGCTGTCGTATTTTATTAAATGTGCCATTGTTTTGTTGTCAGCGATATCGTTGATAGCAACAACTTCAATTTCGGGATGGTTTAAAAGAAGGCGGAATAAATTTCTTCCAATTCTTCCAAAACCATTTATAGCAATTCTTGTTTTCAATTATTTGGTTTATTCGTTTAATCGTTGAAATCGTTTAATTGTTTTAAACCGTTAAGCGCATCTACGATTAAACGACTAACCAATTAAACGATTAACTTTTATTTATAAAATATGTTTTTGCGCTTTGTATGAAGAACGAACCAATGGCCCGCTTTCGACATGACGAAAACCTAATTCAAGCCCAAATTTTTCGTATTTTGCAAATTGTTCAGGAGTAATAAATTCCTTTACAGGCAAATGTTTTTTACTTGGCTGTAAATATTGGCCAATAGTTACAACATCAACATTTGCATTGCGTAAATCAGTCATGGTTTGAAAAACTTCTTCTTCAGTTTCACCAAGACCTAGCATAATACCTGATTTGGTTCTGTTGATTCCTTTTTCTTTTAAGTAACGTAAAACTTCAAGGCTACGATCGTATTTTGCCTGAATACGCACTTCGCGAGTTAAACGGCGAACCGTTTCAACATTGTGCGAAACCACTTCTGGATTTGCTTCAACAATACGGTCAAGGTTTCTTTCGATTCCTTGAAAATCAGGAACTAAAGTTTCTAAGGTAGTATTTGGGTTCATTCGGCGGATTGCTTTTACTGTTTCTATCCAGATGATAGAACCGCCATCTTTTAAATCATCTCTATCAACACTTGTAATTACAGCGTGTTTGATGTTCATGATTTTAATAGAACGTGCTACTTTTTCAGGTTCATCCCAGTCTACAGTTTCTGGTCGGCCGGTTTTTACACCGCAAAATCCACAAGAACGCGTGCAGACATTTCCCAGAATCATAAAAGTTGCAGTTCCTTCGCCCCAGCATTCACCCATATTTGGGCAACTTCCAGAGGTACAAATCGTATTTAAGCTGTATTTATCAACTAAACCGCGAAGTTCAGTATATTTTTGTCCAATCGGAAGTTTAACCTTCAACCATTTAGGTTTTCCGCTTGGTATATTCTCAATGACTGTTTCCATATATCAAAATTCAAAACACAAAGATACGGAATGTAGTTTATTTTGAGATTTGTTTGAGGGTTAATTTGGTGTGTTTGCCTTTAATGAAATTGAAGTTTGTTTTGAATATAATTTGTTTTAAATGTTAAAAATGCAATTTTTCAGAGTTTTATTGGTCTAAATATTTCTGTTTTAATTTATTTAGTCCGCCAAGTCTGATAATTATGATATCTGATTGACTTTTAATCCTTTAAATTTTATACCTTTATTTGTTGTAAAATAGCGTTTTTTCGAAATAAAATTAGAAATATAATGTAGTACATTTGGTGTTAAATTGTAATAAATAAAAACATGGAAAAGAAATTTATCGTTTTAGGAGTTTTATTTGCCACATTAGGTTTTACTAAAATGAATGCGCAAATTAATTTAGGAGATAAGGCAATGGGAGCGCTGCAAAAAGGTGTTACTAGTTTTACCTTGACAAATGCTGATGCGGCGACTTTATCTAAAGAAGCTGTTCGTAAATTAGATTCTACTAATGAAGTTGCAGGACCAAATGATGGTTATACTTTAAGATTAAACAGAGTTTTTGGAAAATATACTTCAGGTGAAGGATATACGCTGAATTATAAAGTTTATAAATTGAAAGAAGTAAATGCATTTGCAACAGCTGATGGAAGTGTTCGCGTATATTCTGGTTTAATGGATATTATGGATGATAATGAATTGCTAGCGGTTATCGGCCACGAAATTGGTCACGTTGCCAATAATGATACAAGAGATGCTATGCGTGCTGCGTACCAAAAAGAAGCTTTAATCGATGGGGCATCTTCGCAATCAGCAAAAATTTCTTCTGTTACGGATAGCCAGTTAGGTAAAATTGGAAGCGCAATGATTGACAGTAAACACAGTCGTAAACAAGAAGCTGAAGCAGATTTGTTTTCGTATAATTTCTTGAAGAAAAATGGATATGATGTGAATGCTGAAGAATCTGCTTTTAGAATTTTAGCAAAAATGAGCGAAGGAGCTGAAGCTTCGTTTCTTGACAGAATGATGAGCTCACACCCTGATTCTGCTAAAAGAGCCGATGACGCAAAAAAGAGAGCTGAGAAAGACGGTTTATACAAACCATATGTACAGCAGAAAATTGTAAACACTGTTCCAGTTGCTAAAGCTACAACGACAAAAAAAGCAACAACAACTAAGAAAACAACAACAGCAAAAAAGAAATAATAAGTTATAAAAAAACCGGCAATTTAAATTTGCCGGTTTTTTTATTTTATTGATTATCCTAAAACGTGATGTGCTAAAACTTTCTGAACATCATACACATTTACAGATTTGTTGAATTGCTTTACAATACTTGGGTGTAATTCGCTTGAAACCCAAATTTTTAATTCGGCATCTAAATCAAAAGTACCTGCAGTTTCTACGCTGAAACGTGTAATGCTTTTATAAGCAATCGATTTGTATTCTGTTTTGCTTCCTGTAATTCCTTGTACGTCAACCAGGATTAATCTTTTATTTGTGAAAATAAAAGTATCACGAATTAATTTGAAACCCATTTCAATTTCTTCGTTATCAGTTAAAAGTTGACCGTATTTTTTTAATAGATCATCTTGGCTGACAGTACCCGCGTTGCCCATTAGTGCAGAAAATATTCCCATTTTTTAGTTTTTAATTTTAATAAAATTGTTTTGCCTTTTAAGGAGGCGTAAAGGTAAGTAAAATTAAAAAAGAAGCTGTTTTTGATTTGATAAGAATGTATTTAAAAATAGTAAGCAAAAAAAAGCAGAACCTAAGTTCTGCTTTCTCCGTTTTTTGATTATTATTTTATTCCGGTTGTGTTTTAATTGTTATCGGAAGATTATATGCTGTTCTAACAGGTTTGCCGTTTAAGATACCTGGAGTCCATTTTGTTTTTAATGATTTTAACACTCTAATAGCTTCTTTGCCCATTCCATATCCTGGATCTTTTTGTACCATGATGTCAGTTATTGATCCATCTCTTTCAATTACAAAAGAAACATATACTTTAAGAGTCATTTCGGTATCAAGTTCTGGTCTTTTAAAGTTGTTTCCAACATAGCTGTAAAACTTGTCCATTCCTCCAGGAAATCCAGGCATTTTGTCTAATGTTGCAGCAATTACAGGTTCATTAGTTGCTGGTTCGCCGATTGCTTCGCTTCCGCTAGTGCCACTTCCTGGTATTGCATTTGTTATTGTTCCATCACCAGGTGTAGCATTGTCTACAACAGGAGTGTTTTCATTATTAGTTGCAATTTCCTGAACAGCTTCTTCTGTACGAGATACAACAGGATTTGTTAATTGTGCAGAAGTAATTGGTTTAGCAGCTTCCTGTTTTTGTGCAGGCGGAGCAACAGTTTCCTTTGGTTCTGGTTTTACAAGGTCAGGTGTAATGTTAATTGGTGTTATCGGACAAGAAATTATTCCTGGGTCATCAACAACAGGTGTTCTAAACTTATTAATCAGCATCGATACGCTTCCCATGGCGGTTATTAACAACAATGCGATAAATAAGGCATTAATTGTAGTTCTCGGATTTTCTTGACGTAATTGATACGCTCCGTACTCTTTGTTTTTGTTTTCGAAAACAAGATTGGTCCACTTGCTTTCATAGATGCTTGATTTAGACATGATTTTTGGATTTTAAGGTTAAGTAACTTTAAATCATACGCGATTAGGATTGGGTTTTAGCAAACAACGTAGATGTTGTTGTTTTATTATGTTAGAAATTAAGTTTTTTAAGAAAAAATATGATTATATTTTATTCTTTACCTAAAGATAATGAATTATCTGTTACGTTCTATAATTTCTGCTAATAATTTTTTAGCGCGTAATAATTTTACTTTTACATTGCTTAAAGGCTCGTCAATTTTGTCTGCGATTTCTTGATAGGACAATTCTTGGAAGTATCTAAGCTGGATTACTTCCTGATAATGGGGTTTTAATTCTTTGATGCAAAGTAGCAAACGGGATAAATTTTGCTCTTTAATTAAAGCATCTTCTGCAGAGGGAGTAGGGTCGGCGATATTGTATGCCTGTTGGTCTTCGCTGTCTGTGATTTCGATAAAAAGATTGGTTTTCTTTTTTCGAAGCAAATCAATATAAACATTTTTTGCAATACTGATTAACCAGGTATTGAATTTGAATTCAGAGTTGTAAGTGGCAATTTTGTCGAAAGCTTTTGAGAAAGTTTCAATGGTAATATCTTCAGCAGTTGTTTCGTTTTCGGTACGTTTTAGCATAAAGCCGTACACTTCATTCCAGTAAAAATCTAATAAAAAAGTAAAGGCGATCTGATCGCCTTTTTTTGCTTTTTCTATTTTAGAATTTATTTCCAATGTACCGGTTTTGAAAAGATATTAGTTATAAAGATATTAATTTGTGTTAATATAAGCACTATCTCTACAACTGGAAACCAAATTTTGAGGTCTTTTTCTTTTAATTTTCCTGCCGAAAATCCCATTACTGTCCAAGCTACAGTATAACGTGTTGCAATAATTGCCAACACAGCAATCCATTGAAATTGGAAAGCCAATAAAAGAATAAAGAATATAAAGAAGAATAGTTGTGAGGTATAAAAAATACCCAACTGCATTTTATCAAAAAACTTATAATGTTCTGCGGTAGAAACATGTCTTCTTTTTTGACTGAACCATTCTTTATAAGACTCCTTTGGTTTTGAATACGTAAAACTTTCTGGATTATATGAAATTGTTGTATTTGATTTGTTTGCGGCTTGGTTGATAAATAAGTCATCATCACCAGAACGAACCTGGATATGATCAATAAATCCGTTTACATTAAAAAACTCTTCTTTTTTGTAAGCTAAATTTCGTCCCACTCCCATATATGGAGCTCCAATTTTGGCCCAAGAAAAATATTGAACTGCAGTTAAAATAGTTTCAAAACGGATGATTTTGTTCAACAATGAACGGTCGATTTTTTCATAACCTCCATAACCTAAAACAATAGTTTTGTTCATGGTAAATTGCGATGTCATTGAAGTAATCCAGTTTTTAGAAGTTGGATAACAATCAGCATCTGTAAATAATAGGTATTCTTTTTTAGAAGCTTTGATCCCTAGAGTTAAAGCGTATTTTTTATTTCCCCAGAAAGCTTCGTTGTTTTCAACTTTTACTAAACGAATATTAGAGAATTGTTTTTCAAATTCTTCAAAAACTTCTAAAGTTTCGTCGCTTGAAGCGTCATCAATCAAAACAATTTCAAAATCAGGATAATCTTGTTCTGCTAAAAGCGGGATGAATTTCTTTACATTTTCTTCTTCATTTTTAGCGCAGACAATTACCGAAACGGGAAGTTTTTTTGGTGTAATCTCTTGTGGTTTAGCAAAGGCAAACTTTCCAAATACACCTAAGTAATAAAAAAGTTGTACAACAACAATAGCAATAAAAAAGTAAAATAAAATTGTAAGCATCTGATTTTAATATCTTTTAATTTCTGAATCTTGCGAGTGCAAATGTACTTATGAATTCCTAATTTTCAATGTATAAAACCAATTTACTTTCGGCATTTTGACATTTCTTTTGCAACAGCAATAGCCTGAGGGTTTTCGGTCTTTTCTAATTCCGAAATTATGTTTTTATAATTAAAATCATCACGATTTTGAGACAATTTTTTAGTTGCTTGAATTTCACTGATTTCAATCTCAAAACCAAAGATTCCTCTCGCTTCGCGCATTGTTTTTGCTGATAAATCTTCAACGCGGATTGGGTTTTCTGAATTTGCTTCGTATTTGTCAACTAATTTTTTTAATTGCTCGACCGAAGTTTCATAATCTACAATCTTAATTTTTCCGTAAACATGTACGGCTATATAATTCCATGTTGGCACATTTTCATGATCATACCAAGAGGAAGAAATGTAACTGTGCGGACCGGTAAAAACAGCTAAAACTTCATCATTTTCTGCAAAACCTTCAGCCTGTGGATTCAGTTTTGAAATATGTCCTTGTAAAATTTCTTTTCCATCGGCATTAATTTCAAGCTCTATCGGAATATGTGTTGCGCATAATTTTCCGTTAGTCTGATTAATCAGAATTCCAAAACTATTTTCTTTTAGAAAAGTTCTGATTTCTTCAGGGTTCTCGTTTTTGTATAAGTCTGGAGTGTACATTTTTTCTTTTTTAGGTTCAAAGGCTCAAAGAAACAAAGGCTCAAAGGTTTTTATCTCAAAAGGACTTCTCCCGAATCCTCGGGATTGCTCAGTTTAACAATGATTGTAAATCCGTGATAATTAGTGAAATTTGTGTTTTAAATCACATTTACTTCTGCTTCAATATGAATTCCGAATTTTTCAAAAACAGTTTTTTGAACTTCTTTTGAAACGGCTAAAATTTCTTGTCCGGTTGCGTTTCCATAATTGACTAAAACTAAAGCTTGATTTTTGTGAACTCCGGCGTCGCCAAATCGTTTTCCTTTAAAACCAGCCTGTTCTATCAGCCATCCTGCCGGAACTTTTACTTCGGTTGCAGAAACTTCGTAAAATTTCATTTCTGGAAATTTCTGATGAATTTTTTCAAAATCAGATTTCAATAAAATCGGATTTTTAAAGAAACTGCCACTGTTTCCTAATTCTTTTGGATCTGGCAATTTGCTTTGTCTGATCGCAATTACAGCATTGCTGACATCTTTTAATGTTGGTTCAGCAATATTGTTTTTAGCTAATTCAGCCAAAATATCGCCGTAAGATGTATTGATTTTATGATTGCGTTTTGTCAATTTATAAATAACCGAAGTAATAATAAATTGATCTTTAACTTCATTTTTAAAGATGCTTTCTCTGTATCCGAAATTGCATTCGACATTACTGAAAGTTTTTATTTCCTGAGTTGCAATATTTATTGCTTCGCATGAAATAAAAGTGTCTTTAATTTCGGTTCCATAAGCACCAATATTCTGAACAGGAGTTGTACCGACATTTCCCGGAATCAATGACATATTCTCTAATCCTCCAAAATTGTTTTCGATTGTCCAAAGAACGAAATCGTGCCAAGTTTCGCCGGCTTGACTTTCAACCCAAACAAAATCATCGTCTTCTTTAATTATTTCTTTGCCTTTTAAATCAATATGAATAACCAGAGCATCAATATCTTTGGTTAAAAGCATATTGCTTCCGCCACCAAGAATAAATTTTTTCTCGTTTTTGTTTTCTTCTAAAATGGTTTTCAATTCGGCAACCGAATGCACTGCAACAAATTGTTTTGCTTTGGCTTCAATGCCAAAAGTATTGTAGTTTTTTAAAGAAAAATTGGATTGGATTTCCATATATAAAAGGCTTTTTAATCAGAGTTCAAAAGTAAGGATTATAATTTTTGGTTTAACCGCAAAGACGCAAAGTTTTGCGCAAAGTTCACAAGGCTTTTAATTAAATATAAAGTTTTACTTACGATGCACTCAGTTGAATTTTTGTTTTTTGTATGTTTGATTGAATATATTAGGTATAATTATGTCGAAATCATTTCTGAGCTATAAGATTATCGGTTTTTTAATAGTTACTATGTTTGTTTCTATTGGCTCTAATGCTCAAATGAATATAGTTGGAATTTGGAGTACTAAGGAAATAATTGGCCTTAATAATGTTCTTGAATATTCTTTAAAAGAGCAAAAGACTCAGGATTTCGGGCGATATTTAACATTCAGAGATGATGGTACTTTTTTAAGTGATGAATATGGAGAATGTTTAAGTGGTTGTTCTGTTTTTACTTCTGGAAATTATAAAATAATTGACGATTATCACATACATATTAATGTTCGAAAAGTTCATTACAGTGGTATAACTTGTGGAATGATGAAAGTAGATGAATCGAAGATTATTAAAGATTTAGGCATTTTTTACATTTATAAGGAAGAAGGTTCAATTCGATTGATTTCGAGTAACGGCATTTTGCAAGATGATAAAGATAAAATGCTTTACACTCAATTGCTTGATTCCTTTGATAAGCAGTGGAAGTCTTATAATTATGTTTGGAGAAATACAGATAGTAATCTGCCAGACGAAATTGTGAAAGATTGTGAAGACAAAAGAATACCAGTTGATTTATCTCAATATAAAATAGTTTTTTCTAAAATTGAAGATTATGGAAATGTCTTTCTTTTTAGGCGAAATGAAGATTTTCATTACGTAGTTTATAATGCTTTTAACAAAAAGGTTTCTTTGGCTTATCGAAAATAAGATTTTATAATCGCAAAGACGCAAAGTCTTACGCAATGAACGCAAAGCTTAGCGAACTTTGCGTAAGACTTTGCGTCTTTGCGGTTAAATTATTTTTAAGAATCAAGAAGCTCATGATATTTCTCCGCAATAACCTTCATATTAATATCATAATTAGCATTTTCTTCTACAAATCTTCTATTTCGAATAATGGCTTCATTTCTATATTCAGCATTTTCAAAAGACCAAATCAATTCTTCGGCCAGCATTTCGATATTGTCAATTTCAATTAATTGTCCGTTTTCGCGATGCGTAATCCAACTTTGATTTCCTGGAATATCCGAAACTACAGGATAACAATTGCAAGCCATAGCTTCAAATAAAGAGGCCGAAACGCCTTCGGTAATAGGCATGCTGATATAAATATTGGATTGCTGTAATAATTTAGGAAGTTCTGTATTTGGAATTCTTCCGGTGAAAATTACTTTATTGTCGATTTGCAGTTCTTTGGCTAAATCTTTTAAAAATTGCAACCGAGTTCCGTCGCCAACAATCGTCAGTGAAAAATCAATTCCTTTTTGATTCAAAATTCCGAAAGCTTTCAATATAGAATCGTGACGATATTCGGGCTGTAAAGAACGCGTTACAATCGCTTCGATTTTAGTTGAAGTATTTGTTGATGGCGTAAAAAGCGATAAATCAATTCCTTTTGGAAGAACCAAAACTTTATTCATATCAACTCCAGTCGCTTTCATATGAATTGCCATTACTGGACCCCAAGCGTGAATTAAATGTGCTTTTTTGAAAGCATATTTCTGAATGAATTTTTTAAACGGATATAAAACAGAAGTTTCTGGCCATAAATCCGTTCGGCCTTGTTGTGCAATCGCGATGGTTTTAGATCCTGATAAAGCAGCAAGAAATCCGTAGCTTGTTGTTCTTTCGGCGATAACCATATCCGGTTTTTCTCTTCGGATTATTTTTCGAATTGAAACTGGCGCGAAGAAATATTCTAGAATACGTTTGAATCTTTGATTATTCGAGGTTTGAAGTTCCCAAGTGATAATTTCAAAATCGCCAAATTCTTTCAGACCTTTCATCCAAGTTATGGCGTCAGCGCGATAAGATTCTCCAAGAAAAAGTATTTTTCTTTTCATTCATTTATTGTTTTTTGCCACAGATTAAAAAGATTAAAAGGATTTTTGCTGTTGCGAAAAAATAATCTGTGTTAATCTTTTTAATCTGTGGCAAATAAAATTAAAATTCTTCAGTATCTAAAGCACGATTGATAAATTCGTTTAAAGGCTTTAATGCAATTAGTTTTTTGCTCATTTTCGAAACGAAATCTTTCTGTGTAACTTCAGAAATATCATATTTTTGAGTTGCAGTAAAACTCTTCAATTTTAAAAACTCAATTGCGGGATGATCTTTTTCGTAACCGCGGGGCATGCTTTTTAGTGAATTATTTTCGTTGATATCAAGACTTCCAAATTCTCTTTTGAAATCTTTATTGTTTAAAATTTCTTCTAAATCATCGTGAAAAAAAGCAATTTCTTTTCGAACTTTCTTTAAATCTTCTGATTCCGGAGAATAAAATCCGCCCGCAATAAAACTGGCTCCTTTTTCAATATGAACATAATATCCCGCACGGTTTAAACCTTTAGTTCCGCCTGACATCCAAACGCCTAAATGCGCTTTATAAGGAGATTTGTCTTTAGAAAAACGAATGTCTCGATTAATTCTGAAAGTACAGTTTTTAACTTCTAATAATTCTAATGAAGGATCTAGAGGTTTCATAATATCCAGAAAGTCGCTTACCAATTGATGGTAATCTTTTTTGAAGATTTCGTATCGTTTTTTATTTTCCTGAAACCAGTCTCTATTGTTGTTCTTTTTTAAATCGTCTAAAAATTGCAATGATTCTTTAGTCAGCATAATCGATTTTTTTTATTGCAGTTAATGTTTGGGCTAATTTACTGATTTAGTTCGCCACGAATTTCACGAATTTACACGAATTTTTAAATTGCTTAATTGTTAAGCTTTGACAAAGTTTAAAACTTTGTCAAAGTTTTAATTCGTGAAAATTCGTGTAATTAGTGGCATAAAAATCACAAATTAAATATTTTATAACTTTGATGCGTTGATTTTACAATTGCTTCCGTTCGTTCAGGATGTGTGTCAGAAATGAAAAGCTGGCCGAAAGTTTCGGTATTTACCATTTCAACAATTTTTGCAACTCGGGTTTCATCGAGTTTGTCAAAAATATCATCAAACAATAAAATAGGTTTTACACCGCTTTTTTTCTTCAAAAATTCAAATTGAGCCAATTTTAAAGCAATCAAAAATGATTTTTGCTGTCCTTGTGATCCGAATTTTTTTATTGGATGCGAATCAATTTCAAAAGACAAATCGTCTTTGTGAGTTCCCGAAGTTGTGTAATGCAACGCTCGGTCTTTATTAATATTTTCCTGAAGAAGCGATAATAAGTCTTTTTCGAATAACTGACTTTCATAAACCAATTGCACTTTTTCCTCAGATCCAGTTATTGCATGATGGTGTATATTAAATATAGGTATAAACTGTTCCAGAAAATCTTTTCGTTTTTCAAAAATCGATTTTCCAAATTCATTCAGTTGCTCATTATATATAGATAAGGTGTCGTTGTCGAAAGTATGATTGAGGGCAAAATATTTTAAAAGTGCATTTCGCTGTACAATTACTTTTTGATACTGAATTAATTGATGCAGATAAGTTGAATCTAATTGCGAAATAACGCTGTCCATAAATTTGCGACGTGTTTCGCTTCCTTCAACAATTAAATCACGGTCGGCAGGCGAAATAATCACAAGCGGAATAAATCCAATATGATCTGAAAATTTATCATAGGCTTTTCCGTTTCTTTTTAAAACTTTCTTTTGCCCTTTTTTTAAACTGCAAACAATTTGCTCTGTTCTTTCGTTTTTTTCTATTTCGGCATCAATTACAAAAAACTCTTCTCCGTGTTTGATATTTTGAACCGCAAGCGGATTGAAATAGCTTTTTCCGTAAGCCAAATGATAAATTGCATCTAAAACATTGGTTTTGCCAATTCCGTTTTTCCCCACAAAACAGTTGATCTTGACGTCGAAATCAAAACTCGCTTCAGAGAAATTTTTATAATTGAATAAAGAAATTTTGTTTAAATGCATTTTAAGAGGTTCTAAGAAGAAAAATTACTGTTTTGAAAGCAGTAAAATTGAGGCTGTAAAATTATCTAATTTTATCGATATATGGGGCTTTTGCTCTGTTTCAAGTTGATTTATTTTACCGCTTCCGCGAAAGGACAAGCTTGGCGGAAAATTATTTTTTTTAAAATAGTGATAAAATTGATTTTTTTTGCCTCAGTTTCAAGAAAAATTTTATTTTTGCCGTTCACTAAATTATTATTAAATGGCAACTTACAATAAAAGAGGATATAAGACACCAAAAGAGAAGGAAGTAAAAGAAGTTAATGAAGAACAACAGGTAATTATTGACGAAAAAGACAGCACAACAGCTGGTGTTTTTTCAAAATTGGATGAAACTGCTTCAAAAACTGAGGATTGGGTGGCTAAAAATCAAAAAATCATTATTGGTTTAGTTGCAGGTATTGCAGTGGCTACTATTGGTTATTTGGCTTACCAAAAATTTATTGAAACTCCTAAGCAAGACGAAGCTGCAAATGAAATGTTTGTTGCACAGCAAAATTTCCAAAAAGCTGTTGATGGTGTTGCAAGTGATTCATTGTACAAATTAGCTTTAAATGGTTCTGAAGGTAAATTCGGATTCGTTAAAATTGCTGACGAATATTCTGGAACAGATGCTGGTAACTTAGCAAACTACTATGCTGGTATGGCATATTTGAATACAGGTAAATTTGATGACGCTATCAAATATCTTGGAGAATTTAAATCTGAAGATGCAATTTTAAGTGCTTTGGCAAAAGGTGCTATTGGAGATGCTTATTCTCAGAAAAATAACCAAAAAGAAGCGTTAAGCTATTATGTAAAAGCTTCTGAGTCAAATAAAAATGATTTCACTACGCCTCGTTTCTTGTTAAAAGCGGCTAAAACTGCTTTGGCTTTAGGTCAAAAAGAAGACGCTTTAAAATATTTAAACGATATTAAGGATAACTTCGATGCAACTCCAGAAGCAGCTTCTGTTGATGTATTGATTGGATTAGCGCAATAATTTAATTTCTAGAGTTCAGATTTTAGATTTTAGATTCGTATTTTAGCAATCTGAAATCTATATTCAAAAATCTAAAATTTAAAGATGGCTACCGAAAATAAAAATTTATCAGAATACGATAAAAACACAATCCCAAATGCGAAAGACTTTCGATTTGGGATTGTTGTTTCTGAGTGGAACGACATTATAACTGAAGGACTTTATAATGGTGCTTTTGATGCATTAGTTGACTGTGATGTTCCAGCGCAGCAAATTATCCGTTGGAATGTTCCTGGAAGTTTTGAGCTTATTTATGGCGCAAAAAAAATGCTTCAAACACAAAATGTCGATGCTGTAATCGTAATTGGATGTGTGATTCAAGGAGAAACTAAGCATTTTGATTTTGTTTGTGAAGGCGTAACGCAAGGAATTAAAGATTTGAATGTTCAAACTGATATTCCTGTTATTTTCTGTGTTTTGACAGATAATAACATGCAGCAATCAATTGACAGAAGCGGTGGTGCTCACGGAAACAAAGGAACTGAAGCGGCAATCGCTGCAATCAAAATGGCGTATATTCGTCAACAGGCTTCAATTTCGCATCCTTTTAATCAGCCATTATTATCGTCAGGCGCACTTCAAATCGAAGATAAGCCTAGAAAAATCGAGAACGAATAAAACACAATTGTTTTAAAAATGCTAAAACCTATACTGTGTAAAATAGTATAGGTTTTTTGTTTTTTTTATGACTGCAGATATTCAAAATCACAACCAAAATTCATTAAATTTGTACACCTCGGTTTTTTAAAATCAGAGTGAACTAATAACATCAATCTAAGATTTTTAAGTAAAATCAAAGACAAACCTTTAACCCAAATTTCTTAATGTCGAGTATAATTCAATTGCTTCCCGATCACGTTGCTAACCAGATTGCCGCTGGAGAGGTGGTTCAAAGACCTGCTTCTGTGGTAAAAGAATTGTTAGAAAATGCTGTTGATGCAAAAGCAACTGATATCAAATTGATTATTAAAGATGCTGGGAAATCGTTAGTTCAGGTTATTGATAATGGAGTTGGAATGACAGTTACAGATGCACGTTTGTGTTTCGCTCGTCATGCAACTTCAAAAATTCGCCAGGCCGAAGATTTGTTTTCACTTGGCACAAAAGGTTTTCGTGGAGAAGCATTGGCCTCTATTGCGGCGATTGCGCACATGGAAATGAAAACCAAACAAGATCAGGACGAACTTGGAACGCATATTGTAATTGAAGGAAGTAAATTTGTTTCGCAGGAAGTGGCGGTTTTGCCAAAAGGAACTTCATTTGCTGTAAAAAACCTTTTCTTCAATATTCCGGCGCGACGTAATTTCTTAAAGTCGGATACAGTTGAGTTTCGTCATGTTATGGACGAATTTCAGCGTGTTGCTTTGGCGCATCCAAATATTCATTTTAGCTTTTATCACAATGGAAGCGAATTGTATAATCTTCCATCAGCAGGCTATCGCCAAAGAATTGTTGGGATTATGTCGGGGAAAACCAATGAAAAATTGGTTCCGGTAAATGAAGATACTGAGATTATAAATATTCAGGGATTTGTCTGCAAACCAGAATTTGCTAAGAAAAGCAGAGGAGAGCAGTTCTTTTTTGTAAATGACCGTTTTATAAAAAGTGGTTATTTGCACCATGCAGTTATGGCGGCTTATGACGGACTTTTAAAAGATGGTTCACAGCCAAGTTATTTCTTGTATTTGCAAGTACCGCCAAATACAATCGATATTAATATTCATCCAACTAAAACAGAAATTAAGTTTGATGATGAACAAGCTTTGTATGCGATTTTAAGAGCATCAATTAAACATAGTTTAGGGCAGTTTAACGTGGCGCCAGTTTTAGATTTTGACAGAGATTCAAATTTAGATACGCCATATCATTATAAAGATTTAGAAGCTGAAACACCAACAATTCAAGTTGATGGAACTTTTAATCCTTTTACAGATGATAAAACGAATCAGCATTATACTAAAGGAGGTTCGGGATCTGGTTATAGTTCAGTTTCTTCGTCCTCTTCAGGTTCTTCGTATACTGGATCATCCTATTCAGGTTATTCAAAAAGAGTAGAACCAACAGCTAGTTGGGAAAGTTTGTATGTTGGCTTAGATTTAGAAAATCCGGAAACGATCGAGAGTTCGCCTTTTACATTCGAAAATGAAGAAGTGACTTCATCTTTATTTAATGATGATGATGTTGAACAGGCAAGTCAAAAAACCTATCAAATTCATAAAAAATATATTGTTTCTCCTATCAAATCGGGGATGATTATTGTTGATCAACAGCGTGCGCATCAACGTATTTTGTACGAGCAGTTTTTATTGAATATGACTGTTAATCAAGCTTCAAGTCAACAATTGCTTTTTCCGTTAGATTTGTTTTATTCTGCTGTTGAAATGAAATTGATAGAAGAATTAAAACCTTCACTAGAAACAACCGGATTTATTTTTGAAGATGCCAAAACAGATCATATAGTAATTTCGGGAATTCCGGTAAATATTACCGAAAGTGAAGTTCCGATCGTAATAGATCAGCTGTTAAGTGACTTACAGGATGGAATTCCGGCGAGCAGTTACAGTCAAAATGATACCATTGCAAAATCGATGGCTAAAAGTTTAGCGGTTAAAACAGGATCTTATTTAACCGAAAAAGAGCAGGATAACTTGGTAAGTGGTTTATTTGCCTGCAAAGATCCAAATATTTCACCTTTTCAAAAACCTACTTTCATCACCATGCGTGTTGAAGATATAGATAAAAAGTTTGCCTTATGATGAATATCACTCCAGTTGTAAAACAGCTGCTTATTATTAATATTATATTTTTTATTGGTGCTCAAATAGTGCCAGTTTCTTATAACTACTTGATTATGTATTTTCCAGAAAATCCAAATTTTGGAATCTGGCAGATAATTACGCATATGTTTATGCATGCTAATTTTTTGCACATTGCATTTAATATGTTTGCGCTTTACTCTTTTGGATCAATGCTGGAGCATTTTTGGGGTGGTAAAAAGTTTTTGTTCTTTTACATCTCATGCGGTTTGGGAGCTGCTCTGCTGAATTTTGCAGTTAATTACTATTATTTTCAGGAAGGTTTGAATGTTTTAGTTGCTAATGGATTTTCAAAAAGCTATGTATTGCAACTTTTAAGTGAAGGCAAAATTGTAGTCCAATGGAAAGAAATGTTAACCGTTTCTCAATGGGATAATTTTTCAGGTGCTTATGGAAGCGCAGTTTTAGGTGCTTCTGGTGCTATTTATGGTTTGCTGACAGCTTTTGCATTTATGTTCCCAAATGCAGAATTGGCTCTGATGTTTATCCCGATTCCAATTAAAGCTAAATATTTTGTGCCAGGACTTTTATTAGTAGATTTATTTTTGGGTTTAAAAGGAAGTTCGCTTTTTGGAAGCGGAGGAACAGGAATTGCGCATTTTGCACACCTTGGTGGTGCAGTGGCTGGTTTTTTGATGATGTTGTACTGGAAAAAAAATCAGTTTAATAACAATCGTTGGAATTAATTTTTAACTTTAATTTATTAACTTTAAAAAACGAAACGGAGACTTTATGAATATTCTTGATGATTTAAAACTGCAATATAAACTTGGTGGTATCGCCATGCGTGTTATTTATTGGAATGTTGCTTGTTTTTTAATTTCTTTGATATTTTTCTATCAGTTTTCAAATGGTCAATTTAATTTTCCTAATTGGCTTGCATTATCGTCAGATCCACAGGTTTTTATGTTTAAGCCTTGGACGTTTTTAACGTATGCTTTCTTTCATTATGGACCAATGCATCTGTTATTTAATATGCTGGTTTTAAACTTTGCAAGTAATTTATTTTTGACGTTTTTTACTCAAAAACAATATTTGGGTCTCTATATTTTAGGGGCTGTTTTTTCAGGAATCATATTTGTGTTAAGCTATTATATTTTAGGAAATTCAGCTTTAATAGTTGGTGCTTCGGCGGCAATTATGGCAATATTAGTTGCAGCGACAACCTATCAACCTTTAATGAGTGTTAGATTGTTGTTTTTTGGAAATGTTAAACTCTGGCATATTACCGGAGTAATTTTGCTTTTAGACTTAATGCAGTTGCGCCTTGAAAATATGGGTGGCCATATTTCGCATTTAGCTGGAGCATTTTTTGGATTTATATTTATAAAATTGCTTCAAAATGGTACTGATTTAAGTATCATTGTTTCTAAAGTGTTAGACTTTTTTGCTAATCTCTTTAGAAAATCTCCATCGACCCCATTTACAAAAGTTCATAAAAATTACAAAAAACCTACGGAAAAAGTGACGACATCACGAATTGTTACGAAAGACAAAACGCAACAACAGATTGATGAAATCTTGGACAAAATTAGCCAGTCTGGTTATGATTGTCTCACAAAAGAAGAAAAAGAGTTTCTATTTAGAGCTGGAAAATAATCCTTTTAGCAAATAATATGAAAAACCTTTCGTGGTTTAATAAAATAATGTTCTTTTTGAATATAGTGCTAACTGTGCTCACATTTAGCGTCTATATTTTGCCATTTCTAGCACCTAAAAGTTTTCCGCTTTTATCGGTGCTTACGTTGTTTATGCCTGCTTTTTTTGTTGCCAATGGATTGTTCTTCGTTTATTGGGCGATTCAGTTTAAAAAACGCCTTATTTTATCTGGTTTGGTGTTGTTGATGGGAATTACATTTATTAGTAAATTCTATAAATTTTCGGCAAAGGAATATGTAAAAGATGAAAGAGACTTTTCGGTTATGAGTTACAATGTCCGTTTATTTAATGTTTTTAAATGGCTAGATCGTGATGATATTCCTGAGAATATTAAAACTTTTATCGATGATAAAGACCCTGATATTTTGTGTATTCAAGAATATTCTAATTCAGCGCATTTGGATTTAAAAGTATATCCGCACCGTTATATTTTTATCGATGGAAATCAAATTAAAACGGGCCAGGCTATTTTTTCAAAATTCCCAATTATTGATGAAGGAAACATCGTTTTTCCTAAATCTGATAATAATGTGGTTTATGCCGATATTAAACGAGGAAAAGATATTATTCGTGTTTATAATATGCACTTGCAATCCATTAAAATATCTCCAGATGTAAGTGATATTTCGAATGATATTGATAATGTAAACCAGAAAAAATCACAGCGTATTTATGCTAGAATCAGTAAAGGATTTACGCAACAGCAAGAGCAGGCTGAAATTTTTAAGGAACATATTAAAAAGTGTAAATACCCAATTATTATTTGCGGAGACATGAATAACAGTCCGTTTTCATACGTTTACCGAAATATTAAAGGAAAGCTTAAAGATGCTTTTGAAGAAGCCGGAGAAGGCTTTGGAGCAACTTATAAATTTAAATACTATCCTGCGCGAATTGACTATATTTTTACTGATACTAAAATGAAAGTAAAACAGTTTGAAAGTTTTTCTGATTTCGAAAATTCAGATCATTACCCAATAATGACCCGACTTTCGATAGATCAGTTTTAGAGGAAAGTTAGAAGCTGTTTGTTGTAAGTTATGAGTAATTGTTGAAAGTTTAAGAAAACTTATAACTCATAATTTCTAATTCATAACTTATACTATTTTCTGCGTCTTTAAATAATCCATTGCAAATTTACCTTCGTTAAAAAGTAAATCTAAAACGCTTAAATTGTTGATAAAACCATGTTTATCATCAAAAACCTGAGTATATTTTTCGAATGAATTGGCATCTTTTTTACCGTTTGCCAAATATCTGAAATCCGAAACATTTTCAACTTCATGGAAATATTCGGTAGTCTTTCCGAATTCTAATTTCATTCTCAGACATTTTGTAACGATATCAAAAACTTCCAAGTTGAGATCCATTAAAAAAGTGTGCTTCTTTTCGAAAATAGGCGTGATGTCATCTTCAAAAAACTCAAAAAATGGAGAGCTTCTATAAGCAGCTTCTAAAGATTTGAAGTGCTGTTTTTGCCAATCAAATTCATTTTCGATCAAAACATCTTTCGTTTTTTGATGAGCCGATTTTGAATGTTTTACGGGGATATTTAATAACTGAATTCCGTTTGGACTATAAATATAAGTACGATTTCTATTAGTCTGCTTCTGAAAATTATCTTCCATTTCAAAAGTAATCGTCTCAGATTGAGCCATTACTGCAAAGTGACTGATTGAAGGAAAATAGGTAGGAAGTAGTAAAGAGTTCATTTTGATTTTTGTTTAAAAGTTTCAGGTTTCAAGTTTCATGTTTTTGCGAACTTGAAACTTGAAACCTGAAACAAAAATAACAATTTTTGATTATGCTTTATTTTCTTTTCTCTTTCTCCAGAAGAAATCTCCAACGAAATAAAGAGCAAGTAAAATTAAGAAATATTTGAAATAAGATTGTGGCTGTCCTTCGCCATCAACAGTTGTGAAAACTCGGCTCCAACGAATTTTGTTGATACCTTTTCCGTTTGTGTCCCAGCTTAACCAGATAAAAACAGGTTTTCCAACAATGTGATTTTCTGGAACATATCCCCAATAACGGCTATCTTCAGAGTTATGACGGTTGTCTCCCATCATCCAATAGTAGTTTTGTTTGAAGGTGTAAGTCGTTGCTGGCTTTCCATTGATGAAAAACTTAGAATCTTTTAGTTCTAATGTATTTCCTTCATAATTAGTGATGATATCTTTGTAATATGGCAAAGATTCATTTGTCAATGCTACTGTTTTTCCAGCTTCAGGAATATAAATTGGTCCCATATTGTCTTGGTTCCCTTTATTGATATGCGGATAAATTGCATTATCATTTCCTGTGTCAACTTTTCTGATTACAGCGCTTACTCCAGGAGTATTTCTGAATCGTTCTGCTCCAGCTTCCGTTAAAGCTCCTAGAACTAGTGTGTCTCTTTTTTCTTCATTTTTAAAATAACCTCCGTCAGTGATATCCAATTCTTTTACTAAAGATTGTAAATCAACAGGAGTTTTTCCGTCAAATGCTATTGTATATGAATATTGAGGTTTTGCGCGCTCCGGAAGAGTTAATTTCGCGCCATTGATAAATACATAACCATCTTTAATTGATAAACTGTCTCCAGGAATACCAACACATCTTTTTACATAATTTGATCTTTTATCGATTGGTTTTATAACACCTGGTTGTCCTTTTCTTTCATAAAAATAATGTACAGTATCGGCAGGCCAGTTGAAAACAACAATATCTGTTCGTTTTATTTTTTCAAACGCAGGTAATCTGAAATAGGGTAATTGTGGCCATTTCAAATACGATTTGCTTTTTGTCATTGGTATCGAATCGTGAACCATTGGTAAAGCAACCGTTGTCATTGGAACTCTTGGCCCATAATTTAATTTGCTGACAAACAAAAAGTCGCCAATTAATAATGATTTTTCAAGAGATGATGTTGGAATCGTATAAGGCTGTACTACGTAAGTGTGTACTAATGTTGCAACAATTATAGCAAAAAGTAATGAACTAACCGTGTCTGCAGTTTTTGTTTTTGGCGTTAAATCACGGTTGGCATTATATTCTAATTTCTGAGTGTAGTTCACATAATAGATATAAAAACCTAAAGTAAAAATTCCTAGAATGGTATCTAAAGTTGATCTTTTTCCGAAAGTTCTCAATGTTTCAACCCAAACTACTGGAAACATAATTAGATTGATAATTGGAATGAAAAGCAGTAAAGTCCACCAAGTTGGGCGACTGATTATTTTCATTAAAACAATTGAGTTGTAAACAGGAATTGCAGCTTCCCAACTTTTTCTTCCTGCTGCTTGATACAATTTCCATGTTCCAATAAAATGAATCACCTGAACGGCAAGGAAAAATACAAACCAAAGATATAGTGTCATAATATTTTGTTTAAAGTTTGAAGTTTAAGATTGTCTAATTTGAAATCTTAAGCCTTAAATCAGTTTTATTTTAGATTTAATACGTCTTTCATGGTATAGATACCTGTTTTTCCTGCTAACCATTCAGCAGCAATAACAGCTCCAAGAGCAAAACCTTCGCGATTGTGAGCGGTATGTTTAATTTCAATGCTATCAATAGCTGAATCGTAATTTACGGTATGAGTACCAGGAACTTCGCCAATTCTTTTCGCTTCGATGTGAATTTCATTGTTTTTTGCTTCGTCTAAAGTCCATTCAGAATAATTGCTGTTTTCAATAACACCTTTTGCTAAAGAAATTGCTGTTCCGCTTGGAGCATCAAGTTTATGGATATGGTGAATTTCTTCCATTGAAACTTTGTAAGAATCAAATTGTGCCATGATTTTGGCTAAATATTCATTTAATTCAAAGAAGATATTTACACCTAAACTGAAATTAGAACTTGATATAAAACCGCCTTTTTTCTCATTGCAAAGTGCGATCATTTCGTCATAATGTTCTAGCCATCCAGTTGTTCCAGAAACTACAGGAACATTCGCATGAAAACAGTTTGAGATGTTGTCAACAGCTGCTGTTGGAACACTAAAGTCAATAGCAACATCGGCAGTTGAAAGTCCTTCGTAAGTGTTAAATTCGTCTTTTTTCAAAACAATTTCATGGCATCTTTCTAAAGCAATTCTTTCAATTACTTTACCCATTTTGCCATATCCTAAAAGCGCAATTTTCATGTTGTATATTTTTTAAATTTCAAGTAGCTTTTCAGGCTATTTAAAAGTGTAATTAAGAGTTAGTCCAACGTTTGGTTTAAAAGTTACATCGCTGGGATAAATTTCGGGACGCATTGATAATCTTTCGTTTACGTTAAATTGAATCAAAGCGGCATCAACATTCGCATCAATAATATTTAAAACATAAAAGCCAACCACGAATAACGCTGATAAATCTCGGTTTCTTTGATAGAATTTTTGACCAGCAATAAGGCGGTCATCATCTAAAAATTGGTAATTATCATCGTTGTAACCTTCTAGTCTGCGTTTATATGCGTCGCGATAATCGTGGTATTTTTTATTGTTGTCAATGTAGAAATAAAGACTGGTTCCAATTGCTCCGTAAACGAGCGGAATTTTCCAATATTTTTTGTTGTATGCTTGGCCTAAACCAGGTAAAATTGCAGAATAAAAAGCAGCTTTTGCTGGTGTAAGCGGGTCTATTTCTTCCAATTTGGTAGTGTCTTTAGCGACTAAAACCGCATCTGATTTTGCCTGGGCAAAAATAGAAGCGGTTCCTATGAGAAAGAACAATAAACTTATGGGGACAATCTTATTCACTATCCATTAATTAATTTTATAATTCTATTAAAGTCGGCTTCAGAATTAAACGGAATTGTGATTTTTCCTTTTCCATTGCCAGCGACTTTAATATCAACTTTCGAACCAAAATAATCGTTGAAAGTATTTTTTTGTGTTTCTCTAACCACAAACGAAGAATCTGCTTTTGGCTTCCCTTCTGCTTTTGGTTGTTGACCCTCGTGATAATTTTTAACTAAAGCTTCAGTTTCACGAACAGAAAGATTTTGACTTACAATTTTCTGATAAATATCAGTTTGAACGTCTAAATCTTCAATATTAATGATTGCTCTTCCATGTCCCATGCTGATAAAACCATCACGAATTCCTGTTTGGATAATTGGATCTAATTTTAAAAGACGTAAATAGTTGGCAATTGTAGAACGTTTTTTTCCAACGCGCTCACTCATTTGTTCTTGTGTTAACTGAATTTCGTCAATTAAACGTTGATACGAAAGAGCAATCTCGATTGGATCTAAATCATGACGCTGAATATTCTCTACTAACGCCATTACTAATGATTCATTGTCATTAGCAATACGAATATATGCAGGAACATGAGTTAAGCCAACTATAGTTGAAGCACGCAAACGACGTTCTCCAGAAATTAATTGGTATTTGTTAAAATCTAATTTTCGAACAGTAATAGGTTGAATTACGCCAAGTTCTTTAATAGAAGTGGCTAATTCGCGTAATGATTCTTCATTAAAATTGCTTCTAGGCTGAAACGGATTTATTTCGATAGCACTTATTTCAAGCTCAATAATATTTCCAACAACCTTATCAGCATTTTTGTCATCTACTGATTTAATGTCGTTTTCGGGATCTTTTAATAATGCTGATAATCCTCTTCCTAAGGCTTGTTTTTTAATTGCTTTTGTCATAAAAACTATTTGCTGTTTTTCTTTATAATTTCTTGCGCTAAATGAATATAGTTTACGGCTCCTTTACTAGTTGCATCATAATTAATGATACTTTCTCCAAAACTTGGTGCCTCACTTAATTTTACATTTCGCTGAATAACAGTTTCAAAAACCATATCGTTAAAGTGTTTTTGAACCTCTTCAACAACCTGATTTGATAAACGTAATCTAGAATCGTACATCGTTAATAACAATCCTTCGATATCAAGATCTGGGTTGTGTATTTTTTGAATACTTTTAATAGTGTTCAAAAGTTTTCCTAATCCTTCAAGTGCAAAATACTCGCACTGAATAGGAATAACTACAGAATCTGCTGCTGTTAAAGCATTCAAGGTTAACAAGCCTAGAGATGGTGCACAGTCAATGATGATATAATCATATTCTTGTTTTGCTTCCTCTAATGCTTTTTTAAGCATATACTCGCGGTTTTCTTTGTCAACCAATTCAATTTCGATAGCAACAAGGTCAATGTGAGCAGGGATCACGTCAACATTTGGAGCTGTACATTGTAAAATGGCTTCTTTTGGTGTTACAGTATGCTCAAGAATTTGATAAGTTCCAATTTCAACTGATTCTACATCAATTCCAAGACCAGATGTAGCATTGGCCTGAGGATCAGCATCGATTAGTAATACTTTTTTCTCTAAAACACCTAATGAGGCTGCAAGATTTACTGATGTAGTAGTCTTTCCAACGCCTCCTTTTTGATTAGCAATAGCAATGATTTTGCCCATTTATTTTCTGAATTTTGAACCGTAAAAATACAATTATTTATGGTTTTTGAAAATCTATTTTGTTAACATTTAAGAAACGTTGCTTATTCGTGGTTTCATGGGTGTTCGGAACAAAATATTTTAAGTTGTAAATAGAATTACCATTGGAATCTTGACCAATTTAGTTGATGTCGCTCCTGTAAAAAGTCAGGAATCTAATTTTGCCTTCAAGAAACGACCTTATTTTAAAATTTAAAAGATGATGTGATTTTATATTAAAAGAAATTTCAATCGTTTATATTCTTCATTTTTTTAATTTTTGTTGGGTAGCAAAATCGTTTAGAAATCAATGGAAATATTGTAGATAGCTTGTTTATGGTAGGAAATACTGACTTTGTATAGTTTTTGATAAGAAAATTGAGAGCAAAAGTGGACTTTTAGGTTGAAGATTATCGCTATTTTGGGTTCTCTAAAAACTAAGATTATTACAAACTATTAAACCACAAAAATGAACATTCTTAAGAGTAAAAAAATGATTTCGGTATTTACAGCATTTGTGTTTATACTGATTCTATGCAGTTTTGTTTCACCTTATTCAGTTAATGAAAAAGTACAGGAGAAAAAGGCCGAAAGTAAAATTTTTTATAACAAAAAGAAACATGACATGACATTATCATGGTCGGCTTTTGGTTCTTCGGGAAATTATATAATTACAAGAGGAGGAAGTCGTTTGGCATCAGATTTTGTGCAAGTAGGTTCAACTTCTAAATTGACCTTTACTGATACTAAACCAAATGTTGATAAATATGAGAATTATTATAAAGTTACTCGTAACGATATTGCCATTATAATTTCCCTTGAAAACCAGATTTTTGGTGACAATATGTATTTCTTTGATAGAAAGCATGAGAAAGCAGAAGCTGCGCGAAACGAAATTAATTCACAATTCGCAACTATTGGTTTAGGCGGAGCAAATGGCGAGTGGACAACAAAACGTCAAGCTTATTATTTTAAAGCCAATGTTAATGGTCAAACTTATGATGTTGGAGGATCTGGTTCTGCATCTTCGGCGGAAGCCAATTCAATAGAATTAGGATTTTATTCTCATATAGGAGGTTTGGGTAAAGTTCCTTCAGATGTTAAATTGGGATCTATATTTACAAGACCTCATTTGTCAGGCGGAGCAAATGCTACATGCACATTTTGGCGTTCTGTAGAAAATGTTGAAGTGATGCGTGATTTTTCATGGACCGTTTCTCAGTCAACCAGCGCCAGAAGATTGTTGATTGAAAGTACTTCGAAGTATATTTCGGACATTGGAAACACAAATTTTTGGGGAAGTGGAGGTTTTATTGCCGATACTCATTATACATCATCCAGGCCAAATTGGGCCGGACAACAACAATGGTATACTAGAAATACTGTTTTTCCTTCGGGTTCAGGAGCAATGGGTGGTTCTTATAATATGGTTTGGCAAGGCTGTGTCAATCCTCCGCAAGAAGATGAGAAAAACTCTCCGGTTCCTACGGCACCTATTATAAGAGAAAAGCCTTTTCTTTTTATTGATAAAGATGGAGAATACAAAGTATTTGTTCCAGCATGGCAAAAGGATAGAGTAGGCGTTTCTTGGTCGGCAACAGATATGGGTAAAGGTAAAATTCAAGATTTGCTTACTGAGTGGTATGTTGCCAAAGGAGGTGATACTGATGTGGAAATCAATGCCGCGCTAAAAGCAGGCAAAAATGTATTTTTTACGCCAGGACATTATTCATTGAATGCGCCTATTCAAGTAAACAGAAAAGATGCAATATTACTAGGTGCCGGAATAGCTTCGGTGACACTGGAACCAACTGAGAAAAACACTTGGGGTTGTATTTATGCCGATGATAAGGATGGAATTATCATTGCCGGACTTTTAATGGATTCATTTAATAGTACAACGTATCAGGTTAGAATTGGAAACGAAGTAGCAAAAGGAGATCATTCCGCAGATCCTATTTTATTGACAGATATTACTTGTCGAGTAGGCGGGGTTCAGTCAAAAAATATTCAGATTCAGGTTGCTATGCAAATAAACAGCAATAATGTGGTTGGTGATCATTTCTGGTTATGGCGTGCTGATCATGGTTCGCAGAAAGGTGGAGATCTTCGATGGGTAAGAGACAGATGCAAAAACGGACTTATTGTTACTGGAAATGATGTTACGCTTTATGGTTTATTTGTTGAGCACTTTCAGGAATATGAGGTGTTATGGCTTGGAGAACGCGGCAGAACGTATTTCTTTCAAAATGAACCGCCATATGATGCTCCAAATCAAACAAGTTGGAGCAGTCAAGGAGGCAAAGTTGATGGTTGTGCTGCATTTAAAGTTGCAAATACCGTAAAAGAGCATCATAGTATAGGAATGGGGTCTTATGCAGTTATGACGGGAACTGACGGAAATGTAAATAAGAAAAATGGTTTTGAAGCTCCTAATAGCCCAAATGTGACGCTTGAAAAAATGTGTATTACTCGTTTTGCAGGTTCAGGAAATATTCAAAATGTTATTAATAGTACTGGCGGAAGCACAGCAACTGGTGTAAAACGTGTGGCGGTATACAATAAGGGAGAAGGTACACAACCTTTTGATGAAGCGTTTAATTTGCCGAGTAATGAATCGTATCCTGCTTATATTAGTATGGAGAAATAAATGAATAGAAAATATTTTTGAAATTAGAACCTCTAAAAATCAATTGATTTTTAGAGGTTTTTTAGTCGATATATTGTAGTTTTTCTGTGTAAGGCTTTGTTTTTTTTAGTTTGTTGTAATGAAAGTTTCTTAGAAATTATTTTTTGTCCTTTTGTGTTTTTAACTCAATCAAACATCAATAATTCTATGTAGGTTATATATTTAAATGCATTAAAATTCTATTGCTACACAAAACTATATCATTGCTCAAATTATTTATAGTGACATGGCTGTTTATCCTTTTAAGTTTTTGGTTTTTATTTGTTTGGCCAGTATTCTTTTCTACGAATTAACTATGACAAAATACTTTCAAAATAAAGCTCAGGTAAAATTATTTTGATTTCCTGCGAAGTTTCTTCTTTAAGCCAGTACAAAATGAAATTCACGTTTACGCTTTTCAATTTATAGTGTTTTGATTCCATTTCCTCAATTTTCTTAATGAGCAGCTTTGAAAATTTCAACACAGATTGCCCATTTGAATTTAAGCACTCATCACCCTTTACATGTAATACTTCTCCACAGACCAGTTGGGAAACTAAAACTTGTTTGTTGATGAAATAGTCTAACCAGATATCTTTCAGAGTTGCATGTACAGCAATTTTATCAGGTGTATAGTAATTTTCAAAATCTTCGATTTGTTCGAGATTTTCCGCCACCAAATGATTAAGATAGTTTGCATTTAGATGCACATTTAGATTGTGTTTAGCTCTGGTCATTGCTACATATAATTGTCGCTTGGCTTCATCTGTAGCTATGTTAAAGTTCTCAAGTAAAAGGAATACATTGTCAAATTCTTTTCCCTTGGCTTTATGAATGGTTGAGACAAAAATTGTTTCGCCATTTTCATTATAAAAATCCTCCAATTTAGATTCGCGGATCAAAACTTCTAAGTCAGATTTATACTTTTTGTAAGGATTAGTGGTTTCAAAATCTTTTATTATGTTCAGGTAGATTTCTAATTTATTGCTGTTACGGAACGTGTTTAGTAACTCTTGTTTAGCATTGTTCCAAACTTCATCACTTATTGTGTAAATATCAGCTCCCAAATCTACTTTATCCAGTAAAAATCGGACTTCAACAAGATTATATAAACTAAAACCGTCGTTAGATTGTATCAGTTTTGCATTAATGCCATTCTTTAAAAGCAGTCCGGCAACTTTGACAGCTTCCTCGTTCGTTTTTGTGAGCACACATGTGGTTCCAGAAAGATCTGTGTTAGCGACATCGGTTACAAGAGGTGTGATCAGATTATTGCTTTGATATCTAACAACTTTGATTATTTCATTATCGGTTTGATTGGCAATAATCGGTGTTTCTTTTAACCTGTGGTGAATTTGTTGGACAAATTGATTTGAGAATGTAACCAGATTGCTTTTACTACGGTAATTTTCAACCAATTCATGTTTTATGGCCTTGTTGTCATAAATGAACTGTTCAAGATATTTAGAACTCGCGCCCCTAAATTCATAAATATTTTGATCATCATCTCCCACAGCAATAACCCTCATTTCTTCATTCTGCTCCATCAATGCGTTAATAAGAGCGAACTCGTCTGCATTCATATCTTGGGCTTCGTCAATAACTAAAACGGTCTTTGTAATTTTACTGACCTCAACATCACCATTTTTAATTCTTTCAACCGTAGTGTTTAAAATATCTGTTGATTTTTCTAAAGTACCAACTTTCCCCAGAAGATCAAAACAATAAGAATGGAATGTTTTAATCTCAATAAAGTTTGCGGCATTGCCAATCAGCTTTAGTAAACGCTTTTTAAATTCGGTAGCAGCAGCCCTGGAAAATGTCAGCATTAATAGTTGCTCATGTTTAACATCCTCCATCAACAGGAGCGAAGCCAGTTTATGGACCAAAACCTTTGTTTTTCCACTGCCTGGGCCTGCAGCAATTACTATATGCTTCGTTTCATTATCATTAATAATTTTCAACTGTGTAGGAGATAATTCACCGAATAGCTGTCTGAATTTTGCAGGGGTAATATTTCGTTTAATCTCATTTTGCCTGCTTCCTTTAAAATATTTGTTTAAGAAAGAGTTATAATTGAGTTGGAAATAATCCTCTGCAAACTGAAGTGCATTCCTGTAATCGTTAATCATTCTTTGGGCATATTCGCCCACAATGTGAATTTGCTGGACTTTGCTTTCGTAAAACTGACTGAGCTTTTGATAATCGTCTTTAGTGTATTGCTTTTTATTATTTTGCTCAGTTCGCTCAATGGTTAAGCGGTTATACACAACAAGAAAACCGCCTTCTATCTTTATTGCTTCAATTCGTGAAAGGTAGAATAATGTGTCTTCAATATCATCAATGCTTATTTCTTTTTTGAAAAGGCTGAAACTATTATCATAAGCAGCCTTTAGTTCATGTACTGAAAACTCCACCAAAATCTCATCTTTGTCTTCCTGATCTTTTACGGCTTCAGTGATGGTCTTATCATAAAAAAAATCAACAATAAATTTTGCAAGCTCATGCCGTTTTTCAAGTTTCTCTTTTAGTTGATCTTTACTTTGAAGGCAACATACAACAATATGGTTTTTAGAATGTTCTAAATTTTTTCTTTTAATCCAGTTTTTAATAGACCAAAAGTTAATGACAGTTTTCAGCTTATTGGTATTTACACCATCACATCCATTTTTTTCAGCCTCTTCGTTCAATTCTTTCAAATGAAAGATAGTTTCTTCCTCTTTGAAAACCGGAAATAAAAAGTTTTCAATTTTACTATATGTCTCTACAATGAAAAGAGAGCGGTTTTTATTTTCTGCTTTCTTAATAAATGCAGTCAAGTCCTTTGCATCGGCTAGGATATTCTCCTCACGTAGCAGGTTTATCACATTAATGACTTCTTCTTTAACAATGCCTAAATGATCACTGATATAGTCTACCCTTGATTCGGCAGTCTCGTTATTGGTCTGTTTTCTGCTTTTGCTTGAAAAGAGTTTCTTTATAATACGTACGCCTTGTTCTTTTTGCTTTTCTTCAAACTTTTCGGAAGCGCTTATCTTATCAATGGCTTCCTGTGCATTTTTAGATAAAATACTATTAGCGAACACTCTTGGCATGTTCTGGCCACGTTTAAGATATCCGGCATCTTCAAGGGCAGCAATAGCAGTAGTTACACGCGTTTCTATTTCTACAACATTATCATCCCAACCAGCTTTGCGGGCAATTTCCAATGCTGAATTGGATACTTTAGAGCGAAATCTTGTGATATCTTTTATCGCTTTCCATACCTGCTGGATTTCTTTTATGGAAAGTTTGGTCTGGTTCAGCAAAATAAAGTGCTTACTGAGATCTTCTTCATTGAATAGTACAAAACAATCAGCTGAAATATTTTCATCCCTGCCTGCGCGCCCTGCTTCCTGAACATAGTTTTCAAGTGAATCTGAGATTTCGTAATGAATAACCAAGCCCACATCTTTTTTGTCTACGCCCATGCCAAAGGCAGAAGTCGCCACCATTATTTGCGTTTCACCATTTAAAAAGGCATCTTGGTTTTCGGTTTTTTCCTGTTTATCCATTTTGCCATGGTACGGTTTTGCACTAAAACCGTCATTGGCTAACCTTTCTGCAAGCAGAAACGCTTTTCGGGTTCGGGATACGTAAATAATAGTGGGGCAGTTTTTCTCTTCGATTAAATCCCGGGCGGTCAAATATTTTTCTTCTTCATTTTGTTTTTCAAAAACCTTGTACTGAAGATTAGTCCTTGACGCTTTTGAAGTAAAAACTTTAAGATCCAGCGATAACTTTTCGCTAAAATAATCCCGTATGTCTTCAATTACCTTCTGTTTGGCCGTTGCGGTAAAGCATGACACCGGTATACCATCTTCAAGGTTTTTCTTTTGTTGAATTAATTTTATAAAATCGCCAATGTAGAGATAGTCTACCCTGAAATCTTGTCCCCATGAGGAAAAGCAGTGCGCTTCATCAATTACAAAACGGGCCACTTTCCTTCCTAAAATCAGCTTTTCAATAGTTCTTGACCGTAGTGATTCAGGAGAAATATATAAAATAGATGCAGAACCGTCTTCAATACGCTCAAACGATTTGGCTCTTTCAATAGGATCTAATAGGCCGTTAATAGTAACGGCTTCAGTTATGCCATTCTTCTCGAGGTTATCAACCTGATCTTTCATTAGGGATTGAAGTGGAGAAATTACGATGGTCAGTCCTTTTGAATTTTCAGCGCTCATAAGTGCTGGAACCTGAAATGTAATTGATTTTCCTCCACCTGTTGGGAAAACAGCCAGTACAGAATTGTTATTCACGGCTGCCTTGACAGCTTTTTCCTGGAGTGGCTCGCCACCATAAGTTCGGTATGAGTCGAAACCAAAAAATCGTTTTAATCCTTTGTATATGTCAAGGGCGTTATTACAATAAATACAGCCGGCTATGCAAGGTTCACTCCGCAACAATCGCATTATGCGCTCTACCTCAGGGAAGTTCTTTAAAACCCAAGGCGGTGTAATGGAATGAACCGTTTTATGGGTTATAAATGAATTGATCAATGCCAGGCAATACGCCAGTTCAATAGGGTGGTCAGCTATTATTTTGGTTAGATTTGCATCTTCGCAAATTTCATTACGGAATTTTAATCTAATCAGAGCTTCTGTATCAGTATTAATACTCCTGTAATTTACAAACTTAAAAAATGCACCAAATTCCTTCGTGGAATTTAAGAGGTGGTAAAAGATTTCTTTAAACGTTTCATCAATTTGCCAAAAAGTGGCAACCTCACTATTGAATAAATCCCGTGCCTTAATGGAATCGTTTAGTGGGTTATTTGTGTCTTCTGTCTGAAGTTTGTCATCCTTCAATAATGCATGGTAGGGTTTTGTGGGGAATAATAGGGGGGACAGGTATAGCGTATCAATTATGTTTGAGGTGTTAATACCAGCATCATAAATTGCACTACTTATGTATTTTATATCGTGATTTAAAATGTTATGCCCGCACACATAATCACCGCCTTTGAGGAAATGGACGAAATCCCCTAAAGATGCTTTGTGGAATTGACTTCCGTTTTGTTTAATTGCCCCTATATCAAGGATTTTACCTTTCTTTGGTTCTATTTCGGTGTCAATAAATGTAATTAAACTGGTAATATTTTGTTCATCTATTAGCATTAAACTCAATAAAATTGCGGTTTGGTTAATCTTATCGGGCTATAAAATCATAAATATTTAATAGCGAGCATGATATGCTAATTTAGTATTTAATTTCTGATTTTTAGGATTTACTTAATTTTAATGTAAGATAACGTGGCATGAATTACCTCAAATGTTTTCAATGAGTTTTATAATCCTATTTTTCCGGGCATCAAGTGAATAGTGACGGTTTCAACCACGGTCTATATATTATAAATCGAAAATCATTTTAGGGTTATGGGAAGATTCTTAATTCCTCAGAATGACAAGTGGTTCGTTAAAACATAATCTTTTACCTTATTCCTGCTTTTGTGCCTGATTATATTTTTTTTTAAAAGATTTTCAGTTTATTGCAAAAAAAAAAGTCTTTCCAAATAAATGAAAAGACTTTTTGTCGGGGTGGCAGGATTCGAACCTGCGGCCTCCTGCTCCCAAAGCAGGCGCGATAACCGGGCTACGCTACACCCCGAAGATGTATTTGTTGTACTGCCCGTAAGCGGATGCAAAGATATAAATAAATTTGATTTGCAAAAGGAAAAAATGAAAATAAATAAAACTTATTTGAACATAGTTATTTCGGATTTATTTTCGTCTGTATTTTTTATAATAAAGTTTACATTTGCATCACAAAAAAACTATACACATTATGTCAGATACAATAGAAAAAATTAAATGCCTTATTATAGGTTCTGGTCCTGCAGGTTATACTGCAGCTATTTATGCAGCCAGAGCAAATATGAATCCGGTTTTATACCAAGGAATGCAGCCTGGCGGTCAATTGACTACAACTAATGAAGTAGAGAATTTTCCAGGTTATGTTGATGGTGTTACTGGACCAGAAATGATGATTCAGTTACAAGAACAAGCAAAACGTTTTGGTGCTGATATTCGTGATGGCTGGGCTACAAAAGTTGATTTTTCAGGAGATATTCATAAAGTTTGGATTAACGATTCAATCGAATTACACTGTGAAACTGTTATTATTTCAACAGGAGCATCGGCTAAATATTTAGGATTGCCATCAGAACAACATTATTTAAATATGGGTGGAGGAGTTTCTGCTTGTGCAGTTTGTGATGGTTTTTTCTACAGAAATCAAGAAGTTGTAATTGTTGGAGCAGGAGATTCTGCTTGTGAAGAAGCACATTACTTATCTAAACTTTGTAAAAAAGTTACGATGTTAGTAAGAAGCGAAAAATTCAGAGCGTCAAAAATCATGGAAGAACGCGTTCGCAAAACAGAGAATATCGAAATTTTAATGAATCACGATACTGTTGAAGTTCTTGGAGATAATAATGTAGTGCATGCAATTAAGGCATTAAACAAAACTACTGGAGAAGTTATCGAAATTCCAGCAACTGGTTTCTTCGTGGCAATTGGTCACAAACCAAACACCGATATTTTTAAAGATTACATCACGCTTGATGAAACAGGATATATTATAAATACTCCAGGAACATCAAAAACAAATGTTGATGGAGTTTTCGTAGCCGGAGATGCTGCAGATCACGTTTACCGTCAAGCAATTACTGCTGCAGGTACAGGATGTATGGCTGCGCTTGATGCTGAAAGATATTTAGCTTCTAAGGAATAAGTTAAAAAGTTTCAGGTTTCATGTTTCAAGTTGTTGGAACACTTAAAACTTTGTCATAAAAAAATCCCAATCTAATTTAGATTGGGATTTTTTAGTTTTAAATATTGATGTTTTTTATTCCAACTTGAAGCTTGAAACAAGAAAAACTTGAAACAAAATTATTTAATCTTCTTAATCAACTTAGCTTCTTCAGAAAAACGTGTTAATTGAATAGTCGGGTTTCCAAATAAAGAAAGTTCTGCTTTGTCTCCAACAGCGATTGAAATAGCAGTTTCAGCTAGAATACTGCCAACAGAATAACTTTCGGCAGTAACATTCGCATCTTTTAAAGTGAATTTTGTTCCGGTGAAAACTGAATTGTTGTCTAAACGAATGGTTGCTTTTTCAGCAATTCCTTCAATTGCAGCATTTGATTTTTGGTACAAATCACAATTGAATTTGATTGCCGAAACTAATGATTTCAATCCTGCATATTTGCTTAATTGAATCGTCGCTTCGTCTGCTTTTAGGTTTATTTCCGATTTAGATTTGTCGTCAGCAACTAAACCGAATTTTTTTGCATTTACATTTAAATATAGTTTTGAAAAATCAACGCTGTTAAAAGTAATATCGTCTAATTTAAGTTCTTGAATTGCGTAAATAACAGCTTCGTTTTTAGCAATAACTTTGTTCAAAGTTCCTGTGTAAGTCACACGAACAGAGAGTTTTTTGAAAATTGTGCTTTCTTTTGAAGTATATAAACGAAGCGTTCTATCTCTTAAATCCATTGCAACAATATCATGAAGATTATCATCGGCTTCAATTTTAATTTCGTTTTTTTCGCCACGCTCCAAGTAAACTTCTAAATTGTCATCTACTTCAAGCCCGTCAAAACTTCCAACTTCTTTTATTGATGTTGTAACGATTTTAGTTCCTTTGATTTTTTCTCTTCTTTGTGCAAAAGTTAATGTAGTGACTAATAGCAACAGAATCAGGGCAGTATTTTTTTTCATTAATTCTTGATTTGATTTTGACAAATATAAAAAAATCATCCACTTTTGATGAATGATTTCTTTTATATTTAGCAGATAAATGTTAATTATCCCTGACTGATAGTTCCTCCAGAATTTGAAGATTTTTCAACAGTCTTTGGAGTTGAATCGTAGTTAATGCTTCCTCCGCTAGATGCTTCTGCTTTCAAGCTTACAATTGGGTGAACATTTACGCTTCCTCCGCTTGATGCTTCTGCATGAACTTCGTTTGCTAATAATTTTTCTGCATTGATATTAGAACCGCTTGAAGCCGAAGTTTTTATTTTCAAAGCTTTACCTTCTACAGATATTGTACTTCCGCTTCCAGAATCAGCAGTAATATTGTCAGATTCTACATTTACAGTCATTGTTGCAGCGCTAGATGTTTCCAAGTCAATATCTTGTGACTGAATTACATTTTTGCTTTGAACAGATGCTGCACTCGAAGCTTCAATTTTATCAATAACAGGCATTTTTACCGTAACTTTTTTAGTAGTAACATTTTTGAAAGAACTGAATTTACAGCTAATTACAAGTGTTCCGTTTTCAACTTTTGTGATGATTTCTTTTTGTAAATTATCATCAGCTTCAACAACTATTTCTGTTGAATCAGACTGTACGATTACTAAATCAATCGCGTTGCTTACAGATACTTTTTTGAAATCTCCCTGAACAATTCTTTTTTCAGTTGTTACATTTCCGCTTCCTTCAACTGCATTCAAATTAAAGTTGCAAGAGGCAAACAATAACGCGGTAACAGTTGCAATAATAAATTTTGTAATATGAATGATTATTTTGATCATGGCTTTAGTTATTAGTTGATTTTAATTATAACTCCGTTTTTATCAGTGGTTAACTTTCCTTTGGTTTTTTTCCCGTTTAAAACTTCTTTTCCGTTAATTTTAATCGAAACTTCCTTTACAGTGTCATTTTCAATAATAGTATCTTCACTATTATAATCTCCATCATTATACTCGTTCTCTTCTGCAGGGCAGTTTAAACATTTTATTTTTGAACCTTCAACTTTGTAATTGTAATCACCGCTGAAGTGCAAGTTGAAAAAATCATTCTCAGAATCGTCGTAATCTTGTACTGAAGAATCTGGTTTAAATAATTGCCCTTCCGGCAAGTACAAATATACATCAACTTCTTGTCCTCTGAATTTATTTTTTACATCTGTCAGAAAATAATTATCTAAAATTAAATGATTTCCGCTAATTTGAATTCCGTAATTGATTTTTTCGGCTCTTTTCTTTGCACTTGAAAACGAATTTCCTCTGGCGCTTTTTTCGATTTGTAAGTAAGCAGAAGCATTATCAGTGCGTAGGACATGCAAACGAACATCATTTGAATAAATCAGGTTGTTGTTTGCTGAATCTTGTACAAATGTAAATTCATGATGATGATCTAAATCTTTAGCATAATAATCGTTGTATCTGAATTTTACAAAAAGAGTATCTTTTGGTGTAATGTTAAGTGTTTTTTTCTCAACAGTTTTGTTATCATAAGATATTTCAGTTGCTTGTTTGATTCCGATGCTGATTACAATTGCAATTGCGATAATCCAGATGGCAAGCAAAGTATATTTTGTAATATTTCCGATTGATTTTAAGTTGGGAGATAACAATTTAAATCCTAACAAAGTCAAGAAGAAAAATGGAATTCCAACTGCAAAAAGCATCAATAAACCGAAAGACCAAATAGGATAGTCTGTAAAGTTTCCTGCTTCAACAAAGTTTTGCCAAGGGAAATCAATAAAAACATTTGTTCCTAAAGTGAATACTCCAATTAACAATAATATTAGAGTAGAGATTCCTGCCATGATTAGAATTACACCTAAAAATTTAGCGAAGATTTTAAAAACCGTCATGACAAAGTCTCCAAATGAACTACTTATTCTCTCAGCTCCCGACTTTACCTGGTTTCCCATTTTGTCATAATCTGCATTTTTGAATTTATCAGATAATGAATCAATTTCTTCACGAACTTTTTTTTCAATGTTTGAAATCGTTACAGGTTCGCCTGTCATTTCTAGTTTCTCTGAAGTTGTTACCGCTTCAGGAGTTACAATCCAAAGTACGAAATAAGCTAAAATTCCAGTTCCAAAACCAGCAAAAACAAATATTAAGAATATGATTTTGATCCAAACAGCATCAATTCCAAAATAATGCCCTAAACCAGTTGCAACACCACCAATCATACCTTTTTCTTTGTCACGGTATAATTTTTTATGCTGTCTTGTGCCGTAATTGTTGAAAGATTGATTTTGGCTTTCTTCGTCTTCAATTCGGTAATCTTCTGGTTGTCCCATCACCGCAATCACTTCGTCAACGTCTTTTAAGCCAACAACATGTTTCTCGCTTTTTTGTTTTTCTGTTAATAATTCAGAAACGCGCATTTCGATATCTTTAATAATTTCATCTTGTCCAGATGAGTTGTTAAGTGATCGTTTTATAGCGTCAAAATAGCGTGTCAATTTTAAATATGCATCTTCATCGATGTGAAAAAACATACCGCCTAAGTTAATATTTACTGTTTTGTTCATGACTTATTGATTTTGATTGGTGATTAGTTTTACGGCGTCAGATAATTCTGTCCATGTGCCGCTAAGTTCGTTTAAAAAAGTTTGTCCTATCTCGGTTAATCCATAATATTTTCGTGGTGGACCTGAGGTCGATTCTTCCCAGCGATAATTTAGCAAACCGTCATTTTTCAGCCTGGTCAAGAGCGGATAAACTGTGCCCTCAACAACTAATAATTTTGCGTTTTTTAAAGTGTCTAATATTTCAGATGTATATGCGTCTTTTTCTTTTAATACTGATAAGATGCAAAACTCAAGAACACCTTTGCGCATCTGTGCTTTTGTGTTTTCAATGTTCATAATTTCATTTTGTTTTTTTTAGATTGAACAATTCGTTTTTTGATTGATGATGATTGATTGATGATTGATTGTGTCTATAATCTTTTAACCCTTTTGTGTCACACTGAGCGGAGTCGAAGTGTTACTTTATAAAAGGAATCGTTAACGGATATTTGTATAATTCGCCGTTTGAAGCTTTTATTGAAGCATAAATCACTAAAAAGAATTCAATAAATTTTAAAACTCCAAAAAGTAAAACAGCTGTTGCACCAATACTTAATAAACCAATGTTTCCTTGAAAATTGAAATTTCTGATATAGAAATCGTCGTGATTAAAAACGGCTTCCATTGGAATATTTTGTAAAACTACCGATACGAAAATTGGAATAGCAATTAAGGCCAAAACCAAAGTGTAAAGCAGTAAACTCAATTGAAAATTCAATGTCTGTTTTCCGTGGTGATTTACAAATTCTGATTTGTCTTTGTAGCTCGACCAGATAATGATCGGGAAAATATAATTCCCAAACGGAATAATGTACTGGCTTAAAGTACTTAAATGTGTGAACGTTGCAGTGTTTCTTTCTGATGTTGTTTCCATGATGAGTGTTGTTGTTGTTTCCATGATTAAAAGTATATAGTAATTTCTTATGCAAATATATGGCTAAAAGACAGTATCTTGTTTTGCATAGTACCAAATATTAACAAAACATTAACAAAGTTGAAATTTAAATATGTGCTTTAATTCACCGAAAACCATTCGCAATGCTTTGTTTTATTGAGGTTTAAGGAAAGTACAGTGAATTTATTGTGCGCGCATAGTTTTTTTGTATTTTTACTAAAAAAATATATCACATGGCAGTTTCAGTTTCCAAACTCAATAAATTTGTATTGTTCAAATTACCATCAGCATACTTTTGCGGTGTTCGTGTAAAAGCTATCGATAAAGACAGTTGTATTGTTTCTGTCAAACATCGTTGGATAAATCAGAATCCGTTTAATTCTATGTATTTTGCCGTGCAAGCTATGGCAGCGGAGCTTACAACTGGAGCTTTGGTTATTTCTCAGATTCAGGAAAGCGGTCGAAAAATCTCAATGCTGGTAGCAAACAACAAAGGAAACTTTACTAAAAAAGCAACTGGCAGAATTACTTTTGTCTGCAATGATGGGCATTTAATTGCCGAAGCCATTCAAAGAACAATAGAAACTGGTGAAGGGCAAACTTTCTGGATGAAATCTATTGGAACAAATGAAGAAGGAGTCCAAGTCTCAGAAATGGATTTTGAATGGAGCGTTAGATTGAAATAGTTTTATTACCACAAATTCACGAATAAAGTTTTTTAAGAATTTTGTCAAAGTTTAAGACTTTGACAAAGTTTCGCAACCATAAAAAAAGACCTCAAAGAGTTTCTAACTTTTTGAGGTCTTTTTATGGTATGGAATTTCATTTTATTTTTTAACGCAACAAGATTTTTTGTCTTTTTTGTCTGTTGTTTTTTTACAGCAAGATTCTTTTTTTGCTTTTTCTTTTTTAGGTGCAGAATCTTGAGCATTTACGCCAATTGTAAATAAAGCAACGGTAATAATTGTAACTACTTTTGTCATTTTGATTTAATTTATTTTTTGTTAGAGAATTGTAATTGGTGAATCAAATATAGTAACATTTCTTAAGGTTGATTCTTACAATTTAGTTAATGTTTTGATAATAATATGTGAGTGAAAATTAAGCAATCCAGCCATCTTCTATTTTATCAACAGCCCATTTGTTTTTACTTTTTAATATAAATTTGATACATGCACTCGCACATATCACTTCAATTAATTCCTTGCAGTTCATGCAGTCCCTAAGGGACAATTTTAAATGCGGTCTATTTTTTCTACCAATATTTTATCTCTACAAGATATCTTCTTCAGATACTCCGCTAGGAGTATAATATTGGTAGAAAAAGAAATGAACATTCCATTGTCCCATAGGGACTACACTTATTTTAATAATTCAAATTCACTCCAAATCCAATTCCCATATCACTATCATAATGTGTTGTAATTCCGAAGTTTCTGCCAGCCACATATTTTAATCCAGCCATATATTCTTTATCCGTATTCCACATTAAATTCATTCGCAAACGTTTTGAGAGCGGAATATCTTTTCGCTCAAATTGGATTCTCACATTTCCATCGGTATAAACTTCAACTTGCGCTTTTACGAGCATTGGCAAAGTATATTCAGCTCCTAAACTGAAAACCGAACGGTTGTCTTTTGTGTTTTTTTGTCCAAAAAGATTTTGTTCCTGTTCGTCCATTCCCATTTTTCGGTAACGCCAGTCGAAACCAATAAAAGGCATAAACCATTGATTTTTTCCAATATAACGGCCAATATGTGTTTCAGTTTCATAACCATGACTGTCATTATAACCCAATCTCCATTCGGTTCCAATGCTCCAGCGCGTGTTGCTGTACATCGCTTCTCCGTCGTTTCCGTTTGTGGCAAAATCATTTTCGGCCATAAAATGAAACATACGATCGTCCATTTTTAGCATTTTATGTGCCATTTCAGGATGATGAATCAACGGATTTGGAGCCGAATTTTCATAACTAAAAATCCTTCCCATTCCCGCCATCATATGATATAAGATATGACAATGAAAAAACCAATCACCATCGGCATTTGCTTGAAATTCTATGGTGTCGGTTTCCATTGGCATTATATCAATCACATTTTTAAGCGGAGAATAATCGCCATGTTCGTTTAAAATCCTAAAATCATGTCCGTGTAAATGCATTGGGTGGCGCATCATTGATCCGTTATATAAAACAATCCGAACGTTTTCACCTTTTTTAATTAAAATTTTATCGGTTTCAGAAACTACTTTATTGTCTAGACTCCAAACATAACGGTTCATATTTCCAGACAGTGTAAAACGTAATTCTTTTACCGGAGCGTCTTTGGGCAATGTTGTTTTGATTGGAGATTTCAGCATTCCGTAATTCAATGTGACAATTTCAGAAGTTGCCGTAGAATCTTCAGGCATTTTCATATCGTCCATTTTCATGCCTTCCATAGTATGCATAGAATGATCTTCTGTTTTTTCAGATTCCTCTTCGCCGGAAATTTCAGGATACATTACAGTATTCATGTCCATTTTGTTGAGTGACATATTCATGCCCATATCATTCATTTCGCCGTTCATCTTCATCATATCATTCATCATTTTCATCCCTTCAAAATATTTTAATTTAGGGAGATGTTTGACAGACTGTTTAGTACCACCTCCCAAAAATAAAGAAGCAGATCCGGTTCTGTCTTCGGCTGTAGCCAAAAAAGCAAAGGACTTTTTATCTTCAGGAATTGTAACCACGACATCGTAAGTTTCAGAAACCGCAATAATCAAACGGTCGACTTCAACAGGCTCAACGTCGTTTCCGTCGCTCGCTACAACTGTTATTTTTCCACCGCCATACGTCAGCCAGAAATAACTCGAAGCGCCTCCGTTTGCAATTCGTAATCGAACTTTATCGCCGGCTTTAAATTGTGAAAGCTGATCTTCATTTTTTCCATTAATTAAAAACTTCTCATAATAAACATCACTCACATCCATGGCGTTCATACGTTTCCATTCATTAGTGACTTTAGTCGAAAATTGCCCTTTCTTGATTGCCTCGGAATAACTTTGTGTTGTGCCCTTTTTTATGGCAAACCAATCATTGGCATTATGAAGCATTCGCTGAATATTTTCTGGTTTAAGATCCGTCCATTCGCTTAAAATAATGGGAACAGTTGGCAAATCGTCAATGCCTTTTCTAAAAGTTGGATCGTCTTTCTTTTTATTGATAATGAAAAGTCCGTACAACCCAATTTGTTCCTGCAATCCTGAATGGCTGTGATACCAATAGGTTCCGTTCTGGATAATCGGAAAAGTATATTTATGAATTGTTCCAGGTTTTATAGGCATTTGCGTTAAATAGGGAACACCGTCTTCTTTATTTGGAAGAAATAATCCGTGCCAATGCAAAGCTGTATCTTCATTTTTTAAATCGTTATGCACATAAATTTCTGCAATATCGCCTTCTGTAAAAGTCAATGTCGGCATCGGAATTTGTCCGTTTACGGTAAGCGCGCGTTTTTCTTTCCCAGAAAAATTCACAATGGTATCGCGAACGTGTAAATCATAGCGAACTACTTTTTGGGCTTTTGCACTCAAAGCAATCAAAAAGACAATTAAAATAGTATGTAGTTTCATGTTGATTTTTTAAAGGTTTTGATTTCGCAATCGTAAAGCATTTGCAATTACCGAAACCGAACTTAAACTCATAGCCAGCGCGGCCAACATCGGCGAAAGCAAAATTCCGAATACCGGATATAAAATTCCGGCCGCAATTGGAACTCCTAAAACATTATATATAAAAGCAAAAAACAGGTTTTGTTTAATATTTTTCATAACCGAAAAACTCAGTTTTTTAGCTTTAACAATTCCGTTTAAATCGCCTTTTACGAGCGTTATTTTAGCACTTTCAATTGCAACATCGGTTCCAGTTCCCATTGCAATTCCAATATCAGCCTTAGCCAAAGCAGGTGCATCGTTGATTCCGTCGCCCGCCATCGCTACCATTTTTCCTTCAGCTTGCAAGCGTTCAATTTCTCTCAGTTTATCTTCAGGAAGACAATCCGCTTTAAAAGAACTTAAATGAAGCTGATCTGCTACTGCTTTCGCAGTATTTTTATTATCTCCCGTAAGCATGATTACTTCAACACCTTGATCTATTAAATCTTTAATTGCTTTGGCACTGTTTGTTTTTATGGCATCTATAATGGTTACATATCCTGAAATAATATTGTTTATGGCGATGTATGAAACCGTTTTACCCAGATTTTGCTCAGCTGTAATTTTGTTTTCAAAATCATCAGAAATAGAAGCTTTAATCTGTTCCATTAGTTTTTTATTTCCTAATGCAATTTTTGAATTAGTAACGGTTCCTAAAACTCCTTTTCCGGCAACGGCTTCGAAATCGGGAACTTCAAGTAAAGTTTGATTTTTGTCTTTCGCAAAATTGACAACGGCTTGCGCCAAAGGATGTTCGCTATGCTGATTTAGCGAAGCAATGTTTTGTAGAAGAAAATCTTCATTATTATCGATCGCATAAATTTTCTCGACAGTTGGTTTTCCTTCTGTAATCGTTCCGGTTTTATCGGTAATTAAAACATCGATTTTATTCATGTTTTCGAGTGCTTCGGCATTTTTAATTAAAATTCCGTGCTGAGCACCTTTTCCAACTCCCACCATAACCGACATCGGAGTTGCGAGTCCTAAAGCACAAGGACATGCAATAATTAAAACTGCAATCGCATTTATTAATCCGTAGATATAAGAGGGTTCAGGACCAAATTTTGCCCAAATAATAAAAGTCAATACAGCAATACCAACAACAGTTGGAACAAAATATTTTGCAACGCGGTCGGCCAGTTTTTGAATTGGCGCTCTCGAACGACTTGCATCGTTTACCATTTGAATTATCTGCGAAAGCAACGTTTCTGAACCTACTTTTTCGGCAATCATAACAAATGATTTGGTTCCGTTTATAGTTCCCGAAATCACATTGTCGCCCGTTTTTTTGTCAACCGGAATAGGTTCTCCGGTGATCATAGCCTCGTCAATACTGCTTTCTCCAGAAGTTATTTTTCCGTCAACCGGAATTTTTTCTCCCGGTTTTACTCGTAATAAATCTCCTTTTTTGATATCGTGAATGGAGATGGTTCTATCTGTTCCGTTTTCTACCAAAGTGGCTTCGGTTGGCGCTAATTTTAGTAATGCTTTAATCGCTCCGTTGGTTTGTCCGTGTGCTCTGGCTTCTAACAATTGTCCTAATAAAACCAACGTTATAATAACTGTTGCGGCTTCAAAATAAAGATGAATGGTTCCGTGATGCGATTTAAATTCGGATGGAAAAAGATCAGGAAAGAACATTCCAGCAACGCTGAATAGAAACGCAACGCTGGTTCCAATTCCAATTAGAGTAAACATATTGAGATTCCAAGTAATAATTGATTTGTAAGCGCGAACAAAAAACATCCATCCGGCATAAAACAGAACCGGAATTGAAAATAAAAACTGAACCCAATTCCATTTTTCAATTGACATGATTTTAAAAAGCGGATTATTTGGAATCATTTCCGACATTGAAATGATGAAAATAGGAAGCGTGAACAATGTCGCAATCTTCATTTTCTTTAATAAGTCAGTGTAGGTTTTGTTTTCGTCAGATTCAGAGGCCTGCATAGGTACTAAATCCATTCCGCAGATGGGACAGTCGCCTGGTTCATTGGAAACAACTTCCGGATGCATTGGGCAGCTAAATTGTGTTCCAATGGCTATTTGTGGCACCAAATCCATTCCGCAAACCGGGCAATCTCCTGGTTTATTATACGTTTTGTCGCCTTCGCAATGCATTGGGCAATAAAAAACGCCGGTTGCATTATGAGGAATTATCGCTTTTTCCTTTTTGTGAGAATGCCCAGAATGATCTTCTTTTTTATGACCTGAACAACATGATTTTACTTCAGATTCGCTTTTTTTAGGAGAATCCATTTCAATCGAATAGTTTCCAACAGCAGATAAAACTTCCTGAAATTTTTCTGTTGGAACATGTTTTTCCATTGTTATGGTTGCCACTGGTGGATCCAACGTTACTTCGGCATGAATACCGCCAACTTCATTTAACTTTTTTTCGACTTTGGTTCGGCAGCCATTACAAGACATTCCTGAAATTATATATTGATGAGTCATTGTTTTATCTTTTAAAGTATTACAATGCAAATTTCCGAAGTAAGGTTTACAACGGTTTGTATAATTTTGAGAATGATTTGTAAAATTATTTAACCGCAAAGAGCGCAAGGAATTTTTGATATGCTGTATGTATAAAAAGCGCAAAGTTCGCAAAGCTATGTGTATATAACTTTGCGAACTTTGCGTAAACCCTTGCGTTCTTTGCGGTTAAAAAAAATTACAAATTCTCGATTTGAATACGGTTTTTATCTTTCAATTGTTTGAATGAAGTAGGAGTGAAACCTGTAATTTTCTTAAACTGATTACTCAAATGCGCTACATTGCTGTAGTTGAGAATGTCAGCAATTTCGCTCAATGAAAGCTCATTATAAATTAATAGCTCTTTTACTTTCTCAATTTTCTGACTTATAAAATATTTTTCAATTGTTGTATTTTCAATTTCAGAAAAAAGATTACTCAAAGTGCTGTAATCTTGGCTGAGGTTATCTGCTAAATAATCAGATAAATTGATTTTGAGCTCACTGTTTTTATGATGAACCAAATCGACAATAAGATTTTTTATCTTTTCGATGGATTTGGTTTTTTTATCATCCAATAAATCAAAACCTAAAAATTGCAGATTTTTAAGCAAAACTTCTTTTTGAGAATCAGTGATTTCATTTTGCAGTTCAACTTCGCCTAATTCAACAGAAATAGTCTGGAGTCCGAGTTTTTCAAACTCAGACTCCACAACCATTTTGCATCGAGCGCACACCATGTTTTTGATGTAAAGCTTCATATTTATTTGATGGTTTCTACCACGTTTCCGCAAGTCAGCATCGAAGAACCGTAATACGGATTCTTAACTGCTTTTTCTTTGCTTAACCAGTCAGCATCAGCCATTGGGCAATATTGTTTGTAAACCGGCTGGTCTGGACTTGAAACTTTTATTAGATCGTAAGTACTTTTAGAAAGCGATTTAAAAGTTTCACGCTGTTTTTTAAGATCTGTAGTTGTTGAGATGCTTTTAGCATCGGCAGTAAGTTTTTTTACTGCTTTCATCCAAGCAGTATGTTCGTTGCTTTTTAGCTTATTCATTTTTACAGCCGTAATTGCAGTAAGTAAATCTTTGGCTTTAGCCGAAGTTAATTTGCTGTCACTTTTAATAAGTGCATCTTTTACTGTAAAATAAGCATCATAAACTGCTTGTAATTGGTTTGATTCTGCGATCTCAATTGTTGTTTTTTCACCTTTTGAAGTATTCGCCTGAATCGTATTTGCAGAAAATAATAATGTGATTACTGCTGCTATGGTTAAAATTATATTTTTCATTTTTATGTAGTTTTAAAGAGGAATTCAAATTCCTAGTATTTAATGATTTAGATTTTTTGTTTCATTTTGCAAAAAAACTTTGCGAACCTTGCGTAAATCCTAGCTCCCGATAACTATCGGGATTGCGTTTAGACTAAACACAATTATGGCTATCACAAATAGAATTAGTTTATTTTTGGAATTAACCAAATAGAGGCAAAACCATCAGAAATCATACTGTTTTTGTAATATCCAATAGGTTTTTTAAAAGTCAAATTAAAAGAATTGTTTCTTAATTCAATTTCGTTTTGCATCACCAAACTAAGCTGTAATCCTGGAGTGGTGCAACCAGAATGATCACATTTTCCACTGCATCCTTTTTTAGAATGAGAATCTTTTTTACAGCAATCTTTTAAACAAGAAGCAGTTTCTTTTTTTGAGGAAGCAGCATTCCTTTCGCAGGAACTTTTTTCAGAAGATTTTCCACAGGCATAACTTGCAGTTGACATCAAAGTGAAGCCAAAAGTTAAAACGAGTAATAATATGTGTATTTTTTTTGTCAACGGAAATTGTTTTGCAATACAAATTTAGATAAAAAACTTTAGCTCTAATATCTTTTAAGATTTCAATAACTAAAGCTTTTTGAAATCTGTTGGTTTCATGTTTTTTCTTTTTTTGAAGTAATTCGACAAATGACTTTCATCAGTAAAACCAAATTCATAAGCAATCTGTTTAATTGGCAATTGATTATTCTGAATACGTTTTTCGATTAAAGTAGTGCGCAAATTATTGATATAATCGCGATAACTTATAGAAAATGTTCTTTTAAAATAAGCACTGAAATACGTTGGCGCAATATTAAAATGTTCCGCAATTACTTTGATTTGAACCAATTTGGGTTGATAAACATTTTGATGAATATAATTAGCAATTTGTTCGTTATCAAGATGCGTCGATTTCATCTGAAGATTCATACCACGAATGGTTTCTTTTATCAATCCAAAAATCGAAAGAATCTGATAAAAAACAATCGGCGATGTCGTTACATCTATATATTGGTCATATGTGATAATATTTTCAACCGTATTTTTTAGAATCGTTTTGCACGGATCGTCAAATTTTAAAACAGTTTCCTTCAAGATTTTGTCGCGCATAAAACTTTCTGGCGTATTTACTAAGAATTCGTCGCAAGTAAGATTCTGTTTTGAATTGAAATAATTATCAGTGAATTTGATGTAAACGAACCTAGTATTCTTTTTAATGTCAAAATAATGTTCGTCTTCCGGCGATATTACAAACAAATCTCCTGTTTTATAAGGAAGAAGATTTTTGTTGAGATGGTGAATGCCACTTCCTTTTTTTATATAGATAATTTCATAATAGGTATGCGTGTGTGGCGGAAGGTGAAATTTCTCATCTTCAAATTCATGAATCACTAAAGTTTCAAACTGATTTAATTTAGGCATAACTTAAATTTACAAGTTTATGTCACAAATGTACAATTTATTTTGAGGTTAACGGTGTTAAATTTGTATCATAGAAAAGTACATTCCTTTCTAGTAAAATCAAAATGAAAAAAAGTCTTATAGCCTTGTCTTTAGGAGGCTTAACTATTGGAATAACTGAGTTTGTTATGATGGGCCTTTTGCCTGATATTGCTTCAGATATGAAGGTTTCGATTCCCGTTGCAGGATATTTAATTTCATCATACGCGTTGGGCGTTGTTATAGGCGCGCCATTATTAGTGATCTTAGGAAGAAATTTTCCTCCTAAAAAAATGCTTTTATTGTTAGCATTAATGTTGACGGTTTTTAATGCGCTTTCGATAATCGCACCAAATTATAATTTCTTGTTCGCTTCAAGATTTCTTTCAGGATTACCGCACGGAGCCTTTTTTGGCGTTGGTGCTGTAGTGGCAAGCCGTTTGGCTGATAAAGGAAAAGAAGCACAGGCAATTGCTATTATGTTTTCAGGTTTAACATTGGCAAATTTAATAGGTGTTCCAATTGGTACTTATATAGGTCACCATTTTATTTGGCGTTATACCTTTATATTAATTGCTTTTGTCGGTTTGTTGACTTTTCTGTTTATCTCGTTATGGATGCCAAAATTGGAGCAAACAGGAAGTGTAAATATGAAAACACAGCTTTTGTTTTTTAAGAAAACGGAAGCATGGTTAATTATAGGTATCACTGCAATTGGTTTTGGAGGTTTGTTTGCTTGGATCAGTTATATTGCACCTTTATTAATAAACGTTTCTAAATTTTCGCCAGAAGATGTTTCTTATATTCTGATTCTTGCTGGTCTCGGAATGGTTGTCGGAAACTTTGCAGGCGGTAAATTGGCTGATAAATATTCGCCGGCGCCTACAGTATTAGCGTTATTATTTATAATGGTAATCGATTTATTGTTGGTTTATACTTTTTCTTTTAATCAATATGCTTCCTTGTTTTTGACATTTTTAACTGGCGCAATATCTTTTTCGGTAATTGCACCAATTCAAATGTTGATGATCAAAACAGCTAAAGATGCTGAAATGATTGCTTCGGCAGCACTTCAAGGAAGTTTTAATATTGGAAATGCTTTAGGCGCATTTTTAGGTGGATTGCCTTTGGCGGCCGGTTATGGTTTTGCTTCTCCTAACCTTATTGGTATTGGAATGGCGATGACCGGAATGATTATTACTTTGGCTTTAATGCAGAAACATAAATCAAATTTGCAGCTTCAAAAAGCTTAAACATTTCAAATACTTTTTTACTTATACCCTTAATATTAATTACTTAAGGGTTTTTTTATGCCTTTTTTGAAGATCTTTCCAATGTAAGTTTGAGTGTTATTGTAGGAATTGATTGGTTTTTTCTACTGTGTTCAGTTTTATATCGTTTTTGCAGGAACATTTTGTTGTCTTGTAAAAACGATATTATTTTTTCATGTAATCGATTGTTTTTTTGATAAAAACGAAAGAAATTAATATTTGGCAATAATATAATTACTATTTATTCATATTATAAATTACATATGTGGTATAAAAAAGTGCTTTTATTTTTGATATGTAATTTTTTTTAGCAAATTTTTATGAAAATAAATTTTTTATATAAAAAAAATATCTATGTTTGTGTAATCGATTACATGATTTGATTTTTTTTGATTTCAAGTCATTTTTTTTAAACGAAATCGATTGAAAAACCCTGCTGTTGCAACGTTTTTCAAGAATTTTAAAACCACTCAAACATAGAATTTAGATTGTCAAAACCACATAAATTACCATTAACCAATTAATAACTTAAACAATAAACCATGAACTTTAAAGAATTATTAAACAAAGGAGCAAACTATTGCTTCACTCTTGTTTTCTTATTGTGCTTGCTTATGAGTAGTCAGGTAAATGCACAGACTACAACTATTGAGGGGACCGTTAAGGATGCTGCCGGACTTACTTTGCCGGGAGTTAATGTACTTGAAAAAGGGACGAAAAACGGTGTTTCTACTGATTTTGACGGACATTATAAGATTAAATTGAATAACCCTAAGGGTATTGTAACTTTTTCTTTTATTGGATTCGGAACTAAAGAAATTGCTGCCGCGGGAAAGACTAAAATAGATGTAGTTTTGACTGAAGATTCGAATAACTTAAATGAGGTTGTTGTAATTGGATATGGTACTTCAAAAAAATCTGATTTAACTGGTGCTGTTGCTACATTTTCAGGAAATGAGGTTCGTAAAATTCCTGTTCCTAACGTAGCAGAAGCTTTGACGGGTCGTATTGCCGGAGTATCTGTAACTTCTTCTGAAGGTTCTCCAGATTCAAATGTTCAAATCAGGATTCGTGGAAATGGTTCTTTAAGCCAGGATGCTTCTCCATTATATATTGTGGATGGATTTCCTGTAAACAACATTAATGATATTTCTTCTTCTGATATTGAGACTATGACAGTTCTTAAAGATGCATCATCTACAGCAATCTATGGTTCAAGAGGAGCTTATGGAGTAATTATTGTTACGACTAAAAAAGGTAAAGATGGTAAAATTGCTGTGAACTTCAATATGTTCTACGGAATGAAACAAATGGCAAATACGATCGATGTTACATCTCCAGAGGATTATGTGAAATGGCAGTATGAATATGCTTTGCTAGATCAAACTGATAAAACTATTTTGAGCAATCCAAGTTCATACACAAAGTATTTTGGAAACTGGCAGGATTACGACATGTACAAAGGCATGAAAGGAAATAACTGGCAAAAACAAATTTTTGGACGTACCGGTGAAGTTCAAAGTCGTGACTTGTCAATTCGTGGTGGATCTGATAAAATAAACTACAATTTTAACTATGCTCATTATGATGAAAAAGCAATCATGATGGGATCTGATTTCAACAGAAACAACTTGTCTCTTGCCTTAAACAGTAAAGCTTCTGATAAAGTTGATTTGAGTTTTACAGTTCGTTACTCTGATACAGAAATTAATGGTGCAGGTATGAACGAGCAAAATGAGGTTTCATCTGCAGATTCTCGTTTGAAAAATGTTGTAGGATATGCTCCAATTCCGGTTCCAGGTTTAACTACTGATGATACGGATGAAGCGGTAGCTCAAAATTTAACGCATCCTTTTGTATCGATTGTCGATAATAACCGTCAACAGTTTAGAAAAAACTTTAATACATTAGGAAGTTTTTCTTGGAAACTTACTTCAGATCTAGTATTTAAAACAGAATTAGGTTTAGATAACTACAATTACCAAGATTACCGTTTCTACGGACGTACAACGTACTATGTTAAAAACAATCCTGCGGCAGAAAGACAAAATATGCCAGCTATGATTATGATGGACAGAAAGGATACTCGTTTCAGAAATGCTAATACACTTAATTATGATTTGAAAAAATTAGTTGGTGAAAATCATAATTTGAAATTCCTAGCAGGAGAAGAATCTATAGATTATAAAAGAAACGATCTTACAAGTACCATTCAAGGTTATCCTTTGTCTTTTGAATTAGATGAAGCGAAAAAATTGACTTCTCAAGGTACACCAATTTCAGTTGATAATTTCTATTATCCAGATGACAAATTGCTTTCTTTCTTTGGACGTGTGAACTATGATTATAAAGATCGTTACCTTCTTACTGCAACTTACCGTGCCGATGGATCTAGTAAATTCTTAGGTGATAATAAATGGGGATTCTTCCCGGCAGCAGCAGCAGCTTGGAAAATTTCTGGAGAAGAGTTTTTGAAAGATGCTTCTTGGATCAACTTGCTTAAATTGAGAGTGAGTTATGGTGAGGCTGGAAATAATAATATTCCAACAGGACAAATGGTTCAAAGTTTCATCTCTTCTACATCTACTTGGATTAATGGTGTTGATAATTTTTGGGCAGCTTCAAAAACTATGGCTAACCCTGATTTGAAATGGGAAACTACTGTTACGCAAAATATTGGTTTAGACTTTGACTTGTTCAAAAACAAAGTGACAGGATCTGTTGAGGTATATAAAAATAAAACAAAGGATTTATTGATGCTTTTCCCAATTTCTGGAGGTTATGATAATCAATATAGAAACATGGGTGAAATTCAAAACAGTGGGGTTGAGGCAACTTTGAATCTTAATCTTATTGAAAGAGAAAAGTACGGAGTAAGTTTGTCTTTCAACGCGGCATTTAATACTAATAAAATCAATTCGCTTGGTGTAATGAGTAACTTTACTGCTGCATCTGGATGGGCTTCTTCATCAATTACAGGAGATTATTTAGTAAATGTAGGACAACCATTAGGTATCATGTACGGATATAAGAGTGATGGACGTTATGAAGTTGCTGACTTTGATTACGCTGCCGGAGCTTATACTCTAAAAAGTGGCGTGCCAGATGGAAGCACGGTAGTAGGTAAAATGCAACCAGGTGCTATGAAATTAAAAGATATTGATGGTGATGGAAAAGTAAATGCTAATGACTTAACTGTTATTGGTAATGCAAATCCAAAAAGTACTGGTGGTATGGTGTTGAATGCAAATGCTTATGGATTTGATCTTTCTGCTGCTTTTAACTGGAGCATTGGAAATGATGTTTATAATGCTAATAAAATTGAATTTACTTCTTCAATTCCGAATGGACAATATAGAAATTTAAGTTCTGAAATGGCAGACGGAAAAAGATGGACTAATCTTGATCCTACTTCTGGACAATTAGTTACAGATCCTACGCAGTTGGAAGCTTTAAATGCCAATACAACAATGTGGTCGCCTTATATGCCTCGTTATGTATTCAGTGACTGGGCTGTTGAAGATGGGTCTTTCTTAAGACTTAATACTTTGAGTTTAGGTTATACGACGCCAAACGCTTTGACTTCTGCTATAGGAGTGTCTAAGTTGAGATTTTATTTTACTGCAAGTAATGTTTTTGTTTGGTCTAATTATTCTGGTCCAGATCCTGAATCTTCAACTAGAAGAAATACGCCTTACACACCGGGAGTTGATTATTCAGCTTATCCGCGAAGCAGACAATTGATCTTTGGTCTAAACCTTAATTTTTAATTCAGAAAAACTTTCACAAGATGAAACATAAAATATTAATAGCAGGAATGTTTGTTGCAAGTCTTTTTGCTTCTTGCTCAGACGATTATTTAGATGCTCCAGCACAATCGACATTGGACGAATCAGTTATTTTTTCTAGTCCAGGTTTAGCCGAAGCTGCAATTGACGGCATTAAGATTCCGTTTGCAGAAACCAACTCATATAGAGGACGTTTTCTTCCTTTTTACGGATTAAATACAGATACAGAATGGTACAACTCATCACAGACTGTAAGTGATGCTTCAGACTTATGTACGTATGATGCGAAACCGAATAATTCGCAAATGAATACAGCAAATAATTCTTGGGCAATGAGTTACTCAGGTATCGAGCGTGCCAATATTTGTATTCGTGGCTTGCGTGCTTATGGCAATCCAACTCCTGGATCTCAATTAGGATATTTATTGGGAGAGGCTTTGACCTTAAGAGCAATTTATTATGCTGATTTGTTAAAAGCTTGGGGAGATCTTCCTGCAAGATTTGAGCCTTTAAACAATGCAACAATTTATATTGGAAAATCAAGCCGTGATGAAATTTACAAGCAACTTATAGCTGACTTAGGCGAGGCAGCAACTTTGGTTCCTTGGCCAGGAGAAACTCCAGCTACAAGTAATGTGGAAAGAATCAACAAAGCTTTCGTAAAAGGGCTTCGTGCTCGTCTAGCGATGGCGGCAAGTGGTTATCAGCAATATCCTGACGGAATCAGAAGAAGTACTGATCCAGCTTTGTCAGTTGCAAGTATGTATGCTTTGGCTTTAAATGAATCTCGCTCTATTATTGCGAGTGGTTCAGCACATTTGGAATCTTCATTTGAAACATTCTGGAAAAAATACAATCAAGAGTATATCGTTGCAGGAGGAGAATCATTATGGGAACTTCCTTTCTCATCAGGTAGAGGCCGTATGTTGTTTACTTTTGCGGTTCGTCATACTACAAATGACCAATTTCATGCAAATGGACCAAACCGTGGAGGAACTGCAGGACCGCTTCCAACTGTGTTTTATGATTATGATCAAAAAGATACAAGAAGAGACGTGACTTGTGTTCCTTACAAATACGGAACAGCTGTAAACAACGTAGCAAAACAAGAATTAGGAGCTTTGAATACTTGGTATTTTGGAAAATACCGTTATGAGTGGATGACGCGTTTTGTAACTTCAACAAATGATGACGGTGTAAATAAAATTTATATGCGTTATGCTGAAGTGTTATTGATTGCGGCTGAAGCAGCAAATGAAATAGAAGGACCTGCTGCTGCTGCTCAATATTTGAAAGCAGTAAGAGCAAGAGCATTCGCAGCAGCTGATCAGCCAATAAAAGTGGAGGCTTATGTAAATGCTTTGACTACAAAAGACGCTATGTTTAAAGCACTTGTTGAAGAAAACAAATTTGAGTTTACAGGAGAAATGGAACGTAAACAAAACCTTATCCGTTGGAATTTGCTTAAAGCAAAAATGGACGAAGCTAAGGCTAACATGAAAGATTTGTCTGCTCGTTCAGGAAAGTATGCTGATGTTCCATCTACTTTATACTATAAATTTAAAGCAGATAATGTAAGTCTTGATATCTATGGTTTGAACCGCGGAGAAACTACAAATCCAGGAACCGGTTGGAGCAGTGTTGTATGGACATGGACAGGTACAACAGCAGATACTAAAATCAATACTTTGTACAAACCAGGAGTTAATCCTGACAATAGACAATTCTGGCCGATATGGCAAGTATTCCTTGATGGAAGCAACGGAAAATTGACTAATGATTATGGGTACTAATAACTTTTCTGAAAATTAATAAAGTAAGATTATGAAAGCAAAATATATTATAAAAGGAGCAATGGCGGCGTTAGTTCTTGCGTTGTCCTTTTCTTCTTGTGAGACTTTTCAAGAAGAAGTAATTGAGACTTTGGATGTAAACAGAGCGTTTTCTCCGATAGATCTTAAAGCCAATGTGCGAAATGAAACTGCAGTAGAGCTGAACTGGACTGCAAAGCCAGATGCAGATCATTACGTAGTTCAATTTAGTGCAGATGATCCTAAATTTGAAACTATTTTTAAAACAGTAAATGTGGCTCCATCTGAATTGCCTGTAAAAGTGCAACTAGAAGGAGAAACTGTTTATTCCATTCGAGTAAAAGCAGTAAGTTCAGCAGGTTTAGAAGATTCTACATGGTCGATTACTACGGCAACGACTTTGTCAGAACAGCTTTTTTACCCAGTTCAAGATGCTGATATCGAGGCAACACAGGTAACTTTAAGATGGGTTCCAAATAGCAACGTAACTCAAATTACTGCTCAACCTGGAGCTATTTCTCATACTATTACAGCAACTGAGAAAACTGCCGGAGTTGCTGTTGTTAAGGGGCTTACAGGTGAAACTGCTTATACTGCAACTTTACTAAACGGAACAAAGAAACGTGGTACAGCGACTTTCAAGACTGGAATCGATATTGGAACAGGAATCCTAGTTAAAGCTACAGATGATATATTTAAAAAAATCGCTGATGCACCTTCTGGATCTGTTTTAGTTTTCATGAATGACGATTTTAGCGCTCAAACTGGAACAATAGCTATAAATAAAACACTAACGCTAAGAGGTTTGAAAACAGGTGATAAATCAAAACTAAAAGTAAACTTTACTTTAGCGAATAATCCTGCGAATGCTAGTGAAGAAGTAAGTCTGTCTTTAATTGACTTGGATTTAAACGGAACTGGTACGACAGGAGGCGCAATTGCAATTGGTGCAGAATATGCTACAACTTTTGGAAATGTTTTAATAAGCAGTTGTAATGTTCATGATTATCCTTCTCAATTAATGTATGGAAATGGAAAAGCTAAATTAAAATCGTTCGCTGTTGAAAATAGTACTATTAAAAATGTAAACATTGCTGGAGTAGCTGATTTTGTCGATTTCAGAACTACTTATGTTGCCAGTGTTTCTTTAACAAAAAGTACATTTGACAATTGTTCATCACGCGACTTTATCCGTTTAGATGCAGCTGCTGGATTTACAGGAACTGGTTTGACAAGTAATGTGTTAATTGATCAATGTACTATATACGCTCCTACATTGCCATTGGCAAGTAGAATCTTGTATCTACGCTTTGCTTCAAATACATCAACAGTGCGTAACACATTGTTTGCGGTTGGTTCGGCAGTTTATACAAATTCAACTGCAACTGCGCCACCGACATTTTTGAATAATAACAATTTCAATTCGCCTAATTTAGCGTTGGTAGGAAGTAATAATAGACCAGATGCTTCTGCAACTACTTTGGATCCTCAATTTGCAAATGCTGCAGGTGGAAACTTTACAGTTGGAAACCAAACAATAAAAGATAAGAAAATAGGTGATCCACAGTGGATTAAATAAATATTTTTACAGTTAGTTTTTAAAGGGATACAGTTTTTTCTGTATCCCTTTTTTATTTCTTGGCCCAAATTTGAGAAATTAGTTTCTGGATTTTATTCAATTTCTAAATCAAATTTTTCCAAAAGGCCAGCAAGTGCAGTATGTGAAACTTTTGTCTTTTTGACTTTGTTTTCAGATGGATCAAAAGCATAATTTCGTGAAGTTCTAAAATCTGTTTTTTCCAAATTACACTCCACAAAAGCGGCGTTTGATAAATCACAGTTTTTAAAAATTGCTAATGATAAATCAGTATTAGAGAAATCGACATCTTTTATCGAGCAGTCGGTAAAATAGGTTTTCTTTAATTTTTTGTAAATGAAAGTAGAATAATCTAAAAGACAATCTTCAAAACTCATCGAAAACAAGAAGCTGTTGCTGGCGCTAAAATCAATTCCCATTAATTTACAGCCAATGAATTTCATGTTTTTTAATCCAGTATTCTTTAAAACTGCTAATGAAAGATTACAGTTTTTGAAGGTAGAATCTAAAAAGTCATTATAGCTTAAATCGCTTTTTGAAAAGTTGCAATTGATAAATTGACAGTTCACAAATTCAGTATGCGATAAACTTTTTTCAGAATAATCGATCGTGTCGAAAGTTCGGTTTTGATATAATTTTGTTTCCATTTAAATCAGGGAAGAGAGTTTTTAGTTTTATTCTAATTCGACACAATCAAAAATAGTATTGTCTGCAAGCAACGTAACAATGTCAAGTTCGCTGTCTATTCGCAAAATATTGTCACAATCTTCAAGATCAAAATTCCATAAAGTTTCTGGTAATAATTCGTTAAGAAGCGCCGTAGCCGATTCTAATTTTGACGGACTGTCAACGGAAGTTTTAAACACATAAATCATAATTTGCATTTTTGAAGTGGCAAATGTCTGAAAAATGTGTTTCTTTTTGCTAGGATTCTATAATCAATAATTAGGACTTATCAATCATTTTTCGGTATTGAACAGGAGAAATTCCTTCGTGTTTTTTAAAAAATCGGCTAAAATACGATTGATCTTCGTGGCCAACCTGAGTGGCGATTTCGCTGATAGAAAGCGTAGTTTGAAAGAGTAAGTATTTGGCTTCCAGTAAAATATTCTCATCAATCCATTTTACTGCCGATTTACCAGTTGTGGTTTTTACGCATTTGTTTAAATGATTGGGAGAAACATTGAGTAAAGAGGCATAATGATTGACTTGATGGCGCGTTTTTATATGAAGATGAATCAATTCTTTGAACTTGCCGGTTATGATTTCTGCGGCCGAAATACCTTTAGAAGCGGTAACCGAGTTTTTATTCATTTCATAAAACAAAGCAGTCAGATACGTTTGCACAATATTGAGATTAGCTAGATTTGTATTGGTATATTCTTTTTCCAAACGTTTTAAAATAGCTGTAATCAAAGGAGCATCTTCGGCAGATAAATGCACTTTTGGGTTTCCTGAAATTTTCAAGAAATCGAAATCATTTAGAAGCTCACGGCTCCCATATTTGCCAATTAAAATATCAGGATGAAACTGGCAAATGTAGCCGTCGTAGGTATTGTAAATGTTATCAATCGAAAAAACCTGTCCGGCCGGAACTACGATAATTTCGTTCGGCTTAGTTTCATATTCTTCAAAACCCACATTCATTTTATGCGATCCAGATTCGACAAATATTAAAGTGTGGCAAAGATGTTTAGAAGGCGGAACGGGAAATTGCAAATGCATCATTTCTTCGGTTTTCAAACAAAAAAAATGATCCGAATTGGATTTAAACAGCAAATGCATTGGATTATCTTCTCCAAGAAATTTCTCCCGAAATCCTTTTGCTTCGTAGGTTTTTATTTTTTCGCCCGTCATTGATCTCATCTTTAATAATACAATCTGAAATCAAGTAATTTGCAAAGCGCATAATGTTTTTGGTACAATTCTTCGACTACTTCTGTCAAGTCATCGTTTTCCTGATATAAAGTAAAAAAAGCTTTGTCGATCGTTTTGTAACTGGCAATTTTATTATAAGAAGATCCGTAACCAGAAATCGCTCTCGCTCCGGTAATATCTAGAAAATATTGTGCTTCGTCTTCGTTGAGGTCCAAACGTTTTTTATTGGCAAAATGAATAATTTTCCCTTTCATTTTCCCTTCAAAAAGTTCGGCTATTTCTTCAAGGCTGTAATAATAATCATGAAGGCAAATGTTGTTTTCTTGCCCAGGCATTACCAGATAAATGATTTCATAATCTTTAAAATTATGATCATCATAAAGCAATGTATTCAAGCTTTCTTCTAAGCCTTCAATGGTATCACAAGTTTTGTGAATACTTGCAATTCCTTGGTCAATAGCAATTTCCTCCAGATTTTTAACCACATCAGTAATGGTAACCTCATCTATGTCCTGAACGCCTTCTAGGCAGAATATAAATTTTTCATTATCCATACTTATGTCTTTTGCTTTCTTTATTAAATCAAAATGTGGTTTTAGACAAAAGTATTTTTTTATGCGGAAAAACTGTTATGCGATCAGGATTTTAACGTGTTTTTTAGATTTGATTAAAGTTTGAAAATAAAATTAACTGCAATTTTTAAGAACCCCTAACAATTCGACCAAACTTACCACCGCATAAGTTGAAGAATAATCAGAAACTGCATAAGGCAAAATAAGGCTGTTGTTGTGAATAATAGAACCACAAGAATAAACAACATTTGGAACATAACCTTCGCGCTCATCTTCAAGCGGTGCGAGCAAAGGTTCTTTAAGTCTTCCAATTTCTTTTGAAGGATCATCAAGGTCAAATAATGATGCACCAATGCAATAACGACGCATGGTGCCTACGCCATGTGTAATGACAAGCCAGCCTTCTTCTGTCCAGAGCGGCGAACCGCAATTTCCTATTTGAGTGAATTCCCATGTGTATTTAGGCTCCTGCAAAAGAATAGGATTGTTCCATTGCGTGGCTCTTTCGGAGTACATGATATAATTGTTGACACCGTCAATTCGGGCAAGCATGGCATATTTGCCTTTTATTTTTTTTGGAAATAACGCCAAATTCTTATTTTGAGCTCCTTCTCCATGAAGAGGTAAAACCCTAAAAGAATAGAAATCTTCGGTTGAAATTAATTTTGGCAATATTGCGTGACCATTATAAGCAGTGTACGTAGCCATGACGCGAGTTGAATTGTCGTCATCTGTAAAGCGAACAAAACGTGCATCTTCAATTCCACGGCTTTCCGATTCGGAAATCGGAAAAATAACGCGCTCCGTTATATCAGAATCATGACTGAATTGCACATCATAAAAAGAATTTGCAAGCCAGACAATTTCTTCAAGAGCAGTTCTTCTTTCCTGACGAATTGAAGGATCGTTTAAAGCAGTTTTTACCATATTTTTTAAAACAACAAATTCAAATGCATCTGGTAAATCCTGCATCATTTGGTCAATATATTTGTCTGAGGTATGCATTTCAGACAATTTTCTTTGAAAACGTTCTTTGTTTAATAACGTTTTATGTTCAATTTCGGCCTTGTCAATTTGATTTCCAATTTTCATTATTTGGAGGTTATTATCCTTGTCCAAAATTCCTCTTCTAAAAACAATTGAAGAAATATGACCTTCACCAGTTGCTCGAAACGAAATAATAACACGTTTTTCACCGACTTCAAGACCAGATTGATCAAAATCTTCTATGATAGATGGATTAAAAATAGCGGCAGATTCAATTGCGTATTCCATTGTGCAATACGAACCAATGAGCATTTTTCGATTAAGTGACATGGCTTCATAATCAATTTTCAAAGCTTCAATAAGCGGTTTGACCTTCTCGCAGTGCTTAAAAAATATAGCCGAAATATTTCGATGCCTTCTGGCAAATTCACGAAGTGTCTGTTCTAAAGTATCATAAACCTGTTTCTCATCGAGCGTCATTATCCTAATAATCATTTGCTGGGTTCGTTCGTCGCCATTCATGAAATATCGGGCAACAACTCTTCTGGAATCTGGGGTAAATTTTATATTTTTTCGGATTACTGAAACTCGCATAGTTTTACTTTTTTTTAATTACAATAATGAGTGCCGTTAGTAAAATTATTTCGGGGATATTGTACAATTTGCTTAGAAAGTATAGAATACAACTGTTTAAATAAGAAAAATATTGTGTCATATTCTTTAGTATAAACAAGTTAGTGATTTTGTGAATGAAAAAAAACTTTATTTTTAAAATTTTAGCATCTTAGGCTGGAGATTAGTGGTAAATAAGTTCAAAATATATTTCTTAAAAAGATTAAAAGGCGACCTTTCACTCTGCGTAGAAAAAAGAAACATTTATCAAGAAGATCTTTTAAGAATTAAATTGTATACCAAAAAAGTACTATCTGACACTCTGTAGAAAGAATTGATAAGTATTTGATGGGGTATTTTATGGATTATCAAGTTTAAACCTTCGCAGAAAAAATTAACTTTAGCAGTAAAAAAATAAAGAAAATTTAAAAAGTAAATGTTTTAGAAATGAGAAAAATTATAATGTTGTGTTTTGTTTTTTTATTTATTGGAAAAACGATGGCGCAGGAAGTACCGCTTTTGTCCAATATTGCAGCGCGAAATAATATCAACTTAAACGGAAAGTGGCGCTATATTGTCGATCCACTTGAAAATGGGTATTATGATTATCGTTTGATGCCTTTAAAAGACAATGGTTTTTTTGAAAATAAAAAATTCAATACCACTGAACTTTCAGAATATAATTTTGCAACCTCAGCAACTATGGATATTCCGTCAGACTGGAATTCGAAAGACGAAAGATTGTTTTTTTATGAAGGAACAGTTTGGTTTCAAAAAGACTTCACTTATAAAAAAGATGCTCAAAGCAAAGGAATTCTTCATTTTGGAGCAGTAAATTATGATGCGAAAGTGTATGTAAACGGAAAATTAGCTGGAACTCACGTAGGTGGTTACACGCCTTTTAATTTCGATATAACCAATTTGCTAGTGGATGGAAATAATTTTGTAGTAGTTAAAGTAGACAACAAACGTCATAAAGATAATGTTCCGACAGTTAATATGGATTGGTGGAATTACGGTGGAATTACGAGAGACGTTACTTTGGCACAAGTTCCAAATACTTATGTTGAAGATTATCTGGTTCAGTTAGACAAAAAAGAAAAAGGAAAAATTTCTGGCTGGGTGAAACTGAATAGTGAAACGGCAAATCAAACGGTTTCGATTTCTATTCCCGAATTAAAAATCAAAAAAGACATTACGACTGATGATAAAGGAATGGCGTACTTTGAAATCAAAGCAAATCCAGTTTTATGGACGCCAGAAAAACCAAAATTATACGAAGTTAAAGTTAGCAAAGCAGATGAAAATATTGTAGATAAAATAGGTTTCAGAACTATTGAAACGAAAGGAAAAGAAATTCTTTTAAATGGAAAAAAGGTTTTTTTACGAGGAATCAGTATTCATGAAGAAGCACCATTTAGATCCGGAAGAGCTTGGTCTGAAGAAGATGCGTTTACATTGTTAACTTGGGCAAAAGAAATGGGCTGTAATTATGTTCGTTTAGCACATTATCCGCACAACGAAAACATGGTAAAACAGGCAGAAAAAATGGGATTGATGATTTGGTCAGAAGTTCCAGTTTATTGGACAATTTCATGGACAAATCCGGGTACGTATGCCAATGCTGAACGTCAATTGCATGATATGATTTACAGAGATAAAAATAGATGTGGAATTGTAATTTGGTCTATTGCAAATGAAACACCGCATGGTGACGATAGAGATGTTTTCTTGAGTAAATTGGCAAAATACGCACGTACACAAGACAATTCACGTTTAATAAGTATGGCGATGGAAGTGACTAAAAGTCCGAACAACGTTAATACGCTTCAAGATAACATGAATGAATATGTAGATATTGTGAGTTTTAATCAATATTTAGGTTGGTACAGAGGAACGAACGAATCGTGTAAAGACATGAAATGGGTAATTCCGTATAACAAACCAGTTATTGTCAGCGAATTTGGCGGCGAGGCTTTGCAAGGTTTGCATGGCGATAAAAAAGAACGCTGGAACGAAGAATATCAGGAAGAATTATACATTCAAAATACGCAGATGTTTAATCGAATTGAAGGTTTAGCGGGAGTTTCGCCATGGATTTTAGTTGATTTTAGATCACCGAGAAGACAATTGCCAAACATTCAGGATTTCTTTAATCGAAAAGGTTTGATTTCCAGCAACGGAATTAAGAAGAAAGCTTTTTATGTGATGAAAGATTGGTACGCACAGAAAGAGAAAGAATATAAGAATAATTAAAAAACAGCTGTAATTTATTCTAACACATAGAAACATAGATTTAGGAGGCGCAAAAAAAAAAGGCGTTTCACTTGTTTAAAAAACATAGTTGGCTATGTGTTAGAAACTAGTTTCTTTTTAAACTCTTTTCGATAAATAGATATCTATGTTTCTATGTGTTGAAAAAAAAATATGGATTACAGCCAACGATCTAAAAACAATTTAAGATAAAGTTTAAAACCTTCAGAATCGTTGAGATTTTGAAGGTTTTCTGTTTTTGCGTATTTTTAACTGAAAAAATATACAACTTGTATGGAAATAGAAATTGTAATCAGGCTTCTTTTAGCGGCGTTTTGGGGAGCTGTTATTGGTGCTGAAAGAGAATATAGAGGAAAAGCAGCAGGTCTTCGAACTACAATAATGATTTCTGTAGGAGCCTGTTTTTTTACCTTAATGTCAGAATGGATTGGCGGGCCGGGAAACCCAGATAGAATTGCTTCTAACATTGTAACGGGTTTAGGTTTTTTATGTGCAGGCGTAATTTTCAGATCAGATAATCATGTTTCCGGTATTACAACTGCCGCGACAATATGGTCGGTTGCGGCGGTGAGTATGGGAGTAGGAGCGGGTTATTATTTTGCTTCGGCCTGTGCTGCGCTGATGATTCTTCTGATATTAACGCTTCTTACGTTTCTTCAAGACAAGATTGACCTCAGCAATGAACATAAAATCCTTAGAATAACATTTAATCGAACGAATAATGGTTATGAAAGATGCAAAGAATTATTTTCTGACCATTCCATAAAATCAAAATTAGTTGTCCAACGCCGTAATCTGGATCATATTACTTTAGAATGGCAAGTTCATGCTTCTAAACATTCAATGGAATCTTTGTCTGCAGCACTTTTGCAGGATCCAACTTTTGAGGAATTGGTGTTGTGATGTAGAAGTTTAAAATTCAATAAAAAGAGCTTTTCATAGAAAGGAGATTATTTAATTTTAAACGTATTTTTGCAGACCGAAATCAAAATCACTCATGATAAAAATTAATCAAACGGATTCATTCGCTTTTGAAGATATATTATTCTGTTTTGCTTTAGAATCTGAAGCGGCAGAAGTTTTTAAAGAAAATAATGTAGTATTCACCGGAATTGGAAAAGTAAATGCCGCTTATGAATTGACAAAAGCAATTCAAAACAAAAAACCTTCAGTAATTATAAATCTCGGTTCAGCGGGAAGCAGCTGTTTCCAAAAAGGCGAAGTAATTTGCTGTACGCAATTTGTTCAAAGAGATATGGATGTTCGCGGTTTGGGTTTTGCACAATATGAAACACCTTTATCTGGTTTGCCAACCGTTCTTAAATACGGCTTGCTGATGGATGATTTGCAAGAAGGAATTTGTGGAACTGGTGATAATTTTGAAATGGGGCATTGTTCAGATGCGTACAATGTTGTCGATATGGAAGCTTATGCTTTAGCCATGATTGCCATGAAAGAAAATATTCCTTTTTTATGTCTCAAATATATTTCAGATGGTGCTGATGATAATGCAGCCGAAGACTGGACGGTTCAAGTTCACAAAGCAGCAATTGCTTATGGCAAACTTTTAGGATTAATATAAAAACATAAAACCCTTAACGCGATTGTTAAGGGTTTTATGTTTTTCTAACTTTTTATTTCACCAAATAATTAACTTGATCAGCTTCGCAAAGTCTAAAATAACCTAAAGCATAATCATCATTATTTTTAGTATTTACAATGTTTCCTCTAATATTTCCCGGTGGTACCATAAACGGATTTGAGTTTGATGCTTCTAAAATTAATTTCATATAATTGAAGAAGTTTTTAGAAACACCGCGATGTGTAATTTTTAAGGTATTTCCAGGCTTCATATCTTCATGAGAATATCTCGTGCTTATTTCGTTTCCGTTATACAATTCATCATTAGTGATTTCGTATTCTGGATAAATTAGAAATTCACTCTGATAATCTGTTATATAATAATTGGCTTGATCAATTGGATCTTTATAATAAAAAGTCACTTCAATGACATCTTCTCCTCCAAAATCAGGAACAATTTTTTGCTCTACTTTATCGATTGGAGTTGCAGATGTCAGTTTTTCAACGGCGGTCAAGCTTTTTCCTTCTGCTTCAATAAATAATTTATACTCCATGTTGAGAACTGGAACAAAGTTAGTGCAAGTATAAACACCAGCTTCGGTTTGATTAAAAGTAAAAACATCGCCATTGCTGTTTTCAACTCGTACAATTGCTCCCGAAACTTTTGGCGTTGAACCATTATAATAAGAAGCTGTCTTGGTGATTTTTATAGTTTGTTGACTGCCGTCGGTTCCTTTTTTCCAAATGATCTCGGCATCGATTACTAATTTTGGATCAGCAGTATCCAGATCCAGATTTACAACATCTTCACATGAAGTGAAAAACAGCATAAAAAGCAGACTCATTAATGCCAATGTTTTGTTCATTACAGAATATGTGTTTAATTTTTTCATAGCATTAAAATTTAAAATTATAAGAAACCCCAGGTACAATTCCGAAGATCGAAAGTCTTCTGGTTTCATTTGCTCCTGTATCTTCATTGGTTGTAAAACTCATCGACGCCGCATTTTTTCTATTATAAATATTGTAAATACTGAATACCCAATAGCTTTGCCAGCCTTTCTTTTTGTCTGGCTTTGGAGTATAAGTCGCCGCAACATCTAAATGGTGAAAAAGAGGTAATCTGTTTTCATTACGTAAAGAATAATTGGGAACATGAACACCGCCAAATTCATAATAACCGTTCGGATACGTCACCGGCTGACCTGACTGCAATGTGAAATTTCCATTAAAAGACCATTTCGGATTCAATTCATAACTTCCCACAATACTCAAATTATGCAACTTGTCGTAGCCAGATAAATACCAGTCGCCATTTGCAATTCCTGGTTCTTCGGGAGTTCTTCCCGGCGTTTTTTGTTCTGCGCGCGATAAAGTGTACGAAACCCAACCAGTGAATCTTCCGGTGTTTTTTCTAAACAATAATTCCATACCATACGATCTGGCTTTTCCGGTCAGAATAACTTGTTCGATATTATTATTTGCCAAAATATCGGCACCATCAATATAGTCGATACGGTTTTGAACATTTTTATAAAACAATTCTCCTTCAAAAGAATAATCATTGTCTTTAAAATTTTTGAAATAACCCATCGCGTATTGATCTAAAAGTTGTGGTTTAGTAAAAGGCCCGCTTGGTGTCCAAATATTCATTGGCATTGGTGACTGCGTATTCGATAAAATATGAATGTACTGCGCCATTCTGTTATAACTTGCCTTTACAGAAGTGTTTTCATTAAAAGCATAAGACAATGCAGCTCTTGGCTCAAAGTTGCCAAAATTACTGATCGTTTTTCCGCTTCCATAATATACAGAACCTGTTGGAGTTCCTTCTTGGTAAATTTTATATAACGGATTATATACAACTGCCTGATTGTTTTCGTAAGTACTTATTTCTTCAGAACCTAAACGATAAAACATGCTGTAACGAAGTCCATAACGAAAATTCAGTTTTTCTGTAATTTGATTTTCAAAATCAATAAATGCAGAAGTTTCAAAAGCATATTTTTTATCCAGTTGTTTGTAATTAAATGGAGAATCAGAACTTGTTGGCTGTACAATTCCAGGATTAAAATTGTAATATTGACCGTCAATTCCGTAGTTGATTTTGAATTTATCTGATAGCTGATAATTCCAAACATATTTGAGCCCGTAGCTACTAATCTTGCTGTCCCATTCAAAATTTTCCGATGAAATCCCTAAATTGAATTTATAATCGCTGTAAAAAGCAGATAAATTGCTGTTTAAACGATCAGAAAAGGAATGTTTCCAGCTTAGAATACCCATTGTATTTCCGTATTTACTGGAGAAACGATCGTTAATATCAAAAACATCATTTCCAAAATAACCAGAAAACGCAATGGTATTATTGGCATTAAAACGATAATTTAATTTCGCATTTAGATCATAAAACATTGCCGAGTTTTTATTGTCAGCCAATTTCATGAATACATGCGCGTATGAAGTACGACCAGAAACTATAAAAGAACCTTTTCCTTTTTGAATGGGGCCTTGAACCAAAAGTCGGCTGGAAATAAGACCGATTCCTCCATTTACTTTATAATTTTCGAAATCTCCAGTTTGCTGTGTAACATCTAAAACAGAAGAAACACGTCCTCCAAATTTTGACGGAATTCCTCCTTTGTATAAATCCAGACCATTTATGATATCAGCATTAAAAATCGAGAAAAATCCAAACATATGTGAATCCGCATAAACAGGAGCACCATCTAAAAGAATCAAGTTTTGATCTGCTGCGCCTCCGCGGACATTAAATCCTGAAGAAGCTTCTCCAGCATTTGTAACTCCCGGCAAAGTTAAAATTGATTTTAAAGGATCAGGCTCGCCCATTGCAACTGGAATTCTTTTAATTTCCTGCATCGAAAGCCTGTTGACACTCATTTGAGTATTTTTAATATCAACCGCTTTATTGCCTGTGACAATTACTTCGCCTAATTCTTCACTGTCAGATTCTATGTTGAAATTGATTGTAACATCATCAGAAACGCTAATTTGTCTTTCCTTATTCTTAAAACCAACGTAGCTGATTGAAACCGTATAATTTCCATTTGGGATTTCAATGCTATATCGTCCGTTTACATCCGTTACGGTGCCAATTTGTAAGTCGTTGATATAAATATTGGCACCAATAACAGGCTGTTTTTCATCATCGAAAATCTGTCCTTTTAACTTGCTTTTTTTTTTAGCCGATTTCTGATTTTGAGACTTCTGTTTCACAAAAATATTATTGCCTACAATCGAGAATTGCACAGAGGTAATTTTGTTCAATTCAGAAATAAGCTTTTCAACTTCGACTTGTTTAAAAGTGGTTTTCTTGGTAAAATACTTTTGATTTGTGTCAATTTGATCTGTAAAAGCAAATTTGAAATCGGTTTGATTTTCAATTTGTTTGAAGAATTCTTTTAAGGTTACATTTTGATCTACAGTTACCGTAATCTTTTGGGCAGAGACACATAAGCTGAATAAAAAAAAGCATGCTGAAATTATATGCTTCATGAAATTTTGTATTTTTGGATTATTATTATATGGAATAACTTCGTGTTATCCTGATTATAAGGAGGATGTGTAGTTTCGCGGCTTGCATCCTTTTTTCTTTTTCTACTGAAAAGTAATCTGTTTTAAATCTTCATTTATTTCAAAGTTTAGGTTATACATTTCTGATATTAATTGTACAATTGTTTTTAAATCCTCTTTTTTATTAATTCGGATTGTGATTTTTGGTCCATATTTTCTTTCGGAAGAATCACTTTATAGCCATAATTTTCTTCGATGTAAGTACTTAAAGCACTTAGTTTTTCATTGTCAAAATCGATAAATCGGGTAAATTCGGCAATTGTTGCAGTTTCATTTCCGTACGTGAATTTTTCGCCCGGTTTTAAAATCCATTTTTGATTGTTGCCTTTTACATTCATCTGAACGCTTCCTTCATAAAGTTCAACAGTAACTTCTTTTTTGTCTGATTCTTTCACAATAAATGAAGTTCCTAAAACGGTAGTCGTCGTTTCATTGCAGAAAACCTGAAATGGATGCTTTTTGTCTTTGGTAACTTTGAAATAAGCCTGACCAATAAGTTCAATTTTTCTGTTTAAAGCAAAATTATTGCCATAAGTAATTTTAGAATTCGGACTTAATTCAACTTTCGAATCATCTGGCAAGACAACATATTTTATTTTTTGAGTAGAATTTTCAATAACATTTTCAGCCAGAACAACATTTTCTAGTTGAGGTTTAGTATTGAAATAAAGCCCAGTTCCAATAAGAGCAAATACTAAAACTGCTGCAGCGGCATAATAACGCCAAGGTGCAGTTTTCTTTTTCTTACCGGCAAAAGTTTTTGAATGGAATTTTTCCCAAGAAGCTTCTTTATCACTTTCTGAATGTGAAGCTGGAGTTTGGTTCCATAATTTTTTAAACTCTTCGTCAAAGTTGTCTTTATCCATGATTTCTTGTGGTTAAATTATTTGGCAATGAAATCCTTGTTTATTAAAAACACCATAAACCATTTCCTTGATGTCTCGGTTGGTTTCGATTCGCAGAATTTTTTCACGACTTTCCGAATCAAATTTTATGATACAATCGGAAATAATGAATTGCAAAAGTGCTACAAGCAAGCTTGCATCTTTTTTTGTTTTTACATTGGTTTTGTACGCTTCGATATGCATTTTGAGGTCTCGTTTTTATATATAACAAACGAGAATGGAAAAGTTCCTAATGCTCTGCGATTTTTTTTCGAATAAATTTACTGGCAAGATAAATATGATTGGCAATGGTCTTTTCAGAAAGATCCGTAATTTCTGCAATCTCTTTATAACTAAGGTTTTCCAGTTTGTGTAAAGTAAATATTTTTTGTTGCTGTTCAGGAAGCTGATTTATGAAAGCGTATAATTTTTCTTTTCTTTCATCAAAAATTACTGAATCAGATTCTTCTTCCAGAACGTCAATTTGAAAAGTATCAAGCTGTACTATTTTGTTTTCTCGGTTAATATGATTGAGAATGATGTTTTTGCAAATGGTAAATAATTGTCTGTCAAGCAAAACATCTTCGTTGAGCAGTTCTCTTTTATTGTAAAGACGTAAAAAAGTTTCTTGAACAAAATCATCGGGAGTTAAAACAGAAGAGTCAAATCGTTTGGCAATGCTTATCAGCTTGTCATAGTAATTGAAATACACCTCTTTGAAGGCGTCTTCATTACCTTTTTTCAAACTTAATATAAACTTTTTATTGTCCATAACGAAAATATCGCGACTAGCTTTTTTTAACTAGTTTAAACTCATTGGCCTCAATATTATTGCATTCAAAAAGTTGCTAATCGCAATTATGAATGTAATAAGTTACAAAGTACCGGAATTAAATTTTATATTTTGACGCAATTGTGGGGAAATGTTACAGTTTTTCGAATATTCTTTTATTGATTTTTTGGTGTGTTTTAAAAGTTTTGAAGTAGAAGCATTATAAATTTGATTTATCATATTGGTTTGGGTTTTATGGTCTTTTCAAGAAAAAAGGAAATTCGGGATAGTATTAGTGAATTTAAGGATGCAGGTTATTTTGCTGGTACTCTTAACTTTGAGTAAATCAAAAATAAATTATTATGAGTTCTGACACTTCTAAATTCGATAAATTATTAAATGGTTCTTCAGAGTATGGACATGTGAGCCATCAACCAGATTCTAGTAAAGAAATTCAAATCAACACGCCTGAAAAGACAATGCCTTTTTCAGATCAGATTGGAAATTATCAGCGAAACAAAGGAATCCCTTTAAAATCTTATAAAGACAGTAAAATTTATATTGTCGGAAGCGGTATAGCAGGAATGGCGGCTGCGTATTATTTTATTCGTGATGCGCACATTCCTGGTGAGAATATTATTTTTCTTGATCAGCTTCATGTTGATGGAGGATCACTTGATGGCGGAGGAAATGCTACAGACGGATATATCATCCGTGGAGGACGAGAAATGGATATGACGTATGAAAATCTTTGGGATATATTTCAGGATATTCCAGCTCTAGAGTTGCCAGATCCTTACAGTGTTTTAGACGAATATCGTTTAGTAAATGATAACGATCCCAATTATTCTAAAGCAAGATTAATTCATAATCAAGGGCAAATTAAAGATTTCAGCAAATTTGGATTGGAGAAAAAAGACCAGCTTGCTATTATAAAACTGTTGCTTAAAAAGAAAGAAGAATTGGATGATCTTACCATTGAAGATTATTTTAGCAAATCGTTCTTGGCTAGTAATTTTTGGTTTTTTTGGCGAACTATGTTTGCTTTTGAAAATTGGCACAGTTTATTAGAATGCAAATTGTATATGCATAGATTTCTGCATGCGATCGACGGAATGAAAGATCTTTCGTGTTTGGTTTTCCCAAAATACAATCAGTACGATACTTTTATTACACCTCTACGAAAATTTCTTCAAAGCAAAGGTGTCCAAATTGATTTGAATACGCTAGTTAAAGATTTGGATATTCATAGTAATATCGAAGGTAAAGTTGTCGAGGCAATTATTACCGAAAAAAATGGCAAAGAAGAAAGAATAACTGTTGGAAAAGGGAATTATGTAATTGCCACAACAGGATCAATGACAGAAGATACTTTTTATGGAGACAATAAAACAGCACCAATTATTGGTTTAGATAATAGCACCAGCGGACAAAGTGCGGGCTGGAAATTATGGAAAAACCTTGCTGCTAAATCTCCGGTTTTTGGTAAGCCTGATAAATTCTGTGGTAATATTGAAAAATCTTCTTGGGAGTCAGCAACACTAACTTGCAGACCTTCAGCTTTTGTGGATAAAGTAAAAGAGTTATGCGTAAATGATCCTTATTCTGGAAAAACAGCAACAGGCGGTATTGTTACAATTAGCGATTCCGGTTGGTTGATGAGTTTTACTTGTAATAGACAACCGCATTTTCCAGATCAGCCAGATGATATTTTGGTAATTTGGGTTTATGCTCTTTTTATGGATAAACAAGGAGATTATATTAAAAAAACAATGCCAGAATGTTCAGGAAATGAGCTTTTGGCCGAATTGGCTTATCATTTAGGTATTATTGATCAATTAGATAATATTGTTGAAAACACAATTGTACGCAGTTCCTTTATGCCTTATATCACGTCGATGTTTATGCCGAGAGCAAAAGGCGACCGCCCACAAGTTGTTCCAGAAGGTTGTACAAATTTAGGTTTAGTTGGGCAGTTTGTAGAAACCAATAATGATATTGTATTTACAATGGAAAGTTCAGTAAGAACGGCTAGAATTGCGGTTTACGAATTGTTGAACTTGAATAAGCAGGTTCCAGATATAAATCCGTTGCAATATGATATTCGTCATTTGCTAAAAGCGGCTCAGTCGTTAAATGATTACGAACCAATTGTAGGTGAGGGGCTTTTGAGAAAGTTTTTAAGAGGAACTTATTACGAACATCTCCTTGTCGAAAATGCCGAAGATGCCCACGAGCACGAATCATTTTTTACCGAGCAGTTGAATAAACTGAAAGGTTGGATAAGCGGAATTCGAGATTAAAAAAGCTTAAAATAATAGTTTAATAAAATGGAAATAGGGCATTGGTCTTGTTTCCATTTTTTATTTGCCTTTGCTGTATTAACAATTGTTATAGGTAATTATACTTTGAAAATGTGTATTTTTATGCATACCATAGTTTTTTCAGGACAATTTAAGCACTATTTAATGGATCAGACTTACGACAAAATAAGAGATACATTAGCCCATTTTGAGGTTGACTGCAATTTGCCTTATTATGTATCATCAGGCAAAAAGCAATTGGAATATCCTCAAAAATCCTTTAGAATGGATTATTATTCGCTATGTATTTGCACAGAAGGACAAATTACAGTTTCAATTGACGGACAACAATACCAAATAAAACAGTTCAATTTATTAGCGGCAAAACCGGCAACAAATATCTCTTTTCAAGATAAAAGCGAAGATTTTAGAATGAAACTGCTTTTTTTTGAAAAAGACTTTCTTCTTAAAAATATATCAGATCCGTTTATAATTGAAAAGTTGCTTTTTTTTGAAGATAGATTATTTGAAATAATACAGCTTGAGGAACAAGAGTCGAATAGACTAGTCAAACTAATGAAATACCTTGAGAGTAAAATTAATTTAGATCTCAAATTCAAAGAAGAAATAATAAGAACTTTAATCTTTAATCTGCTTTTAGAAATAGCTGAGTTTTTACCTGCTGAACAATCAGAAAACACTATAATCCAGAATAATCCAGGAAATACGTATTTTCAGTTTCTGAATTTGGTTATGGAAAATATAAGTCAGCATAAAAGAGTAAATTATTATGCTCAAAAACTACATATATCAAATAAGTATTTGATTCAGATTGTGAAAAAAGCTGTAGACAAAACCCCACACGAAATTATTGATTCTTATTTATTGAAAGAAGCTGTTGTTTTGTTAGGAAATCCATCGGTCAATATAAGTGATATTGCGTATCGGCTTCGATTCAATTCGGTTTCTGCGTTTGGGCGTTTTTTCAAAAAACATTCCTCCATTTCTCCCACAGATTATCGCCGACTTCAAAATATGTCGTAATTCTTTGTTATAGATGCGAAATGGTTTTATTCCTGCTCTAAATTATCAGCAGCAGAAATTTGATCCAATATATTGGTTTGGTTAGGCGAAATATAGTTTTTTACTTCAGGGTTGGTTTCTTTCTTAAAAAGAAGATCTAAGGCGTTATATAGTTTTAATAAAACATCTCTGTCTGCTTTTTCAATTTCTAAAGCAGTATTAAAATTAAAAACATAATTGTTAGAATTGCGTACTTCTACTTTTATGGTTTTTGATGTGATTTTAAATTTGACTATATCCATTTATAGATTACTTAGATTGTAAAATACTGTTTTAATGATGGTCATGTAAATATAACCACAATTCTGCTATAATTACAAAGTGTTATAAATAAAAAAAACATCACTATTGAAGTGATGTTTTTTACCTAGTAGCGAGGACGGGAGTTGAACCCGTGACCTCAGGGTTATGAATCCTGCGCTCTAACCAACTGAGCTACCTCGCCTGGACTGCAATCATCATGAATTCCTGATTGCGGGTGCAAAGATAGAAATAATATTAAAGCTCGCAAGCATAAAATGAAGAAAAAAAAATATTTTTAAAAACGCATTGTTTTTGGACATATATTCTTATATTTCGAAAAAATTAAACGCAGCACATGGATTCAAAAATACGTTACGAAATCGAGTTCCCGATCAATTCTTCGCCGCAATTATTGTATCAATATATATCAACGCCTTCAGGTTTGTCAGAATGGTTTGCAGACAATGTAAATTCAAGAGGCGAATTTTTCACTTTTATCTGGAATGACTCGCAAGAAAAAGCGCGTTTGGCATCTAAAAAAACTGGCGAAAAAGTAAAGTTTAAATGGGTTGATGAAAGCAGTAAGGATACTGAGTATTTTTTTGAACTGCATATTTTAGTAGATGAATTAACTAAAGATGTGTCACTTATGGTGGTTGATTTTGCTGAAAAAGAAGAAGTAGGAGAAGCTAAACAATTGTGGGAGAATCAAATCTCAGATTTGAAACATCTTATTGGTTCTGTTTAGTATAAAACTATTTTATCCCTTATATTTGCCCTGAACAAAATTCAGGGTTTTTTTATGATCAATTTTAACGGAAACATAGCACACGAAGAAAATATATTAACTCAAAATCGTGCTTTTTTATACGGCGATGGAGTTTTTGAAACAGTGAAAATTATAAACAATAAAATTTTGTTTGTAGAAGATCATTATTTCCGCTTAATGGCTTCAATGCGTGTTGTTAGAATGGAAATTCCGATGAATTTTACCATGGAATATTTTGAAGAACAAATTTTAAAACTAGTTCAGGAGAAAAATATTTCGGCATCAGCAAGAGCAAGAATTACTGTTTTTAGAAATGACGGAGGTTTGTATTTGCCAAAAACAAACGAAGTTTCGTATTTAATTCACGCAACACCTCTTGAAAATACTTTATATGCTTTAAATACTGCTGTTTATGAAGTTGATTTGTATAAAGACTTCTACGTGACCAAACAATTATTATCGTCGATTAAAACGACAAATAAAATGATTAACGTAACAGGAAGTATTTTTGCTCACGAAAACGGTCTGGCAAACTGTATTTTATTGAATGATACAAAAAATGTAGTCGAAGCGCTTCAAGGCAATTTATTTATGCTTTCAGGCAAAAAACTGATAACGCCTCCAGTTTCTGAAGGATGTTTAAACGGAATTATGCGCAAGCAAATTTTAGCCTTGGCAAAAAAAGTTGAAGGCATAGAAGTGGCCGAAGAAATAATTTCGCCGTTTGATCTTCAAAAAGCCGACGAATTATTCTTGACAAATGTAATCACAGGAATACAACCGATAACTAAATATCGAAAAAAAGAGTTTACAAGCAATCTAGCTCATTTATTAGTGCAGAAACTAAATGAATCCATTTCTGAAAATTAATTCAGATATGGATTTTCAGGTGCATTTGACCAAATAAGATAATCACCGCCAAGCTCAAGAATTTGTTCTTTCCAGAAATGCGTGGTCGATTTCCCGATAATTTTATTTTTGTAATTATTATCAGCGATGATCCAGGAGTTTCCTTGCATTTCATTTTCAAGCTGATTTTCATCCCAGCCAGTATAGCCTAAGAAAAAACGAATATTATTTTTACTAATAGATCCGTCGTTTATTAAGTCCTTTGTGGATTCAAAATCACCTCCCCAATAAATTCCATTAGAAATCTCGACACTATTCGGGATCAGTTCTGGAATATTGTGAATGAAATATAGATTGTCCTGTTCAACAGGGCCTCCGTTGTATATTTTAAAATTGGCATCAATCTCTGGGATTAAATCATTAATAGTGTATTTTAAAGGCTTATTAATGATAAATCCAATTGATCCTTCTTTGTTATGGTCTGCTAATAAAATTACCGATCTGTTAAAAGATAAATCTCCAATTATTGAAGGCTCGGCAATAAGCAGGTGTCCTTTTTTTAATTTTTCTGAAATCATACGGCTACAATTTTTATTAAATTTAATCATAAAATTTCGAACTGCCCAAAAAAAATCGTTAAACCGCACAAAAAAACCCTCCTAATGGAGGGTTTTAATTATATTATAAGTTTAGAGAACTTTCTTACTTAGTTCACTGCACCTTCTAATTCAGCTCCTGCTTTGAATTTTACTACATTTTTAGCTGCAATTTTGATAGTTTTTCCTGTTTGAGGGTTTCTACCATCTCTAGCTGCTCTAGCAGATACTGACCAAGATCCGAAACCTACTAATGAAATTCTTCCTCCTTTTTTCAAAGTAGTTCCTACATTTCCTAAAAATGACTCTAAAGCTAATTTTGCCGCAGCTTTTGTAATTCCTGCATCAGCAGCGATAGCATCGATTAATTCTGATTTGTTCATAATAATTAGTTATTAATTGTTGGTTAAAAAAAATTGTTAATACACAAATTTAGTAGGAAATCCGTTGCGTGCAAGTGTTTTCTTTAATTTTAGCAATAATTGTTAATAACTTGCTTTTTTTGTTCATAAAGCATGTTGTTTATCGATGAAAATCAGGTAGAAACCCCTGTTTTACTGAGGTTAATACACCTTTGCGTCATCAGAAAAAGTGATGCCATTCAAGATTTCTACTGCTTGCATTCTCTTTTTTCCAGGAAATTGCAAGCTCAAAAGCTGAATGAAGCCATCTTTTACTGCAATTTTGATTTCTTTTTTACTGCTAATCAGTTTTCCAGATTCATAAGAATGATTTTCTAAAACTAATTTTGCATCATAAATCTTAATGTTTAATTCCTCATTTTTATCTTTCAAAAAACACCAAGAAGCAGGATATGGACTTAAACCGCGAATTAAATTATTGATTTCACTGCCAGATTTTGTCCAGTCTATTTTACAATTTTCCTTGTTTAATTTATATGCAGTTTTGATTTCGTCATTGTCTTCTTGAATTGTTGTCGTTACATTTCCGCTTTCAATAACTTTCAAAGTGTCAATTACAGTTGTGCTTCCTAAATTCATTAAGCGGTCGTGCAATTGTCCTGCATTTTCTGATGGTTCAATCGCAATTTCCGAATTTAGGATCATCGCTCCAGTATCAATTTTGTCATCAATAAAGAATGTTGTAACGCCGGTTTTGGTTTCTCCATTAATAATAGCCCAGTTTATCGGTGCCGCACCGCGATAATTTGGTAATAACGAAGCGTGAAGATTAAAGGTTCCTAAACTCGGCATTTCCCAAACTACTTTTGGCAACATTCTAAAAGCAACAACAATTTGTAAATTGGCATTCAAAGCTTTTAATTCGGCTAAAAAACTTTCATCTTTTAAATTGGTCGGCTGTAATAAAGTAAGGTTGTTTTCTAAAGCATATTCTTTAACAGCTGAATATTTTATTTTTTGTCCACGACCAGCTGGTTTATCTGCAGCTGTAATAACGCCAACAACATCGTAATTGTTTTTGATAATGGTGTCCAGAATGCCAACAGCAAACTCTGGAGTTCCCATAAATATAATTCGTAATTTTTCCATTATGTTTTTAATGTGTATTTATTGTTTGCTAAAATAACGATGTGATTGTTTTCTAATAATTCCTGAAGAACTAAAATCACATCTTTAGCGTCTAGTTTTATTTGATTCTGAATTTCTCGCGAAGTTAAGGCAGTTGCTTTTAATAAGTGTAAAATTTTATCAGCAATAGAATCGGCTTCGGTAATTTTTCCTTTTTGCGTAATGCAATAGGAGCAAACGCCACAATTTGATTTTGTTTCTTCTCCAAAATAATCCAAAACTAATCGGTTCTTGCACGTTTTGTCTTCCTTTATATAATAAAGAACAGACGAAAGCTGATCGCGTTTCAGTTTATTCTGTTTTTCCAGATATTTCGAAACTCGGTTTATTGTCAAATCATCTTCACGTACTTCATTAAATAAAATAGTCGCGTCGTTATTTTTAGATTTATATTCTATAATGTCTTTCTCTTTTAATTTTTCTAAAACCCCCGAAACTTGTTCTTCCGTATGATTTGATTTTTTAGCAATAAGCGAAAGATTCAGTGGTGTTTTCATTTCGTGAACTCCAGGATATGTTCTTAGAATAGCCAAAATAATTTCTTCATCATTTGGATTCAAGCTCATATATCGAATCACTTCTTTTGATTCAATTAAAAACTGCATCGTCACTTTTTCCGAAAATTCCTGAGACATTGTAATGATTCCCTGCTGATTTAAAAATTGCAGAGCGTTATAGGTTTTTAAAGTAGGGAAGTCATATTTATTACAAAAGTGATTCAATTTAAAAGAATACGAATCGTCTAAACCTTCGCCGTAAGCAATCTGAAAATAATTGCAGAGCTTGACGTACATGGTTTTCAGGAATTTTTTATCTGGAAGAATGCTGATAAATTGCTGTTCCGTTTGGTTTGCATCAGAATTATTAAACAATAAAACCGAAAATGCTTTTTCGCCATTTCGCCCCGCTCTTCCTGATTCTTGATAATAATTCTCTAAGTTTTCTGGCAGTTGTGTATGGATAACCGTTTTTACATTGTCTTTATCAATTCCCATTCCAAACGCATTTGTGGCAACAATAACCTGCGCTTGCTCAGACATCCACAATTGCATATTTTTATCTTTTTCCTGAGATGAAAGTCCGCCGTGATAATATGTTGCTTTGAATCCTAACGATTGCAATTGAGTCGACATATTCAGACACGATTTCCTGTTTCGTACATATATAATAGAAGGCTGTGGATTTTTCTTCAGAATTTGTTCAACGCGATACAATTTGTCTTCAACTTCAAAAACCATGTACGCAATATTTTTTCTTTCAAAAGATTGCTGAAAAAGTTTGGTATCTTTTAATCCCAGTTCGGTTTTAATGTCTTCGACAACTCTTGGCGTTGCAGTTGCTGTTAAAGCTAAAAACGGAATTTTAGGAAAGAATTTTTTAAGTTCCGAAATTTTTAAGTAAGCCGGTCTAAAATCATGGCCCCATTGCGAAACACAATGCGCCTCATCAATAGCAATAAAATTTATAGGAAGATTTTTTATGCGTTCCAAAATCCAGTCCGATTGTAAGCGCTCTGGAGAAAGATAGAGGAATTTGTAATTTCCGTATTGGCAATTGTCTAGAAGATCAATAATTTCCTCGGTATGAATACCGCCGGTAAGCGCTATGGCTTTTATGTCTCTTTTTTGAAGATTCGCCACTTGATCTTTCATCAAGGCGATCAAAGGCGAAATAACCAAACAAATTCCTTCGCGCATCATGGCAGGAACCTGAAAACAAATCGATTTTCCGCCTCCAGTTGGCAGCAGTGCAAAAGTATCTTGCCCTTCTAAAACCGATTCAATAATTTCTTTTTGCAGCGGTCGGAAACTTTCGTGTTTCCAGTATTTTAAAAGAATTTCCTGTGCTTCCTGCATGGCCAAAGTGTTAAAGTTAAAAATTTAGAAATCAGTTTCTAGTTTTGCAACTTTAAAACCCGCCACTAAATTTTATCTAAGATATAAAGAATTCTGTTTTCAACCGTATCTTTTGGAACTTCAATTAAATCGTAACCGTATTTCTTATACGTTTCAATTAAATGTTTCTGAATCGTCAATGCTTGTTCAAAATTCTCATAACGTTCTGTATCGCTCTGATAAATTTCTTCCCAAGGCGGTAAAATAAAGGTTTTAGAATATTTAAAATCCTCACATGCTTTTACAAAATGTTCTGGATATTCATCACCAATATAATCCATATAAGCGACAACATCAGGAATGCCGCGATCAATGAAAACTACATTATCAGGTTCTTTTTTGGCGTTTTCAAACTGCTGAATGCGACCTTCTAAAAGCATTTCGCTAAACAATAAAGGTTGTTCCAAAAACAATTGCTCGATGCCTCTTTTTTGAGCTTCGAGTGTAACTTCTCTAGAAATTTCAGGGTAACAACAATAGCCACGAGCGACTAATTCGTTTATAAGCGTAGATTTTCCCGTACCAGGACCGCCAATGAGAACTATGATTTCTTTTTGCACTATTCTAAAAATAAAGGGCAAATTTACCTAAACTTATTCATAATTAAAAAGAATATTTGCTTGAAGTGAAAGATTTGACATTTTTGATTGAAATGGGTTCTTGTTCTTGGGTTTATTAGTTCGGTAAAATATTTAGGTAAACTGGGCTGAAGTCCAACTCTACAATATAATTCGTTCCTTCGGAACTTAAGAGAAAAGAGCCGAAGGCTCGGTAAATATTGTAGGGCTGGACTTTAGTCCAGTTTAGGTATGCGTGTAATAATTTTAAAATTTGATTTAGGGAAGTTTTTTTACTCACAAAACAAATACTTCTCAGAACCTTTTCCTTTCTTCGAAGGTACAATCAAATGCGATTCAAATCTATTTCCTTTCAAAACATCATTTACAAAATCCAAGACATATTGCTGTCCGTCGTGAAAAAGATAACCGGAAAATTCATGTCCACCTCCGCAAAAAGTAATTAGTTCGATGTTTTTATGTAAATCTTTCATTTGATTATAAACCGCGTAAGATCCAAAAAGAATCAGCCAGCCCGAGGCATTTGTCGGACAAGAACGATGCGAACCCGCGCTGTACGGAACCGTGTCGTCATTACTTCCATGTGCCAATAACATCGGAATCGCTTTTTCTTTTGTAATCAGATTAATATCCTGAATCGCGCCCGAACCGCCAATAAAACCCTTGTATTTGAAGTTTTCGGGCAAATTACTTTTGTATAAATTCATCAATTTATAATTCCAAAAGGAAGCTTGAAAACCAATTTCGGCACCAGCACTAATTCCAGAAATAAAGATTTTTGAAGTATCAAGATTGTATTTGTCTGCATTTTCGATTAAAAACGAAGTCGCCTGCCACATATCGCTTACACCAATCTGAATCGCTTTTATTTTTTCGGTCAGAGTTCCTTTGCATCCAAAATCTTTTCCTTTCATATATAAACTGTACGAAATGCTGGCAACTGCATAACCGTTTTCGGCCATGAATTTCCCGAATTCTTTTTCACTAGTACGCTCTCCGCCAGAAAATCCTCCACCAAAAGCAAACATAATCAACGGGATTTTTTCGTTAGATTTTTTCTTTGGCAGATATAAATCTAAATCTAGTTTTATCGTGTCATTTTGAAAATAAGTTAAGGTTTTGATTTCTTGTGCTTGAATATTGTTGAATATAAGGGCGATAAAAAATAAAAGGAGTTTTCTCATTGTAATGTGTTTTAATCTCGCAAAGACGCGAAGTCGCAAAGTTTTTTCGCAATATTGTCATTTCGACGAAGGAGAAATCTTCACGAGAAGCTCGACAAAGATTGGTGAAATTCTGTGAGGAGTTACTTGCGAAGATTTCTCCTTCGTCGAAATGACAAACAGTACGTCGTATACTTTCTTCTGGGAAACTTTTTGAGAAATATTTTTAGTATTGTTTTTCTCAAATATAAGAGTAAAATTTACAAAGAAATAATCTTCTAAAACTTTTTTCTTTGCACCTTTAAGCCTTTGTAACTTTGTGCCTTTTTTCAAAATAAAAAATCTGAAAAATCTGAAATCAAAAACGTATATTTGCGTTTATTTTTAATTACGAATGGAGAACGATAAAGAAAAAAATACAGCCGAATTTTACGAAAGATTAAAATTAGAGCTTGATAACGCAAATACTTGGCCAGCAGAATATTTGTACAAATTCATTGTGCCATCTGTGGCAGATAATGTGGAGCGTGTTGAAAAAGCTTTTGACCGTATGGGCGCAGTTATTAAGACAACAAAATCTAAAACAGGTAAATTTACCAGCGTTTCTGTTGATGTTACTATGCACAGCTCAGACGATGTGATTAGTAAATACAAAGAAGTATCTACAATAGAAGGTATAGTTTCATTATAACTTATGATCGAAAAATATAAAAAAGAAGCTGCAAGCGACGTTGTTTTTAATTTAGAATACAATTCTGAAAGACAACGATTGATTATTCCAGAGTATGGTCGTCATTTACAAAAATTGATTGATCAGGCTACTGCAATCGAAGATGATGAAACGCGCAACAAAGCCGCGAAATACATCATTCAGGTTATGGGAAGCTTGAATCCGCATTTGCGTGATGTTCCTGATTTTCAACACAAATTATGGGATCAGCTTTTTATTATGTCTGATTTTAAGCTAAATGTTGAATCACCATATCCGATTCCGTCAAGAGAGGTTTTAGAGTTGAAGCCAGATGCATTGCAATATCCGCAAAACTTTCCAAAATACAGATTTTATGGCAATAACATCAAATACATGATTGATGTTGCTAATAAATGGGAAGAGGGCGAAATGAAAAATGCCTTGGTTTTAGTTATTGCAAACCACATGAAAAAATCGTTCTTGAGCTGGAATAAAGACACAGTAAAAGATGATGTGATTTTTGAACATTTATATGAATTGTCTGGCGGAAAAATCAATCTGTTGCAAAGTACAGAGGAACTTTTGAATACAACTGACTTGATGCGTACGAATAAACGTGTGTCAAACAAAACCACTCCAGGCGGACAAGCAAAAATCCAAAGCAACAAAAACAATAATAAAGGCGGTAAAAAACCTTTTCAAAAAAACAATAATCAGAAATAAAAAAGGGGCTAAGATGCTAAGGGACTAAGATGCTAAGATTTTTAGCTTAAAAAAACCTCAGAACCTTAGAATCTCAGAACCTTAGAACCTAAAAGAAATCTATGGGAATTTTTAAAATCGAAGGAGGAACTCCTTTAAAAGGAGAAATCACTCCGCAAGGAGCAAAAAATGAGGCATTACAAATTTTATGTGCCGTGCTTCTAACAGGAGATAAAGTAAAAATTAATAACATTCCTGATATTATAGACATCAATAAATTAATCACTTTGTTGGGTAATTTAGGGGTGAAAATTCAACGCAATGAGCCGGGATCAATTACATTTCAGGCAGATGAGGTTAATGTTGGATATTTAGAAACTGAAGCTTTCAAAAAAGAAGGTGGAGCGCTTCGTGGTTCTATTATGATTGTTGGACCGCTTTTGGCTCGTTTCGGAAAAGGATATATTCCAAAACCAGGTGGAGATAAAATTGGTCGTCGTAGATTAGATACGCACTTTGAAGGTTTTATTAACCTTGGAGCAAAATTCAGATATAACAGAGAAGATCACTTTTACGGAGTAGAATCTCCTGAAGAAGGATTAACTGGAACGGATATGCTTTTAGACGAAGCTTCTGTAACTGGAACAGCAAATATTGTAATGGCTGCGGTTTTAGCAAAAGGAAAAACTACAGTTTACAACGCTGCCTGCGAACCGTATTTACAGCAATTATGCAAAATGCTGAACTCTATGGGAGCTAAAATCACAGGAGTTGGTTCTAATTTATTAACTATCGAAGGTGTTGAAAGCCTTGGAGGTTGTGAGCATAGAATTCTTCCTGATATGATCGAAATTGGTTCTTGGATTGGTCTTGCGGCTATGACAAAAAGCGAAATCACAATCAAAAATGTTAGCTGGGAAAATTTAGGTTTGATTCCAAATACTTTCAGAAAATTAGGTATTACAATCGAAAAACGTAACGACGATATTTACATTCCAGCTCATAAAGATGGATATGAAGTAAAAACAGACATCGACGGTTCTATTTTAACTATTGCCGATGCACCATGGCCAGGATTTACACCTGACTTATTAAGTATCGTTTTGGTTGTAGCAACACAAGCAAAAGGGGATGTTTTAATTCACCAAAAAATGTTTGAAAGCCGTTTGTTCTTCGTGGATAAACTAATTGATATGGGAGCAAAAATCATGTTATGTGATCCGCACAGAGCTGTGGTTATGGGACATAATTTTGAATCTCAATTAAAGGCAACAAAAATGTCTTCTCCTGATATTCGTGCAGGAATCTCATTATTGATTGCAGCGCTTTCAGCAAAAGGAACGAGTACAATTCAAAATATTGAACAAATTGACCGTGGATACGAGCGTATCGACGAGCGTTTAAGAGCAATCGGCGCAAAAATCGTGAGAGCTTAAAAAAAGGATTAGCCACGAATTAACGAATTTAAATCTGCAAAGATTATCAAAAATAATTCGTGATCCCGATAGCTATCGGTAGTGGAGAAAAAAAATAGTCTAAATGACAAACGAACAAAAAGCTATAAAAGCTACTATCTTTAGTATAGCTGGAAATACCTGCCTGGCCCTTGTAAAAGGTCTCGCAGGTTTTTTTGGCAATTCATATGCCCTGATTGCAGATGCGATCGAATCGACGACGGATATATTTTCGTCTTGTTTGGTTTTATTCGGAATCAGGTATTCTAACAAACCGGCCGATGAAAATCATCCTTATGGACATGGCCGTGCAGAACCTTTGATAACGTTTTTAGTTGTCGGATTTTTAATTACTTCAGCAACTATTATTGGATACGAAAGTATTGCAAACATTGGCACTTCTCACGATTTGCCAAAATCCTGGACTTTATATGTTTTGGGAGCAATAATTATCTGGAAAGAATATTCGTTTCGTGTCGTAATGAAACGAAGTAAACAAACAAATAGTTCTTCTCTAGCAGCCGACGCTTGGCACCATCGAAGCGATGCTATAACTTCTGTAGCAGCTTTTATCGGGATTTCGATTGCTTTGTTTATGGGGAAAGGCTACGAATCTGCAGATGATTGGGCTGCACTTTTTGCTGCTTTTTTTATTTTATATAATAGCTACAAAATCTTCAGGCCAGCACTTGGCGAAATCATGGACGAAAATCTAAATGACGATTTAGTCGAAGAAATTCGTGTTGTTGCAATGACAGTTCCAGGAATTCTTGGAACAGAAAAATGTTTTATCCGAAAAGCAGGAATGCGTTATCACGTTGATCTTCATGCAATTGTTTCGGCAAGTATTTCTGTAAAAGAAGGACATGATTTGTCGCATAAATTACAAGATACTTTAAAAGAAAAAATTCCGCAATTGGGAAATGTTTTGATTCATATCGAACCAGATGATTACCACTGAGGTCCTAAGGTTCTGAGATACTAAGATTCTAAGATTTCTTTTAGGAATCTATTTCTTAATCTCTGTCAGGCTGAGCGAAGTCAAAGCCCGCGCAAAGAATATCAAATTTCGAAAATAAAAAAATCCGTTTAACGCAGTCTGTTTTCATGCAGGTTTTGCAGATTAAGCGGATTTTTTATGTTTTTGAAGTCACGATTTAGTATTCAAAAGAAAAAACCTTAGAATCTTAGCGTCTCAGAACCTTAGTACCTTAGTCTAATACATTCAAAATCTTCAGTCCAAATACAACACCATTTTGCTGAGTTCCTCCTTGATAAGAATGAACATAATCAAGTCGGAAGACTTTGAATTTTCCGAAACCTAGATTATCTAAACCAACGGTAAATTCAGAATAAGGCTTTTTGTCTGGAATTGCCAACGTGTGAAATCCAATATTCATCGTTGATTTCAGTAGATTGATCAACGGAATTTTATTGGTCACAAAACCCATATCATTATGCTCCAAATGCATTTCGAAATAACGATTATTTGTCGAATTCGAGTAGTATGGCATTAAGTTGAAAACATTCAAATAGCGTTCACTTGTACCAATGTGAGTTTGATTTCCGTTAAAATGTCTGTAATCTATAAAAGCTATATTTTCAGCGTTAAAGAATTTTCCAGCTCTGAAATTTGTTCCAAGAATTCCTTTATTTCCTAATGATAAATCATATTGAACGGAAGCGCCAACTCTCTCAAATTCATATTTTTTCTGACTTGCAGCAAAGGCTTTTTCGAAAACTAAATAAACGGTAGGATATTTTTCATTTTTAACATTGAATCTTCCGTCAGGTCTTGAAATATATTTATTCCCAAAATTAATTCGAGCCGTTACTGCTGTTTTGAATAAATGATGTTGATCAAAAGCCGAAGTTGTAAAATCATTTGGCGCTAGCGGATTGTTCGATGAATAAATATCATCTTTTTTAAAGAACGAATAATCGGTGGTATTGAAAAGCGGTTTTCGCTGTTCGTAAGCAATTTTTGCATTCAAATTTATACCGTTCGCAACATCTTGACCATAGTTGATCTGAGCAAATTCTAAATTGTAAAGCTTCATATAATTATCTTTAAAAAATAAAGAAGCTATCGAATTGACAAATTTTGTGATTGGCTCGGCTCCATTGAATTGTGCCGTTTTTGTTCCGCCCGAAGCCCAAATCGAAGCATAATTGATGTTGTTGAATCGATGGCTGAATTCACCAATAACGCGTAAACGATCATCAGAAAAACCGTAATTAAAAGTTGTGCTTATCGAGGTGCTTTTTCCTGTTTCTTCATTCCATTTTCTAAATGAAAAACCAGAATCTAAATTGAAACCTTGAACGGTATTAAAACTCAAAGAACTTATGTTTAATATGCCTTTATAGTTAAAAGAGTATTTCTTGAATGTATTTTTATAATCGTAGCCCATTAAAATATCCCAAACTTTAAACTTGTTGTTTTTGGCATCAATAGAGTCTGTATATTTTTGAGATTTTCTGATAGTTTGCAGGCTGTCTTTTTTTGTATAATCGGTGCTTTCTTCGATAGTTAAAGGAATTGGACGAATTTCATTCCAGAAAGCATCGTCCTTTTTGTTGGCATTTGGTTCAAAAGCAACGATTTCATTTCCGAAAGTTTTCTTTTCGAAAGAGGCTGGAAACTCATAATTAGAATAAACATAATTAAAGGTTCCTGAAAATTTAATTCCAAAAATGCCGGCGTTAAAAAATAGTGACTGCGCATTTTTTGTCCATAGTTTTTGAATCTTATTGTAACTGAAACTCTGTTTAAGAGTCATTATTTCAGTAAATTCATTTTTCATTCGGTAACCTTTTATGTCCAAATCGACTGCATAAATGGCAAAACTATCATCGACAATATAAATATAGCCTTCAAAAACGGGTTCTTTATCTCTTTTAGGAGTAACTTTTATTTTGTTGATTTGCTGATTGTTGTCGTCAAAAAAAGTACCTTCAAGCTTGTACTTGTAATAACTGAAAGCATTGTCAGCAATAGGTGAGATGAGTTTAATATCAAAATCTAAAGTATTGTCATAAAAATCATAAGTCGATAAAGCTGCAGTATTATAACTGTATCCTCTGTTATTTCCGGAGATTTTTGATGCGATGATTTTCTCTTTTAATTTATCAGGTTTTTCAAATGTAATTTTCGAAATGGTTTCAGATAAATATAGAATTCCGGTTCCGGTAGAGTCTAAATTAGAAGCCATATCTTCGCCAAGATCTACTTTTTGGCCAAGAATTTTTTTAGGAAGATCTTTTACTTTAAATAGTCCTTTCGAATAAAAGTCGGCGGTATATCGACCAGTTTTATCCGAATTATCTTTTTTATTTGCAATCGCGCTTTTTATAATTGCATCAGCAGGATTATTTTTTGGATCAATGACAACTTCGTTTAAAGCAAAACTCTCTTCGAGCATCTTAACATCTAAAACAATATTTTTTGAATCAGAAGAAATGGCAATTTTTTGTGTTTTAAATCCGAGGTACTGAAAGATGATTTTGTTTTTACCAGTTTCTTTTACATTCAACTGATATTTTCCATGTTCGTTTGATGTAGTTCCGGTATAAGTGTTTTCTTCAAAGACAGAGACAAAAGGCAACGGATTTCCTTTTTCATCGGTAATAGTTCCTTTGATTTGGGCAAAATTGGAAATCGAAAAAAGTAAAAAGGCAAGTAAAGTAGCGTTTCTCATGTAAGTGGTTTATCTTACAAAAATAGAATAACTTGAATCTGAGCCTATTAATAATTTGTTAAATTACATACTACTAGAATCTTGTTGCGATGTCAGGCTGAGCGAAGTCGAAGCCCTTTAGAGATGAACTCTTCGACTTAGGTCAGGGTGACACTATTTATAAAAAAGATTGAATTGCTAATTCATAGCTTTTAAGTCCGAAACCTAAAATTACACCTTTTGCATTTCCAGACAAGTAAGATTGATGCCTGAAGCTTTCGCGAGCATATGTATTTGAAATATGAACCTCGATAACTGGAGTTGTTACCGCTTTCATTGCATCACCTAAACCTATAGAGGTATGTGTGTAAGCGCCAGCGTTCAAAATAATTCCGTCAAATGAAAAACCAACTTCCTGAATTTGGCCAATCAATTCGCCTTCAATATTGCTTTGATAATACGAAAGTTCTACATTTGGAAATTTGGTTTTCAACGTTTCAAAATAATCTTCAAAAGTTTGGCTTCCATAAACTTCAGGTTCTCTTTTTCCTAAAAGATTCAAATTGGGTCCGTTGATAATGCAGATTTTCATATTTAAAGTTATTTATATTGAAGAATTAATATTGCAATTGATTTTTGCAATTGAGATTGAACTTTGTAAAAATAAAAAAACCGCTCTAATTAATAGAACGGTTTTTATAAAAGTATGTGATATTCTTTTAGAACATGAAACCAGCAGAAAGCTGTACTACTGAGTTTCTAATATCTGCATTTGGAGAGGCATCAGTTAATCCTAAACTGTAACGTCCTTGAAGAAAGATGCTTTCTGTAAGTTTCAAGCCTAAACCAGCATTAAGAGCAAAGTCAAATGTGTTAGCATCGTCAAATCTTACATCATTTTTTTGACTTAATAAAAATGAAGCTTGTGGACCAACTTCTAAGCTTAATGATTTTGTCATGTAGATTTTTGCCATTACAGGAATCGATAAATAAGCTAATTCATTTTTAAAGTCTTCTTGAGCATCGGCAAACTTATAAGTTGCTCCTTGTGTAGAATATAAAAGCTCTGGCTGAATTGCGAACTTTTCTAATAATTTTACTTCAGCTACTAAACCAGCATGAAAACTAGTGATTCCATCTTTATCAAATGCTACACCATTTAAACTAGCATCACCAGGTTGACTCGCAAAGTTAACCCCAGCCTTAACCCCGATTTTTAATAATTGTGCGTGTATTGCAGTTGATGCCATTAAGAACATTACAGCTGCTAAAAATAATTTCTTCATAAAAAATGTCTTTTAAAAATTGGTATTTATATGTTATCTATAGATCAAAACTACATTATTTATGATTTATTGTTTTATGTCAAGCTTTAAAAAATTATTAAAATTCTCACTTTTTCAACAAAAATTTTAATCCAGCAACTCTAAAGGCTTGAAAACTACAGACTTATTTGTAGTTTATTTCTGTCTTATTTTATTATGTTCGTGTCTTTTTGTGGATGTGTTTTAATCGGATTATTCTTAGTTTAGTTTTTGTAATTAAAAATATAAATCATGAAAAAAATTATTTTGGCTGCTATTGCAGTAATGACGTTTGGATTTGCAAATGCACAAAGTGTAAAATTTGGAATTAAGGGAGGAGTTAATCTTTCAACTTTTACAGGTGATGTTGAAGATGCTTCATCTAAAGTAGGTTTTCAAGTAGGGGGATTTGCAGAATTTAAGTTTTCAGACAAATTTGCTATCCAGCCAGAGCTTTTGTATTCTTTGCAAGGTGCAAAATTTGATGAAAAGGGAGATTCTTATACTTATAAAGAGAATATTCATGCTAGCTATTTAAATATTCCTGTAATGGCGAGATATTATGTTGTTAATAAATTAAGTATTGAAGCTGGGCCTCAGATAGGGTTTTTATTATCTGCTAAGGATAAATGGGAAAGCTTAGAAAATGGTGAAAAGTACACTGGAAAAGAAAATATTAAAGATTCTTTTAAGTCAGTTGATTTTGGGTTAAATATAGGGGCTGGATATGATTTTACAGAAAATGTATCTGCAGGAATAAGATATAATTTCGGTTTATCTAATATTTCAGATTTTGAAGATGCTGGAAAAATTCATAATAATGTAATTTCATTAAATTTAGGATACAAATTCTAAAAAAAAATATTTAGTTAGTTTTTGTTGGCCTTCCTCAATTTAGAGGAGGGCTTTTTTAGGTACTAATTTATTTGTTAAAATCCTAATTTGTTTTTAGTAGGTATAGTTTTATATTTGATTAATTAAATTTTAACCCAAAACAAATTAGAATGAAAAAAATTATTTTATCTGCCATTGCATTAATGGCTTTTGCATTTAGTAATGCTCAGGAAACTAGGTTTGGAATAAAAGGTGGTCTTAATATTACAACTTTTGCTGGAGGAGATTATTGGGATGCTAAATCTTTGGTTGGTTTTCAAGTTGGAGGTTTTGCCGAGATTAAAATTATTGATAGATTATCAATCCAGCCAGAGGTTTTGTTTTCTACTCAAGGGGCTAAACTTGAATTTGCTGGTGATGATTGGGATAATAAAGTGAACTATATTAATGTTCCAGTTCTAGCTAAGTTTTATATTACAAAACAGTTTACTGCTGAAGCTGGTCCGCAATTAGGATTTTTGGTTTCTGCAAAAAGCGAAGGCGAAGACGTGAAAGATAATTTTAAATCTGTTGACACAGGATTTAATTTTGGACTTGGTTATAATTTCACGGATAATGTATCTGCAGGAATTCGTTATACAGTTGGTTTGTCAAATATTTTGGATTATGATGTTGATGATATTGATGAGTATTACGATAGTCCAAAAAATAGTGTTTTGGCTTTGACTTTGGCGTACAAATTCTAGTTTTAAAAAACATATATTTCTAAAACCTTTCTAAATTTAGGAAGGTTTTTTTATTTCTAAAAAGTGTTTACTTTGTACGTATGAATTGGAACCGATATATAAAAGACTATCAATCGTATTTGCGAATTGAAAGAGGTTTGTCAAAAAACACAATCGAAAACTATGGTTTTGACATAGAGCGTTTGTGTCTTTTTTTGGAACAAAATAAAATAGATGTTTCACCATTGAAAATTTCAGATGAAACATTACAGCAATTTATTTATTCGGTTGCAAAAGAAGTGAATCCGCGTTCGCAGGCGAGAATAATTTCGGGTTTAAAGAGTTTTTTTAATTATTTGATTTTTGAAGATTATAGAAATGATAATCCTTTAGAGTTAATTGAAAGCCCAAAAACAGGAAGAAAATTGCCAGATACTTTATCGGTTGATGAAATTGATGCTTTGATTGCTACAATTGATTTAAGTTCAAATGAAGGAGAACGCAATAGAGCAATGCTCGAAACTTTGTATGGGTGTGGACTTCGAGTTTCAGAATTGGTTACATTAAAAATTTCAGATTTATTTTTTGATGAAGGTTTCATAAAAATTACTGGAAAAGGAAATAAAGAACGTTTTGTGCCCATTGGAAAATTAACCAAAAAGTATATCGAGATTTACAAAGATGAAGTACGCCCGAACTTAATTATTAAAAAAGGGTTTGAAGATACTTTGTTTTTAAACAGAAGAGGAAATCAGCTTACACGTGCCATGATTTTTACCATTATAAAAGATTTGGCTGTAAAAATAGGTTTGCATAAAAATATTAGTCCGCATACGCTTCGTCATTCCTTTGCGACGCATCTTTTAGAAAACGGCGCCGACCTCAGATCTATTCAGTTAATGCTAGGACACGAATCAATTACTACGACCGAAATTTATGTGCATTTAGACCGAAGTTTTTTGAAGGAAGTCATGCATACTTTTCATCCGAGAAGGTGATTTTTTTCGATGAAAAGTTAAATTTTATTTGAAAAATTAATATATTGTATGATAATTTCTACTAAAAGCAGATAAAATCGACGAACTGCATGTTTTTCGGTTTTTGAGGTTAAAATAGCCTCAATTTGCATAAATGTTATTATATGGTTTTTGATTTATATGGAAATGAAGATTGCTTGGAAGTGAATAATTTTTATAAAAAATTATTGGCTGAAATGCCCGATTTGCTTTTTCAATTTGTAATCGATAACAATAATAATTACTCTTTCCCGCTGGTCAGCAAATCTGCCGATGATATTTTTGAAATTTCAGCAAAAGAATTTACGAATGATATCAAGTTAATTGTTTACGATAGAATTTTTCCCCAAGACAGGGATTTGTTTTTTCAATCTTTGGTACAGGCGCGTAAGGAAGTTAAACCGTGGGAAGTTGAGTTTAGAGCAATTTTGCCTAAAAAAGGTTTGCGGTGGTTTCGGGTTTCTTCTAAAACCGAATTGTCGCATGATGGCAATGTGAGTTTTTATGGGCATGTTTCGGATATCACAGATTTAAAAGATAAAGAGGAAAGACTTCGTATTTCTGAAGAACGTTTTCAGTTTGCATTAGATGCTTCTACAGTTGGAATTTGGGATTGGGACATGGTGACCAATCAAGTTTTTTATTCTTCACTTTCCCTTAAAATTTTAGAATTAGAATCAACAGATGTTTTCGATGATCCTGAGCGCTGGGATAAAATTGTTCATCCTGATGATTTGCCAAAATATTACTCTGATATTCACGAGCATTTTGATAATAAAATTCCGTATTACGAGAATTACCACCGTGTAATGACCTCTAGCGGTAATTACAAATGGATTCTAGACCGCGGAAAGGTTATAAAACGTGATGAAAATGGCAGGCCTTTGCGTGTTATTGGAACGCATACAGATGTTTCTTTGCAAAAAGAAAAAGAATTGGAACTAATAAAAACAATGAAATTATACAGTGATCAAAACAGCCGATTGCTGAATTTTTCGCATATAGTTTCACATAATTTAAATACTCAGGCTGGTAATATAAAATCAATACTAGACTTTATTGATGCCGATGTTGATAAACAAACCGTAAGTGAAATGCTGGTGCATTTAAGAACGGTTTCGAATGATTTGAATGATACGATTTCGAATTTAACTCAAATTGTAAAAACGCAAAGTAATATAAATATTGCCGTTGTTCCTTTAAAACTGTGTGAATACATCGAAAAAACAATCGCGGCGATAAAAGGTTATGACAAACGAAAAAATGTTACAATCGTAAATAATGTTCCTAATTATTTGACGATTAATTTTAATCCTGCATACTTAGAAAGTGTCTTGCTTAATTTTACAACTAATGCAATAAAATATGCACATCCGGATCGTGATCCTTTAATTGTTTTTGATTTTGCAATTGAACCAGATGGTTTTAAATCATTAAAGATTACAGATAATGGTCTGGGGATTGATTTGGCGGTTCATGGCGATCTTTTATTCGGAATGTATAAAACATTTCATAAACACGAAGATGCGCGCGGAATTGGCCTTTATATCACTCGAAACCAAATTGAAGCAATGAAAGGGACTATTTGTGTAGAAAGTGAAGTAGGAGTTGGAACCAGTTTTAAAATTATATTTGGAGATCTATAATTCGTTTTATCAAAATACATATAAAAAACAAAGGCTATCCGTAAAAAGATAGCCTTTGTTTTTTATTTAAAAGAGAAATTACTTAGCAATATTAACTGCTCTAGTTTCTCTAATTACTGTAACTTTCACTTGACCTGGATAAGTCATTTCTGTTTGGATTTTTTGTGAAATTTCGAAAGATAAGTTTGCTGCATTATCATCAGAAACTTTTTCGCTTTCTACAATTACACGAAGTTCTCTACCAGCCTGAATTGCATATGCATTTTTTACACCGCTAAATCCGTAAGCAACATCTTCAAGATCTTTCAGACGCTGAATGTAAGAATCTAAAACTTGGCGTCTAGCTCCTGGGCGTGCTCCAGAAATAGCATCACAAACCTGAATAATTGGAGATAACAATGATTTCATTTCGATTTCGTCGTGGTGCGCTCCAATAGCGTTGCAAACCTCTTCTTTTTCACCATATTTCTCAGCCCACTGCATACCTAAAAGTGCGTGTGGTAAATCGCTTTCAGTATCTGGCACTTTACCAATATCGTGAAGTAAACCAGCTCTTTTTGCCAGTTTTACATTTAGTCCTAATTCAGCGGCCATGATACCACAAAGTTTAGAAACCTCTCTTGAGTGCTGTAATAAGTTTTGTCCGTATGAAGAACGGTATTTCATTCTTCCCACAACTTTAATTAATTCAGGGTGTAATCCGTGAATTCCTAAGTCTATAACGGTACGTTTTCCAACTTCAATAATTTCATCATCGATTTGTTTAGCTGTTTTTGCAACAACCTCTTCAATTCTTGCTGGGTGAATACGTCCGTCAGTTACTAATTTGTGTAATGACAAACGAGCGATTTCTCTACGAACTGGATCAAAACAAGAAAGAATGATAGCTTCTGGAGTATCGTCAACAATAATTTCTACTCCGGTTGCAGCTTCTAAAGCTCTAATATTTCGTCCTTCACGACCAATAATTCTACCTTTTACATCATCAGATTCAATGTTAAAAACAGAAACGCAATTTTCAACTGCTTCTTCTGTACCAACTCTTTGAATTGTGTTGATAATGATTTTTTTAGCTTCTTGCTGTGCTGTAAGTTTAGCTTCTTCAATGGTATCTTGAATATGCGACATAGCTTTGCTTTTAGCTTCGGCTTTTAAACCTTCAACTAATTGCTCTTTTGCTTCTTCTGCAGAAAGTCCTGAAATTACTTCAAGCTGTTGTAATTGACTTTTGTGTAGTTTGTCAACTTCGCTTTGTTTTTTGTCTAAAACCTCAATTTTATTATTGTATTCCTGAGTTTTAGCTTCAAAATCGTCATTTACTTTTTTTGCTTTTGAAAGCTCGTTAGAAACCTGAGATTCTTTATCGCGCACTCTTTTTTCTACTTCAGCTACTTTTTTGTCTCTAGCTAAAATAACTTGTTCGTGCTCTGATTTTAGTTCGATAAAACGCTCTTTTGCCTGTAGAATTTTATCTTTTTTGATATTTTCAGCTTCTAAATTAGCATCTTTTAAAATGGAAGCTGCTTCTTTTTTAGCGTTTTTGATTAGATTAGAAATATTGCTTTTTTCGATGATTTTAGCAATTGCAAAACCTGCTGCAATCCCTACAATACCAGAAATAATGATCGTTATTATGTCCATGTTTGTTAAAATTTATATATAAAAAAAGCCTACATTAATTGCTTGAATAAACTCGTAAAGACAAGTTTTGAGCTAACTCTCTGTTCAAGTTTCCCAGCCAAAAGGAGGGTATACTATAGTAGTGACGATTCGCTCATTCTAAATTGTTAGTGTTGAGTTTACCAATTGTGAACTAATGTAGGCAGTATCTTAGTTTCTGTAAAGAACGTTTAATTTTCGAGATATTGATCTAATAGCGAATTTAATTTCTTAATTCTTTCGATGGTTTCTTCTCCATCGATTGCGTTATCAATTTGTTTTTGTTCAACTTGTGATGCAAATTGCAATGCACACATAGCTAATACATCTTGTTTATCACGAACCGCGTAATTTTCTTCGAACTGCTTAATCATCGCATCAATTTTCTTAGAAGCACTTCTAAGTCCTTCTTCCTGAGATGGTTCAACCGTTAACGGGTAAACGCGATCTGCAATTGATATTTTGATTCTAAGCTTTCCGTCCATGTTTTTACTAATCTGATAGTTGCGCTATACAGTAATCAATTTCGCGAATTAATGAATTTATTTTAAGCTTTGTCTCTCTCTTGTTATTGTCGCTGCCGAGCAACGAATTGGCTATTTTAAGTGTCTCATATTGCTTCTTCAAAGCCTCAATTTCTTCAGATTGTTTCTGGATAATTTGCACAGCTTTGGCTAATTCTAATTGTAAATCCTGATTGTTTTTCTCCAAACCTTTTGATTTCTCAAAAAGCTTCTCGACTTTATATTCAAGAGTATCAATTATTTCGGCAATTACACTCATTATAAATCCTATTCATTACTTAATCATACAAAGTTAGTATTCCTTTTTATTAATGCAATTTTTTATCGATTTTTTTGCAGTTAAAATAATCAAATAGATGAAATTCAGTCAATTGTATTTTTGCAGCTAAATTCTCGGTTTAAGCCTCTTATTTTTTTATCTTAGCAAAAATGTTGCTTATGAGATTTTCGCTATACACCTTATTATTTTGCCAGTTTATTTTTGCTCAGACGCAGTATCCGAAAGATTATTTTCGCGCACCGCTTGATATTCCTATGCAACTTTCAGGAAATTTTGGAGAGTTGCGCCCAAACCATTTTCACGCTGGTTTTGATTTAAAAACAAATCAGCGAGAAGGTTTAAATGTTTATGCAATTGCTGATGGCTATATTTCAAGAATTAAGATTTCTACTTTTGGAAATGGAAAATGCATTTATATAACACACCCAAATGGCTATACTTCGGTTTATGGACACTTGCAGACTGCAGTTGGCCCAGTTCAGGATTATATTCAAAAAACGCATTACAAAGAAAAAGCGTATGAGATTGAGATGTTTCTAAAACCAGATGAACTGCCGGTTACTAAAGGACAACTAATAGCGCTTTCTGGAAATACAGGTTCTTCTGAAGGACCGCATCTGCATTTTGAAATTCGTGATACTAAAACAGAATTTGTAATTAATCCGATATTTTTTGGTTTCGATAAAAATTTTACAGACACTAAAAAACCTGCTGTTTCGAGTCTTTTTGTTTATCCAATGGAAAATACGGTTGTGAATCAATCCAAACAGCCTGTAATGTTGAATATGTCACTTCAGAAAGATGGAACTTATCTAGCCAGTAAAGTAAAAGCAAATGGAAAAATTGGTTTTGGAATTTCGGCTGTCGATTTTGATAATGTTTCAGGAAATAAAAATGGGGTTTTTAATGTTTCGACTTTTTTAAACGGAAATCAAAATTATAATTATCAGTTTAAAACCTATTCTTTTGATGAAATGCGATACATCAATGCTTTTATTGATTATCCAAAATATAAAAAATCTGGGCAAAGAGTTCAGAAGCTTTTTATGAAAACACCGTATGCTTTGAGTATTGTCAAAACAGATTCGCTTCGTGGTATTGTATCGGCAGATCCTAATTTAGCTTCGTCTTACAGAATTGAAGTTTCTGATTATTATGGAAATTTAAGTTCTATTACGGTTCCAATTGAATACGACAATGCAACTCCGGTTGTGAAAGAAGAACCAGTGGTTTCACAATATTTTATCAAAGCAAATAGAGATGCAAATTTTGAAAAAGATAATATGTCTGTATTTTTTCCGGCTGGAACTTTTTATGATGATTTCAATTTGAATTTTGATGTAAAAAACAATAAAATGTATGTACACGAAGATGTTATTCCGGTGCATTCTAATTTTACCGTTACAATCAAAGATGATACATATGATGAATCTTTAAGAGATAAACTTTTTATTGGTCGAAGTGGAAGTTATAATGCAACTTCAAGAAAGGGAGATGTTTTTACTGCAAAATCTAAAACTTTGGGTCAATTCGGATTGGTTTTAGATACAATTGCGCCAAAAATTTCGATTGCTAAATCTATTCAGGACAAATGGATTAGTGATGTTAAAAAAATACAGTTTACGATAAGCGATTCTGGATCAGGGATCAAATCGTATAATGGCTATTTAAACGGAAATTGGATCTTGTTTGAATATGAGAATAAAACTCGAAAAATTACGCATACTTTTGATGATGCATTATTGGCTGAAGGTGCAAATGATTTAAAAATTGAAGTGACTGATAATGTTGGAAATGTCACAGTCTTTGAAACTCATTTTTTTAGAAGTCAACAAAAATAAAATCAAAACGTTTGAATAATTATAAATTAATAGTTGTTTTCCTTTTTTTATGCATTGGCCAAATGGCAATTGCTCAAAATGCACATGTTAAAGGAGTTATTTTAGATACTGAAAATCGTCCAGTTGCCGATGTAAATGTGACTTGTTTAGGAAATGTAGTTCAGTCAGATTCGAATGGTGTTTTTGATATTGAATTACCTCCAAATAAAAAAGTGTCTCTGATTTTTACTCATATTTCTTTAAAAATGCTGAGTTTAACAGTCAGTTTAAAACCAAATGAAGTTTTCCTTTTTAATCCGGTAATGAATAATTCTGCTGAACAAATGGGCGAAGTTTTTGTTTCTTCTAAAAATAAAAAGCGTGTTCAGGGAATTGTGACTGTTGAACCCGAAACCATTAAAAAGATTCCAGGTGCAAATGCCGGAATAGAAAATATTCTGAAAACGTTGCCGGGGGTAAATTCAAACAATGAATTGAGTACACAATATGCGGTTCGTGGTGGAAATTATGACGAAAATTTAGTTTATGTGAACGAAGTTGAAGTGTACCGTCCTTTTTTAATTCGTTCAGGACAACAGGAAGGGTTAAGTTTTACGAATACAGATTTGGTTCAAAATGTTGATTTTTCTGCAGGAGGATTTCAGGCTAAATTTGGTGATAAATTGTCTTCGGTTTTAGATATTACATATAGAAAACCAACTCAGTTTGGCGCTGCTTTTGAAGCGAGTTTCTTGGGCGGAAGCGCAGCAGTTGATCTTGTTTCTAAAAATAAAAAATGGTCGGCGGTAACTGGAATCCGTTATCGAAATAATAGTCTTTTGGTAAACAGTCAAGACACAGAAACAAATTACACTCCGGTTTTTGCCGATATTCAGACAAATGTAAATTATGATATTTCAGAAAAATGGCAAATGAGCTTTTTGGGAAATATTTCGCAGAATAAATATTCTTATCAGCCATTAACACGTCAGACTAACTTTGGAACAATTGATCAGCCAATGGCTTTGTCGGTTTATTATGAAGGTCAGGAAAAAGACAAATATGAAACTTATTTTGGTGCGTTAAAAACAACTTATAAAGCTTCGCCAAGTCTTACTTTTAAATTAATAGGTTCACTTTTTCATACAACAGAACAGGAGCATTTTGATATTTTGGCACAATATCGATTAGGAAATGTAGATGAAGACGGCAATCCAGAAAATATTGATTTTACTCGCGGTATTGGTTCGCAACTTAATCATGCGCGAAATGACTTAGACGCCTTGATTGCCAATGCCGAAATTAAAGGATTTAAAGAATGGATGAATGACAGCCAATTGGAATTTGGTTTAAAATATACCAGAGAATCAATTCGTGATCGTGTAGTCGAGTGGGAGGTAATTGATTCGGCTGGGTTTTCAATTAATCCGCCTTTGATAATTTTGCCGAAAAATAATCAGCCATATCAACCTTACACAGGACCTTTGTTGCCTTATCAAGATATTCGAGCTACAAATTACAATACCATAAACCGACTTGCGGGTTATGCACAATTCAATAAGAAAACGGCTATTGGTTCAAGCCAGGTTTGGTATCATCTTGGTGCGCGATTTCAAAGTTGGAATGTTTCGGGAGCTTCTGTTGAAGGCAAAAATCAAGTAGTTGTAAGTCCGCGCGCTCAGTTTGCGATTCAGCCCGACTGGAATATGGATATGGTTTTCAGGATTTCTGGTGGATTGTATCATCAGCCTCCTTTTTATAGGGAACTTAGAGATTTAGACGGAGTTGTAAATCCAAATGTAAAGGCGCAGGAATCGGTACATATTGTTTTGGGCAATGATTACAATTTTAAAATGTGGAATCGTCCTTTTAAATGGGTTACGGAAGTCTATTATAAATCACTTTCAGACGTAAACGTATATTCGATTGATAATGTCCGAATTCGTTACATCGCTAATAATAATGCAAAAGCATACGCGCAAGGTTTTGATTTTAGATTAAATGGAGAATTTGTCCCGGGAACAGAATCTTGGGTAAGTTTTGGATATATGAAAACGGAAGAGAATTATGAAAATAAAGGATATATTGCCAGACCAACAGATCAGCGTTTGAAATTTGCAATGTTGTTTCAGGATTATATGCCGAATATTCCTAGTGTGAAATTGTACTTGAATTTAGTTTATAACACTGGTTTGCCTGGCGGAGCGCCTGCATATTCGGATCCATATTTATATCAAAACAGATTGAATGATTATAGAAGGGTAGACGTAGGTTTTGCTAAAGTTTTTGTTGACAGCAGTACAAAAGTAGCAAAAGCCAAATGGTTGAAAGATTTTAAAGAATTATCAGTTGGACTTGAAATTTTTAACCTTTTCAATAATCAAAACGCAATTACAAATACTTGGGTGCGTGATGTATATTCTAAAAATCAATATGCGATTCCGAATTATATGACTTCGAGAGTTTTTAATGTAAAACTGAATGCGAGGTTATGAGTTTAGTAAAATTCAATAAAGCCAAAATTTACAATCAAAAATAGTATATTTGATATTCTAATATAATTGCCATAAATGAAAAACTATCTAAAATATATCGCCTTAGTAATTATCGGAACTACAGTGAGTTGTAAGGATGAAGTGCAGAAGCCGAAAGTAATTTATGATGCTTCAAACAAAGCAAGTGTAGTTGCCAAAACAGATTCTACCCAAATCGAGGTTGCAGATCTTCCTATTCAAATGGAAGGAACGAATTATTTAATTCATCCAGTTGGCGATTTGAGAGTATATGAAAGAGGTTCTAAGGCACGTTATGGTTCGTCAAGTGTAAACGATGTAAGTTTTACGATTTCTAACTTAGGAGAATATGAAATTACAGGATATTTGCAGAATTTAAAATTCCAAAAAGTGGATTCAGATTCTATCAGACCTTTATCAGATAAGCCAGTTTTGATTTTAACAGCAACATATTTGAAAACAGTTGCAGATAAAACACAAAATAAAGTAATGGTTTATACTTTAACAGATTCTGATACCAATAAAGACGGAAAAATTGATACTGGAGATATTAAAACTTTGTATTTAAGTAATATCAGCGGAGAAAATTTCACAAAAGTATCACCAGATCTTCAGGAATTGGTAGACTGGAGTTTAATAGAATCAAAAAACCGTATTTACTTCAGAACAATTGAAGACACTAACCAAAATGGTCAGTTCGATAAAAATGATGTTCTGCATTATAATTATATTGATTTGGCTTCTAAAAAATGGGAAGTTAAAAGTTATAAACCTATCTGAGGCACTAAGGTTCTGAGATGCTAAGATTCTAAGTTTTTTTTAGTTGAAGATAAAAAGGACTTTTTCAAATATTATAATATAAAACCCTGCTAAAATTATTTTAGCAGGGTTTGTTTTTTTGTACAAAGATTGTAAAGTCTTAGAACCTTAGTATCTCAGAACCTCAGAACCTTAGATCAATATGTCACTTTCCAAATCTGATTTTTCAATTTCAAAACCAAAATCCAGACGTTCTACCAATTCAATTACCAGTTTTTTATACCAGTTTTCAGATTTAGGATGAATGTAGATTTTCTCAATCAACTGATTGATATCAACATTGATTTTTAGTCCATCATTTAATTTAATGGTGCTTTTAGAAGTATCTGTAATAATTCGGACTTCGCGTTCGTACTGAAAACTTTTTCTTTTAAATAAAAACGGAAAGAACAAATCATCAAACGGGATATATTCTTTTTTGTAGTCGATATAATTTACCTCGCCTATATACTGATCAAAATTATTTTCGGGATTTAATGCTTTTTGCAATCTCCCAATTGTAGATTGAATGGCAAGTCCTTCGCTATTTTGAGTGAAAATCTGCCACATAGCAAACGATTCGTATTCGTTAATATGCCAACTGCTTATTGCGACTTGTTCACGGTGCGTTTTGTAATATTTTAAAAAATCAGGATTGTCTACGGCAAGTTTTCTAATTTCTTCGAATGTTGGTTCGCTGAAAGTGCCTTCGTATTGATCTTCGAATTTATCTGAACGCGACATGAATAATTTCTTCGAAAGCAATAAATCAAGAAATTTAGATAAGTCAAGATATTTCCAAACAACAGTATTTGGATCTTCAGGCAGTTTAATATTCGGGTTTTTTAGGTACATTTTTTAGGGATTGATCAAAAGCTACCTAAAGTTAAAAAAATAAACACAGATTAAAGAAATTAAATTTAGTTTTAATATTTCCTTAATCTGTGTAAATCAATCTGAGTTATTTGCTTTAAATCTTACGATTCAAAAGATTGCATGGTAACCAGTTTATTATAAGTTCCGTTTAGGGCGATTAGTTCTTCATGAGTTCCCTGTTCAACGATTTTTCCTTTTTGCATTACAACAATAACGTCTGCTTTTTGAATGGTCGAAAGTCGGTGTGCAATAACAATCGAAGTTCGGTTTTGCATCATGTTTTCAAGTGCAACTTGAACAAATTTTTCACTCTCAGTATCCAATGCTGATGTTGCTTCGTCCAAAATCATAATTGGCGGGTTTTTTAATACCGCTCTTGCAATAGATAAACGTTGTTTTTGTCCACCTGAAAGTTTGTTTCCACTGTCACCAATGTTCGTATAAATTCCTGATGGCAATTCTTTTACAAATTCGTAAGCATTTGCAATTTTTAAAGCTTCGATTATTTCATCATCTGTTGCGTCTAGTTTTCCTAATGAAATATTTGCTTTAATAGTGTCATTAAATAAAATACTATCTTGAGTTACTAACCCCATTAAACCGCGAAGCGATTGCAAGTTCATGTCTTTAATGTTGATATCGTCAATCGAAATTGTTCCGTCATTAACATCATAAAAGCGAGTCAACAAGTTAGCAATTGTACTTTTTCCACTTCCAGACTGACCAACAAGTGCAACAGTTTGACCTTTTTTAATTTGAAGAGAAAAGTCTTTTAAAACTGTTTCTTCTTCATATTTAAAGTTAATGTGCTGTATGCTTATATTATTATCGAAAGATGTTTTTTCGATTGCATTTTCTTTAGAAGTTATCGGGTTTTCTTGCTCTAGAATTTCAAGAACGCGTTCAGCAGCTGCATTTCCACGTTTTACTCCATATGAAGCTTTAGAAATCGCTTTTGCAGGAGTTAAGATGTTGTACGCTAATCCCATGTAAGCAATAAATGAAGCACCGCTTAAGGTCTTCTCGATCAAAACCATTTGACCTCCATACCATAATAAAATGGCAATTACCGTAATTCCCATAAACTCACTTGCAGGAGAAGCTAGGTTTTGACGGTTTCCAATGCTATTTGATAAGGTAAAGAAACGTTCAGTAGAATTTTGAAAAACAGTATTAAAATAGTTTTCAGAATTGTATCCTTTGACAACTTTTAATCCACCAATGGTTTCTTCAATCGTAGATAAAAAAGTTCCTTGTTCTTGTTGTGCTTTTGATGATTGTTTTTTTAACTGTTTTCCAATTAATGAAATCAGATATCCTGAAACGGGAATAAAAATGAAGACAAAGAGTGTCAATTTTGCACTAATTATTAACATCGCAATTATTGTGAAAAGAATTGTTAAAGGTTCTTTGACAATAAGCTCTAAAATGGCTAAAAAAGAAGTCTGAACCTCATTTACGTCAGCTGAAATTCGAGAAATTACATCACCTTTCCTTTTTTCAGAATAAAAAGCCAAAGGCAATTCTAATGTTTTTTTGTATAATGCATTTCGCATATCTCTTAAAACTCCATTTCGCAAAAAGTTAATAAAAAACATTGCTAGATAATCGGCTAAATTTTTCAAGAGAAAAATAGAGATTATTACGCCAACCATTACAGAAAGAATAAAACCAGGATTATTTGGGTCGTTATTTTTTGTGATATAATAATTCACATAATTTTCTCCATAATCTCTAATGTGTTCAATTCCTTCAAAAGTAGGCTTGACAGTAAGTTGTTTGGTTTCACCGAATAAAACCTGTAACATAGGAATCAAACCCATGAATGAAAGCGTGCTAAAAAGCGCATACAAAACATTGAAAAAGATATTTAAGAATGCGTATTTTTTATACGGATATATAAAAGGAACTATTTTTTTAAAAGTACTCATTTTTTATTAATGTTATTTTCTGCAATGGCAATCGCTCTTTCGAGTTTTTCCAGCAATAATTTTTTTTCTGGTAATTGGGTTAAATAAGCTGAAACTTTGATTTGTTCATCATTGTCAAGCATTAAGTAATTAATTTGTTCAGGAGATTTTTCACTGCACAAAATTAATCCAATTGGTTTGTTTTCGCCTTCTTTTTGTTCGTTTTTCTCCAACCAACGCAAATAGAGTTCCATTTGGCCTTTATAAGCAGCTTTGAATTTTCCGAGTTTTAAGTCAATAGCAACCAATCGACGAAGACCGCGATGGTAAAAAAGTAAATCGATGTAAAAATCTTCATCATCGATTGTTATTCTTTTTTGTCGAGCTAGAAAAGCAAATTCGCTACCCATTTCGGTAATGAAATTTTGAAGTTGAGCTAGGATGGTACTTTCTAAATCTTTTTCAGAATAGCTGTTATGTAATCCTAGAAAATCCAAAAAATAAGGATCGCGAAAAGTCAAATCAGCTGTGATTTGTTTTTCGTTTTTTAATAAAGCTAAATCTTTAATTATGGTTTCTTCTGGCTTTTTGCTGATAGCAGTTCTTTCAAAAAGCATGCTGTCAATACGTTCTTGTAAAGTTCGTACGCTCCAGCGTTCATGAATACTCATTTGAATGTAGAATTCACGTTTTATATCATTTTCGATATTTAATATTGAGTATAAATGTGACCAACTCAATTGTGCAGACACTGTCTGCACAATTGTAAAGTCTTGAAAAACAGCATTTAGTCTTATAAAGCTATGTAGGTTTCTCTTGCTAAATCCGGTTCCATATCTTTTTGATAATTCTAAACTTAAGTTTTGAATTGTTTTCTTCCCATAATCAGCTCTATCATTTTTTAGGATTTCATCATTGATGTTTTTTCCAATTTTCCAATATAAGAGTGTTAATTCCTGATTGACTGTTTTGGCAACAAAATGACGAGTCTGATCTATTAGTCCAATTAATGAATCTAATAAATCAGGCTTGTCATTTGTGTCAAGTTTGTCACTCATTTTATTATTTCAATTGCATATCTGCAATGATATTTTGTATTTTTCCGTCTAAGAATTTTTCTGCTTCATCAAATTCTGAAACCGATTCGATTGCAGCATTTACACTGATGTAGAATTTGATTTTTGGTTCAGTTCCACTTGGTCTTGCACAAATTTTAGAGCCATCTTCGGTATAATAAATCAATACATTCGATTTTGGGATGTCCATTGTAGATTCTTCTCCGCTTAATAAATTTAAAGCAATTGAAGAATCATAATCTTCTACCATAATCACTCTTTGTCCGTTGATTTCCTTCAAAGGATTCTGACGCAAGTTGATCATCATTTGGTTGATTTCTTCTAAACCTTCCATTCCTTTTTTGGTTAAAGAAACTAAGTATTCTTTGTAAAAACCATTTTCAACATAAAGCTGTAAAAGTTCTTTGTAAACAGAACTTCCTGCTGCTTTTGCTTGAGCAGCAACTTCGCAGATTAATAAAGTTGCAGCAACCGCATCTTTATCTCTTACAGCATCACCAACCATAAAACCAAAGCTTTCTTCACCGCCTCCAATAAATTGAAGTTCTGGAAAATCTTTGATCATTTTTGCAATCCATTTAAACCCAGTTAAGCCAACTTTGCATTCAACACCGTAGCTTGTTGCCAATTCCATAATCATTGGAGTAGAAACAATTGTTGAGCCTACGAATTGTTTTCCGTTGATTTTACCTGCTTTTTTCCATTGTTTCAATAAGAAAGAAGTCATCAAAACCATTGTCTGATTTCCGTTAAGCAAAATTAATTTGCCTTCGTTATCTCTAACTGCAACTCCTAAACGATCACAATCAGGATCTGTTCCAACAACAATGTCAGAGTTTGTTTTTTCCGCTAAAGCAACAGCCATTGCCAAAGCTTCTGGTTCTTCAGGATTTGGAGATTTTACAGTTGGGAAATCTCCGTCCGGAACTGCTTGTTCAGGAACAATATGAACATTTTTATAACCCGCCTGTGATAAAGTATCAGGAATTGATTTTATAGAAGTTCCGTGAAGTGAAGTGAATACAATTTGTAAGTTGTCTTTCGCTTCAGCCGGAGTATTAAAACTCGCATTTTCAATAGACGATTTCACAAAAGCTTTGTCAATTTCAGTGTCGATATATTTGATCAGACTTTCGTTAGCGTCAAATTTAATTTTGTCGTAGCTTAAATTTTCAATTACATTAATGATTGCGGCATCCTGCGGAGGAACAATTTGGCCTCCGTCTTGCCAATACACTTTGTAGCCATTATATTCTGGCGGATTGTGTGAAGCTGTTAAAACAATTCCGCATTGGCATCCTAAATATTTAAGAGCAAAAGATAATTCTGGAGTTGGTCTTAAGTCCGAAAACAAATAAACCTGAATTCCATTTGCAGAGAAAACATCGGCAACAACTTTTGCTAAAGTATTACTGTTGTGACGGCAGTCATAAGCAATAACCACTTTTAATGGTTCATTTGGGAAAACTTCATGCAAATAATCAGATAAACCCTGAGTGTTTTTTCCAAGTGTATATTTGTTGATTCTGTTGTTTCCAACGCCCATTACACCACGCATTCCTCCAGTTCCAAATTCTAGATTTTTATAAAAACTTTCTTCAAGTTCTTTTGGCGAAGTTGTCATTAATTCTTTAACAGCCGCTTGTGTTTCTTTGTCAAATGTTGGAGTTAACCATTCGTTTACAGCATTTAAAATATTAGGTGCTATATTCATCATTCGTGTATTTTGTGTTTAATTAAAGTAATAATAATTTTCAGGAGCTGATCCTCCTGTCCACTGTATTCCCGATTAATAAAAACTATGGTTAAAAAGCCTTGTTTTTTTTAAATCGGGAGATGCCGTTCCCATCAGGGCTAGGGCTTTACGTTAAAAATTAACCTCTCGGGCAACTTTATAACGCGCTTCGTTGCTTTTGGTTCTTAAAATAATCTCGCCAAGAAATCCAGCCAAGAAAAGTTGAGTTCCTAAAATCATTGTGGTTAAAGCAATAAAAAACCAAGGATTGCTTGTTACCAAACTATATTTCATTCCGTTATACATATGGTATAATTTTGAAACACCAATATATCCAGCAGAGAAAAACCCGATGATGAACATAATAGATCCCATTGCGCCAAATAAGTGCATTGGTCTTTTTCCGAATCTTGATAAAAACCAAATCGTAATCAAATCTAGAAATCCGTTTATAAAACGTTCCATTCCAAATTTGGTTTCACCGTATTTTCTAGCTTGGTGAATAACTACTTTTTCGCCAATTTTATTAAAACCGGCATTTTTTGCTAAAACAGGAATATATCTGTGCATTTCGCCAGATACTTCTATGTTTTTTACAACGGTATTTTTATACGCTTTTAAACCGCAGTTAAAATCATTTAATTCAACGCCCGAAGTTTTTCTGGCAGCCCAGTTAAATAATTTTGAAGGCAGATTTTTTGCCACAACTGAGTCGTAACGTTTCTTTTTCCAGCCAGAAACCAAATCGAATTTCTGGGCAGTGATCATTTCGTATAAACCAGGAATTTCGTCAGGACTGTCTTGTAAATCAGCATCCATAGTAATAATTACATCACCCTGTGCTTTTGCAAAACCAGCATGTAGTGCCTGAGATTTTCCAAAATTTTTCATGAAACGAATTCCTTTTACATTAGGGTTTTCGTTAGAAAAACTTTCAATAATATTCCAAGAATCATCGGTACTTCCATCATCTACAAAAATGATTTCATAAGAGTAATTGTTAGATTGCATCACTTTAATAATCCAAGAATAGAGTTCTTTTAGTGATTCCTCCTCGTTTAGAAGCGGTATAAGTATAGATAAATTCATTTATATTTTTTATTCTTGAGTGGTTTTGCTTTTAAAAAATGCCGCAAAGATTAATCCGAAAATCGCACTGATTACTATTGCAAAAGCAGATCCTTTTAATAATTCGAAAGTTGAGTATGGGCTGCTTTCTTTCATTTTTTCAATTGCTTCATTGATAGATGAAGCCGGTGCTCCAAATTTCTGCATCATGTTTGCAGTGTATTTCATCATTATTTCGTTCAAAGTGTCTTTTGCACCCGGATCAATAACATTAAATAATACAATATTAAAAGTTGTAGAAATTAAAACGCCAATTACGGCCGCTATAAAATAAGTGGTAAAAGCATCTTTAAAAGGAAAAACACCTTTTAATTCTTTCTTAGTTTTAGAAAGTAGAATAATACTTATAGTAACGCTGATTGCTATACCTATTATACCCATCCACCATGCAGTGAATAAATTTAAATCAACCGCATAGATAGTAGCGGTAAATAATGCCGATGCAATTCCAATCATTACACCATAAGTAATACCATTCTTTTTTATAACTTCATTGATCATATTTCTATATGTTTTAAAATTAATCCACAAATATAGCAATTCCCACTATAATCGAAGATAAAAAAAGCTTTTTGAATTTAAGTAAAAAAAAGTGAGCTAAGTATTTGTTTATTAAAAAAGAATTGTAAATTTGCACACTCAAAAATAATTAAATTTTTAAACAAAAAAGAGTAGAGTTGTTTATACCTTTTCAAATTACAAGAAAAGCTTCAAAATAAAAATGCTCTAAAACAATAAATAAAAGAAAAGATGAAAAAAGGAGTTCACCCAGAAAATTACAGATTAGTTGCATTTAAAGACATGTCAAATGATGACGTTTTTATCACTAAATCTACTGCAGATACAAAAGAAACAATTGAAGTTGACGGAGTTGAGTATCCAGTTGTAAAAATGGAGATTTCTAGAACATCTCACCCTTTTTATACTGGTAAATCTAAACTTATCGATACTGCAGGACGTATTGATAAATTCAAAACTAAATACGCTAAACACGCTAAAAAATAATAGCTGTTTTAAATTATACAAAAGCCTCCTAATTTGGGAGGCTTTTTTTATGCGGTTTTTTAATAGCCACAAATTCACGAATTTTTTGTTGTTGTAACTTTATTAAATAATGATTGTAAAAATAATAATTCGTGAATTCGTGGCTATTTACAGATAAACATGATTAATGTAAGACATAAATATTTGTAACTTTGGCCTTGGTAACCAAATCAAATTTTAACACATTAAATTAATTGTATGAACTACATTCTTTTTGACGGTCCCGTCCGGAATGCTTTATTACCCTTTACTTTTACAAGGCCCGTTGCTGATATTCTAATCGGAATTATGACGATTCGTCAAAAATGGGAAATGCGCCTTGGATCAACTATCACAACAATTACGGAGGAATATTTGTCTGAAAAATTTCCAATGGTTGAGATGGAAGAGAATGTTATGATCAATGCCGCTTATTTGCCAAATGATAAGCTTGCTGAACTGGTTTCTGATTTAAAAATAAATCAGGCTATTTTTAAAGGAGAGGATGTAATTGCTTTTTTTACTACTGAAAATCAAGAAGAGGTTGATTTTGATTCGTATGAAATTATTCAGTACAATGATGATTGCTTAACAGTTGAACATACTTGGGATATTTTCTCTAAAAATGATGCTGCAATTCGCGCCGATTTTAATTTTTTGACAGAAGACAGAAAATCACAGCCAATTCCTAAAAGTGTAAATGTAATTGCCCCAGAAAATATTTTTATTGAAGAAGGAGCTAAATTGGAGTTTGTAACTTTAAATGCTTCAACTGGTCCTATATATATTGGCAAGAATTCTGAAATTATGGAAGGAACTGTAATTCGTGGACCTTTTGCTTTATGCGAGAATGCTCAAGTAAAATTGAATGCAAAAGTTTACGGTGCGACAACTGTTGGTCCAGGATCAAGAATAGGAGGAGAGGTAAAAAATTCTGTTTTGTTTCAAAATTCAAACAAAGGTCATGACGGATTTTTAGGTGATTCTGTTTTAGGTGAATGGTGCAATATTGGTGCAGATTCTAATAATTCAAACCTAAAAAACAACTACGAAGAAGTTAAATTGTGGAGTTACGAAACAGAAGGTTTTGCAAAAACCGGATTACAGTTTTGTGGTTTAATGATGGGAGATCACAGTAAATGTGGCATCAACACAATGTTTAATACTGGAACTGTAGTTGGAGTTAGTGCGAATATTTTTGGGTCTGGTTTTCCTAGAAATTTTGTTCCAAGTTTTTCTTGGGGCGGTGCAGCCGGATTTACAACTTATGTGACTAAAAAAGCTTTTGAAACTGCAAGATTGGTATTAGGACGCAGAAATATTGAGTTCGACGAAACCGAAGCGGCGATTTTGGAGCACATTTTTGAAGAAACTAAAAAATGGAGAAAAGATTAATTAGATAATTAGTCAATTTCGAAATTAGATAATTTTTCAAACCCGACAGGTTATTAAAACTTGTCGGGTTTTATTTTGTTATTTATCAATTCTGATGAAATTTCCCTGAAGATCGAAAACTAATTCTACATTGTTGGAAAGTTCTACTTCTGTATAAGTTCTTTCGTTGTCAATTGAAGTTACATATTGATTTGGATAATTTGCTGTTACATAAGCGTTGATTTTTTCGGGAATCAGAGCAGCGGGAATTGCCTGATGATTACCATCTATATCAATCCAATTTCCATTGACATCAAAATCAATTTCAAAACCATTTGTCAGATAAACATCGTATATTGATTCATCAGAATCGGCTTTGTTTTGTTTTTTTATGGTTTGATAGGTCGCGTTAGGAAAATAAGTGCTAACAAATGTATCTACCGGTTTTGGTAAATCGGTTGCGCTAATTACATGATCATTGTCGTCATCACTGTCGCAAGACGTTGTAGTGAATAATAGAGATAAAGCGATAAATCCTGATAAGATTATTTTTTTCATGATTGTATTATTTTAATAAGGTGTTTAATTATCGATTCTTAAAAAATTGCCTTTTGAGTTAAATTCCAACTCTAATCCGTTGCTTAAGTTTACTTCGTAGCCCCAAGTTCCTTTATCTATTTTAGTAATCGTAGTGTTTGGAAACTTTGTTCTTACGTAAGCTATTATAGATTTAGGAATTATAGAGACAGGAATAGCAGTATGATTTCCGTCAACTTCTTGCCAATTTCCTTTTCCATCAAATTCTACTTCAATGTTGTTTGCAAATTGAACTTTGTAGTCTTTATAGAAAGTTTCTTTGTCTTCAATAATATAAGTAGGCTCCTGGCCGGCAAAATGAGTTTTTAAAAAAGTTTGAGCATTTACAGGTAAGGCAGATTTTGCAATTGGCGTTTTTTGAGCATTTGCTGAGAATCCAAATGCTAATCCTGCAATTATGCAGACAGCTAAATTTAATTTCGTTTTCATAATTGTATGTTTAAATTCAGATACAAGATTAGTACCTGAATTTGGAAACAATTAGGAAAAAATAATAAAAAGACTACTTTTTTGGAAAAATAATTTTGAACTGATGTTTGTTGGTATACAGATACTCGACTACAATAGAATAATTGTTTATAATGGATTTTATTATCGATAAACCTAAACCAGTAGATTCGTTTGTTGTAGTATGGCGATAAAATCTGCTGAAAATAACCTCTGAATTTAAAGGGAAATCTATGCCGCTATTCGAAATTGTAATGTCATTTTTATTTATAATAAAGTTTACAAAGCCATCATGATGATTGTGAATTAGAGCGTTCTTTAATAAATTACTAATTAATGCAATGGCTAATCCTTTATTCATTATAAAGTGCAACGAATCATTTTCAGTTACGGAGATTTTTACTTTTTTGAAATCGGCTAAATCAGTATAATCTTCAATTAGTAATAAAATAAGTTCGTTAAAGTTGATGTTTTCTTCTTCAGAGAATTGTTGATTTTCGATTTTAGACAGCATCAATAAAGATTTGTTCAATCTGGTTAGTCGATTTAAAGTATCCGTAATTTTTCCAATTTCCATCATTTGCTCATCTGAAAGAATCGTGTTCTCTGCAAATAATTCCAGTTTGTTAATGCTTATTGCCAGTGGTGTTTGTAATTCGTGCGAAGCATTTTCTATAAATTGTTTCTGGCTGGAATAAATAGATTCATTACGATTGTGCATTCTTTCTACTTCTTTAGCCAGAATATTAAACTCGTCTATGGGAGAAGTGATGGGTTTTAATTTGCTTCCGGTTCCAAGTTTGATTTCTTTAAGGTTGTCTAAAATCGTATGAAATGATTTCCAGATTTTTTTCAGCAATAAATGATTTACCGCCAGAATACTAATAACCAGCATAACATATAAACCAATTAAAGCAAGAAACAAATCCTCGAGCAGTTCATCTTCTTCAACAATTGAAGCTTTAATAATCAATTCATAAGAATTTCCGTTATCGTCATTGAAAACAGTTTTTAGAGTTCTTATCGGTTCGTTGTCGTTATCATATTCCATAAATTCCTTAGAGGTAGAAAATTCATCTTTAAGCGAATAATTGCCTTTAGGAAGTGGTTTTATTGTGAATTTATTGATTCCGAATTCAGGCGAGTTTAATAATTTTTTGTCGGCAAAAGCATGCCGGGTAATAATGATTTTTGAGTTTTTTAAATCATCATCAATATTGTCATAAACTTCATCTAAAATCAAGACATAAAAAATTCCGGCCCAAATAGGAATAACAACCAAAAGGGTGAGAGCAAGATAACGAAGAGTGTAGTTTTGTAATTTCATTAATTCATTTTATATCCAATGCCGTAAACAGCCTGAATATCAAGTTCGGCATTGCTGTCTTTTAGCTTTTTTCGTAGATTTTTAACCTGTGAATATATAAAATCCAAATTGTCAGCCTGATCTGTATGATCGCCCCAGACATATTCGGCAATAGCTGTTTTGTTAATTAACCGGTTTGGGTTGATGATGAAATAATACAGCAAATCAAATTCCTTTCTGTTTAATACTAATTCTTTGTTGTCGATAGAAACCGTTCGTTGTTCGGGAGAAAGCGTAACGTTTTTCCAAACAATCAAATTATCTCCATTATGATTGTTTCTTCTAATTGCCGATTTGATTCGGGCATGTAATTCAGATAAATGAAAAGGTTTGCTTAAATAATCATCGGCACCTAAATCAAGACCTTTTACTTTGTCATCAACAGCATCTTTTGCCGAAATTATAATAACAGCGCTTTGTTTCTTTTGTCTTTTTACTTCCTGCAACAGGTCTAATCCGTTTCCGTTTGGAAGCATAATATCAATTAAGATGCAATCATAATCATAAGCTCCAAGTTTATCAAAGCCGGAAATGTAATCGTAAGCCGTTTCTACAATGCATTTTTCTTTTTCCAGCGATTGCTGTACCACTTCACGTAAACCAGCTTCATCTTCTATGATTAAAATTTTCATGTTTTGCCTGTTTTTATGTAATTCAAATGTAAGAATACAAGTTCAAAATAAGCCCTGGTTTCTGGAAACATTTGGGAATTGTCTAAATGTATCAATTAGAAAATTAGAAAATGTGCCAATGAAATAATTCTCAGTCAATAAACCTGACAGGTTTGCTAATTATCACATTGTCAAATCAAGAAATTATCAAATTATCTAATTGCCTAATTATCTAATTAATCTATCTTTGCAGCACAAAAAAAATGGGTAGTCAAATAAACGATTAACCGATTAAATAAATTCACAGAAGATAAATGATTACAGTTAACGATATTTCGGTTCAGTTTGGTGGAACTACACTTTTTAGCGATGTTTCTTTTGCTATAAATGAAAATGATAAAATTGCCCTTATGGGTAAAAATGGTGCGGGAAAATCGACACTTTTAAAAATAATTGCTGGCGAAAACAAACCTTCAACAGGAAGTATCTCAACGCCAAAAGATGCAGTTGTGGCTTATTTGCCTCAGCATTTATTGACTAAAGATGGTTCGACTGTAATGGAAGAAGCATCAAAAGCTTTTGGTGAAATTTTTAAAATGAAAGCCGAAATTGACGAAATCAACGAACAATTAACCGTTCGTACAGATTATGAGAGTGATGCTTACATGAAATTGATCGAAAGAGTTTCTGACTTGAGTGAGAAATTTTATGCTATTGAAGAAATAAATTACGAAGCTGAAGTTGAAAAAATTCTTGTTGGTTTAGGTTTTGAACGTGAAGATTTTGGCCGTCAAACATCTGAATTTTCTGGAGGATGGAGAATGCGTATTGAACTTGCGAAAATCTTACTTCAAAAACCAGATTTGATTTTACTGGATGAGCCAACAAACCACATGGATATTGAAAGTATTCAATGGCTAGAAGAGTTTTTGCTGACTTCTGCAAAAGCAGTTGTGGTAATTTCGCACGATAGAGCGTTTGTTGATAATATTACAAACAGAACTATCGAAGTAACAATGGGAAGAATTTACGATTACAAAGCTAAATATTCTCATTATTTAGAATTAAGAAAAGACCGTCGTATTCATCAGCAAAAAGCGTATGATGAGCAACAAAAAATGATTGCAGACAATAGAGCGTTTATTGACCGTTTCAAAGGGACATTCTCTAAAACAGATGCGGTTCAATCTCGTGTAAAAATGCTTGAAAAATTAGAGATCGTGCAAGTTGATGAAGTTGATGCTTCTGCATTGCGATTAAAGTTTCCGCCGGCGCCACGTTCTGGCCAATACCCAGTTATTGTAAAAGAAATGTCTAAATCGTATGGTGATCATGTGGTTTTCAAGGATGCGAATATCGTAATCGAAAGAGGCCAAAAAGTTGCTTTTGTTGGGAAAAATGGAGAAGGAAAGTCAACGATGATCAAAGCAATTATGAAGGAAATTGGCGTTGATTCTGGAAGTGTTGAAATTGGACATAATTCTCAAATTGGATATTTTGCTCAAAATCAGGCTTCATTATTAGATGAAAATGCTACAATTTTTGAAACTATCGATAACATTGCAGTTGGAGATATTAGAACGCAAATAAAAAATATTCTTGGAGCGTTTATGTTTCAAGGTGACGATATTACTAAAAAAGTAAAAGTACTTTCGGGTGGTGAAAAAACACGTTTGGCAATGATTAAATTGTTGTTGGAGCCAGTTAACTTGTTGATTCTGGATGAGCCTTCGAATCACTTGGATATGAAAACGAAAGATATTATCAAAGATGCTTTACGTGATTTTGACGGAACGTTGATTTTAGTTTCGCACGATCGTGATTTCCTTGACGGATTGGCAACGAAGGTTTTTGAATTTGGAAATAAAAGAGTTAAAGAACATTTTGAAGATGTTGCTGGTTTCTTGGCACATAAAAAAATGGACTCGATGAGAGAAATCGAAAAATAGAAATATCCTAAAAATAGTAAAAAGGCGCAAGTTGATTCTTGCGCCTTTTTTGTTATGTTAAAATTGATAACCGTATTTTAATGCAACTATTTTTACAAGTTGTTGATTTTTTATTATATTTATAACTGTTTTATGTTGATTTATAAGTGTTTGTGTTTTTTTACGTGTTCTAATGTAAAAAAATGAGTTGGACGCCTTTTTAAAAGTTTTAATTTATATGCCTATGAAAAAGACTTTACTTCTTCAAATTATTCTTCTATTGTTTCTGATGCCATTGCTTTCGATTGCTCAAACTGCACAAACTCAGCCAGAGACTGATTCTGAAAGTGATATTAAATATCCAACATTTCAATTTAAAGGACTTTTGCAAGCCAGATACTTAGAAAGTTTTGAAGATAATGTCGATGTTTTGGGAACTCATCATTCAGCAGGAAATGCTACTCAGAGTTCATTTGATATTAAAAGAATGCGTGTGGGGCTAAATACAAAGCTCAGTAAAGAAACTGAAGTTGTGATTTTGGTAAATTTAGCCGATTTTAAATCGGATACTAAAGGGAAGGTTCTTGAAAATGCGTACGGAAAATATACTTTTAATAAATACATAGCTTTAACCGGTGGTCAGTTCAGACCGGCATTTGGTATTGAGGAATTGGTGCCCGTAGATATTATAAAGTCGTTCGATTTTTCTAATCAATATTATGAATTTGGAAAAAATGGCTGGACAAGTTTTCAAATAGGGGCTTCGGCAACGGGTGCTTTTGATGTTGGAAAAATACCAGTGAATTATGCTTTTTCTATTTTGAATGGAAACGGAAAGAATGCCGAGATGGATAAAGATAACGGTAAGCAGGTTTCTACGAGATGGGTTTTGGAGTTGTCGAAAAAATATGACATTAATTTGGGTTTGAACGGAGGTTTTGGAAAAGTTTTCAAAGAAGATGTTTTTGCAATTGGCGCTGATATTACAAGCGATTTTAAAATTACTGATAAATTGAGTTTTGATTTGCAGATTGAATACAAACAGGGAACAAATCATAATTTGTATTTTTCTCTGCCACTTGCGTCAAGAACTCCAGATGTTGCAGATTATCAAATGCGCGGTATTTACTTTTTGCCTAATTTTAGATATGTTGTTGATTATAATAAATTAACCTCTTTAGAATTTTCATGCCGTTATGAAAGATTTGATCCGAGTTATAAAATTGATTCCAATTTAAGGCAGACATATACGCCAATGGTGAGTCTTGAATTTGGAAAAGCTTATAGAGGACGAATTGAAGCAGGATTTCAAATTGACCGATTTGATTATAATGTTCCAGATACCACCACCTATAATAATAACTTGTTTTTAATACAGCTCCAGCTTAGACTTTAATTAATTTAAATCTTGTTTTTATGAAAGAAGTACAAATTCCTCAAACCATTATCACACTTGCTGTAGGAGTAGCAATTTGGTTAATTCCTGCTCCAAACGGTGTTGTTGTTGAAGCATGGCATTTGTTTGCCATTTTTGTAGCTACCATTTTAGGAATTATTCTAAAAGCGGCTCCAATGGGAACCATGTGTATGATTGCTATTGCATTAACGGCTTTTTCTCAGGTTTTGGCGCCTGGAGATGCTGGAAAATCAATAACATTGGCGCTGAAAGGTTTTGGTGATAAAGTAATCTGGCTTATTGGGATTTCGTTTTTTATTGCGAGAGGATTTATTAAAACAGGTTTAGGAAATCGAATTGCTTTTTTGTTTATTCGAGTATTTGGCAAAAGTTCACTTGGGCTTGCGTATGGTTTAGGGCTTGCTGATTTGGTTTTAGCGCCTGCTGTACCAAGTAATACAGCACGCGGAGGCGGAATTATTTATCCGATTATGAAATCGATGTCAATGAGTTTTGGCTCGATGCCAGATAAGCCAGAAACGCACCGAAAATTAGGAGCATATCTTACTTTAAATAGTTATAATGCAAATTTGATCGCTTCGTCTATGTTTTTGACGGGTACGGCAAGTAACCCGATGTGTCAAAAATTTGCGCTTAATCTCGGAATTAAAATCAGCTGGATTTCTTGGGCAACTGCAGCTATTGTTCCGGGTTTGGTTTCGTTTTTTGTGATTCCGTTTGTACTTTATAAAATCTATCCGCCAGAACTTAAGAAAACTGGAGATGCGCCTCAAATTGCAGCTCAAAAACTTAAAGAAATGGGGTCGATTACCCGTAATGAATGGCTGATGCTATTAACTTTCTTTATTTTGCTGTTTTTATGGATGACAGGCGATTTGTTTTCTATAGATGCTACAACTACTGCATTTATTGGTTTAGTTATTTTGCTTTTAACTTCAGTTTTAACTTGGGATGATGTAAAAGCCGAAAAAGGAGCTTGGGATACTATTGTTTGGTTTTCAGTTTTAGTAATGATGGCAAGTTCGCTCAATGAACTTGGTTTTATTGCGTGGTTCAGTGATTTAATTAAAACTGAAATAGGAGGATTAAGCTGGCAAATGGCTTTTCCCATTATTGTATTAGTGTACTTTTTTAGCCATTATCTTTTTGCAAGCGCAACGGCACACGTGGCAGCAATGTATGCGGCTTTGTTGGGAGTTGGGGTTTCGCTTGGAGTGCCAGGTTTGCTTCTTGCTTTTATGCTTGGTTTTGTGGGATCGATATATGGAACTTTAACGCATTACGGACATGGACCGGCACCAGTCTTTTTTGGTAGCGGTTATGTCGACCTAAAAAGCTGGTGGGTCAAAGGGCTTATAACTGGATTAGTTATGCTCTTTATCTATATGGTAATAGGAGGTTTGTGGCTCCGATTAATTGGTGATTTTTAAATCCTGATTCCTGGAGGAAGCAACTCTTTATATTTAGGGTTTTTTTTGAAAAAAGTAACAATCTTTGGGTGAATTGGAACAACTCTAAATTTTTTCTCAGTATTCAATTCCATGATGTTTTTCAACATGTTGTCAAGTACGGCTTGATTGTCGTAGCCTTCAGGTGTGTTAATTTTGGTTAGGAAAATTTTCTTTTCTTGAAATGAATATTCAACAGAAAGCATTCCTTCAGGAGCTAAAGTTTCAAATTGTCTCGCAAAAGTGTTGTCTTTAATTGCCAATGTAGTTTCAATAGATTCCATAATTTGTCATTTTTTTAGCAGGTTTAAAATATAAAATAGATTTAGGGCGTTATTCTGTTTAAATGCTAATGTAAGAATGTTAAACATGAATGATTTGGAATGCAAAGTTAATCATTTGATTTTCAATATGAAATTATTTTTTTTAAGAGGTCTTTTTTTTAGATAATTTGTAATTTTATTTGTTTTAATATGGATTATGGTGTGAGATTTGCTGTGCATATTGTTAAAAAAATTAAATTTATCTTGAAATAGAGCCTTGTAATTAAAATACCTTTTTTGACAAATGAGTAAAATTCCTGTTTATTTTATGCCTGGCTTAGCAGCTAGTCCAGCTATTTTTGAAAGAATTAAATTAGATGAATCTGTTTTTGAAACCTATTTGCTTGAATGGGAGATTCCTAAGCCTAAAGAATCGTTATCTGATTATGCCGTTCGAATTGCAAAAAATATCAAACATGAAAATCCTGTTTTGATTGGAGTTTCTTTTGGCGGAATTTTGGTTCAGGAAATTTCGAAGCATATAAAAGCGCACAAAGTAATTATTATTTCGAGCGTAAGAAGTAATGTTGAATTTCCAAGACGAATGAAAATTGGTAAGACAACAAAGGCTTACAAACTTATTCCGATGAAGCTGATTTTGAATATTGAAAATCTCGCTAAATATTCTTTTGGAGAAAAAGTCAATAAACGAATTAAGTTATACGAGAAGTTTTTGGCGGTTCGGGATCTTAATTATCTGCAATGGGCTGTAGAATCGGTTATTTTATGGGACAGAAATAAAGTTGATGACAATGTGATTCATATTCACGGAGATCAGGATGATGTCTTTCCTATAAAATATATTGACAAATGTATTGTTGTAAAAGGAGGGACTCATATTATGATTCTCAATAAATACAAATGGCTAAATGAGAATTTACCTTCTATTATATTGGAAGATTAAATGTTTTAAATTCCAAATTCCAATTCTTTGAGCATTATAGCGCAATCTTGTCATTTCGACGGAGGAGAAATTTCGACAAGTAGCTCCTCAAAGTGAATCGTCAATCTTTGTAGAGTTTCGTGCGAAGATTTCTCCTCCGTCGAAATGACAAACTATGCGTTTAGAAATAAAAAATCCCAAACTCTTTTTAGAATTTGGGATTTCAATATTGGAATTTAAAAATCGTTAGATTTTCTTCATTTGTTCTTTCATCATAGAAATTTGCTCTTTCAGCATTCCTTGTTTGTCTAATTTCTTAGCTTCATTCAATAAATTAGTTGCTTCAAGCTTTCTTCGGCGTGACATTGCCACTCCAGCAAGATTCAATTTTGCTACGGCTAAATCCATATCCATTGATAATCCAAGTTCGATAGCTTTTTTGAAATGTTTCTCAGCTTGGTTGATATTCGTTTGAGATAACATAATTCCGTGTAGGTAATTAAAGTATCCTTGTTGTTTTCTTACTAATGCGGCTTCTGGGTTTTTAATGTATGACAACCATTTTTTAGCGCCTTCAAAATCTTGTTTTCTTAATTTAAGGAAAGCTAAAAGGATAAATTCGTTTTTAAAATAAAGAAAAATTGGAATTGCAGTAAGTAAAAGCAAAAATATACCGTTCCCGATATTACTTTCTGTAAATTGCCAAACGCCAGCAACTACAAGAAGTCCGGCCAAAATAAGTTTAATATTTTTATGAAACATAATTAATGTAAATTTGTGATTGCAAATATAGTAAAATGAATTAAAAATATTTTTATTAAAGTGCTTGCCAGAAAAAAAAGTCTTTGTATATTTGCACTCGGTTTTTGAGCAACGATATTCAAAACCAAGAACGAGTTAATTAGATACCATTTTTAAAGATACAAAGCAATGAGCAAAAGAACATTTCAACCATCGAAAAGAAAAAGAAGAAATAAGCACGGATTTATGGACAGAATGGCTTCTGCGAATGGAAGAAAAGTTCTAGCGCGTAGAAGAGCAAAAGGAAGACATAAATTGACTGTTTCTAGCGAACCTAGACACAAAAAATAATGTTTGTATAAACATACATAAGGCGATTACTTTTTTAGTATCGCCTTTTTTTATACCTTGTCGGTAATAAATTTGTAACATTCTAGTTTCTAAAGCACTGTGAATGTTTTTTAATGCATATAATAACTACACAATACATACAAAATGCCTAAAGACACATCAATAAAATCAGTTTTAATAATAGGTTCAGGACCTATTGTTATTGGTCAAGCTTGCGAATTTGATTATGCAGGATCTCAATCTGCACGTTCTATTCGTGAAGAAGGAATTGAAGTTATCTTGATTAACTCAAACCCAGCGACGATTATGACCGACCCATCAATGGCCGATCATATTTATTTGAAACCTTTAACTACAAAATCGATTATTGAAATTCTGAAGGAACATCCACAAATTGATGCTGTTTTGCCTACAATGGGAGGTCAGACTGCTTTGAACTTGTGTTTGGAAGCTGAAGAAAAAGGAATCTGGCAGGATTTCGGAGTAAGATTAATCGGGGTTGATGTAAACGCAATTAATATTACAGAAGACAGAGAGCAGTTTAAACAGCTTTTAGAAAGAATAAATGTACCAACTGCACCTGCAAAAACAGCTACTTCTTATTTAGAAGGAAAAGAAATTGCTCAGGAATTTGGTTTCCCGCTTGTAATTCGTCCTTCGTTTACACTTGGTGGAACTGGAGCAGCAGTTGTTTACAAAAAAGAAGATTTTGATGAGCTTTTAACTCGCGGACTTGAAGCTTCTCCAATTCACGAAGTTTTAATTGACAAAGCTTTGATGGGATGGAAAGAATACGAATTAGAGCTTTTAAGAGATAAAAATGACAATGTTGTAATCATTTGTTCTATCGAAAATATGGACCCAATGGGAATCCACACTGGAGATTCGATTACAGTTGCGCCTGCAATGACTTTATCAGATACAACTTTCCAAAAATTACGTGACTACGCTATCTTAATGATGAGAAGTATTGGAAATTTTGCGGGAGGATGTAACGTACAATTCGCGGTTTCGCCAGATGAAAAAGAAGATATTGTAGCCATCGAAATCAACCCTCGTGTATCTCGTTCTTCTGCATTAGCATCAAAAGCAACAGGTTATCCAATTGCAAAAATCGCTTCTAAATTAGCTTTAGGATATAACTTAGATGAGTTACAAAACCAAATTACAAAATCTACTTCGGCTCTTTTTGAACCAACTTTAGATTATGTAATCGTAAAAATACCACGTTGGAACTTCGATAAATTTGAAGGATCTGACAGAACTTTAGGTCTTCAGATGAAATCTGTAGGTGAAGTTATGGGAATTGGACGTTCTTTCCAAGAAGCATTACACAAAGCAACTCAATCTTTAGAGATTAAGAGAAACGGAATTGGTGCTGATGGAAAAGGATATAAAAACTACGAACAAATTATCGAGAAACTAACTTACGCAAGTTGGGATCGTGTTTTTGTAATTTATGATGCAATTGCAATGGGAATTCCGTTGAGCCGTATCCATGAAATTACAAGAATCGATATGTGGTTCTTAAAACAATACGAACAACTTTATACTTTGGAAAAAGAAATTTCTAACTATAAAGTTTCAAATCTTCCTAAAGATTTATTGCTTGAAGCGAAACAAAAAGGTTTTGCTGACAGACAAATAGCGCACATGATGAATTGTCTTGAAAGTGAAGTACATGCTTTGCGTATGGAGCAAAACATCAACCGTGTGTTTAAATTGGTTGATACTTGCGCAGCAGAATTTAAAGCAAAAACACCTTATTACTACTCAACTTTTGAAGCTGAAATTGAAAAAGCAGATGGTAAGCGTTATGTAGATAACGAAAGTATTGTTATAGATAAAAAGAAAATCATCGTTTTAGGTTCTGGACCAAACAGAATTGGTCAGGGAATTGAGTTTGATTATTCTTGTGTACACGGAGTTTTAGCGGCAAAAGAATGCGGTTACGAAACCATCATGATCAACTGTAATCCAGAAACAGTTTCTACAGATTTTGACACAGCGGATAAATTATACTTCGAACCAGTTTTCTGGGAGCATATTTATGATATTATTCAGCATGAAAAACCTGAAGGTGTAATTGTACAGCTTGGTGGTCAGACAGCATTGAAATTGGCTGATAAACTTTCTAAATACGGAGTGAAAATCATCGGAACTAGTTTTGATGCACTTGATTTAGCGGAAGACAGAGGACGTTTCTCAGATTTATTAACTGAATTACATATTCCTTTCCCTAAATTTGGAATTGCTGAAACGGCTGATGAAGCTTCTGCACTTGCTGACACATTAGATTTCCCATTATTGATTCGTCCTTCTTATGTATTAGGAGGTCAAGGAATGAAAATTGTAATCAACAAAAAAGAATTAGAGGAGCACGTTATCAATTTATTGAAAACGATTCCAGGAAATAAATTGCTTTTAGATCACTATTTAGCCGGAGCAATCGAAGCTGAAGCTGATGCGATTTGTGATGCTGATGGAAATGTTTACATCATCGGAATTATGGAGCACATTGAGCCTTGCGGAGTTCACTCTGGGGATAGTAACGCAACATTGCCTCCTTTCAACTTAGGAGAATTTGTAATGCAGCAAATTAAAGATCATACACATAAAATTGCTAGAGCTTTAAAAACGGTTGGTTTAATCAATATTCAGTTTGCGATTAAAGACGATACAGTTTACATTATCGAGGCAAACCCAAGAGCTTCAAGAACGGTTCCGTTCATTGCAAAAGCTTACGGAGAACCTTATGTAAATTACGCTACAAAAGTAATGTTAGGTCACAATAAAGTAACTGACTTTGATTTCAATCCACAATTAAAAGGATACGCAATCAAACAACCAGTTTTCTCTTTCAGCAAGTTCCCGAATGTAAACAAAGCATTAGGACCAGAAATGAAATCAACAGGAGAAAGCATCTTGTTTATCGATGACTTGAAAGACGATCAATTCTATGAATTGTACTCTAGAAGAAAAATGTATTTGAGTAAATAATCTCGGATTTTATTATAAAAGAAAAGCTCCAATGAAAATTGGAGCTTTTTTATTTTTATTATCCCTAATGATTTTTGCAGTGAAATTACAATTATCCATTCTAATTTTCCGCAGAAACGCACAGCAGTGAGTCTACGTCCAGTATTCATCACGCTTAGTTTTGTGTTTAGTTGTAATATTTTGCGGATAAAGCGCACTGCTGTGTGTCTATACGATATCATTTGTGTGATTTGATGCATAAAAAAAGCTCCAAAATTATTTGGAGCTTTTTCTGATTTATAAAGTAAGATTGATGATTATTTTATCAATTGTTGCAAAGGTTTCAGCTGATCCATATTGATGTTTGATTTTTGTAAAACCGACATCAATGTCATAATGTTGTTCGGATTCATGTTTTTTCCGAGAACGCGGACAACAGCAAAACCATTTTCTTTTCTGGTGGCAAAAACCACAAACTCTTCGATGTTTTCATCTGTGCCTACATAACTTATTGAAGCTCCGTCTTTACCTGAACCAACTTTCATTAATTGCTGATACTTTGGATCTTTTAAAATCGCTTTCACTTTGGTGCGTTCTGTTTCAAATTCGGCTTGATTTTTATCTGTTGCTTTAAAGGCTAAAATGTTCATTTTGTCAAATGATTTTAAAGCTTCAGTTTGCTCGGCAGATAATTTTGCTTTGTCTACATTTAAAATATTAGATGAAACATCGACCGCGATAAAATCCTTTTTCTCGCTATTTTCAACAAAATACTTTTGCAATGAAGGTTCAGAATTACAACTAATTAAAGTCAGTAACGCTATTAGGGCTGAGGTAAAAACACGTGTTTTCATATATGTTGAATTTATTTTTTATTGGTCATATATGTTATCACCTTTTTATTTTTCGGTGTTTGTTTGCACAAACTTTCTATTAGTGGTGATTTCATGATTATTTTTTGCCTTTAGAGGCCTTTTTTAAGTCTGAACCGCCTGGAAGTTGCATTTTGTCCGTAAGTACAGAAATTTCGTTTAAGTCAAAATTACCAGTTAGAGACAGTAAAACCGTTTCGTCATTTTTTGCCCCGTCAACAAACATCAGTAATTCTTTGATTTGCGAGTCGCTTGCGCCAGATTTTACCATGATGCGAACATTTTTACCGCTGTCGTTTACTCGCATCAATTCTTCTAAACCTGCTGTTTTAATGTATTTATCAGCAGAAGCTTTCATGTCAGCTTCAATTTTAGGATTTTTAGTTGTAAACACTTTTAGGTAATCTAATTTTTTGATCAGATTAATATACTGCTGTGTTTCTTTGTCAGTAGCGTCAACTTTTACTTTGCTCATTAAATCGAACATTTTTTTGTTTACAATTACTGATGTTACATCGTCTTGACCGTCAAATTTGTCAAAAGCGCCCTGACCATAAAATACATTTGTAACAAAGGCGAATACTAGTGTTATGATGAAATTTTTCATTTTTGATTGATTTTAATTACTGTTTAAAGATTTTGTTTTTTGATTGTTCATATTCGTTAATGTATTGTACACTTCCAATACCTATATTAACATTGTTTGATAATAGTGCCAAAGCTTTTTGAGTTGCCTTTAAAGCTTCTTCAGGATTATCATAGGTTCCCAGTTCTGACTGCGCCACAGCCGGAGCTGTATTTTCTTGGCTTGCAAAGAAATAGGTTCCAATTCCGAGTAAAACAACCGCCGAAGCTGCAATTGATAACCACGCCACATTTCGTTTCTTGTCCCGAGGCCTCGGGAGTGGAATCTCTTGTGTCGATTTTTGTTGTTTTACCTGAGAGAAATAACCAAACATTGGCTGATATTGCTCTAAATGCTGCGCAACATTTGGAGATGAGAAATAGTCTTTTAATTCTTTTTCTTCAGCAATAGTTGTTTCTCCCTGAAAGTATTTTTCTAATATATATTCTATTCTATCTAATTCCATAACTGTGTGTGTTAACCATTGATTCTCTAATTTTTTTTCTCGCTCTCGAAAGTGCTACTCGAATAGCAGTTTCATTCATGTTGACAATTTTCGCAATTTCATCAAATTCATACTGCTCAACATCCCGAAGCTGAATTAATATTTGAAGCTGTTCTGGCAGCTGATTTATAATTTTTTCAACCCATTCTAAACTATCAGAATCTTCTAATTTTTTATCTAATTGAGGTTCTCGGTCTGTAAAATTGTTATGCACAATTTTAAGGTTTCCGGCTCTTTTAGATTTTAATTGATCCAGACAATAATTCTTGGTCATTGTCATGGCAACTGCTTCGATATTATTATAGGAATTTAAATTGTCTTTTTTGTTCCATAATTTTACCATCACTTCCTGAGTGGCATCTTCTGCCTCTTCGGTGCTGGTGAGCAATCTTTTTGCCAGACGAAAAACTTTGTCTTTAAAAGGATTAATTAATTCTATAAACACATTCTGATTCATAAAATTGGTTGGTTATTCGTTAGCTTATATAGTCAAGACGAGGCACTATTATTTTTGTTACAGCCTCTTTGAAAAAAAATTACAGAAAAAATGAAATAAACTTAATAGAGTTAAAACTAAAGGTAGTATTTTTACGTTAATAGAATACCAAGAACATTTTTATGAAAACAATATTAAAGAGTTTACTACTAATTTTTATGCTTGCCTTTACTTTACAGTCCTGTGAAGATCAGGATGATGTAGAAGCTCCGGCAACTTTGCAAGTAAATGATTTTATCTGGAAAGGATTAAATGCAGTTTATTTGTGGCAAGCTGATGTGCCAAATTTGGCCGATGATAGATTTAGCAGTCAAGCAGAATTAAACTCTTATTTATCTGGATATTCAAAACCTGAGGAATTATTTCAAGATTTATTAAATAAACCAATCAGTAAATACCCTGCAAGTGCAATTGACCGTTTTAGCTGGATTGTTGATGATTATACAGTATTGGAACAAGAACTTAACGGAATCACAAAAAATAATGGTGTAGATTTTAAACTTACAAGAGTTGCTGATGGCTCAAATGATGTTGTAGGTTATGTGCGTTATATTATTCCAAATTCTGATGCTTCGGCTAAAGCTATAAAAAGAGGTGATTTGTTTACTGCTGTAAATGGTACAAAACTTACGGTTTCTAATTATCAATCTTTATTGCTAGCTCAAGATAGTTATACTTTAAATTTTGCCGATTATAATGGTTCAACTTTTGTTTTGAACGGAAAATCGGTTGCTTTGACTAAAACGGTTTTAGAAGAAAATCCAATTTTAATTAATAAAGTAATTACTTCTGGCAGTCATAAAATTGGCTATTTAATGTATAACGGTTTTTATTCTGATTATGATGTTAAATTAAACCAAGCTTTTGGTGAACTAAAAGCACAAGGAATTACAGAGCTAGTTTTGGATTTAAGATATAACGGAGGAGGTTCTGTACGTTCGTCAACTCGTTTGGCAAGTATGATTACAGGTCAGTTTAACGGAAAAGTATTTTCAAAACAACAATACAACTTGAAATTAATGGCTACAATGACTACAGAAGATCTGGAGTCTTTGAACCAAAGATTTGTGAGTAATATTGATGGCACGGCTTTAAATAGTCTGAATTTGTCGAAAGTTTATGTATTAACAACTGCGAACACGGCATCGGCAAGTGAATTAGTTATTAATGGTTTAAAACCTTACATTGATGTTGTTCAGATTGGTGAGACAACAACTGGAAAAAATGTGGGTTCATTTACTGTTTATGATTCACCAACTTTTACAAAATCAAAAGTAAATCCAAATCATAAATATGCGATGCAACCATTGGTTTTTAAAATTACCAATGCGCAAGATTTTGGTGATTATACTTCAGGATTGGTTCCGACTTATGTTCAGTTAGAATATATAAGCAGTTATGGAGTACTTGGAGATCCTGCTGAACCATTATTGAATCTGGCAATTTCTAAAATTACTGGAGCCACTGCTAAAAAGATTCAAACCGACAAAAGTTTTGTTTTACCTTATATAGACGATTCGAAAAAAATCAACGGATTACGAAATGAAATGTATTTAGAAACTGCTCCTAAACAGTTTTCAAAATCGTTAAAATAAAAAAAAAGGCTTTCAGAAATGAAAGCCTTTTTTTCAAAAAAATCCAAAAACTAATTTAAAAATAAAGGTATATTAATTGTTGAAGTAAAAACCATTTGGTCCAACACCTACAGTTAATTCTTTTTGTGATACACCACTTAAGTTGTAGATGTAAGCTTTACTGTTTGATGCATAATCTCCAGCATCAGCAATATAAATTTTATTGTTTTCTACAGCAAAACCATAAATAGAACCACCAGTTGGAAGATTAGCAGTTAAAATTGGCGTTGTAGAAGCTTCTGTTGCAGAAGGGCTAATTGCGTAAACTGAATTGTTTGACGTATAGTAAATTTTATCATTATAAATATCTAAGTATCCAGCTCTGTCTAAAGATTTTGGGAAAGTGATTTTAGTAACTGATTTATCAGATAGTTTTACTTTTACAATTTCGCTTCTGTTATCTCCGTAAGGAGCTCTCAAAACATATAAAATTCCGTCTTTAACTTCCATGCTGTCTCCACTAGTACCAATTGTAACAGGAGTTTCAAGTGCTTTTGTTGCTGCATTTACAACCAATACTTTGTCATTATAACTATCAGTAATATAAAATTTACCGTTTTCTAATACAATACGGTTTGCAGTAGCTTTCAATTCAATTTTAGATTCTACTTTATTAGTAGCTAAATCAATTACAGCAATATAATCATCAGTATTTCCAGTTGCAGGATTACTGTACGAATACGTGTTTGCATTGGTTACATACGCTTTTCCGTCTTTTACAACACCATATCTTGGGTTTGCTAATCCGCTGTCAACTTTTGCAATTAATTTAAATGTATATCTGTTTACAACATTAATTACGTTAGATCCACCAGCGATGATATAAGCATTATCTCCGTTAAAAAAGATGTTTTGTAGATACACTCCTGCAAAATCACCTGTATTTACTGTTTTGTAAACATCAGCTGTAAAATTGGCCAAATCATCACTTGCAAAAGAAACCGAACCACCGCCAGAATTTCCTTCATTTAAAATGAAAAATCCATTATCATAAGCACCTTTCGGGTCATTATCATCGTCGTTAGAACAAGAAACAAAAAGCGATACGCTTACTGCTAATAAAAATAATCTAGTTAGCTTCATTATATTAAAATTTAAGGTTTAAGTACAAATTAAAATTTCTTCCTGGCATTGGTCTATTTTCAAGGCTTTCGTAATTTTCGTTCCAAAGATTTAATACTTGAAACCCAAGTTTGAAAGAACTTAAAAATTTGAAATCATAATCGATTCCAATATTCGAAACCGTATAGGCATCGACAATTTCATTTGGATCATTATCAGCCTGCGTGTATACAAATCCATTATAAAGGAATTGATAATAGGCCGAGATTCGGCTTCTCGAATACGAAACCGACGCTGTTACTTTGTTAAAAGGAACAAAAAACAATTGTTTGTCAGTTTCTGTGTTTTCTGAAACGGTGTAGGCGTAAGTGGCATTGGCTCCAAAATAATTTTTGCCATACTGTTTTTTCCAGCTCACTAAAGTTTCAGCTCCATAACTATTGACTTTGTCTGTATTTTCAGGTTTCCAGATGCCCCCGCTTCCTGGAACCCATCGTAACAAATCAGTAATTTTGATGTAGTAAAAAGTCTGTGTAAGTGAAATGTTTTTGAAAGTAAAAACATTTCCAATTTCTGCCTGATAGGAACTTTCGGGTTTCAAATCTGGATTTCCGCCTTCTTCCCAATACAAATCATTGAAAGTTGGAATTCTGAAATTTCGAGATAAATTCAATTTGAAATTATATAGTTTTCCAAATTGATAAGATGATCCTAAATTGTATAAAACAGGTGATTTGTAATTGTCTGTGAATTCTTTTCGAACACCAAATTCAGTCTTCCAATCTTTAGAAAAATCTTGTTTTACTAATACTGCCGCCGAACTGATTTCTCGTGTATTATTTCCAAAACCGCTTCCAAAGCCTTTTGTTCGGTTATAATCTAAAATTCCGTTTACTTGTGTCGATTTAAAAAGTGTGTATCCTAAATCTGCCTTAGTAATCAAGTTTTCGGTTTTTCCGAAAGTATATTGATTAAAAGAATTATCAGGGTAATATTGGTAATTTTCAAAAATATAGGCCGTTTTGAAATTGGCTTTAAACTTGCCGAAGTTACCATCATATTCCAGTAAATTTCTGTTGAAACCGTTTACATATTTGCTTGGGGTTTCGGTTTCTGTTATTAAAGAGGTATTTCGATCTGTATTTGAAGTTTGGCTATAAAGTTTTAAACTGTTTTTGGCATCAAATTTATATCCCAAATTGGCACTCAAAGTGACAACATCATATTGTCCGTTTTGATTCCAGCGTTGTTCGCCTTTCCAAGTATATCTGTCCAGATATTTATAGTCGTTTGTCGAGCTGTTTTTAGAAAAACCAATTTGAGCGCTCCATTTTTCGTTGGAAATGTTAGTTTTATAATTGATACCGATCGTGTTGAAACTTCCGTAATCGAGTTTTAAATTGTTCTCAAACCGATTATAAAATGCCAAATCGTTATTTAAATGCACAGTTCCACCCACGGCACCGCTTCCATAAATAACACTTCCGCCACCAGCTTTAACGCTTATAGAATTATAATCGGAACCTGAAATCGTATTGAAATCGGTACTTCCATTCATTTGAGAATTAATGTTGATTCCGTTCCAGATTACTGCCGTTTGCGATGAAGTCGTTCCTCTGAAGGCAACTGTCGAAAGCATTCCGCGGCCGTATTCTTTAAAATAAATAGTAGAATTAAAATTCAAAAGATCAGTCAATAAAGCTTCATTTTTATTGATAACCGAATCATTTAGTTTTAAAACCGATTGTGAAGCAGAATATTTTTTAAGATTAGCATCAGAAACTATAACTTCTTTCAAACCAGTAATAGAGTCCTTTTGCGCCCAAATAAATTGGCACAGCAATAATAAACTAAAAGCGAAATATTTTTTTAAAATCATAATTTCTACACTCTTTTTCCCGAGAGTTCGATCTTTGTTTCAAAGGCAGGTCTCCTGGCTTGCGTCTTGTTGTTTGCCTTCCCATCACGCAAGGCATGACAGTGGTTTGTAGATAACAACAAGCATTCTTTTTAGAACTAAGCTTACAGTTGCGGGTACAGCTCAAGATTTTACTTGATTCCCTTTTAATGTGTTTTTATAAATAAAACACAACCTTAATTTTGCGCAAAGATAAAGTTAAAATTATTGAATTTTCAAATTTGTTTTACTTTTTGAGTCAAATTCTAAACAAAACCCCTGTCAAAGCTCAATTTTAATGACTTGGCCAAAATCTACTTTATTTTGAAAAACTTCTTTTAATGGCAATGAAGTTTGATGACATAAGATACTTCTGATAATTCCGGCATGTGCAACAATGACGATTGGGTTTTGGATGTTTTTTGAAAGAATTTCAGATAAAAAATCACCAACTCTGTCATGTAATTCAACAAAAGATTCGCCGTTTGAAACTCGAATATTCACAAAATCTTCCATCCAAGGATTGAGTTCTTCTTGTGGAATTTCATTCCAGTTTTTTAATTCCCAATCGCCAAAATTCATTTCTTTTAAACGATCATCTTCCTGATAGGAAATGGTTTTGATGTTGTTCTGAATATGTTTTGCTAAAATCACACAACGCTTCAATGGACTTGAAAAAATAATCGCTTCTGAAGGTAATTTAGAAATTATTTTGTCAAAAATAATGTCAAAAGGTTCAGCAATATCTACATCAGATTGTCCGTAACAGATTCCTTTTTCACAGACCGTTTCGGTATGTCGAACTAGATAAATTTCCATATAAAAAGAAGGCTTAAATAAAAAACAACTTCGCAAACTTGTTGTGTTGCGCCAAGGCAATCGCCTGTATATCCGTCAATCCATTTTTGGAAATATCTTGCTAAAAAATATCTTGTCAAGAAAACCGGAATTAAAATCAAAATCGTTTTTATTTCAAAAGAGAAATAGGAGAGTGCCAGCAACGGAACTAATCCGAAGAAAAATGATCCTGAAATTTCTTTCCAAGTATGCTGTTTTGCAATTGGTTTGCTTTTGCTTGTAGCATCATCTCTTGAATATTCATGAGTAAAAATAATGCTGATTGCCGCCAAACGACTTACAGCATGAACTGAAATAAAAAACAAGAATAGTAAAAAATAGTTATTGTCATTTTTGAAAATTAGAATCGATTCTGAAATCAATTTGAATTTGGATAAAAATAATAAGACCAGACCAATCGCTCCATAAGCACCAATGGCACTGTCTTTCATAATCATCAGAATTTTTTCCTTGGTCCAGCCTCCGCCAAAACCATCACATACATCGGCAAAACCATCTTCATGAAAAGCTCCGGTTGTTAAAACAGAAGCAATTATAGCAAAAATTACAGCCGTTTCTACTGAAAGAAAAAGTGAAAAAAGATAAAAAGCCAAAAATGAAATGCTCCCAACAATCCATCCGATAAAAGGAAAATAGCGTGTGGCTTTATTTAAATAATCGGGATGATGTGTAATGTTTTTTGGACATGGAATTCGGGTGTAAAACATTAAACAGGTGAAGAAGATATGTAGTTCTTTTTTCATTTAGATTGTGTTTGTTTGGCTAAAGCCCTTTTAAGAGGCAATATTTTATTCCAACATCTAAAGATGTTGGCAATTGATTTTTTTAATTTTATTACTTTTTGATATAGATAGTATGTTTTTTTTTAGAAAAGTTAATATTAAAAAAAAGTTTTTTATTTCAGTTGCCTCCAGATTTATCTGGAGGTTAGTATGAGATCACAAAGAAAAGGGCTTTAGCCAAAAAATCAAAGTAAAGTTGTCAGATCATAATTTTTGAATTGTTTCCAGTTTTTTTTTGTAGATTAAATAAAATTGCTAAAAGCAAGGTTTTAGTCAAAATTTAAGGAGTTGTTTTGAATCCAAACCTGATTATAAACTCGTCATATTCTTCTTGAAATGTTTTCTTCTTGAAATGTTTTCTTCTTATGATGTTCTTCCTGATTTTTAATATAATCTTTGACTTTATTGATAATAGATTCTGAGACTGAAACAGCAAAATATTCATCTTGCCATTCAAACTTTTGTTTGGTTAATTGGTTTTTATTAATCCAATAAGAAGATTCTCCTTTCAATAATTGAATCGTTTTCTGAATCGTTTGGTTATTTCCAAGAGAAATTAAACAATGACAATGATCAGAGTATCCGTTAATAAGCTCAATAAATATTTCTTTTTTTAAAGCATTTTCTTTGATGTGTTGCCAAACTTTCTGACGTAAATCAAAAGAGTTTAAGAATGGAAACCTGTTTTTTGTACTCCAAACGCAATGAATGTAAACTTTAGTAAAAGGCATTTATAAGATTTTTAATTTTAATCTACAACGCCATAAAGTGTAAATTATTTCCTACTTACTCCGGCACTTTCAAAACTAGCCATTTCATTCAAAAAAGCTTCAGCCGATTTTAAAATTGGGAAAGCAATTGCACATCCAGTTCCTTCGCCAAGACGCAAATCTAGGTTTAAAATTGGTTTTGCATTTAAATAATTAAGTAATTTTTGATGCGCCTGTTCAGCGGAGCAATGACAAAAAACAGCATTTTCTTTAATATCTGGATTGATTTTAGAAGCGATTAAAAAAGCAACAGAACAAATAAAGCCATCCACCAAAATCAGCATTTTATTTTCAAAGGCCGAAAGCATTCCGCCTGCCATTTGCAGGATTTCGAAACCGCCAAAATAAGCCAACTGCGACATTAATTCGGCTTGACCGGAATAATTTTCGATTGTTTTTTTTAGAAGATTATGTTTTTGAATCAGTTTTTCATCGATTATACCTGTACCTTTTCCAATGCATTCTTCAATTGGAAAACCCGTCAAAAGACTCATCAAAACAGAAGCTGTAGAAGTATTCCCAATTCCCATTTCGCCAAAACCAATGCAGTTTGAATCAGTTTTGGCAATCTCATCAACGATTGATTTTCCTTTTTCAAAACACAATTTTAATTCTGCCTCGCTCATCGAGGGCACATGTAGAAAAGACTGTGTTCCTTTGGCAACTTTTGCATTAATCAATTTTGCGTTTGTTGGAAAATCATAATTAACTCCTGCATCAACAATGGATAACTCAATGTTATTTTGTCTGCAAAAAACATTGATTGCTGCGCCACCGTCCAGAAAGTTGCTAACCATTTGTCGCGTCACATCTTGCGGATAAGCACTTACGCCGTGATTCGCAATTCCGTGATCAGCGGCAAAAACAACCATATTGGGTTTGATGATTTTTGGTTCCAAAGTTTTAAAAACTTTTGCCATTTGAAAAGCTAAAGTTTCTAAAGTTCCCAAAGCGCCAACAGGTTTCGTTTTTGAATCTATTTTTTCTTGCAGAAGTTGATCAAAATCTGATGAAATATTTTTTTCTGAAGAAGCTGTACTCTTTATTTCTGAAATTGAACTTTCGTGTACATTTTGAATTTCGGTACAAATTGGACTTTCCGATTTTTGTTTCCAATGCAATTGCTGGAGCATTGGCTGATTATTGTAGTTTGTAGCAGGTTTTCCAATGCAGAAATAACCTAAAGGTTCAATATTTTCAGGCAAATCTAGAATCTTTTTAAACTGATAATAATTTAAAATCGAAACCCAACCCATTCCGTAACCTTGTTCTGTCAGCGAAAGCCAAATATTCTGCGCGGCACAAACCGAACTGAATTTCACCGCTTCATTGCTGCCAACAGTTCCAATTGTAAATTGATTTAAAACAGATCGATCATAAGCAATTATAAGTCCAATTGGCGCTTCTTCAATTGCTTCTAATTTTAGGGATCTGTAAAGTTCTTTCTGTTCCTGATTATCAGTAAGTTCTTCTGCTTTTTTATTGTAATCTAAAAACAGATTTTTAATTGCAGTTTTGACTTCAGTAGATTTGATAAGATAATATCGTGTTGCATCTGTAAGCCCAACGGAAGGCGCCCAATGTCCGGCCTGCAAAGCTTTTTGCATCACTTCGTCAGGAACTTCATCAGTTGTAAAATGTCGGGTATCGCGACGTGATTTTAAAATATCATCTAAATGGCTCATCTTCAAAAATCAATAACAATTTCAAAAATCAATTTCAATTTATTCTTTGTGTAAAGATACTTTACGATATTGGAATTTCAGGATTTAAAATTTAGAAATTGCTCTATTGATTTTTGCCATTCATATTGAAATTGAATTTTGTTAACCTTTTATTTTGACCGGAATTCCCGAAATCATTAAAACAACTTCATCGGCATTTGATGCTAAAAACTGATTCATCCAGCCTTGAAGTTCAGTAAATTTTCTGCCAATATGAGTTTCGGCATGAACTCCCATTCCAATTTCATTGGTTACAATTATTAATGTGCCTTCTTGTTTGGCTATTTTAATGAATTCGTTTTTCGCTTCTTCCAGCGATAACGAAACATCATTTTTAGTATCGATAAAAAAGTTGGTCAGCCATAAGGTTACACAGTCAATCAAGGTCACTTTTCCCGAAAAATCAATTTCGCTTAAATATTTTTCTTTTTCGATATTGGTCCAGCGTTCATCGCGTTCCAGCTGATGCCGATCAATACGATTCTGAAAATCGGCATCCCATTTTCTGGCTGTCGCAACGTATATTGGTGTATCTGAAAGTTCTAAAGCTAATTTCTGGGCATAACTGCTTTTTCCAGAACGCTCGCCACCGGTAATTAAATAAATCATCTTTAATTGTTAATTGTAAATTGTTAATTATAAATTTATGCTAGAATTTGTTTTTTTGAAGTTTTAAGAATACTGGTTATTAATTTTAAAATTGCGATTGCATCATTGTGAATGTTTTCGAATTCCTTTTCATTTAAATAATCAGTTGCCTTTAATAATTCAAGCCAATAAACTGTTTCGTTGGTTCTTTTTGAACAATAGCAAATTTATGAATGAAATCACTTTTGCTTTCAGCATGCTCCGCTTCTCTCATCATGGCGCCAACACTAGTTCCTGATCTCAGAAGTTGTTTCGAAAGTATAAATTCTTTTTTATTGTTATTTAAATATTGATATAGTTTAACAATTCTGATTGCAAAATCAAAACTTTTGTTTTTCACAACGTTGTTTTTCATAATTAACAACTAACAATTTATAATTAATAATTAGTACGGGCAATGCCTGCAATCGTTTCCGCAACAAGTTCCTCTTTTGAGGTGAAACCAGGATTTAAAAACATAATTGCCATTTTCGATATAAAAGTCAATTCCTTCTATTAGTTTTTCGGTTTTTGGTAGAGATATAGCTTTGTTTTTTAAAGCTTTTTCAGGAGTTAGTGTTTCAACGTAAGCATCAATTTTATCTTCACAGGCTTCTTTAAAGCAAACTGGGCACAAACAGTCGCCTCCCTCTGAAAGGTTAAAAATTGGTGGGTAATCATTGCACCAGCATTTGTTTTCAACCGAAATATCTCCACAGCTGAAAGAAGTTTCACAGCTTGAGCAAATTTTTGTTTTTATGGTATTCATAAATGTAAAGATACAGTTTGTTGAATTTTGTAAGAATAAAAGTAAACAAAAAAATCAGAAAATGATTTACCTTTGTCCCTATCCAAAACGTTAAATATGAAATTTTATTTACCTAAGTTAGTATTTTTTCTTTCTTTTTTCATTCTTACAGGATGTAAAAAAAATGAAAATATTGTAGTCGAAAAGTCAGAAATTGCAAAAAATAGTATAGAATATGCTTCAGGGCTTTCTATTGTAAAACAGGAAGGTTATTCTGTTGTCACTATTTCAAATCCTTGGCCCAATGCGAATAAGGATTTCAAGTATATTCTGAAAGAAAAAGACGCTAATGTTCCAGATAGTCTTCAAACTTATCCAGTTATAAAAGTTCCTTTAGAGTCAGTTGTGGTAACTTCAACAACTAATATTCCATTTTTAGAAATGTTGGAAGTAGAAAATAAATTGGTTGGTTTTCCACATACTGATTATATTTCTTCTGAAAAAACAAGGGCACTTATTGATAAAGGTTCAGTGAAAAACGTTGGACAAAATGAAAAACTGAATATTGAGCAATTAATCGAATTATCGCCAGATTTGATTGTGACTTTTGGAGTAGACAACAACAATCCGATGTTGGATAATTTGAAAAAAAGTGGTTTGAATGTTTTAATTCAAGGAGATTGGATGGAACAGTCGCCACTTGGAAAAGCCGAATGGATTAAGCTTTATGGTACATTATTTGGCAAAGAAGACAAAGCAAAAGAATTGTTTGATAAAATTGTTGAGAGCTACAATCAAGCTAAAAAATTAGTTGCCGATAAACCTGCAACAACAAAAGTTTTATATGGTTCAATGTACGAAGATGTTTGGTATGTTGCCAAAGGAAACAGCTGGGTCGCACAATTTATGAAAGATGCAAAATCAGATTATTTGTGGAGCAGTTTAAAAGGAACAGGAAGTGAAGGTTTGTCTTTTGAAAAAGTTTTGGAAAAAGCAAAAACGGCAAATGTTTGGGTGGTTTCGGGATCTTTTAAAAACTTAGATGAACTGCAAAAAGCAAATCCGCATTATGGTGAGTTTGATGCTTTTAAAAACAAATCGGTTTATTCTTTAGAAAGTAAATTTGGAGCAACTGGCGGTACTGTTTTTTATGAATTGTCGCCAAGCCGTCCTGATTTGGTTCTAAAAGATTATATCAAAATTTTCCATCCAGATTTATTGTCGGGTTACGAATTTACTTTTGCATCAAAACTGAATTAAATTGGCAAACAAAAAAAGAAATACCATTTTATTTGTCGTTTTGTCTTTAGGCCTTTTGCTGATGTTTTTTGCGAGTATCAGTTTAGGATCTGTTACAATTCCACTAAAAGATGTTTTTACTAGCTTAACAGGCGGACAGGCGACAAAATCAACTTGGGAATATATTATTATTAATTATCGTTTGCCAAAAGCAATTACGGCAGTTTTGGTAGGAACTGGACTTTCAATCAGCGGACTTTTAATGCAGACTTTGTTCCGAAATCCGTTGGCAGGGCCTTATGTTTTAGGACTTAGTTCTGGAGCAAGTTTGGGTGTTGCTTTTGTGATTTTAGGCGCTGGATTTTTGCCTTCTTTTTTGAAAGTGATTGCGCTTTCATCTTACGGAATTGTAATTGCTTCTACTTTTGGAAGTACATTAGTTTTGCTTTTAGTTTTAGTAGTTTCTCAGAAATTACGAGATACAATGGCAATATTAATTGTAGGATTAATGTTTGGAAGTTTTACTACAGCAATTGTGAGCGTTCTAACTTATTTCAGTACAGCCGAACAGCTTCAGAAATTTACTTTTTGGTCGATGGGAAGTCTTGGCAATCTTTCATGGTCAACAATCGGGATTTTGACATTTTGTGTCGGAATTGGTTTGGCTTTAAGCGCCAATAGCATTAAACCTCTAAATGCTTTATTGCTTGGCGAAAACTATGCGAAAAGTATGGGATTGAATTTTAAAAGAGCACGATTGATTATCATATTTGCAACTAGTATTTTGGCAGGAAGTATTACTGCTTTTGCCGGCCCAATTGCTTTTGTTGGATTAGCCGTTCCTCATATTGCAAAACTGACATTCCAAACGAGTAATCATACGATTTTGTTTTGGAGTACTTTGTTCTTTGGAGCTATAATAATGTTGTTTTGTGATATCGTTTCGCAAATGCCGGGATTTGATGTTACGTTGCCAATAAATGCTATAACGTCAATTATTGGCGCGCCGGTTGTGATTTGGCTTTTGGTAAGGAAAAGAAATTTTAGATAAATTATTTGGCCACAGATTTTATAGATTAAACGGATGTTCACAGATTCTTTTTAATTATTTATCCCGATAGCTATCGGGAGTGGCAAAGAAAAAACTTAGAATCTTAGAGGCTTAGAAACTTAGTAACTTAAAAAATGAAAACAATTCTATCAACTTCAAACTTAAATATTGGATATAAATCCAAGAAAGCAACTGTGACTATTGCTGAGAATTTAAATTTGAATTTAACTTCAGAAAAACTAATTGCTTTGATTGGAGCAAATGGAATTGGGAAATCGACTTTATTGCGAACTATTACCGGAATTCAGCATCCTTTATCAGGAAATGTTTTTTTGAATGATAAAAATATAAATACTTACAAACCTCTTGATCTAGCACAAAATTTAAGTTTAGTTTTAACCGAAAAACTACCGCCAAGTAATCTTTCAGTTTTTGAATTGGTCGCACTTGGACGTCAGCCTTACACGAATTGGGTTGGAACTTTAACAGAAACAGATATAGAAAAAGTTCACGAGGCAATGCAATTGACACAAATCGAAAATCTCGCTCAAAAAAAGCATTACGAAATAAGCGACGGACAATTACAAAAGGTTTTAATTGCCAGAGCTTTGGCACAAGATACGCCGCTTATTATTTTAGACGAACCAACAACACATTTAGATTTGCTTCATAAAGTTTCCTTATTTAAATTATTGAAAAAACTTACGCAGGAAACTCAAAAATGTATTTTATTCTCAACGCACGATATTGATTTGGCCATTCAGTTAAGTGACGAAATGATTATCATGACGCCAGAAAATGTAGTGCAAGACGAGCCATGTAATTTAATTTCGAACGGAAGTTTTGCTTCTTTATTCAAAGACGAACATATTATTTTTGATGGAGAAAAAGGGAAGTTTATTGTGACTTAATTTACTTTTCCTGCAAGGTTTGAAAAACCTTACAGGAAACCGAAAATATTCGATTAAACAGTTAAACAAATAAACGATTAAACTTTTAAATTAATCTGTCTCTTAGCTTCGCCAACTACAAAAGCAACAGAATTAGCAATATTAAAAGAACGAATAAGCGGTGACATCGGAATCGTTAAATGATTCTCAAATCGTGCCATAAACTCTTGGCTTAAACCAACGCTTTCTTTTCCAAAAACCAGCCAGTCTCCATCCTGAAAATCATTTTCTAAATACGATTTGTCAGAATGCGAACTCATTAAAAATACTCGAGATTGATCCGGAATTTGTTTTACCCATTCGTCAACATTTGGATATTCGGTTACGTCAAGATGAACCCAATAATCCAAACCAGAGCGTTTTAGGTTTTTGTCATTGATTACAAAGCCAAAAGGATGAATTAAATGAAGTCGGCTTTCTGTACCAACGCACAATCTTCCAATGTTTCCAGTGTTATTTGGTATTTCAGGTTCTACAAGAACAACGTTTAGCATTTTTTTTGAGTTATGAATTATAAGTTATAAGTTATGAATTTCAGAAATTATCTAATTATCTAATTGTCACATTGGCATATTGCCACATTCTCTAATTATCAAATTGATCTACTTCGCGAACTTCTCCGGCTTTTAAGTTTTGCAAATATACATTTCCAATCCGAACACGAACCAAGCGTAATGTTGGAAAACCAACTGCGGCAGTCATTTTTCGAACTTGACGAAATTTCCCTTCGGTTACCGTAATAGATGCCCAGGAAGTCGGGCCATGGCGTTCGTCTCTGATTTTTTTTGCTCTTAGTCCAAAATCTGGAACTTCGGTAACTATCGAAGCTTTGCAGCGTTTTGTTTTGTATTTACCGCCATCAAGTCCAATTTCGACACCTTTTTGCAATTGTTCAATAGCTTCTGGTGTAATTAAACCATCGACCTGAACATAATATTCTTTTTCGAACTTTTTGCTTCTTACGAGTTCACTCATATTGCCGTCAGTGGTTAATAAAAGCAAACCTTCAGAATCTTCGTCCAGTCTTCCAATTGCCATTGTTCCTTCGGGAAAATCATGCAGTTCGCCCAAAAGCTTTTTCTTTCTTTTTAATTCGTAAATAAATTGGCTCAAATAGCCGTAAGGTTTAAAAAGAATAAAGTGTCTGTGCATTTTTAATTTTTTGCAAAGATAGGTTCTTTGGTAAAATTAAAGCAGAAGTTCTGCCTAGAACTGTTTTTAGTCTTTCATTTTTTTTAGCCATTGATACACAAACCAAACTACAGTTATGGCAAAAACGACAATTAGAAAAGTATAATAATCTTTGAAAAAGTCATGAAAATAACTTCCAATAAAAATATAAGCCGAAGCCATGCATAATTTAATCAGGATAAATTCGGCATTCGACCAGCATGTTTTGATTTTAAAGAAATTCATAGTAATACAAATTGTTAAGTTGCTTTAAATAAAGGTAGTGAATTTTGAAAGATGGCAATTATAAAACAAAAGCAATGTCAAGTCGTAAAATGTTCCGATTTAGAATTCGTAATATTATAGTTAGAACGCAAAATAATAAAGTTATGGAAACGAATAATTTAGGATCAAAAAAAATAAACGGAGTACAAAAAAACATAGACGATACAAAAGGAAAAAATGTTTCGCATGATGGCAAAGCTGATGATGCTAATTTGAAAAAAGAAGTTGTCGCAGATAAAGATGGAAACAAAGAAATTGTAGAAAGAGCTCGAAATGAAAATGAAGAAATCAAAAAAGTTTCTGATGACATAAATCCGAATAATCCAAATGCAAATCGAGGTGTAGAAACGGATGAAGAAGCCAATAAAACAGTCGAAAATAAGGACAGGAATTCAGATATCACTCCAAACCGTTATCCAAACTCAAATCCAGAAAGTCATAAAGACAGAGGAAACATGAAATTAGACGAAGAAAGCTGAATTTATAAGGATTTTTTTGTTTGCAGAAGGATTTTTAACATCAAATAACATTTGTTACGATATCAAGTTAATGTTATGGTAAACTCAAGTTTTGAGTCGGTCATCGAGTAAGAACTTCGTAAATTGTAAGGACAAATTTAAATTATAAGAACATGGCACTTTTAGAAAACAAAGTGGCTTTTGTATCTGGTGGAGGTTCAGGAATTGGCCGCGCTGTTGCAGAAGCTTATGCTCAAGAAGGAGCAAAAGTTGTCCTTTCGGATATTAACGTTGAACACGGTGAAGAAACCGTAAAAATTATAAAAGACAGTGGGGGTGAAGCCTTTTTTGTAAAAGGAGATTCATCGAGCGCAAGCGATAACAAACACATGGTTGAGGTTGCTGTTTCAAAATACGGCCGACTTGATATTGCTTGTAATAACGCAGGAATGGGCGGACCCGCAAAACCTACTGGAGAATATGAGCCAGAAGCTTGGGATCGTGTAATTGCACTTAATTTAAGTGGTGTTTTTTATGCGTGCCGCTATCAATTGGAACAAATGGAAAAAAATGGCGGTGGAAGCATTGTTAATATTGCTTCAATTCATGGTCAGGTTGCTGCGCCAAATAGCCCGGCTTATACGGCTTCAAAACATGGAGTTGTGGGGTTAACAAAAAATATTGCAGCCGAATATGCTTTAAAAAATATTCGTTGTAATGCTGTTGGTCCAGGTTATATTGAAACAGCTTTGTTAAAAGATAATCTAACAGATAATATGATGGATGCGGTTGCTGCAAAAGCGCCAATGAACCGTTTAGGAACTGCTAAAGAAGTTGCTGATTTGGTTGTATTTTTAAGTTCTGAAAAATCTTCTTTTACAACAGGAAGCTACATAATTGCTGATGGAGGTTATACCGCAATTTAAAATAATTATAAAATTGAAAAAGGCTGTCTATTTTGTAGACAGCCTTTTTTTGTATTAATAGGCAATTAATTTTTTAAAAACATCAAAATCTGGTTCTGGAATTATTGGGTGAAAATATTCCAATTGCCATTGCTGTGTTTTTTTTGCTTGTTTGCTTTCTGTTTCATCCCATGGCGGGTAAACTCTAATAGCTCTTTTTCCTTCATGGGTTTTTGTAGAAAAAACACCTTTTTCAAGCAAAACATTTTTTGGGAAAATGAATTGCCCCAAAAGAGCCTCTTTTCGAACACTTACAATAACAAAATCGATAGCGTCGTCAAAATCAAATGGTTCAATGATTCCAAGTCGGGTTCGTTTCCACAAAGTGACAAATTGCCCTGTTTTTGTTGGCGTAATTTTAGCCTCACGATAACAAATGTGTTTTTCATTCATTAAAAAACGATACGCACTGTAGTCAATGCTCTCACTTTCTTGCTGTGGCTGTGTGCAGTCAAAATCAAAGCAATCATAAACCAGTTCTTTGGCTAAAATTAAATCCTTGGGGAAAGATTTGTGGTTCGACCAGTGGTTTTTTACGATCATTTTGAGAAGACTGGCTTTTAGGCTTGTTTTCAAAATTATGTAGGTTTAGGGGGTTACGTAGGTTTGGGGATGTTAAATAGTTTGTATTTTTTTTTAAAATGAAACATTCAATCCAAAATTCAATCCCCACTGGAATTGATTGAAAGACTGCGTGCTCAAAGGGTTAATATAATAGTTCATTGCTGGTTCTACAAATATATTTGTTTTTTTATAAACTCGGTATTGTACTGTCGTGCTCAAAGTTGAACCGTAAACAAAATCATTTGCGTTTTCGTTTTCGCCAATTGTATTTCCGTCAAGAGCCATATTGTTTGCAATTAATTTTCCAACAAAACCGCCAGTATTTAAACTGATGCTTGCTTTGTTTTTCGAAAATACAGCATACGAAACTTCTAAAGGCATTTCAATATATTTCAAACTTTGATCTAAATTTCCACTTGCTAAGTTGTCACTTTTTAATGCATTTTTTGTGGTGTTAGATACAAGTACATAACCTGTTTCAGTTGCAATTTGAGGAACTGTTCCATTCTGAACAAAATAGTCGCTGGTTCCTAAAAATGCATTATTTTTCGTGCTAATATAGGAAACATTTGCAACACTTTGTCCTAATTCATTTATTTTAAATCCAGATCCCACAGCCCATTTTTTATTTAGCTTGTATTTCGTTTTTACCCCAAAACTGCTGCTTTGTTTTGAATCGTTAGTGTTGCCCAGCGTTTTGTCGTTTTTGTAATTTTCAGAACCTGCAACTCCGGCAAAAACTTCAAGCGCCCATTTTTCGCCAGTTGAAGGAGTTTTAGGATTTTTTTCTTTCTCTTTTTTCACTTCTGGAGCTACAATTCCTTTTTCAAGATTTTGAAGTTCTGCTAATTGTACAGAATCCTGTTTGCTTAAAACATCATTGAATTTCGAATTGCTTTTCTGTGTATTATCTGCAATTGCTTTTTCTGATTTTTGAGCATTATTAACAGTTTCCTTTTTATTTTCAGAAAGCATATTTTGCTTGCGTTCTGATGTGTTTTTATTCGAAGAATTTAAAGCAATAGTATTTGCATTCGAATTCAAATTGTTTCCAAAAACAGAATTTGGAAGCTGATTTTTCGAAGCCTTGTTAAATGAATTTGTCTTATTTCCAGTAAATGTTTTTTCGGCTAAAACTTTGTCAAGATTTCTTTTTTCGTTTTCAGCAGATTGATTTTTTTGCGCAACATTAAATCCGTTTTGTTTCTGCGAAGAATAATTTTTAACCGCTAAACCTTGATTTGAATTTACTTTCTCAGTATTTAATTTTTGGGTTTCCGAAGTACTCAACTGATTTTTTTCTGCTGCATTAAATTTATTTTGTTTGTCAGAATTATAATTTTTAACGGCAATTCCTTGATTCAGATTTCCTTTTTCCGAATTTGATTTTTGGTTTCCAGAAACAGAAAATTGATTTTTGTTTTTCGTTGCCTCATTTCCTTCGGCGACAGCCTGATTAGAATTGCTGTTTACACTATTTGATTTTGATTCAGTTGTTTTTGAATTTCGTTCCAATTTTGAATCGGCATTAGCAACAGCTGTTTCTTCTGTTGAATTTACAGACGAATTATTAGCTGGATCTAAAGCTTTTTCAGAATTCGGGTTTACAATGTCATTTTTATTATCTTCTGAATTTTGATCATTTGCCGAAGCTGGTTTTTTGTGGTTTTCACCATTTTTATTTTCATCAAGAACTACATTGTTTTTTTCTAAAGAAGTACCAGTATTGATTGAATTGCCAGAGTCAGACAAAACAGCAGGAAGCGATAGGCACAATAATAAGCATGCAGCCGCTGACCACCAAAGAATAACTCTCTTCTTCTTTTTAGGTTTATCTAGTTTTTCCTCAATTCCAGCCCATAGTTCTGGCGGCGGAACACTCGAAAAGTGTTCCATTGATGAAAAAATATCTTCTATTTTCTGCTTCTTCATGCTATCTTAAAATTTTTTATGCTCAAAATCCGTTTCTGCAAAATACCCTTTGCTCTATTTAAATTTGATTTTGACGTTCCTTCTGAAATCTTCAATAATTCGGCTATTTCTTTATGTTTCATATGTTCAAAAACATATAAGTTAAAAACCGTTCGATATTGATCGGGTAAATCCCGTATGTATTCTAATAATTTTTCTTTTTCTATCGGAATGGTTTCTAATTCTTCTTCTTCGATAAAATCAGTATCAGGATCAAAAACATCTAAAAAGAAACTCTCTTTTTTCTTCTTATTTAAAGTCTCAATAAGTTTGTTGATGAAAATCCGTTTTAGCCAGCCTTCAAAACTTCCTTCAAATTTATATTGGCTTATCTTCTGAAAAACGATCACAAATGCTTCTTGGAAAACATCTTTGGCATCATCTTCATTTTTCATATACTTTAGACAAATACCGTATAGAACCGGAGAAAACAGCTGATAAATTTTCAGCTGTCCTGCTCGGTCATTCTGCATGCATTGCCTAATGTATTTTTCTAAATCGTCTTTCAAAAAAGTGGTATTGTTTGGTCTTTCAAAAATAGTTTTTATAAACTTAAAAAACTATCTTTTAAAGATACTGCGTGCAGCATCTTGATTATTGCTTACAATGGTTAGGTTTTGATTGTCAAGGTTTTCTATTACGTATGTTTTGCCTTCAAAGGTAATCAGGTCGTGTTCTGCATGATCAGAAAAGCCAATTCCTTTTCCTATTTCATACGTGCTGTTTCTGATTTCAATATCATTTTTATACGTGATAACTCTTCCTTCTGGGGTAAAAATTACCTTTTTTGTAAACCCAGCAGTTTTTGGTGTCGCTGTATAAGGATTGCTCACTCCTCCAAGAGATTTTTCCCAGATCCAAGTATTCACAATTGATCCCGAATTTACATTCGAAGAATCAATCGAATAGGCTGTTGAAAAAAGGCCAAAAACAATTAGTAATAAAAAATGCTTTTTCATACTTAAGATTATTTTAAACTTGTGATTTTATCTTTGATTGCTTTTTTGAAAGCTTTGATTTCTGTGCTTTGATCAGCTGTATCGTTGTTGTCAATAAAAATTTTAGTTGTAGATGCTCCTTGTTTTAATTGGAAGAAAATACCACCTTGATCTGCTGCATCTGGAGAACCATATGTTTTAGTTTGTCCTTTTAGAGTGTAAATTTCTGCAGGAATGCTTTTTGTAAATTCTGTATATTCATTTCTTTTTGTTTTAGCAAAATAAGCTGACTGCTCAAAGTTGAAGTTTCCAGACGCGGTGCTAATTAATTTTAGAATGTTAAAATCATTCAGCTGAAAGAAGTTTTGACAGTCAGAACCTGAACAATTTCCAAAATAGCTTCCAATAATAATGTTATCTGTAGTTTCAGTAGTTTTGATAAAAATGATTGTTTTGTCTGATTTCGGAATCAAAATGAAATCTGAAGGGTAAGTTGCAGTTGAAGAAATATTTTCTCCTGCCTGCGGTCCGCTTTCATAATAGCTAATCACAATTTCACATTTATTTTCAACAATAGAAGTCATTTTTATAGAATATCCAGTTGTTGTTTTCATTCCTGAAAAAACACCAACCAGCATGTTTTTAGAAAAATCGATGTTTGCATCAGTAGCAACCGGACATGTATTTTCGTGTTTTGTAAAAAGGGAAGTCATTTTTTCTTGATTCATTACCACAACAGCTGCAGGATTGTTTGGCAAATTTTTAATCGCATAATTGCACAAAAGTGGGAAACCTGTAAATCCTAAGTCTGTATTTGCACCACAATCAACATTCATATCATCATTTCCAAGTGAGCAAGCACTCAATCCAAAAGCTATAAATAAGCTCAACATTAATTTTTTCATTGTATTATTTTAATAGGTTATACTTTGTAGATGGCTGAGGTTTAAAAAGGTTGCGTCTAAAATATTTTTTTCTTCATTTTTTTTAAAATGTTTGTTTAATTTAGAATGTTCACGAATTAGTGAAATTTTAAATTTTAAAAATCAGAACTACGTATTATTGCGTACTTTTACTTAAAAAAAACTTAGTTATGTTTGACTTTCTTCCAATTTTGTTGGCCTTTATTATCGCGTTGTTTTTAGGTATTTACTTAGGAAAGCTTTTGATGTCGGCCAAATCACAAACTGAAAAAGTGAGTTTGGAAGAGAAATTAAATGCAAACATAAATCAGTTGCAATTGCAGAGAGAGCAATTTGAAAGCGAAAAAAATAATTTTCAGAAACAGGTTCAATTAATTAATTCAGAAAAAGAAAATATTAGAACCGAGAAAGACAGTCTTGCGATTCAGCTTTCTAAAAAAGAAGTTGATTTTGAAAATTTATGGGAACGCCATAAAGAACAAAAAGCTGAAATAACTGAGCTTCAGGAAAAATTTACGAAAGAATTTGAAAATCTAGCCAATAAAATTCTCGAAGAAAAGTCGGCTAAATTTACAGAACAGAATAGCGAAAACATGAAGAATATCTTGTTGCCTTTGCAGGATAAAATTCAAGGTTTTGAGCAAAAAGTAGAGCAGACACACAAAGAAAGTATCGATTATCACGCCGCTTTGCGCCAGCAGATTGTAGGTTTAAGCGAAATGAATGCACAAATGAGCAAAGAAACCCTCAATTTGACCAAAGCATTAAAAGGTGATACAAAAATGCAGGGAAATTGGGGCGAATTGGTTTTAGAACGTGTTCTAGAAAAATCAGGTTTAGAAAAAGGACGTGAGTACGAAGTACAGCAAAGTTTTACAAATACCGAAGGAACAAGAGTTTTGCCAGATGTTGTCATTAATTTGCCAGACGGAAAGAAAATGATTGTCGATTCTAAAGTTTCGCTGGTTGCTTATGAAAGATGGATCAATGAAGAATCTGAGATAGTGAAAATTGATTTTTTGAAAGAACACGTCAATTCTATAAAAAGGCACGTAGAACAGCTCGGGAACAAAAATTATCATGATTTATACCAAATCGAAAGTCCTGATTTTGTTTTGCTTTTTATTCCGATAGAACCCGCTTTCGCGATTGCGTTAAATGAAGATTCGACCTTATACAATAAAGCTTTTGATAAAAATATTGTCATTGTAACGCCAACTACGCTGTTGGCAACTTTACGCACGATTGACAGCATGTGGACAAACCAGAAACAGCAGGAAAATGCTTTTGAAATTGCCAGACAAGCGGGCGCTTTATATGACAAATTTGAAGGTTTTGTGACTGATTTAGTCCGAATTGGAAATAAAATTAAAGACACCAAAACCGAATACGAAAGCGCCATGAACAAATTAGTTGACGGAAGAGGAAATTTAATTTCAAGCGTCGAAAAATTAAAGAAAATGGGGGCGAAGGCCAAAAAGTCGCTTCCTGAAAATATTATTGCAAGAGCTTCGACTGAAGATGAGAATCAGTTTTTAAATTAAAACTCCATTTTAACTTCAGCCAGAATAACATAAGAAATACCATAAAACCAAAAACATGACTACAGATTTCAAACTCGTTTCATCATCAAAAATCAGTATTTCCGAACTGATGTTGCCTTCGCATACTAACTTTAGCGGTAAAATTCACGGAGGATATATTTTACAATTACTGGATCAAATTGCGTTTGCTTCGGCATCCAAATTCAGTGGCAATTATTGCGTTACGGCTTCTGTTGATACGGTGAACTTTTTAAAGCCTATTGAAGTTGGAGAATTGGTAACCATGAAAGCTTCAGTAAATTATGTGGGAAGAAGTTCAATGGTTGTCGGAATTCGTGTTGAAGCAGAAAACATTCAGACAGGTGTGATAAAACATTGCAATTCGTCATACTTTACAATGGTTGCAAAAGATAAGGACGGAAAAAGCGTTCAAGTTCCAGGACTAATTTTATCAAGCCTTGAAGAAGTACGTCGTTTTAGAAAAGCAATCAAACATATCGAAATTAAAAAGGAGATTGAAGAACATGAAAAAGTGGCCAATGTAAGCTCGATTGAAGATTTAGCAAGTTTGGATAAATATAATGTTCTCTTAGAAATCAGTTAAATTGTCTATCTTTAGGTTATAACATTAAATTTGTAACGAGATGGTAAAGTTTGGATACACTATATTATATGTTGAAGAAGTCGAAAAAGCAATTGAATTTTATGAAAATGCTTTTGGGTTTTCAAGGAGATTTATTAGCCCAGACAACGATTATGGCGAATTAATCACAGGAGAAACCACGCTTTCATTTGCATCAAAAAAGCTAGCAAATCAAAATTTGAAAGACGGCTTTATTGAAAGCAATTTAGAAAATAAACCTTTTGCAATTGAAATTGGTTTTATAACTGAAGATGTTGGAGAATTGTTGCAAAAAGCAACTTCTTTTGGTGCTGTTTTAGTGACAGAACCAACGAAAAAACCTTGGGGACAAGTTGTGGCGTATGTACGCGATCCAGAAGGATTTTTGATTGAGATTTGTACGCCGGTTCAGTAATAAAATTATGATGAAGTCCCTACGGGACAATTCGCGGCGTTAATATTTTTTTTCTACCCATATTTAATTCCTATCGGAATATCTCGTAGAGATTGAATATTGGTAGAAAATATAATAGAACCTCAATCTATTCTGTCCCGTAGGGACTTTACAACTCACAATTAACAATTAACTATTCATAATTCAAAACACTCATTTCACCACACAAAATATTCACAAATATTTAGGATTAGTAGCAGAACTTTGTACCGAGAAATTTCGTAACTTTAAGTATACATTAATGGGTTACAGAATATTTCACGGAGTACTGCCATTCAATTTTTTTAAGCCAAAATCTTAAGTTCTGATTTTTCTCTTCTTAAAATTAAAAAATCGAATGACATAATTGTTTAATGATGACGATTATGAAAAGAACTACTTTATTAATTTTACTTTTTACCGCATTTTCCTTACTTGCTCAAGATAAATTTAAAACCAATTCAGCGGTTGTAAATTTTGAAGCTTCTGTTCCTTTTTTTGAAGAAGTGAAAGCGGTAAATAAGCTCGGAACTCTTGTTCTTGAACCTGAAACAAGTACGCTTATCTGTACTGTTATTATCAAAGATTTTCGTTTTAAAATGGATTTAATGCAGGAACATTTTAACGATAATTACATTGAAAGTCATCGTTATCCAAAAGCCGTTTTTAAAGGCAAAATCGAAAAATTTGATTTAAAAAATATCGATGAAACTGAAAGAGAATACGATATTAAAGGAAAACTTTATCTGCATGGAAAATCGAAAATTATTTCTGTAAAAGCACTTATGAAAAGAGTTCCTGACGGAATTCAGATTGTATCGACTTTCCCTATTTCGGTAGAAGATTTTAATATCGAAATTCCATATGTGGTAGCTAACAAAATTTCAAAAACAGTCCAGACTGATTTGACGGGAATCATGCGATAAATATTGACGCAGATTTTTACAAATTCTTTAGGTTTATTTTAAAGAAAAATGGGTAGCAGCATAACAGCCTTTAGAATTTGTAGAATCTGAGTCCTAAAATTATTGTATACAACTCAAAAGTGTTCGTTCAAGATCTGTAAACTGGAATTCAAATCCGGTTTTTTGGATTTTTTGCGACGAAACGCGTTGCCCTTTTAAAACTGCTTCACTCATTTCTCCCAAAGTAATTTTCAGTAACAAAGCAGGAATTTTAGGAAACCAGATTGAATAGCCTAAAATTGTTGCTAATGTTCTTGAAAATCCAGAATTAGTTGTGTTATCTGTGACACAGGCATTGTATGCGCCGTGCATATGTTCGTCTATAATTGCTTTTAGATAAATCTGAGCCAAATCGTCAATATGTATCCAAGCTAAATATTGTTTTCCGGTCCCTAAAACCGCACCAAACCCAGATTTAAAACTCGGAACTACTTTTTTCAAAAAACCTTCATCTTTCCCAAAAACAATTCCGGTTCTGATTTTTACCGTTCTAATTCCGAGCGTATTTATTTTATCGGCTGTATCTTCCCATATTTGGCAAGTTTGACCTAAAAAATCATTGGCTGGAGGTGTTTCTTCGGTACAAATTTTATGACTGGTAATGGCGCCGTAAATTCCAATTCCGGATGCTGATACAAATGCTTTTAATGTTTTGTTGTTTTCTTTTAAAATGGAAAAAATAAGTTCAATGGGTTTTGTTCGGCTTTCTAGAATGACTTTTTTTCGTCTTCTAGTCCATCGTTTTTCAACAATTCCTTCGCCAGCAAGATGTATGATAAAATCCGCATTTAGAACAGCTTCTTTTTCAATGAAATCTTTTTTCAAATCCCATTTATAGTATGTTATTGATGGCGTGTTTTTATGCTCTGTCCGACTTAAAATTGACACTGAAAATCCGTTGTCGATAAGAACATCGGTCAGATGTTTACCAACAAATCCAGTGCCTCCGGTTAGCAAAACATTTTGAGCCATAATAGTTTATAATATATTTAACAGTGCATATTGTTTAAGGAATAGTAAAGGTACTTAAACAATGCTTACCTTTAAGGCAAATTCTAAATTTTAATAAAATGGCGACTAAAAAAAAGGTAATTACCAAAGATGATATCGTTTCAATATACATGAATGAAGTTTTAGAAAAAGGCCAAAAACCAAAATCAGTCTATCATTTTGCGAAAGAAAATGATTTTAGTGAAGCTGAGTTTTATGCTTTTTTTGGAACATTAGAAGGTTTAGAAAAAGAAATATTTAGATTGTTTTTTGAAAACACAGTTAACTTGCTCCACAAAAACGAAGAATATCAGCAATATGATATGAAAAACAAAATGCTGAGTTTCTATTTTACTTTCTTCGAAATTTTGACAGCCAACAGAAGTTATGTTTTGCAGTCGCTTAAAGTAGACAGAAATCCGCTTAAAAATTTAGTCCAGCTTACTTCACTCCGAAACAGTTTTAAAGAATATGTTTCAGAGATTCTTACGGATGATTACAGATTGGAACAAGAAAAACTTCAAAAATTTCAGGAAAAAACAATTCAAGAATCAGCTTGGTTGCAGTTAATGCTTACGATTAAATTTTGGATGGATGATGAATCTGCCGGATTTGAGAAAACTGATATTTTTATCGAAAAATCAGTCAATGCTTCATTCGAATTAATGAATGTTGCGCCAATGAACCATCTGATTGACCTTGGCAAATTTTTATTCAAAGAAAAAATATACAGCAAATAATGAAAACAATTGATTATATCCCAACTTCAAAAATAGAAAGGGCAGGAAAACTGGTTCAAACCGGCGCCAAAATTGGAGTAAATTATGTGAAACATTATGCTGAAAAAATAGTTAATCCTGATTTATCAAGAGATAAACTAAACGAAAATAACGCCGAAGATATTTACGACGGACTAAAAAGCTTAAAAGGAAGCGCACTAAAAGTAGCTCAAATGTTAAGCATGGATAAGAATTTTTTACCGCAGGCTTATGTGGAGAAATTTTCGCTTTCGCAGTTTTCAGTTCCGCCACTTTCAGCTCCTTTGGTTTTAAAAACGTTCAAAAATAATTTTGGGAAAACGCCTTATGAAATTTACGACGAATTCAATCCAAATTCGGTAAACGCTGCAAGTATTGGTCAAGTGCATTTGGCTAAGAAAAATGGCAAAAAACTGGCGGTTAAAATTCAGTATCCGGGTGTTGCAAATAGTATTGGATCAGATTTGGCTTTGGTAAAACCAATTGCCATCAGAATGTTTAATTTGCAGGGAAAAGATTCGGATAAATATTTTAAAGAAGTCGAAGACAAGCTGATTGAAGAAACGAACTATTTGTTAGAATTAAAACAAAGTCAAGAAGTTGTTGATGCCTGTAATAAAATCGAGAATATTTCTTTCCCGAATTATTATCCGGAATTTTCATCAGAGAAAATCATCACGATGGATTGGATGACAGGAATTCATCTTTCTGAATTTACGGCTATAAACACGGATCAGGAAACGGGAGATAAATTAGGACAGGCGCTTTGGGATTTTTATATGTACCAAATTCATGTTTTACGAAAAGTTCACGCCGATCCGCATCCGGGAAATTTTTTGGTTGATGATCAAAACAAGTTAATTGCTTTGGATTTTGGATGCATGAAACAAATTCCAGAAGAGTTTTACACGCCTTATTTTGAGCTAATAAATAAAAATGTAATTACAGACGAAAAGCTTTTTAATGATAAATTATTCGAATTAGAAATTCTTCGTCCAGATGATACGCCAGCAGAAATTGAGTATTTCACAGAAATGTTTCATGATTTGCTGTCACTTTTTACAAGACCTTTCCAGAATGAAACTTTCGATTTTGCCGATGAAACTTTCTTCAATGCCATCGCACAATTAGGGAAACGCTTTTCAGAAGATACAAATCTGAAAAAAATGAATGGAAATCGTGGTTCTAAGCACTTTATTTATATGAATCGTACTTTCTTCGGACTTTATAATTTAATGTTCGATTTGAAAGCGAAAATTGTGGTTGAGAATTATTTGAAATACTAGGTTTTGTTTCAGGTTTCAAGTTTCAAGTTTCAAGTTGAGCAAACTTTATAAATAGACCTTTGTCAAAGTTTAAAATTTTGGCAAAGGTTTTTTCGTTTAGTCTGTCATTCCGAGGGACGAGGAATCTTCGTAAGTAACTCTACAAAGATTGTCGATTCTGATTGCGGAGCTACTTGCGAAGATTCCTCGTCCCTCGGAATGACAAGATTGTGGATAAACGTTTCGTGAAAAAACCTGAAACCTGAAACCTGAAACCTGAAACCTGAAACCTGAAACCTGAAACAAAACAAAACTATTTCAAAATCCCTGCCTTATAAGTCGCAATCGCGCGATCTCTCGCAAAGGCATGATCAACCATAGGTTCACTATATCCAAAATCAAATTCAGGAATCCATTTGCGGATGTATTCTCCTTTTTCGTCAAATTTCTTTTGTTGGATTTCCGGATTAAAAACTCTGAAATAAGGTGCGGCGTCGCAACCAGTTCCTGCTGCCCATTGCCAGTTTCCTACGTTTGAAGCCAATTCAAAATCCAATAGTTTTTCGGCGAAATACGCTTCGCCCCATTGCCAGTTGATTAGCAAATGTTTGCATAAAAAGCTTGCCACAACCATACGAACACGATTGTGCATATAACCTGTTTCGTTGAGCTGACGCATTCCGGCATCGACCATAGGATATCCAGTTGTTCCAGAACACCAGCGTTTGAAATCTTCTTCGTTATTTCGCCATTGAATTCCGTCGTAAGCCGATTTGAAATTGTGATTGACGCAATTTGGAAAACTGAACAAAATTTGAATAAAGAATTCTCTCCAAATCAATTCGCTTAAAAAAGTCTGATTTTTTCTGTTTGCCCAGTTTACTAATTTCCGAATACTTACAGTTCCGAATCGTAAATGAGGTGAAAGATAAGATGTACTGTCTAAAGCCGGAAAATCTCGTGTTTCTTTATAATTTGAAATTTGAGATAAATCGTGTGGTTGCACTTTTATGGCGCTTCTTTCAAAACCAATTTCTGATAATTCAGGAAATGGAAATTGATTTTTCGCAAAATTAGATTGAAATGGAGCCGAATCAAATTCCGGTGCAGATCCTGAAAAATGATATTTCTCGAGCCATTTGTTTTTATATGGCGTGTAAACGGTGTAGGGAAGTCCGTCGGCTTTTGTGATTTCTTTTTCTTCTAAAATGACGTGATCTTTAAAAGAAAAGCTTTCAATTTTGTTTTCTTTTAAAAGAGAAGAAATTGTTGTATCGCGTTTGATTGCAAATGGTTCGTAATCTTTATTGAAGAAAACGTTTTGTATGTCAAATTCTGAAATAAGTGATTTCCAAACTTCTGTAGTTTTTCCTTTTTTGATTAAAATGGAAGAGCCGAATTTGCTTAACTGTGAATTTATTTTTTGAAGTGAATCATATATAAAAGTTACTCTGGCGTCATTTTTTGGAAGATTATCCAAAATATCTTCATCAAAAATAAATAACGGAATTACAGGAAAATCCGATTGCAAAGCGTGAAATAATCCGGTATTGTCTTCTAAACGCAAATCGCGTCTGAACCAGAAGAAGGAGACTTTTTGTTTTGTCATTGTTGTTATTTTTGCTAATCGAATTTTTAAGTTCTTTTTCTTCTAATGCCGAAAATTGCTCGCAAAGACGCAAAGGCGCAAAGTTTTATTGAAAAGCTTTACAGAAAATGCTTTGCGACTTAGCGTCTTTGCGAGATTAAAAAATTAAGCAAGTAAAAGAAATGAGACTTTATAATTTAAAAGCTTTTTTGTTTACCATTAAGTTGCACAATCTGTGGCTGTGGTTTTGAATTAAATAATTCTTCAATTTTATTATGGCGGAAATCAAAAATCGTTTTGAGTTTGTTTTTTACAATTATCGTGTTCATGAATCGGCCTAGGATTCCGAGTGGGAGAGCGTAATGGACAATGTCTGTCATTTTTGTTCGGCCGTCTTTTGCGTGTTCGAAGAAATGTTTGTGATGCCATAATTTGTAGGGACCAAAACGCTGAATGTCGATGAAATATTCATTTTCCTTACAAGCCGTAATTTCGGTTACCCATGAAATTTTGATTCCGAAAAGCGGTTTTAAAGTGTAAGTGATGAGTTGTCCGTGATACATTCGTTTTTCATCGAAATCCTGAATTTCAAAACTCATATTATCAAGTGTTATGGTTTTAAGATTCTTTGGACTTGAGAAAAAATCCCAGCATTCTTCAACACTTGAATTTACATATTGTACGGTTTCTATTTTGTATAATTTCATTTTCTAGCTGAATCAATTGTTCTTGAAATACGTGAGCGTTAGGGGTTGAAGTGGAGCTCTTTTTGTGGCTGGCTTCTTTAGCCAGACATAAAAAAGCGGGAACGGAAAACCCGCCCGGAGGGAACGCCCAAAATATTTTACATTTTATAATATTTAAATGGTACAAACAACATTCCGAAACATTCTCCTTTTTCTTTGTTGAGGTGTTTATGGTGTATTTTATGTGCTTTTCTAAGTCCGATGAGGTATTTGTTTTTAGTGTTTTTGAACCATTTAAAGCGCTGATGAATCAAAACATCGTGAATCAAAAAATAGCAAACGCCGTAAAGCGTTATTCCGCAAGCAATAAAAAACAAATAATTGAAACCGGCTTGAGCACCAAAATAAAATAAGAGAATACTGGGAGTAGCAAAAATGACAAAGAAAATGTCGTTGCGCTCAAAAGTATGCTCGTATTTTGGTTGATGATGATCCTCGTGAAAATACCACATAAAACCGTGCATTACGTACTTGTGTGTAAGCCAGGTAATACATTCCATGAACAGAAAAACGCCTATAAAGATTAAGAAAGAAATCATTTTATAAATGTTGTTATTAAAATTATGACTTTATTTTGTTTGAGTTTAGCTTTAAGTTATAAAAGATTAACTCTAATGATTATTTTGTTGCCTTTTCTCTCATTTTTGTCATTCCGAGGAACGAGGAATCTCCGCAAGTAACTCCGCAATCTAAAGTGACAATCTTTGTCGAGTTTCTCGTGGAGATTCCTCGTTCCTCGGAATGACAAAATGGACGTATAATTTATACTAATTTAAGCTTATACGTCACAAAAGACTGTGCCAAAAGCCCCGCTTTTGTATAATTAGAAACCCGTATTCTCGAATTCCCTATTTCTTGATATGGCGTGTTTTTTAGTTTTTTAAGCAGTTTTTTATAATAAACATAAGCCGTGTAAACACCAAATTTAGCTTCAATTGGGAGTTTTACAATTCCGTGATACGCAATTCTGAAATCCTCTTCGATTTCTTTGATGATTTGCGCTTTTGCATCTTCATTGAAATTGTTGAGGTTGATTCCCGGAAAATAAGTTCGGTTTAAAATAAGATTATCATCTCTTAAATCTCTCAGGAAATTTACCTTTTGAAAAGCCGATCCTAAACGCATTGCTTCGTGTTTTAGCTGTTCGTATTTGTGCTCTTTTCCAGCAACAAAAACTTTCAAGCACATTAAACCAACAACATCGGCAGAGCCGTAAATATAATCTGCGTATTCGGTTTGAGTATTATAAGTTGATTTTATAAGATCGAGTTTCATGCTTTTTAAAAACGCCTGAACTAAATCATCGGTAATATTGTATTCTTTGACCGTATGCTGAAAAGAATTCAAAATAGGATTTAGGCTTATGCCTAATTGCATTGCTTTGTAATATTCTTTTTCGAAATCCTCTATCAGATATTCTTTTTCATAATCGTGAAATGAATCTACGATTTCGTCAGCAAAGCGCACGAATCCGTAAATGCTGTAAATCGCATCACGAATACTTGGCGAAAGCATTTTTACTGCCAATGAAAATGAGGAACTGTAATTTTGCGTAATCAGTTTACTGCATTTGAAAGAAACGGCGTCGAATAGTGATTTCATTTTTTAAGATCTAAAAGATTTTTGAATTAACTCAGCAACCAATTTTCCCGAAATTAAAGCAGGCGGAACCCCTGGGCCAGGAACGGTTAATTGTCCTGTGAAATATAAATTACGTACTTTTTTACTTTTTAGTTTTGGCCTTAAAAAAGCAGTTTGTAATAGCGTATTCGCCATTCCGTAGGCGTTGCCTTTGTACGCGTTGTAATCTGTTACAAAATCATTTTTGCAGAATGACTTCTTAAATATAATGTTATTTTTAATTTTCTGTTGTGTAAGTTCTTCAAAACGAGTGATGATCTTTTCGAAATATTCCTCTCGAAGTTCTTCATTATCTTCAATTCCGGGCGCAAGCGGAATTAAGAAAAAACCTGATTCCATTCCGTCTGGGGCACAAGTTAAATCTGTTTTGGATGGGAAATTGGCATAAAACAAAGGCGACTCTGGCCATTCTGGATTGTCGTAAATTGCTTTTGCATGTTGATCAAAATCAACATCAAAAAACAAAGCGTGATGCGAAATGTTTTCTATTTTTTTATTGAAGCCAATGAAAAATAGGAGCGAAGAAGGAGCGAAAATTCGGTTTTCCCAATATTCATCAGAATATGCGCGATGTTCTTTTTCAAGTAAAGATTCTGTATGCTGATAATCGGCACCGCTTAAAATTAGGTTTGCTTTTATAATTTTTCCGTTGATTTTAACTCCGGTTGCAGTTTTGTTTTCAACGACTATTTTTTCAATTGGTGAATTGGTTTTAATCGTGACGCCAAGTTCCAAAGCTAATTTTTCTATTCCACGAATAACATCAAACATTCCTGTTTTTGGATGCCAGGTTCCAAGACCGAAATCGGCATAATTCATGAAATTGTAAAAAGAAGGCGTTTTGCTTGGTTTTGCTCCAAGAAATAAAACCGGAAATTCTAAGATTTGAATTAATCTTTCATTTTTGAATTTCTTTCGAATATCCTGACTCACGTTGCTCAAAAACTGATTCAGTTTTAAAGCTGTTTTTGGTGTAATTAATTCTAAAGGAGAAACACCGGGACGATAAACCAAATCTTTAATCGCAATATCATAATTGCTTTTTGCCTGATCGATGAAGTCTTGAAGTTTATTGGCGCTTCCTTTTTCGATTTCTTCAAAAGCCGATTTAATTTCTTCTAAATTATCGCAAATGCTTATAAAATCATTTGTTCCAAAATAAACCCGATAAGCAGGATTGAGTTTTATAAGCTCGTAATAATCTGAAGTTTGTTTATCAAAATCTTGAAAAAAGCGATCAAAAACATCTGGCATCCAGTACCAGCTTGGTCCCATATCAAAGGTGAAACCCTCTTTTTTGAATTGTCTGGCTCGGCCACCAATCGTTGGATTTTTTTCATAAATAGTGACCTCGTGTCCTTGTTTTGCTAAGTAACACGATGCGGCTAAAGAGGAGAAGCCAGATCCTAATATGATAATTGTTTTTGTCATTTGTTTAACAAATATACAAAAACTTTAAACAAAATAATTAGATTTCTTCTACAGTTTCTTCCATTGAGTCAAAAATACGAATACGCTCATGTAAATTTGATTGTTCAATATGTTCAACCATATTACCCATAAGCCAGATTTCATTATTTTTCAGCAACAGTTTTTGTCCCATCGATTTTACGTATTGATTAATAACGGTTCTGTCTGGTTGAACGGTCATGAACGAAACAAATGTTATGTTTTCAAAATGTCTGGTTAAATCTTGAAGGTTTTCAATAGGCATACTTTCACCTAAATAAATGGTTTTGTATCCTTTTGATAAAATTTCGTATTGCAGATATAAAAGACCAATTTGATGCACTTCATTCAAAGGCAATGAAAGAACAAAGATTCGGTCTGTTTTAGTTGGTTTTAATATTTGAAGACTTTCGGTATAAATTAAAATCTTCTGTTTGATCAAATGACTCATAAAATGTTCATTTGCTGGTGTTATGGTTTCTGATTGCCATAACAAGCCCAATTCTTTCAACAACGGAAGAAAATGTTCTTTAAAAACTTCTTTAAAGCTTTTTTCTGAAATAAGCCAGTCAAAAGTATTGAAGAATAATTCCTGATCAAAATTCATCATCGCCATTTTGAATGACGTGATCGCATAGTTTTGTGAATTTTTCTTCGAAATGATTTCACGAACTAACAACGGGATTTTCTCCTCAGGATAAGTAGCAATTTTAGAGATTTTATAACCGTACTGGTGCAGTAAAGTTATATTCAAAAGTTTCTGTAAATTTTGTAAATTATATAGTCTGATATTGGTATCAGTTCGCATTGGTTCAAGAATGTTATATCTTTTTTCCCAAATCCGAATTGTATGCGCTTTTATACCAGATAAGTTTTCAAGGTCTTTTATGCTGAAAACTGTTTTTATATTGTTTACCATTTCCTATTGTTGAGTAAACAAAAATAAAATAAAATCTGAAAAAACCTTTAAAACTTTATCAAAATGATCGATTATTGAAAGTTTGTAGTAACATACTGATTTAATTGGCTTAAAAGAATCTATATTTTTGTATTATTTGAATTTTTGGATGCAAAAACGCGAATTATTTAGAGTTGTTCTAATGTGAAATTTAGTTCCTTTTTAAAAAAATAAGCAACCTGTAGAACTATTTCTACGGGCTGCTTATTTCAATTTGCATTTATTTACAAAAGGTGTTTTTGTTTTTGATTGCACTTTGACTGCCAAGTTCTACGGCTTTTGAGAAATCTTTACAGGAATTTTTCTTATCGCCAATTTTATTATAAGCCAAGCCTCTCAAATTATATGCGATATAATCTTTTGGATTCAAGCCAAGTGACGAAGTGCAGTCGTCAATAGCTTCTTTGTAGTTCATTAATTTGTAATTTACATTTGCTCTTCCAGTAAAAGCATCAGCATTCATGCTGTCCAATTCGATTGTTTTGCTAAAGTCTGCTAGAGCGCCTTTTAAGTCATTAAGCTTAAGTTTAGCTACGCCACGATTTTGGTAGGCCTCAACAAATTTAGAATTCATGCTGATGGCTTTGGTGTAATCGGCGATGGCGCCTTTTGTGTTTCCTGCTTCAGCTTTTTTCATGGCTTTGTCAAAATAAGCAGTTGCAGATTGCGCCCAGGAAGAGCAAGTAATCATAATAAATGATACTAGTAGTAGGTTTTTCATAAACTAATTTGGGATTAGTGATTAATTATTTCCAAACGAATTTATGAAAGATTTATTTTGTAAGAGAACTTCGGGTGTAAAATAATTGTGATATAATTAAACTTTCAAAAAACCACGAAATCCTCTTGCAGCATAATAGGATTCGGCGCCATTATGATAAAGAAAAACCCTGCCGTAGCGGAAATCACAAAATACTGCACCGCCAAGTTTTCGAACATCATCGGGCGTTGCTATCCAACTGGAAGTTTTGGTGTCGAAATTTCCAAATTCTTGTAGTTGTCGATATTGTTCTTCGGTTAAAAGCTCAATTCCCATTTCGTCTGCCATATCAACAGCGCTGTTTTTAGGTTTGTGTTCTTTTCTCGAATCTAATGCTTTTCTATCATAACAAAGACTTCTGCGGGCTTTTGGGCTTTCGGCTACGCAATCAAAAAATACATATTCGTCGGTGTTTTTGTCATAACCTACAACATCTGGTTCGCCATCGGTTTTTTCCATTTGAAGCAATGACCAAATTTTCTCTGGATTAGCATTCAGTTTAGTTTCGACATTTGACCATTCAATATTTTGATGACGTTTTGTGTTTTTCTCAAAACGAATTTTCAAAATGCCGATAAGCTGTTCTTGTTCTTCTTGCGAAATTTTACTTTTCATTTTGTTGTTTTTTGATCATTATTCTTGACGGCGTACCATCTCATTGATCCAAATTGGAGCGAAAGGAGAGGTACAACCTTTTGAAGTTGGATAATCTCTGTAAATGCCTAATTTTTCTCCAATGGCCAAAGCGCGTGCTCGATATTCAGGGAATTTAATTCCAATTTGTGCCAAAGTGCTATTCATTGTCCATTGTACTTCTGGCGCTGCTGTTGGCATTTCGTTTTCAATTCGGTCAAGCAGAGCAGGCAAATCAAGAATGTCTGGATTTCTAGCAACGCATCCGCTGGTTAAACTCCATGCAGCGCGTCCGTGCATTACATCAGATGTATGCATCCAAGCTTGTCGCAACGTTTCGCGATCCGGATAATCTTTTATTATATAGGAATAAAACCAATCGGCAATATGAACGAATTTTTCTGAAGAAACCATTTTGGCAATTTGTTCATTCGAAAGTTTTTTTGGATCAAGAGTTAATATCGATAAAAACCTCGCGTCAGCATTTTCCGTATCCCAAAGTTCCAGTGCTAATTCGTGATTGGTTTTGATTTTTTTAGCCAATGTCCGAATGTCGCCCATTTTAACGCCAAACTGATTTTCAGAAGCTCCTCGTTTTTTATTTTGGGCAAACACTTTTTCATCTCCAAGAGATTTTAATTGCAATAGAATATCGTTAGCTGTCATTTTGATTTGGTTTATTTTAGAATGGAAAATTAATCATTTAAGCCTTTTCCGTCAAGAATATTCTGAGTGTGTTTTTCAACTCTTGCTTCTCGTGTTTTGGCTTGTTTTGGTTGAGAAAAATGAAGTAAATAGGCTCTTTGTCTTCCAGGAGTTAAGGCTTCGAAAGCTTTTTTCAATTCAGGATCTTCATTTAATTTCTTTTGAAATTCTTCAGAAACTGGAAAATCAGAAGTTTTTTTCAAATTGACTTTTAAACCTGCTTTTTCAATTTCAATTGCCTGATAGATATAGGTTTTTAAAATAGGTTTTAAATCGACAATTTCTTTTAGACTTGTAAATCGAATATGACGCGCCGCCTGAACGTTCTCAGATTGCTGAATCAAAATGCCGTCAGTATCTTTCATCAAAGCACCTTTAAAAAATAAAAAAGCGCAATATTCCTTAAAAGCATGAATTAAAACAACATTGCTGTCTTGGTACATATAACAAGGATTTCCCCATTTTAATTCTTCAGTAAGTTGGCATTCTAAAGCAATGGTTCGCATTGCTTCCAGTTCATCCTGCCATTTTGTGGCTTTATCAAAGAAAAAATCAACTTTCGGATTCATTTTTAATACGTTTAAACGTTAACGAGTTTTCTTTCCGCTGGTCTAAAATACCAAGAGATTGCGGTCAGGATAATTAAGAGTGCTGGCCCGAAAAAATCTTTTGCACTATCGCCTGCGGCAAAATGTGAAAATATAGCGCCCGACATTGCAAAGAAAAAACCAGCATAAGCCCATTCTTTCAACAACGGAAATTTGGGAATTAAAACAGCAATTACGCCGAGAATTTTCCAAACGGCTAATAAAGTTAGTAAATAAATTGGATAACCTAGATGCGACATTCTGAGGGTTTCGTCTTTTGACTGCATTAATTGTACAATTCCAGTTGCTGTCATGCCCAATGCCAGCCAAAGCGTAGCAACCCAATAAATAATTTTGTTTCTCTTTGTCATAATACTTTTTATTTTAGTTTGTTACAAATTTCTTCTAATCGATTATGAGCCATGTTGAGGCCTTGTTTAAATGGCAATTGAAGCATTTGATCTCTTAGTTCGTTAGATTTATAGACGATCTGCATAGTAAGTTTGCTTCGGTTGTCATTTAGCGGTTTAAATTCTAAAAATTCTAATTGAACAGCAAAAGGCGAATTTTCCATTTCAAAAGTTCTGGTAATTTTTTCATTTGGAACAAATTCATGAATAACGCCATTCATCTGGACAACCACATTTCCTTTAGCATCACTGGTTTCAAATTGATAACCGCCATGTTTTTTGTTTTCAAGTTTTAAAACTTTGGTTCCCATCCATTGTTCTACAATTTTGGGTTCGATATAAGCTTTAAAAAGCAATTCGACCGGCAAATCAAAATCGCGTGTAATTACGAGCTCTTGTTTGTTGTCTTCAGCATTTATTTTTGTTTTTAATTCCATAGCAGTTAGTTTTCGGGTTTGTAGTTTTTCATGATGTCTTCGAGTTTGTTGAATCTGTCATCCCACATTTGGCGGAAAGGCTCTATAAAATCGGCTATTTGTTTCATTTTTTTAGCATTTATGGTATAATAGACTTCTCGGCCGTTTTGTGTTTGCTGTAATAATTCACATTCCGTAAGAATCTTTAAATGCTTTGAAACTGTCGGACGTGCCGTGTCAAAGTTTGACGCAATCGCACCCGCTGTCATCGAATGCGAAGTCACTAAAAGTAAAATGGCTCTTCTTGTAGGATCGGCTATTGCCTGAAATACATCTCTTCTTAAATTCATTGTGAAGTTATTTGGCTACAAATATAAATGAAGTCATTTGGCTACGCAAGTTTTTTAACATATTTATTCTTGTAACTGATTGAAAATGTGTGTTTAATTATAGTTTGAAATGGATTTAATGCTATAAATTCATTGAAGATTATGATAGAATTAAAAAATCTTTCATTTGAAAAAGCCATTTTTACAATGTTTGTTTTACTTTTAAATAAAAATCAAAAACTATGAATAGAGTTTTATTTGGTATCCTGATTGTTTTCTGTTCCAAAACAATTGCACAAAATGCAGTTCCTGAAAAAACGACCAATAATCCCATTTTTAAAGGTTGGTATGCAGATCCGGAGGGAATTATTTTTGATAAAACATATTGGGTTTACCCAACATTTTCGGCTCCTTTTGACGATCAGGTTTTTCTGGATGCTTTTTCTTCTCCAGATTTAGTAAATTGGACAAAGCATGCCAGAATTTTGGATACAACGGCTGTGAAATGGGCAAAAAGAGCAATTTGGGCGCCGTCGATTATTAAAAATAAGAACAAATATTTTTTGTTTTTTGGTGCCAATGATGTTCATGAAAATGAAATAGGCGGCATTGGAGTTGCAGTAGCCTCAAAACCGGAAGGGCCTTTTAAAGATTATTTGGGAAAACCACTCGTAGGTGAAATTTATAATGGAGCACAGCCAATTGATCAATTTGTTTTTAAAGATAAAGACGGGCAATATTATTTAATTTATGGCGGATGGAGACATTGCAATATTGCTAAATTAAAAGCTGATTTTACTGGTTTTATTCCGTTTAAGGATAAAACGATTTTTAAGGAGATTACACCGGAAAATTATACCGAAGGACCATTTGTGTTTATTAGAAACAATAAATATTATTTTATGTGGTCTGAAGGCGATTGGGGCGGTCCAGATTATTGCGTGGCGTATGCAATTGCTGATTCTGTAATGGGGCCTTTTAAGAGGATTGGAAAGGTGCTGCAACAAGATCCTAAAATTGCAAAAGGAGCGGGGCATCATTCGATTATTAAAGCTCCAGATTCAGATCGATATTATATTGTTTATCACAGAAGACCGATTGATGAAACTAGTATACATTCGAGAGAAACTTGTATCGAAGAGATGTTTTTTGATGAAAACGGATTAATTAAACCCGTTGTGATTACGAATGATGGAGTGAAAGCCCATTTAATAAAATAAAAAAGTAAACGCTAATAAATAGATTATGAAAAAGTTTCTGGTATTGGTTTTTCTTAACTTTTCAGTTTTTGGTTTTGCGCAGGTAGCAAAAGATTCTGAATTATTTTTACAGTTGAAAAAGCACGATAGTATTTTTTTTGAAAAGAGTTTTAATCAGTGTGATATTGCTTTTTTAGAAAAAGCGATTCATCCTGATTTGGTTTTTTATCATGATCAAGGAGGGGTTCAAAATAAAAAAACTTTTTTAGAAAACGTGAAAAAGAATATTTGTGCTAAAAATTCTCAAAAACCAATACGCAAAGTAAAAGCTGAAAGTTTAGAAGTTTATCCTCTTTATGATAACGGAAAACTTTATGGAGTTGTTCAAACCGGAATTCATGATTTTTATTTGAGAGAAGCAAATAAGCCTGATGTTTTTACCAGCGAAGCAAAATTTACTCATGTCTATCTTTTGATCAATAAAGAATGGGTTTTGAAAGAGGTTTTGAGTTTTGATCATAAGAGTTAGAAAAAAGAATGATAGAAAATATTGCTATTCCAGACGTAATGCAAAAAGCAGTTGGAAATGAGAAAATAGAATTTTTTGTAAAAGCTAAAAAGGAACAACCCTTAAGAAATATTCTTTCGGTTTTCGGTTTTAGTTTTGTTTGGATCTTAGTAAATAGTTTAATCTTTTATGGTTTTGTTTGGGAATTGTTTTATGGAGAATGCGCTTCAATTTCGATTGATGGCGCATATACCGAAGTTTGCCCAGATGATTTGTCGCCATTGAGAGGTTTTTTTATTATATATGGTGTTTTTTTATCGCCTGGGATTATTGTTGGGTTGCTTGGTTTTTTTGGTTTGTTTAAATCAGGTGGATATTACATTGGAACCGAAAACAATCTGATTCGCTATAGTTGGGGCGAAGTGAAATCATTTCCTTGGAAAGAGTTTACAAATGAAATTGAAGTTTTTGGAAAGAAGGATAACGGTAATATAATTTTTAAATTAAAAACAGGAGTTTATATTACTCGTAATCATAAAAGGGTATTGTCGAATACAAAAATAAATATTGGTAGCATTTTGTATGCTTTTGAGATTGGAGAGTATTGTAGAAATAGAATTGTAAAATGAATGCTAAAGAGAAACAATCTGAGTTTGTCAAAATATATTTAAAGCCAACATTGAAAAATTTTGGTTATCAAACTAGTGGGAATACATGGTGGAAAAATAAGGGTGATTTTTTCATAATAATCAATCTGCAAAATTCGCAATGGAATAGTAAAGAAAAGCTTAGCTTTTGTTTTAATATTGGAATTGCTTTAACTGAATTTATTAAAGACCCGAATAAGAAGAGAGCAACACATTTTGATATTCTCACTTACACTCGAGAGGGGATTTATTTAAGTGAAAATAGAAGAAAAGGTAAATATAGAGAAGATGGCTGGTTAGGCTATTTAATTACTGAAAAGACAGATTTAAATGATTTTATAAGTGAATTAAAAATTGATTTTGAAAATGAAATTCTGAATACTCTGGAAAAATTAAAAACTCTTAAAGATTGTGTTGCGTTTTATGGTGAAATGGAATTTTGGGGAGATATATTAAAAGAGCAGATCAAAAAAATTGAACACAAAAACATTTTGTAGAAAAAACATAAAAAAAACCTATTTCGTAATGAAATAGGTTTTTTTGTTTTGTGACCCGACTGGGGCTCGAACCCAGGACCCCATCATTAAAAGTGATGTGCTCTACCGACTGAGCTATCGAGTCATTGTTTTTCTCAATGAGGGTGCAAATATAAGTACTTTATTTAGGTTTTGAAGCCTTTTTTTAGTGCTTTTTTGTAATAATTTATAAAAGCCTATTTTACAGTAAAATAAGAATTACTTTTTTTAGTGACCACGGTGGGATTTGAACCCACACGCCCTTACGAGCACCACCCCCTCAAGATGGCAAGTCTACCGTTTCTCCACGTGGCCTAAAATGAAAAAAGGTCAAGTAAATTAATACTCGACCTTTTGTGACCCGACTGGGGCTCGAACCCAGGACCCCATCATTAAAAGTGATGTGCTCTACCGACTGAGCTATCGAGTCATTGCTTTCAAGAAACTTATTTTGTTAATCACAAATTTTGTGACCCGACTGGGGCTCGAACCCAGGACCCCATCATTAAAAGTGATGTGCTCTACCGACTGAGCTATCGAGTCATATTCGTTTCTTGAATGCGGGTGCAAATATAAGGAGTTATTTTCGAAGTTTCCAAGCATTTTTATTATAAATTTGTCTTTTTTTACGAAAAGTTCCCAATGTCTTAGTTTATAAGGTTTTATTAATATGAAAAAAATAGTGTTATTAGGTTATATGGGTTGCGGAAAGTCAACAATTGCCCAAAACTTGTCAAAAATTACAAATATTCCCTTTCTGGATTTAGATACTTGCATTGAAAAAAGAGCAAATTTGTCTATAAATGAAATTTTTTCTAAACATGGAGAGATCTATTTTCGAAAATTAGAACACGAAATGTTTTTAGAATTGCTTCAATCTTCAGAAAATAACATTATTGGTTTAGGTGGCGGAACACCATGTTACGCAAATAATCATTTATTACTTCAAAATGATGATATCGTATCGGTATACTTAAAAGCATCAATTGATACTTTATACAATAGATTGGCTCAAAACAAGAGCAAACGCCCATTGATTGCAAATATGGAGGAGGAAGAAATGAGAGAGTTTATCGCAAAACATTTGTTCGACAGAAGTTTTTATTACAACCACGCACAGCATAAAGTGTCGGTTGATGGTAGATCAGTCGATGAAACAGTTGAGGATATTTTAAAAATCTTAGCTTAAGAAGGCATAATTGTCGCCATTTTCGTCAAAAACAACTTGAACATGCTCTAATAAAGATGTTGAAAGAGAAATTCCTTTAAAATCGGCTTTTACAGGGTATTTTTTATGATTTCGGTCAACAAGTACTGCTGTTTTGAATTTCTTAAGCGGAACGTCTAAGAAATGACGAACAGCATAGATTAATGTAGTGCCTGAATTTAGGACGTCATCAACTAATACCAAACCTTTGTTTTGGTACTCTTCTTTGGTTAAAGAAGTCTGAATTGGCAATTGCGGATTTTGTTTGTCTACTTTAACTTCACAAGTCGAAACTTTTAAAGTTGAAATATTGCTTAGTGCGTTAGCAATTTTTTGTGCAAAAACAGATCCGTTTGTAGCGATTCCGGCAATCACAACTTCTTCTTCATCAACAAATGTCTCGTAAATTTGATAAGCGATACGTTTGATTTTGTGTTCGATTTCCTGATTGGTTAAGATGATGTTTTTGCTCATGACTTTATTTTTTTGCTAAAATACGATTAGAATTTTAGATTTTAGATTTTTTTGAAATTGAATATTGACATTGAAATTGAATTTTGATATTTATAAATCCTCTTCTTCATCAAAAATTTCGTTTCCATACTCGTCAATATCTCTTCTATCTTTTTTTGTTGGTCTTCCTGTTCCGCTTTTTCGGTAATGCTCTTTTGATAGTTTTAATAGCTCTAAATGCGCATAAGCTTCAGGTGGAGTTTCGTTTTTGCGGTAAATATCGACAAGTTTTGCACCTACACGGCTTTCCGGAATGTCAAGAACCGTAATAATTTGAGTGATCTGATCTTTTCTAAAGGTAATTTTATCAGTAGGAAAAACTTCTTTAGAGGGTTTGGCAACCTGCCCATTTACTGTAATATGGTTTTTTTTGCAAGCTTCTGTAACCATGTTTCTGGTTTTGTAATAACGCACGCACCATAAGTATTTATCTATTCTCATAATTTTTCTAAAATCCAAGTTAAATTCTTTACAAAAATAAATCAATATTGTATCTTGCGCACCTAAAAAATTAACAATAATGAATAAATTTAAATATTATTTTATTTTATTACTCGCGGGTATCGCTATGGTTTCTTGTAACAAGGGTGATGATGATGAAACTGTCGTTGAACTTCGAGATTATAAAGAGCAATATTTGAAAGATAATGACTCTATAATAAAATATTTAAAGACTAATTATATTAAGGAAGTTAACGCTAACTATGATGTTGTAATTGAGAAAATTCCTTCTGGAGGTACGCAAGCTTCAATTTGGGATCAAAAAACATATCCTTTGAAAATTAGAAAAGTCTACAATCATGATGTTAATTATGAAGTTTACTATTTAGAATTAAGAAAAGGAACTGGTGAAGCTCCAACAAATACAGATAAGATTTATGCATCATATAAAGGTACTTTGTTAGACGGAACTGTTTTTGATACTTCATATGGTTATGGAACTGCCTTTGATTTATTTGTATACACGCAAGGAGCAGTAATTGATGGTTGGGGTGAGATTTTCCCTCAGTTTAGAACAGGAACTTCTACTACCGCCGCAAATGGCGAAATAACGTATGATAATTTTGGAGCTGGTGTAATGTTTTTACCGTCAGGACTTGGTTACTTTGCGTCGGCACAAGATAAAATACCTGCCTATACGCCTATAGTTTTTAGTTTTAAATTATTTGGTCTTTTAAGATTGGATCATGATATTAGAATTAATGGAACTACTGTGACTGCAGATCCAGATGGTATTCCTGATTATTTTGAAGATGTTAATAAAGCGGATAATAATAATGGTATTGGTTATCTTTATGATTTAAGAGATAAAGTGCGATATCCAAATCCTCCAGCATGGATGGTTGATGATACAGATGGAGATGGTATTGCAGATTTCTTAGATGTTGATGATGATGGAGATGGTTATACTACTCGATTTGAAACTACAAAACCTACTGATGCACCAGTTACTGGTATAAGCAAATATTATCCTTTTGATCCAATTCCGGATAATCCTAGCACGCCAAATGTAGACGAAACTGAAACATACGGTATTCCTGCTTTTGGAGGCGATTATACTTCTCCAGGAAGATTAAGAATACATGTTGATAAAAATCATCACAGTGTAAAATAATATTGCAATAAAATAGAAACACAAAAAAAACCTCGAAATTGAATTTCGAGGTTTTTTTTTATAAAGTAAGAAAAGTAAAAATTATTTTCTTTTGATAACTCTTTCTACAGCTTCAACAATCGCTTGATTGTTTAATTTGTATTTTTCCATTAATTGCTCTGGAGTTCCAGATTCGCCAAAACTATCTTTTACCGCTACAAATTCCTGTGGAGTTGGATTGTTTAAAGCTAATACACCTGAAACGCTTTCTCCAAGACCTCCAAGGTAATTGTGCTCTTCTGCAGTAACTACACATCTTGTTTTAGCTACAGATTTTAAAATTGCTTCTTCATCAAGAGGTTTAATCGTATGAATGTTGATTACTTCAGCAGAAATTCCTTTTGCTTCTAAAGCTTCAGCAGCGATAAGAGCTTCCCAAACTAAGTGACCAGTTGCAATGATAGTTACATCTGTTCCTTCGTTTAGTAAAATTGCTTTTCCAATTACGAATGGTTCGTCAGCAGGAGTGAAGTTTGCCACAACTGGACGTCCAAAACGCAAGTAAGCAGGACCATGGTGATCTGCTAATGCAATTGTAGCCGCTTTAGTTTGGTTGTAATCACAAGTGTTGATTACAGTCATTCCTGGCAACATTTTCATTAATCCAATATCTTCTAGAATTTGGTGAGTTGCACCATCTTCTCCTAGAGTTAAACCAGCGTGAGAAGCACAGATTTTTACATTTTTGTCTGAATAAGCAACAGATTGACGAATTTGATCGTAAACTCTTCCTGTAGAGAAGTTAGCGAAAGTTCCTGTAAATGGAATTTTTCCTCCAATTGTTAAACCAGCTGCGATTCCGATCATGTTAGCTTCAGCGATTCCAATTTGGAAAAAACGCTCTGGGTGATTTTTTTTGAATTCATCAAATTTCAATGATCCAATTAAATCTGCACATAATGCTACAACATTTTCGTTTTTTTGACCTAGTTCAGTCATTCCCGCTCCAAAACCTGAACGAGTGTCTTTACTTCCTGTATTTTCGTATTTTTTCATTTTTGTTTTTTTGCTTTAGGCAATAGGCTTTAGGCAATAAGCTTATGGCTTACTGCTTATAGCTTAAAGCTTTTTTAATAATCGATTTGATCTGCAGAATAGTTTTGAGCTAAAGCGGCTGCCAACTGATCGTTGTTAGGCGCTTTACCATGCCAAGCATGTGTGTGCATCATAAAGTCTACTCCGTTACCCATTTCAGTGTATAATAAAATACAAACTGGCTTACCTTTTCCTGTTCTTGTTTTAGCATCAGTTAAACCAGCAAGAATTGCGTCAATGCTGTTTCCTTCTTTAATTTCTAAAACATCCCAGTCAAAAGCTTCGAATTTAGCACGAAGGCTTCCCATTGGTAAAACTTCATCAGTAGTTCCGTCAATTTGTTTTCCGTTAACATCGATTGTAGCAATAATATTGTCTACTTTTTTAGCAGAAGCATACATAATTGCTTCCCAGTTTTGACCTTCTTGCAACTCTCCGTCTCCGTGTAAAGTATAAACAATATGATTGTCTTTGTTTAATTTTTTAGCTTGCGCCGCTCCAAGAGCTACAGATAAACCTTGTCCTAATGAACCAGATGCAATACGAACTCCAGGTAACCCTTCGTGAGTTGTTGGGTGACCTTGTAAACGTGAATCTAATAATCTAAAAGTAGCAAGTTCTGAAATTGGAAAATAACCGCTGCGTGCTAATACGCTGTAAAATACTGGAGAGATATGTCCGTTTGAAAGGAAAAATAAATCTTCTCCAATTCCATCCATATCAAAACCTTCTTTGCGGTCCATAATATTTTGATATAGTGTTACCAAAAATTCAGTACAACCTAATGAACCACCTGGGTGTCCAGAGTTTACAGCATGTACCATTCTAAGAATGTCTCTTCTTACTTGGATCGTTAAATCGCTTAATTGTTGTGTGTTAGGCTTCATTTTATATGTAAAATTTTAAACTGAAGCAAAAGTAATTGTTATTTTGCGGGGAGACAAATGATTTTCTGCTTTAGTTTGCTCCAATTGTTAAATTTTTTTGCTCTTTTTTTATCAGATTTCAAGAAAAATCGAGATTTTGATAATTACGCATAAAGTTACATACAGATCAAATGATTTTTAAATGTATTAAATACACTTAATCTGTAAAAATTAGCTGCAAAAAAAAAATGATATGGTAATTAATTTGTATCGCTTTCGCTGTAGAAGTTGTTTTCTTCGTCTTCTGATCCTATTTCTTCCTGATGATCATCGAGTTCTGCGCCGGGAACGTCAAGATCTTCTCCGAGTTTATCACTGTTTTGCTTCCATTCGTGATTGTTTTGATCGATGGTTTTTTCGTTTGAGATTTCGTCAGGATCGATATCTTCTAACTTGTCTTCTTGATTGAAAATGTCTTCGCTTGCCGGATAATCTAAATTTTCTAGATTTCTTTCGATTTGATCTTCATTTGCTGTGTTTTTATCTTCTGAGCTTATCATAACGTAAAAATTTAAAATGTTTTATAAAGTTATGAAATCTATGATTGCAGTTCTTACATTTTTAAAATCAGGATCTTATAGCATTCACATTAAAAAGGGAATTATCTCATTTTCTAATTACCAAATTATCTAATTGTACCAATCTCTTTCCAAGTAACTAGCTGGATATTATTTTCTTTCAGTTTTGTTTCACATTCTTGACTTGTAAAAAAGTCAAAGTCAATTTGACGCCATTCTGAACCAAAATTAGGATGATTTACGGTGATTCCTTGCATTTCAAAATCATCAAAAGCGGGATGAAGCAAGAAAACATTCAGTCCTGGAATTGCACTATCTAATGCTTTTTCGTAAGACTTTCTGAGTTCTCCTTTTTGAAAATCGCTATAATATCCAATTAAAAGATTGTCAGCTAAAAGTATTTTTTCAAAATCATATTTTTCATCAGATAAAGTAATAGATTCTACAAAACCTTTATTGATAAAAACAGGCAAATTGTATGTTTTCCCGAGTTCCTTGTAAATTTCTAAAATTTCAGGAGTTACACCAACACTGCACATGTGTGAGTCAAGATGTGTGGGCTGAATGCCAAAGTGCAAAGCTCTTTCGATTTGAGCCGTAAGTTCTTTTTTTATTTCAGAAAGTTTTGCGTTGTTTTTGAAATCTTGTCTGGTTTTATAGAAATAACCATTTTGATCAACTAAACTGGGAACTTCAGATACAGGAAGAACTGGCCCGAATTTATAATTTTCCCATTCGCATGTCAAAGTCAAATGAACTCCGCAATCGTAATTTGGATTTTCTTTGGCGAATGTTGCCATTTCAAAAAACCACGGACAAGGTACCATTATACTATAGGAGTTTACAGATCCATTTTGGAGTGCTTTTATAGTGGCCTGATTTTCTGAATGTGATAATCCTGCATCATCGGCATGAATGATTAATAGTTTGGTGTTTTCAGGATATCCGAGTTTTTGAGCTAAGTTCATTTTATTTTATTTTTTTTCGGTATTGCGTAAATGGCACGCGGATTTCGCAGATTTAAACGGATTTTATTTATGTATTGTAAAGAATCTTCTTTGCGGGGCTTCGACTTCGCTCAGCCTGACAATTACAGATTTATTCAAATTTAAAAATTTCTTATGAAGCTGTCACATCTTTTTTTTTGCGTTAGGGATAGAAGCGGCATCCTTTTGTGACAACTGTCATGTCTTAATTAACAACAATATTTTCTGGAGCAAAAGATATAGCGGATAGCCCGACCGAAGGGAACGCCCAAAATAATTTTAGTTTCACGTTTAAAGTTTTTATAAAACATCAGTTTTTAAGTTGATGAGAACAATTATCTAATTGACAAATTTTCTAATTAGCTAATTAATTAGTTTTCCCTGAAATTAGCTTATCTTTGCCGACTGAAAAAAGAAACAGATGAAGTTTGATTTATTACAAAAAGATCCGCAATCTAAAGCTAGAGCGGGTAGTATTACTACAGATCACGGCGTAATTGAAACGCCTATTTTTATGCCTGTTGGAACGGTTGCTTCTGTAAAAGGAGTGCATCAGCGTGAATTGAAAGAAGAAATTAATCCGGATATTATTCTTGGAAATACGTACCATTTATATTTGCGTCCGCAGACTGAGATTCTGGAAAAAGCAGGTGGATTGCATAAATTCATGAACTGGGATCGTAATATTTTGACTGATTCTGGAGGATATCAAGTATATTCTCTTTCGAATAATAGAAAAATTAAGGAAGAGGGAGTGAAGTTCAAATCGCATATTGATGGTTCATATCACTTTTTTACGCCGGAAAATGTAATGGAAATTCAACGTACAATTGGGGCCGATATTATTATGGCTTTTGACGAGTGTACGCCTTATCCTTGCGATTATAGATATGCGCAAAGATCAATGCACATGACACACCGTTGGTTGGATCGTTGTATCAATCATTTAGATAAAGTCCCTTATAAATACGGTTACGAACAAACATTTTTCCCGATTGTTCAAGGAAGTACGTATAAAGATTTGCGTCGTCAATCAGCAGAATATATTGCAAATGCTGGACAGCAAGGAAATGCAATTGGTGGACTTTCTGTAGGTGAACCAGCTGAAGAAATGTACGCAATGACAGAAGTAGTTTGTGAAATTCTTCCAGAAGATAAACCTCGTTATTTAATGGGTGTTGGAACTCCAATTAATATTTTAGAAAATATTGCGTTAGGAATTGATATGTTCGACTGTGTTATGCCAACGCGTAATGCTAGAAACGGAATGTTGTTTACTGCAAATGGAACCATCAACATCAAAAATAAAAAATGGGAAGCTGATTTTTCTCCAATTGATGAAATGGGCCACACTTTTGTGGATACAGAATATACAAAAGCTTATTTACGTCACTTGTTTGCAGCCAACGAATATTTAGGAAAACAAATTGCAACCATTCATAATCTTGGTTTCTATATGTGGTTGGTTCGTGAAGCGAGAAAACATATCTTAGCAGGAGATTTTAGACCATGGAAAGAAATGATGGTTAAAAATATGAGCCAAAGACTTTAAATAAAAAGTTTCAAGTTTTAGGTTTCAGGTTTCACGTTCTCTGCAGAACTTGAAACCTGAAACTTGAAACAAAACAAACAAAAGATATATGCTGACAATAATAGATAAGTATATTTTAAAAAGATATTTAGCCACTTTTTCGGTGATGATCTTGTTATTTATTCCGATTGGGATTGTAATTGACGTTTCTGAAAAGGTGAACAAAATGTTGGAGAACAAGATTCCGTTTATGGATATTGCGCTCTATTACTACAACTTTACTATTTATTTTGCGAATTCTCTTTTTCCGATATTTTTGTTTTTGTCGGTAATTTGGTTTACTTCAAAATTGGCTAATAATACAGAGATTATTGCCATTTTAAGTTCTGGAATTTCATTTACACGTTTTTTAAGACCTTATATTATTGGCGCTTCCATCGTTTCGGTTTTTGTGCTTTTAATGGGATTTTTTATTGTTCCGGCAGCAAGTGAAGGTTTCAATAACTTCAGATATACCTATTTAAAAGGAAATGGAAAGGAATTAATGCGTGGCGAAAATACGAATGTGTACCGCCAAATTAATGATCACGATTTTATTTTTGTAAACAGTTTTAACGAAGAGTCAAAAACAGCGTTTAATTTTACCTTGGAGCATTTTGAAAAGGAAAAAATGACGTACAAAATTTCGGCAAGCCGAATTAAATGGGATCCTAAAAAGAGAATATACGTTTTGTATGATTATACTAAAAGAACGGTTGGTGAACTGAATGATATAATTGAAAAAGTTCCTGAAAAAGAGGTTAAGTTTAAATTTGAATTGGCCGATTTAACACCGGTTGTTTACATTGCCGAAACACTTTCACTTGGAAAACTGATCGATTTTATTGAAAAAGAAAGAAAAAGAGGTTCAGGAAATATCAATACTTATTTGGTTGTACTTTATAAAAAATATAGTGTACCAGTTTCGGCCTTTATTTTGACTATTATTGCCGTTGCGGTTTCGTCTATGAAACGTCGTGGCGGAATGGGAACCAATTTGGCAATCGGAATTGCAATTGCTTTCTCATTTGTGTTCTTTGATAAAATATTTGGAACCCTTGCCGAAAAATCTACATTCTCACCTTTATTAGCTGTTTGGTTCCCGAATATTGTTTTCGGAATTTTAGCAGTTTACTTACTACGTAATGCGAAACGATAATTTAAAAAGTTATTTAAATCTTCATTTAATTGTTTTTATCTGGGGTTTTACAGCCATTTTGGGCGCTCTTATCACAATTGATGCTGATAATTTAGTTTGGTTTAGAATGCTTCTTGCCATGATTTTTTTAGGAGCATTTATTATTTATAAAAAACAATCTTTTCAAGTTCCAATAAAAGAACTTTTTAAACTGATTTTTGTTGGTTTGCTGATTGCCCTGCATTGGATTTTCTTTTTTAAAGCGATTCATGTCTCCAATGTTTCCATCACGCTTTCAATATTTTCTTTAGGTGCATTTTTTGCCTCTTTATTAGAACCGCTTTTTTACGGACGAAAAATTTTGTTTTACGAAGTTTTCTTCGGATTGATTATTATCGCTGGACTTGGATTAATATTGCAGGTCGAAATTAAATATCTTACAGGTGTTTATTATGCTTTGGCAGCGATAATTCTGGGCGTTGTGTTTACTTTATTGAACGGGAAATTAATCGCAGATCACGAACCTTCAGTTATTACATTTTATGAATTTGGTGCCGGAGTTTTTTTCATCACCATTTATTTTTTATTTCAAGGAAAATTTACCGCCGATTTTTTTACATTATCGTTAAATAATTGGATTTTATTGCTTGTTTTGGCTTCGATTTGCACGGCTTATGCTTTTACAGCATCTGTAAAAGTTATGCAACGATTAACTCCTTATACCGTAATGTTAACCACTAATTTAGAGCCAGTTTACGGAATTATGCTAGCTTATTTTATTCTTGGCGGAAAAGAAAAAATGAGCACCGAATTTTATATTGGTGCCGTCATAATCATCATTACTGTTATTTTAAATGGCGTTTTTAAACATTATAAAAACAAGAAAGAAGTGTAATAGTTTACTTATCTTTTAATTCACATTTTGATACTTTACTAACAATTAACTATGCCAATGATATAATATTTTTATATTTGCGGTTCGATTTAAAAACAAAATTCAAAAATCCATGGAATATTTAGATTTTGAGCTTCCAATCAAAGAACTTGAAGACCAGTTACAAAAGTGTGTAATAATTGGAAAAGAATCTGAGGTTGATGTAACAGCAACTTGCAAGGAAATCAACAAAAAATTAGTAGAAACTAAGAAAGAAATATATAAAAACCTTACGGCTTGGCAGCGTGTACAATTGTCAAGGCACCCAAATAGACCTTATACTTTAGATTATATCAGAGCAATTTGCGGTGATACTTTTTTAGAGCTTCACGGAGATAGAAGTTTTAAAGATGATAAAGCGATGGTTGGTGGTCTTGGAAAAATAAACGGTCAGTCGTTTATGATTGTTGGTCAGCAAAAAGGTTTTAATACAAAAACACGTCAGTACCGTAATTTTGGTATGGCAAATCCAGAAGGATACCGTAAAGCTTTGCGTTTAATGAAAATGGCGGAGAAATTCGGAATTCCAGTTCTTACTTTAGTTGATACCCCGGGTGCATACCCAGGTCTTGAAGCTGAAGAAAGAGGACAGGGTGAAGCTATCGCAAGAAACATTTTTGAAATGGTTCGTTTACAAGTGCCAATCATTACAATTATTGTTGGTGAAGGTGCTTCAGGAGGAGCTTTAGGAATTGGTGTTGGAGATAGAGTTTTCATGTTAGAGAATACTTGGTATTCTGTAATTTCTCCAGAATCTTGTTCTTCAATTTTATGGAAAAGCTGGGAGTACAAAGAACGTGCTGCCGATGCTTTGAAATTGACTTCATCTGATATGAAAAAACAAAAATTAGTTGATGATGTTATTCCAGAACCACTTGGCGGAGCACACTACGACCGCGAGACTACTTTTAAAACAGTAGCGGAATATATTACCAAAGGATATAACGAATTGAAAGACTTATCAACAGCTGACTTAATTGCCCAAAGAATGGACAAATACAGCAATATGGGGGAGTTTAAAGAGTAAATTCATTTAATATGATTAAAAATCCGAAGCCCTGCGGTTTCGGATTTTTTTTTGGTTATCAACAAAAAAACTTATTTATAAACATAAAACTAGTTATAACTCGATAGCAGATTTTTTTTAAATTTTGCTACTTTCGCTATATGGAAAATTTCAAAAATGTAAACCCTGTAAAGGTAGATAAAACCACTATTATTAATCTTGAAAAAGGAAAACTTCCTCCGCAAGTAATTGATCTTGAAGAGGCTGTTCTTGGAGCGATGATGATTGATAAAAAGGGGGTAGATGATGTAATTGATATTTTACAGCCTGATGCTTTTTACAAAGACGCACACAAACATATTTTTGAAGCGATTTTACAGCTTTTTACCGAAACACAGCCAATCGATTTGTTGACTGTTTCGACACAGTTGAAGAAAAATGGAAAGCTAGATGTAGCGGGTGGTGATTTTTATTTGATTCAGCTTACGCAGAAAATTGCTTCGTCTGCGCATATCGAATTTCACTCGCGTATTATTCTGCAAAAATTCATTCAAAGAAGTTTGATCAGAATTTCTTCTGAAATTATCGAGGAATCGTATGATGAAACTACAGATGTTTTTGATTTATTAGATAAAGCCGAATCTAAATTATACGAAGTAACTCAGGGAAATATCAAGCGTAGTTCTGAAACTGCGCAGAGTTTGGTTCTTCAAGCGAAAAAACGTATTGAAGAAATTGCTGGAAAAGAAGGTTTGAGTGGTATCGCAACTGGTTTTGAAAAATTAGATGAGGTAACTTCAGGTTGGCAGCCTTCGGATTTGATTATTATTGCGGCTCGTCCAGGTATGGGTAAAACGGCTTTCGTACTTTCGATGGCACGAAATGTTGCTATTCAGTTTGGACATGCGGTTGCGGTTTTCTCTCTGGAGATGGCCTCAGTTCAGTTGATTACGAGGCTTATTTCTTCGGAAACAGGATTGTCTTCTGAAAAATTAAGAACAGGAAAATTAGAAAAACACGAATGGGAGCAATTAAGTACTAAAGTTAAAGACTTAGAAAAAGCACCATTATTTATTGATGATACACCTTCGCTTTCGATATTTGATTTACGTGCAAAATGCCGTCGTTTGGCTTCGCAACACGGAATTAAATTAATCATTATCGACTACTTGCAGTTAATGACTGCGGGAGGAAACGGAAAAGGAGGAGGAAACCGTGAGCAGGAAATCTCGACAATTTCTCGAAACTTAAAAGCTTTGGCAAAAGAGCTTAACGTTCCGGTTATTGCACTTTCTCAGTTGTCGCGTGCTGTTGAAACCCGTGGATCTAGTAAGCGACCTTTACTTTCGGATCTTCGTGAATCTGGAGCGATTGAGCAGGATGCCGATATTGTATCGTTTATTTATCGTCCTGAATATTATAAAATTGAAGAGTGGGATGATGATGAGGCATCTCCAACAGCAGGTCAAGCTGAGTTTATTATAGCCAAACACCGTAATGGTGGTTTGGAGAACATTCGTTTGAAATTCTTAGGACACTTAGGTAAGTTTGATAATCTTGAAGAATTTAGCGGTGGATTTGACGATTTGCCTTCAAAAATGAATCATGACGATAATCCGTTCATTACTAAAAATCTTCCTTCTGCCAATGAAGCTTTTGGAAGCAATCTCAACGATGACGATGATGACAGTGATGTGCCATTCTAAATACAATTTAAAAACCTTTTTATAAGGTTTTTTTTATGTCTTAATGTTAAATTTATTAATAAAATTCAGTAGATTAGCCAATCGATTGCTAAACAATCGGCTAATTAACTGTAACCAATAAACAAATTTATATTATGGCAACTGAAAGATTACCAGAAAAAGACACTAACATTCCATTAGAAGTAGCTCAAACTTGGGTAGCAAGTTGGAAAAAACAAACTGATGAAGAAACTGCTAAAAAACGCGTTAATTCATTTTTAATTCCTAAAGTTAATTTAGAAAAACTTTTAGACCAAGGAATTGATGCAGCCAGAGCTTATATAGGTATAAATGAGAAAGGTCTTCAAACTTTAATGTTCGTTGGAACAACTTACAATGAAGAAACGAAAATTTATGAAGATCAAATCCCAGGCTATCACAATTCTGCCAAATCTTATGGAGATGGCGATGCAGGAATTTATGATTTTACGCAACCGAGCCCACCTACAACAGGAGATGATGAAAGTCCAATGAATCAGTAATTTAAATGCGTGCATTTCTTATAGATTTTGGACATTTACTTTTGGGGTTAAACTTTATTTTGTATGCAATAGGTTTTTTTAAAAATGGAAAAAGCTACAAAATTTTTACTGTCTATCTTTTCTTGATTATTGTTGTTGAGCTTACTTCCAGCATCTTATTAAAATTGCATGAGCCTAATTTATTTATGTCTCATTTTTATTTTATTGGACAGTTTATTCTGTTAAGCTTGTTTTATTTAAACTTGACAAAAGATGAGTTTCAAAAGAAAACTATAAAAATAGGCTTTATATTAGTTTTATTGACCTTGGCGATTCAATATGGACTAAAATCGGACTTGTTTTTCAAATTCAATTTATATGAAATTTTTATTACTTCATTTTTATTGATTATATATTCGGTATTTCATTTTTACAATATGTTGGATGATAAAAAAGAATTTTATTATATCAACATGGGAATTTTGTTATATCTGTTTGCTAGTACAATTTTATTTCTAATAGGAAACTTGACGGCAAAATTCAGTAAAGATTTTAGCATGATAACTTGGACTATAAACGCAATTTTGGTTGTAGTTTATCATTTGTTTTTCTTGTACGAATGGAAGGTGAATTATTTTAAAAGAGAAAAAGCACAAATCACAGATTAAAAACTTAAAACCTTTGGCTTCTTTCATAGTGTGCCAAAGGTTTTTTAATAATAATTAAAACGTATGAGCCCAAAAGCAATCTCAGAATCAGAAATTGTTGCAACTGCAATTTTTAGCTGTGTTTCTTTCCTATTGATGGGTCTTGTTTTGATCTTGTTTTTTTATTTTTCTCGAAAGAAAATAACTCAGAAGGAATTAGAAAAAAGAGATCTAGAAATTCAGTATCAAAAAGAACAATTACATGCTATTATTGTAACTCAAGAAGAAGAACGAAAACGTATAGCACAAGATTTGCACGACGATATTAGTTCTAAGCTGAATATTGTTTCTTTGAATACACATTTATTATCGGCTTCAAACTTGACCGAAGCGGAAACAAAAGAAATCACAGGTAATATTATAAGCCTTACGACTAAAGCTTTAGAGAATTCTCGAAAAATAGCACACAATTTGTTGCCTCCTGTTTTTGAAAAATTTGGATTGAGTGCCGGTGTACAAGAATTATGTGCAGAATTTGAAACTAGTAAACTGGTTAAGGTTCATTATAAAAATACGGTCGATTTTGATGATAATGATATTGATCGCCAATTGCATGTTTTCAGGATTCTTCAGGAGTTTATGAATAATTCAATCCGACACGGAAAAGCAAGTGAAATCAAAATTTCTTTTTCTGAAGAAAATGGAATTGTGACTTGTAATTATGAAGACAACGGAATTGGTTTTGATAGTAAAAGTGATGAAAATCAAAAAGGCCTTGGAATGAAAAATATTGACAGCCGTATTTCTTTCTTGAAAGGAACTATTCAAATTTCTTCAGAAATAAATAAAGGTTTCGCTGCAAATTTCACCTTTTAAGTTAAAATCGTGTGTTTTTTGTAGAATTAAATCGACATTCTAGATTTCTGCGAGTATTGTTTGAGACATATTTTGTAAATTCGGCAAACCAAACGACCAAAAACAGAATAAAAAATGAATGCTGCTATTAAAATTGCTTTAGTTGATGACGAAGTTTTATTTCGAAAAGGAATTGCCTTTTTATTGCAGAGAGAAGATAATATCGAAATTATTTTTGAAGCATCAAACGGCGAAGAACTTCTTGACAGTTTAGAAAAGAGCGAAATCAAACCTGATATTATTATAATGGATTTGAAAATGCCATTGCTAAATGGTGTCGAAGCAACTAAAATTATTCGCAAATCACATCCAGATATTAAAATAATTGCTCTTACCAGCTACGACTCAAAATCATTTATTGCCAATATGATTCAGATTGGTGCCGTGGCTTATCTTATAAAAAATACTACTCCAAAAGATTTAATCCATACTATTAATGAAGTAGCAAAAAAAGGCTTCTATTATAGTGAGGATGTGCTAAAAACAATTCAGGAAACGATTGTTTCTTCAAAAAATTCTAAAGTGAATTTAGAAACTGGATTTCTTTCTCCTCGTGAAATTGAAATATTACAGCTCATCTGTCAGCAAAAAACAACTACTGAAATTGCTGAACATCTTTTTTTAAGTCCGAGAACTGTTGAAGGTCATCGCAATAATTTGCTTCTTAAAACGGAGTCAAGAAATATTGCAGGATTAGTGGTGTACGCGATACAAAATGAAATTGCAGTTTTGACGCTGTAGTTTTTTTAGGCTGTTAAAAATTGTATTGACAGAACGTAATACAAAATAATGGTAAGAACAAGTACGCAAATGCCTACTTTTTGAAGTACATTTAATCCCTTTGGTTGGTTATTACTTTCGTTGAATTTCATAATTTTTGTTTTCATTGATTTATAGCTCAATGATTTGGGTTACCAAATGTAGTTAGAATTTGCTTTTGCGAAATAGGTGTTTTTACCTGTTTTTGTTTGTAAGAATGCAAAAAGCAATTTTTCTTATTTTAACTTTTCTTTCGGTTATAAAACAAAGTAAACTATAGTGTTTTTAAAAGCTTCCTTTATATCTTTACTAAAAATAATTTTTTAATGAAGAAGAGTTTAGTTTACATCTTTATATTGCTGCTTTCGTTTTCGGCCAAAGCGTCGTTTATTTTACTTCCAATGGACGAAACGACACAGCAGAATCATCTTAAAGCTTACGGAATAACTTATTGGTGTTTAAGCAGAGATTATAAGGCAAGCTGGCTTCTTAATTACAGAGGCGGTTCTTTTTTATTGCCTGATGCCGAGGAAATTAGAAAAGAATGTAAAATTCGTGGTGTGAGTTTCGAAATTTTGTCAGATAGTGAAGAAGCTTCGATTTTGAACGAAATTTCTAGTCCTTCTCAAAATATGGAATCGGTTATTTTAGAAAAAGCGCCAAAAATTGCGGTTTACACACCAAAAGGAAAACAGCCTTGGGATGACGCTGTGACTTTGGTTTTAACTTATGCTGAAATTCCTTTTACACCTATATATGATGAAGAAGTTTTAAGTGATCAGCTCTTATTGTATGATTGGCTTCATTTGCACCATGAAGATTTTACAGGGCAATATGGTAAATTTTATGCGGCATACAAAAATACGCCATGGTATATTGATCAGAAAAAAGATGCGGAAGCTTTAGCAGCGAAGTTAGGCTATGCAAAGGTTTCTCAAGAAAAAGGAGCAGTTGCGAAAAAAATTAGAGACTTTGTAATTGGAGGTGGCTTCATGTTTGCCATGTGTTCTGCTACAGACAGTTTTGATATTGCTTTGGCTGCTGACGGCGTTGATATTTGTGAAGCTATGTTTGATGGTGACGCAAGCGACTCAAATTATCAATCGAAATTGGATTATGGCAATTCTTTTGCATTTAAAAATTTTACTTTAGAAAGAAGACCAGAAGTTTATGAGTTCTCAGATATTGATATGACTTTAAAACGTAAAATTCCGATGGAGAAAGATTATTTTACTTTAATGGAATTTTCTGCTAAATGGGACCCAATTCCTAGTATGTTATGTCAAAATCACACACAACTGGTGAAAGGTTTTATGGGACAAACAACTTCTTTTGATACGGCGTTAGTGAAATCTAATGTTTTGATTATGGGAACTTGCGAGTTAAATGGCGAATCAAGATATATTCATGGCGAAAAAGGAAAAGGAATGTTTACCTTTTTTGGAGGTCATGATCCAGAAGATTTTCAGCATCAGGTGGGAGATCCGCCTACAGTTTTAGATTTACATCCAAATTCTCCAGGGTATCGGTTGATTTTAAACAATGTTTTGTTTCCTGCAGCTAAAAAGAAAAAACTTAAAACATAATTAGTTTAAGGAAAATTCCATCCAAATCGGAAGATGATCTGATACTTTTCGGGCTTCTTGAAGTGAATTGAATTTTTTATAGAACGGAATTATTCCAGAATTTAAGTAATTCAAACTATTTGACTTAAAAAAGATATTATCAAATTCAGATGCCAAACAAATATCATTTTTGCATTTTTGTTTTAAAGTTGTCTTTTGATTTTGTAAAATAGGGGCGTAGCCCATTTTCTTTAAAGGGTAAAATACGGTGTGGGACTGTGGACAGTTAAAATCTCCAGCAAAAATTAAATTTAAATCAGGATATGCAATAGGAAGAAATTTGAAATATTTGATTTCAGTTTCAGGATTTCTATTTTTAGTAATTGCGTGAAAATTGCTTAGAGTGATGTTTTTTTTGCCAATTTCAAATGTGGCAAAATAGGGTTCTCGGTAGATTTCTAAACTGTATTTTTTCTCCAACCAAGGTTTGCCTTTCAGTTTGACTTTGCTCGTTTTCCATATAAAGGCATAACGCTCTGCTTTATAGCTACTGCTACTCGTTGGGTCGCTTACGGCATAATTCCATTTTGAACCCTTCTGATTTAGGATATTGGTAAGTTTTGCAATTGCTTGCGCACCGCCATAACCAGCGACAACTTCTTGAATGGCAATAATATCATAGTCAAGAACTATAGATGCAATATAATTTATTTCGGCTTCAGATTTTGATTTCCCATAATTTTCTAAATTCCAAGACAGAATTTTTGTTTGCGAAAAAGAAAGAAATGTAAAAAAAGAAAGAACAATGCTTAGAATATTTTTCATTCGATAATTAAAACCTCAAATATAAGAAGCATTGCAAATTTAGACATTTAGCTGTCTTAATTTTTTTTATATCTATTTTTTAGCGCTGTCGAAATTATAATGATTTGCAATACAAGTAGTGCCGGAATAAAAACCATTTTCCATTCAATTTCAGAACCTCCCGTTTTTGCTGAAACAAAGGCAAAGCTTATTGACAAAAAAATGCAAAGGATCATTGTCTTCATGATAATTCTGTTTTTAGTTGTATTAATTTTAGCGATAAAATTAATGCGTTTTTTAGGTTTCATTGGGTTAATTAATAGGATTCAATACAAATTTAGATGTATAAAAAGACATTTCCTTACGGTAAACCGTAATCAAAATGTTAATTTTATACTAGTCCAAAATCTTTTGCAATAGCAATTAAATGAACATTATTATTGGCTTTAAAATAGATTTTTAATTTATTGATTCGCTTTTCAATGCTGCTGGTTCCGTTTGGAGTTATTGACATTGCTTTAAATTCATTCGAAATATGTTCTAAAATATAACCTTTTGCTAAAAGCGATAAAATAGAAATATCATAAGATTCAATTTCAATTAAAGATTTGTCATTAAAACTAAAGGATAAATCAGATGATAGTATTCGCTCCTCATTTCTAAAAGTACCCTCAATGGCTTTTCTCAATTCTTCCATGCTGTTTCTTCCTTTAGAAACATAGGCATTTATACCCAAATCATAAAAAAGAGATTTAATTCGGTACGATTTGTCTTCTATCGAAAAGACTATTTTTTTTAAGTTTGGCTGTACTTTATTTACAGCCTCAATAAGATCTTCGCCTGTTGTAAGCTGATTTTTTCGATGATCAGATTTAAATGATAAATCGCTAATAAGCAAATCATAAGGCTCATTTTCGGCAAGTCCTTTTTTGATTTTTAATAAACCGTCATCGCAATATTTTACATGATCTATTGAATTTACTTTTAGGTCTTCAAGTATTTGTATTACTGCAATGCTTATACTATCTAGATCTTCGGCAACTAAAACTTTTTTGAACATATAATTTATTTTTAAATAGGAAAGGTGAAACTTAATTTAAACCCATTGTCAGAATTTTTATCAAAAGTAATAGTTCCATTTATAGTTTTTATACGGCTTTCCACATTTTGAAGTCCATTTTTTAAAATAAAGTTATGATTCCTTGTTCCAATGCCGTTATCAGCATATGTCACAATAATATTTTTTTTATTTATTTTGAAAATCGTACTTACTAGTGTTGCCTCACTATGTTTTTTCATGTTTAAAAACACTTCTTGCAGTACACGATAAAGTATGATTTTTTTGTTTTTATCAATTTCATTCCAGCGTACAGCATCAAAACCTTGCATTAAAATGTTTACTTTGTCTGTTTTGTATCCAGAAATCATTTCTTTTAATTCAGAAATATAATTTTCGTCAGTAAGAATAAAACTGTTCTCCTTTGAAATATTTCTGGTTTTTGAATAAATATTTTCCAGATTATTTAAAAGCTGTTCTTTGTTTTCATTTTGTTCTAGATCGCCATTCTTAACAAGAGTCAAAGTTTGGTACAAATCGTTGGCAAGTTCAGCATCTAGTTTTTTAGAAATTCTCGTCTCACTTTTATAAATAGCTTCGTTTTTCTCTTTTTTGCCTTTTCTAGCAAGGCGGAAAAATAAAAATAGTAGTGCAGAAAGAATAAATAAGATAGAAATATATAAAATGATATTACGGTTTTTTTGTCTTTCTAGTTGTAATTCTTTTTCTGCTTTTTGAGTTTTCAGCTCTAAATTTTCTTCTCTGTCTTTTTTTGAACTATATATAACATCTGCAAATTGATTTTTTGCTCTTTTCCTGCTTATAGTAAGACTATCAGCTTTTTTAATATAATTCTTCCAATGTTTTTTTGAATTTTCAGGATTATCAGCCTCAATAAGTTGGGCTAGCATATTAATTTCGTTTGTTGTTGCTTTTGCTTTTTTAGCAGAATGATAAGCTTTTTCTGCGAATCTTTTTTAAAGTTCTGGATTGTTGTATTTTAAATAATATCTATAGAAAGCATGATAATTGCCAATTAGTTCATAATCATCATTTATCTTAAGAGTTATTTTTAAACTTTCGTCAAAGCACTTGAATGCTGATTCTTTATGATTTCCAAGATATAAATAGGAAAGACCTAGATTGTACAACAAAGCGGCATGCTGAAGATCTGTATTAGCAGGAGTGATTTTATCAGCAATTTTATACTTTGCTATTGGCTCTAACAAATCTATTGCTTCCTGATATTTTTTTTGATGCATGTAAACAAATGCAATTTCAGATAATATTCGTGATTTTCTAAATGTAGAGACTGCTTTCTTTAACGCTTTTTTATGATAATATAATGCCTTTTCGTAATCATATGTATACAAGTAATTATAGGCCATTAATGTATAAGCATTGACGGCATATTTTATATTGGTTGTTTTTTCTAAGTAAGGAAATCCTTTTATAAGTGTAGCTTCTGCGTCATAATAATTACCATGTCGTTGCAGGATTTCTACCATATAGTTTAGTGATTCCACATACTCATCTGGATAGTCTGCTTTTGGTACACACAATAATTGTGTTTTATTAAAATAAAAAAGTGCACTGTCATATTTTCCTGAATCGAAAAAATCAAATGCTTTTTTTTGCATTTGTTTAATTTCGGCCGAACGATTTTTTTTGATATGCAGTATACGTCGCTCTTTTGCCTCAGAAAATTGCATGAAAAAGCAAGCCACCAAAACGATAATAAAGATTGGTAAACAAAAAGTAATGTAGTTTTTTTGAAAAAAGCGTAATAAGTTCTTAATCATAGCGGGAATTTAATTTGAACTTTAAAGCCTTTTCCTAAATCGGAATTAATCTCCATTTCACCTTGCATTTTGTGAATTGTATTTTCCATATTATGCAAACCATTTTTTAAAATCATTTTGGTTGCATTAATTCCTTTTCCATTATCAGTATAATTAATTATGATAGAATTGTCTTTTTCTTTAAAAGTTATTGCAACGACACTGGCTTCACTATGTTTTTTCATATTTACAAGTAATTCCTGTATGGCTCTGTACACCGATATTTTTTTAATTTTTCCGACTTTATCCCATGAAATTGTGTCCAAACCATTTAATAACAGATTTACATTAGATGTATTAAATCTAGAAATCATCTCTTTTAGCTGAATTGTATAATTTTGAGTGCTTAAAATAGGATTGTTTTCCTTTGAAATATTTCTGGTTCTGGAATAAATATCATCAAGTTTTGCTAGCAAATGATTTCTGTTTTCATCACTAGAAAGGTTTCTATTTTCAACAAATGCCAAAGCATGATACACATCATTTGCTAATTCGTCATGAAGTTTTTTAGAAATTCGAGTTTCACTTTGATAAGTTGCTTCAATTTTTTGACGATTTACTCGTACGGTTAAATAAAAGTAAATGATGGTAAGCAGACCTAATGCCAACAAGATGACAATGTAGGAAATGATATTTCTGTGTTCCTGCTTTTCTATTTGAAGTTCATTTTCAATTTTTTGTGCCTTTAGTTTTAGGTTTTCAATTTTTTCTTTTTTGGTATCGTATTTAATTTTTGCAAATTTATTCTTTGCCCTTTGTCTCACTTCATAAATGCTATCTTGCAACTTTATGTAAATAAGTGAGTTTTTCTTTGTTTCTATATCTGAACTATTATTTATAATCAATTTCAGAGCAAGTAAACCATCATCAATATTGCCGGCTAAAATGTAGTTTTCATAACTTAATTTTGCATACTTCATCGATAAGGTAGTATTGTCCTTTTCATAATAATCGGCGAGATTATAATAAGTTCGCCCCAGACCATCTTGATCTTTTGCTTTAGATTTTACTTCAATACTTTTTTGATAAAAAGACAATGCTCTAGAATCTTGTAGTTTGTAATAGCAAAAGCCTACATAATCAAGTATTTTTGAATAATAGGCGGGGTTTTCTTGTACCAATTCTTCTTTGCATATCGAAAGAAAAATAGGAAGGGCTTTTTTGAATTTGTGCAGTTTTATATAAATAACAGCGATATTGTTTTTTGCTTCAAGTATATTAATTCGGTCACTTTTTAAAATAAATGCTTTTGAATAATAGCGAATAGCATTTTGATAATCATAAGTGTAATAGTAATTTCTTCCTAAAACACTATAGATATTCCATATGTAGTTTGAATTGGTTGTTTTATTTAAAAAGGGAAATGTTTCAGTTGCTGTTATAGTGCTTCCTATGAAGTCTTGATGATCTTGTTGAATTTCGGCCATATAATATGTGCAGTACACAAAATTTTTGGCATCTTCATTTGGGTTGCAATTTGCTCTCGCTTTGTTGTAAAGATAAAATGCACTGTCTAGCTGTTTATTTTTATAAAACAAATCAGCTGCATGTATTATCTTTTCTATTTTGTCCTTGTCATTTGTGATTTTCTCAGCACTATTTTTTTTCTTTTGACAAGCAAAAAAGGACAAAAGAAGCAAAAAAATAGATAAAGAAAATTGTATTCTTTTTGTAACCATGCGCCAAAAATAGAAAATTATATTTCTTACAACCACGTATAAATACGGTATTTTGTTTTTGAAGTAAAAAAATAAAATTCGAAATCTCATTTACAGGCTTATACAAGTAGACCCTCGAATAGGAGGGTCTGTACACGTGTTATTTGTTGTAAAATTTATCTTTATAAAATTATTGAGCTCGCATTCCAGTAGCAATTCCAATCCTGTTCCAGGCATTAATTGTAATAATAGCTAGAATGATTTCAGCTAGATATTTTTCATCAAATATTTGGGCAGCGTTTTGATAAACTTCGTCCGACACATGATTGCTTATTAAAGTTATTTCTTCAGTCAAAGCTAGGATTGCTTTTTCTTCTTCAGAATAAAAATCAGCTTCTCTCCATGCGCTTAATAAATAGATTCGCTGTTCAGATACACCATATTTTCTAGCATCAGCTGTGTGCATATTAATACAGTAGGCACAGCCGTTTATTTGTGAAGCACGAATTTTAATAAGTTCTTTATGTACCGGAGTTAATGAAGTTGTGGCCATGTATTTTTCTAAACCTAACATAGCTTGATAAGCTTCAGGGGCAACAGTTGGGATAACAATTCTTGATTTCATTTTGATATGTTTTAAAAGTTTGATACAAAGTTCCTTTATATCGGCATTAAAAAACTTGAACTACTTCAAGAAATGCATTTAGATTTTTCCCGCTCTGATTTTGCTCATAAATTCAGCTGAAAAATCTAAATAAGATGCAATCATATATTGTGGAACACGTTGAACAAATTCTGGAAAATTGTCGTTAAAATGATGGTATCTTTCTTCTGCCGACATTGTAAATAAGAATTTAATCCGCATTTGCATGGCGCCAAACGTTTTTTGAGATACAATTCTAAAGTACCGTTCCAAACTCGGAATTTCAATTAAAAGAGCTTCCAGTACAGTTTTGTCAATCGCAATAACTTCTGTGTTTTCTACTGCTTGCAAATAAAAGCTTGATGGAACATGATTGTGATAACTTAAATAGTCTGTAATCCACCAGTTTTCAATGCCAAATTGCAGTGTTTGTTCAGCACCTTTAGAATTTATTATATATTGCCTCACACAGCCTTTAACTACAAAGTAAATTGTATTGCAGATTTGGCCTTCGGTCAGTACATGTTCTTTCTTTTTTATCGTCGAAAGTTCCAAACATGATTCCAACTTATCAATATCTGAAGGTTCGAGATTGATGAATTTTGCAATATGATCAAAAAGCGGTTTGTACATAAGGCTGGTTTGATTTTATACAAAGTTACTTTTTAAATTTTGTTTTGATGAGAGAGAATCTGAAACTTTATAAAAGCAAAAAACCATCCTGCTTAAGCGGGATGGTTTTTCTATGATAAGTAAGTAATCTTAAATTGAGTTTATAAAACGTTTATTTTACTTTATTAAGAATAGCTTTGAAAGCTTCAGGGTGGTTCATAGCTAAATCTGCAAGAACTTTACGGTTCAATTCGATTCCGTTAGCTTTAACTTTCCCCATGAATTGAGAATAAGACATTCCTTCCAATCTAGCTCCAGCGTTGATACGTTGAATCCATAAAGCACGGAAATTTCTTTTGTTTTGTTTTCTATCGCGGTAAGCGTAGCACATTGCTTTCTCTACTGCATTCTTAGCAACTGTCCAAACGTTTTTACGTCTTCCAAAGAAACCTTTGGCTTGCTTCATTATTTTTTTTCTTCTTGCTCTTTTAGCAACTGAATTTACCGATCTTGGCATAATTTTAATGTGTTTTTGTAGCAGGCGTCCTGAATTGAATCAAAGGAACTTCAAAGCCATACTCCAAGGTTATATAAATAATTTTTTAACCTAAAGAATTATTAGATAATTCTTAATTGTTGTTTGATGCTTTTCATATCTGTTGAGTGAACTAGCGCTGAGTGTGTCAAAGCTAATTTACGTTTTTTAGATTTTTTAGTCAAGATGTGACTTTTAAAAGCATGCTTTCTTTTAATCTTTCCAGAGCCAGTAACTTTAAAACGTTTCTTAGCGCTAGATTTTGTTTTCATTTTAGGCATTTTTCCTAGTGTTTTAATTTATTCTTACTTACTTATTTTGTTGTTTCAAGTTTAAGGTTTCAAGTTTTTTACTGAATACTTAAAACTGTAAACTGAACACTATTTCTTTTTCTTCGGAGCAATGAACATAATCATTCTCTTTCCTTCCAAAACTGGCATTGCTTCAACTTTACCATGTTCTTCTAAATCTGTAGCCAAACGCAATAATAAAATTTGCCCTTGATCTTTGTAGATGATAGAACGTCCTTTAAAGAATACGAAAGCTTTTAATTTAGCTCCTTCTTTAAGGAATTTTTCAGCGTTCTTTCTTTTAAATTCATAATCGTGCTCATCTGTCTGAGGACCAAAACGAATTTCTTTTACTACAACCTGCGTTGATTTAGCTTTCAAGGCTTTGTCACGTTTCTTTTGTTCGTAAACAAATTTCTTGTAGTCCATGATTTTGCAAACCGGCGGTTCAGCATTTGGTGAAATTTCAACCAAATCCAATTCGAACTGATCTGCTAAGCGTAAAGCTTCTGCAAGCTTAAATACACCTGGTTCGATGTTTTCGCCTACTAGTCTTACTTCTTGTACACCACGAATATTGTTATTTATTCTGTGTGCATCTTTTTTTTCTACGCGAGGTTGAAAACCTCTGTTGCTTCTTATTGCTATGACTTTATAATTTAAGTTAAACTGTAAAAACTTTTAATGTCTTTTTTATTTCTTCGTTTACAATCGAAGCAAATTCTTCAATAGAAACTGTAATATTACCTTTTCCTTCTTGACCGTGACGACGAATAGAAATTGTATCGTTTTTCTCTTCTTCTTCACCCACAATCAGCATAAATGGGATTTTTTGCATTTCAGCATCTCTAATTTTCTTGCCAATTGTTTCGTTTCGGTTGTCAATTAGGGCGCGAATTTCGTGATTTTCTAGCAAATCTAAAACTTTTTTAGCATAATTTTCGTATTTCTCGCTCAAAGACAAGATTATAGCCTGTTCAGGCATTAGCCAAAGTGGGAAATTTCCTGCAGTGTGTTCTAGTAAAATTGCTATAAAACGTTCCATCGATCCAAAAGGAGCTCTGTGAATCATTACAGGACGATGTAATTCATTATCAGCGCCTTTGTATGTCAATTCAAAACGCTCAGGCAAGTTGTAATCTACCTGAATTGTTCCTAGTTGCCATTGTCTTCCTAAAGCATCCTTAACCATGAAATCTAGTTTTGGGCCATAAAATGCAGCTTCGCCATATTCAACAACAGTATTTAAACCTTTGTCTTTTGCGGCGTTGATAATGGCGTTTTCAGCTTTCTCCCAATTTTCATCAGTACCAATGTATTTCTCTCTGTTTTCTTGATCTCTCAATGAAATCTGAGCTGTAAAGTTTTCAAAACCTAACGAACCAAATACATATAATACTAGGTCAATTACCTTTTTAAATTCTTCATCCAATTGTTCTGGAGTACAGAAAATATGTGCATCATCCTGAGTAAACCCTCTAACACGAGTTAAGCCGTGTAATTCACCAGATTGCTCGTATCTATATACAGTTCCAAATTCAGCATAGCGCTTAGGTAAATCTTTGTATGACCAAGGTCTTACATTATAAATCTCACAATGGTGAGGGCAGTTCATTGGTTTCAATAAAAATTCTTCACCTTCTGCAGGAGTATGAATTGGCTGAAAACTGTCTGCTCCATATTTAGCATAGTGACCAGAAGTAACATAAAGTTCCTTTTGGCCAATATGTGGGCTCACAACTTGTTCGTAACCTGCTTTCTTTTGAGCTCTCTTCAAAAATTGCTCTAAACGCTCTCTTAATGCAGCGCCTTTTGGTAGCCATAAAGGTAAACCTTGACCAACTTTTTGTGAGAAAGCGAATAATTCTAATTCTTTCCCTAATTTACGGTGATCACGACGTTTCGCTTCTTCAAGAAGTTCAAGATATTCAGTCAAGTCTTTTTGTTTAGGGAAAGAAGTTCCGTAAACACGAGTCAACTGTTTGTTTTTTTCGTCGCCTCTCCAATATGCACCAGCAACACTCATTACTTTCATAGCTTTGATGATTCCGGTATTCGGAATATGTCCACCACGACATAAATCAGTAAAAGTAGAGTGGTCGCAAAAAGTAATAGTTCCATCTTCAAGATTTGAAATCAATTCAGTCTTGTAAACGTTGTCTTTATACATTTCTAATGCATCGGCTTTGCTAACCGGACGCATTTTAAATTCGTGTTTTCCTCTTGAGATCTCAAGAACACGATCTTCGATCTTTTTAAAATCAGCTTCAGAGATTTTCTGATCTCCAAAATCCACGTCATAATAAAATCCATTAGCAATTGCAGGCCCAAGAGTTAATTTAATTCCTGGGTACAATTCCTCTAGGGCTTGTGCCATTACGTGCGAAGTCGAATGCCAGAAAGCTTTTTTGCCTTCTGCATCATTCCAAGTATATAAAATAAGATTACCGTCGGTCGTTAATGGAGTTTCGGTTTCAATAGTTGTACCATTAAAAGATGCAGAAATAACATTTCTTGCAAAACCTTCGCTAATGTTTTTAGCGACCTCCATTGGAGTTACGCCTTGAGCGAACTCTCTAATTGACCCATCGGGTAAAGTAATCTTGATCATTGTTTATAATTTTGTGAATGCAAATATACATGATTACAAAAATACATACAATATATATATGTATAAGATTGCTTTATTATATCTGTATTGAAACGATACTATATATATATATGGAGAAATTTTATTCCCGCAAGCCGACAGGTTTCTAAAACCTGTCGGGTTTATTTTTATACATATATATATGTGTATAGGGTAAATCTACATTCTAATTTTCCGTAGAGGCGCACAGCAGTGCGTCTCATGCACAAAGCTGACGCTTCAGGGAATCTAATTCGCCAATACATATATTAAGATGTCCAGCTTAGCGTCCCAAGACTTCAGATGAAGCCCTTTTAGATTGGAATTTGGAATTTCATAATCTGGAATTTGTTTTTTAATGAGGAGCTATTCCCGCTATGCGCTTCAATCTTTTGCTTTTTAAAGAAAAAAGCAAAAGGATTTCCGCTCCTATCGGGGCTATGGTATAGGTTTCCAGAAAGAGATGATGTGGAATAAAGATGATTTTGGAGGAAAATAGAGCGAAAAGCAGAAAAACTCTGCGCCTTTGCGCCTCTGCGAGATTGAAAAGCGCTTTGAAAGCAAGCTTCGGATCTTGATTTATGTTCAAAAAGAAGCTTCAAAGAATAAAAACTCTGCAAAACCGGCATACTGAAAGCGCCGAAAAACAAGGAAATTACAACAAAACCCAGAAAAACCGCACAAGAGGCCGAAAAAAGCGCGCCTGTAAAGAAACGGTTATCAGCGAGTTAAGAAAAAGATGGAAAAAAGATTAAAAAAAGAGGATAAAAAAGCTTGTATAACTGGATAAAGGTGCTACTTTTGCACCCGCAACAACGAAAGACGTTCACTGAAACACTGGCAAGGAATACGGAATCAAACTGAGAAAAATT
>NZ_JAVFVS010000012.1 GCF_030929605.1 Flavobacterium sp. LHD-80
CGGGTGCAAAAGTAGCACCTTTATCCAGTTATACAAGCTTTTTTATCCTCTTTTTTTAATCTTTTTTCCATCTTTTTCTTAACTCGCTGATAACCGTTTCTTTACAGGCGCGCTTTTTTTCATCGCAAGTAGGATTTTTCCTTTTATAGACGTGTTTTTACCATTTATCAATCTGTTTTGCCCTTAGATTTTGCAGAGTTTCTAGCCTTCAGCCTTCTTTTCTGCCAAGAAATCAAACTTTGAAATCTGCTTTTCGGCCGTTTTTAGTCCCGCAGAGGCGCAGAGGCGCAAAGTTTTTCCTCTTTTATTCTGTTTTTGTTCCCGAATCGATGTTTCTTTCGCTGAATTTCTTTCTGGAAACCTACACCATAGCCCCGATAGGAGCGGAAATCCTTTTGCTTTTTTCTTTAAAAAGCAAAAGATTGTAGCGCATAGCGGGAATAGCTCCATATAAATAAAAATCTAATATCCTAAATTCAGTTTTCTACTCTTATATATATTATAGTATAGTTTTCTGCATATACATTATATTATGTATAAAAAAAACAAACCCGACAGGTTTTGAAAACCTGTCGGGTTGTATGAATAAAATCTACTCTTATATATATGTATACTATATATGTTTAGCTTCGTTCAAACTATCTATTACTTCTTTTGTGATTTGAATGCTTTTCAATTTTGCTTCATGATCAAAAATAGGACTTGTCGCCATCAATTCATCAATGTTAGCGTAGTTGATAAACTTTTTTAAATCTGTAATCAATTGTTCTTTATTTCCTGTAAATGTTCCGGCGGTCATCTGATTGACATGATAACGTTCTGCTTCATTCATAATGTCATCTAATGAAGAGACTGGCGGTTGCAAACCTTTACGATCATTTCTAATTAAGTTTAAAAACATTTGATACAAACTTGTAGATAATAATTCGGCTTCTTCATTTGTGTTTGCTGCAATTATATTGACACAAGCCATTGTTTTGGGTTCATGTAAATATTCTGAAGGCTGAAAATTTTCGCGATAGAATTCAAATGCCTGAATCATCAGTTTTGGCGCAAAATGTCCAGCGAAAGCATAAGGTAAACCATAAGCTGCTGCTAAAGCCGCACTTTCCATACTAGATCCTAAAATCCAGATTGGAATGTTAAGACCTTCGGCTGGAAATGCGCGCACTTTTCCTGTTGCGTTTTCAGAAGAAAAATATTCTTGGAGTTTACTTACGTTTTGCGGAAAACGTTGTGCCTGCTCAAAAAAGTCTTTTCGAATAGCTTCTGCAGTTGGCTGATCTGTTCCTGGAGCTCTTCCCAAACCTAAATCAATTCGGTTTGGATAAAGCGTTTCTAATGTTCCGAATTGTTCTGCCACTACTAAAGGGGAATGATTTGGAAGCATTATTCCTCCCGAACCTATGCGAATATTCTCGGTCTGACTTGCGACATATCCAATTAAAACTACAGTTGCTGTACTTGCAACATGTGCCATATTATGATGTTCTGCAAGCCAGATTCTTTTGTATCCTAATTTATCCGCTAATTGCGCGATGTCTTTTGTTTTTTTAAATGTTTCTGATGCGTTGCTGTCTTGCGTAATGATTGCAAGCTCTAATATTGAAACTGAAATTGGTTTTTTCATATAAAATAATACTAAGGTGCAAAATTAACTCATTTATATTGATGCACTTTGCTTTCTAATGTTAATTGAATTATAATATTTGTAGCTACAAATGTTTATCACTTCAATTTCAGATGAATCAGTTTATGGCTTGTTTTACCATCATCTTTTACAATTAAATCTTTACCAGATTCTATTTCAAATTTTGAAGAAGTGTCAATCGCTAATGAAATTTCACGATATCTAAATGCTTCAGGAATTTCAGGAATTACAATTTTCACTTCTACATCTTTTCCTTTTTGCTTGTAATCAATTTTTACTCGGTCTCTTAACCAAATATATTCGTAAACTTCCTGCCACGGCGCCATCCAGATTGAATCGTTTCCTTTTACACCATATTTATCTGCAAGCGCTGCCATATAATATTTGAAATCAGGAAAACGCATGCTTAAGTTCCACAAATTTGTATTTCCTGTTCCGTGAGTAAATTCGTTAAACCAAATTGGATTTGGTTGTTTTACAATTGAATCTAAAGTTTTCAAATAACGATCCATTGTTTTAAAACTAATGGTATCTTTTGAACTCTGCACAAAAGTTCTGGCCGTAATCATTTTATCGAGATTCATTTTTGAATCAATTTTAAAAATTGGGCCAACACCATAATAAGACGCTACTGAAAAATGTCCGTTATTAAGTGCCTCTTTTTCATATTCCAAATAATACTTGTCATCACCTTCTCCGCCCGGAACTACAAAATGAGACATTGTAAAACCAAGATTTTGTTTTATTGAAGCTGTATTTCCGGTTACTTCTGTCAAATAATTTGTGCCGTGTTTTGTTGCGTGATGAAAACCATGATTTAAAATATCCCAACCGGCGTTATACATTTCTTTAATTTCGGGCCACGAAAGATGCCCACGGTTTGCTGGCAAATCACGAATTGCACCTCCATTAATTGCCAAAGCCAACTTAAAAGGGATATTATTTCCGAATCCGTCTGAATAAAAAAGTCCACTTGAAGTTGTTCCGTCTCCGCCTTGATCAATTTTCCATTCATTTTTATCTGGATTGCTGATTTTTCCACCCTTCAATAATGGAAATGCAGTTAAATAAGCTGATCGATATCCATCATCGAGCGTAAAACTGTAAGCGAAATGTTTGTTATACTTTAAAGGAGCAACTTTAATTTTGACTTTTTCTTCCGACTTTAATTTAATTTTAAATGAAATTGTCTTTGATTTTGAAGAATCTATTTCGGTTATTTCATTTGAAAAGCAAGTAAAATATCCGAACAATAATATAACGATTAGAAGATGGCGTTTTAACATAAATGAGATGGGTTCAATTTTTGCTTAAAAGTACATTTCTTTTTGAAAAAATTATTTTAAAACCAATCACTCTTTTGAAAATAATTTCTGCTGAATTAAAAAAGTAAAGTGATTTAAAACCTAAATTTGTATATCAAAACACCAATTCGGTTTTAGCTTATCTGCAAATGACACACAAAATTTTAATTATAGACGACGAAGAAAAACTTAGAAGTCTGCTGGCGCGAATTATAAAATCGGAAGGATTTGAAGTTTTTGAAGCCAAAGATTTAAAATCAGGTTTTAAGAAACTGGAACAAACAGAAATTGATGTCGTTTTATGTGATGTAAAACTGCCGGACGGAAATGGTGTTGATTTTCTACAGAACATAAAAGGAAGTTTTCCGTTGACGGAAGTGATCCTGCTAACCGCTTTTGGAAATATTCCAGATGGTGTTCAGGCAATGAAAAATGGCGCTTTCGATTATATTGTAAAAGGCGACGATAATGATAAAATTATCCCGCTTCTTTATAAAGCGGTTGAAAAAGTGCATTTGCAAAAGAAAGTACAACAGCTTGAAAAACGTATCAACGATAAATATTCTTTCAGCACTATAATCGGAAAATCAAAAGGAATTGAACAGGTTATTGATCTTGCTCAAAAAGTGGCAAAAACTGATTCGACTGTTTTACTAACTGGTGAAACCGGAACCGGAAAAGAAGTTTTTGCGCAGGCGATTCATGAAAACAGCAACCGTGTGGGGAAATCTTTTGTGGCCTTGAACTGCAGTACTTTCACAAAAGAAATTTTAGAAAGCGAACTTTTCGGTCATAAACAAGGTGCTTTTACAGGAGCTGTAAAAGATAAAAAGGGTTTTATTGAAGAAGCAAACGGCGGCACTTTATTTCTTGATGAAATTGGTGAAATGCCAATTGATCTTCAAGCGAAATTATTGCGTGTTTTAGAAACTTCCGAATATATTCCCGTTGGTGACACCACTCCAAAAAAATCAAATTTCCGATTAATCGCTGCAACAAATCGTGATTTAAAAACTGAAAGTGATGAACATCGCTTCCGTTCTGATTTGTATTTCCGTTTGAATATCTTCGAAATTAAGCTTCCGTCTTTACGAGAAAGAATCAAAGATATTGCAGTTTTGACAAATCATTTCGTAAAACAGTTTTCTGAAAAAACGAATAAGAAAACATTAAACATCTCAGATGATTTTCTGCAGAAGTTAGAAAATTATTCCTGGCCAGGAAATATCCGCGAACTTAAAAATATCATCGAAAGATCGGTTATTTTAAGTAATGGTGATACTTTAACTTCGGATGTTCTGCCATATGAAATGCAGCATCAGGCTGAAAATAATTCTAAACCAATGTCGGCTTTCTCAATGCAGAGTGTTGAGAAACTGCATATTCATAAAGTTTTGAATTACACAAAAGGTAATAAAGCTGAAACGGCACGATTATTAGAAATTGGAATTGCAACTTTGTATAGAAAGCTAGAAGAATATAATATACAGTCGTAATCCTGCAAGGTTTTCAAAACCTTGTAGGTTTAGATTTTACATAATTTTAAACTTTACACTTAAATAGAATACCTACAAGGTTTTGAAAACCTTGCAGGAAACGTAACAACCATATCATTTCAATAAAAGCTTATCATTTTGATAGGCTTTTTTTATGCCTAATTTTTGGCACATAATTACATTCCTTTTATTGACAGCACTTTAGCTATAACTTGATTTTTTCGGAACATATTTTGGCATAAGGAAGGAGAACATTAAAATTCATTCCAAATGAAAAATCAAGTAACCTCAATCTACAAGCAAGCAGAACGCTTTGCCGAAATCACCAAAAAATCTATTATTTCTGGAAACATCGTTCGTGCAAAAAAATGCCTTGCTCTTGCCGAACGTTTGTTTATTACAGGAAGTATCGAAACTAAAAATGCCATTTCTAATGTGTATGTTTTCTCAGTTTCTTCTTTTATGGAAGTGCGCCACTGCAATATTTCTCATCTATTTCCGCAAACACTTAAAGCGGAATATATAAAGCAGGTTAATGCTTCTGGTGTATAAAAAGTTTAATCGGTTAACTGTTTAATTGTTTAATCGAAAAAATCTGAAATCTATCCCGATAGCTATCGGGACTTAAATCTAAAATAATCTCCTATGATCACTTTTCTTTTACTCGGGCTGGCCGTCGTGCTGTTTGCCATTTGTTTTCTCTCTGTTGAATTTTTTGAAAAAATCTAAATCATGACTGCACTATTTATCATTTCAATCGCCGTTTTCGTGTATTTGGTATATGTATTAATCAAACCTGAAAAATTTTAAATCATGTAAAAAGTGAAATGCTTTAAGTGAAATGTAAACGCAAATTTTATTCATCAACTCATTTTACAAATCACCTCTCACCTTTTCACTAAAAAATATAAAAATTATGAACACAGAATTATTAGGCGTCATTGGTATTTTTATCCTAACCATTGTTTTAGCGATTCCTTTAGGGAAATATATTGCTAAAGTTTATTTAGGAGATAAAACTCTTTTTGACCCGATTTTCAATCCAATTGAAAAATTTATCTTTAAAATCAGCGGTATTAATCCTGCTGAAGAAATGAACTGGAAACAACACTTAAAAGCACTTTTAAGTATTAATATGGTTTGGTTCTTTCTTTGCTTTTTTGTCTTATTGTTTCAGGGATCTTTACCATTAAATCCAGATAATAACCCGTCAATGACACCTGATCTGGCATTTAATACGGCTATTTCATTTATCGTAAACTGCAACTTACAGCATTATTCGGGCGAAAGTGGCGTTTCTTATCTTTCACAAATCGTCTTGATGTTCCTTCAATTTGTTTCTGCTGGTATCGGAATGGCGGCTGCTGCCATGATTTTCACGGCAATGAAAGAAAGAACAACAGAAAAATTAGGTAATTTTTATAATTATTTCATCAAAAGCTGTACTCGTATTTTATTACCGCTTTCAGCAATTGTAGCTGTTGCGCTAGTATTTAGCGGAACTCCAATGACTTTTGAAGGCAAAGATGCTATTACAACGCTTCAAGGTGATCATGTAGAAGTTTCTCGCGGACCCGCTGCAGCCTTTATTGCTATTAAACATATTGGTACAAACGGTGGCGGATTTTTCGGAGCCAATTCAGCGCATCCATTAGAAAATCCAACTTATTTTACGAATGGAGTTGAGCTTTGGGCACAAATGATTATTCCGTTTGCGATGATTTTTGCTCTTGGATTTTACCTCAACAAAAGAAAATTATCAAATATCATATTTGGTGTAATGACTGTTGGATTTTTACTTCTGGTTGTTCCAACAGTTATGAGCGAAATCAACGGAAATCCAGCCATCGAAAAAATGGGTATCGCACAGGCAACCGGAGCGATGGAAGGAAAAGAAGTTCGGTTTGGTCCGGCAATGTCAGGATTCTGGAGTATTGCTACAACAGTAATTTCTACAGGTTCTGTAAACAGTATGCACGATAGCTCGATGCCTATTTCTGGCGCTATGCAATTATTATCTATGATGGTAAATGCCTTTTACGGCGGATGTGGTGTTGGTATTTTGAACTATTATATTTTTATTATTCTAGCTGTATTTATCTCCGGATTAATGGTTGGCCGAACTCCCGAATTTTTAGGGAAGAAAATTGAAGCTCGGGAAGTTAAAATTGCAGCTTTTATCGCCATTCTTCATCCATTATTAATCTTGGCCGGAACTGCTTTAGCTTCTTATTTTGCTGCACATGATACCGCAATGGGTTATTGGTTTAGCGGAAATGCAACAGGCTGGTTAAATAATCCTGGAAATCACGGATTCTCAGAAATGTTGTACGAATACACTTCAAGTGCTGCCAATAACGGTTCTGGTTTTGAAGGTTTAGGAGATAATAATCCGTTCTGGAATATTACCACAGGAATTGTATTACTGTTGAGCCGTTTTATTCCAATCATTGGGCCATTGGCAATTGCAGGTTTACTGGCAGGTAAAAAATACATTCCAGAGAGTGCAGGAACTTTAAAAACAGATACCTCAATTTTCGGAATCATGACTTTTGCGGTTATTGCAATTATCGCCGCTTTATCGTTCTTCCCAGCGTTGGCACTTGGACCTTTAGCGGAATTCTTTACTTTAAAATAATAACTCATTTTTCAATGCTGAAAATATTTTAAACACATAGAAACATAGTTTTTTCTTTACCTCAAAAAGAAAAATCAAAAGAAACTAGTTCCTAACACATAGCTATGTGTATTGATGCAAGTGAAACGCCTTTTCCTCAAAGTTAAAAATCTATGTTTCTATGTGTTTTAAAAAAATCAGTTAAACAAAATAACATAAAAAATGACAACTAATAAATCCACATCATTGTTTGAAAGTAAACAGGTAAAAGAAGCATTCTTGCAGTCTTTTGTCAAGCTGAATCCAAAAATGATGATCAAAAATCCGGTAATGTTTACCGTAGAAATTGGAACAGCCATTATGTTTGCTGTCTGCATTTCAATATTAATGGGTGCAAATGATCAAGGAAGTTTTACTTATAACCTAATTGTGTTCTTGATTTTACTGGCAACGCTTTTATTTGCCAATTTCGCTGAAGCCATTGCCGAAGCAAGAGGAAAAGCACAAGCCGACAGTTTAAGAAAAACAAGAGAAGAAACTCCTGCAAGACAGATTCTGCCAAACGGAGAAATCAAAAATATCAGTTCTTCGGCATTGAAAAAAGACGATATTTTCGTTTGTGAAGCTGGTGATTTAATTGCTGCTGACGGAGAAATTATCGAAGGCCTGGCAACAATCGACGAAAGTGCTATTACCGGAGAAAGTGCTCCTGTAATTCGGGAAGCTGGCGGAGATAAATCATCTGTAACTGGAGGAACAAAAGTATTATCTGATAAAATAAAAGTAAAAGTAACTTCTGAACCAGGCGAAAGCTTTTTAGATAAAATGATTGCTTTGGTTGAAGGTGCGAGCCGTCAGAAAACACCAAACGAAATTGCCTTAACCATTTTATTAGCCGCATTTACTTTAATATTCGTGATTGTGTGCGTTACGCTAAAACCGTTTGCCGACTATGCCAACGCTCCCATCACGATCGCGGCTTTCATTGCTTTGTTTGTATGTTTGATTCCAACTACAATTGGTGGACTACTTTCTGCGATTGGTATTGCGGGAATGGACAGAGCATTACGAGCTAACGTAATTACAAAATCAGGTAAAGCGGTTGAAACTGCTGGAGATATTGATGTTTTGCTTTTGGATAAAACTGGAACCATTACCATTGGAAATAGAAAAGCGACCAATTTTTACCCAACAAAAGGAATTTCTTTTGATGATTTCGTGAAATCGGCTGTTTTGAGTTCGCTTGCAGATGATACTCCGGAAGGAAAAAGTATCTTGGAGTTGAGTGAAATGATCGATGTAAAAAATGAAACGAAAGCAAGTTTCTTAAAGACTACTTCTGATATTTCACATACTATCAAATTTACGGCAGAAACCAGAACTTCTGGAGTCGTATTAAAAGACGGAACTAATATTAGAAAAGGGGCGCAAGATGCTGCAAAAAACATTGCACAACAAGCTGGAAATGTATTTCCAGAAGATACTGCACAACAAGTTATTACTATTTCATCTAACGGAGGAACCCCATTAGTAGTAATCAAAAATAATGAAGTTCAAGGTGTTATCGAACTTCAGGATATCATTAAAACCGGAATGAAAGAACGTTTTGAGCGCTTGCGCAGAATGGGAATCAAAACGGTAATGGTTACGGGTGATAATCCGCTTACCGCTAAATTTATTGCCGAAGCTGCTGGTGTTGATGATTTTATTGCCGAGGCTAAACCTGAGGATAAAATGAATTACATCAGAAAAGAACAGGCTGAAGGAAGATTAGTTGCCATGATGGGTGACGGAACAAATGATGCTCCTGCCCTTGCCCAAGCCAATGTCGGCGTTGCAATGAACAGCGGAACTCAAGCGGCAAAAGAAGCAGGAAACATGGTCGATCTTGACAATGATCCAACGAAATTAATCGAGATTGTGGAAATTGGAAAACAGCTTTTAATGACTCGAGGTACTTTAACTACTTTTTCTATTGCAAATGACGTTGCGAAATATTTTGCTATTGTTCCTGCTCTTTTTATTACTGCGATTCCTGCGCTTCAAGGTTTGAATATTATGCATTTGCATAGTCCTGAAAGTGCGATTTTATCGGCTGTAATTTTCAATGCGATTATCATTCCGATATTGATTCCGCTTGCGCTAAAAGGGGTTGATTATCGTCCAATTGGAGCGAGTGCGATCTTAAAAAGAAATCTTTTGATTTATGGTCTTGGTGGATTGATTGTTCCATTTATCGGAATAAAAGTTATCGATTTGTTAGTAGCACTATTTATGTAAAAAAAAGGTGCTAAGGTTCTGAGATGCTAAGGTGCTAAGTTTTTTTTCTTAGTCCCTCAGAACCTTAGTCCCTTAGAACCTCAAAAAAGGTACTGAGATGCTAAGATTCTAAGAGACTAAGGTTTTTCTCTTAGAATCGTAAAATTCAGGAATCTTTAAAAACTAAATTAAAAACATGACTTCGATTTGCTAAGCTTCTTGAAAAAAAACTTAGAACCTTAGCAACTTAGTCCCTTAGAATCTTCAAAAAAATGAAAAATCTATTTTCTATAATAAAACTTACTGTGGCTACTTTAATCTTGTTCGCAGTTATTTATCCTCTTGCGATTTATGGAATCGCACAAATTGCTCCAAATCAAGGAAAAGGAGAAACGATTTCGGTTAACGGAAAAGTGGTTGGTTACCAAAAAATTGGTCAGAAATTCGATAAGTCAAATTATTTCTGGGGAAGACCTTCGGCGGTTGATTATAATGCTTCGGGAAGTGCCGGAAGCAACAAAGGCCCAAGCAATCCTGATTATTTGGCTTTGGTTCAAAAAAGAATTGATACGCTTTTATTGGTTCATCCGTACTTGAAAAAATCTGATATTCCGTCGGATATGGTTACGGCTTCAGGAAGTGGTTTAGATCCGAATATTTCTCCGCAAGGGGCTTTGATTCAGGTAAAACGAATTGCTAAAGAAAGAAAATTAGACGAATCGAAAGTAAAAGCTTTGGTGGAATCTAAAATTAATACTGCTGTTGTTGGTCCTGAAACTGTGAATGTTTTGGAATTGAATGTGGCTTTGGATCAGCTTCGCTAAGATGCTAAAGTTCTAAGATACTGAGATTCTAAGTTTTTCTATGCGCATTCTTGTCATTTCGACGTAAGGAGAAATCACACTCGTAATTCGACAAAGATTGGCGATTAACTGTGCGGAGTTTCTAGTGTGATTTCTCCTTACGTCGAAATGACAAAACGAGATGCTGAATCAAAAACTTTAAAATTAAATACCTACAAGGTTTTGGAAACCTTGCAGGAAACGAAAACGCCTTTTTACCCCAAATGCCCTAGCCCCGATAGTAGTGGAAATCCTTTTTCTGGCTTTTTTAGCCAGGAAAAGATTGAAACGGATAGCGGGATTAGCTCCTAAAAAATCTACTAATAATAATAGAATACCACAAAAATGAAAAAAATAATACTTACTGCTTTAATCGCTTTTGGTTTTAGCAATTTACACGCACAAGAAGAATCTAAAAGTCCATTGACATTTTCGGGATATGTTGACGCTTATTATAGTTATGATTTCGGAAAACCGGAAAATCATACTCGGCCAAACTTTTTTTACAGTTATAATAAAAGCAACGAGGTGAACCTGAATTTGGGAATGGCAAAAGTGAATTATTCGAAAGAAAATATTCGGGGAAATTTTGCTTTGATGGCGGGAACTTATGCCGAGTATAATATGTCTGCCGAACAAGGTTTGTTGAAAAATGTATACGAAGCGAATGTTGGTTTAAAGATTTCGAAAAACCATAATTTATGGGTTGATGCGGGAATCATGCCTTCGCATATTGGTTTTGAAAGCGCCATTGGAAAAGATTGTCAGACTTTAACTCGAAGTATTCTGGCTGAGAATTCTCCTTATTATGAAACGGGAGTTAAAATTGGTTATACTTCTGAATCTGGAGAATGGTATTTGGCGGGTATGTACTTAAATGGCTGGCAGAGAATTGAAAAAGTAGAAGGGAATCAAACGCCTGCTTTTGGAACTCAGGTTACGTATAAACCATCTGATCGGGTTACTTTGAATTGGAGTACTTATGTTGGAAATGAACAGCCAGATATTGATAAAAAATGGCGTTATTTCAACAACTTTTACGGGCAGTTTAAGGTAACGGAAAAGACAAATATTACAGCTGGTTTTGATATTGGATCACAGCAATCGGCTAAAGGAAGTGATAAATATGATACGTGGTTTTCGCCCGTTTTGATTCTGCAATACAAACCAGTTGACAAGATTCAGCTTGCAGTACGAGGAGAATATTACAGTGATGAAAAAGGTGTAATTATCGCAACGGAAACGCCAAATGGTTTTAAAACTTACGGATTTTCAGCTAACTTTGATTACTTAGTTACTGATAATGTTATGTTTAGAATTGAAGCCAGAAATCTTTCAAGTAAAGATGAAATTTTTACCAAAAACAATATGCCAACGGATACGAATACATTCGTAACAACTGCTTTGGCAATTAGTTTCTAGAATAGTTTTGCCACAGATTACACAGATTACAGGGATTATTGAATGGCTTTGTGTTGATTTATTTGCCACGAATTACACAAATTTTCACGAATTATATTAAATAAAAATTTGTGCAAATTTGTGTAATTCGTGGCTAAAAAAAATAATCCTTCTAATCTGTGTAATCTGTGGCTTTAAAAAAAACTTTGTGACTTAGCGCCTTCGTGGCAAAAATTATGGAAAACGAAAATAATAACGCACAGCACTTTCTCGATTTAATTCAGAAATCACGAAAGGGAAAGTTTAAAATCTACATTGGAATGAGCGCCGGTGTGGGAAAGACTTTTCGTATGCTTCAGGAAGCGCATTCGTTATTGAAAAATGGAATCGATGTGAAAATTGGCTACATCGAAACACATATGCGAAAGGAAACGCATGAACTGTTAGCGGGTTTGCCGATAATTCCGAGACGGACCATTTTTTATAAAGGAAAAGAATTGGAAGAATTGGATGTTCAAGCAATTATCAATCTTCGTCCGGAAGTGGTTATTGTTGATGAATTAGCGCACACAAACGTTGAAGGAAGCAAAAATGAAAAACGCTGGCAGGATGTTTTAGAGATTTTGGAAGCGGGAATTAATGTGATTTCGGCTGTCAATATTCAGCATATTGAGAGTTTAAATGAAGATGTAAAACGAATTACAAATATTGATGTTCAGGAACGAATTCCTGACAATGTTTTGCGATTGGCGGATGAAGTTGTGAATATCGACTTAACATCTGAAGATTTGATTGCGCGTTTGAAGGAAGGAAAAATTTATACTCCGGATAAAATTCAGACGGCTTTAACGAACTTTTTTAAATCGGAACAGATTTTACAGCTTCGGGAATTGGCTTTGAAAGAAGTAGCGAGTCAGGTCGTTCGAAAAGTTGAAAATGAAGTTCCGAATCTTCATGCTTTACGACATGAGAAGCTTTTGGCCTGCATTAGTAGTAATGATAAAACGGCTAAAATTGTGATTAGAAAAACAGCAAGACTCTCCAGTTATTATAACGGATTGTGGTATGTTTTGTATGTGGAAACTCCGCAGGAAAGCAGTAATAAAATTGCCTTGGACAAACAAAGACATTTAATTAATAACTTTAAACTCGCCGTGCAATTAGGCGCAGAAGTTATTAAACTGGAAAACAGTAATATTACAGATGCGATTTTGGCAACTGTTGAAGAAAAACAAATTACAACTGTCTGCATTGGAAAACCGCATTTGAATTTATTTAAAGTAATTTTGTCTACAACAATTTTTAGACGTTTGTTGAATAAACTGTCTTTATCAAACGTTGATCTTGTTATCCTGTCGTAAAAGTTTTTAAACCATATAAGTTATATAAGTTCATTTAAATTCGAGGCGTTGATTTTTTTTAACCGCAAAGACGCTAAGGTCTCGCAAAGCACGCAAAGATTAAAAAAACTTTGCGCCATGCTCTAGCGAACTTTGCGTAAAACTTCGCGTCTTTGCGGTTAAAAAAAAAGAAACTCTAATATTTTCTTATATCACTTATATGGTTCAAAAAAAAAATTAAATGTTTTATAAAATGAGAATTAAAACCAAATTGAATCTGGGAGTTGGATTATTATTTTTAATGATCATTATACTTTCTTTAGTGAGCGGTTATTCTGTTTTTTTGATAAAAGCAGACACGGAGAATATTCTGAAAGCAAATTATAATACGCTGGAATATTCGCGAAATATGATTTTGTCTTTGGATGAAATTAAAGCGAGCCCTGATAGCAAGATTCATGTTTTCAAAGAATATCTTGAAAAACAAACACAAAATGTTACCGAACCGGGAGAAAAAGAAGCAACCGAAAACCTTGAAAAAAGTTTTACGCTTTTAGAACAAAACGGAGCAAACGAAACCATAAAAGCAAAAATCAGACAGGATATTTTTGCTATTATGAAACTGAATCTGGATGCGATAAAACAGAAAAGCGATATTGCCAAACATACCGCCGAAAATGCTAATCTATGGATTGCCATTGTGGGAAGTTTATGCTTTTTGATTGCTTTTAATTTGCTGGTTAATCTTCCGAATAATATTGCCAATCCAATCAAGGAATTAACACTGAGTATTAAGGAAATTGCGAATAAAAATTATTCGGAGCGTGTTCATTTTACGAGTCATAGCGAATTTGGAGATTTGGCCAAATCGTTTAATACGATGGCGCAAAAACTTCAAGAATATAATGATAGTAATTTGTACAAACTCTTCTTCGAAAAGAAACGACTGGAAACTTTAATCAATAATATGAATGATCCTATTATTGGTCTTGATAATGAAGGAATTGTTTTGTTTGCCAATGATGAAGCGTTGAAAATTGTTGGTTTGAAACTGGAAGATGTTATTGGAAAATCGGCTTCTACTCTAGCATTGTCAAATGATTTGATTCGTTCTTTAATTTTAAAAGAAGATTCAGATTCTCCTAAAAAACAGCCTCTTAAAATTTACGCGCACGGAAAAGAAAGTTATTTCGAAAAGGAAATTCTGAATATCACCATAATTCCGACAGGAGAAGAAAAAGAAATCAATATTGGTGATGTTATTATTCTGCGAAATATTACGCTTTTTAAAGAACTGGATTTTGCCAAAACCAATTTTATTGCTACCGTTTCACACGAATTAAAAACACCAATTGCATCTATAAAATTAAGCCTGAAATTGCTTGAAAACGAAAAAACGGGCGAAATGAACGAAGACCAGAAACAATTGGTTGAAAGCATAAAAGATGACAGTCAGCGCTTGTTGAAAATTACAGGGGAATTGCTTAATTTATCTCAATTAGAAACGGGGAATATTCAGCTGAATATCGAAAAAAGCAATCCACATGAAATTGTAAATTATGCTGTTGAAGCTGTAAAAGTTCAGGCGGAACAAAAACAAATCAAACTGGTTATTGATGCCGATGAAAATCTTCAAGACGTAAAAGCCGACAGCGAAAAAACAGGCTGGGTTTTGATTAATTATTTGTCGAATGCGATTCGATATTCTTCTGAAAAAAGTACCATTCATATCAAACTTAAAAAAGAATTAAATCAAATTGTATTTCAGGTGATTGACACAGGAAAAGGAATTGATGCAAGATATAAAGACAAAGTTTTTGATAAATATTTTCAGGTTCCAGGAAGTCAGAAATCTGGAACTGGATTGGGTTTAGCAATAAGCAAAGAATTTATTGAAGCGCAAAACGGGAATGTTGGTGTTGAGAGTAATTTGGGATTGGGTAGCACGTTTTGGTTTTCGCTGAAGGTTTAAAAAAATTGTGAATTGTGAATTGTGAATTGTGAATTATTAAAAGAAAAAATATTAAAAGAGCTTCGGAGAAGCAAGATATTTATAGCTAATTTGATTCACATTGATAATAAGCTCCACCGGAGCGATATATTTCACCCCCGCTGGGGCTTAAAAAACGCGTCTAATAAATTTTCTATAAATATATCGTCCCGCTGGGACTTTATTTACTTAAAATCAGCAATCTGAATAAAATAAAATTTAGCCAATCTTAATTCAACTACCTCATTTAAAAACAACAAATTAATATTCACTTAAGGTTCAATTAAGTCCAAAATACGTACGTCAAACATTCGTTACTATTGCAAAATATAACGAAAACAAACGATGTTTTACAAAACGATTTCCCTTGTATTTCTATTCGGATTATTTTCTGCGAATGCACAGCAAAATGATTCGATCACAAAAATTGACAGTACTTCTCATAATTTAAAATTCAATTATAAGCAATTAATTATTCCATCGGTTTTAATTGGTTATGGCGTAATTGGTTTAGAAAGTGATCAGCTTTTGAGTTTTAATCATCAAATTAAAGATGAAGTTACCGAGGATATTGACGAGAAAGTTACCATTGACGATTTCTCGCAATATGCGCCTGCCGTATCTGTTTATGCACTGAATGCTTTTGGAGTAAAAGGCAAAAATAATATGCGCGATCGTTCTGTAATACTTGTTACATCGTATGCGATTATGGCGACAACTGTTTTAGGATTAAAATCGATTTCACATGTAGAAAGACCTGACGGAAGTTCGAACAACTCCTTCCCTTCTGGACACACCGCAACTGCATTTATGGGAGCCGAATTTTTATACCAAGAATATAAAGACAAATCGATTTGGTACGGAATTGCGGGTTATGCCGTTGCTACTGGAACGGGACTTTTTAGAATCTACAATAATCGTCATTGGCTGACAGATGTCGCTGCGGGAGCAGGAATTGGGATTTTGAGTACCAAAATTGCGTATTGGATTAATCCATATATTACTAAAAAGCTATTCAAATCTTCTTCTGAAAATAAATCAACTTCTATGATAATGCCTTTTTATAATGGACAGCAATATGGGTTGAGTTTTGCCAAAGTTTTTTAGTTTTTTTTTGCCACAAAGGCGCTAAGACACAAAGCTATTCAAAAAAACTTTGTGTCTTAGCGCCTTCGTGGCAAACTCTTTTTATGTATTCGAAGTATTATTCTTAATCTCTCGAACTTCACGTTTCAATTCTAAAAGCAAATCTTTCATTGCTCCAGTTTCCGATATTTCTTGTTTTTTATCCGAACGGCCGATGTTGCATTCGTATTCCCAAATCTCCAAAATATCAGAAGCTTTCACTTCATAATTTGGGTAAAAACTATTATCTGATTCTAAAACCAGAGCGTTCTTTTTGTTTTTATTGAGACGTTTATAAACCATTCCTTCATTTTTGGTAATCAGAATATAGGTTTTTCCATCCATCACCTCTCCCAGTTTTTCTACATAACGACCAATAATAATAGAGCCATCTTCGTGCGGAGGCATTGAATCGCCTTCAACGGGAAATCCGCGATGTTTTCCTGGTCCTAAAAAAGGAAGTGTAATCTGCTGTAAACTTTCAATATATTCTGGATCAGCATATCCGTTAAGATAACCTGCTTTTGCTTTTTGGGAAACAATTTCAATAAAATTTTCTCCAAAACTATCCACTTGAATGGGCAAAATAAGTCGGTTTCCTTCTAGTTTGATCAAATTTTGCACATCAATTTTACGTATATCGACAGATAATATCAAGTCGATACTCATATGAAAATATAATGCAATCTTCTTTAAAATGTCATACGGTGCTTCCGAAGTTCCGTCTTCGTATTTCACGTATCTTCCTCTTGTAATACTTAGGTTTTCAGCTAATTTTTCTTGTGATATTTTATGCTTAACCCTTAGTGCTCTGATGTTGTCTGAAAATAAGGACATAATTAATTTGTTATAATTTGGAACAGCAAATATACAAAAAATTGTTATCACCTGTGCTAATTTTGTTCCATACAAAAACAAAAAGGAAAATGGCACGGGCAATTGTACATATGGATTTGGATACCTTTTTTGTATCCTGCGAGAGACGCACCAACTCTGAACTCAATGATATTCCGCTTATTATAGGTGGCGGAGACCGTGGCGTTGTGGCCTCTTGTTCGTATGAAGCCCGAAAATATGGAGTCCGTTCTGCGATGCCAATTCGTATGGCATTAAAACTTTGCCCAGACGCAAAAGTGATGAAAGGCGACATGGAATTATATTCGCAACTTTCTCATGATGTGACTGAAATTCTTCAGGAAAAAGCGCCTGTTTTAGAAAAAGCAAGTATCGATGAATTTTATATGGACATTACTGGAATGGACAAATTTCACGGAAGTTATAAATGGACAAATGAACTGGCTCAAAAGGTGATTAAAGAAACCGGACTTCCAATTAGTTTTTCATTATCCATCAACAAAACCGTTTCTAAAATTGCAACTGGAGAAGGCAAACCTGTTGGGAATCTTCAAATTCCGGAACAAGAAGTACAAGATTTTTTAAATCCGCTTTCGATTCAGAAAATCCCGATGGTTGGCGCTGTGACTTTTCAGCTTTTGTCCCGAATTGGTGTTCGCAAAATCCAGACTTTGGCCGAAATGCCTGCCGAAGTTTTACAACAGATGATTGGCAAAAATGGTTTGGAACTTTGGAAAAAAGCCCACGGAATTGACCATACTCCTGTTGAACCTTATACCGAAAGAAAATCAATTTCGACCGAAACTACTTTTTCTCAAGATACTATCGATCTTGCCAAACTGAGAAGAATATTATTAGGAATGGTCGAAAAACTGGCTTTTCAACTTCGTGCGGAACAATGGCTGACCTCAACCGTTACAGTCAAAATACGTTACGCCAATTTTGATACCGAAACCAAACAATGTCGAGTAGCTTATACCTCTGCCGATCATATTTTGACGAAAAATGTAATAGAACTTTTTGAGAAAGTGTATCAGCGTCGTATGCGTCTGCGTTTAATTGGCGTTCGCTTCAGCGGACTCGTGCGTGGCACTTATCAAATTGATCTTTTTGAAGACACTCAGGAAATGCTTTCACTTTACGAAGCCATGGACAAAATGAAAAGCCGTTATGGTTTTGATGCCGTAATGCGTTGTGCCGGAGCTCATTTTAAACCAAATACCAAAGACAAAATTTTAAAACGAAAAAAATAATGTATCTCAATTGTCATTCTTATCATTCGTTACGTTACGGCACAATTCCGCTTAAGGAATTGATTGCTGAAGCCGTTTTGCATGATATTAAAGCAATGGCATTGACTGACATTAATACCGTTACCGGAATTTACGATTTCATAAAAGCGTGTCAGGAAAAAGAAATCAAACCTTTAGTCGGAATGGAATTTCGATGCAATCATCAATTCCGATATATTGGTTTGGCACAAAATGCCGAAGGTTTGGCAGAAATGAATGTTTTTCTGACGGAACATAATTTCAGCGGAGAAACTTTGCCTTTAATCGCGCCTGAATTCAAATCGGTTTTTGTGATTTATACTTTGAAAAATGCTCCGAAAGTGCTTCGCCAAAATGAATTTATAGGTATTCGTCCTGAAGAAGTTTCGAGGCTTTTTACATCGGAACATAAAAATAAAATCTTAAAGATGGTTGTGTTACAGCCGGTAACTTTTAGAACCAAAACAGAATACAATCTGCATAAAATTCTTCGGGCAATTGATACTAATATTATTTTATCCAAACTCACAGAAGCTGATCATTGCAAGATTTCAGATTTGATGCAACCTGAAGGATCTCTTTGGCCTTTTTATGAAAAATATCCTGAAATCATAAAAAACACTCAGAAAATCATTGATTCCTGCAGTTTTGAATATGAATTTGGTATTCCAAGAAATAAAAAATTCTATACCGAAAGTCGTCAGGAAGATTTAGAAAAACTAACTGATTTAGCTTGGGAAGGTTTTCAAAATCGTTATGACAAAGGTAATTCGGAAGCAAAAAAACGTGTCGAAAAAGAACTAAAAGTAATTGATGAATTAGAATTCAGCGGTTATTTTTTAATTACCTGGGACATTATTCAATACAGCAACAGTCAGGGTTTTATGCACATTGGACGCGGAAGCGGTGCCAACAGTATCATTGCTTATTGTCTCGGAATTACCGATATCTGCCCTATTGAACTCGATTTGTATTTTGAACGTTTTTTAAACCTCAACCGCAAAACTCCGCCCGATTTTGACATTGACTGGAGCTGGCAGGAACGCAACACAATTCTGGAATATATTTTCGGGAAATACGGTAAAGATCACGTTGCCTTTTGCGGTACAAATGTTGAATTTAAATACCGATCTATCTTCAGAGAAGTTGGAAAAGTTTTTGGTCTTCCGAAAGAAGAACTGGATATGCTGGCCAAAAATCCTATGGCTTTGCATTAAACCAATAAGATTGTAAAACTGGTTCAGCAATACGGAATGTTGCTCGAAAAATACCCCAATCAGCGCAGTATGCACGCCTGCGGAATTCTGATTTCTGAAGAACCAATTACAAACTATACACCTCTTGAAATGCCTCCAAAAGGATTTCCAATCGTATTGTTTGACATGCACATCGCCGAAGAAATTGGTTTCGAGAAATTCGATATTCTAAGTCAGCGTGGTATTGGCCATATTGATGACAGCGTAAAACTAATTGAAAAAAATCGCGGTATAAAAGTTAATATTCGCGATACTTCAATTTCTAAAGACGAAGCCGTTTGCAATTCCTATTTAGCAAAAGGACATACTATTGGCTGTTTTTATATCGAAAGCCCCGCTATGCGCGGTTTACTGCGTCGTTTAAATTGTGACAATTACAAAATTCTTGTCGCCGCGTCGTCTATTATTCGTCCCGGCGTTGCTCAATCCGGAATGATGAAAGAGTACATTTTTCGTCATAACAATCCAACTCAGTTTGAGTATTTTCATGAGGTTTTCAAAGAACATCTTGGCGAAACTTACGGCATTATGGTTTATCAGGAAGATGTAATTAAAATTGCCCAGCATTACGGTGGACTTCCAGCTCCTGACGGCGATATTCTTCGTCGTGCTATGTCAGGAAAAGGAAGATCTCTCGAAGCCTTGCAAAAAGTAAAAGATAATTTCTTTGCGAGCTGTGCTCAAAAAGGGCATCCCGAAACTTTGAGTCAGGAAATTTACCGTCAGATCGAATCTTTTGCGGGCTATTCTTTCTGCAAAGCGCACTCGGCTTCTTATGCAGTTGAGAGTTATCAAAGTTTGTACTTGAAAGTCAATTATCCTGTGGAATTTATGACAGCAGTAATCAACAATCAGGGCGGTTTTTACAGAACCGAAGTGTATGTACACGAAGCAAGAATGTCTGGCGGAACAATTCATAATCCGTGTGTGAATAAAAGCGAATATCAAACCACTTTATATGGTACCGATATTTATCTCGGTTTTATGCACATTCAAAGTCTGGAATCAAAAATCGCTCATTTAATTGAAGAAGACCGAAATAAAAAAGGGGATTTTAATTCTTTGGAAGATTTTATAAACCGAATTCCAGTAGGGATTGAAGGTGTTAAAACTCTGATTTTCATTGGCGCTTTTCGTTTTACGGGAAAAACCAAAAATCAGCTTTTGGTTATTGCGAGTTTGCTTTTAAACAATTTTAAACCTGAAAACAGAAACTTAAAACTTATACAAGAACCCGTTAAAGAATATAAACTTCCAACACTCGAGCGTTCAGTTTTTGAAGATGCTTTTGACGAAATCGAATTGTTGAGTTTTCCTGTTTCCTGTACTGTTTTTGACATTTTACAAACCAAACATCGTGGCGATATAATGGCAAAAGATTTGGTTCAATATCATAAAAAACAAGTCCGAATGCTGGCGTATCTAATTTCCAGAAAACACGTTCCTACCAAAAAAGGAACCATGTATTTTGGAACCTGGATCGATCACGAAGGCACTTATTTTGATACCGCTCATTTTCCGGATAGTTTAGAGAAATATCCGTTTCAGGGCGGAGGTTGCTATTTATTGTTAGGAAATGTCGAAGTCGATTATCATTTTCCGACCATCACAATTATCAAAATGGCAAAAATGCCTTTTATTCCCGATCCGCGTTATATGGATTCAAAAGATCAATACAGAACACAAAATCAAATTAAAGAAGATATAAGCCTTACGCACAGAAAACCTTATCCATCGGAACATGAAATTAATCTGCCGCGACATAGGATGAAATTTTAGTATTCAGTGTTCAGAATTTAGTGTTCAGGTAGACACTGTGACTGAACACTAAATTCTGAACACTGAACACTTAAAAAATAACTAAAGAAGAACTTACGTTATATAAAGATGAAAAATACGGAATATGCCATAGTCGATATCGAAACCACAGGTGGTAACGCCAGTGGCAGTCGCATTACAGAAATCGCCATCATTATTCATGACGGTGAAAATGTAATCGATCGCTTCGAAACGCTTGTTAATCCAGAGAAAGAAATTCCACTTTCTATTTTTGGATTAACGGGGATTAATAACGAAATGGTGGCTAATGCGCCTATTTTTGATGACATTTCGGAGAAAGTTCTCGAAATGCTTACTGATCGTATTTTCGTTGCTCATAATGTCAACTTCGATTATTCTTTTGTACGTCATCAACTGGAACAAGCGGGATTTAAATGGACCGCAAGAAAACTGTGTACCGTTCGCGCTGCACGAAAAATCAAACCGGGATTAGCATCATACAGCTTAGGAAAACTTTGCCATTCGCTAAATATACCTTTAGAAAATCAACATCGCGCTGGTGGAGATGCAGATGCAACTGCAATCTTATTTTCTCAATTACTGGAATGCGACGATGAAGGCGAGATTGCAAAAATGGTTAAAATGACTTCACAAGATCAGCGTTTGCCTCCTAACCTTCCTCCCGAAGATTTTAATAATTTACCCGAAAAACCAGGTGTCTATTATTTTTATAATGAGGTAAAAAAAGTGATTTACGTTGGAAAGGCAATCAACTTAAAAAAACGCGTAGCTTCTCATTTTAGCGGTCATAAAATCAATCCGCAAAGGCAACATTTTTTAAGAGATATTCACGGAATTTCCTTTGAAGTCTGTGCTACCGAATTAATGGCGCTTTTGCTAGAATGTACCGAAATAAAACAGCTTTGGCCGACTTACAACAGAGCATTAAAACGTTTTGAAGAAAGATTCGGTATTTATCAATATGAAGCAAGAAACGGATATAAATATTTAGCAGTTGGAAAACTAAGCAAGTTCCAGACTTGTATTCATGAATTTAATAGTTTATACAACGCCATAAATTTACTCAGAGATTTGTCTGAACAATTTAAAATTGACCAAAGATTCTGCAAATATTCGAGACCCGAAGAAAGAGAACTTCCGCAAAATAATGATATCAAAAATCTCCCAGATGTCTTATTTCATAACGAACAAATCGATAATGCAATTGATTTTTTATTAAATAACAGACCCACTTTTGCGATTATAGACAAAGGAAGATCAAAAGACGAACGAAGCTGTATCTGGATTGAAAATGGTCATTTTTATGGAATGGGATATATTCCTTCAGATATTTCGATTCATGATCCGTTAGAAGTAAAAAATTATGTCACACAATACAAAAGCAATCAATATATGGTGCATTTAATTTTTGCTTTCGCAGAAAAATATCCAGGTAAAGTATTCTTTAACAATCCGTTTCAGAATTAAGCTAAAATCTAGAAAATTAAGTTATGACACTATTTAACGACACCGAATTATTTACCGCAGGTTTGGCAGGAAAAAAAGTATTTGACATTCCTGATTCTGAATTGATTTTGATTGATAATTTCTTCACAAAAGAAGAATCTGATCGTTTTTATGAAAGAATTCTTCGCAAAACCAAATGGAGAGAATATGAAATGGAAATTTATGACAAAACCTATACTGTTCCTAGAATGATTTCTTGGTATGAAGACAAAGATAATCCTGGAGCAGACCTGAAAGGACCTGACTGGACTTATGATTTATTGACTATTCGAGGCCGCGTTGAAAAAGAAACGCAGGTTGAATTTAACAGCCTTCTCTTAAATTTATACCGAAATGGAAGTGACGGCGTAGGCTGGCACAGCGACAAAGAACATAATTCGGGACCAAATCCTATTATTGCTTCGGTGACTTTTGGCGAAACGAGAATGTTCAGACTTCGTCATAAATATAGCAAGGAAATTCCGCAGGTTGAGATTCCGCTGCATCACGGTTCCTTTTTATTAATGGCTGGAACGACTAATAGTTTTTGGCAACATCAAGTTCCGAAAACAGCTCGCGATGTTTTGCCAAGGATCAATCTTACCTTTAGAAGAACCAATCGAAAACTTTGATTTTTATAGAATTGAATGATTAAGAAAACTTTTTTTTGACTAAAAAAACAGTAGGATATTCCTTCTTTAAAAAGTTAAAACCCACACTGTATGAACCTTTTATTAGGCAAACCCTATCTTTTTTACTACTTTTGCAACCTTTTTTAAAATACAATACCATAATGGCTTATTCAAACAATGATTTAGCGCGTTTTTTAGATGCGCAAAATAAACTTTATCTTACCGCTCTTTCTGAAATCAGAAAAGGGAAAAAAGAAACGCACTGGATGTGGTTCATTTTTCCGCAAATAAAAGGTTTGGGCAAAAGTGATACAGCAAATCTTTATGCCATTAACGATTTAAAAGAAGCTTCAGTTTATTTAGAGCATCCTATTTTGGGAAAACACTTAATCGAAATTTCAGAACTTTTATTGACTTTCAAAAGAAAATCAGCTGATGGAATTTTTGGCGATTTAGATGCGCGCAAATTGCGTTCGTCTATGACTCTTTTTTCATTGGTAGAAAATACAAACCCAATATTTCAGGAAATCCTAGAAGCTTTCTTCTCAGGAGAATCTGACCCACTTACTTTGTCCATTATTAATTCAACAATAAAATCATCTGCTGAAGCTGTTGAGATATAAAACAGATTCCAGATTATTTATATCAAAGAGACACTGCTTAATTGCAGTGTCTTTTTTTTATCTTATGAAGAACAAAAAAATCAAAATGGAGGTTAAAATGGTAATTCTTATTTAGCGAAATACTAATTTTCAGACAATTAATTCCTAACTTGCATGTACGAAACACTTTCAAAACCAAACAAATCATGTCTGAAAAAATTAAAGTGCTCCAAATTATCCATCTTGCCATTTGTGCGGGAACAATTATAGCTTATTACATTTTAGGCGACCTTTCGATTGAAAAATTACGCATTCCGGTAATCGATTCTTCTTCCGCAGTATATGTTTTAATTCCTGTTCTAGCGTTTGTTTTTAGCAGTTTTCTATTCAAATCTCAATTGAAACAAATCAATCCAAAATTAAAACTTGAGGAAAAATTCCCTATTTATCAAACAGCTTCGATCCTGCGCTGGGCTGTTCTTGAAGGTGCCGCTTTTTTAATCTTAATTTTAAAACCAGATTTTATATTATTCGGAATTCTAATTTTAATTTATCTGATTTTCCTAAGACCAACGGCAGAAAGAATAGACAATGATTTATCGAATACTAACAATTAAAATAAAAAAAGCGTCTTATAATAAAATAAGACGCTTTTTAATTTATAGACAAAGTATAAAACTTGAAACTTTAAACCTTAAACAAAATTTTATTCCTCTTTTGGTTTTGTTAAATAGTAAACCGGAATACCTGCCAACATTATTAATACCCCCCAACCACAAGTTGAAAATTTCGTAAATAATAATGAAATACAAATTGCAGTTGCAACTATGATATACAACATTGGTAAAAACGGATATCCAAATGCTTTGTAAGGTCTTTCAACATCAGGCATTTTTCTTCTTAAAATAAAAATTCCGTAGATCGTCAAGATGTAAAAAATCAAAACAATAATGATTACAAAATCTAGTAAATCTCCATATTTTCCTGTCAAACATAACGCCGAAGCCCAAATACATTGAGCCCACAAAGCCCATGCTGGAACGCTTGATTCATTTAAAATAGCTGCTTTTTTGAAGAACAAACCATCGTTTGCCATTGTATAATAAACTCTTGCACCAGCCATAATTAGCCCGTTGTTGCAGGCAAAAGTCGAAATCATAATCATAATAGCAATAATTAGAGTTCCAATATCTCCAAAAATATATTGCGAAGCCACAACTGCTACTCTATCCGATTTTGCAGTTGCAATTTCTTGAAGAGGCACAACAGCCAAATACATCAAATTGGTCAAAACATAAATTACCGTTACGATAAAAGTTCCTAGAAACAAACTCAAACCAACATTGCGTTTTGGATTTTTAATTTCACCGGCAATAAAAGTAACGCCATTCCAAGCATCGCTTGAAAACAATGAACCTACCATTGCAGCAGAAATTCCGGTAATCAAAGCCGTTCCGCTAATTGGAAGCCATGAAGTGCTTTCGGCATTATACGTTCGTGTTGTCCATGCATCAGCCCAGTTGGCATCCCAAACCGAAGCTTTTGCAGCAAGCGTTAATCCAAAAACGATTAACCCTAATAATGATAAAATTTTAATTATAGTTAAAACAGTTTGCAGAATTTTTCCGTTTTTAACGCCACGACTGTTAATGTAAGTCAGTAAAATAATCGTGAAAATTGATACTAGCTGTGCTGCATTTAATTTAAACGAACCCAATTCGTAAAGAATATTTTCGTCACTAAATGGCTCATAAATATAAGCTGCAAATTTTGAGAAAGCTACTCCAACGGCCGCAATGGTTCCGGTTTGAATTACTGCAAAAAAACTCCAGCCGTATAAAAAGGCAATTAATTTATTATAAGCTTCTTTGAGGTAAACATATTGTCCTCCTGCTTTTGGAAACATCGCACTTAATTCGCCGTAGCTTACGGCTGCGATAATGGTAATTAATCCAGAAATCAGCCAAATCAGCGTTAGCCAGCCGGCAGATCCAACTTGTCGCGCGATATCGGCACTTACGATAAATATTCCAGATCCAATCATAGAACCAACTACAAGCATGGTTCCGTCTAATAATCCGAGTTCTCTTTTAAAATGTTCATTTTCTTGGTCGTGTTCTTGCATTTTTTTTGGTTTTGGGTTGGTTAAAGATATACTTTTTTCTGATTTTTTAATTGGATTGTTCAATGTTAGATTATTTAACTCTTAAAATAAGATTTAAAATTTCCATACTAAATAAAAATGGCTTGTTACGTTTTCCCGTAATGATATAACATTTTAAGTATATACTTTTACCTTAATAAATTAACAATTAATATTTTACATACTAGCGCATTGAAGAAAGAATAAGTTTACATAATGGAAGAAATTAATTTTTTTGCATACAATAAATATTTTGAGAATTATTAAAGCTATTTTAAATCTAAAAAAAAAATTATGAAAAAAAACCAAAAAACTTTGTTAAAGCTTATTTATATAGTTTTTGCAAGTATGTTATTATTTTTAAATTCCTGTCAAAGCGATAACGAAACTCCAATACAAGCAAAAATAGATTCACATCTAATTTCTCAGGAAAATGCCATTATAGTAGCTGAGAATTTAATGGCAGGCGGTAAAATCTCTTCTAAATTTAGCAAGGGATCAAAAATAAAAAAAGCGAATAATGTATTTGTAATGTTTACCACAAAAAAGGATGCAGCGTTCTACATCATAAATTATGAAAATGGAGGATTTGCAATAATATCCGCAGATGACAGAAATACTCCTGTCTTAGCCTATTCTGAAAATTCAACTTTTGATAACAATCAGGCAAAATATCCTGAAGGCTTAAAAATGTGGTTATCTTTACAAACCGCAAATATTGAGCATATTAAAATTAAAAATGAAGATCAAACTGACATTCATAAGACGGAATGGAGCGTTGCTTCTAAAATTATTACTGCCAATTTAACGGGCAAAATACCACCAGATGATCCAACCTCTTGTCCGAATGGTGTGACTGAAACAGTTGGTCCATTATTAACAACAACTTGGGGACAATGGGGGGGATATAATGATTTAATAGATGAATTCTGCAGTAATAACTCAACCGGAAGAGTGCCCACTGGCTGTGTAGCAACTGCTATGGCACAAGTAATGAAATACTATCAAAGACCCTTGACATATAACTGGGCAAACATGCCTAATACTTATGGAACAATTAATACCGCAGGACTTATGCTTGACATCGGCAACGCTGTTGACATGGATTATGGCTGTGATGGATCAAGTGCAAAGTCTGAAGAGAAAATTGTTCCAGCTTTTATAGATAGTTTCCATTACTCAAATGCAGCAGACGCAGATTACGATTACTCAACTGTAATTGCAAATATTAATGCACGAAAACCTGTAATTTTAACCGGAGGAAGAAAAAAAGATGGAGTCTCTATTAATATGTATACAGATGGACACGCATGGGTTTGTGATGGCTACATGAGGCAAAGTGTCTATTCCTATGACCCAACGCGAGGAGGTTGTAATGGCGCTGTAATTTTACAACTTCATATGAACTGGGGATGGTCTAGCTTATATGATGGTTGGTACGCTTTAAATAATTTTAATCCCGGAAATAGTACTTACAATTATCAACCAAGAATGTATTACAACATAACACCGTAATTCAATCCAAATTATTTTTCTCTAGTAAATTATTCTCAAAATAGAAAAACCACAAATGAAATTTTGTGGTTTTTTTTTATTAAAAAAGTAATCATATTATTTTCGAATCTTTACAATCCTAAACACAACCCTTTAATTGTTTTTTCATCTTATAAGCAAATCAAAAACCTATGAAAAAATTTATCGCCATTTTACTAGTTTCTTTTTTTTATTTCCTATAGTCCTGATGATGACAAAGCAAAAAATTCAGACATTGTTGGAAAATGGAATTGGATGGAAAAAGTATAACCATGATAAAATCAACCCATACAGGAGAAATGGAAAAATGCATTTATCCTCTACTTGCTTGCTTTGCGTTGAAGACTGTGCAGACAAATTCACAAAAATCAAATAAACTTACTTCTTCAACTTCATAAAAAAGCTGCAAATTAACTTGCCCTTTTTTTACGTCAAAATTTGCTTTTACGGTTTTCCGCACTTTTTTACTGATTCAATTATTTACATTTGAAAATCAACTTTAAATTAAATTCATTGAATCAGAAACTAATTTTCAAATTCAAAGAGACCTTCAAATGTTATTTTCGAATAATGAACTAACTTCTGATTAAAAGAAGCGCCTTTTATTTACTCAAGATAGCTTGAGAATTGAGTTTGGAAAACTAAACCAAAAGAAAACCCAGTGAAAAAATTAGAAAAAATAATCAACAAAACTGCACAAGGCAAACTCGAATTTAATGTTGGCTTAGCGCTTTTACTAGAAAGTGATTATAATTTCAAAGCATTATTTACAACTTTGCATAATTACATTATCAATTCTATTCCAGACAAAATTGATTTCAATACCGAAGCTTATCAAAACGCATTAAATACAATTCCTTTAAAACCATCTTATACGCCTGTGGCTCTTTTAAAGACTTTCTCTACTAAAATTGCTTTTCAAAAATTAGCTTTGCTTCCAGAAGAGGAAAACAATAAAACTATAACCGCATTGCTTTGGATTTTTAAGATAACAGACACCGAAAGACGGAATACAGAATGCAAAGATGGCTGTGGGCATTATTGGCATGAAACCGAATAAAAGTTTGAATTAAAAATGCGCAACAAATTTATTTTCAAAATAATACCAATTGCCACGCAACCAATTTAAATTTTATTCATCTTATAAAAAAAGAAAAATTATGAGAAAAATAATTACATTTTTTATTCTTGCTATCAGCTTAATTTCTTGCAGTTCAGAAAGCGATTCGAACTCAGGAAAATCTGGTATTTACGGAAAATGGAATTGGGTTCGTACAGATGGAGGCATTGCTTTTCATTTACATAGTACGCCAGCCTCTACAGGAAATTCTATTCAATTAAGTTTAAATAAAGACAAGACTTTTTCGATAACTAAAAACGGAAAAACAACTGCTAGCGGCAACTATGAAATTACGATGCAGAAATCCATTTTTACGGGAGAAATGGAAAAATTCATTAGTTGTAATATTACCGAGAATCTTCAAGAATCTCTTGATATTACAATAAGAGGCATAATAACAAATTCTGAATCAAATAAACTTGAAATTTCGGAAAATAATCCAGACGGAATTGGAAGTGGTTTTGTTAGAATTAAGTAAAAAAGCATTATTAAATAATAAATTTCACTATGAAAAAATTAATCATTTTATTAGTTTTTGCATTTTTGCAAATAGGTTGTAATAATGATAATGACTCCAAACCACTAGACACTAATATTGTAGGTACTTGGCAACTTGTACATGTTTATTCATCAGATGGAGGATCAAATTCAGGTTGGAATCGCGTAAAAAATGGCTACACCTATACTTTTAAAGACGATGGTTCGTTTACTTCGACACGTTTTAAGGAATGCACATCAGGAACTTATAAATTAGAAGCTTCATTGCTGACATTGACTTTTGGATGTCCCAATTTTGGTACTAAAATGACTCCGAATGGAACATTTATAGAAAACTACAATATTGAAGATGGAAAAATGATCTTATCACCAACCTATTTATCATGTATTGAAGGCTGTGGATATAGATTTATGAAAATTAAAAATTAGAATTTTATAATATTGAGAAAATTAAAGCAGCAAATTAACCTTGCAGCTTTTTTTATTTAAAATTTCAACTTTTACGACTTACCGTAATTTTTTATTCTATCAACTATTTATATTTGAGAACTATAAATATGATTTAACTTTTAAACCTTTTAACCAAACCTGCTCAAATGAAACTATACCAATCATTGATCTTAATTTTTTTGTTTGCATTTACATTCAGCTTAAATTCATGTGGCGCTATTGCAAAAGGACATGCAAAAAATCATTTCACCGAAGAATCTGATGCCATCCCACCAGAATTTGGGAAATTTGACAATCAGGTTCTTTTAATTGTTCTAAAAAAACGTTCTAGCTACGACAAATATTTAAAAAGTGCGGCAAAACGATATTTAGGTAAATATGAATTTATTACAGCAGATCAAATAGAATCTGAAAAATACAACCAAAAAACCATATACCGTTATGTTTTTGATTACGACGAAGGTTCTTCGCGAACAGTGCATTATTCAGGCAATTCTCAATTTCATACGCCACCTTCAAGCAGTACAATAATATTTAAACAATTCTTGGTAAGAGACAGACTAACAAATAAAACCTATAAATCAGGCTATGAAAGTGCTTATTTTGGAAAAGCCATGAAAGCTTATATGGAAAATTTAGAGTTGAAGAGATCATCAACTATGAAAATATAAATTAGATTATAAATCGGTGAAATAAAAAAGTGGCAATTTAAAATCTGCCACTTTTTTTATTGAAAAAACTTTCTTATTTACGTCTTCCCGTAAGTATATAAATTTTCAACTATTTATATTTGGAAAACCAAATTAAATTTCGGCCTTCATTATAACTCTGCCAAAGGATATGATAGCCGTAAAAAGTAGTCCTTTTTTTTTAAAATTCATAACCAACCAAAAACTAACTTATGGAAACCACCCAAATTGAACCAGCGGATGTTTCAAATCATCATTACAGTTACGCAGCAAACTTGCTTGTCAACGAAAACAAATCGGCTTACGAAACCCAAATCAAACTTACAGAACAGGGATTAAGTAGCGAAGTTGCCGCCCTAATTGTGGAAAATTTAGAAATCGAAATACAGGAAGCAAAATATGAAAAGGCCAGAAAAGATATGGTTTATGGGGCACTTTGGTTTTGCGGAGGAACCATTTTAACATTTGCTGATATTGGTTTTATCTTTTGGGGCGCTATTTTATTTGGGGGCATTCAATTTTTCAAAGGAGTAATTAATGTAAATTCTTAAAATGCTTTTTCATTAAAAATGTGAAGTAATAACTAATACCAAAAACTCATGGGAATATTTGATATATTTTTTGGTAATGCAGAAAAAAACCGATGTTCTAAAATTATCAAAAACACAGATTATACAGTTTCAGAAGAACTGATGGAAGAGAATTTATTCTGGAAAATCATTCAAAAAACCAAAGACAGCTCTGGAGGCAATTTTGAAGAACAGCAAGAAGAATTAGCAAATGAACTTAGAAAACTTACAGCAGATGAATTAATTTTATTTGGCAACAGCTTTCGGAATTTGAGAGGACTAGCAAATACGTGGGAACTTTGGGGCGCTATCTACATTATTCATGGAGGTTGCAGCGATGACAGTTTTAGCGACTTTCGCGAATGGGTAATCGCACAGGGAAAAGATTTTTATTATAAAATCCTTCAGAATCCAGAATCGCTTGCAGAAATCGAAACACATTTAATAGAAGAATTTGATTGGGAAGGATTTGGTTATTTGCCAGGCGTAATCTTTGAAGAACTAACTGATCAAAAAATGCCATATCCGTTTCAGGAAAATCATATAACAACTGGAAAAGAGTGGAACGAAGACAGCGACGATTTAAAACAAATGTTTCCAAAACTTTATGCCAAGTATTCGAAATAGCATTTTGCATATCCTTGAAGACATAACCTTTTGAAATACTTTAAATTAAAAATATTTTTAATCTTTCTAAATTTATGAAATAACTTTACTTTTAAAAAACTGCAAGCAAAACTTGCAGTTTTTTTGTTTCACAATACACTCAAAAATCAAAATAAAGCTTTATTTTATTCTTACATTTTATATAAAATCATTTCTAAACAATTTTCTTCAAATAAAGATGTTACACTCCTCGAGAGTTTATCTTTTCAAAACTCCAATCGTTAAACAAAACTTTACTTTAAAAATATATTTATTCCTAAAATGATTATTAAAATCAAACTTCCTTTAATTACAAAAAGTTGATTCTAAAACTTTAACAAAAACACAATAATTTGATTTTCAATTAATTAAATAAAACAAATTCAAAATAACTAGAAAATAAAAACTTCAATGTTAAAGCGAAATATTTTTTCCTTAAATTTGAGAAGAAGGTAAAAATCATGAAATTGTTTATTTTTTATTAACATTTGTTTATCAATTATCACACATACAGAATAAGTTCCCCAAAACTTCACGACGTAGAAAAAAACATTAATCACAAGTTAATCAGACGTTTAAAACCAAATTAGTAACCTACAAAATAAGAAAAATGCAGAAGATTCAGCTTTTAAGAAAAATGCGATTTCCAAATGTCTTTGTTCTTTTGTTAATTGTATTCATTACATGTGCTCTTTTAATTTGCATCAATTTCTTTACAATCAAAATTTTATCTGCCAATAGAGCTTATGTTAATGGCGAATCACATTATTCAAAAGGCCAAAAAGACGCTGCCCGACATCTAATCACTTACCTTTATACTGGAGATCAAAACCAGTGGAAATTATATATTGAAGAATTAAGTGTACCACAAGGCGATGGAATAGCCAGAAAAACACTTTTGAAAGCAGGCGACAACCAAATTGCCCGCCAAGGTTTTCTTATTGGACGAAATCACAAAGACGACTTAGACGATCTTGTTTGGCTTTTTGTTCATTTTAAAGAAGTTTCTTTTTTAGCGAAAGCGATTCATGAATGGGAAGAAGGTGACAAATTAATCTTCAAATTATTTGTAATTGGAACTGAAATCGACGCAAAAATCAAACACAATTCACTAACTGCTATAGAACAGCGTAATTTTCTTGAACAAATAAGCGTTATAAGCGACAAACTCACCGTCAACGAACGTAATTTTTCGAATACACTGGGCGCTGGGACCCGCAAAATAAAAGATTTGCTGATTATCACCAACATTCTTTTCATCCTTATTATTGTCTGCAGCATCTGTCTATATTATTCTATAATGGTAAAGCGCTTGCTTGTTTCAAAAAAAGAGACCGAAGTTAAAAACGAAAATTTGATTCTGGTAAATCATGAACTCGATTGCTTTGTTTACAGTGCATCACATGATTTAAGATCTCCTATTACCTCATTGAAAGGCTTGATAAAAATTACTCAACTAGAAGATAATGTTTTGCAGATTAAAGATTACCTCAATTTGATGGAGCAAAGTCTAGCAAAACAAGATCAATTTATAAGCGACATTATTGATTATTCTAAAAACAAACGCGCTCAAATCATTATGGAACCAGTGAGTTTAAGGGAATTATTTGAAGAAGCCATTTCTCAATTGATGCATATTGAAAATGCCAGCAGAATTAAATTCACTAAAGAACTACTAGTTGATCAAATTCACAGTGACAGTTTAAGATTGAAAATTATCATCTCAAATTTACTTTCAAATGCTATAAAATATGCCGATGCCAACAAACAAGAAATGCTTATATCTATTAAAACTTCAGTAAATGATGGATTTAATAAAATTGAAGTAACTGACAACGGAATTGGAATTAAAGAGGAATTTAAAGATAATATTTTTGAAATGTATTTTGGAACAAACAAAAACAAAGGATCTGGTTTAGGACTTTATATTGTAAAAGAAGCAGTTGAAAACATTAAAGGAAACATATCTGTAAGCTCACAAACTGAAATAGGAAGTAAATTTGTCGTAACAATACCAAACTATTATGCCACTTAACCCAACATTTTTATTAATTGAAGATAATTTAATTGACCAGCTAGTCATTAAACAATTATTTAAAAAAGTACTTGATATAGACGAAGTGCATCTTGCCAACAATGGCAAAGAGGGACTTCAATGGCTTTTTTACAATTTAGAAACCTGCACGCCTTTGATTATCCTTCTCGATATTCAAATGCCTATTATGAATGGTTTCGATTTTTTGAAGACATTCGATCAATTTGATGAAAAATACAAAAACGACATTCAAATTTATGTTCTTTCATCAACACTAGATCCAGATGAAATCAATGAGATCAAAAAAAATAAATATATTCGAAAAATGCTTGGGAAGCCTTTTCCTATTGAAGAATTTAAAGAAAACTTTTTCTCTGAATAAAACTATAGCTTTTTACTTTCTTCTTCCAAAATTCGGTTAACCTGCGAAAAGGCTCTTTCGTAATAAGGCTCTTTTGTTGAAGAAATCATAACACCACCGTGAGTTGAAGAATGAACAAATTTAATTTCACCTTCAGTTACTTCTACAACCATTCCCACGTGATTAATATGGCGACGTCCGTTTGTTTTAAAGAAAATCAGATCGCCTTTCTGCGCCGCATCAGAATTGACTTTGCTTCCAATTCGAGATTGTTCAATTGAGCTTCTAGGCAATTTAATATCAAAGTTTCCAAACGTACAAAACATCAAACCAGAACAGTCAAAACCAGCTTTTGTTGTACCTCCTGACCGATAACGAGTTCCAATGTTTTGGGTAGCATTTAAAATTAAGAGATCAATCAATTCTGAGTGATTACTTACTCGAACCATTGCCGAATCGGTTTTCACATTCGTATTATCCGCTATTTGCGTATTTTCTTCCTGAATTGGTTTTACTTCATTTGCAGTTTGAACTGAATTTAATGCCGCGGCATCTGCTTTTTCTTTAGAAGTTTTAATTTTTAAAACATATCCTACTGGAAGTTTACCTTTAATAAAAGGATTTTGTTTTTCTAATTCGGCAACCGTTAATCCATATTTCTTTGCGATTGCATATTTAGTTTCTTTTGGCTGAACCTCAACTACAACCTCAACATCTGTAGAATTTTCAGTAATTTGAGGAGTGTTTTCAGCAATTACAGCTGCATTTGAAGGAATATTTATTCGTTGTCCAATCTTTAATCCTTCGCTTTCAAGCGTTGGATTTGCTTTTTTTAATTCGTCAACTGAAACATTATATTTTTTTGAAATTCCCCAAAGTGTTTCTTTTGGTTGAACCTCATGAGAATCAGTATTAGCAATTCCAATTTTATCAGCAGGTTTTACAACCGAATCTTTGTTATCAGAAGGCTTTACAGTGACTGATTTATTACTGTTTGGAATCAATAAAATCGAATTAAGTTTCAGTATTTTTGGTGCATCCGGATTTGCATCGATAATGTCTTTTGGCTTTACTCCGTATTTTTTCGCAATAACGGTAATATTTTCTCCTTTCGAAATTTTATGTTTGATGTATTTTTCTTGAGAAAAAACACCAACACTAAAAAAAAACATCAGTATTAATAATCTATAGGTCATCCTTTATCATTTTATCTATCGCATTTTTTGAACTTTCGTATCTTTAAAACTCAAAAAAAGCTATTTTGTTATTTGGGGCAAGGCGAATTTAACTTTTTAAAGTAAAAAAAGCACAATTTTTAACAACTAATTTCATCCAAATTAACATCTTCGGCATAAAAATTGAGCCAACTTTTTGAAATGCAGTTTTTTACATAATTCCCATAATTAAAGTTTTAATAGTAACTTAACATTCAAAAACTTGTGAAAAAATTACTCTTCGTTTTTCTTCTAATCCCATTATTATCTTCTGCACAAATTCCAAAGGGAATTGTAAGCACAGTAAATAATGAGCCTCTTGAGGGGGTAAATGTTTTTGCTTTATCAAGCAAAATAGGAACTGTAACCAATAAAAAAGGAGAGTTTTCAACGCTTTCTTTTTCAAATCTCAAAGCCGACGAAATTATAGAATTCTCGCATATTGGCTACACCACAACACGATTTTCATTGCGCTATTTAGCAAAACACAAATTCAAAATCCATCTTGAAGAAAGCATCGAAAATTTATCAGGAGTAACAATTGCCCCTAATGCAAAACCAATTACAAGTCTTTTGTTCAAGAACTTAAGCCCTTTAAAAAATCCTATTTTTTCTTTTGGATCTATTTTGAAAGATGGCAAAATTTACGTTAGTGGTGGCGATGCTTATTCTGAAATTGATTATTTAGAAAGGGGCCGAACATTAAAAGCCGCTTACAACATGGATGACTATCTCGTGGAACCTGCTAAACCTAAAAGGCACTATAAAAAATATCTTTCTATTTACGACATTGGAACTGACACCTGGGAAACTTCCAAATTAAACTTAAAAGCACGAGGCTATCACAACCTCCATTACTACAATAATTTGATCTATGTTTTGGGAGGAAAAAGAATTTTGGTCAATTCAATAAGCAGTTGGGAATATCTGGAAGATCAAATTGAGGTTATAGATCTTGACAAACCAACCATTAAATTAGATAATACCAATCCACATCAGGCTGTAGATTTTGCTTCATTTACTTATAAAGACAATATTATTGTAATGGGCGGTTCTTTAAAAAGATCCGAGAAAGACAAAAAAGAATTTACCAATAAAGTGCATCTGTACAATATTACATCAGGAAATTGGTATGAACTTGAACCTATGCCAACCGCAAAAGAAACTACTGGTATTTTGATTAATGATAAAATCTATCTCATTGGCGGAAATGATGGAAAAGCGATTTCTGAAATTGAAACTTTTGATTTAATAACTGAAAAATGGGAAACTGAAGGTCAATTATTTTCAGAATTAGAAAGACCAGCGATTACTTATCATGAAAACATTATTTATTTTTTTGAAGACCAAAAAATGTATGCCTACAATATAAAAACCAAACAATTAAAAGAATATGATATTGATATTCAATTGAAATATACTGCCATGCATTATTATAATGACAAATTGTATCTTTTAGGAGGACGTTTTGAAAACAGCTACTCCAAAATACCTTCTTCAAAAGTATTTAGTATTGATTTAGAGGAATTTAAAAACACTAGACCAAGCCGAATTAAAATTTTAGGGCAAGAGAAAAATTTAGCCAAATCAAACTATTAATTTTATTTTCGGATCTTAGTAAAAAAAATGCTCTGTGAAAACAGAGCATTTTTTTATATAATTGAACTTTAAAATTTAAGCTTTTCCAGCCGCAATCAAGTTTAATGCAGAACCAGCAACAAACCAGCCAATTTGACCTGCGTTGTAAGTATGGTTTGCCAAGATAATATCTTTTGTCCCATCGGCGTGAACAAACTCTAACGTTAATGGTTTTCCTGGAGCGAACTCAGTCAAATCAGTAAAGTTAATAGTATCATTTTCTTGGATTTTATCATAATCTGCTTCATTGGCAAAAGTCAATCCCAAAAGACCTTGTTTTTTAAGATTTGTTTCGTGGATACGAGCAAAAGATTTTACTAAAACCGCTTTAACTCCCAAGAAACGAGGCTCCATTGCAGCGTGCTCACGAGATGAACCTTCACCATAATTGTGGTCTCCCACAACGATAGACGGAACCCCAGCTGCTTTGTAGGCACGAGCAACAGCAGGAACAGCATCGTATTCTCCTGTTAATTGATTTTTAACCGAGTTTGTTTTTTGATTGTAAGCATTTACAGCACCAATCAACATATTATTAGAAATATTATCTAAATGTCCACGGAAACGAAGCCATGGTCCAGCCATAGAAATATGATCCGTTGTACATTTTCCAAAAGCTTTGATCAATAGTTTTGCACCTGTAATATTTTTTCCGTCCCAAGCATCAAACGGAGCCAATAATTGCAAACGTTCTGATGTAGGATTAACTACAACCTGAACTCCTGAACCATCTGCTGCCGGAGCTTGAAATCCCGGATCTTCAGCATAGAAACCTTTAGCAGGAAGCTCATCTCCTGTTGGAGCATCCAGCATTACTTCTTCTCCATCTTCATTAATTAGCTTATCTGTTAATGGATTGAAACCTAAATCACCAGCAATCGCCATTGCAGTTACCAATTCTGGAGACCCCACAAAAGCAAGTGTATTCGGGTTACCATCCGCACGTTTTGAGAAATTACGGTTGAAAGAGTGCACAATTGTATTTCTTTCTTCTTTTTCTGCTCCTTCTCTGTCCCACATACCAATACATGGTCCGCAGGCGTTGGCAAAAACAGTTGCGCCAATTTTATGAAAAGTATCAATAAATCCGTCTCTTTCAATAGTCGAACGAACTACTTCAGAACCCGGAGTAATGGTAAATTCTGCTTTTGTTTTTAAGTTTTTATCTGCTACTTGTTTAGCTAAAGAAGCTGCACGAGAAATATCTTCATAAGAAGAGTTTGTACAAGAACCTATTAAACCAACCTGAATTTGCAATGGCCAGTTATTTTTGATTGCCTCTTCTTTCATTTTAGAAATTGGCGTAGCTAAATCTGGTGTAAAAGGACCATTTAAATGTGGCTCTAATTGAGATAAATTGATTTCAATTACTTGATCAAAATATTGTTCCGGATTTGCATAAACTTCTGGATCTCCAGTTAAGTATGAAGCTACTTTATCTGCAGCATCGGCAACATCGGCTCTGTTTGTTGAACGCAAGTAACGGCTCATTGAGTCATCATAACCAAAAGTTGAAGTTGTCGCTCCAATTTCGGCACCCATATTACAAATTGTTCCTTTACCAGTACAAGACATTGCGGTTGCACCTTCGCCAAAATATTCAACAATAGCACCAGTCCCTCCTTTTACAGTAAGAATTCCAGCCACTTTAAGAATTACATCTTTTGGAGCTGTCCATCCTGATAATTTACCAGTCAATTTAACTCCAATTAATTTTGGAAATTTAAGCTCCCATGCCATTCCAGACATAACATCAACAGCATCGGCACCACCAACACCAATCGCTACCATTCCTAAGCCTCCAGCATTTACAGTATGAGAATCGGTACCAATCATCATCCCACCTGGGAAAGCGTAGTTTTCAAGTACTACTTGGTGAATAATTCCGGCTCCTGGTTTCCAGAAACCAATTCCGTATTTATTAGAAACTGACGATAAGAAATCGAAAACCTCATTACTTTGCGTTTTTGCTCGGGCCAAATCGGTTGCAGCGTCAACTTTTGCCTGAATCAAGTGATCGCAGTGCACCGTTGTTGGAACAGCCACTTTAGATTTTCCGGCATGCATAAACTGCAATAATGCCATTTGAGCTGTTGCATCCTGACACGCAACACGGTCTGGTGCAAAATCAACATAATCAACTCCTCTTCCAAACGCCTGAGTTGGATTTCCATCCCAAAGGTGATTGTATAAAATTTTCTCTGTTAATGTAAGTGGACGTCCAACAATCTCTCGTGCTTTATCAACACGATTTGGCATGTTTTCGTACACTTTTTTAATCATTTCGATATCAAAAGCCATAAGTCCTATATTATTTTTTGTTTTTTTATTTTATTTTGAACATGACAAGTTACAAAAAATAGGAGAGTTAAAAAAGAAAAAGCCCGAGTTTATCACTCGGGCTTTTGATATATTAATAATCGTAAGATTACATTACTAACGATTTATTAGAAGGTGCAAATTTAGTCAAGTTAATACCTTCAACTGCTGTTGTATATTCAGCTAATGTTGGAGTTCTACCCAAAATTGTAGATAAAACTACAACTGGTGTAGAAGAAAGCAATGACTCTCCTTTTTTACCTTCAGTATCTTCTACAACTCTTCCTTGGAAAAGACGCGTTGAAGTTGCCATAACAGTATCTCCTTTTGCCGCTTTTTCTTGGTTACCCATACAAAGGTTACAACCTGGACGCTCTAAATACAACATGTTTTCGTATTCTGTACGTGCTGCGCCTTTTGGAGCATTATCGTCGAATTCGAAACCTGAATATTTTTGTAAAACTTCCCAGTCACCTTCTGCTTTTAATTCATCTACAATATTGTAAGTTGGAGGAGCAACCACAAGAGGAGCATTAAATTCTACTTTTCCTGTTTGTGCTTCTACGTTTTTCAACATTTGAGCAAGGATTTTCATATCTCCTTTGTGAACCATACAAGATCCAATAAATCCAAGATCTACTTTTTTCTCTCCACCGTAGAAAGATAAAGGTCTAATCGTATCGTGAGTATATCTTTTTGAAACGTCAGCATTATTTACGTCTGGATCAGCGATCATTGGCTCAGAAATCTGATCCAAATCAACTACAACTTCAGCATAATATTTAGCATTTGCATCTGGAGTTAAAGCCGGTTTTTCAGCCGATTTAATTTCAGTAATTCTTTTATCTGCTTTGTTGATCAATCCTTGAAGAACGTGTTTCTCGTTATCCATTCCTTTATCGATCATGATTTGGATTCTGCCTTTAGCAATTTCCAATGATTCGATTAAAGTATCATCTTCAGAAATACAGATAGAAGCTTTTGCTTTCATTTCTGCAGTCCAGTCAGTAAATGTAAAGGCTTGGTCAGCAGTTAATGTTCCAATGTGAACCTCAATGATTCTTCCTTGGAAAACATTTTCTCCTCCAAATTGGTGAAGCATTTGCGCTTGAGTAGCATGAACCACATCACGGAAGTCCATATACCCTTTCATATCTCCTTTGAAAGTTACTTTTACAGATTCTGGAATTGGCATAGAAGCTTCTCCAGTAGCCAATGCAAGAGCAACAGTTCCTGAGTCAGCACCAAAAGCAACACCTTTTGACATTCTTGTATGAGAGTCACCACCAATAATGATAGCCCACTCGTCAATAGTAATATCGTTAAGTACTTTGTGGATTACGTCAGTCATTGAATGATAAACACCTTTTGGATCACGAGCTGTGATCAAACCAAAATCGTTCATGAATTTCATCAATTTAGGAATATTAGCCTGCGCTTTTTTGTCCCAAACCGAAGCAGTGTGACAACCTGATTGGTAAGCACCATCAACGATTGGTGAAATTACCGTTGCAGCCATAGACTCTAATTCCTGAGCAGTCATAAGACCTGTAGTATCTTGAGAACCTACAATGTTAACTTCTACACGAACATCAGATCCCGCGTGCAATACTTTACCTGGAGCGATACCAACTGCATTTTTGTTGAAGATTTTTTCAACTGCAGTAAGACCTTGTCCTTCGTACGAAACCTCTTTTGATGGAGCATATACTAACGGAGCTTCAACATTTAAAATTTTCGCTGCTAATGTTTGAAGTTTTTTACCAAAAACAATAGCGTATGAACCACCAGCCTTAATAAATTCCATTTTCTGAGGTGTAAATGCCTTAGAAATATCAATTAATTCCTGATCGCCGTTATATAATTTTTTCTCTTTAATGTTAATTGTCAAAACAGTTCCTGTAGCAACAGAGTAGGTTTGCTCTAGAATTGGTTCGTCATTTTCGTTACGAATAACATTTCCTTCTGCATCAACTTTCTTAACCCAGTTTTTAAGGTCTAAGCCAATACCACCAGTAACGTCAACAGTTGTAAGGAAAATTGGAGAAATTCCGTTTGTTCCACCAACAATTGGAGCAATGTTAACGAATGGAATGTATGGACTTGATTGTTTTCCTGTCCAAAGTGCCACGTTATTTACACCTGACATTCTTGAAGATCCTACACCCATTGTTCCTTTTTCAGCAATCAACATCACACTTGCGTCAGGATGTTGTGCTTGAAGTGCTCTAATTTCCTGTTGTGCTTGAGGCGTAATCATACATTGTCCGTGAAGTTCACGATCTGAACGCGAGTGCGCTTGATTGCCCGGAGAAAGTAAATCTGTCGAAATATCTCCTTCACCAGCGATAAAAGTAACCACTTTAATTTCGTCAGCTACTTCTGGTAATTTTGTAAAGAATTCTGCTTGCGCATAACTCTCAAGGATTTCTTTAGCAACTTCATTATTATTTTTGAATGCCTCTACTAAACGATCCGTATCTGCTTCGTAAAGGAAAACTTGTGTTTTAAGAACTTTTGCAGCTTCTTTGGCAATTGCACCATCATTACCTAAAGCTAAATCTAGCAAAACCTTAATAGAAGGTCCGCCTTTCATATGAGATAATAATTCAAAAGCAAAAGCTGGAGTAATTTCTTTTACTACAGACTCACCAAGAATAATCTCTTTTAAAAACTTCGCTTTTTCACCAGCTGCGCTTGTAGTACCTGGCAAAGTATTGTAAATAAAAAACTTAAGAGAATCCTCTCTATATTCATTATCTAAATCTTTAATTTGAGCAATGATTTCGCTTAATAATTCAGCTCCATCAATTGGCTTTGGGTGAAGTCCTTGGCCTTTTCTTTCTTCAATTTCGTTAATGTAATCTTTGTAAGTATTCATAATATATTAGAAGTATTTTTTTTTGTACGCAAATTTAGAGATTAAAGGTGAGAATTAAAAAGAATATAATGAAAGTCGCCTTTTCAAAAATTATTATTGCTAAAAAACGATTTTCACTGCTTGTTTTTGCCAAAATATCAATTTTGTATTAAAAAAATGAATTATTGATATTTTAAAATCTTTTCATTAACAAAGTCGAAATTTGTTGTTATAAACTAAGTGAGATTTTACTTCTATTTTCGCAAAGAATAGTTCTAAATAAGAAATTATAACGTTATAGTTGTCTTTTTTTCGTCTTTAAAAAGGCTTTTTCAGAGCTAAAAATTTACACAAAATTTTCGTCAAAAAAATAAAATAAAAAAAATCTGATTTTTCAAATATTCTATTAACTTTGTATCTCAAAGTACTTTTTAAAAAATATAACTATGAAATACAAACTAGAAATTTTAGATTATTATTCGCAAAAATCAGGCTTGCAAATTAGCCTCCTTGTGACACTATTTAGTACAATATTTATGATTTGCGCACTCACTTCAAAAGAATTCTCTTATCGTGAATACGAATCTGTCGGATCGATAAGTTTGATTATTGAATTTATTTACGGAGTTGTGGTATCATTTCTTATTCTAAGAAAAAGAGAAGAATATCTTCACCTAGTTCCGTTTTTGATGCTCAACTGGCTTATTGGCTGTTTTAGTTTAAATGTTTTTATTCCAGTTTTTCAACATTTGCCTGTTTGGGTGTATGTAACCACTTTTGTGTTTTGCATCACTAATTTTTTTCTTTACCAAAACGACATTAAAGGTCCGCGCACTTATCTATTTTATTTTATTAATGGGGCCACATTCTGGATTATATTTTACTTCGCTTTATTTCTCATTCCTGTACTTCCCTATTCTTTTATCGGAATATTGGCTTTGGGAATGGGGTTCTACGGAATGGTTCCTGCCATAATTTTAGTCATTCATTTGCTGACTGTTATTTTGCATTTACCCAAAAACAGGCCTTATTATCTTTCTTTTAGTGCTGGATTTTCGATCGTGCTTGTCGGTTTTTTAATTTTTACCGCTGGCTTAGTTATCGAAAGCAAAAAAATAGCTCAAATTGTAAAAATAAATTCCTTCGAAAACAATACAGATTTACCGGCTTACATTTCGGTTTCTCAGAATATAAAACCTAATTTTTTTAATGAAATTCTACTAAAGAAAGGCCTTGTATACATCAATACAGATAACTTCTTTTCGTTTGACCGTTTTAATTCCTTCAGCAATCAGCAATTCAATGGAAACAAAGTTCATAATCCTTTTATTGGTCTTGCCTATTTAGTTTGCGATGATCTTGGTTTAGATAATGATGACAAAATCAATATTCTGAAATCGAATTTTGATAAACGATTAGAAACAGAAGAACAATTATGGAGCGGTGAAGATTTATTTACGAGAAGCATTAAAGAAGATATAAAACTATATCCTGACTCTCGATTAGCTTATACCGAAATTACTATGAAAATTGCCAGCGAAAAATCATGGCAGAACCGAGAAGCTATTTACTCTTTTCAATTACCCGAAGGTTCTGTTGCCACTTCTCTTTCATTATGGGTTAATGGAGTTGAACGCAAAGGTGTTTTGACAACTAAAGAAAAAGCTAAAAAAGCCTACAAACAAATTGTGGGCGTAGAATACCGAGATCCTTCATTAATGCAATGGAAAGAAGGAAATAAGGTTGTACTTCGCGTTTTTCCAATCAATTATAAAACTCCAAGAACATTTAAATGCGGTTTTACAACTCCGCTAAAAGTCGAAGACAGCCAAATGAAATACCAAAGTCTTTCTATAAAAGGGCCAAATATTTCGAATGCAGAAACTATTTCAAGAATACAAATTACTGGAAATTCTACAGTAGAAACCAGTAAAAATTTCGAGTTTGAAAAAGGATTTTATATGAACCAATCAAAAGGACTGGACGATTGGGAAGCAACACTGCCATTAAGTAAAATCAATCCTAATTCATTTACCTGGAAAGGAAAAGCTTACGAAGTCAAAGCCATTCAAAAAACTGTAATTCCTTTTACTCCTTCTGAAATTATTTTGGATTTAAACAGTAATTGGACAACAAAACAAATAGAATCATTTGTCAATCTTGATCAGCAAAATGTTTACGTTTATGTAAATGGACAAAAAAAGAAAATAGACAAAGAGAATTTTAAAGCCATTCAATTAGATTTTGAAGATTCTCAATACACATTATTGCCTCTTTATAAATTGGCTATAAACAGTTTAGTCATTACAAAATCGGGAACTTTCTCTGCCAATTTTGAAGAGCTTGAAGAATCAGAATATCTAAAGAAAATTAAATCAAGAACTAAACAAAGAAACATCAAAGTCATCAATATCAGTGGGGATATTAATCCGTTTTGGCAGACTGCTAAAGAACAAAAATACGTTGACTTTTTTCAAAGCAGTTTGGATAATTCTTTGGAGATAATCAAAAAACATCAATTTCCTGTATACAAAACAGACCAAAATAGCATAAATATCGAACCTTCTCAAGTCTCAATTAGTGAAAATACTCCAAGCCAAAATTCAAAAAATAATGGCCCAAATCACATTTACAGAATGTACGCTTTTGGAAAAGTTCTCGAAGAGCAGGTGAAAATTCAAAATGATACTTTGGCCAATAATCAATATGTTGAATTAGCTAAAGATGCCAATATTGTAACACCAATTTCGTCACTGATTGTTCTGGAAACTGATGAAGATTACAAAAACAACGGAATCGATAAAAATGTAAACACTTTAGGAAATGCTTCAATAAATAATGACGGAGCAGTTCCTGAGCCTCATGAATGGCTTTTGATTATTATTGGAACTGCAACATTGTATTTCTATTACCGAAAAAATAAAAAACAAGCAGTATAAATGAATCTACTACTGAAATATAAAAAAACTTCTCTCCTGCTGATTGCCTGCTGTCTTTTGCTTTTAAACTACAGCATAATTTCAGCAGGACTTACTACTAATTTGTTTGGGATTTTAGCTTCAATTGGGCTATTTTTTATCGGAAGCCGTAAAACGACTTTCAATATAAGTTATCCGCTTTTTGCATTAATTTTTATGTTAGAATTTATAAGCTATCGTTTGCATACTAAATCATTGCATCTTTTAGCTTTGGCATTATTTATTTGTTTATTGTATTACAGTTTCACACAAAAATTTTCATTTATTGCTTTGATTTGTATTTTGTTGTTCTCATCGGTATTCAGTACTTTTTTCGATTACATGACAACCGAAATAAAACAAGTTCTTTGCTATTATGTTTATATCGTTTTAAAGAATTTCATTTCAATTGACAAGATAGAAGGCGTCAATTTTTATATCGATAATGCAAAAATTACAGTCGACACAGCATGTATGGGCTTGTCTATGTTTAAAACCGGATTGCTTGCGGGCGCTGTTATTTTAACTTTAGAAGAAAAGAAACAGTCAAAATATTTCAATATTGTTCAGATTATTATTTTTTGTGGTATTGTAATTATTCTGAATATTATTTCGAACTACTTCAGAATCATTACGCTGATTTTGTTTCAATGCACGCAGGAAAACACTCTGCATCATACAATTGGAGTTTTATGTTTCGTATTTTATCAAATTGTTCCAATGCTCATTCTAATCCGATTTTTTAAACCGAAAACTGAAGAAACTCAAATAAAAAAACAACAGAATACTATTTTCACTATTGTTTTAGCAACTGCAATTTTATTCGCAACCAGTTTTGAAATAAAAAAAATACTGCCCAACAATTTGCTTGAAAATCTAAGTCCCGAGTATTCCGTTCAAAATGGAACTTGGGTAAATAGTGAAGTTTTTAAAATTTCAATTCCAAATAAACTGATTTATATTAAAACTCCAGCTCATAATCCGTTAGTCTGCTGGACAGGAAATGGCTATAAAATTATCGAGAAGAAAGAAACTTACAAAGGAAACGAAAAGATATGGAAGGTAAAAATGGAGAAAAACAACATTCAATACTACTCATACTGGTGGTACGAATGCGATTCAAATAAATACACTTCTCTTCCTGAAGTTCTTTTAATCAAACTCTTCACCAATAAATCGGTTCGACTGATTAATGAAACAACTAAAATGCATCAATAAAAAAAGCTTGACAAAATTTTAACTTTGTCAGGCTTTCTCATAAAATATAATAGTTACAACAGCTTCTGAATAATAACTTCTTCTGTTATTCCTTCAGCATCTGCTTTGTAGTTTTTAATAATTCTGTGTCTTAAAATTCCAACTGCAACTGCTTTAACATCTTCAATATCCGGAGAAAATTTACTGTTAAAAGCCGCATGTGCTTTTGCTGCTAAAATTAAATTTTGAGAAGCTCTCGGTCCCGCACCCCAATCTAAATAATTTTTCACAAAATCATTTGCCAACTTATTATCTGGACGTGTTTTACTTACTAATGTAACGGCATATTCAATTACATTATCTGCTACCGGAATTCTGCGAATCAAATGTTGAAAATCAATAATTTCCTGAGCTGAAAATAATGCATTAATTGTTGTTTTAACGTCAGATGTTGTACGTTTTACAACCTGAACTTCCTCCTCAAAAGTTGGATATTCTAATTTGATCGCAAACATAAAACGGTCTAACTGTGCTTCTGGCAACGGATACGTTCCTTCCTGCTCAATTGGGTTTTGAGTTGCCAAAACAAAATAAGGCAAATCTAATTTGTAATTCTGTCCGGCAATGGTTACAGAACGTTCCTGCATTGCTTCAAGCAAAGCGGCCTGCGTTTTTGGCGGTGTCCTGTTGATCTCATCGGCCAAAATAATATTAGAGAAAATTGGTCCTTTTATGAATTTGAATTGTCTGTTTTCATCTAAAATTTCACTTCCTAAAATATCCGAAGGCATTAAATCTGGCGTAAACTGAATTCTTTTAAAATCTAAACCTAATGCTTGAGACAAAGTGTTTATCATTAACGTTTTTGCCAAACCTGGAACACCAATTAACAAAGCATGTCCTCCTGAAAATATACACAGCAAAATTTGATCAACTACTGCATCTTGGCCTACAATTATTTTTGCTATTTCTGATTTTAACTCGTTTCGTTTTTGAACTAAATTATGAATTGCTGTTACGTCAGACATTTAAGTATGTTTTTAAATTAAAAAAGAGTTAGCTCTATGGATTCATAAAACTAACTCTTTTATTTATTTAATAAAAATTATTTTTTCAGCCAATTATTAGCAAAATTACATTGTCTGTATTCGCCAATAATTTTAATGTAAGTATCTTTAATCTTAGCATCAAACCATTTTGCGATTGCTTCAATTTGTTTTTCTTTTAATGCTAAATCTTTAATTTTTGTATAATCCATTGCATAATCAGCGGTATGTTCATTAATTCTGTTTGTAACCGTGATTATTTTATACGTTTTTTTACTGCTTTTTTCATCTACATTTAAAAGTGGCTGAGAAACTTCGGCATCTTTCAAATTCGAAACTTGGCTATATAATTGCGGATCCATTTTAGTTAATTCAAAACGTGTATCCTGAGTATTAGGATTTACTAATGTACCTCCATTTGCTCTTGTTTCTTTTTCATCAGATTCTGTTCTTGCAGCATCTGCAAATGTAACCTCTTTACTTATAATCTTATTACGAATGTTCGTGATTCTTTCTTTTGCCTCTTTCAATGCAGCTTCAGAAACAGTTGGCGAAATCAAAATATGACGCAATTCAACTTCCTGACCTTTAATTTTGTCAACCATTATAATATGAAATCCATAAATGGTTTCAAAAGGTTGTGAAATTTCACCTTCTTGCAAACTAAAAGCGACATCTTTAAACTCTTTCAAAAAAGGAGTTTTTCTTGTCATTTTATAATAACCTCCGTTAGAAGATGATCCTGGATCTTGCGAATACAAAACAGCTTTTGTTGCAAAACTCGAACCATTTATAACATCTTGACGAATTGCATTTAATCTATCAATTACCTTTTGCTTGTCTTCTTTTGAAACTTTTGGTTCAACAACAATTTGTGCTACTTCCATTTCAGCTCCAAAAGTTGGCAATTCCTCTTTTGGTATTTTCTTAAAGAAATTACGAACTTCCTCAGGAGTAATTTCAACCTCTTTAATGATTTTGTCTCTCATTTCTGAAGCTAATTTTTGCTCTTTTAAGATGTCTGCAAAATACGTTTTGAATTCTTCAACAGAACTTTTCTTGTAGTATTCAACCACTTTATTAATATCTCCAACCTGTTTTACCATATAGTTCAAACGGTCTTCCATCATCCCTCTAACCTCGGCATCACTAACAATAATACTATCTTGAATCGCTTGGTGAGCGTACAATTTATCTTCTAAAAGTTTACCCAACATTTGGCATCTTGTAATATCTTTTACAGAACCTCCTTGGGCTGTAATTTCTAAAAAGCCTTTATCAATATCTGAATCTAAAACAATATAATCTCCAACGGTAGCAATAATACCGTCAATTTTTTGTCTTCCAACAGGGACTTCAGCTGGTTTTTGCGCTACAGCATCTGGAATAATCTCCTGCGCTGAAACCATTGAGCTGAAAAAAAGTAAAAAACACATTGTCAATACAAGCTTGTAATCAATTGTTTTTAGCTGTAATTTTTTTAATAACATTATTTTAGATTTAATTTAAATGTAAAGATCTTGTTTTTAGAATTATCGTTTTTTAAAAAACTAAACCCCTAATCGTCCTATTTTAAAAGCGAAACTTCCAAAGCAGTAAACAATTAAACTCTAGCTCTTTTGCTTATAACGAACAAAAATAACAATTCAATTACATAATACAACTATCGCCTATACTATTAACAAAAAATTATAGAGATTATCTTTTAATTTAAAAATGAGAAACGGTTTTTCATCGATTAAATTATGGAAACAAGAAATAGATAATTACTTGAAACTATTTTTTCTCTAAAAATGCAAGCCTTTAATTATAAGCGCTATAAAAAAAGTTTTTAACACTATAACGTTTTCGTTGTATAACTATTTTCTTGCAAAAACAAATCGAATCAAAAAAAACCTACATTCGTGCGTAATTAATAATTTTTGAAGTCAAAAAATAAGAATAAAGCCGTTTTAAAGCCCCTAAATTATATAATTACAATTTTACTAACTTTTTTTTAACCAAATCTATTATGAAAAAACCACAAACAAAGTTTTTGTACTTGGGCATGATTACAGCATTTTTATGTTCATGTTCACAAAATGAAACATTAGAAACTGATTCAAAAGCAGAGAGTCAGAAATTTGAAATTATTAATGTCACACATCACGATGGAAAACCCTTTAGTACAGGTATTTCAAAATCGTCGCCAACTGGAAAATATGTCGATAATCCGGGTGGAGGTGTTATGATGCAAGCTTTCTACTGGGACGTTCCAGCCGGAGGAACTTGGTGGGACTCTGTGAGTGGAAAAGTCACTGCATGGGGCAATGCCGGAATTGGCTCAATCTGGCTTCCTCCAGCTTCAAAAGCGCAAAACGGAGCATTTTCAATGGGTTATGACCCGACAGACTATTTTGATTTTGGAGATTATAATCAAAATGGAACTACCGAAACTCGTTTTGGTTCCAAAACCGAACTAGTAAACTTAATTACAAAAGCGCATACTGAAAATATGAAAGTATATGCTGATATTGTAATTAATCATAACAGCGGCGGACAATCTGAAGCAAATCCGTTTACGGGAACAAATACTTGGACAAATTTTAACGGAGTTGCTTCGGGAAAATTCAAGCGTACTTATGCTAATTTCTACAAAAATAGTTTTGGCAATAATGATGAAGGTTCGTTTGGAGGATTTCCAGATTTATGCCATGCAGATCCTTATGTAAAAGACTGGCTGTGGTTACGCGCTGATGGAGTTGGTAAATATTACAAAAATACCATGAAATTTGACGGTTGGAGATTCGACTACGTAAAAGGCTTTGGAGCTTGGGTTGTAAATGCTTGGAATGCTAATGTTGGCGGATTTTCTGTTGGAGAATTATGGGATTCAAATGTAAACGTGTTAAATGACTGGGCAAACAATGCTAATAGCTCTGTCTTTGATTTTGCTTGCTATTACAAAATGAATGATGCTTTTGACGGAAATAATCTTGCTCTTTTAAATGACGATATGATGTGGAAACGTAATCCTTACAAAGCAGTGACTTTTGTAACCAATCATGATACAGATGAAATTTGGAGCAAAATGCTGGCTTACTCTTATATATTAACGCATGAAGGATATCCAACAATTTTCTACAGAGATTATGAAGAATGGCTGGATAAAAACAAATTGAACAATCTGATCTGGATTCACAATAACAAAGCAACCGGAACAACTTCTATATTATATTCTGATAATGATGAATATCTAGCGCGAAGAAATGGATACAACGGGAATCCGGGACTAGTAGTTTACATTAACAATTCTGATGTTTGGCAAGAAAGATGGATTCAGACGAATTGGGCCAACACGCAAATTAAGGATTTTACAGGAAACTCAACTTGGTATCCAACAACTCAAGCAGATAAATGGGTAAAAATTCAATGTCCTCCAAAAGGATATTCAATTTGGTCAATTAATCAGTAATTTAGAATGATATGGTAAGGCTGTTACAAAACAGCCTTATTTTTTTTGACAAAAACATCCTAATAAATAAAGACTTCCCAAATTTAAGAAGTGAATATTTTTATAAAGCCGTATTTAATAGTACTTTTGCAACCTATTTATACGAAATATGAGCTTTTTAAAAGAAATACAACGCAGAAGAACGTTCGGAATTATATCGCATCCCGATGCCGGTAAAACAACTTTAACTGAAAAATTATTGTTATTTGGAGGTGCTATTCAAGAAGCGGGAGCTGTAAAAAACAACAAAATTAAAAAAGGAGCAACGAGTGACTTTATGGAAATCGAACGCCAGAGAGGTATTTCGGTTTCAACTTCTGTGCTTGCTTTTAATTATAAAGATAAAAAAATCAACATCCTTGATACACCTGGACACAAGGATTTTGCTGAAGATACTTTTAGAACTTTAACTGCTGTTGACAGCGTAATTGTTGTAATTGACGTTGCAAAAGGGGTTGAGGAACAAACTGAAAAATTAGTTGCAGTTTGTAGAATGCGTAACATTCCGATGATTGTTTTCATCAACAAATTAGATCGAGAAGGTAAAGATGCTTTCGATTTGATGGATGAAGTAGAACAAAAATTAGGTCTAAAAGTTACTCCATTAAGTTTTCCTATCGGAATGGGGTATGATTTCCAGGGGATTTACAACTTATGGGAAGAAAACATTAATCTTTTCAGTGGAGACAGTCGTAAAAATATTGAAGAAACAATTGCTTTCTCTGATGTTCAAAATAATCCAGAACTAGATAAAATTGTGGGTCAAAAAGCTGCCGAAAAACTTCGTGAAGAATTAGAATTGATTGATGAAGTTTATCCTAAATTTGAGCGTCAGGATTATTTAGATGGAAAAATTCAGCCTGTATTTTTTGGTTCAGCTTTAAATAATTTTGGAGTTCGTGAATTGTTAGATTGTTTTGTTACAATCGCTCCATCTCCAAGACCAAAAGATTCTGAAACTCGTTTGGTTGATCCAGCTGAAGAAAAAATGTCTGGTTTTGTATTTAAAATCCACGCTAATATGGATCCAAAACACCGTGACCGTTTAGCGTTTATTAAAATTGTTTCTGGAACTTTCGAAAGAAACAAACCTTATTACCACGTTCGCCAAAAGAAAAATTTAAAATTCTCTAGTCCGAATGCTTTTTTCGCTGAGAAGAAAGAAATTGTAGATATTTCATATCCTGGAGATATTGTTGGTTTACACGATACTGGAAATTTCAAAATTGGAGATACTTTAACTGAAGGCGAAATAATGAGCTTTAAAGGAATTCCGAGTTTCTCTCCAGAGCACTTTAGATACATCAATAACGCTGACCCAATGAAAGCTAAGCAATTAGAAAAAGGTGTTGATCAGTTGATGGATGAAGGTGTGGCACAGTTATTTACTTTAGAAATGAACAATCGTAAAGTAATTGGAACTGTTGGAGCGCTTCAGTACGAAGTTATCCAATATCGTTTAGAACACGAATATGGTGCGAAGTGTACTTATGAAAACTTCCCTGTACATAAAGCATGTTGGGTAAAACCGGATGATGCTAAAAATGAAGAATTCAAAGAATTTAAGCGAATTAAGCAAAAATTCCTTGCTCATGATAAATACGGACAATTAGTATTCTTGGCCGATTCTGATTTTACAATTCAAATGACACAGAGTAAATATCCAAGTGTGAAATTATTTTTCACTTCTGAGTTTGATTAATTTACTACAATTGACATATAAAAAAAGCGCTATATAACTATAGCGCTTTTTTTTATTTGAATTAACACAACCTTACTAAGTTCATTATTCCCAAATATTTTTTTTCTAATTAGGTTCTACTAAAATACTTCAATCTTAAAGAAGGGAGAAATTTAGTCGATGAAATACCGATTAAATCGGATAAACTGCAATGTCAAAAAAATGCGTGATAAAAAAAAGCCCCATTACTGGGGCTTTTGAATTTATGCTTGTCCCGCAGGACCAAAATTAAGCGGAATTGGTGCTTGTTCCGTCTCTTTGATTTCACCGTGAGCGGCCTCAAATCTATGGATATTTTCACCTATTGCTCTCAATAATCTTTTAGCATGTTGTGGTGTCAAAACAATTCTTGACTTTACCTTGGCTTTAGGAATACCCGGCATAATGCTTACAAAATCTAAAACAAACTCTGATGATGAGTGATTTATAATCGCAAGATTAGAATAAATTCCTTCTGCGACAGTTTCGTCTAACTCAATATTGATTTGCTCTTGTTGTTGTTTCGGATTACTCATAGTTTCCCTAATTAATAAATGTATTCTTCTTTATTAGCCATCATTTCATTGTAATCATCTTTAGATCCTACGATCGTGTTATCGTATTCTCTCATACCAGTTCCCGCAGGAATTCTATGTCCAACAATTACATTTTCTTTTAATCCTTCTAAATCATCTACTTTACCAGCTACTGCAGCTTCGTTAAGTACTTTCGTTGTCTCCTGGAATGAAGCCGCAGAAATGAATGATTTAGTTTGTAACGAAGCTCTTGTAATACCTTGAAGAACTGGCGTTGCAGTTGCAGTAATTACGTCTCTTGCTACAACAAGATTTTTATCATTTCGTTTCAATAATGAATTTTCATCACGCAATTCACGAGGTGTAATGATCTGACCTGGTTTCAATACTGAAGAATCTCCAGCATCTTCAACTACTTTCATACCGTATAATTTATCGTTTTGAACGATGAAATCTTTAGTGTGAATTAATTGGTCTTCTAAGAATAAAGTATCACCTGGATCCTGAACTCTTACTTTACGCATCATTTGACGAATAACTACCTCAAAGTGCTTGTCATTAATTTTTACCCCTTGTAAACGATAAACCTCTTGAATTTCATTTACCAAGTACTGTTGAACAGCAGCTGGACCTTGAATTCTTAAGATATCATCTGGTGTAATTGCACCGTCAGACAATGGAACTCCCGCTCTTACGAAGTCATTTTCTTGTACTAAGATTTGGCTAGAAAGTTTAACTAAATACTTTTTAATCTCACCAAATTTAGATTCGATAACGATCTCACGGTTACCTCTTTTAATTTTTCCGAAAGATACAACACCATCAATTTCAGATACAACTGCTGGGTTTGAAGGGTTACGAGCTTCTAAAAGCTCAGTAATTCTTGGTAAACCTCCCGTGATATCGCCTGCTTTAGAAGAACGACGTGGGATTTTTACTAATACTTTACCTGCTTTAATTTTCTCTCCGTTTTCAACCATTAAGTGTGCACCTACTGGTAAGTTGTAAGAACGAATCAATTCACCTTCTTTACCATAAACTAATAAAGTTGGGATTAATTTTTTGTTTCTAGCCTCAGAAATTACTTTTTCTTGGAAACCAGTCTGCTCATCGATCTCAACCATGAACGATTGTCCTTGCTCTAAATCCTCGTAAGCAATCTTACCAGTAAACTCAGAAACAATTACACCGTTATATGGATCCCATTTACAGATTACAGTTCCTTTAGCAACAGTATCTCCATCGTTAACAAAAATACTAGATCCGTAAGGAATGTTATGTGTATTTAAAACAATTCCAGTTTTCTCATCAACTAATTTTAATTCAGTTGAACGTGAAACTACGATATCAACAGAGTTACCTTCTCCGTCTTCTCCTTTAACTGTTTTTAAATCTTCAATTTCAAGTCTACCTGCGAATCTTGTAACAATACTAGATTCTTCAGAGATACCTCCAGCAACCCCTCCAACGTGGAACGTACGAAGTGTTAACTGTGTACCTGGCTCTCCAATAGACTGAGCTGCAATAACTCCGACAGCTTCACCTCTTTGTGTCATCTTACCAGTAGCTAAGTTTCTACCGTAACATTTAGCACAAATACCTTTTAAAGCTTCACAAGTTAATGGAGATCTAACTTCTACTTTTTCAATTGGAGAAGCTTCGATAGTTCTCATAATTGCTTCAGTAATTTGTTGACCAGATTGAACCATTACTTCATTAGTAAGAGGATTAATAACGTCTTGCAATGCAACACGTCCTAAAATTCTCTCTCCTAAAGATTCAACGATTTCCTCATTTTTCTTCAATGCCGCAACTTCAACACCTCTTAAAGTTCCACAATCTTCGATGTTAACAATAACATCTTGAGAAACGTCATGAAGCCTTCTTGTTAAGTAACCAGCATCGGCCGTTTTAAGAGCCGTATCCGCAAGACCTTTACGAGCACCGTGAGTAGAAATAAAGTACTCAAGGATCGAAAGACCTTCCTTAAAGTTAGAAAGAATCGGGTTTTCAATAATCTCACCACCACCAGCAGTAGATTTTTTAGGCTTAGCCATCAAACCACGCATACCAGTTAACTGACGAATCTGTTCCTTGGAACCCCTCGCCCCAGAGTCAAGCATCATATATACAGAGTTGAAACCTTGCTGGTCTTCTCTAATATTTTTCATTGCTAATTCTGTTAACTGCGCATTTGCTGAAGTCCATACGTCAATAACTTGGTTGTAACGCTCGTTATTTGTGATAAGACCCATGTTATAGTTAGTTGAGATACCTTCAACTTGCTCTCTGGCATCTGCAATTAACTTCGTTTTTTGTTCTGGGATTCTAATATCACCTAAAGAGAATGATAAACCTCCTCTAAATGCGAATTTATACCCCATATCTTTCATATTATCCAAGAAAGCAGCCGTTGTAGGTACATCAGTCACACTTAAAATGTGTCCGATAATATCTCTAAGGTTTTTCTTAGTCAATACGTCATTGATATATCCAGCTGCTTCAGGTACTACTTCGTTAAATAATACACGTCCTGCAGTTGTTTGAATGATTTTGTACACTAATTCTCCAGCGTCATTAAAATCTTTTGCTCTAATTTTCACACGAGCATTTAATTCTAATCTTCCTTCGTTCAAAGCAATGTTTACTTCTTCTGCAGAATAGAAAGTCAAATCTTGACCTAAAATAATGTGATCTTCTGTAGAAATACGCTCTTTGGTCATATAGTATAGACCTAAGACCATGTCCTGAGAAGGTACAGTAATTGGAGCACCATTTGCAGGGTTAAGAATATTATGAGAAGCCAACATTAATAATTGTGCCTCTAAAATAGCCTCTGGTCCTAATGGTAAGTGAACCGCCATCTGGTCACCATCGAAATCGGCGTTGAAAGCCGTACATACTAATGGGTGTAACTGGATTGCTTTTCCTTCAATTAATTTTGGCTGGAAAGCCTGAATACCAAGTCTGTGCAAAGTAGGAGCACGGTTCAGTAAAACTGGGTGTCCTTTAATTACATTTTCTAAAATATCCCAAACTACTGGCTCTTTTTTGTCAATGATTTTCTTAGCAGATTTTACTGTTTTAACAATACCTCTTTCAATCAATTTACGGATAACGAAAGGTTTGTATAATTCAGAAGCCATATCTTTTGGCAATCCGCACTCATATAATTTTAACTCTGGACCAACAACAATTACCGAACGAGCAGAATAATCCACACGTTTTCCAAGTAAGTTTTGACGGAAACGTCCTTGCTTACCTTTTAATGAGTCAGATAATGATTTTAATGGTCTGTTAGATTCTGTTTTAACAGCAGAAGCTTTACGAGTGTTATCAAATAATGAATCTACAGATTCTTGCAACATACGTTTCTCGTTTCTTAAGATAACTTCTGGAGCTTTAATCTCCATTAATCTTTTCAAACGGTTGTTACGGATGATTACACGACGGTATAAGTCGTTCAAATCTGAAGTTGCAAAACGACCTCCATCAAGTGGCACAAGCGGACGTAATTCTGGTGGAATAACTGGAACCACTTTCATAATCATCCATTCTGGACGGTTTTCGCGGTTTTCGTTAGACTCACGGAAAGACTCAACAACTTGTAATCTTTTTAAAGCTTCAGTTTTTCTTTGTTTAGAAGTCTCGTTGTTAGCGCTGTGTCTTAATTCATAAGATAAAGCATCTAAGTCAATACGAGCTAATAAATCCATAATACATTCTGCTCCCATTTTGGCAACAAATTTATTTGGATCTAAATCATCTAAATATTGGTTTTCTTGTGGAAGAGTATCTAAAATATTCAAATATTCTTCTTCAGTTAAGAAATCTAATCTTTGTAAAGATTCTCCATCAGCATTTTTAGCAATACCAGCTTGGATTACTACGTATCTTTCGTAGTAAATGATCATATCTAATTTCTTAGATGGAAGACCAAGGATATAACCAATTTTGTTTGGAAGAGAACGGAAGTACCAGATGTGAGCAATTGGCACAACAAGGTTGATGTGTCCTACTCTATCACGACGTACTTTTTTCTCAGTAACTTCAACACCACAACGGTCACAGATGATACCTTTGTAACGAATTCTTTTATACTTACCACAAGCACATTCGAAATCTTTTACTGGTCCGAAGATTCTTTCGCAGAAAAGTCCGTCACGCTCTGGTTTGTGAGTTCTATAGTTAATAGTTTCTGGCTTTAAAACCTCTCCTCTTGATTCTTTCAAGATAGATTCTGGTGAAGCCAATCCAATAGAAATTTTGTTAAATCTTTTTACTGGATTCTTATCTTTATTGTTTCTGTTATTCATCATAGTTTTTACTATTGATTTATTTGCAATTAAAAAATTGAATTTAGATTTATAATCTACTCTTAAAAAAATAAGAGTTAATCATTCAGCTACTACCTCGGGTTACTTCTCTAAACCTCAAATTCTTATTTGAAGTGCTAGTTATAAAATGCTTTGCATTGTTATAAAAAATCGGAACGGGTTACGGGTATAAATCTTTAAAAACTTTTATAAAAAAGTGTTCAGTATTCAGAATTTAGTGTTCAGTTTATCACTGATTACTAAATACTGAACACTGAATACTAAAACATTATTCTTCCAAACGAAGATCTAATCCTAGACCTTTCAATTCGTGCATTAATACATTGAATGATTCTGGTAAACCTGGTTCTGGCATAGTTTCTCCCTTAACGATAGCTTCGTAAGTTTTAGCTCTACCAATAACGTCATCAGACTTAACAGTTAAGATTTCACGTAGTGTACTAGAAGCTCCATAAGCCTCAAGTGCCCAAACCTCCATCTCTCCAAAACGCTGACCTCCAAATTGAGCCTTACCTCCAAGTGGTTGTTGCGTAATCAATGAGTATGGTCCGATAGAACGTGCGTGCATCTTATCATCAACCATGTGTCCTAATTTAAGCATGTAAATTACACCCACAGTTGCTTTTTGCGCAAAACGCTCTCCAGTTCCACCATCATAAAGATAGGTATGTCCGAAACGTGGTACATTAGCCTCATCAGTCAAAGCATTGATTTCGTCTAGAGAAGCACCGTCAAAGATTGGAGTAGCAAATTTTCTACCCAAGTTCATACCAGCCCATCCAAGAACAGTCTCATAAATCTGACCAATGTTCATACGTGAAGGTACCCCAAGTGGATTCAATACGATATCTACCGGTGTTCCATCTTCTAAGAAAGGCATATCTTCGTGACGAACGATTCTAGCAACAATACCTTTGTTACCGTGACGTCCCGCCATTTTATCACCAACTTTTAACTTACGTTTTTTAGCGATATAGATTTTAGCCAATTTCAAGATTCCAGATGGTAATTCATCTCCAACTGTAATAGTGAATTTCTCTCTTCTTAAAGCTCCTTGTAAGTCGTTCAGCTTAATTTTATAGTTATGAATTAAATCATTAACCATTTTATTTGTAGCATCATCAGCAACCCATTGACCTTTACTTAAGTGAGCAAAATCTTCTACTGCGTAAAGCATTTTTTGAGTATATTTTTTACCTTTTGGTAAAACTTCTTCACCCAAATCATTCATTACACCTTGAGATGTTTTTCCGTTAACGATCAAGAATAATTTCTCAACCAATCTGTCTTTTAATTCAACAAATTTAGTTTCGAATTCCATTTCTAAAGCGCCTAAAGCATCTTTATCCTGAGTACGTTTACGTTTATCTTTTACGGCTCTTGCAAATAATTTTTTGTCAAGAACTACACCATGTAAAGATGGAGAAGCTTTTAATGAAGCATCTTTTACATCACCTGCTTTATCCCCGAAGATTGCACGAAGCAATTTCTCCTCTGGAGTAGGATCTGATTCTCCTTTTGGTGTAATTTTTCCGATCAAAATGTCGCCAGGTTTAACCTCTGCTCCAATTCTAATCATACCGTTTTCATCTAAATCTTTAGTAGCTTCTTCAGAAACGTTAGGAATATCGTTTGTTAACTCTTCATTTCCTAACTTAGTATCTCTAACCTCTAATGAATAATCATCAACGTGGATAGATGTAAAAATATCATCACGAACTACTTTTTCAGAAATTACAATCGCATCCTCGAAGTTGTACCCTTTCCATGGCATGAACGCAACTTTTAAGTTTCTACCTAAAGCTAATTCACCATTTTGAGTAGCATATCCTTCAGACAATACTTGTCCAGGAATAACTCTGTCACCTTTTCTTACGATTGGCTTCAAGTTAATACTTGTACCTTGATTGGTTTTTCTAAATTTAATAAGGTTGTACGTTTTCTCATCAGCATCAAAACTAACCATTCTCTCGTCTTCTGTACGATCGTATTTAATAGTAATGATATTTGCATCAACATACTCAACAGTACCATGCCCTTCAGCATTGATTAATACTCTTGAATCTGAAGCTACCTGACGCTCTAAACCTGTACCTACGATTGGCGCTTCAGGACGGATCAAAGGAACTGCCTGACGCATCATGTTTGATCCCATCAACGCACGGTTCGCATCATCATGCTCCAAGAAAGGAATCAAAGATGCAGAAATCGATGCAATCTGGTTAGGAGCAACGTCTGTATAATGAACTACTGATGGCTCAACAACCGGGAAGTCACCTTCCTCACGAGCAATAACATTGCTAGCTGTAATTTTACCTGAAGCATCCATTTCAATGTTTGCCTGAGCAATCATTTTACCTTCTTCTTCTTCAGCACTTAAGTAAACTGGAGTACTTTCTAAATCAACGACACCATTAGTTACTTTACGGTATGGAGTTTCGATGAATCCCATTCCGTTTACTTTTGCATAAACACCAAGAGACGAAATCAAACCAATGTTTGGTCCCTCAGGAGTTTCAATCGGACATAAACGACCATAGTGAGTATAGTGAACGTCACGAACCTCGAAACCAGCTCTCTCTCTCGAAAGTCCACCTGGTCCAAGTGCAGAAAGTCTTCTTTTGTGTGTAATCTCAGCTAATGGATTCGTTTGATCCATAAATTGAGATAACTGGTTAGTACCAAAGAAAGAGTTGATAACTGATGATAATGTTTTAGCATTGATCAAATCAATTGGTGTAAACACCTCGTTATCTCTAACGTTCATTCTCTCACGAATAGTTCTAGCCATACGTGCTAAACCAACACCGAATTGTTGAGACAATTGTTCACCAACTGTTCTAACACGACGGTTTGATAAGTGATCGATATCATCAATCTCTGCTTTAGAGTTGATCAACTCGATCAAATATTTTACGATTGTAATGATATCCTCTTTAGTAAGCACTTGCTTATCCATAGGGATATCTAAATCTAACTTTTTGTTCATTCTGTAACGACCAACTTCACCTAAGTTATAACGTTGATCAGAGAAGAACAATTTATCTATAATACCACGAGCAGTTTCCTCATCAGGCGGTTCAGCGTTACGCAACTGACGGTAAATGTGCTCTACAGCTTCTTTTTCAGAGTTTGTTGGATCTTTTTGTAACGTGTTGTGGATAATAGCATAATCTGCTTGATTGTTATCCTCTTTGTGCAACAAAATAGATTTTACGTTAGAATCGATGATCTCTTCAACATTATCTTTGTCGATAATTGTATCACGATCAAGGATGATTTCGTTACGTTCGATAGAAACTACCTCTCCAGTATCTTCATCTACGAAATCCTCGTGCCATGTGTTCAATACACGTGCAGCAAGTCTTCTTCCAATATATTTCTTAATACCAGTTTTAGAAACTTTAATTTCTTCAGCTAAGTCGAAAATTTCAAGGATATCCTTATCTCTTTCGAAACCGATAGCACGGAATAAAGTTGTAACAGGTAATTTTTTCTTTCTATCGATATATGCGTACATTACGCTGTTGATATCGGTAGAGAATTCTATCCAAGATCCTTTAAAAGGAATTACTCTTGCAGAATAAAGTTTAGTTCCATTTGCGTGGAATGACTGTCCAAAGAAAACCCCAGGAGAACGGTGTAATTGTGATACTACAACACGCTCGGCACCATTGATTACAAAAGTACCACTTGGAGTCATGTAAGGTATTGTTCCAAGATAAACATCTTGTACAATTGTTTCAAAATCTTCATGTTCTGGATCTGTACAGTATAGTTTTAACCTAGCTTTTAAAGGCACACTATAAGTAAGACCTCTCTCTATACATTCTTGAATTGTATAACGTGGCGGATCAACAAAATAATCTAGGAATTCCAATACAAAGTTGTTTCTTGTATCTGTAATTGGGAAGTTTTCCATGAAGGTATTGTATAACCCTTCGTTGCCTCTTTCGTCAGATTTCGTTTCTAATTGGAAGAAATCTTTAAAAGATTTAACCTGAACATCCAAGAAATCCGGATAGTCAGGAATGTTTTTTGTAGAGGCAAAATTCAATCTTTCAGTCTGATTTGTTATCATCAATGGACAAAATTTTGATTAAAAAAAAGTAATTTTTTTGTGTAAAAACACACTGCGTAGTTTATACTTTCTTTTTAAAATCAATACATCTTTAAAAATAAAACGATTAATTCAGTTCAATTTTTTTTCTTCGTATTGATCAAAAACTCTTTCGTATATTAAACTATTTGATAATAAAATTTAATGTATTTTATTATACGAAAAATGGTTTAGGCCTTTGAGTGTTAACTCAGGACCTAAACCTAGTTCTTAAAACCGAGTTGAATTATTTTAATTCAACTACAGCTCCAGCTTCTTCTAATGCTTTCTTAAGACCTTCAGCCTCTTCTTTAGAAACACCTTCTTTAACGTTGCTTGGAGCACCGTCAACTACATCTTTAGCTTCTTTAAGACCTAAACCTGTAAGTTCTTTTACTAATTTCACAACTGCTAATTTAGAAGCACCAGCTTCTTTTAATACAACTGTAAATTCAGTTTGTGCTTCTTCAGCAGCACCTTCTCCACCACCTGCAGCAACTACTACAGCTGCAGCAGCAGGCTCGATACCATACTCGTCTTTTAATATTGTTGCTAATTCGTTAACTTCTTTAACTGTTAAGTTAACTAATTGTTCTGCGAATTGTTTCAAATCTGCCATTTTTTCTATCGTTTAAAATGATTTGTAAAAAATATAATTTATTTATTGTGCGCTAATTAAGCAGTAAGAAAGTATTCTTTCTTACATTGATAATTACTCTGCTCCTTCTTCTTCGCTTCCTGCGAATTTGTTTTGTAAAGCAGAAATAATTCTTTGAGCTGGAGATTGTAATAATCCAATAAGTTCTCCAAGTAACTCTTCTTTTGATTTAATAGTTGCTAATGCATCTAATTGGTTATCTCCAATATATACTTCAGAGTTGATGTAAGCTCCTTTTAAAAGTGGTTTATCAGATTTCTTACGGAAATCTTTGATAATTTTTCCAGGCGCGTTAGCAACATCAGAAATAAAGATAGCACTGTTACCAGCTAAAACTGTTGGTAAATCACCATAATCATTAGAAGAAGCTTCCATTGCTTTTGCAAGCAAAGTGTTCTTTACAACTTCTAATTTGATACCCGCTTTAAAACAAGCTCTACGTAAGTTTGAAGTTGTCTCTGCGTTTAAACCAGAAATATCAGATATATAAATGATATTTGTACCAGCTAACTGCGCAGTTAAATTTTCAATCGCGATTGATTTTTCTTCTCTAGTCATACTAAAAATTTTTAACTACCAATTATACTGCTTTTGGGTCTAATGCAATAGCAGGACTCATAGTGCTTGTAAGGTGAATACCTTTAATGTATGTACCTTTAGCAGCAGTTGGTTTAAGTTTTATTAATGTTTGAATAATTTCGTGTGCGTTGTCAACAATTTGCTCAGCTCCAAAAGAAACTTTACCAATTCCTGCATGAACGATACCAGTTTTATCAACTTTAAAGTCAATTTTACCAGCTTTAACTTCTTGAACAGCTTTTGCAACATCCATAGTTACAGTACCTGTTTTAGGGTTTGGCATTAAACCTCTAGGTCCTAAAATACGACCTAATGGACCTAATTTACCCATAACAGCTGGCATAGTGATGATAACATCAACATCTGTCCAACCATCTTTAATTTTTTGAAGGTAATCGTCAAGACCAACGTGATCTGCTCCAGCCTCTCTTGCTTCAGCCTCTTTATCTGGAGTAACCAATGCTAATACTTTAACATCTTTTCCTGTTCCGTGAGGTAAAGTTACCACACCTCTTACCATTTGATTCGCTTTTCTTGGATCTACACCCAAACGAACTGCGATATCAACAGACTCATCAAATTTTGCAGAAGCAACAACTTTCAATAATGCCGCAGCATCTTTTAGAGAGTATAATTTGTTCTTTTCAATTTTTGAAGCAGCCTCTTTTTGCTTTTTTGTTAATTTTGCCATGTCTTTTTCTTAATTAAAAAGGAGCATCTCCTGATACAGTTATACCCATAGATCTAGCTGTTCCAGCAACCATACTCATAGCTTTCTCAATTGTGAAAGCGTTTAAGTCAGGCATTTTGTCTTCAGCGATAGTTCTAATTTGTTCCCAAGTAACGCTAGCTACTTTTTTACGATTAGGCTCACCAGAACCAGATTTTAGCTTTGCAGCTTCCATTAACTGAACTGCTGCTGGAGGAGTCTTAACAACAAAATCGAATGATTTGTCTTTGTACACAGTGATTTGCACTGGACAAATTTTGCCAGGTTTATCCTGAGTTCTAGCATTAAATTGCTTACAGAACTCCATGATGTTAACCCCAGCAGCTCCTAAAGCAGGTCCAACCGGTGGCGACGGGTTCGCAGCACCTCCCTTAACTTGTAGTTTAACTACCTTACTAATTTCTTTAGCCATTTTTAAAAAATTTAACACTGTAATCAATGGAAGCGATTACAATGGTTTATTATAGTGTAACAAAAATTATACTTTTTCTACTTGCATAAAACTTAATTCCAATGGAGTTTTTCTTCCGAAAATCTTAACCATAACTTCAAGTTTACGCTTTTCTTCATTAATTTTTTCAACCGTACCGTTAAAACCATTAAAAGGACCGTCGATCACTTTTACAGTTTCACCTAAGTTGAAAGGAATAGCACGAGTATCTGTATTTACAGCTAACTCATCCACTTTTCCTAACATACGATTTACTTCAGATAATCTCAAAGGAACAGGTTCCCCTCCTTTAATTTCACCTAAAAAACCGATTACGCTTGTAATAGACTTAATAATATGAGGTATCTCACCAACCAAGTTAGCTTCGATCATAACATATCCAGGAAAATACACTTTATCCTTAGATGATTTTTTCCCATCTTTTACAGTTACTACTTTTTCAGTAGGAACCAAAACCTGAGAAACATAATCCTCCATACCTAATCTCGCAATCTCAGTCTCGATATAAGCTTTCACTTTATTCTCTTGACCGCTAACCGCTCTAACTACGTACCATTTTTTCACATTATTATCTGCCATCACAAAAAAATTACCCTTTTAACCAGTTAAAAAATCCAGCCAAAGCTTTTGCAAAAAATTCGTCTACTCCCCAAGTTGCCAAAGCAAATAGAATCGAAAATACAGCCACAACAATTGTCAATTTTTGAACCTCAGCCCAAGCTGGCCAAGTAACATTTGACTTTAACTCTTCGAAAGCCTCTGATAAATAATTAGTAACTTTTGTCATTTGATATATTTTTTATTGCACGGGCGGAGGGATTCGAACCCCCATCAACGGTTTTGGAGACCGCTATTCTACCCTTGAACTACGCCCGTAATTAAAGCCAGTGATTTCAATTAAGAAAGTCACTGGCTTTTTATTTATTTATAGAATTACTCTACGATTTCAGTAACCTGACCAGCACCAACTGTTCTACCACCTTCACGGATAGCAAAACGTAAACCTACGTTCATAGCGATTGGGCTTAATAAAGCAACTTCAATAGTTAAGTTATCACCTGGCATTACCATCTCTACACCTGCTGGTAAAGAAATAACTCCTGTTACGTCAGTTGTACGTACGTAGAACTGTGGACGGTAGTTATTGTGGAATGGAGTGTGACGTCCACCTTCTTCTTTTTTCAAGATATAAACCTCTGCTTTGAATTTAGCGTGTGGTTTTACTGAACCTGGCTTAATAATAACCATACCTCTTTTGATATCAGCTTTATCAATACCTCTTAACAATAAACCTACGTTATCTCCAGCTTCACCTCTATCAAGGATTTTACGGAACATCTCAACTCCTGTAATAGTAGAAGTTAATTTTTCAGCTCCCATACCAATGATTTCAACAGGATCTCCAGTGTTAGCAACTCCAGTTTCGATACGACCTGTAGCAACAGTTCCACGACCTGTAATTGTAAATACGTCCTCAACTGGCATCAAGAATGGTTTAGCAACGTCACGTACCGGCTCTTCGATCCAAGCATCAACAGCTTCCATTAATTCGATAATTTTAGGTACCCAGTTTGGATCATTGTTTAATCCTCCTAAAGCAGAACCTTGAACTACAGGACCATTATCTCCATCATATTCGTAGAAAGATAATAAATCTCTAATTTCCATTTCAACAAGCTCTAACAACTCAGCATCATCAACCATATCCACTTTGTTCATGAAAACAACGATTCTTGGAATACCAACCTGACGACCTAAAAGGATGTGCTCACGAGTTTGTGGCATTGGACCATCTGTAGCAGCAACTACTAAGATAGCTCCGTCCATTTGAGCAGCACCAGTAACCATGTTCTTTACGTAATCCGCGTGACCTGGACAGTCAACGTGAGCGTAGTGACGGTTAGCTGTTTCATACTCTACGTGTGATGTATTAATAGTAATACCTCTTTCTTTCTCCTCTGGAGCGTTATCGATTTGATCAAACGATTTTGCTTGACAGTAACCAGCATCTGACAATACTTTTGTAATTGCAGCAGTTAATGTAGTTTTTCCGTGATCTACGTGTCCAATTGTACCTATGTTTAAGTGCGGTTTGGAACGATTAAAATTCTCCTTTGCCATTTTACTTAATTTTTAATCTTAGTTATATATTAATTTTCAATTTCCTACTTACTTGAGCCAATGTCGGGATTTGAACCCGAGACCTCTTCCTTACCAAGGAAGCACTCTACCCCTGAGCTACACCGGCAGAGAGTTCTGATTTTAGATTTTTGAATTTAGATTTCAGATTTAAAAAAAAACCAAAACCTAAAATCTACATCTAAACTTCTTTTTTTTTGTGGGGAGAGCAGGATTCGAACCTGCGAAGTTCACACAGCAGATTTACAGTCTGCCCTCGTTGGCCGCTTGAGTATCTCCCCTAATTTTTAAAATTCCATTATCCTAAAGAACAAATTTCAAATCGCATTTGAAATATTTTTGAGCCGATAGAGGGACTCGAACCCACGACCTGCTGATTACAAATCAGCTGCTCTAGCCAGCTGAGCTACATCGGCGAATGCATTAAAAAAGTCCGCTATTTCTAACGGACTGCAAATGTAGCTATTTTATCTTTGAATCAAAACATTTTTTGAAAAAAATTTCAATTATATATGTGCTCTTATTTTTTCTTTCCTTTTTACCAGTAAACGTTCTAACGATTCAGCCGAAAGCTCAACCGCCTCTTCAAAAGTCTTACACTGCTTTTTTACCAAAAAATCATCTCCCGGAACATTAATCTTTATCTCTACCGCCTTATTCTCCTTATCACTTGTTCTCTCCACTTTTAAAAAAACGTCTGACGACACCACTCGGTCGTAATATTTTTCTAATTTATCCATTCTTTCCTGAATAAAATCCACCAATTTTCTGTCAACAGTAAAGTTAACTGCATGAACATCTACCTTCATAATACTAATTTTAGGGTTAAACATTTCAGAAATCATTATTTATTTCGAGGATGCGCATCATTATATGTCTTTTTGAGCTCCGCCAAACTATTATGAGTATATACTTGTGTAGACGCCAAACTCGAATGCCCTAACAACTCCTTAACTGAATTCAAATCTGCCCCGTTATTTAACAAGTGAGTTGCAAAAGTATGCCGAAGCACATGCGGACTTTTTTTCACCTTTTCAGAGACCCTACTAAAGTAAGAATTTATTAATCGATACACAAAAGATTCACTCAATTTTAATCCTTTTTTTGAAATAAAAAAATAATCTGCATCTGAGATATTTTCAACATCAGCACGCTCCTTCAAATACACCTTCAAACCATCAAGAACAATTGGCAACAGCGGAATAATTCTCTCTTTATTTCTTTTCCCCAAAACCTTCACAACACCCGAAGACAAATCAACATTATAAAGCCGCAAACCTATCAGCTCAGCTCTTCGCATTCCGGTTGTATAAAACAAATCAACTATCAACTTATCCCTCACTTCTTCAAAACCCGTTGGCGAATCAATCCCCTGCATCAAATCCCCTAGTTCTTTTTCCGAAAAAGGAATTTGAACATTTTTTGGCGTCTTCAAAGCTTTATGCTTCAACATAGGATTCACTTCAATTTGTTTTGCTTTTAGAAGAAATTTATAAAACGCTTTCAAAGAAGCCATTTTTCTATTCACCGAAACATTAGAAACACCCTCATCAACCAAAGAAACAATCCAGCTTCGGATTTGACCATAATTCACATCATCTATCACTTCCTGCTCAAAACGCACTTTATTAAAATCCTCAAAAAAAGAGACATCACTCAAATACGCATTAACCGTATGAGCAGAATATTTCTTCTCCAATTCAAGATAATCACGAAAAGCATCTTTATTTGATTTCATCAAAACCAATTATTCATTTTTAAAACACAACTACAGTTGCTTCAAAATTAAGCATAAAAAAAACCGCTAGCAATCAAATTTTCTGATTACTAACGGCAATTATTTTTAAAAAAGCTGATATTAACTTTCTAAACTATCTCTCAAGCCTTGAATGTAAGCCGCTTTTTGAATTTGAGCTCTTTTGATAACAGAAGGCTTAATAAAAGCAGTACGTGCTCTTAATTGACGAACAGTTCCTGTTTTATCAAATTTTCTTTTATAGCGCTTTAATGCTCTATCGATATTTTCTCCGTCTTTAATTGGTATAATTAACATAATATAGACACCTCCTCTCGTTAAGGCTGCAAATGTAAAAATTAATTATCGATTATCAATTATAAATTGTGAATTATTTTTTGAAAAAAAAAGAAAGTAGATCCTAGATTAACGAGAATAGAGCGTTTCATCTTTATTCTTTAAGCAAATTTCTTGAGATAACTAATTTTTGAATTTCCGTTGTTCCTTCTCCTATAGTACACAATTTAGAATCCCTATAAAATTTCTCTACCGGAAAATCTTTAGTATAACCATAGCCTCCATGTATTTGAACTGCTTCATTGGCAATTTTCACACACGCTTCAGATGCATACATTTTTGCCATTGCTCCTAATGTAGTAACTGGTTTGTGTTGTTGCTTTAAATATGCCGCCTTATGAAGCAATAGCTCTGAAGCTTCAATTTCGGTTGCCATATCAGCCAATTTAAACGAAATACTTTGAAAGTTGCTTATTGGTTGGCCAAACTGATGTCTCTCCTTTGAATATTTTAAGGCTGCTTCATAAGCTCCTTTTGCAATTCCTAATGACAATGCTCCAATAGAAATTCGGCCACCATCTAAAATTTTCATTGCTTGAACAAATCCTTGTCCAACTTCACCTAATCTGTTTGCGTCCGGCACTCGGCAATTATCAAAAACCAATTCGGCTGTCTCACTTGCGCGCATCCCTAATTTGTTCTCCTTTTTACCTGAAGAAAAACCAGCCATACCTTTTTCTAAGACAAAAGCCGTCATTCCTTTTGAATCTCCTTTTTCACCTGTTCTCACAATTACAACAGCAACATCACCAGATATAGCATGCGTAATAAAGTTTTTTGCACCATTGATGATCCAAAAATCACCATCTTTTACTGCCGTGGTATTCATTCCGCCAGCATCAGACCCTGTATTATGCTCTGTAAGCCCCCAAGCTCCAATATGTTCAGCCGTTGCCAACTTTGGCAAATACTTTTTCTTTTGCTCTTCATTTCCAAAAGTCAAAATATGATTTGTACATAATGAGTTGTGTGCAGCAACAGACAAACCAATAGATGGATCTACTTTTGAGATTTCTTCAATTACTGTAATGTATTCATGATATCCTAATCCAGATCCACCAAATTCTTCTGGCACTAAAACTCCCATAAAACCCATTTCTCCTAATTTTTTAAAGAGTGAAACTGGAAAAATTTGAGCTTCATCCCACTCCATAATATTAGGTCTTATGTTTTTTTCTGCAAATTCCTTAATAGACTGAGCAATCATTGACTGCGTTTCGTTATAATCAAAATTCATTGTTGGCTTTTTTTAGAACTCCAAATATAAACTAATTATTTTTGCTTTTTCAACAGGAAAATCTTTAATTTTTGTCAAATCCTCAATATTATTAAAATTTCCATTCATACTCCTATATGTTATAATTTGTTTTGCCAATGCATATTTAAAATATGGAAACTGAGATAGCTCTTTTAATGACGCATCGTTTATTGCAATCTTTTTTAAATCTTTAGGAATTACAATTTTAAAATGCGAATTCAATTCGTTGATCACTTCTGGCGACAATCCCCATATATCATTCATTTGTTCCATTGAAACAAAACCTCCTAATATTTCCTTTTGCTTTAAAATCCGCAGTGACAAAGCCTCACCTATCCCATATATTTTAATCAAATCTTCTTGTGAAGCCTGGTTAAGATCTAACATAATGATCTTTTCTTTCTTAAAATCTGTTTTCTGAACGTACTCTTTTTTCTCTACTTTAAAATTTGATTTATTCCGAGTCCAATCAGGGAATTTAAATAAAGGAGAAATCACCTTTAATAAAGAATCAGATATTTTAGTTACTTCTTGAAATTCTTCCGCCGAATTCACATACTTGTTTTCTTTTCTGAAAGCAATTAATCTGTCAATTTCTAAAACTGACATTCCTAACTTATATCCTTTATAATCTGAAATGAAATTTGGGTTAAAAGAATACTGCATTACTTTCCTTTCATTCTTTATTTCTTTGAGAGAATCAATTTTAGATTGATAAGCCATCCATTGTTCTTTTTCAGGAAAAGATTGCTCAGCCAAATTAAAATCTACAGTGAAATACAAAACCTCTAATGCAATTATAATTATAAAAAGTCCAATTATGCCTGTACGTTGCTGTTGCGTAAATTGGAAATACGATTTTAACGGTCTATAATTTCTCATTTGCTATGATTCTTTAATTTTAAAGCGCATCAAAAGTATTAATTAAGTAAGAATTTTACTAAATTATTTTTTAGCATGAAATTGTATTAACCAAAAACAAAAGTGAATTTGACTGAGGAATGTACGGGCTTAAAGACTGTTTTATCTCACATTTGTGAATATTTTAAACATTTTATAACTTAAAACTCTATAATTGTTTTTATTTTTTACAAAAAACAATACATTTGGAACTTAATAACAATAAACCAATATAATTATATGTCAATTTGGAGAGTTAAACCTATATCTGCTTTTGAAGCCGATATGAAAAAAAGTGATTTAAAAAGAGTTCTTGGAAAATGGAGCCTTACTGCCATTGGAGTTGGAGCTATTATCGGAGGAGGAATTTTTGTTCTTACTGGTACTGGAGCTTATTATCATGCAGGTCCTGCCTTAGCTATCTCATTCATTATCGCAGGTATTGCCTGTGTTTTTGCTGCTCTTTGTTATTCTGAGTTTGCATCAATTCTACCAGTAGAAGGTTCAGCTTATGCTTATGCATATGGAACAATTGGAGAAATTTTCGCTTGGATAATTGGCTGGGGATTAGTACTTGAATATGCAATGGGATCAATGACCGTCGCAGTATCCTGGTCCGGATATTTTAACAAATTACTTAAAATGTTTCATATCAAGCTTCCTGAATGGCTTACAACCGATCCTGCGAGTTATACTGGTGAAGGTTTTTCAATGAATCTTCCAGCTTTTTTAATTGTAATATTGGTTATTTCATTACTTATTAAAGGAACAAAAAGTGCTGCTAAAGCTAATAATGCAATTGTTATTCTTAAAGTTTCGGCAGTAATCTTTGTAATCATCGCTGGTCTTTTCTTCATTAATACTGCAAACTGGCATCCATTTATTCCAGAAGCGACTCAAATCATTGAAAAAGAAACAACTCACAATGCTTATGGAATTGGAGGAATTGTTTCTGGAGCTGCTGCAATTTTCTTTGCATATGTAGGTTTTGATGCAGTTTCTACTCAAGCTGGAGAAGCTATTAACCCTAAAAAAGATGTACCTTTTGCAATTATTGCTTCTTTATTAATATGTACTACTTTATACATTCTTGTTTCTCTTGTATTAACAGGAATGATGAACTATCAAGATTTCAATCCGCTAGGAAAATATCCTGAAGCTATAAAAGCTCCTGTTGCATATGCATTTGATATCGCAGGACAAGGATGGGCTGGTTTTATAATCACTGTTGCTGCTACTGTAGGTTTAATTTCAGTATTGATGGTAATGATTATGGGGCAATCAAGAATTTTCTTGGGAATGTCTAAAGATGGATTAATTCCTTCTGTTTTTTCAAAAGTTAATCCAATTTCTGGAACTCCAAAAACCAATTTAATTATTTTAGGAGGTATTATAGCAACTGTTGCCGCTTTTACACCAATCAACAAATTAGCCGACATGACAAGTTTTGGAACTTTATTTGCCTTTACTATGGTTTGTATCGCTGTATGGATTTTAAGAGTAAAACAACCGCAATTGACTAGAACTTTTAAAGTTCCTGCACTTCCTATTATTGCTGTTTGCGGAATTGCAATTAATACTTATTTAATGATTAATTTGAGTTTAGATGCTCAATTACTTTCATTAGGCTGGTTGGCAATTGGTATCTTAGTTTATTTTGGATACAGCAAAAAAAGATCAAGACTTAACAATACAGAAACTGAATAATTATCAATTTCATCATATAAAAAAAGCTCCAAATAGTATTTGGAGCTTTTTTTATAAATCAAAAACAGAAGTTCGTTTTGCCCTGATTAAATCTTTTAATCTGATCCAGAATGCCAAAGTCAGATAAACTCCAAAGCCTAGACCAGCTGTAACAAACGATATATAAATAAAAAACAATCGCACGCTAGTTACACGCATTCCTAATTTGTCTGCAAGACGAGAGGAAACATGAAATCCATATTTTTCAAAGAAAAACTTAAGTTTTAAAATCGCTGACATTTTTTATTTTAGATTTAAGTCCCGAAGTCTCGGGATAGATTTTAGATTTCTTCGACTTTGCTCAAGGTGACAAAAATACAAATTATCTCATTATCACATTTTCTAATTATCTAATTATTTTTAAGCAACTCCATTCCTATTGCGCATTTCAAGCAAGCTTTTCGATCACAATATTCATTTTTGAGTTCTAACAAAGTCTGGCTTTCAAATGCATTTTTTGATTTTACTCCAAAAGAAACAAACTTCTCAATAATGGAATTTTTCTCTGAAGAAACTCCAATCATAAAATCAATTAAATTTTCAGCAATTGCATCTCCCATTACGTTTGAATAGGCAAACTGAAGCGGAATTATCGTATTTATAATCAATAAATCCAAAAACGCATTTGAAAGTTTTTTATGCTTTTTAGGGCTTTCTTTATCAAACTGATAATGATTCTGCCAATACAAACTTGACGAAACAGAAAGTAAACTATAAACGCTTTCTGCTGATTTCAATTCAACAACTTTTGAAAATAAGTTTTGGTATTTATGATACAAACTTGCTAATTGAGACAGTCTTATCGTAGGGAAATTATCTGGCCTATGCTTAAAAAACTGAACCGGATCGACATAAGTTCTTTCTAAATTGTGTTTATGAAGCAGGAAAAAATATCGGAATTTCAGATCTTTAAAATACACATCTTCTTTCTCTGAATCCAACAAGCCACAAGTTCCAAAAAAGAGCGCTTCAAGATTCTCTACTTCAAAACTTTCTTTTCTAAAAACAGAAAAAGGTATCGACTTTGCCATTTGCAGAAAAGAATTTCCGTTCGTATTTAGTCCAAAATTTTTGGCCAGCATGCAAAACAAAACCGCCTCCCAATCTTGGTTTGTTTCATCAAGTAATTTGTAAATGAATTGTGATTTTCGCTCCAATTTTTCAAAAAACAATCTTTCCTGCCAATTCTTCAAAACAAAATCATCAATTTCTTTTAAGTTTTTTTCGCACGAAATCCATGTTTTTACAGCAAGCAGCTCGTTGTAACTTGCTATTATTTCTTTAGAAACATAATCTTTTAAAATCAAAACTGGAATTTCAGAATTATTTTCTCTGAATATTTCAGTATCATGTTCCCAAACGACATGGAGAATTACATTTTCGTAAGCCACGTCTTTTTCGTGATGATGCAAATACCAATCTGAAGATTTTAAATGGATTTCGACATTACCTGCCCATTTTTGTTCTCCAATCCTAATATGAGCATTAAAAAAATCTGGGCCTGAAAGTTCTAAATAATCACCAGTTTTATAAATGACAACTGGTTCTTTTTGAGCAGTTTCTAAATTCAAGGTATCAAACTTCTTGAATTTCCAGAGATAATGAAGAAAATCTTCTTTCATTTTTACGTTTTATAACAAATTACAAAACCTAAAAATACTAAAAAAATAAAAAACTTTTCCTACAAAAAAATACTTTTAACGCAACATGTACAATTTAGCACAAGCACGCGCATCTGACAATGCCTCATGGTGATTCAGTTTGATATTCATTTCGCGACAGCAGTCACTCAATTTTGTAGGCTTAATACCTTTTGCTTTGTAAATTTTTACTGTACATTCCCATTTTGAAGCAATGTTTAAATCCTCATAATTTAAGCCATTTGCCAACATCGATTTAACCAAAACATTTCGGTCGAAACTTTCATTATGCGCAACAACAACCCTGTTTTTCAATCTCCTTTCTATTTCGGGATAAACTTGCACGAACGATTTTGCATTAACAGTGTCACGTGGATAAATACCATGTACTTGAATTGTAAACGGATTATAAATATTGTTTGGCGGTTTTATTAAAGTCACAAATTCATCGACTATAATGCCATTTTGTACAGTAACAATTCCAACTGAGCATGGATGATGTCCCGTTGCAGTTTCAAAATCTATCGCGGTAAAATTCATTTTTATAAATTTTAAAAAAGAAAATCCATAAACCTAATTATTAAGCAATAATCAGATTTATGGATAAATTTTATTTTATGTATCTTATTTTATTGAGCCAATAATATCATACTTCGTGATTATATGATGTGCTCCGTTGCCTAATTCAACTAAAACTGCATCATTTTCTTTTGTAAAAAGTTTTGACACTTCTTCAATCGGAGTTCCTAATTTAACAATCGGAAATGGTTTACCCATTACTTCTTTAATTGGCTTTTCGGCAACATTTTTGTCGGCAACATAACTTCTGAATAAATCAGTTTCATCAACAGAACCAACAAATCCATTGATATCTACCACTGGAATTTGAGATATTTTGTACTTACGCATACGCTCAATTGCGTGCGAAACCAATTCTTCTGTACGAACAACAATCAATTCTTTATCAATATGATCTTTGATAACATCTTCGGCTTTCGTTACATTTTCTTCTAAAAATCCACGTTCACGCATCCAATCATCATTGAACATTTTTCCAACATATCGGCTTCCAGAATCGTGAAATAAAACCACTACAACATCATCTGGTTTAAAATGTTCTTTTAACTGAAGCAAACCTTTAATACAAGCTCCTGCAGAATTCCCAACAAAAATTCCTTCTTCAAGTGCAATTTTTCTTGTATAAACAGCAGCGTCTTTATCTGTAACTTTTGTAAAGCCATCAATTAAAGAAAAGTCAACATTTTTTGGCAAAATATCTTCTCCAATACCTTCTGTGATATAAGAATAGATTTCGTTTTCATCAAAAATACCAGTTTCATGATATTTTTTAAAAACAGATCCATAAGTATCAATTCCCCAGATTTTAATATTTGGATTTTTTTCTTTTAAGTATTTTCCAACTCCCGAAATAGTTCCACCAGTTCCAACTCCAACTACAAAATGCGTAATTTTTCCATCTGTCTGTTTCCAGATTTCCGGTCCTGTCTGTTCATAATGCGCCAAAGAATTTGACATATTATCGTACTGATTTACATACCAAGAATTTGGAGTTTCTTCGGCCAAACGCTTTGAAACTGAATAATACGAGCGTGGATCTGTAGGTTCAACATCTGTAGGACAAACTACAACTTTTGCTCCAACAGCACGTAGTATATCCATTTTTTCTTTAGACTGTTTGTCTGAAATTACACAAATCAGTTTGTAACCTTTTACAATAGCAACAAGTGCTAGTCCCATTCCGGTATTTCCTGAAGTTCCTTCAATAATAGTCCCACCAGGTTTCAATCTGCCATCAGCCTCAGCATCTTCAATCATTTTCACAGCCATTCTGTCTTTAACGGAATTTCCTGGATTAAAAGTTTCGACTTTTGCCAATACTAACGCATCAATTTCAGCAACAATTTTGTTGAGTTTTACCAATGGTGTATTACCAATTGTTTCTAAAATATTATTTGAAAAGTCCATTTTGTATTAATTTAATATTTGGTTTTAAAATAAATCAAGGCCCTGTTTTATTGGAAGAAATTCCAAACTAAACCAAATCGGAGTACAAAATCACGATATGGATTATTAGGCGCTGAATAGTAATCGTTGCTCGAAAAAGAAGAGTTAAAATGCTCCAACTTTAAATAAAATCGAGTTTGGCGAATTCTTGCATTTACAAAAAAATCTAAAGTTGCATAATTACCAATTTCCTTAGTATTCTGAACAAAAAATTCTCCCACAACCGGATTGTAATCGTTTCCGTAATATTTCGTGAAATAATTAAAAACAAGTCCAGTTTGCATAAACAAAGCTTTTTTGAAGAAATAGCTAGAATAATACAGCGTATTTCTGGTTACAAAATCTGGCACATTTAAAATTAATTCAGACTGATCTACTTTTTGATATAAAAGCGTATTATCAAAACCGAATCTACCAAACTTAAATTCTTTATTTGCTTTTATAGAGAAATAATTGATCGCATTTCCGTATTGTTCAGGCTTTATAATTTGAGTATGAACCGCAATCTCATCCTTATTCGAAACATCCGCAAAATATAAATGATCTTTCAAAACAGAATATTGAACTTCTGCGTTTAACCATGGCGTAAAAATATTGGCGCCAAGCTGATTGATCTTTTCATTTTTAAAATCATTTGACCAATTGTACTCTACATAACTGCTTTGGTACAAATTATAATTATTGTTTGGAAGCTTATTAATGTTTCGGTATCTAAAATCAAATTGAATATCTTTATTTAAATTGTATCTTAATTTTGCATCTAAATCAGAAAGCGACTGGTTTGTGATTGATCTTGTATATAAGAAACGCCCATTCCATTTATTCTTCTGATATTCATATTGTCCACCAACATTATTAATTTGAAGAAATAAATTATTAGGAATAATATGTCCATCTTTTTTTACAATAATTCTGTTGTACTCATAATTCGATCTGTAATCATCAATAAAAAAATAGAACTTCCCTAAAAGCGAATTCTCATAAGCTAGTCCGGCCTTATTGTATAATTTTTCAAAACGTGTTTTGTCATTAATATTGCTAGTAACATACGATTCTCCAAAACGCTCAACAGGAGTTGTTCCTACATATGAAAGCACTGTTGGCTGTTTGTATTCAAAGAACTTATATTCGTAATTAAACTGATGCGTTACAAATAAGTTATTATCACCGTTTTTTGGGTTAATTCTAAAGGCATGATCAAAAAAGAAACGATGACCTTTTAACAAAGATTCTGCATCTGTTAAATATACCTGCAAACGCTGGCGATTTTTAAAATCGGGATCGTCGCTTTCAAAATCAGAAGGAGTGGTGATTCCTCCATTTTCTTCATTTGTAACATCTTGATAAGTTACATGAGCATTTAAAATATACCTTTTGTTAGTTGTAGCATAACTTGTTGTAAATCTAAAATTACCAACACTCACCAATTGATTAATATAATCTCCCTCTGAGCGAAGTCCTCTATAGGCAACTGAAAAATTAAGGTTTTTAGAAGTATTCAGTGTAATGAAAGAATCTACGTTTTGACCTTTATTTATAGTTGTGTTAAAAAACAATTCAGTAAATGGTGTAGCGGCCGAGTAATATTTAATATCCGAAGCCTGCATATAATCGAAATGTTTTCCCGAAAACCCAATTTCAGGATATGGTGAAAAACTAGTCAAACCATAGTTCAAAGTATTATAAGTCTGCCCGATATTAGAAAATTCTAACAGTCCAAAATTATCCTTGCGAAGGTAATTTTGTCTGTAAGCACTTTTTAATGTTAAAGACGTATCAGCATAAGTTGTATCGTGTTCTAAAGTGATAATCTGATATTGCTCGATTTTTGCAATTTTAGCTTTTTTCTTTTTTAGAGTATCTGTAATACTTGAATATTGTGTGTTCATATCCAAATTACTTTTAGAAGTGTTTTTTTCTTGAGAAAACAATAAGGCGGGCATTATCATTAGATATAGAAAAAAGAGTATTCTCATTTGATAGCTTTATATTGAAATTATATTCGACAAAATTAGTCAAGCAAAGGTAAAAGATAAAAACGTATAAAAAAACAAATCAGTATGATTGAGAAGTTTTTATCACAATAAAATCAAAATAGAAAAACCCCCAATCAAAAAATGATTGAGGGTTTTAAAAAAATCAAAATATTTATTTTCTTACCAGCCAGTATTTTGTTGGATACCTAGGTTAGTATTCATTTCTAATTGTGGTATTGGCCACAAGAATTTGTAATCAGTTCCTGGAACAGCAGCTACAGGACGTGTAATTGTATAAGCAGCAGTTAAATCAAATGCAGCTACAGCAGGTACAGCATTAGCAACTTTTGAAGGAATACCGTCGATTGCAACAGATGCAATTGGATCACCTTGTAATCTGTGGATATCTGACCATCTACGTCCTTCTTGTAAGAACTCAATTCTTCTTTCTTTAAGAATTAAGCTTACCAAATCCGCTTGAGTAGTATATGATGCAGCAGTATACGCCTGAGTTGCAGGAGTATTTAATGATCTATTTCTAACAGAGTTCAATAAAGTTAAAGCAGTTGGCAAGTTTGCAGCAGATAAACGTGCTTGTGCTTCAGCAACGTTTAAAACAACCTCAGCATATCTAATAACTGGAGCTGGATCTGTCATGTTAGTAACATCATAATACTTGTTAGTATATTTAATTCCAGAAGCAGTGTAAATGAATTTTCCGTCCTGTCTACGTTTGTCATCAGACAACCATTGAGCATCTCTCCAAAGAATTGGACTAATACAAACTAAAGCTCTGTTTTTCAAGACACTTGCTAAAGCAGCATTAACCTGAGGGTTCATTGTAGAAGTATGTAAAATAGAGAAAATAGATTCTGTATTACCAACATTAGCAGCAAAAGGAGTATATGGATCTGCAGTCAATGTATAACGTCCAGTCAATTTAGCACCTTCAGCAATTACATTTGCCCAGTCTCTTTTTTGAAGATAAACTCTAGTTTTGAAAGCAATTGCTGCACCTTTTGTTGCTCTTCCGATAGACGCAGCATTCGCACCAGCACCTGTAGCAGTAATTAATTTTTCAGCATCATCTAAATCTGCTAAAACTTTAGCATAACATTCAGCAACAGTGTTTCTTGGTTTATCATCTTCTGCGATAACTTCAGCAGCAGTATTAACACCTACTTCTCTATAGATAACTCCAGGGTGAGTAGCACCAGCAGTAAAGTTATAAGGTCTAGCAAAATATGTAAGCAACTCAAAGTGAGTAATTGCTCTTAAAAATTTAGCTTGTCCGATATAATCATTAGCAACAGCTTGTGTAATAACACCTTTTGCTACAGCATCAGTTGTTCCCTCGATCATAAGGTTACATCTGTTGATCAATTTGTATCCATCAACCCAGTAAAATACGTTATTAGCAGTTGTTGCATCGTAAGTTGCAGTATACGTCAATTGGTAAAAAGTAGCCATATTAACGACATCTTCTCCTCTTGCCTCACCTTGTTCAACAAATGCAGCACCCCAAACATAACCTCTACCACCTGTTGCACTTGTAGAGTTATATTGACCAATAGCAGCGGCATTATAAACACCAGACATATAAGATTGAATCAAAGAAGGTGTTGAAAATGCATCTTTATCAGAAATATTGTTGATAGGCTGCAAATCCAATAGTTTTTCTTCTGTACATGAGCTCATCCCGAGTACAACTACAGAAAGCAGAATTGTTTTAAATATATTTTTCATATGTATTTTTATTATAAACTTACATTTATACCCATTGAGATAACTTTAGAACGAGGAGTTCCATTAATATCAACTCCAGACGTTTCCATTTCAGGATTAATACCTTTATAATCTGAAATTAACCAGATGTTTTGTCCTTGAACAAAAACTCTAAAGTTATCAACTCCAATTTTCTCCATTAGAGATTTAGGTAATGTATAACCTAAACTGATGTTATCAAGTGAGATAAAATCACCTTTTTCAACGAAACGAGTTGAAGCACTTCCAGAAAGGTTAGTAAATGTATTTGAACTTGCGTATAATCTTGGTGTCCATCCGTCTCCAGGATTATCAACACTTTGCCATCTTCCTAAAATCTCAGTTCCGTTGTTGTTGAAGTTTTGGTTCATTAACTCTCTTCTTGTTGAGTTAAAGATTTTATTTCCTCCACTGAATCTGAACATGAAACCAAAATCAAGATTTTTATATTTCATAGTAGATGAAACAGATCCGAAATATGTTGGCAATGTATTACCTAAAACTTTTTTATCAGCAGTAGTTAAACTTGACAAACTAGCTGCGTTCATAGCAGCACCAGGATTAGCTGGATCAAATGTATAATAATTTGAATTATTAAGATTACCTTGTACTAATGTACCATTTGCTTTGTAATAAACTGGGTTACCATTTGCTTTGTTAACACCCCAGTACTCAAATCCGTATAAAGAGTTGATTGACTCACCTTGTCTGATAATAATATTTGGAGCGATGTTAGTATCTGTAGAAGAACCTCCTACAATATCTTGTCCATTATCTAAACCAGTAACCTCATTTTTAGATAATGTTACGTTAGCAGAAACATCCCATGTAAAGTTTGCTGTATTGATAGCTTTGAAACTTGCAGCGAATTCATATCCTTGGTTGAACATTTTACCAATGTTAGTATTGATAACACCACCATTAGCACCAGGAATACCAAGAGAAGTATCAACTGGACGCGCTAAAACGATTCCATCGATATCATTTTTATAGTAATCAAACTGTAAAGTCAAACGATTATCTAAGAAACCAAAATCAGCACCAAAGTCAACTTTGTTACTAGTTTCCCATTGTAATATGTTGTTACCATACTGAGTAAAGCCAATACCATTTGCACCACCATAAGGAGCACCAGAAGTAAGACCTTTAGAAGGATAAGCAGCACCACCTAGTACATCAACGTTACCAACTTCAGAGTAAGATCCTCTTAATTTCAAATCAGAAACCACTTTGCTGATTCCTTCCATAAAGCTTTCTTTAGACACTGTCCAACCTGCAGAAACTCCAGGGAAGTTATGCCATCTAACATCTTTCTCATATTGAGAAATTCCGTCACGTCTGATCGATCCTTGAATAAAGTATTTTTCTTTATAGTTATAAGTAACACGACCTAAGTAAGAAATAATTCCTTTTTCAGTAACACCTCCACCAGCATCTTTAGTGTTGAAAGTATTAGATACTAAATTTTTATCAAAATAATCACTTAATAAATCACTTCCTTGACCCCATAAAACTTGGCTTCTAGATTTTTGGTATTCAGCAACACCTGTTACACCTAAGTTATGATCTTCAGCAAAAGTATGCTTGTAGTTCAAGATATTTTGCCAGTTCCATCTCATTAAGTCAGTATTATCTTGATATAAAGTTCCGTTTACACCACGACCATCACCATGAACTGGATTCCAGTAGTACATACCATCTGTTGAAGCATTATCAGCACCAACTTGCAATTTAAAACTTAAGTCAGAAGTAATTTTTGCATTAGCGTAAGTGTTGAATAAGATTCTCGTTGTATTTGACGAGTATTTGTTATGATCAAGAACATAAAGAATATTCGTGATGTTATCTCCTACAGGAGCTAAGTTATCCCATTGACCAACAGTTGCATTATTTGATGAAAGGTTATATCCAGTTGGATCTAACGCATCATAAATTGGCGTGTTAGGCAATTGTCTGATTGTATTAAAGATGTTTCCAGACAATCCACTTGCATTACTATTCAAACCATCAATTTCAGTTCTGTTTACATTGATGTTTGTACCCATACTCAACCATTTGTTGATTTCCTGATCAATATTAGCTCTAACAGAATATTTCGTCATACTGTTAGACAAGTTGATACCTTCTAATTCTGAATATCCTAAAGATAAATAGTATTTAGTTTTGTCTGAACCTCCGCTGAAGTTTAGATTGTGCGTCATTTGTGGCGCATTTCTCAAAACAGCTGATTGCCAATCTGTATTAAATGTATTTCCAACTGCCCATGGAGTTTGTCCTGCATTAGTTCTTTTCTCGTTAGAGATAACTAAGAAATCAGGAGTTTCTAAAACATTGTATGTTTTAGCTGCACTAGCAACACCTAATACACTTGAATAATTTACTTTTAAAGTACCTTTTTTTCCTGTTTTAGTTGTAATCAAAATTACACCATTAGCAGCTCTAGAACCATAAATAGCTGTTGCAGCACCATCTTTTAATACGTCGAAAGATTCGATATCTTCTGGATTAATATCTGCAAGACCATTTGTAGATGTAGCTCCTCCAATATCACCAGAGTAAATTGGCACACCATCAACAACAATTAATGGATCATTTACACCAGAAATAGTAGAGATACCTCTAATTCTAATTTTTGGAGCAGCTCCAATAAGACCTGTGTTAGTTAAAACTTGAACTCCAGTTGCTCTACCTGCTAAAACACCTTCGAAAGATGGAGTTACTAAGTTAGCGATGTCTTTTCCAGAAATTTTAGAAATAGAACCTGTAACTTCTTTTCTTTTCTGAACACCGTAACCTACTACTACTACTTCATTCATTAATTGTGCCTCAGACTCCAACTCCACATTAACTGTGTTTGAAGTTCCAACAGTTACAGTTTTGTTATTCATACCTACATATGAAAAAACTAAAACGTCTCCTGTTTTCGCTTTTACAGAATAACTTCCGTCAAAATCTGTCTGAGTACTAACTTTTGTTCCCTTAACAAGAACATTTACTCCTGGAATAACACCTGTTTTATCAGATACCTTTCCAGTTACAGTTCTCTCTTGAGCGAAAGAAAACTGCATAGATAACGCTACAAGGAGCGTAAAAATCCATTTAAATTTTAATTTCATTTTAATTTATTTTGAATTAGTATGCGACAAACATCTTAATTATTTCTTAAAATAACAAACTATTTCAACTTAAATTTCCTTAACATTATTAACAAAAGCGTAATGCATTCCCATAAAATATAACTATTCCTAACTTTAAATACTATTTTTCTTTCAAAAAAAGGGAAAAATGCAGTATTTTAAATAGTAAAACGTTAATAAATTTTAACATTTAAGGAATTCAATTCGTTAAACTCATAAAAAACTGCAATATCTTTTATTAAGTTCTTTAAATTGATAGTTTTTTTTGAACTTTTGATAAAAACAAGAGCCAAATACCTAAAAACATCAATTTTTTTCAATCTTTTTGAATAATTGTTATTCAAAAATTCAAAAAAAAAGTCCAATTGAGTAAAATTATTAAGAGAAAGTGTAAAAAATTCCAAACTCAACGGCCTTTAAACTATGGCTAAAGCGTTAAAAACAAATGCTTTTTGACCTAAGACCAGCGAATATTCGTCGTCACTTTATCAATTTTCTGAAATTTTTACAATCTTTGCCATGCAAAAAGCTCAAAAAATGCTCGAAAAGAATTTCTCAGGATTTATTTTAGAAACCGGAACCGATGAAGCTGGACGAGGATGTCTTGCCGGACCGGTAACTGCAGCAGCGATAATTCTGCCTCAAGATTTTGAAAATCAAATTTTAAATGATAGTAAGCAGTTGTCCGAAAAAACTAGAGCGCTTTTAAAACCTATTATCGAACAGCAGGCAGTATGCTTTGCAGTCACGCATTTATTTCCTGATGAAATTGACGAAATAAATATCCTAAATGCATCTATGAAAGGAATGCAAGAATGCATTTTAAAATTAAAACATGTTCCAGAATATATTATTGTAGATGGCAACCGTTCTCTAAATGCAAAACTTGGACTGAAAAATACTTTTGGGAAACAATTTTCTTCGACTGAAATTGAATTACTAAAATCAATTCCGAATCAAAGCATTATTAAAGGTGATGCAAAATACCTAAGTATTGCAGCAGCTTCGGTTTTAGCAAAAACGTATCGCGATGAATACATGGATCAAATTCATGAAGAATTCCCAATGTACAATTGGAAACAAAATAAAGGCTACCCTACCAAAGAGCATCGAGAAGCAATCAAAAAATACGGAACCACAAAATATCACCGTATGAGTTTTAGGCTTTTGCCAGAACAACTCACTCTAGAATTCTAATAAAAAAAGCGACCTATATATTAAGTTCGCTTTTTTTTATAAAATCTAAAATTGAAACTTATATCCAAAATCTGGAGAAAACCCAATTTGGTCTTTTTGATTTATACTATTTGTTAAACGATTATACTCTAACGTAAAAACATTTGTATGATTGGTTACATTTTGAAAATCGATATAAAACTGATGGAATCGTTTTTTTGTTTTACTATTGAATTTAACGCCAAACTTTATGTCTAATCTCAAATACGGATCGTATTGTTTGCTAAATGCATTTGCATCGTCTCTTATTTCATAACCGGCATTGTTTGATGCTTCTAAATCAACTGGTGTATAATAACGACCGCCGGCAGTAGTAAATTTAGTATCAATCGAAAATACATTTTTTCTGGCTTTTCCAATTTTAAATTCTTTTCCGCCCAAAAGATTAACTACATAACCATTATTAAAAGGAGAATTTCTTTCAACATTGTCGCTTCCTTTATATTTGCTTTCAAAAAGCGAAGTTGTAAACAATGCATAATATCCTTCGCTAAAGAATTTTTCAACCGTAAATTCAATTCCTTTATTGTTCCCTGTTCCTTTACTTACTAATGAAGTCTTATCTATAGAATAACCAAAATCTGCACCCTCAGTCAAAGTAGAATAACTGCTCGGAAACGATTCTACTCCAGCTTTGCTTATATCTTGATAATAAACCTCTACTTTTCCTCGCCATTTTTGAGCTAAACGAACATCATATCCTAAAACATAATGTTGACTTTGAACTAAATCTAAATTTTTATTAGTCTGAACTTGGCTTCCGCCAAGAGATTCATTTAAGAACAAAATCGGAACAGGAACACTTTGATGGTGCATTCCGTAACCAAAACTAATTGTGTTTTTTGAATTTACTGCATACGACAGTGCCGTTCTGGGCTCAACAACAAATTCTTTATTAATTGAAAAATACTGCCCGTGAATACCTGCGTTGAAAGTTAATTTTTCCGTCAAGCGGAATTGCCCTTGCGCAAAAGGCTGTACAATATTATAACTTCCATTATTATCAATCAATTGAACAAAATCGGGATAACCGTCTCCGTCAGAATCTTGCTGACGTTCTCTCGAAGTCATTTTCGCATCTAGATTATAATGTTCAAAAAGTAAACCTGCCCTGAAAGTTATTTTTTTGCTGATTTTAGAATTAAATAAAGTTGAAAACGTAATTCGGTTTTCAGCATTATTAATATCCGTAAAAGGCAATCTATTTTCACTTGGCGTATTGTAATCAAAATAACGGTAATTCTCATAGGAGTTTTTTGAATTCGCTGCGCCAATGATGGTCTTCAAATATGATTTTGTACCAATTTCTAAATTATGCTTCAACCCAATAGAAGCAAATCCCGATGTAACATAACCATCTTCATCCTGTGCCGCAAAAGGATCTTCTTTATCAATTTTATCGCCCAAAAAATCAATATCCGAAGTTCCGTAAATTCCAAAAACAGAAAAGTTTCCTAATTTACTTTTTCCCAAATCAACATTAAAACTGATATCACTATAATTAGGTTGTGCATCTGTTCCAGCTAAGCCCAAAATCCCAACAAAGCCATAACGAGCGGAAGCTACAAATGAACCTCCTTTTTTGCCTAAAGGACCTTCAGCCATAAATTCCAAACCCGGATACGCACCAGCACTAATCATAAATTCATAATTGTCTGGATTTCCTTTTCTAAAACTTAAATCAAAAACACCGCTAATTGCATTTCCATATTCTGCTGGAAAAGCCGAAGTTAAAAAATCAGAATTGGCTAAAAGATTGGGGTTTAATGCCGAAACGGGTCCGCCTGTAGTTCCTAAAGTTGAAAAGTGATTTGGACTAGGAACTGGCATTCCTTCAATTCGCCACAACATTCCCGAAGGTGAATTCCCACGAACTACAATATCATTTCGGCTGTCATCTCCGGTCGAAACTCCAGCAAAATTAGAAACTAAACGTGCTACATCGCTTCGGCCTCCGGCAAATCTAGTTACTTCTTCGGTTGTGAATTGCTTTGTTGAAACGAGTGCCATTTTATTAATGGGCTTCGCTTTACTTGAACCCGAAGTCACAACAATTTCATCTAATGTATTAAACTTTTCAATTAGTGCGATTGTTACTAAATTATCTTTTCCTGTTGTAACATCAAGATCAGCTATAGAGGTATCTTCATAACCTGAAAAACGGATGTTCAGCGTTTGCCTTCCTAGCGGAATATTTGTTAATTTAAAAACGCCTTCAACATCAGAAACGGCTTGAATATTATCATTTCCAGCCAAAGAAACAATTGCGCCCGAAATAGGTTTTTCAGATTGTTTATCAACTATTTTACCTTTGACAGTTCCTGTCTGAGCGTAAAAAATCAAGCCGAAAAAATTAAAAAAAATCAGAAATATACTTTTCATTTTACTTTGCTTTATAGTTATAAAAGCAAAAGTAAAACCCCGAAATTTCTTAAAAATTGACTTGTGTTAAGATTTACTGTTCAATGTTATTCTTGTCCTGATTCGGCTTAAACTTTCTGGCTGAATTCCTAAATAACTTGCGATATGTTTAAGAGAAACACGCTCTACAACTTTTGGGCAATATTTTAAAAAACGCAAATAACGTTCTTCGTGAGACAGCAGTGACATTGCCATATTTCGTCCAGTTAAACCTTTAATAGTTCGCTCCATCATAATGCGCAAAAAGGCATTAAAAACAGGATATTCTGCAACCAGTTTTTCGAAATCATGTTTATAAGCCAAATACACAACACAATCTTCAAGAGCTTCAATATTTAATAATGAAGGTTTTCCATATAAAAAGCTTTCAAAATCAGAATACCAATCGTTTTCAAAGAAGAAATTTCCAGTCGATTCGACTCCATCAACTAAATAATAATAACGAATGCAGCCTTCTGCCACAAAAATCCCGAAATTACAGACATCGCCTTCAACCAAAAGGTGCTCGTTTCTTTTAACTTTTTTTAACCTAAGTATGTTTTTAAATGCCATACTTTCGACTTCGTTAAACTCAATCATTCGGGATAAATCTGTAATTACGCTCTGCATGATTTTTAGGTTTTTGAAAACTTAACTGGTATTTAAAAACATATAACTGAAACTATTAAAAAAAATTGCCCCAGAAACACGTATCTAACAGAAATATAACAAATTACAGAAAAATTTACAGTTTATTATTTCTTGCTTTTCAAGAATTCAGCAAACTGTTTTGTATCATAATAAAATGGTCGAATTGCAGTAATTTTTCCGTTTTTCAAATCAAAATGTTCCGAAATTGGCATAGAAAGTGTCTTGCCAGATTTCTTTGATTTGCAATTTATTGTAAAATAAATAATCACTTCATTTTTTGAAGCATCACTAAAATAAACGGGTTCTTTCTCGATCTGTAATTCAAAAAATTCAGTTGATTTTGCAAACATTTTTGTCCATTCAGAAAAACCTACAAAAGTTCCTCCGTATGGCAATCCTGTAGCTTGCGTGTAAACGGCTCCATCTTCAATTAATGTTGCCATGGTATCAAAATCTCTTGTTTTAAAAAGGCATTCGTAATATTTTGCAACTACTTTAAAATTTTCAGCCTCAAGATTTTTCAGAACATCTTCTTCCGATAAAGTGGCCGAATTATCCCAAAAACCAATGATTTTACTAACCTGCCCTTTTCCGTTTAATCTGGCAAAATCACGGCCTGCCATTACTAGTTTATTTTTAGAATCAAGGATTTTCCATTCCCAGGTTACATAGTTGTCTTTCACGATTTTTGGTCCAGAACTTAAAACCGCATCGGGAACTTTTTTATAAAATTCATTGATTACATTGTTCAATGCCACAGCGCCTTTAATAGATGCCGAAGGATCTTCAAAAGTACTATCTTCGAGCCAAATTGATTTAATTAATTTTAGTCGCGCATCACTGTTTTTTTCTTGCCAGGCTTTTTCATAAATCGTAACAGGATATAATTTATCTTTCTTTTGAGCAAAAAGACCATTAAGCATGAAAAGGAAGCAAAGGAAGTAAAGTTTTCTCATAAATTATTTGGGTTAGATTATATTGAATCGTAAAAAAGTATAAACCCAAATTTAGCATAAATCCTCCAGAAATTTACATTTTAGCACGAGATAAAAAGTTAAATGCTGAAGAAAACAACCATTTTTACGTTGTTTTCTTCAGCATTATTCAATCTTACTTTATTTGAGAAGCTTTTTTACACAAATTCGGCTTCAAACAATTGCATTAAATGTTTCAGAATTTTAGCTTTTACTTCTTCTTCATCGACCTTTTCTACTCCAAGTTCGACTTGCAAAGAAGTAACGCCTTTTCCGCGAATTCCACACGGAATTATATTATCAAAATAACCTAAATCGACATTTACATTTAAGGCGAATCCATGCATGGTTACCCAACGAGAAGCACGAACGCCCATCGCACAAATTTTTCGTGCAAACGGAGTTCCAACTCCAAGCCAAACACCTGTTTCACCTTCGCTCCTACCCGATTCTAATCCGTATTCTGCTAATGTCAAAATGATAGCTTCTTCCAGAAAACGCAAATATTTATGAATATCTGTGAAGAAATTTTCTAAATCCAAAATAGGATAACCTACAATTTGTCCTGGTCCGTGATATGTAATATCACCACCTCGGTTGATTTTATAAAAAGTAGCCCCTTTAGCTTCGAGCTGTTTTTCGTTTAATAACAAGTTTTCTAGATCACCGCTTTTTCCTAAGGTGTAAACATGTGGATGCTCAACAAAAATTAAATAATTTGGAGTTGGCAAGTCTAGTTCTTCTCTTCTGTTTTTGATTTTTAAATCGACAATATCCTTGAAAAGCTCTTCCTGATATTCCCATGTCGATTTATAGTCTCTGTTTCCCAGATCCTGAAGTTGAATTTTTTTATTCATTTTAATTATTTTTCAAACTCAACATCAAAGTTTAGTTTGTCCGGATTCTCCATATAATCCGTGAAAGAATATTGAATTGTAATTGATTTTCTGTCGTCGCTGAATAAAGCGCTCGGGTTAGAAACTTTTTTGATTTTTTTCGGAAAATGATATTTGACGATATAATTTGACGATGCAAAAATCATTTTAGACATATCAGCAGATGAATCATTAAGTTTCTGCGTCAATTTTTGCTGATCTATAATTGCTTTTCTTGTAAATTTCTTTCCATCATAAGTATAACTTAACTTACTGTTATTGTCTCCAAAACCACTTCCAAGAGGATTTGCCGATGCGCCTCCTTCTAACTTTTGAAGCGTACTTGCGGTCTGTAAAATATCCTGAAGTTCATTTACACTTTTAAAATCAGTTGCCAGAGTCATTAAAAATTGTTTTTTCTCGGAACTCATTTTTGTCGTCACTACAAAATTTTCCAATTTTTTAAGTTCTTTCTGGGTTTCTGGCGATAATTTTGCGATACTGTCTTTTTTCTCAGCAAGTAATTGTTTGAAGGTAAAAGTCGAATCAATGTCTTTTTTGGCATCACCTCCTACTTGGTTCCCGATTTGATCACCAGCCATCTGCATTAAGGAAGAACCGTCCATGTCAACAGAAAATTTCCCAGATCCGTTATCGTTAATTGTAATGTTTTCTGTGAAAGTACAGCTTGTTAATGCAACTAACAGAAAAGAAAAACTCAGCAGTTTATATAATTTTATCATAGTCTAATTTTTTATCAAAGATACGAAGTCTTTTTTTAGATTCTAAGATACTAAGGTTCTAAGATGCTAAGAAACTTATTGAAAGTCTTTTTGCTCTAAAACTACTTCTAAATCTGTACTTTCGAAATTTTGATAACAATCTGAAATTTGAAACTCTAGGGTTAATGATTTTTTGTCTTCACTTAAAATGGCTTTTTCGTTTGAAACCGATTTTATTTTCCTGGGAAAAATATAGTGTAAGGTATAGGATTGTATCACTTTATATTTAGCATACCATTTTTTTCTTTGGTCTACCATTTTTTTGTCCTCCTCAAATTTTTCCTGATCGACAATTACAACTTTTCTTTGAAAAGTAGTTCCGTCAAATCTGTAATTTATTTTGTAAGCTCTTCTTGCTATCGGAAAATTTTCTTTTAAAGAATTGGCAAGTCTAAGACTTTCATAAAGATTGGGTACTTCTTCTATTTTTTTGAAATCTGACGAAACGATATTAAAATGTTCCACTTGAATGGGGTCAACTTTTATCTGCATTTTAACATTAGCATGTTCCTGAAATATTGCCTGATCAACTTTAAGAAACTTCACAAAAGTTTCCTGGTATTTTTTTATATAATCCCGAAAAACAAATGTTGTATCTACAAACCTTTCGGCACTAAAATTTCGTCTCCCTATCTGCACCATACTATTTTCATCTTGAAGATTATAGACTTCAATATTTCCGCTTCCGTCCGGATTTATATTTATTGTTTCGGTTACTTGACAACTTGTTAGGAGAATTATAAAAATAAAGGCTTGTAGTTTTTTCATTTATTCTGAAGAGGTTCTGAGGTTCTAAGTAGCTAAGATACTAAGTTTTTAAGATGTTTTCTTACAGAAATATTTTTATTCCCCACAATATTGTCATTCCGAACAAGGACACGAGCGTTAGCGAACTGGCGAAGCAATCTCCGCAAGTAGCTCGTCAAAGATGGGTGAAGTTCTATGTGGAGTTTCTTGCGAAGATTCCTCGTTCCTCGGAATGACAAGAATACTTGACTACTGATATGCACCGCAACTCAAACGTCTTCTGAAAACAAAAACATCTCGTCTAGCCCCGATAGAAGCGGTATCCTTTTTCTGGCTTCTTTAGACAGGAAAAGATACAAGCGGATAGCGGGACAAAACGTCCTTGAAACCCAATAAATTGCTGCTACAAAAAATCTAAAATCTGCATTCTAAAATCTGCATTCTTTTCTTTATCTTTGCACACTTAAAAAACAGAGCACAAAATGGCATTATCAGAACAAGAAATCATTAGAAGAGAAAAACTTCAAAACTTACGCAACTTAGGAATCAATCCTTATCCGGCTAATCTTTTTCCTGTAAATCATACTTCGAAGCAGATAAAGGAAACTTTTGAGGAAGGTAAGAAGGTTATTGTTGCTGGACGTTTAATGAGTGTTCGTGATCAAGGTAAAGCTTGTTTTGCTGAATTACAAGACAGCGAAGGACGTATTCAACTATATGTGAATCGTGATGTTTTGTGTGAAGGTGACGATAAAACTTTGTACAACCAAGTATTTAAAAAATTAACCGATTTAGGTGATTTTATTGGTGTTGAAGGTGAATTGTTTACTACGCAAGTTGGTGCAAAATGTATTCGTGTAAGCGGTTTTACTTTTTTAAGTAAAACATTGCGTCCGCTTCCGTTGCCAAAAGTTGACGAAGAAGGAAATGTACACGATGCTTTTAATGATGCTGAATTGCGTTACAGAATGCGTTATGTAGATTTAACTGTAAATCCACAAGTTAAAGAAACTTTCATTAAACGTACTAAATTATTTACTGCGATGCGTGGTTATTTTAACGACGCTGGATATCTTGAAGTTGATACTCCGGTTTTACAGTCAATTCCTGGTGGTGCTTCGGCAAGACCATTTATTACGCACCATAACTCGCTTGATATTCCGCTTTACATGCGTATTGCGAATGAATTATACTTAAAAAGATTAATTGTTGGTGGATTTGAAGGTGTTTATGAGTTTTCTAGAAACTTCCGTAACGAAGGTATGGACAGAACGCATAATCCCGAATTTACTGCAATGGAAATATATGTAGCCTACAAAGACTACAACTGGATGATGGAATTTGCTGAAGGTTTGCTAGAGCATTGTGCGATTGCTGTAAATGGTACAAGCGAAGTTACTTTTGGCGAACACACAATCAACTTTAAAGCGCCTTACGCTCGTGTTACAATGACCGATTCAATCAAACACTTTACTGGTTTTGATATTTCTGGAAAAACAGAACAAGAATTGTTTGAAGCAGCAAGAGGAATGGGAATCGAGGTTGACGAAACAATGGGTAAAGGAAAATTAATTGATGAGATTTTTGGCGCGAAATGCGAAGGAAATTACATTCAGCCAACTTTCATTACTGATTATCCTAAAGAAATGTCGCCACTTTGTAAAGAGCACCGCGATAATCCAGACTTGACGGAGCGTTTTGAATTAATGGTTTGTGGTAAAGAAATCGCAAATGCTTATTCTGAATTAAATGATCCAATTGATCAAAGAGAGCGTTTTGAAGACCAAATGCGTTTGGCTGCAAAAGGTGATGATGAAGCAAACGGAATTATCGACGAAGATTTCTTAAGAGCGCTTGAATACGGTATGCCTCCAACTTCTGGAATGGGAATTGGAATGGATCGTTTGATTATGTATTTGACAAATAATGCTTCTATTCAGGAAGTTCTATTGTTCCCGCAAATGCGTCCGGAGAAAAAACTTGCTCAGATCGAATTGACTGAAGAAGAAAAAGTTATCATTACTTTATTGAAAGGAAACGAAAATAAAATGGAATTGGCGCAACTAAAAGTTACTGCTGCTTTAAGTGGTAAAAAATGGGATGCGTCTATGAAAAATTTATCTAAACACGGTTTGACTAAAGTTGCTGTTGATGGCGAGTTTAAATTTGTTGAATTGGTGGGGTAAAATTTTTAAAAATTCCAATTTTGGAAATTATAGATTCCAAAATTAATTAATATTCAAACCCGACAGGTTTTAAAAATCTGTCGGGTTTTCTTTTCGAATAATTTGATTAAAACGAATACTTCTCCATTTTTTTATCTGTAATATCCAGAACCTTGGCGCTTTCTTTTGGCGTTACACCTTTCCAAATTTCCTGAACTGAAGGATTTGACGGATATTTTCCGTTTTTCATTTTTATAAGATGAAATTCATTTCCGCTTTGTATGATTAAATCAGAGAAATTTTCTGTTGATGAAGTGGCGATAAGAATTGGAAATTCAGTCACCGAAAAACGGTTTATTAAACTTCCATCATTATTTAAAATATAACCCGAACAGCCCCCACTTCCGCAGAAATACGAATTTGAAAAACCAACAAAATATTCATTTTTACTATCGTTGTTTAAATCAAAAGCTTGGTAATAAAAAAATCGATCTGCTTTTGTCATTGCAGGTAAATCTTTTTCTAATAAAATATTTAACCGAGTTCTAATCAGTTCAACTGTTTTATCATCTCTTGGTGGCGCATCACTTAAATTTGCGGTTCCGCCAACTGTTTTTGACAAGGTATCTTGAACAATAGTTTTAACAATATTGCTTGATTCTTTTTTGTTTTGGCAAGAATAAAATGCCAGAATCCCGATTAAAATTAAAATTTTACTTTTCATAATCTGATATTTTTAAATCTACATCTTCATTTACAAGTATTAAATTACGAAAAATATTCGACAATTTAAACCAGGAGTGCTGCTTTGTTTTCAATATCATTTTGCGTCAATAATGACTTTATATTATTAAAAGTCACTAATGCAATCTGCGTTAAAGCTTCGTTGGTAAAAAACGCCTGATGCGCTGTTACCAAAACATTCGGAAAACTCATTAAACGCTGAATTGCGTCATCCTGAATAATATCTGCAGATAAATCCCTGAAAAACAATTTTTCTTCCTGCTCGTAAACATCAATTCCCAAATAACCTATTTTCCCTTCTTTCAAACCTTCAATAACCGCCGAAGTTTCAATTAATCCACCACGGCTGGTATTGATGATCATAACACTATCTTTCATCAACGCAATCGAATCATCATTTATTACATGCTTTGTCTGGTCATTTAGCGGGCAATGAAGTGAAATAATATCACTCGATTTAAATATCTCTTCTAAACTCACAAAAGAAACGCCATCCTTGATCATTTCATCATTTTCGACAATATCATAAGCCAATACCTTACAGCCAAAACCTAAAGCAATTTTAGCAAATGCTTTCCCAATATTTCCCGTTCCAATAATTCCGATTGTTTTTCCGAATAAATCAAAACCTAATAATCCGTTTAAGGAGAAATTCTGCTCACGGACTCTGTTATAAGCTTTATGTGTTTTTCGGTTTAGGGTTAAAATCATTGCCATGGCATGTTCTGCAACTGCCTGTGGTGAATAAGCTGGAACTCGGCAAACTTTTATATTGTTTTTTTTTGCTGCTTCTAAATCGACATTATTAAAACCAGCACATCTTAAAGCTATAATTTTTACATTTTTTTCGGCCAATTGTTTAATAACCGCCTCGTTTACAATATCATTTACAAAAACACATACAATACTGGCATTTTCGATTAAAACAACAGTTTGAAGATTCAGTTGCGTTTCATAATAATCCAATTCAAAACCATAATCACTGTTGTATTTATTGAAAAAAGATTTGTCATACGGCTGTGTTGAGAAAAAAGCTATTTTATTATTTAGTAATGTACTTGAGCTCATAATTAATTTTGTTCTAGGTTCTTAAAACGTCTTGATCCTTTAAAAATAAGCAATTATTTCTATACTATTGCTGTTCCTGTTAACGTTTTAATGAATTACGAATCAATATGTTAAATAAAACACAAATCTTTTATTTACTATTAAACCTAATGAATTTGTCAAAGTCTTATTGGTATAACAATTAAAAAAACTTAATCATGAAAAAACTATTTATCGCAGCTTTGTTATTTGTTGGAGTAGCATCTTTTGCACAAGACATGGATCAAAAACCAGCGCGTGAGCAAAGAGAAAGATTGACGCCTGAACAGCGTAATGAAAAACAGCTGAAAAAATTAACTTCTGAATTAAATTTAGATGCTAATCAGCAAACTCAGGTAAAACAGCTTTTGGCCGACCGAAGTGCTAAAGCAGAGAAATTGAGAGAAGCCCGTCAAGCAAGCAAGGAAAGCGGAACTAAACCAACTGCTGCCGAAAGAGAAGCTTTTAAAAAAGATATGTTAGCTGAAAGAGACGCAAACGATGCTAAAATGAAATCAATCCTGAATGCTGACCAATATACTAAATGGAAAAAACTTCAAGAAGAAAACAAAGACAAGGCTAGAGAAAAAATGAGAGAATACAAAAATGAAAGCAACTAATACCGATTGGACAAAATATATAGTCCAAAAAAAATTGAACTATTATTTTGTTCCATCGGCATTATACCAGAATTTATTGGACTAAACAACATTTACAATTGGTATAATTTGTTTTCATAAAAAAAGAGGCTTTTAAAGCCTCTTTTTTGTTTTATAAATCTCTTATTTAATTGGATTTAAAATCAAATCAATTCGCTTGATACAATCCTCATAATGGTATTTTGTTTCTGTATTTACGGCTGTTGCTTTTGCCGCTGTTAATGATTTTTTCAAAGTACTTAATTCACCACGAACCAAAGCTCTTAAATCTGATTGTGCCACATTGTAGTAAGTCCCAAATCGATCATTAGGTTTAAGTTCTTCGGTCATTAAAGCACCCATTCGATCGATATACGCTCTTTGCAGATTTCTGCGGTAAATGGTAACATTTGATGCTGCGGTAGCTTCTTTCCAAATTCCTTTTCGAAGATCTTTAAAGAAATCCAATGCTTTGTATGTATCTGCGCCAAGAATTTCATTATCCATCAATCTACCAATACGGCTTACACTCAATAAATTATTCAAATGTCTAACCTGAATATTTCTAAACGTTTCAGTATAACCAGCGTACTCTGTATTTTTTAATGTGTTGATATTGACAATCCATGTTGGCGATGCAAAAGCATTTGCCTGAAGCCAGTTCATTGCTTCAATTTGTTTTGCTTTTGGAACAACTTCGTAAACATTTCCTGGCTGATTTGGATTTTTTGTGTTTTCATAAACACCTCCAACATTCGTTACAACGTGCCCAACATATCTGCCCCAAACATCTAACATTTCTTTGTATAACTCACCTAAATCATCATAATCGTTAGTGACTTTGCTAGTCCATTCGCTTAAATGATTGGCCACATATTCTAGATTTTTCATTCCGTATGTACTGGCTTTCATCGAATTATTTCCAATATCTTCTGTTTGAGAAGATGGATCAAAAGTACTGCTCTGTTTTCCGAATTTATAAATAGGGTTTCCAGCTTTGTCTAAAATCCATTTGTCCAAAGTTGCTTTTTCATCCTGTGGTGATTTTGAATTCGGGATTACTCTATATCCCCAATTCAATGCATAATGATCATAAGCGCCCATTTTACGAATAAAACGAATATTTTGATCTCCAGGCTGTGCAATATAATTATAACGTGCATAATCCATTATACTTGGAGAAATACCATTTTCCTGTGTAAAAGCTCCATTTCTGTAGCTTTCACAATCATATGATGAACTTGCTCCCATATTGTGCGGGAAACCTAAAGCGTGACCCACTTCGTGCGCAATTACCATTCGCATCATTTCGCCCATTTCTTCGTCGCTTGTCTGTAATGTTCTTGCTGACGGATTTGCCGCTCCTGTTTCTAACAAATATCTGTTTCTGTACGAACGCAAATGATTGTGGTACCAAATAACATCACTTTCAATAATTTCTCCTGTTCTAGGGTCAGAAACACTTGGTCCAACTGCATTTCGTGTTGTACTTGCCACATAACGAATTACAGAATAACGAACATCCTCCGGACTAAAATCTGGATCTTGCTCTTTCGTTGGTGCATCTTTTGCAATAATTGCATTTTTAAATCCGGCAGTTTCAAAAGGTTTTTGCCATTCTTCAATTCCCTGTTTGATGTATTTTTTCAATTTTTCAGGAGTTGCAGGATCTAAATAATATACAATTGGTTTTATTGGCTCAACCAATTCTCCTCTAGCGTATGCTTCTGGATCTTTTGGCTCTAATCTCCAACGACGGATATATGTTTTTAAATCTGATTTCAATTCATTGCTTCCATAATCGTATTGGCTTACGGTAAACCAACCCACACGCGGATCTGCCAATCTAGGTTTCATAGGAACTTCTGGCAATAAAATCATCGACTGATTCATTTGAATACTGATTGATTCAGACTCTTCTAACATAGAAGGTTTTGAAGCATTATAAGTCATATCCTGAATAACTTCAATATTCATTGGGAAACTTTTGATTTTATTAATAAAACTTCTCGAATCATCAAGACCTTTTACTTTATACGTTTCGCGCATTTCTGCAGAAATTCCGCTGATTGCCTTAACATCTGTACTGTAAAATTTAGTTACGTCGATTACAGTATTAGCCGAATCTTTACTAAAAGCTACAATATCAAAAGCGAATAATGTCGGCTCATAATTGTTTGATTTAACCGAAATACTGATTGGCAAAGTATCATTGGCAACCGAATTAAACGATTTTGATTTAATCAAAATTTTATCTTGAAAACGCTGCCATACGATCAATTGCTCATTCGTTTCAGAACCTGCATTTACATATCCGCCTCCTAAGTTTGAAGGCAATTTTGCAAGCCTACTTACCAAGAGCATATCTTTATCTAAATATTTGTTCGGAATTTCAAAGTAGTATTTTTTATCTACTTTGTGAACGGTAAAAAGTCCTTCGTCAGAAACAGCATCTTTCGTAATGACTTTGCTGTACTCTTTAATTGTTGATTCCAGCTTCTTTTCTGCTGGAGGAGCAGTTTGAGTTTCGTCTTTTTTCTTTTTGGACTGGGCAAATTGGTTGGTTGGAAATAGCGCAAAAGCCGCTATTGTAGACAAAATGAAAAATTTCTTCATTTATTGCAGGTTTAATGGTTATTTGATAAACAAAAATAATTTTTGATTACAATAACACAAGCTAATACGTCTTCATTAACTTTTTATTAACTACAAAATAAGGTTTATAATAATAAAAAAAAGGTTCAGCTTATAAAACTGAACCTTTGAGAACTATTTTTATTTGATTTAAAATGTTTTCGAAACTTTATCGATCGTATTAATTGTAAAATCTAAATCTTCATAAGTCAAAGCATCGGTAATAAACCAAGTTTCATATGCTGATGGCGCAATGTAAACGCCTTCCTGCAATAATCCGTGGAAGAATTTTTTAAACGTTTCGTTATCTCCTTTTGCAGCAGTTTGAAAATCTACAACTGGATTTGCATCAAAGTGAACAGAAATCATTGACCCCACTCTATTGATGGTAAAAACAACATTGTTTGCTTTTAAAACTCTATCAATTCCTGCTTCTAAATATGCTGTTTTTTCTTCAAGACGTGTAAAAATTTCGCGGTCATTGTTCAGTGATTGCAACATTGCATATCCTGCCGCCATTGCTAACGGATTTCCTGATAATGTCCCTGCTTGATAAACTGGTCCAAGTGGCGCTAAATAATTCATGATTTCCTCTCGTGCCGCAAAAGCACCAACTGGCAAACCACCACCAATTACTTTTCCGAAAGTTACGATATCAGCATTGATGTTATACAATTCCTGAACGCCGCCACGAGCTAAACGGAAACCGGTCATAACCTCATCAAAAATCAATAAGATTCCGTTTGCGGTACACAATTCTCTTAAACCTTCCAAGAAACCTTTTGCAGGTGGAATACAGCCCATATTTCCTGCAACTGCTTCAATAATAATTGCGGCAATTTCGCCTTTATTCGCTTCGATTAACGTCTTTACGTTCTCTAAATCATTGTATTTTGCTAACAAAGTATCTTTTGCTGTTCCTTCTGTAACACCTGGACTATTTGGAGATCCAAAAGTTACAGCGCCACTTCCTGCCTGAATCAAAAATGAATCAGAATGCCCATGGTAACAGCCAGCAAATTTGATGATTTTATCTCTTTTTGTAAATCCTCTCGCCAAACGAATCGCGCTCATACAAGCTTCTGTTCCCGAATTTACAAATCTAATTTTATCAATATTCGGAACCATAGAAACGGCCAAAGCAGCGATTTCTGTTTCTAATTCTGTTGGCATTCCAAATGAAGTTCCCAGTTTTGCTTTTTCGATTACGGCATCAACAACTGGCTGATAAGCGTGACCCAAAACCATTGGTCCCCAAGAGTTGATATAATCAATTAATTTGTTTCCGTCTTCATCATACAAATAAGCACCTTTGGCACTTTTTACAAAAATCGGAGTTCCTCCAACTGCTTTAAACGCTCTAACTGGTGAATTTACTCCTCCCGGAATTACTTTTTCTGCTTCAGCAAAAAGCTGACTACTTCTTTTATATAACATTTTTTATTTTAGATTTTAGAGTTCAGATTTTAGATTAAAAACTGAAAACTTAATTTTTGATTTTTTAGATTATTTCAAACTGAAAACTGTGACTGAGACTGAACACTAAAAACTGAACACTTACTTAACTCTCAACTTCTGCCCTATTGAAATGGCGTTATCCGTTAAACTATTTTTTTGCTTTAAATCATCAACCAAAACGTTGAATTTCTTTGAAATCGAATACAAAGTATCGCCTTTTTGAACTTCGTATAAATTCGGATCGTTTGAATTCATATTAATCTTTAGATCAGAATTCACATCGTAAGATGATTTTCTTGGTTGGGCTGTTTTATTAATCGCAACATAATTTTTCCCTGTAACCTGACAATCATATTGATGCAAATTATAACGCTCAATATAACTGATTAATTTATCCGGATAATTAGGATCTGTTGCGTAACCCGCCGCTCTCAAGCCTTTTGCCCAAGCTTTATAATCGTCTTTTTCGTAAGTGAATAAAGTGGCATATCTATTTTTTCCAACCAAAAACAAAGCATGATCTCTATAGGATTCTGAAGCTTCAGGATATTTTCTAAAACATTCCTGTTCAGCATCATCGTCATGACGAACACTTTCGCCAAGCCAGTCTTTATGGCATTTTATTCCGAAATGATTATTCGCTTCAACTGCCAAATCTCCTTTTCCTGCACCAGATTCTAAAATTCCTTGAGCCAAAATAATACTGGCAGGAATTCCGTATTTCTGCATATTTCCCATTGCAATATCTTTAAATTGCAAGATGTAAGAATTAACTAAATCGCTGGTAACAACTGTTTTTGAAGTAGATTGAATAACCTCAGTTGTATTATTTGTAGAAGGGTAATTTTTACCAATTGGCTTAACTGGAGTTTGTTTTTTTGTCGCCACCGTTCGAGGCCTCTGAACCGCCGCCGCTTGCTTTTTGGTCGTTGCAATAGCAGGTTTACTTGACGAACAGCTTGCCAAAACTATAACTGTAAAGAGCAATACTATTTTTTTAATCATGTTTTTTGAGTATTGGTAATTTTTTCTGCTTCAGTTTAATATTCATTCCATCAATTCCCTGTAATCCGCCGGTGTGAATGAGTAAAATTTTTGAATTGGCAGGAAAATAATTTTTGCTTATTAAATCTATAACGCCAAAAACCATCTTTCCTGTATAAATTGGATCTAAGGGCACATTGTTCGCTTCAAAAAACGCATTTATAAATTCGATTAATTCCAAATTTACTTTGCCATAACCTCCAAAATGATAGTCAGAAATTAAATTCCAGTTATCTTTTTTTGCAAAAATACGAATTTCATCGTTTAAAAAGTCACCTTTTAGTGCTGGAAACCCTAAAATTTTCTGATTTGGCAATGCGCTATTAATTAATCCTGAAATGGTTCCGCCAGTTCCAACAGCGCAACAAACGTAATTAAAACTTGAATCTTCATTGGTTAAAATCTCTTCGCAGCCTTTTACTGCGAGTTCATTTGTGCCTCCTTCTGGAACTAAATAAAAATCGCCAAACTTGTTTCTTAACTTTTCCAAAAATGAAGTTTCACTTTTTAATCGATAATCTTCTCTCGAAACAAATTCAAATTTCATTCCGTTTTCCTGAGCGAATTTCAATGTTGGGTTTTCTTCAATTTTATCAAAAAGTTCGTTGCCGCGAATTATTCCGATAGTTTTAAAACCTTGCTCTTTTCCCGCAAACGCAACTGCTGCAATATGATTGGAAAATGCACCACCAAAAGTCAAAAGCGTATTTTTCTTTTCGGCTTTCGCCTGAAGTAAATTGTATTTTAATTTTCTGAATTTATTTCCAGAAACAAACGGATGAATTAGATCTTCACGCTTTATTGTCAAAGAAATATCATTAGGAAAATCAATAGAAATATGTTGATTGAAAACTGGATTCATTTTAATTTGATGTAATTTAAAAACTGAAAAAATGATCTGTTTTTCAAATAATTCATTTCGGTTTCTTTTGCGTAAGCTTCTCTTTCAAAACTAATATTTCGATAGGCTAAAGCACCGTTTTTGTATTGAATTAGACGAATGAGATATTCTAAAAAATACCAAATAAAAAACGGAATTACTAGTAGCTCTAATTGTTGTCTTAAATGTATTTTTTCATGATTTACGAAAATTCCATTTGTTTTATCAAAATCATATTTTACAATTACGAACGGAAATACAGCCATACCGCGATATCCTTTCGGAATTAAATATTTGGCAACAATCAGAAACATTGGCTGTAAAATTTATAAATTTGTAGCTATAAAATTATTCGATTTCATTAAAATCATAATCAAATATTTTTATTTTTGATTTTAAAATTATCGAAACACGAACGCGAAGCAGATTTATGAAAGAGCAAAGTAATGAAAATAAATTAATCGAAGGCGAAGATTTTTACTATACGCCCGAAGGTTATAAATGCTTCACTGAAAAACATCATTTAAAAAGAGGCTATTGTTGCAAAAGCGGTTGCCGTCACTGCCCGTACGGGTTTGATAAACGAACAGGCGAAATAAGAAAGAAAACGAATTAGATAATTTGAAAATGTGTCAATTAGATAATTCAGCAATCTAAAATCTAAAATCAACAATCTAAAATATTAATATGGATATCCATTCACGAAAATTCAGGATTAAGATCCACAAATCCTATCATAGGTCGGATATCCGTTATCCTTAGTTTTTTTTTAATTAGAAAATGTGTCAATGTGCTAATGCGTTAATTTGAAAATGAGATAATTATTTCAGATAAAATTCACATTGACAGGTATTTCGCTCCTATGGAGCTTTTACCGACTGGACATATTATTTTCTACAAATATTACGCCTTTCCAAGGCTAAAAAAATAAATCCGTTAGAATTGTACTATTTATAGAAATAAAATTTATCGGTCAGAATTTAAGTCCCAGCGGGACGAAATAATCTAAAAAACAAAAAATTAATCTGTTGTTAATCTAACCGCAATATCTTAGCATCTTAGATCCTCAGCACCTTAGAATCTTAAAAAAATGACTTTCAAAGAACAAATACAGCAAGGAATTCCAAATATATTACCTCAAAAGGCAACTTACGACCCAACTATTAATCACGCTCCAAAGAGAAAAGAAATTCTTTCGGCAGAAGAAAAAAAACTGGCTCTTAAAAATGCTTTGCGTTATTTTGATCCAAAACATCACGCCGAATTAATTCCTGAATTTTCAGAAGAATTGGAAACTTACGGGCGTATTTATATGTATCGTCTTCGCCCGGATTACAGAATGTATGCAAGACCAATTGACGAATATCCAGGGAAATCATTGCAGGCAAAAGCGATTATGCACATGATTCAAAACAATCTGGATTATGCTGTGGCGCAACATCCGCATGAATTGATTACGTATGGTGGAAACGGAGCCGTTTTTCAAAACTGGGCACAATATTTATTAACCATGCAGTATTTGTCTGAAATGACAGATGAGCAGACTTTAACCATGTATTCAGGCCATCCAATGGGATTATTTCCTTCGCATGCAGAAGCTCCGAGAGTTGTAGTTACAAACGGAATGGTGATCCCAAATTATTCGAAACCGGACGATTGGGAAAAAATGAATGCTTTAGGAGTTTCACAATACGGCCAAATGACAGCGGGAAGTTATATGTATATTGGTCCACAAGGAATTGTACACGGAACTACGATTACCGTTTTGAATGGTTTCAGAAAAATAAAACAAAATCCAGAAGGAAGTTTATTCGTAACTTCTGGACTTGGAGGAATGTCGGGCGCACAGCCAAAAGCCGGAAATATTGCCGGATGTATTACGGTTTGTGCCGAAGTAAATCCGAAAATTACTAAAATTCGTCACGAACAAGGATGGATTAATGAAGTCGTAACTTCTACAGATGAATTGGTCGCGAGAGTAGCTTTGGCGAAAGCCAACAAAGAAACCGTTTCGATTGCCTATTTAGGAAATGTAGTTGATGTTTGGGAACGTTTTGATCAAGAAAACATCAAAATTGATTTGGGTTCAGATCAAACTTCGCTTCATAATCCGTGGGCTGGAGGTTATTATCCAGTTGGAATTTCTTTTGAAGAAGCAAATGATTTAATGGCTAATAATCCAGAATTATTCAAAGAAAAAGTTCAAGAAACACTACGTCGTCACGCCAATGCAATTAACAAACACACTGCAAAAGGAACGTACTTTTTTGATTACGGAAATGCATTTTTACTAGAAGCTTCTCGCGCTGGTGCTGATGTAATGGCCGAAAATAATATCGATTTTAAATATCCGAGCTATGTTCAGGATATTATGGGACCAATGTGTTTTGATTACGGATTTGGCCCTTTCCGTTGGGTTTGCACTTCAGGAAAACCGGAAGATTTACAAAAAACAGATGCAATTGCAAGTCAGGTTTTAGAAGAATTAGCAAAAACTTCTCCTAATGAAATTCAGCAACAAATGCAGGATAACATTAAATGGATAAAAGGCGCGCAGGAAAACAAACTGGTTGTAGGTTCTCAAGCTAGAATTCTTTATGCTGATGCCGAAGGAAGAATTAAAATTGCAGAAGCTTTCAATCAAGCAATTGCAAAAGGTGAAATTGGCGCGGTTGTTTTAGGACGCGATCACCATGACGTTTCAGGAACCGATTCTCCATACAGAGAAACTTCAAACATTTACGACGGATCTCGTTTTACTGCTGATATGGCGATTCATAACGTAATTGGCGACAGCTTTAGAGGTGCAACTTGGGTATCTATTCACAACGGCGGTGGTGTTGGCTGGGGAGAGGTTATAAACGGCGGTTTTGGTATGGTTCTTGATGGCTCTAAAGAGGCTTCAAAACGTTTAGCATCAATGCTTTTTTGGGATGTTAACAACGGGATTTCAAGAAGAAGCTGGGCTCGAAATGACGAGGCTATTTTTGCCATAAAAAGAGCGATGCAAGTTGAGCCTTTACTAAAAGTAACTTTGCCTAATATTGTTGACGAAAGTCTGCTTTAAACGAAAAAGTTGCTCATAAAATAGAGAACATTAAATTTCTAATAATTATGAAAACATTCAAATTAGTTCCGATTTTTCTGCTTTTGATACTTGCTGCGTCATGCGATACAGTTAGTGCTTACTCTGACTACGACAAAACCGTAGATTTTGCGCCTTATAAAACTTATGCCTATTTTAAGCCTGGAATTGATAAGGTCGAAATTTCTGATTTGGATAAAAAACGAATTCTGAAAGCGATAGACGATCAAATGTTAGCCAAAGGTTTTACTAAAAGCGAAAATCCTGATGTGCTCATAAACATTTTTACCAAAGCCAAAGAACAAGTTGATGTAAATCAATTTTACGCTGGATACGGTTATGGATGGGGCTACGGCTGGGGTTGGGGTTACAGCCCTTATATGTACGGAGGAACAACAGTTTCTAGATATACTGAGGGAACTTTGTTCATTGATTTAATTGACGCTAAAAAGAAAGAATTGATCTGGCAAGGTCAAGGAATTGGGACTTTATACAAAAACATAGATAAAAAAGACGCCAGAATTACTGAATTTGTAACCAAAATTTTAGCACAGTATCCGCCAGTTAAAAAATAGTTTGCAGTTTTCAGCCTTTTATAAAACGGTAAATAGTTGTGAACTTTCCAGAAATAATTAATACATTTGCTATTCAATCAGCTAAAAAAATGACAAACTTTAATAACATTATTATCGCTATTATCAGCATTATTGCAATTCAGCATTAATGGCGAGGTGTTATATAAATAATTAAAAATATAATTTATAAAAACCTCCCAAAACGGGAGGTTTTTTATTTTAAAAAAGTTTTAAATAGAGATACATTTTGCCACAGATTAAAAGGATTTTCGCAGATTAAAAATCATTCCAATCATTTTAATCTGTGGCAAAAAAAATAAAAAAGACAAATCATGAGTTTATTCAACGAAGTACTTAATGCAAAAAAGCAACTTGAAAATGTAGTTGCAGCAACGCCTTTGACCCAAAATTTAAATCTTTCAGACGAATTTAAATCTACTATTTTATTAAAAAGAGAAGATTTACAGATTGTTCGTTCGTATAAAATTAGAGGCGCTTACAACAAGATTTCGTCGTTGAGCGAAAAAGAAAAAGCAAACGGAATTGTCTGTGCAAGTGCAGGAAATCACGCGCAAGGTGTTGCATATTCCTGTAATCTTCTTAAAATAAATGGCAAAATTTATATGCCAAAAACAACTCCAAAACAAAAAGTAAAACAAGTACAATTGTTCGGAAAATCGTTTGTCGAAATTGTTTTAACTGGAGATACTTTTGATGATGCATACGCTTCTGCAACTGCTGATGCCATTAAAAATCATAAAACCTTTATTCATCCTTTTGATGATCAAAAAGTAATTGCCGGACAAGGAACAGTTGGACTGGAAATTCTGGAAAGTTTTAAAGAACCAATTGATTATGTTTTTGTTCCAATTGGCGGCGGCGGACTCGCTTCTGGTTTATCTGAAGTTTTTAAACATTTAAGTCCGAATACTAAAATCATTGGTGTTGAACCAAAAGGTGCTCCTTCAATGAAAACTTCAATAAAAGAAAATAAAAATACAGCTTTAAAAACCATTGACAAATTTGTTGACGGTGCTGCTGTAAAACAGGTTGGCGACATGACTTTTGAAATCTGCCGCTATAATTTGGAAGATATTATTTTGGTTCCTGAAGGAAAGGTCTGCACGACTATTTTACGATTGTATAATGAAGAAGCGATGGTTGTTGAGCCTGCAGGCGCTTTGACCATTGCAGCTTTGGATTTTTATAAAGATAAAATTAAAGGCAAAAATGTGGTTTGCATTGTAAGCGGTAGCAATAATGACATTGAAAGAACTGCCGAAATAAAAGAACGTTCTCTTCTTTACGAAGGCTTAATGCATTATTTTATGATTCAGTTTCCACAGCGTCCTGGAGCTTTAAAAGAATTTGTGAATAATATTTTAGGTCCAGATGACGACATCACTTATTTTCAGTTTCATAAAAAAAACAATCGCGAAGTAGGTTCGGTTGTAGTTGGACTGGAATTAAAAAACAAAAAAGACATTATGAATATTAAACTGAATATGACAAAAAAGGGCTTTGAATTTCAATATTTAAACGACAATCAAGATTTGTTCACACAATTAATTGGATAAACAAAAGGCTGTCTATTAACCGTAGACAGCCTTTTAAAATCAAATATAAAATTACTAATTGAATTCTAGATTTGTAATTTATTGTTTCAGTACTTTTTTAGTGTAAGTTCCCGTATTGTCATTTATTCTTACTACATAAATCCCTTTTGGCAATCTTGAAATTTCAATTTCAGACTGGCTTCCTTCAAAATTCATGTTTTTCTTCAGTACACTTTGGCCTTCGAGAGAGAAAATTTCTACAGTAGCGTTTCCTTTATGATTGCTATCAATTTTTAAATAATCATTTGAAGCATTAATAAAAATTACCATATCATTTTGATTCTCTTCTTCTGCCGGAATTGTTTGTACCAATGCCTTCTTTGCTGTTGATTCCACTTGAACAAACTGCCATTGCTGATTTAGTCCACCTGTGTATGTCCAAACTTGAATATTGGCACCATTTGAAGTAGAAACATTTTCAACGTCAAGTGATTTTCCACTATTTAAATTGATGATTTTATAATAGCCCGTGCCAAGATCTGTAACGGTCCATTTAAACTCATTTGAAGCCGACAATGTTCTTTGTTGCACTTTTAGTCCGTCGCCAATTCCATTATTTTCGACAGCTAAATACATTCCAGTTGATTTTACTATAATGTAATAATTCCCGCTTCCATCTGAAACAAACTTCCAGCGTTGATTGCTTCCGCCTCCGCTTGTTATATCATATTGCTGAATACGTCCTCCGCTCGAAGTTGAATTATCTGCAACATCTAAACCTTTGTTGCTGTTTCTTGAAATAATATTATAATATCCCGGAAAACCAGTTGAAGAAGCTGTAACCGTAATTGCGCTTGTTGCCGTTTTTGCGCCATCTACCGTTGTAACAGTAATAGTTGCAGAACCCGCAGCAACTCCAGAAACCAATCCAGATGCATTTACAGTCGCAACAGCAGTATTGCTTGAACTCCAAGTCACATTTTTGTTCGTAGCATTTGTTGGCGAAACTGTCGCTGTTAATTGTGTTGTATTTCCAACTAAAATAGAAGCCGTTGTTGGACTTACAGCAACAGAAGTTACTGGAACAACTGCTACACTTTTTACTTCAATTTTATCGATGTTAAAATCGCCACCAATAATTTCAAAGCGTAAAACTTTATTATTTCCTCCTGCAAAAGTAATATTAGGAACGGAAACCGTTTGAAAAGTATCCCAAGAACCTGTATTTGGAATTGAAACTGTTGTTAAAACAGTTCCGTCTAATAAAATACGAAGCTGTTTTCCAGAATTAATGGTCGAAACAGTCGCGTCGATTGTATAAGTTCCCGCAGTAACATTTGCAGTATATTCCAGCCATTCTCCATTCGCAGTCCATCCAACGGCATATCCCGAAGTTCCAGAAATTCCAGTTACATCAACACCTTCAGAAGTACGATATGCACCTCCTTGATTTGCAGTTTCATTATCATAATAAGCTACATTTTGGCCACCTAAATCATAATTTTCTGCTTGAATGATTCCCGGAATCGAAGCTGGAGTTCCTCCGTAAGGCTGTTGTCCTTGAATGGTAAATGCACTTGTTGCGGTTTTGCTTCCGCTGACAGTTGTAGCTGTAATTGTTGCCGTTCCTTGCGCAACGCCTGTAACCAATCCGCTAGAATTTACGGTTGCGACAGCTGTATTACTCGAGCTCCAAGTAACGTTTGTATTTGAAGCATTGCTTGGCGAAACTGTTGCTGTTAATTGCTGTGTTTGTCCTGCAAAAATAGATGCTGAAGTTGGTGAAACCGAAACTCCTGTTACCGCAACAATTGTCACATTAATTGCCGATGTTGCCGTTTTATTTCCGTCTTGAGTCGTAACTGTTATAGTTGCTGTTCCTGCTGCAACACCCGTTACAAGTCCGCTTGAATTAACCGTCGCAACCGCTGTATTGCTTGAACTCCATGTCACATTTTGATTCGTTGCATTGCTTGGAGCTACAGTAGCAGTTAACTGTTGTGTACTATTCACGCCAACACTTGCCGTTGTCGGACTCACACTTACTCCCGTTACTGCAACTGGAGCCCCTGCTGACCAATTGAATGTCACTGCTGATGATGCAGGAACCGCATAATCAAATGCTGAAGATCCAGAAACAACTTTTATAGTATTAGAAGAAGATCCTGAATTATAAACCAAAAGCGCAATAGATCCGTCAGGATTTTTAAATCCAACAGAAGTAATACTGCCACTTGTACTTAAAGACGCAATTCGTAAAGCGCCTGGTTTTACAAATTTTGATATTTGGCCAATAATGTAATACGCAACATTTTTAGTATAAGTTGTACTGCTTGTTACCGTTACTGCTCCTAAACAACTTGTACAGCCTCCTGGCGTATGTGGCCCCATACTTGAGTTGTTTGCCGCATTCCATTCTAAAACTGTTTTCGCCCAATTAGTCGTACTGCCAATAACAACGTTTTGCATGTGCCAGCCAAAATCACCGCTAAAATTTCCACCAGAACCTGTGTATTGTTCTGTAAAATAAACGTTTTTATTGGTTTGTGTTTTTACCGTTGACATCGCAGAAATATTTCCTAAATACAAGTGAAATGCCGCGCCATCTACATAACTACTATTGTTCAAAACATCTATTGGATATGCTGTATTATCGCAATTATGATCAAAAGCAATAATCTTTATATTTCCATAACCCGCAGCTGCCATTTGTGGTCCAAGCTGTTGATTGATGAAATTCTTTTGTTCAGTTGAATTCATCAGCATACTTGGTTCATTATTTGGGTTTTCTGGCTCATTTTGAGGCGTAATTCCCCAAATAGAAATTCCTTGCGCAGCCATTGCATCAAAATACTTTACAAAATATTTGGCATAGGCCGCATAATATTGTGTTTGCAAATTTCCCCCAACCCAAGAATTATTCGTTTTCATCCAACGAGGTGGTGACCAAGGAGTTGCTAATATTTTTATGTTCGGATTAATAAGCAGAATCTTTTTAATAATCGGAATCAAATACGTTAAATCTGGTCCATTTAAACTAAAATTATTCATATTTGTATCTCCAGCAGTTTCGTTATAACTATAAGAAGAACTGCTTAAATCTGAAGCTCCTATACTAATACGAACAACATTAGCGTTTAAACCTGTTGTTGGATTGTATAAGTCATTCAAAAGCTGATTTTGCTGTGTCGCCGCCATACCGCTGATCACTTCACAGCTACCTTCGGTAAGTGTATAACCAAAACCATCCATGGTCTGGTACGTAGTTCCTGCATTGACTGTAACTGTAGAAGGATTAGATCCTGAATTGGTTCCGAAACTTACAGTACTCTGTTGTTGTATTAGTTTCGTTTGATCTCCCGTGGTCATCCAAGGAGTAACCGTCTGGGCATTTGTTTTAGTAGTAATAAGCAAAAGCATTGTAATGATTGGCATCATCATAGCAATTACTCGTTTTGTAGGTTTTTGAGTAGTTTTGTGCATTTTTTTTGGTTTTTTGTTAATTAAATTTTTCTTATTTATTAAGCGTAATTTTATTAATTCACATCAATATTATGTTAATTTTAAATAAATTCATATTTATTTAACTTTACAAATACACATCAACATAAAATTCCACCTTAACAAAAACCTATCACTGTTTTTCATAACGTACTGATTTATAATTATTTATAATTTTCGAAACAAGCAAAATCTTACTTTTTAAAAAATCCTACAAATAACAACTTAAAAATCAATTATTTAAACAAACCAAAAAGGACAAATCAAAAGCAATTTCGACCAAATAAATAGACCAAAAATGACAAATATCATAGAAATAAGAAGAAGTTAAATCGTATTTTTGCAATTCATATTTAGACAGAAAAAATGGCAACGCTTAAAGATATTTCGACTATAGAAGACATCAAGCAAATGGTGAACAGCTTTTATGATAATGTTAGAAAAGATGATCTTATTGGTCCAATTTTTAATGATAAACTTCAAGATCGCTGGGAACCACATTTACAGAAAATGTATGGCTTTTGGCAGACTATTTTATTTGATGTTCGTGCTTATTCTGGAACGCCTTTTCCTCCGCACAAACAATTACCGGTTGACAAAACGCATTTTGATCGATGGATTGAAATTTTCAACACTACTATTGATCAACAATTTGCAGGCCCATTAACTGAGGAAGCTAAAATGCGCGCCACCAATATGGCTTTTATGTTCAATCATAAAATTCAATACTTTAGAAATGCCGAGAATGAATTAAGAAATTCAATAAAGAAGTCGTAAAAAAATAAATTACGCAAAACTTAAAAATCTACAAAAACGCAACAAAACACACTTTCGAATAAAAATTTTGTGATAAATAGCAAAAATTAGCGGTCTAAATTCGTAATTTTACATTCTAATCTACAACGTTTTCGAAATGAATGCATCTATAGAAACAAATCCATTATTAGAGCGATTGCCTAAACATTTAAAGCAATTTATTAAACCTCAAGATTATAGCGATTACACTCCTATCAATCAAGCGGTTTGGCGTTATGTAATGCGTAAAAATGTAGATTATCTTTCTAAAGTTGCACATCACTCCTATTTAGATGGATTGAAGAAAACCGGAATCGAAATAGATTCTATTCCGAGTATGTACGGAATGAACCGAATTCTTACCGAAATTGGTTGGGCTGCAGTTGCCGTTGACGGATTTATTCCGCCAAATGCTTTTATGGAATTCCAAGCTTATAATGTTTTAGTTATTGCTTCGGATATTCGCCAGCTTGAACATATCGAATACACACCAGCTCCAGATATTATCCACGAAGGTGCCGGCCACGCTCCTATTATCGCTAATCCTGAATATGCCGAATATTTAAGACGTTTTGGTGAAATTGGATGCAAAGCGATTTCGTCTCATAAAGATTATCAAATGTATGAAGCTATTCGTCTGCTTTCGATTTTAAAAGAAGCTGAAGATACTCCACAGGAAAAAATCGACGAAGCTGAAAAAGCCGTTGCCGATTTACAAAACAATATGGGCGAATTGTCTGAAATGGCTCAAATTCGAAATTTACATTGGTGGACAGTTGAATACGGTTTAATTGGAACTGTTGAAAACCCCAAAATATATGGCGCTGGATTGCTTTCTTCAATTGGCGAAAGCGCTCACTGTATGACAGATAATGTGAAGAAAATCCCTTATGATATCTCAGCAGCGAATCAAAATTTTGATATTACGCAATTACAACCTCAACTTTATGTAACGCCAAATTTCTCTTATTTGAGTTTGATTTTAGAAGAGTTTGCACATAAAATGGCTTTACGCACCGGAGGACTTTCTGGAATTCAGAAATTGATTCAGTCGAATGCTTTAGGAACTATTGAATTAAGTACAGGTTTACAAATTTCTGGCGTTTTCACGAATGTAATTGAAGAAGAAGGAAAACCTGTTTACATTAAAACAACTGGAAAAACGGCTTTAGCTTACCGCGAAAAAGAATTAGTTGGGCACGGAACTTTAACACATCCGCACGGATTTGGAAGTCCGATTGGGAAATTAAAAGGCTTCAATTTAGCAATTGAAGATATGAGTCCGAAAGATTTGCAAGCTTACAGCATTGTTGAAAACGAAACCGTAAAACTGGAATTCGAAGGCAATATTATTGTTGAAGGTGAAATTATTACAGGTTCACGAAACCTTCACGGTGAAATTATTTTAATCAGTTTTAGAAATTGTACGGTAACGCATGGCGAAACAATTTTGTTTCAGCCAGATTGGGGAAATTACGATATGGCAATTGGTAAAAAAGTGGTTTCGGCTTTTTCCGGTCCAGCCGATGTGAATAGTTTTGACTTGATTAACATCGTTCCAACAACTAAAACAATAAAAGCAAAACATACTGATGAGCGCGATGAATTAGAGATTTTATACGCGACAGTTCGAAACATCAGAAATAATAAAGATCCTAAAACCGAATTAAAATCTGTTTTTGAGAAAGTTAAAAACAATCATTCCAACGATTGGCTTTTAACTGTTGAAATTGCAGAGCTTTTAAAGGATTCTGATGATAAGCAATTACTTCAGGAAGTATTGATTTATTTGGATCAACTAAAAGAAAAACGTCCTGAAGTGGCGCATTTAATCGCTGGTGGATTGGATTTGATTTTTGATAGTTCATTGCCAAATTTGCCACAAAGGCACTAAGACACAAAGTTTTTTTTGAATTGCCTCCTGCTTTAGCTGGAGGAAAAAATAAGTCAATACAAAAGGCTTTAGCCAAAAAATGTGTTTTGGCTAAAGCCTTTTTCCATTTCATTTTAAATACCTCCAGCTAAAGCAGGAGGCAATTCAACAAATCATTCTAATCTTTTAATCCTTGGCAAAAAAACTTTGTGTCTTAGTGCCTTTGTGGCAAATCACAACTTCAAATCCTGATTCAACTCAGTTTCTGACTCAATAGTTTTTCCGTTGTATTGCAACTTCCAGCCCATTGAATTTGTCATAATCAAAATCTTAGACAACTCGCTTATTAATCGGTTTTCGGCATTTATTTTTAATGAAGATGTTTCGATTTTTTTTGCCAGATTTGCTTTTACCGATTTGTTGATTTTATTGTAATCCTCTCCGGTGAACTGATTCATCTGACTTTGTTCAATGTCATAAAACTTAATATCCGGGTTTATAGTGATTTCTTCTTTTGGAATATTTAAGATCGTAATCGTTTTGTTTTTTTCATCAATATCATATTTCATTTTATGCAAATCGTAGGCAACGGTCACATTCGCATTTACGACAACAAGCGCTTTCTTCTCGAAAGAAATCATGTCCATTAAGTATTTCTGCTGATTTTTATAGGTAATGACTTCTGAAAAATGTCCTTCGGTGACAACCAATTTTCCAACATTAAGAATCTGTTGCTGAATTAAATTGGTATTATACTCAATATCTTTATCATCATCTTTTTTGAATTGGCAGAATTTGAAAGCCAGAATTATTAAAAAAACGACTGAAGCTAAAACTAAAATTCTTTTGAGTGTATTTTGCATTACCTATATTTTATTAGACCAATTTACTTCTTTTTTTGAAAAAGTATAGAGATTTTCTACCACAAATTACGCAAATTTCCGCAAATTGCTTTTTTAGAAGACAAGGTAACCTCAAATATAATTTGTGGAAATTTGCGTAATTTGTGGTAAATAAAAAACCATCTAAAATGGATATCCAATAGCAATATTCAAAATCAGGTTTTCTTTACGCCAAGGTCCGCTTCCAAAATCGATGTCTTTAATTACCCATCTTTCGCCATCAGGCAAATAAGGTTTTCGGAGCGGAAAAGCCAAATCAGTTCTTAAAATAAAAAATGATACATCAAATCGTAAACCCACGCCCGCACCTACTGCGATTTCTTTCATAAAATCTTTTGAAATTTCTGCTCCCGGTTTATTGGGGTCAGCATTCATAAGCCAAATATTTCCTGCATCAATAAAAGCTGCGCCTTTTACAATGCTAAAAAGTTTCGCTCGATATTCGGTACTGAATTCCAGTTTTAAATCACCCGATTGATCTGGCAGATAATCATTTGTAGTTGGTGCATTATAATAACTACCCGGTCCAAGTGATCTTGCCCTAAAAGCTCGAATACTATTTGTCCCTCCAACTACAAACTGTTTGGATGTTGGCAAAACACTCGAATTTCCATACGGAATTCCGGCTCCAACAATGATTCGGCTCGCCAATTCACTTTCTTTTCCTAATTTCAAATAGTGCCTGAAATCGCCTCTTATTTTTGCATATTGACTGAACGGAACATCTAAAATACTTTTCTGATTACCATCTTTAACATTTGCGCCGGTAACCAAACCTGTAATATTTCCAGCCAAATCTAATTCGCCACTAAAATAAAACGTATTCTTTTTACGCTTCTGCATTGTATTCGTGTACGTGTAAGTATAAGTTGGCCCGAAAATCAATTGTTTCTCTATTACTTTTGCCAAAGATGAATCAGCTTGAATGTCATCGCGATATTCCTGTGTTACATGATTCGGACTTACATACGTAATATCCATAACATTTAATTGGTGCTCTTTTCGCGCATTTTCTTTCCACAAATAACCAAAAGAGGTTTTAAACGAATTCAAAGCATACAATTGGGTTCTGTTTTGATATTCATAACGAAGCGTTGCTTTTGTCCTTGGAACATATTCGCTTGATCCATCAATATGAAATGGCGTTATAAATCTTGGCCAGGTTAAACTGGTTTCAGTCCCCACTTTATAAATATTTTTGCCTTTATTAACTCCTCCCAACTGAAAATCGGCACCACCAAAAACAGAAACGGTTAACAATTCTGCACCTTTAAATAAATTTCGATTGTTCCAATTTACATTTAATTCTGTCCCGGTATAACTGGCCGAATTTGTTTTTCCTAAAACCTCAACGCGAATGAATTTCTTTAGCAAAAGCGTTAAATAATAATAAGAATCCAAAGCATTTTTTATGCTGTCTGAAGTTCTGAATTCATTTTTCACAAAACTGAAAGTGCCTAAATTTACAAATCGGTTTAAAGTCAAATTATGATCTTTTCTGTTGTATAAATCTCCTTTCTTGAAATAAATTGTTCGGTCAAAAACTCTCGGTTTAAAAGTATCTGCGGTATCAATAATCGTAAAATCCTTATACTGAACAACATCTTCAGGTTTGTATTTTACACTGTCTTTTGAAATGGAGAAATTTGGATAAACAATAATTTTATCAATTTTATAAGCTGTCAAAGCCTTTGGCGGAGCGTCGTCTTTTATGACCAATCTTATTTTTACTTCGTGATCACCTTTACTGCTATCCACTTTAGCCAAAATATAATCGGGGTTAAAATAATAATAACCGCGTTCTTTTAGTCGCGCATCGATTCGTTCTCTTTCCGCTTTTATCACATCCAAATCGTATGGTTTACCCACTTTCAATAAACTTCTTCGGCTCGATCTTCCAATAATTCTTGACATTGCTAATGAATCATCAGGAAAAGTCACACTTTTAATGATGTATTGTTTTTTTGGCACCACAATATATTCAGCGGTAACTCTTTTATTTCGAACGGTCGAATCGGCACTTACACGTGTTTTGAAATACCCTTTGTTTTCGGTAAAATTCCTTAAAACGGAAGCATTATAATCTAAATCGACTTTACTGAAAAGTACTGGCTCTTCGCCCACTTTTGTTCGAAGCCAATATCGAAATCCTTTCTCTTTTTTGGGCTGACCCGCAATATTATAAATCCATAATTTCGGACGAAGACCGAAAATTTGTTTGTTAGGTCTTGGGCGAAGCAAATCTTCAAGCTGGTTTTCTAATGCTTTTCTATCTTTCTTTTTAATAATCGAATCTTTCACTTTTACTGAAGCGCCAGTATAAAGCAACTCGCCTTCGGGCAAATATTTAGTATTACTGCATCCAAAAACAAAAAATAAGGACAGCGTAATAAAATATTTTATATATCTGTTTTTCATCTTATTATGTTTTTATGTCGGTGCCTTTAATTTGATCTTCTTCTTTATTCTCTTTTTCTTTCGCTTCTTTATCCTTTTGTTTTTGTCGTTCTTTACGCAGTTTTTCTTCTTTAATCAATTCTTTTTCTAATGCGGTACGATGAAAAAGTTCACGGAATTTATTGTAGCTCATTGTAATAATAAAAGCAATTCCGGTTTCGATGACCTGACCTTCAACTGCCACCTGATACTCGTTTTTACGATACGCACGAAGCATATAACGGCCGTCTTTCGTAAGTTGATAATCCAAGGCAACGTCTCCGGCAATATTCGTGCTTTGCTCGTTGGCACGTTCTTGTCCTTCAACTGCAAAACTGCTTCCAACAGTAACTTTCAAACGGTCGTCTAAAAGTTTTTTAGAAACACCAACATTCAAATCGGTTCTGTTTTCCATTGTTCCAGTCGTGTAATCTTCGGTGGATTCTAAATCAAATTCCAATTGAACACCGCTGATCAATTCTCCTGCAAAATCATTTAATTGTTGTGACAAAATCTTGCTCACACTTTGTCTAGCCAAAGATTCTGCGCTTGTACCTCCGCTTTCACTCGCAAACGGATTTTCGCCAATAAATCTATTTAATAATAAAAGCGCAAAAACCTGTTTGTTCATCTCAGCTGGCTCTTGTCTTAATTGTTCCAATTTTGTACGAGATAACTCTACAATATTAGAAGAAACGCCATAATTGCCTTCTGGAAGCACAATATCAAAAGTGATTTCTGGCTTCAATAATTCGCCATTCATTTTTAGATGTGTCTCAAAAGGTATTTTTTGTTTATAGGTGTTTTTTTCGGCCTGAGTTTTATCTCCTAATTGATTTCCAAGCAAATCTATAGGAGCAGTTTCTACTTTATAAATCGCCGTAATATTCAAACTTGCCATTGTTGGTTCTCCATTCCAGGTGATTGAACTTCCTTTTTGAATATTGAATTTTCTTCGGATCATGTTGAAATTCATTTCATATGCTCCATCCGTAAATTCATATTTACCCGTTAAAGTTGTTTTTCCCGAAGGATCAATTCCGCCTGTTAACTGCGCTTCGCCTTTTAAGTTCAAATAATCACCGTTCCCTTTGTCAATAATTAAAGTCAGTTCTGCTTCTTTATCAATTGAAATATCAACGCTAACATCCATCCCGATTAATTCTGACTGATTTAGCTTTTTCTCCATTGCAGCAGTTTGTCTCAAATACTGATTGTCTTCGTCAACAAATTCTACAATTCCTTCTCTGTCCGCAATCGAAGGGTCAGATTGTGGTAGAACAACCGTAAACTTCGTTTCTTTATTAACTTTAATATTTCCGCCAATAACTGGGTTTTCAAGCGTTCCTTTTACGTTTAATTTGGTATCCAAAAACAAATCTCCGTAGAACAAATCGTTATCTGGAGCTTTAGAATGAATCGCTCTAAAATCATCAGCGGTAATGGTTAAACCAAAATTATATTTCTTGAAATCAGGTGACTGAATGGTTCCGTCAACCGACAATTCGTTGTCATTTTCATCATGAAGCGTAAACTTGTCAAAAGCGATTACACCGTTATTAAAAGTGATTTTTTCTTGATCTATTTTGAAATACGAATTCAGCTGTGTAACTCTGAAAGCCGAGTTGTTAAAATTAAGTTCGCCGTTTATATTAGGCGCATCGGTCGTACCCTGAATTTTAAAATTTCCTGACAAATAACCTGTTCCTTCAGAAATATTATCCATGCTAAAACCTTGAATACTTTTTATATTCAGTTTGTTAATTGCTACATCAAAGTCAAAAGTTCCTGCATCAATTGCATAATCTCCCGATAAATTCACATCGTTTCCTTCATCGCTCAATTGCACATTTGCAGTAAGAATATTGGCTATTTTATTAGCAACTTTTACTTCTAAATCGCCCACTTTATCGCCTTTAAAAGTAAAATCATCAATTTTTAAATCAGAAGTAAAAGTGGGTTTTGTCATTACGTTTTCGACTACCGCATTTCCGTTAATCAAACCTTGCATGAGCAATTTGTCTTTTTTGACAATGTTCATGATGGTTTCAATTTTAAAGTTCACAAAATCGACCTGAATTGGTGCGTTATTTTGTGTTCCCTGCGATTGAATCTTCAATTCATTTCCGTCATTTTCAAGGAAAAATTTATTGATATAAAGCTGGTTTTTTCCGAATTCAATTGCATTCTCAGGATCGATTTTCCATTTGTCATAATTTAAAACAAAGTTTTCAGCATCAATTTTGAAGATGTTTTTGGAATCTTCGGCTTTGAATTGACCTCCAACAAAATACTGTTGTTTGTCTTTTGCGTCTTTTATTTCGAGCGCATAATCCAGAATATTATTCTCCACTTTTCCTGATAAACTTGTAAACGGAATTTTCAATGAACCGCTTTCAATTGTAGCAACAGAAATAGCATATTCTAAAGCATTTTCTTTGGCTTCAATATTTATTTTTCCGTCAGAAATGGTATTATCTGCGTAAACAATTCTAGGAATTGAACCTTTTATTTCTAAAGAATCGGTAACATTATTGTATTTTCCAGTAATTTTAATAGGCTCTAAACCTGTAAGTTTCGGAATTAATTTAAACAAAATCGGATCGTTATCAACCGTCAAAGTAAAAGCCAATCGTTGTTCATCTGATTCTCCATTTACTTTCGGATTTTTGAGATCGATATATTTAGATAATGATTTTTTTATTGCCGAAGTCAGCGTTGTCAATTTGTATTTTCCGTCAAATTCTGCTTTTAGAAACTGCGACGAAATTTTAATATTATTTCGGGTATTATCTGAAAAAGCAATAACACGAACCGAATCTAAAACAATTGGTTCTTTATCCTGCAAAATCTGAATGTTCGAAAGAAACACTTTTCCGTTCAAAAAATCAGGATTGCTGTTGGCAACATCGGCATCAATATTTCCGCGAAGTTTCATTGGTCCGGCGTGAAGATTCAGTTTTTCTAAATCGGCTATATCCAGATTTAATTTTAGTTTTATGGCCGGATATTTCTCTTTTGTATTTCCGCTGGCAACCAAATCAAAATTCAAATTTGGATCTTTCATTCCTGATTTTACGGCAAAAGATCCATTTTCAATATTTCCTTTTAATGCCAAATCTTTGTACGTATATTTATTAAAAACTGCTTTTTTAACCAATCCGTCAACAACTGCATTTGCCGTTTTTGGGTCTAAACCAGTTCCTTTAACTTTCGCTTTAAGCGTAATTTTTCCGATCGAATCATTTTTGATTAATCGACCAACATTAAAATCCAATAAATAAACCGTGGCATCGTATTTCTCTCTTTTTTTGACACGTTGATCAAATAATGCATCGACTTTTGCATTTCCGAAACTGCTGTTTAAAGCCAGATTTGTTTTAAAATTTTGAACCGAACCTTTAAATTTTCCTTGCAAACTAAGTTGTTGCGGAATTTGAATATTGGTCGGAATTGTTCCTTTTGGCACAAATCCATAAATGTCTTTTGAAGTGCTTGAGAGTTTTTTAATATTCAAATCATAATAGGCTTTTTGAGCATCTGGCAGGCCTTTTATCTTCCCCGAAAGGGAAACTTTTGTAGCTCCGATGCCGCTCATTTCAAATAATGGAATATCCAAATCTTTTACTTTTCCGCTCAAACGTGTGTTGATGGCTAAAACAGCATTTGGATTACTTTTAAACGGATTAGTATTTCGTAAATCAGGCGCAAAAAGTAAAATGTCTTTGAAACCAATTTTTGAATTCTTGACACTGGCTTCAATCGAAAGGTTTGCAATATCTTTTTGAAGTGCTTTGAGCGATTTATATTCTACTTTAATTTTATCCTGAAGAAGCGTTTGTGGCGTTTTTAAATATAAGTTATTCAGATATGCATTTTTTGGTCCGTAGAAAAAGTCGGTTTTTAAGGCCTGAATATTTAAACCACTTTTTTCATTTACTGCTAGCGATTTAATATTTCCTGAAATCGTATCGTTTGCGTAATACAATTTTTCAGCCTGAAAATTAAATTTATTCAAATCCAAATGACTGTAATCTAAACCTTTTGCAACTGGTTTAGACTGCATATCATCAAATTTGAAAGCCACATTTGTAATGTCAACTTTATTCAGTTTTGCTTTCCAACCCGCTTGTTTTATGGCTGTTGTATCTAAACTTGGAGTTTGAATTTGTTTGTCTTTTGCACCTAATCTTAAATTTCCGCTGAGATTTTTTAATTCGAAAGTATCGAAATCTAAAAGCTGTTTATTTAAATCAATTTCATTGAAAGACAAATTCAGATTTCCGAGTTTTATTCCCGAATCTAATTTTGAATCTTTATTATCATAAGCAATATCAATTTTTGACAAACTGATTTTTCCGAGTTTTAATTTGAAATCTGGTCGCTTGGAAATAGTATCAACCGTTTTTACCGAAACTTCAGCAATTTGCTCCACAACATCTTGATTTAAGACCAATTTCAATCCGTCAAGATCGATATTCGGAATATCAAAATTCATTTTATCCAAATCAAATTCCTTGAATTTAGTGTCAAAATGAGTCAGCTTTACGCGAATATCGTTTTTTGAAAAATCATCTTTAAAATTGAATTTGATGTTATCTAAATTGACTTTTACAACAGAAATTTTAAACGGTTTTGCATTTGGATCTTCAACTTTTGGTTCTTTTGATTCGAATGCCTTTATAATGTAATCAAAATTGAAAACACCGTCTTTATTTCGGGAAATGTTAGCAGTCGTATTTTCTAAAGAAACGGAATTGATTTCGAGTTCACTGCTAACCAGTTTAAAAAGATCAACATCGAGTTCTAATCGTTTAACAGCCAGCAAAGTATCCTTTTTTTGATCTTCAAAATAAAAACCTTCCAGCACTACATCTTTTGGAAATTTGATCGAAATATGATCTAATGAAACTTTGGTTTTTATCTTTTTATGAAGGTAAGAAACCGCTTTGTCCTTGACAAAATTCTGGACAGACGGAACCTGAATTAAAATAATTAAAAGCAATAAAAGCGTAACCACAGAACCCACGCACCAAAGAAGTACACGAAGTGTTTTTTTTAGAAAATGAATTGATTTCTTATTCATACGTCAGCAAAACACGATTAGATTAAAGTTGCAGTTTTATAAGGCTGTAATTATACAGTCTACAAAATTGTGGATTTTAAACCTTAACAATTTACATAATTATCTGCAATTATTCTAAAATTTCACTGTTGTTTTTTGCCACGAAGGCACTAAGGCGCTAAGTTTTTTTTTTTAAAATTAAAACAGATCGCTAGCTTAGAATTTGATTTGTGGCAGTTTTTCTCCTAAAAAATTTATTTTCTTTTGAAGATTTGCTAAGAATTTTTGATGTTGTTCTGATTCCGGATTGAAGCTTCTATGACGCAAGCTTTTTTTGGATTTCGTCAACTTCCTGCATAATCGAAACGCTTTCTTGTGCAATGTAATTTTCGCTGAAAAGTTTCCAGATATAATCTATGGCGATTTGATTTGGATGCAACATATCTTCGGTATAAAAACGATAATCGCGAAGTTCATCCATCATGATTTCGTATGACGGAAAGTATTCAGTGTTCAGTTTTAAGTGTTCGGTATTCAGAACGAAATGCAACGCAGTGAACAAATGTGATTTGCTTAATTGATTTTCGATAAAACCGTCTTTTATGTGACGGACTGGCGAAACTGTGAAAATGAAATTTATGTTTGGATTTATTGTCTGAATTAAATGGATTGTGTTTTGAATGCTTTTCTGAATAACTTCAGCTGATAATAATTCTTTTGAGAATTGTTTTTGAGGTACTTTATGGCAATTGGCTACAATTTCTTTACTTTCGAGATTTCTGTAAATCCAGGAAGTTCCGTATGTGATGATAATATGAGTGGCTTCTTTTAACTGTTTATTGATTTCTGTAATTGCTTTATTCAAAGTTTCAAGCAATTCTTGTCGGTCAGAATTACTTAAATCGGAATGTACTTCATACGAATGCCAACGCTCGTTGTAAAAGAAAATGTCTTTTTCCTGATAGAAATCCAATTCACAAACTCTCCGAAATATTTTCTCAATTGAAACCGGATTAAAAATAATCCCAAACGGATTGGTCTCATTCTGAAACTTAAAATAATCGAATTTCTCGGCAATATTTTCTGCAAAACAAGATCCAACAGAAAGTATTTTCGAATTATAATCGATTGGAGAATTACTTTTTGAAATTGGAATTTGGGTTCTGAATTGCATGAGATTTTATTTGAACACGAATTTCAGGAATTTTCAGCAATAAAAAATGAAATAGAAAAAGTATTTGGCGATAATTTTAAATTCCATATACATTTTATTTAGTTATCAATATTCAAAAGCAGTTTTTACAAAACCTCCCTAAAAGTTTTATTTGTATCATAATAAGACATAATTAAACTTTTCACTACAAACAAAATTATTTATTCCCTAATTTGCCAGCCGACTCTTGAATCAGAATAATTTACATGAAAAAAATACGATTTTTAATTGCCTTCCTGATAGTTACTTTATCATCAAATTCACAAATCATAAATAAAACCAGAACAGAAACTAAGTCATTTCAAAACATACATATGTGTACTTTTGATTTCATTAATTCACGTAATACTTCTGCCTCAAAACCAAGTGCCGCTATTATAATTTGGCCTAGATGGGAAACAGGTCAAACCATAAAAATTAAATTTTTAAATGGCGATAGTTCTCTACAGGAAAGAGTAAAAGAATGCGCCAAAGAATGGACATTATACGCAAATCTAAAATTCGAATATGTCTCCATTACTGAATACGCAGATATCCGAATCAGTTTCAGATGGAAGAACGACGGCAGTAGCTGGTCTGTGTTGGGAAGAAATTCTACCAGCTACTCGGCAAATTATCAGAACGAGCCATCAATGAATTTTGGCTGGACTACTTTAGGAAGTGAAACAACGACAAAAAGAGAGGTTTTACACGAATTTGGCCATGCACTTGGACTCGTGCACGAACAGTCAAATCCCGATTCTAACATTGCGTGGAATTTACCAAAAGTTTATAAATATTACAGTGATCTTATGGGCTGGTCTAAAGAAGATGTGGATCAATTTGTGCTTTTTAAATACAATGATAATCAGACTAATTATAGCAAATACGATCCTCTTTCCATAATGCATTACTATGTTTATCCTGCTCTGACCTTAAACGGAGTTGGTGTTCCAGAATCAAAAGAACTCTCTGAAATCGACAAACAATTTATAAGTATTTGGTACCCGTATCCTTCAAAATCTGTGGTAAATTCTAAAGAACGCATTGACCTGATTCCTTTTACACGTCGTATAAAATCACCTAACGGATTGTATATTCTCGATTTCAAAAAAGGCGTATTAAGCATTATTGATACAAAAAGTCTAAAAGCAATTTGGACTGCCGGAAACACATCACAACGCTCCACAAGTTGCTTATTGGAACAAGGTAATTTAGTTATTAAAAGCAAAATAAGCAACTTAGCCTCTTCAACGTATACGATCTGGAAAAGTAGCGATTTTGTCTATTTAGGCGAATGCCGTTTAGAATTACATGATAATGGAAATTTAGTTTTATTTCATGATCAAACCCAAAAGTGGTCCTCCCAACTTTGAACGAACTGATTTTATTTTTTAATAGAAATACTCTGAAGAATAGCTTTCTCCATTTTCTTTGTCCGTACTTCTTATAGGATAACCTCCACTATTATAGGTATAAGAATGTGATGATACCGCTTCGCCAGCGATAGTATTCGAAATTATATTATTGTATACTCCAATGCTCTCTCCGCCAACAAATGCAATTTTATCCATTCCCAAAATGTTTTTAGAAAAATTGCTTTTATTGTCAAAAACATATTTATGATTTGATGCATTTACACCTACAATTTCACTGACGTTTCCATTTGTAAATTTGATCACAAAAGTTCCCGCATCCAATCCTTGGGAAATGGCATCTCCTCGAAAAGATTGTACTGAAATTTCATCATTTCCTGTATATGTATAAATTTCTTTATATCCCGTTTTTAAGATAGATCCATCAACGTTTTCTGATTGCACTTTTAAAAAAGATTCCAGTTTTCCGTCAGCATTATAGGCAAAAGTATTTACTTGCTGTACTATGCCATTTTGCGTTTTAAAATCAATTTGAGTAATTTGATCACCAGTATAAGTATAAAAAAGATTCAGTTCTCCAGAATCATCAGTTACACTTACAATTTTATTTGCTTCATATTGATAGCTAATTGTAACTTTTCCTTCTGAATTGGTTATAACTTGCTTTTTAAGTAAAATTTGTTCTGTAGAATTAGGGTATGACTCTTCGTTTGAACAGGAAGTCAACAAAGCTAAAATACCGAAAAGGTATAGTATCTTTTTCATTTTCTTAGGTCAATTTGCTAGTGGTGACCTAAAATTAAATAAAAAAAACAACCTAAACGGAGTTAAAATTTAACTTATTTTATTATTTAAAAAACTTATTCTGGTATAAAACCGAGAAAACACATTAAAGCAGAATGTTAACTAATTAATACACAATCTCAAGGTTTCAAAGTTTTGTTTTTTTTTAAAGTCATATTATAATATCATCCTACAAAAATTTAAATACGTATTTTCTCAAGTTTTCTTTTCTTATCAATTGGATTTAACGAATAAAAAATAACTTCTAAAAATAAATTACATTTTAAATAACATAAATCAACTTTACAAACCCAAACAATTGCTTACTTTTGCATCTTCCACTTTTCTAAAAAATCATATGAAATTATTATATTCTTATATAATCAAACACAAAATGCTTTTGTTTTTTGCTTTGATTATGGCCTCTATCAACATTTGTTTCAGCTTATCAGATTCTATTATTACCGGTAAATTAATGCAGGACTGCGGTGTTGGTCTGCATAAATATGAGGGAAACGCTGCTGGTTTTATTAAATCGTTATCATTCTGGCTCGGGCTTTCTCTTGGAGCTGCAATGGTTTCAAGAATTACTAAAAACTTTCAGGATTATTTTACCAATGTTGTCATTCAGAGAACTGGTGCTCAAATGTATACTGACGGAATCAAAAAATCACTTGATCTTCCTTATGCCGAATTTGAAGATCAACGAAGCGGTGAAACTTTGAGCAAATTGACTAAAGTTAGAATTGATTCTGAAAAACTGATTACGCTTGCGATTTCTTTAATTTTCCAAACTATTATCGGTTTCATCTTTGTTATCGTTTATGTTGCTAGCATCGATTACAGAATTTCGATTATCTTTTTGATTACTGCGCCAATTATTGCTTTAGTAAGTTCTTATTTGGGTAAAAAAATTAAAATTGTTTCTAAGAAAATTGTAAATCAAACCAATGCATTGGCAGGTTCTACAACAGAGAGTTTGCGAAACATTGAGCTTGTAAAAAGTCTTGGCTTAACATATCAGGAAGAAAAACGTTTGAACTTAAATACTTTTAAAATTCTGCAATTAGAATTAGAAAAAGTACGTTTCATCAGAAGTTTAAGTTTCATTCAGGGAACCACAGTTCACTTTTTGAGGACTTGTGTCGTTTTCACTTTGTATTATTTCTTATTTGGAGGAAAAATTATTGTGGGTGATTTACTGACAATGGTTTTCTTTACTTTCTTCATTTTTGGTCCGTTGCAGGAATTAGGAAATTTTATTATTGTTTTAAATGAAACTAAGGTTTCGATGGAGAATTTCAAAAATCTGTTGAATGCTCCAAAGGAATTCCGTCCAAAAACTCCAAAACACGTGGGAGCAATTCAGAAATTGCTTTTCACAAATGTGAGTTTTCAGCACAGAACTGCCAAATTCAAAGCGGTCGAAAATATCAATTTTGAAATCAAGCAAGGACAAACTGTTGCCTTTGTAGGACCATCTGGATCTGGGAAAACGACTTTGGTAAAACTATTAGTTGGACTTTACACGCCTGCGGAAGGACAAGTTTTATATAATGACATCGATTCGACTGAAATTGATTTATTAGATTTAAGAAAGCAATTAGGTTTTGTAACGCAAGATGCGCAGTTATTCTCTGGAACAATTCGCGAAAACCTTTTGTTTGTAAAACCAAATGCAAGTGATGAAGATTTATACGATGCTTTAAAAAGAGCGAGTTGTGAAAAATTATTAAAACGTGCCGAAGATGGTTTAAACACAACAATCGGCGAAGGCGGAATTAAAGTTTCAGGCGGAGAAAAACAGCGTTTATCTATCGCCAGAGCGATCCTTAGAAACCCAAATTTATTGATTTTTGATGAAGCAACTTCTGCTTTGGATTCTATTACTGAAGAAGAAATTAACGCGACAATTAGAAATATTTCAGATAAAAACAGAATCACGGTTCTAATTGCGCACCGTTTGTCAACCGTAATGCATGCTGACAGGATTTTTGTTCTGGAACAAGGTAAAATCATCGAGCAAGGAAAACATGATGATTTGATTGTGGAGAAAGGGCTTTATTATGCGATGTGGCGCCAGCAGATTGGGGAAAGAAAATAATTGCGCGTAAAGAATCTCGCAAAGTCGCAGAGTCGCAAAGTTTTTTTATAGGCTTTGCAACTCTGCTTTTTTATTTAAGTTTTTAAGTGTTTAATTAAAGATTTGAAACTACTCGTTTTATTCCGAATTTGATAATTGGTACGTTAAAGTTAATTAGTAAACCTAATTTCATTTTTGTGATTTTGAGATATGTAAGAACTTGTTTTGCATGAATATCTGTTAGTTGTTCGATTGATTTAATCTCTAGAATTACTTTGTTTTCAACTATTAAATCTGCTCGAAAACCGATATCCAGATTTATTTGATCCCAAATAACGGGCAAAGTTTTTTGTCTTTCTACACTTAATCCTCTCTTAGTTAATTCATGATGCAAAATTGCTTCATAAACTGATTCCAATAATCCCGGCCCTAATTTTACATGTATTTTATAACAAACATCAACTACAACAGCCGAAATCTCATTCTCACTCATCTCTTAAAAATTAAAGTATAAACTTACAAAAATAAAATTTAAAAAACTTAGCGACTCTTTAACTTTGCGAAATAAAAACACATCTTACTTCACAAACAAAACCTTAGCGATTAAATAATAAAAAAAGTCGCAAAGCATAAAAATACTTTGCGACTCTGCGTCTTTGCGAGATTAAAAAAATCTTACTTCACGAAATCCACCGCTTTAGCTAAAGCCTCCCCAATTCCATCAACATTTTTACCTCCTGCAGTTGCGAAGAAAGGCTGACCGCCTCCTCCACCTTGGATATATTTTCCTAATTCGCGAACAACTTGTCCAGCGTTTAGGTTTTTCTCTGCAACTATTTCTTTAGAAATGTAACAAGTCAACATTGGTTTTCCTTCGTGAGCAGTTGCGAAAACAACGAATAGGTTATTATAAGAATTCCCTAATTCATAAGCCAAATCTTTTGCTCCTTCCGGATTCAAATCTACTTGTTTTGCTAAAAACTGAACGTCGTTGATTTCTTGTAATTCTTTAGCCAGATCCGCTTTCATATTTTTAGCTTTATCTTTTAATAAAGCTTCCAATTGTTTTTTCAACTGCACATTTTCATCTTGTAAAGCCAAAATCGATTTTACAGGATCTTGCGCATTTTTAAGCGCTTCTTTAATTTCGTTTAAAGAAACAGCCTGAGACTCAAAATATTCTTTTGCAGCTTCACTAGTGATCGCTTCAATTCTTCTGATTCCAGCCGCAACAGCTCCTTCAGAAACAATTTTGAAATGCCAGATATCAGATGTATTTGCAACGTGTGTTCCTCCGCATAATTCGACAGAATCACCAAATTTAATTGTACGAACTAAATCTCCGTATTTTTCTCCAAACAAAGCAATTGCCCCATCTTCAAGAGCTTGTTCTTTTGGAATTGCTCTTTTTTCGATTAATGGTAAACTCTCACGAATCCTTGCATTTACGAAGTTTTCTACTTCTACTAATTCTTCATCAGAAACTTTAGAGAAGTGAGAAAAGTCAAAACGCAATGAAGCATTACGAACCATCGAACCCTTTTGCTCAATATGCGTTCCTAAAATCTTGCGCAAACCTTGGTGCAATAAGTGCGTAGCTGAGTGATTTGACGAAGTTTTAGCTCTTTGATTTGCATCAACAACTGCGTTAAAAGTTGCTGTAATATTTTCTGGTAACGATTGTGTTAAATGTATCGTTTGGTTGTTTTCTTTTTTAGTATCAATGATATAAATGATATCTCCGTTTTGAGATTCTAAATATCCTTTGTCACCCGTTTGTCCTCCGCTTTCTCCGTAAAATGGAGTTGCGTTGAAAACCAATTGGTAAATTTCACCATCTTTTACACTATCAACTCTTCTGTATTTAGTGATTTTCACTTGTTGTGATAATCTGTCGTAACCAACAAATTCCTGAATATCATCTTCAACAATTACATTCCAATCTCCAGCAGTAACTTTTGATGCTGCACGAGATCTTTCTTTTTGTAATTGCAATTGTTCTTGGAATCCTTTTTCGTCCAATTTCAATCCTTTTTCTGAAAGAATCAAAGCTGTTAAATCGATTGGGAAACCGTATGTATCATACAATTCGAAAGCTTTTTTACCATCGATTGTATCTCCTTGATTATTTAAAATTACAGCATCTAAAAGAATTAATCCTTGATCAAGTGTACGCAAGAAAGAGTTTTCTTCTTCACGAATAACATTCGAACAAAGTGCTTTTTGCGTTCTGATTTCCGGGAAAGAATCTCCCATTTGCTCGCTTAAAGTCTCAACCAATTTATAAATAAATGGCTCTTTCGTATTTAAGAAAGTAAATCCGTAACGAATTGCACGACGCAAAATTCTTCTGATTACATATCCAGCTCCTGTGTTAGATGGCAATTGTCCGTCAGCAATAGCGAAAGCTACAGCACGAACGTGATCTGCTACAACACGGATTGCGATATTTACTTTATCTTCTGCTTCGTTTGAAGCCTTAACAGTATATTTTGCTCCGGTAATAGTCTCTATTTCTCTAATCAAAGGCATGAAAACATCAGTGTCATAATTTGATGTTTTTCCTTGCAACGCCATACACAAACGCTCAAATCCCATTCCGGTATCTACGTGTTGTGCAGGAAGTTTTTCTAGAGAACCGTCCGCTTTACGGTTGAATTCCATGAATACATTATTCCAGATTTCAACAACTTGTGGGTGATCATTGTTTACCAAACTTTTTCCAGAAATTGCAGCTTTTTCTTCCGGAGTACGTAAATCAACGTGAATTTCAGAACATGGTCCGCATGGTCCTTGATCTCCCATTTCCCAGAAATTATCTTTTTTGTTTCCAAGAATAATTCGGTCTTCATCGATTAAAGTTTTCCAGATATCCCAAGCTTCTTGGTCAAACGGAACATTATCTTCTTTACTTCCTTCAAAAACAGAAACATAAAGATTCTCTTTCGGAATTTTATAAACTTCTGTCAATAGTTCCCAAGCCCAGTTGATTGCTTCTTTTTTGAAGTAATCACCAAAAGACCAGTTTCCTAACATCTCAAACATAGTGTGGTGGTACGTATCAATACCAACCTCCTCAAGATCGTTATGTTTTCCTGAAACACGAAGACATTTTTGCGTATCGGCTATTCTTGGACTTTTTGGAGTTCCGTTCCCTAAGAAAAATTCTTTAAACTGGGCCATTCCCGAGTTATTGAACATTAAGGTTGGATCGTCTTTAAGCACAATAGGAGCTGAAGGAACAATTGTATGCCCTTTACTCTCAAAAAAATCTAAAAATTGTTTACGTACGTCTTGTGATTTCATATTAAAATTAGAAAATGTGTCAATTTATTAATGTGTCAATTTGATAATGTGTCAATTAGATAATTGAAGATTAAAAACTTATCGTTTACAACAATAAAGTAACCTACAAATACATTATCTAATTATCAAATTGACTCAATTATCTAATTATTTAATTCTTGAAAAAAAGCTTCGGACAACTGAAACATTTAGTAATTTTGTTCGACTAACTTATTTTACAAGCTGCAAAAATAGCGTATTTTAAAATATGGCGAAAGTAAAATATTATTACGACTCAGAAAATCTGGCTTATACGAAAATAAAAACCAGAAAAAGAATCAAAATCGGTTACGCATTGCTGTTTTTGCTGGCTTCGGCGTTGTTTGGCTTTTTAGTTTTTGTACTACTAATCAACACTCCTTATTTCGAAACTCCAAAAGATCGTCTGCAAGCACGAGAAATTGAGAATCTGAAACTGCAATATGCCATTTTAAACAAAAAAATGGACGAAATTGATGATGTAGCTGAAGCATTAGAAGACAGAGACAATAATATTTATCGTGTTTATTTTAATAAAAGTGAAATTCCAGATTCGATTCGAAAAGCAGGTTTCAGAGATCCGAAACGATATAAAAAATTAGAAGGCTATAACAATTCGCAATTGGTTATGAATGCTACAAAACGAATGGATAAACTTTCAAAAGAGTTGGCAATTCAATCCAAATCATTAGACGATATTTTAAAATTAGCAAGTACAAAAGGAAATTTATTACTTGCAATTCCGGCAATTCAGCCTGTTCAAAATGAAAATTTAAAACGAGTAGCTTCGGGATTTGGATATAGAATTGATCCTTTCACCAAAGTAAGAAAAATGCACAACGGAATGGATTTCACCGCAAATACAGGTTCTCCCGTATATGCAACCGGTGATGGTGTAGTCGCAAGAGCTGACAACTCCGCTTCTGGTTTTGGAAATCATGTGGTGATTAGGCATGGTTTTGGATACGAAAGTTTGTACGCGCATTTAAGCAAATACAACTGCAGACCCGGGCAAAAAGTCAAAAGAGGCGACGTAATTGGTTATGTGGGAAGTACAGGAAGATCTGAAGGGCCACATTGCCACTATGAAGTTCATAAAGACGGAAAAGTCGTAAATCCGCTTAATTTTTATTACGGAAATATTTCAGCTGTCGAATATGTAGCAATTTCACAAATGGCGAACCAGGAAAACCAATCGTTAGATTAATAGTATAAAAAGTATTATTTTTGAAATAAATTATAAATAAAAAAACATGCATATTGAGCTTTCAAAAGATAAAAGATATTACAGTATTGGCGAAGTTGCCAAGGCTTTTAATGTCAATGCATCCTTGATACGATTTTGGGACAGCGAATTTGATATTCTGAAACCAAAAAAGAACGCCAAAGGCAACAGAATGTTTACGCCAGAAGATGTTACGAACTTACAACTGATTTATCACTTAGTCAAAGAAAGAGGTTTTACGCTCGAAGGCGCTAAAACGCACTTAAAAGAAGGCCAAAAGAAAACATTAGATAAATTCGAAATAATACGTAAATTAGAGACCATAAAAACACAATTAAACGACATCAAAAACGAATTGTAATTAAATAAAAATAGAAACAAACTTAAATTAAACACTCATGAAAAGATTTTTGCCTTGGATTATTGGAGCTGTTCTTATTATTGGAATTTACAGCTGGGTTAAAGGAATTAACAACACTGCGGTAACATTAAATCAAAATGTAGAACAATCTTGGGGAAATGTTCAAACGGCTTACCAAAGACGTAACGACCTTATTGGAAATTTAGTAAATACTGTAAAAGGTGCTGCTGATTTTGAAAAATCAACTTTAACAGCTGTTATCGAAGCTCGTGCAAAAGCAACAAGCGTAACGGTAGATCCATCTAACATTACTCCAGAACAACTTGCAGAATTCAACAAAGCGCAAAGTGGCGTATCTTCATCTTTATCAAGATTATTAGTTTCGGTTGAGCAATATCCAACATTAAAAGCTAATGAGAATTTCTTGAAATTACAAGATGAACTGGCTAGTACTGAAAATCAAATCTTAACAGCAAGAACTCGTTTCAACGAAGCTGTGGCTCCTTACAACAACCACATTAAAACATTCCCAAATAGTTTGTTTGCAGGTATGTTTGGATTCAAAGAAAAAGCATATTTCAACGCTGTTGAAGGTGCTGATAAACCTGTTGAAGTAAAATTCTAAAGTTAGACTATTAGACTTCTTAGACTCCTTAGAATCTGAGATTTAGTCAAAAAATCTAATATCTGAAATCTAATATCTAAAATTACTCAAATGTCACAAGTAGAAGATTTTTTATCCAAAGAAGATGAACAAGCCATTGTTGAAGCTATTCGAATGGCTGAAAATAATACTTCTGGCGAAATTAGAGTACATATAGAAAAAACAACTTCTAAAGCTCATTATGACAGAGCTTTAGAAGTTTTTCATGAATTACGAATGGATGAAACTAAATTGCAGAATGGCGTATTGCTCTATTTTGCAGTTGAAGACAAAAATTTCGTGATTTGTGGCGACAAAGGAATTAATGATTTAGTTGCCGCTGATTTTTGGGATTGCACCAAAGATGTCATGACAAATCATTTTAAATCTGGTAATTTTAAGCAAGGAATTGTTGATGGTATTTTGAATGCCGGCGAACAATTGAAAAAGTATTTCCCATCTCAGGAAGACGATATAAACGAATTATCTAACGAAATATCAAAAGGATAAATAATGAAAAATTCCAACAATACAATCTCAAATTCCAATAGAATTTTTCAGTTTACACTTTTGTTTATCGCGTTTTTTATCAGCAATACTATTTTTGCTCAATTTGATATTCCTAAAAAACCTGATTTCCAGACTTCAGTTTACGACTATGCGAATGTTTTAAGTGCTTCTGAAAAAACACAATTAGAAGAAAAACTAATTCGTTATTCTGATTCAACCTCAACCCAAATTGTAGTCATTACTATTGAAAGCTTAAAAGGCGAAGATATTGGTATTCTTACGCCAAAATGGGCTCATGCATGGGGAATTGGGCAAGCGAATGAAGACAACGGAGTTTTAATTTTATTAGCCAAGACGGAAAGAAAAATATGGATTTCGCCTGGTTACGGATTAGAAGATCGCTTAACTGCTGGAATTGGTGGAGAAATTACAAGAAATATTATTATTCCAGAGTTTAAAGCCGGAAGTTATTATCGCGGACTTGATAAAGGAGCCGATGCTCTTTTTGATGTTTTTAAAGGAAAATACAAAGGCGAACGCAAACAAACAAAACAAAAAGATTTCCCAATACTGCCTTTCATCGTTATTGTTGTAATTGTATTAATATTACTTTCTCGCAATAAAAGAGGTGGCGGAGGAAATTCTGGAAACAATGGCGGTGGCCCTAGCCTGCTCGATGTTATTATTTTGAGCAATCTTGGAAGAAGCGGCGGAGGCGGTTTTGGAGGCTTCGGTGGTGGATCATCAGGAGGAGGTTTTGGCGGCGGAGGCGGTTTCGGCGGTGGATTTGGCGGCGGAGGTTTCTCTGGCGGTGGTTCTGGCGGAAGCTGGTAAAATTATTTTGTTTAAAGTTTTCTTTGTTTCACGTTTCAAGTTTAGGTTTTACTAAATTATTTTAGTTAAATTTACAATTCATAATTTAATATAGATGTTATCACATAAAGCAAAATACGCCCTTAAGGCCTTACTTTATTTAGCTGAACAAGACGAAAATCACATTTCTAGAACTATAGAAATTGCTGATGGAGCTAACATTCCTAAAAAGTTTTTAGAACAAATTTTATTAGATCTAAAACGAGGACGTTTTGTGAGCAGCAAGCAAGGAAAATTTGGCGGTTATTATCTGATAAAATCTAAAAACGACATTACTTTGGCAGAAATTCACCGATTATTTGACGGTGCAATTGCTCTTTTGCCATGCGCTTCTTTAAATTTTTACGAGCCTTGCTCTGATTGTAAAACCGAGTCTGAATGCAGTCTGCGTCACGGTTTAATGCTTATTAGAGACAAAACTTTGAAGGCTATGGAAGGCATTACAATTGCCTCATTAGTAAATAAATAAAAAAATATTCCCTAAACCCTATCGATTTAATAGAATTTGTATATATTTGCCAAAAATAATTAACAAACCATTACAAATTTTTAACTCATGAAAGAACATTTCAGTTTATTAGGCGTAACCAAAAGTCTTTTGCAAACAAATTCTAATAGTCAGTTCAAAACTGCAAAAAGCATTTCCTGTATGATGTGTATGTGTTGATAAAAAAAATTTTATTATAAACTCTACTAATCATATATACTTAATATAAAAATGAAAAATTCGATTAAAAATATACTTACATTATTATCTATTTTAACTTTTTCAATCTCATTTGGACAGAAGATCGAAGGTGTAGTTAAAACAACTGAAAATACTCCATTAGAAGCAGCAAATGTTGTTATTAAAGGAACTACTACAAACACTATTACAGACGCTACAGGAAATTTTAGTATCGACACTAAAGGAAAACTTCCTGTTACACTTTTAATTCAATACGTTGGTTATAAAACTACCGAATTAGAAATTTCTGATCTGCCTGCAACACCATTGCAAATCGTTTTAAATGAAGAAAATGAACTTGTGGAAGTTGTGGTTTCTTCAAGAAGAAGAATTGAAAAAGTTCAGGATGTGCCAATTGCAATTTCTGTAATTACAGGAAAGCAAGCGGAACAAACAGGAGCTTTTAACGTTAACCGCATCAAAGAACTTGTTCCTTCTGTACAGCTTTACTCTTCAAATCCAAGAAATACTGGTATCAACATTCGTAGTTTAGGTTCTCCTTTTGGGTTAACAAATGACGGAATCGATCCAGGTGTTGGTTTCTACGTTGACGGTGTTTACTACGCACGTCCAGCGGCAACAACTTTAGATTTTATCGACGTTGAGCAAATCGAGGTTTTACGTGGACCACAAGGTTCATTATTTGGAAAAAATACTACTTCTGGTGCTTTTAATATTACGACTAGAAAACCAAGTTTTTCTACTGGAGCTGATTTTGAAGTAAGCTATGGAAATTATAACTTTTTACAAGCTAAAGCATCTGTAACTGGAGCTTTAGGCAAAAAAGTTGCTGGAAGAATCTCTTTTTCAGGAACACAGAGAGATGGTTTAATTGACAATATTGTTACTGGAAGACCAACAAATACGTTAAACAACCAAGGTATTAGAGGACAATTACTTTGGACTCCATCTGTAAATACGAATATTATTTTGGCAGCAGATATTACAACACAACGTCCTGATGGATATGCTCAGGTTGTGGCTGGTGTTGCTCCTACTCAAAGAGCTGCTTACCGTCAATTTAATGCCATTATTAAAGATTTAAATTATCAATTGCCTACCTTGAATGCTTTTGACCGTAAAATCGATCAAGATACACCATGGAGATCTAATCAAGACATGGGAGGTGTTTCGCTTAACATAGATACAAAAGTTGGGCCTGGAACATTGACTTCGACTACAGCTTGGAGATTCTGGAACTGGGATCCATCAAATGACAGGGATTTTACAGGATTGCAAGTATTGGCAAAATCTCAAAACCCAACAAGACAAACGCAAGTTACTCAAGAGGTACGTTATGCTGGTCAACTTTCTACAAAAGTTAGTGGTGTTGTTGGAGCATTCTTCATCGATCAAACTTCTCAGACAGATGGTACTGAAGAATCTGGAAATGCACAATGGAGATTCTCTCAAAGTTCTACAAGTCCATTGTGGAAAACTCCAGGTCTTTTTGAAGGATACGGAATTAAGACTGATGCAAGAATCAGAGCATCAAGTGCTGCAGTGTTTGGTCAAATTGACTGGGCAATTACAGAACGTTTGCATATTTTACCAGGTTTGAGATATAACTTTGACAAAAAAGATGCTCACTATGCTCGTAAAACGTACGGAGGTCTACAAACTAATGATCCAGCATTAATTGCTTTGAAAAAATCTGTTTACTCTGATCAAGCATTTGACTCAAGTACAGACAATACCGATTTCTCAGGAAACTTAACATTGACTTATAAAGTTACAGACAAAATCAATGCTTATGCAACTTATGCTAAAAGTTATAAACCAGTTGGTGTAAACGTTGCTGGACTTCCAACAGATTCAAAAGGAAATCCGTTACTTGATCTTGCTGTAATCAGACCTGAAAAAGTAAATCATTACGAAATTGGAGTAAAAACTTCTCCTTTTAAAAATTCGATTTTCAACTTAACGTTCTTCAATACAGACATTAAAGATTTCCAAACAAACGTTCAGGCTGCTGAATTAGGTGTAAACCGTGGTTACCTCGCAAATGCTGACAAAGTACGTGTAAGAGGTGCAGAATTAGATGCAAGTTTCGTATTTAGCTCTCATTTAACAGTAAATGCTGCAGCAACTTATACGGATGGAAAATATGTGAAATTTACAAATGCTCCACTTCCATTAGAAGAAACTGGTGCACCAGTATCTTTCAAAGATGTTTCAGGAACTGATTTACCGGGAGCTTCAAGATGGGCAGGATCATTAGGCGGTGAGCTTTCTGACAATGCAACATTCTTTGGAAACAGAGGCAAAATATTTGTTGCTCTTGATGGGTATGCACGTTCTGAATTTTCTTCAAGCCCTTCGGCTTCAAAATATTTAATTGTACCGGGTTATGCTATTTTTAATGCACGTTTAGGTTTCCGCGCTTCGCAAGGCTTATCGGTTCACTTTTGGGGACGTAACTTATTGAATAAAGATTACTACGAGCAATTATTACCTGCAGGTGGTAACGCAGGACAATATGCTGGTGTTATTGGCGACCAAAGAACGTACGGAGTTACTTTAAAATATTCTTTGTAAAACAAAGTTTTAGAGTACAGAGTGACATAGATACAGAGTGACAAAGGCTCAAAAAAAAAGCGCATAAATCAAATTTGATTTATGCGCTTTTTCTGTATCAGAATTTTAGAACCTTTACCATCTTTGCCCCTTTGTCACTCTGTCACTTTGAACCTTCAAATAAAAGCCTTAAAGAGACGCACAATCGTACGTCTCTAAAGAAAGACAAAACCTACTCCTCTCTTTCTCGGCCTCTTCTCTTGCCTTTTTCATTTCCTGCAAAATTTCCGATTTTGTAAGCCAATGAAAACATTATATATCTTTTTAAAACTGTATTTTCTTCGTCACGGATTGATGTCGCCGAAATAGTTCTTGTGGCACTTTGATTCTGATTTAAAACATCATAAACTTTCACTTTCGCATAAAGCTTCTTATCAAAAAATCCATAAGACAGACTCGTATTCCATAGATAAAAATCTTTTTTGAAATCACTTGAAATATTAGAATTGTATGTATACCCGAAATCATTTCCAAAGATTAATTTATCTGGCCAGTAACTTGTTGTCTGCAAATTTATTCGGTGTACCACATTTGAAGTCGCATCGCGTGTATAGTTTTCATATTTTGTTTCATTGTATGACAAACTGTACGAAGGCGCAATAACCAGTAAATCACCGTATTCATATGACAAATAAACTTTTGGTGTTACCGCAGTACCTTTTGCGTTGTATAAAACTGCATTTGTATATCCTTTATCAAAACTATACGTCCCATTTAACTGCAAACCGTATCGAAAAGTATTTGCATCTTTCTTGATTGATTGATTCCAGTTTCCTCCAACACTTAAGGTGTACGTATCTGCTATATTTACATATGTTGTTGTTCTTTTACCGCTGTCATCATAAAGCGAAGTAGACGAAATATCACTAGTATAATAATCTCCTCTTGCATACACACTATAACCAGAACGCGTACGGAAATCAAAGTTTCTGAAACTGAAATTTGCCGAATTCTTTTCAATTGGTGTCAGATTTGGGTTTCCAATAATTGTATTTAACGGATTGCTCAAATTAGCAACCGGAAGTAAAAAACTCGAAGCAGGAAGGGTGTTTGAATAATCGTATTTGAACGTCAAATTCTTTGAACGGCTAAACTTATATCTAAACTGCGCAGTGGCATAAGGAAGCGCATATTTCTGATTCAAATCGGTCGCTTTTCCTAAATAAAAAGCATGATTGTCATAATCAATAATTGACGTTTTAGTATCCAGATTTATTGTGAATTTATTCTTCTGCAACGTAATTCCAACTTTTGGGCTAACCGAATTTTGTTTCGAAGTCGTATATGTTGTCAAAGATTGATTTATTTGAGAATATGATTGCGAAGCATCGTCAAAGTCAAATGTTTTCTGATCTTTTATTTCTTTTTGCCAATCAAAATCAGAACCAAATCTAATGCGAAGTGAATCTGTAATTGGTTCCGTATATTCAATATCTAACGAATAAGCATCATTAACATTGTCATTTCTGCTTTTTTGATTTCGTTCATCATTTGGTTTGTTGTCCTGATAAAAAATAGTTTCCGAAACGTTTGTTCCGTCTGTAATTGCATCGGTGTTATTATTATCAAAAACAAAACTCAAATTGCGGTTCTTTTTTGCAAAAACTTTATTGAAATTAAGTGTATTCGCAAAGTTTGTTGACGTATTTTCTCGATGCGAAACTGCAGTGCTTTCGTTTAAAGCCTGACCATTTTCGTCTTCAGAAGAACTAGAAGAAGCCGATTCACTGTCAACTCGCGTTTGATTGAATTTTGGAGTAAAAACAATTCGCGTTGTAGGATCTAGCTTGTATTCGAATTCAAAATTGGCTTTATTTCCTGTATTTTCAGTTCTCGTTTTGGCATCTGATTTCGTCAAAATATTTCCTGTCGGCAAAAAGCTCAATTGATTCGCTTTGCTGTCATTGTTAGTTATATTATTTGAAAAATTATAACTCCCGGAAGCTGAGAAGTCCTTAAACCATTCATCAGAATAATTAATTCCAGCCAGATTTGATTGAATAATCCCTTTACCACTTGTAGTACTTCCTTGATTGGCGTTATTATTTCTTCCACCTCCCATATTATCAAAAACATCATCCATGGAGAATCCGGTTGAATTAATATTATTTGACGAAGCCAAAACACTAATCTTCTGATTATTATTAAAGAAATTCATAATCAAACTGCTTTCATAACGATCATCAGAACCATAACCAGCAAGCGCTTTTCCAAAGAAACCTTTGTTTTTCTTTTCGTCAATTGTAAAGTTAATAGACGAGTTATCTGAACTTGATTCCTGTTTTGCCAGTTCTTCTTTCTTGGTTTTAAAATCTGAAACCTGAACCTTTTTGATTATTTCGGCCGGCATATTTTTCAATAACATCTGCCCATCTTTATCAAAAAAAGCTTTTCCATTGACTAAAAACTGTGTGACTTCTCGCCCATTTACAGTCACTTTTCCGTCATTATCGACATCGACACCGGGCAACTGCTTTAATAAATTTTCGACATTGGCATCGGGCCTGACTTTAAAAGCTGAGGCATTAAATTCTAAAGTGTCTTTTTTAACGGCAACCGGAGGCGCTTCTGTTTTAATGATAACATTCTCTAAAGCGTTTATATTTTCGGTCAAGTACAGTTTTCCAAAATCCTTGCTTTCAACTAATTCTTTTTGTTCTTCAACCAAAGTTTGGTACCCCATATAGTTGACTTTCAAAAAAACAGGCTTGTTGATTTTTTTTGTATTTATTCTGAAAACACCATTTTTATCGGTAGTAGCATATTCAATTACAGCAGAATCCTTTACGGTTGTAAAATATACAGTCGCCATTTCAAGCGGAACTTGCGTGTTAAGATCAACAACAGTTCCTTTTATGATAATATCATTTTGCGCATTGGCACCAACGCAAAAAAGAAAAAACAATAAATAAGAAAAATATCTGGTCATAATGGGTTAGTTAGAACCAATAAGACCTAGAAACAACTCAAAGGTTTAATTATATATGTAACATTTACAGCGCATTTTGTTTAGAAGCAAAAAAAAATCCCCATTTTACTGGGGATTTTAATTTTATTTTTCTCTGATATAAATATCGATCGGTACTCCTGCAAAGTCCCAATTTTCTCTGATTTTATTTTCAAGATATCTTTTATATGGCTCTTTAACGTATTGTGGCATGTTTGCAAAAAACACAAACTGAGGCGTTGGTGTTGGCAACTGCATACAATATTTAATTTTCACATATTTACCTTTTGTTGCCGGTGGCGGATACGCTTCAATTACTTTCAACATATATTCATTGAATTTTGAAGTTGCAATTCTTTGTTGTCTATTTTCATAAACCTGAACTGTAGCTTCAAGCGCTTTCAACAAACGTTGTTTTGTTAAAGCCGAAACGAACAAAATTGGCACATCTGTAAAAGGCATTAATTCTTTTTTGATTTTCTCTTCGTAATCACGAGTCGACATGGTATCTTTTTCAACCAAATCCCATTTATTTACCAAGATTACAACACCTTTACGGTTTTTCTCAGCCAACCAGAAAATACTCTGATCCTGACCTTCAAATCCGCGGGTTGCATCGATAACCAATATACAAATATCTGCATGCTCAATCGCTCTTACAGAACGCATTACAGAATAAAATTCTAAATCTTCTTTTACTTTAGCCTTACGACGGATTCCCGCAGTATCAACCAAGTTAAATTCAAAACCAAAACGGTCAAATTTTGTATCAATTGCATCACGCGTAGTTCCTGCAATATCCGTTACCATGAAACGTTCTTTACCAATTAATGCATTGATAAAACTAGATTTACCAGCATTTGGACGACCTACAACAGCAAAACGAGGTAAAACCACTTCTTCTTGAACTGGCTCTGGTTTCTCTGGGAAAGAGTCAATCAAAGCATCTAATAAATCTCCTGTTCCGCTTCCTGAAATACTTGCAAATGTGTAATATTCACCTAATCCAAGGTTATAAAACTCAACTGCATCTTTTTCACGCATTGCGTTATCAACCTTATTTACGGCCAATAAAACCGGTTTTGTTACTTTTCGAAGCAATTTAGCAACGGTTTCATCCATTGGAGTAATTCCTTCTTCAACATCAACCACAAAAATAATAACATCGGCTTCGTCGATAGCAAGCTCAACTTGTTTACGGATTTCACCTTCAAATACGTCATCACTTCCGCGAATGTATCCTCCGGTATCAATTACAGAAAACTCTTTTCCGTTCCACTCGCTTTTACCATAGTTTCTATCACGGGTAACCCCAGATACTGAATCTACAATAGCTTCTCTTCTTTGTATCAGCCTATTAAAAAGGGTCGATTTCCCTACATTAGGTCTTCCTACTATCGCAACAATGTTATTCATTTTTTTTGAATTTTAGACGTTAGACTTTAGATTTCAGATTTTTAGCTCACTAAAAACCTAAGCACTTATAATCCAAATGCCTTATTTAATTTTTTTGCAAAGGTAGTCTTTTTTAGTTTGCAGTTATCAGTTTTAAGTATTCAGTAAAAAAACTGATAAAACTGTGACTGTAAACTGAAAACTGACCACTTTTTTATGGAGCTTAATCCAGCTGTCCACTATATCTTTTATGGCGAACCCCGCCATAAAAGGATGCCGTTCCCATCTGGGCTAGGGCATCTCGGTTTCAACAATTTTTCGGTTAACGATTAAACAAATCAACAATTAACCGATTCAACAAAAAACTATTGGTTATAACCAAATCGTTTCAACATATTGGCATTGCTTCTCCAGTTTTTATTCACTTTTACGTAAAGTTCGATGTGAATTTGTTTTCCGAAGAATTTCTCCAAATCGGCACGGGCATCAGTTCCTACTTTTTTCAGCGCTGCACCTTTATGTCCAATGATAATTCCTTTTTGCGTATCGCGTTCCACCATAATTACAGAACGGATTCTGATAATTTTTTCATCTTCATGAAATTCTTCCGTAACGATTTCGACTGCGTACGGAATTTCTTTAGCGTAATTCAATAGAATTTTTTCACGAATGGTTTCGTTTACAAAGAAACGTTCTGGTTTATCTGTTAATTGATCTTTTGGATAATAAGCTGGAGATTCTGGAAGTAATTCGATAATTCTTCCGAAAACTTCTGGAACATTAAAATTCTGTAAAGCTGAGATTGGGAAAATTTCAGCGTTTGGCACTTTTTCTTTCCAAAAAGAAACTTGTTGCTCTAATTGTTCCTGATTTGAATTGTCGATTTTATTTAAAAGAAGTAGAACCGGAATCTTTGCATAAATAATTTTATTAAAAAACGCTTCATCTTTTAAGTCCTGCTCGCCTATTTCGACCATGTAGATTAAAATATCAGCATCTTCAAAAGCCGATTTTACAAAATTCATCATCGATTCCTGCATTTCGTAAGCCGGTTTTATAATTCCCGGAGTATCTGATAATACAAGTTGAAAATCTTCGCCATTTACGATTCCTAAGATTCTATGACGTGTTGTTTGTGCTTTTGAAGTGATGATTGATAATCGTTCTCCAACAAAGGCGTTCATTAGTGTCGATTTCCCAACATTTGGATTCCCGATGATGTTTACAAAACCTGCTTTATGTGACATTTGCATAATATTTAATGTGCAAAGGTAGTCATATCAACTCAATAGAGAAAATAAAACATTTTTTAATATTTTCGTTGGATTTCTCAAAAATCGCTGTATCTTTGCACCCGAAACATCGCGGGATAGAGCAGTAGGCAGCTCGTCGGGCTCATAACCCGAAGGTCACAGGTTCGAGTCCTGTTCCCGCTACTAAGTAAAGCTTCAGAGAAATCTGAAGCTTTTTTTGTTTTTACCTTGATTCACTTTGCGGCACAGATTGCAAATCTGCGCTATCGTTATTCATCTTGATACCAATCTATTTCACCCCTTTTATTTAGAGGGAAATTATCTGATTTTTTTTCATAAATTATTTCATTTTTATCTTGAATATTTCTAATTACTTTGGTTGCATATTCAATTTTGTCCTTAATAAAAAAGAAACGGAATTCTTGATACCAACTTCCTCCTCTTGACTCATATTCAATGCGAAAACCTTGTGCTACAAGTCTTTTATCTAATTCCATTGTAGGCATTAGTCCCCAATATTGTGGATTTATTGTTCCAGCCATAAAAGTATTAGTTTGCGCTGTCAAGATTTGTATGGAACGTCCAGAAATTTGCCTGTAATCTCCAAGATTACGGATACTAATTTTTAATTCATAGATTGGGTATTTACCATCATGTCTTAATACTAATGGATTGTGAATAGTTCCAGTAAAATCAAACAAACAAAAGCTATCTCCTCCCGTGACAATTTTCACAATTTCTTTATTTAGCGTAGCTATTTCTTCACTCTTCATCACTAACTGTTCACTTTTTTCTTTAGATTCTCTTTCGAACGATGATTGAGATTGTGAAGCCCATAATGCTCCTATGGCACTTAATATCGCTCCAAGCAATATTAAACCTGATGGTCCAATTAGAAAATCCATTTTTATCTTCATTTTAGGTTGTTGTTATTGCAGGTAATTAATTACAAAAGTGAAAAATAAAGAAATCTATCCAAACTTGATAGATTGTTTGCGTTAACTTTCTCCGATCCCCCGCTAGCGCGAGCGTCTCGCTCGTGAACGCAAGCGGTTGAAGGCAGTTTTATTTTAGTACATTATTCACTTCAACAATTTCAAAGTCGTCATTGTTTTGCAGTAGGTGTTTTAATATAGGAATATGTCCTTGTCCAAATAGTAATATAACATATTTGTCATTTGCATTTGTCTGAGTTATAATATTTGAATAAATAGCAAGATTTCTTAAATACCACTCTGATACATATTCTGCGCCAGCAAAATTTTTACCTGCACCAATCTTTGCTATAAATTTTAGATAAATGGATAAATTTCTTTTTAATTCTTCAGGTTTATTTATGTATTTTAAAACTTCGGTTATTGTGCCTTTTTTCAATTGATTATCATAATCATTTATCAAGGCTTTAGCATGAGTTCCTAAATCTTTCAGCAAATAAAGTTGATTATTTTCTTTGGCGGTTACAGCCATTAAGCTATCGTGCAGTCCGTAGAATTTGTCGACACAGCTTATTTGATTTAATTTTAATTTTTTGCCTAATCTAAAACCAATTTGTTCTCTTTCTGAAACGGTAAGTTTATAATGGCCTGTTAAATATAAACTATATAAACTGTCAGCAGAGCGTTGATTTTCAATAGGTCTTTCAATCATGATTTTAGTCGCTTTTGTTTGCGATAGAACATTCGTCAAATCTTCTAATTCACTTTGTCGCTTAGCACTTAAAAAATCATCCGTTTTTAGTTCAAAAGTATCTGTATGAGGGTTTTCAAAATGAATTGTTCCAATCAATAAAATTTTAGTTTTTTGTTTAGACTCTTGTCCAAAAGTTGCTGTAACTAATAAAAGTGAAATTAAAAATGTAGAAAGTGTTTTAATGAAGGTCATTTTTTAGTTTATTTTTTATCGTTTTTGTTTTTCAAAATTGCCTAACATAAGAATTTGGTTCGTAAAAATAAATCATTATGATTACTCCTCTTTACGTCTTTCCTCATTATTCAAAATAAATTGCTTTTTCACTTATCCTCACTCCGCGAAATGCTCTTTAAATAGCCTAAACACGATGTAAAAATGTCCCTGAATTTTCCGCAAACGCTCAATTTAAAGCTAAAAAAATGCGCAAAGTCAGAGACATTTGCGCATTTTTTATAAGTATACTTTGTTTTTAACTATATAAATATAGTAGCTTACTAATTTTTTTCCAATTCTGTTTCGGTATGCATTGCACACGCCCACTTGTCATTTTCTTTAATCCAAGTAGAAGTGCAGGCACACTTTATAGCTCCTTTTTGACTGTTATCTACTATCTCAAAATCGAGAAGATATCCTATTACGGCAGTATTTTCAGCTATTAGTTTTTCTTTAACCTCATAGATCTTGAGCACTTTTATTTTGTTGGTCTGACCAGAATCGAACATATTTTTGAAATCAGCCTCACTGATACTCTGAATACCATTTTTTCCAGCAACTATACAAGGAAATAGCGTCAGATTTCGTACTATTTCATAATCATTATTTTCAACCCCTTGCCAGTATTTTTTTTCTAGTTCTAAAATTTGTCCTTCCATTTTATCTTGTTCTTAATTAGACATTTTACAAATTTCAAATTAATATTGAAATAAAGCCGCTCTTTTAACATAGATTTAATTTCCGTAAAAAAGTTTACTCTTTTATGAATCTGGTTTTGGGCCTTTTGAAATTATAGACCTCATCAAGCTAGGAAACCATCTTTGCAACAAAACAGCTAATTTACCGTGACCAGTAAAAATGTAATTTCTCTTTCGTTTTAAAGTAGCCCTTACCATTACTTTTGCAGCTTTATCAGTGGGCCACATTAAATTTGACGGTCGTGGATCTGGGTCTTCAGGATGCCAAACTCCGTCATTGTCAATTCGAGCAATTTCTGAAACCACAAATCCAGGATGCATAGTAGTACAGCTGACACCTGTACCCATTAGTTCAACCTGCAAAGTTTGACCAATAGAGTTTACAGCCGCTTTTGAAGCACCATATGCACCTACATTAGGATTAGGAAGATACGCGCCTACACTTCCAACTAAACCGATTCGGCCCTTGTTTTTCTTTAAATGTGGAAGGGCATATTTTACTGTTAGGGCCAAACCCGTAACGTTGCCTTGCAATTGTCTATTCCAATCCTTGGCTGTTAGTTTTTCGATACTTCCAAAAACGCCAAAACCAGCATTAGCAATAACAACATCCAGACGTCCTAAATTTTTAATGATTTGTTGGACTGCATTTTCAATAGCGGTTTCATCCATTATATCACAAGGAACAACCAATGCTTCTCCACCTGAATGCCTAATCTGATCAGCGACTTCATCCAATAGTTCTTGACGTCGGGCGGAAAGAACAACTTTATATCCCAATCTTGCCCATTCAAAAGCCATTGATTTTCCAATGCCAGATGAAGCACCTGTGATCCATACTACGTTTTCTTGCGCATTTGTCATTTTTAATCAGTTTTACTTCCGATGGTTGATTTTTATTGCAATATTTGAGAAAGTGCAGACATTACCAAATCGTTATCCTATCTTTCTCAGGCAAAAACATTTTATCTCCAGGTTTTACATTAAATGCTTTGTAAAAAGGTGTCGTATTCATAAGAGGACCATTTACACGCCAATTTGGTGGAGAATGCGGATTATTGTTGATCCACAAACGCAGAAACTCGTCTTTCATTTTTACTCTCCATATTTTGGCTATAGAAATAAAGAAACGTTGATCTGGAGTAAAACCGTCGATTTTTGTGTTTCCTTTTCCTTGTTCAGTCATTTTAAAAGCATCATAGGCAACAGCTATTCCAGCAATATCTGCCGTATTTTCGCCAACTGTCATTGCGCCATTAATGTGTAGATCGCCCAAAACGGTATAAGTACTGTACAAATTAATAACCTGTTGTATTCTTGACTTGAACTGTGCATAATCCTCTTTTGTCCACCAGTTTTTCAGGTTTCCGTCTTTGTCATATTGAGCACCTTGATCATCAAACGTATGGGTTATTTCGTGGCCAATAACCATTCCAATACCTCCATAATTAAGTGCATCATCGGCATTGTTATCAAAATATGGCGCTTGCAAAATCCCTGCAGGAAAAACAATTTCATTTGCAGTAGGATTGTTATATGCTGTAACTGTTGGAGGTGTAGTAAACCATTCTGATTTATCGACTGGTTTGCCCAATCTTGCTAATTGAAATTGATAATCAGCTTTAGAAGCCGAAACCGTATTCTCAAAATAAGCGTTTCTAGCTATCTGTACATTGCTATAATCTCTCCATTTATCTGGGTATCCAATTTTCTTAGTAATGGCAAACAATTTTTCTTTCGCTTTTTGTTTCGTAGTAGGACTCATCCATTCCAAATTATCAATTCTTTTGCCATATGCTTTTTGCAAATTATTCACTAGAATTAACATACGCTTTTTGGCATCTTCTGAAAAATATTTCTTTACATACAATTCCCCCAACGCTTCGCCTAAGTAATTGTCAACGGCGCTAGCCATTTTTTCACCACGTGATTTCTGAACAGCTTGACCAGAAAGCACTTTGGTATATTCAAATGAAGCATCTACAAAAGGTTTACTTAAATCATCTGCATATCTTTCTAAAGAATTTGCTTTCAAGTAAATTTTCCAATTATCAATAGGAATGGTTTTTAAAAGCTTATTAAGTGCATCATAATAAGCGGGCTGACTTACATTGATAAAATCGGTTTGAGCACCAAGATTTTTTAAAAAAGTATTCCAGTCTATGTTTGGATGTCTTTTTACAAGATCTGTCACCGCTATTTTATTATAATTTGCCTGCACATCTCGAAGTTCAACTTTTGTTTTATGCGAAACAGCAATTTGTTTGTCAATATCGTAAACCAAATCAGCATTCTTTTTAGCCTCATTGGCATCGCTGCCTGTTTGCTGAAATAATGTAGCAAGATATTTTTTGTATGCTCCTTGTATAGCAACTGTCGATGAATCTGATTTGAAATAATAGTCCCGATCAGGCAAACCGATACCCGTTTGATAGATTTGGGCAATGTTCATACTGCTGTTTTTTTGATCAGGCGATACTCCAAGAGCAATAATAGATAAGTTGCCTGCTTTTTCTTCATTTGCTACAAAGCTCATTAAAGATGGCAAATCGTTAATTGCTTCAATTTTAGCAAGCAGAGGTTTAATAGGTGTATAACCGCGTTTGTCAATAGTTACAGTATCCATACCTGATGCATAAAAGTCTCCTACCTTTTGCGCTATACTTCCTGTTGGATTATCGCTTTTAGAAATACTGTCTAATATTCTTTGCAAGCGCATTCGTTGCGGGAAATTCATAAACATATAGGCACCTACTCCGGCTTGAGATGGCGGTATTGATACAGAATCGTACCATTTGCCATTTACATATTTAAAAAAGTCATTACCAGGTGTCAACGTGGAATCTATTCCTGTGATGGCAACATTTTTTTTCTCCTGATGTTTTGAACACGCTGTAAAAGCTAAGAATACAGTAAAGAGCACTAAGGATTTTTTCATAAGCTAGATGGTTTCTATTAAAATGAACTGAAAGACGTTTGGAAGCATCGTTAATTTTTAGCAGAACAATATACGAATTCAGTTTTTAATTTTGAAGTTTTTGTGAGAATTATTACTTATAAAAATCAGAATTACAAGCAGTTATTTATTGTTGATGAAATGAATCTACATAACGTTTTGAGGCTATAGCAGTTTTTACAAGTTCGTTATTTATACTTTTTGTTCTCCCGATTTAATTGCTATAAAGTCATCATATTGGGTAAAATACTCCAGTCCCAAAACTAATAATATCGAACTTGCATTATACACTTTCTGCATTATAATGGCTGAACTCAAATAACCAAAGCCAAACAGGAAAAAGAAGCAGTAAAAAGTTAATAAGCAAATAATACAGCAAAATTTAAGTAAATGAAGTTTTGACTTTAGAATCAATACAGTAATAATAAACAAACCGATTAATGTTAAAACGATCGATATTGTTCCTAGATCATGTAAGGGTGTTGCAATTAAGAAAATGAATAATATGTTGGCAACGCCTATAAATTTTAAAATTTTAGACCATTGCCTTAAAGCTATTTTTTTTGACATATGGATAAAAAAAACTCCATAACCAACCGATTGGAATGCCATTCCGATAATGGCCCAAATCCTGCCGGGGTTTTCTGCCCCATTTATCGCTTTTGCAGCAAACAAATTACTAATGAAATTTTTTGACCAGCCAAATCCAATAGAATTTTTGTCAAGCAATGATCCGCCTGGATACAATAAAGTTGCTATTACGATTAAAATCATGGAAATGACCAAACATATCAAAACCGAATGTTTCTGAACGATTTGCTTAATTGCTAAACTTTCCATTAAATTAATTGCTTAAATCTGTTTCATCTGTTCGTTTTTTATTGTTCCGAAACTTCTTTTAATTTATCCATTGCTTTTGGATAATTATCATTGAAATAATCCAAATATTCATCAATAACATCTATATCCACAATTAAGGTTGTACTACCGTTATTTTCCTGGAACGTGTAATTCTCGTGTCCGCCTGCCCATTTTTCAACCTGTTCGCCTGTCGTTACTTCCGTATCTCCGTCCAAAAATCCGTAATGACGAATGGAAACAAAATTGGCAGGTTTGTGCTCTGCAATTTCCGAAACCATTCCTCCTTTTTTACCATTTTCATCTACTCCAACAAAAAGGATTTTACTTCCTTTTTCCCAGCTTCCCTCATACGTTGAAGTAGGATTAAAAGTTGCGGTCCAATATTCATAAGTGGCTTTATTTTTTAAGCCTAACATCGTTTCGTACACTTTTTGAGCTGATGCTTTAATTTCTTTTTTAAATTGTAATTTTTGCATGGCTTTCTTGTTTTAAAATTTTTAAATCAGTTTAATACAACTTAAATCCTTTCGTTTGTAAGTGTCTAATTTACAACAATTTATTATTATTTAATATTTCAATTGTGCTATCATTAAAAGGTAATCGTATAATTTTTTTCCACTTTATTAGTGTAGATTGATCAAGTTGATTTTCTATATCACTAATTAAGATCTCTTTTTTTCCAACATAAAACTCGTCAAAATATTCCTTCTTGTCCAATGTCTTTACATACTTACTGGATGTTATCAATTGAATATTAAGAGATTTGATCTTTTTCCATTCTACATATTCAGAAAAAAATAAACTATTTTTCAGTATGCCTCTTTTATTTATTGTGACTACTGTTGAAAAGTAATTCAGTAAAGTCATCGCTAAAATAGTACCTGATGTATATAAAAAAAACAGCAAATTCCTTAACACACCTTCTCCTAATCCAATTTTAAAAGCACACCAGCCTACAAAAAAAACAAACATTAAAGGCCCTCCTAAATTGAAAATATTTTTTAAAGTGAAGTTTTTAATTATAAGTTCGTTATTCATTTTCTATTTCTATCCAAGTACTAGTTGTCTCCTTTAAAATCGCAGCTAAATAATTTGGATTTTCTTCAAAAAACTGAGCAACTTGATTTTTATTAAAATCTTTAAATCTTGGATCTTCTTTTAGATATTTAAGTCCAATTTTTTCTATTAGAATTGGCAATAATTGGTTTGCTTTATTGGTGAATTCACTTTCCTCATCTTTGAAATTTATATTCATTGTTGATTCTAAGTTTTTATTATTCACTACTAAAAGGGATTTTGACATCAACAAACCTGCAAGGTATACAACATGCAGTTGATCACTTAAATTAAATGCAATGTTTAAATGTATTTTCTTTTCAATTTTAAAGCCAATGCCAACAATATTTAATTTCGGCATATACAATAAATTAGATGCGCTAAGTAAAATCTCACCTTTACTTATATTATTCTGTTCGATAAAGTTGTTTATAACGACATCATTTTTATCACTTTCTAATTTAATTGCAGGAATTTTATAAGTCACTCCATTATTTTTTATTTTGCCGGAAAATCTTTCCGTATTTAAACAGACTACATAAGAGGTGATATTTTTTACAGATAGTAAATGAAATAATTTTGTTATCATTTTGCTTTGGTTTTTACAGTGAAAAGGCTTAGAATAAATTATTGTAAACTTTATTTGACTAAAATAGTATTTTTTCTTGATAAACTTAAAAATCCGAGAATTGTCTCCCAGCAAGACAAGGAGATCAAAAACCAAAAGAATATTCTTTCAAAACAAAAAATAACGCTTAAATTCTTCAACTTTTTAAAAATTTTATTTTGAAAGAAATAACTTCTCCGCCTCTTTCTTTACAAAAAACAACCAATTATTAATCAAATAAATACAACTCTCTTCACCAAATTTATTTCAATTTTATTGCTTCAAAAGCTGGTATTTTTAGAATAACTGAGAAAAGTTTTTTTCGAAAACGTTTTGCATATCTCAAAATTATTTGCACTTTTGCACCCGCAATAGCAAAACAGGTCCGTTCGTCTATCGGTTAGGACGCCAGGTTTTCATCCTGGTAAGGGGGGTTCGATTCCCCCACGGACTACAAACTAAGGCAAAAGCTTCAGAGAAATCTGGAGCTTTTTTTGTTTTTAAATTGTTCGAAAAAATATCCAGAGACTTTATCCGTTAACTATTATATCAAAAGCTGACTAAAAAATTCTAGACATTTATCACATTCGCTAAAAAATTTCATCAAACTCAATAATCCTTCAAAAAGTAACAATAAAAAAACATGTAAGTTCTTTTTTCTTCAAACTAATTATCGGATTTTTGCAAAAATTAATTAAAACCCAAATACCTAATCCTAATAACCTACAATCAACTCGTTCAATTTTTAAATGCGACCTACTGCTAAAAATTCGAGAGTTCATTTTCTACACAATTTACACAATCAAATCATTATCGTACATTATTATTCACAACTATATTACAACAACAATTAAATCCAATGATTAAAAAAAACAAACCCCAAATTTTATTTTTTATTCTTTTAAATTTATTTTTTTCTCTTAACGCCTTCTCTCAAAAAAGTGTTTACGCTGGAATCGAAATTGGACGAAGAGCGATCAAAGTTTCAGTTATTGACGTAAACAACATCAGAAAAGCTGATTATAAAATTTTGTACTTCGCTACTGAAAGACTTGATTTTGCTGCGCATATTGCCGAAAAAGGAGAACTTCCACAAGAAGACATCAACAAAATCAGCGTTACAGTGGTTGATCAATTGAAAAAAATTAAAACCGATTTTAAACTTCTTGAAGAAAACATCTTTATTGTTGCTGCACCTGTTTTTGCATCTGCAAGAAATGTTGAAGTTTTAAAAACCAAAATCAGTACTCTTACAAATAAAAAACTTGACGTATTAAATGTTGACGAAGAGGCTAAAACGCTTGTTAAAGGTGCTATGCCAGCTGTTGATTACGCTAATGCTTTTTTACTTGATATTGGTGCGCAAACTACTAAAGGTGGTTATATTGACGAGCTTGAAGACGATAAACTTGCGTTTATACCTTTAGAACTTGACTTTGGTACAATGACACTTACTGATGCTGTAAAAAAGACAGTAGCAAACCCAAATCAAGCTAATGACATGTCTACGTATCAAGAAAAATCTTTTGACTTTAACCCTGTTTTACGCAAGAAGGTAAAAGCAATGCTTGATGCAAATCCGCTTTTATTGAAAAAAGACAAAATGTATTTATCTGGAGGTGCTGTATGGGCTTTTTCAACTTTATATTATGATGAAAATGTAAAAGATCACTATATTTCATTAACTCTAGAAGATGTTATGAATTATGATGCAATCTTGAAAAACAATTTCATTAAGTTTACTACTATGGCAAAAACCAATAAAGAGGCTGCAAGAGTTTTGAGCACTTATGATCAGCAGTATCTTATTTCGGCAAACAACATTTTAGTGACTTGTCTTGAAAGTATTCCGAATTTATCGGCTAAGAAAATATACTTTGTAAAAGAAGGACAAGTAATCTGGCTTATCTCGCATATTGCAGATCGTTCTAAAAAAGTAAATACTAATTTCTAAGTTTTACTCTTTAATAATTATAAAAAAAGCTTCAGATTTCTCTGAAGCTTTTTTGTTTTATGAAATGATTTCTTTTTTAAAGAAAGTTCAATGTTTCAATTTGAGATAAATCAACATCAAATTTGACAAAACTTGCCGGAAATCCTTGTTTTATTTTTCCTAGTTGATTTTCTAAACCAATTGCGCTCGCCACTCGTGAAGTTGCCATTTTTATAGCTTCATCTGCCGAAACATCTAAATTTCTATACGCATTTTGAACTGCTTCCTGCATTGATATTGCTGCGCCTGCTAAATTGCCTTCGTTATTTCTGTAAAAACCATCTTGCAAATGCGCATCAAAATTATCCCATTTGAAGCTTTCAACTCTACGTCCTAAAAAGGTTGCATCACTAATTAAAAACATTTTATCCTGTTTTAATTTGTAGGCTACTTTTGCGGCTGCATAATCGCAATGTGCACCATCAAGAATAACCGGAGCGTAAACATTTTCATTTTCAAAAACAGCTCCAACCAAACCGGGTTCACGATGCCCAAATTGCGTCATTGCATTAAACAAATGCGTTACTAGCTTTATGCCTTTAGCAAAATAATACTGCGCCTCTTTATGCGTCATTGTTGAATGACCTGCTGATATAACAATATCACTTTCCAGTAACATATTTAATTGATCATCAGTAAAACATTCTGGTGCAATTGTGATGACTTTTATAACATCTTTTCCTAGGCGAATAATTTCCTCAAGCTCCGAATTTGTAGGTTTACGAACCTGATTGATACTGTGCGCGCCACGCTTTAACGGATTTAAAAACGGGCCTTCCAAATGCATTCCGATTACGCCATTATTGTGCTTTTTTCTATAATTTCGAACGGCCTCAATTCCTTGAAGAATAGTTTCGTGAGAAGAAGATATTAAGCACGGAAGCACGTGAGTTGTCCCATATTTAAGACTGGCAATGTAAATATCCTCAATTGCTTCTTCGGTTGGAGTTTGGCTAAAATAAAGTTTTTCTCCACCATTTATTTGAATATCTATAAAACCTGCAGCTATATGTTTTCCTTGCAAATCAATTGTTTCAACACCATCTGGAACTTCTTTTCGAATGGAAAGAATCTTTCCCTTTTCAATAATAATGACCTTATCGGTAATGATTTCATCACCGGTATGTATAACGCCATTGATAATTGCTTGTTTCATTTTTTTTGTTTTTTTTCTTTATAAATCAGATAATACTGTTACAAAATTTTTCTCGCAGATTTAGCAGATTTAACAGATTTAACAGATTTAGCAAATTTAATTCGTGGAAATTCGTGCAATTCGTGGCTAAAGAAATCCTTTTAATCTGTTTAATCTGCGTCTAACTTTTATCTATTAATTTGCCTCCAAATTTTAGCACTAAAATCATCTTTATACATCAATCTGTTTGTTCTTGTTGGATTTACGCGATTGGTCAGAATAATTAAAAATCGATTATTATCTGGATTCATAAAGAAAAAAGTTCCTGTAAAACCGGTATGTCCAAAATCATTTGCTTTAAAAAACTCATCTGGTTTTCGTTTGTCAAAACCAAGTCCGCGGTAGATTCCTTCTTTTGCTAAAGGCGATTCAGCAAACTCTTTTACCACTTTTGCTTTCAAAATTTGTTTTCCTTTATACTTTCCATTGTTCAACAACATTTGACAAATCACTGAGATTGATTGTGCATTCGCAAATAAACCTGCATTTCCTGAAACACCACCAAAAATCGCCGCCGCTTCATCGTGAACATATCCTTTAATGGTATCTTTTCTGAAAAAATTATCTAATTCTGTCGGCATTACATTTTCTTCTGAAGTCCATTTTAAAGGATTATATCCAATTTTTGAAATTCCTAGTTCCGAATAAATTTCTTTTGCCAATTGATCTAATTTCAAACCTGTTTTGGCTTCAATCATTTGTTTTACCAAAAGCAAATTCAGGTCGCTGTAAACATATTTCCCACGTACATTTGTATTTGCAGTGGCAATTTGAGCATAAACCGTTTTATAAAATTCTGGATTTATCCACATGTTTTTATAAACTTGAACCCAATTTTCTTTCGGTGTAAAAGAAAGATAATTGGCATCGTAAATAATGTTCTTATTAACATACATCGTATCAAACAAATCAGGATAAATATCTGATTTATCTTTGCTTAATAAAGGCAAACCATCAGGTGTTGAAAGCAAACTTTGATAAAAAGTAATACTGGCTTTCAATCCTGAAGTATGCGTTAATAATTCAAACAGCGTCAAATCGGCAATTGGAGTGTCTTTATAAACTGCAACTACATCACCTACTTTATCTTTTAAATTCATTTTACCATCGCCAACTAAACGCATTGTCACAAGAGTTGCTCCCAAAACTTTAGACATCGAAGCCAAATCGTAAACATCATCTGATTTTACAGGCTGTTTTTTCGAGTAATCGTGAAAGCCATAGTTTTTCGAAATTAAAACAGCATCTTTATTTCCCACTATAATTTCAGCTCCCGGAAAAAATCCTTTTTCGAGCGCATTTGTCATCATCGAATCGATGTAAACTTCATTTCGTTTTTCATCAAAAGATTTTTTCTGCGAATAAACATTTATTCCGAAAAAAACCAAAGAAACCATTATAATTCTAGTACCAATATTTTTCATATTTCTATGGATTAATTCGTAAGTCCTGACTTGCCATCAGCGGTTCGTTGTTTGTTCCTGTAATCACAATTTTAACTGCCTTTACAGGTTGTTTTGGATAGATTGAAGCATTTCCGTAATCAAAAGCATCGCCTTTTATAAAATCAATTCCGTTATACGAATATTCAACATAACCGTTGTTCACAATGAATCTTGGGTGATGTGGAATTCCCGTCAAAACATCAATTTTTGAAGAAGTTACAGGATTAGTAAAAGTATACAAAATCCAGTCGCCATTTGCACAAGGAACGTCGGTACGCAGATAACTTTCAATATTATAATCTTCTAAAGTTGCCATTGGGAATTTTGGATTTTCAGCCATCGACGACGTCACTTTTACTTCTGGCTCCAAATAAGGCGAACAATTGAAATTTACTTTTACTGATGATTCTTTTGCCTCTTTATTTTCAACTGTAAAATCTAAACGATAGGTGTTTTTTTCATTGTAATTTTCAATTACAAATCGGAAACGCGGTTTTGATCTCAATGTTTTTTCATCCGAAAAACTTTGTAATACTTTATCGTTTTCATAAAGAGAAACCGTTCTAACAACGCCATTTGCGCTTCCATCTGTTGGGTTAAATGCCAAATACCAAATACCGTTTTTATCTACATGTTCCGAAATATTTTCTGAAATATTCAAAACCTCAACTTTTGAAGTATTCCAATTGGCAACAGGTAATTTTTCTGCTTTTACAGCCGGACTTGCCACATCTTCATTAAAAAAAGTACGGAACATAAATTGTTCGTAATCCTTTGTCTGAATTGGTTTTGTATACAAAGCTGATTGTCTTGTTGGTTCATTTCCCTGCGCATCATAACGTACAACTGCGCCTTCGTAAGGTGGCGTTACGGTAATTGTCCCGTTTTGATAAATTGCAGTTGGCGGAAAATCTCTAAAAGCAATTCCCATATTTGCCAAACGTTGTAAATGGCTGCGCGTTAATCTTCCGTAAAAATCATCCCAGTTTTTGTCTTCTTTTTTAGACCAGCCAATTTCAGATAAAGCACTGATTCTCGGATAACTTTGATATTCTACAAAACGTGTCGGGCGATCTAAATATTCGCTCCATAAAGCCCCTTGAACTCCTTTTATCAATTTCTGTTGTTCTGGCGTTAAATCATCATTCGGAATTGGCTCAAACGAATACGCTCTTTTGGTGTCCGTTATAGCGGCCCAGCGATGACCTCTTTCAGTATCAGATTGCGCCATATCAAAATATAGATATTGCCCCGGCATCATTATGGTTTCATATCCTTTTTTAGCCGATTCAATTCCGTAACTTATTCCTTGCCATGCAGAAATTAAAGTATTCGGGTTGATTTCTCCTCCTTTCAAAATTTCATTCCATCCATCCGTTTTTTTATGGTATTTATCCACAATCGCTTGAACTCTTTTAAAGAAATAATTCTGAAGCTGAAAACTGTCTGTAAAACCTTCTTTAGCCATCAGAGCTTGACATTTTGGGCAATGCTCCCAATTGGCTCTATTTACCTCATCTCCTGCAACATGAATATATTCAAACGGAAACATCTCTGAAAATTCTCTGATAATCGAATCTAAAATTTGGTAGTTTTCTTCGCGACCAACGCACCAAACGTTTTTTACTTCGCCCTGAACACTTTTAAGTTCCTGGCTTATAGCACATCCAATTTCTGGATACGAAGCCGTTACCGCACGCGAATGTCCCGGAATTTCAATTTCGGGCATTACCGAAATACCTCGAGCCGATGCATACGCCACGACTTCTTTCATATCGGCCTGCGTATAAAATCCGCCGTAACGCTTATCGCCAGATCCGTAAGATGGAAGCAAAACTTCTCCCGGTCCTCTCCAAGCTCCTTTTAAAGTCAAGTCTGGCATTGATTTGATTTCAGCTCTCCAGCCGTTATCATCAGTTAAGTGCCAATGAAAAATATTCATTTTATGTGCTGCAAGCCAATCGATATAATTCAGAACAGTTTGCTTGTCAAAAAACTGTCTTGAACAATCGAGCATCATGCCACGCCATTCAAAACGTGGATAATCTTCTATTTTTGCAAATGAAACACTTCCTTTTTTAACGTCTTTTGCTGAAGAAATCTGTAGTAAGGTTTGAAGTCCGTTTAAAACTCCGTTTGAAGATTTTCCTTTTATCAGAATTCCTTTTTTATTGATAGTCAATTTATAACCATCGTTTGGAATATTCATTTTTTCATCAACCAAAAATGCAATTGTGTTTTTTTTATGTGTGTTTCCAATGGAAATCACGGGACTAATTCCTGTGTATTTTGAAACAGAAGCTTTTATATAATCAGCACTTTTTTCTACTTTTTTGTCTACAATAATTTGTACCGATGAAGGAATAATAAACATTCCTTCTTTTTGTTCGACTTTTACCGGTTTCGGAATTATATCTAATTGCTGTGCTTGTATTGCATTTAATGAACTAAGAAAAATGGCAATTAATAGAATGCTTCTTTTCATTACTATATTTTTATTTTGTTGTAAATTCTATTGGAGCGCTTTCTGTCTGTGTCTGACTTAAAGCGGAAACGGCATAAATAGAATGCTCCAAATCAGCATTTGGAACTTCTAATTTTGTTGCTGTTGTTACGTAATAAATATTTGCTGGATTTGAGAAATCGGTTATTTTTCCTTTCGGAAATTTATAAATCACATATTTCTTGTCGTTAATTCCTGCCTTCCAAGTCAATGATGCAGTATTACCTTTTTTGGCAATTACCGCATTTGTTGGCGGTTGCGGTTTTATCCTTGTAATTCTATTTGCTTCGGGCGTTAAGGCAATGTATTTATATGGTTTTTGAATAAGAGGATTTCGCAATGTATCGCCTTTCTTAAAGAATGAATTTGCTGTAAAATGCATCGAACCGTCTATTTGAGGTATTTTACGAATCATTTCGATCTGTTTTACGATTTGATCTGGGCTTCTCCACTCTGGTTCTTTGGCGGTATTCGAAATTTTGTAATCGCCGTGGCCTACATAAACATTGGCTCCATATTTATGTTCGGCCCACCATTTTGCCAAAACTTCAAAATTAGCTCTGTCAAAACCAATGTGCCAATAAATTTGCGGTGTTACATAATCAATCCAGTTTTCCTTCTGCCATTTTAAAATATTAGCATATAAGTCATCATAATTGGTAGCTCCTGCTTTGGTATTAGAACCTTGTGAATCTTTTGCGATATTTCGCCAAACGCCAAAAGGTGAAATTCCGAATTCAACTTCTGGTTTATTAGCAATTATCGTGTCTCTGATTTGTCTAATGATCAAATCGACATTGTCTCTTCTCCAATCGTCTTTGTCTTTAAATTGACGTGGTTCTTTTGCAAATGCTTTTTCATCAGGAAACTCTTGTCCTTCAATTTTATATGGATAGAAATAATCATCCATGTGAACGGCCTGAATGTCATAATTTCGAACTATTTCGCCTACTACAGAAGAAACGAAATCTCTGGTTTCTTTGTAACCCGGATTAAAATATCTTGATTTTCCGTACGTCAAAAACAATTCTGGTTTCTTAAAATATAAGTGTGTTTTTGTCAATACATCTTTTAAAGTATCTTTTTGCACACGATATGGATTCAGCCAAACGTGAACATTCATTCCTCTTTTTCCGGCTTCATCAATCATCATTTGCAAAGGATCAAATCCGGGAGCAACGCCTTGAGTTCCGGTTATCCAATGCGATGCCGGTTCTTTTGTTGATTTGTAATACGCATCAGCAGTTGGACGGATTTGGAAAATTACGGTGTTCAAATTATTTGATCTTAGATTATCTAAAATCATAATCATTTCCGATTTCATCTGTTTGTCTGATAAACCTGGTTTTGATGGCCAGTCGATATTATCTACAGTCGAAATCCATGCCGCACGCATTTCTCTTTTTGGTGATTCCTGACTGAAAAGTTTCGTTTGAAACAGCAATATTAGAATTAAGATTTTTAGACTTTTCATATGATCGCATTTTTGATTATTGTTGAAAAATTTAACCGCAAAGTTCGCGAAGATTTACGCAAGGTTCGCAAAGTTTTCTTTTTAATCTCGCAAAGTCGCAGAGTCGCAAAGCATTATTAAAAAGCTTAAAAAAACTTTGCGACTCTGCGACTTTGCGAGCAAATTTGTACGCTAGAAAAAAAACTCTTAAAATTATTCCAGTGAATAAATTCCGCCTTCGATTAATGATGCCCAAACTTGTCCTTTGTCATCGACTGTAAAACCGTTGATGCTTGAACTTCCCAAGTTAATTTGTTTTATAATTTCAAATTTAGCAGCATCCACAATTACCACTTCACCTTTTCGGCTTCCTACGTATATTTTATTGTTCTTTTCCAATATTCCAGCAGGGTTGTGTTCGTACCCCCATTTTAAATCCAAAACTTTAGTTTGGTTGACAAAACTTTCTTCTGTCAATTCAATATCATCGTTAAGCGGTACTCTTATCAGTTCTCCATCCATTGTTTTGCCATAAAACCATTTTCCGTCTTGGCTTTTGCCCATTGATTCTCTAATTTTCCATTTCTGAGTTCTTAGAAGCGTTTTACCGGTTTCAATATCTAAAACAGTTAAAAAACGTTGTGGCGTAACGAAATAAAGTCGGTTTTTTGATGCAACCATATTTACATTTCCAGCAGAATATAAGATTTGTTTATCGTTGCCATTATTCCATTTCCAGATCAGTTTCCCTGTGTTTTTATCCAAACAATATACATACGAATCCCAAACTCCAAAAATGATTTTATCACCTTGAATCAACGGAATCCCTTGTGAATACGAAGTTGGTAAATTATTTTGCCAAATTACTTTACCGGTAACAGCATCGGCACAAATAAACGCTGTTGAACTTGCTGTATAAACTCTATTATTTTCTGCAATTGGCGAACCTACTAAAACACCGCCAACAGGAATTGTCCATTTTTGTTTTCCTGATTGCGTGTCAAAACCTTGCAGATTTCCTTCTATTGTTCCAATTACTAAATTATTTTTTACAATTATTGGTGAAAAATAAATTGAATTTCCTGTTTCAGTTTTCCAATTCTGTGCTTTACTTTTCAGATTAATCGATTTTATTTCGCCAATAGAATTGGTAAAATAAAGATTCTTTTTGTCAAATACCGGAAGAGAGTAAATCGAAGCAATATCTTTTAAAAATGGAGATTGCATAACCAAATTATCTTTCGGAATTTCAATATTTGAAGGTTTAGACGGAACTGAAAATTTAAAAACTCCCGGTTTATCAATTTCTTTTTGATAAATGCTGATACTGTCTTTGCTGATAATTACTTGGTTATAACTTTGTGTTTTTCCGTCAAGCGAAGTAATTGATGTTCCCATTAAACCACTCAAACCAGAAAAATCATATTTTCTTAAAGTGTGCCCGTGACCGCAAAAAGTGGCAACAGTTGGGTATTTTTGTAAAACAGAAAGTACTTCTTTATAATTGCTTACACTATTATCTAATGGATAATGAGCAAAATTCAGTACTTTTTTATTGCTGTTTTTAAGATTCTCTTTTAGGGTTTTATCCAACCAAAGTACATCTTCGTGTTTAACAAATCCATCTCCCATTTTCATATAAGGCCCACACGGAAAGCCGATGAAAACATAATCTCCTTTTGAAAATACAAATCGATCTTCTCCAAATATCTTTTTATAAGTCAAACCGGCACTTTCGCTCCAGTTGGTTTCGTGATTTCCCGAAACTACATAATAAGGTTTATTCAATTTAGAAAGTATTGAATGTACTTGTTTTAGTTCGTCATCGGCACCACGATTGGTTAAATCTCCAGTTACGACAACAAATTCAAAATCAGAATTATTGATTTCTTTTACGATGTTTTGCAGTAAAAAATCATTATCATTTCCTACTGAAACATGCAGGTCAGTAAGCTGTACAAACTTGATATTTCCTGATTCTGCATTTTGCGAAAACCCGGAAACGACTATAAAAAGCAATAATATTCTTAAAAATAGATTTTTCATGTGTATTTTTTTTATTTATTGAATTCCCTTTTAAATTATATTGTGGTTAAGTTTTTTTTCACGCAGATTTAGCAGATTAGACTGATTTTATTCGTGGAAATTTGTGCAATTGCTTCGCCAGTTCGCTGTTGCTCGGGTCGTGGCGAAAATCATTTTAATCCTTTTATCCCGATAGCTATCGGGAGTGGCTAAAAAATACCTAACAGGTTTTAAAAACCTGTTAGGATAGGTAACCAACCTAATTTTATGCGTTACTTGATGTAAATCGCAACACACAATTTTTTATTTATTTTCTGCTCTCTTTGAGAGACTTATTTCAAACAGTCTCTTAAAATCGTCACCGGATGCATTGCTTTTCTGTTTGTTCCGTCAAAAATCTGGTGGCGACAGCTTGTTCCCGCAGCAGCAATTGCTGTTGTAGATTCTGTTGCACGAATTTTTGGAAACAAAGTATCTTCTCCCATTTGCATACTGATTTCGTAATGCTCTTTTTCATAACCAAAAGATCCTGCCATACCACAACAACCCGAATTATAAATCGTAACCGTACTATTTTTTGGTACATTCAGCATTGCAAAAGAAGCTTCAACGGTACTTAATGACTTTTGATGACAATGTCCGTGAATCTTTATTGTTTTTTCTACATCTGAAAATTGTCCGGAATGAATTTTTCCAGTTGTAATTTCTCTTTTGAAAAATTCTTCGATAGTAAAAACATTTTTTGACAGTTTTTCTGCGCTTTCTTTGTCTTTTGCCAATCGCAGATATTCGTCTCTAAAAGTCAATATAGCCGATGGTTCTATTCCGATTAATGGAATAGCATCAGAAATTAAATCTTTGAAAATAGTCACATTTTTATTGGCAATTTCCTGTGCTTCTTCCAGAAAACCTTTTGATATGAAAGCTCTTCCACTTTCTTCGTGATCTATAATAATGACTTCGTAACCTAGCGCCGTCAGTAATTCGTATGCGTCAATTCCAACCGGCACATCATAATAATTGGTAAACTCATCACAAAAAAGATATACTTTTCCGTTTTTAAAAGAATTATTTACTGCCGATTTTTTATTTTTTTCGTACCATTTTTTAAAGGTTTTTGGAGCCAAAAGCGGTACTTGTCTTTCAGGAGCAATTCCCATGCTTTTTTTGACCAAAGACAAATTGGCCACAAAATTTGTCATTGACGGCGCAATGCTTCCAAACTTATTCAACTTCGAATTGAAAGCAAATATTTTATTGCGAACAGAAAACCCGTTTGCTTTTTGATATTGGTATAAAAATTCGGCTTTCAAAGTTGCTACGTCAACATTACTTGGGCATTCGCTGGCGCAGGCTTTACAGCTCACACACAACTCAAATACTTTGTATAATTCTTCGTGGTCGAATTTATTTTCTTTTTCAGAATTGGTTAAATATTCTCTGAGCGCATTTGCTCTAGCGCGAGTAGTATCTTTTTCGTTTCGAGTAGCGCGATAACTTGGACATAAAGTTCCACCTGCCGAAGGTAATTTTCGACAATCGCCAGAACCATTACATTTTTCGGCAGCGCGTAAAATCCCTAAACTGTCTGAGAAATCCTGAATCGTTTTAATATCTGGTTCAACTCTTCCCGCTTCAAAACGAAGATTTTCATCCATTTTTGAAGCATTTACAATTTTCCCAACATTCAAAATGGTATTTGGGTCAAATGCTTTTTTTATTCGTTTTAGCAGTTCATAGTTTTTATCACCAATCATAAAAGGCAGAAACTCCCCTCTTAAAATTCCGTCGCCATGTTCACCGCTTAACGAACCTCTGTATCTTTTCACCAAATGAGCCACTTCCGTAGAAATATTTCTGAATTGGTGTAATCCTTCTTTTGTTTTTAAATTGATCTTTGGACGCAAATGCAATTCTCCGGCTCCAGCATGTGCGTAATAAATCGCACTTTGTCCGTGTCTTTCCATCATTGCCGCAAAATCGGCAATATAATTAGGTAAATCGCTCAATTCAACTGCCGTATCTTCAATAGAATCGGCTGCTTTATCATCACCAACAATACTTCCTAAAAGTCCAAGACCAGCTTTTCGAACCTCATTTACTTTATCAATATCGGCACCGTAAATTTTAGGGAGCGCATATCCAAAATTATTATCTTGAAGATCTTTAATCAAAGCGTCAGCTTGTAGTTCGGCATCTTCCATACTAATATGCGATCCCACTTCAAGCATAATAACAGCTTTAGGTTCGCCTACAATAAAAAATCGGTTTTTAGATTGTTCCCTATTGGTTTTGGTACAATCTAAAATCGTATCGTCCATCATTTCGCAAGTGTACAAATGATGTTTCATTGCCGTAACCACCGCTTCTAAACTTTCGTGAATGGTATGAAAATGCGCCACAACCATAATATTGTTTGTGGGTGGCAAATCATCAACTTTCAAAGTAATCTCAGTCGTAAATGCCAAAGTTCCTTCACTTCCGCAAAGCAATTTCCCTAAATTGATTGTATCTTCAGTTCCCGAAAAAAGTTCTGATTTTAATAATATGTCAATCGCATAACCTGTATTTCGTCTGTGAATTTCAGGTTTTGGAAATTCTCTATTAATTTCTTCCTGATTTTCTTTATTCGAAAGTTCCTCGTAAATCGTTTTATAAATTTTATTTTCTAAAGAATCGCCTTTCGTTTTCTCAATAAATTCCTCTGAAGTTAAATCTTTAAAAACCGCAATACTTCCGTCACTTAAAACCGTTTTTAACGCTACAATTTTATCTCGGGTAACGCCATAACGAATCGAAGTTGTTCCTGATGAATTGTTCCCCACCATTCCACCAATCATACAGCGATTTGTCGTTGAAGTTGTTGGGCTGAAAAATAATCCGTGTGGTTTTAAATACAAATTCAGTTCATCTCGAATTACTCCGGGTTGGACTGTAATGGTTTTCTTTTCGGCATCAAAAGCAACAATTTTGGTAAAATGTTTTGAGACATCTACAATAATTCCGTTTCCAACCGTTTGTCCCGCCAACGAAGTTCCTGCCGTTCTGGGTGTTATTGAAATATTATTTTCTGAAGCAAAGCGAATGATTTTTACAATATCATCTTCGGTTTTAGGAATCGCAACGGCTTCTGGCATAATTCTATATGCAGAAGCATCTGTAGCGTACAGTTTTTTATGAAGATCATCATAAAAAAGCGTTCCTTCTAAGGAATCAGATAGTTGTTTTAATTGATTTAAATCAGGCATTATTGTATTGTGTTGTTTTTGGTAGTTAATTTGAAAAGCTGCTATGATTGTATAATTTTAAACCTGACGTCCCGATCCCGAAGCTTCGGGACGGGATAAAATCTCGCCAGGTTCTTTCATACAAGCATACTAACTAATAATCAAAACGTTTGAAAGCTTCAATAGCTTCATATTCTGCTAATCCTAATTCATCATAAAGGATTGCTGTATTTTTATTTCGGTCTTCGGCTCTAACCCAGAATTCTCTTGAGTCGTTTCCTTGGAACATAACTCGGTCTTTTTGAGACTGGTGATATAAAATCGCGTGGCGTTTCAACAATACTTCTGATGGAGAAAGCGGTACTGCCATGTCAATTTCATGAATATCCCATTCGTGCCAAGCGCCTCTGTACAACCATAGCCAGCAGTCGTCCATGTATTTTTCTGGTTTCAATGCTGCCATCGCTGCAAAAATTGCGTTCAGACAAACTTCGTGTGTTCCGTGCGGATCTGCTAAATCGCCCGCAGCAAAAACTTGATGCGGTTTTATTCTTGAAATGATTTCTTTTACAATTTCAATATCTTCCTGACCTAACGGATTCTTTTTAACCTGTCCTGTTTCATAAAACGGAAGATCTAAAAAGTGCGTGTTTTCATCTTTTAATCCGATGTATCTTGTTGCTGCGTACGATTCTCTTCTTCTGATTAATCCTTTAAGTTTTCTAACTTCTAAAGAATCAATCTGATTTTCAGATTTGTTATTTAAAAATTCAATAACCGATTTGAAATTGATGTCTTTTGGAAGATTTTCTCCAGCAAAATCGTTGCAAACTTCGGCGAACTTCAATGCTTCGTCATCAGTCACAGCAATATTTCCAGAAGTCTGATATACAACATGTACATCATGGCCTTGTTTAATTAATTTTGAGAAAGTTCCTCCCATCGAAATCACGTCATCATCTGGATGCGGACTGAAAAGGATTACTCTTTTTTTAGCTGGATTGGCTCTTTCAGGACGATGCGAATCGTCTGTATTGGGTTTTCCGCCCGGCCATCCTGTAATAGTATGCTGCAATACGTTGAACATATTGATGTTCAAATCGTAGGCAGAACTTCCAAGCGCAAGTAAATCAGACATTCCGTTGTTATTATAGTCACGGTCTGTTAATTTTAAGATAGATTGTTTCGTTTTTTTACAAAGCCAAACGATGGCTTTACTTTTTAATTCTTCTGTCCAAATACATTCTCCAACCAGCCAAGGCGTTTTAAAACGCGTTAATTCTGATGCTGCAGATTGATCTAAAACGAAAGTTGCATTTGGATGATTTTGTAAAAACGTTGCTGGAACTTCAGAACTGATATCGCCTTGGATTGTTCTTTTAATAATAGAGGCTTTATTTTGTCCCCAAGCCATCAAGACAATTCGCTTTGATTTCATAATGGTCGAAACTCCCATTGTGATTGCACGTTTTGGAACATTGTCAATTCCATTAAAGTCAGATGATGCATCGACTCTTGTAATATGATCTAAAGTAATGATTCGAGTTCCTGAATTGATGTGAGATCCAGGCTCATTGAATCCAACGTGACCCGTACGACCGATTCCTAGTAACTGAAAATCAAGTCCACCAGCATTTTTAATTTTTAATTCATAATCAATGCAATATTGATTTAAATCATCTAAAGCAATTGTTCCATCAGGAATATTTACGTTTTCAGGCTTAATATCAATATGATTAAAAAGATGCTGGTGCATGAAGTAATGATAGCTTTGGCGATTCTCTTTATTCATTGGATAATATTCATCCAGATTGAAAGAGATTACATTGGCAAAGCTCAATCCTTCTTCTTTATGCATTCGAACCAATTCTTCGTATACTTTAATTGGCGAAGATCCTGTAGCCAGGCCAAGTACACATGATTCATTAGTAGATTGTTTGGAACGTATTAATTCAGCTATTTCTTGAGCGACATTTTTTGAAGCTTCAGCAGAATTTTCAAAGATTACATTATGATTTTTTTCAAATCGGGTTTCTTCAAATTTTCCAGGTATGTCGTAAGCCAAAGAAGTAGTGGTTTTCATAATATATCTATTGTAGTTAAAATTTAGTTTTAACAAATATAGATACAAAAATCAAAACAGTTACATTATTTTGCGTTATTTAACAAAATAAAATTAAAATAACGCAAAAAAACGCATAAAAGCTAAACTGAATTTTAAATTACAATATAAAAACGCCTGATTTTCGGTATTCTTCAAGCCTTGCATCTTCCGGATTTAAATTCGTTACAATTGTATCCAAATGGTTTAAATCGCAAACAACATGAGGCATTTTTGTATCAAGTTTTTCTGAAGAAAACATGGAAACCACTCTATCAGAAGCTTCTATCATTGCCTTTTTTACCATTGAGACTTCATAGCCAATCTCAGTAAGTCCTTGTTTAATATTGATACTACTCGCGCCTATGAAACAAATATCGGCTTTAATTTTAGATACAACCTGCATTACATCGATACCAATTGTTACCATTGCGTTTTTTTGCATTTTTCCTCCAATAAATATTAAATCGATATTTGGATGCTGCGACAACTGCATTGCAATTGGAAGACTATACGTATATATTGTAGCTTTTAAATCTGAAGGAATCAGTTTTGCAAATACTAAATTTGTACTTCCTCCACTCATAATAATAACCTGATCATCATGCAACAAAGACAATGCTTTTGTTACGATCTGTTTTTTTTCCTCTTCATCTGAAATATGTATATCAAAAACATTTGCAGATTTTTCTTTAACCTGAACTGCCCCGCCATACACCTTTTCCAGTAGTTTCTTGCTGTCGAGTTCGTTTAAATCTCGTCTAATAGTATCTTCCGACAAATCCAGAGCCAAAGCCAAATCAGTTGTCACAACCTTCTGTTCTTCAACAAGCTTAGTCATTATATATTTATGTCTTTCGGCTTTCAGCATTTTTTTAAAAAGTTAAAATTCAGAGCAAATATATCAAATAATTCTATTGAATGTGTAGGATTAAGAAAAAACTGCAATAGTTTGCGTTTTTGTCTCTAAAAACTTAAAATTGAAAAAATGAATATTTAAAAATTGCGTTATTTTGCGTTATTTTAGTTAATTTTTGAAAAAAAATACAAAATAATGCATTTGTATGCAATAAATAAATATATTTGCTCAACAACCATAAAAAAAACCAGATAATTATGAAAAAACTATTTCTTATTTCATTGTTGGTTTTGTTCATTCAAGCAAGTTTTGGGCAAACAAAAACAATCACTGGAACTGTAAAAAACAAAGCAGATGGATTTCCGATACCCGGAGTCAGTGTAATGATCCAAGGAACTTCCAATGGAACTACAACTGATTTTGACGGAAAATTCAGCATCGGCATAGCGCCAGGCCGAGCACTGGCTTTTAGCTACATGGGATTTGAAACTCAAGTAGTAAAAATCGAAGGGCAACAAACTGTTAATGTTGAACTATCTTCAAGCACTGCAAAATTAGATGAAGTAGTTGTAGTAGGATTCTCTTCTCAGAAAAAAGCAAATCTTTCAGGAGCTGTTGCTAAGGTAGATGTTAAAAAAGCTTTAGGAAGTATTCCTATTACAGATATCACAAAAGGTTTACAAGGAACTACTCCAGGACTTAATATTACTTATAATTCAGGTAACATAAGCAAAGGATCGAATGTTAATATTCGTGGAGCTGGAACTATTGTAAATGGAGTAGCTACAGGATCACCACTTATTTTAGTAGATGGTGTTCCAGGAGATTTGTCAATGTTAAATTCAGAAGACGTAGAATCTATGTCTGTACTTAAAGACGCAGCTTCTGCTTCTATTTATGGTGCACGTGCTGCTTTTGGAGTTATATTAATTACTACTAAAAGCGGTAAAAATGCTAAAGGAAAAGTACGATTTGCTTACAGCAACAATACAGGTTGGAGCAACCCAATTTCTTTGGTTCAATTTAATGATCCTACTGTAGAACTTCCTGCAATGATCGAGGCACAAGCCAGAGCTGGTAACGCAAATCCAGAATCTTTTGGTATGAACTACAAAACATTATTGCCTGGTATCATTAACTGGAAGCAAAAATATGCTGCAACAAGAAACCCAAATGACAAAAATATGATCTTAGGAGAAGATTTTGATGTTATTGGTGGAAAAGAATATTTCTACAGAATTTGGAATCCGCATGATGAAATGTTGAAAAAGAATTCGGTACAAACACTTCATAATTTATCAGCTCAAGGTTCTTTGGGAGAAAAAAGTTCATTTATTGTTTCGTTAGGTCTTGCTAATCAAGAAGGTGTAATGAAAATCAATACTGAAACCAACAAAAGATTCAATCTTAACCTTGGTATGACTACACAGTTAGCAAGCTGGCTTACTGGAGATTTTAAAGTATTAGGAACTTTCCAAGAATATGATTCTCCTTTCAACTACTACAACAGTGGTCTTGATACTGATGGTAATGGATATTTTGGATACTACATGCGTTGGGGTTCTTACTTCCCATATGGCACTTATAATGGTACTTACTTTAGACATGCGCCAGGTTATATGGCAAATGCTTCTCAAAATGAAAGCAAATCGAATGATATGAGGATAAGTGGTAGACTTACTGCTCAAATCACAAAAGACTTTAATATCGTTGGAGAATACAGTATAAACAACAATTTCTCAAGTCTTAAAATGAACGGTGGCCAGATACCTCTTTGGGACTGGTGGACAAGTGCAGCTGACTTAGTTGCAGGAAAACCTACAATGATGGAAAGTGCAAATGATTTTGTTGCACAAGCTAAATCATCTTATACAAGAAATGTGGCAAATATCTTTGGAAATTATAGCAAAACATTAGGTGACAACCATAACTTTAAATTATTAGGTGGTTTGAACTCTGAATGGTATGATTTTGAAAGAACGTATGCTCGTAGAAATACACTTTTAGATAAAAACAAACCAGAATTTAACTTAGCTATTGGTGATCAATTTACTTCACCACTTGTTTCTACTGCAATTTTAAATCCAGGTTTATCAAGATATGCAATTGCCGGATTCTTTGCACGTGTGAATTATGACTACAAAGGGAAATATTTATTGGAATTAAACGGACGTTATGACGGTTCATCAAAATTTCCTACTGATGAGCAATGGGGATTCTTCCCTTCTGCTTCTGTTGCATATAGAATTTCTGAAGAAGGTTTCATGGAAGGCACAAAAAGCTGGTTAAATGATTTAAAAATCCGTGGATCTGTTGGTTCAATTGGAAATCAAAACATCGCGGCTAATGCCTTTTTACCAACTATGACTAACGCTAACCCTTTTTGGTTAGGAAGTGGCGCAACTGTACCACCTTCTGTTAATCAGCCATCAAACGTTGATCCAAACTTAACATGGGAAAAAGTAAACTCTCAAGATGTTGGTATTGATATTAGAATATTTAATATGTTAGGTTTGACTTTTGATTATTACCAACGTGATACAAAAGGAATGTTAGCTCCAGGTAAAACGCTTCCAGGTTCATTTGGTCAGGCTGCTGCCAATACGAACTCAGGAAATTTAAGAACAACTGGTTGGGAATTAGCGATTAACTTTAACAAACAAATCAATAAAGACATTAATGTTTATACTGATCTTGCTCTTTATGACAACACTACAGAAGTAACGGAATGGAACAACACTTCTAAACTTTTGGGATCTTTTTATGCAGGTCAAAAAATTGGAGAAATCTGGGGATTAGAAACAGACCGATTAATTCAATCAACAGATCAGATTGACGCAACAGGATTAATAGTAAACGGTGTTGATTATAAAAACATTAGAACAGGTGCTTTTAGATATGGTGCAGGAGATGTAATGTACAAGGACTTAAATGGTGACGGAGTAATCTCAAGAGGAGATGGAACAGCTACTAATCCTGGAGATTTAAAAGTTATTGGTAATACAACGCCTCGTTATCAATATAGTGCTCGTGTAGGAGGTACTTTTTATGGATTTGATATTGATGCTTTCTTTCAAGGAGTTGGAAAACGTGAATATTGGGCAACTTCTGACTTAATATTACCGTTCTATAATAGAACAGATGCGCTGTACGAAAACCAAAATGACTATTGGACACCACAAAATACAGATGCGTATTTCCCTAATCCATACCCTGGACATGCAGGTAACGCTTTTGGAACTTATGCACCTGGATCAAACAATTTTGTTGCGCAATCACGTTATTTATTAGACATGTCTTATTTACGTTTAAAATCGATGACTATTGGATATACTTTCCCTAAAAGTATTACACAAAAAGTGGGAATTGATAAAATCAGACCGTACATTTCAGGCTTGAACTTAGCTACTTGGAAAAGCAGTAAATTGCCAGTAGATCCTGAAATCAATGAAACTGAAGCAGCATGGGGAAGAACTTTCCCTTACTCTAAAACATGGTCAGTTGGTATACAACTTGCGTTTTAAAAAATGTATTTAAAAATTAAAAATTAATCAAAATGAGAAAACTAATAATAAACTCTAGGATAAAACTATCAGTTGCCTTGCTTACTTTTGCAAGTTTAGCTGTTAGCTGTTCAGACTTTTTGGATACACCTCCAGAAGATGTGTTTACAGACGACAATTTTTGGACTTCAGAAAATAACGTAAAGACATATTCTTGGCTAAACTATAACACCTTTAATGGGTACGGAAATAATGCTGGAACTACAGCTGATTTTTACTTTCATGCTACATCTACAGGATTAATAGACGACAACTTAGCCATGAACGTTTTCACCAACTTTCCGACGGCTGCAAATGCTACTAATGCAAACTGGAACGAATATTACACATTGATTCGTCGTTGCAATCTTATGTTAGAAAGAGTGCCTAATGTTCCTATGGATCAGACAAAGAAAAACCACTACATAGGTGTTGCAAAGTTTTTTAGGGCTAATACGTATTTTCGTTTAGCACAACAGTTTGGAGATGTACCTTATACAGACCAATATTTAGCTCAAAATGATGCTAATGTTTACAAACCTGCTATAACGAGAGCACAAGTAATCGACAATGTAATTAAAGATTTGGAAGAAGCAATTCCAATGTTGTTAAACGTTGATGATAGTAATGTTACCGTAAATAAATATACTGCATATGCATTATTAAGCAAAGTGTGTTTAACTGAAGGTACTTACAGAAAATATAACTTGGCGCAAAATGGAAATGCTTACCTTCAAAAAGCAAAAGATGCTTCTTTAGCAGTAATGAATAATAACTCTTACAAACTAAACGCAGATTGGAAAGCACTTTACAATTCTCTTGAGTTATTAGGAAACACTGAAGTAATTTTGACAAAAAGATACATTAAAGGTGTTTTAGGAAATGGTATTCAAGCATACACAAATACATCTACTGTTCAAAACGGATTGACAAAATTTGGTGCAGAAAGTTATGTAACTACTAACGGATTGCCTATCAAACAAGCTGGAAACGCTCAATATTTAGGTGATGCTACAATTGCTAATACTTTTGCTAACAGAGATCCAAGATTTGCTAAAGCTTTCAGCAACGCAGATTACGCTTATTCTGACAAGCCATTTAATGGTTTGACATCGATAACAGGATATGTATTCCAACTGTACAACAACCCCGCTACAACAGGTACAGAGGTTACAACAATTGGACAAAATCAAATTGATGCTCCAATTTTTACACTTAGCGAAGTTTACTTGAATTATGCTGAAGCGTGTGCAGAATTAGGTACAATAACGAATGCTGATCTTAACTTGTCAATTAACAAAGTTCGTACACGTGCAGGAATCGCTGTTTTAACTACAGACGGAACAAATGCTGCTGCTAATGGCGTACAAATCGATGACCCACAAAGATCAACTGCATTAGAAGCAAAAGCAGGAATTGTTAATCCAATTATCTGGGAGATTCGTCGTGAGCGCAGAATTGAGTTTATGAGCTGGACAACAATGAGAAAAGAAGATCTTATGCGTTGGAAAAAAGGAGATTATTTAGATACTAATGCTAATCCAGATGTTATTTTAGGAGCTAGAATAGTTGCCTTGATCGGAGGAAACACTAAAACAAAAGTAAATGCGCAAGGATATGTAATTCCTTATGCTGCAGGTGTAACAAGATTATTTGTATCACCAAAAAATTACTTAAGTGCAATTCCAACAAATGACATCAATTTATACGCAGCAGAGGGTGTAACATTAAAACAAAACCCAGGCTGGTAATTCGGAATTCATAAAATAGATTGCCCCTTAAAATAAAAAACTGCCTCTGGAACCTAATTAACCAGAGGCAGTATTTAAAAAAGTCTTTTCTCATCACATCAAGAGACAGACGAAATAAAATCCCAATCTGAAAACTCAGATACCCATTTCTACAATACCACACTACAACAATCAAAAAAACATCAATAGCAATCAAATTATAACTAATTTTATTAGTGCATTTTTGCCTTAACTATTAACTGTAATTACAATGATAAAATTCATAGCAAAAAGTGTTCTTATTGTAACTTCTTTCTTTGTTACGACTTCTTATTCAAATTCACTTGAAGCGGTGGCAAAAAGCAGTAGCTCAGCAATTAATCCTCCTGCAATCAAAACGGGAGCCGATAATTATGAGAAATACTTGCCGCTTTTAAAGGATAAAAAAATAGGAATCGTCACCAATCAAACCGGACTTTTGTCTAACAAAACGCATTTGGTAGATTTTTTGCTTGAAAAAAAAGTTGCAGTACAAACCATTTTTGCTCCTGAACACGGATTTAGAGGAACTGCAGATGCAGGCGAACATGTTGTTGACGGAAAAGATGCTAAAACCGGTTTATCAATAATTTCTCTTTATGGAGACAATAAAAAACCAAAACCGGAACAATTAGCGGGAATCGATATTATGATTTTCGATTTACAAGATGTTGGCGCTCGTTTTTACACTTATATTTCTTCTTTACATTATGTAATGGAAGCTTGTGCAGAAAACAATGTTCCCCTAATAATCCTTGACCGTCCAAATCCTAACGGAAGTATTGTTGACGGTCCCCTTTTAGAAAAAGAATTTACAAGTTTTGTAGGCATGCACCCTATTCCGCTTTTACACGGAATGACAATTGGAGAATATGCACAAATGGTAAATGGAGAAAAATGGCTAAAAAATGCTGCACAATGCAAACTTACTGTTATTCCATGTGTCAACTACAATCGAACAATGCAATACAGTTTATTGGTAAAACCATCTCCAAATTTGCCAAACGATCAATCTATAAACCTATACGCGAGTTTATGCCTTTTTGAAGGAACCAATGTTAGCGTAGGACGCGGAACTGAAACACAATTTCAAATTTATGGTTCTCCTTACTTAACAAAAACCAATTTCAGCTTTACGCCAAAGCCAAATTTTGGAGCCAAAGATCCGCTTTATAACGGAAAAGAATGTTTTGGTGAAGATTTAACTTCTTATCCTAAACTAACCAAATTAGAATTAAAATGGCTTATAAAAGCCTATCAAAATACCAGCGACAAAACGAAGTTTTTTAATGCTTTTTTCACCAAACTTGCCGGAACAAAAAAACTGCAACAACAAATTGAATCTGGAGTTTCGGAAAAAGACATTCGAGAAAGCTGGAAAAAAGATTTAGAGGCTTTTAAAATCAAGAGAAAGCCCTATTTACTCTACTAAATAAAACTGTTTTTCAACCCCCAAATTGACTATTTTTTATCAAAATAGAGACCCCTTATACAAATAATCGAAAGCAAAAAATATCAAAATCTGCTGTTTCAACAACCAAAAAAAGAAAAGAAAAATGAACAATAAAAATCCTGAAACTGAACAAGAATCTTTGTACAAAGATTTGGATCAAATGAGCGTGAAACAACTTCTTATCAACATCAATACAGAAGATAAAAAGGTACCACAGATTATCGAAGAACAGATTCCTAAAATTGAGAAACTGGTTAAAGCAATCGTAAAAAAAATGCAGTTGGGTGGACGATTATTTTATATTGGAGCGGGAACTTCTGGAAGAATCGGAATTTTAGATGCTTCAGAATGCCCTCCTACTTTTGGCGTACCGCATGATATGATTATCGGAATTATTGCTGGAGGCGATACTGCCATTAGAAAAGCAGTTGAAAATGCTGAAGATGACACGGAACAAGCTTGGAAAGATCTAGCCAAATTTGAAATTTCAAGTTTAGACATGATAATCGGAATTGCTGCTTCTGGAAACACACCTTATGTTTTGGGCGCTTTGAAAAAAGCTAAAGAACACAATATCAAAACGGGAAGTATTTCCTGCATCAGCAACGGTCTTATTGCTCAAGAAGCAGATTATCCAATTGAACTTATTGTAGGGCCAGAATTCTTAACAGGAAGTACGAGAATGAAAGCAGGAACGGCTCAAAAACTAACTTTAAACATGATCTCTACTTCGGTAATGATTAAGCTTGGAAAAGTAAAGGGCAACAAAATGGTCGACATGCAACTGTCTAACGAAAAACTAGTAAAACGAGCAATCAAAATGATTATCGAAGAACTTGGAATTGAATATGATTTAGCCGAAGAATTACTTCATAAACACAAAAGCGTAAGAGCGGTTTTACAGGCTCAAAACAAAAATCTGTAAATCTAAAAACCACACATTAAAATCTTTTTATAGATTTATACAAATCAAAAACTGCATTTTTTCAATTTTTGAGTTTTAACGGCGGCCTAACAAGCTTTAAAATTTGTTAGGCCTATTAAAATGAAATGCATTTTGCTTGAGTAATTTACAAAAAGACAAACCATCAAAACTATAAAATGACACCAAGTACCATCCTTCTCCTTATTATTGTTTATTTCGGAACATTATTTTATATCTCGCATAGAGTGAGCAGAAAAGACAGCGGAAATGATGCTTTTTTTACTGCCAATAAAAACTCAAAATGGTATTTAGTTGCTTTTGGTATGATTGGAACTGCTCTTTCTGGAGTAACTTTTATATCTGTTCCTGGAGAAGTTGGCGCACCAAGCGGTGAACAATTTAAATATTTTCAGTTTGTATTAGGGAATGCACTGGGATTTATCGTAATCACAAAACTTTTACTTCCGTTATATTACCGAATGAATCTGACCTCAATTTATGGTTATATTGAGCAAAGAATGGGGCTCTACAGCTACAAAACTGCCGCTTCGATTTTCTTAATCAGCAGAACCATAAGTTCGGCATTCAGGCTTTATTTAGTGGTGATTGTATTGCAGCGTTTTGTGTTCGATTTCTTTCATATTCCATTTGCCTTGACGGTATTAATCTCATTGCTTCTTATCTTCTCTTATACGTATAGAGGCGGACTAAAAACGATTATTATTACAGATACTTTACAAACTTTCTTTCTTGTAACATCGGTTTTTCTTACTATTTATTTCATTTGCGACCGTATGGATTTAAGTGCCGTTAGCGCATTCGAAGAAGTAAAAAACAGCAACTATTCTAAGATATTTTTCTTTGATGATTTCTTTGGAAGTAAATTCCATTTCATCAAACAAATTTTAGGGGGAATGTTCGTTACCATTGCTATGACAGGACTTGATCAGGATTTAATGCAAAAAAACCTGAGCTGTAAAAACATTGGCGAAGCACAAAAAAACATGTTCACTTTTACAGGAATCTTCGTTGTGATCAATATTTTCTTTTTAAGCGTTGGAGCCTTATTATACATCTATGCAAATAAAAACGGAATCGCAATTCCAACTGATTTCGTTACAGGCAAACCAAGAACCGATTTACTTTTCCCCGAAATTGCCCTAAATCATTTAGCCGTAGTTCCTGCCATTGTATTTTTACTTGGAATTATCGCAGCTACTTTTGCCACTACAGATTCGGCTTTAACAGCTTTAACCACTTCTTTCTGCGTTGATTTTTTAGGCATGGACAAAAGTGAAAATACAAGAAAAAATACGGTTAGAACGAGACATTTAGTACACATCAGTTTTTCGGTATTAATTTTCTTTGTGATTATAATTTTCAATACCATTAACGATAGCTCTGTTGTGGGAATGATTTTCAAAGTCGCTTCTTATACTTACGGACCATTGTTAGGATTATATGCTTTTGGATTGTTCCAAAAATCAAGAAATGTCAATGATAAATTGGTACCGCTAATGTGTTTGGTCGCTCCTTTCGTAACCTATTTGATAAATGAAAATTCGAAATTGTTATTTGCTGGATATGTTTTCGATAATGAGTTAATCGTTTTAAACGGATTAATTACCTATTTAGGATTATACCTTACAAGTTCACGCACAAGCGAAAAAATAAGTTTTTAAGCATCTTAAAAACACAAATAATCTACTAATCAATTGAAGGTTAAAAACTAATCTTCAATTGATTCAAAAAACAATATTATGAAAGATTACATCATAAAGATCAGCCTTTGCGCTTCATTTTTATTTTTAATCACCAATTGCGCTGTCAAAAAAAACAATGCAGTTACAGATTCAAAAAAAGACATTCCGTTAAAAGATACTGTTGTTTACAAAACTGATAAAGCAACGAAAAAAACTTTTTTCAAAGATTCAGATAAAGAAACCGCTTGGGTTGACAGCATTTACAGCAAAATGTCGATTCGTGAAAAAGTAGGACAGCTTTTTATGGTTTCGGCTTATTCAAATAAAGATTCGGTTCACGTTAATCAAATCAAAAATTTAATTGAAGAATATGAAGTAGGAAGCGTTATCTTTTTTCAGGGCGGTCCAGTTCGTCAAGCAAAATTAACCAACTTGTATCAGTCAAAAGCAAAAGTGCCTTTGTTCATCGGAATTGATGCTGAATGGGGATTAGCCATGCGTTTAGATTCTACGTATCGTTATCCTTGGAACATGACTTTGGGCGCGATTCAGGATTTAAATTTAATTGAAAAAGTAGGGCAAAATATGGCCAATGAAAACAAGCGAATTGGAATTCATTTCAACTTTGCTCCTGTTTTGGACATCAATACCAATCCTAAAAATCCAATTATCGGAAATCGTTCTTTTGGCGAAGATAAAGTTAATGTAGCCAACAAAGCAACTGCTTTAATGAAAGGTGTACAGAGTCAAGGCGTTTTCAGTACAGGAAAACATTTTCCTGGACATGGAGACACCTCAACCGATTCGCATCATGCATTGCCTTTAGTAAATTTTTCAAAAGAAAGAATCGACTTAGTTGAATTGTATCCTTATAAAAAATTATTTGACGAAGGCTTAGTTTCGGTTATGGTTGGGCATCTTAATATTCCGAGTTTAGAGCCAACTCCAAATTTGCCTTCTTCGGCTTCGTATAATGTAGTCACCAATCTTCTTCAAAAAGAATTAGGCTTTGAAGGTTTGATTTTTACAGATGGTCTAGCGATGAAAGGCGCCAGCAATTTTAAAGGCCCCGGAGAATTAGAAATTGCTGTTCTTTTGGCCGGAAATGACATTTTATTGTGTCCAGAAAATGTACCAGTAGCAGTTGTAAAATTAGAAGAAGCTTATGCAAATAATATCATAACTGAAGAACGTTTAGCGCATTCGGTTAAAAAAATTCTGCATTATAAATTCAAAGCAGGATTAAATCATTACAAGCCTATCGATATGGCGAATATTTACAATGATCTTAATCCGTCGCAAAATGATGCTTTGCATTATAAATTATATGAAAATGCGGTTACCGTTTTAAAAAATGAAAAGGAAATACTTCCGATAAAAGAACTGAATCAGAAAATTGCTTACATAAAATTGGGCGATGATACCAATAGTGCTTTTGTTTCTACTTTAAAAAAATACACGGAAATTACAGAAGTGAAAGACAACAATCTTGACAGTTTAAATCAAGAATTGAAAAAGTTTGACAAGGTTATTATCAGCTTTCATAAAGTAAATAAACCTTGGGAAAAACAAGAATTTACTTTAGCAGAAATGCTTTGGCTGAAAGAAATCGCGAAACACAACAAAGTAATTTTAGATGTTTTTGCAAAACCTTATTCATTATTGTCAATTACAGATTTTGAAGATATTGAAGGATTAGTAGTTTCTTACCAAAATTCAGATATCAGTCAGGTGGTTTCTGCTGAATTGCTTTTTGGAGCTATTGAAGCCAAAGGAAAACTGCCGGTTTCGATCAATAACTTTTTCAAAGTAAACGACGGATTGCCGACTCAAAAATTAAATCGTCTGGCTTTTAATGCTCCGGAAAATGTCAATATGAATCCAGCCATTCTATCAAAAATTGATGCGGTAGCGCAAAAAGCAATTGATGGAAAAATGACTCCGGGAATGCAGGTTTTGGTTGCCAGAAAAGGAAATGTGATTTTTCAGAAATCATACGGATCGCAAACCTACGATAACGGAAAAAAAGTAACTAATACTGATTTGTATGATGTCGCTTCGATTTCAAAAATGATTTCGACATTGCCAAATGTGATGCAATTGTATGATAAAAATAAAGTTACTTTAGACACCAAATTGAAAGATATGGTGCCTTTTTTCGCCAATACGAATAAAGAAAATATCATTTTCAAGGATTTGCTAAATCATTATGCAGGACTTCAGGCTTGGATTCCGTTTTACAAAGCAACTTTAGACAGCAAAACGAATCCTTCTGAAAAATACTATCGAAAAATTGCCGAAGCAGGTTTTACAACAAAAGTTTCAGACAGTCTTTATTTAAGAAATGATTATCATGATACAATTATGAAAATCATTGCTAAAAGCCCGATTTCTCCAAAAATTGAATACAAATACAGCGATTTTACTTTCATCATTCTGAAAGAATATTTAGAAAGAAAAACACATGAAAAATTAGAAGATCTAAGTAAAGAGAATTTCTACAACACGCTGGGAATGAATTATACGCTTTATAATCCGTTAAATAAATTTGAAAAAATCAACATTGCTCCTACTGAAATTGATAATTATTTCAGACATCAAACTATTCAAGGTTATGTTCATGATATGGCGGCGGCAATGGAAGGTGGCGTTGCTGGCCACGCTGGAATTTTTTCGAATGCAATGGATGTTGCCAAAATGATGCAGTTGTTTTTACAAAAAGGAAATTACGGCGGTATTCAATATTTTTCACCTCAAACTTTTGATGCCTTTAATACTTGTTATTACAAAGACAAAGGCGTTCAAAGAGGTTTAGGTTTTGACAAAAGAATTGGTAAAGGCGGACCAACTTGCGGTTGCGTTTCTGAAGCTAGTTTTGGCCACACAGGATTTACCGGAAACATGGCTTGGGTTGATCCTCAAACCGAAATTGTTTATGTTTTTCTATCCAACAGAACCTATCCAGAAGTTATTAATGACGAAAATAAATTAGCAAAAGGAAAAATCAGAGAAGAAATTCAGCAGATTATTCAAGACGCAATCATAAAATAATTTAAGGCAAAAGTCTTGCTTCTTGCCTCTTTCTTCTAAAATCTATTATCTAAAAAAACAAACCAATGACAAAAGAACGTTTAACCTCGCTGGATGTATTTAGAGGATTTACTATTTTATTGATGACGATAGTAAATAATCCGGGAAGCTGGGACTCTATTTATGCTCCATTAGAACACGCCGAATGGCACGGCTGTACGCCAACTGATTTAGTATTTCCATTTTTTGTTTTTATAATGGGAACTGCAATACCTTTTGCAATGCCGGTAAAACATTTTGACGGAGCTGTTTTTAATAAAATCTTGGTTCGTTCACTACGAATTTTCTGTTTAGGATTGTTTTTAAGCGTTTTCAGCAGAATTCATCTATTTGGTTTAGAAGGAATTCCTTTGTTAGCAGTACGATTGGTCATTGCATTTGCAGTAGCTTATGCCCTTTTAGGAAACTTTTCAATGAAAGTCAAAACCATTCTTGCGGTAGGAATTTTTGTAATACTAATTTCTTTAGCATTTAGTGGTCTGGAACATTTTGAAGACACCAGAATCCCAGGTGTTTTACAGCGAATTGCAATTGTTTATTTCTTTACTTCTATTCTGTACCTAAAATCAAATTTAAAAACACAACTTATTGTTTTAGCAACGCTTTTAATTGGGTATTGGCTTTTAATGGCTTTTGTTCCCGTTCCTGGATTTGGCCCAGCCAATTTTGAGAAAGGTACAAATCTTGCCGCTTGGTTAGACGATACGCTTTTAAACGGACATTTATGGATCGCGTCTAAAACTTGGGATCCAGAAGGAATTTTGAGCACATTACCAGCTATTGGAACAGGAATTCTTGGAATGTATATTGGTCAAATACTGAACTCTCAAGCAACTAAAACTGAAATTCTAAAAAAGACTGCAATTTCTGGAGTAGTTTTAGTAATTGGAGGTTTGCTTTGGAATATAATTTTCCCAATAAATAAATCACTTTGGACAAGCTCTTATGTTTTATACACTGCCGGAATAGGTACTTTATGTTTAACGATTTTGTATTACATAATCGACGTTCAAGGATATAAAAAATGGACTAAATTCTTTTTAATTTGGGGCGTAAATCCAATGATTGTGTTTTTCTTTTCGGGTGTAATTCCGAGAGTTCTTAGCGCTATTAAGCTTCAAAATCCAGAAATTGGCGGGGAAGAAATTAGTCTTCAATCTGCAATTTACAAACATGGAATTGTGCCTTGCTTTGAAAATCCCCTGAATTCATCATTGGCTTATGCTTTAGCATATGCGGCTTTCTGGTCAATTATACTTTGGATTTTCTATAAAAAGAAATTGATATTTAAAGTTTAGTTTTACTATTTTTTTCCGCCACAAATTACACGAATTTTCACGAATGTTTTTTTTGTTAGTTATAAAATCAATTAGTACAAATTAGTGTAATTCGTGGCTATTTTTTTAAATACGTTGCGTAGACGCACTGCTGTGTGTCTCTACAGTTACTTCCAGACAAATCATGTTTGAATATTCATTGTTAAAATAAAACGCATGTTTTATCCGTTCTTTAATCATCATTATTCTCGGACAGAAATATGCTGTAATTAAAGATTTTAAAAATTGAGACTTATTTTTAATATGATAATAAAACATCGCTCTAAATTGTTTTTTATTTTGTTACTGACTTTTCAGACTATTTTTTCCCAAGAAAAACTGGATGACGTAATTGTTAATTCAAATTTTAAAAGCAAGCAGGAACTTTCTTTTTTTGAAAAACTCAATAGTTTTGAAACCAACTTTTCTTGGAACAATAAAGCCGCAACTTACATTCCAAAAGGCAGTGAAAACAAAGAAATAAAAAAACTTTTATTTAGCGTTTCTGATTGTCATGGCGTCAAAAATTTAAAATACCTACCTTTCAAAGTAAACTTATATACTGTTGACAGTTTAAAAATGCCCGGTAAACCAATTTTAGAACAAGATATTTTAGTAAAAAAAGATGATAATGAATATTGGACAAAAGTTGATATTTCAAAATTTAAAATAACAATTCCTGAAGAGGGCATTTTTATTGTTTTTATAATTTTAGAAGAAAAAGAATATCCTACAGATTTTATTTATTCGAAAATAGGTTTAATATCTGCCGTTCCGGCTTTAAAAGCATACAAATACAGTAAAACTTATATCAGAAAATCATATCGTTACAGTCAATATCATACCCCAGATAAACGCGATATGTGGTTGCCCACAAAATATCATTATATAATGGATGTTGAATATTAAGTTAAGTTTGTATTTTGAAAAACTAAAAAAAACGCACTTCAGAACAACCTGCAGTGCGTTTTTTTATTTCAATTATCTAAAACTAATTAAACTGTAAAAGTTTATTTAGTCCTTCTTTTTCAAATAAAATTCGGCCGACTTTAATATCTGACCAGCCTTTTTTTAATTTATAAGTAAATGTCGGGATATTGTCAATTAATTCGCAATCCAAATAATACGTTGAAACTGTTTCATTTGTCAAATCTTTTAATTCTTGAATATGTGTCGAAATTAAAAAATAAGAGTTAGAATAGGCTCCTACTCCATTTATAGTTCGGGTACAAATTTCTAAAGCATCTTCAACATTTGTTCCGCTAAAAAGCTCATCAAAAACAACAAAGCATCTTTTTCCGTCGGCTGCTTTTAAAACCACATCTTTAAGATTTACGACTTCGGTCATAAAATGGCTGTAACCGTTCAAAATATCATCACGCTTGTTAATTCCGATGGAAAAATCGGTACAAAAAGGAATTTCTGCTCCACCTGCCGGAATTCCCAATCCAAGATTTCCTAAATAAATACACAAACTAACTGATTTAAGAAAGGTCGATTTTCCTGACATATTCGGCCCATTTAAAACAATTACATTATTAAATGCCGTAAAACTATTTTTGATTGGACTGTCAATTAATGGGTGATAAAAATCATTAATAACCAGACTTTTATCTGTTATATCAGGAAAAATAAATTCGCGATCAATAATGCTTTTGCTGATCGATAAATACGATTCAAACAAAAACAAATCATCCCAAAATGTTCCAATTTTACTTTCCTCTTGCAAAGTCGAAATTTTAGTCACTATTTTCTTTAGATGCTTGCTTTTCAGCTGTTTTTCTCTAATTATATATTCATATTTTCTCAGTTCAAAAACAGAAAGAAAAGACAATATTCTGTTCAAATCTTTTCTATAAGACTCCGGAAAATGCACCAAATTAAGTCTTGAAAAACAAGTCGACTCTAATCGATAAAAAAACATTATAAGCTGATGTATTTTATTGTGTGTCAGAATTTCATCGGCAGTTGGACCAAAAAACAAGAAACGCTTCCAGTTTAGATTTTCTTCCTTAAAATTGTTCAAGAAATAATGAACTTCATTCAAATGTAAAACAGTGTAGGAGTAATTTTTTAAAACTTCATTATTTAAGACAAATCCTTTCAGGATATTTTGTCTTTCACTAATTTGGCTTTTAGTTTTTAAAGGCGTTTCTAATATATTTAGGATTTTTTTCTTCGTGAAGCTATTCAAAGAAAAGTCAAAAATAGGCAACACTTCTTCTTTTATATTTAGATCTTGAATATTGTTCATAGTTACTATTTACGTGTTATCCTTACTATATTTTGGGCCGATATTTAATAATTGTTTAAGCTAAAGTAATAAAATTATATATCAACCTTTACAATTAAAACCTATAAAATTTAAAAAATAATATTATTTTAACAAATAAAACACATCAACTTCATTAAAAATCGATTAAATGCATTTCTAAAAGAATTATAGCGTAAAAACCAATTCAAAAACGCAAAAACAACAAACATTAAACAAAATTCATCAAAACCAACACGTATTTCAAATTGTGAATATCTATTTGCAAATTTGAAGCGTATTTTATCAGTAAAATCTATCTTTGGCATCCTTAAAAATTACAAGAAAATGAGCGCAACTTGGTACGAATGCAAAGTAAAATATAGAAAAACTGATGAAACGGGCGGACAAAAAGTTTTAACCGAACCCTATTTAGTTGATGCTCTGTCTTATACAGAAGCTGAAAAAAGAATGACTGAAGAAATGGCCGCTTACACTAGTGAAGAATTCAAAATCACGGCTATTAAAGTGGCAAATTATGCCGAAATTCATCCTTTTGAAAATGCTGACAGATGGTTTAAATCTAAAATCACTTTAATTGCTTATGATGAAGAAAGTGGCAAGGAAAGAAAAACAAGCATGTATATGCTGGTTCAGGCAAATGATGTTCGCGAAGCTTTTGACAACACACTTCACGTAATGAAAAATACAATGGGTGAATATTCTATTCCGGCTATTACTGAAACAGCAATTATGGATGTTTTTCCATATTTCAGCGGTGAAGAAGGCGAAACAGAAATGCTGGAGCGTTTTAACACACTGAAAGCTTCTAAACCTGTAACTGCTGAAGTTCAGGATACAATGGAATTTGACACTGCCTATTTAGAGGAAAACGCTTAAATTCTAATAAAATTGAAAACAAAAAAAGCAAAATAGAATACTATTTTGCTTTTTTTGTTTTACACCATTTTAATAAAGCATTTTTGCCAATGGTGTCACCGCCGAAGCTGATTTTGGCAATAACGATGTAAGTGCATCAAATTGCGTTGGACTTATATTTTTTTTCATTTTGGCTATAAAAGACTCTCTATTGGCAGTCATTTTAGAGGTATAGCCTGCCTTGTCAGTAGCCATTGTTGGCAAAATATTTTTCTTTTTATTTAGAGTTTCATTTACCAATGTATTTACTGCCGGTTTTTGAGCGTCGGTTAATTTCAATTTTGGAGACAATACACCCATAACCTGATTCGAGAGACTGGCTACATCAAAAGCAGGAACCGCCGCCGTTGACGCCTTACTTGCCGCTTTTGTAAGATCTCCTACACTTTGCGCATTTGCAAATGAAATTGCCCCTAAAAGGACAGCTACAATCAATAATTTCTTTTTCATGGTATTTTCTTTTAAAGTTATTGCTGGATATTAAAGATAATAAAAATATCAATTCAACCAACATCTAAAAAACATAAACACCTAAACAACTGCATTTTACAATATTTATTTTGGTATTTTCAAAATCTTCCAAAATCAAAATAAATCCTATCTTAGCTATAGAATTGCACATTGATTCAAAACCACTTACAGCAAAAATCCAAAAGAACCTAAGAAACCAAGATCTACATGACTAAAAAAACATTTATTCTAATTGGGTTTATCATTTTAAAATTTGCACTTCAATATATTTTGCTGAGTCCGGAATATGATTTGCAACGTGACGAATATTTGCATCTTGATCAGGCACATCATTTGGCTTGGGGATATTTATCAGTTCCTCCCGTAACTTCCTGGTTTTCGTATATTATTTATCTGCTCGGAAATTCGGTATTTTGGGTGAAGTTCTTCCCTGCCCTTTTTGGCGTTTTGACACTTTTAGTGGTCTGGAAAACAATCGAGGTTTTAAAAGGAAGTTTATTTGCATTGGTTTTAGGTGCAACTTGCATTTTACTATCATCGCTTTTACGACTAAACATGCTTTTTCAGCCAAATTCTTTAGATATTTTATGCTGGACAGCTTTTTATTTTACAGTGATTCAATACATCAAAACCGAAAAGACAAAATGGCTTTACTCAGGCGCCATTCTTTTTGCTTTTGGATTTCTGAACAAATACAATATTCTTTTTCTTTTAATCGGACTTTTGCCAGCGCTTTTGCTTTCAAAACAAAGAAAAATTGTTGCTGAAAAAAATCTTTATTTCGCATTGATTTTAGGATTGCTTTTAATTCTTCCAAATTTATTATGGCAATACAACAATCATTTCCCGATTGTGCATCACATGAAAGAATTGGCCGAAACACAACTGGTAAATGTTGATCGAGTTGGATTTTTAAAAGAACAATTGCTGTTTTTTATAGGTGGCTTTATTGTTATTCTTTGTTCTTTTTATGCGTTGCTTTTTTACAAACCTTTTGCAAATTATAGATTCTTTTTTGCTTCAATTGTTTTCACACTTTTTGTTTTTATTTATTTCAAAGCCAAAGCGTATTATGCTATTGGTCTTTACCCAATTTACATTGCTTTTGGTTCGGTTTTTTTAGGCGAAATTTTAAAAACAGGATGGAAACGATTTTTACAGCCCGTGTTAATTTTGATTCCGATTTTGTTTTTTATTCCAATTTACAAAGTAGCGTTTCCGAATAAAACGCCAGAGGAAATAATTGCAAAACCCGAACCATACAAAAAATTGGGAATGCTACGCTGGGAAGACGGAAAAGATCATGAACTCCCGCAGGATTTTGCCGATATGCTGGGATGGAAAGAACTTGCGCGCAAAACTGATTCGGTTTATGCATTGTTTCCAAAATCTGAAAATACATTAGTGCTTTGCGACAACTACGGTCAAGCCGGAGCTATAAATTATTATACAAAAAAAGGCATCAAAGCTGTTTCTTTTAATGCCGATTATGTCAACTGGTTCAATTTAAATATCTATTACAAGAACCTAATTAGAATAAAAGAATTTGAAGAAAACAGCACTGAATTTGCAGAAACAAGTCCGTTTTTTCAAAAGGCGACAATTGGCGGCGAAATAACAAACAAATTTGCTCGTGAATACAAAACCACCATTTTTGTTTTTACCAAAGCCAAAATAAACATCAATCAAAGATTAGCTCAAGAAATTAAAGAAGAGAAAAATTACGACAAATAAAATGTTTGATTTAAGTACAATTGACTATTTAAAATCTGGAAATGAAAGACAAATTCTGGCTTATGAAACTTTGACTAAAAATAAGATTTTAGAAGTTTTAGTGGCATTTGACCCAATTCTTGTTGGCACAATTCCAATAAATATTGACATTGAAAACAGTGATCTCGATATTATTTGTTATTGGCAAAACAAAAGTCATTTTATTGAAAAAGTCACTTCTCTTTTCAAAAACAAACCTGATTTTAAAATCTTGAAAACTATTATAAATCAGCAAGAATCTGTAGTTGGAAGTTTCAAATTAGATGATTTTGAAATTGAAATTTTCGGGCAAAATGTTCCTACTAAAAATCAAAACGGCTACCGACACATGATTATCGAACACCAAATTCTGGAATCACGAGACGAAAGCTTTCGACAAGAAATCATAAAACTCAAGAAAAACGGCTACAAAACCGAACCTGCTTTTGCCAAATTATTAGGTTTGAAAAATGATCCATATTCAGAATTATTGAATTATAAAATTTGATTTCAGAACCACAAACGCACAACTCACTTGACAACAACAAGTTATATATCAATTTATTTAAATAAAAATATTTCACTAATTCCTTTGTAAAACTGTATTTAGTGCTTATCTTTGCACCCGAAACATCGCGGGATAGAGCAGTAGGCAGCTCGTCGGGCTCATAACCCGAAGGTCACAGGTTCGAGTCCTGTTCCCGCTACTAAGAGAAAAGCTTCAGAGAAATCTGAAGCTTTTTTTATTTACATACCTTTGTGATTCTCTTTGCGGGCACAGATTGCAAATCTGCGCTATCGTTGTCTACATATCGGAGCAATCGGGACAAATACCAGAAGAACAACCTTGCAATTAAAGATTATGAAAAAACTATTATTTATATTCGGTGTATCACAATTTCTTTTTGGCTGTTCAATAAATAAAGACAAAAACTCCCCTATTAATGATTATATTCTAAGTTTGAATTTAAAAGGTTCAGACAAAATTATGATTATCCAAGAAAAAATCAATAACAATACAACAATTGACATCTTTAAAGGGAAAACATTTTATTATAGTGGCGTTAATAAATATGTGAAAATTGAAGGAGTTGAAGAACCTTTATATGAGGAAGAAAGCTGGCAAAAAATGAAAAATAAATATGCTAATAAAGATACAATAGACCAATGGGTAAAAGATGATTATTGGTCTTTAAAAAATTTTAAGCATCAAAATATTGTTTTTATAAAACTGAAAGACTTTCCTAATCCTGGCAAATATGAAAAATTTGATTTTGAGGAGAACTACAAGGTTTTTTCATTCTCAGATCCAATATACTACAAACACAATAAGTACGCAGTATTTACTATAAAATCAACAACAACGGATTATAAAGATATGGATACAACTTCCATACTAATTTTAACAAAAATTAAAGGCAAGTGGACTCTTACTGAAAAAGTGGGAGACGGAATATACAGATAATGAAATACTCAGAAAGCATTAGAATTCAATATTAAAGTGATTACTTTTTAAATTTGTCTTGATACCAAATAAATCTTTTCTCATTGCTAAAGCTAAATCATTTAATCTTTCTGTATTATGGCTGTGGATGAATCTTTTTAATTCTATCAAAACTTTGTCAGAAGCAAATAACGACATATTTATGAACTCTGCATAAAGTTCATTTTTTAATCTTTCAAATGAATTTATATCAGGACGATTAATAACAAGAGTTGTTTTTTCCTTATCATAATTAACCAAAGCATAACAAAGTAAGATTATAGCTTTGTATCTGATTTCTTTCATTGTCTGCTTAGCATCTTGTTTGGCTTTTCGGGTAGCAACCAAAAAATCGAAAGAAGTTTTAAGAATCCCACCGAATCCAACTAAACCTACTACTGATATTATTTGCTCTGCTGTCATAAATTTTAGATTTTGAATCACGCTAATATAGCTATTTGAATGTAAGAAAGCCAATACGTTATGGAATGCTATTTAAAATTATTTGCTATTTTTTATTTATTCGATATTGCCTACGTCAAAACCATCATAATGATTAATCCAATCGCGCAGGTCTAACCTCAATCGTAAGCGCAGATTTGCAATCTGTGCCCACAAAGATTGTAAATAATCCATTTTTATATAATAAATACAATAACTTGTATTTAATAAAATAATCCATTTGCTTCACTGTGCGGGCACAGATTGCAAATCTGCGCTAACGAATTACAAATCTACGCTAACGTTGCCTATATTACCTTTTACCTTAGCGTAAATATCAAGACTTATAAACTTGCCATTTTTAATTTCACAGTCTTTCATAGTTCCTTCATTCTGAAAGTCAAGTTTAGCCATTACGCTTTTACAATTCTCATTTTCCGACTCAACAAATCCTTCAATTCTGTTAAGTTCTAAATCGTAAAATCCATAATTACAAATTAATGGAATTGCTTCTTTTATAATTCCATGTCCCCAAAAACTTGGAATTAACCAAAAACCTATTTCTGCTTTTTTATGTTCTTTACTTAAATTATTTAATCCACCCGCGCCGTAGAATGTTCCGTTATCAGCCGAGCAAATAGCAAACCAAATTCCTGTATCATTTTTTTCAAGGTCAGCAAAAAAAGACATTTGTTCTTTAGTTGCTTCCAATGTTTGAAAACTCACTCCATAATATTTAATAACCTCTGGATGCGAAAGTCCTTTGAAAACATTTTCAAGATCACTATCTGCAAATTGTCGGAGTAAAAGTTTTTCAGTTTTTATGGTTGGGAATTCTTTCTTCATGATTTGTGTTAGTTTTTGATTAACCGTTTTCTTCGTCAAGGACTGACCGATATTATTAATGATTTGTAATCTTTTTTGGTTACTTTTGAAAATGTACACCAATACAATTCATATGGAACTTTGTTTAGTTACTACGAAAATAAAACAAGACAAATCTAATAACGTCCTCAAAATTTATCGAATAAAAACTGCAGATTTTCTTCAAAAAATTGATCCACAGCAACTATATGCGAGAATTAATATAAATAAATAATGATAGAATCAAACCAACTGCTTTTCTTTTTTAGTGCTTTGGGGGCTTTTAATGGTTTCTTGCTTTCCTTGTATTTTGCCATAAATGCTAAAAATAAAAAATTTACAAACTATTTTTTATCCCTGTTGCTTTTAGTTTTAAGTATCAGAATTGTCAAATCGGTTTTTTTCTATTTTAATCCGCACTTATCCAATATTTTTATTCAGATTGGGCTTTCTGCATGCGTTCTAATTGGTCCTTTTCTTTTTTTATATCTCAAATCTGTGATGGAAAACGAAAAACCGAATTGGAAAATACATGTAATCCCCTCTTTGGTCGTAATAACAATTATTGGATATTTTTATCCTTATGTTGAACATCGCGAAATTTGGAGTAGATGGATTGTAAATGCAATATACTTTCAATGGTTCATTTATATTGCTTTATCATTAAAATATCTCCGACCAATTATTCTCAAACTCAAAAGGAAAGAGCGTTTACAGAAAATGGATTTTTGGCTTTTAAGTATTTATTTAGGTGTTGCATTTATCTGGTTAGCTTACAGTTTTGCATTATATACATCTTATATAGTTGGAGCTTTGTCATTTACATTTATTCTATATCTCATTGTCTTGCTTTTAATTTTTAGAAAAAGTAGCGAATCGACTTTTTTTCATGAAAAGGAAAAATATAAAAACAAAGAAATTGACAAAAAGATGCTGGATGAAATAGGCCAAAAACTATCCATTTTAATTGAAAAAGAAATGTTTCTTAACTCAAATTTTACGCTCGAAGGAGCTGCAAATGAACTGAAAATAACGAAACATTTATTATCTCAATATGTAAATGAAATATTAGGAAAATCTTTCTCAAATCTCATTAAAGAATATCGAATTGAAAAAGCAAAAAAGCTGTTAGAAACTGAGAAAAACTATAAAATCGAAAGTTTAGGTTACGATTGCGGTTTCAGTTCAAAATCCTCCTTCTTTACTGCATTTAAAAAAATCACAGGACTAACCCCTGCAGAATATCAAAAATCTTCCCTGAAATGAGTTCAATATTATAGAATTGAACTCCTATCCTATAACTTAAAACCTCGAAACAATCTGCATTCGGGATATTTGCGCTTATTATTAATATTCTTAAAAATGATAAAAGCGCCGAAAGTTATAACCCAAAACATTTTCATCTTCCTTCTTCTCACAACTTCAAAAACTATTTTGCATCATGAAGCTAAATGGTCTATGGTACATTTTCGATAAAATTTTAACTAACATCATTAAATCAATATAAAATATCACATCGATGAAGTACCTATTTTTCTTAGCCACATTAATACAGCTGTTTTCGTTAACTGATTTATCCGCCCAAAATTTAAGGAATAACGAAATTGACAAATACATAACAGAAGTTCAGCAACAATATAATATTCCTGGATTAGCCTTAGCAGTTATAAAAGATGGCAAATTGATTCACAAGATGAATTACGGACTTGCCAACATCGAAATGGAAATTCCTGTAACAGACAAAATTTTATTTCCATTGTTTTCAACTACTAAAGTAATGTCGATTATTGCCGTTTATCAATTAATTCAAGAAAACAAGATAGCTCTGGACACTCCTATTTCTTATTTTTTAGATGACTTGCCGATTACCTGGAAAAAGGTGCAAATAAAAAATCTCATAACACATTCATCTGGCTTACCTGATATTGTAAATTACACCAATGAAAATGAAGAAAATGCAAAACAAAAGGTATATAATGACAGCATAAAATTTTCACCAGGAAACCAATTTGATTATAATCAAACTAATTATTGGTTGCTTAACAGAATCTTTCAAAAAGTTGTCAATAAAACACTGAGTCAGTTTATTATTGATACTCAATTCCAGTCGGCATTAGGATCAGTTGTCTTTGAAGGAAATAATCTAAAAGTAGTTAACAATTTAAGTTACGGATATGTGAATACGGCAGGAACAGCTATGTTTCTAAAAAGAAACTGGAATTTTCCTGAGTACGAATATGGTGCTGCCGCACTTAACATGACATTAGATGCTTTCATTGAATGGAATACAAAGTTTGACAATGGCTTTTTTATATCTGATAAAATGAAAAAACAATTATTGACTCCGTTTAATTATGAAATCAAAAGAGATTTTACATATGGATTGGATCTGATAAAACAGAATGATAATGTTTCTTATGGTTTTTCAGGAGGACTCGCAACTGCCTTTAGAAAATTTCCTGATAAAAAACTAACCATAATTCTTTTGGCAAACGGAATGTTTATCCCTACTGATAAACAGCACGGAATAAATGAAGTCGTAAATACGATTGCCTCTATTGCTAAAAAAAAGTAAGGATGTAATAAAATCCCAAACCCACTGTAGTACTAAAACGTTATGTGCTATTTAACCAATTAATCAGAAAATCAAACTATAAATTACCACAATGAAATATTTAATCACTATTTTATTTTTTACATTACTTGCTTGCAAAAGTGTTCATCAAACCAATAAACAAAGTGTTGAAAATGCGATTACAAATAACGCTGTTCAGTTATTAGCGGACAAAAGATTTCATTCTGTTTCCGTTGTAGTTTACAAAGATGGAGAAGCCACAATAAAACATTTTGGCGAATTAACTATCGGAGAAGGAAACAAGCCAAACGATTCTACACTTTATGAATTGGCTTCTGTAACTAAAACTTTTACAGGGTATATAGCTGCTAAAGCCGTACTTGATAAAAAAATAAATTTAGATGATGATATTAGAATCTACCTTAATGAACCTTATCCAAATTTAGAATTTAAAGGTGAGCCTATAAAAATTAGACACCTCATCACACACACAAGCGGATTTCCTAATTTCCCAATAAAAAGCGAAAATAAAACAGCTTTTTTTGAGGGATTAAAACTAATCAAAATTGAAACGAAACCTGGAGAAACATACTTCTATTCAAACACGGCTCCAGAATTGACAGCGTATATTCTTGAAAAAGTGTACCAAAAACCTTATGAAGAATTGGTAATTGAATTTATTTTGGAACCAAATAAAATGAACCAAACCAAGTTTACACTAAATGAAAATGACAGAACGAGATTGGTAAAAGGTTATAACGATAAAAACCAGTTAATGCCTAACTTCAATAGAACTTTATGGGGTGGAATTTCGGGATTGCATTCAACGACCACGGATTTAGTGAAATATATGAAACTGCAACTAGACAAGTCTAATCCTATTGTAAACGAATCTCATAAAAAATTATACAAAGAAGGTTCTGATTTCTGGGAAGGCTACCATTGGTACATCATAGAAAATGATAATAAATTAATTTATAGACATCACGGAGGCATATACGGAATGCAGAATTGGTTTGTGATTTATCCTAAACAAAATATGGGGATATCGATATTGACAAACACAAGCTTTAATGAAACAGGAGAAATTTTAGAAAAAGTAGTTGATCAATTGTATGATGATTTAAATAAATAGATCATTAAATGCTTTCGCTACTAAATACAGCTTCAGAGAAATCTGGAGCTTTTTTATTTGTGTTAAATTGCTGGTTTTTAAACCCAAAATATATGGCCAATAAAAATATTTAAAAAAAACTTCTTTTTTGAGGTAACAATTAAACTAGTGCTGCATCAAAAGGTAAACTTTAAAAAATTAAATCTTATGAAAACGAAATCTATTTTAATTATTGCCTTTATCCTACTTTTCTCAAAATCTGTTTTTTCTCAAACTGCTTTCAAAGTAGAGGTAAAAGGAAAAGGAACTCCTGTTTTGTTATTTCCTGGTTTTGGTTGCACCGGAGAGTTATGGAATGAAACAGTATCTGAACTTTCTAAAAATCACGAATGCCACATTTTTACTTTTGCAGGATTTGGTAATGTTCCCCCAATTGAAAGGCCTTGGTTATCTACCATAAATGATCAAGTCATTTCGTATGTAAAAACCAAAAAAATAAAAAATGCGGTATTGATTGGTCATAGTCTCGGTGGGACTTTAAGTTTGTGGTTAGCATCTGAAGAACCTAATTTATTCAAAAAGTTAATTCTAGTTGACGCTTTACCTTCCAGTGCCGCTTTAATGATTCCTAATTACAAAGGCGACACGATTCCTTATGATAATCCGCAGAGTAAAATGATGTTGGCTATGGATCAAAATGCTTTTAATGCAATGAATTCACAAATGACTTCTTACATGTGCCTGAATAAAGAAAAACAAAAAACAATTAATGACTGGATGAATATGGCCGATAGAAAAACTTATGTTTATGGTTATATTGATATGCTTAATTTAGACCTAAGAAAAGAAATTTCTAAAATTAAAATTCCAGTGGTAATTTTAGCTGCGACAAATCCAGATCTTGCTACGGTACAAAACACATATAAAGCGCAGTATGAAAATCTGCCATCTGCTAAAATTCTTTATGCATCAAAAGCAGCGCATTTTGTAATGTATGATCAACCGGAGTGGTTTATAGAAAATGTAAAATCAGAAATAAAATAAAGTGGCCGAAAAAGAACAATTCAACGAGATCTACTCCAAGCATTACAATAAAGTGTTTCGCTTGTGCAAAGGTTATTTTTGCGGCGATACTGCATTAGCCTCTGATGCGACTCAGGAAATCTTCATTAAAGTCTGGGAGAAATTGGACACCTTCAGAAATGATTCCAGCATTAGCACTTGGGTATATAGGATTGCCGTAAACACCTGTCTTCTTTATTTAAGAAAATCATCTTCAAGAAAAGAAATTAGGACCGAAATCCTGCCTCAAACTGTTGCAGAAACCTATTCGAGCGAAAAAGACGAACAGCTTCAACAAATGTATCAATGTATACAAAAGCTTGAAGAAACAAATAAAATGATAATCCTGATGACTTTAGACGGTGTCGAATATCAGGAAATATCAGAAGTAATTGGGATAACCGAAGAAACACTTCGCGTTAGAATCCACCGAATCAAAAAAAGTTTAACTCAATGTGTACAAAATGAAAACATTTGAAGAATTACAAAATATTTGGGAGCAGCAGACAGAATCTGATACAAAACCAACAGCAACTGAAATCATTAAAAAAGCCGAAGCAAATACTAAGAAAATTAAGCGTAGTCATTTTTGGACCAAAGTAATTTTAAGTCTGACATCATTAATCTTAATCGCATATTATATTTGGGTAGGCGCTTATAAACAAACACTTTTTAGTTTTGGATTATGCATTATGATTACAATGCTTATTGCACGTATCGCCTTAGAATGGAGCAGCGCGAAAAAACTAGAGAACTTAAAGACCGATGTTAACTTAATTGAATACAGCAAACTGGCTCATCAATTTTATGACTGGAGAAAAAAAATACATTACATTTTCACACCAATCATTTACATAACTTATATCGTTGGTTTTACATTGCTTCTACCTGTTTTTAAAGACAATTTTTCAAGAGGTTTTTATCTCTATATCCTCATAAGTGGTTATGCTTTTTTATTAATCTTTGGATTTTTTATGATCAGAATAATCAAAAAGGAAATAAAGCTTTTGAATTTCTTAAAAGACATCTCTTGAAAAGGAAAAAGCTTTTCCAACTGAGGTAAAGCGATTTTATATAAAATTTCTATAACGAATTAGCTATCTAAATAGTACCATTAAAAAAACACCACTTCAACAAGTGGTGTTTTTTTTTTATTGCCAAATTTTCATTTAACGACGAATATTGCATTTAGATTTCTTATCCAAATAAGCTAATAATTAGAAAACCCCAAAACCGCACAATTATGTGACAGTAATGAGGCCCGCTAAAATTATATTGTAGTCGATTCAAATTGCTTAAGATCTCTAGTGTTCTTTTGCACAGCAAGAGCAGAAAAGAGTCCTAATACAAATGACATTCCGAAAAATCCCTTTTCACTGAGTAATAAATCTGCATTCCAAAGGCCTATTATCAATAATACTACAGAAGCAATAGTACTAAACCAGCTTAGGCCATAATACAAATCGGTTACTGGTATATCTTCCAGTCTATCTCGAACACTTTTTTGCACTGATATTACGGAGAAAAGACCAAAAAGGAGAATTGTAAAATAGTATCCTTTTTCATTGTAAGCCATATCCGAATTGTAAAGACCAATGCAATAGGAAGCAATTCCTATAAGCAATGTCATCCAGGATGCGCCGACAAAAGCGGCGCTAGGCTTTAAAGGGCTATTTCCATTATTAAATTTTACATTTTTTGATTCTGAACTGTTGTTAGATTCATTTGATTTTAGCGGTTCCATAATTTTATGTTTTTTATAATTATGAGACAAATTTCAGAAGGAATCAGAATTTATAAAAATCAATTTATCGATAAAACTGATGATTTAAAAATGCATTTTAGTATTTTTATCCTCATAAAACCATACTTATGAATGCACTCCATGAAATATCAAACATGATGAATGAATCAGATAAAAAAGCATTCATACAACATCTATCAAAAAAGAACAAACGCAAAGACGTTGGAAATATAGAATTATTCAATTCTTTAAAAACTGATGATATAAAATATAAAAAAAATATTCTAGAGAATAAAAAAAGTGCCGATGCTTATCATGCTCTAAGAAAAAGACTTTACGACAACATGATTGATTTCATGGCTAATCGAAGTTTTGAAAATGATACTTCTCAAGAAAATACAATACGTCGTCTTATTGTTGTAAGCCGTTTGTTTTTTGAACATAAACTTATCAAAACGGCCTTTAAATGTCTGGCAAAGGCGGAAGTTATTGCAATTAGCATTGACCATTTTAGTCTTCTCAATGAAATCTACCTCACTCAGCTTCAATTTGCGCATTTCAATCTTTCAGAACCAATCGAAAAAATGATCGAGAAGTTTAACGCAAACAAAAAACAACTTGAATATGAGGAACAACTTAATTTAGGCTATGCTGTTTTGCGTCGTGAACTTACTGCTATTTATCACGAAGGCCGAATAGTAGATTTTCAAGCACTTATTCAAAATACTATTCAAACACATGGAATATCATTAAAAAAAGGATTAACCTTTAAATCACTATATCAAATATTATTTATTGCCAACGAATATGCTTCTATAAACAATAATTACGCACTTATAGAGCCTTTTGTTGTTAGAAGTTACAGGTTTATCAGCAAAAAAACAGATCAGGCAGATAGACATTTATATTATCATATTTACATCTTGTACTTTATAGCAAATTTCTACTTTCGCAATGGACAGTTTATTGAGTCTTTGCAATATCTTAATTTGATGTCTACAGAACTTGAAAAACAATCTGGCAAATATTATCAGCGTTTTTGTCTGAGATATTCATTGTTATTAGCTTTCAATGAAAATTATCTTGGTCGTCCCCAAAAAGCAATTGAAATTGCCGAAAAAGCCCTTTCTTCAAACAAAAAAGCAGATCCTAATGACAGCAACGACATTCATCTTATGCTCATTGTTTTTTATGTACAGCAAAATGCCGGACGCAATGCTCTAAAAGAAGCAGCAAAATTAAACCATACTGACAGTTGGTATGAAAAAAAAATGGGCATGGACTGGACGATAAAAAAATGTCTTGTCGAAATCCTCCTGCATGCACAACAAGAAAACACAGAACTGGCTTTATCCCGAATAAAAAGTTTTAAACGTCGTTATAAAAAATACCTTTTAACGGTAAATGAAGAACGCGTTATTCACTATCTTTTGTTCGTAGAGCAATATGCAATGAAACCCGAAATTATAAAAACTCAAAAATTTCAAAAAGCAATTGAAGATTTCATTATTGCTTCACAAAACGGACCAAAAGACATTTTAATCATGAGTTTTTTATCCTGGTTACTTGCAAAAGTGAGACGAAAAACGACCTACGAGACAACTTTAAATCTCTTAGCAACATATTTCCCAACGACCTCTTATACTCTTTGATTAAATGAAGATTTTAAAGAGATGGATAATACTACTTAACAAATCCACTTTTTAAAAAAAATCCTTACTTTTAACAAGATTTCATTTAACATTTTAACTACCTAACCACTATAAAATGAAAAAAAGCTTGTTTGCATTGCTAATTGTCGTTTTCTACTCTTTCACAACTTCTGAAGAAACAATAACCATTTCAGGTAAAATAATCAATACCGAAAATGGAACAATTAAAATTAAAGGAGAATTAGTTGATAAAGAAATCAAGCTAAAACCAGATGGTAGTTTTTCAGAAAACCTGAAATTAAATTATGATGGTATCTATAAAATTGAAACTTCTAAAAACAGCATTCCTATATATTTAGCCAAAGATTCAAAATTGACAATAGCTGCTGACGATGCAAACTTAGCTTCAACTTTAAAATTTACAGGAAAAGGAAGTATAGAAAATCAATACCTTGCTAAAAAACAGCTTTTAAATTCGGTAATTCCAGATGAGGAACTTTATAAACTTGACGAAAATGAATTCCTGAAAAAACTTCAAGAAATAAAAACTTCAGTCAACGCTTTATATCTTAAAACAAAATTTACTGATGCTGATTTCAAAGCAAAAGAAGTCAGAAGCATTCATTATTTGGAACAAAAACATTTAATTTATTATAAAAACCTTCATAATTTATATGCTCGATTAAATGGTTTTCAAGTTTCTAAAACATACCCAAAACTTGATGAAAAGATCGATTTCGACAATGAGTTTGAATTTTTATTTTCAAATGAATATCAAGACCTTGCGGTATACAAATTCTATGAAAACATGCACGGAGATGGCTCACTTCCGGCTAAAAATCGAATAACTGAAATTAAATTTTTAAAAAGTCAAAGCTTAAAAAATCACTTAATCCAAAATTCAACAAACGACATTAATATAGAAAATCCTGATTTTGAAAAAACATATCAGGACTACTTATCGATTACAAACGATCCAATCATTAAACAAGCACTGACGGCCAATTACAACGGAATAAAGGTAATACAACCTGGAAATCCGTCTCCAAAATTTAATTACGAAAATCAAAAAGGAGGAAAAACCAGTTTAGAAGATCTGAAAGGAAAATATATCTACATCGATCTTTGGGCAACTTGGTGTGGTCCATGCCGTGAACAGTTTCCATTTCTTCAGAAAGTCGAAGAACAGTATAAAGGAAAAAATATTGAATTTGTTGCTATTTCCTTAGATGCGACAAAAGATCAATCAAAATGGAGCAAGTTTGTTTCAGAAAAACAATTAGGCGGGATTCAATTATTGGCTGATAATGAAATGAAATCAAAATTCATAAAGGATTATGGTGTTTATGAAATTCCAACATTTATCCTTCTTGACCCTAATGGCAATATTGTTACTGCACGCGCACCACAGCCATCTGACCCTAAACTTATTGATTTATTGAATAGCTTAAAAATATGACCTTAAATTTCTCAACAATAAAAAAACTGCACAGTCCTAAAAGCTTTTTAGGATTGCGCAGTTTTTAACTTTACCATTTCTGGAAGAAGAACTACAATGCTTTTCTAGATTCCAGCAAAAGTTTTGAAGCCGTTTCAAAAACATCATGAATCTCTTTATTTTTCTTGAATTCAGTAATCTTATTTTCATACAAATATTTGCCCTCTGGAGTTAATATATATATTTTCATCTGATTCTGCTCTGGCGCAGTTCTTTCGGTTGTAGGTGTAAATAAAGACAATGCTTTTTCAGCTTTTTCTATCAATGAAATCGAAAGAGCATTAAAAGGTTGCGGATTCTTTTCAAATTGCATATCAATACCATTAAGAAGAAAACTGGCTTCACCAGATTTAAAAGCAACAATTGAAGTTTTATTGTTATTCAAAGCCCAATCGACAATTACAGCATAGATCTCTTTATTTTTCGGAATCGAATCTTTACTATAGATTTCACTTGGTTTTAATTCAAAAGCTTCTGCAGCAGTAATTTGATTTAATAACTTTGGCGCTGTTGGTTCTGCAACAACCGGAATTTCCGCAGAAGCACCATTTTCCACAACTACAGGAGCATCATTTTGTGTTTCATTTTTACAGCCAATCGCCATTAATAGAATAGAAATCAAAAGTAATCTTGAGGCATTTCTCATTTTAGTTTTTGTTTAATTGGTTAGTATTTTTCAATATTTATATTTGAAATAACATTATAGACTTGAAATCCCAATTTGGGCCATCAGGCATAAAGCCAATAAAATTGGAAATCTTAATTTTAACCGCAAATTACACTAATTTTCACAAATTCATTTATGTGAATTTGTGTAATTTGTGGTTAAGAAATTTTATCTAAACTGAAGCCGAAATCTTTCTCAACAGATTTTTTTTCTATCTTCCCAAAATAAAATTTTCCAAGATGAACCAATTGTCTTCAATAAAAAAAGCTTTTTTCTGCATTGTCATTCTGCTTACAAGCTTTTTCCTGTTTTCTTTCTATCAAAAAAACACAGAAGAAATAACTTCTGCTAAAATCAAAAAAGTGCTGATTTTTTCTAAAACTAACGGTTTCAGACATGAAAGCATAACGGCCGGAATTGCAGCTATAAAAAAACTGGGACAAGAAAATAATTTTCTGGTCGATGCTACTGAAGATTCTCTGGCTATTAATTCAAAAAACTTAAAACAATATCAAGCTGTTATATTTTTAAGCGCCTCGGGTCATGTTTTGGGTGAAAATCAAAAATTAGCTTTGCAAAAATTTATACAAAAAGGAAATGGTTTTGTAGGCATTCATTCGGCTACAAACTGCGAACCAGACTGGCCTTGGTACACAAAAATGATTGGTGGTATTTTTGACGGACATCCAGAACCGCAAAATGCAAAACTTATAGTTGTCAATCACGAACATCCGTCTACAAAAAATCTTCCAGAAATTTGGGAAAGAAAAGACGAATTGTACAATTTTAAATCTTTAAATCCAGATGTAAATGTGCTTATAAAAGTTGATGAATCTTCATATAAAGGCGGGAAACATGGCGACAATCACCCTTTAGCATGGTATCACGAGTATGATGGCGGAAGAGCTTTTTACACCGCCTTAGGACATTTTCCTGAAAATTACAGCGATCCCCTTTTCACTCAACATTTACTTGGCGGAATTACTTATGCAATGGGCAAATAAAATTTAGAAGTAATGATATTTAAACAAAAAAGACCGTTCTTTTGAACGGTCTTTATATTTTGTATCTGGCTCAAATTAAGCTCTAAACAAAGCATATTTATTATAATTGAACAAAACTCTGTCGTAAGCAACATACAAGGAAACAATTTTCTCTGAAGACTCATTGAATGTAATTCCGTGGTGTTTTCTAAACAAATAAATTTCTTTTAAACAATTTGAAAGACTTTGATGAATTTCAGTTGTAAAAGTTGGCAATTTTTTATCGCCTACTAAAAGATCAATTTGATAATTTGAACTGCTTTTTGATAAGTTATTACCAATGATTCTTAGTGTAAATGTTGTTGGCTTTCCGTATTCTTCGCCTTGATATTGCAGTGTCATAATTTTACATTAAAAGGTTAATTGCTTTTCTCCATCCGGCTTTAACCTAAAGACCGAATCTAATTTTAAAGTTAAAGAAAAAAATAAAATTTTCAAAAATATTTCAGCAAATTTAAAATAATAAATCACAAAAACCAGAAACAAAAAAAACCGTAACGAGTTACGGTTTTCGGCAATTAACTAAATATATTTAATCAACTTTTTTCAGAGTAAAATTCATTCCATAAGCACGATTAATTTTCGGTAATATTTTTTTGTCGTTCAGCATTTATTTCTAATAAAAACGGATTCCCATTTTCATCAAACATTGTCATATTTAAAGCATCTAATAATGCCATTTTTCTTGAAACTCCACCTTTAAATTTATTATAAGAAAGGTTCATTTCAGAAAGATTGTGAAGCTTTCCAAGTCCTTCGGGAATTTCTCCTTCAAAACTGTTGTCAAATAAACTCAGGTTTTGCAAAGCGCCAAAATTTACAATTTCCTTGCTCAAATTCCCTGATAATTTATTGCCGTTTAAAAGCAGTACTTTTAGGGTCGAGATCTTATAAATTGAACTTGGCAATGCTCCTCCAATTTCGTTATTAAAAACCGAAAGTACTTCTAATCGATTTAATTTTCCAAGATCAGCAGGTAATTCACCTGATATTTTATTTTTAAAAAGCTCCAGATCTTTCAGTTTATGCAATTCACAGATTTGCACCGGAATTGTTCCTGAAAATTTATTGTCAGAAACATTTAAAACCTCAAGTTCTTTTAGGTTATGGATGTTGTTTGGTAAATTTCCTTCGAGTTTATTCTTTTGAAAATTCACTTCAACTAAATTCACCAAATCAAAAAATTCCGAAGGCAATTCTCCCTGCAGATTATTATTTGATAAATCTAGAGCCACTACTTTTTCATTTTCAGCACGAACTCCATACCAGGTTGCCACAGAAAGGGATAAATCCCACTTTATTTTCCACTGCGAACCATTTGTGGCGTGATATAATTTAATCAGAGCTTCTTTCTCTTTATCTGAAACAGTATCTGCAAAAGAATTCAGAGAAAAAGCAAATGCTAAAAAAAAAGTAATTAAGCTTTTCATAACAGATTTGGGGTTTGTTACGATTGCAAAACTATGAATTCTCTAGATATAATGCACTAAATGTCGATAAAGTGTTAATAAGTAAATAATTAACAGTCTTAATACTACTTTTAAAAAAATGTTAAATAAGCGCTTTTTTTGTTTAAATTTGATTCAACTAACATAAAAACCTCATATTATGGAAATTAACTTTATTGCGCTATTTTTAGCTGCTGTAGTGACATTGTTTACTGGTTTCATTTGGTATCATCCAAAAGTTTTTGGAACAATCTGGATGAAAGAAAACAATTTTACAGAAGAGCAGCTTAAAACAGGAAATATGCTTAAAATCTTCGGATTTACGTATGTTTTTTCGTTGATGATTACGATGATTTTAATGGCTTTGACTATTCATCAATCTGGTGCGGTTGGAATGGTTGGCGGACCGCCGATGCTGGCAAACGCAAAACCATCATTTGCCGCATTTATGGCCGATTATGGAACTGCTTACAGAACTTTTAAACACGGAGCACTTCACGGCTTTATGGCGGGATTATTTTTTGCTTTACCAATTGTTGGAATTAATGGTTTATTCGAAAGAAAATCTTGGAAATATATTTTCATCCACGCAGGTTATTGGATGCTCACACTTATGTTAATGGGAGGCATTATCTGTGCTTTTGCATAAATTAAAATTTATAGAACCCGTTTGAAATCAAAACTCAAACGGGTTTTTCTTAATAATAACTTAAAGAAAGTCAGTTATTATAAATATTACCTAATTTTGAAGAAATTAGCGCACTCTTTTGAATACAACTTATTCTTTTCAAATTTACAATAGTACGGCGTCACTTCCTTTAGAATGGAATTCGCTTGCTGCAGAAAACATCTTTTTGACGCGGGAATATCTCGAAGTACTGGAAAATTCTTGTCCGGTAAATATGATTTGTCATTTTATTGGAATTTTTGAAGAAGAAAAACTTTCAGGAATTGCTTTGACTCAATTTTTATTTGCCGAAAAACTAGAATCTTTTGGTGAACGCGATCAGTGCTTAAAAACTTCGGTTCGTAATTTTGCTTTTAAAAACTTTGCTTCTCATGTATTATTTGTTGGAAACAATATGCTTACGGGACAAAATGCATTTGCTTTTGCAGAAAACATTCAACTGCCAAAAGCAATCAAAACACTTCATAAAGCAATAAATCAGCTTAAAAAAGATCTAAAAGCTTCGGGCAAAAAAGTTCACATTACAAGTATAAAAGATTTTACTTCAGAAGAAATAAAACCGCTTCAGGCTGAATTTAAAAACAATTATACTTTTTCGACACAACCCAATATGATTTTCGAAATCAATAAAAATTGGAAAACCGAACAAGATTATATCGACGCTTTATCAAAAAAATACAGAGATCAGTACAAGCGCGCCCGCAAAAAAACAGATGGGATTGTAAAACGAAAAATGTCTTTGTCTGATATTAAACAATATGAAGACGTTATTTATGATTTATATTTTCACGTGGCAAAAAATGCGCCTTTCAACACTTTTTTTCTAGCCCGAAACCATTTTAGTTTTTTCAAAGAAATCATGAAAGACAACTTTTTGTTTTACGGTTATTTTTTAGATGAAAAACTTATTGGCTTCAATACGCTCATTAAAAATGGTTTTGTGATGGATACGTATTTTTTGGGTTACGATGAAAATCTCCAACGCGAAAAAATGCTGTATCTAAATATGTTGTATGACATGATTGCATACTCTATCAATCAAGGTTTTTCAACAATTGTATTTGCCAGAACCGCACTTGAAATTAAAAGTTCTGTAGGTGCAAAACCATTAAAAATGTACGGTTTGATAACACACAGCAACACTTTGATTAATCATAACATTGCAAAATTATTTCAGTACTTAGAGCCAAAAACAGAATGGCAGGAACGGAATCCGTTTAAATGATTTGGCTGTTTTTTTTAGATTTATTTTCTGTTTTTTTCGAGATATAAATACTTTGGAAATATAGAATCTCTAGTAATGCTGTTTATTTCTTTTGCCCATTCTTCAAAATTGTATTTCACATGAATAACCGAATCATTTACTAACTCATATTCACAAAATTTATCTCCTGCTTTAGGAGGTTTATTTTTTGTATTTGAAGCAGTGAAAATACTCTTTTCTGGCAAACAATCTTTTTTATAAGACCAAATGAGTTCAATTTTATCTGTTCCGGTATAATAATGATTCGTGAAAAAATAATACAAACATTGTCTGTTAAACTCATATACAGCAAACTCTTTTTGAAAAACTATTTTCACATCACTACTTAGCGAATCTTCTTGTTTTATACCCCAAGTAAAATCTTCAGTATCTGACATAAAATCGCCAATTTTTCTAGATTTTACATCCTTTTTATTAATTGCCTCTTCTTTCATTTTTAAATCCGACTTTTTGTGGTCGTCTTTATTTTTACAACTAAAAAAAAGCAATAGCAATAGCGTCAATAAAATTTTCTTATACATAATCAATTAAATTTCAAAGATCTGACTATCAAGGGACTGCCATTTTCATTTGTTTGTGCAGAATGTGAATTTCTAAATCGGTTTGTGCCCCACAATATTCGCCATCGATCTGAAAATTCACAGGATAATCTGTTTTTATAGTCGCTTTATCTGTCGAAATAATCACAACATCATCGGAATCAATCGGCATATTTCCAGTAATAATTTTTCCAATCAGCAACAAATCAAGACTTTTTAAGATCACCAATTCAAATTTGCCATCGTTCATAGCTCCATTTGGGTTAATCACAACTCCTGTTCCATATTTCTGTGAATTGGCGATAACAATCATTCGCGCTTCATGTTCAACCGTTTTATTATTAGCCGAAATTGTAGCCATAAATGGTTCTTCAGACTCGGTTAAAGTTGTAAAAGCCTGCAATGCATATCCCCAAAAACCGCGAACATCACTCTGCTCGTAGTTTTTTACCAAATTAGCATTTAAGCCCAAATCGCTCAAATGAATACTTTTTTTGCCGTTGATGCAAATCATATCGATTTCGATATAATGGTTCAAAAAGGCTACTTTTAAATTTTCTTCTATTCCAGCTGGCAAATTCAAATCGACCGACAAACCGTTTGCCGATCCGGCTGGCAAAATACCAATGATGATATCGTATTCTTCCATGGCTTCGGCTACCATCTTGATGGTTCCGTCACCGCCGGCAACAATAATTCGCTCCGGAAGAAATTCATTATAAAGTGCCTTGATTTTATTTAAATCGTTTTTCCCTGTGGTTTCAAACACTTCCAGAGTAATATGATTGACAGTTGCAAATTCCTCCACAATCTCGATTAATTCACTTTTATCAAGGTCGCCAGAAATGGGATTTACAACAAATATGATGTTCTTTTTCAAAATTTTCTCTTTAAAATCAATTAAATTAAGTAATTTACAGTTACATAAATATACGTAATAAATGAAACCAATCTTACAATTATATCGAGGTTATGCCAACGAAGAAGAATTAATTGTAATGGGACATGTTTTTAAAAGAACGTACGACTATGATTTTCAGAAGAAAAATTTAAAAAATGCAAAATCCATAATTAATCAGTTTCGAATAAAAACAATCCAAAATTTTGACGTTTATTTGAAATATGGCAATCAGGAAATTCACACCAAAACATTAGACGACGGTCATTTTAAATTTTGTATTCCGTTTGAAAAAGATACTCATTTTGGGTGGATGAACTACGAAGTCAGTATTAAGTATAACTCTCAAATTATTACTTCAAAAGGAAGTTTTATACATCCACATACCGGAAAATTAGGCATCATTTCAGATATTGATGATACATTTTTAATCTCCCACACTAATAACATTTTCAGAAAAATATACATTTTGCTTTTTAAAAATGTAAATGACCGAAAAGTTTTTAAAGATGTTGTAGCACATTATCAAGCGTTGAGTTCGGCTGGAAGAAAAAACAAGGAAGAAGTAAATGCGTTTTTCTATATTTCGAGCAGTGAATGGAATTTATACCGCTTTATCGTTCAGTTTACCAAAATACATCATTTGCCAAGAGCGGTGATTTTGCTAAAAGATATTAAAAGAGGCATTACCGATTTTTTCATGAGCGGACGCGGGAATCACAATCACAAATTTGAAAAAATAAAACATGTTTTGGAGTTTTATCCCAACCTGAAATATGTTCTTTTAGGAGATGATTCACAGCACGATCCTATTTTATATGAGCAGATCTGCAAAATATTTCCGGTCACCGTAATTGCGGTTTACATTAGACAAACCGGAAAAACGCAGAAAGAAGAGGTGAAAAAAATCATGAAAAATCTAGAATCCCTTGATGTTGCGGTCTGCTATTTTAAAGAAAGCAGCAAAGCAATTGAGCATTCTAAATCTATTGGAATTATTTGATTTTGTTTCAGGTTTTAGGTTTTGAACTGAATGGATATTTAACCGCAAAGCGCGCAAAGTTTTTTTAATCTGGTAAGTTTTATAAAACGCAAAGTTCGCAAAGCTTTGTAAAAAAAAACTTTGCGAACCTTGCGTAATCCTTTGCGTGCTTTGCGGTTAAACTCTAAGCAAAATATTCAACTCGAAACTTGGAATAAAAAAATCTTAAGCATTAAAATTGTCAATCTCTTCCTGAACAATTTCCCAGTCTAATAAAAGCTGTTCCAGATCTTCTTTCTTTTTGTTGTATGCAGTAAAAAAAGACGCATCTTCGATATGTTTGTCATAATTTGATTCCAACATTTTATCGTCGTGCTGAATGTCTTTTTCTAATTGTTTGATTTGACTTTCAACTTTGCTTAATCTATTTTGAAGTGCTTTTCCTTTTTTCTGATCTTCGTATGACGTTTTATTACTTTCTTTTGGAGCTGCAGTTTTAGCAACATCTTTTTTCTCTACTTCACGCATATTTTCAAGATTGCGCTGCTCTAAGAAGAAATTAATGTCTCCAAGATATTCTTTTATTTTTTGATCTTTGAATTCGTAAACAATATTCGACATTCCCTGAAGAAAATCCCTGTCGTGAGAAACCAATAATAAAGTTCCGCCAAATTTTTGAAGTGCCGCTTTCAAAACGTTTTTAGATTTAATATCCAAGTGGTTCGTAGGCTCATCCATCAGCAAAACGTTGATTGGCTGTAATAATAATTTACAAAGCGCCAAACGGTTACGTTCACCTCCAGAAAGTACTTTTACTTTTTTCTCAACGTCGTCACCACGGAACAAAAATGAACCCAACATATCGCGAACTTTTGATCGGTTCGTATCTGTTGCTGCATCTTCCATAGTTTGCAACAAAGTGATTTCTCCATCTAAATATTCGGCTTGATTTTGAGCAAAATATCCTAATTGAACATTGTGTCCTAATTTGATGTTTCCTTCGTATTCAAACTCATTTACAAGCGCTTTGATAAAAGTAGATTTTCCTTGTCCGTTTTGTCCAACAAAAGCAATTTTACTCCCTCTTTCAACAAGCAGACTTATATCCTTTAAGATCGTTTTATCTCCGTACGATTTCGTTACATCTTCAGCTTCAATAACTACTTTTCCTGGTTCTTTTGAAACTGGAAATGAAATATTCATTACAGAATTGTCGTCTTCATCAACTTCAATTCTTTCAACTTTATCTAATTTTTTAATCAACGATTGCGCCATAGAAGCCTTTGAAGCTTTTGCACGGAATTTCTCGATTAATTTTTCGGTTTCTTCAATTTTTTTCTGCTGATTCTTTTGCGTCGCTAATTGTTTTTCACGAATTTCATGACGCAATTCTAAATACTGAGAATATGGTTTATTGAAATCGTATGCTTTTCCTAAAGAGATTTCGATAGTTCTGTTCGTAACATTGTCCAAAAACATTTTATCGTGCGATACGATTACCACAACGCCCGGATAATTGCGAAGGAAATTCTCTAACCAAATGATACTTTCGATATCTAAGTGGTTGGTCGGCTCATCCAGAAGCAATACATCGTTTGACTGCAATAATAATTTTGCAAGTTCGATACGCATTCTCCATCCGCCCGAAAATGTTTCAGTCTGATTATTGAAAACTTCTCTTTTGAAACCAAGACCTAAAAGAATTTTCTCTGTATCTCCCACATAATTATAACCTCCAAGAAGATCAAAACGGTGTGTGTAATCAGATAAATCTTCAATGATTTGTCCGTATTCTTCACTCTCATAATCGGTTCTGGTAACCAATTGATGATTGATTTCTTCTAGTTTCTTCTCTACAACTTTAATTTCAGTAAAAGCTTCATATGCTTCTTCTAATACCGTTCTTCCGTGCTCAAAATCAATATCCTGACGTAAAAAGCCCATTTTGATATCTTTTTCTTGAGAAATAACTCCAGAATCTGGTTTAAAATCTCCTGCAAGCATTTTAAGCATTGTCGATTTACCTGCTCCGTTTTTACCCACAAGACCTACGCGGTCGCCGGCGCCTAAACGAAAAGTAACTTCTTCAAATAAATATGTTCCACCAAAAGAAACTGAAAGATTGTGTATATTAAGCATAATGTATTGCTGAAAAATCTAGAATTAAAAACACTGCAAACGGCGCATTGCCACCTACAATTTTGAAAGTGCAAAAGTATAACTTTTAATTGAAAGTTTTGGAGCTGAAAAGGATTGCTTAACCAATATTTCTGAATTTCAGTTATTTTGGTCCCTGTCATCGAAAATCGGCTTAAAAAAACAGAATATATAAACTTCTAATTCAAGTCTTTTTCAACAGTAAAATCTTATATTTGCAGTAGAACTTCTTCAAGAAAGACAGTTCTAATAGCAATCAATTTCTTTGATTACAGAATTAAAAAACTACGCAAAAAAATGTTTAAAAGAGGTTCTAAAATAAACAGTATTTTTACCGGAAGCTGTCCAAGATGTCAAAAAGAAAGCATGTATGAAGACAAGAATCCGCTTCATTTGACTAAAGTTCTAAAAATGAATGAAAATTGCAGTCACTGCGGTTTAAAATATCAAATCGAACCTTCTTTTTTTTATGGTGCAATGTATGTGAGCTACGGACTGAATGTAGCTGTTGGAATTGCTGCGTTTATTGTTTCGTTCGTCTTTTTTGAAACTACAATCGAACAATCGTTCATTGCAATTGTAATTACATTGATCCTTTTATTTCCTTTTGTTTTAAGACTTTCTAGAAATTTATATATCAATATGTTTATTTCTTACGACCCGAAGGCTGGTCAGAAATAAGACTTTTCAAATATCTTTTATGGAATCGCTTAATATCGGCTTCTTGCGGTATCGGAATTTGATTTTCGATATGATCGTATAAAGCTTGCGCCAAAGCTGGCCCCAACATAACACCGCGTGTTCCTAGTCCGTTTAGAATATGCAGTGATTTATAAACTTCATGAGTTCCCAACAAAGGTCTTCGGTCTGCCACCGTAGGACGAACACCGCCAAAGTGTTTTACAATCTCGAAATCGCAGGTAATAATTTCTTTTATTCGGTCTAAAAGTTCTTGTTTACCTTCTTCTGTAGGTGCGTCTGTTTTGTCGTGCCAATTATAGGTTGCTCCCACTTTGAATAGACTATCTCCCATTGGCAAAATAAAGACGCTGGTATTAACAATCAAATCCAGATTCAAATCGGGTGCTTTTATAATAAACAATTCGCCCTTTGTTCCATCTAAAGGTAAATAATTAAAAAACGGATTTTTATGCATCCCGAAGCCTTCGGCAAAAATAATATGACGAGCTTGAATGTTCTTATATTGAATTCCAGAATCTAAAAACTCAATATCTTTACTATCAAAAGCTTCTTCAAGAAGCAAATTGTTCTCAAGTAAATACTGCTCATATTTCTCTAACAATAATGCAGTATTGACATATCCTGTATGAAGTACTTCTCCATAATCATACGGAGAATCAATACTTGTATATTTCTTCGTAATTAATTTAGTAGATAAAAATGGCTCTAAATTTATTTTATCCGAAGCCGCAAACCAATTATTTTGTTCTTCGATTGAGAAAAACTTTCGCAAGATTGGCATTTTAAAGTTGAATTTCACTTGTAATTTATCTTCAACACGATCATAAAAATCATTCATTAAAACCAATTGCTCTTTCGCATTCCACACTTCACTGAAACGTTTCAAAATTACCGGATTATACAAACCTCCAGCTACTCTAGAAGAATGCTGTGATTTATTATCGATTAACAAAATAGATTTATTGTTCTTAATGGCCACTTCGGCGAAAGAGATTCCGGCCAATCCAGATCCGACAATTAAATAGTCAAGCATTTTTGCAGTGTATAGGTAAAATAAAAAACTCTTACAAAGATAGTAAGAGTTTATCTCATAACTTTATTTGTGAACTTAGTAATTCCACATATTCTCTTCAAAATTGCGAATCTTCTCTTTTACCCTTTCTGATTCCAGCAATTGGCTCTGCGCATCATCTTTAATATAGTCTTTAATTTCACGATCACCGTACACATTTTCTTCTTTGTAAATTATTGCATTAAACCGTCGCGAATTCAATATCTGATCAAATGAAATTGAAGCTGCAGAATTCACATCGTTAAACGCTTTTGCTTCGTGAAGTACAGTCCGCGCATTGGGGAAGAAAACCCAAAACAATTCGATATAATCTTTTTCATCACTATTCATTGTATAAACATCAGGAGTGACAGGACAAATACCAATTAAACGATACTTTAATTCACTTTGTCGCTTGTCAAAATACCAATATCCTTTTATTTTGTATTGCGAAACATCCTGAGCGGTCAAATCTTGCTTCAAGATATATTCTGCGGGAACAGTTCTTGTTGGGCCAACTGTCTGGTCAACATAACTCACAGATTTCTTTTTGCCAGTACCAGTCACAACCTTTTTCTTAACCACACGCTCCCTATAGTCATCAGGATTCTGATTAATAAGCTCTCGTCCAGCATCGGTAGTATCAACACGAGACAAAGAAGCTTCAATGTCCTTCATAGTTTTCTTGGTATTGAAATAACTGTCTGTATATACTTCAGTTATTCTACCGCTTCTTATTGCCTTTGTCAGAACATCATAGAGAGAACGTCTGTCAGAACCAATATTCGCAGTATCAACTGGATAATAAAGTGGAAAATTGATTTTTTCATTCAAATCAATAATTTCCCAAGTAGTTTTTCCCATTAAAATATCTCGATCTTCAACATAACCATATTCTAATGGTTTATCATTGTCTGAGATAAGCTGCGCAGGTGTTTTAACACCAATCTGATCAACAGTTTTAGCGTTAAGTAAATTAGACTGCGCATTAGAACTAAAAGTCCAAGCAACAGAAAACAGAACGATTAAAAAATTTCTTACTTTACTCATAATTAATAGCAATAAGAAATTAAACGAAATATAATTCTAAATATTGTATTTTTCCTACAAAATAAAATCGTGAGATTTATTTATCCGTCATAAAAAGTCCTTTTCAAAAAAAAACTCTTACTACAAAGGTAGTAAGAGTTTTTATTATAATGTTACATAGCTACTTAGTAGTTCCACATATCTTGTTCAAAGTTACGAATCTTCTCTTTTACTCTTTCAGATTCTAACAATTGATTTTGAGCATTATCTTTCATATAGTCGCTGATTGCTCTGTCTCCATAAAGGTTTTCCTCTTTGTAAACAACCGCATTAAAACGTCTAGAGTTTAAGATCTGATCAAATGAAATTGGCAATGCTGAGTTGTTATCGTTGAACGCTTTTGCTTCATGCAAAGCTTCTCTTGAATTTGGGAAAAATACCCAAAATAACTCAATATAATCCTTTTCATCACTGTTCATTGTATAAACGTCTGGAGTTACAGGACAAATTCCAAGTAAACGATATTTCAATTCACTTTGACGTTTGTCAAAATACCAGTATCCTTTGATTTTGTATTGTGTAACATCCTGAGCAGTCAAATCTTGCTTTAAGATATACTCTGCAGGTACAGATCTTGAAGGAGGTACCGTTTCATCAACATAACTAACTGATTTCTTTTTACCAGTTCCAGTAACCACTTTTTTCTTCACAACACGTGTTTTATAGTCGTCTGGGTTTTGGTTGATAAGCTCTCTACCAGCATCAGTTGTATCAATACGAGATAATGATCCTTCGATGTCTTTCATAGATTTTTTAGTATTAAAATAACTATCTGTGTAAACTTCAGTTATCTTACCTTTTTTGATAGCTTTGGTCAAAACGTCGTAAAGAGAACGTCTATCAGCACCAATGTTAGCTGTATCTACAGGAAAATATAATGGAAAATTGATTTTTTCATTCAAATCAATAATTTCCCAAGTTGTTTTTCCCATCAAAATATCTCTATCATCAACATAACCGTAAGCTAAAGGCTTATCATTATCTGAGATAAGTTGCGCAGGAGTTTTAAGTCCTATTTGAGCAGGTGTTTTCGCATTAAGCAAATTAGATTGCGCGTGTGAAGCGAAACCTCCAGCGATAGAAACAATAGCTATTAAAAAATTTCTTACTTTCATCATGATATCATTATAAGATATTGAACGTAGTTTTATCTACATTTATTATTGTATTTCGAAAATTACTGGAGCAGTTCTTGGCAATAAATAGCTTCCAGCTCCAACAAGTTTAGTTTTAATTTCAGAAATAGTAACTTGATCTCCTCTACCAGCTCTTGCAAGTACTTGTTTACATTGTGCATTTAATTTATTACCAGTAACAACAACAGTAGGCTGTCCAGCAATTTTTAAGTTAAATCCAACAACATCTAAACCAACTTCGAAATCAAAATCCATTAATTTCGCGCCAATTGTCGCAACTTCTAAATTAGATTTTGGCCCTTTAACAACACCATAATCACCTCTAATTGTACCAGTTGGACCAGGAATACCTTTAATTCTGAATGTTTTCTTATCTGAAACTTTGTCTCCATTTGGTAATGTACCAGTAACTGAAATTGTAGTCTCAGTTCCTGCACCTGGGCTCATGTTGTATTTACCTGCCTTACCAGCTGAACTTAATCCAGGAGCACTAGCAACTACTTTATTGTCAGCAACACCAGCGAATGATACAGAGATTGGGTTAACAACACCTCTATAAACTACATTCATTTTGTCTGCAGAAATTGTAGCAGAGTTTGGTCTTGGAACTACAACATACTTTCCAGCGAATTTAAGTGGAATGTTTTTTCCATCTTCTAAGAAAGTAAATTGTCCATTAATATTTTGTTCTCCAACACCACCAGCAGTTAATGAGATAACAGCTTGTCCGTTTACGATTTGTCCAGGACCTTGGAATGAAGTTGGTTTAGTGTTTTCGTCATAACGACCTAAAACTACTTTACCAGTAACTTTTTCACCTTGGAAGTAAGCATTTTTGTCTAAAACAACAATTGCTTGATAATTGCTGTAAGATGCAGCAGCAACTGCAGCTTTACCTAAAGCACTATTGTAAACATCAGTTTCTGCTTTTTGAACGTCATTTTGCCAAGCTGAAAGTTTAGCTAATGAAGCAACCGCTGGGAAACCTTTAAAATGGTAAGCTAAATATTTATCTTTTAAACCTTCTTTATTAGCTACATCAGAAATATCAAATTTCTTTTCAACCTCAGCTAAAATTGTAGCGTATTTTTTATCTGATAATGCAGATTTCATAGCTGCTTTATATTTTTCAATATTAGCTATAATCTCATTTCCTTTAGCAGTATACCCTTCTCCTGTAAACCAGTTGTCAATATTATCACCTTTGTCCATAGACTCGTAAGGCAATTTTCCTGTTTCTTTATCTGTTTCAAATCCGTGCAAAACATCACCTTTCAAAGAACCGATATATGCGTAGAATTCTTTTGAAGCTGATTCAACTTTATGAGCTGTAACTGCTGCAGTTGCGAATTCTCCTTTTGCCTCAGAAGCTTTTTGATCTAAAGACATCAATAATCCTGCATTCGATGTTTCTGAAGACGTATTAGCGCTTTCAAATTTTTCATTCATTAATCCAAAAGCAGATAAAACTTCTTTGGACATGTTCATTGCTAACATTGCGATGAAAACCAGATACATCAGGTTAATCATCTTCTGTCTAGGGGTTAATTTTCCTCCTGCCATTTTTTTCTAATTAGTTCTTATTAATAAATTTAATATAATAGTTAAAAACTAATTATCCTTTGTTACTCATTGCAGAAAGCATACCACCGTAAACGCTGTTTAAAGAAGCAATATTAGCAGTCATAGATTGCATTTGCTCTTTCAATTTAGCAGCATTGTCAGCGATTTCGCTATTAGCTTGTGCATTTCTTGAAGCACTTTCTAATTGAACTTTGTATAAACTGTTTAATGATTCCATTTGTGCAGCTGCCATAGACATTTCTTCAGCATATTTCTTTTGTCCTGCAATTGAATCAACTGTTGGAGAAATTGCTTTTGCAGCTCCTTCAAAGTTTTTGATTGAATTTCCTAAGCTTGACATTAATTCTCCATCAATTTTAGCCTCTTTCAATAATGAGTCTAATTTTTGAGAAAGCAATCCTTGAGCATCAGTTGGAGTTTCAACTTTATCCGCTTTTTTTCTAGCTTGTCCGTTTGCTAATTCTGGATAAACAAGAGTCCAATCTAACTCTTCATCAACTGGTTCGAAAGCAGAAAGCGCAAAGATTAACGCTTCTGTAACTAATCCTACAGAAAGCATTAATGTTCCTGTTAATGGCCCAATCTCAAAGTGAGTAATTTTGAATAATGCTCCAATAATTACTACTGCCGCTCCCATACCATAAGCGAAATTCATTGCTTTTTTACTTAATAATGCCATAATACTTTTTTTTTAGGTTTTAAAATAGATTTGTTGGTTATTGAATTTAATTATAAATTACTTTTTTTTGCTGCTTCCAGTTACTTGAGTTCCCATGTAATCTTGTACAGTTCTGAAACCAATGTAACTTCTTGCTGAATCAGCATATTCGTGATCACGAGTACTTACTTGTAGGAAGTAAGCAACATCTTTCCAAGATCCTCCGCGAACCACTTTTCTTTGGTTGTTTCCATCAATTACGTTAGGGTTCATTGTAGAAACATACTCATATGCATTTGGGTTGTATGCTGAGTCAGTCCACTCTGAAACGTTTCCTGCCATATTGTATAGACCGTAACCATTTACTTCATAAGATTTAGCTTCAACAGTGTATAAAGCCTCGTCAGCAGCATAATCTCCTCTACTTGGTTTGAAGTTTGCCATGAAACAACCTCTATCACTCTTAGTATAAGGACCTCCCCATGGGTAAGTTGCAGACTCCAGACCTCCTCTTGCAGCATACTCCCATTCTGCCTCTGTTGGCAATCTGAAAGCATTTACTAAATCGCGTCCTTTTTTCTTAGATTTGATATAACTGTTTTTGTTTAAAGTTCTCCAAGCACAGAAAGCTTTTGCTTGTTTCCAAGTAACACCAACTACAGGATAATCTCCATAAGCTTTGTGCCAGAAATAATCATTGTGCATTGGCTCATTATATGAATAAGCGAAATCTTTAATCCAAACAGTAGTATCAGGATAAACACTTACTTGTTCTGTTTTAACGAAGTCTTTTCTTTTTCCAACTTTAGCTTTAGCTGCAGCTTGAATATCCATCCAAGAATAACGGAATTTCAATTTATTTACATCAATAGTTCTTAAACCATTGTATGACTCTTCTATTGGAAGATACATCGAATCCATAACTTCAGCATAATACTCGTCTGGATAAGCTTTTGTATCTTTAATAAGTTTCACTTTTTTGTTTAATTTTCTACCAGCATACGGATCATCTTTAGTTCCTACACTATAGTAGTTATCATACATATATTTATCATAAGCCGTCATTTTATCTGGCTCAGAATCATTAAATGCATAATCAGCAATACTGCCACCTTTTTTTCCTTTAGCGTCACCAGTAGCTTTTTGACCAGTTTCATCAGCCAAAATCGCTAAACGAACTCTCATTGTAGAGTCTTTTACCCACTCCACAAACTGACGATACTCACTATTAGTAATCTCAGTTTCATCCATATAGAATGAACGAACTGTGACTGTTTTAGTTGGAGCATCTTCTACATTTGCTAAGTCAGCATCAGCTTTACCCATAATAAAAGATCCACCTGGAACCAAAGTCATACCATATGGCTTTTCAGGATGCCATTTCCCTCCTGTAACACCAACTAACTCACCTTTGTCACCTGATTTACCACAGCCAATTACCAGTGTTAAAATTGCTGTAAATGCAATAAACTTCTTCATATAAATTTGGGATTATCTATTCATTATTATAAGTCCGTAAACGTATTTATTATTTATCTAAAAAACAATACTACTCGCGAATTTTATTTTACCGTTCAAAAATAATGTTAAATAAAATAAAAAAAAAATATTTTATCGACAAACTAACATAAAAAATCGACGTAAAACACAAAATTTTATTATATATAAATTATTTCCTACTAATATTTAGCTCTTAATTTTTTAAAATTCTAAAAAATTAAGATTTTTATTAAAATTTTCTTCTACAAAGCATTTTTTCGCTGTGCTTTCCACCATCTTTCTGGCAATTCTTGATTGCAGGCGCATAAATATTCGTCATACGAACACGGTAATAACGTATTTCTTTTCAATTTATTGCTACCTTCAGAAACAAATGGAATTTCGATCCACCAACGATCTGTTTTATCGCTTTTATAAAAGATAAGCTCCTCATCCTCTAGAGGAACAATATATTTTAAATAATTCGTTCTGCTTCCAAATGGATATTCTTTAGAACGATAATGGTATCCTTCAATAAAATACCAAACAATTTGAGCAATTAGAGCCGCTTCATGCACTGTACTGTTGTGATTAAAGATTCCAAATGCCGAAACTTTATCACTTATTCCAGAATATCTAGCCAGAGAACAAATCTCTTTTCCATTGAAACCATTTGGCTCAAACGTAACCAAATTTCCTGAAGCAGAAGACTTTACAGAATTCAAATCAACACTAACCAAATCTGCATCTCTGAAAACAGGTTCTGCTAATGCAATATTTGTTGAAATTTCTCCTAGTCGATACGCATCAAAAAACAATTTTTCGATCAAATCAATTTCTTCTTGACTATTATAATAAGTCTGATATCCAATATTACAATAGTTAAACAGGTTATTTGGCTCATCTATAATGATTTTTGTCAGATATGAATTAGCCGAAACTGTTTCATTTTCCTTACCAAAATCAAATCGATTATCTACAGAAACCAAGTTAACCATCTGCTCCAAATCGTCATAAGCACGATACAAAGCATAGGTCAAATCCTGAGAACCTCCTAGGACTATAGGAATAACTTTGTTTTTAATTAAAGAAGCCACAACCTTTTTAAGTGCAAAATAAGTATCATCTACAGAGTCGCCAGCCAAGATATCACCAAGATCAGCGATCGAAGCATCCCAATTACCTGGAAACATACCATAAAGCTTCTTGCGAATTGCAGTCAGATTTACTTCATTTACCATATTAATGTTTCTTCTGTCTTCTAAAACACCAATAATGGCAATATTTACTTTGCTTATATCTGGAAATTGATCATGGGTATGCAATACTATTTTACTGCCCAATTCTTGAGAAGACAACGAATTGATATAATTTACAATTCCGTCGTTAACTGGTTCTAGAAAATCAAATTCCATTTATTGTGCTTGTATTATTTCTTTTTAGCTGCTGCTTTTTTAGCTGGAGCTTTCTTTGCTGTTGTTGTCTTTTTTGCTGGAGTTTTTTTAGCTGGTGTTTTAGCCGCAATCATCTCCTGAACTTGAGCCAATGTCAATTTTGTTGCATCAACATCTTTACTTAATTCAATTTTGATTTTGCCTTTTGTAATAACAGAGCGGCCCCAACGTGCTTTTTCAACTAAAATTCCTTCTTCTTCCCAATTGTGAAGCACTTTATCAATGTTCTTCTGCAATTTATCTTCAATCAATTCCTCAACATCAGCCTGAGATAAATTATCAAAATTGTATTTTTTGCTCACATTAACAAAAAGACCATTCCATTTGATAAACGGACCAAAACGTCCCACACCTTTTTGAACAGCTTCTCCTTTATAAATAGCAATTGGCGCATCAGCAAGTGCTTTTTCGTCAATTAACTCCTGAGCTCTTTCTTTTGAAACACCTAAAGGATCTTCTCCTCTTGGCAATGAAATAAAGACGCTTCCATGACGTACGTAAGGACCATAACGGCCATTACTTACTTCAACTTCTTCTCCTTTATATTCACCTAAACTTTTAGGAAGCAAGAACAAATTCAAAGCTTCTTCAAGTGTAATATTTCCAATATTTTGATCAGCCATCAAGCTGGCAAACTTTTTATCTTCATCGTCTGCTTCTCCAATTTGAGCCATTGGGCCAAATTTTCCTAAACGAACAGAAACCTGTCTTCCGTCAGCATCTTTTCCAAGAATTCTTTCACCGCTTTCGCGTTCAGCATTCGCTTCAACTTCTTTTACATTTGGGTGAAATTGATTGTAGAAATCCTGCATCATTTTTGCCCAGTCAATATTCCCTTCGGCAATTTCGTCGAAATCCTGCTCTACTTTTGCAGTAAAGTTGTAATCAAGAATGTTTCCGAAGTTTTTAACTAAGAAATCTGTTACGATTGTTCCGATATCTGTTGGAACTAATTTTCCTTTATCAGAACCTGTATTCTCTTTTAAAACTTTCTCTGCAACCTTGTTATTTTGCAAAGTAAGCTGTGTATAATTACGTTCGTGACCTTCAAGCGTTCCTTTTTCAACATAATTTCTATTGATAATAGTTGAAATAGTTGGCGCATAAGTTGAAGGACGTCCAATGCCAAGTTCTTCTAATTTTTTAACTAAAGAAGCCTCAGTATAACGAGCTGGTGGTCTTGAATATCGTTCTGTAGCTGTAACATAGTTATTAATCAGCTTTTCGTTTACTTTTAATGCCGGAAGCATACCTTCTTGTTCTTCCTCATCATCATCATGTCCTTCCAAATACACTTTTAAGAAACCTTCAAAAAGCAAAACTTCTCCAGAAGCAGTAAAAATTTCGCTATGATTATCTGCTTCAATTTTTACGTTTGTTCTTTCTAACTGCGCGTCGCTCATTTGCGAAGCCAAAGTTCTTTTCCAGATCAAATCGTATAAACGAGCTTGGTCACGATCGATATTTACGCTATGGCGCGACATATCAGTCGGACGAATTGCCTCGTGCGCTTCTTGTGCTCCTTTGCTTTTGTTTGCAAAAGTTCTCGGTTTCGAGAATTCTTTTCCGTATGATTTTATGATTTCTGCTTCAGCAGCGTCCATTGCATCTTTTGAAAGATTCACCGAGTCCGTTCTCATATAAGTAATAAGTCCGGCTTCGTACAAACGCTGTGCTAACTGCATTGTGATTCCAACTGGCAAATACAATTTTCTTGCTGCTTCCTGTTGAAGCGTTGAAGTTGTAAAAGGTGCTGTTGGAGATTTTTTGGTAGGTTTAGTTTCTAAATCGGCTACCTTATATTTAGAACCGATGTTTTTGTTTAAGAAATCTTCGGCTTCTTTTTTAGTATTGAAGTTTTTTGGAAGTTTTGCCTTGAAAGCTTTTCCGGCTTCGTTTACAAATTCAGCAACAATTGAATAAGTTGCTACTGCATTAAAATTCTGAATTTCGCGTTCTCTTTCCACAATCAAACGAACCGAAACAGATTGTACACGACCAGCAGAAAGTCCGCCTTTGATTTTCCTCCATAAAACCGGAGATAATTCGTAACCCACTAAACGGTCTAAAACACGACGTGCCTGTTGTGCATTTACTAAATTATAATCAATTTCTCTTGGATTATCGATTGCTTTAAGAATCGCAGTTTTTGTAATCTCGTGAAAAACAATTCGTTTAGTTTTTTTTGTATCCAATTTCAATTCTTCCGCCAAGTGCCATGAAATAGCCTCTCCCTCGCGGTCCTCATCGGATGCCAACCAAACCATTTCGGCATTCTTAGATAGTGTTTTCAGTTTGCTTACCAAGGCTTTTTTATCCGGAGAAACTTCATACTTAGGTTTAAAACCATTCTCTACATCTACTCCTATTTCCTTTGATGGTAAGTCGGCTATGTGACCATAACTTGACTCCACCTGAAAATCGTTTCCAAGAAATTTCTCGATCGTTTTCGCCTTTGCAGGTGACTCCACTATTACTAAATTCTTTGCCATTGCTCTTATTTTCTGCAACAAAAGTATTTATTTTTTTTAAATATTAACCTTATGAATGAATTTTTGAGTTATTTTAATATTATGTTTCACAAAATTGCAGATTTATCTGTAATCCTACCTATTATATATATAGGTGTAACTTTTAAAGGATTATGACCGAGAATTGTTCTTTTGAAACCGATTGCCCTAGCCCAGATTGAAGTGAAAAGCCCGGAGTAAAAAAAGCAAAAGTTTCTTGTTTTAAAAAAGCGACCAACGGAAGCTCTTTTTAAAACATTAGAAACTTTGCTTTTTTTATGAGGACTTGTAGCGGAAAGCTGGAATAGCTTCTTATAATTATTAATTGTAAATTGTGAGTTGTAAATTTTCACTTAACTATTTTCTAGATTAAAGTCTGCAATTGAGTAATCTATCAAAAATTCGAAAAACATTGTTAATTCTTTCCCTGACATCTTGTCATCTTTATACCTTTTCCCCTATCTTTGCACTTTGAAATTTTACAATGGAAAAGATTATTGAAGAAAGCAAACAGGGTGAAAGTCTTGTTTTAGAGAATAAACCTGAGAATACTAAAAAACTATTTATAGAAAGTTACGGCTGTGCGATGAATTTTTCGGACAGTGAAGTCGTAGCTTCCATTTTATCTGATGGAGGATATAACACTACTTCGGTTTTAGAAGAAGCCGATTTGGTTTTGGTGAACACTTGTTCTATTCGAGACAAAGCCGAACAAACGATTCGCAAACGTCTTGAAAAATACAACGCAGTAAAACGTACCAATCCGAAAATGAAAGTGGGCGTTTTGGGCTGTATGGCGGAACGTTTGAAAAGTCAGTTTCTTGAAGAAGAAAAAATAGTTGATCTTGTTGTTGGTCCTGATGCTTACAAAGATCTTCCAAATTTATTGGCAGAAGTTGAAGAAGGACGTGATGCTATCAATGTAATTTTATCGAAAGAAGAAACATACGGAGATATTTCGCCAGTTCGTTTGATGAGTAATGGAATTACTGCTTTGGTTTCAATCACTCGTGGATGCGACAATATGTGTACGTTTTGCGTTGTGCCTTTTACACGCGGGCGCGAACGTAGCCGTGAGCCACAAAGTATCATGAATGAAATTCAGGATTTGTGGGATAAAGGCTTTAAGGAAATTACACTTTTAGGACAAAACGTTGACAGTTACCTTTGGTATGGTGGCGGATTGAAGAAAGATTTTGTAAACGCTTCTGAAATGCAAAAAGCAACGGCGGTTGATTTTGATCAATTGTTAGAAATGGTTGCTATTGGTTTTCCTAAAATGAGAATTCGATTTTCGACTTCTAATCCGCAAGATATGCACGAAAGCATTTTGCATGTTATTGCGAAATATCCAAATATCTGTAAACACATACACTTGCCGGTTCAGTCTGGAAGCAATAGAATTTTAAAAGAAATGAATCGTTTGCATTCTCGCGAAGAATATATGGCTTTGATTGATAAAATAAGAGCGATTATTCCAGATGCTTCGATTTCACAAGATATGATTGCTGGTTTCCCAACTGAAACTGAAGAAGATCACCAAGACACAATGAGCTTGATGGAATACGTGAAATATAATTTTGGCTATATGTATTCGTATTCTGAACGCCCAGGGACTTTGGCAGGAAGAAAAATGAAAGATGATGTTGAGGAAGAAACCAAAGCTAGAAGACTTCAAGAAATTGTCGATTTACAACAAAAACATGCTTGGTTTAGAAGCGAGGAATTTGTTGGAAAAACAGTTGAAGTTTTAGTTGAGAAGGTTTCTAAAAAATCTAAAGACGAATTTTCTGGAAGAAACTCTCAAAGTATAACAGTAGTTTTCCCGAAGGAGAATTATAAAATTGGAGATTTTGTAAACGTAAAAATTACAAGCTGTACTTCAGGAACATTGAAAGGTGAAGCAGTGGGATTGAGTGAAATGAATTAATTTTTAACCGCAAATTACACAAATTTCCGCAAATTATTTTTTATGATTGATGCCAACGAATATTACTACAAGAAAGATCAAAATTATCAAATTGTAGGCATATGCATGGAAGTACATAGATTATTAGGGCCTGGATTACTTGAAATTGTATATAAAGATGCATTAGAAATTGAATTTAAAAATAACAACATTCCGTATCATCGAGAAAAGGAATTTTCAATAGAATACAAAGGAGTTGTTTTGCCTCATAAATTTTACGCCGATTTCATAGTTTATGAAGATATAATATTAGAGGTAAAATCAGTTAGAGAAATCAGCAATGACCATCTTGCTCAAACATTAAATTACATGAAGCTTGCGGATACTCCTGTTGGAATAATTGCAAACTTTCAAAACAAATCATTAGTACACAAAAGATTGATAAATTCATAAACAGAATTTGCGCTAATTTGTGTAATTTGTGGTTAATTTTAAAATCACTTCTAAAAAACAAACTATCAGTCTGATTTAGAATATTTTACAATAATTCGTGTAAAAAAATATAAGCCAAAGTTTAAGTGTGCAAGGCAAAAGTTCAAACTTGAAACCTGAAACAAATAAAAAACTTGAAACAAAATCTATATGGAAACAGTTCAAGCAATAAAACAACGATTTGAGATTATTGGAAATGATCCAAAATTAAATCGTGCCATCGAAAAAGCCATTCAGGTTGCTCCTACTGATATTTCGGTTATGGTAACTGGGGAAAGTGGTGTTGGTAAAGAAAATATTCCTAGAATTATACATTCGCTTTCGCACAGAAAGCACGGAAAATATATTGCCGTAAACTGCGGAGCGATTCCGGAAGGAACAATTGACAGTGAACTTTTTGGTCACGAAAAAGGAGCTTTTACAGGCGCTACAAGCACGCGTGAAGGCTATTTTGAAGTAGCTGATGGCGGAACTATTTTCCTTGATGAAGTTGGTGAATTGCCTTTGACAACTCAAGTCCGTTTGCTTCGTGTTTTAGAAAATGGCGAATTCATAAAAGTAGGTTCGTCTCAAGTTCAGAAAACGAATGTGAGAATTGTTGCTGCAACCAATGTGAATTTATTCAATGCCATCGAAAAAGGGAAATTCCGTGAGGATTTGTACTATCGTTTAACAACAGTCGAAATTACATTGCCTCCTTTGCGAGAAAGAAATGAAGATATTCATCTATTGTTTAGAAAGTTTGTTGCCGATTTTGCTCATAAATACAAAATGCCTCCTTTAAAACTGGATGATGATGCTGTACAGCTTCTTCAGAAATTTAGATGGAGCGGAAATATTCGTCAACTTCGAAATGTGGCTGAACAAATCTCTGTTTTAGAAACAAACCGCGATATTACATTGGCAACACTTCAGTCGTATTTGCCTGCTGAAGGAAGCAATTTGCCTTCAGTAATTAGCGACAAGAAAAAGGAAAGCGATTTCAGTACAGAAAGAGACATATTATATAAGGTACTTTTTGATATGAAAAGTGACTTGAATGATTTGAAAAAACTGACTTTGGAATTGATGAAAAATGGCGGTTCTTCAAAAATGCAGGATATAAATCCAAATTTAATTCAGAAAATATATGGAAATCAAGAAAGCGACAGCGAAATTGATTTTGAAGAAGAGCCAAGAACAGCTGTTATGACGCCAGCAAGCCGAGAAGATAATTACCAAATTCAGGACGACAATTATTTGTTTGCCGAAACTATTGAGGAAGAAGAAATTTTACGTTTAGAACAGAAAGAAATCGAAATGATCAAAAAATCATTAGAAAAAAACAAAGGAAAACGCAAAGCAGCGGCCGATGAACTTGGTATTTCTGAAAGAACTTTATATAGAAAAATCAAACAATTTGATTTGTAATTTTTGACATAAAGACACAAAATGTTTTTTAAACGAAAATGAATATCTTTGAACCAAGCGTCAGCAAACTGGCAAAGCAACTCTTAAAATTAGAAATGAAAAACTTAAAATATATTTTAATTCTGGTAATCGCAACTACTTTCAGCGGATGCAACGTTTACAACTTTACAGGAACAGGAACTATTGATGCCAAAACGTTTCAGGTTAACTTTTTCCAGAATAATGCAGATTTGATTGAACCTGGAATCGACAGACAATTTACATTAGCGCTTCAGGATTTGATTATGAATCAAACCAACCTGAATTTAGTTAGCAACAGTGGCGATTTAGTTTATGAAGGCGAAATTGTAGATTACAGAATAAGCCCGATGACAGCAACAGCTGCAGACGCAAGTGGTAATTTGGGAGCAGCACAAAACCGTTTGACTATTCGTGTAAATGTAAGATTCTCAAACAGAAAAAAAGAAACGGATGACTTTGAGAAACAATTTGAATTCTATAATGACTTTGCAGGAACAGACCTTCCAACTGGCACAGTTTTAAATAATGCAATTCAAACTATTTTCGAAAGAATTACTCAGGATATTTTCAATGAGTCATTGGCAAAATGGTAATTTCTTGTTTAATTGGTTAACCGTTTAATCGTTTAATCGATTCAACAGTTAAATGATTAAACGATTAAACAATAAAAAACGATTAAACAACAAACATGAACGTAACCGATTATACATACCTAATAAACAAACCTGATACCGTTACAGAAAAACAGGCCGAAACATTAGGAAATGTTTTGAATGAATTTCCATATTTTCAAAGTGCACGCGCATTGCGACTAAAAGGGCTTTACAAACAAAACAGCTTTAAGTATAATTATGCTTTAAAAGTTACGGCCGCGCATACTACAGATCGCTCGGTTTTGTTTGATTTTATTACCTCAGAAGAGTTCACTGCTATTCAGGGCGACTATTATAATCGCAAACTGAACGACCTTTTAAATATCACTGTTTTTGATGTCGAAATTGTTTCGGCAGAAGAAAAAAAGAAACTTGCCGAAGTTCGAATCGATCCAATCGAAAAATCAATTCTAGATTCTATTAAAGAAGCAACATCTTCAACTTTTGAAGAGCCCGCAAAAATTGAAGAAAATCCGATTGAAGAAGTAATCGAAGAACCAATTGCTATTTCTGTTTTAGAAGAAACACCAATTGAATCTGTGATTGAAGAACCAATTATGCTATCTGTTGTAAAGGATGAACCGATTGAATCAATAATTGAAGAACCTGCTGTACTTTCTATTACAGAAGAAACACCAATTATTAAGGAACCAAGCCGTACTTTTCTAGAAGACAGATTAGACGATGAAATTCTGGATATCAGAATAGATCCAATTGAAAAATCGGTTTTTAATGCTATCAAGGAAGCAGAAACTGTAGTTTTTGAAGAAGCTAAAACTGTTGAAGAACCAATCGTTGATGAAGTTCCAGAACCAGTAAATACTTCTGAAAAAATTCCAACACTAGAAGAGTTTATAGAAATTCCAAAAACAGAAACTGTTGAAGAAACTATAACTATTCAAAATTCTGAGGAAATTGAAGTTCCTGAAGCTACAATCCCGGTTTCAGAAACTGAAACACTTCCTGAACCAGAAAAAAACGAAATTGCAGAAGCAGTAAAAATTGCAGAAGAAAAACTGGAAATTGGAAAACCTTTAGATTTTTCTGCGAAAGAGAAACATTCGTTCCAAGAATGGCTACAATTAGCACGAACAGAACCTATTGACAGAACAATAGAAGCCCCGACAGAACAAAATCTGCCGGAAAATACAATTGAAAAAGCAGAACAAACATTCGGAACGGTCGCTGAAGAAGAAAAAACAGAAGAAGAAAAAAAGAAAAAAGCAGAAATTATTGATCGTTTTATAGAAGCCAACCCAAAAATTTCTCCAATAAAACAGACGGCGATAACAGCATCGGTTCAGCTTGAGATCAATAAAGACGAGAGTTCTTATTTAATGACAGAGACTTTAGCCAGAGTATATTTGGAACAAAAAAAATATACAAAAGCAATTCAAGCATATGAAATATTAATTTTGAAATATCCAGAAAAAATTACTTTCTTTGCAGACCGCATATCGGATATAAAGATTTTACAACAAAATAACAATAACAATAATTAAGTAATGAGCACATTTTCAATTTTTTTAGTTTTAATCACAATAGTTTGTTTTCTATTGATCGTAGTAATCATGGTTCAAAACCCTAAAGGAGGAGGATTATCTTCTACTATCAGCGGAACACAAATGTTAGGCGGTGTACAAAAAACAACTGACTTTTTAGATAAAAGTACTTGGACATTAGCTACTATTTTGATCGTTTTAATTTTACTTTCAAGCTTAAGCTTTACAGGTTCATTAAACGATACTGGATCTAAAATTATTGAGAAGACAGAAGCTCCTGCAACTACACCAGCAGCTCCTGCTCAAGGAACTCCTGCACCTGCAGCTCCAGCAAAATAATTATAGCTTGATATAAAATCTAATGCCAGCCTGTCAAAGCTGGCATTTTTTTTAAGAAAAAATGTCAGTTTATGGAGCATGGCATAATTTCTGAAATCCAATAGAACATAAAAAACGTATAACTTATAATAAATATAAAATATAAAATCATGGCTTTAAACATTAAACCGCTTTCAGATCGCGTACTTATTGAGCCTGTTGCAGCTGAAACTAAAACTGCCTCAGGTATTTTTATTCCAGATACTGCTAAAGAAAAACCTCAAAAAGGAACTGTAGTTGCAGTAGGAAACGGATCTAAAGATCATACTATGACTGTAAAAGTTGGCGATACTGTTCTTTATGGCAAATATGCAGGAACAGAATTAAAATTAGAAGGAACTGATTATTTGATTATGCGTGAGGACGACATCTTAGCGATAATCTAAAGATTGCTGTAAGCCGTAAGCTTTAAGCTATAAGCTTCCCAAAAAAGCCTATAGCCTACTGCCTAAAGCATAAAGCTTCAAAAAAATGAGAGATTTAAGAAATATGATATTTGGCAACTAAGCCACTCTTTTACTTTAGAAACCTATAAAATGACTTCTTTATTTCCAAAAGAAGAATTATACGGATTAACAAGTCAAATAAGAAGGGCTTCTTCATCAATACCAACTAATATTAGTGAAGGATGTGGAAGAAACAGTGACAAAGAATTTAATCAATTTCTCAATATTGCTTTGGGTTCTGCAAATGAGACAGAATATCTTTTGATTTTAGCTAAAGATTTACAATATCTAAATATGGAAATTGCTCAAAATCAAATAGAAAAAATCAACAGTATAAAAAGCAAAATTTATAAATTAAAACAATTACTAGTTTCGCAATAGGCTGTAAGCCGTAAGCTGTAAGCTTCTAAACAAAGCGTAAAGCCTACCGCCTAAAGCTTAAAGCAAATAAAAAACAAATACTAATTCAGCAGTAGAAAAGCCTAAAGCTTATAGCCTACTGCCTAAAGCAATATAAAAATGGCAAAAGATATAAAATTTGATATTGAAGCACGTGACGGATTAAAACGTGGTGTTGATGCATTAGCAAACGCTGTAAAAGTAACTCTTGGACCAAAAGGTCGTAACGTAATCATCGGGAAATCATTTGGTGGACCAACTGTTACTAAAGATGGTGTTTCTGTTGCAAAAGAAATCGAATTAAAAGACGCATTAGAAAATATGGGTGCGCAAATGGTGAAAGAAGTTGCTTCTAAAACCAATGATTTAGCGGGTGACGGAACTACAACTGCTACAGTTTTAGCTCAAGCAATCGTAAAAGAAGGTCTTAAAAACGTTGCTGCAGGTGCAAATCCAATGGATTTAAAACGCGGTATCGACAAAGCAGTTGAAACTATCGTTGCTGACTTAGCAAAACAAGCTAAAGTAGTTGGAAGCGATTCTGATAAAATCAAACAAATTGCTTCTATCTCTGCTAACAATGACGAAGTTATTGGTGAATTAATCGCTACTGCTTTCGCTAAAGTTGGAAAAGAAGGTGTTATCACTGTTGAAGAGGCTAAAGGAACTGATACTTTCGTTGACGTTGTTGAAGGAATGCAGTTTGACAGAGGATATCTTTCTCCTTACTTCGTAACAAATCCAGAGAAAATGGAAGTTGAATTAGACTCTCCATACATCTTATTATACGACAAAAAAGTATCTTCTTTAAAAGAATTACTTCCAGTCTTAGAGCCAGTTGCGCAATCAGGAAAACCATTATTGATTATTGCTGAAGATGTTGACGGAGAAGCTCTTTCTACATTAGTAGTAAACAAATTAAGAGGTGCTCTTAAAATTGCTGCAGTAAAAGCTCCAGGTTTTGGCGACAGAAGAAAAGCAATGTTAGAAGATATCGCAATCTTGACTGGTGGAACTGTAATTTCTGAAGAAAGAGGTTATACATTAGAAAACACAACTATCGAAATGTTAGGAAACGCAAAAAGAGTTTCTATCGATAAAGACAACACTACAATTGTAAGTGGTGCTGGTGAAGCTGATATTATCAAAAACAGAGTAAACCAAATTAAAGGTCAGATGGAAACTACTACATCTGATTATGATAAAGAAAAATTGCAAGAGCGTTTGGCTAAATTAGCTGGTGGTGTTGCTGTTCTTTATGTTGGTGCTGCTTCTGAAGTTGAAATGAAAGAGAAAAAAGACAGAGTTGACGATGCTTTACACGCAACTCGTGCTGCTGTTGAAGAAGGAATTGTTGCTGGTGGTGGTGTTGCTTTATTAAGAGCAAAACTTGCTTTAGCTGACTTAAAAGCTGACAACGCTGACGAAGCAACTGGAATCCAAATTGTTTCTCGTGCAGTTGAATCTCCATTAAGAACTATCGTTGAAAACGCTGGTCTTGAAGGTTCTGTTGTTGTGGCTAAAGTAGCTGAAGGTTCTGGTGATTTTGGATACAATGCAAAAACTGACGAATATGTAGATATGCTTAAAGCTGGAATTATCGATCCTAAAAAAGTAACTCGTGTAGCTCTTGAAAATGCTGCATCTGTTTCTGGAATGATCCTTACTACAGAATGTGCATTAATTGATATTAAAGAAGAAAGCGCTGGCGGAATGCCAATGGGTGGCGGTATGCCAGGAATGATGTAATTCATTCTCTTCTTAAAACTTAAAGCGCCAGATGAATGTCTGGCGCTTTTTTTTACCACAAATTGCACGAATTTCCACGAATTGTTTTGCGTAAAATAAGGTTTGCCGCAGATTATAATCTTTTTAATCCTTTAATCTGTGGCAAAAAAACATTTTTAAAGATTAGAAAAAATAATTTGCGGAAATTCGTGTAATTACTTCGTCAGTTCGCTATCGCTCGGGTCGTGGCTAACTTTTTTATTTAACATTCTCTTTTTCTTTAAAAAATCTGTTATCTCTACCTTTGCTCTTCTATTTAAAATTGCAAAATGAGAAAATTCACAACTTACCTTTTATCTTTCACATTCTTACTACTTACTACTTTTTTACAAGCCCAAGCTAATAAAGATACTTACGTCGTTTTAGTTTCTATGGATGGATTTCGCTGGGATTTTCAAAAACAGTTTAATCTTCCAAATTTGAAGCAGATTGAAAAAGAAGGCGTTCATGCTAAATCAATGAAACCTTCTTATCCAACAAAAACTTTCCCAAATCATTATTCTATTGTCACAGGACTTTATCCAGATCACCACGGAATTATAAACAATGTTTTTTATGATGCTTCTCTGAATCAATCTTTTTCATTGTCAAGCGATGCAAAAAATGATTCGAGATTTTACGGTGGAAGCCCAATTTGGAATTTAGCTGAACAACAAGGTGTAAAAACAGCTTCGTTCTTCTGGCCGGGTTCTGATATTGACCAAAAAAATCCAAGTATTTACAAAAAATACGATAATAAGATTCCATACGGAGCGCGAATTGATACGGTTTTAAAATGGTTACAGCTTCCTGAAAAACAGCGTCCGCATTTGGTTACTTTATATTTTGATGAGCCTGATCATACGGGACATAATTTTGGTCCGCTTTCACCAGAAAATAAAAAAATGGTCATCAAAATGGATTCTATTATGGGCGAATTATCCAGAAGATTAGATCAGCTTTCTATTGGAAAAAAAATCAATTTGATTATTGTTTCTGATCACGGAATGGCAAATATCAGCGATGATAAAAAAGTAGCCATTTTAGATTATTTAAAACCAGAATGGCTGGGTTACAAAGATGTAATTAACCCAATTATGAGTCTCCAGGCAAAAGCAGGTTATAAAGATTCTATTGCAAATGCTTTGAAAAAAGTACCTCATATTCATTTTTGGAAATCAACTGAAGTTCCAAAAAGATTGCATTACGGAACCAACCCGCGAGTTCATGATTTTGTGATTGAAGCTGATAAAGGTTGGAGTTTAGTTGCTAAAAAATCTCAGAACATAAAAGGCGGCACGCATGGTTACGACAACAACGAAAAAGATATGCACGCCATTTTTTATGCGAAAGGTCCAAATTTTAAAGTTGATAAAAGAATCAAAACATTTCAAAATGTTTCGGTTTATCCTTTAATTGCACATATTTTAGGCTTACAAATTGGTGACATTGACGGAAAATTAAGTGATGCAAAATCAGCTTTAGCCAATTAGAAAATGTGTCAATTTGAAAATTAGATAATTATTTCAACAGCGTTTATTGTAAAGGCGCACAGCAGTGCGTCTACGTTACGCAAATCAGACATTCTGGTTACGTTGTGTAGACGCACTACTGTGCGTCTCTACGGAAAATTGGAGCGTTAATTCTCAATTAATAATTCACAATTAACCATTATTAAGACACCACTTTATAAGTCGGATCCTCGATAACATTTACCTTAATAACAGCATCTGCATTTTTCAATAATTGTCTGCAGTCTTCGCTTAAATGTTTTAACTCAACTATTTTATTTTGTTGATTGTATTTTTGGGTCAAATTGTTCAGTGCTTCGATTGCCGACATATCAGAAATACGGCTTTCTTTAAAATCAATTATTACTTGATTTGGATCATTTTGAATATCAAATTTCTCCATAAAAGCAGTAACAGACCCAAAAAATAACGGCCCGTAAATTTCGTAATTTTTTACGCCGTTTTCATCAATAAAATGTCTGGCACGAATTCTTTTGGCACTTTCCCAAGCAAAAACCAAAGCCGAGATAATTACACCAATTAAAACCGCTAAAGCTAAATTATGCAATACAATTGTAATTAAGGCAACTAAAATCCCAACAAAAATATCATGTCTTGGCATTTTGTTTATAATTCTGAAGCTTGCCCATTCAAAAGTAGTAATGGCCACCATCATCATTACTCCGACCAAAGCTGCCATTGGCAATTTTCCGATAACGGGAGCTCCAAAAAGAATAATTATTAAAATGGTTAAAGAAGCAATTATTCCCGAAAGTCTTGCCCGTGAACCTGCACCAAGATTCACTAAAGTTTGCGCAATCATTGGGCAACCACCCATTCCGTAGAAAAATCCGTTTAAGATATTCGAACTTCCCTGCGCAATACATTCACGATTACTATTGCCGCGAGTTCCAGTAATTTCGTCCACTAAATTCAGTGTAAGTAAACCTTCAGTCAAACCAACTGCGGCAACAATTACTGAATATGGAAATATGATTTTTAAAGTCTCAAACGAAAGAGGAATATTCGGAATATGAAAAGGTGGAAATCCGCCTTGAACAGAGGCAATGTCTTCAACCGTTTTGGTTTCGATATTAAAGATAATAACCAAAGCAAAAACAACCATAATTGCCACTAAAGAAGCCGGAACTGCTTTTGTGATTTTAGGAAAAACCAAAACAATAGCAATCGTCAGTGCAACTAATCCCAGCATAATATACAGCGGAGTTCCCTGAAGCCAAGAAACCTGACCGTTAATCACAGTTTTAAATTGCTCTAACTGCGACATAAAAATCACAACCGCCAATCCGTTTACAAAACCAAACATAACAGGCTGAGGAACCAATCGAATAAACTTTCCGAGTTTAAAAAGTCCGATACAGATTTGAACCACACCACCAAGCGCGACGGCTGCAAAAACATATTCTATTCCGTGTGATTTCATTAGGGCAATTAAAACAATCACCGTCGCTCCTGCTCCGCCCGAAATCATTCCAGGTCTTCCGCCAAAAATAGCCGTTACTAATCCGGCAATAAAAGCCGCATACAAACCAACCAAAGGTGGAAATCCAGCCAAAATAGCAAATGACAACGACTCTGGAATCATAGTCATAGCGACAGTTAAACCAGCTAAAATTTCGTTTTTGTAATTGACTTTTTGAGTAAAATCGAAGAGTTGGAACGCTTTTTTCATAGACCGCAAATGTAGAGAATATTGGCCGAAAAGAGAACAAGGTATTTGTATCAAAAAAACAGATTACTCAAAGCACAAAACATGATTAATACTCTTTTTAATAAAATAAATTATTCCAGCCTGACACAGGTATACCCCAGACAATGTACATAATCAATTATATTATCGCATTCAAGGTCAACACCTTCGACCCTTAATATCTTATCGCAGTCTTCCAAATCAAAATTAATTCTGTAATCTGGAAACTGACTCTGAATAACAGCAATAACATAATTTTTATCTGCCTCTTTCTGTACATTTGTTTTGAAAACTTCCACTACCATAACCTCTTAGATTTGAGCAATTTAAAGTTAAGAAAAAACTTTCGTTCAAACAATTAGAAAATGTAGCAATTCGGAAATTTTACAATTACATAATAAACTCAAAAACTATTTGTAAAATCACGTATAAATACCTAGTACACAGTCTTTATTAATCACTATACTTGTGTTATAAAATTGTAAATATTATCATGATTTTCGGTAGGTTGAAAATCCAATAAATGTTTATACTAAATTTTGGGGCATAAAGTGAGACAGCAAATAGGCAGCATTTGTGAGTCTCACTTTTATTTTTAAGTTATTATCCACTTCCAAATAATTTTCTTTAAAAGAAGCGTAAACATTAGTGATGTTTGCGCTTTTTAATGACCAAAAGAAATTTATGACCAAACTAATATTTATTAGTACTATCCTAAACTATCACAACTAAACCGCATTTAGGCCATTAGGTAATCTAGTCCTCTTTTAAGTTTACAGAAATAATTTATTTTTTAACTTAAATCAAAAAGATTATGCCTTTAGAAAACCTCAACGGACTTCATTACACTGCTGCCGAAAAAACAAATGTTATTGCGTCAATGACCAGCATGGAGAATTCGCTTACTGCAAAATTTAAAAACCTTACTCCCGAAGAAAGAACGAAGTACGGAAGCGTAAACGAGCAAAACAAACTCTTAATTAACAAAGTAAAAGATTTTAGAAACAGCCAACCCGCAATGAGCAGTCCTGATGTTGACTGGATGGAGTTTCAAAATGATTGTGACTCAAGAGAGTTCCTACAAAACACCATTATGCGTTTAGAAGCTTTGCTGGGCAATCTTAAAAACAACAAAACCCTCCACGATTATGATTGTTATCACGCTGCCTTAACCGATTACGACTACAGCAAATACAAAGCAGGAAGCAAGGCTGCAGGGTTTGAAGTTAAAGTAAAAGAGCTGGCGCAGTTTTTTCCAAGAACTTCTTCAACAAAGCTAACTGACGAACCAGCATAATATAATGTGATTTTAAAAATCAAACCTCCAGAAAATAAATTTTTGGAGGTTTTTTTTATGCTTTATCTCTTCACGCATATGCGTTTAGGTCTTTTTATGAAGTGTTTAAGTTAATTGGCTATCTTTTATTGTCGCGAACCCAAAACTTTAGGCTCTCTGACGTAAAATTTTAGGTTAGCGACCTAATAGTTTAGACTTATTATCTAAAACTTTAGCCTTTCTGCATAAACTTTTCGCCAAATAACCTAAACACTTCATAAAAAGACCTAAACGCTTCGATAAAAACACGTATAAATACTTGTTGGTTGGGGTTTTATTTATTGATATAATTGTTTGAGAATAAATTTAGTGGAATATGGATTTCCGTAAAATATAAAATTACTGAATATTGAAATTTGTTTTCAATGTAGGCAACTATTATAGTAACAAGATTAAAAGACACCTAAATAATGAATTACAAATCAATCTATTTTGACTAGTCGAAAAATTCACAAACACTCATAAGCTGGAGTGGAAATCAGCTAAATTTTAATATTATCATAGATATGTGGAATGATGATTTAAGTAAAAAAAGGCCTCAAGATTCAAGCAAGATTAGTCTTACGGAATCATGGGAGGTTACCTATTGGTGCGGAGCATTGGGTGTTTCAGAAGCTAAATTGCGAGAAGCAGTTAAGGCAGTTGGTCATTCAGCAGCAGCAGTAAGAGGATATCTTGGCAAGTAACAAACCGAGAAAATGTTCTAGGAGGGAGTTTTAAACTTCCTCTTTGTAAAATACTTACAACCCTTTTTCACTTTAATCTACTTAATTACAGTGACGCTTAATGCAACTCCGAGTTATATGATTTACAAATACTCCAATATTAAAAATCTACTATTAAATTAAATCTATCATTATGAATTTCACACATTACGACCTAGGAAGAAAAGAACGAGGACAAATTATAGAAATCACATTATCAGGTAGCGCTGCCAATGTGAGATTGATGGATAGCTCAAATTTTCAGAATTACAGAAATGGAAGAACTCACAGATATAGTGGTGGTCTCGCCAGAAAATCACCAATTCGTCTTGTGGTTCCAAGCACAGGAAATTGGCATGTAACTATTGATATGAATGGACTAAGAGGCACTGTTAAATCAAGTGTAAGAACTTTGCCTGGGGCTTTGCCTGATCTAAGACAACCTGCTCTTTCCACGGTACCCTCTTTAGTTCATAAAGATGATTATTTCCCAGATAATGATGATAATGGTGAAAAAGAATATGACGTCTTTATATCCCATGCATCGGAGGATAAGGACGAAGTTGTAAGACCTTTAGCTAATGCCTTAAAATTAGAAGGTTTACGAGTATGGTATGACGAATTTGAATTAAAAATTGGTGATAGTTTGCGTCGAAAAATAGATAAAGGATTAGCGAATAGCAAATTTGGAGTTGTTGTTCTTTCGAAGAATTTCATAAAAAAAGGATGGACAAACTATGAACTAGATGGAATTATTACTAAATCAGTAAGTGGCGAGCAAATTGTATTACCAATTTGGCACGATATTACAAAAAAAGAGGTCATGGATTTTAGTCCATCTCTAGTTGATAAATTAGCCAGAAATACCGCATCTTATACCGTCGAAGAAATTGCAATCGAGATTGCAGAAGTAATTCGAGAATCATAATCTTTATCAAAAAAAAAAAAAACGTATAAATACCTATTGCCTCCATTTTAATTAATGGTAATATTGCAACCGAATAATTTTTACTGTAGAATTTAATTTTCCGAAAGGTAAATTAGTAAAATATTGTCATTTTTTTTGAACGCTAAAATGAGATTTCAGATCGCTTGCTACGATTCGAAATCTCTTTTTTTTGTAAATATTATAAACCGTTTCCTGCTTTCGGAAAGTTAAACTTGATACTGAACTGCAATCAAATAGGAGAAGCTATTAAAACTTCATACATTTGTAGCTTCCATGCCTAAGAACAAGTTAAGCCCAAAAATCAATATGACACGAGAACATTATATTCCATTCAACAAGGAATTCTTACTCGAACAACAAATTACTGCTCTTGCAGAAGACACAGAAAAAGCTGCTGCTTTTAGAAATCTATTCGAAATAATTGAGCATTATTATCATTACGAATCTTTTAATCTCAATAAAAATCTAAAACAAAACTACGCCTTATTTGATCCGGATTTAAGCGAAAAAGAACGCGAAGGATTTATTGGCAAAAGTGATTTTTCTGTCTTTAAAGAAACATTGCAAACAGTTTTAGACCGCGGTAATTATCACAGAATTGACAAGAAAACTCTAGAAACAGCTTTTGCAGAATCTGATTTGATTGGCCTGGATTTATCGATTGATTTTAATGCTTTTAAAGATTATGAACTATACGTTCGCGGTCATCATCAAGCAACAGAAAAAATTTCGAAATACTTTTTCTGGAAGAAAGAAGTCGAAATTGAATACTACGATCGTGTCTTAATTTATTTGAATTATAGCGACGCTGATTATTTAAGCGAAAAGAAAGTCAAATTAGGAAAAATGCCTATCGACCCGGGTTCTATTGCTTTGAAAATCTTTAAACGAGTTCCTAAAAACGATCTTGAAACGATTTTCCCAAATGCTATTCCGAGAATGTCTTTGAAGGATAAATTGTTGCTTTGGGTTCCGGGAATTTTTGGTGGAATTTCGTTATTAAGTGCCAAAGTAATTCCGGCCTTAATTAATATGTATAATGCTTATGAAACTGGCGAAGCTATCGATTTGCTAAACAGCAAAACTTCACTAAATCAAGGTTTAATCGCTTTAGGGATTTTGTCTATTTATTGTTTCCGCCAATACAACAACTTTGTAAACAAAAAAATAAGGTATTCTAAAATTCTTTCTGACAGTTTGTATTTCAAAAACCTCGGAAACAACAGCGGTGCTTTTTATTCCCTTTTAAATTCATCTGAAGAAGAAGTTTTAAAAGAAACCATTTTAGCTTATTCTTTTTTAAACCGAAGCACGCATCCGCTTACGGCTGAGGAACTGGATGCGCAAATAGAATCTTGGTTTGAATTAAAATTAAAAACCGAATTAGATTTTGATGTAAATGATGCTTTATTGAAATTGAAGAGCATTGGCCTTGGAAATGAAAACAACGGAAAATGGAGCGTTATTCCGTTAAACGATGCGCTTATCAAAATTGACGAATTGTGGGATAATGTGTTTGACTATAATAAAGTGAGTCTAGAAAACTAAAAACTCAAAAAAATCTCATTCTTTAGTTATTGTTTTCATGTCATAATTGTAAAAGAAATTTCATTAGATTTACGACAACTAACTATTAAAACCACAAAAATGAGAACATTAGATCAATGGTTTGCAGAATATGCTGTAAGTCACCAAAACCCAAAAAACAAAGCCATACATTACATTTGCGTACCGGCCATCTTCTTTTCAATCGTAGGATTGTTAATGAGTATTCCGAGTAGCATTATTGCCAATACTTTAAAACTGAATGCACCAATTATCGAAAATTGGGCTTTTGTGGTTTTGCTTTTTGTTCTAATTTTTTATATCCGATTATCTGTGGGAATGGCTATTAAAATTGCCGTTTTCTCAGCAATTTGTCTGGTTGCAAACTATTACATTGGTCAGTTTGTACCGTTATGGATCTTCTCAATTGGCGTTTTTGTTATTGCATGGATCGGACAATTTTATGGTCATAATATCGAAGGCAAAAAACCATCTTTCTTAAAAGATCTTCAGTTTTTATTGATTGGTCCAGCTTGGGTTGTAGAGAATTTGTTTTCTCGAAAATAGATTTTAATGGCACACGGATGACGCAGATTAAAACGGGTTAAAACGGATTTTACACAAGCTTGTCATTTCGAGGGACGAGAAATCTCCGCAAGAAACTCCATGATCTAAATCGTCAATCTTTGTAGAGCTACTCGCGAAGATTCCTCGTTCCTCGGAATGACAAAAATGCGTTAAAAACAACACAAAAACATTATTAATCACTAATTACCAGATACTTACAAAATATTCTCATAACTTTATCTTTCGATAAATAAAATAGTTATGAAAATAAATGCCAAAGAAGTCAAAATTGAAAGTTATGATGTTTTTACCTATAGACGCATCAGACGCGCGATTGGATATCTAGGAATAAGTCTGCCCATACTTTTGGTAGGCTTTTCTTTAATTTCTTTTTTTCAAACGCAAATTCAGCCTTCTATCAGCGATTATTACTACACAAATTTGAGGGAGATTTTCACCGGAACTTTGTGTGCTGTCGGTTTATTTTTAATCCGATACAAAGGCCACGGAAATACTTCAATTTGGAAAAACGATAATTTATTGACCAATGTTGCCGGAATCATGGCCATTGGCGTAGCTCTAATTCCGACAAATCCCGCTGATTTTTCTCAAAAAATATACACTTTCATTCCATCGGCTAAAACTTGGCTTGGCTGGCTTCATTATGGTTTTGCTGGCGTTTTCTTTTTAATCTTGGCTTTGCTTGCAATCAATGTTTTTACAATTGGCCAAGTAAACGAAACTAGAACTCCTAAAAGCATTTTAAATGAAAACAACATATATAAATTTTGCGGTTACACCATTTTAGTTTCATTAATTCTCGTTCCCATTTCTGGAAAATTTAAACTGTTTGCTTATTCAACTTTGGTTTTTGAAACTATTGCGCTTTTTGCTTTCGGAATTGCTTGGCTCATTAAAGGGCGCGCGCTTGGCGATCAAGGAAAAATAGGCCAGAAATTATATCAAGAAAATAATGCTGTTGATACTGAAAAAATATTGGAAGAATGAACGGCATATCATTTGCCCCTAAAATCTCAAACTATTTAATAATTATTAATTTCTAAATTATACTATTATGAAAGTAACGTATTACGGGCATTCTTGTTTTTCGGTTTTGGCTAATGGAAAACATCTCCTCTTTGACCCTTTTATCACACCAAATGAATTAGCAAAAGACATTAATGTTGACGAAATAAAAGCCGATTATATTTTTATTTCGCACGCACATTATGACCACATACTTGATGTTGAACGAATTGCAAAAAATACTGGAGCCAAGGTTTTAGGCAATTTTGAAATTTACAACTGGCTCTTAAAAAACGGAATCGAAAATGCGCATCCAATCAATCCCGGCGGGAAGTTTGATTTTGACTTTGGAAGAGTAAAATGTGTTATTGCACAGCATCCGAGCAGTTTTATGGATGGAAGTTATGGTGGCATCGCAACTGGTTTTGTACTAACAACTCCCGACGGAAATTTTTATTACAGCGGCGATACAGCGCTTACGCTGGACATGAAGCTGATTCCGAAATTTACCAAATTAGATTTTGCTGTTTTCCCAATTGGCGACGGACTCACAATGGGAGTTGAAGAAGCCATTGAAGCTTCAAAACTTGTTGAAGTGACAAAAATACTAGGCGTCCACTATGATACTTTTGGTTTTATTATTATGGATCATCAAAAGGCAACTGATGCTTTTACAAACGCAAATCTTCATTTGTTTCTTCCAAAAATTGGAAGCACAATTGAAATTTAATTTTTCTAAATACCGCTAAATGACATTCTTTTAGCGAAATAAAACAAAAAAATAATCTCAAAAATATTGCGAATGCCTATTGATAAAAATATTTTATGAAAGGCATTAAAATTGTTTTCATTTAATTTATTAGTAACCAAAAACGCAAAAAATAGCGAGCTTAAATCAGCACTATTTCTTTGATGTTTAAAATAAATTTATCAATTATGAATGCACATAAAACAACCGCCACTACTTCGGAAACACAATTTGCTGATTTATCAGACAGAAAGATTGCTTATAGATCAATTGGCAACGGAACTCCGCTTATCTTAATTAACCGATTTAGAGGAACGATTGATACCTGGGATCCTTTATTTCTGGATCTTCTTGCCGAAAAATACAGGGTAATTACTTTTGATTATTCGGGAATTGGTTATTCAACTGGAACTTTGCCAACAGATGTAAAGGAAGTTGCTAAAGACGTAAAAGATCTGGCAGATTATTTAAAAATTGAGAAAGCCATTTTTATAGGCTGGTCGTATGGCGGGCTGGTTACGCAAGCCGCAATGCATCAATATCCAGACTTGGTTACGCATACCGTATTGCTAGGAACGGGACCAATCGGAAAAAGAGTTGTCCCACTTGAACAATCTTTTCTAGATCACGCTTTAAAACCAATAAATGACCTTAATGATGAAATTGTACTTTTCTTTGAACCAGAATCTGAAGAAAGCAGAAAAGCAGCAAAAGCGTCACACGACCGAATTGTACAACGAATTGATGTTTCTAAAATTCCATCAACTATGGATGTTTTTCAACTGTATTTTGCAGGAGGAGAAAACGCCGCCGAAGACAAAGAAAATTACAGAGATAAACTGAAAACCACAAAAACACCAATTTTGATAATTTCTGGAGATCACGACACTAGTTTTGCTGTTGAAAACTGGTATCCGCTTACGAGACAATTACCTACAGCGCAATTAATTTTATTGCCTCAAACAGGGCATGCGCCACAACATGAGCACGTTAATCTAGTTGTAAACTATATTGATCTTTTCTTAGAGAGTACGAAATAGTTTTAAAACATAAAATCAAAATGGGGTAAAAAGAGAATTTCTTTTGCCTCATTTTTTTATAAAACCAATTTTTATTACTACATAAAAACTTAGGAATAATTTGTTGTAAAACATTCCCTATATTAGTAAAGCAAAATTTTAAAACCATTACAAACAATATTGACCAATCTTTAAAACCTTAAAATATGGAAAATAAAAAACCAATATCATTTACTTTGCTAGTTGTAGTAATCATTTTAGGTGCAACATTGTATAAGCAATTCGATTTTAAAACACTACAATTTGAAAAACCAGCGCTTGCAACTCTTTATCTAATTGTTTTCGTAGTGTCGCTTTACTTTCTAATAAAAAGACCTAAGAAAAGTTCTGAAAAATAAATAAAGGCATAATTTTTCAGCTAGAATAGAAAAATTACAAAACAAAAAGCGCAAACTCTAAATTTTAAGAGTTTGCGCTTTAGTATGTTTTATCTGCAGAATTTTTTAAATAAAAAGTTTTATAATCACTAAACAATAAACGAGTCTACGTCAACTCTTTACTCTTTACTCTTTACTCTTTACTCTTTACTCTTTACTCTTTACTCTTTACTCTTTACTCTTTACTCTTTACTCTTTACTCTTTACTCTTCTTACTTTCCGACAATTGTGCTTCTAAATATAAAATTACTTTTTTAAGACTTTCAATAGTTTCTTTTCGGGCTTCAGCAAGCTCTTTGTAATTAATGGCTTCTTCAGCATCTTCTTGAATGGTTTTATTGTATGAAGTACTTTCCTCGTGTACAGCATTTGAATTTAACATACTTCCATTTCCTGTTAAAAGCCATTCAACATTAATATCTGGATACTTTTTTAAGATATTTTCTAATTTATCAACACCTATTGTCTTATTGTTTTTCAATTGACTGGCAAAAGAACCATTGGACATGCCAACCTCTTTCTCAAAAGCACTTATTCTAATGCCTTTAAAATCAAGAAATTGCTTCAATCTTTTTAAAGTGTTTTCAGTCATCTAATATTAAATTTAGAAAATTTCCTACATTTTCTATTGTTTTAGGAAATATCTTACTATATTTGTCCGGTTGTTAATACAAACACCGCAATGAGCAAAAATATAAAATCTCGACCAAGTTATAATCAAGATATCTTAAAGATTATAAAAGACAGGCATGGATATTCGTATGATTATATCCGAAAGTCAATTCGAGGCGACCGAACAGGTATAATTTGCGATATGCTCAAAGCTGAATATCACAAACTTAAAAACGAATCAACAAAAGCTATAGAAATTAGAGCCAAGAAATTATAAATATAAGCTCAATAATTACGTCTTCCTCTTTCTCATAAAAAATTATTCGTCTTATTTTGTTATAATCAAAACATTTAGTGGCAAAAAAAGAATAAAATGACAAGTATTTTTATTTTTTTTTTAATTTAACAAAAATAAACTTATAAATAATTATAACTTTTTATCAAGAATACTAAAATCGTAGAAATAAAAAAAATGAAAAAACTTACATGCCTTTTATTATTAATTCAAAGTGGATTTTTAATTGCACAAAGTAAAACAGTTGTGAGCTCAAATGGAGAAAAAGTAACCATTAGCCCTTATGCAAATAATGGATTAACCGCTAATAGTGGCTATATACAGTTAGGCGGTGCCTTAACTCATCCTTCTGTTTTAGCAACATCCTCAACTAATACTTTAACTTTTACAGGATTGACAACAGGTGCCGCCTCTGACAATATATTAGTAACTGATGCAAGTGGGGTTTTAAAATCAATTCCCAGATCAAGTTTTGGAGGTGATAATCTAGGAAGTCATCTTGCCGAAAAAAACTTAAATATGGCAACTTTTGACATTCAAAATATAAGAAATGCTTACATCAAAAATGATTTACAAATATTTGATCGCACAACTTCTAATACAAATTATTTCGGAATATATAAAAATAATGGTTTTTTTGGTATTTGGAATAACTCAAAAAACACCAATGCACTAACAATTGATGAAAGTACAAACAAAACTAGTCTGAGTTCTGCACAAATTGCAAAAGGTATAGATGGACTTGCGCCAGCAGCAGGCGCAATTGCTACAGCAGCAGATGCCTCTGGAAATATAGTATGGAAAACACCTTTAACCAAAGATGCTAAAACCCCTAAATTGGTAGCGGTTGCAAAAGTTGCCACTTTTAGAACTACAGGTACTAATGTTTTTTTTGACAGTTATGTGATTAATCCTGAAAATGCATTTTCAGGGAGTATTTCAACTGGAACTTATTATACAATTCAGAATAGCGGCTTGCATCAAATATTTGTTAATTTAACAGTAGCCACTCCAACAGGGGATTGGTATTTAAGAATATTGAGAAACGGAATTGTTATCGCAGCTATTGACGCAGCTAAAGCCTCAGGAGCATCTGCACCATTATTTGCAATTGATGATTTTGTAGTAGGTGATAGAATTAGTGTAGATATGGGCGGGAATGCAACAGGCTATACACCAGGCCTAACCAAAATTGCAATATTTAGATTTGAGTAAAAAAATAACCTTGTAAAATACAAACTATTTCAATCTCAAAAAAGGTCATGACTATTTTGTATCTGACATACTTAAGAGACATAATTATAAATAGAGACAGACCTATAATGGCGCCATAGCAAAAAAAATAAAAACAATTAATAAGGTATCATATCATAAGACAATTAATTATCGATACTCACAGCATTAAAACTTAAAAGAGTCAATAATAAATATTGACTCTTTTAATACCAAGCAAAAACAATAGAAAAGACACAAACTTTTTTCTTGTCTTAATTTATCACAACTAGAACTTTTAAAGGTAAAAGCTTCTGCAAGACACATTTAATTTTGCATTTGTTTTTATGAGAGAAAAAAGAGGTACAAAATATCTTTTCTGTCTCATATATAAGACTTTAAAAATCATAAATAGTTAAAATAATTTAAAATGAGAAAAATTACCTGCATGTTATTATTAATCCAGAGTGGATTTATGATGGCACAAACAAAAACGGTTGTTACCCAAAACGGAGAAAAACTAACCATTAGCCCATTGGCCAATAACGGGCTATCGCAAAATAATGGTTATACACAATTAGGCGGTGCGTTAAACCATTCAACCACTATTCAAACCAGCTCAACAAATACCCTTGCTCTATCAGGTTTAATTAGTAGTACTGATAATAATGATGCACCAATAGTAGTTGCTAATGATGGTACACTAAAAAAAGGAGCTTTTCCTGTTATAAACATTGTACCAAATGAAGTAGGAACAGTAATTGCCATAGATGGAAAACTTGAAGTAGCACAAGAAATAACCGCAATGATGTCATCTGACTTTGTTACTTCTGGAAGCGGTATTATAAAAATTGGAAACATAAACAATGTAATTATTGATAATAAAAATAAGTTTATTGGAAATTCAAGCACGAATCAATTCAGTGTTGCTGATGTAGGTACGTATCTGGTTACAATAAATGTTCAGCTTTTCGGAACAACAACAGGGAACCCTGTAATTGGTATTGTAGATAATAATACCGGTCAATGGGTAGCGAGAGTTAATGATGGTATAGGTACTAACGCATACACTTTCACACTTATAACTTCAATTGTTATGGATCCTTCTCATACTTACTCTTTTGGTTGTGCAAATAATGTTGGAACTCTAACAGTTAGAGCTTTTAGTACTGGAGGTACAGGAAATGGTCCAATATCTTTTTTCTCTGTTAAACGTTTAAAATAAAAATCGCCTAAAAAAGCAATAATTAAAGGTTGAGAGATTTACAAAACAAAGTAAATTTTTAAATTAATCACCACTCAGAAATCAAATTTTGAGTGGTGTTTTTACGTTTAAGAAATACCTGTAAGCTCTAAAAATCAATAGCACTAGAACATTAAATTCCTTTAAAAAGCAATTCTTGCTAGAGCGACAAAACTTTGAATGATTAAATTATTTACTGGCAAAAATGCATCAAGGCTTTATATAGAATTGCAGATTTTTTTTATATTGTTCAACATTTGGATAAGCAGAAATTAATTTCTGTGTGCAATATAACCCTTCGGCAAAAAAACCAATATAATAGGCATGGACACTAACAATTTCAATCGGGCCATTTCCTCCATTTGCATTTTTATCTATAAATAATTTATCTTCTTTTGTTGACTCTACTTTTATAGCCAATGATGCATACATATAAGCCCTAACGTGATCATTTTTTTCATGATAATATTGCGCCAAAGCAAAGACCGGCTCTGCCCGCCATGGGCGTTCTTGAAAGGCTTCTAAAAGAATTTTTTCGGCATCTACAACAGAAGACAATTTCAATAAACTTGCCCCCCATTTGTATTTAGCATACCAACGCTCTTCCTCCCATCCAATAACATTGTATCTAGCTTCATACCATTGCTTTGCAGTGTTATAATCGCCAATATCATAATAAGAATTAGCTAAGTAAAATAAATATCTTGGATTCTCTGGTTCTGTTTTAAGAGCCTCTTTTAAAAGTTTTATGTCCCTTTCATATTTATCAACTTTAGCCCCTCCGTCACCAATATCATTAATCTTTAATGAGCTCAAAATAGTATCTTGCAAGTCGCCAATATATAAATATTCATGTGTAGGAGCCATGTATTTCATTTCAACATCAGCTCGCACCAAACGAACGTTAGAATACTCAAAACTATTATCATGACACTGCATAATACTATAAGCTGGATGATTTAATTTGTTTTTATCAAACAATGAATCTACCATTAATTGCATATCAGCATCTAAAAATAACAAATACCAATCTTCCAGCTTATTATCCGTATTTATTAGATACTCTTTTGCATAATAAACAGCATTTGTTCTATTAAACCCAAAATTTACCCATTGATCTTGGACTACTTTATAAAGAATTCCTTTGGATTTTGCCCAATCTTCAATTATTTCAACAGTATTGTCTGAAGAACCTGTATCGCAAATCACCAAGGCATCTATAGTAGTTTCTACTGAATTAAGCAGACGCGAAATAATTTTCGCCTCATTTTTAACAATCATATTTAAAAGAATCTTTGCCATTTTATTTTAGATGAGTAGTAATTATTAAAAAACACAAAAAGTGTCCGTTTAAAAAGAAAGAAATAACCTATAGTTAATTTATACAACATTAACAATAAATATATTAGAATACAAAAATAACACTTTTACAACATGCAAAGATAGTAAAAATACTACAAAATTATTTTATCAAGCTAATTAAATATTTCCCAAACTAAACGCATTTTTTGAGTATGTGCTCTTAATTTTTAAATCATGATTATAACAGATTGAAAGACCGATAAAATAACCCCAAAAAAAAGCCTGAGAATCTATATTCTCAGGCTTTACTTTTTTAGTGACCCCGGAGGGGTTCGAACCCCCAACCCTCAGAGCCGAAATCTGATATTCTATCCAGTTGAACTACGAGGTCAATTTTATTTTAGAGTTCAGATTTTAGAGTTCAAATTCAATCTAAAATCTGAACTCTGAAATCTAAAATTATATTTACGAAAGTAATTTCTTCACAATTGTAGAAATGGTTTTTCCTTCAGCAGTTCCGCCTAATTGAGCAGATGCTAATCCCATAACTTTACCCATTGAAGCAATTCCAGAAGCTCCTGTTTCTGCAATAATTTTTGCAATTACAGCTTCTACTTCTTCTTCACTTAATTGAGCAGGTAAAAACTTCTCGATTACCGCTACTTGAGCCAATTCTGGTTCAGCTAAGTCAGGACGGTTTTGTTCTGTAAAAATTCTTGCGCTTTCTTTACGAGTTTTAACCAATCTCTGAAGCAATTTAATTTCTTCATCTTCTGATAACTCTTCTTTAGATCCTGAAGCTGTTGAAGCTAATAATAATTCCGACTTAACTGCTCTCAAAGCTTCTAAAGCTACTGTATCTTTTGCTTTCATGGCCGTTTTAATCTCGTCCATGATTTGTGTTTGTAAACTCATGTTTATGTTTTATTTAAAATAAGCAAATGCCTATTAATTGATATATTAATTTGGAATTTGTTCTCGACTAGTTTATCCTGAGCGAAGCCGAAGGGCTCGAACTGACAATAAGATTCACTTTAAAAACCTATTTAGGAAGTCAAATTTCTAAATTCAGTGCGAAGATAAAAAAAATAACCCGAAAATTAAATCCAATTTTCGGGCTATCCTAATATTATGATTTTAAAATTAATCTACGTTGTCGTGCAAAAATGAATTATTTGAACGCAATTGCAAATCATTATTGCTGTCTGTTCCAACTGAAATTCTAGAATTAGTATTGTTTGACTGAGAATTAGACAAATCAATTCCTAATCTTTTGTAAGCAGGCTCTTTTTCCAACTCATCAATTCTTGAAACATTATTGTGGAATTTATAATTAAATTCTTTTAGTTTCTTTCTTCTTTCTTCAGCTCTTAAACGAAGTGTTTCTTCAATTGTCAATTCCATAGGAGAAACCTCTGCAGTTGTTGTAAAATCAGGCTGACTTGCAAAATCAACTCTTGGTTTCAACTGAATATTTAATTCTTCAGGAACAACATCTTCAACCACTTTTTCAACTGGTTTTGAAGCCATCAAATCATTCTCCACTTCCATATATTCTTCTAACGAATACTTGATAATTCCGTTATCAGAAAGTTCAGTTACCGGAACAAATGAAACCGGGTCGTTTACTTTAATATTACGAGTTTCGTTTGTTAATTCAAACATGATTTTAGTTTCCTGTTCAGCAACTGGTTCTTTTTTAACCTCTGGTTCTGATCTAAAAAGTGGCAAATCAAATGAAAAAGTAGTTTGTTCTTCTTTTTCAAAAGTTCTTTGCTGCACTGGCTTCACTTCTTGAAAAGCCTGTACTTCTGGAGTTGAGATTTTAAAATCGATATCTGTTATTGGAGAAACAATTTCAAACGTCACATCAAGATTTTTAATAAACTCAGACATCACAACCAACTCTTCTTGATTGATTGTTGGAGGTGTTACCGGAGCAACTGGAGTTTGCGCTACGGGAGCAACCGTATCTTCCATTAATTCAAAAACAACTTTATCCTCAGATTTTGCAGTAGGTGTTTCAGCATTTAAATCAAAAGAAGTAAGTGGTCTATTCGTTAAATTATGAACACTTCTTTGCTCGTCTTCTAACGTGTGAATGATTTTCTTTGGCTCCGTATTAACGATTTCGTTTTGTTGTTCAACATCAAAACCAGTAGCAATAATAGTTACAGCAATAGCTTCACCAAGAGTTTCGTCTTCACCAACTCCCATGATAATATTTGCGTTGTAACCTGCTTCTGCTTGTATGTGATCGTTGATTTCTCCGATTTCGTCAAGCGTTATTTCATTAGATCCAGAAACGATAAGCAACAATACGTTTTTGGCACCTGTAATCTTATTGTCATTTAACAACGGAGAATCTAATGCTGATACAATCGCATCTTTAGCTCTGTTTTCTCCTTCTGACACCGCAGATCCCATAATAGCCGTTCCGCTGTTTGCTAAAACTGTTTTAGCATCGCGTAAATCGATATTTTGAGTATAGTGGTGTGTAATTACTTCAGCAATACCTCTAGAGGCAGTTGCCAAAACTTCATCTGCTTTAGAGAATCCGGCTTTGAAACCCAAATTTCCGTAAACTTCTCTTAATTTATTATTATTAATTACGATCAACGAGTCAACTTGTTTACGTAATTTTTCGATTCCTAAAAGTGCTTGTTCCTGACGTACTTTCCCTTCAAACTGAAACGGAATCGTCACGATACCAACTGTTAGAATTTCTCTTTCTTTTGCTAATTGCGCGATAACCGGAGCAGCACCTGTACCAGTACCACCACCCATACCAGCGGTAATAAATACCATCTTAGTACCACGGTCTAACATTTTTTCAATATCGGCAATACTTTCAATAGCAGACTGCTGTCCTACGTCAGGATTTGCTCCTGCTCCAAGACCTTCTGTCAAATTCATACCTAACTGAATTTTGTTAGGCACCGAACTGTTTTGCAGTGCTTGTGAATCGGTATTACAAACGATGAAATCAACGCCTTTAATACCTTGTTTAAACATATGGTTGATAGCGTTGCTACCTCCTCCACCTACACCTATTACTTTGATTACATTTGATTGGTTTTTTGGTAAATCAAATGAAATGCTTCCAAATTCTGAGTTGCTCATCATCTTTTTGGTTTTTAATTCTTATTTAGTACATTTTTTACTTCGTGACTTGGGGCCAGAAAGTAATCCTTCTCTTTATTATCTCTATTCGGCTTATATTTATTCAGCGTTGTCTAAAAAATCTTTGATTTTATCGACGTATCTGTCAAAAAATGATCTCCTAATTTTGGTTTCTGTAGATTCTGCTTCTACTTTATTTGTTCTTGTCTCTCTTGGTTCTTCAATAGTTTCTACTCTTTCAACGTAGTTTTCTTCTACTTCGTATCGTTGCTGAATAGGTTGTTGTTGCTGCGCTGGAGCGTTTCTGTAAACTACTTTTGACTGTTCATTTACAATTTCCATTCGAACAGCACTTTGTGTACTGTTTTCGATGCTGTTCATCACTAAACCTACCGCTGTTGCAAACAATGGGCTCGAAATTTCTTCGCTTGAATTTCCAGCTAAATGCTCATTTGGATATCCAATTCTGGTATCCATACCAGTAATATACTCTACTAATTGTTTAATGTGTTTTAGTTGAGCTCCACCACCTGTAAGAACAATTCCTGCAATTAATTTTTTGCGAGGATCTTCGTGTCCGTAAGCCTTAATTTCTGCAAAAACCTGTTCAATAATTTCCACAACACGCGCATGGATGATTTTTGATAAATTTTTAAGTGAAATCTCTTTTGGCTCTCTTCCTCTTAAACCTGGAATAGAAACAATTTCGTTGTCTTTATTTTCTCCCGGCCAAGCTGATCCGAATTTTATTTTTAAAAGCTCTGCTTGTTTTTCGATAATCGAACAACCTTCTTTTATATCGTCAGTAATTACATTTCCTCCAAAAGGGATTACTGCAGTATGACGAATAATTCCATCTTTAAAAATGGCTAAATCTGTTGTTCCACCTCCGATGTCTATCAAAGCTACACCTGCTTCTTTTTCTTCTTGACTTAAAACTGCATCTGCCGAAGCTAATGGCTCTAATGTCAATCCTGAAAGTTCAATTCCTGAACTCTGAATACATCTTCCAACATTTCTGATTGAAGAAGCCTGACCAACTACAACGTGAAAACTAGATTCTAATCTTCCACCGTACATTCCGATTGGCTCTTTAATCTCAGATTGTCCGTCAATTTTAAATTCCTGTGGTAAAACGTGAATAATTTCTTCACCCGGCAACATTGCCAATTTATTTACCTGATCAATTAAAAGCTGAATATCTTTTTCGCCAATAACCTCTTCAGGATTACTACGGCTAATGTAATCTGTATGCTGTATACTTCTAATGTGTTGTCCGGCGATACCAACAACAACATCTTTAATTTTATAACCTGAATTGTTTTCTGCTTCAAGTATTGCTTGCTGAATTGACTGAATAGTTTGCGTAATGTTGTTTACAACTCCTCTCGCAACACCCAGACTTTTGGATTTCCCAATACCCAAAATTTCCAATTTGCCATACTCATTTTTCTTGCCTATCATGGCAACTATCTTTGTCGTTCCAATATCTAGACCTACTGCAATGTTATCTTTTTCCATTTTCTATTATTTTGTGCAAACTACTTGTTCCGTAAACCTAAGGTCAATTTTATTGTATTTGTATAACGAACTATCTAAAACTGCTTTTTGAAAAAACGCTTTATAGTTTCTAAATTTTTTATCAACATTCATCGTTCTGCCAAAATCTATGAAGTAATCATAGTTTCGATTAAACATTTTTAGGCTGCCATTAGGCATAATTTGTATCGCAATGATGTTTTTTTTCAAAAACGCATCGTCATAAATTGTGCGAAATAAAGCAGCTAAATCTTCGTTATTTTTTTCATTTATCGCCCCCGAAACAAGAGGAACTCGCGCTGTAAAATTGTCTGACAAAGGCATTTTATTCCCCTCGTAGTCAATATAAAAAGATTGATCACCATCATAAACTCGCGCTATTGGTGTCTTCTGTTTTACTACCGCTTTTAGAACTCCGTCGATACTTACAAAAACATCTGACTTCTCAATCATGTCTTGCGTATCAAGGGTTTTTTCTATCTTATTCAAATCTAGTTCATCTTTTCTAATACTGGAAGCGTCTCTTTTATTTTCTATCAACAATTTATTAACCGTTTCAGCCTTTACAAAAAGCGCATTTTCTCCTACAAAAACAACCATAGATTTTTTCAATTTTCTATCTCCATTTCGATGCTGAGCGAAAGAATATAGAAAAAGTACAAGCCCTAAAATGAGTACTAATCGAATATTTGTCCAATTAAATATTTTCATTTAGCATTTTTTTGATTGACGGAACCATTTCTCCAATATCTCCAGCTCCAATTGTCACAATTATTGGCGCATCACTGGCTTTGATTTGCGCTAATAAATCATTTTTTGCAACAATTTTTTTGTTCGAATTTGTCATTTTCCCCAACAGCCATTCTGATGTAACCCCTTCCATCGGCAATTCACGCGCTGGGTAAATATCCATTAAAAATACTTCATCAAATTGTGAAAGGCTTTCTGCGAATCCCTCAACGAAATCTTTTGTTCGACTGAATAAATGAGGCTGAAAAATCGCCAACACTTTCTTTCCTGGATACAATTCCCTAACTGCCTGATGAACAGCATTTATTTCCGTTGGATGATGTGCATAATCATCTATATAAACTAACTTATCTGATTTAATTTGATAAGAAAAACGTCTTCTGATTCCTCTGAATGAAGCAATGGCTTTTGCAATAGACTCGGTCGGGGTGCCGAAAGTTTTTGCCATCGCAATAGCCATTAATCCATTCATTAAATTATGTTTTCCAGGCAATCCAAAATGAAGATCTTTCATAATTTCAGATGGCGTTTGCACATCAAAAACATAACTTCCGTCTTCAATTCGAACATTATAAACCTTATAAACTGCATCTTCATTTATAGCGCACTGAACTCCTTCTAAAGGCAATTCTTTGGTTATAAAAAGATTGTTTTTATCTTCTACTTTTGAAGCAAATTCAACAAACGAAGCCTCGATTGCATCACTTGTTCCATAAATATCCAAATGATCTGCATCCATTGAAGTTACACACGCAATATTTGGATGCAAATGCAAGAACGATCTGTCGAATTCATCAGCCTCAACAACTGTAACTGTTTTCCCAGTTCCAATTAAATTTGAATTATAGTTTTCTACAATTCCACCAACAAATGCCGTAACATCTGCTCCACTTTCATATAAAATATGTCCAAGAATACTTGATGTTGTTGTCTTACCGTGTGTTCCAGCAACTGCAAAACTAAAAGTGTCTTTGGTGATAATCCCTAAAACCTCTGCACGCTTTTTAATTTCGTAATTTCTTTCAATAAAATAATTCCACTCTGAATGCGATTTTGGAACAGCTGGCGTAAAAATCACCAGCGTATTCTCAACATGATAATCAGTCGGAATCAAATTGATATTATCTTCAAAATGAATATCAATACCACTTTCAATTAATTCACTTGTCAGCATTGATGGCGTTTTATCGTAACCTGAAACCTGTTTCCCGATATATTTGAAATAGCGGGCCAGAGCACTCATTCCGATGCCTCCAATACCAATAAAATAAACGTTTTGTATTTGATTTAAATTCATTTCTTATTTGCTTTTTTTTCGCTTTAAGCAATAAGCTTTAAGCTTTAGGCCTTTTCTACCCTTGTCTTTATTATTTTATTCTTTTTCTTTAAGCAACAAGTTTAAAGCTTACAGCCTATAGCTTACTGCTTATAGCTTAACGAATTAACTTCACAATTTCAGCTACAATATCTTGTGTCGCTTTTGGCATTGCCAGTTTTTTTATGTTTGAGCTTAATTGTTTTTGTTTTCCTTCATCTTTCAGAAGCGCTTCAAAAACAATACTAAATTCATTGTCTAATTCTGATTCTTTCAATAAAATGGCACCTTTAGCATCAACAATTGCTTGCGCATTTTTTGTTTGATGATCTTCAGCAACATTTGGCGACGGAATAAAAATTACTGGTTTCCCAACAATACATAATTCCGATACTGATGATGCTCCAGCACGTGAAATAATCACATCGGCAGCTGCGTAAACAAAATCCATTCTTTCAATAAAATCAACCACTTTTACATTTGGCTGATTGTACTTTTTATAATCCTCAAAATATAACTTTCCGCATTGCCAGATTACCTGAACATCTTGCGAAAGAAAATTTTGTAATTCTTTTTCAATTAACTGATTGATTCTTCGTGCGCCTAAACTTCCGCCTAAAACCAATAACGTTTTTTTATTCGGATCTAAACCATAAAACGCAATTGCTTCATCTCGCTTGCTTTCAATATCAATCAAATCCTGACGAACTGGATTTCCAGTCAACACAATTTTTTCTTTTGGAAAAAATCGTTCTAAATTTTGATACGCGACGCAAATTGCATTTGCTTTTTTGCTCAATAATTTATTTGTTATTCCTGGAAAAGAATTCTGTTCCTGAATAACAGTTGGAATTCCCGCACCGCCTGCCGCCTGCAATAATGGTCCGCTGGCAAAACCTCCTGTTCCAATAACTACATTTGGCTTAAACTGCTTGATAATTCTTCTTGACTCTAATAAACTTGTTGCCAACTTTAATGGAAACATCATATTCTGTAAAGTCAATTTTCGTTGTAAACCTGCAATCCAAAGACCTTTTATTTCATAACCTGCCTGAGGCACTTTTTGCATTTCCATTTTATCTTTGGCACCTACAAAAAGAAATTCAGCATCAGGAAATTGTAATTTTAATTCATTTGCAATCGCAATTGCAGGATAAATATGCCCTCCTGTTCCTCCTCCGCTAAGTATGAATTTATACTTTGTCATCTTTCTAAGAATTACAACTTTTTAAAAAATCTTTATATTTTAATCTTATCTGTTCAAAACTGCATTCATCGGATTTTTGGAATTATCTTCGATTGAATACATTGCTTCTTCTTCGTAAAGTTCGTCAGCAGGTAAATCTTCTTCTGCTAATTCTTTATCAATTAATCTTTGAAGCGCTTCTTTTCGTCTTTCTTTCTCTTCTTTTTCCTCAGCGATTTCTTCTTCTTTTTTAGTCACACTGATGATAATTCCAAGACCTAAACACGTCATCCAGATTGAACTTCCTCCTGAACTTATCAGCGGAAGCGTTTGTCCTGTTACTGGCAACAATTCTACAGCAACCGCCATATTAATCATCGCCTGAAATATCATTGGAAATCCGAGTCCGACGACGACTAATTTCCCGAATAACGTATTGGCTTTGTGTGATGCGATAACAAATCGAAACAAAAGCAATAAATACAAAATTAATATTGCCACACCTCCAACTAAACCATATTCTTCGACTACAATTGCATAAATAAAATCGGAAGAAGATTGTGGTAAAAAGTTTTTCTGAACACTTTTTCCTGGCCCGAGTCCTCCAAGTCTTCCAGATGCGATTGCAATTTTTGCTTTCTCAATCTGATAATCATCCTCATCAGGTTTATCTGTGGTAAAGTTCATAATACGACTTTCCCAAGTTGAAACCCTGCTGAAAAATCTAGAATCAGGAAAGGCTTTCGCTACCAAAAGGAAGAACGTCAGCATAACAAGTCCTGAACCTATAATAATTCCAATATATTTTAATGGATATTTTCCAATGAACGTAAGCATTAAAACCATTGCAAAAATCAATGCAGTGGTAGAAAAGTTTGCAGGCAAAATCAATGCCAGCGTAATAAATACCGGAATCCAAAGCTGTATAAATGACACTTGAAAAGGTTCGTTCTCCTCTTTCTTTTTTGACAAATAACGAGCCACAAATATGAACAAAACAATGGAAGCCAAAGTCGAAGTCTGAAATGTAATTCCGATAAACGGTACCTGAATCCAACGGCTTGCATTTGCTCCTGCAATAACAGTTCCTTTCAATAATGTATAAAGCAACAAGAACCAAACAATAGGCAAAGCAATTTTTGAAATCGCTCTAAAATAATGATATGGTACTTTGTGCACCCAATAAATAATCAGGAATCCAATACAAATGTGAGCCAAATGTTTCACCAAATACCCCAATGTATTCCCCGTTCCATGACCAATGTATGCCAAATTACTACTCGCACTAAAAACAGGCATAAACGAAAACAGCGCTAATAAAGCCACGAATGACCATATTACTCTATCTCCTTTTAATTTGTTAACCAATTCTTTCATAGTGCTTAGTTTCAGGTTTTTCTTGTTTCAAGTTTCAAATTTCTCCTAATGTGAAACTTGAAACCTTAAACTATTTTTACAAATTATGTACTGCTTGTTTAAATTGTTTTCCTCTGTCTTCGTAGTTTTCGAATAAATCGAAACTTGCGCAAGCTGGAGACAATAAAACAGCATCACCTTTTTCTGTTAATCTTTGAGCAGTTTTTACCGCATCGTTCATATTGTTCACTTCAACCATAATATCAACAACGTTCCCAAAAGCATCAATAATTTTACGGTTATCGATTCCTAAGCAGATAATTGCTTTTACTTTCTCACGAACTAATGACATTAATTCGTTGTAATCATTTCCTTTATCAACACCTCCAACAATCCAAACTGTTGGCACATTCATACTGTCTAAAGCAAAGAAAGTTGCATTTACATTTGTTGCTTTTGAATCGTTGATATATTGTACGTTTTGTATTTTTAATACTTTTTCTAAACGATGTTCTACACCTTGGAAATTAGATAAACTTTCACGAATTGTTGCATTTCTAATTTGCATCAATTTTGCTACAGAGCTTGCTGCCATTGCGTTTTTCATATTATGTTTTCCTTCTAACGCAATGTGTTCCGTGTCCATTGTAAACTCTTCTTGGTTGATCTTTATTTCCATTTTGTTGTTATTTATAGAAGCCCCCTCTGCAAAACTTTTTGTTAATGAGAAAGGAATTAATTTTGCTTTCGTTGTATTATTTTTTAACCATTCTGCACTTGCTTCATCGTCTGCATCATAAATCAAGTAATCCGTTTCGGTCTGATTCATTGTTATCCTGAATTTCGAATCGATATAATTTTGATATTTATACTCATATCTATCTAAGTGATCCGGGCTAATATTCGTAATTATGGCAATATCTGGTCTATAATCTATGATTCCGTCTAACTGAAAACTGCTTAATTCAAGAACGTATGCATCAAACTTATTTTCGGCCACTTGCCAGGCAAAGCTTTTTCCTATGTTACCTCCCAATCCAACATTCAAACCAGCTGATTTCAGTAAATGAAAAGTCAACATTGTTGTTGTTGTTTTACCATTACTTCCTGTAATTCCAATTGTCAGTGCTTCTGTATATGGTTTTGCAAATTCAATTTCTGAAATCACCTTTACTCCAGCAGCAATTAATTTTTTTACAATCGGAGATTTTTCAGGAATTCCAGGACTTTTCATCACCACATCGGCATTCAGAATAAGATCTTCAGTGTGCTGTTCTTCTTCCCAGGCAATTTTATTAATGATAAGAACTTCTTTGTAACTCTCTTTAATCTTTCCAAAATCAGACACAAAAACTTCGTATCCTTTTTTCTTCCCCAGAATAGCGGTTCCAACACCACTTTCTCCTCCTCCTAAAACTACCAGCCTCATCTATCTTAATTTTAAAGTAACGATTGATAATATGGCTAACATGATGGCAACAATCCAGAAACGGGTCACAATTTTACTTTCGTGATATCCTTTTTTCTGGTAGTGATGATGTAACGGAGACATCAAGAAAATTCTTCTTCCCTCACCGTATCGTTTTTTAGTGAATTTGAAATAACTCACTTGCAGTACCACTGAAAAATTCTCTACTAAAAAGATTCCACACAATAACGGAATCAATAACTCTTTACGAACGGCAATTGCTAAAACTGCAATGATTCCACCAATCGTCAAACTTCCCGTGTCTCCCATAAAAACAGATGCAGGATAAGAATTGTACCAAAGAAAACCAATCAATGCTCCTACAAATGCTGATATAAAGACCGTCATTTCTCCCGAATTTGGGATGTACATAATATTCAAATAATTGGAAAAAATAATATTTCCCGAAACAAATGTAAATATCCCGAGCGCGAGTACGGAGACCGCAGAGGTTCCGGCCGCAAGACCATCAATTCCATCAGTTAAATTTGCTCCGTTAGAAACCGCTGTGATAATAAAAATTACAACCGGAATAAAAATTAACCAAGCCCATTTTTCATAACCTTCGCCTGTCCAAGCTAATAATTCAGCATAATCAAATTCATTGTTTTTTACGAAAGGAATAGTCGTTGCCGTTGATTTTTCTTCCACCGGTGCCGGTAAAACCACTGTTGTATTAGTAGATGTTTTAAAAACATCTGTTCTTCCAGTATCTGTACGAACAGTTACTGCAGGATTAAAATAAAGAACAGCACCCACGATTACTCCCAAACCAACTTGACCAATTACTTTGAAAATTCCTTTAAGCCCTTCTTTATCTTTTTTGAATATTTTGATATAATCATCAATAAAACCAATTGTCCCCATCCAAAGTGTAGTTACAATAAGCAATACGATGTAAATATTATGCAAACGAGCAAACAACAAAACAGGCACAAGTGTTGCAAAAATGATAATCAGTCCACCCATTGTTGGCGTTCCTGCTTTTTCATTTTGACCTTGAAGACCTAGCTCACGAACTGTTTCACCAACTTGTTGATTACGCAAAAAGTTAATGATTCGTTTTCCATAAATCGTTGATAAAAGCAACGAAAGCATTAATGCTAAAGCTGATCTAAAAGTGATGTACTGAAAAACTCCCGTTCCTGGCACATCTAATGTTTTGTCTAAATATTCAAATAAATAGTATAGCATATATATTGGTTTATTTGGTTAATCGTTGATTTGTTTATTCGTTTGTTTTTGATTTAATAATTATCCGATTAAACGAATAATCAATTCACCGGTTAAACTTTATTTTTTTAATTGATCTAAAATTTCTTTTACAGTTTCCATATCATCAAAATGATGGCGAACACCGTTTATTTCTTGATACGTCTCATGTCCTTTTCCTGCAATAAGAATAATATCATTTGGCTGAGCCAATTGACAAGCCGTTTTTATAGCTTGTTTTCTGTCTGTAATTCTTAATATTCTTTTGTAATTATGAGCTTCAACTCCTTTTTCCATTTCGTCTAAAATCACTTCTGGATCTTCGTTTCTTGGATTATCGGAAGTTAAAATTGCTTTGTCACTCAAGTCTGAAGCAATTTTTGCCATAATTGGTCTTTTCGTTTTATCTCTATTTCCGCCACAACCTACAACTGTAATCAATTGTTCGTTTTTTGTACGGATATCATTGATCGTTTTTAAAACATTATCTAAAGCATCTGGCGTGTGTGCATAATCGACGATTGCTGTAATGTTTCCTTCTGAAACAATATATTGAAAACGTCCCGAAACACTTTCTAAATCAGACAGTAAGCGTAACGCTTCAAGACTATCCATTCCTAATTCAATTGCAGTTCCATAAATTGCTAAAACATTGTATGCATTAAATGTTCCAATCAATTTTACCCAAACTTCATTATCATTTACTTTTAGCAGTAAACCAGACAATTGGCTTTCTAAAATTGTTGCTTTAAAATCGGCATACGATTTCAAGGCATATGTAAACTTTCTTGCAACCGTATTTTGCAACATTACAGTTCCGTTTTTATCATCAATGTTTGATAAAACGAAAGCCGTTTTTGGCAATGAATCAAAGAACGATTTTTTTACATTTCTATATTCTGCAAAAGTTGGATGATAATCTAAATGGTCGTGCGACAAATTCGTAAAAATACCGCCAACAAAATGTAATGCCTCTGTTCTTTTTTGATGAATTCCGTGTGAACTCACTTCCATAAAACAATGCGTTACCCCAGCTTCGATCATTTCATTTAAATAATGATTAATCGTAATAGAATCTGGTGTTGTATGCGTTGCAGGATATTCTGTTTCGTCAACCATAATTTTTACAGTTGATAATAACCCAACTTTAAAACCTGCTTTTTTAAACAATTGAAACAACAATGATGCGATTGTAGTTTTACCGTTTGTTCCCGTTACTCCAACTAATTTTAATTTTTCAGATGGATTTCCGAAATAATTTGCAGCAATAAAAGCCAAAGCTGCATTCGTATCTTGTACCTGAATATAAGTAATCCCTTTTTCAATAGTTGAAGGCAAAGTATCACAAATAACTGCAATAGCACCAAGTTCAATTGCTTTTTGAATGTAATCATGTCCATCAGAAAGTGAACCGCGAATGGCAACAAAAATATCACCTGATTCTACTTTACGAGAATCAAATTCAATTTTTTGAATGTCAATTTCTGTCGAACCTGTTACCGACTCGATTGCTACTTTATATAATATGTCTTTCAGTATTTTCACGATAATTCTAATACTATAATTGCGTTTCTACTAATATTTTGACCAGCTTGAATCGATTGATTCTTCACTTTTCCTACTCCGTTTACTTTTACTTTTAAACCTAAATTTTCAAGTAAAGCAATTGCATCCATTCCTGGCATTCCTTTTAAATTCGGAATTACACTTGTTTTTGTATTTGATACTTTTTCAAACTTAGCATAACTGATTTCCTGTTTTGGAATTTTAGAATCCAGCTGCTTTATTTTATTTGTTGAAGGCGCATCTGTAAATATTTTTTGGGCAATTCTTTTAAAAACTGGACCCGCAACGTCTGCTCCGTAATAATTATTTTTTGATGTATTAGGTTTATGAACCACTACAATACAAGAATATTTTGGATGATCTGCTGGAAAATACCCAACAAAAGAAGACGCATAATACATTCCTTCTCTTCCCGCTTTACCATAATTCACCATAGCTGTTCCTGTTTTTCCTGCCATTGGAAAATCTTTCGAATACAACTTAGACGCAGTTCCTTTTTTTACCACATTTTGCAAAACTGCTTTTACTTTTTTAAGCGTTTCAGGCGAACAAACCTTTGGATTAATTACTTCTGTATCAAACTTTTTAATCGTTTTATTCCATTCCTTTATTTCCGAAACAAACTGTGGTTTTACCATTACCCCATTATTCGCCACCGAATTATAAAAAGCTAAGGTCTGCATTGGAGTAACTGAAACCGAGTATCCAAAAGCCATCCACGGAAGTGAAATTCCTGACCAGCTTTTATCTCCAGGATGTGGAATAATTGGCCTTCCTTCTCCTTTAAAATGCAATCCTAAAGGTTTATCTAAACCAAAACTTTTAATATGATCTACAAATTTTGACGGATTGCTTTTATAATTATCATAAACTGCCTGAACCATTACCGTATTTGACGAAAGTTCAAATCCGCGAGCTAAGGAAACTTTTCCGTAACCCCCTTTATGCGAATCACGTACAGATCTTCCATAATATTTAACCACACCATCGTGACTATCATAAACAGTGCTTGTATCGGCCACTTTATCTTCTAGAATCGACATTAAATCGACCAATTTAAAAGTCGATCCTGGTTCGTGAGACTCTGCTACAGCATAATTTGTAGTTTCAATATAAGACCCGTCTTCCTGTCTTCCTAAATTTGAAATCGCTTTTACATAACCCGTTTCAGTTTCCATTACCACCACACAGCCGTGATCTGCTTCATATTCTTGAAGTTGTTTCAATAAAGCATGATGTGCAATATCCTGAATAAAAACATCAATTGTCGAAATCACATCGTAACCATCAATAGGATCTACTTCGTTTACATCACGAATTGGTTTCCACTGGCCTTTTGCAATTTTTTGTTTTAGAATTTTTCCGTCTTTTCCGTTCAAATAACTTTTAAAAGCCCATTCAATTCCTTTTCCAACTTCAATTCCTGTTGCTGGATCAATTCGGTCGTAACCAATGGTTCTTTCAGCAATCTTCCCTATCGGATGTTTTCTAACGGTCTCTTGTTCAATTATGATTCCGCCTTTAAAAGCACCTAAACTAAATAATGGAAAACCTTTAATTTTCACATAATCCGTATAACTTAAATTACGGGCAATCAAATAATAACGATTTTTATTTGCTCTGGCTTTTCTTAATTCCTGTTCGTAATATCCTGCAGGTCTATCCAAAACAGTCGCCAATGAATCTGATAATGCTTTTACATGCTTCTCAAAAGTTTCAGTTTTTGGCGCTTTAGCATCAAAACGAATTTCATAATTCGGGATTGATGTTGCCAACAAACTTCCGTCAGCCGAGTAAATATTTCCTTTGTTTGCCGGAATTACAAAATTTCGAACCGTACGCTGTTTCGCCAGTTTTCTATAGTAATCTCCTTCAACCCATTGAATATTGGTTAATTTAACGACAATAGCAATTGCCATCATAAAGATGAAAACTGCTACGAGGTAAATTCTGTAGGATATATGTTTATCGTCTACTGCCATATTCTTTTAAAGAAACTTTTTTCTTCTTCTTTTTTAACTTCTATTTTTATTGGAGGAACCGTTGATGGAAAAATCTGCTTTTCAAGCATTTTGTCCGAAATCGTTGATTCCATTTTTAATTTCATCAATTCTGAACGTCGATCTACAAATTCTGATCTTAATTCTTTTACTTCATTATTTAGTTTTGCAATTTCAAAAACCTTTTGTTCGTATCGCTGTGTATTGGCAATCATCAAAATGGCAAGCAAAATGATAAAAACAATGAATCGCCAATTTTTAATTGCGTCATCATTGATCAAGAATCTTGCTTTTAATATGCCAAATACTCCACTTTTCATTTTTCTACCTTAATATTATATCTTCTCTGCAATTCTCAATTTTGCGCTTCTTGCTCTATTGTTGATTTTAATCTCAGCTTCATCAGGAACAATTAATTTTCCGATAGTTTTAAACGGAACTGAAAAATTTCCGTAAAAATCGCGTTCTGGCTCTCCTTCAAACATTCCATTTTTGATAAATCTTTTTACCAATCTGTCTTCTAAAGAATGATATGAGATTACAGAGAATCTTCCACCTGGATTTAAAATTTCTAATGACTGCTCAATAAATTCTTTCAGAACGTCCATTTCCTGATTTACCTCAATTCGAATGGCTTGATAAATTTGAGCCAATATTTTATTTCGAATTTTCTCAGGAAGATATTTTTTCAAAATCTCTTTCAATTCATCTGTTGTTTTGATCGGATAACCTTGTCTTGCCTCAACAATTGTTCTTGCCAAAACCGGCGCATTCTTCAACTCCCCATAATCAAAAAAAACACGACGTAAATCCTGTTCTTCATATTCGTTAACCACCCGATAAGCATTTAAATCATTTTTTTGACTCATCCGCATATCCAGTTCGGCATCAAATCTTGTTGAGAAACCTCTTTCTGGAACATCAAACTGATGTGATGAAACACCTAAATCAGCTAAAATTCCGTCGACACTTTTTACACCGTGAAAACGAAGAAATCTTTTTATGAATCTGAAGTTTTCATTAATTAAGGTAAACCTTTCATCTGGCAGTGCATTTGCGAGTGCATCCTCATCTTGATCAAAAGCAAATAATTTTCCATTTGGCCCCAAGCGTCTCAAAATTTCTTTTGAATGACCACCGCCTCCAAAGGTTACATCCACATACACACCATCTGGCTTAATATTTAAACCATCAACTGTTGGATGAAGCAAAACCGGATTATGATATTCCATTGTCGTCGTCATTAATATTTCCCATTACCTCCTCGGCTAAATCAGCAAAATCCATATCTTCGCCGCTTATTGATTTTTCGTATAAATCTTTATCCCAAATTTCCACAATATTAACCGCAGAAGAAAAAACAACATCTTTAGAAATACTTGAAAAAGCCACCAAATCTTTTGGAACCAGCAATCTTCCTAACGCATCAATCTCTACCATTTTAACACCAGCAGTAAATCTTCGAATGAAATCATTGTTCTTTTTTACAAAACGATTAAGCTTGTTGATTTTTTGCATCATCAAGTTCCATTCTTCCATTGGGTACAATTCTAAACACGGCTGAAAAACGGAACGCTTCAAAACGAAACCGTCCTGAAGAGAGGAAGCCAATTGCTTTTTCAAAGGTGCAGGCATCATTAGCCTTCCTTTAGCATCAACTTTACACTCATATGTCCCTACAATTGTGTTCAAAAAAATCAATTAAGATGTTATAGGACAAAAATATAAAAAATATTACCACATTTTACCACAATATACCACTTTGTTAATAAGTTTAACCACTTTTCTACCACCTAAACTAAACAATAGACAATCAATACTTTAACTTATTATTAGCGTTTTCTTAATATCATTAATCATTCAAAAATAATAAGCACTAATTTTCTTAAAAAAATGCTTATTATGCCGATTTCTTAACATTTGCCATTTTTCTTAAAAAGCACTCTAAAACCTGATTTTTAACCACTTAGATATTCTACAAAAATTATCTAGTTAAAAAACGGCAGCAAAAATTCATTTTTATTTATTAAACCCTATATTTGTCGAAATTGAAATTGGCATTAGATTAAATGGACAAACACTACAAAAAAGAAGGCAAATACAGCTATTTTGAAGCTGGAGAAGGAACTCCTATCGTAATTTTACACGGGTTAATGGGAGGCCTTAGTAATTTTGATGGTGTAGCGCAATATTTCCCATCGAAAGGATACAAAGTTGTTATCCCGGATTTGCCAATCTACACACAAAGCATTTTAAAAACTAATGTGAAAAGTTTTGCTAAATACGTAAAAGACTTCATCACCTTTAAAGGTTTTGATAAAGTTATTTTATTAGGAAATTCATTGGGCGGACACATTGCGTTGTACCACACAAAGTTATATCCTGAAAAAGTTGCTGGACTTGTAATTACCGGAAGTTCTGGACTTTATGAAAGTGCAATGGGCGACAGTTACCCAAGAAGAGGCGATTATGAATACATCAAAAAGAAAGCTGAAGATGTATTTTATGACCCAAAAATTGCAACTCCTGAACTTATTGATGAAGTATACGCAACTGCAAATGACCGTATTAAGCTGATTAAAACTTTAACGATTGCTAAAAGTGCAATTCGTCATAATATGGCTAAAGATTTACCAAAAATGACAGTGGAAACCTGTATTATTTGGGGTAAAAACGACTCTGTAACACCTCCAAATGTTGCCGAAGAATTTGATAAATTATTGCCTAATTCAACTTTGTATTGGATTGACAAATGTGGACATGCCGCTATGATGGAACATCCTGATGAATTCAACGAGATTCTTGAAAAATGGCTTACTGAGCAGAAATTTTAGCATTCGACTTTCGACTTTTAAGAAAGTTTAAAAACAAAAAAACATGAAAATTACTTCTGCCGAATTTATTGTCAGTAATTCTGATGCTTCTAAATGCCCGGCTGAATTTTTACCGGAATACGCATTTATTGGCCGATCAAACGTGGGTAAATCTTCGTTGATCAACATGATTACCAATCATAAAAATTTAGCAAAAACATCAGGAAGACCTGGAAAAACACAATTAATAAATCACTTTAAAATCAATAATAATTGGTTTTTAGTCGATTTACCAGGTTATGGTTATGCTAAAGTTTCTAAAAAAACAAAATCTGTTTTTCAGCAATTTATTACAGATTATTTTGAAAACAGAGAACAGCTTGTATGCGCTTTTGTTTTAATCGACATTCGCCACGAAGCTCAAAATATTGACATTGAATTTATGTCGTATATGGGAGAAAGCGAAATTCCGTTTTGCATTATTTTCACCAAAGCCGACAAAATCAGCAGAACAAAAGTTGATTCGCACATAGCAGCATACAAAAAACAAATGTATGCCAACAACTGGGCTGAAATGCCTCATTATTTTGTTACCTCATCGACAGAATCAATTGGAAAAGAAGAGCTTTTAACTTATATCGACGAAGTAAATCAAGAAGTTTTTAAAAACAACTCTGGCTTTTAAATTCTGAACTTTTAAAATACACAATAAAAAAAATCCCAAATTCCAATTTTATCCCGAGGCTTCGGGAGGAATTTGGGATTTTTTTATTGGGATTTCTTTTCCTACTTTTGAACGAATTAACTTATCGTTCATGAAAAAAACCAAATTCATCTGTAGTATAATTTTACTTTTTGTCCTTTTCTCTTCTTGTAGCACGCCAACATTTCTTTTTTTAACACCTAAACAAACTGGGGTCGATTTTTCATCAGGAAAATGGCTTTTAAACGAAATTGACGCACCTAAAAACTCTAAAGATCACTTAACAGCCGAATCCATGGAATTCTTTAGAAAAAACCTTGGCGAACGCATATCCTACATTCATGATGTAAATGGATTGCTTGTTCCTCGAAAAATTCCTTTAAATCCCAATAAAACAAAATTAAAAGAATTGAAAGAAGGTACAGGATTTGACTTCTTCATCAATATTTCCACAAAAAAGAATAAAAGTGACTTCTCTACAATCGAACTATATCAGACTGACAGCGAAACAGGAAAAAATGAAGCTTCGGTAATTGTTGAAATTTATGATTTAAATCTGCAACAAATAATTTATTCCCAAAATGTAGTGGGAATCACAAGAAAAGAAGCTTCAGAACCAATGTGGCAAACTGAAAAATCAGATAAACTTATAGACAATATCGCATTTTATAAAAACTCCAACCAATTGATGACAAAAGCGTTGAAGAAAATTTTTAAAGACATCGATAAAAAATCAGTGAAATAAGTTCCAAAGTTTAAAATACTCAATAAAAAAAAATCCAAATTCCAATTTACGCTGAGGCTTCGGGAGGAATTTGGATTTTCTTTATTGAAATTTTCTTTTCGTTGTTCTTCTAAAATTCAAGACTTTCCATTCTTTATAAATCAAAAACTGATACAGAATATAAAAAAGAGAATTGAAAAACCAAAAATCAATTATAAACGGCTCTGTAGATAACACCGAATCACTATTTCCAGACAGAAAAATACCCGCGCTGCTCGTGACATAAATAATTAGCCCATTACAGAAATAGAAATAATTATGCTTATGTTTTTTAAAATTTGAAATAATAAAATAGAACGCATAAAACAATAAAGGAATAGAGGTTATTGCCACTTCTATCAAATTAAACTCCCAATAAAGCGAGGGTTTATTATAATATTGGCACCCTAAAAAAAGCAGTACCAAAACAAACACAATTACCATAATCCGCTTTAATTTCTTATTCGAAAAACTTTTATAAAAAAACAAGTTTAGGATAACGAACTGGAAAATAAAATAGTAATGCGAAAGGAAAAAATTAGAATTAGGGTATAAAAATCCGATAATATTGCAAAACAATTCCACACAAAATAAAAGAACCAAATAAGCCGTAAAAATACGATATAGTACATCTCTGTTTTTAGAGGTAATAAAAAACCGAATCGCATTTGCAAGTAAGAAAAACAATCCGACAAGGCTTACAATAAAAGGAAACAGCATACTCTATGATTTACGACAATTTACGAAATAAAAACAAAAAATCCCAAAACCAATATTTTAAAATTGGAATTTGGGATTTTTTATATTTGAATTTAATTTACTTTGTCAATTCCAGTTTTTCTGCAAAATAATCACAGAAATCTTTCATAGTATCTGACATTTTTTCGTCATCAGTCGCACGTTTGAAAGTATCTGCCATTGCAACTAAAGTTTGGTGAAAGAAAATTTTCATTTCATCAACCGGCATATCTTTTGTCCACAAATCGATACGCATCGTTTCTTTTGCTTTGCTGTCCCAAATAGAAAGCATAATCGCTTTTGCTTCTTCTGCCTGAACACCGCCGTCCTGCGCACTCCATGTTAATTTTTCTGGAACGCGGTTTTCATCTAATTCTATATTGAATTTTATTTCTGAGTTTATTGTATTTGACATTATTTCTTAGGTTTATATTTTGACTTTTCGAAAATTTCTTTCGCATTAACTTTTAATAATTCTGGCAAAGTTACGTTGTTATTTTTCATATAGGAACGTACAATCTGCCAACCAATCCAAGCACCTACTCTTCCTGGAGAATCGTTGTCGATTTCTAAATAAAATTTAGAAAACGGAGCTGGAGCAATAAATCTTGTTGTAAGTTTTGGATCATCGCTGTAAAGCATTTCTTTTTCCATAAAATAACGCCACATATAGGCTTCATTTTCTTCACACCATTTGATTTGTTCTGGTGTATACCCCATTTTATCAGCATCTGAATATTCAGGCAAAAGCAAATCTTTGGCATACAATTGCTTTCCTTCAAAAATCATTTGAGAAACCAAATTTCTTTCGCCGTAAACTGGAATGTTTCTGTAAGTAAAACTAGAAACCACATCTGGCATGATTTGTTTCTCTTCAAAATTTTGTTTCACATAATTAGGGAACTCATAAAATTTGTGCTCTTTCCCCAAATACAATTCTAATGCAACAATTACCAAACTGTCTGCATAAATTGCTTTCGCATTATAATCCATTTCTCCAATAACGGTAATTACTTTTGGTGTTTTCGTTTTTGGAAAATAATATTTCACATGCTGAAAAAGCGAATTGAATTCCTGACGCACTGGTTCAAAATTGCTGTATTTTTTTTGCACTTCGCTATACACTTCACGCCAAATTGGTTCTTGCATTTTTTGAATCCAAACAGCATCATCATTTCCTGCTGGAAAAAAGTACGGATACTGCTTTTTTATTTTTCCAAGATCTTCAGGTTTTGCTTCAAAAAAAGCCTTATCAAAGCGTTCTACTTTAATGTCAACCGGAATTTCTTCAACTTCTTTTTCGACCTTGCTTTTTTGTTCACAAGACAAAAAAAACACGCATAGAAGCAATGTAAAGCGATATAATTTCATTTTATTTTAATTAGATTTGTGTTGCATAAATTTAAATAAATACATACTTAAAAATATTTGTGCAAATATACATCCCTGTATCTTAAAACTTGAACTATTATGGCTAAAAAAAGTACCATTCAAACAGAAAAAGTAAATATCCACATTGTAGAGTGGCTAAAAAATTATGCTGAACGAGCAAAAGTAAACGGTTTTGTAATTGGAATTTCTGGTGGAGTTGACTCTGCTGTTACCTCAACTTTATGCGCTCAGACGGGTTTACAAGTTTTATGTGTTGAAATGCCGATTCATCAAGCTGAAAGTCAAGTTTCGAGAGGAAGAGAACATATTGACCAATTAAAAAAACGTTTCTCTAATGTTTCAAGTGTAGAAACTGATTTAACGGCCACTTTTGAAGCTTTTAAGGCATCGGTTCCAAAAACCGATGACGAAGCAAAGATTAATCTTTCTTTAGCCAATACACGTGCTCGTATACGAATGACTTCTTTATATTATTTAGCAGGAATTCATGGTCTCTTGGTTGCAGGAACTGGAAACAAAGTGGAAGATTTTGGAGTAGGATTTTATACAAAATATGGAGACGGAGGAGTCGATTTAAGTCCGATTGCCGATTTAATGAAATCTGATGTTTATGCTTTAGGAGAATTTTTAGCAATTCCGCAATCAATTTTAACAGCAGCTCCAACAGATGGATTATTTGGCGATAATCGTACTGATGAGGACCAATTAGGAGCAAGTTATGACGAACTTGAATGGGCGATGTTAGCCGCGGAGTCAGGAAAAACGGCAGATGACTTTGATGGGAGAGAAAAAACTGTCTTCGAAATTTATAAACGATTAAACACCAGCAACAAGCATAAAATGGATGCAATTCCGGTATGTTTAATACCAAAAACGTTAAAATAAAACTTTTTAACATTTGTCAGCTATAAACTACAGAATTTATTTATTAATTTTACCGTTCCAAAAACATGATAACAATTCTAAAAAGGTAAAAATTATGATTAAAGTATGTCTAGCAGACAATCATCCTGTGACGCACTTTGGCGTTAAGTCTTATTTCAAAGACCACGATCAAATTTCAATTGTTGCCAACGTAGGCAATTTTTCAATGGTTAGAGACATTCTTCAGACGAAGGAGATCGATATCCTAATTCTAGATCTAGAGTTAGAAGGTCTTTCGAGCATCTTTGAAGTTAAATCGATCCTGAAAAACTTCCCAAAAACAAAAATTGTAATTTTTAGTGACCTCGCTGAACAAATGTATGCTCCAAACGCAATTAAAGCAGGAGTTTCAGGGTATGTACACAAAACAGAAAAACTTGAAACATTAGGTCTTTCTATTATTAAAGTACATGAAGGAAAAATTATTATCAATGAAACAGTTCGCAAAAACATGGCCCTTATTGCTAAACAAAGCAAAAGCGAACGTTTGTACAGAAAACTTTCTAATCGCGAGATTGAAGTTTTGCGTTACTTAAGTGACGGAAAGAAAAACAATGAAATTTCTAAAATCTTAAATCTGAACGAAAAAACGATCAGTACTTACAAATTAAGATTATTGACTAAATTGAATGTTACTAATTTAGTTGACTTAGTAAACAAAGCTAAGACTTTAGAAATTATTTAAATTAATGGTTGATTTGCTACGGCAAAACCATCAGTCATAAAAAAAAGCTCTATATTGTTTATCGATATAGAGCTTTTTGATTTTTTAGTGATAAGGAACTACTACCCTACCTAATTTCTTCGAAAAATTATTGAGCAGTTTCGAATAATCTACAACCATTGACAATACTTCTGAATTGTCTTCCTGCGGATCTGTCATCAATGAATTTTTCAAATCATGAATTATTTTTGAAACCAAATACCAGCGTAACGAAAATATCGTATCTGAAACATTTTGCTCGATAGTTACATTTTTATGTTTTGGGAAAATATTCTGCCCTTCCCAATCATGAATAACGACTTTTTCATCTTCCATCAAAATATTGGTCACTTCCTGCGCAAATTCTGGAGGTAAATGCATCAAATATTTATCTAAACTGAAGGTTTCGTTTTGATTATAAAAATCAATTAAGCCACTGAAGATATTCTGAAATAAACTATTCGACAGTTCAATCTCATCTTCCTGCAGACTTAAATATATTTTTTCGAATACTTTATATTCTCTTTTTTCAGAAACCTCTTTTACATTTCCTTCTTCATCGGCTTTTAAGAAAACATCTTCAAAATTTTCAACAACACTTCCGTACAAAAGAAGAATTTCAATGACTTTTCTTTCGAATTCATATAAAATATCTACTTTTTGTTCCTGCACTGCTGCATAACCTTGATCTCCCGGATAATCATAACCCTCCGGCGGTCCAGTTCTAGGATCTTCAGGATCTCCTCCTGAGAATGTACCTGCTTGTGGAGGCTGATTTCTATGAACTTCAAAAGGTTTTTGTTCTTGCTTTTGCTTTTTATTCGCTTCTGCAATATCTTTTTGAATTAGCTGTGCCAAAGTGCTCACCAAGACTTGCTCAGAAATATCCATTATTCGGGCACATTCCTGAACATAAACTTCACGCTGAATGCGATCTGGAATTTTCGAAATACTAACAACCATATCCCGAATCAAATCGGCTTTTTTTATTGGATCGTTTTTAGCTTCGTTCATTAATATCGAAGCCTTAAACTGTATAAAATCTTTACTGTTGTTTTCTAAGTAAGCAACTAATTCGTCATGCGAATTTTTTCGAGCGAAACTATCTGGATCTTCTCCGTCAGGAAAAGAACAAACTCTTACATTCATTCCTTCTTCCAAAATCAAATCGATTCCTCGAATAGACGCACGCAGTCCGGCAGCATCTCCGTCAAAAAGTACAGTAATATTTCGCGTCAAACGATTAATCAAACGAATTTGATCTGGTGTCAAAGCGGTTCCTGATGAAGCCACAACATTTTCAATTCCCGCTTGACTAAACTGAATTACATCGGTATAACCTTCAACCAAGTAACAATTGTTTTGTTTGGCGATGGATTGTTTGGCGTGATAAATTCCGTAAAGCACTTTACTTTTATGGTAAATATCACTTTCTGGCGAATTCAGGTATTTTGCCGCTTTTTTGTCATTCGTCAAAATACGTCCTCCAAAACCTAAAACTCGGCCCGACATACTTTGAATAGGAAACATCACACGGCCTTTAAATCGGTCAAAAGGGCGATCTTCTCTAGCGATGGTTAAACCAGTGCTTTCTAAAAATTCTAATTTATATCCTTTCCCTAATGCCTCTTTAGTCAAAGCATCCCAAGTTTCAGGAGAATATCCTAAATTGAATTTTTTAATGGTTTCATTCGTAAATCCTCTTTCTTTAAAATAAGATAAACCAATCGCTTTTCCTTCTTCAGAATTTAATAAAATGTCCTGAAAATATTTAGCTGCAAATTCAGAAACCAAATACATACTTTCGCGAATATCTGTATTTGCTTTTTCTGCTTCAGATTGTTCGGTTTCTTCAATTTCGATATTGTATTTTTTTGCTAAATACCGAATGGCTTCAGGATAAGTAAACTGCGAATGCTCCATCAAAAATTTAACCGAGTTTCCGCCTTTTCCTGTACTAAAATCTTTCCAGATTCCTTTTGCAGGCGAAACCATGAACGAAGGAGAACGCTCATCTGAAAACGGACTCAAACCCTTAAAGTTACTTCCCGCGCGCTTTAAATTCACGAAATCGCCAATAACCTCCTCTACTCGAGCAGTTTCAAAAACAGTATCAATTGTATTTTGTGAAATCAAAACGTAAATTTATTTTTAAAGTTGGAAGCCTGTAAAAGTACATAAATCCATCCTGAAAATTTATTTTTTAAACTAAAAAAAGTGCCTCTTTCAAAGCACTTTTTCTACTAACTAAACTTAATACTGTAATTAATTGAAATCAAATCGAAGTCCCATTGAAATATTGTTTTCCTTAACTAAATTGTCCTGAAACAACGGATTCAAATCGTATTTTACATATAAGCTTAATTCTCTGTAACCAATGTAAGAACTTACTCCGTAAATGAAATTATTCACATTGTATTCGCCTTTTATGGTACTTTTATATTTCAAATCTTCTTCTTCAAATTTTAAAATCTGTTTTGATTTTACGTTAATTCCGGCGTAACCTCCAACTCCAAAACGGAAACTTTTATGCGTTTTAAAATAGGTTTTTCCATCTTTTACTGTTGGTCTTGTAAAATCAAATTCTAAATGCGCAGGAAGAACCAAATACACATTTCTAAAACGAGATTCGGTTAAGTTTACAGCATTTGTCTGTAAATTCGTTTGATCACCATTTACCACAAAATAACGATTGTCTGTTGGGCGAATATTATTGTACATTAATGAAAGTCCGTATTTAGCGTGAAGCAAATTATCATTTTTCATTAATCTTGAGTTATAAGTAAAACCCCATTCGTAAAAATGCGAACCTATAAAACTGTAATTTGAATCCTGATATTTCCCGTCGACCATCGTGTTATTTAAACCCAGTGCAAAAACAAATTGAGAAGTCGTTCTTCGCTCGCTACGAATAGAATCTTTTTTGCAATCATTTTTTGCCCAACGAATGTAATAAGAAGCTGGTATATCTTTTTGTTTTATTTTTCCATCTACTTTTTCCTGTACTAGCTCGTTCAATTCATTTTGAGCTAAAGTCACTTTTTCTTCAATTATAATCGCTCTGGCTTCTGCCAATTCTTTTTTGCGTTTATCCGCTTGTTCCTGTGTAATTTTTCCTTCCGATAATTGCACGTTTACGGCTTCTACTTCTTGTTTTAAAGTTTCTTTTTCTTCTTTAGTAACTTTCTCGATTTTATTGGCAATTTGTCTTGCTCTAGCTTCAAAAGTTTCTTGCCCCATAACCTTGCTTACAAATAAGAAAATTAAAATTACGAGATGAATGGTAAAATTTTTCATGATTGATTTTTTAGATTGATTGTGATTGATGATGATTAATTATTAATTGTTAATTATGAATTATGAATTCTTTGCTCTTGCTTCTTTGTTCTTGCCTCTTTATTCTTGCTTCTTCCTCACTCCTGCTGATTTCTATTTGCCAAAGTCACTTTTACAGTCTGATAATTTTTGTTGACTTTTGTGATTACTTTTTCTCGAAACGACTGTTCTAATTCGCCGTCAACTTGATTCAACAGATCATTAGCATTGACTTTAATTTTTGCTTTTGGCTTCGCTGAATTTTCCGCAACAATTGTTTTTTCTGCCGAATCCAATAACTGATCTACGTTTTCTTTTTTAGGCGTTTCGACAATTGTTGTTTGATTATTAACTGATTTTTTTTCTTGATTGTTTTTGATGATGATTGAAGACTCCGCTATTTGATTTGATTCATTTTTATTGATTTTATTTGATTTCTGTATTGAAGGGTTTTGATTATTTTTTTCTTCTTTATTTAAAGTTTCTTTTGAAGGATTTTCAGAAACAGCGATTTCAGTTTTAGAAGAATCGATGTTGTTTAAAATTGGTTCTTCAACTGAATCTTTTTCAGTTTCTTTTTCAACTACTGCATTTTTTGGAGTTTCAACAGTATTTTCTTTTTGGTTGAAAAAGAAAGTTCCAACCAATAAAAATCCGACAACACTTGCGGCGATGTACAGCCATTTTCTGTTTTTCTTTTTAGGTTTTTCTTCGGCAACACTCAACATTGCGTCTAATCGATCCCAGGCTTTATTGCTTGGCTCAATCTCGCGTTGATTTAGTTTTTCACGGAAATCCTTTTCAAAATTATTCGGTTCCATTATCTTGTTTTTTTAAAATAGTAATTTGTGTTTGCAGCATTTTTCTAGCGTGCGATAATTGCGATTTTGATGTTCCCTCATTAATTCCTAACATCTTGGCAATTTCATTGTGTTTGTAACCTTCGATCGCATATAAATTGAAAACCATTTTATAACCGTCCGGCAAAGCGTCAATTAAAAACTGAATTTGTTCAACTGTAAACTGACTGTCGATTTCGTTGAAACTTTCCTCAACAAAAAATTCATCTTCGGCAAATTTTACTTTTTTCTGAACCCTTAAGTAGGAAATACATTCGTTAACCATAATTCGGCGAATCCATCCTTCAAAACTTCCTTTGTGTTCAAAATTGCTTAAGTTGGTAAACACTTTCATGAAAGCCGTTATCATAACATCTTCCGCCAATTGAATGTCTTTTATATATTGGCGACAAACACTTAACATTTTCGAAGAATATTTACCGTAAATCTGTTGCTGTGCCTGACGATTATTTTCGACAGCCAGCTTTATGATTTTGGTTTCTTCTTGATGTAACGGAATAATTTTCATTAATAAGCTTTCGGTTTTGGTTTTAGAAACAGACTTCTATTAGCATAGACGCATAGAGTTTTGAAATGGTTGCATGGGAATGAAAAAATAATTGGACGATCAGAAAATTTGTCAATTAGATAATTGATTCACAACAAAGTAAAAACAATTATCTAATTGACAAATTTTCTAATTATCTAATTAAAAAATTATTTCTTTCTTTCGATTACGTAGTTCACCATCAAAGTCAGCGCCTCTTTATACTCTGAATCTTCGAAGTTTTGAAGTAGAGAAAGTGCTTCTTGCTGGAATTCGACCATTTTGTTTTCGGCGTAAGCCAAACCATTATTATCTTTTACAAAAGCAATAACTTCTTTTACGCGTTTTTTGTCTTTGTTGTGGTTTTTGATGGAGTTTATCAGCCACTTTTTTTCTTGCGGAGTACAAGTATTCAAAACATGAATTAAAGGCAAAGTCATTTTTTGCTCTTTAATATCGATTCCGGTTGGTTTTCCGATGGCTTCTTCGCTATAATCAAACAAGTCATCTTTTATTTGAAATGCCATTCCGATAAGCTCTCCAAACTTTCGCATATTTTCAACCTGCACATCATCTTCAATTACCGCTTTTGCACCAAGTGCACAACAAGCAGCGATAAGTGTTGCGGTTTTCTTTCGGATGATTTCGTAATAAACATCTTCGGTAATATCTAATCTTCGGGCTTTTTCAATTTGAAGCAATTCGCCTTCGCTCATTTCGCGAACGGCAACAGAAATGATTCTGAGTAAATCAAAATCGCCATTATCAATTGAAAGCAGCAAACCTTTTGAAAGTAAATAATCTCCAACTAGAACCGCAATTTTATTTTTCCAAAGCGCATTGATAGAGAAAAATCCGCGTCGGCGATTACTGTCGTCCACCACATCATCATGAACTAAAGTTGCGGTATGAATCAATTCGATTACCGAAGCTCCACGATACGTTCTTTCGTTTACAACACCGCCAGAAACCATTTTTGCAGTTAAAAAAACAAACATCGGGCGCATTTGCTTTCCTTTTCGATTTACAATATAATAAGTAATTCGGTTCAGCAGCGCGACCTTTGAAGTCATCGATTCATGAAACTTTTTTTCAAAAAGTTCCATTTCGTTAAAAATGGGCTGTTTTATTTGGGAAGTGATATTCATTTCGATTTCAAATATACTATTTTTAATAAAAAAACGTTGTCTATTTTATGTTAGTATATCAATAATTTGCATACTAATATAAATTCACCACCAAAACACATTCTAGTTAAAGCCTAATTTGAGTTCATTAATTAAAATCATGCAAAACTAATTTATTATGAAAACAAAAATTTTCTTTATTGGAACATTAGCAGCTTTATCTTTTTTTGTCAGCTGTAACTCTGACGAAAAAACAAATGACGGATCATCTGCAGCAATTACGAAAGATGAAATCATTACAAATTCTAAAATTGATGCCTCAATTGATGATGTAACGAATATTGCTGAAGACCAATTTAGCGCACAACAAAACGTAACCGCAAAACCAAGCGGTGTGGTAAAAAATTTCCTTCCGAGTTGTGCTACTATTACAACAGTATTAACTAATAACACCTGGACTAGAACTGTAGATTTTGGTGCTGAAGGCTGTACACTTGGAAACGGAAACACTGTAAAAGGAAAAATGATTGTTTCTTTTTCTAATGATTTTGCATCTTCTACACAAACCATTAGTTATACTTTTGATGGATTTTATCACAATGGCAAAAAACTTCAAGGAAGCAAAAGCATAGTTCGAACTGTAAAAACAACCGATTTGCTTGCAACAGCACACCCTGTTTTTACCGCTGCAATCGACTTGACTATTACTTTTGATGATGGAGGTGTTTATACTCGAAAAGGCACGCTGGTTAAAGAACAAGTTGAAGGTTTTGACACTTGGTTCAACTGGGATGACAATGCTTACCTAGTAACTGGAAGCGGTACAACGACTTTCCCTAACGGAGATACTTTTTCTGCTGAAATTACTACCCCATTACAATTTAAAGCATCATGTAAAAAATCATATCCTGTAAAAGGAGTTGTATCTGTAACTAAAAATGGCGCTACAGCAGTTATTGATTATGGCAATGGAGACTGCGATAGCCTTGCAACAATTACAAAAGACGGAGTGACAGAAGAAGTTGATTTGAAAAAATAAATCCTTTTTGCCTAAAAAAAAGCATTAATAACAAGATTATGTCTCGTTTTTAATGCTTTTTTTGTTTATTTAATTTAGTCCCTACGGGACATTATTGTTATGATTTTCGAATATCTAGCTACCAATATTTCACTACCAACATTTTAATTCTAACGGAGTATATCGTGTTACTTTAGAAAAAAAAAATTCAAGAAATTCTCTTTCTTCTTTGCTCTTTCTTCTTTCTTCTTTTACGAATTATACTTCAGCTTCTTTATTTGCTAATTGTCCACAAGCGGCATCAATATCTTTTCCACGGCTGCGTCTTACTTTGACAACAATGCCAATATTCTCTAAAGCTTTTATGTAAGCTAAAATCGATTCCTCTGAAGCTTGTTGAAATTCCCCGTCATCAATTGGATTATATTCAATTAAATTGACTTTACAAGGAACATATTTACAGAATTTAACCAAGGCATCAACAGAAGCTTTATCATCGTTGATTCCTTTCCAGACTACATATTCGTAAGAGATTTTACTTTTTGTCTTTCTGTACCAATATTCTAATGCTTCGCGTAAATCTTTCAAAGGGAAATTTTTACTGAAAGGCATAATCTTCGCACGCGTTTCATCAATAGCTGAATGCAGCGAAACTGCCAATTTGAATTTCACATCGTCATCGGCCATTTTTTTGATCATTTTCGGAATTCCCGAAGTCGAAACCATAATACGTTTTGGCGACATTCCTAAACCTTCTGGCGACGTAACCATATCGATTGCTTTAATGACATTGTTGTAATTCATTAAAGGCTCTCCCATTCCCATAAAAACAATATTAGAAAGCGGGTGATTGTAATACAAACGGCTTTCTTTGTCAATTGTCAAAATCTGATCGTAAATTTCGCCTGGTTCTAGATTTCGCATACGCTTTAATCTTGCAGTAGCGCAAAAATTACAATCTAAGCTACAACCCACTTGGCTCGAAACACAAGCAGTTGTTCTAGTTTCCGTCGGAATCAAAACAGATTCTACCACTAAACCATCGTGCAAGCGTACAGCATTTTTCACCGTTCCGTCACTGCTGCGCTGCATGGTATCAACCTTAATATGATTGATTACAAAATTATCCTCAAGCATTGAACGTGTTGTTTTGGCAACATTAGTCATGTCTTCAAAACTATGCGCTCCTTTACTCCACAGCCATTCATAAACTTGATTTCCACGAAAAGCTTTGTCATTATTTGCGACAAAAAAATCTCGTAACTGCTCTTTTGATAAGGCTCTTATATCTTTTTTCTCCATTTGCATGCTGCAAAGTTAATCACTTTTGTCATTTTTTTTGATTTTTTAGAATCTCTCTTCTTCAAAAACATTTTTTTACCATTTTATTATAAGTCTTTAATAAAACCTTAACCATGATTTTTATCAGCTCTTTTACTATTCCTTCACAATACATTTGACTCAGGAAAAAGATAGCATTTATAATCAATTTCAAATTATAAGCCATCTAGTTTTAACTAAATACCACATACAAATGAGACCAATCAAATCAATTTTATTAGCCGTAGTAATTACATTCTCAATTCAAGCAACTGCACAAAAGAGATTCAGTTTAGCAAAATCAACTTTTGAAGTAGCAGGAACATCAAACATACACGATTGGGTTATGAAATCTTCAGAAGGTGTCGGAAGCGCTTTTCTAACCATTACAGATTCAAAACTTACAGACATTAAAAACTTAACCATTACATTGCCTGCAGAAAGCATAAAAAGTAGCAAAACCAGCATGGACGATGTTGCGTATGAAACTTTAGACACTAAAATGTATAAAAACATCAAATACGTTTTAAAATCTGCTGAGAAAGTAAACGAAACAATGTGGATTCTAACTGGAACCTTTACCATTGCAGGCGTTAGTAAAGATTATAGAACACAAGTAAAAGTAACAACTTATGACAATGGCACTTTTGTATTTCAAGGTTCTAACCGAATGTCTTTTACTGATTTTGAAATGACACCTCCATCAGCAGCACTTGGCGTGGTTAAAGCAGGCAAAGAATTGACAATATTTTTCAATATCACTTTAACTGATTTTGCAAAAAGTGAAAATGTTTTAGTTATTAAATAAACTCTTGGCAACGCGTTGAATTGAACAATAGCAGCTTATAAATTATCTTAAAATAAATTTATCAAAAAAAAGAAGTTTCTATTCTAAAAGTAAAAAATTTGGCACAAGAATTGTCTAGCACTTAAAAGAATAATAATCTTACAAAGCGCGCAATAATTTTAAAATTTGTATTTTTATTCTTCAACGATATAACCTTTTATTTTTTAATAAACCTAAAAAGAAAATTCATTATGAAAAAACAAATTTTAAGCTTAGCTGTTGTTGCTTTATTAGCATTCGCTGTACAATCATGCGAGAAAAAAGAACCAAAACCTGCAGATGAAGAATTAACTCTTGGAAACAAAGTTGACTCATTAACAACAGATATTGAAGAAGTTAAAGATACCGCAGTAAGCAAAACAGAAAAAGCGGCTCAAGACGTGAAAGATGCAACTAAAAAAGCAGCTGATGATGTTGAAACTGCAACAAAAAAAGCAGCTGAAGACGTAAAAGATGCTACTAAAAAAGGAGCTCAAAAAGTAGAAAATGCAGCGAAAGCAGCAAAAGACGGAACTGTAAAAACAGCAAAAGAAGTAAATGAAGCTTTGAAAAAATAGTTTTATTTAAAATTGAATCAGAAAACCATTCGCCTACCCGAATGGTTTTTTTATGCACCAAAAATTGAGTTTATATTTTGTATTTTTGCATCAAATTTATAAGACTCTACAAATGCATTTTATTTCACAAGAACTTGAAGATTACATCGAACAGCATTCTGAAAACGAACCAGCTTTATTGGCAAAACTGAACAAAGAAACCTATCAAAAAATTCTTTTGCCAAGAATGTTGAGCGGTCATTTTCAAGGACGTGTTTTGAGTATGCTTTCTAAATTGATTCGTCCAGTAAATATTCTTGAAATAGGAACTTACACAGGTTATGCTACTTTGTGTTTATGCGAAGGAATGCAAGACAGTGGTCAATTGCATACGATTGATATTAAAGAAGAATTGGTTGATTTTCAAAGAAAATATTTTGATGCCTCGCCTTGGGGGAACCAAATTTTTCAGCATTTAGGAGAAGCAATAGATATTATTCCGACAATCGATGTGAAATTTGATTTGGTTTTTATTGATGCTGATAAAGAAAACTACCTGAATTATTGGGAAATGATTGTTCCAAAAATGAACAAAGGCGGCATTATTTTATCGGATAATGTTTTGTGGAGCGGTAAAATTCTGGAACCAGTTCATCCAAATGATGTGAGTACAAAAGTACTTTTAGAATACAATCAGCTTTTAAAAGATGACCCGAGAGTGGAAACAGTTTTATTGCCCATTCGTGATGGATTGACGGTTTCAAGAGTATTGTAAAATTAAAAATTCAATAGCCTCCAGCTTTAGCTGGAGATAATGGAGCTCATAAGAAAAAGGCTTTAGCCAAATACTCTGTGTGTATTTTGGCTAAAGCCTTTCTTTTTAAATGAAATACCACAAACTAAAGCTGGAGGCTATTCATATAATTTGATATTACGATATTAAAAAACTTAGAATCTCAGGATCTTAGAAACTCAGAATCTTTAAAAAAACTATCCCGGAAAATATTGAGGTTTTAATTTTCGGTAAACTAAATAAATCAAAGACCCAAAAAGTGCTCCGAAGAAATACCCAGCCAAAATATCACCTGGAAAATGCAACCCTAAATAAATACGGCTGTAAGCAAAAACTAAAGGCCATAAAAATATAAATCCTAAATACTTGAAACGGCTTTTTAAAACCAAAAATAAAAAGGTTGCAACAGCCATAGTATTTGCAGCATGTCCAGAGAAGAAACTGTATGATTTCCTAACTTGAACAACGCGAATAAATGTATTTAATTCTGGATTATTACACGGACGTAGGCGTTCAAAAGTATGTTTGAACAAATTACATGTCTGATCTGTAAAAGCGATTAAAACTGCTATGAAAAGTAATAAATACAAGGTTTGTTTTCCTCCTATTTTTTTATAAATAAAATAGAACATCAACAGAAAAAGAGGTGTCCAATACAACTGATTTGTAATAATCAGCCAAAGTTTATCGTATGTTTCAGAACCTAAACCATTCAGATACACAAAGAGATTTGTATCTAATTCTTGTATTTTTTCAAGCATATTACATTTGACGTTTTATAGGTCCTGAAAGTGAATCAATATCTTCTTTTACTTTATCAATTTCTGTTGCAGTATCTCCTAAAAGATTTCCTGAATCTCCTATAATATTAGATTTTGCTTCATTTATTTGAGCATTGATATTGCCTGTTATACTATTAAGCGATTTGGTATCAAGACCGTTTGCCTCAGCTCCTTTTTGAATCTCGCTTTTAATATCATTGGTAGCGTTTTTTAACTGCGCCATAGCTTTTCCCATTGTACGGGCAATTTCTGGCACTTTGTCTGAACCAAAAAGCATTAATACTATAAACAGTATGAAAACTAATTCTCCTCCTCCTATACCGAACATATCTTTAATTTTTGTGTGGTCACAAAGATATTAAATTTTGCTGCGTAGAGTTTTAAAATTTACTTAAAAAAACAAGATAGCTTGGTGAAGTAATAACTCAATAAAGCACACAGATAACGCGGATGAAACGGATCCTCAACGATTAAATATAAAAATCAGTTAAATCCGTGTGATCCACTTGCCATTTTCAAAATCAGCGCGGGTAACAGATAGGCATAAAAAAAGACTCTTTCGAGAGTCTTTTTAGTTTTATTCTTAATCAAATTTTGATTTTTCTTCAGCTTTTGGCCAAGCGTTGTTGGTTACATCAATATCAGCAGTCATTAATTTTGGGTCAATTTGAATGCTTTTGATCGCTTTTGAAGTTGCATAAACTTTTTTAGCTGTATCATTATTCTTTCTCCAAATTTGCGCTGGATATTGGTAATTATCTTTTGTACCATCTTCATAAGTGATCTCTACTAAGATTGGCATAATCATACCTCCTGGTTTATTGAACTCTACTTCGTAGAAATATTTCGGAGATTTTAAACTTGCTTTTTCTTCTGCTGTAAAAGTCTTGCTTACGTAATCTGACAATAACTTAACATCTTCAACTTTTAATGCTTTTTTGCTAGAAGCATTAACTTCTGCATTATCTCCAGAAACCAAGTAAACGAAAGGTCCTTTATCTGTTCCAAAACGTCCTTTTCTAACTTTTACATCTTTTAAATCAGCTGTTGGAGTTTCAGAAACGTAATATTGTTTTACCTCTTTAATTCCGATATCTACAAAATCAGTTGAGTAAAACCATCCTCTGAAAAACCAATCCAAATCAACCGCAGATGCATCTTCCATTGTTCTAAAGAAATCTTCTGGAGTTGGGTGTTTGAATTTCCATCTGTTTGCGTATGTTCTGAAAGCATAATCAAACAATTCTCTTCCCATAACTACTTCTCTTAAAATATTAAGACCCGTAGCTGGTTTTCCGTAAGCGTTATTTCCAAATTGAGCAATTGTTTCAGAGTTTGACATAATTGGCTCTAAAAACTTTTGGTCACCGCTCATATAAGGAACGATATTTTTAGCTGGTCCACGTCTTGAAGGGAAAGTTGGATCTAATTCTTGTTCTGCTAGATATTCTAAGAACGAGTTTAAACCTTCATCCATCCAAGTCCATTGACGCTCGTCTGAATTTACAATCATTGGGAAGAAAGTGTGTCCTACTTCATGAATAACAACACCAATCATTCCATTTTTAACTTCTTTGCTAGTTACTCCATTTTCGTCAGGACGACCAAAGTTCCAGCAAATCATTGGATATTCCATACCTTGATCTTCTGCCGAAACAGAAACTGCTTTTGGATAAGGATAATCAAAAGTATGAGATGAATAACTTTTTAAAGTATGTGCAACTGTCATAGTTGAAGTTTCTCCCCAAAGCGGATTTGCTTCTTTTGGATAGACAGATTCTGCCATAACAATTTTGCCTCCTAATTTTACAGCCATTGCATCGTAGATGAATTTTCTTGACGAAGCAATTCCGAAATCACGTACATTTTTAGCACTGAATCTCCATGTTTTTTTCTTTTCAGAAAAACCTTTTTCAGCAGCTTCAGCTTCAGCCTGTGTTACAATTACAACAGGTTTATCAAACGATTTTTGAGCCTGCTCGTAACGTTTTACTTGTTCAGCCGTGAAAACTTCGCTTCTATTTGTCAATTCTCCTGTAGCATCAATCACGTGATCAGCAGGAACTGTAATGTTTACATCGAAGTTTCCGAAAGGAAGAGCAAACTCTCCGCTTCCCCAGAACTGCATGTTCTGCCATCCTTCAACATCATTATAAACTGCCATTCTTGGGTAGAATTGAGCAATTACATATAATTTATTTCCGTCTTTTTCGAACAATTCATATCCAGAACGTCCACCTTCTTTTCTATAGTTGTTGATATTGTACCACCATTTTATAGCTAAAGAGATTTTTTCACCTGGTTTTAAAGGAGTTGCCAAGTTAATACGCATCATTGTTTCATTGATTGTATATGACATCGGACTTCCCTTAGCATCTTTTACCTGCTCAATATTAAAACCGCGTTCTAGATCTTTTTTCAAATATTTACTTGAAAAACCATCTAACGGCAAAACCTGATTGATTTTTTCACTTTCAGCTAAAGAAGATTGTGTATTGGCTTTAGCTTGATTTTGATCCAGCTGAATCCATAAATATTCTAAACTGTCTGGTGAATTATTAGAATAAGTAATAACCTCAGAACCTGTAAGTTTTGAGTTTTTATCATCTAATTCGATATCAATTTTATAATCTGCCTGCTGCTGGTAATAAGCTGGTCCAGGAGCTCCAGATGCCGTACGGAACATATTTGGAGTTGCCAGCAAATCATACATTTGGCTAAATTTGTTTGTGTCGTACTTTCCTTGTTGCCTTGGAACCGCTGGAGTATTTGCTTTTTCTTGAGCAACTAGCATTGCTGGAAAAAGTAATAATAATGAAAGTTTTTTCATAAAAGCTTAATGGTAATTTTATCAGGGTGTGAAAATAACAATTAAAATGATAATTTCACACCTCCATTAATACTTTAACACTTCTTTCCTTGAAGATTCTGTAAAAAGCACACTCTTTTTTGTACCAAACGCTGAAATATGTGTAATGTTTTGCTGCTCAGCATTCCAATCAACTAAAATTGAGTTTGAAATTTCGAGTGTTTTAAATTTCTCAATATCTTTTATTCGGGAATAACAAACCAAAACATCATCAGACTCCACTTCTTTAGACAAAAAAGTTATTGCTTTTGACTGGCCATTTACTTTGATGGCGAAATTTTCAGCCAAATATTTTTTTAATAATTCTATATCTTCTGGAGTTTCCTTATCAGTTCCAACAAATGTTTTTTTATGATATTTTTTCTCCAATCCTTTATTCAAATCGTCTACAAATATACGGGAAGTAATTTGAATCATTTTTTTTTCAGAAGCATAATTCACCTGAAAAACACCCATGTAAAACTTATGAAATGCAAATGCGGAAAGCGATAAAAACAATATCCCGATTAAAGGATAAATTAATCTATTTTTCATTTTTGAACAACGTTCGATTTTTTAAATTCTTTATTCTTATTGATTAAAAAATCAATCAATTCAAATTTTTGATCTGGATTAACGTGTCTTTTAGATTCTGGGTCATTAGAACAATACATTAAAAACAAATCTATTTCATCCTCTTTCAATCCTAAAGTTTTAGTAAAAAAGTCAGGTTTGAAATTATCCTTTGTATAAGCAACAAAAGCAATATCTGATATTTCTTCTTCTTTTACATCATCTTTTTTCCTCAAAAGTTTTTTGACATCTTTAAATATTCTAACAAAATCAGTTCCATATTTAATCGTCTGATCAGAGTACATTGCAGTATTTTTTGCAGTTGACTGTTGATCATCTTCAAATTGCATATCTACAATAGCCTGAGAACCTACTCCCAGCGTTTTTACTTTTAAATCTTTACGAACAACAACTTCTTTTAATTGATTGTTTACCAATTCTAATGGTACTGTAAAAAGAATTTGTGCACAATCTTTTTCAGTCAACACAATTTTTTTTGACTGAAATGCCATTCCTGTAAACACTAAAGTGTCTTTTGGTCTTGCCAAAATATCAAACAATCCCCCAGCACCTATAAAAGTTCTGGTGTTTGCATTAATATTCATTACATGACCACTTTCTATTGACAATGATGTATTTACCACTTGTCCGTGAAGTGGTATTCTGGTTGTATTTTGCCCTAATGCAATTTGACAAAACAAGCAAACAACGAATACTGATAAACTATTTTTCATTTTCGAGGATAATTAAATATTTTCTGGCTAAATCTGTGATTAAAAACATACTCATTGTTTTGTTCTTTGTATTCAAAGATACGGCAAATTGAGCATCATCCACACAAAATAATTGAAATCCTTTGATATCATCGACAGGAATTTTTAACCGATCCGTATAATAATTCTCTTCAAAAAGATATTCCATTTTCCTAAAAAGCATCTCCTTTTTCTCGACAACTACTTCCTTTTTCAGCATTGCTGTACGTCCAGAAATTTTATTTAATATTTTATCAATAGAGGTCGAAGTCGCTGTGTAAACTTTCCTTTCGGCCGGCGTATATGTTTTTTGCCCATATGGCACAATGCCAAGATTTTGAGTCGTGATTTGGGAATTTTCATTCACAACAACTTCCTTCAATTCAATTTCCTTGGCTGTCATTTTGATCTGAAGCTTATCCAAATTCAAATCTTCTGGAGTAATTCTATGTTTAAGCGGATCAAGGTTTACAGATGAAAAAACAAGGACATCACCTTCTTTAACCGCAATCGAAAACATTCCGTTCACATCTGAAATTGTCGAAACCTGAGTCGTATTATTGATAATATTTACGCCATCCACAGAAGTTGACTGTTCCAAAATTTGTCCAAGAATTTCTTTTCGGACCAAATTTTGCCCAAAACCAAATTGCGCAAGCAACAAAAAGAGGATTATATTTATAGTATTATTTGATTTCACTTGCAATTATTTCTTTGTATTTGGTTGCCAATTCCGCCAGCAAAAACTCCGTTGAAGTTTTATTTTTTGAGTTCAAAATTACAGTAAACTTATCATTTTCGACTGCATAATATTCAAAGCCTTTTACATATTCTAAAGGAATTTTGAGTCGGTCAACAAAATGCTCCAAAGTAAACATACGTTCCAAAAGCTTCATAAAAGCTTCTTTCTTCTCTACTTCGGCTTCTTTTTTAAGCATTGCTGTTCTTCCTGAGAAAAAATTCAGCAATGGGTCTGCAGAAATTGAACCGCCCGCCATAGCATTACTGCTGTTCGCTTCAGGATTTAAAGCTGTCGCTGTATGCAATCTTCTTTCCGCCTGAGTATATGATTTTTGCCCACCAGGAACAATCCCTAAAGACACGGCATTTATTCCGTTGTAATTTCGAACTACCACTTCCTGCAATTGATGCATAACCATACTTAATCTCACAGTAAAATTGATATCTGAAAAATTATCAGCCGTTAATAAAACTCTGTTTTCTTTGAATTGTATTGATGAAAAAACAAGCGTATCGCCAACATTTGCCAAAATTGAAAAGGCTCCAGAAGCATTTGTCACTGTCATCTCTTCAGTCTGAGCATTAACTACATAAACACCTTCTAAATCAGAACTGCTAGATGCTATTTTCCCGTTGATTACAGTACGTTCTTGAACCTGCGAACAAACATTTTGTCCCCAAATCACTAGAAAAAAACAAGCAATTTTATTAATCAAAATGATAAAAATTTAAAATTATTCTTAAAGCCGTAAAAATATCTTAATGTGTTCCAAATTTAATATTAAGGACTTGGTAAAAATATGTTAATTAAACCTCGACAATTATTACCAAACTGTGAGTTTTTAATATCTTTAGCCTACAGAATCAGATTTTAAAAATTATGAAAAGCGTTATCATTGCCAGCACTTCTACTCTTCATGAAGGCAGTTATTTAGAGTATTTATTACCTACTTTACAATCTCATTTCAAAAATTGCAAAACTATTTTATTTATTCCTTACGCAAGACCAAGCGGTATCTCGCATGACGATTACACTCAAAAAGTTTCTCAGGCTTTTGCAGGAATTAATATTTCCGTAAAAGGAATTCACGAATTTGAAGATGCTCAAGAAGCCATCAAAAATGCTGAAGGAATTTTTACCGGCGGAGGCAATACTTTTTTATTGGTTACACAATTATACAGACATAACATCATGCAACTTCTTGCTGAAACTGTAAAAAACGGAACTCCGTATTTAGGAACTAGTGCCGGAAGCAACATTTGTGGATTATCAATGCAAACCACAAACGACATGCCTATAATTTACCCTCCTAGTTTTCAGACTTTAGGATTAATTCCGTTTAACTTAAATCCGCATTATTTAGATCCAGATTTGCAGTCGAAACACATGGGAGAAACTCGCGAAACTAGAATTAAGGAATTTCATGCTTTTAATTCGATTCCGGTTTTAGGTTTAAGAGAAGGAAGCTGGCTCGAAGTAAAAGGAGAAAAAATCACTTTGAAAGGAAATTTGAAAGCTCGTTTATTCAAACAAAATGAGACTCCAACAGAATTAGAAACAGAAAGCGATTTGAGCAATCTGAAATAATTTCGAAACCATATAAGTTGTATAAGCCCATTTAATTAAAGCTTCAGCAAAAAACGTATTTTACTTATATAACTTATATGATTTTAAAAAGAAATAAAAACAAAAAAGCCTCAAACATTGTTTGAGGCTTTTGAAGAGCGAAAGACGAGGCTCGAACTCGCGACAACCAGCTTGGAAGGCTGGAGCTCTACCAACTGAGCTACTTTCGCATTAATAGGGTGCAAATATAAATAATTTTAATTTCTAAAAAAATAAAAATCTAAAAATTATTTATTTTTAGAGCGAAAGACGAGGCTCGAACTCGCGACAACCAGCTTGGAAGGCTGGAGCTCTACCAACTGAGCTACTTTCGCATTGGTGGTGCAAATATAAAAAGAAAGTTAAGTTCAAAACAAGCTTTTGGGCAAAAAAAATCAATAAAAATCAACAAAAAATTATAACCCATTTAAAATTAAAAAGTTATAAAATCAATTATTTTTCAAAAATTATGAATATTATCAAAGAAATCCCGTCAAAAGAAACTTATATCGTTCGTCAACCTGTCTTAAGAGAGGGAAAACCTATAGAAAGCTGTATCTTTGAAGGAGATGATTTAGAGACAACACATCATTTTGGTTTATTTGAAAACAATAATTTAACAGGAATTATTTCATTATTTTCTCAAATCAATCCTATATTTGCCGAAAAAAATCAAGCGCAGATTCGCGGAATGGCGGTTTTGCTAACACATCAGAAAAAAGGATTTGGTGAAGCTTTAGTCAAACATTGCGAAACCTACTGCAATGAAAACAATGTCGATTTGATTTGGTTTAATGCCAGAACCGTAGCTGTAGGTTTTTATAAAAAAATGAACTATCAGACTCTAGGTGAAGCGTTTGACATAAAAGATGTTGGCGAACATTACCTGATGTATAAAAAATTATAAAATGAAAAAACTTTACTTTTTTTTGGCAATATGCATATTTATCGGTTGTAAAAAAGACGAACCGAAAATCATTCCTGTTGTCAAAAAAAAGGCACCTGCAATTATTCTTACAGATGAAAGGTCAGTCGAAATAGACACTGCAATAATTGGTTCTTATAAAAGTGAAACACTTAAACAATTTTATAATTCATCTGAAAATAAAACGGTTTGGGGAAATCTAAAAAAAAGAACTTACGTTTTATCTCAACTGCAAAATTCTGACAAATTAGGCTTAGAACCAGAAGATTACAAATCTACGCAGTTGCAAAAATTCGAAAAAAGAGTCAGCTCGCTTACCGATATTGAATTAGCAACTTATGATATTTTATTGACGTATAACTTTGAAAAATATTTAAATCATCTCTTCAAAGGAAAATTAGACCCAAAGAAAATTTATACCGATTGGGATTTGGAAGAAAAGGTTTTAGACGTAAATAATGTACTTATAAAAGCCTTTAATAAAAACAAATTAGACAGTATTGTCGACAATATTCAGCCAAAATCAGAAACTTATAAAGAACTGCTTAAAGCGCTAGAAATCATTGATACTTTTCCAGATGACAATATCGAAAAGATAACTACTGATTCTTTGACAAAAAAAATAAGTTTAAACGAAAGCAATGCTGCATTAATCAACATCAAAAAAAGACTGCTGTTTTGGGGAGACATGAGTGGAAAAGACAGTTTAACCACTCTTTATAACGCAAAAACATTTGAGTCAATCAAAAGATTTCAAGAACGACACGGCTTAGCTGCTGACGGTGTTGTCGGGCAAGGAACAATAAGAGAGCTCAATTATTCTAAAGAGAAAAGAAAACAGCAAATTATCGCCAACTTAGAACGCTGGAGATGGTTTACAGCCGATTTTGCCGAAAATTATTTCATAATTAATATCCCGGATTATAGCTTAAATGTTGTTGAAGAACATGACACGACTTTGGTTCGAAATATTGTAGTAGGAACCAGCAAAAGAAAAACTCCTATTATAACCTCAACTTTAAAAACGGTCGTTTTCAACCCTACTTGGACGGTTCCTCCTACTATTTTAAAGGAAGATGTTGTTCCTGCCATGAAAAGAAACAGAAATTATTTAGCAAATAAAAACATAACCATATATGATACTGCCGGACATGTTGTTGAACCAACTGCATGGAACGAGAACAAACCTAACAATTATAGATACGTTCAAAGTCCAGGTTACACGAATTCGTTGGGAGTTATGAAAATTTTATTTCCAAACCATCATAGCGTTTATTTGCATGACACCAATCATCGTAACTATTTTGGCCGAAGCAACCGCTCTTTGAGTTCCGGTTGTGTTCGTATAGAAAATCCGTTGGAACTTGCTGAACATATTTTAAACGATACCGTACGATTTTCAAAAGTAAAAATTGATACTATAATTGCTTCTAAAAAGACAATGAGTTTCAAAATCACAAAAAAATACGCTTTGTATCAATGGTATTGGACGGCTTGGAGCAAAAAAAATCAGCTCATTTTTAGAGCTGATATTTATAATCTAGATTCGGATTTGTATGCTAAATTAAGAAATTAGCTTTTCTTCCATAGAGAAACTTCTTGATGGATGATAAATATACAAACACGATTTGCCTTTTATTGCTTCAATTATCTTGTCTCTTAATTCAAAAGGAATTGCTGGACAACCTTGGCTTCTACCTAATCTTTTGTGATCTCTTATAAAAGATTCTGACACATAATCAGCGCCATGCATTACCACACCTCTTTCACGAGCATTGCTGTTAAATCCTCTCTCCAATCCATCTAAACGTAATGATGCTCCGTGTTTTCCTTGATAAATTTCGCCTGTAGCATAAAAACCAAGACTGCTTTTATAAGATGAATTATTATTTGAAAATGATGAAGCAAATTCTTCACCTGTATTACGACCATGCGCCACTAATGACTGATACAAAATAGTATTACTTGCTAAATCAATTACCCACAGACGTTTGCTGTTTGAAGACAAACTAAAATCTATAAGTGTTAAAATGTCTTTTTGAACAACTCCTTTTTCTTTAAGGATATAAAAACCCTTTAAAGCCTCAGTAAAAGTTTTAAGTTCTGGCAACTGAAAATGATTCGAATTTAGAGAGCTGTAAACGCTTTCAATCTTTGCATCAACTGTAAGTTTTTCAACAGCCGCAATTTTTTTAGTTGCAGTAATTTTAGTTTCGGGAGTGTTTTTTGAATCTTTACCAAAAGATAATAAAAAAAACACCAGCAGGGGAAAAGTTTTGTAAATCATTGAATTTCTTTAGGTTAAAAATAAAATTTGGGTAGGGCAAAAATAGAAAAATTTTATAGCGATTGAAAATCAACACGTTGAATCAGTGCGTTTTTGTTTAAATTTTAACAGTATAATAGTAAAATTTTTGCATTTTGAAGGAAAAACCGATGTTTTTGTAAGATATTTACTTATGTTAAATTTCTAAACGTTTTTATGCATTTTCTTAAAGAAAATACAATTAAACATTATTTTTGCCCCTTAAAACTGTAACAATTAGAATAATTAATAGTCTATTAATGCAGTAATGCCTATTTAATCCGCGATTCTTTTTTAAAATTTCATGAAAAAATTAGTTTTCTTAAGTCTTCTTTTATCCACTTTTTGGAGTTACAGCCAGAAGAAAATCCTTCAGGCTCAATCAACTGTGGAATCTATTTCGATTGACGGAAAACTAGATGAAGCCGCTTGGGAAAACGCGCCTATTGCTACCAATTTTATCATGTTTGAACCTGATAATGGAAAAGCAATTCCCGACGGAAAAAAAACAGAAATCAAAGTTCTTTATAATAATGACGCCATTTATATTGGCGCCATGATGTATGATGACGAACCAAATAAAATTTTAAAAGAAATCTCCCAGCGTGATAATTTTGGAACAGCCGATATTTTTGGTGTTTTTGTAAACGGTTTTAATGACGGTCAACAAAATTTTGAGTTTTTTGTTTCTGCTGCTGATGTTCAAGGGGATTGCATCATGACGGATGCTATTGGCGAAGATTATTCTTGGGATGCTGTCTGGCTCAGCAAAGCCAGAATTACAGACAAAGGCTGGATTGTCGAAATTAAACTTCCGTACGCGGCTTTACGTTTTTCGGCAGAAAACAAACAAACCTGGGGAATTAATTTTTTCAGAGAAGTAAAACGCGAACGTAAAAAATATACTTGGAATTTAATTGATACTAAAATAGGGACTTTTACGCAGCAAAATGGTGAATTGGCTGGAATTGAAAACATCAAACCTCCTACTCGATTGTTCTTTTTGCCTTATGCTTCTTATTATTTAAATGCTGCAGATGGCCAGAAAACGTATGGCCAAATGAAAGGCGGTATGGACATTAAATACGGAATTAATGATGCTTTTACACTTGATGCTATTTTAATTCCAGATTTTGGACAGACAAAATATGACGATCGAATTTTGAATCTAAGTCCATTTGAACAGCAGTTTAATGAAAATCGTGCTTTTTTTACAGAAGGAACTGATTTGTTTAAAAAAGGAAACATCTTTTATTCAAGAAGAATTGGAGGAAGTCCGTCTATTGATCCCGCTTTAAATGACAATGAGGAAATCATTGAAAATGTTCAGAATGTTAATCTTATCAATGCTTTAAAAGTTTCAGGAAGAACAAAAGAAGGATTAGGAATTGGGGTTTTAAATGCTGTTACTGAAAAAACATATGCAACTATAAAAGATACTCTTTCGAACGAAACAAGACTTGCTATTGTTGAACCTTTGACAAATTACAATGTTTTAGTTCTAGATCAGCGTTTCCGCAAAAACTCATCGGTTACTTTTATTAATACCAATGTTACCCGAAACGGACATTATAGAGACGCGAATGTAACAGGATTGGCTTGGGACTTAAATACAAAAGCAAACACATACAGTTTATATGGAAATGCAAAATACAGCCATATTAATAAGGAAGAAGATAAAAACGGCGTTTATACCACAATTGGTTTTGCAGAAACAAGTGGAAAATACCGTTACAGTGTAGGTTCTGATTTTGTGACTAAAGGTTATGATCCAAATGATCTTGGAATCAACTTTTACACCAATTATTACAATTTTTATGGCAATGCCAATTATAGAATCCTAAACCCAACAAAGCTTTTCAACAGCTTTAGAGTCAACTATAATATGTATGCCGAATTCAATAAAGAATCTGGACTAATTCAAGACAACAGCATTAATGTGAATGTAAACCTGACAACTGTAAAAAACCATTATTTCGGTATGGGATTTACTGTTTATCCTATGGAATCTCACGACTATTATGAACCTCGAGCCGATAACAGATATGTAATTATTCCGAGAAAGTTCGAATCTTGGGCAAGTCTTTCAACGAATTACAACAACAAATTTGCATTAGACTTAAATCCATCGATTTCAATTGCCGACGAACCGGGAAGAATGGCTTACGGGGTCGATGTTGGTCCGAGATATCGTTTTAATGACAAGTTACTTTTGACTTATTATTTCAGCTTTTTCAGAAAAAACAACAACAAAGGTTATATCGACAATGTAGATGGAGACAACAATGAAAGCACTCCAGACAATATTGTTTTTGCTAATCGAAATGTCATCACGTATTCCAATACGCTTGGCGGAAAATATGCTTTAAACAGTACAATGACTTTTAATTTATCAGTGAGGCAATATTGGTCGTATGCCGAAAATAAAGACATTTTACAATTAGAACAAGATGGCACACTGACGCCTTATCCAGAATATACCGATAATAAAAACTCTAGTTTTTATTCTTGGAATGCCGATTTATCGTATTCTTGGTGGTTTGCACCAGGAAGTCAGGTTTCAGTTTTATACCGAAATAATGCTGATAATTTTGAGCGCGTTATTGACAAACAATTCAAGGACAATGTAACGGCTTTGCTGAATAATGAGGCCTTAAAACATGTTTTTTCAATCAGTGTGAAATATTTTATTGACTATAATGCTGTCAAAAATAAGCTTAGAAAGAGAGCTTAGCGTGAATTAATTTTAAAAAATAAGTGCTTCTTTAATTAAATTATTATTTTTTAATACGCTTCATTTTATTAAATATAAATGTAGCGTGCTCTTCTTGCAAAGTATAGAAATGATTTATCTTTGTAGAAAACAAAAAGTAATGAACAAAAAAGTTATCCTTATGATTTTAGACGGTTGGGGAAAATCTCCTGACCCTAAAGTATCTGCAATAGACAATGCAAATGTTCCTTTTATAAACAGTCTTTACAAAAATTACCCAAGCGCTCAACTTAGAACCGACGGATTAAATGTTGGTTTACCTGAGGGGCAAATGGGAAACAGTGAAGTTGGACACATGAATCTTGGTGCCGGAAGAATTGTATATCAGGATTTAGCCAAAATTAATTTAGCTGTAGCACATAAAACTTTAGCCAAAGAACAAGTTTTAATTGATGCTTTTACTTACGCAAAAGAAAACAATAAAAAAGTACACTTTTTAGGATTAGTTTCTGATGGAGGTGTTCACTCTCATACTTCGCACCTTCGCGGTTTAATTGATGCTTCTCAAGAATATGGATTAGACCAAGTTTACGTTCACGCTTTTACAGACGGACGTGATGTTGACCCAAAATCTGGAGCAAAATACATTCACGATTTAGACGAATACATTAAAGATACTCCGGTGAAAATTGCTTCTATTGTTGGTCGTTACTATGCAATGGATCGCGACAAACGTTGGGAACGGGTTAAATTAGCTTACGATTTACTTGTAAACGGAGTTGGAACGCCATCTAAAAATGCTGTTGCAAGTGTTCTTGCCAGTTATGAAAAAGAGGTTACTGATGAATTTATCGAACCAGTTGTTATTGTTGATGAAAGTGAAAAACCATTAGCAACCATTGTTGAAGGCGATGTTGTAATTTTCTTCAACTTTAGAACTGACAGAGGACGTGAACTTACTGAGGCGCTTTCGCAGCAGGATTTCCACGAACAAAATATGCATAAACTAAACTTGTATTATGTAACATTGACAAACTACGACGAAACGTACCAAAACGTAAAAGTGGTTTACAATAAAGATAATATTACCGAAACACTTGGTGAAGTTTTAGAAAAAGCAGGCAAAAAACAAATCAGAATTGCTGAAACTGAGAAATATCCACACGTGACATTTTTCTTTTCTGGCGGAAGAGAAACTCCTTTTGAAGGCGAATCTAGAATTTTAAGAAATTCTCCAAAAGTAGCTACCTATGATTTACAGCCAGAAATGAGCGCTTACGAACTTGCTGATGCTCTTGTTCCTGAATTAAATAAAGGCGAAGTTGATTTTGTTTGTTTAAATTTTGCAAACGGAGACATGGTTGGACATACTGGAATTATGGAAGCGGCAATTAAAGCTTGCGAAGCTGTTGATGCTTGTGCCAAAAAAGTAATTGACGCCGCTCTTGCAAACAATTACACTACAATTGTAATTGCAGATCACGGAAACTGCGAGACAATGATTAATCCTGATGGAAGCCCAAATACTGCACACACAACAAACCCAGTGCCGATTATTTTAGTAGACAAAGAATTGAAAAATATTCAAAATGGTGTTTTAGGTGATATCGCTCCAACAATTTTAGAATTAATGGGAGTGCCGCAACCAAATGCAATGACTTGTCATTCGTTATTATAATCTCTTAAACCATATAAGTTATATAAGTTCATTTTAAACAGAACTTAAAAAAATCTCGCAAAGGCGCTAAGTCGCAAAGAAAAATAAACTTTACGTCTCTGCGTCTTTGCGAGAACTATTTTATACCAGAATGTAAACCTTAAAAAAGTGCAATTAAATTTATGCTTCTTATATGATTTTTTCTTTTCCCAAAGGAAACAGTACGAATTTATATTTACTTATATCACTTATATGGTTTAAAAAACAAAATGATAAAGCTGCTCAACACCATAAATCACAAGCCCAATAATTCCTCCAACTAAAGTTCCGTTGATTCTGATGTATTGAAGATCTTTTCCAATTTCTAATTCTAATTTTTCAGAAACCTCTTTTCCGTCCCAGCTTTTTACAGTTGACGAAATCAAATCTCCAATTACTTTTTTATTGTTCAAAAGAATCGAAAGCATGTCATTTTTGATAAAATTATTGATTTTGTCAATCATAACCGGATCTTCTTTGATTCCGTTTCCAAAAGTTTGAATCAAGCTCGAAATACTGTTTTTTATTGATGACTCATCTCCTTTTTCTAAATCATTTGTAATGGAAAGTTTTATTTCATCCCAAATTCCGTTGATGTAATCCTGAACTTCTTTTTTGCCAACAAAACCCAAAATCATATCGTTAATTTTGACTCTCATTTCTTCGGAGTTTTTTACCTTTTCTAAGAAGTTGAAAATGTATTCATCGATTTTTAAACGTACTGCACTTTCCGGTTTTTTGGCTTCATTTAAAAAATCTTGCAGACCATTAAAAACACCTTCCGTAATACTTTTATCGGCCAATCCAAAACTCAAAAATGGTGTCGATGCTTTTACTTTTTGTCTTATTAATTCTTTGTTGTTTGTCAATTCCTCGCTCATTACTTCGAGAAGATTGGTCAGCATTTGATTTTTTAAATCTCCTTTTTGTAACGGCTCTAATGCAACGGCAACCCAATTTCCAAAATTTATTCCTTCGATTTTTTCCTTAAACTGAACCTGAATAAAATTTTTAACATCCTCGTCTTTTATCGTTCGTAATATTCCCGGAATAATATTTACCGAAACTACATTAGCAATTTTATCGGCGTTTTCTTTCTGTGAAAGCCAATCTGAAGCTTTAGTCGCAAAGTTGAATTCATCTAGTTTGATTTCTAATTTTTCCTTATCCAGAAATTCTTCAGAAACGAAATTCCCAAGGTTTTCTCCAATTTCATTTTTCTTGGTTGGAATAATTGCCGTATGCCAAATCGGAATTCCAAGCGGATGACGAAACAAAGCTACAACTGCAAACCAATCGGCAATTCCGCCCACCATTGCGGCCTCGCTAAAAGCCTGTAAAATTGGAATTTTAAAGTAAATTGCAATTATAAAAAGAAACACCGCAAAACCTAAAAGCGACAAAGCCGTTGCTTTCATTTTCTTTAATGCTTTTATTTTAGCTATATCTTGATCTGTAGAAATTTCCATGATTTTGGCATTTTACTACTAATTTATGGCTTTTTTCTGAGATAATAAATTAAAAAAGTTTGCCACGAATTTCACGAATTTACACGAATTAAAATTTAATGGAATTATTCACACAATACAATTAGTGATAATTCGTGAAATTCGTGGCGAAAAAAATAATATAAAATTGTACTTTTGCGGACTGAAAATCTGAAAAATATGATTATCCAAAAAACTAGAGAGGAAATCGAGTTGATGCGCGAAAGTGCTTTGATCGTATCTAAAACATTAGGAATGATTGCTTCTGAAATTAAAGAAGGAGTTACTACATTATATCTTGACAAATTAGCTGAGGAATTCATCCGTGATCACGGTGCTGTTCCAAGTTTTCTTGGCTTGTATGATTTCCCTAATTCACTTTGTATGAGTCCGAACGCTCAGGTTGTACACGGAATTCCGAATAATACGCCTTTAAAAAGCGGAGATGTTATTTCGGTAGATTGTGGTGCATTCAAAAATGGATATCATGGTGATCATGCGTATAGTTTTGAAATTGGCGAAGTTGCTCCGGAAGTGAAAAAACTTTTGAGAGTTACTAAGGAATCATTGTACGTAGGAATCAGAGAATTTAAAGCTGGAAATCGCGTGGAAGATGTTGGAAATGCGATTCAGAAATATACGGAAGCTCACGGTTACGGAGTTGTTCGTGAATTAGTTGGACACGGTGTTGGACAAAAAATGCACGAAGAACCAGAAATGCCAAACTACGGAAAACGCGGACGCGGAAAACTTTTCGTTGAAGGAATGGTTGTGGCTATTGAACCGATGATTAACATGGGAACAAGAAATATCAAACAATTAAAAGATGGTTGGACAATCTTAACCGCTGACGGAAAACCAAGTGCGCATTTTGAGCACGATGTTGCCTTAATTGATGGAAAACCAGAATTATTATCGACTTTTCAATACATCTACAAAGCTTTAGGAATCGAAAGCAATGAAGAAGATGAATTCAGACAAATACCACTTATTTTATAACACTAATTTCACGAATTATCACGGATTAGTGTTATGATAAAAATTACACTAAAACGAAATAAAAATAATGAGTGAATTGTATTTAAGAGAAGAATCCTATAAAATTATTGGGATTTGTATGGAGGTCCATAAAATATTAGGAAAAGGACATAGTGAAAAGGTTTATGGCGATGCTTTAGAATATGAATTTCAAAAAAATGAGATTCCGTATAATCGAGAATTAAGATATAATATCGTTTACAAAGAGATTATATTGCCGAGTTACTATTTTGCAGATTTTGTTGTTTTCGATGAGATCATTTTAGAACTCAAAGCAATTGCAACATTAACAACAAGTGAAATTAAGCAGACATTAAATTATTTAGCTGCGTCACAAAACAAACTTGGCTTGTTAGTCAATTTTGGAGAAGACAGCCTTAAATACAAAAGAATAATACTTTAACCCAAATCAAAAGTTCGTGAAATTTCAGCATAACGTTAATCCGTGTAAATTTGTGAAATTCGTGTTCAAATTTATTTAACTGTGAAAAAACTATTTAAATTAGTACTTAATACAATCCCGCGCCCATTATTAATTCGTTTGAGTTATGTGGCGCGACCAATTTTAGCTTTATCATTAAGAGGAAGCCGATTTACTGATCCGATTGACGGAAAAAGTTTTCGCTCTTTTCTTCCTTACGGATACGGGAAACAGCGTAATAATGTCCTTTCGCCTAGTACGCTTTCTTTAGAAAGACATCGTTTGCTTTGGTTGTATTTAAATGATCAAACTGATTTTTTTACAGCTCCAAAAAAGGTTTTACACTTTGCTCCAGAACAAGCTTTTTATAAACTTTTCCGCAAACAAAAAAATCTGGATTACACAACAACCGATTTATTTTCGCCTTTGGCAGATGTAAAAGCAGATATTTGTAATCTTCCTTTTAAAGACAATGAATACGATGTCATTTTATGTAATCACGTTTTAGAACATATTCCGGATGACACGAAAGCAATGCAGGAATTATTCCGAGTTTTAAAACCGGGCGGAATGGCGATTTTGCAAATTCCACAAGATTTAAATCGTGAAGTTACCTTTGCAGATGATTCGATTACAGATCAAAAAGAACGTGCAAGAATATTTGGTCAATATGATCACGTTCGTATTTACGGACGCGATTATTTCGACAAATTAAGAAGCATTGGTTTTATAGTAATAGAAGAAGATTATACTAATAAAATTGCACCAGAGTTGGTAGAGAAATATTGTTTGGCAAAAGGAGAAATTATTCCACTTTGCTTTAAACCAGAAAATTAATTTTTCCACCATATAAGTAATACAAGTTCATTTAAAAAGTTTTCAGAATAGCCCTATTTTGAAAACTTTTTACTTTTATAAGCCTAACCAAAATCATACCAACCAAATCTCAAATCTTGGAACCTACAAAACCATTTCAATTTTGTTTTGACATCAGTTTTGACAAAAATCTTAATGCCTTTATTCCAACTGTTTATATTGTTGAGAATACTACTGAAATTAAATATCTGGACAAAAAAGCAACTCCTGGCGTATTGGAAAGCTTTGGAATTGTTTTAGAAAATTTAGATTCCAATACCAAAAAAATACTAAATGCTTGCGAATCTTTGAAGCCTGACTTTATTTTCAAGAAATTCAGTGCCAAAATCAAATCGGCAAAAACGATTATGGATCTGCAAAAGGATTCTAAAATTGAGTTTGCCATTCGTCAACATTTAAAATTTCATTTAAGCTCGTTTTACAGTTTAATTGTTCAGGAACAATTTCCGTTGTCAATTAATCTTGGTCCCGAAAAAGATTTTTATCGTTCGAGAGTTGATGTAAATCCGCTCTGTTTTGAACCTCAAATTCAATTTGACAAACACGACGAAGGCATTACTTATACGCTTTCTTTAAAAGAAAACGAAACTTCTTTTTTGCCAATGAATAGCAATGTTGATATTCTTCTAGACGAACCGGGCTGGTTGATTATCAATAAAAAATTAGGTCAGTTAACAGCGCTTAATGCTAAAAAATTAATGCCTTTTTTAAAGAAAAAATCAATTGAAATTCCATCAAAATTAGTCGATGATTATTTCAAAAGTTTTATTCCTGAAATAGCTAAAAAAATTGACATTGAAGCAAATGGTTTTGAAATCGAACTTCGTGATAAAATCATTTCGTGCACGATTCAGCCTGTTCATGACTTTTTCAAAAACTGTTATTATCTTAATCTTTATTTTGATTATGATGGTTATTCGTTTGATGCTTCCAAAAGAAAAAAAACACATTCATTTGTGGATTTTAGCGTTGCCAATCAGCCAAAAATTATCCAATTTAAAAGAAATACAGACGAGGTTTTATATACAGACAAATTAGCTGAACTTGGTTTAAAAATAATCAAAAATGAATTCTTCGGATTGAATTCAGAAACAGAAAACCCTGATCCTTTTGTCAATATTCAATTTGTAATTGATCATAAAGAAGAACTAGAAAGTTTAGGTTTTACTATTCAAAATTTAAAACTCGAAAGCAAAGAAATCATCACAGCAAATCATACTGTTTCTGCATCAAAAGACACTAGCGGAGATTGGTTTGATATCAAAATCATCATTACAATTGGGAATTATAAAATCAATTTCAGCGAAATAATTCCGAATATAAAAAGTAAAGAAAGACTGTTTTTACTGCCTGATGGAAACTACTTTTTAATTCCGTTAGAATGGTTTAGTAAATATGGTTCTTTGGCCAAATTAGCCAAAACTGAAACCGGAAATCTTCTTTTGCGAAAAAGTAATTTTACTGCTTTGGATGCCATTCCGGAAATTAAAGATGATGTAACTTATAAAGCAGAATATGTTGCTTCCGACTTATTGAAAGCCACTTTAAGACCGTATCAAATTGATGGTGTAAAATGGCTTTTGGGACATTTTAATTCCAATTTAGGTGCCTGTTTGGCTGATGATATGGGACTTGGAAAGACGTTGCAGACTTTAGCCGTTTTGGTTGCTGTTCAGGAACAATTAGGTTTTACCACGAAAACCACCAATTTCGATTTATTCGCCAACGAAACTACCATCGAAAGAGAACCGCTTAAAGCCTTGATTGTTTTACCTTCTTCATTGGTTTTTAACTGGTTTAATGAATCTGGGAAGTTTACTCCCCATTTTTCAAGAATGCAATACGTGGGCAATGACAGAAAACAATTAGCAAGCCGATTAGCTTCAACCGATTTGATTTTTACCAGTTATAGTGTTATTCATCGTGATATTTCAATTTTAGAAAAATATGATTTCCGTTATTTGATTTTGGACGAAAGTCAATACATCAAAAACAAAAATTCTAAGATTTTTAAAGCCATTAATAAAATAAGTACAGCTCATAAAATTGCTTTGAGCGGTACCCCGATTGAGAATTCGCTTGATGATTTATGGTCGCAAATGCAATTTATAAATCCGGATATTTTGGGAACTTATAATTTTTTCGCAGAAAACTTTAAAATTCCGATTGAGAAAAAACAAGACGAAAATAGTTTAGCCGAATTGAAAAATCTGGTTCAGCCTTATATTTTGCGACGAACCAAAGAACAGGTTTTAAAAGATTTACCCGAATTATCAGAGCAGATTTACTATTGCGATATGGATCCCGAACAGGAGAAATTATACGAAAAAGAAAAATCGAAAGCACGTAACTTTTTACTGAAAACCGACGGATCAAATCCTGATAAAATCAGCATTATCAATACTTTGATGAAGTTGAGACAATTGAGTAATCACCCAAAAATGGTTGATTTGGAGTCAGAAATTGATTCGGGAAAATACATTGCTGTTACGAATTATCTGGAAAATTTGGTGAAAGGAAAACAGAGAGTGATCATTTTCAGTTCGTTTGTTACTAATTTGAACTTTTATACGGATTGGTGCAAAGAAAACAAAATACAATATTGCGAAATTACCGGCGAAACTCCAGCCAGTAAAAGAGAACAAGAAGTAAAGCGTTTTCAGGAAAAAGAAGAGCCTTTGTTGTTTTTTATTTCGCTTAAAGCGGGAGGTGTTGGTTTGAATATTACCAAAGCTTCTTATGTTTTGTTTTTAGATCCTTGGTGGAATCCTTTCGCAGAAAAACAAGGCGTTGGACGAGCGCACCGAATTGGACAATTGAATAAAGTAAATGTGATTCGTTTTATTTCGAAAAATACCGTTGAAGAAAAAATTATCAAATTACAGGAAAATAAAAAACTGTTGTCGGATTCTCTTTTAGAAGAAAGTTTTGTAAACGACGAAATCGAAACCAATCTGGAATATATTTTAGGTTCGTAATAAATTGTTTTTTTAACCAATAAATTGGCATCTTCTTACGTTTAATAAAATTCTTATATTTACAATCTTACAACGTAATAAGATGCCAAAATTTTTATTTCAAAGTTTTCTTTTCCTTTTAATTTTTACTTCGGCGAAAGCCCAAGAAGTTCAAACAGAAATAGCTCCTCCCTATAATATTAAAACAGCTTCATTTGTTCAAAATGACAGTAATGTGGTTCCGATTTTTGAATTGGGCTCCGTTTTTTCATTTCAATTTGATGATTTATTTGGCAACGAGGCCAATTATTATTTTGAAGTAGTTCATTGTGACTACAATTGGATTCCGACAGATATTCCGAAAACCGATTACGTTCGCGGTTTTGACAATCAAAGAATTACTGATTTATCAAATTCCTTTAATACGCTTCAAGGTTATTCGCATTATAAACTTTCTTTCCCAAATCAATTTACAACGCAATTGCGAATTTCAGGCAATTATATGCTGAAAATTCTCAATGAAGACAAAGATGTAGTTTTTTCAAGAAAATTTGTTCTTTACGAAAATCACTCAACTGTTGCCTGTCTCGTAAAGCGAAGCCGAAACCTCAGCAATATTGATTTTAAGCAAAATTTGGAATTTACAATACTTTCTAATGATATTGTTTTTCAGACACCGTTGCAAAACGTAAAAGTGCTTTTGATGCAAAATGGCGATTTCAATACAACTATCAAAAATATTCAGCCTCAATATACCATTGGAAACCAAATGGTTTACAAATATGATAAAGAAACACAGTTTTGGGGCGGAAATGAATTTTTGTATTTTGAGAATAAAGATATTCGCGCGGCGAGCAATAATGTGGCAAGAATTGGAACCAATAATGATGTTTACAGCTCTTTTTTATACACCAATCATGCGAGAGGAAATCAGATTTACACTTTATATGAAGATGTAAATGGCAACTTTGTAGTTAAAAACATTAATGGCTTCAATCAAGATATTGAAGCAGATTATGCTTGGGTTTATTTTAGTCTTTCAGCGCCAGCTTTTCAATTAAACAAAGACATTTATATTGTTGGAATGTTCAACAATTACAGTCTTTCACCAGAATACAAAATGGATTATAATTCAGAAAAAGGAGTTTTTGAAAAAGCCGTTATGATCAAACAAGGTTTTACGAATTACCAATACAGAGTTGCTGATAAAAAAGGCGTAATTGATTACGAAAATGCGGTTGATGGAAATTTCTACCAAACTGAAAATGAATACACCATCTTAGTTTATTATAAAGAAAGTTCTGACCGTTACCAAAGAGTCATTGGAAAAGGAAACGGAAACTCAATAAACATCGTTAATTAAAACAATGTTAACGTTTTCACTTCAATCATTTTTTTTCGTAGCTTTGTGCCTATAACTCACACAGATTTACTAGGTTAGTATGGTTTCTCAAATTACACGAGGCATAAAAATATCGGTTTTGACTAGTTTTGAAGGCACTTACTTCAAGAACTACAAGATTCACTTTGCTTTTAGTTACGTAGTTACGATCGAAAATCACAGTAAAGACTCTGTTCAATTAACTTCTCGCCATTGGGAAATTTTTGATTCCTTAAATGACTTAGACATTGTTGACGGCGAAGGCGTAATTGGCAAAAAACCAGTTTTAAAACCGGGCGAAAATCACACTTATAGCTCTGGCTGTTTATTGTCATCTCCTTATGGTGCTATGAAAGGTCATTTTAATATGATCAATTTTACTACAACTAAAACATTCAAAGTAATTGTTCCTACTTTTAGAATGTGTGCGCCTTTTGCATTGAATTAAGACATCGCAATTTCTATTACTTCTTCGTTTGTAATCGCATAAACTTGGTCATTTTCTTCGGGAATTAGATAAAAATTACCTGTAAATTCTCCAAAAGAAGGAAAAATCATTTGATGTGGTTTTCTAAAAAAACAAGCTAAACTCAAAAATTGTCTGCCCATTCCTTTTAATTTAATACCGGGATGAATGTGTCCACAAAAATTAAAAAAGTTTTCTTTTTCTGAAGGATGATGTGTAAGCAAAAAAGTATCAATTATTAATTCCGAATAAATTTCGATATTCAAATCATCATAATATTTTCTTGAAATTATATCGTGATTGCCTTCCACTAAAATAATTTGCTGAGAAATAGTTTTAATCCAATCTGCAAAAATGTTCCATTCGTTATTGATTTTACTGTGGAATAAATCGCCGAGAAAAATAATAATTTCAGCATCAAATAAATCCAAAACTTCATTTAATCTCGTAAAATTTTCCAAAACTGCTTTCTCCGGAATCGCCATTCCGTGTTTTCTGAAATGCGCGATTTTCCCCAAATGCAAATCAGAGATTAAGAGGATTTTCTTTTCTTCCCAAAATGCAGAACCGGATTGATGTAAAGTGAAATTTTGATTATTGATACTAATTCTCATGCTTGTTTATTTCATATAACTCGCTGTCATTTTTTTTATTCTTTCCTGCAAAGTTTCGCTGGATATTTTTTCTCGCAAACGATCTGTAATAATCGGGAAACTAAATGGCGTTGGTTTCTTGCATTGTTTCCAAATAATATTTTGACTGTTAATTCGCTCCATTGCCTGAATCAAACGGCCTTCTTCTAACTGATGTTCAAAGGTTTCGATAAAAGCCTGTTGCAAAAGTAAATTATCAGGTTCATAATCTCTAAAAACTTCAAAAAGCAATTGTGAACCACTTTGCAAATGTTTTGTTTTAACTGGTTTTCCGGGCATTCCAGTAAAAACCAAACCTGCGATTACAGCAATATCACGAAATTTTCGGCGCGCCATTTCGGTTGAATTTAAACTTTTCTGCAAATCGTGATGGACATATTCCGTAGAAAACAAATTATTATCAAAAACCGACTGCATATCAATTTCTTGATCCGAAAGCAATTCGAATCCGTAATCGTTATACGCCAACGAAAAAGTAATTGGCGACAATAAACTGATTCGATACGAAATTAAACTTGCCATTGCTTCATGAACATAACGTCCTTCGAAAGGATAAAAAATGGCATGAAAACCTTCTCTTGTTTTAAAGGTTTCAATTAAAAATTCATTATTATTAGGCACAATACTTTCCTTTCTTTGTCTGTCAAAAATGGGTTTTAAGGCTTTTAATTCTGGAGTTAAATTGTCTGTGTTTGCGGTATATAATTCTTCCCGAAGCAATTCACTCATTTGTGCTGATAACGTCATTCTTCCTCCCATCCAACTTACGACTCGCGCTGTTTTTTTAGGATCAGCTTTTCGAACTAGAACCTGCATGTTTTTAATTTGAAACAATTCGAGTCGCCTTCCGGCAAAAGTAAAAACATCGCCTCGTTGCAGTTTTGAAGCAAACCATTCTTCGATTGTTCCTATAAAACCGCCACTTAAAAATTTTACGTTTAAAACTGCATCGCCTACAATGGTTCCCATTTGCATTCGATGATGCATGGCAATAAAACGGCTGTTAATTTTATAACGTCCGTCTTCCTCGATTTCTACTTTTTTGAATTCGTCGTAGGCTTGTAAACTCTGACTTCCGTTTGTGATGAAATTCAAAATCCAATCCCAGTTTTCTTTAGTTATGTTTTGATAGCAGAAAGTTGTTTTGACTTCTTCAAAAATTTCATCGGGAAAAAATCCGTCAGAAACGGCGAGTGTATTCAGATATTGAACCAAAACATCCCAACTGTTTAAATATGGCATTCGGTCTTCGACAACGGTTTTAGCAACTGCTTTTTTTAATGCAGAAGCTTCAATTAGTTCCATAGCATGTGTGGCAAGAAAATAAATCACACTTTCTTTTCCCGGCTGATGTCCGCTTCTTCCTGCTCTTTGCAAGAATCGTGCAACTCCTTTTGGTCCACCAACTTGGATAATCGTTTCAACAGGCGCAAAATCAACCCCAAGATCTAAACTAGAAGTACAAACCACGACTTTTAATTCTTCATTTCTAATGGCATCTTCCACCCATAAACGAGTTTCTCTGCTGATACTTCCATGATGCATCGCCATTTCTCCGGCAAATTCTGGATATCTTTCTAAAATCGCCTGAAACCAAATTTCGCAGGCCGAACGTACATTGGTGAAAATCAAAGTTGTTTTACTTCTTCGAATGATTTTGGCAACCTCATCAATTAAATGCAAACCCATATGTCCGCGCCACGGATAGGTTTCCATTTTTTCAGGCAAAATCGATTCGATTTTTATTTTTTTATTGATGTGTGCTTTTATTAAAACGGAGTTTTTATACGCTTCTGTGTCATGCCCTAGCAAAACTTCTTGCGCTAATTCAAGATTCCCAATTGTGGCTGAAATTCCCCAAATTCGCATTTTTGGTGCGATTTTTTTTAATCGCGAAAGCGCCAATTCCATTTGAACGCCACGTTTAGTTCCCATTAATTCGTGCCATTCGTCAACTACGATAGCACCGCAATTGGCAAATGTTTTCTCATATTGTTTTGATGCTAACAGAAGCTGTAAACTTTCGGGCGTTGTAATTAAAAGATCGGGCATTTTGTTTTTCTGCTTCGTTCTTTCGCTTTGCGAAGTATCTCCGGAACGAATTCCGACAGTTAATGGTAAATCTAAATCGGTAATAATTCGTTCTGCGGCTTGCTTTATTTCTACAGAAAGCGCTCGCAAAGGCGTAATCCAAATGGCTTTTAATCCGGGCTTGTGTTTGGTTTGATAATCGGGATTTTTTTTAAGATAATCGAGAACTACAGGAAACCATAAGGCATAGGTTTTTCCGCTTCCGGTTGGAGCGTTTAATAAACCATTTTTTCCCTGCAGAAAAGCCGTCCAGGTTTGTGTCTGGAATGGAAAAGATTTCCAACCCTGACTTTTAAACCAGTTTTCAGCTACTACATATAATTCGTCCCTGTTCATTTATAATGTTTTGACTCATCGCATAATTAATTTAGACACATAGAAACATAGTTTGTAAAACCGCATAAAGGCGTTTCACTTGCATTAACAAACATAGCTATGTGTGAAAATCTAGATTTTTTTTTTAACTCTTTTTCAGCATTAAGAACTATGTTTCTATGTGTTTAAAAAAAATTCAACGTATTACGAAATCATATTTTTTAAATCTTCAATCGTATTCGCTTCTTCTATTTTTTTGTCTTGTCGCCATCTCAAAATTCTTGGGAATCTTGTTGCGATTCCGCTCTTATGCCTTTTGGAAAGAGAAATTCCTTCGAAACCAATTTCAAAAACCAATTGTGGCGTCACGCTTCGGACTGGGCCAAAACGTTCTAAAGTATTCTTCTTTATAAAGTCATCCACTTTCCTAAATTCAGCATCAGTCAAACCGGAATACGCTTTTGCGAAAGTTACGAGTTCTTTTTCTCCATTTTCATTATTCTGCCAAAGCGCAAAAGTATAATCTGTAAATAGATTTGAGCGTCGTCCGTGTCCTCGCATGGCATAAGTCAAAACAGCATCAATTACCAAAGGTTCTATTTTCCATTTCCACCAATCCCCTTTTTTTCTTCCAACTTGATACGGAGAATTATTTCGTTTAATCATCAAACCTTCGCTTTTCATTTCGCGGGCACGTTCTCTTTCCTTCGCTACATCTTCCCAAGAAGTTAAAGTAACTCGTTTTGAAAGCTGAAAAGATTTGGTTAAATCTTTTATTTCATTGTATAAATCTTCTAACAATTTTCTTCTTTCTATATACGGTAAATTTCGAATGTCTTTTCCTTCCCATTCTAAAATATCATACGCTTTTAGAATAACTGGAACTTTTTCAAGCAGATTTGCCGATATTGTTTTGCGTCCAATTCTGACTTGTAAATCATTAAATGTTCCGATTTCCTTTTCAGGAAAAGCTAAAATCTCTGCATCAATTACAGTTCCGTTCGGAATCAATCCGACGAAAGATTTAAACTCTGGATATTTATCGGTAACCAGCTCCTCTCCTCTTGACCAAATGTAAATTTCGTCATCTCGAATAATCGTTTGCGAACGAATTCCGTCCCATTTATGTTCAATCGACCAATCTTCTGGATTTCCTAAATCTTCGACTTCACCTTCAATTGGATACGCCAAATAAAACGGATACGGTTTTGATAAATAATCGGAGCTTTTTTCATCTAAAATCAATTCCTGAAACGTGATCGTATTCGGATTCCAATTTCCCATTAATTTATAAGCCAAAGCATCTTCATCTACATTTTCTGCTTTTGATAAAGCTCTTGTCATTAATTTTTGGCTTACGCCGATTCTGAAACTTCCGGTAATTAATTTGGTAAAAACGAAACGTTCGTAATAATTGAGCGTTTTCCAATTTTCATGCAAATATTCTTTTTTCTCCGAATCGGTTTTCTTTTTTAAAGCAATGATTTCCTGTAGAAATTCTGTTAAACTTTTATCAGAATGTTCTTTTGTAGTTGGAATTATTAAGGCAATGGTTTCGGCCAAATCGCCCACAATATGATAACTTTCTTCAAAAAGCCATAACGGAATATTAGCGAGTTCGTTTGCCCAAAGTCTTAACAAAGTAGTATTAACAGGTCTTGCCGGACGACGATGCGAAAGAATGGCAATTGTCCATACTTTATCTTCGGGCGATGCATTTTTAAAATACGTCGTCAGCGCGTCGACTTTTACGTTCGTTTTATTTGAACTGTCAAGTGTTTTTATAAGTTGGGCGAAATTTTTCATTTACATCATAATATTTAAACTCGTTGCGCATAATTTTTAAACACATAGAAACATAGGTTTTAATGCTAAAAAAAGAGTTTAGAAAAAATCTAGATTTTCACACATAGCTATGTTTGTTTATGCAAGTGAAACGCCTTTATGCGGTTTCGATAACTATGTTTCTATGTGTTAAATTATTCTCCAATATTAATTTTCAGAAATAACCGAAGTTTCATTTTGATCTACTTCTTTTTCCTCTTTTTCCATTTCAGCAGTTTCACCTTCGTATTGTGTTTTTTCGGTTCTGGCATCGTAACCTAATTCTCTTAAATATTTGGCGAAAATATCAGTATAACCGTGCGTGCAAATTACTCGCTCTGCGCCAGTTGCTTTGACGCTTTCTAATAAAGAATGCCAGTCGCAGTGATCGCTTAACACAAATCCTTTATCGATCGCGCGTCTTCGTCTTGCACCTCTAAAAGCCATCCATCCGCTGGCGGAACCGGTTACAAAAGGCGTCATTTTTCTGATCCAGATACTTCCGTGCGCACTTGGCGGAGCGAGCACAATATTTCCTAAAAGTGCTTCTCTTTTGGTTTCTCTGGTAATTAATTCGGTTGGAGGAAAATTAACCATCGGACGCAAAACATTTGTCATATTTTCGATTGCGCCGTGCGTGTATATTTTTCCGATATCAGTATCTAAGTATTTTAAAAGTCTTTGTGCTTTTCCCAATGAATATCCAAAGAGAATTGAAGTTCTTCCTTCGGCCTTATTTTCGGCCCACCAATTATTGATTTCTGAAATTACTTCCGCTTGCGGTGTCCAATTGAAGGCCGGTAACCCGAAAGTGCATTCGGTTATAAAAGTGTCGCATCTTACCACTTCATACGGAGTTGAAATTCCGTCATCTTCCGTTTTATAATCTCCCGTAAAAACCCAGACTTCGCCTTTATGTTCTACACGCACTTGAGAACTTCCAATAATATGCCCAGCGGGATGAAGCGAGAATTTTACATTATTGATTACAAAAGTTTCTCCCCATTCTTTTCCGGTTACAGTTATTTCGCCTAAACGATGACGAATAATCGGAATATTGGTGTGATGTGTAATATAATTTTGATTTCCCCAGCGCGAATGATCAGCATGTCCGTGTGTAATTATAGCGTTCTTAACAGGACGCCACGGATCAAGATAAACATCGGCTTGCTGGCAGTAAATACCTTTATCATTAAAAGCTAAAAGTGGTATTTTCATAGTAATATAATTAAAGCATTCTTTTCAGAAGTAACTCAAATTTAAAGCTTTATATAAAGACCTGTTTTACAACTTCATTCAATTAGTTTATTAAATTACAACTTTTTAATATTGTATTGTGATATAATCAAATTATCATTTGTACTTTTGTAAAAAATTAAACAATTCGTAAATTTTAAAATAATTTATCCCATGTTAAAAGGATTCTTTCATGTACCAAAAGCGGTAAACGAGCCTGTAAAAAGCTACGCACCGAACTCACCAGAAAAAGCAGCTGTTCAAGCAGCGTACACCACAATGTGGAATTCTCAAATTGACGTTCCATTACACATTGGAAGCGAAGAAATTAGAACTGGAAACACAAGAAATATTACAGCTCCTCATGATCATAAACATGTAGTTGGAAAGTATCATTTAGCTGAAAAACAACATATCGAAAAAGCAATTGCAAATGCTCTTGAATCAAGAAAAGCATGGGCAAATATGGCATGGGAACAACGTGCTGCTATTTTCTTAAAAGCTGCTGAATTAATCGCTGGTCCTTACAGAGCGCGTATTAATGCTGCTACTATGATTGGTCAATCTAAAAATATTCACCAGGCAGAAATCGATGCTTCTTGCGAGTTAATCGACTTTTTACGTTACAATGTTGAGTTCATGACTCAAATCTACAACGATCAGCCAAAATCAGATTCTACTGTTTGGAACCGTGTAGAATACAGACCATTAGAAGGTTTTGTTTACGCAATTACTCCGTTTAACTTTACTGCTATTGCTGCAAACTTGCCTGCAAGTGCTGCAATGATGGGGAATGTTGTTATTTGGAAACCAAGTGACAGCCAAGTTTTCTCTACAAAAATCATTCTTGATGTTTTCAAAGAAGCTGGAGTTCCTGACGGCGTTATCAACGTAGTTTTTGGAGATGCTTTAATGATTACAGATACTGTTTTAGCTAGTCGTGATTTTGCTGGTGTTCACTTTACAGGTTCAACTCACGTATTTAAAGATATTTGGGCTAAAATTGGTGCAAACATTCACAATTATAAAACGTACCCAAGAATCGTTGGTGAAACAGGCGGTAAAGATTTTATCATTGCTCACCCAAGCGCAAACGTAAAACAAGTAACTACAGGTATTACTCGTGGTGCTTTTGAATTCCAAGGTCAAAAATGTTCTGCTGCATCTAGAGCTTATATTCCTCAAAGTTTATGGCCAGCTGTAAAAGAACAATTGATTACTGATGTAAAATCTATGAAAATGGGTTCTCCAGAAGATTTTGGAAACTTTATTACAGCAGTTATTCACGAAGGTTCTTTTGATAAATTAGCTAGTTATATCGACCAGGCTAAAAAAGATGCTGATGCTGAAATCATCATTGGTGGAAATTACGATAAATCTGTTGGGTACTTTATTGAGCCAACGGTTATTGTAACTACAAATCCAAAATATACTACAATGGAAACCGAATTATTCGGACCAGTTATCACGATTTATGTTTACGAAGATGCTAAATGGGAAGAAACTTTAGAATTAGTGGATACTACTTCTGAGTATGCTTTGACTGGAGCTGTTTTCAGCCAAGATCGTTATGCTATTGAAGTAGCTACTACTAAATTACAAAATTCAGCTGGTAACTTCTACATCAATGACAAACCAACTGGAGCAGTTGTAGGTATGCAACCGTTTGGTGGTGCAAGAGCTTCTGGAACTAACGATAAAGCAGGTTCTGCATTGAACTTATTACGTTGGGCTTCTCCAAGAACTATCAAAGAAACTTTTGTAACTCCAGAAGATTACAGATATCCGTTTTTGGGTTAATTTTGTTTCAAGTTTCAGGTTTCAAGTTTTGTGACCTGTCCCTATAAAAAAGCCGAATCTTTTACAAGATTCGGCTTTTTCTTTTATTTCAGAATTGGAATTTTTACAAAACTATCATTGTACCATTTTATTTTTAATGGTTCTTTGGCATCTTCAATACTTTCTTCGGTGACTATTTTTCCGGTTCCGTAATTTATTTCTGAAAACGGATTTTTATTTACATTCAATGTAATTAATAGCCTGCTTCCTTTGCTTAATTGTTTGCTTACTAAGTGTGTATTTGTAAAAGGAATCAATTCAACACTATCTGGTTTCAGCAAATTTCTTTTTTCAATATCTTTAGCATAGCTGGCTCGACCAATAAAATAAGCCAAATGAAAATACTTCCCATCAGGCATTACTTCGTATAAAGTCACACCAATATCCATGTCTTTTTTATTAATGCTGGCTTTAATTTCTCCTAAAAATGAGCCATTCACAAGTATAGACTCTTTTATAGGATCGCTTATAAAAACATAGCCGTTTGTTGTGTCAACTTGTTCATTAATAATTGAATCTGGGTAATAAAAATTATTACTATTCACTCTGTCTGCAAAATCAACTTCTTGTGATAAATAGCCTTTTTTAGCAGGTTTTTTGCTATTCAATGAATAAAAATCACCCGATTTAGTATTGGTCAGATAAAATGTGAGAAAGTCGTTATTCATTTTATCAATAGACGAAGCGCTTCTCCATTCATTAGCTCCCATTACTTGATAATTAACTCGATCTTTTAATATTTCTGGTTTGGGTTTATTTTTAAAAATATAATCAAACCATTGATAGGTTATTTTGTTCGTATTTATCAAAGCATCTGCATCAACTTTGTAGCCATTAAGTACAGCAGTTCCTCCTTTTTGCGCACCAAAATGACTGTAAGGACCTATAATTAAATAAGAATCAGCTTTTGTATTATATTTTTGAAGTTCTCTTAAATAATACAAACTCGAATTTTGAGAATCGTTGTAATATCCATCAAAAGCTAATATTGGAATGTTTATTTGAGCAAAATCATTTTTGTGCGGCGCCATTTTTTGCCAATATTCATCAAAAGAGAGGTGTTTGATCCATCGCTGAAAAAGTCTGTTTGGAGTTCCATCAATACTATCCAGTTTTTTGTAAGCGACGCCTGATTCCCACCATCTCCATTGCATTTTTCTAAAACGCTGTCTGTCATTTCCCGCAACTGTATCCAGATATTTATTGTTTCCAACATAAAACGCCCATTCGTAATTCGGATTTACAAATACATTATTCTCCATTGGCAAACCCATTCCGGGTCTGTTGGCAACGTAAGGAACTATTGTTTTAAGGGCCGGATGCATTTTTTTACAGGCAGCCCATTGTGTAAATCCATTGTAACTGCCGCCATACATGCCTACTCTTCCATCACACCATTTTTGTTTACTGATCCAGTCGATAACATCGTAAGCGTCATTACCATCATTTTCGTATGGAAATATTTCGCTAGGACTAAAGCGTTTTCCTCTTGTATAGGCAATTACCCCCACATAATCATTGTCTGCAGCCACTTTTAAAGATTTTAAATCTCTTCTTTGATCTGAAACATAAATCGTAAATTGAAGTATAACAGGTTTCGGAACAGTAATTTCTTTTTTTCGTACTATTATTGCCGATATAAAAGCGCCGTCTCTAGTCTTGATCATCACACTATCCTGAATTTCATAAGCACTTTTTAAATCATCTAATTTTGTTTTCCTCGTTTGTTGTGAGAATACATTCGATACCAATAAAATAAGAAATATAAAATTTAAAGTCGTTTTCATATAATCGTTCTATTAAATTCCGTTGCTGTTTTTAAATTTTACCGATTGACGTTTTGAAACCTTTAGCAATTCTCCTGTTTTTAATTTTATTTCTAATCCGCCTTCAATTGTTTTGCGCAGATCATCAATGTATTTAGTATTTACTATTTCGGTTCTATTAATTCTGAAAAAGACATTTTCATCCAGCATTTCTTCCCATTGACGAAGAGATCGTCTTTGCATCGCCTTTTTGTCTTGAAAAAAAAGTCTGCTGTAATTTTCTAAAGATTCAATCAAATAAATTTCGTCTAATTTGACAAAGAATCTTTTCTCTCCATCTTTAATAAAAATTCTTCGATCATGTTCTTTTGAATTATTTGCAGAAGATTCTGAACCCAAAGTGTTTCTTATTTTTTCAATTGCCTTTAAGAAACGCTCTTCTCTAATGGGTTTCATTAAATAATCTAGAGCACTTACTTCAAATGCTTGAACTGCATATTGATTGTAAGCTGTAATAAAAAGTACTGCCGGCACATTATCTAACGATTCTAATAAATCAAATCCAGATTTTTCAGGCATTTCAATATCCAAAAAAATCAAATCAGGCCTTTTTGTTTCGATCAAATCCTTAGCATCATCAGCATTTTCAGCCTCGCCGATAATACTAAAATCTTCATAGGATTTTAAAGCTTGTTTGAGTTCTTCTCTAGACAAACGTTCATCATCGACTATTATAACTTTTATCTTTTTCATTTCGATGGTATTAAAATCGTTGCCAAAACCGTCTCATCATCCAATTCTTTAATTTCAAAAAAAGCATTTCCGTTATATTGTAAAAGCAATCGCTCTTTTAAATTTTTTAATCCAATTCCTGAATCTTTTATCTCTTCGCTTAATTTACCTGAATTTTGAACAGTAATTTTGATGAAGTTGTTTTCTGTTTCTGTTTTTACTGAAATAAATCCACCATTTTTTCTTTTTTCAATTCCGTGTTTTATGGCATTTTCAACCAATGATTGAATGCTGAAAGGCAGAATTAAAAGACTTAATTCTTTTTCACTTATCTCAATTTTTATTTGCAGTCGTTCTTCAAAACGTATTTTTTCTAGTTCTAGATAATCCTTAACCAGATTAATTTCGTCACTTAAAGGAATTACTTTTTCAATATTACTGTTTAAAGAATTTCGCAGCAACTCAGACAAAAGATCGATTGCTCTTCTAGCTGCATTCGGATTTTCTAATACTAGATATTTTATATTATTCAATGAATTAAAAAAGAAATGCGGATTAAGTTGTGCACTCAAATTGTTGAGCTGTGTTTCTTTTACTAAAAGTGATAATCGGGCGTTTTCTTTTACGGTTTGCAATTCAAGACGTGAATAATGATAAAGATGATAGGCCAATATCCAAATAGACATTAATCTCGTTCCTGTAATAAAAATTTGCAATTGCACCGATTTAAAAAACGCGATAAATGGCAACGAATTTCCTTTTAAAATAAAGAAGCGAACCAGATATAATTTACCAGCAATTAAAACAGTGTATACTAAAGAAAGTATCAAGACACCAATTATCATTTTTGGAATCAGTGTTTTTAAATTTAATTTATCCCAACCTCTTTTTAAAGCAAAATTTCGGTAAAGATGCGTCAAACCGATACCAATTGAGACATCCAATATTAAGTCTGCAATACCTACTTTCCAGATAAAATTACTGCTAAGAAAAGCTTGAAAACCCCAATAAAAAGAAGCTATAATCCATCCCGAAATCTGAATTTTCCAGTAAGTCGCTATTGTTTTAGTTATTTTCAAAGTATAAAGATATAAGTGTTGTAGTAAAGGTATTTCTCTAATACAGACTGAACAAATAAAAGTACATGAAAGAAAAATAATAGGTGACGAATGAACATTTTAAATTAAAAAATACAATTTGTAATACTTTTCCTATTTAATTAAAAATCAATACATTAAAAAATCAAAAAATCTTATTCTATTACTTTTTAAACTTCTTATTCCACTTAAAAGATTGAGACACCTATAAATTTGCTTTGAAAAAAAATAATTTCATTATATCATAAATAATAGCATATGAGAAACTTAAACAACGTACCTGAAATAATTCTAAAATCAAAAAGTGTTGGACATCCAATCGATTTTAAATGGAACAATAAAAAGATGGAAATGTTTTTAGATCCATTAGAAGGAAACGAAGAATTAGAAAATGTACTTTCTCAAATTGGACATAAAGCTTGCATGGGATTAACTGCAGCTTTACTAGAATGGGTATCATGGCGTTTCACCGGATATTCTACAGCAACAAATGATATTCAAAAACGCATAGAAGCGCTTTGGTGTTCCATACATAATAGTCATGAAACAGATCCTTTAGTTTTTGATACTGATTTAGAAATTACAGATTCTGGCTCCATAAACGGACCATTATGGGTTGCACTTATGAATGTGAGAATGGTCGATGTGAGATACAGAAAAGGTTCTTATTTTCTTCAAAGTGAACTCATCGGACTAGTATTGCTTGCACGTTATATTACACCAAAGAAAAAATCTTTCGACAAATGGTTTAATGACACCATTACAGCTCTACTAAACTCATATCCATGCACTTATAACTACAAAGATGCGGATCAAAGTGACGAAGATGTTTATGACTCATCTGCAGAAACTGTTATATGCCGAGAATTCTTCTTTGATTCAAAATTTCATTATACGCCTGCTGCCTGCGAAATAGCACTGCACAATTTCATCAACAATTTAGATCATAAAGCGAATCCGTTTTTGCATTTATCAAAAAAAGCATCTTAATATTGCCTACTATTAATTCAAAAAATAACCCGGAAGAATTTTATTAATTCTGTCCGGGTTATTTATCTTAAATCTTTAATTTATGGTTTGAACTTTAGTGGTAAATGCACCACTTTTTTCGTTTCAAAAAATTCATCATCAAAATGATCTGCCAAATCGTATAAAGTTGCTTTTGGAAAATCTTTTAATTCTTCAGCCAAATCTCCGCCTTTTAAATATAGAATTCCGTTTTTTAAAGTGTGTTTGTGCTGTTTCTTAATTTTATCATGTATCCATGAAACAAAATCGGGCATGTTAGTTACGGCACGGCTTACGATAAAATCAAAATCACCTTTAACTAATTCGGCACGTTTTTGTTCTGCTTTTACATTTTTTAATTCTAATGCCTCGGCAACACCTTGAACCACTTTTATTTTTTTGGCAATAACATCAATTAAATAAAAACGAGTTTCAGGAAAAAGAATCGCTAACGGAATTCCAGGAAAACCACCTCCGGTACCAACATCTAAAACCGTTGCACCAGGTTCAAATTTCATGATTCTCGCAATTCCTAAAGAATGCAAAATGTGTTTTGTATATAATGAATCGATGTCTTTTCTAGAAATGACATTGATTTTTTCATTCCAATCGTGGTATAAAAAGTCTAATTGTTGAAATTGTTTGATCTGAATATCGGTCAAATCAGGAAAATATTTCAATATCTCATCCATTGCTCAAATTTTTTAACAAAAGTACTACTTTACGATTGAAATATTTAACTCAATTTTGCAAATTGAGAATTTATAATAATTACCTTTGAAAACTATTTAAAATAATTATGAATAACCCTGCACCTACATTTGCAAGACAAGACAATCTGAAGTTTTTCAGAACACTTAACTCTCGCGTTAACAATTACTTCAAGGAAAACAATATTCAGAAAACTGGAAACTGGAAACTGCATTTAAAAGCTGTTATTCTTTTCGCTGTCTTTTTAACTCCTTACTTTTTGATTCTTACACTTAATATGCCTTTTTGGGTAATGTTATTGTTATCAATAGTAATGGGAATTGGAATGGCTGGCGTTGGAATGAACGTAATGCACGACGGAAACCATGGTTCTTACTCGAACAAAAGCTGGATCAATAAATTAATGGGCGGCACCATTTATGTTTTAGCCGGAAATGTTTACAATTGGCAGGTACAGCACAATGTATTGCATCATACATATACCAATATTCCTGGACATGACGAAGATCTTGATGCAGGAAGAATTATCCGTTTTACAGAACATGCAGAATGGCATAGTTTTCACCGTTTTCAGCATTATTATTCGGTTTTCTTATACGGATTACTGACTTTCAATTGGGCAATCACAACCGATTTTAAGCAAATGCGTAATTATTTGAGAAGAAAATTATCGTACGGAGAACCAAAAAGTCCTAAAATTCTTTGGACAACTTTAATCATCACAAAAATTATTTACGTAGCAATCTGGATTGTTTTACCAATGGTAATTGGAATTACATGGTGGAAAGTGCTTTTAGGATTTTTTGTAATGCACTACACTACAGGATTAATCTTAAGTATTGTATTTCAATTAGCTCACGTTGTGGATCATACAACAAATCCAGAACCAAATGAATTAGGAGAAATGGACAATACTTGGGCCGTTCACCAATTGTATACTACAACTAACTTTGCACCAAAAAATGCAATTGTAAATTGGTACACAGGCGGATTAAACCACCAAATCGAACATCATATTTTCCCAAATATCAGTCACATTCATTATGGCAAAATTGCAAAAATCGTAAAGGAAACTGCAAAAGAGTGCAACTTGCCTTATTACGAATACAAAACAATGAGAAGTGCTATTGTTGCTCACTTCAAGCATTTACGTGATTTGGGTATGAAACCAGAATTATCTGTTTAAAAACTAAAAAAAATCTATTAATAATTAACCTTCCTTAATAAGCGCATCAAATTAAGGACATCAAAAATTTTATAATGAATCATATTCTTTCGGACAGAATCAACAATCTTGCTACTTCGCAAACATTAGCAATGGCTGCATTGGCACGCGAATTAAAAGCACAAGGAAAAGACATTATCAGTTTAAGTTTAGGCGAGCCTGATTTCAATACGCCAGACTTCATTAAAGAAGCAGTAATAAAAGCAGTAAACGAAAATTATAGCACATATTCTCCAGTAGAAGGTTACCTTGAATTGAGAGAAGCAATCTGCAGAAAATTCAAAAGAGACAATAATTTAGAGTATAAACCAACTCAAATTGTAGTTTCTACAGGAGCAAAACAATCATTATACAACATTGCACAAGTAATGTTAAACGACGGTGACGAAGTTATCTTGCCAGCACCATACTGGGTTTCTTATTTCGAAATCGTAAAACTTTCTGGCGGAGTTCCAGTTGAAGTTCCAACTTCTGTTGAAACAGATTTCAAAATCACTCCAGAGCAATTAGAAGCGGCAATCACACCAAAAACAAAAATGATGTGGTTTTCTTCTCCATGTAATCCTTCAGGATCTGTATACAGTAGAGAAGAATTGACAGCACTTGCAAAAGTGTTAGAAAAACACCCAAATATTTACGTAGTTGCCGATGAGATCTACGAGCACATCAATTTCTCAGGAACTTTCTGCAGTATCGGTTCAATTCCAGGAATGTTAGACAGAACAATCACGGTTAACGGAGTTGCAAAAGCATTTGCAATGACAGGATACAGAATTGGTTACATTGGAGCACCAGAATTTATCGCAAAAGCGTGTACAAAAATTCAAGGACAAGTAACATCTGGAGCAAATTCAGTTGCACAAAGAGCTACAATTACAGCTGTAGATGCAGATCCAAGTGTTTTAAACCACATGGTTCAGGCTTTCCACGGTCGTAGAGATTTAGTAGTTGGATTATTAAAAGAAATCCCAGGAGTAAAAATCAACGTTCCAGAAGGTGCATTCTACGTATTCCCAGACGTTTCTTCTTTCTTCGGAAAAACATTAAAAGGACACGAAATTAAAGATGCAAACGACGTTTCGATGTATCTTTTAGCTGAGGCAAACGTTGCAACAGTAACTGGAGATGCTTTCGGAAATCCAAACTGTATTCGTTTCTCTTACGCAACAAGCAACGATATTTTAACAGAAGCATTACGCAGAATCAAAGAAGCTTTGACTGCATAACAATATAATAAGTTTTATTAAAACGGCTTAAGGTTCAAAAGTTTCATCACTTTTATACTTTAAGCTGTTTTTTTTTATAAAGTTATTTTGGGCATGTCCCTCCGGGTCGGGCTTTCGGCTATATCTTTTATTCCGCTCCGCTTCATAAAAGGATACCGCCTCAATCCCTCACGCAAACTGTAAATGAGAAAATTCATTTTCAAAAGAAATATTTTAATTGCCTCCAGCTTTAGCTGGAGGTCAAGATAAGCTTCTATACTGGCTTTAGCCAAATTACACATTTCGCTAAAGCCCAATTCTAATCCATTTAACCTGCTCCAGCTAAAGCTGGAGGCAATTAAATAAATAAAACAGATCAACACTTTCAAAATTCCCATTCCACAATATTGTAAAACGACAGTTATAATCCTGTAAAACATAACGTTTTAGAAATCGTCAACTTTGTAATGTATTAATTAAAAAACTATTAGTCATGACAAATACAGATGTAAACACAGATGAAACCGTAAAAACTTTAAATGGATTAATTTCAATTCTTGAAGACGGAAAACTAGGATATACAAACGCTGCCGAACACGTAGAAAATCTAGCCATGAAAGCCGATTTTCTTGATTATGCACGCGAACGTGCTTTATTCATTGTAGAACTACAAGACGAAATCAACAAACTTGGTAAATCAACAGACACTTCTGGCGGAGGACCATTGGGCGCTCTACACCGCACTTGGATTGATATTAAATCATCATTTACAGGAGGCGACACTAAAGCAATTATCAACGCTTGTGTTACGGGTGAAGAAGCTGCAATCGAAAAATACAAAGCAGCACTCGAAGAAAATCATCTTGAACACAGTCAGGTTTACATTGTTTCAAAACAATTAAACAGTATTCAAAACACTTTATCACAAATTAAAATGAGAGCACTTTAATTTCATTAAAGCTTTTTATTTTAGAAAAACTGCCTAGTTTAAATAACTAGGCAGTTTTTTTGTTTTTTGTTAAAACTGAGAAAGAATTCTTATTTTAGTCGCAACCAATTTCTAACCAAAAAAACCTTTTTATGTCATTACACTATTTGGCTACTATTATTTTTGCAGCATTATTTTCCTCTCATTCTCAAGCACAAACAACAGGTAAATTTATTAAAGCATCTATAGGTTACGGATCCAGCGCTTCATATTACATCGAAGATTATGGTAGTCAAGATGAAATAGATGTCATGGGAGGTGGCCTTTATCTTCAAGGCGAATATATTATTGGGTTAAAACCATGGTTTAGCATAAGACCGTACGCTGGAGCCATTTTTGAATCTGTTGATAAAGATCAAAATGTGCAAAATCAACCTCAATACAAAGTAACAACTAACGCCTTTTTAATGGGAGGAAAAGTTCGTATTTGTGCACCAATTCCATGGGTTGCTCCATTTATTGAAGGAGGCCTTGGAACTTCAATAGGTAAATTCGAAACCTTTACGCCAAACGTTAATTTTAATAAAAGTACTATTTTAATGCATATCCCATTTAGTGTAGGACTAGCAATTGGCAGAAAAAATAGTCTAGAAATTGGAATTTCCGGTTACTTTCATCCAGCGGCAAAACAGTCTACGGCAATATTTGCTGTTGGGTATACTTTTCCTTTGAATTAATGTAAGCTTACTTTTTTCATTTATCATCATTCCATATTAAGTTAACAATTTCAAAAAAATCGCTTCATCACTAGCAAACTCGAATAATTTATTAGACCTTTGCACACTTTTTTTCGGGAATACCACAAAAGTCTAAAGTTTTAGAAATGAAGAAGAAAATCGAAATATTAGCACCTGCTAGAGATTTAATTGGAGGAATCGCAGCCATAAACAGTGGTGCCGATGCTGTATATATTGGTGCGCCACAGTTTGGTGCACGTTCTAACGCCAACAACTCTATTGAAGATGTTGCTGAGCTTGTAAAATACGCACACTTATTTAACGCACAGGTTTTTGTGGTTATGAATACCATTTTGTACGATAACGAATTAGAAACGTGTCGCGCAATGATCTGGGAACTTTATGAAATTGGTGTCGATGCCTTGATCATTCAAGATATGGCGATTATGGAAATGGAACTTCCTCCTATAGTACTTCACGCAAGCACGCAAGCTAATAATCGTGACGCCGATAAAATCAAATTCCTAAAAGATGCTGGAATCAAACGTGTCGTTTTAGCACGTGAATTAAACCTTCATCAAATTAAAACAATCTACGACGAAGCTGATGTTGAATTAGAGTTTTTCGTAACCGGAGCTTTATGTGTTTCTTTTAGTGGGAACTGTTATATGAGTGTGGCAAACGGAGAACGAAGCGCTAACCGTGGTTCTTGCGCTCAAAACTGCCGTTTACCATATAACTTAATCGACGGAAACGGAGAAACTTTAATCAAAAACAGTCACTTACTTTCGATAAAAGATTTAGATGTTTCTGATCAAATTCCGAATTTAATTGAAGCCGGAATTGTTTCTTTCAAAATCGAAGGAAGATTAAAAGATGTAGCTTACGTTAAAAACAACGTTTCTTATTTACGTCAAAAATTAGACAGCTATTTAGAAGGAAGTGATAAATACACAAAAGCTTCTTCTGGAAAATGTACGTATACTTTTGATTCTACTTTAAGCAGAACTTTCAATCGTGGTTATACCGATTATTTCGTAAACGAAAGACACGCTAGTATTGGTTCTTGGGAAAGTCCAAAATCAAAAGGTCAATATATTGGTAAATTAATCAGAACTGTTGGAAACGCTTACGAAATCGAAAACGGCGAATTGTTAAACAACGGTGACGGACTTTGCTTTATCAACGAAAATAACGAAGCTGACGGAATCTACGTAAACAAAGCCGAAAACGGAAAAGTTTATCCAAACGTTTTAAAAGAAATCAAAGACGGGACTTTCATTTACCGTAATAACGATATTGCTTTCATCAAAATTGTAGAAAGAGAAGACAGTGCGATCCGTAAAATCGGAACGACTTTATTACTTACCGAAAACGAAAACGGTTTTGAATTAATCGCAACCGACGAAGACGGAAACGTAAGCACCGTTATTTTAGAACACTCAAAAGAGCAGACAAAAACCGGCGAATCAATCGAAGAAAACATAAAAGTTCAACTGGCAAAAACAGGTTTTACGCCATACAGCGCCGACGAAATCAATATTATGTTTTCTCAAAACTGGTTCCTTCCAATTTCGAAAATCAACGAAATGAGAAGAACGGTTTACGAGCAATTATCAGAAATTCGTTTGGCAAATTACAAACGCGAAGAACACCAATTGGTAAAAACGTCACATCCGTATCCTGAAACTAAATTGGATTTCATGTACAATGTTTCGAACAAAACGGCTCGTAAATTCTACGAACGTCACGGTGTTACTGAAATCGAAAAAGCATTCGAATTGCAATGGGATCCAGGAAAATCTCGTGTAATGACAACGAAATATTGCATCAAATACGAATTAAAAAAATGCCCGATTCACCAAAAAGACATTGTTGGCGTTAAGGTAAAAGAGCCATTAGTATTAAAACAAGGCGAGCTTGAATACAAACTAAAATTCAACTGCAAACCCTGCGAAATGGAAATCTGGGAAAAAGATGCTGAATTTGAAATTGAAGAAGATCATTTTCATTAATATACAAGCCGATACTTTTTAAAAGAAGTATCGGTTTTTTATTTTGGGCGTGTCCCGCCGAAAAGGCGGGTCGGGCTATCCGTTACAAGTCCTCGCACTTCCTTCGTCAGGCTGTGGGCTTTCCACTGCTATCCCTCACACGAACGGGTTAACAAGAACTTTTGCGTTCATAATTTCATTTCATATTTCCCTCAATCTTGTCATTCCGAGGAACGAGGAATCTCCACGAGTAGCTCCACAAAGACTGGCTTATTGGAACGGAGTTACTTGTGGAGATTCCTCGTTCCTCGGAATGACAAACTATGTGGTTACTTTATCTAAAAGGCAAATTAGTTATTAAATTAAATCGTCCAAATCTCCAAAATCTGCGTGAGAATAAGTTCCATTTATTTATCTTTACTCTTTAAATTAATTTAAATGGAATCAAACAAAGACATTCAAAAATACTCAATCATTGCCGGGATTTTTGTGTGTGCTTTTTTTCCTTTTTTAATTTTTTCCGAAAGCTATTTCATTTTCCAGTGTATACAAATATGTAATTTCGGTATGTTTTGGAATCCAATTTTCTGGGGAATCTTATTTCCATTATTTGTAGTTTTCCTATTCTGGAATACCGCTAAAAGAATAAGCCGATCATTAAATCAAATACATTATTTCAAAGCTTGTTCTCAATTTTCTTTTGGAGTAAGTTTAAAAATTATAACCGCTCTTTTTACAATATATATTGTTGGATTATTCGTAAACGGAACTTCATCAATATTTAACGTACAAATTCCTTATCAAATTTTATTTTCAATACTGATGATTTTATTTTTATCATTTGTATTAATGATTCTGACTTTTATAAGCAGTTTACTGATTGTAAAAGCAAGCCAAAACACCCAATCTTTAAATCAAACAAAATGAAAATACTACTCCTAGGTTCAGGCGAATTAGGCAAAGAATTTGTCATTGCCGCACAACGAATCGGACAAACCATAATTGCAGTTGACAGTTACGAAAATGCGCCGGCAATGCAAGTTGCTCACGGTTTTGAAGTCATTAATATGCTAGACGGCGAAGCTCTTGATAGAATTGTAGCCAAGCACCAACCAGACTTTATAGTTCCTGAAATAGAAGCCATTCGCACCGAACGTTTTTACGATTACGAAAAACAAGGCATCACCGTTGTTCCTTCAGCGAAAGCGGCAAACTTCACCATGAATCGTAAAGCCATTCGTGATTTAGCCTCGAAAGAACTTGGGCTAAGAACCGCAAAATATCAATACGCAACTTCAGCAGAAGAACTACAAAAAGCCGTTCAGGAAGTTGGAATTCCTTGTGTAGTAAAACCATTAATGTCTTCATCTGGAAAAGGACAATCGACAATTAAAACAGAAAGCGATATCGAAAAAGCATGGCAATATGCCGTTGCAGGTTCGCGTGGTGATGTTATCGAAGTTATTGTAGAAGCTTTTGTCAATTTTGATTCGGAAATTACGCTTTTAACGATTACTCAAAATAATAACCCGACTTTATTTTGTGCTCCAATTGGTCACAGACAAGAAAGAGGCGATTATCAAGAAAGCTGGCAACCAGCTTTGGTTTCAGAAAAAGACTTGTACGAAGCACAGGATATGGCCGAAAAAATTACCGAAGCCCTTGGCGGAGCTGGACTTTTTGGTGTTGAATTTTTCCTTACTAAAGAAGGCGTTTATTTCTCTGAGCTTTCACCTCGTCCACACGATACTGGAATGGTAACGTTGGCCGGAACACAGAATTTCAACGAATTCGAATTGCATTTGAGAGCCATTCTAAGTCTTCCTATTTTCGAAATTACTTTAGAAAAAGCCGGAGCAAGTGCCGTAATTTTAGCATCAGAAGATTCTGCAAATCCAACTTTCAGCGGAATCGAAAAAGTAGCCACTTTACCAAAAACTGATTTCAGGATTTTCGGCAAACCTACTTCAAGACCGTACCGCCGAATGGGAGTTGTTTTAAGCCACGATTCACTTGCGACTCCAATTAGCGAAATAACAGAACGCGCCAAAGAAACGGCAAAATTAATAACTGTAAATTCATAGAAAATGAAAAAACTTATATTCATGATTTTCCTTTTTATTGGGATTTCAACTCAGGCACAAGACAAAAAGAAATTTGATAAACCAACAATTGTTGAAGCTTCATGCGGAGAATGCCAATTCGGGATGAAAGGTAAAAGTTGTGATTTAGCGGTTCGCATCGACGGAAAAAGCTATTTCGTTGATGGAACGACAATTCACGATCACGGAGACGCACACGCCGAAAAAGGGTTCTGCAATGCGATTAGTAAAGCTTTAGTTACTGGAGAAATTAAAGGAAACAGATTTAAAGCAACTTCATTTACCTTAATCGACGATAAAAAATAATGGCTTTAATTCTTGAAAACATTGCCAAACACGTTTCTCTGACACCAGAAGAACAGGCGCTTTTTTTATCTAAACTGGAAACCAACACTTACAAAGCCAAAACGCTTTTATTAAATGCCGGCGAAGTTTGTAAACATTCCTATTTTGTGAACTCAGGTATCCTAAGAAGTTTCAATATCAACGATAATATTGTAGAACACGTTCTTTCTTTTGCCTGCGAAGGCTGGTGGATGAGCGATATGTACAGTTTTTTTTCGCAAAAACCAGGACAGCTTTTTATTGAAGTTCTCGAAGAAGCTGAAGTTGTTTCGTTATCTAAAGAAAATCAAGAACAATTGTATCTTGAAATTCCAAAATTGGAACGCTTTTTCAGGATTTTAATTGAAAACTCTTTAGTTGCGAATCAACAGCGATTAATGGATAATTTGAGTTTACCTGCTGAAGAACGTTTCGATAAATTCACTAAGAAATATGGAACATTAGTTCATAAAGTTCCTCAAAAACAAATCGCTTCTTTCATTGGTGTAACACCCGAATTCTTCAGCAAAATGAAAGCACGTCTTTTGAAGAAATAGTTTTTTTGCCACAGATTTCACAGATTGAAAGGATTAAAAAAGGTTGCCACAAATTACACGAATTTTCACTAATTAAATTTGTTTAAAAATAAAATTCGTGCGAATTCGTGTAATTCGTGGCGAAAAAAAATCCTTTTAATCTGTGACTCGAGCGATAGCGAACAGGCGAAGCAAATCTGTAGCGAAAAAATAAAGCCAGTTCAATGAACTGGCTTTTCTCTTGAATTAAAATTGCTCAACCTCTGTAGAATGTTCCATTGCGGTTATTGCTGATTTTCCTAGCATTACTGTGTTTTGAACAGCGTCAAAATAAGAAGTTCCTACGAAAGCCTGGTGTTTTACGGCTCTGAATCCGTTTTTCTGCAAAGCGAATTCGCGTTCCTGCAATTCAGAATATCCTGCCATTCCGCGTTCTTTATACGCTTTAGACAATTCAAACATACTAGTATTCAATGCATGAAATCCTGCTAAAGTGATGAATTGGAAACTATATCCCATTGCCGCCAAATCTTCCCTGAATGTTTCCATTTCAGCAACCGTTAATTTTGCAGCCCAATTGAAAGACGGAGAACAATTGTATGCCAGCATTTTATCTGGGAATTCTTTTTTAATTGCTTTTGCAAATTTTCTCGCATAATCTAAATCGGGATTACTAGTTTCCATCCAAATTAGATCGGCATAAGGCGCGTAGCTCAAACCTCTTGCAATTCCCTGATCAATTCCATTTTTAACATAGAAGAAACCTTCGGCAGTTTTTTCTCCTGTTAAAAACTTTCTATCTCTTGGATCTGCGTCGCTCGTTAATAAATTAGCCGCATCAGCATCTGTTCTGGCAACAATTAAAGTTGAAACTCCCATTACATCTGAAGCCAAACGCGCCGCAATTAATTTATTAATCGCTTCCTGAGTTGGCACCAAAACTTTTCCGCCCAGATGCCCACATTTTTTAGCCGAACTTAATTGATCTTCAAAATGCACTCCAGAAGCTCCGGCTTCAATCATCGACTTCATTAATTCGAAAGCATTTAGGTTTCCCCCAAAACCAGCTTCGGCATCAGCCACAATCGGAACCAGATAATCTTTTTTATCTTCAATATTATTTACAGTCTGAATTTGATCAGCCCGCAGTAAAGCGTTGTTGATTTTTTTTACCACCATCGGAACGCTGTTTACCGGATAAAGCGATTGATCAGGATACATTTCGCCTGCCAAATTTGCATCAGCAGCTACCTGCCATCCGCTTAAATAAATCGCTTCTAAACCTGCATCAACTTCCTGAATCGCCTGATTTCCAGTCAACGCCCCCAAACCCGCAACATAATCCTGACTTTTTAACTTTCTCCATAATTTCTCTGCACCTATTTTCGCAATAGAATGCTCAATTTTATAAGACCCTTGAAGCGTTACTACTTCACTCGCAGTGTAAGGACGTTCAACACCTTTCCATCTCGGGTTCGTGATCCAATCGTTAATCAATTCCTGAATTCTGTCTTCTGTTGTTTTCATAAATAGTATAGTTAAGTTGGTTAGTAAGTAATAGTGTTCAGTTCACAGTTAAAAGTGTTCAGTTTTTAACTGGAAGTTTTTTTTAAACACATAGAGACATAGTTATCCTTTGTGGTTAAAGGCGTTTCACTTATTTCAATGCACATAGCTATGTGTGAAAACTAGTTTTTCTTCTTCCTTTTTATTTAAAAACCAAAATCTATGTTTCTATGTGTTTACACAATTTAAGTCTAAGTTTGATTTTCATTGTATTTGCCTGATCTGCAAAATCTGCGGGAAAAAATTATCGCTCGCAGATTTGACAGATTGAGCAGATTTTTTTTTAACACATAGCACATAGTTATGCTTTGTGGTTAAAGACGTTTCACTTGTTTCAATACACATAGCTATGTGTGAAAAACTAGTTTTTTCCTTTTCCCTTTTTACAGAAAAATTAAAATCTATGTTTCTATGTGTTTCAAATAAATCATAAGTATTTATAACACGGAATAGTTAGAAAATCCACAAAATGTAGATTTACAACCAGTCTTTCAAGCATTTTTTCTGCTAATGGAAACTGTTGTTTTTCATAATTTTCTGCCCCTAATTCGGCTTTGATTTTTCTGAATTCATCTAAAGCCAATTCATGATAATACGCTAAATCTAATTTTCGTCCATTATCTAAAATCACTTTGTTTTGAAGCCATTGCCATAATTGCGATCTCGAAATTTCGGCCGTTGCGGCATCTTCCATCAAATTGTGCAATGCGGCAGCACCTTGTCCGTTCAACCATGAAGCCAGATATAAAACTCCAACGTTGATATTTTTTCGAACACCATTTTCAGTTATCATTCCAATTGGTGGTTCAATCAAATCCGCTTCTGTGATTTTTCGATGTTCTCTTTTAATGTGAATCTGATTTGGAGTTGGCATTCCTTTATCAAAAATTTCTTTTGCCAAGGAAACCAAATCTGGGTGCGCTACCCAAGTTCCGTCGTGTCCATTTTTTACTTCACGCTCTTTATCGGTTCTTACTTTTGCGAAAGCAATTGCATTGGCTTCTTCATTATTTCGAATCGGAATCTGTGCGGCCATTCCGCCGATCGCATGAATTCCTCTTTTATGACATCTTTGAATAACCAAATTTGAATAGGCATTCATAAAAGGCGAAGTCATAGTCACTTGATCACGATCCGGAACGATGAATTTTGGATTTTTTCTGAACTTTTTGATGTATGAAAAAATATAATCCCAACGTCCGCAGTTCAAGCCAACAATATGTTCTTTCAATTCGTAAATGATTTCATCCAGCTGAAAACTTGCTGTTATGGTTTCAATCAAAACTGTCACTTTTATCGTTCCTCTTTCCAGTTTCAAATAATCCTCGGTAAAATCAATTACATTGTTCCACCAGCGTGCTTCTAGATAATGTTCTAATTTCGGAATGTAGAAATACGGCCCTGAATTGTTTTCTAAAAGGCGTTTATGATTATGAAAAACATACAAACCAAAATCTATCAAAGAACCCGAAACTTCTTTTCCTTCAATTAAAAGATGCTTTTCTGGTAAATGCAAACCTCTCGGACGTACAATTAGCGTTGCGATTTTTTCATTTAAATGATAGGATTTCTGTTTTACCAAATCCGTATAAGTGATTGTTTTGTTTACCGCATCGATTAAATTTACTTGACCGTCCATCAAATTTTGCCAAGTTGGCGAAGTGCTGTCTTCAAAATCGGCCATGAAAGTTTTTGCACCGGAATTCAATGCGTTGATAATCATTTTTCGATCAACTGGTCCAGTAATTTCAACTCTTCGGTCTAACAAATCTTTCGGAATTTCTCCAGCTTTCCAATTGCCTTCTCTCACGCTTTTGGTTTCCGGAATAAAAACCGGCATGATTCCCTGATCAAAAGTGACTTGTTTTTGTTCTCTCTGTAAAAGCAATAGTTTTCGTTGTGATTCGAATCTTCTATGCAATTCGGTTATAAAAGCAATGGCTTCTTCTGTCCAGATTTTTGGATAACGAAGCTTCTTTTCGGCTAAAAATTCCATTGCCGTTTCGGTAATTTCTAATTGGTTTTTCATAGCTGTGGTTTTATTTTTTTATTAGAAAAAAATCTCGTCGTTACATCATTGTTCATTCATTTCAGAATATCAAAATCGTAACGTTTTGATTTTTAATAATTTCTACATGACAATATTATAAAAAAGTTTTTTACAAAACAAGCGAACGTTCGCTAAAAATGAAAAATAATTTTTTGGCGATTATTTTTAGAATAACTATATTTGGTTCATGGATATCGAAAAAGACTATATAAAGCTGATCTTCGGACTAAAATTGAAGCAAGTCAGAACACAAAAAAATCTGTCTCTTTTTGGCTTGGCCAAACTGACAAATCTTTCAAAATCGTATTTAAACGAGATTGAAAAGGGAAAAAAATATCCAAAAACAGACAAAATTTTATTGCTCTGCGAACATTTGGATGTGACTTACGACCAAATGGTATCTTTGAAACTCGACAACAACCTCGCTCCGATTGGCGAAATATTGAAATCCGGAATTTTAAAAGAGATTCCGCTCGAGCTTTTCGGGATTCAGGAAGCCGATTTAATTGATATTATTGCGAATGCTCCAGCAAAAGTCAATGCGTTTATTAGTACGATTATCGAAATTGCTCAGCATTATAATTTAAGCCGTGAAAGTTTCTTTTTGGCTTCTTTGCGTTCTTATCAGGAAGCGCACAGTAATTATTTTGAAGATTTAGAAGAAAAAGTAATTGCGTTTTCGAAGTCATTTCAGATCAATTTGGATTCTAAAATCACCGTAGAAGAATTAGAAGCAATTTTAAAAGAAGAATACGAATACAACATTAAAGAAATTGCGTTTGCAGATCAGGAAGCTTTAGACGATTTGCGTTCGATTTATGTTCCGAAAAGCAAAACTTTACTGCTTTCAACCGAACTAGACGCTCCGCAAAAAGCGTTTATTTTAGCTAAAGAAATTGCTTATAATTATTTAAAAATTTCCGATCGTTTACTGACTTTCAGCTGGATTAAATTTGAAAATTTCGATCAGGTTTTGAATAATTTTTACGCTTCTTATTTTGCCGGTGCTTTATTATTGCCTAGAAAATTAGTCGTAGATAAAATCAATACTTTTTTAGAAAATGAAAATCCAAAACCGGAAGAATTTGTTCAATTAATTGAAAGTTTTGAAGTTTCGCCTGAATCTTTTTATCAGCGATTAACGAATTTATTACCGAAAGATTTTCAGCTGAAAAACTTATTCTTTTTAAGATTATCACATAAAATTGGTTCCGATTTTTATCAGATAAATAAAGAATTACACATTACGCACCAACAAGAACCGCATGCTAACGAAACCAACGAACATTACTGCAGAAGATGGGTTTCAGTTAAAACGATTGACGAAGCGATCAAGCAAAACAAATCTCATTTTTTTGATGCACAAATATCGAGTTATGCGAATAGCGGAAACGAATATTTAGTATTTTCATCGGCCACAAAAGATCCTTTTGCAGAGAATTATATCCGCAGTATTTCTGTTGGTATTTTGATTAATCCGACAATGAAAAAGAAATTCAAATTCATTGACGGAAAACCTTTGGTGAAACGGATTGTTGGTGTAACTTGTGAGACTTGTTCCGTACAAGATTGTTTGGAAAGAAGCGCTCCGCCGACTGTTTTGGAAAAAGAGAAACGTCATGAGAATACGGATGCAGTTGTTCAGCAGTTTATAAATCAATATAGTTAAATCATTATGAAATATCTCGCTTTGCTAATCACTTTAGTTTCGATTAACTTCATTCAGAAAACGGATAAACTTACTGGCCGTTATAATTATTTGATTGAAGACTACGGCTTATACGTCCAAAAAGACAAAATTACTTTTAAGGATAGTGTTTTTATTTTTGACAACAAATACATGCCAAAAGGAAAAATTTCATATGGGAATGTAATACTGTTGGAGAATTTCATAAATACTGATTTAATTATAAGTATCTCAAAAGATCAAATCAAAAAAGATACTATTCAATTTTATATACATGACAAAAGTGGTGGTGGGAATTATCTTGATATTTCTTCGGGAAAAGGAAAATTGATTAGGATTAAATAACAGAAGTTTTTTTTAATAATCTCGCAATCCCGATAGCTATCGGGAGCGAAGTCGCAGAGTTTTATTTTTCTGTGAATATAATCTCTTAAACACAATCTTGTCATCTCGACGAAGGAGAGATCACACTAGAAATTCCAATCCTATAGTCGCCAATCTTTGTCGAGCCACTTGTGAAGAATGGATTAAAATCCATCCCTACAATATGTATTGTTCCTTCGGAACGTTTTCCCTTTATGTCTATTCAACTTATGAAAACAAAAACTTCTAAATTAGCCCCGATAGAAGTGGAAATCCTTTTGTGTCTCGTTTCTTTAACGAGACACAAAAGATTGAAACGGATAGCGGGACTAAACGTCTTTTGAAAACCAAAATTTCTGCTCCTAAAAAACCTTAGAATCTTAGCCACTTAGAACCTCAGAACCTTTTCTTAATCTACATTAAGTGCTTTTCCTTGACCTTGACCGTATCTTTGTACCATAAAATTAACAAAAGGACAAAATCATGGAAAATATAGTATTGCACAAAGCAGAAACAAGAGGAAATGCAAATCACGGTTGGCTAAACGCTTATCATAGCTTTAGTTTTGCGAGCTGGTACAATCCGGATAGAATTCAGTTTGGAGCACTTCGTGTTTTGAATGATGATACAATTGCTGGTGGAATGGGTTTTGGAACTCATCCTCACGATAATATGGAAATTATTACGATTCCGCTTGAAGGTGATTTGGCTCATAAAGATAGCATGGGAAATACTGAAATCATTAAAAATGGTGATATTCAGGTTATGAGTGCCGGAACTGGAGTTCAACACAGTGAGTTTAATCCGAATGCGGATCAACAGACTAAATTGTTGCAAATCTGGTTGTTTCCAAACAAAAGAAATGTAACTCCGCGTTACCAACAAATTACTTTAAATGTTGACGACAGACATAATAAATTATCTCAAATTTTATCTCCAAATGCTGATGATGAAGGAGTTTGGATTCACCAAGATGCCTGGTTCAACATGGGGAATTTTGATTCCGGAATCGCTACAGAATACAAAATTAAAAAAGAAGGAAACGGAGTTTACGCTTTCGTTTTGAAAGGAAACGTTACGATCAACGGTCAGGAATTAAATACTCGTGATGCCGTTGGAATTTCAGGAACTGACACTTTAACGATAAAAGCAAATACAGATGCTGAATTTTTATTGATGGACATTCCGATGAACTATTAATTTGAAGATTACAATTAATACTTTTTTTTTTGAGAAACGATATTTAAGTTGATTTTCAGCTTATTATCGTTTCTTTTTTTGTTCCAAATTTCATCAGGATTTTTTTGACTTTGCTCAGAGCGACAACAAAAAATATGATAATCAAAAAGTATCACATTTTTTATTTCTTAATCTAGGTTAAGTGTGTTACGCTTACTACCACCGTAACTTTGTCCTATCAAAATGAAACAAATAAATTAATTATTTAAAAAAATAAAATTATGGCAACTACAAAATGGTCAATTGACCCAACACATTCAGAAATTGGTTTTAAAGTTAAACACATGATGTTTACAAATGTTTCAGGTAAATTTGGAACTTATGACGCTACAATTACTACAGAAGGAGATGACTTCGAAAATGCAGATATCCAGTTTTCTGGTGATATCGCTTCAATCGACACTGCAAATGCAGACAGAGACGGACATTTAAGAAGCGCTGATTTCTTTGATGTTGAAAACAATCCAAAATTGACTTTTAAAGCTTCAGCTTTCAAAAAAATTGATGCTGGAGATTATCAATTAACTGGAGATTTAACAATCAAAGGAATTTCTAAAGAAGTGAAATTCCCAGTAGAATATAGCGGAATCCTGACTGATCCTTGGGGAAATACAAAAGTAGGTTTAAGCATTGAAGGAAAAATCAATCGTAAAGATTGGGGTTTAAATTGGAACTCAGCTCTTGAAACTGGAGGGGTTTTAGTTGGTGAAGAAGTTCGTTTAAACATCGAATTACAATTCGTAAAACAAGCTTAATACTTTATAATAGGTTTTAATTTGGTTGGTTAAGAAGCCTGTACTTTTTCTCGCAAGTGCAGGCTTTTTTTTTTTGCTTTTAGGAGCGGGGCTTCGACTTCGCTCAGCCTGACAATCGTATTCTTAAAGATATTGTATGTCAGGCTGAGCGAAGTCGAAGCCCTTTTTTACTTTGCATTTCTAAATTCTGTTGGAGATATTCCGGTTTGTTTTTTGAAGAATCTGGAGAAATAGGAATAATCTTCGTAGCCAACTTTGAATGCTACTTCGTTTACGGCTAATTGTTTGTCGATCAGCATTCTTTTTATTTCTAGAATTACCCGGTCCGTGATGACTTCTGTGGCGGTTTTTTGGAGGATTTCATTGCAGATTCTGTTTAAGTGTTTTAGTGTAATATTCAGTTTTTCGGCGTAGAAAGATGGGAGTTTTTCTGTTCTAAAATGTTCCTCTAAAAGCGATTCAAACTTGTTGATTTTAATGTTGTATGAATGCGTTTGATGCGAATAGGTTTCGCTATATTTTCTGGAAATTTCGATATGAATAGAATCTAATAAATTCAGCATTTTATCGAGTTGAAATTTATTATTTTGATTATTTTCCTGAATCAGCAAATCAAAATAAGGGAGGATTTTTGAGATTTCTTTTTCTTCAAAAACCATTTCTGGGCGGTTGTGAATTGAATGATAAAAATTATAATCGTTGATGTTCTTCTGTCCGAAATATAAATTATATAATTCCTGCGAAAATATAATCACAAAACCTTCAATATCTTCAGACAAACTCCAATGATGCATTTGTCCAGGCTGAAGCACAAATAAACTTCCTCTTTTTATTTCAAATTGATCAAAATCAACTTCGTGTTTTCCTGAACCTTTCGTAAAAAATACCATTAAATAAGAATCGTGCCGATGTGGTTCTTCGACAAAACTGTGGCTTTTTAGATGTTCTTCAAAAGTATTCACATAAAAATCACGATGAATGTCGTTACAGCTAAAATTCTGAACACTATAAACGGGATACTTTTTCATAAAAATGTCTTTATTGTGCTATAAGTAGCGAAGATACTAAAAAGACTTTTATCCAACTCCGAATTACCTTTGTATAAATAAAAAACAACAAAGTCATGTCAAATGCATTAACTCATATTTTAAGCAACGAATGTCCGATTTGTCACAAAGGAAAAGTATTTACAGACAAAAGTATTTTTTTGACTTTCGGTCTTCCAAAAATGAACGAATACTGCAGTCATTGTAATTACAAATTTCAAAAAGAACCTGGTTACTTTTTTGGGGCAATGTATGTAAACTACGGATTAACAGTCGCTCAGGGAATTGCAACATATTGTATTGCTCAGTTTTTCTTTGAGAAAAATTTCGATTTAAGAATCATTCCGATTATTGCTGTTGTGATTACTTTGCTAACTTCTTTTAATCTCCGATTTTCACGATTAGCATGGATTTACATGTTTAAGGATTATACGAAATAAAAAAGTGTTATTTTTGCCTTTCAATTGAAACTAATTTTCAATTCAAAAAAATAAAAAAACAAATTAGACAAATGAAAGCATACGTATTTCCAGGTCAGGGCGCACAGTTTACAGGAATGGGCAAAGACTTATATGAAAACTCGGCTTTAGCCAAAGAATTATTCGAAAAAGCTAATGAAATTTTAGGTTTTAGAATTACAGATATTATGTTTGAAGGTACTGCCGAAGAACTAAAAGAAACTAAAGTGACGCAACCAGCTGTATTTTTACACTCGGTTATTTTAGCTAAAACTTTAGGAGAAGATTTTAAACCAGAAATGGTTGCAGGACATTCTTTAGGAGAATTTTCAGCTTTGGTTGCTAACGGAACTTTATCTTTTGAAGATGGCTTGAAATTAGTTTCTCAACGTGCTTTAGCAATGCAAAAAGCCTGCGAAATCACGCCATCTACAATGGCTGCGGTTTTAGGTTTAGCTGATAATGTTGTTGAAGAAGTTTGCGCTTCTATCGACGGAATTGTAGTTGCTGCAAACTATAACTGCCCAGGTCAATTAGTAATTTCTGGCGAAACTACAGCAGTTGAAAAAGCTTGTGAAGCGATGAAAGCTGCAGGAGCAAAACGCGCTTTAATCCTACCTGTTGGTGGAGCTTTTCACTCGCCAATGATGGAACCAGCAAGAGAAGAATTGGCTGCTGCTATTGAAGCAACTACTTTCTCAACTCCTATTTGCCCAGTTTACCAAAACGTAACAGCAAATGCGGTTTCTGATGCAAACGAAATTAAAAAGAACTTAATCATTCAATTGACAGCTCCTGTAAAATGGACACAATCTGTACAGCAAATGATCGCTGATGGTGCAACTTTGTTCACTGAAGTTGGCCCAGGAAAAGTATTGGCTGGTTTGATTAATAAAATCGATAAAGAAGCTGCCACTGCTAACGCATAATTAGTGTTCAGTATTCAGTTTTTAGCGATCAGTTAAAAACGATACTCATAAAAAAATCCTCATAAACTTTAAACAGTTTATGAGGATTTTGTTTTTATAGCTCTTTTGCTTCTGCGTTGTAATTATTTAAAATTCCAGTAATCAAATAATTTTGATTTCTTTTTTCAAAAAATACATACCAAGTTGTTCTGGTATTGGGTTTATAAAAAATATATTCTGAACCTAAGTAACTAAGAGATTTTGGAGTTTTCTTATGCGGAGATTTTTTTATTCTTTCTAGAATTGCATTATGTATATCAGAAACATAATCTTCCGCAGATTCAATAAAACCAAAATATTCCTTTTTATATAATGTTACAACTAAATCATCCAGATATCGAATTACTTCTGGTGTAAAAATAACTTCTATTTTCCCCACCATTCTCTAATTCTTCTAATAGATTCAGCTTTTGCTTGCTCTGGTGTTAATCCTTTTGCAAACTCGGCATCAAAATCAAAAGTTTCAGGGTCTATACCTTTAAATTTAGGTTTTTGAACTTCGTATTCTACTCTTGGCTCTTCAACCTTGTTTTTTTTATTTTCTTTATCCGAATTCATTATTCCTACATTTTTAATTCTTACAAATTTACAAAATAAAATGAATCAAAATTTATAATGCTTTCTTTTCCTTCTTCTTATAATTCACAATAAAAACGCCAAGAATAATAAGTGCAGTGGCAATAATAAAATCGATTGTAATGATTTCATCTAAAAGAAGCCAGCCTAAAAATACTGCAATTATAGTATTTATGTAGGACAAAATAGAAACCTGAACTGCCGTAACATGCTTTAAAGCATAATTATAACAGAAAAAAGCAATCACAGATCCAAAAATTGACAAATACAAAGCTGCCAAAACACTTCTGGAAGTCCACGAACTGAAATCTGGATTTGGCGAAAAAATGGATGCCAAAACCAACTGAATGCAAGAGGCAGATGTAAATTGATAAAACAAGTTAAGCACAATATTGTTTGATTTATTAGCGTGTGTTTTGGTATAAATTGTTCCAATAGCCCAAGCCAAAATTGCAAAACCCATGAACATCATTCCGGTTCGGTAATCAGGATCCAAAAACGACCCAAGTCCGTCTTTAAAAATAAAAACGACTCCAGAAAATCCAATTAACACTCCAACAAAACCTTTAAAACTCATTTTTTGCAAGCCAACTAAAATGCTTCCAAGAAATATCAATATGGGAGATAATGCACTTATTACAGAAGCTAATCCGCTTGGCAATGTTTGTTCAGCAATTGTGGTAAAACCATTCGCAATTACAATCATTAAAACTGACGGAACAAGTTGTTGCTTGAAATTTCCCCAACCAATCCATTTTAGTTGTTTTTTAAACAACAAAATAGTCATCATTATTAATCCCGCAAGTCCTTGACGAATTGAAGTTACAAACCAAGGCGGAATCGTTTCAACCGCAACTCGAATTCCTAAAAAGGTGGTTCCCCAAACAATTCCAATAGCTGCAAGAGCAAAAATCAATTTATAATCTAAACTTTGTTTCATAAAAGTGAAATTCCATTTAAAAAAAATACCAAATAATCACAGATCGATTATTTGGTATTTTATTTTATTAATTAGACACACCGCAGTATGCCTCTACAATATATTTTTTTTCTAAATTTTCTTAAGAACGAACTTTCTGTTCCCATTTCCAGGCACTTGCCATTGCTTCGTCTAAACTTAGTTCCGCTTTCCAGCCTAAAACATTATTTGCTTTATCTGTATTTGCATAAGCTTCAGTAATATCACCTTCGCGGCGCGGTTTAATTACGTATGGCAATTTTTTATCACTTACTTTTTCAAAGCTATGAATCACTTCAAGAACTGAACTTCCTTTTCCAGTTCCTAAATTAAATGTTTCAACTTTTGCTAAATTCTTTTTATTCAATAAACGCTGTAATGCAATAACGTGTGCTTTTGCTAAATCTACAACGTGAATATAATCACGAACAGCTGTTCCATCTGGTGTTGGATAATCATTTCCAAAAACAGACAATTCCTGACGCAATCCTACTCCAGTTTGTGTAATAAACGGAACTAAATTTTGAGGAACTCCTAATGGTAATTCTCCAATTTCAGTTGAAGAATGCGCTCCAACCGGATTAAAATAACGCAATAAAATAGCGCTGATATTAGTTACTTTAGCTGTATCGGTAATGATTTCTTCTCCAATTTGCTTTGTATTTCCGTAAGGCGACATTGCTGTTTGTACAGGTGCATCTTCTGTAATTGGCATTTTTTCAGCTTGACCGTAAACCGTACAAGACGAGCTAAAAATAAAACTTGCCTCAGGTTTTTGCTGTAATTCCTGCAAAAGATAAACTAAACTGCTAATGTTGTTTTCATAATACAACAATGGCTGTTCAACACTTTCACCAACTGCTTTTGAAGCTGCAAAATGAATTACTCCAGTAACGTCATTATGTTTTTTAAAGAAATCCTGAACGGCACTTTTTTCTCTTAAATCAATTTTTTCAAATAAAGGCGTTTTTCCCGTAATCGCTGTAATTCCTTTTAAAACATCTTCTGAAGAGTTTGAGAGATTATCAATGATCACAACTTCAAAGCCTTCATTTTGCAATTCGACTACGGTGTGAGAACCAATAAATCCTAATCCTCCTGTTACTAATACTTTCATTTTTTTTTGGTTGTTTTTATGTAGTTAATTTATAAGCTTGCCTCGCAATAAGTGTCCATTTATTTTTTTGCTTTTGCCAAACAAGCATTATTCCTATTTTAATATCTTTATCAACACCGCCATCTTTAGTATGAGCCACGAGTAAATGTCTTACAATCGCAACATCATTTTGAATTGCAATGGTTTGGTCTTGAAAATCTATGGTTACAAAATCCGATTTTCCGCTAACAATTCCATCAATAAATTCTGCCTGATTTTGAAAAGTTCCATTCGAATGAACATAACTCAAATTTTCTGCTGTTAATGCTTTCAATTTTGCGCCATCAGCATCAATCATCGCTTTACGCAAAATTTCAACCTGATCTTTAACAGCTGTCTCCTCTTTTGCATTTGATTTTTGAGCAAAAGCCGAAACTTGAAGAAGTATTGCTAAAATTAAAACAGAAAATCTATTCATAATTTATTTGTTTAAAAATTCTAAAACCGAATCCGTAATAAATTTAATTTGTTCGTCGTCAAGCTCTGTATGCATTGGCAAAGCAATTACTTCCTGAACTAATTGATTGGTAACTGGAAATTGCTCTTCTTTATAACGTGTATCAACATAAGCTTTTTGAGAATGCAACGGAATTGGGTAATAAATTGCACAAGGAATTTGCTTATCCTGCAAATGTTGCAATAAAGCATTTCTGTCAGCATCAATAATTCTTAATACATATTGATGAAAAACGTGATCATTTTCATTAGCATCAAAATCGGGCGTAATGATATGTGCATTTCCTGCAAAAGCCGCATTGTATTTTGTTGCCGCTAAACGACGCGCTTTATTATATTCATCAAGTAAAGGCAATTTTGCATTCAAAACTCCAGCCTGAATACTATCTAAACGAGAATTCACTCCCACAACATCGTGGTGGTAACGCTCATACATTCCGTGATTTACAATTCCGCGGATAATGTGCGCTAATTTATCATCATTTGTAAAAATTGCTCCACCATCTCCATAACAACCTAAGTTTTTAGATGGAAAAAATGAAGTTGCTGCAACGTGACCAATCACTCCAACTTTAGTTTTTACACCAGATTTAGAAATATAATCAGCCCCAATTGCCTGAGCATTATCTTCAATTACGTATAAATTATGTTCAGCTGCAATTTCCATAATTGCATCCATATTTGCAGCGCGTCCAAATAAATGTACTGGAACAATAGCCTTAGTTTTTGGCGTAATAGCTTTTTTAATTGCTTCGATATCAATGTTCATATTTACCATATCAACATCAACTAAAACTGGAGTTAATTGCAACAAAGCGATAACCTCAACAGTAGCTGCAAAAGTAAAATCGGCAGTAATAACTTCATCTCCTGGCTTCAAATCTAATCCCATCATGGCAATCTGCAAAGCATCTGTTCCATTTGCACACGGAATTACGTGTTTAGCGCCTAAATAGTCTTCAAGATTTTTTTGAAACTGATGAACCAATGGTCCGTTTATGTAAGTATTTGTATCTAAAACTTCCTGAATTGAAGCGTCAACAGTAGATTTTATTTTTTCATATTGACTCTTTAAGTCAACCATTTGTATTTTTTTCATTTTGAATAACATTTAAAATAAAGACCTGATTTGTAAACATAATCTTTAAAAGGAGCAACAAAAATAGTTATTTAATACCTGCAAACCAATGAAAATAATCGAAAGAAATGTAATTTAGCCACAAAAATAAACAGATGCTTTTTTTATACAATTTAGTTATTTCTATTGCGGGGTTTTTTCTGAAAATCGTGGCGCTTTTTAGTCCGAAAATTAAGCTTTTTGTAGAAGGTCGAAAAAATGTTTTTTCAATTTTAGAAGAAAAAATACAGCCGGAGGACAAAACAATCTGGTTTCATTCGGCCTCACTTGGCGAATATGAACAAGGACTTCCTGTCATTGAAAAAATCAAAGAAAAATATCCGTCGCATAAAATCATTGTAACCTTTTTTTCACCATCTGGATACGAAGTGCGTAAAAATAACACAGTTGCCGATGTTACTGTCTACCTGCCTTTAGACACTAAAAGCAATGCAAAGAGATTTCTAAAATTAGCCCATCCGGAACTGGCATTCTTTATTAAATATGAATTTTGGCTTAACTATTTAAAAGAATTAGAAAAAAGCAAAACACCAACTTATTTGATTTCCGGCATCTTTAGAGATAATCAGATGTTTTTTAAATGGTATGGCGGTTTTTACCGAAAAGCCCTGAAAGCTTTTACCTATTTTTTTGTTCAGAATGAAAAATCAAAAGAAAAAATTGAAACCCTAGGTTTTCAAAATGTAATTGTTTCTGGAGACACACGTTTTGATCGCGTTGCTGCTATATTAGAAAGAGATAATACTGTTGCCTTTATTGAAAAATTCAAAAACAATGGGCCAACAATTGTCATAGGAAGTTCTTGGCCAAAGGACGAAGCTTTATTAGCTAATTACATTAATCAAGCTTCGGACAATGTAAAATTCATAATTGCACCACATAATATTAAAGAAGATCAAATTTCGAGTCTAAAATCTCAAATTACAAAATCTGCGGTTTTGTTTTCAGAAAAAGAGCAAGTATCTGATTTAGCAAATTATAGCGTTTTTATTATTGATACGATCGGCTTATTAACCAAAATATACAGCTACGGGACAATTGCCTATGTTGGTGGCGGTTTTGGGAATCCTGGAATACACAACATCTTAGAGCCGGCAACATTCGGAATCCCAATTTTAATTGGCCCGAATTACTCCAATTTTGCCGAAGCAGTTTCATTAGTAAAATTAGGAGGTTGCATTTCTATTTCTAACGAAACAGAATTGAAAAGTCATTTTGATCGTTTATTAACCGATGAAGTATTTTTTAAAGAAAAAAGCAAAATCTGCAGCGACTTTATTCAAGACAATAAAGGCGCTACAAACTGCATTATGAAAATAGTTTCAGAAACAATTTGAAATTTCCAAACCAACAAAAGCTTCCAAAACAGAAAAAACAGCCTTTAAAAGCATTAAAAAGAAGCAAAATCAAAACGATTCGTTTAAAGAATATTCGATAAAAAACAAAATAAACTGCAACTGAGTGAATCTAAAACATTAATTTTGATGCTGAATATGCAGCGAAAAATAATTTCCGCAAAAAATACCATAATATAATATTTTTTTAGTATTTTGGCATGTTTTTTGATAAATAAGATAATCGTGAGCGATGAAAATATTTTAAAAAAAAAGTGAAAAAATATTTTACATATTAAAAAATTTATATCTTTGCCACGAATTAATAATTAACCTTTTATAATAAAGTAAGATGAAAAAAGTATTTTTAAGTTTAGCTGTTGTTGCTGTATTAACTGTTGTATCTTGTAAAAAAGCTGACGCTGCTGCTGAAGCTCCTGCTGTAGATTCTGCTGCTGTTGCTGTTGATTCAGCTGCTGCTGTAGTTGATTCTGCTGCTGCAACTGTTGATTCTGCTGCTGCTAAAGTTGACTCTGCTGCTGCTAAAGTAGAAGAAGTAAAAAAATAATTAGAACTTAAGTTCTAAAAATTTTAAAACCATCATAGCGATGGTTTTTTTTATGCTTAAAATTTAGCAAATAGCAATAAAATAAAATTCCAAATCCCAAAAATACGTAGCATATTTTAGGATTTGGAATTTTGCATTATTAAAAAGCTTCACATCGCCTCAACAAGTTCTTTATTGGAATTTAGAATTTTAAAATACCGGGATTTCATCTATTCCATTTCTTCTTCTTCAACAACCTCTTCATCTTCAAAAATCGAATCATTTGAAGAAAAGTCCAAAATCTCTGATTTTACAGCATAAGTAACAATTTCTTTTATTCCTTTCTGCAAAAGCAATTCCGTACTGTATTTACGGCTTGTTGCAAAATGAACCTCACCTAACATCAATTTAAAAAAATACTTCCCTCCAGAACCTTTAAATTTCAAAAACTTCGCAAGCTCAATATTCGCCTTGAATTTCTGAATATCTTCTTCGCACTCAAATCGCAGCTCATAGCTCAAACTTGTAAAAATCACTTTTCCCTTCCTAGAAGTGAATGTAAATTTATACTCATCATTAAACCGCCTGCTGATTACGAATGCACCCATTTAGAAATTTTAGATTGTTGATTTTAGACTTTAGACTTTAGACTTTAGACTTCTTAGATTCTTAGATTCTTAGAATCTTAGAATCTTAGAATCTTAGAATCTTAGAATCTTAGAATCTTAGAATCTTAGAATCTTAGAATCTTAGAATCTTTAAAATCAATTTACTTCGCAAATTGATTTTAACCAAGTTTACACCATAAAAAAAGCCTCTTCAAAAGAAGAGGCTTTAGTACTCAGAGCGGGACTTGAACCCGCACGAACATTGCTGTTCACTGGATTTTAAGTCCAGCGTGTCTACCAATTTCACCATCCGAGCATTGTATGGTTTGGAGCGAAAAACGGGGCTCGAACCCGCGACCTCGACCTTGGCAAGGTCGCGCTCTACCAACTGAGCTATTTTCGCATTTCAAATTCTATTTAAGAACTCGCAACACTTGATTTGTTTCGTATTGCGAGTGCAAATTTAGGACATTTATTCAATTACACAAGCGTTTTCTGAAAAAATATTTTACTTATTTTATAACTTTCTGATAACCTAAACTTTAAACTTGAAAATTTTTAATTTTATTTTTTGACTAACATTCTTTTGATTTCATTCAGCTTCATCAGCGCTTCAACCGGAGTTATAGCATTTATATCAAGCCCTAAAATCTCTTCTTTTATTTCTTCCAACAAAGGATCATCCAAATTAAAGAAACTCATCTGCATTTCGTCATTAGCCGCTTTTATTCCGTTTAAAGCATCGCTCGAATGATTTTTTTCTAATTTCTTTAAAAGCTTTTGTGCTTTAGAAATAACCAACTGAGGCATTCCAGCCATTTTTGCGACATGAATTCCAAAACTATGTGCACTTCCTCCTTTTACCAGTTTACGAACAAAAAGAACAGTATCTTTCAATTCTTTCACAGCGACATTAAAATTCTGAATTCTTGGAAGCGATTCGGTCATTTCGTTTAACTCATGATAATGCGTTGCAAAAAGCGTTTTTGCTCTTCCTGGATGTTCATGCAAAAATTCGGCAATAGCCCAAGCAATCGAGATTCCATCATATGTACTGGTTCCTCTTCCAATTTCATCCAAAAGAACCAAACTTCTGTCTGAAATATTATTCAAAATCGAAGCTGTTTCATTCATTTCGACCATAAAAGTCGATTCTCCCATCGAAATATTATCAGAAGCTCCTACTCTAGTAAAAATCTTATCTACAATTCCCATTCTAACACTGTCCGCAGGAACAAAACTTCCCATTTGAGCCAAAAGTACAATTAGAGCCGTTTGTCTCAAAATAGCAGATTTACCAGACATGTTTGGTCCAGTAATCATAATAATTTGTTGGGTTTCTCTATCTAAATAAACATCATTAGAAATATATGGTGTCCCAACTGGCAATTGTTTTTCAATTACAGGATGCCTTCCTTCTTTGATTTCTAACTCGAACGTATCATCAATTTCTGGACAGACATATTTATTTTCAATGGCCAATTGCGTAAAAGAACACAAACAATCTAATTGCGCAACCAAATTGGCATTCATTTGAACCGGCTTGATATAAGTCGAAATCCAAGCCACTAATTGCTCAAAAAGATCGGTTTCTATTTTATAGATCCTTTCCTCGGCTCCTAAAATCTTAGTTTCATATTCTTTTAATTCTTCAGTAATATAACGCTCTGCATTTACTAAAGTCTGTTTACGAATCCATTCTTCAGGAACTTTGTCTTTATGCGTATTTCGAACTTCAATATAATATCCAAAAACATTATTGAAAGATATTTTCAGCGAAGAAATTCCGGTGCGCTCCGACTCTCTTTTTTCAATTCCTTCTAAATATTCTTTTCCAGAAGTTGAAATCGCGCGAAGTTCATCTAATTCTTCATTAATACCTTTTGCAATTGCATTTCCTTTTGCAATTGCAACCGGCGCATCTTGATTTAAGGTCGTTTTAATTTTTTCTCTTAATAAATCGCAGGCATGCAGACTATCTCCAATGATCTTCACAGCTTCCTGCGGACTCTCAAGTGCCAAGGTTTTAATTGGAATAATGGCATCTAGCGATTCTTTCAAATAAACAATTTCACGAGGCGAAACTTTTCCGGCTGCAATTTTAGAAATCAAACGTTCTAAATCTGAAATTTGTTTAATTTGATATTGAATATTATGGAGTATTTCAGGATTTGATTTCAAATAAGAAACCACATCATGGCGTCCTTTTATTTTGTTTTTATCCTTTAAAGGAAGTGCCAGCCATCGTTTCAACAAACGTCCTCCCATTGGCGAAAGCGTTCTGTCAATAACATCTAAAAGTGTTACAGCATTTGGATTATAACTGTGATACAATTCTAAATTTCTGATTGTAAAACGATCCATCCATACATATGCATCTTCAGCAATACGCTGAATTGCCGTAATATGCTGGACGCGATTATGCTGTGTTTCTGACAAATAATACAAAATTGCTCCAGAAGCAATAATTCCTTCTTTCAATTCTTCGACACCAAAACCTTTTAAGGAAACTGTCTGAAAATGTTTTGTAAGGGTTTCTAAAGCATAATCTTCTTTGTAAATCCAATCTTCCAGATAAAAACTGTGAAAATCATCACCAAAAGTAGTTTTAAAATCACCTTTGTTATTCTTTGGAACTAAAACTTCACTTGGGTTAAAATTCTGCAAAAGCTTATCAATATATTCTGCATTTCCTTGAGCGGTTAAAAACTCACCTGTCGAAACATCTAAAAAAGAAATTCCGATATTTTTATTAGCAAAATAAACCGATGCTAAAAAGTTGTTTGATTTAGACTGTAAAACCTCATCATTTAAAGAAACCCCTGGAGTTACCAATTCGGTCACGCCACGTTTTACAATAGTTTTCGTCATTTTTGGATCTTCAAGCTGATCGCAAATTGCTACTCGAAGTCCGGCTTTAACCAATTTTGGCAAATAGGTATTGATAGAATGGTGTGGAAAACCAGCCAAAGCGGTTTCAGTTTCTGAACCCGCACCTCTTTTAGTCAACGTAATTCCAAGAATTTTAGAAGCTCTGATAGCATCTTCTCCAAATGTTTCGTAAAAATCCCCTACTCTGAAAAGCAGACATGCATCAGGATATTTTCTCTTGATTTCGTTGTACTGTTTCATTAAAGGTGTTTCTTTCACCACTTTTTCTTTAGCTGCCAAATCGATATGTTTTTAAATGAAAATTAAGACAGCGAATTTATAATTTTTTAGTGGCATATCGAAGGCTTCAAAAATTAAAATATTTTAAGAGATTTTTAAGTTGACATTTAAGAATTTTACATAGATTTGTTCTATCATTTAAACAAAGACTATAAAAATGAAAAAAATAATTTTATTTGTTATGCTTGCTGTAGCTGGAGTTACAGCTTCTAACGCACAATCTGCTAAAAAAGGAACTGCAAAAGTTGCTAAAATCGAAGGTGCAGGAATGGCTTTTGAAACAGAAACTATTGACTACGGAACAATTGCTCACAATGCTGACGGAAAACGTGAATTCGTTTTTGTTAACAACGGAACAAAACCATTAATCATTACAAACACGCAAGGTTCTTGCGGATGTACTGTTCCAACTACGCCAAAAGAGCCAATCGCTCCAGGCGCTAAAGGAATTATTGGTGTAAAATATGCTACTGACAGAGTTGGTGCTTTTACAAAAACTGTAACTGTTACTTCTAACGCTGAAGGACAGCCAACAAAAGTACTTACTATTAAAGGTACAGTTTTACCAGATCCTGTAAAAAGCTAATCTGAAAAATAAAACAAAATAAAATAATTGAAAAAGCTTCCTTATCTTTGGAAGCTTTTTTTATGACCTGAATGCAACACAAAATGAGAAAACTTGAAAATAGCGAATTAGACCGCAAATCGATTGAAGATTTTAAAAAATCAGACAAAACACCTTTAATTTTAGTTTTGGATGATATTCGTAGTTTACACAATATTGGTTCTGTATTTAGAACTGCCGACGCTTTTTTGATTGAAAAAATCATTTTATGCGGTATTACAGCTACACCGCCAAATAAGGAAATTCATAAAACTGCTCTTGGCGCCACAGAAACTGTCGCTTGGGAACATTATGAAAATGTTCTTGAGGTTATTGAAAATCTAAAAAAAGAAAACGTTCTGACTCTTGCTATTGAACAAGTTGAAAGCGCTATTTTTCTTCAAGATTTTAAAGTTGAAAAAAATCAGAAATATGCTTTAGTTTTTGGAAATGAAGTTTATGGTGTTGCACAGGAAGCAGTTGCAATTTGTGACGGCTGTATCGAAATTCCACAATTAGGAACCAAACACTCTTTAAATATTGCTGTAAGTGCAGGAATTGTGGTTTGGGATTTATTTCAAAAATTAAATTGGCCAAACTAACAATACACAGTTTTTTTATTGAAAAATGTGATTTTTAAATGACTTCTACACCATAAATGTTAGAAATATAAATATATTTTTTTATTATTAAGAAATTGATACTTTTATAAAATGAAAACTATCTATTTCCTAAAACTACCATTACGTTTATTATTCTTATTGCTATTTCCTGTTGCTGGATTTGCACAATATACTCCTATTCCTGATCCAAATTTTGAAAAGGCTTTAATCGATTTGAATATTGATAGTGGCGTTATTGATGGTCAGGTTCTGACTGCAAATATTAAAGATATAACAACCCTATTAATTCCAGGTAAAAATATCACTAACTTAACTGGCATTGAAGCTTTTGTAAAACTAGAAACATTAAATATTGGGCTATTTAATGATAATACATCTCAAAGAAACTTTATTACAAATTTAAATCTTTCAAACAACATTTTTCTTAAGTCTTTATCCTGCGGTTATAATGAATTATCTACAATAGATCTTTCAAAAAACACTGCATTAGAATATTTACACATAGAACACAATCAATTAAGTAGTCTAGATGTCTCTCAAAACAGTTCTTTAACTACCCTTTCATTTTACAACAATAACATTACAAGCATAGACCTTACTAAAAATACTTCTTTAATAAATTTAATTTGTCCCTTCACTAATTTAACAACTTTAGATCTTTCAAAAAACATTACTCTAAAATTTCTAAACTGTAGCGATTGTAAATTATCAAATCTTGATATTTCTAAAAACCCAGCGTTAGAAGTTTTAGGTTTAAAAAATAATCAAATAACTTCTCTGGATACTTCTAATAATCCAAATTTAGGATTATTAGATTGCAGTCACAATCAAATAACGTCTTTGAACATAGCTAACAATTCAAATTTAGGAATTTTACAATGCAATTATAACCAGTTAATTAGCTTAGATTTATCTAATAATACTAATCTAAATACTTTTTCGTGTGATAATAACCTGCTAACTTATTTGAATTTAAAAAATGGACAGAACGCTAAACTGACCTCTCCAAATTTTAAATTCAACTCTAGTCTAACCTGTATACAAGTAGACGATGAGGCTTATTCAAATACTAACTGGAAGGACAAAGACAATACAACAAAATATTCAAATGATTGTAGTAAGCCCGCTGCAACAACTGCACCTATTGTTAAAGCAACTGGAGATCAGTTTTATTGCCCTCAAAATACAATAAAAATTGTAACTGATTTTAGCATTACACACGACCCTTTAGAAACAGGGACTAAAGGTGTTTATATTCAGATTTCATCTGGTTATTCAAGCGGATTGGATCAACTTGCTCTTGCAAATCCAGCTTCACATCCTAATTTAAACACAAGCTGGGATGCAACGGCTGGAAAACTAAGCATAACAAGCTCAACAGGTACTGATGCATTATATACTGACCTAGTTAAAGCAGTGAAAGATGTTGTTTTTTCAAATTCTTCTGCTTCTGCTTCTGGCACTAGAACTTTTTCAATAACAGTTGGCAATGCTAATTATTTACCTTCAACACAGCATTTTTATTTATATGTTCCAAGTATTGGCATTACTTGGACTTCAGCAAGAACTGCTGCTGAAGCAAGTACTTATTACGGACTTAAAGGGTATTTAGCCACCATTTTATCAGCAGATGAAGCCAAACTTATTGGTGAACAAGCATCAGGAACCGGATGGATTGGCGGAAGCGATGCAGAAACAGAGGGCGTTTGGAAATGGGTGACAGGTCCTGAAGCAGGAACTATTTTCTGGAACGGAAATGCAAATGGTTCGACACCTAATTTTGCATTCTGGAATACAGGCGAACCAAATCAGCAAGGAAATGAAGATTATGCACATATAACACAACCTGGAGTAGGAATACGAGGGTCTTGGAATGATTTAAAAAACGAAGGCGAATCAAGTGGTGATTTCCAGCCAAAAGGTTATGTTGTAGAATATGGCGGATCTGCTGGAGAATCACCTTTAGAAATTGCAGCGAGTACTAAAATAACAATTCCAGAAGCAACCGTATTAACTCCTAACTCAATTTGTGATTCTGGAAGTTTTACGTTGACTGCAACAGCAACTAGCGGAGCAACAATAAGCTGGTACACACAGCCAGCTGGCGGTACGGCTATTGCTACAGGAAGCCCTTTCACTACCCCAGTACTAAATACTACAACAACTTATTATGTCGACGCTGGCTGTGAAACCAGCAGAAAATCAGTTACAGCAGTTGTTAACAAAACTCCTGCAACACCAACTGTAGCAGAATCAAATGTTTCACGATGCGGACCAGGAAATGTAACCTTGCAGGCTTCTTCTGATGTAGGAATTATCACCTGGTACACAACTTCATCGGGAGGGACAATCGTTTGGACAGGAAACATTTTTACTGCACCGAACGTTACTTCATCAACTGTTTATTACGCTGAAGCTTCAAACAATGGCTGTTTAAATACGACTCGTACTCCCGTAAATATTACTGTTTACACGCCTCCTGTTGTAACAGACGAAACTGTTGTCTTATGTCAGTTTAAAAAGAAAATACTAGATGCCGGAATATCTGGAATGACTTATTTGTGGTCAAATGGCGCCACTACTCAAACAATCGAAATAGGCACCGGAGGAACTTATACCGTTGATGTAACAAGTCCAGCGCCACAAAGCTGTACAAGCCGAAAAACAATTATAGTAGAAGAACACGAAATTCCACAAATTGACCGTATTGATGTTGAAGGAACAAGAGCTATAATTTATCTTAAAAAAGAACAATCTTATTTTGAATATTCAGTTGATGGCTCAAATTTCCAGGATTCAAATATTTTTTATGATGTTCCAGGAGGTTTACAAACCGCTTATGTAAGAGAAAAAGGAGGTTGTGGCGGTACAGCAAAAAACTTTGTAGTATTAGTTTTTCCTGCTTTCTTTACTCCAAACAACGACAGCTTTAATGATGTCTGGGAAGTAACTGGAATGGAAAATTATCCTCAAGCACAAGTCACCATATTTGATCGTTACGGAAAATTATTAGCGCAATTATCGCTATCAAGAATGAGCTGGGATGGAACTTTTAACCAATCCCCACTTCCTGCTTCAGATTATTGGTATGCGCTAAAAATTGACAATACACATCCTATTTTAAGAGGTCACTTTACATTAAAACGATAAAAACTCATTTTAGCTGAAAGTTCATTTTTTAATATTTCCAAAACAGTTTTCAATTAAAAAATGTAATTTTAAATATGAAAACTAAATTCTTTTGCAGATATGCTTTGGCAATTGTATTATTATGCGGTAATATACTTTTTGCCTTCAACGGCATGCCTTTGCCTGAAAGAAAATTTAAAAAATTGGCAACAAAAAAATCTGCAACAGCAGCTTCTATAATTACAGCCGTTGGAAATCAAGTTTACTGTCCGCAAAGCAGTATAAAAATTGTAACTGACGTAACAATTAATTCTACAGAAGAAATTACAGCCGTTTATATTCAGATTTCTTCTGGATATATAAATGGTGAAGACGTATTATCTTTAATAAATGTAAGTCCCAATTTAACATCAAACTGGAATCCAGATTCAGGAACGCTTACAATTTCACGCAATAACAGTAGCGCATTACTTTCTGAATTCATTACGGCTATTAAAGCAGTTGAATTTAGAAATAGTTCAGCAACTCCAAGTGGGATCAGAAATTTTTCAATAAGCTTAGGACAGGCCAATTATTTGCCTTCATCTAAACATTATTACCAATTTGTTTCAAGTCCCGGAATCTCTTGGGGCGATGCTAAAAGAGCTGCCGCTGCAAGTAATTATTTTGGATTAAAAGGTTATTTAGTTACCATAACCACTTTAGATGAAGCAATATTTGTTGGAGAACAGCTTTCAGGCACGGGATGGATTGGCGGAAGCGATGCCCGAAAAGAACCCTATTGGTTATGGGAAACAGGCCCAGAAGAAGGAACTCAATTTTGGTACGGTCGTGAAAGTGGCTCTACCACAACTTTTGCTTATTGGAATGATTTCAAAGAACCCAATAATGGCGGTGAACTAGCCCTTAAAGGCGTCGAAGATTATGCCTATATCGCACCACCCGGAAATGGTCAAAAAGGAAGATGGAATGACACTTCTCTTTATGGAAGTTCAGATCCTGCAAATGTAAATTATCCTCGAGGATATATTGTAGAATATGGAGGAATGCCTGGCGATGTTTATCCGCAAATAAGTGCGAGCACTTCGCTGACAATACTGTCAATTACTGAAACAAAAGCTCCTGAGATTTGCGGATCTGGAACTGCTGTTTTAGAAGCTAAAAGCGCCGCAGGAACAATCAATTGGTATGCTGATGAAACCGGAGCAAGTTTAATTGCAACAGGTCCTAGCTTTACAACTCCAGTTTTAAATGCAAATCAAACTTACTACACAGCGGCCGAATTTGAAGGTTGTGTCACCAAAAGAACCGCTGTTAATGTAAGAGTAAATGCAGTACCAGAAGTAACTTCTGTTTCAAATCCTGCACCGGTTTGTGGTTCTGGAATCTTTTTTTTAGAAGCAACTGTTTCTTCGGGTGAAGCAAACTGGTACGATTCAAAAACAGGCGGATCGGTTTTAGGAACGGGCAATTTGTTTATTACGCCTAATCTATCTTCAAATACCATTTATTATGCCGAAGCTAATAATAATGAATGTCGCTCACTTGCAAGAACTCCGATAGAAATAAAAATATATCCGCTTCCTGATGTTCAAAATCAAGAAGTAGTTTTATGCGCACCAAATTCGGCTACACTCGATGCAGGAATCAGCAATATGAGTTATCTATGGTCAACTGGAGAAACAACGCAAAAAATAACTGTTTCACAATTGGGAACATATTATGTTGATGTTACTGCTTCTACTGCAGGAAATTGCTCAAACCGAAAAACCATAAAAGTAATCGAACTTCCTGCTCCTGAAATCCAAAAAGTTGATGTTGATAACAGAACCGTAACTATAATTCTCAGCAATCCTGAAAGTTATTATGAATATTCTGTTGACGGAATAAATTTCCAGAATTCTAATGTTTTTCATGACGCGCCGGGTGGTTTGCAAACTGCTTATGCAAGAGAAAAAAGTGGTTGCAAAACGGCTTCAAAAAGTTTTATCGTTTTGGTTTTTCCTGCATTTTTCACTCCTAATAATGATTCCTATAATGATGTTTGGGAAGTAACTGGAATGGAGAATTATCCCGAAGCGCAGATCACAATTTTTGATCGTTATGGAAAATTCATTGCACAATTAAACGCTTCAAAAAAATATTGGGACGGCACAACAAATAAAGTACCTTTACCCGCATCAGATTATTGGTATGCTTTAAAAATTGATAATACACAGCCTATTTTAAGAGGGCATTTTACATTAAAAAGATAAAAATGGATATTGAAATAATTCGTGAAATCTGTCATAAATTAACTGGAACAACGGAAGATATAAAATGGGATCACGATCTTGTGTTTTCTGTCGGAACAAAAATGTACTGCGTTGTTGGTCTTGATCAAAATCCGACTTCCGCTTCTTTTAAAGTTCTGGATGAAGAATTTGAAGAAATGAGCACGAAACCAGGATTTAAACCTGCTCCCTATGTTGCAAAATACAAATGGGTTTTGATTGACGATATTAGCAGAATGAAAAAAACAGAATGGGAAAAATATATCGAACAATCGTATCGTTTGGTCAACGAAAAATTATCTGCCAAACTGAGAAAACAACTCGGAATATTATAATTAGATAATGTGTCAATTAGAGAATTAGGAAATGCTCTCGAAACCGCATAAAAAATTATCTAATTTTCTAATTAGCATATTCTCTAATTGAGGTCTTATCCTATTTTCTTCTGAATTTCATCTAAAATAAAAAGATAATCTTCGTGTTTTTTTACAAAATCACGATCTGAAACATCAATAATCAAAACATTCAAATCGGTTTGAGATTTAATGTAATCCAAATAACCATTATTGATTTTATCCAAATAACCTGCTTCTATATTTTGTTCGTAACTACGGCCGCGTTTCTTGATATTTTGAAGAAGTCTCTCAGTATTTTGATACAAATAAATGTACAAATCTGGTTTTGGCATTTCTTTATAAATAATATCAAATAAGTTTCGGTATAAACGATATTCATCTTCTCCAAGCGTTATTTTAGAGAAAATCAACGATTTAAAAATATGATAATCGGCAACGATAAAATCTTTAAACAAATCAAATTGTTTTAAGTCGTCAGATAATTGCTGATAACGATCGGCTAGAAATGACATTTCCAGCGGAAAAGCATATCGGTTTTGATCTTTGTAAAACTTTGGCAAAAACGGATTATCTGCAAATCCTTCTAAAACTGTTTTGGCATTAAAATCTTCTGCAATTTTATGAACCAATGTCGTTTTTCCCGCTCCAATATTTCCTTCAAAAGCAATATAATTAAAGTTCTCTAACGCAATTCCCTGCAACGGACTTTTTAAATTCTGAACCGCTGTACAAACGCTATCGTCAGGAGAAACGGCAATTAATTCTGAAATAGTTTTTTGAAGGACAGGATGCTTCCAATCTAATTTTAAATCTTGAATCGGCAACAACACAAAGTTTCTGTTTTGCATTAATGGATGCGGAATCTGGAGTTTTTCAGTTTCTATAATTTCATTATCAAAAGCAATTAAATCAACATCAATAATTCGGGACTGATATCCTTCTTGATTCGATCTAATTCTGCCTAATTGCTTTTCAACTTTTAAAACCTGATTCAGTATTTTTTGTGCCGATGAAGTACTGTGCAAAAGAAGCGCACAATTATAAAAAGCATCACTTTCAAATCCCCAAGCGGGAGTTTCATATAGTTTTGAAACCCTGATAACAGTTCCCACTTCCTGATGTATTAAAGCAATACAACTTTCAATATTTGCTAACCTGTTTCCTTGATTGCTCCCTATAGATAAAACGACTTGATGCTGTGACTTCATAATTAATGCAAAGTAACTAAAACTATTTTAGAATTGAATACATATTTGCATCAAGACTTAGAAGTTTCCAATTACTTCAAACTCTTCTTTTTTGTCTTTGTTCTCAGAAACTCGGTTTAAAAAATCTTTTAAATCAGTTGTTAAAGGTAATTGATTTTGACTTGCCCAAAAGGATTCAGAATATGGGAATTTCACTCTAAAAATATCTTTATCCATTGATAAATTCGAATCTGCTTTTGAGGCAATAAAACTATTTGTTACAAAAAAATTAGCTGTATAATCATAAAACCTTTTTTCAATCTCTTTATTATCAACCGCTTCTACTCGTACTATCGAATTTGCATTGTTTAAATAATATCTCTTGGTAACATCACTCTTTTTATAATTTGTTGTTCTTTGAAATCGGACTGTTCTATAATTAACTTTTCCATTTTTTTTAAAGGGTACATTGGCTCCATCATCATAAAAATCAAAATACGTTTCTACAATTGCATAATCTGCTTTATTGATAATAAAATAACCGCTTGTTTTTTGTCCCAGCGAATTAGTTTCTTTTTGAATAAAACTGATTTTAACGTAATTCCCGATCATTCCTTTTTCTCGAGTAAATTCAAATTCATCCAGATTTATTGCAATCAAAGCATTTACATCGAATAAGTTTTCAAAACTTTGAAATTGAAAATCGATAAAATCCATTTTTTCTTTGATTCCAACTTTCCGCATATTCAAAATTTCAACAGCACATTTATTATCTGGCACCTTTACCGTTTTAAAAATAGCGTTTCTAGATACTTTTCCATAAATATCCTGGAGTCTAGACATTTCATTGTTTTTCTTAAGCGTACATCTTAAAAAGAAATTTTCATTGTAAGGCGATAAAGCATAATTGTCTATCATTTTTGCATATGCTTTTTTTATCAGCAAAACTTCAGTCCCAATAACAACCTCATCAAGTTCCGTAATTTTACTTTGCAGAAAAATAGTATCCTGTTTTTGTACCTCTTCAAAAGACATTTTTCTGTTTTCATATCCAATCAAACTAAAGTTGAGCTCGTGAATATCCGAAACAAATGAAAAAGCACCTTCCTCATTTGATATAGAATTGTCTTTTTCATTATAAATATTTACTTTGTCTAATGGCAGTTTTGTTGCTTTATCAGCGACTACTTTTGTCGTTTGTACTTTTTGTGCTTCAACAGAAAAGCTTAAAAACATAAGCATGTATAAGAATATAATTTTTCTACACATAAATTTTTGTTTTGTTTAATTAAAATATAAAAGCGTTAAAATCTAGAAACAGTATTTGTCTTACAAAAACAATGCCTTTATTTTTAATTAAAAAAATGTAAAATCTACAAATATTTCATAAATCGTGTAACATAATTAAACCGTATTTAAATATATTTGTAACAAATCAGTCTTTGTTGCTACTTATTAAAAAAATATACTTATGAAGTTTTTAGGAAATGTAATTGCCACAGTGATTGGTATTTTTGTATTTATCATGTTATTCTTTTTCGGAGTAATCCTGATTGGGGCTATTTTTGGAGGAGATGATTCGGTTTCCGTTAAAAGTGATTCGGTTATCGAGCTGAATTTAAAAAATATTAGAAATGACTACGCAGGAAAATATAAAGATCCTTGGGTAACTGTTTTTTCAGACCAAAAAGGAATTGGCCTCACTGATGTTATTAATGCAATTGAAGCAGCAAAAACAGACGACAAAATCAAAGGGATTTCAATTCTAAATGATGAATCCTCTTTAGGACTTGCTCAATATAAAGATTTAAGAAATGCTCTTGAAAGCTTTAAAAAATCTGGAAAATTTGTTTGGGCTTACGCCAATACGTATTCGCAGAAAGAATATTATTTGAATTCAGTTGCCAATACCGTTTACTTGAATCCAGCGGGCGATTTAGACTTCAAAGGACTTTCATCAGAAGTAATGTTTTTTAAAGATTTCCAAGATAAATCGGGTATTCACATGGAAGTAATTCGCCATGGAAAATACAAAAGTGCAGTCGAGCCATTCTTAGAAAATAAAATGAGCGATGCTAATAGAGAACAAGTTACGGCTTTGCTAAACTCAATTTGGGCAACTGTTTCTTCTGATATTTCAAAAAGCCGAAATATTCCGCTTCCAAGGTTAAATGAAATTGCAAATGGCTTATTGGCAAGAACTCCAGAGCTAGCAAAAGCTAACGGTTTAGTTGATATTGTTGCTTATGAAGATGTGTATCACAATGCAATCAAAAAAGCATTAAAAGTAACTGGTGACGACGATTACAATAAAATTTCAATTGACGATTATACTCAAAATAATGTCACTACAGCGCTGACAAATATCGAAACAGATCAAATCGCAATTATTTACGCTCAAGGCGAAATTGAAGGCGGTGAAGGCGATGTTAATGTTATTGGTGAAGGATCAATGCGTCGCGCACTTCAGGAAGCTCGAAAAGATGATGACGTAAAAGCAATTGTTTTAAGAATTGACAGTCCAGGCGGAAGCGCTTTAACTTCAGATTTGATTTGGAGAGAAATTGAAGTGACTAAAAAAGTAAAACCTGTAGTCGTTTCAATGGGTAATTATGCTGCATCTGGTGGTTATTATATTGCCTGCAACGCTAATAAAATTTTTGCTGAAAGCAACACTATAACTGGTTCTATTGGAGTTTTTGGAATATTGCCAAATTTCAGCCCGTTAGCAAACAAATTAGGAATCAATACTGAGCAAGTAAAAACACACGAAAACTCAGCAAATTATAGTCCGTTTGTTCCTGTAGACGAAAAGTTCAAAGCTTTTACTTTAGAAGGCGTTGAACATATTTACAACACTTTTGTAACACACGTTGCTGAAGGAAGAAAAATGACATTTGCACAAGTTGATGCCATTGCGCAAGGAAGAGTTTGGTCTGGAACAGAAGCTTTGAAAATTGGTTTAGTTGACAAAATTGGCGGATTAAATGACGCTATTGCCGAAGCTGCAAAAATTGCTAAAATAAAAACATACAGTACTCAAAATTATCCTGAATACGAAAAAACGTTAGGCGATGTTTTCTCAAATTTGCCTTTTGCACAATCTAAAGAAGCTTTCATAAAAGAAGAAATTGGCGAAGAAAACTATTTGTTAATCGAGCAGGTTAAAAAACTTCAAAAACAAAAAGGAGTTCAAGCGATGATGCCTTTTGGAATTAATATTAAATAATTCAAAATGAAAAAGATATTTTTGTTTTTGAGTGTATTATTTCTTTCAACTGTAAACGCACAAAATGCAAAACAGGAGACTTTTAAGGAAACAAATGTTACTTTAAAAATTAACATTGACCAGCTTTATGGAACTCTTACAGTTCCTGAAACGACTAAAAAATGTCCTGTAGCTTTGATTATTGCAGGTTCAGGACCAACAGACAGAAACGGAAATAATCCGATGATGAAAAACAATTCTTTGAAAATGCTGGCCGAAGCGCTGGCAAAAAATGGAATTGCATCTTTGCGATATGACAAACGAGGAATTGGCGAAAGCAAAAAATCTGCAGGTGAAGAGTCTAGTTTGGTTTTTGAAAATTATACCGAAGATGCTAAAAGTTGGATTAATTTTTTAAAACAAGACAAACGTTTTTCGCAAATAACAATTATTGGACATAGCGAAGGCTCATTAATAGGAATGATTGCCGGAGCAAAAGCAAACAAATTTGTTTCAATCGCAGGCGCAGGCGAATCAGCTGATAAATTATTAAAAGAGCAGATTTCGTCAAAATCAAACAAGCAGATTGAAGACATGACTTTTCCGATTATTGACAGTTTAAAAAGTGGCAATAAAGTAAATAAAGTTGACCCAATTTTAAATTCGCTTTTCAGACCAGGTATTCAGCCTTATTTGATTTCGTGGTTTAAATATGATCCGCAGACAGAAATAAAAAAACTAACGGTTCCTATTTTAATCATTCAAGGAAATAAAGATTTACAAGTAAACGTTTCAGATGCTGAAAGCTTATCAAAAGCCAGCAAAAACGCTGAATTGGTTATTGTTGATAAAATGAATCACGTTTTAAAAATTATTGACGGCGATAATAAAGCCAATTTTGAAAGCTATAACAATGAAAGTCTTCCCATTTCAGAAGACTTAACAAATAAAATTGTTTCGTTCATCAAAAAATAAATATCACATCAAAAACCAAATCCGTTTGAAATTTTCCAAACGGATTTTTTTTGTTTAAAATTAATATATTTCTTACATTTTTAAGAAAACTTTATCTGCGCACTGTGGTAAAAAAAGTTATTTTTGCAGAACTCGATTTTAAGTAAACCCTCAAATCTATAAATATGTTAAAGAAAATTTTAAAAATAACCGCCATTGTAATTGTGGTTTTTGTGGCCGCATTATTCGCCATTCCGTACTTCTTTAAAGACCAAATCAAAGCAAAAATCGCTGATGCCATCAATGAAAGTGTTGATGCAAAAGTAAGTTTTGCTGACGCCGATTTAAGTTTATTCCGAAACTTTCCAAATGCTGCAGTTGGAATCGAGAAACTGGTAATTATCAACAAAGCGCCATTTGAAGGCGACACTTTAGTTTCATTAGGTCAATTGAACCTAAAAATGAGTATTAAAGAACTTTTTAAAGGAAAAGATGAACCTTTAAGCATTCAAGGAATTACTTCTGAAAATGGTTTGATCAATATTATTTTTAATAAAGACGGTGTTGGAAACTTTGATATCGCTTTAAAAGATAAAAAAGAAGAAACTAAAGATGATAAAAGCAAACCGCTTTCATTAAAAATTCAAAACTATAAAATCGAAAATTTCACCTTCAGATATATCGATCAAGGTTCTAAAATTAAAATGGTAATTGATAGTTTAAATCACGAAGGAACAGGAGATTTTACCAATTCAAAATTAGATTTAACTACAAAATCGACAGCAAAAGTATCTTTGGATATGGATAAAATCAATTACATGAAAAATGTAAAACTGACTTTAGATGCTGTTTTAGGAATTGATCTTGATAAGAGCAAATATACTTTTAAAGAGAATAAAGCTTTAATCAATCAATTGCCTTTGGAGTTTGACGGATTTATTCAAATGACGGACAAAGCTCAGATTTATGATTTGAAATTTAAAACTCCAACATCTTCATTTACAAACTTTTTAGGTTTAATTCCATCAGCTTATGCAGCTGGTTTAGATGGCGTAAAAACAACTGGAGATTTTACAGTTACAGGTTTTGCCAAAGGAGAATTAACAGACACAACAGTACCGAAATTCAATATTGCCATTGCTTCAAACAACGGTTCTTTCCAATATCCGAACTTACCGAAATCAGTTCAAAATATTGTTATTGATACAAAAATCATCAACGAAACAGGAATTCTAAATGATACCTACGTCAATTTAGACAAACTGACTTTCAGAATTGATCAAGACGTTTTTAGCGCTAAAGCGAATATTAAAAACATTACTGTAAATCCAATTGTCGACGCGGCTTTAAAAGGAACGATTAATTTGGCCAATCTTTCAAAAGCGTATCCAATTAAAATGGATAAACCGCTTGCTGGTATTTTAAAAGCGGATGTTACTACGAATTTTGATATGGCTTCTGTTGAAAAAAGTCAATATCAAAACATTAAAAATGCAGGAACTATGAGTTTGTCAGGATTTAAATATACTGACGAAAACAATAAATCAATGAACATCAGCATTGCGCAAGTTGAGTTTAATCCAAGTAAAATCAACTTAAAACAGTTTAATGCTACAACTGGAAAAAGTGATATTGCTATTAACGGAATTCTGGAAAACTTCTATGGTTTCATGTTCAAAAAACAGGAATTAAGAGGAAATTTCAATATGAGTTCAAATCAGTTGGCTGTTGACGATTTTATGACAGCTGGCGAACCTGCAAAAGAAGAAACAAAAACGGCTGCAAAACCAGCTGAGGCAATGAAAATTCCAGCTTTCCTTAATTGTACTTTAAACGCAAAAGCGAATACTGTTTTATATGATAATCTAAAACTAAAAGATGTTTCTGGAAAACTGATTATTAAAGATGAAAAAGCAATTTTAGAAAACTTTAAAACATCCATTTTTGGAGGGACAATTGGTTTGACTGGAGCTGTTTCGACAAAAGAAAAAGTTCCAACTTTTGACATGAATTTAGGTTTCAATCAAGTTGATATTGCTCAGACTTTTACGCAATTAGAAATGATGAAAAAGATTGCGCCAATTGCAGGAATCATCAATGGTAAATTAAATTCGACTATCAAATTAAATGGAAATCTGGATGCAAATGAATTGACTCCAGATCTAAAATCTATTTCGGGAGATTTACTTGGGCAATTGCTTTCGACAACTGTAAATGCAAAAAATTCTACTTTGCTAAATGCACTTGGTTCAAACATTAAGTTTATTGATATGAACAAAGTGAATTTAAATGATATTAAAGCGGCGTTGACTTTTGACAACGGAAAAGTAAACGTAAAACCTTTTGACATTAAATATCAAGACATTAAAGTTACAGTTGGCGGAACTCACGGTTTTGACCAAACGATGAATTATAACTTGAAATTTGACGTTCCGGCTAAATATTTAGGAAGCGAAGCAAATGCTTTTATTGCAAAAATGTCTCCTGCTGATGCTGCAAAACTGGAAAACATTCCGATTAATGCTATGATTACAGGTAATTTTTCTAATCCAAAAATCAATACTGATATGAAAGCTGCGGTAAGCAGTTTAGCAACGCAAGTAGCAAATCAGCAGAAAGAAAAATTAACACAGAAAGGTACCGCTGCTTTGACTGATTTAATCAATAAAAACACAAAAGCTAAAGATACAACACAAGCTGCAAAAACGGAGAAAGAGCAAAAAACTCAAGAAGTAACCAAAAAAGCAAGCGACTTGCTGAATGGATTATTTAAGAAGAAAAACTAAATCAAATTGATTTCAAGAAAAAAGCCTGTTCTTTAATTAGAACAGGCTTTTTAATTTATAGCAGATTTTAATTTTATTTATTCAAAATCGAATTTATTATTCGGATAAAATCAGGAATTGAATTTGTATTGGTATCAACACCAAGACTGTTGTTCCCGTAAGGTTCGTATTTTTTTACATTTGCTCCAGAAAATAAACCAACTGTTGGTACTTTTGAAGCGCTTGCCAAATGCATAATACCGCTGTCAGCTCCGATAAAAATGGCAGAATTTGCCATCACTGAACCAATTTCGCGAACGTCTTTACTGTAAAAAGAAGGCGCCTTAAAGTTTATCTGTGATACGTTTTCAACTGGCAGAATTTCAAAAATATTATAATCGGCTTCATATTCCTTTTTTAGAGCTGCATAAAACTCCTCCCACCATTTTACGCAATAACATTTTTCTCCAGTTGCAAAAGTAAATATGGCAATCGATTTTTTGTTTTGATCGACAATACTATTCAAAATAGTTTTCCCTTTTGCAATCTCATCTTGAGACAATTTTAAATCGATTAATGCAACAGGTTCTTTTTTGTCTTCAACTCCAAATTGGCTCAAGGCGTATCTAAAATTATAGACAGGATATTTTGCAATATGATCGTAATCTTCATAAGGCAATTCTACATTTTCTGGAAGATCTCCAAAAATTTTGAACCTAGCACTTGAAAATTTTACTGCTAAACGACCAGATGAAGAATTCTGGTCGACATTAATAGCAACATCATAATTCTGTTTTCTGATCAATGTCCAAACTTTCAAATATTTGATTAATTCTTTGAAAGGCTTTTTAGGCAAATCGATTATTTTGTCAATGTTTTTATAGTTTTCAAAAACAATTGGAGCAAGCGTTCCTTTTACAAATAAATCAATTTTACAATTTGGAAATGTCTCTGTGACTTCTTGAATGAGTGGCGTAATTAAAAGCAAATTTCCTAATCTTTTATTTGGTCTGGAAATAAGTACTTTTTTGATTTCGTTTTTGTCAATCTGTCCGCTCTTTTGCATATCAGAACGACCAATATTCTTGGTTAAATTACGCATTATACTGCGTCTGAATACGTTAACTTTTTTTAAGTTACTCATTCATTTTTGTTTTTAGAATTAAAAAAGTCTTTTGCTTTATTTAATCGGCCGTTGTATTATGCCAATCAAATATAAGTTAAATATTTCTTAAAATTAAATTCTTTGAATAAGTAAACATTACAATATTGTAAATAAATTTAACAAAATTCACACCCTTTATTCTTAAAAACGCCGAAAATACAATGATTAAAGCGCTTTTTTTAGAATTTTATACGGAGGCTAAAAATGCATAGACGAAATCCTATTTATGCTAGACGTTTATGGTTACAACATAACCTTCAGAACCACGAATGTTAAAAACAGTTCCGTTTTCAAACAACAAATATTGTCCTTTAATTCCAACTAATTTACCTTGAAAAGAAGGTGTTTTATCTAAATTCAGGCTATTGATTTTTGCCGGATAACTTAAAACCGGATAATTCAATTCATAAACATCATTCTTTTGACTGTAAAAATAATCCTTCACTTCGGCCGGAATTAAGCTTTCCACTTTTGATTTTTCAAGTACTAAATCACAAGATTCTGCAGTACATTGAAGCATTTTTCTCCAATTCGTTTTATCTGTATAATGGTCTTTTAGAGCGACCTCTGTAATTCCTGCTAAATATCGGTTTGGAACCTCAACAATAGCAATGGCTTGTGTTGCACCTTGATCAATCCATCTTGTTGGGACTTGTGTTTTTCTTGTTACTCCTACTTTTACTTCAGTCGAAAAAGCCAAATAGACAATATGAGGCTGTAATTGCACTTGTGTTTCATATTCTAAATCACGATCAGCAATTCCTAAATGAGCTGTACTCAATTCTGGTCGCATAATCCAGTCGCCAACGGCCGCACTTGAGTAAAAACAATCATAACAAAAACCTTGTCTGTATATTTTTTTCTTCTTACCGCAATTCAAACATTGAAAGCCGACAAAATTTATCTCAATCTCTTTACCCAATAATTGGTTCATACTTAAGAAACTATCTTCGAAAACCAAATAATATTGAATTGGATTTCCCATTTCAGTCTGCATTTTTGTAAGTACGCCTTGATAAGTCATTGTTTTTTAGATTGAAGATTTTAGGTTTAAGTTTTGCTTCTCTGAGTTCTGAATTTAGATAATAATTCAATTTAATTCGAATCTTTACTCAATTTAGAATGGTTTTTTTTACAAAAAAATACTATTTTTGATAAGATGACAAAGTTAATGTTTGTCTATTGATATTCAAATTTTAAATTTCTTGATTTTATGCAAAACGCAAGATCTAAAATTTAAAATAAGCAATCTAAAAAATCTAAAATTCACTCATGCCTGTATCTATCATTAACTCTTTCGCATCTTGGGTCCTCAAACAAAGGATACACCAAATAGAGCTTTTTCTAAAATATCCGAATGAAGTTCAAGAAGAACTGTTGCATAATTTATTGACTGCTTCAGAAAATACGATAGTGGGAAAAAAATATGATTTTGCATCAATAAGTTCTTACCAGACTTTTGCTGAAAGAGTACCAATTTCTACTTATGAGGAATTACAGCCTTTGATTGAACGCACTCGCCAGGGTGAACAAAATGTTTTTTGGGAAACGCCAATAAAATGGTTTGCCAAATCTAGTGGTACAACAAATGCTAAAAGTAAATTTATCCCTGTAAGCAACGAGGCGTTAGAAGATTGTCATTATAAAGGAAGCAAAGATTTGCTTTGTCTGTATTTGAATAATAATGAGGATTCTGAATTGTTTCTTGGGAAGAGTTTACGCTTAGGCGGAAGTTCTCAGATTTATGAAAACAACAATACTTTTTTTGGGGATTTATCGGCGATTTTAATTGAAAACATGCCAATTTGGGCCGAATTCAGCAGTACGCCAAGCAGTAAAACTTCGCTGATGAGCGAATGGGAAACCAAAATTGCGGCAATTATAAATGAAACCAAAAACGAAAATGTAACCAGTTTTGCTGGAGTTCCATCTTGGATGCTGGTTTTAATGAATAAGGTTTTAGAAAATACTGGTAATCAAAATTTATTTGAACTTTGGCCAAATCTTGAAGTTTACTTTCACGGAGGCGTAAGTTTTTCACCTTACAAAGAGCAATACAAGAAAATTTTACCCAGTTCAGATTTTAAATACTACGAAATTTACAATGCATCTGAAGGATTTTTTGCCATTCAGGATTTAAATTATTCAAGTGATTTATTGCTGATGCTGGATTACGGAATTTTCTATGAATTTATTCCGATGGAAACTTTTGGAACTCCAAACCAAAAAGCAATTCGTCTTGCCGATGTTGAACTGAATAAAAATTACGCCATTGTTATTACTACAAATTCTGGTTTGTGGCGTTATTTAATTGGCGATACCGTTCGTTTTACCTCTTTAAATCCGTATAGAATTAGAGTTACGGGAAGAACAAAACATCATATTAATGTTTTTGGCGAAGAATTAATGGTTGAAAACACCGATCAGGCTATTGCAAAAGCTTGTCAAGTCACACAAACCGAAGTGATCGATTATACAGTTGCTCCTATTTTTATGCACGACAAAGAAAAAGGCGCTCACGAATGGATGATCGAATTCAAGAAAAAACCGGCTGACGTTGGTCTTTTCCAAAAAGTTCTGGATGAAACGTTACAAACTTTAAACTCTGATTACGAAGCAAAACGCTACAACAATATGACTTTAAATCCGCTAGTGATTAATGTTGCTCGTGAAAATTTATTTTATGATTGGTTGAAGGAACGTGATAAATTAGGCGGACAGCATAAAATTCCGAGACTTTCTAATCAGAGGGATTATTTGGAACAGTTGAAGGAGATGTAGGATTGCTATTTTGCCACGAATTTCACGAATTATCACGAATTAAATATTTATGAATATTGAACTTATACAAAAAAGAGGTCTTAATTCGCGAAAGTTTATATTAACTAAAGACAGAATAATTGTAGATACAAAAACACTTCGCAAGAATGACAAATATGAAGTAAAACTTGATCAATTAGGTTTTGAAATTCATTATCGAGCAGATAGTACTATTGTGGGGAAAATATTTTTTGGAATGTGTATTTGTGTGTTAATAGCGCTTCCATTTTTATATTTTATCACCAAACAAATTGACACAGGAGCTTTCATAATTAATTGCATAATTTGGGGAATTCTAGTTTTAGCAAATTATTTTAAACAACATCAAGACGACATATATTTGGTTGACGGACAAACAACACTTGTTTTTTATAGAGAAATTCCGAATGAAAAAAGCGTATTGGAATTTATCGAAAAGGTTAAATCAAATTCAAAAAATTATATTAGAGAAAAGTATACCGATTTTGACGATGTAATTTCAGATGAAGAATTTTATGCTCGCTTAAAATGGCTAAAAGACAAGGAAGTTATTAATTCTTCTGAATATAAAACTTATAAAGCAAATTTTGAAACAAAACGTTTATTGTAATTTCAAAGCTTTTCCTTAAAAAGTCTCTTTTAAAGTTAATGGTTTCCTTTAGAAACGCTAATTCCACTAAATCGCATGAGGGATAGAAGTGGAAATCCTTTTTGTTTTTTCTTTAAAAACAAAAAGATTGCAACGGATAGCCCGACCCGGAGGGGCATGCCATTATTAAGATTCTGAGGTTCTAAGTTGCTAAGATTTTCTCAATATTGTCATTCCGAGGAACGAGGAATCTCCACGAGAAGCTCTACAAAGATTGGATTCTCGTTGCGGAGTTACTTGTGGAGATTCCTCGTTCCTCGGAATGACAAGAATGCGTGTCAGACTAAGCGACACCAAGACTTTACATCATATCAATATATCGATCGTGATATCCTAAAAGATACAAAACACCATCAAGACCTAAACTAGAAATTGAGGTTGAAGCGCTTTCTTTTACTTTTGGTTTGGCGTGGAAAGCAATTCCTAGGCCGGCTAAGTTTAGCATTGGCAAATCGTTTGCTCCATCACCAACAGCGATTGTTTGGTTGATGTGGATTCCTTCTTTCTCGGCAATTGCTTTTAAATGTTCGGCTTTTTTCTGACCGTCTACTATATCACCTATATATTTACCTGTTAGTTTTCCGTCTTTTATCTCCAATTGATTAGCGTGAACGTAATCAATTCCTAATTCTTTTTGCAGGTATTCACCAAAATAAGTGAAACCTCCTGAAAGAATTGCGGTTTTATAACCATAGTATTTCAAAGCTTTCATCAAGCGGTGCGCACCTTGTGTAATTGGCAAATTAATCGCTACATTATGCAAAACCTCTTCGCTCAAACCTTCAAGCAAAGCCATACGTTTTTTAAAACTTTCGTTGAAATCAATTTCGCCATTCATAGCCGATTCTGTAATTGCCCTTACTTGATCTCCTACTCCATTTAATTCTGCCAATTCATCGATAACTTCAGTTTGGATCAAAGTCGAATCCATATCGAAACAAACTAAACGGCGATTTCTTCTGTAAATATTATCTTCTTGGAACGAAATATCAACGTTTAAGGTTCGTGAAATTTCCATAAAACTTGCCGTCATGACAATTTTATTTACAATTTCACCTGTTACCGATAATTGAATACAAGAACGCGGATATTCTTCTTTTTCAACAATAGAAGTTCTGCCTGTTAAGCGTATAATAGAATCAATATTCAGATTTTGATCTGACATTATTTTAGTTACTGCAGCCAATTGAGAAGCAGCTAGTTTTTCACCTAAAATATTGATAATGTAGCGTTGTTTTGATTGTGATTTTACCCATGTTTCGTAATCTTCGATAGAAATTGGAATAAATTTCACTTTAATTTCCAGTTCGTAAGCTTTGAACAACAAGTCTTTCAAAACTGGCGCAGAAGAAGAACCTGCAGCAATCTCGAACAAAATCCCTAAAGAAAGTGTATCGTGAATATCGGCTTGACCGATATCTAAAATATTAGCATCATAAGCCGCCAATACAGCTGTCAAACCTGCTGTAACCCCTATTTTATCATGTCCTGAAACTTTTAATAAAATAATTTCTTTATCCTCTATTGCCATTTTTTCTTTATTGATTTTGAAGCGACAAAAATCGGCAATCTATAGTTGATAAAAAAGAATAATCTTTGTTTTTTTTGCAAACAAAAAGCGCATATTCATGCGCTTTTTTGAGTAATTTAACAAATATGTTCCGCTATTACAATAACTTAACTTTAAAATTATCCTGCTGGCTGATTTTCGTCAAAGTTTACCATCCATTTTGTACCAAATTTGTCTGTGAACATTCCGAAATAAGCGCCCCAAAAAGTTTTAGCTAAAGGCATTTCAATTTTACCACCCGCTGAAAGTCCATTATAAATTCGGTCAGCTTCTTCTGTACTTTCGGTATTAATTGAAACTGAAAAATTATCACCAATAGGAAGTTTTCCAAATCTTGTTGAACTGTCACTTCCCATCAAAACAGTATTACCAATTGGTAATGAAACGTGCATAATTCTTTCTGCATCTTCTGCTGAAACTTGATCGCACCCCTCTTCAACGGGCATTTCTTTAAATTTTCCGATGTACGGAAATTCCCCGCCAAAAACGGATTTGTAAAACAGAAATGCTTCTTCGCAATTTCCGTCAAAAAGTAAATAAGGGTTTACTGTTGCCATAATATTTTTTATTAATTGTTGATTGTTAATTATAAATTGTTAATGTCTTTTAAAAGCATTTTAAGAATAAACATGTCTTTGCTCTTTATTCTATTCTCTTTACTCTGATAATTCTTTCACTTTCTCTAATCCTTTCGGAAAAGCGTCTTTAAAATAATCGATATACTTTTCGACAACATCCACTTGAGCTGTCAAATCCACAAATTCGTCATCTGGTGTTAATCGATAAGTCTCCATTGCACCGCTCCATTTTTTAGTTTCTTCGTCAAGAGGCAGTTCTTTATGGTCTTTAATTTCCCCAATATGCTTAAAAGCCATGTATTCATTTGGAATTTTCTTTTCAATAATGCTGTTCATTCCTTCACCGCTTGGCGACATGAAATGTATTTTATCACCTTCATTCCAATCACTTATAGCATATGAACCTTCACAGAAAGCCCCTGTCCACTCTTTATAAGTGTCATCGTTCCATAAAACCTCCCAGACTTTTGTCGCAGGAGCTTTAATTCTAATTTTAAATTCTAATGTTTCCATAATTACGACAATTTACTAAAATCCATAAACAAAACATTCCAGCGATGCCCGTCTAGATCAGCAAATCCAAAGCCGTACATCCAACCCTGACTTTCTGCAGGTGCTGAAAAAACAGTTCCACCGGCTTCTTTGACTTTCTCAGCCAATTCATCGACTTCTTCTCTACTTTCAGCATCGATCGAAATCAATACTTCAGAACTGGAACTGGTATCAGTAATGCCGTTTTGAGAAAAGGTAGTAAAAAGTGATTCTTCAAAAAGCATCACTACAAAATGTCCTTCACCAACTACCATACAAGTAGAACTTGGCGTATCGTGTTGTTCATTAAACGAAAAACCTATTTTCCAGAAAAAATCCTTCGCTTTTGCGATATTCTTAACAGGCAAATTCAACCATATTTGTTTTGTCATTGTTTCGATTTTTTTGTTAGATATTTTTTTTTTTAAACCATATAAGTAATGTAAGCACAGTTTGACGATTAACTGAGCCTTTGTCCATCTGCACCTTAAAACCTTTGAACCTAAAAGAAACTAATTATTCTCGACGTAATTTTTAAAATTATCCAAAATTGCCTGCCAGCCACCACGCTGCATTTCTTCAGGATTTTGTGTTTCTGGCTCAAAACTTTCAATTATTTCAACACCTTCAGGAATTTCTTTAAAGATAATTTCAGTCTTTCTTCCATCTCCCATTGTATAATTGATTGCCTCGTTTTCTTTTACCAATGTATATTCTCCCCAGAAATCAAAACTCATACTACCGTCTTTTGCTGCCATTGTTGTCGAGAATTTCCCTCCTTCTCTTAAATCATTTTCTGCACGTGGCGTATGCCATTCTGGAGATGCAAATGCCCATTTTGTAATATGCTCGGGGTTATTCCAAAATTCCCAAACTTTTTCTTTAGATGCTTTTATCGTATTTTTTATTGTTATCATTATTTATCAAATTATTTCATGAATTTATTCTTCGTTTGAAATTCTGCTTAATTCTTTTCGACATAAGCTTTAAAATTATCGATAACCGTTTGACACCATTGCTTCTGCATACTTTCTGAATCTTCTTTTGTGGGTTCAAAAACTTCGGTAATTTTCACTTTATTATCAATATTTTCAAATTGCACGCTTCCTATTCTATTGTCAGTAAGTTTGTATTCTATTAATAAAAGACTTTCGATTTTCGTATAGATTCCTTCAAAATCAAAACTTGCGTTTTCGCCTTTTTGAGCCATTTTATATTTGAATTTCCCTCCAACTTTCAAATCATTTTCGGCATATTTCGTATACCAATTATCTATTGCTGTATTCCAGTTTTGAACATGTTCTGGCAAAGTCCAAAATTCCCAAACTTTCTCTATCGATGCCTCTATTGTGTTTTGGACAGTTATCATTTTTTTAGATAGTATCACATTTCCGGTATCTGACTTTCATCCATGTAGAAAATTTCCCAATGGTGGTTATCCATATCTAGAAAAGTTCTTTGATACATCCATCCATAATCTTTTGCCGGAATGTAATCCACGCCGCCTGCTTTAATAGCTTTTTCTATCATTTCATCTACTTGTTCACGAGAATCCAAAGAAATTGAAATAAGAACTTCGCTAGTTGTAGCAGCATCACAAATTTGTTTTTGGGTAAAAGTTTTATAAAACTCTTCAACCAAAAGCATGACAAATATATTTTCGTCGATTACGATACAAGCTCCTTTTTCGTTTGTGAATTTTGGATTGGTCGAAAAGCCTAGTTCATTATAAAAAGCCACTGCCCTGTTTAAATCTTTTACGGGAAGATTTAAGAAGATTTTTGTTTTCATCTTGATAAAATTACGAATTTATTAAAACAAATTTAATTTTTTAAGATTACTTAAAAATGCTAATAAAAGTCATTTTAAGGGTCATTTAAGACATTTTACTTACTTTTGTCAAATTGCTAATCTTCAAAATACCACAAATCATGAGCAAGAAAACAGGTTTAATTGTACCGCACGATTACAAATTATTAAGTATAGCCGCGATTTTGGAGGTTTTTGAAACAGCCAATAAACTTAGCAAAGAAGCCGACAAGCCTTTTGATATCATGGTTTTTCAATCGGCTGGCCAAATTACAAATGAACAAGTATTTGGATATGATGTTCATGCCATTGAAACTTCAAACATTGATTTGGATCTGATTTTGATTCCCGCTTTTACCACAGATAATATGAGCGAAATGATCGCAAAAAATAAAGATTTTATTCCGTGGTTAAAAAAACAGCATCAATCTGGAGCCGAATTAGCAAGTTTTTGCACGGGCGCTTTTTTGTTTGCTGCATCTGGATTATTAAATGAAAAACTGGCTACTACACATGTTGACGCATGCAGTGCTTTTACAAAGGCTTTTCCTTTAGTGAAATTAAAACCCGAAGAAACCCTGACTGCCGATGGAAGTCTTTACACCAGCGGCGGATCGACCTCATCATTTCATTTACTAGTGCTGCTAGTTCAAAAATTTTGCGGGAATGAAGTTGCTGTTCAAATTGCAAAAATCTTCTCAATTGATTTAAACCGATACAAACAAAGTTATTTCAGCACTTTCAGACCCAATCATTTACATAACGATGCTTTGGTTGCATTGCTTCAGCAGAAAATCGAAAGTCAATATCATACTATTGAAAAATTGGAAGAAATCATCAAAGACATTCCAACAAGTGCCAGAAATATGACGCGCCGCTTTAAACAAGTAACCGGAATTCCGCCAATCGAATACCTGCAAAATATAAGAGTTGAGAGCTCTAAAAAATATTTAGAACAAACCCAGCTTTCGATTTCTGAAATTATTGAAAAAACAGGATATAATGACCCTAAAGCCTTTAGAAAAGTGTTTTATAAAATGGTAGGAATGAAACCTATTGAATATAGAGAGAAATTTAGGGTTCAGTAATTTTTTTTTATTAGAAGCAGATAATTTCGTTTTCAAAAAACGACTTGTCCTGCTCTACACTATATCTTTTGTGGTGAACCCTACCACAAAAGGATGCCGTTTCGATCAGGGCTAAACGAGAAATATCATTTTCATAATTCCGAAAACAAAAAAACCTGCTCAAATAAATGAACAGGTTCTATAATTGAACTTTGGCAAAGTTTAAAACTTCGACAAAGTTGTTTTATAATTTACGAAGCAATTTCCATTCGCTTCAATAAGTTTTTACTTAAAGTATGTTCTGCATAATCTTTATCGATCGATAAAACTTTATCATCAGAACTTGGCAATTCATACATTGCATCTGTTAAGATTGCTTCACAAAGCGAACGCAATCCACGAGCTCCTAATTTGTATTCTAATGCTTTATCAACTATAAAATCTAAAGCTTCATCAGTAATATTGAATTCAACATCATCCATTAAAAATAACTTCTGATATTGTTTTACCAATGCATTTTTAGGCTGTGTCAAAATTGCACGCAATGTTTCTCTGTCTAACGGATCCATATGCGTTAAAACTGGCAAACGACCAATAATCTCTGGAATCAATCCAAAATCTTTAATATCTTTTGGAATAATATATTGCAGTAGATTGTCTTTGTCAATATTATCAACATTTTTAGATGTCGAATAACCAACAGCTTGACGATTTAAACGTTTAGAAATAATACGCTCCACTCCGTCAAAAGCACCTCCAGCAATAAATAAAATATTCTGAGTATTTACCTCAACAAATTTCTGATCTGGGTGTTTACGTCCACCTTTTGGCGGTACATTTACAATTGTTCCCTCTAACAGTTTCAACAAAGCCTGCTGAACACCTTCACCAGACACGTCACGCGTTATTGACGGATTATCGCTCTTACGGGCAATTTTATCAATTTCGTCAATAAATACGATTCCTCTTTCTGCTTTGGTTACATCATAATCTGCAGCTTGCAAAAGACGCGTTAAAATACTTTCAACATCTTCTCCTACATATCCAGCTTCTGTCAATACAGTAGCATCAACAATTGCTAACGGAACGTCTAACATTTTTGCAATTGTTTTTGCAACCAATGTTTTTCCAGTTCCTGTTTGACCTACCATAATGATGTTGCTTTTTTCAATCTCAACTTCGTCGTCTAATTGTTGCTGCATTAAACGCTTGTAGTGATTGTAAACCGCAACCGACATTACTTTTTTTGTCTGGTCTTGACCAATTACATATTGATCAAGGAAAGCTCTGATTTCTTTTGGTTTCTTTAAAATTAAATCACCAACAAGTTTCGCGCTTCCGCTTGATTTTAATTCTTCTAATACAATTCCGTGCGCTTGTTCAATACATTTATCACAAATGTGTGCATTGATACCAGCAATCAATAAATTAGTTTCTGGCTTTTTTCTTCCACAAAACGAACATTCTAATACTACTTTTGCCATTCTTTATTTAAGTTACTAAGCTGCAAAGATACTAAGTTTCTAAGCTTTTTATTTTAATTAAAACTTAAAAACGTAATTCTATGCAGCTTAATATTTATTTTTCTGTTTCAAGTCAAGGAGAAAACTTAGAATCTTAGTATCTCAGAACCTTAGAAACTTTTAAAAAATTATCCTCTTCTCAAAACTTCATCAATCATACCGTATTCTTTTGCTTCGTCAGCAATCATCCAGTAATCACGCTCACTATCTTTGTGAACTCTTTCAAAAGATTGTCCTGAATGTTGTGAAATGATGTGGTATAATTCATCTTTCAATTTCAACATTTCACGTAAATTGATTTCCATATCTGTTGCAACACCTTGCGCTCCTCCAGATGGCTGGTGAATCATTACTCTTGAATGTGGCAATGCAGAACGTTTTCCTGCTGCTCCTGCACATAATAAAACTGCGCCCATAGAAGCTGCCATTCCTGTACAAATTGTAGCAACATCAGGCTTGATGTACTGCATGGTATCATAAATTCCTAAACCTGCATAAACGCTTCCTCCTGGAGAGTTTAAATAAATTTGAATATCTTTTGATGCATCAGCGCTTTCTAAGAATAATAACTGTGCCTGAACGATATTAGCGATTTGGTCGTCAATACCCGTTCCTAAAAAGATGATTCTATCCATCATTAATCTTGAAAAAACGTCTAATTGAGAAATATTCAACTGACGTTCTTCGATAATATATGGAGTCATGTTTGTTGGGTTCATCGCTGCTATGATTTTATCATAATACATTGCGTTAACTCCTTGGTGCTTTGTAGCAAATTTCTTGAATTCTTTACCGTAGTTCATATGTATCTGTTCTAAGTTTATTTTATTTAACATATATTCTCCATCAAAGGTTGTACCTATTTCCAAAGAATGTCAATTTGTCTTATTTCTAGCCCAGATAGCAGTGAAAAGCTTTTTGAAATGACAACTATTTTTTGTTGGGAGAAAAAAGCGACCAACGGAAGCTCTTTTTATACCTTACAAAAAAAGGCAGTCATGAAAAAACTTGTAACGAATAGCTGGATTAGCTCCTGAAAAGTAATCAAAAATAAATTAAAACAAAAGAGCGTCAGGAAAAAAATCCTGACGCTCCCAATATACTTGTTTCTTTAAAATTTATTCTCCGTAAGAAGCTGCAATAAATTCTTCGTAAGTAACTTCTTTAGTTGTTGGATTTGCTTTTTCTTTGAATAAATCTAACAATTTAGCCGCTACAACTTGCTCAGAAAGTCTTTTCACTTCTTCTTGGTTAGATAAAACTCTAGCCACGATTCCTTGAACTTCTTCTTCAGTTGGATTTGTTTGTCCAAATTGAGCCATTTGTTGTCTGATTGCGTTTGATGTAAAAGCTTTCAAATCGTCAAATGTAATTTGGATATTACTTTGAGCCATTGCTTTTCCTTCGATTAATTGAAAACGTAAACCTTTTTCAGATCTTGCGTATTCAACTTCAGCTTCTTCTGCAGAAAGTTTTTTCTCTCCAACAGTTTGTAACCATTTTTTAAGGAATTCAGCTGGTAAATCAAATTTTGTATTTTCGATCAAGAAATCTTGAACGTCTAATAATAATTTTTGGTCAGCTTGTTGTGCGAATTGAGATTCAGCGTCTTCTTTAATTTTAGCTTTTAATTCATCTAAAGAAGCTACTTTTCCTTCACCAAAAAGTTTGTCGAATAATTCTTGGTTCAATTCAGCTAATTCAGCACCGTTAATCGCTTCGATAGTAAAGTTTACTTCGATATCTAAACCGTGAACATCATCATGAGCTACTTTTAAGTAATCCATTAATTGGTGGTCATCTTCAAATAAACCTTTTGTACTTACTGTAACAACATCTCCAACTTTTTTACCGATGAATTTATCACCTGCTTTTTTGTTGAAAGTAGATACAGAAATTGTAGTTGTATTGTTGATTCCTTTTTCTTCGTTTGTGAAAGTTCCAGTTAAATCTGAATCAGCTTCAACTTTATCTTGAGGAATTGCTTTTCCAAATTGTTTTTGGATACGCTCTACTTGTCCGTCGATTAATTTATCATCAGCAGTAACGATATATTTTACGATATTGTTTTTAGCTTCAAGATCAATTTCGAAGTTTGGCACTAAACCAATTTCGTATTCGAAAGTTAGTTCTTCAGCATCCCAATCAAAGTTTTCGTTTTCTTTAGCAAGAGGAGTTCCTAAAAGATTTAATCTTTCAGATTGAACAAAACGCTCTAAAGCCAAATCAACTACTTTTTTAACTTCTTCCTGCTTAATTGCTTTTCCGTATTGTTTTTCAACAAGATCTTTAGGAACTTGTCCTTTTCTAAATCCTTTTACAGTAGCCAATGGCATTTTTTCGTTTATTCTTTTTGCTACTTGACCTTTATAATCCATGTGAACAACGTTTAATACAATTGTCTCGTTCACAGCGTCTGTTGCTACTCTTTTAATATCCATCTTCTTCTTTAATTTACATAATAAAATTGGGTTGCAAAATTATAAAATTTTTGCAACCCAACCAAGTTTTTAATTTATTGTATTTGAAGCAGTTTTAATCTGCTCTATTTGCTTTTTATTTATCGTCTCCTAGTATTTTATAGGTAATAGATTGCAGGATAGACAATATAACGCTAAAAATCAATGCCGTCCAGAACGAATCGACTGCGAACCCGCCCACAATATTTGTACAAAGCAAAATTATTATGGCATTTATAACCAGCAAAAACAAGCCCAGTGTAATAAATGTTACCGGTAAAGTCAAAATAACCAAAATAGGTTTTATAAAAATATTCAGCAATCCTAAAACTACCGCAACAATTACAGCCGTACCAAAACTGGCTACATGAACACCTTTTAAAAAATTAGCTATTAACAACACTAAAGCTGCAGTAACAAGAAGTCTGAGTATTAATTTCATAGTTTTTCTGGTTTAAAATTTATTTAAAAGTAATAAAATTTTCATCAAAATAATTACTCTTTCAAAAATGCTGCGGTCAATTCAAAAAACATTTTAGGATTTTCAGCATGAAGCCAATGCCCTGCATTTGGAATTGTTTCTAATTTTAAATTCGGGAAATGCTCTTTTATGGCATCAATATCTTCGTCCTGAATATAACCAGAATCACCTCCCCTTATGAACAATGTTGGATTATTGAAAACCAAATGATCTGCTAAAGGTTTTCCTATTGCGTCGAGATTATTATTAAAAACTTCCAGATTAAATCGGAAAGCCAATTGTCCTGGTTCTTTCCAGTATAAGTTTTTCAGTAAAAACTGACGCGTTCCAAAATCTGGAACATATTGTGCTACAATCGCTTCTACATCAGCCCTACTTGGTTTTACAGAAAAATCAACCGCATTTAATCCTCCCAAAATATCCTGATGATGCTGTTTATAAAATCTCGGACCAATATCAGCCACAATCAATTTATCAACTATTTCTGGGTGCGTAGTTGCAAAAAGCATAGCAACTTTACCACCCATCGAATGTCCAAGCATATCAATTCTTGTCAAATTATTTGCCTGACAGTATTCGAAAACGTCTTGAACCATGGCTTCATAACTCCATTCATCAGAATGAAAACTGCGCCCGTGATTTCTTAAATCTAAAATATGAACTTGAAATTCGGCTTCGACATATTGTCCGGCAAGTGTTTTCCAGTTATCAGACATTCCAAGAAAACCGTGCATGATTACAAATGGTTTTCCTTCGCCTTCTATTTTTGAGTATAACATAAATTATTTTTTATACGGAAGATTTACTTCAATTTATTCAAATACATATTAACCACATTATCTAAACCAAGATAAAGCGCTTCAGAAATTAAAGCATGTCCAATTGAAACTTCTAATAAACCAGGAATGTTTTGTTTAAAAAACTGAATGTTCTCTAAACTCAAATCGTGTCCAGCATTAATTCCTAAACCTAATTCATTTGCTAATTCTGCTGCTTTTGTATAAGGTTCTATTCCGCTTTTATTTCCTAAATCATATTGGTGCGCAAAAGCTTCAGTGTATAATTCAATTCGGTCCGTTCCTGTTTTTTTGGCACCTTCAATAATTTCTAAAACTGGATCAACAAAAATCGAAGTTCTGATTCCGTTTCTTTGAAATTCCTGAATAACCTCAGTCAAATATTCTTGATTTTTAATGGTATCCCAACCCGCAGAAGAGGTTATAGCACCAATTGCATCTGGAACCAACGTTACCTGATCTGGTTTGCATTCTAAAACCAAATCAATAAAATTATGTTGTGGATTTCCTTCGATATTATATTCTGTCGTAACGATTGCTTTTAAATCGCGTGCATCTTGATAACGAATGTGACGCTCATCTGGACGCGGGTGAATGGTGATTCCCTGAGCCCCAAATTTTTGAATATCTGCAGCTACTTTTAATAAATCAGGGACATTTCCGCCACGCGCATTTCTTAACGTTGCAATTTTATTGATATTTACACTTAACTTTGTCATATAAATAGATAATTAATTCTAGTAACACTATATTTGTTACGACAAAAATACAAAGTAAAACGTAGCAGTTTTTGGTATTTTTTGATTATTTTGCAAGGAAATATCTTCAATTGATTTATGACAGAAATTACAAACTATATCACCAATGATTTCAGAGCGATTGACAGTCAGGAAACGATAGCATCTGTTCAAGACTTTTTTGCGGATGTTGATTTTTCGCATTTCCCTGTTCTGGAAGATGGAATTTTCATTGGAAGTATTGCTTCTGATGATATTGAAACTCTTGATACAGACAAAAAAGCAATTGATTACAAATACACTTTAGAGCGTTTTTTTGCTCGAAAATCAATGATTTGGCTTGATGTTTTGGAAGTTTTTGCCAAAAACCACACTAATACAATTCCGGTATTAGATGAAAACAACAGTTATATAGGATATTATGAAATGGAAGATATCATGCGATTCTTTCAGGAAACGCCATTTTTAAAAGAACAAGGCGGTATTATCATTGTTCAAAAAGGACTTTTGGATTATTCTATGGGCCAAGTAACTCAAATTGTAGAAAGCAATAACGGAAAAATTCTTGGCTGTTTCATATCCGAAGCTGATTTAGAAAATGTTCAGATTACAGTTAAAATTGGCGTTGGACCATTGAATGAAATTATCCAAACTTTTAGACGCTATAATTACGAAATCATTTCTGAACATCAAGAAGACGCTTACATCAATAGCTTAAAAGAACGTTCTGATTACTTAGACAAATACCTTAATATATAGCATTTTTTGTTGAATCGGTTAATTGTTTAATCGTTTTGACGAAAAAAAATTAACGATTAAACAATTAAACAAAAAATCGATTAAACACCAGATGAAAATAGCCATTTACGGACAATATTATCAAAACAGCACCGAGCCTATTATAAAAGACATTTTTTTGTTTTTTACTTCAAACAATGTTGAAATTGTTATTGAGGAAAACTTTCTCGAGATGCTTTATGAAAAACAGCTTGTAAAAAAAAACTATAAAACATTTTCATCAAATACAACTTTAGATAATAGTTTCGAAATGCTGATTAGCATTGGTGGCGACGGTACCGTTTTACGATCTGCCGCCTTTGTGCGTAATTCAGGCGTGCCTTTATTAGGAATAAATGCAGGAAGATTAGGTTTCTTGGCCAAAGTTCAAAAAGAAAATATCGATAGTTTGCTACAGTTCGTTATTGATCAAAACTACACAACTTCTGAACGTACTTTATTAGGATTGACTTCTGAGCCTAAAAACGAAGCTTTTGAAGAACTTAATTTCGCCATGAACGAAGTTACTGTCAGCCGTAAAGACACTACTTCAATGATTACCGTAGAAACTTATCTTAATAACGAATATTTAAATTCATATTGGGCAGATGGTTTGATTATTTCTACACCAACCGGTTCAACAGGATATTCATTAAGCTGTGGCGGGCCAATATTAACACCAGATGTAAAAAGCTTAGTCATTACTCCTATTGCACCACATAATTTAACTGCCCGACCACTCGTAATTCCAGACGACACAGAAATCACACTACGTGTAACAGGAAGAGAAGACCAATATTTAGTTTCTTTAGATTCAAGAATTTCATCTGTAAAAAACGAATCGATCCTAAAAATCAAAAAAACGGATTACAAAATCAAAATGGTAGAGATTCCGGGAGAGACTTTCTTAAAAACTTTGAGAAATAAATTGCTCTGGGGAGAAGACAAAAGAAATTAAGTCTTTTTCTGACGGCTGACTATACGATAATACCACTTTTTCTCGTTCTGCATGTATCGAATCCGCATTAAATGTCTCAAAATCATAATGTAAATTGAAAAAAAAGCACATTTAATCAAAGCAACGTTGATTCGTATCGATAATTATTATATTTGCACGCAATTTTGAATTAAATGAAGAAAATTTTTAATTTATTGTTATGTTTTTTCCCCTTTATTACACTTAATGCTCAAATCAATGAGATTGGTGTTTTTCTTGGCGGAAGCAACTTTGTTGGAGACGTAGGAAGTACGACATATATCAATCCAGACAAACTGGCTTTTGGCGTATTATACAAATGGAATAAGAGTCCGCGTCATGCGTATCGTTTTTCATATACGCAATCAACAGTTGCAGGAAATGATAAAGACTCTGATGAATCAGGAAGAAACAAAAGAGGCTACAGTTTTGAAAACAAAATCAAGGAGTTTTCAGCTGGTATAGAATTTAATTTTTTCGATTTCAATTTACACGATTATCATACAAAAGTTACACCTTATATATATACGGGCATAAGCGCTTTTTTTTATGATGATTTATACATTAGCGGAGGAGTCACAAGAAAGGACAAAGATGCAGGTTCTTTTGCCATCCCGATGACATTAGGAATAAAATCAAATATAACACCGCATTTTGTGATAGGTGCAGAAGTTGGTGCCCGATATACCTTTACAGATAATATTGACGGAAGCAACCCAAGTAACAGCAATCTCTCGAATTTGCGTTTTGGAAATTTAAATAATAACGACTGGTATGTCTTCTCTGGAATTACTTTAACGTATACCTTTGGACAAAAACCTTGCTATTGCGCAGAATAATACAATGAATTTACTAGACTCTATAGATCGTTCAAACTTACCAAAACATCTGGCCATTATCATGGACGGAAATGGACGTTGGGCAAAACAACAAGGATTTTTACGCGCTTTTGGTCACGAAAACGGAACAAAATCGGTTAAAAAAACAATTACCAATTGTGCTAAATTAGGCATTGAATATCTAACCTTATATGCTTTTTCGACAGAAAACTGGAATCGTCCAAAACTTGAAGTTGAAGCATTAATGAAAATATTGATCAATTCATTAAAAAAAGAACTTGTAACGCTGCAAGAAAACAATATCAGACTTAATGCGATTGGTAATCTTGAAAAATTACCAAAATCAGCCCAAAAAGAACTTTTAGACGTTATTGAGAAGACTAAAAACAATACGCGCCTTACGCTTACACTGGCTTTAAGCTACGGATCACGAGAAGAATTGGTAAATGCCGTGAGAATCATCAGCGATAAAGTTAAAAATAATATAATTTCATTAGACACTATTGACGATTCAATTATAAATGAGCATCTTTACACGCAAAATTTACCAGACGTAGATTTATTAATACGAACAAGTGGAGAACATAGAATAAGTAACTTTTTGCTATGGCAGATTGCCTATGCAGAATTGTATTTTACGAATGTCTTGTGGCCAGACTTTAAAGATCAAGATTTATATGAGGCTATCATTAGTTATCAAAAAAGAGAACGTAGATTTGGAAAAACCAGTGAACAAATTAAATAATTTTTTAGTGTTACAAAAAAGAGTACAAATAGTCCTTACCCTACTACTTTTGGGTAGTTTTTCACAAATAAAAGCACAAGATCGAGTTCCTTTTGATCAAGGAAAAAAATATATTCTTGCTAAAGTTTCTGTTGTTGGTAAAATAAGCTTCAATGAACAAACTGTTGTTACGTTTTCTGGCCTTCAAAAGGGACAGGAAATAACAGTACCTGGAGAAGAAATCAGTAGTGCTATCAAAAAATTAGGCAAACTTGGCCTTTTTGACGAAATCGCATTTTATGTTAATAAGGTAGAAAACGACAGTATTTATCTTGATTTGGATATTGTTGAGCTTCCTAAATTAAACGAAGTAAAAATCGTTGGTGTTAAGAAAAGTAAAGTCGAAGGACTTATTAAGGATAATAATTTGACAAAAAACAAAATTGTCAATGAAAACTTAATTACGACTACTAAAAATTACATCGAAAATAAATATAAAAAAGAAGGTTTTTATAACACAAAAGTTACTATTACTAATACCCCCGACACTCTTGCCGGAAATCAAGTAAATATGCTTGTTCGAATTGACAAGGGCGATAAAGTAAAAATCAGCAGTATTGATTTCACTGGAAATAAACAACTTACTGATGCTCAATTAAGAGCTGCAATGAAAGACACGAAACAAAAAAATCTATTCCGTGTTTTAAAAGCGTCAAAATTTATTCCTGAAAAATACAAAACCGACTTAGAAAAAGTAGTTGCTGCTTACAAAGAAAAAGGTTACCGTGATGCCCGTATTATTTATGACTCTGTCTCTTATAATAAGGAAAACAAAATGCTTGCCATCAAAATCAATGTTGAAGAAGGAAACAAATACTACTTTGGAAATATTAAATTTTTAGGTAATACTGTTTATTCTGATCAATTGCTTCACCGTTATTTAGGAATTAAAAAAGGTGAAACTTACAATGGCGTTTTACTAGAAAAACGTATCGCAGACAAAACTAAACCTGATGCAGAAGACATTACAAACTTGTACCAAAATAATGGTTACTTATTCTCTAACATCAATGCCGTAGAGACTAGGACTGCCAATGATACTATCGATTTTGAAATTAGAGTTACAGAAGGTCCAATTGCTTATTTCAACAAAATTTATGTTACAGGTAATGACAAAACAAATGACCACGTAATTTATCGTGAGTTAAGAACTAAGCCTGGAAACAAATACAGTAAAGAAGAATTAGTAAGAACAATTCGTGAAATTGGTCAATTAGGTTTCTTTGACCCAGAATCTATCAAGCCAGAATTTAGAAATGTAGATGCTGGTGCAGGAACGGTTGATATCGAATACCAGCTTGTTGAAAAAGGATCTAGCCAGGTTGAGCTTCAAGGAGGTTACGGTGGTGGAGGTTTCATTGGAACTTTAGGTCTTTCGTTCAATAACTTCTCGGCAAGAAACATATTTAACAAGGAATCTTACAAACCGCTTCCAATGGGAGATGGTCAAAAAGTAGCACTTCGTTTACAAGGAAGTACTTATTTCCAAACTTACAGTTTATCATTCTCTGAGCCTTGGTTTGGAGGTAAGAAACCAGTACAATTCAGTTCTGCAATTTCTTACAGTAAACAATACAACAATAATTATGTAACCAGAACTGTAGATAAAAGCCAAAGTTTTAATATTTTTACAGTACAAGTTGGTTTAGCAAAACGTTTAACAGTGCCAGATGACTTTTTTGTATTATCACAATCTGTAAGTTATCAGCACTATGACTTGAACAATTATTATACAGGATTGTTTACCTTTGGTAATGGAGCATCACGAAACCTTGCTTATACTATAGGTCTGACCAGAAATAATAAAGGTACAAACCCTATATTCCCAATGTACGGTTCAGAATTTAGTATTTCTGCAAAAGTAACACCTCCTTATTCTTTACTTAATGGAATTAACTATGGTGATTTAGAAAACCAGAAAGAATATAAAACACAATACACTGGAGCACCTGACTCTGGAGTAGATGGCCAGCCATTAAACACAGGTGATTATGTAAAAACAGAAACCGTTAATGGAAAAACTGGATATGTAAGTGTTGGATCTGATTATGCAAGTGCAGATACTGATGTTGCTAAAGTTGATCAAAAGAAATACAATTGGTTAGAATATTATAAAATTAAATTCAAAGCAGACTGGTATACAAAAGTATATGGTAAATTAGTTTTAAGAACTTTGACAGAATTTGGTTTCTTAGGAGCTTATGATCAAGCAAGAGGAGTTGTACCATTTGAGCGTTTTTATTTAGGAGGAGACGGAATGGCGCAGTACTCAATGGATGGTAGAGAGACTATTGGTTTAAGAGGTTATCCTAATGGATCATTGACACCAACAAATGCTGCTGGTCAGCAAATTGGAGCAACCATTTATAACAAATTCTCTATGGAATTGCGTTACCCTATCACATTAAAATCTTCAGCGTCGATTTACGCGCTGACATTCTTAGAGGCAGGTTCATCATATCCAACATTTAAGGACTATAACCCATTTGATTTAAGCCGTTCTGCAGGTGTAGGTTTACGTGTATTCATGCCAGCATTCGGATTATTAGGAATTGATTTTGGTTACGGTTTCGATGCGCTTCCTAATTCTGTTACCAATAAAGCAAATGGATGGGAAACTCATTTCATTATTGGACAACAATTTTAGACAATTAACGTTTGGTTAAAAATCATCAAATAAAGTTATGTTATGAGAAAACAGTTTTTATTTATATTTTTAGCCTTGATTGTAGCAAATACAAGTCAGGCTCAGACACGAACGACAAGAATTGGCTATATCGATATGGAGTATATTCTTGAAAACGTTTCTGACTATAAAGAGGCAACAGCACAATTAGAGCTGAAAGCCCAAAAATGGAAACAAGAAATTGAGTCCAAAAAAATAGAAATAAACAAACTGAAAGAAAGCTTAAAAGCCGAAAAAGCACTTCTTACAAAAGAGCTTATTGATGAAAGAGAAACTGAAATAAAATTTCTGGAAACAGAAATGATGGATTATCAGCAAAAGCAATTTGGAGCTGATGGAAATTTAATTCACCAAAAAGCGGCATTGGCAAAACCAATCCAGGATCAAGTTTTTACCGCTGTTCAGGATATTGCCGAAGCTAAAAGCTACGATTTCATTTTTGATAAATCTTCAGATTTGACAATGCTTTTCAGCAACAAAAAATTTGATATCAGCGATCAAGTTATACGCGTTTTAAATAGAACTGACAAAAGAGAGCAATTGACTAAAAAACAATTGAAAGATCAGGAAATTAAAGAGAGTAAAGAAAATGCTATCGATGAAAATCCAGCAATGGCTGATAGACAAAAAGCCCTAGATGAAAAGAAAGCTGCCAGAGAAAAACTGATCGAAGACAGAAGATTAGAGCAAGAAGCTAAGAAAAAAGAATACGACGACAGACGAAAAGCCATACAAGCCGAAAGAGAAGCTAAAAAAAATGGCACGGTTTCTGAACCTGCGAAAACAACAGAAGCAGCTAAGTCAACTGAGGCCGTTAAAACTGACGGCACAACGGCAAAACCAGCAACAGCTACCGAAACTGCGCCTGCAACAACAGAACCAGCGGTAGATAAGGCTGCTGAAAGACAGAAGTTGTATGAACAACGTAAAAAAGAATTAGAAGAAAGAAGAAAGAAAATATTAGAAGAGAGAGAAGCGGCTAAAAAAGCAAAAGAAGCCGAAACACAAAAACCTAATACGACCAATAATTAATTAATATTTTAAAAATGATGAAACAAATCAAAACTTTACTAATTGCTGCCGTTCTAATTTTAGGAGCAAGTAACACAATGAATGCACAGGCGAAGGTTGCCCATGTTGATGTTAGCGAGATTATGTCGAAAATGCCTGCTATGCTAGATGCTCAAAATCAACTACAAAAATTAAGTGGTACATACGACGCAGAATACAAAAAAATGGTTGAAGAATACCAAACTAAAATCAGAAAGTACGAAGAAGAGTCTACAAAACAAACTGAAGCAGTTAACACAGAGCGCGCTAAAGAAGTTCAAGACATGCAAAAAAGAATTGTTGATTACAGAGACAATGCACAAAAAGAACTACAACAAAAAGATTCTGATATCATGAAACCAATTATGGAAAAAGTGAAAGCTTCTATCCAAAAAGTTGGAAAAGCTAAAGGTTACCAATATGTTTTAGATGGTTCTACTCTTATCTTAGCTGATGGTCCAAACATCACTGCTGATGTGAAAAAAGATTTAGGATTCTAAGAAAACTAATTTTTTAGTCTTAAAAAAAAATGCTCAGTACTTTAAAAGTCTGGGCATTTTTTTTACAATAAATTAAAATAAAAAAAGATAAGAATTTACAGATTTCGAGTAAATTGAAACATCAATTTATTTCAAAAAATATTAAATTTGTATTTATGACGAACAACAATCCTATAGGCGTTTTTGATTCTGGAATTGGAGGAACTTCAATCTGGAATGAAATCCACAATCTTCTTCCAAACGAAAAAACTATTTATTTAGCTGATAGCAAAAATGCTCCTTACGGTCAAAAGACAAAAGAAGAGATTGTTGCCCTCAGCAAAAAAAATGTTGATTTTTTGATCGAAATGGGATGTAAATTAATTGTTGTAGCATGTAACACTGCCACAACAAATGCAATTCGTGAACTCCGTGCTGATTATGATATTCCGTTTATTGGTATTGAACCTGCTATTAAACCTGCAGCTAATAATTCAAAAACTCAAGTAATTGGAATTTTAGCCACTAAAGGAACACTAAACAGCGAATTGTTCAACAAGACAGCTGAAATGTTTCAAAATACAACAATAATAGAGCAAGTTGGCCATGGTTTAGTACAGCTTATTGAAGATGGACAACTAAATTCTCCGCAAATGACTGAGCTTTTAGAATCGTATTTACAACCAATGATTGATGCCAATATTGATTATTTGGTTTTAGGATGTAGTCATTATCCGTACTTAATTCCTCAGATAAAAAAAATTCTGCCGGACCACATCCAGATTATTGATTCTGGTGAAGCAGTGGCCCGTCAGACACAAAATATTTTGCGCGAAAAGGTTGGTTTTTCAGATCTTAAAGAAAGTGAACCTGAATTTTATGTCAATTCAAATCCAGCAGTTTTAGAATCAATTTTAGATTATAAATACCCCGTTATACACAAAGATTTTTAGGCTTATTCAAACTTTCGCTTGACGAACCAAATTCCGTCTAAAGATAAATTTAGTGACAGTTTGTGATAATTTTCTTTTATTAAATTATCTGTAATCCTTCCTTTTTGTCCGTAAGAATATGAAATATTCAGCGTTGTCAAAGTGTTTTCTATTGGTAAGGAAAGTCCAATAGAAATGGCAGCATTATTTACTCTTTTTCCGTCGACTTCAAGGTATCCGTTATCAAAATTGGCTCCCATTGCATATTGAACATGGTCCCAATATTTTCGATAATCTTTCTTGGCTTTGTAAGTAAACCCGAGAGCAAACCTGTCCTGATTTACAAAATTTCCATACAACTCAGATTGATTTGTATTACTCCAAAAACTTTTTTCATAATCTAAAGTAACATTTAAATTATTTTTAAAGCGTTTGCTAAACCCTACTCCTATTTCTAGAGGCATGTAAAAATCATCAACATCTGAAGTAGCATCAGTTTCAATTGGCGTTATAACCTCGTCTGCAATAACCTGAACACTCTGTATTTTTGAAGCCTTAATTTGAGCAGGCAATTTAACTACTGGAGCAATTGTAAAAGTAGAATCTATCTTATACTGCGCTCCTAATGTTGCACGAAGACCATTATAACTTGTTTTTTTTGTAACAGTTGTAAGAGTATTTTGGATGAGAAAATTGCGCTCATCGGCAGTGTTTCCAAATAATAATGAACCCGAAAATCCAAGCGAAAGCTTTTTCCCAAATCGGTATCCGTATGAAAAGTCAAAATTATTTAGTCCGCCGGAACCAACGGCAGTCAAATAATAATATTCCTGACTGTTTTCTATAGGAAGTGCAAGATTTGAAATTTTAAAAGCTCCACTGGAATATGGTCGCAATGCCAAACTAAATCCTGAATTTTTAGTAACAGGAAAAGCAAAAGCCATGTGCGAAAATTGGAAATTATTTCGTTTTTCTTCTCGTGAACTACTTTGATAAGTTGTTGCAATAGCTTTTCCGCCAATATCAAACATAAAATGATTTAATGGAATAAAACCCAAGGAAGCAGGATTTAAATTATTGATAAAACTCGAAGAAGGCAAAGCCATTCCTGATGAACCAATTGAAGGAAGAATTCCAAAATCAGAATCATACACACTTCCAACTCCATAAAGTGAATAAGGTGAACTCGAAATACTTTGAGAAAATGAAGTCAGCGACAATAAAATGAAGCAGGTTAAATAAATTATTTTATTTTTCATTTAATAGGAGATATAATAAATTTTCAATTGGATTTTGTTGTTCAAATGTTTTTGATCGCCTAAAACAATTCGGTTTACTGTTTTGTAAATTCCTGGCAATGTCAGAATCAAAGAGGATTTCGAATCTGATTTTTTTAGCATTTCTCTTTGGAGAAAATTTCCAACCGGAATTGAGTATCCAACATTTTCATTAAACTCATCACTTTTTTTGTTTAAAATGCCGTAAACCGTAGTTCCCGCAGAGTTTACTAAAGAAGCACTAATTCGGTTTAAATTATCTGCAACATAAACAGACAAAGAATCGGCTAAAGGATATTTTGAAGAGTATGTATTATTGACGGGTTTCAAGATGAGCTCTGCATTTACAATTGCGCCATTATCTGCAATATATTTGAGCTGTTTTATATTAGGAAAATCGATTCGGCATGCCACTCCCGTACCCGACTGAATAAATCCTTGCTGACTTGTAGCCGAACTTGACAATTTACTGCTAGAAATAGGCAAATTCTGAATTAATGTTCCCGTTTTATCAAGTGAAATGGAATTAAACTGTTTTCCTGCATCTGCAATTGTAAAATCAATTACATAAGGCGTTTCTTCAGTATCTGCCTGATATTTGGAATAATACATCCTGACTTTACTTGTTGAAACATTAAAGCCAATCATGCTAGATGAATTAGAAGTTGAAGGAACCAGAACGAGGCCTTTTAGATATTCAGAAAAACTGTCAAAATCTGTAATTTCTCTTTTCTTAAGTTTTTGAAAAAGAGCCGAACCAAAAGCATCACTCATTTTAATTACTATTGAGTCTTTTTCAATTGGTCTCGGTTTATATGAAATTGAACCAATACTTTCATCGCTGTAGGCAAAAGTCGTATTATTATACAAATCACTATCTCCGTTGTTCGGCTTTATCTTTTGCGTCAATCGATGAATATCAAATGTCTGCACTTTGGTAGTATCACCATAATAATAGTTATCATACTTTAAAATCATCGAAATGGAGTCAAAAACAAAATTAACGGCTTCTGTATCTGAGCCTCCAGTAATGTTCAAATTATAAGAATCACTTGCCAGCTGGAAATAACTGTTTGATTTAACTTTCCCAAAAATCGGATCATCATAATTTCCAACTAAAATCCGGCTTTTGTTTGAAGTTGCCAAGGAATCAAAATTTATTGTCGACATATCAACCGTTACAGTATCAATTAAAATCGCTTTATTACTTACTGCCAAATAATCTGACCCAACAACAAATTCACCAGCATCAGTATCTGTACCACATGAAAGTATCGTGACCGCAAAAAAGAACATCAATATAAACTTGTGCATAATATAATTTTTCGGCAAATATAAAATGGCGTAATCTGCACCGCACTATAACATATACAGCCCTGCGTTTTTGAACTACAAAAAGCAAAAACTGATCTATAATAGCTATATCCAATCAAAACTTTGTTTCAGCCTTAAAAAACGCGATTTAGTCTATCAAAAAACGCCATACATATATATTCTTTTTTTTAAAACCATCAGCCACCTACTTTTGAACCAATAAATAAGTAATGAGAATAAGGCTTTTAATATGTTTCGTTTTTACAATTTCATTTTATAATATGAAGGCTCAAGAAACTTTTTCGGCAAATGTGAATTTAAAAACAGAACCAACTGATAAAATTGATTTTAACGAAAGTGGTGTTTCGGTGTTATTCAGCAAAAAGATAAACACCAAAAACCAGCTGACAAATACAACAGCATATTCAAAGTTGAATATCAATTACGAACTTGATCCTTTTTCATCAAATGAAAATTTGGATCGATTCAATCAGTTTCAAAACAAAACGGATTATTTATTTCAAGCTTCTGAGAAAAAAAAGTTGCAATTTTCAGTAACTCCAATGTTCAGTTTTCAGCAGAATTTGAATTTTTCTGATTTTACACTTTTAGGAAGTTTTGAAGTCAATCAGCAATTGAATTCAAATATAAATGTATCAATTGGTGCCGCAAGGTCGAACATTTTTGGAACTCCAAAGTTTATTCCTCTTTTAACTGTAAACTATTTGCTGAGTGAAAAAAGTACAATTTCAGTAGGATTTCCAGATTCAAAAATTTCATATTCAAATAATATCCGAAATAAATTCAGTTTAACAAACAGCTTCAATGGGAGTTTTTACTATTTAGATCAAAAGTCTGAATCCAATTATAATGCATCAAAAATGAGTTTATCACAAATGACATCGGCTTTTGAATATGAACGAAATGTAGATTCAAATTGGTTTTTGAATTTTAAAGCCGGTTATGATTTTAATAAAAATTACAAACTAATAGATTCTGAAGATAATACCGTATATAATTTTGACACAGGGAACGGCTACATTTTTGGCATTGGCATCAAATACAAACAATAAATAAATTTTACACATTATGAATAATTTAAAAAAAGGAATATTATTCGCGACTCTATTTTCAGCTCTAATTTTTGTAGGCTGCAGCAATGACGATGACGATGATGATTTGATAGGAAACTGGATTAAAAAGTCGGCATTTGATGGTCCGGCTCGATCAAGTGCAACTAGTTTTGTAATTGGTGATTATGCATATGTAGCAACTGGTTATACCGGAGATGAATATTTAAAAGATTTATGGGCTTATAATTCTAATGGAGATTATTGGGAACAAAAAGCTGATTTTACAGGCGTGGGCAGAAGCTCTGCGTCAAGTTTTACCTTAAATGAAAAAGGCTATGTTGGTCTTGGTTATGACGGAACGAATAAATTGAAAGATTTTTTTCAGTATGACCCAACAAGCAACAGCTGGACTCAAAAAACAGATTTTGCTGGAACTGGACGTTATGGCGCACTTGGATTTCAAGTAGGCGGAAAAGCATATTTTGGAACTGGATATGACGGAAATTATTTGAAAGATTTTTATCAATATAACGATCAAACAAATACTTGGACTTTAGTAAACGGCTTTAGTGGAAACAAAAGGAGAAATGCAACCGTTTTTGTAATTGCTGATAAAGCTTATTTAGGAACTGGAATTAACAATGGCGTTTTTCAAGAAGATTTCTGGGAATTTGATCCAGCAACAGATGTTTGGACAAGAAAACGTGATATTGATAAAGACACTGATGATGATTATACATACAATGACGAATATGCTGTAACGCGTTCAAATGCATCGAGTTTTTCTATGAGTGGGCTTGGTTATGTTGTAGGCGGTGATGGTATAAAAACCGTTTGGGAATACAATCCGTCAACAGATCTTTGGACAGAAAGAACTTCTATGGAAGGTGCAACAAGAACAGATGCTGTAGGTTTTGCTATTAACAACCGTGGGTTTTATATGTTGGGTCGAACAGGTTCAACTTATTTTGATGATGCCTGGGAATTTAAACCGCTTGACGAACAAAGTGACGATGACAATTAATACTAAAAAACAATTCTTCTGGAGTAAAATCCAGAAGAATTTATTGTTTATTTTACTTGTTTTACAATTTATCGCTTGTGTAAAAACTGAAACATTTAAAATTGATTCCTTCAAGACACAAACCGGCTGGGGATATACAATTTCGAACAAAAATAAAATTTTGATAAAGCAATCAATCATTCCTGTTATAAGTTACACAAAAAGCTTTTCTACAGAAGAAGAAGCATTAAATACAGCAAAATTGGTTGTTAGCAAACTAGACCGTAATATGTCGCCTACTATAACAAAAAATGATTTAATTTTATTAAAAATAAAATTCTAAATGAAGCTCGACGCCATTAAAAATACAAGTTCAAATAAAATTCTATTTCATTGTATCATATGGATTTTCTTCATATTGACTTCTTTAATTCAATTTTACGAAAGCCCCTTCAGAATCAATACTGATTTTTATGCGCAATGGGTTACTGGAATTATATTGTTTTATCTCAACTATTTTTACTTGGTTCCAGTTTTGCTTTTAGAAAAAAAATATTGGCTTTATTTTGTTTTTGTTCTGGTTCTAATTGTTTTCTTTATGATCATCAGAACACAATATTTTATACCGGAATTCAGGCATTTAAGACCTGAAAACATGCGTCCGCCGAGAATGATGCCCGATCCTAAATTTTTTCCAAAAGGAATGCATTTTAGAACCGAAATTAGACAGCCCTTCTTTTTTAAAATTGCACCTTCTTTTTTCTATATTTTAATACTTACAATAAGCGCAATTATTAGAACATTGACTGAATTTTATAACAATCAGCAAAACAAATTAATTGCCGAAACACATAGAACAAATACTGAATTGATTTATTTGCGCAAGCAGACTAATCCACATTTTTTATTCAATTCCCTGAACAGTATTTATTCATTGGCACACAAGAAATCTGATTTGGTCCCTGATGCCATCGTGACATTATCTGAACTCATGCGCTATATGCTGTATGAAACAGACAATAAAACGGTGGCTTTAGAAAAAGAAATCAATTACATTCAGAATTATATTGAACTGCAAAAACTCCGACTCAATAATATTGAAGACATTGTTATAAATGTACACGGCGACACAAAAAATAAATTTATAGAGCCTTTGCTTTTAATTTCTTTTGTTGAAAATGCTTTTAAATATGGAACCGATTATAAAGGTGCCGCGCATGTTAAAATCAAAATTTTCATTCATGAAAACAGCCTTGATTTTTGGATCGAAAACACAATTGAAAATTATGTGAAAGATCCTGAAAATTCAGGAATTGGTTTGGTGAATATTCAAAACCGACTTGATTTGCTTTATCCAAATGCACATCAACTTTCAATTACACAAGATAATCAGTATTACAGAGTTCATTTAAATTTAAATTTAGATGAAATCCAAACGGCTATAAATTAACTCATTTTGCACGAAACGTTAAGAGATAATTATAAAATAAATGACTTATTTTATGAAAACTTTAAAACTTAATTGACTGATTTCAAAGTACTTTTGAGCACCAAAACAAAATTTTAAAACTTAATTTCCAGCAAATGAAATGTGTAATTATTGATGACGAACCTTTAGCAGTTGAATTATTAGAAGATTTTGTCAAAAAAGTAGATTCGCTTGAATTGGTGAGTACTTTCAATAATGCTATTGATGCCGTATCTTTTATCAATCAAAACAATGTTGATTTAATATTCCTGGATATTCAAATGCCTCATTTTTCAGGAATTGACTTTTTAAATACAATTGAAAAAAAACCTTTGGTAATTTTTACCACTGCTTATTCTGATTATGCTGTTGAAGGATTTAATCTTGGCGCAGTTGATTATTTGGTAAAACCAATTCCGTTTCATCGTTTTTTGAAATCGGTTGTAAGAGCACAGCAAATTGTAAATCCGGCAACGGCTATCCAGCCAATTTCGGAAAATACTGCAACCCCAGAATTAGAGCAGGATTTTATGTTTGTAAGAGCTGAATATGAAAATGTAAAAATGAATTTTTCAGATATCTTATTTATCGAAGGTTTAAAAGATTACGTGAAAATTTACACCACAGACAATAAATTTACGCTGACCTTAATCAGTTTAATAAAATTAGAAAACCTGCTTTCAAGTAAAGGATTTTCGCGAATTCACAGATCGTATATCATTAATATAAAGCATGTCAAATCGATTCAGAAAAATAAGGTTTTGATTAGTGACAAACGAATTCCTATCAGCGAAAGCTATAAGTCTGCTTTCTTCGAAAAAATCAATTTATAAAGAAATTCTAAAATAATCCCGATAGCTATCGGGACCAAATTCCAATAATATCTAAATCATTGGAATTTGGAATTTCTTTTTTTGGTTTTTATCGAATTTATTCCTTAAGCCAGCTAGAATACATTACGTAATTGTTTGAAATACGTTCGATTTCTCCGGCAAAGTTTGATTGATCAATATCTTTCACTTTTTTCGCCGGTACGCCAGCATAAATACTTCCAGATTCAACAACCGTATTTTGTGTTATAACAGCTCCGGCTGCAATAATTGAATTGCTTTCTATTACGCAATTATCCATTACGATAGCGCCCATTCCTATTAAAACATTATCATGAACCGTACAGCCGTGCACAATAGCGTTGTGTCCTATCGAAACATTATTGCCAATAATTGTTGGATGTTTTTGATACGTACAATGTATAATTGCGCCATCTTGAATGTTTACTTTATTGCCAATTTTAATAAAATGAACATCGCCGCGAATAACCGCATTGAACCAAACACTGCAGGAATTTCCAAATGAAACATCTCCAATAATGGTCGCATTTTCAGCAACATAACAATCCTCTGGAATCAAAGGCGATTTTCCGTTTACAGATTTGATCAACATAATAATTTAATTAATAGCAGGACAATTACAATCGTAACGTTCTTTTTTACAAAATAAATTGATTCCTAAAGTAATTTGGTGATACGCTCCAGTATCAAATTTTACATCGCCCATAACTTGTGTGTACGTATAAGCAAACATAAAATTGTTATAGTTGATTCCAATAATTGGTGTAAAAAATTGCAATTTTTGAGCCTTTACACCACTTCCTGTGCTATATTGTGCTCCATCAAAACTTCTTCTATAGGATAATGCTGCCCATAAACTTCCAAAGTCCATGTTTTTGTAGCCTTTCATATTTAAATCGATCGTTTTTTCTTTTGTCTGATCAAAAACTTGAAGCAACACAGATGGTTCCCAAGTAAAATTTCCATTTTTCCCAAAAACATATCCTGCACTAAGCAAAAACTTTCTCAAATTATCACTTTCATAATCTGTATACAACTCTCTTCTCGTTTCTAGAAGCCCTTGAACAGTTGCATGTGCATAAAAATTCAAATAATTATAGGAAGCTCCAACATCAACATTGAAATAAGAATCTTTTTGAATCGACCCAAAAACAATTGGATCAAAAGTTCCTCCAAATTTAGTTTCATCTAACTGACTCTGAATAACGCCTCCGCTAATACCAAATGAAAGCTGATTCAAATCAAGTTCATCTCTCGAAAACATAATATGGTGTGCATAAGTAAGCTTTAGTCCTTTTTGAGAATGGTATCCATTTTTATCATTAAAAACAATAATTCCGGCTCCAGAGCGCTCTCCTATTCTTCCGTTAAAACTTAAAGTACCTAATGATGGTGCGTCATCTTGCCCAAACCATTGCTTTCTTGCAGTTAATCTAATTTTTGCACAATTTGCTGCACCGGCCATTGATGGATGAATCAAGTAAAGGTTATCCGACAAATAATCTGAGTAAACGGGAATTCCTTCTTGCGAATAGGAATAAAATGATGTAACCAAAAAAATGAATAAAACCTTGATTCTAAATTCCATAAAGGCAAATTTGTTTTAAGAATTTTTCGACTCTCATAATTTAATACGATTTATTTGAAAAGAGTCTTAATTATTTTATTAAAAAACCAAATATAAGTATTAGTAGAAAATAACTTTACTAAATTTGCAAAAAATATACGACCATGACAAAAATCACTATAAAAGAAACACAAAACCCTACGATTCTAAAGTTTGAATTCGAAGATTTCATTACAAAAAATCAAAATTTTGAATTCAAAAACATTGATGAGGCACAAGCATCACCTCTTGCACAACAATTATTTTACCTTCCGTTTGTAAAAACAGTATATATTTCAGGAAACTTTATCGCAATTGAACGATTTAGTATTGTGGATTGGGATGATGTAAAAGATGCTGTTGCAGAGCAAATTGAGGCTTTTGTTGACAAAGGCGGTGTTATTGTAAACATTGACGAAAACAAGCCAAAAAAACAGCCTATTACGGTTTACGGAGAAACAACTCCAAATCCTGCAGCTTTGAAATTTGTTGTTAGCAGAATGTTGACACGTAATGCTGTTGAATATAAAAATATCGACCAGACTGCTTCTTCTCCACTTGCGCAGGAATTATTTAAATTCCCATATGTAAAAGAAGTTTTTATTGATGAGAATTACATTTCGGTAACGAAATATGAAATCAACAACTGGGATGAAATTACTTTGGAATTAAGAACTTTCATTAAACAATTTATCGAAAACGGAGGAACTGTTTTAGATGAAAGTTTAATTGAAACCAAAGCAAAAAATGATGTTGCTAAAGATGAAGCGTTTGACAAACTAGATGTTACTTCTCAGCAAATCATCAATATTTTAGAAGAATATGTAAAACCAGCAGTTGCTGCAGATGGTGGAAATATTGCTTTTGATTCTTATAACGAAGACAACAAGACTGTAAAAGTGATTTTACAAGGTGCTTGCAGCGGTTGCCCTTCATCAACTTTTACTTTAAAAAGCGGTATCGAAAACATGCTAAAAAGCATGTTGAATGATGAAGCAATTACGGTTGAAGCTTTGAATGCTTAATAAAATTCAGTACTGCAAAATTTTAAATATCATATATTTTAAAAATCTCTACAAATAAATTTATTTGTAGGGATTCTTTTTTAGTACAATATCTTAATAGTGGTACCTAAGTAAAAACTCTGCCTTGTTGTAATCAAACATGTGAAGTTTTACAAAATCTACAGCTTCATATTGCCCTTCTGCATAAAATGTTTTATTCGCAATTTCCTGAATATCTTTCATAGGCAATTCTGTTACAGACAGGTCATTACTAAAACAAACTTGACTTCTGTATTCATGAAATTGAATTACTTCATCATCGTTAAAGGTGATTTTTAAATCTTTATTATTCACCATTACATTACCGTAAGAATCTCTATATGTTATGGCATATTCGCCTTCTGCCTGCGCAATTCTTTTAAGTATAAAAAAAGCTCCTGTTGCAATATTTTCAATAAAATAACAACTCCCTTCTCTTTTAATAGGATGGATGATTCGAATTTCTTGGATTATTTCTTCTGAATACATAATTTATATATATATATTATTCAATTTTTGATTTCTAGTTTTTTCCCCCATTAAATTCAATACAGAAAACTCAAAACCCTATTCTTTCACTAATTACTTAGCTTTTTTATCCATTCGAAAAATCTTCGTTTTGCATTTTTCAAGTATAATTTGTTTGAAATCATTTTTAAGAACAACATTCATTTCCTTAAAGGATTCATCAACATTTATCTGAATTGTAATATCCCCATTTGGACTAATTCCTGCCAAATTTTTAAAAGAATTTATAATTTCTCCTTCATCAAATGAATCTATCCTGATTAAATGTTTTAATCCGTTTGGAGATTTAACAGATAAATCAATTGCACTAGGAACGGCCTTACTTTTGTTTTCCATAATGATTTTATTATAGGAAGCCTGATCGTTAGTTGACCGATAACCAAATTTCTCACTATTAAAAAAATAGACGTGATAATCATACACCTCTAACGACTGATTAAAGACAACTTTCCAAGGATAACGCAAACGATAATCATCCCATTTTTTAGAACTAATCTTGCCGTTTAATACTTCTTCACGAACTTCAGGAGTAAATTCTGCAATACTTTGCTTAACGGAAATTGGTCTATCACTAAGATCTGCAATTTGTTTCCACATTCGATCTGCTTCTTCTCCTTCCGGCACGGCTTCCGCCTGATATCTCCCTATTTCTATTTTATTTTGACCTGTTGCCCAAATGACAACCATTCCTTTTGGCGCAAGCCCCACTGTAAGTGCGCTAAACGTTTCTTTGTGTAGTTCCTTAGTATAATCATCATTTTTGTCTGCTTTTTCCCAGTTGACACCATATATCCAATATCCGTCTTTAAAAAGTTGATAAATTTTTTCTTGCGGCATCTTGAAATTTCCCTTATAAAACTTGTCTTCAGTATAGGAGTACCATGCAATTTTTAAACTGTCGGGCATTGCTTTGTTTGATTCACCTACAGACCAGCTTCGTCCAGAGCCTTCCCAACCATCTTCCATAAAAGAATCATTGGGAATTACAGCTTCGTAGCCATCACTCAGTATAAAAGAATGGGGGTAAATAATCCACATTGGGTATCCCTCGGGTGCGGTTGCGTCTCCATCCCATTCAAATTTTTCGGTTTTATAAGTATCCATTTTTTGACAAGAAATAAATTGTGTTGTAAATATAATGCCAAGCATTATTGCTGTTTTTTTTATCATCGCTATTTGTTATGCATCAATTACATGGCGCTTTAGTTTTCCGTTTTCAAAATTTGGATCCATTGTCATCGATTTAGGCTCCAGAGAAATATGCAGGTGTTTATTACGAAGTTGTTTTAATTCGCTAAAAGGCTGTAGCCGCACTACCTTTTTTCCTGCGCCATCGTTTGCCAATACATAATTTTGCAAAGCCTCTTTGATATTTTCCAATTCAGGAATAACTTTGAATTTTTTAAATCCTATTTTACTGTCAAATGTTAAAAATGATACACCGTATTTTTTTGCCATTTCCATCATAATGGAGAGTGGTATAAACTGATAATGGTTGGCAATTTTTCTAGTGCCAAAAAAATTGGCATAAGTGGGGCTTAACTCCAGTTGCTCTTCTTTGTACCACCCTTTTTCTATTAATTGATGATAATAGAATCTCTCACTGCCATTCGTTTTTACAATCTCACCAGAATATATTCTTGTTTCTAGAGTTTTAGTTTCTTCATAACCACCACCAATGTCTGAGTGCGATCCGGGCAATTGCACTTCATAACCCACTCCTGCTAATATTGAACTATTGATGTTAGTCAGGGCAAAATTCTTTCTATATTCATCAGCAGCTGTAAGATGTACTATCTTTTTTGCCATGCCTCCCAATTGCAATTTCAATTCGTCGACATCATTATAAAAATTATGATCTACTGCTGAACCTACTACAGAAAAATTACCTTCAGGTTCAAAAGACGAAACCGTGTCAAACAAGCCAACAAAGCGGTAGCTTATTTTTGCCTTAGGATAAGTTTTTTGCAATGCCGCTTTTTGAGTTGTCATAAAACTGCGCGCTGCTGCTGCACCCCGACTAAATCCAAAGACATCAATACTTAATTCTTGTACATATTCCTTATCAGTAAAAGCTTTATTAATCTCTTCTCTAATTTTATTTTTTCCTTTTTCGACCTTAGCAGGAATTCCTGTTGTTCCGCTACCAAAGCCTAGTCCCTGATTGTCTCCCTTTTGGCTATCTTCGGTACCCTCTCCTTCTATATATTTTGAGACTATTCTTTTTTTAGGCTCATTAATTTTCATCTTTTCCATAATGGCAATATTAGAATAGTAGTTATCGTAGCTGCTTCCCTTTTCTCCCATTTTGGCATAAGTATCGGTTTTTCCTAATCGATGCTCAGTATTGGTCCTGTTATTGTTTGTGCCATCAAAAAAAATGGCAGCTATAACTTTTACACCTGTTTTAAAGTCATCAAGATCATCTTTTTCTGGCTCAGAGGCAACATAATCATGGTAAATCGTTGCTTCTCCTCCCTCTAACAAACAATTATTGCTGGCATAAAAATCACAATCCCCATCTGTTACTTCAAATGTTGTTTTTCCTTTGCTGGTTTGCATAATACTGCCTCCACAAATAGTTATTTTGCTCATAAATTAATTTGCTTTTGTATTTTCTCCACTATAGTTGTTTAAATTTTTGCTCGCTTTTACATGAACATCATCTTCTGTACTATGCACAATAATTTTTTCTTTAGATATTATCTTTCTGTCTTTTTCAGTATTTGATTTGATATTTCCTTTAATGTCTTCAAAATGGCTTCCTTCAACGTTTAAAAGATTATCACCACCAATATTCAAATTATGCACCATTCCAACAGTTGTAGACTTATCAACTCCTGCACTTTCCAAAATATTTAACCCTGCCGTAGTTGTAATGCTTTCAGAAGCATTTATAATTAAATTTTTGCAATTAAGTGTCAAAGTTTCTGGTACAGTAATGGTCGTACTTTTAGTCTCTTCGTTTAGGTGAATCTCATTTCCGCTTGGATCAGAAAGCCAGATACCCGTTTTTTCAACAAATTTTAGCAATTGCCCAAAGCGCATTCTAATGGCTTTTATCAAATTATTGGGGTCGAAAAATTCAGGTTTTGCCTGCCCGTTATAATGTGCTCCCATAACATATGGGTTTTGAGCATTCCCACCTTCAAAACTCACTAACACTTCATCATCGATTTCAGGTCTCCAATACGAACCTCTTCCTGGTCCTGCATAATTTTGAACTACTCTCATCCACTGGCTTTTTGTGCTTCCATTTCCCCAATAAAATTCAACTCTTACGCGCCCGAGTCCTTCAGGATCATTGTTGTCTTTGATTTTAGCCGGCTGGGTTTCTGCTTTGGCAAAAATTTTTGTGTCTGTATAATGAGGAGCCGAAACATCGTCTGGAATGGCTTTGAACTCGCAGGTATAATTGCCATGCACTTCTGAATGATGTGTGGCTTCTATACAGATAAGATGATGCTCGGTAGTATCGTTGATAATGGTAAAAACCTGCCCAAGTCCTATCGGAAAATACGATATTCCGCTGTAGTAAACGCTGTTTGCATCGCTTCCTGCGGTCTGTAGCGTGACCATTTCGTCTATTTCGTCTTTGTTCTGCGCATTGTTGGTGTATGCACCGATGCTCAGATCCGGCTGGGCAACGGTTCCCTGATTGAATCCTATATTCGATGCAAAGCTGTCTTTGCTTCCTGCAGAAGTTCGCAGTGAGGAATTCTTGATGCTGGAAGCTTTATTATAGTCATAGCCTGTCAACGATATTTTATGCGCGCTCATATTGGCCTGAATCTTAAAACTGTGCAACGAAGCTCCGTTGATGAGTTTTATCTTGGAAGTTTTGATCTGCCCGAACTGCATGCGCATTCCGTCAAAATAAAACCACTGGCCGTAACGATGCGCCAATCTTTTCAGAAAATCAAAACTGGTTTCGTTGTACTGAGCCATATATTTAAACTCCTTCAGACAGGTCGATCTTATCGCATCTCTCTGATAAAACTCAGTCGGTCCTTCTGACAAGATATCCAGCACAATATCATCCATTCCTCTTTCCAGATAAGTTCTAGATTTCGGATTGTCGTCCAATACAATACTATGGCTGGTTCCGCTTACATGAAGTCCGACGGCACTCCCATTCTGGTCTATCGAAGTCAGCCCGGTTATAATGCCTTTGCTCATCAGTTTTATTCCTGTTAAGCTTTTGAAAGTAAAAATGACTTCATTGCCGATGTAATCTTTCATTGCTTTTGCCTGATCTGCCGGTTTTATCACTGCTTTGCCGGTATATTGCCATACAAACGAAAAATAATGATGATCTGCCATTTTCTGCGACAGCTTCAAATCATAATAAATAATGTTTTGGGTAAAACCTCCAATAGTAATGTGAACTTGTTCTGAGAAATGTGCCATAGAATAAATATCTAAATTCAAAAGAAAGAATTTTCTGTCAATTTAAAATATTTGTTTTATTCCTGCAATACCCACTTTTAGTGATATTTAAAAATAAGATCAAAACACTCACAAACAACTTACAAACCTTATTTTCAATAAATTATCAATAATAAAACTATAAGTTCTATAAAATTACTTAATATTGTATACTTAACCAATCAATATAAAACTATGGGAGTATCATCTTTTTTTAAAAATTTATTTGGCTCGACCAAAGAATCTGTAACCGAATTGGCAAACAACGCCGAAACTACTTTTGAGCAAGCTAAAGAAGCAGCTGCTCCATACATTGAAAAAGCAGAAACTTTTGCCGAAGAAACAATTGCTAAAGCAAAAGAAGCATCAGAACCAATCATTGAATCTGCTGCTGAATATGCCCATAAAGCGAAAGAGACTGTGAGCGAATATGCTGAAAAAGCATCTGACGCAATTAGCGATGTTATTGAGACTGTAAAAGAGAAAACAGCAGAAGCAACTGATGATACTAAAACAATTGCTGCAGAAACGGTTGCGGATACGAGCGAGTCAGCAATAGAAGAAGCTGACAAGGAATAAAACCGCATTCTTTTCTTATAAAAACAAATATTTTTTATATTTGCAAAATAATACACCTTCTCGTTTGAGAAGGTTTTTTTTATCCTTAAAATACAAATATGAGCCCAGAACAGTTAAGCAGTTACGCCAACGCATTAATAAGAGTATTAGTAGATTATGCACCAAAATTAGTCTCAGCTCTTATCGTTTTATTTGTTGGTTTATACGCCATCAGATTAATAAACAGATCGATCAGAAGAATAATGGTGAAACGAAATTTAGATCCAACGCTGACTAAATTTCTCGCTGATATTTTATTATGGGCACTCCGAATTTTATTGTTTGTAACCTTTATTTCAAATCTCGGAATTCCGACTACCTCATTTGTCACGATTTTAGGAGCAATGGGACTTGCAGTTGGTTTATCGCTGCAAGGTTCACTTTCTAATTTTGCCGGAGGTATGCTGATAATTGTTTTTAAACCTTTTAAAGTTGGCGATACAATCGAAGCACAAGGCGTTATTGCGACAGTTTTAGAAATCCAGATTTTTGTTACCAAAATGCTTACTGGAAATAATCAGACTGTTTTTGTTCCAAACGGCGCTTTATCAAACGGAACAATTATCAATTATTCAATGCAAGGAGAAAGAAGAGCAGATTTGACGTTTTCAGTTTCGTACGACTCTGATATCAAAAAGGCAAAAGAAGTTCTTTTGAATGTTTTGAATAAAAATCCAAAAGTCCTTAAAACCCCAGCTCCAGAAGTTTTTGTAAAAAATTTATCAGCAAGTTCTGTTGATTTTGCGGTTCGTCCGTGGGCAAAAAATGCTAATTATGGAGTTGTTTTTTCTGAAACTTTAGAGAATTGCAAAACAGCTTTAGACGAAGCAGGAATTTCTGTTCAGCCGTTTACACTTCAAAAATAACTTAACCACTATTGACTTGAAGTCCAAGCTAAGAGGTTTCATCAACAAACTTAAGGTTTGTAAGATTGTAAAGCTTAATTCAACCGCAAATTCCACAAATTTTCGCAAATTAATTTGTGGAATTTGCGGTTGAAATACACTAAAGTATATAGACTTTAACTATTTTGAGACAATAAATAGCTATTTTTTTGACGGCAGTGTCATCATAAAATCTTTCAAATAATAAGGCTCAAAATAAGCGACATCTACGGTGTCGCTTTTTTGATATTTATCATAACTGATTTTACTCATTTCTCGTGCCGAAGGATATTTTATTTCTTCTAAAAACACAAAATTTTCTTTTGTTAAAACAGGCTTGCATTTTTCGGCACAATCACCAACAAAATAAAGCACTTCTTTATATTCTGAAAAAGAATCTTCCGAAATAATTTCGGCCTGAATGGCTCTTTCTCTTTGTAAATCAGAAGTAAAAACTTCACTGTACACTTCCATTCTTCTGGCATCAAGCATAGGAATGATTTTTCCTTCTGAAACAGAAACTTTTGAAGCTAATGTCTCTAAAGTATCAACTGCAATCAGCGGAATATTTAAAGCATAACACAAGCCTTTTGCCGCAGAAACTCCAATACGCAAACCAGTATACGAACCCGGGCCTTGACTTACTGCTACTGCCACTAGATCCTGAACTGAGATTCCTGAATCTGCAATTACTTCTTCAATAAAAACATGAAGCTTTTCGGCATGCGAATATCCTTCTTCAGCAATTTCTCTGCAAATAATGGTTTCTCCATTTTTTGCAATTGATACTGAACAATTTTTGGTCGCGGTTTCGATGTTAAGAATGAAAGACAATGTATTTATTTTAAAATTTGAGTAATATTTTATTTGAAAACAGTTGCAAAAAGAAAAAATGCTATTAAAATCAATATAGGAAGCATACAAAAATTAAGCGCCAGAAAGCCTATATATATCATAAACTTTTTTCCGGAAGAAAAATAGACAAATTCTTCATTGTAATATTCTGTTTTATATGCCTTATAATGAGTAAAGCAAAGAAACACAATTATTAAAACCAATCCAAGCTCTATTGACTCAAGAAAACCTGCTGGCGGACTACCACATAATGAAATCATAACTGGCCGAATTTATTTCTTAGGTGCATCCGCTTTTTTAAGCTTCACTTTATCACCAGAATTCAAATCCTTAGAAACTGTTGTATAAGGCCCTGTAATTACAACATCGCCCGGTTTTAATCCTGCCATTACTTCAATATTAGTATCGTCTTGGATTCCAGTTTTAATGACTCTAATTTTAGCTTTATCACCAACTTTTACAAAAACACATTCAAATTTTTTGTCGCTTTTTGGTGCTACTTTTTTATCTTCATTTGGATCTTCAACTTTAAAATCTTTTACAGCAGCAGTGTCTGATTTTACAACAACAGAACTAATTGGCACTGCCAAAACATTTGTTTTTGTTGTTGTAATAATATCAACCGTTGCCGTCATTCCCGGTCTAAAAGGCGAATAAGCTGCAGGTTTACCTTCTAATAATTCTTTATATGAATCTTTTAAAATTCGAACTTTAACCTTAAAATTTGTAACCTGATCTGAAGTCAAAGCCGTGCTTGCTGAGTTAGAAATACTGGTTACAATACCTTTAAATTTCTTTTTCAAATAAGCATCAACTTCAACATTTGCTTCGTCTCCAATTTTGATTTTAACAATATCATTTTCGTTTACATCAACTTCAACTTCCATATTGTTAAGATTCGCAACTCTCAAAAGCTCCGTTCCCGCCATTTGCTGTGTTCCTAAAACACGTTCTCCTAATTCAACATTTAATACCGAAATGGTACCATCAGCTGGAGAATAAATAGTGGTACGGCCTAAATTATCTCTAGCTTCAGTAACAGAAGCTGAAGCACTTTGAACATTATAATATGAACTTTGTTTTGTTGCTTTTGCCACCTCGTAAGCCGAAATAGCTTTGTCCCAATCTGATTTTGAAATTACGCCTTTATCATACAACGTTTTATTGCGCTCGTAATTTGCCTTCGCTTCTTTATAACTTGCATCAGATTGTGTCAAACCAGCTTTAGTTCCCGCCAAGTTTGCAACCGAACGCTCTAAACCAGAAGTGTATAAGTCTGGATTTATTTTAACTAATAAATCACCTTTTTTAACGACTTGGCCTTCTTTTACATTTAGCGCAATAATTTCACCCGAAACCATTGAAGCAATTTTAACCTCAATTTCTGGCTGAATTTTTCCAGTTGCCGAAACTGTTTCGACGATTGTTGACGATACAACTTTTGAAATTTCTACTTCTTTTCCTTCATCCTTATTTCCTATAATTCCTTTTTTAGATAAAACTATTAAAGTGCCAATTATTATAATTGCGCCTCCGACTAAGAAATAAATTGTTTTTTTTGACATAGTAAATTATTTTGCAGGAATTGGAACAATTGGAATTCCAAAATAGAATTCAAGAATTTTTATTTTAAATAAATAATCGTATTTCGTTCTGATAACATCAGACTGCGCATTTGTTAACAACGTTTGAGCCTGCGTAAAATCAAATGAATTCATCAATCCTACATCATACTTTTCTTTAGCATAATTGTAAGCCTGCTGTCTTGCCTCTAAAGTTATCGTTGCAGCTTCGTACGTATTTAACGCCGCTTTTGCATTTGTAAACGCAGTATACACGTTACGTTGCAAATCTAAACTTTTTTGTTCTAAATCTATTTTAGATTTCTCTAAACTTACCTTATTTCGTTCAACATTGTTTCTCACAGAGAATCCGTTGAAAATTGGCACATTCAACTGCAAACCAAAGTTATGCCCTTTATTATCACTAAACTGTTGGAATATTGGATCTGGCCCTACAGTATAAGGCTGGTTATTTGAATCAAATTTTATTTGATCGCTGTAACTTGCTCTTGTGTTAAAACCATAGAATCCGCTAAGAGTAGGCTGATAAGCTCCTTTTGCAATTGCTACATTTTTCTCAGCAATTTCAAGATTGGTTTGTGCCAATTTTAATTCCGTTCTTGTTTCCTTTGCTTTATTATAAATATCAATTGGGCTTTGTGCCATGATATTATTTTCATCTTTTGCATTTGTATCATCAATAACGTCAAAATCGGCGAATTCTTTAAGCTGTAAAAGCTGTGCTAAACTCAGTTTTGAAATAAGGAGATTGTTCTCAGAAACGGCAATATTTTGTTTATCTGTTGCAATAGTGGCTTTTAAGTCATACAAATCACCACGCGGAATTGTTCCAGCATTAACCATTTCTTCTGAACGTTTTAAACGTTTTTCATCAATAGAAAGTTGTTCGGTTTTTATTTTTAAGTCTTCTTTATAACCTAATATCTGAAGAAAAGCATTGGCAACATTCAACGAAATATCTTCCTGCATTTTCAATAATTGATATTGTGATGCGATAATAGCAAGTTTTGTTCGTCTGTATGTATTTTGATTTTGAAGACCTTTGTAAATATCAACTCCTGCATTTAAACCTACAGATGAATATTGTGTAGTCTGATTACGCAAAACCCCTGTAGTTACATCTTGATTCAAACCAATATTCCAGGAATGTGATGCATTTCCGTTAACTGATGGAAGATAATTCCCAAATGCATCCTTTTTATTTATTTCAGCATTTTCAACATCTAATTCTGATAGTTTTATTGTGATATTATTATCCAATGCATATCGTACACATTCTTCCAACGTCCATTGTTTTGTCTGCGCTTGACCGGATAATCCAAATCCAAAAAGCATGGCAAAAACTAGACTATTTATTTTATTTATTTTCATATATTTTGAATGAAGCACAGCAAACAAGCCACGCAAATTTAACATTTTTAAAACCCAAAAACTCCTTTAAATAATCAGATTATTTTTTATCCTTATCTCCTTCGTTGATCAACCCTTGATTCCAGATTTTGATTTTATCAGAAGCTACAACACCGCTTTTGATCTGAACATAAATTCCGTCACTAACACCTAAAACCAAATCTCTTCTCACAAATTTTTGTGGTGCTGTTTCAACTTCTACATAAGGTTTTTGAGTTTTTTTGTCAAACTGCACAAGCGATTCTTTAATAGCTAAAACTTTGTCTGCTTTTTCTAATATAATTGATGCGTTTGCACTTAATCCAGCTCTGATAAAAGTATCTCCTTTATTTTCTAATTTGGCTTTTATTTCAAACTGAATCGCGCCATTTTCTACAACACCTTTTGGTGCAATATCGGTCAAAACTGCATCGAATTTTTTATTTTCAATGGCTCCAACTGTAATCTCAATAGGCATTTTTTCTTTGATTTTACCCACTTCTGATTCGTCAATTTTTCCAATAAAAATCATTCTTCCAACATCAGCAACGCTGGCAATTGTAGTTCCTTCGTTAAAATTATTACTTTCAATAACTTGATTTCCAACTTTTACAGGCACCTGCAATACCATTCCGTTAACAGTTGAACGAATTAGTGTATTTGCATAACTACCCAAAGATGTTGTTGTTCCTGTTTTAACAATATCCAAACTTTGTTTTGAAGCCAAGTAATTTTGTTTTGCTTGTTTATAAGCTAATTGAGCGGCATCAAAATCATTGGCAGAAATCACCTCTTTTTCAAAAAGTGTTTTTTGTCTCTTATAAATCTTCTCCTGATTATCTAATGCAATTTTTGCAGTCTGCACTTGATTTTGAGTACTGCTCACATTCGACACATTGGCAACAACTCTAATTTTAGCAATCATATCGCCAGCTTTAATTTTTTCTCCAGCTTTAATGTAAACTTCTTCAATAATCCCTGAGATATTTGGTTTGATTAGGACCTCTTCATCAGGCTGAATATTACCTGTTGCAATGGTATTTTTTACAATCGTTTTAATCTCTGCCTTCTCTGTTTGAAAAACAATTGGCGACTCTTGATTTTTAGCATACAAATAATAAAGTGCCCCAAAGAAAACTATTGCAATAAAGATTAAAATGGTTACGGTTACTCCTTTTTTCATTTTGTTTTTGGTTTAATCGATTATATTTTGATTGATAATTTATTCTGTTCGTAAAGCGTCAACCGGCTTCACATTAATTGCGGTTTGTGCTGGAATAAATCCGGCCAACAAACCTGAACCCACTAATATTAATAAGGCAACAAATACAACTCCTAAATCTACGCTCGGACTCGCAAACATTGTGTTGCTGTCGGCCGGCATGGAATCTAAGACCATATTTAAAATGGCAATAATTCCGGTGGCGACGGCAATTCCAAGCATTCCTGAAATAATAGTTAAAAAGATAGATTCTGATAAAATTTGTCCTCGAATAGCTGACGGAGTTGCTCCCAAAGCTCTTCGAATTCCAATTTCTTTTGTACGTTCTTTAACTACAATAAGCATAATATTCGAAATTCCGATTACTCCAGAAATCAGAACTAGAGTTCCAACAAAATAAGCAATGATTTTCAAGATATTAAACAAACTCTGCACTTTATTAAACTGCTCATACAAGTCAAAATTCCCTACTGCTCGGTCATCTGCTGGATTTATAGAATGCAACGCTTTAATAATTTCCAAAATTTTTGGTTTTAAAGAGGTTATCGAAGTTTCGTCTTTTGCCGTCAGTGCCATCCAGCCCACTTTATCACCATAATTAAATGCTTGTTGAAATGTTGTAAACGGAATAAAAATATTTTTTTGTTCCTGTTCAGCATTTCCACCTTGTTGTTTTGATTTATAAACCCCAACAACCATGAAGTTTATTCCGTTGATTTTAATATAAGTTCCAACAGATTCTTCTTCTTTTCCATAAAGTTCGCTGATCACACCTTGACCAATTATGCAAACCTTTCTTTTTTCCTGAATATCCTGTTGGTTTACAAATCGCCCTTTTATGATATCCATAGGCTGTTGCTTAATCAATTCTGGATAATCTCCATAAATAGTAAATGCTGAAGTTTTTGTTCCTCGCACCACATTATTTGTTCCGTTAAAATCTCCTAACTGATTTCTTGGTGAAACATATAATAAATCTGGAAAAGCTGCTTTTAGCGCCGCAACATCGCTATTTCTAAAGTCATAACGACGTGTTTTTGGCAAACCTTTATATGCTTTTGATGTAGTTTGACTCCACATAAACATGGTATTTGTCGCAATTCCGTCAAAACCTTTTTTAATTCCATTTTCCAGACCATTACCTGCAGCAAGCAAAATCACCAAAATGAAGATTCCCCAAAAAACTCCAAAAGCCGTCAAAATCGTCCTGAAAGGATTTGCAGTCAATGCCTGTAAAATTTCGTCCCAATTATCTTTCTTAAACATAATTATTCGTCTCTAAGTGCTACAATAGGTTTGATTTTGGCTGCTCTGTATGCCGGAAAAAAACCAGCCATTGCGCCCGCGAAAACAAGTAAAACAAGCGTTGTCAATGCAACACTGAAATCGACTTCAGGATTTCTGAAATATTCACTCTGCACCATTGGCCCAACAAATTCCAGCAATAACAAACTCATCAATAATCCAATAAAACCAGCAATTGTGGTAATAAAAATAGATTCATGAAGTATCATTGTAATAATAGAAAATGGCGATGCGCCTAATGCTTTACGAATTCCAATTTCTTTAGTTCTTTCTTTTACGATGATCAACATAATGTTACTCACACCAACAACTCCGGCAATGATTGTACAAATACCAACCCACCAAAAGAACAGCCTGATGTATAAATTTAAATCATAAAACTGTTTTGCATCTTTTACTGAATTATACGCACCAATTCCGCTATCATCATCTGGCGCGACCATATTTTTACTTTTAAGCAGCGTCTTTACATCTTGAGTAAATTTTTCAGATTGTGCCAATGCTTCATCATAGTCATTTGTTTTCTTTAAGTTAAAAGACATATAACTAATTTTATCACCTCCACCAAAAGCTCTCTGAACCGTAGTTCTAGGTAAATACGCTCTGGATTCTTCTCTTTCTCCTCCAGGATCTGTAAAAACACCCACTACTTTAAAATTCACATTATTGATTGCGATTTCCTTACCTAAAGCATCTTTATCTTTAAATAAATCCGTTTTTACTTTCATCCCAATCGCGGCTACTTTTTCATTGTTAGCCAAATCGTTACTATTTATAAATCGGCCTTGAACAACTGTAAGATTTTCTACTGAACCATGATCAGGATCTACTCCTCTAAATTGATAACTTGCAGATTCTTTACCATAAGAAATCGTACCACCCCAAAAATTATATGAAGCAGAACGCAAATCTAATTTATCCTCAAATTTTTGAACAGATTGATTATAATCACTATTTCTAAGCTGAATTTGTCTACCCGGATTTAATCCTTTGTATTCTTTTGTTGTTGTTCCAGACCAAACCTCGATAAGTCCGGCGGCATCGCGCTCAAACTGTTTTTCAATTCCATTCTGAAGCCCCTTACCCGCTCCAAGCAAAATCACCAAAATAAAAATTCCCGACGCAACTGATACTCCAGTCAAAAATGTACGCAGCCGGTTTTTGGAGATTGCTTCAAATATTTCTTGCCAACGCTCAATATTAAACATAAGATGAAGCTCTAACTTGTTCTACTTTTTTATCATCGATAATCAATCCATCTTTCAGGACCACATTTCTCTTGCACATAGCGGCAATATCTGGTTCGTGTGTAACGATCAAAATAGTTTTACCTTCATCGTTAATGCCTTGAATAAGTTCCATTACTTCATAAGAAGTTTTAGTATCCAAAGCTCCTGTAGGTTCATCTGCGAGTAAAACTTTTGGATTTGAGGCCAATGCCCTTGCAATTGCAACACGCTGTTTTTGACCTCCGGAAAGTTCATTTGGTAAATGGTGCGAATGCGAACCCAGACCAACTTTCTCCAAGTATTTCATTGCAATATCATAGCGTTCTTTTCTTTTAATACCTTGATAATATAACGGCATTGCCACATTATCAAGTGCACTTTTATAATTGATCAAATTAAAAGATTGAAAAACAAATCCTAAAAATTTGTTGCGATATTTTGAGGCTATCGTTTCGTTCAATTTTTTAATTGGAGTTTTATCTAAAGTATAACTTCCAGAATCAGCTTCATCTAAAATTCCTAAAATATTTAGAAGTGTAGATTTTCCTGAACCTGAAGATCCCATGATCGCCACAAGCTCACCTTCTTCAATATTAAAATTAATACCTTTTAACACATGCAGTTCTGAACTTCCCATTTTATAGGATTTATGCAAATCTTTTATTTCAATCATGGTATTGTTAATTTTTTAAACAATAATAATATTTTTTATAAGTAAATTATGATAACAAAACGTTAATAATTTCACTTTAATATTTAAATAAGACGGCGTACTTTTCTAATTGTTACACTTTTTTAAGATTATTTAATTGTTTTCTTAATTTTGTATCACTTAAAAAAATTGTACCAATGAAGCTTACTTCAATTTTCGCTTTATTTACGGCTGTAATATTGCTTTTCAGCTGCTCAACATCACAGAAATTAGAAACTTTAAAACCGGAGCCAGATGATGCTAGTCCGCTGGTTTATGATGCAAATCCCTCTTTTATTAATTTGCCGATAACTGTAAAACTGTCTGATATCGAAAACCAGACAAACACACTTTTAAACGGGCTTATTTACGAAGACAATAATATTGAAGATGATGATATCGAGATGAAAATCTGGAAACAGGCTCCAATAAAAATTCAGAATGATCCTGCGTCTCCAGATAAAAAGATAAAAACAGTTCTTCCTTTAAAAGCAACTATTAAATATAGAATTGGAACAAAAAAATTAGGCGTTGAATTATTCGACACACGCGAATTCAATTTAAACGGAGTCATTACTTTGTCTAGCGATGTTGCATTGACAAATTGGAAATTAAATACCAAAACCGAGTTCAAATCATTAGACTGGAGCGAAAGCCCAACAATGACGGTTTTTGGAAAAAATATGCCAATTACGTATTTGATAAACCCAGCAATTTCTATTTTCAAATCAAAAATTGAGAAAAAAATAGATGAAGCTATCGAAAAATCAATGGATTTCAAACCGAATGTTTTATCGGCATTAGAAAAAATCTGTACGCCATTTCAAATGAGTGATACTTATGAAAGCTGGTTAAGAATTGTTCCAATCGAAGTTTATTCGACAAATGCAAAACTAAAAAATGATTCCTTTTTATTAGACATGGGAATGAAATGCAACATGGAAACAATTGTTGGCAAACAGCCGGAATCAAAATTCAATGCCAGCAAAATTGTCTTAAAACCTGTTGCTAAAATTCCGAATCAAATTACAGCCAATATTGCAGCAATTTCAACTTATACTGATGCTTCTAAAATAATGACCAAAAATTTTGCTGATCAAGAATTTGGTTCTGGAAGCAAAAAAATAACCGTAAAAAATGTTTCCATCTGGCATAAAGACGGAAAAATGGTAATTGCGCTAGACGTTTTAGGATCTATAAACGGAACTTTATACTTAAATGGATTTCCGCAATATAATCCGCAGACAAAAGAAATCTACTTTGACAAACTTGATTATGTTTTAGACACCAAAAGCAAATTAATGAGAACTGCAAGCTGGCTAGGACAAGGCTATATTTTAAAAAAGATGGAAGCAAGCTGTCGATATTCGATCCAGCCAAATCTAGAAGAAGGCAAAAAGAGCATGGCATCTTATCTAAAAAACTATTCTCCAATGCCCGGAGTTTTTGTAAACGGAAAAATGGAGGATATTGTATTTGATAAAATTCAGTTGACAAATCAAGCGATTATCGCTTTTATCAAAATAAACGGAACCGTAAATGTTTCGGTTGATGGATTAAAATAAAAAAAGCAGTCTAATTAGACTGCTTTTTTCTTTTTTGATTGATACATTCTGTAAATCAGAACGCCAATTATAGCAACAAGTAAGTACGGGATTACCATTAAATAAACAATTCCGTCATTTACAGCCTCAGCTTTTTTAACGTTTGAATCTCCGGCAAGTGCAGCGCGACACATAGCACATTGCGCATTTGCTGAAATTCCAATCAAGAAGAAACAAATTCCAAAAAACAAAACTTGAAACCTGAAACCTGAAATTTGTAATATATTTTTTTTATTAGTGCACATAGTAAGGAGAAATCATTAAGTAAACTACAACACCTGTAACCGCAACATACAACCAAAGCGGAAAAGTTATTTTAGCTATTTTTTTATGTCTGTCAAAACGTTGCGCCAATCCTCTAACATAGGTAATCAATACAAGCGGAATGATCGCAATCGACAATAAGATATGGGTGATCAAAATAAAGAAATACACATAGCGCAATACACCTTCTCCACCGTATTTAGTAGAATCAGCTGTCATATGATATGCAACATACATTACTAAAAAAGCAACAGACAAAGCAATCGCAAATGTCATTAAACGCTCGTGTAATAAACGTTTTCCATTTTTAATAGCCATTACAGCTGCAACCAGCACAACTGCTGTTATACCATTTATTGTAGCATACACTGGAGGCAACATTGACAAAGGCTCAACATTATATCCAAAATCTTTTAGTTTTACACCAAATAAAATTGCCACAGCAACCGGTATCACAATTGAAACCGCAATAATAAATTTATTGTATTTTTTTTCTATCGAATTATCTTCCATTATTCTTCTAATAACACTTTAATATCTTCCTGAATTTCTCTAACTCCTTTTTTATCTAACCCGTCGTAGTATAAAATCGGATTTCCGAAATCATCTTTTCTGCAACGAATTTTACCATCTTTATCAATTAAGGCAAATAAACCCGAATGCTCAAAACCTCCATTCACTTTCTCGTTTTCACCTGCATACAAATTGAACCCTTTGTTAGACAAATCCATAATTGTTGCCTTATCACCAGTTAAGAAGTTCCAATTTGAAGATTTAACTCCTAACAACTTTGCGTGATCTTTTAAAACAGCAGGAGTATCATGACCAGGATCTATTGTAATTGAAACGATTCCGAAATTAGGGTTTCCAAAAAAAGTTTTCTCAATTTCCAGCATACTTAAATTCATCTTTGGACAAATTGAAGGACAAGTCGTGAAGAAAAACTCCAACACATAAACTTTTCCTTTGTACGTTTCATTTGAAACTTTAGCACCATCTTGATTTGTTAATTCAAATTTAGGAGCTGGCCCAATAGTCAATAACTTACCAGCGTCTTTCGAATTCTTTAAACCAACATTATCCAAACGATTTCCTTTTACAACTTCACCGTTTTGAATTCTGTCAACAATTTTTGGCACTGCATAAATTCCGAAAATCAAAACGATAAACGAAATTCCGATATATGATTTATTTTTAAACATGTAGGTAAAAATTAAAGTTCTTTAGTGGCATTGTGATTCTTTTTAAGAGCAGCACGGTATTCATACAAAATGATTTTAAAATCATCCAGCATTTCGTTGCTCAACTCTGAAGGATGGAAAGTATCATAACCTTCTTTATAATCATCTTTATCTTTTCGTCCTCGAAGGTTTCTTTCTTTGTCAACAATATAAACATTTGATGTTCCAAGAGTGTTATCAAGACTTCCTTTTAAATGTAGTTGAGCATAATATGTCTTTATTTCTTCTGGAGAAGCAAAAACAAAGTGCCAGCCCGAAACATCAGTAAAAGCACCTAAAGATTCAACAAGTTTTTTAGCACTTTCTTCTGTACCTAGCGGACAAATAACAACAAACTGCAAATCTTTAAAACCATTATAACGCTGATAGATTTTCTCATTAAGATTAAAAAAATTTCCTCTGTTTTTCACAATTTCAGTACCTGAAAAACCAAGGATAGTAATTTTTTTATTTAAAGTTACTTTTTCACCTTTTAAAGATTTCCAATCGCCGAGGTCGGCAATTTTAGGTGTTATAGTAGGAAGTTTAGTAAAGCTGTTTACTCCAGATGCAAAAAACAAATAAGCTACGATAGGCAGAACAAAAAGTACAAAGAGAACTATATTTTTTTTCATTGTTTATGCGGACAAATATTGAGGTACAAAAATAAAAAAAGCTCCGCAAATCGGAGCTTCTTTTCGAATTAATATCATGTTAAAAATTCCATTTAATAGTAGAATCTTTAAAAACCCCATAAATATAATGTCCTTCTGTCAAAAGAATAAACAATAAATATAAAACTAGGAAAATAACTGGCGATACAACAGACCATCTAAGGCTGCTTTTTTCACCTTCCATGTGCATAAATGCCCATACAATATAATATGCTTTGTATAATGTTAGAATATAAAAAACCCAATTCAATAGATTCAAACCTACAAAGTGATTACCTTCTAAAAATGCTGGTTTATAGATACCAAGAATAACTTCTACTGTAGTTACTGCTGATAGTAATGCAAAAACAAACCAGATTCTTTTTGTATTTGATACGTGCTCGTGTGACATAATAATTAAAATCTAAAATTAAACTAAGTAGAAAACTGTAAATACGAATACCCAAACTAAATCGACAAAGTGCCAGTATAAACCAACTTTCTCTACCATTTCATAGCTTCTTCTTTTCTCGTAAGTTCCTAACAACACATTAAAGAAAATAATGATATTAATGATAACTCCAGAAAATACGTGGAATCCGTGGAATCCAGTAATGAAGAAGAAGAAATCAGCAAATAATTTACTTCCGTACTCATTTCTAGTTAGGTTTGCTCCTTCAACTACATATTTTGCAGTCGATAAACGAGTTTCAGATTCTGCTCTAGTTAGAACTTTCTTGCTCTTTTTTCCGTTATTTTCAATAATCTGCTCTGTTCTTATCAACAATTCAGGATGCGCTTTAAAACCAGCTTGAACTTCAGCAACAGTATATGTTGGCTGTGTTTCAGCATCTTCAACAAACCAAGTTCCATGGCTTCTTGTTAAAGCTTCTCTTTGTTCTGGCAATTTCACAGCAAAGGCTTCAAGAGCTACTCTTTTACCATCTTTATCAACAAACTGCAATAAACTTCCACCTGCCGTTTCTACTGCACCATATTCTCCTTTAATGAAGTTTTTCCATTCCCAAGCTTGAGAACCAACGAAAATTAAACCTCCAATAATAGTTAAGAACATATAGATTGCAACTTTTGTTTTTTTCAAATGATGACCAGCATCAACAGCTAAAACCATTGTTACAGATGAGAAAATCAAAATAAAAGTCATTAAGGCTACATAATACATAGGAGCCGAAACGCCATGTAAAAATGGGAAGTGTGTAAACACTTCGTCAGCCAAAGGCCAAGTTTCAATAAATTTAAATCTAGAAAAACCATAAGCAGCAAGAAATCCAGAGAATGTTAAGGCATCCGATACGATAAAAAACCACATCATCATTTTACCATAACTTGCTCCTAATGGCTGGATATCCTCTCCGCCTCCCCAAGTTTTTTCGTTGTTATTTGCAGTAGTAACTGTCGCTTCCATAAAAGATATTCGTTAAAAAGTTCCCAAATTTACGTTTTTTTCTTATTTAAAGAAATATAAAAATAAAAATAAATATACCCACAATAAATCCAAAAAGTGCCAATACATCGCACCTAGTTCTATACCAAGAGTTTGAGTCGAATTGTATTTTTGTTTAAAATGATTATAAATTATAATTAAAAGTGAAATTAATCCGCCAGCTAAGTGCAATAGGTGTGTTACAGTAACAACATAAAGAAAAGTTGTAGTAATTGAACTACCTTGTCCTGTAAAATAATATCCCTTTTCAACGATTTGTCCAAATCCTTGAAATTGCAATACTATAAACAAAATTCCTAAAGCCAAAGTTCCTAAAAGCAAACCTGTAACAGCGCTTCTATTGTCTTTCTGAATTGCTTTTTTAGCTAAATAAAAAGTAATACTGCAACCAATAATTACCGCTGTACTATAATAAAATGCCGTTGGCAATTCAAAATCCTTCAACCAGTCGGCTCTTGATTTACTAACCACAAATGCACTTGTAAGTCCTGCAAACATCATGGTCATACTAACCATGGCGAATAACAAAATCAGCTTTGCCGATTTTGATTTTCTTAATTGTTCATCACTTGCTTTAATTGTCATTTCCATAACTATCTTAAAAATTTATCTACTATAAATACAATCTGCAACAGTGAAATGTATGAAACACTCACCAGCATTAAGGTTCTTGCCGATTTTGCTGTTCTTAGCTGATATAATTTCACTGCATAAAACAACATCCATAAACCTAACAAAAACACTAAAACTGCAGCTATTGGCGAAATAAACAATTGTCCTGTATAACCCAATACCGGAAGTAATGATGCTATAATCAACCAAATTGTATACAAAATAACCTGCAGAGCGGTTCCTTTATCTTTTTTTCCTGTCGGAAGCATAAAGATCCCTGCTTTCTCATAATCTTCATACAAAAACCAGCCTATTGCCCAAAAATGAGGAAACTGCCAGAAAAACTGAATCAAAAACAAAGTTCCGGCTTCAATTCCGAATTCTCCAGTTGCAGCAACCCATCCTAACATAAACGGGATTGCACCTGGAAAAGCTCCAACAAAAACAGATAATGAAGTTACCGTTTTTAATGGCGTATAGATACTTGTGTATAAAAATATTGAGATTGCAGCAAACATTGCTGACTTAGCATTAATTGTATAAAGCAAACTGATTCCGATAATGGTCAGCAGACTTGCTACAAACAAAGCCATTTTTGGAGACATACGTCCTGAAGGAACTGGACGATTTTTTGTTCGATCCATTAAAGCATCGATGTCTTTTTCAATTACTTGATTAAATGCATTCGAAGCTCCAACCATACAGTAACCGCCAATAGACAAAACAAGCAGAACACTCCATTTAAAAGGGTGTTCGTTGTTTACACCTAGCAAATATCCGGCAATTGAAGAAAACAAAACACTGATAGCCAAACCAGCCTTTGTAATCTCTTTGAAATCCAGAAATATTGATTTTAGTGAAATTGTATTTTTAGTAGCGTTCAAACCTCTATTGTTTGTATATTTTTTTTGAGTGCTGCAAATGTACAAATTAGATTGTAGAATAAAGAACTATAAAATTAGATTTTTTTCAATAAAACCGTTACAAAATAAGGACTTGCAAATCTTTAACACAATTATTTCGAAAAATCCTATAAAAATTCTAGTAATCGAAATACCAATTGAAAATATCTGAACGTAATCCTATGGTAAACCAAGTCGTACTTTGCTTGAAAGTTGTAGCCGTATCTTGAGTAGGATCAAAGTTTCTATAAATGAAACTTCCATATAATTTCAGATTTGTCATTGGGTTTATCAAATATCCCCCTTGGATATCGGCAATAAAAACATCTGTTTTATTTCCTTGCCCAACTTTAACTCCTTTGTCATACGGGCGCTTTACATCATAACTTTTATAAATATCACCACCGTAATTATAAGTATCCTGAGCGGTATTAAAATCTAATCCTCTTGTTCCCACAGTAAATTTTGCATCACCAAAAATACGTCCTTTATGATAACGTCCAATCATTACAAGCTCATTAAAATTTCCTCCCCATTGATGCCCAAGGCTTTGATTATTATGCCCGTAATTTGTAATCACAGCACTGTGCGAATACACATAAGGACGTACATGATTGTATTCAACTTGCACTAAAAGATCTTTTACATTAAATGCATTGAAATATTTTCCTCCAATTTGAAAACCAAATTTATTTTTCCAGCTTTTATCTCCAGCTTTTACATCTGAAACTGAAAATTCATCAATCAAAAACTGCGAATACAAGTTTATACTGTTGTTCCATTTATATTTTCCAGTAATACCAAGCATTGCATTACCACTTTTTGAAGAAGAAGTAAACTCAACAGTACGATAAAAAATAATTGGATTCACAAAATTGACATCAAACCCACGATTATTGGTATCCGTCCAAACCACTGATTCAAAGAAACCTAAATTCAATCTATTTGAAACGTTCCAGCTCAAATAATGATTGGCCATGAATTTTGTGGCATACGTTTTATCAACTGTAACTTCAGGACGAACATCTTTCAGCCACATGTAGGTATTGGTATATTTGATTTTCCAGAAAGTTGTATTAATCTTGAAATACGGATACGGACTCGCTCCATCACTTTCAAGCAATGAACGATAACCGTCACCAATAAAATTCCTACCGTAACCTAATTGCAGATCAAAAAATTTATACGGTGTATACGTGATATTCGCTTCTGCCAGAGGAAAATCATACGCATCCTCTTTAAAGCGTTTTGCAATACCAACTCCAGGAATAATCGCCGGATTTCCTCCTGAAGGCTTCAGCGATTCGGCATAATCATTAAAATATCCTGCAAAACGGCCTTGGCTTTCAAAGATTGTTGTTGTAAAGTTTATTTGTTTTCCTAAGCCTCCTCTAAAATTCAACGCACGTGTATTTACATACGTATAAGAAGCATCAAGATCTGAAGCTTTTCCTAATTGCAAATCAACAATCGGATTCAAAGCAAGCCAATAATCTTCTCCCTGAATCTGAACTAAATTTTCATTCCACCATTTTCTGCCCAACCAAGTCGAAACATTTTTTTGAAGCGACTCATTTACTGCTTTCAAATTATAGTATTTTGAAACCTCAGCATATGTATAGGGTTTTGAAGAGGTGTGACTATTACTTCCGACCTGATTCATTGCGCCATCAAACTGTGCATAATAACTATGTGAAAAAGGAATATTTAAATGACTTTCAAATTCTGGATTATTGTATTTTTTATAAACAATGCTATCCAATTCTGTCATAGGTTTTTCAGCTGGTTTTAAAATTTGAGATGCAGCCAAAGCTTCTGCCGCCATTTGATCAGCACTTTTTAATGGAATACTAATATTAATTGTGTATTTTGAATAGGTCGGTTTCCCGTTATAAGTCGAAGGTTTTATTTTTGGAAATTTGCCAAAAACACGTTTCGCTTCTGCAGCTAGCTCCTCGTTTGAAGTATTTACATAAATCACTTTAAACGCACCAGTTGCATCTACCTCAAAAAGGACTTTTACTTCACCTTTATAATTAGATTGTTTTAGATTTTCAGGCACTTCAAAATTCTGAAAGACAAAATCTTGAACTTCTTTATAGAAGCAATTCTCTAATTTTTTATCGGCTAAATTTTGGCAATTCTCAAAAACAGGAAATTGTTCACTTGTAAATCCAGATTGAACAGATGAATTATTATTTTCTTGTGCAAAAGTAAATAAGGAGGTTAACAGCAAAACAAAAGATAAAGCACTTTTATTTGTTACGTAAATTTTGATTTTCATTTAATATTGATTTGGGGTATTCTCTCCATTAGCAATTGCTTTTGCTGCTGAAGTTCCGATACGTTTAACTCCTAAACGAATCATCTCTATTGCATCTTCATATGATCTGACACCACCCGCTGCCTTAACCGGCAATGGCGATGCATTTTCCAACATAATAATAATTACGGGAACGGTAGCTCCATTTGGCACATCATTCTCCGTTTTAAAAAAACCTGTTGATGATTTTACAAAAACAGATGCATAATCGTCTTCTTTAAAATTAGAAATCACAACATTTTTAATTAAAGCCGAAAGTTGAATAATTTCTTTATCGGTTAAAGCAGCAGTTTCAATAATCCATTTTACAGTTTTATTGTGTGCTAAACCAATTTGCGTTCCTATTAAAATTTCATTTTTGACCAACGCAATATCTCCATTTTTGAAAGCTTCATAATTACAGACAAAATCTAAATCGTCAGCTCCATTTTCAATGACTTCATTTGCTTCTTTAATTTTGATCTCTAATTCTGATTTACCTTCTGGAAAATCAATGACCGTTCCAACCAGTAAAGCCGAATTAGCTTTCAAAATCATTTTTTTTGCCAAGCTGACATTTTCTGGCCGAATCATAATCAATTTAAAGCCCTCTGCAATTGCTTCCTCAATTGCTTTTTTCACAACAAAATCATTTTCCGCTTCCGAAAGTCCGGCTTGCGAAGCAGTTTTAAGATACGTTGAATCAAGGTATTGCTTAATGTTCATGATTTATAATTATATCAGATCGGCACAAAAATACATTTTAAATTCAAAAAAAAGCACTATTTATAAAGCTTCATTTTAGGATAATAAAAAACCCACCGAAGTGGGTAATCATATTCCTATTATTTTGTCGATCTGTTTCCTAAATCCTATAGCTGAAAAGACGCCGGCGGTTGCACCAATCGTATTTGCTAAAACATCTGTTACATCAGGAGTTCTTGTTGCTGTTAAGATTCCTTGCAGAATTTCGATTGTAATTCCAAAAAAAACAGAAAATATAAACGAAATCAGATACGCTTTATAATCATTTGCATGCTGACCTTTGAGTTCTTTTTTGAAAAACAAAATCCACGAAATTGTAAATCCGAAGTGAAAACAAAAATGAACAATTTTATCTATGCTCGGAAAATTAAATGCCGGAATATTACTTGAATTTGTCAAACAAAAATACGTAATGATTCCTGAGCAGATAATTGCCCAAATTAAAAGAAGTTGTTTAGGCACCGATAAGTTGTTTGTAAGCTGCGTCAGACAATAATGAATCTATTTCTGATGCATCAGCAATTTTTATTTTGATCATCCAACCTGCTCCATAAGGATCAGAGTTTACAGTTTCAGGAGCACTTTCTAAACTATCATTGAAAGCAATAATTTCTCCTGTTAAAGGCAAGAATAAATCTGAAACCGTTTTAACAGCTTCAACTGTTCCAAAAACCTCATCTTTATCTAATGTCTGATCTAAAGTTTCTACCTCAACATACACGATATCCCCTAACTCTTTTTGTGCAAAATGAGTAATTCCTACAGTCGCAACATCTCCTTCGATGCTAACCCATTCGTGATCTTTTGTGTACTTTAAATTTGCTGGTATGCTCATAATAGTATGTTTGAAAATTGATAATTTAATAAATAAGTCACAAATGTAATAATCTTCTAATAAAATTTAGTTCAGAATTCTAAATTTAATTTCCGAAATTATATCTGAGTGTAAATCCTGATCTAATATTTGTAAGCGGGAACGAAGTCGAAATAACTGCTTTTGAAAATGAATGATCATAATAAAATATAGCAGTCAAGTTTTTGCTGAATGCATAATCTGCTGTTAATTTTAATGCCCAAATATTTTGACCTGCCGCAAGCTGGTTATTATCATAATCTAAATAACGAACTAATGTTTGGTTATTTCTATATGAAAAATCAGCTTTTATATTAATATCACTTTTTATAATTCCTGTTGGGTTATCAGCCAATCGCGATGAAAAGATAACGTCCTTAAAGCGATACCCCATTCCAACAACATATTCAATACCTTTTACCTCAGTAAGCAAGTTGTTATCAAAACTCATCGATAATGCTCTATCTCTCTTAATTTCGGTCAAGAGTCGGAAAGAACTCTTCAGCTCAAAATCTACCTTTATTAGCGGGCTGAACTGCTCCACTAAATTGACATTCGACATTACCGTTTGGTTGTAGAAGTTTGTATTCACATCTTGTCCACCTGGAGTTTCGTAATAATCAAAATTTGATCTATACTGATTTACTGTATAAGACGCTCTGTAATTGTGTTGCAATGAGAAACGTCTAAATTTATCTTTAAAAAATTTATAACGCATCAAACCATTGTATCTTATACTCCAGTTTGGAATTGGAAAACTTCTAAAAATATCTGTCGAACTGCTTGAAGCATTTCCACCTGAATAAGCTGCCAAAAATGACGGTAATAAAACAGCTTGATTGCTTTTTGTAAAACCAATTGGATATCCAACATTGGCACTATAAACCGCATAATTTGCATCTCCAGGTGCAGGAATCGGATTATTTGCATCTCCGTATCTTGGTATTACTGCTCCAGCTCCATAATGTTCTTCAGCCAATCGATTGGCAATTACCAAACGATTATTTCTAAAATCATCAAATGCCGCTGATTCAATTTCATTACTAGTCGAAAAAGATGTTTTAATCAATACAGTTGAGATTGAAAACATTCCGTATGTATAAGGTGATAACGGCGTATAGTCACCATTTACAACGCTATATTGTTCCGATGAGTTTCTAGAATACGTACGATCCATAGCCAAATCAATTGTCAGATCAGAAAACGGGATGATATTCGCAGTAACTTTTAAAATCTTATTTGTAACCTGCGTAAAGTTTTGATTGAAATTGTCATAATTAGTCAACCAGCCATTTTTTGCCGCTTCATAACGAACATCGTCCTGACTTCCAAAAATAAATCCTAAAGATGGTTTTGCAGTACCAAAGAAACCAACGCTTGGTGTATATCCTGGCAAAACTGTTCCGCTGTTTTTAGTATAATTAACTTTTACATCTTTCAAACTTGTCAAAACACCTATTAAACCATCATAAAACGGACTGTTATTCACTACTGGTTTTGCAGTTGTATTTACAATTTTTTCTCCTGGTTTTGGTGGCGCGGTTGGTTTCGGTTTCGCAGTTGTTTTTCCCCCAGGCGTTAAACCTAAATACTTATACAACTTATTCATTTCAAATGTTGAACTCAACGTATTTGAATTTGCATTTTGAATTGTATTTCCTAAATTATATGTAATTCCATCAGCAGCAGTAAATTGAGATAAAGCTGTAGACGAACGTTGCCAACTATAATCGGCAGTATAGGTATACGCCGCTTTTACAAAACTTAAAACTGGAATTTTATTGATCGGAATTTCATAATTCAGTATCAATTGTTGTATATGCTGATTTGGAGTTCCCAAGTCAAAATAATCATCCCAAATATTAAAATCTTCTTTTGGCGTATTATCAGCATTCAAATAATTTTTCACAATATTATTTGACGCCGCTGTATAATTTAATTTCAAAGATTTAGTTACATTAAAACCAAAACCATATTGATAATTAAAGGCAAAATTTCGTCTGTAAAGTGGATCAAGTCCAATTCCTTCAACCTCAACAAGTCTGTATTGCTGACGGTTGCTTTGTCTTAAAATATTTGTATTGAAAGTAATATTCGAAGGCAGATAATTAAAATTAAAATCGCTCAGCATTTTCCAATAATCACTTTTTTTCATGAATTTGGTCTGCTTGAAAGGCACAACTTCTTTTGTCTGAAATGTATACGCATAATTCACAGCAGAATTTGACTGTTCATCACGATAATCTTCGACTTCATAATCATGACGCGCCACTTGATTATACGATTGTGAAAATGTGAAATTTTCAACATCATAAACATGTGGTTTTTGTTCCGCAGCTCTCTCTTTTCTAACCCCGATAAAATTGATGCTTTTACGCTTCGTATAATCTACTGCACGGGTTCTAATATTATCTTTTTCTGCCGGATCAGTTGTTTCTTTTATCAGCTGATCTAATTTTATATCTTGATTAAATGGATCATATTCTGGTGTAATAACTTCCTCGCCTATAGCGTAATTGAAAGGCAAATTAATTCCCCATTTATGAGGCATTAATTGTCCTAAATTCAAGTTTGTAACAATATTATATTGCTGAATATCTTCACGATCTCGTTCGTTCGCGCCCTGTTCAAGTGATCCAAATCCAATTGTACTTTTTCTTCCGGTTGCTGATACAGTAGCAAAATCGGCCATATTGGTGTCAATATTCAACAATGCCGCCATTCCGCCTTTATTATCTAAATCTGACATACGAAGTTCATTGAACCAAACTTCTCCTTTTATATCTTTATGATCAGCCCTGCTTTTTACTCCGACCATTAAATTTCGAACCAAACCAAAATTTGGATTTCCTTTAATACCCAGTTTTAATTTACTGTCACCATCACCTCCGCTCGAAATCAAATCGGGATCATCATCAGGATAATACACTCCATTAATATCCCTTTTAGGAGAATTAATATCTAAAGGCATGGCTTTGATTTTCATTCGGGTCAATAACTCGAGTGCCAAATCAATATTATTTTCCTCCATCCAAACTAAGTCCGGAGCTATTGTACACGATCCTCCTGTTTGTGTAACTTTTAACGGAATTTCGACTTGGTAGTAGTTTTGTGTAAAATCATTACCAAAACGAATAAAACCAACCATTTCGTTATCCAACAAATTCGTTTCATTTGGAAGTGATTCAGCATGCAAAAACATTTTCAGTTTTTTGTACTGACGCATATCAACACTTACGTTCTTGAAAACCGCTCTCGAATCCTGATACTGCAATCCTGTTCCACCAATTCGAACCGCTAAAGCCTGCTCGTTTTGATTGATAATCGTATTATTATTATATAATTGCTCTCTTTGAACACCCGGCGGAATAACATAATTTACCGGACATTTAGTACTATTTTCTTGAATGTTAACTGCCGCAACATCAAACTGAACTCCATCGTCATCTGGATTTGGATCGTTTGCGTCAAGCGTCCCTGTGTATCTTCTCCATTCACCACGAACTAGGTCTAAAGCTCCAAAACGAACTGTCATTTGATCATTGAATCCTGTCATGAACATACGCAAGAAACGAATAGATCTAAAATCAGTTATGTTTCCAATTGTATTTTGAGGTTTTGCAACGGGAATCTTGAACTGAATCCATCTTGCAGTTGTGGTTCCTCCATTTGGTAATTCAACATTGGTCACTTCACGAATATCAGTAATATAATTTGATCCAACCTGCATTCCTGGTTTCAAATCGACACTATATTCATAGTAAGCATTAATCGTACTCATGGTGTTGTCACGATTAATATCTTCTACATCAGGAAGTGTTGTCGAACCACGATTAGGATCATCGATACTTACTGCAGAGTTGTTTTCAGTTCCATTGTATCTTTTGTAGCGATCTAAAACTCCTCCTGTAGTATTCAAATAATATTTGTAATTATCCGCCGCAGGATCTTCTTCTGCTGCATAATTAGTATAAACAGAACCTTCTTTAGCATCTGGCAAACCATCTAAACCAACGTCTTGATTTTTTCGATTATCTGGATTTGTATCAAATGCATAAATCAAAGATTGAGAAGCCGGCACATCTCCCCAAATAGGTTGTGGATTTACCATTACTTGATCTGGGCCTAAACCATTTTCATATTGCTTTCTTCCGTCTTTTAAAACATCTTCTGAGATTTCACCTAAATTGAAATAAATTTTTCCTGTATTATTTGCCGGAGCTTCACCATTTCCAACATAAGGATCTAATACCCAAAACTGAATATATTCAACATTTCCTTGTTCAAAATTGGTAGAATTCAGCGAACGCATGATTCCCCCAAAATTTGAAGTAGGTGCACTCGAACCAAAACTCGGATTATTGTTATAAGGGCCTCTGTCTGATGGAAAATATGTTAAATCAAGCGTATTGATTACCTGAATCTGACCTTGAGCAATATCTGTATTAGGGTATAACTCTTTACTGTAGATTCTTCGAGTTGTATTTAATGACAAATCATCATTTGAAATACCATCTGGTTTTGACGAATAAAAAACTGGATCAATTGTGTACCAAGCTAATTTTGCTCTTTTATACCCATATTCTAATGTACTAGAATTGGCATTAAATGTATTGTCATTTATTGAATTTACAAATGGCGTTGAAGCTAGACTCCACGCATATGCAGATCTCATATCGATAGTCGACTGCGAACCTTCAAAATCATCTACATAAATAGTTGCTTCACCTTCAAAATCACTTGCTTTTGGAGCATCAGGTTTTAAAAAAGCAACTTCACCTCGAACAGAAAGATTTGATGGAACATCTGTATCAATGTTTGGAAGTTTATTTACCAACCTTGTAAAAAATGGGACTTCGGTCGCATAATTACCATTAAATCCGAAAATTGTATTGTTTACAGATTCCTGACCGTAGCTTGATTTTTGAGTAAATGGTTTTTCGGTCATTTTCAAATAAGTACCGCCAACTACAAATTTTTCTGAAATTTTATGTTCAACATTAAATCCAATAAATCTTCGTGTCTGTTGTCCAAAAATTGAGTTATTTTCTAACGAAACCTCAATTGGCGTATTTGAAGCTTGAAGAGAAGGATCTAAAATTTGAACTCTACCCAATTGATAATCAACACTATAATCAATACCTTCAACTAATCTTCGTCCGGCAGCCATAACCACAACAGAACCTTGAGGCACGTTGAAAGCTCCAATAGGGATTCCGTTGCTTCCTGAAGATTTATATTTTCCTCTCAGCATAAATTTATTCTTGTCACTATCCTGCAAAGCTCCAGATTGTGTATTGCGATACATGTTTCTAAATACATACTTCTGCTGGTTTGCATTATAAGTACTTGGATCATTATAATTTTCTGCCGAACCTGAATTTTGTAATTTTTTAAATATTAATTCTCCAAAAGGCTCTTTGGTTGTAAAAATAATTCGTCCGTTTTGAGCATCAACTGTAATCCCCTGGAGATAATCGAAGAAACCATCACCACCCGTCTGCGGGTCATTGTTATAATTCAATCTATCTAAATTAAAGACATTCAATAAAGGTGTCTGATCTACTTTATTGTCAGGCGTTGGATTTGATGGAAAAGAAGATCCTGTAACCGGAGTAATATAATTTATAGGAGAAGGATCTGTATACAAGATGTTCATTCTGAAATCATCTTGTTTGATTTGGTATGCCTGCGGAATTTGATAAACGTTTTTCATCATCAAGTTCCAAACCGGATTCTGCACGTTTGTCAAATTGCTTTTAAGCATTTTCAAAATCAAACTTTGTGTAATAATAGCCTGATTTGCATTATTATTTCCTGTAACAACCGTTGCATCAACACCATCGCTTCCAAATTCTCCCACTTGATATACCTTTCCTCCTTCTGTATATTCATAGGCAACAGCTAAGATCTCATCATTTGCAAGACGCTGTTGTAACGATATATATCCTAATTGCGGATTGAAAGTAAATTCGTTTGTAGTTAATTTACGAGCATTTTCTAATATTGAGTAATCAGTTCCTTCGTTAACATTTGCATTATTAAATCCAGATTTTGCTGTAACGATTTCTCTAATATTCGAATTTAAAAATGATCCCGGCTGACCAATTGCTGCAGGATCATAAGCATTATTTTCGTTATCAGAAGGCGAATCGACAGGTTTAGTAGTATTAAAGAATCCTGTTGTGTTACTAATAACGACCACTTGATTATCAGGAACATCACTAAGAGGCCCTTCACCTAAATCCTGAAGTGCGATAACATTACGAAGATTATTGCTGGTTGTGCTTACTCTATTTTGTTTATTGGTTACCCAAACCTCTATTCGTGTTACCTGAACACGGCTATCAATAACGGGGTAACTTTTTAACGAAGCATCATATTTGTCTCTAAAGAACTGTGATAAGAAAAAGTGCCTGTCATTATCATAGTCCAATGCGTACAAATCAAAATTTTGAACTGTACCACCACCTTCGGCTACAACACTCTTTGTTTGTGATTTTTGTTCAGAGAAAACTCCTGTAACGGTCGTTTTTCCAAATTGCAATTGTGTTTTTACACCAAATAAACTCTGTGCACCGCGTATCAATGTACTATTCAATGGCATACTCACATTACCTACTTCAACTTTCTGGATAATATCATCTTCTGAAGGCGTGTAGGCAAGTTTAAATAAATTCTGGAACGCAAATGTGGACTGGGTATCATAATTAGCATTTACCTCTAATCTTGTTCCCACTTTCCCCATTAAACTCATGCTGATACGTTGATCAAAATCGAATGTAAGGCTTGATCTATTTCTTGGCGAAAATGAAGGATTATCTTGTTTCGTGTATCGAATTCCCAAGTCCATTTCAACAGAACCTGTGGGCTTTACATCGATTGTATTGCTACCAAAAATGCTTTCAAAAAAACTTGAATTAACATAATATCTTGGCAATAAATTCTTTTTAGCCTCTTCGCTTCCCGCTTTTTTACCATCAATTGCATCCGCTTTTTTTCTGAAATACTCTCTTCGAGATTCTTTCAGAACCAAATCTTCATACTCTTTAGGTGTTAAAATAATTGGATAATTGACAGGGAAACCATCAACTGAATTGGAATAAATATAACGATCTGAAATTGGATCGTATTTGTATGCCGAAAGTATGCTTGGCGGATCTTTCAACTCTACTTTCCCGACGGAAAACTGAGTTTTTGTTGTATCTTGAACTGCCGGATTTACTTGCGATCGCAAAACATTACCGCAAAATAAAACCAGTAAAAAAATACAAATTTTACGCATACAATTGGTTTATGTTAGTTGAGTTACAGGCTTTTTAATGCTTTTTTTATGATGGTTTCTGCTGTAGCTTCCGGATCTTCTTTGACAATCTTTTCGACTACTTTTTCAGAAGCTTTTCGAACAAATCCTAAAACTTCCAAAGCAGATAACGCTTCATCTCGATTTGTATTGTTTTGAACTACTGAAACTTCGTCTAAATCGTACAACTTTAACACTTTTTCTTTTAAATCAAGTATAACTCGCTGCGCTGTTTTGCTACCAATTCCTTTAATTGACTGAATAACTCCCACATCTCCAGATGCAATGGCGTTTATAATTTGTTTCGGCTCGATTGAAGACAACATTGTTCTTGCAATATTGGCACCAATACCAGAAACAGACAATAACATTCGGAATATTTCGCGCTCTGATTTCTCGGCGAAACCAAATAAAGTATGCGCATCTTCTTTAATTTGAAGATGCGTATACAATTTTATAAAATCAGCATTAGGAATCAGCGAAAAGGTATGCAAAGAAATATTCACATGATAACCCACTCCGCCACAATCAATTACAACTTCTGTGGGATTTTTTTCGACTAATTTCCCTTGCAAATGTGCTATCATAAATATAATTTATAGTACCAAATATACATAAAAATAAGACAAATTATTGCCTCCCTTTTACTTATGGACTATTGTGCTAATTTATTTTTTTTAATTTCTTTTTCCTGAGCATCAATAACCGCGATCGCAGCCATATTGACCATTTCTTCAACACTTGCTCCTAATTGGAAAATATGCACAGGTTTGTTAAGTCCCATCATAATTGGACCAATTGAACCTGCTTTATTTAATTCCTTCAATAGCTTGTAAGTAATGTTTGCTGACTCTAAGTTAGGGAAAACCAGTGTATTTACTTTTTTGCCTGCTAATTTAGAGAAAGGGAATTTTTCTTTAAGCATTTCAGAATTTAAAGCAAAATCTGCCTGGATTTCACCATCTACAATTAGTTCAGGATGATTTTTATGCAGATAAGCAACCGCTTCTCTTACTTTTGAAGCATTTTGATGTGTTGATGATCCAAAGTTTGAATACGAAACCATTGCAATAACTGGTTCAATACCAAACATTTTTGCAGTTTTAGCAGTCATCAATGCAATATTAATTAAATCTTGAGCAGACGGATTAATATTGATTGCAGTGTCAGATAAAAACATTGGACCACGTGCTGTAAGCATCATGTTTGCAGTTGCAACAAGTGAAGCTCCCGGCGCTTTTTCAATTAACTGAAGCATTGGTTTTACAACACTTGGGTAACTTCTTGAGTGCCCCGTAACAACAGCATCTGCCTCTCCCTCGTTTACCATCATAGCTGCAAAATAGTTTCTTTCGCGCATGAATTTTTGAGCATCAAGTAATGAAACACCTCTGCGTTCTCTTGTTTCCCAGTATGAATTTGCAAATCTATTACGTCTTCCTTCTTCTTCGTTTGTTTTAGGATCAATGATTTCAAGATCAGCATCAAAACCTAATTCTGCTTTTAATTCTAATATAATTTCCCTGTTTCCTAATAAAATAGGGAAACCAATACCATCTTCATAAACAATTTGTGCTGCTTTTAATACATTTAAATGATCTGCTTCAGCAAAAACAATTCGTTTTGGGTTTAATTTAGCACGGTTTGTAATCAAACGCACCATTTTGTTGTCGTTACCCATACGTTCGCGAAGCACATCTTCATAAGCGGCCCAATCCGTAATAGGATTTTTTGCCACCCCAGATTCCATTGCTGCTTTTGCAACTGCAGGCGCTACAACTGTAATCAATCGTGGATCAAATGGTTTAGGAATAATATATTCTTGACCAAAACCTAATTTTGTTGCACCATAAGCCACGTTAACCTGTTCTGGAACTGGTTCTTTTGCCAAAATAGCTAAAGCTTTTACAGCCGCCATTTTCATTTCTTCATTAATCTTTTTAGCACGAACATCAAGTGCACCTCTAAAAATATATGGGAAACCAAGAACGTTATTTACCTGATTAGGAAAATCAGAACGTCCCGTAGCCATAATAACATCTTTACGAGTTTCTACAGCTAAATTATAATCGATCTCCGGATTTGGATTTGCCATTGCAAAAACAATCGGATTCTCTTTCATTGTCAATAACATTTCAGGTGAAAGAATATCTCCTGAAGAAAGTCCGATGAAAACATCAGCACCTTTTACAGCTTCAGCTAATTCAATTTTAGGACCATCAATTGCATATTTTAATTGTAATTCTGAAAGTGAAGGATTATCTTTTGTTAAAAGTCCTTTACTGTTGTACATTAAAATATTCTCAACTTTTACACCTAATAAAACATATAAATCTGTACAAGCAATTGCAGCCGAACCTGCTCCTGAAACTACAACTTTAACATCTTCTGCTTTTTTTCCTGCTAATTCAAGTGCATTAATTAATGCCGCTGATGAAATGATTGCCGTACCGTGCTGATCATCGTGCATTACCGGAATATCTAATTCCTCAACCAATCTTCTTTCAATTTCGAAAGATTCTGGCGCTTTAATATCTTCAAGATTAATACCTCCAAAAGTTGGAGCGATATTTTTTACAGTTTGGATAAATTCTTCTACATTTTTTGTATCAACTTCGATATCAAAAACATCAATATCAGAAAATATTTTGAATAATAAACCTTTTCCTTCCATTACTGGTTTTGAAGCTTCAGGACCAATGTCTCCAAGTCCTAAAACCGCAGTACCATTTGAAATTACAGCTACTAAATTTCCTTTTGCTGTGTATTTATAAACGTCTTCAACGTTTGCTGCAATATCTAAACATGGCTCTGCAACACCTGGCGAATAAGCCAGCGATAAGTCTCTCTGCGTTGCGTATTTTTTTGTTGGAACTACCTGAATTTTTCCTGGAGTCGGCTCTGAGTGATACAGCAGCGCTTCTCTTCTTTTACTCTCTTTGTTCATTATTTTTAGCTTTTATTCTAGCTTACAAAGATATAAGTCTTAGTTTAAAATGGGGTGTTTTTAGTGCTTTCTTTTGTTAAAATAACAATTTATAGCCTCAAAAAAAAATAGTCCATCAAAATCAGGACTATTTTTAAAAGTATATTTTTCAGGTTTTCTTTATTGCGAAATATAAGAATTTAGATGATTTATTGTGTCTTTCTGAATTTCGATAATTGCCTTTACAACATCGCTGATGGAGATAATTCCAACTACAGTTCCGTCTTCTAAAACAGGTAAATGTCTAATTCTTTTTGTGCTCATCAGCTCCATACAATCTTCAATATTATTTGAAAGATTTACGGAGAAAACATTGCTTTCCATAATTTCATGCACAAATGTTTCTTTTGACGATTTGTCTTTTAAAACAATTTTTCGGGCATAATCTCTTTCAGACAATATTCCTTTAAGGTCGGTTCCATCAATTACAAGGATGGCTCCTATGTTTTTTTCACCCATTACTTTCAATGCTTCATATACCGTTGTAGATGAAAGTACTGAAAAAACATTTCTCCCTTTTGCGTTTAGTATTTGATTTACAGTCATATCTGAAAAAATTTAGTTTTATAAAGTTAAATAAAAAATGATAAAACTTGTTACTAAAATTTACTTTTTAAAAACCTAATTCATTCATTTTAAACAAAATACAACACATTTCGATTTTTCAAAATTATTCAACAAAGAATGAAATCAATTGAAGAAGTTTTTTGTGAAAAATTTGATTTTTTAACGATTTCAAAGTTTTTACAAAAAAGAAGCTCTTTTCATAACTTGAAAAGAGCTTCTTTTTTAATTATTATCTTTTTATAAACCTACGATGATAAATTCACTTCGTCTGTTTTGCTGATGTTCTTTTTCGGTACATTTTACTCCGTCAGCACATCTGTTTATTAATTTTGTTTCACCATAACCTTTTGCTGATAATCGGCTACCATCAATTCCTTTGCTGATAAGCCAATCTTTAGTTGACTGTGCTCTTTTATCTGATAAAATTTGATTACTTTCTGATGATGAACGGCTGTCTGTATGCGAACGTATATCTAATTTTATATTTGGATACTGATTCAAAATGTCGACAACTTTTTGCAAATCCTTTTCTGATGTTTTTTTGATAGTGGCTTTTCCTAAATCAAAAAAGTTCATTGGAATATGAAGCAATTTCGCTAAATCTGTTCCAATTTTTATTGGTCCGAGTTTAACTGGATTTACTGTTGTTTTTTTGATTTCGATTGCTTTAGATGCTAATGGTTTGAATATTTTTTGCATTGTAAAATCCAAAGTTGTTTTTCCATTTGCTTTCTTAACTGTTGTCGAAATATCTTTTATTCCGTAATCACTTTTTGAAGCTCGTATTGAATATTTTTTACCGCATTTAATCTTTGGAAAAATATAATTTCCTTTTTCATCTGTAACAATTGTCGAAAGAGGATTAAAATTTTCATCAAATAAAGTTAAACTTACATTTGATAAAACTTCATTTGATTCGGCATCAGAAATTGTTCCCATTAAATCCTGCTCGCAAACCAATCTTTTGGTTTCAGCAAAACGATAAACATCATCTAAACCGTGTCCGTTTTCTCTATTGGAAGAAAAAAATCCGTTTCTGTTTTTACTGTCAATTGTAAATGCAAAATCATCTTGTTTACCGTTTACAGGTTCGCCCACATTTTGTACATCATCTTCAATTGTACCATCAGCATTTATTTTTGTGACAAAAATGTCAAGTCCGCCCAATCCAGGACGTCCATCAGAAGCAAAATAAAGCTCGTTTTCGCCTGAGATAAAAGGAAAAGTTTCTCTTCCTTCTGTATTAATTACCGGACCTAAATTTTGAGGCTGGCCAAAAGTTCCGTCTGCATTTATGGCAACTTTAAACAAATCTGACTGTCCTAAAGTTCCCGGCATATCTGATGCAAAATACAAAGTTTTTTCATCTATACTCAAAGTAGGATGCGCCGTGCTATATTGATCGCTATTAAAAGGGAGTTCTTTTGCCTCTTCCCAAACATCATTAACAAGCTCAGATTTATAGAGTTTTAAAAGCGTTACTTGTTTGTCATTGCTTCCTCTTTTTCCGTCAGTAAAATTATTTCTGGTAAAATACATTGTTCGGCCATCTTTTGTAAAAACCGGAGTTGACTCGTTGAATCTTGATTTTTGGTTTTTACGAAATAATTTTGGCTTGCCAACACTTCCGTCTGGCATTAAATTAGCAATATATAATTTCGAAAAAGATTTGTTTGTCCATTTAAAACTCGTTTTTGCAATTCCGCCTGTATCTCTGGCCGAAGTAAAGACAATTCTTTTATCGTAAATAACACTTCCATAATCAGAATAAGGTGAATTTATTCCCGAATCGGCAACTTCATATCGTCCCGAATTTAATTTTATCTGCTCCAAATAATTTTTATCATCTCTAATCAATGAAGCTCTTTTTTCTGAACCGGCTTTTAAGTTGAATTTTTCTAAAACTTCATCGGCCTTACGATAATTTCCTGATGCTTTTAAGCACTGAGCATATCGATACAAATATTCTGGTTCCTGCTCTTCATTTAATGCAAACAGCTCTTTATACCATTGAAGCGCCGATGGCAATTCGCCAATAAAATAATACGAATTTCCAAGTCTTTGCACTATTTTTTCATCTTTAACACCTTTATCTATAAGGCTTTCGTACGCTTTTATAGCATCGGCATAAGCATAATCGTCGTACTTTTTATCTGCGGAACTTGTATTTGCTGTTTGTGCATTTGCATTGAAAAAAAGGCACATAAACAAAACAGAAAAACTTAAATTTTTAATTCTCATAGCAGGTAATAATTAGAAGAATCGTGGAGAGATCATTTTGTTAAAACTATTGAAAAACTCAAAACGAAGGAAAATTTCATGAGATCCCGAGTTGTATCGTCTTAAATCGGTGGTTTCGTGATCGTATCCATAACCAACATATAGACCTTTTGAAACTTGAAATCCAGCCATTGCACTTACTGATGCGCTCCATCGATAAGCAAGACCAACAACAAATTTGTCATAAAACATAAAGTTACCAGAAACATCAACCTGTAAAGGAGCGCCCTGAACCATTTTAGTCAATATTGCTGGTTTGAAACGGATATATTCTAATTTGTCTAGATTAAATACATAACCCGCCATTAAATAGTAATTAATTTTTTCTTTGAAAATGGCAGTATTATTATCGTCGTAACGATTTGTTTCGATGAAATTAGGAACTGAGAATCCTAAATAAGCACGATCAGAATGCCAGTAAACACCTGCTCCTATATTTGGTGTGAATTTATTATCTAAATCCTGAAACTGTTCATCGCCTTGATCTTCAAAACTCAGTTTGGTTACATCTAGATTAAATAAATTGGCTGTAGCTTTTATTCCGAAAGAAAGTTTAAACGAATCAGAAGTTGGAATACTATAAGACAAATCAGCTGACAATGTATTTTCAACAGTTGGACCAATTTTGTCATTAACCAAAGAAACGCCTAATCCTAATTTAGTATTATCTATAGGTGTGTTTACAGAAAAAGTACTTGTTTCTGGTGCGCCATCAAGTCCGATCCATTGTGTACGATACAATCCAAATACATTTAATACGCCTCGCGAACCCGCATACGCCGGATTCACAGAAATTGTATTGTACATGTATTGTGTATACTGCGCATCTTGCTGAGCGGAGCACACTACTGAAAAAAACATGAAAATTAAAATTAACTTTTTCATTTATTAAGCTTTTAAAACGGCTTGGCTAAAAGTCAAGCCGTTTATCATTTTTTATTTATTAAGATACAAGTAACCTGATTGCTCATGAGGATTTGAGTCACTATCTTTATATTTTAAGACATAGAAATAGGTTCCAACCGGCAATCCATCTGATTCTTTTATAGTCGCTCGTCCTGCTGAAACTCCAACAAAAACGCGATCTTGATTGTTATAATGATCGGTATCAAATACCAATACTCCCCAACGATTATAAATTTCAACTGTATTTTCAGGATAACATTCTATTCCTTGAATATAGAATCTTGCATTTTTAGAATCTCCATTTGGAGAAAAAGCATTCAGCACTTTGATTTGACAACCGTTAAGGCTCAATACGGTTGGATTATCTCCTGTATTGCTTGCATCATCTGATTTATCTTCAACATCAACTCCTCTTATACTAAAACCAATTGCAGTTGCCTGATTACTTACAGTACCAAGAATAATATCGTTTTGCGTGATTTTATACTGTGCTGTAAAATTGTTTTCATTAGCCTCACCTACTGCTAAGTCAAGTGTTGCGCCTGAAACTACAACTCCCGGCAAAGGATCTTTAACCGTTATTTTTGTTAGCGCAACATTACCTGTATTGGTTACTTTAAACTTATAGGTGATTGTTTCTCCAGCATTTGCGAATCCATTGCCGTTTTCATCATTAAACACTGCTGTTTTGATAATCGCAATATTTGGAACTTCAACAAAAACATTTAATGTTGCTGAACTGCAATTTGTTGAATTTGCTTTTTCACATATTTGATATACTAAAGCATAACTTCCACCCGGTGTATTTGGTTTTACATTTACTGTTCCGTCTGCATTAAATTCAAAATACGGGCTCTTAGGTGTATTAGAAATCACAACATTTGCTGGATCAATTGGCAAACCATTCAACAAGTCGTTGTCTAAAATATTAATAAACTCAAGCTGTCCATTAATTCCATCAACACTTACTTGCGGATCATCTTTTGTGATAATCTGTGGTGCTGGTGCTGGATCATCAGAATTCACAACAGTAACATTTACAACTGCCTGACTGCAATTTGATGCATTCGTAGCTTCACAAATTTGATAAGTCAATTGATACGTTCCTGATGGTGTTCCTGATTTAACATCAACAGAACCATCTGCATTTAAAATCAAATTAGGATTTGCAACTATAGTGCTTAAAACAACAGCTGTTTGATCTGGCGCTGTTCCGTTCAAACGGTCATTATTAAATATATTCAATGCTGTACTAATGCCTTTTTTAGCATCAATTGGTCCTGCACTATCATTATTTGCTTTGATTTCAAATGTTGGTCTTGCATTACATTGTGGTGTTGCCGGAGGATAACTTACCGCTATACTCACTGTCGGATTTAATGAAAACTCTATTGTAACACCTGTTCTCGTTTTTTCAAATCCATCTGCCCCTTCTATCCATTGACCATTTGTCAATAACCATCCTGGCCAGTCGACTCCAATTCCGTTGCTGTCTACAATAGCTCCAGGCCATAAAATATTTCCGCTTAATGGCAAGTTAGTTTGAGTTGCTACAACATTGTTGGCACTATCAATCCATTTTACAGTCAATAGATTACTTGTTGTAAAATTATCTGGCGTTACATTGTAGGATACATAAGGAACATCATTAGAGCAATAACTATTTGCAGTTATAGTCATTGTTGGAAGAACAACGGTAACTTTCACAGTTGCTGTTGCGCAATTTGTTGTATTTTTTTCACATACTTGATAAGTAAGCTCGTAAGTTCCTGCTGGTGCATTTTCTTTTAATACTATTGTTCCGTCTGGATTTAATGTTAAATATCCTGCTGGATCTGCAATAGTTACAGAAAGATTTACATCAGAAGCCACAATTGGCAATCCGTTTTTAGTATCATTTCCTAAAACATTTATAACAGTTACTGCATGATTAACTCCAGCAATTGGACCTGCTAAATCATCTTTCAATACTAATACATCGCCCACAACCTGGATATAACTCTTAACCGTATCGCAGTTCAGCGCATGGTCGTTGTCGCAGATCGTGTATTCCACTTCATAGCTTCCTGAGGCTGTGCCCGGAGCTACTGTTATCGTTTTGTCTGCATTCAAAGTAAGTCCTGCCGGAAGCGTGCTTACCAATGTGAAAGTCACTTCGCCTGCGCCTGTTCCTACTGTTGCCGGAGTTCCGTTAAGCGTATCGTTTGCCGTAAGCGAAATTGTCGTTCCGCCGCTGTTGCTGTTGATCGCTGTCGTGGTTTCGGTAACCGCGTCGATTACAGGAATCACAACTGGAGCATTTACCGTCAAGGCAACTGTCGCCGTCGAGCAGTTCGATGCATTGGTATTGTCGCAGATCGAATATGTCAGAGCATAAGTTCCAGCTGGAGCATTCGCGCCAAGCGTCACAATTCCAGTCGTCGGATCCAATGTCAGATAGCCTGATGGATCTTGAACTGTTGTTCTGATTTTTACTTCCGATGCCGTAAACGGCTGTCCGTTTCTGGTATCGTTGCTGATTGCTGTAATGATCGTCTGAGCCGTTGTTGATTGTGTTACCGATGCCGGATTGTCCGCATTGGCAACAAGTATATCTCCCACAACGTGAACATAACTCTTCACCGTATCGCAGTTCAGCGCATGGTCGTTGTCGCAGATCGTGTATTCCACTTCGTAGCTTCCTGATGCTGTGCCCGGAGCTACTGTTATCGTTTTGTCTGCATTCAGCGTAAGTCCTGCCGGAAGCGTGCTTACTAGTGTGAATCCTACCTGCCCTGCGCCTATTCCCACTGCAACCGGAGTTCCGTTCAGCGTATCGTTTGCCGTAAGCGAAATTGTCGTTCCGCCGCTGTTGCTGTTGATCGCTGTCGTGGTTTCGGTCACTGCGTCGATTACAGGAATCACAACTGGAGCATTTACCGTCAAGGCAACTGTCGCCGTCGAGCAGTTCGATGCATTGGTATTGTCGCAGATCGAATACGTCAGAGCATAAGTTCCAGCTGGAGCATTCGCGCCAAGCGTCACAATTCCAGTCGTCGGATCCAATGTCAGATAGCCTGATGGATCTTGAACTGTTGTTCTGATTTTTACTTCCGATGCCGTAAACGGCTGTCCGTTTCTGGTATCGTTGCTGATTGCTGTAATGATCGTCTGGGCCGTTGCTGATTGTGTTACCGATGCCGGATTGTCCGCATTGGCAACAAGTATATCTCCCACAACCTGAACATAACTCTTCACCGTATCGCAGTTGAGTGCATGGTCGTTGTCGCAGATCGTGTATTCTACTTCGTAGCTTCCTGATGCTGTGCCTGGAGCTACAGTTATCGTTTTGTCTGCATTCAGCGTAAGGCCTGCCGGAAGCGTGCTTACTAGTGTGAATCCTACCTGCCCTGCGCCTGTTCCTACTGTTGCCGGAGTTCCGTTCAGCGTATCGTTTGCCGTAAGCGAAATTGTCGTTCCGCCGTTGTTGCTGTTGATTGCTGTCGTGGTTTCAGTTACCGCATCGATTACAGGAATCACAACCGGAGCATTTACCGTCAAGGTAACTGCAGCAGTCGAGCAGTTCGATGCATTGGTATTGTCGCAGATCGAATATGTCAGAGTATAAGTTCCAGCTGGAGCATTCGCGCCAAGGGTCACAATTCCAGTCGTCGGATCCAATGTCAGATAGCCTGATGGATCTTGAACTGTTGTTCTGATTTTTACTTCCGATGCCGTAAACGGCTGTCCGTTTCTGGTATCGTTGCTGATTGCTGTAATGATCGTCTGAGCCGTTGCTGATTGTGTTACCGATGCCGGATTGTCCGCATTGGCAAC
>NZ_JAVFVS010000013.1 GCF_030929605.1 Flavobacterium sp. LHD-80
ATACATGGAGACATGTACGTACGGTTCGGGGGAGAGTTCAGGAAAACCTGTCATAGTGATATGATAAGGCATCAGGTGCTTATCCTACGCTACTTCCAGAATATGAGAAATTACAAAGACAGCGAGGCTAAACTGCAGTCCATCGTAATGGGCGGTACAGCGCAGGGGAAAAGCCAAAAGGCTTTTGAGCTCTGCACGGCTTTTCAGGCAGATGGCGCTGAAATCCTTAACCTTAACTAGAAAGGCAGATAAAGCAAAGGCTGTTGCCCAAACAGCGACAGCCTTATAAATCAAGTTACAGGATGCAGATAGCCAATCGAGAATCTGCGAAATTGAAATGATACAAAATAGTTTGAAAGCATGGCAAAGCAGGACAAAAATGATTTTGAGTTTATACTGTACCTCTATAATGAGTTTGTCAGCAAACACCGCAGTATAGGCAAAGAAGCCCGAGTGTACTGGCATATTTTGGATATGTACATAGAACTGAGGCTTTCAAAAAAAAGCCAGGGAGCCGAAAAAAAGTACGCCCAAAAGCTCATCGCTATAATCAGGGAAGCTGTAGTGGATTGGAATACCCATCTGCTTATCTTAAAAGGAGAGGAAGGGGAAAAGGAATATAAGCAGAATATGGAAAGCTACATCGAACGCCTCTACAAGCTGGGGTATGATGAGAAGAGCATCATGGAGTTAATCATCAAAAAATTAAAATTAAATTATGGAAACGACAACTAATTTTTTCAATCAGATAGCGCAGCTGCAGATTATAGGCGATCTGCACATTACCATTGCCAAAGGGGCAGAGGATAGGCTTATTGTTCTTGTCATGCTTCAAAACGAGGCATGCGCAGATACTGCCAAGCACAGCATACCGCCTTTAAACCTGCGCGGTACTGCCGAGGAACTTGACGAAGGTTTTTTTGAGAATATTACAGCGCCCATTGAATCCGCATCGGGTCTGATGGTGGATATGGAAGGCTATATGAAACAATTGGAAACAGCTAAAAAGCAGTCGGCAATGGAAAAGGAAAAAGCAGAGAGCCAAAAGAAAGAGGCTGAAGCGAAAGACAAAAAATTCAGTGACGCTATGGCAAAAGCCGAAGAGCTTGAAAAAGAAGGCAAATTCCGTGAGGCATGGATAAAAGTGCCCGAAATACATGAGTTTCCGCTGAAGGCGGAGCAGATACGCAAGAGAAAATCGGAATTATCGGCAAAATTTGCACCTGATTTGTTTGATAGTACAGCCCAAACTTCAAAAGCCGAACCGCCCCGAGAGGCACTTTTTCCCGATTATGGCAATGCCGATGCTCAGGAGCAGGAGCATGAAGCCCAAGATGAAGAAACTGAGGTGGAAGAAACGGAGTATTGGGACGAGGACAGTCAAGAAGAACAGGAAACATAAATTATTAATCTAAAAACGCCAATTATGTTACTAGCGACACAATTACAGCGGGTCTTTATACTCAAAGACAAGGGACAGGAAATTCGATTGGCTGACCCCGAACCCAAATGGAGCGCAGAAGCGGTGCTTAATTTTTATGCAGGCACATACCCGATACTGACCACCGCCAAAATATCCGCCCCTGAAATCAGGGACGATGCGGTGGAATATAGATTTGAAAGTGTAATGGGGACGAAAGGTTAACCAAATTTTCTAAGTGATGGATTATGCAAAAGACAATTATATCGGGAAGAGTGCAACTGCCCGAGCGAAAAAGACAAAAAGAGCTTCATACACAGCTCAGCGGGTTTATGGCTTGGATGCAGAGACCCAAAGATGCGGGCGAGGTGCAGAAAGACAAGCCAAGGTCAGTGCCTGCGGGGATGCTTCCGATGGTTTTTTAAAGGTTTCTTTTCTGCCTAAATTACAGGCAAACAAAACAGTACAGGCTTGTGGGGAAACTGAAAGAATGCAGGAGGATTTTTTTGCCTCCCTAGCTGAGCTTTCCGAGCATTACCAAATTGAACCAATGCAGACAGGACAGTTTGAATATCCTTATAAAACGGCGCTCGCTCTATGGGATATAGAGGAAAAATTAAAAAAGAGTGTTTTAAACTGCCCTGAAATCCGCCTGCTGAAGGACGGCAAGAAAACCTATTTTATCAGCGAGGAAAAACACAGTACAGGCACAACGCTTTATTATATCCCAATTCAGCCGTTATATCAAATGCTTCACGACCCGAGGCATAAAAAAAACGCATAGCTTCTTGTGTCAGTCTGCTCTTATCTCTACCATATTGCCGATATTCCATACTTCAGACAGGAAAACAGCTATCTGCATTGGATGTACGAAATGCACAGGGATTGGACAGAGCAGGACGATGAGACGGAAGGATTTCAAAAGGATTTAGGAGAGTTTGATAAAGCGAAATTCATTGGAGACCGCATAGAGCAGAAGATTTTTAACCGCATTAATTTAGCCGTTTTTCAAAAGCGTTTAAATGCCTTTAAAAGCCGTGATGCATTTGACCGCGAGTGTGTGCTTACCGCGCGAAAAGCTTTTGATTTATACAGCGAATATCCAAATGAAAGCATTTTCAGAAACGCGCCCATCAGAGAAGAAGATACCGACGAGAGCGAAAACGAAACTATTGGGATGGAAAAGTACATTTCCTTTATATATGACACTAAAGGATGGCTGTATGAAAGTATTGCCGAGAGCATCAACAGCGAGTTCAACGAGTACGGTGCAATGGACGAGCCGACGATTATAAAGTGCTTTAACGGTGTGGATGCGCCAGCAGTCAGCCTTGATTTTGAGAACCGCTTATTTGCCCTTTTGGACGATATGTGCCAAATATTATACAACTATAAAACCACAGCAGATGAATACGGCAACTGATATAACCCAAAGTTTTGGGACACTCTATTACCCAAAATCCGCCCTTGTATTCTATGAAAGCAAAGGTTTAAGTAAAGAAGTCTATGTAGAGCATTTTGATATGGATAAAAACGGCAGTCCCATCAATGCGCACCCTCTTACAGAGCGTGAAGCGCAGAGGCTTGCCAAGGCACTGCACACCGAAAAAAATAAGGATAGAGCCTTTTTGCAATCCGAGGGAATTCTGCCGACTGCTGTCCTGCATATTAACCCAGGCACGGATAAAGGCGCTGTGCTATGGCATACCAAATCCCAAAGAAGACCGCTTTATTTTATCGAAGGCTTAGGGATTCCAAGCGGGCAGGCTTTTGTGCCTGCAATGGTCTGGCAGGCGGACAAAAACAGCCTTAGGGTATTTGCGCTTTCAAGCGACAGGAGACCCACAGCCAATACACCGCTGTACTGCGCCCCGTTTTTCAATATCTATGAGGACGGCAGGGTGTGCATGGGGTCGGTCAGCATCGATATCAAAAACTCCGCATCGGTGGAGGAATTTACAAGGGCTTGGGAAGACTATTTTTTCAACAGCTACTTCAGCCACCTTATGGGAGAGAACAGCCCTGTAAAGGGCAATTGCGTAGGTCTTTGGAAAGAACTTATCGCAACAAATAGAACCTTTCCGAAAGAAATGCTCAAAAAGAATAACAAAACACTCAAAAATCTACTGCCATGAAAACCGATAAAACCAAAATGCATTTTACAGACCCTTATCTGATAAGTCCAACAAACCCCATCTGTATTAATCTTATCGGGGCAGGCGGTACAGGCTCAAAAGTGCTGACCGCCCTTATGGAAATGAACCACAGCCTCATAGCCCTCGGGCATGCAGGGCTGTGCGTGCGCCTTTGGGATGATGATATTGTGAGCGATGCCAATCTGGGAAGACAGCGTTTTGCGCCCAGCGAGGTCGGACTGCATAAATGCGTTGCCCTTATCAACCGAGCGAACCGTTTTATGGGAACAAACTGGAAAGCCGAAACGGTAAAGTTTGAAAAAGATGCCCTTGGCAGAATTCCTCAAAATACTAAAAGCTCAATTTTCATCTCCTGCACGGACAGCGCAGGGTCCCGCTTTGAAATTGCCGAGATTTTAAAGCGCACCAACAGCAGACAGCACAGGGACGAGCCGAAATACTGGATGGATTTCGGCAACAGCCAGCATACAGGGCAGGTACTGCTCTCCACTATTGGGGAGATTGCACAGCCGTGTTCCGATAAGTTTGAAACCGTTGCAAGCCTGCCTTTTGTAACAGAGGAATTTGCAGAGCTGTTGAAAGAGTCAGAACTCACGGATGATACGCCGAGCTGTTCGCTTGCCGAGGCGCTCGAAAAACAGGATTTGTATATTAATTCTACACTCGCTCAGATGGGATGTTCGCTGTTGTGGAGCCTGTTCCGAGAGGGCATGACCCAAAACAGGGGATTTTTTCTGAACCTGAAAGATTTCCGATCACAGCCCATTGCGGTGGGATAAGCCCCGATCGGGCGGCAAAAAGACACTCCCTTGCACCGGCAGGGAGCGTCTTTTTGCGTTTTAATCGGTAGAGCGCCTCTGCCAAAATGCAGTGCCCGCTATTTTAGAAGACCCGCTGCGTTTTTTTTAAGGGATGTCCGGCATCCCTTATGCTGTTTTTGGCGGGCTTCTTTTCTTTGGGTCTGCGGTCAAAGAAAAGAAGCAAAAGAAGACCGCTTTTTATGCTGGCTTTTACTTATTTCAATTGTTCAATAGGCTGTTTTTTCCAGAGCGCAAATCCTTTGAAAAGGTATTCTATATTTTCAGATTCGATAAAGGCAATGAGCTCTTCTTTGCACTTTGTTTTAAAGCCCCGGAGGCACAGAAAATCTTGAAGCGGAATATCCGCCAGTTCCCCGATGGTGAGTATGTCCAAAGCCTCAAAGATGCCGTTCATCCTCCCGCTGAAATGAAAGCGGCTGTTAAAGAGCAGTTTCTGCCTGTCTTTTTCCATTTTGTCTCTTTTGATTTGGGCAGGGCTCGGATTTAATTCATGCTTTAGCTTCTGCAGCTTTTTATTGTGATGTCCAATTTCTGAAAACAGTTCAGCCGCCGCTTTTGCTTTAATGCAGGCTTTCTCGTATAACTCGCCGACATATTCAGGCGTGACCCCATGAAGTTGGGCCGCTTGCTCTAAGGACATTTTTTCTATCAGGAGTTTCTCAAGCACTCCATACTCTTTTTTAGAGAACAGATGCCGGGACATTAGCAGGTAAAATTTGTTGGTGCGGTCGATAACATTTTGCATAATAATACAATTAAAGTTTTACAGCTTATAGAGATATGTAAATATACTGATTTTTAGATTGTTGTTTGAATTTTTAAAGCATAACGGCAGAAGCTGTAAACAAAACAGCCCGAAGATCATCTTCGGGCTGCCAGGAATGCTAAATGCTGGAGCGGCAATTAGAATCAAAATCCTCTCCAATCCATGCTGAAGTTTTACTGCAGCTGCTGACCGCTTATCAAACCAGCTTTTACAAGATCTGAATTTTTCACACGAAGCGTCTGGTGCCGCCCGCCGTTTTTCTCGAAGATCTCAATGAGCAGTATTTTGTTGTCTTCAAGGGTAAACTGATCCAGAAGAAAGACATTCTGATCCGATGAGTTCCCTTCAATCACGTCCTGGGCTTTATATACAGATAAAGGCTGCAGCTCCCTTTGCTGCAGCGCGGTGCGTCTGGCTGTCTTTTTGTCCACAATCCTGAAATTGACAAAGTCGATGTTAAATGGAACATTGGTGCGGTTCAGCACCTGGGTATGGAAAAAGTATTTCCCCTTGTCGATGTACAAACCTTTTAAGGTAAAGGTTATGCCAAAACTATTATGCCTTAGATGTTTTACAGTGCGCTTGCTGCTATTGTAAATGCACTTCATTATAATTCCGGCGCGCGAGGGGGAAATATTTCCCAACGCTTCAAAAAGGGCATCGTTTGTCCCAGGCTTATTTTTAGTGTTCTGTATTGTTTTCAGGTCATAGCTGACGGTCTGCGGACTGGGGCTGTAATGCACATTAAAGCTGTAAAAACGTCCGTCATCAGTAATGACCGAAAAGTTAGTTTCCGGCTCAAAGTCCTTAATGGCCGCTTTGACGCGCAGTACATTGCGGGCATCCTGAGCCTTTGAAGCCATAAGGTATTCGCTTCCCAGATCAACGTACACAATAGGTGCCGGGAAAATTAAATGCGAAGTTTTATCATAGGTCACTTCCATACTGTAGGGCTCTATTTTTTCCAAAACAGCAGCAGCCGTTTTGTTGTGCTGAGAAAAACAAGGCTGTGCAGCTGTCAAAAGAACAGCACAGGCCAAAAGTATTTTAAATTGATTTTTCATGATTCACTTGATTTAGAATTACTGTTTTTTAGATACCAGCAAAAGCTGATGCCCTGCTTTTAGCGTCACTTTAGAGGTTTTCACTTTTCTGGAGAAGTAACCTGAGATTCCCTGGACCACACCCCGGCTCAGATCCGCTGCCGCCTGCTGCGTGGCAGACTGGGTCAGCATCACACTTGTCCCTGCATTCTGTCCCATATTGGCTGCTATTTCCTTCAGGGCGCTCATCTCGGCAGAGTATGGGATATTAAGGCCCTGCTGGCCGTCCAGATCATAAATGATGATATCCACAGGGATTATGCTGCCCTGGAGTTCTACCGAACTGACCTTTAGCTGCAGGCGTCCTGTCTGAATCTTAGCCGCTGCAGTTAAGATGGTGCCCGGTGGGATAATGCGGTTTTGCAGCTGCGCGGGCTCCAGTAAACGCAGTCTAACCAAACCTTCCAAGACTATGGTTTGCTGATGGTCAACATATGCCTTAATGCTGTTTTTAGGTGCGGTATTAAGCTTTTCGGCATCCGCTGTATAAAATCCGTGATCGGGGTTATAAATGACACTCGGAGAAGGCTCGCACCCAAGTGCTGAGACAATGTTTTTTGATGCCGGCGCCAGAGCTGAGAATTCTTCTTTTTTCGACGCTGGGTCCGAAGCGGCGGCACTGCTGCTCTGGACATCACTTTTGCCTGTTCCCGAGGGAAGATACTTGGCGGCCATCTGATAGGATTTCTCCATAAGGGCCAGCTGGTCGGCCGCGGTTACGCCTGCAGGCACTTCCTTTTCAGCGAGCTTCTTTTTTGTCTCTTCGAGCTGTTTTCGAAGCTGCAGTGTTTCGCTGTTATCATTCTGATAGAAAGACCCCAGCGTATTTTGGGCATTTCGGTAGCTGCTCAGAGCCGGATTCCCTGATTTTTGCGGATTATGGCTTTCTTGCTGCTCTTCATCTGGGACTGCATTTTGATCCTCCTGCCCGCTGTCCTGATTCCAATAATCGGCTAAGGTAGTCAGGGCATTGCGCTTTTGCTGCTCATTCTCTTCGAGCATTTCCTGCTCATAGGCCTTCTGCTTGTCTGCCTGCAGCGCTTCTTCGCTGGGCTGGGGCACCGAATCGTTCAGCCCCGTCTCCTGTTTTTTTTCCTTTTGGAAAGAAGGCTTAAAAATCAGCAGCATGCAGCCTATAAAGACAACACCCATTAAAGCGAAGATGAGCGGCTTTATAAGGCGTCCACTGCCGCTTTTTTTTTCATCATAGCCTAGGAATTCTGTGCTGTGACCGTCTTCTTCTACCAGAATGCCGACCTTTTTTTTATTTTCTTTCATACAAATTTGTTTTTAGGATTGTTGTTCAAGTTTGTTTTATCTGCAGTGTTTCATTTCTTTTTCAGGACAGGATTTTCAATGTGGTTAATCTCCATCGCAGCATTGGATTTTGCTGTGTCGAGGCAGATTTTAATAAGGATCCCAGCTGTAAGAAGCACATAGGCCATAAAAAAGTAAAGGGTGCATTGCTGCTGCCTGCGAAGTTCCAGTGCCCGCCAGCGCTTATCAAGGGACTCAAACCACTTGTCCAGATCTGCTTGTAATTTTCTCATAATCTTATCTTTTTAAAATTTGAAACGCCTTGCTGATTGAATCGTTTTCTGCGCCGCAGCTTCTTTGACAAGCGCTATTGCTTCACTGGCTTTGGGCAAGGATTCAGAAGAAAGGTCCCTTAGTGAGCAGTGCTTCAGCGGAAGTCCGAACTGATCTTTTCTCACGATGTCCATTTTTTGAAGCTCAAAGTTTCCTTTTTCGTGTTTTACCCAGAGCATACATTCAACACTTGGCTTATCATCTCCCGACCACTCCAGATATCCCATCAGAAATAGTTCGGTCTTTAAGGGTTCTGCGCCTTTAGCGCAGGCCTCAAGGTATTCACTGATGCTGTCCTTTAGTTTTCCCGGATAAGCAGCCTGTGTGGTAAAATAGCCATCGTAGCCTTTATCGCAGAGTGCCTTAGTGAATGAGTCTAAATCTAGTAACTGTTTCATAGCTTGTTTTTTAGCGTTCGATGACCTCTAGATTCTTATTCTGTGTTACGGCGAACTTTTCGATATTGAAGCCCTGCGGGTTATTGTCCGAACGTACCGAGTTGACCAAAAAACATGTGGTAACTAGGCTTCGCCTTGTCACATTGCTTGAGCGGATAATGAATTCCCTGGCATAGGTGCGCACCGCATAAGGATAGGTTTCAAAATTGCACACCACGCTGTCTATCTCCACACGCTGCTGCACATTGCCCGATATAATGCGGTTGAAATACCCTTTTTCCGAAAGGTCTTTGTAATAATCAAAAGCACTTTTATCAGCCAGATTAAACGCGCGTTTCATATTGCTTTCAATAGCGTTTTTGTCAGGGGCCAGGGTAAAGAAGAGTTCGTGAAAGCGCCTTACGTGTTCGCGCGCTTCCACAGGGCGGTTAATCGAGGCATCCTGGGCAAGGGCCAGCATGAGTGATTTGCCGTTGTCCAGCACATAAATTTTTTGGCGCTGCTGCTCGGCAAAACGGTAGGACTTCCACAGGGTATACCCTGTGATTCCTGCACAGAGAAGGGCAAATACAAGGGAGAACAGCCTGATCTGCCTGAAACTGTTTTCGATATTTCTGAGTGTTTTGAATTCCATTTTTTTATAGTGTTAAAAGATTACTTGCTCATGAGTCTGCCGCCGATATTGCCTGTTGTTGAACCGGCTGCCGCCCCGGCTAGATTTCCGGATTTCATAGCAGTCTGGTTCACATTACGGGTAAAATTTCCAGCGCCTCCTGCTTGAATAATCCAGCCTGTTACAGTGGGGATTGTAAAATAGCCCACGATGCCTATAATCATAAAGATGATGTAAACGGTATTGGAGGTATCAGGAATAAAAGACGGGTCGGTGAGCATTTCGATATCCCTTTCAATAATCAGCGACTGGATCCTGGCCAGCATCGAGCTGAAAAGGTCCGCAACGGGAAGCCAGAGGTAGACGCTAACATATCTGGTAATCCACTGGGTGAGTGTGGACTCAAAGCCATTCCATACCGATATTGCAAATGCAATAGGGCCCAGGATAGAAAGTACAATGAGAAAGAAAGTCCTGATAGTATCGATAACTAAAGCTGCCGCCTGAAAAAGGATCTCCAGCAGATTTCGGAACCATTCCTTTATTATTTTCTCAATCTGATAGGTCTGCCTGTCCATGTACATGCCCGCCATTGTTCCAATGTCCGAGGGCGACCATCCCAGTTCATCGAGTTTCTTATCAAACTCCACGTCCGATACCATATAAGCGGTTTCCGGGTTTCGGATCATCGCTTCGTGTTCCAGCAGGTCTTTTTTGGCCTGCAGATCGTTCAGGTCCAGCACCTGATGCTCCAGGATACTGTGGGTTCCCTGTACAATGGGGCTGAGTATGGCATTGATGGTGCCCAGCACCATAGTGGGGAAAAACATGATGCAGAGCCCCAGGGCAAATGGTCTCAGGAGCGGATAAACATCAATAGGTTCCGCCCGGCTGAGTGCCTGCCAGACTTTTATTGCCACAAAAAATAGAGCTCCAAGACCGGCCAGCCCCTTGGCCACTGCCGCCATATCGGCGGACAGCGGTAGCATTTCATCATACAGCGAGCGCAGGACTTCATGCAGGTTATTGAATTCCATAGCCTACCAGTATTTTTGGCTGGGTGTTCCATAGAGGTCCAGCACTCTTTTGGTATTGTTCAGCTTCTTTGCCCTTAGAATGCTTACCGAAATATTCTTGTTGGTGTAGTAGCGTACCAGACTGTGGTATTCTTTCACTTCTTTGTACACGCGCTCAATGATATCCATACGCTCTTTATCATTGAGCGACAGGCTTGAAGAGTTTACAATCTGTTTGAGCTCTTTGAGCAGCTCCGTGCTTTCACCCAGAAGCACCGAATATCCGTTGGCAATAGCTGATAGTTCCTGCGCAGAAAAATTCGGGTCATTTAGCATCCTGCCAAAATTCTGAACATACATCTGTGATACATCGCCAACCAACAGTACAGTCTGCTGTACCTTTCTTGCATCTTTGACCAGATTGTTGATGGCCTGCAGTTTGTCATAATATTCCTTGCCCTGCTTGTAGACCTTTTCTACCTCTTTGAAATTTTTCACAACATTGCTTACCGTAGAGGAGGTCTGTATGATTTCATTGGCGCTGTTAAGGATACCTGAAGCCAGATTGGCCGGATCTGTAACTACAAATTGGGCTTTTGCTGAAGGTGTCCCGGCAGTCAGTATTGCCGCGGACACCATAAATAATAATTTTTTCATTTTTGTAAGATTTTAAATTAGTTGACTATTGATTTTCTTTCTCGCGGCGAGAAGCAGCGAGCTGTTTGATGGCGAGCTCTACATTACCGTCAAGCGCCTCTGCAAGCTGCATGACTTCGAGTTTTTCAGTTTCTTCGGTGGTGTAGGCCATATATTCCTCAAGGCTCACTTCTGTGGCATATACCGCAGAGTGCGTGCCGCCCAGTCCGATCCAGACTTCCTTGTAAAGGCGCGAGGGATCATTGTTCATATTAATGGAAAGCACCTGCGCCTTTTCTTTATCGGTAAGACCGAGCATTTTTTGGATCTCATCAAATTTGTTCATGTACTTGCGCTGGTCCAGTAGGATTTTACAGTCCGAATTGTTGATGATGCTTTCCTTGACAATAGGGGACTGGATGATGTCATCGACCTCCTGGGTGACCACAATGGCTTCGCCAAAAAATTTACGAACAGTCTTAAAAAGGTACTTCAGATATTCTGCCATTCCTTCCTTGGCAATGGCTTTCCATGCCTCTTCAATCAGGATGAGCTTGCGGATGCCTTTAAGCCTTCGCATCTTATTGATGAACACTTCCATGATGATGATAGTGACAATGGGAAACAAAATTTTATGTTCCTTGATGGCATCAATTTCAAAGACGATGAAACGTTTGGACAAAAGGTCAAGCTGTTTGTCGGAATTCAGCAGGTAATCATACTCGCCGCCCTTGTAATAGGGCTCCAGCACATTAAGGAAATTGGCAATATCAAAATCTTTTTCTCTGACCTGTTTTTCCTGAAGCTCTTCTCGGTAATCGTCCTGCACATAACGGTAGAAATCATTAAAAGAAGGACAGGCATCACAGCTCTTGACAAAATCGATGTACCCGCTTACAGCGTTGGACAAAGCCACTTCTTCTGAGCGTGTGGGAGGCTCGTCATCTCGTTTCCAGAGTGTGAGAATAAGGGTTTTTATGCTTTCCCTTTTCTCGATATCAAATACGCCGTCATCGGTATAGAAAGGATTAAAGGAAATCGGATTCTCCTCGGTGTAGGTAAAGTAGACCCCGTCTTCGCCTTTGGACTTGGCCCTTATCAGTTCACAAAGCCCCTGGTAGGAATTGCCGGTATCAACCAGCAGCACGTGCGCCCCTTGCTCATAATACTGCCGGACCATGTGGTTGGTGAAAAAAGACTTGCCGCTTCCCGAGGGTCCCAGTATAAACTTGTTGCGGTTGGTAATTATGCCGCGTTTCATGGGCAGATCTGATATGTCCAGATGCACTGGTTTACCGGTCAGCCTGTCAGCCATTTTGATCCCAAAGGGCGAGGGCGAATCATGGTAATTGGTTTCCTGCGTGAAAAAGCATAATGCAGGTGCGATGAAAGTATAAAAGCTTTCCTCACTTGGGAAATCACCTGCGTTACCGGGAATTGCCGCCCAGTAAAGCGTGGCTGCATCAACAGTGTTGTGCCTCGGCCTGCATTCCATCAGCGCCAGGGCGCTGCCACAGTCATTCTTGATCTGTTTCATTTCGGAGGGCTCTTCCGACCATGCCATAACGCTGAAATGCGCCCTGATAGCCGACAGCCCAAAAGAATGTGCCTCATTCAAGTAGCGTTCTGTCCATTCTTTGTTGATCTGGTTGGCGCGGCTGTAGCGGGCCAGTGAGTGCATATTTCTTGCAGATTTTTCAAACCTGCGAAGGCTTTCCTCACTGTTGTCCAAAAACAAATACTGATTGTAAATATGGTTGTAGCCTAGAAGGAGCCCTGCAGGTGCGGCAAAGGACAATCGGCAGTCGCTGCGGTCCGTTGAAAGCTTTTCATACCGGGTATCTGATGACACCGTACCGGGCAGATCATCGGTATCAGACAGCGTGTGAAAGCATAATCTTTTGCTGCCTACGCGCACCTGTTCGCTACCCAGTGCTATATCCTGAAGCGGCGCTCCGGCTTCCCTGGAAAGGGTCAGGTATTGATCCAGTATTCCCTGTTTTTCTTCTGAGCCGATAATATCCTCTTCGCTCAGAGGTTCCAGCTTGATAAATCCGCTGTCACCCATGATGCGCTCGAACTGCGCCACTGCCTCCATAAAACGGTGTATCGTTTCTTTATCCCTGATTTCCTTTGGCAGCAGCGAGCCTTTGCAGAGCGAGGAGAAATTGCTTTGGGCCGCCATGCGCTCTTTGGTAGTCTTGGTCAGAAAAAGATAGCAGTAATGGTTCAGAAACGGGCGCTCGTTGAAATGGCGCTCGTAGGACTTCGCTAAAAAACTCTGGTCCTTGTTTTGTATTTCTGGCTCGTAGCTTTCTTTGATATACCAGTCCTGTTTGTGCACCACCGTGAAATCGGGCAGGGTCTTAATGGCTTTATGCCAGGCAGCATGTATGGCTTCATACTCAGAAGCGCCAGCTGTAAAGAGTTCGGGCAGCTGTACTTTATAACAGGCTGTTATATCTGCATTCTTGGATACTATGCAGTTGTTCTCCACTGCCAGCAGGGGAAACCTGCTCTCTAGTGTGGCGGTCTTTGCTGAATTTCTCATACTCTGTCTTCTTTAGTATTCAACTTTAGCGGGCTCCCTGCAGCCCTTCGGGAGATAAGGTAGCGCGGATGCCTTTTCTTTGCGCCCATTTTCATCAGTCCGTGCTGGCCGTACTTTTTGTTCAGCGCGAAGGTCTGCCACACCAGAAGCGAAGCGCCGCCTGCACCCAAAAACAAACAGATGTAGGAACCGGCGCCAGCCATATAGAGTATCATGACCAGAATAAGGATTCCAAGCAGTCCGCCGGCGAAGATGAACAGGTACTGCGCTTTTAGCCCCTTAAATTCCACTGTTCTTCCAATTCCCTTATTGATGCTGTAAGTGCTCATAACGTTGCAGATTAAAGGAAGAAGGAGCGAAGAATGGTCGCAGCTACGATAAGGAAGATGCAGGCGCCAAACCAGCTTGCTGCGGTTTTGCTGGTATCGGGATCCCCGCTGCTGAATTTGTTGTACACCTTAACCCCTCCGATCAGCCCTACCACAGCTCCAATGGCATAGATGAGCTGCGTGGCGGGATCAAAATAGGAGGTGACCATCTGCGTGGCTTCTGTGATGCCCGCTGTACCGTTTCCCTGCGCCGCGGCGCCCAAACCTGCCAGCATTGTTAGTGCTGCCAGCAGGATTTTTTTTCTTTGTTTTTTCATGATCAATCACTTTAAATTGTTGTCTGTATCCCGCAGGATGCGGGTCTCAGCAGCAAAAGTGTTGTGAAAAACAGCAGTGTATAATGAATTGGAAACCAGCGGTATTACTTGTCTGGCAGTGGCAGTACCAGTAGAGAATCGGACATAAAAAAGCGCCCAAACCATTTGATTTGGGCGTTTGTGTTTCTAATGGAATATGCTTGCGGGCATGCTATAATTTTCGTCCCTTTTTAATTGGTAAAGAATTATCGGGTCCCATTTCATCTGAGGGTTTATTCTGGTCCTGTATTCTTTTTTCCTCCAGATTAAGCTTTATGCTGTTGGGGATATTGGTCGCTTCCCAAGGCAGGGTCTGGGCTTTAAAATGCAGCTTATATTGGTCTTCTTTAATACAGTGGGCGGGTCCAAAGCCATATTTTACATTCCATCCAACCCGGTCCAGCTCCTGAAGATGCGCAAACTTTACTACAATTATGTCTTTGGGCAGTTCTGTAATTTTGAGATGGTCAATTTCCTGGAATTCGTGTGTTTTAGGATTGTAGGGAATGATGTAGGCTCGGGCAAAGCGGTCATAGTACTCGAGGATCTGCTCAAGTGAGATTCCTTTGGATTTAAAATCATCTTTTGGACGCAGTTTTCCGGCGGCTATATCAACAAAAAAAGGATGTCCGGCAATATTTAATATGGGCAGTATTTTTTTATTCCATCTTAAGTCCAGTGGGCTTCCCGGGGTTATAGTCAGCTCAAAATCGGTTTTCCCTTTTATATATTCTACCGTCTGCTTGTACCTTTTGGCCATCCCTTCAGGATCAAGAGCAGTAAGATTGGGAATACTGATGTTTTTTATGTGCCTGTTATTGGTTAAATGAGTATATGATTCAAATGCAGCCAGATTCTTCGTGTTGATGTCATAATGAAAATCATAACCAGAGCCTGTATAAAGCATGTTTGTAATATTCATCCGATTTATAGGATCTGCTTTTTCTATCAATTGCTCATTCAGGCAATCAACGATAAATTCGGTTCCTTCAATGTTCAGTGTAGGGAATATCTTTTCCATGATGGGTGTTTATAAAAAAATGGGGATTTTTATCCTTAGACAAAATCCCCAATATTAAAATCATTCAAATCATCCTTTTGCAAATTAATGAGGCCGGCTCGCTTTTCAGAAGAAAAGCTCTCGTCCAGCAGCGCTGTTATTTTGCGCGAGGCACTGTCAATGGAATTCTCCAGCAGGCTGAATAATTCGGTCCCCTGTATTTTATGAACTAAAGTTATCGCTGTTTGCTTTTTAGAGGGCTCCAGTTTGTTTTTTTGAAGGAGCATCTCTACAGCGCTTAGTTCTTCTAAGGTAACCCCTTGGGCCAGACCGTCATCGCTGATGGAGATTCCATAACTGTTCCATTCCTGCTGCTCTTGTTTCAAATCAGCTGCATTTTTGAAAACATCATCCAGCTCTTCAGACAGATGCTGCATCTGGGGATCTTCGTTGATTTCAATATCAAAATTAGCTCTTTGCGCTTTCCCATTTTTATCGGGGCTCTCAGCAGTACGCTTTGGCATCAAAAGGCTTCTTAAAGGTTTAGACTTCCCCATAATATCGGGCAGTTTGGGACGTTTTTTTTGCTGCGCTGATTTTTTCTTTTGACTTTTAGCTGTCGGGATTTTATCGCGCAGGAGCAGGACAATAATAACGAGCAGGCAGATAACAATCAGATTTTCCATAATTATAAAATAGGTTTGTATTTATCGTTGAAACTTGTGGTAATCTGCTCTCTGAATTCCTGAAAATGATAGTCAAGAAGATTGTCCAGATAGGCGTAAATAGTTATTTTATCTTCGCCGATTACCTGTACGATCCGCGTGAGTTTCTCATGAAAATCCGGCCGGATATATACCGTCTTTCCATTACGCGCATTGGTTGCGGGTCTTTTGAAAAACACGCTTTCATAATCCTTTTCGTTTACTTTTTTAACCTTGTGACGTTCCTTCACTGCAGGCTTTTCAGGTAAAGCTTCAATAGGATCTTCAGGTTCTTCTTTGGGAAGCCGCAGCCCTTCTTTTTTCACACCGTCCACCATCAGACTCATCATCAGCTCCTCGTTGATTTCAGGAATTGGCTTTTTCTTATTGTATTTTTCCATAATCTTACAATTGAACAATTCTTAAAAATTCGCTCATAAATTGATCCAGTCGGCAGGCTTTCATCAGTCGCTCATCGGGTGGCATTAAAGTGGAGCGGAAAACAGTTCTCGCACCCGCTTCGCTTTCTTTGCGGAAACGGGTGCTGTTCATGATCTGGGATTGCATCAAAGGGAGGCCAAGCTCATCAATAAGTGAAGTATAAACTTCGTACAGCGGGGAGCGTTCGCGCCCGTCTACCTGATTCCAAAACAGGTTAATGGATTTGATTGCCGTTTCACCTTTTTTCATAATGACATCCCGCATGAGCTGGGTAAAAATAAGCGTACTTTCCATAACCACACGGTCAGCGGTAATGGGAGTGAAGATATGGTGCATACCGGCAAGGGCTTTTAAAATCCCAGGTGTGTTTACAGTTCCCGGAAGGTCAAAAAAGATAAAATCAACCGGGACGGGGAGAGCTTCTATAAAATCATTTGCCGCCTGAAGCACCCCTTCGGCTTTATGCTGGATGACGGGATACGCTTTTTTGTTAATGGCTGTAAACTGTCTGAATGCCGCCCTTTTTAAAAAGTCATTTTCCATGACCATAGCCAAGTCGCGTGCCTTCATTTTCATAAGGCTGTATTGTGGGAAGTCGGCATCGAATACCGCCACGTTGTAACCCATTCGATAATGAAGGGTACTAGCGGCAAGAGCGGTAAAAGTGGATTTACCTACACCTCCCTTCTGGGAAGAAAAGGCAATAAATACGGGTTTGTGTTCTGTTTTCATTTTTAATGGTATTTAATTATTTATTTATGTTGGTGTGCAGGCAGGCAGGTAGCTATCAGCTGATGTATGTATAGAGTTACTCAAAAAAACAGGCAGCTCTTTAAGCAGTTATTGCCGGGCATCCATAGATACTCAAAGAGGTATAATTACAGCTGTGCGGCTAAATATGCTGCTACCATCAGATTTAAATATGTACATCTCCTGATCTGTAAATCAACACTTACGGAGCTGTGTAATTTTGTACACTTGTATTGCTCTATTTATAGCTGTATGTTTTTTTTACAATAAGTTTACAGATACATGCTTGTGAAACTGCGTAACAACTTATATACGGTTTTACATCTGTTTGGAGAAACAAATAAACGCACATAGGTATGTCGTTTTTCTTTGACGGCTTACATTGGCGTGGTAAAGCATTGTTTGGCGTTATTGCTTGAGAAATTCTCCAGTCACTTTTCCTAGACGGATTAAATGATCTCAAAGGCTGGTTTTTTGTTTTACTAGAATCAATCTATTTACAAATTGATTTTTAGCCAGACTCAGCAGCGCTGAGTATTTTGTTAAAGCGCAGGTTTTATATGGCGTTTAGTGTCGCCTTTTGGCAATACATCACCTTATGCTCTTTTTATTCCGATGTCATTACTTTGTAAAGGGTTTAAGCCAGTTCCTATTGTGTTTTGAAAAAAGCAAGCGGGAGTTGGGCAGAGCCTTACTCGCTTGCCCCTTTGCTGGGGCTGCGGGGGTTTTAAGTATACTCGGGGTATATTCACAGACCTGCAGAGGTATTTATGTAAAGCGATTAGGTATACCCGATGGTATACCGCCATATAGAATGAATAATAGGGATTAAAAAAAAGGATGTTATGAAAGAGAGAGAGACCAACAGTATCCGATATCCAAAAGAAACGGATGATAAGATGCAGAAGCTTTCTAAAAACTTCAGGAGAAGCAAGAAAGAACTCTTCTGCCAGATGGTGGATTATTTTTATAGAAGCAAAAAAGATCCGGCAGACCCTGGTGATGAAATGCTAAAGCGCGAACTGTCTTCGGGCATCAGCCGTATAGTGTCTTTTATACGCCAGCAGGAGAAAGATTTTCTGCTGCCGCTGCTCAGCGATACAGGTAATTTGAAGGCTGTTTTTTCCCGGCATATGGAAATTCTTGAAGGGATAGGCAGGCATCTTTTAGCCGAAAGTGAGAAAAATGTTATTCTTGCCAGCCACAGCCAGCAGCTTATAAATGGTATTAAGCACCTCATTTCAAAGCAGAAAGAGAAAGAAATGCTTAAAGAACAGTTCAGCCAGTTACTGGATTATTACATATCTCAGCGCGAAGAAATGGGCTGGGGTAAAGCGGCGGCAAGGAAAGAAGAACTCATGGTTCGTGTAAAAAAGACACTCGCAAACCTATAGTTATGTATATCAGCATTACGGATTCTGAGACCGGCAGCAATAAAGCAGGCTCTGAGCAATTGGTAAATTATCTGGAAAAGGAGAATCGGGCCGTACGTGAAGACGCTACTAACGCAAGGGAATTGTGGTTCAATACTGCCAGCAAGGAGATCATCCCACAGGAAGTCAGGATAAGAATAGACAATAATATTGCTAAGCTGGGCAGGAATGATGCGAAGTTTTTCCTTATCAATATCAGTCCAAGCCAAAAAGAGATTGGCTTTTTAAAAGAACGTTTCGGGGTGCAGGGAGCAGAAGAGAAACTAAAACAGTATGCTGTGAGGGTAATGGACGCATACGCTGATAATTTTAAACGGCCTTCAGTTCATGACAGTAAAGATCTTTTGTGGTATGGTAAATTAGAGCGCAACCGCTATTACAGTTTTAAGGATGACGAGGTTATACAGGGAACAGTCAAGGCAGGAGACCGCAAGCCAGGGGAACAGCTGCATGTACAGATCATTGTCAGCAGAAAAGACATCTCAAACAAAATAAAACTGAGTCCTCTGAACAATTCACGGGGACTAAACAAAGAGCATTCCGAGAAGCTGGGCCAGTTTGACCGTGTGGCTTTTAAAGGCTCGTCAGAGCAGATTTTTGATCAAATGTTCGGATTTGACCGACCGCTGGAAGAAACCGTTAACTATGCCCTGACCATGAAAAAGGGCTGCACAGATCAGAAACAGGATATTTATCTGAAAAATCAACTTCAAAGCAGACCAATTGATTCACAACAGAACTCGCTCTATGATACAGTCAAGGTTATTTCCCCTCACAATAAACCTGAACTGCAGCAGCTCATTGATGGAATTGATTTTCCCGCAGCAGGCCTTTTTGATATCCTTTCTGCTGACAATGGTTTAGTCTATGAGAATATGGAGGATCAAATCAAGGACTTCAGGAAGAAAAAAAAGAAAAAAAGGCGTCCACCAGGGATTTAAGCAAGCACAAGGTAAATAATCAAACAGTTCCTATCCGTGCCAAATATCGCCATATTATTAATTGCCCTCTGCGCTTGCTATACTTTCATGTCCAATATTGAATAAGTGAAAAATGCAGGGAGACGATGATTTAAGAGGGCTTGCCAAGATTATGGCTTTTATGAGAGCAGTTAGCATACTCATTGTGCTGATGCATTTATATTGGTATTGTTACGGTTTTTTTCTTGAAAGAGGGTGGACTCTGCAGACCATCAATAAAATTTTACGTGGATTCGACCAAAAAGCGGATTTATTTTCGCACATACTATATACCAAAGTTTTCGCCTTACTGCTGCTGGCCTTAAGCTGTCTGGGAACCAAAGGTGTCAAGAATGAAAAAATTACATGGACAAAGATCTATAGTGCTTTAGGGATCGGTTTTGTCCTTTTCTTTTTCAATACTCCATTACTTAAGCTTTCACTGGAAACCGCAGTTTTCTTTTATATCCTCACTATGGGAATTGGTTATATCGCACTTATGATGGCTGGTGTCTGGATCAGCCGTCTTTTACGTACGAACCTTATGGAGGATGTTTTTAACAATGAGAATGAGAGTTTCCAGCAGGAAACCCAGCTTATGGAAAATGAATATTCGGTTAACCTTCCAACCCGTTTTTATTATAAAAACAAATGGAACCATGGCTGGATTAATATTGTTAATCCGTTCCGTGCGACCATTGTGCTGGGTACTCCGGGATCGGGTAAATCCTATGCCATTATCAATAATTATATCAAACAGCAGATTGAAAAAGGCTTTTCGATGTACATCTACGATTTTAAATTTGATGATCTTTCTACCATTGCCTACAATCATTTATTAAAGCATCATGATAAATACAAAACAAGACCAAAATTCTACGTCATCAATTTTGACAATCCTAGAAAAAGCCATCGGTGCAACCCGCTTAATCCTGAATTCATGACCGATATCTCGGATGCCTACGAGGCTGCTTATACCATTATGCTTAACCTGAATCGCAGCTGGATACAGAAGCAGGGAGATTTTTTTGTAGAAAGCCCGATAATTCTTTTAGCAGCCATTATCTGGTTTCTTAAAATCTATGATTCCGGAAAGCATTGTACTTTTCCGCACGCCATTGAGCTGCTTAATAAAAAGTATGCTGATGTGTTTACCATCCTGACTTCTTATCCTGAACTTGAAAATTATTTATCACCCTTTATGGATGCCTGGCAGGGAGGAGCTCAGGATCAATTGCAGGGACAGATTGCATCAGCTAAAATACCACTGTCCCGGATGATCTCTCCGAGTTTGTACTGGGTCATGACAGGTGATGATTTTTCATTGGATATCAATAATCCGAAAGAACCTAAGATACTTTGTGTAGGGAATAATCCCGACCGCCAGAACATTTATTCTGCAGCACTGGGATTGTACAATTCTCGTATTGTAAAACTGATCAATAAAAAAGGGCAGTTAAAAAGTTCTGTTATCATCGATGAGCTGCCCACTATATACTTTCGGGGACTGGATAATCTCATCGCCACTGCCCGTAGCAACAAAGTAGCTGTATGTCTGGGATTTCAGGATTTCTCACAGCTGAACCGTGATTACGGGGACAAGGAAAGCAAAGTGATCCAAAATACGGTAGGTAATATCTTCAGCGGCCAGGTGGTAGGAGAGACCGCTAAGAACCTTTCGGAGCGTTTCGGGAAAGTACTCCAGAAAAGACAAAGTTTGTCCATCAATCGAAATGATACCTCGACATCCATTTCCACACAGTTGGACAGCCTGATTCCGGCTTCTAAAATTTCTACACTTACTCAGGGAGTTTTTGTAGGGGCTGTATCGGACAATTTTGATGAGCGTATCGAACAGAAAATCTTTCATGCAGAAATTGTTGTGGATAATGAAAAAGTGGCAGCCGAAACTAAGTGTTATAATAAAATACCAGAGATTTTATTCTTTCTGGATGAAAAAGGTGAAGATAATATGAAGCAGGAGATTGAAGCGAATTACAAGCAGATAAAAAAAGATATCGTTTTGATTATCGAAAGCGAACTGGAACGTATAAAGAATGACCCTAACTTGCAGCATTTGATACCGAAGGATCCTGGTAAAGCAGATAAATAAATGTAAAAATAATCCGGAAATTCATTTTTAAGATAGCGAGATCTTTGATTGGCTAAATTTAAAAAAACATCCCTATGGAAAGGGCTTAGGAACTGACGGGACATAAATGGCTGTTAACAATTGTGATGCATATTAAAGTGAGCATATCAGAGCAGAGAGAATTGATAAATAGATATTTTCCTGTTATATAATTTTATTACTTTTGAGAAAATATTTAAATTGTAACCAGATTAATTGATGAAAGAAATTGCGGATAAGATATTAGAAACTATTAAAGATTATAGAAATGATGACGGGATTTTTTTAGACAGCGACTATATTATCAATTGGGGAAAACAGTTTAATGAAGATGCTGAATTTGTGCTTAATGAAATCAGTGAGATAATACCGAAGGTTTATGTGTCAAAGGAAAAAGCAAAGGAATATGTTGATCAGCATATTCAAGCTCTGCTGAAAGATTTTAAATATAATAATATATCTCAATTTTTAATTGATACTGAGTTTTTAGATCTGCAGCTGCCTCATAAGAGCCAGCCTGCAATTTTAAGCATACTCGAAACGCTGCTGAATGAAAAATACGACGAGTCATATGTAAAATATAAAACTTATCCCAAAATTAATTTTATTTACTTGGATGATATTTTAGCATCCGGGAGTACAATAGGTAACCATTTGGTAACTTGGCTGAAAGAAACTAATTCGGAAGGTGTGAGTAATTCAGATAATATCTTAAACGATAATTATAAATTGTCAATTAATTTATTTTGTCTTCATAACTGGGGACATTCTTTTCAGAAGTTTAGATTGATGAAAGAATTTGAGGATAAGATTGATAGAAAAATATTTTGGTATTGGAATTATCGTATAGAGAATCATGCTAAATGGAATAATCAGTCTTTAAATGTTGCTTTCCCAACTGATGAACAGCCTACCAATGTCAAATCATATCTGGCAAATTTAGAAGCACCCAAGTATGAGGATTATGCATATAGAAAGTCTAATCAGCCTGCTGCGGAAAGTTTTTTTACATCTGCTGAAAACAGGATTCGTTACGAAAATATTATATTGCAGAAAGGAATATCAATTATCGAAATGATCCAAAATGAAATAAAACCCAATATAAGACCGTTAGGATTAATAAATCCGAGTTACAAAACATTTGGGCTGGGGACACATTTTTTTACTTGGAGAAATATTCCTAATAACAGCCCGCTTGTGTTTTGGTGGGGAGTAGCTGGCCACGATTGGATTCCGTTATTTCCTGTTGCAAATAGAGGTTAGTATAATAAAATTGTTTTAATTTGTATTATGAAAATTAGTGAAAGAATATACAACAAGAATGAAGTAATTACTTTTAGTAAAACTACTGGCAGATTTGGAGGTCTTTCGAATATGGCTCCTGGCTATTCTATATTTGTAAATGAAACTAATATTGCAAATTCTGAAATTCTATATCAGGCGTGCAGGTTTCCATTATTTCCAATGATTCAGGAAGAAATCATTTCCCAGACCAATCCAATGGATGCAAAAGAGATCAGCCGAAAATATAATCAATTTACCAGACAGGATTGGGAGACAGTGAAGTTTGATGTAATGCGCTGGTGTTTACAGATAAAACTTATTCAGAATTTTGATAAATTTTCTGAGATTCTCTTGAGTACAGGAAACAGTACTATTGTTGAGTTCTCAACTAAGGACAGTACATGGGGAGCAATGCCCGTAAATAAAGATGAACTAAAGGGGAAGAATGCATTAGGCAGATTACTGATGGAAATAAGGGAAGTAAACCTCAAAAATCATCAGGATTTAGAATATGTAAAACCATTAAGCATACCCGCATTTTTACTTTTTGACAACCCTATAGATAAAGCATATAAGCCTGAATTTGTCATACATGATCTAGACGATATCTATGCCTATTAAATAGAAAAAATGAAATAAATAAAATGGAAAAGCCCTCATTAATGAGGGCTTTTCCATTTTATAGTAAATTTTTCTTGCACCTGATCATCATCAATTTTAATAGCTTTTTCTTCATTGAGTTGCTCTTTACTTTCAGCAGTAATTGATGACTGTATCTTTCTTTCAATGGCAGCCAATTCTGTTTTTAGTTCGCTTAGTCTGCTCTCTTTAGACCAGCTGGATCTTACTAGCTCCTCAAGCACAGGAAGATCCCTTTGCATTTCTGAAATTTTCTTTTCTTCCTCTTTGATATATCTTGGAAGTTTTTCCAATGCATTGAGAAAATTAAGAGCCGCTGTTTGGGGATCTTTAGCCATTATACCATTGTTGTAAGTGTACTTGATATTGCCGTCGCCCTGAACAAAAAAACGGTTGAATTTTAAATCAATATCCTCTTTTTCCGATATTTCAGTTTTGACCAATGCAATAAAACCATAAAGGGTTCCGATTTCTTGGTATTGGCCTGCTGTTTGGGATAACTCGGCAAGTTGGTTCAGTTTGGTTCCCATTTGTTTAAAATCAGAGTTTATTGGAAGTCCGTCAAGCTGAAGCTGATTTACAATAGTTCCGTCAGGAAGCTTCTGAAGTCGTTTCTTTAAGTTTTCCCAGTCAAGGCTTATACGCTGCAGACGAGTTTGGGAAGAGCCAAGTGATGCTTTAATATCTTCCAATTTATATTTAGAGCCGTACTTGGAACGGTTGAAGGCTTGTTTCTCGCTTTCGAGTCCGGCAACCTGTTTTTCAAGTTTTGCTTTTTCCAAAAGATCCGTATTGCCAGATAGTATGGCAACGTATTCTGAGAAGTTCATCCCCGATTTTTCATCCATGCTTCCTTCATCAATGGTACGCTTGCCTAGGGTGTTGTTCTTGAGCTGGTTTATGAAAAGCTGTTTATTGTAAAGAAGGTTGAATTTATAACTGTCCAGGGATTTCTCTACAGCATAAATAATCACATCGACGTTGTTAGCTGCAAAAAACTTGGCTATCTCATTGCCTTTACGAATAGCCCTGCCATCGCGCTGGGCGAGATCACTTGGCCGCCACGGCGTATCGAGGTGATGTACGGCAACTGCTCGTTTTTGTGCATTTACGCCCGTACCAAGCATATCAGTAGAGCCGAACAATATTCGAATCCTGCCGTCATTCATACCATTTATGAGTTCCCTGCGCTGTTTATCATTTTTAGCTTCCTGTATAAATCGTATTTCGGGAACTGGGATGCCGTGGTCCTGCACCAGTTTGCGTTTGATTTCCGAATACACATTCCACGCATCAGGTTTATAAGTTCCTAAGTCCGAAAATACAAACTGTGTTCCTTTTTGTGCCTTAAATCTGCTGTGGTATTTGGCTATATTAGCCGCGCAGTGTGATGCTTTATTATCAGGATGGTCATCATATTTACTGCTTACCATCCGAAGATCCAATGACATTTTACGGGCATAATCTGTTGCAATTAGCATTTTGGCTTTTTCTTCACTCTGCGATAAAGGAGCCCGTCCAAGTAGAGCCGCATTGCCTGTTCTTGCAAATTCCATAAGGTTTTTAATAAAGGCTTCCTGTTGGGGTGTAGGTGTTATGTTGTAAAGGATCTCATTTTTTTCCGGACGGTCAATACCGATATCCCTGGCAGTGCGATAGTCTGTGATTTCGGAATAAAACTGCGCCAGCTCAGGCACTTTTATAAAGTAACGGAATCGTTCTTTCTGCACTATATTATTGGCCACCGAAAATTCATAGTCCGTTGTTTTTCTGGCATAAATAGCTGCCCAGGCATCAAAACAATGGATCCCTTGTTTCTCTAACGCCTGAGGACGCAGGTATTTAAAGAGCAGGTAGAGTTCAGTGAGTGAATTGCTTATGGTAGTGCCCGACAGAAAAGTTGCGCCCAGATCCTTTCCCGTTCGCTCCTGAATGGTGCGAATGGCAAAAAGCAGGTTTATTGCCTTCTGGCTTCCTGACATATTGCCCAGACCGGCAACCCGCTCATGACGGGTATTAAACATCAGGTTTTTAAAACGATGACTTTCATCTACCAGTAAATGATCAATGCCCATCATCTTAAAGTCTACAACATCATCTTTGCGGTTTTCAATATCGTGCTCCAGGGTTTTAAGTTTTACTTCAAGGTTCTGTTTTCTAAGAATCACACCTTTGAGCATTCCTCTTGATATTTCACTGCCTTGTGCCTCTAAGGCTGAAAGGTTGTCCTGAACAGAATCAAGCTCAGCCTGCAGTATCTGTTTCTGTATTTCAGGGGACTGCGGTATCATCCCGAACTGGTCGTGGGTGAGTATTACACAGTCCCAATCGTTATTTTTAATATCTCCAAAAATTCTGTGGCGTTTTTGAAGTGTAAAATCTTCTTTTCCAGGGTATAGTATTTTTGCATGCGGATAAGCGGTCCTGTAAGTTTCAGCAATTTCATGTACATTGGCCTTAAGTCCCATAATCATGGGCTTATGCACCATTCCCAGCCGTTTCATTTCCTGCGCCGCGCTGCACATAATGAGCGTTTTACCAGCGCCTACTTCATGATCGCAGATTGCGCCACCATTTAGTTTTATCATCCACACTGCGTCTTTCTGGCTGGAGTAAAGGTCTTCGATGTCTAAGGCTTTTCTGTCAAGTCCCGGGAAATCCTGATGACCGCCATTATACCTTGGGCGGACAAAGCAGTTAAAAGTGTTGTTGTACTGATCGGTCAGCTGTTTTTTAAACTCTTCATCTTGCGCATGAAGCCAATCGGTAAAAGCAGTACGGATCTCATCAATTTTGGTATTTGCCATCTGTATGGCCTCCATATCACGAACTTTTATTTCCTTATCATCAATTGTAATTTTCTTGGTTATCTCCGGTGTGGTGTTGACCAGCGCGTGCTTGAGCAGTGCTATTCCATCATAAGTGTGGCTATCGGATTTGACTGCGTATTTATCGCGTATGTGCACGTTTTTAACATTGCAGTTAATATTAAAATCGTCGCTGTCCTCAGAGAAGTGGACACGTACATCTGAATCAAATAAATGCGAAGCGAAATCAGCATAAATGCCGGTAGGAATCCACCGCTCGCCAAGGTTAAAGTCGAGTTCTTCAAATTCGATGCGTCGAGGCTGGGCTTCTTCCAGTGCAGTAAGGCTTGCCTTGGATTCCCCAGTATAAGAATTCCTTTCAAAATAAGATTTTAGCTGCTGGGATTTTTCAACTACATTTCCTGCTATCCATCTTTCGGCTATTTCGTAATGTTTTTCAATAGGATTATAAAAAATTTGCCCCATCAGCGCTTCTTTCAAATCGTGCTCGTTCATACCGCTTATTCTGGACATGTAGTCCAAATCAACATTGCCGTATTTGTTCAGTGATGCAGCTAGCGCTTCATCAGGATTGCCTGCTGTGAGTTCAGTAATGGAGAAACTAACGGGATGGTCGAATATATCAGCCTTATGTACCACACCGCCGATAATACGCTCCAGATAAGGGATTTCTTTTCCTGAACTGTCGGTTTTAATGAGCTTGATATTTTCTGAGCTGTTGAGTCTGCCGTAATTTTTTACAAAAACATCGTATAGTCTGTTTAGGTTTTCCCTTTCCTCAGTATGTAGTGTCTGCAGCTTTGCCTCTTTCTGATAGAGATCCAGATAAGAATCTCTGAGATTAATATACGCCTCGGTTCTTGCTTTCTGTAATACTGGAAGCTTTAAAGGGTGGAAAATCATCTGGCTGTTGTTGTCCTCAGAATCTTTGAGATAGCCTACCCATCCATGATCCATAGCAAGGCAGCCGCTTCGGTAAAAAGACTGCTTTGCTTTGGAATAAATTGCAGGCTGGGGGATAGTTCCGTTTTGGTAAATTGTTTCAGTCTGATCGTCTGCTCCCAAACCTGAAAATAGGTCACCGGTAATAACCAGCTTGCTTTTATTGCTTTGTGTATTCTCTCTGTTGTAAGAGTCAGATTTGTTTAGAGTATCAACTTGTTTCAAACCACTGAAGAGATCCGGTTGCTTTTTGCCGATATTTCTGCTTTTTTTAAAGGTTTGTTTTTTAGTTTTATCAGATGGAGGTGATGTAATTATTTCTCCAAGGTCTTCAAATATATCAAAAAGGCTCAATTGCTTTTCTTGTTTTCTAGCAGAATTATTGTCTTGGGTTTCTGTTGTCAATACCGATGCAGCTGGTTTAGTATTTAGTAATTTTTGAGAATCAGACGACGTGTTTTCAGGAAGCGAAAGCTTTTCATCTCTCTTATCTCTGTACAATCCTAAATCCAGATGATTTGTAAGGTCTTCTACTAGCATTCTTTTTAAGTCTTTAGCAATTCCCTGTACGCCGTCCTGATGGTTATAGATCATTGCCGTCCTTCCATAGGGATCGGTGCCTAGCGTACTGCTAGTATGTATGATTCTTTTGTTGCCGTCAAACAAAGCATTTCCGGCAGTATTGTCGTGAATTAGACTTTGGCAAAACAGTTCTTCGTCTAGGGTCAGGTTTTTCTTTTGTGTATTCTTCTGCAGTATGATCAAATCGCTGCCCACTTGTGTACCAGCATACTCGGTAAACAGGTTGTTAGGCAGCCTGATTGCTGAAACTAAATTGTTATCCTGCATAAGCGCCCTGCGGATACTCTCATTTTTCGGGCTGTTCACGACTCCTTGTGAAGTTATAAAAGCCAGTATGCCACCATCACGGATCATATCGATTCCCTTAAGAAAAAAGTAATTATGTACACTTCTTGCAGCCTGCACTCTTGCCTCATTTTTGCTTCTCGAATACGAAAGGTCAAAAACGGAGGCATCTCCGAACGGGATATTGCTGGCTATAACATCATAGCCGTTTTGTTCTTTTTCTGGCACTTTTTCAAAACCTTTTATCCGAATTACACTATCTGGATAAAGCTGCTCTAAAATCCTGCCGGTAAGCAGATCCTTTTCATAAGCCACAGCCTGTAATTGGTTTTTACTAGCAAAAGATTCGATAAAAGAGCCGATTCCGGCAGAGGGTTCCAGAAATTTCTTGATATCTAGGCTACTTTCCTGCAGTGAAGCTGCTATGACATCTATAACCTGAGGAGGGGTATAAAATGCTGTAAGTACAGAACTCTGCATGCTCTGTACATAACTTTGGTACTGCTTTTGATCAGCTGCGTTTTCTTTTAACAGCTCGTACAGTTTCTGGGTCAGAGGGAAAAGTTCCTGTTCTGTTTTTCTCCAATGCTTAATGTCCAGAGAGTTTTCAGCTGGGTACAAAACAAATTTAAGACCGCCAAATCCGCTGTATTGCATCATTTGCAGTCTTTCATCTGTTGAGGCTTTTCTGTTCTCCTTTTCCAGTTTAAAAGCAATTCTCAGTGCCTCAATATTGCCTTGGAGATGTAGTCTTTTATTGAAGGCCATTTTCTTCTATCCAGATGGCTATGGTTCCGGTCAGTTCGGTATAGAGCTGGTCAAAGTCCGCGCTGTAGGCAAAGTCATCTGTTAATTTGTAGTTGCTGAAAACTGCTGAGCAGACAATTAGCATCTTTAGGGAAAATGGACGTAATTCCTCATCAGCCATTCTCCTATCGAATTCATTGCAGACAACCTGAAAGATTGTATCAAACCTTGAGAAGTACAGCCCTTCAAAGAGAATATGCAGCGCAATGTCATCGCATTGAACTGCAGGGTTTCCTGCTATGAATGCCCCTTCATAAGCATTGGCTGCCCAAGAAGAACGCTGGTCAATAAATTGAACATCGTGCGCTTTTTCAGGAAAGCTTGTATTTAAAAGTTCTTGAAGCCTCAGCCTGTAATAGGATAGTTCTTTATTTTGTATATTCATCTTACTTGATTTATTTAGTTATTTAGTTATTCGATAATTGAATTTAGAGTGTCCTGCCAACGTTTATAATCTTTCTGGAAAAGTGGACTCTTTTAATTACAGTTTTTTATTGCTGTACTTGTATATATTCACTGTTATCTCAATTTTAATTAGTGTATTACTGTTACTTATTTATTCTTTAGTTTGAATTTTTCAAATTCAAAAGAACTTTCGGCCTTATTATTAAGTTTTATATAAGCATCAAACTTTTTTCCAGTTTTACTTTGCATGGCTTTAATAAGATGAGTTTTACCGCTGCTCACAAGACTTTCAATATCATATATGCTGAGCTGTACACCGCATACGTTACGGAATTGAAACCAGCTGCAAGCGTCATTTGGGCACTTGACAATTTTGCTTGTGATTATTAATTGTTTTTTATTGCATTTAGGACACAAAAGGTCAGGAAGATTGGTCTTCGCGACCGAAGTTTGAAGTAGTTCGTCCGTAATAAAGACTGCATATTTTTCCATTCTATTTTGGAAATCTGCGGCATCAGCTTTGCCCTTTTCAATTTTCAGCAGTTCTTCTTCCCACTCAGCGGTCATTGAGACATCAGAAATCTTTTTGTCTTTTACCAGTTCGAACACCTGCAATCCTTTTTGGGTTGGTACCAGGTATTTCTTTTGCCTCTCAATGTAATTGCGGGCAAAGAGTATTTCTATAACAGCTGCTCTTGTGGAAGGCGTACCGATGCCTGTATTTTGTAATACCTTGCCCTCCTGTTGATCTTTGCCCTGTTTTGTGGCAGTTTCCATTGCCGATAAAAGATCCGCTTCGGTATATAGCATAGGCGGTGAGCTTGTTTTTTCAAGACTGCACGCATTTTTTATTTTAAGTTCATTATCCTTTTTAAGTTCTGGGAGTATCTGCAGAGTTTCAGTTGCATCATCAGAAAAATTGCCTTTGACCATGCGCCAGCCTGTTTCTATGATTTTAGAGCCTTTCAGGGTAAATTCATAATGAAGAATCTGTAATGAAACGGCAGTGATCTCTTTGATACAATCCTGCGATATTGCTTCAAGTATTCTCTGGGCAATCATATTGTATAGGGCATTTTCTTTTGCAGATAAAGCAAATGGCATTTTTTCTGTAATGAGAAGGCCATGATGGTCTGTAATACGCAGGTCGTTAATGATACTTTTGTTTAAATAGCCCCATTTAACTCCATTTAAAGCCTGGTTCCACCTTCCTGTTTTCTGCATAGCTCGTAGGATGGTGGATATTTCTTCCCACATATCCTCTGGAATGTATTTACTTGCGGTGCGCGGATAGGTAATAAATTTCTTTTCATACAGGCCCTGTGCGATGTTTAGGGTTTCTTCAGCTGAAAAGTTCAGTTTTTTATTGGCTTCCTTCTGCAGACCAGTCAGGTCAAAGAGCAAAGGCGGCTTCTCGGTCAGTTTTTTGTTTTCAACCGATGTGATAATAGCAGTATTTCCGTTTCTTTCGATACATTTCAAGGCATGTTCTGCAGATTTTTTATCTTCCCATTTGTTTTTCGAAAGACTTTTAAAATCTATGAATTCCTTGGTATGCAATAACTGCAGCTGCCAATATTTCTGCACTGAAAATGCTTTGCTTTCCAGATATCGTCTGCATATTAAAGCCAGGATAGGTGTCTGTACTCTTCCCAGGGAATAATTGCCATCACCTGCGGCAATAGTAAGTGCTTGGGAAGCATTAATTCCTATGAGCCAGTCAGCACGGCTTCTGGATAGTGCGGCCTTATATAGACCGTCAAAATCACTTCCGGGTTTCAGGTTTTCAAAGCCTTGTTTTATAGCTTTTTGGGTAAGGGAGCTGATCCATAACCTTTCAAATGGAATGCTGCAGTTCAGATATTGATAAATGTAACGGAATATCAATTCCCCTTCGCATCCGGCGTCGGTGGCTGCAATGATTTTTTTGCTTTTTTCAATGAGCTGTCCAATTATTTTTAACTGCTTCAGAGAGCTTGCATCGGCAGTGTAAGTATTGTCTTTTTTTTCTTTGCGGGGAGTCAATAAAAAAGGATCAGGCAGTATGGGCAGCGATTTTTTTCCAAATTTGCAAATGCCATAATCCTCCGGCATCCCTAATTCTATTAGATGTCCAAAAGCCCATGTAACAAAATAGCCATTGCCTGACAGGTAGCCCTCTTTCTTTTCGATGGCTCCCAAAAGGGTGGCTATTTCCCTTGCTACACTTGGTTTTTCTGCTATAACTGTTTTCATTTATGTTACATTTTACGTCCCTTAGATTTGGCTGGCGCCTGGAAATCTTCCTGCTGTTTTTTATTATCTGGATTTGTCTGTCCTGATTTCAAAGGTTCATTGCTGTTTTTGGTTGCTTCATTAGTTTTTCCTTCTGAGTTGACCGCCGTTTGTGTTTTATGAGCTTCAGCAGGTTTTACTTGTTCTTTTAGTTTGTCTGGATTCTGGAAAGAAAAATCAGTTTTATTAGTTTCCTTATCGAAGGTGATATAACCATTGTATTCTTTTCCTTTTTTATCCACCAGTCCGCTTATATAAACAGTTTGTCCATCTTTGAATTTTTGATATTGCTCGTTATCCAGTTCTTTATCCCTAAAGATTTTAGGCGCTTCTTGAGATTGGCTCTGCCCGGTGACTTGTGACTGTTTGTTAGGCTCATTTCTGTCAAAGAGAAATTCTACAAAACGTTTGTCGGCATTGAATTGCACTGTTGCATCAAACAAGGTTCCTTTTTTGGAAATCATTCCTTCTAAATGAATTGGTTTTCCTTCCTGTAAGGTCTGCTTTTGCTCATCGCTTAGTTTTAATCCTTTAATTTCTTCAGGGATTTTAATAAAATCGGTTTTTAGTGCGACTATCTCATTGGTTAGCCTGTCTACACTAATCAAAGAAGGCATGATTTCATCCGTTCTTGGATTAACCAAGTTAACGACACGGCCCATGTTACCGTTCTGAAGAAGATTATCTTTATCTTCTTTAGTAAACTCGTGTCCAAAGAAAGGATAGTTTAGGTTCGGAGCTTTTCGGATGCCGTGGATAATAGCCACAATTTCTCCATCATCATTTGATCTAAGGGATAGACGCGCATCCATTCGAGTAACTGCGGTGCCAAGGTTAAGGGTAACAGGTACAAGCTCGTTAGTCTTGTATCCTTTTAGTAAGGGATCCAGCAGGTTCATTTTTTCAAGTTTCTCTTTGCTTAATCCCAGATGATTTAATGTTTCCCAATCAATCTGTTCCGGTTTGAATTTGTATTCATTTGTTTCCGGATTTGTCTGTGTTGTTTCCATACTATTTTTATTTTCTTGTTTATTATTTTTCATTTCTTGTGTTTTCATTTCATTCTCCTTCATTACCTTTTCAAACTCAGGAGTTGGATTAAGAATTTGTTTCTCCAATTCTTTCGCCGCGTCAAGAGCCAATGGTGAAGGGACTTTGAAAAACATGAAGTTTGTTGGATTGCGGAGCTGACTGAAAAAATTAGAAAAGAAGTTGGAAAATAAATCTCCCTGTCTGTCTACCCTCATAAATTGATTCTGATTTTTTTTGGTAGGGTCCACGGTTTTCAGATTTCCATTTTGATCCACTCCCGTTACTGCCTGAATTTTCTTTTTCTCTTTATCAAATACCAGAAGGATATCCGATAATTGTTCAGCAGATGTTATTATGTCCATTATTTTTTCGCTCATAACAATCAGTTTTAAATTGTGATTCGAAATTAAAAGCTGCTGGCACTATAGAATAGTAAGTGGTATTCTGTGGCTCTGTTTTTCTCTCGCTAGCGTTATGTTTTTGCTATACGGGCGGTAAAACTATCTCTGATGAACTGATGAACATCAGAGAGTTTATAATATATTTTACCGCTGATTGTGTAATAGGGGAGTCTGCCGGATGATCTGTATCGCTGAAGCGAACGGCCGCTAATCTTTAGCATTTGTAAAATATCCTGATTATCTAAAAGTTCTTCTCCATCAACACTTGCACGTTTTTTATCAACTTGGGTAATGTGTTCAGTTAGGAGGTCAAAACGTTCAATAATTCGTTCCATCCATGATAGGAATTCAATTCGGTCTAAGTTCATGATGAATTGTTTTGCATTAGTACTGTTTATTCTGCTTCATGCAGTATGATAATGCAAAGTTGGGGAGCATGGAAAGTTTTCACTGCCAATGCCTGCCAATGTAAAACTGTATTTTATGATTATTTTAACAATTTTAAAATCATAAAAAACAATGATTTTAAAGGGCTTGGAGTAGATAACTAAAGTTATAGATGCAGTAAAATATCATTAGCCAATTGCATACCCATTGGCACTAATTGGCGCATCATTGAAGTTAGATTTCTTTGTCCATATGCTGCTTTAGTGAAGACTTAAGCTGATCCAGAAAAATACTTTTACTCTCTGTCCTGTCTTTCATTCTGTGGAAGGCATGGTGGACGTCACCCAACTGAATTCTGAAAAGCAACTGGAAAACCATGCTTATTTTTCGAATGCCTGCTTTTCCGTGAGAAATGCTTCCAGAAGCATGCAGGGCATATATAAGCTCTATCAATGCGCTTTTTGAATCTGTCCAGAAAAAATCTCTGGAGTTGCCTTTACCTTCAGCAAAAAGCATAGTTTCATCTTTATCAGATTCAATTTTGGACAGAAGATACTTGTAAAGAAGTTCATTGGCGATTATGCGTGAAACCTTGTAATCGTAATAGGTTGAAAACTCTGTATCAATTTCAAAAACAAAACTTTTGACTCCTTCATGAAGGTCAATTTTGCCAAGACAAAAAAAGTGATGATCCCATTCGGTTCTTCCCGTACGATAGTAGCGGTAAAAATCAGTATTGTAAAACTGCTCCTTGAATTCCTGTTTTAAAAGGTTAAGCTCATTGGAGTAATGCTTGTGATGCATTTTTCCGCTTACAACTGGGCAAGACGCCTCAATTCTGAAAACCTTATTGTAAAAGATTAGTTTTCCAAGTATTTGAGGCTTTACGGTTTTAAAAAAATTAATTTCTTCATTTTCATCTGAGAATCCTTTTTCTATGACATTTTTCTTGACTGTAGAAAGCACGTTTCTAAGTACGGTAGTCATGTGGTAGGATTTTTCAATAATTTGTTCAGGATCTAAGCTGAAGTCCTGTTCCGCTTTGCGGATTACCTGAAGTGCGTTCTCACATGTAGATCTTATCATGGCAACAGAATTTAGATTTTTAAGAACAAGGAAAAGCGTGGGCATCAGCCCAAGAGAGTTAAAATATCACTTTTCATTGGAAATTTAAGATTGCATTATTTTCTCAGCGTGTAGCTTTATTTTCATTCTGAAGCGTGTGCAAGAGTTCCATAGCATAGTTATCTCTTGCCTGTACGTAGGCAATTTTTGATATAACTGTGGCTCCAAGTTTTTTCTTCTCAAAGGTGGCCGATATCCCAAAATCGATCCTTGGAACTTCAAGTGCTCCAGCTCTTTTGATCGTTTGGTACAGAAGCTGTCTGTAAAGATTGTATCCATCTCCTGTAATATAGTCCATCCCGATAAGCTGTGGCACATATACGGTGGAGGAATTTTTGTAGCAGAACATTATCCCGATAAAATCCTCGGCAGCCGCATCCTTGAGCTTTAATATAATGAACTCCCAGTTAGAACCGTTGTTCATATTTTCGAATACTATTTTGTTGTAGGTAAAGGTATTTATAGCCATGTTGTGTTCCTTTACATTGCAGTACAGCTGGTAAGCCTTTTTTAATTGTTGTTGATTGAGGCTTTCTTTTATTTCTACATCATAGAATTTTTCATACTTAAGTATTTCTCGATTGAAATGCTGGCGGGAACGGGAGGAAAGCATGGAACCATAATTCTCATATTCACTAAGATGCTTATGCTCAATAACACATGATTCCGGCATATCGATCCTCAAGTAGCCTTGGTTTCTGATTATTTCATCCCAGTGAAATCCATGTTCAAAATCACGCAGAATCAGCATATCTGCCTGCAGCATATTGTATTTTTCTTCTAGTTTTTCCAATAGCATTCGCATTGACTTCTCTGCCAGAGGATGGCTATCGTCAATATAGCAGTGTTGTCCTTCGGTAAACAGAGATCCTGTACTTAATACTTTGGAAGTCATATGCATGGGGTCTTTTTTACGAATTTCTTCAAGCTGCCTTGACACTGATTCTGTAGCCAGCATATCATCTTTCCATATCCCAAGTGTACAATAAGTCATTAAAACCACTTTCTTATTCTGGTCACGGATTATATAATAAAAGAAATCCCATCTATTGGCAGGGTCCTCATTATGTGAGAAAGTGTTTTCAATATACAGCATTCCTTCCCAGTCAAAGATATTGTGGATTCCAAGATGCTTGTTCCATTCCTGCTTATTGATGTTATTTATTGATGTTGTCTCTTCAAAATGTAGTTCAGTCTGCTGTTTTTCAGCTGGAAGAACACTTTTGACATCCATTCTAAAAGCCTGTCGTATCTTATGCTCACTACTTGCGGTTTCTTCAACCGCTTTGTGGAAGTGGTGATCCATTGCCAGTGCAAGATCTCTTATGTCATTGATCTGGTTGTGCGCTGATATAGTGATACGGATTCCGGTATTTTTTATAGGCACTGCCGGATATATACCAAGATTGAGGTAAAAACCTTCTGAGAAGAGGCGCTTGGTAAAATTATAGGCAGTCGCAGGGGTTCCCATTCCAATAAAGAAAACTGGAGAATCGTTATTAGAGACCAGTGGCAGACTGGTTTTTGAAAGTAGGCCAACGAAATGCGCTGTTTTTTTTGCCAGTTCATTCTGGAGTTTGTAAATTTCATTGGATAGATGTATGTCGCAGGATGCTATCGCGGCGGCAACTGATGCTGGCTCAAGTTGGGCGGAGAAGGTTAGAGGTCCCCCAAAAGTTTTAATTTTTTCACGTAATTTGAGATCACTGCAGAAAAATGTGGCACCGCTTGCGCCAAAAGTCTTGCTAAGCGTACTCACAACAACAATGTTTTCTTCCATATGTCCAATAGAATCAAAAATAAAACCGGTTCCATTTTTACCTTTCCAGCTCATTCCGTGGACATCATCAAAATACAGGCTCAGCTGTGGATATTTTCGGGTAAGTTCCAATAGATCTTGTACTGGCGCATAATCGCCGTACATGGAATAAACACCGTCCGCCATGTACCATATTTTGTTTGATTTGCCACTCAGTGCCCGAATTTTGTCTTCAAGCATTTCCAGATTGTTATGCCTTATCATCTCTACTGGGATTCCTCTAAGTTTAAGGAGTTGACAAGCATTCTGCACGCTCCAGTGCGCTTGATGGTCAAGAATTACTGCATCTTCATCCCTTATAAGTGTAGGGATGATTGCCATATGCCCTAGGGTGCTGTTTTTGGTTATAATTGGCGGTATGCCGTACATTTGTTCTATCTTGCTTTCCAGCTCAGCATATAAAGGATGGGAAAGATAGGTTTTAGAAAGCGGAAACTGTGTTCCATAATTATTGATAGCAATTATCGCTGCCTCTTTGAGTCTTTGGTCCTGTTCAAGACCAAGATATCCTGTAGTGCCAAAATGGAGCATTTCTTTTCCATTAATTTGAATGTTTCTGCCATTAAGACTTTCTCCTTGTGCATAAAGGTGCAATATGCCTTTTTCTTTTGCACTTGAAAAAACAGTATCCACTGTATCGATAAAATTGTTGTGCTTAATTTTTGCCATTTTCTTTAAAAATTTTAGGATTTAGATCTGAATTTTTTAATTATCTGAAAAACAGACATCTAAAATTCATTATAAAAAACGAAAGTGCTTTTACTTAAAGATATTTTATTCCCAATTTGGCAAGGGTAATTCCCGATTTGACAACAAATTGCAGTGTTTTGCAAGAAATAATCCACATTTGACAATGATTATGTTTCTAAATCTTTATATTTTTGTTAAATTTCAATTTCTAAAAAAGCAGGTAATGGTCTCACCAAATGAATCTTTTGAGAATCAAAATGCAAGGTTTTGGATTGAAAACGGCATACTATTTTTCGAATACAAAGCTAATACAACAGTTGATTTGCAGGTAGCTATGAGAGTAGTGGCAGACAGGATTGCGTTTCAGAATGAAAGACATCTTCCTGTATTTTGCGATATTAGGGGAATAGCCTCAATTGATAAAGCTGCCAGGGATTATCTCGCAAAATCCGGATCACTCCTTGCAAAAGCAGTCGCGCTGATGGGTGGTGAAAATGTTTCTATGACTATGAGCACATTTTATCTGGAGATCAGCAAGCCCTCCGTGCCTACGCGGATTTTTACTGTCGAGCAGGAGGCATTGGATTATTTAAATGACTTCGTTTAGATAAATAATAAAATAAGTAGACGGAAGTATATAAAATTCAACAGAAATGAAAAACCCTTACAACCGCCAGCGGATGGTATCGATGCACAAGATGTTATTTGAAATGGCAAGGGGCAATTTCAATAATCAGATTCCTTTGAGCAGCAATGACGACGAAATTGAAACGCTGGTAGTCCTGGTCAATATGGTCGCAGAAGAGCTTAAAGAGTCAGCTTTTCATTCGGGCTTTGTTAATCCCTACATAACTCATAGGATGGTGACTCCTGCAACCTTTATCTTAGATGAAAATCATTCCATAAAGGATGTGAATCAAGGAGCTTTAAAAATTTTGGGTTATGATTCGCTTGAGATGCTCAGCAGGCCAATACAGGAATTCTTACTAGATGATTTTGCAGATATGACAGATCTGGAGAAAAAAGCGCTTGAGGAGCTTCTTCTGTCAGGCGAAATTATTACGCTAAATTTCATAACATATAAAAAGCTGATAGTAAGTGCCGAATGTTCGGTATCGCGATTGTCGGAAGGTAAGTTTACAGTACTCAGCTTTATAGCTCCCTTTCTCCAGCTTGATGACGCTGTTCCGGCATCGTACGAAACAAAAGAGCAAAGGCCGCATAATTTTAGAAAAACCGATGCGCGCCTGATGCAGCGAGTTTACGATTACGTACTAGCGAATTTGGCAGAGCCTTTGCCTTCAATAAAGGAAATTGCTAGACTTTTTGGGACAAATGATTTTAAACTCAAAGACGGATTCAGGCATTTTTTCCATACAAGCGTTTACAAGTTTTATACAGAGCAGCGCCTCCAAAGGGCTTACCTTATGATAGAGCAGACTGATATTCTGCTCAAGAATATTGCCTTTATGAATGGTTTTAACAGCTATCCTAATTTTTCTAAATCATTCAAGAAGCAGTTTGGATTTTCTCCGAAAGAACTCGGAAGAGGTAAAACTGGTGGTCCTTTCCCTCTGGATGACCTTAATCCTTCCTAATTAATTTTTGCTCCCGATAGTATAAGTGTTATTCTTTTGTAATTCAGAATTTTACATTGTTGAATTCAAAAGGACTTAAATATGATACTGAATGCGAAAAAGGGATTGAAAAAATATATTATTGAGGTTGTCTGTCTTTTGTATATACTACTCTTTGTATATGCTGCTGTAAGCAAACTCTTGGATTTTGAAAATTTTCAGGCAGAGCTGGCTCAGTCACCTTTGTTTAGTGCTTTCGCACATTGGCTATCATGGGTAGTATTGATCACAGAATTAACAATTGCACTATTACTTATTTTTCCGGTAACACAAATTAAAGCACTGTATGCAGGATATTGTTTAATGGTGATGTTTACGGCCTATATTTTTATAATATTGAATTACAGCTCATTTGTTCCTTGTTCATGTGGTGGCATCTTGGAAAAAATGAGTTGGGAGACCCACCTGTACTTCAATGTTTTCTGTGTTGTATTGGCTGCATTAGCACTTTGGTTAAACCATCCTGAAAAAAGATATGAATCAAAAATTATCGGGATGTATTTATATCCATATCAGCTGTTTTTCACTTTTGCGCTAAGCAGCGGTGCGGTAGTAGTTTTGTTTCTCTCATCAGAAAAAATCATTCATTATCAAAATCCGTTTATCCGCCGATACCCGCATCATCCTGTTACTTTAATTCAGACTATTGATCTGGAATATAATTCGTATTATTTTGCAGGAGCAGGGGATGGTAAAATATATCTTGGGAATTCAACAGTTCCTTTGTACCTCTTGTCAATTGATGCTAATTTAAAGCAACAAAAAATACGCGTGACGTTTAATCAAAAGAGCTTTCTGTTTAAATCCACCAGAATCGTAGTCCGACCTCCTTATTTCTATATACTCGACGGAAGGGTTCCAGCTATTTTCGTTGGAAGAATTAAAGATTGGAAGGCCAAACTGCAAAAAAACAGACCACCGTATTTTAACATTGCAGAACCTGTGGATAGTAATACTGTTGTTTTTAGAGGAATAAGTAAAATAAATAGAAACAATGTACTTGGAATATTTACTTCCATTCAGGAAAAAACAAATATAGCATCCGATTTATTACAAAAACAAATTGATGGTGTTTTTGACACGGATGGAATGTTGCATTACAGTTCTGAAATGAAAAAAATTGTGTATCTCTATAGCTATAGAAACCAATATATAGTTGCAGATCAAAATGGAGAACTGGATTATCGGGGCAAGACAATTGATACAATATCTCATGCGCAAATAAAAGTAGCGTACCTTAAGAATAAAACAGAAAGAACACTGGCCGCACCTGCTTTAACTGTCAATAAAAACAGTTATGTATACGGTCACTTACTTTTTGTAAACTCCAATGTTCCTGGACGTTACGAACAAAATCAGGTTTGGAAACAAACTTCTGTAATTGATGTATATGATCTTAACAAAAAAACTTATTTGTTGAGTTTTCCTATTTATGGGATCGATCATAAAAAACTTAGAAATTTTGTGGTTACCCCAACCCATCTGTATGCTCTTATTGATACGAAATTGGTTGTTTATCAATTGAATGATAAATTAAAAAATGAAATTAATCATGTATCAGAAAATAAATTCTGATGCAATAAAAATATACTAGCGCTAAGTATCAGGAATCAGATCGAACACCTGTAGAAAAAAGTAGATCAATTAATCTTAAATTATGATATTATGAAACCGATAATTTTAAAAAAAATGATGCCCTTTGCAGTTGTTGTATTGGGAACTTTAGGAGCATTTGCAACTACATCTATGCAAAGCGCTTCTAAATCAGAAGCAGCACCGATATATGGTTATGTTGCTATTCCTGGTAATCCTTGTGGATTAGAAGTTCAATGTAGTGATACTGGAAATCAGGTATGTCATCTTAATGATGATTCCGCACAACCACAAGCATTTGCGAAAGACAGCCAAACTACTTGTGCACAAGAGGTATATCGCCCTGATTAATTTTTAGAATACAATTTAAAAATGCAATGCAGTCCTTATGAGACTGCATTGTCATTTTATAAATTCTTATTTTAATCCTTTTGATATCCATGAGGGAGCAGGCGAGTCTTTTAGATGATAATCAAACCACTCATGTATTCGAACATGCAGATCCTTCTGATTTTGTTTAACTTCAAGTGTATGGCCTTCTTTTGGATAAAGAAGCATAATATGTTGTTTTTTCAGTCTCCTTAATGCCAGATAAAATTCGATACTCTGATTCCAATTTACTTGCATGTCATTGTCTCCGGTCCAAGATAGTAACGGAGTTGTAATATTGTCTACATGCATAATGGGAGAGTTTCTGTTGTAGCCGGCCTGATCTTCAAACAACGATTTACCCATACGCCACTGCTGGTTTTCAAAGCGCCACATATCTGGTCTTCCATTATTCCATCCGATCGTAAGATAAAGACTTGACATATCAGTTGCGGCGCTGCCTGCAACTGCAGCGGCAAAAAGATTGGTTTGAGTAATTATAAAATCAGTTTCGTATCCACCGAAAGAATGACCGGTAATTCCAATTTTATTAGGAAAAATTAATTTTTTCGCGATCACTTCCCTAGTAGCTGATACAACACAATCGGTCGCTGACACTCCTACATTCCCTATTTCATATGATATATCAGGAGCAAGAACAAAATAATCCTGTGTTGTAAAAGTTGAGATATTAAATTGTCCATCTCCAATATATTGTGAAGGATTGATATATTTATTAAGATGCTGCGATAATTTTTCATAAACATAAACAACCATGGGATATTTTTTTAAGCTGTCGTACTTTGCAGGATAATATAAAATAGCCTGCAGTGCTTGGCCTTTTGAATTTTGATATGGAATTAATATTGATTTACCCCAAAAAAAATGCTTCTGCTGGGGGTTACTTTGATAGATGATTTTGGATGATTTTTCACCTTTACCACCAAGCATTAGCCGTGGAGAAAGATCATAATCCTGCTCCCTGTAAACAAATGTATTTCCTTTGTCAGATTGCATCAACTGATCTAGTGCTGTGCCGTTAGAGAAAATAATTTTTTCATTTGAATCAGATGTCAATCTGTAGTAACCCGAACCTCCAAGTTTGTTACTGGCTTCCAATAAAAGCCCCGTTTTTAGATCGATAATTTCATCGATTCTACCATCATAGTTTTCTTTTCCTGTAAACATACTGGAATAACCAGCTAGCCTGAATTTGGTTTGCATTTCTCTACCTTTTGTTAATCTGCGCGCCGAAGATCCATCAGGTGTAATGGCCCACAGATCATATTGATCGCAAAGTATGATTTCCTTCTCCTGCATGGTCCATCCTAAGGCTGGATAAGCATTAATATTATTCGGATGCTCTTTTTCATTGTGAAAAAATGGCTGTCTAATGTTTTCGGTAATATTGATGTGTCTATTTTTTGCAATATCGTAAACCCACCAATTTTTTTCCTTAAAATAAGTAATGTATCTTCCTTTAGGTGACGAAATGGTATAGCTGTTGTATCCAGAATGATTTTTTAATAACAGTTTGTTATTACCTGTGGAAATATTCAAAAGATAAAAATCACGTGGGCTCTCGTAAGCAAATTGAGGTTCATATTGTTTTTCATTCGACAAGAGGGCATATTTCTGATCACCATTTAGTAAAATTTTGGGCAGGAAGGAGGAAGAAATAAGCTTGCCTTGATTTTGAAATGGAAACCATGCTGTAAGATAAGATTCTTGAAATGGCTTTTGTTTTTCTTCCATCGGATACACCCATTTTGCGTTTCCATTCCATATTTGTACATTCGAATTTTGACTGTTTTTTGGTATGGGTTTGCTTTTTACAACAAAAAACACTTTTTTCAAATCATCTGAAATTCTAAGTTTACGTCCCGGGTTTGAAATAAGAAGTGTATCTCCAAGAGATTTTTGCATATCTGATTGGGTATAATTATACAATTTCTTATTAACAAGGCTATAATAGGAAATAGTATTATCAAGACTTCCAGTATCTGGATTGTTTTGCATAAATGCTACTGCTTTGCTTTCAATGTGCCAGGTCAGATTACGATATGTTCCCAAGCCTTTACATATAGTGATCTTTCGATTGCTATGTGAAAGCTCCAATATGTTCATACAATTTTGTTCCTGTATTGAGGTGGCATATAAAATAATTTTCTCCGACGGGTCTATTAAAAATTCAGTTACTCCAGTAATCTGTTCTTGGATTGTGCCACTGAGGTCACGAATATGCAAGGTACCTTCGTTTTTGCTTTCTTTCACCAAAATTAAAAGGCGTTTAGCTTTAGTAGTATATAGGTATTGGGTGGCATGAGGTACAATCTCTTGCTTGCCGGTTTTTACATTCATCAGATGTAATCCTTCAGTTGTGTAGTATGCAAAACAATCTTGAGTGATAAAATCTGCTCTTTTACCTAAAGGAAAAGCAAATGTTTTTAACGATTTGGTATTTGTGAGAAACAGGGTGTCAAGTCCGCTTTCGTAAGACATTCCATAACTGACCCATTGGCCAGTTGTATTTAATTTATAAAGCTGTAATTGTCCCCATTTCGGATAATCCGATTCAGTGAGTACTTTTTTTTGCAAAGCCTGTCCCCAGAGGGAGCAGGCTACTAATTGCAAAATTAAAACTAAGAAAAAGGATACCTTTCGGCGAGGTAATCTATTGTTTGAATAGCATTGTATTTTCATTTTAGCATTGTATTTTCTAAGTGCGTTAAATCTAATAACCCGGATTTTGAGATCCTAAATTAGGATTGACAATGAACTCACTTTCTGGAATGGGCAAGAGTCGGTCAGTGGAATTCCATCCCCGTTTTGCAGATAAAACGGCATCTAACTTGCCAGTTCTTTTGAGATCAAAAAACCGATGTCCGTATTCCGTAAAAAGCTCTTTTCTTCTTTCGTTGATTATCGCCTCAAGTAAATCTTCTTTAGTATTAGCAGTAATGTCTGAGAGACCAGCGCGATTTCGGATTTTATTCAAATCTTCCTTTGCTGCATCAAAATTTTTCTGTTCCGCTCTTGCTTCTGAACGAATAAGGTATTGTTCGGACAATCTAAGAATTATGGAATATTCTTTAGATGCTGCTGTAACTTTGGATTCCTTATATTTAGAGGCATAATACCATGTGCCTGTTGCATTGCTTACGCTAGTGGTCCAGTGCGTTTTTCGCAGGTCATTGAAAGCAAAGGAATTTATAAGCGATTGGTTTAGTGCTACTACTTGCGGAGGTCCGGATGCAAAAAAGAACATTGCTCCTTCGTCTGTATTTTTACCTGCCACGGTTGGCATAAATTGCCATATGGTTTCCGAACTGTTTTTTAAAAAGACCTTATCGGGATTATTTTCAAAAAGATATAAAGAATTGTTTTGTATTACTTCTGTTGCCATTTTTAAAGCATTTTCCCAATCCCCCTTATACAAATAAACCCTTGCTAAAAGCGCTTTCGCTGCCAAAGCGTTAGGGCGCACCCTTTCTGTATTGGAATACGCAGGTAGCAATAACCCGGCTGAAGTTTTCAAATCTTCTATAACATTATCATAAACCAAAAGAGCGGGCATTCTGGCAACAGTGCTATTGGTTTTATAATCGGTGGTCTTTATATACGGAATGTCTCCAAAAAGTTGTAGCAAGTAAAAATGAATTAGTCCCCGCACAAAGAGAGCTTCACCTTCTAATTGTGCTTTTTCTTTAATGCTAAATGATGATGTATGAACTCCCTCCAGTATGGCGTTGACAGCGTAAATCTGATTGTACGAATTGTTCCAGTAAAGTGCTACCGTACTATTGGAAGGTAAAATAGTATTGTTATAAAATTCTGTTGTCGAATTGCTAGGGGGACCATAAAATGTCAATTCATCAGTATAATTACCTAAATAGTTTGAAATACCAAATTGTATTCCGGTTAGAATTCCTTTGTCTCGAATCTTGGCATATACATCCGCCATAGCGGCATCTGCAGTATTGTAATCCTTAAAAACTGCAGTTTTGGTCAGCTGTGATTCCGGGAGATCGACCTCTACAAAAGAATCACATGAAATCATCAATATGGAGATCATTGGGAATAGCAGCACAGAAAATATCTTTAAATTTGTTTTATTCTTTATATATCTAGTTTTCATAACTGTTGGATTAAAAAGTTAATTGTATTCCGGCATTTATAATTTTCAATGGAGGGAGATAACCACTGCTTTTAAATTCAGGGTCACCGTCATCATATGAAGTGAAGGTTAAAAGGTTTTGACCCTGTAGTGTAATACTGCACTGCATATCTTTTAAAAGCAGTGGAAGATTATAACTAAGTGATAGTGTTTTTAGCCTTATATAAGAAGCGTCCATAACGGTAGCATCACTTGAAGTATAGCGTGATTGGGCAGAAACTGCAGCAGTATTTAATCCGGTGGTGTAAAGCTGATACGATTTTATATCCCCTGATTCTTTCCAGTTATTTACCAGTCTCTCGGCGCGATTGGCCATATTTCCGGCCATGCCTACAAGATTGCTTGCGTTGCGCTGTTTTACAAATTGAAATAGGAAGTCCAGTTTCCAGTTTTTATAACTCAGCTGGTTTTGAAATCCTCCAAAATAGTCAGGAGTGAAGCTCACAACAGTTTGTTTATCATCAGGTGAGGATAATAAGCCGTCTTTGTTTTCGTCAGTAAATTGATAGATGCCTGTCTGCGGGTCAACACCTGTATTGTGATATAGCAGTTGAATATTCAACGGCTCTCCGATTCTGTAGGTATTTTTATAGGTGGAACTTTTTAAATTAGGAAAACTTACGAGCTTATTTTTTGAAAAACTCAGATTGATACTGCTGGTCCATTTAAAGCTTTTGGCTGAAAAATTAACGGTTCGCAGGGTAAATTCTATTCCTGTATTCTCGACAGTGGCTTCCAGATTGGCTTGAAGCTGCGTAAAACCAGTTGTGCCCGCAAGTGGAATACCCACAAGTTGGTTGGAAGAACGGTTTTGATACCATGCCCCTGTTAGAAAGATTCTGTCAGAGAAAAAACCTAATTCCAAAGCAGCTTCGAGTTTTTTGTTGATTTCCCAGCCAAAGTCAGCATTATATAAACGGGAGGGCTGAAGTCCAATGATATTTTGATAATTCACTCCAGATGAGCTGTAGGTGTCTAGAAACTGGTAATCACCAATTTGATCATTTCCAGTTGTTCCGTAGCTGCCGCGAATTTTACCAAAGCTTAACCAAGAACTGTTTTTAAGGAAACTTTCATTTGAAAACAGCCAAGCGACACCCATGGCGCCAAAAGTAGCAAACTGATTGCCTGGTCCAAAGCGGCTCGATCCGTCTCGTCGGCCTGTTAAGTTCATAATATAACGATCCTGCCAATTATAATTTATCCTGCCAAAGAAAGCTTGATATTTATATATGGTTTCATCACTTACCAGTACCTGCTTTGTTGTTGCTGATGAAAGGTCATGAATTAGGCTGTTGGATGTAAATCCACTTCCTGACTGAAATAGGCGGGTGGTAGTCTGCTGTTGAAAAGTTCCTCCAACAATTAAATCAAATCTGCCTTTCGCAAAATCCTTTTTCCAATTTAACTGAGGCTCTATAATCCAAGAATTTCTTTGTGTATTACTCAGGTATAAACTCGAATTTGCACTTGTGTATCCGTAGGCTGGACTATAAACTGTTGAAGGACGTGTCCTGCTTTCTGTATGCTGTGTATCGGAATAGCCTAAATTGCTTTTCAGCAATAGATCGGGAATTACTTCATAAGATATAACAGTATTTGCGAGAATATCTTTTGTTTTGGACAGATATTGAGCCGTCATGTTTCGCAGAGGATTGTCCCACGTTCCATTTTCCCAGTTAAGATTTCCCTCTTTATCATACAACGCAGGGGCATTGGGGGCAAGTGCACGGGCTTCTGTAGTCAGGTCACTGGCGGGCTGATCATTGTTTTGCGCCGTGTAGCCAACTGATAACACCACTCTAAATCTATTATCTGCTGATTGATGGTTCACGCTAAATTGAGAGCCACCTTTTTTGTATAAAAAATCTCCTGGAAATACTGTAGACTCACTATGATAATTCCCGCTGAACAGAAACTGTGTGTACTTTGATCCCCCGCTCATACTAGCCTGATAGTCTGAAATACTTGACGTGCCACCAATCAGTTCTTTTTGCCAGTCAGTATAGCGGTTTTGATCCCAGATACCATTAACATCATAGGCATTTGCCGGATAGGTTGTTATCTTGTCATTTCTATAAGCTTCTCGGCGCATGGTAAGATACTGCTCGGTGTTCATGAGTTTCATGAATCGGGTGACACTTCCTGCTCCGGTGGAGGCATTGAAGGTGAATTTTGTTTTTCCTTCCTTCCCTTTTTTGGTCGTAATAAGTACTACTCCGTTAGCACCTCGCGAACCATATATAGCAGTAGCGTCGGCATCTTTTAAGATTTCAATACTTTCTATAGCATCGGGATTGATACTGTTCAAGGGACTGGTTGTTGTTGGAAAAATTGTTGAGGTCTGCGAGTATCCAATGGCATCCGACGCATAAGGAACCCCATCAATAATATACAGCGGTGCATTGGCTTCTGGACGGATGCTGTTCTGTCCCCGTATCTGGATCTCAAATCCTCCGCCTGCCGTTCCAGTAGTTTGAGTAACATTAACACCTGCCATACGACCCTGCATGGTAGCAAGCACATTAGTTACAGGCTGTGTTTCAATATCTTTTGAAGTGATTCTGGCTATACTACCAGTACGCTCGCTTTCTTTTACTGAATAGTATCCTGCATTTACTCGTACTTCCTGAAGTGTTGTGCTATCGTAGGAAAGAATAATATTTACTACTGAGCGTCCCTGAATGGGAACAAGTGCAGTTTTAAAACCTATATATGATACTACCAGTGTATCATAAGGAGAGGTGATTAGTGAGAATTGACCGTTGTAATCGGAAATTACAGCGCCTTTTTTTTTGTTTTTAATAGCAATTGTCACGCCGGGTAGCGGATTGGAACCATCTGTAACAGTTCCCTGAATCTTATGCTGTTGTGAAAAATAAAGATTTTGCCGAAAATGATTTTTGGCAGAAATTGGTGAAAAAGTAATGAGAAAACCTAGAAAAAATAGGCAATAGAAAACTCTTCCACCCTTGGAAAATGAAAAAATATTCATAATTTTGGGTTGGTTAAATGAAACTTTTGGTTTTATTAGCTGTGGTCCTCTAGTCAACCGCCAAGAAGATTTAGAGGGCCTTTTTATTTTTTCTTGAAGTGAAATGTTGGACTTTTATTTTTGGCTTCAAGTATTTTATTTCATATGCATTTAAGTTTAAAGATTAATGATTGAGAAGCGCACCACCGTTTCCTTGTTATAGTCTAGTATGGAGAGTATGTTTTCCATCTAATTCAAATGAACCATCAGATTTTATTTGATAGGTAACTAATCTGATGAAGCAGTTCCTTTGTAGGATTTTTAGAAAACATTTTAAACTTTCAGTTGTGAAATAGAAATAAAGGATATACTTTTAAAGTGCGAGTTTAAATATTTTTATCTGGTCATTCTAATTGTAAATGAGAGGGTTGTTAGATTGGAATAATTAAGGTTATTTAAAGTTTTCTAAAGGATAGCTATTATTAAGATGGCTTAAAAAAATTGTCTCCCTCTGACTAGAGCAAACTAATGACGTACATCACCACTGGTTGTTTAGTAGGGAAACAAAAAAGTTACCTTGATTAAGGAGGTATGGCAATTAAGGGTTTTAGGTAATTCGTTCTCATCAATTATTTATTTTATGATAGTTGAACGATGTCTTTCAGAAAAGTAATGAAGAGAAACAATAAAGCGAGCTTCAAAACTTTGAAAGAGGTACCGCTAAGAACCCTACAATCGAAATTGTAGTCCACAAAGATTTACATGAAGCTCGCCCTATTAGATATTATACAAAAATAGTAAAATCTAATAGATAGTGGCGAACTCATATCTTCTCATGTGGAATTTTAGCGGTTTTCTTTCATGAGAGACATCTTCAATCAAGTCGTATTAGACTTAAATGAAATTTATGTCGCAAAATTATAAGTACAAATATACGAAAGTTTTACGTTAAACGCAAAACTTTTGTGGTAATTTTTTTAAAAATGAAATTAAATAGATTAAAAAAAGTCTTTGACGATCAGAAAATTAAGAACCGAGTAATTGCTGTATATTTAGGAAAATCAGAATCCACTATATCTTTATGGCGTAATAATAAAAGGCAACCAAACCTTGAGGAGTTTTACCAAATAGCAAAACTTTTACGCATAAACATACATAGTTTGATAGAACCTACTAATTGGAAAGATGAAACTTCAGAAACATATGAAGAGCTTGCAAAGAAGTATCAAGATAAAAAAAACAATTAATCAAAATATAAATTCTATCTTAAATCCACCTGCAATTAGTATAATTATAAATTTAATAAAATTACCAACATAATTAGAAAACATGTTATATGTAATTGTATTAATAGAAAGTTGATCTTGTATTTAGATGATTTACTAAATTGGAATAATTGCTTAATTTAATCCCATGTCCCAAGGTATAGTATAATATAAATAAGCAATTGTAGTCTACAAATATTATATAACTTATAAATTTGGGTATAATAATTTCATTTAATTATATTTTCGGTATTTGAGTTTAGCACAGTTAAATGCTTATCAATTATGCGAGACGTTGAGTATCTGATGAGATTCCAAAAAGTTGCACACTCTTTAATAATTTATAGATTCTATCTAAATAATAAAATGCTAAATTTACAACGTAATTTAAATAACTAGAAATGCCAATTAGTAGTATCAATATTAAGAACTATAAATCTATCAAGGACTCGGGAATCATTTATATTAGGCCCATCAATATTCTTATTGGTCCTAATGGAGTTGGAAAATCGAATTTTATTAGTTTTTTTAAATTACTTAATAATATCTATAAACAAAGACTGCGAAATTTTGTGGCTGAAAATGGCTATTCAGAAAAATTGCTTTATTTCGGAAGAAAAAAATCAAGTTTTCTGGAAGGTAATATTGTCTTTAAGCCAGATAACAAAAACGTTAATAACAGATATGATTTTAGATTGATTCCTCAATCTAATGGTAATGGTTTCTTCTTCGGAAGAGATGCGGGCGGTTATAATCTTTATGCAAAGAATTATAATGAAAATTGGAATTATATTGATTTTGGAGGGGAATTTAAAGAAGAGAGTGAACTGACAAATAACTCTTCAATTAGAGCTGATTATCTAAAGGATTATTTTCAGGAATTTAGAATATTTCATTTTCATGATACGGGAAATAATTCACCTTTGAAGCAATCTTCTAAAGTCGATGATAACCGAACGCTGAGGGAGGATGGTGCCAATTTAGCATCATATTTATATCGAATACAGAAAACAGATATTAAGCACTTTAATATCATTGAAAAAACTGTAAAATCAGTTGCACCATTTTTTGAAAAATTTGATTTACATCCAGATTTATTAAATAGCGATTTAATACAGTTAAACTGGTTTGAAAATAACTCAGATGAAAGATTCAATGCTCATAATTTATCAGATGGAACGCTGCGATTTATTGCTCTAAGTACACTCTTATTACAACCAAATCTTCCAAAGACAATTATAATTGATGAACCTGAATTAGGTCTTCATCCCTTTGCAATTCAAAAATTAGGTGCTTTGATAAAGTCTGCTTCAACGCGCTCTCAGTTAATTATTTCAACACAATCTGTCGGCCTTATTAATCAATTTACAGTTGAGGACTTGCTAATTGTAAACCGAGAAAATGGCCAGTCAACTTTTAAAAGATTAGACTTTTATGAGTTTGAAGACTGGTTAAAGCAATATTCGTTGGGGGAGCTTTGGGAAAAAAACTTATTAGGAGGACGTCCAAAAAATTAATATGAGAGCTATATATATTATTGCAGAAGGTCAAACAGAGGAAGAATTTATCAATGAAATATTAAGGCCTTATCTAAATAGATTTGAGATATATGACGTAAGGGCAATTCTTATGGAAACAAGTCCTGGTTATAAGGGCGGAGATGTAACTTATCCAAGATTTAAATATAATGTGGAGCTATTGTTGAAACGAGAAACTGACGTGATAGTAACTTCATTGATTGATTACTATAAATTAGATACAGGTTTTCCAAATTTTAATGAATCGATTCGGATAGTAGACAAGTTAAAAAGAATGGAATTTCTTGAAGAAAGTATTGGTAATGATATCCAAAATCGCAGATTTTTGCCATACATACAACTTCACGAATTTGAAGGCCTTTTGTTTTCCTCAGATTTAGGATTTGATTATTTGCCAGGTATTCCACTACCGAATATATCTCAGCTTAAAACTCTAGTCAATCAATATGATAATCCGGAATTAATAAATGACGGTGAGGAAACGGCCCCTTCTAAAAGGCTAATTAAATTGATACCTGGCTATCAAAAAACACTTCATGGGCCTATAATTGCTGACGAAATTTCTATAGACGTAATATTAAGAAAATGTTTGAGATTTAATGAGTGGGTGAAAAAACTAATAGATCTTTACAATTCTTTGTAAAATATACTGATAATACACTATTTATTAAAATTAATGAAAAAATCTTACAGATTTAATTTTTATTTTCGATTTCCATACAATTGAAATTAATCAATGCAAATCTTAAAAAAAATATTCATAATCTTAAAAAAGGATAGATAACTACTGTTAAATGGCAAAATCAACTTTATTATCAGAATTTGTAGCAGCACAAGAAATAAAAATGTCTCCAACTCTTTTAAGATGGTTTACATCTTATTCTCCAAAGCAAGATGGAAGAAAACTAAATTTCAAAGAAGAATTAGGTGTTTACTATTATGAGAAAAAAGAACTTTTAGATTTTAATGCATATTTACATGCGCCTTGGGACATACCAGCAAATGGTTCAAGACCGACAATACCTGAAGGTATCAAATTGGAAATTAAGACCGAAAGTCATTATCGTTGCCCTTTATGTAATACAAATATTGGTGAATTGGCACATATTAAACCAGTTGCCAGAACTTTTGATAATCACCCTCACAATCTGATTTTTCTTTGTCCAAATCACCATACAGTTTATGATTTTGGTTTTAAATATAATAATATCAGTGAAGAAGAAATTGTTGATCAAAAAAAAGTTTTACAACGTTTTCAGTCCTTGACTTGGGGGCTTCAAAGCAATATTGTGGATTCCTATTTAACTCTAATAAATAAGATTGGCAGGTTACAAGAAATAGAAAACGAGCTGTTTGGCTCAGACTTGCAACTAGATTTTGAAAAAGTACTAGATAAAATTTTAAATAAAATTGATTATTTAAAAACTGAGAACAAACAGGGGCAGAAAATTGAAAAATTAGTCAATTCGGTTATACCAGAGGCTAAAGCTAGCACAACGCAAAAAGCTTATTCATTCCTTTCAGTCCGTGATGAGATTAAAATTGAGTACACGCATACTGCGGATGTGATTGAATGTCCACTGTGCCATAGCAATGGTTACACAAAAGAATTTGATACATGCCCGGTTTGTATAGGGGAAGGATATATAGACAACAAACTTGATTTTGATATTTCAATTTATGAGTTTGAAAATTGCCGATTATGCAAGGGCAAGGGATTTACAAGTGATTTTGAAAATTGCCCACCTTGTAATGGAAGTGGCAAACTTACGAGAGAGCAAAATGAAGACATAAATTTTTCAGTTTATGAAATGGAAGATTGTCATTTGTGTAAGGGCAAGGGATTTACAAGTGATTTTGAAAATTGCCCGCCTTGCAATGGAAATGGCAAACTAACGAGAAGGCAAAATGAAGACATAAATTTTTCAGTTTATGAAATGGAAAATTGTCAATTGTGTAAGGGTAAGGGATTTACAAATGACTTTGAAAATTGTCCGCCTTGCAAAGGGAGTGGTAAACTAAGGGGTGAGCAAATTGCTGATATAGATTTTTCACAATATGAAATAGAAGACTGTACTGTATGCAACGGACATGGATCAACCAGAGACTTTGAAAATTGTCCGCCGTGCAATGGAACTGGTAAACTAACGGGTGAACAGATTGCACATGTTGATTTTTCTCAATATGAAATGGAAGATTGCCCTGTATGTAATGGACAGGGATCAACTAGGGTCTTTGAAAATTGTCCGCCATGCAATGGAAGTGGTAAACTAACAAATGAGCAGATTGCAGACATTGATTTTTCTCAATACGACATGGAAGACTGTCCATTGTGTGAAGGCAATGGTTATACTAATAAATATGAAGAATGCCCACCTTGTAATGGAGCCGGCAGTCTGACAAGGCAGCAAATTTACTATATTGATTTCAACAACTATAAATAATCAATTTGGTCAGTAATTATGCCATAGATTTACTTACATAGCAAAAAACATTGTAATAATAATTTTTCCCACTCTCCAAATTTTTATGAATACAAATGAATTATTCAACTAAAAGAGGAGAAACTTATTAAATTAGATTAAGATGGAAATTTCACATGACTGCATGTGATATAAAAAGCTTGAAACCTAAATGTTTTTCTTAAGTAGTATTACTGTAAATTTTTAAAAAAAAATCTATATAAAGAACACTTGATCTGAATTCCCTAGAAAGCATTAATATTGATGTATAGTTGAAATGGGTTATAAGTTTTCATCTTTTTCAGATAATTCAAAATAATGAACTTTCCTGCAATCGTTTTCATCATGGTAGTAACCAATCAGAAATGGAATTTCTTCAGAGAAAGGTTTTTTATCATTTTTATACTCGACATAAAGAGTTGGATATCCATATACGGGATCAGGATTCATGTCCAGCTTAATAATATTATCGAATGGAATTCTTTGCAGAATTGTAGCTCTGAGATAGTTTATCCTCAATGGAAGTTTATTTTTATCTCTTTGATTTAAAAAGTTCCATTTTCCTGATTCATTCATTACTAAATCAAATGAACTCGGAACCATCGTCTCGATTCCATATTCAGATATGTCATGAATTTGGGCTCTATACCATGTTGAAATGGGATGGTTTTCGTCATCATCAATATTTGGATAAGAAACATCATCAATAGACCTTATGATCAAAGAATCATATACAAATGAGCGATATGGAATATAATAAAGTATTTCACGATCTTTGACTGATAAATTCCTTTTGTAAAGTTTATTACAAATTTCATTTTTTATGGCGAAGTTTTTTTTGAATCGATTAACAGGATTTTCTTTTTTGATGCCAGGTAATTTATCATTTTTTAAAACGTTTCTAATTTTCTCAATTTTAGCAGTTGGTAGTGTGGGAAATTTTAAAACAATATCGGTGAAATCCAGAATATGTTCTTTTGCATTGAAATAGAATCCCTCATTAATTCGTAAATTATTATATGTTTTTTGTTTTTTTCCTAAAATGAAAACTAATAGAATTTCAAATTTCTCGTTTAAATTATTGAGAAAAAATTTATCTAAAGTCTCTTGGACTTTAACCTTGTTATTTGTTGCAGTAACTTGAACAGCAATTTTGTTATCTCTATCCTCTAGATCGATAGAAACAGCATTCTTGGTAACTGAATTTGAACTTATAAGATTTAGATTTAAAATAATATTTAAAATTTCCTGAATATGATATTCAGAAATAATATTTATGTCATGGAGATTTCCTACTGATAAGAAATCTAATTTATTTTTTAAGATGCTTAATTCGTCAATTATCTCTTTAATAAGTAATTCTCTTTTCATTTATTAATTTTTATATGTATTTATAGATTTAAGAATTAATATACGGTTGTGTTATAGATTTCGTCTCTGCTTTTTAAATAAAACATTGACATATTAAGATAAATACAGAAACTTTGATATAAAATATTAAAATCTTCGATAACTTCATTATCTTATAGAAGCTTGATCATATTACTTGGGAATGACCATAAAATATGAAAATGGTCTATTGATCGCAATCTCGAAGTCATAGCATTATACAAAATAGTCTTGATGTTGGTCTTAATATCTTCTTTGGTAAAAACCTTAAAAATATCTGGATCCGCAAGTGCCATATAATTTTCATCACTATATGACGCTACTTCATATGATTTTAATTTTAACTTTTTAATCATCCCAATATTTTCTTTCTCTAAGATTCCGCGTTCTAATTGTGATATCCCCGTGGATTTGGAACTTACATATTCTTTGTCTTTATAAGTTTGATATGGGATTTTTAAAGCTTTTAATCTTTTAATTTCTTTATTTTTTTCTTTAATCCAAATGCTATACCTATGAAAAACTAAATCATTTTTAAATTGTTCAAGTCTGTTTGAATTTAAAAGATTCTCTATTTCATCATAGTTTATATTTTTACTAGATCGATTATACTTTAAAATGCTTGTTTTTTCAAGGTTGTAAACTAAATCAGGCAATACGTTTATATATTCTGCAGGTAAAAGAAACCAAGAAATCGTTAGGTTGCTTGGATGGAAGTGATCAAGAATTGTTTTGATAATATCTGGTGGATGTTGTAAGATATAATCTGCTAATAGACCGCGGTATCCCTTCTCGGAGATATTCTGGATTTTAGTAACTAAGCTAACAGAATCATATGCTTGAATGTAATTTAACTTTTCAAATACAGGTAAAGCAGTGTCTAAACTATAAAATGAATAATCTTTTCTTTGATAGTATTTTGTCCAGAATAGTGAAATGGAATCTAGGTCTATTTTTTTTCTGTTATGTAGTGCTAATCGAATATGATTCAGAATGTATACCCATGTATCAAAACTTCCCAAAGCTTGATGTCTTAAAATATTTTCTTTTAAAGAAAGATTTAGATAATCATTATCTTTCTTATAATGTCCAAGTGCCAGTATGTTTTTTCTTGCATCTTTTAATATCCAGGCTGCTTTAAAGTCTTCAATTTCAAAATCCGAAATTATGTTCATGAGGATGGATTGGGCTTTCCAATCTTCACCATTCATGTAATATTTAATAGACAAAAACAATTTTTTATTAGCTTCTCGAGCAACATTATGTATATATAAATTCTCAAGGATATGAGTTATGATCTCCTGATATTCCCACCGGTTTTTATTCTTTAAAAGTGATTTTATTTTTGTGACCGAAAGTGCTTCCTTGTGTTTTTCAAAAAAATTAACCTCATCAAGAGCATCATTTTGAAGTTCTGCATAAAATCTACTTGTATCATAATGATTATCACTTGTTGTATTTAGAATTAATGAGCCATCATTTGTTTCTATATAGTACAGCATTCCAAACAAATATCGGGAACTTGTAAAATCATCATATGTATATTCATTGTGCAGTAGTGATTTACAATAAGTGTAGTGAAAACCATTTAATGCTGATATATGGTCTCTGCTGATCATATTTATTATTAAGGATAGGTCATAATACTCGCTTACTTCAAAATCCTCTGCTGACAGCTCTGTTATTGCTTCACGAATTTGGCTGTAAAAATCCTGTATAGCTTCAAAATCGATTACTCCATTCATTAGCTTTCTAAAGTTTGCTATCGAAGAATATTTTTTGATGATATTTTTCTTTTCATCAATTGGAAGGTCAAAATAAGCAAACCTGGATAAAAACCTTTTTTCATCTTTCATTATAGATGAATAAACAATTCTATTGACGCTAGCCGAAATGATTTTATAGTTCGTATTTATTTTACGTAAATAAGTTATAAAGCTATCGTGAAAAAGCGAAATTCTGTTAAGTTTCAATTCAAAAAGGTAAGGATGTTCTTTAATAAATTCACTTACAAATAATGAGCTAATTGGATCTAAAAAAAGTTCAATTTCGGTTTTCATTATGTATGACCTAACACAAAGAAAAAGTGATAGGGCAAGTTTTCCTTTCTCACCATTAATAAGATTTTCATAATACTTGTCAATTGAGTCAAAACTTTCAAAATCTGGAACTTTCCCTTCCAGTTTAAATTGCTCAGCAATATATCTAACTAGAATTGGATACCCATTGCTAATTTTGTATATTTTTTCAATGTCAGCGTAGTCCTCAATGTGATATAGCTCATTAAGCACCTTTTCCGTTTGTTTTTGATTCCAATTACCAAGGAGCTGTTTTTTCCATATTAATTCTTTTTGTAATGGGCGGCTTAATACAATTACTTTACAGCTTTCTTTTAAATTATCTATAAATGAAATATAAGCTTCAAGGTCTTTTGAATTATAGTTCTCAACATGATCTAATCCGTCAATAATTACAGTCTTTTTCAGTTTTTTTAACTTTGCAATAATTTCTGCTTTGGTGTATGGTTTTAAATTACCAAACAGTTTCGTTGAGAAGTCTCGAGTGAAATTATGGTATTGCAAACGTTCATTATACTCATTGTCCTGATTTGAAATCCAAAAGCGATAAACAATACTATTTTTATATTGTTTCTCTAAATTTACTACCAAATGACTTTTGCCAACTCCTGGTTTTCCTTCAATAAATAAAATCTTTTCCCCATCAAGCATTTTTTGAGTTAAGTTAACTGTTGGTTCTATTAAGGAAGTTTTAAAAACATTAAATACTGGTAATTCAACTTTTTTAATTAATAAATTTCTCTGGTCTAGACGCTCACTAAAAAATTGGTCGATGATGTATTTACGTAAATGGTCAGCTTTATACAAAGTATTTATCTTATCATCTATTGCAACACGGCTTAATGAAATGATATAAATATTACTCATTTTGTAAGCTTCTAAATCCAAGATCTTACAGTCAGGAATAATATCGATACTTTTGAAAAAAATTACATTGATAGATGATGAAAGCTTATGTTTTTTTCCTGCAATTGAAATTTCATCTTTTGAAATAACAAGATCTTTAATTGAAATACTATCAAAATCTTTTATTTGAAAATAGTATTCTATATTTTCAGTTATTAATTTGATATCGTCAAATTTGTGATTTACGTTAGCCTCAATTTCAATTTCAGTTATATTTCTTTCAATATCCATTTTAGCAAGCATAAGCGATGTTACGTGCTCCTGGTATGAATAGCCAACAAATGCATTTTTCATGTATTTTCTTTTTATACTCGAAATATAATATTAAATTTCTTTAACTGTATATTTAAACTTTATTTATGGATTTGCCACATTCTCAATATTTGCCAGTAAATAAATTGGCTTCAGTTTTTACAAATACTTCTGCCACCTACAAGTTTTACTGGTTTTTAGCAATTCTTGAACTAGTAGAGGAGGGAAATGTTAAAATTTCTAAGAAAAAAATATTTGCAAGAATGATTAGTAACGCTTGGTATACTGTTAACTATTTTCATGTTTCTTTTGGTAAACAAGATCTTATTCAGGATTCAGTAAGAGCTATTATAAAAATCGAAAATCTAACAATAAATGAAAATCGAAATAGAATTAATTCTATTTTAGAAAATACTAATAATATACAAACTATTAAGGCGTTAAATCACTTTGATAAAAACGTACCTCATTGGTTTATCTCGTCTTGGTTTTCAGGAACTCGTAATGAGATATATTTGCTTTCGCAGAATTTTGATTACGGCTGTCTCTACCGTTTAGAAAAAGATCATATTGAGATAAATCCAAGTTGGATTTCTTATCTTAAACTAAATTCAAAGATACTTAAGGGCTTCTGCTATTGGAATTTGTCTCTTTTTCTTCAAAAAAGAAACCCAAATGTCCCGGACATTCCAAATAAAATATATAAGACAATTGCAAGAAATTCACTTATTAAACAAACAAATGAATATTGGAAATTTGTATTTAATGAATTGGGGGCAATAGATTGTATTTTTACAAATAAAAAATTGGTTTTCGATGAGAAAAAATATGCTTTGGATCATTTTGTACCTCATGCATTTGTTTCACATGATTTAATTTGGAATCTAATTCCAATCGATAAAAAATTTAATTCGTTTAAGAGCAATAGGCTCCCTTTGATAGATAAACATTTTGATAAATTTTATACTCTGCAGAAGACAGCTTTTGAAGTAGTTAAAAGTTATTCCTCCAAAAATAAATATTTGGAGGAATATCTTAGCATTTTTCCTGATTTAGATGATAGCGGGTGGGATTATCTACGATTTAAAGAAACAATTCAGCCTTTAATTACTATTGCCAGTAATAATGGTTTCTCCTATATGAAAGAGTAATGTGGAATTAATTTTATACAGAAAAAAGCCCTTCAGAAACTGAAAGGCCAATTTGATAAAAGTAAGATTGAAATTATTTTTTTGATTCTTCAATAGAAACTTTTCTAAACTCTTTTAGAAGTTTCTCAATTTCTAAGGTCGATTTACGAGCTCTAGCTCCAGCGGCTTTCACGCCTTTTTCAATTAAAGAATCTGATTCTGCTTTAAATGTTTCGATTTCCGCATTGATTTTTGCTACTAAATCTTTCATGTTTTTTTATATTGTTAAATTGAGTATGCAAAAATAAAAGGTTATTTCAATTTAGAATAAATTTTCTACCTGTTTTTTATTGGTAATTAAATCAATATGTCCCCGTTTGTTGTATGGTTTATACAAAGTATAAATCTTGTGAAGATGAATTTCTTGAATCTCCTTAAGACAATGAATTATATAAAGCGTTAATTAAAAACAATTTATCTATTGTAATTATTATATTTATTGTTATATTTGCTTATGCTTGTTGACAAGCATGCCTGTTCGTGCAAAGATTTTATCAGCCAATAGTTTAATAATGCAAATCTGCCTGCTTATTATCCAAACAAGATTACGAACGCAAAAGTCAGGATAATACAGCCGGTGTTAAAAGGAATGTATTATGGAAACTATTGAGTACTTCAAACTTCAATCAAAAAATCTTTACAAAGATTTTATAACACAAAAGCCTTATTTCGATGCCGATTATGGCCGTGAACTTTATCAATATATGCCCAAGTATTTTGATATAGATGCTCTTATTCTCGATTTTGATATCGATGAAGACAATTTTACTCTAATGAAAGCTCAGCATTATATTGCAAATTTGGCTGGATTTATAAAATGGACGGAAATGCTGGATGCTTCTTCTTCGGCATTGAAACTATCAGAACTGCTGTTTAGAAATATGCATAAGATAAGTGTTATAGAATGGGATATTTATATCTCGGCACAACAGCGAGAGAACGGTTTTGCCTTCGATGATGATCTTAAACTGGATATCTTTGAAACAGTTTTTGATAAAGTAGATGATCATGAATCTGATGGGCATGATTATCGCTTAACACAATCCGAAAAAGTATCAGATAAAAATCAAAATAGTAAGCCAAAGAAGAAGAAGAAGAAGAAGAAGAAGAAGAAGAAGAAGAAGAAGAAGAAGAAGAAGAAGAAGAAGAAGAAGAAGAAGAAGAAGAAGAAGAAGAAGAAGAAGAAGAAGAAGAAGAAGAAGACACCTATACAAATTTCTGCATTGCCACTAGTTGGTGAGTATAGATTAGAATTTATAAGAACAGCTAATGTGGTTTTTGAGAAAGTTTTGAGCAGAATTGAACCGAAAAACCCCGATTTAGTCAGAAAGCTATGGGATGCAGAGAATTATATTGATGAAATCCTGCTAAAGCCAGAAATGCTGCCCATTCATCATGGTTACGCACTCTCCCTGATAGATGCTTTCCTGGTTCATCATGTTGTTGAACTTGCCGTTGAAACTGATAATTAGGATGAAAATCGTAATTAAAAATTAAAGCTTTTCTAAAAATGGTCAGTATTAAGTTTTACTGACCATTTTTTTTTAAATCAATCCCGTATTGATAAATGTCTTTTTTTTTGCAGCTATTCCAATTGCATTAAGAAGTGAGTTTGTGAGCATTTCTTAGAATATCCCAAATATACAAGATGGAAGACAGAAACAAGCTTCCTCTCAAGGACAAACCATGATGATCAATAAGATTTAAGCACTTTTAATTTAAATTACTTTTTTATAAATTTTAAAAAGTGTAATTATGGAAAGAGATATTGACTACAGTAACTCAAAGTTGACACCGGAAAAAGCTCTGCAAATGCTTAGATCGGAAGGAATGGATGTTACTATTGAACAGGCAGAGGAAATCTTGCATTTCTTAAGAATAATCGCTAATATCGCCGTGTTGAAATATTTAAATAAAACATAATGAGTAAGATAGCAGACTTATATGTTCGTGTAAGTACGGATGAGCAGGCAGAAAAAGGTTTCTCACAGCGCAGTCAGGAGGAAATGCTGAGAAAATATTGCAGCATTAACCAGATACAGATACGCAATGTAATTTATGAAGATCATTCGGCCAAGACCTTTAACAGGCCTCAATGGAAAAAATTTCTGGCTGATGTTAAGAAACATAAAAATAAAATTAATCTGGTTCTTTTTATGAAGTGGGACAGGTTCAGCCGTAATGCGGGTGACGCTTACCAAATGATCAATGTTTTAAGAAAATTGGGGGTAGAGCCGCAGGCTATAGAGCAGCCCCTTGATCTAAGCGTTCCCGAAAATAAAATGATGCTTGCATTTTATCTGGCAGCACCTGAAGTTGAAAATGACCGTCGGGCTTTAAATACCTTTCAAGGTCTTAGGCGCGGGAAGAAGGAGGGGAGGCATATGGGGATGGCGCCTTATGGATACGTAAATAAGGTTACTGAGGATGGAAAGAAATATATTGCTGTTGTACCAGAGAAAGCGGCAAAACTTATCTGGATATTCGAACAGGTTGCAAGAAACGTCTTTAGCACTGAATCTATTTATCAGATGGCTAAAGATAAAGGGCTTGTCCTATCTAAGAGCAATTTATGGGTAATTCTAAGAAATCCGCTTTACTGCGGAAAAATAGTTGTTCCCAAATACAAGGATGAAGTAGAAAAATGGGTCAGTGGACAGCATGAGCCGATTATCAGCGAGGGATTATTTTATCGGGTACAGGATGTTCTTGACAGTAAAGCCCGGACATACAGACCGAAAATTAAGACTGTTGAGAACTTTCCCCTGCGAGGTTTTTTCCTTTGCCCGCAGTGCGGCCAAAAGTTAACGGGAAGCAAATGCAAAGGAAGAAGCAAATATTATTACTATTATCATTGTGATAAAGATTGCAGATGGAGGATTAACTCAGAGGTGGTCAATAAAATATTTAAAGAACATTTAAATAAATTAAAACCTTTAGCTGAAGTAAAGAAATTATACACGGCAGTTCTGCTTGAAGCTTACAGAGAGCATACAGGCGTGGTCGCTAATGAAAAGAAGAAATCACTTGAACAGATTGCAGTTTATGAAAAGAAGTTATCAGTTGCCAGAAATTTGTTGGTTACAGAGAAGATAGATCCTGAAGATTATAATCTTATGAAAGTGGAGTATAATGCAATTATCAGTAAGCTGGAAAAAGAGATTGGAAATGTAGAGGATGATAAGGCTAATATAGAGCAGTTAACGAACTCAGGACTGGAAAACCTTTTAAAGCTTGGTGAGACCTTTGAAAATGGCACTTTAGCTGATTCTAGGGAGATGATTGGTTTAATTTTTCCCGAAAATTTCACATTTGAAGAAAAGAAAATCCGCACCGCCCGAATTAATGAAATGGTCAACTGTATTTATTTGGTAAACAATAGATTACGGGCAAAAAAAAACGGAACAAAAGATGATATTTTTCTTTTGTCCCGAGTAGTGACCTCGACTGGATTCAAACCAGTAACCTTCTGAGCCGTAATCAGATGCGCTATTCAGTTGCGCCACGAGGCCTTTTTTGTATCATTAAGCTATTTTTTGTAGCTTTGTTGATTGCTTATTGCGGGTGCAAAGATAGACATAAATGTGAGATAAACAAGAATAAAATTGCAGAAAAATAAAAAAAAATGAAGATAGAAAATTATATACGTGATATTCAGGGATTTCCAAAAGAAGGAATTTTGTTTAAAGATATCACTCCGCTCTTAAATGACCCAATTGCACGACAAGAATGCCTTTCGGTTTTGGTAAATTCTTTAAAAGATCAGAAAATTGATAAGGTTGTTGGAGCAGAAAGTCGCGGATTTTTCTTCGGAATTTTATTGGCGCAGGAATTAAATGCTGGTTTTATTCCGGTTCGAAAGCCTAAAAAACTGCCTTATGAAATAATCTCAGCTTCGTATGAACTCGAATATGGCACAGACAGCCTAGAAATGCATACTGATGCTATTAAAAAAGGAGATCGCGTTTTGATTCACGACGATGTTTTGGCAACAGGCGGAACAGCAAAAGCCGTTTGCGAATTAGTAGAGAAACTAGGCGGAGAAATCGTGCAATGCAATTTCTTGATGGAATTGTCTTTCTTGAACGGAAGAGAAAAAATCAAAGAATATCCAATATTTTCTGCGATTACGTATTAATTCAAACTAAAACAATTTTGTGTTTTATGGCGTAAAGAACCAATCCAATTCGGGTTTTGATTTCGAGCTTGTCAAACAGACATTCTCGATATCCGTCGATTGTTTTGGGGCTTAAGCACATTTCTGATGCGATTTCTTTATACGTCTTTTCAGTACAGGCATGTTTAATAAAAACAATTTCTTTTTCTTTTAAATTAATTTTTTTTGAATCGTTGTTTGCTTTTTTGACTAGCATGCCTGAAACTAATTCGGTAAAATAAAAACCTTTTTCAATAACTGAGATAATCGCTTCTTTAAAAATTTCGGGCGAAGTATCTTTTAGCAGGTAACCTTTTGCGCCGTTTGTAATCATTTTGATGATAATTTCTTCGTCATCATTAACAGAAAGTGCGATCACTTTTAAGTCGGGTCTGTTTTCTTTAATCCATTTCATTGTGCTTACGCCGTCTAAAACAGGCATATTCACATCTAATAAAATTAAATCAACATTGGCATCGGCATGATCTTGCAAGTAGGAGACAAATAATTTGCCGTTTTCAAAGCGGTTGATTACTTCAAAATCTTTGAAACTGTTGATTAAAAGTTCCAGAGATTGTGAAAAAAGCTGATGATCATCTACAATAATTATTCGGTTTTTAGTGTTGGGTTTCATTGGTTATGGTTAAGGGGTATTCTAAAGTTACAGTTGTTCCTGATGAATCTGATTCCATAATTAAATTAGCGCCAATCAATTTGGCTCTTAATTTCATGTTGTTTAAACCTATCCCAGAATTTATCTGACTTGCATCATAACCTATCCCGAAATCCTTTATTTCTAATCGAAAAACGGTATTGACAGTACTGATATTTACTTCAAATAAATCACTGTGTGAATGTTTTAAGCTGTTGTGCAGTGCCTCCTGAAAAATTCGGTAAATGAACAAATCATGTTCTTGGCTAATCTTCGGGATTTCTCCCGTAAGATTATATTTGTACTGAATGTTTTTCAGTTTTTTTATGCGCTCTAGATCCTGTTTAATGGCTTCGATGAAATTGCTCTGCAGTAAATTGTCTTTATTAATGATTCGGGATAAAATCCTGATTTCATCCAGTGATTTGGCAAGTATTTCTTTAAGATCCTGTAGTTCATTGGCTTTAATAGTTCTTCCGCTGTCCAAATAAATATTGAGCTGCATAATGCCTACAGATATGATTTGGCCTATATTATCATGAAGTTCTTTGCTTATTTCGCTCAACGTCTGATCTTTTATCTCAATTCGGGTTTTAATTAATTCCGATTGAAAATACAATTCTGATTCCATTTTTTCAACCAGATAGGTGTTTTTCTTTTTAAGAAAATAAAAGAATATGACAAGCAAAATGATCAGTAAAGTTAAAAAAACAATACCTAACGAAATGACTAATAGTTGTATTTCTTTTCGCTCCATAAAAATCCAATAATATAGCAACTCTGCGCTAATAGGTTTAAAATAAATACTACTAAACTAAAAACCGATTCGTCTTGTTTGATTAAAAACCAATTCAAAGCCAGCATAAAGGGCAAAAAAGGGACATGAAAAACTAAAATCCCGAGTATGTACCAAAAAAACACCGATTTCTTAAAATTCAATATTTTGTCTGAATTAAAAATTTCTACCAAATACAAACAGGACAAAATCATAATTAATATCACGCCAATAGCAAAACTGTATGTGTAAGAATGATTTACATCTTCTTTGAAATATAAAATATTCAGAAAAAAGGATGCTATAAAAAGCAGTAAACTTAGAGAACCGGTTATTCTATAATTGGTTTTAGTTAACAGGCTCCTCAAGAGCAATATATAGGCAGAAAAACTGACTAACATATAAAAATTAAAAACATAGTAATTCAGCAAGCCTGTCCACTCTGTAAAATAATAACCTACTTTTTCTATAATTACAGAAAACCAAATTAAAATTACGAGTGATTTAGCTTTATAACCCGGAAGTTTATGCCATGAAATCAAGCCTATAATTCCAGAAAATAAAGCTAAATAGAAAATATAAAATCGTAAAAATTCGAACATGATTTTTTAGTTAATAGTCCAAGGCAGGTGGTCTTCCAATACTTCCGTAATTCATTGGTTCAATGCTTGATATGTCAGAGTTTTCATCACTAAGCAAAGCAAAAGTTTGTATTTCTCCTGTTTTTGGTGTTTTGATTTTTTTGCCGGTTGCGGTTAAAAATACGGTCATCAAACCAGCTTTTTCGGCATATTTTTTTTCCTCTGGATATACTCCAAAATAAATACGAATCCCGTTTACATTATAACCTGTTTTTTCTCCTTTAGACTTGATATAATGAATGTAATTTTCAAGTTCTTCTACAGAAAACCAAACTGCATTGGCATCTTCTTTTTTAATGTATTTAGCAATAATGCTTGCTCTATACTTCATAAAATTCGTATGTAATTCTTTTGCGAATTTTTTAGTAATCAATTGTGTTGGTCTTTCGGGTTGTCTTTCCATGATTATTAATAGTTTGTGGGTTAATTGTTTGATAAATAGTGTTTTGATAAAAACATCGAGAGCAAAAATATTTTAAACGCCAAAAAACGACAAGGGGAAATGTACCCTTTTTCTTAGGGTAAATTTATTTAAAAATTTGGGTTAAAGTACTGTTTTGTAGTAATTTATAAAAAATCAATTTTACATCGTCCCTTTTTTGTGCACAAAATGGATAGGCGAAATCTGAAAAGCCTATTAAAAGAGTAAGAGTTAATTGTAATACTAAAAATTATGAGTTTATATCATGAAGTTTTTCAGGGAGAATCATTCAGCGAAGACAATTATTTTGAAGCTGTACGATATGTTTTAGGACCGGAATATTCTAATTTAAGCGAAAGCGAACTAGAAGATGTCCTTTTATCACGAGTAGATCAAATGAGTGAAAGTGAAGCAGAAGGATTTTGGTCAAGTTTAGGTAATGTAGCCAGCAGTATTGGTTCTGGCGTTTTGCGCGGTGTTTCTGCTGTAGCTCCAATTGTTGGAACTGCTGTTGGAACGTACTTTGGTGCGCCTCAAATTGGTGGTGCTGTTGGAGGTTTGGTGAGCAATTTGGCAGGAGCGGGTAGTGCTGCTTTAGACAATAGCCGTCAGCCACAACGCAGACCATCTCAACCACAACGCAGACCTGCACCACAACGTAGACCAGCACCACAGGGACCTTTTAGACAAGCCTTAGGAGATACCGGACGTTATTTGGCAAATGCCGGAAGAGCAGCGCTTCCTGCTATTCAGCAATATGTACAGGACAATCCGGTAACGCTTCGTCCGCAAGCGGCACAGGATATTGGCAGAGTTCAAGGATTGTATAATCAGCTGGGCGGTGTAATCAACAATCCTCAATTTCAAGCTGGACAGGCACAACAAAGTTTAGGTACTGCAAGCCCTAATGCCCCAATCGAAAGCCACTCTTTTGCCGAATTAATCGAGAGCGTTAATTACCTAACAGAGAATATTTTGTATGAATATTACAACGGAGGTTTGATTCCGACTGAAGATTACTACGTTGATCAATATGGCCAGTTTGTTGGCACAAATACTCCTAACCGAATCAATAGACTTGAAAATTCTATTGCAAGTTTATAAAACCTAAATGTTATACTAATGGATGCTTATTTAGAATATTTGAAAGAACATAATCCTGAAATGGCTAAATATTTTGAGCTTATGCAGCCCATGATGGAAAAAAAAGAGCCCGAAGAGGAAAAAGAAATCCCAAAAGTTGATTTAGAACTTGAAGAAAGAGTCAAGAAACTAAAAAAAATCAACCATAAACTTTTTACCATAATTGAAGGGCTGAAATTTCAGCTGGAATTTGAGTTAAATCAAAATGATGATTTAGCAAAAGCGATTGGCGCCTGTACGGAATGCTTTGGGGAGAATCCAGACTGTTCAGAATGCTTTGGCATTGGTAAACCAGGTTATACGATTCCTGATTTTATTCTTTTCAACAAATATATTCAACCTGCCATCCAGAAATATAACAAACATTATTTCAACAAAAATTAACCATTAAAAATTAAAATTATGAGCTATTTTGAAAGTTATTTAGACGAAGATTTATTAAATGAAGATTATTTCAGTGAGGATCTTTTAAGCGAGGATTTATTAGAAAGCTATGACGAAAGTTATGATGAAGCTTCCAAAAAGAGACCTTTTATAAAAGGAATTAAACCGAATGTAAGTTCGGCAGTGAAACAAAGATCAAACTTTGGAAAAGCCTTAAGCGGAAGAGCCAATGATTATGCTACTAAAAGCGAATTGAAAAAATCATTAGATGCAATTTCAAATCAGGTAAATGAGCTGAAAAAAACATCAATAGCAACAAATAAAACCTTGGTTGCATTAGATCAAAAGCATACAGAACTTGCAAAGATAGACGCCAGAAAAGGCGATAATCAAACAAAGGTTTTAAAAAATATGCAAATGATGAGCATGATGGGATCGTTATTGAATCAGCCAAAATTAGTTACAGAAAACCTTGAAGTTACTGGTACGGGAACTGATACTAAAATTGTTGCTAAAGATGGCAAAAATCCTATCTACATTGATCAAACGATGTCTTTGTTGTTGCCCATGATGACTACAATGGGTGATTCAGGTTCTGGAAAATCAGACAATTCAAACATGATGCTTCCATTAGTGCTTATTATGTCACAGCAAAATCAAGGCAATACAGCAAATAATAACAATATTTTGCCTATTGCATTGATGATGATGATGAATAAGTAAATTATAGAGAGGGCAGTTGATCCTCAATTGCCCTTTACTTTCTATTAACTTTAAAACTATGAACAATGAATCCATTTAGTATATTAATCAATTATGTAATTGCCAACAGCAGAGCGAGTTTCTATAACGTTTCAGGTAATCAGGAAATTACTAATACAGCACTTTTAGCTGGCGCGGTTTCTGAAAATCCATTGCTGAATTACTTAATTATAGAAAACAAAGCCAAAATTGAAGGCGACAAACATATTTCGGCTTCTATTGAGACTACCTCTGAACCAATTAGAGATGTGTCTAAAGAAGAAGCTGCTGGAAAAAACAAAAAGGAGGAGGGAAAAGAGGCTACAACTGAAGAAACGACTCCTGTAAATTTCGAAACTCTAAAAAATGTCGAAACAAAAATTTTGCAACTCACTAATGTTTTGGAAGAAGAAATTGCCAAAATTTCAGATAAGAACAAAACTAATCTGGAAGGAATTATTGCTGAGAAGTTAAATCCAAGAATTGAAGGTTTAGAAAAAAGTAATGCAGAGTTAAATGTTGTTATTCTGGAAATTAAGGAGAAACTAGAGGCAATTTCTAAAACAGCTTCAGAACCTGCAGATACTTCTACTACTGATCAAAAACCAATTGCTAAAAATGTGAAAAAATGAAAACAGCAACTTCAACCCAAGATACTATTGGTTTAGATAAAATTGAAAAGAATACAAATCAGATTCTTGAAAAAATTAATAATATCAGACCGACAATGTTTAAAAGCAATTTTAAACTTTCAAAAAAAGCAGAGGAAGAGAAAGCTTTTTTGAGCAAAAATCTAGCTTATAAAAGTTTATTTAGTTTTAAAAGTTCGCTAGAAATTTTCACCAAAATATTAGAGCACGCCAATTTTTCTAAACTTGAAAAAAACGATCAGGATTTTGTTACTGGATTGGAAAAATTAGGTTTTAAAGATAGTCTTTATATCAAAGAAATTAATGATTTTATCGCTTCTGCAAATTCTGTTGAGGATGGTTTTCCAACAGTAATAGAAGAAACAATTTATTTTAATCTTTTGAATTCTGAATTAAATTCTATTGAGAGAAGATTAGACGCTTTGGATTAATATTTTAAAATGTAAAATTATGGATCCAAGACTCAAAGTTATTTTATATGGTAATCCTGATGAAGAATTATCACTCTTAATGCGTTTAGAAAAAGAAAAGGATTATCCAGATAATTGTAAAATTATTTCAGAATTTGGAAACATTGTGAGTATAAGAACACAGCGACGTTTTTTATGTCCCATTTACCAAAGCAAAAAGGTAAAAAGTCTAAAAGCAGCGATGGTGGTTCCTGCGAATAATTACATTGAACTTGCTCCTGAAACCCAAATTCTTGATAAAAAAAATGATGTTTTAGACGATGCTGTTTCAAATGTTGTATTCGGAATTATAGATTTTGGTTTTGATTTCACACATCCCGATTTTATTAATAACGGAAAAACACGATTCGAGAAAATTTGGGTACAATCTGACCGATATGACGGAAATAAATACGGATATGGAAGAATCATTACGAAAGCGCAGATCAACGAAGCTTTATTAGATGAGTTTCCGTTTAAAAAACTCGGTTATCATCCTGGAAAATCAGATTTATTTGGTAATGGAACGCATGGCACACATGTACTCGGAATAGCATGTGGAAACGGAGCTGTGGCGCCAAAAAGTTTCGCTCCAAATGTGCCAATAATCGCTGTTGATATGGGAACTAACCTTGTCAACGGATCTAATTTGTCACTGGGCGATTCCGTAAAAGGTGCCGAAGGATTATGTTTGATTACGAATGAAGCAGACGAAAGACCATTGGTAATCAATATGAGTTTGGGCGGTCATGGTGATGCACATATGGGAAAAACGTTGTTTGAACAAATCATCGATCATATTGTAACGACACGAAAAGGAACTGCAATTGTTCAAAGCACAGGAAATTATCATCAGTCAAATGCACATACTTACGGCGATATCAAAGAAAATCAGAAGATTAAAATTCCGTGGATGTTTAAAAAACACGATAGAACTCCAAATGAAATGGAAATTTGGTACCATGGCGACGATGTTTTAAGCGTTGATATTTACGATGATAATATGAAACTGTTGCTTTCCTCAAAGCCTTTTAAAGATGAAATAATTTTAAAAGATGATGATGAAGTCGGAATTTGTCTGCAAAGATGCAACGAACCCAATACGGGCAAAAATCAAATTAATATTTTGGTTAATGGCAAGTTAAACTCAAAGTTCTGGACGATTGAACTGGTTGGAAAAACAGTGAAAAATGGACGTTATCATTGTTACATCGAACGTGATGATGGCGGACAATCAATATTTTTGCCAGCAATTGCCAATAAAACTCATACTACAAATTCGATTTGCAATTCAAAATACAGTATTGTTGTTGGGGCTTATAATCAAAATGATGATACTAAACCTATTTTGTCTTTCAGCAGCTCTGGACCAACAGCAGATGGACGTATGAAGCCTGAACTTGTTGCACCCGGTTTTAAAATAAAATCATCATGCTCATCTTCAAGCAGAGAAAACAGAGCCTCAAATAAACTGACTTCTAAAAGTGGCAGCAGTATGGCGGCGCCTTTTGTGGCTTCTTTAGTAATGAAAATTTTAGAAAAAGAGCCACATCTTGATATTATTTCAATACGAAAAAAACTCTTCAACGCCTGTGATGCCGCTTCTTTTAAAGAAAACAATTTTGAGATTTTTAGAGCTGGACACGGCTATATTAATCCGAATAAAATAACATAAACTTGGAATACTATGGAAAATTTAGTTTCAAATCCCTCAGTTATAAATCAAAATCCTCCAGTCGTTGGTGCTCTCGTAAACAGCGTAGGATTAAACGCCGTAAACAATAGCGCTGACGTATCACAAATACAAAATTATTTGAAAGCGTTAGGTTATCCCGTGCCGACCAGCGGAAGTATCGTAAATAATCAAACGGATAGCACCATTATTTCTATTCTAAATTTTCAGGCAAATAATAAAATTCAAGTGACAGGAAATATCAATCCTGATGATGTGACTTATAATGCTTTGAAAAAATTGAGTAGTACAAATACTTCGCTGGTTGAAGCGGAAGATGAATCCCTGCATCAGCCATTTTTGACTAATTCATTTTTATTTAGAAGAAACGCTGGAAATGCCAATACCTTGAATGTTATTTTTGAAGGCGATTCTTGGCTGGATTACCCGGTTCCAACAATTTTAGATTTGTATGATACAATTACAGATCGAAATCAAAGACTTAATTTAAATTGTTTGCATTTGGCAAAATTTGGAGAAACAACTTCTCAAATGTATGCTGATAGAACACATTTTGTGCAATATGTAAGTGGTTATCGCATTGACCGAATTTATTTTAGCGGAGGCGGAAATGATGTTTTTCCGCAACTTGGCAGAATCTTAAATGCTGGAGTTACTTCTTTCGATCCAATTTTCTTTACCGATCAAGCTAAACTGACAGAGCTCAGAAGTTTGTCTGGTGATGCTTTGTACCAAAAATGTATTTTGTACAAAAGATATTTGAACACAACTACTTTTGATCGTGCGCTTTTTAATGCGGCTAATCTTAGTTCTATTTTTAGCACTATTATGCGAAACTATCTCGGTTTTGGAAGTATCGTAAACGCGCATTCAACGCCAAACACCATATTTTATATGCATACTTACGATTATCCTTTATTCAAACTTGGTGTTCGACCATCAATTGTTGGAGTTAACTTGCCTTTGGGACCTTGGATAAAACCTGTTTTTGATCGTTTAGGAATTGCAGATGAAATTTTAAGATGTTACATCATTATTAGATTATTGGACAAATTTTACGCCCTTTTATGGCAAATTAAAAATCATTTCACATATTATGGATATCGCTTTCAAAGCCGAATTATAGATTATCGTGGCTTATTGAATTCATCAGAATTTTGGAGAGATGAAATTCACCCCAACTCGGCAGGAGCGAGGAGGCTGTCTACACGCGTAACATTCTAAAATATAAAAACCCGACTTTTTAAAGGTCGGGTTTTGTATTTAATATGATTATTGAATTTTTCTATTTTTCCTGCCAATATTTAAAGTCTGTTGTTTTGTTAGTGGTTCGTTGCTTTATCATTTTCTACAGATGAAATTTTTAAGACGAGAATATCCTCCACCATTATTGGTTCTCATTTCTTTTTTTACTTTAAAAACTTTGAAATTCAGTATTTTTTTTTTAACCATATCAATCTATTTTTGCTATTCTTTTTTACTTCAATGAAAATTATATTAAAACGTTCAAAATTGGCAACTTTTGCTTTATTGCAAGTTTATTGTTAGCCAAATATTTAAAAATATTTCACTTGACAGTTTCAAAATCCGACATTCAATCAGTTTGATACAAAGCTCCATTGGCGACCTAAAAAGTAATGACTTGTGTTTTATTTATTCACTTCAATTTCAGGAAATTTGTAATTTGTTTTAAAGTATATGGATAATCTTTCTGTTCCATTATTACTTTTATTGACTTGTAAAAACTTATCATCTAAAAACTCTACCTTCATAGTATCTTTTTTTGATTTCATTTTATCAAGTAATATTATCAAATTATTATGATTGATCGAGTATATTCCTTTGTTTGTTAAAACACCATAAATCTTATATTCATAAGTGTTGTCTGCTTTGAATGTATAATTGAAATTACTTATCCAACTTTCTGGTCGATTCCCAAATTCTTCTTCAAAATCATATAATTCTGATTTTGAAAAAGATTTATCGGTATAACTCACAAAATACCAAGAACCCACAATTTTACTTTTATCGATTTTATTAGAGGAGCAACTAACAACTAATATTAAAAGTGTAAATAATAACAAGTTTTTAATTATAATAAAGCTAATAGATTTCATGAAATTCTTCTTTTAGAGTTGTATTTCCTTCTCTCCGTGCGTTTGAGGTACGGAATGGTTTACAAAACCGTATCCCCTGCTGGCGCGAGCGTCTCGCTCGTGCACGCAAAACTTGTTTTTTATTCTTTTTGTAAAGACTTTAGTTTCACGAGCAGGACGTTCGCGCCAGCAGAGGGACTAAGATATTTTAATGTATAATCTTTATTTTAAAATTTCCTCATTAATATTTAACAACTTAAAAATTTCTTGACTGCTTTTGGGCTTTGTATTGATCTGCACAATTTTTAAAAGTGATTGAAACTTGGTATAATAAAAAGTCCTAGAGGTGGAATATTGTTCATAATTACCTACAATCGAATCGAACAAATTTATTTTATTTATATATAAATCTTCTTTTACTTGGGATCTTTCATTTATTGATTTATCAATTGAATAGTGTATAGTTTTTTTATTTTCTGAAATGAATTTTTTATTGAAACTATTACCTCCAATTATATCTTTTATTGTTCCCCTTTTGTCATAAATATATTTTATTCGATAAATAAAATATTTGTTGTCTGTTTGTTGATCTTTATTCTTAATTATCGCACTAATTATTCTATACTTGGTATTTTGCTTATAATTACTCCAATTTTTATTTAATAGTTCTAAAGATTGTGAATAATCACCATATCCATCTTTTAAAAAATAAACTAAGTCTAAAATAGATTTATCATTTAATATTTTCTTTTTTAAATATATAAAATACTCATTGTTAGCAGTGTAAATGTCATCATTGATCTTTATTTTATTATCATGTTTAAATGAAACTTTTATGTTTTCATTTGATGATGAACAGTAAAGTATTGCACATTCTTTTTTTATATCTGACTTAATCCAAAACAGACTTTTTTCTTGGGTTTCGTTTAGGTTACTTACTTTAAAAATAGTTATTGTGTCATTTTTTTTTGGAAAAAGACCTATAAAATTTCGAATTTCTTTTTCTCCTTTACTTTCTTCATTTTCAGATTTATCAATATAAATTTCTTTTAAAAAAGCGAGTTGAAAAGAAGATTCATTAGATTTGATTTTTTTAGCGTTAATTAATAAAATAAAACAGCTAAGAATAGCAGTGATAAATAACTTCTGAATCATATTATTCTGATTTTTCATTTGTTAACCTTGTTTTTGTAAGTTTCCAAAAAATACTTTTTCCAGCACTAACCGTACCAGAAACTCCATTTGTTGCTTTTACTCCAGTATCATAATAAAAGCTTCCCGAAATCCAGTAATCTTTATTTTCAAAATCTGAAGCAGGAATTTTATATTTAATTTTAGAAGGCACTTCTACTTCTTCGTAAGTTGGTTTGCCATCTTTTCCTAGAACTGGTTTACCATCTTTTCCTTTAATAATTTGTTTAACTTTCTTTTTGACATGTTCATGAGTTCCTTTGTCATTTTTGTCATTATGATTCCCCTTGTCTCCATATTTTGTAGAATTTCCATTTGCAGATAAAAAGGAATCGTAAACATCTTTAGGAATTTCAATAAATTTATATTCGTCAAATTTATTTTGTCCGACTTTATTGTATGGATTCATTTCTGAATTTCCCCAAGCAAGAAAATCAGTACCATCCCAAAATTCAGCCCCATTTGTTAAATCATCTTCACCTTTTAAGACGTAAAAAAGAGATTCCCTTGTTAATTTTGATTTATTATCATTTAACTCTGGTTTCATTTCTTTTTTATTGCCAACAGAAGAATAACTAGTAGAGAGTAATTTTTTCCAAGTGCTCTTAACGCTTTTTGCTCTATTAAAACTAGTATATGCAATAGATTTTAATTCTTTTAAATTTTCTTCTCCAGACTCCATTTTCACTACATAGGCTATATAACAAAAATCGGAGTGGCTAACTTTTTTTTCATTTTCTTTTAATAGCTGTGTATTATTATATGTTAACATTTCTTCTCCATTTTCATTTTTAAAAGTTGATTTTCCTGTACAAGTATAAACATCCTCTACACTTCCTTCATTTTCCAATTCGTTCACTTTACCCTCAAAGGTTCCATCTTCATTATAGAAATGACCATTTATATAAATTATTTTAGGAAAGAAATTAAATTTAGAAACATATTTTTCTGGTTCGCCATAAGTATGGTTTTCAGCAAAATAATCGATAAATCCGTTTGAGTTGTGTTCAATTCCGCCTTTGGCATAAACTCTGGAAGTCCCTCTGGTTTTTTCTATAATTTTTCCTTTTACTCTAATATATTCAGACATGATTATTTTTCTTTGGTTGTGTTAAAAGTTAAAAAATCTATAGGGCGAAATTGCCCATCTTCATAAAAAGTTTTACTAGCTATTTCGAGAATTTGATCAAATGGCAGGAGAATAGAAGTTCCAGAAGGTGTTTTAACTTCATCGCCTATTTTTTTAAGACTATAAACCTTGTCATCCATAACTAATGCAGTTGGATAGCTAATCATCGAGTTGCCGAACGGATCATAATATTGAAGACCGTTTACCATAATACTAAGTCCAGCATTGTTCTTTAAATTGATAAATTCGAATAAATAATTGCCTTGATTTATTATGAGAATATCGTTAATTGTTGTACGTATTTCCTCCATTTCATTTTAATTTTGTCTGGTAGCTTCACTACTGTTGTTTTGTATGTTTTTATTAGAATGAAATTCATGTCCAGCTTCACTGTGAGTAATAATTTTACTTTCAGAAGCTACATTTCTATCTTTTTTAATTTCAGAATGAAAGTCGCCATCTATATTTTGAAACGAATTACCAGTAATATTCATCATCTGATTTCCTCCAACATTTACATTATGCATCATTCCAATCGTTGTAGATTTATCAACTCCAATATTTTCAAAAATATTTACTCCCGCTGTAGTCGTAATACTCTCAGAAGCATTAATAATTAGATTTTTGCAGTTAAGTGTCAATGTTTCAGGAACAGTTATAGTCGTACTTTTGGTTTCTTCATTCATATGCAGTTCATTCCCGCTTGGGTCAGAAAGCCAGATGCCTACTTTTTCAATAAACTTAAAAAGCATTCCAAATTTGAGTTTCCATCCTTTGATGCTGTTTTTAGGGTCAAAAAACTCTGGTTTTGCTTGACCATTATAATGAGAACCCGATACATAAGGTCTCAAAGCATTGCTACCTTCAAAATTAACCAGTACTTCGTCGTCTATCTCAGGTCGCCAATAGGAACCTCGTTCTGGACCTGCGTAATGCTGCATTACACGCATCCAGTCACTTTTTGTGCTTCCCATTCCCCAATAAAACTCAACTCTAACGCGTCCAAGTCCTTCGGGATCATCGTTGTCTTTTATTCTTGCAGGCTGGGTTTCTGCTTTTGCAAAAACTTTTGTGTCTGTGTAATGCGGTGCCGAAACATCGGCAGGAATTGCTTTGAACTCACAGGTGTAATTTCCATGTACTTCTGAATGGTGTGTAGCTTCTATGCAGATAAGCTGATGCTCGACGGTTTGGTTGATGATTGTAAATGTCTGTCCAAGTCCTATTGGAAAGTATGATATTCCGCTGTAGTAAACACTGTTAGCATCGCTTCCAGCAGTCTGTAGTGTCACCATTTCGTCTATTTCGTCTTTGTTTTGTGCATTATTGGTATAGGCTCCAATACTCAGTTCAGGCTGTGTAACAGTTCCTTGATTAAATCCTATATTAGATGCGAAACTGTCTTTGCTTCCTGAAGATGTTTTTTGTGATGAATTCCGAATACTTGAAGCATTATTATAATTGTAGCCAGCCAGCGATATTTTATGCGCAATCATGTTGGCCTGAATCTTAAAACTATGGAGAGATGCTCCATTTATGAGTTTTACTTTTGAAGTTTTGATCTGTCCGAACTGCATGCGCATTCCGTCGAAATAAAACCACTGACCGTAACGCTGAGCAAGCCTTTTTAGAAAATTAAAACTGGTTTCATTATACTGAGCCATATAATTGAATTCTTTCAGATAGGTAGACCGGATCGCATCTCTTTGATAAAATTCAGTAGGACCTTCAGACAAAATATCTAGAACAATATCATTCATTCCTCTTTCAAGATAAGTCCTCGATTTCGGCATGTCGTCCAATACAATGCTATGACTTGTTCCACTTACGTGGAGACCAACTGCGCTTCCGTTTTTATCCACCGAAGTCAGCCCCGTAATAATTCCCTTGCTCATCAGTTTTATTCCTGTCAAACTTTTGAAAGTAAAAATGACTTCATTGCCAATATAATCTCTCATTGCATTGGCCTGATCTTCAGGTTTAATGACTGCCTTGCCGGTATATTGCCAAACAAACGAAAAATAATGGTGATCTGCCATTTTTTGCGACAGCTTCAAATCATAATAAATAATGTTTTGGGTAAAACCTCCAATGGTAATGTGAACTTGGTCTGAAAAATGTGCCATAGTATTTTTTGTTGATTAGTAAATGAGTAGAATTTTCGGAAGAAATGAAAATTCTAAGCGAAATCGTTTTAATAAAAATAAAAACGTAAACAAAAAACGGCAGTACTAAAAAGGTTTATTTATAATACAATAAGGTGAAATTCAATTTGGGCAAAAAAAATGCCTCATAAAACTATGAGGCATTTTTTATTCTATATTTTTTTACTCTATCTTAAACTTGCGCCAAGTTCAGTTTCAAAAGTCTGTTGTAGTTTTGACATGATTTTGTCAATTTGAGCGTCTGTAAGTGTTTTTGTGTTATCCTGAATAGTAAAACTCAAAGCATACGATTTTTTACCTGCTGGAAGTTTTTCTCCTTCGTAAACATCAAATAAGTTGACATCTTTTAAAAGCGATTTTTCAGTTTGTTTTGCAAGGTTAAAAATACTTTCGTAAGTCGTACTTTGATCAATTAGTAAAGCTAAATCTCTACGAACTTCTGGATACTTTGGAATCTCAGTATATTTAATTTTTCCAGTAATAATTTTCAGTATTAAATCCCAATTAAAATCGGCATAATAAACATCTTGTTTGATTCCGAAATGCTTTAAAATAGATTTTTTTACTACACCCATTTCTACTAAAGTATCATTGTTGTAGCAAATTGCCGTTCCTTCAGAAAAAACATCAGATTGTACTGGTGCATTCGAAATTTTATCAATTCCTAAACGAGATAAAACTCCTTTTACATATCCTTTTAATAAAAAGAAATCAGTAGTTTTTTGAGGATTTGTCCAGCTTTCTTTGTTTCTGTTTCCAGAAATAAGCAAAGTCAAATGTTTGTGCTCTTCGTAACCAGTAAGGTATTTATGATATGTTTTTCCGAATTCAAATAATTTTAAATCGGCATTTTTTCTATTGATATTATATGAAATAGCTTCAAGTCCTGAAAACAATAATGATTGACGCATAGTCGACAAATCACTGCTCAAAGGATTCAGCATTGTTACATTATGCTCTTCTTTTAACGAAGCAGAAAGTTTTGCGTAAGCTGCTGTTGTCAAAGAGTTGGCCATCATTTCATGAAAACCCTGAGAATTTAACTGAGAAGCAATTACGTTTTGTACTTTATAATCTTCTGTTCTTGGCGAATTTGCTACAGTCGCATTGAATTTTTTAGAAAAATTAATGTTATTGTAACCGTAAACACGTAAAATTTCTTCAATTACATCAATTTCACGCTGTACGTCAACACGGTAAGCAGGAATTGTTAGTCCTAAACCAGAATCAGAAACACTATTTACTTTAATATCTAAAGAAACTAGTATTTTTTTGATTGTATCTTTTGGGATTTCTTGTCCAATGATTTTAGAAACGTGGCTGAAATTCAATAAAACAGAGAAATCTTCTACTTTTTTAGGATAAACTTCCACAACATCCGAAGTGATTTTTCCGCCGGCAACTTCCTGAATTAAAAGTGCTGCACGTTTCAAAGCATATTCAGTAATTGTTGGGTCAATTCCTCTTTCAAATCTAAAAGAAGCATCAGTATTCAAGTTATGTCTTTTCGCTGTTTTTCTGATGCTTACAGCATCAAAATAAGCACTTTCTAAAAAGATAGAAGTTGTTCCATCAGTTACTCCAGATTTTTTTCCTCCAAAAACACCCGCAATGCACAACGGACCTTTTTCATCACAAATCATTAAATCTTCCTTGTGCAATGTTCTTTCTACATCGTCTAAAGTGATGAATTTTGTTCCTTCCGGAAGCATTTTTACAATTACTTTTCCGTTGATTTTTGCTGCGTCAAAAGCGTGTAATGGTTGTCCTAATTCATGCAAAACATAATTAGTAACGTCAACAATATTATTTTTTGGAGTTAATCCAATTGCTTTTAATCGATCTTGAAGCCAAGCTGGTGATTCTTGAACCGTGATTCCAGAAATAGTTACACCACAATATCTTGGAGCTAAATGTGAATCTTCAACGTTAACGTCAATTTTTAACGTACGCATATCCACTCTAAAATTACTTACAGATGGTGTAATCAATTCTACATTTACACCGCGTTGTAGCATTCCTGCTCTCAAATCACGTGCAGTTCCAAAATGACTCATTGCATCAGCGCGGTTTGGAGTCAAACCAATTTCGAATACTTCATCATTTGCAATTTTAAAAACTTCTGCAGCTGGAGTTCCAGGTACTAAGTTTTTATCAAGAACCATAATACCTTCGTGACTTGTTCCTAAACCTAATTCGTCTTCGGCACAAATCATTCCGTGGCTTTCTTGTCCGCGAATTTTTCCTTTTTTGATAGTAAATTCGGCACCTTCTTTATCATATAAAACCGTTCCAATAGTAGCAACAGGAACTTTTTGACCTGCTGCAACATTAGCTGCACCACATACAATTTGTACAGGAGCTTCCAATCCAATATTTACAGTTGTTACTTTTAGTCTATCAGCATCTGGGTGTTTTTCGCAGGTAAGAACATGGCCTACAACAACGCCTTCCAATCCACCTTTTATAGATTGGTATTTTTCAACAACTTCAACTTCAAGACCCAAATCGGTTAGTAATTCTGAAGTTTGTTCTGAAGTCCAGTCTGTTTTAATAAATTGTTTTAACCAGTTGTAAGATATTTTCATGTTAGCTTAATTATTCTTGTATGAGGATACAAATATAAGGATTGCACGTTGTAGTAAGAAAAAAAATATTTGGTTTTTTTTTAGACGACTTTAATTTATTTAAAACCAGTTATTCTTAGCTTTCATTTATTTTAAAACGTATTATTATAGGAATTAATCATTATGTAATAATGCGACTAATTAATGTTATTTTTTGGGAAAATTTCTAGAATTGATTTCTTTAATTTCAATTACGAGATATTAAATACATGGTAAATATTTGGTAATTAATGATGTATAAAGGGTGTTGAAGTGTTAATATAGTTTACAGCTGCATTTTTCACTATTTTCATTTAATAGTGTATAAGTCAATAAAAACGTATGTGTGCCATTATTATAGTGGCTAAATTTGGTTATAGATTGATCGTAAGAATAACCAATTTTGAGGTTGTCGAATACACGAATTCCAAAAAGAAGTCCAACACTGGAATTATAATCAAAATTTAAACTGGCAATATATTTTTCGTACCAATTTAAGTTTAAGGAAGTTAGAACGCTTATTGGTGCGCCTTCTGTAACTCTTATTAAAGCGGCTGGTGTTAAACTAACATCGCGTCGTAATTCAAATCTATATCCAGTATTCAAGTAATAATAGTTCTTTCTTTTGGAAAGAACAGAAGAATTGTTCGCATTATAATATTTTGACACAAATACATTTGGGGTCGAAATTCCGATGAAAAAATTATCAGAATATAAATTTGCTCCAAGTCCAAGTATTAATGATAAATTGTTCTCAAAGTCGGCATTAAAAACATTTTCTCCCGGCTGATAAACATTGAGTTGATTCATGTCAACTTTATAAGAATGTAATCCGCTTTTAACTCCTAAAGCCAGTTTGTATCGATCGTTTACATCAAGGTAATACGCAAAATTTCCTTCAATATTGTACTCTCTCGCAGGACCAATGGCATCATGATATAAACTGAGTCCAAGCCCAATTTTATTGTAAGGCAGTTTTGTATCCACAGATAAGTACTGTGTTTTTGGAGCTCCATCAAATCCATACCATTGCGTAGAATAAATTCCGGCTATATTTAACCCGTCAGCTGCACCTGCAAAAGCGGGATTATAGATCAAGGGATTATAATTGAATATTGATAATTTAGAATCGTTTTGTGATCTAGCCATATGGCACACATGGAAGACAGCAACAAAAATTAGTATTTTTTTTAAAGTGCTATTCATTGTTGCTGATGTAAAGAAAACCTTTTTGTAAATTATTTTCTGATGAAATGGTTTTCTTGAAATTTATGATATAAAAATAAGAGCCTGTTGGCAACTTTTTGCTTTTCTGAAATACTTCTCCGGAATTTGCCTCGCCGTAAAAATAGTTTTCATCTATACCATATTTAGTTGTTCGATAGACCAACTGGCCAAAACGGTTATAGATTTCAACTGTATTCTCTGGAAAAAATTCTATATTTTTTATGACAAAATGATCGTTTAAATCATTTCCGTCAATGGTCATTGAATTATATACCACTAATTCACATGGAATTACCGAAACTAAAACAGCGGTTCTTTTTATACTTTCGCAATTGGTTTTAGGATCAAAAATTGAAGCGTAATATGTTGAGCCATTACGAACTGGATCATTATCAGAGAGTGGATTGCTCGAATTTTCCGAATCATAAAAAATCATTTCTGCCTTATTATCTCTTAAAGAACGAACGACTAATTCATCATCCAAGCATAATTCTTTCTTATAACTGGCTGGCAAAGTATTTATTGGATCTTGCAAAATGATATTGATTTTGAGGCGTTCTTTACTTTCACAACCTGTTTGCAGATCAGTTTGTGCGGCATAAAAAACATCATTGGATAATATTGTCGAGTTGCTCAACGGATTCGTATCAGTAAGATTCTTAAACCATTTTATTCCTGTACCTTTTACGATAATATCTTTAAGCGTTGGTTTGTCAATTGTACAAAAATATTGTGTAGCATTTCCTGTAGGCGCCGTAAGATTTGAAACAGATGCAACAAAGGCAATTCGTTTACCCAAACAGCCGTTATTTACTACTGAAGCATAGTAGGAAGTCTTATCAATTAAAGGTGTTGTAGTTGGTAATTCATCAGTAGATGTTAAAGAACTAAACCATTTCAGATTTTGATTCCCAACATTAATAGCACTAATCGTGGCATTTTGATTGCAAAAAAATTGATTCGAATTTAATATTGGTTCCGAAATAGGGTTGTTGTCAATTAAAACTTGCTTTATCGAATTAAATATACATCCACTCTCAGTTGTAGCAGTTAGTTTAACGTTATAATTTCCCGAAGCAGTAAAAACATGCTTTGGATCTTTTTCAATTGAAGTAGTTCCGTCTCCAAAATCCCAACTCCATTTTACATTCGGTTCACTTGTTGTAGTCTGGTTTTCAAAAATTATAGGATTAAAAGTAGTCTGAGTTGTATTGCAAGATGCTTTTGCAACAAATAAAGGGTCAATTTTTGTGGGTTTTGTTAAGGTAACCTGTATTTTTGAATCGCAGGCATTGTCGTCGCTAAAAGCAGTCATGATGCATTCAAAAACGGCACCTTCCGTGTAATCTGCGAGAGGTAGGTATATATTTTGATTTGGCTCGCCAACCGGCTGTCCTTGATAAGTCCAAAGATATTTACGGAATCCGTACGGTGCAGTTAATTCAAAATTAGGTTCGCTTGCGCATACTTTTAAATCGACTTTTGGTTTGGCGCATTTGGCGGAAATGTAGGCATAGCCAAAATGTTCTTCATAAGCACAATCTTTTGTTGTAAACTCAATTTTTACAGTCTGGCCCATGTATGTGGCCAGATTTACACCAACCGTTCTCCATTTTGTCCATTTTGTCTTATTTGTACGTCCGGTCACGGGATCTTTATACGTACACGAGTAGAATTCCTGATCTGGCTGACCAGCATAAATTGTGTAATCGCCACAAAGAGGATCAATAGTTACTCCGTTAATATCTGTAATTCGAGTTGTGAATTCCGGTTGCTCGCTAGGTTTATGCCCGCCATCTTCAACCACAAATGCAAATTGATATAAAAAAAAACTGTTTTCAGGAGTGACATTCATGGTATAGACTAATGACTCTGCTTGGGCTCCAGATTCATTATCTCCTAATTTAGCTGAAAAAGTTTCACCAGGTGGTATTGTCGGTAAGTTATTACATGTTCTTGGGTCAAGTGTTGATGTAGTTATAATAGTATGCCTATATTGTTTAAAGCCCTTAGCAAAATCTGGAATATTATAAGTGCCATAATAGCCTTCCCAGCCGGAAAAATCGCCAGTAGAAAAATCTGAATTATAGCATTCAGACTGGCTGAAGCCTAAATTTGCCAAGAGAAGAAATAGGATGAAGAAGTGTTTGTTTAACATATATTTTACTAATATATTAAAAATATAAGAATATATGTATAATAACAGTAAAATATTAAATCAATTCTTCCACATGTTTTTTAATGTTTTCTGATATTTTTTTGATCGGCAAATCGTTCTCATCATCACCAAAAGGATCTTCAATTTCTTCGGCAATTAACTCTAAACTGGCCAAAACATAAAAGATAAAAACAACAACAGGAACTACATAATAACCTAAACTCAACGAATAACCAAAAGGCAGTGTCATGATATAAAAGAAGATAAATTTCTTTATAAAAGCACTGTAAGAGTAGGGAATAGGTGTGTTTTTTATTCGCTCACATGCACCGCATATATCTGTAAAAGCAACTAATTCGGCATTTAAAATAATAAGTTGGTCGCCAGTGATTTTTTTTGAATCATACAAATCATTGATTTTATGAAACATCATTCGTTTCACCTGATTTGGTTTATGTTTATGATGATCCAATTCCAAATCAACATCTTCAAAAAGTTGTTTTGCAGTCTCAGAATTATTTAGGTGTTTGTATAAAATGGACGCATAACCGGGAATAAAAGTTCTAAAAAACTTTCGGTCATTTTCATCTTTTAAAATAGCCGAAAGTTTTATAGCAAAATTACGGCTGTTGTTTACTAAACCGCCCCATAATTTTCTGGCTTCCCACCAGCGATCGTATGCAGTATTTGTTCTAAAAACTAATAAAAGAGAAATTACAAAACCAAGTATTCCGTGCATTACAGGAATATTTTTAAGATAATGGTTTTCATCAATTCCAAAATAAATCAATTCAGCATAACCTACAAGGGCCGCATAAATACCAATGCCAATCATTACAGGGAATAACTGCCTGATAGTGTCTGATTTGTGAAAATGAAAGATAAATGTAAACCACTCTTTAGTATTGTATGCAATCATTTTTTATTAATTTTTAAAACAAATTTAATTTAAAAATTAATATTTCCTGCTAATTCTCTCAAGGCAATTTCAGATAATTTGGCTTGATATTGAGCATTGCTGTAACGAACTTTAGCATTTACATAATTTAATTGTGCCGTTCTAAAATCAAGGGTTGTAATAGTTCCAATTCTGAATTTATCCAAAGTAATATCTAAGTTTTGCTTAGCAATAGTTACGTTATCTTCTTCTAAATCAATTAATCCCAAGTTTGTTTGATACGTTTGAAATGCTGTACTCAACTGTGTATCTAAAATCATATTTTGTTGATCAATAGCAATCTGAGAATTTTCAATTTCTATTTTTGCTACTTTTTCATTTCGATGCTGATTTAAACCGTCGAATATATTCAATCTTGCATTAAAGCCATAATTGAAACCTTTTGAAGAAGATGCACTTGTAAAACCTAAACTTGACTGATTTTCAGAAAAATTGTACCCCGATGTTAAGTTTACAACCGGATAACGATCTGCTTTTACTTGCTTTAATTGAAGTTCGGCAATTCTTTTATTGATAATTTGAGCTTCTACAGCCGGATTTTGTTTGTGGGCCAGATCAGATAGTTCTGCAAAGTTCATTGCATTATCAACTGTAACTAAATCGGTTACTGTAAAATCAATTTTAGGATCACGTGCTAAATATTGGTTAAGCAAAATTTTAGCATTTGCATAAGTTTCTTTTTGGCGCAATAAAGCAACTTGATCTGAATTTAAGTCTACCTGTGCATTTAGAACCTCTAATTTTGAAGCTTTTCCAATGCTGAAACGATTTTGTGCCAATGTCAATCTTTGCTTAGAAATTACGATTGTAGTATCTAAAGCAGCCAATTGATGCTGTTGCTGTACAAGATCGTAGTAAGCCGAATTTACTTGTACAATTTTGATTAAAACGGTTCTTCTCAATTCAGAATCACCTAATTTTTGAAGTTCTTTTAATTGATCTAGTCGAGCAAACATCTTCATTCCGTCAAAAACGGTCCAGTTTAAACCTACTCCGTAAGTTAAACTGTTATTTTTTGCATTGTCTAAAGAAGTGGTAGTTCCGTCCTGACGCGTTTGTGATGAATTTGTAACGCTATTATTATCAGTAACGGTTGCTGCAACGTTTGGCAATATTCCAGCATTTCCAATCGTAACATTTGTCTCGCTTATTTTTGAGTTGTTCTTTGCAATTCTAATTTCAAAGTTATTTTCTAAAGCGATTCTTGTAGCATCTTCAATAGTCAAAACTGCCTGTGCATTTGTTTTTGCAATGCAAAGGAAGAGGATTAATAAAGTGCTGTATATATTTTTAATATTCATATTTATATTCTTTTACTAGAAAATCATGAATTTCACGCAAAGCAAAATTCATGATTTTTTAGCTGCTATTTTATACTTTCTTTTTCGTATTCGTCAATATGATCAAACTCAGGATAATGTTTTCTTTGTTTAGACCACATTAAATAAATGGCAGGAATTACAAAAAGTGTTAAAGCTAGAGAGAAAATAGTTCCTCCAACAATTACAACTCCCATCCCAATACGGCTTGTTGAAGCTGCTCCAAGTGACATTGCAATTGGCAACGCTCCTAAAGCAATCGCTAAACTGGTCATCAAAATTGGACGCAAACGCGCTTCTGAAGCTTCTAGGATTGCTTCTAATTTTGGTTTTCCTTGTTCACGAAGCTGATTCGCAAATTCGACAATCAAAATACCATTTTTAGTTACCAATCCAATAAGCATTACGGTTCCAATTTGGCTGAAAATATTCCACGTTTGGTTGAAAAGCCATAATGAAAATAAAGCTCCTGCAACCGCCATTGGTACTGTCAAAATAATAATGAACGGATCAATAAAACTTTCAAATTGTGCTGCCAAAATCAAAAAGATCAAAAGCAAAGCTAATCCGAAGGCGAAAGAAGTATTTGAGCTACTTTCTACGAAATCTCGAGATTCTCCACTCAAATCGGTTGTGAAACTTTCGTCCAAAACTTTAGCTTTAATTCGGTCCATTTCTACAATACCGTCACTGATACTTTTTCCTGGAGCTAAACCAGCAGAAACTGTAGCTGACATATAACGGTTATTGTGATACAATTGTGGTGGATTACTTTGTTCTTCAACATTTACAACGTTGTCCATTTGGATTAATTCACCTTTGTTGTTTTTCACGAACATTGAAGTTAAATCCAATGGTTTTGAACGGTCTTTTTGATCAAACTGACCAATAACCTGATATTGTTTTCCGTTTTTAATGAAATAACCAAAACGTTGTCCACTTAACGAAAGTTGTAAAGTCTGTGCGATATCTAAAATAGAAATTCCTAAACTTTCTGCTTTTTCACGATTGATGCTCACGTTGATTTCTGGCTTGTTGAATTTCAAGTTAACATCTGTCGTAGAGAAAACGTCACTTTTCCCAACTTCTTCCATAAACAACGGAATTTTTTCTCTCAATTTTTCAAAATTAGGAGCTTGAATAACATACTGAATTGGTAAACCTCCACGTCTGTTTACAGCAATTGTAGGTTGTTGAAGAACAGCAGTTTTAGCTTCTGGATATCTTTTAGTCCATTTTGTTAATTTATCAGCAATGTCTTTTTGAGTAGCTTTACGTTCATCTGGTTCTTTCAATGAAAGTCGGATAAAACCTGTATTTGTTGCCGAAGCTCCAAAACCAGGTGCTGTAATAACCAAACTCACTTTTTTCTCCGGAATAGAATCGTCAACTAATTTTGAAATCTCTTGCATGAAACGGTCTGTATATTCATATGAAGAACCTTCAGGAGTTGTCATACGCATTGTTACAGAACTTCTGTCATCCAGCGGAGCAGTTTCTTTCGGAAGTATTGTGAAGAATAAATAAATCAATCCAAAACAAACAATTAAAATTGGAAAACTAATCCATTTTTTATCCATGAATTTTGAAAGAGATTCAGCGTAAGTGCTGTTCATTTTTTCAAAAAACGGTTCCGTTTTAATATAGAATTTTGATTTTTTCTGTTCGCCGCCTTTCATTAAATAAGCATTCAACATAGGAGTCAATGTCAAGGAAACGAAAGCTGAAATTAATACAGCGGCACCAATTACAACACCGAATTCCCTAAAGAGTCGGCCAACGAAACCTTCTAAGAAAATTACAGGCAAGAATACCGCAGCAAGAGTAACTGAAATCGAAATTACAGCATAGAAAATCTCGTTTGAACCTTTAATTGCAGCTTCAATTGGCGACATTCCTTCTTCGACTTTTTTGAAGATATTTTCCGTAACTACAATTCCATCATCAACCACTAAACCGGTGGCGAGTACAATTGCTAATAAAGTTAATACGTTGATAGAGAATCCAAAAAGCCACATGATAAAAAACGTAGCAATCAACGAAACCGGAATATCAATTAAAGGTCTGAACGCAATTGCCCAGTCTCTAAAGAATAAGTAAATAATGATAATTACCAGAATAATAGAAATCCCTAAAGTTTCAGCAACTTCAAGAACTGATTTTTTTACGAAAATGGTATTATCTAATGCGATATTCAGTTTAATATCTTTTGGAAGATCCTTTTTTAGCGCTTCGTATTTTTTGTAAAATTCTGCCGAAATATCTAAATAGTTAGCACCTGGCATTGGAACAATTGCCAAACCAATCATTGGCAAACCAGACTGGCTTAGTTTTGTTTCAATATTCTCTGGACCAAGTTCGGCACCTCCAATATCACTGAAACGTACAATTTTATCGCCATCAGTACGAATAATAATGTTGTTGAATTCTTCTGGTTTTGATAAATTTCCAATGGTTTTTACAGTAAGTTCTGTATTATTACCTGTTAATTTACCAGAAGGAAGTTCCACATTTTGAGAATTTAAAGCAGAACGAACTTCAGCAACGGTACAGCCATAAGCGGCAAGTTTTGCTGGATCGATCCATAAACGCATTGCATAACGTTTTTGCCCCCAAATTTGCACGCCACTCACGCCCGGAATCGTTTCTAAACGTTGCGAAATTACATTTTCGGCATAATCACTTAATTCAAGAGAATTTCGTGAGTCACTCTGTACAGTCATCGAAATGATAGCATCACTATCGGCATCAGCTTTAGATACAACTGGCGGCGCATCAATATCTTGTGGTAAACTTCTAATAGCTTGAGAAACTTTATCACGAACATCGTTAGCAGCTTCTTCCAGGTCTTTATCTAAATTAAACTCAATAGTAATATTACTGCTTCCTTGATTACTTGAAGAAGTAATATTTCTAATTCCGTCAATCGCATTTACTGCTTTTTCAAGAGGTTCAGTAATTTGTGATTCAATAATATCAGAATTGGCTCCGGTATAATTTGTTCTGATTGAAACTTGTGCCGGGTCAATTGAAGGGAATTCTCGAACACCCAAAAATGTATAACCAATGAAACCGAATAAAATAATCAAAAGATTCAGTACAATCGTTAAAACGGGTCTTCTTATACTTGTGGTTGATAAACTCATAGATGATTTTAGATTTTAGATTTATGATTTTAGACTTTTGATTTATCGCTAAATCTTACTCTTATCTTTAAATCTATATTTAAGTCTTGTAAATTTTGGCTTTAAGACTTTCGACTTTTGACTTTCGACTTTATGACTATTTTACTTTAACTTTTATTGGAGCATCATTTTTTAATGACATAACGCCGCTTGTAACCAAAGTATCACCTGCTTTTAATCCTGATAAAATTAAGATAGAAGCATCCGTACGTGTAGTTGCTTCAACCATAACTTCTTTGGCTTTGCCCATATTGGCGATGAAAACTTTTTTTCCATCTTGAACTGGAACAATTGCTTCAGTAGGAACAACAATTGCATCTTTGATAATGTTTAGAGGAAGTTTTACATCGGCAAAAGTTCCTGGGAAAAGTTTGCCATCACCATTATCAGCTATTGCTCTAATTTGTAGTGTACGAGTTGCAACAGCCACTTCTGGTTCGATCGCATATATTTTTGCGTTATAAACTTTGTTTGAACCTGATACTGTAAAGTCAATATTTGATCCGTTCTTTACTTGTGTAGCATATTTTTCAGGAATAGAAAAAGTAATTTTCAATTTGCCAGTGTTTACTAGTTTTGCTACTAATATTGTTGGCGTAATATAAGTTCCTGGAGAAATAGATCGCAAACCAATTTTTCCTGAAAAAGGAGCTTTTACAGATGTTTTTGAAATTTGTGCTTTTATTAACTGGGTTTGTGCTTTTGCAGAAGCATAATCAGCATTGGCAACATCAAATTCTTCTTGGCTGATAGCTTCTTTTTGAAGTAGTAATTTTGCTCTTCTTTCATTTTCACCAGCTAAACCTTCTCTGGTTTGTGCTTGACGAAGCTGCGCTCTTAATTCAATATCATTTACTTTAAAAAGTACTTGGCCTTTATTCACATAACTACCTTCGTTAAAATAAATGCCTTCAACAATTCCCGAAACCTCACTTCTGATTTCGATTTGTTCGTTTGCTTCAATCGATCCTGATAAAGATAAATTGTTATCAAAAACAGCGGTTTTTACAACGATTCCAGTTACAGTTGTTGGCTTGTCTTTGTCGCCAAACTTTTTAGATTCGTCATTTTTACTTTTGTTTGATACTACTCGGTAAGCAATAAATCCTCCAAGTCCGATAACTAGCAAGGCATAAATTAGATTTTTTACTTTCATAAAATTTGAGGTAAATGTATTTTTTTGGTGTTTTTTTCAGTAAGCTTACAAATTTAACTTTTTGATACGAAAACGAAAGAGCTAACTCTTAATTTAACATTTGTATGTACAAGTTTTTGCTTTGCTTATCATTTAGACTGTTTTTGTTTACAATGGTTTAATGTTGCCTCATAAAAAAAATATTCTTCTGTTTTTTTTGCACTTTTTTTCGTTTTAAAGGCATAATCTAATTTTTATCTTAAAAACTAAATCTATATTGTAAGTTTTTATTTATAAAAAAGGTAAAAATACTTACAAATAATCTAAGAAAAAGATTACATGTGTTTTTTTTACACGCATTTTATCTGTTTTATTTTGTGCTTTATCGATTTTATTTGTAACATTGATAAGGTTAAACAAAATAGCACTATAGCGATAAAGTTATTGCTGTTTTTTCTGTAGTTGATCGTGGTAAATGTAGGTTTTTTATTTGTTTAGAGTTAAATTTTTTGTCTTAATAAAATTTCAAAATTAACAACTGTTTATATTTTTAAATCAAAATCTATCTATTTATGAAGAAAAAATTACTTCTTGGTTTGTGGTTTTCTTTGATTCTTACAGCTATTTCGGTTTTGTTTTGGAAGAATGAATTTCAGTATAGTTTACCAACACCAATCCCGAAAGATTACCACGCAGTTGCAATGGGCAGTAAAATTGACTTAAAATGCTGTACCATAGATCAAAAGCCTGTTTTTTTTCACTTTTTTAATCCAGAATGCCCCTGTTCGCGTTTTAACGTTCCTCATGTTAGTGAATTGATAAAAAAATATGGTGATCGCGTTAACTTCAAAATTGTTGTAATCAATAATGAAAAAAGTGTTACGATTGAAGAGATTCAGAAGAAATTTGATGCCAAAATCCCTGTTTATTTTGATCAGCAATTAGCTAAAAATTGTGGTGTTTTTTCGACGCCACAAGCAGTGCTTATTGACGGTTCTCAAAAGCTTTATTTCAGAGGGAATTACAATAAAACAAGATATTGCACCGATGCCGAGACCAACTATGCTCAACAAGCAATAGATTTGTTATTAAGTCATACAAATGCCCCTTCATTTGATGCTTTGGCTCTCAGAGCCTATGGATGTTCGTTACCAAAATGCACTAAATAAATCTAACCCTAAATTACCTATTATGAAAGCAAAAGCTAAATTGAATGAGCAGGACTATCTGCACAGTTTTGTGTCTACAATGACAGAAAAATCGGATACTATTATTAATTATGTTCTTGCTGTTTATTTCCTTCTCGGAATTGCATTATCCTTTAAATATGACACTTGGGAAATTGGAGCAGGAGTGGGTACGCTGAATTTGCTAGCTTACTATTCGGCTAAATTATTTCTGAAAAATTCTAAGTTTTATCAATATGTACTTTCTGTAGTATTGGCAATTTTTATGGCACAGTATATTTACCAAATGCATGGTATGTTTGAAATGCATTTTACAGTATTTGTGGCCAGCACAATTTTAATTATTTATCAAAATTGGAAACTGCAAATTCCACTTACGCTTTTGGTAATCTTGCATCACGGTGCATTGGCTTATCTTCAAAATTATGTTTACAATGATGCAAATGGCTTGCAGATTTATTTTTCGCAGGTCAATTTTGATGTTGAAACTTTTTTAGTTCACGTTGTACTGGCGGGTGCGGTATTTTTTATGAATGGATATTGGGCTTACTATTTTAAAGCGCATAGTCAGAATCATATTTCTAAAATTTCTGATGAATACGAATTGGAAAACATCAAATTAGCTTCGGCAAAATTCAGCTCAATGTCGGCTACAAAAGAATACAATGATTTTATACATAAAACCACTTTAGACTTAAAAATGCCAGTAAGTTCAGTTCTAAAACTGATTGATGTTTCTAAAGTCCATACTGATAATGATCAGCTTTTGAGCTATTTAGATATGATGAGAGAAAGTGCTAAAAAAATTGATGACTTGGTAAATGATATTCATTTCAAATCAGTCAGTGGCAAGACAAATCCGAATCAATAACTTACACTTAACTTAAATAAAAACAATTTTAATTGAATTTAAAAGTACACGCACCAATGTAAATTCATATTAAATTTAAATGCAGAAATTATGGATACCAGAATTACCCGCCCATCACCATCAGACAGAGAAGTCGATTGGAACAAGAACAAAGTATTGCTCAGTAAAACGGATACAAAAGGAACAATCTTATACGCCAATGAAGATTTTATTGACGTATCAGGTTATGACGAGTTTGAGCTTATTGGTCAGGCTCACAACATAATACGGCATCCAGATATGCCTAAAGTGATTTTTAAAGTTTTATGGGACAGTATTAAAGCAAGTAAAAACATTCATGCCATTATCAAAAACATGTCGAAAACCGGCAGGTATTATTGGGTTATTACCGATTTTAAAATTATAGCCGATTCAAATGGCGAAATTGTAGGGTATTTTGGAACAAGAAAGTCTGTTCCTGAGGATATTGTAGTCAAATTTATCGAACCGTTATACAAAAAATTATTGCACATTGAAGAAGCCAGCGGTATGTTAGCTTCTGAAGAATATTTAAATGGTTTTTTAGAGGAACGTAAAAAAACATATATGCAATATATTGATCATCTTATAGCAACTGGAAAAGATGATAAGAATAAAGTCAGTAAAGGTTTGTTTAGTGGCCTTTTTGAAAAGAAAGAAACTCCTAAAAAATAAAAATAAGTTTGAAAAAAAACTTTGCTGTGTCAGTCAGAATATTCAATCCTTAATTTGTCCCCCAACAAATCTAATCACCTAGAAAAGTTATTTGAATATTTTGTAAAGTAGGATGCAGTGAAGTTTTTTTTAAGGTTCTAAGGTTCTAAGGTTCTGAGGGACTAAGGTGCTAAGTTTTTTTTAGCGCTAGACTTCGTTCAGTATGATAATTGGATTTGAATCCAATTTAAAATCTTTTAAAATACTTTAAATCTGCACATAATAAAAAAAAACTTAGCACCTTAGTATCTCACAACCTTAGCATCTTAGATTAAGAAATATAATTCCAAATATTCTTTTTTTTAGTAAGCTCGATAAAAACAGTTTTTAGAACCGCGTGTTCTGGTTTTTGAAGTGCGCTGTCTTCTTTTAAAATTTTCATGGCATAATTTCGTGCCAAAGACAAAATCTCTCTATCTTTTACTATATCAGCAATTTGTAGATTTAAAACACCACTTTGCTGTGTTCCCATTAAGTCGCCTGGACCGCGCAATTTTAGGTCGACTTCGGCAATTTCGAAACCATCATTGGTTCCAACCATTGTTTCCATCCTTGTTTTGCTATCTGCGCTTAGTTTGTGGCCGGTCATTAAAATGCAATAACTCTGTTCAGCGCCACGACCAACGCGTCCACGCAATTGATGTAATTGTGATAATCCAAAACGTTCAGCACTTTCAATAATCATAACGCTGGCATTTGGTACATTTACACCAACTTCAATTACAGTTGTTGCTACCATAATATTTGTTTTTCCTTCAGAAAAACGTTTCATTTCGGCATCTTTATCTGCTGGTTTCATTTTTCCATGTAAAATAGAAATCGAATATTGTGGTAATGGAAAATCTCTCGAAATACTTTCGTAACCGTCCATCAAATCTTTGTAATCCATTTTTTCAGATTCCTGAATTAACGGATAAACAATATAAATTTGTCTTCCCAAAGCAATTTCGTCACGAAGAAATTTCCAGACTTTTAGTCGGTTTGTGTCATAACGGTGAACGGTCTGAATTGGTTTTCTGCCAGGAGGCAATTCATCAATTACAGAAATATCTAGATCTCCATACAAACTCATCGCCAAAGTTCTCGGAATAGGAGTTGCCGTCATTACTAAAACGTGTGGCGGAATATCATTTTTCTTCCACAATTTAGATCGTTGCTCTACGCCAAAACGGTGTTGTTCGTCAATAACAGCCAAGCCTAAATTCTGAAATTTTACTTTATCTTCTAATAAAGCGTGAGTTCCAATTATAATTTGCAGACTTCCGTTTTCAAGTTCTTCATGAATAATTTTTCGTTCTGACGTTTTAGTGGATCCGGTTAAAATTCGGATATTGATATTCAGCGTATTTGCAAATGCTGATAACCCAATAAAATGCTGATTCGCCAAAATCTCTGTTGGAGCCATTAAACACGCTTGAAAACCATTATCAATTGCCAAAAGCATACTCATAAAAGCGACAATCGTTTTTCCGGAACCAACATCACCTTGAAGCAAACGATTCATTTGAGCATTGCTTCCCATATCGGTACGAATTTCTTTGATTACTCTTTTTTGAGCGCCTGTCAAATCAAAAGGCAAATGATTTTTGTAGAATTCATTGAATAATTCACCAACCTTAGTAAACGGATGTCCTTTTATTTTGTGCTTTCTGATTAAATTTTTAGTAATTAATTGAAGCTGAATAAAAAACAATTCCTCAAATTTTAATCGGAATTGGGCTTTCGCCAAAATATCAGTGCTTTTTGGGAAATGAATATTGAATAAAGCGGCTCTTTTAGGAATTAACTTTAATTCTTCAATTAAATAAGGTGGAAAAGTTTCAGTAAATAAAGCCTGAGTTTCAATAAACAATTGTTCCATTAATTTATTGATGGTCCTGTTTGAAATGCCACGGTTTGCCAGTGTTTCTGTTGAAGGATAAACAGGTTGCATGGCAGATCGAAGACTTCTTTCATGCTCGGTTAATAGTTCAATTTCTGGATGTGCCATGCTAAACTGGCTTCCATATAAAGAACATTTTCCAAAGATGACAAGCGGTTCATTCAGTTTTAAACTTTCGCGAACCCATTTATGTCCTTGGAACCAATTAAGGTCAATTTGCCCTGTGTCGTCAACAAAACTAGCCACAAGACGTTTTTTATTTTTAGCAAACTCGACAGTCTTGATATTGATGATTTTTCCAATAATCTGAACTTCTGTTCCCGTATTCTGCAGTTCGTTTATCTTGTAATAACGTGTTCTGTCAATATATCTATTCGGAAAAAAAATAACCAAATCTCCATATTTATGAATTCCCAATTCCTTACGAAGCAGCTGACCACGGCTTGGGCCAACACCTTTTAAGTATTCGATTGGAGTTTCAAGAAGATTGTTAGACATTTTTTTTAGACTTCTTAGATTGTTAGATTTTTAGACGGGCTTAGATTTTAGAAAATAGAGCAAAGACAAAAATCTATTTTCTTGCTTCTATATTCTTTTATCTTTTTTTGGAAAAGCGAAGATAGATTTAAATTAGGAAATTTGAAAATTGATTATTTGTCAATTATAATTGAAAGTTAAAACTGCATATTATCTTATTGTTAAGCTATTGTTTTTCAACGCAACTGTTTTTAAAAAGTTTAATCTTTATAGTAGTTAACCTAAAAAACTAAAAAAGTGAAAAAAATTGTACTATTATTTGCTTTCGTTCTTACGCTCGTTTCTTGTTCGAATAATGATTCTGATGATGTGGTAGTTTCTGATTACTATGGAAAATGGAATCAATTTGCTGATCAGCCATACGCTAATGATCCATCTTCCACACAGTTTTCGTATCAATTTAATACAGATAATACTTTTACAAAAAACCGAAATTACGACAATAAAACCACAATTTTAGCAGGAACTTTTGAAATAAAAACCACCGAAAATGCAACTGTTTTTGTTTTAACATACAAAGAGCAGAATTTTTTAATATCAAATTGTACAGGTGGTTTAATTGAGAGTTTAACTTTAGATAAATCAGGTCATTTAAATGATAATGCAGCTATGTGTGATCGTAGCTATACATACAAAAAAGCAAAATAAAAACCGTAAGTTTGCTAAACAATTAAAAGTATTCAATTTAAAAAACTGAATACTTTTTTCTTTTTAAAATACTTTACTATGAGAACTCATTTAGCACTTTTACGCGGTATCAATGTTTCGGGCCATAATATGATGAAAATGGAAGCTTTGAAAACAATGCTGGAAAACATAGGATTTCAAAATATTCGCACTTATTTGCAATCTGGAAATGTTTTTGTTGATAGTGAAGAGGAAGCTTCGAAAGTGGGTTTCATGATCAAACAGGAAATTTTTAAGGTTTTTGGACATGAAGTTCCAGTAATTGTGATTACTAAAGAAGATTTAGAATTGTGTTTTAAAAACAGTCCGTATTTAAAAGAAAAAGATTTAGATACAAAAAAACTGTACGTTGCCTTTGTTTCGACTGTACTGAAAAAAGAAAATATAAATGACTTGAAAATCAGTCAGTTTAAACCAGACGAAGCCAGTATTGATGGCAATAGAATTTTTATTAAATATGCCGTTGGAGCTGGAAAAACTAGATTAGAAGGAAAATATATCGAGAAAAAATTAAATGTGATTGTAACAATGCGAAATTGGAATACGGTTACAAATTTACTAGCAATGTATTCTGAATAAATTTTAGCCACGAATTTCACGAATTTTCACGAATTGATTTGTTTTAATTAGTGAAATTGCTCCGCCTGTTCGCTATCGCTCGAGTCGTGGCAAGATTTTATCTTTTAGGAATCAAATCACAGTACCAAAAGCCATAATCAAAAGCATCAGAACTATTTGTATTGCATGCAGTATTTGAAGATTCTTCTGTTTTAGGTTTTTCATATTTGCGGTAAACAATTTCACCAATTTCAAAGTTTATTGGCTCAGAGAAAATTGGCCCGTCAAAAGCAAAAGTATGAAATTCGCCGTTTTCACCACAAACATCAACATTTTCAGGTAAATCATTTATAAAATCCTGATCGATAACTCGGCCAACAAAACTTTTGTCTAAATAACGTTCGTTTACACAAACCACAATCGTTTTGAATCCAAGTGAAATAAATTCCTGAATTAAATCGTGAGACGGAATTTTCCAAATTGGAAAAACACCTTCAAAGCCTAGTTTGGCCAATTGATCTTCACGATATTTGCGTAAATCTTCTAGAAAAATATCTCCAAAAACCGAATGCGAAATGCCTTGTTCTTTTAATTCGGTCAAAGCCTCTGTCATTACATTTTCGTAAACTTCCATTGTCGGCATCTCAGGAATTTCAAGAATTTTTAATGGTAATCCGATGCTTTTTGCTTGAGCTTCTAATAATTCAACTCTAACGCCATGCATTGAAATTCGCTGAAATTGCTGATTCACACTCGTCATTAAACATTCAATTTTACACGAAGGATTTTGCAGAATTTTATATAAGGCAATCGCAGAATCTTTTCCGCTGCTCCAGTTGAATAAGGCTTTTTTTATCGACACGATTTGGTATTTTTATACGGTAAGCTTACAAATTTCATTCTATTTGTTGGTGAAAGGTTTGTAACTTTGGGATCTTGGCATAAAATTTTATTTGATGAAATATATTTTCTTTCTAATTACTTCTTTTGCTTTTGCTCAACAAACTCAATTCGTCGATTTTAAATCGGTTAATGCGCAATTAACTTTAAATTCCAAAGAAAAGTCGGTTTCAGGTACGGTTGATTTTGGTTTTTCTGTTTCAAAACCAATCGATACCATCAAAATTGACGCTAAAAACATGGAATTTTCCAAAGTACAAATCGACAATAAAGATGTTGTTTTTGTTAATTCTGGAAAACAGTTGCAACTTATTGGCAATTTTCAAAAAGGAGAAAATCATCTGACTTTTGAATATACAGCAAAACCAAAACAAGCCTTATATTTTGTTGACATTGAAGGAAGAGAAGTTCAAATTTGGACGCAAGGTCAAGGTCGTTATACCAGTAATTGGTTTCCGAGCTTTGATGACGTTAATGAAAAACTGATTTTTAATTTAGGAATATTTTATGATGAAGCATATCAAGTTATTTCAAACGGAGTTTTAAAAGAAAAAACTCAAAAAGGCAACTTATTTCATTGGCAATACAAAATGGAAAAACCAATGAGTTCTTATGTTTTGATGCTTGCAGTTGGAAAATACGATAGAAGAAGTTTGAAATCGAAATCGAATGTGCCGCTTGAATATTATTTAGAAAATAAAGATGCATCGCGTTTTGAGCCAACTTTTAGATATTCAAAACATATTTTTGATTTTTTAGAAAAGGAAATTGGCGTTTCATATCCGTGGGAAGTTTATAGAGAAATTCCGGTTCGGGATTTTTTATATGCCGGAATGGAAAACACAACTTCAACTCTTTTTGCAACGCGATATGTTGTCGATTCAATTGGATTTACCGATAGAAATTACACAAATGTAGATGCGCACGAATTAGCGCATCATTGGTTTGGAAATTTAATAACAGCCGAAAGTAGTAAACATCACTGGCTTCAGGAAGGTTTTGCAACTTATTATGCGGCACTTGCTGAGCGTGAAATTTTTGGCGACGATTATTTTTATTCTAAACTTTATGATACAGCGCAACAAATAAAGTTTGCTTCGAGAACGGATTCTATTCCGGTTTTAAATCCAAAAGCGAGTTCACTTACTTTTTACGAAAAAGGAGCGTGGGCTTTGTTTGTTTTGCATGAATCTGTTGGAGATAAGGCATTTAAAAAAGCAATAAAAAGCTATCTGAAAAAATATGCATATCAAACCGTAAATACTCAAGATTTCTTTAACGAAATTAAAAAAGTATCTAATTTTGATTTGGATAAATTCCAGAAAACATGGCTTGAATCAACTGCTTTTGATACATCAACTGCGAATGCATTGTTGAGTAAAAACAAAGCGATTCAAATTAGATTGGAAATCGATAAATTAAAGAAAACGCCTTTGGCAGAGAAAAAAGATTTCTTTATTAAAATCTTAAATTCCGATGTTTATCATACAGTAAAAGAAGCAATTGTTGATCAATTGGAAAATGAGAAATACGAAGCAAAAAAAGAGTTGCTGCTTTTAGCAATGCAAACAAATTATGTTCAAATTCGTCAAACCGTAGCAGAAACATTTACTAAGATTCCAGAAGATTTTAGAGTGCAGTATGAAAGTTTGTTAAACGATCAATCGTATCAAACACAAGAAATCGCATTGTATTGGCTTTGGCGTAATTTTCCAGAACATCGAACGGAATATTTAGACAAATCAAAAAACTGGATTGGTTTTAACGATTACAATCTTCGCACTTTATGGCTTTCTCTCGCATTATCGACACCAAATTACGCTGATAATCCGGATGATCTTGTAAATGAATTAATTGCTTTTTCATCTACAAAATATGAAGCGACAACGAGACAAAACGCGCTCGAAAAATTGATTGCCTTCAAAATCATTAACGATCAGGTTTTGAGTAATTTAGTTTCGTCTACAACGCATCATATGTGGCAGTTTTCAAAATTTGGAAGAGATACAATAAGATTGTTATTAAAAAATCCTGAAATGCGTGCTTCGTTTGAAAGAATTTTGCCTAATTTGACCCCCAATGAACAGTTTCAATTGAACCGTTTGCTGAAAGAGTAAAAGAGAAAAGAAGAAAGAAACAAGATGAAAGATTTTATTTTTAAAAAAAGTCTTTATTCTTGCTTATTGGCTCTATTCTCTAAAAAACAATAACCTACAATACCACATATGAGAGCATTAGTTATTTCTGGCGGCGGAAGTAAAGGCGCATTTGCCGGCGGAGTTGCGCAGTATTTAATCGAAGAGAAAAATCACGAGTATGATTTATTTTTAGGCACTTCTACAGGAAGCTTGCTTATTCCGCATTTAGCTTTGGGGCATATTAGGAAGATTCATTCGGTTTATACTAATGTTACTATGGGAAGTATTTTCAATATTTGCCCGTTTGTGGTTAAAAATAAAGAAGGTGTTGATATTGTGACGATTAATCATTTCAACGTTTTGAGACAATTTTTTAAAGGAAAGAGGACTTTTGGCGAAAGCAAAGGTTTGAAAAAATACATTCAGAATAACTTCTCACTTTCAGATTTTAATAAACTGAAAAAATTAAAAACCGATGTTATTATTACAGTAACTAACTTTACGAAAAACGAATCAGAATATAAATCTGTAAAAGATTGCAGTTATGAAGAATTTATAGATTGGTCTTGGATTTCAAGTAATTATGTGCCATTTATGAGTATAGTTGAACGAAATAATTTTGAATACGGTGATGGCGGATTTTCAAGTTTAGTTCCAATTCGCGAAGCAATCAATCGCGGAGCCACTGAAATTGATGTAATTATTTTAGAAACTGAAGTAAATATGGATAAAACAGTTATTGGTAAAAACCCTTTTTCATTAATGATTGATTTGTTTAGAATTGCCTTAGATCAAGTAGAAAAACACGATATTGCTATAGGAAAACTTATGGCAAACAACAAGAATGTTAAACTTAACTTATATTATACACCAACTAAACTTACTGATAACGCTTTGATTTTCAATAAAGAGGTAATGAAAGAATGGTGGGAGCAAGGTTTTGAATATGCACAGAATAAATCTGAAGTTATGAGTGATAACAGATAGGTATAAAAATTAACTTGTTCTGAAAACATGGGAAATTTAAATTATTTTGGTTCACTTTTAGTATTGATTTTCTTTTTTATAAGCTGTCAGAAGGAAAAACAAATTCCTGATTTTAAATTGCCAAAAAACGAAGAAGTTAATGCAATAATTAAAGCTCTCATTAATAGTGATCGCTTAGAAATTGCTCCTTTTTTAGGAAAGAAAAAGAAGATTTCTTTTTGTGAAGATTTGCAAAAGCTACGTATTGATCATGTGGAGAAAAACAAGTTGCCAAAAAAAGCAGAAGGAGAGTCTGAATTGATAGAGTTTCTTATTGGATTTCCCGATATTCCGAAGGAAAAATTTTTCTTTTCAAAATCAGATTCGTTGTACATTGAATTTCAAAACAAAAACTTTAGTACTTTCAAAATATCACAAAATGATTTTAATGAAGTTGATATCAAATCAGTCCAAGAATTTAGGAATGATATTAATAAAAAGGCAGAATATTTTAATTTCTATCATGCAACAATTCCAATAATTTCACTTGATGGAAAAAAAGCTTATGTCAAATATACTTTGAATTGTTCTGGTTTATGTGGAGCAGGTTACCGGGTTTACTTAGAAAAAAAGAAAGGAAATTGGGTAGTCGTAAAATATAGCGAAGAATGGGTTAGCTAAAAAAAGAAAGATTGAGATTTAAAATTTTCTCAATCTTTCAAATAATATTTTCTACCAAAGTTCTGCAACTTCATTTTTAATATATCCTAAAGCAGCATTACTAGGTGATTGTTTTTCTAATAAATCATTCAAAATAACTTCACGTAATTTATCAGCATTTTCTACTTTATCACTCATTGCAGCTTTGCGAATCATTTGAATTGTAGCATTTTTTGCAGTTGTGATAATCGTCCAGCATTCGTCAGACATGTATATTTGCTGCGTCAAGTTGTGTTCAAATTCTTGCTCAATTTGGTCGATTATGTAGTTTTCGTAATCGTGTTTATTTTGAGAAATTGGCGCAATCCTAATTAATAATTTCGTCAAATTTATACGCTCCAAAAATAAAGTCATACGCTCATACGCCTGCAAGCGTATTGGTAATGATTGTTTTTGGTAATCTCTATTCAATAAAAAAGCACGCTTTTTATCATTGTTTTTAATGTGCAGTTCAAAAAAACTGTAAGCAACAAATCCCGTTACAATTGCAGGTAAAGTATAACTGGCTAATTCTATAATTCTTGTAAAATCCATTTGGGTTAAATTTTTTAGCAAAAATATACTTTTTGAGGAGAAATCCGTTTTAATTTTTGGTAATAAACAAAACGGAAAACTTATTTTTGCAACAGGTTTTCAAAATTTGCACAATACTATTTTTAATGGATTCATACATAATACTTTTTCTTTGCTTAGCTGCTTTCGCTGCAGGATTTATCGACGCAATTGTTGGCGGTGGCGGACTAATCCAAACTCCAATGGGATTAATTTTATTGCCTAATTTACCTGTTTCAACAGTTATTGGATCTTTAAAAATTCCGGCTTTCAGCGGAACGGCTTTTGCTGCCTTTCAATATTTAAAGAAAGTCGCTATTCAGTGGAAATTGTTGATTATCATGATGTGTTTGGCAGTTCCATCGGCATTTTTGGGTTCTACGATTTTGACAATGGTAAGTAACGATTTTATGAAACCGCTTTTGCTTGTGGTTTTGTCATTGTTGTTTGTTTATACGTATGCAAAGAAAAATTTTGGCCAGCATGTTGCCAAAGATCATTCAGAAACAACTCAAATTATTTATGCAGTTGTAATTAGTATGATTGTTGGATTTTATGACGGATTTATTGGCCCAGGAACAGGAAGTTTTTTTGTAGTTGCTTTTATCGCGCTTTTAGGTTTTGATTTTTTGCACGCTTCCGCGAATGCTAAAATGGTGAACTTGGCAACAAATTTTGGTTCGATTTGTTTGTTTATGATTAAAGGGAAAATCATTTGGTCAATCGCAATTCCAATGGCAATAAGCAACGGACTTGGCGGTTGGCTTGGTGCAAAACTGGCCATAAATAAAGGAAATGGGTTTATTCGAATCTTCTTTTTGGTTGTTGTTGTCGGAACTTTGATTCGATTTGCTTATGACGTTTTCTTCAAGTAGTTTTTTTTAAAACCATATAAGTGATATAAGAAATTATAAGCTTTATCTTTAATATGGTTTTCAAAATTGCAGGTCATATAAGCATTTCTAATGTTTTCTCAATAATAGAATTAAATGAACTTATATTACTTATATGGTTCAAAATATTTAAAGAAAGCCAATTGTTTGAACCTAGCCCCGATAGAGGCGGTATCCTCGCAGTGCAACGGAGAGATATAGCCGAAAGCAGGAAACCATGTTTAATAAAATGCCCATTCTTCGGCTTCAAAAAAAACTTAGCATCTCAGAATCTTAGCATCTTAGGAACTTTCTTTTTTAATTCTTATTTTTGCATATAAAGGAGAAAAATTACATGCAGAAATATATTGACCAGCTCAACGAAGCGCAGAGGGCGCCTGTTTTAAAGAAAGACGGGCCAATGATTATTATTGCTGGTGCAGGTTCGGGAAAAACCCGTGTTTTAACAATTAGAATTGCTTATTTGATGGCTCAAGGAATTGATGCCTTCAATATTTTGTCGCTGACTTTTACCAATAAAGCAGCGCGTGAAATGAAGCACAGGATTTCGGATATTGTTGGTGCATCTGAAGCTAAAAATCTTTGGATGGGAACTTTCCACTCGATTTTTGCGCGTATCCTTCGTGCAGAATCAGATCATTTAGGATATCCTTCCAATTTTACTATTTACGATTCTCAGGATTCGGCAAGACTGATTTCTTCTATTATAAAGGAAATGCAGTTAGACCGTGATATCTATAAACCAAAACAGATTTTAGGACGTATATCTAGTTATAAGAATAGCTTAATTACGGTTAAAGCCTATTTCAATAATCCAGAATTGGTTGAAGCCGATGCCATGGCAAAAAGACCAAGATTGGGCGAAATTTATCAGCAATATGTAGAGCGCTGTTTTAAAGCCGGTGCAATGGATTTTGATGATTTATTATTGAAAACCAATGAATTGTTGACACGTTTTCCGGAAGTTTTAGCTAAATATCAGGATCGTTTTCGTTATATTTTGGTTGATGAGTACCAAGATACAAATCACTCTCAATATTTGATTGTTAGGGCTTTGTCTGATAGATTTCAGAATATTTGTGTCGTTGGTGACGATGCGCAGAGTATTTATGCTTTCCGTGGAGCGAACATCAATAATATTTTGAATTTCCAGAAGGATTATGAAGGCGTGGTAATGTTCCGTTTGGAGCAGAATTACCGTTCGACACGAAACATTGTTGAAGCGGCAAATACGGTCATGGAGCATAATAAAACCAAACTGGATAAAGTGGTTTGGACAGCGAATGATTTTGGACCAAAAATTAAAGTCCACCGAAGTTTGACAGATGCTGAAGAAGGCCGTTTTGTAGCGAGCACAATTTTCGAGCAAAAGATGCAGAATCAGCTTCATAATGGCGCTTTTGCGATTTTGTATCGTACGAATGCACAGTCACGTGCGATGGAAGATGCTTTGAGAAAACGTGATATTCCGTATCGAATTTATGGAGGATTGTCTTTCTATCAGCGTAAGGAAATAAAGGATGTTTTGTGTTATTTACGTTTGGTAATTAACCCAAAAGATGAAGAAGCTTTAATTCGTGTGATCAATTATCCGGCACGTGGAATTGGAGATACAACTGTAGAAAAATTGACTATTGCAGCCAACCATTACAAACGCTCGATTTGGGAAGTAATGGTTAATATTGATAAAATTGATTTGAAACTGAATGCTGGAACAAAAAACAAATTGAAAGATTTTGTGACTATGATTCAGAGTTTTCAGGTAATTGATCAAAATCAGGATGCGTTTTATATTACAGACCACGTTGCGAAGAAAACTGGTTTAGTTCAGGAATTAAAGAAAGATGCTACTCCAGAAGGAATGGCGAAAATTCAGAATATCGAAGAACTTTTAAACGGTATTAAAGATTTTACTGAAGGTCAAAGAGAAATTGATGGAGCTAGAGGTGCACTTTCTGAGTTTATGGAAGATGTGGCTTTGGCAACTGATTTAGATAAAGATACAAATGATGAAGACCGAGTGGCTTTGATGACGATTCACTTGGCAAAAGGACTTGAGTTCCCTCATGTTTTTGTGGTTGGTATGGAAGAAGATTTGTTTCCGAGCGCTATGAGTATGAGTACAAGAAGCGAATTAGAAGAGGAACGTCGATTATTTTACGTAGCTTTAACTCGTGCTGAACATCAAGCGTATTTGACTTACGCGCAATCGCGTTATCGTTGGGGAAAATTGACAGATAGTGAACCGTCACGATTTATTGAAGAAATTGATGGTCAATTTTTAGAATATTTGACTCCTTCAGAAAGCAATTATCGTTATAAATCTCCAATTGATGGTGATATTTTTGGCGATGTTGATAAATCAAAATTAAGATTAGCCAAACCAATAGGGGGGACACCACCAAAACATGTTACAGATAACAATCCGAAACCGGATTTGAATATTAGAAAACTAAAACCAGTAACAGGAACAAATCCAAATGCTGGCGCTCCGAATTTATTTGACAGTAAATTAACTGTTGGAAATGTAGTGATGCACGAGCGTTTTGGAAAAGGAGAAGTAATTAATCTAGAAGGCGTTGGCGCTGATAAAAAAGCCGAAATCAAATTTGAAGTTGGCGGCATTAAGAAACTTTTGCTGAGATTTGCTAAATTAGATGTTGTGGGATAAATAAAATTTCAAGTTTTGAAAACATTTGTCACCCTGAGCGAAGTCGAAGGGCGCTTCAATTGGACGTGGGCTTCGACTCCGCTCAGCCTGACAAACTTGAAACCTGAAACAATAAAAAACTTGAAACAAAAACACTATGGCTGAATTCATAAAAATATATCCAGATAAACCTAGTGAAGCTGCAATTGCAAAAGTTGTAAAAGTGCTTCAGAATGGTGGATTGGTAATTTATCCGACAGATACTGTTTACGGTTTGGGTTGCGATATTACTAATTCACGCGCATTAGAAAAAATTGCAAAAATTAAAGGAGTTAAGTTAGAGAAAGCTAATTTCTCGTTTATTTGTCATGATTTGAGCAATTTATCAGATTATGTGCGTCAGATTGATACGTCGACTTTTAAAATTTTGAAAAGAGCATTGCCTGGGCCATATACTTTCATTTTGCCAGGAAATAACAATTTGCCGAAAGAATTCAAAAAGAAAACAACAGTTGGTATTCGTGTGCCTGATAATAATATTATTTTGGAGATTGTTCGCCAGTTAGGAAATCCAGTTGTTTCAACTTCTATTCGTGATGAAGATGATGTAATTGAATATACCACTGATCCCGAATTGATTTTTGAAAAATGGCAGAATCTTGTAGATTTGGTAATTGATGGAGGTTATGGCGATAACGTTGGTTCAACGATTATTGATCTTTCAGAATATGAACCAGTTATCGTGAGAGAAGGAAAAGGTGATATTGATATTTTGTAAGAAAAGAAACAAATTGATTAGGATATTACAAAAAGGTTTGGTTAATTAGTAGTTAATTAACCAAACCTTTTCGACTTTAATGAAAAAACTATTTACTCTTTTAATTTTGTTTTATGCGGTCACGATATTTTCGCAACATAATTTTAAAGGTAAAATTACAGGTAAAGACAATACGCCGTTAGAAGGAGTAAATATTTACTATGATGGTACAACAATTTCAACAGTTTCAGACGCTGATGGAAAATTTTCTATAAAGTATGAACCTAATGCTAATAATATTTTGGTGATTAGTATAATGGGATATCAGACCGAGTATCTCTCAGGATTAGATGCTTCGAAGCCATTAAATATTGTGATGAAGATTTCTGAAAACGAGCTTAAAGAGGTTGTTGTTAATAATAACAATGAGTTTACAAGAGCTCAGAAATTAAAATTGTTTAGAGAATATTTTTTAGGGAAAACTAGTAATGCGAAATCAGCTATTATTAAAAATGAAGATGATATTAAATTTAATTATGATAAAAAGAATTTACTTTTTACAGCCTCTTCAGATAAACCTTTGGTAATTATAAATCCAGCATTGGGATATAAAATTGATTTTGAATTGGTAATTTTTGAAGTTTCTTTTACTAGATTTAGTATTAACTCAATAGATGCTTATAAGAATTTTTACGGTGGTGTGAGCCGATTTGAAGAAATTGATAATAGCGCTAAAGTTTTAAAAAAACGAGAAAAAACATTTCAGGGATCTCAAATTCAGTTTTTCAGAAATTTAGCAAATACGGATTGGGAAGCGAAGAAGTTTTTATTGTTTAAAGGCAAATATAATCAGGATCCAACTAAATGCTTTAAAATAACCAAAGAAGGCGATTTTGCAAAAGTAGATTTAATTGATCAGGATAAAAGTGAAAATATAAATCTAAACTCAAAAAAGATTGTAGCAGTTTATAATCTTATATTTGATAAAAAAGAAGCGTCGAGGATTACTTTTGAAACAAATAGTTTTTATATTTATAAGTACGGAAATAATTCCAATATTGAAGACATACTTTTTTCAGGGAAAATTTCGGAAAAAAGAGTTGGAGATATGTTGCCTTTGAATTATGGGATAGAATAATTTTAATTCTTATAATTTCAAATACACAAAAATTACAACATGGTATATTTGTAAAAAAAAACTGAAATACTATAAATGTTAAAAAATAATTACTAACTTTATTATAGTTAAAATTTAGTTAGTTGATTAAAAATAATGCTATTCTTGATTTATATTTAATTGGTTATTAAAAAAATTAAGGATACATAAAAGCAGGTCGTAAGACCTGCTTTTTCTGTTTTTATGATATGTAAAACAAGGATTATTTAGCTTGCTTTTTCATTTCTTTTTCAATCATATCGTAGAACTGATCGATTTTTGGCATAACCACAATACGAGTTCTTCTGTTACGAGCTTTGTTTTCAGCGCTGTCATTAGCAACTAAAGGTACGTAAGAGCTTCTACCAGCAGCAATTAATTTTGCAGGATTTACGCCAAGGTCATTTGTTAATACACGAACAATAGAAGTAGAACGTTTAACACTTAAATCCCAGTTGTCTAAGATAATTCCGTTGCTTTTGTAAGGAACGTCATCAGTGTGTCCTTCAACCATACATTCAAAATCAGGTTTGTCGTTTACAACTTTTGCAACTTTAGCCAAAACAGATTTAGCTTTGTCGCTTACGTCATAACTTCCGCTTTTGAATAACAATTTATCAGCGATAGAAATAAACACAACTCCTTTTTCAACATTGATTTCGATATCTGGATCGTTGATTCCAACAGCTCCTTTTAAGCTTGTAACTAATGCTAAAGTTACACTGTCTTTTTTCGTAAGAGCATCTTGAAGTCTTGAGATTTTCAAATCTTTCTCTTTTAAGCTTTCTAGAGATTTTTCTAGGTTTTCAGCTCCTTTAGTAGTTAAAACCGTTAAATCTTTTGAACTGTTGATTAAGTCTTGATTATGTGACTTTAAGCCTTCAACTGTAGCAGCTAAACCAGCTTTTTCTTCTAGACAAGAATTTAATTTAACAGTACAAGAGTTTAATAAATCTTGGGTCTCTTTGTTCTTAGCTTCAAGTGCTGCGTATTGCTTTTTCGATACACACGAAGTTAAGGCCATTAATACTGATAGTGCGATAACTATTTTTCTCATAGGTATTATATTTAATTAAACGTTGATTACAAATTTAGTTTTTAATATTTTGATTACTGTTAAAGATTTCTTTAAAAACCAGTAATTTCTTTATGTAATAGAGGTAAACGATACTTTTTACGGTATAGTATTGCTGTATTTGAAAATCTTTTCTTTTTTTTAAATACTTTAAAGATAGGCAATAAAAAGAGAAATGTGCCTTTAAAATGGCAAAAGTATGCCCGAATTTTCCTTGTGTAAGAAAACGGATACCGGCAATACCATCTAAAACCATTCGCAGAAAAATTACCCAGAACAATCCTCTTTTAGGTAAATTCTTGACAAGCATTAAAAGAGAATTTCTAAAATTTAGATATGTTTTTTTTGGATTTCCTTGTTGAAGCGTTGCACCGCCAACATGGTAAACCAGAGACTGATAATTATACTTAATAATATGTCCATCATTCAAAGCACGCCAGCATAAATCAATTTCTTCCTGATGGGCAAAAAAGCTTTCGTCAAAACCACCTAATTCATCAAAAATATGTTTTCTGATGAAAAAACAAGCGCCCGAAGCCCAGAATAATTCACAATTATCATCGTATTGTCTGTTATCTTTTTCAACAGTTTCGAAGAGTCTTCCTCTGCAGAATGGATAACCAAATTTATCGATAAAGCCACCGGCAGCACCAGCGTATTCAAAATATTCCTTGTTTTTAAAATCACGGATTTTTGGCTGAATAATCCCCGTTTGCTTTTCACTATCAAAAGTTTCCAAAATTGGTTTAAGCCAATTCTCAGTTACTTCAATATCTGAATTGACTAAAGCATAAATTTCAGCATCAATATGTTTCAAAGCGTCGTTATAGCCTTTTGCAAAGCCATAATTGCTTGTATTTTTTACAATTTTAACTGTAGGGAAATTTTGTTGAACAAATTCAACTGAATTATCTGTAGAATCATTATCGGCAACATATATTGTCGCTCCTTCCGAAAATTGGATAACAGATGGTAAAAACTGCTCCAGCAATTTTACTCCGTTCCAATTTAAAATGACAACTGCTATTTTATCCAAAAGTTCTTAAATTATTTATTTTAATGGTTTTCTTTATAATCAGGCAGGTTTCTTAAAAACTCATATTTTTCGTTTTCAAAATCCATTTGACAATAAAAATGGTTTAGTCCGTTTGTGACATTCAAAAACCGTGCCTGCATTGTCATATTATAACGAGCAATTTGATCAAAAGTTGCCTGAGAAATTTTTACCTCGGGTGCTTTACACTCTACCAGTATGTGTATAGAGCCGTCTGGATTAAAAACTACTACATCATACCTTTTTCTTAAACCGTTGACTTTTAAAACTTTCTCTACGTTAATTAGCGATTTAGGGTATTTTTTTTCGATAATCAAATAATGAACAACATGCTGCCGAACCCATTCTTCTGGGGTAAGAATGATAAATTTTTTTCTGATTTCATCAAAAATAGACACTTTATTTTCGCTATTTTTGAATCGGAAAGCGTAAGCTGGGAAATTTAATTGCTGCATAAAGCAAAAATATAAAATAGTTTCAGGTTTCTCCCGAAGTCTCGGGATAAAGTTTCAAGTTTTGGAACGATAACTTGAAACTTTAAACTTGAAACAATAGCTAAATGGATGAAGTAATAAAAATTGTAAATGATATAAAAGCCGGAAATATAAAACCGATTTACTTTTTAATGGGTGAAGAACCTTATTATATTGATAAGTTATCGGAATATATCGAAGAGAATGTTTTAGCGGAGGAAGAAAAAGGTTTTAATCAAACAGTTTTATACGGAAGAGACGTTTCGGTTGAAGATATTGTTTCAACGGCCAAGCGCTATCCGATGATGGCTGATCGTCAAGTTGTTATTGTAAAAGAAGCACAAGATTTGTCCAGAAATATCGATAAACTTGAATCGTATGCCAATAATCCGATGGAAACTACGGTTTTGGTTTTTTGCTATAAATACAAAACGCTAGATAAACGTAAGAAAGTAACTAAAGTATTGGCTCAGAATGGTTTGGTGTACGAAAGTAAAAAACTATATGAAAACCAAGTGGGAGATTGGATTAAGCGCGTGCTTGCGGGAAAAAAATATACAATTGACCCGAAAGCAAATGCGATGTTGGTTGAGTTTTTAGGAACAGATTTGAGCAAGATTAATAATGAACTTGAAAAACTGCAGATTATTTTACCACAAGGAACTATGATTACGCCTCAGCATATTGAAGAAAATATTGGTTTTAGCAAAGATTATAATGTTTTTGAGCTTCGAAAAGCAATTGGAGAACGCAATCAGTTGAAAGCGTATAAAATAGCAGAAAATTTTGCACATAATCCCAAAGAATATCCTTTAGTAATGACAACTGGATTAGTATTTGGTTTCTTCGTGCAGCTTTTAAAATACCATGGTTTAAAAGATAAAAACCCTAAAAATGTTGCATCAGTACTTGGTGTGAATCCGTTTTTCTTGAAAGAATATGATTTGGCGGTTAAAAATTATCCAATGCGAAAAGTAAGTCAGATTGTTGGTGCTTTACGAGATATTGATGTTAAGAGCAAAGGTGTGGGAGCCAATGCATTACCGCAATCAGATTTGCTTAAAGAAATGCTGTATAAAATATTTAATTAAGCCAGTAAAATTCACGATATTTGCGTTTCTAAAAATTTTACCACTTAAAAATAATTACACAATTATGGGAATGAATAAAAATACCGTTTTAGGATGGGCTACTTTTATAATGGTACTTATGGGATTGTTGCTTATAGGTCTAGGAATCTTTAGATACAGTGATGTTTCTGGTTGGGGATTTGCAGCTGTTGGAGTTGGTTTTTTTGCTAATGCTTGGGTTTTTAATGCACTGAAAGGCAGAGTTTAATCTTTGTTGAACAATCAAAAAAAATAATAATAAAAATAAATAATAAAGAAAATGTCAGACGATAAGAAAGTAATTTTCTCAATGCAAAAATTGAGTAAAACCTATCAAGGAGCAGACAAACCGGTATTGAAGAATATTTATTTGAGTTTCTTTTATGGAGCTAAAATTGGTATTTTGGGACTTAACGGTTCAGGAAAATCTTCTCTTTTAAAAATTATTGCTGGAGTAGATAAAAACTACCAAGGTGATGTTGTTTTTCAGCCAGGTTATACTGTAGGTTATTTAGAGCAAGAACCAATTCTTGATGATTCTAAAACAGTTATCGAAATTGTTCGTGAAGGAGCTGCAGAAACTATGGCAGTTTTAGAAGAATACAATCAAATTAATGATTTATTTGGTCTTGAAGAAAACTATTCAGATCCAGATAAAATGGATAAATTGATGGACCGTCAAGCAGCGTTGCAAGATAAAATTGATGCGCTTGGTGCTTGGGAAATCGATACAAAATTAGAAATCGCAATGGATGCATTGCGTACGCCAGAAGGTGATACGCCAATTAAAAACCTTTCTGGAGGTGAGCGTCGTCGTGTAGCTTTATGTCGTTTGTTATTGCAACAACCAGATGTATTGCTTCTGGATGAGCCTACCAACCACCTTGATGCTGAGTCAGTTCTTTGGTTAGAGCAACATTTAGCACAATATTCAGGAACTGTTATTGCGGTAACGCACGACCGTTATTTCTTAGATAACGTTGCAGGTTGGATTCTTGAGTTGGATAGAGGAGAAGGTATTCCATGGAAAGGAAACTATTCTTCTTGGTTAGACCAAAAATCAAACCGTATGGCTCAGGAAGAAAAAGTAGCTTCTAAACGTAGAAAAACGTTAGAGCGTGAGTTGGAGTGGGTTCGTCAAGGTGCAAAAGGTCGTCAGACAAAACAAAAAGCGCGTTTGCAGAATTACGACAAATTATTAAATGAAGATCAAAAACAACTAGATGAAAATCTAGAAATTTATATCCCGAACGGCCCACGTTTAGGAACAAATGTAATTGAAGCTAAAAACGTTGCAAAAGCGTTTGGTGAAAAATTACTTTATGATAATTTGAATTTTACTTTGCCACAAGCTGGTATTGTTGGAATTATCGGACCAAATGGTGCTGGTAAATCTACTATCTTCAAAATGATTATGGGTGAGCAAGCTACTGATAGCGGAGAATTCTCAGTTGGTGAAACGGTAAAAATTGCATATGTAGATCAGTCGCATTCTAATATTGATCCGAATAAATCTATTTGGGAAAATTTTGCTGATGGCCAGGAATTGATTATGATGGGTGGAAAGCAAGTAAATTCAAGGGCTTACTTATCGCGTTTCAACTTTGGCGGTGGAGAGCAAAACAAAAAAGTGTCAATGTTGTCTGGTGGTGAGCGTAACCGTTTGCACTTGGCAATGACTTTGAAAGAAGAAGGAAACGTACTTTTACTGGATGAGCCTACGAATGACCTTGACGTAAATACACTTCGAGCTCTTGAGGAAGGTTTAGAGAATTTTGCTGGTTGTGCTGTAATTATTTCTCACGACAGATGGTTCTTGGATAGAATTTGTACGCACATTCTAGCTTTTGAAGGAGATTCTGAAGTTTATTTCTTTGAAGGAAGTTTCTCTGATTATGAAGAAAACAAAAAGAAACGTCTTGGTGGTGATTTAACTCCGAAACGTTTGAAATACAGAAAATTGATTAGATAATACGATCTAAATTTTCAATAAAAAAAATCCCAAATTCCAATTTTCTCGGAGTTTGGGATTTTTCTATTTTGTATGTTTTTGCGTTAAGTTTGTCATTTCGACGAAGGAGAAATCTTCGCAAGTAACTCCGCAACGAGAATCCAATCTTTGTCGAGTTTCTCACGAAGATTTCTCCTTCGTCGAAATGACAATATTAAGTTAAATTGAAATTTTCTACAAAAACTTAGATTTCAATTCCGGAGTTGGAATCATACAACTTTCTTTCTTGCCATACCAATTGTATCTATTTTTTGCGACATAATCATAAATTCTGTCACTGATGAAAATTGGAACAATCCTAAAGATTAAAAATAATTTCCAAAATCCTCCAAAATATCTAGCTATTTCAATTACAGCTGAAGATTTATAAAAATAAGCACTTTCAGGATTGTACAAAATAATACTATCCATTTTTGAAAAACTAATTCCTAAATGTTTACAAATCGAGATACCTAATTCTGATTGCAATGCGACAAATCTGAAAATGTCTTTTTTGTCGTGTTTAATAATAAATTGCACAGCGGAATTGCAAAGATTGCAAACTCCGTCAAAAAGTATTATTTTTTTGTCTTTTGGAAGATTTTCCATTTTTATTATAAATCAAAATTGGCATTTAATTATAAACGTTGAAATTTTATAAAATTGTAGTTCAATTACTGAAAGGTTATGGTATTCGAAAAATCTATTTGTTTTTAAATATTGATAATTTTTATCAATAAAAAACCACTTTAGTATTTCTTTTTAAATCGACTTTTAAAAATTATCGATGTCTTTTGTCATATTTTATTAAATAGTTCTTAAAATCGCTTTATTTTAAATATCGCTGAATTTTCCCTTTTTTTAGAAACTAAAAACATCCACTGCGACTGAAAACTTATTTTTTAACAGCTTCTACCAATTCCAATTCATCCAAACTAACTTTCGAAGTAAAAATGCCGTAATTCACAGTTGCTTTGTTTTTTTCGATCGAATCGATACTTCCAACAGATCTTCCGTCCATCATTCTAACTCGGTCACCAACTTTTAAAATTGGTTTTGGTTTTTCGACAACTGGTTTAAGTTTCTTTTCTTTTTTCTCTTGACGAATTTCCTCGACTTTTACTTGTACTTCGGCAATTATCTCTTTTTGTTTTTCAACTTTTGCCTTCACTTCTTTTGGAGTTGCTTTTTTGCGTTTTGAATTTTCAATCTCAACAATTTTCAAAAATTCTCCAATCAATTCTTTTTTGTTTTTGTAGTTGAAATACTTCTCAGCAATATCATCAATTTTTTGCCCTATGTAAATTATCTTCTGATTGCTGTCGTATAATTCCTGATAGCTTTCGAGCTTTTGCTGAATTCTCGTATTGATGTTTTCCATCTTTTTGCTTTCTTCACGCGCACGAGTTTCTTCTTCTTTTAAATTCAAAGAAGTTTTTTCAAGCTTCGATCTTTCTTTTTGAAGTGTTGCAATGGTTTTGTCAAAACGAACTTTTCCAACTTCTATTTTCTTTTTCGCACGATTAATCAATCCAAATGGAATCCCATTTTTCTGAGCAACTTCAAAAGTAAACGAACTTCCTGCCTGACCTAAAGCCAGCTTGTACATTGGTTCCAATGACTTTTCGTCAAACATCATATTTGCATTTGTGGCGAAAGGCAATTCGTTTGCAAGAATTTTTAAATTAGAATAATGTGTTGTGATAATTCCAAATGCTTCTCGATGATAAAATTCTTCTAAGAAGATTTCAGCCAAAGCACCTCCCAATTCAGGATCAGAACCTGTACCGAATTCATCAATCAAAAACATGGTTTTCTTGTTGCATTTTTTCAAGAAATAATTCATGTTTTTTAATCGGTAACTGTATGTACTTAAGTGGTTTTCAATAGATTGGTTATCTCCAATATCGGTTAAAATTCGATCAAACAAGAAAGTTTCGCTTCTTTCATGAACCGGAATCAAAATTCCAGACTGAAGCATCAATTGTAATAGACCAACTGTTTTTAAGGAAATCGTTTTTCCTCCAGCATTTGGTCCAGAAATTACAATAATTCGGTTTTCTTGTTTTAACTCAATAGTTTGCGGATGCGTAATTTCTTTTTTCTCCTTATTATTAAGGTATAAAATTGGGTGATACGCTTCTCTAAAAAACAATCTTCTTTCTTCAGTGATGGTTGGTAAAATTCCGTTGATTCGGTTGGCGTATTTTGCTTTTCCGGCAACCACGTCAATATCGCTTAAAAAGTCTTGATATTCAATTAATAAAGGTAAAAATGGACGAATTACATTTGATAAATTCTTTAGAATTCTAGTGATTTCTTCCTTTTCTTCATATTCTAAATTCGCTAATTCTCTCGAATATTTTAGAGTAGCTTCTGGTTCGATATAAGCAATGCTTCCAGTTTTTGAACTTCCTAAAATTGAGCCTTTTACTTTACGACGATACATTGCTAAAACCGCTAAAACTCTGCGATTCTGCACAAAACTTTCTTTAATATCGTCTAAATATCCTAAACCATTATATTGTGTTAATGCTACACCAAAACTTTGATTCACTTTTCCGCGAACCAAATTCATATTCTGACGAATGCTAGCTAAAGCAGGAGAGGCATTATCTTTTATTTCTCCATATTTATCAACGATGGCATCAATTGCAGTGATAATATCTTTAGTCAATTCAACACGAGAAGCCCTCGCATTTAAATTTGGATAATAATCATCGAACTTTCTTAAAAAATTCAGCAAGAAATTTGTTGTCGACGAAAGATTAGCGATTTTTCTAAAACTTCCTACTTCTAGGAAACTGTCTTCAATGGCTAAAAATTTGATTTCGTGCGTGATGGCGTCAAATCCGTGATTCGGAATTGCGTTATTGTTTTGAAATGAAGACACATATTCTGAAGTCTGCATTAAGGACTGCATCAAGGTTTCTTTATCTCTGAAAGGTGTTATTTGCAAAGCTTTTTCTTTTCCAATGTCTGTGTTGCAGCCTGCCGAAATTGTTTCGAGCACTGTTGGAAATTGTAAATCTTGTAATGTTTTTTCTGTAATAGATATCATTATATATCGTGAGTTGTAAAGATTTCAAAGTTACAAAGTTTTAAAACGAAATTGCACTAATAATTGGCAGTTTGACTAAAACTTTGCGTAATTTGTAATAAAATTTTAAAATGAAAATTAATTTATCCGCAGATTGGCAAGCAGTTTTAAAAGACGAAATTCAAAAACCGTACTTCATTGAATTAATGGAGGCTTTGGATATTGAATACGAAACGCACACTTGCTATCCGCCAGCTGAATTGATTTTTTCTGCTTTTAATAATTGCAGTTTTAAGGATTTAAAAGTTGTGATTATTGGACAAGATCCTTATCATGGAGAAGGAGAAGCCAATGGTTTGAGTTTTTCTGTAAATGATAATGTCAAAATCCCGCCTTCACTTCGTAATATTTTCAGAGAAATAAACACCGATTTTGATTCGATTTTTATGCCAACATCTGGAAATCTTGAAAAATGGGCTAAGCAAGGTGTTTTACTTTTGAATGCGTCATTAACCGTTAGAAAAGACAGTCCAAATAGTCATAAACATTTAAAATGGAATCTTTTTACAGATGCTGTTATTCAAGCTATTTCTGGCCAAAAAGAAAATGTTGTTTTTCTATTGTGGGGAAGCTTTGCTCAGAAAAAAGGTTTGAAAATTGATCGTTCAAAACATCATGTTTTAGAATCTGGACATCCGTCTCCAATGAGTGCTAATCAAGGAAAATGGTTTGGAAACAAACATTTCAGTCAGACAAATGCATTTTTGAAATCGAAGAAAATTAAAGAAATTGATTGGTTGTAAAACACTAATTACACCGATTTACACGAATTTTTCACAATTTTGTCATTTCGACGGAGGAGAAATCTTCGCAAGTAACTCCGTAACTAAAACGCAATCTTTGTCGAGCTTCTCGTGAGGATTTCTCCTCCGTCGAAATGACAAAATGGTTGGTTTTACAGACTATTTATCTGCAGGTTTTTTTATAATTTCTTCTAAAACAGCTTTATTTTCAAAATTAACTACTTTCAAAATTATGTCTTGATTTTTAGCTGTTTTCCCTTCAATGATATATAATTTTCCTTTTTTGAATGGAACATTACTTTGGTCAAAATCAACATCTCCGTAAGTTAAAGTGTTTTTAATATCGGCAGTGTCAACCCATTTTTCGTTTAAAGTCTGAATTGCTTTATCTGAATATTGAAAAGGTTTTGTTCTCAGATTGTTTAAAACTCTGGCATTCGGAAAGTAATTGCATCTTGTGTCTTTTCCACTAAAAACAAGAGCTACAAAAAAGCATCCCATAACCAAACCAATCAAATAATATGCAAAACGGTGTACGAACTTCATGAAATAAAATTTTTGCAAAGGTACATTAAAGTTCCTTTAAAATACAAGTAAATTAATATCGTTGTCTGGCAAATCAAACCAGTCTCCAATTGCTTTATTTGTCAAGATTCCATGATACAAATAAATTCCGTTTTTTAATCCTTTGTTGCATCTAATTGCACTTTCTAAACCACCATCTTCAGCTATCTGATGCAGGTAAGGTGTTAAGATGTTACTTATTGATAATGAGGCAGTTTTAGAATAACGAGAAGGGATATTTGGAACACAATAGTGTAAAACATTGTTTTTAATGAAGGTAGGTTTTTCATGCGTTGTTACTTCTGAGCTTTCAAAACATCCGCCAGTGTCAATGCTGACGTCAACAATAACGGCACCTTTTTTCATGTGTTCCACCATAGTTTCAGTAACAACAATTGGGCAACGTTCTTTACCACGCATCGCACCAATAGCGACATCACAGCGTCTTAAAGCTTTTAAAAGACCTTTTTGCTGAATAGTTGAAGTGAAAATTCTTTGATTTAAATTATTTTGTAAACGACGTAATTTCGTGATTGAATTATCAAAAACTTTTACGTTTGCACCAAGCCCAATGGCTGTTTTTGCTGCAAATTCGCCAACCGTTCCTGCGCCTAAAATCACAACTTCAGTAGGGGGGACACCAGTAATATTTCCAAATAAAAGTCCTTTCCCAAATTCGTCTGTAATCATTAATTCGGCTGCAATTAGGATAGAAGCAGTTCCGGCAATTTCGCTTAGAGATTTTACTGCTGGATACGATCCGTCTTCATCTTTAATATATTCAAAAGCAAGAGCGGTAATTTTCTTTTGTGCCAAAGCTTCAAAATACTCTTTCTTTTTGGTTTTCAATTGAATAGCAGAGATGATAACTGTTTCTGGATTTATCATTTTTATTTCAGCCAAAGTCGGCGGTTCTACTTTTAGTAAAAACGGACAGCCGAAAACTCTTTTAGTATCTTTTGTGATTTCTGCACCAGCATCAGCATATTCTTTATCGGTGTAACTCGAACTTTCGCCCGCGCCAGATTCAATCATAACGCGATGTCCTTCATAAGTTAGTGAATTTACAGCATCTGGAGTAAGACAAATACGGCGTTCTTGATAACTTGTTTCCTTGGGAATTCCTATAAAAAGTTCTCTTTTAAAACGACCAACCTCAAGTTTTTCTTCCTGTGGCAGTAATTGTTGTTTTGTAAATGGAGTTAACGTGATTGACATGGGTTCTGCAAAAAATTAAAGGTACAAATTACGTAAAAAGATTTAAAATTAGTGCAAAAATTCTGCTAATACTGTAATGACAATGTTAAGATATTTTTTTCTCCATTTTTATATCTGCTCTTTCGTAAATGCCCGATTCTAAAGGGATTTCTATGAAACCGAATTTTCTATAGAGATGAATCGCCGGAAGTAAAATAGTATTTGAATATAAAATGAGTGTTTTTATATTATTTTCCTTAGCCACATTAAAGCAATGTTCAAGAAGTTTTGTTCCAATTCCTAAACCTTGAGCATTATCTGAAACCGCCATTTTACTTAGTTCAAATGTCGAATCGTCAACTTTTAATAAAGTAGCAGTTCCTAAGATTTCATTATTATAACGAGCGTAGAAAATCATGCCACCTTTATCTATAATTTCCTCCTGCGGATTTGAGAGCGTGAGTTTGTCTTTTTCTTCGACTTTGAAATATTTTTCGAGCCAGGCAACATTTAAAGTTTTAATGTGGTCTTTTAAATCTGATGAAAAGGGAATTATTTCTACGGTATTTTGAGAATGCATTTGTAACTTTTTAAACTAAATTAAGCTCTCTTTTTCCGTCTGGCAATAACTCAATATTTATTGTAGAATATTCTTCAGGAAGCAAATTAGCGATTTTTTCAGACCATTCAATAAAACACCAATTTCCAGAATACAAATAATCATCAACGCCCATGTCAAGCGCTTCGGTTTCTTTATTTAATCTGTAAAAATCAAAATGATAAACGATTTGATTGTTAGTGGTATAATATTCATTAACTAAAGAAAAGGTTGGGCTGCTGGTTGCGTCCTGAACGCCTAAACTTTTACAAAGTTGTTTGATTAAAGTTGTTTTTCCAACTCCCATTTCTCCGTTAAAAAGAATAATCTTTTTAGGATTCGAGCCTAATATTTGCTGTGCAACTTCTTGAATTTGATCTAATGAAAAAACAATGTTCATTTTTATGTCTGTTTATTTAGTCTCAGTCTCGGTCACAGTTTTCAGTTTTAACTGTGACTTAAAACCGAGAATGAAAACTTTTAATCTATTTCAATTGTCTTCCGCGAAAGCGAAATTATTTTTTATGCCACAGATTAAAAAGGTTTTAAAGGATTTTTTAATCTGTGTTAATCTTTTTAATCTGTGGCAAAATCTATTTTCATTTTAATTTGAAGTTCTCGCTGAAAACTGAAAACTGAAAACTGCGACTGAAAACTTTTTTACTTAGGATTAAAAACCAAAAACGGAATAATCATTTCTTCTAAGGAAATCCCTCCATGCTGATACGTGTTTTTGTAATAACTCACATAATGATTGTAGTTGTTTACATAAGCCAAGAAAAAATCATTTTTGGCAAAAATAAACGAACTGCTCATATTTATTGCCGGCAAACCAATAATTTTCGGCTCTTTCACCACATACACATCCTTTTGCTCGTAGGTTAAACTACGTCCAGTTTTATAGCGCAAATTTAAACTTGTATTTTTATCTCCCACAACTTTCGACGGATTTTTTACATTAATTGTTCCGTGGTCTGTAGTTAAGATTAATTTGAAACCTAATAATTGTGCTTGCTGAATAATCTCTAATAATGGAGAATTTTTAAACCAACTTAAAGTTAGAGAGCGATACGCTTTATCATCAGAAGCTAATTCTTTTACAACTTCCATTTCGGTTTTAGCGTGCGAAAGCATGTCGACAAAGTTGTAAACAACTGTAACTAGGTCATTTTCTTTTAAAGCTCTAAAGTTTTCTGCCAATTTTTTACCACCGGCATAATTGGTGATTTTAAAATAATCTTCTTTCAGATTTAATCCTAATCGTTTTAATTGAGCCGAAAGAAACTCGGCTTCGTAAAGGTTTTTTCCTCCATCTTCAACATCATTTTTCCAGTATTGCGGAAACTGTTTTTCCATATCAATTGGTAATAAACCAGAGAAAATGGCATTTCGGGCATATTGAGTCGCTGTTGGAAGAATTGAGAAATAAGGAACTTCTTTTTCTAATTTGTAATAGTTAGAAACAACCGTTTCAAATGATTTCCATTGGTCGTAACGCAAATTATCAATTACAACAAATAAAACAGGTTTATCTTTCTTTTTAAGTTCTGGAACGACTAATTCTTTGAATAAATTATGAGACTGAATTGGTTTATCAGCTTTTGGAGCAAACCAATCTTCGTAATTTCTTTCAATATATTTCCCGAATTGCGAATTGGCTTCAACTTTTTGAGATTCAAGAATTTCGATCATCGCCGTGTCGTTGATGTCTTCCAATTTTAATTCCCAAAAAAGCAGTTTTTTGTACAGCTCAACCCAGTCTTCATAAGAATTAACCATCGCTAATTCCATTGAAATTTTCCTGAATTCCTTCTGATAATCTAAAGTCGTTTTTTCCGTAATCAATCTTGAGTCATCCAAATTCTTTTTTAAGCTTAATAAAATTTGGTTTGGATTTACTGGTTTTATCAAGTAATCAGCGATTTTAGAGCCAATTGCTTCTTCCATAATATATTCTTCCTCACTTTTGGTGATCATAATCATCGGAATGGCTGATTTTTTCTCTTTCATTTCCGAAAGCGTTTCCAAACCGCTCATTCCAGGCATATTTTCATCCAAAAAAACAATGTCAAAATTGTCTTCTTCGAATAAAGCAATTGCATCAAGACCGTTGTTGCAAGTCGTTACCGAGTAGTTTTTTTTCTCCAGAAATAATATATGTGGTTTCAAAAGATCGATTTCATCATCGACCCAAAGTATTTTTATCTTATCCATAAACAGAATTAATTTTAATGCAATTTAGAGTTATAGAACTTAAAAAGTATTAAAAATAGTATAAATTTCAGAAAAACGAAACCTAATTTTTAGATAAAATCTTTTTGAATATTAAGTATTTGTCTCAAAATCAGTTTAATTTAATGTCAACTTTTAAATGAAAAACTATAGTTATTTACTTATATTTGTTGACCTAAAAATAACCAAATAGTGACTCATATTAATAAGTTAAAAATATTCAATGATCCCATTTACGGGTTTATTACAATCCCGAACGAACTTATTTACGACCTAATTCAGCACCCATATTTTCAGCGTTTACGCCGTATTTCGCAAATGGGACTGTCGTATTTGGTTTATCCAGGAGCTAATCATACACGTTTTCATCACGCCTTGGGGTGCATGCATTTGATGAAAAAGGCAATTGATACTCTTCGTTTTAAAGATGTTGCAATTTCTGATGAGGAAGAAAATGCGTTGTTAATAGCGATTTTACTTCATGATATAGGACACGGACCGTTTTCTCATGCAATGGAAAAAAGTATTGTTGAAGATGTGCATCACGAAGCGATTTCTTTATTATTTATGAATCAGTTGAATGAAGAATTTGATGGAAGGCTGAGTTTGGCAATTAAGGTTTTTAAAGGTGAATATCACAGAAAATTCATGTTGCAATTGATTTCAAGTCAATTAGATATGGATCGAATGGATTATTTGAAACGTGATAGTTTTTATACCGGAGTCGCAGAAGGAAATGTGAATTCTGAACGACTGATTCAGATGATGAATGTAGTCGATGATGTTTTGGTTATTGAAGAAAAAGGGATTTATTCAGTTGAAAAATTTCTGCTTTCTAGACGTTTAATGTATTGGCAAGCGTATTTGCACAAAACAAGTTTAGTAGCCGAATTAATTTTGATGAAAGTCTTAAAAAGAGCAAAAGAGCTTACACTTAAAGGAATTAAACTTCCTTGCAGTGAACCACTTTTGTATTTTATGCAAAACAAAATCGCACTTGAAGATTTTGATGCCGAAAAATTAGACCTTTTTTCTCAATTAGATGATTTTGATATCATAAGTGCCTTAAAAGCATGGCAAAGACAAGATGATTTTATACTTTCAACTTTAAGTAAAATGATCATTAACAGGGATTTACTTAAGATAAAAATGAGTGCAGAGAAAATTCCGTTGGAAGAATCTCAAGCTTTGAAAGAAGAATTTGCAGAAGATCATCATATTTCAGCAGTAGACGCTGGTTATTTTATTTTTAGAGGAAAAATTAAAAACCAAGCCTATAGTAAAGCAGCTGAACCGATACGAATTTTGAAAAAAGATAAAACAATTGAGGATGTTGTTGAAGCCTCTGATCAGCTGAATTTGAAATCGTTATCTAAATTGGTAACAAAATATTACATCTGTTTCCCAAAACAACTTATCTAAAATTAACATTTAAAATCTATTTTTTATATTTTTGTCGCAATGAAATTTACAGCAGAACAAATAGCAGGAATTTTAGAAGGAGAAGTTGTTGGGAATCCCAATGCAGAAGTTTCTCGGCTATCTAAAATTGAAGAAGGCGAAGAAGGATCGCTTACTTTTTTGGCTAACCCTAAGTATGTTAACTACATATATACTACAAAAGCGACAGTAACAATTGTTAACGACAGCTTTATACCAGAGCAAGAAATCAGTACAACTTTAATAAAAGTTGATGATGCATACGCAGCTTTTTCTAAGCTTTTACATTTTTACAATCAGGTAAAACTAAATAAAAACGGAATCGAACCTCAGTCATTTATGTCTGAAGGAACTAAATATGGAGAAAATTTATATTTAGGTAGTTTTAGTTATGTAGGTCAAAATGTTGTTTTAGGAAATAATGTTAAAATTTATCCAAACAGCTTTATTGGAGACAATGTAACTATTGGAGACAACGTTTTTGTTTTTGCTGGTGCAAAAATTTATTCGGAAACCGTAATTGGAAATAATTGTACTATTCATTCTGGCGTTATCATTGGCGCAGATGGTTTTGGTTTTGCTCCAAATGAAGACGGTGAATATAGCAAAGTACCACAAATTGGTAATGTTATTATTGAAGATAATGTAGATATTGGTGCAAATACTACAGTAGATAGAGCAACTCTTGGTTCTACAATTATTAGAAAAGGAGTAAAATTAGACAATCAAATTCAGATCGCTCATAACGTTGAAATTGGTAAAAACACGGTAATAGCTGCGCAGAGCGGTGTTGCTGGTTCTACTAAAATAGGAGAGAACTGCATGATTGGCGGGCAAGTTGGTATCGCAGGCCATTTAATTATAGGAAATAATGTGAGGCTTCAGGCACAGTCTGGAGTTGCAAGAAACATTAAAGATGATGAAGTTTTACAAGGTTCGCCATCACTTGGATATAGTGATTTTAATAAATCATATGTTCATTTTAAAAACTTCCCTAAAATTGTAGCCGAAGTTGAAGAATTAAAAAAACAAATAATAAACCCAAAAAATGGAAATAATGGTTAAACAGAAGACCATCAAAAATGAAATTTCACTAACAGGCGTAGGATTACACACTGGAAAAGAAGTTACAATGACTTTCAAACCAGCTCCTATTAATAATGGTTTCACTTTTGTTAGAGTAGATTTGCAAGGTCAGCCAATTATTGAGGCTGATGCTAATTATGTTGTTAACACGCAAAGAGGTACTAATTTAGAAAAATTAGGTGTAAAAATACAAACTCCAGAACACGTTTTAGCGGCAGTAGTTGGTTGCGATTTGGATAATATTATTATTGAATTAGATGCCTCTGAACTTCCTATTATGGATGGTTCATCAAAATATTTTGTTGAAGCAATTGAAAAAGCTGGAATCGAAGAGCAAGACGCGAGCCGTAATGTTTATGTGGTAAAAGAAGTTATTTCATTTACTGATGAAGCAACAGGAAGTGAAATCCTTGTTATGCCTAGCGACGATTATCAAGTGACAACAATGGTAGATTTTGGTACAAAAGTTTTAGGTACACAAAATGCTACACTTAAAAGTATTGCCGATTTTAAAACTGAAATCGCAAGTTCAAGAACTTTCAGTTTCTTGCATGAATTAGAATCTTTATTAGAGCACGGTTTAATTAAAGGCGGTGACTTAAATAATGCAATTGTTTATGTAGATAAAGAAATCTCTGAATCTACAATGGAGAATTTGAAAAAAGCTTTTGGTAAAGATGAAATTTCTGTAAAACCAAACGGAGTTTTAGACAATCTTACTTTACATTATCCAAACGAAGCTGCAAGACACAAATTGCTTGATGTTATTGGAGATTTATCTCTTATTGGAGTTCGTATTCAAGGAAAAATCATTGCAAATAAACCAGGCCATTTTGTAAATACACAGTTTGCAAAAAAAATGGCAAAAATTATAAAAATAGAGCAGCGTAATCATGTTCCAGTTTATGATTTAAATCAAGAACCTTTGATGGATATTCATAAAATTATGGCAATGTTGCCTCACAGACCTCCATTTTTATTGATTGACAGAATTATCGAAATGTCTGATCGTCATGTCGTTGGTTTAAAAAATGTTACTATGAACGAGAATTTCTTCGTAGGACATTTCCCTGAAGCACCAGTTATGCCGGGGGTTTTAATTGTTGAAGCAATGGCTCAAACAGGAGGAATTTTAGTTTTAAGCACAGTTCCAGATCCTGAAAATTATTTGACCTATTTCATGAAAATAGACAATGTTAAATTCAAACATAAAGTATTGCCTGGTGATACGTTAATTTTCAAGTGTGAACTGATTTCTCCTATTAGAAGAGGAATTTGCCACATGCAGGCAAATGCTTATGCTAACGGAAAGTTAGTTACTGAGGCAGAATTAATGGCACAAATTGCAAGAAAACAATAATTAATCAAATTTATTGTTTAGGTTTGTTGCCCTCAAATTAGACTATTTTAATTTAAAATATAAAACTTACAGATGAATCAACCATTAGCATATGTTCATCCTGGCGCTAAAATCGCTAAAAACGTTGTAATTGAGCCTTTTACAACAATTCACAATAATGTTGTTATTGGTGATGGTACTTGGATTGGTTCAAATGTGACCATCATGGAAGGTGCGCGAATTGGAAAAAATTGTAATATTTTTCCAGGAGCTGTCATTTCTGCGGTGCCACAAGATTTAAAATTTGGCGGAGAAGATTCTCTTGCTATTATTGGTGATAATTGTACTATTAGAGAGTGTGTTACAATCAATAGAGGTACAGTTGCATCTGGACAAACTATTTTAGGAAACAACTGTTTAGTAATGGCTTATGCTCACATTGCGCACGACTGCGAAATTGGAAATAATGCTATTATTGTAAATGGTGTTGCTTTAGCAGGTCACGTAGTTGTTGGAAATCACGCTGTTATAGGTGGTTTAGCTGCTATTCACCAATTTATTCATATTGGAGATCATGCTATGATTTCTGGTGGATCTTTGGTTAGAAAAGATGTTCCTCCTTATACAAAAGCGGCTAAAGAGCCTTTGTCATATGTTGGAATCAATTCAGTTGGTTTAAGAAGAAGAGGTTTCAGTACTGAGAAAATCAGAGAAATTCAAGAAATCTATAGAATTTTATATCAAAAAAATTACAATACAACTCAAGCTTTAAGTATTATTGAAGCCGAAATGGAAGCTACTCCTGAGAGAGATGAAATTCTAGATTTTATTAGAAATTCATCACGAGGAATTATGAAAGGTTATTCAGGGAACTATTAAAAATAAAGTTTAATTGTTTCTTTGTTTAATCGTTCAACCGAATAAACAGTTAAACGATTCGACGATTCAACAATAAAATAAAACAAAAACAAAATGGCATCTACATCAGATATTAGAAACGGATTATGTATTAAATTTAATCACGATATCTATAAAATTATCGAATTTCTTCACGTTAAACCTGGAAAAGGCCCAGCTTTCGTAAGAACAAAGTTGAAAAGTTTGACTTCAGGTAAAGTATTAGATAATACTTTTTCTGCAGGTCATAAAATTGACGTTATTCGTGTTGAGACACATACATTTCAATATTTATATCCAGAAGGAGATGAGTTTCACTTTATGAATGCTGAAACATTTGAGCAGATTTCTTTAAACAAAAACATCTTAGATGCTCCAGATTTGTTAAAAGAAGGAACAAATGTAATGGTTCAGATCAATACTGAGACTGATTTGCCTTTATCTGTAGATATGCCAGCATCTGTAATTCTTGAAGTTACTTACGCAGAGCCAGGAGTAAAAGGAAATACAGCAACAAATGCTACAAAATCTGCTACGGTAGAAACTGGAGCATCTGTAAACGTACCTTTATTCATCAACGAAGGTGATAAAATTAAAATTGATACAGCTTCAGGTTCTTACATGGAGCGTGTAAAAGAGTAATTTTTAATTAGATAATTTGTCAATGAGTCAATTAGAAAATTAATGCATACGCAGAAATTGAATAATTTTATTTTCTAATTGACTCATTTTCTAATTGACACATTTTCTAATTGACAAATTTTCTAATTTAAATATATGAAATTTCCAAAGATTCATTCTTTACAAGAAATTGCGAATTTGCTTAATTGCGAATTTATTGGCGACAAAGACTTTCAGGTTTTGGGCATGAACGAAATTCATGTAGTAGAACCTGGCGATATTGTTTTTGTTGACCATCCTAAATATTATGACAAAGCTTTACAATCTGCAGCTACAATTGTTTTAATCAATAAAAAAGTTGACTGTCCAGAAGGTAAAGCACTTTTAATTTCTGATGATCCTTTCAGAGATTTTAATACTTTAACAAAGCATTTTAAACCTTTTCAATTTGCAAATGTGTCAATTTCACCATCTGCAGAAATTGGTGAAGGTACTTTAATACAGCCAAACAGCTTTATTGGCAACAATGTAAAAATTGGTAAAAACTGTTTGATACACTCAAATGTTTCTATTTACGATTATACTGTAATTGGAGATAATGTTATCATTCATGCCGGAACCATTTTAGGAGCCGATGCATTTTACTATAAAAAACGTCCTGAAGGCTTTGATCAGTTGATTTCTGGTGGAAGAGTTGTTATTGAAGACAACGTTGGAATTGGCGCTCTTTGTACAATAGACAAAGGTGTTACCGGTGACACTACCATTGGTGAAGGAACAAAATTGGACAATCAGGTTCATGTTGGGCATGATACTGTTATCGGAAAAAAATGTTTAATTGCATCACAGACTGGAATTGCTGGCTGTGTGGTTATTGAAGATGAAGTTACAATCTGGGGACAAGTTGGAACCACAAGTGGTATCACAATAGGAGCGAAGGCTGTTATTATGGGACAAACAGGTGTTACTAAGTCGGTTGAGGGCGGAAAATCATATTTTGGAACGCCAATCGAAGAATCAAGAGAAAAGTTAAAACAATTGGCCAATATCAAAAAGATTCCTGAAATTCTAAATAAATTGAAGTAATATGTCTATAAAAGAATTTGTTCAAAAATTTTATAAGTCGGATGCCTTGATTGATAGTGAAATCATGAAAACTTACTTACATCCAGAAGTAAAGTTGGAATGGCACAGCACGAAAGGATTAATCGAAATGGATTATAATTCGATGTTGGATATGGCAAATGAGTTAAGTCGTGCTTATGTGCGTTCTAAAGTTAGAATCAGTCATATTATTGCTGAAGATGACTTAGTTTCAATACGTTATTCTCATTATGTGAAAACGATTGAGAACCCAAGAGAAGAGATGTTGCTAGCACATTTTACAGCGATTTGGCAAATAAAAGACGATAAGCTTTATCGAGGTTATCAAATGAGTCAATTTTCTTGATTTTTTTTGAGAATAAAAAGGTAAAATACGTTACAAAACCTTACTTTTGCATCACAATTTTAAAAACTACATAAAATATATATCATGAGTGTTTTAGTTAATAAAGATTCCAAAATAATTGTTCAAGGATTTACAGGAAGTGAAGGAACTTTCCACGCTTCTCAAATGATTGAGTACGGTACTAATGTTGTTGGTGGTGTTACTCCAGGAAAAGGAGGAACTAGCCATTTAGATCGTCCAGTTTTTAATACAGTAAAAGACGCTGTTGATCAAGCTGGAGCTGATACATCTATTATTTTTGTACCACCAGCTTTTGCTGCTGATGCAATTATGGAAGCTGCTGATGCTGGAATTAAAGTAATTATTGCTATTACAGAAGGAATTCCTGTAGCAGATATGATTAAAGCAAATAATTATGTTAAAGAAAGAAGTTCAAGATTAATTGGACCAAACTGTCCAGGAGTTATCACTCCAGGTGAAGCTAAAGTTGGTATTATGCCAGGTTTCGTTTTCAAAAAAGGTACAGTTGGTATCGTTTCTAAATCAGGAACTTTAACTTATGAAGCTGCTGACCAAGTTGTAAAACAAGGTTTAGGAATCACTACAGCTATTGGAATTGGTGGAGATCCAATCATTGGAACTACAACTAAAGAAGCTGTTGAATTATTAATGAATGATCCAGAAACTGAAGTAATCATTATGATTGGTGAAATTGGTGGTCAATTAGAAGCTGATGCTGCTAAATGGGTAAAAGCTGATGGTAACCGTAAACCAGTTATTGGTTTTATCGCTGGAGAAACTGCTCCTGCTGGTAGAACAATGGGTCACGCTGGTGCTATTGTTGGTGGTTCTGACGATACTGCAGCTGCTAAAAAACAAATCATGAGAGACAACGGAATTCACGTTGTTGATTCACCAGCTGAAATTGGTAAAAAAGTTAAAGAAGTACTTGGATAATCTCCAATCCCGAGGCTTCGGGAGAAAATAATAAATTCCCAAAAAAGTCTCAATATTTTGTTGAGACTTTTTTACATTTTAAAGACTGAGACGTAAAAAGAAAAAATCTTAGAACCTTAGTACCTCAGTATCTTAGAAACTAAAAAAAGAAATATGAGTAAAGAATTAGAGAAGTTTAAAGCAAGCAGCAGTTTTGCTTTTACTATTGAAGATAGTTTAGAAGAAGTTTGCAATGCACCGGAAGGAAGCGCTGGAATTTTTGTAGTATATGCTGTTGAAGGAGCAGAGAAAGAACTTATTATGGTTGGTTCTACTGGAACTGTTCAAAATGACGGAACTTTAAAAAGCAAAAATGGCGGTTTGTATGATAAAATTGTAAACGGACACCAATTTGCTAAAACTGGGAGAAAATATTCTTGGCCAGCACAAATGAAATTGGAAAATATTTCGGCTCTTGAAGTAGTTTGGTACGAAACTTTCAATGCTGATGTAAAAGCTATTCCAACTGCGGTTGAAGGACAGGTTTTACAGAATTTCTTAGATGTAAATGCTAAATTACCAAGATGGAATGTAGCTTTCTAAAAGCCCTTTTCAAATAAATTATTAAAAAAGCCTTACTTTAATTAGTAAGGCTTTTTTTATGAAATTTTAGGTTTTGAATTTTTGATTTTATATATTTAAAAACCAAAAACAATCTAAATTTATGACCAAGAACTACTTGCTATTGCTGGCTTTGTTTATTTTTTCTACAGTAAATTCTCAAACAATTAATATTCCTGATACTAATTTTAAAGCGAAACTATTAAGTATCGATCGTTTTAGCAATAAAGCGAAAAATAAGTTTGGGGATTATACGGCAGTAGATTTAAATGGTAATAATGAAATTGAAGTAAGTGAAGCTGAAAATTTGATTTATTTGGATGTTTCTCCCGGAGGTAGTCTCAATTATATAGTGAATCTGGAAGGAATAGCATATTTTAAAAATCTCGTTACATTAAATTGTAGTTATAATAATATTTCAACTTTAGATGTAAGAGACTTAACGGGTTTAATGAATTTATACTGCTCGAACAATAAACTTACTTCTATTAATTTGTCAGGTTTGCTTCAATTGCAAGATCTTGATGTTGCGTTTAACAATTTTCAAAATTTAGATCTTAGTAATTTAAAGGGGTTAAAAGTGGTAAGTTGTTACAAGAACAAACTGGCTTCAATAAATTTAATGGGTTGCACTGAACTTTTTAAAATAAATGTTGAACTTAATGAGCTTGCTTCTCTAGATTTAAGCACTATACCGAAATTGGACAGGTTAGAGTGTGCCTCGAATAAACTTGCTTCTTTAAATTTTAATAATTCTCCAATTATTACTTATCTAAGTTGTGAAAATAATATGCTTTCAACTTTAAGCTTAGGTGATTTAAAAAAGTTGCAAAGTTTAAAATGCGATAATAATGCTCCATTAAAAACTATTTTTATGAAAAATGGAAATATGGGAGGCAGCCTCACTTTTAATTCTTGTCCAAATTTAGAATACATCTGTGTTGATCAAAAAAACATTTTAAGAATTCAAAATTTATTGAAGCAGTATAATTATACAAAATGCAATGTAAATTCATATTGCTCATTCGTGCCAGGCGAAGTGTTTTATACCGTTCAAGGAAAGAATAAGATTGATGTTTTTAATGATGGTTGTGATGTTTTAGATCCGTTTGTATCAAATTTAAAATATAGTATTTCAAATGGGACTCTGACTGACTATTTGTTTTCTGATAATTCAGGTAATTATAATATAACCGTTCAGGCTGGAACTTATACAATAACACCATTGCTTGAAAATAGTGAGTATTTTACGGTTTCTCCAACATCATTAAAACTAACTATTCCATCAGCTACTAATATTGATTCGATGGATTTTTGTATTAGTATAAAAAATCCAAAACCAGATTTAGAAATCACAATGTTACCGCTAGATGTAGCGAGGCCAGGCTTTTATACCAAATATAAAATTATTTATAAAAACAAAGGGAATATTCCGCAATCGGGCGAGATTAGTTTGAGTTATGATGATGCTATTTTAGATGTAGTTAGCGTTGTTCCTCAGATTTCTAGTGAAAAAACAAATACTTTATCATGGAAATTTGAGAATTTAAAACCATTGGAAGTGAAAGAAATTTTAGTTGACATGAATTTAAATTCACCAACAGAAACGCCTCCGGTTAATAATAATGACATAGTGAAACTTAAAGTAGTAATTAGTTCTGCGCAAATTGACATAACTCCGGATGATAATTATTTTGCTTTAAATCAAACAGTTGTAGGTGCTGTCGATCCCAATGATAAAACTTGTTTAGAAGGGAATATTATAAAACCTGAATTAATTGGAGAATATGTTCATTATTTGATTCGCTTTGAAAATATAGGAACTTATTATGCTGAAAATATAGTAGTGAAAGATATGATTGATTTAGCAAAATTTGATATTTCGACTTTGGTTCCTACAAGTTCAAGTCATTCTTATATAACAAAAATTTCAGAGGGCAATAAAGTAGAATTTATTTTCGAAAAGATAAAACTTCCTTTTGATGATGCTCATAATGATGGGTATATCGCTTTTAAAATCAAAACATTGCCAACTTTAAAAGTTGGGGATACTTTCACAAATGAAGCCAATATTTATTTTGATTATAACTTTCCTATTTTAACCAATAAAGCAACTTCAACATTTAAGGCGCTATTAGGAACGCAGGATTTTGAATTTTCTCAATATTTTTCTGTTTATCCAAATCCAGCTCAAGATATTTTGAATATTGATTCTAAAAATACAATTCAAAAAAAGTCAATGCAAATATTTGATGTTTTAGGACAAACGATTATTTCGGTTTTAAATGCAGAAAATGTTTCAAAAGTTGACGTTTCAAAACTTCAGACAGGAAATTATATTTTAAAAGTCACTTCAGATAAGGGAAGTTCGAGTTTTAAGTTTATCAAAAAATAAGGAAGGGTCGAAAATAGTTGAATCTTATATTTTACTGCAGAAAATTTTCTGAAAGCTTTTTAATTCGCCATTGGTTTGCTGATACTTCTATCTGTAATCGATTGCGTTGAATTTATTATTAAAAAAATATCTCTTTTATGTAAAAAAATTGTTTTTACAAGATCACTTTTATATATTTATCGCACAAAATTTAAGGATATTGTTAAAAAATTATAATCCTTGTATTAAATAATTTCTTGCTTTATAATATAGTGCCCCAAAATACCATGAAGACTCCGGCTTTGCTATTTAATGTTGTTGATGATAATGCGCTTTGGAATAAATTGAAAGATGGTGATGAAAAATCATTTTCAATGTTATTTGAAAGGTATTATGCCGATTTAGTACGATATGGAAATTCACTTTCTCCATTTGAAGAAAAAGTCCAAGATTGCATTCAGGATGTTTTTACCGATGTTTGGATTTATCGAAACACACTACAAAATTCTGTTGTTGTAAAAGCGTATTTATTATCAAGTGTTCGAAAAAGAATTGCGCGTTTACATGAGCGTGATCATATATTTCGAAAAACTGCTAGTACAGATTCGATTGCATTTCTTCTTGAATTTTCAGTTGATCACGAACTTTTAGATGAAGCTGATGATGATGCCAAAGAAAAAATAATTCACTTAAATAAATTGTTAAATGATTTACCTGCAAGGCAAAAAGAAGCTTTGTACCTTCGTTATCATCAAGGCCTTAGTGTAGAGCAGATTGCAGAAATGCTTGACGTGAATTATCAGTCGGCCAGCAATTTGTTGCATCGTGGTTTAATGACGCTTCGCAGAGAATGGAAGGGTAGTTTTTCCTTATTTCTTCTGCTATCCGCAAGCGGTTTTTAATTTTCTTTCAAAAAAAATAAAAAAAATCACAATTTAGTGAGTATATAATAAGAGTGCTGTCCTCTATGTTTTTGTAACCTTATTTTTAGATGCAAAAACGTAACACATATACTCAAATTGAAGACTTCTTGTCTGACGAATCTTTCCAGTCATGGGTTTTGCTAAAAACAGATCAAGACGGCTGGGAAGAATGGACTTTAGAAAGCCGTCATCGTGCAAAACTTGTTCAAGATGCCAGACATTTGCTTTTGGCAATGAAAGTTTCAGAATCAGATTTATCGAAATCTGATGTTCACAAAGCGCTTCAAAATACTTGGCGTAAAATTGAAGAAAAAGAAAATCAAATTCTTTTCAGCAAAAATGCCGATACCAAGTTTTTCAAAAACTATTTTTTAACTGGAGTTGCAGCAAGTTTGTTCTTTTGTCTGCTTTCTTTCTGGTATTATAAAAACTATTATCCCGCTGATAATATTGTTACTTATAAAGAACTGATAGCTGAGAATAGTGAAGGATTGGTCGAACAGACAAATAATTCTAGCAATCCTCAAATTATCACATTGTCTGACGGCAGTTCTGTATTATTACAGCCAAATAGTAAATTGAGTTACCCTAAAATCTTTACCGGCAACGAAAGAAAGGTGTATTTATCCGGCGAAGGTTTCTTTGAAATTAGTAAAAATCCTAAAAAGCCTTTTTTCGTTTACGCTAATGAGATTGTTACAAAGGTAGTTGGAACTAGCTTTAGAGTTAAAGCTTATTCTGATCAGCCTGATGTTGAAGTTCTTGTTCGCACCGGTAAAGTTAAGGTAAAATCTAATGATTTGGTGGCAAAATCAGACCAACAAGAAGTAGTGCTTCTTCCTAATCAGGCACTTCGTTTTTTTAGAAGCGATTTAAAATTCAATAAAATCACAAACATAACTCATGATAAGGCTTTGGTTCAGAGCGTGGGGAATATAGAGCAGTTAAGTTTTGAATTTAGTGATATTCCGGTTTCTCAAATTTTTGAAACTATAGAGCAGGCGTATCAGGTTAAGATCGATTATCCAAAAAATAAATTGAAAGACTGTCATTTGACAACTTCTTTGAGTGATCAGCCTTTGCCTGAAAAATTAAAAATTGTCTGTAAAAGTATTAGTGCCGAAACCAATTTTGAAATGAATGGAAATCAGATTATTATAACTTCTGAAGGCTGTAATTAATCTTCGCTTTGTAACTGTAATTATAAAGCATTTTAATTTCATTCTTAAAAATAAAAACCAAAAAATTAACCAAAAAACAAAACTAATAGTATAAGCCTATGTAAAACAATATGCATAAAAAAAGTGCCGAAATGCTGTAACATTATCGACACTTATTAGATTGAATTTCTCTCTGTAAAGAGCAATTCAGTTCGTTTCTTAAAATACACGCGAATCAGTATTAATCAAAACAAACCAAAATTATGAAAAAACCAGTTGGTAAACAACGATTACTCCATCGAATCATGAAAATAACACTATTTCAGTTTGTCTTAGCACTTATATTTTCAAGTGTTACAATGGCAAACAGTGTAAATGGGCAAAAAAAATTAGATACTAAAGTTACAATTACAGTTGAAAATTTAACTCTAGACAATGCATTATCTAAAATTGAAAAGTCAGCACAAGTAAAATTTTCTTATAATTCAAGATTACCTCAATTAAACCAAAAGGTAAGTATTGAGGCAAATCAAGAAACTTTGGCTAGTATTCTTAATAGAATTCTAGCGCCTTTTAATATCACTTTTTCTGAAGTAAGCAATCAGATTGTTTTGCAAAAAAATGCAGTAGCAGATCCATTTTCTGCGACAGCAAATCATGATGCTTTATCGAATATTTTTACGGCAGGTCCTATTATTAAAGGAAAAGTAACAGACGTAACGGGGAGCCCGCTTCCTGGCGCAACCGTAATGGCAAAAGGAACTAAAATTGCTGTTTTGACTGATTTTGATGGAAATTTTTCTATCGAAATGCCTGCAAACAGTACCACTTTAGTAATTTCTTATGTTGGGATGGAAACTAAAGAAATTGACGCTTCAAATACTTCTCCAACAATTGTTTTGACAGAATTAGGCCAAAACTTAAAAGAAGTTGTGGTAACAACAGGTTATGAAAAAACGTCTAAAAGAACATTTACTGGTGCCATAAGCAAAATTTCTGGTGCCGAATTAAAAGTTGACGGTGTAGTTGACGTAAGCCGAATGATCGAAGGAAAAGCGGCCGGAGTTACAGTGCAGAATGTTACCGGAACTTTTGGTACAGCTCCTAAAATTACAGTTCGTGGTTCGTCTTCAATTTTTGGAGACACAAAACCACTTTGGGTAATTGACGGTGTTGTTCAAGAGGATATTATCAATCTAACATTTGCCGATTTGGCTTCTGGTAATTCTGAAACCTTACTGAGTTCATCTGTTGCAGGTTTAAATGCAAATGATATTCAAAGCATTGAAATTCTTAAAGATGCATCGGCTACGTCAATTTATGGTTCAAGATCGTTAAACGGAGTTGTGGTTGTAAATACAAAACAAGGACGCAGAGATTCTCCTTTAAAAATAAGTTATGCTATAGAACAAACTGCGAGAACGGTGCCAAATTACAGCCAATACGACATTTTGAATTCGCAGGAATCAATGAGTATTTTTAAAGAAATGGAAGCAAAAGGATATCTTGACCTTCCGTCGACTGTAAATGGAAGATATGGTGGAGCATATAATTTGTTAGGTCGCGCAATTAATACTTATATTCCAGAAACTAATAGTTATTTGGTTAACAATGATCCAGTTAGTAGAAATAATTTCTTGAAAAAATACGAATTAGCAAATACAGATTGGTTTGGTACTTTATTTCGACCTTCATTGACTCAAAACCACTCTTTAAGTTTTTCTGGAGGAGGAAAAAACAACACGTTTTATGCCTCTTTAGGATATTATACAGATCCAGGATGGACTATTGCTGATGATGTAAAACAGTTGTCATCAAACATTAAAGGAACATTTTTCATCAATGATAAATTAAATATTACGTTGTCTACACTAGCTTCTATTCGTGATCAGGGCGCTCCTGGAAGTTATGAAAGTGAAAAAGATGTTGTGTTCGGAAAAGTAACTCGTGATTTTGATATCAATCCGTTTAACTACGTTTTAAATACCAGCAGAACTTTAAGACCTTATGATGAAAATGGAAATCTGGAATATTACCGAAATAACTGGGCTCCAATGAATATCATTAACGAGTTGGCGAACAACTTTATGGAAATCAACGTAAAAGATATTCGTTTTCAAATGGATTTAGATTATAAAATAAATCCGCATTGGAATTATAATTTAACGGCTTCTGCGCGTTACGCAAATACGACTCGTGAACATAAAATTTTAGAAGGTTCAAATGTTGTAGGTGCTTACAATGCAATGGAAAATACACTTGTAAGAGATGCAAATATCTTTTTGTACCAAGATCCAAATGATTTGACAGCACCAAAAGTTTCGGTATTGCCAAATGGAGGATTCTTAAGAAAGTTTACAAACGATATGACTTCTTATAATATCAGAAACAGTGTGAGTTACAGAAACACATTTAATGAAAAACATGAACTTGAAGGTTTCTTTGGAACAGAGATGAGAGTTGTTGATAGAAGCAGTGATAATTTTGTTGCGGCAGGAATTCAGTATGACAGAGGACTTACAGCTTTTACAGATCCAAGATTATTGGAAAAAATCATAAACTCTGGTGATTCATACTACGGTTTTAATGAAGAAAAAGAAAGAACAGTTGGTTTCTTCGGAAAGGTTGGATATACTTACGATCGTCGTTATACAGCTTCAGTTACAGGACGTTATGATGGGTCTAATAGACAAGGAGACAGCGGTTCTTCAAGATGGCTTCCAACGTATACTTTTAGTGGAAAATGGAATCTTTCTGAAGAAAATTTCATGAAAAACGTTGAATCTGTAAACAGTTTAAGTTTAAGAGGATCTTACGGTTTAACAGCAACTGCTGGACCTGCAACAAACTCTTTGGCTATTTACAAAAGTTTTATCACAGATCGTTTGAATCTTGACGACAGAGAAACTGGAATCAGAATTGATGAATTGCAAAACGGTGATTTGACTTGGGAAAAACAATACGAAACCAATTTAGGTGTTGATCTTGGAATGTTCCGTAACCGAATTGCTTTAACAACAGATATTTACCGTCGTAAAGCGTTTGACTTGGTTGATTATGTTGTGACTTCAGGTATTGGAGGACAAAGAATTAAACAAGGAAATAATGCCAACATGGAAACAAAAGGTCTTGAAGTAGGTTTCACGACAAGAAATATAGCTGCTGATAATTTCAAATGGTCAACAACGTTAAATTTCTCTGTTTATTCTCAAAAAATCACAAAGTTGGAGAACAAACCAACTGCATTTGATTTGATCGATGGAAATGGTGGAAACACGATTGGACACCCTAGAAATTCATTGTATTCGTACCAATTTACAGGTTTAAATCAACAAGGTCTTCCAACTTTTATTATGGCCGAAGGCGAGGCTGATAATATCACAGGAGCAGATTTCCAAGATAATAAAGATGTTACAAAATACTTGAAATATGAAGGTTCGATTGAGCCAAATAAATCGATTGGTTTGGCTAATACATTTACATACAAAGACTGGTCATTATACATCTTTTTTGTTGGGTCAGGTGGAAATAAAGTTCGTTTGAATCCAGTTTATGACAGTACTTATGATGATTTGACTGTGTTTACTAAAGATTTTACAAATCGTTGGATTAATCCTGGTGACGAAAACTTTACAAATGTTCCGGTAATTGCAGATCAGCGACTTAATGCAAATTACGGAGGTGAGCGTACACTTGCGAGAGCTTACAATACGTATAATTATTCTGATGTTCGAATTGCAAGCGGTGATTTCGTGAGATTGAAGAACATTTCATTAAGCTGGGAGTTTCCTAAAGATTTCAAAAAGAAAATTGGCGTAAGCACATTTAATTTAAAAGGATCTGCAGTGAATCCGTGGCTGGTTTATTCGGATAAAAAACTAAACGGACAAGATCCTGAATTTAGAAATTCTGGTGGTGTTGCCTTGCCAGTTACGTCTCAATACACTTTTACTCTAAACATTTCATTATAATATTTAAATTATGAAAAAGATAAAAATAACTTTATTTCTATTAGTACTTCTAAGTATTACTAGTTGTGATGATTTTCTTTCTGAAAAACCAGATAATAGAACCGAAATAGATACGCCTGAAAAAATCTCTGAATTATTAGTAAATGCTTATCCGCAGGATAGTTATTTTGATTTTGCAGAAACAATGACCGACAATGTTTTTGACAGCGGTTTAGCAAATACATTGAGAAAAAACGAGCAAAACTACAATTGGGAAATTCAGAGCGAGACTGATACTGACAGTCAGGCGGCGTATTGGGATGCTTGTTACAGAGCTATCGCGCACGCTAATAAAGCCTTAGAAGCAATTGAACAATTAGGAAGTCCAAAGAGTTTGAATCCGCAAAAAGGAGAAGCATTGCTTGCAAGAGCATATTCGCATTTTATGTTAGTTTCTTTCTGGTCACAGCGTTATAATCCAGCAACAGCTGAAAAAGATTTGGGAATTCCGTATGTAACAAAACCAGAAACGGCTTTGATTACAAAATACACTCGTAACACTGTAAAAGAGGTTTTTGATTTTATTCAAAAAGATGTTGAAGAAGGTTTGCCTCTTTTAACAAACGATTATTCTGAACCTAAATTCCATTTTAATAAAGAGGCAGGAAAAGCTTTTGCAAGTCGTTTTTATTTGATAAAAGGAAACTGGGACAAAGTAATTGAATTGTCTAATGATTTAGGCTCGTTGCCTGTTGGAAAAATTAGAGATTATGCTTCTTATAAATTAAATGATTTTCAAACGCAAAATATGCGTTATGCAAGCAGTAATGAGCCAACAAACTTATTAGTTGCTTCTCCAGAATCCTATTATGCAAGAGCTTCATATAATGGTTCAAGCGGAAGTCGTTTTTTCCTTTCAGGAACAAGATATAACGAAATTTTTGGTACGCCAACTAATATTTTTGGAAAAGCGTGGCAATATTCTATTTACTCACGCAACAGTTTCATTACAGCTTTTGTTCCAAAATTTTACGAGTATTTCAAATACACGAATGTAACAGCAAATGTTGGAAATGGTTATTTAGCCGAAGTTCTATTGAGCAACGATGAGTTTTTCTTAAACAGAATTGAAGCGCATGTTATGAAAGGCCAAATTGCTGAGGCAAATGCTGAATTAGAATATTTTCTTTCAACAAGAACAGTTGGTTACAACGCCACAACGGATAAACTTACTGAAGCTAAAGTGGTAGCAAAATATCCAGTAATCGATAATGAATACACGCCATTTTATACAATGACACCGGTTCAGACTTCTTACATTAAAGCCATTGCCGAAACCAAAAGAAGAGATTTTATGCACGAAGGGATAAGATATTTTGATGTTAAGCGATTTAATATCGTGGTAAAACATGAAATTTTCAATAAACCAACAAATACGCTTGTGAAGGATGATAAACGTAGAGCAATCCAAATTCCGCTTCACGCTTCAAGCAACGGTATTGAGCCAAATCCTAGATAAAAACTTTAATTCAAAAGATATGAAAGTATTAAAATATAATAGAATAGCAGGTTTGTTTTTATTAATCCTAACACTGGTTTCCTGCGCCAGTGAAGAACAGCCAGGAGAAAGCCAGTTAGATTTTACACAGCCAACAAAAACGGCTTTGGACAATTGGATTACAACAAATTATCTTACTCCGTATAACATTAATGTTCAATATAAATGGAATCAAAACACGGTTGATAACAACCGATATTTATTTCCTCCACTTATTGAAAAAGTGCAACCTGCTCTAGAAATCGTTCAGAAAATCTGGTTGGAAAGTTATAAAACAATCGGAGGAGCTGATTTTGTAAAGAAAGTAGCTCCACGAGAATTTGTTTTAGTTGGAGGTGTGAACTTAAATACTGTTGGAACAAAAACTTTAGGTTTAGCAGAGGGAGGACAGCGTGTTACGCTTTTTGAAACCGATTATGTGGATAAAAAGAATAGAGAGAATATCGCGCAATTTCTTCACACAATTCAGCACGAATATGTTCATATTTTGAATCAGAACAAACCTTTTGATGAAAAATCTTGGGCAGCAATTACACCTTCTGGATACACGGCAAGCTGGCATTTGTACACAGACGAAGAATCAAGAGAAATTGGTTTTATAACAAATTATGCACGAAGCAATATCAATGAAGATTTTGCAGAAATGGCTTCAATGATGTTGATCAACTCTAAAGCAGAATATGCTGCAATTTTGGCTTCAATAGCAAACCCAACCGCTGTTGCTCAGATAAAAGCAAAAGAAGCTTTAGTCGTGAAGTATTATAAAGAGGCTTATAATATGGATTTCTACGCTTTGCGCAACGAGGCTGAAAAAAATACTAACGCTGTAATAAACAACTAATAAATGAAGATTATGAAAGCAAAAAATATATTGAATTATCTGGTTTTGATAATAATTTCATTGCCTTTTTTTGGATGTAGCAGTACTGATGCTGAACAGAAATTTGACCAGACACCAACAGAAAGACTAAACGCTCAGAAAAAAGAATTAAGCGATCTTTTGCTTACTTCAGAATATGGTTGGAAAGCCGTTTATTTTACAGATAATACCATTTTAGGTGGGTATACGCACTTATTTAAATTTGCTGCAGACGGAACAGTTCAAATGGCATCAGATTTTGATAGTGATACAAAAACATATAAAAGTGAATATGCTGTACAGACTGGAAGTACAGTAAGTTTGACGTTTACAACAAAAAACAGAATTCATCTTTTGTCAGATTCAGATAGTTATCCTATTGATTTATTGCGTGGAAAAGGATATTTAGGTGATTTTCAGTTTTTGTACTACGGACAGGAAAATGGCGAAATCATTTTTAAAACAAACAGAACGGTTCAGGAACTTCGTTTTGTAAAAGCAACCGCTGCTGACTGGGCAAATCTTCCAAAACATACAGCAATGGAGCAAAATGTTATTGGTTCTGATGCGCGTCCGTTATTTAGATTGTTAGAAACGAATGACGGAACAACAAAACATCAATTTGATTTTAGTTTTACTGAAGTTACTCGTTTTGCAGAAGCAAATTCTATTGAAGCTGGTTACTCGCAAAGTTATAATATGGGAATTGCATATACGCCAACAGGTATTATCGTAAGTCCTGCAGTTGTTGTAAAAGATCAAAAATTAACTTCATTTGTTTATGATGACACAAACGGAAGTTTTACAGCAACAGGTACAAATGGAGTAAGTGCTGTTATAAAATATACAGACAAACCATTAGTGTTAACTGATGATTATAAATTGCTTCTTCCAGGAAAACCGTATTCAAGATTTGGATATTATCCAGACGATTATACAGCTGATGCGCCAACAAACTCAAAATTGTTTTTGGCTGAAATAGATAAAATTAATGCATCATTGCCAGCAGGTCAAAGTCTTGCTTATGTGCAATTGTATATGAATCATTCAGTTGGAACTTTTATATACTATTATTTTGTTGGCAGACCCGCTTTACAGCACTTTGTTGATGTTGTAGAAGATCCAGTTGGCAAAAAAATCATTTTGAAACATAAATCTTGGAACGGAAATACTACTGTTGCAACACCAGCATTTTTAGCAAGTTTCGATAAAAACTTAATGGATCCGAATGGTCTTTATGTGAAAAAAGAGAGTTTTAAATTATATTATAACAATACCGTTTACACCTTTACAAGTTCGTCAAGCCCTTTTAGAATGACGACTTGGCAACTTAATTAGTTTTTAGTTTTGTTTTAATTTTGGAGGAAAAGCAGCTCAAGCTTTGAGCTGCTTTTTTTTACTAAACAGAAGAATTTGTATCATTTGAAAAAAGAGTTTGACAAAAAACTTGCGTGTAAAATTGTAATTAAAATATTCAGATAATATGATAAGAAAAATTATAACACCCGTAAACACTATATTCTTTTTCTGGGGTTTAGTTTTACTGACATTCTCAGAATCATACCCGCAGTACACCAGATATTATTTATATGCCTCTATACTTGTAATTATTCCAGTAATGGTTGCCGATTTGAGAAAACAGAGAAAAGAAGACAAACAAAACGGAACCATAAAATTTCAATCTGCTATTTTTAGAATGCTTGTTATGGCTGTATTGCTTGGCATCGCTTATTTTATAATGAAACAAAATCACATCTAAATTTTTACTTTTGTTTTTATTTTTTTGAGCAAAAAGCAACTCCTGTTTTGGAGTTGCTTTTTTTGCTTATAAAAGAAGATTATCTGCCATTTTTTGCAATCCAAATTTTATTAAACGCCCAAATAATCTATATTTGTAGTTCAAAAAATAAAAACGAATACCTTAATATGAAATTACTAGAAGGAAAAGTAGCAATCATTACGGGCGCTAGCCGCGGAATTGGAAAAGGAATTGCAGAAGTTTTTGCTAAACATGGTGCAAACGTAGCATTTACATATAGTTCATCTGCTGCATCTGCAGAAGCTCTTGAAGCTGAATTGAATAGTTTAGGAGTTAAAGCAAAAGGATATCAATCTAATGCTGCCGATTTTAATGAAGCACAAGCTTTTGTTGATGCTGTTTTAGCTGATTTTGGAACTGTTGATATTTTAATCAACAACGCTGGAATTACAAAAGATAATTTATTGATGCGTATGTCTGAAGCTGATTTTGACCAAGTTATTGATGTTAACTTGAAATCTGTTTTCAATATGACAAAAGCAATTCAAAAAACATTTTTGAAACAACGCGCTGGTTCTATCATCAATATCAGTTCTGTAGTTGGTGTTTCTGGAAACGCTGGACAAACAAATTATGCTGCTTCTAAAGCGGGTGCAATTGGTTTTACAAAATCTGTAGCGCTTGAATTAGGTTCTCGTAATATTCGTTGCAACGCAATCGCGCCAGGTTTCATCGAAACTGAAATGACTGCAAAATTACCTGAAGATGTAGTAAAAGGATGGAGAGACGGAATTCCGTTGAAACGTGGCGGAACTACTGAGGATGTTGCAAATGCTTGTCTTTTCTTAGCTTCAGATATGAGTGCATACGTTACAGGACAAGTTCTTAACGTTTGCGGAGGAATGCTTACTTAATAGTTTGCAGTGTTCAGTTTTTGAGTATTCAGTAAATTCAATCTGAAAAATAATAAAAAGAACACGTTTGTTATAATTCGATTTTTAAATTCTGATCACTAAAAACTGATTACTGAACACTAAATATATATGACTACAAACTCGATTTTATTATTATTGCTTTCTTTAGTAATAGCTGGTGGTTTGTCGTATTTTCAATATTTTTTTAAAGCCAAAAACAAATCAAATCTGATTTGGTTTTTGGCTTTTTTACGTTTTTTGGCCATTTTTGGTTTATTGGTTTTATTGATAAATCCGGTAATTTCTAAGAGTTCTCTTGAAATCACCAAAACACCATTAGCAATTGCTGTAGATAATTCGAGCTCTATTGAAGCTTTGAAATCAGATAAAAAAGCAGTTGAATTATATCAAAAACTAATTTCAAATCCTGCTCTTAAAGAGAAATTTGAAATTCAGTCCTATCAATTTGATGCTGATTTCAAATCTTCAGATAAATTTGATTTTAAAGGAAAGCAAACCAATCTTGATGAAGTTGCCAAAAATCTAAAAAGCATCAACAAAAACCTGACTTTCCCAACTGTTATCATTACTGACGGAAACCAGACTACAGGAAACGATTATGTTTATCGATTCGATCCTGTCAATAAAGTTTATCCTTTGGTTGTGGGAGATACAACTACTTTTTTTGATTTAAAAATCAATCAACTGAACGTAAACAAATACGCTTTTCATAAAAATAAATTTCCTGTCGAAGTTTTTCTGCAATATTCTGGTGAAAAAGCCACAACTGCCGATTTTACTATTTCGCAAGGAAATTCTATAGTTGCAAAAGAGAAAGTTTCATTTTCTTCGTCTAAAAAAACAGCTTCTATAAATTTGCTTTTGCCAGCAGATAAAGTAGGATTGCAGATTTTTAGAGCTTCAATTTCTTCAAATGTAAAAGAGAAAAACAGCTATAATAATATCAAAAATTTTGCTGTCGAAATAATCGATCAAAAATCTACAATTGCAATTGTTTCGGCTATAAATCACCCTGATATTGCGGCTTTAAAACGTTCAATCGAGGTTAATGCACAACGTAAAGTGATTTTGGTTAAACCAAATGATATCAATCAATTGCAAGAAGTTTCTGTTTTGGTTTTATATCAACCAAATGCATCTTTCAAAGCCGTTTTCGACAACAATAAAAATGCAGGAAGAAATACTTTTATTATAACAGGAAACAACACCGATTTCAATTTTTTAAATCAGCAACAAAACAATCTGATTTTCAAAATGAGCGGACAAACGGAAGATTATTTATCTGAATTCCAATCTCAGTTTAATTTGTTCGCGATTGATGATATTGGTTTTGAAAATTTTCCTCCGTTGCAAAATGCATTCGGAACTATTACAACAAACGGAAATGTTTCTGTTCTGCTTTCTTCAAGAATTAGAAATGTTTCTACAAATGCACCTTTATTGGCTTTCGCCGAAAATCAAGGAAAAAGAACTGCTTTTCTTTTAGGAGAAAACAGTTGGAAATGGCGCTTGCAAAGCCATATTGACAATCAGTCGTTTGAAAAATATGATGTTTTTGTAGATAAGATAATTCAGTTTTTAGCGACTTCTGCTTCAAAAAAATCTTTGGTAGTTACACATGAAAGTTTTTATAATTCAGGAGACGAGCTTGTAATCAATGCGCAGTATTTCAATAAAAATTACGAATTTGACGAAAAGGCAAGATTAACAATTTCAGTTACAAATGCAGAAACGAAGCAAAACAAAAACTACGATTTACTGAAAGGAAACAATTCATATTCCGTAAATCTTGACGGATTAACGGCCGGGAAATATAATTTTACAGTAAAAGAATTAAATTCAAATACTTCGTATTCAAGTCATTTTGAGATTTTAGATTTTGATATTGAAAAACAATTCGTAAATCCAGACGTTTTAAAACTAAAACAATTAGCGTTACAGACAAACGGAAAAGCATTCTTTGAAAATCAAGCAGACGATTTGATTAATATGCTTTTAGAAAACAAAGAATATAAATCAATTGAAAAGAATGTTTCAACTAAAACTCCAATTATTGACTGGGTTTGGTTGTTGATTTTAATTGCTGCTTTATTGACTACGGAATGGTTTGTTAGAAAATATAATGGACTTTTGTAGGTTCGTAATAATTACAATATAAAGTCCCTACGGGACAAAATGAACTTATAAATCTATTCTACCAACATTTAATCTCTACGAGATTCCTTAAAATGTTTTTTATCTCTGAACTCCTTTAGGAGTTTAATATTGGTAGAAAAAAAAGAACAACCAAATAAATTTGTCCCTTTGGGACTGTATATTGGATATATTTGGTTTCAATTAGTAGAAGTTTTAATCATTTTTTGAGAATAAAAACATGGATTTCAGGCTAAAAGTATTTTACACTGTTGCGCTCCGCCTTAATTTTACTAAAGCGGCAACTGAATTATATATCACACAGCCCGCAGTTTCTAAACACATTCAAGAACTCGAAGAAACCTATAAAACCAAACTTTTTGAAAGAAACGGTTCTAAAATAGCTTTAACTCCTGCAGGAAATATTCTGCTGAAACATACTAAAGAAATTTTTGAAATTTATCGCGAAATTGATTTTGAAATGAGTTCTTTTATTAGTGAACGACAAGGTTTATTAAGGTTAGGAGCAAGCACAACTATTTCGCAATATATAATTTCTCCAATTTTGGCCCGTTTTCATCAAAAGCAAAAAGACATAAAAGTCAATTTGCTGAACGGAAATACAGAGCAAATCGAAAATGCTTTAATCAATAAAGAAATAGAAATTGGTATTGTTGAAGGGCAATCAAAAAATCAATCCATAAAATACATTCCATTTTTAAAAGACGAATTGGTTTTAGTCTGCAGCAATAATAATCCATTCGCAAAGCAGAATGAGATTTCTTTAAACGATTTAAAATCAATGAAATTCATAACTCGTGAACGTGGCTCTGGAACACTTGAAGTTATTGAATTTGAATTGAAAAAAGTAGGTTTGAAATTTTCTGATTTGCAGATTGAAATGCAACTTGGAAGTACAGAAAGTATAAAATCCTATTTGCTAAACTCAGATTGTTTTGCTTTTATGTCTATTCATGCAGTAGGAAAAGAGTTGAAAAACAAAGAATTGATTGTTTTAGATGTTGAAAATCTAGCAATTGAAAGATATTTTTATATTATCACGCTATTAGGGAAATCAGATGCTCTATCTGAACTGTTTATTCAAAATATAGCTTCTCATTATAACTTGAAGTTATAGTGTATTGTTATTTGCGATTGGCATTTTCCGTTTAATCAACGGAACTTTGCAAAGTAAATATCAATTGCCTTATTTTGAAAACAAAGCAACATTCCGCATCACAATTATTTGAAATCAATCTTTATGTGCAGCAGGCATTTTTTGTAGCTGTAATATTCTTATGTTTATTTTCGATCATTTCTCCGCCAATAGCTCTATTATTAGGAGTTGTAATGGTAAATGTATTTGGGAATCCGTTTGTTGCGTTTAATGCCAAAGCCATTACGTTTCTATTACAATTTTCTGTTATTGGTTTGGGTTTCGGAATGAACGCAGAAAGCGCATTTTCAGCAGGAAAAGAAGGTTTTGTTTTAACCGTATTTTCAATCTTTAGCACATTGCTTTTCGGATTTCTACTTGGAAAATGGCTAAAAACAGAGAAAAAAACCTCGCATTTAATTTCATGTGGCACCGCAATTTGTGGAGGAAGCGCAATTGCAGCAATTTCGCCTGTAATTAAATCAAATGAAAATCAGACATCTATTGCTTTGGGAGTGATTTTTATTCTGAATTCAGTTGCGTTATTTGTTTTCCCATTTATTGGGCATCAGCTTGATTTGTCTCAAAAAGATTTTGGGTTATGGTGTGCGATTGCGATTCATGATACAAGTTCTGTTGTTGGCGCGGCTAACAAATATGGCGCCGAAGCTTTGCAAATTGCGACAACTGTAAAACTGGCAAGAGCTTTATGGATTATCCCAATTTCACTTTTAACTGCAATGATTTTCAAGAACAAAAACAGCAAAATCAAAATACCATACTTTATTGGATTGTTTATTATAGCGATGCTTTTGAATTCTTATTTTCCAAATGTTTCTGTTTTGGCACCTCATATTGTAAATCTGGCCAAAATTGGTTTAACCATTACTTTGTTTTTAATTGGTGCAACTTTAAATGTAAATACTTTAAAATCAGTAGGAGTGAAGCCTTTGCTTCAAGGTGTTTTTCTTTGGGTTTTTATTGCTAGTTTGAGTTTGGTGGCAATTATTTATTTAAGCTAAATTATTTTACATTGGAGAATTTTACAATTGGTTCACCGATCATTTTGTAGAATTTTCCTTTAAATGAAAAACGTCTTTCAATCTCAAAATCAAATTGTTTTTTAGTTTTTGCCATTCCAGCTATTTCTTTGGGGAAATCAACTTCGAATTCATCTTCAGCTTTCGCGGTTTTGTTAAAAGAACCTTTTGTTTTAATGATAATATCTCTAAAATGCTTTTTAGTAGTATCGTTTACAACAGAATATGAGCTTGACCAATTAGTGCTTGCAACATTTGTAAGCTGGTAATAAGGGACTTCTAATATTGGCTGATATTTCCCTTCAAACCCTGCAACTAAGTAAAGCCAGCCTTCAAAAGGTCCGCCGGCGCCACCGTTAACATGGAGTAAAGTAAAAGCATATTGATCTTCACCAATTTCTACGAGTTTAGGTTTTGGAGCTTGAGAAAAAGCGCCAAACGCAGCAACAGCAGGCTGAAACGATCGCATTTCCCAAATCGCTCCGTTTTTGGCAAATTTGGCGACACCTAAAAGACCTCCAAAAAATCGGCCGGTTTGCAAACCATCTTCATCACCTTCTGAATGGTTGAAGAATAAAAGCTTAAACTTATTTTCTTTTGAATCTGAATAATCAATATTGGCAAGAAGTCTCGTTGCAACACCTTCTTTATAAGGAAATAGTTGATCGCCTTCGACTCCGTTTACATCAATAAAAGGTGCAGGTTTGCAAGTTTTGCAACCCCAGTTTATAAAAGTATTGTGATCTGGCAGATTAAATAATTTACCTGGAAAAAGCATCTGCATTGTTTTGATTCCGTCAAAGGGTTCAGAAATTTTAAGAACTCTTTTGGAATTTAAAATAGTGTCGCTTACGTTTTTTAGCTGTAAATCAGATTGTTGTGCAAAGCAAAAACTAGAAATTAAAAGAAATAAATTCAATAAAACAGTGCGCATATTTGTAAGATTTAGCTTTAGATCAAACATACAAATAAAAAAAGTTTCAACATGAACATATGTCACTTATATGGTGTAAAAACTGTAAAAAATCAAATTAGCATAATCTTAATTAGTAAATTTTTAAATTATCTTTAAATAAGGTAACTTTGCCTTCCAAATACAAAAACAAAATGAAAAACTTCAAAATGAGACCAAAATTAATTGCTCTTTTCGCATTAGTTATTGGTTTTTTCACCCTTTCTTGGGGAATTGTCGGTCACGAACGAATCAACAAAGCAGCCGTAATGGCTTTGCCGAAACAGGTTCAAGTATTTTTTTACAATCACATTGATTTTATTACACAAGAAGCTTCGGTTCCAGACATTCGTAAATATGCTTTAAATTATAAAGATGAAAATCCTAGGCATTATTTTGATATGGAAAACTTTGGTTCTGCTGATAGTATTCCGCAGACTATGGAAGAAGCAAAGAAAAAATATAATGCTAAATTCTTGAATGATAACGGGATTTTGCCTTGGTATATTGAAGATATGATGGCAAAATTAACGAAGGCATTTAAAGACAAAAACAGAGCTGAAATCTTATTCTTAGCAGCTGATTTAGGTCATTATATTGGTGATGCACACATGCCGTTGCATACTTCTGCAAATCATGACGGACAATTAAGCGACCAAAAAGGAATTCATTCGCTTTGGGAAAGCAGATTGCCTGAATTGTTTGCAAAAAACTACAAATTAAATGTTCCTGAAGCGCAGTATTATCCAGATGTGCATAAAGCGACTTGGGATATGATTAATGATACACACAGTCTAGTAAAACCTTTATTAGATATCGATAAAAAATTGCGTACTTCAACTCCAGAAAATAAAGTTTTCCAATTAGATGCTGAAGGAAAAGTGATGAAAAGCAAATACAATACAGCTCTTTTTGCTGATGAATATGCTGCAAAACTTCATACTGATTTGAACGGAATGGTTGAAAAACAAATGAGAAAAGCTATTGCTGCTACAGCAAGTTTTTGGTATACAGCATGGGTAAATGCTGGAAAACCAGATTTAAGTGATTTAGACGCACCTTCAGTTACACAAAGAAATTATCAATCTTTACAAGACGATTTGAAATTATATCAAAAAGGAGATTTATTCGGAATGAGAAATCAGAATGATTAAGTTTTTGTTTCATGTTTCAAGTTTCATGTTTCAATTTTCATGTTGAAGATTAATTTGAAATATAGAAAAGCCTCAAATTCAAATGAATTTGAGGCTTTTTTTTAAACTATTTTCTTGCTTCTTTCGTCTTGTTTCTATTTTCTCTAGCGAAGATTTGCGTATAACTTCTTATTCTTAGCTTTTAAATCTTCAAACTGATATTGTTTTTCCTTTAATAAATACGATGCCGATTGATAAAAAGAAATGGCATCATTTACCAAATCAGTTCTTTGGGTTTTTACTGGGATTTCGTCGTAAAGAATTTGGAATTCCGGAGCAATTCCTGCTGTTGGCTTAACTTTTAAGTCGTATTGTTTTACAACTTGTTTTGGCGATAAAATCGTTAATACGTTATCTTTTATCAAACCTAAATCTTGATAAGTAGCAATAAACGCTCTCGGTTTATAATCGGCTTTAAAAACATCTTGTCCGAAAAATTTGCTTTCGTAATCAAAATGCAATAATCCGAAAAGTGTTGGCATTAAATCAATTTGCGACATTAATTGATTGTATTGAGCTGGCTTTTTATTTGGTGTATAAATAAAAGCAGGGATTCTATATTTGTCTAGCGGAAGCTGTGTTTTTCCTGCGCTAGAAGCACAGTGATCAGCCACAATAACAAAAACTGTGTTTTGAAACCAAGGTTGTTTGCTAGCCATTTCGAAGAATCTTCGAAGCGCAAAATCAGTGTATTTTACACCGCCTTCGCGAGATTTAATGTCTTCTGGAATATCAATTTTATTATTAGGATAAGTAAACGGCCTGTGATTGCTCACCGTCATAATATGATTGAAGAAAGGCTTGTTTTGTTTGGCCTCAGCATTCATCACTTTTATGGCCTTATTATACATGTCTTCATCACAAACACCCCAAACATTCGAAAAGGTGATTTCTTCTGGAGAAAAACTTGATTTGTCAACAATATCACAACCGTTTCCAGAATAAAAATCCTGCATGTTATCAAAGAAAGCGTCGCCACCATACATGAATTTCACATTATAGCCTTTTTGTTTGAAAACAGCACCGGTTGAAAATTTATTTTTATTGTCTTCACGTTTTACAACGCTTTCTCCGGCAGTTGGAGGCAAGCATAAAGTTACTGCTTCAAGACCACGTACAGTACGGTTTCCTGCTGCATATAAGTTGGTAAACTGCAGACTTTTTTGTGCTAAACTATCAAGAAATGGCGTTATATTTTGTTTGTTTCCATATGCTTTCATGAAATCTGCACTGTAGCTTTCAATTGTAATTAAAACTACATTTTTATGATTTTCAAGAGAATCTTCGGTAATAGTTCGGATTGTATTTTCTCCAGAAATAGATGGAAATTGCTCTCTTAAATTTGCAAATGCTTGATGATTTGGAAGTGTTTTATAAAACTTCAAATAATCCAATTTGTTGTTTTGAAATGCCAAATAAAACTTATACAATCCGTTGGATTGCAATTCATTTACAAAAACATTTTTCGAATTTTCTGTTTTTGCCAACATCGGAATTGCAAATATGGAAACAGCAAATAATACAATGTATACTGCTGAAAATTTGATTTTATCATTTAGGTTCGGAATTTCTTTAATGAAATTAGCCGAGCCTTTCAATATAAAATAAGTAACTATTCCGGAAACTAAAAACAAAGCAGAAAATAGGGGTATTACGGGATACGACTGCATTATATTTCCAATTACTTCATTCGTATAAATCAAATAATTAACTGCAATAAAGTTGTATTTTACACCAAATTCATTCCAAAAGAAATATTCGCTTAAACCATTTTGAAGAATCAGTACAACATAAAGAAATACCACAAATGAAAACATCAAGAATCGTATTCTATCTCTCCATTTTGGTAAAAAAAGTAAGAGTGCAAAAAGAGCTGTTTTTATTCCAATGAAAATCAAAACTATTCTAGGTAAAGCGCCTCCGTATTCGTCAAAAATGCTTTTTCCAGACGCTATGTACAGAAATAAAGCAATAAAAGAACTTAGAATTATGTATCCGTAAGGCTTGTCGTATTTTGCATTAGATATAAAAATAAGGTATAACCACAGAAATATGCTCGCCAAAACAAAAACAAAAAAATCAGAGATTAATCCTAAAGAAAAAATCTTCAGACTATCAAGAACTGTAAAACTACTTTGTGTTATTGGGTGAAAAAAAAGGACAATTCGCAAAAGAAAACTAATAGCAAAATAGAAAATTGCGAGATTGTAAAATGGAGAAAGTCTTTTGTAAAAAATCATTGTATTATATTTTATGCAAAATTAATTTGCATTAATGAGTGCCAGATGAAGTTATGCTTTTACCTTGCTTAGTGTTAACTTAATGTTTTCTTAAGATGACGAGAATGTATTTGTTTTACTGATTTTTAAGTAATTATTAAGCAATTTCTATGAGTGAAAATGGGTATCTTTGACAAATCATTAAGGCAGATTAATCTTAATTTAAATCAAAATACATGCATATTTTAATAGTAGAAGATGAATTAGGAATTGTACAGTTTTTACAACAAGGACTGCAAGAAGAAGGTTATTTGGTTACAACAGCAAATGACGGTTCTAAAGGTTTTGAGTTAATTCAAAATCACCAATACGACTTGATTTTATTAGATTGGATGCTTCCTAAAATTAACGGACTGGATTTGTGCAAAGCCATAAGAATTAAAGATCAACATACACCCATAATTTTCTTGACGGCAAAAGATACAGTTCAGGAAACTATTGCTGGTTTAAAAGCCGGGGCAAATGATTATATTAAAAAACCTTTTAGTTTTGAGGAGCTTGTAGAGCGTATTAAAGTTCATTTTAGACATAAAAAAGAAGATAAAGAACTTACGCTTGGAACAATTAGAATTGATCTTTCAAAACATATTGTTCTTAAAAATGAAGAAGAAGTTACGCTCACGCAAAGAGAATTTGAATTGCTGACATATTTAATTCAGCATAAAGGAAAAGTTTGCACCCGAAATCAGATTTTAAAAGATGTTTGGGATATTAATTTTGAGTATGATACCGGTGTTATCGATGTTTTTATGAATGCAATTAGAAAAAAGCTAAATTTGAAAATCGAGGAAGATTATATAAAAACCATTCGCGGAATTGGTTACATTGCTAACGACTTATAAATGATACGGCTTTCATTCAAAAACAGAATTGCCTTAAACTATATAATCACAACTGGTTTGTTGATTTTAGTTGTTTTTTCAGCAACTTATTTTACAGTAAAATTCACTGTTTATAAGCATATTGATGAAAATTTAATGATCGAAATTCAAGATCATTTAAAAGAAATCAGAGCTGAAAACAAGAAAGTGATTTTCATGGATGCGGAGGAATGGGAGGAAAGAGAGCACAATTCTGTCGATGTGAATCCAGTTTTTGTTCAGTTTTTAGATTTGAATAAGAAGATTATTGAGAAATCTCCAAATTTAAAAAAGGAAGTGCTTGTTTATCATGGAAGTAAAGATCATTATGAATTGTTTGATACTAAGTTATTAAATAATAAAATCAGGCAAATTCAGGTTCCGCTTCATCTAAAATCTAAGAAAATAGGTTATTTGATTATTGCAATGTCGCTGGCAGATTCGGCCAAAGTTTTAAAAAACCTTCTTGATACTTTGCTAATTGCGTTTCCAATTATTTTGGTTTTATTGTTTTTAATTGCCCGTTTTTTTGCTGGACGAAGTATAAAACCAATAAATGCAATTATAAATACGTCCAAGATAATTACAAAAGATAATTTAACTACGAGGATTCCGTTGCCGAAAACGCGCGACGAATTGTTTACGCTTTCAAAAACAATCAATAATTTATTGAACAGAATTGAAGATGCAATTGAGCGTGAAAAACAGTTTACTTCTGATGCATCACATGAACTGAGAACGCCGCTAACTGTTATTAAAGGAACACTTGAAGTGCTTATTCGTAAACCTCGAGATAACAAGGAATACGAAGAGAAAATTAATTATTGCATTAATGAAGTTGACCACTTAAATACACTTGTTGATCAATTGCTTTTGATGGCTCGCTTTGAGAATCAGAAACAAAATATTAATGCCGAATCTGTTTATTTGAACGCCTTAATTCTGGATGTTTTGACCTTGAATTCAGAGAAAATAAACACTAAAATGATCGATGTAAAATTTGATGCAGAAACAGATTGTTATATTCAGTCGGATAATTTTTTAGTGATTACTATTTTAAGAAACATTATTTCGAATGCAATTAAATATACAAACAGCGGTGGTCATATTTTAATTTTACTTTTGAAGCAAAACGGTAAAATAATACTAAAAATCAAAGACAACGGAATTGGAATTGCTAAAGCCGATTTAGATTCGATTTTGAACCCGTTTTTCAGATCAAATTCGACAGATCATCCAGAAATTAAAGGAACTGGCTTAGGTTTATCAATTGTAAAAAGAACTACGGAATTATTGAATATCAAGTTTAAAATTGAAAGCGAATTAGAGGTAGGAACAACAGTGATTTTGACTTTTACAGATAAATAAGAAAACGTTGTAGTAAATTGGAAATATGTAGTAAAAAAGGCACTTGAGCTTTTTTTTAACAATAAACTTTAGTTAAGTTAAATTAAAAATTGCTTTTTTATGAAATTAACTAGTATATTTGCAACCGAATCAAAGAATTATAAAACAAACCAAACAATGATTTCAAATCAATTACATCATCATCATTTTCATTATTGCTCTCAAGCGATGTGTTAATGGTATGCATGTAAATCATCATATTTTAAAACCCGTTTGAGTACATCAAACGGGTTTTTTTATACCAATTCTTTGTACTCAAACTATTAATTCAACAAACAACTAAAAAATGAGTACTTTAAAAATTGCAATTCAAAAATCGGGTCGTTTAAACGAAGACAGCATTCAAATTCTTAAAGATTGCGGTATTTCAATCAACAACGGAATCGACCAGTTAAAAGCCGAAGCTTCAAACTTTCCTCTTGAGGTTTTATATCTAAGAAATTCTGATATTCCTCAATATCTTATAGATGGAGTAGTTGATCTAGCTATCGTAGGTGATAATCTTTTGGTAGAAAAGGGAAAAGGAATTGAAGTGGTTCAGAAATTAGGTTTTTCAAAATGTAAAGTTTCTGTAGCGGTTCCTAAAACATTCGAATACAATTCGGTACAAGATTTAGCAGGATTACGTATCGCAACTTCTTATCCAAATACAGTTAATGAATATTTTAGCCAATTCGGCTTATCGGTTGATATTCACCAAATTTCAGGATCTGTTGAAATTGCGCCAAATATTGGCCTTGCCGATGCGATTGTAGATATCGTTTCAAGCGGAAGCACTTTATTCAAAAACAATTTAAAAGAAGTTGAAGTTATTTTGAAAAGTGAAGCAGTTCTAGCAGTTTCTCCAAAAGTTTCTCCAGAAATTCAAAAACACATTGATACTTTAAAATTTAGAATTCAAGCTGTTTTAAGAGCTAGAAATTCAAAATATATTTTGATGAACGTTCCAAATGATAAAATTGATGCAGTTGGAAAAATTCTTCCAGTTTTGAGAAGTTTAACTGTTTTGCCATTGGCTCAGGAAGGCTGGAGTAGTGTTCACTCTGTAATCGATAAAGATACTTTTTGGGACGTAATCGACCAATTAAAAGAAGTAGGAGCAGAAGGGATTTTAGTTTGCCCAATTGAGAAAATGGTTCTTTAGGGCTTCGCCCGCTTTAGGCTTTAAGCAGTAAGCTTTAAGCCAAAATCATAAAGTTAAGAAAGCTTAAAGCTTAAAGCTTATAGCATAAAGCAAAAAAAAACATGAATATAATAGACAATCCAAAACCAGAAAGTTGGTCAGATATATTAAAAAGACCAACTCAAACTATTGATGATATTGAGGTTACGGTAAAAGAAATCTTTAAAGAAATACAAAGAAAAGGAGATGAAGCTGTAGCGAAATACACTTCGATTTTTGACGGAATTTCATTAGATAATTATGAAGTTTCTGAAAAAGAAATTGAAGAAGCAATTAAGTCGATTCCGAATGAATTGAAAGAAGCAATTCAGTTAGCAAAAGACAATATTTACAAATTCCACAGCGCTCAAAAAACAGACAGAATCGAAATTGAAACTGTTGAAGGCGTAAACTGTTGGCAGGAAAAAAGACCGATTCAAAAAATAGGTTTGTACATTCCAGGCGGAACAGCGCCATTGTTTTCTACTGTTTTAATGTTGGCTGTTCCTGCTGAAATTGCTGGCTGTAAAGAAATTGTATTGTGTTCTCCTCCAGATAAAACAGGAAAAATAAATCCAGCAATTTTGTATGCAGCTAATTTATGCGGTGTAACTAAAATTTTAAAAGTTGGAGGAATTCAGGCGATTGCGGGAATGACTTTTGGGACACAATCGATTCCGAAAGTGTATAAAATTTTCGGACCTGGAAATCAGTTTGTAACGGTTGCAAAACAATTGGCAACGCAATTTGGAGTTGCGATTGATATGCCGGCTGGTCCATCAGAATTGTTGATTGTTGCCGATGATACAGCGGTTGCTGAATTTGTAGCGTCAGATTTATTGTCTCAGGCAGAACACGGAACCGATAGTCAAGTGATTTTAGTTTCTACTTCAAGAAAATTAATAAGTGAGGTTGAAGAAGAAATTCAGTCGCAGCTTGAAGTACTTCCAAGAAAAGCAATTGCAAAAAAAGCGATTGAAAATTCGAAATTAATTTATGTCGAAAATGATCAAATCGCACTTGATTTAATCAATGAATACGGACCAGAGCACTTTATTATTTGTTCGGAATATGATGATTTTTACTGCAATGGAATTATAAATGCAGGTTCGGTTTTCATTGGAAATTACACGCCAGAAAGTGCTGGAGATTATGCTTCAGGAACCAATCACACGCTTCCAACGAATGGTTATGCTAAAAATTACAGCGGTGTAAATCTGGATAGTTTTATGAAATCAATGACATTTCAAAAGATATCTAAAATCGGAATTCAAAATATTGGAAAGGCGATTGAAGTTATGGCTGAAGCCGAAGGTTTACAAGCGCATAAAAATGCGGTGACATTGAGATTGAAGAGTTTAGATTAAGAAAGAAGCAAGAAGCAAGAAGCAAGATGAAAGAGCCAAGAATACAGGAAGATGAGAAATCTTTTGTCTTTCATCTTGATTCTTTCTTCTCAAAAAAAAAACAAAAAAATGAAATTCGATATAAATACAATAACACGAGAAAACGTAAAAACTTTAAAGCCGTATTCGTCTGCAAGAGATGAATTTGAGGATTTTGATACGGCTGAAATGATTTTTTTGGATGCCAATGAAAATCCGTATCAAAATGGTGTGAATCGTTATCCAGATCCGCAGCAGAATTCGGTTAAAGCGATTTTGGCTAAAAACAATAACACCAAACAAAGTCAGATTTTGCTAGGAAACGGAAGTGATGAAGTTTTAGATTTGCTTTTTAGAGCTTTTTGTGAGCCAAAAAAAGACAATATTATTTCGTTGCCACCAACTTACGGGATGTATGGTGTTTTGGCAAATATAAATGCGGTAGAAAACAGAGAAATTTTGCTTACAAATGACTTTCAGCCACAAGTTGAAAAGATTTTAGAAGCGGTTGATGAAAACACAAAAATCATTTTTTTATGTTCGCCAAACAATCCAACAGGAAATTCTTTTTCAGATGAAAGTGTGGTGAAATTACTTCAAAATTTTAAAGGATTGGTAGTAATTGATGAAGCCTATATTGATTTTTCAGAGAAGGAAAGTTGGTTAACGGAAATCGATGAATATCCAAATTTGGTCATTACACAAACACTTTCAAAAGCGTATGGTTTGGCTGGAATTCGTTTAGGAATCTGTTATGCTTCTGAAGCTGTAATTTCGGTTTTGAATAAAATAAAACCACCTTATAACGTCAATGAATTGACGCAACAAAGAGCTAAAGAACGTTTAAAGGATTCTGATAAAATAAAACAGGAAATTACTTCTATTATTAAGCAAAGAGAAGAATTACTTAAAGTTTTGCTTGAAGTTGATTTTGTAGAAAAAGTTTACCCGACAGAAGCCAATTTTGTCCTTGTAAAAGTAGATGATGCAAACAAAAGATACGATCAATTAATTCAAAAAGGAATTGTAATTCGTAACAGAACCACACAGCCTTTATGCGAAAATTGTCTTCGTTTTACAATTGGAACAGAAGAAGAAAATGCTGTTGTAATTAAGGAATTAAAGTTGTTGAATTAAAAAATATTTAGCCACAGATTAATTTCTTAATAGTGTAGTCCCTATGGGGCAATTGTAACTTTTGAAATGTTTCCTTCTACCGATATTTAACTCCTAACGGAGTATCTCGTAGAGACTAAATATTGGTAGAAAAAAATAGGATTTACAAAGATTGTCCCGTAGGGACTGCATTAAATAAAAATTATTCAGATTCTAAAATTTATAAAAATTAGCAAATCTGTGGCAGAAAAAATAAATTATGAAAAAAGTACTTTTTATCGATCGTGACGGAACGATCGTTTTGGAACCTGAAAATTTACAATTGGATAGTTTAGATAAGCTAGAATTTTATCCTAAAGCGTTTCAATACTTGGCTAAAATTGCCAATGAATTAGATTACGAATTAGCAATGGTAACTAATCAGGACGGATTAGGAACGGATAGTTTTCCGGAAGAAACGTTTTGGCCAACGCAAAATTTCATTTTAAGAGCTTTTGAAAATGAAGGTGTTTTATTTGATGAAATTTTTGTTGATCGCTCTTTTCCAGAAGAAAATGCACCAACAAGAAAACCGAGAACCGGAATGCTGACAAAATATTTGAATAATCCAGAATATGATTTGGCAAATTCGTTTGTTTTAGGAGATCGTTTAACAGACGTTGAATTAGCAAAAAACCTTGGTGCAAAAGCGATTTTCATGAATAATACTGATGGAGCTGGAAGCAATGAAATTTCATCAAAACGTGAAGAATTAGACGAAACAATTGTTTTGCAATCAATGGATTGGAAGAAAATCTATGAGTTTTTGAAATTAGAAGCGCGTTCGGCTTCAATTACGCGTAAAACCAATGAAACGGATATTTACATTAACTTAAATCTTGACGGAACAGGAAAAAGCAAAATCGACACCGGAATTGCATTTTTCGATCATATGTTAGATCAAATTTCACGTCACGGTCAAATGGACTTAGAGATTCTTGTAAAAGGCGATTTAGAAGTTGATGAACACCACACAATCGAAGATACAGCAATTGCTTTAGGGGAAGTTTTTGCAAAAGCGTTAGGAAACAAATTAGGAATTGAGCGTTACGGTTTCTGTCTTCCAATGGATGATTGCTTAGCTCAAGCAGCAATTGATTTCGGAGGAAGAAACTGGTTGATCTGGGAAACCGAATTTAAACGAGAAATGGTTGGTAAAATGCCAACTGAAATGTTTTATCATTTCTTTAAATCATTTACAGACGGCGCAAAAGCCAACTTAAACATCAAAGCAGAAGGAATCAACGAACATCATAAAATTGAGGCGATTTTTAAAGCTTTCGCGAAAGCAATAAAAGTAGCCGTTAAAAGAGATACCGAAAAAATGATTTTGCCTTCGACGAAGGGAATGCTTTAAAATTTTGTTTCAAGTTTAAAGTTTCAGGTTTCACGTTTTGCTGAGTAACTTGAAACTTGAAACCTGAAACAAAACAAACAAAAAAACAAAATGAAAATAGTAATTATAAATTACGGAGCAGGAAATATTCAGAGCATTATGTTTGCTATTGAAAGATTGGGTTTTAAGGCCGTTTTGAGCAATAATCCAGAAGAAATTAAAGTTGCAGATAAAGTGATTTTTCCTGGCGTGGGTGAGGCGAGCTCGGCGATGGCTAAACTTCGTGAAAGCGGTTTGGATAATTTGATTCCGCAATTAAAACAGCCTGTTTTAGGAATTTGTCTTGGAATGCAGTTGATGTGTAATCAAACTGAAGAAGGAAATACAAAGGGTTTAGGGATTTTTGATGTTGATGTTGTGAAATTTTCAAACACTGTAAAAGTGCCGCAAATGGGGTGGAATCAGATTTACGATTTAAAAACTGATTTGTTCAAAGATATTTCTGAAAATGAATTTATGTATTTGGTTCATAGTTTTTATGCTCCAAATTGCGCAGAATCTATTGCAACGACGAATTATGACGTTGAATATGCATCGGCTTTGCAAAAAGAAAATTTTTACGGAACTCAGTTTCATCCAGAAAAAAGTGGTGATGTTGGAGAGAAAATTCTAGGAAACTTTTTGAAATTAAATTCCAATATTTAAATTCCAAAATTAAAAATCAATAAAAATATTTAATCGGTTTTGGACAATCAAAAATCTAAAATCGTTAATCTAAAATCTAAAATTAAATGCGAATAATACCAGCCATAGATATCATTGACGGAAAATGCGTTCGTTTGTCCAAAGGTGATTATGATACCAAAATAATTTACAATGAGAATCCGCTTGAAGTGGCGAAATCATTTGAAGCACACGGAATTGAATATCTGCATTTAGTGGATTTAGATGGTGCAAAATCAAGCAAGATTGTCAATTATAAAATTTTGGAACAAATTGCCACGCAAACAGGCTTAAAAATTGATTTTGGAGGCGGATTAAAATCGGATGATGATTTGAGAATTGCTTTCGAAAGCGGTGCAAACCAAATTACTGGCGGAAGTATTGCCGTAAAAAACAGAGCAATTTTTGAAAAATGGATTTCAGAATATGGAACGGATAAAATCATTTTGGGCGCAGATGCTAAAGATGAAAAAATAGCCGTTTCTGGCTGGTTGGAAGAATCTAATGAAGATTTAGTTCCGTTTATTCAAGATTATCAATCAAAAGGAATTCAGTACGTTATTTGTACAGATATTGCAAAAGATGGAATGCTTCAAGGGCCAAGTTTTGATTTATATGCCAAAATTTTAGCGGAAGCAAAAGGAATAAAACTAATCGCTTCTGGTGGAATTTCAACTTTCGACGAATTGCCAAAATTAGCCGAATTAGGTTGCGAAGGAACGATTATCGGAAAAGCAATTTACGAAGGAAGAATTAGTTTGAAACAACTGGAGAATTTTATAATTAGAAAATGAGAAAATTTGAGAATTAGATAATTATTTTGCTTACTGTAAATCAATTATCTAATTGACTAATTTTCTAATTAACACATTAGGTAAATGTTAGCAAAAAGAATCATACCTTGTTTAGATATAAAAAACGGAAGGACGGTAAAAGGCGTTAATTTCGTTGACTTGCGCGATGCTGGAGATCCAGTTGAATTGGCTGAAATTTACTCGGCTGAAGGCGCTGATGAATTGGTTTTTCTTGATATTTCGGCGACAGAAGAAAGACGAAAAACGCTTGTAAATATGGTGCGAAGTGTTGCTGAAAAAATCAATATTCCGTTTACTGTTGGTGGAGGAATTTCATCTGTAGAAGATGTTGACATACTTCTAAATAACGGAGCTGATAAAGTTTCGATCAATTCATCGGCAGTAAAAAATCCGCAGTTGATTAATGATTTAGCACAAAAATTCGGAAGCCAATGCGTTGTCGTAGCAATCGATGCCAAACAAATTGACGGACAATGGATTGTACATTTGGTTGGAGGAAAAGTACCTACTGAATTAAACTTATTCGATTGGGCAGTTGAAGTTGCGGAGCGTGGTGCAGGAGAAATTTTATTCACTTCGATGGATAATGACGGAACCAAAAACGGTTTTGCAAATGAAGCTTTGGCAAAACTTTCAGAGTTGGTAAATATTCCAATTATTGCTTCAGGAGGTGCAGGAAATATGCAGCATTTTGTTGATTCGTTTAAAGAAGGAAAAGCAGATGCGGCTTTAGCAGCAAGTGTTTTTCATTTTAAAGAAATCGAGATAAAAGCTTTAAAACAAGAGCTTAGAAGTAACGGTATTGAAGTGAGACTTTAGTCAAAAGAGTCAAGAAGAAAGAAGCAAGATTAATCTAAAATAAAAGGGTTCAGCAAACTAAAATCTTCCCGATAGCTATAGGGACTAAAATCTAAAATAATTATGGAAATCGATATAAAAAGTGCACACGGATTGATTCCGGCAATAATTCAAGATTCAGAAACTAAAAATGTTTTGATGCTGGGTTATATGAATGAAGAATCGCTTCAAAAAACAATTGAAACTCAGAAAGTAACTTTTTTCAGCCGTTCAAAACAAAGACTTTGGACAAAAGGCGAGGAGAGTGGCAACTTTTTGAATTTGGTTAGTATTAAAAACGACTGCGACGGCGATACACTATTAATTCAGGCGAAACCTGTTGGGCCAACTTGTCACACAGGTGCAGATACTTGTTGGCAGGAACCAAATGATGCCAATTACGGTTTTATTTCGCAATTAGAAAACACAATCAAAACTAGAAGAGAAAATGCCGATTCTGAGAAAAGTTATGTAGCTTCTTTATTTGAAAAAGGAATTAACAAAATAGCTCAGAAAGTTGGTGAAGAAGCGGTAGAAGTGGTTATTGAAGCAAAAGATGATAACGACGATTTATTTTTGAGTGAAAGTGCCGATTTGCTTTTTCATTATTTGATTTTATTACAGGCAAAAGGTTTTCAATTGAATGACGTTATTGAGGTTTTAAAGAAACGCCAGAAGTAATCATAAATTGTGAAAAAATATTCACTAAATTATGTTAAAATAAAAATTATTTTTTGATATTTACGTAAATATTTAAGCCATGGATATAGAAACATTCAGAAAACGTTTTGTAGATCATTCCGATGAAGATTTAATTTTAATGCTCACTAAAAACGCCAGTAAATACAATCCTGATGCACTTATTGTTGCAAAGGAAATTTTAATTGCCAGAAATATCGACATCGAAACCATTCTTAAAGAAGAGAATGAAAAGCGTTCTAATTTGGAGGAGGAAGAAAATAAAAGAAGACATATCGAAGATCTTTCTCCTTTAGAGCAAATCGAATATTTATCTGAAAAAAGACTTGAATTTGAAGAAAATATCGAGGATATAATTGAGGATAAAAACAAAGATTTGACTGACGCTGAACTGCTTTTAAGCTTTGAAGGAATTCTGGATAAAATTCTAGAAACAGGAAACTTTGGCGAGCTGACAGACAGCCATTCCAAAGAAAATTACTTCATTGTAAGCAATATTATTGAGCAAAGAAGTGTTGAAATTCCTGTTTCAATTCTGAAAAAAATAGACAGAATAAATGATATTGCCCGAAAAGATTTTTCAAGAAAATTTACTAGAAATATTATAATTGGGATTGTTCTTTTAGCTCTTGGTTTAGTATTTACAATAGGAACTGGAGGCGGACTTGTTTTTTACGGTGCTGTTTTGTCTGGTTTAGGATTAGTAATTAACGGAATTGCCGGTAAAAGAAATTTAAAAAGAGGAGCACAGATTGCACTTGAATCTTACGGATAAATTTAAATTGTAAAATATTTAATTATGAAGATTTTCGTTTATTTATTTCTGCTTTTAATTCCATCTGCCAATTTTGCTTTCAAAAAGAATGAGATGGCTTATAGTATAGTAATTTCAAAAGCAGATTTAATTGTTGATGGAACAATTTCAAAAGTTTTCGAAAACAAATATGAATTTGCAATAACCCAATTCATTAAAGGAAAATCGCCATTGAGAATTAATGTTGTAATTTGGAAAGAATGGATGTGTGACAGTCGAGTTCATGAACTACAAAAAGGACAAAGGTTACTGTTGTTTTTAGAAAATAAGCCAAACAATGAATACTACCCTATAAATGAAAGTACTGGAGAATTATTTATTGAGAAGGATAGTTCAGTTTCTCCATCAATGTATATGATAGAGAAATTCCCAAATGCAAGTGTAATAAAAGAAGGGATTTCTATGTTTCTCAAAACCTACACTTTTCATTCCCGCTTAGATAACAGATATTATTTGGACGCTTATTTTCAATCAAATAAGTCAACATTTGAGATTTATGAAATGAAACAAAAAAATAAGTTTTTTAAGTTTTTAATTGATAGTGAACTTCAATATTACAAAGTGAAGGAAACATCATTTATTAACATAAGACTCGAATAAACAAATTAACAATTCAATAGTTAAACTAATCTACAAATTCAAAAACAGCAAACTCAGCTGGCTGATGAAAACCAAATTTTAAGCTTTTATATGGTTGTAATGCTTGATATTCAACAGTATTTCCATAATCAATTCTGAATAGATTTCCTCTCCATTTTGTTCCGCTTTTTGGTTTTAGGAAATTGCCATTTTTTATTTTTTCCAAACTTGAAAATGGAATTTTAATTTCGGTACAAAAACCTTCAGGCGTAATTTTACTGGCTGTTTCAAGTTCGGAAAGATTAAATGCCATTGACATTTTCCATCCGCCACAATCTGGAGAAATGCATTTTAAAAGCATATCATAGTAGGAAGAATAAGCATTTACGCCAATTTCAATGTAGTTTCTCCCGTCTCCGTCCGCATCAATAAAAATTTCGACTAAATCATCAGTGTCAAAAATCTGAGAATCTTGTTTTTGTGATTTACCAATTATTTTTGAATCAGAGGAACGGTAGGCGATATAAAGGTTTTCGTCATTCCACGAAAGTGAAACAAAAGTATTTTGAGTTGCTTTTTCTCCTGAATTATGAATTACAAAAGGACCTGAAAAAGTGTTTTTCCATTCTGATAAATCTCCGTCAACCGTCATTTTATCATTTGTTTTATGAACAATAATATTTTGAGAATTTGCAGTAATTGAAAACGTCAATAAAAAAAATGAAAAAACAGTAACAAATTTCATATTTAAAGTCTAATAATTTAAAAACACTAAAATAGAGAACAATAATCAATTTGAGTGCAATTATTTTCTATGAGAAATCATAAAATTTTAAAATAATTAATCTGAATGTTTACATTTGTTACAGATTAAACAGGTTCAATGACCTTATTTATTACAAATTTATAAATAATGAGAAAATACTTTGGTGGCGCCTTTATCGCCTTTTTAGTTGGTTTCGGCGCAAATGCTCAAGGACTTTTAAACAAGTCAGAAACTCTTTTTACGCATCAAGACACTTTACGCGGCAGTATAACAAAAGAGAGAGCTTGGTGGGATTTAAAATACTATCATTTAAATGTAAAAGTTAATCCTTCTGAGAAATCAATTTCAGGTTCAAATACAGTTCGTTATACTGTTTTGACAGAAAACAACAGAATGCAAATCGATTTACAGCAACCAATGAATATCACTAAAGTGACTCAGAATGGCTTGCCTTTAAAATTTGAAAGAGACGGAAATGCGTTCTTTATTACTTTAGCAGAAAAACAGAAAGTTGGAGATTCGAAAGAAATCATAATCTCGTTTGAAGGAAAACCTAAAGAAGCAATTAGAGCACCGTGGGACGGAGGATTTTCTTGGAAAAAAGATAAAAACGCAAAAGATTTTATTGCTACATCTTGTCAAGGTTTGGGTGCGAGCGTTTGGTGGCCGAACAAAGATCATATGTACGATGAAGTTGAAAATATGATGATTAGCGTGAATGTTCCTGGAGATTTAACTGAAGTTTCTAACGGAAGACTGAAAAGCGTTAAAAAAGAAAAAGACGGAACTAAAACTTTTAATTGGTATGTTTCAAACCCAATTAATAATTATGGTGTAAACATCAACATTGGTGATTATGTGAATTTTTCTGAGAAATATAAAGGAGAAAAAGGCGATTTAGATTGCAATTATTATGTTTTGAGAGATAATTTGGCTAAAGCCAAAGAACAATTTAAAGATGCTCCAAAAATGCTTAAAGCGTTTGAAAACTGGTTTGGACCTTATCCGTTTTACGAAGACAGTTATAAATTAGTTGAAGTTCCATATTTGGGAATGGAGCACCAAAGTTCTGTAACTTACGGAAACGAATATAAAAACGGTTATTTAGGTCGTGATTTGAGCGGTACTGGCTGGGGATTAAAGTTTGATTTCATTATTATTCACGAGTCTGGACATGAGTGGTTTGCTAACAATATCACTTATAAAGATATTGCTGATATGTGGGTTCACGAAAGTTTTACAAACTATTCTGAAAGCCTTTTTCTTGAATATTATTATGGAAAAGATGCAGCCTCTGAATACATAATCGGTTGCAGAAAGAATATTCATAATGACACGCCAATTATTGGTCATTATGATGTAAACAACGAAGGATCAGGAGATATGTATCCAAAAGGCGCATCAATGCTTCATATGATTCGTCAGGTTATTAATGATGACGCAAAATGGAAATCGATTTTGAGAGGCATGAATAAGACTTTTTATCATCAAACGGTTACAGGCAAACAGATTCAAGATTATATCAATGAACAATCTGGAATTAATTTCAACAGAGTTTTTGCTCAATATTTGACTACGACTCAAATTCCGGTTTTTGAATATATGTTTAAAAATGGAACTTTTGGATATCATTGGACAAACTGTGTTGCTAAATTTGATATGCCAGTTCGAGTAAAATTAAATGGTGTTGAGATGTGGTTAAAACCGACAACCGAGTGGCAATCGGAGAAAACAACTAATGAAGATAGAAAGGTAGAAGTTGATAAAGATTTTTATGTAACGACTTCTAATATTATTGAATAAAGTTTTTAAAATTTCAATATTTAAAATCCCAAATTCCATTTTTTTTTGGAGTTTGGGATTTTTTATTAAGATTTGAATTGTATGCGTTTAGTAAATCCGACAGGTTTTAAAAACCTGTCGGATTTGTATTGAGTATGTTTTAGATAAAGTATGTCATTTCGACGAAGGAGAAATCTCCGCAAGTAGCTCGACAAAGTTTGTCACTTTTAGGAGCGGAGTTACTTGCGAAGATTTCTCCCTTCGATCGAAATGACAAAAAAAGCGTAAAAGATTTAATCTTCTACGCTTTTTTTATTGGAATTTGGAATTTTTAAAATTGAAAATTAACGGCTATTCAACTTCGCTTTTTCCTTAATAATATCAGCAATCTTACGATTTTCAATTTTACTTTCAAGCCAAGAAATAATATCTAAATAAAGGAAAGCTCTTTTTTCGTAAGTGTTCTTTTCAAGTTCTACGAAACGAGCGTGCATTTTTTTGAATTCCTTTTTAATATCAGCAGGATAAAAGTTATTCAAGTTTCTTAGGAATTTAATGATTTCTTTTTGAACTTCATGCAAGTCGTTCATTTTTAGCAAGAACTTATACGTGCTTTTAAGATGATTTTCTAGGTAATAATCTTTTCCAAGTTCATAATGCGCAATTAAAGACAAAAGTCGGGCGAAACACATTAAATCTTCGCGCATACTTAAGTTCTTGTTGTTGATGATTTTATCTAAGTAGAAAATGCATTCGTTGTACTTTTCATTTCCGAAATAAATAGAAGCTATTTTATAGAAAAACAACATTTCGTGATGTTCATCAAGATGTTCACTGTGAATTTTCAGCTTCTCTAAAATCTCCGGAATCAAATATTCACTTTCTTCAAAAGTTCCCTCCAAAATATGAAGATTCAGCTTATTGTTATAAACATATAGAAATGATAGTGATGCAATGTTATCATTTACAGGGAATTTTGGATCTTCGATAGTTTCTTCTAAAAGCGTCAAATATTTTTTGAAGTTCGAAGTATATTTGAGCATGTAAAGCGATTCGAGAAAATAGTGATTCCCTTTTAGGAAAAATACCGGGTTCAGATAAATCATATTTGGGTTATCATAAAAGAGCTGTACCCATTTATATGCAAATTTATAACTTGCCAAGAAATCCTGAACTAAGAAACTGCGCCATAAATTGGCATTATAAAACCAATATTTCTCTCTAAAGCCAAACTTGCTTTCGTCTAGTTTTGCAATATGTCTGTTAAAATAATCGTCAATATATTTATACTCTTCATCACTTTTTACGTAACCCGTTTTCAACATGATTCCGTATAACTGAAGCGATAAATTCGATAATTTGCTTGAAATGGTATTTCGGTAATTCAATTCTTTTGCCTGAATTACTAATTCGTCAGCGCGACCTTGAATACTGCGGGTAATGTATTGCGATTCGATCAGTTTTTCGAATTCTACAATCTCATACGCCATATATTTTTCATCATTTTCTAAAGCTTGCTGTTTTGTCTTGTCAAGAATTTTTAAACTCTGTTTGTACAAACCTTTATTATAAAGAATAACAGCAAAATCAATTTGTTCGCGCAACTGATAACGAATATTCTGACTCGGAATATTTAATCGAATGCTGACTAAAATCTGTTTGTATAAGTATGATTTTAAGTTAGATAACTGAACTTTTTTGATGCTTCCGCTTTTTAAAATAAGCTTTTCATCATACGTTTCAGATTTGTCTAAAATATTAAAAAGTTCGATAAATTTTGTATTCGAACTGGTTTCTAATCGGCTCGCAAAAATTTTAAATTGTCTTTTTTCAGATTTGGAAAGCGATTTAATCAGAACAAATAAGAAATCTTTTTGATGGTTAGCCATTGTAAAAAATAATAATGTAACTTATTGATTATTAAGTTGTTAATCGAGTATAAATTGTGTTATGAACAGTATAATTTCATTAAAATGAATTTCGTACTGCATAAGTACAATATATATTTGTTATCACAATGTGAAATTACATTAAATTAATGAATATGAATAGAGAGAAAGTTCAAATTTTTGACACCACTTTGCGCGATGGTGAACAAGTTCCAGGATGTAAGTTAGATACTAACCAAAAATTAGTTATCGCAGAACGACTAGACAAAATGGGAGTTGATATTATCGAAGCAGGATTTCCTGTGTCAAGTCCGGGCGATTTTTTATCGGTCTCTGAGATTTGTAAAATTGTAGAAAATGCAACCGTCTGCGGATTGACAAGAGCCGTGAAAAACGACATTGATGTTGCTGCAGCTGCCTTAAAGCATGCTAAAAGACCTAGAATCCACACCGGAATCGGAACCTCAGAATCTCATATCCTCCACAAATTACAAACTACGCCTGAAGATATTATTGCCAGAGCAAAATTTGCAGTAGCTCACGCAAAATCATATGTAGAAGATGTTGAATTCTACGCTGAAGATGCTGGAAGAACTGATAATGCATTCTTGGCAAAAGTTTGCGAAGAAGTTATTAAATCTGGTGCAACGGTATTAAATATTCCTGATACAACAGGATATTGCCTTCCAGAAGAATACGGAGCAAAAATAAAATACTTAAAAGAAAACGTAAAAGGAATCGAAAACGTAATCCTTTCATGTCACTGTCATAATGATTTAGGAATGGCAACTGCAAACTCAATTGCAGGCGCTATAAATGGTGCAAGACAAATTGAATGTACTATTAACGGTATTGGAGAAAGAGCTGGAAATACAGCACTTGAAGAAGTGGTAATGATTTTCAAACAGCATCCGTACTTAAATTTAGATACCAATATCAACACTAGAGAATTGAACGAAATGAGCCGTTTAGTTTCTGAAAGTATGGGAATGATCGTGCAGCCTAACAAAGCAATCGTAGGAGCAAATGCTTTTGCACACAGTTCTGGAATTCACCAAGATGGTGTTATCAAAAACAGAGCCACTTACGAAATCATGGACCCACTGGATGTTGGTGTAAACGAATCGTCAATTATTTTGACTGCAAGAAGCGGAAGAGCTGCTTTAGCTTACCGAGCTAAAAAAGTTGGTTACGAGCTTACAAAAGTACAATTAGACATTGTATATATCGAGTTTTTGAAATTCGCTGATATTAAAAAAGAAGTTGTCGATGCTGATATTCATCAAATTATCGAAGCTTCAAAAATTCAGGGAGAATTGATCAGAAGCTAGTTCATTAGAAGAAAGAAAATAGAACAAAGAGGAAAGAAAAAAATAAAGATTTAAATCATAAAGAACGAGACGTTATGAATTTGAAAATAGCAGTTTTACCAGGAGACGGAATTGGACCAGAAGTAATTTTACAAGCCAAAAAAGCATTATATGCAATTGGCGAGGTGTACAATCATGAATTTGTTTTTGAAGAAGCACTTATGGGTGCAGTTGCAATTGATAAAACAGGAAATCCGCTCCCGGAACAAACGCTTAATCTTTGTTTGAATACAGATGCAGTTTTGCTTGGTGCGATTGGTGATCCAAAATATGATAACAACCCGAATGCGAAAGTTCGTCCTGAGCAAGGTTTGTTGAAACTTCGTAAAGAACTTGGTTTGTTTGCGAATGTTCGTCCAATTAAACCTTATAAAGCGTTAATCGAATCATCTCCTTTAAAAAGAGAAATTATTGAAGGTGCTGATTTTACAATTTTTAGAGAATTAACTGGTGGAGCTTATTTTGGAGCAAAAACACTTAACGATGAAGGAACGCACGCTTCAGATTTATGTGAATATTCAGAAGAAGAAATTACTAGAATTACGCATTTGGCTTTTAAATCGGCACAAAAAAGACGCAAAAAGCTAACATTGGTAGATAAAGCAAATGTTTTAGAAACCTCAAGATTATGGAGAAAAGTTGTTCAGAAAGTGGGCGAAAGTTATCCAGATGTTGCTTTAGACTTTTTGTTTGTTGATAATGCAGCCATGCAAATCATCTTAAATCCAAAACAATTTGATGTGATTTTGACAGAGAATTTGTTTGGAGATATTTTATCTGATGAAGCAAGTGTAATAACAGGATCAATTGGTTTGTTGCCATCAATATCTTTAGGAGAAAAAAATGCTTTGTTTGAGCCAATTCACGGATCATATCCGCAGGCAAAAGGAAAAAACATTGCTAATCCGATTGCATCGATTTTGGCAGCAGCACTTTTGTTAGAACATTTTGGATTAACTAAAGAAGCTAATGTAATTTATAAAGCGGTAGAAAAAGCAATAGAATTTAAAGTAGTGACGGTTGATTTAAAACCAGATTCAAAATTCGGTACAAATGAAGTAGGGGAGTTTGTTTCTAATTTTATTTTCAGCAAAGATGATCTGCTTTATTTTAATAATGACAATGTAAGTATTGGACAATCGACAATTGTTTAATATTTTTTGTTAAAACGTAGAAGAAATAACAAGAAGTCTTTAAAATGTTGAGATTTTATTTTTTTAGTCATTAAAGTTTTTATACTTTTGTGTCACTAAAAAATAGAAAAGATGCAAATCTCAATTATTATTATTTCTTCTGTCGTTGTTGTCAATGTGATTAGCACATCTGCGTCAGGAATGGTATAAATATAATTGAAAGACTATATTATAAACCTTCCAAATACTGGAAGGTTTTTTTTTGAACAAAAATTAAAATAAAATAATACATAATGGAATTAAATAAGTACAGCAAGACCATCACTCAAGATCAGACACAGCCTGCGGCGCAAGCTATGTTATACGGTATTGGTTTAACTGAAGAAGATCTGAAAAAAGCACAAGTTGGAATTGTGAGCATGGGTTACGATGGTAACACTTGCAACATGCACTTGAATGATTTAGCAAAAGATGTTAAAAAAGGTGTTTGGGATGCAGATCTTGTCGGACTTATTTTTAATACTATTGGTGTTAGTGACGGAATTTCAAACGGAACTGAAGGAATGCGTTATTCATTAGTTTCTCGTGATGTAATTGCAGATTCTATTGAAACAGTTGCAGGAGCACAATGGTACGATAGTATTATTGCAATTCCTGGCTGTGATAAAAATATGCCTGGAGCGTTAATCGCAATGGGAAGATTAAATCGTCCGTCGATGATGGTTTACGGAGGTTCAATTCATTCTGGAAAATGGAAAGGTGAATCTTTGAATATCGTTTCTGCTTTTGAAGCTTTAGGAAAAAAAGTAAAAGGAGAAATCACTCCGGAAGATTTTAAAGGAGTTATTAAAAATGCTTGTCCAGGTGCTGGAGCTTGTGGTGGTATGTATACTGCAAACACTATGTCTTCTGCAATCGAAGCATTAGGAATGAGTTTGCCATACAGCTCTTCAAATCCTGCTTTGAGTCAGGAAAAAAGAGACGAATGTCTTGCTGCTGGAGCTGCGATTAAAATTTTATTAGAAAAAGATATTAAGCCAAGAGATATCATGACTCGCAAGGCTTTTGAAAATGCTATTACAATTGTAGCAGTTTTAGGAGGTTCTACAAATGCAGTTATGCACTTAATTGCAATGGCTCACTCAGTTGGAATAACAATCACTTTGGATGATTTTCAGGCAATCAATGACAGAACACCTGTTCTTGCTGACATGAAACCAAGTGGTAAATATATGATGGAAGATATTCATGAAGTTGGAGGTATTCCATCAGTAATGAAATATTTATTAAAAGTTGGACTTATTCACGGAGATTGTTTGACTGTAACAGGAAAAACGGTTGCTGAAAACTTAGCTTCTACTCCAGATTTACAAGATGGACAAGAAGTAATTCACGAAATTCAAAAAGCGTTAAAACCAACTGGAAATATTCAGGTTTTATACGGAAATCTTGCTTCTGAAGGAGCTGTAGCAAAAATCAGCGGAAAAGAAGGAGAATATTTTGAAGGTCCAGCAGTAGTATTTGAAGGAGAATTTGAAGTAATTCCAGGTCTTGAAGCCGGAAAAATTAAACCAGGCAATGTAGTCGTCATTAGAGGTTGTGGACCAAAAGGTGGTCCGGGAATGCCTGAAATGCTAAAACCTACATCTGCAATTATTGGAGCCGGATTAGGAAGCACCTGTGCACTAATCACAGACGGTAGATTCTCCGGAGGTTCACACGGTTTCGTGGTAGGTCACGTTACACCAGAAGCATATGACGGAGGTGGTATTGCGCTAGTAAAAGATGGAGATATAATTGCTATCGATGCTAAGAAAAATACAATCGACCTGAAGATATCTGATGAAGAATTCGCTGCTCGTAAAGCGGCTTGGGTTCAGCCTCCTTTAAAAGTTGACAGAGGAGTTTTGTTTAAGTACGCTAGATCGGTGTCAAGCGCTTCTACAGGTTGCGTTACCGATAATTAATTAAAAAACAATAATATCAAGGGTCAATTGAAAATTGAAATTGATTTTTGAAAAACAATATACTATGAAAATATCAGGGGCAGAAGCCGTTATAAGATGTTTGTTAGAAGAAGGTGTAGACTTGGTTTATGGTTATCCAGGAGGAGCGATCATGCCGGTTTACGATGAATTATATAAATTCCAGGATCAGTTGCACCATGTTTTAGTTCGTCACGAACAAGGAGCAACGCATGCAGCTCAAGGTTATGCGAGAGCTACTGGAAAAGTGGGTGTTGCAATTGCAACTTCTGGGCCGGGGGCTACAAATTTAGTTACTGGAATTGCAGATGCACAAATCGATTCAACGCCAATGGTCTGTATTACAGGCCAAGTTGGAAGACATTTATTAGGTTCTGATGCATTTCAGGAAACTGATATTATCGGAATTTCAACTCCGGTTACAAAATGGAACTTTCAGATTACTGAAGCTTCTCAAATTCCAGAAATAATTGCAAAAGCTTTTTATATCGCTCGTTCTGGTCGTCCAGGTCCAGTTTTGATTGATATAACTAAAAATGCGCAATTTGACGAATTTGATTACAGTTATGAAAAATGTACTGGCATCAGAAGTTATGTTCCAGTTCCGAAATTAAAACTAGATAAAGTTGCCGAGGCTGCAGCTTTAATCAATAGCGCTAAAAAACCGTTCATTGTTTTTGGACAAGGAATCATTTTAGGGCAGGCAGAAGCAGAATTTAAAGCTTTAGTAGAAAAATCAGGAATTCCTGCAGCTTGGACAATTTTAGGATTATCGGCTTTGCCAACAGATCATCCTTTAAATGTTGGAATGCTTGGAATGCACGGAAACTATGGTCCAAATTTATTGACCAATGAATGTGATGTTTTAATTGCTTTCGGAATGCGTTTTGATGACCGTGTTACTGGAAAATTAGCTACTTATGCGAAACAAGCAAAAGTAATTCACTTCGAAATTGATCCAGCTGAAATTGACAAAAACGTTAAAACTGAAATTGCGGTTTTAGGTGATGTAAAAGAATCTTTAGCAGCTTTATTGCCTTTAATTGATGCTAAATCTCATGATTTATGGCACAATGAATTTAAGGCATTGCAAGAAGTTGAGTTTAATACAGTCATTAAAGAAGAATTAAACCCAACAAATGGCAAAGGAATTTCAATGGGAGAAACTATTGAAATGATCAATAAACATTCAAAAGGTGACGCAATTATCGTTTCAGATGTTGGTCAGCACCAAATGTTTGCGTGTCGATATGCTAAATTCAATTCTTCAAAAAGTAATATTACTTCTGGCGGATTAGGAACAATGGGATTTGCGCTTCCAGCTGCAATTGGAGCTAAAATGGGTAAACCAGAGCGTGAAGTTGTAGCGATTATTGGTGATGGTGGATTTCAGATGACGATTCAGGAATTAGGGACAATTTTCCAAACTCAGGTTCCAGTAAAGATTGTGATTCTGAATAATGAATTTTTAGGAATGGTACGTCAATGGCAGGAATTGTTTTTTGACAATCGATATGCATCAACAAAAATGATTAATCCAAATTTTGTTGCAATTGCTGAAGGGTATCATATTAAATCTAAAAAAGTAACGCAACGTGAAGATTTAGATGAAGCTGTTGCAGAAATGCTGGCTTCGAAAGAATCGTACTTCCTAGAAGTCATGGTGGAAAAGGAAAACAACGTTTTCCCAATGATTCCAACAGGAGCATGTGTTTCAGAAATTAGATTAAGCTAAGAAAAAGGTTTCAAGTTTCAAGTTTCAGGTTTCACGTTCTCAGCAGAACGTGAAACCTGAAACTTGAAACAAAAAAAAACTAAAAAAAATGGAAGATAAAACATTTACCATATCGGTATACTCAGAAAATAATGTTGGATTGTTGAATAGAATATCGGGAATATTCTTAAAGCGTCACATTAATATATTAAGTCTAAATGTTTCTGAATCAGAAATAGAGAATGTTTCAAGATTTATTATTGTAGTAAATACTACAGAAAAATGGGTTCAGAATATTGTTGGACAAATTGAAAAACAAATTGAGGTTATAAAAGCATTTTATCATACAGATGAAGAGACAATTTATCTTGAAAATGCCTTGTTTAAAATTGCTTCAAATTTATTGTTTGACGAAAAACAAATTCAAAATATCATCAAAGAAAGCCAGTCTACAATTGTAACGGTTTCTCGTGATTTTTTTGTGATTTCAAAATCTGGAAGACGTTCTGAAATTGAAGAATTGTACGCAAAATTCAAACCTTACGGTATTATGCAGTTTGTACGTTCGGGAAGAATTTCAGTTTCTAAAGAAAAAATGGAGATTTCAACGTTGTTAGAGACTTTCAAATAATATCATTCACAGTTATATATTAAATCAATTATTAAATTACACAATTCATTAAATAAAAAAAAATGGCAAATTATTTCAACACATTACCACTTAGATTACAATTAGAGCAACTAGGAGTTTGCGAATTTATGGAGCAATCAGAATTTGCAGATGGAATCGCAGCTTTAGCAGGGAAAAAAGTTGTTATCGTAGGTTGTGGTGCACAAGGTTTGAATCAAGGTTTAAACATGAGAGATTCAGGTTTAGATATTTCTTATGCATTGCGTGCAGATGCAATTGCTGAAAAAAGAGCTTCATATAAAAATGCAACTGAAAATGGATTTAAAGTAGGAACGTATGAAGAATTGATTCCAACTGCTGATTTAGTGTGTAATTTAACTCCAGACAAACAACATACTGCTGTAGTTACTGCAATTATGCCATTAATGAAACAAGGATCGACGCTAGCATATTCTCACGGATTCAACATTGTTGAAGAAGGAATGCAGATTCGCAAAGATATTACAGTAATTATGTGTGCTCCAAAATGTCCTGGTTCTGAGGTTCGTGAGGAATATAAAAGAGGATTTGGTGTACCAACTCTTATCGCTGTTCACCCAGAAAATGATCCAAACGGATTTGGTTTAGATCAAGCAAAAGCTTATGCTGTAGCAACTGGAGGTCACAAAGCAGGGGTTTTAAAATCATCTTTCGTAGCTGAAGTAAAATCAGATTTAATGGGTGAGCAAACAATCCTTTGCGGATTATTGCAAACTGGATCTATTTTATGTTTTGATAAAATGGTTGAAAAAGGAATCGACGCTGCATATGCTTCAAAATTAATTCAGTACGGATGGGAAACTATCACTGAAGCTTTGAAACATGGTGGTATCACAAATATGATGGATCGTTTATCAAATCCTGCAAAAATTGAAGCTTATGAATTAGCTGAAGAATTGAAAGACATTATGCGTCCGTTATTCCAAAAACACCAAGACGATATTATTTCTGGAGAATTCTCAAGAACGATGATGATCGACTGGGCTAATGATGATGTTAATTTATTGAAATGGAGAGCTGCAACAGGAGAAACTAACTTCGAAAAAACAGCTCCGCAAGAAGCTCCAATTTCTGAGCAAGAATATTTTGACAATGGAGTATTGATGATTGCAATGGTAAAAGCTGGTGTTGAATTAGCTTTTGAAACAATGACAGAAGCTGGAATTATTGAAGAATCAGCATATTATGAGTCATTACACGAATTGCCATTAATTGCAAATACTATTGCAAGAAAGAAATTGTTTGAAATGAACCGTGTAATTTCTGATACTGCTGAGTACGGATGTTACTTATTTGATCATGCTTGTAAGCCATTATTGACTGAATTCATGAAAACTGTTGAAACTAACATTATTGGAAAACCATTCTCTACTTCAAACGGAGTTGATAATGCGGTATTAATTGCTGTAAATAAAGAAATTCGTCAACATCCTATTGAGGAAGTAGGGGCTTGGTTGAGAGAGTCTATGACTGCAATGAAAAAGATTGGATAATTAAAAATTGGGAATTCCCGCAAAATCGGATTTTGCGGGATTTGCACTGTATCAATGATTTGTAATATTTTGAATTAGTAAGCACTTATTAAGATAATAGATATAGATGCATATTGCATTCACTTAACTTCTGTGAGAATGAGTTAAGTGATGCTGGTCCCTTATAATGGGGTATATTTTAAAAGATATACTTGTTGAAATTTCTGTTCTAATTAATAAAGATGCTTCTATTTTCAAAATAGAAAAAAGACATTGTAATTCTATTAATTACAAAATTAATTGTTATTGAAATTGTTAAAAATAAAAAGGCGCAGTATTTATTTGCTGCGCCTTTTTTGTAATATGCTTTTTGATGTAAAAAAGTGTTTTTTTGTATTAAACACAATAAAAAGAGATATTTTTTTTAATATGTGTTTTTATTTGCCAAAATTTATGAATTAAATAATTTTAAGAATACACTGAGATTTAATACATTTATAAAAAAAATTCCAAGAAACATATGAGTTATTATAAAATTGAAAATTTAGAACAATATTTTAAACATTACAATAAGTCAATAAGGGAACCTAGAAAATTTTGGGGTAAAATTGCTGAGGAGAATTTTACTTGGTACCAACAATGGGAAAAAGTAGTTGATTTTAATATGGCCGATGCTGAAGTAAAATGGTTTACAGATGCTAAAGTTAATATTACAAAGAACTGTATCGATAGACATTTAAGCAAAAGAGGCGAGAAAACAGCGATTATTTTTGAACCGAATGATCCGTCTGAAGAAGCTTTACATATTACATATAATGAATTATATGAACGCGTTTCAAAAATGGCGAATGTTTTGCGTGAGCAAGGCGTGCGCAAAGGAGACAGAGTTTGTATTTATTTGCCAATGATTCCAGAATTGGCTGTTTCAGTTTTGGCTTGTGCTAGAATTGGAGCAATACATTCAGTTGTTTTTGCTGGATTTTCTGCTTCAGCAGTTTCTGCAAGAATTAACGACTGCGAATGTAAAATGGTGATTACTTCTGATGGAGGTTATAGAGGAAACAAAACAATTGATCTTAAAGGAATTGTTGATGAAGCCTTAGAAACTTGTCCTTCAGTAACAAAAGTTTTGGTTGCTAAAAGAACTAAAACAGAAGTGAAAATGAAAGAAGGCCGTGATATCTGGTTACAGCCATTATTAGACGCTGCTCTTGATAACAGTGTTGCTGAAATTATGGATGCTGAAGATCCTTTGTTTATCTTATATACTTCAGGATCAACAGGTAAGCCAAAAGGTATGGTTCACACTACAGCCGGTTACATGGTTTACAGTGCTTATACCTTTAAAAATGTTTTCAGTCACGAAGAAAATGATATTTTCTGGTGTACCGCTGATATTGGTTGGATTACAGGACATTCATACATTTTATACGGACCGTTATTAAACGGAGGAACAACTGTAATTTTTGAAGGAGTTCCATCTTATCCTGATTTCAGCCGTTTTTGGGATATTATCGAAAAACATAAAATCACTCAATTTTATACTGCACCAACAGCAATTCGTTCATTAGCGAAAGAAAGTTTAGATTATATTCAAAAATATCCTCTAAAATCACTTAAAGTTATTGGATCTGTTGGAGAACCAATCAACGAAGAAGCTTGGCACTGGTTTAATGACCACGTTGGAGATAAGAGATGTCCGGTTGTAGATACTTGGTGGCAAACTGAAACTGGTGGAATCATGATTTCTCCAATTGCTTTTGTTACACCAACAAAACCAACATACGCTACTTTGCCATTACCAGGCATTCAGCCTGTTTTGATGGATGAAAAACGTAATGAAATTGAAGGAAATCAGGTTGTTGGAAGTTTGTGTATTAAATTCCCTTGGCCGGGAATTGCAAGAACAATTTGGGGTAATCACGATCGTTATAAAGAAACTTATTTCTCAGCTTTCCCTGGAAAATATTTTACAGGAGATGGCGCATTAAGAGATGAAGTTGGATATTACAGAATTACAGGTAGAGTAGATGATGTTGTGATTGTTTCTGGTCACAATTTAGGAACTGCTCCTATCGAAGATGCAATCAACGAACACCCTGCAGTTGCTGAATCTGCTATTGTTGGATTCCCACACGATATTAAAGGAAATGCACTATATGGTTATGTAATTCTGAAAGAAACTGGAGAAGTTAGAAATAAAGAAAACTTGTCTAAAGAGATCAATCAATATATTTCTGACCACATTGGGCCAATTGCAAAATTGGATAAAATTCAGTTTGTATCAGGTTTGCCAAAAACTCGTTCTGGAAAAATCATGCGTAGAATATTGCGTAAAATAGCTGAAGGTGATTTCTCTAATTTTGGAGATACATCTACATTATTAAATCCAGAAATTGTGGACGAAATTACACAAGGAAAAATCTAATGATTTTATTCTGATAAAAAAAAAGCCTCTTAAAAATTTAAGAGGCTTTTTTTTTATGTCTTGCAAAAGTATTCATGATATTTGTCAGACTGAGCGGAGTCGAAGTCTCTCATGCTGAATCACTTTGCGGGACTTCGACTCCGCTCAGTCTGACAATTGATAATATCTTGTATTTTACTTAATTCCCAACCTAGATTTTAATTTCAAAAACAAAAGCGCAATTCTATAAGCATCTTCTGCAGATGAATTTCTGTCGCTTTTCGGGATTTTATAAATTTCACATAAATCATCCAGCGAGAATTGCTTGTCATTAATATCCATTAATTTTCGGTACATTACATCAACATCGAGAGCTTCGTTTTTTAATCGGCCACAGTCAAGACGTTCTAATGATGAATTAAGCATTTCAATGTCAAAATTAATATGATGACCAACCAAAATAGCATTTCCCAGAAAATTTATAAAACCTTCTAATGCTTCTGGTTCCTGCATTTTACTCATTTTGCTTTCAATAATGAACTCATTTGAAAGTCCGTTATCCTGCAAAAATTTATATTGCAGTAATACCGATTCAAAATTATCCTTAATTACAATGCTGTCATCAACTACTGAAAAAGCACCCAAAGATAAAATAACATCCTTATTCGGATTCAAACCTGAAGTTTCTGTTGATAAAACAACGAATCTATTAGGTTTTGTTTCGAATTTATTTAGGTAATCTTTCCAAAAATCTGGATATTCTTTATTAATATTTTTTAGCCAGTCTAGCATATTTTACGAGAATTGTGTAAGTTGAAATTTACTCTTAATTAATTCCTCAAGATCTTTCATTGGGGTCAAGGCATTTTTTAACTTTTCTTTGTCTGTTTTAGACATTTCTCTTAAATTAATATATTGTCCAGAATCATCATTTTTTAATCCTTCAACAGTTCTAAATTTTGAGAGCGTTAAAAAAGCTTCGGCACAACTTAAATATATCTCAGCATTTTTAGAATCTGTTATTGCCAGCTGTTTGAATCTTAAATACGTATTCTTGATTCCTTTAATGTTAGCATTTAAAATCAATAAACGTGCAGCATCAATTAATGGCATTAAAGCACGTGTTTTAATATCAAATTTTGTTTTATGCGGTCCTTCTTCTTCAACAATGAATTTTTTGAAAAAACTCAGTGGAGAATTCTTTTTCAAAGCATCATTTCCTAAAAAGTCAAAGAATAGAGTATTATTGACAGCATTTTTAAAAATCACATTTTCGATTACTTCTTCAATTTTTGGTTCACCAAAAACGATTTCATAATCAAAGAAAATACTGCTCAAATCATTACTGTTTTCACCTGGAGTATTCATCCAGCTGTTGTATTGTTTTGTCCAGTCAGTCAATGACTTACACCAAAGCATATTGCTTCCCATATGACCATTTGGACAAAATTCATAGCCTACTTTTTCTAGAATAGTGGTCGCTCTTTTTGCCAGTCTTAAAAAGTAATCTTTTACTTCTCTGTATTTTTCCGGAGCAACATCTTCAAAAATCAAAATACTATCCTGATCGGTTAGCAATAATTGTTCTTTACGCCCTTGACTTCCAATACTTAACCATGCAAAACGAGCAGGAGGTGAGCCTAAATCTAAAATAGACAATTCGACAGAACGTTTGATAATTGCTAAATTTATTTCGCTTGCAATATTACTGACATGCGAAATAGGAATATTTTTTTGAATCGAATTTTGAATCAAGTCAGAAAGGCGATCACGAATTTGTTTTAAGTCTTTTGGCAACTGTGAACGCTTAATTTCTTTAATTAAAACGCCAGGGTTACTAGCTTGAGCCACAATTAAATCGTGCTCAGAAATAATTCCTTTTACTGCAGATTTGCTTGTGCCATCTTTGGTAACACACAAATGAGTTACATTATGTTTAAGCATAAGTAACTGCGCTTCGGCCAATGATACATTTTCAATTACCGTTACTACAGGCGACGACATGATCTTGTCAATAGATTCTGTAATAGGATAGCGGCCAGTAGCAATTTTGGAAGCCAAATCTGTAGCGGTAACAATACCAATTGGGCGGTTTTTTTCGCCACAAACAATAATATTGTCAACCATAGCCTCAGTCATTAAAATCGCCACATCTTTAACAATATGAGTCGCTTCAGTTGTTAAAGGTGAATTGTTATAGTTAAGTGACTGAATATATTGCATTTCTGATTGCTGATCAACATAAAAAGAAGTATCAGAAATCATTTTTCCGTTAGAATTAACGCTGTCTTTTGTGTGTCTTGAATTTGTAGCAAAACTTTCCAGCAAGAAGTTTAGTACATCAGAATTATTAGCCACAAAAGGTCTAAAAACAGCGATAGGAATTGCATATATAATGCTTTCTTCACGTGCTTTTGCCGTCATCATATAATTATTCTTGGCGAAGAAAGGTCTTAATCCAAAAATATCGCCCTCATGACATTTATTGATAATGGTTTCTTCAGCATCAGCAATTGTGGTTAAATTGATAACGCCAGAAGCTACTACATAAAAACTATCATGAAGTGTATCGTTATTTTGAAACAATACTGTATGTTTTTCTAAATTAAGTACACGGATATTGCTTGCAATATCAGATAATTCCTGAAAAGTCAAATTATTAAATGGCGGGTATTCTTTTAAAAAATCTGCAATATGCTCAGCAATTGTATTCATACGTTTGATAATTTTTTTAAAGTATCGAATGTAAAAATAATAAAATAAAGTCTTACAATGAAAGCATCTTGGCTAGAATCTGAATATTTTAAAGAAATGTTAAGATTTAGCAGATTCAAGGCTTTAAAATACTTTTTTAATCTTTTTTATTTCACAATTATTTGGTTTTAAACATTGTAAAAAAAAATATCTGTAAGATTTTACAGAAGTGGAAGTCCAATAATTCCAAATATGATGTTATAGGTGTTTGTAATTTAAGAACGTTCGGTAGAATTCTATAAGCAATCTTGGAGTATAGTACTTTTTAATAATTTCTATTTTACATAATATAAATTATAGTTAAAAAGCATTATCTATGAAAGCACAAGACGTAACATACAATTTGGTATATTTTTCATTTCATCTAAATCTTCTAATTGACATATTGTGTACTGTCATTCTCCTATTTGAAAACTTATTTTGTTTTTTTTAAAATATTCAAATTTTGATTCAATACAGTACATTCATACCAGATTTAATTTTGAACTAAAAATCGCGTATTTGAAAAAATAAAATCTTTTTTGCCAAATATGCGATTTATGAGCGTTTGAAAAATACTAAATAAAAAAGCATCACAATATATATGATGCTTCAAATTTCTTGTATTTGAAAATTTAATTTAATTTTTTCAAATAAACGGATTTTCCGTTAAGTGAGATTTCGATTTGATTCGTTTTATCTGTAAATGTCGTTCTTAAAACATTTCCTTTGAAAAGCTGTACATCGCCAAAAACTTTTCCCGTTTCATCTGAAACGTATTCAAATAATAATTTTTTATTTCCTGGTTCAATACCTAATTTATAACTTGAAAATTTTGTTCCTTTTAAATCAAATTGCTGTTGTGTATCAATAATATTTCCATCAGCATAAAAATTTGTAACCGTTTTGTTTAATGTAATGTCTGGATAATATTCATTTACTTTTTTTAGAAGTTCGTATTGTTCTACATTTGCATCTTCTTGTTTTGATGTAATAGTTTGAGCAAATGAAATTGTTGTAAAAATAAGCGCTAATAATAAAATGATTTTTTTCATAATTTAAATTTTGTGGTTAAAGTTTCAAAACATTTCTGAAAACTTACATAATTTTCATTTTTTATGTAAAAATGTTATTATATCTAACAAGATACTAAATATTAATTGATAATTTGAATTAAAAGCAGTTTTTTAAGAAAATGACAACAAAAAAATACATCAAACTTATCCTGATTTTAGGTTCTTTAACTGCGCTTGGCCCGTTTTCAATCGATATGTATTTACCTGGTTTCTCTGATATTGCCAAAGATTTGAACACAACTGTTGCTAAAGTTTCAATGAGTTTGTCGAGTTATTTTATTGGAATTTCTGCCGGACAATTACTTTATGGACCATTATTAGACCGTTTTGGACGAAAAAAGCCTTTATTTATGGGTTTGATGGTTTATATATTAGCGTCTTTAGGCTGTGCTTATGTGACTGATATTGATTCGTTTATTTTGTTGCGATTTATTCAAGCAATTGGAAGTTGTGCAGCAACCGTAGCTTCTGTAGCTATGGTACGTGATCTTTTTCCTGTAAAAGATATTCCGAAAGTATTTTCTCTTTTAATGCTTGTTCTTGGGCTTTCGCCAATGCTTGCGCCAACGATTGGTGGTTATGTTACACAAGATTACGGCTGGCATACCGTGTTCGTTATCTTAATGTTTATGGGGATTTCTATTTTACTCGCGTCTCAAATTGGCTTGCCAAATAGTTATAAACCAGACGCTTCGATATCGTTAAAACCAAAACCTATTATTTCGAACTTTTTAAAAGTCCTAAAAGAGCCTCAATTTTTCACTTATGCATTTACGGGAGCAATTGCTTTTTCGGGATTATTTACATATGTAGCGGCCTCACCTATCATTTTTATGGATATTTACCATGTTGATGCTAAAACTTACGGTTGGATTTTCGCTTTTATGTCGGTTAGTTTTATAGGTTCCAGTCAGTTAAATTCAGTTTTATTGAAGAAATTTTCAAGTGAGCAAATGATTTTTGGTGCATTAATTTTACAATCAATTGTTAGTATCATTTTTCTTGTACTTTCCTTAAATAATCTACTAGGATTATATGAAACTATAGCAATGCTTTTTGTGTTTTTAGGCTGTTTGGGAATTTCAAATCCAAATACGGCAGGACTTACGATGGCTCCATTTGCTAAAAATGCCGGTAGCGCCTCAGCTTTAATGGGAGCAATTCAATTGGGTTTAGGATCTATTGCATCGTTTGCCGTTGGAATCTTTGTTAAAGATTCTGTAGCGCCTATGGTGCTTATTATGACTATCACAACTTTTGTTGCTTTTATAGTTTTGAATATCGGGAAAAAATTCATCAAAAAGAAAGTAGAAATCAGCTCTGAAGATGATGTGGTAGTTGTTCATTAGTTGCTTCGGAATCAAATTCCAATCCTGGGATCAGTAATAAAAAAAGCAGAATCTAAAAAAATAGATTCTGCTTTTTTTGTTGGAATTTGGAATTTTATTATTCGCTTTGTTGTCTTTTATCAGGTCGAATAATCATTCTAAGAGATTGATCACTTGCAAAATAAGCCACCATCCAGTTCCAGAAAGTTTGCAATCTGTTTCTGTAAGTTATCAAAGAAATTAAGTGAATAAACAGCCAGATTACCCAAGCAAAAAAACCTTTGAAATGCCATTTTGGACTTGGTAAATCAACCACAGCTTTGTTTTTTCCAATGATTGCCATCGAACCTTTATCTTTATAATTAAATGGTTTCAAAGCCTTGTTATGAACCATTGCTTTAAAATTTTGTGCCAAATTTAATCCTTGCTGAATCGCAACTTGCGCCACTTGCGGATGCCCGTCTGGAAAATTTTTATCGCCGGCTAAAATGGCAGTATCACCAATTGCGTATATATTTTCTAATCCGTTGACTTTATTGAATTGATCTGTGGCCATACGTTTACCACGGCCGTAGCTTTCTTTCGGAATTCCGTCAAATATTTTTGCAGAAACTCCAGCTGCCCAGATTAAGTTTTTTGTTTTAATGGTTTCTCCATTTTCAAAAAATACAGTATCATTTACATAATCTGTAACGCGTGTATGCAATTTAACAACAACACCCAATTTTGTAAGCGCTTCTAAAGTATCTTTTTGAGAAGCTTCGCTCATTGGCGAAAGCAGTGCATCTCCTCCATCAACTAAATAAACATTACTTGCTGATGTTTCTAATTCTGGATATTCTTTCAGCAGAATGTTTTTTCGCATTTCGGCAAACATTCCAGAAACTTCTACTCCTGTTGGTCCACCTCCGGCAACAACAATCGTTAAAAGTTTACGACGTTTGCGCATATCTTTGCAAATGGCAGCCTTTTCTAGGTTTTTAAGCAATGCATTACGCATTTCGATGGCGTCATTTAAGGTTTTCATCGGAATGGCGTTTTTCATCACGTTTTCCATACCAAAATAACTGGTTTCAGCTCCAGTAGCAAAAACAAGTTTATCATATGATAACTCGCCATTGCTTAAAATGATTTTGTTTTCAGCTGGAACTACAGAAAGTAATTCGCCCAAACGAAATTGCAGATTCTTCTTTCCTGCAAAAAATTTTCTGAAAGGATAACTTATACTTGAAGGTTCCAAAAAAGCCGTTGCAACCTGATAAATTAGTGGTGGAAAAAAGTTGTAATTATTCTTGTCAACGAGGATTACTTCAATTTGAGGCTGGTTTACAAGCTCTTTAGCAAGGTTGATACCTGCAAAACCGCCTCCTATTATGACTATCTTCATATATGTGTTTATTTAATAGGATTATAAAATAATTCCTTATAAATATACGACTTTAATATGCAATGACAATTGTCAGATTTACTACTTTTTGAATTTTTTAACAGGTTTTTCAACTACATCGATTTTGTTCTGCAGGACATAATTAGCAAGTAATTTTTCGATTAATTCGTCTTTTGTCAAATGATGAAAAACCGTTTTGACATTAGTTTTTAAATCTGCTGAAATATCGTGATTTGGCTTTGTTTTAAAGATTTGTTTTGCCCATAAAAGCGTATTATTTTCTTCAATACTTAAAGCCGAAGGTTTCTCAAATTTGGTAAATTTAATTCCAAGTTCTCTTTCAAAATCAGGAATTTCAATTACTTCTTCTTCCTGCAAAACAGTTAACGAAAGGCCCTTTGCTCCTGCTCTTGCTGTTCTTCCGCTGCGGTGAACATAATTTTCGTAAGTATCTGGCAAATGGTAATTTACAACATAGGAAATCTCTTTTACATCAATTCCTCTTGCAGCAAGATCAGTTGCAATTAAAATATTGATATGTCCTTCACGGAATTGCTCCATAATTCGGTCACGAATTCCCTGTGATAAACTGCCATGAAGTGCTCCTGAAGAAAAACGATTTATAGCCAAGTTTTTAGCTAATTTATTTACAGCAGCTTTAGTTTTACAGAAAATAATACCTCGTTCGCCTTCTCTTGAATTTAAAAAATGCATTAAAACGTCAAGTTTTTCAATAGGATCAACCACAATAAATTGATGATCAATTCCTTGATTTCCAGTTGTTTCCATGCTCGCGCTTATTTGAACTACATTTTTGTTCAAATAATTCTGAATCAGCTGTTTGATTGTTCCTGGCAAAGTTGCAGAGAACAAAAGAGTTCGGTGTTTTTTTGGAAGTTCGGCAACAATTTCGTCTAAACTTTCTTTTAGAATTGAAACCATTTCATCGGCTTCGTCTAAAACTAAAAATTGAGTCTCTTTTAAATCAACTGCTTTTCGCTGAATCAAATCAATCAAACGTCCTGGAGTTGCTACAACAATGTGTGTAGGTTTTGTAAGGCGCTCAATTTGCGGTTTAATTGGAATTCCTCCACAAGTTGCTGCGATTGAAATATTTGGAATGTGCTTCGAAAAATCTTCTAAATTTTTAAAAATCTGATGTCCAAGTTCTCTTGTTGGGACTAAAATTACGGCTTGAACCACAGGTGATTCTGTATCGATTAATTGCAATAAAGGCAATCCAAAAGCGGCAGTTTTTCCTGTTCCCGTTTTGGCTAAACCAACAACATCATGCTTTTCAGCTAAAAGCAGCGGAATTGTTTTTTGCTGAATTTCTGTTGGTTCAACAATGCTTAATTCGCCTAAAGCTTTTAAAATTGGCGCTGAAACTCCTAATGCTGAGAATTGTTTAGACATAGTTTTTTTTTTTTTTGTTTTAAGTTTCATGTTTCAAGTTATACCGAAACTTAATAAATTCGAAAAAGGAGAAATCACATTCGAAATGAATTATTCTGAAATGCGATTTCTCCTTTAAAATTATAAATAATGTTTTAGATTCCAACAACTTGAAACATGAAACCTAAAACTTTAAACTTTTTTAAAATCAATCTGGTTCGTTCATGATTTTTTCACGGTATTTTTTACCGATCAATAAAGTCATGTTCTTTTTATAATCATCAATTAGCCATTCACGGTAATTTTTACTGCATTGGCTTAAACATTTTGCATAACGTTTGATACGGCATTCGATATCATCATCAAGCTCTTTTCCTAATGATTTAGCTTCCTGCAGCGTTTCAGTATTATCTACACACATCGATGCGTGTTGTTCCAATGATTTATCCAAAACAATTTTCGAACGTAAATTTTGCTTGATTGCCAATTTATGTTCTTCATCAACATCAAAAGTAACATCGGCAGTTTTGCTGAATTTTGCTCGCAATTCTGGTGGCATGCTATATTTAAAGAACATTTCGATTTCAGTGTCGTCTCTTAAATTCTCAAGATAAAACTCTGGAGATTTAAAAATGTGCTGCCAGTTTACCGGCTCGCTCCACAACCCAAAACGAGCTGCATTGTTTCCTAAATCGATAACTGTAAACTCATCTTTTCCAGGTAATTTACGAGATCCACGACCAATCATCTGGAAATACAATGTCAACGATTTTGTCGCTCTGTTCAAAATAATAGTTTCAACAGTTGGCTCATCAAATCCTGTTGTCAAAATTCCAACCGAAGTCAAAATAGCATCTGGAGTTTTCTTAAACCATGCCAAAATATCTTTACGTTCTTCAGAACTACTTGTATTATCAAGGTGTCTAATATCATAACCCGCTTCTCTAAACGTATCATATACATATAATGATGTATGAATACCGTTATTGAAAATCAAAGTCTTTTTACCCAAAGAACGTTCTGTATACGCATGAAGCAATTTTTCTTGCATTAAAGTATTGGTATACAAATCATCAGATGATTTTACCGTATAATCACCGTTGATACCCACTTTTAATGAAGTCAAACCTACATCATAGCTATATGTTGTTGCTCTAGCCAAAAATCCTTTGTCAATCAACGAACCAATTGTATCACCAACGATTAATTCATCATAACTTTGATGCATTGGCAATTTGATATTAGAACTCAAAGGCGTTGCTGTTACTCCTAAAATAAAAGCGTTCTTGAATGAGTTTAATAATTTTCTGAATGAATTGTAATGCGCCTCGTCAATAATCACCAAACCAATATTATCAAGATGAAGTTTCTCATCATTAATACGGTTTTTTAAAGTCTCAACCATTGCTACGAAACAAGAATAATCATTTTGATCAGGAAGTTCTTTTACCTTACTGTTGATTATTTTATTGCTTACACCAAAGCCTTTCAGCATTTTTGACGTTTGCTTGCAAAGTTCGATACGGTGTGTTAAAACAACCACTTTTTTGTCATTATTAGATAAATAACGACGCACAATTTCTGAGAATATTACAGTTTTTCCTCCACCAGTAGGCAATTGATACAATAAATGGTGTTTTTGAGGAGCATTGTCTAAGCGGTCAAAAATGGCATCAATATCACCTTTTTGGTACGCATAAAGTTCTTTTTTTTCTTCTCTTTCTATTTCTAAAGTGTTTTGAGACATTGTTTATTTTTGGATTTTTGCAAAAATACACCGAAAAAACAGTTATTCATCGTAATTTAACTTAAAATAAATGTTTTTTTTAAATAAAGATTTTTTATGAGAAGTGCATTTAAAGGTCGATTTTGTCTAAAATAGATTCAAAATCGTACTTATTTTTCCATTTTTGTTCAACAGTCTGCTCATGAATTGCACTAATTCTTGCTTTATATTCATTTAAAATTCCGTGAGAAATTAAAAAATTCACTGCCTGCTCAAATGAATTAAACATGCTTTTGTAAAACAATTCCTGCTTTACAAAATTTTGAGAAGAGTAAGTTTGGGCTATTTCGATGTTATAAAGCATTAAATCAGCAATTACGAACGAATCAACACCGAGCGAAATAAAATGTTTAATGATTTTTTGAGCAACAGAACGGCGCATTTTTGCTTTCGGGCGCCATTTTGCAGTTGGCTTTTTAATTGGAAAATATTCGTGAGAGATTTTAACCTTTGATTCCTGTAAAAGTTTGTCTTCTTTCGGATTAAAAACAAAATCATAATACGTTTTTACAGGAACAAATTTTTCATACAACTCAATAAGCTGTTCTTCTAGCTGTTCTTTACTCAATTCGGCTAAATATTTTTTTAAATCGCGTTTGCTCATTATCAAAGTTTAAGACTGTAAAAATAAATTACTTTTCTGACACATAACTTAAAAACCAATCCTAATACTTAATTTTGCTTCATAAATTCAAAAAATACATATACATGCTCAAGATTTTTAAAGTTACTGCCATTTTAGAAGGGATATCATATTTAGTATTATTTGCAAATATGCTTATTATCAAAACCAATAACCCTGAACTTTATCATACATTACTGCGTCCATTAGGAATGACACACGGTGTTTTGTTTATCGGATACATTATTCTTGCTTTTTTATTAAAAAAATCAATGAATTGGGATTTAAAAACGTTCGGAATCATCTTGATTGCTTCTCTTATTCCGTTTGGAACATTTTACATCGAGAAAAAATATTTAGAAAATAAAGCAAATGCATAAGCTTTTGGATAAAATATTTAATTTTTTATATCCGATTTTTAGAGATTGGGGAATGAGTCGTAATGTCGCGTCTTATACCAGTCTTATTTTCAATATTGCCATTTTGGTGGTATTAGCTTATATTATTTATTATGCCGCTAAATTTGTTTTAGTTACTCTGACGGCAGTTTTCGCGCAACGTACTAAAACCAAGTTTGACGATTATTTAATTCAGAACAAAACTACTCGATATACGGCTTATTTAATTCCGTTTTTCTTTATTTATAAAGCGGTTCCGGTTATTTTGGACAAATACGAATATTGGGAATCGATCTTCGGGAAAATAGTTGGTGTTTATATTGTTTTGCTGGGATTATGGATTGTTCGTACTATTTTTAATTCGCTTCGAGATTATTTAAAGCAAAAGCCTGAATACAGTGACAAACCTATCGATAGTTTCGTTCAGGTTATCATGATTGTGCTTTGGATTTTTGGAGTTGCGCTTATTATTTCAACTTTATTCGGAATAAAAAAAGGCGAATTGCTGACTATTCTAGGAACGCTTTCGGCTATTATTATCTTGATTTTTAGAGATACAATTCTAGGATTTGTTTCAAGTGTTCAAGTGGCTATTAACGATATGGTTCGAATTGGTGATTGGATTACAATGGACAAATTTGGTGCCGACGGAGATGTAATCGAAATCAATTTAACGACGGTAAAAGTTCGAAATTTTGATAATACGATCACGACAATTCCAACTTACGCATTAAGTTCAGATTCGTTCCAAAATTGGCGTGGTATGCAAAAATCAGCCGGACGCCGAATCAAAAGACATGTTTTAATAAAAAGCAGCACGATCAGATTCTTAAATGATGAAGATTTAGCTCAAATGAAAAAAGTCCAGCTGATCTCTTCTTATATAGATTCAAGACAAGCAGAAATTGAAAAATACAATGATCTTAGAGGAGTTGATAAAACACTTGCCCTTAACGGTCGAAATATGACCAATTTAGGTTTGTTCAGAAAGTATATTATGCAATATCTTATAACGCATCCAGGACTGAATAAAGATATGCATATTATGTGCCGTCAGCTGCAGTCAACTGCACACGGAGTTCCTTTAGAAATTTATGCATTTTCAAGTGATAAACGCTGGGCAAATTACGAATATATAATGTCTGATATTTTTGACCATGTTATGGCCTCTGTAGAATATTTTGATCTTGAAATATTTGAATTGCCTTCTAAAATTGGAAGCTTAGAATAAATATTTAACCGCAAAGAGCGCAAAGACAAACGCAAGGTTCGCAAAGTTTTTACATAAAGCTTTACGAACCTTGCGTTTTATTTTAATTGTATAAGAAAACCTTACGCTCCTTGCGGTTAAGTCATTTAACCGTAAAGACGCAAAGATTTACGCAAGGTTCGCAAAGTTTTTTACATAAAGCTTTGCGAACCTTGCGTTTTATTTAATTGCATAAGAAAACCTTGCGTTCTTTGCGGTTAAGTCAACCTGAAAACTGCGACTGCGACTGAAAACTATTTCCCAACCTCTTCAAAAACAAACTTCGGTTGATTATAATTTAATGTTCCTTGAATAAAGCAAGGAAGATTCATATAAGTTCCAACTACACCGTTTCCTAAAACTAATTTCTTGTCCTTTTTCAGCAAAGCTAATGGAACTCTCTTCCAGCTTCCTCCGTTAGAAATAAAATGAAAATCACCTCTTAACGTATCTCCTTTTAGATCTCCCCTTACATCGCCCGAATCTTTTCCAAGTTGATGATAAAGAATTTCGTAGCGTCCATAAAAACGTTTATCATTGATTTTGATGGTCAAAAAAGCAGTGTCTTTTTGATTTACGGCGCGATAAACGATTTCTTGATAATCAGTTTTGTTTTCTTTTGAATTGCAAGAAATAACAGAAATCATGATAAAAAGAAGAAAAAGAAAAGAGTTTTTATTCATAGATAAATTTTTAAAATCATATAAATACTAATAGTACTTTTAAACAATTAAACTTAAATTTTGTTAACTAACTAACTTCTCAATTTAAATTTTGTATTCTAATTTTTTCTAAATTTAAAGAAAAAACATGGCAGACAGAGATAATTTTTTAAGAGAATTTAGAGGTGAAACTTTAGGAACTGTCAGTGCTCAGTCTTCGGCAGACGAATTGTTTCAAAATCAAACCATCAGACCTATTTTAAAACTGCAAAATGATTTATTTATTGCGGTTTTCATAAATTACGTCAATAAAAACAAAGCCGATTTTTATTCCTATTCGGTAGAAAAGAAACTTCAGACAATTGAAAATTCCATTCAAAAAGATATTAAATTCCGAAATTCTTTAAAAGGAATTGTAATTGCGCTTTTTACAATTGACGAATATGAAACGTATATTCAGAATTCATCGAGTTTAAATAAGCGAATGATGAATTTGTTGATTGATCGTTTGAAAAATCAAGTGCAGTTGTTTGAATTAGAAACTAAATAATTAACTCTTTTAAATATAAATTATTTACCGTTTGTCATTTCGACGGAGGAGAAATCTTCGCAAGTAACTCCGTAATAATAATCCATCTTTGTCGAGCTTCTTGTGGAGATTTCTCCTCCGTCGAAATGACAAACTGGGCGAAAAAACTACAGACCTTCTCCAATCTTTGTCGAGCTTCTCGTGGAGATTTCTCGTTCCTCGAAATGACAAGATTGTGTTCAATTCTTGTGTTTTTATTCGATTTAAAGATAGAAAAAATGTTATTTCTTTAAAACGGTAAGTCTTTTGTGATTAATATTTCAACAAATCGAAAAGAACTTCTTCAAAACGATTTTTTGCTAAAAACTGATCTTCTAATGCTTTTGTAAACGGAATTGGCGAATCTAAACTAGCTACTCTTTTTACTGGACCATCAAGAAATTCGAAACATTCTTCCATGATTAAAGCCGAAATATCGCTTGCAATTCCACCAAACATAGTGTCTTCCTGATAAATAATGACTTTTCCGGTCTTTTTAACCGATTCAAAAATAGTTTCTGTATCTAAAGGCTGAAGCGTTCTTAAATCAATTAAATCGGCATCTATTTGTGGATTATTGGCTAATGTCTCTAAAGCCCAGTGAACTGGCGCTCCAAAGGCAATAATAGTTACTGCATTCCCTTCTTTTAAAACTGCAGCTTTTCCTAACGGAATAGTATAATAATCTGTCGGAACATCTTGATAAATGCTGCGATACAATTGTTTATGTTCGAAAAACAAAACCGGATTTGGATCATTAATTGAAGAATTCAACAAACCTTTTGCGTCATAAGGAAACGCTGGGTATACTACTTTTAATCCTGGGGTTTTGGTAAACCAAGCTTCGTTTGTTTGCGAGTGGAAAGGTCCTGCCTGAGTACCGCCACCGCAAGGCATGCGAACTACAACATCAGCTTTTTCGCCCCAACGATAATGTGATTTTGCCAATAAATTCACGATTGGATTAAATCCTGTTGAAACAAAATCAGCAAATTGCATTTCTACGATCGCTTTATAACCGTTAATTGATAATCCCATTCCGGTTGAAACTACGGCGCTTTCACAAATAGGTGTATTACGCACTCGATCCTTACCAAAAGCATCAACAAAGCCTTCTGTAATTTTAAATGCACCGCCATATTCGGCAATGTCTTGCCCCATAATGACTAAGTTTTTATTACGCCACATCGATTGTTCTAAACCATTTCGGATGGCATCGATAAAGCGAATGTTTTTTACTTCTTCGCCATGAGTATATTCCTCATATTCAAAATCTTTATAAACATCATCTAATTCTCCGCTGTAAGTTGGAACAATTTCAGGTTCAGCATTTGCAATAGCCAAATTTTCATCAATTTCCTGTTTGATTTCAGCATGAAGTTGTTCGTCAAATTCAGCGGTTAAAATTCCCTTTTCAGTCAAATAATTACGATAATTTGTCACAGGATCTTTCGCAGCCCATTCGTCCATTAATTCCTGCGGAACATATTTTGTTCCACTCGCCTCTTCATGCCCGCGCATTCTGAATGTTTTAAATTCCAATAAAACAGGATGCGGATCACGCTGCATTTGCTCTTTTAATTCAGCAAGTTTATTGTAAACGTCAAGTATGTTATTTCCGTCAATAATATGACTTTCAATACCGTAGCCTATACCTTTATCGGCAAGGTTTTTACATAAATATTGTTCATTTGTTGGTGTCGAAAGTCCGTAACCATTATTTTCAATAACAAACATTACAGGCAATTTCCAAACTGCTGCAATATTCAACGCTTCGTGAAAATCTCCTTCGCTGGTTGCGCCTTCTCCAGTAAAAACGGCAGTTACTTTTTTGTTATTCTGAAGTTTATCAGCTAATGCGATTCCGTCTGCGATACCTAATTGCGGACCCAGATGCGAAATCATTCCGATTATTTTATATTCTTGAGTTCCAAAGTGAAAACTGCGATCTCGTCCTTTAGTAAAACCATTCGCTTTCCCTTGCCATTGCGAGAATAAGCGGTAAAGTGGAATGTTTCTGGTTGTAAAAACACCAAGATTTCGGTGCATTGGCAATACGTATTCAGATTCGTCCAAAACGGCTGTAACGCCCACCGCAATTGCTTCCTGCCCTATTCCGGAGAACCATTTTGAAACTTTTCCTTGACGAATCAGGATCAGCATTTTTTCTTCGATTAATCGAGGTTTGAGAATTTTTTTATATAAATCTAGTAATTGAGTGTCGGTCAGATTCTGTCTGTAAAAGATCATCGGGTTAGTTTTTTTTAGTGTTTCAAATATAGAAAAATATAACAATTTAATTAGTTTTTGTTATAATATTTCAATTTTAATATAACTTTTAAAATTCAATTCTAAAATATTCTCTACCTTTGTTACTGAAAGGTTTTTCGACACCTTTCATCTTTAAAATAAAAAATGTAAAGTATGCAAAACATTCCTAGTGTAGACTTACGTGATTTCCTTTCGGACGACCCGAAACGTAAACAAAAATTTGTAAATGAAATCGGCAGTGCATTTGAAAACATTGGCTTCGTAGCCTTAAAAGGTCATTTTCTTGACGACCAATTAGTAGACGAGCTTTATAGCGAAATTAGAAAATTTTTCGCTTTGCCAATAGAAACTAAGCATAATTATGAAATTCCTGGTATTGGCGGACAAAGAGGTTATGTCTCTTTTGGAAAAGAACATGCTAAAGGACGCAAAGAGGGAGATTTGAAAGAGTTTTGGCATTTTGGCCAGTATGTTGATGCAGATTCAAAATACGCGTCAGAATATCCAGAAAACGTTGAAGTAAAAGAGTTGCCACGTTTTAATGTAATTGGTAAAGAAGCTTACCAAATGCTTGAAAAAACTGGAGTTTATGTTCTTAGAGCTTTAGCTTTGCATTTAGGTTTAGATGAATTTTATTTTGATAACTACGCAAAAGACGGAAATTCAATTTTAAGACCAATTCACTACCCACCTATTACTACTGAGCCAGAAAACGCTATTAGAGCGGCAGCTCACGGTGATATCAACTTGATTACACTTTTAATGGGTGCTCAAGGAAAAGGATTGCAAGTTCAAAATCATGACGGCGAATGGATTGATGCTATCGCAGCAGATGATGAATTAGTAATCAACGTTGGTGACATGTTGTCAAGACATACTAACAACAAACTAAAATCAACAATTCACCAAGTGGTAAATCCACCGAGAGAATTATGGGGAACTTCACGTTATTCAATTCCATTTTTCATGCACCCAGTAAGCGATATGCGTTTGGATTGTCTTGAAAACTGCATTGACGCTGAAAACCCTAAGAAATTTGAAGATATTACAGCGGGAGATTATTTATACGAACGTTTAGTAGATTTAGGTTTAATCAAAAAATAAAAACTTAAATAAATTTCAATATTAAAATTCCAAATTCCAAGCTTTATTGGAGTTTGGAATTTAATTTTTAAATACTTTTATAGTTGGAATTTATTTTTTAGAATAAAAATTTTATGGACTTTAAAGATCAATTAAAAAACTTATTTCCAGATCACGTTGAATCAAACGAACCTGAGGAAATCCAGGCAGAAGAACATGTATTATACGTACAAAAAGAACCGATAATCTGTAAATTCGAAAAACGAAAAGGAAAAGCCACTACAATTATTGAAGGTTATGAAGGATCTGATGAAGATTTTAAAGTTCTTGCCAAAGAAATTAAAACAAAATTAAGTGTTGGTGGTACTTTTAAAGATGCTTCAATCATTATTCAAGGCGATTATCGTGACAAGATTATGGCAATTTTAAAAGAAAAAGGATTTAAAACGAAACGTGTAGGAGGCTAAAGAAAGTTTCTGGTTTCAAGTTTAACGTTTCAAGTTACTCCAACCTGAAACTTGAAACTTGAAACAAAAAAACTCAGAACCTTAGCATCTTAGAACCTTAGCATCTTAAAAAAAAATGATACAAAACTCAGAATTAATACTTAATCCAGACGGAAGTGTTTACCACTTAAATCTTCGTCCTGAAAATATAGCCCATGATATTATTTTTGTGGGAGACCAAAACAGAGTAGAAAAAATCACTCAGTTTTTTGAAAAAATAGAATTTTCTACTCAAAAAAGAGAATTTAAAACACAAACCGGAATTTACAAAGGAAAACGTATTTCTGTAATTTCTACAGGAATTGGTCCGGACAATATTGATATTGTGCTAAATGAACTTGATGCTTTAGTAAATATTGATTTAGAAACGCGTACGCCTAAAGAAAATTTGACTTCGCTGAATATTATCAGAATTGGAACATCGGGCTCTTTGCAGGAAGATATTCCGGTTGACAGTTTTGTAATGTCAAAATTCGGACTTGGTTTAGATAATATGCTTCGCTCCTATTTAATTGATGAAGTTTCAAATGTAGCAATTGAAGATGCTTTTACGACACATACCAATTGGGACATCAGAAAAGGAAGACCTTATGCGATTGCATGTTCTGAAACTTTGGAAAAAATTATTGAATCAGATAAAATCTTCAAAGGAATTACGGCAACAGCCGGCGGATTTTATGGTCCACAAGGACGTGTATTGCGCTTGAATATTCAAGATGAAGAATTAAACAATAAAATGGATAATTTTGATTTTGATGGCAGCAAAATCACTAATTTAGAGATGGAAACGGCGGCAATTTATGGGCTTTCGGCACTTTTAGGACATAATGCGTTGTCTTTAAATGCTATTATTGCCAATCGTGCTTCAGGAACTTTTAGCGAAGATCCTTATAAAGCAGTTGATGAACTGATTACTTATACATTAAATAAACTGGCTGATAAATAATTAGATAATTTGCCAATTAGAAAATGAGATAATTTATGCAAAATGCTATTCTTAAATTTGAAAAATTATTAAACGAAAATGTCAATTATTTTCCGACTTTTAATGATGAAGTTTTAGAAGCAAAAATTCCAGGAAAGTGGTCGAAGAAAGAAATTTTGGGCCATTTGATAGATTCGGGGATTCATAATTTAGTTCGTTTTACTGAAATTAATTATCTTGAAAAGCCTTATCATCACAGGCCTTACAGTCAAATGGATTTGGTTAATTTGAATCAATATCAAACAACTCCTATTGCTGAATTAACGGAATTGTGGTTTTCGATAAACAGACAAATTGTTAGAATCATGAAATCTGTTGATCAAAAAGCTTTGGATTATAAAATTATATTGGCCGATGAATCTGAAATTGATTTAAAGTTTCTAATGACAGATTACGTTGAACATTTGGAACATCATATCAATCAAATAAAATCGTAAGTTATGTTTTTAAGAGTTGCAAGACATACTAATAATTTAAAAGAAATCGAAGATTTTTATGTAAATATTTTAGGTTTTGAACGATTAGGAGGTTTTCAGAATCATAATAATTATGACGGCGTTTTTATTGGGAAATCAGGCTTAGATTGGCATTTTGAATTTACTCAATCTGAAATAAAAGCCAATCATACTTTTGATGAAGATGATGTAATCGTGCTTTATCCAAAATCAGTTTCAGATTATAACAATTTAATAAATAAGCTAATACGATTAAACATCTCAACTATAACTGCAGTAAACCCATTTTGGAATGAAAACGGAAAAATGATTCAGGATCCGGATGGTTATCGTATTGTTATATCACCTTTAAAAGCTGTAATCAGCGAAATTGAATAAATTAATGAGATAATTAGTTAATTTGAAAATTAGATAATTGAATATTTCTAAACCACAAATGAAATTACTCATGAGGGTATTTTTTGAAATAATTATAAAATAAAGAATGTCAGAAACACATACAAAAATCTTATTTAAATATTACAGCAGTTTTTTAGAAGAAACGGTTTCAGAAACAATGTGGGCGGAAATCATTAATCTTGAAAAAGGATTCTTCAGATTAGATAATATTCCGTTTTTTGGAGCATCAATTGCGACAGGAGATTTGTTTTATGCCGAATATGAAGAAGAAGAAAAAAACTTGTTTATAAAGAAACTATCGAACATTCAGGAAACTCAATTGTTCAGATATTGATTTTAGAAGCTGGTTTTGACAAGGAAATCATTAGAGAAAAGCTTCAGGCAATCAATTGTTTATCAGAAAGTCTGAACGACACATTTTTGGCAGTCGAAATTGCAAGGGATGTTGATTATGCGATTGTAAAAAATGTTTTAATTGAATACGAAGACCAATCAATTGCGGAGTTTGCAGAACCGTATATTTCTGAAAAACACCGCGCTGATTTATTAAAAAACTAAACAAACAAACTTAAAATACGCATACCAAACTTAACTTAAACTTAAACTGTAATGAAAACTGTAAACATTGTAGGTGTTCCCGAACACTTCAATTTGCCATGGCATTTATGCATTGAAAATGGCGAATTTGAGGCAGAAAATATTGATTTGCAATGGAAGGATATTCCCGAAGGTACGGGCAAAATGTGCCAAATGCTGCGCGATGGCGAAGCAGATATTGCAGTAATCCTTACCGAAGGAATTGTCAAAGATATTCTAGCTGGAAATCCTAGCAAAATTGTCCAGATTTATGTTCAATCTCCATTGATTTGGGGAATTCATGTGGCTGCAAAATCAGATTTCCAAACCGTAAAAGATTTAGAAAACAAAAAAGTTGCTATATCTAGAATTGGATCTGGATCACAATTAATGGCTTATGTTAATGCAGCTGAGCAAGGTTGGGAATCAGATGATCTTCAATTTGAAATCATTAATACTATTGATGGTGCTGTTGAAGCCCTGACAAATGGCACAGCAGATTATTTTATGTGGGAGCGTTTTATGACAAAACCGCTTGTTGATAAAGGCATTTTTAGACGCGTTGGCGACTGCCCTACTCCATGGCCTTCATTTGTTATTACGGTTCGTGATGAATTTTTGAAGAAAAATCCAAAAGTTGTAGAGAAGATCCTTGAGATCATCAATAAAACAACACATGATTTTGCCGAAATTCCAGAAATTGATAAAACTTTAGCGGAACTTTTTAACCAAAAAATTGAAGATATTCAAGAGTGGTTGAAATTAACGCAGTGGTCTCAAAAACATTTAAGCGAAAAAGCATTTTTAAAAATTCAAAATCAATTATTTGATCTGGGAATTATTGATAAAAAAAGTACTTTTGTTGAAACGGTAAAAGCGCTGTAATATCTGCTTTGATTTTTTATGATGAATTTCCCTAAAATTGACTTTCCGCAATTAAAATCCAAATTACAGGTGAAATCACCTTGGGATAGGATTATTATTATGGTTTTAAGTCTTTTAATTACAATTCCGATCTTCATCATTCTGCATCAAAATCTCCGCGATTTAAATTGGACTTTCAATTTAGATCGCGTGTTTATTTTTGTATTTGTTTTCGCAGCCGTCTTTTTTCTGCTGATGCTTTTGCGAACCATAATTATTTTATGTGTTGCCGTTTACTTACTGGTATTGTTTTATGGAAGTGTGATAGGAAATTATGGTTTCAGTGAGATTTCTGAAGACTATAATTCGATGATTTATACCATGTCGGATAATCCTTTTCCACAGGATATCATTGTGGCAAAACTGCTTCCTTTTCCAAATAAGACAAAAATTATTAATGCCATAGAATATCAAAATCCGAAGGTTCGAAATTTTGCTATAATGGCCACTACAAAGCATTTTAAAGGTATTAGAGGGTATTCTGATTATCGAAATACGATTCAATGTTTTGCTGTTTTTAAAGAAATAAACAGTCGTTGGAATTACGTAAATGATCCAAAAGAAGGTGATTACATTGCCACCGCGAGCGAATCATTAGAATATTTTTCTGGAGACTGCGACGATCATTCTATTTTAATGGCAGCTGCAATACGAGCAATTGGCGGAACTCCGAGACTTATTCATACTAAAGGACATATTTATCCTGAAATTTTAATAGGTTCCTTAATTGATTTGGAGAAAGTCAATTTTCTTATAAAAAATGTGCTTTTTGTCAAAGAAAGTTATGGCAAAAAAATCCATTACCACATTGACGAACGTGGTCAAGTATGGATGAACCTTGATTATACGGCAACATATCCAGGCGGACCATTTTTATATGAAGAAATTTTAGGAGAATTAACACTTAATTAATTCATCTCAAAATTTAGAATTTCGACTTCGCATAGAGTTCTCTTCCCAGCGCACCAAAAAACGGAAGTGAAACTGTATCATATTCATAAACTCCATCATTAAAAATGCCATCTTTATTGACCAACATTGTTGCAGATAACATAAATTCAACTTTATTTTTGGTATCAATTATATAAGCTGTTTCCGTCATGGTTCCGTAAGCTTGCCCAATTTTATTGTATATTTTTATGTTATCTGGGATTTGACTTTTTGTATCGCCAAACATGAAAAACTTGCAATAGCTGTCATAATATTCCTTTGCGTTGTAACCAGCATTTCTAGGTAAATTCTGCATTGAAAACAATATAAATTCTCGCTCTTTATCACTAATTTTAAAGCGCTCATTTTCATTAAAAGCTTCAGGAAACACAATTCTTTTTAATGTATTATGAAGCGTTTCTAAAGGATAATAATTTTTCTTAGAAAAATCAAAAGGCTCATTTACAAGTTCCTCACCTTTAATAAATCCAGTTCCTTTAATGAGATTGTTAAGAACTAATGGAGCGCTTTTTTCGTTTAGTTTTGACGGAAAAACTTCAGTTGTACCATCATCTTTATATAATGTAACCGATTTTACAAGAGGATTTGAAGGCTCAGAACCAGAAAGTCTGTGCATGATTCTGAAAGGTTCCAATTCTTTCTCTTTCATTTTTTGATTCATGTAATCAAATCCTGTAAACTCAAACAAATTACTGCTGGCAACATTATCGCTTACAGCAAAAACTTTAGTGATTTCATCTGCAAATTTTAGTTTTTCAGCACTTCCTTCAATGGTAAAATTGCTATTTACAGAGGTATTAGCAATAGTATTTAATTTTTCAAGTGCTAAAATTGCTATCGGAAACTTTATGGTACTTGCTGGATAATAGTAATTAGCCGCATTTACATGATATGTGTAATCTTTAAAAGTAATTTTCCCCTTATCTCTAATGATTTGAGTGTAGATAATTTGGAGTTCGTATTGCTCCGGATTTTTCATTACTTCTTTTATATTTTTATCATTAGAAGCTAAAACTTTATCCAAAACATTTTTTTTAGAACTGCAGCTAAAGAACAGTAAAGAGACAAAAAAGAAAACACATTTTTTAAATACAGACATAATTTGAATTGAAAATGAATTCCAAATATAAAAATTGCAGATTAGTTTTTTGGTCTTTAAGATGTTTTTTATTAGTTCACTTATCTTCAATTCATTACAAAATATGCCTGTTTTATCTATTTTTTCTATAATTAAACTTATGCATTGTAAATATTTGATTGTAAATATTTGATTGTAAATGTTTTAACTATTGATTTTTTTTTGTAACTTTTCCTGTCTAATTTTTTAATCACAGAATTATGAAAAAATCTAAATTATTTGTCTTCGGAATTTTATTATCAGCAGTTTTAGTTCTTTCATGCACCATGGCAAAAAGAAATGAATTAGTAAGTTCCTGGAAAGTAACAAGTGTTGAAGCAAACAAAAAACCACTTTCTGATTCATTGAAAAATGCAATTCTTACTAACGGTCAATTAACGTTTACTGAAGATGGTCATGTAACAGGATTTTTACTTAGAGAAATGACAGACGGTACCTATGCCTTGACAAAACAAGGAAAAAGTCTCGTAATTAAAGATGAAACAGGGACTCCTTGGCCTTGTGTAAGCACCATTAAAGACGACGAACTTATTTTAGAGGCTGATGAAATAAAACTGACTCTTAAAAAGATTTAAGTTTGTTTCGCAGTGAATAAACGCATAACCACATTAAAGAATAAAAAAACTCCTAAATACTCACAATTTTAGGAGTTTTTTATTTAAAAGCTGTTTCTATAATTTAAAAATGGAATTAATTATGAAATCAAAAATTAAAAGTTCCTTTCTATTTGGCTTGTTTTGTTTAATAATTATTACTGAAAAAAGTTTTGCCTGTACTCGAGTCGTTTATCAAGGTCCGAATGGCACTGTGTTGACTGCACGATCAATGGACTGGAGAGGTGAAATTCCGGCGAATTTATGGGTTTTTCCGAGAGGAATGGATCGATTTGGAGAAGCTGGAAACAACTCCGTAAAATGGAAATCAAAATACGGCTGTGTTGTTACAAGTTCGTGGGATATTGCTTCTTCTGATGGTATGAACGAAAAAGGATTAGTTGGGAATTTGCTTTGGCTCGCCGAATCGACTTATCCGCAATTTGAAAAAAACAGCAAAACAAAAGGTTTAGCCGTTTCTTTATGGCTGCAGTATGTTTTAGATAATTTTGCAACCGTTTCTGAGGCCGTAAACGCTTTAGAAAAAAGAGAGTTTACAGTAACATCGTCACATATTCCTGGAACTGATATTTTTGCGACAGTACATTTATCAATTTCTGATGCAACAGGAGACAATGCTATTTTTGAGTACATCAATGGAAAACTGGTTATTCATCACGATAGAAATTATATCGCAATGACTAACTCTCCTATTTTTGATGAACAGCTGGCAATAAACACATATTGGAAAGGAATTCCGGGAACCGTTATGCTTCCGGGAACCAACAGAGCAGCAGATCGATTTGTCCGCGCTCATTATTATATTGAAGCAATTCCTAAAACAGATAATATCAGAACTGCGCTTGCGAGTGTTTTTGGCGTTATTAGAAATTGTTCTGTACCACTCGGAATTTCTTCACCAACTGAACCCAATATATCATCAACGAGATGGAGAACGGTTGCAGACCAAAAGAATTTGGTTTATTATTTTGACAACGTTTTAAATCCGAACGTTGTTTGGGTTGAATTTGCCAAACTTGATTTTAGCGAAAAAGCAAAAGTTAGAAAACTCAGTCTCGCAAATAATGAGAATTATTCAGGAGAATCTTCGATGAATTTTCAGGCAATGGCTCCATTTAAATTTGCAGGATTAGATTAAACTAATACTTTAAGTAAGAAACGCAAAACCCTCATTAATAATGAGGGTTTTATGTTTTTATATTTATGATAAACCGCGCGTCAGCCAGCCTTTTTTATTGGCTGTGGCTATTGCATAAGGCGTAATCCAAAACAAACTGAAAGTATAAAAAATACTATAAGAATAAGCCCAAAATGCATCTGTAAAACTATATCTTTTAGCATAAAACAAGACTGAAAATGTTGAGACAATCAAAATGCTTAAAAGTGTAGAACTAAAAAACAACACGGGATGAACTGCTATAAAAAACAGCATAAACAGCAAGAACGGATATGCCATCACAATTTTTAAAGTCTGATTTAAAAACAGCAATCTTGCACCAAATTTCGATTCGTTTCTAAAATCTTTAAAAACATATTGCGCCATCATAATGTTCTCGCGCACGTTGCTTCTGCCCCATCTGATGAACATTTTATACAAACCTTTATATTCTTCTGGGACATTTGTCAGCACATAAGCATTTCTTTGGAACAAAACATGAAATCCTTGTTTTAAAATCATATTTGTCATTGCTCTGTCTTCTCCAATATCAGACGGTTGTCCCATAAAAGTTTGATTTATCCATTCAGGAAGGCATTCAAACACAGCATCTCTTTTATAAGCAGCTGCAGCGCCTGGTGTGCATAAAACTGAACCCAACATACTTTCTGCAGAACGCATGAATTCAAAACTCATTACAAAACTAACATTAAGCATTTTTGGCAACAAAGCTTTTTTATTGTTCAAAACGTGAACATTTCCTGCAACTGCCCCACATTTTTCATCTACAACAAACGGACTAACAAGGTTACGTAATGTATCTTTTTTAACAATCGAATCACTGTCAACTGTTACAAAAATTTCGCCAGTTCCAAGTTCGAATCCGCGGTACAAAGCATGACGTTTTCCTTTATTTTCTGGCTGTTGGTAAATCGATAAACGATCGCCAAGCTTTATTTTCGCCTGCTGCATCCAATACCAAGTATCGTCTTTACTTCCATCATCGATGGCAAGTATTTGAAGTTTTTGTTCAGGAAAATCACTGTCAGCCAGGCTTAATAATGTTTCCCAAACTAACTTTCCTTCGTTGTAAGCAGGAACAATTACGGTACAAGTAGGCAACAAATCATCTGAAACAGATTCAATTGGCTTATAATTGAAGTACAAATACAAATTATACAAAAATGATCCTGTTTGAAAAAAGAATAAGGCTGTAGCCAAAATTAGAAATGGAAATCCCCAGCTTGAATTTATTCGGTCAATCTGAAACTGATCAAAATCGGATTGCAGGTTGTACACTACAAATGCGCCGCCAAACATCAGTAAAAAAGTACCAGCAAGTACTAGATAACCTAATGGTGTCGATGTATTTTGGGATTTGCTTTTAAAGAATTGAATTTTAGAAATAAAATTAGAACTTTTTGCTGTTTGTTCTTTTCGGTTAAGAATTTTATCTGAAGAATAAAATTGTTCTGAAATAATTGATTCGCTTTTCATTGAGGCTATTGCTTTAATTTTAAAATGGCTTTTAGAGAATTCTTTTCTGGATTATACTTTGTTTCGAAAAAACACGAAAAAACTAAAATCAAGAATTGATCACAACCATTTTTACAAGCGCCGTGCCATAATTAATGAAAAATTGATACTGAGGGGTTTAGCGAAATCGAGCTAAAAATAAAATGTATAAAGTTTACACAGTTGTAAAAAGTTTATACTCGAAAAATAGAAAAAAGCTCCAAAATACGGGATGTTCCGGAGCTTATAAAAACGAAAATTATTTAATATTATTGTTTTTGTCTTTGATAATTTTTCCATCTTTAGAAAATTCCAAATCAATCTGATTGGTTAAATCGACATCTACATCTTTGTGTCCATAATCGATATGCGTAATTTTCTCGTTGGGATAATTCTTAGAAATATAATCTCTGATATTTGACGCAATATAATCAGTCGGAATTGGATTTTTCCCTCCGTCGACCTCACGATATGAACCATCTTTCCAGAATTCAACTTCTGTTCCGTCTTTTAATTTGACTTCATATCCTTTTTCACCGTGTTCTGCATCTTTCTTTGCAATATCTACAGTGGTATAACTAAAATATTTTTGAAGAAATTCCTGTGCCGGTTTTGGTAATTCTGATGTTTCGATTCTTTTTTGTGCGTTGGCCGATAGTACAAAACTGAATAATAGAATGGCAATTATATGATGTGTTTTCATGATTTCTAATTTTTAATATTTATCGTATTTAGCTAATTTACAACAACTAACATTGTATTCAAATCAATTTAAGAAAGCTTTTGGTTTTTATAGAATGTGCTTTTTTAGTATATTTAATTTTTTAAAACCAAAAAGCACTATGGAAGATTCAAATAAATCATCACACACAGTTCCAAAAGTAACTGGAGTTGGCGGTATTTTCTTTTTTACTGAAAATCCAAAAGAAACAAGAGAATGGTATGCTAAAAATTTAGGCCTTGAAGTCAACGACTGGGGCTCGACATTTGAATCAAGAAATCTTGATAATCCTGATGTGAAAGAAGCGCTTCAATGGAGTCCTTTCAAAAAAAATGATGATTATTTTTCGCCTTCAAAAAAAGAGTTCATGATCAATTACAGAGTGCAAAACATTGAAGGTTTACTAAAACAGCTTAAAGAAAACGGCGTGACAATTTTAGATGATATTGCTACATACGATTATGGAAAGTTCGTTCATATTATGGATGCTGACGGTAATAAAATTGAGCTTTGGGAGCCGGTTTAATAGATGAAAATATAATTAATAGTAAAACTCCAGAACTAAATAATTCTGGAGTTTTTTTATATACTTGCAATATGAAAAAGGCGTTTATCAATAAGGAATCTTATAATAAAATTGTAATTGAATGGGCTAAAATCCGGAATAATACAGTTGTAAATAAACCTATTATAGATTTTTCAGAAAAGATTCAACCAAACGGAAGCATTCTTGATATAGGTTGCGGCACCGGAAATCCAATTGCTAAATATTTTTCGGAAAATAATAGATCTGTAATCGGGATAGATTTTTCTGAAAAGATGATTGAAGTTGCAAAATCTCAAGAAATTAAAAACGCTGAGTTCATTGTCTCCGATTTCTTTGATTTTAAAACCGATAAAAAATTCGACGGAATAATTGCATGGGATTCTCTTTTTCATTTTCCAAAAGAACGTCAACAAGAGATTTATGCAATAATCTATAATTTATTGCTGCCCGGCGGTTATTTTCTTTTTACGCACGGAAAAGAAAAAGATGACGAACACACAGACAAAATGTTTGGTGAACCGTTTTATTACAGCTGTTTATCAAGAAATAATGTTTTGCAGATAATGACTGATTTAGGTTTTGAATTAGTTTATGAGATCGAAAATTTTGTTGAAGAAAATACGCAGAGAGACTGGGTTGTATTAGTTCAGAAAAAATGATTTAGCGTTTTAACGTCAAATTAGCTTTATAAATATTCCTATAATTCCAGAAATTAAAATGATGTACGGCTCTTGGATTTTTTTAAAATAAATCAAAACTAAAATGCTCAAGACGGCAATTAAAGCAGTAGGTATATCGATAATACTTCGTGAGGAAATAACAAGTACAGATCCGACTAAAGCGCCAATAACAGTAGCTGTAATCCCTTCTACAAACGCCTTAACCGAATTATTATCGGCAATTTTATTGAAATATGGCGCTAATATTATTGTAAACAAATAACATGGCAAAAAAGTAGCTAAAGCCGCTATTGAAGCACCCGAAAATTCGTTAACTAAATAGCCAATAAAGCCAACTGTTATTACAACTGGTCCCGGTGTAATCATTGCTACAGCAACTGAATCCAGAAACTGTTGTTCTGTGAGCCAATGGTTTTCTGCCACGACACCCGAATGTAAAAAAGGAACAATCGCCAATCCACTTCCAAAAACGAACGCTCCAGCTTTAGCGAAAAAAACGGCCAATTTAAAAAGTGTTGATTCTTCTGAATTCAAAAAACCAAATTGAAATAAAACTAAGAAATTTGTTGTTTTAAAACTCCACCACTTTGGAGGAGCCTTGAAAATCATGTACAAAAGCCCAGCAATAATAAATAGCAATACTTGTTCCGTTTCGGTTATAAACGTTACGATTGCTGCTGAGATAAAAAACATCCAAAGCAACCATTTCGATTTTAAAGATTCGAGATTTATTTTACCAATAGATTTCAAAGTCAACTTGTATGAACTAAGTGCAATAATACCTACGACTGAAGCGCCAACACCATAAAACACAGCTTGAATCCATGTTAAGCCACCATATAATTTGTAAATGATTCCAAGTAGCACTACCATTATAAAAGAGGGCAAAATAAACGCAAATCCAGCTAAAGTTGCTCCTAAAAATCTATAATGAACAAATCCCAAATAAATTCCTAATTGCGCAGCGAGCGGTCCCGGCGCTAATTGTGCCAAAGCTAAGCCTTGTTTGTATTCTTCCTCGGTAATCCATTTTCTATCTTCTACCAAATCTTTGTGCATATATCCAACTAAGGCAACAGGGCCACCAAAACCGATACTTCCCAATTTTAGAAAATAAAGAGTTAATTGCAACAAACCATATTTTGATGTTTTTTCCATATTAAAAAGCAATTCCAAATTGAAGACCTATGGTAAAAGTACTCGGATGATCGTTGCCAAAACGAACTGGCAGTGGCACCGCGGCATAATAACTGCAGCTATTGCTTTTAAAAAATGTTTTATTGAAAACCGGTGTGAATCCGTATCTTCCGCTTGTTTCAAATGCTGCTCTTCCGGCAAATGTGTAACCATTTCCTAAAGCAACCAAAACGCCAGGATGAAATAACAAATTGGTTACTTTGCTGGTGCCGTTGTCATCTTTTATATTTGGAACCATTTCAAACGAAAATCCGATTTTTTGATTTTTCCAAATATTAATTCCCGTTGGAAATCCTACTGCATAATAATCTCTAAAATTTACCGTCGTTTCATCACTGCTGAAGGTTACAATTGGATGCATGATGCCAAAATATCCTGTTATTTTAGGATAAGTTGTTTGAGCTGAAATATTTATGCTTGATAGTAATACGGCAAATAGAAAGGTTAATTTTAAGTACATTGTTTTAGTTTTAGTTATACTAACAAAACTAAAAGCTATTAACACTTAAAAATAGAATCTTATTTACCTTTTGTATCTGGATTACTTTTTTTGCTTTTTTTTCGATACGAAGAAGGATTTTTGCCTGTATGCGCTTTAAAAATTCTAGTAAAATGACTTTGGTCTGAAAATCCTGTCATGTAAGCGATTTCGGTTAATGAATGTGAAGAATTCGAGATGAGATTAATTGCTTTTTCGATGCGCAATTTTCGTACATATTCGCCAAAATTCAAATCTTCAAAATGCTTCGAAAATTCGCGAGACAAATAAGACGGATTTAAATCTAGTTCATTAGAAATTTTCTTCAAATCAAATGCAAATTGAGCATCAATCTGATCCTGGATTATTTCTTTTAAATCTTTGACCCAAGTTGGTGTTTTACCTCCAGATTTCTTGTCTTTCAGGAGTTTATTATAAACTTCATGAAGTAAATTTTCAAAAGGGCTATTTTGAAGATGATTTTGTTTGTAAAGATGCGTTGCCCAGCTGTATAATGCATCGTAAAGAATCATTCCCGTTTCCAACAATTTATAATCGTCAGTAATATTATATGAAAGTCCAGCTGAAATCGCCCAAAGCCCCGCCGATTCTTTTGCTATATCGTGTCTGTCTGTATCTGCACCACGCACAATTCCGGCAATAATAGAAATTGCAGGATCGTTGATTTCATATTTTTTTACAATATGATCAAATGTGCTTTGATCATCATAATGAGTAAATTCAACATCCGGAATATCAAATGGAGTTGCATTTAATTCTTTTGCCTTTTCTAAAACTTCATTAAAAGGAACATAAATAAATGCAGCTTCACTGTCAACAAACTTTTTTATTAGCCAAGGACATGCAATTCGGTCTATTTTAGGTCGTTCTCTGGTAATCCACTTCATTTTTAAATCTTTAGGATTTTGATATTCAAATCTAATAAAATCATTTGGTTTCAAAGATTTGTTATAGTTGATTCAAGTACTTGGGTTATTTAAAGCGAAAAATAAAGTAATTTTCAATCAATGCAAATATAATTGTAAAAACAAAAAAGAAGCCTTTTCAATATGAAAAGGCTTCTTTTTTACTGTCGGATTATCTTTAAATAAGCACTGTAAGGATCATCTTTAAGTGAAGTACGCATATAATACATGTCTTCGTCTTTTGTACTTAAGTCAAATTTAATTAAACCGGCGTCGCAATAATAGAATATTGTATCGTCAACAGGAAATTCAATATTTGAAATTGGCATCGTTGTAAGTTTCATTTCAAATGCTATTTCGCCATTGGTTATATCAATTTGAAAAAGTTTCTTTTTACGTGTATAACCCCAAATATTATCACTATCCTCTGTAATGTATTCGATATTATCAGCTACAAAATCTCTTCTCCAAATTTGAGTTCCAGTTTTTGAATCAACGGCATATAAAGTAGAAACTGTTGGGCCTTGCGCAGCAAAATATACTTTTTTGTCTTTGCAGAATATGCGTTGTTTCACATTAAACTGATTTTCATCTAATTTAAATTGCCATAAAACATCTAATTTATCAGGGCTTAAAGCATAAAGAACATCTTTTTCATTGGCTATAAATACATTTTCGCCGTCAGTTACAGGCTTTCCGTAAATAGGTACTTCAAAAGTTTTTTGGTTAAGAACTTTTCTTGTATTCGCATCAAAACTATACAAGCTAGACGCGCTTTGGGCAAAAATTTTGTTGTTAAGATACAGAACCGGAATATCATTATTGGTAGATTCTAACTTATAGCTCCACGCTAAACTGCCATCTTTTGTGTTGAGCGCATATATATTGCCATTTTGAGCAGTTATATAAAGCTTTCCATTATTTACAATCGGAATTTGATTTTTCAACACAATTTGATCTGTAGCATTTCCTAGTCTTGATTTCCAAAATACATCTCCAGTTTGATTATCAACGGCGAAAATTTCACCATTAATAAAAGGAACATAAACAACTCCATCATGTAGTGTTACTAGATTTGCGCACATCTCAGTAAAAGAATCTGTAGCTTTTACAGTCCAGCCAATTTGCTCCGATTCTAAATCATATGAAAAAAGAGATCCATCGTAATCATAAATCAGAATTGATGCTTCGTCAAGCGGTGCTTTTTTAAGTGGTTTTAAGACTTTATTTGTGACTGCATCAGAGATTGCTGCTGTTTGTCCAAAAATATTTATAACTGTAAATAGAAATAAAAGAGTTATTAGTTTTTTTTTCATTTTTAAGATTTGGGTATTAAAAATTGTTTGAACTTTTTCTTATAACGTAAGTTTTTGCTATTTCTTTTAAATGCATTAAACTTATAAAAGTGTCAGACATTAATTAGCGCTAATATAGAAACAATTCTACATACAGATTATCAAATAGAAATTTTATAATGAAAAAATAATTCCACAAACAATCTAATACTAACTATTTGATTGCCTGTATTTTGATAGATTAAATAGTAAAGATGTGTTTATTTGCAATATTTTGCAATGGTATCACGGCATTTTATTCCATCTTCAGTATGAAATTCATCTGCTTTTTCTAAATCAAGACAAGCGCCTTTAAAGTCATTAATTTTTAATTTTGTGATACCTCGAACGTAATAAGAATATCCCATATATTCATGAATTTCAATAGCTTTTGAGCAATCTTTAATAGCACCTTGATAATCTTTTAGGTAATATTTTGCTAATCCTCGTTTAGCATAACCAAGCCATGAAGTTTTTTCAAACTCTACATCTTTAGTAATATCGGCAATTGCTCCTTTATAATCTCCAAGATCAATTTTTGCGAGCCCTCGATAATAATACGCTTCATAAGAATAATAATTTTTCGGGTTGATTTTTATTGCTTCTGAATAATCTAACATTTCGCCCTCATAATCGCCCAAATAATACTTGCACATTCCTCTTCTGCGATAGGCATCAATAAAAGATTTATCCAACTCTATTGCTTTTGAAAAATCTAAAATTGCACCTTCATAATCTTCTGCCTCGCTTTTTTCTATGCCACGACGATAATAATCAGATTCATTCATGCAAGAAACAGTTATAATAAGAACAAATAGTAGTAAGATAGCTTTAATAAACTTCATTTTGCATTGTTTAAATAGTAAATTCCTCTGTATTAAAACATTATAAAACATTGATTCCTTCCGACACAATGTCTATTAAAAAAGTACCATCGTTTAACTATGGCCTGACAAATTTAGAACCTTTTTTTGATAAGAATATTGATAAACCTTCTTCCTTAGAAAAAACTATTAAACCAAAAGAATCGTCTAGATTTTAATGCAATTAATTATTATTAGTTTAAAACAACTTTATTTTTTTCAATAATTTTTCTCAAATTATTTAGCGCATAACGCATTCTTCCTAATGCTGTGTTTATACTAATTTTTTTCTCCTCAGATATTTCTCTAAAACTCATATTATAATATAATCGCATCATCAATATTTCTTTTTGATCCTCTACAAGCTCTTCTAATAGGTTTTTTAAATCCGTTTCAACCTGTTCAATGATAATTCTATTTTCAATATTTAAAGAATTATCAGATATAATAGAAAAAATAGAAAATTGGTCATTATCCCTTTGCATTGGCATTCGTTTTGTCTTTCGAAAGTGATCGACAATCAAATTATGAGAAATTCTTAAAACCCAGGACAGAAATTTGTCTTCTTCCTTATACGAATTATTCTTTAGTGTTTTAATTACCTTAATAAAAGTATCTTGAAAAAGATCATTTGTAATATCTTTATCCTTAATCTTCGAATATATAAAACCATATATTCTAGATTCATGTCGGTTAATTAATTTTGAGAGCGCTGCTTCATTACCTTCAATGTATTTTTTCACTAGTAAAGAATCAGGAATATTTAGATCGGCCATAGCATCAAATTTTTAATTTTTGGAACTGCAAAATTAAAAATGAATTGAACGTCCCTTTTGACTGATAAGGATTTTAAAATATTAAAATGAGACTTTTTAATACTGAAGATTTTCGGAAAAAGAGAAAAACTTCAAAATCAAATGGCTTTGAAGTTTTTTTAGAATTTTATGATTATTACAGATTAATTGCTTTTCTCAATCAATTCAATAATTTTTAAAGCAACACCATTTGAAGATTGAAAATTTTGCCCTGTTACAACTCGGCCATCTTGTTCAACATATGATTCATTTCGCTTTGAGAATTTAAACCCCCCTCCTCTTTCTTCTATTGTTTTTTGAATTAAGAATGGGAAAAATTTAAAATATTCTCCATCTTGGTTTTCAAAAGAATCAGGATAACCACTTATTTTTTTTCCTTCAACTAAGAATTTCCCATTTTTAGTTTTCAAGTTAACAATACCCGCTGTTCCATGACATACAGAGGAAATAATTCCGTTATTGTCTTCATATACTTGCATAGAAATACGTTGAATCTCCAAGTTCTCAGGAACCTCGTACATCGCACTTCCTCCTCCAATATAATGAACGGCTTTGTAATTTTTATAATCAATTTCTTTGGGACTTACGGTATGTTTTATAGCGTACATAAAGTCTTCATTATATAAATATTGCTTTTGTAAGCTATCGGAAGTATTGATATAGGCCAAAGGTATAGCACCACCTTTTGGACTCATGAAATCAACGGTATAACCAGAATTTATAAAAGTATCATAAGCATTTACGATTTCAGCAAAACTATTGCCTGTTGAAATGGTAGAATTTCCGTAATAATGCGCATTGGAAACAATGAATAATATTCTTTTTCCTGATTTATTGCTTGTTTTACTACTCGCCGATTTACTTATTATTTTCCATTCGCCTTCAATTTTTTTCAGCAAAAACATATCCATAAATTCTTGTTTTTTTTCAGGAATCAGAATTTCTGCTTTCGCAATAGCGATATCATTAAAATATTCTATAGAGATAATTCTCCCTATTCGACCATTAAATTCTCCTTTTTTACCTTTTTGAAACCAAGTAATATATTCTGAACTTGGAACAATCCACAAAGGTTTTTCTTTGTGACTTAGAAAAAGATTGGCATCCGAATAAAAAGCCTTACTAATACTGTCGGGTTTATTATAAGATGTGCCTTCAATATAGTTTTGAATACAGTTCTCAATCAGAGCTTGTTCCGATTGTGAAAAAGATAAATTTGATAGTAACGCAAATAGTATTGCGAAAAAGATTTTTCTCATAAACTTTGGATTTTATTGATTTAAAAATGTTTTTCAAAACTATATTGATTAACTTTTAAATCATTCCAAGTTTATAAGAATGGACTCCTAATGTATATTTTAGGAGTAAAAATTATTGCTTTTGATAATTTGAGGGCGTTGTACCAGTCATTTTTTTAAATGAACTATAAAATGTACTACTGGAATTAAATCCAGATTCAAATCCGACAGCATCTATTTTGAACTGAGTATTTTCTTTTAATAGACGTTTTGCTTCATCAATTCGGTATTCATTGATGAATTGAGTAAAGCTTTTATTCAAATTGTCATTAATAAATTGGGACAGCAATTGAGGGCGAATGTTTAATTCTTTTGCTAAAATGGATAAAGTGAGATCAGGATTTGTATAAATTTTTCTTGTTTCAAAGATGAGATCGATTTTTTCCTGAATTTCTTTTACTAACTTTTCGTCTATTTTATGGATGTATTTTTCTTTATTAATCGCCGGAATTAATGTTTTGTTTTTTACGTAATAAAGCAACAGAAAAGAAATGTAAAAACTGAAAGAGAAGGTCAACGCGCCAGAAATATAAGAGGTGTATTTAGCTAAAGAGTACGAAAGCCAAATGGCAAAAACACCACAAATAACTGACAGTATCCAAGTTTCGTGATAGCTAATTTGGTTACGGCTAATTACTAATTTCCTGAAAATATCTCTAGCTTCATAAATGGATAATACAATAAAGACCAACCATTGGAAATTTATAACGTAATAAATTATTCCTCTCCAAATTGCTGGATTTTCCTCGTATGAGAAAAGAAAACCTAAAACACTTATCGCTATAATTAGTGAAATGAGACTGTACTTTGCAAAAGAATAATTAAGATTTTGCAGTATTGATCGAACATAAAAGTATAATAGCGGGCCAATTAAAAAGCAAGCTGATAATCCTATTTGTAAATACGTTTTTGACAAATCATGATTGAAATTATAAAATACTGATTTTCCTATCCTTACACTTAAAGACATTAATAAAAGCCCAAGAAATAAATCGGATTTAGATTTGTTACGCTTGAAGAATAAAAAATAAAAACTCAAAACAACGCTATTAAAAACGCCTAAAGCACTTAAAAAAAATAATATTTGATTGCTGATATTCATTAATTGGAAAATATACTTTCTTTTTGGAATTGTTTGCAGTTAAATTAAATGAGACCAATAAACGGCCGAGTAACTTTCTTACAATACTACACAAAAATATTCAACTTACATTAGAACAAGACAAATAAAAAAAAGCACTGAAAACCAATAATTTTCAGTGCTTTTTCAATTCTTTATAATTTACTTATGCTATTTCAATTGAGTTGAATCTACTCTTGTTGGTGTATCTTTTCCACTAATAATCGAAGAAGAACTTAATGCAATTGATTTTATTATTTGGGTCATATTATCAATATCTAACGTTTCAAATTCATCATCGGCGGTGTGATAGGTTAGCTCATTATCCATTTTTGAAGTAGAAATAGTATGAGCAGGAACTCCAAGCCTTGCTAACGTTGCGTTGTCTGAGCGGTAAAATAATTGTTGATCTGGATAAGGATCTGCATAAAATGTAAAATTAGTTCCTTTTAAATTAGCTTGTAAAATCTCTCCCATATTCGACTTTTCGAAGCCTGTAATGTAAGCAGAGTTTTTACCCCATTTAGATTCTGTTCCTATCATTTCAATATTGAACATCGCAATAACTTGCTCTGGCGCAAGCTGTTTAGAAAAATATTTGGCTCCATAACCACCTAATTCTTCAGCTACAAATGTGGTAAAAATAATAGTACGCTCGTTGTTATTTTGTTTTTTAAAATATTTTGCAAGCATAATTACCGCTGTTGTTCCAGCTGCATCGTCATTAGCACCGTTATAAATAGAATCTGTTGCAGGATGCGGAGCACCTTCTTCAGGAGAGCCTATTCCTAAGTGATCATAATGTCCTGAAAAAATCACATACTCATTTGGTTTAGTTTTCCCAGGTAATATTCCAACAACATTATTTAATGATTTTTTGGAAATTGTATTCGTTAATTCAACAGAAAAAGTGGTTGCCTCTGTAGTGCCAAAAACAAACATAACCGTATTGTTTCCTGGATTAGCAGTTATTCTATCAATATGTTGGATATTAGGTAAAACTTTAGCAAATGAAGGGTCAACTAGTACCAAAAGGTTTTTCGGACTTTTATAATATTCATTAAATTTCTGACCAATGTTATCCCCTTTATTGATTTTTACAATAGAAATATCGCTTTTTTCAGTTAGAGAAACTTGAGGAAGGTAGGAGAATGTTACAACTTGATTATTATCTATTTCTTTGCCATCAATAGTAATTTTTGAAGAAACTGCTTTAGAGGCAGTCATCGAAAATTCTTGTTTATAATTCGTTGCTCCATTGAAAGTTTGCAAACCAATTTGTTTAAACTCTGATTCTATAAAAGCTGATGCTTTGTCAATACCCGGAGTAAAAGTTCTCCTACCCTGCATATCATCAGCCGAAAGTATTTTCTCTATACGAGTTACTTCCTTTTTTGTGATAATTTTATCAATCGCTTGTCCATGTACATTAAAACATTGACTTACAACAAACATACTTACAATAATTTTTCTCATATTTTGGTTTTATAAATAACATTCTAGTTAAACCAAAAGTACATTAATTATCTACAAAATTTAGTGGTAGTAAAAGTTTTTAATTGAAAAAAACGAGGCATTGCATCTTTCACATATACTGCTTTCCAGTTAATCTTTTGCTTTTTTGATTAGGACGAACTAGTCTATTAACCATTTTTAAGGATATAAAGAAAATCTTGAAGTGTGGATAATTAAAATCATTTTTATTTTAAAATAGTTAACAATTTATTAGGAATAATCTTTTCTATATTCGTCCGAAGAAAAAACGAATTATTGCACGAAGTCAACTTAAAAAAGTTGTATTCCAATCATTTTATAGCTATTACAAACCAATTCTAAAACATTTAAAACAAACCAATATGAGAAAATTTATTTCAGCAATTACTTTTTTTACATTATTTCAAACCTATGCCCAAGACGATAAAGCTGTAAGCTGGATTAACGAAAATGCAATTAAAATTGAAGATGCAAATCCAGATACGAATCTTACGATATTTAGTAATAATGTACCTCAAAAGTTTGCTGATGCAAAAGTTTTCGGATTTGGAGAAACTACTCATCAAGGAAAAGAATTTTTCGACATAAAAGCTAAATTCTTTAAATATTTGGTAGAAACCCAAAATATCAAAGTGTTTATTATGGAGGATTCGTACACCTCAGAAGCTGCAATAAATGAATGGATTAGTGGTGGAAAAGGTGACGCAGCAACTATTGCCTACAATTTTAGCATCGGATTTTGGAATTGCAAAGAAGTGATCAATCTTTTGGAATGGATGAGAAATTATAATCTTACTAAAAGTAAGGATGAGCAAATTCACTTTTATGGTATTGACATTCAAAACGTTGGTAAGGTAAATCAGAAAATACGAAATTTAGTAATAAAATATAATGTTCCTGTTAGTGAAGAACTTCTTTTAGTGCTTGATAAATGTGTAGAGAAGAAAGTAGAATATGGAAAATCAAATGATTGGGCAGACCTTCAAACTCCAAAATTGAATGAAATTGAAAGTATTTTACTCGATTTTAGAAAAAAAATTGAACCAGGGAATATCGATGAATTCAATTCAGCAATAAGAGCTTTGAATTATTTATCACAATACACTTACTTCGTCCAAAATCCTATGAGTCAAGTTAGAGATTTAAAAATGTTTGAAAACGCTAAATGGATAATAGAAAATAAATCAAAAAATGGGAAAGCATTTATTTGGGCTCACAATGCACATATTGACTATAAAGGATTTGATAATCCTGGTAGAAAAAACAGTGTTGCTAATTTAGGAAAACATCTAAAAGAATATTATAAGGACGATTATTATAGTGTTGGATTTGATTTTGGCATAGGTACACAAGCGGGTTATTTTTCTGAAAAGGATGAAAAACCCAGATGGAGAAAAGTTGAATTTACTAAGCCATTTGCTAAAACTTATGCTGAAACATTTTTTGAAGCTAAGGACGAAATTTACTTCATTGATATGTATAAAGCTTTGGATGGTAGTTCCTCAAATTTCTTCCAAAAGAAATCGAAAGTAATATTTGGAGGTGCTGGAGGTTTCGACCCAAAAAAAAATCATTTGTATCAAAAAAAGCTTTCAGAAATGTTTGATGGGTTAATCTTTATAAAAAACATTACACTTCCGACTAATAATTTGATTGCGAAATAAATAAAAAGCTCCTTAAGAAGTTAAGGAGCTTTTTATTTATTTGGATTGATAAATTATTTTATTCATAATTTGAAAATTACCATTTATAAAATATTTATTTACAGATTATTATTAATTCGTTTTGTTATTTCTTCAATAGTACCCATTCCGTCAAAAGTTAAAACTTTAATTTTTGACTTCATATATTCGATAGCTGGTCTAGTTGAATTCTCAAAAACTTCAATTCTTTTAAGATGAATATTAGCATCTTTGTCGTCTTTTCGATTAGAAGTTTCGGCTCTTTTTTTCGCCCTTTTTAAAAGTTCAGTTTTTGGAACTTCAATATTGATTACTTTCCCGATTTCGAGATTTTTAGATTTAACGAGTTCTATTAAATCATTTACTTGTGGTTCGGTTCTAGGATAACCATCTAATATTATTCCATTACTAGCCATGTTTTCATCTAATATTTTACTGAAAAGATCTTTCATTATGGAGTCAGGAACTAAATCTCCCTTTTCTTCATATTCAGACATTACTTTTCCTATTTCAGTTTCATTTTGTTTTTCTGCACGGCATTTATCTCCAGTTGAAATATGTTCAAATTTAAGTTCTTCTTTTAAAATTTCACATTGAGTACCTTTTCCAGAATAAGGAGGACCAGTTATTATTAATATTTTCATTTGTTTGTAATTTTAATTTTCTTTTGATCTGTAGGGAATTAAATTATTGGCATCGATTTAAACAAGAGATTACAAATTTACAAGAAAAAGAATTGTTCTTGTAAACAAAAAAAAACTCCAAAATCATAAGACTTTGGAGTTTTTGGAATTTCGTGGGCGATGAGGGGTTCGAACCCCCGACTACTTCCGATGAAAAATCGGAATGCTCTGAACTAACTGAGCTACTCTTTATTACTAATTAACTCTTGGAGTTTAATTCTGCTTTTCCAAGATTTGATCTGTAATTCTCTTTTGTGAGCTAATTCCTTAGTCTCATATTTTTCAGTATAAACGATTCTCCAATCATTTACGTTTCCCGTAAAACCTTTACTTTTTTGATTGTGTCGAATAAGCCTTTCTCCTAAATTAGAAGTAAATCCAATATAGAATTTATTCTTGCTTTCACTAAATAAAATATAAACTATAAAATTCATAAAAGTATATAAAGCAAAAAACTCCAAAATCATAAGACTTTGGAGTTTATCGAATTTGGTGGTCCTTACGAACCTGTTTACGAACCATTTTTTGCATGATTTGAAGAAACTTACTTTAAAATTTTGAATATAATTTTAGCCATTATTTTTGTTTCATTTTATAATTTGAAACAAAAAATAAATATTACCAACAAAATTTTCAAGCTATAATTTATTAATTTTGAAACACTTATAATGTTTTTTTTTTAAACGAGAAAGTAATAATCCCTTTTTACTTATCAGAATCGTTTAAAATTCTTTACAAGCCAATATCTTATCTATTACACTTTAAGAAGTAGAAAGTCAATCTTGTTAAATTCTATTTAATTAATTAGTTTATTTATTCTACTCTTCCCTTATCTGGAAATGCAAATAAAGTTTTTCCTAATTCTTACGACTTATAAATCAAATTATGTTTAATCAAAAAAAAAGTTATGGCAAAATTATCTATCACAAGTCAAATTAATTTTTCTTTTAAAATTTGCATTTTTTTATTTACTGTTAGTACAGTATCAGCTCAGGAACCTCAGAAAATAGAAGGCAAAATGGGTTATAATCAGCCAAATCAGTATATGGTTAAATCTGCAGTAAAACTTGCCGACAACATGGAACCTGTTATGCTTTTTGAGCAACAAAACGAAAATGCAAAAAAAAAGCTAGATGAGCTACAAAAGAAAACAGGAAAAAAACCAAATATAGTAATATTTTTACTCGATGACGTGGGTTATATGGATATGGGATTTAATGGAGGTGGTAATGCTGTAGGAAATGCCACTGCTGATATTGATAGATATGCACATTCAGGTCTAATTTTGACATCAGCCTATTCACAGCCTAGTTGTTCCCCTACCAGAGCCACTATTATGACTGGTCAAAATCAAATTCATCATGGTATTCAGTCTCCACCTATGTACGGGCAACCTGGTGGTTTACAGGGATTGACTACTATAGCACAATTATTATCAGCACAGGGTTATACAACACAGGCTATTGGAAAATGGCATATAGGAGAAAATGAAGGGTCACAACCTCAAAATGCGGGATTTGATGATTTTAGAGGATTTCTTTCTGTTTCTGATATGTATACGGAGTGGCGTGATCCTGCTTATAATCCAGAAGTTGCGTTAAGCCCAGATCGTTTTGATTATATAAATAAATTACCTTTTAATAAATCAGATGTTCATGCCTCAAAAGGAGGAAAAATAGAAAATCTTTATACGATTGATACCGAATCAATTAAAGATCTTGATCAAAAATGGATGCAATATGGAGTTGAGTTTATTAAAAAACAAAAAGGCAGTAAAAAACCTTTTTTTCTATATTATGGAACCAGAGGTTGTCATTTTGATAATTATCCAAATAGTTATTACTTAGGCAGATCACAGGCAAGAACCACCTACAGTGATTGTATTGTTGAAATGAATGATATTTTTAACACATTAATGAAAGCAATTGAAGAAAGTGGTGAAGCTGAAAATACTGTAGTCTTTTTTGGATCTGATAATGGACCTGAGGCTGAAGTGGCGCCACATGGTCGCACTCCATTTCGAGGTGCAAAAGGCTCAACTTGGGAGGGAGGTGTACGAGGTCCTGCTTTTGTTTATTGGAAAGGGATGATTCAACCGCGTGTCTCAGATGGACTATTTGATTTTGCAGATTTATTCAATACAGCATTATCGTTAGCGGGAAAACCGGGTGCTGAACTTGCAAAATTAGTACCTCCAAAAACTTACATTGACGGCATCGATCAGGCATCTTTTTGGATTAATGATGATGGTGTTTCAAATAGGAAAAGTGTTTTTTACTGTTGGAATGATGAAGTGTCTGCCGTACGAATTGATGAATTTAAATTTATGCCGATTGTTCAGATATTAAATTCTGTTGTGCAAGCTGGTCATATAGGAGGATTTAGTGGTACAATGCAACGCTCAAATGCAAGTAATATGTTCAATCTATATACTAATCCTCAAGAAGACGAAACTGTTGGGATAAGACATATTCCTCTTGGTGTTCCACTTCAAGCAGAGTATTTACGCTATAGAGAAGTTTTAAAAAAATACCCACCAAGGACACAGATAAGTCTTAAATAAAGAAATTAAATAATTCTAGTTATAATACAAACTTTTAAAGTATTCCAATTCAGATTAAAGAAAGTTGTTAAAATACATATATTATAATTCATAGCCTTACGGTCTTCGAATCCTTATACTCAATGTTTAAAGGCATTGAAAAAATTAAGATATAATTGTTTGATTACTTCGAACCAAAAAAAACCTCCAAAATCAAATGACTTTGGAGGTTTCTAAATTTTCGTGGGCGATGAGGGGTTCGAACCCCCGACCCCCTCGGTGTAAACGAGGTGCTCTGAACCAGCTGAGCTAATCGCCCTATTTTACTAGGTCGCTATCATTTCGTGATTGCGAGTGCAAATATACAGCTAGATTTTATATTTCCAAGTGTTTTTTAGAAAAAAAATAAAAATAATTTCAAATGTTATTTTATAATTCTATTTATCAGCTAATTAAAAAACTAAAAAAAATCCCCAATTTCTTAAATTTAGTTAAAAATCGAAAACTCAAAAGCTAATTCGTAATATTCTTTTGTATTCACTTGCTATAATCATACCTTTGCGTACCTTAATTGTACAATCAAATGGCTAGATTTCAAGAAAACGATTTACCGAAAGCTAAATTAGACTCTAACTCCCTTCAAAAAGCACTCCGAATTTTTAAATATGCCAAGAACCACAAATGGAAATTTTTCCTTGGCTTGATTTTCCTTTTATTAACTAGCGCCACTGCCCTTGCCTTTCCTAAATTAATGGGAATGCTGGTTAACTGTGTTGCCAATAAAGATCTTGATAAAGCAAATGAAATTGCCATTGCCTTAATGGGTATTTTGACTTTACAGGCGATTTTCTCCTTTTTCAGAATTTCACTTTTTGTAAATTTTACCGAAAATTCATTATCAAATATTCGTTTTGCATTGTATGAAAATCTGGTAAAACTGCCAATGTCGTTCTATTCACAAAAGCGTGTTGGAGAATTAAACAGCAGAATTAGTGCTGATATTTCGCAATTACAAGATACTTTCACCACAACAATCGCCGAATTTCTGCGTCAATTCATTTTAATTATTGGTGGATTTGTTATTTTAGGAAGCATCAGTACAAAGTTGACTTTAATGATGCTGGCTATTGTTCCTGTTGTTGCGGTTGCTGCGGTTATATTTGGAAGATTTATTCGTAAATACGGAAAGAAAACACAAGATAAAGTGGCCGAAAGTCAAGTAATTGTTGAAGAGACATTGCAAGGAATAAGCAATGTTAAGGCTTTCGCTAATGAATGGTACGAAATCCAGCGTTATAAAAATAAAATTAAAGAAATTGTACAAATCGCCATAAAAGGAGGACAATACAGAGGCTACTTTGCTTCGTTTATTATTTTATGTCTTTTTGGCTGCGTGGTCGCAGTAGTTTGGTACGGAATTACTTTAACAATAAAAGGCGAAGTTGAAGATGTTGGAGATTTAATTTCATTTGTTCTTTATACTACTTTTATTGGTGCTTCTTTTGGCGGTATTGCCGAAATGTATGCTCAGATTCAGAAAGCGGTTGGAGCAACTGAACGTGTTTTTGAACTTTTAGAAGAAACTCCAGAAGAAATCAATACAAATTCAAAAGTACATGCGATTGAGAAAATAAAAGGAAATGTCACTTTTAAAAATGTTGCATTTCATTATCCTTCACGAAAAGAAGTTCAAGTTTTGAAAGATGTAAATTTCTCAGCCGAATTTGGACAAAAAATCGCCATTGTGGGGCCTAGTGGTGCCGGAAAATCAACTATTTCTTCCTTATTATTACGTTTTTACGATATTACAGGAGGAGAAATTCTAGTTGACGGAAAAAACATTCATGATTATGATTTAGAAAATCTTCGTGGCAATATGAGTATTGTGCCTCAGGATGTAATTTTATTTGGAGGAACAATCAGAGAAAATATTGCGTACGGAAAACCAGATGCTTCAGACGAAGAAATTATCGCGGCGGCAAAACAGGCAAATGCTTTTAACTTTGTGGAAGGTTTCCCAGAAAAATTTGAAACGTTAGTTGGAGAACGCGGTGTAAAATTATCAGGAGGACAACGTCAGCGTATTGCAATTGCAAGAGCTTTACTTAAAAATCCGAGTATTTTGATATTAGACGAAGCAACATCATCATTAGACAGCGAAAGCGAAAAACTAGTTCAGGAAGCGCTAGAAGTCTTAATGGAAGGAAGAACAAGCATTATCATCGCTCACCGACTTTCAACTATTAGAAACGCGGATAAAATTCTAGTTTTAGACAACGGAAAAATCTCCGAAGAAGGAACACACCAAGAATTAATAAATCTTGAAAACGGAATTTATAAAAACTTAAGCAATTTGCAGTTTAGTAATTCTTAAATTAAATTTCAATTTTAGAAATTCCAAATTCCAATTATAAAGCAAACCCGACAGGTTTTTAAAACCTGTTGGGTTTATAATTTTATATACAAACACTATAAACTGGACTGAAGTCCAGCCCTACAATATATATCGAGCCAAAGGCTCTTTTTAAAGTTCCGAAGGAACGAACTATATTGTAGAGCTAGACTTCAGTCCAGTTTACACAAAGAATATCAAATAAAAAGGCTCCAATAAAAAATTGGAGCCTTATATATAAACTGTAAACTGAGACAGAAAACTGAAAACTATTTCCCCTTTCTACGTTTACGTTCGGCTTTAATCATTGATAATTCACGACTTGTCTGCCCTGCAACTGAAGTATTTTCTTCAGCACGACGAATCAAGTACGGCATAACATCTTTAACTGGTCCAAAAGGCAAATATTTAGCATCATTATAACCATTTTCAGCTAAATTGTAACTGATGTTATCACTCATTCCATACAATTGTCCAAACCAAATTCTATTGTCGTTTTTAGCAATTCCTTTTTGAGCCATCATTTCCATTAATTTATAAGAACTCAACTCATTGTGAGTTCCTGCAAAAATAGCCATAGTATCTAAATGCTCTAACATATAATGAACAGCAGCGTCATAGTTCACATCTGTAGCTTCTTTAGAAACACAAATTGGCGAAACATATCCTTTTTCTTCTGCACGTTTATTTTCTTTTTCCATGTAAGCGCCGCGAACTAATTTCATTCCAATAAAGAAACCTTCATTCTTAGCGACTTCATGCAATTTTTTCAAATAATCTAAACGATCCCAACGATACATTTGTAATGTATTAAATACAATCGCTTTTTCTTTATTGTATTTGCGCATCATGTCGGTTACTAAATCATCAGCAGCATCCTGCATCCAGCTTTCTTCACCATCAATTAATAACGCAACATCTTTTTTATGTGCTTCATTACATATTTTATCAAAACGAGCTACCACTCTATCCCATTCTGCTTGTTCTACAGACGTTAGAGTTTGTTTTTCTCCTAATTTCTCATATAATTCAAAACGTCCTAAACCCGTTGGTTTAAATACAGCAAACGGAATAGCAAGTCGTTCTTTTGCAAATTCTACAGTTCTTAAGGTCATTTCTAGCGCAGCATCAAACTGCTCTTCTTCCTCTTTACCTTCAACTGAATAATCCAATACAGATGAAACACCTTTTGTAAACATTTTATCTACAACAGAAAGGCAGTCATTCTCATTCACACCACCACAAAAGTGATCAAAAACAGTCGCACGAATCAATCCTTCAACTGGAAGATGCGCTTTAAGAGCAAAATTAGTTACAGCAGTTCCAATTCTTACAAGAGGCTCGCTGTCAATCATTTTAAAAAGAAAGTAAGCTCTATCCAGTTCTGTATCACTTTTTAGCGAAAATGCTACTTGAGTGTTATCGAATATTTTTTCCATTAAGTTTAGTTTTTGTGCAAAGATATAGAGTGTTTTGAATATTATTTACGAAATCGTGTGAAATTTTTCTAAATTATCAATACAGCAAATCGAAAGTTTAAATTATGAAGTAAAATTTTACCGCTTATTTATGAATTTATTCAAAATCTGTGATTTACTACTGTCAGATAATTAAAAAGTAATTTAGAATCATTCATTTTAAAACAAATTAGGACTAAACTTTGAATATTATTTAGCCTAAAAAGCCTTATTTTTGCGGTCTCAATTAACCTAAGAAGTATGAAATCTATTCAAGCAAATAATTATTTGGTGCATTTTAACCAAAATGCCTACGAAGCCTTAAATAACCATTTAAAAGAAAATAAGTATTCTAATCTCTTTATTATAGTAGATGACAAAACGAATGAATATTGTCTTTCTAAACTTTTACCACAAATTGAAACCGATTTAAACATCGAAATTATTGAATTTGAATCAGGTGAAGAAAATAAAAATATCGAGACTTGTATTCAAATCTGGAATGTACTTACTGAACTTGGAGCCGACAGAAAATCACTTGTAATCAATTTAGGCGGCGGTGTTGTTACTGATCTTGGCGGATTTGTTGCTTCTACTTTTAAAAGAGGGGTTGATTTCATAAATATTCCAACAACTTTATTATCTATGGTCGATGCTTCAGTTGGAGGAAAAACAGGTGTTGATTTAGGAAATCTTAAAAACCAGATTGGTGTAATCAATGTACCTCAAATGGTTTTAATTGATACCGAATATCTTCAGACTTTATCACAAAGCGAAATGCGTTCTGGTTTAGCTGAAATGCTAAAACATGGCCTAATATATGATGCAGCGTACTGGGAACAGTTTTTAGATATTAAATCTATCGATTATAATGGGCTTGATGAACTTATTTATCGCTCAGTTGAAATTAAAAATGATATTGTAATTCAGGATCCAACAGAAAAAAATATCCGAAAAGCATTAAACTTCGGGCATACGCTAGGGCATGCTATAGAAAGTTACTTTTTAGAAAGCGAAACAAAAACAACATTATTACATGGTGAAGCAATTGCTATTGGAATGATTCTGGAAAGTTATATTTCATTACAAAAAGACTTGATTACCGCTACAGAATATTCTGAAATAAAAACAGCAATAAAAAGCATTTACGACGATGTAAATATTGAAGAAAATGACATTGATCCAATATTAGAATTACTTATTCACGACAAAAAAAATGAATACGGATTAATTCAATTTGCATTGATTGAAGGAATCGGAAAAATAAAAATTAACCAATCGGTTGAAAATAAATTAATTCTAGAAGCGTTTCAAGATTATAAATCTTAAATATTTTTTAATCAAAAGCATTGCTTTAGGTATATATTATTTTTTACATTTGCCTCGATGAAAACAAACAGAAAACAAAGACATTTCAGCTCTTACAGAAACAGACTCAACAGTTCTTTATTAAGAATGCTGGATCGTTTTTATAATAGTAAAAGTCCGTTTTGTTTTGATGTTTTCCTTTGTTCAAAAGCCGAGCATGAAAAACTGCCGATTATTTTTGCCAATATTAGAGTTTGAATTTTAGATTTAGCGCCGTTTTTACTAAATTTAAATACAAATTAAAATATTGAAAATTAAATGAATACAAAATATTCTGATCTAATAAACCAAACATACTATTTTCCACAGGAGGAATTTAAATTAAACAAAGACAATCTTCAGTTTCATAATATCGATTTAATGAAGCTTGTTGAACAGTACGGAACTCCGTTGAAGTTTACTTATTTGCCTCAAATTTCTGAAAACATTAACAAGGCAAAATCTTGGTTCAGAAAAGCAATGGAAAAAAATAAATACGAAGCAAAATATTACTATTGCTATTGTACTAAAAGCTCTCATTTTGAATACATTATGAATGAAGCTTTCAAGAATAACATTCATATTGAAACTTCGTCAGCATTTGACGTTAATATTGTTGAGAATTTGCTTGAAAACGGCAAAATCAATAAAAGCACTTACGTTATTTGCAATGGTTTTAAAAGAGATGAATACATCAGTAATATTGCACGATTAATCAATAACGGACATAAAAATACTATTCCGATTATTGATAATTACGAAGAACTTGATTTGCTTCAGGGCGAAATTAAAGGGAAATTCAAAATTGGAATTCGTATTGCTGCGGAGGAAGAACCTAAATTTGAGTTTTATACTTCAAGATTAGGAATTGGTTATAAAAATATTGTTTCGTTCTATAAAAAACAAATTCAGGAGAATGACAAACTTGAGCTTAAAATGCTTCACTTTTTCATTAACACCGGAATCAACGATACATCATATTACTGGAATGAGCTTGTAAAATGTATTAAAGTTTACATTGCACTTAAAAAAGAATGCCCTACTCTTGATGGCTTGAACATTGGAGGTGGTTTTCCAATTAAGAATTCGCTTGCTTTTGAATATGATTATCAATATATGATTGATGAAATTATCAATCAAATTAAAATTGCTTGTGAAGAAGCTGAAGTTGATGTTCCAAATATCTTTACAGAATTTGGTTCGTTTACAGTAGGTGAAAGTGGTGGCGCAATCTATCAAATTTTGTATCAAAAACAACAAAATGATAGAGAAAAATGGAATATGATCGATTCATCGTTCATTACTACTTTGCCAGATACTTGGGCTATAAATAAACGTTTTATTATGCTGGCAATCAACCGCTGGAATGATACTTACGAACGGGTTCTATTAGGAGGACTGACTTGTGATAGTGACGATTATTACAACTCTGAACAAAATATGAACGCAATTTATCTGCCTAAATACAACAAAGAAAAGCCATTATATATTGGTTTCTTTAATACTGGTGCGTATCAGGAAACTATTGGAGGTTATGGCGGTTTACACCACTGCTTGATTCCGCAGCCAAAACATATTTTGATAGATCGTGACGAAAACGGAATTCTTGCAACAGAAGTTTTCTCAGAACAACAAACTTCTGACGATGTTTTAAAAATATTAGGCTACAAGAAAAAAATATAAAAATAACGCAAATTAAAAAGTTAATTACTTTAAATTTATTAATTTGCAGTAAGATCGTAAAAGGTTAAAAACTTTTTAATTCAAACAAAAACAAAAAAAAGGAAATGAAAGGACCAATCAGTCAGTTTATTGAAAAACATTATTTACACTTTAACTCTGCTTCACTGGTAGATGCAGCTAAAGCGTATGAAGAGCAATTAGCAAGTGGAGCTAAAATGCTTGTAAGTATGGCTGGAGCTATGAGTACAGCTGAAATTGGTAAAATTTTTGCAGAAATAATTAGACAAGATAAAGTACAAATTATTTCGTGTACTGGAGCCAATCTAGAAGAAGACATCATGAATTTAGTAGCTCATTCGCACTACGAAAGAGTTCCTAACTACCGTGATTTGACACCAGAAGATGAATGGGCATTGCTTGAAAGAGGGTTAAACCGTGTAACAGATACTTGTATTCCTGAGCATGAGGCTTTCAGACGTTTGCAAAAACACATCTACAAAATCTGGAAAGATGCAGATGACAAAGGAGAGCGTTATTTTCCACACGAATTCATGTACAAAATGTTATTGTCTGGTGTTCTTGAAGAATATTATGAAATTGACTTAAAAGACAGCTGGATGTATGCAGCAGCTGAAAAAAATCTTCCAATTATCGTTCCAGGTTGGGAAGATAGTACAATGGGAAATATTTTTGCGTCATATGTAATTAAAGGCGAATTAAAAGCGTCAACAATGAAATCTGGAATTGAGTACATGACTTTCTTAGCAGATTGGTACTCAAAAAACAGCAGTAACGGTATCGGATTCTTCCAAATTGGTGGTGGTATCGCAGGTGACTTCCCTATTTGTGTTGTTCCAATGCTTTATCAAGATATGGAAATGCACGATGTTCCTTTCTGGAGTTATTTCTGTCAAATTTCTGATTCAACAACTAGTTACGGATCATATTCAGGAGCTGTTCCAAATGAGAAAATCACTTGGGGTAAATTAGACATCAAAACCCCTAAATTTATTATCGAATCGGATGCTACGATCGTTGCGCCGTTAATTTTTGCATATTTATTAGATTTATAGGATATTTTTTATGAAAAGAGTTATAGTAGACTACGCCAAACTGACAAACGAAATTTTAAACCTTTTGGTTGAAAAATTTCCTGATGGTTATGATGATTCGGATGTTATCCGTTTTAGAAACGCTAAAAACGAATTAGTAGAAGCTGTTGAAGTACGTACTGAAGACACTATTTATTTAGTAAAAATTAGTACTAAACTTGCTGACAGAATTGAAAATTATGACGAAGATGATGATATCGATCTTGATGTTGACACAATCGAGCCAGTAAAAGGGCTTGATCTTGATGATGATGCAGCTGATGATGACGATGATGAAGATGACAATCAGGATAAACCAGATACTGATGGTGGTGACGATGATGATGAAGACAGAGACCCAGACGATATAGCTGATGAAGATGATGACGAAGATGATGAAGACTAATCATTTTAAATTATAAAAACGAAGGAACTCAAAAGAGTTCCTTTTTTTTATCAACCATTATTTGTATTTGTAAGAAATTAATTATATTTAATTTTTTAAAGCAATTATTTAAAGTTATAACCAATATTACATGACTTCGGAACTATTACATGCCAAATTAAAAGAGAACTTTGGATTTGAAAAATTCAGACCTAATCAAGAAACCATTATAACAACGGTTTTATCTGGTCAAGATACGCTCGCCATTATGCCAACAGGGGGCGGAAAATCAATTTGTTTTCAATTGCCAGCACTTATTTTGCCAGGAATTACGATTGTAATTTCTCCTTTGATTGCATTAATGAAAGATCAGGTTGACAGTTTAAAAACAAACGGAATTTCTGCATGTTTTATTAACAGCAGTCAAACATCTGAAGAACAGCAATATTATATTGATAATTTAAGGTCAAATACTTTTAAACTCGTTTACATTGCACCAGAAAGTTTATCTTATTTAGATAATGCTTTTAACGAATTGACAATCAGCTTAATTGCAATTGACGAAGCGCACTGTATTTCATCTTGGGGACATGATTTTCGTCCAGCCTATACAAATTTAGGATATTTAAAAAACCGCTTCCCTTCTACTCCAATCCTTGCATTAACTGCAACGGCAGATAAAGCAACTCGTGTAGATATCACAGAACAGTTGAACTTAAAAAATCCCAAGACTTTTGTAGCCTCATTTGATCGTGCAAATTTAAGTCTTGAAGTTCGTCCTGCGCTAGACCGAGTGAAACAAATTATTGATTTTGTTGAAAACAAACCTAACGAGTCTGGAATTATTTATTGTTTAAGCAGAAAAACAACAGAAGAACTTGCTGAAAAATTATCTAAAAATGGTATTTCTGCGAAAGCGTATCACGCAGGTTTAGATAATACAAAACGAGCAAAGACTCAAGATGAATTCATTAATGACGACTGTCAAGTGGTTTGCGCTACGATTGCTTTCGGGATGGGGATTGACAAATCGAATGTTCGTTGGGTAATTCATTATAATCTTCCAAAAAACATTGAGGGTTATTATCAGGAAATTGGGCGTGCGGGCCGTGATGGTATGCCAGCCGAAACTGTTTTATTTGAAAGTTATGCCGATGTAATTCAGCTTCAAAAATTTGCTTCTGAAGGATTGAACTCTGATGTTCAACTTGCGAAATTAGATCGAATGAAGCAATATGCAGATGCTGTAAGCTGTCGCAGAAAAATATTGCTTTCCTATTTTGGAGAATTAGTAACTGAAAATTGCGGAAACTGCGATATTTGCAAAAATCCTCCAACTTTTTTCGATGGGACTATTCTCGCGCAAAAAGCCCTTTCGGCTATAACGAGATTGCAAGAATCTGAACCATTAGCCGTAATTGTAGATTTTTTACGAGGCTCAAAAAACGCGTATATCTACGAAAAAAATTATCAAACGCTAAAAACGTACGGAATTGGCGCTGATGTTTCTTGGTACGATTGGAATCAATATCTAATTCAGCTAATTAATTTAGGATATTGCGAAATTGCGTTTCATCAACACAATAAAATTTTGCTCACCACTTTTGCTAAAAAAGTTTTGTTCGAAGGAGAAAAAGTAAAGCTAACAACCGTAGTTAAGAAAGTAATTGATAAAAATGAAATAAAACAAGAAAAAGCAAAAGCAACTAAAAATTCATTATTTGAAACGCTTAGAAAATTGCGTTATGAAATTGCACAGGAAGAAGAAGTTCCGGCATACGTGATTTTCAGCGATGCTTCTTTAAGGCAAATGGAAATTTTAAGACCAATGAGTGATGATGAATTTCTTGCTATTGAAGGTGTTGGAAGAGCAAAATTAGAAAAATATGGTTCGGATTTCATTAACGCAATCATCGAATTCCAAAGAAATAAATCGGTTGTTAAGAAAGAAAAAAAGGAAAGCACTTATGTAAAAACTTTGGAGTTATTTCAAAATGGGCTTTCTATTGAGGAAATTGCCGGACAAAGAAATCTAGGCGAAACTACGATTGTTTCTCATTTAGCAAAATTGTACGCTGACGGAAATGATTTAGATTTAAGTCAGTTTGTTTCTGAAAAAGAAATCGATCAAATTCAAAAAGCTCAAATTGAATTAGAAAGTCCTACCGCTTTAAGACCCTATTTCGAATATTTCGAAGAAAAAATGTCTTATGATAAAATCCGATTTGGATTGGCTTTTATTGAGAGAAAACAACAAACTATTTCATAAGAATACTCACTTTTGTCAAATGACAAGATTGCATAAAAAAAATCCTGTGAAATAACTTCACAGGATTTTTTTTATATAATTATTTAAAGCCTTACAAATACCTTTCTTCAAAAACTTTTTGATGATGTTTTTGATGGCCAATAACCACAAAACCTAATGCTCTAACTGAAATCTGATTATTAGAGGCAGTTCCAATTCTTTTAAGTTGTTCTTCAGATAAGCTTTTGTAAAACAATAAAGTTGAATGTCTTAACGCCGAAAATTCAGTTAATAATTCCTGAATACTTCTTTTATTTGAATCTGTACTATTTGCATAATCATCTTCCTCAAAACTTGGCAAAGGCGTTTTATCATTTCTCGAGAATCTTAAAGCGCGATAAACAAAAATACGCTCACAATCCAAAAGATGCTGAATAATATCTTTTATTGTCCACTTTCCTTCTGCATAACGATAATCAAATTTATCCATTGGAATATCTTGAACAAATCTGATGAAGCTATGTAGAGAAATTTCTAACTCTTCAATCAAATTTACATTTCCAGCTTCGCGAATATAATTAGCAAATCCGCCAGAATATTCGTTTTCTAATAATTGATCTGAATTCATTTTATAATTTTTAAGCAGAGTTTCTACTCGCGTTTGTATTTCCAAAAAGAGATCTAGTAACAATTTTCTCGTACACTTTGATCAATTCTTCATTACCTTCTTTTTTATTCAATTCGTTGATTCTCAAAAGAGCATATTGCTGAATTGTCAACAAAGGCAAAACAATGCGCTCTCTAATCTGAATTGAGGCAATACCATCAGGATAATTTTCCATTAAAGTTTTATGTCCAGCAATTTTAAGCAAAAGTCGTTTTGTTTCTGAAAATTCATCAAATATAATTTGCCAAAACTCACCAAACTCAGGGTCTTTACTCATATATGCAGTCAATGGCAAGAATGATTTTGCTAATGACATCATACTGTTTTCAAGTAGTGTTTTGAAAAATAATGAATTATGATACAAATCACTCACTTTATCCCATTGTCCTGACTCTTCAAAATATCTTAAAGCAGATCCTACTCCAAAAAATCCTGGTACATTTTGCTTCAATTGGCTCCAAGAACCAACAAACGGAATTGCTCTTAAATCAGCAAAATCCAAAGATTCTGATTTGCTTCTTTTTGAAGGGCGACTTCCAATATTAGTTTTTGAGTAATATTTCAGCGTACTCATTTTCTCCAAATACGGGATAAACTTCGGGTGATTTTTAAAACTCAAATATTTATCATATCCTAAAGTAGCCAATTGCGTTAAAATAGCAGTTTCTTCTGGACTTAATTCATTTTCTTCTTTCTTAAATACTTGGTTTGTAACTCCAGCACTTAATAAGTTTTCGATATTATAACGGCATGAGTCCAAAGTTCCAAAATTTGAACTAATTGTTTGTCCTTGAACAGTTATCTGGATTTCATTATTTTCAATTTTTGGTCCTAATGAAGCGTAGAATTTATGTGTTTTTCCTCCTCCACGAGCTGGCGGTCCACCACGCCCATCAAAGAAAATAGCTTTGATGCCGTATTTTCTAGAGATTTCTGTCAATGAAATTTTAGCCTGATAAATACTCCAGTTTGCCATTAAATAACCACCATCTTTTGTTCCGTCAGAGAAACCAAGCATGATAGTTTGCTTATTTCCTCTTGCTTGCAAATGCTTAGCATACTCTGGATTTGTATACAATTGCTCCATGATAGAATGCGCATTCTGCAAATCGTCAACCGATTCAAAAAGTGGAATAATGTCAACTGTAGGGTTTTCCCAGTTATTCAAACGAATCATGGCAAAAGTTTCCATTACGTTCAAAGCACTTTCATTATTACTGATAATGTAGCGATTTGCGCCTTCTTCACCATTATTTTGCTGAATTGTTTTAATCGCTTGAACAGACTCTAAAGTTGATCTTGTAATTTCATCTTCAAAATCACTCGGATTTAAGTCTCCTTTTACTTTTGATAAAACGTCGATTTTTTGATCTTCAGTCAGTTCATAATAATTTTTCGGAAAAATAGCTGAACCCGAATTCAAATAATGATTCACTACATCTTTAAATACAGCATTATGAATTTTACTATTCTGACGAATATCTAAAGTTGCAAAATGGAATCCAAATAAATTGATTTTCACCAAAAATGCCTCTAATTCGTCTAAATATAAAGACTGGTGTTTTTCAATAATAATTGTTCTGATTTTATCAAGCTGCGTCAATAATTCGTCTAAAGTAATGAAAATTTCACCTTTAGAATAAAATACAGAACGATAAAGCTTATGTTCAAGTTCAGACACTAAAACATCTACACCTGAGAAAGTTAGCTTGCGTTTTAAATTTCTCATTTCAATATAATAACATTTCAAAATTGATGTACGCAAACGATCTGCAACTTTCAAAGTAATATCAGTAGTAACAAAAGGATTTCCGTCTCTATCACCTCCTGGCCAGAAACCTAGTTTGATTAATTGGTTCTGAATTGGATTTCCATCATGAAGATTTTTTTGAAGATAATGTACAATTTCACCCGCAGTTGCATAAAATACATTTTCAAGATACCAGATCAAACTTACAGCTTCGTCGTAAGGATTTGGTTTTTCATGCTGGATAAAAGGAGTTTTTCCTAGCTGTGCCAATAATTGTTTAATCTGCAATAAATCATTCTGACGAATTGCTTCGGTCAAGTCATTAATAATTCCTAACACTGGACCAGGATAAAATTGAGTTGGATGCGCCGTTAAAACCGTTCGAACATTGAAATTTTCTAAAAATTCAACCAATTCATCATCCTTCTCCTTTGCATCAGCCTTTTCTTTTATATCGCGCAAAGAACCGCGTCCTTCCATATTATTAACTTCAGGAAAAGCTGCATCCTCGATAGCATCAAATAATACAATTTGACGCTCTATATATTGAATAAAACGAAACATCAAATCAATTTTTTCAGTCTCTGAAGCATTGTTCAGAAATTTATTCGAGAAAAAATCAAAAATTTCTTTTGGTGTTTCTTGTTTTTTAAATCCCGTTTCGCAAGTCTCTGTAAACAAAGGCAATAAAACTCCAGTATTATCGATAGAGTCAAATGGTAATGTTATAAAGACACTATTATAGATGTGGTATTTAGAAAGAACGTCTTGGTTAAAACGTTCAATTTTTGGTAACGTGTACATAATTGTGTTGTAGTTGTTTGGTTAATTAGTCATAAAAAAACCCCAAGAATAAACTTGAGGTATATTTTTATATAGCATTCAAGAGGAATTCTTACATATTTTTGAAAATAGTATGCATCAAACGCTTCTTATCGTTAATACTTTCCTCTAATGAAATCATAGTTTCTGTTCTGTAAACTCCTTCGATATCATCAATCATAAAAATAACTTCTTTCGCGTGCTTAGTATCTTTTGCTCTAATTTTGCAAAAAATGTTGAATTTACCTGTTGTTACAGAAGCTACAGTCACGAAAGGGATTTGATTGATTCTCTCTAATACAAATTTTGTTTGAGACGTATTATTAAGGAATACACCCACATAAGCAATAAATGAATACCCTAATTTATCGTAATCTAAGGCTAATGAAGACCCCATGATTATTCCGGCATCCTCCATTTTTTTTACTCTAACATGTACTGTTCCAGCAGATATCAATAATTTTTTTGCAATGTCAGTAAACGGAACTCTCGTATTGTCTATTAACATATCTAAAATCTGGTGATCTACTTCATCTAAACGAAATTTACTCATAATTCTTTAATTAATATTACTAATTGCTATTACAAAGTATAAAAATATATATAAAAAACAACAAATTCACATAAAAATTAACTTTTTATCAACCCGTTAACAAATTTAGTATTTTTATTTAAATAAAAATCTGCTTTTTGATTCGATTTCGGAAAATTACCGTGGTCATCAGAATAAATTGCGCCTTTTGCGTCATATTCATAATGTCCAAAATAATTTTCTAATTCTCCTGCTTCAACTATGTAAGCATTAAAATGAATCTTATTTTCAATCAATTCTTCTTTGTATTGTGCGACAAAATTCGTAATAATTTCGATACCATCATAATTTATTTTGATATTTTTATACATAAAATCATAAAAAACGACTTTATTTTGTGAAATATTCAAATAATCATTAATTCTATTATCAACTAAATCGTTTTCGGAGATGAGTTTAAACGCCGTAATTAGTGAGAAAAATATGAATTTTCTAGTAATTTCTCTGTCGTAATCGCCTGCATAGTGCCCTGCTTCAAATAATATTGTAGGAACGCCTAAAAATTGAAAAGTATCTCCTATACAATTTATATTAAATGAATCATCAAAACGTCCTACTTGTCCCGGAATGTGTTTTTGTAATTCATCATTTATTCCAGCAATTAGATTTATAGCGGTTAATCTATTTTCGTTTATTTCTCTTTCTTCATTATAAGAAGGTGCTAAAAACGATACCGTTGCGGGTTTTCCAGTTTCTCCTGCCCCAAATATTGTTCTTTGATCGTGAAGATTAAAACAAAAATGAGGCTTAAAACTTTCAAAAACATCTCTTAAAACATTGCTTTCTGGCTGCGTCAAGTTTTGTGAATCACGATTCAAATCGATTTTATTCGCGTTTTCGCGTGTATACAACTTCGCACCATCAGGATTTAGTATAGGAATGCTGTAAAAAGTAAATGTATTAAGCATTTTTTCAGCAAACTTTGATCCGCTATTTAGCACATTAATGAAATCAAACAATGCTTTTGTCGTGGTGCTTTCGTTTCCATGCATCTGCGACCATAAGTAAACACGTATACTTCCTGTACCAATTTGGTAACTATATATAGGTAGTCCTAAAACGGATTGACCTATAACTGAAACTTGATTATTGGTATTTAATTTATTTAGCAAAGGCTCAATATGATCTAAAGTTAGATAACGGCCAGATATAGATTGTTCCTTGTACTGGTTAAATAATTCTTCTAAATTCATTGTCTTTTGATTTGTTTACAAAAGTAAACATCTTTATTTTTACAATTGTAAACCCTGAAAATATATAAAAATTTAGAATTGTAAACAGAATTTCTTCTGATTTTAAAGGTTTATAAAATCTTATAATTGACAAATGTTACAAATTAATACTCACCATAGTTAACATCTCTTTTTCAATTAGTTATAGCTAATCATTTAAAGTTTTAATTATACATTTATTTCAGTTTTTATTTGATTTACATCTGTAAAATTGCTAATCATATTTATTTTTGTTACATTTGTAAACATAGCTATTTCTTAAAATAATTTACAATGGTAAACATCGATGATTTTGTAAAAAGACTGGAAACTATACTGGATTATTATGGCATAAATGCCTCTTCGTTTGCCGACAGAATTGGCGTGCAACGTTCTAGTATGTCTCATCTCCTATCTGGCCGAAACAAACCAAGCTTGGATTTTGTCATGAAAATTCTTGAAGTTTTTCCTGATGTTGATTTGTATTGGCTGCTAAATGGAAAGGGAAATTTTCCAAAAAGTACTGACGAAATTTCAATCCCAAAAGTCATTTCGAATAGTGAAATTGAAAACAGCGTCTCTCCTACTTTGTTCAATGAAGATTTTACTGGAGCTGATTTATTTTCCGAGATAAGTTATAAAGGAGAAAATATTGAAGAGACAAAAAAAAACGATGTTGAAAAAAAGTCGTTTTTTTCTTCTGAAGAAAAAGAAATTGAGAAAATCGTGTTTTTTTATAAAAACGGGACATTTAAGGTATATGCCCCGTAATTCAGAAATTTTGCGTATTTGAAAATTTTCAAAATTATTTTTCATTTAAGCGATTCTCACGCATCTGAAAAAATATTGAGATTTTAGACTTGCAATCCGTTTTCAGGAATTTTACCTACTACTCCTTTATAATGCATTTTTAAAATTTCCCAATCGGCTTCATAATTTCCTGTCGGAAAAAATGGTGCTCCTAAATTAACTTCTTTCTTTCCCCAATCAAAAGCAACAGGAACAATTGGAACATTTGCTTTAAGCGCAATATAATAAAAACCAGTTTTGATTTCGGTTACACCTTTTCGGGTTCCTTCTGGAGCAACGGCCAAACGGAAAGTTTCTTTGCGATCAAAAATTGCTGCAATTGAATCTACTTTATTCAATCCGCCAGTTCGATCAAGCGGTTCACCTCCAACATTTCTAAAATAATAACCAAACGGAAATTTGAACAATTCTTTCTTCCCTACCCAATTCATTTCCAAACCAGAAATTCCTCTCGTAAATATACCAATATAAAAATCATGATTGCTAGTATGTGGCATCACCATGAGAATGCCTTTTTTTACATTAGCATTTTCTATTCCCTTTATTTTCCAGCCCATCAGCTTAAAGAAGATGAATTTATATAACTGTTTTTTCATTAAAAATTTATTATTTCTGCAAAAATAAAAGATTTAAAATGTATTTTTGAGTAAAAGCCTTATAAAATGATTCAAAAACTATTCAGTTACCTAATTCCCATAAAAATTTTCAAAAAAAAATCGGCTCGAAGCAAAACAATCGAGGTTACTTGGGCAAATGGTGAATTGGTTTTAGATTCTGAAAACACGAATTATTCTTATGGAAGTCTGCAGCGTATATTAAGATACGGCTTGCGAAATATTGGTTATCCTACTATTTTAGAAATGAATAATATTTTAGTATTAGGTGTTGCTGGTGGCAGTGTGATAAAAACTTTAGTAGATGAAATTGAATATAAAGGTAAAATTACCGGAGTCGAAATAGATCCTGAAATGATTCAGATTGCTAATCAGTATTTTAATTTAAATGAAATCAAACAGCTTGAATTAGTTATAGATGATGCCTTTGAGTTTGTTTTAAAAACAAAAGAGAAATACGATTTAATTATAATTGATATTTTTGAAGATATCAAAATGCCAAATTTCCTGTTTGAACGTTTTTTTAGCGAACGTGTCTGCTCCTTATTAAACAATCAAGGTTTTGTACTTTTTAATACCATGATTTTAGATGAAGCACATAATGTTAGAAATAGGAAGTACATATCAGAAATAAATCCTAAATTGTTTTCCTCAAAAATGCTGCCTCGCATTGAGGTTCATAATGAATTAATTATTATAGAAAAAGTAGCTTAAATTTTATTTTTATGAAACCCCTTTCCGCAATTTTAAACGCCTTACCACCTACTAAAATCATTGATTCAAGTATTGATTTTTCAAAGTACATTCCTTTAGATTTATCAGCCAATAATGACGAATTAATGGACAGCCGACCAGAAAATGCCGCCGAATTTGAAATTTTTATTTCAGATTATTTATCAAAAAATAATGCCGAAGTAGCGTTTGGTGGTTACATTGAAGGTCGAACCTTATATAAAAGGAGTACCATTTTTAGAAATGATTCTATTCCAGAACGAAATATTCATATTGGTTTAGATTTATGGACAAAAGTGGGCACCACTGTTCATGCTCCGCTTGACGGCAAAGTGCATAGTTTTAAAAATAATGTTGGTTTAGGCGATTATGGACCAACGATTATTTTGGAACATGAAATACAAAATGAAAAATTTTATACTTTATACGGACATTTATCGTTAGAAAGTTTAGACGACTTAAGCGTTGGGAAATTTTTTAAAAAAGGAGAACAAATTGCAACTCTAGGCAATGCCACTGTAAATGGTGATTATGCACCGCATGTTCACTTTCAGATTATTCAAAATATTGAAGATTTTTGGGGAGATTATCCCGGAGTATGCAATTCAAGAGATCTTAATTTTTATATAGAAAATTGTCCCGACCCCAATTTATTATTAAAAATAACATAAATAGTTATGAAGAAAGCAGGATTGATTATATGTTTGTTGTTGCTTATAGGATGCAAATCAAAAACGGTCAGCAGAGATACTGACGATTTGAAAATTAAAAAAATTGCAGTTTCTGATATTAATTCGAACCAGCAAAAAAAGGCATACGAATTAGGCAAACGTGTTTTGGAAACCTGCAATACTTCAAAATTTAAACCATTTAATGAGACGGAAGTAACCAAATCAGTAATGGAAAATACAACTGAAGAAAGACTTACTAAAACTTGTACAAGATTTAGGCAGTATTATGGAAGTTTTATTGATTTGAAGCTAGATGGCGTTTATAAAACCAAACAAGAAGTTATTTATCGTTATCATGCTTTGTACTCTAAAAAAGTAGCAAATAAAGAACTTCGAGTTTTTGTAGATGAAAATAATTTGATTTCTGCCATAAAATCTATGGATTGGGATGAAAAATTTGATGCTAAAATAACCGAATAACAAAAAATATATGAGTCTAAAAATACCGCTGTTTTTATTATTGTTGATTACAAACTTTGCCAATGCGCAGGAAACCATTAGTGTAAAAGGCTCAAAACCTTATCCGGCAACGCAGAATTATATTTTTATCTGCGAAAAATATGCTTTCTCAGGCGAAACAAATGTTCAAATTGCAAAAACAGAAAAAGGCGGCATTTTAAAACTAACCATTGCTACAGCAAATAATCAGTCCAGAATTTCTGGAGGCGTTTATGTAGATTTGGCAAATGGTGACGTGATTCCGTGTGTTGACAAAAATGTCAAAGAAAGTACAGACGGAAAAACAACGGCCTATTATTACTTCACTCCGGCCGAAATGGCCAAACTTAAAAAAACAGATATTCAGGCAATCCGATTTATTATTGCAGGGACCTCAAATTCATTTGGAAACCAAACTGGGTATTTTACTGCTGTGAACAGAAGTTCTTATTTTTCAACGGCATACGACAAATCAAAAAAGACTTTTGATACAGCAAAAGAAATTAGCGTTTTATAAAGAAAAAACTTAAGATAATAAATATTATATTTATACTCTAATTAAAAGCTACATGAACGCCAACGAAAGTTTAATTACAAAATTTTATACCGCTTTTGCAAACGCCGATGCCAAAACAATGAGCGAATGCTATCATCCAAAAGTTCATTTTATAGATCCCGCTTTTGGTTTACTTAAAGAGGAGCAAGTTTCACAAATGTGGGAAATGCTTATTTTAAAAAGTAAAGGCAATATAAAAATTGAATTTTCAGATGTAAAAGCCGATGAATTTTCTGGATCAGCAAGATGGGTGGCTACTTACAATTTTAGCAAAACCAATAGAAAAGTGATTAATCGTATTTTTGCTGAATTTGTTTTTCAAGACGGATTAATTATCAAACATACTGATAATTTTGATGTATGGAAATGGTCTAAACAAGCTTTTGGAGTAACCGGTTATTTATTAGGATGGACAGGTTTTTTTCACAACAAAATTCAAGAACAGGCTTTGCTCTCTCTTAAAAAGTTCCAGCAATCCAAATAATCTTCGTAACTTGAGTATTCAAATTTCAGATTAACTTGATATAATTCGGTTTCAAATTCCAAGAAACTGTCCGCAGAATAAAGATTTTAAATAATTTGTTGCTGTTAATTATAAAGTAAATCATGTTGTAATCTTGAATAATCATGAAAGAAATTGTACACAAAAAATTAAACCAGTTACAGGCAACAGCCATTTGTGGTAACGATATCAGTTCTTCTTGCCTTTATGTTTCGGCGCTTACTATATTATATGCCGGTCAATATGCATGGATTTCTTTATTAATTGTAGCAGTTGTTTTATTTCTTTTCCGAAAAATTTATGGCGAAGTTGTTGGCGCAATTCCTTTAAATGGTGGAGCTTACAATGTTTTATTAAATACTTCAACAAAAAAACTAGCCTCTCTTGCTGCAACATTAACCGTTTTGTCTTACATGGCAACCGCGGTAATTTCAGCTTCAGAGGGAATGCATTATTTACATGGAATTTTCGAAGGCTTAAATGTAACAATCGCAACAGTCGTCATCTTGATTTTATTTACATTTCTAGCAATTTTAGGAATTGGAGAATCCGCTTTTGTTGCCGTAATCATTTTTGTTACTCATATTACGACTCTAACCCTTTTGGTTCTTGCATCAATTTGGTTTTTATTTTCTCATGGTCTTGAAACTTTTCACATAAATTGGCAGACGCCACTCGCGACAGGAAATATCAAAACGGCACTCTTTCTCGGATTTTCTGCAGCGATGCTCGGAATTTCGGGTTTTGAAAGTTCTGCAAATTTTGTAGAAGAACAAGAACACGGAATTTTCCCAAAAACACTCCGTAATATGTGGGGAATCGTTAGTTTTTTTAATCCAGCAATTGCAATCTTATTAATTAGTGTGATTCCGTTAAGCGAAGTGGGCGAAAACAAAGAATCACTTTTAGCCCATTTAGGTGAAACAACTGGCGGTTCATGGTTAGCTTGGTTAATTTCTATCGATGCCGTTTTAGTTTTATGCGGAGCCGTATTAACTTCATTTGTAGGTGTTTCGGGACTTTTAAACAGAATGACTTTAGACCGAATTCTACCAAACTATTTCTTGAAACAAAATAAAAGAGGTTCTCATTACAGAATCGTAATCAGTTTTTTAATTCTTTGTATTTCAGTACTTTTTGCCACACAAGGACATTTAGAATCACTCGCTGGCGTTTATACTTTTTCATTTCTGGCAGTAATGGCGCTCTTCGGAATCGGGAATTTATTATTGAAATTCAAGCGCCGAAAACTCCCACGACCAGAGCGTGCCCGTGGCATTGCAGTTGTCACAGCAGTTATTTTTGTAATTGCAGCATTTATTGGCAACATGGAACTAAACATTAATGCCTTTTATACCTTTTTAAAATACATGGTTCCGTCCTTGCTTTTTATTGGAATAATGCTCAATCGCGTTGCACTTATCAAACTTCTTATCGAAGCGCTCGAATATTTCTATCAGCCTTTGCGCCGAATGGTAATTTTGAGTAATCGCTATCTCCAAAATTTAAGCATAAAAATTAATTCTCAGGAATTTGTGTTTTTTACCAAAGGCGATGACATTGCGATGCTGAATAAAGTGTTGCAATATGTTGAAAATAATGAAACCACGAAAAAACTAAAAATTGTCCACGTCAAAAATGATGGAACAAACAACGAAGCTTTAAAAAAAGATCTGGAAGTTTTAGACCGAGCCTACGACGGCATTGACATCGAATACATAGAATTAAAAGGTACATTTGGCCCTGATCTTATCGATGAGCTTTCAAAAAAATGGAACATTCCAAAAAACTTCATGTTTATCGCTTCACCCGGAAACAAATTCTCTTACCGAGTTTCAGATCTAGGCGGCGTACGATTAATTATGTAATTTTTTTAAAGGAGCAGAAACATCAGTTTTTTCAAGACGTAAAGTCCCGCTATCCGTTACAATCTTTTGTACTGAACCCCATTACAAAAGGATTTCCACTTCTATCGGGGCTAAGCTAGAAGTATCTTTTTCATAAGAAACAACAAACCCGACAGGTTTTAAAAACCTATCGGGTTTATGATATTAAAAATTTGCGTCCTTTGCGTAATTCTTTGTGAACATTGCGGTTAAACCAAAATCTTACGATTTAAACCAGCTTTCCACTAATTCATCTTCAAACGAAGTTGCGTTTTTATGAACAAACTCATTTGTGTTTTTATTATAAGAATAATCTAAAGCCCAAGTTTCGTGGTTTTTAGCTAATTCTTTAATGCTATCACACACATAAGCAATTTCATCATCAGTCGTCGTTGGGTGAATTGACATTCTAATCCATCCCGGTTTTTTGATCAAATCACCAATCGTAATTTCATTAACCAGTTTATTTGACGTTTCTTGATCAACATGAAGCAAAAAGTGACCGTAAGTTCCAGCACAACTGCATCCGCCACGAGTCTGAATTCCGAAACGATCATTAAGTAATTTTACACCTAAATTAAAATGAAGATTTTCGATAAAGAATGAAACAACACCTAATCTATCTTTATGCTGACCCGCTAAAATTTTAATATTTTCAACAGGCTCTAATGCACTAAAAACATAATCAACAATTTCGTGCTCGCGTTGCAAAATGTTTTCAATTCCCATTTCTTCCTTCAGTTCAATTGCAAGCGCCGTTTTTATAACCTGCAAAAATCCTGGAGTTCCGCCATCTTCACGATCTTCAATATTGTCAATATATTTATGTTCACCCCAAGGATTTGTCCAGCTTACGGTTCCTCCACCAGGACAATCGGGAATCATATTATTGTATAATTTTTTATTGAAAATCAAAACACCTGAAGTTCCAGGCCCACCTAAAAATTTATGAGGCGAAAAGAAAACTGCATCTAAATATGCTTCCTGATCTGCAGGATGCATATCGATTTCTACATAAGGTCCTGAACAGGCAAAATCAACAAAACAAACCCCATTATATTGATGCATTAATTTTGCTGCTTCATGAAAAGGAGTTTTCAAACCCGTAACATTTGAACATGAAGTAATCGAAGCAATTTTTATAGTTCTGTCTTTGTATTTTTCTAAAAGCTCTTTTAAATGATACAGACTGAAAAGTCCTTTTTCACAAGAAGGAATAATTTCAACATCTGCAATTGTCTCTAACCAAGACGTTTGGTTCGAGTGATGTTCCATATGAGAAATAAACACAATTGGTTTTTTCTCATCAGGAACAGTTGTACAGCTCTTAAGGTTTTCAGGAATTTTCAATCCTAAAATACGCTGAAATTTATTGATAACACCAGTCATTCCAGTTCCATCTGTAATTAAAACATCATCCTGATTAGCATTTGCATGACGCTTGATAATATGTCTGGCATGATGATATGCTTTTGTCATGGCAGTACCTGACACAGTAGTTTCAGTATGAGTATTCGCAACAAAAGGTCCAAATTGATTCAAAAGCTTCTCTTCTATCGGGCGATACAGCCTTCCACTGGCAGTCCAATCCGTATAAATGATTTGTTTTTTGCCATAAGGCGAAGTAAATTCTTGATTTATGCCAACAATATTTTTACGAAAATCCTGAAAATATGTTTCTAAAGTGATGGTACTATTTTTGCTATTCATTACAGTGAGAGTTTGAATGCAAATATAAAGGCTTTTTTATAAAATTGCGAATTTATCAATTGTAAACTTCAAATATTACATAACCGTTTAGTATATTTAACTAAATACACATTATTTTAGCAATTTATCATAATATTCTATCGGATTAATGGGGCAATAGAAACTTAAACAATACAATTCTATGGGAAATTTAGCAACAGCCACTTTTGGTGGAGGATGTTTTTGGTGTATTGAAGCTGTAATTCAGCGTTTAAATGGAGTAAAATATTTAAAATCAGGATATTCTGGTGGTTTTATTAAGAATCCGCCGTATCGCGAAGTGTGCACTGGCAGAACCGGACATGCTGAAGTGATACAAGTCACATTTGATCCTGACATAATTTCATATCACGATTTGATTTTTATATTTATGACAAGTCATGATCCTACCACGCTTAATCGTCAAGGAGCAGATGTTGGTACTCAATACCGTTCGATTATCTTATATCATGATTTAGAGCAAAAAGAAATTGCTCAGCAAGTTTTTGAAGAGGTAAAACCTTTTTATGATGACAAAATCGTAACAGAACTGACCGCTTTTGACGTGTTTTATGAAGCAGAAGAAGATCATCAAAACTATTACAATAACAATCAAGATGCGCGTTACTGCCAAATCGTAATCGATCCAAAAGTGCAGAAACTGAAAAAAATGTACGCCGACAGGTTAATTTAAATTTTTAGCTATTCCCGATATTAATCGAGAATGGCAAAGTAAATACAAATGAAAAATCTAAAAATAAATAATCGATTTACAGCCGAATTACCTGCAGACCCAGAAACAACAAAAGAAGTTCGTCAGGTGAAAAATACTTTGTTTTCGTATGTAAATCCAACAATACCTTCAAATCCAAAACTGATTCATGCTTCAGAAGAAGTTGCATCATTAATTGGAATTTCAAAGGAAGAAATTCAATCTGAAGAATTTCTCAATGTTTTTTCAGGAAAAGAAATTCTTCCTAAAACGCAGCCTTTTGCTATGTGTTACGCTGGACATCAGTTTGGAAACTGGGCCGGACAACTTGGAGACGGACGCGCAATAAATCTAACTGAAATTGAAAATAACAATCAATTTTTCACGCTACAGTTAAAAGGTGCTGGGAAAACTCCCTATTCAAGAACCGCAGATGGTTTAGCTGTTTTGCGTTCATCAATTAGAGAATATTTATGCGCTGAAGCCATGTTTCATTTAGGCGTTCCCACTACCCGATCGCTTTCATTGATTCTTTCTGGAGATCAAGTTTTACGCGATATATTATATAACGGAAATCCTGCATACGAAAAAGGCGCTATTGTTTGTCGTGTTGCGCCATCTTTCATCAGATTTGGAAGTTTCGAAATGCTTACTTCTAGAAATGAACTAAGAAATTTAAAACAGTTTGTGGAATTTTCGATCAAACATTATTTTCCGGAAATCAGCGGTGAACCAAAAGAACAATATTTGCAGTTCTTTAAAAAAGTAGCTGATACAACCCGCGAAATGATTTTGAACTGGCAACGCGTTGGTTTTGTGCATGGGGTAATGAATACAGACAATATGTCGATTCACGGAATAACAATTGATTACGGTCCGTATGGCTGGCTTGAAAATTATGATCCAAACTGGACACCAAATACAACCGACAGCCAAAACAGAAGATATCGTTTTGGAAATCAGCCACAAGTTGCGCAATGGAATTTGTTTCAATTAGCCAATGCAATTTATCCGTTAATTAATGAAGCCGCACCTTTAGAAAAAATACTAGAATCATTTATGATTGATTTTGATTCTGATTATAAAGAGATGTTTTTAAGTAAATTAGGATTATTTACTTCAACTGAAACTGACAATGAATTAATAGCAGATTTGGAAAACAATTTGCAATTGACTGAAACAGATATGACTATCTTTTTCAGAAATTTAAGCACTATCAAAAAATCTGATTTCGCACCAGAAGCAATTGAAAAAATTAAATATTCATTTTATAAACCACAAGAAGTTTCGGGAGAAATTTTAGAAATCTGGACAAAATGGTTTTCTGATTACTTAGAAAGATTAAAATCTGAAAGTCTTTCAGATGAGGAACGTTCACAAAAAATGAATCTTATTAATCCAAAATATGTGCTTCGAAATTATATGGCACAGCTTGCCATCGATGCTGCCGACAAAGATGATTATTCTTTAATTGACGAACTTTATACGCTTTTGCAAAAACCATATGACGAACAACCGGAATATGAAAAATGGTTTGTAAAACGCCCAGATTGGGCAAGATCAAAAGTAGGCTGTTCTATGCTTTCTTGCAGTTCTTAGTACTTTTATATTTTTATTTTGGATTACAAAAAAATTAAAATTAAAAATTAATTAACCAGAAAAATACCCTATTACTATATTTTAATTATAGTTTATATCTTATTTTTGTAAGAAATATAAACTATAAAATTATGTCTAAGAAATTATTTTACTTATTAGGCATTGTGGCGACAATTATATTGGGGACTCTTTTATATCTTCAATTTTGTTGTAATTGCTGCATGCCTTCAAAAACAGATGACAACAAAGTTGCTGTCAAAATTCCCGTACAAGAACTTAATCCATTTGTTTTAAGCGGTTCCGGAATTAATTATCAATGTAATGATAATATGAAATTCCTTGTAAATGATGCTAAATTGATTATGCCAATTTCTGATTCCATAAAAATAGGATTAGAAAATCTGAAATCGGCCTTAATCGGAAACCCTAAGCAAAAAATTACAATCAAAGGATATGCAATTTCTACCGAAAAAAACACAACAAATTTTGACAATCTTGGTTTAGCCCGTGCTAATGATATCAAAGCATTTTTTCTTAGTCAAGGTTTTTCCGAATCGCAATTTGATATAAAAGGGGAAATTACGGATTCATGGCAAATGTTGGATGACACAATTTCAGGTCCGGTTAATTTTAAGTTTAACGATTTGGATCTTCCAGTTGCAACTAATTCAGATGAATTAAGTTTATTGAAAGATAAAATTACCGCAAACCCTCTTACTTTATATTTCAATACTAATCAGTCAAAAATAAAATTAACCCCAGAAGAATATCAAAAGCTAAAAGACATTGCTTCTTATACAAAGCAAGTTTCCGAAGCTTCGGTTTTAATTGTTGGTCATTCTGACAATGTTGGAAATTATAAAACCAACACACTTCTAGCACAAAAAAGAGCAGATTTCGTTAAAAACTTTTTAGTCAAAAATGGAATTAAAGAATCAAGAATAGAAATACAATCAAAAGGTCCTGATGAACCAGTTGCAGATAATAAAACAGCAAATGGAAAGGCAAGAAATAGACGAACAGTAGTTACAATAAAATAATTAAATTTAAATATTATGAATATACCATGTATCTTAATCCCTGCATTGGTGGGGCTAATCTGTGGAATTTTAGGTTACCTAATTGGAAAAATGAGTTCAAAAAAAGGAGAAGTTTTTCATTCCAAGTATTTACAAGAACAAAAAACAACAATAACTAATTTAACATCTGATTTAGATTTTTGCAGATCTAATGAAGTAAAATTAAAGGCAAAAATTTCAGATTTAGAAAATAAATCACTCTCTACGGTAAATAATATCAACACATTTACTTCTAATAGAACTCCTTCAGTTCTTTTCAATAGTGAAGCAGCTTATGCTATTTTTGGAAAAAGAATAAAAGAGAATGATTTAAAAGCAGTGGAAGGAATTGGTCCAAAAATTGAAGAATTACTTCATAATGCTGGAATAAATACATGGAAAAAATTATCTGAAACGTCAGCTACAAAATTGCAAGCTATTTTAGATGCTGGAGGTGAAAGTTTTTCATTACATAATCCAGGAACTTGGACTAGACAAGCTGAGCTTGCATATTCTGGAAAATGGAAAGAGCTTAAAGAATGGCAAGATATTCTAGACGGAGGAAAGGACTAATCTATAAACCTTTAAAGAGCTGGCTAAAACCAGCTCTTTTTTGTTCTATAAAAAACCAAAACATTGCAGTTCATCAAATATTATTTCGAAACAATATAATCCACAATCATTTTAGCATGGATTCTTGAATTCTCAATAAACCATTTATGCGTCTGCATTCCGCCACAGACAACGCCAGCTAGAAATAACCCTTCAACATTTGTTTCCATTGTTTCAGGATTGTAAACTGGAATTTTCAATTCATCATCAGAAAGCTGGATGCCACTATTTTCAAGAAAAATTAAATCTGGTTTATAGCCTGTTAAAGCCAAAACAAAGTCATTTTCAATTGTAACTTTTCCCCCGGGAGTTTCAATTTCAACTTCGTTTTCTCGAATTTCAGTAATATTCGATTCAAAATAGGCTTTAATACTTCCTTCCGCAATTCGGTTTTCGATATCGGGTTTGACCCAATATTTCACTCTATTGTTGATCTCGTTTTTGCGAATTACCATTGTAACGTTCGCTCCTTTTCGCCAGCATTCCAGAGCAGCATCAACAGATGAATTATTAGCGCCAACAACCAAAACATTTCGGAAAGCATATTCATGCGCTTCTTTATAATAATGACGAACTTTTAACAATTCCTCTCCTTTTACATTCATTGTAATCGGAATATCATAAAATCCAGTTGCAATCACAACATTTTTAGCTATATAAGTATTTTTATCACTTATAATTTCAAAATGATTTAAGCTCTTTTTCTGAATTTTAGTAACTTTTTCAAAGAGATTAATGGAGAAATTAAAATATCGGTGAATATTTCTATAGTATTCTAACGCTTCTTGACGTCCTGGTTTTGGTGCCAAACAATTAAACGGAATGTCACCAATTTCTAATCTTTCAGCCGTAGAAAAGAAAGTCATATATAAAGGATAATTGAAAATACTGTTTACAATTGCTCCTTTTTCAATAATTAAATAACGTAAGTTTTTCTTCTGAGCTTCAATTGCACAGGCAAGCCCTATTGGACCGCCACCAACAATGATCAAATCATAATCTGTCATAAATCATTTATTTTTCCCAGTCTTTAAATGGTTTTTTGCTCAAATAAGCATTATAATATCTTTCATCATTTGTAACTTCTTCACCAAGCCAATCTGGTCTTTCAAAAGTTTCTGTTTCAGATTTCAGTTCAATTTCAGCCATAATCAAACCGTCATTTTCGCCATAAAATTCATCAACTTCAAAAACATGATTTCCAGATTTAATTTCGAATCGAGTCTTCTCAATTTTTCCTTTTTCGCATAATTTCAGCAATTCCTGTGCTTCCTCAAGCGGAATCTCATTTTCCCATTCAAAACGCGACATACCGCCTTGATGCCCAATTCCTTTAATAGTCAAAAAACCTCTTGTTCCTTTAATTCGTACGCGAACTGTTCTTTCAGGAATAGAGCTTAAATAGCCTTGAGCAATTTTATTTTGAGTAAAAGCCTGTTCTTTAAAATCATCCGATTTTACAAGAAACTTTCTTTCAATTTCAACCATTTTGATACTTCAATTAATTTTACTGCAAGTTACTCAATTTAATTCAGGTCGGGAAATGATTTTAATTACCAAAAGAATTCAAAATACTTACCTCTTAACTTTAAATCAAAACCAATTTAATTGATTATTAACACGTTACAAGGTTTTAATTCGCTAAATTTGATAGAATCTTAACTTGTGAACTTATGTCTAAAAAAGCACTTTATCTCTTAGGCATTGCATTAACCATTATTTTAGGTACGTTTTTGTATGTGAAATTTTGTTGCAATTGCAGCACGGAAACACCAGCGGCTGATACAGAAAAAGTACCAACAGTTCTGGCCAAGGACAACAATTTTGTTCCTTTTGTTCTTAATGGATCAGGAATTAATTTCCGAACCAATGACAACCTCAAATTCTTAAAAAACAGTGCTACATTGATTGTGCCAGTAAGTGATTCTGTTACAATTGGAATTGAAAATTTAAAAACATTTTTAGTTTCTAATCCTAAGCAAAAAGTGACTATAACAGGTTACGCTACTTCTGATGAAACCAATACTACTAAGTTTGAAAATCTTGGTTTAGCGAGGGCAAATGACGTAAAAAACTACTTTGTTTCTAAAGGTTTAACGGCTTCTCAATTTGATACTAAAGGCGAAATTATAGACAGTTGGAAAACTAATGCAGATACGCTTTTAGGTCCTGCTGAATATAAATTTGAGGCTATTGATACTACTGCAACAGCTTCTGACGAATGGACAGTCCTGAGAGACAAAATAAATGCTGATCCATTAATTCTTCATTTTAATACCAATAAATCAAGCGATAATCTTACTGCAGTTGAAAAACAAAAAGTAGCTGATATTGCCAAATATATGGATCATGTAAAAGATGCTTCTGTTTTAATTGTTGGACATACAGATGATGTTGGAAATCGTGATGCGAATGTTGTTTTAGGTCAAAAACGTGCAGAATTTTCTAAAAATTATTTAGCTAAAAACGGTATTGATGCCTCTCGAATCACAACCGAATCAAAAGGTCCAGATGAACCAGTGGGTGAAAACACAACCACTGAGGGAAAAGCGAACAACAGAAGAACTGTCATTACAATCAAATAATTAAAAACATATAATCATGAATATACCTTGTATCTTAATACCGGCATTAGTGGGGTTAATCTGTGGAATTTTAGGTTACTTACTAGGAAAAATGAATTCAAAAACCGACAATTCGCTTGCAATATCACTTCAGGAAGATTTAGATGCCTGCAAAGCAAACACCAAAAATTTAAATGCAAAAATAGCGCAACTAGAAGCTGATTTGGTAGCAAAAGCAAAAATCACTGCAACACCACAGTCATTTGCTGCAGCAGCTCCGCTTATTGTATTTGATAGCGCATTAGCAGCAACTGTTTTTGGCAAAAAAATAAAAGAAAACGATTTGAAAATTGTGGAAGGAATCGGGCCAAAAATCGAAGCCTTGTATCATAGTGCGGGAATTACAACTTGGCACGAATTGTCTCAAACATCAACTGAAAAATCGCAATCAATTCTAGATGCCGGTGGCGAAAATTATGCAATCCATAATCCGAGTACTTGGGCGAAACAAGCTTTATTAGCCTACCAAGGAAAATGGCAGGAATTAAAAGACTGGCAAGAAAATTTGCTTGGAGGGAAAGAGTGAAAAAGAGGTTCTGAGATTCTAAGTTGCTAAGGTTCTAAGATTTTCTAATCTTTGCCTTTGCAACTTTGAGTCTTTGTTACTTTGTACCTTCAAAAAAAGAATCCCATTTTTTTGAACTATTATACCATAATTGTCCTTGAGAAACTTCAAGTGGACAATCCAAATTATTGGTGTAAAGTGCTCCCGTGCCTAAGCCTTGGGGCATTTTTGAGTTTTGGATGAAAGTCCATTGTGAAATGGCATTCAATCCAATATTGCTTTCTAAAGCGGATGTAATCCACCAGCCAATTCCGTATTTATCTGCCAAATCAATCCATTCTTTTGTTCCTCTAAAACCACCAATGAAACTCGGTTTCAAAATAATATATTGTGGTTTGATTTCCTGAAGCAATTTTTCTTTTTCTTCGAATGAAAATACCCCTATCAATTCTTCGTCTAATGCAATTGGAAATGGAGTTGCTTTACATAGATCTGACATAGCTTGAATATTTCCTTTTTTAATAGGTTGTTCAATACTATGAAGCTGAAATTGATTCAATTGATTGAGTTTATCTAAAGCTTCATTTACGGCAAAAGCTCCGTTAGCATCAACACGAATTTCGATTTGTTCTGGTGAGAAATGACTTCTTATAAAATGCAGTAATTCTAATTCTTTTTCAAAATCGATGGCTCCAATTTTTAGTTTAATGCAAGTAAATCCATCAGTTAATTTTTCTTCGATTTGCTCTTTCATAAAAGAAGCTTCGCCCATCCAGACAAGGCCGTTTATGTTTATTGATTTTGAACTATTGGTAAAATCAGAAGGAAATAATAGATATGGATTTTTACTTTTTAAAGATAAAAAAGCCATTTCAACGCCAAATTGAATAGATGGAAATTCAAGCAAATTTTCCCAAAGTTCTTTTTCTCCTAAATGAATATTTTGGCAAGTCCATTTAAGTTTTTCTTCATAATCTTCACGATCATCAGCACTTAAACCACGAAGAATACCGCACTCGCCTATTCCTTTTTTACCATTTTCCTCTAAAATGATAAACCAAGTTTCTTTTTCAGTCATTACGCCACGTGAGGTTCCAGACGGACGCTTGAATTCGAGCATGTATTTTTGGTAAGAAGCCTTCACAGTTGTTTGTGTTTTTTTTAAACCATATAAGTCATATAAGAAAATTTAAGTTTAGTGCCTAAATTACGTTTAACAGATATTTTTAGATCATAAAAGCAAAGATGATTTCTCTTCTATTTAAATGAACTTATATAACTTATATGGTGAAGAAATTTTTTAATTATACAGTTTTAAAACTTTTTCAAAATCTTTTGACGGAAGACCTGCTTTTTGGAAAATGGTAAAATCAGATTTTGTTTTGTCTTTCCAGCTGATACTGTCCGTTACATTTTGATCTTGATATTTTTTGTAAATCGTTTTTGCATCACCATAATTATTGCTGACTAAATACAAGTGGGCCAAATTTAGTTTTACTAATAATTCAGTATTATCAAGTTTTTCGCCTTCTTGCAAAAACTTTAAAGCTTTCTCATATTGCTTTGTCAAAATATAGCAATAACCAATTGAACTGTAATCTAATGCTATTGCTTTTCCTTCACTAATTATAGTATTTAATTTCGGAATTGCTTCATTATACTTTTGCTGTTTAATCAAAACTGAAGCTTGATTTCTTAAGTCACTAAAAACATTTTTAGAAATATCAGCGTCTTTATAACAAGCATTCCCAAAATCTTTATAGACTTTGTTTTTTTCAATTGGCAAAAGTTTTTGAAATTCAGTGTAACGATACTGCTTTATGATTTTATCTAAAATACAAACACAAAAATCATCAGAATTGGCCATCTTTTGAGCCATAGTCGATGTTTTGCAAAGACTAATAATTTCATTTTTATTGTCTTGATTCCAGCCACGATTTAGTTTTGTGTCCACCCAAGGCACAACTTCTAAAACTACTTTTTGATTTAAAAGCCAGTTTTTACTGTGAAAACCAAACCAAATTGTACTCACATTTTGTCCTAAACATGTAGATTTATCAAGCGAGAGTCTTTTAGCATCTTTACTTAAAGGTTCTTCTTGCGCATAACAAGCCTTGTCTGTTTTTCCGTCTTCAATATACTTTTTTGCATTATCTGCCGAAGTAAACAACGCATAAGTACAAGTATCGTCACCAGAAATTTTAGACATTAAAAATACCGCTCCAGCCGAACCCTGACTAACCCCAGTTGGATCTGGAATTGATTTTAATACTGAAACTAGGCTGTTTGCCATTTGCTGATTTTCATCAAGAAGCGTAATTCGGTACACGATTTCAGTTGTTCCAACGGGAAGATCTTCCGTTTTTATTGTGATTCGGTCACGGGCAGAAACAATAATTTCTTTTGTTGTTGCACGTTCTTTGTCCCAATAACCGTCTTTTTGAGCAAAAGAATTAAAAGAAATTGTAAGTAAAAGAAATAGGGCTAATCTTTTTAATTTCATATTGATAGATGATTTTTCATATTCAATTTTGTCATTTTGACCAAAGGGAGAAATCACAAAAACAACTCTGTATGCATTATCGCTAATCTTTGTAGAGTTTCTAGTGTGATTTCTCCCTTTGGTCGAAATGACATATATTATGCCAAAATTGTTAATTTGTTAAAAAAAACTACAATTCAATAGATTCTCCAATTTCTAAAAGCATCAAGTCTTTTCCTTTATCAAAAAACTTTTTGATTGCTTCTTCGTGATTGATTTCGATATACCCGAAAGTATCAAAATGATACCCTAGAATCTTGTCGCATTCTACAAAATCTGACGCAATAATTGCATCTTCAACATCCATCGTAAAATTATTTCCGATTGGAAGAATAGCTAAATCTAGCTTTGTTCTTAACGGAATCAACTTCATGTCGTAAGTCAATGCAGTATCACCAGCGATGTAAATATTTTTATGCTCGCTTTCGATTACAAAACCTCCTGGATTTCCTCCATTAGTGCCATCAGGAAAAGTACTTGAATGAATCGCATTTACATATTTGACTTTTCCAAAATCAAATTTCCAGCTTCCGCCGTGATTCATTGGATGCGAATTAAAACCTAATTTTGCATAATAACTTGCTATTTCTGCATTTGAAACAATAACAGCATTTGTCAGTTTTGCAAGAGCTTGAACATCCAGTACGTGATCAGCATGTGCGTGCGTCAGTAAAATATAATCTGCTTTTAAATCTCTCAAATCGATTGAAGCAGCGGCTGGATTTCCTGTAATAAATGGGTCAACAATAATATGTTTTCCTCCAACTTCGATTCCTAAAGATGCATGTCCGTAAAATGTAATTTTCATGATTTTATTTTTTTAAGTTGAACTTATTTTATCTTCCACCTAGAAAAAGATTAACAATAATGTCTGAAATTAATGAAATCATACAAACCGTTAATAATATTGAAAGCAAAAATGTGCTTAAGGCTACTTTTTTTAATTCTGGATCTAAAAGCTTTGGATTTTGATTTTTAGCGACAGTAATTAAATGTTTAGTTAAAGGAATGTAAGCCAATAAAAATAGATATTGATCAAAATTGTAATCACTTAAAATGGCAAAAACAACCACTAAAATCATAGCCGTAATGATAAGCGTAAAATGATAAATTTTAGCATTTGCTCCACCAATCTGCACTACAATTGTATTTTTTCCCGATTTTCGATCCGATTCTTCATCGCGCATATTATTCAGATTCAAAACACCAACGCTCAATAATCCAATTGAAATTGCAGGAAGAATTAAAAGCGGATCAACTTCTTTTGAATACAAAAAATTGACTCCCAGCGTACTTACCAATCCGAAGAATACAAAAACGAAAACATCGCCAAATCCTTTATAACCGTAAGCTGAATTTCCTACTGTATAACGAATTGCAGAAACAATAGCTGCGATTCCCAACAATAAAAAGAAAATAGAATATGCAAAATTATCTTTTCCAAAAGCAAAATAAATCAATATCACAGCCGACAATAAAGTTAACAGCGAAGTAATTATAATCGCTTTTTTCATGGCTTGAGGTGTAATTTTCCCGCTCTGAATAGCGCGCTGTGGCCCTACTCTATCAGCATTATCGGTACCTTTTACTCCGTCACCATAATCATTAGCAAAATTGGACAAAACCTGCAATCCCAGTGTTGTTAAAAGTGCAAAACCAAAAATTTTCCAGCTAAATACTTCTGTTGGCGTATTAATAGTTTCTGTTGGATTTGACAAAGCATAAATACTTCCAACAATAATTCCAGAAACTGATAAAGGCAATGTGCGCAGTCTCGCGGCTTCAATCCAATGTTTCATTATTTATTTTGTTTATTTTTAGTTTAAAGTTTGAGGTTTCACGCTTCAGGTTCGTAACTTGAAACCTGAAACTTGAAACTATTTTATAACTCCTTTATGGCAACCATTTGTTTTCGCCAAAGTTTGGTTTTCTTTTTTCCAAGAAAGCATTTCTTCCCTCTTTTGCCTCTTCGGTCATGTAGGCCAAACGTGTAGCTTCTCCAGCAAAAACTTGTTGTCCAACCATTCCGTCGTCTGTCAAGTTCATTGCAAATTTCAGCATTTTAATAGAAGTTGGTGATTTTTGAAGAATTTCCTGTGCCCATTCATAAGCAGTCGCTTCTAGTTCGTCATGCGGAATTACAGCATTTACCATTCCCATATCCATCGCTTCCTGAGCAGAATAATTTCGGCCTAAAAAGAAAATTTCGCGTGCTTTTTTCTGCCCAACCATTTTAGCCAAATAAGCAGATCCGTAACCACCGTCAAAACTTGTTACATCAGCATCAGTTTGTTTAAAAATAGCGTGCTCTTTACTTGCCAGCGTCATATCGCAAACTACGTGCAAACTATGGCCACCACCAACAGCCCATCCCGGAACTACTGCAATAACTACTTTTGGCATAAAACGAATTAAACGCTGTACTTCAAGAATATTTAATCTATGCTGTCCATCTTCACCCACATAACCTTGATGTCCGCGTGCATTTTGATCACCACCGCTGCAAAAAGAATACACGCCGTCTTTTGTTGACGGGCCTTCAGCAGAAAGCAAAACTACTCCAATTGAAGTGTCTTCTTGCGCGTCGTAAAACGCCTGGTATAATTCTGAAGTTGTTTTTGGACGAAAAGCATTTCTAACATTTGGCCTGTTAAAAGCAATTCTAGCAACTCCGTTACATTTTTTATAAGTTATATCTTCAAATTCTCTGGCGGTAATCCAATCCATTTTATATACGTTTATTTTAAAAAATTATAGTGTAAAAATAAACCATTTTTACATTTTTACCTACTCTATTTGATTTAAGTCTTAACTCAAAAAAGCTTCAAATGTTAACAATTAGTATTTACTTACAAAAAATAACACTTTTTAACATTAGTTTTAAAAAATAATAATTAATTTTACACCCTAGAAATCAACGAGATACAATTTATTTTGTTGATATAAGATTGATTTTCTTTCACTGATTTATTAACCTAAAAAATGATTTTTTTGAGAAAATTTAAAAAATTTGTCGCTCATTTTTTTACGGTTCTAATTAGTAAAAAAGCCATAAACAGTGAGCAAATGATTTATGCGTTTGTCAAAACTTCAAAAAGGAGATAGTAACACCTACGGTTAAACAATAGAATTGTTCAATGTAATTAGTATAAGATTGATTACGAAAAGAGGAAAATACTAACTGAAACTTTCTAAAAGTTATTTTATCAAACCAAATGGATTAGCCGTGAATTCGAGCTTTTGATTATAAAAATGAATGTATTGATTGTTTAAAAGACATACCCAGATGAAAAAGTAATTTCTAAAATTTATAAAGCTATTATTTTTTTAATGGATTCGAATTATTTTATTTCTGTTTTTTTTTAATTACAATTTTTTTTAAAACTAGAATAAAAAGAGAGAGGCTGCTTGTAATGAGTGGCCTTTCTTGTTATAAGAATTTAAATTCCAAACATTTAAAATTTCAATAAAAAAAAACCAAATTCCAATAATTTTCGACAATCAATTGGAATTTGGACTCGAGCGCTAGCGAACAGGCGCAGCAATTTAAAATATTGGATTTTTAGAATCCTAAGATTCTTTTACCAAATAAATACCGTCTTCTTTTATTTCAATAAGTTTTTCTTTGTACAAAGCTCCTACAGCCTTTTTGAAAGTCTTTTTACTCATTTTTAAAACGGTTTTAATATCTTCGGGATGCGAATTATCATTCAAACGCAAAAAACCGCGATTGGCTCTTAATTCGTCTAAAATTTTCTCTGCATTTGGCTCAATACTTTGATAACCTTGAGCTTGCAATGCAACATCTATTTTATTATCAGGACGAATGTTTTTGATAAATCCAATCATTCTGTCTCCAGTTCTTATGGCATCATCATAAACTTCGTCTTTATATAAAAGACCTTTGTGTTTCTCATTGATTATCACATTGATCCCTAATTCAGTAATATGAGAAACGATCAAATCAACTTCTTCTCCTTTTTCAACTGTAAGCTGATCGTTATTTAAAAATTGGTTCAGTTTACTTGAAGCTACCAAACGATTGGTTTTTTCATCTTTATAAAGATAAACCAAGTAACGTTTTCCTTTTTCCATTGGGCGTGCCTGCTCTTTAAACGGAACAAGAATATCTTTCTCCATTCCCCAATCCATGAAAGCCCCAACCTGATTGGTATAATTTACTCTTAAAAGAGCAAATTCATTCAGTAAAATATAAGGTTCAAGAGTTGTCGCAACTGGACGTTGTTCGTGATCCAAATAAACAAAAACAATAAGCTCTTCACCTATTTCAAATTCATTTGGAACATATTTATTTGGAAGCAAAACATCGTGAATTCCGTCAGGGTCTTTTTCAGGATTTCCTAAAAACAAGCCCACTTTAGTATCACGTAATATAGTTAGTGTATTGTATTTTCCTATTTCAATCATATTCATAAAGTTCTAAGATGCAAATGTACGAAGTTTGAAAATGGTAATCCGAAAAATATGCTGGATAAAAAAAAGAAGCAGACAATTTATTGTAGTTTGTTGCTTTTGGTTAAATTTGAAAACCTATAATTAATCCCAAATCAATGAAAAAGACTCTTTTTTACACCGCTTTTGTATTTCTTCTTTTCACTCAAGCCTCTATTTCACAAGTCTCTGAAGACCCAGAAATAAAGAAAATGATCAGTGAAATTAAAGCTGAAAATCTAGAAGCAACTATCCACAAACTGGTTTCATTTGGAACGCGACATACTTTAAGTGATCCAAAAAACAAAACAAAAGGAATTGGAGCCGCACAGCAATGGGTAAAGTCTGAGTTTGATAAATTTGCTTTGGAATCAAACGGAAGATTAACTTCTGAAATTGATTATTTCACCGTTAAAGCTGATGGAAAACGAATTAATGTCGACAGTCAGATTGGAAACGTAATGGCAACTTTAAAAGGAACCGACCCAACCGATAATCGTGTTTTGATTATCAGCGGACATCTTGATTCACGCGTTACCGATGTCATGAATATAAAAGCGAATGCGCCTGGAGCAAATGACGACGGTTCGGGAGTTGCTGCGGTTATTGAATTGGCAAAAGTAATGAGCAAAAGATCTTTTCCTGCAACCATAATATTTGTTGCTGTAACTGGTGAAGAGCAAGGTTTGATTGGGGCGCGCCATCTTGCAGAAAAAGCAAAAGAACAAAACTGGAACATTGTTGCAATGCTTAACAATGACATGATAGGTAACAGTTTATCAAGCGGCACTAATTTAAGAGACAATACTCAAATTCGTGTTTTTAGTGAAACGATTCCGTATTTAGAAACTGAAGAAGAAGCTAAAATGCGTAAAGCGATAAGCCGTGATAACGATAGTCCGTCAAGACTTTTGGCACGATATATTAAAACAGTTACAGAACAATATGTAGATCAATTAAGTGTAAAATTAGTATATAGAAACGATCGTTTTTTACGTGGCGGTGATCATACGCCTTTTAGTCAAAATGGATTTACAGCGGTTCGTTTCTGCGAAATGAATGAAAATTTTGATCATCAGCATCAGGATTTAAGAACTGAAAACAACATTAAATATGGCGATTTGCCAGAATTTATGGATTTTGATTATTTGAGAAAAAATACTTGTTCAAACTTAGCGACTTTAGCGAATCTTGCTTCATCGCCAAAAGCACCACAAAATGTTGGAATTGAAGTTAAAAAACTTTCTAATTCGTCTACTTTGATTTGGTCTGCGCCAGAAGGAAAGGCACAATATGGTTATCAGATTTTAATGAGAGAAACATCTTCGTCTCATTGGGAAAAAACTTTTTTTGTAAAAGATACTCAAGTTGAAATTCCTTATTCAAAAGATAATTACTTTTTTGCTGTACAGACTGTAGATGCTTTAGGACATGCAAGTTTGCCAGTTTTCCCAATTCCAATTAAATAAAACATTAAATGATATAATTGAAAAAGCGCCAGAAAGGCGCTTTTTTTAATGTCTATTTGTAAACACTTTCTTTTTTAAAATGTAGTGTCAACAAATAATATACAACTGCCCTGTATTTATGCTTATTAGCATGTCCATATTTTTCCATAACAGTTTTAATTCCTTCATCTAAAGCTGGAGTATTAGCCAATCCTAATTTCTTAATCAAAAAATTGTTTTTTACAGTCTCTAATTCTGATGGTTGCGACCCGGCAACTGTAGATGAATCTGAATTATAAATTGATGGTCCACAGCCTATCGTAACTTTTGTAAGCAAATCCATGTTTGGTGTAACACCACATTTATCTTTTAAATCCGCGGCATACTTTTTAATTAATTCTTCTCTAGCACTCATAATTTTAATATTGATTACAATTAATGAAGCCAAATTTAAAATTAAAAAAGCTTAGTTTGTAAATTTTAACACAATTTAACTTACAAATTATTAATTCAATTCTTTAAAATATTGTTTTAAAACAACATCATTTTGAGTTGTTGGCGTGAAGATTTCTAAAATAACCGGCATATCATTATCAGCATACAAATCTGAAATACCTTTTGCCAAAGATTCATTATCAGAAGCTTGCAAATATTTAAATTGATACATTTTAGCCAAGTGCTCGGCTGTCAAATGATGCGAGGTTTCAAAATAAGTATTAAAAACTGGTTTTTCTTCATGTCCCGGTAAAATTCTGAAGATTCCTCCTCCTCCATTATTAATCAAAATAATTTTAAAGTTTTTAGGAATGTAAGAATTCCACAAAGCATTGCTATCGTATAAAAAACTGATATCGCCTGTTATAAAAACGTTCTGTTTTTCACTTCCCACAGCTGCGCCAATCGCTGTAGATGTGCTTCCGTCAATTCCGCTTGTTCCTCTGTTGCAAAACACTTCAATTGATGGATCAATCTCAATTAATTGCGCATAACGAATTGCCGAACTATTACTAATTTGCAATTGGATATTCTTAGGAAGCGATTCAATTACTTTTTCGAAAACTTTAAAATCTGAAAATGGAATTTTCTTTAAATATTCTTCTTTTCTTTCATTTCTTCGACTGTAAATTTTATCAATTTTCTTAAAATAATTACTATCTACAAATTCTGTTTTTGGAAGCAAATCTTTAAAAAAATCATTTGGCTCCATAACAAAATGTTTACTTAAAGCATTAAATGTATCATAGGCACGCAAAGTATCTATATGCCAGTGATGTGCAGGTTTATACTTTCGTAAAAAAGCTTTAATACGTTTTGATACAATCATGCCTCCAAAAGTGATTAAAACTTTTGCTTCTAACTCTTTAAAATCACAATCGTCAAATGGAGTAATTAAAGTATCTATGCTATTTATAAAACCCGGATGATGCAAGTTCGAAGTAGTTTCTGTCAGTACAACTATTGATGGATCGTTGGCAAAGTTTTCCAGAATTTCCTGATCTACGGAATTCACTTCATTTATTCCTCCAATAAGAATCAGCTTTCTTTTAGCCGAATTCCAGATGGAAGCAATTTCTTCAATATTATCAATAATTTTGGTTGGAATTTCTTCTTCCAAAGTTGTAATTTTTGGCTGAACAGAAAGTGAATCAACTGTTTCGTATAAGGGCTCTTCAAAAGGCGAGTTAATATGAACTGGACCTTTTTGCAGAATGGCAGTTTCTATGGCTTTATTGATTTTCAAATCATTTTCTGCAGAAGCTTCTTCTGTCAAATTTGCATTGAAAACAGAGTGATTCGCATAAACATTTTGCTGACGAATAGTTTGTCCGTCTCCAATATCAATCTTGCTTTGCGGGCGGTCTGCAGAAATTACAATTAACGGAATTTGGCTATAAAAAGCCTCTGCAACAGCCGGATAATAATTTAATAAAGCCGATCCTGATGTACAGACAATTGCTGTAGGCTGTTTAGTTTGTTGCGCAATTCCTAATGCAAAAAATGCAGCACAACGCTCATCAGCAATACTGTAGCACTTAAAATTTGGATTTTGAGCAAATCCTATAGTTAAAGGAGCGTTTCGTGAACCTGGAGAAATTATAATATTAGTGATTCCTTTTGCTGAACAAATTTCGATAATGCTTTGTGCAAGCGGTATTTTGGGGTAAATCATTCCTATGGCGTATTACTTTTTTAAGAAAATCTACAAATCATAATTTTCTTTTTTACTATTACAAAGTTACAAACTTCATGTTTGATTTAACTTATAAATAGGAAGATATTAAGGTCCGTTTTGGAAAAAGGGAATATATTTGTAAAAGTGAATTTGTAATAAAAATATATTCCACATGCGTTTCTTATATATACTTGTCTTTTTTATTTCGATGCAGACTGTAAACTCTCAAAATCAGTTTGTTCCAGATGATGTGCCGTATAAAATTGCATTAGAAAAAGCAAAATCAGAAGGAAAACCTATTTTTATAATGCTTTACGCTGATTGGTGTCCGCATTGTAATCAGATGAAAAAAGAAGTTTTCAGCAATCTTGATGTTATGGCATTTTTAAAAGAAAACTACGTTTGCATCTGGAAAAACATTGAAAAAGAAGAAGGAATTGCACTCAAAAATAAATACAATACCAAATCATTGCCAACCTTTTTATTTTTAGATGCCAATGAAACGCTTCTGTACGCTTTAAAAGGCGAAATGAAAACCCCGGAATTTATGACCGAAGTGAAATATGCTTTGAATTCCAGAATGCAACTTCCTTATTTAGAGAAAGAATTCATGAATGATCCAAGCAATTCTGATAAATTTTTCACTTATTTAAATACATTAAAAAAAGGAAAAGACAGAACCGATTTATCTGCTCCAACTCATATTTATCTTAACACACAATCTGATGCACAATTGATCAGCGAAACAAACTGGAGAATTATTGCAAATGGAGTTACGGATATAAAATCAAGAGAATTTCAATTCGTTTTAAAACATCAGAAAGAATTTGCTGCTGTTGCTTCACAAAACCGCGTGGACCGCAAAATTGAAAGTATTGTAACCGAATTGCTTCGCCCGTATGTTGACAATTTAGATACTGTAAATTATTATAAACAACGCGAAATTGCAAAATCCATCCGATTACAAAAAACGGATTCTTTAGTTTTTAAATTCGATCTTACTTTAGCCGAAAGAACTGAAAAGTGGCAGTTTTATAAAAAAACAACGCTAGAAAACACTCAAAAATTAGTTTGGAATGACGCTAGTTTCTTAAAAGATATTGGTCAAACTTATTTAAAACATATTAATGATACTGAAAGCCTGAAAAAATCAATTTTCTGGGTAAAACATTCATTAGAAATAAATGATTCTTACGATGGAAATCTTTTATTAGCAAGATTATACAAAAAAATAAAAGACAAAAAATTGGCTTTGCAATATGCAAACGATGCTAAAGTAATTTGTTCTGAAATGACTTGGAGCACTAAAGAAGTCGATACTTTATTAGCTGAACTAAATACAAAATAACCCAATAATATTACCATGGAAGTAAAACTCAGACCTGCGACTGAAAATGATTTAAAAAAAATTCTTGAAATAGTAAATCATTCAATTTTGCATACAACTGCAAATTATAGTTATGACATTCAGACTCTTGATGTTCAGACTAAATGGTTTGAAGATAAAAAAGCTAAAAAATTGCCTATTGTTGTTGCTGATTTAAATGGCGAAGTGGTTGGTTTTGGAAGTTATGGACAATTTCGAGAAAAAATTGGGTATCAATATACAATTGAACATTCTGTTTATGTAGTTGATAACGTAATTGGAAAAGGCATTGGATCAAAATTATTAACCGAATTAATTCGTTTGGCAAAAGAACAAGGTTATCATGTTATGATTGGCGCAATCGACGCAGATAATGCTGGAAGTATCGCTTTTCATGAACGATTTGGTTTTGTAACGACAGGAACTATTCGTGAAGCAGGCTATAAATTTGATCGTTGGCTGGATTTGGTTTTTATGCAATTGATATTAGTTTAACCGCAATGGACGCAAGGACTTACGCAAGGTTCGCATTTTTTTGTCAGACTGAGCGAAGTCGAAGTCCCCGCAAAGTGATTCAGCAACCGGGACTTCAACTTCGCTCAGTCTGACATCTGAAAATAAAAAAAAATCCACAAACTTGAATTTCTTCAAATTTGTGGATTTATTGGTTTCGGCCTTATGATTAACTTTTAATCCAATTGATTACTTCTGGCTCTGTAACTAATGTTTTAGGTTTGATTACTTTAACTAATTCTCCTTTTTCATTAATTAAGTATTTTTGAAAATTCCATTCTACTTCAGAATCCTGTAAACCATTTTTTGCTTTCTGAGTCAAGAATTTATAAACCTCGCACATATCATCGCCTTTTACAGAAACTTTGTCCATCATTGGGAAAGTTACTCCATAATTCAGCTGACAAAAAGTAGCGATTTCTTCGTTTGTTCCCGGTTCCTGAGATGCAAAATTATTTGCTGGGAAACCTACAATTACAAAACCTTTGTCTTTGTATTCTTTGTAAACTGCTTCAAGATCTTTATATTGAGGTGTTAAACCACATTTTGAAGCCGTATTGACAATCATAACTTTTTTTCCTTTTAAAGAAGCAAAATCAAAAGTGTTTCCTGATAAATCTTCAACCTTGAATTGATAAATGGTTTCTTTTGCCATAGCTTTCTCTGTTTTAGACTTTTTATTACTCGTTTGAGCCTGAACTTGTGAAGCAAATAAAATAGCAACACCGCAAGCTAAAAATACTATTTTTTTCATTGTTTAATTTTTTATAAAATTAGTTAAAATCTGAATTACAAAAAGGCTTTGGCAATTTTATTTTATATTAAAGATTCGTTAAAAAAATGAAGCCTAACGTTAATCAGACGTTAGGCTTCCCCCCATACAAACAAATCAAACCATGAATTAATTATTATGCCTTATTGCGTTTTCATAAATTAAAGTGAGACCTTGTAAAAGAGTTTCTTCTTTGTTTCTGGACTCGTGTTGAACTTTTTATTTTAATTATAGTTGATGCCTCTCGGTTGTAGTGAAAATTAATTTTAAACCCTAATTCGCGTTTTCATCTGATATTTTTTAATGGCGTGTATAGTGGATTTTTACTCTTTTATAAATTGAAAACACAGTTTAAATAAATTTTCTTCTTGGAAGTCCGAGGACACCAACTATTAAATTATTTTAATACTATTAATTGAAATCTCAGAATGCATAATTTGAGCTTCTTTTCTAAAATCATTTTTACTAAAATTCATAAGTGCTAAAACCCCTGTAAGCGCAACAATCAAAATTTTTAAAATATTTATCTTATTCATAACACTCTTTTTTATTTATTGAGATTTTATTTACGTTTTTTAGCTCTCCTAAAATTTATTTTTCTTCAAACATTTTAGAATCTTCCGAAGATGAAATTTTAAATACCCTTATTAAATAAAGGTTTTTGCTATTATTCTGCCTTCAGATTTTCTTTTATAATAGCATTTACGTAAATGGATTGTGTTTGGTTTTAAAAAATCGAAAAAAAAGTAAAAAAAAGTTGATATTTTTTTCAAACCCTTATGTTTCTTAGGTTTTTGCCTGTTAAAAAAAATACAATTTTCACAAAAAAATAAATTATCTTTATCTCAGGTAATAAAATAATATCAAATTAATTATTTGTTTAAGCTTTAAAATCCAAATCTATGAGTCAAGAAGAATTATTAGTTTTAATTTACAAAAAAGACGAAAGAGCTTTTACCCATCTGTACGATATGTACTCGAAAAGTCTCTTTTCGGTCATTAATGTACTAATCAAAAACCGTGAAGAAGCCGAAGATGTTTTGCAAGAAGTTTTTGTAAAAATCTGGAAAAACATCGATTCGTACAACGAAAGCAAAGGCCGATTTTACACCTGGATCCTTAATATTGCTAGGAATACTTCTATTGATACTTTAAGATCTAAAAATTTTAATAACAGTCAAAAAAACCTTTCCTCCGATAATTTCGTAAATCTGTTAGATGACAGTAATAAGCTTGTCAATAAAATTGATACAATTGGTATTCAAGAGTTCGTAAAAAAACTGAAACCAAAATGTATTGAGATTCTTGATCTGCTATTTTTTAAAGGATATACCCAACAAGAAGCTTCAGAAGAATTGGCAATGCCACTGGGAACTATCAAGACACAAAATAGAAACTGTATTAACGATTTAAGAAATTATCTAAAAATATAATGGAAGCACAAGAATATATTGAATCAGGGATTTTAGAACTATATGTTTACGGTTTATTAACCGAAACTGAAAATTTGGAAATTGCCGAAGCAGCGAAGAAAAGTCCAGAAATGGAACAAGAAATTATTTCTATAGAAAAAGCCATTGTAGCTTTATCGTCAAGCTTCTCTCCTTTTCATTCGGTAGCTAATTTTGAAAAAATCAAAGCAAGATTAGAACTGAAACATGGTAAAGTAGTCGACATGAAACCTGCATCAAACTGGTCACAATATGTTGGCTGGGCTGCTGCAGTACTTTTATTGTTGGGCTTAGGATATCAAACTTTGGAATTAACAAAAACAAAAGAAGCAATTTCTACTGTTGGAACTGAAAAAAGCAAAATTGAAAGAGAATATGCTTTTTTAAACCAACAAAATAAAGAAACTGAAAAAAGTTTGACTATTGTAAGAGATATCAAAAACACTGGTGTAACGCTTGGTGGTCAGGCGGTTTCTCCAACATCTTTTGCAAAAGTGTATTGGAATAAAGACACTAAGACAACTTATATTGATGCAGCTGGTTTGCCAAAACCTCCAAAAGGAATGGTTTATCAAGTTTGGGCGTTAAAATTAAGTCCAGTATTGACTCCAACAAGCATTGGTTTATTGAGCGATTTTGAAGGAAATTCTCAAAAAATATTTGCAGTTGATCGTACAAACGAAGCAGAAGCTTTTGGGATTACGCTTGAGCCTGCCGGTGGAAGTTTAACTCCAACAATGACACAATTATATACTTTAGGAAAAGTTTAAAACTAAACGTTGCATAAAAACAAAAAGCGCATATTGAAATAATATGCGCTTTTTTATTATTTTTAATTGATTTATAACCAAATACCACATCATGAACGGAAATTTACTCTTACGAATTGCAGTTTCGATTATTCTTCTCACGCATTCTGTTTTCGGAATGTTCAATAACGGCATTAACGATTTCGGGAATTTGTATTTAAACCAAATTGGTTTTGCGCCTTTTGGTGTTTTCTTGGCTTGGAGCATTAAATTATCTCACGTTATTGCAGCTGTACTTCTTTTGCTAAATAAATATGTTAAACTAGCAGGTTTTGTAACCATTTTTGTTTTAATAATGGGTATTATTCTCGTTCATTTTCAAGAAGGCTGGTTTGTTGTTGGCGGAGGAAGAAACGGCGTTGAATATAACTTTTTGTTGATTGTAGTTTTACTAGCAATTATGTTCCCGAATGGTTTTAAGAAAGTACAATCAAATTAAAATATCATTATGGAAATTCTTTGTAAAAATTGTCATCATATCTTTACTGGCCATTATTGCAGCAACTGCGGACAACCTGCCGCAACTCATAAAATAAACCTTCATTTTTTATGGCACGATATTCAGCATGGCTTATTGCATTTTGATAAAGGAATTACCTATTCTTTAAAACAGCTTTTTACAAGGCCGGGTAATTCTGTACGCGAATTTATTGAAGGAAAACGTGTCAGGCATTTTAAACCACTTTCATTGGTTGTAGTTTTGGCAACGCTTTACGGAGTGCTATATCATTATTTTGATATTAATACGTTTCCAGATTCATCGGAAAAAACGCTAGATTATCATGAAATCAATGAGTGGATGGCAACTCATTTTTCTTGGGTAACGATTGCTACAATTCCTATTTATACCATTGGAACTTATATTGTTTTTAGAAAACAGGGGTATAATTATGTTGAGTTTTTCGTTTTAAATACATTTAAAGCATCTCAAAGACTCTTTGTACAAATCCTGACGTTTCCAATATTGCTTTATTTAAATGGCACACCGAATATTCAAAAATTTTCATCGGTAACTTATTTTATCGGACTTGTATTAATATTCTGGACGAATATTCAATTTTTTAATAAGATGTCAAAAACAAAAGCATTCTTTTTAAGCATATTAAGTCACATCATATTTCTAATTTGCTTTTTAATAATCACTGCCATTGTGATGCTTATTTTAGGAAAACTGTAAACCTAAATATTAAGTTTATAATAAAAAAAAAAGGTTCAGTGTTTACTGAACCTTTTTTATGTGAATTAATAATTACCGAGATATATTATTTTTTCTTTACTTTTTTAGTTTTATAGTATTTACGATACTTCGGATACGTTACAGCACCAATTACTGCAATTGTTGCCATTGAATAGTAAATCCAATTTAGAGAATGCGCCTCTCCACTTGCGTAGGAATGCAGACCAACTAAGTGGAAATTTACTCCATAATAAGTAAACAAAATCGAAATAAAAGCAAACATCGTCATTAAATTAAAGAACCATTTTCCGCGTAAAGCTGGAACAAAACGAGCGTGAATCACAAACGCATAAATCATAATCGAGATTAAAGCCCAAGTTTCTTTTGGATCCCATCCCCAGTAACGCCCCCAGCTTTCATTTGCCCATTGTATCTCTAAGAAGCATAATATTTTTAAAAATTCTGATTTTATAAAAAATAACACAGATTTATCGTATAATTTAACGTTTTTTTAATTTAAAATTAATAATATATTTCTTACATTTGTACCTAGAAAGTTTCTGCAGAAAGCATTTTGTTCAAATTAATTAAAAAATTATGAATTTAGAAGAGTATAAGACTCGAAGAGAAAGGAGGTATTTATATGAATTGGTTCGCTGAATTATTTGCTGCATTAGCTGGAATTTAATCCAAAGCAAGCAGAATTAAAAATTAAAGCCACTTTTATAGTGGCTTTTTATTTGATATATAGCCCAGACTTAATGTCAATAAAAAAAAGGTTCAGTAAACACTGAACCTTTTTTATGTGAATTAATAATTACCGAGATATATTATTTTTTCTTTACTTTTTTAGTTTTATAGTATTTACGATATTTCGGATATGTTACAGCTCCAATTAAAGTAATTGTTCCTAATGAATAGTAAATCCAATTTAGAGAATGCGCCTCACCGCTTGCATATGAATGCAGACCAACCAAATGGAAATTTACTCCGTAGTAGGTAAACAAAATCGAAATAAAAGCGAACATCGTCATTAAATTGAAGAACCATTTTCCGCGTAAGGCTGGTACAAAACGAGCGTGAATAACAAACGCGTAAACCATAATCGAGATTAAAGCCCAAGTTTCTTTTGGATCCCATCCCCAGTAACGCCCCCAGCTTTCATTTGCCCATTGTCCTCCTAAGAAGTTTCCAATAGTCAGCATGATCAAACCGATAGTTATAGACATTTCGTTGATATAAGTAATCTCTTTAATATTAAGTTCCATTTTAGCTTTGTTTTTCTCTGTTGTAAAGAAAATTAATACTAATGCAACAAAACCTAAAATCATTCCTAATGCAGTTGGACCATAACTTGCTACAATAACCGCAACGTGAATCATTAACCAATATGAATTAAGAACGGGCTGTAAATTTGCAATTTCTGGATCAATCCAATTGGCGTTAGCTGCCATAAAAATCATCGCTGTCACAAATGCTGCCGAAGCTACCGTTAATTTTGATTTTCTATCAAATGCCAATCCGAAGAACATTGTTGACCAAGCAACATAAACAATTGCTTCATAAGCATTACTCCAAGGTGCATGGCCTGAAATGTACCAACGTGCAATTAATGTTATTGTATGAAGTACAAATATTAAACCTATCAATATATGGAAACCATTTACAGTAATTCGTAACCATTTTTTATCGAAAAATATACTGAAAAGGGTAAAAATCAACATAAAGATCCCTGAAAGAGAATACCAATAAAACATTTTTGGTAAAATATTATAGGTATTATAAGCAACCTCTAGATCAATTTTTTGTTCACTTGGGCGTACTTTGCTTCCAAATTTTTTCTGAAAACCGTTGATACTTTCTAGTAATTGATCTGCCGTATCCCACTTTTTAGAAATCGAGCCATTATTCAAGGCGCTAAAATATAAAGGCAAAATTTGCTTAACATAGGTAGAATCCATGCCTTTTAAACCGGCATGATCTAATTCCAGATATGAGATCCATTTATTATTTGGATCATTCGGGATTGGGAATATTCTCAAAATACTTCCGCTTAAAGCCGATTCTAACAAGTTTACTTTTTTATCAGCTTCTATAAAATCTTTCTCAAATTGATTTGGGTTTCCTGCTTTATAAGCGGCATCTAAGTAAGGAGAAAGTTTATAATTTCCATTTTCATCAAAGAACTTTACAAAAGGTGCCAATTTCATCCCCTTTTCAATACCAATGATTTTACGAATACTATCATCTTTTGTATTAAGATAAATGATAGGAACTTGTATCCAAACCTGAGCGTATTGTGTCATTGACAAAAATACCTGATCAGAATTCATTCCATTATATGTATCACTTTGGCTTACTTTTCGAAGTAATTCAGATGAAAAAGTATTAATCGGTTTCATTCTTCCTCCCGCGTCTTGAATAATCAAACGGCCAAATTTAGCTGCATGTGCTTCTGGAGCTTTATAGATTGTCAATAACGAATCCAATTGTTTTTTGCTCGGCGGCGCTACAACGTGATTGGCGTGGTCATTTGGATCTGCAGTATGATTATGATCGTGTTCATGCGAGTGTACATGAGGATTTTGTTGTGCAAAACCGCTTAAACTCAACATTAACACTAAAATCGTTATTAGTTTTTCTTTCTTCTTTTTAACGCTTTCAAGTTTACGTTTCAAATCTCCAAAACGAGAATGCTTTGTAAACATAATTGCCATTAAACCAATGTATAACAGAAAATATCCAAAATAAGTAATGTTAGTTCCCCAGAAATCGTGATTTACAGATAATACAGTTCCTTTTTCATCTGGATCAAATGAAGACTGGAAAAAACGAAATCCTTTATGATCTAAAACGTGATTCATATATATGTCTGCATCAAAAGTTTCTGTAGAATCCTGAACAGTAACTTTACTTTTAAAAGCAGAATAACTTTTCTCTGTTCCAGGGTATTTGTCAGCAATGAAATCATTTAATCTTACTTTAAAAGGCAATACATAAGCCTTGCTTCCAAAGAATAAACTGTATTCGATCTTTCCTATTTTTACCGTCTGAGGTTCCCCAACACTTCCTTTCGAACCCATTAAGCGAACTTCTTTTTCTTGACCGTCAGCTTTAATTTTTACTACTAAAGCATCAGTGTGTGATTTGGCTTTAAAATCTTTATTTGACTCATAATCAATAACTCCTTTTACAGCTGGATCAGGGAAAACGATACGAATATCACCAATGCTGTACAAAGAACGCATCATTAAAGGCTGTACGTTATCTTTAGTTACAGTTCCTTTTAATTTGTCGGCCATTCTCATGAATTCTCCTTCAAATGGAGTCTGAATCGTATATTTTTCTCCAGTTGTATTAATATTGATGGCGCCGTCAGTCTGTTTATTTAAAGCAAATAAAACGTTATGAATGTTTTGAACTTCACCTTCTTTCAAGTAATGTTCTTCACGTCCGCCTGCTCCTGCTTCAACTAATTTTAAATAAAGAGTTCCTTTTGGGTCTGGTTTTATAATTTCTTTTGCTCCCATAATGTAGTTGACATAACTAACCTCAAAAGGAGTTTCGTCAAATTTTCCTGAAAGTGTAAAATCATTATTTGTAACTGGTGAAAGCAGAAGGCTTTTATCAAAAACTCTTCTTCTCGGCTGACCTTTATATTCTCCGTCAGCAAAAACTGTGATGAATGTTTTATCCGAATAAATTTGATTTTCTGCCGCTCCTTCGCGAATTGGCATCATTCCTTCATAACTGATATAACGTGTAATAAAAGCTCCTAAAATGATAAAAACAAAGGCAATGTGAAGTAAAAAAGTAGCCCATTTTTCTTTTTTAAGTAATTGGTAACGTTTGATGTTTCCAAAGAAATTAAGCATGAAAACTGCCATTATAGCTTCAAACCACCAAGTATTGTAGATTAAAATTCTGGCTGTATCAGTATTGTATTTACTTTCGATAAAAGTTCCAACACCCATTGCAATTGCGAATGTTAAAAAAAGAACGGCCATTAAGCGTGTAGAAAACAAAAAAGAGAATATTTTTTTATCCATTTTTGAGGAATTACATTGTATAAAAGTGCCACAAAAGTACTTAAAAATGTTGAGTTCCAATATTTGAGATTTGTTAATAAAAACTAAAAAAAGAGGCCTTTATATAATGAATTGTAAATTTGAAATAAGTTAATTACTACAAACTCCTTATACTTAATAATTTCTTTGATTATTGATATTTTTTTATAGTTTTGTGTAATCGATTACATTTAGAGTCAGTCTATTTATGGAAAACTTATTTTAGTTTTTCGTAAAAAAAGATCTTTCAAATAAATATTCGACTATTAACTATCTCTTTATAAAATAATTAAAAATGAAAACCAAAACCATTAGCATCGTATTTTCTCTTGCGCTTCTCGTGTGTGGATTGCCGTTCAAAACTATTGCTCAAAATTCAAAATCAAATGCTTTTTATAGCGATATTGAGTTTAAAATGCAAAAAGTTAAAGAGCCTGTAATTCCGAAAAACACAGTCAATTTAAAAGATTTTGGTGCAGTAAGCGGTGGCTATGTTTTAAATACAAAGGCTTTCGCCGATGCTATTGAAGCCGTTTCAAAAAAAGGCGGAGGAAAAGTGATTATTCCTCCAGGGATTTGGCTGACAGGACCAATTATTTTAAAAAGCAACATCGAACTTCATGCTGAAACTGGTGCTTTGATTAAATTTTCGACAGATAAAAGTTTGTATCCAATTATAGAAACTAGTTTTGAAGGTTTAAACACGTGGCGATGCATCTCTCCTATTTACGGCAAAAACCTTGAAAATATTGCCTTTACAGGAAACGGCGTTTGGGATGGTTCTGGAGAAGTTTGGAGACAAGTGAAAAAAAGTAAATTAACCGACAGTCAATGGAAAAAATTTGTGGCTTCGGGTGGTGTTTTAAATGAGAAAAAAGATAGTTGGTATCCATCTGAAACTTTCATGAAAGCTTCAGTAGGCGCTGATCAAAATGTGCGTCTTGACTTAAAGACAAAGGAACAATTCGAAGAAATTCATGATTTTCTTCGTCCTGTAATGGTAAGTATTCAAAACAGTAAAAGAGTTCTTTTTGACGGTCCGGTTTTTCAAAATTCACCAGCTTGGAACATTCATCCTTTAATGGTTGAAGATTTAATTCTGAGAAATGTGACAGTACGAAATCCTTGGTATTCTCAAAACGGCGACGGACTTGATGTTGAATCTTGTAAAAATGTTTTGATTGAAAATTCGAGTTTTGATGTTGGTGATGACGCTATCTGCATAAAATCAGGAAAAGACAAAGACGGACGTGATCGTGGCATTCCGTGCGAAAACATCATTGTGAAAAATAATATTGTTTATCATGGTCACGGTGGCGTAACTGTAGGAAGCGAAATGTCCGGCGGTGTAAAAAACCTTCACGTTTCAAATTGTACTTTTATGGGAACTGATGTTGGTCTTCGTTTTAAAAGCACTCGCGGACGTGGCGGAGTGGTTGAAAATATCTTTATTTCTAACATTTATATGACAGATATTCCGTCGCAAGCAATTTCTTTCGATTTATATTATGGAGGAAAATCAATTGCTGAAACTTTGGCCGAAGGTGGAACTAAAGTAGCCAACAAAATGATGCCTGTGAATGTAGAAACGCCACAATTCAAAAACATTTCGATAAAAAATATTACGATTGCTGGTGCTTATCAAGCGGTATTTTTGCAAGGATTGCCAGAGATGAATCTTGAAAATATTGAAATTTCAAACTTAACAGCAAAAGCTGAAAATGGCTTTTCTATAATTGACGCAAACGGAATTAAAATAAGCAATGTCAAATTAGATATTGAAAAACCAGCCGTTTTTGAGATTTATAACGGAAAAAACATGTCTTTCAAGAATGTTGAATTTAACTCCAAATCAGATAAGGCCATTTCAATTAATGGTGAAGTAAGCCAGAATATAGAATTTGTTCCAAACCCAAATTTTGATTTATCTAAAAAGATTTCCGTTGGAGAAACTGTTCCGAAAGGAGCAGTAAAATTCTAAATACATAATAACCAATATCCTAAACCCGCTTTTTATAGTTATAAAATTAATTATGAAAAGTGGGTTTTAATTTTCATTTTCATTCAAATACTTTTTCATACCAAAATTGAGTTTAATTGAATAACAAACGAATTAAATCCAAACGGCATTTAAAAAAAATAATGTTAATTTTGTGCTATGATTCAACTATCGATAATTGGTTCCGGAAATGTGGCACAGCATTTAATCAAAGCTTTCGCGAAAAGTGAAGCTGTAGAAATTGTGCAGGTATTTTCGAGAAAAAAAGAAACTTTGGCTTCTTTAATCGAATACGATAAAATTGTAAATGAATTCGAGAACTTAATTGAAGCCGATTTATACATCATCGCTGTTTCTGATAATGCTATTTTAGATGTATCACAAAGATTACCTTTTCAAAATAAAATTGTAGTTCATACTTCTGGCGCAGCTTCGCTTGATGTACTAGATGCCAAAAACAGAAAAGGTGTTTTTTATCCGCTTCAAACATTCTCAAAAAACAAAGATGTTGACTTTTCAATTATTCCAATGTGTCTAGAAGCCGAAAATACGTTTGATTTTAGAATTTTAGAAACCGCAGCAAAAAGCATTTCAAATACTGTTTTTGCAATTAATTCAGAGCAACGAAAAGCACTTCATGTTGCGGCTGTTTTTGCAAATAATTTTACGAATCATTTATATCAAATTGGACAAGAAATTTGCAATGAACATAATGTTCCCTTTGAAGTTTTAAAACCATTGATTAGAGAAACTGCGGAGAAAATCAACACTTTGAACCCTGTTGATGCGCAAACAGGTCCGGCAAAAAGAAATGATTCGACCACAATTCAAGCACATTTGGATTATTTGACAAATGAAAATCAAAAAAATATTTATAAAATTCTAACACAATCTATACAAAATAATGGCAAAAAGTTATAAAGAAATAATGAATGACATCACAACATTTGTTTTTGATGTTGACGGCGTACTTACTGACAGTTCTGTTTTTGTAACCAATGAAGGAGAAATGCTTCGCACAATGAATATTCGCGATGGTTACGCAATGAAAGCAGCAATTGAAAGCGGTTACAATGTTTGCATTATTTCTGGCGGAAGCAATGAAGGCGTTCGTATTCGTCTGAATAATTTAGGAATTAAAGATGTTCACTTAGGAACTCCTGATAAAGTGCAAACTTTTAAAGACTATACAAATAGTAACAATATAAACCCAGAACAAGTATTGTATATGGGTGATGATATTCCTGATTTTCATGTTATGAAATTAGTTGGACTGCCAACTTGCCCGCAAGATGCTAGTCCTGAAATTAAAAATATCTGTCGCTATATTTCGCACGTAAAAGGCGGACGTGGCGCTGCACGTGATGTAATTGAACAAGTAATGAAAGTGCAAGGAAAATGGATGGAATACTTTAACGGAAAACACGATTAAAACAATTGTAAATTGTTAATTATAAATTGTTAATTACAAAGACTTAGCCCCTTAGTCCCGATAGTTATCGGGATAGCAACTTAGAACCTAAAAGATGAAATACTTAAAACTTGTTCGGTACCAAAACTTACTTATGCTTGCTTTTATGCAGGTTTTATTTCGTTATGCCTTTTTAAAACAGCAAAATATTCCACTTGCATTGGCAGATTGGCAATATGCATTATTGGTATTAAGTACCGTTTTATTAGCGGCTGCCGGATATGTAGTCAATGATATTTTTGATGTCGCAACCGATTCGATCAATAAACCAAATAATGTTATTATTGGCAAAAGAATTTCTGAAGCTCAAGCTTATAATATTTATATTGGATTGAATATTACTGGCGTTGCAATTGGGTTTTATTTGTCAAATGTTATTATGAGACCTAGTTTTGCAACCATTTTTATTTTGATTGCTTCATTGCTTTATTTTTATTCTACAAGCTTAAAGCAAATCATGATTTTAGGCAATTTCATTGTTGCACTTTTATTAGCGTTGAGTGTTATTATCATTGGTGTTTTTGATTTATTTCCTGCAATTGATGCTGAAAATAAAGCCCAAATGGCAAGTCTTTTTTCTATTTTAATTGATTACGCCTTATTTGCTTTTATGATCAACTTTATCAGAGAAATAGTTAAAGATATTGAAGATGTAAATGGCGATTACAATCAAGGAATGAACACGTTGCCAATTGCGATTGGAATTAGCAGAGCAGCGAAAATCGCTTTAGGATTTGCAATTATTCCGTTTATATTATCGTTGCTTTATATCAATACTTATTTCATGGACAATAAGCTTTATATAGCCACTTTATATGGTTTTGCTTTTGTTCTTGCGCCTTTGTTGTATTTTATTGTCAAAATATTCAGTGCAAAATCTCAAAAGGAATTTCATCATTTAAGTACGGTTTTAAAACTGATTTTGCTTTTCGGAGTTTTGTCCATCCTCGTAATTACGCTAAATATTAAGTACAATGCTTAAAGAAAAACTAAAAAAATACACTTTGATTCTGGCATCGGGATCTCCAAGAAGACAGCAATTTTTTAAAGATTTAGATCTTGATTTCGAAATTCGTTTAAAGGAAATTGAAGAAGTTTATCCACCAGAATTAGAAGCCGCTGAAATAACAGATTATTTGGCAGCATTAAAAGCCAGCGCTTTTGATGGTGAACTTAAAGAAAATGAAATTTTAGTGACAAGCGATACTATTGTTTGGCATCAGAATAAAGCTTTAGGAAAACCTAAAAATGCCGAAGAAGCTTTTGAAATGATCAAATCAATGTCAAATACAACACACGAAGTATTTACATCGGTTTGTTTTAGAACAGAAAATACTTCGACCGTAATAAATGATGTAACAAAAGTTACTTTCAATGATCTATCAGATGAAGCAATTTTGTATTATATAGAAAATTACAAACCTTATGATAAAGCCGGTGCTTATGGCATTCAGGAATGGTTTGGTTTTATGGCCGTAGCAAAAGTTGAAGGCTCTTATACCAATGTGATGGGGCTTCCAACCGCTAAAGTTTACGAATATTTGAGTACATTAGTATAAAAATTACTTTTATGTTTTCTTTTAAAGAATATAGCCAAGAAATAATCACAACTATAGTTTTACTTCTCACTCTAATTGCACTGCGTGTTATTGTTGCAAAATTAATTAGGCGATATGCCAGCAGCAGTCAGTTATTAGAGCACAGAACAAATTTAGTTATCAAATACATTCATTTATTAATGAATATTTTGGTTACTATAAGTTTGATTGTAATTTGGGGGGTTGAAACCAAAGATATCTTTTTCACGGTATCGTCAATTGCTACTGTAATTGGTGTGGCTATGTTTGCGCAATGGTCAATTTTGAGTAATATTACTTCGGGAATGATTTTATTTTTTTCATTCCCATTCAAGATTGGAGACACTATAAAAATTCACGACAAGGACTTCCCTATTGAAGCAGAAATTGAAGACATCAGTGCTTTTCATGTAAATTTAAGAACTAAAGAAGGTGAAAGAATCATTTTTCCCAACAACCTTTTATTACAAAAAGGCATCTCTATTATGCCGGTTCAGTACGAAGACAAAGAGTTTTTTGATTAACTTTTGAATGGAAATTTTATAAACTAAAGACAAAAAGGTAAAACACAATTACGATTATTAAATGTAATATTTGTTATACAATTTTTAGTTTATATAATACTCCATAAAAAATGACTCAGCCAATAAAATTGCCTTTTTATGCAAAGCTTGCTTGCATATTAATAACTCTTATTTCGTTTGCCTATATATTTTGTATTGCAAAAGATGTAATTACGCCAGTTCTGATGGCTTTTCTGTTTGCCGTTTTACTGTTGCCTATTTTTACCTTTTTTAACTCCAGATTAAAGTTTCCAAGACATCTGGCGGCAATAATTTGTGTTCTGACTTTTGCTGCATTTATTGTCGGGATTCTGGTTTTTATTTCCTATGAAGTCACAGATATGGCAAATGACTTTGATACCATCAAGAAAAATGCAAATACCTTTTTATCTGATATTCACAGATTTGTCAAAGAGAGATTTCATGTCAGCATCGGTGAACAAAAAAAATACTTGGATACCGTAACCAAAGATTCTGTAAAAAATGGAAATGCAACAATTGGCTCTGCAATCCTTTCTATAACTGATCTTCTGCTGGATTGTACTATAATCCCAATTTATACTTTTCTGTTTCTAATTTACAAAGATCATTTTATACTCTTTTTAGCCAAATTAATCAGTAAGGAAAACCATATTGTACTTAAAAACATCTTATCACAAATAAAAGTTTCAATCAATAATTATATTGTGAGTTTGATTCTAGAAATGATAGTCGTGTCTGTATTAACAAGTTTAGGACTTTGGATTATTGGCGTCAAATATTTCATTTTATTGGGATTGATTACGGGACTATTAAATCTTATTCCGTATATTGGAATATTAATTGCTGGAATAATTACTGTTTTAGCTTCTTTGACCGGATCTGGCGAAACATCCATTATTCTCGGAATTTTGATTGTAAATATTATTGTACAGCTTATCGACAATAATTTACTTGTTCCTTTAATTATTAATTCAAAAGTTGAAATCAATGCCTTTGTTTCGATCATTGGCATTATTGTGGGCGGTGCGGCGGCCGGAATTTCAGGAATGTTTTTAGCAATTCCGCTTTTAGCAATTCTAAAAATTATTTTTGACCGAATTGAATCTTTGGAAGCCTGGGGTTATGTTATGGGAAATCATGTGCCTAGGAAATTTACGTGGAGAATCAGAAGATCTAAAATTGCTGATTAAAATATAATATTCAATAATTGCATCATTCAATCCATAAAATAAACACCGCTAAATAAAATATAATAATGTCTGTGAACAAAAAAATAATCGTTTTTATTTTACTTTGCTTTTGTCTGCAAAGCACTTACGGACAATCTGATAAAACAAAAAACAACACTCCAAAAAAAGACAGTACAGACGTTTACAACAGAATTCGGAATTATTCTAAAAAAAACAACTTTACTAAAGTAATGCACAAACTCCTTTTTAGGACGAATAAACCTAAAAAGAAAGAAGAACTTCTTGTACCAAGCGACACTGCAAATTATAATGGCAAAATCATTAGAAAAATAAATATTGTTACACTTGATCCTTTTGGGCATTCTGTTGCAGATACAACGCAAGTGCCCAAAAATTGGGGTGAACGAACAGGAAACCGACTTCATTTAAAAACAAAAAAAATTGCCATTTACAATTTGCTTTTGTTTAAAAGAAATAGCGTTTACGATAGTTATAAAGTTCAGGAGACTGAACGTTTGATACGTGCCCAAAAATATGTTACTGCAGTTCGGATAACCCATCAATTAGCTGGAGTGGCTTCAGATTCTGTCGATGTTACCATCAGGGTTTTAGATTCCTGGAGTACCATTCCTCGATTTTCGATTTCGAGTAATCAGGTTTCTGTTGGATTCAAAGAGAAAGATTTTTTTGGAAGTGGCCAGCAATTAGAATATCGTTTTACGAATCGATTTGATGATGGTGCAAACGGAAATGATGTTACGTATACAATTCCAAATATCAAAAATACCTACATTGGAACAACGCTGAATTACAAAATGGATCTCGATAATAATTATACCAAAAGTATTAATATTGAGCGTTTGTTCTATTCGCCTTTAACCAAATGGGCTGGCGGTGTTTATGTTGGACAGAATTTTAGAAAAGATACTTTGCAGGCTCCTGATATGTCATATGCTTATCAGCCTTTTAAATATAATTTTCAAGATTTTTGGGCGGGAAAAGCTTCTAAAGTTTTTGAAGATGATGATAAAGGAATTACCAATTTAATCGTGTCTGCTCGTTTTCTGAATGTAAATTACAGCGAAACGCCAACCGAACTCTACGACCCAACCCATTTTTATTCAGATGAAAAACTCATTTTATCAGGAATTGGAATCAATACCCGTAAATTTATTAAAGACAATTATATTTTTAGAAACGGTCAAACAGAAGACGTTCCTATTGGGCGAATTTATGGCGTTACTTTAGGTTCTCAATATAAAAATCAAATGTGGAGGCCGTATCTTGGTGGTCAGTTTTCTTTTGGAAATTATTACCGACTCGGATTTCTTAGTGCGAATTTTGAAGCAGGAACTTTTTTTCATGATTCAAAAACCTATGAAACTGCATTTTCAATAGAAACCAATTATTTTACGAAACTCTACAGCATTGGAACTTGGAAATTAAGACAGTTTATAAATCCGAAAATAGTTATTGGCGTCAATCGCGAAGATATTATAGGTGATCAATTAAATATAAATGAAGAAAATGGACTTGCTGGCTTCAACAGTGCTATTTATGGAACCAATAAAATGGTTTTGTCCTTGCAGACGCAGACCTATTCTCCAAATTCGCTTTTAGGTTTTCGTCTAAATCCATTTTTTAATTACTCGGTTGCCGTTTTAGGAAGTCCAAATAACGCAATGTCTCACAATAAAGCGTATTCTAAATTTACGCTTGGTGTAATTGTTAGTAATGACTATTTAGTATTCAGTTCTTTTCAATTGTCGCTGTCATACTATCCAAGTATTCCTTTTGAAGGAGATAACGTTTTCAAAACTAATACTTTTGAAACTACAGACTTCGGATTAATGAATTTTGAACTGGCAAAACCAAGAATTGTGGATTATAAGTAAATATAAAATATTTTTATTTTTTTTATCATTTTTTAAAGTTTTTAAAACATTTTCATTATCAAACAATTACCAATATTTTAGCACCTTCTCACTCGTTAAACTGTTTATTTTATCCGACGAAATACATTCTGTTTTTATTTTTGGCACAGTATATGAATATTACCAAACAAGAGTAACATTAAAACTTTAGAAAAAATGAAAACACTAAAAATAGCAATCGCCGGATTATTTCTTTTGGTTGCAAATGCCACACAAGCTCAAGTATCAATTAATGTTAATATTGGAACACCACCAGCTTGGGGACCTGCAGGGTACGCAGAAATGGAATATTATTATTTGCCAGATATTGAGGCCTATTATGATGTTCGAGCTTCACAGTTTATTTATTTTGGAGGCGGAAGATGGGTTCGAACAACTTATTTGCCAAGACAGTACAGAAACTATGATTTATACGGAGGTTATAAAGTAGTCTTAACAGATTATCACGGAAGAACACCTTATACTTATTTTGACCGTCATAGAGTAAAATATTACAAAGGATATCACGGAGCGCCTCAAAGACCATATAAACCAAGACCGGTTTACGGATATAATGATCGTCATGACCACAGAGATTACAAACATTATGATAAACATCATGATAAACATGACAGACACGATCACGATGATCACCATGATGATCACCGCGGGCACGGAAGAAGATAATTGCTAAATAACTAGCAATCAATACAAAAGAGTATCAATAATATTGATACTCTTTTTTTATGCACGCATACTAATATTAGTTTTTGTTAATTTCTTGCATAATATTTAAAAATTATCTCCAAATCGATTATATTTATAACAAATGCCTTATTTTAATATAAATGCATCTTATATTTGCACAATATTTTAAATCACAGTTGATTATGAAAAATAAATTCTATCTATTCGCCTTATTAACCACGTCACTTTTTATTTCATGTGACAACAATGATGACAATTCTGGAAATCAAGCGACAGAAAATGGTATTACAATTAATAGTGATGCTACTTCTTTAAGCAAAAGGCTTGATTACACTAACTCTGGAGTTTTATCAATCACTAACACTTCAACTGCAAAAGGATTAGCAACTCAAGCTACTACTGATTTGCCTTTGGTTCAAATTGCCGAAGTAAATCCGCCAACAGACAGTAATGGAAGAACTTTACAAGCAAATCATGTTGCTGTAAACGGAAACTATGCTTACGTTGCATACACTATGATGGGTGATGCTTACTCTGGTGCCATTGACGTTATTGATGTTACAGATCCTTACAAGCCAAAATTACTTACATCTGCATTAATTGCTAATACAGATATTACGTCGCTTACCTACTCTAACGGTAATTTAATTATTGCCGGAGCAAAAGATATCGATAAAGATGCAACTTTAACAAATCCTGCAGTTGTAATCAATATGCAGTTAAGCTCTGGAATGCTTACAGATAAATACACGGTAACTAAACTTGAAAGTAAAGTAACTACTGATGTTGCTGCAAACTCATCATCATATTTTGCTGTAACTGGAGATACTGGAAGTTTATTCAAAATCAGTAATTCTTCTAAAGAAGTAACTTCAAAAGTTGCTGTTCAAGATTTGCGTACAGTTGCAATAAGCGGTGACAAAATTGTTACTTTAAGCGGAACAAAAGGTGTAAACATTTATAATGAATCATCTCTTACGCTTCAAAAATCATTTGCAACAAGCAATGATGTAAGCGCTGCAAAAAGAACTGTAGATTTTGACGGTACAAAATTATTAGTATCTGAAGGATATAATGGTTTAGGAGTTTACGATATCAACAGCGGTTCTAAATTACAGACAATTGGATTAGCTGCTGCTGGCGGAGATAATGTAACAAACGCAGTTTCAGTAAACGATGGTTATGCTTTTGTTGCAAACGGTGCTGCTGGATTAAATGTGTATAAATCTGGAACTACTTTTAGTTTAGTTGGAACTGTTGGAATTACAGGTTCATCAAACTACGTAAAAGCTAGCGGAAATTATATTTATGTTGCAAGCGGAAAAGGCGGTTTGAAAATCATCAAGATGGAAAAACCAAATACAACTTTCGCTAACTGCTCATCATACGGAACTTACAATCAAGGAAAAGATTTGATTTTGAATTCTAATGAAGTAAAATCATATAATGGTTCTACAGCAATTAATTCGATCATTGTTAATTCTGGAGGTGTTTTAACGCACTGTGGATCAATATCTGTTCAAAATACGTTGATTTTAAACAGTGGCGGAACTTTCAATATGACTGGAACTTTGGCTCAAGGTAAATACCAACAGTCAAACCCAACAGAGCTTATTATCAACAGTAATGCTTTATTACAAGTGGAAGGTTCTGTAGTAATCTGGGGTGACCTAAGATTGAACAGCGGTGCAAAAATTAATTTTATTGGAAACAATTCGTCAATTACCATTTACGGAAAAGTGACTAAAAATAGTGGCGTTACCATTACAGGAACGTATAATGACACAGAAAACAAATTGAAATAATTTTTCTGTAATCCTAAGAAATACCACCTGATTTGATTCGTTAAATCAATTCTTTAAAAAAAATGCCGTCAGAGATCCTCTGATGGCATTTTTTTTGTGGAGTAGTTTTTCTTAAAAAAGGAAATCAATAACCAAACATTAACAATTCATTTAAATAGTCTTCAAAAATATAATTACTATTTTTGATGCACTTTCAAAAACACCAAACCACGCTATGCGAAAAATTCAGTTACTGACTATTTTATTTTTATTGACAGGTATTTCAATTTCATTTGCACAACAGCCACAAAAACCAAGTTCTGTAGAAATTTATAATCAAATCAAAAAATTAAACTTTTTAGGTTCTGTTTTATATGTTGCGGCACATCCTGATGACGAAAATACGCGTCTGATTTCTTATTTGGCAAACGAAATGAATGCTAGAACTGGATATTTGTCATTGACTCGTGGTGATGGAGGACAAAATTTAATTGGCCCACAACTTCGTGAATTATTAGGTGTAATAAGAACTCAGGAATTAATTGAAGCCCGAAAAATTGACGGCGGCGAACAATTTTTTTCTCGAGCAAATGATTTTGGTTTTTCAAAAAATCCAAGCGAAACTTTAGAAATCTGGGACAAAGACAAAGTTCTTGCAGATGTTGTCTGGACAATCAGAAAATTTCAGCCGGATGTAATCATAAACCGATTTGATCACCGTTCTCCGGGAACAACTCACGGACATCATACATCATCGGCGATGTTGAGCGTTGAAAGTTTCAAATTAACGAATGACCCAAAAATATATCCAGAACAATTAAAATACGTTACGCCTTGGCAAGTAAAACGCCAGTTTTTTAATCCGTCATGGTGGTTTTATGGAAGCCAAGAAAAATTTGACGCGGCCAATAAATCGAAGTTCACTAAGTTAGAAACTGGAGTTTATTACACCGGAATTGGAAAATCGAATCAAGAAATCGCTGCTTTAAGCAGAAGTCGTCATCAATCACAAGGTTTTGGAAGTACTGGCGCGCGTGGTGAAGAAACAGAATACTTAGAACTTATAAATGGAGAAACTCCAACTGAAAGAGATAATTTATTTGATGGAATCGATACTTCGTGGAATCGCGTTAAAAACGGAAAACCAATTGGAGAATTGATTTCTAAAATCATTTCAAAATACGATTTCAGCAATCCATCGGCAAGTATTCCAGATTTGGTAAAAGCTTACACAATGATTGACGCTTTAAATGATGATCATTGGAAACCATTAAAAGCCAATGCAATAAAAAACATTATCGCGTCATGCTCTGGTTTATATCTTGAAGCTGTAGCTACAGAACAAGAAGCCACACCAGGAAGTACAATCAAATTAAATCTTGAAGCAATTAACAGATGCGCTGTTGAAATGCAGTTGGCAAGCGTAACTACTTTGCCAGATAATAAAACAACGGTTCAAAATAGCATTTTAAAAAATAATAACGATCAAAAGATAGGACTTCAATTACAACTTCCAAATTCAATTGAATATACACAGCCTTATTGGTTAAAAGAAAAAGCAACTGTTGGAATGTATACAGTTTCAAATCAAGAAAACATTGGAATTCCAGATATTATCAGAGAAGTTAAAGTTGTTTTTAATGTAAAAATTAATGGTGTTGAAATTCCGTTTGAGCGTATCGTTGTTTACAAATACAATGACGGCGTAAAAGGCGAAATGTATAATTTTCTTGATATTGTACCTGAAATCACAACTTCTATCCTAGAAAAAGTTTTGATTTTTAAGGATACTAAAAGCAAAATGATTCCAGTAAAAGTTCGTGCTGGAAGAGACGGAATTAAAGGAAATCTTCAATTAGAATTACCTAAAAGCTGGGTAATTTCACCAAAAGAAATTCCGTTTTCTTTGGATAAAAAAGGAAACGAACAGACTTTTTATTTTGAAGTAACACCTCCAGTTAATCCTGAAGAAGCAGTTGCTAAAGCTATTGCAACCGTAGATAATAAACGTTTTGACAAAGACGAAACGATAATCGAATACAGCCATATTACCAAACAAATGGTTTTAAAACCAGCTGAATCAAAATGCATCCGAATTGATTTAAAAACTTCGGGCGACGCCATTGCTTATATTATGGGTGCTGGTGACGAAGTTCCAGAAAGTTTGGCACAAATGGGATATAAAGTTACAATCTTAAAACCTGAGGAAATTACGCCTGAGCGTTTGGATTCTTTCAGTACTGTAATTACTGGAATCCGAGCTTACAATACGGTTAATGCTTTGGCAAACAAGCAAAAAATACTTTTTGATTTTGTAAAAAGCGGTAAAAACATGATTGTACAATACAATACGTATGGAAAAATGGTGACAGATCAAATTGCACCATATCCTTTAAAAGTATCAAATGATCGTGTTACTGAAGAAAATGCTAAAATCACTTTTTTAGCACCAAATCATCCCGTTTTGAATACACCAAACAAAATTTCTGAAAAAGATTTTCAAGGTTGGACGCAAGAGCAAGGTTTGTATTATCCAGATCAGTATGATGCTGCCTTCACTCCTATTATATCCTCACATGACAAAGGCGAATCACCTAAAGATGGCGCTTTGTTAGTCGCTCCATACGGAAAAGGATACTATATTTACACTGGCTTAAGCTTTTTTAGAGAATTGCCAGAAGGTGTAGCCGGCGCGTATAGATTATTATCGAATATTATTTCGCTGAAACAGCCAATCGAAGCTCCTAAACAAGAATTTAAGCAATAAAACATTCGTAAAATGGAAGCCAAAAAAACAAAAAAATGGAAAAAAAGCTACACCTATGTTTTGGTGGCTAATGCTATTTACATTCTTATTTTCTTTTTAATCATGCAATTATATTCATAACCTATGCAACTATTTGATTGGATCGTACTTATTGTTACACTTTTATTCATTGTTGGATATGGTTCTTGGAAAACCAAAGGGAGTAAAAATGTTGAAGATTTCATTTTAGGAAATAACGAAACGCCTTGGTACACCGTAGGGCTTTCTGTAATGGCAACTCAGGCAAGTGCTATTACCTTTCTGTCTACACCAGGTCAAGCTTATCATGACGGAATGGGCTTTGTGCAATTTTATTTTGGATTGCCAATTGCCATGATTGTTATTTGCATCACGTTTATTCCACTTTATCATAAAAATAAAGTTTTTACTGCTTATGAATTTCTTGAAAAGCGATTTGATGTAAAAACACGTTCTCTTGCTGCTGTTCTATTTTTAGTTCAAAGAGGTTTGGGAACCGGACTTACTATTTATGCGCCTGCGATTATTTTATCGGCGATATTGGGTTGGAATTTGACTATAATGAACATTATTATTGGTGTTCTGGTAATCATTTATACGTTTTCTGGTGGAACAAAAGCCGTTAACGTAACGCAGAAACAGCAAATGTTTGTCATTATTTCGGGTATGTTTATTACCTTTTTTCTGATCTTACATTATCTTCCAAATGATATGACTTTTACAAGTGCCATGCATATTGCGGGAGCAAATGATAAAATGAATATTGTAGATTTCTCTTTTGACCCAGAAGAAAAATATACATTCTGGAGCGGTATTACAGGTGGGTTTTTCTTGGCACTTTCTTACTTTGGAACAGATCAATCGCAAGTTGGGCGTTATTTATCTGGAAAATCGGTTAAGGAAAGCCAAATGGGATTAATCATGAACGGACTTTTAAAAGTTCCGATGCAGTTTTTTATTTTATTAACTGGAGTTATGGTTTTTGTTTTCTTCCAATTCAATCCAGTACCGTTAAATTTTAATCCGAATAATAAAATTGTAATTGAAAAATCGGCTTTTAAAGAAGAATATCACACGCTAGAAAAGAAACTTGACAAACTTTCTGAAGACAAAAAAGTAATTAATCTGCTTTACATCGATCAGTTAAATCAGGATTATGACAATCCGATTTTAAGAAAAGAATTAGTTGCTTTATCAAACAAAGAAAAAGATTTGCGCGACAAGGCAAAAGAAATCATTTCGAAAGCCGACAGCAACAGCGAAACGAATGATAAAGATTATGTTTTCTTCCACTTCATTCTGCATTATTTACCAAAAGGACTTATTGGTTTATTGCTTGCCGTAATTATTTCTGCAGCCATGTCATCAACAGCTTCAGGGTTAAATGCTTTAGCTTCGACAACAGCAATTGATATATACAAACGAAATGTAAAAGGCGAAAAATCAGAGAAACATTATTTAATGGCAACGAAGTTTTTCACACTTTTCTGGGGAATTGTAGCAATTCTTTTTGCTTGTGTAGGAACTTTGTTCGAAAACTTGATTCAGCTTGTAAACATTATTGGTTCTATATTTTACGGAACAGTTTTAGGAATATTCCTTGTTGGTTTTTATCTTAAAAAAGTTCAGGCAAAGCCAATGTTTTACAGTGCACTAATCAGCCAAATTACCATTTTCATTATCTATTATTTCACTATTTACATTTATCCAAGCGATCAGGAAAAACTTGGCTATTTATGGCTGAATTTCATTGGAGCAAATCTTACTATTGTATTGTCGTTGTTAATGCAATTTTTATTTTTCAGAGGAAAACCAGATTCGGATGAAGTCATTTTAGAATAAAATCTAGATGAGATATCTTTTTTATGGCTTTTTCAGCCATAAAAAAGATATTAGTTCCGATAGCTATCGGGATCGAAAACAGCTCCAAAAAATCATAAATCCTTTATTCCTAAATCAATTCTTCTCAATTTGTAAGTAAAAAACACTATTTTAGTAAGTTTAAATACCATTTCAAAACAAACTAAAAAACTGCAAATGAAAATTTCAGACGATATTCAAAAATTGCTTCCCTTTGGATACCTTTTCCTTGTTATAATGGGAATCTTGAAAGAATGTTTTTTTCATTATCAATTAGGAATCAATATTTTGAAATATTCTACAATTATAGATATTTTGATCAGTCCGATAGCTACCTTTACTTCAAATCCGATAATTTTAGTTTTTGTAATTTCACTTTTTATATTTCATTATCATTTACCATCACTGCTAGCAAAATACAACGATAGAAAATTTGTTATTAGAACATTTGAACTAAAAAAAATTGAAGGTTTTTCTGAGGCAGAAACTAAAAGTTATTTTAATAGTGTTTCGGTAAAAACACTTGCGGCGATACTTTGCTCATTTTTCTTAGGTTATGGACTCGCCGGCGGTTATTTTACAGGAAAAAAAATTAGAGACCACAAAGAAAGCTACAATTATAGGATCAATTATAATAATGGCAAATCTGAAGAAATATTTTTAATCAACACCAATAGTCTTTATTACTTTTATACGGTAAAAGGAAGTAAAACTATAAAAATTACACCATTAGGAGCCGTTGAAAACATGGAGCTTATTGAAAACAAAATGGTTACTAAAGGATTGTTTCTTTATAATACATCGTTATGAGAGATTTGAAAAAATATAGCAATAAAACAAAGGCTGCATTTATTTTGCTGATTGTGATGCTGATTATTATTCTGAGCAACTTCAATACGCTTCAAAATTCTAAAAAAGTAAACGAAAATATAAATGCCATTTATAAAGACCGACTTGTTGTGGCGCACTATATTTTTCAGTATTCGAAGGAATTGCATTTTATAAAATCGGAAGCTGAGAAACTGGATTTGAGCGACAATATTAAAAAAGATGAAATTATTCATACGCTAGATATCATTCACAATATTGACGATTTATATGCCAAAACAGTTTTGACAAATAAGGAAAAAGAGCATTTTGATGCTTTCTTGGCTTCCTGTAGAGAAATTAATAATCAAGTTGAAAATAAAAATTGGAACAAGATTGCCTATTCGAGCGAACAGGCTTTAAAAACTTTAGAATCTTTATCTGAAATTCAGATTAAAGAAGGAAAAGCAAAATTGGCTGCTGCAAACGCCATGTATAACGATAACAATAGTCTTGGCCAGCTTCAAATTGCGTTGCTGATTATTTTAGGTGGTATTACTTTTTATTTGCTGATTGTAAAGAAAATTAAAAGGAACATCAAAATTCCGGAACCACCGAGTTTGAATTAATTTTTTGTTTCAAGTTTCAGGTTTCAAGTTTAACCGCAAAGAACGCAAAGAATTACGCAAAGTTCGCAAAGAGTATTTCATTAAGCTTTGCGAACTTTGCGTTATTATTAAATATTGCTAAAAAATACTTTGCGTTCTTTGCGGTTAAAAAATGCTCAAAAAAAAATCCAAAACATAAGCTTTGGATTTTTAATATTGAAATTTAAAAACTAATTATCTGCTCCACTCAGCGATACTGTCTTTATTCATTTTTACGTAATCTTGATTGTTTGCTGTTTCAGCTGCTGCTAATGAAGCTTTTGCTGTTTCAACTGCACCTTTTTTATCACCTTGTTTTGCCTGAATAATTGATTTCAGTCTTAAGATATAATAAGGTTTGTCTGTAACCATATCTAATGATTTGTCAACATATGTTCTTGCAGTTTCGATATTTCCGTTTGATGAAAATAAATATTGAGCTGCTGCATAATAATCGTTTGATGTTGGTCCAGCCAAAGTTTTTTCGATACTTGCTGTTGCTGCTTTTGCAGTTGGAACTTCAAATTTAAGCGCTACATGAGAATTTTCCCAAGCCATTTCTAAATAAGCAAAATTTGGATCCAAACCGTTAATGCCAATTGTAAAAGTCTCTACCGGAGTTGGTAATGCATCTTCTTTTACTGTAGTTCTTAACGCTACATAAGCATCACTCCAGTTCTCTGGCAATCCCCAGTTATCTGTAGACAAGTAAAAAATAATCTCCCAGCTTTCAATTTTAGGAATTGTATAAATTGAATATTTTCCTTTTTTCAAAGTTTTTCCATCAATTACAACATCATCACTAAAATTGATGATTGTATTTTCATTAGCTCCTGTTCTCCATAATTTACCAAACGGAACTAAATTTCCAAAAACCGCTCTTCCTCTTGCGCCCGGTCTTGAGTACGTTACTTCAACATCAGTTAAACCGACAGTTTGTTTAATATAAGCTTTTGGACTTGCCTGTGGTGTTTTTATCTGTGCTTCTGAAGCAAAAGGCGCTAATAAAATAGCAAATGCAATAAGTATTTTTTTCATTTTAGGGTTTTATTTGTTTGTTCAAATTTACAAATTCAATCAGCTAACAAATGTTAAATTTAACTTAATTCAGAGTGCAATCTGTGATATTTTTTGAGCGTCTAATTCATTGAAATGATTGATTACTAAATCCGCACCTGAAAGATCTTGCAAATTTGAATGCTCACTACGATAACCAACACAGTAAATTCCTGCCGCTTTTGCTGCTTTTACTCCATTTGTACTGTCTTCAATAATAATACATTCCTCTTTTGGGGCGATTGATAATGAAGCTGCATGAATGAAAATAGCAGGATTTGGTTTTGACTGCGGAAAATCTTCACCACTTACAATATGCGAAAAATATTGATGGAGATTAAACCTTGTAAAAACTCTTTCAATAGTAACTTTTGCAGCCGATGATGCTAAAATTAACTGAATTTTATTTGCATATAAATCTTTAATTAAATCTTCAACTCCTTCCAACAAATACAAGTCTTCTTTAGTATCAAAAGCGTCATTAAAAATATTTCTCTTTCTTTGAATTAAGTCTTCAACTTCATGTTCAATAGTTGGAAATAAGTTTTTCAGAGTCTGAAATGTATTTCGCGTTGAAAATCCAGTAAACGAAGTGTAGGTTTCCTCTGGAACTTCAATATTTAATTCCGAAAATTGCTTGTAATACGCATAACGATGAACGGGTTCTGTGTCGACAATTACGCCGTCCATATCAAAAATTACTGTTTTAATCATTTTTTTTAAGGTGCTAAGGTTCTGAGGGACTGAAGTTCTAAGTTTTTTTTAAGGTGCTAAGGTTCTAAGGAACTGAGATTCTTAGCTTTTAAAAAACTTAGCGCCTTAGAATCTTAGCACCTTAGTGCCTTTTTTTACTCTTTCGAAATCAAATATCGAATAACAGTTTCCGCTGCATGAAGTCCGAATAAACCAGGCATGTAGCTGTTTGTTCCGTAGAAAGATTTTTTGAAATTTTTCCCGTCTGTTAATTTTAAGCTTTTTTCATTTTGAATTTCTGATGAGAAAACCACTTTCAATTTATTGATTTTTGCCGCTTTTAATCTTTTGCGGATTGTTTTTGAAAAATAGCAATTTATCGTTTTTGAAATATCTGCAACTTTTACTTTAGAAGCCAACATCTTTCCTCCTGCGCCCATGCTGCTTATGATTTTAACTCTTTTGCGTTTTGCAGCAATAATTAAATTCAATTTTGGTGTGATACTGTCAATACAATCCAAAACATAATCAAACTCTGGCGAAACGATTTCAAAAGCACGTTCTGGCGACAAAAATTCTTTTACGCGTGTTAATTTCAATTCCGGATTAATATCCATTAAACGATCTCCAACAATAGTAATTTTTGGTTCACCAACAGTAGAATGCAAAGCTGGCAATTGTCTGTTGATATTTGTAATATCAACAACATCGCCGTCAACAATTGTCATGCTTCCTACTCCTGCTCTTGCTAAAAATTCAGCAGCAAATGATCCTACTCCTCCTAATCCTACTACTAATACATTTGCATTACGCAAATTTTCTAATCCTTCTTTTGTAAATAAAAGCTCGGCTCTTTCTGTCCACTCTGCCATATTATATTCTTTTGTTTTTTATTTTCTTTTGTTTCAGGTTTCAAATTCGAAGTTTCAGGTTTCAGGTTTTATGCTGTACGTCTGTCAGGCTGAGCGGAGTCGAAGCCCACGTCCTATTGGGGCGCCCTTCTCCCGCATCTTCGGGATCGCTCCGGGTGACATGCGTAAAAACTATTCACTAATCACTAATTACTATTTACTAATTACTATTCACTCCTCAAATACTCTTTTATAATTACTTGAAATAATATCCTGCAATTCATTAATTGTTATATTTTTATATTCCGAAGCCAATTCATAAACCTGCTGAATATTCTCTTCAATTGTATCTGTTTCCAGAAAAAATAGATCATTAGGAACCTTCTGAAAAACGGCTTTTAAATCTGGGTTTTTCAATAAATATTTTCCAAATGAAATATAAAATCCTGCCGTAATCAATTGTTCTGCCAACTGACTATTTTTAGAATATCCGTGAATAATCATTGGAACCGAAATTTTCAATTTCTTCTTAATTTCAATAACTTCCTGAAAAGCCGCGACACAATGAATTACAACCGGTTTTTTGTATTTTTCGGCCAAAGCTAATTGTTTTTCAAAAACTTCAATTTGCAAGTTTAATGGCACTTCAATTCGTTTATCTAAACCACATTCGCCAATTGCCAAACAGTTTTTAGTTTGAAGCTTTTCTTCAATAATTTTTAATTCTTCATCTATTTGATTTTCCTTAATATGCCATGGATGAATTCCGATAGAATAAAACGAAATTGATTCATCAAATTCCAGCGGATATTGATTCACCAATTCTAAAATAGTAGACTGGTTTGTAAATTGATGTGTATGGAGATTAAAAAATTCCATTAATGAAACGCTTTAACTCCTGCTTTAACTTCAATATTCAAATCATTCTCTAAAGGAACTAGCGGACAAGAATATTTATGATTATAAGCACAATACGGATTGTAAGCTTGATTAAAATCGATAGCAATTATATTTCCTTTCGGAATTTTTAAATCAATATATCTGCCGCCAATGTAGCTTTCTTTTCCAGATGTTAAATCCGAAAAAGGTAAAAACAAATGATCTTTATATTGCTCTTGTTTCGCAAGATCAATGCTTCTGTAAACATTTAATTTAAGTACTTTCCCATCTAATTTAAAAGTTAGAGTTCCAAATTTGATATATTTTGGAGTTCTTGTTCCGGTAGTTTTCATTTCGAAAACTTTTTCGTTCTTCGCTTTTTCAAACTTTGCGATCACAAAATACTTTTCATTTATCGGATAAAAATCCAAAGTTTTAAACGTCTTTAAATCTTCTTCCATTAACGGACTTGTCTTAGCATCAGCATATTCAGAATTGATTGTAGTCTGAAAATTTGCAACATTTGCGTAACTAAACTTTTTTTGGCTGTAGCCAAAATTTAAAATCATCAATACAACAAGTAGAATCGCTTTTTTCATCTTTGAAATTTTACGCAAAAATAGTTTAAAAGTAACAAAGCAACAACCGCAATACGTGACAAAGTTTCCTAACTTTGTTGCAAATAAGACTATTTTATAATGCTCAAAACTGCTTTAAACCGTTACATCAATAATTTTCGTGGATTTACAAGAGAAATTTGGATACTTGCCATCATCACTTTTATCAATCGCGCCGGAACAATGGTGCTCCCTTTTTTATCAAAATATTTAAAAGAAGATCTTCATTTTAGCTACAATCAGGTTGGTTGGATTATGGTTTCGTTTGGTTTAGGTTCTATGTTAGGTTCATGGGTTGGCGGAAAACTTTCGGACAAAATAGGGTTTTACAAAATCATGATTTTTAGTTTATTCACCAGTGGTGTTTCGCTTTTCTTCGTTCAATATATCACTACATTCTGGGGACTTTGTATTGCAATGTTTATTTTAATGACTATTGCTGATATGTTCAGACCAGCAATGTTTGTATCGCTTGGCGCTTATGCAAAGCCAGAAAACCGAACCAGAGCTTTAACACTTGTTCGTCTTGCTGTAAATTTAGGTTTTGCCGCGGGTCCAGCTCTTGGCGGACTTATTATTATGGGAATGGGATATTCTGGGCTTTTCTGGGTTGACGGAGCTTCTTGTATTCTTTCGATATCTATTTTTGCACTTTTGGTAAAAGAAAAGAAAAAAGCCGAACACAATGATAAAACTGAAAGCGCCGCGGATATTAAATCGGTATTTCATGATAAAATTTTCTGGGTTTTCTTGTTTGTGAGCTTTATCACGGCAATGATTTTCTTTCAACTATTCACAACACTTCCTTTATATCATAATGAGAAATTCGATTTAAGTGAATTTCAAACAGGATTACTAATGACCTTAAACGGGCTTCTGATCTTTTCTTTAGAAATGCCAACCGTTGGTTTTATGGAAAGAAAAGGTGTTCCTAAAATCAAAATCATAATCGCTGGATCATTCTTAATGGCTTTTAGTTTTGTCCTATTATTAATAAACGTTTGGGCTGGAATTCTTGTAATTGCAATGATTTGCATTTCGATTGGCGAAATCTTGACTTTTCCGTTTTCAAATGCATTTGCTTTAAGCCGTGCACCACGTGGTCAAGAAGGCCGATACATGGCGTTGTACACAATGAGCTTTAGTTTGGCACATATTGTAAGTTCAAAAGTAGGCTTCGGAATAATAGCAGTTTTCCACTATCAAGCCAATTGGTTTTTTATGGCATGCAGCGGGTTCGTGGCAACACTTTGCTGTTTTTGGATCAAAAAAGCTTTAACACGCGAGCGAATTTCTTAAATTTTACTTTTTACATAAATTATTAATTTTCAATTTATTACCTTTAAATTGAAATATTTTCGTGTGCCTCAATGGCAATTCAAACTTAAAAAATAGTTAAATAACTAGTTTTATAGTTGCGTAACTATAAAAATAGTTGTACGTTTGAATTAAATTAGGAAACATGCAAAAGTTAACCAACAAAGAAGAAGAAATTATGCAAATTTTATGGAAGCTTAGAAAAGCTTTTGTAAAAGAGATTCAGGCAGAAATTACTGAAGACCAACCGCATTACAATACACTTTCGACTATTGTTCGCAATCTTGAAGAAAAAGGTTTTGTAGCGCACAATGCTTTTGGAAATACGCATCAGTACTATCCAATAATTACTTTAGAAGCGTACAGTAAAAAGTATATGAAAACTGCTATTGACAATTACTTCAATAGTTCTTATAAAAACATGGTTTCATTTTTTGCCAAAGAAGAAAAAATTTCGGCGGCCGAATTACGTGAAATCTTAGCTATGATCGAAAATCCAAAGGAAGAAAAATAGTCGGTTATGGAAGCACTTTTCATATATATAGCAAAATCAGCAGGTTTAGTTGTAATGTTTTATTGTGTTTATCATTTTTTACTTCGTAAAGAAACATTCTTCAATACTAATAGATGGTTTTTACTGGCAGGTTTAGGTACCTCTGCTTTATTGCCACTTTTGGTTTATACCAAAACAATTTTTGTCAACCCTACTCCGGTTTCAAATTTTAATCTAAGTCAAGTTCAAATACCAGTTTCCCAAAATATTTCAAATCAAACTTTTGAAATTAATTGGAATTATACGCTATTATTAATTTATGGTCTTGGGTTTTTAGTTTTGCTTATAAAATTTGCTTTAGACTTTTACAGTTTGCAAACCGTTTTAAAAGGGCAAAAAGTGAAACAACAGGCTGATTTCAAATTTATTGATACCAACAAAAATATTGCTCCTTTCTCTTATTTTGAGTATATAGTGTATAACTCATCAATGTACACTTCATCAGAATTAGAGAATATCATCGAGCATGAAAAAGTGCATAGCGATCAAAATCATACTGCAGATATTTTGGTAGCCCGCATTTTTTGTCTGCTGTTTTGGTTTAATCCGATTATCTGGCTTTACAAAAAAGCAATTGCTCAAAATCTGGAATTTATTGCTGACAAGGAAGCAGCAAAAAAATTATCAGACAAAAGAGCTTATCAATACACGCTTTTAAAAATCACAACTCACGAGAGCTGTATTACAATCACCAATCATTTTTATCAATCATTAATCAAAAAACGAATTGTTATGTTGAACAAGAATCAATCACGAAAAAGGAATTCTTGGAAGTACTATGTAGTAATTCCAGCACTTGCCGCTTTTGTTTTGTTATTTCAAGTTGAAGTAATTGCAAAAGAAAGACAGCAAACCAGTAGAAATGAAGTTTCTAAAGAAGTAACTTCTGCTGAGATCTATAAAATCACGAAAACAACTACAGATCAGGAATTAAAAGAAATTGCCGAGAAATTAAAGAAAAATCATGATTTTGACACTACAATATCTGATGTTGAAAGAAACTCAAGCAATGAAATTACATCTATTAGAGTTGCAATAAAAAAAGGCACTGAACAAAATCAAAATTTTATGGTTAATGGAAGTAAAGCCATTAAAGATTGCCAAATTATTGTTACAACAGAAGATGACGGATCTGTAAAAATTGATTTTGTTTCTGAAAATCAAGAAAATCAGGCGAAAATTTCTAATAAAGAAAGAAAAGTTGAAATAAAAAATGTTCAAAATTCTAAAGTAAACTGTGATGTTAAAACTACTGATAATACTCATACAAGCGTTACTACAAGCAGTAGTGCAAATACTAGCAATACTAATGTAAATGTAAACGCAAATACAACTGTCAGCTTAAGTGCAAATAATGATAGTAAAGCTAACAATAAGATTATGATATTTACATATGGCAGTGATTCTAGTAAATTAAATACTGAACAAAAGCCGTTGATAGTAATAAATGGCACTATTGCAAGTCCTGATTTTGATATTAATGATATAGACCAGAAAAAAATTAGCACTATCACAACTTTATTAGGAAAGACTGCCGAAGATAAATATGGAGATATTGCAAAAAATGGTGTAGTCGAAATTATAACTAAAACTACATTTGGAAACAGTCAGTTTGAAGATTTACAAGGAAAAGTTACAAAAGGTCATTCTAAGAATTAATATTTATGATTTACTACAATCAAAAATAAAAACATCCAACCAACTATTTTTAACAGCCAAAACCAAAATAATGCAAAAATTAACCAACAAAGAAGAAGAGATAATGCACATTTTATGGAAGCTTAAAAAAGCTTTTGTAAAAGAAATTCAGGCTGAAATCACTGAAGAACAACCGCATTACAACACGCTTTCGACTATTGTGCGTAATCTTGAAGAAAAAGGATATGTTAGCCATAACGCTTTTGGGAATACGCATCAATATTATCCAATTGTGAGTATCGAAGAATACCGAAAAGGTTTTATGAGTACCGCAATTGATAATTATTTCAACAGCTCTTATAAAAGTATGGTTTCGTTTTTTGCCAAAGAAGAAAAAATTTCGGCAAACGAATTACGAGAAATCTTAGCAATGATTGAAAATCCAAAAGAAGAAAAATAATCGATATGGAAGCACTTTTCACCTTTATCATCAAATCGGGCAGTTTAATAGCTTTGTTCTATTTTGCTTATTATTTTTTACTGCGCAAAGAGACTTTTTTTACCAGCAACAGGTATTTTTTATTGGCCGGATTAATCACTTCAGTGATATTACCTTTTATCATTTATACAAAAGTAGTCTGGATTGATCCAGCTCCAATAATTTATTCACCTATCGTTCAAACTGCTTCTTTAAGCCACGATTATGTTTCTACATACAATCAGTTGCCAGCTGTTGAAGAAGAAACTTTTGAAATAAACTGGAATCTAGTTTCGCTTGCCATTTATGCAATTGGATTTGCCACCTTTATGCTAAAATTTGCAATTGATTTCTACAGCTTAAACTCGGTTTTAAAAGGGAAAAATGTAAAACAGCAAGAAGATTTCAAATTTGTTGATGTTACTGAAAACATTGCTCCTTTCTCCTACTTCGATTACATTGTGTACAACTCATCACTGTACAGCGAAGCAGAACTGCAAAGTATTCTAGAGCATGAAAAAGTACACAGCGATCAACATCATACTGTTGATGTCATAATTTCGAGAATTTTCTGTATTCTTTTTTGGTTCAACCCAATTATCTGGCTTTACAAAAAAGCAATTTTGCAGAATTTAGAATTTATTGCAGACAAGGAAGCTTCAAAAAAACTATCAGACAAAAAAGCGTATCAATACACACTTTTAAAAATAACAACACACGAAACTTGTGTTGCGATCACCAATCATTTTTATCAATCATTAATCAAAAAACGAATTGTCATGTTAAACAAAAATCAATCAAAAAAATGGAATTACTGGAAATATTACGCTGTAATTCCGGCCCTTGCAGCTTTTGTATTTTTATTCCAAATAAAAACGATTGCTCAGGAAAAAAAGGCTTTGGCAGAAAAAACTGTTGCTACACAAAATCAAGATCCTGAGGTTTTTAAAATCACAAAATCAACCACAGATCAGGAATTAAAAGACTTAGCAACAAAACTAAAATCAGAACATAATGTTGATGTTACAATTTCAGATTTAGAAAGAAACAGCAAAAACGAAATCACAGGTATTAAAATTCAGATTATCAAAGAAAACGGTAAAAAACAAATTTTACAAGTAAACAGTTCTGAAGCAATAAAAGAGTGCAATATTGTATTGAATACAAATGATAATGGCACTAAAAATATTACTTTAGTTAATGGCGAAACTATTACTACTCCAACAATGGTTAAAACTCAAAATGTAGTTATTACCGATTTCAAAAACTCAGATGATGCCCCTGAAGCTCCAGATGCACCTGCTCCACCAAGTGCGCCAAGTGCTCCTGGTATGGTTGCTCCAGTTCCTCCTGTAGCACCTGTATTCCCTGCCGGACCGCTACCTCCTGCTCCAGCAATTGATATGTCAAAAATGCCAAAACCGCCTAGAGCACCTAGAGATCCAAAGGATAAAGTTGCAATGGCTCAGTTTGAAAAAGAAATGGAAGAATTTGAGAAAAAAATGGAGAAATTTCAGCCTAACATTGATGCCATGTCTGCATATGGTGAGGAAGTCGAAAAAATCATGTCTAAACGTGAAGCTATTTTTGAAAAACAAATGGAGCAATACGAAATTGCAATGCAGAAATTTAGTTCCAACATGGACAAATTCAATATCGACATGAAAATGAAGTTTGGAAATGACTCTGAATATGAAAATAACATGAAGCAATATGAGCTGGACATGAGACGTTATGAACTTGACATGAAACAGCACGAAAAAGAGATGAAAGAACATGCTAAACAAATGAAACAGCATGCGAAAGATATGAAACAACAGGAAAAAAACAGAAAAATGGCTGAAAGAGACGAAAATAGAAAAGCTTAATTTTCAACAATTCTCTTGATTAAAACCACAAAAAAGACTTTGCCTCTCGCAAAGTCTTTTTTTATATCTTTGAAAAAACAAATCTGCCATGTATAAAATTTTAGCCAAACTGAATAAAATTCTCTTGCCAAGTTTTACAAAACAAGGTTTAGACATTTCCAAAGCCAAAAAATGGCAAATGGCTATTATTGGCTATCGTGCTTTTGTAACAAAAAAAGCCTTAGGATAATAATCTGAAAACTTAATTTATTTTATTTAGCAGAAAATAATAGTCCTATTATTCTCTGCATTTTTACTTTTATGAAAAATAGAGAAATCAGCATTCCTCCTGTTCCAGCAGTTTTATTAGCTATAATAAGTGTTCAGTGTGGCGCCGCAATTGCAAAAACACTTTTCCCCGCAATTGGTGCTGCAGGAACGGCATCTATACGTATTGGAGTTTCGGCTTTACTTTTACTACTAGCTTATAGGCCAAATTTAAAAGCGATTACTCCTGCTCAATGGAAAATTGTAATTCCGTATGGATTATCATTAGGAGCGATGAACCTGATTTTTTATTTTGCTATAGAAAGGATTCCAATTGGTCTTGCTGTAACTTTAGAATTTGTTGGTCCATTGTTGCTTGCAATTACAGGTTCAAAACGCTTGGTCGATTATTGCTGGGTTTTGCTTGCTGCAATCGGCATAGTATTGATTGCTCCTTGGAAAAACGAACGTATAGATTCTCTAGGTGTAATATTCGCTCTTTTGGCGGGCGCACTTTGGGCAGCTTATATTGTTTTTGGAGGCAAAATTTCAAAAATAATGAATGATGGTCAAGCTGTTTCAACAGGAATGCTATTTGCAGCAATCTTAGTTTTGCCTTTCGGATTTTTTGAAAATGGATTAGTCAATCTTACTCCAAAACTTTTCGGAATGGGAATTGCTCTAGCACTTTTATCGAGTGCTATTCCGTTTACTTTAGAAATGAAAGCTTTAGGACAGCTTCCTCCAAGAACTTTTAGTATTTTAATGAGTTTAGAGCCCGCAGCGGCTTCAATTTGTGCTTTCATTTTCTTGCAGGAAAATCTAAGTTTCTATGAAATCCTTGCTGTTGTTTGTGTTGTAATTGCTTCTGCTGGAAGTACTTTGACAGCAAAAAGATAAATCCAAAAAAACACAAAATTCAAATTCCAAATCCCAAGTTTTAAATTGGAATTTGGAATTTGAATTTTGGAATTTAATAGATATTATTTTTTAGGCAATAATACAGCGTCAACTACATGAATAACACCATTTGACTGATTCACATCTGCAATTGTAACTTTAGATTTATTTCCGTTTTCATCAGTAATGTATAAATCTTTTCCATCCATCCAAGCTGTTAATGTTCCGCCATTTACCGCTTTTATTGTTGCTTTTCCTTTCCCTGCTTTAATTGCTTTTGCAATAGAAGCAGCATTCCATTTACCTGCAACAACATGATAAGTTAAAACATTTTGAAGTGCCTTTTTATTTTCAGGTTTTAATAACGTTTCAACAGTTCCTTTTGGTAGTTTGTCAAAAGCTTCATTTGTTGGTGCAAAAACGGTAAAAGGACCTTTGCCTTTTAGAGTTTCTACTAAATCTGCTACTTTTACTGCTGCAACAAGCGTCGTATGATCTTTTGAATTAACAGCATTTTCAATAATATTCTTGTTAGGGTACATTGCTGCTCCTCCAACCATTACTGTTTTTTGAGCAAAAGATGTAAATCCGAATGTCAAAGCTAAAATTGCTGTGGCTAAAAATTGTCTAGTTTTCATAATTAATATTTTAAGTTATAAGCTCATTTACGACGTTATATTTGTTTTGGTTTTACGAAAAATCAAAATAATTTTAAAAAATATTGAAATATTCTCAAAACACACTGTAAAACAGCTTATTGATGATAAAAAATATTTTTGATTATTTTTATTGTCGAAATGTTTTTTGCGTCTTTTTATTGTTAATTTCAAAACATATTTGTCAAACAAAAAAAAAGACGCAAAAAGTCAAAAAACACGCAATAATTTAACCTCAAAATGATAATTAATAACCACATAAAAACGATTTTTTCTATTTTAGTCTTCTTAACTTTTATTCAATGTAAAACCCCAGCTTATAAAATGAACTATCAAGAAAATTATCTTTCGGAAGCAGATAAAGCAATTAAACAATATACTATTCCGCCTTATCTTAAACAAGGTGATTCAATAATGATTGTTGCTCCAGCGGGTTTCCTGACTGATTCAACAGAAATTAATCAAGGAATTGAACTTGCAAAAAGTTGGGGACTTAATATCAAACTAGGAAAAAATCTTTTCAAAAGGCACAATCATTTTGCAGGAACAGATCTTGAAAGAGAAAATGATTTGCAAGAAGCTTTAGATGATATAAATATTAAAGCAATATGGTGCGCCAGAGGGGGATATGGAACTGTTAGAATTGTTGATCAATTGAATTTTTCTGCTTTCAAGAAAAATCCAAAATGGATTATTGGTTATTCAGATATTACCACGCTTCACGAACAAGTTCATAGATTAGGATTTGCCTCAATTCACGCTACAATGCCAGGAGGAATGAGAAGAGCAACACCTCAAGCAAAAGAAACCCTTTATAAATCATTGTTTGGTGAGGAAGTAACTTATGAAATTCCTACTAATCCGCTTAATAAATTAGGCACAAGCAAAGGAGTTCTTATTGGTGGAAATTTATCGATTGTGATGTCGATGCTAGGCAGTAATTCTGATATTGATCCAAAAGGAAAAATTCTGTTCATCGAAGATGTAGGCGAAGATTTATACCGAGTTGACAGAATGATGTATACGCTGAAAAGAAATGGCTTTTTGAAAGATTTAAAAGGAATCATTGTTGGTGATTTCGATTATAAGAAAGAAGAAAATATTTTGTTTGGAGGAACACACCGCGAAATCATTTTAAATGTAGTAAAGGAATACGATTATCCTGTAATTTTCGACTTTCCGGCAGGACATATCAGAAATAATCATGCAATGACTTTTGGTAAAAAAGTTAAGCTAGAATCTAATGCAGCATCTGTAATTATTTCGTACAAATAAATAAGTCTTCAAAAAATACTTTTTTATTTAAACTCGATTTATTTTCTGAATAAAATTTTGATTAACTTTAATATCAAAATCAGATTCATATGCAAAATCTACCTAAAAAAGTAAGAAGTAAAAAGTTAAATTCAAGAGTTGATTTAACCGCTATGGTCAGCGTTTCTTTTTTGCTGATCATATTTTTTATGGTTGTTGGGGAATTGTCTAAGGCAAAAGCTATGGAATTAAATTTACCTGATCTTGATTGTGATGATTGTCGTCCAGCTTATGTTGAAGAAAATAGATCTCTCACAATTTTATTAGGTAAAAATAATAGAATAATTTCTTACTCAGGGTTGATACCTACTCCTACAAATACTTCCAAAAAAATGCAATATGGAAAAAACGGAATCAGAAAAGAGTTGCTAGAAAAAAACAAAATGGCGCTCGAATATTCAGCTAAATATGGAAAACTAGGAAAAGGAGTTGTGGTTATCATTAAGCCAAGTAAAAATTCAAATTATGGGAATCTTATAGAAATTCTTGATGAATTAAAAATAGCGGATATAGATTTTTATAATATTGATTCAGAATTTACTCTGGAAGAATCAAAATTATTAGCTTCAAAATAATTCAAATTAACTTAAACCCAAAGTCATGAATAATTTACCTCAAAAAGTCAGAAGCAAGAAATTAAGTTCAAGAGTCGATTTAACTGCAATGGTAAGCGTCTCATTTTTGCTAATTATATTTTTTATGGTTGTCGGGGAACTATCGAAACCGAAAGGTATGGATTTAAGTTTGCCTGATAAATATTTTGACGATGAATGGAATCATGTTATCACTTGTGGTAGTGGTAGTAGTGAACGCACTATAACTGTTCTACTAGATGAGAATAATAAAATTATTACATATACTGGTTTTTTATTCAATCCTCTTAAAGAGCCAAAAGAAATAAATTATGGAAAAAACGGAATTCGAGAAGAACTTTCTACTCAGAAGAAAACAATTCTTGAATATTCAGCAGCGCTGGGAAAACCAAAAAATGGGCCAATTGTAATTATAAAACCAAGCAAAAAATCAAATTTTAAAAATTTGATTGACATCTTAGACGAAATGGCTATTAATCAAATTGACACTTACGCAATTGTTCCTGAATTCACTCCCGAGGAATCAAAATTACTAGCTTCAAAATAATAAAAATCATTTCAAAAGAGTTCTCGACTCCGCTCGAACTGACAAACTTGAAACTTGAAACAAAGAAAACCTAAAACAAAAAGCATAAAAAAAGTCCCACATTTCTGTGGGACTTTCTATTTAGATGAAACTAAGAATTATTTTTTCTCAGTTTTTTCCATTTTAGCTTTTAAAGCAGCTAATACATCATTGTTGTCACCTAAAGTCGCAGCTGGTGCGTTTGTAGATGCAGATGTAGTAGTTTCAGCAGCAGCTTTCACGTTTTTCTCTTCTTCTTCACGGAAGATAGCAGTGTGAGAAGCAACTACTCTTTTGAATTCTTTGTTGAATTCGATTACTTTGAAATCAGCAGTATCACCTTTTTTCAATTTCTTTCCGTCTTCTTTTTCAAGGTGACGAGTAGGAATGAAAGCAACGATATCATCTCCGAATTCAACAGTAGCTCCTTTGTCAACAATTTCAGAAATTTCACCATTGTGGATAGTTCCTACAGCGAAAGAATCTTCGTATTGATCCCAAGGATTAGCAGTAGTTTGTTTGTGACCTAAAGATAATTTACGTCCTTCAACATCTAACTCTAATACTACAACATCAAGTTTTTCACCAACGTTTACAAACTCAGATGGGTGTTTGATTTTCTTAGTCCAAGAAAGGTCAGAAATGTAGATTAATCCATCAATTCCTTCTTCTAATTCTACGAAAATACCAAAGTTTGTAAAGTTTCTAACGATACCTGTATGTTTAGAACCTACTGGGTATTTAGAAGTAATGTCAGTCCATGGATCTTGAGTTAATTGTTTGATACCTAATGACATCTTACGATCATCTCTGTCAAGAGTTAAGATAACTGCTTCAACAACATCTCCAACTTTCACGAAGTCCTGAGCAGAACGTAAGTGAGTTGACCATGACATTTCAGAAACGTGGATTAAACCTTCAACACCTTCAGCAACTTCGATAAATGCACCGTAATCAGCGATTACAACTACTTTACCTTTTACTTTATCACCAATTGTTAAATTAGCATCTAAAGCATCCCATGGGTGAGCGTTTAATTGTTTCAATCCTAATTGAATTCTTGTTTTCTCATCATCGAAATCAAGGATTACAACGTTTAATTTTTGGTCTAATTCAAGAACTTCACTTGGGTGGTTGATTCTACTCCAAGAAAGGTCAGTAATGTGAATTAATCCGTCAACACCACCTAAGTCAATGAACACACCATAAGAAGTAATGTTTTTAACAACACCTTCTAATACTTGTCCTTTTTGTAATTGACCGATGATTTCTTTTTTCTGTACTTCAATATCAGCCTCGATAAGCGCTTTATGAGATACAACAACGTTTTTGAATTCGTGGTTGATTTTTACCACTTTGAATTCCATCATTTTGTTTACATATACATCGTAGTCTCTAATTGGCTTAACGTCAATTTGAGATCCTGGTAAGAACGCCTCGATACCGAATACGTCAACGATCATACCTCCTTTAGTTCTACATTTAACAAAACCGTTAACGATTTCTCCAGTTTCATTAGCTGCAATAACTCTATCCCAAGATTTGATAGTACGTGCTTTTCTGTGAGATAATACTAATTGACCTGTTTTGTCCTCACGGATGTCGATTAATACTTCAACTTTGTCACCTACTTTTAAGTTTGGGTTGTAACGGAATTCATTTAAAGAAATAACACCTTCAGATTTAGCATTGATATCAACGATAACGTCTCTATCTGTAATTCTAACAACAACTCCTTCAACTACTTCTTCTTGATCTGTAGCGATGAAAGTTTTTGATACTAGTTCTTCAAACTCTTGTAAGTTTTTCTCATCTACTGCATCAATTCCTTCTTGGAAGTTATGCCAGTTAAAATTTGCTAAAAACTCTTCTTGTGATTTTAATTGTTCAGACATGCTGATAAAAAATTTGTATTCTGTTTTCCTCGAGTTTCATAAAGCAGTAGAAAAAACAGAAGTTGTTTTACATAAATAGTTGATACCTAAAGGAAACTCTTCTTTGCCAAAAGGTTTGCAAAATTACTACAAATTTCTGTACTTACAAAATAAATTCAGGATGATTATCAGTGAATTGCTCAGGAGCAGACGATTTCGGGTTTTTCAGGACGTAAAGTCCCGCTATCCGCTCCAATCTTTTATACCGAACACCGGTATAAAAGGATTTCCACTTCTATCGGGGCTAGATTAGAAAGTTTTGTTTTTATAAGGACCTGAATAAACAAACCTGACAGGTTTTTAAAACCTCTCGGGTTTACTATATTTACAACATAAAACAGCCCCAATATGCCACCAAAAAATAACAGTTCAAGTTTTTTAGCCGTATTTATAACTGCAATACTTTGCTTCTCAACTCTTATTGTATTCATTCTCGCAATGCAATTTACATTCAATTGCAAAATTATTAACCACGAAAAAGAGTTTAAAAAAATAAAAGTGAAAATTGACTCATCAAGATCATCAACTTCTAAAGGTGGCTCAATATCAACATATTTCTATTTCAACAAAGGAAGTTTCCTGAAACCTACTACTGGAAGCGGATTAGGTTTAAAATATCAATCATACGAACCTGAAATAAACGAATACATGGCCAAACATCATGATTCAGTTTACATCTGGTATTTAGACCGTGGAACCTCAAAATATGCTTATGAAGACCAAAAAAGCGTTATTATTTCACAAGAAATTGAAAACAACGAAACAATTAAAATTTACTTCTTAATCTATATCGTGTTTTTGTTTTTAGTTATAATACTCAGAAATGCTTTTAAAAGCAATGTAACAACAAACTAAACCCGACAGTCCCAAAGCCTCGGTATAAAAAACTGTCGGGTTTACTTTTACCGAATTTTACTTCTTTTATTTCTTCTTGAGATTTCTTTTTTAAGTTTACTTTCATATTTATCCCTTTCCTTATCCCCAATTTCTCCAATAAGTTTGTCTTTCATTTCAGAAAGAGTGTATGATTTTATTTTTTTCTTATTAATATAATTATCTTAAAGCAAAATACCACAAAAAGTTTCTAAATTTAGAAACTTTTTGTGGTATTTTTTATTTTATTAAATTATTTTCTTTTCGCTCTTAAATCTTCTAAAATCTAAAAAGCAGAATCTTAATGACTCAAATTCTCAATTTCTTTCGGGTCATGTTTATGCTTAAACAACACAGCAAATGCAATTGCAATAACCAAAGCATAAGCTGCAAAAGACAACCAGATTGTATGCCAGTCTTTCATTAAAATTGGGTTAGCAAAAATCCCATCCGCAGAAACTGAATTCCCTTGACCTTTTACAAATTCTAACATTTTTGAGTTCGTTGTATCTGTTTGTAAAAATCCTGCTAATTCAGTTGTATTAGCAAATGATTTTGTGAAGAAACGATCAATTGCCCAACCAGAAGTCAAACTTCCTAAAACTGCTCCTACTCCATTTGTCATCATCATAAATAAACCTTGCGCAGAAGAACGAATTTTAGAATCGGTATTGCTTTCTACAAATAATGAACCTGATATATTAAAGAAATCAAATGCCATTCCATAAACAATACAAGAAAGAATAATCATCCATAATCCTCCTACGGGATCTCCAAAAGCAAATAATCCGAAACGTAATACCCAAGCCAACATACTAATAAGCATAACTTGTTTGATTCCGAAACGCTTCAAGAAAAACGGAATTGCCAATATAAATAACGTCTCAGAAACCTGAGAAATCGACATAATTATAGTAGAATACTTTATAACGAAAGAATCTGCATATTTTGGAAAATGCTTGAATTCATCCAAAAACACATCCCCGTATGCATTTGTCAATTGCAATGCTCCTCCTAAAAACATAGAAAAAACAAAAAACAAAGCCATTTTATAGTTTGCAAACAATTTAAAAGATTCTAAACCAAAAGTTTCAATCCACGTTGCATTTTCTTTAATTAAACGCTGTGGCTCACATTTTGGCAATGTAAAAGCATAAATCCCTAGAATTAAGGCACCAATTCCAGCAATATAAAACTGGTATTCCGTTGCTTTACTTCCACTTAAATTTGTTATCCACATAGCAACAATAAAACCTATTGTTCCCCAAACACGAATTGGCGGAAAATCTTTTACGATATTTTTATCGTTTAATTTTAATGAAGTATAAGAAATAGAGTTACTTAAAGCAATTGTTGGCATATAACAGCACATTGCTAAAAGCATTACAGCGATAAAATTATCTGGAGTGGTTACTTGTGCAATTCCAAACAAAACCGCTGCATAAAGAATATGAAGAATTCCGTATAGCTTTTCAGCATTTACCCATCTGTCGGCAATAATTCCGGTTAATGTAGGCATGAACAAAGAAGCAATTCCCATGGTTCCAAATACTAAACCAAATTGTGTTCCTTCCCAATTTTTGGTTCCAAACCAATAATTTCCAATTGTAATAAGCCAAGCTCCCCAAACAAAAAACTGAAGAAAGCTCATCACGATTAACCTGTTTTTAATTCCCATATATTGAAATTGTCTTTAAAATAAAAATCAAGCGGTAAAACTAACATTTAAAATAATATCTGCAAAAAATTACGCTGTTTTTACAACATCATTTATTAATTCTAAAACAGCTGCAAACTGTTCTTCTTTATTTAAGTAAGAATTATCTATTTCAATTGCATCATCGGCAATTACCAAAGGAGAATCGTCACGGTGTGTGTCAACGTAATCTCTATCAACGACATTTTTCAACACTTCTTCGTAAGTTACATTGTCACCTTTTTGTTGCAATTCATCAAAACGTCTCTGCGCACGGGTTTCAGCACTTGCAGTCATGAATATTTTAAGTTCGGCATCAGGAAAAACTACAGTTCCAATATCTCTTCCATCCATCACTATAGCTTTATTTTTCCCCATTTCTTGCTGTTGCTCCACTAATTTAGAACGCACCTCGGAAACTTCTGCTACTTTGCTTACAAAATTAGACACTTCGATAGTTCTGATTTGCTTCTCTACATTTTCACCATTTAAATACATTTCTGCGAAACCTAAATCAGCATTGAATTTAAACTCCAATTGAATATTCGGTAAAGCTTCAATTAATGCTTTTTTATCAAAAGAATCGGTTGTAATGAGTTGATTCTGCATGGCAAAATATGCAACTGCGCGATACATAGCGCCTGTATCAACATACACGTATTCAAGTTCTTTTGCCAATTGTTTTGCCAAAGTACTTTTTCCTGTTGATGAAAATCCGTCGATAGCAATTGTAATTTTTTTCAATTTTTTAATTTTAAATTTTTACTATTTAAAGTTCGCAAAATAATAATTTGCGAATCAGTTGTTTACTTGTGAAACCTTGATTATTCTCGCGTTTTCAAAAAACGCATCAAATAATTTAACGAGCTGCAAATGTAACCATCTTTCTTTTTATTTGGAAGAATTATAATAGCTAAGAAGTAATCTGATTGAATAAGTTTTAAACAAAAAAAAACTTTTCATCATCGAAAATCAAAATAATCTCGATAATAAAAAGCTTTATACTCTTTAATATTATTTAAGCTGTTTTCTAATAATAAATATCCATCAGAATATTCGTTTTAGAATTATCAATTAGTTTTTGAATTCTTTTAAAAAACTCTTCGTTTACCATTGGGCATCCGTGGCTATTGCTAATATAATAATCCTGTTCTTGTAATGGAACTGCAGAGTAAGAATGCAAAACAATAGCTCTTTCTAAAGCTTTATTATTAGTTTCATCCAAACCTGCTAATCTATAAGCTTTTCCAAAAATTCCTCTGTATGTTTTTCCAATTGCATATCTGCCAAGTGCAGTGCAGTTAGAATTTGGCATATTGCTGAATTTAAGCATGCCTTTGATACCGGTTTCAGAACCAGAACCGTGAGCTACAAGACCTTGATCTATAACTTCGTTCTTTTCTAAATCATAAACAAAAAAACGATTTTTTCCTGAAGGAACTTTCATATCAATCAAAAATGCAATTTTAGAATTGTATTTGCGATCGTTATTAATCATGTTTTTTATGTCTGTTATTCTGCTGTTGATTCTTTCAATCTCGACATTGGTTATCGTAGATTCATCTTCATTGAAATAGTGTTTAGCTCCCGTAAAAACACTCACAGTCATGAACAAAAATAAAGTAAATATTTTCATATTATTACTGAAAATTTAAAGTTAAACCAAAAAGACTTGTATTAGCCGCCAATGTATACCTTGAATAAGAATAGTTGAATTTTAATTTATTCATTCTTAAGCCAAATCCTAATGAAACTCCAGAAAAATTACGTTGTTCATCAATTCGCAATTCTTCTCCTCTTCTAAAATTATATCCTAAACGCACGTTAAATGCTCTTTGTGGAAAAAGTTCTAAACCTAAAGCCACATGTCTTAAAGCATTATTTGCAAACGAAACTTTCTCGTCACTTGTTGATCCATCAATATTGGTTTCTCCACGAACGGGGTTCGAAAAAGAAATGTTCCATTGTTGCAAATTTTCTAATGAAAGATGCCAACGAAGCGGTACATGTTCTAATTCTTGCGAGATACCAGCGATAATTTCAAAGGGCAAATTCTCTTTTATTCCTGAGTAAGTTGTAAACTGTGTTCCAATATTACGAAATACTAAGGCCAAATTTACATTATTTTTTTCAATTTGATACATAATTCCCACATCAATTGCTCCACCAATGGAATTATAACTTTCTAAAGTCGAAGTTATTAGCTTTCCATTTACTCCAATATGAACATCTGTATAGGGAATATTGTATGCGTATCCAAGTGTAAGAGCACCTTCACTCCCTGTAAAATCTGAGGTTGCCTGACCATTTTCGTCATAACCTTCAAAGCTACCATAGTTTACATAACTCACTCCAGCATAAAATGTTTGGATGTGTCTATCATAAGTATAAGCATATGAAGCAGTTCCATAAGAAGCTTCTCCGTAATAACTGCCATAATTTATAGCTAGATGATTGTCCATATCTTCATTTAATACTGCCGGGTTAAACATCACCTGATTCACATCATCATCATAAATAGTAATATTTTTTCCACCTAACGCCGCCTGCCTTGGCGATGACGTTAAATTTAGAAATTGATAGGTGTAGCGCCCTCCAACTTGCCCGAAAGAAATCGAGCAGAGTAACAACATTAAAAATAAAACAAATCGTTTGAACATGTTTTTGGGGCGATTCCTATATGGGAATAACGCAAGAACAAAGATAAAATTATATAACGTAAAAAATAATTTTTATAACTATCTATTAATCAATCATTATGCCACAATTTTGAATTCTAAATCTCACATTTTAGCATAAAAAAAATCCCAAACTCCAATCTGTAGAAGCACAGTTTGGAATTTGGAATTTCTAATATTGAAATTTTAAATAAAAGCTTATTTCAACTGTTTAGCATTTTTCACGTTTTGATCAGTAAGCGCTAAAGCCAGAACTTCGCTCATTTCTTTTACGTAATGAAAAGTAAGTCCTTCTAGATATTCAGCTTTAATTTCATCAATATCACTTTTGTTGTCGTGACATAAAATGATTTCTTTAATACCTGCTCTTTTTGCTGCTAAGATTTTCTCTTTAATTCCACCAACAGGCAAAACTTTTCCACGCAGTGTAATTTCTCCAGTCATAGCAAGGCTTTTCTTTACTTTCTTTTGAGTCAATAAAGAAACCAAAGAAGTTAACATTGCAATACCAGCACTTGGTCCGTCTTTTGGAGTTGCTCCTTCTGGAACGTGCAAGTGGATGTTGTATTTTTGAAAAAGCTCAATTGCCAAACCTAATTTTTTAGCATTCGCTTTAATATATTCAAGTGCAATAGTTGCCGATTCTTTCATGACATTTCCAAGATTTCCTGTAATTGTCAACGAACCTTTTCCTTCAGAAATTAATGATTCTATAAATAAAATATCTCCACCCACACTTGTCCAAGCTAAACCTGTAACAACGCCGGCAACATCATTATTTTCATATTTATCACGCTCTAATCTCGGCACGCCTAAAACCGTTACAATATCTTCATCGGTAACTTTTTTGTTGTACTCCTCTTCCATCGCAACAGATTTTGCTGCGTTACGAATTACCTGAGCAATTTTATTTTCTAAATTACGAACACCGGATTCTCTTGTATAACCTTCAACAATTTTTTCTAATTGTTTTTTGCCAATAGTTAGATCTTTTGAAGTCAATCCGTGCGCTTCTAATTGTTTTGGAAAAAGATGTCTTTTTGCAATTTCAACTTTTTCTTCAATAGTGTAACCTGACATTTTGATTACTTCCATTCTGTCACGCAAAGCTGGCTGAATTGCCGCCATATTATTAGACGTCGCAATAAACATCACTTTAGATAAATCATAACCCATTTCAAGGAAATTATCATAAAATGAACTGTTTTGCTCTGGATCTAAAACTTCTAATAAAGCAGAAGAAGGATCTCCACTGTTTCCGCTAGATAATTTATCAATCTCATCTAAAATAAATACCGGATTTGAAGTTCCAGCTTTTTTCAAGCTTTGAATAATTCTTCCTGGCATTGCACCAATGTAGGTTTTTCTATGCCCGCGAATTTCTGCTTCATCACGTAAACCTCCTAATGAAATACGAACATATTCACGTCCTAGAGCTTCGGCCACAGAACGACCAATAGAAGTTTTACCAACTCCTGGAGGCCCTGTTAAACAAATAATTGGCGATTTCATATCATTTCGCAATTTTAAAACTGCCAAATGTTCAATCATTCTTTTCTTAACTTCATCAAGTCCAAAATGATCTTTATCTAATATTTTCTGAGCATGTTTCAAATCGAATTTATCTTTAGAATATTCGCCCCAAGGCAATTCTAAAAACAACTCTAAATAATTACGCTGAATTCCAAAATCTGGCGACTGCGGATTCATTCTACGCATTTTAGACAATTCTTTTTCGAAATGTTTCTGCGTTTTTTCGTCCCATTTTTTGGTTTTCGCTTTCTGTCCCATTTCGTCCATTTCCTCTTCCTGCGAAACGCCTCCCAATTCTTCTTGAATGGTTTTCATTTGCTGATGAAGGAAATATTCACGCTGTTGCTGATCTAAATCAAAACGAACTTTTGACTGAATATCATTCTTCAATTCTAATTTTTGAAGTTCAACATTCATATATCTTAAAGTCTCTAAAGCACGCTCTTTTAAACCATTTATCGATAAAAGTCCTTGTTTCTCTTTTACAGATAAATTCATGTTTGAAGAAACAAAATTGATCAAAAACGATTGACTTTCAATGTTTTTGATTGCAAATGTAGCTTCTGATGGAATGTTTGGGCTTTCTTTAATAATCTGGATTGCCAGTTCTTTAACAGAATCTAAAATAGCTGTAAATTCAGTATCATTTTCATCTGGACGTTCTTCCGAAACTTCTTTAATCGTTGCGGTAATATAAGGTTCTTCAGAAACTACTTCGTCAATTTCAAAGCGTTTCTTTCCTTGTAAAATAACCGTAACATTTCCGTCAGGCATTTTTAAAACGCGAAGAATTCTGGCTACAGTTCCAATTTTATGGATATCATCTTTAGACGGATCTTCGTCTTCTTCATTAATTTGAGAAACAACTCCAATGATTTTTCCGCCGGCATTGGCATCATTAATCAATTTAATAGACTTGTCTCTTCCAGCAGAAATAGGAATAACAACACCTGGAAATAAAACAGTATTACGCAAAGGCAAAATTGGCAGAGAAACCGGAAGTTCCTCGTTATTCATTTCCTCTTCGTCTTCTGGAGTTAATAATGGAATTAATTCTGCTTCTGAATCAAATTCCTGAAGTGACAGATTGTCAATAGTAAGTATTTTATGATTTGACATAATAATATTTAAGTCGTTTTGTCATTAAAAGTTTTATACCATCTACAAAAGTAACATTCCTTGGGGCAGTTTTTAGTAAAATTATGCTAAATGTTATCTTTACAAGACAGGCGATAAAAATAGACAATCATTGTGCCAAAAGCAAAAAAGAAAGATTAGAAGTAAAACTGAGGTACTCGTAATAAAAAATAATCCGTAAATGATTACATTTAATGAGCAAATACTATTTCATTAGTATAGAGATTTAATCAATGAAAATTTAAATCTTAAAAAAAAATAAAATTATTTTTTCTAAAACTGTAACAAACTAAAAAAAGCAAAGTCATTATAAAAAACTAGCAAACATTACTTGAGTATAACCAACCAAAATATCGAAGAATTAATCGCGCTTTGTAAAGAGAATAATCAAAAGGCCCAATTTGAAATTTACAACCGTTACAGTAAAGCCATGTACAATGTGGCGTACCGTATTGTAAAAGACAAACATTATGCACAAGACGTCATGCAGGAAGGTTTTTTGAAGGCATTTACAAAAATAAACGACTACAAACAAGAAGTTGCTTTTGGCGCGTGGCTAAAGAAAATTGTGATCAATTATAGTATTGATTTTTATAAAAAGAATAATGCTTTTCAAGTCGAAGACATAAGCAAGACGCTTTATAAAATTGAAGAAAATGATGACTTTTATTCTGAATCCATTGATTTTAACACTTTAAAAGTAAAACAAGTTTTAGACACTATTTTAAGTCTGAAAGATAGTTATAGAATGGTTTTGACACTTTTTTACATTGAAGGTTATGATCAAGAAGAAATAAGCGAGATTTTAAATATTAGTTATCAAAACTGCAGAACTACATTAAGCAGAGCAAAAGAAAGTTTGCGAAAAAAATTAGAGGAGATATGAAAAAGGAAAATGACAATTTAGATCAATTATTCAACAAATTTGAAAACCAATGGGATGTTCAGGAATTAAATTCAGATCATCAAGACGTTTTTTTAAATAAATTGAACAGAAAAGAACCAAAAAAGAAAAATTACTGGTTTGTGGCTTCTATTGCTGCTACAATCGTATTAATGCTTGGAATCTCTGTTTTTTATCAAACTGACAAACCAAAAGAATTCAAATTTGCATCTAAAGAAACACAACGTACTGATTCAATTTTCAGCATTCTAATTGATAACGAACTGGTTAAACTTAAAGAAAAAAGTTCGCCTGAAAATGAGCAAATCATAAGTGATGCATTGAAACAAATGAAAGTTTTTGATGCCGATTATCAAAAAATCATTAATGAATTGCAAAAAAACGGCGAAAACAAGCAAATCATTTATGCCATGATAAGCAATCTGCAAACAAGGATATCATTTTTGCAGACGGTTTTGAAAAGAATTGAAGAAAACGAAAATTTAAAAAACACAAGCCATGAAAAAACATTATAAAATACTAATTCTGTTCATCTTGATGCCTTTTTTGGCGTTTTCAAATGATGACTCTAATATTTCAAAACAAAAAAATATCAAGAAAACCTATATCGTAAATTCGAATGCAGGAATTGATATTGATAACAAATATGGAAACATTTCAATATCAACTTGGGATGAAGACAAAATCGATGTTGACATTACCATCAAAGTTACTGGAGGAAATGAAAACTGGGTAAACGAAAAATTAAACACAATTGATGTTGATATTACAGCTTTGAAATCAATGGTTACCGCTATTACAAAAATTGGAAATTCGACTAATAAAGGGAGAGGAAGCAGCAATAGTTTTGAAATCAATTATGTAGTTAAAATTCCGAAAAACGGAACTGTAAAAGTGAGCAATAAATACGGAAATATTACATCTCTTGCAATAGAGGGAGCAACTGATATTAGCTGTAAATATGGGAAAGTAACTCTTGGAAAATTAAACAATCAAAACAACAAAATAAATATTGAATACTGTCAAAATTCATCAATAGACTACATTAAAAACGGTCTAATCACAGCGCGTTATTCAGGCTTAAAAGTTAATGATTCAGGCAATTTGAACTTTGATGCGAATTATACTGATTTAGTTATTTCTGATGCTCAAAACATTAAATACGATTGTAATTATGGAAATTTGAAATTTCAAAAAGTAAGTTCATGCACTGGTTCAGGAAATTATCTAACAGTTTCAGTTGTCGAAGTTTCAAATAATTTAAATATCGATACTAATTACAGCAAAGTTAACATTGGAACCTTGACTGAAAAAGCAAAAAATGTCAATATTAATTCGGGTTATACCGATATTACTTTGGGCTACAATTACAATTACGCATTTGATTTTGACATAAACACCAAGTATGCGAGCATTAAAAACGGTGATGATTTAGAAATTAATGTAAATGAAACCAAAAACAGTTCAAAAAGCATTAGCGGTTATCACAAAAAGAAAGGTCAGAATAAGGTAATAATTAATTCAACTTACGGAAACGTATCATTAGTCAAAAAACAATAATTTTAAACAATCAAAAACCATGAAAAAAATTATTCAATCAGTAGTTTGCGCAGCATTTTTAATAGGCTTAACAGCTAGTGCACAGGAGAAAATTAACGGAAACGGTAACGTTGTAACTGAAACAAGAACAACTTCAGAATATGATGCAATTAAAATATCAGGCTTTTTTGATGTTGATTTAGTAGCAGGAAAAGAAGGAAAAATTACAATTAAAGGAGAACAAAATATTGTATCTGCAATCATTGTTGAAGTTCAAGATAATGCTTTAAAAATCTACACAAAAAAAGGAACAAATTTGCGTCCAAGCACTGGAAAAAAGGTAGAGATTACAGTTCCATTTGAAAAAATATCTGAACTGAGTTTATCAGGATCAGGAGATATTGTAACAAAATCTCCAATTAAAAATGATAAATTTTCTGCAAAATTATCAGGATCTGGAGATATTGATTTAGATGTTGCTGCAAATACGTTTGATTTTAGTTTGAGCGGTTCAGGAGATATTAAATTAAAAGGTAATTCAGATAATTTAACTATAAAACTTTCTGGTTCAGGCGATATCGAAGCTGCAAATTTGAAATCAAAAAATGCCAATATAAGCGTTTCAGGTTCTGGAGATGTTAAAGTTAACTGCAATGAAAGTATAACTGCAAGAGTTTCTGGTTCAGGCGATATTAAATATACAGGAAATCCTGAGAAACGTGATGTAAAAGTTTCGGGTTCAGGAAGCATTTCAAAAGCATAAATTTTAAATAAAGCTCAATAATAAAAGATTTTTAAAATCATCAAATCAAAAAACGAACTAATCATTCCTCTTTTATTATTGAGCTTTTATTTTTAATTATTCCAAAATATCAAAATAAAAAGAGGCACTTAAAGTGCCTCTTTTTTATGAACTCTTCTCAAGAGAAAAATAGATGTGACAAAGAAAATTCCCAAAATTACGATTGCCGCTCGTGGGCTTCCAGTAATTTGATCGATAATTCCGTAAACGCACATTCCTATTACAATTCCGATTTTTTCAGCAACATCATAAAAACTAAAAAATGAAGCTGTATCTTGTGTTTCGGGTAATAATTTTGAATAGGTTGAACGTGATAACGCCTGAATTCCTCCCATTACAAATCCAGCTATGGTTGCCATAACGTAAAAATGCATTGGCAATGTTATAAAATATGCTAAAGCACAAAATACAGCCCAAATTGCGTTGATTACAATCAAAGTGGGAACATTACCATATTTTGCAGAAGCTCTAGAAGTTAAAACAGCACCGATAACAGCTACCAGTTGAATTAGTAAAATACAAATAATTAATCCTTTTTGGCTTTCTTCTGGCGATGACCACTGAATCTCTTGTGCTCCAAAATAAGTTGCAACCAACATTACAGTTTGTACCGCCATACTCGAAACAAAAAATCCGCCTAAATATCTTCGTAAAGGAATATTATCACTCAATAAAACCCAAACTTTTTTAAGTTCTTTGAAGCCATTAAAAACAACATCTCTAGTCAATTTTTGACTTTTTTCTTTACTTCCTTTTGGCAAATAATAATAAGTATATTGACTAAAAAGAATCCACCAGACACCTACCATAATGAAAGAGTAGCGCATTGCTTCCATTGCTGTAATTTTAAAAGTATCTGGAAACATAATCATTCCAAGATTAATCACTAATAAAATTACACTGCCAATATATCCTAACGAATATCCTTTGGCGCTAATGCTATCCTGTTGCTCTTCAAAAGCAATATCTGGCAAATAAGAATTGTAAAAAACTAAACTTCCCCAATATCCTATCAATCCTAAGAAATAAAAAGCCAAACCTAGATAAATGTTTCCGAGGTCAAACCAATATAATCCCATACAAGACAAAGCACCTAAATAACAAAAGAACTTCATAAAGGCTTTTTTGTTTCCAACATAATCAGCTATTCCTGATAGTAATGGTGAAATAAAAGAAACAACCAAGAATGCAAAAGCAGTTGTAAAACTTATTAAGGCTGAGTTTTTAAGATGCATCCCAAAAACATCAATATAATGACCGCGATTAGTAAATAATGCTTCATAAAATATTGGAAATACTGCAGAAGCAATTGTAAGTGTATAAACGGAGTTAGCCCAATCATAAAATGCCCAAGCATTTAATAATTTTTTATCTCCTTTTTGTAGGTTTTTCATAGAAATGTTGTTGTTAGTGCGCTACGAATTTATTTAATTTTTATCATAATCAAATACAATTTATCTGATTCGTACATTATTAAATTATGAACTATAAAAAAAGCTACCCGAAAAACGAATAGCTTTTAAATTTTCTATTATAGCAAGAATGCTACTTTATAGTTCCTACTTTAAGCGCAATTGCTTTAGCTTCAGGAATCAGCGCTTTTATATTGGCAATTCTTGTTGCGTCTGACGGGTGCGTACTCATAAATTCTGGAGTTCCGGCAGCAACAGATTTCGCAGACATTCTGCTCCAGAAAGCAACAGCATCATCAGGATTATAACCTGCAATAGCCATTAAAGTTAAACCGATTTTATCAGCTTCACTTTCGTTACTTCTGCTAAAAGGCAGCATAACGCCAACTTCGGAGCCTATTCCGTATGCTTGTGCAAATATTTGCTGTGTTGCTTCCGATTTTCCGCTTGTTGCCGCTCCCAAAGCTGCGCCGCCAATTTGCTGTAATTGTGCAGCTGACATTCTTTGTGCTCCGTGATTGGCTAAAGCATGCGAAACTTCGTGGCCCATTACTGTGGCTAAACCAGATTCGTTTTGTGTTACAGGCAAAATACCTGAATACACAACAATTTTTCCTCCGGGCAAACACCAAGCATTAACTTCTTTATTATCAACAAGTTTGTATTCCCAGCGATAATCTTTTAGGTATTGCGTTTGTCCCAAATAATTAAGATATTTTTCGGCCGCCAGTTTAATTTTATATCCCACTGTTTCAACAAGTTTCGCGTCAGCTGTTCCTGTAATAACCTTATTTTCAGTTAAAAACTGATTGTATTGCTGAAAAGAAGATGGAAATAATTCACTATTTGAAACAAAATTTAAATTTTGTTTTCCCGTTATCGGATTTGTCGCGCAGCTACACACTAAAACTGCAGTAAAAAGTCCCGTGATTAGATGTTTTTTCATGATTTTACAAATTTAGCACTAACAAAAATACAACTAAATTTGCTTTCACTTTTACATAATTTCCAAAAACTTTATCAGAATTTACCTACTCGCCTACTATGTGAAGTTCATTAAACTCTTTATCAACGATTAAGAATTTATCTTGCTCAAAGCTTAATTGATCAAATTCAATCTTTTCATTGTCGATTTCAATCTCTGTCACTTTAAAAGGAAGTCCAATTAAATTGATTTTATATTTGCTGTAAGGTGTATCATATTTTCCGTCTTTATGAAGCTGAATTATTAATTCTTTTTCTTTTCCAATGGTTCTAAAAGATAAAAAACTGTAACGGCCTTTTTTGTAGTCGTATCCATTCTGTGCATCTTCATAAACTACAGATTTCTCTTTGCCATGTTTAAAGTAAACATCCAGCATTAGTTCATCAAATTCTAATTCACCAACATATTGCTGAACAGGATATTTTGGAATAACAGCACCAGCTTTTATAAAAACAGGAATCTCATCAAATTTGGTATCAATCCAAACTTCTCTTCCACCAACTGCAAATTCATTTGTCCAAAAGTTATACCATTCACCTCTAGGAATATACATACGTCTACCTACAGCATTAGGTTCAAGAATTGGGCATACTAAAATTTGATTTCCAAAGATAAATTCATCATTACGATAATGCGTTTGTGTATCGTCTTGATCGTAATAAACTAAAGGTTTCAGCATCGGAATTCCTTCTTCAATATATTGCCAAAACATGGTATATAAATAAGGAAGTAATTGGTAACGAAGACTCACAAATTTTCTTGTAATATTAATTACTTCTTCGTCAAAAGCCCAAGGTTCCTGATTTCCGTGATCTCCAGAAGAATGTGTTCTGCAGAAAGGATGGAAAACACCTAACTGAATCCAGCGAGCATATAATTCACCTGTTGGTTGTTCCGCAAAACCACCAATGTCAGAACCCGTAAATCCCATACCTGAAATTGATAATCTCTGAACCTGAATATTTGCAATCCATAAATGCTCCCAAGTTGCAACGTTGTCTCCTGTCCATGACGAAGTATAACGCTGAGCTCCTGAATAGGCAGATCTGGTAATTACAAAAGGTCTTTTTGGATACACAAAACGTTTTACGCCGTGATAAGTCGCTCTTGCCATTTGGGTTCCATAAATATTATGGGCTTTTCTATGACTACATGGATTTCCGTCGTAAACATGACGAACATCCATCGGGAAAGTTTTATTTGGAACCTCCATAACAGCAGGTTCGTTCATATCATTCCAAACGCCTTTTACACCAATATCTGAAATTAATTCTTTAAATAATCCTGCCCACCATTCTCTTACTACGGGATTTGTATAATCAGGAAAGTTACATTCACCTGGCCAAACTTTACCTTTCATATAAGGACCATCGGCTCTTTTGCAGAAATAATCTTTTTCTAAAGCTTCTTGATAAACCCAGTAATTTTTATCGATTTTAATTCCGGGATCAATGATAACAATGGTTTTAAACCCATCTTCGGCTAGCTCGGTAACCATCTTTTTTGGATCTGGAAAATATTCTTTATTCCATGTAAAACATCGAAAACCTTCCATATAATCGATATCCAAATAAATAGCGTCGCACGGAATTTTAAGCTCTCTAAATTTTGAAGTGATTTCTTTCACTTTGCTTTCTGGATAATAACTCCATTTACATTGATGATAGCCCAAAACCCAAAGTGGCGGTAATTCTGGCTTTCCTGTCAAATCAGTGTATGTTGTGACAACATCCTGCATTTGAGGACCGTAAATGAAATAGTAATTCATTTCACCTCCTTCTGCCCAAAAACTCGTTACATTTCTTCTTTCCTGGCAGAAATCAAAAAAAGTTCTAAAGGTATTATCGAAGAAAATACCGTAAGATTGTTTGTTGTGTAAGCCAATATAAAACGGAACGACTTTATAAAGTGGTTCTTGTTCTTTTTGGTAAGCGTATTGATCGGTTGCAAAATTCTCTACTCTTTTGCCTTTTAAATTCATTTGAGTGGCTTTGTCGCCAAGACCATAAAAACATTCTCCATCTCTAGAAGATTTGCTCATTTTTACGATATTTCCGCCGTATTCATAACTTTCTTCCCAATGAAAACCAAGTTCATCCTGAAGAATTAAGCAGTTATTTAAGTCATAAATAGACAAACGAACATCCGCTTTTTTGATTTTACAAACCACTTTGCTGGTTGTAATTTCATAATAATTTTCATCTTCAGTAACTTTCAGAAAATTATAACCGTGAAGCTGTGTTTTGTCAATGGCATATGAAAAGTCATTACTAAAGTAACCCTTTGTAGTAAAACGAAAACGAATTAAACTGTCACGAAGTACGGTGACTTTTAAGATTACATTATTGTCGGTATAAAAAGAAACCGAATCGCCTTCATGTTCATAAGAAACTATTTTTGACGGAAACAGGTTGCCTTTATGTTCTAATGATGTATTTGTAATCATATCGCTATTATCTTAATTTATCCTTACTTCAAACATACAAAAAAACTCTGTAAAGCACTATGAATAAAAGGTTTATTCACGAAAACGTTTTTTCTGAATGAGTTATAAATTAGTTTACAAAAAATCAACAATTCGATAATTTATCAACGCTAAATTGATAAAAAAACATTAATGTAAATTTTTCCCAAAATTCTATTCAAAAGAATATACGGTAACACTCAAAGGAGGTAAAATTAATTCGATAGAAAAATCTCGTCCGTCATAAGGAACAGCGTCAGTTTTTAAAGATTTAGAATTACCAACTCCACTTCCGCCATAAGTTATAGCATCAGTATTGAAAATTTCTTTTAATTTCCCTTTTTGAGAAATACCAATTCTATAGTTTTCTCTTACCACTTGCGTAAAATTGCAAACTACAATAATATTATCCTCTGAATTATTCCCTTTTCGGATATACGAAATGACAGCATTTTGATGATCCGAATAATTGATCCATTCAAAACCTTCTCCTGTAAATTGCTTCTCATACAATGCCGGACTCGATTTATATAATTGATTCAAATCAGTAATTACTTTTTTTATTCCAGAATGATAATCATATTGAAGTAAATGCCAGTCTAAACTTTTTTCAAAATTCCATTCATCGCTTTGTCCAAATTCAGATCCCATAAACAATAATTTCGTTCCGGGATGCGTGAACATATATCCGTAAAGCAATCTTAAATTCGCAAATTTCTGCCATTCATCGCCTGGCATTTTATTAGCAATTGATTTTTTACCGTAAACGACTTCATCATGAGAAAACGGAAGCATGAAATTTTCCGTAAAGGCATACGTCATCGAAAAAGTCAAATCGTTTTGATGGTATTTTCTGTACACAGTTTCTTTCTGAAAGTATTTTAAAGTATCGTGCATCCAGCCCATCATCCATTTCATTCCGAAACCTAAACCACCTGTAAATGTGGGCCTTGAAACCATAGGAAACGAAGTACTTTCTTCTGCAATAGTCTGAACTCCACCGAAATTAGCATAGATAACTTCATTAAATTCTTTAAGAAAACTAATCGTTTCCAGATTCTCTCTTCCGCCATAAATATTTGGTTCCCATTCACCTTCATTTCTGGAATAATCTAAATAAAGCATTGACGCAACGGCATCAACTCTTAGTCCATCAGCATGATAATTTTGAAGCCAAAAAACAGCATTACTGATTAAAAAGGCACGAACTTCATTTCGTCCATAATTAAAAACCAAACTTTTCCAATCTGGATGATAACCTTTTCTACGATCTGGATGCTCGTATAAATGTGAACCATCAAAGAAACCTAAACCATGCGCATCATCAGGAAAATGTGAAGGAACCCAATCTAAAATTACACCAATACCAGCCTGATGCAGTTTATCAACCAAAACCATAAAATCCTGTGGTTTACCAAATCGGGAAGTCGGTGCAAAATAGCCAGTTAATTGATATCCCCATGAAGGATCATAAGGATACTCCATGATTGGCATAAATTCAACGTGCGTAAAACCAGTTTCTTTTACATAATTAACTAAGTCATCTGCTAATTCTAAATAGGTCAAAAATCGATTATGTTCTCCACGTTTCCATGATCCTAAGTGCACTTCATAAACCGAATATGGTTTATCAAGAGCATTATTTTCTTGGCGGGATTCCATCCAATTTTTGTCTTTCCAATTGTAATCCAAATCCCAGACAACAGATGCAGTATGTGGTGGCTTTTCACAATATAACGCGAAAGGATCCGCCTTTTCAGTTACAATTCCATCAATATTTGATTGAATTTTATATTTATACAGTGAACCTTTCGAAATGTCAGGAATAAATCCTTCCCAAATTCCCGAAGAATCCCAGCGAACTTGCAATTGATGCTCACCTTGTGTCCAATAATTAAAATCGCCAACAACAGAAACCGACTTCGCCGTGGGTGCCCAAACAGCAAAATAAACTCCTTTCACTCCATTTACCTCAATTAAATGTGCTCCCAACTTTTCATACAATTTGAAATGTTTTCCAGCTTTGAATAAATCAATATCAAAATCGGTAAATAGAGAATGCGTAATTACTTTTGTCATATTTGGTTTTTAAGGCAACAATTGAAATTGGGTATTGAGCCCGATAGCTATCGGGATTTTATTGTTTTATCATGAATTTTATTCAATTCTAAAATTATCTGCGAGAATTGCTCCTTTTTTAATGACAACAATTCCGTCTTTAATGCTGTACAATTCATTGGTAAAATTATCCAAATGCTTGCCACCGCTGATATGGACATTGTTTCCAATACGCACATTTTTATCGACTAAAGCATTTTTTATGAAGCAGTTTTCACCAATTCCAACATGAATTTTATTGACACTAGCTTCGTGATTCAGTTCATCTAAATCTTGATAGAAATCGTTCCCCATGACGTAACAGTTTTCAAGAACGGTTCCTACCCCAATTCGAGAACGAATTCCAATTACGGAACTTTTAATTTCTTTGGCATTTATAATACAACCCTCAGAAATCAATGATTGATTAATAATCGAATTTCTAAATTTTGATGGCGGAAGCAATCTTGGTCTTGTAAAAATTTTATTGTCATTATCAAACAAATTAAATTCTGGAATATCAGCAGTTAAACCAATATTTGCTTCAAAAAACGATTCAATATTTCCAATATCTGTCCAATATCCTTCATATTGATAACTTAAAATTTTATGCTTTCCAACTGCTTGCGGAATGATTTCTTTTCCGAAATCTTTTGTTTCTGGATTAGACATTAACTGTTCCAACAATGGCTTATTGAAAATGTAGATTCCCATTGAAGCAAGATATTTTTTTCCTTTTTCCTGCATATGTTCGCTCACTTCAGATTCCCATTCCGGCAGTAAAGAAGCATCTGGTTTCTCTATAAAAGCCTGAATTGTATTTTCATGATCGGTTTTCAGAATTCCAAATTCTGGAGCATCTTTTGCATTTACGGGTAAAGTTGCGATCGAAATTTCAGCATCTGCAGCGATATGAGCTTCTAGCATTTCATTAAAATCCATTTGATACAATTGATCCCCAGAAAGAATTAAAGCATGGTCAAAATCGTGTTTTAAAAAGTGAGACATACATTGTCTAACAGCATCGGCAGTTCCTTGAAACCAAGTCGGATTATCAGGAGTTTGTTCAGCCGCTAAAATATCAACAAAAGACTGACTGAAAATACTAAAATTAAAAGTGTTTTTTATGTGCGCATTTAATGATGCCGAATTAAACTGTGTCAAAACAAATATTTTAAAAATATCAGAATTGATACAATTTGAAATAGGAATATCAACTAATCGGTATTTTCCACCAATTGGTACTGCAGGTTTTGATCTTGTTTCAGTTAACGGAAACAAACGTGATCCTTGTCCTCCTCCTAAAATAATAGCAACTACATTTTTCTTTTTAAATTTCATTTTTCTCAATTATTAGGTTGTATATCTCGATAAATTCTTGGCACACTCTTTCCCAGGAATGATCTGCTTCCATTCCTCTTTTTAAAACTGTATTAAAATTTATTTTGTCATCATAAAGCTTCACAGCACGATTTATTGAATAACAAATATCTCCAACTGAAGCCTGATCATGACAAATACCATTTCCTGCATCTCCAAAATCAATTACCGTATCTCTCAATCCTCCTGTTCTCCTCACAATTGGAACAGTTCCGTATCGCATAGCATACATCTGGTTTAAGCCGCAAGGTTCAACTCTCGATGGCATTAAGATATAATCTGACCCAGCATAAATTAAATGCGCCAGCTCTTCATTATAACCAATAAAAACATTATAGTTACCTTTATAATCATTACGCAATTGTGTTAATTGCGACTCTATTTCTGAATTTCCTGATCCTAAAATCAGAATATTAATATTTTCAAAATTTTCAGAAAGTGCCAATGCAGAAGCTTGGGGCAATAAATCTCCTCCTTTTTCTTCAAACAAACGACCAATAAAACTAAATAAAGGTTTACCAGGATCTAAGTCAAATTGCTCGCAGAGCTTTTCTTTATTTTTTTGTTTTCCTGATTCGAAATTTTCAATCGAATAATGAAATTCAAGCATCTTATCTTTTAATGGATCCCAGACTTCAATATCAATTCCGTTTAAAATTCCCTTCGATTTATTTCTAACCGAATTAAAAAGCGACTCTAAGCCATTTGCTGCATAATTAATTTCATTTAAATAACTCGGAGAAACCGTTGTGACTGCGTGAGCACATTTAACAGCAACAGCCAAAGAATTAATTGAATTGTTCCATTCTAAAAATCCAACATGTCTTAAATCAAATTCTGGTAGATAATACAATTTGTCAAAACCAAACCAGCCTTGATATAATCCGTTATGAATTGTGATAACAGTTTTTACATTTTGCAAGCTTGCATATTTATAAGCGTACTTTATCAGAAACGGAACAACTCCAGTATGATGATCGTGACAATTTATAATAGCTGGAACTTCACCACGAGCCAAAATCCAATCCAAACTTGCAATTTGAAAAGACAAAAATCGTTCAATGTCATCTTCATATCCATAAACATTTGGCCGATCAAATAATTCTTTAATTTCTATAAGATACAGTTCATAACCCAATTTGTCTGATGTCTCTTTTAAAACGCTGAACGGATAATCAAAATTTCCTAACTTGACATTTCCCCAATGAACGCATTCGAAGTCATTTTCTTTTCTGAATTTGGTATCATAACAAGGAACAACAACTCTAACTTGATGTCCTGCATTTGTCTGATATTTAGGCAATGCCCCAACAACATCAGCAAGTCCGCCAACCTTTGCTATTGGGTAACATTCTGCACTTAAATGAAATATTTCCATGCTAAAAATTTATAACGGTATTAAATAGCAGTAACTGATTTATTTTTTCTGCAAGTAATCATTAATATGCTACTTTTATGTTTTTTAAATTTAGGAAAAAATAAGGAGAATTCAGCTGTCAAAAAAAAATTATCGATATGTCAAAAAAGGAAACTAATCCTATTAAATCATTAAAAATTCCACAATTTATTATTGTATCCTGTAAAATTTGTGCCTTTATTTCAACCAAATTGGTTACTTCATATGCTGCAAAACTATTTACAACACCTATAAAACATAAAGTTCCAAAACGAGAACTTGAAATGGATTCTAAAAGTGTTCACAAAATAATTCACGTGCCTGCAATAAATAAAAACATTGTAACGTATCAATATGGAGAAAGTGATCGTAAGATTTTATTGGTTCATGGATGGTCAGGAAGAGGTACACAACTATTCAAAATAGCAGATGAACTTTTGAAAAATGGTTTTTCAACAGTAAGTTTTGATGCTCCGGCACATGGGAAATCCAGAGGAAAATCAACAATAATGTCTGAGTTCATTGCTTCAATATTAGAAATTGAAAAACAATTTGGACCATTTGAATTTGCAATTGGTCATTCTTTGGGCGGAATGTCAGTCTTAAATGCATTAAAAGACGGATTACAGACAAAAAAAGCGATTATTATAGGAAGTGGCGATATCGTTCAAGATATTTTAGATGAGTTTATTTCAAAATTAGGTTTGAAACAAGAAATAAGTGAGCGTCTACGCAATCTTTTTGAAGAAAAATACCAAGTAAAAATGGATGACTTTTCAGCTTACAGAGCAGCTCAAAAAGTAAAAATACCAGTTTTAGTAATTCATGACAATGATGATCCAGAAGTTCCTGTAAAAGCTGGAATTCATATTCATGAACAATTAGAAAATGGAACTTTGTATTTAACAGATGGATTAGGTCACAGAAAAATACTTGGTAATCAAAATGTTATCAAAAAAATTATAAATTTCATCAAAACTAACTAATTTTGTGATAGTTACATTTTTAATATAGCCAAACTAAAAGTAAACTGAAATGGATTTATTTGGAGAAGCATCAGATTGGGAAACAAAATTAAAACCCATTTTAAAAAAATATAAAGGAAAAAAGCATCCTTTAGAATATCAAAATACCTATCAGTTATTGGTAATGGTTATTTTATCTGCACAAGATTCTGATGCAAATATTAATAAAATAGCACCTTCTTTATTTGAAAAATTTCCAACCCTTAATAGTTTATCTAAAACCGATTTCGAAACTTTTATACCTTATATAAGTAAAGTTCGAAACTTTGGAACAAAAGCAAATTGGATTTTAGAAATTGCTAAAACAATTCAAAATGATGACAATATTCCTTTGAATATGAAGGAACTAACTGCTTTAAAAGGAGTTGGAAGAAAATCAGCCAATGTTATATTAAGAGAAACTGGAAAACCTGCAGAAGGAATTATTGCCGATCTACACGTTATTCGTGTAGCTCCTAGAATAGGAATAATAAAAGAGGCTAAAGACGGAAACAAAGTTGAAAAAGATTTGATGCAGGTATTGCCAAAAAACATTTGGTCAGAAATTGGAATGGCAATTTCATTTCTGGGAAGAGAAACCTGCCGACCAAAACCTAAATGTGAAGAATGTCTAATTGCTGATTACTGCAATTACTATGCAACAGAAATAATTTAAAGCTAAATTATTTTCTTCTTGTATCGATTAAATAAATGATTTTCCAAGAATCTTTTTCTTTGAATAAAGTAAAAGTATTCACTCCCGAATGGCTTAATTTATCATTAAGATAAAATTCATAAGGCGCCCAAACATGCGCCATTGTTCCATCAATTTGAATAGTATAGCTTAGGATTTTCTCTTGAAATTTCATAGTCGACGGAATTGAAGCAATAGATTTATAAAATTCATTAGCTTTTTCATCAGACAATTTATTTCCCTTTGAAGCACTTTCACTAATGGATTGCAGAATCATTTTATCAGCACAAACCGATTTTATTTTCAAAGTATCTTTCTGATGGAATCCTTCAAAAAACACTTCAATACTTTTTTGAACCTCTTGTTTTTGTGCATTTGCAGTTAATCCTAATAGCAGAAAGAAAATAATTATATAAAATTTCATAATTAAAGAATTTTAAACGCCAAATTGAGAAAGATGATGATCCAAATGTTTGGCAAACATAATATTCCATTCATCCGAAGTTAACGGACCAAAAGAATGAGATTCTTTGCCTTCAAAACTGCTTTTCCCAGCCTCCAAAGTTCTGTTAATATAAGCTATTAATCGACTTTTCTCAATTTCGAAATTACGATCATTTTTTATAATAAACTGAGGTGCTGTACCAATATTCCTAGAATACGGTTTGTCACCAATCACGGTCTTTTTTGCTAGCAATTTTAAAATAAATTTCATGAATCCATTAGGCTTCGGATGGATATTATCATAAACCATTTCGTAAGTAACATTACAATGAGCAAGCATTTGAGCAACACTCATTTTACCCCAAAGTCCTTTTGAATCTGTTGTAAGCCCGTTTATTCTGTTAATGAATTGATCACAATCCTCTTTCTGAAATATATTTTGCATATCTTAAATTCTTATTAGAAAACAAAAATATAAAATTTAACGATACATATATTTTTGTAATCCTTTTTTATAAATGACATTGATAGCAAAAAAATCTAAAATGGACAAAAACACAATACCTTGATTTACATAATACTAACATTCCAAATAAGAATATTTATGGCGTTTCCCTCCGGGCCGGGCTGTCCGCTTTATCTTTTGCGGGAGAAGTTTCGTATAAAAGAGACCTTCATGTTCCCGCAAAAGGATGCCGCTCCCATCCCTAACGCATTCAAGGATATAAACAAGCATTCATTTCAAGTAAGAAAACAGGTGTAAAACAGATGAAATCCGCATCATTTCTAGACATTGCTTGAGGTTTCAAATGTCTGGACGCAATCGGATTCTTTGGATTGCTTTCAAAACTATATAAAACAAAAAAACCCTATCCGATATGGATAGGGTTCTCAAAAGAAAGGCGACGACATACTCTCCCACATGACTGCAGTACCATCTGCGCAGGCGGGCTTAACTTCTCTGTTCGGGAT
>NZ_JAVFVS010000014.1 GCF_030929605.1 Flavobacterium sp. LHD-80
TGTTTTCTTACTTGAAATGAATGCTTGTTTATATCCTTGAATGCGTTAGGGATGGGAGCGGCATCCTTTTGCGGGAACATGAAGGTCTCTTTTATACGAAACTTCTCCCGCAAAAGATAAAGCGGACAGCCCGGCCCGGAGGGAAACGCCATAAATAACTTTACTTTCTAATTTGTAGTTTAATTTTTAGCTATAATTAATTTATTAAAGTGCTTCGTACCAATTTAAAATATGATCCGCTACAATTTCCCAGCCTGGTTCTCCACAAATGAAATGACTTTTACCGTCGAATATTTTGATGTCTACACGACCGTTTTTATATTTTTGCGCAATTGTTTCGGTAAGACTTGGTGGGAAGATATGATCACTGCCACCGCCGATAAATAAAATTGGTTCATGTGACTTTTTGAAATCGATATTCGAAAAGGAATTTAAAACTAATTCTCGACTAACTTTATAGCTTTCTGGTACTGCAAATTTCTCAAACGCCTTTTGCTTTTCAGCTTGTGGAATCGTATTAAAAAATGCATAATCATACCATTCTCGGCTTCCCATGAAATATTTGCCTGAAGAAAAGAAACCAAAGGCTGGTAATACGGTTTTTAAGGTCTGGAATGGCGGAAAAACATTTTTTGGAGGAGCTCCGTCGATACTTACTCCGGCTGTGGCTTTTCCTAACTCGACTAATTTCAGTGCGGCCATACCAGCCATCGAATGTCCTATTACTAAAGGTTTTTCAGGTAAAGTATTAATCAATTTGATTATATTGTTTACAACATCTATAAAACCGGTTTGAACTAAGTCTGGATGGACGTTTGTTCTAAGATCGGCTGGATTTCCGTCGTGTCCTGGATTTGCAGGTGTATAAACTTTATATCCTTTTTTTTCGTAGTGCTCTTTCCATTCGGTCCAAGTGTTGTCGTTTACAAAATTTCCGTGAATGAGTACAATTGTTTTTGATTTTGACATGATTATTTTATTTGATTAATGTTAAAATTTTTTTGAAGATTTCTTTTCTAGAGTCCTTAACAAGTTCATAAAGACACATTTCAATATTTGTCAAGCTTGCTCCTTTGTTTTGTAATTTTTTTAAAGCCAAATCAATACTTTCTTTTGATCGAGAAGAAACACAGTCTATCACAATTTCAACTTCAAAATTATTTGATAGTAATCCTATAGCAGTTTGATAGACGCAAATATGTGCTTCTATGCCACAGATTAACCATTGTTTTTTGTTCGAATTTATAATTGACTGCTTGAAATCGGTATTTTCAAAAGCATTGAAAGTATATTTTTCTATTGGTTTTTGATTTGACAATAATATTTCAAGTTCTGCTATAGTTGAACCAAGCCCTTTCGGATTTTGTTCAGCCCAAATTATCGGAATCGAGAGTATTTGACAACCACGGATTAGTTTTTCAAGGTTTGATACTAATTTTTCACTTTCGTTCACAATACGAGCAAGTTTTCCTTGGACATCTATTAGAATTAATCCTGTGTTTTCGTTTGACAGCATGAATCTTAATTATTAAATTTAATCTTTAAATTTCCTTTTCGTTAAGGATTTAATTAAATGCTATTTTTCTTCTGATCTTTCTAAAACCATATTCCTTTGCTTGCTTTTGCTTCTATATCTTTGGCAAAAAGTGGTGTTTCTTCGTTGTTGTGTTTAATTAAATTCTGAAGCATTTCATCTGTAACTAATTTATAATCAGTTATTTTTAATGAATCTAGTAAAGTTATAAAATCTGGAGTCGAGTTTACCACAACATGATTAAAAAGTTCACAGCTCGACGAATCATGTTTTTTTATTCTTAATTCCCAGATAATATGAAGCTTAGTTTTTCCAGTTGAAGCAATCGAGTCAGATATAGATTGCACGCGACAATGGTCTCTAAAGCTTATATTTTCGACATAATGTTGAATGAGTAGATTGCCTGCTATTTGTTCTACATTTATTGACATTCTCTTTCCTTTATCAGATATCGAATTTCCAGCTGCTAGATGATCTACTGAGCAGGCCTTATATTCAGAATCTTTTAAAGTAAAAAGCCATTCTGTGATATCAATACTTTCAAAAGGAGCATTTATAATTGCTTTGCAAGTACTTTCGGCTAATAATTTCATTTCAAATTGGATATAAATTCATCAGCAGTCAACAGACTATGTCCGTAGTTAGGAAAGTTGGTTTCGACAGTTGCTTTAATTTCGTCCCAATTAATAGCACCGATTCCATCTTTTATTAAAGTTACATGATAACCTAATTCGACTCCATATCTTGCAGTAGAATCAATGCATGTATTGGCTCTCATTCCGGCTAACACAATATGTGTTATACTGTGTTGCTTTAAAAGAAAGTCAAGATCAGTGTTGGCAAATCCGCTGGCTGTCCAGTGATTTTGAGCAATCAGGTCTTCTGGTTTTGGTTGCAGATCAGGATGAAATTCACCACCCCAGCTTCCCTTTTCAAAGAGTGTCAGTTTTAAGCTTCCCATGTGCGAGGGGGATAAAAAATTCCAATTTAAATAGTCACCTTTTTGAGTTTTTCTATGCGGTGCATAAATAATCTTAATTTTATTTTTCCTGCATTCGTCAACCAGTTTTATTAAATTAGGGATTACATTGTTTTCTATCACGGTTTGTTTTACTGCATCCCACAATTTGCCACCTTCTGAAAGGAAATCATTGTAAGGATCTATTAAAATCAAAGCCGTTTTACCAAATTGATTTGTTTTCATTTGATTTAGGTTTAAGAATGATTTTATTTGACAGAATATGGCAATGAAAGATTACCACTTGCAACCGTATACACTTTGTAAACACCCAGCATTGGTTTGGTTCCTTCGCCTTCATGTGAGCCTCCGGCTCCTGTGCTTACTTCCATATAACAGCTTACTGCATCAAATTTGAAATTGGTTTTGTTGTTTATTCTAAAGTCTGGTACAATGACTTTTATGGAATTTCCTTTTGCAACTATATTGAAACCAGGGCTGTCCATATACATTGCCATTCCAGGATTTGTTGGAGGCAAAACCACATTTGGGTCTCCCTTTGTAAATTCTTTCACTGAAAGTCCTCCGCCAACGCGCTTGTCTTCAACCAACAGAACCCAATGTGCGTGCCAGATTAGACCATCATTTAAATAATTTCCGTCGAGATTTTCATCCCAAAGTGGTGTATCTTCAAAATCGGGGTGTGAGGTAAGGGCGAGTGCCACAATTCCTTCGGCCTGACCGAAACCTATATCAGATGATTTTAAAGTAGTTGGGAAAACGTAGGCTAAAACTGGAGCGCCATTTAATTGTCCGACTGGCTTGGGCATCGTTTTTCCAGCAGTTCCTTCTACTTTGATGTCCCAAATGGTAAGACCTAAATCTGCTTTATGCGTAATTACTGCCGACTTTATTTTAAAATCACTGTTGTTGTAAGTACTGCATTTGTCGCAAGCTTTTGCAGCACTATAACTCAAAAAGAGAATTAATAATAGCAATATTGACTTTTTCATGATAAGTGGTTTTAAGGATTAATTATTCTTAAGAAACCAATTTACATGCCATGCCAGAAAAAGCCTGTTTACAGTCGTTCTAACAACTTTTTATTGCTTAAAAAGCACTATATTTCGCTAAACAGATTTAGATTCGTGAGATTTCGCTATCATAAAAAGCATAATATAAAACGTTGTTTTTTAATTACTTTACCTTTTGATTTATTGGGAAATCTTTTGAAAATTCGATTTTAAGAATTGTTCCGTTTTGATTCTCTAAAGAAAATTCGGCATCTAAATCGTCGCTTAAACCTTTGATAAGACTCAATCCAAAAGAATTGATTTTTTTAGCATTCATATTGGTATCAAAGCCAATTCCGTTGTCGGAAATAGTAAGTAAATATCTGTTTTCAGAAGTTGCCTCAAGTGTAATATGAATCATTCCTGTTCGATCAGTTGGGAAAGCGTATTTAATAGAATTTGTTATGGATTCATTTAAAATAAGTCCAATCGGCACCGCCTGAGCAACATCTAATTCCAATGGATCAATTTTTAAATCAAAGCGAATTCGCTGGCCAAGTGAAAAAGATTCTTTTAAATATTCAACCAATTCCTTAATGTAATTGGGCATATTAATCGTCGAAATATTCTCAGAATTATATAATTTCTGATGAATTAAAGACATGGAATGAATACGATGCTGGCTGTTTTTAATGGCAGATAGCGCCATATCATTTTCCAGATAAGCAGATTGTGAATTAAGCAGACTAATTACTGTTTGAAGATTATTTTTTACACGATGATGAATTTCTTTTAAAAGCCATTCTTTTTCATCAAGCAAATGCCTCAGATTAATGTTTTTCTGATTGATTTCTTTTTCTTTTAATTCTAATTCGGCATTAGTTCTTTGTTTTAGACGGTATCGATTGTACAATAAGGCAATAAAAAGAACCAATAAAATCAAACTCCAAATAGAAAGTGTATTTAATAATTTTGATTTTTTTAATGCCGTTTCCTGCAAATCAGTTTCTTTATCTAGTAATTTGATTTTCTGTTCTTTATTTTCAGTTTCATATTGAATTCGAAGCTCTTCAATCTGCTTGTTTTTAGTATAATCTAAGAGAGAATCACTCATTTTTTTATATAATTTATGATGTTCTAAAGCCGATTTAAAATCGCCACTCAACGAATCTAATTTATATAAAGACATTTGTAATGCTTCTGAATTGTAGTTCTGTCGGTATTTTTTTGAAACTGCATCAATCTTATCGATATACAATTTCGTTTTTTGCAGGTTTTTTCGATTCGCATAAAACAAAGCAATAGAAGAATAGGTGTTGCATACATCTCGATAGGTTTGTGGTGAGTCCAAACCATCAGCAGCTTCTCCGGCTTTTATAAAATACTGTTCTGCCGTGCCATAATTTTTAATTCGCGCATAGCAATTTGCGTAGCCAAAATTCATAAGCATATTGTCAAACTTATTTGGAGGCGGATATTTGCTTGTTATCGAATTCATGTATTCAATAGCCTCTTTATTCTTTCCTTTCATCGACAAAGCAGCTGTAGCCGTAATAAAACTTTTGTACCAACTTCCGCTATTATATGTGGTTTGGCCATAGGTGACACTTCCTATATGGATGCTCTAGAAAGAGCAACTTTTAACGCGATGCCTTCGCAAACAACTGAAAATTACAACGAAAAACAATATTTTCAGATGGCAAATCAAATCGAGATTCAGCGTGGCGTTTATGCATTTTCACTTCCTTTTGACAGACAAATGAATAATGTTTTGGGTGCAAGAAGCGGTTATACCTGTTGTTATGCCAATATGCATCAGGGTTGGACAAAGTTCGCGCAGCATTTGTGGTACAAAAATAAAAGCAACGGAATTGCAGCTTTAATTTACAGTCCAAATGTGCTTTCTACAACCGTTGGAGCAGAAAAGCAGAAAATTGCAATTACTGAAAATACACAATATCCATTCAACGATAATATTGATTTTCAGATGGAAATGAAAAAATCAGTTCAATTCCAGTTTCAGCTTCGTATTCCGACTTGGTGTACAAATGCTGAAATTTACGTAAACAATCAAAAAGTAAGTTTTGAAACGAAAAACGGAATTGTAACGTTGGATCAAAAATGGAATAATAAAGATAAGATCACTTTAAAACTTCCGATGAAAGTTCAAGCGTCATCTTGGGCAGATAATTCGAAAACTATTGAAAGAGGGCCATTAGTTTACGCTTTAAAAATGGAAGAAAAGTGGGATAAAGCCAATCAGGAAAATGAAGGCGAATATTTCATATTAAATTCTTCCTCAAAATGGAATTACGGTTTATGGGAAGAATCAGTAAAAGATTTGGATAAGAATGTTCAAGTAAAACAAATTGGTTTAAAGGAAAATTTCAAATGGAATTTAGAAAATGCTCCAATTGAACTGACTATAAAATCAAAACAAATTCCGGATTGGAAAGCGGTAAACGGCTTGGCTTATTTGCCAGTTTCAGGAAGAGACGGCGTTTACAAAGGAAATGTTGATGCTAATTTGGAAACGATAACGTTGGTTCCAATTGGTTTTACAAAACTTAGAGTTGTTGCATTTCCGTTGGTAAAATAAGAACGCTATAAATTTAATTTGCCTTTTTTTTATTTTTTATGACCCGCAAATTCGTTTGCGGGTTTTTTATTTTTTGAATCAAATGCTACGATTTTTTTTTGATAATTAAATAAAACGTTGATGAATCAGTAATTAATAGGTTTTGGTACGAAAAGTTGCTAATATGAGACAATTCGAATAGAAGTTTTTAGACCTAAAAATTACCTTAGAAGTCTATTTACTAATCTATTAACCCAAATAAACCAAAAATTATGAGAAGACGATTACTCGGTTATCTGCATTTTCTTTACCAAAAGAAAAGCAGTATTTTTTTAACTCAAAACAACAGAAAACAGCAAAGTTGGAAATTTCAATTTGCCATGATTTTCACTTTGTTGTTGACTGTAAATTCGATTTTGGCGCAGACCAAAACGATTACCAAAGATCAATATTATGACAAAACTTTAGCCATGCTTATAGGAAGCTGTGGCGGCGTTGTAACTGGTTATGAATACTTAAAAGTATACAATACGCCAGATGGATATTACCAAGCCGGAGCAACCGTAAAAGAACCTGTTGAACCGCTTTTGGGATTGCCAGACAGCTGGTTTGTTTTATTAAACGGAACACTTGGCGGAACTACTAGAGATGAATTTAATTATTTCTCTAATTACGAAGACGGAAAAATTTATTCTGATGATGATCAGCATGTTGAAGTTTTTAATCAGCATATTTTTGAAAAATTCGGACCTTCTGTTTCATATCAGGATATTCGAAAAGAATGGGTTGACCATGATTTGAGAGATTTTGGAGGGACTTCTGATGCTTTAGGATTAATGAACAGCAAGAATTTAATTGCGCCACTATTCGGAAAAAGAGAAAATGGCAATAACGGGCATTGGCTTCCAGAATGTTATATCGAACACGAAATGATGGGTGCCACTTTCCCTGGAATGCCATACAAAGCAGCCGATTATGTAGAGAAATTTTCGAGTATGTCAGGCCAAGGCGAAGCTTTGACTTGGGGACAATATTGGGCAGCCGCACATGCAATCGCTTATTTTGAAACCGATGCCAGAGTAGTGCTTCAGAAGTCGATGGAAGTTGTTCCAGGAAACAGTTGGATTCGCGGTATGTATGACGTTGCTGTCGCGCTTCATCAAAAATATCCAAATGACTGGCGCGCCGCAGTTCGTGAATTATGGACTGAAAAATATCGAAATTTCTATGCTTTTGGTTATGATAAAGTCATGCTTTTAAGCGATCCAAATCACGGAACAGGTTTTCTAGCCATTTTGTATGGACAAAATGATTATATGGAAACCTTGAAAATCTGTTCTTTGGCTGGCGGTGACGGCGATTGTACGGCAGCAAATGTTTGCGGTATGATGGGAATTATCAAAGGAATGGCTGGAACGCCTCAGGCTTTTATTGATCATATTTATAAAAACGGAACGGGTGTGTGGATCAACGATACAGCGCACGGATTGCACATGCACAAAGATTTCCCGAGAGACAGTAAATTCACTGATTTGGCTTCTCAGTTTCAAAAAAATGCAGAACGTATTTTGCGTGCTAACGACGGAACAGTTACAGGAAGTTCTTATATCATTAAAAATGAAACTAGTATTGCTAAAATTTCATCTGTAAATTATGATTTTGAAAAAGGTGATTTAACGAATTGGAATACTTGGAATTCGACAGGAAGCAGTAATACCATTTGGGCAGAAAAACAATATAATGCCACTACAAAAGCAAGTTTTGCCGCAACAGGTTTGTATAAAGGAACTGTTATTACAGATTCAAATACTTCAGAAGCCAAATTATATCAAACGATTACGGGCTTAAAACCAAATACAACTTATAAAATCGAAGGTAGAATCAATAGCGCTGCAGGAAGAGAAGCGCGTTTTTATGCAGAGAATTATGGTGGAAATTACGTTTATGCTTCCATGCTAAACGGACTTACAGCGTTTCCGTATAAATATCTTTACATCAAAACTGGAGCATCAAATACTTCTGTAAATGTTGGACTTCACGCCGTTCCAACAACAAATGCCAGTAAATGGTGTAATATTGATGACATTATCATTACTGAAGTGCCAACAATTCCAATCACGACTTACGAGGCAGAAAGTGCAACTTTAGCGGGTGGCGCTTCTACGGCAACATCGGCAAGTGCAAGCGGAACAAGTTATATAACTGGCTTATCATCAGCAAGTGCATCGGTGACTTTTAATATTACTTCTGATTATAAAGGCGAAAAAGTAGTTCGTATTTATTATGCGAATTCGGGAAATAAAATTTTGCAAGCGCTTGAAGTCAACGGTATCAATATTGGGAATGTTGAATTTATGGATACGGGAGTTGCAACTGCTTTTTCGCAAAATTATATCGAAGCACCGTTAGATTTAAATAATGGAGCAAACACGATTAAAATTGTAGGAGCGACAAATGGCGTAAACATCGATAAAATTGAAGTGTTGAATTCGTACAACGGAACAAAACCGGGAGACGACTCAGATATTATTTCGGGAGGAATTTACAAAATAACCGTTCGTCACACAGGTAAAGCTTTGAATGTTAATGGTGTATCAAATGATAATGGCGCTTTATTCAGCCAATGGGATTATGTTGGAGGAGCCAATCAAAAGTTTAGAGTTGAAGCACTTGGCAACGGATCTTATGCTATTTATGCCGTTCACAGCAACAAAGCGGTCGATGTTTTAGGCTCTTCAACTGCAAATGATGCCTCGGTTGGGCAATGGGATTATGTGCATGGTGGGAATCAGCAATGGGGAATCATCAGCTTGAACAATGGTTATTATAAATTGATGAACAACCATAGCGGAAAATGTCTGGAAGTTACAGGCGCAGGAACTACAAACGGAAGTTTAGTAACACAAAAGGATTATTCGGGAGCGAATAATCAGCAGTGGAATTTTGAAAAAATAGGCGATGCGACTGCTCCGGTTTCAAAAGGAATTTACAAAATCGTAAACCGAAACAGCGGAAAAGTAATTGATATTGCAGGCGTTTCTCAAAACAATGATGCCGCCGTTTCACAGTGGGATGATTTGGGAGGAACAAACCAAAAATTCCAAATCGAATTGACTTCTGGCGGTTATTATAAAATTACCGCTTTGCATTCGAATAAAGTAATCGGAATTGCTGCTTCATCAACTGCAAATGGTGGTGTTGCTACGCAACGAGAATATATTTACGGAAATAATCAGCAATGGAGCATTGTTCCTGTTACTGGAAACTATTTCAAAATTATTAATCGTTTAAGTGGAAAAGCGCTTGAAGTTCCGGGTTCAAGTACGACAAACGGAACACAATTAGCGCAATTAGATTCGGGTACTGCAAACAATCAACAATGGACTTTTGTAAAACTGGATAATGGTCAAGGCGTTTTGGCTAAACCAGGAAAAACAGAAGAAGTGTTAAGCATTAACGAATCTGAAATTCAAAATTCTGATATCAAAGTAATTGTTTATCCAAACCCAACAAAAGGTTTGGTAAATGTTTCGATTCCAAATGCAGAGGAGGAAGTAACGATTCAGGTTTATGGAATTAATGGTAAAATCATTTACAATAAATCATTCGGAATTCAGAATTCGGTGAACTTAGATTTAAATGATTTGTCAAAAGGAATTTATATTATGAAAGTTAAATCAGGAAAGACAATTTCGACTCAAAAAATTGTTTTGAATTAATAAACGCTCATTAAACTTTGTCAAAGTTTCGAACTTTGACAAAGTTATCGAGATGTTTCCATGTGTTAAAACCATTTTTTCATCCAAAATCCGCAGGTTTCAATCTGCGGATTTTTCTTTTTTAACATCGTTTGAATCTGATTTTTTAAAAACTCGTTGAAATATGGCAAATGAAACATTTTGATGCCCTTTTTTGAATAGGAAACTGTAGCAATTTCTGTTTAAAATCCTTTGTAAAACCTCATATTTAATAGAAAAAGTGCAGTATAGTCCCAAAAAGGAAGAATAGCTTTAAAAGAAGCCGTTTTGAAACAAAAGGACTAAAAAATGGGAAAATAAGACCGTCAATTTGAGGCTAATTTTAAGTTATTTGACTTTCTAAGAACGCAGAAAACATTTCGAAATCCTAAGAAATATAATTTACATTTTGATGAAAAATAAACTTATTAAGGCACTTTTGTTATCGAGTGCTTTTACCATTTCGGCACAACAAAAAAACAAATATATAGTAAAAGAAACTGGTCCAAATGTCTGGATGGATTTCCCGTTAAATGATACTCGATTATTAGAAAACAGTCCATTTTATCATGCGATGAAGCTTGACCAAAAATATCTTTTAGGAATGGATGTCAACCGCATGTTGAACGGTTACCGCAAAAGAGCAAATCTTCCTTTGTTAGGAAATTATCCAGGTTCGAATCAGCCAGAAAATACTAGACCAGGCGAAATGCCACATTATATTTCAGGAATCGCATTAATGTATGCGCAGACTGGAGATTTGGAATACAAAAAGAGAGTCGATTATATGATGGCTTCTTTAAAAGAATCAATCGACATCATCAATAAAAATAATCCCGATCAGAATTATATTCTCGGAAGAAAAAATTGGGACAATCCTCTTCACGAATTGTCAAAAGGAAAAATCACTTTAGACGGTGGCGACGAAACCAATTATCCGTGGGGCGGAATGGGGAATTTTTGGTACGTTGTGCACAAAGATTTAGCCGCGTATCGCGATTGTTATATTTATTGTAATAGCGAAATTGCTTTTGAACTATTAAAGAATGAAGGTTCCCGAATTGCTGATTTTGCGCTAAAAGCCAATCCCGATTTATTTGACGACATGCTTGACATTGAACACGGTGGTATGAACGAAGTTTTCGCCGATTTATATGCATTGACGGGAGAAAAAAAATACATGGAAACCTCAATGAAATTCAATCACCAAAAAGTGATTTTAAATACCGCTTTAGGAAACGATGTTTTATACGGACGCCACGTCAACATGCAGGTTCCCACTTTTGCAGGGACGGCGCGACAATATCAATTGGACGGAAATAAAATCAGTAAAGAAGCGACTTTCAATTTCTTAGACCAAATGTACACGCAGCACAATCACGTTATTGGGGGAAGCGGGCGTTATGAACGTTACGTAAAACCGGGCGACGAAACAAAAGGTTTAGGATTTACTTCAGATGAAACTTGCGCGACTTATAATATGCTCAAAACGGCCAGAACGGCTTTTGAAGTTTCGGGCGATTTAAAACATTTGGATTATTTTGAAAGAGCTTTATACAATCATATTTTGGCTTCGCAAGATCCAGATTCGGGTGGTGTGACCTATTATACTTCCTTGATGCCGGGCGGTTTTAAATCATATAGTGATGGTTATAATTTAGAGAAAGTTTGGTGTTGCGTGGGAACTGGAATGGAAAATCATGCGAAATACGGCGAATCGGTTTTTTTTCATAATAACGATGATTTATTTCTGAATTTGTTTATTCCGACCACTTTAAAATGGGAAGAAAAAGGTTTGGAAATCAGTTTAAAAACTAATTTTCCTGAAGAAGACATCATCAATTTAGAAATCAATGAAAACAAGTCTTTTTCAAATAAATTAGTTGTTCGTTACCCGTCTTGGGCAGGAAAGGTAAAAGTTTGGATCAATGACAAAGAAGTTTCGGTTAACGGAAAAGCGGGCGGTACTTTTGAGTTGACAAACAACTGGAAAAAAGACGACAAAATCAAAATTGAAATGCCTCAGAATTTCTGGATTGAAAAATCTAAGGATGAAAAAAATCTCATAACAATCATGCGCGGACCTTTGGTAATGGGCGCGTCATTGGGAAAAGACAAAATGCCAGGAAGCGATTTGGTAAATTACGCCATGCACTATAATAATTGGGTTACGCCTCAAAATGATATTCCGTCGATAATCGCTTCAGAATCGGATATCAATAAATGGATTTTGCCGGTTGAAGGAAAGAAATTAGAATTTAAAACGAAAGGCGCTGGATTTTTAAACGGAAAAGCGAATGAAATTACTTTGATTCCGTTTTACCAAATGCATCATCAGCGTTATTCCGTTTATTTAAAAATGTTTTCGAAAGAAGAACTAAAAGAACGTCAGCAGATTGTGAGCGATGAAATTGATATTTCTTCAGAAAGCGATGAAAAAAAGCATAAATTAACTGCTAACAATTCAGCAAGAATATTAGAAAAAGACGGACGCCATTTTTGGGAAAACAATCGCTACGGAAGAAACGCTTTAAAAAATGATTCTTTTTCATACGAAGTAAAAGCCAACGAAAAAGCATCAAAACAATTTTTGACGGTAACCTTTTGGGGAAGCGCTTCAGACGGAAACGGAATTTCAATTTATGCCGATGATCAGCTTTTGAGCACAGAAGATTTGGGCGAAAAGTTGCCTTTATCTTATTATGAAAAAAGCTTCGAACTTCCTGAAAGTTTAAAAGGAAAAAAGAATGTCAAAATTACGTTCAAAGTTCCAGAAAACTATAATGCTGGAGCGATTTACGGACTTAAATTATCTTCGGATATTTCGAAATTCAAAGGATATTTATTTTATTAAAAAGCTATGAAAAACATCTTTTTTAAAACATTCGGAATCATATTGTTTTGCTCTGGAATTCAGGCACAGCAAGGTTTTGTAGTTTCGGATAAAGTAAAATATAAAACTGATTTCTTTCAATTGAATGAAGTCAGACTTCTCGACAGCAAGTTTAAAAACGCGATGGATAAAGATGCGGCTTATCTTTTGGCTTTAGAGCCTGATCGTTTGCTTTCGAGATTTAGAGAATATGCTGGGCTTTCGCCGAAAGGCAAAATTTACGGAGGCTGGGAAGCGAGAGGAATTTCCGGACATTCGCTTGGACATTATTTAACTGCCGTTTCGCTGATGTATGCGGCAACGGGAGATCAGCGTTTTAAAGATCGAGCTGATTATATCGTTAGTGAATTATTGGAATGCCAGAAAAAGAAGGGAACGGGATATATTGGCGCAATTCCCGATGGAGATAAAATTTTTAATGAAGTTGCAGCTGGAAATATAAAATCGCAAGGATTTGATTTGAACGGTGGCTGGGTTCCTTGGTACACGCAACACAAAGTTTTGGCTGGTTTGGTTGATGCTTATATGTACACGGGAAACAAAAATGCCAAAGAAATTGCTGTTGCCTTTTCAGACTGGATTGATGTCACATTCAAAAACTTGACCAAAGAACAATTTCAGAAAATGTTGGATTGTGAACACGGCGGTATGAACGAAGCTTTGGCAAATGTTTATGCAATCACGGGAAATAAAAAATACTTGGAATTATCGCAACGATTTTATCACGAAAAAGTATTAAATCCGTTGGAAAATCAAAAAGATGAATTGGCGGGATTGCATGCAAATACGCAGATTCCGAAAGTGATTGGGACGGCAAGAGATTATGAATTAACCGGAAATCCAAAAATGCATACGGTTTCTGATTTTTTCTGGAAAGAAGTCGTGAATCATCATTCGTATGTTATTGGCGGAAACAGTAATTATGAACATTTCGGTGCGAGAGATAAATTGGCCGATCAATTAAGTCCAAATACAACTGAAACTTGCAATTCGTATAATATGCTCAAACTGACGGAGCATTTATACAAACTTGATCCGTCTTCGGCTTATATGGATTTTTACGAGCGTGTGATTTACAATCATATTTTGCCATCTCAAAATCCGGAGAACGGAATGGTTTTATATTATTTTCCGTTAAAATCAGGTGAGAAAAAGATTTTTGGAACGCCAGATGATTCGTTTTGGTGTTGCACCGGAACCGGAATGGAAAACCACGCCAAATACGGAGAAGCAATTTATGCAAAAGGAAATCAAGGCGATTTGTACATCAATTTGTTTATTCCGTCAACTTTAAATTGGAAAGAAAAAGGATTAAAAATCAAGCAAACTGGAAATTTTCCTGAAAGCAATAAAGTCACTTTTACAATTGAAGAAGGCAGTTTTAAAAACAAAATTTATTTGCGTGTTCCAGATTGGGCAATAAACGCATCTGTAAAAATTAATGGGAAAAAAGCTGTTGAAAATCTAACTTCAGGAAGCTATTTTGTGATTTCAGGTAATTTGAAAAAAGGTGATATTATTGAATATACTATGCCAATGAACCTTCATCAGCAAGCCATGCCAGACGATCAGAACAAGGTTGCGATGCTTTACAGACCAGTTGTATTGGCTGGAGAATTGGGAACAAATACAATTAAAGCAAGAGAAATTCCGGTTTTAGTGACAAATGATAATGACATTAATAATTGGTTAAAAATCAGCGATGAAAACAAGCTGAAATTTACTATCGAAAATACGCAAAAAACAAGTTTAGTGCCTCTGTATTCGGTAATTGATAATCGTTATATGGTGTATTGGAACAAGTTTTCTACAGACGAATGGAAGGTTCAGAAAGCCGTTTTTGAGAAACAGCGTCTGGAAGAAGAAGCTTTGGAAGCCAGAACATTAGATCATTTGCGAATCGGCGAAATGCAACCCGAAAGAGATCACGAATTTGAAGGGAAAAACACGTTTACTGGAGAATTTCAAAATATGCGCTGGAGAGATGCGCGTGATGGCGGTTATTTCAGTTTTACTATGGAAACTAAAAACAGTCCGCAGGCCAATTTGATTTGTACTTATTTTGGAAGTGACGGTGGCAAGAGATCTTTTAGTATTTTAGTGGACGGAATTGTAATTGCAAAGGAAGTTTTAAAATCGAAAAAGCCGAATTCGTTTTATGATGAAACTTATGTAATTCCGAAAGAGTTAGTGAGCAATAAAACTAAAATTACAATTAAATTTTTAGCCGATCAAGGAAACACAGCGGGTGGGCTGTTTGACTGCAGATTGGTAAAACCAGAAAATAAAAATTAAATGATTCATAGAAAAATTATATTCCTATGGACAATGCTTGCTGTTGTCACAGGATTTAGTCAGGAAAAAATAAAACAATCCATCAATTCAAACTGGCAATTTTATAAAGGAAAAGCCGTAACCACCGAGATTGAGAATGGAAAAAATATAGATTGGGAAGATGTAAATCTGCCTCATAGCTGGAATAAGTTTGATGTCATGGACGATCAATGGGGCTATTACAGAGGTGAAGGATGGTATAAGAAAACAGTTTTTGTAAACCCAAGTTGGAAAAATAAGTCGGTTTATCTTTATTTTGAAGGGGCAAGCCAGACGGCTGAAGTTTATATTAACGGAAAAAAAGTAGGTTCGCACATTGGCGGCTATAACTTTTTTAGTTTTCCGATCAATGATTTTCTTCAGTTTGATAATCCTGAAAAAGGAAATCAGATTGTGGTGAAAGTAGACAATAGCTACAACGAAAATATTCCGCCTCTTGATGCCGATTTTACTTTTTATGGCGGAATTTATCGCGATGTGTATTTAGTTGCAACTAATGAAATTCATTTTGACATGAGCAACAAAGCTTCCGACGGAGTTTTCGTTACAACGCCTTCGGTTTCTGCATCTTCAGCAAATTTTCAGTTGAAAGGAATTGTTGAAAATGCTTCTAAAGTTTCAAAAGACATAAAAATTACGACAAAATTATTTGACGAAAATAATGTTGAAGTTGCCAATATTACTTCCGATTTAAAACTAAAACCAAATTCAAAAACGGAATTCAAAAAGCTTTCAAAAGCGATTCCGAATCCGAAATTATGGTCGCCGGATCAGCCAACTTTGTATAAAGCGGTTTCGGTTATTTTAGATAAAAAAACAAAACAGCAATTGGATTTATTTTCTGCTCCAGTTGGTTTCAGATGGTTTGAATTTACTGCTGATAAAGGATTTTTTCTAAACGGAAAACCAACCAAATTAATTGGGGCCAATCGTCATCAGGATTATAAAGATTTGGCGAATGCTTTGCCAGATGCTTTGGCAGATAAAGATATGCAGTTGATCAAAGACATGGGCGGAAATTTTGTTCGCGTGGCGCATTATCCGCAAGATCCTACGGTTTTAGAAACTTGTGACAGAATCGGACTTTTAGCAATGGTGGAAACTCCAGAAGTGAACCGAATTACAGAAACAAAAGAGTTTGAAGACAACAGTCTTGAAATGCAACGAGAAATGATTCGCCAAAGTTTTAATCACCCCAGCGTTATTGTGTGGGCGTATATGAACGAAATTTTGCTTCGCCCGAGATATGATGAAAAATTGGCTGAAAGACAAGCGTATTACAAAAACGTTGCGGCATTGGCGCAAAAACTTGAAAATTTGACCAGAGAAGAAGATCCATCAAGATATACAATGATTCCAAATCATGGTGCTTTTGATTTGTACAATTCAGTTGGATTAACCAAAATTCCGATGGTTGTGGGGTGGAATTTATACCAAGGATGGTACAGTGGCGAGTTTGGTGGTTTAGAGAAATATTTAGAAAGACACCATCAAGTTTTGCCTGATAAACCTGTAGTAATCACAGAATTTGGTGCCGATGCTGACAGAAGAATGCGTTCACAGAATCCGCAGAAATTTGATAAAACAATGGAGTATGCCATGTTGTATCATAAACATTATTTGAATGCGATTGAAAATCTTGATTATGTAGCCGGAGGAACAATTTGGAATTTAGTTGAATTTAATTCCGAAGGAAGAGCCGAAAGTTGGCCTCACATGAACAATAAAGGCATTATTTCTTGGGACAGAATTCCGAAAGATGCGTATTATTTTTATCAGGCAAGATTATCTAAAAAACCTGTTGTAAGCATTGGTTCTAAAGCTTGGACACATCGTTCGGGAGTTTTAGCTTCTGAAAATGACGATTTTTATGCTGAGAATCTGGAAGTTTTTTCGAATGAAAAGGAAATCACTTTAAAAGTAAACGGACAAACTTTAGGAAGCCAAAAAACAAAAGAAGGCTCAGTTATTTTTAAAGTTCCTTTTAAAAACGGAGCCAATTTGATTGAAGCTTATTCGGCTTCAAATGAAAATGTGAAAGATTTTGTTTCAATTGATTACACGCTTTACGCTCCGAATTTAAACAGCAAAAAATATCCTTTTGAAAATATCCGAATCAGTTTAGGTGATAAACGTCAATATACAGACGAATTGACGCAACAAAACTGGCTTCCAGAACAGGAATATAAAGTGGGAAGCTGGGGTTATGTAGGCGGTCAGGTTTATAAAATGCCTGGAAATCCACAGATTCCATACGGAACAAATAAATTGATAAAAGGAACTGAAAACGATCCAATTTATCAAACACAAAGAGAAGGAATTGAAGCGTTTAATTTTGATGTTCCAGATGGAAAATACGAAGTAACACTTTATTTTGCTGAGCTTGTTTCTGGAAATACACGAGAAGCATTGGCTTATAATTTGGCCGAGAAAAGTGTGAAGGAAGAAAAAGCTTTTAGAGTTTTTGATGTTTTGGTGAACGGCGAATTGTTCTTAGAAAACTTTGGTAACCAAAATTATCTTGAACCTGAAAAAGCAGTCGATATGAAAACTACTGTTTTTGTGAAAGATGGAAAAGGAATTCGTGTTGATTTTAAAGCCAAAACAGGCAAAACAATTCTAAACGGAATTGAATTAAAAAGAATTTTTTAAACGAAATTAACCAATGAAAAAAATAATAGTTTTCTTGTTTCTAGCCCTAAATGTAGGGCTAGCACAAGAAAAACCACAAATGTATTTTACAGATTTATCGTCTGGAAATCCGGTTGCTAAAGATCCTAAAATTGTCTTTTTCAAAAAAAGTTATTGGATGTATTATTCGATTCCGGGAAAAGATATGTCGGGTTGGCATATTGGGATTGCGAAAAGTGATAATTTAAAAGATTGGAAGAAAGCTGGTGAAATCAACTCAGGCGCTGATTATGAAAAAAACGGACTTTGTGCGCCGGGTGCTTTGGTTCGGAATGACACGATTCATTTGTTTTACCAAACTTACGGAAACGGTTTAAAAGACGCGATTTGCCACGCCTATTCAACAGATGGAATTAATTTTAAAAGAAACGAAACCAATCCAATTTTTAGTCCAACTGGCGAATGGACTTGTGGACGCGCGATTGACGCTGAGGTTGTAGAATTTAAAGGAGAATATCTGCTGTATTTTGCGACACGTGATGCCTCTTATAAAATTCAGAAACAAGGCGTTGCATCGGCACCAATTAAAACTAATTTTAAGAAAAGTGACTGGAAACAGTTGACGAACACATCAGTTATGGAACCCACTTTAGATTGGGAAAAAAACTGTGTAGAAGGTGCGTCCTGCATCAAAAAAGGAAAATATTTATATATGTTTTATGCCGGAGCATATAACAACGAACCACAGCAAATTGGCGTTGCGAGAAGCACAGACGGAATTCATTGGGAAAGAAATGGCGTAAAACCTTTTGTAGAAAATGGAAAAACGGGAACTTGGAATTCTGCAGAATCGGGTCATCCAGATATTTTTAAAGATCAAAAAGGACAATATTGGCTGTTTTTTCAAGGAAATAATACTAAAGATGGAAAGTCTTGGTATTTGTCAAATCTGAAATTGAATTGGAAAAGCGACGACTGGCCGAGTATTAGACAATAATAAACTAAGAATCTGTTGAGCGTAGTTTTTTAAACTCATAGAGACATAGGTTTTTTACTTATTGGAAAAGGTAATAAAAGAAACTAGTTTCTAACACATAGCTCTCAAAGTTTGTCATTCCTCGGAATGACAAGATTGCGCATACTATGTGCATTTAAAACAAGTGAAACGACTTTTATAGACAAAGTATATCTATGTCTCTATGTGTTTAAAAATACACACAATCAAACTATTAATAAAATGAAAAACATACTCTACCTTTTTACTACGCTGATTTTATTTTCATGCAGTACTAAAAAGCAAATCTCAACAGTTGCAACCAATACTAAACCTTTAGAATTAGTAAATCCGGCTCTTCCTGGCGACAATCCTGATCCGTCGATGATTAGAGTTGGAAATACCTATTATGCGACATCAACAACAAACGAATGGGCGCCTTATTTTACGATCTATAAATCGACTGATTTAAAAAATTGGACCTTGATAAATCATGTTTTTCCTAACGGATTTAAAGACATGAAAGACCAATGGGGCGAAAATAACTTTTGGGCTTCGGAATTGGCGTATGATAAAAAACAGCATAAAATTTATGCATACTACACAGCGCACAATCGCAATACAAAAGGTAATCCGGGTTTGCAATGTGGAACTGCTTGGATCGATGCCGATAAAATTGAAACAGGAAAATTTAAAGACAATGGGCCCGTAATTATTGAAGACGATTGCGGTGCGATTGATGCTTTTGAAATGGAAGACAACGGCAAAATCTACGCTTTCTGGAAAAATGACGGAAATGGTTGCGGCAAAGAATCTTGGATTTGGATGCAGGAAATCAATGATACTCGCACAAAATTATTAGGAACAAAACGAAAAGTGTATACGAATAGTCAGCCTTGGGAAACGGCTTTGGTTGAAGGCGCGTGCTTTTTTAAATTCGGAGATTATATTTATAGTTTGTATGCCGTTGGTGGCTGTTGTGATGCACGATGCAATTACAAAACGGGAATTGCAAGAACCAAAAGTCTGGAAAGTGGCGTTTGGGAGAAATATCCGCAAAACCCAATTATGGTAAGCAATGAAAAATGGCGCTGTCCAGGTCACGGAACGGTTGTTACTACTGAAGATGGACGACTTTTGATGCTTTATCATGCTTTTAATATGCAATATGATGTGTTTGTAGGCAGGGAAGGCGTTATCGAAGAATTGGTAGCTGGAGAAGATGGTTGGCCAATTTTAAAAAACAATATCACCGCAAATCGACCAAAATCAGATTTGGATTTTACGGATAATTTCAAAAATGATAAAAGTTTGAATTTAGTTTGGCAATGGCCTTCGAAAAAGGAAAGACCAGAATTGAATTTAAAAAATGGTTTACAGTTAAAAGCTTCAAACGAAAATCATAATCTGGGAACATTTATTGGACAATATATTAAATCGACTGATTTTACGGTTAAAAGTTCTATTCAAATTACAAGTGCTGATGTAGGAATGGCGCTTGGCGGTGCAATTTACAAAAGTACTTGGCCGGGAGAATTGGGCGGAATCGGAATTTCGGCTTCAAAAAATGGTTTTAAGATTTTTACGAATTATGAAAACCAATATCAAATTGTAAAACAAATTGATAAAGTTCTGTCTGGCGAAATTGAGTTGAAAATGAATGTTTTAAATCAAGCAAGAACTTTGGAATTCTATTATAAAGAGAAAAATTCAGATTGGATAAAAATGGAAACGCTTCCTTTTGATGCGGATAAATATGCGCCGTGGGGAATGGGCTACCGAGTTGGAATTACGGCAAAAGGCGATAATGATTTTGGAAGCTTCAATTCATTTGAAGTGAGGAATAACTAAGTTTTTTTTAAGTGAAAAGTAAAAAGTGATTAGTAATTAGTTTTTCACACGTTATCAAAGTTTTGAAGTTGTTTAAACACATAATACGAACAGTTTGTCATTCCGAGGAACGAGACTCGAGCGATAGCGAACAGGCGAAGCAAATCTCCACAAGTAGCTCCGCAATGAAAACCCAATCTTTGTCGAGTTTCTCACGAAGATTTCTCCTTCGTCGAAATGACAAACTTTGAGAACTATGTGTTAGAAACTAGTTTCTTTTTACAATCTCTATAAAAAAATAAAAAAATCTATGTTTCTATGTGTTTAAAAATTACACGTAAAGGAGAGCCATTTCAATCAAAATGAAACGGCTTTTTTTATGGAAATCTTCAAAATCTTGTCAGAAAAATTAATTAGAATCCAAAAACAAAACAATTGAGACTAATTCGAGAAAGAATGGGATTTTTTGTTTGACGCTAAAAAATTATAATCTCTTTATTTGCTGTTATATAAACGATTTAATAAAGAAAGATTTTAATTTATGCGACATTATTTTCTGCTGTTTTCCTTACTGATTATTTTGCCAATTTGGGCTCAAAAAAATAAAACTCATTTTATAGATTCGAACAAAAAAAGCATTTCGCACTACGGAAATGACAACGAATGGTATGTGAAAAATATTCCGTTTTTTGAAACTTCAGATAAAGAAATTGAAGACGTTTACTACTACCGCTGGAAAATGTACAAAGCGCATTTGCGAAACATAGGTGAATACGGTTACGTTGTAACAGAATTTCTAAACGCGATGAGCTGGGATCATAAACCGTATAATACGTTGAACGCAGCAACGGTTTTTCATATTTATGAAGGAAGATGGCTCAAGGACCGTCTGTATATGAATAATTATATCGATTTCATGTATCAGCACGGTGGCAATAACAGACGTTACACCGAATCGATTGCTGACGCGACTTATGCCAATTATTTAATTAATCGCGATAAAGATTTTGTTGTAAAACAATTACCATCAATGATGAAAATTGACAGCGATTGGAAAGATCATTACGACGAATCGAAAAAACTATATTTTGTAGAACCCGTTATGGATGCTACTGAAAACACCATTTCATCAATCGATGCCAGCGGAGGAACAGACGGATTTACAGGTGGAGATGGTTTCAGACCGTCGATCAATAGTTATATGTATGCCAATGCTTTGGCGATTTCGAAAATTGCTTTATTGAAAGGAGATTTGGCTTTAGCCAAAACATATCAGCAGAAAGCTTTGGAACAAAAGAAAAACTTTCAGGATAATTTATGGAATCCCAATTTAGGACATTTTACAGACCGATTTAAAGTAAATAATGAATTTGTAAAATATTGGGATTTTATCCGTGGAAGAGAATTAGTCGGATTTGTGCCATGGGTTTACAATCTTCCGGATGATATTGAAAAATACAATTCGGCTTGGAGCCGATTGAGAAATCCGGAAAATTTTGGAGGAAAGTTTGGTTTGAGAACGGTTGAGCCTTCTTATCAATATTATATGAAACAATATCGCTTTGGTCCAAATGGAGCAAAAGAATGCCAATGGAACGGTCCTAGCTGGCCGTATCAAACCACTCAGGTTTTGTTAGGAATGGCAAATCTGCTGAACAATTACAATCAAAAGGAAATTTCTAAGAATGATTATTGGGCGATTTTAAAACAATATGCCAATCAGCATTATAAAAACGGAGAATTGAATATTCTCGAAAACTATTATCCAGATCAACAAGGCGCTATTGCCGATTTTGACCAAAGAAGCGAACACTACAATCATTCCGAATTCAATGATTTGATTATAACGGGATTGTGCGGAATTCGTCCATCTGCTGCTAATCAGTTGGAAATTAATCCGCTTGTTGATGAAAATGATCCGAATGCGGTGCAGTATTTCTGTTTGGAAAATGTTCGTTATCACAATCAAAATATCACTATTTTATATGATAAAACAGGAAATCAGTATAAAAAAGGAAAAGGTTTGTCGGTTTATTTAGATGGAAAAATGGTTCTGAACCCTTCGTCTTTGGGAAAGAAAACGATCAAACTTTCTAATTCGGTTTTAATTGATGAACCTTCAAAACGAGAACTCAATTTAGCGGTGAATATTAAAGGAAAAGATTTTCCGAAAGTTACTTCTTCAAATCCAGATTTAAAAGATTTGAATACGCTTAACGATGGTAGAATATGGTACTTTGATAATGTCAGGAATTATTATGAAATGAAAGTTTTATCGGGAAGAGAGAATTGGATTGAAGTTGATTTTGGAGCTGAAAAAGAGTTTCATAAAATGGTTTTGTCTTTTAAAGATTCGGAAAATAAAAAGCTTTTGGGTGAAAAATGTATTATTTCATTTTTGGATGAAAACGGGAAATGGAAAGTGGTTTCAAATCCTGAAAAATTAAAAGTTAATACTGTTAATGAAATTGTTTTTGATAAGGTAAAATCGAATAAAATCAGATTGTTTTTTGAAGGTAAAGTCGTAGAATCTGTTGTGAAAATTGGGGAAGTGGAAGTGTATTGAGTTTTTAATCTCGCAAAGTCGCGAAGTCGCAAAGTTTTTCTTTTTTTAAGTCTTTTTAAATAAAACTTTGCGACTTCGCTCCCGATAGCTATCGGGATTGCGAGCAATTTTCGCCAGTAAACTTAAGCCGTAATCTTCTTAGTAGAATCACGCTCAATCAGACTGGCTTTTATGATTTTAGTTTCAAATTCAGGTTGATTTTGGTCTTCGTTTTCAATTCGTTCGATTACTTTCTGTACCGCTATTTGGCCCATAAAAACGCCGTGCTGGCTAATGCAGGAAATGGAAGGTTTGCAATATTTGAACATTTCACTGTTTGTAAAACCAATGATCGAAATATCTTCTGGAATCTTATAACCTCGGTTTTGGGCAATTGTCATCGATTCGACTGTCGAATATTCTTCCAAACCAATAATAGCGTCAACTTTCTGATAGTCGAGCATCGTTTTGATTTCGGTTTCAAAATCATATTCTTTTTTTATTAGCGAAATCAGTTTTTTATTTACCGGAATATTATAGTCTTCGTGGGCTTTCAAATAACCGTCAATTCGGAGTTTTACAATTCCAAGATAATCTAAAACTGTTACAATAGCAATGCTTTTACAGCCCGTTTTGATCAAATGTTCGGTTGCTTTATAGGAGCAATTAAAATCGTCTACAATGATTTTATCGGTATCCAAAGAATCAAAAACACGATCAAACATCACGACAGGACCTGCATTTTTAATGAAATTTTCGATATGAGAAACATGCTGTTTTGATTGCGCTTCTTCGCAAAGCGAAATGAGCAAACCGTCGATTATGCCGTTTTCTAAAAGACTTATCGAAGTGATTTCTTTTTCGAGTTTGCCATTCGAAATAATCGTAATCAAATTATAGCCTTTTTCATTTGCTTTTTGTTCCATTCCGTTGAAAATCTGAACAAAAAAATGATTGAGAATAGTTGGCATGATGACGCCAATAGTTTTGGTTTTTTTGTTGAGTAAACTTAGCGCAATACTATTGGGTTTGTAATTATGAAGCTGTGCGTAGTTTTTGATTTTGTTTTTTGTTGCAGTACTTATATCATGGCTGTCATTCAAGGCTTTAGATACCGTTGCAATAGAAGTATTGAACTCTTTTGCAATTTGTTTAAGGGTAATTTTTTTGTTCATTTTTGAGGTTCTTTGGCAATAGAAATCAACAGCAATTTTTGTTTTTCTTTGACTAATATACAATATAATTTAAGTTGTTTTATCAATTGTATTTTGGTTTTCTTAAAAATATTTTGACTTGGTAAATATGTAGTTAATTTCTTTAATATTTAATTTTTTGATAAAAATTTACTTAAACCTTTAAGTAAACTTTCAGCAAAATACGTGATCACTTTTTATGCCTTGATTTTACTGCTTTTTTCCAATTTTCACAGTTCAATTTTTTCAAATGAAGATTTTAAGCGAAGTAATCCTCTGTCGTTAAAAATTAAGATATTCCTATTTCACGTCTATATATTTGAACTATTAACAAAAAAATAGCCAAAAAAATCCAAATTTAAAAAACCAGCTTTTATGAAAAATTATTTATTTAAAATGGTATTCTCCGTTTTCCTTTTGATAGGCGGAAATGCATTTTCTCAAAATGTGACAGGAATTGTGACATCCAGTACAGGTCCTTTGCCGGGTGTTGAATTGAAAATTAAAGGAAGTAATATTGCTACTACTTCAGATTTTGACGGAAAGTTTTCCATTTCTATGAACTCTGAAACAGGAACTTTAGTAGTGAATTATTTAGGATATGAAACGCAGGAAGTTACAGTTAAGAAAAATCAATCAGTGACGATTACTTTAACCGAAAGCATGAATACTTTAGATCAAGTTGTTGTTGTAGGATACGGACAAACGCAGAATAAAAAAGCAGTTTCGACAGCGGTTGGAGTTGTAAATGCGGCACAAATTGCAGAATTGGCTGTGAGTCGTCCAGAAGCTGCTTTACAGGGAACTTCGCCAGGAGTTACTGTTGTTCAGACTTCAGGATCTCCCGGTGCACCGTTAACCGTACGATTGAGAGGAGCTGCTTCTGTTGGAGCTTCAGCGCCTTTATATTTAGTTGATGGCCAACAGGTTCCGAATTTGAATTTTGTTAATCCAGACGACATCAAAAGCATGAACATTTTAAAAGATGCAGCTTCGGCGTCGATTTATGGTGCGCGTGGTGGAAATGGAGTTATTTTGGTGGAAACCAAAACAGGCAGACGTGGTGCTGCTAAACCATCAATTACAATCGATACTTACACTGGTTTTCAGTCTTTAGGAAACAAACCTGAGTTGATGGATAAAAATGAATATGTGTCTTATTTGAACGATTTTAGAACTAAAAATACAGGTAATGGAAATCCGCTAACGCCAGCCGAAATCGCAAAATTGCCAAATACAGACTGGTATGGAGAATTGTTTGAAACCACTCCAGTTTCAAGTTTGAGTGCTTCAGTTTCTGGCGGAGGCGAAAATTATTCGTATAACATTTCAGGCGGACTTTTTGACCAAAAAGGTATGGTTGGCGGTAACGAAGGGAAATCACAATACACTAGAAAAGATGTAAAGATGAATTTTGAAACTGATATTACTTCAAAATTCAATATTAACGTAGGATTGAATTTGGTTGATGTTGAAAGAGATTATCTTTTTGAAAATCAATCAGGAACGGGAATTTCAATTATGAACTTCGTAAATTCAATTCCGGCAATTTATCCTGCTTTTGCAGATAATAATTCATCAGTTCCTTTCGGAATGGGAAATCAGCAGGGAGTTGTGGTAAACGGAGTTTCACTACCAACAGTTGGAGCCGTTGCTAATCCGTTTTTGGCTTTGATTATTACCAATAATAAATCGGTTTCAGATATTACAACGGCCAATATCAAAGGAACGTGGAAAGTAACCAACGATTTTAAAATCACCGGAACGTACTTTCACTATAAAGACAATACATTCGATAAACAATTTACACCTACTTTCGATTTCTCCGATCAAGGTTATGTAAATACGAATGCGACATTAAAAGAAACCGTTTATTCCAATAAAATGTCTCAGTTTGATGCTAATGGCGCTTATAAATTCTCCAATCTCGGAAATCATAATTTAGATGTTTTAGCGGGAATGTCGGTTTACCAAACGACTTTTGAAACGAGTTCAAGAAATGGAGTTGGCTTTTTCACTAATGATTTTGCGTCGACCAATTTTGCAACAATTAGAAACCCGTCGGGAATAACTTCGGCAGTTCCTTATGCATTTGATACGGCTTTGGTTGGGTATTACGGAAAAGTAAATTACGATTATGCGCATAAATATTTATTGTCAGGAACTTTAAGAGCCGATTCTTCTTCCAACTTTGGATCGAATAATAGAACAGGAATTTTTCCTTCTGTTTCAGGAGGTTGGGTAATTTCTGAAGAAAGTTTTCTAAACAATTCAAAATTGATCAATCTTTTAAAACTGCGTGCAAGCTGGGGTATCAACGGAAGCGATAATATCAATCCGTTTCAATATTCTGCTGTGCTGAATTCAGGTTCAGGAACCAATTTTGGAGGAGAAAATGTTTCGGGTTTAACGCCGGCATTTCTGCCAAATCCTGATGTAAAATGGGAAGAAGTTTCGCAGACCAACTTTGGTTTGGATATCAACGCTTTCAATAATTCATTTGGTTTGACTTTCGATTATTACATCAAAAAAACAAGCGATATGTTGATTCCAATTGGAGTTCCATTATTTTCTGGATATCCGGCGCCAGCAACCAATATTGCCGATATGGAAAACAAAGGTTTTGAGTTATTGCTTTCGTACAGAAAAAAATACGAAAACGGATTCTCTTGGGACATTTCGGCAAATCTGGCTCAAAACAAAAATAAAGTGACAAGTCTAGGAAACAACGGACAGCCATTAACGGGCGGAACAGGAACTTTTGTTTTCAACGATCCAATTACATTAACTACAGTAGGACATTCAATTGCAGGATTTTATGGTTACCAAGTAGAATCTATTGATGCTTCGGGAAATTTGGTTTACAAAGATAATGACGGTGTTGCAGGAATTACAACGGCTGATAAAACGTATATAGGCAGTGCGCTTCCTGATTTTACGTACGGTGTTAATTTAGGTGCAGCTTTTAAAAACTTTGATTTCAATGCCTTTTTATACGGTTCAGAAGGAAATGATATTTATGATGCAACTATCAGAACTGATGCTGGTTACTCAAACAGAAAATCATCTTATTCTTCAAATGGAATTAAAAATAATTTAGGTTTTGGTTTAACCGATTCTCAGGTTTCTGATTTCTATGTAAAAGATGGTTCGTTCCTGAAATTAAAAACAGTGACTTTAGGTTACAGTTTGCCACAAAGTTTAACTGAGAAGCTGAAAATGGACAAATTCAGAATTTATGTTACAGGTCAAAATTTATGGGTAAGTACAAAATATGATGGAACAGATCCTGAAATTGGGGAATCTGGTGCAAACAATTCATTAGACATGGGAATCGACAGAGGATTTTATCCACAACCGAGAACAATTTTGATGGGTGTACAAGTTAAGTTTTAATCTAAAATAAAAATTTCGTTATGAAAATTCAATATATAAAAAGAAGTCTATTGGCATTTACAATGGTATTGATGCTCAATAGTTGCTCTGAAGATTTTTTGACAATAGAGCCAACCACACAGTTAACCGCAGATGCCATTCAAACTGATGCTGATTTTGAAGCGTTAGTAAACGCAACTTACGATCCACTTCGCTGGCAGGTTGACGGAGCTGCAACGCGACATATGTATCCGGTAATGTTTCAGGATATGAGAGCAGATAACGTAGTTTCGCAATGGGCGACGTTTTGGATTGCAGGTCAGGCATTTGATAAAAACCCAATTGCGCCAAATAATCCGAGTGTAGAAGGAATGTGGAAAAAATGGTACACCATGATTTCAAGAGCCAATACCGCTATTGGAATTATAACTGAAACCAATAAAATCTCTGATGAAAAAATCAAAACACAACTAATTGCGCAGGCAAAGTTTCTACGTGGCTTTGCTTATTTTGAATTGGTAAAACATTTTGGTGGCGTGCCTTTGATTACAGAATATATTAAAGATGCGTCGTATAATTTTAAAAAGCCAAAAGCTACTGCCGCAGAAGTTTATGTTCAGATTGAAAAAGATTTATTAGAAGCTGCACAAGCTTTGCCAACAGTTCCAACAAAAAAAGGAAGAGCTACGAAAGGTGCGGCATACGCGGTTTTGGCGAAAGCAAATTTATATCAGAAAGATTATAATGAAACCGTAAAATATTGCGAGCAAGTAATGAGTCTTGGCTATTCCTTAGAAGAAAAATTTGAAGACAACTGGGATTTAAATAATGAATACGGAAAAGAGTCAGTTTTTGAAATTGGCTACATCAGTGGTTCTTTATACAATAATTTTGAAGGCGGGCAGAGTTATTCTAATCAAGGTTCGTCTTCACATCAAATGTTTGGGTTTTTGTTCAATAGTTCGGTTGGAAACAGTGCTTTCGGGAATAGCGTTCCAAGACAGGAATTGATTGATTTTTATGATAATTCAGACCGCAGAAAAGAATATACTTTCATAACACCGCAGACAATTGTAAGAGGCGGAAGAGGCGCTATTTCATGTAATTGCAGTACGAATCCAGATGGTTCAATTAATTGGAGTACAGAAGGACAATGGGTTTTTGGAACTGATACGTATAATTATTTCTGGCCAACTGGTACTGCAGCATTTAAATCGAAAGCGAGTATGTATAAATATTGGATTCCGCCAGCAGTTCAAGATGCATTGCCAAATTACGCCGATTCTCCATTAAATGAAAAAATCATTCGTTATGCTGACGTTCTTTTGATGCATGCAGAAGCGAGATTAATGGGAGGAACAGGAACTTTAGACGGAGCAAGTTCGTTTAAATTAGTTACAGAAAGAGCCTACGGAGCAGGAAACCCAAAAATACCAGCTTACACTTTACAAGGTGTTAAAGACGAAAGAAGAAGAGAATTAGCAACAGAAGGTTGGGACAGATATACTGATTTAGTGCGTTGGGGAGATGCCAAAAAAGCTCTTGAAGCGGTTGGAAAAGTATTCACTGTTGGAAGAGACGAATTGCTTCCAATTCCAGCATCGGAAATTCAGCAAGTTGGAGCTTCAATTTTAATCCAGAATCCAGGATATTAGTTAGTTTAAAGTTAGTTTATTTTAGTGCATGTTTATTTAAGTATTGAACTGTGTAAAAGCAGTTCAATTACTTGAATAACTTAAACGTAACTCAATATTGAAATGCAATGGAGGATTTAAATAAAATAAAAGAGGCTTTTTGGGAAAACGGTTTTGTTATCATAGAGAATTTTTTCGACCATGAATTAATGGACCGCTACAATAAAATTATTCAACAGCACTACGGTATAAATCCAGATTGGGAACATACAAATGAATTTATTTCTAAAGCCGCTGTCGAAGTAATTCCGTGGTTTCCTTACCATGAAAACAAGCCTTTTTTTGATGAAGTAGATCAGGACAAAAGGTTTAATGCCATTACAGATGTTCTGCTTGGAGAAAAATGGGCAAATTTATATTGCATGATGATGTTTTCTAAAGCGGGAAGCAAAGGCCAGGCCTGGCATCAGGATTGTCCTCCCGAGGATAAAACCAAATTCAATTTAAACAGACTGGTTTATACGCATGATATTTCTGAAGAAACTGGCGGTGAAATTGTTATTATGCCAAAAGCACATCAAAAAGGAGTTTTGCCAATAGGATTACCCGATGAAGATTTGGAAGGGCAATTTGTATATAAACCTAAAAAAGGAACCGTAATCTTTTTGCACGGACATTGTTTTCATAGAGTCATGCCAGTTAAAAAAGATAGAATATCTACTAATTTCAGAGCGATTCCAAAAGGAACGCCAGAAGATATTACAGACATCTGCGTGTATCGAAATATGCGTTATAAATTTTCAACTTCGGAAGTTGTCGAAGAGCGAATACTGAAAGAATAGCAAAATGAGTGATAGTCGTATAAAGTGGGGAATTATAGGTTTAGGAAATATTGCCCATCAGTTTGTAAAAGATTTGGCTTTGGTTGAAGAGGCTGAACTGTATGCTGTGGCTTCCAGAGATTTGCATAAAGCAAAAACTTTTGCGGCAACGTATAACGCATTATTTTTTTACGATGATTACAATGCGCTGTTTGACGATGCAAAAGTAGAAATTGTCTATATTGCTACCACACACGATTTACATGCTAGTTTGACTATAAAAGCATTACAGTCAAAAAAAGCCGTTTTGTGCGAAAAACCAATTGCTGTAAATTACGCTCAGGCTTTTCGGATGGTTCAGGCTTCAAAAGACAACAATTGCTTTTTTATGGAAGCTTTATGGACGCGATTTAATCCGTCGATTAGAGAAGTTCTTCTAAAAATAAAGCAAGGAGAAATTGGCGATATAAAATACATCAATGCTGATTTTGCCTTTTCGGTACAAAAACTAAATGAAAGAATGACCGACTTAAATTTAGCAGGAGGTTCTTTGTTGGATATGGGAATTTATCCTTTATTTCTAGTGTACGCGATTTTAGGAAGACCTGATAAAATAATGGCTCTTGCATCTTTTTTTGATTCGGGAGCAGATGCACAGACTTCAATGATTTTGCAATATAAAACGGCTCAGGCAATTTTGCACAGCAGTTTTGTATCGCCTTCTAACATGGAAGCGACTATTAGCGGGTTAGAAGGCAGAATTACTATAAATTCGATTTGGCATGAAGCGCAATCTTATTCTGTAGTACGAAACAATCATAAAGTAGATTATGCGCTTCCAACAAAAGGGAAGGGTTTTACATATGAAATTGAAGAATGCCATTTTTGTTTGAAAAAAAAGCAGATCGAAAGCAAATTATGGTCGCATCAAAATAGTTTAGATTTGATGGCAATAGTAGATTCGGTTCGAAAAGAAATCGGATTGATATATCCTTCAGACAAAGAATAAATAATTAAAAAAATGATATAGAAACGCTTTTTCAAGTGTATTTATAAATTAAAAACAACCATACTTTTAAATGAAAAAATCAATATTTGTAGCCTTTATAGTTTCTTTAGGAGGATTTTTGTTTGGTTTTGATGCCGGAATTATTTCCGGAGTAATGTCATACGCTGGTCCCGAATTTAATTTGAATGATTTTCAAACGGGCTGGGTAGTAAGCTCGCCGTCTTTTACCGCCATGTTTGCTATGTTGATTTCTGGGCGTTTGAGCGACATTATTGGCAGAAAAAAATTACTGATTCTTGCTGCATTTTTATATGTCTTATCTATTATTTTATCGGCTTTTACTATAAATTATGAAATGCTGTATATCGCTAGAATGATTGGCGGAATTGCATTTGGAATCGCTTTAGTAATTGCACCGACCTATATTGCCGAAATTTCACTCGCAGAAAGCAGAGGCAAACTCGTTTCTATTCAGCAATTAAATATTGTTCTTGGTTTTTTTGCTGCTTTTTTGAGTAATTATTATTTCAATTATTTGCATACTTCTGGCCAAACCAGTTTTTTAACTGAAGAAAATGTATGGCGCTGGATGCTTGGTATTGTGCTTATTCCTTCGATTGTTTATTATATTCTTTTATTTTTTGTGCCCGAAAGTCCGCGTTGGTTATTTACTCAAAAGAGGGATTTCGAAGCACAAAAAGTACTTGTTGCGATGCACGGAAGTGAAAAAGCGGGAATTGAAACTAAGAATATTCTAGAAAGTTTAAGTGAAGAAAAACAGAGCACTGAAAAAGTACAATTAAAAGATCTTTTTAAACCTGCATTAAAATTTGTTTTTACCGTAGGATTGGTAATTGGTGTTTTACAGCAAATTACAGGAATCAACGCCATTTATTTTTATGCAACATCCATTTTTAAACAAACAGGTATTGGCAATAACGCTTCGTTTTCTTCCGGCGTTTTATTGAGTTTTATAACCGTTGTTTTTACGATTGTCGCCATGTTTTTAATTGATAAAATGGGACGAAGACCTTTGTTGTTAATTGGCGTTGCCGGAATTGCAATTAGTATGGCTTTATGCGCTTACGGATTTAAAGAGGCTAAATATCAATTAACAAAACAGGAAATTTCAAAGTTTGATATTTCAATTCAAAATAAATTAATACCAATTGCAGATAAAGTTTACGAAAATGATATTGCGTTCAAAAATGAAATGAAAACCCTTTTAGGAGATCAGACTTACGCAAAAAATGAGGGTATAATTCTCGAAAATGCGACCGAAATGAATGCCGTTTTGGTATTAATTGGTGTCATGGGATTTATTGGCTGTTTTGCCTTTTCATTAGGGCCTGTAATGTGGGTTTTATTGTCAGAATTATTTCCAAATCGTTATAGAGGTTTGGCAATTGGCGTAATTGGTTTCGTCAATAGCTTTGCAAGTTGGGTGGTACAGCAGGTTTTTCCTTGGGAATTATCAAATTTAGGAAATGCTTTAACCTTTTTAATTTTTGGAACTATTGCGTTAATTGGCTTCATTATTTTATTAAAAATTCTGCCTGAAACCAAAGGAAAATCATTGGAACAAATAGAAACCGATTTTGTAAAATAGAAAAATATGATTCAGAACCCAATTTTAAAAGGTTTTAATCCAGATCCTTCTATTTGCCGAGTTGGAGACGATTACTACATAGCAACCTCAACATTTGAATGGTTTCCGGGCGTCCAGATTCACCATTCAAAAGATTTGAAAAACTGGAAAGTTATTGCGCATCCGCTCAATCGGATTTCGCAATTGGATATGAAAGGAGTTCCAGATTCCTGTGGTGTTTGGGCGCCATGTTTATCGTATAAAAACGGAATTTTTTATCTGGTTTACACCAATGTAAAATCATTTGATGGCGTGTGGAAAGACACACCAAATTACGTAGTTACGACTAATGATATTTTAGGCGAATGGAGCGATCCAATTTATTTGACATCAGCTGGTTTTGACGGGTCTTTTTTTCATGATGATGACAATTCGACTTGGTACACCAATATGCTGGTCGATCATAGAAACGGGAAATTTTTTGGAGGCATCGAACTTCAAAAGTATGATACAGACGAAAAGAAATTAGTTGGAGAAATCTTCTATTTAACTTCAGGGACAAATTTAGGATTTACAGAAGGGCCTCATTTATATAAAAAAAACGGATATTATTATTTGATTCTGGCTGAAGGTGGAACCGAATATGGCCACGCAGAAACTGTTATGCGTTCTAAAAATATTACAGGACCTTATGAAGCACATCCACAAAACCCCATATTAACGGCTCGGAATTCACCGGAATATGAATTGCAAAAAGCGGGGCATGCATCGCTTGTAGAAACTCAAAACGGAGATTGGTATGTTGTATTTTTAGTCAGTCGTCCGCTTTCAGTTCAAGGAAGATGTATTTTGGGAAGAGAAACTGCAATTGAAGAAATTATTTGGAAAGAAGATTGGCCGTACCTGAATTCCGGTTCGAGTTTGCCTCGTTTAGAAATTCCGCTTCCTAATTTGATCGAAGTTTCATTTCAAGAAAATAGCGAAAGAGAAGATTTTGATTCGGAAATACTGCCGATAGATTTTCAAACTTTACGAATTCCGCTTACAGAAGATTGGATTTCGTTAACAGAAAATCCTGGTTTCTTGAGACTAAAAGGAAAAGAATCGCTTACTTCAACACACACTCAAGCTTTAGTAGCAAGACGTTTAGAACATTTTAAGGCTGAAATTACAACATCAGTGCGTTTTGAACCCCTCAAGTTTCAGCATTTGGCAGGTTTGATTTTGTATTATAATACAGGGCACTATCATTATCTTCATATTACAAAAAGTGGTGGTCAAAAAGTGCTATCTATAGTCAGTTGCTGTAATTATAAAATGATTGAACAAAAAGAGATTATCACCGTTTCCGGAATTGAAGAAGTTTTTCTCAGAGCGACAATTAATTATGATAGATTGCAATTTCGATTTAGTAAGGATGGAAGTAATTTTGAAAAAATTGGAGAAAAACTCGATATGAGTATTTTATCTGATGATTATGTTCGTGATGAAAGTGAACGTTATCGACCGGCTTTTACGGGTTGTTTAGTGGGATTGTGCTGTCAGGATTTGGCAACCAATTCTAGATATGCCGATTTTGATTGGTTTGAGTACAAAATTTCAGATTGTTGATTTTAGATTTTAGATTTATGAAATTAAGATATTTTTTTATTGGACTTTCTTTTTTAATGTTTGGATGTAAGCAAAATGCGTCCAAAACTGCAGATTTAAAAGAAGAAAAACATGCTAAATTTGAGCCTGAGGATGGAGAAGTTATTCTTTTTATTGGTCAGGAAAATGATGCATTAGGCGGAACAGAAAAAGATAAAAATGGTTATCTAGATCATTTTCCAGCACCGGGCGGATTTACCATGTATACTGATATTATGCCTGGATTAACAGAAGAATTTGATGGACATTCCTTTACTTATTCGGGTTTAAATGGAATTTTTGAAACGGCAGATTGGGGCGATGGCCCAGAAAATATGTCGATTGTGTTGGGAGACGAAGATTTTAAAAACTCGGCTTTAGCAATTGGTTTGGCAATTATTGATAATGAAGAAAAAATTGCTAGCGGTGAGTTAGATTCGTACATTCTCAAAATGGGAAAGTTTTTCAAAAGTTTAGGAAAACGCCCTGTTTTTCTGCGTATTGGTTTTGAATTTGACGGTCCGTGGAATCGTTATGAAAGAGTGGCTTATATCAATGCATTTAGGCATATTAAAGATAAATTAGACCAACAAGGCGTTACAAATGTTGCTTATGTCTGGCAGTCAAAAGGTTTTGAAAGCAGCTTACAAGATTTAGAAAATTGGTATCCAGGTGATGATTATGTCGATTGGTGCGGTTTCTCTTTCTTCAATAATTACAAACAGGAAAATATGATCGCTTTCGCAAAATTAAAAGGCAAGCCAGTTTTTATTTGCGAAGCTGCACCGACAGTAACCGACTGGGAAAAAGATCCAAAAGGAAATACAGGATTAACCAAAGAAATGAAACTTTCAAATCCTGAACAGGCAAAATTAGCTTGGGAAGAATGGTTTGTTCCTTTTTTTAAAACCATAAATGATAATCCGAAAACGGTGAAAGCGATAAGTTATATTAATGCTAACTGGAAAGACAAACCGAGATGGAAAGTGAATCCGACGTTTAAAGGAATTGATTCCAGATTGCAATTAAGCGAGTTTATTTCAAAAAAATGGAATGAAGAAGTAGGGAAGGATAAATACTTAAAAGCTTCACCAGATTTATTCGATAAATTATACAATTAGAAGACAATATTTACCCTTATTTGTTCCTTTAAAATTAACAAAAACAGCCAAGAGTTCACCTGAATTCTTAGCTGTTTTTTGTTTTTAAAATGCTTTGTAGTTGTTGTTTTTTATCTTTAAAAGATTTTAATGAACTTCTCAATTTTAGATTTTCATTTTGTTAAATTAGTAAAATTCTTATAAAATGTTAAAAAAGAGGCAAATTACTAACCGCCTTGTTTTTAGTTGATTAAAATTCCGAAATCAATATAGTTAACAATTTTTTCTCAAAAAAAACCTTTAAAATTTTTGAATTAGAAATTTTAATTTACTTTTGTTCTATCAAATTAGTAGAGTTTAAAAATAACCCAGTAAAATAGGCATTTAATACATTTTATTTTGAGTAGACAAGAACGTCTTTAAACCATTTTCTTTTTGAAGTTGACGTTTTTTAAGAATTCTTGAATCTCAAAATCACAAAATATAGCACAAGATAAATTCGTAATCGCAGAATGAAATCTTGCAAAAATCCAAGTCAAATAGTAATAATCAAAAAAGAAAAAAAGAAAATGAAAAAACGAATGTGCAGTAAATAAAAAACCATTTCTGTTGCAGCAGAAATGGTGAAGCTTAAAAGAAATTGTTCATCTCTATAAGGACAGCGAGGACGGAAAATCCGTTTTCGGGTCACCTTATTTATTAAACTAAAACAAAGTAATGAAAAAAAAATTAAATACATATGCATGGTTATGCATTTTATTGATTTCCATAGGGCTTAGGGCTCAAGAGACTAAACCTTTAATCCAGTCAAAACTTGAAGGAACAGTAGTAGATGCTGTTACAAAGGAGCCTGTAATTGGTGCTTCGGTAAACATTAAAGGCACTACACACGGAGTAGTAACAGATTTAGATGGAAAATTCTTTTTCCAGACAGGACAAAAATTTCCGTACACACTTATCGTAAGTTATTTAGGTTATAAAAAAGCCGAGGTTGTTGTGAATCAAAATGCTGTGGTTATTGATCTTACTGCAGAACAGAATGTGCTTTCAGAAGTTGTAGTTACTGCGCTAGGTATTACAAAAGAAAAGAAATCATTAGGATATACTACTCAGGCAGTTAAAGGAAAGGAATTATCAGATACTAAAGAGACGAACTTTTTAAACAGTCTTAGTGGTAAATTAGCTGGTGTTCGTATTACTAATTCTCAAGGAGATATGGGATCTTCACGTATTATTATTCGTGGAGAAACTTCTATTGCAGGAAATAATCAGCCGTTATTTGTTGTTGACGGAATTCCTGTAGACAATTCACAGTTGAATGCTGGAGGCGCAACGAGAGATTTCAAAAACGCAATTTCCGATTTAAATCCGCAAGATATTGAAACATTAACGGTATTAAAAGGTCCTAACGCGGCAGCACTTTACGGATCGCGTGCAGCACATGGTGTTGTTCTTATTACAACAAAATCTGGAAAAGGTCAAAAAGGACTTGGGATTACTGTTAACTCTGGAATAACAGTTTCTGAAGTTAGTACTTTGCCGAGTTATCAAAATACATTTGGTCAAGGTTCAAACGGAAAATTCAGTTATATTGATGGAAAAGGAGGCGGTGTTAACGACGGAGTTGACGAAAGCTGGGGACCTAAAATGGATGGACGCTTGATTCCGCAATTTTACTCTAATGGTGTTGCAGTGCCTTTTGTGGCGCATCCTAATAATGTGAAAGACTTTTTTAATACAGGTCTTACTTATGATAATAGCGTTTCTATTGCTAAATCAGATGACAAATCAGATTTTCGTTTAGGAGTAAACAACCAAAAACAATTAGGTACAGTGCCAAATAGTGAAGTAAATAAAACAAACTTCAGTGTGAACACGAATTACCAAATATCTCCAAATATTAAAGTTGGTGTTACTGCAAATTATATTACTACAAATGCTCCAGCATTGCCAGGAGGCCCATCAGGTGGACGTGCAGCGGGAGTAATGCTTCAGTTTCTTTGGTTCGGGCGTCAGGTTGATATTGATCAATTAGATAAAAATTGGAACCAAAACTGGAATAACAGCTACTATAGCAATCCATATTGGAATGCTTATTATAATACTACAAGCCAGCAACGTAATCGTATAATTGGTGATGTTCATTTAGATGTAAAAATTATCGACGGACTTAATTTTAGATTCCGTACAGGAGTTGATTATTATAACGATCGTAGAAAATACACAATTAAATACGGTACAAACGGAACTCCGTTTGGGTCTTATGCAGAAGATGCTTATACTGTAAATGAACAAAATACAGAAGGAATTCTGCAATACACTAAAAAACTGAATAATGATTTTAGTTTAGATGCTCTTGGTGGATTCAATATTCGTAACCACAGTGATGCAAACAACTATCAAAAAGCGCCGCGTTTAGCTGTACCAGATTTATACACTTTGACAAATTCAAGAGATCCGTTAACGTCATCAAACACATTATCTAGATTGAGAGTTTACAGTGCATATGCTTCGGCACAATTAGGTTTCAGAAATTATGCGTTTTTAAACTTAACGGCTCGTAACGATTGGTCGTCAACTTTGCCAAGTAGTAATCGTTCTTATTTTTATCCTTCTATTAATGGAAGTTTAGTTTTAACTGATGCTTTGGATATTAAAAGCAATACGCTTGATTTCTTAAAAGTGCGTGGTGGTTGGTCTGAAGTAGGAAATGATGCTGATCCTTATCAATTATCAACAGTTTATAATTTTCAGACAGCATTCGACGGAAATCCGATTCAAACTTCTTCTCAAAAGAAATTGAATGAGAACTTGAAGCCAGAAACGACTCGTTCATCTGAAGTTGGTTTAGAAGCTTCTTTCTGGAAAAACAGATTGCATTTTGATGCTGCTTACTATAATACAAATAGTTTTGATCAAATTTTAGAGATAAAAACTACAGCTTCAAGTGGTTATAATTCACAATTGATCAATGCAGGAAAAATTAATAATCAAGGTATTGAAATTCAGTTAGATGGAACTCCGGTTCAAACTGAAAACTTCAAATGGAATATTGGTGTAAATTATTCAAGAAATATCAGTGAAGTAAAAATTCTGGATTATGACAAACAAATTCAGAACTACACAATTGGTACATCTGGAGGAGTTGATGTGTTAGCATCTGTCGGGCAAGCTTATGGAGCACTTTACGGAACAGCTTATCAGCGTGATGCAAACGGAAATATTGTAGTTGGAGCAAATGGATTGCCAAAAGCTGATCCAGCAAAGAAAGTTTTAGGACATTATACTCCAGATTATTTAGCAGGTGTAACCAATACTTTGACGTATAAAAATATTGAATTGTCATTCCTTGTAGATGCAAGTGTAGGTGGAGAACTTTTTTCTGGAACAAATAGAACAGGAAATTATACAGGAGTTTTAGCTCAAACAATGCCAGGTCGTGATGCTGCGAATGGTGGATTAAACTACTATATTTCTGGTACTACAAAAACGTTATTGCCAGCAGGTGCAGCTGCTCCGGGTGGTGCAACAGTATATGATGACGGTATGATCTTTAACGGAGTTTATGCCGATGGAACAAAAAACACTTCAGTGCTTAGTGCGCAGGAGTATTACAAAGCATCATACAACATTAGCGAGGCCTACATTTACAGCTCAACTTTTGTAAAAATGAGAGAGATAAAACTGGCATATAATTTCAATAAAGCATTTGCTAAAAAACTTGGATTACAAGGAGCAAGTATTACTGCTGTTGGTCGTAACCTGTTCTTTATCTATAAAGACGCACCAAATATTGATCCTGAAACAGCTTTCAATACTGGAAATGCTCAAGGGTTGGAGAGTTTAGCTTTACCAACGACGAGAAATTACAGTCTTAATGTTAATCTTAAATTTTAAAAACACAGAATCATGTTAAAAAAACTATCATATATAACGCTGTTTGCACTATCGCTAGCTTCGGTTTCTTGCAGCGATACTTTGGATGAAATTAATAAAAATCCAAATGCAACCGAAACACCGTTGGCACCTTATCTGTTGACAGGAACGTTAAAACAGGGCGCCGATTTATATTGGGGGTCAACAAATAATTTTGACTCGTCTTTATTGTTTGTACAGCATTGGGCTAAAATCCAGTATACTGAACCAGATCGATATGATGTATCTAATACTTCTTTCACCTCTTTATGGAATACAGGATATGCAACTTTGGTTACAGATTTGAACACGATTATTAATTTTCCGGCGGAACAGGCAAATTCAAACTATAAAGGAATTGCATTAACATTGCGTTCTTGGATATTTTTATTGCTGACGGATGCTTACGGAAGTATTCCGTATAAAGAAGCAGGTCAAAAAGTAACGCCAGCATATAATACTCAAAAAGAGGTTTATACAGGATTGCTTGAAGATTTAAAACAAGCTCAGTCTTTATTAAATGCATCAAATGGAGCAGTTACAGGAGATTTAGTGTATAAAGGAGACATTCAAAAATGGAAAAAACTGGTAAATTCACTTCGTTTGCGTATTGCATTAAGAATTTCAGATAGAGAACCTGCTTTAGCAAAACAGGCAGCAATTGATGCGACAAGCGATGCAGCTGGAGTACTTAGCAGTAATAATGATACTTTTAAGTTTACATACATCAGTTCGCCTCAGCAAAATCCAGCTTCGGCATGGTTTGAAACTCGAGATGATTATCGTATTTCAAAAACTATGGTTGATAAATTAAATGAGTTAGTTGACCCACGTTTACCTGTATATGCACAATTGCCATCAGATGCAAGTGTAGGGAAATATGTTGGAGGAGCAAACGGATTGTCAAATAGTGATGCAAATAGCCAAGGTTTTGCAAAAACATCAAAACCAGGAACTTATTTCCTGACTTCAACATCACCGGCTGTAATTGCTTCTTATTCAGAAACATTGTTTAATCTTGCTGAGGCAGTGGCTAGAGGTTATATTTCTGGAAATGCAGAACAGCTTTATAAAAGTGCTATCACAGCATCTTTCAATCAATTCGGAATTACAGATGCTACAGTTATTGCTAATTATTTAAATCAAGCAACTGTAAAATATGATGCTTCTAATTATGCAAAATCAATTGGTACTCAAAAATGGATTGCATTCTACGGGCAAGGCCTTGATGCATTTACAGAATGGAGAAGACTTGATTTTCCAGTATTAAAAGCTGGGCCTGCTACGGTTCTAGATGGACAATTGCCTTCGCGTTTCTTCTATCCAGGTACAGAACAATCTTTAAACGGAGTTAGTTATCAGGCAGCAGTTGCGGCTCAAGGAAAAGACCTTCTTACTACCAAACTTTGGTTTGATGTGAAATAAGTAATTGCCATCCATTAAATAGTAAAAAGCTAAATCGAAAGATTTAGCTTTTTTTGTTTTTAGACTATTTGTTGTCAAAACAGTATTCATTATAAGTGTGATAGTTACACAGTGTTGCTGTTTGAAAGACGCTATGCACCAATTTTGATGATTTATATTTTTGATAAAATCGGGCTACCGAATAATGCTTTTTGTTTTTTGAAAATAAACCTGATTTGATATCCCTTTTTAGCCTTGATTTTAATTCGTTTGAATATTATGTAATTTTTCCTGCTTTTTTTTATTGATGCCATTTTTTTAAGGCAAAAAACGAGTTGAATTGCATCTGCAAGACTATAGTATCCCCAAAAATGTATTTTATTACCCCTCCTCAGAACCATTATTATCCAATTTTGCACAGCAGATCACTAATCGATTCCACCTTAGTCGCAGTGATTCACACTAACTAATTAATTAACCAAAAAGTAGAACCAAAAATGACAAATTTTATTAGGATTAAAAATGGTCCTGATTGTGTATCGGTATTTAGTTTGAAAAAGAAAATGATAATGCTCTGTGCATTGCTTTCTTTAACTCAGATTGATGGATACGCAATTAGTTCTAAAAGTGCAAAAGAACATCAAAATGCAGACTTTCAAAAAAACATCAAGGGACTAGTAGTTGATGAAAGCGGCATGCCGATGCCAGGAGTTTCAGTTTTAGAAAAAGGAAGTAAAAATGGTACTTCAACAGATTTCGACGGAAAATTTACTTTAAAGGTAGATAATGACAATGCAGTAATAGTGGTATCTTATTTAGGGTATGTAACTGCCGAAGTTAGCGCAAAAGGCGAAGCTTCAATTACTGTAAAAATGAAAAAAGCTACTACTTCATTAGATGAGGTTGTAGTAGTAGGTTACGGTAAAATGAAGAAAAAGGATTTAACTGGAGCAATTGTTCAAGTAACGCCAGATAAACTTGCAAACCAAAACCCGCAGACAGTTCAGGACATCTTAAGAGGTACTCCAGGTGTAAGAGTTGGTTATGATCCTTCGGCAAAAGGAGGTGGAAGCATCCAGATTCGTGGACAGACTTCTGTGTATACAGGGAATGATCAAAAATCAGGTGGTCCTCATAATTCACCGCTTATTATTTTAGACGGAATGCAGTTTTATGGTGAGTTATCAGAAATAAATCCTGATGATATTCAGCAACTTGATATCCTAAAAGATGCTTCGGCTGCATCTGTATATGGATCGAGAGCGGCTGCGGGGGTAATTCTTATTTCAACTAAAAAAGGAAAAACAGGTAAACCTATTGTAAGTTTTACTACAAACACAACAATTAGCAACAAGAGCGCTTATCGTGGTGTGTATTCTCCAGAAGGATATTTAAAATATCGTGAAGATTGGGAAACTGCTCAAACTTATGGTGTTAACCCAACAACGAAGCAATACGAAGCATGGATAGCAGGAACTGTTGCTAATGGTAAGCCTGGATATTTTTCAAGTCCAAATGATTTGGCAAAATGGGGTATTACTGAAGCGCAATGGTTAGCGTATCAGCCAGCTACTCAAACAGCTGGAAAAAGCAGTAAAGAAGTATGGGGAACACGTTTAGGATTGAATTTTGATCCTTCGTTAATGGCAAATTTCCTTGCTGATAAAACACATGATTGGAGCAATAGCTCATTCAGAACAGGAATTAATCATGACAATAATTTAAGTATTTCTGGGGCAAGCGACAAGGTTAACTATTACATGTCTTTTGGTTATTTAACTTCAGAAGGTGCTATTGTTGGAAATGATTATAAATCAGCTCGTTCAAATATGAAAGTTGACGCTAAAATTACAGATTGGCTTGACTTTAGTGCAAACGTTAATTTTCAAGATAGAACAGATGGAGATATTACTCCAGAACTTGGAACAGCGTCTGGTCAAAATAATATGATGAGAACCAGCCCGTACGGAACTTTTATAGATGCAAACGGCAAGTATGAGAGGCAGCCAATGGGGAAAAACGTTTCAGGACAGAATTATAATTATTACTACGACCGCCAATTTATTGAGCAGGAGAGAGGTTATGTTACATTGAATTCGGTTTTCAATACAAAAGTTACATTGCCTTTAGGTATTACATATTCATTTAATATCGCGCCTCGTTATCAGTTTTTTCACAGACGTGATTTCAGATCGACACAAAATCCAAACTGGGCACCAGCGACTACTGGAGCAGTTAGAAATAATGAAATGAGGTTTGATTATAACTTGAACAATACATTAGCATGGGATTATACGATTGCAGAAAAGCACCACATCATTGCAACTTTTGTTCAAGAAGCTGAGGAACGTCGCTTTTGGTCAGATGGAATGGATGCCAATAATATTCAACCTTCAGATGCTTTAGGATTTCACAATGTTAATACTGCAACATTGGCAAATAGCGTACTTAGATCAAACGATACACATGAAACGGCAGATGCATTGATGGCAAGACTTTTCTATTCATTTGATAATCGTTATATGTTTACGGCGACTGTTCGTCGTGATGGATATTCAGCATTTGGAGCTTCAGATCCTTATGCAGTTTTCCCTTCTTTTGGTGTTGCATGGACCTTCAAGAATGAAAATTGGTTTAAATGGGATGCGATGAGCACTGGTAAATTGCGTTTGTCTTGGGGTAAAAATGGTAACAGATCGCTTGCAGATCCGTACATTTCTTTGGCAAACTTAGTAAATAATGGTACAATGGGGTATTTAGATGCTTCAGGAAAAGCGCTTGAGATGAGGTATTTATCACTTGACCGTATGGCAAATCCAAATTTGCAATGGGAAAAAACAACATCAACAAATATTGGTCTTGATTTAGGTTTCTTACATGATCGCATTACAGCTACTTTAGATCTTTACAAAACGGCTACTCATGATATGATTATGAGTCAATCGTTGCCTGGTTTCACTGGATTCTCATCTATTGCAACCAATCTTGGAGAAGTTCAAAATAAAGGTTTTGAGTTTAGTATTAACACACTTAATATGAAAAAACCAAACTTTGAGTGGCGTACTACATTCGGTATTTCTTATAACGAAAATAAAATTGTGTCATTATATGGCAATATGGTTGATATTAAGGATGCTGCTGGTAATGTTATTGGGAAAAAAGAAGGTGATGATTCAACTAATGGATGGTTTATAGGAAGACCGATCTCTCAAATTTGGGATTATAAAGTAACAGGAATTTGGCAAAAAGATGAGTGGAAAGAAGCTCAAAGATATGGACAGCGTCCTGGAGATCCAAAAGTTCAAAACAGCTATACAGCAGATGATGTAGATGCAGTTGATTCAGATGGTGTTGCTTATAAAAAAGCAGTTTATAATGAAAAAGACAAACAGTTTATTGGAAATTCAACGCCTCCAGTACAATGGACCTTACGCAATGATTTTAAGATTTACAAAAACTGGGATTTAGGAATCAGTATGTATTCTTATGCAGGAGGAAAATCACTTAGTTCAATTTATATGAACACTTTCAACGATAGCAGTTTGTATAAATTTAACTTTAATCCATATGTAAATCCGTATTGGACACTTGACAACCCAACAAACGAATGGGCTCGTCTAGACGCTAAAGGACCTGCCGGTGCTCCAGTTGCACCAGGAAGATTGTATGATCGCAGTTTTGTGCGTTTAGATAACATTTCGATAGCTTATACGCTTCCTAGAGATCTTTTAGATCGCGCGCATATTAAAAATATTAAAATTTATGCTTCTGTTCAAAATGCGGCAACATGGTCTGCTTCTAAAGAATGGAAATATTTTGGAGATCCAGAAACAGGAGGATTGGCTACAAGACAGTTTAATTTAGGTTTTAATTTCCAACTTTAAAAATTATTCAACAATGAAAAAATATATAAATAATAAAATTTCAAGACTGGTGCCTTTTGTACTATTGGCTGTATTGTCCAGTTCTTGTTCAAAAGATTTCCTTGATGCGGATCCGCTTTCATTTTATGACCCAGAGACTACGTTTACAACAGAAGCTGGTTTGCAGGCTACATTAGCACAGTGTGATAAACAGCTTCGTAATAATTACGTTCACTACAACTTTTCGGGTGTGAGCGTGCCTATTGGTACGGAATATCTTTTCTCTGACATGGCGCAATATGGAAAAACAGATACAGGCAGTAACATCGCTGATTATGCTGCGAATATAGTTCCTTCAGCTGGTACAGATATATATAGAAGAGATGCCGGAGGTGAATCAATTTATCTTGGATTCCTTTGGACTGAAGCATATACCGGTATCAAGAATGCGAATACAGTATTAACTTACATTGGTAATATAAAAACTTTATCTGAAGAGGTTAAAAATAAATATATCGGACAAGCTTATTTTCACAGATCATACCGTTATCTTAATCTAGTGTATCAGTTTGGTGATATTCCGTTGATCACTAAAATCTTGGAAGTACCAAAACAGAGCTATTATTCTACAAAAAAAGAAGCTATCATTGAAATGATTACGGCTGATATGGAGAAAGCTGTACAATGGGTTCCAGAGCAGTCAAAAATAGGATATGTTGGTATGGTGAGCAAAGGCGCTTGTCGTCAATTGTTAATTAAGTGTTATTTGGCTTCTGGAAGATTTGCTGATGCTGAGGCACAAGCTAACCTTTTGATTAATGGATCAGGTTACTCTTTGGTACAAGGGAATTTAGGAATTTTTGATCCAGGGGGAAATCCTACTGCATGGCCTATTACGAGAAATGTAATTTGGGATTTGCATAGACCTGAGAACAAAGTAATTGTTGCTAATACTGAAGCAATTTTAGTGGCACCAAACGGAGGAGCACAATCATTTTTAGCATTTGCCTCAATGAGAATTTTTGGGCCAAACTGGAACGATGCCAATTTGATTACTCCTGATGGTAAAACTGCAGCACCGCGTTTTCCATTGACTGACAAAACAAATTATAATGCAAAGTATGATTACCAAAGAGCTTTAGGACGTGGTATTGGTACAATAAGTGGTTCTTATTATTCGCAACATCCTATGTGGGTTGTAAACGGTGTTGAGGACAAGCAAGATCTTAGACACAACAGTACTGTTGGTAACTGGGTGAATATGGAAGACCTTAAATACGCTCCTGGAGCAGGTGGAAGTGCTACATGGGCGGGACAAAATTTCAGAATGAAAGATGCAGCTGGTAAATTGTTAGCAACAGATTCTATTCGTGATTGGTATGATTTTCCTCATTATAAAATCTATTATCATGATGTTGTAGCGGAAGCTAATCCAGCAGCAAATGATTTTCAGGGAGCTACGGCAGGAGCAAGTGCACATTTGTACATTTATCGTCTAGCAGAAACTTATTTATTACGTGCAGAAGCTCGTTTTTACCAAGGTAATGCTACAGGAGCGGCCCAGGATGTGAATGTTGTAAGAGCAAGAGCTAAAGCTTCACAAATGTATACAACTGTAACTATTGGTGATATTTGTGCAGAAAGAGGAAGAGAGCTTTATATGGAAGAATGGAGAAATGTAGAGTTAAAACGTATTTCGCACTGCTTGGCGATGAGCGGAAAACCAGATGAGTGGGGTAACACCTATAATAAAGCAACTTGGGACAAACAATCAGGGAAAGATGCAACTGGAGGAAGTTATTGGTGGCAGCGTATTGTTCATTACACACTTTACAACAAATATCCAAATGGAATTGCGCTTAAACCAGGTGTAAAATTCTATACTATGGACAAGCGTAATAATTATTGGCCAATTCCTTTCAAACTTGCTATTGAACCTAACATCAAAGGTCAATTAAGTCAGAATTATGGTTATGATGGCTATAATGCTGCAACTAAGGTTTGGGATAAATGGCAGGATGCTGTTGATGATGAGAGTAAAATCTAAATTCTGTTTTATTTTGCCCCTAAATTTAAGTTTAAGAAATAAAGCAATAGAATAAATGGCTTCATCATTTTAAAGAAGCTAAAGCAAAAACGAGTTAATGTATTTTAACTCGTTTTGTTTTTTATAATACATTTTGGTCATCTTTCGTAAAAAAAAAACTATAAAGGGACATTAAATAAATTTACAATTATGAGATTAACAACATCAATCCTTTTGATATTTTTTTGTGTGCCATTGGTCGCGCAGCATAAATTTTCGATTTCGGGTACTATTCCAGCTCAATATAAAGGAGCGGAAATTATGCTTTCTTCAAATAATTCATCTTTTAGCCCAATAAGTGTAAAAGAGAAAAACGGCAAATTTTATTTATCTGGTGAAATTAAGCAAGATTATGAACCCGCTAATTTTAGTGTGCAGAAGGATAATAAATATGTGGGAAATTTTTTTATACTTATAGGTGCGCAGGATATGAAAATTAATATCGTGAAACTAAATATGAAAGATTTCTTAAACGATTTTCAATCTTTCAATATTCCCTTTAATGAAGAACAAAAAGAATACAGACGTTTGACAAGACCAAGTGCAGATAGCGCCAAAGCGACTTTTGATATTTACTACGATGCGAGAAGTAAACATTTAGAACTAGCTAAGCAAGATTCCTTATGGAATATTATTTCAGACTGGAGAGAAAAATTACTGATTCAAAGGATAAAGTTTGTTGAATCACACCCTGATGCCTACATTTCATTATATCTTTTCAATAAGGAAATAGTAAATGGTAATCATCCAGTTTCTGCTGAAAGGCTTGACGCTACTTATAATAAGTTGAGCAATAATTTGAAAGAAAGCGATTTAGGAAAATCAGTTGGGCAATACATTAATAAAAGGCTATCGCTTACAGTTGGCCATGTTTTACCAAATTTCTCTTTTTCAACCGACAAAGGAGAGCATTTTGAATTGCCATCTTCTTTTAAAAATAAAAAACTTATACTTCTTTGTTTTTGGTCAAAAGGTTGTGCGCCATGTATCAGAAAGATCCCAACTTTAAAAGTGATTAATGAAAAATATAAATCGAAAGGCCTGCAGTTAATTTCTATTTCAACAGATGCGAAGTCTGATATTTGGTTTGATTCTTTGAATAAATACCAAATGCCTTGGTTGCAGACATGCGATCTTCCTGCTTATGTTCAAGGCGATAGAATACAAAGTCTCTTAAATGTAGTAAGTTTTCCACAGTATTTTTTAATTGATGCTACGGGCAAACTTGTTTATCAAAATGAACAATTAAATGACGATGAGGATCTGACTATGTTGCAGAAACTGTTGGAAAGCCAGTTGCAGTAAAGACTGTAAAAATTAAGCAACTAGAATTGTCTAAATAAGAATTTCATTTGAATATGATTCTACAACAAAAATAGATTTCACTTAATATGATGGTTGGGAAAAGGAGAATTTTGACACACTGTATGATGAATGGTTTTCTGCCTTAGAACTTGTAATAAAAAAGCATTAGAGTAATTTGATGATTACTTTTTGTAAAAAGTTTGCATACGCACTTAATAATGATGCGTATATTTGATAGTAGAACTAAAAATAATGCTATCAATGAAAAAAATTGGATTTTTGTCGTTTGGGCATTGGGCCAATCATCCTTCTTATAAAGCTAGGACAGCAAGCGATACATTGCTTCAGTCAATTGATTTGGCTGTTGCAGCAGAGGAAATTGGTTTGGATGGCGCCTATTTCCGAGTGCATCATTTTGCGCGACAGCTCGCATCACCATTTCCTTTACTTTCTGCTATTGGTGCTAAAACTAGTAAAATTGAAATTGGAACAGGAGTAATCGACATGCGATATGAGAACCCATTATATATGGTTGAAGATGCCAGTGCAGCTGATTTAATTTCAGAAGGACGATTGCAATTAGGAATAAGTAGAGGATCGCCAGAACAGGTTATTGACGGTTGGCGCGCTTTTGGATATGAACCCGAGCAAGGTGAAACAGATGCAGATATGGGACGCAAAAAAGCTCTAGAATTTTTAGAGAAGCTTAATGGAGAAGGATTTGCAGAGCCAAACCCATTTCCTATGTTTCCAAATCCGCCAGGCTTGTTGCGTTTGGAACCACATTCTGAAGGATTACGCGAAAGAATCTGGTGGGGCGCCGCATCTAATGCTACTGCAGTCTGGGCGGCAGAAAACGGAATGCATCTGCAAAGTTCTACCCTGAAATATGATGAAAACGGGAAACCTTTCCATATTCAACAAGCCGAGCAGATCAGATTGTATAAGGAAGCGTGGAAAAAAGCTGGACATGATCGCGAACCAAGAGTTTCAGTTAGCCGTTCTATTTTTGCATTGGTCACAGATCAGGACAAGTACTACTTTGGCGATCAAGGCAGAGGATCTGATAGTTTTGGTAATATTGAAAGTGATAAACGAGCAATTTTCGGAAAGAGTTATGCGGCAGAACCAGATAAACTTATTGAAGAGTTAAAAAAAGATGAGGCGATTCAAGAAGCTGATACATTGTTGCTTACAATTCCTAATACATTAGGTGTTGATTACAATGTACATATACTTTCTTCTATATTAAAATATATAGCTCCAGAGATGGGATGGCGGTAAAATTTTTAGAAATGCACTAAATAATGAAGCGAGTTCTATAGATTTTTTGAAGTTTGTTTATTTCGCCAAAAGAATATCGATGATAATTTTATTAAAATTTTAATAATTATAATTAAAACCTTCGCGTAGAAGTTTAAAAATTGTTTTATTGATAATTGAGTGTTAAGGACCCTTATTTTGTGTTTGCAATATGATGTTCTATTAATAAATAGTATTACTTTTAGAGAACCCAAGCTATAGTAATAATGAAATAAAAATATTACCATGGAACAAGCTATTAAACTAAAAATCCGAAAGGATGTAAACGGAAATCAGCAACTTAATATTATTAAATTAAAAGGAAGTTTAATAACTAAAGGCTACACTGAAATAATTCATATTCTTGATCAGGACGACGAGTTTCATATAAACTCATTTGCAACTCGAGATGAAATAAAAAATGAAGTTCATGATTATATAACATCATTTATCAGTAAAGAGAATTTAGTAGATACTGTTAGCTTTTTAAAGGGCTAAATTTCTATCAGTTAAAAACTTCTTTCTTTTGATTTTATGTAAGTAAAAAAAAATAAACCACTCTGCTTTACTATCAGAGTGGTTTATTTTTTTATTTATATCTATTACGTTATAATACTAATAGTGGAGCAATGAATCCAACTGCCAAAAGACCTGTTGTATAATCTTTTACACCAAAAGCCGATTCAGCATAGCTGGTATAGTTGTATTTTCTGGCCGTATAAGCCAAATAGAATTTTAGATTTAAGTCTTTAAATGGCATATATTGTACAGTTGGAATTAAACCCCAGCTTGTAGATAATTTATCATTTGCATTGGGATCAGGGTTGTCTTTCCATAAATGATTGCTGTTCATAACGGTTAATAGCAAGTTGATTTTAGGTGTAACCAGATATTCAGCTCTTAGCCAGTTTTCATGATAAACTACTTTTTGTGCTGCATAAGGATACTGGCTGCTAATGATGCTCGATACAATACCCAAACGGTCTAGGCCTTCGTTACGATATTGAAAATCATAATAAACGACTAATTTATTTGCCGTAAATTTATTTCCCAGCGCAATGTAGTTCATGTGAGCCCCTTGTGCTTCATTAAAAAAACTGTAACTGTAGGTTGTTTCAAATTTTCCTCCAAAAAATTTCCCTCGCCAGTTTGCTACTGCAGCCAAAGGAAATTCTGAAGCTTCGATATTGGGAGGAGCACTCGCTCCATATTGTTCCTCATACGTTTTGGTTCTTGAATTTAGGACCTGAAATGAAAAGGAATGGTTTCCGTTTTCTAAGGTATGCGATACTCCGACACCTACCAAGAAGTTGTCGGCATATTCGATAACATCATTATAAGTCAAGATGTCAATGGGATTAAAATCAAATTCGTATCCGCCCCAGTCTGCGCAAAGTTTTCCAATAGAGATATTGGTTCTTTTCGATAAGTCAATTCGTAAAAAAGCAAGATCGACCGCACGGCTTATATTGTCAAGATTTCCTGGAACTGGCTCACGAGTGTAGCGATTTCTAAATCTGAAATATACTTTATCATGAATCTTTCCTTTGATTTCAAATCGAAGCTGATCAACGTTAAAATGTGATATATCATGGTTTCCATCAGTGAAGTAACTGTTGTAGGCCATTCTAGAATTAAAAATCACATCAATATCTCTTAACAACGATTGTTTTGAGATAGGAATGATCGGTTCAATAGAATCAGTAAGATGATTTCCTTCATTGGTTTGTTTTTCCATAAGATCTGCTTGTCCCAATACTATGATTGGAAAAAACAGTATTAACAGATGTAAATACAATTTTTTCATAATTTTTTTCATGGTTACATTTTTTGATTAGAATAAATAGGATTTTATCTTGAGGGTTCATTTTGAGATTTTATTTAAGAGTTGTAATGGGTTTTTTCTGCTGATTTTTAAATCTGATAAACTAAACAGTAGTTGTTCCTAAAAGAATAGTTTGTAAAATTGATTTTCAAGGTATAGGAAATTAGTGCTGATATTGAGGAAATAGGAGCAATGCTAAATTGATTACTTAAAAGAGTAAAAATGTGTTTTCTTGTAAATGAGTTTTTTAACTTAAGAAGTTTATGCTGAACAATGTGGAATTGATTAAATTTATCTCTAAAACAGTAGATTATAAAACTAATAAGTTCAATGCATAGTGCTGGATATCTTAAAAAATAAGATAGAAAAACAGTTTGACCAGAATGCCTGCAAAGTATAGTTATAACCATATTATTAAGTTTTAAGAAACAGAATAATTACCGAGATGCTATTACCTAATAAAAATTTGAATTTGAGGCAGTGAATATAATTACTGATAAAAGTACTACTTTTTTTAATAATTTAATTGTAAAATTAAATATAATTTACGCTGTTACAGTTGTTTATGTTAAAAAAAAAGACACGCGCTCTTGATTGTTAGTTAATTTTAAAAGTAAATAATTTACTAGTTTATGATAAGTTTACACCTTCATAGATGTAAACGAGGTTGTAGTATAACCAAAATAGAACCCAATAATCAAAACAAAAAGAAAAAAGTTTATAGCTAACTTAATTTAGCATTATTGTTTTTGTATTTCCGATACAATGCTACAATGATTTCGATTGAGGAGAAAAACGATACTGCAATGGGGATACTTTCATGTGTTTTTTAAAGAGACGTGAAAAATAATAAGGATCATCATACCCCAAATCAGCAGCGATAATTTTTACTTTAACCTCTGAGGTTATTAATAATAAACATGCGTGTTGCAATTTTAAGTGAATAAAATAGTCCAATGGAGCCATACCAGTGCTTTTTTTGAAAAGCAATGAAAAATGCGAAGGTGACAAATTGTTTATTAAAGCCAAATCTTCTAAAGTAAGTTTTCCGGCAAAGTTGTTCCTCATATAAGTAATGGTGTTGCTTATAAAGTCTTTTTCGTCCTGCTTTTTTTCATTTACATTGACATCAGGATATAAAAAGGAGGAAATAAAATGGTACAGACATAAATTAGCTTTGGTAATGTTTTCCTTTCCATAACCCATTTCAAGACTTTGGTACATGGTATGCCATAGTTCTATTCCTTTTTCGTTACAGGCAATTTGTCGTGGGCCGTCGAACAAACCAATATTGAAACTTTTATTAAAAACATCTATTTCACGACTGCTAAAATGAACCCAGTATATTGTCCAAGGATCATGTTCATCAGCTCCGTAAATTATGTGCTCATTTGTTGCAGGAATTATAAAAAATTGATTTGGACTAATTTCAAAACGCTTGTTATTCACACTATGCCAGCCTTTTCCACGTACGCAGTAAATTAGAATATTATCTGTGCATCCTTTTTTTTGCTCTCTGTAATAATAAGTGGCTTTAGGGAAATATCCAATATGAGTTATATATAAATGACTTAATACAGGATTTTCTTTAATTGCTTTTTGCCAAACATTATTAGGCAGCGATATTAATTTTTCCTTCCGAAATTCATCGTGTTGTTTTGAACTTTCCATGATAATTTAATGTGAACATAAAAAGCATTTATTACTAAAGTACATTTTTATTTTTCTTCTGTTTTAATTAGAAAATGATTTTTGAATGATCTATAAATTATAAATAAAATCGTCTTGACTATTTTTTAGGAGTAGATGTTTTTTATGAAAATTAGGTTTTATAATATTGTTTTTTAGTTGATTATGATGTTGGTTTTGATTATTCTGTACTATTGAATTCAGCAGATATAAAAAGTTTTTGCCTTTAGATTTTAGCCAATAATTTTTGTGTGAATATTTATGGTTTTCTTTTTTAATGTTGGTTTAATAATAAGATAATCCATTACAAAGATTTAATAAATTCTTCCTAGTAATTTTATGGGCTTGTAAAAGTATTTTCTTAAAGTAAGTGATCGAGATAATAATAAGATTGTCCATCATAATAGTAATATTATCCATTTATTTTAAGATGTGAATAAAATAGTTTTGTTTTTATTTAACAAATGTTTAAGTTTGGTTAATCAATGAAATTTTAAACGTTTGCTTGAAATTTATTACTTTTTAAAAAATGACTTTTTGTTAAAATACTGATAGCTAGTTTTTTATAAAATTAATGAATTATTATATCAAATTTTTAAAAAGAACTGTGAATTAGAAAATTATCCTTAAAAGTTAATCAAAAAACCCCGTGTTTACTATGAATATTTAAAATTAAATTAAAGAATGTAAAGAAGATATTGCTGCCAAATCTATAATAAAATTAACAACCAACTAACTTAACCTATGGCAAAAAGACTACCTAAACTACCTCCTTTACTGCAAAGTAAAATTTACAAGACCGGACAAACAAGAAGTGCGAATGATGATGTGATTTTTCAAAATAGAGCCAATAGAAACGGCACCGTTTTGATTCCTTTTGAATCCATTGATTTATTCGATATTTCTATTTTGACGTCAAAATTCGAAAGTGGCTTCATCGTTGTCATAAGTCCTGACGACTATTACACAAATCCTGATGTGTTAATTGTAATGAAAGCCAAGAAGTTAAAACTTGGTGTTAATGCTATTTTGCATTACGAGACAAGAGCGCAATGGAACAAGTTTAATCCCTACAAAAATAAGTTGTCTGTAGCTGAAAAGAGAACAGCGCCTATTGATGGTCATTTTGTTGCAAGAATATTATCGTCATCTTCAAAAGACGAAGAAAAAATTATTCTAGGTTTTAATACCAGCAACTGTAAAGGTGCCGGAATCAGGGTTGCTGAATATGCTCCTCTTTTTACAATCAAATCCTGCCACTTGCAATTAGAATATTTATTCTGACTCTGCTATGATTCTAAGGAAATTGCATTAGGCGCAGGAATGACGGAAAGTGAGATTGAACATCGTATGACGGCTATAACTACAGCCTGCAATAATCAAAAATTATCAAATAATGACCGACTTTATAAGACGCGAATTATTGATAATGTTCAAAACACTATTTGCCCTCTTTGTTTGAAAAAGTTAAGTGCAGAGGCTTTTCTAATCAACTTTTTTGAATCTGGCGAGAAGTCAGATGCTGAAAAAGATATTAGCCAGATAAACCTTTTTTATATCAATCAGCTAAAAACAGGAGAATTCAATCATTCCCCTTATAATTTGGCGTGGGGACATCAAAACTGCAACATGATTTGTAAAGAGACTGGTGTAATCGAAACGATTAAATGGATGAAAGAAGTGGTCGTAAATACCATTATTTTCAACAAGGATTCATCTAATTAAGATTACCAAATAGACTGTGTTGAGGTGCATATTTTAAATAAAATATACGCCCTAAAATGTCATAGGTCTATACAAGATTAAATTCACTATTTAAATTAAAAGCGATTTGTATATAAGGGCAAGTTCTGCCCATTTGCGATGGCACCAAAAAAATAACTTCACCAAAAAAATAAAAAAATGATCAGCGACTTAAGAAAAAAATACATCGAAAATTATAGCGGTTTTCCAAAAGAAATTTGGATTTTGACATTAATAACCTTTATAAACAGAACCGGGACAATGGTAATTCCGTTTCTCTCAAAATACATGCGAGAGAACCTTCATTTTGAATACAATCAGATAGGGTGGGTTATGGTTTGTTTTGGAGTAGGATCCTTTATAGGTACTTGGCTGAGTGGCGTATTATCGGATAAAATTGGATTTTACAAGGTTATGATAGGAAGCCTTTTTGGCAGCGGATTAATCTTTTTCATGCTTCAGTATATCGAGTCGTTTGAAGGGTTTTGTTTATCAATTCTGCTTTTAACAACTATTGCCGATATGTTTAGGCCAGCAATGCTTGTGTCCTTGAACACCTATACTAGAAAAGAAAATAAAACCAGAGCACTTGCTTTGGTAAGATCGGCAACAAGTCTTGGTTTCTTATTTGGCCCTCCTTTAGGAGGTGTTATCATTATGCTGATAGGTTATAAATATCTTTTTTATGTTGATTCTGCTACTTGTATACTTGCGGTTTTAGTTTTTGTTCTTTTAGTTAAAGAAAGAAAACTGCCTTTTAAACTCAAAAAAAACAATATTGGATTGGACAAATATGCAATATTGAAAGACAAAGCTTTTTTAACGCATATGTTCATTTCGCTGATAACAGGAATTATGTATTTTCAAGTATTCACGACTTTGACCTTGTACCACCGAGAACAATTTAATTTATCAGAAGTAAACAGCGGTTTGATTTTAAGCTTTAGTGGTATATTGACATTACTGTTTGAATTGCCGATTGTTAACTATGTTGAAAGAAACAGAATTAACAAGCTGAACGTTATAATGGTTGGTCTAGCTTTTATGGTGCTTAGTTACAGTCTTTTATTAATGAATGACAAATGGTACGGAATATTGTATATTATGATGTTTTTTATGACTCTTGGGGTAATGTTGACTTTTCCTTTTGCCAATTCATTTGCCATGACGAGATCACACAATAACCAAGAAGGAAAGTACATGTCTGTTTTTACAATGAGTTTTAGTCTTGCGCACATCTTAAGTGCCAAGACAGGTATGGAAATTGTCGCATATGCAAGTTATAGAGCAGATTTTATCTTTATGTGTTTAATTGGTGTATTGGCTATTTCGCTTTGTTACTGGCTGGTAAAAACGGTTGAGAAAGAATCGATAGAAACTAAAATAAAAATAGTGCAATCTATTTTTGTCGACAAAAACAAAAAGCTCTAAGCTGTTTTTGATATGAAAATGGACTTATAATTCCTTTTCAATGGTTTGAATAAAATGAGTTGCTATTATTAAAAAACACCCATTTACGATGAAAAAAAATATTGCGTTCATAGCCATAATCATTTTTGTTTTTTTGCTTCCGTCGAGTTTGATTTCACAAGAACTTTTTGCAGGAATTGAAATAGGAAGCAAGGGAGTAAAAATGTCGGTAATAAATGTCCAAAACATTAAAAGAGGAAAATACGAAGTTGTTGATTTTTGGACAGAAAATGTTGCTATTGCGAAAGGAATCGCGATAGACAAAAAATTAGCAGAAACTGATATTGAAAATGCCTTTAATGTAGCGGTGAAAAATTATACCAAGCTAATTAAAGAATACAAAATTGAAGAAAAAAATATTTTCATAGTTGTATCTTCTGGTGTAGGAATGGCTGAAAATGTCGATATCCTGCTTCAAAAATTATATGTTTTTACCAATATTAATGTTGGGATAATTACTGCAGAAACAGAGGCAAAATTATTATTGAAAGGATGTATTCCGCCAAAAGAGTATGAGAATTCTTTGATTCTGGATATTGGAGGCGGAAATACTAAAGGAGGATATGTCGAAGAATTTAGTGAAGAGGATATTCTGTTGTTTTATCCTCTTACATTAGATTTAGGAACTGTAACTTTTACCGAGAAAATAAGCAAAAATGGAAAAGCCAATTCAATTGCTGAATTTAATGACTTGCTGGTTAGTTCATTACCAGAATTAAGAGAGCAAACAGATAACTTGTATAAGAAAAGTCCAAAAGCTTTTAATAAAAAAAATGTATATATGTCTGGAGGCGCCGTTTGGGCTTTTTACACGCTGTATAAAGGAAAAAGTGCAATCGAAAATTTTAGTCCGTTTGAGATTAAGGATGTTGCAGATTACAATACTATGATAAAAACAGATTATGCAAAATTTGAAGCATTAGCATTGCAAAATAAGGATGTCGAAAAGGTATTGAAAACCTATTCTCAAAAATATTTAATCGCTGCAAATTCACTATTGCTTACTTTATTAGAAAAAATGCCTGATGTCAAATCTAAAAACATCTATTTTACAAAACAAGGACAAATGGCATGGTTGCTTTCTTATATTGCTGATTCGGCAAAAAGAGCAAAAAACATCCATTAAGAAGACCAATTAATAATCTTCTTTAAGTAGAAAAAGAATGATTTTAAGCTATTGTTTTTGACATTGTGATATAAAGTCCAAATAGTAGCTTAATGCACGTGTGAAGAGAAAATGAAATGATATAAAAAAAACCAGTAGTCTAATCGATTACTGGTTTTTTTATTTATTTTTTAGTTAGTTAAGTTTTGGCTTTTAATTCTAAAATCAGGCTTTTTTCTTATGGATGAATTGGCAAATAATTCATCATTTTTAACCTTTACAAAATCGATTCCAAATTGTTTTCCTTGATACCAATTACTTATGAAAGAATTGGTAGCAGTGTTTTGAGTTGTTCCAATAATCTTGGTATCATTGATAAGCAACTCTTTTAAAGTTATTTTCTCCAAATATTCATCAGAAATTGTAACGGTATCTGAAAATATGATGAGGTGGCTAAATCCTGAAATTACTGAATTGGTCAATGTCAAAAAAGTATTTTCACGAATTAATATTGCTTCGTGTTTAAGTCCATCAGTATCAGAATTAATATCCTCGGTATGCATCATTGTAATATTTGTTGCATTTACTCGGGTCATTTCTTTTTTGCTGTCTAAAACTTCGCCTTTTCTAGTGTCGACTGTTTCCATCTCAAAACATCGAGATCCGTAACTGTCTGATAAGAATGGACTTCTAATTGCGATACTGTTTGAGAGATTGCATTGAACGCCTTGGGTAAAATCAAAATCATCATCTGCGGAGCGCATAGATACTAAATTGCTGGCATTTACATATCCTCCGTAGAATTGAAAAGAATCCTCATCAGATGACGTAACCTGGATATATTCTAATTTTGTTTTGCTTCCAACCCCAGCTAACGATAAGCCGTTTATAGGTTTGTTGGCAGATGTTCTTTTGCCTGAAAACTCAATTCTAACATATTTTAAAATTCCAGAATCGCTTTCTTTGTTATCACCGCCATAAAGGGCCTGATGTGGATCAAGTTCGAAGTCTAAAGTAGCAATTCCTCCAGTTTTGTTAATTGGGGCATCTCCTAAAATGATAATGCCTCCCCAATCACCCGGGTTTCTGTCTCCTGAGTTCTTGTTAGAGGTAAAAATAATTGGATCTGTTTCAGTGCCTTCGGCTATAATTTTGGCTCCTTTTGTAATTACTAATGTAGTTAAGGTCTTAGTATCACACCTTATGACGGTGCCGGGCTGAATGGTTAAAGTTGCATTGGGGGCAACATAAACGGTACCGACCAATAGGTAGACATTTTCTTTTTTTAATGTCATGTTTGCCGTAATCACACCGTTTATAATTATGTCGGCTTCATTATAATTGGCGGTTTTGGGATTAAAATTTGTCCACATATTCAGCCAATTGGTATCGCCGGAAATACCTTTAGTGTTTTGTGCTTTAATTAGGATTGTGAAAGTAAAAAATACGAGTAACATTAATTTCTTTTTCATAATTTTCTTTTTTTAAATTAGTTTAAAAAAAAGGACAACCTTCAAAAAAGTCGGCCATTTCACAATTTCAAATCGATTATAATTTAGAAGCGATCTCTTTTTTGTATTTGTTAAGAGTTGCTTTTGTCATTCCTAAATTTGCTTTGGTTGAATCAACTGCTAGATAAATCATATATAGGTTATTCTCAGAAATATCTATAATATGAATTTGAGAAGATAAAGTAATCATGATATCCGAAACTACCTGATTTTTCAATCCTAATGCACTTACAGCATTCATTTTTGCTTTTACAACTTCAAGGTTGAAAGCAGAAGCTAATTCAGGATCAAAATCGGCTACTGCTGAAAGTGAAAAGTAGGACATTCCTGTTTGAATTTCTGCAATTGAAACTGCGATGAAACCTGGTACATTTTTTTCTAGATCACTTCCGAATTGTTTTAAAAAGTCTGACATAATTGGGTATATTTAATTAGTTTATAATTTGTTTTTCAACTTCATTGTTGACTTCACAAATATATTTTGAAAAGTTTGTGGCGGTCTTTTTTTGCGAAATTGAATTCTCCTTTTTTTCTTACTTTTTTTTGAGTTGCAACTTTTTATTTCAGATTTTTCATATAAAAGCTTGATAATAATAAGCTTACAAATTATTTTTTTCAATCCATTTAGTGGGTAATTTTCAAAATATTCAATTTTTTTGATTTCTAGGTTTAATTATTTGATAATGAGGTAATTGAGTTTTATTTTTTTAACCACTCAATGGTGTGAGAATTTTCTTTTTATTTACGTTTGTTTTTGTAAGTATTTGTTTTTGAATCATTTGTGTTTTATTTGGCATTTTTTAAGCCTTTTAGTGGTGTTGGTTTTATAAAAAAACTTTTTTAGAAATTGATTTTGTAAGAAGAATTAAAAAATGAGTTTGAGAAACAAGTATTTTTACGTAGGGGAGTAGTGTGGGGTTTTATTCATTTTAGTCGTTTTTTGAAATCAGAAGAAAAAAAGCTAAAATTTTTGATGGAAAATTGGTGTCTAAAAATGATGAATTCCTTTTAGTTTGATTTTATTTTATTCAAATTCTCCGAAAATTAATTAAGAAATATTTTGGATTAACTTTCGATTGCAATCATGTCTATGGCAAATTTGGAACCTATTAATAGGTATAAATAAAAACTCCAATGTTGTTATTAGTTATAATAAACAACATTGGAGCTGATTTTATTCGGTATGATTAAGACGTTTTAAAGAGCGTCCCAAGATGCACTAGGATAATATATAGAACTTGTTACCGGTGCTTTCCAGTACTCTTGACTGCCTCCACGGAAGGTATGCAGACTTACAGCATTTACGTTTCGTTTAGAATCGTTAGTCACCCAGCGAATTTTTTGATTCAATATTTCCGTACCATTTACATAATATTTCACATATCCATCGGTATTAGATCCCGTATTTAACTTAACAGATATTTGACAGTTATAGGTAACTCCTTCTTGTATATAGTATTTTTTTCCAAAGTCGTTTCCATATTGTCCAGGCTGGTCTCTATAATATACGTATGGTTGCAAATAAGCGCCACTTCCTTTTGCAGTATTTGATCCATTTGGACAATACCACATAAATCGTGCACTACCGCCATTTCCATCCCATCCTGGATCACCGCCAGTATTTTGATCGCCAATTAAGATGCCGTATCCACATTTACCACCTCTGCTCCAATAAAATCCAGAGTTAAATTTCATTTGGAACCAAACGGTGTAAACGCCCGTTGACCAAACGCCATACGATGTGCACAAACCACCAGGACAGGATAATGTGTTGGTTGACAAAGTAATTGTTCTGGCTCCAGCGCTTCCAGCTAATGCCGCGGCTGCCGCGACGGCTTCTTTTTTAGTGTTTTGTGACACGTTTTTCTCAACGATTTGTGTTTCGTCTTTAATACTGCTTTGTGGCGCATTTAAATCTTGTTCCTTTTCACATGAATTAAACACTAATACTGCAATAAACAGCAAACTAGTAACTTTCAATAGTTTTTTCATTTTAAATTTTTTAAGGTTAGTAAATGATAGATAGTAATTACTTCATTGATAATGAGGCAGAAATATTTTCTATTTCTCAAAATTGGTTCCAATGCGATTAGTAATTGTACTACAAAGTTGATTAATAACAACTTACAAAGGGAGGAGAAAAGTACGATTTTGGGTACATAAAAATCCACTCATGAATTTTAAGCAAATTTTGAAGATTTGTAAAATGATATTATTAAAAATAATGCTAAAAAAATGTGGACTATTTAAATAATTAAGAATTTGATGTGATATGTAGTAAACAGTGACACTAAGAGTTATTTCAATTAGCTCTAATTTTCAAATCGAAAACATTAATTATCAATAAAACACTAAGTTTCTAAAAATTACGGAACTAACTTCTTTTTTTGTTTCAAAACGTTTCTTATGTGTAGTATTTTTCTTTAAAAATTAAAAATCTCTAAATTTTTAAAATATTTTATTAACAATTGTGGATAATAGTTAGAAAAATTCATCCTAGTATTTATCAGGTTTTGTGCATTATTGAAGTTAATATTTGCGTTATTTTGCATGTTTTAACTTAAAAAGTTGAATTAAACCTAGTTTTTTTGCGTGTTTTTTGTGATATATTTACTTTAATTAAACTTAAAACAACCAAATCTATGAAGCAAAAATTACTCAATTTATTCTTTTTAATAGTTGTTAATGGTCTCATGTTAGGCCAAGGAACCAATATTCTGCCGGGCTGTTCTAATAGTGGTGCAGAAATAAGTGCAAGTCCTAAAGTCGATTTAAGAGGTACCTATTTAACCTCAGTTTACAACTTAGATTGGCCAAGCAATAGAACTGCAACTCCTGCAGTTCAACAAGCAGAGTTGATCACCATTCTGGATAAATTGGTTCTTACCGGAATCAATACCGTTTATTTTCAAGTTCGACCAGAATGTGATGCTCTTTATAATTCATCAATAGAACCTTGGTCGTATTGGCTAACGGGGACTCAAGGTGTAGCGCCAAATCCTTTATGGGATCCTCTGAGTTTTGCTATTACTGAATGTAGAAAACGAGGATTGGATTTACATGCATGGCTAAACCCTTATCGTGCAAGTGTTGGAGGTTATACTTTGGCTAATAATCACGTTTCTAAATTAAATCCTTCTTGGGTTTTTACAGCTTCAAACAATGCTAATCTTAAAATTTTGAATCCAGGTTTGCCTGCTGTAAAAAACTACATTATAAGTATTGTACAAGATATTGCGTCGCGTTATGATATTGACGGAATTGTTTTTGACGATTATTTTTATCCAGATCAAGGGATGGCAAACAATCAAGATGCAGCAACTTATGCAAATAATAACCCGACAGGAATAAGCAATATTGATGATTGGCGCCGTGATAACGTGAATAAAATGATTGCCGGTGTTTATGACGCTTTGCAAGTTATTAATGCTACTAATAATAAAAATATTGTTTTTGGTGTTGCTCCGTTTGGTATCTGGAAAAGTGGTGTTCCTGCTGGAATTGTTGGAAATCCTTCCTATAGTGCCTTATATTGTGATCCAATAAATTGGTTGCAAAACGGAAAAGTCGATTTTATTTCGCCTCAGTTATATTGGAAAATAGGAGGCTCTCAGGATTATATTAAACTTTCGCAATGGTGGAACGATCAAGCAGCAACTTATGGCAGACATTTATATGTTAGTCAAGGTTACGATCGATTGCCAAGTACTTCCTCTCAAAATTGGCCAGCTTCGGAAATTCAAAATCAAATTGATCAAAATAGAATTCCAGGCATGACCAATACTTTTGGACAGACTTCTTATTCGACTCAATTTATAATGAGCAATGAAAAAGGAATCGCAACAACGTTACAAAATAATCAATATAAGTTTAAATCTTTTCCGCCATCAATGCCATGGAAAGATAATGTGTGTCCGTTGGAGCCAACAAACATCAGATTTGAAGGAAATATTCTGAAATGGGATGCTCCAGTTGCCGCAAGTGATGGTGATTTGGCAATAAAATATGTCGTGTATGCATTTGCCACACAGGCCGATATTCCGAATTTTAAACAAGACGGAACCAAAGTTTTGGATATTGTAAATCCAACTCAAATTACCTTGACGACAGCTCAGTTGACAGCTCCAAATAATTATTTCTTGGTAACAGCTTTGGATAAGAACAACAACGAAAGCGCCAATATTACTGGTGTTTCCTATAGCACTTTGCCTGCTGCACCAGTAGCTGTAAGCCCAACGGAAGGACAATTGTATGTGAATTCTCCAGTAAATTTTTCATGGAGTTCTACGGTTACAAATGGAGATTATCGTATTCAGGTTTCGAAATCTGCAACAGGATGGACAGAAGCAAACGGATTTACAAGTGCTACAACTCCAAATTCAACCGTTGTTGTAAATGATGTTATGAATACAACTATGAGTTATGTTTGGAACCAAACCAACGCTGCAGTTTATGAAGCTCCGATAGGAGGAACAACTTATTATTATACGATAAGAAGTTATAGTGCGGCAACGGGAACTTCAAAATATTCACTTCCTATAAGCTTTACTCCAAAAAGTGCTAATTGTACAGTACCGGGAACGACCGTTATTACCGTTGATAATCTTGATGCAACACTTGTTGGATCTTGGACAGCAACAGCTGCAACATCCGGTTTTGTTGGGACAAATTATATTCACGATGGCGATACCGCGAAAGGTACAAAAACAGCAACTTTTACCCCAACAATTGCGCAAAGAGGGAAGTACGAAGTTTTCATAAATCATACAGCTGGAACCAATCGTGCGAATAATGTTCCTGTGGATATCATTCACGAAAGTGGTACAACAACCGTTCCTGTAAATCAGCAAATTAATAATGGTACTTGGATTTCTTTAGGAACCTATAATTTAAGTGCGGGTACTACTAATAAAGTTGTAATTCGTACGACAGGTACTTCGGGCGTAGTTATTGCAGATGCCGTTCGATTCTATTTTATAGATTGTTTGCCAGATGCGACACCACCCGTAGCAGATTTTACACCAGCTTCGGCAACACTATGCGCAGGACAAACGGTTACTTATACTAATGCTTCAACTAATGCGACTTCTTACAGCTGGTCATTTCCGGGTGGAACGCCAAGTACGAGTACTGCTGCAAATCCGGTTGTAACTTATAATACCGCCGGAACTTATAATGTTGCTTTAACGGCGACAAATGGGGCAGGATCGAATACGAAAAATTTAACGAATGTTATTACCGTAAATCCGTCTGGAACAGTTACCGCTGGGTTTACCGCTCCTTATTCAGAAGTGGCAACGGGCGAAAATATGACATTGACAAATACTTCTACAGGCGCTACAACTTATGCGTGGACTTTTCCTAATGGTTCTCCAGCAACAAGCACCGCAGCAAATCCGACAGTGAATTTTACAACGACAGGAACTAAAACTATTACGTTGGTAGCCTCAAATTCTTGCGGAAGTACTACTTATACAATGACAATTTGTGTGGGAACAAATACAAAAACTACACTGGAAACTTTTGAAAGTTCGGCGGGAAGATTTACTAGTATTCCAACGGCATCAGGTTCGACTACAGGAATTGCGACAACATCAACATTGGCAAGAGCAACTGATAGTTTCAAAAATGGAACAGCAAGTTTAAAAGCAGTTTTGAATGATAATACAACGGTAACAACTAACTGGTTAGTGCGTTTGCTTTCTGGCGGAGGAACTCCTGCAAATAATCAAGCTTTTGTGGGGAATCAAGGATCATTCGGATTTTGGCTGAAAACAAGTACGGCAAATGCAGGAGCAACTGTAACAGCTTGGATTGATGATGTTGATGGCTTAGAAGAATTGCCTCCTCTTGCCATTATCAACAACGGAACTTGGAATTACTATGAATGGTTTTTACCAACGGCAGTAGGAACAACAATTACAACAGGAAATGGAGTTGTTGGTGGCGCTTCGGTAACATTGGATGCTATTGTCATCAAACAAAACAATACTGCAACGACAATGACGGTTTGGATTGATGATATTCAACACAATTATATTTCAGCTTGTTCTGGAACTAGAAAAATGTCGAAAGAAGAGGATGTTGCAACGATTGAAGAGACTGAAGATATTAAAGTTTCTGATGAGTTAATCGTGTATCCAAATCCAACCAATGGAATATTGAATTTGAAATTGGATACCAATATAAAATCGGATGTTCGATTATTTAATGTTTCAGGACAACAAATGTTAAATGCCACTTTTGAAGGTACAGAACAGCAACTTGATCTAAATAATTTTGGACAAGGAATTTATCTTCTTCAGGTTACAACCGATGGGAAAATCACAACTAAAAAAATCATTTTAAATAAGTAATTGTTGTTTTTGGATTAAAAGACCGCCAGTGAATTGGCGGTTCTTTTTATGTTTAAAAATTTACTTTTTTATGTAATTTCTTATTATTAACCCTAACCAATGTAAACTATTTATTAACAAAAGACAAAAGTATGAAGAAAAACAAACCTACTAATTTACGAAACCAAATTGCCTCAATTCTGGTTTTATTTAGTGTTGCAATTGGTTTGGCGCAGACAACGCCGGACTCAAAAAAAGCAAGTGACGCACAGCTGTATTCTTTGGCCGACAAGTATTTAAAATCTTCTATCAAAAAAGAAGTTAAGCCAAATGGAGAAGTATTTCTGCAAAGAGATATGGATGATTATTTGGCTTTAACAAACAAAAAAAATGTTTCGACTCAAAAACCAAATGCTGCGCAAAAGCATGATGAATTGGATTGTGATCACAACGGAGAACTTTTAAAAGAATACTTAAATAGACCACAACCTTCTGTTGCAACAATGGCTAAATATTTTGCCGATGCAAGCAAGGAATTTGGAGTTCCCGTAGAAATTTTGATGGCTGCAGGACAAGTACAAAGTAACTGGGTACAGGTATCTTCTTCTTTCTACGGTTCTTGGGGCGTAATGGGATTGATTGAAAGCGACTATAACAACCAAATTGCTGTAGCCGCAAAATTAATCAAATCTACTCCAGAAGCTATAAAAACAGATGCGAAAACCAATATTAGAGCAGCGGCCGCTTTACTTAAGAGTTATCAAAAAAATGCAAATCCAAAAGGTTTGGAAGATTGGTTTGATGCCACTCGTGAATTAACTGGTTTGAAAGATGAAGCAATGAAGACTTCATTAGCAGAACGTTTTTTTAAAGTAATTAAAGAGGGATCAAAAACTGTAACACTTTGGAAAGAAATCATTGATATAAAAGGAAATGGAGTAACAATTTCATCAGCTAAAACTTCAAAAAGCAATACAGCAAAAGGAAGCGCGACTGAAGCAGTTATGGCTGTAGATTATCCAGGTGCTTTATCAAGAATTACAACTTGTAATTATGGTTCAGGCCGCAGCGGTTATGGTGTTGATTATTATTTTGTACACTATATGGCAACAGGAACTTATGAAGGCGCAATTTCTTGGTTTAGTGATTGTAGTAGAACGACTCCGTCTTCAGCTCATTATTGTATTCGTAATTCTGATGGGCAAATTTCTCAGGTTGTGCGTGAGGCAGATCGTGCATATGCACAAGGTGTAACGGGGGAACCGCAATGGAATGGAGCTGGAGTTAGTACAGAACACGAGGTTTTGTCTACTAACTTGGCAATGTGGGACAGTCAGCCCATGTTGAATGCGGCTGCAGATTTGGCAATTAATGTTTGCGACCGTTATGGGATTTCTAAAACCAGAAGAGTTAGTAACGGAAATCGTGCTATCTACGGGCATAATGACGTAAAATTATCAACAGATTGTCCTAATCTGACAACCGCTCGTTGGAATGTTTTATTAGGAAAAATTGCTGCAGGAGGAGTAACAAATGCTCCAACTCCTACAGCACCAACTGCTGGTCAAGTATATGTAAGTACTCCGGTAAACTTTACATGGGATTCTACAATTGCAACAGCAGATTATCGTATTCAGGTTTCTAAATCGAATACAGGTTGGAATGATACAGATGGATTTACAACCTCAACTTCACCAAATAGTACGGTAGTTGTGAATGATGTCGTAAATACTGTAAAAACGTATTCTTGGAATACAACAAATGCTGCAGTTGCAGAATCTCCAATTGGCGGAACTGTATACTACTATACAATTAGAAGTTATAGTGCTGCAACAGGAACTTCAAAATATTCAACTCCAGTAAGTTTTACGCCAAAAAGTGCTGGCTGTACTTTGCCAGGTTCAACTTCGATTACAGTAGACAATTTGGCAGCAACTTTGGTTGGAGCTTGGACTTCTACTGCTGCAACAGTGGGATATATTGGAACAGATTACATTCATGATGGCGATACTGGAAAAGGAACCAAATCGGCGACTTTTACTCCTTCAATTGCTCAAAGAGGTAAATATGAAGTATTCATCAACTTTACCGCAGGTACAAATCGTCCAACAAATGTTCCTGTAGATATTGTTCATGAAAATGGTACATCGACCGTTACCGTAAATCAGCAAATCAACAATGCAACTTGGGTTTCATTAGGAAGATACGATTTCAGCGCAGGTTCTGCTAACAAAGCTGTGATTCGCACGACAGGTACAACTGGAGTAGTTATAGCAGATGCTTTTAAATTTACTTTTATTGATTGTTTGCCTGAAAATACTGCTCCAATAGCTAATTTTACGCCTGCAACTGCTGCAGTTTGTGAAGGACAAACGGTAACATATACCAGTACTTCTACAAATGCAACTTCTTATAGCTGGTCATTTCCCGGAGGAACACCAAGCATAAGTACTGCGGCAAGTCCGGTAATTACTTATAACACTGCAGGAACTTATGATGCAAGTTTAACGGCTGTAAATAATGTCGGTTCTGATACTAAAACAGTAACCGGATTAGTAACAGTAAATCCTGCAGCGACTATTGTGGCAGGTTTCACAGCTCCTTTAGCAGAATTAGCAATAGGAGAGAGCATGACATTAACAAACACATCTACAGGAGCAACTACTTATGCTTGGACTTTCCCTAACGGATCTCCTGCAACGAGTACAGCTGTAAACCCATCAGTAAGTTTTACGACTTCAGGTACAAAAACGATTACTTTGGTAGCTTCTAACGCTTGCGGAAGTACTACTTATACAATGACGATTTGTGTGGGTACAAGCACAACTACTACATTAGAAACTTTTGAAGCTTCTGCAGGAAGATTTACACAAAGTCCAACAACTTCAGGTTCTACAGTTGGTATTGCAACAACTTCAACTTTAGCACGAGCTACAGATGGTTTCAAAAACGGTGCCGCTAGTTTAAAAGCAGTTTTAAATGACAATACTTCGGTAACAACAAACTGGTTAGTGCGTTTGCTTTCTGGCGGAGGAACTCCTGCAAGCAATCAGGCGTTTGTTGGTAATCAAGGATCTTTTGGTTTCTGGCTGAAAACAAGTACGGCAAACGCTGGAGCGGTTGTAACGGCTTGGATTGATGACGCTGACGGACTTGAAGAATTGCCTCCAATTGCGATCATAAATAATGGAACTTGGAATTACTACGAATGGTTTTTGCCAACGGCAGTGGGAACAACGATTACAACTGGAAACGGAATTGTAGGTGGCGCTTCTGTAACTCTGGATGCAATTGTCATCAAACAAAACAATACAGCTTCTACAATGACGGTTTGGATTGATGATATTCAGCACAATTATATTTCTGGATGTTCTGGAACTAGAAAAATGTTGGATGTTGCTGATGTTGAAGACATAAAAATTGCTGAAGGATTGGTGGTATATCCAAATCCAACAAACGGAATTTTGAATTTGAGTTTAGAAAACAACACAAAATCAGATGTTTATTTGTATAACATTTTAGGTCAGCAATTGTTGAACACAACTTTTGAAGGAAATGAAAAAGAACTTGATTTAAACAATTTGGATCAAGGAATTTATCTCCTTCAGGTCATAACCGATGGAAAAACATCAACAAAGAAAATCATTTTAAATAAATAGAATTTTAGTATTACTCGAACTCGTTAAACGATGTTTGAATGCTTATACTTTTTTAGATTTTCAAGTACAAAAAAGGCTGTCTCAAAACTGAGACAGCCTTTTCTTCTTATTTTCTATTTGAAAATATAATAAAGGAAAAGAAATTAGAAATCAAACCCGCAACAACCCAAGAACGCATCCAAAAAAAGAGAAAATTTGATCGATCTGTACAGTTTAAACAGGCAAGAGTCAGCGTGATAAATAAAGTTGTGATTAAATTTCTAAAAACTAAAAGCCAAGATTTCTTAATAGAGAATATGCTTGTTTTCACCTTAATTTAAATTGATTAATTGAGGACCAAATTCTTCGTAGAAAATGTTCTCGGTTTTAACATTCAAATTAAGCAATGTTTCGTATTGTGATTTAATAAACATTTCTGGACCGCAAATATAAAATTTAGCCTCATCCAATAATATTGCTTCTTTACATTTATAAAGATCAACACGGCCTTTAAAAATTTGATCAGATGAATTATCCAGATTTTCAAGTGTATCATAAAATGTAAAAGTATCGAGCCATTTTGCTTCTTGCTTTAAACTTGAAATCTGATTTTTAAATGCATGAACAGATTCATTTCTGCAACCATGAATCCAAACCGTTTTTTTATTTTGAAGTGCATTTAAATTAGTTTCAAGCATGCTCAACATTGGTGTAAAACCAACTCCGCCACTTATTAATACTAATGGATTTTGGGAATCTTTTTCTAAATGAAATATTCCCGCAGGAGAAGAAATAGAAACAACATCTCCTTCCAATTTAGAATGAAGCGTATTAGAAACCATTCCTGACGGATTTGAATCAATACCATTTTCTCTTTTTACCGAAATTCTGTAATATTCACTGTTAAAAGCGCTTGATAAACTATATTGTCTCGGTTGCAATAGATTTAATTCTTCTACAAACACTTGCACGCTTATAAATTGACCGGGATGAAAATCGGCAATTGCTTTACCATCTTCAGGATATAAATAGAAAGATTTTATCTCAGTTGATTCTTCGACTATTTTTTTAATTACGAATTTTCTCCAGCCATTCCAGCTTCCCGGTTTAGCTTCATTTTCTTGATACAATTCTTTTTCAAGATCAATCATAATTTGTGCAAGTTGGTAAAAGGCAACTGTCCAAGCTTCTAGAATTTCGGGTGTTGCAGCCTCGCCGACAACTTCTCCAATAGAAGCAATTAAATGCGTTCCCACAATTTTGTATTGATCGGGCTGAATATTAAGACTTCTGTGTTTGGTTCCGATTCCTTTAAGCACTCCCAAAAGGACACCAGGATTATCAATATTTTCGGCATAAGCAAGTACTGCATTTGCTAAGGCTGATTTTTGTTTACCATTGGCCTGATTTCCCATGTTAAACATATTTCGAAGTTCAGGATGATGTTTAAACATTCGGGCATAAAAGTAATTTGTTAGGTCTTCGCCGTTTGATCTTAAAATTGGAATCGTGGCTTTTATAAGCTCTTTTTGATCTGCATTCATTCTTTTGATATTTTGGATTAAATATTTGATTTGCTGAAATTGTCTTGTTTTTATTTCAGTAATGCAAATTTAGATTGCACCCAAAGCACAAGTTTATGATTGAAATCATAATTGAATATTTGATCAGATATCTTTAGTGAAAAAGATGGAAAACCAGAACTAATTAATTATTACAAGAACTGGACTATCAATAAGTTACTATTCATTATTAATTTTGAACTATAATTTTAATCGTAGAAATGTTTATCATAAAAAAATAGTCATGTCAAAATTTCATCTCAATATTAAAAATTTAGTTCAAGGAGAATTCAAAAAACAAAGAGTAAATATTGCATTTGTATTTCAAGTAAATTGTCCGGGTTGTTTTATATACGGAATTCCTATTATGAATGAACTTTACAGAGCATTTAGCAGTAAAGTTGGTTTTATTGGAGTTGCTACTGCTTTTGAAGATTTCGAATATAATAACGAAGCAAGTTTAAAACTACTTTTAGACAGTGGTACATTAGTTGGGGAAACTCAAAAATATTACAATACAAATTACGGGCTTTCTAATTATCCTGAGACGCTCAATTTTCCTGTAGCTTTTGATGAAATTGTTTCTTCCGAAGAATTCATCAATTCAGATAAGATTGAAACACTTTGTGATGTCATTCCTAATTTTGATAATTTTTCTGAAAATGAAAAAGAGACAATATTTCAAAAAGTAAGATCACATTATTCTCAGATACCTTTAATAGCGGAAACATTTACTATGAATCAATTAAGAGGTACTCCGTCATTTATTATTTTCGATGATAATTACACTATATTAGAACAGTACTTTGGCCATCAAAATGAGGAAAATTTAAAAATAAAACTGAACGATTTATTGAGTTAATTTCAAGGCTTTTGAAGCGGTTAATGCATCTCAACAAAAAATTGATTTTTGTACTAACAGTTTGTACTTTTGTCCCTATGAATGATAATTTTATAAATGAATATTTTGGCATAGGAATTCAAAATGGTAAAACACCTGAAAACTTGGGAGTTTTGTGGAGATCGGCCCAAAATTTAGGCGCTACTTTTATATTTACCATTGGTAATCGTTATGCCAAACAAGCATGTGATACTCATGATGCGGTAAAAGCAATTCCTTATTTCCATTACGAAACTTTTGAAGCTTTTTTCGAAAATTTACCAAAGGGAGCGCGTTTGGTTGGTGTTGAATTATCTGAAAATGCCTCCGATTTAGAAACCTTTGAACATCCAAGACGCTGTGTTTATTTATTGGGTGCAGAAGATCACGGATTGTCTAAAAAAGCAATGGATAAATGCCATCATTTGGTAAAATTTAAATCAGAAAAAAGTTTAAATGTGGCTGTAGCCGGAAGTATTATTATGTACGACAGAAATTTGTCGAAACCACGATCTTAAGAAAATTGACTTTCTTCAAAATATGTTATTTTTTTAAGATTTCTTCTAACTATTGTTTGTATTGAAAAATTAATATTCAGTTTAAAATATAATATATACTTTTATTAACTGATACGAATGGACTAACACACAAACGATATGAATTCTGAAAACCAAAAAAACGAAATAAACCGACGCAGATTTTTACAAAATACTGCAAAACTTGCCGCTGCCGGAATTTATATGAGCATGTTTGGTATGCCTAAATTATTCGGCAATACCATATTGGATATGGATATAAATGCTTCAAGCATTCCAGATGTTAAGCTGAATAACGGTTTAAGAATTCCTATGCTTGGGTTTGGTACTTATGGACTAAGTGGTGAAGTATGCCAGCGATCTGTAGCCGAAGCGATATCATCAGGATATCGTCTTATTGATACCGCAAAAGTGTATGGAAATGAAGAAGCCGTTGGCAGAGGAATAAAACAGAGTGGAGTAAATAGAAAGGAACTTTTTGTTACCTCAAAATTATGGGTTGATGATGCTGGTTATGAAAATGCTAAGAAAGGTTTTGAAGAGACACTAAGAAAATTAGAACTGGATTATCTGGATTTGTACCTTATACACCGTCCGCGTGGTGATGTAAAAGGATCTTGGAAGGCAATGGAAGAACTTTACAAAGCTGGAAAAATCAGAGCTATAGGAATAAGCAACTTTGATACAGACCAATTGGCAGATCTCTTGTCTTATGCTGAGGTAAAACCGGTTGTGAATCAGATCGAAACACATGCTTATTACCAACAGGGCAATGCATATAATTTGCTAAAGAAACATAATATCCAGATGGAAGCTTGGGCACCTTTTGCCGAAGGTCGCAACGGACTTTTTACAGATGAGGTAGTGACCAAAATTGCCAAAAAATATGGCAAGACCGTTGCTCAGGTAAATTTGAGATGGCATTATCAACGCGGAATTGTAGCTATTCCAAGATCTTCTCAAAAAGCTCATATTTTAGAAAATCTAAATATATTTGATTTCAAATTGAGTCATGAAGATATGATTGCAATTGAAAAGCTGGACTTAAATAAAACCCAGTTTCCAGAATGGACCTAAAACTATATTGTTCTGATCCTATTATAATAAAGCCTCTTTAATTGGAGGCTTTTTTTTTGTAGCTTAGTTTAATGTAAAAATAAAATTATATTTTATACATGGTGATAGTTTGCTTTTTGCGACTGTTTATAATTACCCGATTTACAATTATTTATACACTAATAAACATCGAAAGCTTCACTATTTCTTGTGATAGCAATTCTGGCCGTTTTTACAAATTCAATTAATCCATATTTCTTTAATTCGGTAGCCAAATTATTGATGTCATCTTCTTGTCCCGATACCTCAAATACAGTAAAATCTTTTTCAATTATTATAGATCGAGTATCATATTTTCTAAGTAACTGACTCCTATTTTCGTCATTTATGAAACTAGAAGTCCTTACTTTAAATAATCCCATTTGTTTCCATACGATATCTTCATTTGTGTTGCAGTAACAGCTATAAACCTCGATGATTTTTTCGATTTGAAGTGCAATATTTCTTGCGATTTCAAATGTTTCGTTTATAACGAGCGTGCATCTGTACATTTTTTCAATTTCACAAGCAGAGATATTGATGCTTTCTAAATTGATTTTTCGTCGCGAAAGTATAACAGTTATTTTATTAAGCAATCCCATTTGATCTTCTGTGTAGGCAGTTAAAGTATATTCTTGTTTCATTTAAAAAGTGTTTATGTATGTGAATGATTAGTAATTAGTGTTTTTTAGAAATAAAAAAAAACCTTTCTCATTAGGGACTGAGAAAGGTTTTTATTATGCAATAGAATCCCACCTCGTTATAATAGACGAATAATGATAATTGTGCTAATAATAATTTGTACCGAATTCTTCATGTATTTTTTAAATAAAAAAACCTCCCAAAGAGGGAGGTTTTAAATTGTATCTATGTACTTATTTATATAACATCCCTGCTCATTATCTAATGATAATAATGCTGATAATAATAGTGATGTTAATTAAGTTTTTCATTTTATATTTTGATCTGCGACAAATGTATTGATTTTTATATTCTTTAAAAAAGTTTTTTCTCAATTCTATGATTTCAGATCTTTAGTTTTCCTTTCAAAATTAGTTGATTTTTACCAAATGTGCCTCAATAGCCGCTCTATCAGATTCATATTGTGCAGGAAGTTTTAAGTTTTTCCCTAATTCTTCTAAACTTTCATCAACCATAAATCCAGGATTTTCGGTAGCAATTTCAAACAAAACGCCTCCTGGTTCTCTAAAATAAAGAGAGTGGAAATAATTTCTGTCAATTTGTGGTGTAATAGACAATCCGTAAGCTTCTATTTTTTCACGGAAATGCATTAAAATTTCGTCGTTTTGCACTCTAAAAGCCACATGATGAACTGTTCCGTTTGCACCTAAACCACGCTTTTCTTCTGGCAATTCTACCAAGTCAACAATTGCTGCATTTTGTACGGCATCGGTTGCATAACGGTAACGGTTAACATCTTGGTCAATTAATTTGTAACCAAATATTTCAGTTAAAACGGCCGCAGTTGCTTTAATGCTATTTAGCGTTAAAGTGATGTTATGAAATCCTCTTGTAGCCACGTCTGCTTTTACTTCGTCTGTTTCCCAAGGTTTTCTGTTGTCGTCTGTTTTAGATTCAATTAATTCTAATTTTAATCCATCGGGATCTAAAAAAGTAAGGTATTTTTCGCCGAATTTCTCAGCTGGTTTATTGTAAATGACATTGTATTTTTCAAAACGTTTTTGCCAGAAATCAAGACTTCCTTTTGGAACAGAATAACCAATTTCGGTTGCCATTCCAGAACCTTTTCGGCCTTGCTGAATTCCTTCTCCCCAAGGGAAAAATGTTAAGATTGTTCCTGCACTTCCAACTTCATCGCCAAAGTAAAAATGGTAAGTTCCCGGATCATCAAAATTTACCGTTTTTTTAATAAAACGTAATCCTAGTATATTAGAATAAAAATTAAAGTTGCGTTTAGCATCACCTGCAATTGCAGTAATATGGTGTAAGCCTAAAATTGTATTTTCCATGGTATTTTTTTATTTAGTTATTATTGATTTTCTTATACAAATTTACTTCCGTTATGGTTCTGCATCGATTAACCTAGATTAAGAAATAATAAACCGTTTCGTTTTCATTCATCAGTTAATAGCCAAATAGTATTCCAATTATGATAATTTGTTATTAGTCAAGTATTTGTCTGCTGTTTTTGGTTTGCAGTTCTACGATATATCGTAATTTTATGAATTGAAGCTTCTGTATTTAGAAAATCTATTGTAATTTAATTGTGGGGCTATTTCTTAAATTTACGAAAACACCACACGAATTGTTATTTATGGAAAAGCCTATAGATCAAATTGCAATTTTAATTAATCGATTGCAGGAAAGAGAATTTTTTTGACAAAGCTTTGCGAACTTTATATTTACAAACGCGATAAACACTATGGAAAAACTTTTGCGTGCTTTGCGGTTAAATTTTTTCTTGATAAAGAATATAGTGTTTAAAAATCATAATTTTATAAATATTGATTTTCGCAGTTTTGGTTCCAAATTTTTTGTTTTGTGACCTTTTCCTGTGGTGTCTTCAACAAGTAATATAGATCCTGTTTTAAAAGTTCTTTTTTCTCCCAATGAAGTTTCGATTTCTACACCTCCTTCTAATAAAACAATATATTGTCGATCTGGAGCATTATGAAAATCATAATCATAAGACGGACTAACTTCTCTGAAAACAATCGATTTTACAGGTTCATCATCAGATAAAAAACCGATATCGCCATTGTTTTTCAACGGAACTTCGAAGTCTTCAAAATGACTTTCGCCATTGGCATCGCTGTATACTCGTGTTATCGTAATCATTATTTTTTATTAAATACTAATGCATTAGCAGAATCTACTTCGTCTTGACTAATGGTATGTCCCATATTTGGATAGATTTTCTTTGTAACGTCTGCACCCATTTTTTCAAGAAGCGCTTCAGTTTCATTTACTCTTTCAACCGGAACGTGAAAATCAGGATCGCTTGTTCCGATGAAAATTGGTGTGTTTTCAAAATTTCCGGCGTAATGATTTTCATAGACTTTATCGCCAATAAGACCGCCTGTAAAAGCAACAACACCTCCATATTTTGCAGCATTTCTGGCAGTAAATTCTAAAGCCAGACAAGCGCCTTGCGAAAACCCAAGAAAATAGATATTCTCTTTCTCGATTCCGTTTTGTTGAATTGCGACAACAACCTGATGAATGGCATCTAATGATTTCGAAAAAGAAGGTTCATTTTCCTCAATTGGAACTAAAAATGAATAAGGATACCACGTTCTGTTTTCTGCCTGAGGTGCGACCAATGCAAAATCATTAACTCTAAGATGTTTTGCAATTGAAAGAATATCATGGGCACCCGCACCACGTCCGTGAATCATGATTAAGGCTTTTTTTGCTTCGTTTAATGGCACACCGTCTGTTAAAATTTCTAAACTCATACGTTTTGTTTTTTTAATTCTTAATCAATTACTTTTTCCAAATATCCTGATATTCATCCGGATGTCTTTTGAATTGTGCATGAACGTAAGGACAAAGTGGTAAAACCATCATTTTATTGGCACGAACATACGATACCATTTCTTCAAGAAGTTTCTTCGCATAACCTTTTCCTTCACCTTCTGGCTCAACTCCTGTATGGTAAACGGTTAGTAAATCATCTTTTATGCTTACTGTCATTTCACCTAATTTTTTATCTTCAACATAAAGATTGAAAGCACCGTGTTTTTTTTCGTCTAATTCTAATTTTATTGTTTCCATATTTATTTTTTATCTTGGTTTAGAACCACAAAGTTCGTTAAACTAGTAGTTAAGTCAACTTAATGTAGATTAATTATAATCTTGATTTATATCTAGTTTTTTCATTTTTGAATACAAAGTTTGTAGAAGTATTACCATATGTATTCAGCCATTGCAAGCTTCAGTAACGGTGTTGAAAGAGGGTTGTTGTAGAAAACGTATAATTTGAAAAGATTAAACTGTCTGTAAAAACGAGTCTTTGCAGACAGTTTTGATTGATTTATTTTATAAAAGCCAAAATATCATTGTTGATTGTTTCTGCCTCAGTAGTTGGCATTCCGTGTGGAAAGCCTGGATAAGAAATTAATTTTCCGTTTTTCAGCAATTCAGCGGATTTTGGTGCTTGATGATAAGGAACGATTTGGTCATCTTCTCCGTGTAATACAAGAACCGGAATGTCTAAGCTTTTAAGATCTTCTCTAAAATCTGTCTCAGAGAATGCTTTGATTCCTTCGTAATGTGCTAAAACAGAACCCATCATTCCCTGACGCCACCAATTTTGTTTAATTCCTTCCTGAACGGTTTGTCCTTCGCGGTTCCATCCATAAAAAGGAATTGGAAAATCATAAAAATATTGCGATCTCGTAAAGGCTGTTCCTTTTCTGATTTCGTCAAAAATAGACAAAGGCACTCCTTCAGGATTTGATTCGCTTTGAACCATAATTGGAGGTACAGCGCTAATGATTACTGCTTTTGAGATACGTCCTTTTCCGTATTTTGCAGCATAACGAATTACTTCACCGCCTCCTGTTGAGTGCCCCACATGAATGGCATTTTTTAAATCTAATGCCTCAACCAATTGCGCAATATCAGATGCGTAAGTTTCCATGTTGTTGCCTTCAGAAGTTTGGCTGGATCTACCGTGTCCGCGACGATCATGTGCAATAACTCTGTAACCTTTCTGAAGAAAAAACATCATTTGTGCATCCCAATCATCACTAGATAATGGCCATCCGTGGTGAAAAACTATCGGTTGACCTGTTCCCCAATCTTTGTAAAAAATTTCTGTTCCGTCTTGTGTTTTAAATGTACTCATTTTTTATAGTTTTAGATTAATAAATTCTTAGAGGTAAATGTGAAAAATCGTATAGTGATTAAATCGTTTTTGACTTAAAAGCTGTAGCGAATTTCTTTTACAAACTTACAGTAGGTGCGAAAGTTTGTTGATTAATGTAGATTAAGAAAAATGTTAATTTTCTATTTTATCTATTTCTATTTTAAAGGTAGCTACTTTTTTTGAGTTGTAATATTTAATGAATCATCTTCTGTAGATAAAACAGTAAATAATTCATATTCAGACTGATTGCACTGTTTTTGTGTGTGCCAAGATTGGAGGACTGGTAAGAAAAACATTTTTTTAGGTGTATACTTATCTGTTATATTCATGTTTGCATCTTTTTAATTAATAATAGGATGCCAGAAATAAACCAATGAGTATGCCGAAAGCAGAAAGACCCAAAAATCAAAGAGTTATCGTTTTATTAAGCTATTTTTTTTAACGATATATCGTAAAATTATGATTGTGATTTTTAAATAAGGTAAAAAAGCAACAGTATTATCTATTGAAGAAGAAAAAAGCAATTTTTAAAATCAAATAAAATGTAGTTTGTGGGAAAAAACGGTTTTATAGATTTTATTGTTTTAATGAAGTGATATGCCAATGCAAAGGCGTCTTTAAAAAAGTTAGTAAAGAAACCCAAGGGTTAGTACAAAAGCATATTTACAAAAATATAAAATAAACAGTCTTAACTTTTTGTGGCAAAAAAGGTATCCTTTCCATTTATATTTATTCTGATAAATGCAATTCTTTGATTTCTATTCTATTACTGGCTCCATTGATGTATTCAAGAAATCTCAGGAACCAGTTAGATTATTTTTATGTGTAAGAAATAAGTTTTAGTAGCTTATTACATGGAGTAAGCTTGTAATGTCTTTCTTGCCCATTTTCCCCAGTCTTTCAAAGCATCCAAAAGTATTTTATTTAGTCCTTTATTGTCAGTAGGTTTGCCTTTAATTGGTGGAGCTAAATCTTTGTCAGTAACTGGAATTTCAGTAACTTTTGTGGCAAACCATGTCATATTTTCATGAGGCATTGCCAAGCCTAAAATTGTTCCGGGTAAGCCTGTAAAAGATTCAGGACCGCCCGAGAACGGAATTTGAATGGTATAATAGGCAACAACATAAACAGAATCGATAATTATAGCATTTGCTCTGCGGCATTCATAACCCGCAATTTCCCTAGTTTCATCGGTAATTTTCCAGTCAATTTTGCGTAAACTATCTTTGACTAAGTATAAATCATCGTAAACGTTTTTTTGGGTAGTACTGGTTTGAGTATCTAAATCTGTTGCGATAATATTTTTTAAATTAGCCATTGCATCATCTGCGATCCAACTGCTGTTGTTTGGTGTTTCATTAGTTTCATTCCATTTATATAAACTTTTGTTTTTTGAAAAAGTGAGTGTACTTTTTACAGTTTTAAATTGTGGATTGTTTTTTTTATAACTTTCAAAAGCTAATTTATAATAGCTTTCAGTTTCTCCTTTAATTTTTTTTGTAATCAAAGCATACATATTCGATTTTTTCTCAAATTCGATAACGCCACTTTGTACAAAGTGATCATTTTGTGCAACGTGATCATTTTGTGCAAAAGTATTGCAGCTAGTCAATACAATTATTAAAAGTAAGATGCGATTTATTAGTGTTTTCATGATTTTAATTTTGTTTAATTTCTCCTCCGCCCATTTTGCTGAAATCCCAGCTTACAGAGAACATAAAGTATCTTTGGATAGTTGTGTAAGTACTTTGGTTGATATTTCCATTGAATGCAGAACGGTTAAATCCTACGTTTTGGTTCAAAAGATCTCTTCCTGTTATAGAAACTCTTAAATTATCTGATTTTAAGAATTTTTTGGTGACAGATGCATTCCAAATAAAACGTTCAAAACTTTCTTGAATCACTTGCGTTTTTCCATTGTATTGATAATTACCATCTGTGCTAATTTCTAGTTTGAAAGGCAATTGTACACTGGACCAGAAATTTCCATTAAACCCCCAGCCATTACTATCACTATTTTCGTTGATACTTGCATCAGCAACGTTGTAAGTAGGTCCGAAGCTGGCATTAAAATTATATTTTTTTTCTTTATTCTTTGATAAGTTTAGATTAAAGGAATAAGTTGAATTTTTAGTTTGATTCAGTTGTGTATTGATGTAATTATAGTTTAAATTTTTGCTAGCACTTAAACCAATTCCTGCCGACATGTCTATGGCTTTGATCGTTTTGCCAAAATTAGTATTCAAATAATAACTTGTTGCCGCTTTGTTTTTTAGGTTTACAAATTGAGAAATACTTTGTCCTCTATCATTTGTAACCACATTGCTTATTATTGGGTTTAGTGTAAAATTATACGATCCATTAACCGAAAAATATTGATTGCTAAGTACTTTATAGGAATAATAATTTCCTCTAAAATTATTTTTAAAAGAAGGATCTAAATTTGGATTACCCAAAATCGTATTTAATGGGTTTTGATTATTTGGTATCGGTTGTATTTGTTCTAACGTTGGCTGCTCATTGTTTCCGTTATATGACAAACGCAACGATTCTCTTTGTTTGAAATTATATTGATAGCTTATCTGAGGCATGTAGTTGACAAATTTTCGATCAAAAGAACTATCTCTATAAACATCATATTGTTTAAATTTTACACCACTAAATTTAGAACCAACAGAAAAAACAGTTTTATTTTTTTTGTAATTAAAAATGGCTCCAAGTTGGTTTATCGTTTGGTCTAATTCATAATTATTACTAAAGATGGAATCCAAAACATTATAATCGCCATTTGCAGATTGATTAAAAGATTTACGATCAGCTTTACCGTTACTAATGTTGAATCCATAGTTAAGAATCAAAGACAGACTCTTAGATAACGGCTCGGTGTAGATTAAATTTGATTTAAAAGCGGTATTGCTAATATTATTGACTTTGTTTTGATCGACTACTTTGGTGCTATCTGGACTAATTACGGCTGGTGTAAAAAATTCAGCTCTAGAATTTAAATAACCATCACTTTTGCTATCTGTGCTTGATTGGCTTAAATTAAGAGATAATGTTCGGCCCGTTTTCTTTAATCTTTTGGTTATTAAAGCATTTACATTGAATGTTTTATCATCAACATCGTTTGTAGTTGTCTGTTTTAAATTATTCAATTGGTTACCTTGTTCGTCAGTACCTTTTCGCGTTTCTGCTTCACTTGAATTACTCTTTTTAAATAATCCGTCTACATTTAATTTTAAAGTTAAAGTAGTATCAATTTTAATTTCATAAGTAAGATCAAGTTTGTTCTTAGTCATGTTTTTCTCAAAATTCTTGTCTGAAGTATTATAAATACTACTAGTACTTAAATTTTGCTGGTTAATATCATTACGATTTCCTGAAAGCTTGATATCGCCAATTTTATAGTTTACATTGATAGATTCCTTATCGTTGTTCCATTTATTGTCAAAATGTATTCCGCCGGTTTGAGTTACCGGAATTCCTTCACCATTAAATTGTCCATCCCAACTGTCAAATTCATCATTTCCATTGTTTGTAAAATAAATACCACCATCATCAGTTACCTGATAACTGTTTTGTCCATATTTATCTTTATCTCCCCATCCTAATCCTACTTGTCCTGTGTTGCCAAAAATACCATAAGCGGCTAATTTTTTCTTGTCCCAAAACTTATTAAACATGGCTTGACCTTTGTAAAAATTATCAGTTCCTCCTCCGAGTTCTACTTTCCCAAAATGGCCATTTTTTTTGTCTTCTTTAAGTTTAACATTCAGCGTTTTGGTTTTCTGACCATCATCAATTCCTGTAAAAGCAGCTTGATCACTTTTTTTGTCGTACAATTGTACTTTATCAACCATGTCTGCACGTAGGTTTTTTGTAACTAAAGTGGGATCATCACCAAAAAATTCTTCACCATCAACCAAAACTTTGGTTACAGTTTCACCTTGAGCGGTAATTTTTCCATCCTTATCAATTTGTATTCCTGGGAATTGTTTTATCAGATCTTCTACTTTTGCATTAGGCTCTATTTTAAATGCTTTTGGATCAAATTCTAATGTATCTCCTTTGATTTTCATGGCGGCTCTATTGCCTTTGATAATTATTTCGGATAGTATTTTTCCTCTATCTTCTAAATTAATTTTACCATAATCCTTGATTAACTTTGTGGAATCAATAGAAAATTGATCTACAAAATCAGCATATTTAGGATAAGAAACCAGTAAAATAAATTTACCAGTTTTAATATTATTTAACTCAAAATACCCATTTTCTTTGGCTCGAGTAAATTTTACTAAAATGGAATCTTTTGCTCTTAACAAAGAGATTGATGCTTTTGTTAAAGCAGAATGGTTTATGGTATCGGTTACATATCCTTTAACTGTGCCTGATGTTTGTGCTTTTAAGGTAGTTGATAAAAAAAGAAAGCAACATAATAATAGTATTGTTTGTCTCATTAATTGGTTATGGTTTTTTAGAAAAGAGGCATAATAATTCTATTCTATTTTTTGAGAAATAGAAATAAAATGCACTTGTTGTGTGATTTGTTTTGGTTATGAAGTTAGAAGATTGTAGGTTCTATAATAGAAATTGAAATAGCACTTTTTGATAAAGGTTTGCTGAAGAGTAGTAATTTAATTTTATGAAATTCATAATTTTTTTTCGAGGTTTTGATTGTTGATGGTTTTAATTTTAACGATTTTAATTAGTAATCGTTAGTGTAATAGTTAAATGTTAATGTGGTTCAAATCTAAGTAAAAATAATACAATGTAAGAAAGGACTTTACTTTTTTTTAACATAATTAGTTATTAACAATCTTGTTTTTCTATTTTAAACATCACCGCTATTATCACAAAAACAATCAGAGCTTTTTTTTCATTAATTAGTCTTTTTTTCTATTAGTATTTTATATAAATCACTAATTATAATTGGAATAAATGATTTAGTGCTATTCTATAATTCTTGTGAATTTAGCTTTTGCATTAATAACGATAATATTAAATTTGAAGCATAATATATTAAAAATGATGTCTTTTATAGCTTCTTAGACTTATAATATAGAAAGTAAAGCTTCGCCAATGTCCAAAGTAAAAGCAATAAAAAAACGGTTTAAAGTATTAATACTCTAAATCGTTTTTTTTTGTATGGGGAGGACAGAACGAATCTTTTTGGTTTCCATTTGCTGCTGGATCAATCGGAGGACTGCTGTTTTCATTATTAGGAATATTTATTTATTTGCCCATTTTTATTGTTGACGAGGATATTAGAAGTTCTCATCATATACAAAAAGATACAATAAAAATTATCTAGGGGAATAAAACAATTCTGTCGCATCAGTTGCATATCCAGATGCTTAAGCCAGAAACAAGTATGTTCAAATCATTTTGTAAATTGACCACATAATTTTTAGTGAACTGATTTATCTCTAATTTACATGGCAGATACGACAGAACCCTAAACTCAAAATCTCATCGAATTTTTATAAGTAGATGAGAACAAGAATTACTCATAGACATTGTTGTTTTTAGTTATTTTAAATTCTACTCGTCTATTTTTATTTCGACCTTCTTCTGTTTTATTTGATTCTATTGGCTTGCGATTTCCGTATCCAATCGTTTTTATTCTAGTCAAACTTATACCTTTATTACTTAAATATTCTGCTATTGCTTGGGCTCTATCATCTGATAGTCTTTGATTATACTCATCACTTCCAACGTCATCGGTGTGACCAGAAATCAATATTTCAGTACTGTTATTTTTCTTTAAAAAATTGAATATTCTTTCGAGTTCATCTATGGTATCTTCATTTAAGTCAATACTATTTGATTTAAAGTTGATGTTTTCTAAAACATACGTCTTTTCAAGTACTAAAGTTTCTTCCTCAATATCTTTATTTATTTTAATCTCAACAATATTGTCCGAATTGGGTTTTATCAAAGTAACAACCTTATTTAATGGCTCAATTGAAACCATATCTATAAAGTAGTATGAATTGTTATGAGTTGCGTTGCTATTGATTTTTTTCTTTTTAGTTTTTGAATCATTATTAAAATTTCCAATTACAATATAGTTTTCTCCCCCTTTTGCTTTAATTACTTTTGAAACTAAGGTCCAATTATCTGAATCCGTATAATAGTTTTCATTTTCAATAGAGTGTTTAGAAGAGCTATTTAACCAAATTTTTGATAGTGAATTGTCGGATAAATAATCTGAACTCGGAAGGTTTAATTTCGGATTTGAAAGAATAAAACTTATGTCACTTAGTGCATACTTGGATTTTTCTGCTAGACAAACATAAAATGACACTTTATAATCTTTGTCCTTTTCTAAAGGACTTTTTAGGAATCCTTGTATGTATTCTCTATAGTTATTCTCAGCGTAAAAGTAACATCCGGCATATTTTTCACCAAATTTAGCTGTTTGGTGTCCATTGTAATTTTCCGGAATGGAAACCATTAGATTTTTTGTATTAATATCAAATAAATCTGTTGTGCCCTCATTAGGAGTTGACCAGTATTTTACATTTTCATTAAATGCACTAATTGAATCAGGTGTGTATCGAGTTTCTTCAAAACTTGGATTTAAAATTAAATTCTGAGAAATTAATTTTAAAGATACAATCATAAAAACTGTAGTTAATTTAAACGATTTAGTCATTTTTGTTGATTAAGTTTTTTAATTTAAACGGAAGGTAAATTCTTATATTGTGATACACAAATAAATCAATTTTTTGCTTAAGTGAAACAGCAATCCATGTCGTTGCCAAATGTGTTCTTGCAAAAACAAAATCAATCAAAAAGTAAAACTAAACGCAAGATTTTCGGTGAAATCTGAAAATCTTGCGTTTATAGTGTGGAATTCGTTTTATATTTTTTTGTCGTGCTATTTTCCGATGCAGAAATTAGCAAAAATATTCCCCAACAGCTCGTCATTGCTAACCTGACCAGTGATCAACCCAAATTGATATAAAGCTTCGCGGATATCCAGTGCCATTAAGTCACTTGAAAGATTGGTTTCAAGACCGAATTTTACTTTCTGAATTTCATCCAAAGCTTTTAATAGTGAATCATAATGCCTTGTATTGGTTACGATTGTTTCATTATTTCGAAGTGCTCCTGTATTAACGAAAGAAAGTAATTCATTCTTTAAGTCATCAACACCAATTTTCTCTTTCGCAGAAATCAATAGCAATTTTGCATTAAGATTTTCAAGCTTCGATGTAATGTTTGAAACTTCATCAGCAGACAAAATATCTTTTTTATTGACAACAATCACTAAAGGTTTTAGCGGATATTTATTTTTTATTTGTTCAATCTCAGAAACAAACTCAGAACTTGAAACCTGAAATTTTAAACCATCAAACAAATAAATGACAACCTGTGCTTGATCGATTTTTTCAAAAGTTTTTTTGATTCCGATGCTTTCTACAACATCTTTAGTTTCACGGATTCCCGCCGTATCGATAAATCGGAAACCAATTCCGCCAATAACCAATTCATCTTCAATTGTATCGCGAGTTGTTCCAGCAATATCAGAAACAATAGCGCGTTCTTCGTTTAAAAGCGCATTTAATAAAGTCGATTTCCCAACATTTGGTTCACCAACAATAGCAACAGGAATACCATTTTTAATCACATTTCCAACAGCAAATGAATCGATAAGGCGCTTTAAAACAAACTCAATTCGATTTAGTAATTCATGAAATTGCGTTCTATCTGCAAATTCTACATCTTCTTCTGCAAAATCTAATTCTAATTCAATTAAAGAAGCAAAATTTAAAAGCTCTTCACGCAATTTTGCAATTTCGTTACTAAAACCGCCTCGCATTTGCTGCATTGCAATTTGATGTGAAGCTTCATTATCTGACGAAATCAAATCGGCAACCGCTTCAGCCTGAGATAAATCCAGTTTTCCGTTAAGGAAAGCACGTAAAGTAAATTCTCCAGCATCAGCCATTCGGCATCCTTTTCTCAACAATAACTGAATAATTTGTTGCTGAATATAAGTTGAACCGTGACAAGAAATTTCAATAGTATTTTCGCCCGTATAGGAGTTTGGACCTTTGAAAATCGAAACCAAAACTTCATCAAGTGTTTTTTCGTTGTCAATAATATGACCTAAATGCAGTGTATGTGTTTTCTGTTTCGTTAAATCTTTGTTTTTTATGGATCTAAAAACAGAATTTCCAATTGTAATTGCCTCAGTACCAGAAATACGAATGACAGCAATAGCTCCAGCTCCAGACGGAGTGGCTAATGCAACTATAGAATCTTGATTTATCATAATGCAAAGGTATAAAAAATGCAATAAAATTGCGAAGCCCAACTTAAGCGGAAATTTGAAATCGATTCTCCATTTTATTTTCGTTTTAAGAAACTTTTAATTGTTAAAATACTGATAATTATCAGGTTGTTTTGTTTTTATAATGATTAAATTTGAGAGAACAATACACTAATCCTAAACAAAATGAAAAAGATATTATTTCCCACAGATTTTTCTGAAGCAGCTACAAATGCGTTTGTTCATGCATTAGAATTTGCTAAAATTGTCAACGCCGAGCTTATTTTACTTCATACTTTTGAGATTCCGGTGTATGACAGCCAATTTTTCCCAGAGAATTATGCCTCAATTTACAGTTCTATTGAATTGGCTAAATTTGAGATGTTTAAGGATGAAATTCCGAAATTAAGAACTATTGCGGCAGAACGTAAATTAGAAGATATTGTTATCAAGCATAGATTGATGGATGGCGATTTGATTTTTAATCTGAAAAATGCTGTAGAAGAAGATCAGATTGATTTTGTGATTATGGGAACTACTGGAGTTTCTGACTGGACGAAATTTTTTACTGGATCTAATACAAATTCGGTTATTTCTGAAGTTAAAGTGCCGGTATTATGCGTTCCTGTTGACGCCAAGTATAAAAAGGTCAAAATCATTGGTTTTACAACAAGATATCGCGAGAAAGATAAAAAAGTACTTCAAAGAATTCTAAAAATTGCAAAAAAGACAGATGCAAAAGTCAAAAGTTTATATGTAAAAACTTCAAATTCTGATGTTTCAGAAATGACAATTAAAGAATGGGAGCAAGAATTTGCGCATGAAAATGTCGAATTCTTGGTGCTGCCAAGCGACGAAGTGAAAGAAACTATTCTTGATTTTATTTTATATAAAGACATTGATATTTTGACAACTATAACGCATAAAAGATCTTTCTTTGAAAGTATTTTTGAGTCAAGTTTCTCAAAAAAAATTACCAAAGAAGTTTCTGTGCCTGTTTTAGTAATGCATGAAAAAGAATAAAAAGATAAATTATTTAAATAGCAGTTTTGAAAGTGTAAAATCTATATTTGTACTTCAATAAAGTTTAAAAATGGAAGTATATCACAATAAAGTCGCACACTTTTCTAATGTCTATAATAAAATCAATAAAAGATACAACAGCATCAGTATTTTACGTCTTTTAGCAGTTTTTCTTTGTTTGTTTATGTTGTATTATTACATCAAAATTAATGATATTCTGTTTGTAGCGCTGGCTTTTTTATCTTTTGTTGGTTTTATTTTTTTGATGAAAATCCACACTAAATTATCTTTTCAAAAACAACTTACAACTGCACTTTTAAAAATCAACGAAAATGAAATTTCGTATTTAAAAAGAGAAAAACTTCCTTTTGAAAATGGAATAGAATTTAACGATTTTCACCATCCATATGCCTATGATTTGGATATTTTTGGAGATCATTCTTTATTCCAAAATTTGAATAGAACCGCTACTTTTATTGGAAAAAAAACATTAGCAAATCAATTGTTGCATCTTTTTCCAAACGATGTTATTTTACAAAATCAAAAAGCAGTTGACGAACTTAAAACCAAAATCGATTGGCGTCAGGATTTTTTAGCATTGGCAACTGTCAGTTCTGACAGTAAGTCTTCGTATGATTCTATAATTCATTGGAATTCATTTAAAAATAATTCATTACCTAAAGTTTTAGTTTCGCTTTCGTTTGTAATTCCTGCTTTGTTTTTTGGAGTTCTAATTGCTTATTTTATTACTTCCAAAACAATTTTACTTTCCTATTTGACTTACATTTTTATTGCGAATATGATTGTTTTAGGAAAGTCATTTAAACGAATTCAATCAGAAATTGCAAAAGCAGATAATATTGATAAAATAATAAAGCAGTACAGTTTATTAGTTCAGAAAATTGAAACTGAAAACTTTACTTCTAAAAAATTAATTGATTTACAACAGCAGCTTATTTTTAAAAATGCAACTGCGAGCGTACATTTAAAACAGCTTTCGGAGTTGTTTTCGAGAATGGATACTATCAGTAATTTGGTTACTGCTTTATTATTTAATGGAACTTTTTTGTTTAATCTTCACGTTTTGAGAGCGCTTTTAAAATGGAAAGAAGATTATTCTGAAGAACTTGAAAAATGGATTGGCATTATTGGAGAATTTGAGACATTAAACAGTTTGGCAAATTTGGCCTATAATAATGCTGATTTTGTTTTCCCTGAAATCAATTTTGAATATAAAATTGGCTTTTCAGATTTGAGCCATCCACTATTAAATCCGGCGACTAGAGTAGGGAATGACACTCATTTTTATCCAGAATCCTTTATGATTTTAACAGGTTCTAATATGTCAGGAAAAAGTACTTTTTTAAGAAGCTTAGGAATCAATATGGTTTTAGGCGGAATTGGATCAGTTGTTTGTGCTTCAAAAGCTAACATTCATCCACTTCCAGTTTTAGTTTCAATGCGATTATCTGATTCTTTAGCCGATAGTGAATCGTATTTTTTCGCCGAAATTAAGCGTCTAAAACAAATTATGGATGCATTAGAAGATAAACCAGCTTTTGTTTTGTTAGATGAAATTTTAAGAGGAACAAATTCTGATGACAAACGCAACGGGACTATTGAAGTTGTAAAGAAAGTAATTGCTAAAAACGCGATTGGTGCAATTGCGACGCATGATATTGAAGTATGTCTCACAACAAATGAATATCCTGATATTTTGACGAATCAATGTTTTGAAGTCGAAATTCAAAACAATGAACTTCATTTTGATTATAAGTTAAGAAGTGGAATCTGTAAAAATAAAAGCGCCACTTTCTTAATGCAGAAAATGGGAGTGATTTAAGAAAAAAGCCTAAAGAACAATTACATTTCTTTAGGCTTTTTTTTTGCTAAACAATATTTCCGTTGTGTATAAGCATTCGTACAGGTGACATTCTTGAAACGGCTTCAGCAGAGCAACTTGCGTCCAAAAAAACAAGATCAGCTTTGTCGCCAGTTTTTGGCCATTGCTGAACTCCTTTGTCGTCTAACGGAATTGGACCTGCAGCTGCTAATTTCAACATTCTCGATAATCCAAATTCAGTTGCTTGTCCGTATAATTGAGCGGCAAGATTTGCTTTCTGCAAAACACTTCCTGTGCCAAACGTGTTCCAATGATCAATAATGCTGTCGTTTCCAGTCATGACGTTTATACCATATTTCATTAAAGTTGGAATTGGCATAACTAAGCTTCCAAAAGGCACAGTCGAAACAATTCCTATTTGTGCATTGCTTAATTTTTCTGCCATTTCTTCTTGTTTGGTTTTATCTAATTTTCCGAGAGCAAAACAATGGCTTAAAAAAGTTTTTCCTTTAAGAGCGGTATTCTCGTTTACTTTTGCAATCAAATAGTCTATAGTTTTCACTCCAGATTCTCCAGATTCATGTAAATGAATATCAATTCCCTTATTGTTGTCCAATGCTAATTGTACTGTAAAATCAATCGTTTTTTCGATGGCGCCGTCAATAGAAAACGGATCAAGACCACCAATAAAATCAATATCCATTTTGGCAGCTTCTTTTAAATACGGAACAGAATCGGTGTAAAAAACACCATGTTGTGGAAAAGCAACTAATTCTGCGCCAAAAGTGTTTTTCTTATTTTCTAAAGCCTTTTGAAGATTTTTTAAAGACTGAAGTTTTGAAGTTGGTTCAATGTTTACGTGACTGCGCGCAAATGAAGTTCCGTGTGATTGTAACAACTCAATTAATTTTTCAGCTTTTTGAGTTGATGTTTTAAGCATTTCAGGTAAAATTTGCTGTTCTAGCGCAATCATTCCTTTTACGCCACCAGTTCTCTTTTTTACCGCATGCCAGTCATCATAAAAAGTTTTGTCTAAGTGAATATGCATGTCTCTAAATGCAGGAAGCATCAAAAAACCTTTTGCATCAATCGCTGATGAATTGGGTTTGTTTGGTGAAATGGATTTTATTTTCCCGTCGCTTATTTCAATGCAGAATAATTCTGTTTTAGTACGAACAACTTCGTCTTCTTCGTATTCAAAACCAGTTTCTAACCTAACATTTTTTAAAGTATAGTTTTTTCCGGTTGCAGTTTTTATTTCTGAATCAGTTTCAAGAATTGTTGAAGCCGTCGCGGTATTCAGAAAACTTGAACCAACTGTTAATCCAGCAACTCCAAGCACAGAATTTCTTAAAAAATCTTTTCGGGTTATATTTGAGTTTTTCATGCAAATTAATTATTTCTACAAAAATAGAATTCATAGCAATAGTAAACGTGAAAAATTTATTCCAAGGCTTGAAAGATTTATAACTGTTCGCGAAAATTAGTTGGTGTAATTCCGGTTTGGTTTTTAAAGAAATTTGAAAAATACGCATGATCTACAAAACCTAATTCGAAGGCAATTTCTTTGACGGAAAGAGTGGTGGCTTTTAAATGTCGTTTAGATTCCAAAATAATTCGTTGCTGAATTAATTCTGTAGCCGAAATTTTTAAATGTTTTTTGCAGAGAATGTTTAGGTAATTTGCTGAAATATGAAGTTTTGAAGCATAAAAAGAAACCAGTTTTTCTTCTCTAAAATGAACATCGATCAATTCATGAAATTTTGCAATACGAGTTTCTGTCTGGTAAATATCGTGATCAATAAAGATTTTTGCAGCTTCTTTGCTAATAATTGAAGCTAGAACTGCAGTACGAGAACTTATTAATTCCTGAAGACAGTCTGCACTTTCTAGTTCGGTTTTAATTGCCAAAAATTCGTATTGCAAAAGGTTGTATGATTCCTGACTGAGTTGTATGACAGGATGATTGTGATATTGGGCAAATGAAAACCGGAAGCTTGAAGAGAAGCTTTCAAAAAAATCTCTGCCAATCATTAATTGATAGCCCGTTGTGCCTGGCTCAATATTCCATTTGTGAACTTGGCCTGGAAAAAGTAAATGAATTTCCTTATTGCCAATTTTGTAATCTATAAAGTCAATATTATGAACGCCTTTTGCCTCATCAAAAAGCACGATTATAAAAAAATCGTGCTGATGCGGTTTGTGAATGTGGCGTTCGCCATGCAGTTCATTAAATATAAGCTGATCAGAATCGCTGTCTTGATTTGTTCTGAACTCCTGGAGACCAAGAAGCGGAATATTATGATCTGTTTTTTTAGCTGACATTAAAAGACTTAAATTATTTCAGCACTTCATTTATTGTATTCACAAAAGCTTCTACAGGTTGAGCTCCTGAAACAGCATATTTGCGGTCAAAAACAAAAAATGGTACACCTTGCACGCCAATTTCCTGCGCTTCTGTAATATCGTGCTGTACATCTTTTAAAAACAAATTCTCATCTTGAAGTACTTCCAAAATTTCGTTTTTATTTAAACCTGCTTTTTCTCCTAATTCAATTAATGTTGGACCATCATTTAAATCTCTTCCTTCCGTAAAGTAAGCTTTGAAGAAAATTTCTTCCATTTCATCGCCTAAATTATTCTTTTTGGCTAAATGAATAATTCTATGCGCTTCTAATGAATTTGAAATAATCGCTTTGTCAAAATTATAATCCAAACCAACACTTTTTGCGCGTTCTGTGACGCCTTTGTGCATTTCTTTAGATTGTTCAAGTGACATGTCTTTTCGTTCGGCTAAAAACGTATAAACATCTTTTCCTGATTGTGGTGTAATACTTGGATCAAGCTGAAAGCTTTTCCATTCAATTTCAAAATCATTTTCAGGAAACTGTTTTAAAGCCGATTCCAATTGTCTCTTCCCGATATAACAAAACGGACACATTATGTCCGACCAAATTTCTATTTTCATATTACAAAGTTAAATAAAATTTGTTTCAGGTTTCAAGTTTTAGGTTTCAAGTTGAATGGCTTGCGTGGAGTTTAACCGCAAAGCACGCAAAGTTTTTTGATTAAGATTGTGCTTCAAACGCAAAGTTCGCAAAGCTTTATCTAAAACTTTGCGAACATTGTGTAATCCTTAGTGCCCTTTGCGGTTAAACTCTCAAGCCTGAAACTTGCAACAAAATTCACTCCAAATAAAAAACCGCAAATCTTAAAAAAAGAATTGCGGTTTCTAGGTATAAAAAATGGTTGGTTAATAGCGATATTTTTTTTTTACAATGATATGTCTTTAATTCGAAACTAAAAAAAATCCCTGTAACAAAAAGAAGTTTTGATGTTAACTATTTAACATTACAGGCATTACCAGCATTGTTACAGTTTCTCCTTCTTCTAAACCATCAACTGGAGTAAGGATTCCAGCTCTGTTTGGCAATGACATTTCTAACATAATCATGTCAGACTGTAAATTAGTAAGCATCTCAGTTAAAAATCTTGAGTTGAAACCAATTTGAAGATCATCTCCTTGATAATCACAAGTCAATCTTTCTTCTGCTTTGTTTGAGTAATCAATATCTTCAGCAGAAACATTTAATTCAGCTCCAGCGATTTTTAAACGAATTTGGTGTGTAGTTTTGTTTGAGAAAATCGCAACACGTCGAACAGAACTTAAAAATAAAGAACGGTCGATCATTAATTTGTTTGGATTTTCTTTTGGAATTACCGCTTCGTAATTTGGATATTTTCCGTCGATTAAACGACACATCAAGATATAATTATCAAATGAGAAAGTCGCATTTGAATCGTTGTATTCAATTTTTACTTCAGCATCAGAACTTCCTAAAATACTTTTTAAGATATTTAAAGGTTTCTTTGGCATAATAAAATCAGCAACTTGAGATGCTTTTACATCTGTACGTGCATATTTTACCAATTTGTGAGCATCTGTAGCAACAAAAGTTAATCCTTCTGGTGAGAACTGGAAGAAAACTCCAGACATTACCGGACGTAAATCATCATTTCCAGCAGCAAAAATAGTTTTGCTTACAGCAGTTGCCAAAACATCAGCAGGAACAAGAGTTACAGATGGATCTTCAAGATGAACTGATTTTGGGAATTCTTCTCCAGCAGCATATGCTAATGCATATTTTCCTGAGTTAGAGCTAATTTCAACTGTATTGTTGTCTTCAACTGTGAAAGTTAAAGGCTGTTCTGGAAACGTTTTTAAAATTTCAAGCAAAAGTTTTGCAGGTACAGCAACACTTCCTTTGCTTTTAGAATCGATTGATAATGTAGCCGACATCGTAGTTTCAAGATCTGAAGCCGAAACTGTCAACGCATCATTGTCTAGTTCAAATAAAAAGTTGTCTAAAATAGGCAACGTGTTGTTACTGTTAATTACACTACCTAAAACTTGTAATTGTTTTAATAAGTACGAACTCGATACTATAAATTTCATCTCTTTTGTTTTATTTTTTGAAGTATTTTTCAGCATTTAGGCGCTGATCATACGGATTACAAATATATCGTAAACTATCTTAGTTTCGCAATTTTTTTATTAACATCTATTTGCTGTATTTTCTTTTTCTAAGGAATGTAAATACAAGTCCGAAAATCAATAAAATTAGAATTGGAAGTCCGATAGTTATGAATTGCGTCATCGTATAATTTTCGGAAACCTTATTTCTGTCCAGCATTGGCAATTCTACATCTTTGCTTCTAATGTTAATAAGTCCGGTGTCATCAAGCAAATAATTGATACAGTTCATCATGAAATCTTTATTGTCGTAAAGGTTTCCGGTACGCTGATCGTAGCCTAATTCTACCGGCATCATGTTTTTGTCTAATTGATTTCTGGCCAAATCACCATCAGCAATGACAATCATTTTGGTTGGTTTTCCTTTTGACTGAAATCCATTTTCTTTGAAAGGCAAAACGCGATTTTCGAAAGCCGAATGGAAACTTCCTTCCAATAAAACAGAAAGATTTAAATTTCCTTTGTTTAAATAATCCTGAGGAGAAGTTTGTTCGGTTACAATATTCAGATTGATTTCTGATGGAGTTCCAATTTTCTTAGAATATTGAGACGATTGTAATAAAACCGTTTTTTTGATTCCGTTTTTCAAAGTATCAATTGGGTTGGCAAAATCAAATTTGATTTCGCCCAAATTTTTCACAATCGGATGCTGACTTTCAGGTTTTACAACTGGCGCAAATTTCCATTTAAATTCTTGATATTGTGTTGCACTTCCTTGTTCGCCAGTAGCTAATTTAATCGGACTTCCATATTCATCTTTAACCAAATCAGGATTAATTCTGAATCCGTATTTAAAGAACATATCGTTCAAATTTAAATCTCTTGGATACGCTAAAGTCGCTCCGGCTTGATTGTATAGACTATCCATGTCGGCAGCAACTTGATCAATTAGCCAAATGGTTTTGCCGCCATTCATGATAAACTGGTCTAAAACCTGTTTTTCTTCATCAGAAAAAGTTTCAGTTGGTTTTGAAATAATGGCTAAATCATATTTTTTAAGCGCGTCTAAAGTTCCGTTTGGATCTTTGGCAACAGAATCCAAAGTAAAAGGTCCAATGTAATAGCTTTCTTTAATTTGCTTTAGCATTTTGGCAATGTGAACTTCGTGTAATTCACCATTTCCTTTTATAATGGCAACTTTCTTTTGTTTGTCTTTGGTGATTTTGTTGATCGCATCAGCAATAGAATATTCCAAATGCTGAATAGAACCAATTACTTTTTGAGTAGTTGAAGTTCCCATGATATTTTTCAACAGCGGGATATTAACTTCTTTATTGTCATAAACGGCAATTGCCCAAGGAAAAACCATTGCCTGAGATTGTTTTCCTCTGTCGTCAACAGTTAAGTTTATTGGCGTAAGTCCTTTTTGATAAAGTGATTTTACCATTTCCATGCTTTCGTCTTCGTTTTCCATTGGGTTAACGAATTCAAAAACAATATTACCGTTGTAAGCTTGAAATTCTTCCAGTAATTGTTTGGTTTCCTGTTGTAAACGTCTAAAATCTGCAGGAAGATCGCCTTGCATATAGATTTTTATCGACAACGGATTTTTAACTTGCTTTATAATTTGCAAAGAAGTTTCAGATAAAGTATATCGTTTGTCTTTTGTCAAATCAAAACGGTGGAAAAATAAGCTTCCAAGAACATTTAAAACAATTAAAACGAAAATTGTAATACCTAATGTCTTTAAATTTAATTTATTAGATGCTTTCATTACGCTTTAAAAGATTTTAATTGATAAACAGTAAAAGATAAAAACAGTACAGTAACACTCAAGAAATAAATAACATCTCGAGTATCAATAACGCCTCGACTCATACTTTTAAAATGATTTTGCATTCCAAATGCTGAAATGATATTGGATTGCCCCGGAATTAATGATGTAATTCCTTCAAATCCAAAATAAAATATAAAGCAAAGAAAAACCGCAATAATAAAGGCAACGATTTGATTTTCTGATAGTGTAGAAGTAAAAATGCCAATTGCAGAATAAGATCCAATCAGAAATAATAATCCGAAGTAAGAACCAATTGTACTTCCCATATCGATATTTCCTTCAGGATTTCCTAAATCTGAAATTACAAATACATATATAAATGTTGGAATTATTGCCAAAATAATCAGCAAAAGTGATCCGAAAAATTTTCCGTTTACAATTTCCCAAACTGATAAAGGTTTAGTTAAAAGTAATTCCAAAGTTCCTTGTTTTCTTTCGTCAGAGAAACTTCTCATGGTTACGGCCGGAATCAGGAAAATTAATATCCAAGGCGCCAAAGTGAAAAACGGAGTTAAATCGGCATAGCCTGTGTTCAGAATATTGTAATCTCCTTCAAATACCCATAAAAATAGCCCGTTGCTGATTAAGAAAATCGCAATGACCAAATAGCCAATAGGAGAGCCAAAAAAGGATTTTATTTCTCGTAAAATGATTGATTTCATTTGTTGTTTTGTTTTTTATTGTTTCAGGTTTCAGGTTTCAAGTTGCTCACTTAACGTGAAACTTGAAACCTGAAACTAATTTAAACTTACTATTTTATCAACACTCCAAGCTTCAGGCTTAGCATTAAATAACTTCTTTGTAAAATCCCAAACTGTATTGAATAGTTCAGATTGTCTGTAATTTTCTAAATCGGCTTCGGTTTCCCAATAACTATAAGTAAAGAAAATACATTTGTCATTTTTGTCCTGATACAATTCTAAAAAACGATTTCCGTCGGCATTTCGTATTTTCTCTTTCACCGTTTCGAAATTCTCCAGAAAATCAGGAATTTTTTCTTCGTGAAAACTCATTTTTACTATTCTTACGAACATATATTCAATTTTAGATTTTAGATTTTTGATTTTAGATTTGTTGAAGTCTAAAAGCATTTCAGGTGCGCAAAAATACCAAAATTGATTGTTGTTTTTATAAAAATTTTGAATAATCTAAAGTCATGACTTTTTCACAATATTGTCATTTCGACGAAGGAGAAATCACACTAGAAATTCCGCAATGAAAATTGCCAAGCTTTGTCGAGTTACTGGTGGAGATTTGCTTCGCCTATTCGCTGTCGCTCGGGTCCCCTTCATCGAAATGACAAAAAATCAGTGTAAATCTGTTTAAATCAGTAAAATCTGCGGGCCATTATCAAGAAAACTGAATTGTAATGACATCACGATAATTCAATCCCAACAAACTATTGGCAGAACCCACTTTTGAAGGATTACTTCTAAAAATAGCAATTTCAAGAAATCCCGCTTCATTAAAAATCGCCAATTTTTCTCCTTCGTAAGTTTTAATTGGATATTTCTCAGAAGTCGCAATAGCCGAATAATTAGGAAGAATCGTTTTGATGCTCTTTGGCTTCATTACAATTTCATAAGGACGTCCGCGGGAAACTTCTAAAAATTGTTTTTTAGAAATATTCGTTACAACGTTTCCAAAATGATCAATATAAATAACGTATCCTTTTAGTGAATTTCCATCGGTAGCAACAACCGCCTGAAGTTCTGTGACTTCTTTTACGGCTGGAATTTCTTTGCCAATAACATTCAATAAACCACCTTTTGCAATATGGCAGGCAACTTGTATAAAGACATCCAAATCAGAGTATTCTGCAGGAAAACGATCGTGAATATTAATGGCAACGATTTTCTGCGGAACGATTTTCTGCGTAAGCATACTCAAAATTCCGTTATCGGCGCAAACAAAGAAATGATCGTTCCATTGCATGGCAATATGCTGATTTTCTTTATTGCGTTCAATATCGACTCCTATTAAATGAACCGTTCCTTTTGGGAAACTCAAATATGATGCTCCAACAACGTAACTAGCTTCGGCTGTGTTGAATGGATCAATATCGTGTGAAATATCAATAATTTTTGCATCTGGAAGTTCAGAAATGATTTTACCCTTCAGCGAACCAACAAAGTGGTCTTTTAAGCCGTAATCAGTAGTAAGGGTAATTATTGACATCATTTTGTTTATAACTATTGGTAGTATTTAAATCTAATTTTCATTAAATTTGAGAAATGCAAATCTAGTAATAGTAAATACAAATTGAAAGAAAGAAAAGACAATTTGCGTTTAAAGATATGAACATACCCGACAGCCATAGATTTACAAAACAAATTTATTTTTAATTTAAATTTATCTCATTTGAACGAAAGAATTATCGAGCTAATAGACATCGCTCCAAAAGACTTTTGGGGCGCGCAGGATTCTCATCTTGAAATAATTAAAAAGTACTACCCAAAGCTTAAAATCGTAGCGCGAGGGACCACTTTGAAAGCCTTTGGCGAAAAAGAAGTTTTAGATGAATTCGAAAAGAGATTTCAGAGGCTGATGCTTCATTTTACCAGATACAACAACATTGATGATAATGTAATTGAACGTGTAATTATGAGTGATGGCCAAGAAGAAAAAAAGGCTTACGATCACGACAAAATTTTAGTTCACGGAGTTGGCGGTAAAATAATTAAAGCCATGACGCCTAATCAGCAATTGCTGGTGGATACGATCAAAAAAAATGACATGGTTTTTGCCATTGGTCCTGCCGGAACTGGAAAAACCTACACTGGTGTTGCAATGGCGGTTAAAGCGCTTAAAGACAAAGAAGTAAAAAGGATCATATTAACGCGACCAGCGGTAGAAGCAGGGGAAAACCTTGGATTTTTACCCGGCGATATGAAAGAAAAACTAGATCCTTATATGCAACCTTTGTACGACGCTTTGCGCGACATGCTTCCTAACGAAAAACTCGAAGATTACATTTTGAAAGGAATTATTCAGATTGCGCCTTTGGCATTTATGCGCGGGCGAACACTTGATAATGCCTTTGTAATTCTGGATGAGGCACAAAACACAACGCATTCGCAAATGAAGATGTTTTTAACCCGTATGGGAAAAAACGCCAAGTTTATGATTACAGGAGATCCTGGTCAGGTCGATTTGCCACGAAGAACTATTTCTGGTCTGAAAGAAGCGATTTTGGTTCTGAAAGACATTGACGGAATTGGAATTATTTATCTTGATGATAAAGATATCGTTCGTCACAGATTAGTGAAAAAGGTAATCGACGCTTACAAACAAATAGAAAACCACGACTAAGTTTTATTTTAGTGAAATGTTAAATGTAAATCGTAAAATGTGTTTTAACATTTATTAATATTCGTTTTGTGCTTATTTCTTTTTGAGAGGTGCAAAACGAATATTTTTTTAATTTTTAATAGTTATTGAATGAAGCTTAAAGCATTTAGCTACTTATTATTTATGTGTTTGATTTCATGTCAAAAAAAAGAAATTCCAGAAAATAAATTTGTTGGTACATGGTATGATACGGAATATATAATTCCAAGTTTAACGGTAATAAAAATAAGGGCCGATAGTACTTTTTCATGTATTAGCGGAGCTTGTACTTGGCAAGGTTTTTCGCGAGGTAAATGGAAAATGGTTGGAGATTCTATAGAATTGAACAGTATAAAAAGTGATACGTGTTATCGAATGCTTCCATTTGTTAATTGTAATCCATTTGAAAGAAGAAAAGATTTATTAACAATAGCAAATTGTAATCCTGACGGGCGTAGAGATTTTTTATTTTTTGAAAAAGAAAGGTTTTATTTAAAAAATGATTCTTTGGTTTATAAACTAAAAAGAAGTTCTAAATGTCCTGATACCTTGAAAATTATTTTTGCCAAAACTCAAAAAATCAGAAAATGAAACAACTAGATGATTTCTACCAAAATCAAGAAGAGCCCATAAAAGGAACTTTTCTTGCATTAAAAGAAATCATTCTAAAACAAGACAAAGATATTACGCACGTTCTAAAATATGGAATGCCTTTTTTCTGCTACAAAGGAAAAATGTTCTGCTATTTATGGATTCATAAAAAATATAAAAAACCTTATTTAAGTATAGTTGAGGGAAAATATTTTGACGAACCATTTTTGTTGCAAGAAGCGCGTTCAAGAATGAAAATAATGTTGCTTGATGCAGATAAAGATTTGCCTTTGGAACAAATTGAATCGGTTTTAATAAAAGCGTTGAATTTATATAAATCAGGAATAGTAAAGATTTGAATTTATTTAACGAAATAGTTAAATAAATAATAAACTTGCCCTATTTTAGTCGGCTGAAGGTTTTAAACTTTGGTCTTCCCGTCTTAAAACCTTAAATTTGCACATCAAAATAGTTGATAATTAATATGACAAAACTTAAAAATATAAAAGTTGTAGTGAGTGACCTTGACGGAACTTTACTCAACACACAGCATAGAATTTCAGAATACACAAAATCTATTTTTCAGGAACTTCACAATCAAAATTATCTTATCGTTGTAGCTACAGGCCGTCATCATCTTGATGCTTTTGCTATTATAGATACACTTGGAGTTCCGGTTTACCTAGTAAGTTCAAACGGAGCTAGAATCCACTCGCCAAATAAAGAAGAATTGTTTTCTTTCAATTTAGACAGTGAAGTGGTTAAAAATGCCTTAAATGTTGAAATTGATCCTGAAATTACTGTAGTTCTATTCAAAGAAAATGTTTGGACGACTAACAGAATCAACGAAAAATTAAACGCGTTTCAAGCCGAATTAAAATACCGTCCAGAATTAGTAGATTATAAAAATTTAGAAGATTTTGGTGCTATGAAGATTTTCTTTTCATGCGATAATCATGAAAAATTAGTAAAATTGAAAGATGCCATTTTAGCCAATTCTTCAGAACATTTACATCACGCTTTCAGTTTGCCGACTTGCCTAGAATTTATGGATAAATCTGTCGATAAAGCGGTTTCAATTGAAAGAGTGCTTGAAAAAGAAGGTTTTACATTGCAAGAAGCAGTTTCGTTTGGAGATGGTTTCAATGATGTGCAAATGCTCGCTGCAGCTGGAAAAGGATTAATTATGGGAAATGCACCCGCTTTATTAAAAGAAACTTTGCCAGAACTGGAGGTTATTAAAACAAATGCCGAAGATGGAGTCGCAAGATATATTGCTTCTAAAATTCTAGATAAAGAGTTTGCAGTAAGCTAATTACAAAATGTTTTTATATTCAGTTTATTGCTGAATGATAAATTATAATTATTTTTATAAGAGCTAATTCGTTAAGAATCAGCTCTTTTTTTATAACCTTAATTTATTTAGCGATGAAAGAATTTTTAGGTCAAGTTGAAAGAAATTGCATTTCTGGAGCATTGTTATTATTACCGCTTCTCGTTTTTTTTATATTGCTAGAAAAAGTCTGGAAGTTTTTTCAGAATTATGGTGAAAAGTTTGCGCATTTTCTTCGACTGGATCTTGTATTAGGAAAATACGCGACAGACATTGCTGGTGGGGTTATATTGTTGATTTTGATTTATTTAAGCGGATACTTGATGCGTTTGTCTCTATTAAGAAGATTCACAAAATGGGTTGATGATAAATTAATGATATTTTTACCTGGCTATGAAAAAAATAAAAAAGAAGCCGAAGAAAAACTGAATGGCAGAAAGAAAAAACCAAGTACCGATTTGCCAATTTTACTTAAAAACGGCTATTATTGGCAACCTGCACATTTGATCGAAGAAGATCAAAACGGAAATGCAGTTGTTTTTGTTCCGAATGCGCCGGCTAAAGATCAAGGACAAATTTTAATAGTGAAAACAAGTGATTTTAAAAAGCTGTCTGAAACTACACTTGGTAGTTTGGATAATTCAATACAATCTTTTGGAAAAGGAATTTTGGATTTTAGATAACTTTTTTATTCAATTATATTTATAATCCTCAAATTAAATATTTGAGGATTTTGTTTTATAATGTATTGAATATTAGTACGGTATATTTGAAGGGGTAAAAACAATTTTTTTAATAGTTTTCAAAGTGTATTTTTGTTTTCACAAATACTACTACCATGATAAAAAAGAGTTTTATACTTGCCTTTCTATTGCTTTCCATAACAGGAAATTCTCAGAAATTAAAATTAGAAGAAATAATGAAAGGAGAATCTTTCATTGGAAATCAACCCACTAACGGACGCTGGTCTTTAGACGGAAAAAAGGTTTATTTTGAATGGAATCCGAAGGATGAATTGGGGACAAGTACTTATTATTGGCAAAAAGGAATGACGAAACCAGAGATTGTTCAGCCAAAAGAAGCTGTTTTTTCTCAGATGGATTTCAAAAGCAAACCAGGTTCTGATATTGTGTATTATGTAGATAAAGGAAGCTTGTACTCGTATTCGATTCAGTCAAAAAGCAGCAAGAAATTGATTCAGCAATCAGCATCAATTTCGAATTTGCAGTTAGGATCTGAAGCTGGAGTTTTGTTCTTTTCTCAAAATGATAATATTTTCAAATACAATACTAAAGAAGGAACTGTTTTGCAGATTACCAATTTTGTTAAAGGAACTAAAAAAGAAACAAAACCAGAAAAGGAAACTTTTTTAAATACACAGCAAAAGGAATTATTCCAATTTATTAGAGATAAGGAAGCTAAAAAACAATGGAATCTGGCTAAATCAAAAGCAGTAAAATCTGATTTTGCAAAAGAATATTTTTACGGAAAAGACAGATTTACAAGCCTTAAAGTAAATCCGAACGGAAATTTTGCAACTTTTAGATTGGTTGAAGAGAATGAAGTGAAGCAAGAAAAAATGGAAGTTTTTATTACTTCTGATGGTTATAACCAAAACCCGGAAACAAAGGAAAAAGTTTCGACTAATAATTTTGTAAAAACGAAATACGGAATCTATTCTGTTGCAAAAGATTCAGTTTATTTTGTGAATTTTTCGACTTTAAGTCATATTCAGGATACACCAAAATACTTTCAAGAATATGATAATCTCAAAAACAAACCAAAAGAAGACAAACTGATTATAGCTCAAGCGCCTGTTTATAATGAAAACGGTTCATTGGCAATTGTTGAAATCAGAAGTCAAGACAATAAAGACAGATGGCTTGTAAATTTGAATTTGGAAAAAGGAACTTTTGAAGAAATTGAATATCAGCATGATGAAGCTTGGATTGGCGGACCTGGAATTCCATCATATTCATTTGCATCAGGAAATTTAGAATTTTTGGCAGATAATGAAACCATTTATTTCCAGTCTGAAGCTACAGGATATTCACATTTATACACTTATAATGTAAAAACGAAGAAGAAAACACAATTGACAAAAGGTAATTGGGAAGTTCGTGATGTTACTTTATCTAAGGATAAAAAAGTACTTTATTTAAGTACTAATACGACTCATCCTGGAAATAGAGAATTTTATAAATTAGTTCCAGCTGACGGAATTTTACAACCAATTTTAACGAAAGACGGTGCGCATGAAGTAGTTCTTTCGCCTGACGAAAAATCACTTTTAGTTCGTTATTCGTATAAAAATATTCCATGGGATTTTTATGTTGCTGATAATAAAAAGAATGCATCTTTACAGCAAATTTCGTCTTCGGTTACTGAAGATTTCAAGAAATACCAATGGAGAACGCCTGAGGTTATTACGTTTAAAGCGCAAGACGGAACTCCAGTAAATGCGAGAATTTATACGCCAACTGCTGAAACTAAAAATAAAGCAGCTATTATTTTTGTTCACGGAGCTGGATACCTTCAAAATGCACATAATTTCTGGAGCAATTATTATAGAGAATATATGTTCCACAATATGTTGACTGATTTAGGATACACTGTTTTAGATATTGATTATAGAGGAAGTGACGGTTACGGACGTGATTTTAGAACTGGAATTTATCGTTTTATGGGTGGAAAAGATTTGTCTGATCACTTAGATGGTAAAAAAGTATTGGTTGAAAAATACGGAATTGATGCTGATAGAGTGGGTATTTACGGAGGTTCATACGGAGGTTTCATTACTTTAATGGGAATGCTGACAACTCCGGGTGAGTTTACGTCGGGTGCTGCATTGCGTTCGGTTACGGATTGGGCACATTATAATCATGGATATACTGGAAATATTTTAAACTTCCCAGAAACTGATCCGCAAGCATACAAAAAAAGTTCTCCAATTTATTTTGCAGATAATTTAAAAGGAAATTTAGTAATGTTACACGGAATGGTTGACGATAATGTTGAATATAAAGACATTGTACGTTTATCACAGCGTTTTATTGAATTAGAGAAAAAGAATTGGAGTCTGGCTTCTTTCCCAGTTGAATCACACGGATTTAAAGAAACGTATTCTTGGATTGATGAATATGGCAGAATTCTGAATTTATTTAATTCGACACTTTTGAAGTAAGTGTTCAGTGTTCAGTTATTTAGTATTCAATTTATAGACTGCAAAAAATAACTGAACACTAAACAACTGAACACTGACGACTAAAAAGCCGAACACTAAAAAAAAATATCTAAATTTGCAATCATAAAAAAACAACACAACAAATAATGAGCAATACAATCACAACTACAAATTTTAATTTTCCGAACCAAAAATCAGTTTACCGCGGAAAAGTTAGAGAAGTTTATAATATCAACGACGAGCTTTTAGTAATGGTAGCAACTGACAGACTTTCGGCTTTTGATGTGGTTTTACCAAAGGGAATTCCGTACAAAGGACAAATTTTGAATCAGATTGCGACAAAATTTATGGAATTGACTCAGGATATTGTTCCAAACTGGTTGATTGCTACTCCAGATCCAAACGTTGCTGTTGGGCATTTATGTGATCCTTTTAAAGTTGAAATGGTTATTCGCGGTTATGTTTCTGGTCATGCAGCGCGTGAATATGCAGCAGGAAAAAGACAAATTTGCGGTGTAACAATGGCTGAAGGATTAAAAGAAAACGACAAATTTCCAGAACCAATTATTACGCCAACTACAAAAGCAGATAATGGATCTCATGACGAAGATATTTCTCGTGAGGATATTTTGTCAAAAGGAATTGTTTCAGAAGAAGATTATTTGGTATTAGAAAAATATACGCGTGCTTTATTTCAAAGAGGAACTGAAATTGCAGCTTCGCGTGGCTTAATTTTAGTGGATACAAAATACGAATTTGGAAAAACTAAAGACGGCGTTATCGTTTTAATTGACGAAATTCATACACCAGATTCATCTCGTTATTTTTATGCTGATGGATATGCAGAAAGACAAGCAAAAGGTGAGGAGCAAAAACAATTATCAAAAGAATTTGTACGTCGTTGGTTGATCGAAAACGGTTTTCAAGGTCAAGACGGACAGCAAATTCCAGATATGTCAGATGAATATATTGAATCTGTTTCTGAAAGATATATTGAGTTGTACGAGAATATCTTAGGAGAAAAATTCGTTAAAGCTGATATTGACAATATTGACAAACGTATTGATAAAAACGTATTAGATTACTTAGCATCTAAATAGTAATTTTCAGGTTTAAACTAATTATTTAAACCATGAAATTCATCACAATAAAAAATGCCTATCTGTTTCTATTATTGACAGGTGGGCATTTTCTTTTTGGACAGATTGATAAAAATGCCACTAAAGAAACCAAAGTTTTATATCAAAATCTAAAATTAATTTCAAAAAAACATATTCTTTTCGGACATCAACACGCATTGGAATACGGACATGGCTGGAAAAATGAGCCCAATCGTTCTGATGTAAAATCGGTTACAGGTTCGCATCCAGCAGTTGTCGGAATTGATTTCAGTGATTTTTCAGGACGCCCAAAAGAGGTGATTGAAAAAACGAAAGAAACGCTTAGAAAAAATGTAATCGCAACTTATGAACGTGGCGGTATTACTACTGTTTCTTGGCATTTTAATAATCCGGTTTCTGAAAATGGATTTTATTGGAAAGATTCTATTTCTTCACCTGCAATGGCGTTGATAAAACCGGGCGGTTCGCATCATAAAAAATACAAAGAGATTTTAAAAACAATTGCCGATTTTGCAAATTCAGTAAAAGCGAAAGACGGAACTTTGGCACCAATGATTTTCAGACCTTTTCATGAATTTGACGGTGACTGGTTTTGGTGGGGAAAAAAATATACTTCTAGAGAAGATTTTATCGCGGTCTGGCAGTTTACAGTTTCTTATTTAAGAGATACTTTAGGGGTTCATAATTTTATTTACGCTTTTTCTCCAGATGTAAAATTTAATTCTGAAGAAGAATATTTGGAACGTTATCCAGGAGATGATTTTGTCGATATGTTTGGGATGGATGATTATGCTGATTTTGGCCGAGACGGAAAATACGATCTTGAAGCAGGAGTGAAGAAACTCAAAATAATTTCAGATTTGGCAATAAAAAAGCAAAAATTAGCTGCCTTTACTGAGACTGGTCTGGAATCTATACCAAATAAAACATGGTGGACAGAGACTTTATTGAAAACTTTAAAATCTCAAAATCTAGAATTAGCTTATGTTTTGGTTTGGAGAAATGACAGCACAAGTCCAACACATTATTACGCACCTTTTCCTGAACAAGTAAGTGCACCGGATTTTATTAAATTTTATGATGATCCTTTTACGTTGTTTGAAAAAGATTTGAAAAACATTTATAGCAGTAAATTTAGAATTTAACTTCTCTATTAAATATTTAAAAAGCGCAATTGTGTTAAAAATGGATTACGCTTTTTCTTTTTTTTAATAAATGATGCAACCTAATTGATTGTTTAGTCGTCTAAATAGAAAATCATCAATCATTTATCAATCAATCATCATGAAAAAAGCAATAATTATTTTAGGAACAATTTTGATATTCGGAAATGGATTAAATGCATCAACTTTAAAACTTAGTATTGAAAAACAGAAGGAATTTTCGAGTACGACAAAATCGCCATTGCATCTTGCAATAAGTAAAGGAGATATTGAAAGTGTTAGAAGATTTATTCAATATGGTGCAGATCTCAATAAAGTGGCGAACGATATGACACCATTAATGATAGCCGCACGATTTAATGAATTTGAAATCATAAAAATGCTGCTTAAAAATGGAGCAAATCCTTCTAATAAAAATGAAAAGGGTTTTACAGCTTTAAATTATGCGGAATATGCAAAAGCAACTGAATCAATCGTTATTTTGAAAGGCTTGAAATAATTTTGAAGAAGTGTAAAAAAGTGCAATTCAAATTAAAAATGAATTGCACTTTTACTTTATTATTTACGAAATATTATTCTAATTTATTTTTTAGATTTTCCAGACCTTTCTGCAAATCCTTTCCAATCATTTGATCCATTTTCATCATTGGAAGCATAATATTCATAGGATACGGCATCACACCGCTGATTCCCCATTTTACTTTTGTTTGATTTTCAGCAACACTTTCAGTAGACATAAAACCTACCGCAGTGTCATTCATAGGTTCTTTAAAACGAAGCGCAAAATCAATACGCTTTCCTTCCGTTATTTTGGTAATTTCCTGTTCGCCAACTCCAACATCTTTTACTTCACTTTCCCAAGCCGAAATTGAGCCAACAGCTCCATCGGTACCGGTGTAAGTTGATTTCATTTTAGGATCAAGGTTTGCCCAAACACTAAATTCGTTTTGGTTTTTTAATGATCGTACATAATTAAATACAGAATCAACAGGTTTATTAATGGTTATTTCTCTTTCTACAGCATAATCTTTTGGCATAATGGCAGCTGCAATTAATACGATAGCAATGATTAAAATCAATGCAATCAAAATTTTCTTGATAATTCCCATAGTTTTTTGTTTTTAAGTTTTTATTGTTTTTTGGTTTACTAAATATACACAAAATCACAAAATAATAATTCTTTTCTGTTGATTTTGAGCCGAGTAAAACTCCTGTGTTTAAAGGGGTTTTTGTGAAAACGAAAAATTTTCATAAGATTTTTTACATTTTTTTTGATTTAAACTGTAACATATTGAGTTTTTCAGCGTCTATTAAGAAAGCAAATTATTAACGTTCAGTTTGATTATCAGCGCTTATATTAATTGAATGTTAAGAATTAGTTAAAACAAGGTACTTTGTAATACATAATACATAAAATTGAATTACATTTACATAGAAATTAAAAATCATCAATAATCAATCAATTTAACAATCAATCAACATGAAAAAGTCAGTAATTATTTTAGGAGTAGCTTTAGTAGCTTTTGCCAATGTTTCAATGGCAGCAAATCACACAACATCAGCGGTAAATCCAAAAATTGAAGTTTCAAGAAATTTCTCAGCGCCATTGCACGTAGCGGTTAGCAAAGGAGATATTGAAATAGTTAAAAAATTTATTGCTTATGGAGCCAATGTTAATGAGCAATCAGAGGATATGACACCTTTGATGATCGCAGCACGATACAATAAAGTTGAGATTATCAAAGTTTTATTAGAAAACGATGCACGCCCAGAAGACAAAAATGAGCAAGGATTTACAGCATTAAAATATGCACAATTATCAAATGCAACTGAAGCAATTGCAATTTTAAAAGATTTAAAATAACAGTTTAAATCTAGTTTGAGTTAGAGTTAGTATACTTAACGGCCCTCCTTGAGCAGAGGGCCGTTTTTTATTTTTATATATCAGGAAATTCTAAAAATTGATTTCTTGAATTTTCTTGTCTTGAAGTCTAGAAAATACAATCAAAGCGGTAATTGCGCCAATGGTAGCAAACAACATATCCGATTGTGTATCCCAAACATAGCCCTGCGTTCCTAAAAATGCATCACCGCCATCTCCAGTTGCTAGGGAAACAAACCATTCTATAAATTCATATGTGGCACTTATTGCCAAGCAAATACTTACAATAATAAAATTGAAAAAGCTTTTATTGTTGATGACTTCTTTGCGAATAAATAATTCTCGAATAATCATAGCAGGAACAAAGCCTTGCGCAAAATGGCCGACTTTATCATAATTGTTTCGGCTTTGGTGAAAAATTTCTTTTATATAATCAAAGAAGGGAACTTCGGCATAAGTATAATGACCGCCAATAAATAAAATTATACAATGTATGAGAATCAAAGTATAAGTAAAATTGGTAAAACGAAACTTTTTAAAAGTCAACGCTAAAATCAGAAACCCAATAATTGCTGGAATAATTTCAAGAAAACAAGTAAAGCCTTCTTTTGCATTTATTATTGAAGCTACTAAAGAAATTGAAAAAATGGCTATTAGAAAATAGATGTATTTCATAAATCGTTTTTATTAGATTTACTGCAAGATATTAAACTAAAGTGTAATAAAAATAAAAAAAGCACCATTAAAATTAATGATGCTTTTTCTTTAAATTACAATTTTTATTATTCGATGGGAACATTTTTCTTGCGATTGAAAACCCAGAAAATAATTGGGAAAACCAATAAAGTCAAAATCGTTGCTGTTACTAAGCCTCCAATAATTACAATTGCAAGTGGTTTTTGTGATTCAGAACCAATTCCTGTTGAAATTGCTGCTGGCATCAAACCGATTGAAGCCATCAAAGCGGTCATTACTACGGCTCTTGTTCTTGCTTTTACTCCCATAAAAATGGATTCTTCGAGACTGAACTTGGCCTTTAAATTATGATGAAATTCGGATATTAGAATAACTCCATTTTGAATACAAATTCCAAGCAAGGCAATAAATCCAACACCAGCCGAAATTCCAAAATTCATTCCTGTAATGTGCAAAGCCATAATTCCTCCAATAACTGCAAACGGAACATTTGCTAAAACTAGAAGTGAGTCTTTGATATTTCCAAATAAAATAAACAGCAACACAAATATTCCAATTAAACTGATTGGTACTACTTGAGCCAGACGCGCACTCGCACGAACCTGATTTTCAAATTCTCCTGTCCATCCCGTTGTATAACCGTTCGGCATTTTTAATTCGGCTACTTTTTTCTGCGCTTCAGCAATTGTGCTTCCTAAATCTCGGTCACGAACAGAGAATTTTACTCCAATAAAACGTTTGGTATTATCTCTGTAAATAAATGCGGGACCAGTTATCGTTTTGATATCGCAAATTTCTTTCAGCGGAATCTTAACACCGCTTATTGTCGGAACTTTTAGTTCGGCCAAATCTTCTTCATCTTTTCTGTATTCTTTAGAAAAACGGACTCTTACATCAAATTTCTTTTCATCTTCGTATTTTTGAGTGGCTGTTTTTCCTCCAAAAGCCAATTCTAAAACAGCCTGCGCATCGCTTAAAGTCACGCCATAAGCAGCCATTTTTTCTCTGTCCAAAATTACGCTGATTTCTGGCTGTCCAACATTTCGTAAAATTCCAACGTCTTTAATTCCTGGAATATTTTTGATTTTATCTAAGACTTCATTTGACAATTCATCAAGTTTATCTAAATCATCTCCATAAATTTTTACTGCATTTGAAGCTTTAAATCCTGCAACAGATTCGGCTACGTTATCGATAACGGGTTGTGAATAATTATAAGTTATACCTTGATGAACTTTTAGTTTTTTATCCATTTCATTAATTAAATCATCCATGGAAATTTTGCGTGTCCATTCTGATTTTGGTTTCAAATCAACTTGAAGTTGAATAAATCCAAAACCATTTGGATCAGTTCCATCGTTGCTTCGACCAGTTTGCGACAACACATTTTTTACTTCTGGAAAACTTTCAAGATCTTTTCTGATCATTGCAGCGGTTTGTACACTTTCAGGAAGTGAGGAACTCATCGGTAATTCTGCGGTTACCCATAATGCACCTTCGTTTAACTGCGGCAAAAATTCAGTTCCTAAAAAAGTAGCCGAAAAGAAAACACTAACTAAAATAGCTACAGAAGCAATTAACGTTTGTACTTTGTGTTTAAATGTCCAAGCAAAACCTTTTCCAACAATACGATCCCAGAAATTCACAAACGGATTATGTTTTTCTTTTACATTTTTATTTAAAAGAATGTGAGATAAAACCGGAACCAAAGTCAAAGTGAAAAGCAAAGCTCCCATCAAAGCAAAACCTAACGTGTAGGCGAGAGGAGAGAACATTTTTCCTTCTACTTTCTGGAATGAAAAGATTGGTAATAAGGCTGTAATGATTATTAATTTAGAAAAGAAGATGGCTTTACCCATTTCAGTTCCTGTTTTTTTAATCAAACTTCCTTTCGCAATTTTGTTGTAAGCCGTCATTCCAAGTTGATGCGCCCGATGATCTAAAACCACAAACAATCCTTCAACCATAACTACGGCACCATCAATAATAATCCCGAAATCGACTGCTCCCAAACTCAGCAAGTTGGCGCTCATTCCCATCATTTTCAAACACAAAAAGGCAAATAATAATGACAGTGGAATTACAATAGAGACGGTAAATGTAGTTCGCCAATCGGCCATGAATAAGAAAACGACAACAGTAACCAAAATTATTCCTTCAAATAAATTATGCATTACCGTTTCGGTCGTGAAGTTCATTAAATTATCACGATCGTAAAACGTTTCAATTTTTATGTCTTTAGGGAGAATGTTTTCATTTAAATCTTTGATTTTATCTTTAATCAAGGCTAATGTTTCTTGGGCATTTTCGCCTTTTCTCATTACAACAATTCCTTCGACTGCATCATCATTTTTGCCAATTCCGGTTTGACCGACTCTTGGCATGGCACTTTCATAAACATTTGCTACATTTTTTACTAAGATTGGATTTCCGCCTGCATCATCAACAATAATGTTTTCAATATCAGGAATTGACTTTAAAAGCCCGACACCTCGAACCACAAAAGCTTGTCCGTTTTTTTCAATAATATCACCACCAACATTTAAGTTTCCTGCATTTACAGCATTGTAAACCTGTAAAGGTGTAATGTTATATTTTGCTAATTTAATTGGATCAACTCCAACTTCGTACGTTTTAGTTTGACCTCCAAAAACATTCAAATCAGCAACACCGGGAACAGCACGTAATTGTTTGTCAATTACCCAGTTTTGATAAGTCAATAATTCACGACTGTCTCTGCTGTTGCTTTTTACAATATATCTAAAAATTTCTCCGGTTGGACCGTAAGGAGGCTGAACATCTGGCTCAACATCATCTGGTAGTGAAACATTTTTCAATAAATTATTTACTTGTAAACGTGCAAAAGTATCATCGACGCCATCATCAAAAATGATTTTAATTACAGACAAACCAAACATCGTAATACTACGAACACTGGTCTTTTTCTGAACAGAGTTCATTGAGATCTCAATGGGTGAGGTTACAAAACGTTCAACTTCTTCGGCACTTTTTCCATTCCATTGCGTGATGATGATAATCTGTGTATTTGTCACATCTGGGAATGTATCAATTGGCATATTTTTGAAAGAAATAAATCCTGCAACAGCCAGTATTCCCACCCAAAAAAAGGTGAAAGCTTTATTCTTAAGCGAAAAAGCAATTATATTTCGAATGAATTTGTTCATTTTTTTATTCGTTTAAGGCGCGGTAAATAAATAACTGATTATTGGTAATGACTTTCTCGTTCTCTTTTAAGCCATTTGAGATGTATGTAGTTTTGCCAACAACTCTGTAAACATCAACTTGTCTGGTTTCGATGTTGTGGCGATCTTTAAAAATCATGACAAAGTTTTTACTTTTATCAAAAACAATAGCGTCGCTAGGAATTGCAATCATTGAATTATTTTCTTTTAGAGATAATTTTATGTTCGCATTCATATCTGGTTTCAACAAATAATCTGAATTCTGCAGTTTAATTCGGGCTTGCATGGCCTTAGTTTCTGGATCAATTACATTGAAAATTTTATCGACTTTCCCTTTAAATACTTTATCTGGATAACTTAATGTAGTTACATCGGCATCAATTCCTAATTTTACTTTGTTGATGTCCATTTCGTTGATATTGGCCATTGCCCAAACTTCACTTATTTCAGCAATATCAAAAATGTTTTCAGAGCGATCGTTTCTTAAAAGCATATCTTGATTAATACTTTTTTGAATAATAAAGCCACTTATTGGTGCCGTAACTTCATATATAGAGCCTGCTTTAATATTGTAAATTTTGTAGGTTTCCTGAATTTTGCTTAATTGAGATTGCGCTTTATTTACTTCAGCTTTTGCCTGAAGAACATCACTTTCAGAGTTTAATTTTCCGTCAAATAATTCCTGAGCTACTTTCAAATTGTTTTTTGCGACTAATAAATCACTTTTAGCATCAAGTGATTGTTTTTCGAAATCGGCAATATCTGTACTTCTAATGGTGGCTAAAACTTGTCCTTTACGAACATAATCTCCAAGTTCAACATTTACTTTGATTACATTTCCACCAACTAGCGGATAAACATCAATCATTTTATTGTTGTCTGCTGTAATTTTTCCGTAAAAATTTAATTCGTTTGTTACAGGCTGTGTTTTTGCAACGGCTGTTGTAGTAGTTTTTAGCATTGAATCGCTTAATGCAAAAGACGTATTAGTCTGCGGATTTTCGACTTCTTTTTTACAGCTTGCAAGAGATAAACTTACAATTGCAATTCCTATAATTAATTTATGTTTCATTTTTGTATATTTTTAGAATAAGTCTTTATTGATTGTGCTATTTAATTCTTCTCCAGAAAGCGCGAGTTTTTTCTTTAATTCGTTCACTAAAATTGTTGCCTGATTATAGCTTTCCATAAAATCAGTAAATTCTAATAAACTCACGTTTCGTTTTTGAAAATTGGTTAACATTCCGTTGTAAACGGCTTCAAAATCAGCATTTACTGTTGGTTTTATTACAGAATAATTTTTACGTGATTCATCCCATTTGTTCCAAGCCGAAGTAATTTCTGTCTGTAATTGCAAATCGAAGTTTTGTTTTTCAATTTTAGACTGTTCTAATATAGTTTGAGCATATTTAATGTTTCCTTTGTTTTTGTTCCAAAGTGGAAGCGGAATTCCAAGCGTCAAATTAGCTTCTTTATTAAAAGCGCCACTTCGTTGATCGTAATTTGCTCCTAAAGTAAGGTCAGGAACCGAAAGTGATTTTTGCCATTTTACATTCAGCTCATTTGCATCAATTTCTTTTTGTTTGGACAAATAATCGGGCCTGTTAGCAATGGCTTGATCTTCTAAAGATTTTAAGTCGAAAGGCATTGTTTTTAGATATTTGCTGAATTCATCTTTTGAAACTTCTGGAACTATATTTTCTGTTGAATTCAGCAGTAATCTCAAATTGGCTTGTTCCTCAATATTATCATTTACAACTTCCATTCTTTCATTTTTAAAATTAAGATACAATGATTGCAAACGAACGACATCTTTTAAAGGAACATTTCCTTTTTGTGCCTGAATAGAATAGGAGTTGATCAGATCTTCGATATGCGCAAGCTGTTGATCTGTTGTTTCCAAACTTTTTGTATTGTAGTAAACTGTATAGAAGCTTTTTCGCAATTGAAGTTTCAATGTTCTTAAAAGATCATTAAACTGCAGTTCAGCTAATTGCTCATTGGTTTGAGCCAGTTTGACTTCGTTGCGTTTTTTTCCGCCTAAGTAAATTAACTGTTCAATACCAAATGCTTTTTGTCCATCTTTTCCAATGTCAAAATAGCGATTAGCTTCTGGATTATAAGCATTTAATTCTGCTGTAAGTGACGGATTGTCCCAAATTTTTGCTTGAATCGTCAGCGCTTTTGAAGCATCAATGTTGTATTGAGAGGCAAGCAAAAAAAGATTTTTTTTAAGAAACTGACTCTCACAATCTTGAAGTGTGATTGCTTTTTGAGCCATTACTGCCTGATTTAGAAGCACAAGCAGAAGTAATGCATATACATTTTTCATTGTATCAATTTTAAGTTGTACAAATATGCTATTGGCAGACTTTAAGAAGCCTTAAAATCTACCTTAAAAATACCTTAAAAAAGAATATTAATGAAAAAATAGTTGAAATAAATTCACCTTTTCTTCTGGAACACTGTAAGTTATGGTAGAATTATGTAATGTTAGTATGCGTTGCACAATGCGCAATCCTAATCCGAACCCAGAAGTTCCTTTAGCGTTTTTACCTCGCATAAAGGGCTGAAAAAGATTCTTTTGTTCCGCTTCGCTCAAGGTTTTTCCGTTATTAGAAATTGAGATTACAAGATGATTATACTGAGCACTAATTTTTACTTTGGCTTGTTTATCATCAGAATAGACACAAGCATTTTTTAAAACATTGCCAAGTGCAATTTCTAGAAGATTTTTGTTCCCTTTTACTTCTAAAACGGAATCAAGATTATCACTTTCTTCCATTTCAAAAAGAATTAAGAAATCAGGAAAGCTTTTATTTATATTTTCTATGGCCGAAAATAGAACTTCGTCCATTCTTTGAACTTCATTGTTTTCGTGGTTTTTATTGTCAATTTTTGAAAGAATTAATAAAGAATTAATTAATTCTGTTAGTTGATTTACATCCGATAAAATAACTTTTAAAAATGATTTTCCTTTTTCTGATGTTGCAGGATCAGTAACGACGTTTTCAATTTGCGAAGTAATTCGCGATAATGGAGTTCTTAATTCGTGTGACGCATGTGCAGTAAATTCTTTTTGTTTTTGATAAGAAATCTCAATTCTATCCATCATAAAATTGAACTCATTTGCAATCAAGTCAATTTCGTTTTTATTGCTTTTAGATGCTACACGTGTATCGAGATTATTCTCGTTTATATTTTTTATTTTTTGATGAAAAACACTTAATGGATTCATCGCCTTCTTGACCATAAACGAAGTTAAAACCCAGCAAAGACAGGTAAAAAAGATATACGATATAATTAATGTGTAGCGAAGGAAAAGCAGTTTTCGTTTTCCATAATCATCAGTAGCCGATATTAAGGCGTAAAAATCTTTGTCTTTTGTATCATAAAAAACACCATAAACTTCATAATCACCTTGCTGTTTAAAAAAGGTTTTATGTTTTTTAAGATACTTTAGATCTTCAATTGACCAATTTATTTTGGCATCATCAATACTGCTGTAGATTAGTTTATAATGAGAATCGAAAACTAAAGTCTTTTCATCATATAATTTATTAATAGAGTTTTGATCAATAATTTTTAAAAGTTGATCATCAACTTCTTTTACATTAACAAGTAGTTTGATGTTTGAAAGTGCTTTTATTTCAAGACGATCTCGAAATTCTTCTTTTCTAAAATTAGAATACAAAACAAATATCACGGTAGAAGCCAGCCCAAAAAGGATTGTAAACAGCAAACTAACTAAAAGTGATATTCTGTTTTTTAATGTCATTCTTGATTGCTTAAATAATAGCCGTACCCAACTTTAGTTCGTATTAATTTTGTTTCGTGATCTTTATCAATTTTTTTTCTAAGAAAGTTAATATATACTTCAATCGTGTTTTGATTGGTTTCGATATGGTAATCCCAGAGTTTTTCGGCAATAAATTGTTTAGACAACACTTTTCCTTTGGCATGAGCCAAAATCAGAATTAATTTAAATTCTTTTGGCGTAAGTTTGATTTCTTCGCCTGAGCGGAAAACCTTCATTTCTTCTTCAAGAATTTCTAAATCTTCGATGCTAATTTTTTTCTCAATTTGCTGCGGAATCTCTTTTCTTCTTAATAAAGAGGAAATTCTTGCAAACAATTCTTCAAAATGAAAAGGTTTGACCAAGTAATCATCGGCACCATTATCAAAAGAAGCCAGTTTGTCTTCGATATCACTGAAAGCCGTCAGCATAATTATCGGTGTTTTTTTGTCTGTTGCTCGAATTCCTTTGCAAACATCAATGCCGTTAGCGCCTGGTACATTGATATCGAGAATGATTAAATCGTATTCCTCAGGAAGATATTTCTTCAATAATAATGATCCATCATAATAAGGGACGCACTCGAAGCCTTTTGAAGTGAAAAATGCTGAGATCTCTTTAGATAAAGTAAAATCGTCTTCGAGTAGTAATATTTTCATGTTATTTTTATTAGCAAATTCGGTCACCTATAATATATAGGTAACCGAATTAACATTTTAAATCATTTCTTATTTAAAATAAGAAAAAGTTTCATTGTTCTCAATTTTCAAAAGCGTTTCATAAATCAACTGAATCACATTTTCAACATCTTCTTTATGAACCATTTCAACGGTAGTATGCATATAACGCAAAGGCAAAGAAATCAAAGCCGATGCAACACCACCATTGCTGTATGCAAAGGCATCTGTATCTGTTCCTGTCGCACTTGAAGTAGCATTACGCTGAAACGGAATTTTGCTTTCTTCGGCTGTATCAACAATTAAATCGCGAAGTTTATTTTGAACTGCCGGCGAATAAGCAATCACAGGACCTTTACCCATTTTAAGATCGCCTTCAACCTTTTTGTCAATCATTGGCGTGTTTGTATCGTGACAAACATCAGTAATAATTGCAACATTTGGTTTTATAGTGTGCGCAATCATTTCAGCTCCACGCAAACCAATTTCTTCCTGAACTGAATTTACGACATATAATCCAAATGGAAGTGTTTTTTTATTTTCGTGCAGAAGTCTTGCAACTTCTGCAATCATAAATCCACCCATTCTATTGTCTATCGCACGGCAAACAAATTTATTTTCATTTAAAATCATAAATTCATCTGGATAAGTAATAACACATCCCACATGAACGCCAAGCGCTTCAACTTGCTCTTTAGTTTCACAGCCTAAATCAATAAAGATATTGCTTAATTTTGGTGCTTCTTCCTTGTCGCGCATACGCGTATGAATCGCTGGCCAGCCAAAAACACCTTTTACAATTCCTTTTTTAGTATGAATATCAACTCTTTTTGAAGGCGCAATTTGATGATCAGAGCCACCATTTCTAATTACGTATATAAGTCCGTCATCAGTTATATAATTTACATACCATGAAATTTCATCCGCATGTCCTTCAATCACTACTTTAAAAGGAGCATCAGGATTAATAACGCCAACGGCTGTTCCATAAGTATCAGTTATAAAAGTATCAACATATGGTTTTAAATATTGCATCCAAAGTTTTTGCCCTTCGCTTTCATATCCGGTAGGAGAGGCGTTATTTAGGTAGCTTTCCAAGAAAGCAATTGAAGTATCTTTTAAGATAGAATTTGAACTCATAAAAATATTTTTTTGCTAAATTATAAATTTGGTATTAGAGTTGTATATAAATATATAATTTTACATTTAAATTATGACTCGATGAGATTTACCAGTATTCTTTTATTCTTTATATTGATTTCATTTTCAAGCCGTGCTCAGGTTACCCCAAAAGAGAATCAGCAAATGGGCTATGTACTAACAGAAAAAGATTCTATTTTAGGCGATACTATAGAGTTGCCAGAGATTATTATCACTAAAGAAAAACTTGATCCCGAAGCACAAAAACAATTTTTGATTCTTCAAAATAGAGTTTACAAAGTTTATCCTTATGCAAAATTAGCTGCAGACAGATTGACGGCATTAAATAAAGGAATGGCGCGATTAAATTCAAATCGTGAAAAAAAGAAATACTTTAAAATCGTTGAAGACTATTTAAACAACGAGTTTGAAGACAGGCTTAAAAAACTTTCGCGTAAACAAGGTCAAATTCTTGTAAAGCTAGTTCATCGCCAAACCGGAATTACAACATATGATTTAATCAAGACTTTAAAAAGCGGATTCAAAGCTTTTGTTTCAAACACAACGGCCAATTTATTTGATATAAGTTTAAAAACAGAATATAAGCCATATGAAGTCAACGAAGATTATTTAATTGAAACTATCCTTCAGCGAGCTTTTGAATCAGGACGATTGGTAAACCAGAAAGCAGCAAATCCTGTCAATTATAATGATCTCATGAATAAATGGGAGGAAAAAGCAAAAGCTCCAGTCGATAAATAGATGTTTACATATTATATACAGCATATAATTAAACCCAACAGATTTTAAAGCCTGTTGGGTTTGCTTTTATACATATATGTATAGGGTAAGATTTACATTCCAATTTTCCGTAGAGGCGCACAGCAGTGCGTCTCCTGTGTAACGCAGACGCTTCGGAGAATTCAATTCTCCTATA
>NZ_JAVFVS010000015.1 GCF_030929605.1 Flavobacterium sp. LHD-80
AGTTTTCAAGTAACCAATACCGGTACTGTGACCCTGTCCAATGTGTCGATCACTGACCCATTGGTTACAGTAAGCGGCACCATTGCAAGCCTTGCCCCTGCAGCGGTGGACACTGCAACTTTCAGCGCGACCTACATCATCACTCAAGCTGATGTTGATGCAGGAAATGTGACCAATCTGGCAACCGCCACTGGAACAGACCCTTCGGGTGGCACAGTAAGCGATACCTCCGATGACCCGACAACGGTGACTCCGGATGACTCCACTGTGGTTACATTCAACACAAACGGCACAATTGCCCTGACCAAAACAGCCACCTTCAATGATGCCAACAGCAACGGTTTTGCCGATGCTGGAGAAACCATCACGTATAGTTTTCAAGTAACCAATACCGGTACTGTGACCCTGTCCAATGTGTCGATTACCGATCCATTGGTTACAGTAAGCGGCACCATTGCAAGCCTTGCCCCTGCAGCGGTGGACACTGCAACTTTCAGCGCTACCTACACCATCACTCAGGCTGATGTTGATGCAGGAAATGTGACCAACCAAGCTCAGGTAACAGGTACCGATCCATCTAATAACCCGGTAACCGATATTTCGGATGATCCGACAACAGGCGTTGTTGATGATCCAACTCTAGTTAATTTACCTCCTTTTGGGGAGATTGCCCTGACCAAAACAGCCACGTTCAATGATGGCAACAGCAACGGTTTTGCCGATGCTGGAGAAACCATCACGTATAGTTTTCAAGTAACCAATACCGGTACTGTGACCCTGACAGGAATTACCATTACCGATCCATTGGTTACAGTAAGCGGCACCATTGCAAGCCTTGCCCCTGCAGCGGTGGATACTGCAACTTTCAGCGCTACCTACACCATCACTCAAGCTGATGTTGATGCAGGAAATGTGACCAATCTGGCAACCGCCACAGGAACAGACCCATCGGGCAACCCGGTAAGCGATACCTCCGATGATCCGACAACGGTGACTCCGGATGACTCCACTGTGGTTACATTCAACACAAACGGCACGATTGCCCTGACCAAAACAGCCACCTTCAATGATGCCAACAGCAACGGTTTTGCCGATGCTGGGGAGACCATCACGTATAGTTTTGAAGTGACCAATACGGGTACTGTGACCCTGACAGGAATTACCATTACCGATCCATTGGTTACAGTAAGCGGCACCATTGCAAGCCTTGCCCCTGCAGCTGTGGATACTGCAACTTTCAGCGCTACCTACACCATCACTCAGGCTGATGTTGATGCAGGAAATGTGACCAATCTGGCAACCGCCACAGGAACAGACCCATCGGGCAACCCGGTAAGCGATACCTCCGATGATCCGACAACGGTGACTCCGGATGACTCCACTGTGGTTACATTCAACACAAACGGCACGATTGCCCTGACCAAAACAGCCACCTTCAATGATGTTAATACTAATGGAATAGCAGAGGCTGGGGAGACCATCACGTATAGTTTTCAAGTAACCAATACCGGTACTGTGACCCTGTCCAATGTATCGATCACTGACCCATTGGTTACAGTAAGCGGCACCATTGCAAGCCTTGCCCCTGCAGCGGTGGACACTGCAACTTTCAGCGCTACCTACACCATCACTCAGGCTGATGTTGATGCAGGAAATGTGACCAATCTGGCAACCGCCACAGGAACAGACCCATCAGGAGGCACAGTAACCGATACCTCCGATGACCCGACAACGGTGACTCCGGATGACTCCACTGTGGTTACATTACTACAACCGTCTGGAGCAATTTCTTTAACGAAAAAAGGTCAATTTAATGATTTAAATAACAATGGTAGAGCAGAAACTGGAGAAACTATTACCTACACATTTGAAATTAGTAATATAGGAACTGTTGATTTATTTAATGTAGTTCTCGATGATCAACTTGAGGGTGTAATAATAACTGGAGAATCTATCCCTACACTTCCTGTTGGAGAAACAGATTCAACAACATTTAAAGGAACTTATGTCTTGACACAGGAAGATATTACTAGAGGACATATACTTAATCAAGCTACTGTTTTATCTAATACAGCAAAAGGACAAAAAGTTTCCGATAAATCTGACGACCCCACTACACCTACAGAAAAAGATCCAACTGTAATACATGTAAAAGCTTGTGATCTTATTGTATACGACATTGTTAGCCCAGATGGTGATGGCTCAAATGAAGAATTAGTAATTGAAGGGTTAGACTGTTATACTAGCAACAAAATAGAAATCTATAACAGATGGGGAATAAAAGTATTTGAAATGGAAAATTACGGAATAAACGGAAATGTATTCAATGGCTATTCTGATGGAAGAGCTACTTATCAAAGAGGTCAAAAACTTCCAACAAGCACATATTATTATATATTATTAGTAATTGATTCAAATAATACTGTCCATGAACAAACTGGTCCTATATATATTATCACAGATTAAAAAACATTAGAAAGTATGGAAAAAAGATTATTTATTCTTGTTATATTAATCTCATTGAATACTAGTTTTGTAAGAGGTCAGCAAGACTCACAGTTTACAAACTATATGTACAATACAATGAGTTTTAATCCCGCCTATACTGGCACAAGAGATGCGCTTAGTGTATTGGCTTTATATAGAAATCAATGGATGGGGATAGATGGCGCACCGGAAACTATAAATTTCTCAGCGCAAGCACCTGTTGGCAAAAAAGTTGGATTAGGAATTAATGTGATCAGCGACAAAATATTTGTGGTTAATGAATCCGTTATTGACCTAATGTTTAGTTATAAAGTCGATGTTTCCTATAGAGCAAAATTGTCTCTGGGAATTAAAGGAGGATTAAATATTTTTAATGTTGATTTCACTCAGGCCAACACAGGTCCAAAAGATCCAAATGATTTAAATCTCAGTATAACCAATGAAATATCGCCACAAGTTGGCGTGGGGGCATATTATTATACAGATACATTTTATACAGGTTTAAGTGTTCCAAATATAATTGAAACCAATCATTTTAATGATTCCGAACGCAATATAAAAACTGAACGTCTTCATCTTTATTATATTATTGGAAAAGTGTTTGAGCTAAATTCGAATCTAAAATTCAAGCCCTCAGGACTCCTGAAAATTGTAAGCGGGTCACCAATACAGGTCGATGTTTCAACAAACTTCATGGTTTATGATAAACTGACTCTTGGGCTAGCTTATAGATGGGATGCCGCTCTTAGCGCATTAGCGGCCTTTCAAGTGTCTGATAGATGGCTTATTGGTTATGCCTATGATTGGGAAACAACAAAATTATCCAATTATAATAGTGGATCGCATGAATTTTTCTTAAGATTTGAGTTAATAAACAAATCCAAATCAAGATTGGTAACACCAAGATTCTTCTAAATAAAAACTAATACCAATATGATGTTTTCTAAAAAAATAAATACAGTTTTTGTGTTTTTAATGTTCTTTACTATGAACAGCACAATAAATGCCCAGAATAAGGGGCTTGAAAAAGCAAATTTAGCATATAATAAATTTGCATTTATTAAAGCAATTGCATTATATGAGCAAGAGATTAGTAAAGGAAATACTTCTTTTGAGGTTTATTCTAAGCTGGGAAACAGTTATTACTTTAATGGAAATTATCCTGAAGCGATAAAAGCATATTCTAATATGATAGACCATTTAAACAATGTCGATTCTGAGTATTATTTTAGATATGCTCAAGCTTTAAATAGTACACAAAATTATAAAACAGCTGAAGAAGTCATAAAAAAATATTATAAAAGATCTGGTAAAAATGATATAAGTGATAACTGGAATGAGAATAAGTTGATGGAGTCTATCAAAAAACAGTCCAATCGTTATACGATTAATTCTGTAAGCATAAACACTCCATTTTCTGATTTTGGTACTGCTCTTTATGGTAAAGATAAAGTAATTTATGCCTCTGCAAAAGATACTGGAGTAATCATAAAACGCAAGCATAGCTGGAACGAAAAGTCTTTTTTAAAATTATATTCTGCAGATGTGACGATGGATGATGGATTACAGAATCCAGTTGTTTTAAAAGATGATATAAATACAAAGTATCATCAAAGCACACCTGCAATCACGAAAGATGGTAAGACAATGTATTTTACTAGTAATAATTATGCTGATGGAAAATTAGGAACAGATAAAGAAGGAACTTCTTATTTAAATATTTATGTGGCGCATAATGTTAATGGTGAATGGTCTAGTATTAAAAAACTTGCCTTTCCAGTGAATAGTGACAGTTTTTCATCAGCACATCCGGCATTAAGTGCAGACGAATCAAAACTTTATTTTGTTTCAGACAGGAACAATAAATTTGGGAATAGTGACATTTACGTACTTAGTCTTAATAAGGGAGGGTTTGTTGGAAATGATGTTAAAAAATTGGGGGATGAAATCAATACATTAGGACGAGAAACTTTTCCTTTTGTTGATGATACTGGTATTTTGTATTTTTCTTCAGATGGGCATCCTGGACTTGGGGGTCTTGACGTTTTTGCAGCGATTAAGGATCAGAAGGATAAATATCATGTTGTAAATGTGGGTGATGGTGTAAATTCTACTGCTGATGATTTTGGGTATGTAATAAAAAGGAGTACTAAAAAAGGTTATTTCTCATCTAACAGCAGTGGAAATGATGATATATATGGATTTACAGAAAACAAACCAATTGACTTTGGAATGAATATAAATCCTTTTGTCTTTGGGACAGTCCGCGATTTTGATACTAAAAAGGAGCTAGAAGGAGTGGTTGTCGAAGTATTTAATTTGGCAGATGAAAAAGTAAACATGGTTTATACGGATGCTGATGGCAACTATAAAGTAGAAGTTGAACCTTTAAAAGAATATAAATTTGTCTTTAAAAAAGAAAAGTATGCCCAAAAAACAGAACAGATTGAGCCGTTAAAACTATTAGGAAGTAAAGAGCTTTCTGTTGATTTAATTAATGAATGGGAAGTAATTGTTGATAATAAAAGAAAAGAAATAAAAGAAGGCATTGATCTTAAAGATGTTTTAAATTTAAATCCTATTTATTTTGATTATAACGGTTATAATATTCGAGAGTCTTCGAAACCTGAACTAGATAAGATTGTTGCATTAATGAGAGATAGACCTAAAGTTTCTTTACAAGTTAATTCACATACTGATAGTAGAGGCAGGGATGATTTTAACATGAAGTTATCTAATAATAGAGCTAAAGCAACAGTAAATTATATTATAGCTCAAGGAATTAATACTAACAGAATCACAGGAAAAGGATATGGGGAATCACGTTTGATTAATAAATGTTCAAATGGAGTATCATGTATGGAAGCTGAGCATCAGTTAAACAGACGTTCTGAGTTTATTGTAATTGTAAATGAACAATAGGAATAAAAAGAAAGTTTGAAGTCGGTATAAAAAAAGGGAATATTCATAAAAAAAATTACAGGAAAGGGATATGGAGAAGTGGACCCCATTAATAATTGCATAAAAACAGAGTCTTGTACTGAAGAGGAATATCATGTTAATAGAAGGAGTGAATTTATTATTAAATAATTGTAATTTGATTATTTTTTGCTTACTTTTACAGAAAAGTAATACAAACCAATAACTTGCTTTTTAGAGGAAATTAATTTCTAACTATTTCAAGACTTCGAGTATTGTTATGTCGAATATCAAAGAATGATGTCAAATAAGCTTTTAACATTTTATTAAAATGTTTTACATCAAATTATATTAAGACTTATGGAAACATAAAATGGAAGATTATGTTTTTATGGACGCCGCCCATCGTATTTATATGTTGGGCGGTTTTTTTTATCTCATAAAAAATTTATACAGAGAACAACCGATGAATATTATTTATATAATTCAAGTTGCTTGTTGAGACAGATGAGTTTAAATTGGTTATATCAGATGGAATGGAAGAAATATGTCCTTTGGTCATCATTTTGTATCTTTATTTGACTCAAGATATTCATGATTGATTTAGAAACTCATATATAATGTGAATCAAGGCTTGAAATAAAACACTGTTATTCTTCTGATTAGACCTGACAGGTTTTAAAAACCTGCCAGGTATCCGTTGAAAACCAAAAAATTACAGATTCAATCCATGATTTGCATATATATATAATTTTAGAAAAATGAGTATTGATAATTTAGTGTTACTTCATCATAACTTAATCCTTTATTCGTAAATGCTCCAACATGAAATTGTAATTTTATAGATTGATTTTTAGTTATAGGAGTTGAAAATATTCCTCCTACCCGCCAATTATCTAATTGACTATCTTGGGAAATGTCATCAATAATAGATCTTCCACCAACAAACCAATTTGAATTAAAACCTATCCACATTTTATTTTTAAAATAGTAACTGGCATGAGCCTGAAAACTAAAAGTTGGTTGTTGTGTTAATTCTTTTTTAACGAAATAATCATTATTTTGTGTATAAAACCAAACTCCCGTATAAAACTCAGCATAAAGATTTCTGAATCGTTTTGAAATTCCTATTTCCGGTTTAAATGCCCAACGATTTGCTCCGATATTCATTTTTTTATTACCATAATAATTGCCAGTCGGAATAGAAGTAACCAAACTTACTCCAAGTATTGTTTTTTGCTCAAAATTTTTAAAATCTTTAGTTTCGAGCGCAGGAGAACCTAATAAATTAAATCCAAAACGTATTTTTGCATCTCCAAAACCATTTCTTGAACCTGTTTTTACTCCTCCATATGTGTCTTCAATAGAACCGTCAACAAAGACATATGGAATTGTAACTTGTATACGTGCGAGTTTATTCGCCAGTCCAAAAGTATGAACATAACCTAAACCTATATTATGGCTCCTTATAATAAAATTAGCTATTGGTAAAGAAGGGTCTGTAAGAACATTACCATCTATAAATCCGTAACCAATTGCTATTACATTTAAATTTTTAGGAACATTTCCGTAAGCACGGGGTTCTAAATTCTGACTAGAAGCTGGAATAATAACTAATATAAAGACAATCAATAAAATAATTCTGTTCTTATTTAAAAGTGGTATTTGCATAGGTAAACTATTTAGATATTCATTTTTTTTCTGTAAATGTAATTTTTTTTCAAAAAAAATGCTCATCATACAAATCGTTTTATCTGAAGGCATCCCTAAAACTAATTTTAGGACCAATTTCATCTGTAAGTTTAAACTTATTTTGATATTATGTTTTAACTTTTGATAATTTTAATCCTTAACTTTATTGAAAATTGTAATTTGCCAATTAAAATTAAATACTAGATAAGTTTTACTAAACGAAACGTTAAAATTAAAATCCAACTTACAAGACATTAATAAACTCTGTTAATATTATGATTTATTTGCTTTTTTTTTGTAGGTTTGTTTGGCTTAATATTAGTCTTTCTTACATAAAAGTAAATAGTGAAGTTATCCTAATTTTAGGAGCTACAGTAATTTCTATAGAATTAATACTGCTATGTGTTAATCGAACAAAGCTAATTTTTTAGACATGATTCAAAATTAACTAGATGTTTTGTCTGGTAAAAAGTAAATTTTAATATTTTTCTAACATTAATTAATTAAAAAATGAAAAGCATAGTGAACTTGTTAAAAAAAGTAATTACATTAAACTTAATAGGATTATTTTTTCTGATTTCCCTTGAAAGTATCGCCCAACATCGTCCGAGTGGCGGTAAAGGAAATAAATCAACTGTAGTAAAATCTAAATCTTCAACTATTGGTGATAGAAAAACAAAAGGAAATAAAGCATCTGTTATTAAAAAAACAGACGGTAATAGTAAAACGGGAGCAAAAAAAACAACTAATAACAAAAAAACAAATACAGTAAATAGAAGTAATGTTGATAAAAGAAATACAAACATTAGTGGAAACACCGTTAATAGAAATACAAACAACGTAAATATCAATGTTAATAATAGTGTACATGTTCGTAACAACCGTAATACCATTGTAAGGCATGGTTCAAGACCTTATATGCGTCCACCCTACAGATACGGCGGTTATAGATACAATTGTTACCATCCATATTATCCTCGTCCTTACAGACCATTTTATTGGGGACCAGTTTGGCATCCTTGGGGATTTTTTATTACAACATTAACAGTTACTGCCATCGTTGTTAGCGTAGAAAGTACCCAATATCATTATGATCAGGGAGTTTGGTACACATCTTCCAGTGGGGGTTATACCGCTGTTCCTGCTCCAGTTGGAGGGACTATAAATAACATTCCGAGTGGTGCTGAAACTGTAAATACCGGAACGGTTAATAATTATTATTATGGAGGTACGTATTATGAAAAAGATGGAAGTAATTACAAAGTAGTTGCTCCAACTGCTGGGACATTGGTAGATAATTTACCTGAAGGAGGTGAAGAAGTTACTATAGGAAGCTCTAAATATGTAAAATTTGGAGAAACCTACTACCAGCCTGTTCAAGTTGACGGAAGAGACAAATATGAAGTAGTCTCAGTAGAAGAAGATAAATAATACAAACCACAAGAGCTGAAGCTATTTTTTCAACAAAAATATTTTAAATTCGACAAAAAAACAACAACATTTTATTATTATTTTAAAATAACACGGCTAATAACAATGTGCATGCACAAAAAAATAGGCACATTCAGAAGTAAGCTAATTTTTAGTATAGCATAAAAAAATGACTGATTTTGATTTAAAAAATCGGTCATTTTTAATTTTCAAGTTTTTTCAAGGATATATTTATGTAAAAAAATAGTTTTTCGTTCCCAACAAGACATATGTATCCCTTCGAATTATTTTTGTTTTGCAGGCTGCTATTTTTAGCTATTTTTTTTTTAAAATTCTTCTTCCGAATTCAAGAGCATTTGGAGTGTGGATTCTGAAGAAAATCCAAAGTATCTCGTTCTTTTGGGTTTTAGCTTAGATTTTTTTAAGTTAGAATGTTCTTTTTCGTTGCTAAAACTTCTTTCTAAACGTGTGGAGCGTTCTTTTTTGATTTCTTTGTCCAAAACTTTCCATTCCTCTTCATTTTTACCAGCCTTTCTTTATTTAACAAAATCGGTTTGAATTTTGCTGTTTGAGGTAAATGTTCAATTTTTGTTAGTAGCACAAATCGCATCAACTTCAAGCCTTTTTATTTTAGTTTTGGTGAGATTTTGCACGTAAAATACACTGCTTTGCAAACGGGTTCCTTCATTAAAAGCTCGATATTGATTGTGCTCAATAAAATTGATGCCATCTATTTGAACTTTGTTGACTTTAGCTCAAATTCCACCTATTTGATTTCTTTACCCCGAACAATCGGACGGATGTTACTTTTACTAATGCTTATAATCCTATCAGGAATTCTTTTTTTGTTTTTTTCGAATATTCATTATAGTGTCCAGACCAATCCAAATACTTGGTTCTATGCAATTTCATTTTAAGAGATTCCATTTGTTTGTAAACCCCTTTACAGATTCCCAAAGTAATCTTTGCGCGCATTCAGAAGTAAGGAGTTTTTTTTTGAAAAATATTTTTTTTAATTTAAAAGGCAACTTCAATAAAATCAATAACTTATTTTTTTTCTTGCTTTCAAACTCATAATCTAAAATAAAATAAAATTCTATGTTTTTATTAATCCCTGTGTTATCGGAGGTTCACTCTTTTTTTTTGTAAATTCAGAAGCAAGGAGTCTTTTTTATTGAATCATATACTGCAGAAATTCATCTTTCAAATAAAAATTGTCCAGTTCGGGCTTACTGCCTTTTCAGATGTCAACTCAAAAAAATAGAAAAACCCTTTTTTTGACTCTTTTTAAGCAATTTCGGGGTTTATTTCTTTTAATACAAAATCAGTAGCCTGATTTATTCTGAATGTGCTTCTTTGATTGGTTGAAAAACGTAATTCACTCTCATAACAAGTTGCATCGGTAAGCATTTTGTCCAAATTCATCATATTAAGGAATCCAACTCTTGGCTAGTATTTCCTGAGATTTTCTAATGTTTAAGTTCTTAGAAAGTTCCATTCAAATTTGGTTCACGAGTTTAAAATTAGTCAACGGCTCATCATTGGAAATCAAAATATTGCAAAAAAAAACTGCATAAATATATTTCCATTAAAAAGCTCGATCAATTTTTTATTTAAACAGCCCTAATAGTTTTTGAGTGTTCATAATAACCAGCTAAACAAGCAAGGAGTATTGAAAGCATAATCATAGAAACACTGTTTTCTTCTAGTATCATTACTGATATAGATGAAGAAACTATAACTAAACATTTCTATCACTAAAGTCTATTTTTTCATTAGCTTTATACAAAAGGTCACGCTTGTAACTCCGAATAACATCTATCACTAATTCTTTTGCTGTATGTTGCTCAAAACCTAAACAAATTAAATTGTTTATTTCGAGGTCAATGTCAAATTCTCCTACTTTTAACTTTTTTTTTAAGTCTTGTATCTCGCTATAAGTTAATTCATTATTCATGTTTTCTATGATTTTGAGGTATGTTAGAATGTGAATAAAAACATACAATATAATTGTTGTTTAATTAAGAAAACATCATAAGAGTTTTTAATTCATATAACAACTCTTTTTAACCAGATGTTTCTTGAAATATTTCTTCCTGTGCATATAATAACATTTAGACATATAATAATATATTTCACAAGTTTTAATAAATATACTATCAATAGCATCAATTGTTCAATAGAACAATCCCTTTAACATCATTCCAATGAGAATATCTTGGATGATTACAATTAAGTTTGTTCTATTTATTTTTTTGACTGTGCTTTCTTTTTTACCCGCCTTAGTGCAAACTAATTTACGAGAATTTGTGTAATTGGTAGTTAATGCAATTCAATGGTTAAAATAAAATACTGTTATTCTTCAGATTACCTTGCAGGTTTTAAAAACCTGTAAGGACATTTTTGAAAACCAAAAAGTTATAGATTCAATCCCTGATTCACATAGTTAATAAATATTCAACTTTGTAAATTATCAGCTCACCAACCAAATCTATGAACTCTTAGTTAATGGTATAGTTTTTTTTTGAAAAATACTATAAATTGGTAATAATAAACTCGCTTCGTCTGTTCATTTGATGTTGTGCTTCGCTACAAGGAACTCCGTTTGAGCAGTTATTTATAAGCTGTGTTTCTCCATAACCAATGGCACTTTCGATTCTTTCCGGAGCAATTCCCTGCGAGATAATATAATCCCTGGTTACTTTGGCTCTTCGGTCAGAAAGTTCAAGATTGTATTGATCCTTGGCTCTTGAATCCGTGTGAGATTCAATTTTAATTACTACACTTGGATATTGACTCATTAATAAAACCACTTTATTTAATTCTATTGCAGCGTCATATCGAATTACTGATTTATCCAGATCAAAGAAAATGATTCCGATTTTTATTTTCAATAAACCATCTTTTCTTTCTATAAGTGAAGGATCAAGACCAATAGGAACTTGGGTTATTCCGGAATTTTCTGGAGTGATAATTGCTTTGGTGCTTGTTGTAAAATTATCTTTTGCTGCTTCAATTGTATAAGGTGTATTACAATTGATGTTTTCTGTAAATTCAAATTTTCCATCTATTTTAGAAACAGTTTCGTCGACTTTTTGATTTTCACTGTTTTTGAGTGTTACAATTGCACCGGCAATTTTGTTGTTGGATATGGCATCAAAAACATAACCTTCAATAGATTGTGTGCAACTTCTTTCGAAAGAATAGATATCGTCGTCACCTTTTCCTGTTTTTCTGTTCGAACATACAAAACCTTTGTTGGTATCTTCGTTTATTATATAACCAAAATCATCTCTGTTGCTATTTAATGGTGCACCAAGATTATTTGGTGAATCGAAGATTCCGTCGTTTAATCGGCTTTCGAAAACATCAAGTCCGCCAAGACCTAAGAATCCGTCGGAAGAAAAATATAAAGCTTTATCTGTTATAAAAGGAAACATTTCTCGTCCGCTTGTATTAATTTTTTCGCCTAAATTCTTTGGATTAGAATATTGATCTTCACCTAAAATGTCAACAACAAAAATATCTGTGGATCCTAGTGTTCCAGGCATATCTGAAACAAAATATAATTTTTTTCCGTCTTTGCTTACAGAGGGTTGTCCAACAGAATAATTATCGCTGTTGAACGGAAGTTCTTTTACGTTTTCCCAACGAACCGTTTCATTGCCGTTTTCTACAGCTTTTGCTGAATATATTTTTAAATTATTAATTCCTTTGCCATCTCTTTTTAGTTTCCCATTATAATTATTTCGGGTAAAATAAATTGTTTTTTCATCTGGCGAAAAAGCAACACAGGCTTCATGAAATTGAGTTGTAATTTCTTTTCCAAAACGTTCTTTAAAAGTAACATTGGTTTGTGTTGGACTTATTTTTCCTAGTTGCATGTTTAAATATGGCTGATCGTTCCATCCGTATTTTGCTGTTTTTAGATAAGAAGAATCAACTGTTGTAGAATACACTAAATCGCCTTTGTAATACATAGGACCAAAATCTGAATAGGCCGAATTTATTTCGAGATTTTCGAGTATAAACTGTGGTTTTATTTTATTGATATCTTCGAGCGTTACTGTTTTAAGTGAAAAATTTTGAGCTCTCGAATCTGTTGTTTTTTGTTTTTCAGAAAAGTTTTTCATCCATTTTTTTGCCAGATCATAATTTTGAATTCCCTGTAAAGATTGGGCGTATCTAAAATAATACTCGGCTGGAACTTCGTTTGGATAATCTGCAAGCAGTTTTCCATACCATTTACTGGCACTTGTCATTTGTGTATTAAAATAATGTGCGTCTCCGATACGCTGTAAAATTTCTTTGGAGGTATCTCCATTTTTTATCGATAATTCATATGATTTTGCTGCTTCTATATAATACATTTTATCAAATAGAGCATCGGCCGTTTTGTTTTTGGTTTGCGAATAAATCATTTGCATTGCCAACAATAGCAGTATAGTAATTCTTTTTTTCATATAGCATAGTATTAAAAGAATCTTGGAGATTTTAATCCCTTTTTGCGTGATACTAATTCAAATCGAAGCATAATTTCGTGTGTGCCGCTATTATACGTTTGCAGTTCTGTTGTAGTATAATCATAGGCGTAAGCAACGAGAAACTGTGGCGTGATTTGCAAGGAGGCCATAGCACTTACTGAATCTCCAGTGCGGTATGATGCACCGAGAGTAAAAACATTATTGAACATAAAATTGGCCGAAAAATCAGCAATAAGAGGTGCTCCTGCAACATATTTTACCAAAGCAGCAGGTTTAAATTTTGTATGGGCTGAAAGATCAAAAACGATTCCTCCAATAAGATAAACATGCATTCTTTCGTTTACAAGATCATCGGCTATATCATCATAATCATATCTTTCTCGAGTCATAAAGTTAGGAATAGCTATTCCGATATAATCTCTTTCACCATGCCAATATAAACCAGCACCAACTACAGGTAAAAATTTATTGGTAATATTTTCACGAAACTGGGTATCAGGATCTCTGTGACTTCCTTTTGTCCAGTCTATATTGATTACTCTTCCTCCGCCTTTAATTCCAAAAGACAATTTATGTGTTTGTCCGGATTGGATTGTATAGGAGAAGTTAGCATCTATATATTGTTCTTCGGATGGGCCTATTTCTTCACTAACGACTGATAAACCCAAACCAACATTTTTCGCGACTGGTGTATCTAATGTGAAAGATTGTGTGTTTGGTGCTCCTTCGAGACCAACCCATTGTGTTCTATATATTCCGGTTATAGCTAAATGCCCTAAGGAGCCGGCATACGCAGAGTTTACACTTAGCGTATTATACATATACTGTGTGTATTGCGGATCTTGCTGTGCTGCAACACCAAATACAGAAAGCATCGTAATGATTGTGAAAATCTTTTTTATATTTTTAATCATAGCCAATTCTTATTTTGGTTATCCTATTTTATTTTAAATAAAGCCATCCAGATTTTTTAGCGGAGCCATTTCCTAAATCCAGAATGTAGAAATAAGTACCTTCTGGTAGCGTTTTGGCAGATCCGTCTGCTTTTCCATCCCAAGTATTATCATAACCTTTTCTGTAGTAAACTAAATTACCCCAGCGATTGAATATTTGGAGTTGATTATCTGGGTATTGTGTAATACAGTCAATATAGAATGTATCGTTTTGTCCGTCGTCATTTGGAGAAAACTCATTGTAAATTTTCAAGCAGTTTGGTGATACGGTTGCACTATCCTGATTGTTTGAAGAATTAGTATCAACCTGATCCATTTTTACAAGATGGGCTGTATTTACATAATCATTAAAATCTTGTACTTTGGCATTGATAGTTAAGGTTTGAGAACTTCCGGCATTTACTGCGGGTATTGTCCAAATTCCTGTTGTACTGTTGTAAACTCCTGATGTTGTGGTGAAACTATTTAATGAATATCCATTTGGAAGAATATCTTGTACCTCAACATTTGTGGCCGTTAAACTTCCCAGATTTTCGGCTTTAATAATAAAGATTACTTCACTGCCCATTGGAACATCCGTTTTATCAACTTCTTTGTTTATCGCAATATCCGTCGAAGGTATGTTTATGAATTCTGAATCTTCATCGTCTTCGCTTTGATCACCATTATCATTATTTGGTTTACTATCCGGATCAAATTGATTACTTGCAGTTACCTGAGCGATATTCAGATAATCGTTACTATCAAGTCCATGCGGACTAGCAACGGTCGCTTGATACGTTAATGTCATACCGCCAACAGGGATTGTTAAATCAACCCATTTTATAACGTTTTTACTGAAGATTCCTCCATTGTTGATATTGCTGATATTGAAAATCCCTAAAGGAATCACATCTTCAACATCAACACCTGTTGCTATACTTGGTCCTTCGTTGTTAATTTGTATAGTATAAGTTACGACCTCATTTACATTTGCATTTTTATTGCTGACGGTTTTGTCTAAACTTAAATCGGCAACCGCAATTTTAATTTGTAAACTATCATAATCGTCTTCTGTAGTAATTCCGTTATTTGGAGTTGAATCAGGATCAGGAAGATTACTGGCAATAATCTCGGTTGTATTGGTATATTCATTAGCAACTCCAGTTGGTGGATTTACGGTTGTATAGATATCTAAAGATTGATTGGTTCCATTTGCAATAGATCCTACATTCCAAACTCCGGTTACATAATTATAAAGACCACTTGTAGGGCTGCTTGTAAAATAAGTGAATCCTGGTGGAAGCAAATCTTTAACTACTACTCCGCTTGCATCTGCCGGACCATCATTGGTAACGGTAACTGTGAATATAACGGTTGAGCCAACATCATGAATATCGTTTTCATTTAATGCTGTTTTATTAATGGATAAATCGGCCATAACAATCCTTGGAGTTACAGAAATACTGTCGTAATCATCTTCTGTTGTAACACCATTTCCAGGTGTACTGTCAGGATCAAATTGATTAGAATTTATAACTTCGGCACTATTGAGATACTCATTTGCAGTTCCGGTTGGGCTTTTTACAAAGACATTTATCAATAAAGTATGGCTGTTGCCCGGCAAAATAACTCCAGGCGACCATATTCCTGTTGTACGATCGTAACTTCCGGAAGTAGAATTAAAAAATATAAAGTCATATCCAGATGGCAAAATATCTTTAATTGTTACACCGGTTGCCATACTTGGACCGGAATTGGTTACAGTAATAGAGAATGAAATTTGCGATCCAACGGCAGGAGTCAAATTATTATTGACTACGCTTTTCTCTATCGAAAGATCTGCAACTGCCGGAACAGGAGTCGTTACTACAGAAGAAATATCATCCTCTCCGTCTACGTTATTATTTGGCGTACTATCAGGATCGAATTCGTTTGAAGCATAAACTTCAGCTACATTATGATAATCACCTGTATTATTAACTTGTGCGGATATAAGCAGTGATTCTGAACCGCCATTTGCAATTGTTCCAACATCCCATATTCCAGTTGTATCAAAATATTGTCCTGTTGTAGAGCTGTAAACAACATATTCGTAACCGCTTGGCAGTAAATCCTTCACTTTTACTCCGGTTGCTGCTTGTGGTCCGCTATTTTTTACAGTGATTTCAAAAGTAATTGTTGCACCAAATATTGGACTTAAATCGCCGCCAACTACTGATTTAACAAGAGATAAATCGGCTATGGCCTGAGTTGGTGTAACTGTTGCAGTGGCATAATCATCTTCGGTAGGAACTCCGTTATTTGGAGTTGAATTTGGATCAGGCAAACTGCTGGCTGTAACCTCAGCAATATTGATATAATTTCCTGTTGCATTAACATTGGCTGTTAATTGCAAAGTTTGAGAATCACCATTAAGCAGAGAACCAATATTCCATTTTCCTGTAGTTTTATCATAAGTTCCTTTAGTAGCAGTAAAACTATTATAGGTATATCCGGAAGGTAATAAATCAGTTACTTCGGCACCTGTAACATTCTGAGGACCATTATTGGTTACGACAATTTCAAAAGTAACTGCAGTACCAACTAACGGCGCAGGATTATTTACCGTTTTAGTTAAGGATAAATTAGCTGCCTGAGTAATTGGTGTTGTAACTACAGATCCGTAATCATCTTCTGTTGTAACACCATTATTTGGAGTAGAATCAGGATCAGGAAGTCCGGCTGCTGTAATTTCGGCTACATTTAAATAACTTCCGGTTAGGTTTACTGTTGCAGTAATTTGCAATGTTTCTGATTTTCCATTGATTAAATTACCAACGTTCCACAATCCTGTTGCGGAATTGTAAGTTCCGGTAGAAATAGTAAAACTGTTAAGAGAATATCCGGTAGGAAGTAAATCAGTTACCTGAACGCCAGTATTATCCTGCGGACCATTATTTGTGACTATAACTTCAAAAATAACTTGCGAACCGACTAAAGGCGTCGTATTATTTACGGTTTTAGTTAATGATAAATCGGATGCCTGATTCGTTGGTGTAACTGTCGCAGTTGCATAATCATCTTCTGTTGGAACACCGTTATTTGGAGTTGAATCCGGATCAGGAAGAGAAGCTGCAGTAACCTCTGCAATATTCAGATAATCTCCCGTTGCATTTACAGTTGCTGTTAATTGCAGTGTTTCTGATTTTCCATTGATTAAATTACCAACGTTCCACAATCCTGTTGCGGAATTGTAAGTTCCGGTAGAAATAGTAAAACTGTTAAGAGTATATCCGATAGGAAGTAAATCAGTTACCTGAACGCCAGTATTATCCTGCGGACCATTATTTGTGACTATAACTTCAAAAATAACTTGCGAACCGACTAAAGGCGTCGTATTATTTACGGTTTTAGTTAATGATAAATCGGATGCCTGATTCGTTGGTGTAACTGTTGCAGTTGCATAATCATCTTCTGTTGGAACACCGTTATTTGGAGTTGAATCAGGATCAGGAACTGTACTTGTGGTAACTTCGGCTATATTAACATAATCTCCGGAAGGATTTACGGTTGCTGTTATCTGCAAAGTATGAGACGTAGAAACTGGCAGTATTCCAATAGTCCAAAGTCCTGTTATTGGGTTATAAGTTCCATTTGTAGCACTATAGGAAACATAAGTATATCCGGATGGGAGTAAATCTGTTACTATAACACCATTTGTTTCTTGTGGTCCGGCATTGTTTATTTCCACGCTGAAAGTTACCTGCGAACCAATTAATAGAGTGCTATTGTTAACTGTTTTAGTAAGCGACAAATCTGCTGAAGTTGGTATTGGAGTAGTTAGAACTTCTGCATAATCATCTTCGGTCGTAACTCCATTATTTGGTGTTGAGTCCGGATCTGGCTGATTGCTGGCTGTAACTTCTGCAGTATTAAGATAATTTCCTGTTGCATTTACTACAGCTGTTATTTGCAAGGTATGAGAGGCAGAAACAGGTAAGATTCCAATATTCCATAATCCTGTTGAAGCACTATAGTTTCCGGTAGTTGTAGTGTATGAAACATATGTATATCCGCTAGGAAGTAAATCAGTTACTATAACTCCATCAGTATCTTGAGGTCCATTATTGTTTATTTCCAAACTGAAAGTGACTTGCGAACCTACTAACGGAGTTGCATTGCTTACTGTTTTTGAAAGTGATAAATCAGCCGAAGTTGATACAGGAATTGTTGCAACTTCCGCATAATCATCTTCAGTTGTGTTTCCGTTATTCGGAGTTGAATCCGGATCAAAAACATTTGCAGCCGTTATTTCAGCAGTATTAAGATAGATTCCTGAAGCATTTACAGTTGCAGTAACTTGCAATGTTTCAAATTTTCCATTAGCCAAATTACCTACTGTCCAAACTCCAGTTATTGGGTCATAAGCTCCAGTTGAAACTGTAAAACTGTTAAAAGTATATCCTGATGGTAATAAATCAGTAACCTGAACATCTGCATTATCCTGAGGTCCGTTATTGGTTACTATAACAGCAAAAGTAACCTGAGTACCTACGACTGGTGTAGCATTAGTTACTGTTTTTGTAATGGATAGATCTGATGCTTCTGGTATAGGAACTGTTGAAACTTCTGCATAATCGTCTTCTGTTGTGATTCCGTTATTCGGAGTTGAATCCGGATCAAAAACATTTGCAGCCGTTATTTCAGCAGTATTAAGATAGATTCCTGAAGGATTTACAGTTGCGGTAACTTGCAATGTTTCAAATTTTCCATTAGCCAAATTACCTACTGTCCAAACTCCAGTTATTGGATCATAAGCTCCAGTTGAAACTGTAAAACTGTTAAAAGCATATCCTGATGGTAATAAATCAGTAACCTGAACACCTGCATTATCCTGAGGTCCGTTATTGGTCACTATAACAGCGAAAGTTATTTGAGTACCTACGACTGGTGTAGCATTAGTTACTGTTTTTGTAATGGATAGATCTGATGCTTCTGGTATAGGGACTGTTGAAACTTCTGCATAATCGTCTTCTGTTGTGATTCCGTTATTCGGAGTTGAATCCGGATCAAAAACGTTTGCAGCCGTTATTTCAGCAGTATTAAGATAGATTCCTGAAGCATTTACAGTTGCAGTAACTTGCAATGTTTCAAATTTTCCATTAACCAAATTACCTACTGTCCAAACTCCAGTTATTGGGTCATAAGCTCCAGTTGAAACTGTAAAACTGTTATAAGTATATCCGGAAGGTAACAAGTCTGTAATCTGAACACCTGTATTATCCTGAGGCCCGCTATTGGTTACTATAACAGCAAAAGTAACGGGAGTACCAACTACGGGTGTAGCATTGCTTACTGTTTTTGTAATGGATAAATCTGATGAAACAGGTACAGGAACCGTTGCAACTTCTGCATAATCATCTTCAGTTGTGCTTCCGTTATTTGGAGTAGAATCAGGATCAGGAAGGTCACTAGCCGTTACTTCAGTTTTATTAAGATAATCTCCTGTTGGATTTACGGTTGCCGTAATTTGAAGGGTTTCAAATTTTCCATTCACTAAATTACCAACTGTCCAAACTCCCGTTCCCGGATCATAAATTCCTGTTGATACGGTAAAACTATTAAAAGTATATCCGTTAGGAAGTAAATCCGTCACCTGAACGCTCGTATTATCCTGAGGTCCATTATTGGTTACAATAACTTCAAAAGTAACCTGTGAACCTACCAATGGAGTTGGATTATTTACTGATTTTGTTACTGATAAATCTGCTGAAGGCTGAATTGGAGTAATAACTGCATTGTCTTCATCATCTTCGCTTTGATCTCCGTCGTCATTATTTGGAGTTGAATCAGGATCCGGAAGATTACTGGCTGTTACCTGCGAAACATTGGTGTAAATACCTGTTGGAAGCACTTTTGCATCTATAATAAGAGATTCAGAAACACCAACATCAACCGTACCTACATTCCACAAACCAGTAGCATCATTATAAATTCCTGCCGATGAGCTATAGTTTATAAATTCAAAACCAGTCGGAAGTAAATCAGTTACCTGAACTCCCGTTGCATTATTTGGTCCGCTGTTCGTAATTACAAGTTCAAATGAAACCTGGCTTCCTACAACCGGACTAGTATTTCCGGCTACTACATTTTTAACTAAAGATAAATCGGCAGATGGACCTATAAAAGTAATTTCGGCAGTATCCTGATCGTCTTCTGTTGCAACATTATTATTTGGTGTACTATCAGGATCCGGTAAATCACTTGCCGTTATCTGAGCTACATTTACATAACTTCCCAAAGGATTTACAAATGCATTAAAAGTCAGATTGATATTGGCGCCACTGGCTAAAACTAAATTTTGCCAATCTATTGAGGCATTCGCAACTTGATACACTCCGCCATTAGAAACTGATCCAGGAATTAAAGTATAACCAACCGGAATAATATCCTGTACATTTACTCCTGTAGCATTTCCAGGTCCTTTGTTTACTACATTAATTATAAAATTAACTTGTTGTCCTGCTGTTGCAGAAGTTGGAGAAACAGTTTTTGTCAATTCCAAATCAGCTGATTTTAGCGTAATATTGGCACTAGCCATATCATCTTCGGGAAGACCATTGCCCGGAGTACTGTCAGGATCCAATTGTTTGGCTGTTTGTATTTCGGCGGTATTTATATAATTGGCAGCTGTGGCAACATTGACTTTTGCCGTAATCTGCAAAGTAAGAGAGTTTCCGTTGTTTAAATTTCCAACATTCCAAATGCCTGTTGTATTGTTATATTTTCCGGCTCCGTTATCGCTTACGTAAGTATATCCCGGAGGTAGATGATCTGAGACAGTTATACCCGAAGCATTATTTGGTCCGCTGTTCGTTACTCTAATAGTAAATACAACATTATCATTGATGCTGACAGTTGTAGGCGAGACAGTTTTTTGAAGCGATAAATCGGCAACATCTAATATAAAATCAGCATCGTCCTGATCGTCTTCTGCTAAGATGTTATTATTTGGAGTACTGTCAGGATCAAATTGATTGGAAGCAATAACTTCGGCCATATTTAAGTACGATCCTGTTGGAAGAACTACTGCTTTGAAAGTTAAAGTAATTCGGTTTCCATTAGGAACAGTAAGATTGTACCAAGAAATGGTATTGTCGCCAATATTGTATTGTCCGCCAAAATTTGCTGAACCCGGAATTATGGTATAACCAGTCGGGATATAATCTCTTACAGCAACGCCGGTTGCATCTACGGTTCCGCCAAGGGAATTGTTATTAAAAACTTGAATACTAAAAGTTACGGTATCGCCCGCACTTCCTGTCATTGGAGTAATAGATTTAGTTAATTCAAGATCAGCAACAGACAATATAGTAAGAGTCATTGTATCTGATGATACGGTACAATTTCCGTTGCTTACAGTCCATCGTAAAACATATGTTCCTGATACAGTACCTGTAACTGCAGTTGTTGGAGACGTTTCATCGGTAAAACCTACTGTACTTGGTCCGGAAACGTGAGTCCATTCTCCTGTGCCTACAGTTGGCGTTACTGCATTCATATTTACAGGTGAAAACTGCGGAATAGTCTGATCAGGTCCTGCATTGGCAGTTGATGGCAAGTCATAAATAGTGACTATGACAGAATCCTCCGAAATACATCCGTTTAGATTTAATGTGGTAACAGTCCACAGAAATTCATAAGTCCCGGGAACTAAACCTAACATTATTGAATTTTCACTGTTTGGCGAAGCGATATTAGCCATGTTTGGACCTGAAGTCATAGTCCAGGTTCCAATACCCGAAGTTACGGCCTGAGCAGCCATCACAGCAGTCTCTTCACCGCACAATTCCTGATCAGGCCCCGCATTTGCAATAGATGGCGGAATATCGTTAAAGGTTATTTCTACAGTATCTGAAGAAGGCTGACATAAAGATGGGTTCGTAAAAGGACCATTCGTTACGGTCCATGTTAATCGATACGTTCCTAAAGTTGTAATATTCGACAGCGTCGTTGTGGGACTGTTAGGATTATTGATTACTACGGCACCTCCAGAGGGATCATCTCCCGGACTAGCAAAACTCCAAGTTCCAATACCAACTGCTGGCGGAACTGCGGCGGTTTGATATGTTGTTTGACACGCTGCTGCATCATCTGGACCTGCATTTGCGGTGCTTGGTGCAGCGTTCATTTCTATTCTTACAATGTCTGATAATGATCGGCAGGAAGCATTTTCAAATACCCATTCCAGAATATAGAGCCCGGGTACGGTTAAACCTGTTACTGTAGTTAATGGGGCAGTTGGAGTTGTGATTACAGCAACACTTCCAACTGGCTGATAAACAAAACGCCATTCGGCAACGGATACATCAGGAGGTGGTACATTCCCTGTTAAAGATGCAGTTCCTCCAACATCAGAAATACATAAAATTTGATCTGGTCCTGCATTTGGTTCTATACTGGCACCGCTAAAAACAGTAACATCTACAGAATCTGATGATCCAGAACAAGTACTTCCGTCAGGATAAGTTACTGAGTTGGTTGTATAGGTAAAAACATAACTGTTTCCGGGAACAACAGTTGCATTTGCTACATAATTGTTAGATGGAGATTGAGTAATAACAACATCGTTAACATTTCCCGTAGTACTAGTAAGTGTCCATGTTCCCGTTGAGTTTTCATTTCCCTTAAGCTGAATGCTGGTAACATCACAAAAAGTCTGATCTGATCCCGCATATGCGGCAGGAGTAACTACAACAGTTACATCATCCTGAGTACCGTTACATAGAAAGATACTTTTTGCTGTGATAGTCCATCTAAAAGTATAAGTGCCAGCTACAAGTCCGTTAATTACTGTGTTTGGACTAGAAGGATTTACAATATTAGGCTGATTTGGAGAACCAGTTAAAACAGACCATTGTCCGCTTTCAAAAAAGCTGTCATAACTACTTCCGGCCATTGTAATACTTGTGCTGCCACAAATATTTTGATCCGGTCCTGCATTAGCGGCAACTGGCGGAATTCCAATCGTTAAATTAATATCATCAAACGCCTCACCGCAGACTTCTGCGTTTATAGTCCATCTAAAAATATAATAACCACTGTAAGCAAAGGTGAAAACCGCATTAGGATCATGTTCATCACTTATTGTATAACCTCCAAGGCCAGAAATTCTTGTCCAAGTGCCAATTGCACCGCTGCTTGCTGTTGCCGCCATAGTTACGGTAGTACCACATAGTTCCTGATCTGGTCCTGCGTTTGCTTCAGGGGGAGTATTAGCAATAGTAATGGAAACAGAACTTTTGTTAGGGTCACATAATCTCGTGGCAGTTTCAATTGCCCAAGTAAAAACATACGTTCCGTTTCCTGGAACGGTCACCATTGTATTAGGATCATTTTCGTCAGCAATTATAACTCCGACAGATGGAACAACAGTCCAAGTCCCAGTTTCTGCCTGATCTGGAGAATTACCGCTAAGGTTAAAAGAGCTTGTTCCGGAAGGATAACAGGCATCCGGACCAGCGTCAGAACTTGATGAAGCTGTTGAATTATTAGTGGCAATTGACACTGTATCTGAAATAGATGCACTGCAGGATGGACCAGGGTGAAGATAAGAAATTGTCCATTGTAATTCGTATTCTGATGAAGTGACTGTAAAACCTGTTGCGACTGCATTTGGATCATTAACATTAGAAAATGTAATGGTACTTGGGCCAGAAATCTGACTCCATGTGCCAATTTCTCCGCTTTGTACAGGTATTGCATTAAGTGGTACTTGTGAACTTGTACAAACTACTTGATTTGGACCTGCATCAGTAGCACTTAATGTACTACCAGATACATTTATTGTTACTGTGGCTACTGAAAAACCGCACGTCGCTCCACCTCCTTTTGTTATGTACTGAAAAACATATTCTCCTGGAACAAGACCGCTAACTTGTGTATCTATTGCAAAACTATCAGCAATTACGGCTTCATTAGGACCACTCAATTGATTCCAAAAGTGAGTTCCTTCATCGGTTGCTACTCCAGACAAAAGTGTAGTAGTGTCTCCGCAAGGCAGACTTACATCTGAACCAGCATTTGAGGGGGTTGGCTCACCAGAGACCAACACATTCAATGAATCGAAACCATAATCACAACCAATAGGAAGAGAACCACTTTCTCTTCTAATAAATTCAATAATGTAATTTCCAGAAGTGGTAAGCGTAAGTGTTAAGGTGGTTCCAACATCAGTCAAGATAGTAGGAAAAGGCCCTAATGGAGAAGTACTAGGACCGCTAACAATCCTATATTGATTGTAACCGGTTCCTGTTACAGTAAGAGGGATGGTAAATACAGTCGCATCGCAGCTACCTGAGATATTGTTGCCATTATTGGCTGTAATAGATCTGGTTGCACCATTGTATTGCACTATATAATCTTTGGTAAAAACACAACCAGTATTAGTATTTGTAAGTGTATATCTAAATCTATATGGATCACCCGCATCTGAAATATTTGTAACTAATGTCGTTGGATTATTAGGCGAAACAATTACAGCGCCTAGATCTCCTTGAATTTGTGTCCATTGTACAGTTTCACCTGCATACAAAGGAGTTTGGGCAATAAGTGTTACCTGATTAATAGTGTTGTCGCAAAAGAAAATATTTTCATCTCCGCCCGAAAGAGTAGTTACATCCTGTGTTGCCGGAGGAACTACAATAGTAACAAGGTCATTACCTGAAGCACAAGGTCCGCTAACAGTCCATCTAAAAGTATATGTACCTTCTACAAGATTAGAGATTTGTGTTTTGTTTGAATTTGGGTTTCCAATAGTTGGTGTATTAGGACCGCTTACAAATGTCCATTGACCATTTTGTCCATTAAGGCCACAACCGCCATAAGTTCCGGTAAGATCGGTAGTTTGTGTAGTGGTATAACAATTGCTTAATGTTTGGTCAGGCCCCGCAGAAACTGGTTTAACTCCGCCATAATTCGTCACGGTAATTTGCGATGTTGTTCTGCAGCGTTGTCCTGCGGCATATTCAGGGCCTTCTATAACCCATTGAATTGTGGTTGTACCACAACTTGTTGGAGGTAATGTTATAGTTGAGGTAGGCAGATTGGGAAAATCAATTACGACCCCAGCATTATTTGCGCCTACTATTTCCCAATAAGCAATCTCTCCTGTATTTTGAGGAGTATTAGCAGTAATGGTCAATGTTCCTGAGCTGTTTGGACAGCTTGTTATATTGTTTCCCGCATTAGCAATGGTGATAGGCTGTACATTAACAACTTTATCCTGATAAGTAACCATGCCATCTCCACAGGTCGCACTATATCTAAATATATAAGTGTTTCCTCCAGTGTATCCAGACACGGTACTTGTTGAAGTATTTGGAGAATTTATGACTACTGCGGGACCTGATATCTGGCTCCATAAGACGTTACCAATAATTGGTGATGGGGTGTTTCCCTCTAAAACTAAAACATCAGTTTCGCAAATAGTAACATTCAGAACTCCTGCATTTACTGTACAATTTTGTCCAAATCCATTTATAGAATAAAAAATGATTACAAATACAGTAAAAACTAATTTTTTGAAATAATTTTTAATTTTTGCAAAATGGTAAAATTGTTTCATAAGTAAACAGTATATCATAAGGACTTAAGAAAAATCAATTACTCTTTCCTTAAAATTAATAAATTTCTATTGTAACTAAACTTAAAAATGCTATGTACCAGTAACTTGTTACTAAATTAAAAAAAAAAACATTGCGATGATTATTTATTTTTTAGTAGTGGTAGCAAACATAGCATTGATCTGAAATCTTATCGTAAAATCGCCTTTATTTGGGCCACTTACAACATATTCAGGTCCTCCAAGAATACTTAGACTTTTTGAAAATGCCTTCCCAAAATTTACTGCTATGGGGATATGATATGTCTGATCAGTCCAATTAAAATTTAAAATGGATCCCAATTGTATAAATTTTCCATCACCTAGAATTTTATTCAAAATAGGCTGGAAAATCATAAAATTTTTACTTTCCCGGTCTTTATCACCAGCAAAATTAAAATATTGCTGGGCAAGGAAACCCCATTGTAATCCTTTTGTTTTAGTATTTAGTACTACAACAGCTGCTCCTGCACTCCATTTTCGACTACTTATCTGCTCTGGTTTCATTGTTGGAAAAATTAAACCAGGTCCTGCACCTAATAACCCCCATTTTTGTTTAAATACAATTGCATCAAGCAAAATCAAATCTGCCAAACCTGTAGCATCACCATCCGGATTACCAGGAAATGTCTGCCCAATAATCGGAACTTCAAGCCTATAAATGGTATAGATTTTAGAGGGATCATTGCTTTTGATGAATGGCAGACCAATAGAAGCACTTGGCTGAATTACCCTAGAGGTAAGATTTATTTGTCTACCATCATTATCTTTCCATGTAAAATTTGGCTGTACTTGTACTTTCGTAACAAAGGCAAGTGGATTTGTAGCATCTGATGCGGCATTACTTAAACTACTCTTCTCTTCTTGTGCTTTTATCGTCAGACACATAATAAATGACAATATTGATAATTTGTATTTCATATTTGTTTATACATATTGGATGTTAGTTACTATCTTAAATTTTACTAATTTTTCTTTTTAGTATGTTGTATCGTTTTGTTTTAGAGTTAATTTCTGAATTCATTCCTAGCCTAAAATATTATACCACTTCGTAACCCCAAGAAAGCTGTATTACTATTAGAAACTCCATTAGATTGTAATGCAATACCCGGTTGAATCCATTGAAAATCTGCACCAATTGAAAACCAAGGTGTCAAAAAAGCATTGTAATAGGCTTCCATTCCAGACTCACCTCCTGCCAATGAGAATATAGTTGGTATCGTAATATTTGCAATTCCGTCGCTAAACGAATAATTAAAATAACCTATTCCCCAATGATCTAATGGTCTCTTTTTAAAAGGAGCTTTTCCGCCAAGACCTAACACAACACCAAAGTCAACGGGTGAACCTTCGCCATCAGTTATTATAGCCTGACCATATAATCCAAAATGTTGATTTTTATTTGTTGCTGATTGATATAAAGCTTGTTCAAAATAATAGCCTAATGTCCAACGACTGCTCTTTTTCTCTGAAGTTTGATTCGGATTGATAATATCAAAAATATCGTCTGAATTATAAACATTTTTTGTGCTAGCAACCCCAAGAATCCCTTGTTTCCCTTTTAATCCAGCAATCTTTACCGCAATATCAGCTGACCCAAAAAAGGTAACTCCATTTTGAAAACGATCTTTGAAACCAACTTTGTTTAAACTACTAGTGGCATCATAAACCATAAAAGTAAAATCACGCTTTTCATTATTAGACATATAAGCCAATCCAAAGATATCAGGCGTAGTTATCCCATTTGGAGCCGTTATGAATGCAGTGTTTTGAAATCCATCCCTGCCTCCACCGCCAGAAAAAGTAGAAAAATTAGTTAAATCTCGTGTACTCATTTTACCAAATACCACTTTATCGGTTTTGGATAAAAACTGTGCTAAATAAAATGAAACATCAAAACGATCTGCACCTTCAATACCTGGATATGCTAACGAAGTGTTTACGGGCAATAAAGTTCCTCCATTACCATTCACACTTTGTCCCATATTGTACTCAAAATGTCCAACAGCAAAGAAACCTTTCCAAAGACCAAGTTTCTCACCATTTAATATTGTTGCGAAACCCAGCTTAGAACCAAACTCAAAGTCTTTATTCCCTTCCCCCGATACCATTCCTTGATAAAAATTTGTCAGTGTGCTTTTGATTGTAATTCCTGTTTTTTTGAGGCTTGACCTTGCGCCTCCCCAATCACCTGTTAATTTTTTTCTAGTCCAAATAGATTCTTCGTTTTGAGCTTTAATTGGTATCGTATCTGTCGAGTCAACTGTCGCATCCGACTCTACGGTTCTAATTTCTTGTGAAAGACCTGTAATTGTAGAGCACAACATTAGCAAAACAATTCCTGATTTTAAAGTTAAAAAGTTTACTTTCATTTGTGTTTTATTTTTTATTTGGTAATGTAATTCGCATATCATCATTGGTTTTACGACCAATTTTAGATCATGCCCATTTCATATTATTATCTTAGAGAGTTTCTCTTGAGCGTTTGTTAAAAAGTTACTATTTCAAATATTTAATTTCCGTTTTACCAATAGTCCCATTAAACTCAAAAGGTGCTAAATCGTAATAATCCAATGAAACAGGCGAATCTAAATCTGTCCCTATATCAAAAGTGGCATTAGACCCAAAGTGAAGTGACATCGCTGTCGGAACTTTTCCTTGACCTACTTCTTTTCCATTAATTCGCAATGTAATATTCATGGCTCCTCCAATTTTGTCCACCAGTCTCGATTCTACCTCTATTTTGGCTTTGCCAATTGGTAATTTCGTATTCGATTTAATTTTAGTACGTTGCACTTCAAACAGATTAAACTCATAACTTAAAATTCCATCTTTTACATAACAAGTAACGCCTCCAGAAAAACCAGATAGCGCATACAATACACCATTGGCATTCGCTGCAACATCTAGTTCCATTGTTACCAAACTGCTGTTTTTACCCAATTTTGGGGCAGCTGATTCAGGCATAAGCGTTATTGGGGAATCAAAAGTCCATTCGGTAAGTGATGATGCAGGGGCATCCTCAGGATGAAACATCGCTGTTGACCACAAACCCCCTCCAATCGGAAGATTCTTGTTCTTTGTTGACTCTTCCAAAAACAAAGCTTTCATTTCTTCCAGTTTCTTTGGATTTTTTGCGGCTAAATCATTCGCCTGACTCCAATCTTGGTCAATATTATAAAGTTCCCATTTGTCTGTTAACGGTGACCATTCTTTTATTCCTTTTGGCAACCCGCTAACCCATGGCTGACGTGGTCCAGGAGCACTCGCAAACCAGCCATCGTTATAAATTCCGCGACTTGCCATAATGTCAAAAAACTGGGTTGTTCTGGTTCCTTTTGCTTTTACATTTGCAAATGAATACACCAAGCTTTGTCCGTGAATTGGGTCTTGGTTAAAGCCATTAACCACACTCGGCGGTGTAATTTTTACTAATTCATAAATTGTAGGAACGATATCAATTACATGATGAAACTGTGGTCTGGGCGTTGCATCTGCTTTTATGCTTTTTGGCCAGGATATTGCCATCGGCTGGCGTATTCCGCCAAAATAAGACCCCATTAATTTGGTTCCTTGATAAGGGCTACTTCCTGCCCAAGCCCAGCCAGCATGGTACATATTATCGGTTTTTGGGCCGCCAAGTGCATCCAATCCACCCAATTCTTCCAAGGCGATAAGGTGTTGAGAAATAGTCGTTGGAATTGCGTTTTGTGCCAATTGCTCACTAATGGTTCCATTTAATCCTTCGGATGAAGAACCGTTGTCTCCCCAAATATAAAAAATAAGCGTGTTCTCTAGTTTGCCTTGCTTTTCAATCTCATCTATTACACGCCCTGCGTTATAATCAGCATGTTCTGCAAATCCAGCAAAAACTTCCATTAAACGACGTTGAAATGGTTTTTCAGATTCAGGAATAGATTCCCATGAAGCCATAGTAGCTGGACGGGGTGTTAATTGTGCATTTTTTGGTATCCAACCTTTTGCTTTAGCATTCTTGAATACACGTTCACGGTATTTATCCCAACCATCGTCAAATTTTCCTTTGTATTTATCTGCCCATTCTTTAAAAACTTGGTGTGGCCCATGGGCAGCTCCTGGAGCCCAGTACATGAAGAATGGCTTGTCTGGTGCATATGCTTTTTGTTCACGTAACCATTTGATAGCATCATCGGCAATATCTTCGGTAACGTGATACGGTTTTTTTCCGTCATGGTGCAAGGTAACTTGAGTAGTGTTACGGGTCATTGTAGGTTCATACTGTGATGCCTCCCCAGCAAGAAACCCATAGAAATACTCAAAACCATATCCGGTAGGCCAATAGTCAAAAGGGCCTTTATTCGTAATTTGTTCTTCGGGAGTATTGTGCCATTTACCAAATGCGGCGGTATTGTATCCATAGTTTTTCAACACTTCGGCAACAGTAGCCGATGTTTTGGGAATTGTACCGCTAAAACCATCAAAATCATTGGCAATTGCAGCGATTTGACCATTGCCTACGAAAGTATGATTACGACCTGTAAGAAGTGAAGCTCTTGTTGGCGAACACATGGCTGTAGAATGAAAACGATTATAAGATATTCCTTTATTGGCCACTCGGCTCAATGTTGGCGTGTTTATCTCTCCTCCATAAGTAGAAGCAGTGCCTGGACCTAAATCATCCATCAAAATAATCAAGATATTTGGTGCACCCTCGGCAAGGTGTTTTGGTTCTACACGCTTCTTATATGTTGATTGTTCCATGGTTATCCCTGCTTTGGACCCTGAAGGAGCCGGAGGAAATGGCAATACGTCTTGTGCTTGTACCGACATAGAAAATAGTACGGCAAACAGCATGCTTTTTATAATACTATTGTTTCTTAAATCCATAATTGTTAATTGTTTAATTATTAATTGTTAAATACATGCATTTATTTTGCTCTAGCAAAGAGTACATCATAAGTTTCTCCTTGTACTGCTTGAAAATATTTCCCTGCCAACATGTCCTTTTCGGGATAATACGTCAAATTATAGTTTGATCCTGGATAATTTTCGTCTCGCAATTCAACATGAATTTTCAAAATCCCTTTAGTTTTTGTCCAAGTTGCTTTGCCTACATGAACTGACTTTGGATTAAAATATCCTGCTTTCAATTTTCCATCTCTAGCAACTTCGGAAATTTTAATTTTGTAATCAGCATCAGTTCTTACCCAATTTCCGAGAAGAATTTTGTTCTCATTTTTTTTGCTTTTTTGTTGCAAAAATTCAACATCTTTAAAATGCTTTGAATTTTGTTTTAGTACGAAGCCAGATGTTACTATTAAAATTGGCAACAATAAAATTATTCTCAGAAAACTACTTCTTTTCAACTTTATTTGGTTTTTACAATTCCTGGTGGAGTCCATTTTCCGCCATTCAAAATTTTATTATTTGGAACATATATTCTTAACGATACTCTGAATTTTCCGTTTGGAGCTGGCAACCAATTCCCTGTTTTTCCTTTAGGTTCTTCTTTTTGTATATATATAGTCAAAGAACCATCTGTATTGGGTTTCATTTCTTTGGTTCTATTACCTATTGCCAAACGATGGATTGGATTTGGAACAAAGAAATTTTGATCATTATACATAGTAATAGACCAAAAAGCATCTGCTGGTGGTAATTCTCCTTTAGGGAAAGTAACTGAATAATTATTTTGACTTGCATCTAATACCTTTCCTTCTTTGTCTAAAACTGAATTAATATAAAGTGCTTCCTGAGCAGTATTTTGACCCACTGACCTTAATGCAATAGCGGCTCTAACCAAATAATCTTCTCCCCATTTGCCTGCGTTTAAATCATATGACCAACCTTCATGATCTGTTCCCATTTTTTCAGCAGCCCTTTTTTTCATTATTTCTAGAGCGTCAGCTATCCCTTTTTCTATCCCTTTTTGTTGTTCTGGAGTTATTTTTGAAGTATCAAAACCATTTTCAAACGTTAATCCAATAGACTTAAACTCCTCTGTATATGTTTTTTCATTTCCAGTAACAGGATTTTCTTTCATAAGTTTTCCTAACCAATCAAAATACGTTCTCCAATCCATATTGTTCAACATAGTCACTGGAGGAGCCATAGGTTTAGGTGTAACTAATCCAAGACGTTCTTTCCACGGTTTAATTTCCGATTTTACAGGAATCATTGTAATTGTATATCCTTTTTGAATGGCATGCACATTTGGTACATCTGAAACCCCATCAACAAGAGTTCTACCAATTAACCATACTAAATTTGTAGGTGATTTAATAACTTTTATGATACCTTTAGGTGTTTCTCCTTTCCAATCTGGACCAACAACAAGATACTTACCTGCTTTAGTTCCAGTAGTTCTGGAACCTACATAATCAAAAATATTAGTATAGGCATCAGAGAACATCATCGAATAATATCTACCTTTAGTTTCTGGAACTGATAATATTGCTGCTCCTGAACTTAGGTCCAAAAATGCATTTGAATACATCGTGTCTGCATTTGATGAAACTACATCGGTATCTGCGGCAGTCATCAATTTAGCAACATTCCCCATTTGGTTGATTGGTGCGTGACCATTTGGCATAGGCTTTGGCACCATCGTGACCTCATCAGCTGTTATACCTACGACCATTAACGGATACCCCCATGTGTATGCCTTAACTGTAGTCTTATATGCCTCAAATGCTTCAGGACTTAATCCTAAATCATTTGTTTGCTCTGTAGATTCTTTAGAATTTTCAACTTCATTTTGTTCTTTTTTACATCCAAAAAAACAAATTATTGCCGATAGCAATATTCCTTTGTAAATCATTATTTTCATAGTTTTAATATTTATATTTTTAAATTTCATGACAGAAACTATTTCATCCCAAAAACAGTTACATCGGCCTGTCCGTTTAGAAATCCTTTGGTATCATACCAAAATTGAATTTTACGTATGCTACGTTTACCTGCTCCCCGCAAATCAATTACTCTGCTTTCACCACCTTTTGAAATATTTTGCCTTACAGTAATGTTATCAGGCACTCCATTATCATAAGTAACTACAATCTTTAACATATTGAGTGGTGCATCGGTCACTTTGAATTTTATTTTTCTAAAATTGTCATATGGCCCTTTTACAATAATTACATCGTGATCAGCAGTATGCTGCGCATGTGTTTGTCCTAATAATCGCCATTGCCCTATGGCTCCACCTTTTGGATGACTTATTTTTTGGGCTGTACTTGAAATACTGAACATCAAAAAAGCACTGATAAAAAGAATGTGTTTAATTTTCATAATTTATGTTTATTAATTAGTTTTATTTTACTCATAATTCTTCTATTGATCCAATCCAATACTTTTCATAGGATATTTTGCAAATGTTGCAACATGCCCTTTTGCTTCAGCAGAAATTACCGCTGTCCAAGCATTTAAAGCGTGCCCAACAACCCTTCTTTCTTTTGGATCAATATATAAATTAAATAACCAAGGCGCCAAACCAACTTGATGAATTGAAGACTGATCTATACCCATCATTTCAACTTCAGGCGTAGTGTACTTGAAATGCATTTTGTACTCATAGAGGCGAATTGCCATAAACTGCTTTTCTACCCATATATGAACACGGTCTCTTTTTGACTGTCCATTATCAGCCAATAAAAAGGAAGATTGGTCAATACCGTCTATATAACGGTCTTGCGGGATTTTATCTTTAGCACCCGCAATAGCCAATGAAGTATTAAACATATCCATCAAATCGAATAATTCCGCACTTTCTCTATTGGGAGAAATCATACCTTTCCAGTAAGCAATACCAGGAACTCTGACACCGCCTTCCCATGAAGAAGCTTTTCCGCCACGAAATGGAGTATATCCGGCATCTGGCCAGCTATCTTCTTGTGGTCCATTGTCAGATGTAATAAAAATGAAAGTGTTTTCTAAAATCCCTTGTTTCTCTAATTCAGCTACTATTTCTCCAATAATTGCATCCACTTCTACCACACCATCTTTGTAAGGGTATTTGCTATCACTTTTACCTTCATATTTTTTAGATGCAAAAACATCTGTATGCATTTTCATAAAACTATGTTCCAAGAAAAAAGGTTGATTCCCTTTTGCCATTTCACCAATCTTTTTTATGGTATATTCTTTTAAAACTTGATCAGCTTCGGCCATATCATCGGTACTGGTTGTTTTTTTCATCAACTCTTCTTTACCTCCTTTTTTACCATAAACTAAATCTTTTGATGCTCCTAACTTATTATAAGCTGCAAGTTTAAAAGGATCCAGTACTAAATCTGGATAGCGACGTTTATCAAAAGATTGGCTTATTTCTTTTTCGGCAGCATAGTAACCATAGTATTCATCAAATGCAACATCAAACGGGCGCATACCTTCCAATTCTCCAATATGCCATTTACCGGTAAGCACAGTTTTATAACCAACATCACTGAGCAACTTTGCCAAACTCAACTCATCACTCCAAGGATTTTTAGTAAGTTTATCTCCCGCTAGTATTGGCCTGATTAATCCTGTACGACATGGCAGTCTTCCCAATAGAATGGCTGAACGAGTAGGTGTACAAGTAGGCTGAGAGTAGGTAGATGTAAGTTTTAATCCTTCTCTTGCTAGTCTGTCTGCATTTGGAGTTGACGCACCAATAGCGCTTCCTCCTCCATAACAACCAAAATCACCATAACCCATGTCGTCAATCACAAACCAGAGCATATTTGGGCGCTTTCCAGTTTTCTTTTGAAGAGCCGCTAACTTATCAAGAGCTATCTTATCTTGTTGTTCTCTAGGAATTGCAGCCTGCATGTGTTCATTAACAAAAACAGCTTTACTTAAAGGAGTTACTTGTGCTTCCACATTTTCTGACCTAATAATTAAAAAAAAACTGATTAAGAATGTTAAAAAATCTATTTTATTTCTCATTTTATAATTATTTTAATAACACCCCCAGAGTAATTTCATAAGTTCTTGAATATTTTTTTTACATCTAAAGAATGTTATTGCTTAGATTCAGATTTATTTTATTTCTCCAACCTTTAATTTTGGAATTTTTCATCCTATTTATTTAAAATTATTCTTTATTTATACGAGACTTTCCTGTTTTTATTCCTTTTCCAGAAAGTAGAATTGACGTTCTAAATTCTTTTGGTGTCATCTCAACAGTTGTTACTTTACTATCTTGTACTATCCATACTTCACCATAATCAGTATCTGGAGTGGTTGGCAAAAACACGGTTGACTTTCCATCTGCAGCATTCATCAAGAAACCAGGTTTCCAGGCTTCTCCTAATTGAACTAACACAGGGTGTTCCGATCTGTCTTCTGGTTGTAACTTAGCCATCATCTTGGCTTTGTATTTTGAATAGGTAGGAATATAAATCAATACGTTATTTTCTATCCATTCCTTTATTTTAGTTACCATGGCAAAGCGTACCATCAAACCGAATAGATACAAAACAATAACCAGAAGTATGGTAGTCAATATCGGTACAAAATTCATTTCGGCCATTTTATCCAGACCAAAAATGATACATAATTTATGACCGATCCCGTACAAAGAATCATATAATTTCTTAAAAATAAGCAGGAGAATAAAAATGGGAAGAAATAAAATTACACCTGAAATAACCGTCTCTTTAATATTTGAAAATGTGTTCGCCATTATGTTTATTTTTAGATGTGCTTAATTACCTTTCATTAAATTTATTTTTACACTGTAAATTTTACCATCATACTCAAAAGGTGCTTTATTATGGTATCTTAATGATACAGCACCTCCCATATCAGTACCTACATCAAAAGTTTCAGTTGCGCTAAATGCAGCTGGAACTGTACGTTTTACATTACACAAAGCTTCCTGTTTACCATCTATATTAATGGTTACGGTTGCCGCTGCTCCAGGTTTTGCCATTTTTGTTATTATTTCTATTGTGTGTCTACCGGGTGCAATCTTATTGGTTGTAACACTATAGTTTTCGATAAGAAACATATTGTATTCATAGGTAAGCTTATTATTTTCTATAAAGCAGGTTAATCCTCCACCAGAACCACCCACTGCATATAGTACACCATTGGCATTTGCTGGTATTTCAATATCTATGCTTACCTTATTACTGGTTTTTCCTACTCCTGGTGCTGAAAATTCAGGAATGCGTCGTGTATTTTGTGTGAAATTCCAGCTCCTATAAGGAGAGGATATCACATCTTCCGGATGCAACCTCAGCCATATTCCAGCGCCTATTGGCAAATCTTTATTATCTTCAGCCTGTTCCATGAATATGCCTTGGAGCTCTTTTAGTTTTTCCGGATTTTTTGCTGCCAGATCGTAGAATTGTGAGAAATCGTTATTGATGTTATAAAGTTCCCATTTGTCTTTTTTAGGATCCCATTCGTCCAGTCCTGGAGCTCCTGGAAGCCATGGATAAAGTGGTCCAAATGTACAGGCATACCAGCCATCTTTGTAGATTCCTCGGCTGCCATTGTTATCAAAAAACTGAGTCTTAGGGGTCGATTTAACATCAGCATTATCAAAAGTATATGCCATACTTATTCCATCCATTGGCATTTGTTTAAAACCATTTACAACTTTTGGGAGAGAAATATGAAGTAAATCATATATAGTAGGAGCAATATCATTTACGTGATGGAATTGAGATCTGGGCTTGGTATCATGCTTGATTTTTTTTGGCCAACGAATTACCATAGGGTTTCTTGTTCCACCGAAGTGAGACCCTATAAGCTTAGTATACTTAAATGGAGTATTTCCTGCCCAAGCCCAGCTGGAATGATACATGTTTTCTGTAATCTTTCCGCCAAGAGCATCGAGACCACCAATCTTTTTCAAAGCATTAATTTGCTGCTGTATAGTGTTTTTAATACCATTTTGTGCTAACAACTCGCTAATAGATCCATTTTGACCTTCTGCACTGCTTCCATTATCACCCCAAATATATATAACAATTGTATTGTCTTTTTCACCAATTTCATCGATCACATCTATAACACGTCCAACTTGAGTATCAGCATGCTCTACAAATCCGGCAAAAACTTCCATTAAACGTACCTGAAATGCTCTTTCTTCTTTCGGAATACTTTCCCAGGAAGCTTGTGTTTGATGACGAGCAGTAAGTTTTGTGTTTTTTGGTATCCAACCCATTTCCTTTTGACGTTTAAATACCCTCTCTCGATAAGCATCCCATCCATCATTAAATTTACCTTTATATTTATCGGCCCATTCTTTAAATATGTGTTGTGGACCATGACCAGCACCAGGAGCTAAGTATACAAAAAATGGTTTGTCAGGAGCTAAGGCTTTTTGCTTTTTTATCCAGTCGATCGTTTGATCGGCGAGATCAGTTGAAAGATGGTAATCTTTCTTTTTAGGTGCTTCTATAGGTGTGAAATCATTTATTAAAGCTGGCTCCCATTGGCTTGTTTCTCCACCAAGAAAACCATAAAAATGTTGAAAACCATAATTAATTGGCCAATAATCAAATGGTCCAGCCGTAGATGTTTGGTTAGCTGGAGTATTATGCCATTTTCCAAATGCTGAAGTAGAGTAACCATAATTTTTTAGTATTTCAGCCATGGTTGCAGCTTCTTTTGGGATAATTCCTGTGTAACCATCCCAATCAACAGCACGTTCAGCAATAGTACCGCTGCCTATACGAGTGTGATTCCGACCTGTAAGTAATGAAGCACGTGTAGGAGAGCATATTGAAGTGGTATGAAACCGGTTATAAGCAATTCCTTCATTGTACACTTTTGTAAGGGTGGGAGTGTTTACCTCACCGCCAAAAGTAGAAGGAATTCCAAAACCAACATCATCCATAAGTATGATCACAACATTAGGAGAATCCTCAGGCAAATGACTTGGAGTCTGCCTCCTTATATGTTTACTATCAAGAATGGACTCACCATATGTGCTGGCAGATTTCGGTTCAGAAAAAGGGAGGGTATCTCCGTTAATTATTGATTCCTGATTATCTGATTTTACATTTTCAGTTTTTTTATTACATTGCAGAAATAATGAAAATATTAAAAATAGAGCAACTAAATATCTGATAACGGTAAACGATGTTTTCATGGTTTAATAAAAATTACATTAATTATTTTGATAATATTGTATCCTCTTTAATTTTACAATAACTCACTAAGAATGCGTCAACAGAAAACGCACTTCAAATTTTATGTTAAATTTATTAAAAAACACTTAAAACATTAAGATTTTTTAATAAAAATAATACTTCAAAAAAGAAATACTTAATGACACATCACTTTACTATATAAAGATAAAGTGAGCAAGTTAGAAACACAATCGTTACTTCAACTATTTGGTATTTAGAAAATGTTAAAAAAATTTATAACAGAAGAGCTAGAAATAATAAGGATTACTGAAAAATATCATAATTTCGAAATTAAAATATATCAAAAAGATCATGTACTTAAGAAAGAAAATGCAACTTAATGACAATTTTTTTCCTTTACTTAACACTATACAAAATAAAAATCAGAAAAAACCGTCTCAAATTTTGTATTGAGACGGCATCTTAAAAAATATTTTAAGAAGTTCAACATAAATATCATTTCTATAAATTTCCCCAAAAAAATACAGAAACTACATCTTCTTGAAATATTTCAATTATATAATAAAGCACTAAATTAATATTTTTTTTTTAAATGTAGCTAAATACGTCAAAAAAAATCATGTTTTAAACTACATAAAGACTATCCCATCTATCTACCACCTTATCATTCTTTAGCTTTAGCTTCAGTTTCCAAAGTCCAAATAACACTTTTTAGCCTTCCTATATCTACTTCAATGTTTCCTAAACCATTTCATCATTAGGTAAATTACCATAAACTAAATTTTTAGAATCTCGCAATAACTAGTTTTCAGTACCTACCAATAATTTCTAAATCATGAACATCTAAGCTTTATTTGAATGATTTACCAACCATTTATTGTTTCTAAAACTAGTTACATCGTCAGTTGCTATTCTTACTAACATCTCATCAAAAGTAAGGAGAATCAAAGAAATCAGAGAATTCTTTTTACTGTAATAGTTGAAATAAATCCTAAATATGTCTGAGTTTATTTTTTTTTAAAATTGGTAGTCGGTATTTAATTTCAAACTTTTAGACGCTATAAAACAACGGGGAAATAGAAATATTTACGGGTCAAAACCTCATAGAGTTTATTAAACGCTTCATGAGCGATCAATATTGTAAAAAATATCCTTCAAATGTTAAATAACCTAAGCAATATGTTTGCAGAAAATGCAAACATAGTAAAAATCAAATTCGTAAAGATTATACAAGAAATATGCAAATAAAAACTGCTCATTAAGTTAAACTACATTTTTGTAATTACCCCTACATGAACTCATAATTTTAAACTCTTTAAAAAAAACTCAATACCAGTATTAAGTGTTTTCATTGAACCTCCAACGACTCTAAATAATATTAAATTAAAGCAACGAACTTTTCAATGTATATCCTATCAATTAAATAAAAAAACAAGTATTTAAAATGACAAATTAAAACAAATATTCCTTATCTTTATATTCCAATAATTTAATTCGTTGAAAGTTAAGTGACCCTATAGATGACCCTTACTTAAATAATATATCAAACCCTTTGTATTTACTGTGATTAAAATAAAGGCAACAGAACCTCTTCCTCCGCGAAAGGCCTAAAAATAAGGAAAAATTAAAATTTCCAAAAAAGCCTAAAAAACGATGAACCCTGCAAATCTTTTGATTTGGAGGGTTTTTTCTTATATGCATTTTCAGCATTTATAAACATTCAAAAGTTTGTTATACTGCAGTTTTCACTTTAATTTTTTTTCGTTAAGGTTCGAGTACCGTTCCCTCTACTAAATAATACTTCTAAATATGTTTAAAACTCGTGCTATAGTTTTATGGCAAAATCGTCGCACAGGGTACTTTTCAAAACTAAAAATTCAGTATTAATAAGGCATATAGTACCATACCATACTTTAGTTCTATTCTGGAAACTGGGTTCGATTTAAGTCAAGCTTTTCAATTGCTCTCATATCTTCATAATCGAGCCTGAAATCAAAAATATTAAGATTTTCTACAATACGTGCTTTTTGGGAAGATCTTGGAATGGCAACAATGCCACACTGATAATACCACCTCAGATTTACCTGAGCAACGGTCTTGCCGTGCTTGGCAACTTGAATAAATACTTCATCTGTAAAAAGCCCGTTGCAACCTTCTGCAAAAGGTGCCCACGCCTCCATCTGAATATAAAATACGTAAATTATGGAAAACCGTAAAAACAACATTTCTTTTAAGTCGAACTTTAGGCAACTAATTAAAGATGCAAAATTTAGATAGAACAAACTGTTATTTATAATTTCAAATTAAATTTATGCTAAAAAGAACTATTTTAATTGAAAACAAATTTTCCATAACGGCAAAAAACAATCAGCTGGTACTAAAATCAGAAATGAAAGAGAGTTCTATCCCAATTGAAGATATCGGCTTTCTTGTTCTCGACCATAATGAAATCTACCTTAGTATTCCTGCTATGAATTTACTTGTTGACAACAATACTTCTATTGTTATCTGCGGAAAGAATCATCTTCCTAATGGAATGCTGTTAAACCTAAACAGTCATCATATTCAACAGGAAATATTCAAAAATCAGATTGAAGCTTCTATACCATTAAAAAAGCAATTATGGCAACAAACAATAATTGAAAAAATTAAAAATCAAGGGCAGCTACTCGAAAAAATAACTGATTCCAAAAATAGTTTTGTATTTCTAGCCAGTAAAGTATTAAGTGGAGATTCATCTAATATGGAAGGAGTTGCAGCGCAACAATATTGGAAATATTTCCCTCAACCTAATCTAGAATTTGATGGAATAAAACGAGAAAGATATGGCGACTATCCTAATAATTTCTTGAATTATGGATATGCTATTTTAAGAGCCGCAACTGCGAGAGCACTTTCCGGAAGTGGCCTACTCAATACATTAGGAATTCACCATAAAAGTAAATACAATGCTTTTGCACTTGCCGATGATATTATGGAACCGTTTCGTCCTATTGTAGATGAAAAAGTCTTCGAAATTATGCAGCGTTTTGATGAACAAGAATTAAACACTGCTATTAAGGCTGAATTATTACAAATATTAACTAGAACGGTTTATTTTAAAGATGAGAAAAGTCCTTTAATGATCGCTTTACAAAAGACCGCCAGCTCTCTTCAACAATGCTTCACTGGAAATCGAAAAAAAATTAAATATCCAGTCTTATGGAGCTTAACGGATATCGAATAATGTGGCTATTTGTTTTTTTTGATCTCCCCACAGAAACAAAAAAAGACAGACGAAATGCATCTGGATTTAGAAACAATTTATTAAAAGATGGATTTTCGATGATGCAATATTCTGTTTATGTACGCCACTGCGCAAGTAGCGAAAGCGCCGATGTTCATGAAAAAAGAATCCACAAACTACTACCACCATTAGGAAAAGTAAGTATACTTCGAATAACCGATAAGCAATTTGGTAATATCTTAAATTTTTGGGGAAAAGCAGCCTTACCATCAGCACCTCAACCTACGCAACTAGAATTATTTTAGTACTGATCTATTTAATTATTAGTAACTTTTCAATGTCCAAAACCTCATTTACCAAACCCTACAATTGAAAAAATGCCACAATTATGGGTTATCAAACCACAAAAGAGGCATTTTTCTGAACGATATTCACATCTAAATCCCTATATATCAGAAGGAAACAAGCCAACTAATATCGTGTTTTCTAATCTTTAATCAAACCACAACGCAAAAGGCATGATTACCACCGGAAATTCCAATATCGTGTTTTCTAATCTTTAATCAAACCACAACCGTTTACACATATTTATTTCAAATGATTTTAATATCGTGTTTTCTAATCTTTAATCAAACCACAACATCGAAGTGTATGTTACATTTCTTGCAGGAATATCGTGTTTTCTAATCTTTAATCAAACCACAACGCAATGCTTGCACTAATTTAATTGTTTAATAATATCGTGTTTTCTAATCTTTAATCAAACCACAACCAGGCTTCTTCTTTTTTATCCAACAATGTAATATCGTGTTTTCTAATCTTTAATCAAACCACAACAATGCAAGCAATGTACCGATACAAGTCGATAATATCGTGTTTTCTAATCTTTAATCAAACCACAACTTCAGATTTAGCTTTATTGAGAGAAGTAGAAATATCGTGTTTTCTAATCTTTAATCAAACCACAACTTTTAACTAGTAATCCTTCTTGGTTGTTTAATATCGTGTTTTCTAATCTTTAATCAAACCACAACTATCCCAGTCATTACCTTGTGAATATGATAAATATCGTGTTTTCTAATCTTTAATCAAACCACAACTATCGCTAACATGATCTAAAGATTGCTGTTAATATCGTGTTTTCTAATCTTTAATCAAACCACAACAATGTGTAAAAGTATTTGCAAAATACGGCTAATATCGTGTTTTCTAATCTTTAATCAAACCACAACAATCATTGGCAACACTCCTGTCATCAAATAAATATCGTGTTTTCTAATCTTTAATCAAACCACAACTTGATTGCATACTTAGTATAATGTATTATAATATCGTGTTTTCTAATCTTTAATCAAACCACAACGCGAAGTCTGGGGAAGTTATAAGCCAAACAAATATCGTGTTTTCTAATCTTTAATCAAACCACAACACATATAAGGAACATAAGCCAGCTAAAAAAAATATCGTGTTTTCTAATCTTTAATCAAACCACAACAAGGAAGTGTACTGATAATCAATGAGTTACAATATCGTGTTTTCTAATCTTTAATCAAACCACAACTATAGAGGTTTTTTTTCAATGGGTTCAAGCAATATCGTGTTTTCTAATCTTTAATCAAACCACAACGTTTTGCTTTCAAGTTATTTAGCTTGGTTTAATATCGTGTTTTCTAATCTTTAATCAAACCACAACCAAAAGCTACTGCATTCCTGCTGGGCGAATGCCATACCTTTCCGTTGTGGTTTGGATGTTTAAGATTTGAATTACTTATGTCAAAGAACTACTATCAAAATCTTGTCTTCTAATAATGGTAATAATCTCTATCCTTTTATTCCCATTGATTTGATAGTAAATAGTATCAACACCACATACACAATACCGATATCCTTTCTTTATGTGGTCGGCTGATGGAAACAAAAAAGGATTTCCCTCTATCCTATCAAAACAATCATATAACATATTAAAATAGTTATCCGCTTGATTAACGCCAAACTTACCGACCCCATAATAATAAATTCTTCTTAAATCTTCTTTGGTTTCGCTACTTAAATAATAGCTATAAATTAGGCAGACCTTTTTTGAATTCTGCTAACATTTCTTCTCTAGTTTGTTTTTTCACAAAACCGCTTTTTTCTCCCTTATCTATTTTAGCCCTCACAAACTCATAATATTCATCTTGTGAACGAGCTTGCTTGATCAAATAGTTAATAGCTTCACTTTTACTACTAAACTCTTCTGTGCTAACCTGATTTTTCAGCCATTCTTCATTCGGTGCAGTTAACGATATACTTTGTCGTGTCATAACAATATTTTATTTGGTGTAAATTTACACCAAACTTTTCAGAATAGAATTACATTTTAGAGATTTTTCCAGTTGAAGAAATTTTAAAATCGAATCCTTCAACTATTACATCTAATACTGATTTTGAAAGTCTTAACTTCTCATTAGGAATCTCAAAATTAATTTCCGATGATTTTTCTAATTGTCCATCCGGTTTTGAAGTTGAATGCAATCTAAACTGAATCCTACCATCCGCTTCAATAGCGGCCGTTTTATATAATCTTTTCGCTAAATCTAAATTATCTAATTCCCATATTTCATCTTTAAAATTTTTATAGAACAAGACTAAAGTTCCTATTTTCAATAGAAATTTTAACTCTAATACGTTTTTGCTTTTATCTTCTATATTATACTCTAATGGAAATTTATGTGTATTAGCTTTTGAATTATAATATTTTCCCGCTTCATAATTATTCACAACTTTATATTCCGTGATAAATTTATCTTTTTTATCTTTTCCTTCATATATCGCAAAACAATAATTTCCATCATTTTTTGCAAAATAATGTTGTTTGTATTCGTGCCTTGATACATCTCTATGTTTTTTTATCAATAATGGATTACTTACATCATTAGTGAAATAGCGTATTTTTTTTATTGGAACTGGTGAGCCGTTTTGATTTGGTAAAACATACAATTCATTTTTTATTTTGCTTTCAAGAAGTTGTATATCAACTTTAAATTGTTGCTCTTCCTCTTCTTTTACGTTTTTCATATGCTTTTTCAACTCCTCAATGTCTTTTTTGATTTGTTTTTCTTGTTCTCTACCTTTCTCAACAATCTCTTTTATTTTATCATCTACTATGTTTTTTAAATCGGTATCTTTAAATAAATCAATAGATTGACGTTTTACATATTTTACAACTTCTTCTGTTTTTCCTGTTTTTTTATTCAACTCTTCTCTTAAAATTGCACCATAAAAACTTTCTTTATGCAATGCTCCACGAACAGTATCTCCCTGCTTGTATTTGATTTCACCCTTGTCGTTTCGTTGAATTATACCTCTTTTTCTAATGGCTTTTTTACTTTGCGTCGAAAAAACATCTGGCGTATGTTGACTTATTAATATATTTTTATCAAACTCTTTTACATCATCATTAAATCCTTTCCATGGAATTCTGTGAGAGAATGATGGTTTTGGCTTTCCGTAAAATTCAAACTGTTCTAAATCGTGATAATAATTTGCTAAAGCATCATTTATATCTCTTGTACAACATGCGACCACAACTGCATCTTTTGCATGATGGGCGTGATTATCCCTTATTTTTTCTTCCAATCCCCACATTTGTCTCAAATTGGCTGTGGTTTTTCCTTTTACTGCATATACTTTACTAAATGCTGTTTTTAAAAATAAATTTCCATATTTGCTAATAATACCAATATCTACAGATTGACTATTTTTAAATCCTTCTGGAATTTCTTCAATAGTAAACGACTTATATTTTTTATAATAATAAGTGTGCTCAAATTTTAATTTCGTTCTTTTAATTATATTTTTATCTCTATTTTCTTTGGTTGAAGCTACTTTTATTTTTTTAGAAACCTCTTTAATTTGATTTTCCAATTCTTTATATTTAGCATACCAATGACTAATCCTTAATAAAATTTCATCATTATTTCCGCACTCGAAAGGAATTTTATCTTTTTTTACTTCTCTATTGTAAATCGAACAACATAATGTTTTATTGGTTTGAGAATTGTCTAAACTTCGACTTCTAGGAATAGTATGCTCTATATCAAATTTAGGATTGCCTCCTATAAAATCTGACAAACAAATAGTTTTACCCGTATAAAGACAAACTTTATTTTGTTCAATCCATAGCTGGTATTTTAAAATATCATTTTCAGTTGGCTCATATTCTAAACTTTTAACATCATTACAGTCATCTATTTTAATATCACCTCTAAAAATTGATTTAATTTCTTCAGCATATTTATTCCTTCTGCTTTTTAATTCTTCTTGCCATTGTCGTATTGACACTCTTTCATTAGCAGAATTTAATTCTCTTGGCATTTCGATATGAATTACCGTTTCTTCATCAATTAAATCATCTTTAATCAATTGATTTACTACTTTTTTCAATTGATGTAAAGAACGCATAGCCATTGGATTTTTGATAGAAGAAATTAATGGACTTCCTAAATATAACTTCCCATCATCTTCACTTCTTTTTGCTTTTTTATAAACTTCAATAGCTGATGGATGGTATAGCTTTTTTAAACCTCCCTCATCTACATTAAAATTATCATTCAAAAATTGTTTTAAAATCTCATCAATTGTTTTCTTCTTTGCGAATTCTCCTCTTCCCGATTTCAATTGCATCTGAGTTGAAAAAAGTTCAAAACATTCTTTCAAAATTGATGCTTGATATACTATTGGTGTTTCATTCCATTTTTTGGTGCCAACAAAATCTTTGACTTGTTTTTCTAAATCCTTTTTATAAATCTCCGCAACAAATTTATTATCTGAACTCCAAGTCCCATTCTCTTTTTTAATATTATTAATTAATCCATTAACAATCTCTATATTATTACTGTAAACTTTATAATTTTCTAAAATAGAATTAATTTCAGTGTTGATTATCCTTTTATTTTCTTCATTATTCCAAATTTCAGCTGGCAAAATATTTTTCATATTTGCCAGAAAAATGGAATGAGAATAAATTAAATTTTCCTTTAAATAAGGCAAAATATTACGAATAGCCTTTAGACTCAAGGATCCATAATCTTGTTTTAACTTTATTTTAGAAAACTTATTGGCCGTTTTTTCATCACAACTAAGATTATCAATAGCAAATTGCTTCAAAAGTTCTTCTTTATCAAAACGAAACAAAACGTGCCATATATCCTCAATTATATCATCTTCTGTCTTTCTAACTACTTTGTTATTTTCGGTCTTAGTATTTTTCAAGAAATTAGAAGATAAATATCCCTTCCAATCTTTACCAAAAACCTCTCTTAGATTGGCAATTGTTGGACAACCAGCTACATTGCTGCCTAAATTATAATTAAATAAAACATCATACTCTTTGCTGTTTTTGTCTTTGCAGTAACCTGGTTTTAAGTTTTTAGGAGTTAGTTTTTTTGCTATTTCGGCAAAATCAAAGTTAGCTTTTGATTTTCTGTAAAATAAAAAATCTATTTGTTCTCTTTCATCAGCATTTAGTGCTCGAAGTTTATCGTCATTTATAGTTTTTATTTTAATATTATTCAAATAACTATACAATCTAAATTCTTCATAATCCGGATGTGAAATAGGCGCACATGCTTTTCTATTCTCTAAAGGACATTTAGCAACCAATCCTTTTTGGGATTTTAAAGGTCTTTGAAAAAATATTGCCCCTTTAATTTTATCTTTTAATTCAGTTGAAATATCCTGCCTACTACAAATAGTTTCAAACTCTTTCAAGTAATGATCTTCTCTATGAGTATATTCTCCTCTAATTTTTTCTCCTTTTTCGTATAAGGTGTAAAAATATTCTCCAAGTGTTAAGCATTTTGCATTTTCAATTTTTTCAGATAAATTGCTAATAGCTCTTTTTACCGGACCAAGAAATTCTTTCTTATTCAAACGTTCTAGTAACTTTTCTTTTAAGTTATCATAAACCAATGTAGAATTATCCTTAATTATTGCATTAAATGCTCTTGATAACGTAAATAAAGGTTTGTCAAGAGCCTCATCCTTATCAAATGAAGAAAGAAAATCAATGAATAATTCTGAAAATTCAGCGATTGAATGAGATTCATTAATTATAGAATTTATTTCAAATTTCTTTTCTTCAATAATTGAATTATCAGAACTATCTAGTCTATTACTCAAAAAACCTCTCCTTTGAGCAATATGATAAAAAGCTCTTCCTACATAATATCTATCTAGTTTACTGCTTAGATTAAGTGAGTTTTTAACCGAAATGAATCTAAAATAATAGGGATTATCTTTTTGTTCTTTTCTTACATCTTCATTATCCTGATTATCGGTACTTAACCATCTTCTAAATTCATCATTTTGAGGGTAAATCTTTTTGTAACGCCAATCAGATAATTCTTTATCAGATAATTTTGGGCACAAATTATTATCTGACAAAATTTTTAGCAAATCAATCTTTCTAACTTTTCTTCTATATTTTAGTTTTCTAGTGCTTCTATAACCTGTTCTTTGAGCAGCCTTTGAACTTTCACTCTTTGTTTTTGCTTCAATATTTACACCTTCAGAAAATATCCGAACTCCTTTATCTACAAGAGAAAAATCGTTATTATCTTTCTCTACAATTGCCCAGCCAATCGAGTTAGTTCCTAAATCTAATCCTAAAATCTTTGCCATATTTCTTAAATTTAATCTGCATGGAATTTACTATAAAAAAAATTAAGACAATTACGGTTTTCCTTTTTCTACCATAATACTTTTTCTATATATTTGTGACTGATTAAAATTTCTAATCTTTAATCTTATCACAATAAGGCTACATGCCGTAGATGAAAATCTTTAGTCCTGCTTCGGTGGGACTTTTTTTATACTGAAATAACTGTTTTGTATAACCTTAGATTTCCAAAAATCTATAAAGTCTAATCCATTTCATAATCTCTCATTCTAAAATCTAGCTTATACCATAGTTTAATATATTTGACTAATTTTATTCAAAAATCTAAATAATGTCCTCTGCAAAACGATCAGATATCATCCAACTATTCAAATCTGTTTTTAGAGGTCGTGACGATGTATTTGCAGTTCGTTGGGAAAAAGCTGGGAATTCTGGATATATGCCAGCATATCAATATGACCCGTATCATTATCGACAACATAAAATGAATGGAGGGACTTTTCAGAACTATTCACACAAAACATATCTATCACTTACTGAAACTGAAATTCATAAGCATTTAGACGGAATTCAACAAATTGGAGTATATCCATTACTTCAGGATAATACATCTTGGCTTGTTGTAGCTGATTTTGACAAACAAAATTGGAAAGAAGAAGCTGTTGCTTTTCAAAAAACTTGTATAAACAAAAATATTCCAGCATACTTAGAGCGTTCTCGCTCTGGAAATGGCGGACACGTTTGGATATTTTTCAACAAACCATATCCTGCAATCAGAAGCAGAAAGATTTTTATTTCTATTTTAGAACAATCGGGAGCTTTTTCAATGTTTGACAAAAGCTCAAGCTTCGATCGATTATTTCCTAATCAGGATTTTCTTTCGGGAAAAGGCTTGGGAAATTTGATAGCGCTGCCGTTTTTTAAACCTGCAATGGAAAAAGGAAATAGTTGTTTTATAAATCCTGATACGTTTGAACCGATAGATAATCAATGGCTATTTTTAAATAAGATAGAAAGGGTTTCTGTTGAAATATTAGAAAATTTGCACCAAGAAATTCCAACAATACAAAATGAATCGATTCCTAAAAGTAGTAATGGTAAATTAGCAATCATACTTCAACAAAACATCCATATTCAAAGAAATGGATTAACTACTCCTTTAATCAATTATCTCAAAGAAGAATTGAATTTTGCCAATTCGAAATTCTTTATAAAGAAAAAATCAGGGAAAAATACTTTCGGAACAGAACGTTATTTTAAGCTTGTTGAAGAAAATGAAAATGAAATCATCATTCCAAGAGGTTTTATTGGAAAATTACTGCGTTTCTGTAAAAAGCAAAATCTAGAATTTGATTTCCAAGACAATAGAAAACGAAAGGAAGAAATATATTTCTCATTCAATGCAATATTGAGAAAACACCAAGATAAAGTCATCGAAACTTCATCAAAAAAAGATTTTGGCGTTATAGTTGCACCTCCAGGTTCGGGAAAAACTATTATGGGGTTGAAAATTGTCATGGAGAAAAAACAACCTGCTCTAATCATAGTTCATCGCAAACAGCTCTTAGAGCAATGGCAAGAACGGATTCAAGCATTCCTCGGAATTCCAAAACACGAAATTGGTATCATTGGACTAGGAAAAACGAAGATCGGCAAATACATTACTATTGCTACTATTCAAAGTCTATCAAAACAAATAGGACAAATACGCAATCAATTCGGAATTATATTGTTTGATGAGTGCCATCATATTCCAGCAGAAACATTTCGTCAAACAATTGAAAAATTAGAGACATATTATCTCTATGGATTGACAGCAACGCCATTTAGAAAACACAATGATGACAAATTGATTTTTGCTTTTCTTGGAGAGATAATTTCGGAGATCTCAACTACTGACATTGAAAACTTCAAACACGCTCAAGTCATTGTCAGAAATACTAATTTGAACATTCCATTTAATTCAAAAACAGACAGTTTTGAAACACTCTCAAAAATTTTAATTCATGATTCGGAACGAAACAAACTTATTGTAAAAGACATTGAAGATGAATTATCAAAAGGAAAACGAATTACCATTATAACAGAAAGAAAAGAGCATATTGATTCTCTTTATCTTTTTTTAAAGCAATCTTATGAAGTCATTACTCTCAGCGGAGAGGATTCCGATAATAATAGGAAGTCAAAATGGCAAAACTTACTACAAGGCAATTTCCAAGTATTGATAACTACAGGACAATATTTTGGCGAGGGTTCAGATTTGTCAAATATTAATTCTTTGTTTCTGGTATATCCTTTTTCTTTTAAAGGAAAATTGATTCAATACATTGGTCGTGTACAACGTTCAGAAATAAGTCCTACAATATATGATTATCGCGACATTAAAATAGATTATTTGAATAAACAATTTTTGAAACGAAACACTTATTACCGTCAAATAGCTATGCAGGCAAGTCTATTTGACGAACCAACCGAATCAATACCTAAAAGACAAAATTTGGTGATTAAAAACCAAATCAAGATAGCTATAGAAAATTTGGATTTTAGATATGGTAATGTTGGTTTTGAACACACAGATAAAGGAAGCAATCTACTATTCATTTTTGAAATAGAAAACGAAGAATTTAGACCTGAATTTGACGTTTTAAAACCTTATTTCATCAAAGTTTTGAATTCTAAATTTGTTTCAGTTGATATTTATGCTGAATTAGAAAACGGAGTAATTCTATCACAATTGGCAACTTCCGATGACATTGAAAATATCAATAAAGAAATTGTTGAAACCGTAAAATTTCAATTTTTGAATAAAAGCTTTATTAATCAAACTCCAATATCTAAGCAAAATATCCTTACTACAAATGAACTACCTAAAAACCAAAATATTTATGGAGATGTAGATGTAATTTTGAAAGATTTACTCAAAGGCAAACAATACAAACATTCACAGCATATTCAATTTTTAGTTAAAATGCACGAACGGAATTTAATGAAGTTAAGATTTGTTTTACAACCATTTTCATTTGTATTTATGATAGTGGGAGAAAAAAAATATCATATCATTTTAGAAACTTTAGATACCGAAGAAGCTACCTATATTTGGCATATAGACAAAAATAAATCATTACTTATTGAGACAATCAAACAAATAGACGCACAACTAAGCATTATTCGAGAAAAAGGACGTCAAACTTATTTAGAAACAAATCCGCAAAACTTCTCAAGAATTGTTCATGATTATTCACGCAATACAAAAGGATTTATAATTTGGAAAGGACAGCTAGAAGAACGATTGATCTAAAATAGAGGACACCCGCAAGGGGATATCGAACAAACAATTATTGTTTTTATTATCTATTTTGATACTTATCTATGAGACCAATTTTAAAAATCAGTGAAATCGCTATAAAAAAAACACCAAAAAACAAATGAGTTATACTCATTAAAAAAGGCGGATAATCAAAATTGATTACCCGCTAAAGTGCCCTTATTAGTGGAGTGAAAAAGCTTTTTACAAAAACTCGCTGAATCCCGCCCATATTTATGGGAGAATCATATTAGAACTGGTCGTTATCACGATGGTGTTCTAAGTAATCAAAAAGCGGCTGAAGTTGACAGCCTTTATACAGTTGCCTGTCATGCTCAAGGTGCTTATATTTTAGGATATTATCCGCATAATTATCATTTTTTAGCCGCTTGTGCGACACTTTCGGGGGAAAGCAAAACGGCTATCAAAGGAGCTTTTGCCACATCAAATCATGCTCAAAAAAAACTACTTCGTGACCCCGTTTGGTCAACTTTACAACATTATTACTCGATTCCGTGGTATGTTCAGGTAAAATTAGGTTTGTGGAATGATATCCTTTCTTCTAAAGCACCCGAAAAAGATTTAAAATATCCATTAGTAGTTTGGCATTATGCGCAAGGAATGGCTTTGCTTTCGCGAAGTAAAATTGGCGAAGCTAAAAGTCATTTGGCACAAATGAAACAAATAATGACTGATCCTAAAATAAAAGACTTAACCATTTGGAGCATTAACAGTGCTTATGATTTGTGTTAAATTGCCTGTAAAACTTTAGAAGGTGAAATCTACGGTAAAGAAAAAAATTATAAAAAGCCATTTCACTTTTAAAAGAAGCTGTAACCAAAGAAACTGCCCTAAATTATAACGAACCGCCTGATTGGTTTTTCTCTGTACGCCATCATTTGGGCGCTGTGTTGCTCGAGAAAAAAAAATATGAAGAAGCAAAAAAAAGTGTATCTGGAAGATTTAAAAATTTATCCAAATAACGGATTGGCCCTCAAAGGATTAATGAATGCTTATGAAAAATTAGGAGATCAGAAGAATTATAATCAAGCTAAAATTCGTTTTGATAAGGCATGGAAATATGCTGATATTAAAATAAATTCATCGAGAATACTGTAATAATCTTTAAAATATTTAATTTTATTTATAACTAAACTCCATAGTTCTGTCGCATTTGTTTTATTAAACATAATTAAGTTGATGACATTACAAAGTTATGTTACTAAAATGAATAGATTAATACTAATATTAAGGGTAGTAAATAAATTATTTTTTTTTCTGTAAATAAAACAAGACTTTTTTGAGTGTGTAATTTCAATTATCCTTAATGGAGTAGATTTGCAAACCCTGTCCTGAGAGATTGGCTTTGGTGCAGTTAAGGTCATTGATGGTCCCGTATTCTGCGAACCACCATCACCTATCCCAATTAATATCTCCTTTTGCATTGCTTAGAGACTTTTAATACAAAACGATTATCCTCTGTCTCATATAAAGAAACATCAGTTTTAAAACTTTTCTTTGTTATATGCAGTATGGAGTCTTGTACTTCTTTTTTATTTAATTCATAATACTCAATAATTATAAGGCCCCTTTTGTTAATTAAACTATCACCATTACGAGATAAATAGTCCGAATATTCACTAAGGTAACTTTTCAATGACAAGTTTTTACAAGGGCCTGTCAATGCAAATCTAAATATATACTCCTCTTTGTAAAATCTCATCTGATATACGTTACAATCTTCTGAAACATTTTTCTCAGAAAGCGTATAATTATCCGGTTTTCTAATCTCCTGATTACTATGTTTGCAAGAGAGCAAAACAAAAAATACAATTAGCATACTATATTTCATAAATTAAAATTTATTCTTTATCATAATCCAAAATCCAAATATATGTACCTATAGTCCGATTGTTACCTCTTTTGACAGACACCGCATTTACAGCGTTGGCTTCCATTAGACTGAAATCCATTTTTTATGCATTTGCTATTACAAAAACTACATTTTATTTTCATGGACTATTTTGATACACTAAGTTACAACAAAAGCATTTTAAGGCTTTTTAAAATCCTAAAAATAGGAAGAGACGACCTATTGGCCGCCTCTTTTTTATTCAAAAATTTAAATTCTTTTTCAGTTAGTTATATTGCTATTTTATAAAAACACCTAATCTGAAACACTGCCCTTTTTTGATGGGGTAAATATATTGCCGCTAATTTTCCCTGTATATATTAGAGTCTAATAATACACTACCAATATATAGAAACTCATTATCACGGGCTTAAAGACTGCTTTGATTTTTCCAACTCTAACTGCTTGAGACATTAATTCGTCTTAAGTAAAATAAAATCATATTGTTCTTTATGATCTTCCTGTTCATAATAAGCTGATGACGAATTTAAGCTTAATATTAGCAAAAGAAATTTTCATAAAAATGGTTTATCTTTTTTAGCATTGTGAAATTTAAAAAATATCATACTATTTTAAATCGACCGTCACTTTTTCAATTTTTCCTGTAAACTCAAAAGGCATTTTGTAATTCCAATCAACAGGAGAACCAACATCTTTTCCGATGTCTAATCCTTCAACTATTGAAAACTGAACTGGAACTGTTTTTTCTAATCTGCCTTCTGCTATTTTTTTTCCATTCGCACTCATGCTGATCTTGCCTCCTTTTCCTAAACCTCCCCCATCATATAGAAAATCAACAACAAGTTTAGTCTTGCCTTTTGGCAATGCTTCTTTTGCATTAAAATATATCCAGTCTAAAGCGAGATAATTGTATACAAAAACCGGTTTACTATTTTTTAGATACAATCCATATCCAGCCTGCATTCCTCCATGAGTTATAATCATACCATTAGTATTAGTATTAGTATTAGTATTAGTATTAGAATCTGATAATTCTAATTCAGCCGTAATAGTCCAGGATTTATTAAGCATCGGTGGCGCAGCTGCATCTGGCAGACCAAATGTTCCTGGGTAATAGGTCATTGTTTTACGCTTTCCTATTAAACTTGGCCTACCCATTAGTTCAGCGTTAAATCTAGGATTTGAACCACGCCAATCTAATGGCAATACATTATATTTGGAAGCCTCTATCCACCACAAATCCTGCATTTGTCGAAGTTTGTCAGGGTTTTGTGCTGCTAAATCATTTGCTTGTGTAAAGTCATCATCTATATTATAAAGTTCCCATTTCTGTATATCTGGATCAAATGCTCCACGTTCAGCTACCCATGGAGGAAAAGATAATGCTGATGCCATCCATCCATTACTATAAATTCCTCTATTCACCCCTAATTCAAAATATTGTGTATTATGACGTTCTTTCGCTTTTGCATCGTTAAATGTATAAGCAAAACTAATTCCTTCAATTGGTTTTTGTTGTATGCCATTAAGTTCAGTTGGAGCTGTTATACCTACTGCTTCATAAATTGTAGGTACAACATCAATTACATGCGTAAACTGACTTCTTAGTCCTCCTTTATCCTTTATTTTTGCTGGCCAATCAATAATCATTGGATTACGAGTACCTCCAAAATGACTTGCAACTTGTTTTGTCCATTGAAAAGGTGAATTCATTGCCCATGCCCATGCAGATGGAAAATGATTATAGTGTTTAGGACCTCCTAATTCATCAATTACTTTTATGTTATCTTGCCATTTTTCAGGATGTCCGTTAAAAAAGAGTATTTCATTAACAGATCCTTCAATACCACCTTCTGCACTAGAACCATTATCTCCGACAATATATATAGTTATTGTATTATCCGCATCTGGTAATTTTTTAATTGCATCTGTGATTCTTCCCATCTGATCATCAGCAAATGAACCATAAGCAGCAAAAACTTCCATCATATGGGAATAAAGACGTTTCTGATCAGCATTCAAAGATTCCCATGCTGGTAAACTTGCTGGTCTTGGAGTCAGTTTTGCATTTGCAGGAATTACACCTAATTTCTTTTGACATTCAAATGTTTGTTCTCTATAAAGATCCCATCCCATGTCAAATTTTCCTTTAAACTTTTCAATCCATTCTTTTGGAGCATGATGTGGTGCATGTGTAGCACCAGGCGCAACATATAAAAAGAATGGTTTATCTGGCGCAATACTTTTTGTTTTTTGTACCCATGAAATTGCTTTATCTGCCAAATCTGTAGTCATATAATAATTTGGATCTGTAGATGCTGTGACAAGATTCCGATTTCCATATAATACAGGGTTCCAATGGTTCATATCACCACCATTAAAACCATAAAAATAATCAAAACCTAAACCATTTGCCCAATGATCAAAAGGACCAACATCACTTGTCTCCCAAGTAGGTGTATTGTGATTTTTACCAATCCAAGCTGTAGCATATCCATTTTGGCGAAGAACTTCTCCAATAGTACCGCAACTTTTGGGAAGAATACATGTATATCCTTCATATCCTGTAGCTGCTTCGGTAATACCCGCAAAAGCAGCAGAATGGTGGTTGCGTCCCGTTATTAATGATGCTCGTGTAGGACTACATAATGCAGTTGTATGAAAACGATTATAACGTAATCCCTCAGAAGCATGTCTATCCATTGTTGGTGAAGGAACTCCACCTCCAAAAGTGCTAAATTGTCCAAAACCAGCATCATCAAGTAATATTATCACAATATTCGGTGCCCCTTTAGGTGGTTGAACCGGTTGAGGAAATTGCGCTGGATCTGAATCTAAATAAGTCCTACCTACATGACCGTTAAAATGAAAATCCGCTTGTGGTAATATTTGAAATGTTCCTTTTTTTTCCTTTTCTTGTGACAGAACAAAATTTATTGAAAGTATTCCAAAAAAAAGATTTTTTTTTTACACGTAGAAGTATTCATAGTTTAAAATTTATGTTAGTAACAAATCTTTATAATATAAAATTAACGTAACACTTTTAAAATTAATTAATTATTTCCCATTTAATAGGTTTCAAATCATAAAATGCAACCTATTTATTTGGTCATAACTCTTAAAACGATCTCGTCGATTTTATTTCACTATGTAAATACTGATTCTTAAGTTCTTCGAATCAATATCCCAGTAAATACATATATTACGAAAATTTAATTCAATTACTTCGAACCAAAAAGAACCTCCAAAATCATATGACTTAAAAGGTTTCTAAATTATGGTGGTCCTTTCTAACCATTTTTTACACGATCTGAAGAGATTAGCAGTAAAGTAAATACAATAGTTTTTTAAACTTATGATTTTAAATTCGCTTTACTAAAAAGAAAAATTTGCTTTTCATGTATTAGTATTAGAAATCAACTATTTTAAATCTACTATAACTTTTTCAATTGTACCGTTAAATTTAAAGGGAGGTTTATAATCGAATGTTACCGGCTGCCCACTATCTTCTCCAATTCCAAAAGTATCTGCTCCAAAACGAGCAAATACAGTTGCCTCCATTTTTTCCCTGCCAGCCTCTTGTCCGTTAACTTTAAGGATTAGCTCAGCTCCTTTACCCATACCACCGCCTGCATACACAAAATCCAGAGTTATAATGCCAGGCTCTTTATCTATTGCTTTTTGAGATTTAATAATAGTATGTTTGCCGTAATAATTATAGTCAAAAATAGGGATGCCATCTTTTACATAAAGAGTAACACCTGCTGAAACTCCTCCCGCAGCAATAATGACCCCATTTGTATTCTGGCCGTTTCCTGTCACATCAGCTGTGATTGTCCAGCTGCGGTTTTTAATGGCAGGCGAAGCAGTCTCCGGAAGACGTGTGGCACCAGGATAGTATACAAAATGCGTTATTTTAGGGTCAACTCCAGGAGGCAACGGTTTAGGAATTAAAGCTCTGGCTACACCACGGTCATCTAATGGATAAACATGATATTTTACAGCAGCCTCGTCAAATTTTTTCTTCATCTCAGCCAATTTTGATGGCAACTTAGCCGCAAGGTCATTTGCTTCTGAAAAATCTGAGTTTAGGTTATAAAGCTCCCATTTATCATTATCCCAATTTCCAGGCGCTACATCTTGCCTCCATGGCAAAGTGTGCTGCGCATTGGCTTTCCATCCATCTTCATAAATCGAACGATTGCTTAGAATTTCAAAATATTGTTCTGTTCTTCCTTTATATGAATTGTCAGTAAAAGTTGACACAAATGATTTACCCTCCAAAGGAATCTGTTTTATGCCGTTTACATATTCAGGCATAGTAACATGCGCCACTTCATATACGGTTGGTGCAATATCTATCAAATGTAAAAAAGCATCTCTCGGGGTATCATCATGTTTGATACGCGCCGGCCAGCTTACTACCATTGGATTTCTCGAACCGCCTAAATGAGATGCAACCTGTTTAACCCATTGAAAAGGGGTATTTCCTGCCCAAGCCCATCCCACTGGATAATGAGGTTCTGTTTCAGGGCCGCCGAGCTTGTCTAGATCTTTAATTATATCGTCTAAACTGGCATTCATACCCGATAGGCTTTTTATTTCATCCATTGTCCCATCTGGCCCGCCTTCAGAAGAAGCTCCATTATCTCCCACTATATAAATCACTAAAGTATTTTCTGCATCTGGAAGCTCTTTTATAGCATCTAACAGTCTTCCGACTTCATGGTCTGTAAAAGCAAAATAACCTGCGTAATTTTCAAATAATGCATTATAAACCTTTTTCTGTTTATCATTTAATGTCTCCCATGCCGGAACCCAGTCAGGTTTTGGCGTCAGTTTTGTATCTGGTGGGATAATCCCCATCTTTTTTTGATTCTCAAAAACCTGTTCTCTATACTTCTCCCATCCCATATCAAATTTCCCTTTGAATTGATCTCGCCATTCTTTGGTAACATGATGTGGGGCATGCATCCCGCCAGGAGCGAAATACATAAAAAAGGGTTTGTTTGGTGCTACAGATTTAGAATATTTCATTTTAGAAATAGCACGATCTGTCATATCAGTGAGCAGATGATATCCTTCTTCCGGTGATTTATTAGGTTCTACCGGCAGTGTATTTTCAAATATTACAGGATAATATTGATGCGCTTCACCCGCATTAAAACCATAGAAATAATCAAATCCTAACCCAGTCGGCCAGCGGTCAAAAGGGCCAGCAACACTGGTTTCCCAATCTGGTGTATTATGATTTTTCCCATACCACCATATCGAATAGCCATTATCCTTTAAAACTTCTCCCATTGTTGCGGTTGATTTTGGAATCATAGTAGAGTAATTAGGGAATCCTGTAGCCCATTCCATCAAAAAGCCATTTCCGGCATCATGATGATTTCTACCCGTTAGCAAAGCAGCTCTTGAGGGGCCGCATATTGCTGTGGTATGAAATCTATTATATTTAATACCCTGAGAGGCTAGTTTATCAAGATTTGGAGTGGGTATTAATCCTCCGAAAGTCGAAGTCTGCCCAAAGCCAACATCATCGAGTAATACAATAATTACATTTGGTGCCTCGGCAGCCGCTTTTGGAATTTCAGGCCAAGCTGCAGTTGACTCCTTATATGTTTTTCCAATTTTTCCTTTAAAAACTGGATCTGAATAGGGGAGTTTATTCTGTATATTTTTACTGTCTTTTTCTTGAGCCCAAACCCCACTTGTACTAATAATTATAAACATAATAAATAAAACTACTCTGAACTGATTCAGGTACAATATATCTGAAATATCCTTTTTCATATCTTACTGGTTTTGATAAATTTAAGAATTAATTTGAGAATAAAACGTATTCTAAACTAAATATTTTAACAAGCTTTTTCTTTGCAGGCATTCATGCGCTTCGTTTAAAATTTAAATAAATTAAATATTTGAATGTTAAAATTTTGTGGACTCAAAATTTGGATATACAAACAAAAAGTAGAGTAAAGGGTAAATTAATCTGTTCTAACTTAGTTCTCAGTTTTTGTTTGTATAACAAGCTTACACATTTAGAAAATCAAGAAAACGAATCGAAATTTTGTTTTCACAATTATGAGACCAATTCAGAATCAGAAACAATTACGCAAAATCTTTTGAAGGATTTAAAACTAAAATTTTAGCAAAAGTAACAGCATTAACATTGGTTCAGTATATTAATAAATTCATTTTTAAAATACAAGTAAACAATATTAAAAATCAAATCATTTAATTACACCCAACGGGTTCATTTAAAATATATTTGCTACATTTACAATGTAATGATTTAATACGTTGCAAGTTAAGTGACCCTATAGATGACCCTAGCTTTAGTAATATATTGTAACCCCTTGTATTTACTGGGATTGGCATAAAATCAGCAGAGCCTCTTTCTCCGCTGAAAATTGAAACCCTTAACTTTTGTTGAGGGTTTCTTTTTTTATATTATTTTCTTTGTAAATAGTTTCAAAAAAGTTTTTACAATCGAAAAAACAACTTATATTTGCACTCGCAATCAGAAAATGATAGCAACATACTGGAGAAATGGCAGAGCGGTCGAATGCGGCAGTCTTGAAAACTGTTGACTGTAACAGGTCCGGGGGTTCGAATCCCTCTTTCTCCGCTGAAAGCACCTCATTGAGGTGCTTTTTTCATTTCAGTACTTTCGTCAACCTAGAATGCTATTTATTATAAAGCATTTAAGAGCCGTTTTAATTTAAATTGACCAGAAACATCTTCATTTGAACTTTAAAGACGACGTGTTATCTATTAATTAATCTAGCAATGTATTGCATCCTTATCAGCATACTAAAATGATTAATAAACCATTTATCTAATCGGCATTTTAAACATGCTCAAAAAAAGAAATACAAAAAAAGATTCTAGCTTAAAGACAACATAAAAAATCAAAAAAATAAAGTAGCTATTTATCCCTAAATTTACACAGGAAGCAAATATGCAAAATTTTCAAGCTCTAAATATACTTCTTCTAAAAAAATGAGATAAAATACATTATTAAGAAAATACATAAAATTAATCTTAAGAATTATATTTTTACATTTTTATAAGTAAATTCGTAATTTATTTAAAATCTTACTTAATATTGATTTTATCTCTAACAATTCTAAAACAATTACTCCAAATGACTAACCATCAAATAGTATATATACAACAAAATATAACAGAAATAAACCAAGTCAATTTCAACCTAAATAAAGAAGGAATAACATTATTTGGTTCAACAACCAATTTAAAAACCTTTTTAAAAGGCTATTTCATTACAAGATTGAATGAGACTCAATTCTACAATCAGCTTATAAAAGATTTTACAGAAAGAAATTTTGTAAAAGCCAAAATAATCGAAATTGCAAATCACTATTCAATCGCAAAATCAGATCTTCAATCTTTTTATGATGAAGTATTACAAAGCAACTTGATTAAAGAAATAGATAAAGAGGAATTCATCAATAATTCGTTAAGTTTCATCCAAAAAAGTGTTTCAAATCAGCATCAATTTGGATACACAAAAACATCTCTAAAAAAAATTTTAGAGAAACAATTTGATTTCATTTTCTCAAACGGATTTCCTACTAATCTATTGAATATTAATACGGGAATAATGACCGCAAATGCTGGAGATAGTGCACAATTTTTATTTTTGGCACGTGCAATTCTTGCAGGATACAACTGCTCAAATGTTGATGTTCGATCCAGCAGATATGATGCTGTAGTCGATTTCAATAACATTTTATTGCGACTTCAAATTAAAGGAGTTTCAAGCAGTAATGCTATAAGTTTTAAAGACAGAGATCGTGGCGGACAAGGAATTGATCATACACATATAACAAATAAAGGAAAAAGAATTACCTCTGCAGATTGCGACATTTATGTTGCTGTTGATAAAGAAATTGGCATTTGTTATTTGATACCTATGAGCTATGTAGATAGTCTAGAAGAACACCAAATCACCAGCATTAATCTAAATACCTTAAAACAATATAAAGAGAACTGGAATATTATAGCGGAAGTTGCCGAAACCAGAAGAATATGAAACTAGATCATCAAAAAAGATCAAATGGAGATTATTATTTTGTCAATAATAAAAAGCCATTTAAAGGAATTGTAATTAATGAAGTCGATTTAAAAAATGTTTTAGATTTTGCATATGAGATGTGTTTTGGCAACGGTCATCATAGATCAACTAGAACTGGAGGCCAATACGGAAGAAAAAATGGAGAGAAGTTTTGTAACACTTTCCAAGGAAAATTAGCTGAAGTTGTGCTTTACAATTATTTCAAATCAAAATCCGTAGTTTGCAATAAACCAGACTTTGGAATCTATGGCGAAGGGATTTGGGATGATACAGATTTAGAAATTCTCAATAAAAAAATCAATGTAAAATCGGCTGCATCACAATCTAATCTGTTATTACTTGAAACTAAAGATTGGACAAATAATGGACAATATATTCCAAATCTCAATAATAGCTCAGCAAATTTATATGATTATTTCATTCTTATAAGAGTTAACCCAGACATCAAAAAACTATTCCGAAGCAAAAAATTAATGTACAATGATGTTATTCCAAAAATTGATATTGAAAACATTATTTTCAAACAAACTTGGAGCTATGATATTGCAGGATATTGCACAACCAAGAATCTAATACAAGCTATTGCTGACAATAATATATTACCTCAAAACTCCATTTTGAATGAATACACAAAAATGGACGCCGAAAACTATTATATACAATGTGGAGATATGAAAGATATTGATGAACTTATAAAAAGTCTGCAATAATCAAAAATCACTATTTTTTCGGTGATTTTGATTTCAAAACTTTCATTATATTCTTTGACACTGCTTCAATTACGGGCACACTTACAGAGTTTCCAGCTTGTTTATACAAATGAGAATTTGCTATTTTAGGAATTTTAAATGAGTCTGGAAAGCCTTGAAATCTTAAACATTCTCTCGGTGTTAATTTTCTGAATCCAAAATCTGTTTTTATTAAAGGAACATTGTGACCTCCAGTCCCCATATTAGCAGTCAAAGTAGGACAAACATTCGATTTGTTTTCTCTTACATATTGTCTTCTAAATTGATAAACTGTTTTATCCGAAGTCATTTCTTTTTGAAGCATATCAAACATATAACGATCTTCTTTATAATAAAAATCTTCTTCCACTTTTTCATTAATAACTAAATCTTTTATCGTTTTAGTCAATTTATCTTCTTTCGGAAATTCAAAAATGGCCTCTGCATTTTCAATTTTTTCTGTATCAAATGCAACTATAAAAATACGTTCTCTATTATGCGGAATATTTCCATAATCTTTAGTATTCAAAACTTTATACTGAAAAGAATATTTTCTATCACGCAACGATTTCTCAATAACCTTCATCGTATTTCCATGATCATGATTAACAAGATTCTTTACATTTTCTAGAAATACCACTGTAGGTCTCATGGTATCCACAAAATCTAATATTCTAAAAAAATGATTTCCTCTGTTGTCGTCAAAACCTTTTCTATAACCAGCAACCGAAAAAGGCTGACAAGGAAATCCGGCAGTCAATACATCAATTTTAGGAATTCCATCTAAATTAAGTTGCAATACATCACCTTCAATTAAATTATGTTTGAAGTTTTCTTTATAAGTTATACAAGCGTTTTTGTCATATTCATTTGCCCAAAGTAAATCAAAACCTGATTTTTTAAATCCTAAACAAATCCCTCCAATACCGGCATATAGACTTCCAACAGTAAATTTATCGCTCATTTTAATATATTGCTAATTATAGTATACGGCACTAATTGCACGTAATCATTTTTACAAAGATAACTATTCAAAATCGAAAAAAATATCACTTTTCAGAATTCAGATATAAATTAAACTAAAAAAAAATTAAGCTCAAAAAACCAAATTGTACTAAAAATTCACGCTTAAAAACGAAACAGAGAACAAGCGTAATCATCAAATTATCAATCGCTTATTTTTAATTTGTAATTTAGTATAAAAGAAACTCATTCTAAAACTTTAAATTTTAAAAATATGCGTTGTATCCTATTTATTCTAATAACCGCACTAACAACTTCATGCAAAAAAGAAAACCAATCTACAGCATTAGCTAAATATTTCACATATAATAAAGATAATAATGTAGAGGCTGCAGGTGTGAAAATGATTCCAATAAAAACTCACGCTGGCGAATTTAAAGTCTGGACAAAACGCTTTGGAAATAATCCAAAAATAAAAATACTTCTATTACATGGCGGTCCGGCAATGACACATGAATATATGGAATGTTTTGAAACATTTTTTCAACGAGAAGGTTTCGAATTCTATGAATATGACCAATTAGGCTCCTATTACAGCGATCAACCAAAAGACAGCAGTTTATGGACAACCGACAGATTTGTTGATGAAGTTGAACAAGTACGTAAGGCAATAAATGCAGATAAAGACAATTTTTATGTCTTAGGAAATTCTTGGGGAGGAATATTAGCTATGGAATATGCTCTAAAATATCAGCAAAACATGAAAGGTTTATTAATATCTAATATGATGGCAAGTGCACCAGAATATGAAAAATATGCTGACGAAGTTTTATCAAAGCAAATGAAACCGGAAATTTTAGCTGAAATAAGAGCTTTAGAAGCTAAAAAAGATTTCAATAATCCAAGATACATGGAATTGCTAATTCCAAATTTTTACAAAGAACATTTATGCAGATTAAAAGAATGGCCAGACGGTTTAAATTGCGCCAGCAAACATGTAAATGGAGAAATTTATACTTTAATGCAAGGTCCGAGTGAATTTGGCATCAGCGGAAGATTAGCAAAATGGGATATTAAAAATAGGCTCCATGAAATTACAATTCCAACACTAATGATAGGTGCAAAATATGACACAATGGATCCAAAAGCTATGGAAGAGCAAAGCAAATTAGTCAAAAAAGGACGTTATTTATACTGCCCAAACGGAAGTCATTTAGCGATGTGGGATGATCAAAAAGTCATTATGAATGGCGTAATTCAATTTATAAATGACATTGATAGCAAAAAAATCTAAAATGGACAAAAACACAATACCTTGATTTACAGAATGCTAACATTCCAAATAAGAATATTTATGGCGTTTCCCTCCGGGCCGGGCTGTCCGCTTTATCTTTTGCGGGAGAAGTTTCGTATAAAAGAGACCTTCATGTTCCCGCAAAAGGATGCCGCTCCCATCCCTAACGCATTC
>NZ_JAVFVS010000016.1 GCF_030929605.1 Flavobacterium sp. LHD-80
CACAGTACCGGTATTGGTTACTTGAAAACTATACGTGATGGTCTCCCCAGCCTCTGCTATTCCATTAGTATTAACATCATTGAAGGTGGCTGTTTTGGTCAGGGCAATCGTGCCGTTTGCTGTGAATGTAACCACAGTGGAGTCATCCGGAGTCACCGTTGCCGGATCATCGGAGGTATCGCTTACTGTGCCTCCTGATGGGTCTGTTCCTGTGGCGGTTGCCAGATTGGTCACATTTCCTGCATCAACATCTGCCTGAGTGATGGTGTAGGTAGCGCTGAAAGTTACAGTATCCACAGCTGCAGGGGCAAGGCTTGCAATGGTGCCGCTTACTGTAACCAATGGGTCAGTGATCGACACATTGGACAGGGTCACAGTACCGGTATTGGTTACTTGAAAACTATACGTTATGGTTTCTCCAGCATCGGCAAAACCGTTGCTGTTGCCATCATTGAAAGTGGCTGTTTTGGTTAATTCAATACTTTTACAATTTACCGATGTTATTTTCCAATTGTCATTTACAGGTATTCCACAATTAACAGTATTGGTTAATCCGTTAGTAGTTACACTTATAGAATTATCGTAATTTACCAAATCTACATTGACGCCTCCTGTCGTGGTATCAAATCCTGCTTCAACAGCATCATTACAAGAATCTCCATCAGAATCAAGATCTAAATAATCTGGCAAACTATCTCCATCTGTATCAATAGGTGTAATAAACCCAATAACAGACTCCCCAGTTTCGCAGTTATTTACAATTATATTTCCATCGTCATAATGACAATTGATAAGAGTGCTAGCTACTGCTGTATCTCCCACAACCTCAACAGCATCAGGTATTCCATCATTATCACTATCCAAATCTAGATAATTAGGTATATTATCACCATCTGTATCTATAGTACTACTTCCTTCAACAGCATTAGCAATACCATCATTATCACTATCAACATCATTTACATTTGGCACTCCATCTCCATCATTATCGGCTAATGTATTATCATAGCAATCACAAGTATCGGCTATTCCATCTAAATCTATATCCGGTCCTAACAGAAGAGCTGTCCCTACTTCTTGACCTCCTAAAGCGGTATTAGGTATCCCGTTTGCATCTACATTATTTCCTAAATTTGAATTAATGTTTGTAGAACCTCCAGAAATAGTAGAACTAATTAAATCAGCAGGTAAAAAACTTCCCGCTCCTTCAACTGCATCTGAACAATTATCTCCATCACTATCAAGATCTAAATGATTATAAAGTCCGTCTCCATCTGTATCACATAAAGGAGTACCTTCAAAATTAAAATAATCATCTGTCCATGCTACTTTATTACTGTAAGATACTGCATCTATTAATCCCGAATAAAATCCAGTAACTCCTGCTGCGTTATTTCCAAGACCTCCTCCAATGGCACCATCATCAGTATGAGTTGATATTTGATTGTATCCTGCTATAACCGCTGAATTGTCTTTAATTCCATTTATATAAACATTTAACTCTCCTTTGTCAAAAGATGCTCCAACATGTTTCCACTCTTGTACACCTAGTGTAGTTTGCGAAGTTATTGTAGTTGAAACACCTCCTTCGGTAACGGTATAATTAAGCAATCCGTTATTTAAGTACAATATGGCTCCATTTGTATTATCGCCTTCTTCATATAATATTCTATTACCTGTAATTACGTCTGGTTTAATCCACATTGCAATACTCATCGAAGAAAAACCTTTATTCATAAATCCATCAGCATTATACTGAACATAATTTGAAATACCGTCGAAAGATGCCGATACTCCTCCTTCAACCGCATCAATTGTTGAATAGGTTGGTGAATCAGCACTTACTTGATTGTATGAATTTGTCGAAGAATCGTTTGTATCATTATTAAAACGCCAAAACGCCTCTTTATTTACATTGATAAACTCAGCAGTAGGAGCAGTACACTCAGCTTCATTTCTATCTAAAATACCATCATTATCATCATCCAAATCATTTGCATCACAAATAGAATCTCCATCGGTATCAACGGGATAAGTATCACAAATTGTTTGCATCACAAAATCTACATTGGTACAAGTATCATTTATTATAACCAAAACTTCATTATCTGGCCCTGCTGATATGTATGGGTCTTTTTTTACAGGGGTTACAATAACATTTGGAAAATTGGTATGTACCCTAACATTATCAAGCCAAACAAACTCTCCTTCGCTTGCTGTAGTTCTAAACCTAATCGTCGTACTTGGAAATCCGACAAAAGAACTTAAATTAATAGTTTCGCTTCTTTTCGGATGATTATCCATACCATCATCTGTGTATGTATATACTGATGAAAATGTGGCTCCACCGTCTGTTGACACCTCCGCAAAAAATTGATCACCAGTGTCTAATGCGTCACTTGTATCAAAATCAAATGTAAGATTTGCAATCGTTGCATAGCTTAAATCCATCGCTCTAGTCAAAGTACTATTATTCTCTAAAAAGACATGTTGTACTGCTAAGTTATCATCAGATGCTGGGGTTGTTATAATTCCTGAATCGGCAGTATTACTTTGAATCCAACTGTTTTCAATCCAACCATTATAATTTCCAGAAAAGTTATTTGTCCCAGAGAAAACAGCTCCTTCAAAACCATCAGATATGATTACATAATTTTGTCTGGTATGACTATAAAAACCTAACGCATCAGTTGTAACTGTTGAAAGTAATAAATCTTGAGTAGCATTAATCAGTCCATCACCATTACCATCTGCATATATCTCAACTTCTATGTTTTGTAATGGATTTCCATTTAAATCTTCAACTACACCCGATATAGTTTTACAAGGAATTTGACACTCTGAAGACAACAGTGTAAAATCGTTACTTGTGCCAATTTGTTGTCCGCTATTGGCAATGGTAGGAATACCATTTACATCTACTGTATTTCCTAAATTAGTTTGAACATTTGTAGATCCTCCTGGCAATGTTGATGTTACTAAATTTGCTGTTGTAAAACCACCATCTCCTTCTATTGCATCTGCACAATTGTCTCCATCACTGTCTAAATCTTTCCAGTTTACGATACCATCATTATCAATATCCAAGTTAAATGCTTTTAAAACTGCATCAGAGCAAGAAGCTCCATCACTACCTCCCGCAATTGGTGTTACACTTCCGACTTGAAGAATATTTCCTGAGGTTAAATCAACTTTATAATATTTACCACTAGTATCTCCATATACATAAAAATTACCCTCTCTATCCATATACTGCGAACCAAATGTCTCTGATGTGAAACCATTTGCAGTAACACCCGTTAATAATGTTTGACCTGTTATAGGGTTAAATGTTCCAATTTGATAAGCATTTGGCGCTCCTCCATCTATCACATAATAAAATAAGCCATTCGTTGTACTGTATGCCCAATCTGACGCATTAACTGGAGTGCTTATTGGCGTTCCAAAATTAGAAGTTTCCAGCGCATAACCGGCTGTTGGATCTACTAATTGCAAGTAAGTACTTCTAGATGGGTTTATATCTACTGTGTAATAAGATGAGCCTGCAGCATTATAGAACATCAAGTAGCCATTTATATCATCTCCTGTAGTAAATTCAATATTTGTTGGCAAATTTGGAATAGTAAAACTCTCTAGTGCAGCAGTTAATTTATTAACTCTTACAACAGCTCCTGTTGTACCATTTACTCCCCATATATGAGAATCTAGAGAAACAAAACCAATTGCCTCTATTGGAAATCCAACAGGTTGCCCTATATTATTGGCTACACCTGTGTTAAAATTATAAGAGCGTAATTGTCCACTATCTCCAACAAATTGATATACTAATGAAAGACAATTTGGATCATATGGATATCCTTCTGTGGTATCAGTAATTCCGTCATTGTCGTCATCCAAATCATCTAAATCAGCAATTCCATCTCCATCAAAATCCTCACAAGAATCCCCAATTCCATTATTATCCGCATCAGGTCCAATTATTAAAGCATAACCGGCATCCTGACCACCATTGGCAATAGTTGGCACCCCATTTGCATCACTTGTTGTCCCTAGATTGACTTGAATATTTGTAGATCCTCCACTCATGGTTGACATCACTAGGTCAGAATTTTTAAAACCTCCGCCTCCTTCAATTACATCAGGACAATTATCTCCATCTGCATCTAAATCGATCTGATTGTACAATCCATCTCCATCATTGTCGCATACTTTAAGACTTTCAAAACTAATGTATTGTTTTGTCCAGGCAATAGTGTTAGAGTAGGAAACGGCATCCATTAAACCATTATAAAACCCAGTAACACCAGCAGCATTTGATGCCCCAATCACTCCTCCAAAACCACTGCCATCTGTATGGGCTCCAATACTTGTAAAAGAAGTTGTTACAGGAGGACTCAAAGCTTGACCATCTACATAAAGATTCATTTGTCCTCCATCAAAAGTGGCTGCTACATGATACCAATTATTGTAAAAAGTTGCCGGATGAGTTACAGTTTGAGAAACACCCCCTGAAGTGACTGTATATTTTAATTTTCCGTTATCCATATAAAGCACCAAACCATTGGTTGAGTTTCCTTCTTCATATAATATTCCGATATTAGAGAAATTGGCAGGTTTGATCCACATTGCAATACTGGTTTTGGACAAAGCACTTTCCATAAATCCAGCACCATTATTGTAACGCACAAAATTTGAAGAACCATTAAAATTGGCGGCATCCCCTTGAAGAGAACCTGATGAATAAGTAGGACCATTAGAATCTGTTGCATTATAGGTTCCCGAACCTGAATTGACGCTATTTGTAGTATTGTCAAATGTCCAAAATGTTGTTTTTCCATTGTTGATGAATTGAACTCCCGGATTAGCACACACCGCTTCATCAATATCTAAAATTCCGTCATTATCATCATCTAAATCATCTAAATAATTTATATTATCCCCATCGGGATCTTGACATTCATCACCTATACCGTTTTGATCTAAATCAGGACCTGAAATTTGAGAATTACCTGCCCCTTGCCCTGTTCCAGCAATTAATGGAACCCCATTTGCGCTAACATTATTTCCTAAGTTATCTGAAATTGGTAAAGTTGATATTCCTATATAATTAACTCCTGTGTTTCCACCATCAATACTTGAAGATGTAATGGAATTAAGTCCAAATGGTCCATCTCCTTCAATAGCATCTGCACAACCATCTCCATCACTATCAAGGTCTAAATCGTTTGTAATGCCATCTAGATCGCTGTCTAATTTGTTACATCCTGATAAAATTAATATACCTATTCCATTAGTCGTTGTTGACGTTGATCTACCATCAGCATGATATTCTACAACTATTTTATCTACAGGTAAATCATAACTAAAAGTGACAGCATCATTTGTATCGTCTTGAGATGTAGTGGCTGTCGAATAGTAATACTCAGTAGCCACATTGTATAGAATATTTGAGCCAACTAGATTTGTTGACTTTATGAGAGTAGAACCATTATAAGCTTTTACTCGTATATTTTCATTAGTTGCTGGACTGGCAATAGAACCTAAATTAAATATTTTAAATTTAAAATTTTGAACAGGTTGGGTTAATGTAAAGGTTGCAATCGCAGGTGCAGTAGGACTCGCTGTTGTATTGGCTCTTAGAACTGCAAAAGTTGTATTTGGTGAAGAATATCCATATTGTGTAGATGCCCCCATTGTGTTACCTGACAAATCAAATACATTTCCTGAGGCAGTAGTTGTATATTGCCCTATTCCTGTTGCAACATTTCCTGTGGTATTATTTAATGCATTGGCTATTGGGAATGTCATATAAGGATCTGCACAAGTCGATTCGGTAAGATCTAGAATACCATCATTGTCATCATCTAAATCGACTAAATCAGGAACAGTATCTCCATCTAAATCTTGACACATCGTTAAAGTGCTTGATTGCGCATACTGATATGTACTTACATAATCTGTTTTACCATCGTTTGCAGTACCGTTATTAGCTCCGTTATCAACAATATTAACCAATCCGTCTTGATTTGTATCTAAAGTTAAATTACTAGGAAACTGATAATTTGTACTTATATCCGTGGTTGCACCTGATTCGTATGCATCGCTACAACCATCTCCATCACTGTCTGTGTCTAAAATATTTATAGTTCCATCACTATCTGTGTCAACAAAAGTGCAACTTGTTTTGGGATGTGCACTTGAAATATAATCTGTTGCCACGACTGATGTTATTTCACCAATAGTATTTGCAATAGCTAACGCTGCTCCTCCTGCAGGAGCTGAAGTTTCAATTTTATAATATTTATATCCTATTGTATTTGCAGGAGCTGTTAAGGCAAAAGTTGTTCCAGCCGTATTGGTTATCAAGGTTGAAGATGATAGTGACGTCCAATTTACATTGTCGTTAGATCCTTTGACAATAGCAGCTGCACCAACTGTTGTACTAATATCATCTGTTAATGTAATTGATGATAATTTTATATTAGTTGGATATTCTAATGCAAAAATGGTACTTCCTGGGAGATTTTGCCCAACAGTAAACGCATCAAAATTAAATGTTTTTGTTGTTGAATCACCATCTGTAAGTAATGTAAAAGCATCTGGAGAAGTAAATTGTGACGTTACTGCTATTATTTTATTAGCTTCTACAGCTGTATAGTAACAATCAGGACTTTCTGTAGCGTCAACAACTCCATCATTATCATCATCAATGTCTGCTAAATCTAATATTCCGTCATTATCACTGTCGGAACAGTTATTTAAAGTGGCACCCAGTGCATATAAATTATAGGTTGACGTATAAGATGTTGTAGCCGAAGAAGTGTCATTGTTTTCTAAAGCATTGGCTAAACCATTGGTTCCATACGGCCCTTCCGCTATGGCATTTGGAGCAGTTACCGTGCCTGATGTGTTTACTAAACTACCGCTTAGCAATGTGCCTATTATTCCTGATTCTTTTGCATCCGGACAACCGTCACCATCACTGTCTAAATCCTTGTAATTTGAAATACTATCACCATCTAAATCACTGTTACAAACTGATTTAGGCAGGGCATTACTAACAAAAGGTGCGCCAAATGTATAGTTTACTTCATGAAGCCTTGTGCCTCCAGTCACTGTTCCTGCTAATCCATGTATTCTGAACTTATTATACGGTTTTGCAGTTTGCAGTGTATTTGTAAAAGTATAAGTCATATTAGCTGTTGTCATCGCTTGTGCAGCAGACATTGCTTCCCACGCTGTTCCGTTCCAACCTTGCAATTGCATACTACTTCCTGGAAAAGAATTGTTTATACCTATTTGAACCGTTACTGTTGCAATTGGTAATGAATTTGATTCTGGCAAATTGAATTCTATCAAATCTCTAGTTGATACATATCCTGCTGTGATGGTACCCCATGTAGCAGTATCTCCGTCAAAAGCAAATGAAAGAGGCTGAGTTGTGGAATCGAACGAAAGATCAGATGTGATATTGGTTAAGCTCTTAAACTCGCTTGGAGAATAAAAACAAGAAGGACTTTCAATACTATCTACAATACCATCATTATCATCATCTATATCTGTCGTATCTGGAATACTATCTACATCTAAATCCAAACAAGTATTCAAACTACTGCTCGATGCATATAAACTATAGGTTGATGGATAAGACGTTCCAGCTGATGAAGTATCATTATTCTCTAAAGGATTGGCTAAACCATTGAGCCCATAAGGACCTTGTGCAATCGCATTTGGAGAGTTTACCGCACCTGAAGTATTTACAACATTACCGTTTAACAGTGTGCCTGTAACTCCAGATTCTTTTGCATCAGGACAACCATCACCATCACTGTCTAAATCTATACGATTCGCAATACCATCAGAATCCGTATCAATATCTTCATATGATGGTTCATAATAGGTTTGCAATGCACATAAACCATAGGTTAGAAAAAAACTACCCCCAACACTTGTTACTGTTACAGTCACAGAGGTGTATGTAGTTCCTGACACTTTATAAATCTCTGGAGCTGTTCCATTTCCGTTTACTAAAGTCTGTGTGGTACTTGATGTTATAATTTCACTTTTATTGCAAGATTCACATACTAATTGCTGGCCCGTTGTGTTATTGGTATCAATACGTACCTGTTCAATAAGTGATGGTGGAGCGCTCTCAATAGCACTTAATATAAATTCAAAATTGGTAACAGGTTTACTAAAGGTAAAAGTCACAGACTCCCCTCCTTGTGCACGTTGCCAATCGGGTAATCCACTTACTGTGCCTAATCCACATTGAAGACTGCCTGTACCTCCACTACCCTGTGAAACAAGAGCAGTTCCTGATTTTGTAACTGTATAGGTAACCTCTTGATTATCTACAATTACTGTTCCAGTCGAAGAAGCTGTTGAAAAAGGCGGAGCAATCCATGATGTACAAATTTCAGTTGAACAAGGCATTTCTATTTGCTCAGTAATGTCTAATATCCCATCATTATCATCATCTATATCTGTTAAATCTCCCACGCCATCACTGTCAGAATCAGCACATAAATTAAGAGCATTAGATGTTGCATACTGATTGTAAGTAGAAGAATAATTTATGGTGCCTGTGGTACCATTTTCTTTAGTGTCGTTAAGTCCGTTAGCATTTGTATCTGGAGCAGCAGCAAACTGGTTGTTGGCTGTTTCGGCTGTGATTGCTCCAGCTTCATAACTGTCACTACAGCCATCTCCATCGCTATCTGCATCCTGATGGTTGTATTCACCATCATTATCGGTATCTGTTGAACAAATTCCCTTCGGATTAGCACTCGGATTATAGGACGTAGCCAGGACAGAATTCACCTCTCCTATGGTCGTGGTGGCTACAGTTGCAGAGCCAGCTGTGCCAAGCACACGATAAAATTTGTATTTCCCTGTATTGGTATTATTGAATGTTTTAGGACTGGTGGTATTGCTTAAGGCAACATCTCCGTTGCCTAGATTTGTCCAAGTAAGTCCATCCTGTGACCCTTCAATCCTGGCTGTTGCAGATGTACCAAAAGTAGTATTGTTTGTAAAACTTATTTGAGAGAGCTGTACCGCTGTGGGGTATTCCATAATCAATAAAGAAGCTCCACTAATAGCCTGTCCTGCAGTGTAACTAAAGGTAAGCGTTGCCAAAGAGTCATGAAGTATCTGGATATCACCATCTGACTGGTCATCATCAGGGCTTGTTAATGAGGAGCGTACTGTTACTAGTGTATTAGCCTCTGCAGCGGTGTAAAAACATGAAGGACTCTCGACAGCATCCAAAACACCATCATTATCATCATCGATATCTGTTAAATCGCCTACACCATCACTGTCAAAATCAGTACATAAATTAAGTGCGCTAAATATTGCATACTGATTGTAAGTAGAAGAATAATTTATGGTGCCTGTTGTACCATTTTCTTTAGTATCGTTAAGTCCGTTAGCATTTGTATCTGGCGCAGCGGCAAACTGGTTGTTGGCTGTCTCAGCTGTAATCGCTCCGGCTTCATAGCTATCGCTACAGCCATCTCCATCGCTGTCTGCATCCTGATGGTTGTATTTACCATCATTATCGGTATCTGTTAAACAAATTCCTTTCGGATTAGCACTCGGATTATAGGACGTAGCTAGGACAGAGTTCACTTCTCCTATGGTTGTAGTGGCTACTGTTGCAGAGCCTGCTGTACCAAGCACACGATAAAATTTGTACTTTCCTGTATTGGTATTATTGAATACTTTTGGATCAGTGGTATTACTTAAAGCAACATCTCCGTTACTTAGATTTGTCCAAACAAGGCCATCTTGTGACCCTTCAAGCCTTGCAGTTGAAGATGCGCCAAAAGTGGTATTGTTTACAAAACTTAATTGGGAGATCTGTACCGCTGTGGGGTATTCCATAATCAATAACGAAGCTCCATTTATAGTCTGCCCCGCAGTATAATTAAAGGTAAGCGTTGTTAAAGCGTCATGAAGCATCTGGATGTCGCCATCTGACTGGTCATCATCAGGGCTTGTTAATGAAGAGGTTACTGTTACCAGTGTATTTGCTTCTGTAGCTGTATAATAACAGTTTGGTGATTCTACAGCGTCTAAAACACCATCATTATCATCATCGATGTCTGTTAAATCTCCCACACCATCATTATCAAAATCAGTACATAAATTAAGTGCGCTAAATATTGCATACTGATTGTAAGTAGAAGAATAATTTATGGTGCTTGTTGTACCATTTTCTTTAGTGTCGTTAAGTCCGTTAGCATTTGTATCTGGAGCAGCAGCAAACTGGTTGTTGGCTGTCTCGGCTGTGATTGCTCCGGCTTCATAACTATCGCTACAGCCATCGCCATCGCTGTCTAAATCGAAACGATTTGATACTCCATCATTGTCTGTGTCTATATCAACAATTGTATTACTTAATTCCTGAGAGGTAGGGCATCTGAAACCTAAAGAAGGAGCAGGATCTCCCGCACCATTCATACCAGCCCAATACTCTCTAATATAATATGTTGTATTTGGGAGCATTAAATAATCAGTAGTTAATTGAACTTCGTTTGACCATGAAGCAGTTATCCCTCCTGTATATAATAGAGTACTGTTTGTAAATGTTGGACTTGTAGAAATCTCTACACGTATCTGAGGTGCACTTGGTATTGCATAAAACCCAACATAATCAAATATTACAGCATTACATGACGTAGCAATCTCCCATTGAATATAATCATTTTCAGTTACTGCCTGACTTAATGAAGATGCAGAACCTGTCAATGGACCTGTATATGGTGTTGACATTCCTGAAATTGTTGGAGCATTTTGAATGTAATTAAAATATTGTTCTCCCCAATTAGGAATGTAGGTATTAGCCAAGCAAAAACCACAATTGGCTCCATTATCATTATCCCAAAAATAAAATTGACCTAAAGTATCGTTTACAGTTGGGATACTACAACCTCCAGAACAGTTAAGTTCTAAAAGTTCTAATGCGTCCAATACACCATCATTATCATCATCTATATCTACTAAATCTCCCACACCATCATTATCAAAATCAGCACATAAATTAAGAGCATTAGATGTTGCATACTGATTGTAAGTAGAAGAATAATTAATGGTGCCTGTTGTACCATTTTCTTTAGTATCGTTAAGTCCGTTAGCATTTGTATCTGGCGCAGCGGCAAACTGGTTGTTGGCTGTCTCGGCTGTGATCGCTCCGGCTTCATAGCTATCGCTACAGCCATCTCCATCGCTGTCTGCATCCTGATGGTTGTATTTACCATCATTATCGGTATCTGTTAAACAAATTCCCTTCGGATTGGCACTCGGATTATAGGACGTAGCCAGGACAGAATTTACCTCTCCTATGGTTGTAGCTACTACAGTTACAGGACCAGCTGTGCCAAGCACACGGTAATATTTAAATTTGCCTGTATTGGTGTTATTGAATGTTTTAGGGCTGGTGGTATTACTTAAGGCAACATCTCCGTTGCCTAGGTTTATCCAGGTAAGGCCATCCTGAGACCCTTCAAGCCTTGCTGTTGCAGATGCGCCAAAAGTAGTATTGTTTACAAAACTTAATTGGGAGAGCTGTACTGCAGTGGGGTATTCCATAATCAATAACGAAGCGCCATTTATTGCCTGCCCAGCATCATAATTAAAAGTAAGTGTTGCAGAGGCATCGTGCAATATCTGAATATCCCCATCAATTTGGCTATCATCAGGACTGGTTAACGAAGACCTAACTTTCATTAAAGTATTGGCTTCTGCCTCTGTATAGAAACAGGAAGGACTCTCTGTAGCATCCAGTACTCCATCATTGTCGTCATCTATATCTGAAAAGTCACTTTTGCCATCATTATCTGAGTCAGTACAAAGTTTAAGCGCATTATAAACCGCAAACTGATTGTAGGTAGAAAGGTAATTTATAGTCCCAGTACTTCCTGTTTCTTTGCTATCATTAAGACCATTATTATTCGCGTCTGGTGTAGCAGCAAACTGATTGTTTGCTGTTTCCGATGCTATAGCACCTGCTTCATAACTGTCACTACAGCCATCTCCATCACTGTCAAGATCCAGATGATTCGATACACCATCACCGTCTGTGTCAAGTGAACAATAAGCAGAAACTGGACGAACGAATATATCATCAATTGCTACATTATTTCCTGCTACAGAAACATTGTATATTTCTAATTCATAAGTTCCTGCAGGTAGTATAAGTAACCCATCTGTTAATACCCAAACCCTGTTAGCCGATGGTATTGATCCTGAAGGTTTATCAAATAATATAGCATTAGTACTTTGGTCTTTGAGTCTAATCCCATACTCTGCTGGATTAGATGCGACGTTAACTACATTTTGCAACCAGAATCCAATATTATAGACCCATTCGCTAGTGGTTGTAAAAGTCGTATTATAAACTGTTGCTTGAGTGGCAGCTCCATTGATACCTAAAAACGCATCATTTGTAGCTCCAGTAGAATGTCCCAATACCCCACTCATATTACTGTGCCAGCTAGCACCTGAAATATTAGAAATAACAGCATATTGTGCTGCTAAAGTATTAGTTGTTGCATAATTATACGGCGCTCCTGGTGGATTATTTACATCTCGGCTACCAGAACCTAATATGCCAAAAGTGCCATTAAAATCATCTGTTGAAGCTAGCATAGATGTTACACATCCTTCATCTGTATCCAATACGCCATCATTATCATCATCTATATCTACTAAATCTCCCACGCCATCACTATCAAAATCAGCACATAAATTAAGAGCATTAGATGTTGCATACTGATTGTAAGTAGAAGAATAATTTATGGTACCTGTTGTACCATTTTCTTTAGTGTCGTTAAGTCCGTTAGCATTTGTGTCAGGAGTAGCGGCAAACTGGTTGTTGGCTGTCTCGGCTGTGATCGCTCCGGCTTCATAGCTATCGCTACAGCCATCTCCATCGCTATCAAGATCCTGATGGTTGTATTTACCGTCACTATCGGTATCTGTTGAACAGGTTCCCTTCGGATTGGCACTTGGATTATAGGACGTAGCCAGGACAGAATTTACCTCTCCTATGGTTGTAGCTACTACAGTTACAGGGCCAGCTGTGCCAAGCACACGGTAATATTTAAATTTGCCTGTATTGGTGTTATTGAATGTTTTAGGGCTGGTGGTATTGCTTAAGGCAACATCTCCGTTGCCTAGGTTTGTCCAGGTAAGGCCATCCTGAGATCCTTCAAGCCTGGCTGTTGCAGATGCGCCAAAAGTAGTATTATTTACAAAACTTAATTGGGAGAGCTGTACTGCTGTGGAGTATTCCATAATCAATAACGAAGCGCCATTTATTGCCTGCCCAGCATCATAATTAAAAGTAAGTGTTGCAGAGGCATCGTGCAATATCTGAATATCCCCATCAATTTGGCTATCATCAGGACTGGTTAACGAAGACCTAACTTTCATTAAAGTATTGGCTTCTGCCTCTGTATAGAAACAGGAAGGACTCTCTGTAGCATCCAGTACCCCATCATTGTCGTCATCTATATCTGAAAAATCACTCTTACCATCATTGTCTGAGTCAGTACAAAGTTTAAGGGCATTATAAACTGCTAACTGATTGTAGGTAGAAAGGTAATTTATAGTCCCAGTACTTCCTGTTTCTTTGCTATCATTAAGACCATTATTATTCGCGTCTGGTGTAGCAGCAAACTGATTGTTTGCTGTTTCCGATGCTATAGCACCTGCTTCATAACTGTCACTACATCCATCTCCATCACTGTCAAGATCCAGATGATTCGATACACCATCACCGTCTGTGTCAAGTGAACAATAAGCAGGAATTGGACGAACGAATATATCATCAATTGCTACATCATTTCCTGCTGCTCCAACAGTAACATTGTATATTTCTAATTCATAAGTTCCTGCAGGTAGTATAAGTAACCCATCTGTTAATACCCAAACCCTGTTAGCCGATGGTATTGATCCCGAAGATTTATCAAATAATACAACATTAGTACTTTGGTCTTTGAGTCTAATCCCATACTCTGCTGGATTAGATGCGACGTTAACTACATTTTGCAACCAAAATCCAATATTATAGCCCCATTCGCTAGTGGTTGTAAAGGTCACATTATAAGCCGCTGCTTGAGTGGCAGCTCCATTAACAGCTAAAAACGCATCATTTGTAGCTCCAGTAGAATGTCCCAATACCCCACTCATATTACTGTGCCAGCTAGCACCTGAAATATTAGAAATAACAGCATATTGTCCTTCTACAGTATTAATTGTTGCATAACTATACGGCGCCCCTGGTGGATTATTTACATCTCGGCTACCAGAACCTAATATACCAAAAGTACCATTAAAATCATCTACCGAAGTTGCCATAGATGTTACACATCCTTCATCTGTATCCAATACGCCATCATTATCATCATCTATATCTGCTATATCTCCCACACCATCATTATCAAAATCAGCACATGAATTAATATTGCTAGATAGTGCATACTGATTGTAAGAAGAAGAATAATTTATGGTGCCTGTTGTGCCATTTTCTTTAGTATCGTTAAGTCCGTTAGCATTTGTATCAGGAATAGCAACAAACTGGTTGTTGGCTATCTCGGCGGTGATTGCTCCAGCTTCATAGCTATCACTACAGCCATCACCATCACTGTCTGCATCCTGATGGTTGTATTTACCATCATTATCGGTATCTTTTGAACAGATTCCCTTCGGATTAGCACTCTGATTATAGGACGTAGCCAAGATAGAATTCACTTCTCCTATGGTCGTGGCAGCTACAGTTACAGTGCCACCTGTACCAAACACACGGTAAAATTTAAATTTGCCTGTATTGGTATTATTGAATGTTTTAGGAGTGATGACATTGTTTAAATCAACATTTCCGTTCCCTAAATTGATCCAGGTAAGACCATCTTGTGACCCTTCAAGTCTGGCTAGTGCTCCCGTGCCAAAAGCAGTATTATTTATAAAACTTAATTGGGAGAGCTGTACCGCTGTAGGGTATTCCATAATCAATAACGAAGCTCCATTTATAGCCTGACCCGCTACATAATTAAAAGTAAGCGTTCCTAAAGCGTCATGAAGCATCTGGATGTCGCCATCTGACTGGTCATCATCAAGACTTGTTAATGAGGAACGTACTGTTACAAGCGTATTAGCCTCTGATGTTGTATAATAACAGCTTGGTGCTTCTACAGCATCTAAAATACCATCATTATCATCATCTATATCTGTTAAATCTCCCACACCATCACTGTCAAAATCAGCACATAAATTAAAAGTATTAGATATAGCATACTGATTGTACGTAGAAGAATAATTCATGGTGCCTGTTGTACCATTTTCTTTAGTATCGTTAAGTCCGTTAGCATTTGTATCTGGAGCAGCTGCAAACTGGTTGTTGGCTGTCTCGGCTGTGATTGCTCCGGCTTCATAACTGTCACTACATCCATCACCATCGCTGTCTGCATCCTGATGGTTGTATTTACCATCATTATCGGTATCTATTGAACAAATTCCTTTCGGATAAGCACTCTGATTATAGGACGTAGCCAGAACAGAATTTACTTCTCCTATGGTTGTAGTGGCTACAGTTACAGGCCCACCTGTCCCAAGCACACGGTAAAATTTAAATTTGCCTGTATTGGTGTTATTGAATGTTTTAGGACTGGTGGCATTGTTTAAATCAACATTTCCGTTCCCTAAGTTAACCCAGGTAATACCATCCTGCGACCCTTCAAGCCTTGCTGTTGCAGATGTGCCAAAAGCAGTATTGTTTACAAAACTTAATTGAGAGAGCTGTACCGCAGTGGGGTATTCCATAATTAATAACGAAGCTCCATTTATAGTCTGACCCGCAGTATAATTAAAAGTAAGCGTTGTTAAACCGTCATGAAGCATCTGGATATCACCATCTGCCTGGTCATCATCAGGACTAGCTAAGGAGGATCGTATCCTTACCAGTGTATTAGCCTCTGTAGCGGTGTAGAAACATGAAGGACTCTCGACAGCATCCAAAATACCATCATTATCATCGTCTATATCAATATTGTTACAAATCCCGTCTGCATCAAAATCATCAGTTGAGGAAGTTCCTCCAATAATTCCTGCGCATTGTAAAGAATTAGAATAATCAGGAATACTAATTTTACCTTTATTGTTTCCAATTTCCAATTTCCAGTCTCCATCTTTTCCTGTAATGTTAGTTGATGCCGAAATTTTAACCCCTAATTGTTTTTCAATATAACGGACTGCATCAGTCCCCTTTTTTCCTTTTCCAAATTCACAGGCATATATATTAATATATGTTATGTTTTCAGACAAAACATTTTTAAGAAATAAAACTATCTCTTCTTTTTTCATCCAATGATTATGGAGGAATAATTCTCCAGATTTTCCATGAGAAAATAATTGAAAAATTTCAGGATTAGCCTTGTTTTTTAGTTTAAGAATAATTTTTTTAGATTCTTTTACATTTTTATCAATGTAAAAATTACTATTTTCCGCTGTAAATGATACCGAAATAGCCAATAAAAAAAACAAGAAAAATGGAGTTAAGAGTAAAAATCTTTTCATAAAAAATGCTTTTAGAATATTAATGAATAGTCTAAGCAAATATTATTTTGTGGGGGCTTTTTAAATAATACTTCCTACTGATTTGTAAGATTTCTGAAAAACAAAATGGAACAGAAATTATTTAATTTTAGGCTGATAAGAAATTTAATGTAATCAAATTTAACAAAAAATATTTAATGTAGTATTTTTTTTATTTTATTTTGTGTTAAAAAAAAAGATTTTTTGCAATTTTTAATTTCTTATTTGTAGTTTTAAAGTGTAGTTTATATTTGTAGGATTAGTTATGTTTGCAAATTTAATTTAGTGTTAGGGTTTTTATTAAAAAGATAACACTCGAAATAATTAGAATCAATTAAGTTTGTACATAATTTGACTGATTTTTCCAAGTCAAAACCAGATTGTCTTTTTATGGATTATTGGAGACAGACATAATAATGGATTTATATTCGTGACTTCACAAATTCCAGTTCAAGGCAGGTATGGTATAATTGGAAAAAAAATGATAACGGATGCAATATTAAATAGGCTTATAATAAATCTCATAGACTCGAATTACATGGAGAATTCATGAGAAAGAAAAGAGGAATAAACAAAGAGTGAATTTTTATTGTATTTGAATTATAATTATCAGATGAAAAAAAAAGTTTTTAATCAAAATGAAGATGCTTATTTTGAACTGAAAAATAGGTACTCACTTTAAATAGGAATGTGGTGATCAATATCACCAGAATTTACAGTTTGTAGTGGTAATTCTGCGTTTTTCATAAAAATGATTAGAAATCATCAAATAGACTAATATATTTTGTACGCAGTCCTAATGCACTTTTATGTTTAAAATTTGCTCAAAGTAAAACTGGTTAGAAGTAATATAGCACGTAGAGAATACAGATAATAGACGTTTTTAATTTTGCTGTTTTAAAATAGTTAACGCTAAAAGATAATATTCTAGTGAATTAATATTAAAAATGCGCCTGCCAAAAATGAGGTAGTTTCGTGCAAGCGAGCGTATTTGTTTTAGAACGCCCTGCAATTGCCTGACCAAAGGAAGCTCAATTGCGGGGCGGCGGGCATCAGCACACCATTATTGGTTCTGTTTTAAAATTTCCGAGATTCAGAAAAAATCCTCTATGGGCTGTCATTCCTTCACGCAAGAGCTTCCATAAAAGTGATGCTCCCATACTGGCAAGTGATGCATTTATAAATAAGTCCTGTTTTTCGAGTGCCTCGGCAAGGGAACAGCTTGGCTCACTTGTATCACTCTGCGTTTGCAGTAATTCCTTAAATTCATTGGTTACCATTGGAAGATTCGGTACAGTCCTGTATAGTTTGGAATCAGGCTGTTGGATTTCTCTGATTGTGGAAAGTATCGCCTGTCCTGTATTTTGAGCATTGCCGAGGTCAAGCCAATATAGTGATTTGGTACGTTCAAAATCGCTGTTTATATTGCAATTCAGCAGGAAATCTGCAATATCAAAACGTGCCGATACGGTATCCACACAGCTTATATAGAGGTTTGCCCTGCCACGATTGGGCAGGGATTTCAGATTCTTTGTTGAGAACTGCTCTGTTACGGCTTTCCAATTCGTTCCGAAAAAGCGGTTGGTGCGGTTGATGAGTGCTACGGCTTTAGGAAGTCCAACCTCAGCATCTGCAAATAGCTGTCTGCCCTGATTGGCCTGAGTAACTACATCATCATCAAATAAATTGACCTGTAATCCTGCATGACCTAAAGCTATAAGGCTGTGGTTCATTCTTGCGAGTTCTGTCAGCATTCTGCTTCCTGTTCCTCCTGCGCCAATGAGATTTACTGTTATTGGATTGGTTGGATTTATCAGGTAATTGTGTGTATAATGTATTGTTTTTTGTGTGTTCATGATAGTATGTTTTTAATTGTTAAATCATTTTTGAGTAATGATTTTATCGGAAACGGTTTAACGCTACCCATAAGTTTTTGCCAAAGCTGAATAATGTTCCCTTTTACAGGACTTTTATTTCCAATGAGATGGCTGAAATAGCTGTTGAAAAAATACTGCTGCCAAAGTGACATAAAATCTTCCAAATGGCAGTTGGACTTTATGTTAACTGATACCGTTCCCATACAGACTCTGCCATCGGTGTATACATTAAAAAAGGGTGCATGATATAAATTAGTCTGTTCGTTTATCTGCGTTTCAGTATCCATTGCATAAATGTAAAGGGTGTTTTTAGACGCTTTCCACAGCAAAGGCGGTACAAATGCTTCACCGCTTGGAATCCCTAAACTTTCCACAAAAAACAAACTGACTTTTTGGGCAGGGGTGTACCAAATTACAGAACCATTCTGCTCGGGATTCAAATGCAGTACATTTTTAGGAAGCAGTCCTGATGGTTTCAGGAATTTACGTGTGAGTTCGTCTGAGGTATCAAGGGCATTGGCAAGCTGTGTACTTTCTTTAAGGCTTAAAGGATGGGCGTTTATGGGACAGCCATTTTTATCCATATCATAGGCTTCCACATAAATGGATTTTTCAGCCGTTTCTTTCTGATAGACTACAAAGGCTTTTACAGGATTGTATAATGTTCCGAGTTTTTGAGTTATATCTTTCATAGCATATTATTTAAAAGGGTGCATAAATCATTTAGAAGCGGAAACAATCTACACTCGAAATCGAGCGCTTTAGGGGTTAATTCGTTTTGGGTATCATAAATCTGCAGGAGTGTAGGTTCTTCTATTTCGGAACACTCGTTAAATTCATCATTGATTACCCTTGCAATATTTTCATAAAGTGCTCCATCGGTATCTGCGATAAAAGAAATATACTGTTCTGCCCTTATAATCCCTTCCTCACTTTCAAATTCCCGATTCGATGTATTTTGAAAAATTGTACCTGAAGGATATTCGAGCATTAGTGCCAATGCCAGTTTTGCAACACTCAGACAGTCTTTTTCGAAATCAGTATTGAACTTGTAACATTCGATACGTTTTTCGAAGACGTTTAAATGATATGGATTATACATTTTACGGTGCATCACATCTCCATAATAAGAAGCCGTGTTTAATTCTGAAATCATACTAGTTCCGCCTTGGCACTCTTCATGCTCCAACTCATCAATGAGCCATTCTTCCATGCATTCATAATGATAATACAGACAACTGCTGTCTTCCCTGTAATAGGGAATCCCTGCAATATGGTAGAGATAAGCAAAAACAGACAGCAGTAATTCTGCGGTTGGTTTTTGTCTGCTGTCCTGTAACAGCCTGTACAGTGGCAGTACAGGAATATAGTACAGCGTATTGCAAGTATTATAACTATGTTTGGTTGCTAATTTTACACTCCCATCATTTTCCTGTATAATTGACAATTCAATATCGCGACCCAAACCGTTAAGCTGTTTCTGCGCATCTGAATGTGCCAAGAGTATATTATAGGGATAGGATTTGCCTGTGGTGTCCAAAACTTTAAAACCATACAGTCTGGAAAGAACAGCAAGCGAACTCAAAAAATCTTTTTCCACCTGATTTTGGCTTGGTACTTTTTTACCCATCTCGAACAACGGCAGAAAGGAATGCCTTAAAAAACCATCGGCAAAAGTTTGAGCGGAGCCGAATTGTTTGGGCTGTTTTTTACTTCCTGCGCATCTGCAAGCCGGTCTGTGTTTTCTGCCCATGTGCCTAACTGTTTGTATAGTCTGCATAACTTTTTGTTTTTGGACAGTCTGATACTGCCTGTTATCGTTTGCTTTTTCATGGCTTATCCTTTTGTGCCGATTTGTAATACAAATTTGTACTGCACGGCATCGTCATTTATAACAGGTCCCTCTATAGATGCGGTTGTCAATATTGGATAGGTCTGCGTATAGAAGTTCAATACCGCTTCGGGACTGAATGACGGGGATGGGTCAGCGAGTTTAATGTCTGTTTCTTTATCCCTAAAAGTAAATATGCGCTCTAAGGTGGTTGCTGTTAACATGGTTCATCTGTATTAGGGTCATTGAAAAGGTCTATTGGGAATTTATCGGAAAGCTCCGCTTTGCGGGCGTGAATAATGTCTTTATACTCAGGATAAAGTTCAGCAGACGGCACTTTCATCCATGCTTCTTTAAACTTTCCTGCTGATTCAAGTTCTTCTGCTTTTTTCATAGCAGATTCGTACTGTTTCTGCAATTCGATTTTTTCTTTGCCCATCTTCAGAATGTTGTCTTTTTCCATCTGCGAGGTCACTTTTGCCTGCTCTTTTTCTTTAAGGAACTGCTCCATATTGGCAAAAAGCTGTGCGGTATCTTGTACAGGCTCTGTAATAGCATCAAAAAATCCTTTATCGAGTTCCTCAGCCGTACCTTTGAGCAGAATAGGCGGTACTTTTTTACGGGCATCATCACCAACAGTATCGTTAAAAAATAATACCGATACAATGAGTTTATCTGTATCTTCTCGGGCTATATTTATTTTCCAATTCCCTGCGACCTGCAAGGAAAGGACTGCTTTAAAAAAATTGGTTTCCATTGCTTTACTTTTTTGTTTCTTTTACCTCTAAATCGCTAATTTTTATAAGTTTTTCATACATATCCTGCCAATAGGCTTGTCGTTTCTTATCAAACTTTTCAAAGAGTTTATCGGTATGGGAAAAATTTCTGAAATAATCTGCCTGCTTTATAGCTTGGATTAAATTGGTAACCTCTACATTTTCTCCGTTTTTATCTTCTATCTGTATCATGCTGTCAAGTTTTAAAAGGACAGGCAGGTTATGCCTGTCCTGATTGGTTAATTAAGAATCAAAGCATCTGAACCTTTACTTGCAAAATCCACACAAAGGTTAAAAGCGGATTGTGTGCGAATCTGCGCTGTTCCTCCCATTAAAAGGGAAGTTAATTTTGCTTCCTCATCTTTGTAATTTCTCATATTCTGGAAGTAGCGTAGGATAAGCACCTGATGCCTTATCATATCACTATGACAGGTTTTCCTGAACTCTCCCCCGAACCGTACGTACATGTCTCCATGTAT
>NZ_JAVFVS010000017.1 GCF_030929605.1 Flavobacterium sp. LHD-80
ACTGCAGTACCATCTGCGCAGGCGGGCTTAACTTCTCTGTTCGGGATGGGAAGAGGTGAGCCCCGCCGCAATAACCACCTTAAGGTTTTTAGTGACTAGTCCTTAGTGATTAGTAATTAGTTTTTAAGCTAATCACTAGTTACTCTTTACTATTCACTGCCCGCGACAGGCAAATATTTTAACATACTGAGATAAAGAAAAAAGTTTTATTTACTATTTTAGAAAGTTTCTTCTCCCGACCGTAGTCGGGAGAAAAGGGTGTACATAAGCTTACGGATTATTAGTACTACTCGACTATGACATTACTGCCTTTACATCTATAGCCTATCAACGTGGTCATCTTCCACGATCCTTAAAAGAAATCTCATCTTGTGGTGGGTTTCGCGCTTATATGCTTTCAGCGCTTATCCCTTCCCAACGTAGCTACTCTGCGGTGCCCCTGGCGGGACAACAGATACACTAGAGGTTAGTCCAATTCGGTCCTCTCGTACTAGAATCAGATCCACTCAAATTTCTAACGCCCACAGTAGATAGAGACCGAACTGTCTCACGACGTTCTGAACCCAGCTCGCGTGCCACTTTAATGGGCGAACAGCCCAACCCTTGGGACCTTCTCCAGCCCCAGGATGTGACGAGCCGACATCGAGGTGCCAAACCCCCCCGTCGATATGAGCTCTTGGGGGAGATCAGCCTGTTATCCCCGGCGTACCTTTTATCCTTTGAGCGATGGCCCTTCCATGCGGAACCACCGGATCACTATGCTCTACTTTCGTACCTGATCGACCTGTATGTCTCTCAGTCAAGCTCCCTTATGCCATTGCACTCTACGCACGGTTACCAAGCGTACTGAGGGAACCTTTAGAAGCCTCCGTTACTCTTTTGGAGGCGACCACCCCAGTCAAACTACCCACCAAGCACTGTCCCCCACATTGCGGGGTTAGGCCTCAGATAAACAAAGGGTTGTATTTCAACAATGACTCCACAACGCCTGGCGACGCCGCTTCATAGTCTCCAACCTATCCTACACATCATTTATCCAAGGTCAATACTAAGCTATAGTAAAGGTGCACAGGGTCTTTTCGTCCCACTGCGGGTAAACGGCATCTTCACCGTTACTACAATTTCACCGAGCTCATGGCTGAGACAGTGTCCAGATCGTTACACCATTCGTGCAGGTCGGAACTTACCCGACAAGGAATTTCGCTACCTTAGGACCGTTATAGTTACGGCCGCCGTTTACTGGGGCTTCAATTCAATGCTTCTCCGAAGATAACATCTCCTCTTAACCTTCCAGCACCGGGCAGGTGTCAGGCCCTATACTTCATCTTGCGATTTTGCAGAGCCCTGTGTTTTTGATAAACAGTCGCCTGGACCTCTTCACTGCGGCCCTGATTGCTCAGGGCGACCTTTCTCCCGAAGTTACAGGTCTATTTTGCCTAATTCCTTAGCCATGAATCTCTCGAGCACCTTAGGATTCTCTCCTCAACTACCTGTGTCGGTTTACGGTACTGGTACTAATTACCTGAAGTTTAGAGGTTTTTCTTGGAAGCCCTTAGGCGCACTATCTCTTTGTCCGAAGACTCCGAGTACTATCGTATTTCACCAAAATCTGCGGATTTGCCTGCAGATCTTATAGCTAGGTACTTCAACGAACTATTCCGTCAGTTCGCGGCGCTTTCATCACTCCGTCACCCCATCACAGTAATTAGTAGTACGGGAATATTAACCCGTTGGCCATCGACTGTCCCTTTCGGGTTCGCCTTAGGACCAGACTAACCCACAGCTGATTAGCATAGCTGTGGAAACCTTAGTTTTTCGGTGTGCGGGTTTCTCGCCCGCATTATCGTTACTTATGCCTACATTTTCTTTTCTGACCGGTCCAGCATCCCTTACGAAACACCTTCAGCCCTGTCAGAATGCTCCCCTACCACTTGTATTTGCATACAAATCCATAGCTTCGGTAATATGTTTATGCCCGATTATTATCCATGCTCGTCCGCTCGACTAGTGAGCTGTTACGCACTCTTTAAATGAATGGCTGCTTCCAAGCCAACATCCTAGCTGTCTGGGCAGACAAACCTCGTTCTTTCAACTTAACATATATTTGGGGACCTTAGCTGATGGTCTGGGTTCTTTCCCTCTCGGACTTGGACCTTAGCACCCAAGCCCTCACTGCTGTGAAACATTATATAGCATTCGGAGTTTGTCAGGAATTGGTAGGCGGTGAAGCCCCCGCATCCAATCAGTAGCTCTACCTCTATATAACTATCGTCAGCGCTGCACCTAAATGCATTTCGGGGAGTACGAGCTATTTCCGAGTTTGATTGGCCTTTCACCCCTACCCACAGGTCATCCGAAGACTTTTCAACGTCAACCGGTTCGGTCCTCCACTGTGTGTTACCACAGCTTCAACCTGCCCATGGGTAGATCACACGGTTTCGCGTCTAACACTGCTGACTAAAGCGCCCTATTCAGACTCGCTTTCGCTGCGGATCCATGGCTTAACCACTTATCCTTGCCAGCAACGTTAACTCGTAGGCTCATTATGCAAAAGGCACGCCGTCACCCCACGAAGGGGCTCCGACCGCTTGTAAGCGTATGGTTTCAGGATCTATTTCACTCCGTTATTCACGGTTCTTTTCACCTTTCCCTCACGGTACTGGTTCACTATCGGTCTCTCAGGAGTATTTAGCCTTAGCGGATGGTCCCGCCGAATTCAGACAGGGTTTCACGTGCCCCGCCCTACTCAGGATACCGCTATCCATTACACTCGTTGCCCATACGGGGCTGTCACCCTCTATGGCGCTCCTTTCCAGAAGCTTCCGGTTCCTTGTGCATGAAATGTCGCGGTCCTACAACCCCGGCACTGCCGTAACAGCACCGGTTTGGGCTAATCCGCGTTCGCTCGCCACTACTTACGGAATCACTTTTGTTTTCTTCTCCTCCGCCTACTTAGATGTTTCAGTTCAGCGGGTTTGCCCACCTATCGGTGTACTATGCCTTCAGCATAGTGGGTTGCCCCATTCGGATATCTGCGGATCGATCGATGTGTGCTCGTCCCCGCAGCTTTTCGCAGCTTATCACGTCCTTCTTCGCCTCTGAGAGCCTAGGCATCCCCCATACGCCCTTATTTTGCTTATTGTACCAATCTCGTTACTTAAAACGAGACCGTTTTTTTG
>NZ_JAVFVS010000018.1 GCF_030929605.1 Flavobacterium sp. LHD-80
TTCTCAAGTCAAATAGTAGTCCCGGGCAGACTCGAACTGCCGACCCCTACATTATCAGTGTAGTACTCTAACCAGCTGAGCTACGAGACTCTGTTTTTCTTAAGTTTTATCATTTTTTTTAAATCGACAGCAAGAGTAATAAAGCTTTGCATCCAAAACCATCCGATATGCATCTTTTTTCCCCAACGTGTGCAAGCACTAACATATGAGGCTCTAGAAAGGAGGTGTTCCAGCCGCACCTTCCGGTACGGCTACCTTGTTACGACTTAGCCCTAGTTACCAGTTTTACCCTAGGCAGCTCCTTGCGGTCACCGACTTCAGGCACCCCCAGCTTCCATGGCTTGACGGGCGGTGTGTACAAGGCCCGGGAACGTATTCACCGGATCATGGCTGATATCCGATTACTAGCGATTCCAGCTTCACGGAGTCGAGTTGCAGACTCCGATCCGAACTGTGACCGGCTTTGTAGATTCGCTCCTGGTCGCCCAGTGGCTGCTCTCTGTACCGGCCATTGTAGCACGTGTGTAGCCCAAGGCGTAAGGGCCGTGATGATTTGACGTCATCCCCACCTTCCTCACAGTTTGCACTGGCAGTCTTGTTAGAGTTCCCGACTTGACTCGCTGGCAACTAACAACAGGGGTTGCGCTCGTTATAGGACTTAACCTGACACCTCACGGCACGAGCTGACGACAACCATGCAGCACCTTGTAAATTGTCTTGCGAAAGATCTGTTTCCAAACCGGTCAATCTACATTTAAGCCTTGGTAAGGTTCCTCGCGTATCATCGAATTAAACCACATGCTCCACCGCTTGTGCGGGCCCCCGTCAATTCCTTTGAGTTTCATTCTTGCGAACGTACTCCCCAGGTGGGATACTTATCACTTTCGCTTAGCCACTGAGATTGCTCCCAACAGCTAGTATCCATCGTTTACGGCGTGGACTACCAGGGTATCTAATCCTGTTCGCTACCCACGCTTTCGTCCATCAGCGTCAATCCACTGGTAGCAACCTGCCTTCGCAATTGGTATTCCATGTAATCTCTAAGCATTTCACCGCTACACTACATATTCTAGTTGCTTCCCAGTAATTCAAGTCCAGCAGTATCAATGGCCGTTCCACCGTTGAGCGATGGGCTTTCACCACTGACTTACTAGACCGCCTACGGACCCTTTAAACCCAATGATTCCGGATAACGCTTGGATCCTCCGTATTACCGCGGCTGCTGGCACGGAGTTAGCCGATCCTTATTCTTACGATACCGTCAAGCTGATTCACGAATCAGTGTTTCTTCTCGTACAAAAGCAGTTTACAATCCATAGGACCGTCATCCTGCACGCGGCATGGCTGGTTCAGGCTTGCGCCCATTGACCAATATTCCTCACTGCTGCCTCCCGTAGGAGTCTGGTCCGTGTCTCAGTACCAGTGTGGGGGATCTCCCTCTCAGGACCCCTACCCATCGTAGCCTTGGTAAGCCGTTACCTTGCCAACTAGCTAATGGGACGCATGCTCATCTTTCACCGTTGTGACTTTAATTATAAAGTGATGCCACTCTATAATACTATGAGGTATTAATCCAAATTTCTCTGGGCTATCCCTCTGTGAAAGGCAGATTGCATACGCGTTACGCACCCGTGCGCCGGTCTCTAGCACCGAAGTGCTATACCCCTCGACTTGCATGTGTTAAGCCTGCCGCTAGCGTTCATCCTGAGCCAGGATCAAACTCTTCATCGTATATTTTAATATTATATAATCGATGCTTCTCTAGTGGTTCTTTTCGAATCTTCCGACTCTATTACTCTTATTCTGTTTGTTTTGAAATCTCTTTCAAAACGGCTGTCAATTCAATATGTCTACGAACGTAATTTTTTGCCTTTCGCTTGTCTCTCAAAGCGGGTGCAAAACTAAAACTTCTTTTTGTTTCTCGCAAGAAAAACTTGAAATATTTTGAAACTTTTTTTTCGCCTCAATATTCTCGTCTTTCCTCCAATCTATCAATGAACTTTTCCCTGTTTTGCGGGGTGCAAATGTAAAAGCTTCTTTCGAATCCCGCAAGCTTTTCGCAATCTTTTTTTGAAAATTTTTCTCAGTTTGATTCCGTATTCCTTGCCAGTGTTTCAGTGAACGTCTTTCGTTGTTGCGGGTGCAAAAGTAGCACCTTTATCCAGTTATACAAGCTTTTTTATCCTCTTTTTTT
>NZ_JAVFVS010000019.1 GCF_030929605.1 Flavobacterium sp. LHD-80
CATACCTCAGGGGCTAAACAGCGTTTGGAACAGGCGCACAAAGTAATGGGCATATCCGATATGCTCTCAGCGCAGATGGAATCCATTTTTAACCATTGGACAAAAATCCGAATCACGGACAATGAAGTTAAAAAACTAATACAGTCTGCCCTTGTTCCGAGCAAAGAAGTGCTTAAAACCATACAAGATGGTAAAGAGAATGAACTTTCAACTTGTTTTACCAATATGGTTGATAGTGCTTTCGAGTATGCTATGAACAACCCCACACAGCTTATGGAGACAACTAAAGGAACTGTCTTTGGTGCGTACAACGCCGTAACGGGTGCGCCCGTACTGGGTGTGTAATAAATATATCATTAGCAAGGTATTAGGTTAGTGTTCTTTAAAACCTATCATCAACCGACTTATCCGAATGGGAAACCAAACGGGGAGTATAGCATGTCGGTAAAACCATAAGTCAACCAGTTGTCAGGTTGCGACTGAATGGGGAGATGAAAGAAACAGATATGAGGATAAAGTCGAATCTGATTGAATGATGGTCTGAGTGGCAATCGGCGTAGCTATGACGTAAGACAACTGAAATCGTCATACCGTATCACTCTCTTTCTGCCCTGTGAGGAAAGAGAGCAAGAACAAGATACGGCACAACTACAATAAGTAGAAAAGGACAAGTCATATCCGACAATCTGTTTAAGCTATGTTATTACACAACTAAACGGGGATTGCCTAAATCAGGATGCCATCATTTTGGCTATGGAAATTTAGTTTCCTGAATACTTGACATGGCAACGGAGTTTCCGTAGTAGTCCGAGCAGGGGAAAGCTCTGTACATGGCGAAGGGAAACAGCTAATATTTTTTAGTACAAACAATGGAAAATGTGAGAGACATTATGAGAAATCCGGAATTAGTATTAAACAGTCTATCAGTGCACAGTAAGAATACTGGTTATAAGTACGAAAGGCTATACAGAATCCTATTTAATAAGGAACTGTTCTACGAAGCTTACCAACGCATTTATGCAAAGGTAGGCAACATGACCGAAGGCTCGGACGATAAAACAATTGACAACATGAGCCTAACGAGAATTGAGGGGTTAATAGACAAACTCAAAGATGAGACATATCAACCTAATCCTTCAAGAAGAGTGTATATCGCCAAGAAAAATGGACAGAAACGTCCTTTAGGTATTCCGTCTTTTGATGATAAACTAATACAGGAGGCAATACGAATGATACTTGAAGCCATATTCGAGAAGCGGTTTGAGAATAGCTCTCACGGTTTCAGACCCAAACGAAGTTGTCATACTGCTTTAATTGAAATTAAAAAGACATTTAGTGGGGCATCATGGTTTGTCGAAGGAGACATTAAAGGCTTCTTTGACAATATCAATCATAATGTACTCATTGATATACTCAAAGAACGAATCAACGACGACAGGTTCATCCGACTAATACGAAAGTTCCTGAATGCAGGCTACATGGAAGACAAAATGTTCCATAAAACTTACAGCGGAACTCCACAGGGAGGTATAATTAGTCCCATATTAGCGAACATATATTTGGACAAACTTGATAAATATATTAAGGAATACATTTCCAATTTCGACAAAGGAGTTAAACGTAGAATAACAAAAGAAGCCAGAAGTAATGAACATCGGAAATCTTATTTGCTTGGAAAACTGAAACATGAAAAAGAAGAACAGCAAAAGAAAATCCTAAAAGAACAAATCAGAAAGGTAGAAATGGACAGGTTACAAATCCCTCGTTGTGATGAAATGGACGCAGGATACAGAAGATTGAAATATGTGAGGTATGCAGACGATTTTCTAATTGGAATAATTGGTAATAAGGAAGAGTGTAAAAAAATCAAAGAGGATATCAAAACATTCCTTGACGAAAAACTTAAACTCACTCTATCCGAAGAAAAAACACTGATTACCCATACAGGAAAGTCTGCATCGTTCCTCGGTTTTCAAATTACCGTACAGCGTTCAAATCTACGCAGGAGAGATAAAAACGGTTTCCTTAAAAGAGCCTATAATAAAAGAATTGTGTTAAAAGTATCTGAAGAAACAGTGCGAAATAAGCTTTTGCATTACAGAACACTGAAAATAATAACACACCAAGGCAAGGAACAATGGAGACCAGTCCGAAGACCACAGCTCATCAACAATGATGACTTAGAAATTCTGAACAGGCACAATGCCGAAGTCAGAGGGTTTTACAACTACTACTCTATAGCTGATAACTGTAAAAGGATAGACTCGTTTGCCTATATCATGGAATACAGTATGTACAAAACTTTTGCGGCAAAGTATAAATCAACTATCCCAAAGATACTTGACAAATACATGCACAATAAAGACTTCACTGTATTCTATAAGAATAAAAAGGGGCAGATGAAAAAAGCAGTCTTCTATAATAACGGTTTTAGAAAAAACAGAGAACCCATTGCAAATTTTTCAGTGGACACGCTTCCTGATATTTATTACACAAGGTCAATAACAAGCCTAATAGACAGATTAAAAGCAGAAAAATGTGAATTGTGCGGAAGCACAGAGCAACTCGAAATGCATCACATTCGCAAGCTAAAAGATGTCACAGGCAAAAAGCCTTGGGAATTAGTAATGATAGCAAGAAGAAGAAAGACTTTGGCAGTTTGCCACAGTTGCCATAGAAAAATTCATGATGGTGGATAGACTGCGGATATTAGTGGAGAGCCGTATACATGGAGACATGTACGTACGGTTCGGGGGAGAGTTCAGGAAAACCTGTCATAGTGATATGATAAGGCATCAGGTGCTTATCCTACGCTACTTCCAGAATATGAGAAATTACAAAGA
>NZ_JAVFVS010000020.1 GCF_030929605.1 Flavobacterium sp. LHD-80
ATTGTGGAGCACTGGAGAGACAACTTCATCCATTACGGTTTCAGCTCCGGCAACTTATACCGTTACCCAGACCGTAAACGGGTGTACAAGCGCTTCAGGATCTGGAACGGCCGCACCTAAAACAGCGCCGTCGGCACCGTCGGCTTCATCTCAAACATTTTGTGCAGTTGATGCCAAAGTTGTTAATGATTTAGTTGCAGTGGGAAGTAATTTAAAATGGTACAATGCGTCTTCGGGAGGGACATTATATTTAGGAACAGAAACACTTATTGATGGGATTTATTATGTAAGCCAGACTACAAATAGCTGTGAAAGTGCTAGGACGGCAGTGACTGTTACCATAACTCCAAAACCTTCGAAAGTTGTCACGATAGTGACGATCTGCTCAGGCGATACCTATAAATGGACGGTTAACTCGGTTGATTATACTCTGGGCGGAATTTACCCGATATACAACAACGGATGTGCAGCAGACCAGGAACTTCAATTGACAGTAATTAATGTTACAAGTCCAATAGTTGGGCTAATAACACAGCCAACTTGCTTAACTTCAACTGCTAGTGTTGAATTAAGTGGTTTGCCAACAGGATCATGGATTATTAATCCTGGAAATATATCTGGAAATACGACTTCAACAACAATTACTGGTTTAATTGCTGGTAACACTTATAATTATACAGTTACAAACTCTTTAGGATGTCAATCGACAGCTTCTTCAAACGTAACAATTTCAAATTACATTTGTGCAGAAGACGATACTCCATCGGCAATAAATGGAGCGGCAGGCGGAACAATTGCAACTGTTTTTGCTAACGATAAAATAAATGGAACTGCATTTTTACCAACTGATGTTACTGTTTCAACAAGTACACTTCCAACAGGAATTGTTTTTAATTCAAACGGAACAATAACAGTTGCTCCAAATACTCTTGCGGGAACACATTTAATTACTTATACTATTTGTATGTCTGCAAATACAAGTGTTTGCGATTCTGCAACAGTAGAGATAGTAATTGAAAGACCTGTAATCGACGCAGTGACTGAAACCACGACAGCGATCAACAGCAACAACGGCGGAACTACAATTTCGCTTACAGCAAACGATACGCTGAACGGAACACCGGTAACAGTAGGAACAGGCGCAGGCGAAGTGACTTTCACATTGGTAAGCACGCTTCCGGCAGGACTTACGCTGAATACAGACAAAACGATAACAGTAGCTTCGGGCACAGCATCAGGAAGCTACGAAGTGGAATACACGATCTGCGACAACGACCATGCGCTCAACTGCGATACAGTGAAGAGTTATGTTCAGGTTGTGGGAGATATACTTGTTGCCAATGCGGACAATCCGGCATCGGTAACACAATCAGCAACGGCCCAGACGATCATTACAGCAATCAGCAACGATACCAG
>NZ_JAVFVS010000021.1 GCF_030929605.1 Flavobacterium sp. LHD-80
GCTCTTAGGATGTTACTGCTCGTACCTTTCATCTTATCCAGTATGTACTGGTGGTTCAGGTTATCAAAACATCCTTCAATGTCGGCATCTAAGACCATGACTTCTCCTTTGCGGAGTTTCAGATTATGCCATACCGCCATGCAGGCATCAATGGTGCTTCGTCCAGGTCTGAACCCATAGGTATTCTCGCTGAATTTCGCTTCCCATTCGGGTTCTAATGCGATTTTAACCAATGCCTGATAGGCCCTGTCCTCAATTGTAGGAATACCTAACGGTCTTAATTTACCGTTCGATTTCGGGATGTAGGTTCTTTTCAAAGGTTTTGCCTGATATTCTTTATTAAGGTTCATCCTTTGGACAAGAGACATTCTTTCTTTATTGTTTCGGATTATTGTCTTGTCTACACCTGCCGTGTTCTTTCCTGTATTATCGGAAGTAACACGTTTGACACTCAGTAATTTGGCATACGGGTCTCTCAATAAATCACGTTGTAATCTCCTTACTTCAGTGATGTTACCTGCGAGCATTGCCCGATACATCTGATTTTGCTTTCGGAACACATTTAGTTCTACTGTTTTCCAGTCAATGTTTTCCCATCTGTTTACTTTCAGCATTTTGGTTACTTTCATTTGTATTCTTTTGTTAAATCCACAACGAATTTGGCATATCCGATTGACCGTAGCCAATCGGCTTTCGCTTGGTCGTTGTTCCTACCCAATACATCATATTCATCCAAGAGTATTTATTGCATTAGCAAAATGATGTATCGGTTTCCTCGTTCCTTTAATCAATGTTTACCCGAACTTAGATTCCTCTCTATACCGCCAGTCCTGTATAAGCTTATGAATACCCTCAAACAGATTGGGTTCCTATTGACTGGAGGACTGCACCATACGATGTGGGTACAGCGTGCATGCTCACGATACCTTAACAAGGCTATCATATTCGGTTCGTCCCATCTTTCTCTATAGCATCGCTCCATAGGATTGACTTTTCTCCGAGCTTCCCATTCCCTGTTCTCTTGGGCAGGTTAAGGGTCGGATGGACTTTGTTGGATAAGCCGCCAACATCAGCATTTCACTGAATTAATTAAAA
>NZ_JAVFVS010000022.1 GCF_030929605.1 Flavobacterium sp. LHD-80
AAACTCCGCAAAGGAGAAGTCATGGTCTTAGATGCCGACATTGAAGGATGTTTTGATAACCTGAACCACCAGTACATACTGGATAAGATGAAAGGTACGAGCAGTAACATCCTAAGAGCGATCAATCAATGGTTTAAATGCGGTTATATTGATAAAGGGGTATTACATGAAACGGAAGCAGGTACACCGCAAGGCGGAGTGATAAGCCCGTTACTATGCAATATCGGATTATGGGGAATTGATTTTGAGCTCTATGACCACCTAATATCGACAAGGAAACCAACTGATAAGAACCTTAAACCCTATTATGCTTTTGTCTGTAATATTAAGAATAAACGCAGGGAACATGCCCCGTCAGTAGGATTTATGCAATATGCTGATGACTTTGTTATCGTGTGTGAAAATAACGATTACTTGGAAAGGGTAATGGAAATACTACCGAACCTTTTGGAAAAGCGAGGTCTAAAACTTAGCGAATCTAAGACACGTCAAGTAGCATTCCATAAAGGAGAGAGCTTTAAATTCCTTGGATTTGTTTTTGATAAATGGCGAAGTGGTAAGCATGATAAAGAATACAAAGTCACGTTTTACCCTGACCCCGACAAGATACAGTCATTTGCACAAAAGATTAGGGAATGGACTAAAATGGTGCGTCTGTTTGAATATGGGAATAAGCAAGAACTCAGTAGCAAGGCAGACCATCTGAAAATGATGGTCAACGGATGGTTGAATTATTACAAATGGGCTATGGATGCCTCTCATGGATTTATGAAGCTACGCAGAAGATTGGATAAAATCTTTTACAAGGCTTATGAAGATGTGCATAGGCATAGAAGTAGCCGACAAGACTTTATGAAACGGTATATCGGCAAAGTAGAAAGAAAAGGAAGAATGGTAGACCGTTATATATTTGGTTATGTAACATTTGGCATATTTGATATAAGTTGTAACGTAAGATGGAGTAAAGTTCAAATGGCAAGAAGTCCTTTTGAC
>NZ_JAVFVS010000023.1 GCF_030929605.1 Flavobacterium sp. LHD-80
CGTAAAAGTGATGGCAGTAGCCGCATTCACAACCGCAGTCACTGTATTTGTAGAACAGCCAGTCGTCTTGTCTGTAGCCTTGAAGACATAGCTTCCTGCTCCAAGACCAGTAACCGTAAGAACATCTCCTGTTATTGAAGGAATTCCTGAAGCCGGAGTCAACGTATAGGTCCAGTTTCCAGCCGAGCTTGCTCCGCTTACCGTAAATACCGCAGTACCGTCTGTATTGCCCACACATTTAACATCCGTGCTTGACTGAGATGCTGAAATTGTTGCCGCTCCTGAAATAGGAAGAGAAGCCTGCTTGGTACATCCGTTGGCGTCTTTCACCTCAAATACATAAGTACCTGCAGTAAGTCCCGAGAAGTTCCCTGTCGTGTTCGAAGGCGCCGTTGTAGGGCCTGAAACGATTGAATAAGTGAATGGGGAAATTCCTCCAGAAGTCGTCAATGTAACGCTGGTAGTAGTAGATAAACAAGTAATCGCCGCTGGAGCGCTGAAAATGATTCCTGTCGGAGGATTGTATGCCGGAACATTAATTGTCTTGGTCAGCGTACAGCCGTTTGAATCTTGTACAGAATAAGTGATCGTCTGAGCTGAAGAAGTCAGCGTAACAAGCAATGTGTTCGTACCTGTGTATGTAGTGTTTCCGTTGAAGCTGTATAAATGGCCACCGGATCCACCGCCTGCTGTAACCGTAATTAATGTAGTAGGGCTACAAGTGGTATTTGCAGGGAATGATGCTGAAGATGTTACTTGCGTAGGCTCAATAATAATAACCGATGCCGTTCCCGTACATCCTAGATTGTCCGTAACAGTAATGTTATAAGTGCCCGCTGTAAGGCCTGTTGTGCTGGCTGTAGTAGATACAGTCGTACCTCCTT
>NZ_JAVFVS010000024.1 GCF_030929605.1 Flavobacterium sp. LHD-80
GTTTTTGAAGTGCTAAGGGTCAAAGTAGTCGCTTTTGTATTTACCACGACACCGTTTGAGACTGCAGAACATTTCGGAGTTGCCGAATCGGTCACTCTGAACGTATAGGTTCCTGCTGTCGAAGTCGTATAAGTAGTCGCATTTCCAGGAACTGCAGAGAAAGGCCCTGATGCTCCGCTAGTGGAAACCTCATAAGTATAAGGAGCTTTTCCTCCACCGGCAGTAAGGTTGATCGTCGTATTTGGTGTACAGGTAACATCAGCTGCAGGCGATGCGCTAAGCGTCAGCTGCGACAAAACCGTGTAAGGCGTCGAAGCCACACAGCCGAATCCGTCTTTGATGTACAACGTATGCGTCCCCACTCCTAATGGGAATGTTGCTGTCGAACCGTAAGTCACATTGTCGATGCTGTAGGTCGGCGTTCCTGTCACAATACCTGTGATGGTAACCGAAACCGGCGTTCCCGTATAACACTGCGCCGCAGGAATATTGATCTGAGGAGGAGTCTCCTGTCCGATCGTGATCGACTGTTTGGCAGTACACCCGTTGGTGTCTTTTACCCACACATCGATGTTTAGCCCAAGAACAGCCGTATCGACTGTCGTTGAAGACGAATAGGCAGCCGCCGCAGGAGCAGTAGGCCCTGTAGCGATGTACGCATATGTATAGCCCGGTTTTCCTCCTGAAAGGGTCGGGAAAGTGATTGTAGAGATTTTATTGTTACAGCTGATCTTTGTCCCCTGCGCCGTAAAAGTGATGGCAGTAGCCGCATTCACAACCGCAGTCACTGTATTTGTAGAACAGCCAGTCGTCTTGTCTGTAGCCTTGAAGACATAGCTTCCTGCTCCAAGACCAGTAACCGTAA
>NZ_JAVFVS010000025.1 GCF_030929605.1 Flavobacterium sp. LHD-80
GCAAACGATACGCTGAACGGAACTCCGGCAACAGTAGGAACAGGCGCAGGGCAGGTAGGATTCACACTAGTAAGCACGCTTCCGGCAGGCCTTACGCTGAATGCAGACAAAACGATAACAGTAGCTCCAGGCACAGCATCAGGAAGCTACGAAGTGGAATACACGATCTGCGACAACGACCATGCGCTCAACTGCGATACGGTGAAGAGTTATGTTCAGGTTGTGGGAGATATACTTGTTGCCAATGCGGACAATCCGGCATCGGTAACACAATCAACAACGGCCCAGACAATCATTACAGCAATCAGCAACGATACCAGAAACGGACAGCCGTTTACGGCATCGGAAGTAGAAATAAAGACAACAACAGCGGATCCTTCAGGATATCTGACTTTGGATCCGACAACTGGAATTGTGACGCTTGGCGCGAATGCTCCAGCTGGAACTTATGCTCTGACATATTCGATCTGCGACAATACCAATGCATCGAACTGCTCGACTGCTGCAGTTACCTTGACGGTAAATGCTCCGGTTGTGATTCCTGTAATCGACGCAGTGACCGAAACTACTCTGGCAAT
>NZ_JAVFVS010000026.1 GCF_030929605.1 Flavobacterium sp. LHD-80
CCCGCAGCTTTTCGCAGCTTATCACGTCCTTCTTCGCCTCTGAGAGCCTAGGCATCCCCCATACGCCCTTATTTTGCTTATTGTACCAATCTCGTTACTTAAAACGAGACCGTTTTTTTTGTCTTCTGCAATAAATTGCAGAAAACGCTTTCTACTTTTTATTATTTTCTTATCTCAATATGTCAATGAACTTTGTGTGCTTCGCGCTTTACGCACTAGGCTTCAAGCCTACAGCCTACGGCTTATAGCTTTTCGTGGAGAATAACGGAGTCGAACCGTTGACCTCCTGCGTGCAAGGCAGGCGCTCTAGCCAGCTGAGCTAATCCCCCATTTTTCAATCTTAGATTGTAGAATTCAGATTTTAGATTTCAAATTCTTCTCTAATTTCTTTTGGTGAATCCCAGCTTCCAGAATTTCCTTTCTCAAGTCAAATAGTAGTCCCGGGCAGACTCGAACTGCCGACCCCTACATTATCAGTGTAGTACTCTAACCAGCTGAGCTACGAGACTCTGTTTTTCTTAAGTTTTATCATTTTTTTTA
>NZ_JAVFVS010000027.1 GCF_030929605.1 Flavobacterium sp. LHD-80
GGTGCATTTACCGTGATTTCTGACTCGTCTCTTGAACAGAACACCTTCGTAGCAGAAGCCGTGAAGGCAATAGCCACAGGAGTCGTGATAGTCACTGAAGCATCCTTGATACAGCCTGTTGTAAGGTCTGTAACAGTAACCTGATAAGTTCCTGCAGAAAGATCAGATAAAGTGATCACATCTGATCCGACTGGATGAGTCAATGTACTAGTCAATGCAGCTGGAGTTGTAGCAACTGCCACACTGTAATTATGCGTAGCGCTGAAACCTGTAACTGTAAATCTAGCCACTCCGTTGTTTGTTGTTCCGTTGGCCGGATTGCATGAAATGTCGCTTACCAGTTCGCCAAGTATAGCGATTGGCACCACATTGTCGATAGTCATCAATTCATCATAAGCACATCCGTTGCTGTCTGTAACCCTGAAAGTATAGTCTCCAGGAAGCAGGTTCGGGAAGCTTGCCGCAACTGAAGAATCAGCTGTATTGATCGGCCCGAAATTCGC